>NZ_JBSSCD010000001.1:0-4495819 GCF_054059435.1 Marmoricola sp. URHA0025 HA25
TGCTTGAACTCCTGGGGCCGCGGCATGCGTGAGATCGCCGCCCAGGGCGACCTGCGCATCGTCGTACGCGACGAGTCCTGGCTCCAGCTGCGCCTCGGTGTGGAGGCCGTGAAGTCCTTCGACGCCGACCTGCGGCTCTCGCGCGGCGCGGCCGGCCAGGGCGGCGACATCCAGTTCGCCGTCGCCCACAAGCCCTCCGACCTGCTCTCAGCCGGCGACGCCGGCAGCCAGGCCGTCACCATCGCCAAGGACCTCATCGACCTGGCCGACATCAAGATCCTCCATGGCCAGGACCGCAAGGTTGGCGAGGAGCTCGACACGATGCTCGGCCTCGGGCCCAAGGCGCAGAAGCTCGTCACCGGATGGGCCCGCCAAGCCAAAGGCCGCGCGCTGTGGCGCATCGGCGAGACGACCTACAAGGTCCAGACCGTCCTTCACCCCGACGAGAAGCGGATGTTCTACACGAACTCCGCCATCGACGCCGCCGCCTAGAAGTTCGCCGGAATCTCGACGAACGGTCGGCAACGGTGAAGGAACGTCATCGAGGATGAAGAAGGCAGCGCTGGTCGCCACCCCGCTGGCAGTGGTGCTGTTCTTCCCGCTGCTGGTGCTGTTCGCCGTCGCCGGCGTCGGCGGGATCAACCAGGCGGCCGCGTGCACCACCTCGACGACGGGCAGCGGGGGAGGGTCGTTCGGGATCGGCACCCTCAACTGGCGCGGCGCCTCGCACTACAAGAAGAACCCGCACCCCGGCGAGCGGCTCTACTCCGCGCGCGTCCCGAACATGATCGCCAAGATCAACGCCTCCGGCGCCAGCATCATCGGCTTCCAGGAGTTCGAGCCCCCGCAGGCCCAGGCATTTCTCAACACCGTCCGTGGACAGTGGGACATCGTCCGCGGACGCGCGCACGGACAGCCGGACACCCGCGACGCGATCGCCTATCAGCCGGCCAGCTGGAGCGTCGTCGAGACCCGGTACGTCTCCATCAGCTACGGAGGCCCAACGGTGCAGATCCCGCTGGTCCGGTTCAAGTCCACCAGTGGGCTCGGGGACGTCTGGGTGCTCAATACCCACAATCCCGCCGACGTGGTCAATGGCACCGACGCGATGCGCGACTCAGCGGTGAGAGCGGAGGCAACATCGCTGCGGCAGCAGCAGACATCTGATCCCGCGACGTCGCTGTTCCTTACCGGCGACATGAACGACCGGGCCCGCTTCAGACAACTGTTCCTGTCCCTGGCCGGACCCGGTTGGTCGACCGCCAACCCCACCGACAGGCAGATCGACTGGATCATGGGTAGCCCCAGCGTGACCTTTTCCGGCACCGTGGTCGACCAGAGCACCAACGACGGCGCGCACGACTACACCGACCACCCATTCGTGCACACCAGCGCCCAGGTGGCTTCCGCGCTCGCCGCAACCACGCCGACGGGCGGCAACAACCTCGGAGCCAACGCGACCTCGGGCACCGGGGGCACCGAGTCGATCGCACTCGCCAGCGGTAGCACTGGGTCGCTGCACGACGCCGTGGTTGCGGCGGCCGCCGCCTACCAGGCGGGGTTCCGGGGCAACGACCTCTACACGATGGTCTGGATCGCGGGCGGCGAGTCCGGCTACAACACCAAGGCGATCAACAGCTACCTCGAGGCAGGCACCCGGCACTACGTCTACGGACTGTGGCAGATCTCTGATATCCACGCCGGCGTCGCCCCTCCGGGCATCTACGACCCACTCACCAACGCCCGGCGGGCCTTCGCGCTCTATCGCGGCCGCGGTGGTTCCCGGTTGGGAGACGGCGGGCCCCCGCGCCGGTTCGACGACTGGTCGGCACACACCTCGGCCAACGAAGCCAAGTACGGCGACACCGCCCGCAAAGCGATCGCGGCCGTCGCCAGCGGGACCATGCCAGCAGTCGCGACCTGCAACGCCAGCAGCACGCTGCCGGCCGGCATACACGGCAGCGGCAACTTCACGCCCAACACCTCGGTTCCCTACGTCGGCCCGTACTCTCCCGGGGAGCTGGTCGCCCGGATGCAGAAGATCATGGCGCTCAACGGCACGGGCCAGAACCTCGACCCGTTCTTCGGCACCGAGCCGGACGGCAGTTGGTACGACGACTGCCAGCACTTCGTCGCGAACCTCGACGGCCGCTCCTCCAGCGGCTACACCTCAGCGGCCTCCGCGTGGAGTCACTTCCTGGCCATTGGCGCCGCCCACGCGGCAGGCAGCGCCGACGGGATGAGCCCGCCGGCCGGCGCCTGGCTGTATTACGGCGACAACCACGTCGTGGTCTACCTGGGCAACAACCTGGTCGCCGGCACCGACACCTGGGGCAACGGCACCGCCAAGATCGGACCGGCCGCCGACGTCCAGAAGTGGCTGGCCAGCCAGGGCGACTACAAGGGCTGGGTCGTCCCATGGGGCGCCCCGGTGAAGTCGTCGCTCGCCGCGTGAGCACGAGGACCACCCTCGATGCGTTCTGTGGGTGACAGACGACTCCGATTCGAAGGATTCACCGCCATGGCTGCTCGCGAACGGATGCAGGTCGCCCGCCGGCACGATCCGTACCCCTGGACCTGGGAGCCCTTTGCCCTGTGGGCGCTGATGCTCCTGATGGTCCTTCTCCTCGGCATCCAGATCGGCCGCGGCCTGGCCAACTGGTTCGCAGGCGCCGGATTCACCTGGCCCCTGGCCAGCAACGTTGTCACCAGCATCTTCGAGGTCATCGGCGGCGACCCAGCGGCCGGCATCGCCCACCCGCACCAGCTCGCCCACCTGGCCAGCACCAGCCGGTTACACGGCTCGCTGATCGGCACCGAACTCCTCTTCCTGATCGCCTACGGCCTTGCCACGTTCTACGTGCTGCGCGCCTGGGGCCCATGGCGGGTGCTGGGCATGGCCAGCCGCGAGGAGGCCGAGCGGCTCCTGGGCCGCACCCGGCTGTGGAAGGTCGCTGGAGTGGTACGCCCCGACCTGTACGGCAGCAAGCAGTCCGCGGCCCGCCCAACAGGTCGTCTATGGCGACGCCGAGCCCATGCGCGAAGTAGAGAGCAGCCCGCTCGGCCGCGGCCTGTCAAAGCAGTTCCTGCCGAGCGGGGACAGCGACGACATGCCACCGACCATGAGCGTCGAGAAGACCCAGAACACCGAGAAGACGAGGACCTGGCTGTGAGGAAGATCCGTCTCAACCCCACCGACGTCGGCTGGTGCCTCGGTGACGCACACGAGCCCCGCGGCGGTGAGCTGTGGGTGCCGTTCGACCGGACCGCCGGCGTGATCGGGCCCCAGGGATCCGGCAAGACCCTCGACGTCCTCACCCCGGCGCTACTCGACGCGCCCGGAGCCGCGCTGGTCACCCTGACCAAGCCCGAGGACCTGCTGCTCAGCCTGACCGAACGCTCCCGCGACGACCGGCCCTGCGTCGTCCTCGACCCCTTCGGCCTGGCTGAGGGCGTCGTCGATGAGGTCGTGTGGGACCCGATCGACGGCTGCGTCTCCTCGAAGATCGCGGAGCGCCGGGCCAAGGCTTTCGCCGCCGGCACCGTCACAGGCGCCATGACCGAAGGGTCCGGCGATGACGCTGCCCGGTTTTACGCCGAGGAGTCCGCCAAGGTCCTCAAGTGCTACTTTCACGCCGCCGCGCTCACCGGCCGCAACCTCGACGACGTCCTGGCCTGGGTCGCCAACCCCACCGGCACCACCGAACCCGAGGAGACCCTTTCCCAGCACCCGCACGCCGCGAAGTTCTGGAACGGCCTGCTCCACCGCGCGCTCCACGGCGACGACCGCACCGCGGGCAACACCATCACCACCATGCAGCAGGCGATGGCGCTCTTCTTCCAGGAAGAGACCCGACGTCGCTGCGTGCCGAGCCTAGACCGGCCGGTCACCAATCTTCTCGATGTCGTACGCCGCAGCGGCACCATCTACCTGCTCGGCCGCGAAGACCCCTACGCGTCGGCCTCGCCGATGATGACCGCGGTCGCCGAGCAGGTCCTCGACACCGGGCTGCTGCTGGCCAACCAGTCCCCATACGGCGGCCGACTGTGCCCGCCGCTGCTCGCGGTTCTCGACGAGATGCCCTCCACCGCGCCGCTGCCCACCTTGCGCACCCGGATGGCCAACGAACGGGCGCTCGGACTCTCCTTCATCTGGGCCGCCCAGGTGCGCGCCCAACTCGACGCGATCTTCGGTGAGAAGGAAGCCGAGGCCGTCATCGGGCTGACCAACGTGCTCACCATCTTCGGCGGCTCCAAGGACGGCAACTTCAACCAGCAGATCTCCGAGCTGCTCGATACCGTCCGCGTCCACCGCACCAGTTGGCAGTCCGGCGCCATGGCCGGCCGCACCATCTCCGGGGACGACATCCCGATCCTCACCTCCGGAGAGATCCGCCGTCTCCCCGAGGGCCAGGCCCTCGTCATCGCCGAGAACGGCAAGCCAATCATCGCCAAGCTCAACCGCTGCATCGAAGGCCACCGCGGCCGCCAACTGCTCGCAGACCAAAAGCGACTCCGAAACCAACTCAACGAGTCCCAGCGCCTCATCGTGACCCCCGAGGCCGCCGCCGAAGCCGCTCTCGTCGAGGCTCGGCGCCGCGGGCTCACCCCTGACATCCATGTCGACGACCACATGGAGAGGACTTACCGATGACGATCAGCCCCGAGCGCGTCTCCTACGAGCTCATGGTGCTTCCCTTCCCCACCCCGGGTCTGAGGGTCGCGTTGGCGTACAAGGAACTCAACATCGCGATCAACGGCACGGACGACGAGAAGAAGGCCCTCGGCCCGATCTTCAACCTCCCCAAGCCCTGGGATCCCGAGACCTGCCAGGACCCCGAGCTGCGAAACGAGGTGTGGGCCTGGCTCGAGGACGTAGTCACCTGGCTCAACCACGAATACTGCTGGGACGTCGCCCCGCTGATCCCCAGCTGCTGGCCGCTACACCCGCACATCGTTCACGAGGTCGCTGTCGTCGCCGACCAGCGCCGCCGCACGATGTTCGGCGTCACCAGCGACCCGCTCGAGGAATGGCACCGCTACGTCCTGCCCTCCTTCATCGACCGGATGCGCGGCCGCCTCAAGGACCACTGCGGCGACGGACACAAGGGCTGGCCCTCCCGTGGCCGCTACACCCGGCACATCTCCGAGGAGTCCCTCGACGAGCGCGAGAACGCATACGCCGTCGACCTCGACGCCCTCAGCAACCTCCCACGTCCCGCGCGGGCGGGGCGGAACAGCGTCACCCCGAAGCGGCTCAGCATCGTCGACACCACGTCCGGCGAGATTCTCGGCGACGTCGAGAACTGACCATCTGAAGGAAGGTGAGCGCGGTGGAGAAGCCAGTTGAGGGTGAGCATGCGGCGCCGGTGACACGACTTCGAGAGCCGTACGTGGGCGGCGAGGGCATCGACGGTTACTACCGGTCGGCCCAGATCGACCGCGAAGAGGCTGACTGCCTCGATCTTCACGACCCGCTACGCCGAGGCCCTCGCCTCGGCCGAGAGGTGGGAGCAGCAGGCCGGCAGATCGGCGGCGCATTGCGCCGGCCCGAGGCCGAGCGTCGAGGACTGATGGGGTGAACCTCGCGCCTGGGCAGGGCATGGGTCGCTGAAGTGGCGGCTGTACCCGCTGGCCAGGGCGGAACCTCAGTAGGCCATGCCCTCGCTCGTGAACAGGGCCTCCATGAGGTCCTTGTTCGTCGCCGCAGCGACCTTCTCGGCGATACCCGGGGCCGTTAGGTCGAGCGCACGCAGATCGCCGTGCGCGTCGCGGATCACTGCGAGAACTCGACGGACACGGTCGGGATGGTCGGCGGCGTACTTGGCCAAGGCTGCCCACTTGGGGGCCGCGTCGACCAGGTCGTGACGGTGCGGATCGATGATGTCGAGCACGTACTCGCCGGCGCCGTCGTCGTGCCAGAAAAGGAAGTCCGGGTGCATGAGCAACGTCTTCTCCCCGAACTCGTAGGGGACCGCGAGCGCGTAGCGACCCGAGGACGGGTTGCGGTACCAGCCGACGAGAGTGGCCGCCGCGACCTCGAGTTCGAGGACCTCGGCCTCCCAAGCTGACTTCGACGTGTCAGCCGGGAACTCGCCGGCTCCCTTGGCGCCGACCGGGATCACGTACAGGTGCTTGGGATACGTCTTGATCGCCACAGTTGTCGCGCCAACGATCCTCTCGGACGCCGCGGCGTACGTCTGTCGGGCCTCCACTGTCGTCGGGTGCATGGGGGAGGAACCCAAATACCACAGCGGCTCGATAAGGTCTCGGGTCGCGCGAGGCATGCGGGAGACCGCGGATGCGTGGGCGTCGCGCCATGCCTTGATCTGCTCGGTGGCCTGTCGCTCGATGATGTCCTTGAACCCGAGGCCTGCCATGGCAGCCAGGCGTATGCCGGCGTCGATCTCGTCGTACCCCCGGTCGCACAGGTCGTTGAAATACCAGGCCGCCGCCCCATCTGGAAGAAGGCGCTGCGCACGGGTGTAGTAGCCGTCGAGGTCTCGTTCGACAGTGGGGGAGTCGGTGGTGCTCGTCGACGTTGTGATCTCAGGACCAAGGCCAACCGTGAGGGTGCCGACCGTGAGAGCGAGCGTGTCGGTGACCTTGGCGTCGATCTCGTCCTGCTGCTGGGAGTCGGCGGCGCGCATCTGGTTGACGATCCACGCTCGGGCCTTCGTCGAGGCGTTGGCGACCAGGCCGTGCTCGTTGAGTGTGGCTGCTAGGCGCATCAGCTGCGCTGTGCGCGTCGAGAAGGCGGCCTTGAGGCGCATGTAGGACGGGAGCGTGTCGAGCAGCTCGAAGAGCTCGGCCGGCACATCGCTCGAGCGTTGGCACACCACCGGCGCGATCACGACCTCCATCTCGACTGTCTCGTCCTCGGTCAGTGCCTTGACGACGCGGATGACGTGCTCGGTCTTGAAGCCGGGCAGGTAGGCCACGACCTCGTTGAGCCGGTCGTCTCCGGCGTCGACGCGCTGCGCGAGAGGGGTGCGGACCAGACGACCAATCAACTGAGCGATCTCGGTGAACGAGTCCTTGCCCTGAAAGGACACCAACACCTCGGCACGAGGACAGTCCCAGCCCGTGGTGAGGGCGGACTTGAACAGCACGACGCGCGCACGGTCGTCGCCCGCGATGGCCTCGGGGGGCAGGTAACGGACCGTCTTGTCACCGACCTTGAGCGGGCCGTGGGGGTCGCCGAAGGCGTGCGCGATCGCGTAGTCGCTCAGCTCGGGCCACCTGGACTCGATCACGGCGAGCATCTCGCCCAGCCGGGATTCAGTGACCTTGGGTGGCACCTGGACGACCAGAAGCGGGTCGACCAGCCTGTCCCCACTGGCCTCGTGGTGGCTCGCCCACGCCATCATGGAGTCCTTCAGATCGTCAACGGCAAGGGCGAGCATGGTGTTGTCTGCGGTCTGGTCCTCGGCAATGTTGCGCAGCAGGATCCGGTCCTTCAACAGGCCGGACTGGCGTACGTCGCCGGCGGGGACTTCGACCAGGCGCATCGTGCGGCCCGACGCGCTCATCGCCGCCTGGAACTTCTCCGGCGTGGCCGAGATCCCGAGCACGATCGGTGCAGCAGGCTGCTGGGTACCGATGTTGGTGGTACCGCCGTTGACGATGGTGCCAGCGATCGTCTTGCGATCCGTCGAGGTCGTGCCGGCGCCGCGGTGCGCTTCGTCCCAGACGACCACGAAGTCGCCGCCTCGCTCACGGGCGGTGTTGGCGATCATCTCCCATGCGCCGTAGGTGCGCTTGTCGGAGCGGGTGCCGTCCGCGCGGACCGCGTGCAGATTGGAGTTGCGCTGCAATGCCTGGATGTGGACGAAGTAGATGAACCCGGGCTCCAGGGTGCGCTCGTCGGTGTCGACGAGGAACCGGATGCGGTTGGCGTCGAGTCGGCCGCCCGAGGCCTGGAGGATCTTGTTGATGGTCTGTCTGTTCAGCGCGGGGTCGTCGGTCAGCCAGAGCACGGTCAGGTTCGGATCGGCCTCTCGTGTGGCGGTGCCGAAGTAGAGCCCCTCAAGGACTGCCGTGGCGATCACGGTCTTGCCTGCACCGGTGGGCGCTGTCAGACCGACCGCAGTGCGCTCGCCGTCCTCGCGGTAGTCCCGTCGTGCGCGAGCGATGCCAGTCAGGACTCCCTCGGTCGCGGCGACCTGGTAGTCCTCGAGGGTGAACCTCATCGAGCACCCCCGAGCACGTTGATCGTGTAGTTGGCCAGGTACGACTCGTAGAGCCTCACGGCGTCGACCCCAACCGGGAGCCGTTCGGCGGCCGCCTGGAACTCGGTGGGCGAGTCCGTGATGATGAAGACGACTCGCGGCGTCCGCTCGGCTTGAGTTGCCTCGCTAACTGAGGCGGCGAACGGTGCCACCGCGTCAACGGTGAAGAGGATCCCGTAGTGATCGGTGAGCGCCCACCCGGCCGCGGGTTCCTCGGTGATGCGCTCGCCGATCGCGCCGCCCTCGAGCCAGAGGAGCGGGGCGATCGCCTCAAACTCGCGGCCGCGTCGCACCATGCCCGGGTCTAGGTAGCTCATCCGGAGGAACTCAACGTTCGCGGAGAGGCCGTCGGAGTACGGCGACCCGTCAGGCCGCTTGCCGGTGACAACCGTCGATACCCGCGGCCGGGTGACGTACTCGAAGACGCCCATGGCCTCCCACTCGGGATCGCCTGGGTGGTGGCCGGTTCTTTGGAGCTCGCGCGCCTGCTTGGCTCCGACCTCATTGTTCGTGACGAGGATCGACTGCCGGGTCCCGCCGTCCTCGGCATTGAGTCGGAGCACAGCCTCGGTAGTGCTTCCCGAACCGCCGAAAAAATCCACAACCACGGCATCGCGAGGAGCGACGGCGCCGAACCAGCGCGCCAGGACCTCGTGGTCCTTGGGATAGGGGAAGCGGCGGTCGCCGAGAATCTGCTCGAGCCTCTTGGAACCAGGCATCCGAGGCATGGTGAACGTGGGATAGGGGACCTGGTCGGCTTGATCGATCAGAAGACGCTTCAGCCGCGGTGATGTGGTCTCATCAGGTCCGAACAGGATCCGATCGTCGGCGAGACGCTCGGCCATCGCTGAGGCGTCGAAGCGCCAACCGTTCTGCGGCATCTTGACTGCGCGGCCGGTGACTGGGTGGACGACGTCGTACTTGAGGTTCTCTCGCGGATTGGGGCTGCTGAGGTCGCCCGCTTGGAAGACGCGACCGTGCGCGTCGATCTGGTCGTAGCGAAAGACTGCCGGTTCGAGCTGGCCGCGAAGTGCTCGGAGCGCTGATCGATAAAGCCTCGTCGCCTCGGCCGGGTCGTGGTTCGACTCCTCCCACGCCCTAAAGGCCGCGTCGAGGGCGACATCGAGACCAGGCTTGACCATCCGCCACCTAATCTCGTTCTCGGCCAACGAGGGCTCGTCCTTGGCGTAGGCAAGCATGTAGTCGATTCCACCCGCGGTGTAGCGAGCGTCATTCTTCCCGCTGCCCTGCCAGATGATGTTGGCGAGGAAGTTCTGGTCACCGAAGACCTGATCCATCAGGATCTTGAGGCGCGCCTGCTCCCCGTCGTCGATCGCCACGACGATGACGCCGGTGGGCTTGAGCAGGTCACGTGCGATGAGCAGGCGGCGCTCGATGAATGAGAGCCATTTCGAGGACTTCGCTCGGTCCTGATCTGCGACGTAGCGGTCGTTGTAGATCCAGCCTTCGTTGCCGGTGTTGTACGGCGGGTCGATGTAGATCAGGTCTACCTTGCCGTAGTGGGTCGAGCGGAGCGCCTGGAGGACGTGGAAGTTCTCGCCGTTGATGACGGTGTGCCACGGGGCATCGTCGGCGCCATTGGGAATCCGGTCGACGGAGACCAGGCCGGGGAAGACTGGCTCGCCGAACTCGCGGACCACGACCACGTCGGTGACCGGGTATTCGCCGGCGTCGTCGCCCAGGATCGCGGTCTGACGGGTGTGGTCGGTGAACCCGACAACACGCCAGGTCTCGGGGGACGACTCGTCTCGCAGGGTGACCTTGACGCCCTTGCGGATGGGGTGGTCTGCGAGGCGTACGGACTCGGGCAGGTGACGGTCGAAGACCAGCCCGAACCGCCGAGAGCCGCGCAGCAGTTCGACCTCGCGGGCGATGCGCTGACGAAGAGTCGCATCCTCGATCCTGGCGATTGCCTCATCCAGGATGGTCTCTTCTGCCACCGGTCGTCTGCTCCTCTTGTTCGCATGCGCGTAAGCGACATCCTGCCGCAACGGTTACCGCCGGCAGGGAATACGTGGAAAGTGGGGAGGCCGGTCGAGCAAACGGGCGTGCGGGTCAGACGCTGTGTAGGGCCGATGGCATCACCTCCAGTTAGTTGGCCTGCGTCGGCCTTGGTTGAGGTTGGCGTAGGGGAGCGCCCCAGTGCGAGCCCGGAAGGCTGCGATCAGTTCGGCCTCTACGTCGCCGGGATCCCGTTGGGTTCGAGCCAGGCCACGAGCAGCTGGTCGGCGTCGGCAAGCTGCCGGCGACGTCTCCGCTCCAGAGAGCGGTGAGGTACTTCAGTTCGACCGCGGTGTGCCTGCCAAGGTCGGGCCGGGCGAGCAGTAGGTCCAGTCGCGCGTTCGACTCTGGGTGGGTCTCCAGTCGCACCTCGAGCTTCGGGTCGAGTTGGTGGGCTTCCCACGCGAACGCGTGCTGCACGTCGGCCTCGGAGTGGAACACCGGGCGCCGTGCGGCGAGGATCGCCAGGACCACGTCGACGGGCACGGTGCCGGCGAGTTCAGTCACGGACTCATGCTCGCTGGTCGCCCGTCGTCGTAGGGACGGATGCAGTAGGCGGCTATGTCGGCTCATTCACAACTGGGACGAAAGAGATCGTTCCGATCCGCGATTGCCGCAGCAGCACAGGAAGGCTGGGCCCACGGACACGTGAACGCATGGTCCGACGGCAGACAGGCCGGAGCGGAGAGCGCGTACACGACTGGAACATTGACGCAGCCATGCACCCGGCGTAGTGTTCCCTGTCACAGAGTAATGTTCTCTCCACGAGAACAATGGGCAGTCGGCAAGACGAGCGAGGGAACGACCAATGGCAGTTGGACAGACCGAAACGCGTACACCTGGGTCCCCTGAAGGAAAGCCGAGCCTTCAGACGGGCGTCCTCACCCTGACGGACGTTCTGATGCAGGCAGTGACGCACATCGGACCCGCGACAGGGGTCGCGACCACGGTCGCATTCGTCACGTCTCTGGTGGGAGTTGTTGCGCCGATCGTGTATTTCGCCGGGTTCCTTGTGGTGCTGACTGTTGGTGTCGGTGTGACGGAATTGGCGAAGAACTTCCCATCGGCAGGCGGCTACTTCACGTACGTCAGTCGCACGATCCATGCCCGAGCTGGACTGCTAACGGCGTGGATCTCGTTCTTGGTCTGGCCGCTCGCCGGGACGATCAGTTTGGGATACCTCGGATATATCGTGTCGGCGTTCTTCGAGAGCAACTATGACGTCGCGGTCCCATGGTGGGCGATCTTCCTCGTCGCAGCGGGAATCGTGACTGCCTTTCTGATGCGGGGGGCGAAGGTCTCTGCGCGCGCAATGGTGACCCTTGGCTGCCTCGAAATTGGGATTGTGTTGGCGATCGCAATTGGCGGTCTGATCAATCCGGGACCCGGCGGAACAAATTTGAGTTCTTTCAATCCGGCTAACGCCTCTTCTGGCCACGGATTGTATCTGGCCATCGTGTTCACGATTTTGGCCTTCTCTGGGTTCGAGTCCGTGGCCCCACTTGCCGAGGAGAGCGTCAACCCACGACGGAACCTGCCGATTGCGGTTATCGGGTCCATCTTTGCTATGGGAGCCTTCTACGTCATCGCGAGTTGGGGCATCGTAACGGCATTCGGGGTCGACAGCGTGCATGCCTTGGCAGCGACGGAGGAGAACCCGCTTCTCCAGGTAGCGTCGAGCCTGGTCGGTGGGGCCCAATGGATCGCTCTGTTTGCGATTATCAACTCTGGTCTGGCGGTCGCCATCGCGGCTGCAAACGCCTCCACGCGCATGTTCTTCGCAATGGGGCGGTCGGGAGTCATGCCTTCAGCCTTGGCCGCAGTTAGTGCGAGGCGCCGCACGCCTATCAACGCGATCCGGCTGCAGGCCACCATCACCGTGCTGTATGGACTCGGAGTGGGTCTTTGGATCGGCCCAGATCAAGAGCTTTACATGACTGGTGTCGTGATCACGCTTGGACTGATCTTCGTGTACAGCGCTGGCAATGTGGGAGTCATTCGATACTTCCTTACCGAGCGCCGATCCCACTTCCGCTTCTTCTTGCACGGAGTTGTCCCGGTGATCTCTACCGCAGCCTTGGTATGGGTCGGCTACAAGTCAGTGGTGCCACTGCCGACGGGACCGGTGGCTTGGTCACCGTTTGTCTTCGCTGCCTGGGTGCTCGTCGGAGTACTTCTCGTATGGCGAATGAGCAGGACGGGACGTGAAGCCTGGCTGGTCCACGCTGGGAAGACCATGTTCGAGACAGATGGGGTCGACGCTTCCGAACCGGAACTTAGTGGCTCCGGCCTGCGGCCGGTGCAGGACCGTTGACAGAGTCAGAGACGACGATGGGCGTAGGCGTGATCTCCGATGCGAGACGAGTGGCGGGCGACGAGTCTGCCGGTGTCTCAAAGAGGGGCAACCGAGGCCTTGGCCTGGCACTTGCCCTTCGTGTACTGGCGGCAGGTCCACTAGCGGTCCTCCTTGCTATCTGGGCGGTCTTCGCGGCCCTGACGCCGTACTTCTTCACGCGGGACAACCTCGAGAACGTGCTCGTCCAGTCCAGCGCGGTCGGGTTGCTTGCCCTCGGGTCGATGGTCGTAGTCATCGTCGGAGCGCTCGATGTCTCGCTCGGGGCCGCTGTCGGACTCGGGACGGTCGCCGGAGCCGTGTTCTCTCGGGACCATCCAGGGGTGGCTTGGGCCGTGGTGCCCGTGATCCTGGCGGCGACACTCCTGGTTGGATTCGTCAACTCCACGATCATCGTCGGGCTGCGAATCGGCAACGCATTCATCGTCACGCTGGGGATGCTCTACGTAGTCCAAAGCCTTTCGGCAGTCGGCTCCAGCGGAACCCAAATTCCGTACGTACCCGACTACGTCACGGCTTTGGCCAACGACAAGCTCGCTGGCATCCCAGGGCCGATTGTCCTGGTGGTGGTGTCCGCCGCCGCGCTCTCCCTCTTCTTGAACAGGATCGTCTGGGGTCGGTGGATTGTGTCGATCGGTGGCAGCGCTGATGCGGCGGACAAGGTTGGAATCCCCGTCAGACGAGTCATGTTCAGTGTCTACGTAATCGCAGGCGCATTCTCCGGTTTGGCGGCGGTGTTGATCCTGGGGCGCAATGGTGCGGGTGCCATGGATAGCGGCAACTCGATCCTCCTCGCGATCGCGGCAGTAGTAATCGGCGGCGCGAGTCTGTCGGGCGGACGCGGAAATGCGTGGTTCACCCTCGTTGGAGCCGTCATCCTGGGATCCATCACAAACGGCTTGACCCTGCTCTCAGTCTCACCGAACTGGACACCATTCGCTGTCGGTGCGGTATTGGTCGCAGCTGTGGGTCTTGATCGTTTCCGCAACAACCTCGAGGGCCGCCTTCGCGTCCGGCAGGCACAACTTCAGGCGGAGGCAAAGCCGTGAGTGCAGACCCAGTCCTGAATGTCGTCGGTCTGACGAAGCAATTCGGAACTCACGCGGCGCTTGACAGTGTCAGCTTTTCCGTTGGCGCGAACGAGATTGTGGCCCTACTTGGGGACAATGGTGCAGGAAAGTCGACGCTGGTCAAATGCATCGCTGGCATTTATACCCCCGACTCTGGCCACATTGCTGTTAGGGGCAATCAGGTCGACGGTGGTTCGCCTGCGCACACTCGAGCAAATGGGGTCGGGATCGTTTATCAAGACCTCGCGCTCTTCGACAACCTCTCTGTAGCGGAGAACCTGTTCGCAGGCTCAGAGCTGCGACGACCGACATGGGCAGGAGCACTTGGCGTAGTGCAGCGTAAGGCCATGCTGGCTGAAGCCCGCGCCACGCTGAATCGTCTTGAAGTGCGCGTACCCAACCTGAAGTCGCCCATGGGTCTCCTTTCAGGTGGCCAGCGGCAAGCAATCGCAGTTGCTAAGGGAATCGCCTTCGCGCGAAACCTGGTGGTGCTTGATGAGCCCACGGCCGCTCTCGGCCTCCGTGAGCGGGGGAACGTTCTTCGCTTGGTCAAGCAACTGCCAGCAACCGGGATTTCAGTGATGATTATCAGCCACAACCTCGAAGAGGTAATCGAAGTTGCGGACCGGGCGGTGGTTCTTCGGCAAGGCAGGTTCGTTGGTCAATGCGAGGCAACGAGCGATCGCCACGAAGAGATGGTGTCAATGATCGTCGGCGGCGTAGCGCGGCAGGCTGGTTAAGAGTCCCAGCCGAGCTCAGATTTCGAGCGTCGAAAGATCGCCAGCGCTCGGAGGCGTCGAGAACTGGATAAGAGTCCGCGCGTTTTCAGATTGTGTGTAAGGCCACATATCTGTGGCAGAGAACATGGCCTCTCGAGGGCGCCGTGAAGAGCAGAAGGGTGAAACTTGTGTTTCGAAAGATTGCTCGGCCGTCGGGTCTCTTGATGGCCGCCTGCTTATTGGTCTCCGGTGCGTTCGTTAGCGCGTGCTCATCGAACAGCTCATCTGATTCGCCGGCCGCGGCGGGTGGGAAGAAGCTCCTGATCGTTGCGATGCCAGTGCCGTGCAACTTCATCGAGAGCTTCGCCACCATGTGCGATGGGATGAAGAAGGCTGCCGCGGCGCTACCGGGCGACTACGAGCTGGTGTTCAAGACCGGGAATGACTACTCAGACACAGCAGCGTTTAACAGTCTCATCGAGACCAGCCTGCAACTGAAACCTGCCGGGATGATTGTGATGCCGACTGGGCCGTCGGCGCAGACCGCGGCGGTGAACAAGGCCTGCGACCAAGGTGTGAAGGTCATCGTGATCGACACACCTGCCGAGGGGATCAAGTGTCAGTCGGCGATCGTCGGCGCCGACCACCACAAGCTCGGGGCCATCATGGGAGATTGGCTCGGCAATCATGCGCCTTCGAGTAAGCAGGTAGGGATTGTCTCGTTCGCGCCTGGCGTCGACGCCTCTATGGACGCGCGGGTTGCCGGATTCAAGGAGGCTGCGGAGGCGGCCGGCTTCGACGTCGTCGCCACGGCTTCAACCGACCTGTCTCTTGAGAAGTCTAGGACGCAGACGACGAACCTGCTCACCGCTCATCCAGGCCTTGGTGCCGTGTTCGCCGCCAATGGACCCATCGGTCAAGGTGCGAGCCAAGCTGTCCACAGCACAAATACCGTGCTTCTTACGCTTGATCTCGACTCGAGGCTCGCTGACTTGATCCGCTCTGGTCGAGTTGCCGCGGTGGGAGACCAAGGTACGGCCGCGGAGGGCAGCGAGGCCGTTGACGCAATGGCAAAGCTCCTACAGAGAAAGCAGATCAGCTCGACGATTAACACGCCTCTGACTGTCGTGGACAAGGACAACGTCGACACCTTCACCAGCGGCGGGTAGTTTGCTTGGTCCTCGTTGAAAGCGCACGAGGCTGAGCAACGGCCCATGGGGTCACTCGATTGATTGTGCAGAGGGTGACCCCATGAGCCGACTTGGATACGAAGTGCCCCTTGGATTGCGACTTGATTGGCAGTGAAGATTTAATGGTCAGCAGTGCTGAGCGATCGCCGAGCGAGGTCGTGGTCGCAATCGATGTCGACGTGCCGATGCGGGACGGGATCCTCCTCCGAGCCAACCTGTACTCTCCTGCGCATGGCGTCCCCGGGCGTGGGCTTCTGGTCCGAACCCCCTACGGGAAGGACGACCTCGAGCAGCAGACGTGGGCGGGATTCAATGCAGTCGCGCTGGCCGCACGGGGATACGTCGTCGCCATTCAAGATGTGCGCGGACGGTTCCGCTCCGAGGGGGAGTGGAGTCCCTACGAATTTGAGGCGACCGACGGGTACGACACCATCGAATGGCTGGCCGGACGCCCCGAGTGCGACGGGACAGTGGGTATGCTTTCCGCCAGTTACTGTGGCTTTGCGCAACTCGCGGCCGCGGTGGAGCTGCCCCCGTCGCTAGCGGCTATTGCTCCAGGTGCAGCGTGGTCTGACCCGATGGACGGGTTGTTTGCACGCGGTGGCTGCCTCGAACTCGGCCTGGCCTATCGGTGGGCGTTGGAGAACGGTTACGCAGCGATAGCGCGCCGAGAGGAATTGACGCCGGTCGAACGCAGAGATCTCGAAAACGAGCTGTCGCGGCAGATGGTACGGGCTGACGTCGACGCGTACTGGCGCCTGCCGGCCCACTCCTCAGATCTGCTCGACGAACTAGGCGTTGGCGACCTTGGCGCCCTTAACGCAGTTCGGACGGGAACCTTGCCCAGGGGGTTGCGTCCGCGACTGGATACCGTCGGTGAGCTACCCGCGTTTCTGTGGACCGGGTGGTATGACGAATTCCAGCAAGGAGCGATCGACAATTTTCACGCTCTTAAGGACCAAGGCCCTTGCCGTCTAACCATAGGCCCGTGGACGCACCTCACCTTCGGGGATCCCATTGGTGAACTCCACTTCGGAGCACATGCGAATCGAGAGAGTTGTGGACCGAACGGCGAGAGCCTGATCGACCAGTATCTGGAATGGTCGAGCCCCCGCCCCCACGGTTTCTCCGAAACTGATCAGCCTGTTCACGTTTTCGCAATGGGCGTTAATGAATGGCGCTGCGAGACAACTTGGCCACCTGAAGATGTCCGCGACGTGGCCTGGCAACTCTCGCCTAACGATCTACTTCTCTCGGGCACGTCGACGGATGCGAGCATCGCAGACTTCGTCTCCGATCCCGGCTCTCCCGTCCCTACGGTGGGAGGGAACGGCGTAGCGACCACGCATTTCGCCATAGGTCCAGTCTCCCAGCGAGCCATAGAGGACCGTTCTGACGTGCTCGTCTTCTCTTCGCCGCCCCTCGAGGACGACTTGGAGGTTTGTGGCCGAGTCACCGTGAGGCTCACGGCGCGCGCCGATGTCGTCTCAGCAGACTGGGTCGCTCGGCTTTGCAACGTCTACCCGGACGGGAGTTCGATCAATCTCTGCGACGGAGTCGTTCGGGCGGTCCACGAGCCCGGGGCATGGCGCGAAATAGAGGTCGATCTGTGGAATACCTACGTAGTGTTTAAGGCTGGTCACCGATTGCGCGTGCATGTCACGGGTTCGAACTTTCCTCGGTGGGACCGCAACCTGCACACGGGCGACCAAGGCGAGGATGACTATGTGGTGGCCACGCAAGAACTCCTGGTCGGAGGGTCCGGTCTGAGCACGATTGTCCTTCCTGTCCGAGATCTTCGCCGATAACCGAGTAGGCGAAGGTTCCGCCAAGAGGAGTGCGGTCAAGCGTCGACGGGCCCACTGGTACCCGATGCCGATCGACGTTCGACGAACCGGAACGGCAGACGAAACCCTCGCCAGTCCTGCCTCCGACCGGCTGACAGTGTTGTCAGGCGTGCGCGCCGAGATGTGACTCAAGCTTCTCCGCCGTGACCCGCATATCCGCGAGCACGCTGTCGCGAACCGTCTGATCCTCCAGGCGCAGCGCAGGTGCTGCGATCGAAAGCGCCGCGACGACGTGGCCGGTGTAGTCGCGCACCGGAACGCCGATACTCGAGAGGTCGGCCTCGCGCTCCTGGATACAGAGCGCGTATCCCTGCTCGGCTACCTGCTTCAGTTCCATACGCAGGCGGTCGGGATCAGTGATTGTCTTGGCCGTGTACGCCGGCAGGCCACTGGCGAGCACTTCCTCGACGAACTCTGGTAGCTCGTGGGCAAGCAGCACCTTCCCAGACGCGGTCGCATGCAACGGGTTCTGACGCCCAGGTGACGCCACCATACGGAGAGGCCTGTCGCTCTCGACCCGATCAACGTACGTGACACCGTTTCGGTCGCGTATCCCCAGCAGCACCGACTCCCGGGTGGACAGCGCCAACTCCTCAAGGAGCGGACGCGTGGCGACGGGGCTCAGCTCGCTGGCACCCGAAACGAGGGTGCCCATCTCGTGGAGCCTCCATCCGAGTCGATAGCGCGAAGATCCCGGATCTCGGCGGACGAAGCGCGTGCCTTCGAAGGTGCCGAGGATGTTGTAGACCGCGGTCTTGCTGAGGCCAACTTCGCGACTGAGTTCGCTTACGCCCATCTCCCCGTGCACGGCGAGCGCCTCCAAGACTTCGACCGCGTGCACAAGCGCTTGGACGGGACGGATCTCTCGTCCCTGGATACCAGCCACCACTCGATCCACCTTCCGTGCAACGTCGCCAACGGCCACCCTGACGGTGGCGGCTTCGTTCTTCGCCACAAACAGGGGGTCTGTGCTACCGAACGCTACACGTTGCGGGATGGTAATCCCAGCGCCTCGCGGACCGGCCGCTACAAGAGGCGGCCACAGGATGAAGGGCGATCGCAAACCCAAAGAGGATCGCACGGTCGATAGCCGCCGTTTCGTCAGGGCAGCGCCCCGTGCCCAAATCGGCCGTATCACTAGCGCAAGACAGGTTCCTCGGAGTCCAACAGCTCGAGCTCGTCGCGGTGCGGCAGTCCCTCCCAGTCGCCGACTGTAAGGCAGGCAAGGGCGCCGGCCACGACCGCAGTGCGCAGACGCCGGGCCATCGGCTCGTTCCGCAGTCGAGAGGCCAGATACCCCGCTACAAAGGCGTCTCCCGCTCCCACTGTATCGATTGGATGGACCGGAACGGCCGGGATGGTTGTCGAGCGTCCCTCGGCGCACGCGAGCGCTCCGCTCGCCCCTCGTTTGATGACCACCTCTTTCGGCCCGTACTCGGCCAGCGCGTGTGCTAGCGACTCCGGGTTCCGGTCGCCGACCACGATGCTCGCCTCGTCCTCGCCTCCGAACACGATGTCTACTTGTGGAAGCAGTCGTTGGTAGACGACGTTCGCGTGCTCAGGCGACCACAGTCGCGAGCGGTAGTTCAGATCCAGCGAGATCAATACACCTGCATCACTCGCGACATGAACGGCGTGCTCGACGGCTTCTGACGCCGATGCGGACAGCGCCGGCGTTATGCCCGTGACGTGCAGGAGCACTGCAGTTGTGAGGATGTCGGCTGGGACATCATCCGGTGCGAGCCCTGAGCCCGCGCTCCCGCGGCGGTAATAGGTGACGCTTGCGAACTGGTCGGAGCGCCGTGCCTTGACCATCAGACCAGTGGGCCGTGCCGGGTCTCGATGGACGAGGGTTGTAACGCCTTCCGCGGCTAGTTCTCGCTCGATGATGTGGCCCACGATGTCGTCGCCGACTCGACCGATCCAGGCGCATGGGATGCCGAGGCGTCGCAGGCCGATGGCGACGTTGCTTTCGGAGCCACCAAAGGACAAGCGCATCGACGAACCGCGCATCATCGGTCCGGGATTTTCTGAGGAGACCAGGCCCATGGTTTCGCCTAGGGTGACGACCTGCGGCTGCGGCTGTTCGGAGTGACTCATGGACCGGCCGCCTTCATCGCTGTGGTGCGCGCCGATAGTGCCAGGCGTTCGATGTCTTCGAAACGTCCCTTTGCGATCGAGTCAGCGGGGAACATCCAACTGCCGCTGACAGCAGACACCGTGGGAAGGGCGAGGTATTGGCTTGCTGTCGTCTCGTCGATGCCGCCGCTGGGCATGAACCGTAGGTGCGGGAACGGTGCCGACAATGCGCTCACGAACGCCGGTCCGCCGGTGAGGTCTGCCGGGAAGATCTTCAGGAGTGTGAGTCCCAGGCGAGCAGCTGCCTGGGCCTCGGTGGCTGTCGCCACGCCCGGGATTGGTAGCAAACCGCGCTTGAGTGCCCTCGCCACGACTTCTGCGTCAAGGCCGGGGCTGACCACGAATTGGGCGCCAGCGTCCGCGACCGCGTCGACCTGACGAGCGGTTGTTACGGTTCCCGCGCCGGTGATGATGCCGTCGACATCTGACATGGTGGCGATGGCCTGGATGCCGACCGACGTTCGCAGCGTTACCTCCACCACCGAAAGGCCGGCACGGACGAGGGCGTGCGCGACCGGTTCGGCTTCATCAAGGGCATGCGCCGTGTAGACGGGCACGATGCGCGCCGCGGTCAGCTGTTGGATGACCTTGCCGGGGCCGACTAGCACCAAGTGCCCTTTCCGTAGAGGCGATGCACTGCCTCGAGGTAGTAGTAGTCGCCCCACATGACGGACTCGTTCACGCCCAGGTTGTTTCGTTGATGGTAGGTGGCCTGTTGGATCAGGCCGTCCCACTCCTCCGCTTCGGAGGAGAGATAGTCGGGCTCGCTCAGCCGCCGGATGATCTGTCGGCCGCGGTCCGCGTAGGACTCATCCCCGCTCACGCTTGCCAGGTAGGCGAGTCCTGCTGCGGCGACGCTTGCCGCTGAGGCTTCCACCCGGTGCGCCGGCGCGGGCTCGTCCCAGTCGTTGGGCGGCACGAGCTCAGGCGTTCTCGCGATGTAGGTGGCTGCCAACTGACGTGACGTATCCAGGAATCTTGTGTCTTCGGTGCGGGCGTACGCCGCTGCGAAGCCGTAGATGCCCCAGGTTTGGCCGCGTACCCAGGAGGAGTCCGCCCGCCATCCTTGGTGAGTGGCCGCCCGCAGGAACTCACCAGTCTCGGGGTCGAACCAGGCCTCGTGGACCGTCGTGCCGTCTCCGCGCACCAAGTACCGTCGGCTGGTCAAGGCGTGCGCGGTGGCGATCTTGGCGAGAGCCGGGTCGTCGGCGATCGTTGCTGCCTCCCAGATGATGTCGATATTCATCATTACGTCGATGAAGGTGCTGCCGGGATCGACCCACGACGACAGGTAATTTCCACGTTCGTTGAATCGCCTCGCCATGGTGCGGCCCGCGTCGACGAGCACGGCCCGCACCTCCTCGGTGTCCTCGAAACGACGCCAGCGGCCCCAGCTTGGGGTGAAGAGGAACCCAATGTCATGCGTGCCGGCGTCGAAGCGTCGCTCGGCGAGGTCGCGACTGTACTGCTCCGCGTGTCTGCGCCACCACGCCTCCCCGGTGTGCTCAGCCAGGAGCCACAACTGGCCGGCGAGAAATCCGGCGGTCCACATGGGCGCCCAGGCATCGCTGTCGAGGTGCCATTTTCCGTTGACCGTGTACACCGGCACCTTGCCTGGATGTTGTTCGACGAGGCGGCGCAACTTGGCTGCCGCGGTCGCGAACGCGCGCTCGGCGACAGGAGGCTGGCCGGTCTCAATGGTCAATCGTCTGCCCTTCGAATGGTGGTAACCATGGGTTCTTACGCCGTGCGTATTGGCGATGTCGGACCCGGAAAGCCCCTGCTAGCTGGGACTGTGGAATCAGCCGATCAGTCGGGACTTCACTGGAAACTCGGCGCTCGCCTCCCGGACCGGATTACGCAGCTCTTGAGGACGGTGAACTCCTCGAGCCCGGCACGGCCGACTTCGCGGCCGTAGCCGGAGTCCTTCATTCCTCCGAAGGTCATCTGCGGAGCGCTGTCGATGGTGGTGTTCACCCAGACCGTGCCGGAACGGAGCTCACGCTTGAACCGCAGGGCATGGTCGAGGTTCTTCGTCCACACCGAGTTGCCCAGTCCGTAGGTCGTGTCGTTGGCCAAGGTGATGGCCTCGTCGATGCCGCTGAAGCGGGTGGCGCACAGCACCGGTCCGAACACCTCCTCGCGGAAGATCCGCATCTGAGGCGTCACCCGGTCGATGACGGTTGGTTGCACGAAGGTCGCCGGACCGTCGGCGGTTGCACGCTCGCCGCCGGCCACGACGACGCCGCCGTCACAGCGCGCTTCGTCGATGAAGGCCATCACTCGGTTTGCATGGGCGTCGTGGATGAGGGCGCCGATGTGTGCGTCCTCCTGCGGGCCGACGACAAGCTGACGCGTGTGCTCGGCGACCCGCTCGAGAAACTCGTCCGCGATGGCCTCATCGACCAGGAGCCGGGATCCGGCGACGCAACACTCACCGGTGTTGAAGAACGCCGCGAACAGGGCGCCGTCGACCGCGTCGTCGAGATCCGCGTCGGCACAGATGATGTTGGCGCCCTTGCCGCCAAGTTCGAGGGCCACCCGCTTGAGCCGGGTTGCCGCGGTGATCGCGATCTGACGGCCAGTGGCCGTGGATCCGGTGAACGAGACGAAGTCGACGGCGGGGTGTTCGACGATGGCCTGGCCGACGGTTCTCCCGTAGCCGGTGACCACGTTGAGGACCCCAGCGGGCATGCCGGCCTTCTCGGCTAGGCGGGTGATCTCGAGGGTCGAGCCCGAGGTGAACTCCGAGGGCTTGATGATCGAGGTGCACCCCGCGGCCAGGGAGTAGGCGGCCTTCTCGGCATAGCTGAGTGCCGGGAAGTTCCAAGGTGCGATCAGTCCGACCACCCCGACCGGCTCGCGGGCCACCAGGCCGAGGTAGTCGTCGCCGAGGTTGGAGTAGAGGTCGCCCCTGATCTCGTGGGCGAGAGCGGCGGCGTACTCGAAGTGCGCGATCGCGCCGTCGACATCTGCACGAGCCAGTCCGAGGGGCTTTCCCACCTCCTCGGCGTCGATGCGGGCGAGGTGCTCCCTGTTCTCGGCGACGGCGGCCGACAGTGCGAGCAGCAACCTTGATCTTTCGGCGCCGGACCGTGAGCTCCATCGACCGTCGTCGAAGGCTTCTCGGGCAGCGGCGGCGGCGGCGTCGACGTTCGCGGCGTTGCCGTCGGCGAAGGACGCCACGTGCTCGCCGGTGGCTGGGTTGCGTCGCTCGATGAGCTCGGCCGCGGGGGTCTCGACTCCGTTGATGTGATGCCCGTAGGTGCGGACGGAACTGACCACGTCTCTTCCTTCCTGGTTTCGGTGATCCCGCTGTCCGGGCTCAGGCATTTGCTTGCGAGGGACGGTGCCGGGTCTTGTGCCGGTAGTAGCTGTGCCGATCGGGCTCGAGTGGGGTGTTGCCGAGGATGAGGTCGGCGGCCTTCTCTGCGAGCATCATCACCGGGGCGTAGATGTTGCCGTTGGTGATGTAGGGCATCGCGGAGGCGTCGACGACTCGGAGGCCGTCGATGCCCCATACGCGCATGGAGTCCGGGTCGAGCACGGCCATGTCGTCGACGCCCATCTTCGCGGTGCACGAGGGGTGGAGGCCGGTCTCGGCCTCGCGTGCGACCCAGTCGAGGATCTGCTCGTCGGTCTGGACGCTCGGACCCGGAGACAGCTCCCCCGCGTTGAAGGGCTCAAACGCAGGCTGGGTGAGGATCTTCCGGGCGATCCGGATGGACTGCACCCATTCGCGGCGGTCCTGCTCGGTCGACAGGTAGTTGAAGAGCATCGACGGGTGCTCGCGCGGGTCCGGCGACTTGATCTTCAGCGAACCTCGGGCGTCTGAGTACATGGGCCCGATGTGTCCTTGGTAGCCGTGTCCCGGCTGGGCGGTCCCATCCACTCGAATCGCAAGGGGGAGCATGTGGAACATCAGGTTCGGATATTCGACGGTGTCGTCGCTGCAGATGAAGCCGCCGCACTCGAAGTGATTCGTCGCAGCCGGGCCGGTGTGGGTGAAGAGCCACTGCAGGCCGATCTTTGGTCGGTTGCGCAGCTTGAGCGCGGGAGACAGGCTGACGGGTTCCTTGCACGCGTACTGCACATAGGTCTCGAGGTGGTCTTGGAGGTTCTCGCCCACGCCCGGCAGGTGGTGTAACGGCTTCACGCCGACGCTCTTGAGGTGCTCGGCGTCGCCGATGCCGGCGAGTTGCAAGAGCTGCGCGGAGTTGATGGCACCGCCGCAGAGGATGACCTCGGCGGCGCGCGCCGAGCGGTTTCTCCCGTAGCGCCGGTAGTTCACCCCGACTGCTCGTTTGCCCTCCATGGCCAAGCCGGTCACGAAGGCGTTGGTTCGAACGGTGAGATTCGGCCTGTTCATCACCGGGTGCAGGTAGGCGCGTGCGGCGCTGAGTCGACGGCCCTGGTGGATGTTGCGGTCGAAGACCGAGAAGCCTTCCTGCCGGTAGCCGTTGACGTCGTCCGTCAGTGTGTAGCCGGCCTGCTGGGCCGCGGCGAACATGGCGTCGAACAGTGGGTTCTTCGCCGGGCCGCGGTCGATCTTGAGCGGGCCGTCGGTTCCGCGGAGGTCTTGGTCGCCAGTCGAGCCTTCCATGCGCTTGAAGTACGGCAGGCAGTGGGCGAAGTCCCAGTTCTTCATGCCTTCGTCCGCGCCCCACCGTTCGAAGTCGAGGGGGTTGCCGCGTTGATAGTTCATGGCGTTGATGGAGCTGGAGCCGCCGAGCACCTTGCCGCGCGGGTGTGCGATGCGGCGCCCATGCATGTGTGGTTCGGGGTCGGACTGGTACTTCCAGTCGTAGAGGCTCTTGCCGAGGGTGAACTGGAAGGCGCCGGGCATGTGGATGTAGAGGTCCCACGGGTAGTCGGATCTGCCCGCCTCGAGAACCAGTACCCGGGTCGTGGGGTCCTCGGACAGCCGGTTCGCCAAGACGCAGCCCGCTGATCCGCCGCCGACAATGATGAAGTCGTAGTGCTCACTTGACGGCGTCGTGCCGTCTATTCTGCTCATGGTTCGGGGTCTCCGGGGGTCTAGGACGCGACGGACGCGCGCTTCTGGACGATCAGGATGTGGTAGTCGTAGAGGACGCAGACGCCGTCCTGGTTCACGGCGTTGACCTCGAGTTCGAGGAGCCCCCAGGTCTCGTCCTTGTCCCGGCAGCGAGCGATCTCGATCTCTGCGTGGATCGTGTCGCCGACATAGACCGGCGCGATGTAGCGGACCTTCTCGTGCCCGTAGTTCATTGAGGGCCCCATGTACTTCGGCAGCTCGTCGGTGATGAACCCGTCGACCAGGCCGAGCACCAGCAGGCCGTGTGCGCAGACGCCCTTGAGCACGGGGTGGTTCTTGCAGTACTCGTCGTCGGTGTGGTTGGGGTGGTCGGCGCCCGTGGAACCCACGTGCATCCGAATGTCCGCATCTGTCACGGTGCGCCCCCGGCTGACGAAGCGCTGCCCGGCGGCGTAGTCCTCGTAGTAGAACGGCTCGCGCACAGTCGGATCGAGCGTCTTCATGCTCTCAGCCATCACTTCACGTTTCCTTCCTCCATGAGCCGGTCGATGTCCTGCGCTATGTAGCCCAGCTCTTCCAATACCTCGCGGGTGTGCTCGCCCAGACGAGGCGGCACCTGCCGGACCTTCGCCGTCCCACTGCCGTACCGGATCGGGTGGCCGACGACCCGGACCCGGCCTGCATCCGGGTGTTCGAACTCCTCGATGGCCCCAAGACTGGCCAGTACCGGGTCCGACTCCAGATCCTCGTAGGTCTGGACGGGCGCGCACCAGACGTCGTGATCTCGCAGCAGCTTGACGAGGGATTCTTTGGTGTACCCCTTCAGTAGTGGCGCCAGAGCGTCGTAGATGTCCTCGCGGGCCGAGAATGCGATCGAGGGGTCCAGATAGTCCGCCAACTCCGGCGGGCTATCCAGTGCGTGGCTGATCTGTGCAATGGGGCTGATCGAAATGGCGACATACCCGTCCTCGACCTCGTAGAAGCCGTACGGAGCCTCGTGATAGGTCGTGGCTAGGCCGTTGCGCGGCCGACGGAGATCTGCGCCATTCAGATGGAGAGCAATTCCCTCGGCCTGCAGGTCGAGCGACGACTGCAGCATCGTCACCTCGACCTCTTGTCCGCGCCCGGTCCGGTGCCGCTCGTTGAGAGCGCCCAGAATCCCGAGAGCCAACAGCGTCGCAGCGTGCGCATCCGCAACTACTGCCCCCGAGGCGATCGGGGCGCCGGCCGATCCAGTCACTGACGCCAGGCCCGAGACGGACTGGACGAGCAGGTCCTGACCCGGCAGGTGCCTGTGGGTCGAGCGTGCGCCATACCCCGAGGCGCTCGCGTAGATGACGCCAGGATTCTGCTTGCTGAGGTCGTCGTAACCGAGGCCGAGGCGGTCCATCACACCTGGACGGAAGTTCGAGACGACGACGTCGGCCTCGACGCACATCTCGGCTGCGATCTTGCGTCCAGCCTCGCTCTTGAGGTCGAGCCCGATAGAACGGATGTTCCGGCTACTCATCAGGAACAGAACGCTCTGGTCGCCCACGAAGTGACCGGCACCGGACCAGCGCCGTTCATGCGGACCCCGGTGCGGTTCCTCGATCTTGACCACGTCTGCGCCCATGTCAGCCAGGTACTGCACCGCGGCCGGGCCGACGAGAAAGGTTGTGAACGCGACGACACGCAGCCCGGAGAGCAACTCGAGAGCCGGCACTCCCTGCTCATCGTCGCGGGCTGCGGCGCGACCGCTGTAGCTCTCACTGTTCGCTGACGACATCTGTCGCACCTCTCATCTGCTCAACAGGTAGCGGGCGCATTGGCCCACTGCCTTTGTTCTCTGTCAGATAACGATGTATGTTCACAGAGAACGTAAGTCGTTGGATGGCTCCCTGTCAACGTGCAGGCAACCCCCGATCGCCGGGCGACGAGCGAGGCGGCAGTGGCGGGCATCAAGGTGGGTGCTGAGATGGCACCTGACCCCCTGCTCGCTGCCCGTCCGGATCCGTGCTGAACCGTCTTCCCCGGCCACGCTCGCGGTCAGACCTAAGAGCACACGATGCCGCCTCAGAGTCCACAACCCGGCCCGACGCTCGATGAGCGGCGCTCGCTCAGAATCGCTCTGAGAGAACTTCCATACGCCCGTAGCCGGCTTGAGGGCGAATTCGTGGCCCGATGGTTCGCCAGGAAGCATTTTGGGCGCACCTGGGCGCCCCACGCCTGCTCGGATTGGGTCATGGAGGAGCAATCTGTCAGGCGCGCGCCCCGACTCAGTCTGCGGCCATTCTTGGATCGCTGGCCGGCTGGTCGTCCTCAGCGAACGAGCCGAAACCTCGACTGCGGCGGCCGCACCGGCTGCCGCGGCTCCTGACCCGAAGCTCAACATGCCGGCGGTCGGGGAGTGCCGAGCACTGCGGCGCAAGGACGTCCCACCGGAAGCGAACACAACCCCCGTGGCCGACTGCTCCGAGCCGCACACCGCGCTCACGTTCGCAGTCGGCCTCCTGCCAGCGACCGTGGATCTCGTGAACATGCCGCACCGCCGGGTAGCAAGACTGGTCGGGACCCGCTGCGGAACAGCCTTCCGGGCGCCGCCGGCGTCAAGGACGTGCAGCTGACCACGATCCAGTACGCCTACGTCGTGCCGACGCGCAGCGAGATCAAGCGGGGTGCCCACTGGTACCGGTGTGACCTGATCGCCGGCATCTGGACCAAGCAGGAGCCAGGTCACACCGCTGCAGGGCGCACACTCCCGCTACTGAAGGCCGGCTCCGTCCCAGTGGTGTACCAGTTGTGCACCAGCGGTGGACCGAAGTACCCCACGGTTGCCTCCAGCGATCCGCACGCGTTTCGCGCCGTCGCACTTTGGCACCTGAGCGGCCGGTTCCCCGGGAAGGCCGCTCGACGCGACCGCTAATCGAGAGTGCCGCAAGGTGCTCGGCTATCCGTCCAGGTTGGTCTGGCAGACGCCGAACCGGTGGATGTGGGACGTGCCGAAGTTGCGCGCGATCGCCTGCTTCAAGAGCGACGGCTAACAGGGGCGGCGGTGGCGTCCGGTCTGCACGCTGACACTGCTGGGGTCGCGTCACGAGCGTGGGGTCACCGACGGGGACCGTCCGGGCGCTGCGTCGGGGGAGTCGGCGCCTTGCGGCGAGCCTCCTCCGCGCCGCGGCGAGCGCCGACGGTCGGGCCCTCGCCGGTCTTGACGGTGACGTCGACGCGTGACACGAGCCGGTAACGCAGGTCGCGGGCCGGCTGGTCGGCGAGCGGCTTCTCGTCGACCAGCCGGCGCACCGTGCCGGCGACGTCGTGCCCGGCGTCGGAGATCTCCTGCATCATGTTGGCGAGCAGTGGCCAGTCGAGCTGCTCGACGAGGCGAGCGTCGGCGGCCGCGGCGACCGGTGCCCACCGCTCGGCCGGGGTGAGCGCGGCTGCCTTCTCCCGCTCGATGCGGGCCTTGACGTCGCTGACCCCGTTGACGCCGTCGTTGGCGGCCTTGCGGGGGTCAGCGTCCCAGGCGGTGACTGCGGCAGCGAGGTCGCGCCGTGCCTGGATCTGGGAGATCTGAAGTCTCGCGACGACCTGGTCGAGTCCGGGCTCCCAAGCGCGGCCGGGCTGGGCCGCGAGCACCTTGGCCGCTTCGAGGCGGGCTCGGTCGTTCGGCAAGTGATCAAGGCGTTCGGTGAGCAGCACCTCGCCCAGCGAGCGCGGCGTGGAGAGGGTCTCGGCGAGAGCAGCCGGACCGTGTTCTGTGAGGAGATCTGCGGGGTCGCTGCCCTCGCGCATCTGCACGTGAGAGGGGTCGAGTCCCATGCCGGTAAGGAGCCAGAAGTCGCGCTCGGCGGCGACCTGGCCGGCGAGGTCGCCGTCGGTGGCGACGACCGGGTCGCGGCCGGTGCGCTGGAACTGGCGAGCCAGCTGGGCGACCTGGTCCTCGGTCAGCGACGTGCCCAGCGGCGCGACCCCAACCTGCGCACCCTCGGTGGCCAAGGTGACGGCGATCGCGTCCATCGGACCCTCGACGATGACCGGCGTAGCGCCGGCAGCAAGCATCGGTTCGATCGCGCCGAACAGCTGGGCGCCCTTGTTGAACAGGGGAGTGGCGCCGGTATTGAGATACTTCGGGTTGCGGTCGTCGGTGACCTCGGAGTGGCGGCGGCCGACGAACCCCAGGATCTCGGTGCGGTTGGCGCCGTTGGAGCCGGGGTGGGTGATCGGGAACATCACCCGGTCGCGGAAGCGGTCGATGAGGTTCCCGTTGGATGCGATGGTGGCGACACCGGTGGCCACCATCTCCTCGTCGGTGACGCCCTGGCGGCGCAGGTGCTTGACCAGGTTGTTCCAGCCTGCGGGTGCCTGGCCGGGCCGGAAGTGCTCGTGCCCGGCCAGGTCGGTGCCGAACCGCTCGGCCAGGTACGGGCGTCCCCAGGAGCCCTGTGCGGTGAACTGACGCTCGAAGAACTGCTGGGTCATCTCGTTGATCTGGAGCATCCGATCCCGAGAGACCGGTGAGACATGCCAGGCATCGGCCCGGTCCATCTGCCGCTTGATGTCGGCCTCGGAGTAGAAGGTCTTCTCATCGATGACCCGGACGTCGCGGCTCAACCGGGCGAAGAGCAGCGTCCGGTCGACATCGAACGTGTCGACCGGGGCCTGGCCGTGGTCCCGCTCGGGGGCGGCCATGGCCTCCTCCCATGCCGGGTCGTAGGGCGCCTCGATGTCGTCGAGGGGCGTCCAGTCCTCGCCGGGCACGGTCGTGTGCTCGGGGTGCGTCTGCTCGTCGCCGTCCGTCGAGTCGGTGTCTCGGGTGCGGACCTGGTGCTCGCTGGCGAGCTCGTTGAGCAGGTCCTCGAGGTCCTCGGGTGGGAGGCTCTCGGGGATGTCCCACAGCTGGTCGGGGTTGTCGGTGGGGATGTCGTCGGTCGAGAGCGAGGCTCGCCAGACCATCGCCTGGCACTCATCGACGTCGGCGGGCAGTCCGGCCGAGTTGGTGGGGTCGAGGTCGAGAAGCCGGTGGAGTTCCCAGCCGCGCTGGAGGCCGTGGTCGACCACCGAGACGAGCGCGGGCCACCACGAGCTCTGCTGGAGCGCGGTTGCCCGGTCTGTGCCGATGAGGTCGACGAGCTGCTGGGTCCAAGTCGCCGCGGTGACCTGCTCGCGGGCGGCGAGGCGTGCCGCCACGGCGGGAGCGACATGGCGGGAGATGCGCCACCACAGTGCGGCGGCCGCGTGGTCGTCAGGAAGCGGACCGGCCTGCGCGGCGGCGGTGATCAGGCTGCGTGCGTTGACGCCGGCGCGCGACATCGACGCGAGCCGCTCGGCCAACAGGGGGCTGAACTCGTCCCCGGCGATGCTGCTGCTGATTCTGGTCAGGACGTGCTTCCACTCGCGGACCGCTGGCGTCCGGTCGCCGGCGACCTGCTTGTTGAGGCGCCGCTGCCAGGTGCTTGCCACCTTCTGCTGCTGGGTGGGGCCGGTGGGTCGCTGGTCGGCAGGGTCGACGCCCATCGCGGCCCGCCAGACCTCTACGTTGCCTCGAACCGTGGGGTCCAAGCGGGTGCCATTGGTCGCCCACGTCGGCGTGATGATGCTCGACGCGGCCCGCTCTCGGACCTGCTCGGCGAGCGTGGTGACGAGCTGGGCGCGCTGCTCGAGGTATGGGCCCCAGGTCTCGTGCTGTGCGATCGCGGCAGGGGCGGCCTGTAGCCAGGGCAACGGTCCGCGGCCGGAGTTGCGTAGGCCGGAGGCGTCCAGGCGCCAGTCGAGGACCGCGGCGCTGTCGCGCGAGGTGGTCAGCTCACGGTCGCCTGCGGCCGCGGTCAGCATGACGACGGGGTCCTCGCCGGCGGCTCCGAGCAGGAGAAGGTGCGCGCGCAGCGCGGGCCAGGCCGCTTCTTCCGACAGGCCTGGGACGACGCGGTCGACGGCCTCATCGAGACGGGCGACAACCTCGCTGCCGAGCGTCTTCTCGGCGGCTACATATAGCGCGTCGGTGTAGGCCGCGGCGGCTTCGGCGAGCCGGATGGCTGGGTCGGTGGCCTCGCGGCGCAGTGTGGTCGCCGACTTCGGGGAGGCGTCGCGGGCGAGGATCCGCTCGAGGACGTCGGTGGGGGTGCGGGGGTTGAGCAGCTCGGGGCGGATCACCGAGTGCGGGTCGCCGTCGCCGACCACGCCGAGGTAGACGTGGTTGGCGTGGCGGCCGCGGGTCATCATCGTGTAGAGCTGCTGGCGCGACTCCTCGCCGTTGGCCAGGCCGTGCATGGAGTCGGCGGTGACGCCCTGGGCGGTGTGAACGGTGCATGCGTAGCCCAGGTCGGTGCACTCCTGGACGTAGGAGGCGGGCAGCTTGAGCAGGCGGCCGGTCTTCATGTGCTGGACCTGGAGGCCGCCGTTGGCGGTGACGTCGAGGATGGTCCATCGGTCGCCGTTCTTGACCCAGTCGGTGCGGGTCATGCGCAGGGACCGCTGGTTCCTGCGGGTGATGATGACGTCGCCGATGGAGGAGTCGTTGCCGTCGGAGAGGCGCACGGTGCGACCGATGGTGGCGCGGTCGGTGCCCTCAAGGCGGTGTGCGCGGGCGCGCTGGTTGAGGTCGGCGACCAGGTCGCGGGTGGGGGCGAGCATGATCGCGTCTAGGCCGAGTCCTAGGTCGGCCTGCCAGGAGGTGAACACCTCCTCGGTCATCGTGGCGAGGTCGCCGACGTGTACGCGCTGCTTGTCGAGGTAATAGCCGAGCGCCTCGGCGCGTCCCTCGCGTAGCGCGAGTGAGGCTGCGCCTTCGGCCTGGTCGCTGAACCGCATCAGCTCCGAGAGCTGGAGCGCCCCGTACGTGGCGCGGATGTCGCGCAGCACGCCGCCGGCACCGATCGCGGCAAGCTGCTGGTCGTCGCCGATGAGTCGGACGCTGCCGCCGCGGGAGAGCACGAACTGCACGGCGGTATCGAGCGAGATGGTGTCGGCCATCCCGGCCTCGTCGATGACGACGAGGGTGCGCTCGTCGATGTCGTGGGCCCACTCCGGCAGCGGCTTGCCGTTGTCGAGGGCGTAAGTGAGCATCGCGAGCGTGTCGGCGGTTGCCTGCTGGGAGTCGCTGGCTGCGCGGAACTGCTCGCCCAGCTGGGCCGCGGCCGCGGCCGAAGGACCGAGGCCGATGACGATGCCGCCCTCCTCGCCCCAGGCGCGGGCAAGGACCTTCATCGCGGTGGTCTTGCCGGATCCGGCGGGAGCGATCGCCAGCTGGAGCCGGGCCCCGGAGGTGGCCATCTCGCGCACGAGCGTGGTCTGGCCGGGGTTGAGGGTGACGCCGTTCGCGGCCGATTCGAGCAGCGCCATGTCGACGGTCCCGGGGGCGACGGGGCGCCCTTCGCTGAGGCCGGCTGCGTCGACCAGGCGCTGTTCGGCGGCCAGGACACGCTCGGTGGTGAACAGTGCGGTGTGCGCCTTGGCGTACGCGCTGGTGCCGTCGACCTTGCGCAGCTCGGCGGGCTCGGTGATGCGGTCCTCTTCGGATCCGGCGGGGCGGCCGAGGCTGATCGAGCGGCCGGTGAGGACGTCGTCGACGAGCATGGAAGCGACGTAGGCCTGCTGGTCGGTGGGGATGTCGGCGGCCTTGATGTGACGCCAGGCCTCGGCGATGACGTGGTTGTCCTGCCACGTGGCGCGGGCGGCTTCCATCGTGGCGACCATCCGCTCGGCGGTCTGCGTGAACCACTTCGAGTCGGCCCGTACGCCGTTCACCGCCGTGGGGTTGGCCGCGGCCCGGATCATCTCCCGGACCTTCTCGACCGAGCCCTGGTGTCCCTCGGCCGCGCGCATCCAGCCGTCGCGTTGCTCGGCTATCGTGCGGGGCTCGTGCTTGGCTTCGCGGGTCTCCAGGGTGGCCTGCTGTGCCAGCTGCATCGTCTCCACCGGTGTCGGTGGGCGGCCGTGGGTGCGTTGGAACTCGGCGACCAGCGTGTTGCGGCGCTGCTCGACGCTGGCCCGTCGCTTGGAGAAGTGTTGGCACAGCGCGGGGTCGATCCCGACGATCTCACGCACCGGCCGCTTGCGGGCGTCGGCGTTGGGACGCTCGGCGAACCGGACACCGACCATGTCGCGGGTGTGGGCCTCCAGGCGCGCGTTGTAGAACTCCGAGGCCGCGACGACCATCTTGTGCAGGGGCTGGCCGTCGATTGCCAGCCACTTGCCTTCGAGGGTCTGGACCTTGTTCGCGATCGCCACGTGCGTATGCAGGTCCGGGTCGCCGGCGCGCGAGTCGCGGTGGGTGAACGCGGTCGCGACCAGGCCGCGCGTGTTGACCTGGCGGACACCGTTGGTGCCCTCGCGGGTGAACAGGGCGTTCTCCTCGATGAACTTCAGCGCGTCGGTGACCGCCTGGTTGTGGGCCTGCTCGAGCTTCGCGGCGGTGGCGGGATCGGCCAGCGCCCACATCACCGAGAACGACTTCACCGGGGAGAACGTCAGGTCGTAGCCGGCCACCGCCGTGGTCTTCGCGCGGGAGTTCTTCGCGATCGTGGCGGCCAGCTCGCGCGCGTCTGTGGCGTCACGGCCATGCTCGGCCTTGAAGAACTCCTGTGCGACCTCAGTGCGGATCCGGGCGCGGTCGGCGGCCGGGATCGGCCAGTCGCCGGGCAGCCCGGCGGCCTCGTTGAACGCCGCGAACCGGGTGGCGATCTCCCGCTGGAAGGGGGTGACGTCGTTCTTGTAGACCTTGTACGGCGTGCCGAGCCGGGTCGCGGCCTTGTACTCCGCCGCGGTCGGTGTCGTCTCCCCCGCGCGGCCGATCCGCAGGTCGAGCTCCTTGATCCGCTGGTCTGCCAGCGGATGGTGCCCGGAGCCGAACAGGCTCTGCATGTGGTCGGCGGTGACCTGGTCGCCAACAGCCAGGCCGTCGATGCCCTCCATGCCAGCGCCCATCCACACGCCGGGGGTCTCGCCCTTCTCGGTGTAGTAGGTCGACAGGCCGACGCCGCCCTTGCTCGTCGCATCCTGGGCGGCCACCTGGCGGGTCAGGTAGTCGTACCCGGACCCCGCGGTGAGCTTGTGGATGGACATGGTCACACCCACAGAAGGGATCTGGACCACTCCTGGTGCTCACTCCCGCACTGTATTTGTTCTATTAGAGACGCCGAGAATGCAAAAGGTGTGTTGTCGATTGATGGCGCGGTTCGGGCAGGAGGAACGTTGGTCGGCGGGAGTCCGGCAGGCGGTTGAGTGGCGGTCGTGCTGGAGGTGGGGTGCTGGCTGGTGGTGGCGGCGAGGTTCCAGCGAGAAATCTGATTGGTGATGAGCACGAGGGCGGGTCGAAATGTCGTACGTGGGTGACAGATTCCGAACCGGACGTGTGAAAGGAACCCACGATGAGCGAGAAGAGCCAGCGAGCGCTGCTCGCGGAGGCACGGAAGGCCGCGCGCGATGCTCAGACCAAGCAGCGCGAGGCGGCGCGAGCGCGCGAGCGGCGGGTGTTGGACCTCGCGACGACGGTGATCGCGAACTTGGATGAGCGTGACCTGGTGGTCGAGCGGACCGAGCGGCTCGCGGGCGGCGCGCTGCAGGAGTTGGTCGACGTCGAGGGTCTGAGCGTGCGCGAGGCGTTGGAGGCGTGCGGGTCCCGGCTCGACGAGCGGGAGGCGACTCGGCTGCGCCGGATTGTTCAGGTCGAGGAGAAGCGGGCAGCGGTGGCGGCGGCGGGGGTAAGCCGCGACACGGTCGCGGCGGCGGTTTGAGCGCGGGGAGTAGGTGCCCGTACGACGGATGGATCAGGCCGGTGTCGCCGCGCTCGCGGCGGCGCTGGCCGATCCGGCACGGCTGGCGCTGTACCGATCGAAGATCGTGACGGTGCCGGGGAACGACTGCCTGTGGTGGACCGGCGCGGTGGCCGGCCGGTCGCGCCGGGAGGCGCAGACCGGGGGAGGTCACGGGCGGTTCTGGGTCGCGCCGGGGCGGGTGATCATCGCCCATCGGTTCGCGTACGCCGTGATGCACGGGATCGAGGCCTTGGAGGAGGCGCGGCTGCTCGGACACCGCTGTGACAACCCGCTGTGCCAGCGGATCGCGGCGGGGCACGTCGAGCGGTCGAGCGCTCTGCGCAACCGGCGTGAGTGGGCGGTGCGCCGCCACGACGTGGGCAGCCCGCTGGCCGACCCGCGCGGCCCGCGCCGGCGGGCGCGGGAACTGCGCGATCTGGCGCGCACCGACCCTGAGGCGGTGGCCGCTGACCTCGAGCGGCTGCGTCAGCTGCTGGGCGAGCAGCTCACGCTGTGGTGAGACCGCCGGCTACGGGTTCAGGCGGACGGGTCCGGAAGGGCGAACCGCCTTCATCGTCGAAGTCCGGCGTCGACCGCGCTCGCGACGGAGGCGACGACGGCGGTGATGCGGGCGGCGAGGGCGCGCAACTCGGGCAGGGTGCCCTCGAACGCGGTGACGTCGTCGGTGGAGAGCGCGAGGACGTAGCGCTCGGCGCGGTGGTGCTGGGCGGGGACCCAGTCCTCCCCGGGTGCGATCACCTTGGCGCAGGTTGCGTTGGCGGCGAGCCGCTTGACGTGCACGCTCATGCTCGTTCTCCGTTCCGGTTTGCCGGGTTGGGAACGGTGCGGGTCTGGTGCGCGGCGTGCAGGCTGTCGAGCGCGGCGGCGAGGTTGACGAGCGCTTGGTCGAGGTACAACGTCGTGCTGTCAGGAGTCCAGCGGCGCAGGCCGCGCAGGCGGTGCTCGATCAGGATCAGCTCGCAGGTCGTCTCGCGCAGTGCTCGGGCGTCTTGGGCGACGGCGGGCGTCGTGGGGGTGGTCATGGCTGGCGTCCTTCCGCGTTGGCCGGTGGCGGGCCGGAGTCCTCGGGGTCTCATGGCCCGCCACCGGGGATCGGCGGTGAACTCAGGCACCCGAGTGCTGACCGCTGACCTCGTCCGTGTCCTCGGTGGACTCGGCTTCGGGGCCAGCCTCCTCGCTGACCTCGGGGTGGGGGAGCAGCAGCGACTCGACCTCGCTGGGCTGGTAGCCCCACTCGGTCAGGGCGGTGAGCATGCGGGCGTCCCAGCGCGACGGGTTGCGCCAGGTGTGCTTGCCCAGCGTCGCCTCCCACGCGGTGACGACTGCGGCCAGCGTGGTCATGGTCGCGGTCTTCGGGGTGCTGCCCTTGGCGACCATGGTGGCCAGTTCGCCAGCTGAGTCCCACCGGGTCTTCTCCGCGCCGACGCCGCTGAGGGTGCGCAGCATCGGGTGGTTGTTCTCCATGGCCTTGTACAGGAAGTGCGCGCCGGTCACGACCGCCTCGCAGATCAGGGCCTCGGCACCCTTGGGCGGGGTCTTGCGGGACAGGAACGTGGTCACCCAGTCGCGACGCACGGCCTCGGCGCTCGTCCATGCCTTGTTGTTGGCGATCACGCGTCGGCGCTCCTCGCGCTTGGCCTCGGCGCGGGCCTCGGCGTTCGCCTCGCTCTCGACACCGATGCTGCTGTCCGTGGCGGTGCCGCGACGACGCAGGCCAGACGCGTCGAGGTCGGTGACCACCCACACCGGCACGCACGCCTGATACGGCTCGGCGTGCTCGTCGTCCCGGTCCTCCTCGTCGCTCGCCCCGTCCTCGGTGCCGTCGGTGGCGTCGGCGGTGTCGTCGTCCCACTCGTCCTCGTCGGGGTAGATCCACTCCTTGACGATCTGGACTCGGGCACTGGGAACGTACGGCCACTCCTCCTCCGGAACCGGCTCGCCCTCGGCGGTGACCAGTCGGGAGATGCGCAGCACCTCGCCCGACTCCTCGGCCTGCTCGGCCTCCTCCGCGCTCAGTACCGGCAGCCCCTCGGCGGTCAGGCGCTCGAACGCCTCGGCGAACGCAGCCGCGTCTGCCTCGCGCTCGACAGCCTCGTCGCGCAGCCGCTGGGCGGTGTGCTCCAAGGACCGGCCCCAGCGCGCCGCGTTGTCCAGGCGCTCGATCGCGGCGTCGTCGCCTTCGAACTCGGCGTAGATCGCGGCCTGCTCCAAGGTCAGGTCCCCGCTGTCCACGCGGGTGCGGCTGTGCTCCTTGCTGGCCACGGCGAGCGCGGCGTCGACCTCGGCTCGCCGGAGCGCGACCCGCTTGGTGATCTGGGCGGCAGAGACGCCCAGGAGTGCGAGCTGCTCGACACCGTCGAGGATCTCGCTCTGCCTCATCCCGGCTCGGTGGATGTTCTCGACCATCTGGTCGCCGATCCGGTCGGCGTCCTCCGGACGGGCCACCACCCGGCAGGGGATGGTGCCGCTCGGGGTGCCGACCTTGGCGGCGGTCAGCGTGCGGCGCTGGCCCCGGAGCACGGCGTAGGTGCCGTCCTCGGCGTGGTACACGGTCACCGGTTCCAAGACGCCGCGTGTCTTGATCGAGTTGGCGAAGTCCTTGTCCTCGGCCACGTCGGTGCGCACGTTCGTAGCGATGGTGAGGGTGGCGGGGTCGAGGTCGATCAAGTGGCCAATCGACGGGTCGGTCATCTGGTCGGTCATGGCAGACTGCTCCTTGGTGTCTAATAGAACTAACTGACAGGATCAGTCTTCCGAGAACCGGCCCTCTGCGGGCTGGTCGATCCCGCGACTGTGGAAAGGACCGCTCTGGTGATCGATGTGGAAAGCCGCAGTCCGTACGCCGCCCGCGCAACGGCGCGGGTTCGCGCTTCTGCGCGCCCTCGATGCTCTGGTGAGCTGGAATGGCACAGTGACTTGGGAGACGTCGAACAGGACGCGCACCGGGAATGCAACGGCGTTGGTGTTAGCCGGGTGGTCGGATGAGTGAGAGCTCGCAGACCCCTACGCCGGCGGGGTCGGCCGGCGCTGCGGGCGGCACCGAGTCTGGGATGGTCCGGACCGGGATCTATTGGCAGCGACAGGTCTACGACCTGGCGCGGTCGGCGTACGTCGCCGACCTCGACGCGACGCCGGCTGGCCCGGAGTTCTTCGTCGACTGGCTCCGTCGGGCGCTCGACGAGCACGCTGAGCTGACACCGAAGGCTCGAGCCGATCGCGCCTCCGACTTGCCCGAGGTGACTCCTGGCCGGGGCTTCAACCAGATGTACCCGCTGCCGGTCGAGCTGCTCGAACAGGTGAAGGAGGCCATCCTCGGGGACCGCAGGGAGTTCGGCCGCGTCTCGTCACGTTCAGCGTTCGTCCGCGAGGCGGTCCTCGTTGCGGCCGAGACAGCCCGCCGTCGTCGCGGGGGCACTCTGCCGCCACCTCCCAATCAGCTACCGAACCGCCGGCCGCGCCGATTCGGCTGACAACCCGAACCGTGGCGGCCGAGCTTCATGGGGCGACCTCACGCCGCGGTGAGCACGAGGCGGACCTCGGATGCCTTCTGTGGGTAGCGGGCGGGCGCCCGCGCATCCGGACAGGAGGCGAAGTGATGGAGCTGAGGGTCAGGAACCCTGACGAGTTGATTGCGGCTGTACCGCACCTGATGGGCTTGTCGCGTCGAGTCATCGATCGTGGTGATCCCGGTCAGCCCGGGGCTGCCAGGCTCGCGGGTCGACCTGCCGTCGAGCCAGGCCGAGCGGACGGAGATGGTCGACAGCCTCATGCGCGCCTACGGTCGCACCGGTGGAGGCGACGTGATGGTGATCGGGTTCGCGGACAGCTCGAGCGAGGTCGATCCGGCCAGCCGCCAGTTGCGCGAAGCGCTGGCTGAGGCCGGTGTCCACGTCCGCGGTCGGCTGTGGGCCGGTGAGCAGCGCTGGGCCGACCTCGACACCGGAGTCAGCGGAGTGCGCACTGGCGACGCAGCCAGCCGGATCGACGCAGAGATGGTCCACGCTGGTCGTCGGGCGCCGGCGCCGTCGCGAGCAGCGCTCGAGGAGGCGTTCCGCGGTGATCCGGGGCCAGTCATGCGTTACCTGCCCGGTGTGGCCGGCGACATGGAGAACAGCACGCCGGCCCGCGAGCGGCAGTGGGCCATCGGGCGCGCGGAGGCCTTCCTCGAGGACGGTCGGTCCCTGACTGACCCGCAGGCGGCTCGCATGCTCGCCTGCTTGCAATCGGTTCCGGTGCGCGACCAGATGGCCGCCCGGATCACCGGCGAGACCGCCTCGTCTTGGAGTCCCCTGTGGGAAGACCTGACCCGGCGATCACCCGACGAGCTCATCGCGCCCGTCGCGACGCTCGCGGCTTTGTCGAACTGGTGCAAGGGCGACGGGGCACGCGCCTGGGCCGCCTTGGACCGGATCCCGGCCGACGAGCTGCAGTCCTACAACCTCGCCCTCTTGGTTGCCTCAGCACTTGAGGGCGGCGTCCACCCCAGCGCGTGGGACCGGGTCCGCTCCGCCGGTCTCGACGCCTCGCCGCCCGAGACCGTCGAGAGTCCGAACGCTCGCGGGCAGCGACCGGAGCCGGCGACCTTGGCACATGGCCGTCCACCCGCTGGCCCGGCCCGCTGACCACGACGGACGCAACAGGAGGGAGAAGACGCGAGATGGACGACAGCAACCACCCCGACACCTGTTCTGCTGGTCGTCTGGACCTGGCGTGGGGTCGCCTCGCCCGCGCGAGCGGGTCGGGTAGCTTCATCGAAGACCAGCTTTCCGACCTGGTCGGCGGCGCGCCGAGTCCCGGCAAGGTCCGCGTGGACGTCGTCCAGATCGACCCGGAGGACCGGCTGTAGCGGCGGAACCCAGGTGACCGACCAATGAGTGCTCTTCAGTGGGCAGCCCTGGCGCTCGCGGTGGCTCTGACACTGGCTGGCCTGGCGCTGATGGTCTTCGGTGTGGTCCACCAGCTGCGAATCTGCGCACTGAACTGCGCCAGGAGTGGCGACCGCCGGCCACCTCGAGCGACCCTGAACTCGCCCGGCGTGCCTAGGAGCTCCTCGACGAGCTCTGCGCGCGGGCCGGCGAGCCGCGCGTCGACGTCACCGTCGTGCCGATCCTCGGCCGCCCAGCCCCCGCCTCCGTCGCCGGCCTGGGAACCGGAGGTCCGGCGGTGACCAGGTTCCGACTCAACGAGCCGGCGACCATCCTGTTGGCCAGCGGGGCCGGGGTCGTGAGCCGGGTCGGCTTGGACAGCCTGCTCGCCCACGAGCTGGCTTACGCCGTCACGTACGCCACCGGACGGTCGGTGCTGCGCCACTACGCCGTGGTGGTGCCCTTCTTCGTCATGATCCCTCTGATGATCGGGGTCGCCCGCGCAGCCTCGGTCTCGGTCGCGCTCCCCGTGGCCTCGCTGACCGCTGCGGTCGTCCTCGCGTGGTGGACCTACCTGTCCAGGCGCCAGGAGATCGCGGCCGATCTGTACGCGATTGAATTGACCGGTGACCTCGCTGGCGCGGCCGAGCTGATGGATCTCTACGTCTTCGCGCGCACCAAGAGCGGCCGCTTCGGCACCCTCCTCCACTCCCTTGAGGGTACTTCGAGACCCGCCCGGCGCCGGCGACGCGACTGGATGCGATGGACCGCCACCTCATCGCCCGGTGAGCAGCTCGTCCCATTACATACGGCGTAACCCCGGTCGCAAATCTGAGCAAGTTCCTTGCGCAGGGTGCCTGGCTCCGACCGTAGGACACCACGCCAGGGTTGAGAGCCTGCCGAGGTCGTACGCGAGCCCTTCTGCCCTCACCGAGGGTCGGCCAATAGAGGGGACGGTCAATGCGAGCAACCAAGCGGGCGACAAATGACCCTCGCGAATTCCGCCTTCCGCGACGAAGTCGGCGGCTTTATCACCGCGGCGCCGTGACGAACCTGTGCTGTTCAGTTTAGCGGCCGAGGGTGGAGCAAATGGATGCCCGCAGGCGTGCATCACCCGACTACGACGACCTTGACGCTGCGAGTGCGCGCGCGCACTTGGTCGAAGTCCGCAAAGTAGACGCAGCCGAACTCGCCAAGCTGTGGGTTACCGGCCACGACCGGGATTGACTCTGAGCGTCCCAGGAGCACGGAGCGAAGGTGGCCATCGACATTGAGGCTCCACCACGCCTCTTCAGACCGCAGGCGGCGCGCCTCCTCGATGTGAATCGGCCCTGGATGGAGATATCGCCCCTCGGTCGTCGTCCGGGGGGCCAAAGTCTCGAGGACATGCGTCAAGTCCTGCATGAGGAACTCAGTTCCGTAATAGTTGACGTCGTGCGAGGCCTCTTGTATGACCACGGAACACGTGGTGTGTGGCGACGACACGACGACGATGCCCTGCTCGATGTCGGATGCACGGACCGTGTCGATCACGAAATCCGTGATGTCTGTGTAGGTAATGCGGGCTTCAGTGTCGATGATCAAGGTTGCAGCGTGAGTGCTCAAGGAACGATCCTCTCTCGTGGTCGTGCAGGTGGTGGAGTCACCGCTCTGTCGTTCAGGTGCCGCCGGCTGGCATGACAGGTGGACGCTCGTCCCAGGCGTTTCGGACGGCCTGCACAAGCTCCCGCAGCGCACGGGATGGTTCAGTCGCGTTCACAATCGCGCTCGTCGCACCGGTGCCGAGGGCCCCCGACCTGACAACGGTCTCCACGTCTCGCGCGGAAGCAATGCCTCCGGCATGCATTACCAAGATTTCCGGGCTGATTTCGCGGACGGCAGTGTCGACTTCGCGAATCCATGGCCGCTCACCACCAAGCTGTGTGCCAATCAAGTCGGGTGGTTCGACCAAGAGAATGTCCGGGTTGAGGCACGCGATTCGTCTGGCGTCCTCGCGATCGTCGGCGCAGACGATGGTGAGCAGCCCGGCCTCTCGGCAGCGACGGATCGCCTGAGCGAGAGTCGTCGCGTCGAGCGGCCTCTCCTTGTGATTGAGCATGACACCATCCGCCCCCGCGGCGACTAGAGAGTCAGGGAGGATCGCACCCAAGCTCGGTCCGGCGTCCGCCACATCGACAGCTTGGGAGAAGGTCCAGAGACATGGTGCGCTGCGCTTGACGGCCTCGACGTCCAATACTGGTGCGGTGAAGATGATGTCCACGTCCAAGGCGTCGGATATTTCTGCCGCGGCCCGTGCCAAGTCGAGCACTGCAAGACGATCGAGATAATTCTTCGGGCCGACCTCGAACAGAGGCGGGCGTGGCACACCCCGCGAGCGCGGTTTGCCCGGGAGAAGTGACTGCGCCGCCGATGTCGGCGAGGAAGAGGGTCCAGTTTGCGCGTTCATCTAGTCCCCGGTTCGAGTACTACCTTGATTGCGGCGCCAGCCCGCAGCGCTTCTACGGCGTCAGCAGCGCGATCCAGTGGGAACCGATGCGTGATGAGTGGAGCCAAGCGAGAACGTAGGCTCACGACCTCCTCGAGAGCTGGGGCGAACGAGTCGAGGATCGCCATGGACCCAACGATTCTCAACTCATCCGCGTACACCTGGTGCGGGTTAACGCGGGCTGAGGCGGTTGGAGATGCAACACCAAAGACAAGCACGGCCCCCGCGGGCCCCACGGCACGCATCGCTGCCTCAAAGCCCAAGGGGTTGCCCGTTGCTTCCACGACGGTACGGAAAGAGCGGTCGTCAACCATGTCAGGGTTGATGGTCGTGAGGCCGAAGTCTTCTCTGGCATTGAGCAGCTTCTCCGGGTTGACATCACTCACTGCCACGGGCCCGACGCCTCGATGTTCCAACATGACGGCCATCAGCAAGCCCATCGTTCCGGCGCCCAGGACGAGAGCCGCATTTCCGGGATCAGGGTTGAGTCGCTCTAGGCCGTGAACTGCGCAGGCGATCGGTTCGATGAGGGAAGCGAGCTCGTGAGGGTAATCCGGCGGAAGGACATGTGCGTTCTGTTGGGGAATGCTGACAAGCTCGGCCCAGGCGCCATCTTGAGTGCCGCCGATGACACCGCGATTGACACACAGGTTCGTGTGGCCCGCTAGACACTCATCGCACGTTCGGCACATGAGTGTCGGGTCGATGGCGACCGAGTCGCCGATCGCGACATTGTGGACGCCTCCTCCGAGTGCGACGACCTCCCCCCATGCCTCGTGCCCGAGGATCCGCGGGAAAGAAATTCCAAGTTCTCCGCCGAGGGCGTGGAGATCAGTGCCACAGATTCCGCACCCGCGAACTCGGACGACTATGTCATCGGGAGCCGGCGTTGGATCAGGGACCGACTCGATGCTGATCCGCCCGCCGCCGTGCGCAACAGCGGCCCTCACCGCCGTACCGGCCTTGAATGCGCTTTAATTATCACGATCGTTCACCCTCTATCATGGACGAGAGAAATGTTTTGAGGACGGGAGTGTTGGGGTCTTGAGCCTTCAAAGAAGCGCACCGAGGTTGAGCGCCGAACGCCGCGCGAAGGTGCTCGCGTACGTGACTGACAAGGGAAGCGCCACAGCGGCAGCGCTCTGCGGCGACTTGGGCATCGCGCCAGCGACCGTGTACCGCGACCTGGCGGCCCTGGCTGACGAAGGCCTCATCAAGCGCGTCCGTGGCGGCGCGTTGGCAGTAGAGCCCGACGAGCGTCCGATCTCGTTGGAGTCTCAGCTCAACCTCGAAGCGAAGCGCGCCATCGGCGCTGCCGCAGCGAAGCTCGTCCGTCCCGGCTCGACGATCTTCCTCGACGCCAGCACGACGGTGCAATCGATGGTCCCGTTGGTCAGACGGATCCCGGGTCTCACGGTCGTCACGAACAGTCCCGACATCGCTCTCGACATCACACGCGGGGATACGGGAGTTGAAGTCATTCTCATTGGCGGCGCTCTGCGTCATCGGACACGATCCACCGCGGGGCCGATGGCAGTAGCGTCGTTGCGAACGATCAATGTGGAGATCGCATTCTTGGGCGCCAGCGCGATCAACAGAGACGGCCTCAGTTCCTTCAACCTCAGCGAGGGAGAGACGAAGGCTGCTGCCGTTGACGCCGCCGAGCGGGTGATCGTCTTGGCCGACGGGTCGAAGCTCGGGAAGCGCGGCCTTGTCCAAGTCTGTCCGCTCGATCGCCTCGACATGTTGATCTCGGACCCAGGCGCCGACGAGTCGAACCTGCTCGATTTGGCGGATGCGGGTCTCAAGATTGCGACCGCGTGAGTGGTCCGCGAGCGCCGGCCATTTCGCCGTCGCAGCGCCCGCGAGCGCCGTCACCTCCGCTCGGCACATCACAGGGCAGATACGAGCGGCACAACTACCGCCCGGAAGGCGTCCCAGGCGCCGAAGTCGAACGGTGAGGCTGCGAGTTCGTAGCCTCCGAAGTCGATCTCACCGTCAGGCATGAAGTAGCCCCGGTAGTCGTTGGTGTAACCGACCAACCACGAATCGCACTCGGCTTCAAGGCTCAGGGCCACGTCGAGGAATGGTTCCAACGGCGTGAAGACCAGGCGCTGCGCACCGAACCTCACAGCTGTCACCTCGATCGGCGATGAGGGCATTGCAGCCCACTCGCGTGCGCGTCGCAGATCGTGTTGTCGCCCGTACATCTCGACCTCGAGAGAGCGGCGGGTGACTTCGTCGGCGCCGGAAAGTCTGGCGGACTCCATATCCCTGTCAAGCGCTGCCACGGCGGCCTCGGCGCGGTCGAGACTGAGAAGCGGGCGGACCGGCAGGGTCATTGATCCGGCACGGATGTCGAGGCCGGCACCGCCGGGCGCGTGTCTGAGGGCACGCATCGCGGCCTCCGCCAGCACGTCGCCGAGCCGGACAGCTTCTGCAAAGGTGGCTTCCCGTCGAGTTGCCCGGGTGGACTGGTCGCCCGCGCCACCGGGCAAGAACTGCACTGACCCCGGATACCCCCGCGCCGCGAGCCCGGATCGGAGGCCAAGGGGAAGATCAGAGCTCGACAAGAGATTGTCGGGCCCAAGAACTGTTGCATGGCAACCGTGGATCACGAACAGGGTTCGCGTCGACTCGTTGACGACCTCAACGATTCTGACGGCTGGATCGCCCGCACGCTCTCGATGGCGACGGTTGCTGCCGACCGGTGCGGCGACGTCTGCCCGGCCGTGCCGGATCTCACCGCCCGTCGCGGTGGCAACGGCCTCAGTTGCGGCGTCGAAAATTTGGGTTGCAAGCCACTCTTCGTAGGCCAGGTCCGCAGGCCCTCCGGCCGCTTGGTCCCAGTTGGGCATGCTCAGTGAAGGCGCAGCATGACTGTGCGACGCGCAAACCACTACATGGTCGCCTAGGTCGACGGCCCTGCGTGCAGCCGCAGCAAGTAGTGGTGAGACGGTCAATCCATCAAAGGCAACGATCAGTAAACCGGGGCCCAATCGCTCCTTCAGCCATACGGCAGACAAATGCAACGAGTCGTGCACTCCGATGGAGGGACGTACGACGTCCGGATAGCCACCGAGCAGCGTCCCTGGCCGCGGATTCGCGAGTCTCGTTGCAATGCCGATCTTCAAGGCAACTCCAATATGTCCTGATAGGCCTGAGCAGCCGCCCTATCCGGGTCAACTTGTTTGATGCTCAAGTTCGTCGAAACCCCAGTGCGAACATCGGACCAGCCGACGACGTCCGCCGCGCGGATGGCAGCACCTATCGCTGTTGGCTGTGCGAGCTGAAGTACTTCAATGGGTCGATTGAGCATCGACGCGAGCGTTTGGGCCATGACCGGGTGCCGCGTGAGCCCTCCGAGGAACCGGCACCGCGGTCGTTCACCAGCGAGTTCGACAACGATCCGACAGTTGGCGGCGATCTCTCCGCACACGCCTTCCACAACGGAGCGGGCTAGGTCGTGCCTTGAAGCGCTGATGGACAATGCTGAAAAGCTGCCAAGCAGATCCGGCCGCCAACGAGGCGAGGTCGCGCCCCCCAGATGGGGCCTGAATCGGACACCGTTCGCCCCGGGGGAGGACACCGACGCTGCTTCCAGAAATGAGGCGACATCAGCAAACCCGAGAGCATCGCTCGCCCAGCTCAGGGAGGCACCAGCAGCGCCGACGACGCCTTCGAGTTCCCAGTGGTTTGGGCTCCACGACGGCGTGAGCGGGATCCGGCCGGTCGGGTCGAGGGCGGGCACCGGCAGCTGAGCCGAAACCACGGACGCGGTGCCGGACGTGATTACTAGGTTTCCCTCGTCCACCCCGGCGACGTGACAGGCAGCTCTTTGGTCTTGGGTGGGCGATGTGACGACGGTTCGGCGATCGAGCCCTGCGGGCGCTCCTGGACCTTCGCGTGGACAATATGGCGCCGACCAATCTGCCTCCTCTACGGTCGGCAACGCCGCCCGGGGCACTCCTGCGTCGGTCAGCAACGGATCGGACCAGTTTCGTGTTCGTGGGTCAAGCAAGGCCGTCGTCGATGCCAGACACGGGTCTACGACGTGGCGGCCAGTCAAGTGGGCGCCGACGACGTCACCGACCAGCGCCCACCGTGCTGGTTGGGTGAGGGCGGAGCGAGCACGTTCGCGAGCGAGGACGAGGAGGGTCGCGTGGTTAACGCGACGACCCGACAGGTCGTACCAGCGACCTTCTAGTGATGGTTCCAGCGTTGCCGCGGGAGGCGCGGACAGCCAGCTGACCGGGGTCTGAGTTCCAGCTTGATTGTCGCTCAGAGGTGCCACGGTGACGCCTTGACTGGCGATTCCAACGGACAGAACGTGAATGGCTCCGGCAGCCTGACTCACCGCAGCGTCAAAAGCGTCATCGACGGCGCCGATCCAGGCCGTCGGGCCCCCTTCGTCGGCCCTTCCAGTCGGCCTGTCGGCGTACGTGGAAGCCCCTAGGCCTGTCACCTGTCCCTGGTCATCGAGCAACACGACCCGAGCGCCGGTCGTGCTGACGTCGATTCCGGCGACGACCTGGCGCCTCACGAGGCGCCCCGTGCAGCAACATCGACCTTCACCTCTGACCCTCCGTGATCCGGTTGTGGCAAACACGAGCGCATGCGAACGACGAGCCGGCCTCTCCTCAAGTCCGATCATTCCAGCCAGCGTCGGCTTGCTGACGGCTGCCGATTCGTCTCGGTGAGCGTGAAAACCGTACCACCCAAACCAACAATCTGAGAAATCGTGATTGAACTTGAGTGAAGATGATGCCATGATGGTCGCCATCAAGCACCTGTCCCGTAGGCTCCCGTGCCTGCGGCGCGGCTCGGGCCCTTTCCGAAAGGCATCACAGTGACAATGTCGACTCGCCGTATCGCTTCGATCTGCATGGCGATCACCGTGCTCAGTTCCGTGTCAGCTTGTAGCAGCTCGGACCCATCGGGCACGAAGGCAACCAAGGACCCCGACCGGACTCTGTCCATGCAGTTCGTGAATCCCCTGCCGGACTACCCGCAGTGGTCGAAGTTCAATGACTGCATGGCCGCCGAAGCCAAGCGTCAGGGCGTCGAGTACGCCGAGAGCGGCCCGACCTCGCCCGCCGATGCGACGGAGATGTCACAGCAGGTGCAGCAGGCGATCTCCAGCAAGAAGGACATCATCGTCACCTACCCCGCAAGTGACGGCTTCGCAGCGCTGCTCAAGCAGGCGCAGAACGCAGGAATCGTCACCGGAACCGCGTACGGGACCGGGGGGCCGGACACCGGCGCGGACTTCAATGCGGGCTTTGACTGGAAGGCCCTGGGCAAGTTGTATGCAGATGCCGTGGCGGCGCGCGGCGGAAAACAGGTCGTCGGCCTCGTCGCCGTCTCCGACACCGGCCAGGGCAAGTTGTGGCTCGACGGCTTCAAAGAGGAGGCGAAGACGGCGGGGAACGTCTCCGTTGCAGGAGAAGTATTCACCAACGATGACTCGGCAAAAGCGCTCGACCAGGTCAACGCTCTGCTCACAGCACACCCGGACATCAACGTGATTGCCTCGCATATGGGCACCACCACGCAGAGCGCAGTGGCGGCCATCAAGTCGCGCGGCGGGAAGAGCTCCGGCATTGTGTTCATCGGAAACGGGCCTGACAACGGAGGAAAAGAAGCGCTCGCAAGCGGTGCATCGGCCGGCCAGCTGCTCCAGAACTTCTGCCAGGAAGGTGAGGACATCGTGAAAACGGCGATCTCGTGGGCGAAGGACGGGAAGGGCAAGTCCGGCATCACTGTGCAGACCAAGATCGCGAACGATGACGAGCTCAAGTCGTTGCAGGCCGAGGGATGGGGATGAGCGACGCTCCGGCCCTGGAGATTAGAAACGTCTCGAAGGCGTTCGGCTCAGTGAATGCGCTCGAGAACGTGAATCTACGAGCCGAGCGCCATGAAGTCCACGCGATCGTGGGCGACAACGGTGCCGGGAAATCGACGCTCATCAAGATCCTTGCCGGCATCCACCAACGCGACGACGGCAGTATCGCGATTCAGGGCGAAGATCTTGCTAGCCACCTCGACACGGTCGAGAGTCAGCATCGCGGGATCGCCGTCGTGTACCAAGACCTCGCACTGGTCGAATGCCTCGACATCGCGGCGAACATGGCACTAGGCAACCTGCCGCGGCGGTGGGCGTTGTTCTTGGACCGGCAGCGGATGAACCGCGAGGCGGCGGCCGTTCTACGGGAACTCGGCGCACGTGTCGAGGACGTTTCAACACCGGTTGGCTTGCTCTCAGGCGGACAACGGCAAGTGATCGCCATCGCGCGCGCCGTTCGTATGGACAAGCCCATCGTTCTCCTAGACGAGCCGACCGCTGCCCTCGGTGTCCGGGAATCAGCCCAGGTCGGGCAGATCATCGATGGTCTGCGCGACGCCGGCAAAGCCGTGATCTTGGTGAGCCACGACTTGGAGTTCGTCATGACACACGCAGATCGGGTCACCGTTCTCCGCCTTGGAAACACTGTCGGAACGCGTCGGATCGTCGATGTCACCCGTGACCAGCTGATCTCAATGATCACCGGGCTGTGGGTCCCCAATGAAGGCGACTCGGTCCAGACATCGGGGAAGTCGGCGTGAACACGCAGGGCTCGGCGACACGCGATGTGAACACGACGACGCTTGCCAGACGCTCGGGCCGATGGAGTGCCCTTCTAATCCGGCAGGAGGCAACGTTGGTCCTCGTCATCGTCGCGATTGGCATGGCTGCTTGGATCCGCAACGGGGCATTTCTCACGCCGAGCAACATCGCCGAGATCCTGAACGGCGCTGTCATCTACTTCGTGATGGGATGCGGAGCTGCGCTGCTCGTCGTCGGCGGGGGGCTGGACTTCTCCGTCGGAGCTGTCTTCACTTTCGGCGCCCTGACCGCGTCGTCCTTCATGGTCGACGGCATGCCGTTTGCTCTCGCCGTGCTGCTTGGAGTGCTAGGCGGTGCCCTCGTTGGACTCGTGAATCACGCGGTGATCGCTTTTCTCCATGTTCCTCCGATCATTGCAACGCTAGGGACATTCTTTGTCTTGGTCGGCACGAACGCACAGATCACCGGCGGTATGGACGTGCTCCCTCTGCCGCTCGAGTTTCAGACGCTGGGACAGGGCAAAGTCCTAGGCGTGCCGTACATCGTGCTCGACGCCGCGGTCATCGGGGCGATCTTCTGGGTGCTGTTGGAATGGACCCGCTTCGGGATCAACATTCGCGCTCTCGGCGGTAACAGGCAAGCCGCCGTCGGAAACGGTCTGCGCGTCGGACGACTCGATCTGTGGCTGTACGTGATCGCTGGCGCGACGGCTGCGTTCGCTGGAATTGTCCACGCTGCCCGGATCGGCGCAGGCCAGGTCTCCGCAGGCGGCCCGTCAGTGACCCTGTCGGTCATCACCGCGGTACTGATCGGTGGCGTCAGCCTGTTGGGCGGATTGGGGTCGATTACCGGTGTCGCCCTGGGCGCCGTACTGCTGTCCCTGGTGCAAAACGCGCTCGTCGTATCCCGCATACCTCCGCAGTACAACCAGATTGTCATCGGCGCGATCCTGATTGGCGCCGTGGCAATTGATCACCTCCGACGCGAGCGCCTGTATCGGCAACGACGGTGACGCAGGGCTGTCGCAGGCACGGGGACTCGCGATGGCCCTGCTTGGGCGTGTCGAGGACCATCGTCTGGCGTGAACGCCACGCCTGGCATCGCGGACACGTGTTCTGGACGCGTACCTGCGGGTCGCCTGTGTGTGGGCGCAACAGATCGGGAGGACCGCTAGATCGCGACGAACGGTCCGGGACGTTCAGGCATGCCGATGTCGTGGTCATCACTACAGGTAGCTGAAGGGGTATGTCCATGGGACCGAGAGTCGGAGCTGTTGAGGTTGCGGGGTGGTTGGAGCGGTTCGGTTCACGCGACGTTCAAGCCGCGGAGGTGTTGTGTGACGGCCACGATCCCGCGAGGGTCGCGTTCACGGCGGTTGGCCCGGACCTGACGGGCCGCGATGTCTCTTTTGGTGAGCTGAGTGACCGATCTCGCCGGCTTGCCAGCGTGCTGTCGGCCCGGGGGGTGGTTGCCGGTGACCGGGTTGCTGTGTTGATGGGCAAGACCGAGTTGTTGCCGGTGGTGTTGTTGGCGATCTGGCGGCTCGGCGCGGTTCATGTGCCGTTGTTCACGGCGTTCGCGGCGCCGGCGGTCGAACTGCGGGTGAGACGATCGGGAGCGAGTGTTGCCGTGGTTGGTGCCGATCAGCGCGAGAAGATTGCACAGATCAGTGATCTGGACGTGGTCGTTGCCGAGGAGCTGGCGACGCTGATTCCGAACGCGGCTCCCTGGACACAGGCAGGGCCCTTCGGTGGCGAGACCGAACTGGTCCGCCTCTTCACCAGCGGGACTACGGGCGACCCGAAAGCCGTCTCGATCCCGGTCCGGGCGCTGGCGTCGTTTTGTTCCTACCTTCATTTCGGGTTGGACCTGCGCGAGGACGACGTCTTCTGGAACGCGGCGGACCCAGGGTGGGCCTACGGGCTGTACTACGGCATCCTCGGCCCGCTGGCGGCTGGCCGTTCGAACCTACTGCTCAATGCCCCGTTCTCCCCGGCCTTGACGGCTGAGGTGATCCGTCGGTTCGGGGTGACCAACTTCGCCGCCGCGCCGACGGTGTACCGGGCTTTGCGCGCTGAGCCCACCGCCCAGAGCCTCTCAGTTCGGGTGGCTTCCTCGGCCGGGGAGCCGCTGACCCCTGACGTGCCGACGTGGACTTCGCGCGCGTGGGGAGTCGAGGTGCGTGATCACTACGGGCAGACCGAGCAGGGCATGGTGATCGCCAACGGGTGGCATTCAGATGTACTTACAGACCCAGAACCGGGGTCAATGGGCAGGGCACTCCCGGGGTTCACCGTCGACGTCATCGAAGGCGCTATCGCGATCGATATGGAGCAAAGCCCGCTCGCTTGGTTCAGGGGTTATTTCGGTGATCCCGATAGGACCGCGGAACGCGTCACCGACGACGGACGCTGGTACCTCACCGGTGACGTCGGCTCGATCGACGACCGCGGAAATGTGTTCTTCCGCTCCCGTGACGACGACGTCATCCTCATGGCTGGGTACCGGATCGGACCGTTCGAGGTCGAAAGTGTTCTGGTCACCCACCCCGCCGTCGCTGAAGCCGCAGTCGTCGGAGCACCCGACGAGTTACGCGGCGAGGTCTTAGTCGCATTCGTGGTCCTCGAAGCCGGTGACGAACCCTCCGACGACCTCACAACTGACCTTCAGACCGTGGTCAAGACTCGTTACGCCGCACATGCCTACCCGCGCACAATCCACTACGTCGACGCCCTCCCGAAAACACCGAGCGGGAAGGTCCAACGCTTTGAACTGCGCAATAGAACCAGCCCAACCAACCAATCCCCCACAGACCCCTGAATCTCACCCCTCGGGTTACAGATCTGAGTAGTCACGCACACGCCGCCGCAGCGGCTGTGCTGCAGTAGATCGCTGGCCTAGGTTGGCGTGATGGCAGGCCAACGATGCCGACCGGTATTAGTCCAGGTGACCGATGAGGTGGCCGCCCACCTCGCTGCCAATGAGCTGTTCGGACCTTGCCTGAGGCCGGACTGCCGGGGATCGGCAATCCCACGATATGACGAGTAGCGGTTACAGCTCAGCGAGGGAGGGCAGCGTGCGCACGGTTTCTGCCACTTAACGAATCACGGCATGTCCATCGTCAAGTTCGGCACGCGACGGCACGTGGACGCGTCGCGCAGGCGATCCGCGCGGCTCGACGTCGACCTTGCATGTCTCAGAGCCGAGGACGTGTGGCTACCAACATGATCGCCTTACGGCGACCGACGGATTCGGGAGGCACTTACCTATGTCGGTGCGAACCGGAAGGATGGTCCCAGGGTTGCTGCATGCTGCGGCGCGCGGATGGTCAACAGAGGGAACGGGTGCGCTTCCGACTTATCCTCTCGGCGTATGCGCCAATGCTTCTCATGTTCGCTGTGCGACTGGTCGGCGATCATCCTCGGTTGGCGCTCTTGCTCGCTGCGATCGCTCTCGGTTCGGTGGTGAGCTTGTTCGCGATGGTGCGAGCTCGAAACGCTCTGAGCGCCGATCCATTCGTTCTCTCGTCCGTCAAGGACGAGAGTTCTCAGGTCCCCGCCTTCCTCCTGTCGTATCTGTTGCCCTTCGTGACGGCCGATGTCAACAAGCCGTCGGACCTGGTCGTCGTCGGCATCTTCCTAGCCTTGATCGTCACACTTGCGCTCGGAACGGACCTCGTGCTCGTGAATCCATTTTTGTTGCTGCTCGGACTCCATTTGTATGATGTCGAGACGAGCGGGGGAACTCGAACGTTGCTACTCAGCCACGTTGAGCCGCGAACCGGTGACACCATTCAAGCGCTTCCGTTCGCGGCTAGCGGATTAAAGCTCACGGCCCTGGAGAGGCGGCCACGTGGCTGATTATTCGCCTGTAGATCTGTCTGCGGCCCTGACTCTCACTGTCGGTTGGCGGTCGGGGACAAAGACGAAGCTCGCGCGGATCCCGATGGTCGCTGAGGTAGCTGACGAGTTCCGCGACGTGCTCGAGGACGTGTCTGCCGCACTTACTAATCGTGAGGCGGAAGCGTGGACTCCTGACGCTGAGGTCACGCCAGAGACCTATCTCGTCGCCTCGCGGGAGTCGATCGGCGGTGCGCCTCTCTTGGCCTCGGACGTTGCATTCACCAATCTGCCTGAGGCTCTTGAATCTGCGTCAGACCTGCCACGCCTGAACGCGGACGATCTGCCCGCAGCCGACCTGTCCTTCTACGCGCTCACTTGTGGCGATGATCCGAATGATCGGACCGTCTTCCTTCGGAGAAGCAATCCGCGCCGAGGTCTCAGGAGAGGCAAATGGTTCACCAGTTTGAGCGACTCCCTGACCCGGGTCGAAGAGCCGATCTTCGGGTTCGATGATCAGGTCGATCTCGTCTTCCAAGATGACCATGTCCTTGTCCTGAGCCAGACCGCGTTCGCTGCACTCTTTCGAGCAAATGACGAACTGGCCGCGCAGGTTCCGCACTGGGTCGAGACACTTCGAAATCACGTGCCAATGACTAGGAAGGGAGCGAAGCGGCTAGAGGCGCGGACGCTGCGCGACTCGCGATTGAAGCGTCGACTGGAGGCGATTACGACGAGGGGCCATCTCCAAGATGTCGATCCCTCCGAGCTTCGGGAAGCCATGACACAGGTCGGTCTCGACCCCGATCGACTCGTGGATTCGAAGAACCGACTCACGTTCGAGGATGAAGACATCCCCGAGGTGCTCCAGTTTCTCAACGAAGATCTGTTCTACGGAGCACTCACCCAGTCCGGCTTCCGAGCGGACAAGAAGGCTGCTCGGTAGCCAAAGTGGGGATAGCGTCCTTCGGGTGCCCATGACGGCACGCTCCGAAGCGGTGGATTGAAGCGCCCGAGCGCGTCCCGTACATGGTGTTGCCTGCATGGGCAGTCGTTGCTCGTATGTCTTCCTCTGCTTCGCGAAGGCTGGAAGCGATCTGTTGCACACCTGCACCGTTGCGAAATAGCTCGATGTCCGATGCTCGACGGTAGTGCTGTCCAGCGCTCCTACAACCGTCGCGTCGATCGCCGGCACCTACGCTCATCCGCCACCGGGCTGGGCTGTCCCCGTTTCTAGTTGACTGTCAGTAGAGAACGCTCTCGCGACACCGGCCGGGTCACCCAGCCGTTACGGAGCAGTCGCAGATACGGGCGTTGCTGTCGACGGGATGTGGAACGCCGGCGCTGCGAACTTGACGTCCCAATCCCTGCTCGCAGTGCGTCTTGCCTGAATGACGCCGGTCGTCTCTGCGATCTCGAACGTGTTCCCTGCGACGGTCTGCGGTGACGAAGACTCGTGCGCCTGCCACACCGGTCCCCGGTCGGTAAGAAGTTTGATGCCCTCCGCCCTCGGAATAGCTGAGGGCCAGTACGGAGCGACCAACGACGGTGAACCACGCTCGACCAGGCCATCCCACATCGGTGGATGATGTGCCTCGACGCTCCCGTGATGAGGGACTTTGACGAGCCCAACGGGTGGGAGGTTGGCGTTGCGACCGTCGCCGAGGATCGCGTGCCATCCGAACTTGCCATGGTTGATCACGTCTCCGGTCAAGAGAGCAGTGACGCCCTTCGCGCGAATATGCAGACATGCACTCGTTCGGTTGTCATCGCGAAGAAACTTCCGAGCGAGGTGATCCTCCTTGAGCGCCTTGGCGAGGTCTCTGGCAGCTGCGTTCACTGCCGTGGTCGTCGGCGCGAGCGATCTGATGCGGAGCCCATCGACCTCGTCTTCGACGAGAGTCATGCCGCAAGCTAGATACCCGAGCAGTTCGTTCCCGCTGCCGTCCGTACGACCAGACGCTGAATTGACCGCACGGCTGAGCTCGGACAGCACCGACTCCGTCTCGTCCACCAGCAGTCCCTTGAAGCGCTTCTCGGACAAAGCGTCTGTCACCCATAGTTTTGCCTGCTCGTACTCCGTGTGAAGCGCCTCAGTGCCTCTGTAATGGTCCGTGTGCAGATGAGTGATCGCGATGTGCTTCACGGCGCGGGGCCCAACGCCCAAACGTTCGAGATACGTCTGTGCGGCCGGAACAGGCTGATTGCTCGCGTTGCTTTGAGTGAAGCTGTCCACTATCAACCAGTTGCCGTCGCCGTAGTGCACGACGCAGGACTCACCCACTCCGCGGCCGAGCAACGTCACTTCGATCTCGTCGGCGGCGGGGGGTCTACTATTCGGTGCCACCGCGCTGCGCGAGCTTGGCAACGTCACGCCGAATGACGGCGCGGTCGAATGGCCGACGGAGTACCAACCGGATCCGTGATTGCGGTTCGCCGTTTCCTTCGGACGCGTAAAGCGTCCAGAAGAACTCAATGCCCTCGCGCAACGAGTGGCGCTGTTCGGCTGCCACTTGGTTGACCTGGAAGGAACCATAGCCGGCGTCGCCGCCGGGTTCGCGGACGATGTCCGCCTGGAAGTGATCTGCCTCGACGTGTGTGACAGTTCCCGCGAACCGTCCCTGGACAGTCATGCTCGGAACGACCCTGATGACCGCTTCCCGCAAGTTCTTGAGGGCCGACGGGTCCAAAGTGAAGGACAGTTCCTTGGGCGATGTAAACGCAACTTTGAGGTCGGCAGTCGTTGACATGATCGGGAACCCTTGTTCGACCCGTCGGGTCAGCTCATCCCACTGCTGCGTCCAAGCTGCTTCGAATAGTGGGCGTGCGGCGAGGTGTGCGGTCTCTCCGAGTCGGTAGCAGCGGTAGATCAGGCCCGACCGCGGGTCCTTCTGGGTGGCGGGGACAATGATGCCGAGGTCGTTGCCGATGTCGATCCCCAACGAAACAATCGACCGAAGCCACGGCGGACCGTTGAGACTTTCCGGGGCCAGGCTCTCGGTAAGTTCCCGCAACGTCAGGCCCTGATCCAACACACGCACCTCGCTCGATGCGTAGTGCTTCCTATATGCCGAAATCGAATCTAGTTGCCGAATCTGCTGCCTTTGCGGTTTCTCGAACCGTTGGTCGATGTACCCAAAAACACTGGCAATGCTGTGGAAGAAGATCAAGCCGACCTTCGTCAGCGCACCCGCCTGAGGCTCTTCTGGAACGACGCCGTGGGCGGCAACGATTTCGCGCTGAAGCCAGAGGACTTCGTCCAGCTGGTTGTCCGCAAGTAGTGGAGAAGGAGTCGGACGGTCGAACCTGACATCAACCGCAGGACGGCGCCGCACGCGACTAGCAGACACCTGCGTCAGACGATTGGCGCACTCGCTGAAAGCCTCTGCATCGGCAGCAAAATACAGACCCAACGGAAGCGAATCGAGAGCCTCGACACTCGACATCGAAAACGCCCTATGGAACGCCTTCTCAGAAAGGACATGCGCCAACACCTGCGTGGCCACAAGCATCTGCAACAGTCGATGCTTACCTTCCCCTTCCAAACGCTCAACAGCGCTCGCCAACCAATCGCTACGCGTCTGCGTCGCGATGTCGCGGAGTGCGCGGTCCAACGCGTCTTCTGAACTTGGACGAACCAGAGCAATCGGCACCAGTCGAACTCGGACGTACGGTTCGGTGATGGTGTCCGAAGGCTGGAACTTCGCCGCGTAAGAACGGACCTTGAAACTTTCAACCAGCGACTCGACCGACGCCGGCAGAACGCGCAATGCCGCTTCGATCGATTTCGTCGTCGGAACGTGAACGTACGCAGACCTCGGTTCGTCGGGGATTAGGGGCGCGGTCACGTCCGCCACATGCCAACGATTGACCGCTAGGCAATCACCCCAGGCTGACTCCTCAACGGTGAACGCGTAAGTCGCGGGGAAGTCGCTAAAGAAAGGAATGCCGTTGCGGAACAGCGCCGTCACGACATCCGTTGCGAACCTGTCGACAGCCTTCGAAGCGCGAACGTTCAACGCCTTGAACTCGATGGCGTCGAGCAAGTAGTCGGCGCGCTGTTCCTCGTCGACGCACACCGCCGCGCATGAGACAGAGCCAGTCGGACCAACAAGAGCCCTGGCCGACTCCGTCAAGCGGAAGAGCGTCGTTCCCACCACGACCGAGTCGTCAAGAATGAGGATTCGTTTGCCAGTCCAGTCGCGACCAACGTCGAAGTACCTATCGGACACCACCGGCACAGAACTGATTGGCTCAAAGCCAGCGTTCACAACCAACTGGTACAGACATGCCAGACGACGAGCTGAAAGCACGACCAGGTCCACGTCACCGACATCGCCAAGCGTCCGGGCTGTCTCGAACAAGTGGAGAATGCCGCCGCGAAGCTCTACGTCACTTACATCCTTCAGCGCCTCAAGCGGGCTCGAGAACTCTCGAAGTCCGCTGTCTTGGCCACCGTACAAGTCCACTAGTCCAACCTGTTGAAGTTAAGCGGAAGCACGGGTCCGCGTTCCATCCAACCTCGCTCATCGGCAGTTACGCCACAGCCTTTACGAGCCACCATGCGGGGAGCGCAGTCCGTCTCGACCCTCCAAGGCCCCGTGGAGGTGCAACGAGCCAGAGGCCATGCGAACCCGCCTCGTGCACCTTGCAAGGAGTGGTATACCACGCGTGAAGAGTATCCGAGCGGGCCGTGGGACCGAGGCCTGAACACACAAGGTGGGCCGGACCAGTTCGCTGACCAGACGTTAGGGACCATATGTTGACCCGAGCGTCTACGCGTGACTGCCTTCTGCACCAGGCGCGACCCGGGCCGGCGCCCGACGCGCATAAACACCGCGCATGGACGCCCCGCCCCCAACGGAGCGGCGTAGCGATTTGGCCGGGAGCCAGCGGTTTCAGGTCGGCGGCGTGACGCCCACGCCCCCAATCGGCATACCCGCTTCGAAGTCGCGCCAGTCACTGACGGGTCCGCCGTACTTTCGATTTGATGGGACCCAGTGACGTCCTGGTCCTTCTGACCTCCACTTCGAACAGGTTGATCCGGATCGGAACGGCGATCCACCCGCGCCGTTGTGGCCTCAGAACTCATGAGGGACCGCTACTCGACGGGTCGGGGAGTGGTGGCTCATGAGCGCGCTGGCGAGCTGCTCACCCAGTGCAGAGATCGCATGCAGGGTTTCGGGGCGTCATTTTGGCGCAATTTGTGGGCACGACATGACCCGTCTGCGTGGCATCAGACCCGGGATGTCGCAGGCCAGCTCCGCGTCCTTGGTGCCCAGATAGGCGTGGACAAACCTCAATGTCGCCATGACGACGATCTGGTGGATCACGCCCGAGAGCCGTCCTGTGAACGAATGTGCGCGATCTCGAAACCCGCCGAGACGACCGGACCACGAAGTTTGGCGCGCAGCGCGACCCGCCGCAGCTCGGCAGAGCCTCTCCGGACGGCCCGGGCCTCCCCAGGCGACGACGGCGCGGCGCCGGCGCGCGGGCGGTGGGGGACTCACAGACATTGCCCGGCTCGGTGAGCACGAGGACCTCACTCGATGCCTTCTGTGCGTAATGGCGCCGCACCAGAGCGGGCCGGACACCAAGGAGCAGGTTCATGAGCTCGATGCCCGCCGGCGATGGCGTGAACGTCACCTTGACGCCGGAAGGACAGGAAGCCTTGGACAACCTTGCCAAGGCGATGGCAGCTACCTACGACGGCAGCACCGAGAGCCTAGACAGGCTCATCCGGTGCCTGAACACCACCGACGTCGACGACTTGGCCACCGACCTGTCCGTCGTGGCGAACGACCTGCTCCCCGCCGACGAGGTCGCCCGCCGCCGCATCGATGCCGAACAGGCTCGGGACATCCCTGGCGCCGCCGCGAACGACTGTCAGCGCCCCTCCTACGGCTGGTGATCGGAAACGAGCGCATGCCTGGACAGCAACTGGATCGTGACCGGCTTCGACAACGCTCTCAAGGCAGAGCGACGAGTTGATGCCCTTCGCGACAGGCGCCCCGTCCCCGACCTGGAACGTGTGGGTGTGACCTTCGGTCACGGCTCGTCGGTGTACGTCATCTTCGACAGCCTTCTGCGATGGACGGGCCGAGGGCTCCCAAATGCTGCCGCCGAACAGGGTCACCGCCGCCCTCGTCGCGGCCTTCCCCGATCGCGCCGCGACACTGTCGGGTTCAAGCTCGTCTCCGGTGGGGTAACCGTTGCGGCCGCAGTCGCCGGCGGCGAGGGCGAAAGGGTCTCCTAACCCCGCTGGAACCAACGCCCGAAAAGGGTGGGCGGATCAGTGAGCACGAGGACCCATGCCGATGCCTTCTGTGGGTGAAGGCACCGCTACGGGAAGGGATCACCCAACCATGGAGCCATCTCTCGACGTCGCCAACACCAGCGAGATCCGTCGGCAGTTGGCGGCCGCCAAGGGTGCGCTTACCCAGCTCGAGGCCCTCCTGGCCCCCATGCCGGCCGACGACGACGCGGCCGCACCGCCAGCGGCCCGCCTCGGAGGTGAGCAGTGATGGCCGCCGCCGACGTCGCCCTGGAGCGGGCCACCTTCGAGATCACCCAGACCCACCAGGCCCTTATCCACGCGCGCCACCTGGTCGACGAGCTTCACCAGACCGTCCGCTCCGCCTCCCACTACCTCGACGAGACCGAGCTCGACGCCGCCAAGGCGCAGTTGGCCGAGCCCGACCGCCGTGACCGGTTCATGGAGGCCGCCCTCGATGGTCTGGGCCACGTCTCGGCCCGGTGCCGATCGGGCCGAGACCTCTCAGCCGACTTGGTGGACGTGGTCACGAAGGCTCGCAGGCACCTCGACCAGGCGACTCGGCTCGCCGCCAGCCACCCTGATGGAGCCCGCTATCTGACACCCCAGCTCGACGCGCTGCGCGACTTCCTGGCCGTCACCGAGCCCATCGCCCGAGCCGCCTTCACCCATCTCAACAACGCACACGACGTCGCATTGGGGGCCGAAGTCGCCGATGCGGCCATCAACAGGGACTCCTTCCGGCTCCAGCAGCGGATCACCACCGTTGGCCACGAAGTCTCTCGTGCCGACGAGGACGTACGCATGGCCGATGCCGTCGTCGACCACGTCCGCGGCGCCGCCTCGCGGACCGCGAGCCTCGCGGCGGAGATCAACGACACCGCCCGCTCGCGCCTGGCCGCCGAGCAGCAGCGCGCGACCGGCACCGGCCTTGCCGGCGGGGGCTATGCCCCAGGTCGTTGACCAATCAGACGAGACCGGAAGAACGGAAGCCCGATGTCTTGGTCCGGCGCCGTCAACGCTGTCGGTCATGCGGCAAAGGAAATCAACAATCCCCTGCTCTCCTCCGGGGAGGTGCACCTGCGGGGCCGGACACACCAACTCGCAGCCTGTCTCGTGAGCACCGGGGCCCGCCTCAATGCGTTCTGTGGCTGAGCGGACCGCACACCGCGGCCGACCGGATCCAGAAGGAGCCAGCCATGAGCGTGATGCGCGACGACCGGACCGGGCAACCCCCAGACCCACACCACAACCACGAGACACACCTGGCCAACCTCGTCGGCCGTCGCGTCGCCTACGAGCAGGGCGACATCGACCCCCGGCACGGCACCATCGTGAGTGCCAACTACAGCCTCAGTGGCGAAGCAGTCCTGATCGTTCACCCCGACAGCCGCCCCAGCGAGGTGCCCGCGAACGCCGTCCTCATGGGCCGGCAAGCCACGTGGGCACTCGAGCACCTCGACTCCCCTGTCCCGCTACTCGGTGTCGACCAGGCCGCCCGCCGCCGGCTGAATGCCGAGCAGACCGGCACGATCCCTGGGGCCGCGAACACCGCACCCTCGCCGGCAGTGACGAGGTGACCAACACCGGACCTCGAGGTTCTGCGAACTCGCCCCCGCCTGCGTGAGCACCAGGCGCTGGCTCCATGCCTTCTGTGGGTAGCAGTGGCGCTGACGAGGAGGCAGGTATGAACGCCCAGCACGACGGCATCACCGAGGCAGTCGTCGGCCTCGCGGCCGAGCACGACCCGGCCCAGCTCGAGATAATGCTGGAATCGCTGAGCAACGTCCAGCTGCGCTCCCTGGCCGCCGCTCTGGCCACGCAGATCGCCCGCGATCAGGAGGTCGGCCAGGCTCCGCCAGCCCCGCCGTCGGTCACCCCTACCGCGCAGGGCATCAGTTCCGCCGCGCATCTATGCAACGTCGCGATCGAGGCTGCCGCGAAGATGCTCGGCACCACGCCCGAGGCGGCCGCGCGGACCAACGGGCTGACCCTGCCCCAGATCGCGGAGCACTTCGGCCGGGACGACAGCTCCGTGATCCACGCGATCCGTCGTACCGGCGAGCGACCGCGGCTGGCGGCCGCTGCCTCCGTGATCGCCGAGGACATCACCAGCCGCTACCAGCAGGTCATCGAGGAACGCCCAGGCCTGCGTCTGATCCGCGATCCCGAGACGACGAGCGCCGCACACAAGCCCATCCCGCAGGACCTGACTGTCGTCGCTGCCGCGATCGAGGCCGCAGCACGCAAGTTCGGCACCCACCTGGAACTGGTGCGCGGACCGGACCGAACCCGAATGGTCGCCGATGCTCGTGCGGTGGCGATGACCGCTGCCCGGATCAAAGGGCTGAGCCTGCCCAAGATCGCGGCGGACTTCGACGACCGCCACCATGCGGTCGTACTCCATTCCACCCGACGCGTCGAGAAGACGCCGCCCCTGCGCGAGCTTACAGAGCAGATCGCCAAGGACATCCCGAAGGCCGCGCCCTCCGGCACCGGCGGCGATGTACGACATGCGGTCATGCTTGACGGGCAAGTCACCACCACACCTGCCCGCGGCCAACAAGCCAACCGAGCTGTCGCTGGAACGGTTGCCGTCACCCAGTCCGCGGTCGCACCACCACGGCGCCGACCACCGCCCGCCATCGGGACAGAGGAACGGGCGATGACGAGCCGCTGATCAGGGCAGCGGACCTGCCGGAACGCTGGTACAGGTGCGCGGCGTCACGAATGCCTACGGCGTGCGATCGCCCGCCCTGCCCTGTCGCGAGCACGGCTTCTGCACCGTCTGGTTCCACCAAGCCGTGCCTGCCTGCTTCCTGCGCTACAGGCTCGGTCCACGGCGCAATAGTCGATCCGGCGGTAAGGAATCAAAGATGGCTGCGGCTGGTGTGGTGGGTGTCGCCGAACGTGAGCGTTGAACGTCTGTTGTGACGGTGCTCGGGCGCTCCACCCTGCTGCTTAGGCATGTGGTCATAAGGCTTGCGGCCGCGTACGAGGTGCTCGCCGCATCAGCGGCGGAGGAGTGCAAGGCATCGAGCAAATGGTCCGGCACAGGCCCGAGACGATTCTCGCGAACGGCGATGGAGATCAGCCCGCTGTCCAAGGCGTTGCAGTTCTCAGGGAGAAGTCCGTCCTCAATGTCTTGGGTGAGCCGTCGCACGACCGCGCGCGTGGGCGCCGACAGGTCGGGGTCGCGCAGGGCGGGTCGGGTGGCTTCGGCGAGCTCGGCGGCCGCGTCGACGTAGTGGGCGATGACGGGCATGGCCGCAGCGAGATCGACGCGCTGCGCGACGCCTGCCGGCGATGCAAGCCGGTCGCCGTCGTGGGTGAGCTCGCGGCAGGCAGCGCGGAGCTGGCCCGCCGCCGCGGAGAGAGCGGGATCTAGACGGGAGCCTTGGGGCATCAGGTCGCGCCAGCGGCGGCCCAGACTCATCCATGCTTCGCCGGCGGCACTGAGCACTTGCTCTAAGCGAGCCGGGCCGACTCCGACCTGGTCGACGTGGCCAGTCTCTGCGGCCGCCCGGGCGAGGACCAGGGCAGCGCCGAAGAACATCCCTTGCGTGCGGGTGGCGAGTACCAGGTTGCCCGGACTGGGTGCCTCGACCAGGGTTCGATGCGCCTGGATGTCGAAGAGGGCCAGTGTCTCGCGGAGCCGGGGGAGCCCGACGACGGGTGCGGCTTGTTCATATGCGAGTGCTTCTGCGTAGTGGCCGGGCTGGAGATAACAGCCGAGGACACGCTCGACGACGCCGAGGCGGTCAGCCCACCGCACTCCTGGGCCGACTTCGTAGCGGCGCCGGGATGAGGCGGCGGCCCGGACGGCCTCCACACGTGAGGGGTTGACGGCGCGCTGGCGGCCGTCCTCCCTGAGGGCGACGCCGACGCCGTGGGTGGCGATATAGAGGGTGTGGACGACGCGGGTGCGGGCCGCCTCGAGGTCCTTGTGCACGCGGGTGACGTGCGGCTGGAGTTCCTCGCCGTACTTATCGACGAGATCGCGAGCTCGGGTGAGATTGTCGTCGATCGCATGCATGCAGTGGTCGCCAGCGCCGGTACCTGGCCAGCGCGCAGTAGCGAGGTCGGCGCGGATGGAGGTGGCGAGCTCGGTGACACGTTCGATCGTTCGGCGGGCGTCGGCGCCGGCGTAGTCGCGGCCGGGGAAGGAGTTCCATAGGTCGACGGCGGAGGCGACGGTGTCGACCCAAGAGCGCAGGAGTCCTGGGGCTGCGGCTGCCTCGGCGTCGAGGAGCAACGTCCGGGCGTGGTAGTCGGCGTCGATGAGGAGCTCGCCGACGCTGCGCACGTCCCCGGTTCGGGGCGCTGGTGCCCCGATGGGTGCGTGCTTGAGGCTTCCGGGCGTGAAGGTGCCGGGGACCGGGAGGGTGAGATCAAGCGGCACTGTGGCGGGCCTCTCGGACCAAGTCGGCGATGGTGATCCTGAGGTCGCTGGCGCCGGCCACGCGGGCGTCGAGCTGCTGGGTGAGTTGCTCGGCGGCCTCAAGGACTCGCAGTGGGTCGCTGGACTGGCTGGGGGAGTGGTCGGGGACTTCCTTGTCGGCGGGGAGCATGTCGGTGGCCTGAGATGCGGCGAGGAACAAGCCGAGTCCGAGGGAATGCAGGGGCGAGTCGATGCCGGCGGTGTCCGCGGCTTGCCACAGGTGATCGGCAGCTAACTGGAGCAGGCAGGCGATCTCGCCGAGCGGCTGCCAGGACAGGTCGGTGGCGACAGTCTTCGGCATGGCTTGGTTCTCCTTCCGGTGTCTGCTGATCCATGCAACCCGGGATTCGGGGCGGTGTGGGGACGGGTGCGAGGAGCCTGTGGATAACTCCTTTCGTGTCGGCGCGTGGGCACAAACTGGTGGTGAATGGCTCGGCTCGTCACCCACAGAAGGCGAGCGGCACCGTCGTGGTGCTCACCGGAGGAGGAAGTCGCTCGAAATTCACTATTCCCTGGAGAAGAGGTAGGGCGATGGGTATCGGGACCCGGATTTACAGGCTGGGGGCGGTCCTGCCTGGGATCGTGCTCAGCGCAGCGTTCCTGTTGGTGGTCTCGGCGTGCCTGCCGGCGACGCTGGGCGGGATGCTGCTGGTTGCCTACGTCGTCGGCGCCGTGATGCTGGCGTGCGGGGCGTTCGAGGCGCCGGCCGTTCGTGTGCTGGGTCGTTCCCGGCGGGCCACGATGGGGGACGAGCAGCTGCTCCGTGGCCTCGCCGGCTGGCTGGATGGTCGCGCCGTAGCGGTGCCCGACCTCTACGTGGCGCGCGGCGATATGGGCCGGGCGGCGGCTGAGCCGTGTGGTCAGCACTCGGTCGTGGTCGCTCCGCGGCTGCTGGGGTGGCTGCATCGGCAGCAGGTCTCGCAGGCGGTCGTAGCAGCCGTCGTCGCGCAGGCGGCCGCCGGTCTGAGCGTCGGGCCGTCGAGGTTCGACTTGGCGGTGCGGTTGCTGACTGCTCCCGGTGCCCTGGTGGTCGCCGGCTTCGTCCGGGTGGCGCGGTGGTTCACATGGGTGCCGGGCGTGCTAGGGCTGTGGCGGATCCGGGCGGTCTTCGGGATCGTCGCGGTCTGGCAGTGCCTCCAAGCTCACCAACTGACGATCGCTGTGACGACCGGCACGCTGATCGCGGTGTCCTACACCGGGCCCGCGTGCGCGCGGGCTTGGCGGCGTCGAGTCGAGGCGGCGGCGGACCGTTGGGTGGCTCGTGCGGGTCTCGGCGACCAACTCGAGTTCGCGGTGCGCTCGGCGTGCGAGCCGGGGTCGTTCGACCGGGTTGAACGGATCCGCGGCTTCGCGAAGGCTCAGTCGGCCGACCTCACAACGCGGGTACAACGGGAGCTCTACCTGGTCCGCTGAGCAGCCCGCCGCTAACTCACGACGGGTGACGTCGGCGAGCACCGAGATCGGACGTGCCGGACACCGGTCGCAGGCATCGCTTGGCCGGGACCGGCCACATCCTGACGGTTCAGTACTCACGCTGGCACAGGGTGCCTCCAGAGGGAGAGTGCGTCGGTCGGTTGTCCGACGGAAGAGGAAAGGGCCGTGTCGGACGTTTGGTTGGGTCGGTCAGCCACTTCGGGCGCGACGTTGTTCGCGCCAGAGCGAGTGGGCTGCGGCGAAGTGCGGCACGAGCTGGGCGACGCGTTGGTTGCAGCCCGGGCAGTGCGAGCCTGCGATCCGATTCAGCAGCGCTTTGAGCATGGTCGTCATTGGGTCGACCTTCCGGTCTCGCCGAGCGCATGGCGCAAGACGAGGGCCGAGGTGGCCTCGTACAGCGCGGTCTCGGAGGCGACCAGTTCTTCGGTCGCTTGTTCCAGTTCAGGTGCGACGTGGCGACACATCTTCGCGAACCCGGTGGCTTGCTCGAGCTGTCGGTGAAGTGCGCCGAGCAGGTAGTCGGGGTCGAAGTGGGACGCACCTTCCAGAGCTCGTGGCGCGGTCTTCCGGTTCGACGTTGCCATCGAGGCTCCTGGTGTCTGGCTAGCCGGAACGAGGCGAGATTCGACCAATGGCGCTGTCCCAAAGGAATGGTCGGAGATGCGTCCCGAGACCGTCGCCCTGGTCCTGGCCAACCTCCTGATAGGCGTACACGGAACAGCACGACCCGGCAACATGTCAAGAGATGTACGTACATGTGGTTGGAGCCCTTGACATGGCGGATGCTTGACCGACAACATGTACGTACATGTGTGCCGATCACCTTGCTCGCGCCGACGGCGGTTGCGTTGGGCGGCACACCCACCGTGAAGATCCGTGGTAGCGAAAGGGGCGTTCCCGTGTCCGAGACCATCCGCCTAACCGCCGGGCAGGCATTGATCAAGTACCTGATCAACCAGAGCGTGGAGCGCGACGGCGAGGTAAACCGGTTCTTCGCGGGTCTCTGGGGGATCTTCGGGCACGGGAACATTGGCGGCATCGCGCAGGCGATCCAGCAGTACGAGGACGAGTTCCCGTACTACCTGTCCCGCAACGAACAGGCGATGGTGCACACCTCGATCGCCTACGCGAAAATGAAGAACCGCACCCAGGCGTTCGCCTGCCTGTCCTCGATCGGGCCGGGTGCCACCAACATGGTCACCGGCGCTGCGACAGCGACCGTGAACCGCTTGCCGGTGCTGATCCTGGCTGGCGACTCGTTCGCCGAGCGCGTCCAGGCGCCGGTGCTGCAGCAGATCGAATCCGAGCACTCCCAAGAGGTCACCGCCAACGACGCATTCAAGCCGGTCGTGCGGTACTGGGACCGCATCAATCGCCCGGAGCAGCTGATCACGTCGCTGCCGGAGGTCATGCGCACCCTGACGTCACCGGCCGACACGGGCGCCGCGTTCATTGCGATGCCCCAGGACGTCGGCACCTTCGCCTACGACTACCCGGCCGAATTCTTCCGGCCGCGCGTCTGGCACATCCCTCGCAACCGTCCCGACATCGGCGCCATCGAGCGCGCGGCGCGGGTCATCAGGAACGCCGAGCGTCCGCTCATCCTGTGCGGCGGAGGCGCCCGCTACAGCGGCGCCGAGCAGATCGTGGCGCAGATTGCAGAGCGTGCGGGGATCCCGGTCGCCATGACCCAGTCCGGCAAGGGAACCCTCAGCGACGAACATCCCTTCAGTCTCGGTGGGGCCGGCGTCGCGGGGACTCGCGGCGCCAACGAGCTCGCCCAGAGCGCGGATGTGATCATCGGCGTCGGCACCCGATACACCGATTTCGCCACCGCCTCGAAGACAGCCTTCCAGAACCCAGACGTGCGGTTTGTGAACGTGAACGTGTTCGAGATGGATGGCTACAAGAACGGTGGTGTCGCGGTCACCGGTGATGCGCGGGTGGCGCTCGAGGAGTTGCTCGACTCGCTGGGCGACTACCGGACCAGTGAGACCTATCAGGCCGAGGTTGCCGACCAGCGTGACTGGTGGGACGCCGAAGTGCGCCGCCTGTATGACAGCGTCGCAGGTGAACTTCCGACCCAGGCCTCCCTCATCGGCGCCATCGTCGACTCCAGTGCAGCCACCGATGTCGTCGTCAACTCCGCCGGCAGCCTTCCGGGCGACCTTCTCAAGCTGTGGAAGTGCCGGGACTCGAAGAGCTACCAGGTCGAGTACGGATATTCGGTGATGGGATATGAGATCTCCGGCGGCCTCGGCGCCAAGATGGCCGCTCCGGACCGGGAAGTGTTCGTCATGTCCGGCGACGCATCCTTCCTGATGATGAACTCCGAGCTTGCCGTCGCCCAGCAGGAGAACCTGAAGATCATCTTGGTCCTGATCGACAACCACGGATTCTCGAGCGTCGGCAATGTCTCCGAGCAGGTCGGCTGCGAAGGATTCGGCTGCCACTACATCTACCGAGGTGAAGACGGCAAGTACAGCGGCGGCGTTCAGCACCACGACGTTGCGGCGATCTGTGAGGGCCTCGGCGTGCACACGATGCGGGTATCGACGCTCGACCAGTTCACGAAGGCACTCTCCGAGGCTCGTGCGGCTACGGCGGCAACGGCCATCGTGGTCGAGACCGACTGGCACGAGCGCGTGCCGGGATACTCGACGTGCTGGTGGGACATGGCGACCGCTGAGGTATCAGAGATGCCGGCCGTTGAGGCTGCTCGCGAGGACTACGTGAAGAACAAGCAGACACAGCGCTGGTTGAGCACGACGCCAACCGATGAGGCCTGATGGCCTCTCACGACGATCCGATCTTCCGTTCCAGGGGAGCCGGGTTCGCTGCGTCGCCAGGCCCATGCGTCGTGCTCACGGTCGGAAGGGCAAACCTGGACCTCTACGTGTCGGCCACGGGGGTGCCGATCGCAGATGCCACCGACTACGTCGCTTCGGTGGGCGGCAGTCCGGCGAACATCGCCATTGTCGTCCGTAAGCTCGGCCTCTCGAGCGCGATTTTGTCCGCGACCGGCGCCGACTTCAGTGGCCAGTTCGTGCGCAACCAGCTCCAGGGGCACGAAGTGAGCACTGACTGGCTGCTGGAGAGCTCGACCGGCGCTACCTCGCTGGCGCTGCTGTCCACGCTCGGCGTCGACAAGGGCGAGCGTCAGTTCTACCGCCACAACCCTGCCGATGCCCACGTCGAGCCGTCGGTGGTCGAAGAGCTGCCGTGGTCCTCACTGCGCGCGGTGGTGCTGTCCGCCGACGCCATCGCCACCGGCGCGATGGCTGAGACGGTCGCGGCCGTGGCGCATGCCGCGTTCGACCATGACGTTCAAGTTTGGTGGGACCTCGATTTGCGCCCGAACTCCTGGCCCGACAACCACGCCTACAGCAAGGCGGTCACCGCTCAGATCGATCGCCGCGCGGTCGTGGTCGGCACCGAGGAAGAGTTCGCTGCCCTTCTTGACCTCGACGACCTGAGCAGCATCGACCTGTTCGAGAAGGCGATCGGAGACCGAGGGCTCGCCAGGGTGGTTCTGAAGCGTGGCGCCGACGGGGCGACCCTGTACCTGGACGGGTTCCCGGCGATCGAGGTGCCCGCACTGAGCACCGACCCGGTGTGCACCGTCGGTGCCGGCGACGCAACGGCCGGTGCACTCGTCGCCGCTCGTGTCGCCGGCCAAACCTGGGAAGACGCGTTGCGTCTCGCCATGACAGTAGCGGCATGGACCGTCGGACAGCCGTACTGCTCGACCGGATTCCCCACGACTGAAGACCTCGGCATCGAGCCCCTGGCTCCGTCGATTGAGGCGGACGTGTGATGAAGGTTCTCCACGACATCGGGCCCGCCAACGTGTCCTGGAGGTTCCTCTCCTGCCAGGTCCAACAACTCGAGCGCGACGACGTCATCGAGCTCGCCAGCGACACCGACGAACAACTCCTGGTCCTCGTGGAAGGCACCATCCACGTCACTGGGGAGGACCTGGGCGTCCTAGTCACCCGACCCAGCCCCTTCACCTCCCTCGGTTCCGTCGTCTACCTACCACCACGGTTCCCGGTCACGGTCCACGCCGTGGCCGCAAGCGAGATCGCCATCGGATCCGCCCCGGCCGAGGGTCGCAACTCGCCTCGCGTGGTCCGCCCGGACGAGATGACCGGAGAGATCCGCGGCGGCGGGAACGCCACCCGCCAGGTCGTCACCACCTACGGACCCAACCAGCCCGCGGAGCGACTGATCGCCTACGAGGCATGGGTGCCCCGCGGCTCATGGACCGGCTGGCCACCACACCGCCACGACGGCCGCGACGGATCGCCGTACCTGGAGGAGACCTACTACTACCGGTTTGACCGGGATCGTGGCTTCGGAATCCACCGCAACTTCGACGTCGCGCGCGGCCAAAACGACCTGATCCCGATCGAGGACCGCACGTTGGTCCCAGTTCCATGCGGCTACCACCTCTGCGCCGCAGGCCCGTCCAGCAACGCCTGGATCCTCAACTTCCTCGCCGGCACTCCTGCCGACCGAGACCGCCCCGCGCTATTAGACGCGTCCGAAACTTGGATCACCGGCGAGTGGACGCCAGACAGCGCGACCGACGGCACTATGCGGCTGCCCGCAGTTCCGCCCAGCCGGCCAAGACCCGCCACGACCGACGCAGAAGGCGACTCGACTTGAGCACTCTTCCCATCCCCGACGCCACGACCCCGCGCTCCGGCCTCCGGACAAGCCTCGAGCCCGGCCTCAACGGTGTTCCAGTCTGGCCAATGTTCATCGACGGCAAGGCAATCGTCGCGACCGACGGTGCAGACATGTTCGACGTCACCTGTCCGTCCCGTCCAGGCACCGTGCTGGCCCGCGTAGCGATCGGCACAGCCGCGGATGTCGACCGCGCCGTGCAAGCCGCCCATCGAGCCCTGAGAGGATGGCGGTCTCTCCACTTCAAGGACCGTCAGGCAGCACTGCTGCGGATCGCCGATGCCATCGAGACCCATGCCGAAGAACTTGCTGTTCTCACCGCCCAAGACACTGGCAACGCGTTGCGGCCACAGGCTCGACCCGAGGTAGCCGTGTTGGCCTCGCTGTTCCGCTATTTCGCCGGCGTCGCCGGCGAGTTCAAGGGTTCTGTGCTCCCCGCCGGCGACGACCAGCTCCAATACACCCGGTTGGAACCACTCGGCGTGGTGGCAGCGATCCTGCCATGGAACTCCCCGCTCATGATCGCGGGAATGAAGATCCCTGCCGCAATGGCCGCCGGAAACACGCTGGTTGTCAAGCCCGCCGAGGACGCGCCCCTGTCAGTGCTACGACTCGCGCAGATCATCAATCACTACGTGCCGCCGGGGGTGTTCAACGTCGTCACCGGTCCGGGCTCAACCGTAGGCGCAGCTTTAGTAGGTCACCGCGATGTGCACAAGGTCTCATTCACGGGCTCCACCGAGGTCGGCCAGCAGGTTGCTCGCGTGGCCGGCGCGCGGTTGATCCACTTCTCCCTGGAACTGGGCGGCAAGAGCCCCAGCATCGTCTACCCGTCGGCCGTCGACACACCCGAGCGGCTTCAGGAGACAGTCGCCGGAATCTTGCTTGCGATGCGGTTCACCCGCCAAGGGCAGTCCTGCACCGCCGGGTCGCGACTCTTCGTACACCGGGATGTTTACGAGACCGTGCTCGAGGAGCTCGTGGCAGAAGCAAGCCGGCTGGTGGTCGGTGATCCATTGGAGGAGGCCACCGACATGGGATCGATCATCAGCCGCCGCCAGTACGACCAGATCTCGTCCTATGTTGACGAGGCGCGGAATCAAAGGAGTCTTACGATTGCTCTTGACGGTCTGGCCAGCGATCGATGCGATCCCTCCCTGCTCCGCATGGGACCGACCATTGTGTCCATGGTCGACAACGGCTCCCGGCTCGCCCAGGAAGAGATCTTCGGTCCTGTACTCGCCGTCATCCCATTTTCGACGACCGACGAAGTCGTCACCCTGGCAAACGCCTCCCGCTACGGCCTCGCCGCCTACGTCTGGACCAACGATCTCGACCAGGCGCTCGCAACCGCACATCGGCTCGAAACCGGATGGGTGCAGATTAACCAGGGTGGCGGTCAGATGGTGGGCCAGTCCTACGGGGGGTACAAGGAGTCAGGCACGGGCCGGGAGTTCTCCCTGGAAGGTGCGATCGCCGCCTTCAGCCAGACCAAGCAGATCAATGTCCGGCTCGGCCCCGCATGCACGACGGGCTAAGCGTCACACCACGCGTTCCAGACTCGGCGTCAGGGCCCCGAGAGCTACTCCATAAGTGCGATCGCTGCATCCAACACACCTTCGACGTCATCGTCAGGTGGGAAAAGAAGTGAACGACCTACCACCAGCCCGAACACGGTCGGCAGTGCGAGGGCCGCGGCCCATTCATCGAGCATGCGAGCCTGATCGTCAGGAACCTCTCCGCCGAGGATCAGCGCGGGGAGCGTGCTCGCTTCAAGTGCGCTCTCTAGATCAGGTACCGCGGGCACCTTGAGCCAGACATGCGCGGCCGAAGAGCCCAAACCCGCCGCGATCCCAATGGCTCTCGCCATCGCCCCAGCAGTGAGCTCGTTCGTCACCTTTCCACCGGTGCGCTGAGACATGAACGGCTCGACCATTGCCATGAGCGAATGGCGCGCGAGCGCGTCGACCGCTGCCGCGCACGCCTCTAGAGTGCGCACCGTGCCCGGGTCGTCCGGTGCGATGCGCAGGAGCATCTTGCCTCCCTCGAAGCCTGATTCGGCTAGAGCGTCGGGGGTGTAGGCGGTGAACCGGTCGTCGAACTCGAAGTCGGCTCCCTGGAGCCCACCGCGGTTCATGGTGCCGAAAACCACCTTGTCCTTTAGAGCGCCCAAGAGCAGCAGCTCCTCGAGGACGTCCGCGCTGGCCAAGACACCGTTGACCTCAGGCCGGCTCAGTGCCACGACGAGCCGTTGGAGCAGCTCTCGCCGGTTCGCGAGGGCCAGATCCTGGCCACCTGCGCCCGTCGCTCCGCGTGCCGTGTGGTCCGCGGCGATGACGAACATCCGCCCGCAGCCATTGAGCGCAGAGGTCGGCCGCCGCCGCGCCTTCTTCGCCTCTCTGACCAACCGTGGGCGGTCTGCACCGAGTCGGAGCAGTTCGTCGACCGAGCAGACGTCGTTCATCGCGCGACCCCACGGTCTCGAAGGATCGCGATGTCCAAGTCGTGCATGTCCAGACCGGCGAGGATCTCGTCGGTGTGCTCGCCAAGCCGCGGCGCACGTACTTCCATCGCGACAGGAGAGTCGAGCAGCTTGATCGGGCTCCCGACCACCCCGATCTCGCCGCCGTCCCCATCGGGCAAGCGAACCAGCATCTCGCGCGCATGGACTTGTGGGTGTACTAGCACCTGATCGACGTTCAGGATCGCGGCCGCCGGCACTCCGGCGGCGGTCAGCTCCTCACCCCAGTGCTCGGAGGTGTTCGTCTGCAACACGTCCTCGAGCAGCACGACCAGCTCGTCCCGGTTGCGAACGCGGTCGGCATTGGTCCGGAATGCTGGGTCTTCCACGAGCTGTGGCACACCCAGCGTCTGCGCGAGCTTGGCCCATAGCTTGTCGTTGCCCGCAGCGACCATCAGGTGACCATTCGCAGTTCGAAGGGCCTGATAGGGGACGATGCTGGGATGCGCAGTGCCGTAGCGCCCCGGGACTATGCCCGAGGCCAAATAGCCGGTGGCGTGGTACGTGAGCCAAGCGACCTGCCCGTCTAGCAGCGCGACATCGACATAGTCGCCGGTGCCGGTCTCGCGGCGCTTGGACAGCGCAGCGAGGATGCCAATGACAGCCCACATCCCGGCACCCAAGTCAGCGCCCGATACGCCGAAGCGAGCCGGCGGACTATCGGGGTGGCCAGTGACACTCATGACCCCGCTGAGTGCTTGGGCGGTCGCGTCATATCCGGCCTGGGCCGCCATCGGTCCCGTCTGCCCGAACCCGCTGATTGAGGCGTAGACCAGTGCAGGGTTCTCGTCGCGCAGCGTGGCTTGGTCGAGGCCGAGGCGCGCGGCCGTGCCTGGGCGGAAGTTCTCCACGACCACATCAGCGCTGCGCGCGAGCTTGCGGAGCTGCTCAAGGCAGGAAGAGTCCTTCAGGTCCAGCGCAATGGATCGCTTGTTGCGGTTAATCGCGTGGTAATAGGCGGCGTCACGGCCAATGAACGGTGGACCCCAAGAGCGCGTGTCGTCACCAGACCAGACGTCTTCGACCTTGATCACGTCCGCGCCGAGATCGGCGAGGATCATGGTGCAGTACGGGCCAGCGAGGATCCTGGTCAGGTCGAGCACCTTCAGACCGGACAGGGCGCCTGCTCGGGTTCGCCACGGTCCCTCAACACCAGAGGGCATCGGGTGGTCACCTTTCGTGTCTTCTTGACGCATCCCTAATCGGCTGTCGTGTCCAAGGCTCAGCGAGTGGCCTCGGTGCCGTATTGCCGCTCGACCTTGGTCACGGGGAAGCGGTACATGTCGCCGCGATACTCGTGTCGGCCGAGTTCTACCGGCTTACCGGAGTCGGCGTACGTCGTGGTCTCGATCGTGAGCAGCGGCATGCCCTTCTTGACACCCAGTAGGCGCGCCGAAACGCTGCTCGCGCCCTCGGCGCCGATGCTCTGCTGCGCCATACGCATTCTCACACCGCCCTTGCGGAGGATCTCGTAGAAACCATGGGTCTCCAGATCACGAGCATCGAGCTCAGTCAGGCCTGTCGGAATCCAGTTGCGCATGATTGCGATCGGCACGCCGTCTGCCTCTCGCACCCGCTCCAAGTAGGTGACCTCGTCGCCGGGTCCCAACCCAAGTTCCTCGGCGATATCGACCTCGGCTCCGCGGACTTCGAGGGTGATCACCTTCGTGCTCGGGCGGCGATCCGCGCGCTTGAGCTCGTCATACAAACCCTCGACGCCCCCGCCTGTGCGATCCGCACGCGTAGGGAGCACCTGAGTGCCGGATCCATGCCGACGGACAAGCAGGCCGGACCGGACCAACTCGTCGATCGCCTTACGCATCGTCTGCCGCGAAACTCCCAGCGTCTCCGCGAGGCCGATCTCGCCGTCGAGGCGGTCGCCTGGCGAGAGGTGACCATCGACGATGGACGTCTCAATGTGGCGCGCCAGCCTGAGGTACAGCGGCCCGCCATTTTCTCTGTCCAAGGCGATAGGCGGAAGACCGACCGTAGGTTGGCTCTTACGGGTCCGAGGCACAACTCACTGTAACACGTACGTACAACTCTGAGGCAAGTCTGAGTCGGACGTGGAAGATGTCTTCCCAAAGACCACCCCGCCCTAGGCCCTGCCGTCCCCGTTTGCCTAGCAATGCGGAGGTGTAGAGGTCGCCTCCTTGTACGCACGCTTTAACGGAGGCAGCCGACAGTGCAACGGCGGTAGGGCGACCGTCGGTCGAGATATTCGCGGAATAGCATGATGCCGAACAGGTACGTACAAGTATTTGACAACTTCGTAGATCCAGACTTACATGTACGTACCACTGTTCGGCCCGAGGCTAGTGTCGAACAATGTACGACCGTTCAAACTCAGGTGCTCCGAAGTCGCCCGACCGAGCGGCACCGGCTGAGATTGGAGCAGCGTGCCCCCCAAAGTGCGTGTCGACGTAATCGGTGCTGGAGATATCGCACGCCAACCACACCTGCCCACGTGGCTGGTCTATCCCGACGTCCAAGTCGCCGCCGTCGCTGATCCACACTGGGCCTCGGGCAGGAGGCGCGAGAGGCATTCCGGTCGAACCTCGTCCATACCCTGCGGTCGGTGGGCTACGACAAACCGTTGATCGTCGAGCACGAGGACGTGCTGGTCAACTGGCTTGAACGCGTCAGCAGATCGGCCAAAATGCTCGAGCGGATCGTACTTTCCGAAACGCCGGACTGGAAACCGGCACATTTTGGAAGTACGCCACCGCTGGCCGCGCAGGTCTGCCGATGTGTGATCCAGCGTGAATCGAGCTCTTGATACCGGCATCCACAGACAGGAGTAGGGCGTGAGAATCGCAGTGCTCGGAACGGGACTGATGGCCCGCGTGCGCGCGGCGCACTTGCTGGCCGACCAGCGTGTCTCGTGGGTCGGCATAGCGAGTGCCAATATTGATCGCGCCGCGCGACTCGCGCGCGAGCTAGGTGCAGCGTTCTCTGGTGAGATTGAGGAGGTACTGGCCGAGCGCCCGGACGCACTCGTAGTCGCAGGTTCGAGCGACGACCACGCGTCCCACATCAGGTTAGGACTTGGGCTCGGCCTCCCAGTGCTCACGGAGAAGCCGCTGGCCATAGACCTCGAGGACTGCCGCGCGATCGTGCGCGAGTCCGAGAATGCCGGCGTCGGAGTCCAGATCGGATTCCAGCGGCGTTTCGACCATGAGTACTCCATGGCGAAGACGCTCCTCGACGACGGCACTCTAGGGAGGCTCTATGGCGTTCGTCTGATCTCGCACGATCACCAACCTCCGTCCGAACTCTTCGTCAGCGGCAGCGGGGGATTGTTCCGAGACCTCGGCGTTCATGACTACGACCTCGCGCGCTGGTTAACAGGTGAAGAGGTAGTCCAGGTCTTCGCCGTTGGCGCCAATCGAACCGACCGGGACTACTTCGCGACCTACAACGACGTTGACACAGCGCTCACCGTGTTGACCATGGAGAGTGGCATTGGCATCGTCGTGAGCAGTGCGCGACACAGCCCGGATGGCCATGACGTGCGTGCCGAGTTGTACGGATCACGCCATAACGTTGTCGTTGGATACGACGAACACGCGCCGCTTCGAAACGCAGACGGGATCCGTGGAGGCGCCACGCTGAGCCCTTGCCCGGACTTCTTGTCACGTTTCCGGGAGGCGTTCGGTCGCGAAACCTCAGCGTTCGTGACTTGGACTTCGGGCGAGGCGGAGAACCCGTGTCCGGCGATCAACGGGCTCGAGTCGTTGCGCATCGCGACCGCAGCCGCGATGTCATGTCAGCTCAATCGTCCGGTCGAACTGACGGAGGTCTAAGTCAACATGGTTGGCCCTCTCCGCCAGACGGCTCAACTACGCCGTCGCGGTCAGCCTGGTCTTCGGTTAAGAACATGAGTCCGCCACCTTCGTCGAGCGCTCCCACCCGAGTCTGATGCTCGTGGCGCTCCCCGGACGGAAACAACAAGGCCGACGCGTTAGCTGCTGCGGTCACCACGCTGCCTAGACACCTGGCCCGATCGCTGACCTGGCCTGAGCCACGAAACGGCCGAGTGCCAGCGGTTCACCAACGCTGGGCTACTTCTGTGATCCGAAGTCGCCCTGGCAGCGGGGCCAGCAACGAGAACACCAACAGCCTGCTGCGCCAGTATCTGCCCCGACGCCTCGACTTCCGCACGCTGACCCAGGCCGACTTTGACGCCATCCCCCCAAGAGCTCAACGAACGCCCTCGACAGATTTTCAAGACACCATCACAAGCACTAGCCGAGGCGTCACGTGACCGCCCTGAACCCGCTGCGGCCTCCGCGCCTTCCTCGAATGGCTACTGTGGGCGACTGCCCCAATTTTCCATCAACAGAGAAGGTCGATGGACGAGATCCACGTTTGAAGTCCGCGACGTCCGACTGATGAGCAACGCGCGGCGGAACCTGACCGTTCTGTGTCCTCGGGTTCAAAATCCATCCGTCCCCGTACGGCACGGTCAGCGCGCATCGGACAAGCCCAGGTCAGTCAGCCCGAGGGCCAAGATCCCATGTGCATTGGCGACGTGTGCGTTGGTCAGCGAGCCGGAGTGGGTGTTCAGCCCGAGGGCGAGGGTCCGGTCCTCGCGGCACGCCTGCTCCCAGCCCTTGTCGGCCACCGCGACGACGTACGGCAGGGTCGCGTTGGTCAGCGCGTAGGTCGAGGTGTTCGGCACCGCGCCCGGCATGTTCGCGACGCAGTAGAAGATCGAGTTGTGCACCTGGTACGTCGGGTCGGCGTGCGTGGTGGGGTGGGTGTCCTCGAAGCAGCCGCCCTGGTCGACCGCGATGTCGACGAGCACCGAGCCCGGCTTCATCTCCGCGACCAGGTCGTTGGTGACCAGCTTGGGAGCCTTCGCACCCGGGATCAGCACCGCGCCGATGACCATGTCGGCCTCGAGCACCTGCTGGCGGATCGCCAGCTTGGAAGAGGCCAGCCCGTGGACCCGGTTGTTGTAGCGCCAGAAGGACATCCGCAGCTTGTCCAGGTCGGTGTCGAGCAGGGTGACGTCGGCACCCATGCCCAGCGCGATGTTCGCGGCGTTCTGGCCCGACACGCCGGCCCCGATGATCACCACCTTCGCGTTGGCGACGCCGCCGACCCCGCCCATCAGCACGCCGCGGCCACCCTGGGCCTTGAGCAGCTCGTGCGCGCCGACCTGGGGCGCCAGGCAGCCGGCGACCTCCGACATCGGGTAGAGCAGCGGGAGCCCGCCCGAGGGCAGCTGAACGGTCTCGTAGGCGATCGCGGTGACCTTGCGGTTGACCAGCTCCTCGGTGAGGGGTCTGTCGGCGGCCAGGTGCAGGTAGGTGAACAGGACCAGGCCCTCCCGGAGGCGGTGGTACTCCTCGGCGACCGGCTCCTTGACCTTGAGCACGGTCTCGGCGTTGCCCCAGACCTCGTCGGCGGAGTCCGACAGCTGGGCGCCGGCCGCCTCGTACTCGTGGTCGGGGATCGACGACCCGAGGCCGGCACCACGCTCGACGAAGACCTCGTGGCCGTGCTCGACCAGCTCGTGGACTCCGACCGGGGTGATCGCCACCCGGTACTCGTGGTTCTTGACTTCCTTCGGTATCCCGACCCTCATTTGATCCGTCCTCCTGCCTAATTGATTGCTGGACCGGCGCGTTATCCAACGCTCGCCGAAAGCACTTGCAGACCGCATCGACCAGATCTCGGGTCAGGAGCGTGCAAGGAGCGTGCGGCAATCGACCGCGCTTAACAGACTGCGCGCGTCGCGTACACGCTCCTCAGCACAGCCCGAGACCCGCGCATCTTGATGGCGTTACACCATGCGGTTGAAGAGCATGAGAAGTCCAAATCAGGACTGGCCCCTGCCGCTCCCGGCTTCAGCCAGCACGGATTGCATAAAGGCGACGCTCGCCTTCACTTCCTCAAGTGAGTCGATTCCGGCTTGCTCAGTTGGAAGTATCCGATCCTGTTCCAGGACCAACCATCCGGTGTAGCGTCGAGCGGCCAACTCCGTCACGACGCCTCGGATATCGATATCACCTTGTCCGAGCGGCCGATACATTCCTCGTCCAACCCCCTGGGTGTAGGTGAGATCACCGGCCTTGACCTGTGCCGCAAGCAGCGCGTCAACATCCTTCAGTTGCACATGTGCAATTCGATCGCCTCGCGCGCTGCACAGTTCGAGCGGGTCGGTTCCACCAATCAGCAGGTGTCCCGTGTCGAGACAGAGCGGGATCGAGCTACCGTCGAGTACCCGGAGTACCTCGAACTCCTGCTCGACCACGGTGCCCATGTGCGGATGCAGCACTGCCGTGATCCCGAGTTCTGCTGCCGCCACGCTCAACAGTTCTAGATTGGAGAGCAGCAGGTCCCACTGCTCGTCGTCCAGGTGCGGGCGGGAGTCATAGCCATCGACACCGGATGCTGCTGCAACAACGAGGGTGTCAGCGGAGCAGGCACGGAGTCGCTCAAGATACGGAAGCGCATCAGCAACTACGTCGCTAGTTGGGTCGTGTAACACGATTGGCGCGAACGCTCCGATGGCCTGCAGGCCGCGCGCATTCAGTTCAGTGGCCAACTTGTTGCCGTCGTCGGGCAAGAACCCGGGAGGGCCGAGTTCGGTCGCCCGTAGGCCAACCTGAGCCATCTCGTCCAACACACGTGCAGCTGGAATCTGATAGCCCCAGCCAGGAACCTCACATATACCCCAAGAGACGGGCGCGGCTCCGATCTTCACGGCCGCACCTCGCTCATCTTCACCGGGCGCTGCTCCTTCAGAGACAAGGTCGCGGCGTCCGCGATACGCCCAGCCTCCACGGCATCCTCGATTGTGCATGGCGACGAGATGGTCCCCTCGATGACGTCCAAGAACGCCTCGAACTCAGCTTCGTACGCCGCACCGAACCTCTTCATGAAGAGTCGGTGGGGGTCCTGACCCAGCTGGTCGGCATCGTTCTCCATCGAATGCACCGGCGAGTGAACGTCCCAACCAGCCGCCGCTGTGGCGATGGATCCGTGCACCTCCAATCGACAGTCGTAACCCGACCCGTTGTAGCGGCTGTTGGACACCAACGCGATCGTGCCGTCGTCAAGGGTGAGTATCGCCGCGGCAGTGTCAACGTCACCGACTTCGGAGAATGTCTTGTCGCCCTTGTTCGAGCCCGTCGCGAAGACCTCGACAACTTCCTGTCCTGAGATCCAACGCACCGCATCGAAGTCGTGGACGCCGCAATCGGGAAAGATTCCCGCCGACGAGGCAATGTAGGTGGCCGGCGGAGGTTCAGGGTCAAGCGTCGTCGACCGAATCGTGTGCAACCATCCGAGGTCGCCGTTCTTGACCGCCTGTCGCACAGCTTGGAATGCCGGATCGAAACGGCGCTGATGACCGATCTGCACAGGTACGTTGCTTGCACGGGACCTCGAGAGAACCTCATGACTCAACGCAGTGCTCGGTGCAACTGGCTTCTCGCAGAAGACGGGGATCCCCGCCTCGAGCCCCGCCAGAATGAGCTCGGGATGAGAAGTAGTACCCGATGCAATTACCAAACCGTCGAGATCCGAGGCGATGAGAGCCCGCGGGTCCGCTGCAGCCTCAGCTCCGAGCTTCTTGGCTGCTGCCTCAGTGACCTGGGGCACCATGTCGGAGACAACAAGCGATCCCACGCGGGAGAGCTCATTAATGGTCTCGGCATGAAACTGGCCAATGCGGCCCAGCCCGACGACGCCAATCCGATATTGATTCATTGATGCTTCCGCTCTCTCTGATTGACCTTCGAAACTGATCCGCGCACGCCCGTCGGTCACCCCTGGTCGTGACGAGTGACCCGCTCAGCCACGGGCCGGACCTCGCCGGTTGCCAACTGATTCTTGAGCTCGAGCAACAACTGCTTCGCCGAGGGCAACTCGTACCCGATCGACAAAGCTGTCGAGCGAGCGCTCAGACTGGTGTCCTCCGGGATTGGCTGCGGGGGCATCACCGATCTCGGCGGTGGGCCCGCCAGGATCAGGTTCGCGTCGAGCTCGAAGACCTCTGCCGCAAGGACGGCGAGTTCGCTGCGAGACACAGAATCGGCTCCGCAGCAATGGAAGACGCCGCGCCGGCCAGTCGTCGCTAGCCGTCGCATCATCTCAGCACTCTCGCTCGCGAGGCTCGGGGTCGCTCGCATGTTGATGTCGTTGCTCTCCCACACCGTGAACGGCTCACCCCTCTCGAGGCTCGCAACAAGTGAGGCCACGAAGAACCCGAAGCCCCAGTCCTGGGACCGCGGTGTCTCATGTCGAGCCCAGTGAAGGCCATTCACCCCGGCGATGCGCGCAACGATCGGCTCGTGTGCGCGCTCGAGCGTAACCAGCTCGCCGGCGGCCTTCAGGAAGCCATAGAGATTCACTGGGTTCGGGGGCGCCGATTCATCCGAATCAGGACTCGTCCCATCGAAGACCCAATCCGTTGACACGTAGACCATCGTCGCGCCGACACTGTTGGCGGCGTCGATGACATTGCGAGTCGCGACGACGTATGAGTCCCACGCCGCGGTGCGGTTCGAGTACATCTGTTCGAAGTCGTTAAGGATCGCGGAGTGGATCACCAGTTCAGGGGAGAAGTCTCGGACGGTAGAAGACAGAGTCGAGCCGTCGAGCAGGTCCACGCTGGCGAACGCGCCAGGCAGTTGTAACTGAGGAGCAGTCCGACCAAGAGCCAACACGTCATCGCCGTGCCACTCGCCACACAGTTTCACGACGTTCGAACCAACAAAGCCCGTGCCCCCTGTGACGACTACGCGCATTGGTGCCACCTCCTTCGATTGCCCTTCACGCTCTGAACCCGTACGGCGCCGGCTCAGGCGGTCCTCTCGTAGGCGCGCAAGTCGTCGAGCTTCGCCTCGACCTTGACGAACGCGTCGACCATGCTCTGGATGAACTCGGGGTCGTAGTCGATGTAGTTCCAAACCAGGTTGAAATGGTTCTTGACCTGGTTCTCAGCGTGTGGCAGTTCGATCTTGGTCGGGTCGTAGTTCGCACGCTTGAGGTTTTCGGTCCACATCACGCGCGGGCCGTTCCAGTCAGGCGATAGACGCGGCGCACGGTGGACGGGACGCGGCAGGTACTCGTATGAGTACAGGCCTTCGGCGTTTAGCGCCTTCAGGTAACTCGCTTTGGACACCCCGGCCGCCTCTGCGTCGAACGTCACCAGTACCTGGTGGATCGCCGAGACGTCGCCCTCGTGCAACAGGCTTGGGATCGACACCGTCTTCAAATCTGCGATGCCTTCGCGAAGGATCTCCAGGTGCCTGCGGCGAACCTCGTTGTCGGGGTCGACACGCTCAAGGCAACCCTGCATCAGAGCTGCGCTGACCGGAGCGAGACGGAAGGTGTAGATCAACCCGTCGACCGCGTCTCGCAGCTCATCGGGGAATCCAGGCTCGGCGGCACGACCCGGCAGTTCGCCCATTCCGGCGTGCTGCGTACTCACCACCGTTTTCCAGTAGACCTCTTCGTGCTTGGTGACCATGAACCCGGCCTCAGTTGCTGCGATGGGCTTGACCCCGTTCGCCGAAAACCCGGCTGCATCGCCGAAGCCACCAATGCGCTTGCCTCGGTGCCGAGCACCGTGGGCCTGGCTGCCGTCCTCGATGACCTTGAGATCGAACTCATCGGCAATCGCGCAGAGAGCGGTCATGTCGGCTGGGTTGCCGAAGATGTGCGGCACTAGCAGTGCGCGCGTTCGCTCGGTGATGCGTTCGCGTACCGACTCGGGATCCATTAGCCCGGTGCCCTCGATCACGTCAGAGAACGTCGGAATGCAGTTGTTCTGCAGGATGCTCGAGATCGAAACCCCGTAGGTATATGGGGACGTCATGACCTCGTCGCCAGCAGTCAACTCGAGTCCGATGAGAGCGCCGTGGAGCGCTCCATTGCCGGTCGACGTTCCAAGGGCCCACGGAACACCGAAGAACTCGGCAAGGGCCGTCTCGATCGCGTTGATCTCAGGCTGGTGCTTGCTAAGACCGAGCGCGACACCGTCTTCGAGAAGGCGCGCGACGTGCGCGCGTGACTCCTCGCTCCACACCGGGTACTTGCGGGGCGCCGCAACACGAGCAGGCCGGCCACCAAGCAGCGCGAGGCGATCGGCCACGTCGGTCGATTTGATGAAGGTCATGAGTGGTCCCCTTGCCGATTGCATCCCGAATCGCCTAGGGCTTGGGCGCATGAACAGATCGCCGCTGGTCTCGACCATGCTGGTCGCGTTCCACGCCTCGACGGGATTGTGCCGGACCGTTCCGGCATCGAAACGACACGCTATTCGACCCCGTTGGCACCTGTCAACCGGAACGCTTCGAGCTCGTCGGTCTGCCGTGCCGGACCGAGCCGAGCATCTATACACTGTCCCGGTGACTGGGACGGGTTCGAATTGGGGTGCTACTGCGCTGCCCACGATCCGCGACGTCGCGCGGTTGGCGGGGGTCTCGAAGACGACGGCCTCGGACGCGCTACAGGACCGCGGACGAGTCTCCACCGCAACCCGGACACGGGTCGAGAACGCTGCTAAGGCGTTGGGCTACCGCGCGCATGCCGGGGCACGCGACCTGATACGGCGCCGCAGTGAAATCTTGGGGCTATTGGTCGGCGACTTGTTCGACCCGTTCGTTTCTGAGCTAACGGGCCACCTCGAGCATTACGCGTCTGCCAACGGCTTCAAGGTGCTCCTGGCTACAGCAGGTCCGGATCTTCGAGATTCCGAACGAGCGCTCACGAACCTGACCGAGCACCGGGTAGCGGCTCTAATCCTCGTCGCCTATGGAGACGATGAGGAGGTTGTACGGGAAACCGTGGGCCACACCACCCCAGTGGTCTCACTTGCCTCCAGTGGACCGGGTCTCTGCATCGGTGTTGACGATGTCATGGGGTCGATCATGGCCGTTGATCATCTCCTAAAGCTCGGTCACACGCGTATTGCTTACCTCAGCGGAGCCTTGCTGCCCCCGGCGGTCGACAATGCCCGGTTTACCGGCTACAAGGCGGCTCTCAGGGGCGCGAATATCGGACAGGAGGCTGCGCTCAGGTGCACCACCGGCAAGCGGTCAGACGAGAGGCGCCTGGAACCTATTCGGACAATGCTGACTGCGCCTGATCGGCCTACAGCCGTCTTTGCCACATCTGACGTACTCGCGCTCGAGTTGATGGGCTGCGCTAGTGAGTTGGGGTTGCAGGTACCCCGAGATCTGTCCATCGTGGGGTTCGACGATATCCAGATGGCAGGCCTTCCCATGATCGCGCTCACGACGGTTATGCAGCCCGCTGCCGAGCTGGCGGAAATGAGCGTCCGTGCCGTGCTGGAACAGCTTGCCGGGGAGATCACTGCGACCCCGCGCCTTTTGGAGCCCGACTTGATCGTCCGCAGGTCTACCGCCCCTCCAGCCGATCGAGTTGACTGATCCGATCCTCCCTTGAGGTGCGCCCGGCCGTTCAGATTGCGCCAAAGGAACCCGTCCGTATTGGCGAGAGCCGCCCGCTGTCGACGACTGTCGGCAGGAGACGAAATGGATCTGTCAGTTCGGCGGCCCGCAATCGCAGCACTCCGGAGGACGAACACGCCGGCGCCACCACGGATCCGCAAGACGACGACGCGTGCTCTGCGCAAGGAATCCAGTTCGTGAACCCGATAGGACCGCGCTGTCGGCTTACCAGACACCTCTGTCGCGGTGCCTCTGAGGTCGACCTACCTAGTCAGGTCCAACATTGTCATTCGGACGGCACCGCGTCCGAGTTTCCGTGGTCGACCGTTGGCGAGTCCGAGCCGAACCACTGTATGTGTGGCGTGTAGCTCCGCGACTGGTAAGGGGAGTTCGTCTTTCGTCTCTCTCTCTCTCTCTCTCTCTCTCCTTCAGTAGCGATGCTGGGCCAGGTGAGGAAGCGGTTCTCCGGTCGTCACGTCGAGGCATCGGGATGGTTGTGCTCGGACAAGCGAGGGCCCGTCTCGAGATCGGCGATTTCGAGCGTTCTGACGGGGCGGTCAATTTGCGGGGGCGTCGTGCGATCCGAATCGACGAAGGAGCAACATCGACTGCGTGCCGACGCGGTCCGGCAGACCGGCGGGACACAAGTTGTCCGTACATGTTCGTTGACAGGGCGCGTCCACTCGATCTATTGTGCGGAATGCCGGACCGATCCGGCGATCCAGGTTGCGTTGACATGAGCGCAGGCTCAAGTCCCAGACTTGAGAGAGTCTCCCGCTCATTCATGTCCACGTAGCCAGGCACGCTCAAAGGAAGGGAACGACATGCGCTCAGACCGAAACCTGGCGCGGGCCGCGGCCGCGTTGAGTTTGACGCTGGGGGTTGCCGCCCTCGCTGGCGCGTGCTCAGGCACGAGTTCCGAGAAAGAGAACAGCTTGGACGGTGTCCATGCGGGCGCCGCGGCTGCTCAGGTGAATAAGCCGTTCCAGCCGGACGGAACGCCTGTTCGCGGCGGACACTTGACGTTCGCCCGAAGTGCGCAGCCGACAAGTTTCACGCCATGGATCGGCGTCTCGAACGCCGAGTTGATGGTGCAGGTCCAGGTATACGACCAACTCGTAGAGGTAACACCGGATCCTGCGAAGCTTGAGCCGGCACTCGCCGACTCGTGGGTCATCAGTGACGACAACCTGTCGTATACGTTCCACCTGCGCTCAGGTGTGAAGTTCTCCAACGGGCAGCCCTTGAGTCCCGAGGACGTCAAGTACTCCATCGATACCCAGCGCGACCCGAAGCTCTCGCCTAACCGATCGGTGCTCCTGGAGTCGATCAAAACTGTCTCGGTCGTCGACGACAGCCACGTGCGGCTCGACCTCAAGCGAGTCACGCCCGCCATTCTCAACTACCTGTCCCTAACGCACATCGTCTGCAAGTCAGAAGTCCAGCGGCTCGGCGACAAGGAATTCGGCCTACACCCCGTCGGAACCGGTCCCTTCGTGGTCACCAAGTTCTCCCCGGGTGACCCCACGATTGAGCTCGTGCGGAACCCCTACTACTGGCGCAAGGGGCTGCCCTACCTCGATCGCCTCACCTACAAGTACATCCCGGACGACAACGCTCGAATGCTTGCGGTCGAGAGCGGCGACGTCGACATCGCCGAAGGAGTTCCCTTCTCTCAGGTTGATCGGGTGAAGGCGGCGGCTAAGACAAGTGTGTTCGCCCAGAATGCGTTCGCGAGTGACTGGATCATCATCAACGGCTTCGACCCGGATCTGAGCAAGAAGGCGGTCCGCCAAGCGCTCGTCTACGCAACTCCGCTCGAGCAGATCTCGAAGGTCGTCTTTCACGGCCTTGCGCCCGCAGCAGCAACGGCGAACATGCCAACGAAGTACATGGACGAATCGATCAAGCCATACCCGTATGACATCGACAAAGCTAAAAAACTGCTGGCCAGCGCGAACGAGGCGAACCTCAGCGTAACCCTGTCAATCGTGAGCGGCGACGCGATCGGCAAGCAGGTGGCGACAATTCTGCAAGAGTCTTGGGCAAAGGCAGGCGTGAAGCTCAACGTCCAAGAGCGCGATCTCAGTTCGCTGTCCAATGCGGCCGCAAGCCAGAACTTCGACCTGATCATGTTCCGGCCAGTTGATCAAACCTCCGACATTGCCCTCGATGACGAGTTCGACTCCTTCATGGTGGCCAAGCCAGCGAAGGGCAACTTCCCCTTCAGTGGCTGGGACAATCCTCAGGCCCGACAGTTGGTCGAGCAGGCAACCAGCACGATGGACGAAGGCGTTCGGAAGCGGAACTTCTCCGAGTACCAGCGCATCCTCCACGACGAGCAGCCGATCATCAGCCTGGTGCACGTGCCGAACCTGTTTGCAGTCAGGGACAACGTGCACGGGTTCGTCGCAGTGGGCACATTCTGGCCCCTCTTGTACGGAACGTGGACTTCCTCCTGAATTGAAGAGTTCGAAACGAGACGGCGCCGGCCCAGCGAACGGGCCGGCGCCCACCACTAGGGCGCTAGGAGAGCTAGCCGAATGGGCAGATACGTTGTGACGCGTCTTCTGCAATGCGTGTTCGTATTGTGGGGGGTGACAGTGGTCGTCTTCATCGCCATGCACGTCGTCCCTGGCGACCCGGCGCGTGCGGTCCTAGGGCCGCGGGCGACGGAAGAGGCAGTCACGCAGTTGCAGCACGAACTCGGCTTGGACCAGAGTCTCGTGCACCAATACGCCAACTACCTCGGCGAGCTAACCCACGGCAAACTAGGCGACTCGATCACCGATCACGCTCCAGTGGCTGACCTGGTCCGTCCTCGCCTCGAGCCCAGCTTCCTTCTCGTCGGCATCTCGATACTTCTCTCGCTCGCGGCGGCAATCCCACTCGCGACGCTAAGCGCGTTAAGAGCAAACACGATTATTGATCACACCGTGAGACTCGCGTCCGTGGTGTTGTACGCGATCCCGTCATTCTGGTTCGGGCTGATCTTGGCCATCGTCTTCGGATTGAAGTTGAGCCTATTCCCAACTTCGGGCTTTGATGGCGGATCCCCCGCCGGTATTGCTCGAACTCTCACACTTCCGGCGATCACGGTTTCGCTCTTCGTCTTCCCGATCCTGATGCGCCTTCTGCGAGCGAGCACTCTAGAGACGTTGCAGGCAGAATACGTGGAATCGGCTCGGGCCCGCGGCCTAAGTGGCGGACGGGTGCTCGCTCGCCACGCTCTACGGAACTCGCTGACGTCGAGCGTAACTTACATCGGCGCGTCGATTGGAACCCTCCTGAGCATCGACGTCGCGGTCGAACAAGTTTTTGCCTTGCCCGGGCTCGGATCACTGCTTGTACATGCAGTCCAAGTTCGCGACTACACGACAATTCAAGCTGTCACCTTCATCTTTGCCTCGGCTGTCGTGTTGGGAAACTTGGCAGCAGATCTGATGTACATGTTCCTCGACCCAAGGGTGCGGATGTGATGGCGATCATCTCTGCGGGTGTGCGTCCTGAGTCGATCGCAGCCGCCATGATTCGTCGGCGTAGGTCGCACCGGCGCTGGGAAGCGATCTCCTTCCGCACTGGTCTTGTGCTCTTCGCCGTTCTAGTGCTAACTGCGCTCGCACAACCCGTGTTGCCACTGGCGCCCTCTCACCAGCAGGACCTCGCTGCGGCGCTTTCCCCACCATCCATGCAACATCCGTTCGGAACTGATGATGTTGGGCGCGACATCCTGAGCCGGAGTGTTTCAGCACTCTCACTCGACCTTCGAGTGGCCATCGTGGTGACGGCAATTTCGGTCCTCATCGGCATCTCGTTGGGAGCGGTCGCTGGCATGCGCGGTGGCTTCATCGACGCGGCAATCATGCGCGCGGCCGACATCGTTCTAGCTTTTCCCTTCCTGGTCCTGATCATCTGCATGATCGCCGCAGTTGGGCCGGGTCTCAAAGGGGTGTATATCGCTGTGCCGCTCGCAGGCTGGGCTCTCTATGCGCGCTTTACTCGCGCGGAGATGTTGTCGATTAGGGAGCGCGACTTTGTCAGCGCTGCCCGGACTCTCGGATACTCGCGTTCACGGGTTCTCCTCCGCCATGCGCTACCAAACGTGGTCCAGCCGGCGATCGTCTACAGCATGATCGACGTCGTCATGAACATCGTCGCCCTCGCAACCTTGTCGTTCTTGGGGCTGGGAGTGCAACCGCCCACTGCAGAACTCGGGGGAATCATCAGCGACGGGCAGCAGTACGTGCTCACTGCATGGTGGATCACCGTGATGCCGGGCGGTGTACTCGTCCTCATTGGCCTGAGTCTCAGCCTGATCGGAGACGGTCTTGCAGCTCGGATGGGCCAGGGGTTGGCATGGACCAAATGACCCTCCCGACCCTCACGCCCAATGCCGAACCGCTGCTCCGGGTGCGTGACCTGTCGGTGGCATTCGCTGACCCCCAGGGGCGTCTTGTGCATGCCGCCGACAGTGTCAGTTTCGACGTACAACCCAAGCAGGTTCTCGGACTCGTGGGCGAGTCGGGCTGCGGTAAGAGTGCGACCTTGCGGTCGCTCATCGGGCTGTCGTCGCCGGGACGCATCCTTTCGGGTGAGGTGCAGCTCAATGGGCGTGACCTGCTACGGCTGGGCATTCGCGAGCTGGAACGGGTGCGCGGCAGCGAAATTGGCATGGTGTTTCAAGACGCCGGGAGCGCTCTGAACCCAGTTCTTTCGATCGGAGCACAGATCAGTGAAGTGCTTCGCGTGAAACGGGGTCTGGGACGTCGAGACGCGATGAAGGAAGCCGTCGCTCTACTCGATCGTGTCGGGATCCCGTCAGCCGCTCGGCGTGCCCATGAATTTCCGCACCAAATGAGTGGCGGGATGCGTCAACGCGTGATGATCGCACTCGCCGTGGCTCCGCGTCCGGCTCTACTCCTTGCCGACGAGCCGACTACGGCGCTGGATGTGACCGTCCAGGACCAAGTCCTCGCCTTGTTGGCGGACTTGCGTGAGGAAGAGGGCATGGCGATGGTCCTTGTCTCGCACGACCTGGGCGTCATCGCTCAGGAGTGTGATGCGATCGCGGTCATGTATGCCGGCCACTTGGTCGAATACGGCAGCGTCTCCGAGGTTCTTGACTCCACTCGGCATCCCTATACGGCAGCCCTGATGGCATCAACGTTGCCCACCGACCGAATCAAGGATCGACAGCCTCTCGCATCGATCAGCGGACAGCCTCCGCAGCTGAGTGACCTGCCTGAGGGTTGTCCCTTCATCCCACGCTGCGGCTACGCCAACGCTGATTGTGCACTTGTAGATATGACGCTGGACAAGCCCGTCCCGGAACATGGGTCGGCATGCGTAGACCCAGAGCGGATGAGGTCTTGAGATGACAACGGCAATCGACGCGCAACGCTCGGGGGACGGAACTCCCATCCTCGAGGCTAGAGACGCCAGGAAGGCATTCCAGGGACGGTTGGGGCTCAAGGAACTCCTTACTCGTAGCGCAGCACCCGAAGTCGCAGCTCTCGACGGAGTCTCAATCGCCGTTCAACCGCAACGCACCCTTGGCGTGGTCGGCGAATCCGGCAGCGGTAAGAGCACACTGGCGCGCGCGCTCGTGCGGCTATTCGACCTCGACTCGGGGTCGGTGAACTTCATGGGCCAAGACATCGGAAGCATGAGCCCAGAGGGGCTACGGCAAGTCCGGCGGAACGTGCAGTTGATCTACCAAGATCCGTACTCCTCGCTGAACCCTCGGCTTTCCATCGGCCAGGCACTGACGGAGCCGCTTTTCGTGCACGGGCTGGCAGATGAGAGTCAGCGACCTGCCCGGGTCCGTGAATTGCTCGACAGTGTGGGGCTGTCTTCCGACATCGCGAATCGCAGGCCTCGTGAGCTGTCCGGAGGGCAACGACAACGGGTTGCAATCGCGCGTGCGTTGGCTACCGAACCCAGGGTCCTCATAGCTGATGAGGTGACGAGCGCGCTGGACGTATCGATCCAGGCTCAGATTCTCAACCTGCTCACGGCCATGCAGCGGGAGCTCCAGCTGACGATGATCTTCATATCGCACGACCTTCCACTGGTTGGGCACGTCGCAGACGACGTTGCCGTGATGTATTTGGGCAGAGTCGTCGAGTTTGGTCCGACCGACAAGGTATTTAGCAACCCCTCGCATCCCTACACAGCTGCCCTATTGGGTGCACAACCCTCGCGTGCGAGGCGAGGTCATGTCCGAGTCGCAGTCAGCGGCGAGGTGCCATCGGCGATGAATATTCCGAGCGGATGTCGCTTCCGCACGCGCTGCCCTATTGCCGAGAGGCTGTGCGCGGAGGTGGACCCGCCTTCGGTCACGATCTCGACTGGGCACACTGCATGGTGTCATGCGCAGAACAGTGCCGGACCTTGGAGAGCAGCGGAACCAGAGTTGCATGACCTCGGATCAGCGGCGGCGGAAAGAAGGGACTTTCAAAGATGAGCACAACAATCGCTGTCGATTGGAACGGGATTCAGGGAGATGTTCTCCCTGGCTTCGAAGTTGTTGTCGAGGCCTTCCGCACCAATTTCGAATCGTTTGGCGAGGTAGGTGCAGCCTTCGCGGCGACTCACAATGGAGAGGTGGTTGTCGACATCTGGGGTGGCGCTAAGAGCGCCTTGAGTGGCGAGCCCTGGAAACGAGACACGCTCCAATTGATCTTCTCAGGATCGAAGGGCGTCGTGGCGATATGTCTTGCGTTGCTGATCGACCGGGGCATGTTGGATCTCAGTGACAAGGTGGCGAAACACTGGCCCGAGTTCGCTTCCGCCGGTAAGTCTGGACTCACGGTTGCCGATGTCGCATCCCATCGCGCCCGAATGCCCTGCGTTCGTTCCACGGTTGACGAGACAACGTTCTTGGACGGCCGTGCCATGGCTGACCTGCTGGCTAAGCAGTCTCCCGAGACTGACCCCCGAACTGAAGTCTCCTATCATGCACTGACCTTCGGTTGGCTCTGCGCCGAAATTGTCCGCCGCGTCGACGGCCGACCCATCGGCCAGTTCGTCGCGGAGGAACTCGCGCAAGGATTAGGCCTCGAACTCTGGCTTGGCCTCCCGAGTCGGTTTGAATCACGCGTCTCGACTCTTCAATACAGCTCGGAGTGGATTGAAGACCCGTACCTGAGCGGTGTGACGTTTGGTGGCGACGGCCTTTGGAGCGCTATCTGGCGGAATCCCGAAATCTTCCCCGCGAACGAAGTCCTTTGGAATCGTGCCTCGTGGCATGCTGCCGAGATCCCCGCGGCGAACGTCATCGCCACCGCGCGCTCGATAGCACGGTTGTACGCGGCGCTCCTCCCAGGAAATTCTCCGTCCATCATCTCCAAGAAGACGTTCGAGCGCACAACGACTCTACTTGCTGAGGGTGTTGATCCATTCACCGGCGAACTGCTCGCCTATAGCGCCGGATTCGAACTACAGACAGCTGATTCGCCGTTCGGCCCGCCTGACGTTGCGTTCGGCCACACGGGCGCGGGTGGGTCCGTACATGGGGCTTGGCCGGCACACGGAGTGACCTTCTCCTATGCAATGAACAACATGCGAGCACATCCGGACGGTGACCCGCGAGCTCGAACGCTGCTCGCGGCGCTTCATTCATGCGTGGCGGACATGGGCAGAGGCAACCGAACCTAAGTGGGCGCTGCATCAACGACGGAGGTGGAACGGTGGCAACCAACCGCGTGTCAGCAGATGTCTCCGAACGCTGTGGGGGTCCGCACCCAAACGGTCGAGGAGACTCTGAGATTAGTGAGCCCACCGGCACCTCGCGGGTGAAGCGGGGCATGGCCGAGATGCTCAAGGGCGGCGTGATCATGGACGTGGTCACTGCCGAGCAGGCCAAGATCGCCGAGGACGCCGGAGCTGTGGCCGTGATGGCGCTCGAGCGGGTGCCGGCCGACATCCGCGCCCAGGGCGGTGTGAGCCGGATGAGCGACCCCGACATGATCGACTCGATCGTCGAGGCGGTCTCGATCCCGGTGATGGCCAAGGCGCGGATCGGCCACTTCGCCGAGGCGCAGGTCCTGCAGAGCCTCGGGGTGGACTACATCGACGAGTCCGAGGTGCTCACCCCGGCCGACTACGCGAACCACATCGACAAGTGGGCGTTCACGGTTCCCTTCGTCTGCGGTGCCACCAACCTCGGTGAGGCTCTGCGCCGGATCACCGAGGGTGCGGCGATGATCCGCTCCAAGGGCGAGGCCGGCACGGGCGACGTGTCGAACGCCGTGACGCACATGCGCACGATCCGTCGCGAGATCCGCCGGCTGGGTGCCCTCAACGAGGACGAGCTGTACGTCGCCGCCAAGGAGCTGCAGGCGCCCTACGACCTCGTCGTGGAGGTGGCCCACAAGGGGAAGCTGCCCGTCGTGCTGTTCACCGCGGGGGGGATCGCCACCCCGGCCGACGCGGCGATGATGATGCAGCTCGGCGCCGAGGGCGTGTTCGTCGGCTCCGGCATCTTCAAGTCCGGCAACCCGGCCGAGCGGGCCGAGGCGATCGTGAAGGCGACCACCTTCCACGACGACCCCGACGTCGTCGCGAAGGTCTCCCGCAGTCTCGGCGAGGCCATGGTCGGCATCAACGTGGAGGACATCCCGCAGCCGCACCGGCTGGCCGAGCGCGGCTGGTAAGCACAGCGGTCTGCCAGCGACGAGCGAATGGAGCCGTCATCCATTGAGTCGCACGCCTTCCGTGAGGTCGACCCTCCGCCGCTCGAAGCGACCGTTGGCGGGAACCGGAAGGTGCAGATGCGCCGAGAAGACCACTGCCCGTCTCGGACTGCCACCGAAGGAGTGGAAGCAGTGCGGTGAGCGCCCGCCGGACATCCGCAGTACACCCGAGAACCCAGAGCAGGTGGCGTCCCCTGTCTCCCGACCAAGAAGGACTGACAACATGATCGTTCCCTTCAGTACCAGCGACTTCCTCGACCGCGCCCTCGCGGTCTACGGCGACCGGATCGGCGTCGTCGACGAGCCCGAGCAGCCGGCTCCGTCGCTGGGGGACCTGACCTACGGTGAGCTCGGCGCGTGGGCCGCCGCGATCGCCGTCCGGCTGGACCAGCTCGGCATTGCGGTCGGTGAGCGCGTCGCGTTCGTCTCGCACAACAGCGCGCGCCTGCTGACGGCGTTCTTCGGGGTGTCCGGCTACGGCAGGGTGCTGGTGCCGGTGAACTTCCGGCTGTCGGCCGAGGAGGTCGGCTTCATCGTCAAGCACAGCGGCGCGCGCGTCCTGTACGTCGACCCGGAGCTCGAGGAGCACCTCGCGGGCGTCGACTGCGAGCACAAGTTCGTGCTCGGGGACGACGAGCAGTTGTTCGTGCAGGGGGTGGAGCCGCGTGCCTGGGAGCACGACGAGAACGCGACGGCGACGATCAACTACACGTCCGGCACGACGGCCCGCCCGAAGGGCGTGCAGATCACCCACCGCAACATCTGGACCAATGCGGTCACCTTCGCGCTGCATGCCGGGGTGACCGATCGCGACGTCTACCTGCACACGCTGCCGATGTTCCATGCGAACGGTTGGGGGATGCCGTTCGCGATGACCGGCATGGGGGTCCCGCAGATCGTGCTGCGCAAGGTCGACGGCGCCGAGATCCTGCGCCGCGTCGAGAAGTACGGGGTGACGGTGATGTGCGCGGCGCCCGCGGTCGTGAATGCGGTCCTCGACGCCGCATCCACCTGGGAGGGCGCGATCCCAGGTCGCGACCGGGTGCGGATTATCGTGGCCGGTGCGCCGCCGCCGACGAAGACGATCGTGCGCGTGCAGGAGGAGCTGGGCTGGGAGTTCCTCCAGATCTACGGCCTGACCGAGACCTCGCCGCTGCTCACGGTGAACCGCACCCGGTCGGAGTGGGACGACCTGCCGGCGGAGGAGCGCGCCGCGAAGCTCGTCCGCGCGGGCACCCCGGCGATCGGGGTGACGCTCAGGGTCTCCGAGGACGGCGAGGTGCTGGCCCGGTCGAACGTCGTCCTCGAGGGCTACTGGGAGCAGCCCGAGGAGACCCAGGCCGCCCTCAGTGACGGCTGGTTCCACACCGGCGACGGGGGTGTGATCGGCGACGACGGCTACCTGACCATCCAGGACCGCAAGAAGGACGTGATCATCACCGGCGGCGAGAACGTCTCCTCGATCGAGGTCGAGGACGTGATCTTCTCCCACCCCGACGTCGCGGAGGTCGCCGTGATCGGCGTCCCGGACGAGAAGTGGGGCGAGACGATCAAGGCGCTCGTGGTGAAGGCAGAGGGCTCCGACCTCACCGAGGCCGACCTCATCGCCTACTGCAAGTCCAAGGTGGCCGGCTTCAAAGCGCCGACGTCGGTGGAGTTCCGCGACGTGCTCGCACGCACCGCGACCGGCAAACTCCAGAAGTTCAAGCTGCGGGCGCCCTACTGGGAGGGCCGCGACCGGCAGGTCAACTAATGGCCACCGCTGCGACCACGGTCGCTGGCGATTGGCACCGTCCACTGCTGGAACCCGTTACCGCGCAGAGCATTTCCCGACTGGTTGTGAGGGATACCCCGACTTCCTCGACGGCGCCCTACTTCGGCCGCAAGGCAAAGAAGCACAGGCCCGGCGCTTGGCCGCAAGGCAAAGAAGCACAGGTCGGCGCTTAGCGCTGAGCGAATCCCGCTGGGGGCAAGCAGCTGGATGGCTATTGAACGCGCCATGTCTTGCGCTGGTTACTGGCCAAGAAGCAGGAGCGGGCGCGGAGGCTGGCGCGGGTCTCTGGGTCAGGCGGTGCTCGCGCCGTTCCATAAATTTGGCCTTCGACGATCCGATCATGCTGGCCGCGAGTTCCGCGTGCGCCGACGGACATCACACTCGGCCGCCGAACCTGGTTCGCTGACCAGCCCACAGCTAACTCACGACGGCGGACGTCGCCGAGCACCGATATGGGGCGTGCCGGATGCCAGTTGGCGGAATCGCTGTGGCCGGGACTGTGACCCGGGCGTGCATGGAGCCGATCACTGTGGGAGAAGCAGATCAAGAGTCGCCCGCAGGTCGGGAGCGAGGGTTCGTTTGCCTACGTAGTGCTGGTAGGTAACAGACGGGTCTCTGTGCCCGAGCTGTTCGCGCGCAGCGTCGAGGGAGACTTCGTGGGCGATGAGAGTTCCGACGGTGCGTCGCAGCGTGTGCAGGGTGGTGCCATCGAGTTCCTTGTCGGCGGGTGACCCTTGCTCGACGGCGCGCGCGATGGCCACTCGGAGTCGGGTGCGCATATTTGAGGGTGAGAGCCAGTTTCCGTTGCGGGTAGCGAAGATCGGGGACTCGGGACTGGCCGGTGATTGGCGGCGCATTCGCTCACGGAGCATTTCGGCGACCGCCTCGGGGAGGATGAGCCGGCGGTCTTCGCGGGACTTGGTGGTGTCTTGTCGATGGAGCTTGTCGACGAAACCCTTGCGGGGTTCGATGAGCGTTCCGCGCACGTGCAACACCGGCAGCCGATCTGGTGTGTCATCGCTAGGGTCGAGTCCGCTGAGGTCGACGGGTCGGATGGCGAGGCCTTCGCCTTCGCGCATGCCGGTGCCGAGCATGAGGTCGACGAACTCTTCGAGGTCACAGTTCGGCATCCGTCGCCCTTGAAGTCGCATCGTTTCGCGTCGTACTCGGACCCGGAGGTGGTGGGCCTGATCGACGGTGAGGTACTCAACTTCGGGCTTGGGTTCGCGGGCGGATTGGGAGGCGTCGCGCATGGGGTTGGCGGGCAGGGCGCCGTGGGTGACGGCAAGGCCAATGATCCCCCCGAGCACGACCCTTAGCTGGCGTGTGGATCTGCCGCCTTCTCTGGCTTGGTAGAGACCGTGCTTGCGTCCATGCTCGACGTCGGCGAAGAGCCGGTCGAGGAAGGGGACGTTGATCTCGCGCACCTGGACCTGGCCAATGGCGGGAATGATCACGTGCTCGATCTCGGCGTTGTAGGTCGCTAATGTCTGGGGGGCCAGCAGTCCTTTGGTCTTGACCTTGCCGTGGTCGGTGCGGTGCTGCAGCCACCTCTCGGCGAGCGCTTCGACAGTGGTGTCACCGGTGACGCCGCTGACGCTGAGATCAACGCGTTCGGTGAGGCGGCGGTGGATCTTGCGGCTGACCGCCCCTTTGGTCTTCTCGGTGACGCGAACAGACCGGATCCGGCCGTCGACGTCACGGACCTGAGCGCGTGCGGTCCATCGGCCGTCGGGGAGCTGCTTGACCTTGATCTCGCCGTGGCTGCCACGAGGGATGCGGTTTTGTGCCATGGCTACTAAGAGGCCATCCACGCTTCGGCCTCGCGGTCCTTGGCGATCAACCACGCTTCGACGGCGGACCGGCGGTAGCGAACGTGACGGCCGATGTGCAGGGGTACAGGACCAGTGCGCTCGCTTCGCCAGCGCTTGAGCGTTGCGAGCGGAACGCCGCCGAGCATCGCGGACACCTCCTCGGGTGAGAGGACCGGATCGTGAGCGGCCGGAGATGCTGCAGCGTGAGGGCTTCGCGAGTGGGCGTCGTTGTCAGTTCGGGCGAGTGGTTGCGTCATTGCATGGGTCCTTTCAACTCATTCCTGGAGCCTGTCCCGAGCCGCGGCATTGCTGCCGGGTACAGCCCCGGTGGGCGATTCCTCGGCCCGGGAGCTGCCTCATGCCCACATAAGGTGGTCAGGAGCTCCCTGGTGCTCACGGGAGCCCGACGCTTTCGGTCTCGTGCCCCTGGGACGAGGACGGGGCGGCCGGGAATCTGGGGCGCATCATCTGGCGGGGATAGGCTGAGCTCAGCGTCCGGCCCCAGAGGCACCCAGGGATTCACGACAGTCGGACACGGCAAGCAATGCCACGTTTGTGACAGGTTTCGTCGTGCTCGTGCGGTCCCGAACGGTCCGTTCCGAACCTCAGCGGACCGCCGAAAACGCTCATCCCGGCGGAGATCGTGGTGGAGACGGCGGGCCCGCTCTGGGGGTCCGGGAAGAATAGGTCGTCGGTTCGATTCCGACAGGCGGCTCCACAAGCCCGTCCCTCTGCGGGATTCACCGATGGCGCGCACGGTGCCGGTCGGTAATGAAGAGGTCGTCGGTTCGATTCCGACAGGCGGCTCCACAAGCCCGTTCCTCTGCGGGATTCACCGATGGCGCGCACGGTGCCGGTCGGTAATGAAGAGGTCGTCGGTTCGATTCCGACAGGCGGCTCCACAAGCCCGTCCCTCTGCGGGATTCACCGATGGCGCGCACGGTGCCGGTCGGTAATGAAGAGGTCGTCGGTTCGATTCCGACAGGCGGCTCCACAAGCCCGTCCCTCTGCGGGATTCACCGATGGCGCGCACGGTGCCGGTCGGTAATGAAGAGCTCGTCGGTTCGATTCCGACAGGCGGCTCCACGGCTCCACCGCACGCTCGCGTGTTGTTCAGAAGCGAGCCGTGTTTCCTTCCCACTCGTCGCGCGCGGCTTCGAGGAGGCGGCGAACGACGTCGTTCTCGACGGCATCCTGACGTCGCCATGCCAGACCCAGGAGGAACTCCAGGTTGTTGTCCTCCAGAGGCACGATGGCGAAGGCCGGATCGTCGAAGATCCGCGCCGAGCCGCCGCTGCTCGGGTGCAGCGACAGGGCGAGACCACGGCTGCGCCTGATGTGCGTGGCCAGGGCGGCGCTGTTGTTGTCGGGCATCTGGTGGAACGACTCGATGCCCGCCTCGCGCAGATAGGCGTAGAGCCGGTTCATCGCCACGGGCTGCGGCGCAGGAGCGCCGACCGTCAACGTCCGGTGCGCGATGTCGGTGAGCGTCAAGCTCGACGCGGTGGCACAGGGGTCGTCGGCGCGCATGGCCAGCACGAACGTGTACCTGGCGACGACCAGTGTGGCCAGGTGGGGGCGCTCCAGCGGCACGTGCACCAGAGCCGCGTCGATTCGACCCTCCTCCAGGTCGGGCAACAGCTCCGACGACGGGGCGATCGTGACGTCGACGGTCCGGCCGGGAAACGCATCCTCGACGACGGCGACGAACCGGTCGAACACAGCGGGCGGGCTCAGGTAGGTCCCGCCGATCCGCACCGGCCGTTCGTCGTCCCCCTCGGCGCCCGCGGCGAGCGCCGCCAAGCCGTCCACGTTGTCGAGGATGTCCCGCACTCGCCCGACCAGCTCGTTGCCGATGCTGGTCAGCTGCACGTCGTGGTAGCGACGTACGAACAGCTGCACTCCCAGCTCGCGCTCGAGCTCCTTCACCGCCCGGCTCACCGGGGACGGCGTCAGGTGCAGCCGCTCGGCCGCGCGCCCGAAGTGGAGCTCTTCGGCGACCGTGAGGAAGCAGCGCAGCTGCTGCAGGTCCATCCCGGGAGTCTGCGACCACCGCGCCGGTGGGTCAATCCGGTGCCGAGCAGAGCCACCGCTGCACGTTGTGTCCGGCGGCACGTGCTCGTGCGCAAATGGGCGATGGTCAGGGACGCGCCCGTGATGTGACCGTTGACACGTGGATCTGCCGCTGAAGGACGTGCGCGTCCTCGATCTCTGCGTGGGCACGGGTGAGCCGGTCTCCCGCTGTCTCGCGGACCTGGGTGCGGACGTCGTCCGGCTCGAGCCGTCCACCACGCAGCGTTCGGGGGACCGGGCCGAGGATGTGTTCTTCCGGGCCACGCACTCGGCGAACAAGCGGTCGCTGAGCCTCGATCTGGACACCGACGCCGATCTCGAGGCGTTCTGGGCACTGGCTGCCGGGTTCGACATCGTCGTCGAGAGCTCGCGACCCTCCGAGCACGCCGACAACCCGGTCGCGCCCGGTCTCCTGCGGGAGCGGCTGCCCCACCTCGTGGTCGTGTCTCTCACCCAGTTCGGCCAGTCGGGTCCGTACCGGGACTGGCAGGGGGGCGACGCCGTCCACTACGCACTGTCCGGCGTGCTCTCGCGGTCCGGGCTCCCCGGCATGCAGCCGTTGCTTCCGCCCGGGGAGCTGGCGAGCGAGTCGGCGGCCATCCAGGCCGCGTGGTGCGCGCTGGTCGCCTACCTGAACCGCCTGGACACCGGCAGGGGCGACCACGTCGACGTGTCCGTCCTCGAGTGCACGATGCAGGCCCTCGATCCGGGATGGGGCATCGGCGGCTCAGCGACCGGCGGCGTACCCGCGGCCCACGGTCCGCGTGGCCGACCCGACGCGCGCCACCTCTACCCGATCTTCCCCTGTCTCGACGGCTGGGTGCGGATCTGCGTCCTGGCGCCCAGGCAGTGGGAGGGGATGTTCGCCTGGCTCGGCCGGCCGACGGAGTTCGCGGACCCTGCGCTGGCCTCCTTGGCGAAGCGGTTCGCGGCGGCAGACCGGATCTACCCGGCCATCGGCCGCATGTTCGCCGCGAAGACGCGCGCCATGATCACCGCGGAAGGGCAGCGGTACGGCGTACCCACTGCGGCGCTGCTGTCCTGCGGCGAGGTGCTGAGCGCGGACCACTTCCGCGACCGCAACGCCTTCACTGACGCCGAGGTCGAGGGAGCGAACGTCTCGCTCGTCAACGGCATGGTCGAGGTCGACGGTCATCGCGCCGGCATCCGAACGCCTGCACCGGCGCCGGGCACCCACAACGCCGAGCTCAGGGCAGAGTCCGCAGCCGGCGCCGACACCCGGCGCAGTGCCTCGCACCTTCCGGACGGCCGCGCACCGGAGGTCGCCGGTCGACGCCTCCCCCTGGAGGGCATCCGGGTGCTGGACCTCGGCGTCATCGTCATGGGCGCCGAGCTGGGCCGACTGCTCGCCGACATGGGCGCCGAGGTCATCAAGGTCGAGAACCGGGCGTTCCCGGACGGTGGCCGCCAGTCGGTGTCCGGCGATGCCATGACCGCGTCGTTCGCGTGGGGTCACCGCAACAAGTCCGGTCTCGGCCTCAGCCTCCGTGCGCCTGAGGGTGTCGCGCTGTTCAAGGAGCTCGCGGCTGCCAGCGACGTCGTGCTGTCGAACTTCAAGCCCGGCACCCTGGAGTCCCTCGGTCTCGGCTACGACGTGCTCTCCGCGATCAATCCCGCGATCGTCATGGCTGAGAGCTCCGCCTTCGGGTCCACCGGTCCCTGGAGCGGCCGGATGGGCTACGGGCCCCTCGTCCGCGCCGAAACGGGCGTGACGCAGCGCTGGGCCTACCCAGGCGAGGACGGCTCCTACAGCGACGCGTCCACCATCTATCCGGATCACATCGCCGCGAGGGTCGGCGCCGTCGCGGTGCTCGCGCTTCTCCTGCGCCGGCGACGTACGGGCCGTGGAGGCACCGTCTCCGTCGCCCAGGCAGAGGTGATCCTCGGTCAGATCGCCGCCGACCTCGCACGCGAGTCGGTCCACCCGGGCAGCATCCGGGCGGTCGGCAACGACCTGCCGGGCGACGCCCCGCGCGGAGTCTTCCCCTGTGCCGGCGACGACGAGTGGCTGGTCGTCGACGTCCGCACCGACCAGCAGTTCCAGGCACTGGCGACGGCGCTGCACCGCGCCGAGCTGGCGACTGACCCACGTTTCGCAACCTCAGCGGCTCGGGAGCAGCACCGCACCGAGATCGACCGGGTGCTCCGGCACTGGACTGCCGAGCGTGCACCACGCGACGCGGCCGAGGCACTGCAGCGGGCGGGTGTGCCTGCGGCGCCGATGAACCGCGTGCGCGACCTCCTGACCGATCCGCACGTGGTTCACCGGGGCTTCTTCCGCACGGTGAGCCATCCGCACGTCGCCGAGCCGATGCCGCACGAGGGCCACCCAGGACGGTTCCAGGGCATCGGCGACGTCCCGTTCGCCCCGGCGCCACTGCCCGGCGAGCACTCGCGGCGAGTCCTCGCCGCCGTCCTCGGCCTCGACGAGGGGCGCATCGAGAAGCTCGTCCGGGACGGTGTCGTCGAGGAGCCGAGCCTGTCTGCCTCCGAGCCGGTCATGACATGAGCGCACCACTGACCCATCCGACCAAACCACCGACCAGTCCCAGGAGCCTCGCATGCCTTCGGTGAACCTCGACCCCCGCACACCCGTCCTCGTCGGAGTCGGTCAGTCGTCCGAGCGTCTCGGCGATCCCGACTACGCGCGTCGTTCCCCGGTCGAGCTCGCCGCCGACGCGGCGAGGAACGCGCTGAGGGACACGGGTGCCGAGATCACCGCCGTCGCAGCAGCCATCGACACCGTCGCAGGCGTCCGGCAGTTCGAGATCTCGGTCCCGAGGGCGCGTGCCCCACTGGGCAGGTCGGACAACTTCCCGCGCTCGGTGGCCTCGCGGCTCGGCGCCGAGCCACGACGGGCCATCCTCGAGGTCTCGGGCGGGCAGAGTCCGCAGCACCTCGTCAACGAGCTCGCCGCGGCGATCGCCGGCGGTGGGGCCGAGGTCGCGCTCGTCGTCGGCGCCGAGGCGATCTCGACCGCCGAGGCGCTCTCGAAGGCCGACGACAGGCCGGACTGGACCGAGCACGTCGACGGCGACCTGGAGGACCGCGGGTACGGGCTCGCCGGCCTCACGTCCATGGAGCTCACCTCGCACGGGCTCACCGGAGGGCCGGCGCTGTACGCCGTGCTCGACAACGCCCGCCGCGCGCGACTCGGACTTTCCCGCGCCGAGTACGCCGCCACCATGGGACAGCTCTTCGAGCCCTTCACGCGGGTGGCGGCGAAGAACCCGCATGCGTCGGCGCCGGTGGAGCGCAACTCGGCCGATCTCGTCGCCGCCACCGGGACCAACCGCATGATCGCCGATCCGTACACCCGCTACGTCGTCGCCCGCGAGAAGGTCAACCAGGGTGCGGCCGTCCTGATCATGTCGGTCGAGGCCGCACGTCGGCTCGGCGTCCCCGAGGACCGCTGGGTCTTCCTGCACGGGCACGCCGACACCCGGGAGAAGGGCCTCCTCGACCGGCCCGACCTCGGCGCGGCCCCCGCCCACGTCGCGGCCGCACGCCACGCCCTCGACGTTGCCGGCATCGGCCCAGACGACGTCGCCACCTTCGACCTGTACTCGTGCTTCCCGATCGCCGTCTCGGCCGTCATCGACGGCCTCGGGGTGGCCGCGGACGACCCGCGGGGTCTGACGCTCACCGGTGGTCTCCCGTTCTTCGGCGGCGCCGGGAACAACTACTCCATGCACGGCATCGCCGAGACCGTCCACCGAGCGCGGACCGCCCCCGGCAGCTACGGCTTCGTCGGTGCCAACGGGGGCACGCTGAGCAAGTACTCCGTGGGTGTGTACTCCACGACACCGGCAGCCTGGCAGCCGGACCGCAGCGCCGCTCTGCAGGCAGAGCTCGATGCCGTCCCCGACGTGCCCCGGCCTGAGCGGGCGGACGGCTGGGCCACGGTCGAGACCTTCACGGTGAAGTACGACCGGGACGGGTCCCGGTCAGGCATCGTCGTCGGCCGGCTCGAGGCCACCGGCGAGCGGTTCCTCGCCATGACGCCGGACGGCGACGACGAGATGGCCGACTTCCTCGAGGGCGACCAGCCGGTCGGGCAGCGGCTGTTCGTGCGGTCGTTCGGCTTCGGCAACCGGGTCACGAAGACCCCCGAACGCATGGCGACTCTGTTCCCGGCGCGGCCGAAGGTGCTTCGGGACGACTACGAGCACGTGATCGTACGGCGGGACGACCACCTGCTCGAGGTCACCATCAACCGGCCCGAGGCGCGCAACAGCCTGCACCCCATGGCCAACGCGGAGCTCGACGAGATCTTCGACGTCTACTTCGAGGACCCCGATCTGTGGGTCGCGATCCTCACCGGCGCGGGCACACAGGCCTTCTGCGCCGGCAACGACCTCGTGTACTCCGCCTCGGGCAAGCCGATGTGGGTTCCGCTGAACGGGTTCGCCGGCCTGACCAGCCGCGCGAACATGACCAAGCCGGTCATCGCGGCCGTCAACGGGTTCGCCATGGGCGGCGGGTGCGAGATCGCGCTGGCCTGTCACCTGATCGTTGCCGACGAGAGTGCACAGTTCGCACTCAGCGAGGTCAACGTGGGCCTCGTCGCCGGGGCGGGTGGTGTCATCCGGCTGCCCCGCACCATTCCTCCCAAGGTCGCCACGGAGATGATCCTGACCGGCCGCCGGGTCGGCGCGGGCGAGGCCGTCGAGCGAGGCCTGGTCAACCAGGTCACCCCGCCGGGCCAGGCCCTCGACGGCGCGCGCGCACTCGCCGCACGCGTCCTCGCCGGATCGCCGACCTCGGTGCGGATCTCACTCGCCCTCATGGCGGAGACCGCCGGGATGGCCGACGCCGTCGACGCCGTACGCCATCGCAGCCGGCTGATCGACGAGCTCCTCGCGACCGAGGATGCTGTCGAAGGGATCACCGCCTTCGCCGAGAAGCGACCACCTGTCTGGCGCAACCGATGAATCCCGTGGGCACGAACCTGACGGGTCTGTTCGAGGCGCAACGAGCCGGGTACCTCGCTGACGGGCTCCCGAGCGCGGACGTTCGTCGCAACCGGCTGGACCGCCTGCTGGTTGCCCTCCTCGGAGCAGCCGACGACCTGGCCGAGGCCCTGGACGCGGACTTCGGTCACCGGCCACGCGGTTTCAGCCTGCTCGCGGATGTGGCGAGCGCCATCGGCAACATCCGTCACGTTCAGGACCACCTGGAGGAGTGGATGGCAGGGGTCGAGGTCTGCGGCTCCGAAGCGCTGGCGATGCCGACGACCATCGACGTCACGCCGTTGGGCGTCGTCGGCGTCATCGGCCCCTGGAACTTCCCCGTGGGGCTCGTCGTCCAACCGGCGGCTGAGGCGCTGGCCGCGGGGAACCGGGTGATGATCAAGTTCTCGGACGTGAACAGCCGTGCGGGGGCGGTCCTTGCACGAGCCATCGAGGAGGAGTTCGACCCTCGCGAGCTCGTCGTCGTCAACGGAGGTCTCGACATCGCGACGGCCTTCTCCGCCCTGCCCTTCGACCACCTGTTCTTCACCGGTTCCCCGGCGGTCGGGAAGCTCGTGCAGCGGGCCGCGGCCGAGAACCTCACCCCGGTCACCCTGGAGCTCGGCGGCAAGAACCCCGTCGTGGTGGGCCACGACGCAGACATCCCGTTCGCGGCTGAGCGGATTGCAGCGTCACGGATGGTCAACGGTGGCCAGGTGTGCCTGTGCCCCGACTATGTCTTCGTCCCCGAGAGCATGGTCGACCAGTTCGTGTCCGAGACCCGCAGGGCCTTCCTGCGACTGCTTCCCGACTACCCCACGAACCCCGCGGTGACGACGATCGTCAACGACAAGAACTTCGTCCGCGTGACGGCACTGATCAGCGACGCTCTCGACAAGGGAGCAACGGCGGTGCTGGGCGTCTCTGAGGCCGATGCCCGGCGTCTGCCCGATCCGGCGACTCGGCGGATCGCGCCGACCCTGCTGCTCGGCGTGACCGACGACATGGAGGTGGCCCACGACGAGATCTTCGGTCCGGTGCTCGCCGTCTACCCGTACGAGGACATCGGTGACGCCGTCGGCTACATCAGCGCCCGGCCCTCACCGCTCGTCGCCTACTGGTACGGCGACGACACCGACGACTTCCGCACCTTCCGCGCCGGGACTGCGTCCGGCGGCATCACGCGCAACGACTTCGCCGTCCACCTGAGCCTGCCCGACGTACCTTTCGGAGGGGTCGGACAGAGCGGGATGGGCAGCTACCACGGCAAGGCCGGATTCGACACGTTCAGCCATCGGCGGGCGGTCGCCGAGTCGCGCATCCCCGGCGGGATGACCGGGATGCTGGGCGCGCCGGCGAGCTCCGAGGAGGCAGCCGACGCTGTCAGGGCTCACGTGGAAGAGGCCCGCCAGGAGGCGCTCCAGCGTCTCCGCCGCACGGCCGACGGCACCGCACGACAGGACGCATGACGTGAAGACCCTGGCCGCCGTCAGCACGCACGCCGAGAAGCCGTTCGTCATCGAGGAGCTCGACCTCGACGAGCCACGACCCGACGAGCTGCTCGTGCGCGTCGAGGCGGTCGGGCTGTGCCACACCGACCTCGCCCTCCGGGCGATGTGGCCCGAAGGGGTCCCGATCGTCCTGGGCCACGAGGGCGCGGGCGTGGTCGAGGCGGTCGGTGACCGGGTCACGGACGTTCGCCCGGGCGACACCGTCCTGCTGAGCTTCGCGAGCTGCGGCAGCTGCGGCCCGTGCGCCGAGGGGGCCCCGGCGTACTGCTCGCGGTTCCAGGAGGCGAACGTGTCCGGTGGCCGGCTGGACGGCTCGCCCACCCTGGGCGGATCCGACGGCCAGGTCTCCGGAGCATTCTTCGGCCAGTCCAGCTTCGCCCGGTACGCGTTGTCCTCCCGCCGGAACGCGGTCGTCATCGACCCCGACATCGACCTGACCCAGGTCGCGGCATTCGGCTGCGGGATCCAGACCGGGGCAGGAGCGGTCGTCAACGTCCTGCAGCCGCCGCCGAACGGCCGGCTCGTCGTCTTCGGCCTCGGCGGCGTCGGCATGGCAGCCGTCATGGCCGGTGCCATTCGCGGGGTCGAGACCATCGTGGGCGTCGACCTCTCCGCATCGAGGCGCGAGACCGCCCTCGAGGTGGGCGCCACCCACGTCATCGACGGCGCACGCCCGGACGTCCTCGATGCCGTTCGCGACGTCACCGGAGGCGGCGCGACCCATGCCGTGGACACGACGGCGATCCCGGCGGTGATCCGCGCTGCTGCGCAGGCCCTCGCTTCGCGGGGCACCCTGGTCGTGGTGGGGCTCGGGGCCGACGTCACCCTGGACGTGCCCGACCTCATCGGCGGCGGGAAGACCGTGCGTGGAACCATCGAGGGCGACGCGGACCCGCAGTCGTTCATCCCTCGGCTCGTCGAGTGGTATCGCGAGGGCCGGCTGCCGATGGAGCGCATCGTCACGACGTTTCCCTTCACGGACATCGACCGTGCCGTCGCCGGCATGCGGGACGGATCGGCCGTCAAACCGGTGCTGGTGTTCGGGGACTGAACCGACGACCCCAGCCCCCGCTGCCCGATTCCTCCGGCGTCCTGCGGGGTACTTCGTCCTGAGCGCACAAGGGCTCGGCGAACCGGGGACAGGGGGTGGGCCGCATGAACGTCGGCCTCCGCGTCGGAATGGTCCTGGTGATCATCCTCGCGATCCTGATGCTCTGACGCGCCTGGCGCTGAGAGCCGGCGCGTCCGCGGCCCCCGAACCGGGTCGGAAGCCATTTGGATGGTGAGCCGCTCATTTTGCGAACAGTTGGCCGATGCCTCGGCGTGCGCGTCGCGTCAAGACTGAGGGCAGCCACGGGCGTGACGGCCGTCACCTCGTCGGCTCCTCCAGACGAGCACCGCTGAACGAGAGGCCCCTCGATGCCGGACGCCGAAATCTCACGCGCAGGTGGGGCAGCGACGTTCGACCTGCCGCACGAGATCACGACCTTCGACCTGCTCGTCGAGCAGGGCAAGATCCTGGAGTTCGCGAAGGCGATCGGTGAGGACGACCCGGTCTACCGGGACGCCGACGTCGCGCGCTCTCGCGGCTACGACGGCATTCCCGCCCCGCTGACCTTCTCCGTGGTCTCGGCCCACTTCGCCGACGCATCGCGCACGGGTGGCTCCTACCTGGTCGACGACCTCGGCATGGACATGGGCCGCGTCGTGCAGGGTGCGCACGAGTGGGAGTACCACGCGCCCGTCGTCGCAGGCACCCGCCTCCGCGGCACCATGAGCCTGATCTCCGACGAGCGGAAGACCGGTCGGCGCGGCGGTGGCATGCGCATCGTCGTCCGGGAGGTCGTGTACCGCGACGACACCGGCACCAAGGTCCTGAGCGAACGGCTGACCGCCATCGAGACCGAGCAGACGGTGGGCGCATGAGGGTCGGACCGATCACCCGCACCGACATCGTCCGGTACGCCGGCGCCGGCGGCGATTTCAACCCCGTCCACCACGACGACGTCTACGCCCGCTCGCTGGGGCTGCCGGGCGTCTTCGCGATGGGCCTTCTGGGTGCTGGTTACCTCTCCCGCGTCCTCGCCGAGGAGTTCGGCGCGTCGACCGTCCAGCGGTTCACGGTGCGCTTCCGTGCCCAGGTGTGGCCCGGGGAGACCCTCGACCTCGCGGTCGACGGCTCCGAGCCGACGGAGCAGAGGGACGTCAGGCAGGTCCGGCTCTCGGCGCGCAACGAGTCCGGGGAGCTCAAGATCACGGCGGAGGCGCTGGTGCTGGTCACCGACTCGCCCGCCACGAGGACGATGAAGGAGAACAGCTAGATGTCCTACGAGACCATCCGCGGGAAGACCGCGATCGCCGGGGTCGGGGAGACCACGTACTACCGGTGGGGCAAGTCACCGGACTCCGAGTTCAAGCTGACTCTCGACGCGATCCTGGCGGCGTGTGCCGACGCCGGTCTGGCGCCACAGGAACTGGACGGCTTCGCGTCCTTCTCCAACGACCGCAACACGCCCGCGCGGCTGGCCTCGGCGCTCAACGTCAAGGAGCTGAAGCACGCCTCGATGGTGTGGGGTGGTGGCGGCGGTGGTGGCTCAGGCGCCGTGATGAACGCCGCGGCCGCGGTGGCATCCGGACTCGCGAGCGCCGTCGTCGTCTACCGGGGGCTGGCCCAGGGCCAGTTCCAGCGGTTCGGTCGGGGCGGTGGAGCGGCCACGGTCAGCGGAGAGCTCGCCTTCACCCAGCCGTACGGCGTGATGGTGCCCGCCCAGATGTACGCGATGAAGTTCCAGCGCTGGATGCACGAGAACGGCGGCCGTGGTGCTGCCGCCCAGAAGGCGGTCTCGCTGACGTCGTACGCACACGCGCAGAGCAATCCCCGGGCGGTGATGGCCGGACGACCGCTGTCGTCGTTGAAGTACGACGAATCCCGGTGGATCGTCGAGCCGTGGCGGCTCTTCGACTGCTGCCAGGAGAACGACGGGGCGGCTGCGGTCATCGTGACCACCGCTGACCGGGCCCGGGCTCTCAGCCAGCGGCCGGCCCACATCCTTGCGGTGTCCCAGGGCAGCGACAACCGCTACGAGGCCTGGAGCCACAACGCACCGCACTACGGATCGTCGAACTTCCGTGCCGCGGGACCGCGACTCTTCGAGTCCGCCGGCCTGAAGCCGCACGACGTCGACGTGGCGCAGAGCTATGAGAACTTCACCGGCGGTGTCGTCATGAGCCTGGTGGAGCACGGCTTCTGCGAGCCGGAGGAGGTCGACGAGTTCGTCTCGGTGGAGAACCTCTCGGTCGGCGGCGGCCGGCTGCCGCTGAACACGAGTGGGGGCAACCTCGCCGAGTGCTACATGCACGGCATGGAGCTGATCGTCGAGGGTGTCCGCCAGCTGCGGGGGACCGCCGTCAACCAGGTCCAGGACGTCAATGTCTCGTTCGTCAACAGCGGACCCATGGTCACGCCGGTGTCGAACCTGCTGATGGGCTCGGAGGACACGCTGTGAGCGGACAGACCTATCTCCCGGCCGGCGCGCTGCCGGCGCCGGAACCGATGAACGACGGGCTCGACGTGCCGTTCTGGGAAGCCCTCGACCAGGGGGTGCTGCGGCTGCAGCGGTGCATCCCGTGCGATGCGTTCCAGTGGGGGCCGGAGTGGATCTGCCACCGGTGCCTCGGCGAGGAGCTGGAGTGGGCCGAGGTCGAGCCCGTCGGGACGATCTACTCCTGGGAGCGCGTCTGGCACCCCGTGACGCCCGCGCTCGCCGATGCGGTGCCGTACATCGCCGTCCTCGTCGAGGTCGACGGCACGGGCGTGCGCATGGTGGGCAACCTGCTGGGACCCAAGGACCAGGACGTGCAGATCGGCTCCCGTGTCGACGGGGAGTTCGAGCAGCACGACGGGTACGCACTCCTCCAGTGGCGCGCTCACGGATGACGCACGTCGCCACGGCCCACGTGCCGCCGACTGCTCCACTCGTGGTGGAGGGCGTCAGCGCGTGGGTCCGTCGGTGGGCCGAGGTCAACCCGAAGGGCGTCGCCGTCACCGTCGTGGGCGGCGCCTCGATCACGTGGCAGGCGCTCGAGCTGCGCGTCCGGGCGCTGGCCGGGCACCTGCACGACCGCGGCGTGGCGGCTGGGGACCGAGTCGGCTGCCTGCTGGGCAGCTCGATCGACCACGTCGTCGCCGTCCACGCGACCGCCCGCATCGGTGCGGTGTTCGTCCCGGTCAACATCAGGTACGCCGCTCGCGAGCTGGCGTTCGCCGTGGAGCACGTCGAGATGGCCCTCCTCGTCGTCGGTGAGGAGTTCGAGAAGCTGGTGGCGGACTCCGGGACCTCGGTCCCGCTGAGCCGGCCGGCCGAGTGGCCCGCAGAGCCCGACCCGGATCCGGCCGTCGAGACGTCGCCGGCCGGACCCCGGTGGGACGACCTCGGCTTCCTCTGCTTCACCTCCGGCTCGACGGGCGCACCGCGGGCCGTGCAGCTGACCCACGCTGCGTTCCACTGGATGACCCTGGACCCGATCCTGCTCCACGAGATCCGCGCGAGCGACCGGGTCATCACGCCGCTCCCGCTGTGCTACACCGGCGGCCTGAACGCCCTGATGACGATGGCCCACGCCGGTGGTGAGCTCATCGTGATCGACCGGTTCGACCCGGAACACGCGCTCGCGGCGATCGAGCGCCACGGGGCCACGATCTTCCACGGCGTGCCGGTCATGGCCCAGCGCATGGCGGAGGCACCCGCGTGGTCCAGCACCGACCTGACCAGCCTGCGCCAGGCACGCGTCGGCGGTGCCCCGGTCTCGGTCGACCTCATCGAGACCTGGCTGGCCCGAGGCATAGCCATCACGCAGGGCTACGGGCTCACCGAGTCGTGCGGAGCCGGTCTGCAGCTGCACGTCAGGGACTGCCGCCGTGCGGGCAAGGCCGGCCGGCCGAGCTATGCGATGAGCACGCGCGTCGTGAGCCGCGAGAGCGGCTCGGACGTCGAGCCGGGCACCGTGGGCGAGCTGCTGCTCCGGGGTCCACAGGTCATGACCGGCTACTGGAACGACCCCGTGGCGACCGAGGCGACGTTCCGCGACGGCTGGCTGGCCACCGGTGACCTGGTGCGCGAGGACGGCGACGGGCTGTTCGAGATCGTCGGCCGCTCCAAGGAGCTCATCATCACCGGCGGTCTCAACGTCTACCCGCCGGAGGTCGAGGCCGCACTGGCCACCTTGCCGGGCGTGGTCGAGGTCGCGGTCGTCGGCGTCCCGTCGGAGGTATGGGGGCAGGAGGTCGTCGCCGTCGTGGTCACCGACCCGCTCCGGCCGACGGAACCCGACGAGGTCATCAACGGCTGTCGGAGCCTGATCGCCGACTACAAGTGCCCGAAGAAGGTCGTGATCACCTCCGAGCCCCTCGCCCGCACCGCGTCGGGCAAGGTGCTCAAGCGCGTCATCCTCGACCGGCTGACCGCCCGGACAGAGGACGGACCCCATCACTGAGGCAGGGAGCGGACCTCTGGCGGGGTTGCGGGTGCTCGAGCTCGGCGGCATCGGCCCCGGCCCGCATGCCGCGATGGTCCTCGGCGACCTCGGAGCCGACGTCATCCGGGTCGACCGGCCCGGCGGGACGCTGCTGGGTGCTGCGGACCCGGCGACCGACCAGCTGCTGCGCAACCGGCGATCGGTCACCGCAGACCTGAAGGACCCGGCGGGTCTCGAGCGGGTGCTGCGCTGGGCGGACAGGGCGGACGTGCTGATCGAGGGCTTTCGGCCGGGCGTGGCCGAACGGATCGGGATCGGGCCGGACGCATGCCTGGCCCGCAACGAGCGCCTCGTCTACGCACGCATGACCGGCTGGGGGCAGGACGGGCCGCTGGCCGAGCGGGCCGGCCACGACCTCAACTACATCTCGCTCGTCGGCGCACTGTCGGCGATCGGACGCGGTGGCGGACAGCCGCCGACAGTGCCCCTCAACCTCGTGGGGGACTACGGCGCAGGCTCCATGCTGCTGCTCGTGGGCATCCTGTCGGCCCTCTTCGAGCGCAGCTCGTCGGGGCGCGGGCAGGTCGTCGACGCGGCGATGATCGACGGCACCGCCCTGCTGACCCAGGCGTTCTGGAGCCTCCGTGGCCGCGGCGAGTGGGTGCAGGAGCCGGCCAGCAACGTGGTCGACGGCGGCGCGCCGTTCTACGACGTCTACCCGTGCTCTGACGGCGGGTACGTCGCGGTCGGTTGCCTGGAGCCGGCGTTCTACGCGATCCTGCTCGATCGGCTCGGCCTGGACCCGGCGACACTGCCGGACCAGTACGACCGGGCCGGGTGGCCGAGGCTGCGCGTCCGGATTGCCGACGCGATCCTCACCCGATCGCGCGAGGAATGGGCGGCGGTGTTCGACAGCACCGACGCATGCGTCACCCCCGTGCTGTCCTTCGACGAGGGCCTGCGCCACCCGCACATCGTCGAGCGCGAGGTCCTGATCGAGGTCGGCGGTGTCGTCCAGTCCGCACCTGCGCCGCGCTTCTCACGCACTCCCGCGGCCCGTCCCACCCCACCCGGTCCGCTCGGGCAGCACGACGGCACAGCGCTGTGGGGGTGTCCGGCATGACGGGCGCCGACCGTCGCCCCGTCCACACCATCGACGTCGTCTGAGCCCGAGGAGCCCCACATGCGTCTTGCGTACACACCGGAGCAGGAGAAGTTCCGCGACGAGATCCGCGACTACTACCGCCAGCTGCTGACCCCTGAGATGCGAGCCGCCTTCGCCGGGGTCGAGCAGGACGACGGCCGGCACTACCGCGAGGCGATCCGACAGCTCGGCAAGGACGGCTGGCTGACCGTGTCGTGGCCGCCCGAGTACGGCGGTCGGGGCCTGTCGCCGATGGAGAGCTACATCTTCTTCGAGGAGACGCAGCTCGCGGGTGTCACGATCCCTCACCTCACGACCAACTCGGTGGGGCCCACGCTGATGCGGTACGGGACGCAGGAGCAGCGAGAGCGCTACCTGCCGGGCATCGCGGCCGGCGAGATCCACTTCTCGATCGGTTACACCGAGCCGGGGGCCGGGACCGACCTCGCCTCGCTGGCGATGCCCGCGGTGCGTGACGGCGACCAGTGGGTGATCAACGGGCAGAAGATGTTCACGAGCCTGATCCACCACGCCGACTTCCTGTGGCTGGCGGTCCGCACGGACCCCGAGGCGCCCAAGCACGAAGGCATCTCGATCATCATCGTGCCGACCGACACCCCCGGGTTCAGCTGGACGCCCATCCGTACCCTGCGCGACGGGTTCACCAGCGCCACCTACTACGAGGACGTCCGGGTGCCGGTCGAGAACCTCGTGGGCGAGGAGGGCCAGGGCTGGCAGCTGATGACCAGCCAGCTGAACTCGGAGCGCGTCTCGATCGCGCCGGCCGGTGTCCTGCACCGCCGCCTCCAGGAGGTCGCGCGGTGGGCAGGCGGTGTGACCGGGTCGGACGGCAGACCGCTGATCGAGCAGGAGTGGGTCCAGACCAACCTCGCCGAGGTCGAGGCCAAGGTCGAGGTCCTGCAGCTCCTCAACTGGCACGTCGCCTGGGCGGCGGAGACCGGCGAGATCAAGGCAGCGGACGCGTCCGCGGTCAAGGTGTACGGCACCGAGATGTACGTCGAGGCGTTCCGCCTGCTGATGGAGGTCGTCGGCCCCGATGCACTGCTCACGGACGGCACGACCGGGGCCCTGCACGACAGCCTCGAGGTCGCCATGCGATGGGCCGTGCTCATGACCTTCGGGGGCGGGACCAACGAGGTCCAGCGGGAGATCATCGCCCGCGCCGGTCTCGGCCTCCCTCGTCCCGGCCGCTGACCGGCCATCCACCACCCAAGGAGCTGAACATGGACTTCGACCTCACTGCCGAAGCCATCGCGCTGCGCGACCTGTCGGCCGAGATCCTCGGCGACCACTCGGGCGCCGCTCGCTGGTCCGCGCTGTCGGACCAGGGGGTGTGGTTCGACGCCGACGCCTACCGCACGCTGGCGCGCGCGGGCGTGCTCGGAGCCGCTCTGCCCGAGTCCGTCGGCGGAGCGGGCCTGGGCTTCCTGGAGCTGCACCAGGTGCTCGAGCAGGTGGGCGCGACGAACGCGCAGGTCCCCCTGTGGGAGTCACTCGTGCTCGGGGCGGACCCGATCGTGCGCCACGGCTCGCTCGACCAGCAGCAGCGGCACCTTCCAGGGGTCGTCTCCGGTGATGCCGTGCTGACGGCCGCACTCATCGAGCCGGGTGGACACGACCGCCTGAGTCCTCGGAGCCGCGCCACGCAGGCCGGCGGCTGGACCGTCACCGGCCTCAAGACGCAGGTGCCGATGGGACTCCAGGCCGACTGTGTGCTGGTCTCGGCATCCGTCCCGGACGGCCGGACCGGCCTGTTCATCGTCGATCCGGGCGCGCCCGGAGTGACCTGGCAGGAACAGCTCTCCGTGTCCGGGCGGCCGGTCGCGCAGCTGACCCTCGTGGACGCTCCCGTCGAGCCCGTCGGTCACCTGGGCGCCGGCGTCCTGGAGGACGCGATGCTCCGGGCCGAGACGGGGCTGGCAGCGTTGCAGGCGGGGGTCTGCGCGAAGGCGCTCCGGATGACCGCCGACTACACCTCGGGGCGCACGCAGTTCGGTCAGCCGCTGGCGGCCTTCCAGGCGGTCCGGCAGCGTCTCGCCGACGCGTACATCGACGTGGAGGCGGTCCGCCTCACCTCGCTGCAGGCCGCCTGGATGCTGGCGAGCGGTGAACCGGGTGCGGCCAGGGCCGTCGCGATCGCGAAGTACTGGGCGGGCGAGGCGGGCCATCGGGTGCTGCACTCGGCGCACCACCTGCACGGCGGGATGGGCATCGACCTCGACTACGACCTGCACCGCTACTACCGGTTCGGCAAGTACATCGAGCTGACGCTGGGCACCGCGCGCGACCAGCTGCGGACGCTGGGGCGCTCCCTGGCCGACGGGGTCGCCGCCGACCGTGAGGCGGCCGACCATGGCTGATCCGCAGACCCTGCGAGGGCGCACCGCGATCGTGACCGGTGCCGGCCGGGGGCTGGGCCGCTCGCACGCGCTGTTGCTCGCCCGTGAGGGCGCCCGCGTCGTCGTCAACGACGTGGGTGGCTCGGCCGACGGCAGCGGGGCCGACGTGCTTCCGGCTCAGTCGGTCGTCGACGAGATCACGGCTGCGGGTGGTGTGGCGGTCGCCAACCACGACGACATCTCCACGTTCGACGGCGCCGGACGGCTCGTCGCGCAGGCCCTGGACGAGTTCGGCGACCTCCACGTGCTGGTCAACAATGCCGGCATCCTGCGGGACAACTTCTTCCACCGGATGACCGAGGGCGACTGGGACTCCGTGGTCGCGGTGCACCTCAAGGGTCACTTCGGTGTCCTGCGCCACGCGGTCGCGCACTGGCACGGCGAGTCCAAGGCGGGCCGCCAGGTCGCGGCCTCGGTGATCAACACGACCTCGGCGTCGGGCACGTACGTCGTGCTGCCGGGGCAGACCAACTACGGCGCGGCGAAGTCCGCCATCGCGTCGATGTCGATCATCGCGGCCGCCGAGCTCAGCCGGATCGGCGTACGCGTCAACGCGATCGCTCCGGGGGCGCGCACGCGGATGACCGAGGCGACACCGGGTGCGATCGGTGAGCGCATGCGTGCAGTGGTCGCCGACGGTGAGCTCGACGAGTACAGCCCCGACAACGTCTCGCCGCTCGTGGCGCACCTCGCCGCCGAGGGTTGCACGGTCACCGGGCGGGTCCTCGCGGTCCGTGGCGGCGAGATCAGGGAAGTGCTGCCCTGGTCCCTGGCCGAGGACCGGAGGCTCACCAGTGACGCCAACTGGGACGTCGGCACCGTGGCCGCTCGCCTCGACGAGGCGCTGTCCGGGGTCGAGAAGACCTCATGAGGCAGCCGGAGCTCATCGTCGACCACATGCCGCCGACCGTGTGGGCGGCCTTCCAGGACACCGTCCGCAGGCGCCCCGAAGAGGTGGCGGTCCGCAGGCACGACGGCGCCCTCACCTGGACCTGGACCGAGCTGGACGCACGCGCCGTCGCGTACGCCGCTGCCTTCCACCGCCTGGGACTGCGTCGTGGCCAGACCGCCGCCCTGCTGATGGGCAACCGGCCCGAGTTCTACGCGATCGACCTGGCGCTCGTGCGGCTCGGCGTCATCTCGGTCGCGCTGTACTTCACGTCGTCACCCGAGCAGCAACAGCACGTGCTCGACGACTCGGGCGCGTCGATGCTCATCGCCGAGCCCGGCCTGATGAGCACGCTCGAAGGGGTGCGGCTCCCGGCGCACCGGTTCCAGCTGGACGGCGAGCCGGTCAGCGGCTGGTCCGCCCTCGCCGAGCTGGGCGGGCTTCCCGGCGACGCGGACGACCTGGCCGACGTACCGACCCCCGAACCGGAGGACGTCCTCGCGCTGATCTACACCAGCGGGACCACAGGCCCGTCCAAGGGCGTGATGCTCACCCACCGCAACGTGCTGAGCACCGCCGAGGCGACGCTCGACGCGCAGCGCGTGCCCGAGGGCAGCACCGTGGTCTCCTGGCTCCCGTTCGCCCACGTCGGCGGACGGTGCAGCGGCTACGTCACAGCGGTCGTCCAGGGTTGGGAGATCGTCACCGTCGACAACCCACGCCTGATCGCGGAGGCGGTCGCAGACATCCGGCCCGACTTCTTCAGCGGACCGCCCCGCGTCTTCGAGAAGCTGCGCAGCTCCTTCGAGAGCTGGCTGCTGGACCTCGACGAGGCGCACCGCGACCGCGTCCTGGCCGAGCTGGCGCTCAGTGAGCAGCGCGTCGACCTCGAGCAGGACCGCCGGGAGGTTCCGCCGGATCTCGTGGCGCGCACGGACGTCGCCCGGCGCGAGCTGTTCGGGCCCTGGAAGGAGTCGGTGGGTCTGGACCGGCTCCGCGTCGCCGTCGTCGCGACCGCGCCCAATCCCGGCCCGCTGATGCGCTTCTTCCACGCGATCGGCATCCCGATGGGCGAGGCCTACGGCCTGAGCGAGAGCTCTGCTGCCGGTACGGCGTGCCGTCCCGACCGGATCCGGTTCGGCACCGTCGGCACGGCATCGCGCGGGATGGAGCTCAGGCTCGCCGACGACGGCGAGATCCTCCTGCGCGGGCCCGGGATCATGAAGGGCTACCTCAACCTCCCGGAGGCAACGGCTGCGGCGATCGACGCGGAGGGATGGCTGGCCACCGGGGACCTCGGAGCGATCGACGAGGACGGCTACCTGAGCGTGGTCGGGCGCAAGAAGGAGATCATCGTCAACGCGTCGGGCAAGAACATCTCGCCGGTGACCGTCGAGTCGGCGATCGTGTCGGCGAGTCCCCTCATCAGCCAGGCGTGCTCGGTCGGCGACGCGCGCCCGTACCTCGTCGCGCTGATCGTCCTCGACCGTGAGTACGTCGTGCAGTGGGCGCACGGTGCGGGACTCGGCCACCTCTCGCCCGGCGAGCTCGCGACCGAGCCGCGGCTCCTCGAGCGCATCACCGAGGCGGTCGACGCGGCGAATGCCCGCCTCAGCCGGCCCGAGCAGATCAAGAAGTTCCACGTCGTCGCCGACGAGTGGCTGCCCGGACGCGAGCTGACCCCGACCTCGAAGATGAGGCGCACCGAGATCGGGAAGCGCTACGAGTCGGCGATCACCGGGATGTACTCGTGAGCGGCGACCGGTACGACGCCGTGACGCTCGACGTCCACGACCAGGTCGCGGTGGTGACGCTGAACCGTCCCGAGCGGCTCAACGCGGTCGACGACGCCATCCGGTCGGCGTTCCCGCTCCGGATGGCCGAGGCGGCCGACCGCGACGACGTCCGGGCGATCGTGGTGACCGGTGCGGGTCGCGGGTTCTGCGCGGGAGCCGACGTCTCCGTCCTCGGCAACATCGGTGCCGGCGAGAAGCGCAGCATGCCGGGACGCACGTACCTGGTTGCCCGGACCATCCCGAAGCCGGTGATCGCCGCCGTCAACGGTGTCTGCGCGGGCCTCGGCCTGGTCTTCGCACTCTCGGCCGACATCCGCTTCGCGGCCCCCTCGACGCGGTTCGACACCGGCTTCGCCCGGCGTGGTCTGGTCGCTGAGCAGGCGATCGGGTGGTTGCTGGCCCGCACCGTCGGGCCGTCCAAGGCGCTCGACCTGCTCTACACCGGCCGGACGTTCACCGGGGCCGAGGCGCACGACCTGGGTCTCGTCGACCACCTCCATCCCGAGGACGCCGTCCTCGACGAGGCGGTGGCCTACGCCCGGCGCCTCGCCTCGTGCAGCTCCCCGGTCTCCATGGCCGCCATGAAGTGGCAGGTCCAGCGCGCGCTGGAGACCGGCCTGTGGGAGGGCCTCGACGAGGCCGAGGCGCTGACCGCGGCCTCGCTCGCCGGCCGCGACTTCGTCGAGCACGGCGCGACCCTCGCTCGCGACGCCTGCGCCGACTTCCCACCCCTGGCGGCGGGACGCCTGGGCGACGACCTCCCCCTCGGCCTCATCCCCCCGGCCGGCCCGGCCTCGAACCGATCGGAACCATGACATGTCAGCACTGCACGGCCGGGAGGCCGTCATCGTCGCCGCGACCCGCACGCCGATCGGCAAGGCCAACCTGGAGAAGGGCGTCTACCGCGACGAGCACCCCGTCGCCCTGCTCGGCGGCGTCTACACCTCCCTCCTCGCGCGGGCGGGTGTGGAGCCCTCGACGGTCGACGACGTGATCGCCGGTTGCGGCCAGCCGTACGGCGTGCAGTCGTCGAACGTCGCCCGCAACGCATGGCTCCATGCGGGACTGCCGGTCACGACACCGGCCAGCACCGTCGACCGTGCCTGCGGCTCCTCGCAGCAGGCGACGAACATCGCCGCCATGGCGGTCACCTCGGGGTCCGGCGACCTCGTCGTCGGGTCGGGGGTCGAGCACATGGGGCGGGTCCCGTTCGCGGCGGGCATCGAGATCAAGGAGCAGTGGGGCTCGCCGTACACGCCGCAGCTCCGTGACCATCACGACCTGGTCGGCCAGGGTGAGGCCGCCGAGCGGATCATCGACAAGTACGGCATCACCCGTGAGGAGATGGACGAGCTCTCCGAGCGCTCCCACCGTCTCGCGGCGCAGGCGACCGCCGAGGGCCGGTTCGACCGGGAGATCAGCCCGGTCGAGACCACGCACGGCACCGTCACCGCCGACCAGGGCATCCGGCCGGAGACCACGATCGACGGCCTGGCGGCGTTGAAGCCGGCCTTCCGCGTCGACGGACGCATCACGGCCGGCAGCTCGTCGCAGGTCTCCGACGGGGCGGCGGCGGTGCTCGTCGCCGAGCGCCGGTACGCCGACCAGCTCGGGCTGCCCGCCCGCGCCCGCGTGCTGGACGCCTTCACCGTCGGCTGCGACCCGGTGCTGATGCTCGAAGGTCCCATCCCCGCCACCCGGCGCGTGCTGGAGCGGAACCGGATGTCGATCAACGACATCGACCTGTTCGAGGTCAACGAGGCCTTCGCGCCGATCGTGCTGGCCTGGGAGAGGGAGCTCAAGCCCGAGCGGGATCGCGTCAACGTCAACGGCGGCGCCATCGCCCTCGGACACCCCCTCGGTGCGAGCGGGGCCCGGCTGATCACGACGCTGCTGCACGAGCTCGAGCGCAGTGATCGCGAGATCGGCCTGGTGACGATGTGCTGCGGTGGCGGGTTCGGCACCGCCACGCTCATTCAGCGTCTCTGACCGACCGACACGACGCCCGACCAGAGGAACCTCATGAAGATCTCCACGTCCCTCGCGTATGCCGGGGACCCACGTGCGGCCGCCGACTCGGTGCGAGAGCTCGAGCAGGCAGGTCTGGACACCGTCTGGGTGGCCGAGGCGTACGGCTTCGACTCACCGAGCCTCATGGGCTACCTCGCGGCTCGCACCGAGCGCGTCGAGATCGGGTCCTCGATCATCAACATCTACTCGCGGACACCGACGGCCATCGGCCAGACGGCGGCGGGTCTGGACAACGTCAGCGGCGGCCGGACGATCCTCGGACTCGGTGCGTCCGGGCCGCAGGTCGTCGAGGGCTGGCACGGCCTGGCCTACGACAAGCCCGTTGCGCGCATGCGCGAGGTGGTGGACATCGTCCGTCGCGTGCTCCGGCGCGACGTCATCGAGCACGCGGGTGCCGTCTCGATCCCTCTTCCCGCGGGACAGGGCACCGGCCTGGGCAAGCCGTTGAAGCTCCTCAACCACCCCGAACGTGCCGACGTACCGGTGTACGTCGCAGCGCTGGGCATCCGCAGCGTCGCGTCGATGGCCTCGTACGCCGACGGCTGGATCCCGACGATGTTCGTGCCCGAACGTGCACGCGAGGTCTGGGGTGACGCACTGGACGAGGGCCTGGCGAAGCGGCCGGCCGGCCTGGGTCCGCTCGAGATCGTCGCGGGTGGCGTCGTGGCGATCGGCGAGGACGTCAAGGGCGCGCTCGATGCGGTCCGCCCCCAGTTCGCGCTGTACATCGGCGGGATGGGGGCGCGCGGGAAGAACTTCTACAACACCGTGGTGTGCCAGCTGGGCTGGGAGGAGGAGGCGCGCGAGATCCAGGAGCTGTACCTCGCCGGTCGCAAGGACGAGGCGGCGGCCATGGTCCCGATGGAGCTCCTCGAGGCCACCAACCTCGTCGGGCCCGAGGGTCACGTGCGTGAGCGGATCGCGGCGTACCGCGAGGCCGGCGTCACCAATCTCGTCGTCAGGCCGGCCGCCGATCCCGTGGGCACGATGGCGACGATGCGGCGGCTCGTCGACGGCTGCTGAGGGCGGGATCCGCGCCGGTTCCAAATGGCTCGCGGAGAGCGCTCGATCATGGACAGTTGCCCGATGCTTCGGCGGCGCGGCGACGCCGAGACTGTGAGGACCACACAGTGACGCCGGTCACGTCGAGGCCCCGGCGCACTGATCGAGCCAACCGCCACGATGTCGGCGAAGAAGGAATCCCATGGTCCTGGAAGCCGCGTCCGCAGCGTTCTTGCGCGCTGCCGAGGCTGAGGGTCGGCCGCCGATCCACCAGTCGACCCCGGTCGAGGTGCGCGCGGCCTCCGATCCCTCGGCGTTCGGAATCGGACCGAGCATGCACCGGGTGATCGACACCGTCGCCGAGGCGGGCGACGGCGCTGTTCAGGTGCCGGTACGCCTGCTCATTCCTTCCGCGTCGCCGCGCGCGACGGTCGTGTACTTCCACGGCGGCGGCTGGGTGCTGGGCGATGTCGAGAGCTACGACACGTTGGGGCGCAAGCTCGCCGCGGCTGCGGATGCGACCGTGGTGATGGTCGGCTACCGGTTGGCGCCCGAGCACCCCTTCCCCGCAGGCCTGGACGACGCATGGACCGCGCTGCGGTGGACCGCGGCGCAGTGCGGCCGGACCGAGGGGCTCGCCGGCCCCATCATCGTGGCCGGCGACAGTGCCGGCGGGAACCTGGCCCTGGGCATCGCCCGGCGCGCTCGTGAGGCGGGCCCTGGCCTCGCCGCGGCCCTCCTGGTGTACCCGGTCGCCGACGTGGACACGACGCGACCGTCCTACGTGCACCCCGACAACCAGCTGCTGGTGTCGAAGGCGACCATGACGTGGTTCCTCGAGCACTACCTGCAGGGGGCGGACGGAAGCCAGGCCGACGTGAGCCCGCTGAACGACGCCGACCTGTCCGGCCTCCCGCCGACGGCCGTCGCCCTCGCCGAGCACGACCCGCTGCTCGACGAAGGGCAGGAGCTCGTGCTGCGGCTGCGTGCCTCCGGAGTTCCGGTGGCCGTCCGGCTCTTCGAGGGCCAGATGCACGGCTTCTTCCAGCTCACCAACCTCCTCGCCGCCAGCGACACCGCGGTGGGCTGGCTCGTGGAGTTCCTCGACGGCCGGATTGCACCCGCGCGCCAGGAGCTCCGGCCATGACCGCTCGCCACGCCGACCACGACGTCGTCGTCATCGGCGCCGGGTTCGCCGGCGTCTACCTCGTGCACAAGCTGCGGGACGGCCTCGGCCTGCGCGTGCGTGGCTTCGAGCGCGGCGCCGACGTGGGGGGCACCTGGTACTGGAACCGGTACCCCGGCGCTCGCTGTGACTTCGAGTCCGAGTTCTACTCCTACTCCTTCGACGACGACATCCAGCAGGAATGGGACTGGACGGAGAAGTACGCCGGCCAACCCGAGATCCTCGCCTACATCCAGCACGTGGCGCAGCGGCTCGACGTCCACCGGACCATCACCTTCGACACGGCTGTCACCAGTGCCGTGTTCGACGAGGTTCGCGACGTCTGGCACGTGACGACCGACCGCGGTGAGACCGTCACTGCGACCTTCCTGATCGCGGCGACCGGCATCCTCTCGGTGCCCTCGAAGCCGCGGTTCGAGGGCATGGAGGACTACGCCGGTCCGATCCACCACACCGGCGACTGGCCCCACGAGGGAGTGGACTTCACCGACCAGGACGTCGCCGTGATCGGCACCGGTTCCTCCGGCATCCAGGCGATCCCGGTCATCGCGGAGCAGGCGGCACACCTGACCGTGTTCCAGCGAACCGCGACCTTCAGCGTGCCCGCCTCCAACCGGTCGCTCCAGGAGCAGGAGCGCCGTGCCACGAAGCGCAACTACGCCGCACTCCGCAAGGCAGCCGCGGACACGCGCGGCGGCATCCTCCTCGAGCTCGCCGTCGGTGACTTCGAGACCGCCGACCCGGTGGTCGTCCGGGCGGAGCTCGAGCGCCGGTGGCGCGCGAGCGGCGTCAGCGTGGCGGCGACACTGAGCGACACGCTCTCCTCGCTGGAGGCCAACGAGTTCGTCGCCGAGTTCGTCCGCGACAAGATCAGGGCGGCCGTGGAGGATCCCGAGACCGCTGCGCTCCTCGAGCCGAGGGACTACCCGATCGGCACCAAGCGGCTGGCCCTGGACACCGGCTACTACGAGACCTACAACCGTCCCAACGTGAGCCTGGTCAGCGTCCGGGAGACGCCGATCCGGAGGTTCACCGAGCGCGGCCTGCTGGTCGGCGATCGTGAGTACGCGTTCGACTCGATCGTCCTGGCGACCGGGTTCGACGCGGTCACCGGCGCACTGGAGCGCATCGAGATCACCGGCACCGGTGGCCGCACCCTGCGGGAAGCATGGGCCGAGGGTCCGACGTCGTACCTGGGCCTCATGGTGCACGGGTTCCCCAACCTCTTCACCGTGACCGGTCCGGGAAGTCCCGCGGTCCTCACCAACGTCGTCGCCTCGATCGAGCACCACGTCGGGTGGATCGCCGACCACATCGACACCTTGCGCGCGGCCGGCATCACGCGCGTGGAGGCCGACGCCGAGGCGCAGGCCGACTGGGTGGCGCACGTGGCGGACCTGGCGGGCCGGACCCTCTTCGGCCGCGCGGCCTCCTGGTACATGGGAGCCAACATCCCCGGAAAGCCCCGCGTGTTCATGGCCTACCTCGGCGGGTTCCGCGCCTATCGCGAGCGCTGCGACCTCGTCGCCGAGGCCGGCTACGAGGGATTCATCCACGGGACGGCGCTGCGCGAAGCGGTCGTCGCCCCGACATCGGAGAGGACGACCGTATGACCGGCACGATCCAGGAGCGCCGTCACGACGGAGCGGTCGAGGAGACGGTGAGAGCGGCCGTCATCGACGAGCGTGGTGCCGAGAGGTTCAGGAGCGCGGAAGTGCGTTTGTCCGCCCTCCAGCCGGGCGAGGTCCTCGTCGACGTCAAGGCCGCAGGCCTGTGCCACAGCGACTGGAACTTCGTCACCCAGAACTGGGGGAACCCGTTCCCCGCGCTCCTGGGACACGAGCTCGCCGGAGTCGTCGAGGCCGTCGGCGAGGGCGTCACCGAGGTCGAGGTCGGTGACCACGTCGTGGCCTGCGGAGTGACGTCGTGCGGCGAGTGCCAGAACTGCATCGACGGCGGACGCGTCTGGTGCTTGCGGACCGAGCGGTCGCGACGCTCCCCGGACGCACCGCCGCGGCTCTCGACCGCCGAGGGCGAGCCGCTCTGGACGATGATGAACCTGGGAGCCTTCGCGCAGAAGACCATCGTCCACCAGCTGAACCTCGTCGCGATCGATCGGGCGGTGCCCTTCGACCGGGCCTGCGTGCTCGGGTGCGCCGTGGCGACCGGCGCCGGCGCCGTCATCCGCACCGCTCAGGTCAAGCCCGGTGAGAGCGTGGTCGTCATCGGCGCCGGCGGCGTCGGCCTCAACGCGATCCAGGCGGCGGCTCTCGTCGGCGCACGCAAGGTCATCGCCGTGGACGTCCAGGACGACAAGCTGGCCCTGGCGAAGCGGTTCGGGGCGACCCACGTCGTCAACGGTGCCGCCGTCGACGCGGTCGCCGCTGTGCGCGAGCTCACCGGTGGCCTCGGCGTCGAGCACGCCTTCGAGATGACGGGTCTGGAGAAGCCGCTGCAGGACGGCTACGACATGCTCCGCCGCAACGGGACGGTCTACATCGTCGGCATGCAGGCACTCGGCTCCACGTTCAGCGTCCCCAGTGCCGAGTTCTTCCGCGGGACCAGCGTCCGAGCAGTCACGATGGGCTCCGCCAACTTCAAGGTCGACATCCCCTTGTACGCCGAGCTCTACCTCCAGGGGCGATTCAACCTCGACGACCTCGTCGGCCGGCGTCTGACCCTCGACCAGATCGACGAGGGCTACGCCGAGATGCTCGGTGGCGGTGGTGTCGCGCGCAGCGTCATCACCTTCGAGGAGCGGTCATGACCGACCTCCACGTGCGTGAGCAGCTCTACATCGGCGGCGAGTGGGTCGACCCGTCCGGGACCGGCGTGATCGACGTCGTGGACCCGGCCACCGAGGAGGTCTTCGGACGCGTACCGGCCGGCACGGCCGATGACGTCGACAGGGCCGCGCGGGCGGCGTCCGCAGCGCTTCCGGGATGGTCGGCCACGCCGCCTGCGCAGCGAGCCGGCTTCTGCACGGCGATCGCCGAGGTCCTCCGCGCCCGTGTGGACGAGCTGGCCGAGCTGATCACCCACGAGATGGGGATGCCCCTCGCCGCGTCGCGCATGATCCAGATCGGCATCCCGGTGCACACCTTCACCTCGATGGGCGAGGTCGTCGCCGGCTTCGAGTTCGAGCAGACCCTGGGCACGTCGCTGGTGCTGCACGAGCCGGTCGGAGTGATCGGCGCGATCACGCCCTGGAACTTCCCGCTGCACCAGATCGCCGCGAAGGTGGCGCCGGCGATCGCTGCCGGCAACACCGTCGTGCTGAAGCCGAGCGAGCTCACGCCGCTCAGCGCGTTCGCGCTGGCCGAGATCATCCACGAGCTGGGCCTCCCGGCCGGGGTCGTCAACATCGTGACCGGTGACGGCAAGGTCGCCGGCGAGGCGATCGCGAGCCATCCCTTGATCGACATGGTGTCGTTCACCGGATCCACCGGCGCCGGGCGGCGCGTCAGCGAGCTCGCCGCGGCGACCGTCAAGGCGACCACGCTGGAGCTCGGTGGAAAGTCCGCCCACGTCATCCTCGACGACGTCGTCGGCGACGAGCTGGGCGACGCAGTGCGGGCCGGAGTCTCCGGCTGCTTCGTCAACAGCGGTCAGACGTGCTCGGCACTGACCCGGCTCCTCGTCCCGCGCGATCGGCTGGCCGAGGTCGAGGCCATCGCCGTCGAGGCGGTCGCTGCGTTCACGCTCGGCGATCCGCTCGACGCCGCCACCCGGCTGGGCCCGCTCGTCAGCAGCACCCAGCGTGAGCGCGTCCGTGCGCACATCTCCCAGGGCCTGGCCGAGGGAGCACGCCTCCTCACCGGTGGCCCGGAGGCACCGGAAGGGCTCGCGCGCGGCTACTACGTGCGACCCACCGTGTTCTCCGACGTCGAGTCCTCGATGAGGATCGCCCAGGAGGAGATCTTCGGCCCGGTCCTGTGCATCCTCCCGTACGACGACGAGCCGGACGCCCTCCGGATCGCGAACGACAGCGACTACGGGCTCGCCGGCGGCGTCTGGTCGGCGGACGCCGAGCGGGCACAGCGCTTCGCGCGCGGGATCCGGACCGGCCAGGTCCGGATCAACCGGGCTGCGCCGGACCTCCAGGCGCCCTTCGGCGGGTTCAAGCAGTCGGGCCACGGACGCGAGTTCGGCCGGATCGGGCTCGAGGAGTTCCTCACCACCAAGGCTCTGGTGCTCTAGGGCACAGCCACGCACATCCCTGTTAACCGTTAACATCGATATCTCCCAAGGAGCCGTGATGACCGAGATCCAGACCAACCCACCGAACGCGCAGGGCAAGGACGTCGGCGGCTGTCCGGTCTTCCACAACGACTACCGCCTGGAGCGTCCGGTGCTCGAGACCTGGCGGCTGCTCAACGAGGATCGCGAGGCGTCGCGATTCGCCTGGAACGACTCCACGACCGAGGGCTACTGGGTCCTCAACCGCTTCGAGGACGTCAAGGAGGCCCTCGAGCGCAATGCGGACTTCAGCAGCGAGCAGGTCAGTGCCCTGCTCCGCAGCCCGACACAGTTCCTGTTCCCGAACCAGCTCAACCCACCGGAGCACGGCGACATGCGGAAGACCCTCAACCCGTTCTTCTCGCCGCAGGCGGTCAAGCGCATCGCCGACCTGGCCCGTGAACGGGCGATCGCCCTGATCGAGGAAGTCAAGCCGGCGGGCAGGATCGACATGACCCAGGGCTTCGCGATGCTCTACCCGACCGAGCTGTTCCTCACCCTCCTGGGGCTCCCCGTCGAGGACGGACCCATGTTCGTGCCCTGGGTCGAGGAGCTGTTCGTCGGCTTCTTCAGCGACACTCACGAGGCGCAGGCGACGATGAACGCCGCCGCCGAGAAGATCGGCGGCTACTTCGCGGTGGCCATCGCCGAACGCGAGCAGAACCCCGGGGACCCGGCGACGGACCTGGTCACCAGGTTGCTGAGCTCGGAGTTCCGCGGTGAGCCGATGACCCAGGAGATGATCCTGATGGTCTGCATCACGTTGATGGCCGCAGGGCTCGACACGACCCGCAGCGTGCTGGGCTTCGCGTTCCACCACCTCGCCAACCACCCCGAGGACCGCCGGCAGCTGGTCGAGCAGCCCGAGCTGTGGCCCCGTGCCGTCGAGGAGCTGATCCGGCTCTACTCCCTGGTCTTCCAGGACGGACGCGAGGTGATTCAGGACATCGACTTCCACGGGGTCAAGATGAAGAAGGGCGACCTGATCTGGATCGGGCTCGCCGCGGCCAACCGCGACCCCCGCAAGTTCGAGAACCCTGACGAGTTCGACATGTTCCGCGCGGACCTCAACCACCATGTGGGGTTCGGCGCAGGCATCCACCGCTGCCTGGGCATGCACCTGGCCCGGGCCGAGCTCGTCATCGCGCTCGAGGAGTGGCACGCCCGCATCCCCGACTACCGGATCGCCGAGGGAGCGGACCTGCGGGAGCGCGGCGGCCAGCTGCGACTGCAGTCGCTGCCTCTCGAGTGGTCCTGACCACCTGAGCCCCGGGGACGGCCCGGATCCACCGCACGAGGAGAGCACATGACCTACGTGATCACGCAGAGCTGCTGCAACGACGCAGCCTGCGTGCCGGCCTGCCCTGTCAACTGCATCCACCCGACACCCGACGAGCCGGACTACGCGACCGCGGAGATGCTGTACATCGACCCCGACAGCTGCATCGACTGTGCCGCCTGCCTGGATGCGTGCCCGGTCAACGCGATCTCGGCCGACTACGACCTCCCCGACGAGCTCGTGCGGTTCACGGAGCTCAACGCGGCGTACTTCCGGGATCCGGCGCACCAGGGTTACCCGACCAGTCCGGTCAAGTCGGCCGCCCGGGTGTGGGAGGGCGACCAGGCCGAGCCGTTCCGGGTGGCGATCGTCGGTTCCGGGCCGGCCGCGTGCTACGCGGCGGAGGAGCTGTTGACGCAGCGAGGGCTCACGATCGAGGTCGACATGTTCGAGCGGTTGATGACCCCCTGGGGGCTCGTGCGTTTCGGCGTGGCCCCCGACCACGCGACGACCAAGCAGGCCTCCGACGCCTTCGCCCGGACCATGCAGCGGAAGAACTTCCGGCTCTTCGTCGGCGTCGAGATCGGCACGGACGTGAGCCACGAGGACCTGGCTCGTCGCTATCACGCCGTGATCTACGCAGTCGGCGCCATGGCCGACCGCCCCCTGGGGATCCCCGGTGAGGACCTGCCCGGCAGCCACTCGGCCACCGAGCTCGTCGCCTGGTACAACGGGCATCCGGACTTCGCCGACCGCTCCTTCGACTTCTCCGGTGAGCGCGCCGTCGTGATCGGCAACGGCAACGTCGCCCTCGATGTCGCGCGCATCCTGCTCACCGACGTCGAGGCGCTGCGCCGTACGGACATCGCCGACCATGCCCTCGAGGCCCTCTCGGCCAGCAACGTGCGCGAGGTCCTCGTGGTCGGACGCCGAGGTCCGGCCCAGGCTGCGTTCACGACACCTGAGCTGTGGGGCCTGGCCGACGCCGGCCACGGTCTGCAGGTGTCGGCCGAGGAGGTCGAGCTCGACCCGGTGACCCGCGCAGCGATGCCCGACGAGCACGCGATGGCCATGGTCAAGGCGGCAGAGATCGCCTCGCTGCCGACGGAGGCGTCGACCGGGCGCACCGTCGTGCTCCGCTTCCTGCGGTCGCCCGTCGAGATCGTGGGCGACGGCGCCGTCAGCGGGGTCCGACTGGTGCGCAACGAGCTGGTGGCGAACAGCGCCGGCGGCGTGGCCGCGGTCGCGTCGGACGATGTCGAGCTGGTCGAGTGCGGGCTGGTCTTCCGGTCGGTCGGCTACCGAGGTCGGCCGGTCCAGGGCGTGCCCTTCGACGACCAGCTCGGCACGCTGCCGAACGTCGACGGACGGGTCGTCGATCCACAGACCGGGCAGCCGGTGGTGGGCGTCTACACGGCCGGGTGGATCAAGCGCGGGCCGTCGGGCGTCATCGGCACCAACAAGAAGGACGCCCTCGACACGGTCGCCCGGCTGCTGGACGACTGGGCGGAGGGGACCCTGCGCGCGGAGAGCGCGGAGGACGTCGCCGAGCTGCTGCCGGACAACCCGGGCCTCGCCGGCTGGAAGGCGATCGACCACCACGAACGAGCCGCCGGACGTGAGCAGCGCCGGCCACGCATCAAGGTCGTCGACCACGAGGTGCTGCGCGACCTGGCCGCGGGGGCGCTGTCCACGACCTGACGGCCCTGGGCCTCAGTCGGTGAGCTCCTGGTCGCGCCAGAGCCTGAAGAGGCACAGCGAGATGAACAGCTGGGCACGGCGGTACGGCTCGGTCAGGGAGTAGCCGAGATCGGCCGACGCCTTCTGGACCCAGTAGTTCAAGGTGTTGTGGTGGATGAACAGCCCGGCCGCTGCCTTCCGCAAGGAGTCGTTGGTCGCGTACGCCTCGAGGATCTCCAGGATGTGCTCGCCGTACTTCTCCGTCATCTCCTGCAGGATCGCGATGTCGGGGATCGTCTCGATCTGGTCACGGCGAAGACGGCTGAGTGCCGCCAGACCGGACAGGCGAGCGCCGTTGGTCCAGACGCCCGCCGTGGCCGGGTACGGCCCCGCGTCGGCCGGTGAGGGAAGCGTGAAGCGGTAGGCATCGAACGCATTGGCGTAGGACACGTCGGCCGAGACCACCTTGCGCACCAGCCCGTACGCCGCCCGGACGCCGGTCGGGATGCCGGGCAGGTCGAGCGAGTCGGAGTCACCTGCGACCAGCAGCACGGTGAGTCCGGACTCCGAGGTCGCGCGCGTCACCACGCGCTCGACGGAGACGAGCGAGTCGACGAGGCGCTTGATCCCTTCGTCCGGCCCGGTGCACACGACGACCCGGACCAGCGACTCCACCGAGAGGCCGAGGCGACTGGCCGCGTCGGCACGCTGCTCGCCGGAGGAACCGCGGTCGATCAGGACGTCCAGCGGGTTCATGACGGCGACGGGGGCGGGCGTCCGGTGCTGGGCGACTGCGACGGCCACACCGAGCCGAGTGAGGAAGAGGTCGGCGACAGCAGGCGCAAGACCGCAGGCCCACACCAGGCCGCCGCCCGGGAGAGGACGGGTCGAGCGGTCGGAGGTCGCGCCGTCGTGCGCGCCACCTGCTGGGTGTGCCTCCGCGACCGTCTCCCCGTCGGGCGACTCGACGCCGACCGAGCAGTCTGCGAACGCCGATGCCCGCTCGACCAGCCGGGCGAGTCCGGTGCCGCTCACGAGCTCGCCGTCGAAGAACTGCACCACCTCGGCGTCCGTGAGGACGGCCGTGGACGACCGAGCAGGGACGGCAGAAGTGCTCACGTCGTCCTCCTCATGCCCGCGCTGCCGCGCTGAGGCCCCATCACATCGTACGACTCGCCGGCGAGTCCCGACGCGCTTCATTCCGCGACCGGCCTCACCACGGCACGACCGAGGACACGCCCGTTGCGGAGGTCCTCGTAGGCCGCGGGCACGTCCTCGAACGCGTACTCGGTGACGGTCGGGGACACGACGCCGTGGCGGCCGGCATCCAGGACGTGCTCGAGCTGGCCGCGGGAACCCCAGTACGGCGTGTGGATCGTGGTGCCGAAGGGGACCGACCCGAGTCCCACCGGCAGCAGGCCACCTCCGAGGCCGACGATCGCGAGCTGTCCGTCCTGGGCGAGGAACGACGACCCGAGCTCGACAGTCGCCTGGTTGCCGACCAGGTCGAGCACCACGGACGCACCTGCACCGTCCGGGGTGATGTCGCGCAAAGCATCGAGCTCCGAGGCGTCGGCGAGGACGGTCTCGACCCCCAGCTCGCCGAGCAGTGCCCGTCCGGTGGCCGACCGCTCCAGGGCGAGGATGTCGACGTCGCCCCGCGCCCGGAGCCACTGGACGGCAAGGTGCCCGAGCCCTCCGCCCGCCCCGATCACGAGCACGGAAGCCCCCGGATGGAGGCGGGGCGAGATGAGCTCGATGGCGCTGTAGGTCGTGAGGCCGGCATCGGTCAGCGGTGCGGCCGCCTGCGGCGCCAGGCCGCGGAGCGGTACGAGGTCGGCGGCGTCCGGCGCGAGCAGTCGCTCGGCCAGAGCACCGTCGTGCCCGATCCCGATCGAGAAGATGCCGCGCGTTCGCGCGTGGACGCAGTACTGCTGGGTGCCGGAACGGCAGGCGCGGCAGTCGCCGCAGCCGCGAGGCCCGTAGACGGCGACCTGGGTGCCGACCAGCGCGGGATCCACGTCCGCCCCGACCTCGACCACCCGCCCGGCGGCTTCGTGGCCGAACACGGTCGGCAGCGGGTACGCCAGACCGGTCCGGCCGCGCGCCATCAGCGAGAGGTCGGAGTGGCACAGGCCGGCCGCGAGGACGTCCAGCACGGCCTGGCCGGGACCAGGGTGCGGGTCGGGACGTTCCTCCAGGTCGAGGCGGTCGCCGTCCCACACCCAGGCCTTCATCGGTTCGTCCCGACGACGCCGGCGATCGAGCGCTCCGTGGTGGGGGCCGTGGTGTGCCGGGAGACGACCGCTGCGGTGGCGGCCGAGGCGACGCCTGCGACCACCCAGAGGGAGACTCCGACGAGGGCCACTTGCGTGAAGGTCTCACCGGTCGGGCGTCCGTCACCGGCGAACAGGTCGACCAGCGCCGGCATCAGTGCGCTCCCGGCCGCGAAGCCGAGGAACCGGAGGACCATGTTGAACGCTACTGCGCTTCCGGTCTCCGCGAGGGGCAGCCCGCGCAGCAGCAGAGCAGGCATCACCGCGAAGGTCGCTCCGCCACCCAGGCCGGCAAACGCCATCCCGAGCATGAGCTGCCAGACGTTCGCGTGGAACACCGCGACGAACACCGCCGAGGCGCCGTAGATCGCGCAGCCGACCGGGAGCACGAGGTCCCGTCGCATGTGCCGCCCGAGCACCGCCGCAAGGCGACTGCCCGCGAGGCTGAGGAGCGAGTACGGCAACAGCAGCAAGCCCGCTGTCACGACCCCTCGCCCGAGACCGAAGCCGTCGGCGCTCGACGCCTGGGTCCCGAGCATGATCAGCGACAGCATGAGGTAGACGGCCACGCCGGCCACGAGCGCCGTCAGGTTCGCGCCGACGGCGACCGGGCCCCATGCCAGCCGCAGGTCGACGAGTGGGTGCTCGACGCGCAACGACCGGCGGATCCACAACGCCAGGACGGCGGCCGACAGGGCGGCGAGGAGGAGCGTGCGTGGTGAGATCCAGCCCCACGGCTCGCCCCGGTTGAGCGCTAGAAGGAGTCCGGCCGTGCTCGCCGCGAGCAGTGCGGCTCCCCAGACATCGACCGACACCCGCTGCGGGCTGCGCGATCGCGGGAGTGCGAGCGCGGCGATCAGGGCCGTCCCGCAGCACAGGACGAAGCCGAGCCAGAACGCGGCAGCGACGCCGCCCTGCCTGGCCACGACAGCTGTCACCGGGTAGCCCAGCCCGGAGCCGGCGACGGTGGTGACCGACAACAACCCGACCGTCGACGCCACGCGCCCGGCCGGCACACCGTGACGCGCAATCGAGATCGCCAGCGGGATCAGGGCGATGCCGACACCTTGAAGGGCCCTCCCGATCAACAAGCAGGTGAACCCCAGCGGGAGTGCGCACAGCAGGAGCCCTGTCGCAACGACGGCCAGGCCGGCCAGCACGGCAGACCTCGGTCGGTTGCCGCCGACACGACCCATCAGTGGCGTTGTGACGGCTCCGACGAGCATGGTGAGTGTCAGGCTCCACTGCGCGGCCGCAACCGGGACGTCTGCGTCCCGGGCAATGGCGGGGATCAGGGGCGCTCCGAGGCTGCTCACGACGGAGGTGACGGTGGTCAGGAGGATCAGAGCCGGCAGGAACCCCGCAGCCGGACGGCGCGTCGCGGCGACCTCTATTCCGAACATTCCTTACCTATCTCTTATAATGAATCTAAGGTATTCTGGCTAGGCTTCGAAGTCAAAGGGCAGGTCGAAGGCGTGCGCACCACCGCCACGCCTCGAATCGGCCCACGGTGAGAGGAACGGCATGGCGCTGAGGTTCGGGCTGGCCATCATGAACGACTTCCCGCCGGACGTCGTGCCGGCCGATCGGATCGGACCGATGCGCGAGCAGGTACGCGCCGCACGCGATGCCGGCCTGTCGTCGATCTGGATGCTGCAGCACTACCTGGGGAGCATGCCCACGCTGCAACCGCTGCCCACGCTGGCGGCCATGGCCCAGGACGCGGGGGAGATGACCCTCGGGACGAACATGTTCATCCTCCCGCTGCGGCACCCGATCGACGTCGCGGAGGACTTCGCGACCCTCGACCACCTCACCGGAGGGCGCGCCGTCGCCGGGTTCGGCATGGGCTACCGCGAGAACGAGTTCGAGTCGTTCGGAGTCGACATGGGCGCGCGCGTGGGTCGCTTCGAGGAGTCGATCGATGTCATTCGGAGCCTGTGGTCGGGGGAGCGCACGACCTTCGACGGCGAGCACTTCCGGCTCAAGGACGAGCGGATCAGCCTCATCCCCACGCAGCAGGGCGGACCGCCGATCTGGATCGGCGCCGGGCCGCACAAGACGGGTGCCCAGAGGGCAGCGCGGCTCGGCGACGCCTGGATCGTTCCGCCGCACGTGGATCCGGATCGACTCAAGGTGGTTCTCGGGCACTACCAGGCCGAGCGCGACCGGCTCAATCGCGGGTCGTCGGAGCTCGTCGTACGTCGCGAGCTCGTCCTGGACCGTGACCCCGAACGCGCCCGGGCGATCGGCCTCGAGGCGCGCGGTGCCCTCACTCGCAAGTACGCCGAGTACAACGCTCCGCAGCAGGGCGACGCCTACAAGCACCTGGCGACCGACGCGGCGGCCGAGGAGACTGCGGACGCGTCCTACCTCTTCACCGACCCGGCGGGCGCCGTGGCCGCGCTCAAGGATCTCGAGGCCGGCGGAATCACCTACGTCGTCCTCCGGATGCAGTGGTTCGACCTCCCGCAGGACCAGGTGCTCGCGACGCTCGCCCTGTTCCGCGACGAAGTGATGCCGCACTTCGCCGGGCAGTCGGGGAGCTGACCCGAGCAGGTCCAAACTCCGGCAGCAGCCGTTGACAAAACCAATCTATGCATATGATTATATGTGTTGTCCGCCACAGCCCTTAGACCGTCTCCTGGAGGGGTCACATGACATCCGAGATCGACGCCGAACGGCGGTGTCCCGTCGTTCACACCGACTACCGCAACGACCGACCGGCGTTCACGACGATCCCCCAGCTGGGTGAGGAGCGCGAGCTCGCCCGTGCAGTGTGGAACGACAGCACCGAGTTCGGCTTCCTGATGGTGCAGCGTTACGACGACGTCATGGAGCTGCTGAAGCAGACCGACGTGCTGGTGAGCGACAACGTGAACGCGTTCGACCCCAACATGCAGATCCCGCTGATTCCCAACTCCCTGAACCCGCCCGAGCACACCAAGGTGCGGCGTGTGCTCAACCCGTTCTTCTCGCCGGCGGCAGTCAAGCGGCTCGAGCCCCTTGCCAAGGAGCGCGCCGAGAGCCTCATCGGCGCGTTGGCCGAGAAGAAGAGCGTGGACCTGGTCTCGGAGTTCGCGATCCTCTACCCGACCGAGCTCTTCCTTGCCCTCCTCGGTCTGCCGACCGAGGACGGCAAGATGGTCCTGCCCTGGGTGGAGGCCATCTTCGGCGGCTTCTTCGCCTCGACCCCCGAGCAGCTGCAGGCGGCCGGCGACGCGGTGGCCAGCTTCAACGAGTACTTCGGCAAGCTGGTCGACGAGCGCAGCGCCGAACCGGGGGACCCGGAGACCGACCTGGTCAGCCGCCTCCTCGTCTCCGAGATCGACGGCGTGCCGATGAGCCGCGACGACATCCTGGTCACCTGCATGACGCTGATGACCGCGGGGCTGGACACGACCCGGTCGGCGCTGGGATACATCTTCCACCAGCTCGCGACCGAGCCTGACGTCCGGCGGCGCATGGTGAGCGAGCCGGAGTCGTGGCCTCGCTTCATCGAGGAGGCGATCCGGGTCAACAGCCTGATCATCCAGGACGGCCGGCAGGTCAAGGAGGACATGGAGGTGCTCGGCTGTCCGATGAAGGCCGGGGAGATGGTCTGGCTCGGCCTCGCGGCCGCCAACCGGGACCCGCGGAAGTTCAAGGACCCGGACACCTTCGACATGGACCGCGAGGACCTCAACCACCACCTCGGGTTCGGCGCCGGCGTGCACCGCTGCATCGGCATGCACCTCGCACGAGCCGAGCTCGTCATCGCGCTGGAGACCTGGCACAAGATGATTCCCGACTACCGGTTGAGCGAAGGTGCCGAGCTCACCGAACGAGGCGGCCAGCTCCGGCTGCAGACGCTTCCGCTGGAGTGGGACTGATGAGCGCGAAGCTGGTCGTCGACTTCGACAGGTGCACCGGGCACGGTCGTTGCTACAGCACCTCACCCGACCTGCTCACCTACGACGAGGAAGGCTTCGTCAGCGTCCGGCACGCGCCGATGGATCTCGACGAGAGCCAGCTCCCCGCCGCCAAGACAGCCATGGACGCCTGCCCGGAGCAGGCCATGCGTATCGACTACGGAACGGAGTGATCATGAGCGACATCGAGGACCTGGTGGCCCGGGTACGTCGACTCGAGGACGTCGAGGCAGCCCGCAACATGCATCACATCTACGCGTCGACGATCGACGAGCCGAGCGCGAAGACCGTCGCCCAGCTGTTCGCCGAGGATGCTGTCCTGAACACGCCGATGGGCAGCTTCGATGGTCGCCAGGCGATCGAGGGCTTCTACGCGATGGCCTTCGAGGCCGACACCTCGCTGAAGCAGCACCTCATCACCGACGTCAAGGTCGTCTCCGCCGAGGGCGGCCGCGTCCGCCTCCAGAGCTACTTCCTCTACCTCGGGCGGGGCGACGACGCCTCTGTGATCGGCTGGGGGACCTACGACGACACCGTCGACGTGTCCGGTCCCGAGCCCGTCTTCGTCGAGAAGACGATCGACATCATCGTCGGCACCACGCTGGACGCCGGCTGGAAGAAGGACGCACAGTGACCGGTCGACTCGACGGCAAGGTCGCCGTCATCACCGGTGGCGCCAGCGGCATCGGCGCTGCCACGGTCCGCCGCTTCGTCGACGAGGGAGCAAAGGTCGTCATCGCCGACGTGCAGGACGACGCCGGGGAGCTGCTGGCCAAGGAGGTCGGTGAGTCCACGGTCTTCGCCCACTGCGACGTGAGCAACGAGGACGACATCGCTGCTGCCGTCGCCACGGCGGTCGGGACCTTCGGGGGTCTCGACGTCTTCTACGCGAACGCCGGCGTGATGGGGGCACTGGGGCCGATCGGCGAGACTCGCACCGAAGACGTGGACATCACCATCGCGGTCAACCTGCGCGGCGTGCTCTTGTCGATGAAGCACGCGTCGCGGCACATGCAGGCCCAGGGGAGTGGGGTCATCCTGGCGACCTCGAGCCCGGCAGCCAGGGTCGGAGGGGTCGGCGCGCACACCTACAGCGCCACGAAGGCCGGCATCATCGGGCTCGTCCAGTCCGTGGCCGCCGAGCTCCGACCGGCCGGAGTCCGGGTCAACGCAATCGTCCCGGGCGCGATCGTCTCGGCGATGACTGCGGGGATCCTGACCGGTGACGCGCAGGACACGGGCAGCGCCCACGACATCATCGCGACCTTCGAGAAGATGCCCAGGCCGGGCATGCCCGAGGACATCGCAGCCGCGGTTGCCTTCCTCGCCAGTGACGACGCTGCGTTCATCACCGGCTCGACGTTCCACGTCGACGGCGGATACACCGACGCCCCCGGCGACTCACCCTTCGCGACCGGAGACTGGTCGACCGTCGGCATGTACGAGGCAGGTCGGCGGACCAGCGGGTCGGAGGCGAGGTAGCACGTGGAGGTGCAGCAACTCTGGATGGGTGGTCACTGGGAAGGCTCCTCGGGCGACCGAGTTGCCGACGTGGTCAACCCCGCAGGCCTCGGCACCATCGCCCGCGCCCAGCTGGCGACGCCGGAGGACATGGAGAAGGCGGTCGCGCTCGCGCGTGAGAGCTTCGACAGCGGCGTCTGGCGAGAGCTGGAGCCCAGTCAGCGTGCGGCGGTGCTCCGCGATGCCGCCGATCGACTGGAGAAGCGCCTGCCCGAGCTGGCGCGCCTGCTCACCTCCGAGCTCGGGTGCCCGCTCTGGTTCGCAGAGAAGGCACACGTCCCCAACCCGATCCGCCACCTTCGCTACTACGCGGACCTGGTCGACGGTCGGTCGTTCGACGATCACCGGTCCGACGGCGTCAACACCTCGATCGTGGTCGAGGAGCCCGTCGGCGTGGTCGGTGCGATCACCCCGTGGAACGGGCCGCTGAGCTCCCCCACGCTGAAGGTCGCTCCCGCCCTCGCAGCCGGATGCTCGATCGTGGTGAAGCCGTCCTCCGAAACACCCCTCACCGTGATGGCGCTGGGCGAGGCGCTGGCAGAGGCCGGGCTCCCGCCCGGAGTGCTGTCGATCCTGCCGGCCGGCCGCGACGCCGGTGAGGTCCTCCTCCGGCATCCGGAGGTGGACAAGATCGCCTTCACCGGCAGCACCGAGACCGGCGTGATGATCATGAAGGCCTGTGCCGAGCGAATGGCGCGGGTCACGCTCGAGCTCGGCGGGAAGAGCGCGGCCGTCGTCCTTCCGGACGCGGACATCGATGCCTTCGTGGCGGCGCTGCTTCCGATGTCCTTCAGCGTCTCCGGACAGCTGTGCATCTCCCAGGCCCGGGTGCTCGTTCCGCGTTCGCTCGAGTCAGACGTCCGTGACGCCCTCACCGCCGCGATCGGGGCGCTGACGGTCGGTGATCCGATGGATCCGGACACCTACGTCGGTCCGCTGGTGAGCGAGAAGCAACGAGAGCGCGTCGAGGGCTACTTCGAGGTCGCCCTGCGCGAAGGGGCGACGATCGCCACCGGTGGCGCTCGCCCGGGATCCGTCGGCGACGGCTGGTACGTCGAGCCCACGCTCCTCGCCGACGTCACGAACTCCATGCGCGTCGCCCAGGAGGAGATCTTCGGGCCCGTGGTCGCACTCCTGGCCTACGACGACCTCGACGAGGCGGTCCGGGTGGCGAACGACTCGCCGTACGGGCTGTCGGGTTCGGTGTGGTCGGCCGAACGGGACGCCGCAGTCGCGGTCGCACGACGGATCCGGACCGGCATGGTCAGCGTGAACGGGGCACCGCAGGCCTACGGCACGCCGTTCGGCGGTTACAAGATGTCGGGGATCGGGCGCGAGATGGGGCCCGAGGGCCTGGCGTCGTTCCTCGAGAAGAAGTCCATCGCACTCGGTCACGTCACCACGGAGGAATGAGCCTTGAGCATCACCGAGCCCACGCTTGACAAGCGCTGCATCGTCACCGGATCGGCTCAAGGCATCGGACGTGCCGTCGCTGTCGAGCTGGGCAACCAGGGCGCAGCCCACGTCGTCCTCGCCGACCGCAACGCGGATGCGGCCGAGGAGACCGCCGAGCTGGTGCGCAAGACGGGTGCCGCGGCCACGGTGGTGGCCGTCGACCTCCGCGACAGGCAGCAGATCCACGACCTGGTCGGCACGGCGGTGCAGGCGATGGGGGGCCTCGACACGGTCGTCAACGTGGCCGGTGTCATCGAGGCCCTCCTCACGGACAAGCCGACGACCGTCGACCTGCTGGAGGAGGAGGTCTGGGACGCCGTCTTCGACGTCAACCTGAAGGCGATCTGGCTGCTGACCAAGTTCGCTGCGCCCGAGCTGCGCAAGGGCAACGGTCCCGCCATCGTGAACTGCTCGTCGGTCTCCGGCCTCACCGGCTACCCGATGGGGGCCGCCTACTGCGCGAGCAAGGGAGGCCTGATCCAGCTGACCCGCGCTGCAGCGGTCGACCTGTCCCCGGAGATTCGGGTGAACTGCTTCGCGCCGGGCTCCATCGACACCCCGATGCGGCACGGGTTCCTGGAGGCTGCTGAGGACAAGGAGGCAGTCGAGAAGTTCATGATCGCCTCCCACCTCGTGAGGCGGTCGGGCCAGGCAGATGAAGTCGCGAAGGTCGCCTGCTTCCTGGCCTCCGACGCGTCGTCGTTCGTCACCGGGGCTGTCTACACGGTCGACGGCGGCTCGCTCGCCTGGCGCGGAACCAACGCCTGACCCCTTTTCCTCGCAGCCCAGCCCCCTCTCGCCGGCACCGACCGTCTCGACGGCCGGTGCCGGCGGCGCGTCCAGCACCTGGAACTTCTGCATTCGTTCTGCTGAGTGATTGACATCACCCCGATCTATGATGATGATTACTACTATGCGCACGAGCGAGAGTCTGGCTGAGGCGGACGCGACCGAGGACGAGCTCTCCGGCGACGTCCCGGTCCTCTCTCTGGAGAACGTCTCCAAGACCTTCGCCGGAACTCGAGCCCTCGAAGCCGTCGACCTGGACATCCGCGCGGGCGAGGTCCACGCCCTGGTCGGGCAGAACGGGTCCGGCAAGTCGACGTTGATCAAGCTCCTGGCCGGGTACCACAGCCCGGACCCCGGCTCGACGGCTCGCTACAACGGCGAGGGCTTCCACCTCGGCCAGCGCGACACCAGCGGCTTCAGCCACATCAGGTTCGTCCACCAGGATCTCGGGCTCGTCCTCGAGATGAGCGCGACCGAGAACCTCGCGCTCAGCGCCGGGTTCATCGCCGGCCCGACCGGCCGGGTCCACTGGAAGGCGCAGGAGGCGCGCACGGAGGCCTCGCTGGCCAAGCTCGGTGTCGACATCGACATCCGGAAGCCGCTGGCGCTCGCGACGCCGGTCGAGCGGACGATCGTTGCCATCGCGGCTGCCCTGACCGGGTGGGAGAGCGGTCGCGGTCTGCTGGTGCTCGACGAGCCGACGGCCGTCCTGCCCCACACCGAGGTGGACCGGCTCCTCGAGATCGTCAGGGGCATCCAGCGGCTCGGGGCGAGCGTCCTCTACGTCTCCCACCGGCTGGACGAGATCTTCAAGATCGCCGACCGGGTCACCGTGCTCCGCGACGGCCACGTCATCGCGACTCGTGAGACCACCGGCCTGGACACGCAGTCACTGGCAGAGCTCATGGTGGGCGACCGGGTCGACGCTGCCTTCCGGCTCTCGCGACCGCCCGTCGCGGACCCCACCAGCGTGCTCGCCGTCCGAGACCTCGCTGGGGGGACCCTCCGCAGCCTGACTGCTTCGGTGGCGTCCGGCGAGATCCTCGGCATCGCCGGCTTCGCGGGATCCGGGAGCGAGGAGGTCCCCTACCTCCTCGCCGGCGCGCGCCCGGCGACCGCCGGCGAGGTCAAGCTCGCCGACGATGCGTGGAAGCCCGCCTCGCGGCTCGCCACGAGCGGCTTCCCGCTCGTGCCGGCGGACCGGCAACGGGAGGCCGCGGTTGCCGACTTCTCGGTCGCGGAGAACCTGACCCTTCGCGTCCTCGACCAGTTCACGCGAGGCGGCAGGTTGTCCTCGCGGCGGGAGTCCGACGTCGCCGACGAGTGGATCAGGAAGCTCCAGATCAAGGTCGCCAGTCCGCAGGCGTCGATCATGAGCCTCTCGGGCGGCAATCAGCAGAAGGTCATGATGGGGCGCTGCCTGGCCGCTGATCCAGGCGTGCTCGTGCTGGCCGAGCCGACCGCGGGCGTCGACGTGGGCACCCGGCAGGCGATCTACGAGCTCATCGGTGGCCTCGCAGACCGAGGCCTGGCCGTCGTCGTCACCTCGACCGACACCACCGACCTCATCGCGCTCTGCTCGCGGGTGGTCGTCCTCTCACGCGGTGAGCAGTGTGCGGAGCTCGTCGGTGAAGCCATCGACGAACGCTCACTCCTCGAAGCCATGGAAGCAGGAAAGTGATGACCCTTCAGTCAGTGCAGCCGGAGGCCGCAACCCAGGAGACCCTTCCCTCGCGCGAGAGCCGCCGGCTCGGCCGCTCACGCATCTGGGGCAACCTCGATCCCCGCAAGGTGAGTGCGCTCTACGTCCTGCTCGCGATCATCGTGGTCTTCTCGATCTGGGTCCCCGACACGTTCCTGCGCACCGCCACCGTCCGCCAGGTGTTCAACAGCAACGCGGTGATCGGACTGGCGGCGCTGGCGTTGGCGATTCCGCTGGCGGCGCGAGTCTTCGACCTGTCGTTCGCCTACACGATGTCCCTGTCCGGAGTCACGGCCGCGCACTTCATCGCGGACAAGGACTGGCCCGTCTGGGCCGCCGTGGGCGCTGCGCTGTTCGTCGCGCTCGTCGTGGGCCTGATCAACGCGTTCGTGGTCGTGATCATGCGCGTCGACTCGATGATCGGGACGCTCGCCACGGGCTCGATCATCCAGGCATTCATCACCTACGTCACGAACGAGATCCCGATCACGAACGCCAAGCTCTTCGGCACCTTCTCCAACATCGGGCAGAAGGACGTGGGCGGCTTCATCCTGCCCGTCTACTACATGTTGGCCATCGCTGCGGTGACCTACTTCGTGATGGAGCACACCGCCGTCGGCCGGCGCATCTACGCGACCGGCTTCAACACCGAGGCCGCCCGGCTGACCGGCATCAAGACCAAGCGGATCCAGTTCTGCGCGCTGCTCGTCTCGGCGGTCGTCGCGGGCTGGGCCGGAGTGGTCCTGGCCGCGGTCCTGGGGACCGGTTCGCCGACGGCCGGGACGCCGTACCTGCTTCCGGCCTTCGCGGCTGCCTTCCTGGGCGCCACGCAGATCAGGCCCGGACGATTCAACGCACGCGGAACCATTCTCGGGGTGGTCACCCTCGGTGCCGGCATCACTGGTCTCTCCCTGGCCACGGCGCCCACGTGGGCCGCCAACATGTTCACCGGCATCGTGCTCATCGCTGCGCTCGCCACCACCACGGTGCAGCGCAAGCCCAAGACCCCTGGCGCCGGCTGGCGTTCCAGGTTCCGTCGCCCTTGACGGAGCGCAGCACCCCATCACCCATCCCGCAAGGAGAAATGCACATGCGATTCGGTACGAAGACAGCCTTACGTCGACCTCGACTGCTCACGGCAGCTGTGGTGACGGTGGCGCTCGGCGCGCTGACAGCCTGCGGCTCCTCCGCGGGAGGTACCGCGAGCGGCGGCACCACCGACAAGGTCGACCAGAGCGGCATCGAGAAGGCACAGGCCCTCTACGACACCTACCTGAAGCGTCCGACCCAGATCCCCAACTCGACGCCGATCGGCAAGCCGGTCCCCACGGGCAAGAAGATCACCTTCATCGCCTGCGGAACCCCGTCGTGCACGCTCGAGGCCGCCATCATCAAGAAGGCGACGGACAAGCTCGGCTGGACGTTCTCCCAGATCGCCAACGACGGGACACCCGAGAAGACGAAGGCTGCGTGGCAGCAGATCCTGCGGGAGAAGCCCGACGGAGTCATCTACTCGGCGACTCCGCGCGCCGGGTTCGAGCCGGAGCTGCAGAAGGCGAAGGCCCTGGGCATCCACGTGACCGCCTGCTGCACGACGGACCCCCCGGAGAACGGTCTGGACTTCGTCATCGGTCAGCCCGCGCAGTCGAACCCGGTCGGCCAGGCCATGGCCTCGTGGGTGATCACGAACTCGAAGGGCAAGGCGAACTCGGTCTACGTCGACCTCTCCGCCTTCCCGATCCTCGCCGAGCTGTACAAGGGCTACACGGCCACCATGGCCAGCTTCTGCAAGGCGTGCAAGGTTGACCGGCTCGACATCCCGATCACGGCGCTGGGCAAGGACGTGTCCGAGCGCATCGTGGGCTTCCTGCGGTCGCACCCCGACACGAAGTACGTCGCGCTCTCCGTCGACGGTGCGCTCGGCGTCGGTCTCCCGGCCGCGCTGAAGGCTGCCGGCCTCAACGACATCAAGGTGGTCGGTGAGGGTCCTGACACGACCACGCTGCAGTACATCTCCAGCGGTCAGCAGCAGGCATCGGTGGCCTTCCCGTACTGGGAGGAGATGTACTCCCAGGTCGACGCACTTGCGCGGATCTTCGCGGGCGTGCCGCTCGAGGCCAAGACCACCGTCCCGAGCTGGATCATCACCAAGGACGACATGCCGACCGACAAGGAGATCTTCCCTGTCGTCGCCGACATGGAGGAGCAGTACTACAAGCTCTGGGGCGTTGCCTGAGCCGCTCCACCCTCGTCCCCGGGGCGTCGTGCGCAAGCGCGGCGCCCCGGGGCTTTCATCTGTCGCGCTGAAGGAGCCCGAGGGATGCCGGTCGCGGATGACCGCAGAGACCAGTGAACCGGGGGCCGCAAAGCCTTCCCCGACGATCTTGCGACTCCAGCCGATGCCGCTCTGGTCCGGTCAGAAGGTGAGGACTGTCCGAGCGCCCAGCGGGTTCTCGAGGGCGAAGAGGGCCTCGTTGACCTTCTCCAGCGGCACGGTCTCGCTGAGCAGCTCGTCGAGCATCAGCCGGCCGTCGAGGTAGAGCTGGCAGTAGAGCGGGATGTCGATCCGCGGCCGGGTCGACCCCATCTTGGTCCCCTGCAACCGCTTCTCGAGCAGGAGGTCGACCGCTGGGACTCGGACCTGGACGTCGGGTCGCGCGACGCCGACCACCGTGGCCGTGCCTCGGGTGTCGAGCATGGCGAAGGCCTGCTCGATCGTCGCCTCGATGCCGACCACCTCGATGGCGTGGTCCACGCCGAGCCCGCCGGTGAGCTCCTTGACCGCTTCGACGGGATGGACGCTCGAGGCGTCCACGGTGTCGGTCGCCCCGAACAACCGCGCCAGCTCGAGCTTCTCGGGGATCCGGTCGATCGCGATGATGCGAGCGGCGCCGACGAGTCGGGCACCTTGGACGGCATTGAGTCCCACGCGCCCCCGCACCCGATGACGGCGACGGTGTCACCGGCCTGGACTCGCGCGGCGTGCCGTACGGCGCCGAGGCCAGTGATGCCGGCGCACCCGAGGAGGGACGCCCGGTCCAGGGGCATCTCGTCGGGGAGCTTGACGAGGGTCCGCTCGTGCACGAGCAGCTGGTCGGCGAAGCCACCGAGGCCCACGAAGGGCTCGACCGACTCGCCGTGGCGGCTCAGGCGGGGCGGCCGACCTGCCGGCCTGCTGCGCCCCTTGTTCTCGCAGTGCTGTGGCTCGCCGCGCTGGCACCACCGGCAGTGCCCGCAGAACGAGGAGGCCGTGGTGGCAACGGGGTCGCCCACCTTGACGTACGTGACGTCTCGTCCCACCGCTTCGACGATCCCGGCGGCCTCGTGGCCGAGGAGCAGGGGAAGGGGGAGCGGATTGGCACCGAGCTGCATCGTCCGGTCGGTGTGGCACACTCCGGACGCCACCGTGCGCACGAGAACCTCGTCCGGTGCTGGGTCCGCGACGTCGACGTCCTCGATGACGAGGTCCGCACCGAACTCGTGCAGGATCGCTGCCTTCACCTGCGCTCACCTTCCACCAGTCTTGTGATGAATCAACGCTAGCACTAGATTGGTGATAATGAACAGTATGGATTCATCCCAGCTGCAGCCCTCTGCGACAGCATCCCGTTCCGGAGCTGCGTCCTACGACTTCGCCGGCGCGGTCGCGCTGGTGACCGGCGGCGCGTCAGGGATCGGCGAGGCCTGCGTGCGCGCGCTCGCGGCGGCTCATGCGCACGTGGTCGTTGCCGACCTGAGCCTGGAGGCAGCCGAGGCGCTCGCCGGCGAGCTCGACGGTGACTCGGCTCGAGTCGTCGCGGCCCAGGTCGACGTCAGCGACCCGGCGGGGGTCGAGGCGCTGGGCGCGTACGTCGAGGAGACCTTCGGCCGACTCGACCTCGCCGTCAACAGTGCCGGGATCGGGGTGACCAACCAGCTGGTGGCCGACCACGACCCGGAGATGTGGCGCAACGTCCTCGCGGTGAACCTCGACGGCACCTTCCTCTCCTTGCGGATGGAGCTCGACCTAATCCGCAGGACCGCAGGGCGCGGGTCGGTCGTCAACATGGCGTCGGTCCTGGCACACCGCGGGTGGGTCGGCTCGGCGGCGTACGTCGCCTCCAAGCACGCGGTGATCGGCCTCACCCGGACGGCAGCGATGGAGAATGCCGAGCTCGGCGTGCGCGTGAACACCGTGAGCCCGGGGTTCATCGAGACGCCGCTGCTCGTCGAGCGGCACGACGCAGAAGCGCGCGCCGCCATCGGTGCCTTGCACCCGGTGCAGCGTCTCGGATCTCCCGACGAGGTCGCCGCCGTCGTGCTGTGGCTGCTCTCCGACTCGGCGGCCTTCGTGACGGGGGCCGACTTCCCTGTCGAGGGCGGCTTCCTGTCCTGATCAGGTGCCCGGTCAGCCGAGCGCCGGCGCGACGTCCTCCGCCAGCGCAACGATGCGCGCGACGAGGCCGTCGCGGGCCGTGCGCGCGCCGGACGAGGCGGCCGTGAAGCGCAGGAAGCCGTGGCACAGCGACGGGTGCAGCTCCGCCGTGACCGGTACGCCGGCCTCGGCCAGCCTCCGCGCGAACGAGCGGGCTTCGTCGCGGAGCGGGTCGTGCCCTGCGACCACCAGGTGGGTCGGAGGCAGACCGGCCAGCGACGCCGCAACGAGTGGCGCGACCCGGTCGTCCTCACGCGGGTTGCCGTCGAGGTAGTGGTCGAGGAACCAGCGCATGTCGGCGGCTCCCATCGGGAAGGCCTCGGCCTCGGAGGCGTAGGAGTCCGTGGTGACGTCGGTGTCGAGCACCGGATAGACCAGCACCTGGAACGCCAGTCGCACATCCGGCTCGTCGCGAAGGGCGAGCGCGGTCGCCGCGGCCAGGTTGCCGCCCGCGCTGTCACCGCCGACCGCCACTCGTCCGTGGGTCGCGGATGCCCAGCACGTCGCGGTGAGCATGTCGTCGAAGGCGGCGGGGAAGCGGTGCTCGGGAGCGAGCCGGTAGTCGACGCTCACGACGCGCACGCCGCCCGCAGCGACGAACCGGCAGAGCTCGTCGGAGTAGTCCAGGTCGCCGGTGACCCAGCCGCCGCCGTGCGCGTAGACGAGGGTCGCTGCGGCGTCTGCAGCTGCGTAGACACGGACATCGACGCCGCGTCCACCGTGCTCTGCCACCACGTCGGTGACGGCGACCTCGGTGGGTCCGGCCGCGCACAGGCGGTTGCCGCCCCGCACCCGCTCTCGGGCCTCGCTGGGCGAGAGCTCCACGAGGGGCGCGAGCCCCGCCTCACGGCTCCGGTCTCGCAGGGCGGCGATCTCGTGGTCGAGGTCCGTCACCGCTGCGCCGCTCCGATCGGACGTCCCGGCCACCATCGCGTCCCAGGCCGTCCTCAGGTCGTCACGAAGCCGCGGTAGCCGTCGGCGGCCACGTCCTCGCAGATGTCACGGTAACGGCCGACGCCGCCGAGATAGAGGCTGAACACCCGCGGCTTGCCGGTCACGTTCGCACCGACGTACCAGGAGTTGCCCTTGAAGTAGAGCGTGTGCGACGCGATCTCGTTGACCTCCGCGACCCAGGTGCGCTGCTCCTCGAGCCCGGCTTCGGCGCGGTGCAGGCCGTTCTTGTGCATGTGCTCGAGGTAGTCGGTGATCCACTCGACGTGCTGCTCGATGGAGATCACCACGTTCGACAGCACGGACGGGGATCCCGCTCCGGCGACGAAGAACATGTTCGGGAAGCCGTGGGTGGCGACGCCGAGATAGGTCTGCGGCCCTTCCGCCCAGGCCTCAGGGAGGGTCAGGCCGCCGACCCCCTTGATGTCCATCTCGAACAGGGCGCCGGTGAGCGCGTCGTACCCCGTCGCCAGGACGAGGACGTCCAGGGGGTACTCCTGACCGGCCGTCCGGACACCGTTCGGCGTGATCCGCTCGATCGGGTCAGCCTTGACGTCGACCAGCGTCACGTTGTCGCGGTTGAAGGTGTCGTAGTACCCGATCTCGAGCACGAGCCGCTTGGACCCGAAGGGGTAGCCCTTCGGGCAGAGCCTCTCGGCCGTCTCCGGGTCCCGCACGAGGCCGCGGATCTTCTCCCTGACGAAGTCGCCGGCCAGCTCGGCCGCGTCCTCGTTCGTCCGCAGGTCGGTGTAGGAGGCGAGGATGTCCGGACCGCCGCGCGCCCAATGGCCCTCGAACATCTCCTGGACCGCCCCCGGGTCCACGTCGAGAGCTGCCTGGGTGCCGATCACCCGGTGCGTCCCGCCAGGCGTGTGGCGGGCCTGCTCGCGGTACTCGCCGAACCGGCTCTTCAGGTCGGCGATGAACTCCGGCTCCAGTGGCCTGTTGTTCGCCGGGATCGCGTAGTGCGCTGTCCGCTGGAAGACGTAGAGGTGGCCCGCACCCTTCGCCAGCTGCGGGATCACCTGGACGCCCGAGGACCCGGTCCCGATCACGCCGACCCGCTTGTCGGCGGTGTCCACGCCCTCCTGCGGCCACTGGCCGGTGTGGTAGAGCTCGCCGCTGAAGTCCTCGAGGCCCTCGATCTCCGGGAGCTGCGTCTTCGACAGCTGGCCGGTGGCCATGATCACGAATTCCGCGACCACCTGGTCGCCGCGGTCGGTGACGGCGACCCAGTGGTCGGCTTCCTCGTCGTAGGTGAGCGACTCCACCCGCGTCCGGAAGCTCGCGTCCCGGCGCAGATCGAGCCGGTCCGCCACGAAGTTCAGGTAGCGCAGGATCTCCGGTTGCGCCGGGTAGCGCTCGGTCCACGTCCACTCCTGCACGATCTCGTCGGAGAAGGAGTAGCAGTAGTCGACGCTCTCGATGTCGCAGCGGGCGCCCGGGTAGCGGTTCCAGTACCAGACACCGCCCACGTCCGGGGCGTCGTCGATGAGGTGGACCCGCCGACCCTGCTCCCGCAGGCGGTGGAGGGCATAGAGGCCCGAGAAGCCGCCGCCCACCACGAGCACGTCGAGCTCATGGGGTGGCTCCCTGCGTTCCGTCATCAGACCTCCTTGCGACAATCATGCATATGAATAATATAGTTTTCGGGATCTGACGGCGCAAGAGCTGCGATGGACCGATTCAGCAGGAGGCGGCGTGGACGGTACGACGGTCAGCTCGCCGGTCGTGGACGCACACGTGCACGTGTGGGATCTGGACCGCCGGCCGCAACCGTGGATCGACCCTCGCAGCATGGCCGTCCTCGCGCGCGACTTCCAGCCCGGCGAGCTCACCGCGGAGGTGGCATCGGCCGGAGTCTCGAGTGCAGTGCTGGTGCAGGTCCTCAACGACGCCGCGGAGTCCGACGACCTGATGTGGGCGGGTGCCGGACGGCCGTTCATCGGTGTCGTGCCCTGGATCGACCTCCTCCGCCCCGACCTGGAGACGCAGCTCGATTCCTTGGCCAGTCATCCGTCGGGCGCCCATCTCGCCGGGGTGCGCCACCAGGCCCTTGCGGAGCCAGATCCCGCTGCTTGGTTGGCGCGCGCAGCGGACGGGCCGGCGTTCGGGCTGCTCGGCCGGCGGGGCCTGGCCTTCGACCTGCTGCTCGGGCCCGGGCACCTCGCCGCGGCGTACGCGGCCGTCGCCGCGCATGGCGGGACCACGTTCGTCCTGGACCACGCCGGCAAGCCGCCGGTGACGTCCGGATGGCATTCACCCGCCTCGCAGGAGTGGGCCGCCGGCATCGCGGCGCTCGGCCGGCTGCCGAACGCGATCTGCAAGCTCTCCGGGCTGACCACGCTGGCCGACCGGTCGAGCTGGGAGGTCTCGGACCTGAAGGCCTACGTGGACCACGTGCTCGCGTGCTTCGGCGCCGAGCGGGTGATGTTCGGCTCGGACTGGCCGGTGAGCCTTCGAGCCGGTTCCTATGCACGCACCGTCGAGACCGCCCACGACCTGGTCGCGACGCTGTCCCGGGACGAGCAGGAATCAGTGCTCGCCGGGACTGCACGCCGCGTGTACCACCTGCGGGAGCCGGCCGGCCCTACGAGCTGACGACCTCGCGGTTCGCGAACGCGCGCTTCAGCATCAGGCCCGCGCGGTGCGCGATGTGCACGACCTCGCCCCTCTGGTTGATGCCGCGATGCTCGAAGAAGACGATGCCCGAGTCCTCGCGGCTCTTGGACTCCCGCTTGTCGGTGATCGTCGTCTCCGCGCGGAGCGTGTCGCCGTGGAAGACGGGACGGGGGAAGTCGAACTTCGTGTAGCCGAGGTTCCCCAGCGTCGTGCCGAGGGTCAGGTCGTTGACGATCATCCCGCCGATCACACCGGCGGTCCACAGGCTCGGGACGAGCCGTTGACCATGGATGGTGCCCTCCATGTAGTGCTGGTCCAGGTGGATCGGCGCGGGGTTCATGGTGAGTCCGCAGTACAGGATCGTGTCGGTCTCCGTGACGGTGCGCGTCCAGTCGTGGACGTACTCCTTGCCGATCTCGAAGTCCTCGAAGTAAAGGCCGGCCATGGTGCTCTCCTTGTGTGCTGGGTCCTTGGTCTCAGATGCCGCCGTTGAGCTCGGCGAGCCGGTCCACCCGTGCCAGCCACTCCTCGGCCTTGTCGGCGTGGGCCTTGTCGACGTGGATCTCGCCGTACATGACCGCGCCGTCGCCGCGCTTCTCGGCGGCGTAGTAGGTGTCGAGCAGGCCCCGGTAGAAGTCGATCTGCTCGCTGTCCGGCGTGAAGACCGCGTTGACCACCGGCACGTGGGAGGGATGGAGCACGATCTGCCCGCGGAAGCCCATCTTGCGGCCGCGCGTGGTGAACTCGCGCAGGCCGTCCAGGTCGCGGATCCGCTCCCACAGGGCAGTCAGCGGGTGGCGTCCGGCGGCGAGCGTGGCGAGCAGGATCTTGGTCCGGTGGACCATCGACTCGGTGCCCTCCGGGGTCCACTCGTAGCCCACGGCCTTCGCGATGTCGGCGTGCTCGGCGGTCGGACCGATCATCGCGCCCACGCGCGGAGATGCTGCCGCGATCTCCTCGCAGTTCTGGATGCCCTGGATCGTCTCGACGGGGACGATGTACTCCAGGCCCGTGACCCCTGCGCGGGCCTCGAAGTGGTCGAGCAGTGCGTCGTACTTGTACACCTCGACGGCGGAATTGACCTTCGGTGCGAAGACGCCGGTGAGCCCCGGTGCGACCGCCCACTCCAGGTCGACGCCGGCCAGCCCGGTGCCGAGCGAGTTCGGCCTGACGAACAACCCCATCGCCGGGTGTGACTTGGCGAACCGCTCGACGGCGGCAGCGACCTGCTCCCGGGCCTCGGGCTTGAGGTGGTCGGGGACGGAGTCCTCGAGGTCGAAGCACACGGCGTCGGCCCCGGAGTCTGCGGCCTTCTCGAACCAGGACGTCTTGTGAGCCGGGACGAAGAGGACGGAGCGGTAGGGCAACATGTCGTCGGTCCTCTCAGTAGCTGCGCGGCAGACCGAGGACGTGCTCGGCCAGGTAGTTGAGGACCATCTCCTGGGTGATCGGCGCGATCCGCTTCAGACGCGCCTCGCGGAAGTAGCGCTCGACGTGGAACTCCTTGCCGTAGCCGTAGCCGCCGTGGACCTGGATGGCGACGTCGGCTGCCTTGAACGCTGCGTCGGCAGCGAGGTACTTGCCCTCGTTCGCCTCCTTGCCGCACTCGTAGCCGTTGTCGAGCAGCCACGCGGCCCTGTCGATCATCAGCTGCGCCGCGTCGAGGCGCATCATCGCCTCGGCGATGGGGTGCGAGACCGCCTGGTTCTGGCCGATCGCCCGGCCGAACACCTGCCGCTCCTTCGCGTACGACGTGGCGCGCCGAACCGCGGCCCGGCCGATCCCGGTCGCGGCGTTGGACGCGATGATCCGCTCCGCGTTGAGGCCGGCGAGGATGGCCCGGAAGCCCTTCCCGACCTCACCGACGACGTCCTCGTCGGCGACGAACAGGTCGTCGATGAACAGCTCGTTGGTGTCGACCGCATTCCTGCCGAGCTTGGGGATCTCGCGGATCTGCACGTGGTCGGGATCCATCTCGGCGAAGAGCAGGGTCATGCCGTCGGTACGTTTCGCGCAGTCCTCACGCTTCGTCGTACGGACGAGCAGCAGCATCCGCTCGGCTTCCTTGGCCTTGGTGATCCAGACCTTCTTGCCCGAGACCCGGAACCCGCCCTCGACCTTGCGGGCGAAGGTCGTGATGCCGGTCGTGTCGGTGCCCGCATCGGGCTCGGTGACGGCGAAGGAGATGTGCAGGTCGCCGTTGGGCACACGAGGCAGGAACCGTTGCTTGAGGTCCTCGGAGCCGTGCCGGATGATCGGGTCGAAGCCGAAGATGCCGATGTGCACGGCGCTGCACGCGTTCATCCCGCCGCCCGAGGCGGAGATCTCGTGCTCGACGATCGCGGCCTCGGTGACGCCGAGGCCCCCGCCGCCGTACTCCTCGGGGATGGTGATCCCGAGCCAGCCTGCCTTCGCGACTGCGTTGTAGAACTCCCAGGGGAATTCCTTGGAGTTGTCGTGCTCCATCCAGTACTGGTCGTCGAAAGGCTCCATCATGTCGCGCACCGCGGCGCGGATGTCGTCGTGGAGGGAGTTCGGGGCAAAGTCCATCGTTCGTGTCCGATCAGGTGTGCGGTCGGTTAGTGGGATTGGGTCGGGAGCTCGCCGGGATCCAGCTGGAACTGCGGCGGCCTCTTGCCGAGGAACGCCGAGGCGCCCTCGACCATGTCCGGGCTCCCGATCGCCTGGACGAGCATGCCGACACCCTGCGCGAAGGAGTCCCGGGCGCTGTTCCACCAGACGTTGGAGCTGACCTTGGTGATCTCGAGGTAGCGGGGGCTCAGCGCCGCGATCTCCGCGCACCAGCGCTCCACCTCCTGCTCGAGCTCGTCATCAGGGACGACCGCGTTGACCAGGCCGAGGTCGAGGGCTTGCTGGGCGGAGTACCGCCTGCAGAGCATCGCCATCTCCTTCGCGCGCTTCTCGCCGATCTGGACGGACAGCACGTTGGTCGCACCGGTGACCGGGGCGGAGCCGACGCGGGGTCCGGTCTGCCCGAAGGTGGCCGTGGCCGAGGCGACGGCGAGGTCGCAGGCAACCACCAGCTCGTTCCCACCGCCCGCCGCAGCGCCGTTCACCGCGGCGATCACCGGACGTGGGCAGGACCGGATGGCGTCGAACATCCGTGACGAGGCGCGGTAGAGCGCGCGCATGCCGCGCGTCGTCGGCGAGGTCATGCCGGCGAGCATCCCGCCCGCGCAGAATGCGCCCTCGGAGCCCGTGATGACCACCGAGCGCACCTCGCCGCACTCCTCGAGCACCTCGGCCACGCGAACCGCCATGTGCTGGTCGTAGGCATTGCGCGCCCCCGGGTTGTCGAGGATGATCCAGCGGCTGTCGCCGCGGTCCTCAACTCGGACGTCACCTGATCGCTCCACAAACTCATGGTAATCATGATCAGGGTTTGTGGTCAAGCCGTCACCTCATGCCGTGGGTGCCTGTTCCCGCGAGCTGCGGTACTCGGCGATCGCTCGCTCGCGTGCTTCGGAGTCGCGGTAGGCGACTTCGACCAGCTCGACCCTGACGTCGTCGGGATCGAGCAGGAACGTCGTCCGCAGCCCGGCGAACGGTCCCTCGTCGATGACGTTGACGGGCCCGAGGAACTGCCCGCCTCGCGCTGTGATCGCGACGCGAGTCGCCTGCACATCGCTCACCTCGAACGCGACGTGCTGGGCGCCGAGAGCGTGCGAGGCGATCAGGTCGTCGGAGTCCCGGGGCGGGCTGGAGAACTCGAGCAGCTCGATCTCCTGATCGCCCGCTGAGAGCATCACGCCACGCAGACTGGCGCCGGGAAGCCGGAGCAGCGTGTCGATGACCTCGCCGGAGGCCCGCTCGGACGGCTCGGTGGCCATCCGAAGTCCGAGCACGCTGGTGTAGAAGTCGATGGACCTGTCGAGGTCTGACACGACGATGCCGACATGGTGGATCCCGATCATGCGTTCCGTCCTCTCGCCTGGCGCCGCGCGTCGCTGCCCCGCCGCTGTAGCGTATTCCTGCGAATGATGATCCATAACTGCTGCCGAACGGATTCTGAGTGATGCGGATACCGCCCGTCGAGAACCCGGACGCCGAACAGGCCGCTCTGCTGTCGAAGACGCTGGCCGGCCCCGGCGGTGCGCCGCTCAACCTGTTCTCCACGATGGTCCGGTGGCCGGAGCTGATGCGCCGCGTGAGCGCACTCGGTGGCTACTTCCTGACGCGGGGGGCGCTCACCGCGACGCAGCGAGAGCTCGCGATCCTGAGGACCGCTGCGCTGCTGGGCTCGGAGTACGAGCTCACCCAGCACCGCTGGATCGCGGCCGACATGGGCATCGCCACCGGAAGCATCGAGGCCGCAGCTCATCCGGACCGAGCCGCTGCCGCCTGGGGGCCCGCGGAGGCGGCAGTGATGGCATTGGTCGGCGAAGTGGTCGAGGTCGGGGACCTCACCGAGGCGACCTGGACGACCGCCCGCGAGCTGCTGGGTGAGGACGCCACCGTGGAGGCTGTCCTGCTCGTCGGGTTCTACCGGATGCTGGCGGGCTTCATCTCGGTGGCCGGGGTCCAGGTCGACCTCGCGACACGGCGATCTCTGGGTTCTGATGACTGGCCTGCGGAGAACAACTACTGATAATAGTTATCAAAGAACTCTCGAGATCGGTGTGTGGATGGACTTCCAGCAGAACCCGCTCCACAAGGAGCTCCGCGAGTCCGTGCTGCGCCTGTGCCAGCCCTTCGACGACCACTACTGGATGGAGCACGACGAGTCGAAGGAGTTCCCGGACGACTTCTGGCGGGCCGTCGCGGATGCCGGCTGGTTCGGTCTGACGGTGCCTGAGGAGTACGGCGGAGGCGGCCTGGGCATCGCCGAGGCCGCGGTCGTGGAGCAGGCCCTCGCCGAGTCGGGGGGAGGGATGAACGCCTGCAGTGCGGTGCACATCGGCATCTTCGGCTTCGAACCGATCCTCAAGTACGGGAGCGAGGAGCTCAAGGCACGCTTCCTGGCACGGATGATCAGCGGAGACCTGCACATCGCCTTCGGGGTGACCGAGCCCGACGCCGGGACCGAGACCACCAACATCTCCACCTTCGCCAGAAAGGTCGACGGCGGCTACCTCGTCACGGGCAAGAAGGTGTTCATCACCAAGGCGCAGAGCGCCGAGCGGATCCTCCTGCTCACCCGAACGGCCGCCCGGGACGCCGGCGCGAAGAGGACTGACGGGATGACCGTCTTCTTCGCCCCGATGGACCGCGACAAGATCCTGGTCCGTCCGATTCCGAAGATGGGTCGCAACGCTGTCGACACCAACGAGCTCTTCATCGACGAGCTGTTCGTCCCCGACGAGGACGTGGTCGGCGACGTCGGCAGGGGCTTCGAGGTGATCATCGCCGGACTGAACGCCGAACGCATTCTCTCCGCCAACGCCGCCCTCGGGATCGGCCGTGCCGCGCTCAGGCGCGCCGTGACCTACGCCAACGAACGTGTGGTGTTCGGGAGGCCGATCGGCCAGAACCAGGGCATCGCCTGGCCTTTGGCCGAGGCCCGCATGAAGCTGGAGGCGGCCGACCTGGTCCTGCAGAAGGCCGCGTGGCTCCTCGACAACGGCCTTCCGTGCGCCGAGGAGGCCAACATGGGCAAGTACCTGGCAGCGGAGGCCGCGAACTTCGCCGCCGACCACGCGGTCGGGACCCACGGCGGCTACGGCTTCGCCAAGGAGTTCCACGTCGAGCGCTACTTCCGGGAAGCGCGACTGCACAAGCTCGCACCGGTCAGCCAGCAGATGGTGCTCAACTACGTCAGCGAACGCGTCCTCGGGCTGCCCCGCAGCTACTGAGTGTCGTCGCGGAGCGCTGGCATCACCCTGGTCCGGAACATCTCCAGCGTCTTCAGCACCCGCTCCTGCGGCAGGTCGTACCACTGCATCCGCAGGATGACCGTGTCGATCCCGGTGTCGCGGAGCTCTCGCAGTCTCGCGATCGCATACTCGGGATCGCCGAAGATGTAGGACTCATCGGCCACCTCGTCAGCCTTGTCACGGCCCTCCAGGTGCTTGTAGACGCCGGTCGTGTCGGGCGGGGCGTAGGCGCCGTACGCCGCCGACGCCTTCGCGCGGACCTCCTGCCCGACGGTCCGAGCCAGCTCCTGGTCGTCGTCGAGCAGCATGTCCCGCCGCACGGCGAGGCCCTCGTCGCGAGGCTTGCCGAGCCGCTCGCGCTCGTCGCGGTAGTAGGCGAGGACCACCTGGAGACGTTCCGGGCTCGCATGTGGAGGCACCAGCCAGGCGTCGCCCAGCGCGGCCGCCCGGCGGGCGCCGGCCGTGTGGACGCCTGATCCGACGTAGATGGGAATCCCGCCGGGACGGACGGGGCGCAGGCTGGCTCTCTCGTTGTCGATGGTGAAGTGCTTGCCCGTGAAGCTGACCGCATTGCCTGACCAGAGCTCGCGAAGGATCTGCACGCTCTCCTCGTAACGACCCAACCGGTCGGCCATGGGGATGCCGAACGCATCGAACTCGTTGGGCCGGTAGCCCATGCCGAACCCCGCGATCACGTGCCCGTTCGTCAGGTGGTCGAGCGTGGCGAAGGACTCGGCGACCTCCACGGGGTGGCTGAGCGGGAGGATGAACATGTTCGTGCCGATGTCCATGCTGCCGATGTGCGGTGCGAGGGCGGCCATCGTGGGGATGGGCGCCAGGGTCTCCATGTTTCCCAGGTAGTGGTGCAGCAGCCAGACGGAGCCGAAGCCGGCGTCGGCGGCCGCGCGCACCTGGTCGCGGAGGTGCGCGATCTTGTCCTGGCTGAGCGTTCCGGGTGGGAAGTCGTTGACGACTGCGAGTCCGAACTGCACCCTCGTACCTCCGGACCGACCGCCGCGAACGTTGTCGATCATGATAAGGAATTGAGAGGTGGATGACTAGAGCGGCCGAACCCGGCCGCTCAGCGCCACTCGACGACTTCCTCCATGATCCCGGGGTGCCGCTCGAAGACGAACGCGGCGTATTCCTCCATGTGCTGGCGCATGAGCTTCTCCGCCCGCGATCCGTTGCCGGTGTTGATGGCCCGGGCGATCGCCTCATGGGCGGTGACGACGTCCTCGCGACGGTCGACGGGGAACAGCACTCCCCGGACGCGCTCGTGGTAGACGTCGGCGAGCGACTGGCAGAACAGCGAGACGATGCCGTTGCTGCTGGCCCGGATGACCGCTGCGTGGAAGTCACTGGTGTGCATCAGGTAGACGTTCTCGTCGCTGACGTCGTCCACGGAGGCGGCGCCCTCGAGCCGCCCCGCGGACAGGGCCTCCCGCTGGTGCTCGGCGGCGAGCCGCGCCGCGACGGGCTCCATGATCAACCGTGCTTCCACGAGCTCGCGGTACGTCGTCCCGCCCATCTGGAAGAACAGCGTCGCCATCCGGCCGAAGCTCTCGCCCTGGAGGCCCTCCACGATCGGCCCACCCCCGGGGCCGGGCTTGAGGGTGATGAAGCCATTGACCTCGAGAATGCGCAATGCCTCGCGCAACGTGCCCCGTCCGACCCGGAAGTCGGCGATCATGTCGGCCTCGGGGGGCAGGCGGGTGCCCCGCTCGAGGCCTTGGGTCTGCACGTGCCGCACGATTGCGCGAGCGATGACTTCCGACGTCTTGTCCCGTCGCCGGACCGAGGTGTCCAGCCGCTCGGGCTCGACCGACATCAGCACCTCCGCGAGATTGGGGACGATGATTGGCAGGGATCCGCACCGTAGCACTCGGTGTGCCCGCTTTCGCGGCTGCACATTCGCGAGGCCTCCATCGAATCGCCTCGCTGTCCGCCTAGGACATCGCGGCTTCCGCGCGGGCCGCGCGCAGCCCCTCGGCGAGCTGCTGCCGGTAGGGCATCATCCGCCGGCGCATTCCGAGGAGTGCGAAGCCGACCAGGGTGTCGTCGCGGTGGTAGCCGACCACTGCCTCGTGCTGGAGGTCGCCCTCGAGCACGCGGACGTCGTCGATCCCCTGCGAGGGAAGACCGAAGAACTGGATGCGGGTGTCGTACTGGTCGGTCCAGAAGCTCGGCTCGAGGTCGAACGGTGTGTCCGGCCGATGCCCGGCGATGCCGGCGATCAGGGATCTCGCCGCGTGGCCGGCACAGTCGCCGGCCATCTGCCAGTGCTCGATCCGCACCGGACCCGCGGCGTACAAGGGAATGGGGAATCGCGCCACGTCGCCGAGCGCCACGACGTCGCGCAGGGGTCCGCGATCCGTCAGCGGGTGGAGGTCCTCGTCACAGAGGACGCCGTTGGACAGATCGAGACCCTGGCCGGCGAGCCAGTCCGTGTTGGGCACGCTCCCGACCGCCTCCACGACCACCTCGGCCGTGACGACCTGGCCGTCGTCGAGCACCACTCCGGTCGGTCCGCGGTCGTCGCCCTCGAGGGAGACGACCGTCCGGCCGAGAACGAAGCGGACGCCGAGCACCTCGTGCCGGCGCTGGACCTCGGCACCGACCTCGCGGCCGGCCGCCCGCTCGAGCGGGGTGCTCAGCGGTTCGACCACCGTCACCTCGCAGCCCATCGACCTGGCGGCGGCCGCCACCTCGCAGCCGACGAAACCGCCGCCGATGACCGCGACGCGTGGTCGGTCGACCAGGCGACCTCGCAGGGCTGCGGCGTCCTCCGGGGTCCGGAGCATGTGCCGCCAGCTGTCGGGCCCGCCGACCGGCAGCCGGCGCGGAGCGACCCCGGTGGCGATGACCAGGCCGTCGAAGCCGATCTCCTCGGTGCTCCCGCGGGGTCCCTCGACCGTCAGGCGCTTCTCGGCGAGATCGCTTGCGTTGACCCTCGTTCCCAGACGCCAGTCGATGCGCGCGTCCGGCAACGGAAACCGCAGCGCCTCGAGGTCCACTCCGTGTCGGAGCGCCTCCTTGGTCAAGGGTGGTCGGTTGTACGGGAAGTGCTGCTCGGCGCCGATGACGCCGAGATACCCGTCCCAGCCCGCGGAGCGGAGCTGCTGTGCCGCACGCAACCCGGCGACCCCGGCGCCGACGACGACGATCCTCTGCTCAGACAAGGAACTTCTGCTCCCAGGGGATCACCTCGTCGAGGAGGTGGGGGAACTTGCGCTCGGCGTAGCGTTCGTACTCCTCGATGTGGCGGCGCATCCGTTCCTCGGCGGCCTCGGGGTCTCGCGACTTGAGGGCCTCGAAGATCTCGACGTGGGCCTCGAGGATGGCGGTACGCCGGTGCGGCGGGTAGTCCATGCCGATCGCGCTCCCGTCCATGATGCCCAGCAGCGAGTCGACGATGTAGCCGAACAGGGCGTTGCCCGAGGACCAGGCAATCACGTCGTGGAACCGGGTGTTCGCGGCGAGGAACGAACGCTGGTTGTCCAGCTCGTCGCGCATCTGGAACACGGACTCCTCGAGGGCGCTGAGGTCCTCGTCGGTCATCCGCACCGCAGCGAGGCTGCTGGTCATGGGTTCGAGCGCAGAGCGCACCTCGACGATGCTCCGGAAGGGCGCCTGCTTGAGCTGCATCAGCAAGATCACCGTGCTCGCCAGGTGCGATGCGTCCGGGTCCTGCAGGACTGGCCCCCCGCGGGGGCCGGGCTTCAAGGAGATGACGCCCTGGAACTCCAGGAGCCGAAGCGCCTCGCGCAGGGTGCCGCGACCGGTCTTGTACAGCTCGAGCATCGTGCGCTCTGGAAGCAGCATGTCGCCCGGCTTGAGCCGTTCACGCAAGGTGTCCTGGACGATGCTCTGGGCAAGGAGAACTGCGGCCTTGGGCGGGCGCGGCCCGTGGCTCACGGACATGTCGTCTCCTTACGTCTGGACGTGCTCAGGGCAACCGGGACGGGCTCAGATGCCCCGCCAGCGTGGCGTTCGCTTCTCCTTGAAGGCGCGCGCGCCTTCCCTCGCGTCCTCCGATGCCCGCACCGGTTCGCTGATCGCGCGCTGGCGGTCGAACATCTCCGCGCGCGGCCACTCGGCGGACTCCACGACGGTCCGCTTGGTCGCCGCGACGGCCAACGGTCCGTTGGCCGCGATGGTCCTGGCCAGCTCGAGTGCGACGTCGAGAGCCTCTCCCGGAGCGGTGAGCCGGTTGACGAGGCTGACCTCGTAGGCGCGTGAGGCGGGAACGAGCTCGCCCGACAACGCCCACTCCATGGCCAGGTGGTACGGGATCCGCTGGGGCAGGCGGATCAGTCCGCCCCCTGCCGCGACGAGACCGCGCTTGACCTCGGGCAGCCCGAACCTCGCGTCCTCGGCGGCCACGATCATGTCGCAGGCAAGGGCGATCTCGAAGCCGCCGGCGATCGCGTATCCCTCGACCGCCGCGATGAGCGGCTTCGTCGGAGGCCGCTCGACGATCCCGGCGAATCCCCGTCCGGGGATCGAGGGTCGCTCCCCGGCGAGGAAGGCCTTGAGGTCCATGCCGGCGCAGAAGGTGCCGCCCGCTCCGGTGAGGATGCCGGAGACGAGCGAGCCGTCGGACTCGAGCCGGTCCATCGCCTCACCGATCGCGACGGCGGTGACCGTGTCGATGGCGTTGCGGGCCGTCGGCCGGTTGATCGTCACGACGAGGACGCCGTCGACCACGGTGGTGAGGACCGGGGGTGCGGTCGTGGTCTGCGTCATCGCGGTGCCATCCGGATCGCACCGTCGAGGCGAATGGTCTCCCCGTTGAGATAGGGGTTGTCGATCATGTGCAGTGCCAGGGCGGCGTACTCGTCCGGTCGGCCGAGCCGCGACGGGTTCGGGACCTGCTTCGCCAGGCCCTGCAGGAGCTCCTCGGGGTGGCGGGCGAGGATCGGGGTGTCGAAGACGCCGGGAGCGATGGCGCAGACGCGGATCTGCCGCTGGGCGAGGTCTCGTGCGGCGACCAGGGTCATGCCCACGACGCCTGACTTGGCAGAGGCGTAGGGGATCTGACCGACCTGCCCCTCCCAGGCCGCCACCGACGCCGTGAGGACGCAGACTCCACGCTCGCCCTCGATGGGGTCGTGCGCGGCCATGCGCGCGGCGGCCAGCCGGAGCACGTTGAACGTGCCGACCAGGTTGATGTCGACGATCTCGCGGTACAGGTCGAAGTCGCCGGCGCTGCCGTCACGGTTGACGACCCGCACCGTGCCGCCACGGCCGGCGCAGTGCACGAGCGCGCGGAGCGGCGCGCGGCTCTCGGCGAGGTCGAGGGCAGCGGCAACCGCCTCGGGGTCGCGGACGTCAGCGGGCGAGAAGGTGGCGAGTGCCCCGAGCTCCTTTGCCCGGTCGGGACCGGCAGAGGTGGGTAGGTCGAGGATGGTGACGTGGACGCCGCTGTCGACCAGCCTGCTGGCAGTCGCGAGCCCGAGTCCCGACGCGCCGCCGGTGACGACGACCGATCCGTTGCTGAGGTCCATGGGTTTCCTTGCTGGTTGGAGTGTGAGGTTCAGGCCAGCGATTCGACGATCGTGGCGTTGGCCATCCCGCCGGCTTCGCACATCGTCTGGAGCCCGAAGCGTCCGCCGGACTGCTCGAGGTGGTTGATCAACGTCGTCAGCAGGCGGGCCCCGGAGGCGCCCAACGGATGACCAAGGGCGATCGCGCCACCACGCGGGTTCAAGCGGGCGTCGTCGATCGGGAACTCGGCGTGCCAGGCGAGAGGTACTGACGCGAAGGCCTCGTTGACCTCGACGGCGTCGATCTGGTCGATCGTCATCCCCGCCCGTGCCAGGACACGCGACGTCGCCGGGATCGGTCCGGTCAGCATGAGGGTCGGGTCGTCGCCCACGACCGAGGAAGCGATGATCCTGGCGCGCGGTTTCATCCCCATCCGGGCCGCCGCCTCCTCGCTCATCAGGAGGAGCGCACTTGCCCCATCCGTGATCTGCGAGGAGTTCCCGGCGGTCACCTTCCACTCGATGGACGGGTACCTCGCGGCCAGGTCCTCGGTGAAGAAGGCCGGGGCCAGGCCGGCGAGCCGCTCGGCTGTGGTCCCGGGTCGAGGCGTCTCGTCGGAGCGGACGACGGTCCCGTCGGCGGTGGTCACCGCGACGATCTCGTTGTCGAAGGCGCCTTCGGTCGCTGCGCGGATGGCTCTCTCGTGCGAGCGCGCCGAGTACTCGTCCAGCTGGGCGCGGCTGAGGCCCCACTTGTCCGCCACGAGCTCTGCGGAGACACCCTGGGGGACGAGGTCGGGGAAGCGCGCGGTCACGCCGGGTCCGAACGGGTCGGCTCCCATGCGCGCCGAGCCCATCGGCACGCGGCTCATGGACTCGATGCCCGCGGCGATCACGACGTCGTAGACCCCGGCGGTGATGCCCTGGGCTGCGAACTCGACTGCCTGCTGGCCTGAGCCGCACTTTCGCTCGATCGTCACCGACGGCACGTGGACCGGGAAGCCCGCGGCGAGCCACGCCTGCCGACCGGGAGTCGACGACTGCTCTCCCCCTTGGCTGACGCAGCCCACCATGAGGTCCTCGACGGCGCCCGGGTCCACGCCGGTCCGCTCCACCAGAGCGGTGATGACGCCGGCAAGCAGGTCGGTCGGGTGCACCGAGGACAGGCTCCCGCCGGCCTTGCCCCGACCCATCGGTGACCGGACCGCATCGACGATGACTGCTCCAGACATGCCCAAGCTCCTCGCTAATCAATGATTATAGTTATAATCTACCGTCCGATGCGCCGCCAAGCAATCATCGACGAACCGCTTGCATGTGAGGGCTATTTAGGCGCATGATTGTCATGAACTTGCCATCTCTTTCCTGCGAACTGCGAGGTCCCCGGTGACTGACGAGAGCCAGCCCGCGATCGAGGCCCAGGTCTATTCGGGTCTGGTGCCGAACTTCGCCGACCCGGAGACGTGGACCCTGGCCCACGTGCTGCGCCACCATGCCGGCGCGCGTCCGGACGCCGTCTGCCTGGACCTTCCCGAGGAGGGTTCGCGCTGGACCTACGTCGAGTCCCTGGACCTTGCCGAGCGCGTCGCCTCCTCGATGTACCGGTCCGGCGCCCGGCAGGGTGACCGCGTCATCCTGATGGCTGCGAACTCCTCGCGGTTCGTGTTCACCTGGTGGGGGACCGCTGTCGGTGGCCTCGTGGAGGTGCCGATCAACACCAGCTACGAGGGCGACTTCCTGCGCCACCAGCTGCAGATCGCGGACGCCAGGTTCGCGGTGATCGACGACGTCAATGCCGAGCGGTGGATCGCGTTGGGTGACGAGGCGCGCGGCATCGAGAAGTTCTGGGTCGTCGACACCGGGGCCGGCGTCGCCGAGAAGGCGCTGGCCCTGCTGGGGGAGAACGGCTGGGAGGCGGCGCCGTGGGACGAGCTGCGTGAGGGCGACAAGGTCGACCTGCCCACCCCCCGCGCCCAGGATCTCGGGGCAATCTTCTACACCTCCGGCACGACCGGCCCGTCCAAGGGCGTGGCGATGCCGAACTCCCAGTTGTACTTCTTCGCCCAGATCGTCGTCAGCCTGACCCGGCTGACCGACGAAGACGTCTACCTCACGACCACGCCCTTGTTCCACGGCAACGCCACCTTCATGGCCGTGTACCCGGCAATCGTGGCCGGAGGTCGCGCCGTCGTGAGGTCGAAGTTCAGCGCGAGCCGGTGGATCGACCACGTGCGCGACTCCGGGGTGACTGTCACGAACTTCGTGGGCGTGATGATGGACTTCGCCTGGAAGCAGCCGCCGCGTGCCGACGATCGTGACAATCGCCTCCGCTGCGTGTACGCCGCGCCGACGGCGAGCACGATCGTCGAGCAGTTCAAGATGCGGTACGACATCGAGGCGTTCGTCGACGCCTTCGGCCTGACCGAGACCAGTGCGCCGATCATGTCGCCGTACGGGGTCCCGCGGCCCGCCGGTGCGGCAGGACTGGCCAACACGGAGTGGTTCGACGTCCGGCTCGTGGACCCCGAGACCGACCGGGAGGTCGGGGTGGGGGAGATCGGTGAGCTGGTGGTCCGACCGGTCCATCCCTGGACGTGCAGCAACGGCTACTACAACATGCCGGAGAAGACGGTCGAGGCCTGGCGGAACCTGTGGTTCCACACCGGTGACGCTCTTCGCCGCGACGAGCACGGGTGGTACTACTTCGTCGACCGCTTCAAGGACGCGCTTCGCCGGCGCGGCGAGAACATCAGCTCCTACGAGGTCGAGCAGGCCATCCTGGGTCACCCTTCGGTGATCGAGGCCGCCGTCCTCGGCGTCCCCGCGGACCAGGAAGCCGGTGAGGACGAGGTCCTCGCCGTCGTGGTGGTCGCCGAACCGGTGGAACCGGCCGAGGTGCTCGCCTGGTGCCGCGGACGCATCCCGGCGTTTGCGGTCCCGCGCTACGTGCGCGTGGTGGACGCGCTGCCGAAGACCCCGTCGGAGAAGGTGCGCAAGTCCGCACTCCGTGACGACGGCATCACCGAAGACACCTACGACGACACGCTTCGCGTCGCCCGGAAGGAAGCAGTCCTGTGACGGACCACCTGGAGACGGACCCGACCGAAAGGTCCTCCGGCCCGCTCGCAGGCGTGCGGGTCCTGGAGCTCGGCACGATGTACGCGGCACCCACGTGCGGCCGGATGCTGCGTGACTTCGGTGCCGACGTGATCAAGGTGGAGGACCCGCTCCACGGCGACTACGCCCGCCAGTGGACCCCGATGAAGGGCGGCCAGTCCCTCGGCTTCGCTCGCCTGAACGCGGGGAAGCGGTCGGTCGGGATCGACCTGCGTACCGATGCCGGACGAGGCCTCGTGCGGCGGCTCTCCGGCACGGTGGACGTCGTCATCGAGTCCTTCCGACCGGGCCGGATGGCGCAGTGGGGCATGGGCTACGACGTCCTCTCGGCCGAGAGCCCCGGACTCGTGCTGACCAGCGTCTCCGGGTTCGGCCAGACCGGCCCCTACCGCGAGAAGCCAGGCTTCGGCACGGTCGCAGAGACCGGGAGCGGCTTCGCCAACATCAATGGCTGGCCCGACACGCCGCCGACGTCACCGCCGTTCGGGTTCGCCGACTCGCTGGCCGGCATCTCGGCGGCCATGGGCACGGCGATGGCGCTCTTCAGTCGCGAACGTACCGGCCGAGGTGAGCACGTCGACGTGGCGCTCTACGAGCCGCTGATGTTCATGCTCGGGGACATGGTGCTGAACTTCACCGCGACCGGGCACGTGCAGGGGCGGGTCGGCAACGGCACCGGGTCGGCCTCGCCGCGCGGTGTCTACGAGGCCTCGGACGGCAAGTGGCTCTCGATCGCCGCGTCGAACCAGGGCATCGCCGCCAGGCTCTTCTCGGCAATGGGGTGTCCGGAGCTGATCGAGGACCCGCGCTACGCCACCAACGCAGCGCGGATGAAGAACAACGAGGAGCTGCAGCAGAAGGTCAGGGAGTGGGTCGGCGCGCAGACGCGCGCCGAGGTGCTCGAGACGCTGGAGAAGTTCGAGGTCGTGTGCTCGCCGGTCAACGACTCCAGCGACATCGTCGCTGATCCGCACTTCCGGGAGCGCACGCTCGTGGAGATCACCGGCAGCCAGGCCCTCGGCCGGGTCCTGACCCCGGGGCCCGTGCTCCATCTCGCCGGCTACCAGGGGCCGACGTACCACGGCGTCCCCGGGATCGGCGAGCACACCGATGAGGTGCTGGACGAGCTCCTGGGTGAGCAGGGGTCGTCCGTCTCCTGACGCGGCGTTCTAGGGCTGGCCGCCGTCGACGGTCAGCACCGACCCCGTCGTGTACGACGACAGGTCGCTGGCCAGGTAGAGCGCTGCACCCACGATCTCGTCCGGCTCCCCGCCGCGCTGGAGGGCGAACGTCCGGGCCCGCGTGGCGAACGCCTCGGGGTCCCACGCCTTGCTGACGTCGGTGAGGAACGTCCCCGCCATGATGGCGTTGACGCGGACCTTCGGGCCGAGAGCGTGTGCGAACCCGGCCGTAAGTGCGTTGAGGCCGGCCTTCGCGGCGGCGTACGGCAGGATCCCCGGCCTCGGATGGACGGCTCCTGCGCTGGAGATGTTGATGATCGAGCCGCCCTCACCCGCCGCCATCCGCTCGCCGACGGCCGCCATGAGCCGGAAGGGCCCCTTCAGGTTCACCCCGACGACCTTGTCGAACAGCTCCTCGGTCACGTTGGCCTCGCCGTCGTACACCGGCGACATCCCGGCGTTGTTGACCAGGACGTCCAGCTTGCCGAGCTCGTCGTACGCCCGCGCGACGAGGTCGTCGAGAGCGGACCACCGGCCGACGTGCGCCGCGATGCCCACCGCCCGCACGCCCGTCTCGTCCCGCAGCTCGGCCGCGACCCTCGCGCAGGCTTCCTCGTCGCGGCTCACCACGACCACGTCACCACCCGCGCGGGCGATGCCTCGCGCCATCGCGTGGCCCAACCCGCGGGTGGCGCCCGTCACGAGCGCGACCTTCCCGCGGAGGTCGAATTCGTTGGACCCGCTCATCGTGTCTCCTCGCCTGTGCCGCAGCACTTGCCGTTCCCTGCCTCAACTCGTTATCATGATCATAGTTATCATCCATTAGGGCAGCAATCCTGGCTACCCCTCAGTGTGAAGAGGCTCGCCGTGACCGGCTTCCAACTGTCTCCCGAGCAGGAACAGCTCCGCGCGCTCGCGGCCGACGTCGCCCGCGACGTCTACGCCCCCAAGGCAGCCCAGTGGGACGCCGACCGCACGCCCTTGCCCGACGACGAGGTGAAGCGACTCGCCGAGCTCGGCTTCCTCGGCATCGCCGTTCCCGAGGAGTACGGCGGTCAGGGCGGAACCCTGATGGACGCCCTCATCGTGATGGAGGAGCTCGCCAAGGAGTGCCGGCCGGCCGCCTGGCAGGTGTTCGAGGCCAACACCGGTCCGATCCGCGTGCTCGAGTTCTTCGGCACCGAGGAGCAGAAGAAGAACTATCTCTCCCGCTCCGCACGCGGCGAGATCTCCATGGCGATCGGGATCTCCGAACCGGACGCCGGATCGGCTGCGACCGACATGCGCACCCAGGCCCGCCTCGAGGGTGACGAATGGGTGATCAACGGCAGCAAGCGATGGATCTCCAACGGGGGCCACGCCGACCACTACCTGTTGTACTGCCGGCTCAACGACGAGCCCGGCGCCAAGGGCATCGGGGCGATCATCGTCCCCCGTGACACTCCGGGCTTCTCGGCCGGCGCCCAGGAGAAGCTCATGGGCTTCCGCGGCGTGCCCAGTGCCGACCTGTACTTCGACGACGTCCGGGTCCCGAAGGAGAACCTCGTGATCGACGCCGGCGGCTTTCACAAGCTGTTCGGGGTCTTCTCGATCGAACGTCTCGGCAACGCGACCATGAGCCTCGCGATCGGGCAGACGGCGCTGGACCGGACGAAGGCCTACGTGCAGCAACGTGAGCAGTTCGGTCGTCCGATCGTCGAGTTCCAGAACGTGCACATGACGGTCGCCGACATGGCGGTCCAGGTGGAGGCGGCCCGCCTCCTGGTCCAGCGCGCCGCGATGAACGCCGGAAAGGGCCTCCCCGAGCCCTACGAGGTCTCTGTCGCCAAGTGCTTCGCCAACGAGATGGCCAAGCGGGTCTCCGACCTCGCGATCCAGATGCACGGCGGCAACGGCTACACCGAGGAGTACGGCATCGAGCGACTCCACCGTGACGCTCACGGCTGGGCGATCGCGGGCGGTACGCCGGCGATGCAGCGAGTGCGGATCGCCACGGAGCTGTTCGGCCGGAACTTCAGCCAGCGACCGCCCGAGCTCGTCAAGTGACCGCGGACGGCGCACTCTTCGAGCTGCCGGAGCAGTACCTCGCGCTGCAGCGTGAGGCGCGAGCTCTCGCCTCGGCCTGCACCGACGTCGCGGCGCGTGCCGATGAAGCCGACCGGCTCGACCCCGACGTACGCGATCGGCTTGCGGCGTCCGGGTTGTGCGCCGCCGTCGTCGCAGGGGAGTTCGGCGGACGCTTCGCAGCCGTGGACTCCCTGGCGGTGACCGTCGTGCGCGAAGCGCTCGCCTTCGAGAGCGCGCACCTGGACTCGATGTTCGCGATGCAGGGCATCGGCTCGCTCGCGGTCTCGCTCGGCGGCTCGGACGCGGTGCGCAAGCAGTGGCTCCCGCGCGTGGGATCGCTGGAGGCGATCGCTGCGCTCGCGCTCACCGAACCGGACGTCGGCTCCGACCTGCGGGCGATCACCACGACGGTCACGGTCGACGGTGGCGAGCTCGTCGTCGACGGCCACAAGTCGTTCATCACGAACGCAGGCGACGCAGACTTCTACAGCGTCCTGTGCAAGGAGGGCGACGGGTACTCGCTCGTGCTCGTCCCGGCGGACACCGCCGGAGTCTCCGTGACCTCGCCTCACCAGGTGATCGCACCCCACGTGCTCGGCGACGTGCTGTTCGACGGCGTGCGGGTTCCGGTCGATCATCGGCTCGGGGAGCCGGGCACCGGCTTCAAGCTGATGCTTGCCACGCTGGCTACCTTCCGTGTCTCGGTGGCGGGGGCAGCCGTGGGCCTGGCCCAGGCCGCCCTCGAGGAGGCGCTGCGCCACACCTCGTCGCGCGAGCAGTTCGGGGTCCCCCTGGCCCGCCTCGGCCCGGTCCCGGCCAAGCTGGCGGAGAGCTGGGTCGAGATCGAGATGGCGCGGGCCATGTCCTACCGGGCTGCGGCCGCGGCGGCGCGAGACCCGCTGACCGCGCTGCACCTGTCGTCGATCGCGAAGGTCGGCGCGACGGAGGCCGCCGGACGCACGGTCGACAGGTGCGTACAGGTGATGGGCCGGTTCGGCCTCGTCCGCGGCAGCAAGATCGAACGGCTCTACCGCGAAGCCCGGCCCATGCGGATCTACGAAGGCTCGACCGAGGTCATCCTGGACTCGCTGGCGAAGAAGCTGCTGAAGGACCGGGTCGAGACCGCGCGATGAGGGGCACGAGCCGATGATCATCGACTGTCACATGCACGTGTGGCCCGACCACATCGCCGACGCCATGCAGTCGCAACGCCCGTCGGGGATGCCGCTGCGCTACGACGGCAAGGTGTCGGGCGTGCTGCGGACGATGGACGAGCTCGGCATCGACATGGGTCTGGCTCTTGGCGTCGGCATCAAGGCGTCGGTCGTCGCCCGGACGAACGAGTTCATCGGCACCGTCCCCCGTGACCGCCTGGTGCCTATGGGCACCGTGCATCCTGATCTGCCGGTCGAGGAGAACCTGAAGTACCTCAAGGACAACGGGATCGTGGGGGTCAAGCTGCACCCGCTGTTCCAGGACCTGTCCTTCGACGACCCTCGAGTGCTCGACATCCTCGCAGCGCTCAGCGAGGAAGGCATGCCGGTCGTGGCGCACGTCGGTGCCGGGGACGACCCGGTTGCCAACGAACGCGGGACCCCGGTGAAGCTGCGCCGGATCGCCGAGCTGCTCCCGGACCTGAAGCTGATCGCCTGCCACTACGGCGGTTACCACCGGCTGGACGAGGCCGAGGAACACGTCGTGGGGTCCTCGGTGACGCTGGAGACATCGTGGCCGCCCACCATGGCCGAGCTGGATCGCGAACGCATCGTCGCCCTGATCCGGCGGCACGGCGCAGACCGGGTCGTCTTCGGGTCCGACTGGCCGATGACGGACCCGGGGGCCGAGATCGCAGCGATCCGCAACCTCGGTCTGACCGAGGAGGAGGAGCGCGGGATCCTGGGGTTGAACCTCGGTCGGATCCTGGGCGTCGCCTGACGAGCTTCTCTGCCGGCGGGTCCCCTCTCCGTGTGGGGGCCAGGACCCGAACGGCGTGAACCGTCGCCCGCCGGGTAGGCCGCCGCCGGTGCCGCGCGGAGCGTCTGGCAGCACAGCATCCCGCCCGGCGACGTGACGCACCCCATGGTGCGGGCCGCGCTGCGATGGCGTAGGACTGCACCATGGCCGACCGATCCGGACGCGCGCGCGAGCTGTGGGGACTGCTCGAGCCGATCCACGCCGTCGTGTACTTCTCACCCGAGCCACTCGAGGCGCTGCGAGCCGCGGGCTACCGCGGCTTCTGGATGGGCTACTTCGCCGGGCGGGCCGCGCCCTTGGGTCCGGCGGGCAGCGACGTGGTGCATGCGGTGTTCTTCAACTTCGCCCGTGAGCGGGTTGCCCGGGCGCTCCCCTCGGCGTGGGAGTTGGCTCCGCCGGCCGTTGCGCTGGAGGCACGGGAACGAGGGTCGGTGGCCGCGCTGCGCCGTCACCTCGACGCGATGGCGGATGCGCCCGAGGTGGCTCGCGCCGCCGAGCTCGCCTGCCGCGCGGCGGCGGCCGCACCCGAGGAGGGACGCGTGCTCTTCGCCGCCAACCGTGCGCTGCCCGAGCCGGAGGATCCGCTCGACCGCCTGTGGCACGCGGCCACGCTGCTCCGCGAGCACCGGGGTGACGGCCACATCGCGGCGCTGATGGCAGCCGGGATCGGCGGTCGCGAGTCCCACGTGTTCCACGCGTTGTCGCACGGCACCCCGAGATCTGTCTACGAGGTCGCCCGTGACTTCGGCGACGAGGAGTGGTCGCGCTGCGTCGAGTCTCTGCGCAGCCGCGGACTCGCCACCGCCGAAGGGCTCACCGACACCGGTCGGGACCTGGACGCGGAGGTCGAGCGGCACACCGACCAGCTCGCGGCGCCGGCGTACGACGTGCTCTCCGAGCCCGAGCTCGACGAGCTCGTCCAGCTGCTGCGCCCGATCGCTCGTGCCGTGGTGCGGGGTGGCGAGCTGCCGCTCGACTCGCCGATGGGTCTGGACCTCCGGACGCTGGTGGGCGCGTGAGCCACCCGGACCCGCACGCAGACGGCCCCACCCCCGGGCCGTTCTCCGCCCTGCTCGGCTTTCGCTACGTCAGCGTCGACGACCGGGAGGCGGTCGTCGAGGCAGATCCCCGGCCCGAGCACTGCAACGGGGGCGGGATCGTCCACGGCGGCTTCCTGGCGTCCTTGCTCGACACGACGACGGGATGGGCCGTGCACGCGCGGGTCGCGCCCGGGACGTCTGCCCCGCACGTGCACCTCAGCGTGCAGTACCTCCGGGCGGCACTGCCCGGCGAGACCCTTGTCTGCCGGGGTCGGGCCGCTGCTGTCGGTGGGCGCATCGGATCGACCGAGGCCGAGATCACCCAGGGCGGAGTCATCGTGGCGCGCGCCGTCGGCACGCACGCGGTGCTCCCACGGAGGCCGTGACTGGTCAGGACCTGACGGGTCCGGTGCTGTCTCGGACCACGAGGGTCGCCGGCAGCAGCTCCGACCGCACCGGACGGCCGGCGAGGAGATCGGCGAGCATCGCGGCGGCGAGATGACCCTTGGCGGTGATGTCCTGCCGCACCGTGGTCAGGGCCGGTCTGCTGGTGGAGGCGAGCGGGTTGTCGTCGTACCCCACCACGGAGAGGCCCCGGGGGACGTCGAGGCCCAACTCGCCGGCCGCCTCCACGACGGCCAGCGCGAAGACGTCGGAGAAGCACAGCACCGCCGTGATCCCTCCTGTCGCGAGGAGCTCGCGGGCCGCGTCGACGGCGGCGGCGTGCGGTTGGTACCCCGCCAGGACGACCACGGGCTCGACGCCGGCCTCGGCAAGCGTGTCGCGCCAGCCCGCCATCCGCTCCCGGGCCGGATAGCTCTCCGAGTCGCCGAGTGCGCCGACCACGCCCTCGGCCCCGAGCGTGAGGACACCGATCCGGCGATGCCCCTGCTCGAGCAGCAGCCGCGCACCCTGGGCGGCGCCACCCCGGTCGTCCACCCGTACGCCGGGCACGGAGTCGCCGAGGTCCTGGTCCACCGCCACCACCGGCAGGTTCCGCCGGCTCAGCCACTCGACGCCGGCGGAGCGGGGCTCGCAGGTGTAGACGAGCGCCCCGTCGATGGCCACGTCGCGTGCGGGCACGAAGCCCTCGTCCTTGGGCGGCGTCAGGACCGTCAGCGCCAGCCCGCGCTGGGCGAGCTCGTCGGCGACCGACGCCACGAACTCCGCGGACACCTGGTCCTCGAAGGCGGAGCTCAGGGCGCCGTTCAGCAGGAGCCCGACCGACCCGACCCGGCCGCGAGCCAGAGCCCGGGCGGCAGGATCGGGGCCGACGTAGCCGAGCCGGTCGGCGGCCTCGAGGATGCGCGTGCGCAGGTCCGCCGAGAGCTGGTCGGGGCGGGAGAACGCGTTCGAGACGGTCATCCGGCTGACGCCGACCTCGTCGGCGATCGACTGCAGGGTGACCTTTGCCATGACCGGTCCAGTATCACCCAGCCGGACCCGCCCGGGTGGCCGCGACCGATGGGTCAGCGGCACGCGGGGCTCGTGCCGATCCGCCGCGAGGCGACCGGCTCGCGACGTGGTTCGAGGGCAGCGGCGATCCGGTGCAGCCGGGTTGCGAGGCGTGCGCGCGCCCGGGCGGCGCGGCCGATCCGCTCGGACGGCGGCACGACGGGGGCGTCGGGACGGGCACTGCCGGCAAGGCGCCGGGTGGACCGGACGGCCAGGTCGGAGGCGATGGCGAGGTCGAGCATGATGGCTCCTTTCGATGGCTTTACCGGTAAAGTACCGGAGTCTTCTGTACCGGTCAAGAGATTTACCCGAGTGGTCTCGCCGCCCGGCGCGGCGGTGCGGTCGCCGCCGCTGCCGTAACGCGGTGCACGATCACTCGTTTGAACCGGTGAGCGGCCGTCGCTGGGGCACGGGGAGAACGAGCCGCCGACCAACCTGCATCTGGGGGCACACCTTGTCGAAGAAGCTCGCGATCCTCTGTCTGGCCGCACTGGGGGCTGCCCTCCTCGTGCTCGGAATCGCGCCCGCGGCATCGGCGTACCCGGAGCTCACCTGCCAGGTCGACGTGGCCCCGCAGACGCTGAGGGCCGGCCACCAGTTCACCGTGACCGGCTCGACGCCGATCGCCGTCGACGCCCAGAACCACCAGGTCGCCGACGCCGACAGCCACTGGACCTTCACCTGGAACGGCGACACGAAGACCCGGACGGGCCGGACCGCCAGTGCCACCTTCACCGCTCCCCACGTCACGAAGACCCGGGTCATCGTCCTCACCGCCCGGAACGTGAATCCGATCAGCACCTGCGTGAAGCACTTCGACATCACCGTGATCGGCCCGACGTCGGTGTCGGCTCCCCACGGCGGCAGTGGCCTGCCGGAGACCGGCGGGCCCACGTTCTGGCTGCTCGTCGCCGGCCTCGTGCTGCTCCTCGGCGGTGGCGGCGCGGTCGCCGCCTCGCGCCGGAGCAGCTAGGGACCGTCCAGCTCTTACGCCAGAAACTAGAACCGGTTATAGTTCTGGAATGATTCTGGACCGGTTCAAGGTCGACGGCCGGGTTGCCGTCGTCACAGGCGCAGGCAGGGGCATCGGAGCCGGTTCTGCGGTGGCTCTCGCCGAGGCGGGGGCCGACGTCGTGATCTCGGCGCGGCACTCCTCGCAGCTCGCGGAGGTGGCGGCGAAGATCGAGGCCGCCGGTCGGCGCGCGCTGGTGGTGAAGGCCGACCTCTCCGACCTCGAGCAGACAGCCGCGCTGGCGCAGGCGGCGTACGACGAGTTCGGGCGCCTCGACATCGTGGTCAACAACGTGGGCGGCACGATCCCGAACGCGTTCCTCGACACCGACACCGCCTACCTCGAGGAGGCGTTCCGGTGGAACGTCTCGACCGCGCACGCGCTCACCCGAGCGGCGGTGCCGCTGATGCTGACCGGCGACGACCCGGGTGGTGCGGTCGTGAACATCTCCTCGGTGATGGGCCGGACCGCCGGCCGCGGCTACCTCGCCTACGGGGTCGGCAAGGCGGCGTTGACGCACTGGACCAGGCTCGCCTCGAAGGACCTCGCGCCGCTGATCCGGGTCAACGCGATCGGCGTCGGCTCGGTGATGACCAGCGCACTGGACTTCGTCGCCAGCGACGAGGCGGTGATGCGCGAGATGGCGGAGAAGACCACGATGCAGCGCGTCGGGGAGGTCGAGGACATCGCCGCCGCCGTGCTCTACCTGGCCAGCCCGGCGAGCGCCTACCTCACCGGCAAGGTGATCGAGGCCGACGGTGGCCTCGACATCCCGAACCTCGACCTCCGGCTGCCCGACCTGGACGCACGATGAGCGCGCAGCGGAAGCGGGTCGTCGCCTGGTCCACCGGCACGGTCGGTCGGCACGCCCTCGCCGGCATCGACGCCCGGCCCGACCTCGAGCTCGTCGGACTGTGGGTGTCCAACCCGGACAAGGTCGGCCAGGACGCCGGACGGCTCGCCGGGCTCGACCGCGACCTCGGAGTGCTCGCGACGGACGACAAGGCGGCCCTGTTCGCGCTGCGGCCGGACGCCATCGTGCACACCGCGATGACCGACGACCGGATCTTCGACGCCCTCGAGGACCTCTGCGTGATGGTCGAGAACGGCATCAACGTCGTCTCCAGCGGACCCGTGCTGCTGACCTTCCCCGAGGGCCTCGGCCTGGACTCGTACGTCGACCGGATCAACAAGGCCGGCGCGGCCACCGGCGCGAGCCTGCACGTCAACGGCATCGACCCCGGCTTCGCCAACGACGTGCTGCCACTGGCGATGACCAGCCTGTCGCAGCGGATCGACCTGGTCCGGGTGAGCGAGATCGCCGACTACTCGACGTACTACCAGCCGGTGGTGATGCGCGACATCTACGGCTTCGGCCAGCCGATGGACCACGTCGCCATGCTCTGGCAGCCCGGCATCCTGACCACCGCCTGGGGACCGGTCGTGCGGCACATCGCCGCGGGCCTCGACCTCGAGCTGGACGAGGAGCTCGAGGAGATCGTCGAGCGGGTCCCCTCCGACGTCGACCTGAGCACCGCGAGCGTCGACATCGCGGCCGGCACGATGGGTGCCGTCCGGTTCCAGGTGGTCGGCAAGGTCGGGGGTGTGCCGCGGGTGATCCTCGACCACGTCACGCGCACGCACGTCGACCAGGTCCCCGGGTGGCCGCAGCCCCCGGAGGGTGGCGGGTGCTACCGGGTCGAGATCGAGGGCGAGCCGATGATGGTGGTCGACTTCGTGCACCACGGCGAGGACGGTGACCACAACGTCTCCGGGATGGTGACCACCGCGATGCGGCTGGTCAACTCGGTGCACGCCGTGTGCGACGCCCCCGCAGGGCTGGTGCTGGCCAAGGACCTGCCGCTGGTGACCGGGCGCGGGCTCGTGCGCCGCTGAAGCCCGGTCCTGTGATGATGGCTGCATGAGCCCGGACCCGAGCGAGACGGCCCACCGGATCAGCGCCGACTCGGGGCTCCTCTGGACCGAGGAAGGCGCCTGGCCGGTCGCGCCCGGCGTCGTCCGGATCCCGCTACCGCTGCCGATGGACGGCCTGCGTGCCGTCAACGTCTACGTCCTCGAGGCCGACGACGGGCTCGTCCTGGTCGACGGCGGCTGGGCGATCCCCGAGTCGCGCGACGTCTTCGAGTCCTCGATGAAGAGCGCCGGCTACGCGCTCTCCGACATCCGCCGCTTCCTGGTGACGCATCTGCACCGCGACCACTACACGCAGGCCTACGTCGTCGGTCACGAGGTCGGCGCACCCGTGTCGCTCGGCCTGGGGGACAGGGCGTCGATGGAGCTGATGCACGACGAGACGCTCTCGGCCGACCCGAACCTCTCCCGGCTCGAGGCCGCCGGTGCCCTCGAGCTCGCAGAGGGCTGGCGAGCGATGATGCCCTCCGACAGCCGCCCCTCGATGGACGACTACGGGATGCCCGACGAGTGGCTCGACCGCGACCTCACCCTCGACCTCGGGGGCCGCCGGGTCGACGCCGTGTCCACTCCCGGCCACACGCAGGGCCACTACGTCTTCGCCGACACGGACCAGGGACTGCTCTTCGCCGGTGACCACGTGCTGCCGACGATCACCCCGTCCATCGGCTTCGAGCCGCGCTGGGTCCAGCAGCCGCTGCGCGACTTCCTCGAGTCCCTGGCGAAGGTGCGCGCACTGCCCGACCTGCGGCTGCTGCCCGCGCACGGCCCGGTGACGGCGAGCTCGCACGCGCGCATCGACGAGCTCGCGGCCCACCACGACGACCGGCTGCAGCTCTGCCGGGCCGCCGTGGCGGCGGGTGCGGACACGGCCTGGGACGTCGCCGGCCAGATCCCGTGGACGCGGCACGAGCGGCGTCGTGACGAGCTCGGGCCTTTCGACGCGGTGCTCGCGGCGTTCGAGACCCTGGCCCACCTCGACCTGCTGGCAGCGCGCGGCGAGCTGGTGCGTACCGAGGAGGGCGCCGAGCGGCGGTACGCCGTACCCGCCGCCGGTGATTGAGCCTGCCGAGATCCGGTCGGGTCCCGACAGGCTCGACCAGCGGACGCGCTAGATTGGCCACACACACGACAGGGGAGCCCGCCGGCAGCGATGCCGCTGGGCTGAGAGTGCGGAACAGCCGCAGACCCTTGAACCTGCTCCGGTTAGCACCGGCGAAGGAAGTCGAAGGAGAGTCATGCGCACTCGTTCCATGGCAATGCTCAGCGCCCTCGTGGTCGGTGCCCTCGCACTGGCCGGGTGCGGGAGCTCGGGCGACGGCGGGGACGCCGCCGACAAGCCGGCGGGCAAGACCGTCACCATCGCCACCCACGACTCGTGGGCGATGTCGAAGAAGGTGATGGCGGACTTCAAGGCGAAGACCGGGATCACCGTGAAGATCCAGCCGCACGGCGACGCCGGTGAGCTCACCAACAAGCTGGTGCTCACGAAGGGCAACCCGATCGCCGACGGGGTCTTCGGCATCGACAACACCTTCGCGAGCCGCGCGGTCGACGAAGGCGTGCTCGCGCCGTACGCGCCGAACGGGCTGCCGGCGTCAGCGTCCGCCTTCGCGCTCGAGGGCGAGGGTGGCAAGGACCTGACGCCGATCGACTACGGCGACGTCTGCGTCAACATCGACGACACCTGGTTCGCGAAGAGGAAGCTCGCGCCGCCGGCGACCTTCGACGACCTCGCCGACCCGGCGTACAAGAACCTGATGGTGACCCCGGGTGCGACCACGTCGTCCCCCGGCCTGGCGTTCCTCGCGGCGACGATCGGCAAGTACGGCGACGGCTGGAAGGACTACTGGAAGAAGCTGGTCGCCAACGGCGTGAAGATCGACGCCGGCTGGGAGGACGCCTGGGGCGTCGACTACACCGCCGGCGGCGGCGACGGCGACCGGCCGATCGTGGTCTCGTACTCGTCATCCCCTCCGGACACGGTCCCGAAGCGTGGCGACAAGCCGACCACCAGCGCCCTGCTGGACACCTGCTTCCGCCAGGTCGAGTACGCCGGGGTGCTGAAGGGGGCGTCCAACCCCAAGGGCGCCGAGGAGTTCATCGCGTTCATGCTCGGCCAGGAGTTCCAGGCGGCGCTGCCGGAGAACATGTACGTCTACCCGGTCGACACCGCGGTGGCACTTCCCGCCGACTGGGCGAAGTGGGCGCCGACGTCACCCGACCCCGTCGAGGTCTCGCCGGCGGACATCACCGCGCACCGCACGGAGTGGTTGCGTGACTGGCGCGACGTCACGAGTCGCTGAGCCGCACGGCCGACGATGACGACACTGCGGGCACGCATCGGGATCGCGGCGCTGGCCGCGCTGCCGATCGCGGTGCTCGCGGTGTTCTTCCTCTACCCGGTCGCCGGCATGGTCGGCCGCGGCTTCTGGCCGGACGGCTCGTTCGACCCGGGCCAGGTGCTGACGGTGCTCGGCCGGCCGCGGGTCCACCGGGTGCTGTGGTTCACGCTCTGGTCCGCCGGAGTCGCCACTGCCCTGTCGGTCGCGCTGGGCGTGCCGGCGGCGTTCGTGCTGCACCGGCTGCGATTCCCGGGGGTCGGCCTGCTCCGGACCCTGGTGGTGCTCCCGTTCGTGCTGCCCACGGTCGTCGTCGGGGTCGCGTTCCGCCACCTGATCGCACCGGCCGGGCCGCTGGGCGGCCTGCACCTCGACGGGACCGCCGCGGCCATCATCGCCGCGCTCGTGTTCTTCAACGTCAGCGTCGTGGTGCGCACGGTCGGCTCGTTCTGGGAGGGCCTCGACCCGCGGGCCGAGGAGGCCGCCGCGACGCTGGGTGCCTCGCCGCTGCGCGTCTTCGCCACCGTGACGCTCCCCGGCCTGCTTCCGGGGATCGCCTCGGCAGCGATCGTGGTGTTCCTGTTCTGCTCGACCGCCTTCGGGGTCGTGCTCACGATGGGCGGGCTCCGGTACTCCAACGTGGAGACCGAGATCTACCTGCTCACCACCCAGGAGCTCGACCTGGCCGGCGCGGCGGCGCTGTCCCTCCTGCAGCTCGGTGTGATCGTCGCGCTCCTGGGCCTCTCGGCGCGATCCCGGCGGGCCGCGGGGCGGGCCCGCGGTTCGATCGCTGCGCGCCGACCGCGCCGCCGCGACGCACTCCTGCTCCTCTGGACCGCCGTCGTGGTCTGCTTCCTGATGACCCCGCTCGCCTCATTGGTCCTCGCGTCCGTGCACGGGGGAGGCCGCTGGAGCCTGGACAGCTACCGAAAGCTCGAGGGCACCGGCGAAGGGAACGCACTGCTGGTCCCGGCGACCACGGCCCTGTGGACCTCGCTGCGGATCGCGTGCGCGGCGGCCGCGCTGGCGCTGGTCCTCGGCTGCGCGGTGGCGTACCTCGTGTCCCGCCGGTGGCGGACCCGCACGGGCCGCCGGCTCAGCGCGGTCTTCGACGGTGCCTTCATGCTGCCCCTCGGGGTCTCGGCCGTCACCCTGGGCTTCGGCTTCCTGATCACCCTCGACCACCCGCCTCTGGACCTGCGGACGTCGCCGCTGCTCATACCGATCGCCCAGGCAATGGTTGCCCTGCCACTCGTGGTGCGGACCGTGGCGCCGGTCCTCGCGTCGATCGACGAGCGGCAGCGCGAGGCCGCCGCGTCGCTCGGCGCCGGTCCGCTGCGCGTGCTGCGCACGGTCGACCTGCCCGTCGCCTGGCCGGCGCTGGTCGCCGCGACCGGGTTCGCGTTCGCCGTGTCGCTCGGTGAGTTCGGCGCGACCAGCTTCCTCGCGCGTGACGACCACCCGACGCTGCCCGTGGTGATCTACCGGCTGATCAGTCATCCCGGGGAGACCAACTTCGCGATGGCGATGGCCGCCTCGGTCGTGCTCGCTGCCGCGACCTCGGTGGTGATGCTGCTCGTGGAGCGGCTGCGCGTCGGCTCGGTCGGAGCGTTCTGATGACCGGCCTCGAGGTGCGCGGGCTCACCGTGAGGTACGACGGCTCGGCGGCCGTCGAGGAGGTCGACCTCGAGGTCCCCACGGGCTCGATCACCGCGGTGCTCGGACCTTCGGGATCCGGCAAGTCCACGCTGCTGCGCGCCGTCGCCGGACTGGAGCCACCGGCGTCAGGCTCGATCGCCTACGACGGCCGCGACCTCGCCCGCACGCCGGCGCACCGACGCGGGTTCGCGCTGATGTTCCAGGACGGACAGCTCTTCGGGCACCAGACCGTCGGCCGCAACGTGGGCTACGCACTGCGGCTGCGGCACCGGTCGCGCCGCCAGGTCGACGAGCGGGTGTCGGAGCTCCTCGAGCTGGTCGGGCTCGCCGGCTACCAGGAACGGATGCCGGCCACCCTCTCCGGCGGCGAGCGCCAGCGGGTCGCCCTCGCCCGGTCCCTGGCCGTCGAACCGCGGATGCTGCTGCTCGACGAGCCGCTCAGCGCCCTCGACCGGGATCTGCGCGAGCGACTGGCAGGTGAGCTCCACGACATCCTCACGCGGGCGGGCACGACAGCGCTGCTGGTCACCCACGACCAGGAGGAGGCGTTCGCGATCGCCGACCGGATCGCGGTGATGCGAGCGGGCCGCCTGGTCCAGTCGGGCACCGTGGCCGACGTGTGGCGCCGACCCGCGGACGCCTGGACGGCGGGGTTCCTCGGCTACGCCACGATCATCGACGGCCCTGCCGCCCGGGTCCTGCGTGAGCTGGTCGACCCGGGTGCAACCTGGACCCAGCTGGCGCTGCGACGCTCGGCCATCCGGCTCGACCCCGAGGGACCGCTCCGCGCCACGGTCGTCTCCGCCCGGGTCACCCCCGAGCAGCTGCGCCTCGAGCTGGACGTCGACGGTGTCGGCCGGTTGCCGGGCGTCGCCGAGCCGGGGCAGGTGGTCGCCGTGGGCGAAGCGGTCCGGGCGCGCGTCGTACCGGACCGGCTGGCGGCACTGGCTCGGGACGGCTGACGGCTCCGCCCTAGAATCACTTCCCGTGAAGCCCTCCGCCCTCGTTCCGACGCTCGCGGAGCCGACGTCGGGCAGTGGCGTCGGGAGCGGGCCCCGGCGGCGGGGCTTCGCGATGCTGGTGGCGGTCGCGGTGATGATGGGCGCGCTGGCGATCATCTGCAGCCGGGCGCTCGGCTACCCGCTGCGCGACCCCGACGGGTTCCTCGGTCCGGCCTGGCTGCGGCTGCCGCTGCTGGTCGGCTTCGCCTTCGTCGCCGACATCCTGCCGCGCACGCTCTACCGCGCCCGCGGCAACCCCGGCAGGTACAAGGCCGAGGCGCAGCTGCTGATCCGCGAGCACTGGACCAGGGAGCGGATCATCCTGGTGATCGTCGGGCTGATCGGCTTCTACGTCACCTACGTGAGCTACCGCAACATCAAGAACTTCCTGCCGTTCATCATGCGCGACGGTGACGGGCCGCCGACCAAGTACGACTACGCCCTGCACCGCTTCGACCACTTCCTGCTGTTCGGGCACGACCCGGCGAGCCTGCTGCACCAGTGGCTCGGCACCGGCATCTCGGCGTACGTGCTGTCGTGGGTGTACCTGATCTTCCTGCCGATGGTGCCGGTCTCGGTGGTGATCTGGGCGGTCTGGTCGCGCAACGTCAGCTTCGGCTACTGGTTCATCACCGCGCAGTGCATCTGCTGGGCGCTAGGGACTCTTAGCTACTACGCGATCCCGACCCTCGGCCCCAACTTCTACTTCGTCTGGCTCTACGAGGGCCTGCCGAACACCGGCGTCGCCAAGCTGCAGGACTCCCTGTTCTACGGCCGCCAGAACATCTTGTGGAACCCGTTCGCCGACGGCGTCCAGTCGGTCGCCGGGTTCGCCTCGCTGCACGTCGCGATCACGGTCAGCCTCGCGCTGGTCGCGCAGTACACGCTGCGCACGCGAGTCTTCAAGGTCCTGCTCTGGACGTACGTCGTCCTGGTCGCCATCTCGACGACGTACTTCGGCTGGCACTACATCGCCGACGACATCGCCGGCCTGGCGATCGCGCTGATCTCGGTCTACCTGGCCGCGCTGGGCACCGGCCAGAAGTTCGACCGCGGCGGGCGCAGCTCGCACCCGACGACGTCGACGAAGGACGTTCCGGTCGACCCGTCGGAATGACACCGCTGTCATCTGTCAAGCCGACACACCGCCCAAAAGGGCCATCTTTACCCGTTCCTGTTCCGGTTGGGACTCATGTCGCCTAGCGTTGCGCCGGTCGTGCAGCCGATGGGGAAGCCGCACGACGGCCGACGAAAGGTTCCGCCTTGCACGCCAGGACCAGGGGAGTTCTGACCGCCGCCGTCACCGTGGTGGCGGTGCTGACCGTCGGCACCTCGGCGCAGGCCGACCGGCACAAGCCGGTCCCGACCCAGGCGCAGATCGACCAGGCCAACGCGGTCGCCGCGCAGAAGGCCGGCGACGTCGCCGCCCTGCAGGCCTCGCTGGCCGTGGCCAACTCGAAGCTCCACGCCGCTGCCGACCGGGCCGAGATCGCCGCCGAGGCCTACAACGGCGCGATGTGGCGGCTCCAGCAGGCCCAGAAGGCCACCTCCGACGCCCAGGCGTCGGTTGCCGACGCGCTCGCCCACGTCGCGGAGCAGCGCGCCGGCATCGCACAGCTGGTCACCCAGAGCTACCAGGACGACGCGCTCACCGGCGTGACCGCGATCATCGGCGGTGACGACCCGTCGACGGTGATGAGCCGCGTCGGCGTCGTCCAGAGCGCAGGCGACTCGATGCAGGCGCGGTTCGACCAGTACACCGCGCTCAACGCGCTCGCCCGGGTCGCCCAGGACAAGGCGGAGAAGGCGGAGGCCCAGCAGACCGCGCTCGCCGCCAAGGCGGAGACGCTGCGCAACGACGCGGCCCAGGCGGCCAACCTCGCCCAGAGCGAGGCGGCCCGGATCGCGGGCGAGCGCCACAAGCTCATCGAGGAGCTCGCGAAGGCCCAGAAGATCTCCGTCGACCTCGCCACCAAGCGCCAGGCGGCGCTGGAGAAGAAGGCGGCGGAGGCCCAGGCCCACGCGGCGCAGGTGGCTGCGAACAAGGCGAAGGACCAGACCGACAAGGCCAAGCAGCAGGCCGAGCTGACCCAGGACCAGCTCGCCGAGCTCGGGGTCGAGGGCGGCTGGGAGGACCCGGGCCTGCCGGTGCCGGCCGGCACCAGCGTCGGTGCCCGGGCCGCAATCGAGTTCGCCCGGTCGCAGCTCGGTGAGCCGTACGTCTGGGGTGCCGCAGGACCCGACTCCTGGGACTGCTCAGGTCTCACGATGGTGGCGTGGCAGAAGGGCGGGATCGCGCTGCCGCACTACTCCGCCGCGCAGTACCAGCAGACCAAGCACATCGGTGCGGCCGACCTCAAGGCCGGCGACCTCGTCTTCTGGGGCACCTCGCCGAACACCATCCACCACGTCGCCCTGTACATCGGCAACGACCAGATCATCCAGGCTCCGCACACCGGTGACGTGGTGAAGGTCAGCCCGCTCTTCGCCAGCGCCCCGGACTTCTACGGCCGCCCCTGAGTTCTCGACCGGCTCGACCACCGGTCACCAGCCTGTCGAAACGACGTCCGAACTGGCACGGTTGTCCCCATGGCCGACTACAGGCAGCCCGTCGTCGACGTGCCGGTCCTCACCGCGCTGCTCGACGGCACCTACGTCGAGGTCCGCAACCTGACCCGCAAGCGCCTCGTCGAGCACTCCGGGGTGCTCCAGGATGCGCAGGAGATGGGCCGCCGAGACTTCCGTGAGCGGGTGCTCCAGATCGTCCGTGAGCTCGCCGGCACCGGACAGACCGGGATGGGGTTCCCCGTCGAGTACGGCGGTGGCGGCGACATCGGGGCCTCGGTCGCGGCGTTCGAGACGATGGCCTTCGGCGACCTCTCGGTGCTGGTCAAGGTCGGCGTCCAGTTCGGGCTGTTCGGCGGCGCCATCCTCCAGCTGGGCACCGAGCGGCACCACGACGCCTACCTCGCGCCCCTCGTGCGCGCCGAGCTGATGGGCTGCTTCGCGATGACCGAGACCGGCCACGGCTCGAACGTGCAGGCGCTGAGCACGGTCGCCCGCTACGACGTCGAGACGCGCGAGTTCGTGATCACCACGCCCGACGACAGCGCCCGCAAGGACTACATCGGCAACGCGGCCGCGCACGCGAGCACGGCGGTGGTCTTCGCGCAGCTCGAGATCGGCGGTGCGTCGCAGGGCGTGCACGCGTTCGTGGTCCCCATCCGCGACGGCAGGGGCCGGCTCCTGCCCGGGGTTCGCGTCGAGGACGACGGTCGCAAGATCGGGCTCAACGGCGTCGACAACGGCCGCATCTGGTTCGACGACGTGCGCGTGCCCCGGGAGAACCTGCTGAACCGGTACGCCGACGTCACCGAGACCGGTGTCTACGTGTCGGCCATCGAGAACGCCGACCGTCGCTTCTTCACGATGCTGGGCACGCTCGTCCAGGGCCGGGTCTGCGTGGGTGGCGCGGCGATCAACGCGAGCAAGGTCGCGCTGTCGATCGCGGTGCGCTACGCCGTCGAGCGGCGGCAGTTCGGCCAGGCGAAGCCACGGGGGAGCGAAGCGACCGACCGTAACCCGGGCGGGGCGGAGGAGCTGCTGCTGGACTACGGGCTGCACCAGCGGCGGCTGTTCCTGCCGCTCGCCCGCACCTACGCGCTGCACTTCGCCCAGGAGGTGCTGGCCGGGCAGCTGCACGCAGTGTTCTCCGCGACCGAGGAGGTCGACGAGCGCACCCGGCGGGCGCTCGAGTCGCGTGCCGCTGGCACGAAGGCCCTCGGCACCTGGCACGCGAGCCGGACGATCCAGGAGTGCCGCGAGGCGTGCGGGGGTGCCCGGCTACCTCTCCGCGAACCGCTTCGACGCTCTGCGCGCCGACACCGACGTGTTCACGACCTTCGAGGGCGACAACCACATCCTGCTCCAGCTGGTGGCCAAGGGGCTGCTCACCGACTACTCCTCCTCCTTCGGCGAGCTCGACCAGCTGGGCATGGTGCGCTTCGTCGCCGGGCTGGCCGTCGAGACGGTGATCGAGCGCACCGCCGTGCACAAGCTGCTCGAGCGGATCAAGGACGTGCTGCCGGGTGGTGACGACGACTGGGACCAGGAGGCCGGGCTGCTCGACCCGGCGTACCAGCTGGCGATGCTGCGCTGGCGCGAGGAGCACATGCTCTCCGGCGTCGCGCGCCGCCTCAAGCGGGGCATCGACGCGGGGCTGGACCCCGCGGAGGTGTTCAGCCGCTGTCAGGACCACGTGATCGGCTCGGCTCGCGCGCACGTGGAGCGGCTGGTGCTCGAGGCGTTCGTGGACCGCGTCGCTGCGATGCCCGAAGGGGAGAACAAGGTGGCGCTGACGCTGCTGCGGGACCTCTTCGCGCTGAGCACGATCGAGGCCGACCGGGGCTGGTTCATGGAGCACGGGCGTCTGTCGTCGTCGCGCGCCAAGGCGATCAGCCGGGAGGTCGACGAGCTGTGCCGCAAGGTGCGGCCGATCGCCCTCGACCTCGTCGACGCGTTCGGCGTGCCGGCGGAGATGCAGGCCGCCGAGATGCTCGGATGAAGCCCGACCGCCTGCGGATCCCCGGGCTCGGCGGCTGGAGCGAGGACCCGCTCTGGGCCTCCTTCTACGACTGGTCCGTCGAGCACCCGCGTGCCGGCGGCCTGCTGTGGCGCGCGGGCATCGCCAGCGACCTGCAGCGCCTCTACGCGGCTGCCGCGGAGATCGGCCGGCAACCGGCAGGCTCGGCGGTGCTCGACATCCCGTGCGGGGGCGGCGTCGCGCTGCGAGGGCTGCGGTCCGGCCAGGGGCTGCGCTACGTCGCTGCCGACATCGCCCCGGCCATGCTCGACCGCACGCTCGAGGCAGCTCGCGGGCGAGGTGTGGCCGACCAGGTGGAGCCGCGCGAGGCCGACGTCGGTGCGCTCCCGTTCGGCGACGGTGAGTTCGACCTCGTGGTGTCCTTCACCGGGCTGCACTGCTTCCCGGACCCCCACCGCGCCGTCCTGGAGATGGGGCGGGTCACCCACTCCGGCGGCGTGCTCACCGGCAGCGCCCTGCTCAACACGTCCCCGTTCTCACGCGGCGGCCTGCGCACGCTGCCGCTGCGTCGCGCCGGCCGCATCGCCGGCCTCCTCGGGCCGAGCGCCACCGGCGACGAGGTCCAGCGCTGGCTCGCCGAGGCGGGCTTCGGCGACATCACCCTGGAGATGTCCGGGGCGATGGGCTACTTCCGCGGCGTCAAGCGCTGAGCGCCGGCGCGACTCGGATCAGTGGTCGTTGTAGCCGGCGGCCTTCGCACGCTCGAACGACGCGCGCACCTCGGCCTCCGCCTCGGTCCGGCCGACCCACTCCGCGCCCTCGACGGACTTGCCGGGCTCGAGGTCCTTGTAGACCTCGAAGAAGTGCTGGATCTCGAGCCGGTCGAACTTCGCCACGTGGTTGATGTCGCGGATGTGCTCGAGCCGCGGGTCGTGGGTCGGGACGCAGAGGACCTTGTCGTCGCCGCCGGCCTCGTCGGTCATCCGGAACATCCCGATCGCCCGGCAGCGGATCAGGCAGCCCGGGAACGTCGGCGCCTGCAGGATCACGAGCGCGTCGAGCGGGTCGCCGTCGAGGCCGAGGGTGTTCTCGATGTAGCCGTAGTCCTCGGGGTACGCCGTCGAGGTGAACAGCATCCGGTCGAGGCGGATGCGCCCGGTCGTATGGTCGACCTCGTACTTGTTGCGTGAGCCCTTCGGGATCTCCACCAGTACGTCGAACTCCACGGGCGCTTCCTTCCACTGACCGATGACCGGGCTAGTCTCGCGCAGAACATCACGGATCGGTGAATCAAGAAGGGTCGAAAATGGGCGTGCGTGAGGAACGCCACGCCGGCGGCCGGCTCCGGACGATCCTGTCCTGGGTCCCCGAGGCCGTGGTCGTCCTTCTCGTCGCCTCGGCCGTCGCCAACCTGGCCTTCCACCTCGACTCGCGCTGGTTCGGGCTGGACCCGGCCGATGCGCGCCACCAGCCCGCGGCGGTTCTCCCGCCCGAGGGCCTCGACCTCGTCGCCGGCAGCCCGGCGCCTCCGGTGGCGACCGGCTCGCCCGGCGGGAAGCTCGACGAGGCGGCGGTCCGGCAGGCCCTGGCGGCGTATGTCGCAGACGCCAGCCTCGGCGCGCACGTCGACGTTGCCGTCGGCGATCTCACTGGTGGTGGCACGGTCTTCACCAGCGGTGCCGGCGCCGTTACCCCGGCGTCGACCACCAAGCTGCTCACCGCCACCGCCGCGCTGGAGAAGCTCGGCCCGATGACCCGGTTCACCACGGTGGTGCGGCAGGAGGGCAACCGGGTCGTCCTGGTCGGAGGCGGCGACCCGTTCCTGGCGTCGACGCGCACCGCCGCGAAGGGCCTCTACCCGGCTCGCGCGACCCTCGACGACCTGGCTGCCGGCACCGCGGCCGTGCTCGGCAAGCAGGGCCTGGCGAGGGTCCGGCTCTCCTACGACGACTCCCTGTTCACGGGGCCGGCCGTCAACCCGGCGTGGCCCCCGTCGTACCTCCCTGACGACGTCGTGCCGCCGATCACGGCGCTGTGGGCCGACGAGGGCAAGGGACCGGACGGGCGCTACGTCGCGGACCCGTCCGCCGCTGCGGCTGCCGAGTTCGCGCGTGCGCTCGCCGCGCACGGAGTGGCCGTGCGCGGTGTCCCGTTGCGAGCGGTCAGCACCGGCAGCGACACCGAGATCGCGTCGGTCGAGAGCGCGCCGCTCGGCGAGATCGTCGAGCGGACCCTCGCGGTCTCGGACAACAACGCCGCCGAGGTGCTCGCGCACCACGTCGGCATCGCGGTCCAGAAGGACGGCTCGTTCGCCGGTGGCGTCTCGGGCGTCCTGCAGGTGCTGGACGGGCTGGGCGTGGACACCACCGGAGCCAGCCTGTACGACGGCAGCGGGCTGTCGCGCCGCGACCGGCTGAGCCCCGAGACCCTCCTCGACGTCCTGCGCGTCGCGGCCTCGGACGAGCACCCGGAGCTGCGGGCCGTGCTCACCGGGCTGCCGGTCGCGGGCTTCACCGGCTCGCTGCAGTGGCGCTTCGACGACGCCCCGGCGGCGGCGCGCGGCCGGGTGCGTGCGAAGACGGGCACCCTGACCGGGGTGAGCGGGCTGGCCGGGTTCGTCACCGACCTCGACGGCAACCGGATGGCGTTCGTCGCCATCGCCGACAGGATCTCCCCGCCGCAGACGCTGGCCGCCCGGCACGCACTGGACCTCATCGCCGGTGCCCTGGCTGCCTGCCACTGCGGCGAGGCTGGCCCGACCTCGTAGGGTCGTTCCATGGACGACCGCTCGCGCTCCTCGATGATCGACTGGGACCTCGCCGTCCGCGTGGGTTCCCGTCTCGCCGGCGACGGTCCGGTCGTCTCGCGTGGCGAGGCGACCAGCGTGGTCGAGGAGCTGCGCGCGGGCGCGGAGAAGTCCACGCCGCTGGTGCGCGACTTCACGGGCCTGGTCGCCGAGGCGCACAGCGCTCCCGTGCTCGTGGTCGACCGGCCCGGCTGGATCCGGGCGAACGCCGACGGCTTCGCGACCGTGATCGCCCCGATCGTGGCCAAGCTGCAGGAGAAGAAGGGCTCGCCCTCGCCGATGACCGAGGCGGTCGGCTCGCGGATCACCGGCGCCGAGCTCGGGGTGATGCTGGGCTTCCTCGGCAACAAGGTGCTCGGCCAGTTCGACCCGTTCCACGAGGCGGCCGGCGAGGCGGGTCGGCTGCTGCTGGTCGCCCCCAACATCGTCAACGCCGAGCGCGAGCTGGACGTGGACGAGCACGACTTCCGGCTCTGGGTCTGCCTGCACGAGGAGACCCACCGGGTCCAGTTCACCGCGGTGCCCTGGATGCGCGAGCACCTCCAGTCGCTGATGGGCGAGATCGTCGGGTCGCTCGAGACCGATCCGGGACGGCTCCTGACCGAGGGGCTCTCACGTGTCGGCGAGCTGGTCTCCGGCAAGACGGACGGCAGCCTGATCGACCTGGTGTCCTCACCGGAGCAGAAGGTCGTGATCGACAAGATCACCGGCGTGATGAGCCTGCTCGAGGGCCACGCCGACGTGGTGATGGACGGCGTCGGACCCGAGGTGATCCCGACGGTGGCCGAGATCCGCGCCAAGTTCACCAAGCGCCGCAAGGGCGTCGGCACGCTCGACAGGCTGCTGCGACGGCTGCTCGGCCTGGACCAGAAGATGGCGCAGTACCGCGACGGCGCGGTCTTCGTACGCCGTACCGTCGACGCCGTCGGCATGGACGGCTTCAACGCCGTGTTCGCCGAGGCCGCCAACCTGCCCAGCAAGGACGAGATCCACGACCCGTCCGCCTGGGTCAGGCGCGTCCACGGCTGATGGCCCTTGATCCCGCCCGGTCGGCGGTGCGGCTGGCGGTGCGCCCGTTCTTCAGCGCCGGCCGGGGTGATCGACACCTGGTGGCCTGCTCCGGTGGCGCCGACTCACTCGCTCTCCTCGCGGCGTGCATCTTCGAGGGGCACAAGGAAGCGCGACACATCATCGGCGTGACCGTGGACCACGGCCTCCAGGACGGCTCCGCGGAGCACACCGCACGCGTGGTCGAGCAGATGGCTGCTCTGGGCGTCGACGAGACCGCCTCGATCCGGGTCACGGTGGATCCGGGGCCCGCCGGCGTCGAGGCGGGCGCACGAGAGGCCAGGTACGCCGCCCTGAGCCGGCTCGCCGAGCACTTCGGCGCCTCGCTGGTGCTGCTCGGCCACACGCTCGACGACCAGGCCGAGTCCGTGCTGCTCGGGCTCACCCGCGGTTCTGGTGGGCGCTCCCTGCAGGGGATGCGGCGCTCCTTCAGGGACCCGGGCGGGACGGTCGGGTTCGCCCGGCCGCTGCTCGACCTCACTCGCGCCCAGAGCGAGGAGGCCTGCCGGGCCGACGGGATCACCTGGTGGGACGACCCGCAGAACGCCGACCCCCGGTTCACGCGGTCACGGGTACGGCACACGGTGATGCCGGCGCTGGAGCGGGAGCTCGGCCCCGGTGTCGCACAGGCGCTCGCGCGGACCGCCGACCAGCTGCGCGCCGACATGGAGTTCATCGAGTCCTTCGCGCTCGATGCCCATCGCCAGGCTCGCGTCGAGGACGGCGTCGACATGCTCGCGATCGACGACGCCGGTGAGGCGGTCAGGTCCCGCGTCGTGCGGGCTGCCGCGATCGAGGCGGGCGCGATCCCCTCGGAGCTCACCCATGCCCACGTGAGGGCGGTGGTGGGGGTGCTCGGCTCGACGGGCAAGGAGATCCAGCTGCCGGGTCATGTCACGGCGTACGCGGAGGGCGACTTACTCCGGTTCAGGAGGACTGCGGTCGACTGAGCCCTGTCGGCGGACGTCCTCCCAGGTCGGGTCGACCGCTGTGGCGGACGCCGCCACCCTGCGCGCCAACGCGATGGCTTCGTCGACGGACATCCGGTGTCCCTCCTGGACGGACCGCTCGTAGAGCTCTGCGTCCGGACCCGTCCGGATCCGCTCGACGATGCCGAGGTGGAGGACGGCGTCGGAGGGGTTGAGGAGTCCGAGCCGTTCGCGCAGCGCGATGGAGGCGCCACCGAGGAGACCCGCTCGCTCGACGTCGCCGAGCACTCCCGCGACCCCGAGGAACGACTCGAGCTGGTAGACGATGCCGTGCTCGGAGGAGAGCCCGATCGCCAGGTCCAGGCAGCGCTCCATCAGGGCCGCCGCTTCGGCGAGCTGGCCGGTGAAGAGCCTCATCCAGCCGAGGCTGTTGAGGGCGAGAGTGATCCCGAAGTCGTTCTCGTCGTCCTCGGCCAGCTGCAGCGCACGGCTGAACTGCTCGATCGCGCCGGGCGTGTCGCCCTCGAGGAGGTGCAGCCTGCCCAGCGGGATGAGGGCGACGGTCTCCGACCAGGTGTCGCCCGCGTCCCTCAGGAGCCGGGTCCCCTCCTGCAGGCACTCCTTGGCCCCCGCCAGGTCCGGAGGGTCAGCTGTCGCGTACGCAAGGCCCAGGGACGTCAGGGCGCTGCCCTGACCGACGGGGTCGCCGGCCGCCGCGAAGAGGTCGGCGCTCCGCGTCAGTGATTCCGTCAGCGTGTGGTCGCTGCCCTGGAAGAAGGACACCAGCGAAGTGAGCCAGAGGGCGATCGCCGTTGCACGCTCCGAGGCCGGTTCGCCGGATCGCAGGAGCGCGTCGAGGCGGCCGCGCACCTCGCCGAGCAGGCCGACGAGCCACCAGTAGGGATAGAGCGAGAACGACAGCTCGGCCAGGGTCTCCCAGTCGTGCGAGTCGACCATGTGCTGTGCCGCTCCGCGCAGGTTGTCGCGCTCGTCGGTCAGCGCCGCGAGCTCGGCACGCTGCCGCGGTCCGAGCAGGTGCACGCGGGACCGGGCGCCCCAGTCGGCGTAGTAGTGGGCGTGGCGGCTTCGGACCTCGGCGAGGAGTCCGCGCGCGTCGAGCTGTTCGAGGGCGTACTCGCGGACCGTCGCGAGCAGCGTGAAGTACGGACGGTCATGGCGTTCGCGCTGCCTGACGAGACTGGCGTCGACGAGTCCGCCGATCAGGCTCAGGGTGTCGGTGCCGCCTCGCGACGCGGCGCTGACGGCCTCGATGGCATCCAGCGAGGACGGTCCGGAGAACACGCCGAGCTGCCAGAGGAGGTCCCGCTCCTCCTCGTCGAGGAGATCGGTGCTCCACTCGATCGCGCTCCTCACGGTCTGGTGCCGGACAGGGGCGTCGCGACTTCCGCCGACGAGGACGGAGAGCTGACGATCGAGCCGCTCGAGGAGCGATGCGGGCGGCAGGATGCGGATCCTCGCGGCCGCCAGCTCGATGGCCAGGGGCAGGCCCTCGAGGGTTGCGGCGATCTGCTCGACGACGTCGGCGTTCTCGGGCGTCAGCTCGAAGTCGGGCTTCACGGAGCGAGCCTGCTGCACGAACAGCTCCGCCGCAGGGGACAGCGCCGCGCCGGGCCCCTGTCCACCGGGGAAGGAGGTCTCCAGCGGAGCCACCGGGTAGCTGTGCTCGCCGGTGATCCGCAGCAGCACGCGGCTCGTCACGAGGACGCGCAGCCCCGGAGCCGACCGGAGCATCGCCGCCACGAGAGGCGCAGCGTCGACGACCTGCTCGAAGTTGTCGAGAACGAGGAGCCCACGGCGGTCGCCGACGGCTGTCGTCAGCTTCTGCTCGAGCGGCAGGTCGCCGGTGTCGAGAGCTCCCAGTCCCTGGGCGATCGCGCTCGCGGCCCCCGCCGCGCTCTGCGCCGGTGCGAGCGGCACGTAGGTCACTCCGTCGGGGAACTCGTGCTCGACCCGTCGGGCCACTTCGATGGCCAGGCGGGTCTTCCCCACGCCACCGGGCCCCGTCAGGGTCACCAGCCGGGTCTCGTCCGCCGTCATCATCGACGTGAGCGCCTCCAGGTCCGGCTCCCGGCCGACGAGATGGGTGAGGGGCACGGGGAGCGTGCCGTTGCCGCTGGTCGGCTCGGGAGGTGCCGGCTGCTCAGGGGCCGGCGCTGCCGGTGTGCGGCTCTGGTCGAACCGCTCGGCCAGCAGCACCGCGAGGTCGGCGACCAGCAGCTCACCCAGATCACCTGGATCGGCGAAGGACTTGTAGGAGGCCAGGTCGTCGGTGCCGAACCGCTCGAGGAGCTCCTCGAGCCGCGCCTCCCGCTTGCCGGCCGAGTCCTTGATGTAGATGAGGCGAGGCATCCCTGCCGGGGCGAGGTTGTACTCGTCCTCCAGCCCCGAGACCACCTCCCCGGGTGCGACCCAGCCGTACCTGTCCCAGTACAGCCCCACGAAGATGTCGCTCTGCTCGAGGTATGCGCGGTAGAGCTCGCGGGGCGGATGTGGGCGCGCGCCGAGCTCGAACATGACCGGCGTGGCAGCCAGTCGTTCGACCGCCTGCCGGACGATCTTGCGCTCGGGCGCCAGCTCCTTGAGCGTCGAGCTCACGAAGACACGGAGCCGCTGGTCCGGGGTGCGGATCGTCGCAGCAGGATCGGGGGAGACCACGCGCCGACGGTAGCCAGTTCGCGGTCGGCCTGTGCGGACCGGCCCAGACCGGGGGCCGGAGAGGAGTCAGCTGCCGAGCAGCTCTTTCGCCAGCAGCTCCAGGGTCGCCTCGCGGGCCGGTGAGGCGTCCGTCGTCGTGCCGTCGAAGGCACCGGCCACCGGGTGCACCATCACCTCGTCGACGTCGAACTCCTCGGCGAGCGCGCGCAGCCGGTCCGCGGCAGAGGCCGGCGTGCCGATCACCCAGCGGCTGCGCATCGCCAGCACCAGCGGCAGGTGCGCGTCCGGCACGGGATCGGCCTCCGCCTCCTCGACGAGTCGCTGCGGGCGCAGCGGACCGCCCGTGCGGAGGGCCACCATCGCCTGCAGCTGCGGCAGCGCGAGCCGCTCGGCCTCCTCCTCCGACGGCGCGACCACGACGTTCACGGTGAGGAAGGTCCGCGGCGCGTCCAGCTCGGGTGACGGCTGGAAGCCCGAACGGTACAGAGCCAGCGCCTCGGCGGTGCCGTTGCCGGAGAAGTGGTGCGCGAAGACGTAGGGGAGACCGCGCGCGGCGGCCAGCTCGGCGGAGTAGTCCGACGAGCCGAGCAGCCACACCGGCGGCCGGCCGACCGCGGCCGGAGTGGCGTTGAGGGGATGCATCCGCCCGCCGATCTGCAGACCGACGCCGCCGGGGCTCATCATCGAGATCACGTTGTCGACGTACTCCGGGAAGCGGGTGACCGCCTCGTCGTCGACGCCGCCCGCACCGTGCCGGAGCGCGTACGACGTCACCGGGTCTGAGCCGGGTGCGCGCCCTATGCCCAGGTCGATCCGCCCCGGGGTACGCCGCCTCCAGCAGCGCGAACTGCTCCGCGACGACCAGCGGCGCGTGGTTCGGCAGCATCACCCCGCCCGAGCCGACCCGGATGCGCTCGGTGGCGGCGGCGACCAGCGCGATCAGGAGCGGCGGGTTGGTCGCCGCGACCGCCGGCATGTTGTGGTGCTCGGCGAGCCAGTAGCGGTGGAACCCCGCCTGGTCTGCCACCTGGGCCAGCCGGCGAGTGGCGGCGAGGGCGTCGCCGGTCGTCTGGTCGGAGCGCACCGGGACGAGGTCGAGCACTGACAGACGCATGGGAGGTGAACGCGGCCGCGGCCCGGGTTAATCCCTGTGGGAGGCTGTGGCCATGGACGCCCGCGACGTCGAGTCGGACCTCGTCAACATCCTCTTCACCGAGGAGCAGATCCACGGCAAGCTCGGCGAGCTGGCCAAGCAGATCGAGGCCGACTACGAGGGCAAGGACGTCCTGATGGTCGGCATCCTGCGAGGCGCCGTGATGGTGATGGCCGACCTGGCCCGGGCGTTCCACCGGCACGTCGAGATGGACTGGATGGCCGTGTCGTCGTACGGCTCCGGGACGAAGTCCTCCGGCGTCGTGCGGATCCTCAAGGACCTCGACACCGACATCCTCGGGCGCCACGTGGTGATCGTCGACGAGATCATCGACACGGGGCTGACCCTGTCCTGGCTCACCTCGAACCTCTCCTCGCGCCAGCCTGCCTCGGTGGAGATCTGCACCCTCCTGCGCAAGCCGGACGCCCTCCAGATGCCCGTGGAGGTGCGGTACGTCGGCTGGGACATCCCGAACGAATTCGTCGTCGGCTACGGCCTGGACTACCAGGAGCGCTACCGCAACCTGCGCGACATCGGCACCCTCGCGCCGCACGTGTACTCCTGACCGGGCCCTTGATCGGGACGACCCTCGCGATTCGGCCCAGAGCGAACAGGGCACCCGGGGCGCTCGCCGTTCGTTCGACGGGCAGAATGGATCGATGACGTACCTCGGGTGGCCCGCCCATCCGACCGGTACGGTCAACGTGAAGACACCCGCTTTTTCGAGACAGCACAGCGTCGCCTGGCAGGAGGACGGGGCCCCTGAGCCCCGCTGATGGACATGAAGAGAATCTTGCGCGGTCCATGGTTGTGGATCGGCCTCGCCGGCCTGGGCGTGATCATCGCCCTGCAGTACCTCGTGCCGAACGGCGGCTACACCGAGATCGAGACCTCGAAGATGGTCACCTACGTGAACTCGGGTGAGGTCAAGAAGATCACCTTCGTCGACGGTGGTGACCAGGAGGTCCGTGCCGAGCTCGACAACGGCAAGAAGGTGCTCAGCCACTGGGTCGACGGCCAGCAGATCGCGCTCATGGAGCAGGCCCAGAAGCAGTTCGAGGCCAAGAAGATCGCCGACGTCAACGTCAAGGTTCCCCAGCCGAGCCTGCTCGGCTCGCTCGCGGCGACGATCCTGCCGTTCATCATCATCGTGGTGATCTTCCTGTTCCTGATGAACCAGGTGCAGGGCGGGGGCGGCCGGGTCATGCAGTTCGCCAAGTCCAAGGCGAAGCTGATCAGCAAGGACATGCCCAAGACCACCTTCGCCGACGTCGCCGGCTGCGAGGAGGCCATCGAGGAGCTCGGTGAGATCAAGGAGTTCCTCCAGGAGCCCGCCAAGTTCCAGGCGGTCGGCGCCAAGATCCCCAAGGGCGTGCTGCTCTACGGCCAGCCCGGCACCGGCAAGACCCTGCTCGCCCGCGCGGTGGCCGGCGAGGCGGGCGTGCCGTTCTACTCGATCTCCGGCTCCGACTTCGTCGAGATGTTCGTCGGCGTCGGAGCCTCCCGCGTCCGCGACCTGTTCGAGCAGGCCAAGGAGAACGCCCCGGCGATCGTCTTCATCGACGAGATCGACGCCGTCGGCCGACACCGCGGCGCCGGCATGGGCGGCGGCCACGACGAGCGCGAGCAGACCCTCAACCAGCTGCTCGTCGAGATGGACGGCTTCGACGTGCGTGGCGGCGTGATCCTGATCGCCGCGACCAACCGCCCCGACATCCTCGACCCCGCCCTGCTGCGTCCCGGCCGCTTCGACCGGCAGATCAGCGTGGACGCGCCGGACCTCAAGGGCCGCGAGCAGATCCTCGGCGTGCACGCGCGTGGCAAGCCGATGGCCCCGGACGTCGACCTGCTCTCGGTGGCGCGGCGTACGCCGGGCTTCACCGGTGCCGACCTGGCCAACGTGCTCAACGAGGCGGCGCTCCTCACTGCGCGGCAGAACGCCAAGCTCATCGACAACGCCGCCCTCGACGAGGCCATCGACCGCGTGATCGCCGGCCCGCAGAAGCGCACCCGCCTGATGAGCGAGAAGGAGAAGCTGATCACGGCGTACCACGAGGGCGGCCACGCCCTCGTCGCCGCGGCCCTCCCCGGGACCGACCCCGTGCACAAGGTGACGATCCTGCCCCGCGGGCGTGCCCTGGGCTACACGATGGTGCTGCCCGACGAGGACAAGTACTCCCAGACCCGCTCCGAGATGCTCGACAAGATGGCCTACATGATGGGCGGTCGCGCCGCGGAGGAGATGGTCTTCCACGACCCCACCACCGGCGCCGGAGACGACATCGACAAGGCGACCAAGCTGGCCCGGGCCATGGTCACGCAGTTCGGGATGACCGAGCGGCTCGGCGCGATCAAGCTCGGCGAGAGCAACCACGAGCCGTTCCTCGGCCGCGACCTCGGCCACAGCCGTGACTACTCCGAGGACGTCGCCGCGGTCGTCGACGAGGAGACCAAGAAGCTGCTCGCCACCGCCCACCAGGAGGCCTTCGACATCCTGGAGGAGAACCGCGACGTCCTCGACGCCCTCGTGCTCGCCCTGATGGAGCGCGAGACGCTCGACAAGGCAGAGGTCGCGAAGGTCTTCGAGCCGCTCCGCCGTCGGCCGGTGCGTCCTGCGTGGACCGGTTCCCCGGACCGGACGCCGTCGGCGATCCCGCCGGTGCGGATGCCGAAGTCTGCCTCCAACGGCAGCAGCCACGAGCCGGCCGAGGAGGGCGGCGTGATCCTCACGCCCCCGAGCGACGAGGGCGACTCGTTCGGCGAGACCCCCCACCCGGGCAACGCGCCGACGCCGCCGTTGCCGCCCGGGACCTCCACGTGAGCATCAACCGCATCTCCGACGAGGGCTCGCGCCCGGCCGGGGAGTTCGACCACGCACGCGCCGAGGCGGCCGTGCGCGAGCTGCTGATCGCGATCGGCGAGGACCCCACCCGCGAGGGCCTGCACGAGACCCCGGCACGCGTCGCCCGTGCGTACGCCGAGCTCACTGCCGGTCTCCGGATGCAGGCGGAGGACGTGCTGACCACGACCTTCGACATCGGCCACGACGAGATGGTCCTGGTGCGCGACATCGAGCTGTGGTCGATGTGCGAGCACCACCTGGTGCCGTTCACCGGGGTCGCCCACGTGGGCTACATCCCGGCCGAGTCGGGCAAGATCACCGGCCTGTCGAAGCTGGCCCGACTGGTCGACGTCTACGCCAAGCGGCCGCAGGTGCAGGAGCGGCTGACCACCCAGGTCGCCGACTCGCTGATGGAGCTCCTCGAGGCCCGTGGGGTCATCGTGGTGATCGAGGCCGAGCACCTGTGCATGACCATGCGCGGGGTGCGCAAGGCGGGGGCCCGCACGATCACCTCGGCCGTCCGCGGGCAGATGCACAACGCGGCGACCCGTGCCGAGGCGATGGCCCTGATCAACGCTGCCCGGTAGGCGACGATGAGCGACCGGCCCGGCCGCCTGCGCGAGAGGCACGTCCGGGGCCTCCCGGTGCTCACGCGGCCGCTGGTGATGGGCGTGGTCAACGTGACCCCGGACTCCTTCTCCGACGGCGGCCGGTTCGAGGGCTCCGACGATGCGGTGGCCCACGGGCTTGCAATGCTCGCCGAGGGCGCCGACCTGGTCGACATCGGCGGCGAGTCGACCCGTCCGGGCGCGACCCGGCCACTGGTGACCGAGGAGCTGGCCCGGGTGATCCCGGTGATCACGGCGCTTGCGGAGCACGGCGCGCTGGTGTCGGTGGACACGATGCGTGCCGAGGTCGCCGAAGCCGCGCTCGACGCCGGCGCCACCGTGGTCAACGACGTGTCCGGAGGTCTCGCCGACCCGGCGATCCTGCGCGTCGTGGCCGAGCGCGACGCGGCGTACGTCGCGATGCACTGGCGCGGCCACGCCGACTCGATGCAGCAGCGGGCGTCGTACGCCGACGTGGTGCTGGAGGTCTGCGACGAGCTGAAGCGCCGGGTCGACGACGCCGTCGCCGCGGGTGTGTCACCTGACCGGATGGCGGTCGACCCCGGCCTGGGCTTCGCCAAGACCGCGGAGCACAACTGGGAGCTGCTGCGCCACCTGCCGGACCTCGACGCCCTGGGCCTGCCGGTGCTGCTCGGGTCGAGCCGCAAGTCCTTCCTCGGAGCACTGCTGGCCGACGAGTCCGGGCACCCCCGGCCGGTGCTGGACCGCGAGGACGCCAACGTGGCGCTGACCACCCTGGCCGGCCTCCTTGGGGTCTGGGCCGTGCGCGTGCACGAGGCGCGCGCGAGCGTCGACGCCCTCAAGGTGGTCGCCCGCTGGCAGGGCGGACAGCGGTTTGGCGGCTCCGGGGGCGCGGGTAAGGTCGGCGAGGATGAGTGACCAGCTGGCGGTGCGGGGCATCGAGATCCATGCACACCACGGTGTGTTCGACTTCGAGCGTCGCGACGGCCAGACCTTCGTGATCGACCTGGAGCTCGCCCTCGACACCGCGCCTGCCGCGTCCGAGGATGCCCTCTCCAGGACCGTCGACTACGGAGCGCTGGTGGCCGAGGTCGTGGCCGCCGCCGAGAAGGACCCGGTCGACCTGATCGAGACCCTCGCACAGCGCATCGCCGATGTCTGTCTCGGGCACGACCAGGTCGAGACGGTGCAAGTGACCGTGCACAAGCCGCACGCCCCGATTGCCGCGACGTTCAGCGACGTCGCCCTGACGATCAACCGGAGCCGCACATGACCGAGTCCCCGAACCCCAACGTGATCGACACCGACACCCTCACCGGCGAGATGCACCCGATCCGGCGGGCCGTGCTGTCGGTCGGCTCCAACCTCGGTGACCGTGTCTACAACCTGCAGGGTGCGGTCGACGCCCTCGGCGACACCCCCGAGGTCTGGCTGACCGGGGTTTCGCCGGTCTACGAGACCGACCCGGTCGACTCACCGGAGGGCGCCGAGGACTTCCTCAACATCGTGGTCACCATCGACACGACGCTGTCCGCGCCGACGCTGCTGGACCGTGCGCTGGCCATCGAGTCCGCCTACGGGCGCGAGCGCGGCGGCGAGCGCAACGCCCCTCGCACGCTGGACGTGGACCTGATCGTCGTCGGCGACCGCCGGGCCGACGAGGACAACCTGGTGCTGCCGCACCCGCGTGCGGCCGAGCGCGCGTTCGTGCTCGCGCCGTGGCACGACCTCGAGTCCGACGCCGAGATCCCCGGCCACGGTCCTGTTGCGGAGCTGCTCGAGAAGGTCGGCCGCGACTCGGTGCGGCGTCGCGACGACATCGAGCTCGACGTGCAGTGATCCCCCTTCCGTGAGCCGCAACCTCCCGCCCGTCGAGGACCCGCCACCGCCACCGCCCGCCGAGGGGCGGATCCGGCCGACCGGGCCGGGTCCGCTGGTGGTGGTCTGGATCGTCGGGCTGGTCGTGGGCTGGTCGCTGCGCGGGCAGGCGATCCGGCGCGACGCCGCGGCTCCCGGCGTCTCCTGGCTCTCCGTCGGCACCGCGTTCTTCGTCGCCGCGGTCGTCGGCGGCGTCGCGTACCTGACCTGGCGGACCGTCCACCGCGAGCACCGGCGCCTGTCGGCCCAGCAGGGCGTCGCCCGCCTCGTCCTGGGCAAGGCGATCGCCCGGCTGGGTGCCTTCGGCCTCGGCGCCTACCTGGGCGTCGCCATCTCGAACTTCGGGGTCGACGGCGAGCACACCAGCGGCACGATCGCGCGCGCCTTCCTGGCTGCCGTCGGTGCCGCAGCGGCGCTCGCCTGCGGGCTGCTCCTGGAGCACGCGTGTCGCGTCCCTCCGGAGGATCTCTAGCTACAGACGACCGAGGCCCCGTGGGCGCACGCTACGCGTCGCTCATCGCGCACGCTGGCTGCGTTGTCGTCGGTCGGCGGCCAACCCCGGGCCGCCTCCCTCCTCCGCCTTGCCATCGCACACGCTGAGCGGCGCTCGCTTGCACGCCCCCGGGGCCTCGCTCGTCTACGCTTGCGCCCATGGCAGCCTCACGCACCCCCGCCCGTCGTCGGCAGCGCAGCGTCCGGCTCACGGTCGCCCTGGTGCTGCTGTCGGTGGCGACGGTCGGCGTGCTCCTCGCGCTGCCCACGCAGTCCCCGGTGCTCCTCAGCGCCAGCTCGGTGCTGGCTCTCTCGCTCGGCTGGGCCTCCCTGCGGATCATGTGGACCGAGGTGCTCCAGTCCCGTCGCGAGAACGCCGCGGACAGGGCCGCCGCCGCGTCGGCGTACAAGTCGCTGTTCTCGTTGCGCGCCGCCGAGCACGCCGAGTTCACCACGGCGATGACCGAGCGCCTCGCCGAGTCGAACCTCTCCGTGCGCGAGCTGCAGGGCGAGCTCGTCCTGGCGCAGCGCCAGGTCGCCGACGCCGTCGTCCGCGCGGAGTCGGCCGAGCGGTCGCTCGACGACGCGCGCGACCGGGTCGGTGAGCTCGAGCAGTCGATCGAGATGCTGCGCGCGGAGCGTGAGGCCGAGGAGGCCGACGCGCTCGCGCTGTGGGAGGCCGAGGGTGGCCCAGAATTCGGCACGCAGTCGGCCCGGGGATCGGTCGACGAGCTGGTCACCTGGGAGGCGAAGGCTGCCGAGATCCAGGCCGAGCAGGACGAGATCAAGCGGGCGGTCAAGGGCGCGTAGCGGCACCGTTGCGCGCGCGGACGTCGGCCCGCAGCATCTCGTGGATGCCGTTCGCGGTGAGCACGCCGAGGAAGCGCGCGCCCTGGGTCACGCCGACCAGTGACTTGTCCTCGCGCAGCAGCAGCGCCATCGCGTCCTCGAGCGTCGCCCCGACGTCGATGGTGCCTGCCAGCTGAGAGGCCGCGACGCCGTCCATCGGCTCGAGGTGCGCAGGGTCGATGCGGGTGACGGCGAGCCGGCGCATGCCGCGGCGCTGCCCGACGAACTCCTCGACGAAGTCGTCGGCGGGCGCGCCCAGGATCGCCGCCGGTACGTCGTACTGGGCGAGGCGTCCGCCGACCGCGAGGATCGCGACGCGGTCGCCCATCTTGACCGCCTCGTCGATGTCGTGGGTGACCATCACGACGGTCTTGCCGAGGTCGCGCTGGAGCCGGAGGAACTCGTCCTGCAGTCGTTCGCGGATGACCGGGTCGACCGCGCCGAACGGCTCGTCCATCAGGAGCACCGGCGGGTCGGCCGCGAGTGCACGCGCGACACCGACGCGCTGCCGCTGCCCGCCGGAGAGCTGGTGGGGGTAGCGCTTCGCGTAGACCGCCGGGTCCAGGCCGACCAGGTCGAGGAGCTCCAGCGCGCGGGTGTTCGCCCGGCGCCGGTCCCAGCCGAGAAGGCTGGGCACCGTGGCGACGTTGGTGGCGATGTCCTGGTGCGGGAAGAGCCCGACCTGCTGGATCACGTAGCCGATGCCGCGGCGCAGCTCGACCGGGTCGGCCTCGGTCACGTCGGCGCCGTCGAGGTAGATGCGGCCGCTGGTCGGCTCGATCAGCCGGTTGACCATCTTCAGGGTGGTCGACTTCCCGCAGCCGGACGGCCCGACCAGGCACACGAGCGCGTGGCGGGGCACCTCGAGGTCGAGCGCCTGCACGGCGACGGTGCCGTCCTCGTAGGTCTTGCCGACACCCTCGAGACGGATCATCGGGTCGTCGGCGGGCACCGACGCGCTACCGTCCCCTTGTGCTGCCATCGGTTGCTCCCGCCTCGCCGGACAACTGCCTGACCCGCAACGAGTGGATCTGCGGGCGGTACTACTCCTCGCGGGCCGGTGACCTGGCTGACGCGCTCGTCCAGCACGTCGAGATCGTGGTGATCTCGGTGCTGCTCGGTCTCGCCGTCGCCGTGCCGCTGGCCCTGCTGGCCCGACGCTACCGAAAACTCGAGGGCGTGATCGTCGGCACGACCACCGCGATCTACACGATCCCGTCACTGGCGCTCTACTCGTTGCTGGTGCCGGTCACCGGGCTGGGCGTGACCACCGTCGTGATCGGCCTGGGGCTCTACTCGCTGACGATCCTGGTCCGCAACATCCTCGAGGGGCTGCGCGCGGTGCCGGCCGAGGTGCGCGAGTCCGCGATCGGCATGGGCTACGCCGCGCGCCGGATGCTCTGGCGGGTCGAGGTGCCGCTCGCGCTCCCTGCCATCATGGCCGGCCTGCGGGTCGCGACCGTCTCCGCGGTGGCGCTGACCACCGTCGGGGCGATCCTCGACTACGGCGGCCTCGGAGACCTGCTCGTCGACGGCACTCGCACGAACTTCAAGGCGCAGGTGCTCGCGACCAGCGTGCTGTGCGTGCTCCTCGCCGTCACGCTCGACCTGCTGCTGGTCGGGGTGCAGCGCGCCTTCACGCCCTGGACGCGAAGGGCGGTTGCGCGATGAGGAGGTGGCGATGATCCACGACGTCTACGCCTGGTACCGGGACGGTGACCACTGGCACGGTGCGAGCGGCGTACCGACGCTGCTCGGGCAGCACGCGCTGCTCACCCTGGTCTCGACGCTGTTGGCGATGGTGCTCGGGCTGCCGCTCGCGGTGTGGCTCGGCCATCGCGGCCACGGCGGCACCTTTGCGGTGAACCTGTCCAACATCGGGCGGGCGATCCCGATCGTCGCTCTGCTCTCGCTGCTCTCGCTCGGCGTGTTCGGGACCGAGGCGCTCGGACCCTTCGGCCGGTCCGGCCTGGCGACGCTGGTCACGCTCGCGCTGTTCGCTCTGCCTCCGATCGTGACCAACGCCTACACCGGCATGACCGGCGTCGACCCGGACGTCGTCGAGGCGGCCCGCGGTATGGGGATGAGCGAGCTGCGGGTGCTGCGCCAGGTGGAGCTGCCGCTCGCGATGCCGCTGCTGATCTCCGGCATCCGGCTCGCGGTGGTCCAGGTGTGGGCGACCGCGACGATCGCGGCCCTGGTCGCCGGCCCGGGGCTGGGCCGGATCATCGTGCACGGCTACGAGAGCTTCCAGACCGCGGAGGTCGTCGCGGGGTCGCTGATCGTCGCGGTCGTGGCGCTCGCGCTCGAGCTGAGCCTGGGGCTCGTCCAGAAATTGATGGACCCGTTGCCCGCCGGTAGTCGCTAGAGTCTTCCCGCGGGCTCGAGCAAGCCGGAGTCTCCGGGACGTGATCAGCCCGCCGGACACGCGCAGGCGCACCCTGCGGGACACAGAAGGCGGAGACATGAAGCACTCGCTCGCACGACGGTTCCTGATCGCCCTGGTGGCGGTCCCCCCTCATGCTCACCGCCGCCTGCGGCGGTGGCGGCGGCAAGGTGGTGATCGTCGGCCAGAAGTTCACCGAGGCCGACATCATGACCCAGCTCTACAAGGCGGTGCTCGACGACGCCGGGTTCGACACCCAGGTCAAGAACCTCGGTGCGCGAGACATCTACCTCGGCCCGCTGAGCAAGGGCGACGTGACGATCTCCGCCGACTACCTGTCCTCGATGACCGAGGCGCTCAACCGCAAGGAGAACGGGGACTCCGCCGCGAAGGTCGCGTCGCCGGACGCCGCGGCGACGCTGACGGCGCTGAACAAGCTGGCCGCCAAGGAAGGGGTGACCGCACTCCAGCCGGCGAAGGCCCAGGACGCCAACGCGTTCGCGGTGACCAAGGCCTTCGCGGCGACCAACCACCTCACCACCCTCAGTGACCTCGGCTCCTCCGGCCTGTCGGTCAAGCTCGGCGGCAACAGCGACTGCCCGCAGCGCACGGACTGCCAGAAGGGCCTCGAGGACACCTACGGCATCAAGGTCTCGGGCTTCGAGCCCACCGGGTTCGGCAGTGAGGCCACCAAGGACGACCTGGTGAAGGGCGTCACCCAGATCGGGTCGGTCGGCACCACCGATGCCACTCTCGACAAGCTCGGTCTGGTGATCCTCGACGACGACAAGCACCTGCAGAACGCCGAGAACCTGGTGCCGATCGTCAACAGCGACTGGCTCAAGGACCACGCGGACGCGAAGAAGGCGCTCGACAAGCTCTCCGCGGTGCTCACGACCGAGGACCTGACCACCCTGATCGGCAAGGTCGACATCGACCGGGAGAAGGCTGCCGACGTCGCCAAGGCCTACCTGAAGGACAAGGGGCTCATCTGAGCATTCCCGGTGGGCTGCGGCGCCGGCTGGCGCGGACCGCGCGACGGCTTCGTCACGGGCGTCCGCTGCTGACCCTGGTGGTGACCGCAGCCGGCGCCGCTCCACACCTGCTGCGACGCACCCTGGAGTCGGCCCGCAGCCAGCGAACGCCCGCCCTGGAGGTGGTCGTCGTCTGCCTGGACGCGGACGCGCGCCGCACCGCGCAGCAGGCGGCCGGTGACGACACGAGGGTGCGGATCCTCGAAGCGGGCACCGTGGCAGCGGCCCGCCGGCTCGGCGTACGCCGGGCTCGCGGGCGCCTGCTCGTCCTCGCCGCCCCGGGCGACACCTACCTGCCCGGCGCGGTCGACGCGGCCATCGACCTGGCGGCCCGGTCCTCGGCCGTGCTCGTGCTCGGGGCCGCGGGCGACCCTGCGGGCCCGGGTGACCTGGCCCGCGTGCCGCAGGTCGCGAGCGACCTTCGCCTGGGCCGGCTGGTGCTGCCCCACGTGGACGACGCGATCCTCGACGACGCGGATCCCGACGGCGTGGTCACTGCCGCCGGCCTGCTGCGCGCGGGCTTCGCGTTCACCGAGCGGCGCGCCTACCGGGACGACCGCGATGCTCCACCGCCGCCGCACAGCGTCCGGCCGGACCCGCTGCCCGGGCTCGACGCCCGGATCGCGCGTGACCGAGCCGGTCTCGCCGCGCTCGACGGGTTCGACGACGCACGCGCACACTGCGCGGCCGGTGCCCTGGCGGGGCTGAGGCCGTTCCTCGAGGTGACGGAGGTGTCCTCCGCCGGTCAGTGGGCCTCGCTGTCCGGCCACGCCCGCGCCCTGTACGCCGCCGCCGGACAGCGCGTCGACCGCGTCGACGTGATCCCCCGGGTGATGGCCCGGCTCGCCGCGGACGGGCGCCGCGACGACCTCGTCGCCTTGGTCAGTGCCCGGAGGTTCGCCGGCGCCGACTTCCCGACGACCGTGGTCGACGGCGAGATCCGCGCCGAGCTGGGCGTCGAGGTCGAGGGTGCCGATCTCCTGGTCGCCGCACGCGAGTCGAGCCTCCGGGCGGTCGCCCGCCGGCTCCTCGTCGTGGACGGCCGGCTCGTCCTGGAGGTGCTGGCCGGCGTCCGGCACCTCGAGCAGCGCGAGCTGCCGGAGGTGCACGCCCGGTTGCGTGACGTCGAGAGGACGGTGCCGCTCGAGGTGGTCGCCGCCACCGATCCGGCGGCGGGCCAGTGGTTCGGCGAGACCGAGCACGACCACGACGCCGGGCTGCTCCGACTGAGCTGCGAGACCGGCGCTCTGGAGGCCGGGGCGTGGTCGATCGAGCTGGACTGGTCGACCGCCGGGCTCGTGCGCGGCGGTGAGGTCGGCGAGCTCGACCGGAGCGGGTCCGCGGCCAGGCGTTCGGTCGTGGCCGGCGCACTCGACGTGCGGCTCGACCAGGCAGCTCAGGGCCTCCGGCTGCAGGTGGGCGCGCGGAAGGAGCCGGACGACGCAGTCGTCGAGGCGGTCGAGGTCAGGTCCACCGGGGTGCACGTCACCGTGCGCGGCGAGGCCTCCGCTGTCGTCCTCGAGGGAGCCGGTGTCCGCGTCGACGCGGTCCGCCGGCACCACGGTTCCTGGGCAGTGCCGCTCGCCCGCGACGTCTGGGGGCTCGGCGAGCGCCCCCTGCCCTCGGGGACCTACCGCCTGGAGGTCGAGCGCGACGGCGTGCGCACGGGCGCCCGGCTCGCCGCCGACCAGGTCGACCGGCTGCCGGAGGACGCCCGGACGGCCGACCACCGGGTCCGGCTCCAGCGTGCGGACGGCGACGGGCTGGCGGTGCGGCTCGACGCGCTGCTCGCCGACGACGAGATCGGCGCGCGGGCGCAGCGTCGCGTGCAGGCGGCGTACCTGCAGGTCGCCGAGCCGCTCGACGACAGGCTGGTGTACTTCCAGTCGTTCACCGGCCAGTGGGCCAACGACCACCCGTTGCCGATCCAGCAGGAGCTCCGCCGCCGGCGGCCCGACCTGCGGGTGCGCTGGCTGGTCGCCGACTCCTCCTCGACGGCTCCACCGGGTGCCCAGCCGGTGCTCTTCCGCAGCCGCGAGTGGTACGACGTCCTGGCACGCGCGGGCCACGTCGTGACCAACATCGAGCTCGAGCGCTGGTTCGTGCGACGACCCGAGCAGCAGATCCTGCAGACGTTCCACGGCTACCCCTCGAAGACCATGGGTCTCGGCCTGTGGCGCGCGCGTGGACTGCTCCCGAGCCACCTCGAGCAGCAGCTCGACCACACCTCGCGCACCTGGAACGCCCTGCTGACGCCCTCGGTCGAGATGGACGAGCACTACCGCCGCGAGTACGCCTACGACGGTCGCATCCTGGCGCTCGGCTACCCGCGTGACGACGTGCTCGTCGGGCCGAAGCGGCAGGAGGTCCGCGCTGCGGTGCGTCGCCGGCTCGGGATCGCACCCGGTCGCCGGGCGGTCCTCTACGCCCCGACGTGGCGCGACGACCTGGCCACGAACTTCCGGGCTGCCGAGGCCGACCACCACCTCGACGTCGAGCAGGCGGCAGCGCAGCTCGGCGACGACTACGTGCTGCTGCTGCGGGGGCACCGGTTCCACGCGAGCACGGGCCGCTGGGCGGCCCGGGTCCTGGACGTGACGTCCTACCCCGAGGTCAACGACCTGATCCTCGCCGCCGACGTCGCCGTCCTCGACTACTCCTCGATGCGCTTCGACTTCGCCCTGACCGGCAGACCGATGGTGTTCCTGGTGCCGGACCTCGACGACTACGGCTCCCGCACGCGGGGCTTCCTCTGGGACTTCGGCGAGACCGCCCCGGGTCCGTGGGTGCGCGACACGGCTGGTGTCGTCGCCGAGCTGCGTGACCTGGAGGCGCTGGCGGATCGGTGGGCCGAGCCGCTCGCGGCCTTCAACGCCCGCTACAACGCCCTGCAGGACGGCCACGCGGCCGAGCGGGTGGTCGCCGACTTCTTCGCCGACCTGCCCGAGCCGGTCAGCGGCGCCTGAGCGTCACGACCGCCGGACGCCGACGCGTGAGGCGAGCCGCCGCGCGAGCAGCTGCACCAGCTGGCGCGCGCCCAGGTTGTCGCGCTGCGCGGCGACGTCGACCGGCGGCCTTCGCTTCGCGTGGAGCTGCTCGTAGCCGGCGCGTAGGCCGCTGACCAGGTCGGCCAGCAGGTCCAGGCCGATCGCCTCGACCGGCTCGGGGACCGGCGCGGGCTCGACGACGCCCCGGATCCGGAGCTGCTCGGGGTCGCCGACGACCCGCACCCCGGAGTGCTGGATCTCGGCGATCTGCCGCTCGGCGCGCTCCGCGACCTGCTCCAGGGCCCACGCCGGCAGGCCCTCGATCCGTGCGTCCGCGGAGCGGTCGCGGTGGGCCAGCGCCGGCACGACGCCGCGCTGCACCACCTTCCAGTACTCGCGCTGCGACCAGCCGTCTTGGTGGGCCCGCCGGTTCAGCTCCCTGATCGCCTCGGCCTCGACGAAGCTCAGGGACGTGTTCGACCGGCCCGGCGGCGGCACCAGCATGCCCGCGGGAAGACCGAGCATCGCCTCGAACGTGCGCGGGATGAGCTCGCGGTCGTGCTCGTCGGAGATGAGCACCGTGACCCGGTCGTGGCCGACCCGGGCCGCCCACCGGCCGACCACGGTGCCCACGTCCTGTGGTCCCCACAGCCGGCGGCCCGGCGGCCCGTCGGGCTCCTCCAGCACGCGGTGCAGGAAGTCCTCGTACGAAAGGTCGGTCCAGGCCTTCACCCGCTCCTGCCAGTGCGAGGGCACCAGCTTGTCGAGCCGGCGCGCGACGTACAGGACGTGCGTGCGCTCGGTGCCGAGACCGTCGAGGATGCGGCCGACCGCAGCGTCGTCGGCGCGCGCGAACGGCTCCTGGCTCAGGCAGGTGCGTGGCAGGTCGCTGCGGCGGATCTCGTCGACGAGCGCCTCCCAGCGCTCGATCCTCGGCTCGTCCCGACCGACCGAGGCGCCGATGCCCAGCACCGCGGCGCCCGCAGACTGGGCGCGCATCCGGGTCCCCGGGTAGAGCACCCCGTGCGCGGCGAGCTCGGCGCGGGAGCCGTGGAGGGCCCGCTGGATGGCCGTCGAACCGGTCTTCGGTGGCCCGATGTGCAGCAGGACCGAGCCCTCGGGCAGCACGTCGGGGGCAGTCGGCACCGGGCGATGGTAACGCCCTGGTGCGGAGCGGCACTGCTACCCTCGGCCGTGATGTCCGACGACGCCACCGCCGAGCCGTCGACCGGCCGGCTGGTCCTCGTCACCGGCGCCGGGCGCAGCGGCACCAGCACGATCGCGGGCGCACTCCACCATCTCGGCCTGCACGTCCCGCTCCCGGTCATCAAGCCCAACGAGTCGAACCCCACGGGCTTCTTCGAGTCCACGTGGCCGCTGCGGTTCCACCGGCGGATCATGGACCGCGCGTTCGTGGAGCAGACCGACGGCCGGCCCGAGGCCCAGCAGCTGATGGCCGATGCGGTCGACGACGCGACCCGCGACGAGCTGCGCACCTGGCTGGCCGACGTCGCACTCGTCGAGCCGCAGGTCGTGGTGAAGGACCCGCGCTCGATCTGGGTGCCGTGGCTGTGGAAGGAGGCCGCCGGCGAGCTGGGGTACGACGTCGGCTTCCTCACCATGCTGCGCCACCCGGCCGAGGTGCTCGGCAGCCGGTCCACCTACTACCGCGGCTACCGGCCGGGCATGACGGACTGGCAGTTCTCGGTGATGAACCTGTGCGGCTGGGTCAACGGGAACCTCGTCGTGGAGCGGCAGACCCGCGAGGAGAAGCGCGTGGTGCTCGGCTACCACGACCTGCTCACCGACTGGCGGCCGTGCCTGGCTCGCGTGCGCGACACCTTCGACCTCGACCTGGGTGACGCCCTCGAGCCGGGTCGTCACCACGAGGTGGACGACTTCATCGATCCGGATCTTCGTCGCCACGAGCCGTCGTGGGAGGGCTGGGACCTGCCGCCCGAGCTGGTCGCGATCGCCCAGGACGTGTACGACGCCATGGACCGGCTCGCCGGTGCAGGCGGGCACGACGCCGACGCGGAGGCGGCGCTCGACGCCGCGGGCGAGCGCTACGAGGCCCTGGTCCGGGTCTCGCAGGCGATCGCGCACGACACCGCCCTGTCCCGCGGCAAGTCGATGGTGGCGGGCCTCACTGCCCAGCTCGAGGAGGCGCAGGCGCGGATCACCGCGCTGGAGGCGCACCCGGTCGCGGAGTCCCCGCCGCTGGCCGTCCGCGCCTACCGCGGGATGAAGCGACGGGTGCGCGCCCGGCTCGACGCCCGTCCCGGGGCCTGAGGTGGCGGGGTCGGGTCGTCCCCGGGCGTTCGTGCACGCCGGCCTGCCCAAGACCGGTACGTCGTACCTGCAGAGCGTGGTGTGGGCCAACCTCGACGAGCTCGGCGCCCAGGGTCTCGTGGTCGTGCCCGACCCGATGCAGCTGCCCTCCAGGGCTCAGGCGGGCACCCAGGTGATGCTCGCCCTCCGCGACCGGCTCGTCGCGGGCCACGACCCGCTGACCGCCGCAGAGGTGCTCGACCGGTTCGCCGCCGACGTCGCCGCGGCCGGTGACGCCGACGTGCTGCTGACCCAGGAGCAGCTCGCCGGCTGCACGCGCGGCCGCAGGTCCGCGCGCTGTACGACCTGCTCGGCGACCGCGAGATCCACCTGGTGGTGACCGCGCGGGCGCTGTCGCGACAGGTCCCGTCGGCGTGGCAGGAGCGGGTGAAGACGCGGAGCACGACGTCGTACGCCGACTTCGTCGATGCTGCCCGCGACCGGACCGCTCCTGCTCGGGGGTTCTGGCGCAACCAGGACCTTCCGGACGTGCTCGCCCGGTGGGGCGAGTCGCTCCCGCCCGAGCACGTGCACGTGGTGACGGTGCCGCCCAGCCGTGACGCGGCCACTGGGCTGGACACCCGCTACTTCGGCGTGCTCGGCGTCGACCACACTCGGCTGCGGGCCGAGCAGACCCGCAGCAACACCTCGCTGGGCACGGCGCAGGCGGAGCTGCTGCGGCGCGTGAACGTCGCCCTCGGCGACCGCCTCCCCAAGCCGCGGCTCGGCTACGCACGGGTGGCGAAGTGGTTCCTCACCGAGCGCTTCCTCGTGCCCCAGGGTGGCCGGCCGCCGCTGCTGCCGCCGTCAGCCGAGCGGTGGTGCGGCCGGCTGGCGCAGGAGTGGGTGGACGGCATCCGCGCCGCCGGCTACGACGTGGCCGGCGACCTCGCGGACCTGCTGCCCGACCCGGCTCACTTCGCCCGCGGCGTCGCCGGGCCGGACGACGCGGAGCTGCTCGACGCCGCGACCCGGGCGCTCGCGGACCTGCTGGCCGACCGGCACGAGGAGCTCGGCCGCATCGAGGCGCTGCACCGGCGGATCGCCGAGCTGGAGCAGGAGAGGGTCCAGGAGAAGGCCCAGGAGAAGGTGCAGCCTCAGGACTGACGCCAGGGCATCGACTCGTCGAGGAAGGTCTCCAGGACCCGCTCGGTCGCCCGGCCGTCGTTGAGTGCGTTGAACCTGGCGTTGAACGCCTCGATCTCGCCGGCGTACCTGCTGCGGACGCCGTCGAGGTCGGTGAGGTGGTCGGCCACCTCGGCGGTCGTGCGCACCCACGGGCCGGGGGCAGACTCCTCGAACGGGAAGAGCGGCTTGCGCAGACCGAAGTAGGACTCGAGGTCGGGCACGAAGAAGACCAGTGGCTTGCCGGTGATCGCCCAGTCGAAGCGCAGCGACGAGTAGTCGAGCACCGCGACGTCGGCGGCGATCGTGAGCTCGTTGATGTCCGGGTGGTCGGTGACGTCCACGACGGTCGCCGCCCGGTCGACCCGGTCGGCCTCGCGCTGGTTGTTGTTGTGCCCGCGCACGAGCACGACGTACTCGGGGCCGAGGCGCCGGGTGAGCTCGTCGAGGTCGAGGTCGTCGAAGCGCCGGGCGGCGTAGACGCGCGTGGTGAGGGTGTCGCGGAAGGTCGGGGCGTAGAGCACGACCGTCCGGTCCTCGGGTACGCCGATCCGCGCGAGCACGTCGCGCCGGACCTGCGCCGCGTCTGCGTTGACCAGCGCGTCGGTGCGCGGGTAGCCCGCGGGGAGCACCGCGCCGGTGTAGCCGTACTGCTCGCGGTAGAAGGTCTCGCACTCGGGGCTCGGCACCAGGACCAGGTCCCACTCGCCGCTGGCGCGCGCGGCGAAGTGCCGCACCTGGCCGGGCGGGAAGCCCTTGCTGCGCCAGAAGTCGCGGCCCATCGACTTGAAGGGGTAGCCGTGGAAGGTCTGCAGGTAGGCCTGCCCGGGCCGCACCCGGAGCCACGGACCGAAGTCGATGTTCTTGCAGAGGTAGCGGCTGGTGGCGACGGCGTCGTACCACTCGGCGCTGCCGAGCAGCACTGCGCGCGCGCCGTCGGGAACCTGCGTCGAGCTGTCCTGCACGCCCCACATCCGCTCGAGGTCCGGGCGGGTCGTGGCGAGATGGCGGTCGATGGCGAGCTGGCTGTCTGTGCACGCCTCGCCGAGGTAGCTGGCCAGGAGGATGCTCGGGGTCAGCGGTGCGGTCGAGCGCTGGTACGCCGCCTGGAGCCGGAACTGGTGGTAGGTGCCGATCTCGTCGTGGGCGAGCGCCGGGACCACGGAGAGCTTGAGGATCCGGTGCCGGCCGACCTCCTTGCCCAGACTGACGTCGACACCGAGCTCGGGGGTGCGCAGTCGTAGCGGGAGCTCGCCGAGGAGGTCACCGGCCGCGACAGCGGCGTCGCCTCCCACGACGAGCTCGTAGTCGCCGCTCGGCGCGGGCCGCGCCGAGCCGCCGAACTCGCTGACCCGGGTGTCGAACCGGAGGACGTGCCCGGTTTCGCCGGCCTTGACGTCGATGAGCGGCAGGGAGAGGCGCGCGTTGCCGAGGGTGGCCTGCTGCAGGTCGCCCTCCCCGGTGACGGAGAGGCGCAGCTCGCCGTCACCGAGCTCGACCGCGTGGACCGCGAGCCGTTCGGGTGCCTTCTGGTGCTCGGCTCCGGCCGGCACGAGGTGGAAGCCGAACCCGTCACTGGGGTCCCAGCTCGCCTCGATGCGCCTCGGTCCGTCCGTCCCGGAGCCCGGGTGCTCCGCCGAGGAGCCCTGGATCCGGTAGTGGGACGCGCCCGCCGAGGTGATCCCGTCGACCGTGATCGCCCCGTGCAGCTGCCACCGGCCGTCCCCTGCCAGGGCGGCGTACGGGACGCGAGTGCGGAAGCCGCCGTGCTCGCAGCCGGAGTGCGGGAGCTGCGCCCAGAGGTTCGCCTCCGGGATCGCGAGGTGCTCGACCTCCAACGGCAGCACCTCGTCGCCGCGGCGCAGGCTCAGCTCGAGGGCCGGCTCGGGCTCGGCGATGTCGAGGGAGCGGTGCCGCATCCAGCCGGTGACCAGTGCGTGGTCGTCGTGCCAGCCGATCTTCTGCACGACACCCTCGAAGTGCGCCTCGAGCGGTGCCATCCGGAGCAGGTGCTCCGGCAGGCCGGCGGCGAAGGCACGGTCCGCCGGCAGGTCCGCGAGCAGCCGGCCGTCCACCACCTTGGTCGGCGGCACCTGGTGGACGGAGAGGAAGTAGTGGGTGGCGTCCTCGACGGCGTCCCAGCGCCCCTGGGCGACCAGGTGGGCGCGCACCTTCGGGTAGACGCGGACGAGGTCCCAGGCGCGCTCGGTGGCCCGGTCGCAGAACGTGCGGTACACCCCGGCCAGCACGTTGCGGTACGCCTCGTCGGCGTCGAGCGCCTGCGCGGCGTACGGCGGGAAGTCGACCTCGAGGCAGCGCGCCACCCAGACGTCGTACACGAAGTCCGACGCCTCGGCGGTGAGCAGCTCGTGGGCCTCCTCCTTGACCTCGATCCGGTCCAGGAGGTTCTGGATCTGGGCCTTCTGCTGGCCGGTGGACGTGTGGTCCTCGCGCAGCCGCCAGTTGTAGGTGACCCGGCTGAGGATGTCGAACTTCTCGGCGCGCACGTACGCCGTGAGCATCGGCACGTGGTCCTCGTAGGCGATGTGCCCGCGGAAGCCGCCCACCCGCTCGCGCCAGAACGCGGTGCGGAACATCCGGTTCGCGCAGATGATGTCCTGCATCGCAGCCGGGAACTCGTCGATCGTGGTGCCGATCCGGTCGGTCTGGTGGACGGTGCGCTGCCAGGTCGTGCGCAGGTACTGGCTGTGCCGGAGGCGTCGCACGCTGCCGACGCAGAAGTCCGAGCCCGACCGGCGGAGCGTCTCGACCATGTGCTCGAAGGACCCCGGCGGGACGGTGTCGTCGGAGTCGACGAACGTGACGAACTCACCCTGCGCGTGCTCGATGCCGAGGTTGCGGGCGATGCCCTGCCCGGAGTTGGTCTGGGTGAGGACCCGCACGCGGGCGTCCCGCCGCTCGTACTCCCGCAGGATCGCCAGGCACCCGTCGGTCGAGCCGTCGTCGACCGCGATCACCTCGAGGTTGTGCAGGCTCTGCGTAAGCACCGTGTCGAGCGCCTCGCGCAGGTACGCCTCCACGTTGTAGACCGGCATCACCACCGACAAGACCGGACGCAGGCTCCGACGCTCCCACGCCACCAGCGGCCGGCCCGCGACCCGGCGTACCGCACGCTTGGCCCGCCCGCCCGCCTTGCGGCGGGCGACACCGAACGCGCGCTGCGTGAGCGAAGGCTGTGCGGGCATGCGGAAGTCGTGCCTCTCTGGCAGTCGGACCGCGCCAGTCTAGGAGGTGCGGGGGTACCGGTGGCGTCGGCGGGAGGCAACCCCAGGTGGTCGAGCAGGGAGCTTGCGAGCGATCAGACGAGACCTGGTGAGGTGGGGACGGACCCAACCACAGGTGGTCGAGCAGCGAGCTTGCGAGCGATCAGACGAGACCTGGCGAGATGGGCAGGGACCCGGGCCCCAGGTGGTCGAGCAGCGAGCCTGCGAGCGATCAGACGAGACCTCACCTCCCCGCGTGGCTGGGTTCTTGGCAGCGAGGAGGAGTACGCCGCGTGGCTGGGTCCTGCGGTCCGGTGCAGACCGGACCCAGCTGGTCGAGCAGCGAGCCTGCGAGCGATCAGACGAGACCTGGTGCGGTGGGCAGGGACGCCGCCCCTGGTGGTCGAGCAGCGAGCTCGCGAGCGATCAGACGAGACCCGGCGAGATGGGGCAGAGACCCGGGCCCCAGCTGGTCGAGCAGCGAGCTTGCGAGCGATCAGACGAGACCTGGTGAGATGGGGCAGGAACTCAGCCCCTGGTGGTCGAGCAGCGAGCTTGCGAGCGATCAGACGAGACCCGGTGAGTTGGGGCAGGGACCCGACCTCGGTGGTTGAGGAGGTCGCGCAGCGACCGTCTCGAAACCTCGGCCGGCAACCAGAAATCGTCGAAGAATCCTGGCCGATCCGATTGACGGTTCGAACATACGTTCGATAGACTGCCGCCATGATCTCGGGCACCGGCGACGCAGCCACCGCTGACCGCGCCCTGCCGCCCGCACCGACCACCGCCGACCTGCAGGACGCACTGGACCGGCTCGCCGCCCACAACGGCACCGGACTGACCGAGGCGCAGCTGATCGACCACATCGGGTTGATGGAGCAGCTCAAGTCCGGGCTGGCCGCAGCCCAAGCTCGGTTGAGCGTCACCCTGGCCGAGCAGCGTGCTGCCCGTGAGGCTGCTGCCGGGATCCCGGCCGACCAACGTGGGCGTGGCCTGGCCTCCGAGATCGCCCTGGCCCGCCAGGAGTCCCCGGTCCGCGGCGCCCAACACCTCGGCCTGGCCAAGGCCCTGGTCGGCGAGCTCCCCCACACCCTGGCCGCGCTGACCGCCGGCCAGATCAGCGAGTGGCGGGCCACCCTGATCGCCCGCGAGACCGCCGTCCTGGCCAGAGCCGACCGGATCCAGGTCGACCACCAGCTGGCCGGGAAACTGCACACCGGCGGGGACCGGAAGGTCGCCAACCTCGCCCGCGCCATCGGCTACCGCCTCGACCCCGGCTCCGCAATCCGCCGAATCCGCGGAGCCCACGCCGACCGGCGGACCGGGCTCCGCCCCGCCCCGGACACGATGACCTACCTGACCGCGTTCCTGCCCGTCGCCCACGGCGTCGCCTGCCACACAGCCCTGACCCGCGAAGCCGACCACAAACGCGCCCAAGGCGACCCCCGGACCCGGGGCCAGATCATGGCCGACACCCTCGTCGAACGCATCACCGGCCAAACCACCGCGGTCGGCACCCCGGTCGAGATCCAGCTGATCATCACCGACCACACCCTCCTGACCAGCAACCACAACAACCACAACCAGGAGCCGGCCCACCTGACCGGCTACGGACCCATCCCCGCCACCCTGGCCCGCCAACTCACCCGCCAGGCCGACAAAGCCTGGATCCGACGCCTCTTCACCCACCCCAAGACCGGCGACCTGGTCGGCATCGAGACCCGACGCCGGCTCTTCGACGGCCCCCGCCGCCAACTCCTCATCGCCCGCGACCAGACCTGCCGCACCCCCTGGTGCGACGCCCCCATCCGACACACCGACCACATCACCCCAGCCGCGGCCGGCGGCCCCACCAGCACCGAGAACGGCCAAGGCCTCTGCGAAGCCTGCAACCACACCAAGGAACACCCCGACTGGCGTGCCAAGACCATTCCCAACCCACGCCACACCGTCCAGACCACCACCCCGACCGGACACACCTACACCAGCCAACCCCCCGACCCACCCGGCCGACCACGACCACGCAGCTACGACCCACCCCTCGAGGTCCACTGGGCCGCACGGGCCTCCTAGCTGCCCGGGATTCCCCGTGGACGCAAGATGCGCTCGGGGCAGACGATGGCTGCATGGATCAGGACCGACTGAGCGAGGGCTACTGGAGCGCGCTGCCCGGACTCGCGCCGGGAGCCGAGCCGAAGGCTCCGGACGAGCTGGTCATCGAGGTCGACGGCGAGACCTTCGGGCTTCGCCCCGACGAGTCCCGCGGCACCCACTACAGCTGGCTGAGTGGTCCCAACGAGGGCTACGGGTTCACGGTGAGCCCGACGGTCGGGCAGTCACTTGAGGAGCACCGCGAGTGCATCCGCGGCTTCCTGGCACAGATCGACCCGGCCACCGGGTTCATCGGGGACGACTGACCTAGCGTCAGATGCTGTCGCCGTCGCCCGCCAGCGGGTCATCGCGGCGGATGTCGACGATGAGCCCGGTCTGACCACTGAGCAGTACGTCGATGGACCGCACCGCCACCTCGCGCGACTCCAGCAGCGAGCCCGGGGGCTCCTCGCCGAAGGCCTTGGTGCGCATCGGGGTGCCGGTGCGCTCCGGGTTGATGCAGTTGACCCGCACACCGTCGGCCGACCACTCGTCGGCGAGAGCCTGGGTGAGGTTCACGACCGCGGCCTTGGCCGAGGAGTACAGGCTGTAGCCGCTGCGGCCGCGGGTGTACGAGCTCGAGGTGAAGTTGAGCAGCGATCCCTTCGTCCTCTGCAGGTGCGGGAAGAACTCCTGGGCGATGATGATCGGCGCCAGGTAGTTGATCTCGGTGGCCGAGTAGACCGCCTCCTCGGAGGTCTCCACGAGCTGCCCGCGGGGGAGCACGGCGGCGGAGTTCACCACGAGGTCGATGCGGTCCGTCGCCGAGAGCACCGTCTGGATCGCGCGCTGCAGGTCGGCGCGCCGCTCCACGTGGGTGTTGGTGGTCGAGCGGCTGAAGCTGAAGACCTTCGCGCCGTGTGCCTCGGCGAAGGCGGCGATGTCCGCACCGATGCCGTAGCTGCCACCGAACACGACCAGGGTCTTCCCGCTGAGCGCGGAGCGGTACTCCTCCTCGGAGCGGGCCGGCGGCAGGTTGCTGGTCGTCAGCTGGAAGAGCTTGTCGGCGAGGTAGACGTCGATCGGGTCGGTGACCTTCAGGTTCCGCTCTTCACCGGCAACCACCCAGATCGGTACGTCGGGCTGGTACCGGAGCACGACGGTGCAGTCGTCCGTGGCCTGGAAGTCGGGATCGGTCGCAGCGACGGCGTACGCCTTGCGGAGCACTCCTGCGCGGAACGCCTGTGGCGTCTGCCCACGGCGCAGGTTCGCGCGCGGCGGGATGTTGCGGATGACGTTGTCCGCGTCGACCTCGATGATCGTGTCGGCCGACGGGATCGCCACGTCGACCGCGGCGTACGAGTCGAGAGCCTCGAAGCAGTCGGCGATGATCCGCCCGCTGACCAGCGGCCGCACCGCGTCGTGGAACAGCACCCGGGTGTCGTCGTCCGGGATCGCGTCCAGCGCCCGTATCGTCGTCCCGTTGCGCGTCTCCGCGCCCTCGAGCACCTGGCTGACCTTGGTGTAGCCGCCGTCGCGGACGATCGCGTGCACGGCGTCGAGGTGTCCCTGGGCCATCATCACGATGATCTCGTCGACCATCGGGTGCGCGTCGAAGGTCGCCAGCGTGTGCTCGAGGATCGTGTGCCCGGCGACCTTGATGAGCTGCTTGGGGATGTCGAGCCCGACGCGGGTGCCGACGCCGCCGGCGAGGATCACGGCCACGCGTGGGGTGGTCATGGCCCACAGCATAGGAGCGGCGCTCCGGTATCCTCGGCTCGGCCCGGTCCGAGGGCACTGCCGAAGGAGCACCGTTGCGGTTCTCGATCGTGAGCGCGGTCCACGACGTGGAGCGGTACCTCGGGGCCTTCATCGACGCGATCGAGGCCCAGACGTTCCCCGCGGACCGCTTCGAGGTCGTCCTCGTCGACGACGGCTCCACGGACGGTACGCCGCAGCTGCTGGCCTCGTGGGCCCAGCGCCGCCCCGACCTGGTCCGCGTGCTCACCAAGGAGAACGGCGGCCAGTCGACGGCCCGCAACCTCGGCCTGGAGCACGCGCGCGGCGAGTGGGTCACGTTCACCGACCCCGACGACGTCATCGAGCCCGGCTACCTCGCCGAGGTCGACCGGTTCCTCACCGCCAACCCGGAGACCGGGATGGTCGCGTGCAACCTGCTGTTCCTCGACGACGCCACCGGCGACGTCTCCGACACGCATCCGCTCCGGCACCGCTTCCGCGGCAAGGCGCGCCTGCGCGACCTCGAGGGCCATCCTGCGTTCTTCTTCGTCAGCGCCCCGGTCGCGTTCTTCCGCCGGGACAGGATCGAGTCGGCCGGCCTGCGCTTCGACCCGGAGATCAGGCCGAACTTCGAGGATGGTCACTTCACCGCCCGCTACCTGCTCGACCTCGACCGGCCGCTGGTCGGCTTCGTGCCCGGCGCCCGCTACCACTACCGCAAGCGGGGTGACGCGAGCTCCACCCTCGGACGGAGCAAGTCCGGGCCCGACCGCTACACGCGCGTGCTGCGCCACGGTTACCTCGACGTGCTCCGGCGGGCCACCGAGGGCGGCCGGCCGGCGCCGCAGTGGCTGCAGAACGTGATCCTCTACGAGCTCTCCTGGATCCTGAGCGTCCAGCACCAGGCAGCGGGTCTGTCGCCGGAGGTCGTCGACGAGTTCGAGGCCCTGATGGCCGAGATCCTGGACTACCTCGACCCGACGCTGATCGAGGGCACGCCCGTGGCGCGGGTCAAGCGGCTCTACCGCCAGATCCTGCTGCACTCGTACCGGCCCGAGCCGTGGGTCCAGGACCACGCGCTGCTCGCTCGTCTCGACGAGGCGCAAGGCCTGGTGCAGGTGCTCTACCGCTACACCCGGCGGGCGCCGGTCGAGCGGATCCTGTCCGACGGCGTCCCGGTGGAGCCGGTGCACGCGAAGGTGCGCGACCACCAGGTGTTCGGCCGCGCCGTCATCCACGAACGGATCCTGTGGGTGCCGACCGACGCTCCTCTGCGGATCCAGCTCGACGGACGCGACGTCGCTCTCCTGCTGGAGCCGCCGCGGCGCACGACGTACACGCTGAACGCTCCGGCGATCAGGCGCGGGCTCGGCCATGTCGGACCGCGGACGAAGCCCACGGTGGCCGACGACCCGCCCAGGCGCCCGGGGATGGTGGAGCGGCTGGCACGCTCGCGCTGGGCGCGGTCCCGGTACGGCGGCGCCTGGCTGGTGATGGACAAGCTGTTCGAGGCCGACGACAACGGCCAGCGCCTCTTCGAGTACCTGCGCCGTGATCGAGCCGACATCCCCGCGTGGTTCACCGTGCAACGCGGGACCCCGGCCTGGCGGGCGCTGCGCAGGCGGTTCCGCGGTCGGGTGGTCGCGCACGGCTCGCTGCGCTGGAAGCTGATCGCCCTCAACGCCGAGCACCTGCTCTCCTCCCACGCCGACCTGCCGGTGATCGCGCCGCGCGAGCTCGAGGAGCTCGAGGTGCGGCCGCGGTGGCGGTTCACGTTCCTGCAGCACGGGGTGATCAAGGACGACCTCTCGACCTGGCTCAACGTCAAGCCGATCGACCTCTTCGTCACCAGCACTCGCGCGGAGTTCGCGTCCGTCGCCGACGACCACACCGGCTACGTCTTCACGACCCGGGAGACGATCCTCACCGGTCTGCCGCGGTTCGACCGGCTGCGCGAGCTCGGCGAGCGGGTCGCCGTGAAGGACCGCAACCTCGTGCTGGTCGCCCCCACGTGGCGCAGCTGGCTGACCGGCGACATGGACGTCGTGTCCCAGCGCCGTGAGCTCGCGCCCGAGGTGCTCGACTCGGAGTTCATGAGGAGCTGGCTCGCGCTGCTCACCTCCGAGCGGCTGCGCGCGGCCGCCGAGGAGCAGCGGGCGGTCGTCGGCTTCCTCCCGCACCCGAACCTGCAGCCGCTGCTGGGCCAGCTCGACCTCCCATCGTGGGTGCGCCCGCTCTCCTTCGGGGACAACGACGTGCAGGAGCTGTTCGCCCGCTCGGCCGTGCTGGTCACCGACTACTCGTCGATGGCGTTCAACTCGGCCTACCTCGACCGGCCGGTCGTCTACTTCCAGTTCGACCGCGACCGGATGCTCGGCGGGGAGCACGTCGGCAGCAAGGGCTACTTCGACTACGAGCGAGACGGCTACGGACCGGTGGTCACCGATCCCGACGGCGCGGTGGAGGCAACGGTCGCTGCGCTCGAGAAGGGCCTGACCCCGGAGTACGCGCAGCGCATCGCCGACGCGTTCCCGCAGCGCGACGGTCGCTGCTGCGAACGGGTCACGGCGGCCGTTCTCGCCTCTACCCGTCCTTCTGCGTCGACCTGAGCACAGCCGCGATCACGCGCTCGGCACACTGCCCGTCGCGTTGCGGAAAGGCCGCAGCCGCCCGCTCGGCGTGCTCGGGTGCCGCGCCGGAGTCCAGGACGGTCCTGATGGCGGCGACTGCGTCGTGGACGGTCGCCGTCACCGGTCCGAACCCGTCGCGCGCGTGGTCGAACCGCCCGCGCCGGCCGATGTGGCCGCCGGTGAGGGCGAGGTCGGCGTCGAACTGAAGGTACACGACCGGGCGGTCGAGGTACGCCGCGTCGAACGCCGTCGAGGAGTAGTCGGTCACGAAGGCGGCAGCTCGGGCGATCAGAGCCGGTGTGTTCTCGTCGTACCGGGCGACGCGCACGTGGGCCGGGAGGTCCAGCCGCTCGACGACCGACTCCAGGTTCGGGTGCGGCACCAGGGTCAGGGTCAGCTCATGCCGGCGGCACTCCTCGGCGAGCTCCGCCGATGCCAGCAGCGCCGTCCACTGGCGGACGAAGTCGGAGTCCAAGGCGCCCGGCAGCGGCTCGGGGCGCTCGACGCCCGACTCGGTGCGCTGCACCAGCCACCGGCGCCAGGTGGGCGCCACCAGCAGCACGTCGTGGCGGCCGGCCTGTGAGCCGGCCTCCAGCAGCCGGTCGAAGCGCGGCAGCCCGGTGAGCTGGGCCTCCTTCGTCGTGAACGGGTACGGCGAGCCGTCGCCCGCGATCCACGCCTGCTCGTCCGGCGTGCTCGTGACGAGGAGGTCGATGTGGTCGCCGCCGATCCAGCTCACCAGGTCCTCGGTGACCACGCCGTGCTGGAGGAACGTGAACCGCCATCGTGGCTCGGTGAACTCCGTGACCGCCGGCGGCCGGACGATCGCCGGATCGGCGTGCGAGCCGAGAAGGTGCACGCAGTGGGCCATCAGCACCTGCCAGGCCGGCGAGCCGTGGGCGACGACCCGGCGGCCGAACTCGCGACGCAGCCGGTCCCAGTCGGCACTCCCTTCGGCGACCACGAACCAGGCGTTGACCTCGGGGTGGTGCGCGCGCAGGCGGCGAAACACGACCTCGGCGTTGTCGCCGGCAGCGTGCACCCGGTCCATCAGCACCCACGCGTCGGCGTACTTCTTCACAGCAGACGGGCGGGCGGCGCGCTTCGCCGCGCGGCCGGCCGGGCCGTCCGTGGGCGCCGGGTGCACCCGGGCGACCTCCTGGCGGTCGCGACGGGACGGCGAGCCGGTGAGCCGGCGGACCTCCCGCCCGGTGACCCGGGTCCGCGTGCTCCCCGGGCGCTCGAAGACCAGGTCGGCCCAGTGTCCGTCCACGCGAACCCGCAGGTCGGGCGCCGACCGCACCCAGAGGACGCGCTCGCGGACGAGGACCCGGCCGAACCACGCCAGGTCGCGGGTCTTCGCGTGCCGCGGTCCGGCGGGCTGCTCGCCGTTGTCGACCTCCTCGTCCGGCGCGTCGCCGGTGAACCAGTAGCGCACCCGGGCCAGCTGCTGCGCGCCGTCGAACCGCTCCACGTGGACGGCGTCGTCACGCCAGGGCCGGTCGGCGTACCCGTGCGCGAGGGCCACCCGGTGCTGCGGCTGCGACCCGAACTCGAGCCGCGGGAGGACGCGCTCGAGGTCGAGCCGCTCGGTGATCCCGCGCACATACCCGTGGAACGCGTCGAGCTCGGCAGCGGCGGTGAGCACCGGCACCCGGCCCACGTCGTGGGCCACGAGGTAGGCCAGCAGCTCGTAGCAGAGGAAGTGCTGCAGCCACAGCGGGACCTGCCCGCGCAGCCGGTCGGCGTCGTCGAGGATGGCGAGGTAGCCGAACTCGAAGACGTCGGTGTAGCGCCTGGGGTCGCGCATGCTGCCCTGCAGCGAGGACGACCTGTCGGCGCGCTTGCGGTAGTGGTAGCGCGTCGAGGCGAGGAAGCCCACGAGCGGGCGTTCGCAGCGCAGCAGGTACGACGCGCAGAAGTGCCCGTCCTCGAAGTTCGGCCGGATCCGCGTGTCGAAGCGCAGGTCCTGCTGGCGCAGCCGGTCCACGTCGAAGAACGCGGCCGGCGCGCTCCCGTGGAAGACCGACTCCGCGGCGTCCAGGTCGACCAGGCGGTCGTAGCCGAACATCCGGCGCAGCGGGTGGCTGTTCGTCGTGGTGCCGGTGGCCTCGTCCCAGATGACCCGGTGGGTGGCGACCATGACGGTGCCCGGGTGGTCGTGCAGGAACGCGTCGACGGTGCTCAGGTAGCCCGGGTCCACGATGTCGTCGGGGTCGGGGAACGTGATCCACTCGCCGTGCGCGGCGGCGAGCCCGGCGTTGCGGGCCGCTCCCTGACCGGCGTTCTCCTGGCCGACGACACGGACCAGCCCTGGCCGGCGCGACGCCCACGCGTCCAGCACGGCGCGCGAGTCGTCGGTCGAGCCGTCGTCGACCATGACCACCTCGACGCGGCGGAGGTCGAAGTCCTGTGCCTCGATCGACGCGATGAAGTCCGGCAGGTACGCCGCGACGTCGAACACGGCGCCGACCACCGTGAAGCGCGGGCGGGCCGACGGGGGCGTCGGCTCTGGGGCGGCCATCTGGGAAGCATAGAGACGCCCCGGCGCTCAGCCGCCGAGCGCCGCCCGCACCAGCGGGTCGAGGTACCGGGCAAGCGTCGTCACGTAGGTGGCGGTGAGGTGCGACCCGTCGAAGTAGGTGAGCACGCCACCCGTCACGACGCTGCACACCGACGGGCCGCAGATGTGGTCGCTCAGGTCGGCGAACGTCACCAGCGGACTGTTCAGCGCGGCGACCACGCCCTGCTCCGGCGCCGGCGGCAGCCACTCGGCCCGCGTGCCGTCGCAGCTGCGGTAGGAGTCCTTCTTCTCCGCGACGCAGTCCGGCACCCGGAAGCTCGGAGCAGGGGTGTCACGCAGCACCAGGGTGCGCACCCCGGCGTCGCGCCACGCGGCGAGCACCGTCCGGTAGCCCGCCGCGTAGTGCGCCTGGAGGGTTGGGCCGGCGGTCCGCTGGTCGGGGTCGACCGAGATCCGGTTCGACATCACCACGAGATCCGGGTGCAGCGACGTGACCCGGTCGGTGACCCGGCGTACCCAACCGAGGCAGGCGGTGGAGTGGGCGGCCGTGTCGAGCCTCTGCCGCACGTCGGACACCGCGCACTGCGACGCCAGCAGGGTCACGATCCGCAGGTGCTGGTCCTCGGCGATCTTCTGCAGCGCGGGCAGCCACTCGCCCGCGTGGGAGTTGCCGGTCAGCACGACCGTGCGGGTTGCGTCCCGGTCGCCGAAGACGCACTCCCTCGTCGGGAACCGCGGCAGGTAGGCCCAGCAGTCGTGCCCGTCCGGCTGCTCGTCGTAGGCGTCGGACTTGTCGGCGGTCGCGTTGATCGGCGCCGGCACCACGTCGGCGTACGGGACTTGCGGGCAGTCGTCGCGCTCCAGGGCGCGGGCCCCGAAGCAGGAGTCGTTGCCCGCCAGACCGCGCGCGAGTGCGAGTGCCGCCTGGTCGCTCCGCTGGTGCACCTCGGCGACCTGGAGCGCGGCGAGCCCCACGACGGCCGCCATCCCGGCGGCCGCCAGGACGAACGGCTTGGGCAGCGGCACCCCCCAGCCAGCAGTGCGGAAGCGGTCCTCGACGAATGCCTTCGTCAGGCCTGCGAGCGTCAGCGTGGCGGCGAGGATCGCGCCCCGGTCGGTCCAGGTCAGCGCGTGGCCGGTGGCCTGCGGGTAGAGCACGATCAGAGGCCAGTGCCACAGGTAGACCGAGTACGAGACGTCACCCAGCCACTGCACCGGCGGCAACGCCAGCACCGGGCCCGGCGAGAGCCGGCCGCTCCAGCCCGAGGAGGTGGGCGGTCGTGCCGCGATCACGGCCACGGTCCCGAGCACCGGGACGGCCGCCTGCCAGCCGGGGAACGGTGTGTGGCCGGTGTAGACGACGGCCGTCCAGCCGATGGCGACCAGGCCCGCCCAGGCCAGCGGCGTGGCCACGGCCGGCGGCAGACGCCCCGGCCGCAGCAGCGTCAAGGCGGCCAGGACGCCGCCGCTGCCGAGCTCCCACATCCGCGTCGGCGTGACGAAGTACGCCGCTGCCGGATCCGTCGCGGTCTGGTGCACCGACCAGGCGAGGGACACGCCGACGACCACGAGCAGGCCGGCGAGGACGACCGGAAGCGGCCGCCGCCCCAGCGCCCGCGCGAGAGCCGCGAGCAGCAGGATCAGCACCGGCCACACGAAGTAGAACTGCTCCTCCACCGACAGCGACCAGAAGTGCTGCACCGGAGAGGGTGCGTTACCGGCCGCGAGGTAGTCGACCGCGTCGCGCGCGAGCAGCCAGTTGACGACGTAGAGGGCCGCGGCCCTGCCCTGGCGTGCGGTGTTCGCCCACTGCGTCTCCGGCGCGACCAGCCGCGACGACACCAGGGTGACGGCGAGGACCAGCAGGGAGGCGGGCAGCAGCCGGCGGACGCGCCGGCTCCAGAAGGCCGCCAGGTCGCGGGGTCGCTCGGGCAGGCGCTTCAGCAGGTGCAGGGTGATCAGGAACCCCGAGATCACGAAGAACACGTCGACGCCGGTGAAACCGCCGGACAGCGAGGCCGGCGCCAGGTGGTAGGCGAGCACGAGGGAGACCGCGATCGCACGGAGTCCCTGGATGTCGGTGCGCACGGCCCGGGGGCGGGGCGAGGTCGATGCGTGCATCCCGGTGGATGCTACGTGCGCTGCCGTGTGACGTTCCCCACCGAGCGGGCGGGTTCCCGCGTACCTCGCCCCGACGTAGGCTCGTTGTCGTCATCAAGTAGTCCGGTACCCGCGAGGGACTGGAACGAAAGGCGATGAGATGGCCCGAATCGGGGTTGTGGGTGCCGGCAGGGTCGGCGCCGTCCTGTCAGCCGCTCTGCGCACCGCCGGCCACGAGGTCGTCGCCGCTGCCGGAGAGTCGACCGCGTCGCGCGATCGCATCGACGCGCTGCTTCCCGGCGTACGCCGTGCGAAGCCGACCGACGTCGCCCGGAGCTGTGACCTGCTGCTGCTGACGGTGCCCGACGACATGCTCGAGAACGTCGTCACCACGATGGTCGGCGCCCGGGCGATCCGCCCCGGACAGGTCGTCTGCCACACGTCGGGGCGCCACGGCCTGGCCGTGCTGCGCGCCGCGACCGAGATCGGGGCCGTGCCGCTGGCGCTGCACCCGGCGATGACCTTCACCGGCACCGCGGTCGATCTCGACCGGCTGTCGGGCTGCGTGTTCGGAGTCACCGCGCGTGAGCAGGACCGCACCTTCGCCGAGTCGCTGGTCGCCGACATGCGCGGCGTGCCGATGTGGGTGCCCGAGGACAAGCGCACGCTCTACCACGCGGGCCTGGCTCACGGCGCCAACCACCTGGTGACCCTCGTCGCCCAGGCGATGGAGCTCCTCGCCGCCTCCGGGGCAGAGGACCCGGCCGCCACGCTCCGGCCGCTGCTCACCGCCGCGCTGGACAACGCGCTGGAGTCCGGTGACGCGGCCCTGACCGGGCCGATCGTGCGCGGCGACGTCAACACCGTCGCCGCCCATCTCACCGAGATCTCCCGGACTGCTCCGGCCACCATTCCCTCGTACGTCGCGATGGCGAAGGCCACCGCCGACCGGGCCGTGCTCGACGGCCGGCTGCTGCCGATCAGGGCAGCCAAGATCGTCCGGCTGCTCGACGAGGCCCTGGCCGCGGTCGACTCCCTGCGATCGGCCGGTTCGGCGGCTCAGCGCCGCCTGGGAACCGACCGGCCGTGACGGTCACTCTCGTGCGCGCGGACACGCGCGCCGAGCTCCAGCGCGCGGTCGTCCCCGGGTCCGGCCCCCGGCCTCGTGTCGCCTTCGTGCCCACGATGGGCGCCCTGCACGAGGGCCATCGCTCGCTCATGCGTCGCGCCCGCGCCGAGGCGGGACCCGAGGGTGTCGTGGTCGTCTCGGTCTTCGTGAACCCCACGCAGTTCGGGCCCGGCGAGGACCTCGACCGCTACCCGCGCACGCTCGACGCGGACCTCGAGGGCTGTGCCGCCGAGGGCGTCGACGTGGTCTTCACCCCGTCGGTCGACGAGATGTACCCCGGGGGCCTCGACGGAGGCAGGGTCACCGTGGAGCCGGGTCCGCTGGGCGAGATCCTCGAGGGTGCCGCGAGACCGGGCCACTTCGCCGGCGTGCTCACGGTCGTGGCGAAGCTCTTCGGCCTGGTGCGACCCGACGTCGCGGTGTTCGGCGAGAAGGACTACCAGCAGCTCGCCCTGATCCGCCGGATGTCCGCAGACCTCTGCCTCGGTGTCGACGTCGTCGGCGCGGCGACGGTCCGCGAGGAGGACGGACTCGCGATGTCGAGCCGCAACCGCTACCTCGACGGCGACCAGCGGAGCGAGGCGGTCGCCCTGTCGCGGGCGCTGTTCGCGGCGCGGCAGGCCGCGGAGCGCGGATCGGAGGCGGCCCTGGGCGCCGCCAGGGCCGCGCTGCGGCGTACCCGTCTCGTGGACCTCGACTACCTCGAGCTCACCGCGCCCGACCTCGGGCCGGCACCGGAGAGCGGCCCCGCCAGGCTGCTGGTGGCGGCACGCGTGGGCTCGACCCGCCTGATCGACAACGTGGAACTGGACCTGGGAGACAGCTGATGTTGCGCACGATGATGAAGAGCAAGATCCACCGGGCGACCGTGACGCAGGCGGACCTGCACTACGTCGGCTCGGTCACCGTCGACGAGGACCTGCTCGACGCGGCCGACCTGCTGGCCGGCGAGCTGGTGCACATCGTCGACGTGACGAACGGCGCCCGCCTCGAGACCTACACGATCGCCGGCGAACGCGGGTCCGGGGTCCTGGGGATCAACGGAGCAGCCGCCCGGCTGGTGCACCCCGGTGACGTGGTCATCCTGATCGGCTACGGGCAGATGGAGACCGCCGAGGCTCGCGCGCTCGAGCCGCACGTGGTGTTCGTGGACGCCGACAACCGGATCGTCGGCACCGGGTCCGATCCCGCGGCGGTGGTCTCGGGGATGGGCGCGGCCGGCAGTGGTCTGGTCCGCGGCGACCTCGTCGACGCGAACCGGTAGCGTCGCCGGATGGGAATCGCGCTGCCCGAGCGGCTCGCCGCCGGCGACCCCGGCTGGGCGACCGAGGCCGACGTGGTGGTGGTCGGCACCGGCATCGCCGGCCTCACCGCCGCGCTGCGGCTGCGCGACCAGGTCGACAAGGTCCTCGTGGTCACCAAGGACGTGCTGTCGGCCGGCTCCACCCAGTGGGCACAGGGCGGCATCGCGGCAGCGCTCGGGCCCGGCGACACCCCGGAGCAGCACGAGCACGACACCCTCGTGGCAGGGGCGGGAGCCTGCGACCTCGAGGCGGTGCGCGCGCTGGTGACCGAAGGTCCCGAGGCGGTCCGCGAGCTGATCGCGCTGGGCGCGAACTTCGACCACAGCCCCGAGGGAGTGCTCTCCCTGACCCGGGAGGGCGGCCACCACCGCGACCGGATCGCGCATGCCGGCGGAGATGCGACCGGGGCGGAGATCCAGCGGGCGCTGGTCGCGGCGGTCGCCGCCGCCCCGGACATCGAGGTGATCGAGCACGCGCTGGCCGTCGACCTGCTCCTCGGCGCCGACGGCGGCGTCTGCGGGATCACCCTGCACGTCATGGGCGAGGGACAGCGCGACGGCGTCGGGGCGGTGCGGTGCCGTGCCGTCGTACTGGCGTCGGGCGGGCTGGGCCAGGTGTTCTCGCAGACCACGAACCCCGCGGTCACGACGGGCGACGGCATGGCCCTCGCGCTGCGCGCCGGAGCGGTGCTGCGCGACCTGGAGTTCGTGCAGTTCCACCCGACGGTCATGTACCTCGGCGCGGACTCGCGCGGGCAGCAGCCGTTGATCTCCGAGGCGGTGCGCGGTGAGGGCGCGTTCCTGGTCGACTGGGCCGGCCGGCGCTTCATGCAGGGTCAGCACGAGCTCGCCGACCTCGCGCCCCGCGACGTCGTGGCCAAGGCGATCACCCGCCGGATGCACGAGGAGGGCAAGCCGCACATGTGGCTCGACGCCCGGCACCTCGGCGGATCTGGTGATCGAGCCGAGTCGAGATTCTGGGAGCGGCGCTTCCCGACGATCCTCGCGACCGCGCGCTCCCACGGTGTCGACCCGGTCACCGACCTGATCCCGGTCGCGCCCGCGTGCCACTACGCGTCCGGCGGCGTCGCCACCGACCTGTGGGGCCGGTCGAACGTCGCCGGCCTCTACGCCACCGGCGAGGTCGCCTGCTCCGGGGTCCACGGCGCCAACCGGCTGGCGTCCAACTCCCTGCTCGAGGGGCTGGTCTTCTCGCGGCGGATCGCCGAGGTGCTCCCCGCCGAGCTCCGACCGTACGCCGATCCGGTGCCCGACGTGCGCCGCGCCGGCGTCGTCGCCGCGGAGGTCCGCACCGCCCTCCAGACGACGATGACCGAGCGCGTCGGGGTGCTGCGCAACGCCGACGGCCTCGAGCTCGCGGCCAAGGCTCTCGCCGACCTCGCCGCCACGCCGGGGGAGGAGGGCACCGCGGCCTGGGAGACCACCAACCTGGTCTCGATCAGCGCCGCGCTGACGACGGCCGCGTCGCTGCGCGAGGAGACGCGCGGATCACACTGGCGCGAGGACTTCCCGGAGCGCGACGACGACCACTTCGCCGGCCACTTCGACGTGGTGCTGGCCGACGGGGTCCCGGTCGCGTCGTTCCACGCGAGCCCTGCGACCGACGGCGACGCAGGATGACCACGCTGGCCGACGTACCGGCAGCGCTGCTCGACGAGCTCGCTGCCGCTGGCCTCGACCCGGAGGTGCTCTGGCAGCAGGTGGAGGCGGCCCTTGCCGAGGACCTCCCGGCAGGCGCCGTCGACGTCACCTCGGTCGCCACGATCCCGGAGGAGACGCGCGGGACTGCCGAGTTCGGCGCCCGCGAGGCAGGGGTGGTCGCCGGGCTCGGCCTCGCGGAGCTGGTGTTCCGCTTCGTCCTCGGCGACGACGTCGAGGTCACCGACCGGCTCGCCGACGGCACCCGGGTCGCCGCCGGCGACGTCGTCATGCGCGTCACGGGGCCTGTCCGCGGACTCCTGACCGCCGAGCGCACCGCCTTGAACTTCGCCTGCCACCTGTGCGGCGTCGCGACGGCGACCGCTGCCTGGGTCGACGCGCTCGAGGGCACCCCCGCACGCGTGCTCGACACCCGCAAGACGCTCCCGGGCTACCGCGCTCTGCAGAAGTACGCCGTGCGCTGCGGCGGTGGGGTCAACCACCGGTTCGGCCTCTCCGACATGGCGCTGGTCAAGGACAACCACGTGGTGGCCGCGGGCGGCGTGCTGCCGGCGTTCGAGGCGGTCCGGTCCGCCTTCCCGGACATCCCCGTGGAGGTCGAGGTGACCGACCTCGACCAGCTGCGCGAGCTCCTCGACGCCGGGTGCGACCGGATCCTGCTCGACAACATGGACGACGCCACGATGGCCGAGGCCGTGCGGATCACCTCCGGCCGCGCGACCCTCGAGGCCTCCGGTGGCCTCACGCTCGAGCGGGCGCGCGCGGTCGCAGAGACCGGGGTGGACTTCATCTCGGTGGGCGCGCTCACCCACTCCGTCAAGGTCTTCGACATCGGCATGGACCTGCTGTGAGTCTCCTCTGCGCCGACATCGGCAACTCGCACACGACCCTGGGCCTGCTCGACGGCGGCGACGTGCTCGACCACTGGCGGGTCGCGACCCTGGAGAGCCGCACCGCCGACGAGTGGAACGTGCTCATCCGCGGACTGATCAACCAGAGCCCGCGCAGCGACATCGACCTGGTCACCGGCATCGCCGTCTGCTCGACCGTCCCGTCCGTGCTGCACGAGTGGCGCGACATGCTGGCCCGGCACTTCGCCGCGGTGCCGACGGTCGTCGTCGAGCCGGGCGTGCGCACCGGCGTACCGGTGCTGATGGACAACCCGCGCGAGGTCGGCGCCGACCGCGTCGTCAACGCGCTCGCCGCCGCCACCCTGTACGCCGGGCCGGCGATCGTCGTCGACTTCGGCACTGCGACGACGTTCGACGTGGTCAGCCCGCGCGGCGAGTACATCGGCGGCGCCATCTCGCCGGGCATCGACATCTCGCTGGAGGCACTCGGCCGCCGCGGCGCGCAGCTGCGCAAGGTCGAGCTCCTCCGCCCGCGCTCGGTGATCGCCAAGAACACGGTCGAGGCGGTGCAGTCCGGCATGGTCTTCGGCTTCGCCAGCCAGGTCGACGGCATCGTGGCCCGGATCATCGACGAGCTCCAGGTGGAGCCGGCCACGGTCAACGTGATCGCCACCGGCGGCCTCGCCCCGGTCGTGGTCGACGAGTGCCGGTCGATCACCGACCACCAGCCCTGGCTCACCCTCCGGGGCCTGGAGCTCGTTTTCGACCGCAACCGCTGAGCGGGCAGCCCTACCCGGCGCTCGGGTCCTTCGTGCAGCTGATCTGGGTGCCGGGCATGGTCCAGGCGCAGCCGTTGTCGCCGATGGGTGGCGCGGGCATCACCAGCTCGGGATCGGTGACGACCTGCTCGAGAGCGTCGACCGGCACCACGAACGCCTGCTGAGCGCCCTCGAAGCTGGGTGCCTTGACGATCTCCTGGGCGCTGGTCAGGAACGTCCGGCTGTGCACCGACTCGACGTTGCGGATGAAGTACACCTCGGAGGCGTCGATCGGCTCCTGGCTCGGGTCCCCGGCGCTCGGCACGCCGGTGCGCAGCTCGTCGCGCGTGACCGCTGCCCAGGTGGCGTCCGGGAGCCCGGTCTGCCTGCGCACGGCCATCACGCTGGTCGTCACGACGTCACCGTTGCTGCTCGTGGTGACCGTGCAGGCGAAGTCGTAGCCCGCGGCCAGGTCGTTCCTGCAGTTCTTCCGGGCGTCGCCCTCGGCCTCGGAGCGCGAGTGCAGCAGCGAGACGATCACCTGGCGGGGGCCACCGTGGGCGCCGTACTTCACCGACATGCTGCTGGCCTTGTCGTAGTACTGCGGCGGGACCTTCGCGCCCTGGTCGTCGCTCGCCCGGAAGTCGCCCTCCCCGAGCCCGTCGAGGCCCGCACCGAGCGCCGCCCGGGCGTGGTCGTCGATGAGCTGCGGCATCCTCTGGGCGTCGTAGTGCTCCAGCGCAGCGGCCGTCGCGGGGTCGATGCCGGTCCGGTCGCCGGTCCTGCCGGACCCGTGCCACGGCATCAGCGGCAGCGCTGCGACCGCCGCTGCCGCGACGACGACGCCGGCGAGGCCGCGTCGCGCGCGGCGCCGGACCAGAGTGCGCCGGCCGAGGGCGATCACGGTGTCCGAGGACATCAGGAACGGCGGCTCGCTGTCCTGCACGTGTGCGCGGACGAGCGTGGCCAGGTCGTGGTCGGTCATCAGGTCTCCTCGGTCAGGACGAGCTCGGGGATGCGGGCGCGCAGCGTGGTGAGCGCCCTGGACGTCTGGCTCTTGACGGTGCCCTCGGCGATGTCGAGGACCCTGGCGACCTCTGCGACCGAGAGGTCGTCGAGGAACCGGAGCGCGATGATCGCCCGCTGCTGGGCCGGCAGCAGCCCGAGGGCCCGGCCGACGTCGAGCGGTGAGTCGTCGGCGACGGTTGCCGGCTGCTCGGGTGGGGCGTCCGTCAGGTGGTCGCGTCGCCGGCGCCGGAGCCAGCCGAGCGCCTCGTTGACCACGACCTTGCGGGCATAGGCCTCGAGCGTCTCCGGCCGGATCCGGGGCCACACGACGTAGAGCCTCGCAAAGCCGAGCTGGGTCACGTCCTCGGCGCCGTGCCAGTCCCGCACGATCAGGTACGCCGTGCGGCGCAGCGCGGGCGCACGAGCGACGAAGAAGTCGCTGAACTGCTCGTCTCGCCGCACCGGTTGCACCTCTCGCCCCAAGGACCTGACACACCCTCTATGTCGCGGCGGGGCCTTCAGGTTCGCACGGGGGACGATCGATTCGCAGGAACGGAAACGCCGAGAGCCGCCACCCGAAGGTGACGGCTCCCGGATCGGGGTGTTGCGAGGCCTACGGCGCCGCGAGGGCCGGCAGCAGTGCTGCCGCGTTCGGCGTCCCGAGCCCGGTCACCGGGTCCCACCCGGGCGTGGCCGGGTAGCCCGGCACGCTCGGGTCGGCGGTGTTGTTGCCGGTCGTGATGTCGTAGTAGTCACTCGCGTACGTCGCCGGGACGGACGCCAGTGAGTACAGCTTCGGGTTGATCAGGCCCAGGTTGCTGCCGTGGATCTGGTCGGCGATCGCCACCAGTCCTGCCCACTCGGGGGAGGACAGTGACGTTCCACCGATGTCGTACCAACCGGTGCTGCAGGGGTCGTTGACGCAGATCAGGCCGCTCTGGCCGTCCGGCGGCAGGCTGAGGTACACCAGCGCCCCGGTGCCGGCACTGGCCTGCAGCGCGATGTCCGGCACTCCGCGCATCGAGCCGATCTGCGTGCTGCCCGCGGGAAGGGTGTTCTGGTAGCCGGGCTTGGCGAACACGTGGCTGAAGCCGCCGCCGGAGAACGTCCAGCCCACCTCGGCCTGGCCCGGGTTGGCCTGGCACTTCGCCGGCGGGTCGTCGCTGTCCACGACGCGGGTCGTCGTGTTGTCGGGGTCGGTGCACAGGTAGGTGCCACCGACGCCGGTCACCAGCGGGTCGGACGCCGGCCAGCCGACGGTCGGGAACGAGAACGACGTTCCGCCCTTGCCGACCGGGCTCTTCTTGCCGTTGGCCGAGCCGCCGTCACCCGACGAGGCGAGCACGGTGATCCCGGCCTGCTGGGCCGAGACGTACGCGTGCCGCAGGTTCAGCAGGGACTGCTGGCTGCTGAACGCGTCCTCGGCCGTGCCGAAGCTCTGCGAGATGACGTCGGCCATGTGGTGGTCGACGACGTACTGCTCGGCGTTGATCATGTCCGGGAGGCCCTGGACGCCGAGGGTCTCGGCGGTCGGGGTGGTCACCAGCAGGATGTTGGCGCCGGGAGCCATCGCGTGCGCGGTCTCGACGTCGAGGGCCACCTCGAGCGCCCAGGCGGACTTGTCCTCCTGGTGGGTGCCCTTGCCGGGCTGGGGCTTGGTCGCCGGGGATCCCTGGAAGTGGAAGGTGCTGAACGTCGGCATGCCGGGAGCGCAGGTCACGCCCTCCTCGCCGCACATGGACGGGAGCCCGAACGCCTGGTTGTAGACGTGCAGGTCGTGGGCCATCGTGTCGCTGCCGTAGCTGTCGACCACCGCGATGGTCTTGCCGGTGCCGTCGTAGCCCTGCTCGTAGAGCGGGCCCACGTTGTACGCCGCGCGGGTGGACTGCGGCGTGAAGCACCGACGGCCGACGGAGATGCACTGCGCCTCCGTGGGCGGCGTCTCGGAGCCGGAGATCTGCACGTAGTCCGACGCTGTCGGGTGCATGACGACGCCGCGGGCGGGCGTCGTCGTGGCGGTCGCGGCGACGAGGGAGAGTGCGCCCAGGGTGAGGGCGAAGACTGCTCCAGCGGCGCGGCGGATGGTGGAACTCTGCATGGCTCAACCTCCGATGAGATGGCACGGCGCCCGAGGGATGGGGAGCGACGCTGCCGATCGGACGCTAACACCGCCGCAGCCCCTTGCGGCACCCCTGGAGGTGCCCCTCTTTGCGGCCCGCCGGGTCGATAGCCTTGCGCCCATGACCGACGAGCCCGCGACCCCGGCGCCCGCTGCGGGGATCGCCGACGACCTGCCGGAGCAGATGCAGGTCCGCCGCGAGAAGCGGGCGCGGCTGCTGGAGTCGGGGCGGGCGGCGTACCCGATCACCGTCGAGCGCACCCACACGATCCGGGCGATCCGCGAGCGGTACGACCCGGCCCTCGAGGCCGGTGACCTCGAACCGGACGCGCACACCGGCGACCTCGTGGCGATCGCGGGGCGGGTCATCTTCCTGCGCAACACGGGCAAGCTCTGCTTCGTGCGGCTGCGCGAGGGCGACGGCGCCGAGATCCAGGTGATGCTGTCCCTCGCGGACCTCGGTGAGGAGTCGCTCGCCGACTTCAAGTCGCTGGTCGACCTCGGCGACCTGATCGCGGTCAGGGGCGAGGTGGTCACCAGCCGGCGGGGCGAGCTGTCGGTGCAGGCGTCGACCTGGGAGATGGCGGCCAAGACGCTGCGGCCGCTGCCCAACGAGCACAAGCCCCTGTCCGACGAGGCCCGGATCCGGCTGCGGTACGTCGACATGTGGCTGCGTCCCGAGCCGCGCGACATGGTGCGCCACAAGGCAGCCGTGCTGCGGGCGCTGCGCAGCACGCTGGACGGCCACGGCTTCATCGAGGTCGAGACGCCGATCCTGCAGCTGACCAACGGCGGCGCCGCCGCCCGGCCGTTCAGCACCCACCTGAACGCCCTCGACCAGGACATGCTGCTCCGGATCGCGCTCGAGCTGGACCTGAAGCGGGCGATGATCGGCGGGGTCGACCGTGTCTACGAGATCGGCCGGACCTTCCGCAACGAGGGCCTGGACTCCACGCACGCGGCCGAGTTCTCGATGCTCGAGGCCTACCAGGCGTACGGCGACCAGTTCACGATGATGACGACGATCCGCGAGCTGATCATCAATGCCGCCAAGGCGGTCGGACCCACGGTCGTGCCCGCCCGTGACGGCACCGAGATCGACCTCGAGGCCGAGTGGCGGCAGGCGCCGATCCTCGACCTGGTCTCGGCCGCGGTCGGCGAGGAGATCACCGTCGACACCTCCGCCGAAGAGCTGCGCAAGCACGCCGAGAGCCACGGTGTCGAGCTGCAGCCGAAATGGAACGCCGAGGAGATCGTCGTCGAGCTCTACGAGCAGCTCGTCGAGGATTCGCTGATTCAGCCGACATTCGTGATGGATTACCCGACCGCGGTAAAGCCGCTGGCCAAGCCGCACCGTTCGGTAAATGGCCTCAACGAGGCGTGGGACCTGATCATCAACGGCGTCGAGCTCGGTGTCGCCTATTCGGAGCTGAACGACCCGGTCGTCCAGCGCGAGCGCCTGACCGCCCAGTCCCTGCTGGCCGCAGCCGGTGATCCGGAGGCGATGGAGCTCGACGAGGTCTTCCTCAAGGCGATGGAGTACGGAATGCCACCGGCGGGCGGAATGGGCATGGGTGTCGACCGGCTGATCATGCTGCTCACGGGCGCCGGAATTCGCGAGACCATTCTGTTTCCGTTGCTGCGCCCGGAGTGATCTCGCCGTGATTCGGTGCGATTAGCAGTTTGATTCTGCGCTAACCTGACGGCGTCCTGGCCAAATGATTCGAGGAATGGTGCTCCATGGCGCAGCAGGTGAACATCGTCCTGGTCGACGACATCGACGGCAGCCCTGCCGACGAGACGGTGTCCTTCGCCCTCGACGGCAAGGAGTACGAGATCGACCTGAGCACGAAGAACGCCACCAGGCTGCGTGACGCGGTCGCGCCGTACCTGGGCCATGCCCGCCGGGCGGCCTCGCGCCGCCGCGGCCGCGGCGCCTCGGGCAACGGCCCGAGCCCGGCAGAGATCCGCGCCTGGGCCCGCGACAACGGCTTCGACGTGCCGGACCGCGGCCGGGTGTCCTCGGAGGTCCGTGAGGCGTACGTCGCCGCCCACTGATCGTCCCGGATTCGGGTACCTCCGGGTGACAACACCGGCCACCCTGTCTGTTCGCTGAGAGCGAAGACGAGGTTTCGCCGGAACACGTAGGGTGGAAGCAGGGTTGGATCGACGTGCGGGACGCATGTTGTCCGACCCGCGAAGTCCAAGGAGCGATGCCCATGTTCGAACGGTTCACAGACCGTGCCCGACGCGTTGTCGTGCTGGCCCAGGAAGAGGCCCGCATGCTCTCGCACAACTACATCGGCACCGAGCACATCCTGCTCGGGCTGATCCACGAGGGTGACGGCATCGCGGCCAAGGCACTGGAGAGCCTCGGGATCTCGCTCGAGGGCGTCCGTGCCCAGGTCGAGGAGATCATCGGCCAGGGCCAGCAGGCCCCCAGCGGCCACATCCCCTTCACCCCGCGTGCCAAGAAGGTGCTCGAGCTGTCCCTGCGCGAGGCGCTGCAGCTCGGCCACAACTACATCGGCACCGAGCACATCCTGCTCGGCCTCATCCGTGAGGGCGAGGGTGTTGCCGCCCAGGTGCTGCAGAAGCTCGGTGCGGACCTCAACCGGGTCCGCCAGCAGGTCATCCAGCTGCTGTCGGGCTACCAGGGCAAGGAGGCCCAGACCGCGGGCACCGCGCCCGAGAGCGCTCCGTCCAGCTCGCTCGTCCTCGACCAGTTCGGCCGCAACTACACGCAGGCCGCCAAGGAGGGCAAGCTCGACCCGGTGATCGGGCGCGAGAAGGAGATCGAGCGGGTCATGCAGGTGCTGTCCCGCCGTACCAAGAACAACCCGGTGCTCATCGGTGAGCCCGGCGTCGGCAAGACCGCGTGCGTCGAGGGCCTGGCCCAGTCGATCGTGCGCGGCGAGGTGCCCGAGACGCTCAAGGACAAGCAGATCTACTCCCTCGACCTCGGGGCGCTGGTCGCCGGCTCGCGCTACCGCGGTGACTTCGAGGAGCGCCTGAAGAAGGTGCTCAAGGAGATCAAGACCCGCGGCGACATCATCCTGTTCATCGACGAGCTGCACACGCTCGTCGGAGCCGGAGCCGCCGAGGGCGCGATCGACGCGGCCTCGATCCTCAAGCCGATGCTGGCCCGGGGTGAGCTCCAGACGATCGGTGCGACCACGCTGGACGAGTACCGCAAGCACCTGGAGAAGGACGCGGCGCTCGAGCGCCGGTTCCAGCCGATCCAGGTCGCCGAGCCGTCGATCGCCCACACGATCGAGATCCTCAAGGGCCTGCGCGACCGCTACGAGGCGCACCACCGCGTGACGATCACCGACGAGGCCCTGGTCTCGGCGGCGACGCTCGCCGACCGCTACGTCTCCGACCGGTTCCTCCCGGACAAGGCGATCGACCTGATCGACGAGGCCGGGGCGCGGTTGCGCATCCGCCGGATGACCGCTCCGCCCGACCTGCGCGAGTTCGACGACAAGATCGCCGATGTCCGCCGTCGCAAGGAGGGCGCCATCGACGGCCAGGACTTCGAGGCCGCAGCCCGTCTGCGCGACGAGGAGAAGCAGCTGATCCTGGCCAAGGCCGAGCGTGAGAAGCAGTGGCGCGCGGGCGACATGGACGTCGTGGCCGAGGTCGACGAGGAGATGATCGCCGAGGTTCTCGCGGTCGCGACCGGCATCCCGATCGTGAAGCTGTCCGAGGAGGAGTCGACCCGGCTGCTCAAGATGGAGGACGAGCTGCACAAGCGGGTCATCGGCCAGGAGGAGGCCGTCAAGGCGCTCAGCCGGGCGATCCGTCGTACGCGTGCCGGCCTGAAGGACCCGAAGCGTCCGGGTGGGTCGTTCATCTTCGCCGGGCCCTCGGGTGTCGGCAAGACGTGGCTGTCCAAGACGCTCGCGGAGTTCCTCTTCGGCGACGAGGACGCGCTGATCCAGCTCGACATGTCGGAGTTCTCCGAGAAGCACACCGTCTCGCGGCTCTTCGGCTCGCCCCCGGGCTACGTCGGCTACGAAGAGGGTGGCCAGCTCACCGAGAAGGTGCGGCGCAAGCCGTTCTCGGTGGTGCTCTTCGACGAGGTCGAGAAGGCACACCCCGACATCTTCAACAGCCTGCTGCAGATCCTGGAGGAAGGTCGCCTGACCGACAGTCAGGGCCGGGTGGTCGACTTCAAGAACACCGTCATCATCATGACCACCAACCTCGGCACCCGTGACATCTCGAAGGGGGTCAGCCTCGGCTTCGGCAACACCTCGGACGTGGCGGGCAACTACGAGAAGATGAAGGCCAAGGTCTCCGAGGAGCTCAAGCAGCACTTCCGCCCCGAGTTCCTCAACCGCGTGGACGAGATGATCGTGTTCCCGCCGCTGACCAAGGACCAGATCATCGCGATGGTCGACAACATGATCGCCTCCGTCGAGCTCCGGCTGAAGGACCGCGACATGTCGATCGAGCTGACCCAGAATGCGAAGGACCTGCTCGCCACGCGCGGGTTCGACCCCGTGCTCGGCGCGCGTCCTCTGCGACGCACGGTGCAGCGCGAGATCGAGGACGTCCTCGCCGAGAAGATGCTGTACGGCGAGGTCGGCCCCGGCCAGATCGTGGTGGTCGACGTCGAGGGCGAAGGCCCGACCGCGGCGTTCACCTTCCGTGGCACCGCGCGAGCCGAGCTGCCCGACGCCCCGCCCGTCGAGGTGGCGGCCGACGGCGGCGAGGCACGCTGACGCAGGAGCTCTGTTGAGCACGGGAGAGCCCCGGTGGCCGTGAGGCCGCCGGGGCTCTCCCTGCTTCGCCGGCAGCTGGCGCAGGTCCTGCGCTCGAAGGTCGCCGGCGAGGACGCCGAGGCCCGCGCTCACGAGATCTGGGGGAGCGAGGGTCCGCGCTGGTTCGGGCCGGGCGACCCGATCTGGCGCGTGCACGCCGACGCCTCGATGTTCGTCGGCGGCCTGCGCGCCCTCCTGCTGCAGTCGCTGCACCCCCTCGCGATGGCCGGCGTGGCGGGCCACTCGGGCTATCGCGGCGACCCGTGGGGCCGGTTGCAGCGCACCAGCCACTTCCTCGCGACCACGACCTTCGGGACCGTCGACCACGCGCAGCGGGCGATCGCGCAGGTCCGGGACGTCCACCTGAGGGTGCGCGGCAAGGCGCAGGACGGGCGGCCGTACGCCGCGAGCGACCCGCACCTGCTCGACTGGGTGCACCTGGCCGAGGTGGACAGCTTCCTGCGCACCTACCAGCTCTTCGGCCCGGCCCCGCTCGAGCCCGCCGAGGCCGACCGGTACGTCCGCCAGACCGGGATCGTCGCGGCCGCGCTCGGTGCCGTCTCGCCGCCGCGGACCGTGCGCGAGCTCACCGACCGCCTGACCGCCTTCCGGCCCGAGCTCGCCTCCACCGCGGCCTCCCGCGATGCGGCCCGGTTCCTGCTCCTCGACCCGCCACTGCCACTGGCCGCGCGGCCCGGCTACGGGCTGCTCGCTGCCGGAGCGGTGGCGAGCCTGCCGGGGTGGGCCCGCCGCGAGCTGCGGCTGCCGCCGCCGTTCGTGGCCTGGGACTGGCCGAGCCTCAGGCTGGGCGCCGTTGGCGCCGGCGTGGTCCGGTGGGCCCTCAGTGAGCGCAGCGTCGTCGCGGAGCGTCAGTCCGGGAGCGCGTAGCCGCCCGACCTGACCGCGACCAGCCCGTCGGCGAGCAGGCCGGCGAGCGCCCGGTCGCGCTGGGCCACGTCGGCCCAGGCCGCGTCGAGGCGGGCCCTCGGCACGACACCACGGGTCTCGCGCAGGATCGCCAGCAGCCGGCCCCGGCACTGGCGGTCGGTGCCGGCGTAGGTCTGGCCCCGCCGCGCCGGGCCGTCGTACGCCGGCCGCCCGGCGCGGTGCCACGCGCACTGGACGACGACGGGGCACGAGTCGCAGGCGGGGTTCGCTGCCGTGCAGACCAGCGCGCCCAGCTCCATCACGGCGACCGCCCACAGCTCGGGACTCTCCGCCGGGACGAGCGAGTCGGCGAGCGTCCTCTCCGCCCGGCTGACCGAAGTCGGTGGGAACTCGGTCGCTGACACCGCGCGTCCGAGTACTCGGCGGACGTTGGTGTCGAGGACCGCGTGCGAGCGGCCGTAGGCGAACGACGCGATCGCCGCCGCGGTGTAGTCGCCGACGCCGGGGAGCGCGCGGAGCGCGTCGTAGCTGTCGGGCACCTCGCCGCCGTGCGTCTGCGTGATGGCCACCGCGCAGGCGTGCAGCCGCAGCGCCCGCCGCGGATAGCCGAGCCGGCCCCACGCCCGCACCGCCTCACCGCTCGGCTCGTCGGCGAGGGCGGCCGGCGTCGGCCACCTCTCGAGCCAGGTCTCGTAGACGGGAAGGACCCTCGCCACCGGCGTCTGCTGGAGCATGAACTCCGAGACCATCACCGCCCACGGGCTGGTGCCGGGACGGCGCCACGGCAGGTCGCGCGCTGCAGCGGCGTACCAGTCGAGGACCGGCTCCAGCAACGCGTTCACGCGGCAACCCTAGGAGCCCTCGGTGCGCCTCCGTGAGCGAGTGCCCGATCTTTCCTAACGTTCGACCCATGCCTACCGTCGTCAAGCCCGCTCGACGACTCCCGGCGCGGGTGTACTGGTTCCGCCGGACCATGGTGCTGCTCACCGCGGTCGCCCTGGTGTTCGCGATCGGGCGGATGCTGGGCGGGTCGGGCTCCCCGACACCGGGCGACACGGCGAACGTCACGGCGGCGAAGCCCTCGACGACACCGACGACCACGGCACCTGCCGTCGCCGGCCCCCAGCCCTTCCAGCCGACGCCGACCGGCAAGGGAGCGGGCCCGACCGGTGGCCCCGTGGTCCTCGCCGTACCGGACGGTCCGTGTGCTGCCGACGAGATCACGGTGACTCCATCCGTGCCGACAGCCGTCGCAGCGGGCCGCGTCGACCTGGTCCTCGACCTCACCGGCATCAAGCCGGCCTGCACCTTCTCGGTGTCCAGCCGCACGGTCGCGGCCAAGGTGGTCTCCGGCAAGGACCGGATCTGGTCGACCCAGGACTGCCCCGACGCGGTGAAGACGGCCTCGGTCGTCGTGCGCAGTGCCCAGCCGACCAGGATCGTGGTCCCCTGGAGCGGACGCCGGTCCGACGCCGACTGCTCGAAGGCGACGCCGTGGGCCCTGCCCGGCTACTACCACCTGACCGCCGCCGTGATCGGCTCCGAACCCGGCGATGCCCAGTTCAGGCTCCAGCTGGCGCCGCGTCAGGTGATCACGAAGACCGCGCACCCGAAGACGAAGAAGGGATCAAAGGGGACTGTCTGCGGCGGCGACAACGCGGCCACCAGCTGCTGATCGGCGCTCTGCGGCCAGCTCGGGCCCGAACTTCCGTACCAGTACGGATCCCACCGGCGCCGGGCCGGAGTTGACTCGAGCGGTCTCGACGAAAGGGGACCGCGATGACCACACCAGCCGTGCTCGGAACCTTGGTGCTCATGGCCACCGTCGCCGCCTGCGGTGGGCAGAGCGAGGGTGTCGGCCACCCCGAGGCGACGTCGTCCTCTGCTTCGCCGGAGGCCCGGCCGGCCGCTGCGGCCGGCTCCACGCCGGAGCTGGACGCCATCGCGGTGCTCGGCCACTCCGGGACGACCGGCTACGGGTCCGATCCCGGCAACCCGGACAGCGACGTGGTCGAGAACTCGTGGGCGACCGGATCGAACCCAGACGTGCGCAGCCTCTACGAACGACTGCTGGCCGACCATCCGGCGCTCGAGAACCACGCCACCAGCCTCGGGCAGGACGGCTCGACGGTCGACGACCTCGACGGCCAGGTGACCGCGATGCTCGACCTCGAGCCCATGCCCGACGTGGTGGTCATCCAGACCATCGACAACGACATGCGGTGCGACGGCACCGACGCGGCCAACGAGAAGCGCTTCGGCCGGACGCTGGACGACGTGCTCACCCGGATCAACGACGAGGACCGGTACGCCCAGGTGTTCTTCGTCTCGCAGTGGGGCTCGGTGCAGACCTACACCGACGCGATCCAGCACCGCGCAGACGCTGTGGCGGGCAGCTCGGGCAACGGGCCCTGCGACACGTTCGGGGCCTCCGGCAAGGAGCGCCCGGCCGGCATCGCCTCGGAGCAGAGGATCGTCGACGGCTACTGGTCGCAGATCACCAGGGTCTGCGCAGCGCACCCGGGCTGCTTCACGGACGGCGCCCACGTCCAGAAGATGCCTGTGCTCGAGAGCGACCTCACCGGCGACTCGAACCACCTCGGGGTCCCGGGCCTCGCGGTGATGGCGCAGTACGCCTGGGAAGCGCTGCCCGACGCGATCAAGGACCGCACGTGACGACCGGTCAGCGCTCGCCCAGGTAGGTGAGGACGGCCAGCACGCGGCGGTGCTCTCCGGTGTTGTCGGCCAGCCCGAGCTTGCTCATGATGCCGCTCACGTGCGTCTCGACGGTCCGTTCGTTCAGCCACAGGCGACGAGCGATGCCCGCGTTGGTGCACCCCTCCGCCATCAGGCCGAGCACCTCGCGCTCCCGAGGGGTCAGCGTCCGGGTCGCGGGTCTGCCGAGCAACCGGGCGACCACCTCAGGGTCCAGCGCCGAGCCTCCGGCGGCGACGCGGTCCAGCACGTCCAGGAAGGCGTCGACGTCGAGGACGCGGTCCTTGAGCAGGTAGCCGAACCCTCCGCGCGTGACGAGCTCGACGGAGTGCCTGGTCTCGACGTGCTGGGAAAGCAACACGATCGCCACGTCGGGCTGGGAGTCGCGGATGACGCGCGCAGCACGGGCTCCGTCATCGGTGAGGTCCGGCGGCATCCGCACGTCGACCACGGCAAGGTCCGGCTTCTCGCGCGCAACGACCTCGACCAGCGACGTGGCGTCTCCCGCTCTTCCCACGATCTCGTGCCCGGCCTGGGTCAACAGGCTGGCCAGTCCCTCGCGGAACAGCGCGGAGTCCTCCCCGATCACGATCCGCACGGCAGCACCGCCTCGATCGTGGTGCCCGAGCCCCGGATGCTCGTCATCACCAGCGAGCCGCCCACGGCGGACACCCGGTCCGCCAGCCCGGCGAGCCCCGATCCGACCCGAGGTACGGCCCCGCCCACGCCGTCGTCCTGGATCCTCACGCAGACTCCCGACGGATCGTTGGCGACACGGACCTTGATCGCGGACGCGTGCGCATGCTTGGCGGCGTTCGCCATCGCCTCTGCGGCGACGAAGTATGCCGTCGTGGCCAGCTGCTCGTCGATCGGCGTCGTCGGCACCTCGAGGTGCACCGGGATGGGCAGGGCACTCGTGAGCGCGCTGAGGGCCGCGTGCAGTCCGTCGTCCAGGCTCGACGGCCGCAGCCCGTGGGCGATCTGCCGGAGCTCGGCCACCGCGATCGCAAGCTCGGCGACACCCTGGTCGAGCAGCCCGTGGACATCGACCGTGCCACCCGGCAACCTGCGCTGCGCGACCCGCATCGCCATTCCGAGCGAGACCAGCCGCTGCTGTGCGCCGTCGTGCAGGTCCCGCTCGAGCCGCTTCCGCTCCGCGTCGCCGACGTGCACGAGGCGGGCGCGACTCGCCTCCACCTCGCGAAGGGCACTCGCCAGCTCGGCGCGCAGACGGATGACCTCGACCAGGCTGGCACACGACGGAGCCACCAGGCGGAGGACGCCGGTGTTCGACTCCGCCCCTGTCATGACGCCGACCTGGACACCTCCGAGCATCACCGGCACGAGCGCGGTGCCGGCAACGGCGGCACCCGTCGTGTCGACGAAGCCAGCCGACCCCGGCACCAGGACGCCCACCCGCAGCTCGGGATCCCGCAGGGCGGTGCGCAGCACCGCCTCGAGGTCCTCGGGCCGTGCGCCGTCGGTGTGGACCCGGTTGCGCAGGTCCTCGACAGCACCCAGGGCCGCGCGATGCCTGGGGAAGAGCCGGTGGTCGACGCTTCTCCTCAGCCGGACGCGCGCGGGCGCCAGGAGCAGGGCACACACAGCGGTGGCGCCCGCCGCTGCGACGGCCGAGTTCCGTCCGGCGACCAGTCCCAGACCGAAGGAGGCCAGGGCGTAGGTGGCGAGAAGGGCGACCACGACCACGACGTAGCTGATCGTGTCGGCGAGGACGCGATCGACGTCGTACAGGTCGTGACGCAAGAGGGCGATCGCCACCGATCCCGGAAGCAGCACCAGCGAGGCGAGACCCACGACGAGCGCGAGCCGATCGGTGCTGCCCGTGAGTGCCAGCTCGGTGACGCAGACGAGCGGGTACGCCGCGATGCCGATGCCGGCCAGAGACAACCACTTGAGCTGGGCACGAGTGCGCCCGGTCGAACGCCGGAACCGAACGAAGGTGGAAGCGGCCGCAGCGAGCACCAGGGCGACCAGCGTCACGTTCGCCACCGCACCGAGCAGCTGCACCCACGAAGGGAACGGCGCCCACGGTCGCAGGCGATCCTGCAAGGGCGGGATGAACGGCTCACCGGCACCGAGACTCGCCACGTGGGTCACGAGGGCCGAGCCGAGGACCAGTCCGGGTACGGCGCGCCAGCGTGGGCCCGGCAGTCGCCCGTCAGGGAAGTGCAGCAGCAGCAGCGCAACCCCCGCGAACAGCCACCACGCGCTCTCGTCCAGCACGGCGACGGCCGTGGTGCTCAGGGGTACGCCACCCGGATCGGCCAGCCAGGCGTGTTCGTAGACGTCCCGCGCCGCCACGCACACCACACCGAACCCGACCCACGTGAGCAGCACGCCGACGACATTGCCGCCCACGCGCCAGGTCACGACCAGGCCGAGGGCCACGGTCAGCGCACCGATGCCACCGACACCGGCGAAGTACGCGACGTGAGCGCGCTCGAGCTGCTCAGCAACGAGCAGTCCGCACCCCATCAGCACGAGTGCCAGGGACAACCCGGCAAGGCCGGCGACCTGCACGCGCGACGATCGCATCTTCGAAGGGTAGAGCTGATGCGGCACCCACGCGTCCGTACCAGTACGGAGGCCCACGACCCGCGGTCACCACGATGTGCACCACCCCTCCGGAGCGCTTCGCTGGGCACCGACCACGAAAGAAAGGACCTAGCGATGTCCCTCTCCACCAGCTCCGCTTCCGCAGGACTCGTGCCCCATGAGGCGACCGGGTCGCGGGTGAGCCTCGTCTGCGCCGTGCTCGTGCTCACCGCTCTCGCATTCATCCCGATCGGGCTGGCCTGGCCCACGGTCACCGACAGCGGCACGGTGCTCCGCGTCGACGACATTGCCCCGGTGCGCGACTCCATGTGGCTGATGGTCATGCTCACCGCGGTGCTCGGGCCGCTCAACATCGCGGCCCAGGGGATCGCGGTCGTGGTGCTCGTCCGGACGAGGGCAGCGGGAGCCGCCACCTGGGGGGCTGCCTTGATGATCCTGGGCGGTGTCATGGAGGCGGTCGGCGTCGCGAACTTCGCCGCGGCGTACTTCTACCCGAGCGATCCGGCGGTGGCGCACAGCGCCGCCGCCGACGTCTACGACGCGATCGCCCACGACCACACGCACCTGCTCGTCCTGCAGCTGCCGGGGCACCTCCTGCTGACCGCCGGGATCATCACCCAGGCGGTGGCCCTGTTCAGGGGCGGCGCCGTGCCGTGGTGGGTGCCGACCCTCACCCTGGCGATCCTGCTGACCTACGCCTTCCCGGGCTCGGGGGCTCTCGGGCTGGTGAGCGTCGTGCCGATGACCGCCGGCTGTGTCGCGGTCGCGTACTTCGCCCGGCGAACGGCTCTCGGCCTGCCTCAGACGTAGCGTTCGAGGATGCTGGACTCCGCCAGCCGTGAGAGCCCCTCGCGCACGCTCCGGGCGCGCAGCTCGCCGACACCCTCGACGATCTGCAGCTCCTCGACGCCGGCCGACAGGAGCTTCTGGAGGCTGTCGAACTGCTCGATGAGCCGGTCGATGACCGGGCTGGGCAGCCGCGGCACCTTGGCCAGCAGCCGGTAGCCGCGCGGGGTCACCGCGCCCTCGAGGTGCTCGCCCTGGCGCTGCCCGAGGGCCTTGGCGACCATCGAGATGTCGACGAGGTCGGTGGGCGACAGGCTCTCCAGGTCGGCCAGCACGTGCTCGGGGCTGCGCTTGCGGCGGCCTCCGGGCAGGTAGTCGCGGACGACGAGCTCGCGCTCGGCGTCGACGCCGGTGATCAGCTCCTCCAGCTGCAACGAGAGGAGGCGACCGTCGGTGCCGAGCTCGAGCACGTAGTCCTCGATCTCGCGTGCGATCCGGGTGACCATCTCCAGCCGCTGGGCCACGACCGCGACGTCGCGGACCGTGACCAGGTCCTCGATCTCGAGCGCGGAGAGCGTGCTCGAGACCTCGTCGAGGCGCATCTTGTAGCGCTCCAGCGTGGCCAGCGCCTGGTTCGCGCGCGACAGGATCGAGCCGGTGTCCTCGAGCACGTAGCGGGTCTCGCCGACGTACGCCGCGATGATCTGCATCGACTGGGACACCGAGATCACCGGGAAGCCGGTCTGCTTGGCGACCCGGTCGGCGGTGCGGTGCCGGGTGCCGGTCTCGTCGCTGGGGATCGTGTGGTCGGGCATCAGGTGCACGTTGGCGCGATGGACCTGGGAGACGTCCTGGTCGAGGATGATCGCGCCGTCCATCTTGGCCAGCTCGCGGAGCCCGGTCGCGGTGAACGGCACGTCGAGGGTGAACCCTCCGGTCGAGATGGTGTCGACGACCTTGTCGTGGCCGAGCACGATCAACGCCCCCGTGCGGCCGCGCAGGATCCGCTCCAGGCCGTCGCGCAGGGACGTGCCCGGAGCGATGCTGGCGAGGGTCGCGCGCAGGGCCTCGGCCTGCTGCACGTCGTCGGCGGCTACCACGCGGGTGAGTCTAGGTCCTCACGAACCTTCGCGGCGCAGCTCTCCGTCGGCCATGCCCAGCAGGTCCAGCGCGCGGCCCACGTTGTCGACGTCGACGACACGCAGGCCGTCCATCACCCGGCTGCGGCCGACCGTCTGCGGCGACTCGGCCGGTACGGCGGCCGCGCGGAACCCCATCCGGCCCGCCTCCGCCAGCCGCACGCCGAGGTCGCGGACGCGACGCAGCTCGCCGGACAGGCCGAGCTCGCCGATGGCCACCACCTGGCGGCCGAGTGCCTCGCCGCGGTGGGCGGAGGCGATCGCCAGGGCGATGGCGAGGTCGTTGCTCGGCTCGGTGAGCCGGGCTCCGCCGACGCTGGAGACGAACACGTCGTGCTGGTGCAGTCGGATGCCGGCGTGCTGCTGCAGGATCGCCAGGATCATCGCGACCCGGGCGGAGTCGACCCCCGACGTCGTCCGCCGGGGTCGCTCGGAGGGTGAGTGCGTGACCAGGGCCTGCACCTCGCTGAGCAGGGGCCGGCGCCCCTCCATGGCGACGGCCACGCAGGTGCCGGGGACCGGGCCGTGCCGGGCGTCGAGGAACAGCCCGGTGGGATCGGTGATCGCGACGATCCCCTCGGCGGACAGGTCGAAGCAGCCGACCTCGTCCACCGGCCCGAAGCGGTTCTTCACCGCCCGCACCATGCGCAGCCGCGAGGACCGGTCGCCCTCGAAGTGCAGCACCACGTCGACGAGGTGCTCGAGCACGCGCGGTCCGGCGATCGAGCCGTCCTTGGTGACGTGGCCGACCAGGACCAGCGTGATGTTGCGCAGCTTGGCCATCCGGATGAGCGCGGCGGCGACCTCCTTGACCTGGGTCACCCCGCCCGGCACCCCCTCGACGTCGCCCGCACTGATCGTCTGGATCGAGTCGATCACCAGCAGCACCGGCTTGACCTGCTCGACGTGGCCGAGCACGGCGCCGAGGTCGGTCTCGGCCGCGAGGTAGAGCTCGTCCTGGATGCCGCCGGTGCGGTCGGCGCGCAGGCGCACCTGCGCGGCGGACTCCTCGCCGGTGACGTACAGCGTGCGGTGGCGGTAACGGGCGGTCTGGGCGGCCACCTCGAGCAGCAGCGTCGACTTGCCGACGCCGGGATCGCCGGCGAGCAGGATCGCCGCGCCGGGCACGAGACCGCCGCCGAGCACCCGGTCGAGCTCGGGGACGCCGCTGCTGCGCGCCTGGGAGTCCTCGATGGCGATCTCGCCGATCGGGCGCGCCGGTGCGGTCACCGGACCCGCCTGCACCCGGCTGCGCGGAGCGGCGCGCTCGACCACCGACCCCCACGCCTGGCACTCACCGCACCGCCCGACCCACTTCGTCGTCTCCCAGCCGCACTCGCCGCAGAGGTACGCCGCGGCATCGCCCCGTCTGGATGCACTTCCCTTCGCCATGGTTCGAACATATGTGCCCACGCCGACAGGATCGCCCAGGCGCGCGAGCGGTGGAGCCGTCCCTATGATTTGATCGTTCCACTCGAGCAGCGGTCGAAACCACGGGCGCCCAGGACGACGTACGCCAGTCATGACCCTGTGAGGAGGAGGCGATGAGCCCGACCCGACGGCTCACCGACCAGTACCCCACGCTCGCCACCGTTGCCGAGAGGGCCGGCGTCTCCCGGCAGACGGTCTCCAACGCCCTGAACAACCCCGAGCTGCTGCGCGAGGACACCCTCGAGCGCGTCCAGGCGGCGATCCTCGAGCTCGGCTACACCCCGAACCGGGCGGCGCGGCAGCTGCGCACGCGCGCGTCCCACATGATCGGGCTGCGCTTCGAGCCTGCCCAGGAGGGCACCAGCAACGCGCTGATGGACCGGTTCGTGCACACCCTGGTCGAGACGATGGCGCAGACCGGTCACCACGTGCTCCTCTTCTCGGGCGCCGTCGACGACCCGCTCGACGGCTACGACGACCTGCTGCGCGCCACCGCGGTCGACGCCTTCGTCATCACCGACACCTACGCCGGCACCGCCGAGACCGAGCTGCTCGGCAGGATCGGGGCGCCGTTCGTGACCTTCGGCCGGCCCTGGGACGACCCGGGCGCCGCGCACCCCTGGGTGGACGTGGACGGGGCCCGCGGCGCCTCGCTGGCCACCGAGCACCTGCTCCAGTCCGGCTTCCGGCGCGTGGCCTGGCTCGGCTGGGAGGAGACCTCCCGGATCGGGGAGGACCGGCGGTCAGGCTGGGAGCTGGCGCTGACGAGTGCCGGGATGGACACCGACGGCCTCGGCGTACGCACCACCGACAACGTGGACGCCGCGCGGATGGAGGCGCACAAGCTGATCGACGGCCACGGCGTCACCGGGTTCGCGTGCGCCAGCGACACCCTGGCGATCGGCGTGCTGCACGCCCTCCACGAGCGTGGCCTGCGCCCGGGCATCGACGTGGGCGTGGTCGGCTTCGACGACTCCCTCGGCGCACACGTGAGCTGGCCCGGGCTGACCTCGGTGCGCCAGCCGCTGGAGCAGGTGGCCGTGGAGCTGGTCGGCCTGTTGCACGCCGTGCTCGCCCACAAGCCGGTCGAGCGACCGGGCCGGCTGCTCGAGCCCACCCTGGTGGTACGACGCTCGACCGTGCCCGACGCGCCGCGGTCCGGCACCGACCTGCCCTAGAAGCGGCGCCACCACAGGTTGACGGCGTAGTCGACCCCGGTCGCGTCCGGGTGCTCGGCCAGCACCTCCTCGGCGACAGTGGTGGGCAGCTCGATCCGCACGACGGCCTCGAAGTCGGCGCGATCGTCGAAGGTCCAGGCGATCTCGAGCCGGTCGCGGCTCCACCCGTGCAACGACCAGAAGCGCTCCACCTCACCCGGGTCGACCTCGGGGAAGCCGCGCCGGAACCAGCCGCCGAAGGTCGAGCGCTCGGCGTCGTTGTCGATCACGAACGCGGTGCCGCCGTGCCGGACGACCCGGTCGAGCTCCGCGAGCCCGGGTTCGCAGCCCGGTGGAAAGAAGTAGGCCCAGCGCGCGTGCACGACGTCGACCGACGCATCCGGGAGCGGCAGGTCGCCGGCGACGCCGGTGAGCACCGAGACAGTCGCGAGCCGGCGTACGCGCCGGCGGGCGATCGCGGCGAGTGCCTCGTTCGGCTCGACGCCGGTGACCGACCTCGCCGACGCGGCGAACGTCGGCAGGTGGAACCCGGTGCCGCAGCCGACGTCGAGGACGTCGCGGCCGGCCCAGTCGGCTCGTTCGCGCATCGCCGACCAGAGCACGCCGGCCCGGTCGACGCCGCGGTTCTCGACCTCGTAGACCTCGGGGTGTCCCCAGATGTTGGGGCTGGGCCTGATGTCGTCCGGGGCCTCGACAGGCTCGACCACCGGGCGACGGGTCAGATCCGGACGAGTCCGGCCGGCGTCTGGAAGGTCACCGCGACGAGCCCGGGCGTGCCGTTCGGCGCGACCCACTCGACCTTGACCTCCTCGAGCGGGCGCTCGACGGGCTGGCCGAGCCACTCCGAGACGCGCGCCGGGTCTCCGGCGATCTCGAGCGACTCCAGCGAGATGCCGCCGGACGCACCGGTCGACGGGTGGTCCCCCGGGTCGCCCTCCCACTGCACGAAGAACGGCAGCTGCGGGTCGGCCTGGAGGCCCTTGACGCCGAGCTGCTTCCAGAGGAGCTCGTGGCCGTCGGGGCGGTGCCGGTTGCCGTTGACGGCGCTCCGGCCGAGCCGCGCCTCCAGAGGAGCGATGTCCTCCACGGCGACGACCCAGCCCAGCCAGCCGCCGCCGAGCTCGGAGCGGGCGCGGACGGCCTGGCCGAACGGCGCCTTGTCCGAGGCGGGGTGGTCGAGGACCTCCACGAGCTCGAGGTAGGTGCTGTCGGTGAGCGGCAGGATCTGGTTGCGAGTGCCGAAACGGGGGTGCACACCACCGTCCTCGAAGTCCTCACCGAGGAGCTCCGAGAGACGCGCTGCGGTGCCGGCAAGTCCCCCAGGGCCGGCGGCGAAGACGATGTGGTCGAGGCGCATGGTTGATTCTCACTCGGGCCGATCAGACGTTCGACACCGGGGTCGGGATGTGTTCAGGCAATGCTCAGGTTCGCGGTGCCGAAGCGGGGTGCACGGCGAGCAGTGACCGCGACCGCAGGTGGCGCTCGCACGCGGCCGCGAGCAGGTCGTACGCCGGCTGCCCCATCAGCGCCACCAGCTCGGTCGCGTTCGACAGGTACACCGGCTCCGCACCGACATGCGCCTCGGTGTTGCCCGAGCAGTACCAGTCGAGGTCGTGGCCGCCGGGCCCCCAGCCGCTGCGCTCGTACTCGCCGATGCTGATCTCCTGGTACGACGTGCCGTCGGGTCGCTCGACGTCGCGGAACGTCCGCCTGATCGGCAGCTGCCAGCACACGTCGGGCTTCGTCTCGACGAAGTGCACGCCCTCGCGCAGGGCCAGTGCGTGCAGCGCGCAGCCGTAGCCACCGCTGAACCCGCGGCCGTTGTGGAAGATGCAGGCGCTGCCGGCGGGGCCCTCGACCGTGCGGGTCTTGCGCTCGCCGTCCTCGATCTCGGTCCAGCGCTTGCGCGAGAGACGGCCCTTGGCGTTGAGCGCGAGACCACGGTTCTGCCACAGGTCGTCGTCGAGCCTCTCGACCCAGTCCGCGACCCGCTCCTCGTCGTCGGCGTCGGCGAAGTGGGCGCCCAGCGCGCAGCAGCCGGCATCCGGCGAGGTGGCGTAGATGCCCTGGCAGCCGCCGCCGAAGATGCACGTCCAGCTCGACGTCAGCCAGGTCAGGTCGCAGCGGAACACCTGGCCCTCGTCCGCCGGGTCGGCGAACTCGAGCCAGGCACGCGGAAAGACGGGATCCACCTCGGGCACCCGGGCACCCTACGCCGGAGGGCTCCGGCGCACGCGGCATGATGAGCGCCATGGACGACTCGGAGTCCAGCCCCGGGCATCGCTTCCTGCTCGCGATGGGGTTGGCGGTGCTGACGGCCGTGACCTGCTGGCTCTTCGGCCACCTGCCCTGGGTGGTCTCGGGGTTCCGCTGGTCGACCACCGAGGCGGCGCCGATCGGCAGCTCCAGCGAGGGCCTGGCCGGCGTGCGCCTCACGATCCCGCTGGTCGCCGCGTTCCTGCCCTCGCTGGTCGCCTTCACCACCCTCGGTGCGGTGGCCGCGACGCTGCTGCCGCTGGTGCTCACCACTCGGGCGGGCCAGCGGCTGCCGGCTCTCGCGGTGGCGTCGGCGTCGCTCGTGGTCACGACGATCGTGGTCGCCGCGGCTGCGCGGAACACGATCGACGCGCACGCCTCCGACGCGTTCGCCGGCGACTCGCGAGTCCTCCAGGGCCTCGTGCTCGTGGTGGCGGGGGCGACGCTCGCCGGCGGCGCGCTGGGTGCGCTGGCCTCCGTCCAGATCGGCTTCCTGCCTCTGGCCGCGGCGCTGGCCGCCGGACAGCTGCCCGGCTGGGTGGCGGGCTTCCTCGTCGATCACGACCACGGGCCCGGCGCCGTGCGCACCACCGACCACGTCAGCGAGGCGCTCGCCTTCGTCGTGCTGGCCGTCGCGTTCGTGCTCTCGGTACGCCGCTCCGCTGCCTGGATGCTGCTGTGGCCGGTCGCGATCGCCGTCTACTGGACGGCGACGCCGTTCCGGGCGATGACGACGTGGGTGGCTCCCCAGCTGCGTCCTTCCTCCGGCCTGCCCGACACGCTGCCCGACATCCTGCGTGGCGGCCTCGACGTCTTCCGGGCGTCGTACTGGGAGGCGCACCAGCCCTGGTGGCCCTGGGCGCTCGCGGTCGTCGTCGGTCTCGCGTGGTTCACCGTCGAGCGGCGGGTCCGGCTCGCGTGATCGTCGCTCCGCTCCTCAACGCTCGTCGCTCCGCCGGCAAACGAGCAAGCTCGATGCGGCTCCGCTCCCTCGCGTAGCCTCGGACACATGCGGCTGGGCGTTCTCGACATCGGCTCCAACACCGGGCACCTGCTCGTCGTGGACGCCCATCGCGGTGCGGCGCCGATGCCCGCCTCGTCGTACAAGGAGCCGTTGCGGCTCGCCGAGCACCTCGATGCCGGCGGCGCCGTCACCCCGGCAGGGGTCGCCGCGCTGACCGAGTTCGTGAGCAACGCGCTGCAGCTCGCCGAGGACAAGGGCTGCGAGGAGATCTACGCCTTCGCCACGTCGGCGGTGCGCGACTCCGCGAACGCCGACGAGGTGCTCGACCACGTGCACGAGCACACCGGCGCGCGGATCAGCGTGCTGGCCGGCGAGGACGAGGCGCGGCTGACGTTCCTGGCAGTGCGCCGCTGGTTCGGCTGGTCCTCGGGCCGGCTGGCCGTCTTCGACATCGGCGGCGGGTCGCTCGAGATCGCCGCCGGCGCCGAGGAGGTCGCCGACGTCGCCTGGACGCTTCCACTCGGTGCCGCGCGGCTCGCACGCGCCCACTTCGCCGACGGCCGGCTCGACGAGGATTCGCTGCGAGCCGTGCGTCGGTCGATCCGCGCCGACATCGCCCGCGACGCCGGCAGCCTGCTGCGATCCGGGCGGCTCGACCACGCGGTCGCCACCTCGAAGACGTTCCGCTCGCTGTCGAGGATCTGCGGTGCGGCTCCGTCCAGCGAGGGTCTCTTCGTTCGCCGGATCCTGTCCGCGACCGCCCTGGAGAGTTGGATCCCCAAGCTGCTGGAGATGTCCCGCGCCGAGATCGCCCAGCTCCCGGGAGTCTCGCCCGACCGTGCCCACCAGGTCGTCGCGGGGGCCTTCGTCGCAGCCGCGCTGATGGACATCTTCGACCTCCCCGAGCTGGAGATCTGCCCCTGGGCGCTGCGCGAGGGGATCATCCTCGAGCGCCTCGACAAGCTCGGCCTGCAGGGCTGAGCGGGTGGCCTGATGGCTCCGAAGTTCGCGCTCTCGACCGCCTCGGTCTACCCCGAGTCGGTCGCCCACGGCTTCGAGTACGCCGCCCGGCTGGGCTACGACGCGGTCGAGGTGATGGTCAGCATCGACGCGATCTCCCAGGACGTCGACAAGGTCCGCCGGTTGCGTGACTACCACGAGGTACCCGTCTGCGCGGTGCACGCTCCCTGCCTGTTGATCACCCAGCGGGTCTGGGGGACCGACCCCTGGGTCAAGCTGGAGATGAGCGCCGAGATGGCCCACGAGCTCGACGCCGACGTGGTCGTCGTACACCCCCCGTTCCGCTGGCAGAAGGACTACGCCGCGAGCTTCGTGGAGGGGATCGCCCGCCTCGAGGAGCAGACCGGTCTCGCCTTCGCCGTGGAGAACATGTACCCGTGGCGGGCGACGTCGCGCCGCATGATGGACGTCTACCAGCCGCACTGGGACCCCAGCCGCGAGGACTACGCGAACACCACCATCGACCTGTCGCACGCCGCCACCGCGCAGAGCGACCCGATCGAGATGGCCCGCCGGCTCGGCAGCCGGCTGCGGCACGTCCACATGACCGACGGCAGCGGGTCGGCGAAGGACGAGCACCTCGTCCCGGGCCGCGGCAACCAGCCGTGCGGCGAGTTCCTCGAGCACCTCTCCGAGGCGGGCTTCGAGGGCCACATCGTCGCGGAGATCAACACCCGGAAGGCGGGCACCCGCCAGGCGCGGGAGGCCGACCTGCTCGCGAGCCTCGCCTTCAGCCAGCTCCACTTCGCCAGCGCGCACGAGCCCGGCTCGGCCGGCACCCAGGCGAGCGCGCCGTGACCGTCGGGACCAGCCGCGGCCGGCGCCCGGGCTCACCCGACACCCGTGCGGCGATCCTCGAGGCGGCCCGCGGGCTGTTCGCCACCGGCGGCCTCTCCGGTACGTCGGTCCGCGCGGTCGCAGCGAAGGCTGGCGTCGACCCTGCGCTCGTGCACCACTACTTCGGCACCAAGGACGACCTCTTCGTCGCGGCACTAGCCCTGCCGGTCGACCCGCGCGAGGTGCTCGCGCCCGTGATCGCGCGCGGACCGGACGGTGCCGGTGAGGGCCTGCTGAGGACGCTGCTCTCGGTGTGGGACGACCCGGAGCTGCAGCTGCCGCTGCTCGGCATGGCGCGCGGACTGCTCGACCCGACCGGCAAGGAGCTCATGCGTGACGGCTTCCTGAAGGTGGTCATCGGACCGGTCGGGACCGCCCTGGGGATCGAGGAGCCGGAGCGGCGGATGCCGTTGCTGGCCAGCCAGGTGCTCGGCCTGATCGTGATGCGCTACCTGCTCGAGGTCGAGCCGATCGCCTCGATGACCGCCGACGAGCTGGCCGCGATCTACGGTCCGACCTTGCAGCGGTACCTCACCGGTCCGCTGCCGTGAGCGCCGGCGTCGAGGTCAGCGGCCTGCGCGTCGTACGTGGTGGCAACGAGGTGATCCGCGACCTCACCTTCTCGGTGGTCCCGGGCGAGGTCACCGGCCTGCTCGGGCCCTCCGGGTGCGGGAAGACCACGTTGATGCGGGCGATCGTGGGCGTCCAGCGGATCAGCGGCGGGCAGGTGACGGTCTTCGGGGAGCACGCCGGCGCGGCCGGCCTCCGGACGCGGATCGGCTACGTCACGCAGGCGCCGAGCGTCTACGACGACCTGACGGTTCAGGAGAACCTCGCGTTCTTCGCCGACGTGCTCGGCGTCGGCCGGCAGCGTGTCGAGGAGTGCGTCCGGGTCGTCGCTCTCGAGCCCGAGCGCGCGAAGGTCGTCGGCCGGCTCTCGGGCGGTCAGCGGTCCCGCGTGTCGCTCGCCGTCGCGCTGCTCGGCAAGCCGGCGCTGATCGTGCTCGACGAGCCGACCGTCGGGCTGGACCCCGTGCTCCGCAAGGATCTCTGGCAGACGTTCCACCGCCTCGCGGACGAGGGCGCCGCGGTCTTCGTCTCCAGCCACGTGATGGACGAGGCCACCCGCTGTGACCGGCTGATGCTGATGCGTGATGGCCGGATCATCGCCGACGACACCCCGCGGGGACTCCTCGAGAAGACGGGGGCCGCCGACATCGAGACCGCGTTCCTCGACCTCGTCGAAGGCGCGCCGTCGTGAACCCGCGGATCACGCTGGCCGTCACCCGGCGGGTCCTCATCCAGCTGCGCCGGGACCGCCGCACGCTGGTGATGCTCCTGGTGCTGCCCTGCGTGATCATGGCGCTGCTGTGGTGGATGTTCCAGGACAAGCCCTCGTTCGGCTTCGGCGCCCTCGCCTCGGCCCTGCTCGCCCTTATCCCGTTCATCATCATGTTCCTGGTCACCTCGGTGACGACGCTGCGCGAGCGCTCCTCCGGCACCCTGGAGCGGCTGCTCGCGATGCCGATGGGCAAGGGCGACTTCCTCGCGGGCTACGCGCTCGCCTTCGGACTGGTCGCGGCCGTCCAGTCGGCCCTCGCGGTCGGGCTGTCCGTCTGGTTCCTCGACCTGAGCGTCGCGGGGCCGGTCTGGCTGCTGCTCGTGGTCGCCGTCGTCGACGCGGTGCTCGGCAGTGCCCTCGGCCTGTTCGTCTCCGCCTACGCCCGCACGGAGTTCCAGGCGGTGCAGTTCATGCCCGCGCTGGTGGTGCCGCAGATCCTGCTGTGCGGCCTGTTCGTCGCGCGGGCCGACCTCCCGCCGGTCCTCCGTGGGGTGTCCGACGTGCTGCCGCTGTCCTACGCGGTCGACGCCATGCGCAAGGTCTCCCGCGACGCCCATCCCGCCGTCTGGGGCGACCTCGGCCTGGTGGCGGCGTTCGCGGTCGGTGGCCTGGTGCTGGCCGCGCTCACGTTGCGGCGTCAGTCGGACTAGCCGGACCCCGGATTTCGACCCGCACATCCGCCCGGCGTACCGTGAGAAGAGCGGCACAACGGGGTGCCGGATGCCTCACAGGGAGACCAGATTGCTGCGCCAACCGTTGTTGATGCTCTCGCGGAGCCGGCGGGTCAAGGAGCTGGTCACCAGGATGCCGCTGAGCGGCGGCATCGTCGCGCGCTACGTCCCCGGCGAGCGCACCCGGGACGCGGTCACGGCGACCCGGGAGCTCGTGGCGGACGGGCGCCTGGTGAGTATCGACTTCCTCGGTGAGGACACCGTCGACGAGCACCAGGCCGAGGCGACCGTGGCGGCGTACCTCGAGCTGCTGGAGGCGCTCAGTGCCGAGGGCCTCGCCCGCAGCGCGGAGGTGAGCGTCAAGCTGAGTGCGATCGGGCAGGCGCTGCCGGAGGTCGGGCCCAAGCTCAGCCTCGAAGGCGCGCGGCAGATCTGCCGGGCCGCGCGCAACGTCGGGACGACGGTCACCATCGACATGGAGGACCACACGACGACCGACCAGACGCTCTCGACGCTGCGCGAGCTGCGCAAGGACTTCCCGGAGACCGGAGCGGTGCTGCAGGCCTACCTCCACCGCACCGAGGACGACTGCCGGGCGCTCGCGTACGAGGGGTCCCGGGTGCGGCTGTGCAAGGGCGCCTACAACGAGCCGGCGAGTGTCGCGTTCCAGGACCGGCACGAGGTGGACAGGTCCTACGTGCGCTGCCTGAAGGTGCTCATGGCCGGACAGGGCTACCCGATGGTCGCCACGCACGATCCGCGGCTGATCCGGATCGCGGGTGCCTTCGCGACCCGCTTCGACCGGGCGCCGGGCAGCTACGAGTTCCAGATGCTCTACGGCATCCGTCCCGACGAGCAGAAACGGCTCGCCGGCATCGGCGAGCGGGTGCGCGTCTACGTGCCCTACGGCGAGGAGTGGTACGGCTACCTGATGAGAAGGCTCGCCGAGCGCCCGTCGAACCTGACATTCTTCTTGCGTTCGCTGGTCTCGCAGAAGTAGCCGGCCACACCATCAGGGAGGATCCGTGACGGTCGCCATCATCGGCGCCGGAGTGATGGGGGAGACCCTGCTCTCCGGGCTGATCCGCGGTGGCCGCGAGGTCGCCGAGCTCATGGTCGGCGAGAAGCGCCCGGAGCGGGCCGCCGAGCTCCGCGAGAAGTACGGCGTCACGGTGGTCGCCAACACCGACGCCGCCTCCGCCGACACGGTCGTGCTGGTGGTCAAGCCCCAGGACATGGCCGACGTGCTCACCGAGATCGCGCCGTACCTGAAGCCCGGGCAGCTGGTGGTCTCGCTCGCCGCCGGCATCACCACCGCCGCGATCGAGAAGCACATCCCGGACGGGATCGCGGTCGTCCGGGTCATGCCGAACACCCCTGCCCTGGTCGACGAGGGCATGGCCGCGATCTCGGCCGGGTCGCACTGCGACGACGCGCACCTCGCCACCGCCGAGGATCTCCTGAAGCAGACCGGCCGCGTCGTGCGCGTGCCGGAGAAGCAGCAGGACGCGGTCACCGCGATCTCCGGCTCCGGCCCGGCGTACCTGTTCTTCGTGGTCGAGGCGATGATCGAGGCCGGCGTGCACCTGGGGCTGCCCCGCACGACGGCCACCGAGCTCGTGGTGCAGACCGTCGTAGGTTCGGCCAAGCTGCTGCGCGAGACCGGCACCCACCCGACGGTCCTGCGGGAGCAGGTGACCTCCCCGGGTGGCACCACCGCTGCGGCGATCCGCCAGCTCGAGGACCACAAGGTGCGGGCCGCGTTCATCACCGCGATGGAGGCGGCGCGCGACCGCTCGGTCCAGCTCGCGGAGGGCATGGACTGACCTTGGCGCCCGACCAGTCGAGCACGTCCCCCTGCGGCCCCACGAGTGTGGTCTTCGACGAGTCGCTGACCGACTACGACTTCGGCCCCGCGCACCCGATGAACCCGGTCCGCGTCGACCTGACCATGCGGCTCGCCCGGAGCCTCGGGGTGGTCTCGACAGGCTCGACCAACGGGACGAGCGGACTCGTCGCAGTGCCCGCACCCCATGCGACCGACGAGGACCTGCTCGTCGTCCACGACCCCGGCCTGATCGAGGCGGTACGCCGCAGCAGCGGGGCCACCGCCGTGCCCGACCCGGCCCACGGGCTGGGCACGGACGACAACCCGATCTTCCCGCACATGCACCGGGCCGCCCGGCACGTCGTCGGCGCCAGCCTCGAGGCGGCACGCCGCGTGTGGGAGGGCGAGTCGATCCATGCCGCGAACATCGCCGGCGGTCTCCATCACGCGATGCCGGACCACGCGAGTGGCTTCTGCGTCTACAACGACGTCGCGATCGCGATCCGCTGGCTGCTCGACCACGGCGCCAAGAAGGTGGCCTACGTCGACGTCGACGTGCACCACGGCGACGGCGTGCAGCAGATCTTCTACGACGACCCGAGGGTGCTGACGATCTCGCTGCACGAGACCGGCCAGATGCTGTTCCCGGGCACCGGCTTCCCCGCGGAGAGCGGTGGCCCGGACGCCGTGGGCACCTCGGTCAACGTCGCCCTGCCGCCGGGCACCGGAGACGCCGGCTGGCTGCGTGCGTTCCACGCGCTGGTCCCGCCGCTGGTGCGGGCGTTCGACCCCGACGTGCTCGTCACCCAGCAGGGCTGCGACTCCCACCGCGACGACCCGCTGGCCCACCTCATGCTCACCGTCGACGGGCACCGCGCCAGCTACGAGGTGCTGCACGACCTCGCCCACGAGGTCTGCGGCGGCCGTTGGGTCGCCATGGGCGGCGGTGGGTACGCCGTGGTCGAGGTCGTCCCGCGCTCCTGGACCCACTTGCTCGCGACGGTCAGCGGGGTCCCGCTCGACCCCGGCTCGGAGACCCCCGCCGAGTGGCGCCGCCACGTCGAGGAGACGCTCGGACGGCCCGCACCGGTGCTGATGACCGACGGTCGTGAGCCGGCGTACCGGGACTGGAGGGACGGCTACGACCCCGACACGTGGCTGGACCGGGCCATCCACGAGACCCGGTCTGCGGTCTTCCCCGAGCACGGCCTGGACCCGCTGCCCTGACCTGCGGGGCCGGTCGGAGCCATTTCGGCCCGGGAAGCGCAATTCCGGTTCTCACAAGTATCGTGAGTCATTCTCTTCCCCATGAGTAACAGATGGCTCTATCCTCGGCTGAGCGAGCACGCGTGAACTCCGGTGGGGAAGCCGGAGGGCGAGCTCATCAGAAAGTGCGGTGCGAGATGGGTTCGAACCTGTCCGGAGACATTTCCGAAGTGAAGTTCCTGACCATCGCCGAGGTCGCCTCGGTGATGCGGGTGTCGAAGATGACGGTGTACCGACTGGTGCACGGCGGCGAGCTGCCGGCCGTGCGGGTGGGTCGCTCGTTCCGCGTGAGCGAAGAGGACGTCAACGAGTACCTGCGGAAGAGCTTCTTCCAGACCGGCTGACGTCGGTCGCCGCGTGGTCCTGTCTCGGGACAGGGCCCGCACTCCCCGTCCGAGCTCCCCACATCTTCGCCTTCCGTCCACCGCACCGGTCCCGATTCGTTCGCTGGGACGGGTGCGGATAGTCTTGTGCCTTCCGAGGGGCCCAAGGTACGGCTCCGTTGTGCACTGACCGTGTCGTCAAGACTGTGTCGGCTAGAAAAGGGCATCCGTGGGTTCTGTCATCAAGAAGCGCCGCAAGCGCATGGCGAAGAAGAAGCACCGCAAGCTGCTGAAGAAGACGCGCGTGCAGCGTCGTCGCCTCGGCAAGTAAGACGCACCAGGAGACTCCTGTGGGCCGTGTCGTGCTCGTCACCGGAGTCGCTCGCGACCTCGGACGCCGGTTCGCCCGGCAGCTCGCGGCCGCGCCCGGCGTCGACCGGGTCATCGGGGTCGACATCTCCCCGCCGCGCGGCGACCTCGGCGCGGTGTCCTTCGCGCGCGCCGACATCCGCAACCCGGTGATCGCCAAGGTGATCATGCGCGAGCAGGTCGACACCGTCGTGCACATGAGCGTGCTGCCGCCGGCCTCGGTCGGCAGCAGCACCGCGGCCAAGGAGCTCAACGTCATCGGCTCGATGCAGCTGCTCGCCGCGTGCCAGCAGTCGCCGGACCTCGAGCACTTCGTGCTCAAGTCGAGCACCGCCGTCTACGGGTCGACCAACCGTGACCCCGCGATGTTCTCCGAGGACATGGACGCCCGGCGGATCGGGGCGGTCGGCTTCGTCAAGGACCTCAACGAGGTCGAGGGCTACGTGCGCGGGTTCGCCCGCCGCCGGCCCGACGTACGCGTGACCACGCTGCGCACGGCGAGCGCGATCGGGCCCTCCCTGAACACCCCGCTGACGGCGTACTTCAAGCTCCCGGTGATCCCCACGGTGCTCGGGTTCGACCCGCGGATGCAGTTCCTGAACGACACGGACCTGATCGACGTGATCGAGCACGCGACGCTGTCGGACATCGCCGGCACCTTCAACGTCGCGGGAGACGGCGTGATGATGCTGTCGCAGGCGGTCCGGCGCCTCGGTCGCCCGGCGCTGCCGATGCCGGGGATCGCGATGTCGACCTTCGGGTCGGCGATGCGCCAGACCAGGCTCGCCGACTTCTCCCGCGAGCAGGTGGCCTTCCTGACCTTCGGCCGCGGCGTGGACACCACCCGGATGCGGGAGGTGCTCGGCTTCGAGCCCTCGCGCACGACCGCGGAGGCGTTCGCGGAGTTCGCGGCCTCCCTCGAGCCGGGGGTCGTGGCCGAGCGTCGCGTGCGTGCCGCCGAGGCCGCCCTGCTCGGTGCCCTCGGGGGCGTTCGTGAGCGCGCCGTCCAGCTGACCGGCACCAGGTCGCCGGCGGGTGGCCGGGCCCTGTCCGGAGGGGGAGAGCACGATGGGTGACGCCGAGATCATCCCGATCGGCACGCGCGGCAAGCCCGGGCGGGGGACCGGCAGCGCCAAGCCGTCCAGCTCTGCGCGCAGCCTTGCCCCGGGGCCCGCGAGGAAGCCTGCCCCGAAGGCGAGCGCGGCGAAGACGGCCACGCCGAGGAAGTCACCGGCCGCGGGCACCGACGAGCAGCCGGCACCGCGGCGGATGCCCGAGCCGCGGGTCCCGGTGACCGAGGCGCCGCTCGCTGAGCGGCTGCCCGCCGGCGACCACAAGCACCCGACCGCGGGCATCCCCGCCGTCGACTGGCTCGCGGGGTTCACGACTGCCGCGGTCGAGGTCTTCGGGGACAACTGGGAGCCCCGGCTGGCGGCGTTCCTCGCCTTCCTGCGCCGGCGGCTGACCGGTGACTACACCGTCGACGAGTACGGCTTCGACGCCGAGATCACGCAGCGCTTCTTCATGACCGCGATCCGGCCGGTCGCCCAGAAGTGGTTCCGCATCGAGGTGCGGGGGGTCGAGAACATCCCGGCCGACGGCGGTGCGCTCGTGGTGTCCAACCACTCGGGCACGGTGCCGGTCGACGGCCTGATGACCGCGGTCACCATCCACGACCACGCCCACCGGTTCCTGCGCCCGCTCGGGGCCGACCTGGTCTTCCGGATGCCCGTGGTCAGCGAGCTGGCCCGCAAGGGCGGCGTGACGCTGGCGTGCAACGAGGATGCCGAGCGGATGCTGCGCGGCGGGGAGATCGTCGGGGTCTGGCCGGAGGGCTTCAAGGGCATCGGCAAGCCCTACAGCGAGCGCTACAAGCTGCAGCGGTTCGGCCGCGGCGGCTTCGTCTCGGCGGCCATCCGCACCGGCGTACCGATCATCCCGACCTCGGTCGTGGGCGCCGAGGAGATCTACCCGCTCGTCGGCAACGTCCCGTCGCTGGCGCGGTTGCTCGGCATCCCGTACATCCCGATCACGCCGTTCTTCCCGCTGCTCGGGCCGCTCGGCCTGATCCCGCTGCCGTCGAAGTGGATCATCGAGTTCGGCGAGCCGATCCGGACCGACATGTACGACGCCGGCGCCGCCGAGGACCCGATGCTGGTCTTCAACGTGACCGACCAGGTGCGCGAGACGATCCAGCAGACGCTCTACGGGCTGCTGATGCAGCGCACGTCGGTCTTCTCCTGACCGAGCCGCTCAGGGCCGCTCAGGGCCGCTCAGGGCCGCTCAGGGCCGCTCAGGGCCGCTCAGGGCCGCTCAGGGCCGGTCACGAACGGGCAGAGGCGCCCGTGCGGCTCACTGACCGCCGAGCAGCAGGTTCGTCAGGCCGAGCGTGCTGTTCACCGTGTCGGTCACGGGCGTCAGGACGCCGCCGCTGGAGCTGCCGACGTTGTTGAGCAGGCCCTGGACCCCGCCGGTCACCGTGGTCACGGTGCCCTTCAGCGTCCCGTTCGGACTGGTCAGGGACGGCAGCTGGTCTCCGGTGAGCGACGGGACGACGCCGCGGGTGGTCGAGGACTCCGTCGACGTGGCGGTCGTCTGCGGCGTCGTCTTCGCGATGTCGCCGGCCTTGTGTGCCAGCGCCTCCGTCTGCTCGCGCAGCTCGTCGGCCGCCGCTGCGGCTGCAGGAGCGGTGAGCAGGCTCTGCAGCGCCGGGGCCGAGCTCAGGTCGGTGAAGTCCGTCGAGCCGTTGTCCGGGCCGCAGTTGCCGCACAGGACGCGCGCCTGCTGGTCGAGGTCGGCGAGCAGGGCCGTGGCGGAAGCGAAGTCGGGCTGCGTGGTCGGCGGCGCCTGGGCGGCGAGCGACTTGAGCAGGTCGCTCTGCTGCTGGAAGGTGCCGCGCAGGGCCGCGAGGTCCTGCGGGTCGCCGTCGCGCTGGTAGGCGACGAAGAGCAGGTCGGCACCGCTGGTCGCGCTCCGCTGGAAGGAGGAGAGCGTGTGGCTGATCCGCGAGGTCGAGTCGCCGTCGCTCATCAGGCCGTCGACCTCCTTCAGGCGGGTGGTCGCCTGGCTGATGAGGTCGTGGCCCTTCGAGGTGTCGCTGGAGTTCAGGGAGACCTGGGCGCTCTCGATGCCGCGCTTGACCGGGTAGAGCGGGTCACCGGGCAGGGAGTTCTCGGCGGCGGCCGCGACGCCCGCGGTGCCTCCGACGACCACGAAGGCGGCGGCTGCGACGGCAAGGCGACGGTGGTGGCGGCGCACGGCCGGGGAGAGGACGATGACGTCGGCGGGCCGGGCGGTCTCGCGCGTCGGCGCGGGCGCCAGCAACGTGTCCGCAGCGGCCATCAGTCGGGTGCGCAGGTCGGCGACGAACTCGGCGCGCGCCGCAGGGGTCTCCTGCTCGCGGAGGAGCTCGACCGTGGCGGTCAGGTCGCTGAAGCGATGCGCCTGGTCGGCCTGGGTGCCGTCGACCACGCGCGCAAAGTCCTCAGCCGCTCGACGCGCCGAGATCAGCGGGCTCATGGTGTCATTCCTGTTGTGTGGAAGTGGTCGCGCAAGCCGGCCGCGGGGGTGGTGCGGTCAGGCGTGCGCTCGTACACCGTGACCAACGAGCCGAGGTGGTCCGGAGTTATGCGTGAGGTCACGACGATGTCGTTCATCATTCACGCTCCCCAGGGGGGATCAGCTTCGCCAGGTTGCGTACGCCGCGCAGCTGGAGCTGCTTGACGGCGCCACTGCTGCGCCCGAGGATCTCGGCCGTCTCGGCGATCGAGAGGCCCTGGAGGAACCGCATGATCAGGCACTCGCGCTGCTCGGTGGGCAGCTCGCCGAGCGCCTTGAGGAGCGACTCGTTGGTCAGCGAGGAGAGCACCTCGATCTCAGGGCCCTCGGAGGTCGAGTCGAGGGTCTGCATGTCCTCGGTGGTCTGCTCGAGCCGCGTGCGGCCGGCCTTGAAGTGGTCGGCGGTGAGGTTGCGCGCGATCGTCATCAGCCAGGCGCCGAAGTCCTTGCCCTGCCAGCGGAAGGAGTGCATGCTCCGCAGCGCCCGGAAGAAGGTCTCGGCGGTGAGGTCCTCGGCGAGCGTCATCGAGCCGACGCGGTAGTAGAGGAAGCGGTAGACCGAGGGCTGGTAGTGGTCGTAGAGCTGGCCGAACGCGTCCTTGTCGCCGTTGCGGGCGAGCTCGACGAGCGCGATCAGCCGGCTCGCGACGGCGGCGTCCTCGGCGGAGGAGGCGGCCAGGTCGGCGTCGCCGTGCTCGTTGTGGTGACCACCCGGCGGCGGGGTGGCGGACTTGCCGTCGGCGTGGCTGTGGCGACGGCGCTGCCCGGAGACGGTCGAGGCGCTGGTGAGGATGGTGTCGCTGTGCAGCCACCACGGGGACGCGGGCCCGGAGACCGTGGCGAGGGCTGGCGCGGTGAGAAGGTCGTTCAGGGCATGACGGAGCGCGTCCAGACCACGTGCTCGAGCACGTCTGCCGCCCATCCCTTGATCTCCCTCCCCGGCCCCCCGCCAGGTGTCGAGCGATCAGGATATGCGGAACCGTGCTGTCTTGGGAACCGATTGCGGATTACGTCACTTGCCCGAAATGCCCGGAGTGCGGTTCCGGAATTGGTTCTGGTTCCCTGTGGATCGGGGTCGGCTAGCGCAGACGCCGGCGGATCGCCGTACCGGCCGCCAGGCTGCCCACCGCGGCACCGGCGACGGCTGCACCCAGGACCCCGGCCCGGGCAGCCCGGCGGCCGGTGCGGTAGTCGCGGATCCGCCAGCCGTTGGCGCGCGCATGCGCACGCAGCTTGGCGTCCGGGTTGATCGCGCAGGGGTCACCGACGAGCGTGAGCATCGGCAGGTCGTTGTAGGAGTCCGAGTACGCCGAGCAGCGGGACAGGTCGAGGCCTTCCCGCTCCGCCAGCGCCAGGACCGCCTCGCCCTTGGCAGGACCGTGGAGCATCTCGCCGACCAGGTGCCCGGTGTAGACGCCGTTGAGGTGCTCGGCGACGGTGCCGAGGGCCCCGGTGAGTCCGAGGCGCCTCGCGATGATGCTGGCGATCTCGATCGGGGCGGCGGTCACCAGCCAGACCCGCTGTCCCTGGTCGAGGTGCAGCTGCGCGAGCGCCCGGGTGCCCGGCCAGATCCGGTGCGCCATCGCCTCGTCGAAGATCTCCTCGCCCAGCGACTCGAGCTCCTCGACCGTGTGCCCGGCGATGAACGCCAGCGCTGCCGAGCGGGCTTCGGCGACGTGCTCGGGGTCCTCGACACCGACGAGGCGGAAGTACGCCTGCTTCCAGGCGGCCCCGAGGATGTCGCGCGTCGTGAAGAACTTCCTCCGGTGCAGGCCCTTCGCGAGGTGGAAGATCGACGCGCCCTGCATCACCGTGTTGTCGACGTCGAAGAAGGCCGCCGAGGTGGTGTCGGCCTCCACCGACAGGCTACTCTCGACCTCGGCCGCAGCTGCCGCAGCCTCTCCGGCCAGGCGGGAACGGCGCTTGAGGTTCACGGGCCTGCGACCGTGGCCGACTGGGGGCGTCACGTCCCCAACCCTAAGCGGCACGCGGCCTGCAGCCGTATGTTCGTCGCTTCGCTCCTCAACACACTCAATCGCCTCGGACGCAGAAACACCGCGGTGAAGCGTTGCGGTGCTCTCCGTCTCTCGGCTCAATCGCGTGTGGGAGACTCCCCGGATGGGGACCAATGTCGCCGATCTCCTGGCCACCGCAGCCGTTGCCGAGCCGGAGCGGATCGCCCTCTCGGAGGCAGCAACCGGACGCACGGTCACGTGGGCGGCACTCGACGACCTCGCCGATCGGGTCGCCCAGGGACTCTCCAGCGCGGGCATGGTCGCCGGCTACCGGGTGATGATCGCCGCGACCAACCGGATCGAGTTCGTCGCGACGTACTACGGCGTGCTGCGTGCCCGGATGGTCGCCGTCCCGATCAACCCGCGCAGCGCCACCGGCGAGGTGGTGCGGATGCTCGTGGACTCGGGTGCCCGGATGGTGGTGGCCGACCCGACCACGATCGGCACGGTTCGCGCCGCGGTCGTCGGCGTCCGCGAGGCGCTCGAGGCCAGCGGCGAGGAGGCGGCGACACCGCCGCGCATCGTCTGCATCGACACGCCGGCCGCCGAGGAGCGCAGCGAGGGCGAGCGCACCTGGGACGAGCTGGTCGCCCGCTCGGGTGAGCCGATCCCCGGCGAGACCGACCCGGAGTCGCTCGCGGTGCTGCTCTACACCAGTGGCACGTCCGGCCGCCCCCGAGCAGCGATGCTGAGTCACCGTGCCCTGCTGGCCAACATCGAGCAGGCCTCGGCCGTGGACCCGCCGATGATCACCGGGCGCGACGTCGTGCTCGGGGTGCTGCCGCTGTTCCACGTCTACGGCCTCAACGCGGTGCTCGGGCAGGTGGTGCGCCAGCACGGGCGCCTCGTGCTGGTCGACGGCTTCGACCCCGAAGGGACGCTGGACATCATCGAGGACGAGGCGATCTCGGTGCTGCCGGTCGCCCCGCCCGTCTTCGCCTACTGGATGCAGGTGCCCGGGCTCGAGGAGCGGCTCGGGCCCGTGCGGATGATCCTGAGCGGCTCGGCGCCGCTGTCGCCGGACCTCACCACGGCCTTCACCGAGCGCACCGGCCTGGCCATCCACCAGGGCTACGGCCTCACGGAGGCGGCCCCCGTCGTGACCTCCGCGCTGTGCAGCAAGGTGCCGAACCCCCGCTCCGTCGGCGCCCCGCTGCCGGGCATCGAGCTCCGGCTGGTGGACGAGCACGGGCACCAGCCTGAGGAGGACGACGCCGGCGAGATCCTGGTCAGGGGCGACAACCTCTTCTCGGGCTACTGGCCCGACCGGACCGACGGCCCCGACGCCGACGGCTGGTGGCGCACCGGCGACGTCGGCTACCTCGACGAGGACGGCGACCTGTTCCTGGTCGACCGGATCAAGGACGTGGTGATCGTCTCGGGGTTCAACGTCTATCCGAGCGAGGTCGAGGACGTGATCAACGAGCTCGAGTCGGTCGCCCAGGTGGCGGTGATCGGCGTCGAGGACGAGGTGACCGGCGAGGCGGTGGTCGCCTACGTGCGGCCCGCCGGCGAGGTGGAGCCCGACCAGCTGGTGGAGCAGGTACGCGCGCACTGCGCGAACCGGCTGGCCGGCTTCAAGCAGCCGCGCACCATCCACGTCACCCAGGAGCTCCCCTCGACCGGCACCGGCAAGGTCCAGAAGGGCCGGCTGCGCGCCACCGAGCGGCGTCGTGCCCTGGGCCTGCTGGAGTCATGACAGCGCCCGCATGACGGCACGGGTCACCCTCTACGCCAAGCCAGGGTGCCACCTGTGCGACGACGCCCGTGAGGTGATCGCCCGGGTCTGCGCCGAGCTCGGTACGTCGTACCAGGAGGTCGACATCACCGCCGACCCCGCGCTGCAGCGGCGCTACGGCGAGCAGATCCCGGTCACCCTGGTCGACGGCGCACAGCACGACTTCTGGCGGGTCGACGAGCGCCGGCTGCGGGCGGCGCTCGCCACTCGGTGAGGACCCCGCCGGGTGGGGAATGTCTCAGCTGTGCTAGCAGGTCCGGGCCGCGGGCCGGACTCAGTTTGTTCCCACGTTCACAAACTCTTATGGTGATTGGGCTGCACGCTTTCGAGACGGGCCTCTCACCGGGGCCGGGGGCGTGCTGCTGGAGAGTTGACCGTGAGCCCTACGCGCATCCCCGAGGCGACCGTCGCGCGCCTGCCGGTGTACCTCCGGGCGCTCAATTCGCTGCTCGAGGGTGACACCCGCACGTGCTCGAGCGAGGAGCTGGCCTCCGCCGCGGGCGTGAACAGCGCCAAGCTGCGCAAGGACCTCTCCCACCTCGGCTCCTACGGCACCCGCGGCGTCGGCTACGACGTGGAGTACCTGCGCTACCAGATCGCCCGCGAGATCGGCCTCACCCAGGACTGGCCGGTCGTGATCGTGGGGATCGGCAACCTCGGGCACGCGCTGGCGAACTACTCGGGCTTCACCTCGCGCGGGTTCAGCACCGTGGCGCTGCTCGACGCCGACGACGCGCGCCAGGGTGAGCTGGTCGCCGGCCTGAAGATCCGGCCCTTCACCGAGCTCTCCGCGATCGTGCGCGAGCACGGCGTGGCCATCGGCGTGATCGCCACACCCGCAGCGGCCGCGCAGTCGGTGTGCGACCACATGGTCGCGGCCGGCATCCGGAGCATCCTGAACTTCGCTCCGACGGTGCTGACGGTGCCGTCCGGTGTCGACGTGCGCATGGTCGACCTGTCCAGCGAGCTGCAGATCCTCGCCTACCACGAGCAGCGCAAGTCGGCTCCGGCCACACCCGACCCGACCCTCGATCCGGGGGTCGTCGCATGAGTGTGTTGGTGGTGGGGATGTCGCACAACTCGGCACCGGTGGCGGTGCTCGAGCAGGTGGCGCGCGACCCCGAGGGTGCGCTGAAGCTGATCCACGACGCCTTCGACCTCGACCACGTCGTCGAGGCGACGGTGCTCTCGACCTGCAACCGGATCGAGGTGTACGCCGAGGTCGACCGGTTCCACGGCAGCGTCGAGGCGATCTCCCGGCTGATCCTGGCCACCAGCGCCGACGTCGACGACCTGCTCGTGCCGCACCTCTACGTGCACTACGACGACGCAGCCGTCTCGCACCTCTTCCACGTCGCGTCCGGGCTGGAGTCGATGGTCGTCGGCGAGAGCCAGATCCTCGGCCAGACCCGCGACGCGCTGCGTCTGGGCCAGGAGTCCGGCAGCGTCGGACCGGCGCTCAACTCGCTGTTCCAGCAGGCGCTGCGGGTGGGCAAGCGGGCGCACGCGGAGACCGACATCGACCGTGCCGGCCCGTCGCTGGTCGCCGCGGCGCTCGACGAGGCCACCGCGCACCTCGGCCACACCGACCACCTGCGCGCGCTCGTGCTCGGGGCGGGCGCGATGGCCTCCCTGGCGGTCTCCACGCTGGCCCGCGCCGGCGCCTCCTCGATCGTGGTCGCGAACCGGACGCCGCGCAACGCCGCCCGGCTCGCGGAGCAGTACGGCGGCCGTGCGGTGGCCCTCGCCGACGCGCCCGCCGAGCTCGGCTCGGTCGACGTGGTCATCTCCTGCACCGGTGCCACCGGCGTGGTGCTGGACGTGGAGGCCCTCCGTGACGCCCGCACGAGCACCGACCGGCTCGCGGTGGTCGACCTCGCGCTGCCGCGCGACGTGGAGCCGGCCGTCGGCGACGAGCCCGGGGTCAAGCTGATCAACCTCGAGGTGCTGGCCGCCGACCTCGACGGCAACAGCGAGCGCGCCGAGGTGGCCGAGGTCCGCACGATCGTGGCCGAGGAGCTCAGCGCCTTCCTCGCAGCCCGCCGGTCCGCGAGCGTCACGCCGACGGTCGTCGCGCTGCGCACGATGGCCACCGGCGTCGTCGACGCAGAGCTGGAGCGGCTCGCCGGCCGGCTGCCCGAGCTCGACGACGCAGCCCGTGCCGAGATCGAGCTCACCGTGCGCCGGGTCGCCGACAAGCTCCTCCACCAGCCCACGGTCAGGGTCAAGGAGCTCGCGAATGAGAGCGGCGCGGTCTCCTACGCGACCGCGCTCGCCGAGCTGTTCGCGCTCGACCCCGAGGCCGTCGACGCGGTCACCAGGGTGGAGGGCGTATGACGACCGCCGCCGGACCGCTGCGACTGGGCACCCGTGCCTCCGAGCTCGCGCGCACCCAGAGCCGGCTCGTGGCCGAGCTGCTCTCCGAGCGCACCGGCCGCGAGGTCACGCTCGTGCCCGTGCGCACCGAGGGCGACGTGACCACGGCACCGCTGGCCAGCCTCGGCGGCACCGGCGTGTTCGTGAACGCGCTCCGTGAGGCCCTGCTCGACGGCCGGATCGACCTGGCCGTGCACTCGCTCAAGGACCTGCCGACGACACCTGCCGACGGCATCGCGCTGGCCGCGGTGCCGGCCCGCGAGGACCCGCGCGACGTCGTGGTCGCCCGTGATGGGCTGACCCTCGGAGAGCTGCCCGCCGACAGCCGCGTCGGCACCGGGTCGCCCCGCCGGGTCGCCCAGATCGAGGCGCTCGGGCTGGGCATCGAGCTGGTCGGCGTACGCGGCAACGTGGACACCCGGATCGCGAAGGTGCGGGCCGGCGAGCTGGACGCCGTCGTGCTCGCCCGCGCAGGGCTCGCCCGACTGGGCCGGCTCGACGAGGTCACCGAGGTGCTCGACCCGATCCAGGTGCTGCCGGCTCCGGGCCAGGGCGCTCTGGCCGTCGAGTGCCGGTCCGCCGACGCCGAGCTGGTCGCGCTGGTCGCGCGGGCGCTCGACGACCCGCACACCCGGACGGCCGTCGAGTGCGAGCGCGTCGTGCTCGCCGAGCTCGAAGCAGGCTGCGCGGCGCCCGTCGGCGCGCTCGCCGAGGTGGTCGAGGGCGACGACGGCGAGGAGCTCTGGATCCGCGCCGTGGCGCTGTCCCCCGACGGCGCTCTCTCGGTACGCCGTTCCGGCTCCGGCCCCTCCGACGATCCCGTCGGCGTCGGCAAGGCGCTTGCGGCCGAGATGGTCGCCGACGGGGCCCACGACCTGATCACCCGCGACCCCGACAACGCAGCAGCAACACCGTGAACGCCAGTCCTGACCCCGCCCCCGCTAGCAAGAAGGCAACAGTGACCAAGTCCGCAACCAGCACGACCAGCGCCTCGACCGGAACCCGCCGGCCGACCCGGTGGGTGTCCTTCGTGGGCGCCGGACCCGGCGACCCGGACCTGCTGACGCTCCGCGCCGTCGAGCTCCTCCGGCAGGCCGAGATCGTGGTGACCGAGCTGCCGGAGCACGAGGCCCTCGTGCGCGGCGTGCTCGGCCTGCCCGCCCCGGTCGAGGTCGAGGACCCCGCCGACGAGATCGGGGAGCAGCCCGAGGCGACACCTCCGCCGGGCCCGGTCTTCGTCGACGGCGGCTTCGGCGAGGACGGACAGCCGCTCACCCACGCGTCCCGGGCCAAGGTCGTCACGCGTCAGGCCCGGACCGGCAAGCGCGTGGTGCGCCTGATGGCCGGCGACCCGTTCCTCTACGCGTCCGGGCCCGAGGAGGCGCAGGCCTGCGCCAAGGCCGGTGTCGGCTTCGAGATCGTCCCGGGTGTCTCCTCGGTCACGGCCGTCCCGGCCTACGCCGGCATCCCGCTGACAACCAAGAACCACCGCGACGTCACCGTCGTCTCGTGCAGCGGTGCGGCGATCGACTGGTCGGCGTACGCCGACAGGCCCACCCTCGTGCTGCTCTCGGCGGTCGCGAGCATCGGCGACATCGCCCGTGAGCTCGTCGCGGCCGGCCGGTCCGCCGACACCTCGGTGTCGATGACCCGCACCGGCACCGTCACCACCCAGCGCACGCTCGTCTCGACCCTCGGCAGCATCGCCGCCGACGTGCGCGCGGCGAAGATGGAGGCGCCCGCGGTGACCGTGGTCGGCCCGGTGGTGGACCTGCGCGACGAGCTGTCCTGGTTCGAGACCAAGCCGCTGTTCGGCTGGCGCGTCCTGGTGCCGCGGACCAAGGAGCAGGCCGGTTCTCTCTCCGCACGGCTGCGCGGTTACGGCGCCGAGCCGGAGGAGGTGCCCACGATCTCCGTCGAGCCCCCGCGCAACCCGCAGCAGATGGACAAGGCCGTCCGCGGCCTGGTCGAGGGCCGCTACGAGTGGATCGCCTTCACCTCGGTGAACGCCGTGCGCGCGGTCCGCGAGAAGTTCGAGGAGTACGGCCTCGACGCGCGGGCCTTCTCCGGCCTCAAGATCGCCGCCGTCGGCGAGAAGACCGCCGCCTCGCTGCTCGACTGGGGCCTGCGGGCCGACCTGGTGCCGTCGGGCGAGCAGTCCGCTCGCGGCCTCCTCGACGACTGGCCGCCGTACGACGACGTGCTGGACCCGATCAACCGGGTCTTCCTGCCGCGTGCGGACATCGCCACCGAGACGCTGGTCGCCGGCCTCGGGGAGCTCGGCTGGGAGGTCGACGACGTGACCGCCTACCGCACGGTGCGGGCGGCCCCGCCGCCGGCGCCGACGCGCGAGGCGATCAAGTCGGGCAAGTTCGACGCGGTCGTGTTCACCTCGTCCTCGACCGTGCGCAACCTGGTCGGCATCGCCGGCAAGCCGCACGTGTCGACGATCATCGCGGTGATCGGGCCCGCGACGGCGAAGACCGCCGAGGAGCACGGTCTGCGCGTCGACGTGCTGGCGCCGAACCCGTCGGCCGAGGAGCTGGCCGACGCTCTCGCCGACTTCGGTGCGACGCGACGTGCGTCGATGCTGGAGGCAGGGCAGCCGGTCACGCGTCCGTCCGAGCGACGCGCCGCCGGTCGGCGCCGGGCGAGCTCGAAGTAGTCCGATGGCGTTCCCCGACATCCGTCCCCGCCGGCTGCGGCGCACTCCTGCGCTGCGCCGGCTGGTCGCGGAGACCGACGTGCGACCGCACCAGCTGGTGCTGCCGCTCTTCGTCCGCGAGGGAGCCACCGAGCCCAGGCCGATCAGCTCGATGCCCGGCGTCGTCCAGCACACCCGCGAGACCCTCAAGAAGGCCGCCGCCGAGGCGGTCGCGGCCGGGCTCGGCGGGGTGATGCTCTTCGGCCTGCCCGAGCACAAGGACGCGGTCGGCTCGGGCGCCACCGATCCGCACGGCATCCTCAACCTCGCGATCACCGACGTGGTCGCGGAGGTCGGCGACGAGTTGACCGTGATGTCCGACCTGTGCCTCGACGAGTTCACCGACCACGGGCACTGCGGCGTGCTGGACCCCGACGGCAACGTCGACAACGACCGCACCCTCGAGGTGTACGCCGCGATGGCGGTCGCCCAGGCTGCCGCCGGTGTCGACCTGGTGGCGCCGAGCGGCATGATGGACGGCCAGGTCGGGACGGTCCGCCACGCCCTGGACGCCGAGCACCACACCGGCACCGGCATCCTGGCCTACTCCGCGAAGTACGCCTCCTCGTTCTTCGGCCCGTTCCGCGAGGCGGTCGACTCCTCGCTCCAGGGCGACCGCCGGACCTACCAGCAGGACCCCGCCAACGGGCTCGAGGGCGTCCGCGAAGCGCGGCTCGACGTCGCCGAAGGCGCCGACATCGTGATGGTCAAGCCCGCGCTGGGCTACCTCGACGTGCTCAGCGCCGTCCGGAGGGCCGTCGACGTGCCGGTCGCGGCGTACAACGTGTCCGGTGAGTACGCCATGGTCGAGGCCGCCGCCGCCAACGGCTGGATCGACCGCGAGCCGGCCATCCTGGAGACGCTCACCTCGATCCGGCGCGCGGGCGCCGACATCGTGCTCACCTACTGGGCGCTCGAGGCTGCCGGGCTGCTCAGCCGGTAGTCCCCGCACGGCCGGTCGGGCGGGCGTCGGGTCGGGCGCGCGAAGGATCAGCCGCAACGAAGAAAGCCCCCGGCCAGACGGCCAGGGGCTTCTCGGCTGAACCGGTCAGCAGAGCAGCGAGTTGATGCCGAGCCAGGCGAGCACGCCGTTGGTGCCGCAGAGCGCGTTCGGGATCAACGCGGCAGCGTCGGCCTCCGTCTTGCCCTGGACCCGCGGCGCGCAGAGGCTCACGGTGGTGCTCTTGAGGAGATCAGGCACGAAGCTCAGCTGGCCGCTGCAGAAGCCGGTCGCCTCCGTGAGCGTCGAGAGCGTGTTGACCACCGGCTGGGTGATCACCGTGGTGGCGTCGGTCAGCGTCGAGGTGAGCCCCTGTGCGGCCTGCGTGATCGGGTCGGTGGCGCCGCCGGTCCCGGGGGTGCCGGGCGTGCCCGGCGTGCCGCCGGTGCTGCCGCCCGTCCCGCCGGTCGTGCCGGTCGAGCCCGTGGACGAGCTGGTGGTGCCGGTCGCCGTCGACGCGTGCTGCTGCGCGGCGTGGTGGCGGGACTTGATCGTCGAGGCGGCGCTGGGGGAGAAGATCGTGCCGCCGTAGGTGCCCGAGGGGATCGCGGTGTAGTCGCCCTGGCTGTAGGCCTCCATGATCCGCAGCACCAGGTCGACGTACGCCTTGCTGTGGTTGTAGCGGAAGACCGAGGCCTCCTGGCCCGCGCGGGTGCCGAGGTCGTCGTCGCCGGAGCAGAGGTAGACCGCCGAGGCCAGCGAGGCGTCGTCGATGTCCTGCGGGTTGCGCTGGCCGTCGCCGTCGGCGTCGACCTTCACCGACGACCAGGTCGAGGGGATGAACTGCATCGGTCCGACTGCGCGGTCGTAGAGCGGGTCCTGGTCGAGCTGGCCACCGTCGGTGTCCGCGATCGCCTGGGTGCCGTTCTTGCCGTTGAGCTCGGGGCCGAAGACGCCCGGCTCGCTCACGCCGTCGCTGTTGAGCGTGTTGCCGGCGTACTGGCCGTGGTTGGACTCGACCCGGCCGATGGCCGCGATCAGCTCCCACGGGACCTTGCAGGTGGTGTCGGCGGCGTCGATGATCTGGGCGGCACGCTGGTAGGCCGAGAGCGCAGCCGAGGGGATGCCGCTGGTGGACGCGCCGGCGACGACCGCGTCGGCGGCACCGTCAGGGACAGCGGGTGCGATCGCGCCGGGGATCGGCACGCTCGCGGGGGCCTTGATCGCCTGGCCAGGGACCGCGCTGCCGTCGGGGAGGCCGTGGCTGTGGTTCTTGGCCGCGGACGCGACGCTGTCGGCTCCCGCGATGCTCGCCGTCCACGCGGCCGACAGCAGCGCGAGCGGGACGAGCGAGGCAGCCTTGCTCTTGCGACCCTTGAGCTTTGCGGACATCCCTGAAATCTCCCCTGATCAGTAATCGGTCCGATTCACCTAAATCGGACGACACCCCTTCCAACGAGTATCCCTCGCTGGGGTCACGCCGGGCCAACCACTGAATCTCCCTGTGAGACCCGCCGACGGGGTGCCGCGTCGATGAGACGTACCGGAGCGAAGATTATGGCGCGAATTCTGCGAGATGTGTTACCGGAACTGTGTATCGGAATCTCAGACCCGCCCCCGAGCAGGGCCGAGACGCCGAATTGGTGGCCCTTCCGCGGTCGGGGAGAATGCCCGGGTGCCCCATCCCCAGTCCGACGCGTGGTTCGCCCGCGCCCGTGCCGTCACCCCCGGCGGCGTGAACTCGCCGGTGCGCGCCTTCGCCGCGGTCGGCGGGACGCCGCGGTTCATGGCGTCGGGCGCCGGCGCCTGGCTGCGCGACGTCGACGGCAACGAGTACGTCGACCTGGTGTGCTCCTGGGGGCCGATGCTGCTCGGGCACGCGCACCCCGAGGTGCTGTCGGCCGTGGGCGAGGCGATCGCCCGGGGTACGTCGTACGGGACGCCGACGGCCACCGAGGTCGAGCTCGCCGAGGAGATCGTCGCGCGGACGCCGGTCGAGCGGGTCCGGCTGGTGAGCTCGGGCACCGAGGCGACGATGTCGGCGATCCGGCTGGCTCGCGGCTTCACCGGCCGCGACGTGGTGGTCAAGTTCGCCGGGTGCTACCACGGCCACGTCGACTCGTTGCTCGCCAGCGCGGGGTCGGGACTGGCCACCTTCGCGGTCAGCACGACGCCGGGGGTGACCCAGGCGTCCGCGGCGGAGACGATCGTGCTGCCCTACAACGACCGGGCTGCCGTCGACGCGGCGTTCGCCGAGCACGGTGACCGGATCGCGTGCCTGATCACCGAGGCCTCGCCCGGCAACATGGGCGTGGTGCCGCCCGCTGCTGGCTTCAACGCCTTCCTTGCCGAGACCTGCCGGCGCCACGGTGCCCTGTTCGTCAGCGACGAGGTGATGACCGGCTTCCGGGTGTCCCGCAGCGGCCAGTGGGGCCTCGACGGGGCGGTCGAGGGCTGGACCCCTGACCTGATGACCTTCGGCAAGGTGATGGGGGGCGGCTTCCCGGCTGCGGCCTTCGGCGGCCGGGCCGACGTGATGGCGATGCTCTCTCCGGAGGGCCCGGTCTACCAGGCCGGCACGCTGTCGGGGAACCCGATCGCCACCGCGGCCGGCGTGACCACGCTGCGGCTGGCGACCGACGAGGTCTATGCCCGCGTCGACGAGGTCGCCGGCACGATCGCGAGCGCGGCGACGAAGGCGCTCTCCGAGGCCGGCGTGCCGCACCTGGTGCAGGCGAACGGGAACATGTTCAGTGTCTTCTTCACCGAGGCGGCCTCGGTGCCGGACTACGCCACGGCGGCCGGCCAGGACACCGGCGCCTTCAAGGCGTTCTTCCACGCGATGCTCGACCAGGGGGTCTACCTCCCGCCGAGCGCGTTCGAGGCCTGGTTCTGCTCCTCGGCGCACGACGACCGGGCCGTGCAGCACGTCCTCGACGCACTCCCGGCGGCGGCTCGAGCAGCGGGAGCGGCGTCGTGACCGTCGTCCACCTGCTCCGCCACGGCGAGGTCTACAACCCCCAGGGCATCCTGTACGGCCGTGCGCCCGGCTTCGGGCTCTCCGACCGCGGTCACGCGATGGCCGAGCGCGTCGCCGCGACCATCGGGGACCGCGACATCACCCACATCGTCTCCTCGCCGCTGGAGCGTGCGCAGCAGACGGCGGCGCCGCTCGCGAAGGTGCGCGGCGTCGTGCCCGTCATCGACGAGCGGGTCATCGAGTCGACCAACATCTTCGAGGGCAAGCCGTTCACGGTCGGCAGGAGCCTGCTGCGCAAGCCGTCGATCTGGCCACACCTCGTGAACCCGTTCCGGCCCTCGTGGGGCGAGCCGTACCGCCAGGTGGCGGACCGGATGTGGTCGGCCGTCGAGGACGCCCGTGAGGCCGCGGAAGGCCACGAGGCCCTGATCGTCTCCCACCAGCTGCCGATCTGGATCTGCAGGCTCCGCGCCGAGGGTCGTCGCTACTTCCACGACCCGCGCAAGCGCCAGTGCACGCTGTGCAGCGTCACGTCGCTGGAGTTCGACGGCGATCGGCTCACCACGATCGGCTATTCCGAGCCGGCCGGCGACATGATCCCGCTGGCGCAGCGCAAGGCCGCGTTCTCCGCGGGCACCGGCTTCGAGGAGCCGAACGACCTCGCCACCCAGCCCGGCTCCGACCCGGATCTCGCCGACCCGGACGCCGACCGCTGAGATGAGCCGCCGGCTGCTGGTCCCTGCCCTGCTCGCGGCAGTGGTCGCGTCCGTGAGCGGCTGCAGCAACGTCGGCGGCACGGGGGACAAGGGCTACATCGACGGCGAGGGGGTGATCACCGTGCTCCCGGTCGCGAAGCGCAAGACCCCCGGTGAGGTCAGCGGCGAGACCTTGGACGGCCAGCAGCTCTCGCTCTCGTCGTACGCCGGCAAGGTGGTCGTCGTCAACGTCTGGGGCGCCTGGTGCCCGCCCTGCCGCGCCGAGGCCGACGACCTGGCAGCCGCCGCGAAGGAGCTCGCGCCCAAGGGCGTCGTGTTCCTCGGGATCAACAGCCGCGACTCGAGCAAGGAGAACGCGCGCGCCTTCGAGCGCACCTACGACGTGCCCTACCCGTCGATCTACGACCCGAGCGGCAGGAACCTGCTCGCCTTCCACGGCACGCTGAGCCCGAACGCCATCCCGAGCACCGTGGTCATCGACCAGGACGGCCGGGTCGCCGCGAGCGTCCTGGGCGAGGTCACCAGCAAGACGACGCTGGTCGACCTCGTCGACGAGGTGTCGAAGTGACCGGCCTGGTCGTCGTGCAGGACCTCGGGTCGTGGTTCCACGACACCGCGCTCGACGGATCACTGCTGCTCGCGGTGCCGGTCGCGATGGTCGCCGGGCTGGTGTCCTTCTTCAGCCCGTGCGTCGTGCCGCTTCTGCCGGGCTACCTCTCCTACACGACCGGCCTCTCCGGGGCCGACCTCAGCACGGCTCGCCGCGGACGGATGCTGGCGGGCTCGCTCCTCTTCGTCCTGGGGTTCTCGTTCGTCTTCGTCTCGTTCGGCGCCCTCTTCGGGGCGGTGGGCGAGTGGCTGTTCACCTACCAGGACCAGATCACGATCGCGCTGGGCGTCTTCACGATCCTCGTGGGCATCGCGTTCCTCGGCGCGCTGCCGTGGCTGCAGCGTGACTGGCGAGTGCACAAGGTGCCCTCCGTCGGCCTCGCCGCGGCGCCCCTGCTGGGCGTGCTGTTCGGCCTGGGCTGGACGCCGTGCATCGGGCCGACGCTCAGCGCGATCACCGCGCTCTCGGTCAACGAGGCCAGTGCCGAGCGCGGTGCTCTCCTCAGCTTCGTCTACTGCCTCGGGCTCGGCGTGCCCTTCGTGGTCGCCGCCCTCGCCTACCGCCGCATGCTCGGCACGATCGGCTGGGTACGCCGCCACCAGCAGTGGGTCACTCGCGTGGGCGGCCTGATGCTGATCGCGGTCGGCGTCCTGCTGGTCACCGGGTGGTGGGACGTCCTCGTCGGCGAGCTGCGGAACTGGTTCTTCCCCGGCTACACGGCGGGCGTCTGATGGTCTCGACAGGCTCGACCACCGGGGAGGGCTCGACCACCGGGGAGGGCGCGACCACCGGGGAGGGCTCGACCACCGGGGAGGCGGCCGAGCGGCTGACCAGCGCACCGGAGGCTCCGGGCGCGCCGCCGCTCGCGCCGGTGGAGTTCCTGCGCTGGGCGTGGCGGCAGCTCACCTCGATGCGGACCGCGCTGATCCTGCTCTTCCTGCTGGCCCTCGCGGCGGTGCCCGGCTCGGTCGTGCCGCAGCAGGCGGTCGACTCGGTGACGGCTGCGCAGTGGCGCCAGAAGCACGGCACGCTCGCACCGATCTACGACCGGCTGGGACTGTTCTCGGTCTACAACTCGGTGTGGTTCTCGGCGATCTACCTGCTGCTGATGGTCTCGCTGGTGGGCTGCATCCTGCCGCGCACCCGCGTCTACTGGAAGGCGTTCCGCGCCCGGCCGCCGGCCGCGCCGCGCAACCTCGCGCGGCTGCCCGAGCACCGCACGTTCGAGACCGGCGAGGCGCCCGAGGTCGTACTCGAGCGGGCGCGCACCGCACTGCGCGGCTACCGCACGGAGGTTTCGACGGACTCACTCGGGGCGTCCGTCTCGGCGGAGCGCGGCAAGGTCCGCGAAGCCGGCAACCTGCTCTTCCACCTCGCGATCCTCGTCGTGCTGGTCGGGTTCGCGGGCGGCTCCCTGTTCGGCTTCAAGGGTGGCGTGATCGTGGTGACCGGCAACGGCTTCGCCAACTCCCTGAGCCAGTACGACGACTTCCGGCCCGGCGGCCTGTTCCGGCCCGCCGACCTGGCCCCGTTCGACTTCACGGTCACCGACTTCGACGTCACGTTCATCACCGAGGGCCGCGAGGCCGGGATGGCGCACAAGTTCTCCGCGGGCCTGGACTACCGGACGAGCCCCACCGCAGCGGTCCGGCACACCCGGATCTCGGTGAACCACCCGTTGTCGATCGACGGGACGAAGGTCTACCTCATCAGCCACGGCTACGCCCCGCACGTCACTGTGCGCGACGGCACCGGCAAGGTCGCCTACTCCGGTCCAGTCGTCTTCCTGCCCGAGGACAGCACCTTCAAGTCCTTCGGCGTGGTGAAGGTGCCCGACGCCCGCGGGCCGAACGGGCCGACGCAGCTGGGCTTCGAGGGCGAGCTCTACCCGACGTACGCGTTCACCGACGCCACCGGCCCCTTCTCGGCGTTCCCCGACGCGAAGAACCCCGCGCTGTCGATGCTCGCCTACCAGGGCGACCTCGGTCTGGACAGCGGTGTGCCGCAGTCGGTGTACGCCCTGGACAAGAAGGGCCTCACCCCGCTCGAGAAGGCCGACGGCAAGCCGCTGCGCGTCGACCTGATGCTCAACCAGACGGTGGCCCTCCCGGACGGGCTCGGCTCGATCACCTTCGACGGGATGAGCCGGTTCGTGAAGCTGCAGGTGAGCCACAGCCCGGGCGACTCGATCGCGCTCGCCGGCGTCGTGCTCGCCCTCGTGGGCCTGCTCGGCTCGCTGTTCATCCGGCCGCGCCGGCTCTGGGTGAAGGTACGCCGTGACGAGAGTGCGGGCGGGCGTACCCTCGTCGAGGTCGCCGGCCTCGACCGCTCGGCCGGCGGCGACCTCGCCGGCGAGATCGACGAGATCACCGCGAGGCTGAAGACTGTGCCCGACAAGGAGGGGCTGTGAGCCACGACCAGTTCGAGCTGCTGAGCAACCAGGCGGTGGCCGTCTGCGCGGTCGCCTACTTCCTCGCGCTGCTCGCCCACCTCGTCGAGTGGTCGGCGGCCCGCTCCGTTCCCACCACCTCCGACAACCGCCGAGGCGGCGCACATGAAAGCGCGGAACACGTCGAGGCGGCGCAGATGAACGCCGGCGGCGTCGACGTCCTCGAGCACACCGACGTCGACCCCGAGCGGGTCGAGCGCTGGGCGCGCTACGGCGTCGTGCTCACCGTGGTCGCGGCGGGGGTGCAGCTGGTCGCGGTGGTCTCGCGCGGCCTGGCCGCCGACCCGGTGCGGGTGCCGTGGGGCAACATGTACGAGTTCACGCTCACCGCGACGCTGGTGGTCACCCTCGGCTACCTGCTGCTGTACCGCAGGTTCGCGCTGGCCTGGCTTTCGCCGGTGGTGACGGGGTTCGTGCTGGTCACGCTGATGATCGACGTGCTCCTGCTCTACACGCCCGTCGTCCCGCTGCGCGACGCCCTGCAGTCACCGTGGCTGGTGATCCACGTGATCGCCGCGATCATCGCGACGGGCGCGTTCACCCTCGGCGGGATGTGCTCCGCGCTCTACCTGGTCAAGGAGCGGTGGCCGAACACCCGCGAGGGCGGCTACCTCTCGCGGATCCCCGACCTCGCCGGCCTCGACCGGATGGCCTACCGCACCCAAGCGTTCGCGTTCCCGGTGTGGACCTTCGCCGCGCTGATCGCCGGGCCCATCTGGGCCCAGCACGCGTGGGGTCGCTACTGGGGCTGGGACCCGAAGGAGGTGTGGGCCTTCATCACCTGGGTCGTGTACGCCGCGTACCTGCACGCCCGCGCCACGGCCGGCTGGAAGGGCCGGGCCGCGGCCATCGTCGCGCTGATCGGCCTGGCGACCCTCTGGTTCAACTTCGTGGGCATCAACTTCTTCTTCGGCAGCGGGAGCATGCACTCCTACGCCTGATCTGAGACGCGCCAGCGGATCAGATCGTCGGTGACCGAGCGTGTCGAGATGTGGTGAGCCGCGCGCTCAGCTGTTGGCCGTGGTCGCCAGCGCGTCCTCGATGTCGCCGGCGATCTTCTCCGGCTCGGTCGTCGGCGCGTAGCGCTTGACCACCTGGCCGTCACGACCCACCAGGAACTTGGTGAAGTTCCACTTGATCGCGTCGCCGAGCATGCCGCCCTTCTCGGTGCGCAGCCAGCGGTAGAGCGGGTGGGTGTTGTCGCCGTTGACCTCGATCTTGTCGAACATCGGGAAGCTCACCCCGTAGTTCTTCTGGCAGAAGGCGCCGATCTCGTCGGCCGTGCCCGGCTCCTGCCCGGCGAACTGGTTGCAGGGGAAGCCGAGGACGACCAGGCCCTCGTCGACGTACTTCTCGTAGAGCGACTCCAGCCCCTCGAACTGCGGGGTCAGGCCGCACTGGGAGGCGGTGTTGACCACGAGGACCACCTTGCCGCGGTAGTCGGCGAGGTCCTGCTCACGGCCGTCGAGGGTGGTGGCACTGAAGTCGCTCAGGGTCGGCATGGGGCTCCTCGTGTCGCGGTCGGGCGCGCTGATCGGCCCGAGTGTCGGTCTGGGGTCAACCGGGAGGCTGGTCGCCTTGTTCCCGCCGTCGCCGGCGCTCGAGGTCGCGCAGGAACGCCTCGTCGTCGTCGGGTCCGACCGGGCCACGGGGCGCGCGCGGAGGCGGCTTGGGTGCGCGCGGCTTGTCACCGCGGCCGGGCCCGCTGCCCCCGGGCCCGCTGCCCCCTGACCCGCCGAACCGGTCGCGCCGGTCGATGGCCCAGAAGACGGCGTACAGGACTGCCGCGAGGAGCAGCAGCCACACGACGACCCGGATCACCCCTCCAGACTATCCTTGCGGCCGTGAAGCACTTCGTGGTCTACACCGTCCTGCGGTTCGCGCTGTTCATCGCGGTGGCCGCGGTGCTGAGCACGATCACGGTCCTGCTGTTCGGCCAGAGCCCGGGCGTCTGGCTCGCCAGCCTGATCGTCGCGGCGGTGATCTCCTCGGTGCTGTCGCTGAGGCTCCTGGCCGGTCCCCGTGAGCGCTTCGCGGAGAGTGTCGAGGCGCGGGCGATCCGGGCGCGTGCCAAGCTCGAGGAGATCCGCTCCCGCGAGGACGTCGACTAGCAGGCAGGTCTAGGGTCGGGACATGGGAGCTGGGAAGCCAGCGGACCGGCTCGTCGAGACCCCTCTCCTGCGCCGGATCCGCGAGTCCGTGATCGGTGACGACCAGGTGATGGTCGGGCCGTTCGGGCCGCGCCGCGTGACGTACGCCGACTACACCGCCTCGGGTCGTGCGGTCGGCTTCCTCGAGGACTTCGTCCGCACCCAGGTGCTGCCGCGCTACGCCAACACCCACACCGAGTCGAGCGGCACCGGCCTGCAGACCACCCGCCTGCGCGAGGACGCGCGCCGGATCATCCACGAGGCGGTCGGGGGGGACCCGGACGTGGCGGTGATCTTCGCCGGCTCGGGCAGCACCGGCGCGATCGACAAGCTGGTCGGCATCCTCGGCCTGCGGATCCCGTCGGCGCTCGAGGACCGGCACGGACTGTCGGCGCACATCCCGGCCGACCAGCGCCCGGTGGTCTTCATCGGTCCGTTCGAGCACCACTCCAACGAGCTGCCCTGGCGCGAGTCCATCGCCGACGTGGTCGTGTGCCCGCAGGACGCCGACGGTCACGTCGATCTCGCCTTCCTCGACGCCGAGCTGCAGCGGTACGCCGTCCGGCCGCTGCTGATCGGCTCGTTCTCGGCCGCCTCCAACGTGACCGGCATCCTCAGTGACGTCTCCGGCATCTCGGCGCTGCTCCACCGGCACGGGGCGCTCGCCTTCTGGGACTTCGCCGCCGCCGCGCCCTACGTGGAGCTGTCGACCGACGGCATCGACGCCATGTTCCTCAGTCCCCACAAGCTGATCGGCGGTCCGTCGACGCCCGGCGTCCTCGTCGTACGCCGCTCGCTGCTGACCAACCGGGTGCCCGACGTGCCGGCCGGCGGCACCGTCGCGTACGTGAACCCTCTCGAGCACCGCTACCTCGACGACCCCGTGCAGCGGGAGGAGGGCGGCACCCCGGCGATCGTCGAGGCGATCCGGGCGGGCCTGGTCTTCCAGCTCAAGGACGCCGTCGGCATCGACGTGATCCGTGCGCACGAGGAGCACTACCTGCACCGCGCGGTCGCGGCCTGGCAGGAGGAGCCGACCATCGAGATCCTCGGCAACCTCGCCGCCGAGCGGCTCTCGATCGTGTCTTTCGTGGTGCGCGCGCCGCAGCAGCTCACCGGCGGCCGCCACCTGCACCACAACTTCGTGGTGACGCTGCTCAACGACCTCTTCGGGATCCAGGCTCGTGGCGGCTGTTCCTGCGCCGGCCCGTACGGGCACCGGCTGCTCGGCATCGACCTCGACCGCAGCCACGAGTACGAGCACGAGATCGCGTCGGGCTGCGAGGGCATCAAGCCGGGCTGGGTCCGCGTGAACTTCAACTACTTCATCAGCGACACGACTTTCGAGTACGTCGTCGACGCGGTCCGGCTGGTCGCGCGGCACGGCTGGCGGCTGCTCGGCGACTACCGCTTCGACGTCGCGCGCGGGCTGTGGCACCACCGCGACGGGCTAGTCGAGCCGCCGCTGCGGCTGACGCAGATCTCCTACTCGGCCGACGGCGACATGGTCCACCCGCACCACGACGACCGGGCGCCGGAGTCGGCGCTGTCGGACTACCTCAAGCAGGGCGAGGAGATCATGCTCGCCGCCACCCCGGCCGCCGACGAGCCCCCGGCCGGCGTCTCGGCCGACTTCGAGCAGCTCCGCTGGTTCGAGCTCCCGGCCCGCTGCGTCGACTGATCGTCGAGTTGGGCGAGCCTGACCACTGAATGGGGAAATTCTTCCCCAACTCAACGGTCAGGGACCCCCAACTCAACGAGCTGCGAGGAGGCCGGCGAAGATCCCGGCGGCGTAGACGAGCTCGCCGAGTCCGGTGAGCTGGAGGACCGGGATCAGGTCGCGGCCGGCGGCCTTGCGGATCACCAGGAGCTCGGCGCGAAGGAGGGGCAAGAAGCCGAGGAAGCCGAGCGCCGCCCACCACGACGTGGCTGCGCACAGTCCCGCGAGCGCCGCGAAGGCAAGCGTGTTCAGGGTACTGTAGAGCCTGCGGGTGCCGCGGTCGCCCAGCCGGACGGCGAGGGTGTGCTTGCCCGACTCTCTGTCGGTGGGGATGTCGCGGAGGTTGTTGGCCACCAGGATCGCGCAGGCCAGGGCGCCGACACCCACCGCCGGCGCCCAGGCGCTGCCGGGCAGGTCCTTCACCTGGACGTAGACGGTGCCGAGGACCGCGACCAGGCCGAAGAACACGAAAACCATCACCTCGCCGAGCCCGAGGTAGCCGTAGGGCTTCTTCCCGCCGGTGTAGTACCAGGCGGCCAGGATGGAGACCGCGCCGACCGCGACCAGCCACCACGCGGTGGTCGCGGCGAGCACGAGCCCGACCACGGCGGCGAGCCCGAAGGCGACGAAGGCGGCGGTCTTCACCGCGCCGGGCGTCGCGACCCGCGAGCCCACCAGCCGCAGCGGCCCGACGCGGGCGTCGTCGGTGCCGCGGATGCCGTCGGAGTAGTCGTTGGCGTAGTTGACCCCGACCTGCAGCAGCAGCGAGACCACGAGTGCCAGTGCGGCCTTCCACCAGACCTGGTGGTGGGTCCACGCCGCGACGCCGGTGCCTGCGAGCACCGGCGCGACCGCCGCCGGCAACGTCCTCGGTCGCGCGCCCTCGATCCACTGTGCCGCCGTCGCCATGGCCGGGATTCTGTCAGGCACTAGCCTCGGGACGGTGACCAGCCTGTGGCCGGTGTCCGGCGACGCCGAGGGCATCCTCGCCCTGCTCCGCGACTGGGACGCCGCGGACAGCCCGCGCCCCCTGGTCATCGAGACCTCGGGTTCGACCGGCCGTCCGAAGCGGGTGCTCCTCTCGCGCGACGCGATGCGTGCCTCGGCCCTGGCCACCCAGGAGCGACTCGGCGGGCCGGGCCAGTGGGTGCTCAACCTGCCCCCGACGTACGTCGCCGGCGTCCAGGTGCTCTACCGGTCGGTGGTGGCCGGAACCGAGCCCGTCGTGTTCGGAGCCGCGGACGACTACTTCTCCGTGCGCGAGCGGATCAGTGCCGGGCGAGCCTACGTCTCGCTGGTCCCGACCCAGGCCGTCCGCATCCTCCGTGACTGGTCCGACGGCTCCGACTTCCCCGCGCTCGCCCGCTTCGATCGCGTGCTCGTCGGTGGGGGACCCCTGGACGGGAGTGTCCGCCGCGAGCTGGAGGACGGCGGAGTCCGGGTCATCCAGACGTACGGCATGTCCGAGACCTGCGGCGGGTGTGTCTACGACGGGGTGCCGTTCGACGGCGTGGAGGTGCGGATCGACGACCACGGCCACGTGCTGCTGCGCGGGCCTGTCCTGTTCGACGGCTACGAAGGCGAGCCCGAGCGCACGGCCGCCGCATTCCGCGACGGCTGGCTGCTGACGAACGACCTCGGGCACTGGGCCCGGGACGGGCGGCTGCGGATCGATGGCCGGCTCGACGACGTGATCATCAGTGGCGGCGTGAAGGTGCCGGCCCAGGCGGTCGCGGCGATGGTGGCGCGGCTTCCGGCCGTGCGCGCCGTCGAGGTCGTCGGTGTTCCCGACCCGGAGTGGGGTGAGCGCGTCGTCGCGGTTGCGGCCGCACGTGACCCGATCAGCCTGAGCGGCGTGCGCGACGAGGTCGAGCCGCGGGAGTGGGCGCCACGCCAGCTCGTGCTCGTCGAGGAGCTGCCGCTGCTCGCCAACGGCAAGCCTGACCGCGAGGCGATGAAGAGGCTGGCCCTCGGTGCCTGAGCCGCACGTGTACTCGATCCCGCTGACCACACGGTTCCGCGGCATCGACGTCCGCGAGGGGGTCCTGCTGCGCGGCGACGCCGGGTGGGGGGAGTTGAGCCCCTTCCTCGAGTACGACGCCGCCACGGCACGACCCTGGCTGGCGGCCGCCCGCGAGGCCGCGGAGGACGGCTGGCCGGAGCCGTTGCGCGACGAGATCCCGGTCAACGTCACCGTGCCTGCCTGCGACCCCGCACGCGCCCGGGAGATCGTGCTCGCGTCGCGCGGCTGCCGGACCGCCAAGGTGAAGGTCTGCGAGCCCGGTCAGCGGCTGGCCGACGACCAGGCCCGCCTCGAAGCGGTCCGTGACGTCCTCGGTCCCGACGGCCTGGTCCGGATCGATGCCAACGGCGGGTGGTCGGTCGACGACGCAGTCGCCGCCATCCCGGTACTAGACCGGTCCGCCGGCGGCCTGGAGTACGTCGAGCAGCCGGTCGCCACGGTCGAGGACCTCGCCGCGGTCCGGCGCAGGGTCTCCGTCCCGATCGCGGCCGACGAGTCGATCCGCGGCGCCGAGGACCCCTACCGGGTGCGTGACCTCGACGCGGCCGACATCGCGGTGCTCAAGGTGCAGCCGCTCGGCGGCGTCCGCGCCTGCTTGCGGATCGCCGAGGACATCGGCCTGCCGGTGGTGGTCAGCAGCGCACTCGAGACCAGCATCGGCATCGCCGCCGGCGTCGCGCTCGCCGCGGCGCTGCCGGAGCTCCGGCACGCGTGCGGGCTCGCGACGGTGCAGCTGCTCGCCGGTGACGTCGTCGCGGAGTCGATGCTGCCGGTCGACGGCGCGCTCACCGTCCGGCGGCCGGACGTGGTGCCCGACCTCCTCGACCGGTGGGCGGCCGCTCCCGACCGGGTCGCCCACTGGGCGCAGCGGCTCGCCGGTCTCTAGCGCGCGGCCTCGAGCAGCTCAGCCCTGCTCGTCGTACAGCGGGCGGAGCTCGGTCCAGCGTGTCTTCCAGTCGGCCGTCGGACGCCCGGCGAGGTGCGCCCCCAGGTCCTCGACGTGCGCCTGCCATCCCGCGCCGTGCGCGGGCAGCACGCCGAGCGGGAGGCCGCGCTCCTCGAGGACGAGTCGGGTGCGCTCTCCGGCCGGGGTCAGGATTGCCTCGACCTCGGTCTCGTCCTCCGAGCCCGGCTCGAGCCTGACCAGCAGCCGACGGGGGCGGCTCGCAGACCTCCACGCGACCCGGCCCGGTCCACGAGCTGGTGAAGCGCGCCTGGAATTCGCCACCGAGGCTGAGGTCGCCGGTGAACTCTCCCAGCCAGCGCGCCAGCCGCGCGGGGTCCACGAGTGCCGACCAGAGGTCATCGGGGCCGGTGTCGTAGACGTCCTCCATCCGCACCGCACCGACACGGTCGTCGAGGGCGCGCAGGGTGCCGAGTCGTCGGGTGGCCTCGGGCGTGCTGTCGGTCGTGCTGCTCATCGGTTGCTCCTTCGTGGGTCGGTCTTCTGCTGATCGGTCTTCGGACGGCGTCGCCCGCGGGCGACCTCCGTGTGCAGTGCGTCCATCCGCTGCTCCCACAGCGCCCGGTAGTCCCCCAGCCAGGCGTCGAGCTCGGCGATCGGCTCGGACCTGAGCCGGTAGATCCGCCACTGCGCCTCCCGCTCGACCTCCACGAGGCCCGCCTCGCGGAGGACTCGGAGGTGGCGGGACACGCCGGGACGGGAGATCGGCAGCTGCTCGGCGAGCTCGCTGACGGTGGCGGGGTGGTCACGGAGCACCGCGAGCATCGTGCGCCGGCTCTCGTCGGCCAGTGCGTGCAGGACGGCATCCATGAAGGCATGTAACCACATAGTTACGTAACTGACAAGGTACATACGTCCGACGGAGCGTGCGCCGTAGGTGCGTAGTGCAGGATCAGTCCTCGTGACCTCTGCCGAGCTGGCCGGTGCCGTCGTCGAGTCGCTCCTGCGCGCCGGCGTACGGCACGTGGTGCTCGCGCCGGGCTCCCGCAACGCACCGCTCTCCTTCGCCCTGTACGACGCCGCGCAGGCCGGCGCACTCTCGCTGCACACCCGGATCGACGAGCGCACCGCTGCGTTCCTGGCCCTCGGCATCGCCCGGTCGTCGCACCGACCGGCCGCTGTCGTCACCACGTCGGGCACCGCTGCGGCGAACCTGCACCCCGCCGTCCTGGAAGCGGCCCACAGCGGGCTGCCGCTCGTGGTGGTGACCGCCGACCGGCCCGCGCGGCTGCGCGGCACGATCGCGAACCAGACGACCGACCAGGTGCGCCTGTTCGGCGAGGCGGCGGAGTGCCACGACATCAAGACGGTGGCCGGCATCCCGGTCGACGCCGAGCCGCTCGACGGACCCGTTCACTGGAACGTCCAGCTCGACGAGCCGCTGGTGCCCACCTCTCGCAGCGCAATCACCGCACCTGACGACGCGGTCAGTCACCACGGCAGCTCGAGCCACCTCGGCACCTTGGCGCCGGGCCCGCGCACGGTGGTCGTCGCCGGCGACGACAGCGGTCCGCGCATCCGGATCCTCGCGGAGCGCGCACGCTGGCCGCTGCTCGCCGAGCCGACCAGCGGCTCGCGGAACGGGGACAGCGTGATCCGCTGCTACCGCCTCCTGCTCGGGACCCCCCTGGCCGACCGGATCGAGCGAGTGGTCGTCGCCGGGCACCCGACCCTGTCCCGGCCGGTCCAGCGGCTCCTCGCCCGCGACGACGTCGAGGTGGTCTCGGTGCGTGCGCGTGGGCGCTGGGCCGAGCGACCCCACCGCGTGCGGCACGAGTACGACGAGGTCGAGGTCGACGGTCCGGACGACCCGGCCTGGCTCGACGCCTGGCTCGACGCCGACCTGGATGTCTCCGAGCGGCTCGACGCGCTCGTGGCTGCCGAGCCCGAGCTCACCCCGTACGACGTCGCGGCTGCCGTCAACGCCGCGGTCCCCGCGGGCGGCCTGCTGCACGTCGGCGCGAGCAACCCGATCCGCGACCTCGACCTGATGGCGAAGCCCTATCCGGTGGGCGAGCGCCGGCTGCTGATCGCGAACCGCGGACTCGCCGGCATCGACGGCACCCTGTCGTCGGCGATCGGGGCGGCTCTCGGCCGGCCGCACACCAGCAGGGCACTCGCCTACGTCGGCGACGTGACGTTCCTCCACGACCTGACCGGCCTGGTGATCGGTCCCGACGAGGCCCGGCCGGACCTCACCGTCGTGGTGGCCAACGACAACGGCGGCTCGATCTTCGCGACCCTCGAGCAGGGCGCCGCCGAGCACGCGCCGGCGTTCGACAAGCTCTTCGGCACGCCGCACGACGTCGATCTCGCGACCGTGTGCACCGGACTTCGGGTGCCGCACTGGCGGGTGCACGACCGGGCCGAGCTCGAGCACGCGCTGGCGAACCCGAACGGCGGCATCGAGGTCGTCGAGGCCGTCGTACGCCGTGACAACCGTCGTGCCCTCGACGAGCGGATCCGGGCGCTCGCAGCCGGGAGCATCTAGCCTCGGGGCATGACCGAGCCCGACCAGCAGCTCCTCCCGCCGCTGCCAGACCAGGACTTCCGCAAGGTGCTGTGCGTCGTCGCGCACCCCGACGACGTCGAGTACGGCACGTCCTCGGCCGTCGCGAAGTGGACCGCCCAGGGCGTCGAGGTCGCCTACCTGCTGCTCACTCGCGGCGAGGCCGGGATGCCGAACCCGCCGGAGGAGACCGCCCGGATCCGGCGCGGCGAGCAGGAGCTCGCCTGCGACGCGGTCGGGGTGACGACGCTCGAGATCCTGGAGCACCCCGACGGCGTCCTCGAGCCGTCGCTGGACCTGCGCCGCGACATCGCCCGGGCGATCCGGACCCACAAGCCCGACGTCGTGGTCACCGGCTCCTGGGAGGTCGAGTTCGTGGCGGGGCTGAACCAGGCCGACCACCGTGCGGCCGGCCTGGCGTGCCTCGACGCGATCCGCGACGCCGACAACCCCTGGGTGTTCCCGGAGCTGGTCGACCAGGAGGGCCTGAAGCCCTGGCGGGTGCGCTGGTTACTCGTCTCGGGCCACAACCAGCCGACGCACGGCGTCGACGTCTCCGGTGAGCCGCTGGCCCGAGGCGTGGCGTCGCTCGAGGCGCACGGTGAGTACCTGCGCGCGATCGAGGGCCACCCGGAGCCGGCGATGATCATCCCGATGGTCGCCTCGATGGGTGGCAAGGCGCTAGGTGTCGAGCACGCGGTGCTGTTCCGCGCCTGGGACTTCGCCGCGCCGCCGCGGATCCTGTCGCAGGACTGACGCAACCGGTTTGCAGCGCCCGACATAATCCGGGGGTGGACCTGGTCACGACGCTCGTCGCCCTGGTCGCGACGGTGCTCGCGACCACGGCCGTGTGCAACAGGCTCGACCTGTCGCCGCCGCTGGTGCTGATCGTCGTCGGCATCGCCGGCTCGTACGTGCCCTTCATCCCCGACGTCCAGCTGCACCCGGAAGTGGTGCTGATCGGACTCCTGCCGCCGCTCCTGTACGCCGCCTCGCTGCAGACGTCGCTGGTCGACTTCAACGCCAACCGGCGGCCGATCCTGCTGCTGTCCGTGGGCCTGGTCGCGTTCACGACCGTCGGAGTCGCGCTGCTGGTGCACGCGCTGATCCCCGACCTCGGCTGGGCGCCGTCCTTCGCGATCGGGGCGGTCGTCGCGCCGCCGGACGCGATCGCGGCGAGCGCGATCGGACGCCGGATCGGGCTGCCCCGCCGCATCGTGACGATCCTGGAGGGCGAATCGTTGCTCAACGACGCGACGGCGCTCGTCGCGCTGCGCACGGCGATCGGCTCGATCGTCGCGTGGGACCTCATGGTCCGCGACTTCGCGGTCGCGGCCGGCGGCGGCGTCCTGGTCGGGCTCGCGTTCTTCCTGGCGATCGGGCTGGTCCGCAAGCACGTCACCGATCCGGTGCTCGACAGCGGGCTCTCGTTCGTCACCCCGTTCGCCGCCTACATCGCCGCGGAGCAGATCAACGCGTCCGGCGTGATCAGCGTGGTGGTGGCGGGCCTGTTCCTGGGCCACCAGGCGCCGGTCATCCAGGTGGCCCAGTCGCGGATCGCCGAGCGGATGAACTGGCGGTCGATCGGGTTCCTGCTCGAGGGCGGGGTGTTCCTGCTGATCGGCCTGCAGGCGCGGACGATCATCCGCGACGTCCGCCACGACGAGCTCGGCGGCTGGCGGATCGTGCTGATCTGCGCGCTCACCCTCCTCGCGGTGGTGGTGCTCCGGATGATGTGGGTCTTCTTCGCCCGCTACGCACTGGTGCACCCCGGCCCGGACGAGACCGGGCGGGTGCCGCCGTGGACCTACACGTTCCTGCTGGGCTGGGCCGGCATGCGCGGCGTGGTCACGCTGGCTGCCGCCTTCGTGATCCCCCGCGACTGGGCACACCGCGAGGTGCTGCTGCTGATCGCGTTCACGGTCACGGCGGGCACCCTGCTCCTCCAGGGGACGTCGCTGCCCTGGATGGCACGGAGGCTCCGGGTGCCCTCACCGGACGCGGGTGCAGACGCGCTCGCCCGCGCGAACCTCCTCCACCAGGCCTCGCAGGCGGGACTGGTCGAGCTGGACAAGCTCGAGGAGGAGGACCCGCACGGCGTCAGCGAGACGATCCGCGAGCGGGTGCGACGCCGCGACTACGCCGCCTGGGAGCAGGTGAACGCGAGCTCGGCCGAGACGCCGAGCGAGATCTACGCGCGCCGCCGCAAGCTGATGATCGACGCCGAGCGTCGCCGGGTGCTGGAGATCCGGTCGACAGGGACCGTGCCGCACGAGGTGGTCACCGAGGTGCTGGCGATGCTCGACGTCGAGGAGTCGATGCTGGACTACAGCGCGGGCGAGCGTGAGCGGGTCCGCGCTAGCGTCGGGTCCATGTCCCCGACCGGCGGTTGTGAGCACCTCCGCGACGCGCGCGTCGACGTCCAGCCGAACACCCCGGGTGTCTGCGAGGAGTGTGTCCGCGACGGCACCCAGTGGGTGCACCTGCGGCTGTGCCTCGTCTGCGGACACGTCGGCTGCTGCGACTCCTCGCCGCAGCGGCATGCGACCGCGCACCACCACGCCAGCGCGCACCCGGTGATCCGCTCCGCGGAGCCCGGCGAGAGCTGGCGCTGGTGCTACCTGGACGAGCTCACTGCCTGAGCGGTCCCGACAGGCTCAACCACTGGCGTACGAGTAGTCGTCCAGGGGGAACTCCTCGGCCGCGCGCCGTGCGTTCGCAGAGGAAGTCGGCCGCAGCAGGACGGCGTCGCCCTCGTTGGTGAAGTAGTAGCTGCGGGCGGTGGCGCACGAGCCCTGGACGAACACGGTGTCGTCCATCCGCTCGAGCATCCGTCCGAGGAACTCCTGGTCGGCGCGCTCGGAGATCTCGAAGCCGGCGGCACCACGTCGGCGTACCTCACCGAGGAGCCGCTCGAGGTGGCGCATCTGCGCCTCGATGGTCGTGAAGTAGCTGAGCCCCGAGTAGGAGTACGGCGAGTTCAGCGAGACGAAGTTCGGGAACCCGCTCACCGTGACGCCCTCGTAGGCGTGATAGCCCTGCTCCCGCCACTGCTTGCCGAGGTTGCGGCCGTCGCGGCCGATCACCTCGATCGCCGGGAAGTTGGTGTCCCACAGGTTGAAGCCGGTCGCCAGCACCAGGACGTCGACGTCGGTCTCCCGGCCGTCGGCGGTGACCACGCCAGGTCTCGGTGATCCGGCTGATCGGCTCGGTCTCCAGGGTGACGTGGGGCCGCGTGAAGGTCGGGTAGTAGTCGTTGGAGAAGGTCGGCCTCTTACAGCCGAAGCTGTAGTCGGGCGTCAGCTTGCGGCGCAGTCCGGGGTCCTTGACCTGCCGGCGCAGGTGCGCCTTCGCGATGGCCGCGGCGCCGAGGTTGAACAGCCTGGCCTGCTTGTAGTGCAGGACGCCGGTCACCATGATGCCCTCGAGCCAGGTGCTGTTGACCCTGCGAGCCAGCCGCTGGGTCCACGGCTGGGCGGCGAACAGCTGCTGCAACGGGCGCGGGATCTCGAAGTCGGTCTTGGGCGTCACCCAGATCGGGGTTCGCTGGTAGACGGTGAGCTCCGAAGCGCGCTTGGCGATCTTCGGGATCAGCTGGACGGCCGTGGCCCCCGTGCCGATCACCGCCACCCTCTTGCCGTCGAGGTCGGCGGACTCGTCCCACTTCGCGGTGTGGATGACGGTCCCGGCGAAGTCGCGGACGCCGTCGATGTCGGGCAGCCTGGGCTGGGAGAGGAAGCCGGTCGCCGTCATCAGGTACGTCGCCGTGCGCGTGGTCGTGCTCCCGCCGGACGCCGGGGCCGTCGTGACCACCCAGTGCTGCTCGTCCTCGTCCCAGCGAGCGCCTTCGACCCGGACGCCGAGCTCCATGTGCCGGCGGAGGTCGTACTTGTCGGCGACGTGCTCGGCGTACGCCTTCAGCTCCGGGCCGCGCGCGAACCAGTGCTTCCAGCGCGGGTTGGGCTCGAACGAGTAGGAGTAGGTGACGCTCGCGATGTCGACGGCGAGGCCGGGGTAGTGGTTCACGTGCCAGGTCCCGCCGAGGTCGTCCTCGCGGTCCAGGATCACGAAGTCGTCGTGGCCGAGGCGCTTCAGGCTGATCGCCGCCCCCATCCCGCCGAAGCCGGCGCCCACGACGATCACGTCGTGGTCGGTCGCTGGTGAGCTCATGCCGTACCCCTTCTTGAACGATGTTCAATAGTGGCCACCCTAGTCTTGGCCGATGCGGTTCTTCAAGCACGGTCATGCCTGCGTGAGACTCGAGACCGAGGGCCGGCGCATCGTGATCGACCCCGGGACGTTCACCTCGGCCGACGCCCTGGACGGGGCCACCGCGGTGCTGGTCACCCACGAGCACGCCGACCACTGGACCCCCGACCAGCTCCGCGCGACCGACGCGCCGGTCTTCACGATCGCGGCGGTCGCTGCGCAGATCCGCGAGCAGGCGCCCGACGTCGCCGAGCGCGTGACCGTGGTCGTTCCGGGCCAGTCGCTGGACGTGGGGGTCCCGGTCGAGGTGGTGGGCGAGAAGCACGCGGTGATCCATCCGGAGCTGCCGCACTTCGACAACAGCGGCTACCTGCTCACCGTCGAGGGCGTCACGATCTTCCATCCCGGTGACTCGCTGACCGTCCCGCCGAGAGCGCCGGACCTGCTGCTCCTGCCCGTGAGCGCGCCCTGGCTGAAGGTGTCCGAGGCGATCGACTACGGACGTGAGGTGGGCGCCCCCCGGTCGCTGGCGATCCACGACGCGATCTACAGCGCGGCCGGCCTGGGCGTGGTGGACGGCCACCTGGGCAGGTTCCTCGGAGCGCGCGGACTCGAGTATGTGCGCCTTCAGCCCGGCGAGGAGCTCCTCCCCGCCGGTTGATAACTAGATAAAGTCGAGTAACCTACTCGACTATGACTCTCGAACTCCACAAGATCACCTCGACGATCGGTGCCCGCGTCGCGGGCATCGACCCGGCCGACAACCTCTCCGACGAAACGATCGGCGAGCTCCGGCTGGCCCTCGCAGAGCACAAGGCGCTCGTCTTCGACAGCCCGGGACTCGACGCGGCGGGACAGGAGCGGTTCGCAGCCCGGTTCGGCCCGTTGACCATCGCCCACCCGACCGTCCCCGGCAAGGAGTCGCCGCGGGTCCTCGACGTCGACGGTGAGGTCAACAAGGCCAACCAGTGGCACACCGACGTCACGTTCGTGGTCGCGCCGCCCGCGATCACCACGCTGCGCAGCGTCGTGATCCCGGCGTACGGCGGCGAGACGCTCGTCGCGGACAGCGCGGCGGCCTACCGCAGCCTCCCCGAGTCGCTGCGCGCGTTCGCGGACACCCTCTGGGCCGTGCACACGAACGTCTACGACTACGCCGAGCCCCGTCCCGAACGCACGGCCGCGCAGGCGGCGTACCGGGAGACCTTCGAGTCGACCCACTACGAGAGCCTGCACCCGGTGGTCCGGGTGCACCCGGAGACCGGCGAGCGGGGCCTGTTCGTCGGCGGCTTCGTCAGGGGGATCGACGGCCTCTCGACGACCGAGTCCCGCGACGTCCTCCGGCTGCTCCAGGCACACGTGACCCGGCCCGAGCACGTGCTGCGCTGGACGTGGTCGCCGGGTCAGCTGCTCGTCTTCGACAACCGGATCACGCAGCACTACGCGATCGACAACTACGACGACCAGCCGCGCCGGCTGAGCCGGGTCACCGTCGCCGGCGACGTGCCGGTCTCCGTGTCGGGCCGGCGGAGCGAGGTGCTCGTCGGGGACGCGTCGCACTACTCGGCCATCCCGGGCGCTGCTGCCTGACGGCCGCCCGGACGCAGGTGGCGGGGTCACACCCGAGAGGCGTGACCCCGCCGTTCCCGCGGACGGCTCAGGACTTGCAGTACACCTTCGCCCCGCCCCATCCGACGTAGTCACCGGCCGCGACCTCGGCAGTGAGGTTCAGCCCCCAGGCGTCGCTGATCACGGTGCCGGAGCGCACGACGTGCGCGGGATCCTGGTTGCGGTGGACGGTCTGGCCCAGGATCTGGGTCGGGCTGCCCGGCGCGGCCTCCGTGAAGGTGCCGAGGATCGCCGCCTGGTCACCGTCGGCCGTCGAGTCGGTGGTGACGCCCACGTCGCCCTCGAACCTGCTGCACTTCTGCCCGAGCACGTAGCTCACCGACCCGTTCGGCGTGCCCATCTTGATCAGGGGCGAGTAGGTGACCGGGTACAGGAGCGTGCCGAGGTTGCCGCTCGAGACGTACCCGATGTTGGTGCTCGTCCCGTACGTCGGCAGGGTGTTGAGGGCCCGCCAGCGCCACCCGGTCACCGTGAACGTCGTGCTCACGCCGCGCAGGTGGCCGCGGGAGTGGCGCTTGAGCACGCGGTACTCGCCGTCACCCGGCTCGGTCACCGGCACGGTCGCGCGGTAGTTGCCGTAGCGGTTGATCGCGTCGCGCGCGACCCGCGTCCAGCCGGTGCCGACGCGGCGCTGGACGACGGCGTACTCACCGCGCGCGAGCGGTGACACGTGGCCGCGCACCGTGAAGCCCTGCCCGACGTCGACGCTGGTCGCGCTGACCGAGGACGTGACGGCGTAGCTGTCGGCCGCCGTGGCCGCGGGACCCAGCACGAGGGTGCTGGACCCCAGGGCGACGACGGCGCCGATCATGAGAAGACGCATCTGTTACCTCCGAGAATGTGGAGTACCAGAATGCGCACAACGGCCGTCCCGGCGGAAGGACCGCCACGGGATCGACCGTGGAAATTCGCTCAGCGACCGGTGAGCGCGTCCCGAACGGGGACGAACTTCGCCTGCGCCTCGGCCAGCTCCGCCTCGGGGTCGGAGTCGGCCACGATCCCGCAGCCCGCGAAGAGGCGCACCCGCGTGCCGGCGTACTCGGCCGAGCGCAACGCGATGCCGAACTCCCCGTCGCCGTGCGCGTCCATCCAGCCGACCGGCCCGGCGTAGCGCCCGCGGTCCATGCCCTCGATCTCCGCGATCATGTCGACGGCGACCTTGGTCGGCGTGCCGCCGACCGCGGCCGAGGGGTGCAGCGCGGCCGCGAGCTCGAGCACGGTCGAGCTGTCGGTGTCCGGGACGACACCGGCCACGTCGGTGGCCAGGTGCATGACGTTGGGCAGGTGCAGGACGAAGGGCGCCTCGGGGACGTTCATCGACGTGCAGTGCGGGGCGAGTGCGTCGGCGCGACCGAGCGGACGGCGTACTCGTGCTCCTCGAGGTCCTTCGACGACCGGGCCAGCGTCGCGGCGAGTGCGAGGTCGCGGTCGTCGTCGCCGGTGCGCCGGATGGTGCCGGCCAGCACCCGGGACGTGACCAGGCCGCGCTCGCGCCGGACCAGGAGCTCCGGGGTCGCGCCGAACAGGCCGTCGACGTGGAACGTCCAGCACATCTCGTAGGTCTCGCCGAGCCGGCGCAGCGGCCAGCGGACGTCGAGCGGCTCGTCGATGTTGGCCACCAGGTCGCGGGCGAGCACGACCTTCTCCAGCTCGCCGGCGTTGATCCGCTCGACGGCCCGACCGACGATCGCCTCCCACTCCGCGCCGTCCACGTCGCCGTCGGTGAACACCACGTTGCCGGGTGCCGCCGGCTCGGACTGCTCGACGAGGGCAGGTGGTGGGGACAGCTCGTCCTCGCCGGTCAGCGTCATCCAGGTGTGCTCGCCACGACGGCCGACCACGACGCGCGGCACGACCAGGACGCTGTCGCCGGGGTCGTCGGCGAACGCGAAGCTGCCCACGCAGACCAGGCCAGAACCCGGCACCGAGATCTCGTCGCGCACGACGGCCGACGCCGAGATCTCTCGCCACCACTCGACCGCGTCGTCGAAGCGATCCGGGCCGCTCGTCCTGATCGACGCGGCCACGCCCCACCCGACGATGCCCTCGCGGCGCCGGAGCCAGGCGGTCGGCCCGATGTCGTCGGTCCCGGGCTCGGGAAGCAGGTCGAGCAGCGGGCCGGGATCGGTGATCGAGAAGGTGCGGGACACGAGCCTGCCGGCGAACGGCTGGGTCGCTGCGCCCGGTGTGCTCGTCACGAAGCAGGAGCCTACGCCGAGGCCGCGAGCGCCCCGATCAGCGGGTCAGGACCAGTAGATGACGACCTTGTCGCCGACCTTGACCTGGTCGAAGAGCCACTTGATGCCCGCGTAGTCGCGCACGTTGACGCACCCGTGGCTCGCTCCGGAGTAGCCGCGACTGGCGAAGTCCGAGGAGTAGTGCACGGCCTGGCCACCGCTGAAGAACATCGCGAACGGCATCGAGGAGCCGAACAGCTTCGACACGTGGTCGCGCGACTTCCAGCCGACGTGGAAGACGCCCTCACGGGTCGGGGTGTACGCCGCACCGAAGCGGACCGCCATCGTCTTGCGGACCTCTCCGTCGACGACCCAGCGGACCGTGCGGCTGGTCTTGTCGATGCACAGCACGTGTCCGGTCAGGCAGCGACCGTCGAGGCGGGCCGAGGTCCAGCTCCCGTCCGAGACGCGGTTGGCCAGCTCGTCGCGGGTGGGCCGGTGGGTCATGGCCTTGAGCCGCTGCAGCGTCGGACGGTCGACGTAGCCGAGGACCGCCAGCCCGCGCTTGGCCTGGAAGCCGTCGACCGCCTTGGTCGTCCGCGGGCCGAAGTGGTCGGTGACCTTGCCGGCGTACCAGCCGATCTGGCGCAGCCGGGCCTGGAGCGCCCGGACCTTGGGGCCGGTGTCCCCGCGCTGCAGGAGCGGCGGGTCGGCCGTCGGGGTCGGAGAGGGTGGGTCGGTCGCGGGCAGGACCTGCGGTGCGAGGACCGCGGCCGGCTGCGGGGACGGAGATGCGGTCGTGGTGTGCGTTTTTCCGTCGGCCGCAATCGCCGGGCTCGCCGAGCCCGCTCCGCCGGTGAAGGTGACGACGCCGTACCCGAGTCCGCTGACGGCGACCAGCACGGCGAGGAACCTCGCCACACCAGCACCACGCTTCACTTTCGTGCTCACCGGGACATCCTGCCGGTCGAAGGGATCCATCACCCACTAGACGCACCGGAAGCCGGAAAAGTTGTCCCGCATAGGGTGTCGCCGTGACTCGCGCCGACCTGGACAAGAAGCCTGCCGAGGTGCAGGCGATGTTCGACGACGTCGCCCGGCGCTACGACCTCACCAACGACGTGCTCTCCCTGGGACAGGACCGCCGCTGGCGCGGGCAGGTCCTCGACGCCGTGGCGCCGCGCCCGGGTGAGGTGGTGCTCGACCTGGCAGCCGGCACCGGTACGTCGAGCCAGCCGTTCCGTGACCGCGGCGCCACCGTGGTGCCCTGCGACTTCTCGGTCGGCATGCTCCGCGTCGGGAAACGGGCCAGGCCGCACCTGCCGTTCGTGGCGGGCGACGGCACCCGGCTGCCGTTCGCCGACGACACCTTCGACGCCGTGACGATCTCCTTCGGCCTGCGCAACATCGTCGACCCCGACGCCGGCCTGCGCGAGCTGCTGCGGGTGACCAGGCCGGGCGGCCGGCTGGTCGTCTGCGAGTTCAGCTCACCGACCTGGGCGCCGTTCCGCACCGTCTACCTCGAGTACCTGATGAAGGCACTGCCGGCCGTGGCGCGCGCCGTGTCGTCCTCGCCCGACGCCTACGTCTACCTCGCCGAGTCGATCCGCGCCTGGCCCGACCAGGCCGGCCTCGCCGAGCGGCTGCAGGCGGCGGACTGGACCAAGGTGAGGTGGCGGAACCTCTCCGGCGGCATCGTCGCGCTGCACCACGCGACCAAGCGAGATCGGCTGATTTAGGCAACGATCGCGTGCGTTAAATGTGCAGGTCAGCCCCCGTGAACCAGCACGAGGGAGGGGGGTTCGCGCGATGTGATCGGGGCCTCTATGCTGACGAAGTCGCGAGATCGTGAAGCCGTTCACAAGCGCACAACCGCGTCGCGTGGACGCAGCAGGAAGGGAAGGGAATGCAGCTCTACACCCCGGTCCTGGCGCTGTTGATCCTGGCGGGCGGGTTCGCAGTCTTCTCGGTGATCATGAGTGCGCTGGTCGGCCCGAAGCGCTACAACCGGGCGAAGCTGGACTCCTACGAGTGCGGCATCGAGCCGACGCCACAGCCCGTCGGTGGTGGCCGCTTCCCGGTGCGCTACTACATCACCGCGATGCTCTTCATCGTCTTCGACATCGAGATCGTCTTCCTCTACCCGCTTGCGGTGTCCTTCGACGCGATGGGCACCTTCGCGCTGGTGGAGATGGTGCTGTTCATCGTCCCGGTCTTCGTCGCCTACGTGTATGTATGGCGCCGCGGCGGACTCGACTGGGATTGAGAGCCGTGATGCACGCACACTGCCCGCGTTGTCGTCGGTCGACGGCCGCTCCGCTGCGCTCCGCAAGAAGGCCGCCTTCCCTCCTCCGCCTTGGCATTGCACGCGCCTCACGACTCTCAACGAGAGGAGTTCAGTGACGTGGGTATCGAAGAGAAGCTGCCGTCCGGCGTCCTGCTGACCACGGTCGAGGGCGTGGCCGGCTACATGCGCAAGGCGTCGTTCTGGCCCGCGACGTTCGGGCTGGCCTGCTGCGCGATCGAGATGATGACCACCGGCGGCCCGAAGTACGACCTCGCCCGCTTCGGCATGGAGGTGTTCCGCGCGAGCCCGCGCCAGGCCGACCTGATGATCGTCGCCGGCCGGGTCAGCCAGAAGATGGCTCCCGTGCTGCGCCAGATCTACGACCAGATGCCCGACCCCAAGTGGGTGCTCGCGATGGGCGTGTGTGCCAGCTCGGGCGGGATGTTCAACAACTACGCGATCGTGCAGGGCGTGGACCACGTCGTACCGGTCGACATGTACCTGCCCGGCTGCCCGCCGCGGCCCGAGATGCTCATCGACGCGATCCTCAAGCTGCACGACCAGGTCCAGCACACCAAGCTCGGTGCCAACCGCCTCGCCGAGATCGAGACGCTCGAGGAGTCCGCGCTCAAGGCGCTGCCGACCAGCCAGATGAAGGGCCTGCTGCGGTGACCACCGAGTCCCAGAAGCACGGGCAGGACCCGTCGAAGGACGTCGTCGCCGCGGGCCACGACGAGGGCGCCGCGGTCGAGGTCGTCGGGGAGCGCCACGGCATGTTCGGCGTCACCGGCAGCGGCGACACCTCCGGCTACGGCGGCCTGCGCCGACCCGTCGAGCTGCCCGGCGCGAGCAACCCGCCGTTCGGGGGCTGGATGGACGACGTCGCGAGCGCCCTCGCGACCGCGACGAGCGCGCAAGGGATCGAGGCAGCGGTCGAGAAGGTCGTCGTCCATCGCGGCGAGATCACCTTCTTCATCCGTCGGGAGCACCTGGCGGCGGTCGCGAGGATCCTTCGCGACGAGGAGGCCCTGCGCTTCGAGCTGTGCTCCGGGGTGAGCGGCGTGCACTACCCCGAGGACACCGGCCGCGAGCTGCACGCGGTCCACCACCTGCTCTCGATGACCCACAACCGCCGGATCCGGCTCGAGGTCACCGCTCCCGACGCCGACCCGCACATTCCCAGCGTGTGCGCGACGTACCCGACGGCCGACTGGCACGAGCGCGAGACCTACGACTTCTTCGGGATCATCTTCGACGGGCACCCCGCCCTCACCCGGATCGAGATGCCCGACGACTGGCCGGGCCACCCCCAGCGCAAGGACTACCCGCTGGGCGGCATCCCGGTCGAGTACAAGGGCGGGACCATCCCCCCACCGGACCAGCGGAGGTCCTACAACTGATGAGCGATCCCTACGCCGCCACCGAGTCCGAGACGACCCAGGGCAAGGTCTACACCGTCACCGGGCAGGACTGGGACTCCGTGGTCACCGGAGTCGCCGAGGACCACGACGACAAGGTCGTGGTCAACATGGGGCCGCAGCACCCCTCGACCCACGGCGTCCTCCGGCTGATCCTCGAGCTCGAGGGCGAGACGGTGACCGAGGCCCGCTGCGGCATCGGCTACCTGCACACCGGCATCGAGAAGAACATGGAGTACCGCTCCTGGACGCAGGGCGTGACCTTCTGCACCCGGATGGACTACCTGTCGCCCTTCTACAACGAGGCGACCTACGTGCTGGGCGTCGAGCGGCTGCTCGACATCGAGGACCAGATCCCCGAGAAGGCCCAGGTCATGCGGGTCATGCTCATGGAGCTCAACCGGATCTCCTCCCACCTGGTCGCGATCGCCACCGGTGGCATGGAGATCGGCGCGCTGACGGTGATGACGATCGGCTTCCGCGAGCGGGAGCTGGTCCTCGACCTCTTCGAGCTGATCACCGGGCTCCGGATGAACCACGCGTTCATCCGGCCGGGCGGCGTCGCGCAGGACATGCCGGCCGGCGCCCTGGACGAGATCCGCGACTTCGTCGGGCTGATGAAGAAGCGCCTGCCCGAGTACGCCGACCTCTGCAATGCCAACCCGATCTTCAAGGCCCGGCTCGTCGACGTCGGCCACCTCGACCTCGCCGGCTGCCTGGCCCTCGGCCTCACCGGGCCCGTGCTCCGGTCGACCGGCTACCCGTGGGACCTGCGCAAGTCGCAGCCCTACAGCGGCTACGAGGACTACGACTTCGAGGTCTGCACCTGGGACACCCCGGACGCCTACGGCCGGTTCCGGATCCGCCTGGCCGAGATGTGGGAGTCGCTCAAGATCGTCGAGCAGTGCGTCGAGCGCCTCGCCGGCCTCGAGGGCGCTCCGATCATGATCGGCGACAAGAAGATCGCCTGGCCGAGCCAGCTCGCGATCGGCAGCGACGGCATGGGCAACAGCCTCGACCACATCCGGCACATCATGGGCGAGTCGATGGAGGCCCTGATCCACCACTTCAAGCTGGTGACCGAGGGTTTCCGGGTCCCGGCCGGCCAGGCCTACGTGCCGGTCGAGTCGCCGCGGGGCGAGCTCGGTGCGCACGTCGTCAGCGACGGCGGCACGCGCCCCTACCGCGTGCACTTCCGCGACCCGTCGTTCACCAACCTGCAGGCGACCTCGGTGATGAGCGAGGGCGGCATGATCGCCGACGTCATCGTCGCGATCGCCTCCATCGACCCGGTCATGGGCGGTGTGGACAGATGAGCTTGTCGGCTTCAGACTGCGCGAATTGCGACACGTGGTCCCGTCGCGCTGTGGTTCCGGTTCATGGTTGCGAAAGGGCTGTGGTCTAGTTGCCTCTGCCACGAGAGACTGTTGTTGAGCTCGAGGAGATCGCGGCGCGCTACCCGCAGAAGCGCTCCGGCCTGCTGCCGATGCTGCACCTGGTGCAGAGCGTCGAGGGCCAGATCACGCCCGACGGCATCGAGACCTGCGCGGAGATCCTGGGGATCTCCGCCGCCGAGGTCAGCGGGGTCGCGACCTTCTACACGATGTACAAGCGCCGGCCTGTCGGTGACTACCACGTCGGGGTCTGCACCAACACGCTGTGCGCGATCATGGGCGGCGACCTGATCTTCGAGCGGTTGAAGGACCACCTCGACGTCGGCAACGACGAGACCACCGACGACGGCAAGATCACGCTCGAGCACGTCGAGTGCAACGCTGCCTGCGACTACGCCCCGGTGGTGATGGTCAACTGGGAGTTCATGGACAACCAGACCCCGGAGTCGGCCGTCCAGCTCGTCGACGACCTGCGCGAGGGCAACGAGGTCCGCTCCACGCGCGGGCCCCGGATCGTCACCTGGCGCGAGGCCGAGCGCGTGCTCGCAGGCTTCCCCGACGACCTCGCCGACGAGGGCCCTGCGGCCGGACCGGCCTCGCTGGTCGGCCTCGAGATCGCCCGGCAGAACGGCTGGAAGGCGCCGGTCCCGAGCGGCTCGGGCACCCCCGGCGCGGAGGCGGACCAGTGACCGACGTACTGACCCCGGTCCTCACCGACAACTGGGACGCGGATCGCGCCTGGACGCTCGCGTCGTACGAGTCGGCCGGTGGCTACGCCGGGCTCCGCAAGGCGCTGGCGATGAGCCAGGACGACGTCATCGCCGCGGTCAAGGACTCCGGCCTGCGCGGCCGTGGCGGCGCGGGCTTCCCGACCGGCATGAAGTGGTCGTTCATCCCCCAGGACAACCCCAACCCGAAGTACCTCGTGGTCAACGCCGACGAGTCCGAGCCGGGGACCTGCAAGGACATCCCGCTGATGATGGCCAGCCCGCACACGCTGGTCGAGGGCGTGATCATCAGCTCGTACGCGATCCGGGCCAACCGGGCGTTCATCTACGTGCGCGGGGAGGTCCTCCACGTCGTACGCCGGTTGCAGCGCGCCGTGCAGGAGGCCTACCTGGCCGGGCACCTCGGCACCGACATCCACGGCTCCGGCTACGACCTCGAGCTGGTCGTGCACGCCGGAGCCGGTGCGTACATCTGCGGCGAGGAGACCGCGCTGCTCGACTCGCTCGAGGGCAGGCGCGGCCAACCACGGCTGCGGCCGCCGTTCCCGGCGGTCGCCGGCCTCTACGCCAGCCCGACGGTGATCAACAACGTCGAGTCGATCGCGTCGGTGCCGAGCATCATCGCCAACGGCGCCGACTGGTTCTCCTCGATGGGCACCGAGAAGTCCAAGGGCTTCGGGATCTTCTCCCTGTCCGGCCACGTCAACAAGCCCGGCCAGTACGAAGCGCCGCTGGGCATCACGCTCCGCCAGCTGATCGATCTGGCGGGCGGCATGCGCAACGGGCACCAGCTCAAGTTCTGGACACCGGGTGGCTCGAGCACGCCGCTGCTGAACTCCGAGCACCTCGACGTGCCGCTGGACTTCGAGGCGGTCGGCGAGGCGGGCTCCATGCTCGGCACCCGGGCGCTGCAGATCTTCGACGAGACCACCTGCGTGGTCCGCGCGGTGCTGCGCTGGACGGAGTTCTACAAGCACGAGTCGTGCGGGAAGTGCACCCCGTGCCGCGAAGGCACCTGGTGGCTGACCCAGACGCTCGCCCGGCTCGAGAAGGGCCAGGGGTCCGAGGCGGATCTCGACCTGCTGATCGACCAGTGCGACAACATCCTGGGGCGCGCGTTCTGTGCGCTGGGTGACGGCGCGACCAGCCCGATCACGTCCTCCATCAAGTACTTCCGGGCCGACTACCTCGCCCACCTCGAGCACGGCGGCTGCCCGTTCGACCCGATGGCCAGCACCGCGTTTGCGACCGTAGGAGCAAACCAGTGAAGCACAGCGCCGCCGAAGGAGCATCCGCATGACCCTCACGGCCGGAGGCGGCGTCGGAAGCGCCGTCGAGAAGTCCGACCTGGTCACGCTGACCATCGACGGCATCGAGGTCAGCGTCCCCAAGGACACCCTGGTGATCCGGGCCGCCGAGCAGGTCGGCGTGCAGATCCCCCGGTTCTGCGACCACCCGCTGCTCGACCCGGTCGGTGCCTGTCGGCAGTGCCTGGTCGACATCCCCGACGCCGGCAACGGGCGCGGCTTCCCCAAGCCGCAGGCATCGTGCACCTTGCCGGTCGCCGAGGGCATGGTGGTCAACACCCAGACCACCAGCGCCGTCGCCGACAAGGCCCAGCAGGGGATCATGGAGTTCCTGCTGATCAACCACCCGCTGGACTGCCCGGTCTGCGACAAGGGCGCCGAGTGCCCGCTGCAGAACCAGGCGATCAGCAACGGTCGCGGTGAGTCGCGCTTCGTCGAGATGAAGCGGGTCTACCCCAAGCCGATCAACATCTCCGCCCAGGTGCTCCTCGATCGTGAGCGCTGCGTGCTGTGCGCCCGCTGCACCCGGTTCTCCGAGCAGATCGCCGGCGACCCGTTCATCGAGCTCCTCGAGCGCGGTGCGCTGCAGCAGGTGGGCATCTACGAGCGCGAGCCGTTCGAGTCCTACTTCTCGGGCAACACGATCCAGATCTGCCCGGTCGGCGCACTGACCTCCGCGGCGTACCGGTTCCGGGCGCGGCCGTTCGACCTGGTCTCGACGCCGTCCGTGGCCGAGCACGACGCCTGCGGCTCGGCGATCCGGATCGACCACCGGCGCGGCAAGGTCGTGCGCCGGCTCTCCGGCAACGACCCCGAGGTCAACGAGGAGTGGATCACCGACAAGGACCGCTTCGGGTTCCTCTGGGCGCGTCAGGCCGACCGCATCGACCGGCCGATGGTCCGTGACGTCGACGCTGACGGCAGCCGGGGCGAGCTGCGGATCGCGTCGTGGCCCGAGGCGTTCGCGGTCGCCGCGCGCGGCCTGAAGGCGGCCAAGCGCAACGTCGGCCTGCTGCCGGGTGGACGGCTCACTGCCGAGGACGCCTACGCGTGGAGCAAGTTCGCCCGCGTCACCTGCCGCACCAACAACATCGACTTCCGGGCCCGTCCGCTCGGTGCCGATCACGGGGACGAGGAGGCGGCATTCCTCGCCTCGACGGTAGCGCTCACCGGACCGGGCAACGGCGGCGTCACGTACGCCGAGCTCGAGTCGGCCCGCACCGTGGTGCTCGCCGGCCTGGAGCCCGAGGACGAGGCCGGCGCGATCTTCCTGCGGCTGCGCAAGGCCAACCGCCAGCGCGGCACCCGGGTCTTCTCGATCGGCGCGTACACCTCCCGCGGCCTGCGCAAGATGGGCGGCACGCTGCTGCCAACCGTGCCCGGCCAGGAGGCGACGGCGCTCACGGCGCTCGCGGAGAACGGCGACGTGGCGCTCGACGGCGGCGGGATCCTCCTCGTCGGCGAGCGGCTCGCCACCGTGCCGGGCGCGCTGACCGCGGCGGTCGAGCTCGCCCGGACGACCGGTGCCCGGCTCGCCTGGGTGCCCCGGCGCGCGGGTGATCGCGGCGCGGTCGAGACCGGCTGCCTGCCCAACCTCTTCGCGGGCGGACGTCCGGTCTCCGACGCCTCGGCGCGCGTCGACCTCGGCGCTGCCTGGGGCGTGGAGAAGCTGCCCGAGGACGAAGGACTCAGCACCCAGGGCATCCTGGAGGCGCTCGTGGAGGGCGACCTCGAGGCGCTGGTCGTCGGCGGCGTCGACCCGGCCGACATCCAACAGCTTCACGGGGAAGGGGCCGCGAAGCTCCGCAAGCGGCTCCGCAAGGCCTTCGTGATCGCGCTCGAGGTGCGGTCCTCGGAGCTCACCGAGCTCGCCGATGTGGTCTTCCCGGTCGCCCCGACCACCGACAAGTCCGGCTCCTTCGTGAACTGGGAGGGCCGGGTCCGAGCGTTCGGCCAGGTGCTCGAGAGCCCGACGTCGCTGCCCGACGTGCGCGTGCTGGCCGGCATCGCCGAGGAGAGGGGCCGCCCGATCGGGATCCGCAGCCCCGAGCAGGCGGCCGCGGAGATGCAGCAGCTGGGGCCGTGGGAGGGCCCACGAGTCCAAGGCGTCGCGACCCCTTCGCAGGCTCAGGGTTCGCAGTCCGGCGAGGCGAGCCCGGACGCCGACCGCTCGCAGGCTCGCGGCCCGGCTTCCGGGCTCGTCCTCTCCTCCTGGAAGCAGCTGATCGACGACGGCCGGATGCAGGACGGCGACGACCACTACCGCGCGACCGCACGGCGGCCGGTGGTCCTGGTCAACGAGGCCACCTTCGCGACGCTCGGCGTCGCGGAGGGTGACCTGGTCGCGCTCACCGGTCCGCTCGGCAGCATCCACCTGCCGGTGCGCGTGGGCGACGTGGTCCAGGGCGCCGTCTGGGCCCCGGCGAGCGCGCCCGGCGCGTCCGTGCGCCACCTGGTCGGGCCGGCCGGCAGCACCGTGACGGTGACGCCGCTCAGCGGTGCCGCGAACGGCGCAGTGGAAGGAGGCACCAAGTGACCGACCTGTTCGTGTCCCTGGACACCAACCCCGGCCTCGGCGACTTCGGTCACGACCCGTTGTGGCTGGTCATCGTCAAGGCGGTGCTGATCTTCCTGATCCTGGTGCTGCTGACCCTGTTCAACATCTGGGCGGAGCGCCGCGTCGTCGCCCGGATGCAGCACCGCATCGGCCCGAACGTGCACGGCCCGTTCGGACTGCTCCAGTCGCTGGCCGACGGCGTGAAGCTGGCACTGAAGGAGGACATCGTCCCGAAGGCGGCCGACAAGTTCGTCTTCCTGCTGGCGCCGGTGCTCGCCACCATCCCGGCGTTCCTGACCTTCTCGGTGATCCCGTTCGGCCCCACTGTCGAGCTGCCGTGGAGCGAGCGGCACACGCCGCTGCAGCTGACCGACATGCCGGTGGCCGTGGTGTTCGTGCTGGCGATCGCCTCGATCGGCATCTACGGCATCGTGCTCGGCGGCTGGTCGTCGGGATCGACGTACTCGCTGCTCGGCGGGCTGCGCTCCAGCGCCCAGATGATCTCCTACGAGGTCTCGATGGGGCTCGCGTTCGTCGCGGTCTTCCTGTACGCCGGCTCGATGTCCACCTCGCAGATCGTCCACGCCCAGGACAAGCTCTGGTACGGCCTGATCCTCGCGCCGTCGTTCGTGATCTACGTGATCTCGATGATCGGTGAGACCAACCGGGCGCCGTTCGACCTGCCCGAGGCAGAGGGCGAGCTCGTCGGCGGGTTCCACACCGAGTACTCCTCGCTCAAGTTCGCGCTGTTCTTCCTCGCCGAGTACATCAACATGGCGACGGTCTCGGCGCTGGCCACCACGCTGTTCCTCGGTGGCTGGCACGCACCCTGGCCGCTCAACGTGATCTGGGACGGCGCGAACAGCGGCTACTGGCCCTTCCTGTGGTTCATGGGCAAGGTCATGTTCTTCATCTTCATCTTCATCTGGTTGCGCGGCACCCTGCCCCGGCTGCGCTACGACCAGTTCATGCACTTCGGGTGGAAGCGGCTGATCCCGTTCTCGCTGCTCTGGACGATGGCCGTCGCCGCGATCCGCACGATCGACCTCAACGGCGGCTTCGACCGGCAGTGGCTCTACGTCGCCATCGCGGTGTGCCTGGCGTTGATCGTGGTGCTGTTCTTCGTCGAGGAGAAGCAGCAGTCCGACGCGGACGCCGTCGAGGAGAAGGCGGTCTTCGACGCCTTCGCCGGCGGCTACCCGGTGCCGCCCATGCCCGGGGCTCGAGAGGGAGAGCGCTGATGTCGGCATTCAAGGACCGGTTGACCGCGCTGCGCGAGCAGACCTGGGACCCGGTGGCGGGCTTCGGGGTGACCTTCCGGACGATGTTCCGCAAGGTGGTCACGGAGCAGTACCCGTTCGAGAAGCAGCCGACCGCGCCGCGCTTCCACGGCCGCCACCAGCTCAACCGCTGGCCCGACGGGCTGGAGAAGTGCATCGGCTGCGAGCTGTGCGCCTGGGCCTGCCCGGCCGACGCGATCTACGTCGAGGGCGACTCCAACACCGACGACGAGCGGTTCAGCCCCGGCGAGCGCTACGGCCGCGTGTACCAGATCAACTACCTGCGCTGCATCCTGTGCGGCCTGTGCATCGAGGCCTGCCCGACCCGGGCGCTCACCATGACCAACGAGTACGAGCTCGCGGACAACACCCGCGAGAAGCTGATCTACGAGAAGTCCGACCTGCTCGCGCCGCTGCTGCCCGGCATGGAGCAGCCTCCGCACCCGATGCGCCTGGGCGACGACGAGGGCGACTACTACCGCGGCAACCTGCGCGCCCGTGCCGAGGACCAGGCGGAGGTCGACTGATGGTCGCGTTCTGGATCCTCGCGCCGATCTCGGTGGTCGCGGCGCTGGGGCTGCTGTTCGCCCGCAAGGCGGTGCACGCGGCGCTCGGCCTCGCGGTCGTGATGATCTCGCTGGCGATCCTGTACGCCGTGCAGGACGCGCCGTTCCTGTTCGCCGTGCAGATCATCGTCTACACCGGCGCGATCCTGATGCTGTTCCTCTTCGTGCTGATGCTCGTCGGCGTCGACGCGTCCGACTCGATCGTCGAGACCATCCGGGGACACCGGATCGCCTCGATCCTGATCGGCCTCGGCTTCGGCGCCACGCTGGTGCTCGGTGTGGCGCAGGTGTCGTTCGGCAGCGTGGTGGGGCTCGACAGCGCCAACGACGGCGGCAACGTGCCGGCGGTCGCGAAGATCCTGTTCACCCGCTACGTCTTCGCCTTCGAGGTGACCTCGGCGCTGCTGATCACCGCGGCGCTCGGTGCGATGGTCCTCGCCCACCGCGAGAGGCTGACCCCGAAGCCGACCCAGGCGATGCTGGCCGCGCAGCGGATGCGCGACTACGCCGCGACCGGCAAGCACCCCGGTCCGCTGCCGTCGCCCGGCGTCTTCGCCCGGCACAACGCGGTGGACACACCGGCGCTGCTCCCGGACGGCACGGCCGCCCCGGGCTCCATCTCCCGGGTGCTCGCCGCCCGCGGCACGGTGAAGTCCGCGCCGGAGATCTCCGAGGACATCAAGGCGCTGACCGGCGAGGACTCCTCCCGCACGGGTGCCGCGCACACGGAGGGCCAGGGCTGATGTCAGTCACACCGTTCATCGTGCTCAGCGCGATCCTGTTCACGATCGGCTGCGTGGGGGTGCTCACCCGCCGCAACGCGATCGTGGTGTTCATGAGCGTCGAGCTGATGCTCAATGCCAGCAACCTCGCGCTGGTGACCTTCTCGCGTGGCAACGGCAACCTCGAGGGCCAGGTCGCCGCGTTCTTCGTGATGGTCGTGGCTGCCGCCGAGGTGGTCGTCGGTCTGGCGATCATCATGACCATCTTCCGCACGCGTCGCTCGGCCTCGGTCGACGACGCCAGCCTGCTGAAGTACTGAGGGGAACGCAATGACCTACACCTGCTGTTGTCTTCAGACTCGCGAGTCGTCGGCCTCGCACAGAGCCAGATTGACCATCTTCCGCACGCGTCGCTCGGCCTCGGTCGACGACGCCAGCCTGCTGAAGTACTGAGGGGAACGCAATGACCTACACCTGCTGTTGTCTTCAGACTCGCGAGTCGTCGGCCTCGCACAGAGCCAGATTGACCATCTTCCGCACGCGTCGCTCGGCCTCGGTCGACGACGCCAGCCTGCTGAAGTACTGAGGGGACGACGACGACAGCCATGGCACCCGCAACTCTCCTGCACGCCGCTGCACCGGTGGTCGACGCGGCCTCGGCCAACGGGGTCTTCTCGCTCCTCTGGCTGGTGATCGCACTGCCGGCCCTCGGCGCGGCCGTGCTGCTCCTCGGCGGGAGCCGCACCGACCGGTGGGGCCACTGGCTCGGCGTCGGCACCGTCGCCGGCTCGTTCCTGCTCAGCCTGGTGATGTTCTTCGGGCTGGTCGGTCGCGACAGCGGCGACCGGCAGGTCAGCCAGCACCTGTGGACCTGGTTCACCGCCGGCAAGTACACCGTGAGCTTCGACCTGCTCTACGACCAGCTCTCCGCGGTCTTCCTGCTGCTGATCACCGGCGTCGGCGGGATCATCCACCTGTACTCGGTGGGCTACATGGAGCACGACGACCGGCGGCGGCGGTTCTTCGGCTATCTCAACCTCTTCGTGGCCTCGATGCTCGGCCTCGTGCTCGCGGGCGACTTCGTCGGCGTCTTCCTCGGCTGGGAGGGCGTGGGCCTGGCGTCGTACCTGCTGATCGGGTTCTGGCAGCACAAGCCGACCGCCGCGGCCGCTGCGAAGAAGGCCTTCGTGATCAACCGGGTCGGCGACATCGGGCTGTCCCTGGGCAGCGCGCTGATCTTCGTGACCTTCGGGTCCACGTCGTTCGCCGTCGTCTCGGCCAACTCCGATCGCGCGGGCGACGGCGTGCTGACGGCCATCGGGCTGCTGCTGCTCCTGGCCGCCTGCGGCAAGTCCGCACAGTTCCCGCTGCAGACCTGGCTGCTCGACGCGATGGAGGGTCCGACCCCCGTGTCGGCGCTGATCCACGCGGCAACCATGGTGACCGCGGGCGTCTACCTGATCGTCCGGTCGAACTTCATCTTCAGCCTCACCGAGGACGCGCGCACCGGCGTGGTGATCATCGGCTGCATCACGCTGCTGCTCGGCGCGATCATCGGGTGCGCCAAGGACGACATCAAGAAGGCGCTGGCCGGGTCGACGATGAGCCAGATCGGCTACATGGTGCTCGCCGCGGGGCTCGGTCCGGTCGGCTACGCCCTGGCGATCTTCCACCTGCTCACCCACGGGGCGTTCAAGGCCAACATGTTCCTCGGCGCCGGCTCGGTGATGCACGGGACGAACGACGACGTGAACATGCGGCACTACGGCGCCCTGCAGAAGGCGATGCCGGTGACCTTCGCGACCTTCGCGCTCGGCTACCTCGCGATCATCGGGGTGCCGCCGTTCGCGGGGTTCTGGTCGAAGGACAAGATCATCGAGTCGGCGTTCGCCGACAACTTCCTCGTCGGGCTGTGTGCGCTCGTGGGCGCCGGCATCACGGCGTTCTACATGACCCGGCTGATGCTGCTGACCTTCTTCACCGAGAAGCGCTGGGAGCCCGACGTGCACCCGCACGAGTCGCCGCGCGTGATGACCATCCCGCTGATCGCACTGGCGGCGCTGTCGGCCGTCGGTGGCGCGCTCCTGCTCAACAGCTGGATCATCGACTGGCTGACCCCGGTGGTCGGTGACCGGCCGGAGGAGTCCCTCCCCGTCAACGGGATCGTGATGAGCCTGATCACCCTCGCCGTCGTCCTGGCCGGCGTCGCGATCGCGTGGGTGTTCGTCGGCCAGCGGCCGGTTCCGCGAGAGGCGCCGACACAGGTGTCGGTCTTCACCCGTGCCGCGCGCGCCGAGCTCTACGGCGATGCGTTCAACGAAGAGGTGATCGTCAAGCCCGGCTGGACCGGCATCCGGGGGCTCGCGATCTTCGACGGCTCCTTCGTCGACGGCATCGCCGAGGGGACCGCGGCCGCGTTCGGCGGCGTCTCCAACCGGTTCCGGCTGGCCCAGAACGGCTTCGTCCGCTCCTACGCGCTCGCCCTGCTCACCGGTGCCGCGCTCGTCCTCCTGGCCCTGCTGGCGGTGAACTTCTCATGACGGACTTTCCCTGGCTGAGCCTCCTGATCGGCGTCCCGATCCTCGGCGCGATCGTCGTACAGGCCCTGCCGCGGCGGGCGAACGCCGCCGCACCCAAGCAGATCGCGCTGGGCGTCTCGGTGCTCACGCTGGTGCTGTCCCTGGTGATGGCCACGGCCTACAAGACCGACGGCGGGATGCAGTTCACCGAGCAGCACGAGTGGATCAAGTCGTTCGGCGCGCACTACGCGCTCGGCGTCGACGGCATCGGCCTCACGCTGGTGCTGCTGACCGTGATCCTGACGCCGGTCGTGCTGCTGGCGTCGTGGAACGACGGCGACGTTGGTCGCTGGTCGCCGAACGCGTTCTTCGCCTGGATCCTGGCGATGGAGGGCCTCGCGGTCGGCGTGTTCGCAGCGACCGACGTGTTCCTGTTCTACGTCTTCTTCGAGGCGACGCTGATCCCGGTGTACTTCCTCGTCGGCGGGTACGGCGGCCCGGGTCGCGCGCGCGCCGCGGTGAAGTTCCTGCTGTACTCGCTCGCCGGCGGCCTGATCATGCTGGCGTCGGTGGTCGGCCTCTACGTGGAGTCCGCCAAGACCTCCGGCGGCGCGACGTACCTGGTCTCGGAGCTGGCGAAGATCGACTTCGGCACCGACGTCGGGCGCTGGCTGTTCGTCGGGTTCTTCGTCGCCTTCGCGGTCAAGGCGCCGATGTTCCCGGTGCACACCTGGCTGCCCGACACGACCGAGAACGCCACTCCCGGCACCTCGGTGCTGCTGGTCAGCGTGCTCGACAAGATCGGCACCTTCGGGATGATCCGGTTCTGCCTCGAGCTGTTCCCGGAGGCGTCGCGGTGGGCCACTCCGGTCGTCGTGACGCTGGCGGTGATCAGCATCGTCTACGGCGCCCTGATGGCGATCGGGTCGGACAACATCCCGCGCCTGATCGGCTACACGAGCATCTCCCACTTCGGCTTCATCGTGCTGGGCATCTTCGTCATGAACAGTCAGGGGCTGTCGGGCGCGAACCTCTACATGTTCAACCACGGGCTCTCGACCGCGGCGCTGTTCCTGGTCACGGGCTTCCTGATCTCGCGGCGCGGCTCTGCGCTGATCAGCGACTTCGGCGGCGTCGAGAGGGTCGCTCCCGTGCTCGCCGGCTTCTTCCTGGTCGCCGGTCTCTCGTCGCTGTCGCTGCCGGGCCTTTCGCCGTTCGTCTCGGAGTTCCTGGTGATCGTCGGTGCGTTCTCGCACAGCGAGGTGGCAGCCGCCTTCGCGGTGAGCGGCATCGTGCTGGCCGCGATCTACATCCTGCTGATGTACCAGCGCACGATGACCGGCCCGACGCGCGCGGAGGTCGTCGGCATGCGCGACCTCGGCCTGCGCGAGCGCGTCGCGCTGGCGCCCGTGCTGCTGCTGATCCTCGTGCTCGGGTTCTTCCCGAAGCCGCTGCTCTCGGTGATCAACCCGTCGGTCGACCACACGATGAGCCAGGTGGACAGGCACGACCCGGCGCCGACGGTCGCCGACAAGACTCCGGAAGGGGCCCACGAGTGAAGTTCACCGCTCCGCACATCGAGTACGGCCTGATCTCGCCGATCCTGGTCGTGCTGGGCGTCGCCGTGGTCGGCGTACTCGTCGAGGCCTTCGTGCCGCGTGGCCGTCGCTACCTGGTCCAGGCCTGGCTCGCGGCGATCGGGATCGTGATCGCGCTCGCGCGCACCGTCATCGTGCTGGCCAAGATCCACCCCGGCGCGGACCACCCCAAGCCGGGCTTCATCGCCGCGGAGGGCGCGCTCGCGATCGACGGCCCGACGCTGTTCTCGTGGGTGCTGATCCTGGTGCTCGCCCTGCTCGGCGTGCTGCTGTTCGCCGAGCGCCAGCTCGAGGGCGGCGTGACCGCGTTCGCCGGCCAGGCGGCGGCCCTGCCGGGCACCGAGGCCGAGCGCGAGGCGTCGGCGAAGGGCCTGGAGCACACCGAGGTCTTCCCCCTGCTGCTGTTCGCCGTCTCCGGCATGCTGATGTTCCCCGCCGCCAACGACCTGCTGACGCTGTTCGTCGCGCTCGAGGTGCTCTCGCTCCCGCTGTACCTGCTCTGCGGCCTCGCCCGGCGGCGCCGGCTGCTCAGCCAGGAGGCCGCGCTCAAGTACTTCATGCTCGGCGCGTTCAGCTCGGGGTTCTTCGTCTACGGCATCGCGCTCACCTACGGGTACGCCGGGTCGATGCAGTTCGACAAGATCGCCCAGGCGGTCTCCGACTCGAGTGGGGACCGCATCCTGCTGCTCGGTGGGATGGGCCTGCTGGCGGTCGGCCTGCTCTTCAAGGTCGGCGCCGCGCCGTTCCACGCGTGGACGCCGGACGTCTACCAGGGTGCTCCGACGGCGGTCACCGGGTTCATGGCCGCGGCGACGAAGGTCGCCGCGTTCGGCGCGCTGCTGCGCCTCTTCTACGTCGCCTTCGGGGGCGCCCGCTGGGACTGGCAGCCGTTGATGTGGGGCGTCGCCATCCTCACGATGGTGGTCGGCTCGGTGTTCGCGCTGACCCAGACCGACGTGAAGCGGTTGCTTGCCTACTCCTCGGTGGCGCACGCCGGCTTCATCCTCACCGGTTTCCTCGGCGCCCGGTCACTGACCGAGATCCATGCCGGCGACATCAACCCCGTGCAGGCGGTGCTGTTCTACGTCACCACCTACGGCCTGATGACCATGGCCGCGTTCGCGATCGTCACCGTCGTGCGCGACTCCGGCGGTGAGGCCACCCACCTGGCACGCTGGGCGGGGCTCGGCAAGGAGTCGCCGCTCGTCGCCGGCATCTTCGCCTTCCTGCTGCTGGGCATGGCCGGTATCCCGCTGACCAGCGGCTTCACCGGCAAGTGGGCGGTCTTCGCATCGGCCCTGTCCGCCGGTGCCTGGCCCGTCGTGATCGTCGCGGTGCTGATGTCGGCCGTCGCTGCCTACTTCTACGTCCGCGTCATCGTGGTGATGTTCTTCGCCGACCCGGTCGGTGACGGACCGACGGTGGCGGTTCCGAGCGTGCTGACCGGTGCGGTCATCGCGGTCGGCGCGGCGGCGACGCTGGTGCTGGGCGTCGTACCGGGCCCGTTGCTCGACCTGCTCGGGCGTATTGCAGAATTCATCAGGTGAGCTCGCCCCTCGCCCTGCCGATCCTCGACGCCGAGCTCGAGGCACGGCTGAGCGCCCGGATGGACGAGGTCGAGAAGGCGCTGCACGAGCACGTCGAGAGCGAGGCGCCGTTCGTCACCGAGGCGGCGCGTCACCTCATGGAGGCCGGCGGCAAGCGCTTCCGGCCGCTGCTGTGCTTCCTGGCCGCCGAGACCGGTGACGCCAGCAACGACGACGTCCTGACCGCCGCCTGCGTGGTCGAGCTGACCCACCTCGCGTCGCTGTACCACGACGACGTGATGGACGAGGCCGCGCTGCGACGCGGTGCGGAGTCGGCGAACGCCCGCTGGGACAACCACGTCGCGATCCTCACCGGTGACTTCCTGTTCTCGAAGTCCTCCGAGCTGACCGCGTCCCTGGGGCCCGAGGCGGTGCGGATCCAGGCGCGCACGTTCACCCGGCTCGTCGAGGGGCAGATCCTCGAGACGCTCGGGCCGGGTCCGGACGACGACGCCCTCGCCCACTACCTGCGGGTGGTGGCAGGCAAGACCGGGTCGCTGATCGCGACCTCGGCACGGTACGGCGCGATGTTCGCCGGGGCGCCGGCGGAGGTGGTCGACGCGCTCACGTCGTACGGCGAGAAGGTGGGCGTCGCCTTCCAGCTCTCCGACGACATCCTCGACATCGCCTCGGAGAGCGACGAGTCCGGCAAGACACCGGGCACGGACCTGCGCGAGGGCGTCCCGACCCTGCCGGTGCTGATCGCCCGAAAGTCCCAGGATCCCGCGGACGCGCGGCTCCTCGAGCTCCTCGACGGTGACCTGACCGACGACGCACGGCACGCCGAGGCTCTTGGCCTCCTGCGCGCCCACCCGGCCATGGCGGCGGCCCGCGACTACGTCGCCACCGAGGCCAGCGACGCCAAGCACCTGCTCTCCGCCCTGCCCGAGGGCCCCGTGCGGACCGCCCTGGAGACCTTCGCCGACGTCGTGGCGGATCGGTCGAGCTGATGGCTGACTTCCCCCGGCTGCTGCACACGGTGCTCGACACCACCGACGTGCGCGGCCTCGCGGAGTTCTACCGCAAGCTGCTCGGCCTGCAGTACCGGCCCGGTGACGAGCCGCCCGCCGACGGACCTGACACCGCCGACTGGCTCGTGCTGGACGATCACGGTGGTGCCAGCCGGCTGGCGTTCCAGCAGGTCGAACGGCTCGAGAGGACGACCTGGCCGCAGCACGACGTACCGATGCAGCTGCACCTGGACCTCACCGTCCCGACCGTCGAGGACCTGGAGCGGCAGCGTCAGCGAGCGGAGTCGCTGGGCGCCGAGGTGCTGCTCGACCGGACGGACGATCCCGAGGAGCCGCTGTACGTCTTCGCCGACCCCGCCGGGCACCCCTTCTGCATCTTCGTCGCCTGACGGAGTCGGACGCTCAGGCTCCTTCTGCGAGCGTCGCGAGCCGGTCGACCGAAGCCTGGAGCTTCTCCGACGTGGTCGCTCGCGCCCGGGGCAGGCGCTTCTCGTCGGTCAACTCGGACCAGTCGTAGGTGTGGGTGACCCGCGTGTGCGACGCGTCGACAGGGTCCAGCTCCCATCGCCAGAGGTGGCCCGCCGGCTCCTCACCGGGCCCGGCGGGAAGCCAGGCGATCCGGCGGCCCTCCTCGAACTCCACGACGTGGTTCTCGCGGACCTTCCCCGTCGTCGTCGTCATCACGAACGCTTGACCGGCTGAGTGGATCCGCTGCCCGGGTGCCGCCTCGGCGAGGTTGTCGTTGCCGTCCCAGCCCGGCTGCAATGCAGGGTCCGCGATCAGCTCGAAGATGTCGCCGGCGGCTGCGTCGATCACGCGGCTGGCGCTGACGACGCGCGGGATGTCGTCCTCACTTGTCATGCCGCTATCGAAGCACCCTCGCGGCATTCGAGGTCACGCGGGCTGCCACAGCTCGATCCGGTTGCCCTCCGGGTCGGTGACCCAGCCGAACCGACCGACACCCTCCAACTCCAGGGTCTCCTCGTCCACATCGGCTCTCTTGGCGCGGAGCTGGGCCAGCATCGCGTCGAGGTCGCCCACCCGGAAGTTGATCATCGTCTGCTGGGCGCGTGACCCGAGGTAGTCACTCTCCGGCTCGAACGTCGCGAACACCGTCGGTCCGGCTGCCTGCTGCCACAGGCCGTGCTCGTCGGTGTCCAGGCCGAGACAGTCGCGGTACCACGAGCTCAGTGCCCCTGGGTCGGACGCACGCAGGAAGTAGCCGCCGATCCCAAGCACTCGCTCCACGCCGCCAGAGTGCCAGTACGCCGGCCCGCGGGCCAGTCTGGGCTCGGACGGGCTTCGCATCGGGTGCGGACGCAGCCTGAGGGTGGTCCAGTAGCAAGGCTGCGAGCGGACGCTCATCGAGCCGCATCGACGATGTCCAGCACCAGCGCGGTGAGTTGCTCCAACGCCTGGGAGACGAGGCCCTCGTGATCGGCATCGATCCGAGTGTGGGTCACCTGCGGCCCCAGCTGTTCCCAGTCGGCACGGTCCCTGTCGGCGATCGCGATGCCGAGGGCCTCGCAGTTCGGCGCGATCACGTCCGTTCCGGCGATGTCCGCACTGACATGGTCCTCGCCTTCCGCCAGCCGGCAGTCGGGTTGCTGCAGCGCGGTCACGACGGCGATGGGGATGTCCGGCAGGGGGTGTACCTTCGCGACGATGTCCTTCTCGATCGACTTCGCCTCCTCGTCCTCGTCGTAGGTGGCCCGGCACTCCGCTGCAGGATGGCCTTGTGCGATGCAGGCAGGGACGAAGTCGGCCGGGAAGTTCGAGTCGAGGATCACCATCCCTGCAGTCCGGGCAGGATGCTCGAGCGCTTCCGCAAGCGCGACGGAGCCACCGAACGACCATCCCACGAACACATAGGGACCCTGCACCCCGTGGTCCCGGTGCAAGGTGTCGAGCAGCGTGTAGGCATCACTCACGAGCTGGGCTCGCGTCTGGCCATGGGCGACGGGCGTGCTGCCCGGCCCGCCGGCGCGGCTGTAGAGGCAGGTGGTCGTGTGGGCACCCAGCGCGTCGACGTAGCTCGATGGCCAGTCCGACATGTCTCCCGATCCGCCCACTTCGAGAAGAACTGTCGGCGAGCCGGTACCCACGCAATGTGCCTGCACCTGGCGACGAGGAGTCACGTCCACGGCTCCGTCGAAGACGACAGCGGGACCTACCGGGGTCTCGGTCGCGGATGGCGACGGGGTGGGAGGCGGCGGGGCGGATTCCGGATCGTCGGCGCCGCACGACGACAGAGCCAAGGCGCACGCGACCGCGGCCGGCGCCATCCAGCCGAGAGCTCGCCTTCTGTGTCCGGATGTTCTCCGGACAAGCCACTCGGCCACCACGCCGATGGCAGGCAGGGTGCCGGTCTGCGCACGGTTGCGCCGACGGAGGTAGAGGATCGGTGCCATGACGGGCCCCCTTCTCCGGCGCGACGTATTGACAGGAGGACGGCGACCGGGTGGATGTGGTGGAAGCACCGAGCATGGCAGCCGTACGCCGCGACCACATCCGTGCGAGCACGGCTCTGCAGACCATCGGCCCATGCGTCAGCGACCATGCTCGGCCGAACGCTGTCGTGGCAGGTCGGTGACGAGGTCGACGACGACTGCATGGAGGAGAAGGCCCAGGAGACAGTGTCTCGGATCCAGCGCAGCCGAGAATCCTCAGTTGAGCCCTTCGGTTTCGCCACCCGGGCATGCTGGTGACCCCGCCGGGTGCCCGGCGGGGTGTGGGTCAGCTGGTTCGTCGTGGTGGTGGGTCGACCGGGGCCGGGGTGAGGTCCTCGGTGCCGGTGGTGTCGCGCAGGTAGGTGTACCCGTAGGGAGAGCGCCACAGGTAGGCACCGAGCTCGAGCATGGTGTAGGTCCAGTTGCCGTGGGTCTTCATCCGGTGGTGGCGTCGACACAACGGCGCGAGGTTCTCGGTGCTGGTCTGGCCCGGTGGTCCGTCGGGGTCGTAGGCGATGATGTGGTCCTTGTCGCAGGACCGGGCCGGTCGTTGGCACCACGGGAACACACAGGTGCGGTCGCGCAGCTCGACCTGTTCGGCGATCCGGTCAGGGACCCGGTAGGCATCGGTTTCGAGGTGCTGGTTGAGGTCGATGACGGGTTTGACGACGATCCGGGACGTCTCGGGGCGCCCACACCACTCGGCGACCTGCCCGGCGGTGAGGACCTGTCCGCCGGCGTTGTCCAGCAGCACCGGGGTATTGGGGTCACCGGTGGCCAGGGCGTCGGCGGAGAGGTGCACGAACAGCACCACCTCCCGGCCACCGCGACGCCGGGGCCGGATCACCCGCCCGGCCTCGGACCGGGCTACCTCGGAGCCCAGAGTGCCTGTCCCGGTGGTTGAGCCTGTCGCAACCCCAGCGGCCTGGAGAGGCAGCGTGTGTTCCCCGCGGGCGATCATCCCGACCGCGGCCGCTCTCCGGGCGTCCAGTGGTTCGGTGGAGCCGAGGTCGGCGAGCTGTTGGGCACCAGCGGTGACGGCGTCGGCGAGGTCCAGGGCGTCGGCGAGGTCCAGCTCCCCGTGGACCCGGGAGGTGCCGGCGAAGGAGACCTGGTCGTGCTCGATGCTGAAGTACCGCTGATCGGCAGCCCGGGCGCGTTCTTCGGCGGCGAACTCGGGCATGAACCGGGCGATGGCCTGGTCGAGGAGCCGTTGGGTCTGGACCGGTCCGGTCTTGTGCGCGAACGGTGCCAGCTGGGCATCGACGAACTGGGCGGCCTCGAAACTCAGGTGCAGGGTGGCTTCGGCGATCCGCTTGGCCCGCCAGGCCACCAGGGTGCCTTCCTGGACCCGGAACCAGGTCTTCGGCAACCGGTGGGCCAGCTCGAGGGCACAGGCGATCAGGTCGCGTCCGGACCGGTCGGTCAGGCCCAGGGCGGTGGCGAACTCCCCGACCGCGAACTCCGAGACCCACGGGCACCCTTCCCCGCCGATCGGGATCCCGGTGTCGCGACCCTCGGCGACCACCCAGGTCGCCGCCACATCCAGGTCGTCGACAACATGGAGGTGGGCCCACTCCAACGCGGCGGCCAGCACCCCGGCCTCAGCAGTGTTGGCCTGGGTGCGGAACGCTCGGGCAGCACCCAGCACAGCGGCTGCGTCCAGAGTGGTGGTGCCCGAGTCCATGTGATGAATCTAGGGGTGACCACCGACAGAACCGGCCCGGTTTCGCCTTACCGGGATGGGGAATCGGAGAACTTTCTCGAAGAATCTTGGTGGGGTCTCTGCCGCATCTCACCGGGTCTCGACTGGCCGCTCGCAGGCTCGCTGCTCGACCACCAGGGGTTGGGTCCCTGCCCAAGGTTACCGGGTCTCGACTGGCCGCTCGCAGGCTCGCTGCTCGACCACCTGGTTGCGACCGCACCCGACCGCCAGGCCCAGCTCCGCGGCGTACTGCGTCGTCGTTGCCAAGAACCCGACCACCCACAGACCGAGGTCTCGACTGATCGCTCGCAGGCTCGCTGCTCGACCGCCAGGGGTTGGGTCCCTGCCCTAGGGGTGTACTGATCGGAGAGGTTGGTCAAGCGGCTGATGGGCGTTGACCTGCCGATTGCGGTGTGGGGCCGGTGGTGGTTGTACTCGTGGATCCATGCTGGCAGAGCTTTCCTGCGGACGGACTCCGAGGAGTAGAACCGTTTGAAGGCCCAACCGTCGGCCATGGTGCGGTGGAAGCGCTCGATCTTCCCGTTGGTCTGCGGCCGGTAGGGCCGGGTCCGCTTGTGCACGATGTTGAGTTCGGCGCAGGTGTCACGCCATAGGAACGAGCGGTAGCAGCTGCCGTTGTCGGTGAGGACCCGCTCGACGGTGACTCCTCGGGCTTCGAACCAGGCGACGGCGTTGCGCAGGACCGTCGCTGCGGTGGCGGCCGTCTCGTCGTCGTGGATCTCGGCGTAGGCGACCCGGGAGTGGTCGTCGAGGACGGTGTGCACGAACGCGGTGCCCATCTTGGGGTTGTGCCACTGGTTGCGGGGCTTGCCCGACGTGGCTCGCCGGTTCTGTCGGCCCTGGACCCGGCCGACGTAGCGCCACCCGCCTCCATCGGGCACGTTGCCGAGCTTCTTGACGTCGCCATGGAGCATCGAACCGGGGTGGTCGTGCTCATAGCGGCGGGTCGGCTCGCCGGTGACCCGGTCGACGTGGGAGAGCCGGTTGATCCGGCATCGGACCAGCACGGCGTGGACTGTCGAGGCAGCACACCCGACCCGGTAGCTGATCTCGACCGGGCCCAAGCGTTGCTTCCAGCGCAGGTGCACGATCTTGCGCACAATCGGCTGCGGTGTCTTGTTCGGAGATCGATGCGGCCGAGATGACCGGTCGGCCATGCCGGCTTCGCCGAGTTCGCGATAACGCTCAGCCCACCGCTTCGCGGTCGGCCACGAGACGTCGTAACGCTCAGCCGCGCGCCGGACCGGCCAGTGGTGATCGATGATCAGACGCGCCAGCCTCAGACGGGCGCGCGGGGTCAGGGCAGCGTTAGCGTGGGACACGAAGACCTCCTGGGTCGTGGAGCGGTTCCTAGGTAGCTCCACTCCACGCCCGGAGGTCTTCGCCTACCAAGCTCATTCAGATCGTGTCGTCACACGATCTCAACCAACGTGCCCGATCAGTACACCTAGGTCACCGGGTCTCGACTGGCCGCTCGCGAGCTCGCTGCTCGACCACCCGTGGTTGCGATCCCGCCCCGACCGCCGGGCCCAGCCCCGCGGCGTACTGCGTCGTCGTTGCCAAGAACCCAACCACCCATGGACTCGAGGTCTCGACTGGTCGCTCGCAGCCTCGCTGCTCGACCACCCGGGGTCGGGTCCCTGCCCGACCTCACCGGGTCTCGTCTGATCGCTCGCAGGCTCGCTGCTCGACCACCCGGTGGTCGGGTCCGTGCCCAAGGTCACCAGGTCTCGACTGGCCGCTCGCAGGCTCGCTGCTCGACCACCCGGTGGTCGGGTCCCTGCCCCAGGTCACCGGGTCTCGTCTGGCCGCTCGCAAGCTCGCTGCTCGACCACCTCTGGGTCCGGTCCCTGCCCAAGGTCACCGGGTCTCGTCTGGCCGCTCGCAGGCTCGCTGCTCGACCACCAGGGGGTCCGGTCCCCGTCCCAGGTCACCGGGTCTCGACTGGCCGCTCGCAGGCTCGCTGCTCGACCACCAGGGGGTCCGGTCCCCGTCCCAGGTCACCGGGTCTCGTCTGGCCGCTCGCAGGCTCGCTGCTCGACCCCCCGGAGGTCCGGTCCCTGCCCTAGGTCACCGGGTCTCGACTGGTCGCTCGCAGGCTCGCTGCTCGACCACCTGTGGTTGGGTCCCTGCCCTAGGTCACCGGGTCTCGTCTGATCGCTCGCAAGCTCGCTGCTCGACCACCAGTCGGTCGGGACCGCACCCGACCGCAGGACCCAGCCAGGCGGCGTACTCCTCATCGTTGCCAAGAACCCAACCACGCACAGCCTGCTACAGCGCTGCTGCCTCCGCGGTCAGGCGGAGCTGTTGTTGCCGGTGGTGACGGGTGGCCTCGACGGTGAAGATCACGAGGGCCACCCAGACGAGGCCGAAGCCGACCCAGCGCATGGGTGACATGTGCTCGTCGAGCACGGTCACGCCGAGGAGGAACTGCAGGATCGGGGCGAGGTACTGCAGCAGGCCCAGACTCGTCATCGGCACCCGGATCGCGGCTGCGCCGAAGCAGAGGAGGGGTACGGCGGTCACAATCCCCGTCGATGCGAGCAGGAGGGAGTGGCCGACACCGTGTCCGACGAAGTGCCCGGAGCCCGACGCGCTCAGCCAGAACAGGTAGCCCAGCGCCACCGGGGCCAGCACCATCGTCTCGAAGGTCAGGCTCTCGACGGCCTCGACTCCCGCCTGCTTCTTGGCGAGCCCGTAGGTGCCGAAGGAGAAGGCCAGCGTGACCGCCACCCAGGGTGGGTGCCCGTAGTCGACGGTCAGCCCGACGACGGCGACGAACGCGATGCCGAGCGCCAGCCACTGCCAACGGCGGAGTCGCTCTCGCAGGACCACGACGCCCATGAGCACCGTCACCAGCGGGTTGATGAAGTAGCCGAGCGACGTCTCCACGACCCGGTGGTTGTTGACGCCCCAGATGTAGGTGCCCCAGTTCACCGCGATCACGACCGCGGCCAACGTCAGCAGGTTGCGAGCACGATGACGCCGGAACAGTGCACGGAACTGCGGCAGCCGGCGCGACAGTGCCACGACGAGGAGCATCGTCGCCAAGGACCAGGCGACGCGGTGGGCCAGGATCTCGAGGGCACCGGCGGGCTCGAGCAGGGGGAAGTAGAGCGGGAAGGCGCCCCAGAGCACGTACGCCGCGACGCCGTACAGGAGACCGCGGCGTGAGTCGGGCATGCCTTGACTGTAGGGCTCAGGTCTCGACCCGCCGTTGCGGGTCCGCAGGCTCACCCGCAGGCTCGCTCGACCTCTTCGCGTCGAGTCTCCGCTCGTGCCTCGCGGAGCCTCGGCTCAGATGATCGTCCAGGTGTCCGAGCCGGAGATCAGCCCGGCGAGCGCGGCCTGGCGGTCCCCGATGCCCTCGCTGGCGGTGGCGATCTGCTGCCGGGCCTGGTCGTCGTACGTCGGCCGGTCGACGTCGCGGAAGATCCCGATCGGCGCCTGGTGGAGCACGCCGGCGTCGGTCAGCCGAGACAGTGCGAAGGCCATCGACGGGTCGGCGTTGTGGGCGTCGTGGACGAGCAGGGCGTCGGTGCCGACAGCGGCGACCTCGACCACCTTCACGCCGCCCGACTCCGGGTCGCGGGCGATGCCCTTGGTGCCGAGGCCGTCCTCGCCGAGCTGTCCGAAGCGGATCGGCTCACCGTGCTCGAGCGGGATGATCGCGTCGGACTTCGTGTCGTTGTCCTTGATCGCGTCGAAGGCGCCGTCGTTGAAGATCGGGCAGTTCTGGTAGATCTCCACCAGGGCGGTGCCGCGATGGGCGGCGGCGGCGCTGAGGACCGAGGTGAGGTGCTTGCGGTCGGAGTCGACGGTCCGCGCCACGAAGGACGCCTCCGCGCCGAGCGCGAGCGAGACGGGGTTGAACGGGTGGTCGACCGAGCCCAGTGGGGTCGACTTGGTGATCTTGCCCGGCTCCGAGGTGGGGGAGTACTGGCCCTTGGTGAGCCCGTAGATCCGGTTGTTGAACAGCAGGATCTTCAGGTTCACGTTGCGGCGCATCGCGTGGATCAGGTGGTTGCCGCCGATCGACAGCGCGTCACCGTCGCCGGTGACCACCCAGACCGAGAGATCCTGGCGTGCGGTCGCGATGCCGCTCGCGATCGCCGGCGCGCGGCCGTGGATCGAGTGGATGCCGTAGGTGTCGAGGTAGTACGGGAACCGCGAGGAGCAGCCGATGCCGGAGACGAACACGATGTTCTCGCGGCGCAGGCCCAGCTCCGGCAGGAAGCCCTGAACCGCGGCCAGCACGGCGTAGTCGCCGCAGCCCGGGCACCAGCGGACCTCCTGGTCGGAGGTGTACTCCTTGCGGTTCTGCGGTACGTCGCTGGTCGGGACGCCGGCCAGTCCGGGGAAGGGGAGCTCCTGGGTGGTCACTTGACGGCCTCCATCTCACCGGTGTGGCCGAGCTGGTCGGCGCCACCCCCGGTGTGCGCGATCAGGTCGGTGATGGCCTCGGCGAGCTCGGCGGCCTTGAGCGGCATGCCGTTGACCTGGTTGTAGCCGGCCACGTCGACGAGGTACTTCGCGCGGATCAGCAGGGACAGCTGGCCGAGGTTCATCTCGGGGACCATCACCGCGTCGTACCGCTTGAGGATCTCGCCGAGGTCCTTCGGGAACGGGTTGAGGTGGCGCAGGTGCACCTGGGCGACGTCGAGGCCGGCCTTGCGGACTCGGCGGCAGGCAGCACCGATCGGGCCGTACGTCGACCCCCAGCCGAGCACCAGCACCTTGGCTGCACCGGACGGGTCGTCGACCTCGAGCGGGGGCAGCGACTCGGCGATCCGGTCGACCTTGGCCTGCCGGATCCGCACCATGTAGTCGTGGTTGGCCGGGTCGTAGGAGATGTTGCCGTGCCCGTCGCCCTTCTCCAGGCCGCCGATGCGGTGCTCGATCCCCGGCGTGCCCGGGATCGCCCACGGCCGCGCGAGGGTCTCCTCGTCGCGCAGGTAGGGCCAGAACTCCTCGCTGGTCGACTCGGTGACCTCGCCGTCACGGCTCTTGCTCTTGGTCACCACGGTCTTGTTCGGGCCGGTGGCGAAGTCGGGCTCGATGGCGGGCAGGTCGGCGATCTCGGGGATCCGCCAGGGCTCGGAGCCGTTGGCGAGGTAGCCGTCGGAGAGCAGCATCACCGGCGTGCGGTAGGTGACCGCGATCCGGATCGCCTCGATCGCGGCGGTGAAGCAGTCGCCGGGTGACTGCGGGGCGACGATCGGGACCGGCGCCTCGCCGTTGCGGCCGAACATCGCCTGCAGCAGGTCGGCCTGCTCGGTCTTGGTCGGCAGGCCGGTCGACGGACCGCCTCGCTGCACGTCGATGATGAGCAGCGGCAGCTCGGTCATCACGGCGAGGCCGATCGTCTCGGACTTCAGCGCGATCCCCGGACCGGAGGTCGTGGTGACCCCCAGCGAGCCGGCGAACGCCGCTCCGAGCGCGGCGCCGATGCCGGCGATCTCGTCCTCGGCCTGGAACGTGGTGACACCGAACCGCTTGTGCTTGCTCAGCTCGTGGAGGATGTCGGAGGCCGGAGTGATCGGGTAGGAGCCCAGGAACACGGGCAGACCGGTCTGGACGCCGCCGGCGATCAGGCCGTAGGACAGCGCCAGGTTGCCGGAGATGTTGCGGTAGGTGCCGACCGGCATGGCGGCCGGCTTGATCTCGTACTGGACGACGAAAGCCTCGGTGGTCTCGCCGAAGTTCCAGCCGGCCTTGAACGCGGTGATGTTGGCGTCGCGGATGTCGGGGGCCTTGGCGAAGCGGGCGTTGAGGAAGTCGATCGTGGTCTCGGTCGGCCGGCCGTACATCCAGGACAGCAGGCCGAGGGCGAACATGTTCTTCGCACGGGCGGCGTCCTTGCGGGAGAGCCCGAACTCCTTGACCGCCTCGACCGTCATCCCGGTCAGGTCGAGCACGGACAGGTTGTACTTCTGGGCCAGCGACTCGGCGCTGTCGTCCTCGAGCGGGTTCGAGTCGTAGCCGGCCTTGGCGAGGTTGCGGTCGGTGAAGTCGTGGGAGTCGACGATGATCGCGGTGCCCGGCGCCATGTCCCCGAGGTTCGCGCGCAGTGCTGCCGGGTTCATCGCGACGAGCACGTCGGGAGCGTCGCCTGCGGTCAGGATGTCGTGGTCGGCGAAGTGCACCTGGAACGACGACACCCCGGGCAGCGTGCCCTGGGGGGCGCGGATCTCCGCCGGGAAGTTGGGGAAGGTCGCGAGGTCGTTGCCGAACGCCGCGGACTCCTGGGTGAACCGGTCGCCGGTGAGCTGCATCCCGTCACCGGAGTCGCCGGCGAAGCGAATGATCACCCGGTCGAGCTGCTGGACCTGCTTGGCCACGCGAAACGCCTTCTTCTCCTCGAGCTGCCGCCTCGCGGGCGGCAAGCGCGTACGTGTGTACGGCGCCATCCTAGAGCGAAACTAGAACGCGTTCTAGTTGTCCCTCTCCACCGCTCCACGATAGTCGGCGATCTCCGGATCCGGGGCGCATCTCAACACACAGGCGCAGACGTGACACGCCTCACTACCTGTGATTTGCTATAGGCCTACCTAAGTGTAGTAAATTAAGTGACTAACCGGAAGCCTCTCGGGCAGATTTGAAGGAGCACCCGCATGACCAGCAAGCACGCCGTTCCCCGCCAGTGGGGTCGACGAGGCCTGGCCCTCGCAGCAGGAGTCGCGGCAGCAGCCATGGCGTTGACGGGCTGCGGCTCGAGCTCCGACGCCGCCAGCAAGACCAACCTGAACGTGGTCGGCTTCTCGATCCTGGAGCAGCCCAACAAGCAGGTCTTCAGCGACTTCGAGAAGACCTCTGCCGGCAAGGACGTCACCTTCAAGGGCTCGTACGGTGCCTCGGGTGACCAGAGCCGCGCCGTCGCCGCCGGCCAGAAGGCCGACATCGTGCACTTCTCGCTCGCGACCGACATCACCCGCCTGGTCGACGCCGGACTCGTGGCGAAGGACTGGAACACCGGTCCCACCAAGGGCATCGCCAGCCAGTCCGTGGTCGTCTTCGTGGTCCGCAAGGGCAACCCCAAGGGCATCAAGTCCTGGTCCGACCTGGTCAAGCCGGGCGTCAAGATCATCACCCCGAACCCCGGCTCGTCGGGTTCCGCTCGCTGGAACATCCTCGCCGCCTGGGGCTCGGTGATCGCCAACGGCGGCACCGAGGACGACGCCAAGGCGTACCTCACCAAGTTCTTCGGCAACACCGTCGCGCTCCCGGGCAGCGGCCGTGAGGCGACGACCGCCTTCCAGAGCGGCAACGGCGACGTGCTGCTGTCCTACGAGAACGAGGCGATCCTGGCCCGCCAGAACGGTGCCGACTTCGACTACATCGTCCCCGACCAGACCCTCCTGATCGAGAACCCGGCCGCGGTCACCACCAAGGCGAAGCCGGCCGCGCAGAAGTTCCTGGACTACCTGGAGAGCAAGGACGGTCAGCTCGACTACGCGAAGAGCGGCTTCCGCCCGCTCGTCGACGTGGGCTCGTTCGAGACCAAGGGTGCCAACGACCCGTCGAACCCGTACCCGACGCCGACCACCCTGCTCACCATCGACAAGGACTTCGGTGGCTGGGCAGAGGCGGCAACGAAGTTCTTCGACGAGAAGACCGGCATCGTGACGCAGATCCAGGCAGCCACGGGCAAGTCGTGACCGTAGCCGCCACCACGGTTGCTCCCGGCGCTCCGGGTACGACGCGCACGCGTCGTCCCCGGGGCACCGGTGCGCTCGGCGTACCCTCGACCCTCGGTCTGGGGATCGCCCTCACCTGGTTCAGCCTGCTCGTCCTGATCCCGCTGTGCGCGGTGATCATCACCGCCGCGGGCGGGGGCTGGTCGGACTTCTGGGGCACCATCACGAGCTCGCAGACGGCTGCCGCGATCCGGCTCACCGTCGCGCAGTCCGCGATGGTGACCGCGATCAACATCGTGATGGGCACGGCTCTTGCCTGGGTGCTCGTGCGCGACCGGTTCTGGGGCAAGCGCGCCCTCGATGTCGTGATCGACGTACCGTTCGCGCTGCCCACGATCGTCGCCGGGCTGGTGCTGCTCTCGCTGTACGGCCCGCAGTCGCCCCTCGGGGTCAACGTGGCGAACACGCGGATGGCGGTCTTCCTCGCGCTCGCGTTCGTGACGCTGCCGTTCGTGGTGCGTACGACGCAGCCGGTGCTCGAGGCTCTGGACCGCGACGTCGAGGAGGCGGCCGCGTCGCTCGGCGCCAGCCGGCTGACCACGTTCCGGCGCGTGATCCTGCCGGCGCTCGCCCCGGCCATCGCCGCGGGCGCCGCCCTGTCCTTCGCCCGGGGGATCAGCGAGTACGGCTCGCTGGTGCTGCTCTCCGGCAACCTTCCCAACCGCACCGAGGTGGCATCGGTCCGCGTGCTGGCCTACGAGGAGAACGGCAACAGCGCCGCTGCGGCATCGGTCGCGGCGATCCTGCTCGTGGTCGCGCTCGTGGTCATCGTCGGGCTCGACCTCATCCAGCGAAGGGTGGCGCGCCGTGGCTGACAGCCGACTTCGAGAGCCGCTCGGTGTGCGGATCGCGCTCCGCACCGTGACGATCGGCTACGTCTTCCTCCTCGTCGCGTGGCCGACGACGCTCGTGTTCAAGAACGCGCTCGGCGACGGCTGGTCGGCCATGTTCGACTCGCTCCGGGACCCGGCCGTGACCCACGCCCTGCAGCTGACCGCGACCATCTCGGTCATCGCCGTCGCGATCAACCTCGTCTTCGGGGTCGGGATCTCGCTGCTCCTCGTGCGCTACGAGTTCTGGGGCAAGCGGGTGCTGTCCGCGCTGATCGACGTGCCGCTGTCGGTCTCGCCGGTCGTCGTCGGCCTGGCGCTGCTGCTGGTCTACAACGGCCGCGACGGCTGGTTCGGTCCGACGCTGGAGAAGCTCGGCGTCCAGATCATCTTCGCCACTCCGGGGATGGTGATGGCCACCGTCTTCGTCGCGCTGCCACTGGTGATCCGCGAGGTCGTACCGGTGCTCCAGGAGATCGGCGACGACCAGGAGCAGGCCGCCCGGAGCCTCGGTGCCAGCGGCCTGCAGACCTTCCGGCGGATCACGCTGCCCGGCATCAAGTGGGCCGTCGTGTACGGCGTCGTGCTCAGCCTCGCGCGCTCCCTGGGGGAGTTCGGCGCAGTGAAGATCGTCTCGAGCAACATCGCCGAGGACACCCAGACCACGACCCTCCTCGTCGAGGCCAAGTACCAGAACTTCGAGCAGGCGACGGCGTACTCCGCCGCGGCGGTCCTCGCCCTCGCCGCGATGACCTGCCTGGTCATCGTGTCGATCCTGCGCCCCAAGGAGAGCCATGAGTGAGCGAAGCGAACGACAAGTCCAACACAGCGAGCCTGCTCATGTAGCGGCCGATGCGAAGCGAGGTCGCTCATGAGCATCAAGGTGTCCGGTATTACGAAGACCTATGGCGACTTCGTCGCCCTGGACGACGTCTCGGTCGACCTTCCGACCGGCCAGCTGACCGCCCTGCTCGGGCCGTCGGGCGGCGGCAAGTCGACGCTGCTGCGGATCATCGCGGGCCTCGAGACCGCCGACGGGGGCACCGTCACGATCGAGGGCCACGAGGCCACGCACCTGCCGCCGCAGAAGCGCAACGTGGGGTTCGTCTTCCAGCACTACGCGGCCTTCAAGCACATGAGCGTGGCGCGCAACGTGGCCTTCGGCCTGGAGATCCGCAAGCGGCCGAAGGACGAGGTCCGCCGCCGGGTCGACGAGCTGCTGGAGCTGGTGCACCTGTCCCAGTTCGCCGACCGGCTGCCGGCACAGCTGTCCGGAGGGCAGCGGCAGCGGATGGCGCTGGCCCGCGCGCTGGCGGTCGAGCCGAGCGTGCTGCTGCTCGACGAGCCGTTCGGCGCGCTCGACGCCAAGGTCCGCAAGGAGCTGCGTGAGTGGCTGCGCCGACTGCACGACGAGGTGCAGGTGACGACGGTGTTCGTGACCCACGACCAGGAGGAGGCCCTGGAGGTCGCCGACGAGATCGTGGTCATCAACGAGGGCCGGATCGAGCAGGTCGGCAGCCCCGACCAGCTCTACGACGCCCCGGCCAACGACTTCGTGATGAGCTTCCTCGGCCCCACCACCGAGATCGACGGTGCGCTGTACCGGCCGCACGACATCGAGGTCTTCACGCACCCCGGCATCGCGGGGTCCATCCCGGCGCGGATCGTCCGCGAGCTGCGCGTCGGGTTCGAGGTGCGGCTCACCGTCGAGCTGCTGGATGCCGCCCACGAGGAGATCACCGTGACCGTGACGCGGGCGCACCAGCGCTCGCTCGGGCTGCGCACCGACCTCGACGTGTGGCTGGCGCCGACGCACGGCGCGGTGGTGCCGATCATGGAACCGGTCGAGACGGCTACGGCCTGACCGCCTCCAGGTAGGCCCGCCAGCCTCCGTGCGGGGTGATGTCGCGCGCGGGGTCGACGCCGTCTGCGGTGCACACGAAGCCCAGCACCGACGAGCCGTCCGCCAGGTCGAGCGGCCCGAGCGCCAGGGGCGGCAGCACCGTCGCGACGAACGCTGCCAGCTGGGCGGCCGGGAGGCGCCAGACCTCGACGTCGATGCCCGAGCCGGTCGGAGACCCATCGCGCAGGCGGGTCAGGCCCGGACGTGGCAGCGGCCCGTCGACGAGGTACATCCGGTAGTCCGGTGCGGTCCTCGCGGCGAAGGCGAGGGTCGCGCCACGGCGTACCAGCTCGCCGTTGAGCGGCTGGCCGCTCAGGTGCGCCCCGGCGACGGCGACCAGCACGGAGTCCGGGTCGGTGCCTCGGGCACCCGCGTCGACCTCCTCGCCGCACCAGGCGGCCGCCAGGTCCACGAGCGCGTCGTCGTGACCCGCGGGAGCGAGCAGCTGTACGCCGAACGGGAGCCCGTCCGCCCGCGGCGGACCTGGGACAGCGACGGCACAGAGGTCGAGCAGGTTGGTCATGTTGGTGAACCTGCCGAGCGTCGTGTTCACCCCGATCGGGTCCGCGGCGACCGCGGCGAGCGTCGGGTGGGTGGGTGTCACGGGGAGGAGGAGTGCGTCCAGCCGCGACCACAGCGGCTCTGCCGCCCGCGACAGCTCGGCGAGCCGCCCGAAGCCCGCGAACGCCTCGCTCGCGGTGACCGCCTCGCCGCGTCGCACGATCGCCCGGACCGTCGGGTCGACCGCGGGGTCGTCGTCCATCCGGTCGCCGAACGCGAGCCACCGCTCGGCGAGCCAAGGCCCGGCGTAAAGGAGCTCGGCCGCCTCGAGGAGCGGTGAGACGTCGACCCGGACGACCACGCCGAGGCCGTGCGCCAGCTCGACCGCCTGCTTCCAGGCGAGTTCGTGCGCGTCGTCCAGCCCGAGGTCCGCCGAGGGCACGCCGATCACCGGCGGGCCGGCCGGGCGCCCGGCCGGCCGGAGGCGGCGGGAGTACGGGTCCGCGGCGTCGTAGGAGCCCATCACCTCGAAGGCGCGCCGCGCCGTGGCGACCGTGCGCGCCATCACCGTCACGCAGTCCAGCGTCCGGCAGGCAGGGACGACGCCGCGGGTCGACACGAGCCCACGGCTCGGCTTGATCCCGACGATGCCGTTGAAGGCTGCCGGCACGCGGCCGCTGCCGGCGGTGTCGGTCCCGAGCGCGAAGTCGACCTCGCCCGAGGCAACGGCCACCGCGCTGCCCGAGCTGGAGCCGCCGCTCACGTGCTCGTCGGAGTACGCCGAGGAGCAGGCGCCGTAGGGGGAGCGCGTGCCGACCAGCCCGGTGGCGTACTGGTCCAGGTTGGTCTTCCCGACGGGGACGGCTCCGGCAGCCAGCAGCTGCTCGACCACGTACGCCGACCGGGCCGCCGGCGTCACGTTGCGCGGGTCGCCGGCCGTCGTGGGCGTCCCGGCCAGGTCGATGTTGTCCTTGATGGCGAAGCGGAGCCCGGCGAGCGGGCCTTCCCCCGTGGCGAACGCTGCCTGCTCCGCCTCGGAGAGACGGGAGATGAACACCGGGTCGCTCATGCCAGCCACCGCTTCCGCTCGGCCTCGAAGGCTGCTCTCCTGGTCGCGCGGACGGACGCGATCTCGTCGCCCGCCTCGCGCTCGAGCGCGCGCACCTCGGCGAGCGAGAACGACGCCGGCGCCACGTCGAGGTCGGCGCGGCCGGCCCGGATCTGCTCGCGCTCGTGCGCCAGCTCGTCCGCGGTCACCGGCCGGAAACGGATCCGGTCGAACTGCCGCAGCAACCACGGCTGCTCGTCGCGTCCGGAGAGCCGCCACATCGGGACGGTCCGTCCCACCAGCTGGTAGCCACCCGGACCCTCCATGCCGTAGACGCACAGGTAGATGCCGCCGATGCCGACAGCGCTCTCCGGCGTCCACGTGCGGGCGGGGTTGTACTTGGTCGTGACCAGCCGGTGGCGGGGGTCGATCGGCACCGCCACGGGCGCACCCAGGTAGACGTCACCGAGGCCGACCACGAGGTAGGTCGCGGCCGCGACCACGTCGAAGACCTCGTCCCGCTCCGGCAGGGCGTTGACCCGGCGGATGAACTCCACGTTGTCCGGGCACCACGGCGCATCCGGCCGCACGGAGGTCGCGTACCGGCGCATCGCCTCGTGGGTCGCCGGGTGGTCGAAGGCGATCGGCAGGACGACCTCACGTGCCGGGAGCACTGCCGTCTCCGGATCCTCGAGGCCGAGGGCAAGCACGGCGAGGTGCTTGCCCACGGTCTCGAGGTCGGTGACCGAGGTGTCCACGGCGACCAGGACGGATCGCACCCCTTCGACGATCTCGGTCACCCCCTCGAGGCCTTCGGCGCGCAGCGCCTGGGCCAGCAGGTGGATCCACACCCGCACGCCGAGGTCGAGCTCGGTCGGGCCGGCCTCGACGAGGAGGTGGCGATCGCCCGACCGCCTGATCGTGTACGCCGGTGCGGTCGACGTCGCGTCGGCGGCCTGCAGCTCCTGGGGCCGTGCGAAGGAGCCGGCGCCTGTCGTGATCCCCGGCGCGTCTTCGCCGGGATCCGGGCTGCCCAGGGACACGGTGGCCAGCCTTGCCCGGCGTACGCGCATCGCCTCGGCGGCCTGCTCCGGCGTGACCGGCACCAGCCGCAGCCGCGCACCCGGCCTCAGCTGGCCGAGGATCCACCGGTCGGCCTCGATGACGCCCGCCGGCACGACGAAGCCGCCGAGCGACGGCCCGTCCTTGCCGACGATCACCGGGGTGTCCCCGGACAGCATGATCCCGCCCACGGGGTAGGCGGAGTCGTGCACGTTCGAGGGATGCAGCCCGGCCTCGCCACCGTCGGTGCGCGCCCAGCCCGGGGTCGGACCGACGAGCCGGATCCCGGTCCGGTCGGCCCGGTGGTCGACCAGCCAGGTCGTCGCGAAGAGCTCCGCGACGCCAGCCTCGGTCAGGTGCTCCGGCGCGCCGTGCGGGCCCGGGAGGACCCGGACGTCCCACTCGTCCGGCAGCTCGGGGAGCACGGGTGCGACGGGCGCGAGCCGGTTGTCGCGCCGTCCGAGGAGGATCGCGTCGTCGGTGACCAGGGCGCGGCCGTCGACCCCGCCGAACCCGCCGAGCAGGAAGGTCGACCTGCTGCCGAGCACCCGGGGCACGTCCAGCCCGCCCTCGATCGCGACGTAGGCGCGCATGCCGGCTCCGTCGAGCGGACCGACGTCGAGCACCGCACCGGCGGGCAGCATGGCGACGGCGCCGGCGCGCAGCGGGCGTCCGTCCACCGTCGCCCGGGTTGCCGCTCCGCCGATGCACACCAGCCGCGCCTCGTCGAGCCGCAGGCGCGGTCCGCGGACCACGCACTCGAGCCCGGCCGCGTTGGCGTGGTTCCCGACACCGGCGTTGACCAGGACCATGGTGAGCTCGTCGAAGGCGCCGGAGGGTGGCACTCCGACGTCCCACAGCCCGGTGCGACCGACGACGTCCTGCACGGTCGTCTGCACACCGCCGTCGAGGACCGAGACGGCCGCCATCAGCCCCACCGGCCGAGCAGCTGCACGGGCGTCGGGTCCCAGCCGTTGCACGGGTTGTTGAGCTGCGGGCAGTTGCTGATCAGGACCAGGATGTCGCGACTCGCCGTCAGCTCGACGTGCTTCCCGGGCGCGGACAGCCCGTCCTCGAACGTCAGGTCGCCGTTGCCGGTCACGGGCACGTTCATGAAGAAGTTGATGTTGTGCCCGAGGTGGCGCTGGCCGATGCCGGCCGGTGCGCCGTACCGGAGGAAGGTCTCCCGGCACGCGTGCTGGTGCCGGGTGTGCTCGCCGTACCGGATGACGTTGCTCTCCTGCGCGCACGCGCCGCCGACGGTGTCGTGCCGGCCGCAGGTGTCGTCGGTGATCACCGCGAGCTCCTCGAGCCGGTGGGAGAGCAGCCGGGAACCGGTGGTCAGGAACACTGCTCCCTGCTCACGCACCGTGTCGAAGGCGGAGTAGCGGTGGTCGATGTCCGCGGCGTCGTAGAGGAGCGTGTCGACCGCCTGGTTGCCGTGCAGGTCGACGATGCGCAGCCGGCCGCCGGCGGGCACCGGCACGAGTGCGCCGTCGCCGGCCTGGACGACCGTGTCGAGCACGGTCGCCTGGAGGGTGCTGGTCATGCCAGGACCCTCCCGGCCATCTCGAGCGCCCGTCGGGACTCGTCGCGGAAGGTCGAGCTCGGATCGGTGTCGTCGCGCGGCTGCGCACGCCGCACGCCCACCCGGACACCGGCCGGCGCGTACGCGGCAGTCGACATCGGGTGCGGCGCGGTCGAGACCACGACCAGCACGTCGGCCTCGGTCCGGAGCACCACCTGGTCGCCCTCCTGCGTGTGACCGGCGACCCACCCCAGCGAGGCTCGGGCGTCGTCGACGATGCCGACCTTGCTGAAGAAGTTCACCGGGCCGTGCAGGTCGGCCTCGCCGAGGCCGTGCTTGGTCAGCTCGCCGACCAGGCCCGCCCGGGCGGACCTCCGCCAGGCGTTGCGGTGCTCTGCGTAGCTGGACGCGCCGTGCCGGGCGAGGTGCTCGTCGTGCCCGAAGCCGGTGAGGCAGTCGTGCCACGACGAGGTCGACGAGACCACGGAGGCCAGCGCGAGCCCGCGGTCGGACATCAGCACCATCGGCGGCCGGATGCAGGCCGACATCTGCGCCTTCATCGTGTCCGGCACGTTGAGCCGGTCGAGACGGTCGGGACCGTAGAGCAGAACGCTCGCGTTGGCGTCGGCTCCCAGGGCGGTCAGCGTGACCAGCCGCCCCGCCGGGACGGGCCAGGACCAGGCCGCACCTCCGGGGATGTCGTGGGCGTACCTCACGCCTCCTCCTCGACGGTGGCTCCCAGCTGCGGCAGGGCCAGGGTGAGCGGCGCGACCGGCTCGCCGATGGCCCGGTGGTACGCCGTGCGCTGGTAGAGGTAGGCCAGCACCCCGCCGCCGGCGGTCACCGCGAGCGCGATCAGCGGCAGGTAGTGCAGGTACCAGCCCTCGCCGGCAGGGTCGTAGACCTCCGCGCGGGGCCAGCCGAGGTTGACCGTCATGAGGGCGCCGTAGGCGACGGCCACGACGTTCACGACGATGCCGGCGCGGCCCAGGGAGAACAGCGGACGGCCGTCCTCGTCGACACCCTCGGGGAGGGCGTCGCCCTTGATCCGGCGTACCAGCAGGGGAACGGTGACCATGAGGTAGGCGACGTAGAGCAGCATGATGCAGACGCTGGCCAGACCGAGGAAGAGACCGGCGTTGCCCACGTTGACGAGCAGGCAGGCAGCGGCGCCGATGCCCGGGACCACGGTCGCCAGGAGCGGTGTGCCGGTGCGCTCGGAGACCTTGCTCAGCTGGGCCGAGAAAGGCAGCACGTGGTCGCGCGCCATCGAGAAGATCATCCGGGCGGCGGCGGTCTGGATGGCCAGCGTGCACACGGAGACGGCGAACGCCACGTCGAGCAGCAGCAGCTTGCCGGTGGTCGTGCCGAGCTGGCTGGTGAGCACGTAGGGGAGGCCTTCGATCCCGAGCTTCCCGTCGGTCAACGAGGGGGCGGCCATCAGTGCGGCGACGATCAGGAACGCACCGCCGAGACCGGACGCGACGACCGCGCGGATGATCGTGCGCGGCGTGGTGCCGCGCGGCTTGTGGGTCTCCTCGGAGAGCTCCCCCGCGCTGTCGAACCCGACCAGAACGTAGGCGGCCATCAGCGCCGAGATCAGCAGCGGTACGACGTACCCGGTGGTGTGGTCGAGGTTCGTGGTGTGCAGGACCACCGACGGACCGCGCTCGGCGTGGCCGAACAGCAGGATCACGAGCAGCACGACGCCGATCAGCTCGCAGGTCACGCCCACGGAGTTCACGATCGCCGTGGTGCGCACGCTCAGCGCGTTCAGCGACGTGGTGACCACGAGCAGCAGGCAGCCGAGGAGGACGGCGTTCGCCGCGCCGTCGCGCGAGGCCAGCGAGGGGTCCGTGCCGACGATCTGGAACCCGGACCACACGGCCGGGAGCACCACCTGCAGCGCGATGGCGGCGGCTGCCACGGTGATGACCTGCGCGATCACCATCGTCCAGCCGGCGAACCAGCCGAGGACGGCGCCGCCGAGCCGGCGCGACCACTGGTAGATGGCGCCGGAGATCGGGTAGTGCGCGGCGAGCTCGGCGAAGCAGAGCGCCACCATCAGCTGGCCGGCGAAGACGACCGGCCAGGTCCAGAAGAACGCGGTGCCCCCGAAGCTGAAGCCGAGGCCGAACAGCTGGAACACGGTGGTGAGGATCGAGACGAAGGAGAAGCCGGCGGCGAACGAGGCGTAGGAGCCGACGCGCCGGGAGAGCTGCTGGTGGTAGCCGAAGCCTTCGAGGTCGGTCGCGCTGACCGAGTCGAGCTGTGGGTCCGCAGTGGAGAGTGACATCGGGAGCCTTTCGATGCTCTGGCTCCGGAGACGCGCGGGCAGCCCGGGGCCAACATGGCCTCCCGGGCTTTTGTCCCGCCGTGGAACGACCGGCACCACGCTGTGCCGATCGCCTCCCCTCTCGGACCAGTCCTCCACCTCACGTGGAGCGGAACCCTAGGGGCGCCCCGCCTCTTCAACGGGTCGGAACCACTACAGGACGCCGCAGTTTCGGACCGGTGGCTCCGATGTGAAGTCTGTGTTACCTCCGCCTCACACCGTCGCGTCCGCCGGGGGCCGGGGCCGGCGAGACCTCAGGAGAGCGACTCGGCGCGAGCCTTCAGCGCTTCCGCGTGGCGCCGGAACCCGTCGGCCACGCGGCCCGGGCCGGCCAGCGGGACGAGGGGTCCCGAGAACTCCTCGACGGTGTCGTAGACGGTCGGCCCGCCGGAGACCTGGCTGAGCCGCTGGTAGCGGGTGCCCTTCACGAGGCCGACCTTCGCCGGGAAGCCCTCGTAGACGTAGGCGAGCGTCGCTCGCACCGTCCCGCCGTCCTGGTGCGGCGGCTCGACCTGGCTGATCCGCTCCGGTGAGCGGGTGGTCCTGCCGTTCGGCCAGCGCACGTGCAGCACGATCGGGTCGCCGGGCGCCGGGGGAGTCGGGCACTCGGCGCGGAACAGGAACGGATTCCACTCGCCGTACGCGTCGATGTCCATCATCACCGCCCACACGGTCTCCAGCGGGGCGTCGATGGCGACGGTCGCGCCGGGCCGGGCTTCGGGCATGGAAGCATGCTAGGCCGAGCCGGTGGTCGAGCCTGTCGAGGCCTTCGGTGCCCGACTAGGTTGGTCCCTCGTGAAGAAGATCGGGTTCCTGTCCTTCGGCCACTGGACGCCGTCGCCGGCGTCCCAGGTCCGCACCGCCTCCGACGCCCTCCTGCAGTCGATCGACCTCGCGGTCGCCGTAGAGGAGCTCGGTGGCGACGGCGCGTACTTCCGGGTGCACCACTTCGCCCGGCAGCTCGCGTCGCCGTTTCCCCTGCTGGCTGCGGTGGGGGCACGGACCAGCCGGATCGAGATCGGTACGGCGGTCATCGACATGCGCTACGAGAACCCGCTCTACATGACCGAGGACGCCGGCGCCGCCGACATCATCTCCGGCGGCCGGCTGCAGCTCGGCATCAGCCGCGGTTCACCCGAGCAGGTGATCGACGGGTTCCGCTACTTCGGCTACGAGCCGACGGAGGGGGCGACCGACGCGGACATGGCGCGCAGCCACACCGAGGTCTTCCTGCGGATGCTCACCGGCGAGGGCTTCGCCCAGCCGAACCCGCGGCCGATGTTCCCCAACCCGCCCGGTGCGCTCCGCCTCGAGCCGCACTCGGAGGGCCTCCGCGAGCGGATCTGGTGGGGAGCCGGAACCCGCGCGACCGCGGAGTGGACCGCGCGACAGCGGATGAACCTGATGAGCTCCACCCTCCTGACCGAGGACACCGGGGTCCCGTTCCACCAGCTCCAGGCCGAGCAGATCCAGCTGTTCCGCGACACCTGGAAGGCGGAGGGACACCCGGGTGAGCCGCGGGTCTCCGTGAGCCGGAGCATCTTCCCGCTCGTCGACGACCGTGACCACGCCTACTTCGGGCAGAGCGCTGACTCCGACCAGGTCGGCTACATCGACGGCAGCGTCGCCCGCTTCGGTCGCTCGTACGCCGCCGAGCCCGACCGCCTGGTCGCCGAGCTCGCCGAGGACGAGGCGATCGCCGCGGCGGACACGCTCCTGCTCACCGTGCCGAACCAGCTCGGTGTCGACTACAACGCGCACGTGGTGGAGAGCGTGCTGAAGCACGTGGCGCCGGAGCTCGGCTGGCGCTGAGGCACCTGCCCGGGGCCGGCGTACCGGCTCACGCGCTCCGGGTGTCGCGGCGGCCGGCGAGCAGCCGTACGACGTAGGCGTCCACCTCGTCGCGCTCCGTGCGCAGGCCTGCCAGCTCCAGGCTCGCTGCCCGCGCGTTGTCGACCGCCGTGGACTGGTCCCAGAACCGCCACTGCCAAGACTCGAGACCCACGGCGTCTCCTTCATATTGCTAGATAATGACCAAAGTCTAGTGACTTTATAGTCATTGGGGAAGAGTCCGCCCCGCAGTCCTCCCGCGACGTCCACATCACGGACGCTGGGCGAGCCGAGTTGCGAAGTAAGCCAATTGCCTTCATTATTCCGACTAAATAACTAGACATTGACTCTCGGGATCCAACGCGCGGCGCCTCGGCGTCGTCGTCACGAGAGGTAATTCGTTGCGCAGATCGCTTCGTATCGCAGGCCTGACCGCGGCTGGTGCCGTGGCCGTCGCCACGATTCCACTGCTCGGCGCCGGGAGCGCCCAGGCAGCCTGGACCGGCGGCGACCTCGTCGTCTACCGGGTCGGCAGCGGGTCCGGTTCCCTCAGCAACGCCGCCGCAGCGGTGTTCCTCGACCGGTTCCACCCGGACGGCTCGACGGCCGGTACGACGTCGCTGCCGACGACCGCGGCGAACGGCAACCAGCCTCTGACTGCCGCAGGCCTCTCTCGCTCGGAGGGCTTGATCGCCACCTCCCCCGACGGCCACTACCTCACTGTCACCGGGTACGCCGCGGCGCCGGGGACCCAGGGCCCGACGGTCCCCTCGCAGCTGACCAACGGCACCACGACGGTGCCGACCGGCCTCACCTCGACGGACCGCAACAGCACTCCGCGCGTGGTCGGCATCGTCGACAGCGCCGGCAACGTGGACACCACCACCGCGCTCACCGGTGCGAACGCTCCCACGATCATCCGCTCGGCCGTCACGGACGGGCAGCGGTTCTGGGCCACCGGTGACCAGAGCGGGATCGTCGGCGCGAAGCTCGGCGAGGCCCCGACGCTGATCGCGAGCGGGGCGAACCTCAACGGCGTCACGATCCAGAGCGGCCAGCTCTTCACCGGCGGCAGCCTGACCAACCGGCTCGGCGTCGTCGGGAGCGGCCTGCCGGCGTCGTCGACGAGCATCGCACCGCTTCCCCTCGCCAGCACCGGTCTCGACGGCCTGCCGGCGAACCTCCTCAGCTACGGCTACGCGTTCGTCGACCGCGTCGGCGGCACCGGGTACGCCGGCACGCCCGTCGACACGCTCTACGTCGCGAACGCCTCCAACCGCAACGGGACGCTGGACAAGTACTCGTGGAACGGCAGCGTCTGGCAGCCCAAGGGCTGGATCGACGTGCCGGGCATCCTCGGTCTGGTGGCACACCCGGCGGGGTCGACCGTCGAGCTGGCGATCACCACGCCGAAGGAGCTGCTGACCAAGACCGACGCCGCCTCGGCGACCTCCGTGCTCACCGCCGGCGCTCCCACGCACCTGGTGGACGCCCCGGCGAACACCGAGTTCCGTGGGGTCGCGCTGGCCCCCACGGGCACCGACGGACCGTTGCTGCTTCCCCACCTGCCGGCGGCCGGGACGGCGTACACGATCGGCGCGACGATCCCGGTCTCGGCGACCGTCATCGGGACCGGGGCCACCTCGGTGTCCTTCCAGCTCGGGTCCGGGCCCGCCGCTGCCGGTGTGCACGCCGGCGGGAACCTCTGGACCGCGACCCTGCCGACGGCCGGCCTCGCCCCCGGCGCGGCCGACATCACCGTCACCGCCACCGACGGGACGACCCCGCGGGTCGCGACGTCGAGCGTGGCCCTCGCCAGCCCGGCCCCGCCGCCGCCGTCGGTGCCGGCCGGTGCGGCACCCGTCGGGACGTACTCCTGGCGCAACGTGCTGTTCGTCCGGAAGGGCGCGTGGGGCAGCTTCTCCACGCCGTACTCGCCCGACCACGCGGGCCTGGTGAGTGCCACGAAGGGCCGCACGATCCGCGGCACGGCGTACGGCACCGGGCTGAGCCTGGTCTTCGTCCGCCGCCCCAACGCCGGCAAGGTGGCGATCACCATCGACGGCCGGACCACGGTGGTCGACCTCTACGCCAAGCGGGCTGTCCGGTACCTGCGGAGCTTCAGCTTCGCGGCCGGCTCGCACACCTTCCAGATCAAGGTCCTCGGCACCAAGCGCGCGGCCTCGAAGGGCAAGAACGTGTACGCCGCCGCAGTCCTCGTCCGATGACCTCCCCAGACACGAAGAGAGCAGGAACGCAGATGCGCAACCCAGGCACGCTCCTCACGAGGGTGGCGGTCGCGGCCCTCGCGACCGGGATCCTCGCGCTCGGCGCGAACGGTCTCGCCAGCGCCGACCCCAACTACGACCCGGACGGGAACGGGGGGCTCGGCTCCGGCACCACCGGCACGGCCCCGGTGGGCAAGGCGTCCAGCGAGGTGTGGGCCGGCGTCGGCGCCGACGCCTTCGCCGAGCTCGGCAACAACCTCGCGAAGTCCTACAACACCGATGTCGGCACCAACCCGGTGCTCGCCTCGTTCGACGCGGTCAACCCGGCGACCGGCCTGGCCGGTGACACGATCACCACCAAGCCGGGGTGCTCGCTGACCCGGCCGAACGGCGCCAACGGTGGTCTCACGGCCCTGCTCAACGGCCAGCTGGCCACCGGCGCAGGCGGGGACAACACCAGCTTCTGCATCGACTACGTGCGGGCGAGCCGTGGGCGCGACCTCAGCGTGAACGCCGGCGCCGAGGCGAACCTCACGTTCTTCGCGCAGAGCCAGGATGCCGTCGGGTACGCCACGGTCGGACACGCCTACGCCCCGACGTCGCCGCTGACCACCCAGCAGCTCAAGGCGATCTTCGAGTGCAAGGTCACCGACTGGAGCCAGGTGGGCGGTCAGGCCGGAGCCATCCACGTGTTCGCGCAGCCGTCCTCGGCCGCGACGTACACCCAGTTCCTCAAGAGCATCGGCTCGAGCCTGTCCTCGGTGGACTCCGGCTGCGGTGCCCTCGGCACGGCCGGCTCGAAGCAGACGCTGTCGCAGCAGAACGACGGCCGCACGCTCCAGGGCGATCCGCAGGCCATCGCGCCGTACGCCATCACCAAGTGGGCGGCGCAGGAGAACGAGCCGCCGGGCATCCGCGACTACCGCGGCGGTGCCCTGCTCGGCTACGTGAACACCGCCGTCGAGCCGGTGAAGACCGTCACCGTGGGCCCGAACAGCTACCTCGTCCTCAACGACGCGTTCACCGCGGCCAACCCGACGTTCGCCCGGTACTTCTACAACGCGGTCCGCAACGCAGCGCAGAGCACCTTCGCCCCGGTGTTCGGTGACACCACGACGAGCGCCACCGACGACACTCCCGGCTACCTGTGCGCGCACAAGGATGCGCTGCTGGTGCCGTTCGGCCAGCTGCCGCTGCCGTCGGTCACCAGCCCGCTGCCCGACGGGCAGTACTGCGGGCGCAAGCAACCGTGACCCATGCCCGGGGCCGCTCGATGCCGGCGGCCCCGGGCCCCCACCCGAACCGACCTGGAGCAACCGGATGATGTCCAGATCACGTACGCCGAGCCGCCGCGTGGCGCTGGTGCTCGCTGCCCTGGCGCTGGCCACCGCGCCGCTGGGGCTCCTGCCCGCCGGCAGCCGGCTCAGCAGCGCCACTGCAGCGGAGTCGGGCGGGCACACCGTCCCGGCGCCGAACGCCGGCGAGCACGCCACCGTGACGGTCAGCAAGGTCGACAACCTGGTCAACGAGACGGTCGACGTGTCGTGGGGTGGGTTCGACCCGAGCTCGGCGACCCGGCTCTACAACAGCGCGGGGTTCGACCAGTCGACCACGAAGCCGGTGCGGGTCTACGAGTGCCGCGGGGTGGACCCGGTCTCCTCGAGCGAGTGCTACGGAGCGCCCGGTTACCGCGGGACCCCGGCGGTGCCCGCGTTCACCTACCCTGGCCAGCAGAACGCCTTCAACGCCACGCCCGACGGACCGCCGAACTGGCAGGACACCGTGACCGGTCCTGACGGATCCGGTGAGGTGACGCTGCAGGTCTTCACCAAACGAGAGTCCGCAGCACTCGGCTGCGACGTCGACTCTCCCTGCACCATCGTCGTCGTCCCCAACTACGGCAAGCCCGACACCGGCTTCGAGGCCACCGAGGAGTCGCTCGACGCCGTGTGGGCGTGGGACCGGCGCACGGTCGTGCCGCTGCACTTCCTGCCCACTGCCGACAGCTGCCCGGTCGACGGCGACTCCGTCGACGTGGAGGGCAGCCCGTTCGCCGCACGGCTGCTGGCCAGCTGGCGGGCCCGGACCTGCGTGCTCCCCGCCGACCCGGTCCGCCTGGACTACACCGCGATCGGCGAGCCGCAGACGCGTGAGGACACGGCGGGCGGTGCCAACGACACCGGCCTGACCATCGAGCCGCTCGCGAAGAAGGCGGTCGAGCCGGGCTCGCTCGCCTACGCACCGGTCGCGGCGACGTCACTGGTGGTGGCCTACCAGATCGACGACGCCCACGGGCGTCCCGTGCGCGAGCTGAACCTGAACGCCAGGCTGGTCGCCAAGCTCGTCACGGCGTCGTACCGCACCGGCGGCAACGACGCGGTCTCCGGCAACCCGTTCAACCTCTTCAGCGATCCCGAGTTCCTCGCCCTCAACCCGGGCGTGGACTGGCCCGACGGAGCTCCGGGCAACCACCCGCTCCTGCTCGGTGACCTCTCCGACAGCACGGTCGCCCTGACCCGCTGGCTGCAGGCCGATCCCGACGCACGGTCGTTCCTGGCGGGTACCCCCGACCCCTGGGGCATGAGGGTCAACGACAACTACCGCGGGATCGCGCTGCCCTTCGGCGCGTTCCCCGTCCTCGACGAGCACCAGTCGAACAACTTCGAGCCCGTTCAGGAGCTCGACGCCCTGGCGCGAAAGCTGTCCATCGCGCAGTTCCCGGGAGCGATCACCACGTTCGAGAACGGAGTGCCCGTCGTCTCCAAGCCCCCGCGACAGAATCCCGGTAGCCGTGAGGTCATCGGGATCATCGACGCTGCCTCTGCTGCAGACTTCCGGTTGTCTGCGGCACGGCTGCTGAACGCGGGCGGGGCCTTCGTCGGGCCCGACCCAGCAGGGGTGCTCGCTGGCATCCAGCACTCCGTGGTCGGGCCCGACAAGGTCACCCGGCAGGTCGACCTCACCGACAAGACGCCGACCATCTACCCACTGAGCCTGTTGATCACCTCGGCCACCTCGCTGAAGGCCGAGAAGCCCGTCCGCGACGCCGTGAGCAAGTTCCTCGACTACGCCGCCGGCGCCGGCCAGCAACCGGGTGACGAGGTCGGCCAGCTCCCCGGCGGCTACGTCCCGCTACCGCCCGCGCTGGTCAAGCAGATCCGCACGGCCCAGTCCCGACTGGCGGTCGGCTACGTGGCCCCGAAGAAGAAGGCCGCCACGGCCAAGCCGTCCACCACGGGTGCCGGCGCCTCCGCCCCGGCCGTAGCCCCGCCCGCAGCCGCCCCGCCCGCAGCCGCCCCTCCTGCTGCCCTCCCGGTCGCGGACGCCGTGGCGCTCCAGTCCGCCCGCCTCGGCCCCCAGGCCGCCGGGCGCCGCCTGCTCGCGCTGCCGCTGCTCCTCGCGCTGGGCATCCTCGCCGCCCTGGCCGGACCCTTGCTCGTCGTGGCGCGCAGGTTCGGGCGTGCTCCGGGCTGGGTGCACCGGTGACGGCGGCGACGACGACCCGTCCTGATCCAGTGGCGGTCGCCGGCACGACGGCGCCGCGGCCCGGTGAGCGTCGGGTCATGCGGATGAGCAGTCTGGTCGCGTGGACGCTCACGGCGCTCGGTGCCGTGCTGCTGTTGTTCGTCGCCTTCCTGCTCGTCGGGAGCCGCGTCCAGGCCAACCGGACCCAGGACGTCCTGTACGGGAAGCTCGCCAACCAGCTCGAGCAGGCCACCGCCCCCGTCTCCGGCACCATCGAGCCGGGGACGCCCGTCGCCGTCCTGCGCGTCGACCGGCTCGGTCTCCGCCAGGTCGTCGTGCAGGGCGCTTCGGCGGCCCAGACCGCGATCGGCCCCGGCCTGCGCAGCGACTCGGTGCTGCCCGGCCAGGCCGGCGTCTCGGTCGTGGTGGGCCGCCGGACTACGTACGGCGCACCCTTTCGCCACCTCGACCGGCTGCGGCGGGGTGACCAGCTCCAGGTGACGACCGGACAGGGGCATTGGACCTACGTGGTCGACCTCGTGCGGCATAGCGACGACCCCGCCGCCTCGGTGGCCGTCGTGCCGGCACGGCTGACCCTGGTGACCTCCGACCCCGCGTTCTCGCCTGATCGGCAGCTCCTGGTCTCCGCGGTGCTCCGCGGGACGCCCCAGGCGCGGTCGACCACGACGCTGCCCCGGTTCGGCGAGCGTCCCGGTGAGCACGCGCTGGGGAGTGCGGTGAGCCTGCTGCTCTGGGCCCAGCTCCTCCTCGCGGTCGTCTTCGTCGCGACCCGGCTCACCCTGCGGTTCCCGAAGGGCGCCGTGTGGATCGGCGCCGCTCCCGTCCTGCTCGCCGTGCTCTGGAATGTGTTCGAGAGCGTGTCCGACTTCCTCCCCACCACCCTGTGAGGCTGCCATGACCACTTCGCTCATCGACACGCACGTGCTCGCGCCGGTGTCCCTCCGTCCGGGCGGCCTGGTCGCGCGCGGGGTGCACGCGTGGTTCGGCGACCACCACGTCCTCGCCGACGTCGACCTGGAGATGCGCTCGGGAGAGGTGACCGCCCTCATCGGGCCCTCGGGGTGTGGCAAGTCGACGTTCCTGCGGATCCTCAACCGCATGCACGAGCTGGTACCGGGCGCGTCGCTCGCCGGGCAGGTCCTCCTCGACGGCCAGGACATCTACGACCTCGACCTGCGGCCGATCCAGAGCCGGCGCAAGATCGGGATGGTCTTCCAGAAGGCGAACCCGTTCCCCACGATGTCGATCCACGACAACGTCCTCTCCGGGCTCAAGCTGGCCGGCCAGAAGTCCCCGGACCCGGGCGGTCTGGTGGAGCACTGCCTGCGCAGCGCCGGGCTGTGGGACGAGGTGAAGAACCGCCTCGGTGCTCCTGGCGGCTCCCTGTCCGGCGGCCAGCAGCAACGGCTCTGCATCGCGCGCGCCCTGGCAGTGGAGCCGGAGGTGCTGCTGATGGACGAGCCCTGCTCCGCCCTGGACCCGACCTCGACCAGGCGGGTCGAGGAGACCATCTCCGCCATCTCGCACGAGGTGACCATCGTGATCGTCACCCACAACATGCAGCAGGCCGCACGAGTCTCGGACCGGTGCGCGTTCTTCCTCTCCGCCGAGGGCGAGCCCGGCCACATCGTCGAGCAGGGTCCCACCGCGACGATCTTCGACGCACCGACCGACGAGCGCACCGCCGACTACGTGCACGGGCGGTTCGGATGACCGCCGTGCTCGAGGAGCCGCGCACCGAGGTCGAGCGCCGCGACGTCTCCGCGCGGCCGACCGGCTCCGACCGGGCGTTCCTGGCGACCGTCCGCACGTCCGCGGTCTCCACGCTGCTCGTCATGGGCCTGATCGGTCTGTTCCTCACCCTCGGTGCGTGGCCGGCCCTGCACGAGGCGGGTCCGCGGTTCTTCACCGAGCACCGGTGGCTGCCCGAGACCGGGCACTTCGGCATCGCGTCCCTGCTGTGGGGGACGGTGCTCATCGGCCTGTTCGCGCTGACCGTGGCGGTGCCGCTCGGCTTCGGGGCCGCGCTGTTCATCAGCGAGTACGCCCCGCGTGCCCTGCGGAAGCCACTGGTCACCCTGGTCGACCTGATGGCCGCGGTCCCCGCGGTGATCTACGCGATGTGGGGCTTCTTCTGGCTCCAGCCGCACCTCCTCCCCGTCGCGCAGTGGCTCTCGGTCCACCTCGGTCCGGCCCTCCCGTTCCTGCGCGTCAGCGAGCCGGACACGCTGTCCTCCTACACGTCGTCCGCGTTCATCGCAGGAGTGGCGGTCGGGGTGGTGGTGCTGCCCACCATCACCTCGGTCACCCGGGAGGTGTTCTCGCAGACGCCGGTCAGCGAGCGCGAGGGCGCGATCGCCCTCGGCGCGACGCGCTGGGGAATGATCCGCACCGTCGTGCTGCCTTTCGGCCGTGCCGGGATGGTCGGAGCCACCATGCTGGGCCTGGGTCGCGCCCTCGGCGAGACCATCGTGGTGTTCCTGATCATCTCGCCGGTCTTCACGTTCACCACGAAGCCGTTGCAGAGCGGCACGAACTCGATCGCTCCGCACATCGCCGCGCGCTACTCGGAGTCCGGCGGGATCGCGCTGGCGGCGCTGCTCGGCGCCGGCCTTGGTCCTCTTCGTCTTCACCCTGCTGATCAACACGCTCGCGCGGATCGTCGTACGACGGTCCCGCTCGGGCTCGGCGACGGAGATCTGATGAGCACGACCACACCGACGAAGGTCCGCGTCCGGGCCGTGGGTGGCGAGCTCTGGCTGCACCTGGGGTCGGCCGCGCTCGGCGCGCTGGCGCTCGACTGGATGCTCTACGAGCGGGTGCTGCCCTTCCACGGCGGGCTGGGGTTCTGGCTGCTCTGGTACGGCCTCTTCCTCGTGCTGTACGCCGTCGCGAGCAGCACCGAGCTCGACCGCGTGGGGGTGACCGATCGGGTGGCGGGAGCACTCGTCGCGACGGCCGGCCTCACGCTCGTCGCGGCTCTCGGCTGCATCGTCCTGTTCACCTTCGTGCGCGGACGGACTGCGCTCGGGCACCTGAACTTCTTCACCCAGACCACCGCGTTCATCGGCCCCGACGCGGCGCTCGACCAGGGCGGGATCCTCGCGGCCATCGTCGGCACCCTCGAGCAGGTAGCGATCTCGGTCGTCGTCAGCGTGCCGCTGGGGATCGGCACAGCGGTCTACCTCAACGAGGCGCGAGGCCGACTGGCCCAGACCGTGCGCACGGTGGTGGAGGCGATGAGCGCGATCCCGACGATCGTCGCCGGCCTGTTCATCTACTCGATGCTGATCCTGAGGTTCGGCTTCGAGCGAAGCGGCCTGGCGGCGGCACTCGCGCTGAGCGTCAGCATGATCCCCGTCGTCACGACGACTGCCGAGGTGGTGCTGCGACTGGTCCCGCACGGGCTGCGCGAGGCGTCCCTGGCGCTGGGCAGCACCCAGTGGCAGACCGTGAAGGGCGTCGTGCTCCCGACCGCTCGATCGGGCCTGGTGACCGCGGTCCTGCTGGGCGTCGCCCGGGTGATCGGGGAGACGTCGCCGGTGCTGCTGGTGGCCGGATCGACCAACGAGCTGAACTTCGATCCGACTCACGGTCCCCAGGTCTCGCTGCCGCTCTTCGTCTTCCAGCAGGCGCGGCTGCCGCTCGACCAGGCGATCGCCCGGGCGTTCGGCGCCGGAGTGGTGCTGCTCGTGCTGGTCGTCGTCCTCTTCAGCCTGGCCCGCGCCATCGGCGGCCGATCGCCGGGCCACGTCAGTCCCCGCCGTCTCCGGCGGCTCAACCGGGCACTCGCCCGACCTGAAAGCGAGCTCGTGCGATGAACTTCAAGGCGCTCCTCAGGGGCATCCTGGCACTCGGCTTCGTGGCGGCCGTCGCGGCCGTACCGACCGCCGGTCCGGCGCACGCCGACAGCTTCGTGCCGATCTCGGGCGCAGGCTCGACGTGGTCGCAGGTGGCGGTCGACGCCTGGCGCGCCGACGTCCGGGCGAGCGGCATCGTGGTGAACTTCGCGGGCACCGGGTCGACCGACGGCCGGGCACAGTTCATCCAGTCGACGGTGGACTTCGCCAACACGGAGATCCCGTTCCAGAACCCGCCGGAGCCGGGCCAGCAGGCCGAGGTGCCGACCCGGAAGTACGCCTACCTGCCGATCGTCGCCGGCGGCACGTCGTTCATGTACAACCTCACCGTGGGTGGCCAGCGGGTGCGCGACCTCCGGTTGTCGGGCACGACGCTGGCGAAGATCTTCACCGGCCAGATCTCCAACTGGAACGACCCCCTGATCACCAAGGACTACGGCAAGCAGCTGCCGAGCACCCCGATCATCCCGGTGGTGCGCTCGGACGGCGCCGGCGCGTCCGCACAGTTCGCCCTCTACATGCGCGGCCAGGCACCGGACGTCTACTGCCCCTTCATCCGGTCCAAGCTGGGCCTGAGCGGGACCGCGTGCCCGAGCGTGTCGTTCTACCCGGCGTTCGGGAACTCCAAGGCGCAGGTCGGCTCGAACGGCGTGGCCAACTACGTCTCCGCCAGCTACGGCCAGGGTGCGATCGGCTACGTCGAGTACGCCTACGCGAAGCGGATCAACTTCCCGGTGGCGAGCCTGCTGAACAAGGCCGGGTACTTCGCCCAGCCGACCGCGGGCAACGTCGCCGTCGCCCTGACGCAGGCCAAGATCAACGCCGACCTGACCCAGAACCTCGACTCGGTCTACACCAACCCGGACCCGCGGGCCTATCCGATGTCGAGCTACAGCTACATGGTCGTGCCAACCTCGACCGACGAGCCGTTCAACACCGACAAGGGCAAGACGCTGTCGACGTTCGTCAACTACTTCCTCTGCACCGGGCAGCAGAAGGCCGACAAGCTGGGCTACTCGCCACTCCCGAAGAACCTGGTGCTCGCGGGCTTCGACCAGGTACGCCGGATCCCCGGGTACGTCGAGCCGCCGCCCATCTCGCAGTGCAACAACCCGGCGCTTCAGATCCTCCAGACCGCACCGCAGCCGGATCCCTGCAGCAAGGTCGGGGCCACCTGCACGGGCAAGCCGGGCGCTTCGACCAAGCCGGGCGCGAACGCTGCCGGGACACCGACGACGGCAACCGGCGCGCCCGCCGCGGCCGGGCCGGCACAGGTGAGCGACCCCACCGGCGTGGGAGCCGCCACCGACACCGGACCACCAGCGGCCGGGGCAGCCTCGGACGCGTCGGCGACGGCGGCTACCGCCGTTCCGGTCTCGATGGTCGCCGAGCGGGAGGCCGCCTCCCACAACGGCATCCTCTATGCGCTCTCGGCGCTCCTGCTCGCGCTGGTCGTCCTGCTCCCACCGCTGCTCGTCCATCGCGGCCGCCGAGGGTGAGGCCGCCCCGAAGGTGGGTCAGCGGTAGTTGGTGAACTGCACCGCGAAGTCGTAGTCCTGGCCCTTGACCAGGGCGATGACCTCCTGCAGGTCGTCGCGCTTCTTGCTGGACACCCGCAGCTCGTCGCCCTGGACCTGGACCTTGACGCCCTTGGGGCCCCCGTCGCGGATCAGCTTGCCCACCCTCTTGGCGTCGTCCGAGCTGATCCCCTCCTTGAGGTTCACGGTGATCTTCGACTCGCGGCCCGACTGCCGCGGCTCGGAGGCGTCCAGGATCTTCAGCGACTGCTGGCGCTTGATCAGCTTCTCCTTGAACACGTCGAGGACCGCACTGGCCCGGTCGTCGGCGTTCGCCGAGATCTCGATCACCTGGTCGCCCGACCACTTGATCTCGGCGCCCGTGCCCTTGAAGTCGTAGCGCTGGGCGAGCTCGCGCGCCGCCTGGGAGAGCGCGTTGTCGACTTCCTGGCGGTCGATCTTGCTCACGATGTCGAACGACGAGTCGGCCATGCCGGCGTACCTCCTGTGCGATTTATCCCTGCCCCGGGTGCTGCGCTATCCTCAGCAGCGCTGTTCACCCTAACGGGCATGCAGCACCGGCAGGTTGCCCGAGCGGCCAATGGGAGCGGACTGTAAATCCGTCGGAGTATTCCTTCGCAGGTTCGAATCCTGCACCTGCCACCAGTGGAGCGCCGGTCGACCGGTTGCTAGGCCTCTTTCCGGTTGCGGAGGCCGTAACCGGCGACGTACGCCGTGAGGCCCCGGTGGCCGTGGCGCATCATCAAGGTGTGGTTGCCGCGGAACGCCGGACGTGCCACCGGCGCCAGCCGGCGCAGGGAGGCCTTCATCACCTCGACCTCCTCCTCGAACACTGCCTCGGTGCCCGCACCTGAGCCGGTGATCGTCCAGCGCGAGAAGCCGGTCAGGTCACCCAGCATGCTTGCCTCGAGCACCCCGGCGACCGGGTCACGCCTCTGTTGGGTGGTGACGAAGACGAGGTCGTAGGGCAGGAAGGAGCGGCAGGTCAGCTCGTAGGTGTCCTCTCCGCGAGGCTCGGCACGACGGACCTCCGGCCACCAGGAGGGGTAGTCGGCCAGCTCCGCCAGCGCGGCGTACACGTCGCTCGGGGGCGCGCCGAGCCGCCAGGTGCTGCGGAATGTGTACCGGTTGCCCACGGTCGGGCTATCCGTTCCACCCGAGCGGGGCGGCCGCACCCTCGTTGTCGTCGTGCTTGCCGCAGCGCACGCACGTGAGGTACGGCTGGCCCGAGTCGTTCACGCGCTTGGACCACTTGTGCATACCGATGCGGCACAGCAAGTGCTTGGCCATCTGGCCAGCGTGGACCTGCCCACCCCGGGGCACAAGGTCTGCACGTCAACGGAGTAGACCGGTGGTGGCTGTGCGCTGCCACACCTAGTCGTCGCGCAGCGTCCGCGGGAGGCCGAAGCTGGCCAGCACGCCGGGCTGGAAGTGCACGATGTCGCTCACCTGGTCGCCGGCCAGCGTCAGCACGAGGATGCCGAGCGAGTGCCAGACACCGGTTGCCGGGTCAGCGGTGTACGTCGCCAGGGCCGGCTGGCCGTTCGCGCGGGTGTGCACCGATCGCAGCTCGCGCCGTCCGGCGACGTGGGTGACCTCGAAGAACCGGCGCGCCGCGTCGCGGCCGTGGTACTCGAAGGGCATCGGCGGCATCGAGATCCAGGCGTCGTCGGTGAGCATCTCGACCATGGCGTCGACGTCGCTCCTGGTGAACGCGTCGACGAAGCGCTCGATGAGCCGCGCCTCCTCCGGGGAGTTCGGCGGCGGGGGAGCGGCGTGCTCGCGTCGTGTGCCGAGGTGCTCCGAGAGCGTCGCACGGGCGCGCTTGAGCGCGCTGGTCACCGAGCTCTCGGTGACGTCGAGCATCGAGGCAACCTCGCCGGCCCGGTAGCCGAGCACGTCGCGCAGGATCAGCACCGCGCGCTGGCGGGGAGGCAGCAGCTGCAGCGCGGCCACGAAAGCGAGCGAGGTCGCCTCGCGCGTCTCGACGACGGCGTCCGGCCCGGGCGCGCGGTCGGTGAGCTCGTCGAGCAGCACGTCGGGGTAGGGCTGCAGCCAGAAGACCTCGTTGTGCCGGCTCGGCTCGGGCGGCTCCATCCCGCGGACGGTCATCGTGACCTCCGGCGGCCGGCGACCCTCCGAGCGGAGGGCGTCGAGGCAGCGGTTCGTCGCCACCCGGTAGAGCCAGGTCCGCACCGACGACCGGCCCTCGAAGCCGCCGAACCCCTGCCAGGCCGACAGCAGGGTCTCCTGCAGCGCGTCCTCAGCGTCCTGGACGGACCCCAGGATGCGGTAGCAGTGCACCTGCAGCTCGCGACGGTGCGGTTCGACCAGCTCCGCGAACGCGTCGGTGTCACCATCGCGCGCCCGCTCCACCAGTGCGCTCAGCTCCGAGTCCATTGCTCCACCTTGTCATCACCTCTCGACACCGGCCCTTCGCCGTACGCCGGAGCCGCACACAGCTCCCGCTACCCGTACTGACGCCGGCACGGCCGGAAACTGGGCGGTGATCGGCCGCCCAGTTTCGTGCGGGTCCCGCGCCTACTCCAACAGATGCCCATTGCAACGGCTTTGAAGGAGAAGAGATGAGCACCGAGACCGAATCCCGGCGACCACTGGTCGTCCTGCTCACCGCGGTCGCGTACTTCATGACGACCCTCGACGCACTCGTGGTGGTGACCGCGCTGCCGTCGATCCACGAGGACCTCGGCGGCAGCGTCGCAGCGCTGCAGTGGACGGTGAACGCCTACAGCCTGGCCTTCGCGACCGGCATCATCACCGCATCGGTGCTCGGCGACCGGCTCGGCCGGCGCCGGGTCTATCGCGTCGGCCTGGCGGTGTTCACCCTCGCCTCGGTCGCGTGCGCACTGGCGCCCACGCTGCCGGCCCTGGTCGCCTTCCGCACCGTGCAGGGCCTGGGCGCGGCGATCGTGATGCCCCTGGGCATGACGCTGCTGACCGCGGTGTTCCCGGCCGAGAAGCGCGGCGTCGCGGTGGGCCTGTGGGGAGGCATCGCGGGCCTCGGCGTCGCGGCCGGTCCGCTGATCGGCGGTGCGGTCACCCAGGGGCTGGACTGGCACTGGGTCTTCTGGGTCAACGTGCCGGTCGGTGTCGCCGCCTGGGTCGGCTCCCGGTTCGTCCTCGCCGAGAGCCGCGGAGCGGACGCCGGGCTCGACATCCCCGGCATGGTCCTGGTCGCGGCCGGCATCGGCTCGCTCGTGTGGGGCCTCGTGCAGGGGCCGGACGCAGGCTGGTCGGCTGCGCGAACGGTCGTCGCGCTGGCCGCCGGAGTGGTGCTGCTCGTGGGGTTCCTCGTCTGGGAGTCACGGACGTCGACGCCGATGGTGCCGCTCGCGCTCTTCGGGCACGGCACGTTCGCCGCCGCGGCTGCGACCTGCCTGATGATGACCGGGTCCGTCTACTCCATGGCGTTCCTCACCAGCGAGTTCTTCCAGCTCGGTCGGGGGAACGACCCGCTCGGCACCGGCCTGCGGTTCCTGCCGTGGACGGCCACCCCGCTGCTCGTCGCCCCGGTCGCGGGGATCCTCTTCGACAGGATCGGCGCCCGCCGTCTCGCCGTACCGGGCCTGCTGATGCAGTCCGCCGGGTTCCTCTGGATCATGAAGCTCGCGGGGGAGGACGCGAGCTACGCGCAGTACGTCGCGCCCTTCATCCTGGCCGGCGTCGGGATCTCGATGGTGCTGCCCAGCGTCCCGGCTGCAGGCCTGAACGCGGTGCCACCGGAGTTCCTCGGCCGAGCGAGCGGCGTGCTGAACACGCTGCAGCAGGTCGGTGCCGTGGTCGGGATCGCCGCGGTGACCGTCGCCTTCGACGCACGGGGCTCGCTCGCCTCGCCCGCGCAGGTGACCAGCGGGTACCGCGCCGCGGTCCTGGTCACGGTCTCCCTCTCCACGATCGGCGCGCTGATCGCCCTGAGGCTGCGCCGACCGTCCGCACCCGCGGTCGGCGAGGTGGAGCCGATCGCCGTCGCCCTTCCCGAGGCAGCTGCCTGAGACGTTCGGCGGACCGCGCCGACCGACCCGCAACACCAACGAAGAGGAGAAGCACGATGACCACCTACGTACTGGCCTTCCGCGGACAGCCCGGCCGACCGGCGCCGGAGGGCGCGGAGGAGAAGTGGGGCGCCTGGTTCGGCGAGCTCGGCTCGGCGATCGCCGACCCCGGCAGCCGGGTGGGCCCCGTGGCCACGCTGACCGCGCCCGACCACGGTGACCCGGCGACCGCCGTGCTCACCGGCTACATGACGGTGACGGCGGACGACCTCGAGGCGGCCGCGAGCCTCGCCCGTGGCTGCCCGGGACTGGAGCACGACATCTCCGTCGAGGTGGCCGAGCTGCTCGAGGCCTGACGCCTCGCCCTGCGGCGGCCCGGTCCCGGGCCGCCGCACCCGGGCGCTGGGCCGCCTCGGATCGCCGGACCTGACATGGTTGCCTCGTGACCACCGGATCTTCGCGCGACCGGGCAGCTGCCCTCCTCGCCCTGCACGAGGGCCCCGGCTTCGTGCTCCCCAACGCCTGGGATGCCGGCTCCGCCCGCATCCTCGAGCAGGTCGGCTTCCCGGCCCTCGCCACCACCAGCGCCGGGATCGCCTGGTCGTGCGGCCTCCCGGACGGGGGGCCACTGGATCGCGACACGATGCTCCGGCACGTGGACCGCATCGTGGCCGCCGTCAGCGTGCCGGTGACCGCGGACCTCGAAGCCGGGTACGGCGACACCGCGGACGAGGTCGGCCGCACGGTCGCCATGGCCGTCGAGCTGGGCGTCGTCGGCGCCAACCTCGAGGACGCCGGCCCGGACGGGCTCTACGGGATCGAGGAGGCGGCCGACCGGATCGCGGCCGCCCGAGCCGTGGCACCCAGCGGCACGTTCGTGCTGAACGCCCGCACCGACACCTACTTCGCCGGCACCGGCGGGGACGTCTTCGCCGAGACCGTCGCGCGGGCGGTCCGGTACGTCGAAGCCGGGGCCGACTGCGTCTTCGTGCCCGGGGTCGTCGAGTCGGACACCATTCGCCGGCTCGCGGACGCGATCCCCGGGCCGCTCAACGTGGTGGCCGGGCTGGCCAACACCATCGACGCGCGCACCCTCTTCACGCTCGGCGTCAAGCGGGTCAGCCTGGGTGGAAGCCTCGCCCGCGCCGCGTTCAGCATGCTCGAGGACGCCGGCCGGGAGCTGCTCGACTCCGGGACCCTCGGCTTCCTCGACGGTGCGATCGGCTACGCCGAGCTCCAGCGACGCTTCGAATCCTGACCGCCGTCGTCAGCGCTGAGGCCGACGCCGACCTCGATGCCGTTGCAGTCCGGGTCCTCGACGTAGGCCGAGTAGAACCCGAACTCCGGACGCTCTCGCGGCGGGTCGAGCGACGTCGCGCCGGCAGCCATGGCCGCACGGTAGAAGTCGTCCACGGCTGCGCGATCGGCGGCCACGAAGGCGACATGGGCCCGCTCGTGGAACGCGATCGGCGGTCCGTAGAAGCCGAACTGCCCATCACCCTCCCCGGCGTACTCGACGCGGCCGAAGGCGTCGACCGAGCCCGACAGGCCCAGCACGCCGAGGGCCGCGTCGTAGAAGGTGCGTGCTCTCTCCACGTCCGTGACGTTCGTGGTCACGTGATCGATCCGGCCCGGGCCGGTGATGTCGTCCACCGACGCGCCGTACCCCGGCCGCCGCCGTACGAATCCGGCCCGTGGACGCTCGGGGCTAGGCCGCGCCGCCGGGGCGCAGCCCGAGGCGGATGCCGCGAGCCATCGCGAGCGCGAGGGCCGGACCCAGGTCGCCGGCCCTGCGGGCCAGCCGCGGCACCAGCTGGCCCAGCACCCCACGGGTGTCGTCCACCGGCCGGGTGCACTCGGTCGTGGGCGCACGGAAGGTGAGCCCCCGGTCGTGGAGCAACGCGGCGAAGTGCGCGGCGATCGCCCGGTGGCCGAGCTCCGAGGGACGCAACCGGTCGCCGGTCCAGAACCGCGGCTCGTACACCCCCGGCAGCTCCGAGAGGTCCAGGCGGATGCCCCCGTAGCGGTCGTGGACCTCGTCGAGGATCTCGTTGAGCTCCTCGAGCCGGCTGCTCATCAGCCTGGCGAGGGGTCGCGGCAGGCGCATCACCCGTGCGTGGTCGTGGAAGCGGACCGTCATCAGGATCGCGCCGCGCGAGGTGAGCGCCGCGGCCGACATCAGCAGCGCGGTCCGCAGGGCGACGACGTCCCAGGACGACCGCATGGTGTCGTGGAGGCCGACGATCAGGGAGGCGAGGTCCGCGCGGTGGCGGAGGGCCTCGGGCAGCTGGGTCTCCCACACGTCGCGGGCGGTCGCCCCCGGAGCCGCGAGGTTGCAGAAGGACACGTCGTGGGAGCCGGCGATCGCCTCGGCCAGGATCGCTGCCCAGGCACGGGGAGCGCCCTCGTCGTCGGCGTCGCTCGTGCCGCTGGTGGCGGCGTCGCCCAGCGAGGCGAAACGGACGTAGAACCGCTCGGACCCGGTTCGCGACGGCTGCGCTCGTGGCGACCCGAGGGGATCGGTGTGCTCGGAGCGCTCGGTGTGCTCGGTGTGCTCGGACAACGGGAACGACCTCGACTCAGGCGACCGGGTCGAGGATGGCGCCGTCCGGCAGGATGATCCCGCCGTCGTCGAACAGGATCACCCCGTTGCACAGCAGGCACCAGCCCTGCTCGGGATGCGGTGCGACGACGTGGGCAGACGAGGCCTCGCTCGTGTCGGCCGCGGGGCAGTAGGGCTGGTGTGCGCACATCGGTCTCACCTCCAGGTGCGTGCGGTCTGCCGGTCGGGGCAGGGTCAGTAAGGCAGCGTGCGACCCGAGGGGGTCCGCGTGTCGATCTCGGGCCGCGGCTTCGCCGGCCTGGGCTTGACGATCAGGATCTGCTTCATCGCGCGCCTCAGTCCTGGTCGTCCGTGTCGAGTCCGTGCTTGTCGGCGACCCACGACCCGTTGGCCGCCAGGTGCACCGTGCCGCCCCAGGTTGCTGACTCCCAGTCGATCATGGTCTCCACACCCTTCCGGTCGTGAGCTGATCTGACCTCAACAGTGCGCCGCCGGACCTTGTAGAAACATCCGGAGGAATACCCCCTTCGGTACGCATTCGGGTCGCCGTATCGGCGCACGCGGGGTCCAGGGGCAGGAGTGCGGCCCGCCGGTCGGGGTACCGGGCGCGGTGGGTCCGGACCGACCCGACCCTGGAGGTGACCGGAATGACGCACACCCATGACCACCACGTCGAACGGCGCGACGACACTGTTGTGACCGACGGGACCAACGAGGCCTATGACAAGTTCGGGGGCGGGAACGCCGGCGCGGCGTTCTTCGGCTGGCTGGTCGCACTGGCCGTCGCCGTGCTGCTGTCCGGCATCATCGGCGCGGTGGCCGCGGCCATCGGGAACGCCCAGGACGTCACCCAGTCCGACGCGGAGCGTGATGCGGGGACGATCGGCGTGGCCGCCGCGATCGCGCTGGTCGCCGTGCTGGTGATCGGCTACTACGCGGGCGGGTACGTCGCCGGGCGGATGTCCCGCTTCGACGGTGCCCGCCAGGGCTTCCTCGTATGGATCCTCGGGCTCGTCATCACCGTGGTCGCGGTGGCGCTGGGCTGGGTCTTCGGGCACCAGTACAACGTCTTCGACAGGGTCGACCTGCCGCGCATCCCGATCCCGCACGACCAGATCACGACCGGCGGAGTCGTGACCGCCGCCGCCGTCCTCGTCGGCACGTTGATCGCCGCCGTCGCCGGAGGCACCGTCGGCCGGCACTACCACGCGCGCGTCGACCGGTACGCCGCTCGCAGCGAGCTCGTCGACGAGACGTAGGTCGTCCGCGGCCACCCGGTGTTCGGCAGGGGCCTGCCCCCGGGTGATCGAGCGCGACCCAGCCCCGGGTGGTCGAGCAGCGAGCGCCAGCGAGCGACCAGTCGAGACCCGCAACCACCGGGTGGTCGAGCAGCGAGCGTGAGCGAGCGATCAGTCGAGACCCCGCAACCACCGGGTGGTCGAGCAGCGAGCGATGAGTCGAGACCCGGAACCACCGGGTGGTCGAGCAGCGAGCGCCAGCGAGCGATCAGTCGAGACCCCAGCCACCGGGTGGTCGAGCAGCGAGCGTCAGCGAGCGATCAGTCGAGACCTGGTGAGGGTTTCGACAGGCTCAACCACCGGGGTCGACCATCCGGGCGGCCGGTTGATGTCCACACCCTCCTCTGATGGGCGGTTGTGCACAGGCGGCGAATTGGTCCTCGCTTGTGCAGGTGACTCCGGGTGGACTGGGTGCCATGACCAGCACACCAGCCCCGGCGCGGGTGCACCCGATCGTCGGGTTCACCCACGCGCTGGCCGGTGCGTTGGACAAGGTGCTGGTCCACGACCCGGTCTTCCTGACCACCGAGGACAAGCGGTCGGTGCTGGTCGACCTGGCCCGCCAACAAGCCCGGCTGGAGGCGTTGGCGTTGAAGGTGCTCGCCGCAGCCGACCTCGACGACGTCGGCGCCCAGTCCGGTGCGACCTCGACCGGTGCCTGGCTCTCGCACACGACCCTGGCCGACCGGGCCGAGGCCGCTGGACGGGTCACGCTCGCCCGAACCCTGGAGGAGCAGCATCCGGACACCGCGGCTGGGTTGGCGGCGGGCGACTACTCGAGCGCGCATGCGGCGGTGATCACCCGTGCGTTGGCCGACCTGCCGACCGATCTCGACCCTGACCTCGTGGTCTCTGCGGAGAAGACGATGCTCGAGGAAGCCGGGCATCTGACCCCCAAGCAGCTGCGGATCGTGGGCCGACACCTCCTGGAGGTGGTCGCTCCCGAGGCCGCCGAAGCCAGAGACCAGGACCGGTGGGACCGCCAGGACGCAGCCGCCTACGCCAACGCCCGGCTCACGACCCGGTCGCTGGGAGACGGCACCAGCCAGGGCTGGTTCCGGCTACCGGACCTGCAGCTCGCGATCCTGACCACCGCACTGGAGGCGATCATCGCCCCCCGCAAGCACACCAAACCCGAACCCGACCCGATCACCGGACGCCTGCCCGACCACGCCACGTTGATGGGCCAAGGGCTCTGTGAGCTCCTCGAGCACCTCCCGGTCCACCGGCTCGGTGAGCACGGTGGGCTCGCAGCCACCGTGGTCATCACCCTCGACCACCACACCCTGAAGACCGGGCTCGGGTCAGCTGCCTTGGTCGACGGCACCCCGGTCTCACCCGGCCAGGCCCGCCGGCTGGCGTGCGGTGCCGGGATCATCCCCGCGGTCCTGGGTGGCGCCTCGGGGGTCTTGGACCTGGGTCGTGAGCAACGGCTGTTCAACAAGGCCCAACGCGTCGCAATGGTGCTGCGCGACAAAGGCTGCCGCGCCGAAGACTGTGACCGGCCCCCGGCCTGGACCGAGGCCCACCACCTCACCAAACCCTGGTCCGAGGGCGGCAAGACAAACCTCGCCGACGGGATCCTGCTCTGCGGCCACCACCACCGCCTGGCCCACCACCCCGACTACACCCACCAACGACTCCCCAACGGCGACCTGCGCTACCACCGACGAACCTGAAGCGGCTCACACTCCGCCGCCCGGATCTGCCGATGAGCCGACCATTCCGCGCAGGGTCTGGTCCTTCGACCGCGCGCGTGGTCCGCCTACGCTGCGCGGATGGCACGCCAGAATCTGAGCCCCGGCGGGACTGTGGTGGTCGCATGGGTCCTGTCAGCAGGCGTGTTCGCCCTCGGTTGCCTTCCGTTGAGACTGGCGGTCACAAACGACTACCCGTGGGGCTTCGCGGCGGGGCTGACCTCGTGCTTCTGGGCGCTCGCGGTATGGAACGTGCGAACGCTGCCACGCGACTCGGGGACTCCGACTGGTCGCTGGCTGGCTGTCGTCTCGGCGCTCTGCTTGACCACCGGCGTGGTGGGGGCGTGGTCCTCCGACGTCGGCACGGCAGCAGTCCTGGTAGTGATCGGATGTGCCGGTCTCGTTGCCTTCTGGAGGGGATCGCGCCGCCGGCCGTAGCACTAGAGGGCTTCCGCTGATCCACAGACGGGCCCGACAGTGGCGCTGCTTCGGATCGGGTACCCCCGGACGCTCGGACGCCGCACTTGACCCGACAACTGCGCACCGATGAGTTTCCGACCGGGGCCCAGTCTCAATGTGCAGGTCGAGGCCGATCGCCCGACCCACCAAGCCAACTGGAGGACTCGATGCGCAAGCTGATCCTGGGGTTCTACGTCTCACTCGACGGCAAGAGCGCCGACGGGGACAACGGGATCCGTGACGTGATGATGGGGATCGACGACGCCGAGCAGGAGTCGTACTTCGTCGAGCGACTGTGGGAGGCGGGCGCCTTCCTGATGGGTCGGAAGACCTGGGAGATCATGGCCGGCTACTGGCCCACGTCGGACCACCCGTCGGCCAGGGCCATGAACGAGATCCCGAAGGTCGTCTTCTCCCGCACGCTCGAGAACGCCGATCAGTGGCCCGACACCCGCATCGCCAGCGGCGACACGGCAGAGGAGATCGCGAAGCTCAAGGCCGAGCCCGGCAAGGACCTCGTCGCCGCGGGCGGCACGGAGTTCATGCACTCGCTGATCAAGCTCGGCGTGGTCGACGAGTACCGGCTGTGGGTGCTGCCGGCGATCACCGGCAGGGGCGCGCCGCTGGTCCCCGAGCTGGATGAAGCCTTGCAGCTGCGCCTGGTGAAGAGCACGGCCTTCAAGAGCGGAGTGCTCGAGCTGATCTACGTCCCGTCGGGACACGTGACCGGACCGGGCTAACGTGTCGGCATGGCCGACGCCTGGCTGTCCGACACGCGCGCGTCGTACGACACAGATGCCTCCGGGTACGCCGACAAGGTGCGCGGACTGCTCGACGGCATGCCGTACCTCCGCGCGAGCCTGAACGTTTTCGCCGAGCTGGTGGGCGACGCCGGGCCCGTCGCCGACGTGGGCTGCGGACCGGGGTACGTCACCGGCTACCTGCGCGACAGCGGCGTGGACGTGTTCGGCATCGACCTGTCGCCGGAGATGATCGCGATCGCGCGGCACGACTATCCCGACCTGCGCTTCGAGGTCGGGACGATGACCGACCTGGACCTCCCGGACGACTCGGTGGCGGGCATCGTCGCGTTCTGGTCGGTGATCCACGTGCCCGACCACGCCGTTCCCGGCGTGTTCGAGGAGTTCCGTCGGGTCTTGCGACCGCAGGGCGTGGTGCTGGTCGGGTTCCACGTCGGAGACGAGACGCGGCACACGTCCGAGGGCTACACGGGTCGTCCGATCAGCGTCGACGGCCACCATCGGCGGCCGAGCACGATCATGGGCTGGCTCCGCGAGGCGGGGTTCACGATCGAGGCCGAGCAGGTGATCCGCCCGGACGACGACGTCCCGGGAGCGGTCGTCTTCGCCCGCAGCGACGGCTGATCGCGGCAGACGCTCAGTCCTTCGCGGTGCTGGCCGGCGGGCCGTACACGAGGTCGACGTAGTCCGGGTGGTGGTCGATCCAGCCCTTGATGAACGGGCACAGCGGCAGCACCCGGTGGGTGCCGTCGGCGCGTACGTCGTCCAGGGCGAACCGGGCCAGCGCGGACCCGATCCCGTGGCCCTCGTACGCCGGCTCGACCTCGGTGTGCGTGAACACGACGAGCTCGCCGGTGAGCTGGAAGACGGCCACGCCGGCGAGCGCCCCGTCGACGTGCGCCTCGTAGCGGGACCTCTCGGCGTTCTTGCTGACCTGCGTCATACGAGGAGACTACGGAGCGCCTCCACACCGTGTCGGCCCGCGTTCACCGCGGCCGGAACAGAGCGCGGCCGGCGTCGCCGTCAGGTGCGAGCAGCAGCACGTCGTCGTCGGCCAGGAGGACGGTGTCGCCGCGGACGTGCACGAGCCGGCCGGCCCGGCTGATCATGCTGACCCACATGTCCTCGCCGAGGGGAAGGTCCTCAACCGCGGTGCCGTCCGCCCGGGACCCGCGGCCGACGACGAAGCGGTGCAGCCCTTCCGGCTCGTCGCGGAAGCGCATCCCGAGCGCCCACGGCTCGGGCTCGCGGACGCGCATCGGCACCCGCCAGAGGCGAGCCAGCGTCGGCACGAGGCCGCCCTGGACGACCACCGAGACCAGGACGACCACGAAGATCACCGCGTAGATGCGGTCGGCGCCGGGGACCCCCTCGGTCAGCACGTAGGTGCCGAGCAGGATCGGCACCGCGCCCTTGAGCCCCGACCACAGCACGAACGCCCGCTCGCCCCGCCGCAGCCGGATCGGCGCGAGCACGAGGCTGAGGAGCACCGGCCGGATGACCAGGATCAGCAGCGCGGCCAGGCCGATCCCCGTCCAGCCGCTGCCGTCCCCGAAGGCGCCCGACAGCGGGATCGAGAGACCCAGGACGGTGAACGCGACGATCTCGGCGAGGCTGCTCGTCGCCGAGCTGAACCGCTCGATCTCCCGCTTGTAGGGCGCCCGGGTGTCGCCGACCAGGATCCCCGCGAGCAGCACCGCGAGGAAGCCGGAGCCGTGCGCGAGCGTGCAGGCGCCGTAGACCAGCAGCGCGAAGGCGACCGCGCGCAGCGGGTAGAGGGCGGCGTTGGGCATCGGCAGGTGCTGGAGCAGCCAGCGCAGCCCGAGCCCACCCAGGACGCCGAACCCGATGCCGATCGCCATCTGCGCACCGAACTCCAGCGCTCCGTGCCACACCGCGCCGGCACCGCCACCGGTCGACCCGAGCACGGCGAGCATCAGCGCGATGCCGACCGGGTCGTTGGCGCCCGACTCGCCCTCGAGCAGCGTGCCGGTGCGTCCGGCGATCTCGCGCCGCCCGAGCACGGAGAACACGACGGCCGGGTCGGTCGGAGCCAGCGCCGTCCCAAGCAGCAGCGCCGCCCGCCAGCCGAAGTCGAAGAGTCCGTGCGCCGCGACCGCGAGCGCTCCGGCGGTGACCAGCGTGCCCGCCACTCCGACCCACACCACTGCGCCCGCCACCGGACGGAAGCGACGCAGGCCGATGTGCATGCCGCCGTCGAAGAGGATCAGCACGAGGGCCACCGTCGCGATCCGCTGGTCAGCGTGCACCGAGAGCGAGCCGAGTCTCGGGAACAGGTCGACGAGGAGCGAGGCGGCGACCAGGAACAGGGCCGGCGCGGGGATGTGCGTGCGCTCGCTGAGCCGCGAGGAGCCGGTCGCCGCGAGGACGGCCAGGGCGGCGCACGCGACCACGACGGCGAACGGGATCACGTCGTGCACGGGGCGGCTCCAGGGTCGTCGAGACGTCGCCGACCAGACTTCCCGGCACTCCTGGGACCAGCCTAGTGGAGTGCTGCCGCCGCATGGGGTACGTCACACCGCGCATCGGCACGATCGGTGGCACCCTTGCGGGATGGAGCTGAGCCGCCGTGGCCTCACCCGCGCCGTCGTACGCCGGGCCAACAGCCTGGGCGCGACGCCGATCAGCACGCGCAGCCTGGTCGCGCGGGCGACCCGCTTCGGCGACCGCGACGGCAGCGCCGCGATCCGGACCGCGGTCGGCGGCAAGGTGGTGCTCGTGACCGGCGCGTCCTCGGGCATCGGCCGGGCCGCGTCGGTGCGGCTCGCCGCCGCGGGCGCGACGGTGCTGCTGGTGGCGCGCAGCGAGGAGCTCCTCCAGGAGGTCGTCGAGGAGGTCGCTGCCTCCGGTGGCCGGGCGCATGCCTACCGCTGCGACCTCACCGACCTCGAGCAGGTCGACGCACTGGTCAGCAAGGTGCTCGACCAGCACGACCACGTCGACGTCCTGGTCAACAACGCCGGCATGTCGATCCGCCGCAAGGTCCGGCACTCGGTGGACCGGTTCCACGACTTCGAGCGGCCGATGCAGCTCAACTACTTCGCCGCGGTGCGCCTGACGATGGGCCTGCTGCCCACGATGGTCGAGCGCGAGTCCGGACAGGTCGTCAACATCTCGAGCTGGGCCGCGGTGCTGCGGCCGGCCCGCTTCTCGGGGTACGCCGCGTCGAAGGCCGCGCTCGAGGCGTGGTCGGACTCCGTGCAGGGCGAGGTGCTCGGCGACGGGGTGGTGTTCACCAACGTGCACATGCCGCTGGTGCGCACGCCGATGATCGCGCCGACGAAGCTCTACAGCCGGATGCCGGCGCTGACCGTCGACCAGGCGGCGAGCGTGGTCTGCGACGCCGTGGTCAGCCGCTCGCGCCGGGTGACTCCGCTGGCCGCCGGGATGGTCAGCTGGGCGGAGTCGATCAGCCCCGGCCTGGGCGACCTGATCCGCAAGAACGCCATCTGAGGTCCACGCCTGCCGGCCTGTCAGGCTGCGGTCAGCCGCGCGCTCCTAGCGTTCGGCCGATGAACACTCGCGTCTTCCGTGCGCCCAAGGTCCCCGAGGTCTTCGTCGTCTTCTGGGTGGTCAAGCTGCTCACGACCGGGATCGGCGAGGCCGGCGCCGACTACCTCGGCACGGTGAGCATCCCGCTGGCCGCGGTGGTCGGCATCGGCGGCTTCTTCGCCGCGCTCGCACTGCAGCTGCGCGCGACGACGTACCACCCGGTCCGCTACTGGGTGACGGTCCTCAGCGTCGCCCTCTTCGGCACGATGATCGCCGACGGTCCGCACGTCGCGCTGGGCACGCCGTACTACGTCGACTCGTGCATCTACCTGGTCGCGCTGTGCGCACTGCTGATCTGGTGGAAGCAGAGCGAGGGCACCCTCTCGGTGCACTCGATCACGACGGCGCGACGCGAGCGCTTCTACTGGGGCACCGTGCTGCTCACCTTCGGCCTCGGCACCGCGCTCGGCGACACCACGGCGATCAACCTCGGCCTCGGGTTCTCCTGGTCGATCGTCCTCTTCGGGGTGCTCATCGTGGTGCCGCTCGTGCTCTGGCGGCTCGGGCTGGACGCGGTCATCGCCTTCTGGGCGTCCTACGTGCTGACCCGTCCGCTCGGCGCATCGGTGGCCGACTGGCTCGGCAAGCCCCCCTCGCAGGGCGGCGTCGGCTGGGGTGACGGTGCGGTCTTCGGGCTCGGCCTGGCGATCTTCGCCGCCTTCGTGCTCTACCTGACGCTCACGCACAGTGACGTCGAGGGTGCTCACGACGCGCGGCAGGCAGACGACCTCAAGCTCCCCGACGCGGACCTCGACCCGATCGGTTGAGCGCCCTCAGGCGACGACGCGGGCGGCAGGGGTGTCCAGGGACTCGAGGAAGCCCTCGACGACCTTGAGCAGCGCCGGAGCAGCCTCGGCATGGATGTTCACCGGCGCGACCAGCGGGGACGGCTCGACCGGGGACGGCGACTCGATGAACCGGTCCAGCACCAGGAAGCCGTTGACGACGTGCCGGGCCTCCATCGAGGTCAGCACCGGACGCAGGGCGTAGTCCAGGGCGAGCGCGTGCGCGATGCTGCCCCCGGTCGCCAGGGGCAGCACCGACTTCCCGCGCAGCCCGAACTGGGGGGTGAGGTCGAGCCAGCACTTGAGCAGGCCGGAGAACGCCGCCTTGTAGACGGGCGTCGCCACCACCACCGCATCGGCCCGCTCGAGCCTCGCCATCGAGTCACGGATCGCCGGGTCCGCGAAGTCCGCGTGCAGCAGTGCCTGGGCCGGCAGGTCGCGGATGCGCAGGGTGTCGACCGTGTGGCCGCTCGCGGTGACGATGTCGGTCACGTGCCGGAGCAGGACGGCGCTCCGGGACACCTCCATCGGGCTGCCGGAGACGGCGAGGACGTGTGCCATGGATGTTGCTCCTTGGATTCGCAGATCAGGGCCGGGGTCAGACGGCCGGGTCAGATGGTGCGGTGCCGCGGCGCCTCGGGCCGGAGCCGGGAGGTGAGCGTCACGCGCTCACCTGGTCCAGCTCCGACCCGCCCGGGACAGGCAGCCCGTAGTGGTCGCGCAGCGTGCGGCCGGCGTACTCGCGCCGGAAGAGGCCGCGCTGCTGCAGGAGCGGCACCACGTGGTCGACGAACGCCTCGAGGCCCGACGGGAGCACGGCCGGCATGATGTTGAAGCCGTCGGCCGCGCCGCCCAGGAACCACTGCTCGATCGAGTCGGCGACCTGCTCCGGAGTCCCGGCGAAGGTGCGGTGCCCGCGCCCGCCGCCGAGCCGGTTCAGCAGCTGACGGACGGTGAGCTGCTCCTTGTGGGCCATGTCGAGGGTCAGCTCGTAGCGGCTCCGGTTGCCCTGGATGTCCTCGGTGGGCCGCACCCGCTCGGGCAGCGGACCGTCGAGGTCGATCTCGTCGGCGGGGATCCCGATCTGCTCGGCGAGCTGGTGGAGCGCGTGCTCGTGCACCATCAGGTCGTCGAGCTGGCGCTCGAGCCGCAGCGCCTCCTCCTCGGTGCCGCCGATCACCGGCACGATGCCCGGGAGCACCTTGAGGTGCTCGGGGTTGCGCCCGGCGCGGCCCACGGCAGCCTTGAGCTCACGGTAGAAGGCCTGGCCGTCCTCGATGCTGCGCTGCGCGGTGAACACCGCCTCCGCGAACCGCGCCGCGAGGGCGATGCCGGCCGGGGAGGAGCCGGCCTGGACGAGCACCGGCCACCCCTGCTCGCTGCGCCCCACGTTGAGCGGACCGCGGACCGAGAAGTGCTCGCCGTGGTGGTCGAGCGGGTGGATCCGGGCCGGGTCGGCGTACACGCCGGCGGCCTTGTCGGCCACGACCGCGCCCGGCTCCCAGCCCGACCACAGCCCGGTGACGACCTCCAGGAACTCCTGGGCCCGTGCGTAACGGGTCGCGTGTCCCGGGATCGTCTTGAAGCCGAAGTTGGCTCCGGCGTCCTCAGCGGCGGAGGTGACGACGTTCCAGCCGGCCCGCCCGTGGCTGATCGCGTCGAGCGACGCGAACCGGCGGGCGACGTTGTAGGGCTCGTCGTACGTCGTGGAGCCGGTCGCGATCAGGCCGATCCGCTCGGTCACCGCCGCCATCGCCGCGAGCAGCAGCGTCGGCTCGATCGCCTCGGCCGGCCGTCGTGCCGGGTTGGTCATCAGTGACGGGCTGTCGGCGAAGAACACGGAGTCCATCAGGCCGCGCTCGGCGATCCGGGCGAGCTCCTGGTAGTGGGTCACCTCGGAGGAGGCGAACGGGTCGCTCTCGGGCAGCCGCCACGCGGCCTCGTGGTGGCCCACGCTCATCAGGAACGCGTTGAGGTGGAGGTGTCGGTCGGTCATCTGGGTTCTCCTGTGGATGCGGTTTTCAGGCACGCCAGCGGGACAGCCGGCGTTCGAGGAAGACGAGGCCGTAGTTGATCGCGAGGCCGAGCGCCGAGGTGGTGAGGATCGCGGCGTACATCGGCGCGATCAGGAAGTTGTTCTGCGCGTAGTTGATGTAGTAGCCCAGGCCCGCGGTGGCGCCGATCATCTCGGCGGCGATCAGCACGAGCACGGCGGTGGCGCCGGCGATCCGGATGCCGGTGAAGATGGTCGGCAGCGCGGCCGGGAACACGACCTTGCGGAAGGTGGTGACCGGCGAGAGCCCGAGCACGCGCGCCGACCGGAGCAGCTGCGGGTCGACGTTGCTGACCCCGCTGATCGTGTTCAGCAGCACCGGGAAGAAGCAGGCGTAGGTGACGATGGCGATCTTCGAGGTCTCCCCGATGCCGAGGATCAGGAGGAAGACCGGCAGCAGGGCCAGCGGCGCCGTGTTGCGGAACAGCTCGAGGGGTGGCGTGAGCACCTCGCGCACCAGCCGGTACCACGCGATGGCTCCGCCGAGCGGGATCGCGACTGCGATCGCGAGGAAGAACCCGGTGGCCGACCGGACCACGCTCGCCTGCACGTGCTTGGCGAGCTCGCCGGACCGGTAGAGCTCCCACCACGCGTGCAGCACCTGCGACAGCGGAGGCACGAAGTAGTCGTTGACGAGCCCGACGCGCGGCGCGACCTCCCAGATGGCCGCCAGCAGGATGACTCCGAAGAGCCCGCGGAGGAAGGTCCGCGTGCCGGTGCCGACGCGAGGGGAGGCACGCACCTCGCCGGCTTCCTGCTGGCGCGTGTTCGGAGCGGCTGCGGTGCGCTCGGTGAGGAGATCAGGCAACGCGACCGACCTCCCCAGGCTCCAGCCCAGGCTCCAGCCCGGACTCCAGCCCGGAGTCGAGCCCCGGCTCGTCGGCCGCCTGGAGGTCGCTGCGCAGCAGCGACCAGACGTGGTGGCGGTGGCGGGCGAACTGCTCGGTCGACCGGACGTCCTGGTTCGGCCCGCCGTGGTCGAGACCGACCTCGACGATCGTCTTGAGCCGGCCGGGACGGTTGCTCATCACCCCGACGCGCTGGCCGAGGAACACTGCCTCGTCGATGTCGTGGGTGATGAACACGATCGTCGTCCCGGTGCGCCGCCAGATGGAGAGCAGCTCCTGCTGGAGGCGCTCGCGGGTCTGGGCGTCGAGCGCGCCGTACGGCTCGTCCATGAGCAGCACCTCGGGCTCGTAGGACAGGCTGCGCGCGATCGCCACGCGCTGCTTCATCCCGCCCGAGAGCTCGTGCGGGTAGCGGTCGGCGAACTCGGTGAGGCCGACCAGCTCCAGGTACGTACGCGCCCGCTCACGACGCTCCGCGCGGCTCAGTCCACCGGCCGCCTCGAGCGCGAACTCGATGTTGCCCTGTGCCGTGCGCCAGGGGAGCAGGGTGTACTGCTGGAACACGAACCCCCGGTCCAGGCCCGGCTCGGTGACCTCACGGCCACCGACCCGGATCGACCCGCCTGCCGGCCGGTTGAGGCCGCTGATCAGGTCGAGCACCGTGGACTTGCCGCAGCCACTGGGCCCGACGAGCACGAACAGCTCACCCGCCCGGATGGTGAGGTCGAGCCCGTCGAGGGCGACGAACTCCTGCGGGCGGCCGCCCTTGTCGCGCACGTGGAAGACCTGGCGTACGCCGTTCAGCTCGATCGCGCTGCTCATCAGCCCTCCTCGGCGTACGGGTTGTACTTGTTGGTGTAGATGTCGGAGGCCTTGATCGCGTCGGCCTTGACGTCACCGCGGGACTTGAGCCAGTCGAGCCAGAGGTCGAAGTCCTGGTCACGGATCAGGCCGGCCTTGGTCGCGATGCCGAGGCCCTTCCACAGGGCAAGCGCCTTCGCGTCGTCGGGCCGTCCCTGCTGGGTCAGCCAGGCCTGCAGCTTCGCCTTGACCTCGTCGACGGGGTGGGTCGAGGCGTAGTCGACGGCCTTGGCCAGACCTGCGACGAACTTCTTGGTGAGGTCGGGGTTCTGCTTGATGAACTGGTCGCGAAGCACGATGCTGCCGCCGTTGTACGGCCCGACCAGGTCGACGTCGGTGGTCAGCACCTTCAGGCCCGGGCGGCTGAGGGCCGACTCCTGGAGCGCACCGCCGAGGTACGCCGCGTCGACCTTGCCCTCGCGGAGCGCCGCCTCCTCGTTGATGCCGGGCAGCGGCACGAGGGTGACCTTCTTGATCTCGTCCTGGCTCAGGCCGCCCTTGGCCAGGTAGGTGTCCAGGACTGCCTCGGCGTTGGCGCCGAGCGTGTTGACCGCGACCTTCTTGCCGATCAGGTCCTTGGCGGACGCGATCGCACCGTCGCTCTTGGCCAGGATCGAGGAGCGCACGGCGTCGCTGGACCCGTAGTAGGAGATCACCGAGGTGATCGGTGCGCCCGTGGAGGCGATCTGCGCGATCGCCCCGTTGAACGCGGCGCCGTAGTCGACCTGGTTGCTGACCAGCGCGGCGATGGACTGCGGACCGCCCTGGACCGTGCCGACGTACTTCAGCTTGACGCCGTCGAGGTAGCCGAGCGCCTTGGCCAGCTCGGGGAGGTTCACCGAGCCCTGGTAGCCCTGGTAGCGGATGGTGTCGGTGCCCTTGCTGCCGGACGCTGCGCTCTCGGCGCAGCCGGTGAGACCCACTCCCGCGAGCAGGAGGGCGGCGAGCGCGGCCGCGATCTTGGGGGCGACGGGGACTCTCATCGGTCAGCCTTTCGAGTGTTTGTCTACTGGAATAGTAGAGATTACACGAACGAAGACGGCCTGCAACTCAGGGGTCCAGAACGGCGTGTCCGTCGGCTGCGAAAGGTGTAGGACAGTGCCATGCGCGACGCGGACGGCCACCGACGCTCCGTGGTCGCGCGGGTTGCCCGACGGGCCCTCGCCGTGACGGCGATCGCCTGCCTGGTCGCGGCGTGCAGCACCGGGAGCCCGGTCCGGACCGACCCGGCACCGCGCGAGAGCACTCCGACTGCGTCGGCGGGGAGCACCCCGACGGCGTCCGCCGTGAGCACCGCGACCGCGGAAGCCGGGGTGCCTTCCGTCGACCCAACAGCCCTTGCGAGCCAGCTCGACGGTGCGGTGGCGACGCTTCGCGACCGGCACGCGACCCGGGGCGAGGTCCGGCAGGCCGGCGAGCTCCAGCAGCTCGCGGTCCGGGCGCTCGTGCTGGGGTCCGCGACATTCCGGCGGACGGCGTTGGCCGCCATGGATGACGCCGCGGCTCGGCAGACCCGCGGTGACGTGACGGCCGCCCAGCTGCTGACCGTGATCACCGAGCCCAAGCGGAAGTTTCCGCCGTGGCGGATCATCGCGCCGCCGCCGCCCGCGGTGCTGCTCGGCTACTACCGCGAGGCGGAGCAGCGCACCGGCGTGCCCTGGGCCTACCTGGCCGCGATCCACCTGGTCGAGACCCGGATGGGCCGGATCCGTGGGCCGAGCACGGCCGGGGCCCTCGGACCGATGCAGTTCCTGCCGGCCACCTGGGACCGGTACGGCGCCGGCGGCGACATCAACGACCCGCACGACGCCATCCAGGCCGCGGCCCGTCTCCTCGCGGCGCACGGTGCACCTGCGGACATGGCCGGTGCCCTGCGGCACTACAACCCCTCGGACCGGTACGTCGGTGCGGTGACCGAGTACGCCCGCACGATGCAGCGCTCGAAGGCCGCCTACCGCGGCTACTGGAGCTGGCGCGTGCTCTACCACCTCGTGCGCGGCACCTACGTCCTCCCCGAGGGCTACCCGACCGTCCGGCCCGTGTCCCTCGAGGGCGGCTGACGGCCCGCGGCTAGATTCGGCGGCATGCCCGCACCCGAGCCGTGGCGGGGCGCGCTCCGGATCCGTCCGGGCGTCGTCGCGTTCCGCGGAGAGATCGGCAGCGCGGAGCCGCACGCGCACGCCGCTGTCCAGCTCTACCGCTGCGAGCGTGGCGAGGTCGAGGTGACGGACGGCTCGGGCGCCTCGGTGTCGGCGGCGACCCTCGTCATCCCGGCTCGCGCTCGCCACCGGGTGAGCGTCGAGCCCGGTGTCGTCGGCACGACGATGTTCCTCGATCCGTCGAGCGCCTGGGCTACGCCCCACGGCTCCTGGGAGGCGTCGGTCCGCGACTGGGCGGACCACGAGCGCGCGGCGATGGTGGCTGCGGCGCTGGAGGCCGTCGCGAGACCGGCCGAAGGCACGTTCGGCGCGCGCGTCGAGGAGTGGGTCAGGACGCGCCTGCCCGAGCGCGCGGAGGTCTCGGAGCTCGCCCGGGCGCTGGCGATCTCGGAGCCGACCCTTCGCCGCCGGGCGCGCGCCGACCTCGGCCTGACCGTCCAGTCCTACGCCCGGTGGATCCGGCTGCTGGTCGCGCTCGAGCAGGTGGCGTCAGGTGCCTCGATCACCGACGCCGCCGCCGCGGCCGGGTTCAGCGACGGCTCGCACGCGACCCGCGCCTGCCGCGAGATGTTCGGGCTCGCGCCGTCGGAGGCGATCGCGCACCTGAGCATCGAGTCCTGATCGTTTCGTCCAAGCCCCCGGGGTGCGGTCGGCGACACCCTCGAGGCATGCGCATCCTCGTGAGGTACGGCTACGTGCCGTTCATGTACCTGGTCCTCGGCGGAGCGGCGGTCGTGCTGGCCGGCCGGCACGCGCCGGTGTGGGCCTTTCCGCTGGTCGTGGTCGCCGGCGTCGCGGCGTCGTTCGGGGCCGAGCGCCTGCTGCCCTACGAGGAGGCCTGGAACCAGGGCCAGGGTGACGTCGGCCGCGACGTCACCCACGCGGCGGTCAACGAGACGGTGATGCTGCTCAGCGTCGGCGTGATCCCACTGCTCGCCTCCGTGGGCCTCAGCCCGGGCCTCTGGCCGACAGCGCTCCCGGTCGTCGCGCAGGTGGTCCTGGCCGTGGTCGTCGCCGACCTCGGCATCACGGTCGCGCACCTCGCCTCGCACCACTTCGACGTGCTCTGGCGCTTCCACGCCGTGCACCACTCGGTGAGGCGGGCGTACGGCTTCAACGGCCTGATGAAGCACCCGGTCTCCCAGGTCTTCGAGACGGCGGTCGGCGTGCTTCCGCTGATCCTGCTGGGGATCCCGGCCGACGTGGCGACCGCCCTGGCGGTGTGCGTGGCGCTCCAGCTCCTGCTGCAGCACTCCAACGTCGACTACCGCGTCGGCCCGCTTCGCACGGTGCTCTCGCTCAACGAGGGCCATCGCTTCCACCACCTCAAGTGGGCAGGCGTCGGTGACGTGAACTTCGGTCTCTTCACGCTCGTCTGGGACCACCTCTTCGGGACCTTCTCGTTCGACCCGACGCGGCGGTTCTCCAGCGCGGACCTCGGCATGTCGGCGAAGCCGAGCTACCCCGTGCCCTGGCCGGCCCAGATGGCCGAGCCGTTCCGGGCCTCGGGGGCGTGCGCGCACGTGCCCAGGGTCGTCGACGAGCCCTCCGACCTGACCGATGACCTGCCAATTCGGGACCGCGGGCGTTCGACGTCCCTACGATGACGCCATGACCGAGCCGCGGGCGACGAGGAACGGCCGGCCGCCGAGCATGGCCGACGTCGCCAAGCACGCGGGGGTCTCGCACCAGACCGTCTCCCGGGTGCTCAACGACTCGCCGCTGGTGCGGGAGGAGACGCGCGCCCGGGTGCTCGCGGCCATCGACGAGCTCGGCTACCGCCGCAACATGGCGGCGCGGATGCTGGCGACGAACCGGAGTGGGCGGATCGGCGTGATCTCCGCGCACCTGGTGCTCTACGGACCGAGCATGATCGGCGCCGCCGTACAGGACGCCGGCCACCGGGCGGGGTACGACGTGTCGCTGGTCGGGCTCTCCGAGTTCTCCGCCCGGTCGCTGCGCGACGCCGTCGAGCGGCTGCTCGACCAGGCGGTGGAGGCGCTCGTCGTCGCGGTCGCCCAGCGCGATGCGGTGGCGGAGACGCGCGCCCTGCAGCTGGCGATCCCGGTCGTGGTCGTGCAGGGCGTCTCGGCCGGACAGACGATGGCCGCGGGCGTCGACCAGCTCGCCGGCGCGCGCGCGGCGACCGAGCACCTCCTCGACCTCGGCCACCGCCGTGTCGCCCACGTGACCGGGCCGATGGACTGGGTCGAGGCCGAGCAGCGGCGCGAGGGCTGGCGTGTCGCCCAGTCCGACCGCGGGCTGCTCCCCGGCCCGGAGCTCGCGGGCGACTGGTCGGCGGAGAGCGGCTACGCTGCCGGGCTGCAGATCGCCGAGGACCACGACGTGACCGCGGTCTTCGCGGCGAATGACGCGATGGCCCTCGGGGTGCTCAAGGCCCTGCACGAGCAGGGCCGCCGCGTGCCGGGGGACGTCAGCGTCGTCGGCTTCGACGACGTGCCCGAGGCGGCGTACTACTGGCCCTCGCTCACGACGGTCAACCAGGACTTCGCCAGCCTCGGCCGGTGCGCCGTCGAGCTTGCCCTCCGTGCCCTCGACGGCGAGGCCGACCCGGTCGTGGAGCTGGTCGAGCCGAGGCTCGTCGCGCGCAGCTCGTCCGGGCCGATGCGCCCTGCGTGACGCTGGCTGATGTTAACGTTCACACCGTGGGAGTGAGCGGGGCCGGCACGCTGCCGGACGGGCGACCGGTGCGCCGCATCCTGCTCGGCGAGCCCCCGGGGCCGGTGCTCGTGCTCCTCGACCTCGGCGCCACCGTGCAGTCGCTCGAGGTCGGCTGCGGCGACGGAGTGCGGCGCGACGTCGTGCTCGGCCAGGCAACGCCGCAGGAGTACCTGGAGTCCTCGGACTACCTCGGCAGCACCGTTGGCAGGTACGCGAACAGGATCGCGGGCGGGCGCTTCCCGCTCGAGGGTGCGCAGGTCGTCGTCGGGACGCACGACCGCGGCAACAGCCTCCACGGCGGGCCGGACGGGTTCGACCGCCGGGTGTGGGAGATCGTCGACCACTCCGAGGTCCACGCGCAGCTCAGCCTGGTCAGCCCCGACGGCGACCAGGGATTCCCGGGCACGCTGCACGCGACTGCACGCTTCGAGGTCGTCCGCAGCGACGTGCGCGTCGACCTCACCGCCACCACCGACGCGACGACGGTCGTGAACCTGACCAGCCACGCCTACTTCAACCTCGACGGTGCCGGTGCGGGCACGATCGACGACCACGTACTGAGGGTCGATGCCGAGGAGTACACCCCGGTGGACCGCAACGGCATCCCGCTCGGCGCGCACGCCCCGGTCGCCGGCACCGCCTTCGACTTCCGCGCGCCGGCAGCGATCGGCCCTGCGGTGCGCTCCGGGGAGGAGCAGGTCGGCTGGGCCCGCGGCATCGACCACAACTACGTGCTGCACGGGGAGGGCCTGCGGCGCGCCGCGGTGCTGTCCTCCCGGCGTACCGGTACGACGCTCGAGCTGCACACCGACCAGCCCGGCCTCCAGGTCTACACCGGCAACTTCCTCGACGGCACCCGTCCCTCCGCGGACGGCGGCCGCTACCGGCAGGGCGACGGCATCGCGCTCGAGCCCCAGCTCTTCCCCGACACTCCCAACCGGCCGCAGTTCGGGTCGGCCGTGCTACGCCCCGGAGAGACCTACCGCTCCCGCATCGTGTGGCGGTTCGGCACCCAGGAGCCCGATTCGGCACAGTTCGGGCGCAGTCGCGGGTGAGCGCTCACATTTCTGCCACGAATCTCGGCGGAACCCTTGACGTGGCGGAATGTTAGCGCTCACACTCTCGGCAGTGACGTCGGTCACAAGGGCAAGACCGCCCGTTGATCTGGAGGAAACACAGTGGTGGCGAAGAAGAAGATCCTGATCGCGGCAAGCGCGATCGCCTTGGGGTCGCTCATGCTCACGGCGTGCGGCAACTCCGACAAGTCGTCGGGCAGCACCAGCGGCAAGACCATCACCATGGGCTTCGCCCAGGTGGGTGCCGAGAGTGGCTGGCGGACGGCGAACACCAAGTCGATCCAGGCGAGTGCCAAGAAGGACGGCATCGACCTCAAGTTCTCCGATGCGCAGCAGAAGCAGGAGAACCAGATCAAGGCGATCCGGTCCTACATCCAGCAGAAGGTCGACGTGATCGCCTTCAGCCCGGTCGTGGAGACCGGCTGGGACGCGGTTCTCCAGGAGGCCAAGCGGGCGCACATCCCGGTGATCCTCACCGACCGCGCCGTGGACTCCAAGGACACCTCGCTCTACAAGAGCTTCCTCGGCTCCGACTTCGTCAAGGAAGGCCAGAAGGCCGGCCAGTGGCTGCTCGACAACGCCTCCACCTCCGACGTCAACGGTGACGGCAAGATCAACGTCGTCGAGATCGAGGGCACGACCGGTGCGGCCCCGGCCATCGACCGCAAGAAGGGCTTCGAGGACACCATCGCGTCCGACTCCAACATCAAGGTGATCGCCTCGCAGACCGGGGACTTCACCCGTGACGGCGGCAAGCAGGTCATGGAGGCCTTCCTGAAGTCGCAGAAGGGCATCGACGTCCTCTTCGCCCACAACGACGACGAGGGTCTGGGCGCCATCGAGGCGATCAAGGCCGCCGGCCTGACGCCCGGCAAGGACATCAAGATCATCACGATCGACGCCACCAAGGACGGCATGACCGCGCTGTCGCAGGGCGAGATCAACTACATCGTCGAGTGCAACCCGCTCCTCGGGCCCCAGCTGATGGACCTGGCCAAGAAGGTCGTGGCCGGCAAGTCGGTCCCGCAGCGGGTGCTCACCACGGAGACCGCGTTCGACCAGGCGCAGGCCACCGCGGCCCTGCCCACCCGGCAGTACTGATCCACCCTTCGGACCCGGCGCCGGCCGGCACGACCTGCCAGATGACCGGCGCCGGGACCGACCAAGGGGCACGAACGCGAGGCCGCACGGGACGGTCCGCGCCTGGGGCCGCCGGACCGTCCTCACCTGGACGGTCCGGCGGCGGACCCGGGAAGCACGACCCAGGAAGCACGACCCCGGAAGAGGGAATGATGACGCAGATGCACGTCCAGCCGCGCGGCGCGGCCAGTGACGCGTCGGACCCGGTGATCGAGATGCGCGGCATCTCGATCGCGTTCGGCGGCGTACCGGCCCTCGACGGAGTAGACCTCCGGCTGTTCCCCGGCGAGGTGCACGCCCTGATGGGTGAGAACGGTGCCGGCAAGTCGACGATGATCAAGGCGCTCACGGGCGTCTACGCGATCGACTCCGGCACGGTGGTCGTCGGTGGGCAGCAGCAGACCTTCTCCTCGCCGGCGGCGTCGCAGGCCGCCGGGATCAGCACGGTGTACCAGGAGATCAACCTGGTCCCGAACCTCACCGTCGCCGAGAACATGCTGCTCGGCCGCGAGCCCCGCCGCCGCGGCGGGATCGACTTCAAGGCGATGAACCGGCAGGCGGCGGCGACGCTCGACCGGCTGGGCATCGAGGTCGACCCGGCCTCCGAGCTGGGGGCCCACCCCATCGCGGTGCAGCAGCTGGTCGCGATCGCGCGCGGCGTCGACGTCGACGCACGCGTGCTCATCCTGGACGAGCCGACCTCCAGCCTCGACGCCGACGAGGTCGCGATGCTCTTCTCGGTGATGCGGACGCTGCGCGAGCACGGCGTCGCGATCGTCTTCGTCTCCCACTTCCTCGACCAGGTCTTCGAGATCAGCGACCGGATGACGGTGCTGCGCAACGGCCGGCTCGTCGGCGAGGTGCTCACCAGCCAGACCACGCAGCTCGAGGTCGTGCAGATGATGATCGGCCGCGAGCTGGCCGCCCTGGAGCGCCTGGAGAACGCCAGCGGAGCCGGGGTCGACCGCACCGCGGCGCCGGTGCTCAAGGCGCTCGGGCTCGGGCGGAAGGGATCGCTCGAGGCCACCGACCTCGACGTGTTCGAGGGCGAGGTCGTCGGGATCGCCGGCCTCCTCGGCTCCGGTCGCACCGAGCTCGCGCGCCTGCTCTTCGGCGCGGACACCTCCGACCACGGCACCCTGGACGTCAACCAGCAGCCCGGCCACCTCCGCAGCCCGCGCCAGGCGATCCAGCGCAAGCTCGCCTTCTCGAGCGAGAACCGCCGCGCAGAAGGCGTCATCGAGGACCTCACGCTCGCCGACAACATGCTCCTGGCCCTCCAGGCGCGGCGCGGCTGGCTCCGGCCGATCCCGGCGGCCATGCGGTCCAAGCTCGTCCGGCAGTACATCGAGGCGCTCGACATCCGCCCCGCCGACCCCAACGCGCTCATGCGCAACCTGAGCGGCGGCAACCAGCAGAAGGTCCTGCTCGCACGCTGGCTGATCACCGAGCCGCAGGTGCTGATCCTCGACGAGCCGACCCGGGGCATCGACATCGGCGCGAAGGCGCAGATCCAGCAGCTGGTCGCCGACCTCGCCCACCAGGGCGTCTCGGTGGTCTTCATCTCCGCGGAGCTCGAGGAGGTCCTGCGCCTCAGCGACCGGGTGGTGGTGATGCGCGACCGCGCGAAGGTCGCCGAACGGCTGAACGACGACCTCAAGGTCAGCGACGTGCTCGAGATCATCGCCGGCTCGGTCCGGCAGGAGGAAGAGTCCGATGCCTGAGACCGCTGCCCCCGTCCGTCCCGACGAGGAGACCGCCGACCAGCGGCCGGGCCTCGCCGCCCGGCTCTCCGGCAGCTCGCTGCTGTGGCCGGTGCTGGCGCTGCTCGCGCTGGTGCTGGTCAACCTCGTCGTCCACCCCGACTTCCTGTCGGTGCGGGTCCAGGACGGCGACCTCTACGGCAACGTGATCGACATCCTGCGCAACGCGGCGCCGGTGCTGCTGATCGGGCTCGGCATGACGCTGGTCATCGCCACCCGCGGCATCGATCTCTCCGTCGGTGCGATCGCCGCGATCGCCGGGGCGGTGGCGTGCGTCTCGATCGCCGGCTCCTCGCACGAGTCCGCGCTGGGCACGATGCTCGTCGCCTGCTCGCTCGCGCTGGCCACCTGCGTCGCGCTCGGGCTCTGGAACGGCTTCCTCGTCGCCGTGCTCGGGATCCAGCCGATCATCGCGACCCTGGTGCTGATGACGGCCGGTCGCGGCATCGCGATGCTCGTCACGGGCGGGCAGATCACCCTGGTCCACAACACCCACTTCGAGTTCCTGTCCAGCGGCTTCGTGCTCGCGCTGCCGTTCGCCATCCTCCTCGCGCTGGCGCTGTTCGCGGTGACCGGCCTGCTGGCCCGGCGTACCGCCCTGGGCATGCTGATCGAGGCGGTCGGCATCAACCCCGAGGCCAGCCGGCTCGCGGGCGTGCGGGCGCGCACCATCCTGTGGACCGTCTACGCCTTCTCGGGCTTCTGCGCCGGCCTGGCCGGGCTGATGATCTCGGCGAACACGGCCGCCGCAGACGCGAACAACAACGGACTCTGGATCGAGCTCGACGCGATCCTCGCCGTCGTCATCGGCGGTACCTCGCTCGCCGGAGGACGGTTCTCCCTGACCGGCACGCTGATCGGCGCGCTGTTCATCCAGACCCTCAAGACCACCATCAACGTGATCGGCATCCCCTCGGAGATGAACTACCTCTTCAAGGCGATCGTGGTGATCGCGGTCTGCCTGCTGCAGTCGCCGAAGGCCCGTGCCCTGCTCACGGTGCGCCGACGACCCCACGCCGGTGCGAAGGCGGTGACGGCATGACCACGGCCGATCCGCTCGCCACGGGGGCCGGCGAGTCCGTCTGGGACCGCCTGCGGACCTTCACGCCACCGAGCCGCTTCGTGCCGGTGATCACCACCTTCGCCCTGCTGGTCGGGATGTTCGGCGCCGGGGCGGTGCGCTACCCGGGGTTCTCCGACCCGCAGGTGGTGCTCAACCTCTTCATCGACAACTCGTTCCTGATCGTGCTGGCCGTCGGGATGACCTTCGTGATCCTCACCGGCGGCATCGACCTCAGCGTCGGGTCGGTGGTCGCGCTGTCGACGGTCGTGGCCGCGCGGACGATGGAGGCGGGATGGCCGCCCCTGGCCGCCTGCGTGCTGGTCCTGCTGGTCGGCAGCACCCTCGGGCTGCTGATGGGGCTGGCGATCCACTACTTCGACGTCCAGCCCTTCATCGCGACCCTGGCGGGCCTGTTCTTCGCCCGCGGGCTCTGCTTCCTGCTGGCCGGACGGCCGCTGCCGATCGACAACCACGCCTTCTCCAGCTTCGCCGAGGCGAGCATCACCCTGCCCGGCGGCTACTACACGACCTGGGCGGTCGTCGTGGCCCTGCTCGTCGTGGCCGTGGCCGCCTGGGTGCTCCACCGCACCCGGCTGGGCCGCACGGTCTACGCCATCGGCGGCAGCGAGACCTCGGCGCTGCTGATGGGGCTCCCGGTCGCGCGGGTCAAGGTCGGCGTGTACGTCGTCAGCGGGCTCTGCTCGGCCATCGCCGGCCTGCTCTTCGGGCTCTACATGCTCTCCGGCTACAGCCTGCACGCCGTCGGCATGGAGCTCGACGCCATCGCCGCGGTCGTCATCGGCGGCACGCTGCTCACCGGTGGTCGCGGGTTCGTGATCGGCTCGGTGCTCGGCGTGCTCGTGCTGGGCACGATCCAGACCTTCATCTCCTTCGACGGCACCCTCAGCTCGTGGTGGACCAAGATCTCCATCGGCGTCCTGCTGCTGGCGTTCGTGGTCGTGCAGCGCCTGGTCACACGGCGGCAGACATGACCGGTCGGCTCGACAGCGCAGTCCCCGACCGGCGGCCTCCCGCTGCGCGGGCACCCGTGATGGCCGATGTCGCGCGGCTCGCGGGTGTCTCCCACCAGACCGTCTCGCGGGTGATCAACGGGCAGACGAACCTGCGCCCGGCGACGCGGCTGCGCGTCGAGGAGGCGATCCGCCAGCTCGGCTACCGGCCGAACTCAGCGGCGCGTGCCCTGGTGACCAAGCGCTCCGGCACCGTGGGCGTGATCGGCTCCAAGAGCGGCTTCTGGGGTCCGAGCTCGGTCCACCGCGCGATCCAGGCAGCCGGCCGCGAGGCCGGCTACTTCGTCAGCTCGGTCAACGTGCACGACCTGACCCGCAACGCGGTCAGCGACGCGGTGGACCACCTGCGCGACCAGCGGGTGGAGGGCATCGTGCTGATCGCCGCCAACGACGACGCCGTCGAGGTCGCCCGCCACCAGGAGGTCGCCGGCATCCCGGTGGTCGTGGTGGAGGGCTCGCTGGAGAAGGCGCGCTGGACCGTCGGCGTCGACCAGGTCGCCGGGGCCGCGCTCGCCACCCAGCACCTGCTCGACCTCGGGCACACCGAGGTCGTCCACCTCGCCGGCCCGATGCAGTGGACCGAGGCGCGTGGCCGTCTTCGTGGCTGGGAGCAGGCGATGCACGGCGCCGGGCTGCGTCCCTCTCCGCACGTCGAGGGCGACTGGACGGCCGAGAGCGGCTACCGCACCGGCCACGCACTCGCGAAGCGCGACGACCTGACGGCCGTCTTCGCGGCCAACGACCAGATGGCGCTCGGCCTGCTGCGCGCCCTCTGGGAGGCGGGCCGATCGGTGCCGGGCGACGTGAGCGTCGTCGGCTTCGACGACATCCCGGAGGCGGCGTTCCTGATCCCGCCACTGACCACCGTCCGTCAGGACTTCACGGCCCTGGGGCACCGGGCCATCGAGATGCTGCAGAGCGCGATCGCCGACCCGGCGCCCGAGGACGACGTCCCCGCCGGGCTCATCCAGCCGGAGCTCGTGACCCGTGCGAGCACCGCTCCGCCGCAGAGGGGAAGGCGCTGATGTCCGCCCACCAGTACGTCGTCGGCGTCGACTTCGGCACGCTGTCCGGCCGTGCGCTCGTCGTACGCGTCTCCGACGGCGCCGAGCTCGGCACCGCGGTGCACGAGTACGCCCACGGAGTGCTCGACCGTCAGCTGCCCGACGGGACGCCGTTGCCGCCCGACTGGGCACTGCAGGTGCCCGACGACTACCGCGAGGTGCTCCGGACCGCCGTACCGGCGGCGCTCGCCGCGTCCGGTGTCGACCCCGCCGACGTGATCGGCATCGCCACCGACTTCACCGCCTGCACGATGGTGCCGGCGCTCGCCGACGGCACGCCGCTGTGCGAGGTGCCCGGTCTCGAGGGCCGCGCGCACGCCTACGTGAAGCTCTGGAAGCACCATGCCGCGCAGCCGCAGGCCGACCGGATCAACGCTCTCGCCGCGGACCGCGGCGAGACCTGGCTGCCGCGCTACGGCGGGCTGATCTCCTCGGAGTGGGAGTTCGCCAAGGGGCTGGAGCTGTTCGAGGACGACCGCGAGCTGTACGACGCGATGGACCACTGGGTCGAGGCCGCCGACTGGATCGTGTGGCAGCTGTGCGGGGAGTACGTCCGCAACGCGTGCACCGCCGGCTACAAGGGCATCTACCAGGACGGCCACTACCCGTCGGCCGACTTCCTCGGGGCCCTCGCGCCCGGCTTCGAGGCGTTCGTCCCCGACAAGCTCGACCACCGGATCGGCGCGCTGGGCTCGCGCGCCGGCACCCTCACCGCCGAGGCGGCCGGCTGGACCGGCCTGCCCGAGGGCATCGCGGTCGCGGTCGGCAATGTCGACGCGCACGTGACCGCGCCGGCGGCCCAGGCAGTGGCGCCCGGACAGATGGTCGCGATCATGGGCACGTCGACCTGCCACGTCATGAGTGCGGACGTCGTGCGCGAGGTCCCCGGGATGTGCGGCGTCGTCGACGGCGGCATCGTCGCCGGCCGGTGGGGCTACGAGGCGGGGCAGAGCGGTGTCGGCGACATCTTCGCCTGGTTCACCGAGCACGCGGTTCCCGCCTCCGCCACACAGGCGGCCGCAGCGGCGGGGGAGTCGGTGCACGAGCACCTCACCCGGCTCGCGGCGCAGCAGGAGATCGGCGAGCACGGCCTGGTCGCGCTCGACTGGCTCAGCGGCAATCGCTCGGTGCTCGTCGACCACGAGCTCTCCGGACTGGTGATGGGCCTGACCCTGTCGACCCGGCCCGAGGACATCTACCGGGCCCTGATCGAGGCGACGGCGTTCGGCACCCGGGTCATCGTCGAGACCTTCCGCGACGCCGGCGTACCGGTCGAGGAGTTCGTGGTCGCGGGTGGCCTGGCTAAGAACGAGCTGCTCATGCAGATCTATGCCGACGTCACCCGGCTGCCGATGTCGGTGATCGGGTCGGAGCAGGGACCGGCACTCGGCTCGGCGATCCACGCCGCGGTCGCGGCCGGCGCGTACGCCGACGTGCCCCTGGCCGCGAAGAGCATGGGGAAGGTGCGCCACGACGTGTTCGTGCCGGACGAGGGCCGGGCGGCGGCCTACGACGAGCTGTTCGCCGAGTACCTCGCCCTGCACGACGAGTTCGGCCGCCGTTCCCCGGCGATGCGCAGGCTCAAGGCGATCCGCCGCGCGGCGGTCGAGCGCCGGCTGAGGGGGACGAGCCGATGACGGCGGTCAGTGACGTGACGGCCACCATCGCCACGATCCGGCGCGAGGTGTGCGCGCTGCACGCCGAGCTGATCCGCTACGAGCTGGTGGTGTGGACCGCCGGCAACGTCTCGGCGCGCGTCCCCGGGCACGACCTGCTCGTGATCAAGCCGAGCGGCGTCTCCTACGACGAGCTGACACCGGAGAACATGGTGGTCTGCGACCTCGACGGCCGGGTGGTCGAAGGTGAGCACGCCCCGTCCTCGGACACCGAGGCGCAGGCCTACGTCTACCGGCACCTGCCCGAGGTCGGCGGCGTGGTGCACACGCACTCGGCGTACGCGACCGCGTGGGCCGCGCGCCGCGAGCCGATCCCGTGCGTGCTGACGATGATCGCCGACGAGTTCGGCGGTGAGGTCCCGGTCGGGCCGTTCGCCGTGATCGGTGACGACTCGATCGGCCGCGGCATCGTCGAGACGCTCTCGGGCAGCCGGTCGCCGGCAGTGCTGATGGCGAACCACGGCGTGTTCGCCATCGGGTCCAGCGCACGCGCGGCCGTCAAGGCTGCGGTGATGTGCGAGGACGTCGCCCGGACCGTGCACCTGTCCCGCCAGCTCGGCGAGCCGATCGCGATCGAGCCGGACCAGGTCGACCGGCTCTTCGACCGCTACCAGAACGTCTACGGCCAGCCTGAACCGCAGTCAGCCACGGAGGAATGATGAGCACCCCAGCCGCACCGCGAGCGTCCGCCCAGCCGGCCGAGATCTGGTTCCTCACCGGGAGCCAGGGCCTGTACGGCCCCGAGACGCTCGAGCAGGTCGCTGCGCAGTCCCAGGCCATCGCCGCTCGCCTGGACGCCCCCGGCGAGCTGCCCGTCTCCGTCGTGTGGAAGCCGGTGCTCCTCGACGCCGCTGCGATCCACCGGCAGATGCTCGAGGCCAACAGCGCACCGCAGTGCGTGGGCGTGATCGCGTGGATGCACACCTTCTCCCCGGCGAAGATGTGGATCGCCGGGCTCGATGCCCTCGCCAAGCCACTGCTGCACCTGCACACGCAGGCCGGCATGGCGCTGCCCTGGTCGACGATCGACATGGACTTCATGAACCTCAACCAGGCCGCCCACGGCGACCGGGAGTTCGGCTACATCCAGTCGCGGATCGGCGTACCTCGCAAGACGGTGGCCGGCCACGTCGACTCCCCGGTGGTCCGCGCCCGGATCGCCGCGTGGTCGCGCGCCGCCCTGGCGCGCGACGAGCTGCGCGGGCTCAAGCTGGTCCGCTTCGGCGACAACATGCGCGACGTCGCGGTCACCGAGGGTGACAAGGTCGACGCACAGCTGCGCTTCGGCGTCTCGGTGAACACCTACGGCGTGAACGACCTGGTCGCGAAGGTCGACGCCGTCGGCGACGACGACATCGACAAGCTCGTCATCGAGTACGCCGACAGCTACCAGGTCGCGCCCGAGCTCCTTCCCGGTGCCGAGCGGCACGAGTCGCTGCGTGACGGCGCCCGCATCGAGCTCGGCCTGCGGGCCTTCCTCACCGAGGGTGGGTTCGGCGCGTTCACGACGAACTTCGAGGACCTCGGCGGGCTGCGACAGCTCCCCGGGCTCGCCGTGCAGCGGCTCATGGCCGACGGCTACGGGTTCGGCGGCGAGGGCGACTGGAAGACCTCGGTGCTGCTGCGGGCGATGAAGGTGATGGGCGCCGGGCTGCCCGGCGGCACGTCCTTCATGGAGGACTACACCTACCACCTGGTCCCGGGACAGGAGAAGATCCTCGGCGCGCACATGCTCGAGGTCTGTCCCTCGATCACCTCGCAGACGCCGTCGCTGGAGATCCACCCGCTGTCGATCGGCGGCCGGGAGGATCCGGTGCGGCTGCGGTTCACCGCCGACCCCGGCCCCGGTCTGGTCGCGGGGCTGTCCGACCTCGGCGACCGGTTCCGCCTGACCGTCAACGACATCGACGTCGTCGACCCCGACGAGGACCTGCCGAAGCTGCCCGTCGCCTGCGCGGTCTGGGAGCCGAGGCCGTCCCTGGCCACGTCGGCGGAGTCCTGGCTGATGGCCGGAGCGCCGCACCACACCGTATTGTCGACTGCCGTGGAGCTGGAGACGCTGGAGGACTTCGCCGAGATGGTCGGCACCGAGGTCCTCGTGATCGATGACGACACCACCACACGCAGCTTCCGGCGCGAGCTGCGCTGGAACGCCGCCTACCACCGGCTGGCCGAGGGCCTGGGCCGGTGACGGCGATGGACCAGCGACCGCTCGGGCGGACCGGGCTCAGTGCCTCGGTCGTCGGGCTCGGCACCTGGCAGCTCGGCGCAGACTGGGGCGAGGTCACCGAGACCGACGCCCGCGAGGTGCTCGAGACGTCGCTGGCCGAGGGGGTCACCTTCTACGACACCGCGGACGTCTACGGCGACGGCCGCAGCGAGCGCATCCTCGGGCAGTTCCTGGCCGACCATGCCGGCGAGGGGCTGGTCGTGGCCACGAAGATGGGCCGGCGGGCGCCGCAGCTGCCGGAGAGCTACACGCTCGAGGCGTTCCGGGCGTGGACCGACCGGTCGCGCAAGAACCTCGGCGTCGACACCCTCCAGCTCGTCCAGCTGCACTGCCCGCCGTCGGAGGTCATCGAGGCCGACGCGACCTACGACGCGCTCGACGAGCTCGTCGAGGACGGCGCCGTCGCGGCGTACGGGGTCAGTGTGGAGACCGTCGACCAGGCCCTCAGCGCGATGACCCGCACGCACGTCGCGTCGGTGCAGATCATCGTGAACGCGTTCCGGCTCAAGCCGCTGGACCGCGTGCTCCCCACGGCGGCCGCCGCCGGCACCGGCATCATCGCGCGGGTGCCGCTGGCGTCGGGGCTGCTCTCCGGGAGGTACGGCGAGACGACCACCTTCCCGGCCGACGACCACCGCAGCTACAACCGCGACGGGAGTGCGTTCGACGTGGGCGAGACGTTCTCCGGGGTCGACTTCGCCACCGGCATCGTGGCGGCCCGGGAGTTCCGCGACCTCGTCGCGGCGCACCTGCCTGCCGGCGTCACTCCGGCCCAGGCCGCCATCGGCTGGCTGGTCCAGCAGCCCGGCATCTCCACGGTCATCCCGGGCGCGCGCAACCCGGGACAGGCGCGGGCCAACGCGGCGGCGGGCACGCTCGCGCCGCTCCCGTCCGACTTCCTGCGCGGCGTACGCGCGATCTACGACGAGCACTTCCGGGAGTCCGTGCACCCGCGCTGGTGACCCGGCAGGCGGTCAGGAATCGAGAAGTGTCCGGCTCCGGCCGCGCCTAGCCTTTCGAGTGCGTCCGGCATCGGGCCGGTGGCGCAGTCGAAAGGAACCGACATGCCTGCGAAGAACGCGACGACGACCTCCGACGGCTTCAGCGCCGAGGAGCGGGCCGCGATGAAGGCGCGCGCCGAGGAGCTGCGCGCGGAGGGCAAGAAGGGCGCCAAGAAGGCCGACGGTCAGCAGGCGCTCCTGGACGCGATCGAGAAGATGACGCCCGAGGACCGCGCCCTCGCCGAGCGGGTGCACGTGACGGTGACGCGGGCCGCACCCGACCTGGCACCGAAGACCTACTACGGCATGCCTGCCTATGCGAACGCCGACGACAAGGTCGTCGTGTTCTTCAAGAACGGCGGCAAGTTCAAGGAGCGGTACTCCACGCTCGGCTTCGAGGGTGCGGCGAAGCTCGACGACGGCGAGATGTGGCCGGTGGTCTTCGCGCTCACCACCTGGAGCCCGGCAGTGGAGAAAAAGGTGGCCGCGCTCGTGAAGGCCGCCGTCTCCTGACGTGCCGGATCAGCCGGGGATGTTGCGCGGGTCGTTGCCGTAGCTGCTGCGCTCCGCGACGGTGCCGTCCTGGTTGCGGATGATGTGCTCGACCTTGCGCTCGCGGGCGAGCTCGCGGCCGGCGTCGACGGCGCGGTCCTTGGTCTGGTAGTTCCCGACCTTCTCGCCGCCCTCGATCTTGTTGGACCACATGTTGTCGGTGTAGTACGTCTCGACGTCGCCTTCGGGCATCACGACCTCCATCACGATTCGGGTGCTCCCCGGTCGGTGCCCGATGCTCCTGACTTCATGTGTCCGCCCGGTCGGCGGCGGCGACGAGGTTGCGCACCTTCGCCGCGAGCTCGGCGTCGAAGGCTCCGGGCGCGGCGCGCCACGTCCAGTTGCCCTGGTCGGTGCCGGGGACGTTCATCCGGCTCTCGCTGCCGAGCCCGAGCAGGTCCTGGGCCGGTACGACGGCCAGTCGTGCCGTCGACTGCAGGGCGAGGTCGACCAGCGCCCACGGCATCGGCTCGTCAGGGTCGACCAGGTGGGACCGGACCAACGCCCGGGCGTCCTCGTCGAGCTCCTCCCACCAGCCCAGGGTCGTGTCGTTGTCGTGGGTGCCGGTGTAGACGACGCTCTGCTCGCCGTGGCGGTCCGGCAGGTAGGGGTTCTCCGGGTTGCCGTCGAAGGCGAACTGCAGGATCTTCATCCCCGGCAGGCCGAAGCGCAGCCGCAGCTCCTCGACCTCCGGGCCGATGACGCCGAGGTCCTCGGCCACCAGCGTGCCGGCGCCGGCGGTGTCGACCAGTGCGGAGAGGACGGCGGCGCCCGGGCCCGGCTTCCACCACCCGTCGCGGGCGGTCGGCGCGTCGGCCGGCACGTGCCACGCCGCCTCGAAGCCCCGGAAGTGGTCGATGCGGACCAGGTCGAACAGCTCGCGCTGGCGGGCGATCCGCCGCCGCCACCAGGCGAACCCGTCGGCCGCCATCGCGTCCCAGTCGTAGTGCGGGTTGTTCCAGCGCTGCCCGTCCTCGGCGAAGTAGTCGGGCGGGCAGCCGGTCACCGTGAGCGGGCGGCCGTCCGGGTCGAGCCGGAACAGCTCACGAGAGGCCCACACGTCCGCGCTGTCGAGCGAGACGAAGATCGGCAGGTCGCCGAACAGGAGCACTCCCCTCGTGGCGGCGTACGTCCGGAGTGCGTCCCACTGCAGCGCGAAGACCCACTGCTCGAAGCGGAGCGCCTCGACCCGCCGGCTCACCGGCGCGAGGAGCTCGGCGACCCGGTCGGCATCACGGTCGCGCAGCCCGGGCTCCCACGTCGGCCACGGAGCGTGGTCGAGCAGCTCCCGCAGCGCGGTGAACTCGACGTAAGGCTCGAGCCACTCCCGCCGGTCCTCGCACCACGCGCCGAACGCGACGCGCTGCTCGGCGTCGAGCGCCTCCGGGTCGCTCAGCCCGTGCTCGCGCTGCTGCTCCCGGCTGATCAGGTCGGGGCTCCCGGCCATCGCCGACCGTGCGTTGTAGGGCGAGCCGTCCTCCTCGTGCGTCGGCACGAGCGGCAGCACCTGCCACACCGAGCAACCGCAGTCGGCCAGGAAGTCCACGAACCGGTACGCCGCCTCGCCGAGGTCGCCCGAACGGCCGAGGGTCTCGGCACCCACCCCCGCATCGGGGAGCGACGTGACGTGCAGCAGCACCCCCGCCCGACGCCTGTCGAGCCCGGCGGGCGTTGCTGGTTCGGTCATGGTCCTCCCTCTCGAGCAGCCGAGCCTAACCACCACACCTGGACGGCTCGACGGGAGCCGGATCAGTCCACGACGCGGAGTACGGCACCGCTCACTGCGTCGACGACCGTGCGGGAGGCGAGCGGCGCGGCGAGCCGCACCCCGACGTCGACGCGGGCGCAGCTCATCGTCCCCGCACCCATCGCACCGACGTGGAGCCCGACCGTCACGCGGTGGCTGGTCTCGGTCGCGTGCAGCGTGCCACCGCACAGCACGATGCCGTGCAACCGGCGGCCGTCGGCCGAGAGCTCGATCGGCCCGGGCCACGCGACATCGGCGGCGCACCGGCCGCCGGCCGGCGGCGTGCATCCGGTTCCGCCGAGGTGGATGTGGGAGGGCGCGCCGCACGCGGACAGCAGCGCACCCAGCGCGACGACCACGGCCAGCCCTCTCATGCGGGTGGGACGCGTGCACGGGGCCTGCGGTTCCGTCGCGACGACTTCGCCCGGGCTCACCGCTTGCGCGGACGAGGTCCTACCCGTTTGCGCGCGCGTGCGGCCGCGATGGCACTGGTGAGTGACGCCGCGTCGAAGGCGCCGTACTGACGGCGGCCGTCGACGAAGAAGGTCGGCGTCCCGGAGACACCGCTGATGTCGGCGGACTCGACGTCCTGTCCGACGCGTGCGAGGTGCGCGTGCGAGTACAGCTCCTTGCCGAAGCGCGGCACGTCCAGGCCGAGCTGCTCGGCGTACGAGAGGAGGTCGGCCTTCCGCAGGTGGTCCTGGTGGGCGAGCAGCAGGTCGTGCATCTCCCAGAACCTGCCCTGGGCACCGGCGGCCTCGGCTGCCTGTGCGGCGAGCTCTGCCTCCGGATGAACGTCCGTGAGCGGCAGGTGTCGCCAGACGAACCGCACATCGGTGTCGCCGAGGATGGCGCGCACCGCCGGCTCGGCCCGGCCGCAGTAGGGGCACTGGAAGTCGCCGTACTCGACCACGGTGACGGCGGCGTCCTTAGGACCACGCACGTGGTCGCGCTCCGGGTCGACCTCGACCGCGAGGTCGACGAGCTGCTCGGCACGGCCCTGCAGCGCCACGGTACGGCGGTCCTCACCCATCAGCGCGGTGACCTGGAAGACGATCCACGTCGCCGCTGCCGCAACCGCCGCGGCGAGGAGCACGCCGAACTTCGCCTCCGCGAGCTGGTCGCCGTCGAAGGCGAGGGAGGCGATCAGCAACGAGACGGTGAACCCGATGCCGGCGATCGTGCCGCTGCCGGCGACCGCCGCCCATCCGACCGCCGGCTGCACGCGTCCGTGCGTGATCCGGGAGATCGCCCAGGACGCCGAGATCACCGCAACCGGCTTGCCGACGGCGTACCCGAGCACGATGCCGAGCGTGATCGGCGAGCGCAGCGCCTGGTCGAGGAAGGAGCCGTCGATCTCGATCCCGGCATTGGCCAGGGCGAACAGCGGCACGATCACGTAGCTGCTCGACGGGTGGAAGACCCTCTGGAGGCGGTCGTTGGGCGAGAGCGTCCGGCGCAACCCGACGACCGCGCTGCGGGCGAGGTCCGGCGTCGGCTCCTCACGGAACTGGCGGAACAGGCCGCTGGCCTGCTCCAGGTCCTCACGGGCCGGGGTGTACGCCGGGGCGACCAGCCCGATCGCGAGGCCGGCGACGACCGGTTCGATGCCGCTCCCGAGCAGGCTCGCCCAGACGGCGACGCCGAGCACGACCAGGCTGCCCGGGGTGCCGAGCCGGAGGCGCATGACGAGGAGGAACACTGCGAACAGCGCCACCGCCAGGGCGAGGTAGCGCATCGAGACACCGTCGGCGTACACGACCGCGATCACGAGAAGTGCCACGAGGTCGTCGACGACGAACACCGTCAGGAGGAACGTCCGGACCCGGTCAGGCACGTCCCGGCCGACCACGACCAGCAGCCCCAGCGCGAGCGCGGTGTCGGTCGACATCGCGACGCCCCAGCCGCCGGCCGCGTCCCCACCGGCGTTGACGGCCAGGTAGAGGCCCACGGGCACGACCATCGCGAGCAGACCCGCGGCAACCGGCAGGAGCACGCGCCCGCGATCACGCAGGTCGCCGAGGTCGATCTCCCGGCGCGCCTCCAGCCCGACCACGAGGAAGAACAGCGTCATCAGGCCGCTGTTCACCCACGTGCGCAGGTCCCGCGTCACGCTGTGGTCACCGAGGCGGACACCGAACGGGGTCGTCCACACCGACTCGTAGGACGTGCCGAGGTTCGCCCAGGCGACGGCGACCACGATCGCCACCGTCAGGATCCCGGCACTCCCGGACGCAGTCTGGAGGAAGGCCCGCACCGGCGTGGCGAACTCCTTGGACCAGGGCGTGCGGAGCACCGCGGTACCGCCCTGCTCTGCAGTCGTCACGGGCCACCTCGGTGCTCTGGCGCAGCCCGTCGGTCGACCGCGCGGTCGGTGCACGGTACAACTCCGCGGCACCACGAGGGCTTCCCGCGCCGGTGCCCTAGGACCGGCGCCACTCCCGGATGACCTCGTCACGGAAGGCGTCGTAGGTGTCCCGCAGCGCCGTGCCCGGCCAGTCGGCGGGGAGCAGCTCGGCCGGCAGCAACGGGTCGTGGGTCAGGTGGCGCACGACGGCGGCGAAGACGGTGAGCCGGTCGCGGGCTGTGCTCACCCGTCCTGCCTGGTCGAGCATGGATCGGCCGACGGTGGCCCAGCGGCCGGGCTGGAACAGGTGGTGCGCCAGGTGGTCGGCATCGTGCTCGGGACGGGCCGTCATGAGCTCGAGGTCGTCGGCGACCTCGGGGTCCGGACGCCAGGCGAGGTTGTCCGGCCGCATCCAGAGGCCCTCGCGGAGCTCGCCGAAGTGGGCGCTGAGCATCGAGCGCCGCAGGTTGAGCCGGCTGGAGGCGTCCTTGCCGCTGGAGACGACTGCCGCGATCCGCCAGGTGCCGTCCCAGGGTCCGGCGGGCACCTGCATCGCCTCGTCCTGGCGGCGCTGCCGCTCCAGGAGCCGCTCGGGAAGCGTGTACCTCCCGTTCTCGCGCAGCAGGTCACCGGAGGCGACCATGCGGGTGAGCGCCGCGCGCAGGGCGGACTCGTTGATGTCGACCTGGCGGCCGAAGGCGACGAGCTCGCTGACCGTGGCGGAGGGTGGGTGCGCGCCCAGGAGCAGGCTCAGGATCGCGGACCGGGCGGTCAGGGGCCGGAGCCGGACGGTGCCGGTGTGGGTGCCGGCGCCGGTCCCAGGGCTCACCCGGTCATCATGCCGCATCGCGACGGGCCCGCGAGGAGGGCCGATCGGCCGGCTCCTCCTCGGCGAGCTTCCGGGCGACGACCAGGTCGGTGCTGCTGTGCGCAAGGGCGGAGAGCAGCACCGTGACGGCCGTCAGGGCGACGACCTTCTCGGCGTCGGCCATGTGGCTGAAGGCGACGATGGCGGCGTACGCGACGCTCGCGAAGCCCTTCGGCCCGAACCACGAGATCGAGAGCCGCTGTCGCACGGACATCCGGCTGGGGGCCAGGACGGCGAAGACGGGTACGGGCCGGCTGATCGCGATGACGAGCACTGCGAAGACGAAGCCTGCCAGTCCTGCGGTCGAGAAGAGGTCGCGACCGAGCAGGCTGGCGAAGGCAAGCAGGGCCGCGCCCTGGAGGAGCTCACTGAGGCGTTCGCCAGTGTGCTGGAACGCCTCGGTCGCGTCGCTCTGCACGGTGGCGATGGTCGACCCGGCGACGAACGCGGCGAGGAACGGGTTGCCCCCGGTCAGCTGGCAGAGGCCGAAGAGGATGACCGCGATGGCGACGTGGCCCAGGGGGCGCAGGCTCGTGACGGTACCGAGCCGCGGAGCGCGGTAGAGCAGCCAGGCGGCCAGCGGCACCGCGATGCCGAGGGCAAGACCGACCCCGAGCTGGAGCAGCAGCGTCGGGAGGTCGGTGGACCGGCCGTGCGGGTCGCCGCCCGCGATCCCGACCAGGACCAGCACGGCGGGGAGTGCGAGTCCGTCGTTCACCCCGCTCTCGATGTTGAGCACGTTGCGCACGGACTTCGGCACGTCGTGGCGACCGACCAGAGCGGAGGCGAAGACCGGGTCGGTCGGGGCCAGCACAGCGCCGAGCACGAACGACGGTGCCCACGGCAGACCGGTGACCCAGTGCGCCAGTGCGGCGATGATCACGAGCGTCAGCGGCATCCCGACGAGAAGGGTCGCCGCGGACGATCGCCAGTGCCGGCGGAGGGCGGGCAAGGGCGCGACCTGGCCGTCGGTGAAGAGGATCGTGTAGAGCGCGACCACCGCCGTGCCCTCGACGACCTTCCCGTCGACGTCGAGCACGCGGAGTCCGAGCGGACCCGCGACGAGACCGACGGCGAGGAACACCGCTGTCGAGGAGAGCGGGGTCCTCGAGGCGAGGTCGGAGGTCGCCACCGAGAGGAGCAGGGCGACACCGAAGGTCAGGACGAGTCCTGTCATGGTGGCGCCGTACCCGCACGGCGGGTCTCTGCACGTCGTGTCAGGTCCGGGTTGACCCGATCGAACATGTGTTCGATCATGGACTGATGGTCCCCGGTCTCACGCTCGCTGGTCAGGCGCACTCCGGCGCGGCATCGGCCGACGCCACCGTGCAGCAGCTGCGTGACCGGATCCGCGGGATGCAGGACGGCGTCCCGCGCGTCGCGATCGCGACCCATCCCGCCCTCGCCGACCTGGTGCAGCTCCGCACCGGTGGCAGCTACGAGGTCGACAGCGCCGGGCTCGCGATGGCGCTGATCGCCGCTGCGTCGCAGGCAGGCGCCTGGTCGGCCGTGGTCGGGGCGGAGGACTTCGGCGCCGAGGCGGCCGCCGAGATGGGTGTCGACCTCGCCCGCACGGTGCTGGTGCCCGATCCCGGCGAGCTCTGGCTGGAGGTGACCTCGGCGCTCGTCGACGTGGTGACCATGGTCGTGCTGCGTCCGCCCGCCGGGGTCACCGAGCGGGTCGCCGGACGGGTCGCCGCCAGGCTTCGCAAGCGCTCCTCGGCGCTGGTGTCCTGGGGCCACTGGCCCGGCGCCGAGGCGTCGCTCTCGTTGCGGTCCTCGACCTGGTCGGGTGCGGAACGTGGCCACGGCCGGCTGCGAAGCCGTCGGGTCGAGGTCGACGTACGCCGTGGGTCAGCCCCGCCCCGACGCGCAGAGCTGTGGCTGCCGGGCCAGGACCTGACGATCGGCAGGGCGGGGGAGCCCGTGCACACTGCCCGGGACGAGGCCCTGGCATGAGTGGGCCGAGATGAGTGGGCCGGCATGAGCCGCGTGCTCGTCGTGTGGTGCCCGGACTGGCCGGTGGTCGCGGCGCTGGCCGAGACCGATGCGGCGACGATCCCGGGCCAGGTCCCGTCGCCGGCCGCCGTGCTCACCCGCAGCGCGGTGGTCGCGTGCAACTCCGCCGCGCGTGCCGAAGGAGTCCGCCGCGGCATGCGGCGTCGCGACGCGCAAGCACGATGCCCCGAGCTGGTGCTGCTCCCCGACAACCCCGATCGCGATGCCCGTGAGTTCGAGCCGGTGCTCTCCGCAGTCGAGGCGCTGCGACCCGGGGTGGCGCCCCTTCGGCCAGGACTGCTGGCGATCCGTGCCCCTGCGCGGTTCTACGGCGGTGAGCAGCACGCCGCGGCGGTCATCGCCGAGCGGTTGGTGCAGACCGGCGTCTGGGACTGCCGCATCGGCGTCGCCGACGAGCTCTTCTCCGCCGAGCAGGCGGCCAGGCTCGCGGAGGTGCAGGGCTGGCACGTCGTACCTGAAGGAGGGTCGGCCGAGTTCCTGCGCGAGCTCCCGGTCGAGGTGCTCGACGCAGGCGGTGCCGGTGACGCCGACCTCGTCGGACTGCTCCAGCGGCTCGGCCTGCGGTGCCTCGGCGACCTCGCCGCGTTGCCCGCGCGTGACGTGCTCACCAGGTTCGGCGCGTACGGCGCGAAGGTGCACCGCCTTGCCCGCGGGGTCGACCCGGTCGAACCGACGACCCGCACCCCGCCACCCGACCTCGTCCGGGAGGTGACCTTCGAGCCTCCGCTCGCCTCGGTCGAGGCGGTCTGCTTCAGCGTGCGCCGCATCGCCGAGGAGTTCGTCGCCTCGCTCGGCGACCGTGGCCTGGTCTGCACGGCCGTACGCGTCGAGGCCGAGGGCGACGACGCCCGCAGGGCACTGCTCTCCAGCCGCACCTGGGTGCACTCGCGCTGGTTCGCCGTCGCCGACCTGGTCGACCGGGTGCACTGGCAGCTGCAGGCCAGCCCTTCCGGCGTCACGGTCGGGGCGCCGGTCGGGCTGGTCCGCTTCGTCCCGGAGACCGTCGAGCCAGCTGCCGCGCACGCCGACGGGCTCTGGGGCGGCGACAACGATGACCGCGTCGACCGCGGAGTTGCCCGGGTGCAGGCGATGCTCGGCTACGACGCGGTGGTGGTCCCGGTCCGCCAGGGTGGCCGTTCGCCGGCGGATCGTCAGGCACTGGTGCCCTGGGGCGAACGCCCCACCGGGCTCCGCCCGCCCGAGCTGCCCTGGCCCGGTCAGGTGCCACCACCGGCGCCGACCCGCGTCTTCGCCGAACCCTGGGCGACCGCGGTCGTCGGGCAGGCGGGCCAACCGGTCGCGGTCACCGAGCGCGGTGCGGTCACCTGCGAGCCGGCTCGGGTCCTGATCAGGGACAGCCACGCCGGGAGCTCACCGGGGTGGCTGCAGGTCGAGGCATGGGCCGGGCCGTGGCCGGTCGACGAGCAGTGGTGGGAGGCGGATCTCGGCTCGGCTCGATCACCAGGGGATGGCCGATCACCAGGGGATGGCCGATCACCAGGGGATGGCCGATCACCAGGGGATGGCCGATCGCCAGTGCATGGCCTGGTTGCGCGCTTCCAGGTCGTGGGTGCCGACGGCAGTGCCTGGCTGATGCGCTGCGAGGGCGACCGATGGTGGACGGAGGCGGCCTATGACTGACCAGTTCGTCGAGGCGGCGCAGATGAAAGCCCGAACTCACTCGAGACGGCGCAGATGAAAGCGCGTCGTTTCCATCTGCGCCGCCTCGACGTACCTTCTGCTTTCAGTTGCGCCGCCTCGGCGGTGGTGGTGGAGCAGTGGTCAGCGCAGCTCCTTGACGAAGTGGTGCACCACCACCGGGATCGGGTCGTCGTCGAGGTCGGCTGCCCTCGCCGGGTGGACGACCTCGCCGAGGTCTGTCCAGCCACACCGCTCGTAGAGCCGTCGTGCTGGAGTGTTGGCCGCCACCACCGCGAGCTCCGCCCGGTCGTACTCGCCGCCGATGCGCTCCTCGGCGGCACTCACCAGTGCCTGGCCGACGCCACGACCCCGGACAGCCGGTGCGACCGCGAGCTGGAAGAGCTCGTCGTCGTGGATCAGGACCACCCCCAGCAGGCCACCGTCGTCGTCGACCGCCACGAGCGTCGCGTCGACGAGGTCCTCGGCGGTTCGGGTGAAGTAGGACTCCGTCCGCTCGGCCATCAACGCGTCGGGGACGCGGCCGGTGTGTGCCTCCAGCCACCCCGCCCGCCACACACGCGCGACCTCCGGCACCTCCGACGCCTCGGCCGGCCTGATCAGCACCATGGGCCAACCCTAGATGCGGTCATCTGATGGGCTGGAACAACCCACCGATCCCCTGGGGTGAGCTGGAGCGCCGGCTCTCCGGCAGGCTTTCGTCTCCACCTGACGACGGCCCGATCAAGCGTCGACGAGCGCCGTACCGTCCCAAGGACGAGGTCCGACCTCCCGACTCGCCCGTCACGCCGTACGCCGAGCTGCACTGCCACAGCAACTTCAGCTTCCTCGACGGCGCCAGCGGTCCCGACCGGCTCGTCGAGCAGGCGGTGCAGCTCGGCCTGCACGGGATCGCGCTCACCGACCACGACGGGTTCGCCGGGGCACCGCTGTTCGCCGAGATCGCCCAGAAGTACTCCGGGCAGGGTGCCTCCCTCAAGACCGTCTACGGTGCCGAGCTGTCCCTGGGCCTGCGTGCGCCGCAGAACGGCGTACCCGATCCCGAGGGCAGCCACCTGCTCGTGCTCGCCGAAGGCGTCGAGGGCTACCACCGGCTGGCCGCCGCGATCACCGACGCCCAGCTGCGTGGCGACGAGAAGGGCCGTCCGGTCTACGACCTGGAGGAGCTCTCCGACCAGGGGCGTGGCCACTGGCTGGTGCTCACCGGGTGCCGCAAGGGGATGGTCCGCACGGCGCTCGGCCACGGCAAGGACGCGGCCGCCGCCGAGCTCGACCGGCTCACCGCGCTCTTCGGACACGACCGCGTCGTCGTCGAGCTGGTCGACCACGGACATCCGCTCGACCACGAGGTCAACGACACGCTGGCAGCGATGGCCAGGATCCACGGCCTCCCCGTGGTGGCGACCAACAACGTGCACTATGCGAGACCAGACGACCACCGGCTCGCCAGCGCGATGGCCGCCGTGCGTGCGCGCCGCAGCCTCGCCGAGATGGACGGCTGGCTCCCTGCGTGGGGGGCGGCCTGCCTGCGCTCGGGTGAGGAGATGGCGCAGCGGTTCGTGCGCTACCCCGGTGCGGTCGCGCGCAGTGTCGAGCTGGCCGACCAGCTCGCCTTCGACCTGCAGAAGGCGACGCCTCGGCTGCCCAAGCTGGGCATCCCCGAAGGGCACACGCCGATGAGCTGGCTCGAGGTGCTGGTCGAGGACGGCTTCGAGACCTACTACCGCGGCCAGACCCACGAGCGCGAGGCACGTGAGCGGATCGACCACGAGCTGCGGATCATCGAGGAGAAGGACTTCGCCGGCTACTTCGCGATCGTGCACGACATCGTCGCGTTCGCCCGCAGCCAGGGGATCCTCTGCCAGGGCAGGGGATCGGCGGCCAGCTCGGCGGTCTGCTACGCCCTCGGGATCACGGCGATCGACGCAGTCGCCTACCACCTGCCGTTCGAGCGGTTCATCTCCGCGCACCGCGACGAGGAGCCGGACATCGACGTGGACTTCGACTCCGACCGGCGCGAGGAGGTGATCCAGTGGGTCTACGAGCGCTACGGCCGGCACAACGCGGCGCAGGTCGCCAACGTGATCAGCTACCGGCCGAAGATGGCCGTCCGCGACGCCGCGAAGGCGCTCGGGCACTCACCGGGGCAGCAGGACGCCTGGTCGAAGCAGATCGACAGCTGGAGCGGGATGGTCGAGGGCACCGAGGCGCAGGGCATCCCAGCACCCGTGGTCGGTCTGGCCAACCAGCTGATGCGGGCGCCTCGTCACCTGGGCATCCACTCCGGCGGGATGATCCTCACCGAGCGACCGATCGGCGAGGTCTGCCCGATCGAGCGGGCCCGGATGGACAACCGGACGATCCTGCAGTGGGACAAGGACGCCTGCGAGTGGATGGGCCTGGTGAAGTTCGACCTGCTGGGCCTGGGCATGCTCGGCGCGCTCAACCACATGATGGTGCTCGCGGCGGACGTGCTCGGTGAGCACTGGACACTGCAGACGCTGCCCAAGGAGGAGCCCGGCGTCTACGACATGCTCTGCCGGGCCGACTCCGTCGGAGTGTTCCAGGTCGAGAGCCGCGCCCAGATCGGCACGCTGCCACGGCTGCGGCCGCGGCGGTTCTACGACCTGGCGATCGAGATCGCCCTGATCAGGCCGGGGCCGATCCAGGGCGGTGCCGTGCATCCCTACATCCGGCGGGCCACCGGGCGCGACCCGGTCAGCTACGCCCATCCCGACCTCGAGCCGGTGCTGGAGCGCACCCTCGGCGTACCCCTGTTCCAGGAGCAGCTGATGGAGATGGCCGTCGCCATCGGCGACTGCTCCCGTGACGACGCCGACCTGCTCCGCAGGGCGATGGGCTCCAAGCGCGGCATCGAGCGGATCGAGTCGATCAAGCAGACCCTGTACGCCGGCATGGAGCGCCGCGGGCTGGTCGGCGACGAGGCCGACCAGATCTACCAGCAGATCCTGTCGTTCGCGAACTTCGGGTTCGCCGAGAGCCATGCACTGTCCTTCGCGCTGCTCGTCTACGCCAGCTCGTGGTTCAAGCTGCACTACCCGGCGGCGTTCCTCGCCGGGCTGCTGCGCTCGCAGCCGATGGGCTTCTACTCGCCGCAGTCGCTCGTCCAGGACGCACGCCGCCACGGCGTCGAGGTGCTGCGCCCGGACATCACCCGATCGCAGGCCCAGGCCGGCCTGGAGGAGCGCCCGGTGGTTGAGCCTGTCGAAACCCACTCACCCACCGGCCTCGACTCCTGCCTACTCGCCCACCACACCCCGACGCCGTACGACGAGCAGGCTCCCGATCCGACGCTGACCCACCGCCGCGACGGCCAACACGCCGTCCGCCTGGGCCTGGACAGCGTCCGCGGCATCGGCACCGATCTCGCGAAGCGGATCGTCGCCGCGCGTGCGGAGCGGCCGTTCGCCGACATGCGTGACCTCTCCCGTCGCGCCGGCCTCGACTCCGGCAACCTCGAGGCGCTGGCGACCGCCGGGGCGTTCGAGGTCTGGGGGCTCGGTCGGCGCGAGGCGCTCTGGAACGCAGGCTTCACCGAGCGCGACGACCAGCTCGAGGGAGCCGGCGCGGTCGTCGCAGCTCCGCAGCTGCCCGGCCTCGACCCGGTCGGGCACACGCTCGCCGACCTGTGGGCGACGCGGGTCTCGCCCGACAGCCACCCGCTGGCGCACCTCCGTCCGATGCTGGCCGACGCCGGCATCCGCTCGGTCGCGGACGTCTTCGAGGGCGAGGCGCATCGCAGGGTGCACGTCGCCGGGCTGGTCACACATCGGCAGCGGCCGGGCACGGCCGGAGGTGTCACCTTCCTCAACCTCGAGGACGAGACCGGCATGCTCAACGTGATCTGCACCCAAGGGGTGTGGCGGCGCTTCCGCCAGGTCGCGCGCAACTCCGACAGCATGGTGATCCGCGGCGTCGTCGAGCGCCAGGACGGGGTCACGAACCTGCTCGCCGACCGGCTCAGCTCACTGGCCAGCATCAACCCCGACGCCGAGCGCGCGCTCAAGGACCGGCACCAGGCGCGCAACTTCCACTGACGCTGCCTGGCTCAGTCGGACTCGTGCTCCTGGCCCTCTCCGGTCGGAGCCGGTACGCCGGCCGACGGCGCCGCCTCGTCCGGCGCCGCCGACTGCGCCGCGGACTGCGACGTGCCGGAGCCCGGCTGGTGCTCGACGGCGGCGATCTGACCGAGGATGAACGTGCCTCCGGCGAGACCGATCACGAACGCTGCGGACCCGGCCAGGATGCCGAAGCGCCGCCGTGGCGCCCGGTAGGTGTGACCGTCCGGGCGCGGGAGCGAACCGTCGCCCAGCCCTTCGACGGGGTAGAAGTGGTTGCTCATGGTGCCCTCCTCGGATCGCGTCCCCCGAGCGTCGCTCGCGCTTCTTGGCGGTTGCTTGACGTCGGCCGAGGCGGCCAGGTGCTCAGCAGCCGTCGAGCTGCCGGCTCAGCGTCTTCATCGCCGTGAGGCGGCCCTGGGCGTCGATGCTGGCCTGTGGAGCAAGGAGCGCGATGGTCGCCGTCGCCTGTGCTCGCTCCAGGCAGGCCAGCTCCGCGCGGTCCGCACGGGCCTGGTCGGCCGCCCGGTAGACGACGATCCCGACCCCCACGACGGCGGCCACGACGCACAGCATGACCGTGGAAAGCAACCGCTCCATGGGGCCATACCTTATGGCCATTCGGGCATCTAGCGTTCCAGGTGAACGCCATCCATTCGGGTGGCTCACCACAGTCAGGAGTACCAGGTGAAGAGCATTCTTCGACGGACGAGCCTGCCGCACCTCGTGGTGTTTCTCGCCATCGCGCTGGTGCTCGGGTCCGGCACGGCGTACGCCGCCGGCCAGATCACCAGCAAGCAGATCAAGAACAACACCATCAAGGGCATCGACGTCCGAGACGGGACCCTCACGGGGATCGACGTCGCCGACGGAGGCCTGAGCAGTGCCGACATCCTCGACGGGACGATCACCTCGGCCGACGTGGCGCTGAACGCGCTGACGGCCGAGGACCTGGCAGCAAACTCGGTCACCTCGTCCGAGCTCGCCAACGATTCGGTCACGTCCGCCAAGATCGCCAACGGATCGGTCACCTCGGCCGACGTCGCGGACGAGACGCTCACCAGCGCTGACCTGGCCACGGACTCGGTCCAGGCCACCGAGGTCGCGGACAACTCGCTCGACTCCGGCGAGATCATCGACTTCGGGCTGAGCAACGAGGACATCGGCGTCCTCGAGGCCGAGGTCAACGCGGACGGCAGCCTGGCCGACAGCGACCACTTCGGGACCACGAGCAGCAACCTCGGCACCGGATCCTATGCGGTCGACTTCGGTATCAACGTCTCGTTCTGCACGCCGGTGGTCACCCAGGGTGAGGCCGGCGTGGGCGGCGCGGGCGGCGCGATCGCGGGGGTCACGGACCGGTCCGGCAACGCCAATGCGTTCTTCGTGACCATGCGGGATGCCGCCGGCGCCGGGATCAACACCGCGTTCCACATCGTGGTGGTGTGCTGACCATGACGCCTCGACTCAGCACGACGGCGGGCGCTGTGCTCGTCCTCGGTCTGCTCGGCGCGGTGCCGGCTGTCGGCGTGGCGCTCTCCAGCGGGCCGGGCGGCCAGCCACCCCCCGGCGCACCTGCGCACCACATCCACGTCGACCAGCCCGGGTCGGAGGCCCAGCCGCCCCCGGGGGCGCCCGCCCGCCACATCGAGGTCGACCAGCCGGGAGCCGAGGCTCAGCCGGCAAACGCTCATCCGGTGAAGGCGGGTCCACCCGTCGGGGCGCCGAACGACGAGCCGGGTGCTCGCGCGCACCGTCACCAGGTCGACGAAGGGACGGCGGTGAGCGGACCCGACCAGGGCGACTGAGCGGAGGGCTACCCGCGTCGTCTCGACGTCGCTATCGCACGAGCGGCGCCAGGTAGCGACGCGCGTACTCCCGCACGGCCTTCGGGTCGGCCATGTCGACCGCGCCGTGGGGGTTGAGCAGATAGGTGTAGGCGATCCGGAGCATCAGCTCGGCGACGACGTGCAGCTCGTCGTCGGGCATGGTGGCCCCGCTGCGCCGCAGCGTGGCGGCGACGCGGTGGGCCGACCCGAGGACGACGCTGGTCTGCGCGGAGCCGCCGATGCCGGTGATGATCTCGGGCTCGGTCTCGACGAGCCTCGCCAGCAGCGGGATCTCGTGGGTGAGTGCGATGCCGGCCGTGAAGCACTCGACGATCGCCTCGCTCGGAGCGAGGCCCGAGGCGAGCGAGTCGAGCTGGCTGAAGAACTCGTCGATCTCGCGGTCGAGCACCGCCTGCAGCAGCGCTTCCTTGGTGGGGTAGGCCCGGTACAGCGTGCTCCGGCTGACGCCGGCGGCACGGGCGACGTCCTCGACGTTGGCGCGACGGGCGCCGTACTGCTCGAAGACGCGCTGGGCTGCGTCGAGGATCGCGGTGGTCACAGCCGCTCCAGCCGCACCGGCAGCCGGTCACGGGGGAACGGCAGCGCGACCAGGTCGAGCGGCCACTCGTACCCCGCGGGCACCGACCAGCGATAGCTGCGCAGCAGCTCGTGGAAGATCGCCCGCACCTGGATGCCGGCGAAGTGCATGCCGATGCACTTGTGCACACCGCCGCCGAACGCCTGGAACGCCATCCGGTGGCCGTGGTCCTCGCGCCGGTCCGGTGCGAAGCGGTCGGGGTCGAAGCGGGTCGGGTCCGGCCAGTACGCCGGGTCGTGGTGGTTGTAGAACGGCGACACCGCCACGAACGCGCCCTCCGGGATCCGGTAGCCGTTGAGCGAGACCTCCCGGACGGCCACCCGTGGCATCGACGGCACCGGGCTGCACAGCCGCAGCGACTCCTTCATGACCCGCTCGAGCAGCTCCAGGCCCAGGACACCGTCGTAGTCGACGGCTCCGTCGGAGGCGGCAGCTGCGGCGACCGACTCTGCGCGTGCCTGCTCCTGCCACTCCGGATGGCGGGCGAGGTGGTAGGCCATCGAGCTCATCGTGATCGTGCTGGTGTCGTGCGCCGCCATCAGCAGGAAGATCATGTGGTTGACGATGTCCTCGTCGCTGAACTCGTCGCCGTCCTCGCTGCGTGCGACGCAGAGCTGGGCGAACAGGTCGTCGCCGCCGTTGCGCCGCTTGTCCGGAAGGTGCGTGAAGAAGAACTCCTCGAGCACCTTGCGCGCGGCCAGCCCCTTCGCCCACGGCGTGCCCGGGATCGGACGCCGCACGATCGAGGTGCCGGCCCGGACGGCGGCGATGAACGCCTTGTTGAGCCGGTCCTGCTCCGCGCGGGTGAGGTCGACACCGACGAAGGTCTCGACCGCGACGTCGAGGGTGAGCTGCTTGAACAGCTCGTGCATCCGCGGCTGCGGGACCGACTCCCAGCCGGCGAGGCCGCTGCGGATGTGCGGGACCATCACCGCGTGGTAGCGGCGCATGGCGTCGTTGGTGAACGCGTGCTGCAGGATCCGCCGGTGGTGCAGGTGCTCGTCGAAGTCGAGCAGCATCAGGCCACGGCGGAAGAACGGGCCGATGAAGTGCGACCAGGCGGGCCCGTTGGCGAAGGCCCGGTCGCGGTTGACCAGGACCTGCTCGGCGGCGTCGAGCCCGTAGGCGGCGTACAGCGTGGTGCCGAAGACGTTGAGCTTGACCACCTCGCCGTAGGCCTCGCGCAGGAAGTCGTTGTGCTCGATCGGGTGGCGTCGCAGCCGGAGCAGGTGCGGCACGCCCAGCCGCGGGCCCCGGACGGTGCGCAGCTCGGTCGTCCATGCGGTCACGGCAGCTCCCGTGGGATGGTGGAACAAATCCGTTTCAATGTATCATCTCGCCATGGTCACCCCAGGGGACGTCGAGTCCGCGCCGGCAGTCCGGACCGGCGCCCCGCTCGGCCCCGACTCGCTGACCTGGCGCTACTTCGGCGACAACCGGATGGCGCTCCTCGGGCCACGCGCCGCCGTGCTGCAGAACATGCTGCCCTCGCTCGGCCAGGGGGTGCAGGACCACTCGGTGTGGTTCGACGAGACCCTCGCCCGGCTGCAGCGCAGCATCCCGCCGATCTTCAACACCGTCTACGGCGCCGACGGTGAGGCGGCCGGCCACCAGGTGCGTGACTTCCACAAGCCGATCAAGGGCCGGCTGCCGGGCGGCTCGCCCTACAGCGCGCTCAACCCGGAGACCTACTACTGGGCGCACGCGTGCTTCGTCGAGCACCTGATCAGCGCGACCGACACGTTCATCCGGAGGCTGACCGAGGAGGAGAAGGAGCAGATCTTCGCCGAGTCGATCACCTGGTTCGAGCGGTACGGCGTGAGCGCCCGGGCCACCCCGGCGACGTACGCCGAGTTCACGGCGTACTTCGACCGGATGCTGCGCGAGGAGATCGTGGCCCACCGCATCGCGGTCTACGGGGTCGGCTACGCCCGCAAGGGCTGGCCCCGTCCGGCCGGGATCCACCCGCTGCTCTGGTGGCTGGTGAGACGACCGGTCGACGCCCTCAGCGCGTTCGTCACGACAGGCGGGCTGCCGCCACGCGCCCGTGACCTCCTCGGCCTGCCCTGGGACGACCGGCGCGAGCGCCGCTACCAGCGGTTCGCGCGCGCGTGCCGAGCGCTGGCGCCGTGGTACTCACGGCTGCCGGGGAAGTACCGCATGCACGGGATCCCTCTCCGCGCCTTCAAGCGCGAGGGCCGGCGCGCATGACCAGCATCCCAGTCGCCGAGCCTGTCGAGACCGTCGCGCCAACTCCTCCTCACGTCGACGCCGCGTACGTCGCGCGTCTGCTCGGCAACGTCGCCGCCGCACCCGGAGCCGAGACGGTGAGCGCCGTCGCACCGTTCACCGGCGGGCTGCTCCCGGCCGTCCCGCAGTCGACGCCGCTCGACGTCGCCGCCGCAGCGGCTCGTGGCCGATCCGCCCAGGTCTCGTGGGCGGCGCGCACCGTGGCCGAGCGGTCCGCGATCGTCGTGCGCTTCGGCGAGCTCCTGCTCGGCGCGAGGGACCAGCTGACCGACCTGGTCCAGTGGGAGAGCGGGAAGTCGCGCATCCATGCGGGCATCGAGGTGCTGGGCGTGCCGATGGTCGCCGCCCACTACGGAGCCGAGTCCGGCCGCTACCTGCGGGAGCGGTCCGTGCGCTCGGGTGTTCCGCTCCTCGTCTCCGCCCGGGTGACCCGCCACCCGAAGGGCCTGGTCGGCGTCATCGCGCCGTGGAACTACCCGCTCTTCCTCGGCGTCGGCGACGTGATCCCGGCACTCATCGCCGGCAACGCCGTGCTGAGCAAGGCCGACTCCCAGGCGCCGCTCACGCTGCTCGCGGCGCGCGACCTCGCCCTCGAGGCCGGGGTCCCGCCCGATGTGTGGCAGGTCGTCGCCGGGCCCGGTCGCGTGCTCGGCGGCGCGATCGTCGACGCCGTCGACCACCTCGCGTTCACCGGCTCGACAGCGACCGGCCGGCACCTCGCGGCCGCGGCCGGGGAGCGGCTGATCTCGACGTCGCTCGAGCTCGGCGGGAAGAACCCGATGATCGTGCGCGAGGACGCCGACCTCGGTGCCGCGGTCGCCGGCGCGGTCCAGGCCTGCTTCGCCAGCGCGGGCCAGATGTGCATCGGGATCGAGCGGATCTACGTCCACGAGTCGCGGTACGACGACTTCGTCCGCCATCTGGTCGACGCCACCCGGGCGCTCACGATCGGCGCGGCCTTCGACCACACCTTCGAGATCGGCTCGCTGACGTCGGCCGAGCAGGTGGCGCTGACGGCTGCGCACGTCGACGACGCCGTCGCCCAGGGCGCGACGGTCCTCACCGGTGGACGTGCGCGTCCGGACCTCGGACCGTTCTTCTACGAGCCGACGATCCTCACGGGCGTGCTTCCCGCGATGAGGGTGTGCGCGGAGGAGACGTTCGGCCCGGTCGCCTCGGTCTACTCCGTGGTCGACGACGACGACGCGGTCACCCGGGCGAACGACTCGGAGTACGGCCTCTCCGCGAGCATCTGGACCCGCGACCTCGATCGCGGTCACGAGCTGGCGTCCAGAATCAGCGCGGGCGCGGTGAACATCAACGACGGCTACCTCTCCGCGATCTCCTCGCTCGCCGCGCCGATGGGCGGGATGAAGTCGAGCGGGGTGGGCCGCCGGCACGCGGCCGACGGGATCCTGCGGTTCACCGAGTCCCAGACCGTCACGGGGCAGCGGCGGGCGACGCCGTACCCCTCCCGCACCAGGGCGTATCTCGCGGCCACCCGCCTCGTGGTGCTCGCCCAGCTCAAGCTGGCCCGTCGCAGTACTCGTCGCAGTGCCCGTCGCGGCGCCGGTCGCGGCGCCCGGAAGGAGTCGTCATGAGCAAGGTCAAGGGCAAGGTGGTCGCGGTCACCGGCGGCGCCCGCGGCATCGGCGAGGCCACCGCCAAGGCGCTCGCCGCAGCGGGCGCCCGGGTCGCGATCGGCGACCTCGACGTGGGCGTCGCGGAGGCTTCCGCTCAGGCGTACGGCGGCCTGGCGCTACCCCTCGACGTGACCTCGGAGGCGTCCTTCGCGGCGTTCCTCGACAAGGTCGAGGCGGAGTTCGGCCGCCTCGACGGGCTGGTCAACAACGCCGGCATCATGGTGATCGGACCGCACCTGGAGGTGCCGCTGGAGTCGCAGCTGCGCCAGCTCGACATCAACCTGCGCGGGGTGATCCTCGGCTGCCACGAGGTGGCGCCGCGGATGATCCGCTCGGGTGGTGGGCAGATCGTCAACATCGCCTCGCTCGCCGGCCGGATCGCCTCACCGGGGTCGGCCGTCTACAGCGGCACCAAGGCCGCGGTGATCTCCTTCTCCGAGGCGCTCGACGCCGAGCTCGCCGGCCGCGGCGTGCGGGTCTCGGCGGTGCTGCCGTCGTTCACCAGCACGGCCCTCATCGACGGCACCACCGCACCGAAGCTGAGTCCCCCGATCTCCCCCGAGCAGGTCGCGGCCGCCGTGGTGAGGGTGTTCCGCCGTCACCGTCCGGTCGCGGTGGTCCCGCGCCGGCTGGCCTACGGCAGCACCCAGTGGGCGGCGATGCCGGCACCCCTCAAGCGCTGGATCAGCCGCAGGACAGGGCTCGACACGATGTTCACCGACTACGACCACGCCGCCCGGGCGGCCTACGAGGAGCGCACCACGCGTCCTGCCGACTGAGGGACGCAACGGGCAGGAGGTTTCGACAGGCTCAACCACAGGTGGTCGAGCAACGGCCTCCACCGGTGGTCGAGCAACGGCCTCCACAGGTGGTCGAGCAGCGAGCTTGCGAGCGATCAGTCGAGACCCGGCGACCCTGGGCAGCGACCCGACCCAGGGTGGTCGAGCAGCGAGCCTGCGAGCGATCAGTCGAGACCCGGCGACCCTGGGCAGGGACCCACGCCAAGGTGGTCGAGCAACGGCCTCCACAGGTGGTCGAGCAGCGAGCCTGCGAGCGATCAGACGAGACCCGGCGACCCTGGGCAGCGACCCGACCCAGGGTGGTCGAGCAACGGCCTCCACAGGTGGTCGAGCAGCGAGCCTGCGAGCGATCAGTCGAGACCCGGCGACCCTGGGCAGCGACCCGACCCAGGGTGGTCGAGCAGCGAGCCTGCGAGCGATCAGACGAGACCCGGCGCGGCCTTCCCAGTCGCCCGATTCGGTGCGACAGTTCGAGGACTGAGAGCTGGCGCCGCGAATGCTCGGATTCCTGCGCCTCGAGGAGCCGACCCTCATCCAGCACCCACGGGTGCCTTCATCTCAGGAGGAGTCGTGACCAGCAAGCCCATCACCGCGCGACCGGCGCGGACCCTCGTCAAGCTGCTCGCCGTCGTCGTCGGGCTCGTCGCCGCGGCGGCGTTGTTCCAGGCGCCGACCGCAGGCGCAACGTCCCATCACTTCAGCGACGACCAGCTCGCCGCCGTCAAGCAGGCCGTGAACCAGTCCGGAGTACGCGGCATCGCCTGGTACGTCGACCGGGCCACGGACCGGGTCGTGGTGACCGCGGACGGCACCGTCTCGAAGGCCGAAGTGGCCAGGCTGAAGAGCGCAGCGGGCGCCGACGCTGCGGCCCTGCAGGTCAACCGCACCGCCGGAGTGTTCCGGCCGCTCCTCTCCGCGGGTGACGCGATCTACGGGTCGAAGTACCGCTGCTCGCTGGGCTTCAACGTCCACCAGGGCACCACCGCCTACTTCCTCACTGCCGGGCACTGCGGGAAGCCCGAGAAGACCTGGTGGACCAGCGCCAGCCGGGCAACGCTGATCGGGTCGACGGTCGGCTACAGCTTCCCCGGCAACGACTACGCGCTCGTGCGCTACGACAACACCTCGCTGGCGCACCCCGAGGGCTTCACCCCGGCCGACGCCAAGGTGGGCGAGGCGGTCAAGCGGACCGGTTCCACCACGGGCACCCACAGCGGCACGGTCACCGCTCTGAACGTCAGCGTGCGCTACCAGGGGGCCGGCAAGGTCGACGGGCTGATCCAGACCACGGTCTGTGCCGAGCCCGGTGACTCCGGCGGTCCGATGTACGACGGGACGAAGGCCCTCGGAATCACCTCCGGCGGAAGCGGCGACTGCAAGACCGGTGGCACGACGTTCTTCCAGCCGGTGCCGGAGGCGATGGCCGCCTACGGCGTCAGCATGGGCTGAGCTGCCTGACCGATCACGACCGTCGCGCCGAGGTCGTCGTTGGCCGCCGAGGACGCCGTCAGGCCGTCGGCCTCGAAGATCGCCTGTGCCAGCGGCAGCTGTCGCTCGCTCACCTCGATCAGCACGTGACCGCCGGGGACCAGCCACGCCGGCGCCGAGGCACTGATCCGTCGCAACAGGGCCAGCCCGTCCGGGCCGCCGTCGAGGGTATGCCGGGGCTCGTGGTCGCGGGCCTCGGGCGGCATCAGGGCGACCTCGTCGCTCGGCACGTACGGCGTGTTCGCGGCGACCAGGTCGACCCGGCCGCGCAGGTCGCCGGGCAGGGCGTCGAAGAGGTCTCCCTGGTGGACGTTGCCGTTGGGCAGGTTGTCCCGCGCGCAGGCGACCGCGACCGGATCGATGTCCGCGGCGTGCACCTCGACGAACGGCACCTCCTCGAGGATCACCGCGGCGACCGCGGCCGCGCCGCAGCACAGCTCCACGGCGACTGCTGCCGGGCGCAGCCGCGCGATCGCCTCGGCCGCGAGGAGCTCGGTACGCCGCCGCGGCACGAACACTCCGGGTCGTACGGCGATGTGCAGGTCGGCGAACTCGGCCCAGCCGAGCACCCATTCGAGCGGCTCGCCCGAGACCCGGCGAGCGACGAGCACCTCGAGGTCGCCGTCGGCGTCGAGCAGGAGCCGCGCCTCGTCCTCGGCGTACACGCAGCCGGCGGCGCGCAGCGCGGCCACGGTGTCGGCGTACACGTCCATGGAACCCATCACCCGGAGAGTCGCAGGTCACACCGGCCGCCGCCATCAGGATTCTGCGGAAGCACCCCCGATGCCGTAGGCTCGAGGCACAAGGACCGTCCAGTCTTACCTCGGTCCTGATGGTGTGATGCAGCCCCGCAACGGGTGCTCCACACCGGCCTCCCAGCGACGAACATCGTCTCGGCTGTGGTGAGACACCCACACAGTGAGTGATTCCTCCTTGTCTTCCGCAACTCTGTCTTCTGCAACCTTCTCCGACCTCGGTGTGCCCGTGAACCTCGTCGACCTGCTCGACGCCCGCGGCATCACGAGCCCGACCCCGATCCAGGCAGCGACGCTGCCCGACTCCCTCGCCGGTCGCGACGTGCTCGGCCGCGGCCGCACCGGTTCCGGCAAGACCTACGCGTTCCTGCTTCCCCTCGTCGCCCGGCTCCACGCCTCCGGCGCCCGTCGTACGCCGAAGCGCCCGCGGGCGCTGATCCTCGCCCCGACGCGCGAGCTCGTCGCCCAGATCGACGAGGCGCTCGCACCGCTTGCCCAGGCGACCGGCCTGCGCACGCGCACCGTCTTCGGCGGTGTCGGCCAGAACCCGCAGGTCCAGGCACTTCGTGCCGGCGTCGACATCGTCATCGCCTGCCCGGGTCGTCTCGAGGACCTCATCCAGCAGGGCGCCTGTGACCTCGGCAGTGTCGAGGTCACCGTGCTCGACGAGGCCGACCACATGGCCGACCTCGGGTTCCTGCCCGCCGTCCGCCGGCTCCTCGACCAGACCCCGAAGAGCGGCCAGCGGCTGCTGTTCTCGGCGACCCTCGACAACGCGGTCGGCGTGCTGGTCAAGCGGTTCCTGAGCAACCCGATGACCCACGAGGCCGACTCGGCGATGTCGCCGGTCTCCGCGATGGAGCACCACGTGCTGCACGTGCAGCACGAGCACCGGGTCTCGGTCCTCGTCGACCTCGCCAGCGCGCCGGGCCGCACGGTCGTCTTCACCCGCACCAAGCACGGTGCGAAGGCGCTCGCCCGCCAGCTCAACCAGCGCGGCGTACCGACCGTCGAGCTGCACGGCAACCTCGCGCAGAACGCCCGCACCCGCAACATGGACGCCTTCCACTCCGGCAAGGCGACCACGCTGGTGGCCACCGACATCGCTGCCCGCGGCATCCACGTGGACGACGTCGCGCTGGTCGTGCACGCCGACCCGCCGGCCGAGCACAAGGCCTACCTGCACCGCTCCGGGCGCACCGCCCGTGCGGGTGCGGCCGGCACCGTGATCACGCTGATGACCGACCAGCAGGTGCGCGACGTCCGCGCGCTGACCCGCGCAGCGGGCATCAACCCGACCACCACCAAGGTGTCCGGCCCCAGCCACGAGATCCTGCGCACGCTCGCACCCGGTGAGCGCGTGCTCGTCGCGGGCGGCCTCGGTGTCGCGGCCGCGGACAGCGAGCGACCCGGCGGGACGAACCGCTCCGGCGGTCGCAACCGCAGCCGCTCCGGCAACCGTTCCGGCACGCGCAACGCCCCGCAGAAGGCGGCGCGTGGCGCGGGCCAGGGCGGCAGCGGCGGTGGCCGCTCGCGCAGGCGGCCGTCCGGCGGCTCGGCCGGCGCCGGCCAGGGCGGGACCCACAGCGCGGCGAGCTTCAGCGGTCGTCGCTGATCCGTCCCCGCTCCGTGGCACGCTTGCCGCATGGAGATCCTGACGCCTCGTGAGGTGCCCCTCGGGGGGCTCCGCGCGATGACCGTCCGCCGGACGCTGCCCCAGCGGCAGCGCACCTTCGTGGGCGCATGGTGCTTCCTCGACCACTACGGTCCCGAGGAGGTCGACCCGGAGGGCGGCATGGTCGTGCCGCCGCACCCCCACACGGGGCTGCAGACGGCGAGCTGGCTGTTCACCGGTGAGGTGGAGCACCGCGACTCGGCGGGTCACCACGCGTTCGTCCGGCCCGGCGAGCTCAACCTGATGACGGCCGGGCGCGGCATCAGCCACTCGGAGTACTCCACGCCCGGCACCCAGGTCCTCCACGGTGCGCAGCTCTGGCTGGCGCTGCCCGACTCCGACCGTCACACGGAGCCCGGGTTCGAGTACTACGCGCCCGAGCCGGTCTCCGGTGAGGGCTGGGAGGCACGGGTCTTCCTCGGCAGCCTCCTCGGTTCGACGTCGCCGGTGCGCACCTACAGCCCGCTGCTCGGCGCCGAGCTCCGGCTCCGGGCCGGCACGGTGCTGCAGCTGGCCGTCGACCCGGCGTACGAGCACGGGCTGCTGCTCGACTCGGGCAGCCTGACCGTCGGCGACGAGGCGCTGAAGGCCGACGAGCTCGGCTACCTCGAGCGCGGCCGCGACACGATCGACCTCACGGCTGCCGAGGATGCGCTGGTGCTGCTGCTCGGCGGCCCCCCGTTCGGCGAGCAGATCGTGATGTGGTGGAACTTCATCGGCCGCGACCACGACGAGGTCGCCGGCTACCGCGAGCAGTGGCAGCGGCTCGTCGACGGAGGCGCGACCGACCGGTTCGCGCTTCCGCAGGACGATCCGCTCCCGCCGATCCCGGCACCGGCCCTTCCGAACGCCCGCATGCGCCAGCGCGGATGACCGGACCCGTCGAGGGCGAGGACGGTCTCCTTCGCTGTCCGTGGGGAGAGCTGCCTGCCCTGCGCGACTACCACGACACCGAGTGGGGGATGCCGGTCACGGGCGAGACCGCGATGTTCGAGCGGCTGTGCCTCGAGGGATTCCAGGCCGGGCTCTCCTGGCTGACCATCCTCAACAAGCGCGAGCGCTACCGCGAGGTGTTCCACGGGTTCGACGTCGGCGCCGTCGCCGCCCTCACCGACGACGACGTGGAGCGGCTGATGGCCGACCCGGGCATCGTCCGCAACCGCGCCAAGATCGAGGCGGCCCGCCGCAACGCCCGGGCGACGGTCGAGCTGCGCGCCGACGGCGGCCTCGAGGCGTTCATCGAGAGCCACGCCCCCGACCGCACCCCCGAGCCCCGCGACACCTCCGAGCTGCCCGGCCTGTCGCCCGAGTCGGCGGCGCTCTCGAAGGCCCTGAAGAAGCGCGGCTTCGCCTTCGTCGGCCCGACCACCTCCTACGCCCTCATGGAGGCCACCGGCATCGTGGACACCCACCTCGTCGGCTGCTTCCGTCGCGGCGCCTCCGGCCGCTGGCCCCGTTGAGCAGCCACAAGTGCCCCGTCGAGTAGCCAGAAGATGCCCGTCGAGTAGCCAGAAACGCGCCGTTGAGTGGGCAGGATCCGACCCTGGGAGGAGTACGCCGCCCCGGCCGGACCGCTAGTTTCACCGGCATGACGCAGCCGCAGGGCCCGCTCCACGCCTTCTCCGACGACGCCCTCGGCGACCACGACGCCGTCGGGCTCGCCACCGAGCTCCGCGAAGGACGGGTGAGCATGCAGGAGGTCGTCGAGGCGGCGATCGCCCGGGCCGAGTCGGTGGGGCCCGCGCTGGGTGCGATCGCGGCGGACGCCTTCGACGGCGCACGCGAGCAGTCGGCTCGTGAGGGACACGGGTTCTTCGCGGGCGTGCCGACCTTCGTGAAGGACAACACCGACGTCGCCGGCCTGCCCACCCAGCACGGCACGAGCGCCTTCCGCGCGGAGCCGGCGGCCTCCGACGGCGACTTCGCGAAGACGTTCCTCGGGCTCGGGCTGGTCAACCTCGGCAAGTCCCAGCTCTCGGAGTTCGGCATCTCCGCGAGTGCGGAGTCGCCCGGGCGCACCGTGCGCAACCCGTGGAGCCTCGACCACTCCTCAGGTGCGTCCTCGGCGGGCGCGGCCGCCCTCGTCGCCAGTGGCGTCGTGCCGATCGCCCACGCCAACGACGGCGGCGGCTCCATCAGGATCCCGGCCGCGGCGTGCGGGCTCGTCGGCCTCAAGCCGAGCCGTGGTCGCGTCCCCCAGGACAAGATGTCGCGCGAGATGCCGGTCCAGGTCGTGGCCGACGGCGTGGTCAGCCGCTCGGTCCGTGACACCGCGGCGTACCTGCGCGAGACCGAGCTGCTCGCACCGCACCCGCGGCTCCGGCCGATCGGCGACGTCACTGGTCCAGGACCCCGAGGGCTCAGGGTCGCGATGGTCATCGACTCGCTGGTGGCCGCCACGGATCCCCAGACCGCCACCGCCGTTCGGGCTGCCGGCGAGCTGTTGGCGTCCCTGGGCCACCACGTCGAGGAGATCGACGCGCCGGTCCCCGGCTCGTTTGTCGACGACTTCAAGACCTACTACGGCCTGCTGTTCCTCTTCCTCAACGCCACCGGCAAGCGCACCTTCAACGCCAGCTTCGACTGGCGCGCGACCGAGCCGCTGACGCGGGGGTTCGCGGGCTACGTGGTCCGCCACCTCTACCGGATCCCGTTGTCGATCGCCCGGCTGCGCGCGGCGACGGTCGTCTCGCGACGGTTCTTCACGTCGTACGACGTCGTGCTGACCCCGACCCTGAGCCACGTCACGCCGCGGATCGGGCACCTCGACCCGACCCAGCCCTACGAGCTGGTCATGGGCCGGCTGATGGACTGGGTCGGCTTCACGCCGCTGCAGAACGCCACCGGCGACCCGGCGGTCTCGCTGCCCTTCACGACGAGCTCGGACGGTACGCCGATCGGGGTCCAGCTCGCCGCGGGGATGGGCCACGAGGCCCGGCTCCTCGAGCTGGCCTACGCCGTCGAGGAGGCCCGGCCGTTCGCCCGGATCCAGGACGCCGCCATGCGTCGATGACGGCCCCGGAGCGGCCCTCTACCGATTTCGCTGATCCCGTGGCGCCTGTGTATCCTTCACGTCGGCCCGGATCGGGTCAGGCCCCTTTAGCTCAGTCGGCAGAGCGTCTCCATGGTAAGGAGAAGGTCTACGGTTCGATTCCGTAAAGGGGCTCTGGGAATGACCGCGGGGCCGCGGTCGTTGCCGAGGCGGGGTAGCTCAGCTGGTTAGAGCGCACGACTCATAATCGTGAGGTCGCGGGATCGAGCCCCGCCCCCGCTACTCCACCGGCCCGAGAAGGCCGAGATACGCACCGCACGACTGCAAGGAAGAAGGCACACCGTGGCCAGCAAGAGCTCCGACGTCCGACCCAAGATCACCTTGGCGTGCGTGGAATGCAAGGAACGCAACTACATCACCAAGAAGAACCGCCGCAACGACCCGGACCGCATGGAGCTGAAGAAGTTCTGCCCGCGTTGCCGCAAGCACACCGATCACCGCGAGACCCGCTGACGGCTCGCTTCCTGGAGGGCGGTTCCCACGCGGGAGCCGCCCTTCGTCGTGTCTGCCACCCGCCGGTGGTCGAGCCTGTCGAAACCCTCCCCGGTAGCGTGAGCGCCATGCCCGTCGACCCGTCCCTGTCCGGCCGCACGTTCCCGCCGACCGCGGCGTACGACGTGACCGAGGAGCGGATCGCGGCCTTCGCCGCCGCCACCGGTACGCCGTACCAGGCCGGCGGGCCGGCCCCGGCGACGTACCCGATCGTGGTCGCGTTCGGCGCGATGCAGGCGCTGATGTCGGACCCCGAGGTCGGCATCGAGCTCCACCACGTCGTCCACGGCCAGCAGAAGTTCGTCCACCGGCGCTCGGTGCGCGCCGGCGACGCCCTGCGCGCGGAGCTGAGCGTCACCGGGCTGCGCCAGATCGGTGGAGCCGACATCATCAGCACCTCCAGCGCGATCACCGACGCCGACGGTCAGCTCGTCTGCACGGCCGAGGCGACCCTGGTCCACAAGGCAGGTGCCTGATGGAGCCACGCACCTACCGGATCACCCGGGGCGACCTGGTCGCCTACGCCGAGGCCAGCGGCGACCACAACCCGATCCACCAGGACGAGGCCGTCGCGCGCAGCGTCGGCCTGCCCGGCGTGATCGCGCACGGCATGTACACCCTTGCCCTCGCCGCGCGGTACGTCGACGAGGAGCTCGGTCAGCCGGGACGGATCGCGCAGATCGGCGCGAAGTTCACCCGCCCCGTCCTCGTGCCGGAGGACGGCACCGAGGTGGTCGTCAGCGGTGAGCTGCGCGACGACCAGACGGTCCTGCTGACGGTCACCTGCGAGGGGGAGAAGGTGCTCGGCGCGGCTTCGGCGGTGCTGGGTGGCTGAGCTCCTGGGCCACCACACCACGCTCCGGGTCGGCGGCCCGGTGGCGGACTTCGTCGTCGCCTCGACCGAGGCCGAGCTGGTCGCCGCGGTGCGCGACGCCGACGACCGTGGCCAGCCGGTGCTCGTCCTCGGCGGCGGCAGCAACCTGCTGGTCTCCGACTCCGGGTTCGACGGCCGCGTCGTGGCGGTCCGCACCGCAGGCGTGCACTCCGACTCCGATGCCTGCGGCGGAGCGGTCGTGCGGGTCGCGGCCGGGGAGGTCTGGGACGACCTGGTCGCACGAGCCGGCGAGCAGGGCTGGGTCGGCGTGGAGGCACTCTCGGGCATCCCGGGACTCGCCGGCGCGACACCGATCCAGAACGTCGGCGCGTACGGGCAGGAGGTCTCCCAGACGATCGCCTCGGTGCGCTGCTGGGACCGCCCGTCCGGCGAGGTGCGCACGCTGTTCCACCGCGACTGCCGCTTCGGCTACCGCACCAGCCGTCTCAAGCAGGAGCCCGACCGCTGGGTCGTGCTCGAGGTCGTCCTCCAGCTGCGGCTCGGCGACCTCAGCGCGCCGATCGGGTACGCCGAGCTCGCCGGTCGTCTCGGCGTCGCGGTCGGCGAGCGGGCTCCGCTGGCCGACGTGCGCGAGGCCGTGCTGGCGCTGCGACGCGGCAAGGGCATGGTGCTCGACGGCAGCGACCACGACACCTGGAGTGCCGGCTCGTTCTTCACCAACCCGGTGCTGGCGCCGGGCGACGTGCCCACCGGCGCTCCTGCGTGGCCGCAGCCCGACGGCCGGGTCAAGACCAGCGCGGCCTGGCTGATCGAGCACGCCGGCTTCGCCCGCGGCCACGGCAACGCGCGCGCCGCCCTGTCGGCGAAGCACACCCTCGCCCTGACCAACCGCGGCGCCGCGACGGCCGCGGACCTGGTGACCCTGGCCCGCGAGGTGCGCGACGGGGTGCAGCAGCGCTTCGGTGTCGAGCTGGTCCCCGAGCCGGTGCTCGTCGGCTGCGCGCTCTGAGGTCCGACCTCAGGTCCGCTGCGGCTCATGTCTCGACCCGCCGTCGCTGGTTCGCAGGCTCACCCGCGGGCTCGCTCGACCTCTTCGCGTCGCAACCCTGCTCGTTCCTCGCAGGGCTGCGGCTCAGACCCCGGTGTCGGAGTTGTACGAGCCCGAGTCACCGACCGCGACCACGACGATCAGCAGGATCACCAGGACGATCAGCACCAGCAGCACGGTCCCGACGATGCCGAGCACCATCCCGGCGGTGGCCTTGCCCTCGCCGCCCCAGTGCTGCGGAGCGTTGCGGATCTCGCGCCTCGCCTGCACGCCGAGCACCCAGGCGACCGGCGCCGCCAGCACCGGCAGGACGCACATGAAGGTGCCCGCCACCGCGATGATCCCGACGATCAGCGCCGCGGTCGCCTTCGGGTTGTCGGGCAGCACGTAGACCGGGAACTGCGGCATCCCCGGGTGCCCCGGCGCCGGCGGGTAGGGCTGGCCGTACGGTGGCTGGCCGCCGTACGGCGAGTATGCCGACTGAGGATTGAGCTGCGGCGCCTGCGGCGGAGGAGGCGGGGGCGGCTGCTGTCCGTAGCCGGCCTGCCCCGGTGGCGGCGGCGGTGTCGGCTGGCCCTCGTCCTCGCTCATGACGGGATTGTGTCGTACCAGCGGTCGACCTCGGCCGACAATGCCGACTTCGTCGCGTCGTCGGCACGCGAGGCGTCGACGGAGGACCGCGCCAGCCCGGCCAGGTCCGCGTCGGTCAGGTCGTGGGCCGCGCGCATGGTGGAGTACTGGGCGGCGAGCCGCGACCCGAACAGGAGCGGGTCGTCGGCCCCGAGCGCGATCCGGGCGCCCGCGGCCATCAGCTCCGGCAGCGGGACGGAGGTGGGGTCGGAGTAGACACCCAGGGCGACGTTCGACACCGGGCAGAGCTCCAGGACGACCCGCTGCTCGACGACCCGGGCCAGCAGCTCTGGGTCCTCGGCCACCCGTACGCCGTGACCGAGCCGGTCCGCGTGCAGCTCGTCGAGGCAGGTGCGCACCGACTCCGGACCGAGCAGCTCGCCGCCGTGCGGTGCGAGCAGCAGGCCGGCGCGCTCGGCGATCCGGAACGCCGGCGCGAAGTCTGCCGTGCGACCGCGCCGCTCGTCGTTCGAGAGCCCGAAGCCGACGACACCTCGACCGGCGTACTGCGCGGCGAGGCGGGCCAGCGTGCGGGCGTCGAGCGGGTGCCGGGTGCGGTTGGCGGCGATGATGACCGCCATGCCGATGCCGACCGTGCGGGCCGCATCGGCGACCGCGTCGAGCACCAGGTCGGTGAAGGCGGTGACCCCGCCGAACCGTGCGGCGTACCCGCTCGGGTCGACCTGGATCTCCAGCCAGCGCCCGCCGTCGGCGCGGTCGTCCTCGGCTGCCTCCCGGACCAGGCGGCGTACGTCGTCCTCGGTGCGGAGCACCGAACGGGCTACGTCGTAGAGCCGCTGGAACCGGAACCAGCCCTTCTCGTCGGCGGCCGACAGTCGGGGAGGCCAGTCCTCGACCAGCGCGTCGGGGAGCGTGATGCCGTCGCGCTCCGCCAGCTCGAGCAGCGTCGCGTGCCGCATCGAGCCGGTGAAGTGCAGGTGCAGGTGCGCCTTCGGCAGGCTCAGTAGGTCACGGTGGTGTCGTGGATCCGCGGCCGCGTGCGTCGAGCTCAGCTCAGCCCCGCAGCCGCTCGGCCGCCGCGAGCAGCACGCAGGTCGCGACGCCCTCCATCGCCTCGTTCACCTCGGCCAGCTCGGGGAAGGTGGGTGCGAGCCGGATGTTGCGGTCGCGCGGGTCGTTGCCCTGGGGGTACGACGCACCGGCGGGCGTCAGCGCGATCCCGGCGGCCTTGGCGAGGGCGATCACGCGCGAGGCGGTCCCGTCGAGCACGTCGAGGCTCACGAAGTAGCCGCCGGTGGGCCGCGTCCAGGTCGCGATACCGAGGTCGGCGAGGCGCTCGGAGAGGACGGCGTCCACGGCGGCGAACTTGGGCGCGATGATCGCCCGGTGGCGCGCCATGTGGTCGCGGACCCCCTGGGCCGAGCCGAAGAACTGGGCGTGCCGCAGCTGGTTGAGCTTGTCCGGCCCGATCGCACCCTTGCCGAGATTGCGGACGTACCAGTCGACGGTCTCGGTCGAGCCCGCGAGGAACCCGACACCGGCGCCGGCATAGGTGATCTTCGACGTCGAGGCGAACATGATCGGCCGGTGCGGATGGCCCGACGCCGCCGCGAGGCTGACGATGTCGGCGCTCTTGGCCTCCTCGGCGGTGAGGTGGTGCAGCGCATAGGCGTTGTCCCAGAAGATCTTGAAGTCCGGCGCCGCCGTCGGCATCGAGGCGAGTCGCGCGGCCACCTCCTGCGAGGCCACAGACCCCGTCGGGTTCGCGTAGGTCGGCACCACCCAGATGCCCTTGATGCTCGGGTCGGCTGCGGCGAGCTCGGCGACCGCCTCCGCATCGGGCCCGTCGTCGTTCAGCGGCACGGTGACCGTCTCGATGCCGAACCAGTCGAGCAGCGTGAAGTGCCGGTCGTAGCCCGGGACCGGGCAGATCCAGGTCACCTTCTCCTCCGCGCCCCAGGGACGCTCGCTGTCCACGCCGCCCTTGAGCCAGAGGTAGGCGAGGGCCTCGCGCATCATCACCAGGCTCGAGTTGCCTCCGGCGACGACCTGGCCGGTCTCGACGCCGAGCAGCTCGGCGAACAGCGCGCGGAGCTCGAGGATGCCCTCCAGCCCCCCGTAGTTGCGGGTGTCCACTCCGGAGGCGTCGGTGACGCCGTGCGGGAGTGACAGCAGTCCGTCGGAGAGGTCGAGCTGAGCGCTGGACGGCTTCCCGCGGGTCAGGTCGAGCTTGAGGCCGCGGTCCACCAGGGCGTCGTACGCCGCCTGCTGCTCGCGGAGGAACTCCTCCAGCTCCGCCGGAGTGCGCTCGAAGAGAGGACTGGTCACCTGGTTGGGCTCGCTCACGCGCCCATGTTCCCAGAGTCCTCCGCGCGCTCCGAACGGGTATCGCGATCGCCCAGTTCGACTTGCCCCGCCGCGGCCCGTAGACTCTTCGCTTGGTGTCACAGGGCTTTGCTTTGCCATGCCCAGCCGACGCCGGAGGGCACTAGCTCAACTGGCAGAGCATCGGTCTCCAAAACCGAAGGTTGGGGGTTCAAGTCCCTCGTGCCCTGCGCGAAACCCAGTAGACCAGAGAGAACCGCAAGAGGAAGAAGGAAGCCGTGTCGGACACCCCCTCGGCGCGCTCGGCCAGGTCCGAGCGCACGAGCCCGGTCCTGTTCTACCGGCAGGTCGTCGCCGAGCTGCGCAAGGTCGTGTGGCCCAGCCAGCAGCAGCTGGTGACCTACTTCCTCGTGGTGATGGTGTTCGTGCTCTTCATGATCGCGATCGTCTCGCTGCTGGACCTCGGGTTCGGCAAGGCCGTCTTCGCCATCTTCGGCGGACACACCACCACGACGTGACCGGTTCGCGGTCAGACATCCAGACGAGTTGCAAGGTGACGGAGTAATCGTGTCGGAGCAGTACGACGAGGCGCAGGACGCCCCGATCGAGGCAGAGGCTGTCGAGAGCCCGGAGGACGGTGTCGACGAGGCGCCCGCCTCCGAGGTGACCGACGCCGGCGACGACGCCCCGCTGGAGGACCAGGCGGAGACCGAGACCGAGGCCGAGCCGGAGGCCGAGTCGGAGGCCGAGTCGGTCGCGGACCTCGCCGAGGAGTCCCTCGACGACGAGGTCGCCGCGTCGGTCGAGGACGTCGAGGAGCTCGAGGCGGGTCTCGAGGCCGACGAGAGCGCCGAGCTCGAGGAGCCGGACGACGAGGCTGCCGTCTCCGACGAGACCGAGGCCGACGACGAGGACGACCTCGACCTCGACGAGCCGGCCGACGACCCGCTGGAGGAGTTCCGCAACGCGCTGCGGGAAAAGCCCGGTGACTGGTTCGTGGTGCACACCTACTCCGGCATGGAGAACCGGGTGAAGGCCAACCTCGAGAACCGGATCACCTCGCTGAACATGGAGGACTACATCCACGAGATCGTGGTCCCCACCGAGGACGTCGCCGAGATCAAGAACGGCCAGCGCAAGCTGCGGACCAAGCCGGCGCTGCCCGGCTACGTCCTGGTCCGGATGGACCTCACCGACGAGTCCTGGGCCGCGGTGCGGCACACGCCGTCGGTCACCGGGTTCGTCGGCCACAGCCACCAGCCGGTGCCGCTGAGCCTCGACGAGGTCGAGAACATGCTGGCCCCCGCCGTCCAGGCCCAGGCCGAGGCCGCCGCGGTCGCCCAGTCCGGCTCGGCGCCGACCAAGACCGCGACCCGCACCCCGGTCACCGTGGCCGACTTCGACGTGTCCGACTCCGTCATGGTCGTCGAGGGTCCGTTCGCCACGCTGCACGCGACGATCACCGAGATCAACATGGAGTCGCAGAGGGTCAAGGCCCTCGTCGAGATCTTCGGCCGGGAGACCCCGGTCGAGCTGTCGTTCAGCCAGATCCAGAAGGTCTGAGCGACAGCACCGCACCAGGTGGCAGAGGCGGTACGCCGTACCTCCTCGTCATGACCACGAGAAGAAAGTAGAGAGCAATGCCCCCGAAGAAGAAGATCGCCGCACTGGTCAAGGTGCAGCTGCAGGCCGGCGCGGCCACCCCGGCGCCGCCGGTCGGTACCGCCCTGGGCCCGCACGGCGTGAACATCATGGACTTCTGCAAGGCGTACAACGCCCAGACAGAGGCCATGCGCGGCAACGTCATCCCCGTCGAGATCACCATCTACGAGGACCGCAGCTTCACCTTCATCACCAAGACGCCTCCGGCCGCGGAGCTGATCAAGAAGGCCGCCGGCATCTCCAAGGGATCGGGCGTGCCGCAGACCGACAAGGTCGGCAAGCTCAACAAGGACCAGATCCGCGAGATCGCCGAGACCAAGCTTCCCGACCTCAACGCCAACGACATCGAGGCCGCGATGAAGATCGTGGAGGGCACCGCCCGCTCGATGGGCGTCGTCACCGACTGATCCCGCTCGGCGATCGAGCACCCGCTCGGCGATCGAGCACTCTCTCGGTGATCGAGCCGAGTCGAGATCCGCACCACGTGGAAGGGCCGCGCTGGCCCGCACCACATCTCCTGAAAGTAGGAACCACCATGCAGCGCAGCAAGACCTACCGCGCGGCGGAAGAGGCGTTCGACAAGGACGAGCTCCACGCCCCGCTGGCCGCGATCAAGATCGCGAAGCAGACCGCCAAGAAGAAGTTCGACGAGACCGTCGACGTCGCCATGCGCCTCGGGGTCGACCCCCGCAAGGCCGACCAGATGGTCCGCGGCACCGTCAACCTGCCCCACGGCACCGGCAAGACCGCCAAGGTCCTCGTGTTCGCCAACGGCGACAAGGCCGACGCCGCCCGTGAGGCCGGCGCCGACATCGTCGGCGGCGACGAGCTGATCGAGAAGGTCAACGGCGGCTGGACCGACTTCGACGCCGTGGTCGCGACCCCGGACATGATGGGCAAGGTCGGCCGGCTCGGCCGCGTCCTCGGCCCCCGCGGTCTGATGCCGAACCCGAAGACCGGCACCGTGACCCCGGACGTCGCCAAGGCGGTCTCCGACATCAAGGGCGGCAAGATCGAGTTCCGCGTCGACCGGCACGCCAACCTGCACTTCATCATCGGCAAGACCTCGTTCAGCGAGGCCCAGCTGGCGGAGAACTACGCCGCTGCGCTCGAGGAGGTGCTGCGGCTCAAGCCGTCGAGCTCCAAGGGCCGCTACATCAAGAAGGTGACGGTCTCCACGACGATGGGCCCCGGCATCCAGGTCGACCCGAACCGCACCCGCAACGTGGCCGGCGAGGACGAAGCCTGATCCGTCGAGACGGCTCAGACGAAAGCCCCAAAAGCGTCGAGGCGGCGCAACTGAAAGCCTGAAACGCGTCGAGGCGGCGCAGATGAAAGCAAATCTTTCATCTGCGCCGCCTCGGTGTTCCGGGGGCCGATTTGGTCACGACCCCGGACGGCCCCTAGACTCATCCCTCGTAACCGAAGACCGCCGGTTCACCGCCCTGGCCCCATCTGGGTGGTGTGAAGGTTTCGCGAGAGCGGACGGCCTGCGCAGGTGACACCGAGTCGAGGCGCTCCGCGCCGTACGCCCTGTGCCCTGTGCGCAGGGCCTTCTTCTTTCCACAACGGTCCGAGGTCCGGGCAGCGTCCAATCCCGTACGCCGCCCGAGCACACCCCGTGCAGAAGTTGGAAGGAGTCCCATGGCGCGGCCAGACAAGGCAGCAGCCGTCGCGGAGATCGTCGACCAGTTCAACGATTCCGCTGGCGCTGTGCTGACCGAGTACCGCGGGCTCACCGTGAAGCAGCTGCAGGACCTGCGGCGCGCGCTCGGCGAGAACGCCAACTACGCCGTGGTCAAGAACACGCTGACCAAGCTCGCCGCCAAGGAGGCGGGCGTCGAGGGCTTCGACGACCTGCTGAACGGGCCGACCGCGATCGCCTTCATCAACGGCGACCTCGTCGAGGCGGCCAAGGGTCTGCGTGACTTCGCCAAGGCAAACCCCGCCCTTGTGATCAAGGCCGGGTACGTCGACGGAGCCTCGATGGACGCCAAGGAGATCGCCAAGCTGGCCGATCTCGAGTCCCGCGAGGTGCTCCTGGGCAAGCTGGCGGGCGCGATGCTCGCTTCGCTCAGCCAGGCCGTCTACCTGCTCAACGCCCCCCTCGCCCAGGCTGCCCGGCTCGCCGGCGCGCTGCAGGCGAAGCTGGAGGAATCAGGGCAGGACGCAACTGAACCCCTCAAGGACGGTGCCGGTGAACCGGCTGCCGTGGCCGAGGAGACCGTCGTCGACGAGGCCCCCGCGGCCGAGGAGACGGCGTCCGACGACGCTCCGGCGTCCGAGGAGACCACCGAGGCCCCTGTGGCCGAGGCGGCGTCCGACGACGCTCCCGCGTCCGAGGAGACCACCGAGGCCCCCGAGAGCACCGAGGCCTGACACCCCGTTCGCGTCGCGGGACTGCCCGTGACGCAGCATCAACCGAAAGGAACGCCACCATGGCGAAGCTCAGCACCGACGAGCTGCTCGACGCTTTCAAGGAGATGACCCTCCTCGAGCTCAGCGAGTTCGTGAAGCAGTTCGAAGACACCTTCGGCGTGACCGCGGCCGCTCCGGTCGCCGTTGCTGCCGCCCCCGCCGCCGGTGGTGGCGCAGCCGCCGCCGACGAGGCCGCCGAGCAGGACGAGTTCGACGTGATCCTCGAGGCCGCTGGTGACAAGAAGATCAACGTCATCAAGGAGGTCCGGGCGCTGACCAGCCTCGGGCTGAAGGAGGCCAAGGAGCTGGTCGAGGCCGCTCCCAAGGCCGTCCTGGAGAAGGCCAACAAGGAGACCGCGGAGAAGGCCAAGGAGGCCCTCGAGGGCGCCGGGGCCACCGTCACCCTCAAGTGACCGCGCGGCCTCCGGGCCGCAGCAGTCGCACACCGCACGAGCGGTCGTCCCCTGGGGACGGCCGCTCGTGTGCGTGTCCGGAACATCCCAAAGGCGCAGAGCCGGAGATTCGATACCGGAACCGTCGTCAGAGTATCGGAAAAATGCTGAGACGTTACCGGTACGGGGTGACGTGCGTCGCTTTGTCCGCGTAACTTAGCCCCCGGTTACTCGTTGGTTCAGCCAGGTGGGAGCGCCGTGGGAGGCGTGGCCCGCTGTCTGCCGGATGTGAGAGGGAGTCGTCCCATGGGTGTGGAGATCGAGATCAGCCACCTGACCAAGTCGTTCGGGAAGCAGCTGATCTGGGGCGACGTCTCGCTGACGATCCCGGCCGGTGAGATCTGCGTGATGCTGGGCCCCTCGGGCACCGGCAAGTCGGTGCTGCTCAAGACGATCATCGGCCTGCTCAAGCCCGACAACGGCAGCGTGGTGATCGAGGGCGTCGACATCGCCTCGTGCTCGGAGAAGGACCTCTACGAGATCCGCAAGCTGTTCGGGGTGCTGTTCCAGGACGGCGCGATGTTCGGGTCGATGAACCTCTACGACAACGTCGCCTTCCCGCTGCGCGAGCACACCAAGAAGTCCGAGTCGGAGATCCGCAACATCGTCATGGAGAAGATGGACCTGGTGGGTCTCCTCGGTGCCGAGGACAAGCTGCCCGGTGAGATCTCCGGTGGGATGCGCAAGCGTGCCGGCCTGGCCCGTGCCCTGGTCCTGGACCCCGAGATCGTGCTGTTCGACGAGCCGGACTCCGGCCTGGACCCGGTCCGTACGTCGTTCCTCAACCAGCTGATCATCGACCTCAACGCCCAGATCGACGCGACGTTCCTGATCGTGACCCACGACATCAACACCGCCCGCACGGTGCCCGACAACATCGGGCTGCTCTACCACAAGCACCTGGCGATGTTCGGTCCCCGCGAGATGTTGCTGAGCTCCGAGGAGCCGGTGGTCCGCCAGTTCCTCAACGCCCAGCGGGTCGGCCCGATCGGCATGAGCGAGGAGAAGGACGCCGACGAGCTCGCCGCCGAGGAGGGCCAGGAGCTGCCCCCGCTGCCCCCGATCCCGCTGCAGCAGGAGCCCTCCAACGGCATCCCGCGCCGCAGCCAGCGCCCCCCGGGCGAGTGGTGCCGCGAGAACGGCGTGACCCCGCCCCCAGGTTCGTTCGAGCCGAACATGTCCATGGCCCCGGGATCCTGACGGCAGCATGTCCTCTCTCACCGCGGACCGGATCCTGGCTCCCGTCGGGACAGCCGGCAAGCTCTTCGCCTTCGGGATAGATGTCGCGATCGCGCTGTTCAAGCGCCCCTTCCAGACTCGCGAGTTCCTCCAGCAGGCGTGGTTCATCGCGTCGGTGACGATCGTGCCGACGGCGCTGGTCGCCATCCCCTTCGGTGCGGTCATCGCGCTGCAGGTCGGCAGCCTGATCAAGCAGTTCGGTGCGCAGTCCTTCACCGGCTCCGCCTCGGTGCTCGCGGTGGTCCAGCAGGCCGCGCCGATCGGCACCGCCCTCCTGATCGCCGGTGCCGGTGGTTCCGCGATCGCCGCAGACCTCGGCGCCCGCAAGATCCGCGAAGAGCTCGACGCGATGATGGTGCTCGGCATCGACCCGATCCAGCGGCTCGTCGTACCTCGGGTGCTCGCCTCCATGCTGGTGGCGTTCTTCCTCAACGGCATGGTCAGCGTCGTCGGCGTGGCCGGCGGCTACTTCTTCAACGTGGTCCTCCAGGACGGCACGCCCGGCGCCTACCTGGCCAGCTTCACCGCGCTCGCCCAGCTCCCCGACCTGTGGGAGGGACTCAGCAAGGCGATCGTGTTCGGCCTCATCGCCGGCATCGTCGCCGCCTTCAAGGGGATGAACGCAGGTGGCGGCCCGAAGGGCGTCGGCGACGCGGTCAACGAGTCGGTGGTCATCACCTTCCTGCTGCTGTTCATCGTGAACTTCGTGATGAGCGCGGTCTTCGTCCAACTCGTCCCACCGAAGACGGGTTAGCGCCATGGCTGACGTGAAGCAGGTCTACGAGCGTCCCCTGAAGGCGCTCGACCGGCTCGGTGAGGAGCTGGCGTTCTACGTGCGCGCCCTGATCGCGACGCCGCGATCGGTCAAGCGCTACCCCAGGGAGATCCTGCGGCTGCTGGCCGAGGTGGCGCTCGGCAGCGGTGCGCTGGCGGTCATCGGCGGCACGGTCGGCGTGATCCTGGTGATGACGTTCTTCACCGGCGCCCAGGTCGGCCTGTCGGGCTACGCCTCGCTCAACCAGATCGGCACCGCCGCGTTCTCCGGCTTCGTCTCCGCCTACTTCAACACCCGCGAGATCGCGCCGCTGGTCGCCGGCATCGCACTTGCCGCGACGGTCGGCTGCGGCTTCACCGCCCAGCTCGGCGCGATGCGGATCTCCGAGGAGGTCGACGCCCTCGAGGTGATGGCGATCCCCTCGATGCCGTTCCTGGTGACCACGAGGATCATCGGCGGGCTGATCGCGATCGTGCCGCTGTACGTCGTCGGGCTGCTGTCGTCCTACTTCGCGACGCGGCTCGTGGTGACCCAGTTCTACGGGCAGAGCGCCGGCACCTACGACCACTACTTCAACCAGTTCCTCCCACCCGGCGACGTGCTCTGGTCGTTCGGCAAGGTGCTCGTCTTCGCGGTCGTGGTCATCCTGATCCACTGCTACCACGGCTACACCGCCAGCGGCGGTCCTGCCGGCGTGGGTGTGGCGGTCGGTCGTGCCGTGAGGACGTCGATCGTCGCGATCAACGTCATCGACCTCTTCCTCAGCATGGCCATCTGGGGCTCGACGACCACCGTCAGGCTGGCGGGCTGACGACGATGACCAGGAAGTTCTTCAGCGACCGGCTGCTCGGTGTCGTGTTCATCGGCATGCTGGTGCTCGGCGTGTGGCTGATCAACGCCGTGTTCACCCAGAAGTTCGTGTCCTTCGACAGGGTCACGCTCGACACCGACACCATCGGCCTGCAGCTGCCGTCCCGGGCCGACGTCAAGGTCCGGGGCGTCATCGTCGGCGAGGTGCTCGAGGCAAAGTCGGAGGCCAACGGTGCGGTCCTCACCCTCGGCATCAAGCCGCACTGGATCGGGAAGATCCCCGAGAACGTCACCGCCTCGATCCTCCCCAAGACCCTGTTCGGCGAGAAGTACGTCGAGCTGGTGGTGCCGACCGACGCGTCGAAGAGCGCGCTGCAACAGGGCGACGAGATCAAGCAGACGCTCCTGCCGATCGAGGTCGAGAAGGTCCTCAACGACATCTATCCGCTGCTCCGCGCCGTCCAGCCCGCCGAGCTCAACTACACGCTGAACGCGTTGGCGAGCGCGCTCGAGGGCCGTGGCGAGGAGATCGGCCAGAACATCGAGACCCTCGACTCCTACCTGCAGCGCCTCAACCCGCAGGTGCCGGCGCTGGTCGAGGACCTGAGACTGCTCGCCAAGGTCACCGGCACCTACGCCGACGTCGCGCCGCAGATCGCCGAGACGTTGCGCAACACCGTGAAGACCGGCAACACGCTGCTCTCGCGCCAGGTGAAGCTCAACGCCTTCCTCAAGGACGTCACGTCGTTCTCCGACACCACCAAGACGTTCCTGGACAACAACGGCAGCAACATCGTGCGCCTGGGCCAGCTGAGCGAGCCGCAGCTGCAGCTGCTCAACCGCTACTCCCCGGAGTTCCCCTGCCTGCTCAGGGGACTGGTCGACCAGGCGCCCAACCTGGCGAGCACCTTCCGCGGCTTCGTCTTCCACATCGACCTGATCACGCTGCCGCGACAGCCTCGCGGCTACGGGCCGAAGGACGTGCCGGTGCTCGGTGCCGACAACGGACCCGCCTGCCTGGGGCTGCCGAACCCCAAGGTGCCCCTCACGGGGGTGCCGAACCTCAACGACGGCGTCAACAACCTCCAGCGTGGTGACGCGCAGCGGACGGCTCCGGCGGTGGACGCCTCGTTGAGCGGCGCCGCAGCCGGCTCGGCCCAGAAGGCGTTCTTCAACGCCCTCACCGCGCCGGTGCTCGGCGTCTCGGCCGACCGCGTGCCCGACCTGACCACGTTGCTGTTCGGCCCGCTCGCCACCGGGACCGAGGTGAGCGTCCGATGAAGATGCTCGACAAGAAGACCCGTGGTGACGCGTTCAAGCTGGTCATCTTCATGGTCGTCACCAGCCTGGCGACCGGCGTGCTGATCGTCCTGATCGGCAACCTGAACTTCGAGAAGTCGCGCCAGTACAAGGCGATCTTCAGCGACGTCACCGGCGTGCTCAAGGGCGACGACATCCGCGTCGCGGGCGTCAAGGTCGGGAGCGTGAAGAAGGTCGAGATCGTCGACCGCACCCGGGCACGGGTGACGTTCACCGTCCGCAACGCCACCGAGGTCACGCGCAGCTCGACCGCGACGATCCGCTACCGCAACCTGGTCGGCCAGCGCTACATCGCGATCACGCAGGGAGTCGGCGACACCTCACGACTGCCGAGTGACTCGACGATCCCGCTGAGCCGCACCCAGCCGGCGCTCGACCTCACCACGCTGTTCAACGGGTTCAAGCCGCTCTTCGCAGCGCTCACCCCCACGGACGTCAACAAGCTGAGCTACGAGCTCATCCAGGTCTTCCAGGGCGAAGGCGGCAACCTCGAGGGGCTGCTGCGCAGCACCGGGTCGGTGACCCAGACGCTCGCCGATCGCGACCAGCTCATCGGCGACGTCATCACCAACCTCAACGTCGTCCTGAAGACCGTCGGCGACCGCGACCAGCAGCTCTCCAGCCTGATCATCCAGCTGCGCGACTTCATGTCCGGGCTGAACCAGGACAAGGACGCGATCCTGAACTCCCTGGACTCGGTCTCCGCGCTGACCCGCCAGACGGCGGACCTCACCACCGGCATCCGTCCCGGCCTCGTGTCCAGCATCAAGGAGCTGCGCCAGGTGGCCACCAACCTGAACCAGGGCCGCGACGAGATCGACAGGGCGCTCCAGATCCTGCCGATCAAGCTCGAGAAGATCGGCCGCACAGCCATCTACGGGTCGTTCTTCAACTTCTACCTGTGCGAGTTCCAGGCGAAGGTGATCCTGCCGACCGGTCCGCCGCTCACGGTGCCGTACCAGACCTATCCGGGCGGCAACGGGAGGTGCAACCTCTCATGACGAAGCCCTTCCGCGAGCGCAATCCAGTGAAGATCGGCGCGGTCAGCCTCCTCATCGTGCTGGCCCTCCTCGTGATGGCGTTCAAGGCCGACTCGCTGCCGCTGATCGGCGGCGGCGACACCTACTACGCCTCCTTCACCGACTCGAGCGGGATCAGGCCGAACGACGAGGTCCGCATCGCCGGCGTCCGCGTCGGCAAGGTGACGGGGGTCGGCCTCGACGGTGACCACGTGAAGGTCACCTTCCGGATCACCTCCGCGGCCGACTTCGGCACAGAGACGAACGCCGAGATCAAGGTCAAGACGCTGCTCGGTCAGATGTTCCTCGCGCTCGAGCCGAAGGGTTCGGGGCAGCTCAAGAAGGGCAGCACGATCCCGACCTCGCGCACCCGGTCGGCGTACGACGTCGTGCAGGCGTTCAGCGGCCTCGCCGAGCGCGCCCAGCAGATCGACCTGCCGCAGCTGACCCAGTCGCTGAACACGCTCGCCGACGCCACCCAGAACACTCCGGAGGAGCTGAAGAGCACCCTGAAGGGCCTCTCCGCACTGTCGGCCAACGTGGCAGCGCGCGACTCCCAGCTCAACACCCTGCTCGGCAACCTGCAGAAGGTCTCGGGCGTGCTCTCCGACCGCGACGAGGACATCGTCACGCTGATGAAGTCCAGTGACGAGCTCCTCCGGGCGGTGGTCGCCCGCCGCGACGCCATCCACGAGCTGCTGGTCTCGACGAGCAACCTGTCCACGGAGCTGACCGCGCTGGTCGAGCAGAGTCGGGCCGACTTGAAGCCGGCGCTGAGCAACCTCAAGTCCGTGGTGGACGTGCTGCGCAAGAACCAGAACAACCTGGACAACTCGCTGCGGCTGATGGCGCCGTTCTACCGCGTGTTCACCAACACCCTCGGCACCGGTCCGTGGTTCGACACCTGGATCTCCAACCTGCCTCCGGGCCCGGCCCTGGGAGCTGGTCAGTGATGAGGGCCGTACGAAGCGTGAACCCGGCGATCGCGGCGATCCTCGTCCTGGTGCTGCTCATCGGCGCCTTCCTGCTGCTCCTGCCCGGCAAGGGCGAGCGGCACGTCACCGCCGAGTTCCCGCGGGCGATCTCGCTCTACAAGGGCTCGGACGTGAAGATCCTGGGGGTCCAGGTCGGGAAGGTCGACGACGTCGACCCGTCCGGGACCAAGGTCGTGGTGAAGTTCCACTACGACTCCAAGTACAAGGTCCCCGCGGACGCGAAGGCGGCCGTGATCTCGCCGTCGATCATCGGCGACCGGTTCATCCAGCTGACCCCGGTGTACACCGGGGGCAAGGTCCTCGCCGAGGACTCACACCTCGGTCTCGACCGCACGGCCACGCCGCTGGAGCTGGACCAGATCTTCGGCTCGATCACCGACCTGACCACGGCCCTGGGACCCGAGGGGGCGAACAAGCCGGGACCGTCCGGGACCGGTGCCCTCAGCAGGCTGCTGGACTCGACCGCCCGCAACTTCGGCGGCGAGGGCGTCCAGTTCAACCAGACGCTGCACAACCTCAGCGAGTTCACCAAGACCCTGGCCGACAACAAGGACGAGCTCTTCGGCACGGTCTCGCAGGTGGAGAACTTCACCCAGACGCTGGCGAAGAACGACGACACGGTCCGCAAGTTCAACGACTCGCTGGCCAGCGGCGCCAAGCTCCTCGCCGACGAGCGCCAGGACCTCGCCGACGTGCTGAAGAACCTGTCGGTGGCGATGACCGAGGTGAAGTCGTTCGTGGCCGACAACCGCAGCCTGCTGTCGAGCAACATCAAGGAGCTCAACCAGCTCTCGACGGTGCTGGTCAAGAACCGCTCCGCGCTCGACGAGACGCTCAAGGACGCGCCGGTCGCGCTGAACAACCTGTTCCTGGCGTACGACGAGAAGGCGGGCACGCTCGACACCCGCGCCAACATCGGGGAGACGGTCACCAAGCTGACCTCGAGCCCGTCGGTGGTGCTGTGTGCGCTCGTCCCGGACGCCTGCGGGCCGTTGACCTCGGTGGTCAAGCTGCTCGGCCTCCAGCGGGCCGGGGCGCTCAACCCCGACGGCAGCATGAGGACCTCGGTCGTCGAACCGGTCGACCCCACCCTCGGCGGACTCGTGAAGGCGGAGCGATGAGCGCGCGCGGACGGCTCGCCACCATCGCGGCCGCGGTGGTCGGTGCGATCGGCCTGAGCAGCTGCTCGGTCTACGACATCCCGCTCCCGGGCGGACCCGACGTCGGCAGCAACCCGATCACGGTGCACATCATGTTCCGCGACGTGCTCGACCTGGTGCCGCAGTCGACGGTCAAGGTCGACGACGTCACCGTCGGCAAGGTCACCGCGATCAACCTCAAGGGCTACACCGCCGACGTCACGGTCAAGCTGCCGCGGTCGATCGACCTGCCCGACAACGCCCGCGCTGAACTGCGCCAGACCAGCCTTCTCGGCGAGAAGTTCGTGTCGCTGAGCAAGCCCGACGACCCGACCGGAAAGCTCGGCGACGGCGACACCATCGGGCTCGAGGACACCGGGCGCAATCCCGAGATCGAAGAGGTCTTCGGAGCCCTCGCGCTGCTCCTCAACGGCGGCGGCGTCGGCCAGCTGAAGACGATCTCCGAGGAACTGAACACCGCCTTCGGCGGCCGCGAGCAGTCGGTGCGCTCGATCATCACGCAGATCAGCTCCTTCATGGGCCAGCTCGACGCCAACAAGGAATCGATCGTCACGGCGCTGGAGAACGTCAACCGGCTCTCGCTCGAGCTGCGCCGCCAGGACGGCACCATCAAGTCGGCGCTCGACGACCTGCCCGCGGCGATCAAGTCGATCAACGGCCAGCGTGCGGACCTGGTCCGGATGCTCCAGGCGCTCTCGCGCCTGAGCTCGGTGGGTGTCAGGGTGATCCAGGCGTCGAAGGAGTCGACGATCAACAGCCTGCAGCACCTCGCACCGGTGCTCGAGGCGTTCGCGAAGTCCGGCCAGGACCTGCCGAAGTCGCTGCAGGTGTTCCTCACCTACCCGTTCATCGACGAGGCCGTCGGCCGCGACCCGCAGGTCGCCCGCAACCTGCACATGGGCGACTTCACCAACCTGTCGGTCAGCCTCTCGCTCGACCTGTTCAACCTGCCGAGCATCCCCGGTCTGGCGCCGGGCGTGAGCCTTGCCGACGTCATCGGCACCTGCAAGGCGACCCCGCTGGCGCCGGTGTGCAGCACCGTGCAGGACCTGCTGCTCAACAACAACGCCCTCAAGCCGCTCTGCCAGCTCGCTGCCGTCCTGTGCGCGGGGTCGGCCCAGGACGGCGGTGGCGGACAGCCCAACGGCAACCTCCTCGGCGGCCTGTCCGGCACGACCAGTGGCCCCACCTCCGGTGACAGCAACCTCCTCGGGGGCCTCCTCGGCGGGCTCGGGGGCCTCCTCGGCCGCACCGCCACCAATGCCTCCTACGACCCGCACAAGCCGGCCGATCCCTTCTTGCTGCGCGGCACGGGCTACGACCCGACGCTCGGAGCTCTGCTGATGCAGGGGGTGGCGGTCAAGTGATCACCTCTCGCACCAAGAAGCAGTTGTTGGTCTTCGTGTTCTTGACGTTGGTGGGGGTCTCCTATGTGGGGGCGCGGTATGCGCGGTTGGATCGGTTGGTCTATGACTCCTCGTATGCGGTGAGTGCGGAGTTCGCGCAGTCGGGGGGGATCTTCACCGGTGCTGAGGTGACGTATCGGGGTTTCCGGGTGGGTCAGGTCTCGGACATGCGGTTGACCCGTGATGGTGTCGATGTGGTGTTGAGCATCGACAAGTCGCAGAAGCGGATTCCGGTGGACACGTTGGCGTTGGTGGGCAACAAGTCGGCGGTCGGTGAGCAGTATGTGGATCTGGAGCCGCGCACGGACAAGGGTCCGTATCTGAGGGATGGTTCGCGGATCGCGGTGGGGGACACGGCGGTGCCGAAGTCGACGACGCAGATCTTGACCAGTGTCGATGGGTTCGTGAACTCGGTGCCGCAGGATGATCTGCGCACGGTGGTCTCGGAGCTGGGGGCGGGGTTCAAGGGCAGTGCTGATGATCTGGGCCGGTTGATCGACACCTCGGACTCGTTCATCGAGGCGGCGAACAAGAACTTCGATGTGACCACGGCGTTGATCCGGGATTCGAACACGGTGTTGCGCACGCAGTCGGACAAGGGTTCGGCGATCAGGAGCTTTGCCCAGGATCTGGCGTTGTTCTCCGGGGTGGTGGCTGACAATGATGCGTCGTTGCGGGCGTTGATCGACAACGGGTCGGCCACGGCCAATGAGCTGCGGACGTTCCTGGAGGAGAACCAGGTCGATCTGGGTGGGTTGATCAACAACCTGGTCACCACCGGTGAGGTCGTGGTCAAGCACCTCGACGGCATCCGGCAGATCCTGGTCCTCTACCCCTACGAGGTCGCCGCGGGCTACACGGTGACCGCCAAGAGCGGCGGCGTCTACAACGCCCGCTTCGGCCTGATCTTCAACCCCGATCCCGCTGTCTGCGACAAGGGCTACAACCCCACGCAGTGGCGCACCCCCCTGGACACCAGCGACAAGGCGATGGACGAGAACGCCCACTGTGCGGAGCCGGCGAGCAAGACCAACGCCCGCGGTGCGCAGAACGCCCCGCGCACCGGTGCGGCGTACCGCGCGGGCACTGGCTCCGACCTCGGCACGTACGATCTGGACACGGGCACGATGACCTGGAACGACCAGGCGTCTGCGTCGAACGTCGTCTACGACGGCGGCGCGGCCCGGGTGTTCGGGGAGGACTCGTGGAAGTCGTTGTTGCTGCAGCCGGTGATGTGATCGCTTGACCAACGCACCTTCCGGGACCACCCGGGGCTTCCTCGCGCTCGCACTCGTCGTGCTCACCGCACTCGGTGTGCTGGTGGCCGGCGTGCTGGTCTACCGCGCCTACCACCCGACCGACGAGCCGCTGTCGCTGTCCAACAGCGGGCAGCCGATCCCGTCGAGCTCCACGCGCCACCAGGTGGTCGCCGTCGCCGAGCAGTTCTGCCTGCGGATGGACGCCGTCGACGGGTCCGACGTCGCCGGCTACAAGAAGAAGGTGTCCCAGCTGCTGACCACGAAGCAGAAGGCGAAGTTCGACTCCTCCTTCGCGGAGTTCGAGAAGCTCGGCATCTCCAAGGAGCTCAAGGGCACCGGCACGATCCTGTCCAGCGGTGTCTCCGAGCTCGACGCCGACAGCGCCACGGTGCTGGTTGCCCACGACAGCACGCTCAAGGACACCTCCGGCACGACCGACCGGCACTACCGCTGGACGGTCGCCCTGCGCAAGGTCCACGGTGACTGGCTCGTCGACGACTTCACCCCGGTGAGCTGAGGCGGGCATGGCCAACAACCCGACCTGGTACGACATCCTCGGTGTCGAGCGCGACGCGACGCCCGAGCAGGTCAAGGCGGCGTGGCGCGCCGCCACCGACAAGTTCGAGCCCGGCTCCGGGACCAGCCAGTTCCGGCTGTTCAACGAGGCAGCCGACGTGCTGCTCGACCCGGCTCGGCGCGAGGCGTACGACGCGGAGCTCGCCGGCCCGGACGCGCCCGCCGCCGTCGACACGGCCGCCGCAGCGCCCGAGCCGGAGCCGGAGCCGGAGCCGGCGCCGGAGTCCCTTCCGGACGCCGACGCCGATCGGGAGTCCGAGCCCGACGTCCTGACCGCGCCGGACGCATCGCCTGCTGACGAGCCGGCCCCGACCAGCACCCCCACGAGCAGCCCGACCGAGGGCCCACGACCGGTCACCTGGCTGGGAGCACGCCTGGGCTGGGTCGTCGTGATCTGCGTGCCGGTCCTGGTCGCGTGTCTCGTGGCCGCGCTCGTGTCCGTGCTCGGCCTGCACGTGTGGAAGGCCGACGTCGAGGGCGCCGTACCGGCCGCGCACACGTTCGACGCCGGTCCGGACGCGTCGGCTGCTGCCGAGCGCGCGCTGAAGGCCGTGCTCTCCTACGACTACCGGCACATGGAGGCCGACCGCGACCGGGCGGTGCAGTTCCTGACGCCGTCGTACAGGAAGGACTACCTCAAGACCTTCAACGGCCTGCTTGCCGTCGGTCCGGACGGGAGCCCGGGGCCGGTCGAGAAGACCAAGGCGGTGGTGACCGCCGACGTGCTCGACACCGGAGTCGTCGACGCGGAGTCCGACCGGGTCCGGATCATCGCGTTCGTGAACCAGTCCTCGGTCAAGGGCGACGCCCAGCCGACGGTCTTCCAGAACCGGGTCGTGGCCACGATGGTGCACCGCGGCGACAACTGGCTGGTGGACAACCTCACCAGCTACTGACCACGCGACTTCGGCGCAATTCCGGCGCCAGGTGCTTGACCTGACGCCCCTGCCGGTTCATGCTTGGCGCCAGCAACACCAGTACGAGGTCCGGTCTCAGACCAGGCGCCCGAATTTCGGTGTTGTGTTTCTGCATGCCCATCGGGTAATCTTCCTCTTTGCGTCTGCCCTCAAATGCATTCCCGCCTGTCCGGTGGCCGGTCTGTGGTGGGCTCACGCGCATCAACTTGTGCCTCGGAAGGACCTCCACTCTTGGCCGCCTCGCGCAGCAAGAACAGCAAGACCCAGAGTCCCCGCCGCATCTCCTTCGCCAAGATCTCCGAACCGCTCGAGGTTCCGCAGCTGCTTGCGCTCCAGACCGACAGCTTCGACTGGCTGATCGGCGACGAGCTGTGGGCTACCCGCGTCGCTGAGGCGAACGCGAGGGGCGAGGAGCTGTCGACGAAGTCGGGACTCCACGAGATCTTCGAGGAGATCTCGCCGATCGAGGACTTCTCCGAGACGATGTCGCTCTCGTTCGAGAACCCTGTCTTCCTCGACCCCAAGTACACCGAGGAGGAGTGCAAGGAGAAGGACTTCACCTACTCCCGCCCCCTCTACGTCTCCGCCGAGTTCACCAACGGCGAGACCGGTGAGATCAAGGGCCAGACGGTCTTCATGGGCGACTTCCCGATGATGACCCGCAAGGGCACCTTCATCATCAACGGCACCGAGCGTGTCGTGGTGTCCCAGCTGGTCCGCTCGCCGGGCGTGTACTTCGAGCGCACCGCGGACAAGACCTCCGACAAGGACATCTTCACCGCGAAGGTGATCCCGTCCCGCGGCGCCTGGCTCGAGTTCGAGATCGACAAGCGCGACATGGTCGGCGTCCGCCTCGACCGCAAGCGCAAGCAGAACGTCACGGTGCTGCTCAAGGCCCTCGGCTGGACCGACGAGCAGATCCGCGAGGAGTTCGGCGAGTACGAGTCGATGATGCTCACCCTGGAGAAGGACCACACCACCACCCAGGACGAGGCGCTGCTCGACATCTACCGCAAGCTGCGCCCGGGCGAGCCGCCGACGCGCGAGGCCGCGCAGACGCTGCTGCAGAACTACTACTTCAACCCCAAGCGCTACGACCTCGCCAAGGTCGGCCGCTACAAGATCAACAAGAAGCTCGGCACCCATGAGGCCTTCGACCAGCAGACGCTGACCGTCGACGACATCGTGGCGACGATCCGCTACATCGTCGAGCTGCATGCCGGCAAGGAGACGCTGGTCGACGCCAAGGCCAAGCCGATCAAGGACAGCCACGGCCAGCAGATCGAGGTCCGTCCCGACGACATCGACCACTTCGGCAACCGGCGCATGCGCACGGTGGGCGAGCTGATCCAGAACCAGCTGCGCACCGGCCTGGCCCGCATGGAGCGCGTCGTCCGGGAGCGGATGACGACCCAGGACGTCGAGGCGATCACGCCGCAGTCCCTGATCAACATCCGCCCGGTGGTTGCGGCGCTGAAGGAGTTCTTCGGCACCTCGCAGCTCTCGCAGTTCATGGACCAGACCAACCCGATCGCCGGTCTGACCCACAAGCGGCGCCTGAACGCGCTCGGCCCGGGCGGTATCTCCCGTGACCGCGCGCAGATGGACGTCCGTGACGTCCACCCGTCGCACTACGGCCGGATGTGCCCGATCGAGACGCCCGAAGGTCCGAACATCGGCCTGATCGGCTCGCTCGCGTCGTACGGGCGGATCAACCCGTTCGGCTTCATCGAGACGCCGTACCGCAAGGTCGTCAAGGGCAAGGTCACCGACCAGATCGACTACCTGACCGCTGACGAGGAGGACTCGAAGGTCATCGCACAGGCCAACGCCGTGCTGACCGCCGACAACCACTTCGCCAACGACCTGGTCCTCGGCCGCACCCGTGGCGGCGAGACCGTCGACATCCCGGGCACCGAGGTCGACTACATGGACGTCTCGCCGCGCCAGATGGTGTCGGTCGCGACGGCGCTGATCCCGTTCCTCGAGCACGACGACGCCAACCGCGCGCTCATGGGCGCCAACATGCAGCGCCAGGCCGTGCCGCTGATCAAGAGCGACGCGCCGCTGGTCGGCACCGGCATGGAGTACCGCGCAGCGGTCGACGCGGGTGACGTGGTCACCTCCGACGTGGCCGGCGTGGTCAAGGAGATCTCGGCCGACGAGATCGTGGTGATGACCGACGAGGGCGGCAACAAGTCGTTCCGCCTGCAGAAGTTCACCCGCTCCAACCAGGGCACCTGCATCAACCAGCGTCCGCTGGTCGCCGAGGGCGACCGGGTCGAGGTCGGTTCGCCGATCGCCGACGGGCCGTGCACCGACCAGGGCGAGATGGCGCTCGGCACCAACCTGCTGGTGGCGTTCATGCCCTGGCAGGGCCACAACTACGAGGACGCCATCATCCTCAGCCAGCGCCTGGTGCAGGAGGACGTCCTCACCTCGATCCACATCGAGGAGCACGAGGTCGACGCCCGCGACACCAAGCTCGGTCCCGAGGAGATCACCCGGGACATCCCGAACGTCGGCGACGAGCTGCTCGCCGACCTCGACGAGCGCGGCATCATCCGCGTCGGCGCCGAGGTCACCACCGGTGACATCCTCGTCGGCAAGGTGACGCCGAAGGGCGAGACCGAGCTGACCCCCGAGGAGCGCCTGCTTCGCGCGATCTTCGGCGAGAAGGCGCGCGAGGTGCGCGACACCTCGATGAAGGTCCCGCACGGCGAGTCCGGCACGGTCATCGGCGTCCGCGAGTTCAACCGCGAGGACGGCGACGAGCTGCCCCCGGGCGTCAACCAGCTGGTCCGGGTCTACGTCGCGCAGAAGCGCAAGATCTCGGTGGGTGACAAGCTCGCCGGCCGGCACGGCAACAAGGGTGTGATCTCCAAGATCCTGCCGATCGAGGACATGCCGTTCCTCGAGGACGGGACCCCGGTCGACGTCGTGCTCAACCCGCTCGGCGTGCCGGGCCGGATGAACATCGGTCAGATCCTCGAGATCCACCTCGGCTGGCTGGCCAAGACCGGCTGGGACGTCCAGCAGAGCGACGACAGCGACGACGCCGACTGGAAGCAGCGGCTGATCAAGATCCACGCGGAGGCCGCAGAGCCCAACACCAAGGTCGCCACCCCGGTGTTCGACGGTGCCCGCGAGGACGAGCTGGTCGGTCTGCTCGGCTCGACGCTCCCCACGCGTGACGGGGTGCGCCTGGTCAAGGGCAACGGCAAGGCCCGGCTCTTCGACGGCCGCTCCGGCGAGCCGTTCCCGGACCCGGTCTCGGTCGGCTACATGTACATCCTCAAGCTCCACCACCTGGTCGACGACAAGATCCACGCGCGCTCGACCGGCCCGTACTCCATGATCACCCAGCAGCCGCTCGGCGGTAAGGCCCAGTTCGGTGGCCAGCGCTTCGGTGAGATGGAGGTCTGGGCAATGGAGGCGTACGGCGCCGCCTACGCGCTCCAGGAGCTGTTGACGATCAAGTCCGACGACGTGCCTGGTCGCGTCAAGGTCTACGAGGCGATCGTCAAGGGCGAGAACATCCCCGACTCCGGCATCCCGGAGTCGTTCAAGGTGCTCGTCAAGGAGATGCAGTCGCTCTGCCTCAACGTCGAGGTGCTGTCCCAGGACGGCTCCGCGATCGAGATGCGCGACGCGGAGGAGGACGTCTTCCGCGCCGCCGAGGAGCTCGGCATCGACCTCTCCCGCCGCGAGCCCAGCAGCGTCGAAGAAGTCTGAGTGGTCCGCCTGACGGTGGTTGAGGAGCTCGCGCAGCGAGCGTCTCGAAACCTCCGTCAGGCGCCCTCAGTCGCCTCAGAGTTTTCAGCAACTAACGAAGGACAGCAGCCACCGTGCTCGATGTGAATTTCTTCGACCAGCTCAAGATCGGCCTGGCCACCGCGGACGACATCCGCACGTGGAGCCACGGCGAGGTCAAGAAGCCGGAAACCATCAACTACCGCACGCTGAAGCCCGAGCGTGACGGTCTCTTCTGCGAGAAGATCTTCGGTCCCACCCGGGACTGGGAGTGCTACTGCGGCAAGTACAAGCGCGTGCGCTTCAAGGGCATCATCTGCGAGCGCTGCGGCGTCGAGGTGACCCGCTCGAAGGTGCGTCGTGAGCGCATGGGCCACATCGAGCTGGCCGCCCCGGTCACCCACATCTGGTACTTCAAGGGTGTTCCCAGCCGGCTCGGCTACCTGCTCGACCTCGCACCGAAGGACCTCGAGAAGGTCATCTACTTCGCGGCGTACATGATCACCCAGGTCGACGAGGACGCCCGTCACAAGGACCTCAGCGAGCTCGAGGGCAAGATCGGGCTGCAGCGCAAGAGCATCGAGAACCGCCGCGACAACTCGCTGGACGAGCGCACCAAGAAGCTCGAGGCCGACCTCGCCGAGCTCGAGGCCGAGGGTGCCAAGGCCGACGCGCGCCGCAAGGTCCGCGACGGTGCCGAGCGCGAGATGAAGCAGGTCCGCGACCGGGCCCAGCGTGAGCTCGACCGGCTCGACGAGGTGTGGAACACCTTCAAGACCCTCAAGGTCCAGGACCTCATGGGCGACGAGCTGCTCTACCGCGAGATGAAGAACTGGTTCGGCAAGTACTTCGAGGGCTACATGGGCGCCACGGCGATCCAGAAGCGCCTGGAGACCTTCGACATCGAGGCCGAGGTCGAGGCCCTTCGCGACGTCATCGAGAACGGCAAGGGCCAGCGCAAGGTCCGTGCGCTCAAGCGGCTGAAGGTGGTCGACGCCTTCCGCAAGACCAACAACAGCCCGCTGGGCATGGTCCTCGACGCCGTCCCGGTCATCCCGCCGGACCTGCGCCCGATGGTGCAGCTCGACGGTGGCCGCTTCGCGACCTCCGACCTCAACGACCTCTACCGCCGGGTGATCAACCGCAACAACCGGCTCAAGCGGCTGCTCGACCTCGGTGCGCCCGAGATCATCGTCAACAACGAGAAGCGGATGCTCCAGGAGGCCGTCGACTCGCTGTTCGACAACGGCCGTCGTGGCCGGCCGGTCACCGGCCCGGGCAACCGGCCGCTGAAGTCGCTCTCGGACATGCTCAAGGGCAAGCAGGGTCGTTTCCGCCAGAACCTCCTCGGCAAGCGCGTCGACTACTCCGGCCGTTCGGTCATCGTGGTCGGCCCGCAGCTCAAGCTGCACCAGTGCGGCCTGCCGAAGTACATGGCGATCGAGCTGTTCAAGCCGTTCGTGATGAAGCGGCTGGTCGACCTGTCGCACGCGCAGAACATCAAGTCCGCCAAGCGGATGGTCGAGCGCGCCGTACGCCCCGAGGTCTGGGACGTCCTGGAGGAGGTCATCGCCGAGCACCCGGTGCTGCTCAACCGGGCACCCACGCTGCACCGCCTCGGCATCCAGGCCTTCGAGCCCCAGCTGATCGAGGGCAAGGCGATCCAGATCCACCCGCTCGTCTGCTCGGCGTTCAACGCCGACTTCGACGGCGACCAGATGGCGGTGCACCTGCCGCTGTCGGCCGAGGCCCAGGCCGAGGCGCGGATCCTGATGCTCTCGACGAACAACATCCTGAAGCCCTCGGACGGTCGCCCGGTGACCATGCCCACCCAGGACATGATCATCGGCATCTACTTCCTCACCCTCGGTCGCGACGGCGAGCCCGGCGAGGGCCGGGCGTTCTCGTCCACCGGTGAGGCGCTGATGGCGTTCGACAAGGGCGAGATCTCGCTGCAGTCGAAGGTCCGGATCCGCCTCAGCGACGTCGTGCCCCCCGAGGACGCCGAGCTGCCCGAGGGCTGGGAGCCCGGCTCGCCGATCACGCTTCAGACGACGCTCGGTCGCGCCCTCTTCAACGAGGCGCTGCCGGCGAACTACCGCTACGTCGAGTACGAAGTCGGCAAGAACCAGCTCGGCAAGATCGTCAACGACCTGGCCGAGCGCTACAGCAAGGTCGAGGTGGCGCACTCGCTGGACGCCCTCAAGGACACCGGCTTCGCCTGGGCGACCCGCTCGGGTGTGACGGTGTCGATCGAGGACGTCGTGTCCCCCGACGACAAGGCCCAGATCCTGGAGAAGTACGAAGACCAGGCGGCCAAGGTCCAGAAGCAGTTCGACCGCGGTCTGATCACCGACGACGAGCGCCGTCAGGAGCTCATCGAGATCTGGACCCAGGCCTCGAACGTGGTCGCGGCCGCGATGCAGAAGAACTTCGACAAGGACAACCCGATCTTCATGATGGTGAACTCGGGTGCTCGCGGAAACTGGATGCAGGTCCGCCAGATCGCCGCGATGCGTGGTCTGGTGGCCAACCCGAAGGGCGACATCATCCCGCGGCCGATCAAGTCGAACTTCCGCGAGGGCCTGTCGGTGCTGGAGTACTTCATCTCCACGCACGGTGCCCGCAAGGGGCTGGCCGACACCGCGCTGCGCACGGCGGACTCGGGCTACCTGACCCGTCGTCTGGTCGATGTGTCGCAGGACGTGATCATCCGTGAGGACGACTGCGGCACCGAGCGCGGCATGCCCAAGGTGATCGGTGTCCGTGGCGACGACGGTGTCGTCCGCCGCAGCGACAACTGGGACACCGCGGCGTACGCCCGCAACGCAGCCGTGGACATCACCCACCCCGAGACCGGCGACGTGCTGGTCGCGGCGGGTGACGACCTGGGCGACGTGCAGGTCAACGACCTGGTCGCGGCCGGCATCGAGGAGGTCAAGGTCCGCTCCGTGCTGACCTGTGACGCCAAGACCGGCACCTGCGCGAAGTGCTACGGCCGCTCGCTGGCCACCGGCAAGCTGGTCGACATCGGTGAGGCGGTCGGCATCATCGCCGCGCAGTCCATCGGTGAGCCCGGCACGCAGCTGACCATGCGCACCTTCCACACCGGTGGTGTGGCGTCGGCAGACGACATCACGCAGGGTCTTCCCCGCGTGGTCGAGCTGTTCGAGGCCCGCCAGCCCAAGGGTCGGGCTCCGATCTCCGAGGCCGCAGGCCGGGTGGAGATCGAGGACACCGACAAGGCGCGCAAGATCATCATCACCCCGGATGACGGCTCGGACCCGGTGGAGTACCCCGTCAGCAAGCGCTCGCGCCTGCTGATCGCGGACGGCGACCGCGTCGAGGTGGGCCAGCAGCTCACCCAGGGCACGCCGGACCCGAAGGAGGTGCTGCGCATCCTCGGTGTCCGCAAGGCCCAGGAGCACCTGGTGGCCGAGGTCCAGCAGGTGTACCGCAGCCAGGGCGTGTCGATCCACGACAAGCACATCGAGATCATCGTGCGGCAGATGCTGCGCCGGGTCACGGTGATCGAGTCCGGTGACACCAACCTGCTGCCCTCCGACCTGGTCGACCGGGTGCTGTACGAAGCCGAGAACCGGCGCGTGGTGACCGAGGGCGGCAAGCCGGCCTCGGGTCGTGCGGAGCTGATGGGCATCACGAAGGCCTCGCTGGCGACCGAGTCGTGGCTGTCCGCGGCTTCGTTCCAGGAGACCACGCGGGTGCTCACCGACGCGGCGATCAACGGCAAGTCCGACTCGCTGCGTGGCCTCAAGGAGAACGTGATCATCGGCAAGCTGATCCCGGCGGGCACCGGCCTCGAGCGGTACCGCAACATCCGGGTGGAGCCCACCGAGGAGGCCCGCGCCGCGGCGTACTCCGTGACCGGCTACGACTCCTACGGCAGCTACGACTTCGGGTCGCCCACCGGCCAGACCGTGGCCCTGGACGACTTCGACTTTGGTTCGTACCAGAACTGAGCGAAGCGAAGTTCTGGTGTAACGAACCAGGTTGAGGAGACGGAAGCCCCGCGAGCATGCTCGTGGGGCTTCCGGCGTCTCGAAACCAGGTGAGAAAGAAGCAGAAGCGATCCGGCCTTTCGTGCCACCGTGGAGCCATGTCGCAGACACCACGGCTGAGCGGTGACCAGATCGTCGGGATGGACCTCGACGACTGGCGCTCCATGCACGAGACCCTGCAGGCGAGGTTCCGCACCGGTGACTTCCGCACCGGCCTGAGGCTGGTCGAGGCGATCGGTGAGGCCGCCGAGGAGCTGGGGCACCATCCCGAGCTGGATCTGCGGCTCACCCACCTGAACATCCGCCTGGTCAGCCACGACGTCGGCGGGAAGACCGAGCGCGACGTGGCCCTGGCGCGGCGGATCAGTGCACTGGCGGCCGGGCTCGGGGCGGTTGCGGAGCCAGCGGTGCTCGCCCGGGTGGAGATCGGTCTGGACACCTGGGACGCCGACGAGATCCGGCCGTTCTGGAAGGCCGTGCTCGGGCTGCAGGACCATGCGCGGTTCCCCGACGACCTCGTCGACCCCGACGGTGACCTGCCCACGTTGTGGTTCCAGCACACCGATCCGCACGAGACCCCGCGGCAGCGGTTCCACCTCGACATCCGGGTGCCACCCGAGGTCGCCGGCGCGCGCATCGAGGCCGCGCTCGCGGCGGGCGGCACGCTGGTCTCCGACGAGCGAGCGCCGACCTTCACCGTCCTGGCCGACCCGCAGGGCAACAAGGTCTGCGTCTGCACCCACGTCGGCCGCAGCGACTGAGGCCGCGCCGCTGCGGCGAGGCGCCGCCTGAGACAATGACGCCATGAGCCCTGCCCCGCCCGCACGCACCGACGTGCTCGTCGTGGGTGCCGGTCCGGCCGGCTCGGCGGCAGCCGCGTGGTCGGCACGGTCCGGGCGCGAGACAGTGCTGGTCGATGCGGCCGTGTTCCCTCGCGACAAGACGTGCGGTGACGGCCTGACGCCACGAGCGATCGCCGAGCTCGACCTGCTCGGGCTCGACGACTGGGTGCGTGCCCACACGGTGAACCACGGCCTGCGCGCGCACGGGTTCGGCCAGACGTTGCTGCTGCCGTGGCCGGGCCCCGGAAGGTCGGGCACGGGGCTGCCGGCGTACGGCTCGGCGGTCGCACGGACCGAGCTCGACGACCAGATCCGCACGACCGCGCTGAAGTCCGGCGCCATCGGGATCGACGGTGCGCGGGCGGTCGACGTGCGCCTCGAAGCCGGCCGCGTGGCGTCGGTGACCTTCGAGACCGGCGGGGAGTCGTTCGAGCTCGGCTGCAGGCGCCTGATCGTGGCCGACGGAGTCCGCTCGCCGCTGGGCAAGCTGCTCGGACGCACGTGGCACCGCGACACCGTGTACGGCGTCGCCGGGCGCTCGTACGTCGACTCGACCATGTCGGACGACCCGTGGATCAGCTCGCACCTCGAGCTGCGCGACGAGGACGACCGGGTGCTGTCGGGCTACGGCTGGATCTTCCCGCTGGGGGACGGGTCGGTGAACCTGGGAGTCGGCACGCTTGCGACCGCGGGGCGGCCCGCCGAAGTCGCCGTGCGCCCGTTGATGCGGCACTACGCGGAGCAGCGCCGCGAGGACTTCGGCCTGACCGGCGAGCTGCGGATGCCTACCTCGGCACTGCTGCCGATGGGCGGCGCGGTGTCCGGCATCGCCGGACCGAACTGGGCGCTGGTCGGCGACGCGGCCGCCTGCGTGAACCCGCTCAACGGCGAGGGCATCGACTACGGCCTCGAGGGCGGCCGGATGGTCGTGGACCTGCTGGAGGACGACCTCGCCGCGGCGTGGCCCGCGGTGCTGCGGGAGCACTACGGCGAGGCGTTCTCGATCGCGCGTCGTCTGGCCGGCCTGGTCACGGTGCCGCGGCTGCTGCCCGCACTGGGCCCGGCGGGGATGCGCTCGGACTGGCTGATGACCCTTGCGCTGCGGTGGATGGGCAACCTGGTCACCGACGAGGACCGTGACCGGGCCGCGCGGGTCTGGCGCTGGGCCGGTCGCCACTCGGTGCGCTTCGACGCGCGACCGCCGTTCAGCTGACGGACGCGCTGCCCAGGACCTGACGTCGGCGCCGGTCGAGCCAGCCGATCGGGTCGACGAGGACGCCGAGCGTGCGCGCCACCGGGGGCACGGCGAGCAGCAGGGCGAGTGCGATGGCGGCCAGCGTGGTGACGAGGAACGCGACGACGGCATGGGCGGCGGCCCAGTCCGGGTAGCCCTCGTACTTCGCGGTCAGCACGAAGAAGCCGTGGAACAGGTAGACGACCAGGGTGGCGGCACCGAGGGTGGAGAACCAGCTGCGGGACCTGGGTACCAGCGCGAAGCACGACGCCGTGCCGATCAGCCCGATGCAGAGCAGCACGGAGCGGATGGCCACGGCATCGAGGTTGTTGGACTCCAGGACGTCGTACCGGGAGCGGTAGTAGTACCACTCGGTGGGGATCCAGCCCTGGGCTCGCCAGGTGAAGACCGCGACGACGGCGACGCCGAGCAGGGCGGGAAGGACCGCCCGCCGCGAGCGCAACCAGCCCCACTCGCGCTCGGAGATCGTCAGCCCGAGGACGAAGAAGGGCAGCAGGCCGAGGATGCGCGCGGAGTCCAGGATGTTGCCGGCCGCCAGCCCGGCAACGAGGCTGATCGCGATCGCGACGGCGAGTGCCGCCGGTGCGGACATCCTCAGGAACGCGGGTGTCATCAGCCGCCAGAAGAAGAGCGCCGAGAGGTACCACATCGGCCAGTGCGGGTCCGCGAACAGCTGGTCCAGCTCGACGCCGCCGACGCCGTAGCGGAACCAGGCCAGGACCGCCTCGAAGATCAGGTAGGGCACGGCGACCGTCTGCACCAGCCCCCACAGCTTGGCCGGCGTCCACCGGAACGAGCGGGAGAGGTAGCCGGTGATCGTGACGAACGCGGGCACGTGCCAGGCGTACAGGAAGTCGTAGGTCCAGCTGCTCCACGCGTCCTGCGGCAGCAGCGTCCACGAGTGCCCGACGACCACCAGGGTGACCAGCGTCATCTTGATGTTGTCGAACCACGGATCGCGGCGGGCTCGCGCTTCGGAACGCGGCACTTCGGCAGGCGCGACCGCGACGGCCGGCTCGCTCCCCGCCTCGACCGGGCGGACGGCTCCGCTGCGTAGAGTCGTCACGTGTCCGACTTACCCGTTCCGGCGCCTGCTGATGCCCTCGGCGGACGTGATCCTCGTCGCCGTCAGCGGCTCGCGGCGTACGCCGTCATCATCCGCGACGACCAGGTGCTGCTCTCCAGGCTGGCCGCCTACCTGGCGCCGACCGAGCGCTGGACTCTGCCGGGCGGCGGCGTCGACTTCGGCGAGCACCCGCGGGACGCGGTCGTCCGCGAGGTCTACGAGGAGACCGGGCTGCACGCCCAGGTCGGCGAGCACGCCTGGGTCGACTCGGCCCTGATCGCGGGCAGCGAAGGCGGCGAGCGCCATGCCGTCCGGATCGTGTACGACGGGTGGGTCGGTGCCGAGGCGCCGGAGCCGAGGGTCGTCGAGACGGACGGCTCGACGGTCGACGCGCGCTGGCACCCGCTCGACGACGTGCTCGCCGGCCGCGTACCGGTGGTCCAGCTCGTCCGCGACGCGCTCGACGCGCACCTGCCGACCAGGCGGCAGCGGCTCGCCGCCAAGGCGCTCATCAGGCGGGGCGACCAGGTGCTCCTCGCCCGGCTCTCCGGCAACGCCGTCGAGACGGGTCTGTGGACGCTGCCCGGAGGCGGTGTCGACCACGGCGAGTCGCCGGAGACCGCGCTGGTGCGGGAGGTGGCCGAGGAGACCGGCCTCGTCGCCGTGCCCGGGGCGCTGCTCGGGGTCAACGACAAGAGGCTGACCGGCAACGCTCCCGACGGGCGCCTCGAGGACTTCCATGCGGTCAACCTCGTCTACGAGGCAGAGGTGCCGGCCGACCAGCAGCCGGCGGTCCACGAGGTCGACGGCACGACCGACGCCGCGCAGTGGGTGTCGGTGGCCGACATCACGCGAGGTGTCTTGCCGGTCACCGACCTGGTCCGCTTCGCGCTCGCACTGGACTAGCGTTCGTGCCATGGACCGCGAGACCGTCTTCACCTACGGGGCGCCCGGCCTGAAGTTCGGTGTCGGCGCCTCCGACGAGATCGGCTTCGACCTCAGCCAGTACGACGTCACGCGGGTCCTGGTGATCACCGATCCGGGCGTCGCGGCCACCGGCCACCCGCAGCGGGTGGCCGACCAGATGGCCCGGTTCGGAATCGAGGCGGCCGTCTTCGACGGTGTCCACGTCGAGCCGACCGACGCCAGCTTCGAGGCCGCCATCGCCCACGCGCGCGAGACGGGCCCCTGGGACGCCTACGTGGCGGTCGGCGGCGGGTCGTCGATCGACACCGCCAAGGCGGTGAACCTGCTCACCACCAACGACGGCGAGCTGATGGACTACGTCAATGCCCCCGTCGGCAAGGCACGCGCACCGCAGCGGCCGCTCAAGCCGCTGGTCGCCGTGCCCACGACGACGGGCACGGGCGCGGAGTCGACCACGATCTGCGTGCTCGACGTCCTCGCGCTCAAGGTGAAGACCGGCATCAGCCACGCGCGGCTGCGGCCCACCCTGGCCGTGGTCGACCCGGCACTCACCACGAGCCAGCCGGCGGGCGTCACCGCCGCCGCGGGCATGGACATCCTGTGCCACGCGCTGGAGAGCTACACCGCGCGGCCCTACACGTCGTACGACCGCAAGACGCCGGAGCAGCGGGTGCCGTACTGCGGCGCCAACCCGATCTCCGACATGTGGTCCGAGCACGCGATGACGCTGCTGTCCGGGGCCTTCCGGCGCGCGGTGCAGCACGGCGACGACGCCGAGGCGCGCGGGCAGATGGCGCTGGCGGCCACGATGGCCGGGCTCGGGTTCGGCAACGCCGGCGTGCACATCCCGCACGCGAACGCCTACCCGATCGCGGGCCGGGTCCGGGATTTCCACCCCGAGGGATACCCGCCGGGCGAGCCGCTGGTGCCGCACGGCATGGCGGTGTCGCTGACCGCCCCGGAGGCGTTCCGCTGGACCTTCGCGGCCGGCCCCGACCGTCACCTCCGGGCGGCCTCCCTCCTCGCCCCCGGCCACGAGTACGACGGCCCCGATGCCCTGCCCGCAGTTCTCGTGGACCTGATGCGCGACATCGGGATCCCCAGCGGTCTCGCGGCGGTCGGCTACGGGAAGGACGACGTCCCGGACCTGGTCGAGGGAGCCATGAAGCAGCAGCGCCTGCTGGCCACCGCCCCGCGCGAGGTCTCCGAGGACGATGCCGCCGGGATCCTGGAGCGTTCGCTGGAGCTCTGGTGAGCGACCTGCTGGTCGCCCTGCGCCAGGCAGGGCTGGACGCCGACGACTCCGCGCTCGCCAGGTCGCTGTACGCCACCGACGCGTCGCTGTACCGGATCCCGCCGCAGGTCGTGGTGCGCCCACGCGACGCCGACGACGTGCTGGCGGTGCTGGCCGTCGCGCGGGAGTACGCGACCCCGGTGACCATGCGTGGCGCGGGGACCTCGATCGCGGGCAACTCGATCGGCCCCGGGATCGTGATCGACACCGTTCGGCACCTGAACCGGGTGGTGAGCCTCGACGCAGAGGCGCGCACCGCGACCGTGCAGCCGGGTGTCGTGCACGCCGCCCTCCAGACCGAGGCCATCGCTCAGGGCCTGCGCTTCGGGCCCGATCCGTCGACGCACACCCGCTGCACGATCGGCGGGATGATCGGCAACAACGCGTGCGGTTCGCGCGCGCTCGGCTACGGCCGCACGGTCGACAACGTGGAGCGGCTGAAGGTCGCGCTGGCCGACGGCTCGACGTTGCTGCTCGGCGGCGGCGCCCCCGCCGGCGGGCACGACGCCGTGACCCAACTGCTCGCGCTCGTCGACGAGCAACTGGCACTGGTCCGCACGGAGTTCGGCCGCTTCGGTCGTCAGGTGTCCGGCTACTCGCTCGAGCACCTGCTGCCCGAGCGCGGGCGCCGGCTCGAGAGGTTCCTGACCGGCAGCGAGGGCACCCTGGCCGTCGTGCTCGAGGCGACCGTGCGGCTGGTCGAGGACGCGCCCTTCCGGGCCCTCGCCGTGCTCGGCTACCCCGACATGTTCGAGGCCGCGGACTCCGTCCCGCTGCTGCTCCCGGGCGAGGGCCGTCCCGACCTCGGACTCGCGGCCCTGGAGGGCCTGGACCACCGGATCACCGACCTCGTGTCCGCGGTGCCCGAGCTGCCTGCGGGCAAGGGCTGGCTGTTCGCGGAGGTGACCGGCTCGACCGAGGCGGAGGCGCGGGCCCGCGCGGAGTCGGTGGCCGCCGCGGCCGGCGTACCGCATCGCGTGGTCACCGATCCGCTCGAGCAGGCCGTGCTCTGGCGGATCCGGGAGGACGGTGCGGGCCTTGCCGCCCGCTCGCTCTCGCGGCCGGCTCACTCCGGCTGGGAGGACGCCGCCGTGCCGCCCGAGAAGCTCGGCGCCTACCTACGTGACTTCGACGCGCTGCTGCAGCAGTCCGGGCTCGACGGTGTGCCCTACGGCCACTTCGGTGACGGCTGCGTGCACGTCCGGGTCGACTTCGAGCTGGGCGAGGCAGACGGCCGCCGCCGGTTCCGCGAGTTCACCGAGGCCGGCGCCGACCTGGTCGCGTCGTACGGCGGATCGATGAGTGGGGAGCACGGCGACGGCCGTGCCCGCTCCGAGCTGCTCGGCCGGATGTACTCACCGGAGGCGCTCGCGCTGATGGGCAGGGTCAAGCAGCTGCTCGACCCAGCCGGCCTGCTCAACCCGGGGGTGCTCGTCGAGCCGGAGCCGCTCGACGCGGCCCTGCGGCTGGCTTCGCCGCCCGCCGGCCCGCTGGCCGAGCTGTTCGGCGAGGTGCACCGCTGCACCGGGGTGGGGCGCTGCGTCGCGGACAACACCGCGAGCGGGGGAGTGATGTGCCCGTCGTACGTCGCGACCCGTGAGGAGAAGGACTCCACCCGGGGGCGGTCGCGGGTGCTCCAGGACGTCGCCGCCGGTCACCTGCCGGTCACCGATCCGGCCGTCGAGGAGGTGCTCGACCTCTGCCTGTCCTGCAAGGGCTGCGCCCGCGACTGCCCCACCGGGGTCGATATGGCCACCTACAAGTCGCACACCCTGCACGCCAGGTACGCCGGCAAGCGGCGCCCCCGCTCGCACTACGCCCTCGGCCGGCTTCCCAAGTGGGCGACGATGACGCCACCCCGGATCGCGAACCGGATGCTGAGCAGCAAGGCGGTCGCCGCGCTGATGAAGAAGGCGGCCGGCATCGACAGGCGCCGGAGCCTGCCGCAGTTCAGCGAGCGCTCCCTGCGCCGGTCACCCGAGCGGTCCCAGTGGTCGACCACGGCCGAGCGACCCGACGTCTGGCTGTGGGCGGACACGTTCACCGACCACTTCGGCGCCGGCATCGGGCACGCGGCCATCGAGCTGCTCGCGGCCGCCGGGCTGGAGGCGCGGGTGATCCCGGAGCGGGCCTGCTGCGCGCTGACCTGGGTGACGACCGGACAGCTCGACCAGGCCAGGCGGATCCTGGGTGAGGCGATCACGACGCTGCACCCGTACGTCGCGAGCGGAGTCCCCGTGGTCGGCCTGGAGCCGAGCTGCCTGGCGGCCCTGCGCAGTGACGCGACCGAGCTGCTCGACGACCCGCGGGCCGCGGAGGTCGCGGCGGGTATGTCGACGCTCGCCGAGCTGCTCTCCACTCGCGGCTGGACGCCGCCCGACCTGACCGGCACGGAGGTCGTCGTCCAACCGCACTGCCACCACGCGAGCGTGCTCGGCTTCCAGGCCGACCTCGCGCTCCTGGAGGCCGCGGGAGCGACGGTCACCCGGCTGGGCGGCTGCTGCGGGCTGGCCGGCAACTTCGGCATGGAGCAGGGCCACTACGAGACGAGCGTGGCGGTCGCCGAGCACACGCTGCTGCCCGCGGTCCGGACGGCCGGTCCCGGCGCGGTGGTCCTGGCCGACGGCATGTCGTGCCGGGTCCAGCTCGCCGACCTGGCCGCCGTACGCGCTCTGCACCTGGCCGAGCTGTTCACCGGCCGCACTGGTTGAGGCTGTCGAAACCCCTGGGCGTCCCCAATGCTCGACGTCCCGCTGAACGGCGGGCATCCTGAGGTCCATGACCGACAGCGAGGCTGCGCCCAGGAGCATGGCCGTCCCGTTGACCGCCTTCGGCGCGGGCGCGGTGCTGGCCCTCCTGGTCGGCGTGTTCGGGAAGGCCCACGACCCGACGCTCGCGGGCACCACGACGCTCGGGTTCGACACGGTCGTGGCCATGAAGGTCGTCGTGACCGCGGTCATCGGCGTCCTGGCCGTGCTGCAGCTGATCGGCGCCCTCTGGATCTACAGCCGACTGGGGATCGCGGCGCCCCGCTGGGTCGGGCCGGCGCACCGCACCGCCGGCACGGTCGCGCTGGTGCTGTCGGTGTTCGTGGCCTATCACTGCCTGTGGGCGCTGGGCCTCGAGAGCGGCAGGTTCTCCGACGGCGAGCAGGTGCCGCTGCGCACCGTGGTCCACGGCGTGCTCGGCTGCGCCGTGATCGGCGCCATCGTGGTCAAGGTCGTGGCCGTCCGGTCGCGGCGAGCGCCGGGCTGGTTCCTGCCGGTCGCCGGCGGCCTGCTGTTCACGCTGCTCGTGGTCGTGGTGCTGACGTCGGCCGGCTGGTACCTCGACACCAAGGGCTGGCCGACCTCCGGCTACTAGCGGTAGCGGAAGCCGTCCATGAAGCGGCGGAACAGCCCGCCCTTCGCCAGGGCAGGCTCGGGAGCCGGTGCCTTCGAGCGCTGGGTCGCGATCGGCAAGTCATAGTCGGTACGCCGGATCGCGTCGATGATCTGCTCCTCGGTGAACTCGTCGGAGCCCTCGATCTCCGGGACGAAGCCGACCAGCACCCCGTTCCTCATCACCTGCGCCTCGAGCGAGGCGGTGCCGTCGGAGTCCCAGGTCGCCTCACGGCCGTCGGGGAGCCTGACGAGCACGCCGAACTGGTAGACGCCCTCACGTGCCAGATGTGCGTCCGTGCCGACCTCCCGCAGGGCGTCGACGACGCGGCGGGCCTTGTTCTCGTCCATCGTGATCACGAGCGTACCGGGGGGCCGATGGCGCCCGTTTCCCCGTTTTGACCCCCGGTCGGGCACCCGGTAATCTGGTTCCTTGTGTCTGGGCATTGCCCGGGCACGTCCGCGTGCCCTCTGGCTGCGCGTCACCACCGCACCACCAGCGCGACACTCTCGAACGCTGGGAAACATCATCGTGCCAGGCAGGTCGCCCGGTACTGAGAGCAGAACAGGAAGGGAACCACCCGGTGCCCACGATCAACCAGCTGGTCCGCAAGGGCCGCCAGGACAAGGTGTCGAAGAACAAGACGCCTGCCCTGAAGGGTTCGCCCCAGCGTCGCGGTGTCTGCACCCGCGTCTACACCACCACCCCGAAGAAGCCGAACTCCGCCCTCCGCAAGGTCGCCCGCGTGCGGCTGTCGAGCGGCGTCGAGGTCACGGCGTACATCCCGGGTGTGGGCCACAACCTCCAGGAGCACTCCATCGTGCTCGTCCGCGGCGGCCGGGTGAAGGACCTCCCCGGTGTCCGCTACAAGATCATCCGCGGCACGCTCGACACCCAGGGCGTGAAGAACCGCAAGCAGGCCCGCAGCCGCTACGGCGCGAAGAAGGAGAAGAGCTAATGCCTCGCAAGGGCCCGGCGCCCAAGCGCCCGATCGTCGTCGACCCGGTCTACGGCTCGCCGATCGTCACCCAGCTCGTCTCCAAGGTCCTCCAGGACGGCAAGAAGCAGGTCGCCCAGCGGATCGTGTACGGCGCCCTCGAGGGTGCCCGCGAGAAGACCGGCACCGACCCCGTCGTCACGCTCAAGCGCGCGCTGGACAACGTCAAGCCGGCGATCGAGGTCAAGAGCCGCCGCGTCGGTGGCGCGACGTACCAGGTCCCGATCGAGGTCAAGGGCACCCGCGGCACCACGCTCGCGCTGCGCTGGCTGGTCGGCTACGCAGCCGAGCGTCGCGAGAAGACCATGTCCGAGCGCCTCATGAACGAGATCCTCGACGCGAGCAACGGCCTCGGTGCCGCGGTCAAGAAGCGCGAGGACACCCACAAGATGGCCGAGTCCAACAAGGCCTTCGCCCACTACCGCTGGTGACGTCGTCGCGGTGGCCCGCCACGAGCGGGCCCCCGCGGCTCCACCTGCAACAACCCACTCTCTAAGGAACGCTGACTCACGTGGCAGTCGACATCACGACGGACCTCAACAAGGTCCGCAACATCGGCATCATGGCGCACATCGACGCCGGCAAGACCACCACCACCGAGCGCATCCTGTTCTACACCGGCATCACCTACAAGATCGGTGAGGTCCACGAGGGCGCAGCCACGATGGACTGGATGGAGCAGGAGCAGGAGCGCGGCATCACGATCACGTCCGCCGCGACCACCTGCTGGTGGAAGGACCACCAGATCAACATCATCGACACCCCCGGGCACGTCGACTTCACCGCCGAGGTGGAGCGCTCGCTGCGCGTCCTCGACGGTGCCGTCGCGGTGTACGACGGGGTCGCCGGCGTCGAGCCGCAGACGATGACCGTGTGGCGCCAGGCCAACAAGTACTCCGTGCCGCGGATGTGCTTCGTCAACAAGCTGGACCGCACCGGCGCGGACTTCTTCCGCTGCGTCGACATGATGGTCGAGCGCCTGAACTCCACCCCGCTGGTCCTCCAGCTCCCGATCGGTGCCGAGGCCGACTTCCTCGGCGTCGTCGACCTGGTCAACATGCGCGCGCTCACCTGGCGCGGCGAGACCAAGATGGGCGAGGACTACGAGATCGAGGAGATCCCGGCCGAGCTGCAGGCCCAGGCCGCCGAGTACCGCGAGAAGCTGATCGAGACGCTGGCCGAGGCCGACGACGAGATCATGGAGCGCTACCTCGAGGGCGACGAGTCCTACTCAGTCGAGGACCTCGAGGCCGCGATCCGTCGCGCCACCCTGGCCGACAAGCTCAACCCGGTGCTGTGCGGCACGGCGTTCAAGAACAAGGGTGTCCAGCCGCTGCTCGACGCGGTCGTGAAGTACCTCCCGTCCCCGCTGGACATCGACGCGATCGTCGGCCACGCGCAGGGCGACGAGGACAAGGAGATCACCCGCCAGCCGTCCGACGACGAGCCGTTCTCGGGCCTGGCCTACAAGATCGCCACCGACCCGCACCTCGGCAAGCTCATCTACGTCCGCGTCTACTCCGGCAAGCTCGCGGCGGGGGCCAACGTGCTCAACTCCGTCAACGGCCGCAAGGAGCGGATCGGCAAGGTCTACCAGATGCACGCGAACAAGCGTGAGGAGATCGCGTCGGTCGGCGCCGGCCAGATCGTGGCGGTCATGGGCCTGAAGGACACCAAGACCGGGCACACGCTCTGCGACCCGCAGAACCCCGTCGTGCTCGAGTCGATGACCTTCCCGGCCCCGGTGATCGAGGTCGCCATCGAGCCCAAGACCAAGGGCGACCAGGAGAAGCTCAGCACCGCGATCCAGCGGCTGTCCGACGAGGACCCCACGTTCACCGTCAAGGCGGACGAGGAGACCGGCCAGACCATCATCGCGGGCATGGGCGAGCTCCACCTGGAGATCCTGGTCGACCGGATGAAGCGTGAGTTCCGCGTGGAGGCGACCGTCGGCAAGCCGCAGGTCGCCTACCGCGAGACCATCCGCAAGAAGGTCGAGAAGCACTCCTACACCCACAAGAAGCAGACGGGTGGCTCGGGTCAGTTCGCGAAGGTGCTGATCAGCATCGAGCCGAACATCGACCCCGAGACCGGCGCCGGTGCGGGCTACGAGTTCGTCAACAACGTCTCCGGTGGCCGCGTGCCGAGGGAGTACATCCCCTCGGTCGACCAGGGCGCCCAGGAGGCCATGGAGTTCGGCGTGCTCGCCGGCTACCCGATGGTCGACGTGAAGGTCTCCCTCGAGGACGGCGCGTACCACGACGTCGACTCCTCCGAGCTCGCCTTCAAGATCGCCGGCATCGCGGCCTTCAAGGAGGCCGCGCGGATGGCCAAGCCGGTGCTCCTCGAGCCCGTGTTCGCGGTCGAGGTGGTGACCCCCGAGAGCTTCCTCGGCACGGTCATCGGCGACATCAACTCGCGCCGTGGGCAGATCTCCGCCCAGGAGGAGCGCCATGGGGACATGGTGGTCTCGGCGCTGGTGCCGCTCTCAGAGATGTTCGGGTACGTTGGTGACCTGCGGTCGAAGACTTCGGGCCAGGCGTCGTACTCGATGGAGTTTGACTCGTACGCCGAGGTTCCCTCGAACGTCGCCGACGAGATCATCAAGAAGGTCCGTGGCGAGTAGTTTCACCGCGACCTCGGCAGCAAACACACATTCACGACGAGTCAAGCAACACACAACCAGGAGGAGCCCACAGTGGCTAAGGCGAAGTTCGAGCGGACCAAGCCGCACGTCAACATCGGCACCATCGGTCACATCGACCACGGCAAGACGACGTTGACCGCAGCAATCACCAAGGTGCTGCACGACAAGTTTCCGGACCTCAACGAGGCTTCGGCCTTCGACCAGATCGACAAGGCGCCCGAAGAGCGCCAGCGCGGCATCACCATCTCCATCGCGCACGTCGAGTACCAGACCGAGAAGCGCCACTACGCGCACGTCGACTGCCCCGGTCACGCGGACTACATCAAGAACATGATCACGGGTGCCGCCCAGATGGACGGCGCGATCCTGGTCGTGGCCGCCACCGACGGCCCGATGCCGCAGACCCGCGAGCACGTGCTGCTCGCGCGCCAGGTCGGTGTGCCCGCCCTGGTGGTCGCGCTGAACAAGTGCGACATGGTCGACGACGAGGAGCTCATCGAGCTCGTCGAGATGGAGGTGCGCGAGCTCCTCAGCGAGTACGAGTACCCCGGCGACGACATCCCCGTGGTCCGCGTTGCCGCCTTCCCGGCGCTGCAGGGCGACGCCAAGTGGGGCGACTCGATCATGGAGCTGATGAACGCGGTCGACGAGTTCATCCCGCAGCCGGTCCGTGAGACCGAGAAGCCGTTCCTCATGCCCGTCGAGGACGTCTTCACGATCACCGGTCGTGGCACGGTCATCACCGGCCGTATCGAGCGCGGCATCGTCAAGGTCAACGAGGAGGTCGAGATCATCGGCATCCGCGAGGGCTCGCAGAAGAGCACCGTCACCGGTGTCGAGATGTTCCGCAAGCTGCTCGACGAGGGCCAGGCCGGCGAGAACGTCGGTCTGCTGCTCCGCGGCACCAAGCGCGAGGACGTCGAGCGCGGCATGGTCGTGATCAAGCCCGGCACGACGACCCCGCACACGAACTTCGACGCCTCGGTCTACATCCTCTCCAAGGAGGAGGGCGGCCGTCACACGCCGTTCTTCAACAACTACCGCCCGCAGTTCTACTTCCGCACGACGGACGTGACGGGCGTGGTGACCCTTCCCGAGGGCCGCGACATGGTGATGCCCGGTGACAACACCGACATGACGGTCGAGCTGATCCAGCCGATCGCCATGGAGGAGGGTCTCCGCTTCGCGATCCGCGAGGGCGGCCGCACCGTCGGCGCCGGTCGCGTCACCAAGATCACCAAGTGATCGATCTCGTCTGAGCTCGATCACCGAGCCAGAGAACGGCCCCGGAGCTTCGGCTCCGGGGCCGTTCTGCATGTCGCCCTGCGGCGGGCTTGTGCGCCTGCGGCGCCTTGGCCTGCGGCGCTTGTGTGCCTGCGGCACACGGGGTCCGTGGTTGCGGGTGCGGGTGCGTGTCCCGGCGACCCCCTCGCTCGCTGGGGGATGCGTGTCGCCCCGACTTCTGTGCCGCTGCCGCCGGCTCTTGCCTGGGGCGCCACGCGACCCCTTGACGCTCGCCTTCGGGCGCCCCCGGGCCCCACCCCCGCCTCCAGGGTCACGGCCCCGGGTGGTGGAGATCTCGGATGGGTCTGTCGATGCTCGTCGAACCGGCCCGGAACGGGGCCACGGGGCCGCTCCGGAAACTCCTCCACGAGCGGTCAGTGAGCCGCTGACCGGCCCACTCGAAGGGTCGCCGACACCAGAAACCTGCGCCGAAGGCGCAAACGCCCGCCGCAGGCTCCTTCAGCCGCGGATGGTGCGAGCCACCACGTTGCCGAAGTCGACGTGCCCCGACGGGGTCAGGTGCAGCCGGTCGGCGAGGTAGGGGAGGCTCTCGTCGATCATCGAGAGGTAGTGCACGTGCGCGCGGGCGCTCTCGGCGCTCAGGAGCGCGTCCACGCGCCGCGCTGCGGCGGCGCGGGCCGGCGCGGGCGGCGGGCCCACCACCAGCACCTGCCGGCCGCTCAGGGCCGCCATCAGCGACCGGAAGCCGGCCTGCACGGCCGACGTGGGCTGGTCGTAGTCGTTGAGGCCACCCTCGACGACGACGAGGTCGGCGCCGTCGCGCAGCGCGTGCGGTGCCCGGGCGGCGTACGAGACGTGGGCGCAGGTGCTCGAGTGCACGCTGAAGCCGGAGCCGGAGAACCCGGAGACGTGGACCCGGCCAGGGAGCCGGCTGGGCCAGGAGGTCGCGGGGGAGGACAGCCCGAGCCCGACGGAGTACGAGTCGCCGATCACCACCACGCGGCGGCCGTGGCCGGTGACCATCCGCTCCCGGGCCAGGGACTGGTCGGAGAGACGGACGCAGTGCTGGGCGTTGTCGCCGGTCGCGCCGCCGGACGCCAGCAGGATGAGCACGCCGGCCAGGACGGCCACCACCGCCCCCGCAGCCACCAAGGTCCCCCGACGCACGATCACCGGAACATGATCAGGCGCAGTCCGATTCCGCGCAGGCGAATGGACGTGCTGGTCCCCGGCCGTGACCGGACACGTAGCCTTCGGGCGTGTCCCAGCAGCTGCCCCCCGCCCGTCCGCACCTGAAGTTCACCGAGGACGGCCGGCGGGTCCGGGAGGTACTCAGCTATGCGCGCCGGGGGAGCCGGTTCACGCCGAGCCAGCAGGAGTCCTGGGATGCCCACCACGCCAAGTGGGTGATCCCCGACGAGGCGGTCGACGACCCCGGGTTCTCCCTGGCCTCGTGGTTCGGCCGGGAGGCACCGGTGGTCGTGGAGGTCGGATCGGGCGTGGGCGAGGCGACTGCGGCGCTGGCCGCCCAGCGACCGGAGTGCGACATCCTGGCGTTCGAGGTGTGGCGACCCGGCGTCGCGCACACCCTCGGCATGCTGTCGGACGCCGGAGCCGACAACGTCCGCCTGATCGGGATCGACGCCGTCTGGGCGCTGGAGCACGTGTTCGGCCCGGGATCCGTCGAGGAGCTGTGGACGTTCTTCCCCGACCCGTGGCCCAAGAAGCGGCACCACAAGCGCCGGCTGGTCTCGCGTGAGTTCGCCGCCCTGGCCGCCAGCCGGCTGCGACCCGGCGGCCTCTGGCGACTCGCCACCGACTGGGCGGAGTACGCCGCCCGGATGCGGGCCCTCCTCGACGCCCAGCCCGGGCTCGAAGGTGGGCCCTCCGAGCGCTGGGCCGACCGGCCGATGACGAAGTTCGAGCGGAAGGGCATCACGGCCGGACGCTCGATCACCGACCTCACCTATCGGGCGACGGGCTGACTTCTCCTGCTTCGAGGAGGGCCAGCTCCTCGTCGACGTACGGGTCGGCCTGTCCGCGGGCGTCGAGCTCGGCCTTGAGGGCCTGCTGGGCCGCCAGCGCCTCCGCAGTGCGGCCTTGGAGGCGCAGCACCCAGGCGACCATCCAGCGGCCGACCAGGATGCGCCCTCGGTCGCCGATCCGCTCGAGGGCGACCAGCGCCTCCTCGAAGGCAGCGAGTGCCGCGTCGAGGTCACCTGCGTCGACGTGGCACATGCCGATGTTGTTCAGCAGGGAGGCATCCCAGTCCCTGGCGTCGCGGGCGGTGGCGGCACGAGCGCGGGCCAGGGTGTCCTTGTTGAGCCCGAGCCTCTGGTCTGCCGGTGCCGCGATCGCGACCATGTGCCGCGCGTCGATCGCAAGCGCCTCCAGGCCGGCTGCGTCGGCCGACTCGGCGGCCGCGCGGAAGAGCGGGAGCGCGGCCTCCGGGTCACCCGAGGAGTTGAGCAGCCGTCCCCGCTCGAGGCCGACGCGGACGTCCACCTCCGGGCTGGATCCGGTGTCGAGGTCGTCGAGCAGCGCGTGTGCCTCGGCGTACCGCTCCTGCAGGCCCAGGCTCCGGGCGACCTGGGTGAGCAGCACGAGCCGGTCGGCGCCGTCAGCCGCTTCGGCGGCCGCGCGGAAGCGGTCCTCCGAGCCGGACGGGTCGTCGAAGTCCCACAGGGTGGCGTGGTCGGTCATCCCGGCGGTGGCTCAGGCCGGTGGCGGGCAGGCCTGCGCGTAGGTGCCCAGGGTGGGCGCCGGCGCGTTGATCGACTTGTCGTTGGGCTTGGCGAGGGTCCAGTAGCGCAGCCAGTCCATCTGCATGCTCGCCCGGTTCATCGGCACTCCGCGCTTGGCGACGAGCGAGAACCGCACCGTGAGCGGGACGCCGGAGTACGCCTCGGGGCGCCGCTCGGTCGAGACGACCCTCGCGTCCACGAACCACGAGATGTGCGCGGGCGTGACCTCGACGGCGAAGGTGTGCCAGTGGTCGCCGCTGTAGCCGGCGTACGTCGGGCCCTTCGCGGCGGTGAACGCGGTGTTCGGCAGGTTGTGGATGTAGAACTTCGCCTTGCGGGTGCCGTGGGTGTAGCTCTCCAGGGCGATGTTGCGGGCCCCGCAGTACTGCGGGCGGTTGCCGGCCGGGACCAGCTCGGTGCGCACGGTGTACGGCGCCTTGCCGGCGGCGTACTGCTTGCTCTTCCAGCGGGTCTCCCAGCGACCGGTCTCGTGGCCGGCCATGCCCAGGGTCGCCGAGACGGTCGCCCCCCGGGCCCGCAGGGTCAGCATCCCGTTCTTGGTCTTCACGGTGCCCGAGCCGTGCTTTTCCCACACCGGCTTCAGCGGCCCGATGAACTCGTCACGCCACGCGGTCGGGTACCAGCCGAAGGTGTTGCCGGCGTGGATCGGTCCGGGGATGGCGGCCTCGCGTGACCAGCTCGGACCGGCGGGCAGCAGGAGCGCGGCGCAGGCGAGGAGGACGGCGAGGCGGGTCTTGGTCGGCGAAAGCATCGCAGCAGCCTAGGCGATGGGCCTCCGGGCGACGAAAACCGGGGCGATCCGGACACCCGGATGCCTCGGTCGTCCCGATTTGGCGCACGCGCGGATCTCTGCCAAGATAGTCCGGTTGCTCCGGCGGGATTGCCGGGGCGCGGACATTGACTACTGAACAGGATCTCCTGGCTCTCTGCTCAAGGGAGTGTTGTGGTCGCGTGTCCGTGCCGCACCTGGAGATCCCGTTCCGCCCGACCCCCGTCGGGCACAACCCAGATCAACGATCCATCCGCTTGCCGGCGGTTGCGTGCGTCACCAGCGCCGCGACACGCCCGACCGCGGGGGTCGGGGACACGTGCGGGAGACCGCCTCGTGGCCCGGGTGCGGGAGCAGGGCGGACCGCCTCACCGAGACGGCCCGAGACAGTCGTGAGACGAGAAGTGAAGGACGCGTGATGGCGGGACAGAAGATCCGCATCAGGCTCAAGGCCTATGACCACGAGGTGATCGACACCTCGGCGCGGAAGATCGTGGACACCGTGACCCGGACGGGCGCGAAGGTGGCCGGCCCGGTGCCGCTGCCGACGGAGAAGAACGTCTTCTGCGTCATCCGCTCGCCGCACAAGTACAAGGACTCCCGCGAGCACTTCGAGATGCGCACGCACAAGCGTCTCATCGACATCATCGACCCCACGCCGAAGACCGTCGACTCGCTGATGCGGCTCGACCTGCCTGCCGGCGTCGACATCGAGATCAAGCTCTAGAGGACGATCAAGATGACTTTCGAACGCAACGTGAAGGGGCTGCTGGGCACCAAGCTCGGCATGACCCAGCTCTGGGACGAGAACAACCGGATCGTCCCGGTCACCGTCGTCGCCGCAGCCACCAACGTGGTCACCCAGGTGCGGACGCCCGCGACCGACGGCTACAACGCCATCCAGGTCGGCTTCGGCGAGATCGAGGGCCGCAAGGTCACCAAGCCGTCCTCGGGACACTTCGGCAAGGCCGGTGTGACCCCGCGTCGCCACCTCGCCGAGATCCGCACCGCTGACGCCGCGTCGTACGAGGTCGGCCAGGAGCTCAGCCCCGAGCTGTTCTCCGCCGGTGACGACGTCGACGTGACCGGCACCAGCAAGGGCAAGGGCTTCGCCGGCACCATGAAGCGCCACGGCTTCTCCGGCGTCGGTGCCTCCCACGGTGCCCACCGCAACCACCGCAAGCCCGGCTCGATCGGCGCCTGCGCCACTCCGGGCCGCGTCTTCAAGGGCACCCGGATGTCGGGCCGCATGGGCACCGACACCGTCACCACGCAGAACATCACCGTGCACGCGGTGGACGCCGACAAGGGCCTGATCCTGCTCAAGGGTGCGGTCCCCGGCCCGAAGGGCGGACTGCTCGTGATCCGCTCCGCCGTCAAGTCCGGACAGGAGGCCTGAGCATGGCTACCACGACCCTGAAGGTCGACTTCCCGGCCGAGATCTTCGACGCCGCCACCAACATCCCGCTGATGCACCAGGTCGTCGTGGCCCAGCAGGCCGCGGCCCGCCAGGGCACGCACTCGACCAAGACCCGCGGCGAGGTCCGCGGCGGTGGTCGCAAGCCCTACAAGCAGAAGGGCACCGGTCGTGCCCGCCAGGGCTCGACGCGCGCCCCGCAGTTCGCCGGCGGTGGCGTCGTCCACGGTCCGCAGCCGCGCAGCTACGACCAGCGCACCCCCAAGAAGATGAAGGCAGCCGCGCTCCGCGGTGCCCTGTCGGACCGGGCTCGCGCAGGTCGCATCCACGTGGTCGACGGCCTGGTCGAGGGCGACAAGCCGTCGACGAGGGTCGCCGTCGCGGCGCTCAACGCCATCAGCGGCGGTCGCCGCCAGCTGGTCGTGCTCGAGCGTGACGACGCGATGACCTGGCTCTCGCTGCGCAACGTGCCCGACGTGCACCTGCTCGCGGTCGACCAGCTGAACACCTACGACGTGCTGCTCTCCGACGACGTGGTCTTCACCAAGGGTGCCTACGAGGCGCTCGTCGCCGGCGGCACCGAGGGTGCCGAGGCCGTCGAGGTCACGTTCGAGGTCCGGGCGAAGGCCGCGGACCAGAAGCCCGCCAAGAAGGCCGCTGCCAAGAAGTCCTCGGCCAAGAAGGCCGCGTCGACCGACGAGGCCGTCGAGTCCGTCGAGACCGAGGACAAGGCTCCCGCCGACGCTGGTGACGAGAGCGGCGAGAAGCCCGTCAAGAAGGCAGCCGCCAAGAAGGCCCCGGCCAAGAAGGCCCCTGCCGACGAGGACAAGCCGGCCAAGAAGGCCGCTGCGAAGAAGGCGCCGGCCAAGAAGGCGGCCGCTGAGGAGGACGGCGAATGAGCACCTTGCACAAGGACCACCGCGACGTGCTGATCGCGCCGGTCGTCAGCGAGAAGAGCTACGGCCTGCTCGACAACAACAAGTACACCTTCCTGGTCCACCCGGACGCGAACAAGACCGAGATCAAGATCGCGGTCGAGAAGGTGTTCAACGTCAAGGTCACCTCCGTCAACACGCTGAACCGCCAGGGCAAGGCACGCCGTACGGCGCGCGGCGTCGGCAAGCGCAAGGACACCAAGCGCGCGATCGTCAGCCTGGCCGAAGGCCACCGCATCGACATCTTCGGAGGTCCGGTCTCCTGACCGGGCTGAGGGACGAGGAATCTGACTATGGCTATCCGCAAGTACAAGCCGACAACGCCGGGCCGTCGTGGCTCGTCGGTCGCTGACTTCGCCGAGATCACCCGGACGACGCCGGAGAAGTCCCTGGTGCGCCCCCTGCCCAAGAAGGGCGGACGCAACAACCAGGGCCGGATCACCACGCGTCACCAGGGTGGCGGTCACAAGCGCGCCTACCGCGTGATCGACTTCCGTCGCTACGACAAGGACGGCGTCCCCGCGAAGGTCGCGCACATCGAGTACGACCCCAACCGCACCGCGCGGATCGCGCTGCTGCACTACGCCGACGGCGAGAAGCGCTACATCGTCGCGCCGGTCGGAGTGAAGCAGGGCACGCCGATCGAGTCGGGTGTGGGTGCCGACATCAAGCCGGGCAACAACCTCCCGCTGCGCAACATCCCCGTCGGTACGACGATCCACTGCATCGAGCTTCGGCCCGGCGGTGGCGCCAAGATCGCCCGGTCCGCCGGCATCAGCGCCCAGCTGGTCGCCAAGGAGGGCTCCCGTGCACAGCTGCGGATGCCGTCCGGCGAGATGCGCTACGTCGACGTCCGCTGCCGCGCCACCGTCGGCGAGGTCGGCAACGCCGAGCAGTCGAACATCAACTGGGGCAAGGCCGGCCGGATGCGGTGGAAGGGCAAGCGCCCGACCGTCCGCGGTGTGGTCATGAACCCCGTCGACCACCCGCACGGTGGTGGCGAGGGCAAGACCTCGGGTGGCCGCCACCCGGTGTCCCCGTGGGGCAAGCCCGAGGGCCGGACGCGCAAGCGCAAGGCCAGCGACGCCCTGATCGTCCGCCGCCGCAAGACCGGCAAGAACAAGCGCTGAGTAGGGAAGAGACGACATGCCTCGCAGCCTGAAGAAGGGTCCGTTCGTCGACGACCACCTGATGAAGAAGGTGGACGCGCAGAACGAATCCGGGACCCACAACGTGATCAAGACCTGGTCGCGTCGCTCGATGATCGTGCCGGCCATGATCGGCCACACGCTCGCCGTGCACGACGGACGCAAGCACGTCCCGGTCTTCGTGACCGACGCGATGGTCGGCCACAAGCTGGGCGAGTTCGCACCGACCCGCACCTACCGCGGGCACGTCAAGGACGACCGGAAGAGCCGCCGCCGCTGACCGCGGTAGCCAAGGAGAGACAGAGACTATGAGCGTTACAGAGCGTCGGCGCATCAGCGCCCGCCGTGACTCGCTTCTCGGCGACCAGCCGGGCGCGTTCGCCAGCGCGCGCTTCGTCCGGATCACCCCGCTGAAGGCCCGCCGTGTCGTCGACATGGTCCGCGGCCTCCAGGTCGACGAGGCCCTCGCGCTGCTGCAGTTCGCCCCGCAGGCCGCGAGCGAGACCATCTACAAGGTCCTCGAGAGCGCCGTCGCGAACGCCGAGACCACCGAGGACCTCGACCGCGGCACCCTCGTGGTGAGCAAGGCGCTGGTCGACGAGGGCCCGACCATGAAGCGGTGGCGGCCACGTGCGCAGGGCCGGGCAACCCGGATCAACAAGCGCACCAGCCACATCACCCTGGTGGTCCAGCCAGCACAAGACACCAACGACCGGAAGGCGGCTCAGAAGTAATGGGTCAGAAGATCAACCCGAACGGGTTCCGCCTGGGCATCTCCACCGACCACAAGAGCCGGTGGTACGCCGACAAGCTGTACAAGTCCTACGTCGGCGAGGACGTCGCGATCCGCAAGCTGCTCTCCAAGGGCATGGAGCGGGCCGGCATCTCCAAGGTCGAGATCGAGCGCACCCGTGACCGCGTGCGTGTCGACATCCACACCGCCCGCCCGGGCATCGTGATCGGTCGCCGCGGCGCCGAGGCCGACCGCCTGCGTGGCGAGCTCGAGAAGCTCACCGGCAAGCAGGTCCAGCTGAACATCCTCGAGGTCAAGAACCCCGAGATCGACGCGCAGCTGGTCGCGCAGGGCGTTGCCGAGCAGCTCTCGGGTCGCGTCCAGTTCCGCCGGGCGATGAAGAAGGCCATGCAGACCTCGATGCGCTCGGGCGCCAAGGGCATCCGGATCCAGTGCTCCGGCCGCCTCAACGGCGCCGAGATGTCGCGGTCGGAGTTCTACCGCGAGGGCCGGGTGCCGCTGCACACGCTGCGCGCCGACATCGACTACGGCTTCTACGAGGCCCGCACGACCTTCGGCCGGATCGGCGTGAAGGTCTGGATCTACAAGGGTGAGGTCGCGGCCACGCGCGCGGAGCGCGAGGCCCAGGCCGCTGCTCGGGCCGGTGCGCCGGGTCGCAACCGGGACGCCCGTGGTGGCGCTCGCGGGGGCGACCGCCCGACCCGTGGCACGCGTGGTGCGGGTGACCGCCCGACGCGCGCCGACCGTGCCGAGGTCCCCGCGGCCGCGGCTCCCGTCGCCGAGGCTGTCGTCGAGGCGCCCGCTACTACGTCCGGGGAGGGCTGACCTCATGTTGATGCCTCGCAGGGTCAAGCACCGCAAGCAGCACCACCCGAAGCGGACGGGTGCTGCGAAGGGTGGCACGAAGCTCGCCTTCGGCGACTTCGGCATCCAGGCCACCGAAGGGTCCTACGTGACCAACCGGCAGATCGAGTCGGCGCGTATCGCGATGACTCGGCACATCAAGCGTGGCGGAAAGGTGTGGATCAACATCTACCCCGACCGTCCGCTGACCAAGAAGCCGGCCGAGACCCGGATGGGTTCCGGCAAGGGCTCGCCCGAGTGGTGGGTCGCCAACGTCAAGCCCGGCCGAGTCATGTTCGAGCTGTCCGGAGTCGACGAGGACGTAGCTCGCGAGGCGATGCGCCGCGCGATCCACAAGCTCCCGATGAAGTGCAAGTTCATCACCCGTGAGGGGGCAATCTGATGGCAACCGCACACGACCTCGACGACCTGAACGCCGTCGACCTCGAGACCAGGCTGCGTGAGGCCAAGGAAGAGCTGTTCAACCTGCGCTTCCAGGCGGCCACCGGCCAGCTCGAGAGCCATGGCCGGCTCCGGTCGGTCAAGAAGGACATCGCCCGGATCTACACCGTGGTGCGCGAGCGGGAGCTCGGAATTCGATCGACACCGGGCGCTGAGTCCGCGGAGAAGGATGGTGCCGCATGAGTGAGAACGCAGTCGAGAGTGTCGAGAGCCGTTCTCGCCGCAAGGTCCGTGAGGGCCTCGTGGTCAGCGACAAGATGGACAAGACCGTCGTGGTCTCGGTCGAGGACCGGGTCAAGCACGCGCTGTACGGCAAGGTCCTGCGGCGCACCTCGAAGCTCAAGGTCCACGACGAGCAGAACGAGTGCGGCGTGGGCGACCGGGTGCTGATCATGGAGACCAGGCCGCTGTCCGCCACGAAGCGCTGGCGCGTGCTGCAGATCCTCGAGAAGGCCAAGTAGACCCCCGAGGGCGGAGCCCTCACATCCGATACAGCCCAGTTCGGCAAGGCTCAGAAGGCGCGAAGCGCCGTGAGAACCGGCACGACAACCAGGAGAAATACCGATGATCCAGCAGGAGTCGCGACTCAAGGTCGCCGACAACACGGGTGCCAAGGAGATCCTCTGCATCCGTGTCCTCGGCGGCTCGGGTCGGCGCTACGCCGGCATCGGCGACGTCATCGTTGCCACCGTCAAGGACGCGATCCCCGGCGGCAACGTCAAGAAGGGCGACGTCGTCAAGGCCGTGATCGTGCGGACCGTGAAGGAGCGCCGTCGTCCCGACGGCTCCTACATCCGCTTCGACGAGAACGCCGCCGTGATCCTCAAGGCCGATGGCGAGCCCCGCGGCACGCGCATCTTCGGCCCCGTGGGCCGCGAGCTGCGCGACAAGAAGTTCATGAAGATCATTTCGCTGGCTCCGGAGGTGCTCTGAGATGAGCGTGAGCATCAAGAAGGGCGACACCGTGCGGGTGATCGCCGGCAAGGACAAGGGTGCCGAGGGCAAGGTCATCCAGGTGCTCCGCGAGGGGCAGCGGGTGATCGTCGAAGGCGTCAACCGCGTCAAGAAGCACACCAAGGTGGTCAACCAGGGCGGCCGCGCCGGCACGACCGGCGGCATCGTCACGACCGAGGCGCCGATCCACGTGTCCAACGTGATGCTGGTCGACGGCAAGGGCACCACCCGGGTCGGCTTCAAGCGGGTCGAGGCGACCAAGCGCCGGCCCGACGGCTCGACGTACAAGACCACCCGGAGCGTCCGCATCGCGCGGAAGTCTGGAGACGAGATCTGATGACCACCGAGACCACTGCCGTGGAGTATGGCGGCCCTCGGCTGAAGGCGCGCTACCGCGAGGAGATCCTCCCCGCCCTGCGTGAGCAGTTCGGCCACGGCAACGTCATGCAGGTGCCCGGCCTGACCAAGATCGTCGTCAACATGGGCGTCGGCGAGGCTGCCCGCGACTCCAAGCTGATCGAGGGTGCGGTCAAGGACCTCACCGCGATCACCGGCCAGAAGCCGCAGGTCACCAAGGCTCGCAAGTCCATCGCGCAGTTCAAGCTCCGCGAGGGCATGCCGATCGGTGCGCACGTCACGCTGCGCGGCGACCGGATGTGGGAGTTCCTGGACCGCCTGCTCGCACTTGCGCTGCCGCGCATCCGCGACTTCCGCGGCCTCAACCCCGACCAGTTCGACGGTCGTGGCAACTACACCTTCGGTCTCACCGAGCAGGTCATGTTCCACGAGATCGACCAGGACAAGATCGACCGGTCGCGGGGCATGGACATCACCGTGGTCACGACCGCGACCAACGACGACGAGGGTCGGGCGCTGCTCAAGCACCTGGGTTTCCCGTTCAAGGAGAGCAACTGACATGGCGAAGACTGGACTGAAGGTCAAGGCCGCCCGCAAGCCGAAGTTCAAGGTCCGCGGCTACACCCGCTGCCAGCGCTGCGGTCGCCCCAAGGCCGTCTACCGCAAGTTCGGCCTGTGCCGGATCTGCCTGCGGGAGATGGCCCACCGCGGCGAGCTCCCCGGCGTGACCAAGTCGAGCTGGTAGGTCTCGACAAGCTCGACCACCGATTCCCTAACACGTTGAAGGTCGCGCGCTGCGAGCGCTGCGAAACCACTTCGAGAAAGAACACACACCATGACGATGACTGACCCGATCGCAGACATGCTGACGCGTCTGCGCAACGCCAACCAGGCGTACCACGACTCGGTTGCCATGCCGTACAGCAAGCTGAAGTCCGGCGTCGCGGAGATCCTCCAGCAGGAGGGCTACATCACCTCCTGGAAGGTCGCCGACAACACCGACGCGAAGGGCGAGCCCGCTGTGGGCAAGTCCCTGATCATCGAGCTGAAGTACGGCCGCAACCGCGAGCGCTCGATCGCCGGCGTACGCCGGATCAGCAAGCCCGGCCTGCGCGTGTACGCCAAGCACACCGCGCTGCCCAAGGTGCTCGGCGGCCTCGGCGTCGCGATCATCTCGACGAGCCAGGGGCTGCTCACCGACCGTCAGGCCAACAAGAAGGGCGTGGGTGGGGAAGTCCTCGCCTACGTCTGGTAACCCGGGAACGAGGAGGAGAACGCAATGTCGCGCATTGGCAAGCTTCCCGTCCCGGTTCCGACCGGGGTGGATGTCACGCTCGAGGACAGCACCGTGACGGTGAAGGGCCCCAAGGGCGTCCTGAGCCACTCGGTCGCCGCCCCGATCACCGTGGACCGCGTCGAGGACGGCACCCTCGAGGTGAAGCGTCCCGACGACGAGCGCCAGAGCCGGGCCCTGCACGGCCTGACCCGCACGCTGATCAACAACATGGTCGTCGGAGTGACCGAGGGCTACGAGAAGAGGCTCGAGATCGTCGGCGTGGGCTACCGCGTCCTGTCGAAGGGCCCCACGCAGCTCGAGTTCCAGCTCGGCTACTCGCACTCGATCACCTTCAACGCCCCGGACGGGGTCACCTTCACGGTGGACGGGCCCACCAGGCTCGGCGTCCAGGGCATCGACAAGCAGCTCGTCGGCGAGGTCGCCGCGAACATCCGCAAGCTGCGCAAGCCCGAGCCCTACAAGGGCAAGGGCGTTCGGTACGCCGGCGAGCAGATCCGCCGCAAGGTCGGAAAGGCTGGTAAGTGACCATGGCGATCGCAATCAAGGCTCACAAGCACACCGCTGGACGGACGGCTTCGCGCCTGCGCCGGCAGCTGCGTGGTCGCAAGAAGATCCACGGCACCTCGGAGCGTCCGCGCCTGGTCGTGACCCGCTCGTCGAAGCACATCACGGTGCAGGTCGTCGACGACCTCGAGGGCAAGACGCTGGCCTACGCCTCCACCATGGAGGCCGACCTGCGCTCGTTCGAGGGCGACAAGACGGCCAAGGCGCGCAAGGTGGGCGAGCTCATCGCCGACCGTGCGAAGGCGGCCGGGGTCTCCTCGGCGGTCTTCGACCGGGCCGGCAACAAGTACCACGGTCGCGTCGCGGCCCTAGCGGAGGGCGCCCGCGAGGGCGGCCTGACGTTCTGATCGCGCGAGACCAGCAGACAAGGAAGAGGTAGATCTCATGAGCGGACCCCAGCGCGGACAGCGCTCCGGTGGTGACCGCCGTGGCGGCCGCGACAACCGTCGTGGCGGCGACAGCGCCGACAAGACCGCCTACATCGAGCGGGTCGTCGCGATCAACCGCGTCGCCAAGGTCGTCAAGGGTGGTCGGCGCTTCAGCTTCACCGCCCTGGTGATCGTCGGTGACGGCGACGGCATGGTCGGCGTCGGCTACGGCAAGGCGAAGGAAGTCCCGGCGGCGATCGCCAAGGGTGTCGAGGAAGCGAAGAAGCACTTCTTCCGCGTTCCCCGCGTCCAGGGCACGATCCCGCACCCGGTCCAGGGCGAGAAGGCCGCGGGCGTCGTCCTGCTGCGTCCGGCTGCTCCCGGTACCGGTGTGATCGCGGGCGGACCGGTGCGTGCGGTGCTCGAGTGCGCCGGCATCCACGACGTGCTCAGCAAGTCGCTCGGCTCGTCCAACCAGATCAACATCGTCCACGCGACGGTGGAGGCGCTGAAGATGCTCGAGGAGCCCGAGGCGGTGGCCGCTCGTCGTGGCCTGACCGTCGAGGAGGTGGCTCCGGCCGCCCTCCTGAGGGCGCGTGCCGAGGGTCTCGCCCCGGCAGCGACCGCAGAGGTCGTCGGCTGATGGCGCGCCTGAAGGTCGAGCAGAAGAAGTCGACGATCGGCTGCACCAAGAGCCAGCGCGACACGGTGCGCTCGCTCGGTCTCAAGCGGATCGGCGACGTCGTCGTCAAGGAGGACCGCCCGGAGATCCGCGGCATGGTCCACACCGTCCGTCACCTGGTGACGGTCTCCGAAGTCGCTGGAGAGGGAGAAGAGTCGTGACTCTCAAGTTGCACCACCTGCGTCCCGCCCCGGGGGCCAAGACCGCGAAGACCCGCGTGGGTCGCGGTGAGGGCTCCAAGGGCAAGACCGCCGGTCGTGGCACCAAGGGCACCAAGGCCCGCTACCAGGTCCCCTCGGCGTTCGAGGGCGGCCAGATGCCGATCCACATGCGCCTGCCCAAGCTGAAGGGGTTCAAGAACCCGTTCAAGGAGGAGTTCCAGGTCGTCAACCTCGACCGGATCGCCAAGCTGTTCCCGGAGGGCGGCACGGTCACGGTCGAGGACCTCGTCGCGAAGGGCGCCGTCCGCAAGGGCCGCCCGGTCAAGGTGCTCGGCGAGGGCGAGCTGACGGTGGCCGTCCAGGTCACCGCCGACAAGTTCTCGGCCTCCGCAGCGGAGAAGATCGCCGCCGCGGGTGGCACCACCACCGAGAGCTGACAGATCTTCGACACAGGCAACGTCTGCAGGGCAGAGGGATCTTCCCGCCTCTTGGGTGGCTGATCGCTCTGCCCTGTTAGGCTTCCACGGCTTGGGTCTCGCCCAGGAATTGACGCAGGAATGACGACGGTCCGCCCGGGATCAGACCCGGGGGCTCACCGGCCGCAACAGCGAAAGAGGAGCACGTGCTAGGGGCATTCGCCAACGCATTCCGGACGCCGGACCTGCGCAAGAAGCTGCTGTTCGTGCTGCTGATCGTCGCGGTCTTCCGGCTCGGCTCCCAGATCCCGACCCCCGGCGTCAACGTCGCCAACGTGCACGCGTGCTTCAACGACACCAAGAGCAGCGGCATCTACGGCCTGATCAACCTGTTCTCCGGTGGCGCACTGCTCAAGCTGACCATCTTCGCGCTCGGGATCATGCCCTACATCACGGCGAGCATCATCCTGCAGCTCCTGGTCGTGGTGATCCCGCGGCTCGAGGCCCTCAAGAAGGAGGGCCAGTCGGGTCAGGCGAAGATCACCCAGTACACCCGCTACGTCACGCTCGCGCTGGCGATCCTCCAGGCGACCGGCATCGTGGCGCTCGCCCGCAGCAACAACCTGCTCCAGGGCTGTGAGCGCCCGCTGGTCTACGACGACAACATCCGCACGGCCGTGCTCATGGTGGTCACCATGACCGCCGGCACCGCGGTGATCATGTGGCTCGGCGAGCTGGTCACCGACCGCGGCATCGGCAACGGCATGTCGATCCTGATCTTCACCCAGGTCGTCGCGACGTTCCCGGTTGCGCTGTGGAGCGTGGAGAAGGCGCAGGGTGCCTGGATCTTCTCCGGCGTCATCGTGATCGGACTCGTGGTCGTCGCTGCCGTGGTGTTCATCGAGCAGGCCCAGCGACGCATACCGGTGCAGTACGCCCGGCGAATGGTCGGGCGCAAGATGTTCGGCGGGTCCTCGACCTACATCCCGCTCAAGGTGAACCAGGCCGGCGTCATCCCGGTCATCTTCGCCTCGAGCCTGCTCTACCTGCCCTCGATGGCGGTGCAGTTCAACCGGAACTCCGACTCGAAGATCTTCGAGTGGATCTCGGCGTACTTCGTGCGCGGCGACCACCCGATCTACATGGCGTCGTACTTCCTGCTGATCATCTTTTTCACCTACTTCTACGTCGCGATCACCTTCAACCCCCAAGAGGTGGCCGACAACATGAAGCAGTACGGAGGCTTCATCCCCGGGATCCGGGCGGGCAAGCCGACGGAGGACTACCTGTCCTATGTCCTGTCCCGCATCACGTTGCCGGGCGCGCTCTACCTGGGTCTCATCGCACTGATCCCGCTGGCTGCGCTCGTGCTGGTCAACGCCAACCAGAACTTCCCGTTCGGTGGCACCTCCCTGCTCATCATGGTCGGTGTCGCACTCGACACCGTGAAGCAGATCGAGAGCCAGTTGCAGCAACGCAACTACGAAGGTTTTCTTCGATGAGACTGATCCTCATGGGGCCTCCCGGTGCCGGCAAGGGCACCCAGGCCCGGTACGTCGCCGCCCGCTTCGGCGTGCCGGCGATCTCGACCGGCGACATCTTCCGGGCCAACGTGTCGAAGGGCACCGAGCTGGGGATCGAGGCCAAGCGCTTCATGGACGCGGGGGAGTACGTCCCTGACGAGATCACCAACAAGATGGTGCGCAACCGCATCGACGAGCCCGATGCGGAGCCCGGCTTCCTCCTCGACGGCTACCCGCGCACGCTCGCGCAGGTCGAGGAGCTCGACGGGATGATCAAGTTCACCGGTCACGCCCTCGACGCGGTCGTCGTGCTGCGGGTCAACGAGGACGAGCTGGTCCAGCGGCTGCTCGAGCGTGCGAAGACCGAGGGCCGCGCCGACGACACCGAAGAGGTGATCAGGCGCCGTCAGGAGGTCTACGCAGACCAGACCGAGCCGCTCATCGAGGTCTACCGCGACCGCAACCTCCTCATCGAGGTCCACGGCGAGGGTGAGGTCGACGAGGTGACCGAGCGCATCTTCCATGCGCTGGAGTCCGTACCCCAGAGCTGATCGCCGTGGGATTCAGGGACCGCGGGATCGAGATCAAGACCGCTGACCAGGTCGAGAAGATGCGGGTCGCCGGCCGCCTGGTGGGTGAGACCCTCGAGCTGCTGCGCGGATCGGTCCGGGCCGGCGTCAGCACCTCCGAGCTCGACGCGATCGCCGAGGACAACATCCGGTCCCACGGCGGGATCCCGTCGTTCAAGGGCTACGGGCACCCCCCTTTCCCGGGAAGCATCTGCGCCTCGGTCAACGACGAGGTCGTGCACGGCATCCCAGGCGGCCGGGTGCTCGCCGACGGTGACCTGATCTCCATCGACTGCGGTGCGATCGTCGACGGTTGGCACGGCGACGCCGCGATCACGGTCGCGGTCGGCGAGGTCAACGCCAGCCTGGTCAGGCTCATGGAGGTGACCGAGGGCGCCATGTGGGCCGGGTTCGCCGCCGCCCGGCTGGGCGGCCGGGTCAGCGACATCTCCCACGCGGTCGAGTCGCACGTCCGGGCCCACGGCGACTACGGGATCCTCGAGGACTACACCGGCCACGGGATCGGCACCGCGATGCACCAGCCGCCGAACGTCCCCAACTACGGTCGTCCCGGCCGAGGGGCCAGGCTCGAGCGCGGGCTGGTCCTCGCGGTCGAGCCGATGGTCACGCTCGGCAGCAAGCAGACCCTGCTGGCCGAGGACGACTGGACGATCGTCACCGCTGACGGCAGCTGGGCGGCGCACTTCGAGCACACGTTCACGCTGACGCCCGAGGGGCCGTGGGTGCTGACCGCGCTCGACGGCGGCGAGGCGAAGCTCACCGAGCTGGGCGTGCCGTTCGGTGGCCACTGAGCCGTCTCGGCCGCTCGTCGCGCTGTTGCCCAGTGCGCTGCTCGGCCCCGCGGTCTGGGAGCCCGTCGCCGCTGCTCTCCGCCGGCGCGGCCACGACGTCGTCGTCCCGCCGGCCCACGAGGCGGTCACCGGTCCCGACGACGTCCTGGACCACCTTCGACGTGCGATCCCCGCCGGACGGCCGGTCGTCCTGGTGCCGCACAGCAACGCCGGGCCCTACGTCGCGCAGCTCGCCGCCGAGCGACCCGTCGTGGCGATCGTCTTCGTCGACGCGGGGTTGCCGTCGGACGAGTCGTCGACGCCGACCGCGCCACCCGAGTTCCGCGGCTTCCTCGACGGGCACGTCGAGGCCGACGGCCGGCTGCCGGTGTGGACGCGCTGGTGGGCCGAGGACGAGGTGGCGGACCTGTTCCCGGACGGGGACACCCGTACGCGGGTCGAGGCCCAGCAACCGCGACTGCCGCTGCGCTACTTCGACGTGGCGATCCCCTCGCCCCCGGGCTGGGAAGCCCTCCCGGCGGCGTACGTCGCCTTCGGCGAGACCTATGGTCGCGAGCGCGCCGAGGCGGAGCGGCGTGGCTGGCCGGTGCGCACCCTCGACGGCGGCCACCTGCACATGCTCATCGACGCCGAGGGAGTTGCCGAGACGCTGGCCGGACTCCTCGACCGGCTGGATTCGTGACGGCGGCGTAGGTTCGTCGCCATGCGGATCGGCGTGCACCTGATCAAGTTCGACACCGACGGCGGCAGCGCTGCGATCGGCCCGGTCGTCGCGGCGTTCGGTCGAGCGGCGGACGAGGCCGGCGTCGACAACCTCTCCTGCATGGACCACTACTTCCAGCTCGGGATGGTCGGGCCTCCCGAGCTGGCCATGCTCGAGGGCTACACGACCCTCGGCTTCCTCGCGGGAGTCACCGAGCGCGTCGAGCTGCAGCTGCTGGTCACCGGTGTCACCTACCGTCACCCGGGCCTGCTCGCCAAGATCGTCACCACGCTCGACGTGCTCTCCGGCGGACGGGCCGTGCTCGGCATCGGGGCGGCGTGGAACGCCGAGGAGCACGAGGGGCTGGGCGTCCCGTTCCCTGCGGTGGCCGAGCGCTTCGAACGGCTCGAGGAGACGTTGCAGATCGTGCGGCAGATGTGGCGCGGCGACGAGACGGCGTACGAGGGCCGGCACTACCGGCTCGAGCGGCCGCTGAACTCGCCGCCGCCGGTCCGGGTGCCGCCGATCATGGTCGGCGGTGGCGGTGAGCGGAAGACGCTGCGCCTGGTCGCCAGGTATGCCGATGCCTGCAACCTGTTCGCGAACCCCACCGACGGCCCGGCCGCGGTCGCGCAGAAGCTGGCGGTGCTGCGTGAGCACTGCGAGCGCGAGGGCACCGACTTCGACCGGATCCAGAAGACGATTCTGTGGTCAAACCGGCTCGAACCGGACACCGACGGCGCCGAATTCGTCGAGCACATGCGCGGCTTTGCCGATCTGGGCGTCGACGAGGTGCACGTGATGGACTTCGGCGACGACCCCGTGGCCTACGTCCGTGCCCTGGGCGATCACGTCGTCGCACCCCTCCACGCCGTCGCCTGACCCGGCACGCTGCCCGATTCGCGTTTGACCTGCGGTTTCGCGTAGACTCGTGCGTCGGCCCAACGTGGGCTGTTCTTGTGGCGCCTCGCGGCTGCCCGGACACCTGCTCGCTCGAAGTTCTTCGGCGTGCGCGTGAACCGGGAAATGAGGTGCCCGGGACGGCTCGACGAGGTCCACCGGGGTGCAGGCCAGTCCTGCGCGCCGGGCGGTTCCCGGGCCAACGGTAGACGACCGTGACATCCAGGCAGCAACAGATTGTGGAGGACATGCCGAAGAAAGAAGGCGTGATCGAGATGGAGGGCTCCGTCGTGGAGGCCCTGCCGAACGCCATGTTCCGGGTCGAGCTGACCAACGGACACAAGGTGCTCGCCCACATCAGCGGCAAGATGCGCCAGCACTACATCCGGATCCTCCCCGAGGACCGGGTCGTGGTGGAGCTCTCGCCGTACGACCTCACCAGGGGTCGCATCGTCTACCGGTACAAGTAAGAGCAACAGCCGACCCGAGCAAGAAAGGGCTGACACGTGAAGGTCAACCCGAGCGTCAAGCCGATCTGTGACAAGTGCAAGGTGATCCGTCGCCACGGCCGCGTCATGGTGATCTGCGAGAACCCGCGCCACAAGCAGCGTCAGGGTTGAGTCTCGACTCAGCCCCACAACTGAACAACACCCAGAACGTGATCGCTTAGCCGTCGGCAGGTCCGCAAGGACAGGGACGGTGAACCACCTCCGGAGCGGATGGCCGGAGCTCGAGTTCCACAGGCTCAACCACCGAAACCTCGAGACGCGACACGACCAGACCACCGTGAATTGAAGGGATACCGCCAGCACATGGCACGCCTTGTTGGTGTCGACCTCCCGCGCGACAAGCGCATCGAGGTGGCACTCACCTACATCTACGGCATCGGCCGTACCCGCGCCCAGCAGCTCCTGGCCGTCACCGGGGTCGACCCGAACGCCCGGGTCCACACGCTGGGCGACGACGAGCTGGTCAGGCTCCGTGACGAGATCGAGGCCAACTTCAAGATCGAGGGTGACCTCCGTCGCGAGGTCCAGGCCGACATCCGTCGCAAGATCGAGATCGGCAGCTACCAGGGTCGCCGTCACCGCCAGGGCCTTCCGGTCCGCGGACAGCGCACCAAGACCAACGCGCGCACCCGCAAGGGTCCCAAGCGCACGGTCGCCGGCAAGAAGAAGGCCAAGTGACCCCCCGGTCGCTCGCCTCCACTCGATCCCACAGCCAGACACAGGAGAACTGAATGCCTCCCAAGAGCCGCACAGCGGCCGGCGCCAAGAAGGTGCGCCGCAAGGAGAAGAAGAACGTCGCCCAGGGCGAGGCCCACATCAAGAGCACGTTCAACAACACCATCGTCACGATCACCGACCCGACCGGTGCGGTGATCTCGTGGGCCTCTGCCGGCACCGTCGGCTTCAAGGGCTCGCGCAAGTCCACCCCGTACGCCGCGCAGATGGCCGCCGAGGCCGCCGGTCGCCGGGCGATGGACCACGGCATGAAGAAGATCGACGTCTTCGTCAAGGGCCCGGGCTCGGGCCGCGAGACGGCGATCCGGTCCCTGGGTGCGATCGGCCTCGAGGTCGGCACCATCCAGGACGTCACGCCCACCCCCCACAACGGTTGCCGCCCGCCCAAGCGCCGGCGCGTCTGACCCGAGACCACGAAGGAGTTCTGACATGGCCCGCTACATCGGTCCCATGACCAAGAAGTCGCGCCGTCTCGGTGTCGACCTCGTCGGCGGCGACGCCGCGTTCGAGAAGCGTCCCTATGCACCCGGCCAGCACGGCCGCGCGCGCATCAAGGAGAGCGAGTACCGCAACCAGCTGCAGGAGAAGCAGAAGGCCCGCTTCACCTACGGCGTGATGGAGAAGCAGTTCCACAACTACTACAAAGAGGCCTCGCGTCGTCCCGGCAAGACCGGTGACAACCTGCTGCAGCTGCTCGAGTGCCGCCTGGACAACGTCGTCTACCGTGCCGGGTTCGCCCGCACGCGGCGTCACGCCCGCCAGCTGGTCGTGCACGGGCACTTCCGCGTGAACGGCCTCAAGGTCGACATCCCGTCGTACCAGGTCTCCGCCCACGACGTCATCGACGTGCGGGAGAAGAGCCTCGAGATGACCCCGTTCATCGTGGCTCGCGAGACCCACGGCGAGCGGCTCGTCCCGGCCTGGCTCGAGGCCATCCCCACCCGGATGCGCATCCTCGTCCACTCGCTGCCCGTCCGCGCGCAGATCGAGCTGCCCGTCCAGGAACAGCTCATCGTCGAGTACTACTCCAAGAAGTAATCCCTCCGCCCAACAGTGAGTTCGAGCCCGTCAAATAGCGGTTGGGCTCGGAAAGGAAACACAAGTGCTCATCGCACAGCGCCCGACCCTGTCGGAAGAGGTCGTCGACGAGTTCCGTTCGCGGTTCGTGATCGAACCGCTGGAGCCCGGCTTCGGCTACACGCTCGGCAACTCGCTGCGTCGTACCCTCCTGTCCTCCATCCCGGGGGCATCGGTGACCAGCATCAAGGTGGACACGGCTCTCCACGAGTTCTCCACCATCGAGGGCGTCAAGGAAGACGTCACCGAGATCATCCTCAACCTCAAGGGCCTCGTCGTCTCCTCCGAGCACGACGAGCCGGTCACGATGTACCTGCGCAAGCAGGGTGCCGGCGCCGTCACGGCGGCCGACATCGCGCCCCCGGCCGGTGTCCAGGTCCACAACCCGGACCTGCAGATCGCCACCCTGAACGACAAGGGCAAGCTCGAGATGGAGCTCGTCGTCGAGCGCGGTCGTGGCTACGTCAGCTCGGTGCAGAACAAGGGTGCCGACAACGAGATCGGCCGGATGCCGGTCGACTCGATCTACTCGCCGGTGCTCAAGGTGACCTACAAGGTCGAGGCAACCCGTGTCGAGCAGCGCACCGACTTCGACAAGCTCGTCATCGACGTCGAGACCAAGTCGTCCATCCGGCCCCGCGACGCGATCGCATCGGCCGGCAAGACGCTGGTCGAGCTCTTCGGCCTGGCCCGTGAGCTCAACGTCGAGGCCGAGGGCGTCGACATCGGCCCGTCGCCGGTCGACGAGCAGCTGGCCCAGGACCTCGCCATGCCGGTCGAGGACCTGAACCTCACCGTCCGGTCCTACAACTGCCTCAAGCGCGAGGGCATCCACACCGTGGGTGAGCTGGTCGCGCGCTCGGAGCAGGACCTGCTCGACATCCGCAACTTCGGCGCGAAGTCGATCGACGAGGTCAAGGCCAAGCTGGTCGAGATGGGCCTGGCCCTCAAGGACAGCGCGCCCGGCTTCGACCCGGCAACCGCCCTGGCGGCGTACGACGACGACGACGACTCGTTCGTGGAGGACGAGCAGTACTGAGTCGAACCCTTCATCAACGCACGATCTACTCCGGTACCTGACACGGCCGGAGAGAAACGAGAGAAGCAATGCCCACTCCCAAGAAGGGTGCCCGCCTCGGCGGCAGCCCGGCTCACCAGCGGCTGATCGTCTCGAACCTCGCCACGGCGCTGTTCGAGCACGGCCGGATCACCACCACCGAGGCCAAGGCGCGCGTGCTGCGCCCGGTCGCGGAGAAGTTGATCACCAAGGCCAAGAAGGCCGAACTCGGCACCGTGCAGAGCCTGCACAACCGGCGCGAGGTCCTCAAGACCATCCGCGACAAGTCGGTCGTGCACGCGCTGTTCACCGAGATCGCGCCGACGTTCGCCGAGCGTCCCGGTGGCTACACGCGGATCACCAAGATCGGGCCCCGCAAGGGCGACAACGCCCCGATGGCGGTCATCGAGCTGGTGACCGAGTCCTACACGCCGTCGGCGCCGAAGGCGAAGAAGACCGAGAAGGCCGCTCCGGCCGCCAAGGTCGAGAAGGCCGGCGAGGACGGTCCGGCAGAGGTCGTGGCCACCGACGTGGCCGGTGACGAGGAGGTCCTCGACACCGAGTCCGCCGACGTCGCGACCGCCGAGGCCGAGAGTGTTGCCGAGGAGGCGCCTGCAGACGAGGCCCCCGAGGACGCATCCGAGGATGCTCCCGAGGACGCTCCTGCCGAGGCGTCGCAGGACACCGAGGACAAGCCCGAGGCCTGAGGCCCGGTTCGTCCGACGGCCCGTCACCCGCGAGGGTGGCGGGCCGTCGTCGTACCACGCCGACGCTCCTGCACAAGTGCACAAACATGCGCCGCATGCTTTGGCGCTTGTTGGCCGCTCCCGCTGCTCATCAAGATGATCCAGGTTGGCCTGACCTGGCCGGCCGTCTTCATGAGTCGGGCGGCCTGATCGGCCGCCCGGAAGGGATCGGCACCATGAAACTCATGCTCACCAGGTGGAGGCCGCTGGCAGTCGCTGCCGCGAGCCTCGGCGTGATCGCGGCCATGGCCCTCACCGGCACGGCCACGGCGGCGGGACACCAGAGCCCTGCGAAGCACCCGCAGAACCCGTATGCGCCCAGCACCGGGCACCCGTACCGCCACGGTGCCGTGCCGACCCTCGAGACGAACGCCAAGATGAAGGCCTGGCAGCACGCGAACTTCGCGGCGACCGGTCCCAAGACGCTGTCGTACGGCGGTGGCGTCGACGGCATCGGTGTGCAGAGCGGCCACTCCAAGGTCTACCTCGTCTTCTACGGCACCCAGTGGGGCACCCAGACGACCTCGAACGGGATCAGCAGCTTCTCCGGTGACGCCAGTCACGCCGCGGAAGCCGCCCAGAACATGTTCAAGGGCATCGGCACCAACAACGAGCTGTGGTCCGCCGACCTCACCCAGTGGTGCGACGGGCCGAACGTCGCCACCGGCGCCACCAGCTGCCCGGCGAACGCGGCGTTCGTCCCCTACCAGTCCGGCGGCGTGCTCTCCGGCGTCTGGTACGACAGCTCGAAGGCGTCGCCTTCCGTCGCCACCGCGGCCCAGCTCGGCCAGGAGGCCGTGTCCGCGGCCGCGCACTTCGGCAACACGACCGCCGCGTCCAACCGCCACGCGTACTACGTGATCCTGTCGCCGCACGGCACCAACCCCGACAGCTACCAGGGCGCCTACTGCGCCTGGCACGACTGGAACGGCGACGTCGGGGTGAGCTCGCCGTACGGCGACATCGCGTTCAGCAACCAGCCCTACAACATCGACTCGGGCCAGGGCTGCGGCGTCAACTTCGTCAACTCGGGGTCCGCCGGCACGCTGGACGGCTACACCATGACGCTCGGCCACGAGTGGCAGGAGATGATGTCGGACCAGAACCCGGCAGGCGGCTGGACGAACCACACGAGCGGCACCTACAACGGCCAGGAGAACTCCGACGAGTGCGCCTGGATCGCTCCCGGTGCGACCGGCGGAGCGGCCAACATCTCGTTCGGCTCGTTCGGCACCTTCGCCGAGCAGGCCTCATGGTCGAACGACACGAACTCGTGTGCGATCTCGCACCCGATCGTGGGGGGCAGCACCGGCAACACCGTGACCGTGACCAACCCGGGTTCGCAGACCGGCACCGTGGGCACTGCGAAGAGCCTGCAGATCAGCGCGTCGGACTCGGCGTCGGGGCAGACCCTGACCTACTCAGCCACCGGTCTCCCGGCCGGGATGAGCATCAACAGCTCGACGGGTCTGATCTCGGGTACGCCGACCACGGCGTCGACGTACTCGACGACGGTGATGGCGAAGGACACGACCAACGCCGCCGGATCGGCGTCGTTCAGCTGGACCATCTCGCCGTCGGGCGGCACGGGCTGCACCGGCCAGAAGCTCGGCAACCCCGGCTTCGAGACCGGGTCGGCTGCTCCCTGGACGACCACGAGCGGCGTCGTCGACAGCTCGACCAGCGAACCGGCCCACTCGGGGAGCTGGAAGGCCTGGCTGAACGGCTACGGGTCCACGCACACCGACAGCGCCACCCAGTCGGTGACGATCCCGGCCGGTTGCCGCGCGACGCTGTCGTTCTACCTGCACATCGACACCGCTGAGACGACCACCTCGACGGCGTACGACAAGCTCACCGTCAAGGCGGGCGCGACCACGCTGGCGACGTACTCGAACCTCAACAAGGCCGCGGGCTACACCCTGCGGTCGTTCGACGTCTCGTCGCTGGCCGGTCAGACGGTCACGATCAGCTTCAGCGGCAGTGAGGACTCCTCGCTGCAGACGTCGTTCGTCATCGACGACACGGCACTGAACCTGTCCTGACGCACCCGTTGCACAGCTCTGCCCGGTCCGGCCTCCCCCGGTCCGGGCAGAGCTGCGTCGGAGCTCAGTCCTCGGCCCGACCCTGCGTGACGTTGACGTGCATGGTGCGCGCGGCCAGGTCGACCGCAGGTCCGAGCAGGAGGACGACGGCGAGGGTCCCGGGCCCGATCGCGGCACCGAGCAGCCAGCCGACGATCGCGCCGCCGCCCTGCACGCAGCTGTAGCTCCACTTGAACGGCACCGGCGGGTCCCACGCGAGCGCGGCACCTTCTGCGGGACCCGCTCCCAGGTTGCTGCCGAGGTACGCCGCGATGCCGGCCGCGAGCACCGGGAACGCCACCACCAGGTACGCCGACCGGCCGAGCAGCGAGTCCGGGGTCTCGAGGAGGTCGAGCACCCACGACACGGTGAACCCGACCACCACGATCTGCACCACGGTCCCGACGTCGGGCAGCAGCCGCCGCGCGGCCGCGAGCGCCAGGAACACCGCGCTGACGCCGAGGTTGCACACGACGAACGACAGGCCGCTGGACCTGGAGACGCCGTTGACCAGGGTCGAGTACCCGTCCGAGCCGAGGTCGGCGGTCAGCAACAGCCCGACGCCGGTCCCCAGCACCACGCAGCCGGTGAGGAGCAGGCCCAGCCGGGAGGGCGTGTAGCGGGTCACCGGCCCAGCCTCGCAGGCCGGTCGGCCACGAGTCTCTCCGATATGCCGTCAGGGGGCCGGGTGCACGCGGAAGACCACGTTGTCGTCGTACGACGACGTCCAGATCTCGTCGCCGACGGCGACGAGGCTGCCGCCGCTGGGCACCGGATCGATTCCGTATTGCGCCGCGACCTGTTGGCTGCTGGTGTCGACGCGGAACAGGAAGCCGGCGTCCTGTCGAACCCAGAGCGAGCCCTCGGTGAGCAGCAGGTCGCCAAGGCCACCGGTCAGGCCGGCGAAGACCGTGCGAGGCTGCAAGTCGCCGGAGAGGCCGACCACCCCCTTCGACGTGCTGACCCAGACTGCGTCGTCGTCGGCCACGACGGTCACCGGATCGGGAAGGTCCGTCGACGCGATGACCTTGCCGGTGCGGGCATCGACGGCGACCATCTCGTTGGCCAGCCTGCACGTCGCGTAGGCCGTGCTCGCGGCGACCGCCACCTGGAAGCAGCGCCGGCCCAGTGGGTAGTCGGTGGTGCGGTTCGTCGCCGTGTCGATGGTCGTCAGCGTCTCACCCGTGCCGGTGAGGACCCAGACCGTGCCCGCCCGCACCGGCATGGCTTCCTGGTCGAAGACCTTGTCCACCTTGACGGTGGCGAGCACCTCGAGTGTGACCGGGTCGAGTCGCACCACGTCGGTCTGCCCGCCGTCGGCGGCGGAGCACGTCCACAGCGTCGTTCCGTCCGTGCCGATGCCCTGGCAGTAGTGACTCGGGTCCGACGTGGTGTCCACCTTGACCTTGGTGAGGACCTTGCCGGTCTGGGCGTCGACGCGGACGACGTGGCCGTCGTCGGACTTCACGTAGACAGAGCTGCCCAGGAAGGCCAGGCCGTCGGGGGCGAAGATGTGGATCTCGCCGCGTTTCCACAGGGAGCGGGCGACGACGTTCGCCGGCCCGGCGGTCACTGTCGAGGCCTTCGCCGGGGCAGCCGCGGGCGCTTCGTCGCTCTCGCCGCAGCCAGCAAGCAGGAGGAGCGCGCCGACAACTGCCGCCGACGGTGTCCAACGGGCCTGGTTCATCGGCTCACCCCACCTTCCGGATCCCCATGGTGCACCCGCTTCTGCGCCGAGAAGTCCGAACCGCGCGAATGGCGAGCCGAACTGGTCGAGCACCTTCACGACGTCTCGGGTCAGTCGGTGAGGTCGTAGGCCCCTGCGGCGATGTCCTCGAGCAGGGTGGGACCGGTCGGCGTCCAGCCGAGCAGCTCCTGGGTCCGGGTGCTGGTGGCGGTGACGTCCATCCCGAAGAAGCGGGCCAGCCAGCCGAAGTGCGCCTCGGCATCCTCCGGTGCGACGGACACGGTCGGCACGCCGAGCCGCTCACTGATCGCCGCCGCGATCGCGCGGGACTCGATCCCGGTCTCGGCGACGGCGTGCACGCGTGCGCCCGCGGGAGCCTTGTCGAGCGCGAGCCCGACCAACCGCGCGGCGTCGGTCCGGTGCACCGCGGGCCAGCGGCTCGAGCCGTCGCCGATGTAGCCGGCCACGCCACGGTCCCTGGCGATCTGGGTGAGCCTCGCGACGAAGCCGTGGTCCCGCATGCCGTGCACGCTCGCGGCGAACCGCAGCGCGACGGGCCTGACCCCGCGGTCGGCGTACTCGAGGGCGAGGTTCTCGCTGCCGCCGCGCATCGAGTCCGCACCGTGGTGGGGCGAGGGGTCGTCCTCGGTCATTGGTCGCCCCGTGATGCCGGTGGCCAGGCCCGAGGCGAGGAGGAAAGGCCGCCCGGTCCCCTTCAGCGCGTCCAGCATCCGCTGGACCGCAGCCCGCTCGGTGCGGCCGGCACCGGCGTAGTCGGAGAAGTCGTGGTTGAAGGCGAGATGGACGACGCCGTCGGTGGCCCCGGCCCCGGCGGCGAGGCTGTCCAGGTCGGTGAGGCTGCCGTGGTGCGGCTTCGCGCCCTTCGCCTCGAGAGCGGCAGCCGCGCTGTCGGACCGAGCCAGGCCGACGACCTCGTGCTCGTGGGCCAGCAGCTCGTCGGTCACGGCCGAGCCGATCCAGCCGGATGCACCGGTGACGAAGACGCGCATGGGGGAGTCCTTCCGAGTGATGTCAGTGTCTGTCATGACCGTAGCACTGCATGTCAGTCACTGTCATCCCTACACTTCTCGGCATGGGCCGATGGCAGCCGGACGCGCAGGCGCGCATGACGCGGGCGGCCATGGAGCTGTTCGACGAGCGCGGGTTCGCGCAGACCACCACGAGCGACATCGCCGAGCGGGCCGGCGTCACCGAGCGCACCTTCTTCCGGTACTTCGCCGACAAGCGCGAGGTGCTCTTCGACGGCTCGGAGACGATGACCTCCGCTGCCCAGGACGCAACGCTGGCCTCGGCCCCGGAGCTGTCGGCTCTCGATGCCGCGCTGGCCGGGATCGTGGCCGCGGCGGATCTGCTCGAGGACCGCCACGCGCACGCGTTACGCCGGTCGCGGATCATCGCCACCAACCCGACTCTCCAGGAGCGCGAGCTGCTCAAGCTCGCGTCGATGACCGACGCCATCGCCGAGGCACTCCGCGCCCGTGGCGTCACCGAGCCAACGGCGGGGCTTGCCGCGCACAGTGCGATCACCGTCTTCCAGGTCGCCTTCTCGCACTGGGTCTCGGCACGGCGCCCTGGCCGGTTGTCCGCCCGGATCGCGGAGACCGCGGCAGCGTTGCGCGCCGTCACCTGAGCGCGCCCGGAAAACCAGGAGAGAACATCCGGCGCTCCGCATAGCGTGGTCGGGCCATGACTCTCACCACCACTCCGATCACGACGCCCGACCTGCAGCCGCCGCCTGCGTCGGTCGACCCGTCGCGCCGTGTCGACGCTCGGCGGCTCAGGAGTCCGGTGGCTGCGGCCGCGCTCGCCGCGGCGGCGCTGGGGGCCGGCGGGATGACGATGGGCACGGTCGTCGCGGGGCGGCTCGCCCAGAGCCCGTCGGGTGGCCTCGTCTGGCTGCTGGCGGTCTGCCTCGTGGGCGCGGCCGCCGTCGACACCGCCGGCAAGATCGCCTGGGTCGGCTGCTCCGATCGCGCGGAGGGCCGGCTGCGCGAGGACCTGCTCAGCGCGGCGCTGCGCCAGCCGCTGTCCGCGCTGAACGAGCAGGCGGTGGGTGAGGTCCTCGACCGCGTCGACGACGACACCCACGAGGTCGGCAACCTCGTCCGCTGGCAGATCTGGATGCTTGCCCGCACCGTCTTCGGCGCCGTGCCGATGTGGCTGGTGGCCGGCTTCACCTGGTGGCCGTCCTTCGTCCTCTTCCCGGTGCTCGCCGGCGTCACCTGGCTCGCCATCCGGTCGCTGCTCACCGAGATCTCGCGCCGCAAGGTCGTCGAGGAGATGGCCTGGACCGACCATGCCGCCGTGCTCGAGGAGGGGATCGCCGGTCGCGACGACCTGCGCACCAGCCTCGGCCAGGCCCACGTCGTACGGCGCGTGGCGCGGCTCTCCGCGGATGTCCACGCGAAGTTCCGCGCCGTCGTCGACGTCGAGAGCCGGCTGGTACGACGTGCCGGCATCCTGCTCCACGCGCTGCTCGCGAGCATCGCGGTCGCCGGAGTGGCACTGTCGTCCGCCGACAACCTCTCGGTCGCCCAGCTGGTGACCCTCTTCCTGGTCACCTCCACGTTCGTCGGCCAGATCGCGATGGCCGCCAACCACCTGCCGGACCTGCAGGCGGGCCTGGGCGCCGTCATCCGGCTCCGGCAGATGCTCGCCGTTCCACCGGAGCCCGAGGGTGGCCGTGCTTTTCCCGACGGACCCCTCGATCTCGAGCTCCGCGGGCTCGACTTCTCCTACCCCGAGGGGACCTTCGCGTTGCACGGCGTCGACCTTCGCGTGCCCGCGGGACAGACCGTCGCGCTGGTCGGCCGCACCGGTTCCGGCAAGTCGACGCTCGCTGCGCTCGTCTCGCGCGCGGTGGAGCCGCCGCGTGGCACCGTCTTCCTCGGCGGCGTCGACGTCCGCGACCTCGATCTCCAGGGCCTTCGGCGCTCGGTCGGCGTGGTCACGCAGCGCACCGAGATCCTCGCCGGCACACTGGCGGAGAACATCACGCTCTTCGCCGAGCTGCCGCGCAGCAAGGTGACCGCGGCCGTCGTCGAGCTGGGCCTGGACCGCTGGGTGTCCGGTCTGCCCGACGGACTGGACACGCTCCTTGGTCCCGGCGGCACCTCGCTGTCAGCGGGCGAGGAGCAGCTGGTCGCGTTCGCCAGGCTGCTGGTGCGCGACGTGCGCGTCGTCGTGCTCGACGAGGCCACCGCGCGGATGGACCCCCTCACCGAGCGCCGCGTCGTCGCCGCCGCCGACCGTCTCATCGCGGCCCGGACGGGCATCCTCGTCGCCCACCGGCTCTCGACGATCGAGCGGGCGCCGCTCGTGGCCGTGCTCGACCGGGGGCGTGTGGTCCAGCAGGGCAGCCGCACCGAGCTGGCGGTGGCCGACGGACCGTTCCGCGACCTGCTCGAAGCCAGTGGCCCGGAGAGCGAAGACACCGAGGCCAACGACGGCATCGACCCCACCGGCGTGGTCGCGGCCGAGCTCGCGCGGACCGATCACAGCGGCGTCGGCGCGACCCGTCGGTCGGGTCCGCCGCCAGAGCTTGCCGAGGTCGGCACGGGTCCCTCGCTGGGCCGAGGGATCGCCCACGCACTGCTGGTCCGTCCGTGGTGGGGCGTGGTCGGAGCAATGATGTTCCTGCTCGCGTCCCTGACCGGAGCGCAGGGTGCCGTGACCGGTCTGCTCTGGGGGCGCGTCGTCGAGGACCTGCAGCACGGCGGCAGCCCCACCTGGCTGACCGGCGCGGTCGTGGCGAGCATGCTCGCCGCACCGCTGGCGCTGGCCAACGCCTTCTGGCGGTATCCGCTCTGGTGGATCGAGGTCCTGCTGCGGGCACGGATGGCGGTGCTCTACGGCCAGACACGGCAACGCCGGCTCGCGCGGACGCCGCCCGGCGAGGTGGTCGCGCGCTCGATGGACGCCGACCGTTACGCCCGGTACGCCGACCGTTGGGTCGACTTCATCAACGGCCTGATCATCGCCGGTATCACCGCCCTGCTCGCGGGCACCTGGATGGCCGGTGCGGTGCTGCTCGTCGTGATGGTCACCTCCGCGCTCGCTTCGACGCTGGGGCGACCGATCGCGGGTCGATCGGCTTCCGCGTCGTCCTCTGCCCGCGCGACCTTCGGGCGCGCCCTCGTCTCGGCGCTGGACTCCGCGCGGACCGTCAAGCTGGCGGCGGCGGTCCCGGAGGTCCACGCCCACCTCCGGCAGGTGGACTCGGGCCGGGTGGCGGCTGCCGTCAAGGAGCATCGGGTGCAGGCGTTCCTCGACGGCGTGCCCATGGTGATGGTGCAGTGCGGCGTCGTGGCGTCGTGGGCGATCTACTTCTGGGGCGGCTGGAGCCTGGCCGTCGCCCTGCTGGTCGCCAACGCGGTCGCGGGCTTCGACTGGTTCGGCCGGGTTGCGGGGATGGTCGTCACCGAGGCGCCCGGGACGCGGGCGTGGCAGAAGGAGACGAGCCGGTTCGCCGGCGGTGCCGACGTGATGGACCTTCCCCCCGGGGTCGACCTCGTGACCGGCGAGGCGCCGGAGCCCGCGCTGGTCCGGCGCGTGCCGCTCGAGCGCCTCGAGCTCTCCGGTTTCTCGGCGATCCACGACGACGGCACCATCGGCGTCAGCAACGTCGAGCTGGTCGTGGAGGCCGGCGAGCTGGTCCTCCTGGTCGGGCAGGTCGGGTCCGGCAAGTCCAGCCTGCTCTCCGCGCTCGCCGGTCTCATGGAGCACTCCGGCCGGCTGCTGTGGAACGGTCGTGAGGTCACGGACCCGCAGGCGTTCCTCCGGCCGGCGCAGGTCGCCCATGTCGCACAGGTGCCCAGGGTGCTGTCGGGGAGCTTCTCCGACAACGTGCTGCTGAGCCATCGGCGGTCGTTCGACGACCCGGTCTCCGCCGCGCGCCTGGTCCGCGACATCGAGGAGGCCGGTGGCAAGGACGCGCTGGTCGGGCACCGAGGTGTCCGGCTCTCCGGCGGACAGGTACAGCGTCTTGCCCTGGCGCGGGCGCTGGCGACCGACGCCGAGCTCCTGCTGGCCGACGACGTCTCCAGCGCACTCGATGCGGCGACCGAGGTCGAGCTGTGGGCGGCACTGCGTGAGCGGCGGACCACCGTGATCGGCGCCACCGCCAAGCGCGCCGCCCTTGCGCAGGCGGACCGGGTCGTCGTACTCGTCGACGGCGAGGTCGCCGCCATCGGCCCGTGGGACGAGATCGGTCCCGCCTGGGCCCACCTCGCGGGTTGACGTTCGGGTCAACGCACGAGCAGGACCTCAGTGGGCGCCGTGGGTGGCATAGGACTCGACGTGGGCGAGTGCGGCGTCGAGGGCTTCGCGCAGCGGCTGTACATCTCGTGCGGCTTGGGTCAGGAGGAGCCCGCCCTGGAACGCGGCCATCAGGGCGGTGGCGAGCTGGTCGGGGTCGGCGTCCGGCCGCAACTGTCCGCGATCCCGCATCGCCGTGAGTCCGTCGCGGAACTGTGCGCGCCACCGAGCGAAGCCTTCGGCGACGGCGTCCTGCACGTCGAGGTCGGACTTGAGGACCTCGGCGGCCAGCGATCCGAAGCTGCAGCCGCCTGCCACGACGTCGGGTTTCCGTACGTAGCCGTCCGCCCACGCGCGAAGCGCATCCATGCTGTCGAGCGGCCCTCGCGGTGGGACCTGGCGAAGCCCCATCATCGACTCGGCTCGCCAGGCCAACGCCGCGCGCACGAGGCTCTCCTTGTCGGGGAAGTAGTGCGAGAGCTGGGATCCGCTCACCCCTGCTGCCCGGCGCAGGGCGTCGTTGCTGGTGCCCTGGACGCCGTGGCGGTAGATCAGGTCGACGGCGCACTCGAGGATCCGCTCGCGGGTCGCCTGCCCCTTGCGCGTCAGGTTCGGCGCAGCCGTCTCCGTCGTACCGGTCATGACCAGCACCATAGCGCGGATTGGGCTTGACAACCCAATGCAATGAGGCTTGAATGGGCTGCATAACCCATTATGAGCAGCGGGCCCGACCCAAGTAGAGGAGACAGGCGATGAAGGCGATCGTGGTGACCGACCAGGCTGCAGGGACATCCGGCATGACACTGGTCGATCGGCCTCGGCCAACGGCAGCGATCAACGACGTCGTCGTGCAGGTCCACGCGGCGGGCTTCGTCGCCACCGAGCTGGGGTGGCCCTCGACCTGGACCGATCGCGCGCAGCGTGACCGCACCCCGTCGATCCCGGGACACGAGCTTGCGGGCGTGGTCACCGCCCTCGGCTACGGCACGACGGGGCTGTCGGTGGGGCAGCGGGTGTTCGGCCTCGCCGACTGGTATCGCGACGGCACTCTGGCCGAGTACGTCGCGATCGAGGCGCGCAACCTGGCGCCGCTGCCCGGCGACGTCGACCACCTCGTGGGCGCTTCGCTGCCGATCTCCGGCTTGACCGCGTGGCAGGGACTGTTCGCGCATGGCCGTCTGCGGGCGGGGCAGACCGTCCTTGCGCACGGTGCGGCCGGCGCAGTCGGCACGATGGTGACGCAGCTGGCACGCGAAGCGGGTGCCCACGTGATCGGCACTGGTCGCGCCGCCGACCGCGAGAAGGCCCTTGACTTCGGCGCACATGAGTTCCTGGACCTCGAGAACGACACCCTCGAGGACGTCGGCAGCGTCGACCTGGTCTTCGACGTCCTTGGCGGCGACATCCAGAAGCGGTCCGCGGGCCTGATTCGGCCGGGCGGAGTACTGGTGTCCGTCGTAGGGCCCGCGGAGGCGCGGCCCGCTGAGGGTTTGGTGGTCGACTTCGTGGTGGAGTCCGATCGCGCCCAGCTCACTGAGATCGTCGATCGGGTGCGCGACGGGCGGCTGCGGACGAACATCGGGATCACGGCGTCGCTGAGCGATGCTGTCGCGGCCCTCAATTCCCCCGACCGGCGCAACGGCAAGACGGTCATCAGCGTCCAGGGACCCGTCGCCCGCTCGCTGACGTCCTGATGAACAGCTACGGGCCGGTCGTGGAGACCCGGCGAAGGGTGATCGTGGCGACGGTCGAGCTCATTGACAGGATCGGCTACCGGTCGGTGACCATCGACGCCGTCGCGCGGGCGTCCGGTGTCAGCAAGTCGACGATCTACCGGCATTGGTCATCGCGCAAGACACTGGTGCTCGACGCCTTCACCTCCGACACCGACGAGTCCACGGAGGTGACCGACACCGGCGATGCGATCGCCGACCTGCGGACCTACCTGCTCAAGCTGGCCTTCCGGCTGAACGTCTGTGGCGCTGGGTCGATCATGACTGGCCTCATCAGCGACGCTCTCAACGACCAGGAGTTCGCGACGAGCTTCCGGGTGAAGGTCATCGAGGCTCGCCGCCACGCGTTCCTGCGCATTCTCCTCCGAGGCCAGCACCGAGGTCAGATCCGCACGGACGTCGACCTGAGAAGCGTCGTCGACGCCCTCTACGGCTCGATCCATCACCGGTTGCTCATGACCGGCGAACCCATCGATGCCTCCTTCGCCTCAGCGCTCACCGACTTCGCCCGGCTCGGCCTGGCCACGCAGCGGCCCGACGCCTGACCGCGCATCGCGTCGGGCAACCAACGAGACGTTGCCCCTCTGTTCGTCCCAACTTGTTGGGGCAGCCCGAACCCGCCGCGCAACCTTGATGAGTAGTCGTTCACTGCAGGCCCGCTCGTTGCGGGCCGAGATCCAACGTCGAGGTCGGAGGCATCGATGAAGTCGAAGGACCCCCACTGGGACCAGGTCGTCGAGATCGCCTCGAAGCTGTGGATCGACGGCCTCTACGCCGTCGACGTCGACCCGTGCCCGACCCAGCGCTTCGTCGACCTGCTCTGGGCAGCGCACCAGGCGGGGAGAGTCCTCGGTGGTCGGGCGAAGATCGAGACGAGTGGACCTCGGGGGCCCGATGACCCGACCGTCACGGTCACCGTCAGGTATGTCGATCCGGACGGCAACGGTCTCCAGCGGGCCGAGGAGGGCCTGGCGAAGCTGCTCCGCCGCGTCCTCGCCGTTCACTTCGGGCCTGATGACTGAAGACCCGCGATCCGCCGGGTGCCGATGTAACGTCGAGCACCCGAGCGACCAATGAGAGATATGAACACTCCCGAACGTCTCGACGTGGGATCGATAGCGACGGACGCAGAGGTCTTCGAGGTCTTCTACCGCGAGAACCTGGAGACGGTGCGACGCTTCGTGGCCCGCCGTGTCTCGGACGCGCACCTCGCGGCCGACCTGACGGCGGAGATCTTCCTGGCCGCGGTCGATTCCGCAGCGTCCTACAGCCCCGACCGTGGCACACCCGCGGCGTGGCTGGTCGGCGTCGCGCGCAACGTCGTGGCGACCGAGTTCCGCCGCCAGTCACGCGACCGGGCCGTCGTACGCCGGATATCGGGTCGGCGCCTGCTCGACGCCGACTCGCTGGCCCGGATCGAGGAGCGGATCGACGCCGAGCGCGAGAGCCGCAGGCTGTACGCCGCCCTCTCGGCCCTGCCCGAACGCGACCGCGCCCTGATGGAGCTGGTCGCGCTCGACGGGCTCTCGGTCAACGAAGCCGCCGCCGTGCTCGGGGTGAAGCCGGGCACCGCGCGGGTCCGGCTGCACCGCAGCCGTGCCCGGGTCCAGGCACAACTCCACCCCGTGATCCAGGAGGTCATCTCATGAGTCTCGACACGTTCGAACAGTCCCTGCTCACCGAGCTGCGCGAGCACGTCTCCGCCCGCAAACCGGATGCAGCGGCGTCGCGAAACCTTCGCCGGCGATGGACCGTCGGCCTGCTCGCAGGCGGTCTGACCACCGCGGCAGCTGCATTCGTCGCCGTCGGTCTCGGCGCCGGGATCGCGGGCCCGAGCGCGGCGTACGCCGTTGATGCGCAGCCCGACGGGGACGTCGTCGTCACCGTCTACGACCTGTCCGATGCCAGCGGGCTCGAACACGCCCTGGCAGCGGAGGGCGTCCGCGCCGACATCTCGCATGTCGAAGGCTTCACACAGGCCGACGGCCAGAGCCGTTCGACCGCGGGCACGGGCAGTTCGGACTGCACTGTCGCACTCGCCAAGGTCGACGGGGGACTGCGCTTCACGCTCTCCGGTCCCCAGATCGCCAGCGGTGCGGAGCTCGACATCGTCACGAGCGGTTCCGACACCGCCGACGTCGGGTCACCCGTCGCCGTGACCTGGTCGGGCGGCTCGTGCTGAGTCGAGCCGGAGGCGCTGCCCGTACTCCTCGGTCAGTTGACCCGGACGTGGACGATCTTGCTGTAGCCGTTGACGTGGTGCGTGTCGCCGGGCTTGAGCACCCGGTAGGCGTGCAGGCCCCGGGTGCGTTCCCGATAGGGGATCGCCAGGCGACGCGGGCCACTGGACAGGCTCCTCGTTGCGACGGTCTGCCACCGGTGTCCGTCGAAGCGCTGGAGACGGACGATGCCCGTCGAGCCGGCGGGCGCGCGCCTGGTGGAGAAGTGGATGATCGCACCGCGCCGAACCAATGCCCTTGCCGCCATGCGCTCTGACTCAGGCGCGTTGAGGTCCGCAACCGGAGCCACTCGGGCGTTGACCACGCGCGAGGAGTTGCCGAGCATCTGCGGGGTCGCGGGCACGACGACGCTGTAGATGTTGTTGCGCATCGGGCGCGCGGACAGCGTGAAGTGACCGTCCGTGGTGGTCGTGGTGCGGTCCACGACCGTGCACTCGCCGTCGACGTAGTCCACGCTCGACTGCCGGCACAGGACGATGGTGCGCCCGACCAGGCCGGGCCCCTTCATCACGTCGGCGGGCTTGACGTAGTCCCAGGACTCGCTGAGCCGTCCCGAGAAGTGCGCCTCCTGGCCGATGGTGACCTTCGTCGAGCTCGGGATGTCGAGTCGGGTGCCCATGACCGTCAGCAGGGTCGCGGGCCCGAGACGTCCCGACGGTCCACGAGGCACCAGCCGGTAGGTGCGTGTGTCCATGAAGTCGATGCGGGTCTCGCGGTAGCGGCTGGCCGTCCCGCGGTACAGCGCCGTGCCGTACGCCCCGAGGAGGGCCGGCAGCTTGGCGACGTTGGAGGACTGGGCCATCCCGAGGTCGACGTCGCCGATGCCAGCCGGGTTCGTCCAGGTCAGCGTCGTGATGTTGGTGTCGCTGCCGTCGGGGCCGACGTTGCTGGCCGTCAGGCCGGTGACCGGACCGGGCGTCGCCGGCGCGTCCGGGACCGGCGCCGCGGGTGCGGTCGCGTTCACCGCGACGCTGCCCTCGAAGCCGAGCGGGCCGCCGACGTACTGGCAGTTGATCTCGTACGTCGCCGCGAACCGGGTCACCTGCCCGAAGGCGTCGTACTCGATCTCGTTGACGTGGAACGAGCCTGTCGCCGGGTTCGCCGGCACGTAGCTGGGGAACATCTCGTCCACGGTCTTGCCGCACATCGTGCGGTCGCGCCACACCAGCAGCCGACCGGCGGCAGCGGTGGGGTCGCGCGGCCACGCGTTGACCGTGTACGTCGCGCCGGCCTGCAGCGCCTGACCGGCCGGAGCCGCGAAGCTGGCGTTGAGGTCCTGTCCCTGCGATGCGTTGGTGGAGACCGTGACCTGGCCGGGAGAGGACATCAGGTAGAGACCGGTGTCCGGCCCCGCCCACGAGTACGACGACGCCGACGCGGGCGCCGTCGCATCCTCACGCTGTGCCCACCCGTTGGAACCACCGGCCGCTCCCGCGGGCGCAGGGACGGCAACGATCACGGCGCCCAGGAGCAGCGCACTCTGGACCACGACCCCACGAATCCCCCGAGACATCGGTCTGCCCTTCGTCGCTTGTCGGCAAGCCCGGTCGGGCCGCATCGCAGCGGCGAGTCTAGGTCGAATCCCGCCGGATGTGGGCCCGTCCGGCAAACCTGGTCATCGCGACCGCACCTGAGTCAGGACCCACCACACGTCCGGCGTTCTCGACGCCGATTGCCACGTCAGAGCTGTCGTCAGCCGCTCAGCGGAGCCCTGGTGTGGCAATCGGTCAGACAGCGGTCAGTGCCGCCATCGCGATCTGCATCCCGCGGTCGTCGTGGGCCGGCTCGCGCATCTGGTTCGTCGCGTAGGCAACGACCAGCTCTCGGTCCGGGTCGATCATCACCAAGGCGCCGCCCCAGCCTCCCCAGCCGTAGGTCCCGCCGAGCCGGCCGTACCCGAGCCCCCAGCTGACCGGCATGCCCAGGACCCGATCCTCGCCCGAGAACTCCTCCGCCCACGCGAGGTCGCAGGTCTCCGGGGACAGGAGTCGCAGGGAGCCGAGGGTGCCTCCGCATGCCATCGCCGACTGGACCAGGGCCACCGAACGGGCGTTGCCGAAGCCGCTGACCGCGGGGATCTCGGAGCGCCGCCACTCCACAGTGTTGGCGTCGCGGACCGACATCGGCGTGCCTCCGGTGGCCGGGGCGTCCTGTGCCGAGGACCCGGCGGTGTAGTCGTCCCCGCGGCCGGCCGGCGGGATCGCCAGGGCTACCCGAGGGTCGTGCTCCTCCGGGAGCCCGATCCAGAAGTCCGCGCCCAGCGGTCGGGCGACCTCGGTGGCGAAGAAGTCCCCGATGCTGCGCCCGGTGATCCGGCGGACCACCTCGCCGACCAGGAACCCCTGGGTGAGGGAGTGGTAGCCGACCGCCGTACCCGGCGCCCACTGCGGAGCGGTCGAGGCGAGTCGCCCGGTCGCGGTGTCCCAGTCGTAGAGCTCGTCCACCTCGCCCTCCCAGTCGGGCAGGCCGGCGGTGTGCGCCAGCACGTGCCGGACCAGCACTCGCTCCTTGCCCGCCTGGGCGAACTCGGGCCAGTACCTGGCCACCGGGGCGTCCGGGTCCAGCAGTCCGCGATCGACGAGCACCAGCGCGCACAGCGACGTCATCGTCTTGGTCACGGAGAAGACGTTGACGATGGTGTCCCGTTCCCAGGGGAGCGTGCCCTCCCTGTCGGCGGAGCCGCCCCAGACGTCGACCACCGGTTCACCGGCCACGAACACGGCCGCAGATCCGCCCGCATCACCCGCTGCGAGAGCATCGTCCAGCGCTTGCGCCACGGCACCGAACGCGCTCGTCGTACTCACCTCTCACCTCGGCCACCCCTTCATCCACCCAGCGGCGGGCAACGTGTGCAAGCGGTTTCGTCGGGTGCACAGCGTTGACGCATGCCGACCCTTCCGTAATAGTTAGGTGTATGCCTAACTATTACGACGAGCTCGACGCTGTGCTCCGCGCCCTCGCGGATCCGACGCGCCGGGCCGTCGTGGAGCGGTTGGCGAAGTCACCGGCCGTCGTGTCCGAGCTCGCGGCGCCGTTCTCGATGGCGCTGCCGTCGCTCATGCAGCACCTGCGCGTTCTCGAGAGCGCCGGGCTCGTGACCTCGGAGAAGCACGGACGCGTTCGCACCGTGAGCCTGAGGCCGGGCGCTCTCGACGTGCTGCACCTCTGGCTGGGCGAGCAACGAACCCCCGCAGAACGCCAGGCCGACCGGCTCGGCATCCACCTGACCCGCACCACACCGAAGGAAGCCTGACATGACACGAGTTCGCGCCGACCTGTTCCTCTCGCTCGACGGGTACGCCGCGACGGCCGAGCCGACCCCCGAGAGTCCGATGGGTGAGGACTGGGAGCGCCTGACGGCCGCGTATGCGCAGACCCGTACGTTCCGCAGGATGGTCTTCGCCGACACCAGCGGAGCGGGCACCACCGGTGTCGACGAGGGCTACGCCGCCGCGTTCTTCGAGGGCGTCGGTGCCGAGGTCATGGGCGCGGCGATGTTCGGCCTGCACTCGTTCCCCGACGACCCGGACTGGAAGGGATGGTGGGGCGACCGGCCACCGTTCGGCACCCCCGTCTACGTCCTCACCCACACGGCGCCGCGCCCATCGATCCCGATGGAGGGCGGCACGACGTTCCGCTTCCGCGACGCCGCCATCGGCGACGTACTCGCCGAGGCGACCGATGCCGCCGCGGGCCTGGACGTGCGCATCGGCGGGGGGATCAGCACCGCGCGGGAGTTCCTGCTCGCCGGGCTGGTCGACCACCTGCACCTCCTGATCGCCCCGGTCATCCTGGGTCGGGGTACCCGGCTGTGGGACGGCCTGCGGGGGCTCGAGCTCACCCACAAGGTGACGACCGAGGTGGCCGAGAGTGGCACCATCCACGTCAACTTCACGCGGTAGGGCGGGTTCATGACGATCGAACGCCGACTCGCCCGCGCCGGGTTCACCCTGACCCGTGCCTACCCCGTCGCCGTCCAGCGCGTCTGGAGCGCCTTCGCCGAGGAGGACCAGAAGCGCGAGTGGTTCGGCGCCGGCGACGCCTTCGAGCCGGGTGAGTGGGCGTTCGACTTCCGTGTCGGTGGACGCGACGTCGCCGAGGGGAAGTTCCACGACGGGCCGGTCTCGCGGTTCGAGGCGACCTACACCGACATCGTCGAGCACGTCCGCATCGTCAACACGTACGACATGTGGATCGACGGGGTCCACATGTCGACGTCGGTGGCGTCGTTCGAGCTCGAGGCGATCGACGAGGGCACCCGGCTCACCCATGCTGAGCACGGGGTCTTCTTCGACCAGTTCTGGGCCGACGGGCCGAACCGCGAGGAGGGCAGCCGGGGGATCCTCGAGACTCTGGCCAGCTACCTCGCCTGACACAGTCCGGCACTCGGAGAATCGCGTCGCTGCATCGACCCTGCGTCCGCGAGCTCAGGAACTGACCAGGACGGACTCAGGGTTCACCTGGTCCGAATCCGTAGCAGTGACCGACGGAGCACGACCCGTGCCGACACGGAGCGCCATCGGCGCGAACGCGATGACGGTGCCGGCGATGGCGACCGCGACGGCCCAGGCGGGCACCGTCTCGCCGAGCAGGTAGACGAAGCCGGGCACCGTGCAGGTCGAGAACGCCATCACCAGCGTGAGCCACCCCGCCAGCGCCGTCCACTGGACCTTGCCGAGCCCGATCACCACGAAGAAGAGCCCCCACAGCACGGACCACTGCTCCCAGAGCAGTCCGGACGCCAGGTCGTCGAACCGCACGATGTTGGTGATCCCGAAGCAGGTGGCCATCAACGAGACCCAGGCGGAGTACCAGCCGAGGCCGTTGCCCTCGTAGCCTGCCAGGTTGTTGATCCCCACGTAGAGATAGGTGAAGCCGAACATGAAGATGCCCGCGGCGGCCAGGATCTGGTCAGGGTCGGTGGCAGTCGCGATCAGGTAGAAGGGGATCGCCGTCTGCAGGGCCCCCACGAAGAGGTTGAAGACCCCGGCCGTCTTGGCATCAACCTGGCCGAGGAAGAGCAGGCCGTTGACGAACAGCGCAGCTCCGACGAAGAGCAGTCCCACGGATGACATAGCAGTGTCTCCTTCCAGGTCTTCGGCTCAGAAGTACGCGTTGCCGGGGAACGACGCACCGTTGACGTGGTGGTCGCCCACCGCCGATGCCTTGAGGAACGTGGGGTTGTGCGTGGAGGCGACACGGGCGTTGCGCCAGTGCCGGTCGAGGTTGTAGATCTTCTGCGTCGCCGAGGCGCCGCCCACGTCGAACAGCTTCGCGGCCGTGGCGTAGGAGAACCCGTCGACCGCGATCTTGGCCTGGGCGGCTGCGAGCTGAGCGGCCTCCGCCACGGCCGGTGCCGGGGCACCGTCGACGACGGAGTCGAAGGCCGCCTGAATGGCGTCGGCGGCGGCGAGCACGATGGCTTCGGCGGCGAAGGCGTTGGCGGAGATCTCTCCGACGACCTGCAGGACCTGACGGTCCTCGGCGGCCGAACCCGCCGCGGCGTGGCTGAAGTTCCGAGCGCGACGTTGCACCAGCGCGACCGCGTCGTTACGGACGCTCCGCAGGATGCCGGCGGTGACGGCCTGCAGGTAGAGCTGCAGGAAGGCGCCCATGTAGCCGGTCGGCTGGTCGTCAGGGTCGCCGAGGTCGAAGAACTCGTCCTCGTGCACGATCACGTCGTGCAGCCGCGTCGTGCCCGTGGCGGTCAGCCGCTGGCCGAAGCCGTCCCAGTCATCCTCGACCGTCACACCTTCTCGGTCGACCGGGACCACGGCGCCGGCGATGCTGTGTTCGCCCGACGATGCCCAGATCTGTGTGTAGTCGCAGTACAGGGTGCCGGTGGAGTAGAACTTCTCGCCGTTGAGCGTGTATCCGCCACCCGGGCGCGGCGTGATCGTGGTGTCGAAGTGCAGCCCGACTGCGTGCTTGCTCTGCTCGCTGAAGCCGTTGCCGACGAGCTGGTCGGAGTTGATGATCGCCAGACCACGAGCACGGGCCGCGGGATCGACCGCGACCAGCTGCTGCTCGACGAACCAGAAGTGCGTGCGCAGGATGTGCGCGACGTTGGAGTCGGCCTCGGCCAGCGCGATGAGGGACGCGAAGAACTCGCGAACGTTCGCGCCGCCGCCACCCTCCGAAACGGGAACGCGGAGCCGGCCGAGCCCTGCCTGCTTGACCCACGCGATCTGCTCGAACGGGGCGATGCCGTCCCTGTCGCGTACGTCGGCATCGACGGAGATGCGGTCGAGCAGGGCGGTCAGCTCGGGGGAGCCAGGTCGGACGGCCGGGCTCGTGGCTCGCCGGCGATCGTCACTGTCGATGTGGTCGCGGGTCTGGGTGCTCATGGGTGCTCCTGGGTAGCCAGTTCACAGGTTGCGCATCGCACAACTCACTAATGTCTAGTGATCTTATGGACTTTCGTCGAGGAAGGAAGGTGATCGCTGCACCGAGCTGCCGACGGCACCATCGGAAGCGCCGACCACCGATGAGCGATGCGTCCGGGTGGTGGACCGAGGCACATCCGAGAAGCCGTTCGCGCCGAGGCGGTCAGGCCACGGAGTTCCGGGCGTGCGAGACCAAGGACGCGTGCAGCTCCCGGACTGCCGCCGGGACGTGGTCGGTCTGGCGCTGGAGCAGGACGAGCGTGACGCGCGTCCGGTCTCCCGCTATCGGGCGGGTCGTGATCATGCCTCCCCGCTCGAGCGGATCGCCGACCACGCTGTAGTCGGGCAGCACGGACACTCCCAACCCCTCGGACACCATCAGCTTGCCCATCTCGGCGCCGTCGGTGGTGTGGGTGACGCGGGGCATCGACGTGCCGAAGAGGCGGTGCGCGAACCGATGCATCAGGTAGCCCGCGCGCATCGCCACGAACCGCTCCTCGCGAAGCTGCTCGATGGTCACCTCCTCGTGCTCCGCGAGCGGGTGGCCGGCGGGGAGCACGACGACGGGGCGGCCGTGCAGGAGGTCGGTGCCGACCAGGTGCAGGATCGGTTCGTCGCCGGCCAGGACGTTGACCAGCCCGAGATCGAGGGAGCCCTCGATGAGCCCCTGGTGGATCTCGGCCTGCTGGATGTTGAGGATCTCCACGGTGGTCCCCGGGACCGTGTCCTGGAAGGCACGCGCCGCGGGGACCAGCAGTGTCGAGGTAGCAGCGTTCACCGTGCCGACCCTGACCGTCAGGCTCGCCCGGTGCTGGTCGCCCGCCGCGACCTTGAGGCGGTCGACCGCCTCGAGGACCTCCACCATGTTCTGGAGCAGGTCCTGACCCTGGCGGCTGATCCGGGCGCCGGAGCGCCGGCGATCCAGCAGGGTGACGCCGAGCTCCCGCTCGAGCTTGCTCACCGCTTCGCTCAACGCCGGCTGCGAGATGTGCAGCCGCTCGCTGGCTCGGCGCAAGGAGCCGTGCTGGGTCACCGCGGCGACGTACTCCAACTGCTCGATGCGCACGCCTACCTCCTCTGTCCGAGTGTCCCGATCCGACTGCGGCCTGATGGTTGCCCGCTCGGTGTTTCCGTCCGCCGCCGAGGCAGGAACGCCTTGCGCAGCCTTCAAAGTCGACTAAATTACTAGACAAAGCCTACCCCAGATCTTCCGAGAGCGAGGCACCATGACACTCACCGACCCGACCACCCCCATCCGCGCACACTGGGGACCGACGCCGACCGACGCCCAGGGGTGGGTGCAGCGTGGTCGCGACGTCGCCTCCCAGCTGGCCGTCGACGCCGTGGCCCGCGACCGGGCGAACGCCACGCCGTACGCCGAGGTCCAGCTGCTCAAGGACAGCGGGCTGGTCACGCTCCTCGGTCCGGTCGAGCACGGCGGTGCCGGCCAGGACTGGACGACCGCGCTCAGGGTCATCCGCGCCGTCTCGGCCGGCGACGGGTCGATCGGCCAGCTCCTCGGCTACCACTACCTGTGGGCCTGGGCTGCCCGGCTCGTCGGAACCCCTGAGCAGGTGGCAGCCGTCGAGCAGCAGGCGGCCGAGAACTCGTGGTTCTTCGGCGGCGCCGTCAACCCGCGCGACGACGACCTCGTGATCACCGAGGAGGGAGGCGAGCTGGTCTACCGCGGTGAGAAGTCCTTCTCCACCGGCGGCCGGGTCAGCGACGTCACCGTCCTGGAAGGGGTGATCGAGCGGACCGACAAGCACGTCTTCGCCATCGTGCCCACCGATCAGCCGGGCATTCGGTTCAAGGGCGACTGGGACAGCCTCGGCCAACGGCTCACCGAGAGCGGCGGGGTGGTCATCGACGGCGTCCGCGTGCCCTGGGAGGCAGCCGCCGGATATGTCGCCACCGACGGCGGGCACGAGTTCGTCCCCAGGGTCTACAACACCCTGAACGTCCCGCTGATCCAGCTGATCTTCGCCAACATGTACGTCGGCATCGCCGAGGGCGCGCTGGCCACTGCCGCGACGTACACCCGTGAGCGGACGCGCCCGTGGCCCTACGCCGCGGACGTGAAGGAGCGCGGCAGCGAGGAGTTCTACATCCTCGAGGCCTACGGCGACCTGCGCTCCAAGCTCTGGGCCGCGGAGGCCCTGAGCGAGCGAGCCGCCGTCCTGATCGAGGCCATCAATGCCCACGCCGACACCGTCACCGAGCAGGAGCGCGGCGAGGCGGCCGTCGTCATCGCGGCCGCCAAGCAGGTGGCCATCGACGTCGGGCTGGAGATCGGCACCCGGGTCTTCGAGGTCACCGGTGCGCGGGCGACCGCCAGTGCCGTGGGCCTGGACATCTTCTGGCGCAACATCCGCACCCACAGCCTCCACGACCCGGTGGCCCACAAGCGGGCCGAAGTGGGCCGCTACGCCCTCCTCGGCGAGCTCCCGGAGCCCACCTGGTACACGTGACCGCCGCGACTGCGTCCTCCGGGACGGGGTGGAAGGCCTTGCCTATCACCCCGTCGCGGGTTCCGACGCCGGCATGCGCCGTCGCGCCTTGAATCAAGTCCCATTGTCGAGCAATCTGATGCACATAACTGTCTTAGAGGAGTTGTCATGAGCGAACCGACCGAGGACCGGGCGCAGGAGCCCCTCAAGTTCGCCTACTGGGTGCCGAACGTCAGCGGCGGCCTGGTGGTCAGCAAGATCGAGCAGCGCACCGACTGGAGCCTCGACTACAACGTCGAGCTCGGTCGCCTCGCTGAGAACAACGGCTTCGACTACGCGCTGTCCCAGGTGCGCTACATGGCCGGGTACGGCGCGGCGTACCAGCACGAGTCGACCTCCATCAGCCTCGCCATCGCTCTCGCGACCGAGCGGCTGAAGGTGATCGCCGCGGTCCACCCAGGGCTGTGGCAGCCGGGCGTGCTCGCCAAGCTGGTCGCCAGCTCGGACCAGTACACCAAGGGCCGCTTCTGCGTGAACGTCGTCAGCGGCTGGTTCAAGGACGAGTTCACCAAGCTCGGTGAGCCCTGGCTCGAGCACGGCGAGCGCTACCGCCGCTCCGAGGAGTTCATCCGCTACCTGCGTGAGATCTGGACGAGCGACCACGCCGAGCTCAACGGGGACTTCTACCGGCTGCACGACTTCGATCTCAAGCCCAAGCCGTACGACGTACCAGGTCGCCTGCACCCCGAGATCTTCATGGGCGGCAACTCGACGGATGCCCGCGGCATGGGTGGCCGCGTCACCGACTGGTACTTCATGAACGGCAACTCGCCCGAAGGCATCGCCGAGCAGGTCCGCGACGTCAGCGACGTGGCCGCGGTCAACGGTCGCGCCGGTCACGTGCGGTTCGGCGTGAACGGCTTCCTGATCGGCCGCGACACCGAGGACGAGGCCCGCGACGTGCTTCGCGAGATCATCGACAAGGCCGACCACGAGGCCGTCGAGGGCTTCGGCTCCGCGGTGAAGCAGGCCGGCCAGTCGACCGGCGACAAGAAGGGGATGTGGCAGGACTCGGAGTTCGCCGACCTCGTCCAGTACAACGACGGCTTCCGCACCGGCCTGATCGGCACACCGGAGCAGATCGCGCACCGGATGCTCGAGTACAAGCGCACCGGCGCGAACCTCTTCCTGCTCGGCTTCCTGCACTTCCAGGAGGACGTCCAGTACTTCGGCCGCGAGGTGCTGCCGATCGTGCGCGAGCTCGAGGCCGCGGAGCTGGAGCGGGTCTGATGCCCACGCTGACCGAGCCCATCGAGACGGGCCGGGTTCCCCTGCTCACCGCAGCCGAGGCCATCGCCGTTGCTCGTGACCTCGGTGCCCGGCTGGCGGAGGGGTCTGCCCGTCGCGACAGCGAGCGGATCCTGCCGCGAGCGGAGCTCGAGGAGGTGTCGGCGTCCGGACTGCTGGCGGTCACCGTCCCGGCGGCGTACGGCGGTCCGGATCTGTCCACCGAGTCGCTGGCCGAGGTCTTCCGGCTGCTCGCGGCGGGCGACCCCAGCGTCGCGCAGATCCCGCACAGCCACTTCGTCTACGTCAACGCCCTGCGCCACCAGGGCACACCGGCGCAACAGGCGTTCTTCTTCGATGAGGTTCTGCGTGGCAAGAGGCTCGGGAACGCGCAGTCCGAGGTCGGGACCAGGCACGTGCGTGACTACCGGACCACGTTGAAGCCCGTCGGAGAGGGCTGGTGGCGACTGGACGGTGAGAAGGGCTACAGCACAGGCGCACTGTTCGCCGACTGGATTCCGGTCCTGGCGCACCTCGACGTCGACGGACCCATCCACGTCGCCTGGGTCGAGCGGACCGCTCCCGGAGTGAGCGTCGTGGACGACTGGAACGGAATGGGCCAACGCACGACGGCCAGTGGCACGGTGCGCCTCGAGGGCGTCGAGGTCCACGACAGCCGGATCACGCCGTACCACCTCACCTTCGAAGGCCCCCAGACCTACGGCGCGTTCGCACAGCTGCTGCACGCGGCCCTGGACGCGGGGATCGCCCGAGCCGCGATCAGCGATGCCGCCGAGTTCGTGACCACGAAGAGTCGTCCCTACCCGGACGCGCTCTCCGAGGCCGGGATCGAGCGCCACGCGGACGACCCGACCGTGATCCAGGCATTCGGGGAGATCGAGCTCGCTGTGCGGGGCGCAGAGGCGCTCGTGGCAGAGGCGGGTCGAGCGATCGACCGGGCAGACGCAGACCTCACTCCGCAGACCGCGGGCGCCGCGAGCCTCGCCGTGGCGGCGGCCCGGGCTGCGACAACGCAGGCCTCGCTCGAGGCGGCGAGCCGGCTCTTCGAGGTCAGCGGCACCCGATCCGCGCTCGACTCGCTCAACCTGAACCGGCACTGGCGGAACGCGCGCACGCACACGCTTCACGATCCCGCGGCCTGGAAGGTCCGCCACCTCGGGCGCTACGCGCTCGAGGGCACTCTGCCGCCCAACCACGGCCAACTCTGACCCGAAGGACACTTCATGACCGACCAGCTCACGTTCCACTGGTTCCTGCCGACCAACGGCGGCGACGGCCGGCAGGTCGTCGGCGGAGGACACGGCGTCAGTGCGGGCGCCTCCGGGCGTCCCGCCTCGGTGCCCTACCTCGGTCAGATCGCCCGCAGCGCCGAGCAGCTGGGCTTCGAGGCCGCGCTGACCCCGACCGGCGCCTGGTGCGAGGACGCCTGGGTCTCCACCGCGATGATCAGCAGCCTGTCGGAGCGGCTGAAGTTCCTGGTCGCGTTCCGGCCCGGCCTCACGTCGCCCTTCCTGTCCGCGCAGATGGCCGGCACCTTCCAGAACCTCTCTGGCGGCCGGCTCCTCCTCAATGTCGTCACGGGCGGCGAGTCGCACGAGCAGCGGATGTACGGCGACTTCCTGGACAAGGACGGCCGCTACGAGCGGTGCGAGGAGTTCCTGCACGTGGTCCGATCACTGTGGACCGGCGAGACCGTGAACTTCGAGGGTAGGCACTACCGCCTCGAGGACGCGTTGCTCGACCAGGTGCCCGACCCCTTGCCGCAGATCTACTTCGGCGGGTCCTCGGAGGCGGCCGGCAAGGTCGCGGCCAAGCACGTGGACGTCTACCTGACGTGGGGTGAGCCACCCGAGGCGGTGCGCGAGAAGGTCGAGTGGATCCGCAAGCTCGCTGCCGACGAGGGTCGGGAGGGACAGGTGCGGTTCGGTGTCCGGCTGCACACGATCGCCCGCGACAGCTCCGAGGCGGCGTGGGCCGAGGCCGACCGCCTCCTCGCCGGGATCAGCGAGGACCAGATCGCCACGGTGCAGGCCGGGCTCAAGCGCAGCGAGTCCGTCGGCCAACGCCGCATGCTCGACCTCAACGCCGGCAGCAAGGACTCCCTGGAGATCCACCCGAACCTGTGGGCGGGCATCGGCCTGGTCCGCGGCGGCGCCGGCACCGCGATGGTCGGATCGTTCTCCGAGATCGCAGACCTGATCGAGCAGTACGCCGAGGTCGGCATCGAGGAGTTCGTGCTCTCCGGCTACCCGCACCTGGAGGAGTCCTACTGGTTCGGCGAGGGCGTGCTGCCGGAGCTGACCCGTCGCGGACTCTGGACGCATCCTGCCCCGGTCACCGCGTCCGCGTCGGTGCCCTTCGGCTCCGGAAGGGTCGTGTCATGACCACCGCGGTGCTCGTGGGCAACCCGAAGCCGGCGTCCCGCACGCTCGCCGCCGCGATCCATGTTGCGCGCGAGCTCTCGGGCCGAGAGCCCGACGTCGTGGTCGACCTGGCCACCCTCGGTGGGCGGCTGCTCGACTGGCACGACGAAGAGGTGGCGTCCCTGGTCGAGCAGATCGGGTCCGCGGACCTCGTCGTCGTGGCGTGTCCGACCTACAAGGCGACGTACACGGGGCTGCTCAAGCTGTTCCTCGACCGGTTCTCGACCATGGGGCTGAGCGGTGTCGCCGTGCCCCTCATGCTCGGCGCCGGCCCGGCGCACGCGCTTGCCCCGGAGCTCAGCCTCCGCCCGGTGCTGGCCGAGATCGGCGGCACCACCGTCCGCGGCCACTACGTCCTCGACAGCAGGCACGACGACCCGACCGCCTACACCGATTGGCTCGCGCAGGTCCGCCCGGTCGTCGACGCGCTCACCCAGGCAGGAGCCCCCGCATGACGATCGCAGCACTCTCCACCAACCAGGACCTCGACCCGGCCCGGCTCCGGCAGGCGTTCGGTGTGTTTCCCAGCGGTGTCGTGGCCGTGGCCGCCGATGTCGACGATCAGCGCGTCGGGCTGGCCGCGAGCTCGTTCACCTCGGTGAGCCTGGACCCGCCGCTCGTCTCGTTCTCGGTGGCCAACAGCTCCAAGACCTGGCCGGACCTGCGTCGAGCAGACCACCTCGGCCTGACGGTCCTGGCCGACCACCACAGCGACGTGTGCCGGCGCCTCGCCGGCCCGGTGGCCCATCGCTTCGACGACGTACCGGTCACCGCGTCCGACGACGGCGCGGTGACTCTGGACGAGGGTCTGGCTCGGTTCGACTGCACCATCTACCGCGAGGTGGAGGCCGGCGACCACACGATCGTGATCCTGCAGCTCCACGCCGTCGACCACACCGACACCTCGCTGCCGCTGGTCTTCCATCGCAGTGCGTTCGGCCGGCTGTCCCAGCCGGCCTGAGACCGCCACAGAGAGGTCCAGGCGACGTCAGTGATCGCGCTGTCCGTTGCCGGAGCGCGCGCACCTACTGGCCGTAGACCTGCTTGCGCAACTCCTCGGGATCGGGCACGGGCTCGTCGAAGAGGACGACGAGCTCCTCGGTCTCCATCGGGCGCTTCGTCCCGCGGGCGAACTCGACGCGTCCGGGGATCGCGAAGTCTGCGGTGCCGAGGCGAAATGCGGCGACGACCTGGTTGCGCTGCCCGAGGAACCCGTCGGCGGAGCCTGTCTCGATGGAGCAGCGGAGCGCCACTTCGCTGATGTCGACCAGGGTCCCGGTCACCGCTGCGGTGTCGTTGCCCTCGGCCGGCCGCAGCTCCACCGGGCCGGTTGCGTCCACGCGCTCGAACCGCCGCCGCTGGCCGATCGCCGCGGCGCCGGTCACGACCAGCGACCACAGCTCGTCGTCGCCGTGGACGGCGAGGATCCGGGTCGGCAGCACCATGACGGCATTGTCGGAGTCGGCCCACTCGACGCTCACGTCCGTGCCGGCGCCGTACGCCGCGTCGCCGGGCAGGTCGCGAGGCTGCGCGACGACCACCAGGCCCGTGCTGAGATTCACGACCCGACTGGGGTACTCGTCGCCCGCGGCGCCGCGCAGCACGACCGGGTCGTTGATCTCCGGATGCTCCTCCACGGGACGAACCTACGACACCTCGCCATTCCGCGGTGGCCATGTCACACCACGAGGCCGGCCGGCGTCTTGATGTCGAACCCCCGAACACGAGGAGGACGACATGACCGGAACCACCCGGATCCCCGCCGCAGAGATCACCGGCTTCAAGGGCGCGCTGATCAAGCGGTTCGCCAGGAAGGCCCTCGGCCAGGTGCCGAGCTCGCTGGGGGTCTACTGGCACAACCAGAAGGTGCTGACGAGCATGGCGAACGCCGGTGCCAAGGTGAAGAAGTGGGACGCGTGCGACGAGCAGCTCAAGTCGTTCGCGCACATGGCGGTCGCGGCACAGGTCGGCTGCAGCTGGTGCCTCGACTACAACTACTTCGAGGCCAACAACCTGAACCTCGACATGGAGAAGGCGCGCGAGATCCCGCGGTGGCGCGAGTCCGCCGTCTTCTCGCCGCTCGAGCGGCAGACCCTGGAGTACGCCGAGGCGATGACGGTCACCCCGCCCTCGGTCACCGACGAGATGGTCGCGCGGCTGCGCGACGAGCTGGGCGACGCCGCGCTCGTGGAGCTGACCGCCGTGATCGCGTTCGCCAACTTCACCACGCGCCCGAACGTGGCGCTGGGCATCGAGTCGGACGGCTTCGCCGCTGCCTGCGGCCTCAGGCCGCTTGCGCAGCCGGTGTCCGTAGGGTCGTGACCATGGCAGAGGACCCCTTCGTGGCCCATCGCGGCCTGCTGTTCACGGTTGCCTACGAGATGCTCGGCTCGGCGGTCGACGCCGAGGACGTGGTGCAGGAGTCGTGGCTGCGGTGGGATGCGATCGGCGAGGAGGCGCGCGCTGACGTGCGCGACCCGCGTGCCTTCCTGGTGCGGATGGTGACCCGCAAGGCGCTCGACCGGCTGCGGTCGAACGCGCGCCGCCGCGAGGAGTACGTCGGGGAGTGGCTGCCCGAGCCGCTGCTCACGGCGCCGGACGTCGCCGAAGACGTCGAGCTGGCCGAGAGCGTATCGATCGCCATGCTCACCGTGCTGGAGACGCTCACCCCCGTCGAGCGGGCGGTGTTCGTGCTGCGGGAGGTCTTCGACGTCCCGTACGACGAGATCGCCGCGGCGGTCGACAAGTCACCGGCCGCCGTGCGGCAGCTGGCGCACCGGGCGCGCCAGCACGTCGCCGCGCGGCGCCCACGGGTCGAGGTCAGCCGCGTCGAGCAGCAGGCGGTGGTCGAGCGGTTCGTCGCCGCCGTCACCCAGGGCGACCTGCAAGGCCTGCTCGACGTGCTGGCGCCCGACGTGGTCCTGGTCGCCGACGGCGGCGGCGTGGTGCAGGCCGTCGTCAACCCGGTCGTGGGCGCCAAGAAGGTCGCGAACCTGCTGCGGCCCTTCGGCCGGCTCGCCCCGGGCGCCGAGATGCTGCCGGTGCTGCTCAACGGCGCGGTGGGGATCCGGATCGTGGGCACCCTCGACGGCGCCGACACCGCGGTCAGCTTCGTCGTCGAGGAAGGTCGGATCTCCCGGATCTACGCGATGCGCAACCCCGCGAAGCTCGGTCGGATCGACGACCAGGCGACGCTCAGCCGGTAGCGAGGGGCTGCTCTCCTCTCCGGCGCTAAGAGCTTGCCGGTGCCTCGAGCTCTTCGATCGCCCGGTCGAAGGCCTTGTCAGCCGCCTGCCACGGCAGGGACGGCCCGGCCCCCTCGGCCAGCCCGAGCAGGTGCGGCACGAGGTCAGCGCTGAACCCCTCGCTGGCCTCGCGGGGAAGCAACGACGGCAGGTTGTCGATGGCGATGACCTCCAGCGGCGCAGTGCCGTGCTTCGGGTTGCCGCCGTGCAGTCGGCGTACCGGCTCCTCCCACGTGGTGATCTCGGTGTTCACCGGGAGCATGTTGGTGGGGCCGGTGACGTCGCAGGTCACGTCCGCGAGCACCCGCAGCCGGCGCTCGTGCTCCAGGTCCGCCTGCTCCACGAACGGCGTCGTCGGAGTGTGTGTGACCACGCAGTTCACCAGCAGGTCGTGGCCCAGGAGCGCCTGCTTGTGCAGATCCCGGGTCTCCTGGCGGTCCCACCGGGTGATCGGCACGCCGGCCGTCATCAGCGCCCGCTGGGCGCCGCGCCCGGACCGTCCGCGGGCCCCGGTGACCAGCGCCAGCAGCAGGTCGGTCCCGTCCCTCCCGGCTTGCTCCAACTGTGCGTCGAGCTCGTGCTTCGCCATGGGGTGCAGCGGTGTGGCCAGCGTGCCGGCCAGGTGCAGCAACCCGAGTGCGGCGCCCACGTAGCCCGCCCAGTAGCCGAAGGCCACCAGCCGCTTGCCGTCCTCGTCGGTCAGGTACTCGATGTCGAGCAGCCGACCTCCGCCGCGCCGGAACCGCTCGAGGGTGTTCCGGGCGTCCTCCTGGCCCTTGAACGAGTGCGCGAAGTAGATGTGCCGGTGGCAGAGCGACGCCGGCTCGTCCGGAAGCTCCTTGATCCCGAGGACGTAGGCGTCCTGGGGCGCGTCGGTCCACGTGCCCTCGCCCGCGACGAACGCCCCAGCCGCGGCGTACTCGTCGACGGGGAAGATCCGTTGGGGCGACTCCTCGATGGTCACCTCGAACCCGGAGTCCACCAGCAGCGGGATGTCGGCGGGTACGACGGGCGCACGCCGCTCGGTGCCGCGGGACTCGGATCGGATCCACAGGTGGACGGGCTGCATGTGGTCAGGATGTCATCGTCGCGCACGGTGCGGTCTCGCAGGTTCGGGCCGCCCTTCGAGCCCCGCCTCGCAGCCGTAGCGATGCGCGGACCTGCGGGAGCTGAGTGCGTCCGGCACCGCGGCTCCATTCAGTGTCAGAAGGCGACGAGATCAACCCGCACCGGCCGAGAACATCAAGGACCCGCCCCGCGCCGCTATCTGTCCACGGCCCACCTGCTCCTCCCTCTCAAAGGCGCCTGCGGACAGGTCGCGGGCCGAGGAAGAAGCAGGTGCGCCATGACCGTCCCCACCCGCGTCCCCCGGCCCGGACCACTCCGCCGGCCGGTCCTGTTCCGGCTCAAGCGAGAGATGTTCGTCGGCTCCTACCAGCGAGTCTTCGTGCGCACCCGCACCCTCGGGTTCTCCTTCGAGGACCTCGACTTCGAGGTGCCCGGCGGCGAGGGCTGCACGGTGTCCATGTCGAAGGACGAGTCGTTCGACCCCAAGCGGCCGACCGTCATGCTGCTCGCCGGCGACGTGCCGGGCGACTACAAGCTGGTGGCGACGGAGCGGAGCACCGGGAACTTCGTGGGGGAGGCGCACTTCGTCGTCACCAACGAGTGGGACGACCCGACCGCTTCTCCGACGCGCTGGTTCGGGGGCGCCCTCGAGCTCTCCGGCCCGCAGCCGACGTGGGGCGGCGGCGACCCGAACGGTCCGCAGAACGTGCCCACCACGCCGCAGACCGGCACCCGCAACATCGTTGTCGTGCTCGTCGACACCAACGACCAGCGCTGGGCCACGACCGGCACCGCGGTGGCCGACGCGCAGCAGAACTGGGCCGACAACCTCGTCAACGGGACCATCGGCAGCGATGGCGTCACTCGCAGCGTCGCGCAGTACTACCGCGAGGTGTCCTACTTCAACGGCACCGACGGAATCGACATCTCCGGGAACGTGCTTCCCGACGTCGTGCACCTGCCGAACGGCTGGTCGTCGTACTTCACCCTCGATGTGAACAGCGACTGGCAGGCGGTCAGCACCTTCTGCCGCACGGTGATGACCACGGCCGGGGTGGACAAGTTCGCCGGCGCCAACATGATCGTCTGCGTCGTGCAGCCGGTCTCCGGCCCGCCGTCGAAGATCGCCTGGCCGTACGGCGGGTTCGACGCAACCGGCACCTACACCGACGGGTCGGGGCACAGCCAGACCGTCTCCGCGCGGGGGGTGGTCATGTCGAACACCTGGGGCGACGGCACCAGCCTCGACCAGGGCGGTGGCCGCACGAAGTACGAGACCCTCACCCACGAGCTCGGCCACACCCTCAACCTCGGCGACGCGTACAAGCCCGTCGTCGCGGGCCGCAACGTCGGCAACAACGCCACCGGCGTGAGCTGGGACCCGATGGACTGGGAGGACCCGTGGCCGCACTTCACCGCCGCGCACCGGCTGATGCTCGGCTGGCTCAAGCCGCAGTGGGTGAAGACCTTCGACTTCCTGGCGCTCGGCAGCCTGGTCGACGAGGAGGTCGTGCTCGCGCCGGTCGAGCACGGCGCGCCGTTCCCCAACTCCTTCAGCGCGATCGAGGTGCGCGTGGGCGACGGGCACAACTACTACTTCGAGTACCGCCGCGGCGAGGCCGGTGAGATCGGCGACGAGCAGCTGATCCCCGACGCGCGGGTCGTCGGCATCGACGTCTCGGCCGCGAGCTCGACCCGGCCCGACGTGCTGCTCCTGGCCAAGCACAGCGACGACGACGGCGCCGTGCTCGACGTCGGCCAGAGGTACCACGAGATCGATGCGACCACCCCGACGTACCCCGTCGACTTCCGCGCGGAGGTCATCGAGATCACCGCGGACTTCGCCCGCGTGCGGATCCGTTACGACGTGGTCGGCAAGCCCGACCCGACGATCCGGCCGTGGCCCCGCGACGCCGCGCACCCCTGGCAGAGCCCGGACATCGAGGTCTCCAACGCCAAGAGCCTCGCCGACGCCCAGTTCGCCAACGTTCCGTGGAACGGCCACCCCAACACCGTGACCGCGAAGATCCGCAACGGCGGCACGCTGAACGCGCCCGGTGTGACCGCGAAGTTCTACTGGAAGGACTACACCGTCGGCGGCGCCCCCGAGGCGCTGATCGCGACCGACACCCACGACATCGCTCCGGGTGCCACGGTCGACTTCAGCGTGCAGTGGACGCCGGTCGCGCCGTCCAATCCGTCACACCCGCAGCACTACTGCATCATCGTGCGGATCGACCCCTACTCCGCGCCGACCACCCCGCCGGTGTCGGAGCTCACGCCCAACAACAACGAGGCGCAGAGCAACTACGCGCGATTCATCTCGGCCTCCTCCTCGCCGCCCAGCCGGCAGGTCAGCGAGGTCTCGGTGTCCAACCCGTACGCCGCTCCGACGCGCTTCTTCCTCCAGGCCGGGCAGGTGCACCCGCATTACCGCACCTACCTCGAGCACCAGGCCCTGACGTTGGCGGCAGGGGAGCGGCGGCCGGTGCAGGTGATGTTCGAGTACGCCCCGGACGCGGTCGGCAATGACGACCCCTCGATGGATCCGGAGCGTGAGGGCGGCCGCAAGGACCCGGGTCGCGACCACCCCCGCGACGACAAGCACCCGCGGATCTTCCCCAACCACGTCAGCGTCGTCGGCCTGCTCGAGGACCCGGAGGACCCCTTCCTCCACGGGCCAGGCGTGGTCACCGGCGTCAACGCCGAGGTCGCCTACGGACGTGCGACCCGCTTCGACGGCGAGCTGAAGAGCGACGGCTCACTGGTGCTGGGCAGGGTGGTCACCGTCGACGACGGGGCCGGCGTACCCGCGGGCAGCGTGATCCTCGCTTGGCACGACGACCGGGGCGAGGAGACGACGTCGGCCACGAAGATCGCCGGCAACGGCGAGTTCCGCGGCTTCGTCGATGACCGGGCCCGCTCGGTGCAGGCGCACTTCGTCCCGCCGCCCGGCTACGGCGAGTGCGCGTCGGAGGAGCACCAGCTCAAGCACTGAGCCCGGGGCGACCCTGCGGACCGGCGACGGTCCGTAGGGTCGGGGCCGCGTCCTCCTCAACCTTCGCCTCGCCGTGAGCCGCGGGTGGAGAGTGAGAACATCGTGCCGTGGCGAACGGTTCTCGCCTGGATGCGGCGATTGACGCGATCGGGCGATACCGCTGGCCAGCGATGGCCGTACTCGGTGTCGGCTATGTGGCGGCCAATCCTCATTGGCTTCAAGTCAGCATCTGGATCGTTGCCTTCGGAAGGTTCTTCTGGCTGCCCTGGCTCGTGTCACTGATCAGGCACCGGGAGATCTGGTTGGACCATCATCGGATACCTTGGCGAAGGTGAGCTCGGGGGCGCTCGGGGGAGCGGCTGAAGAACCGATGAGTGCACGAAGAAAGCGGTTCGGAATCGCCTTGCGGACACTCACGGTTCGCCTTTGATCCACCTGCGACTGGCACCTTCTGCGGCATCGTCCAAGGGAGTCACGTGCGTCGCGGTCTACTGGTGGTTGCTGCCCTGGCGGGGTTCATCGTTTTCACGGAGCTGGCAGCCGACGCGCACGGATTGAACTCCGTGGTGTACGCCCAGGTGACGTCCCCGCAGCCGAACCACGTCCGGGTCAAGCTCGGGCTCGAGTACGACCTGCTGGTGGTGTCCGTCGCGTCGGCCGAGAAGGACGACAGCTTCTACCAGGATGGCCAGCCGGCCTGGGACGACGGCGACTATCCAGCCATGGTCAAGGCGGTGCAGGGACACATCGACTCGATCACGAAGTACGTCGCCCTGCGATTCACGGTGAGGGCCGGCTCGGGGAACCGCTGTTCGCCGACCATGGAGCAAGCCGTGTCGGTGGACCTGAACAAGACCCAGGACGTGCCGTATGCGACCGTCTTCTTCGACTACACCTGCCCCCAGATGGGGGAGACTGAACACGGTCACCTGATCCGATCGGCCCTGTTCCCGGACTCCGAGAAGTTCATCAAGCAGACCAAGACGGTCCTCACCTACGTGCTGGACGGGAAGTCCGGCTCCGCGGCCCTGGACGACTCACACGCGTCGTTCTCCACCGAGCAGAGCTGGTACCAGCGCTTCTGGGAGTTCTTCCGTCTCGGCGCGAACCACTTGCTGACCGGCCTTGATCACATCCTGTTCCTGATCGCCCTGATCGCGGGATCGCGGCGTCTGCGCGAGGTCGTGCTGGCGGCGACGACATTCACCGTCGCCCATTCGGTCACCTTCATCCTGGCGGCGCTCGGTGTCGTCAGTCCGCCCACGCGGATCGTGGAACCGACGATCGCGCTCTCGATCGCAGCCGTCGCCGCGTTCCATCTCTGGCGGCTCCGCACGCGAGGCAGCCGCGCCACAGAATTCGACACGGGCGGCGGCATCCTTCTGGGCCTCGACCGCGCCGGGTGGCTCCGGCTCACGATCGTCTTCTGTTTCGGACTCGTCCACGGACTCGGCTTCGCCGGTGCACTCGGGATCACGAGCTCGTTCTCATGGCAGCTGCTGTGGTCGCTGCTCGTGTTCAACGTCGGCATCGAGGCCGTGCAGATAGCCATCATCGTGGCGGTCTTCCCCGTGCTCGCCGTGTTGCGGCGGAGCAACCAGAGGCTGTACCTGTGGGTCACGGGCCTCATCGCCGCCGGTGTCACGGTGATGGGCCTGGTCTGGTTCGCACAGCGCCTGGGCTGATCAGAAGCAGTGCTGATCAGTATCGATCGGCCGGGATCCTCACGATGACGCTCGTGTATCCGCTGAGCACCGCCGCAACCCCTGCACGCAGGGCCGCGTACGCCCGTGGGGCAGTCACCGCGGCCGGGTCGTAGGAGAGAGACTCGTCGAGTCCCTCGCCGAGATAGGCCGAGCCGGTCCAGTCGGTGGCAGCGATGTTGATCGTCGGCTCCGCGACCTCGGCGCCGAGCACCAGGAACTGCTGCCGCTCGTCGCCGGCGTAGTTGGCCGAAACCGCGGCGACGGGATCCACCAGGCTGTTGCCGGCGGTAACGATCACGTCCGCGTGGTCGCCCTTCGCGGCGTTGTCGATGTCCTGGACGAATGCGTGAGGGTCGTCGAGGTATCGGACCTTGAGCTTCACGCGGGCGTCCGCCTTCGCCCACCGCTTGACCGCGCCGACGAGGATGGCGACCTGCGGGGTCTGGGCCGTGTTCGCGTCCTTCCCGGCCGCGAGCACCAGGACCCGGTAGTCACTCGCCGGCCGCACCTTGTCCCAGGTCTCCGGATCCGGGTTGATCACCTGGCTGCTGTAGTAGCTGTCGAGGTCCGGAGCGTTGAACCCCTCAGCGAGGTGCCCGTCGGCACGCGGGGCCGAGTGCGGAGCACTCCAGTCCATGTCGTCCGTGCGCGTCAGGAGAAGCACTGTCGCTGCGACGAGCGCTGCCGCGACGACGATCGTCACGGTGACGCCTCGAGTGCGACGACGAATCGAAACGGGCAAAGCCACTCCTTGAACGGGGGGCGTGGGACGGGATGAGAGCGCGGTTGGGCGCGCTCATTAAAGCGCCGGAACGGAGGTCCTTCGGCCGTCGGCGCCAGAAGTACGCGTGAGGCGAGCCGAAACGTCCGTCCATGTTCACTCGGACTTCATCGGGCACCGAGAGGTTTGCGCCGCAAGCACCCCCGACCTCGCAAAGGATCGCCATCAATGAACGCCAGCTCGTCGCGGACTTCGAAGTCCGTACGCCGCCGCGCGGTCGCCAGCGTCGGGGCCTTGGCCCTCGGTGCGGGCACCCTCGTCACCGGCGTCCTCGCCCCAGCAGCCCAGGCCGCGGGCACGGTCACCGTGAAGGACATCGTTCTAGGAGCGGGTGCCAACGAGACACAGCGCTACGTCACCTGGTACGCCAGTGCCGGGACCGACTCGACCGTCCAGCTGGAGAAGACCGCCGACCTCAACGCCGGCGCCTTTGACGAGGACGTGATGAGCTACAGCGCCAGCGTCACCCCGACGACAGGGGCGTCTGGCGGCGACATCGCCCGCTCGCCGTACCGGGGCAGCGCGCTGCTCGACACCCTCGAGGCGAACACGGCGTACTCCTACCAGGTCCTGGCGTCCGACGGCAGCACGTCGCCGACGTACACCTTCAAGACCGGTTCGTTCGGTCTCGGCAGTGGCTTCGAGTTCGCCGCGTTCGGTGACCCGCAGCTGGGTGCCGACTCCAACAACAACTCGCAGTCGACCTCTGCCGACCTGAAGGAGGACGCCGCCGGCTGGGCCGACACCCTGAGCGTCCTGCAGTCCGACGCCAGCGACGACGCCCTGCCGCTGGAGCTGCTCACGTCCACCGGTGACCAGATCGAGACCGCGAACGTCGAGTCCCAGTGGGACGCCTGGTTCACGCCTGACCAGCTGCGGACGCTGCCGTACGCCGCCGCGATCGGCAACCACGACTCCTCCGACCTCGGCTACAAGTACCACTTCTCCCTGCCGAACTACGACACGACGACCGCTGACCTGCAGACGACCGCGGGCGGCGACTACTGGTACGTCTACAAGGGCGTGCTGTTCGTGGTGATCAACTCCAACGCCCAGGGCTCCTCCAAGGACCCGGCGCACATGGCGTTCGTGACGAAGGCGGTCAAGGCCAACCCCGGCGCCAAGTGGCGCGTCGTGTCCTACCACCACGCGCTCTACTCGCCGGCCGCGCACGCCAACGACGCGGACGCGACCGCCCGTCGCCCCGTCTACACGCAGGGGTTCTCCGAGCTCGGCATCAACCTGGTGCTCCAGGGACACGACCACTCGTACTCGCGCTCCTACGTGCTGCAGAACAAGGGCGGTGGCGCGGACCGGCAGAACGCTGCCGAGGCACAGGGCGCGAACAACGTGGTTGCCGGTCCCGGCGGCGTCATCTACGTGACCACCAACTCCGCGTCCGGGTCCAAGTACTACAACCTCACCGAGCCGATCGCGGGCACGAGCGACGCCACCCACACGGGCAAGTACCCGGCTGCCACGATGCCCAACGCGCCGTCGGCCGGTGGGACGCACACCCTGCACTGGGCCAACTCGGTCGAGAACCAGGACTACGTCCGTACCTACCTGAAGGTCGCCGTCACGGCGGACAAGCTCGCGGTGACCAACGTGGTCGCAGGTGTGTGTGACTACCCGAACAAGTACACGACACAGCACGTCGGCACCTGGTGCGGTGCGTCGCAGACCACGACCACGCTTGCGGACACCAACGGAAACGGCACGTTCGACCGGAACCAGCCCGCCAGCGGCGCGCCGGGGCAGTCGAGCAACGCGACCGCAGACAAGTACACGACCACCACTGGGGTGGCCCCTGTCGGCTCGGCGCAGGACTCGGTCAACATCACGAAGTGGGACGGCACCCAGGGCGACGGGCAGTTGCTCGCCCTCGACGTCCCGCCTGCGAACCCTGGTGAGCTGGGTTGGTTCATCAACGGAGGCAACCACCTGATCAACCTCGGGACGGCCAACCGCCACGGCAACTACTTCACCGCCACCGGTGCGGTCGACCCGCTCTCGGTCACGGACTCCCGGACCTTCGGGGACACGTCCTGGTCCCTGAACGCCCAGGTGTCCGACTTCAAGGACGGCAACGCAACACTGCTCGCGAAGTACGTCGGCTGGGCGCCGAAGATCGTCGCCGCCGGAGGCGGCGCCAACGCGGGCGCAGCCGTGGTCGATGGGTACAGCGGCGGGACTGGTCTCGGCTCGTCGCGCACCCTTGCGTCGGCGGGCAACGGTCACGCTCCGGGCACGGCCCAGGTCGGTGCCGACCTCAGCCTGAAGTTCCCCGTGTCAGTCAGCGGCGACGCGGCACACAACTTCTGGGCTGAGATCACCTACACGCTGCTGTAGCTCGGAAGGAAAGCTCGACCCGATCCAGGGGTGGGGGCAGTGCCGACGCGGCGCTGCCCCCACCTGCTCGTCCGTATCTCTTGTCGTGAAGGTTTGTGATCATGTCCTCGTTCAAACGGTTGTTCGCCGTGCTGACCGCTCTCGTCCTCCTCTGCCTCGGCGTTGGCACCGTCCCTGCTCATGCGGACGGGTCGGCGGATTCCTACTCCTGGTCCGTACGGACAGCGTTGAGCAAGTACGGATCCGACCGGCCGAAGTTCACCTACACCGTGAAGCCGGGCGAGCAGCTGACGGACGGCATCGACATCGCCAACAAGGGCCGCAAGGCGATCACGCTGAAGATCTACGCCGCGGACGGCTTCACGACCGACTCCGGCGGGTTCGACATCCTCACCCCCGACAAGGGGTCGAAGGAGATCGGCGCCTGGGTGAAGCCCGAGGTCACGCGAGTCTCCATCCCGGCACACCGGCAGGTCCAGATCCCGTTCACCATGACCGTCCCTGAGAATGCCACTCCTGGCGACCACTTGGGCGGCATCGTGACCGTGCTCGATCAGCAGGACCCGTCCGGCACGGGGACCGTCGTCCACCGGCGCATGGGCCTGCGCGTCGAAGCGCGCGTCAGCGGCGTGGTGCGCTCGCAGCTGAAGATCGAGCACGTGACGCTCGGCTACGACGGCCACAACCCGATCGCCGCCGGCCACGCCACCCTCAGCTACACGGTGCGCAACACCGGCAACACGGTGTTAGGTGGGCTGCAGAGGGTCAAGATCGCAGGCGGACTCGGATCGTCGTCGCGTACGGTCGACCTCGCGCGCCTGCCGGACCTGCTGCCCGGTGAGACCTGGGAGGCGAAAGCGTCCGTCGACGACGTACGCGCAATGCTGTGGCTGTCCGGGAAGGTCACCGTGACACCGGTGGTGACGGACGCGGCTGGTTCCACCTCGACACTCGCGCCGGTCACGGCGTCCACTCGCGCGGTTGTCTCGGCGTGGTCATTCGTGATCCTGCTCGGCTTGCTCGTCGCAGTCGGCCTCCTGGTCTGGTTCGTCGTCCTCGCGGTGAAGCGCTGGCGACGGTCAAGCAAGGCGAGGGTCGACGCAAAGGTCGCCGCGGCGGTCGAGGACGCGCTGCTCATGGAGAAGGCTCAGAAGTAGCGTCGCCAGTCGATCTCGACTCGGGTCTCGGTCTCTGCTTCGATCAGTGCGACGGCTCGATCGGGCAGCAGACACTCTGACGCGCCCGCGATTCCTGAAGGCGGTTGCATGATCGATCACGGTAGGTACCTGACGCGCTGCGTGGAGCTTGCGCGTGAGGCGCTCGACGATGGCGACGACCCGTTCGGCTCCGTGCTGGTGGACAGCTCGGGCAACGTGGCGGCGGAGGCGCGGAACCGGGAGACGACCAGGGCGGACCCGACCGCGCATCCGGAGCTCGAGCTTGCCCAGTGGGCCTGGCGAAACCTGAGTGCGCCGGAGCGGTCGAGCGCCACGGTCTACACCTCCGGCGAGCACTGCCCGATGTGCGCCGCAGCGCATGGATGGGTCGGGCTCGGGGCCATCGTCTTCGCGGTGTCCGCGCCTCAGCTCTCCGAATGGCGCGCGTCCTGGGAACTGCCGGCTTCCCCGGTTGCTCCACTGCCGCTGGCCGCCGTCCTGCCCGGCACTCCCGTCACCGGGCCGGTGAAGCCCTACGACGAGATGATGTTCGGGCTCCATCAGACGGCGGCCAGCCGCCGCGGTTAGGCGTGTCAGTCGGCGGTGCTGAAGAACGTGCGAAGGTCGGCCACGACGGCGTCGGGGTTCTCGAGCACCGCGAAGTGACCACCGTGGTCGAACTCCGACCAGTGCTGGATGTTCGCGTTGTCCCGCTCGGCCAGCGACCTGATCGTCTGGAAGTCGTCACGGAACACTGCGACTCCGAGTCGGCCCGTGCTCACCACCGGCTCGCGCTCGGCGTGCGCCTCCTCGTAGTGGTAGCGGACGGAGCCGGCCGCGGTGTTCGTGAGCCAGTACAACGTCACCTGCTCCAGCACCTGCTCCGGCGTCACCAGGGAGGTGCCGTTGCCGAAGCTCTCGAAGAGCTCGGAGTAGGCGAGCTGCCCGACCGGGCTGTCGGAGAGGCCGGCCGCCACCGTCTGCGGACGCGAGCCGTTCATCGCGTTGTAGCCACCCACGGACTGGAACCACTGCATGTGCTCCAGGGCGGCGTACTCCTTCGGCCCGAACCCCTCGAACTCAGCCGGGTCACCCGACGGGAAGGAGAACAGCTGGAGCACGTGAGCCCCGAGGAAGCCCTGCGGGTCGAGGACCGCCAGCTCGCGGCCGACCATCGCGCCGCCGTCGGAGCCGTGGACGCCGTACGACGAGTAGCCGAGCCGGCGCATCAGCGTGTCCCAGGTGCGGGCGACGCGTGCCATCGTCCAGCCGCCGTCGACGACCGGGGTGGAGAAGCCGAAGCCGGGCATCGAGGGGATGACGACGTCGAAGGCGTCCTCGGGCCGGCCGCCGTGCGCCTCCGGGTCGGTGAGCGGGCCGACGAGCGGCAGGAACTCGAGGAACGAGCCGGGGTAGGTGTGCGACAGCACTACGGCGCGGGCGCCCGGCACGGCTGAGCGCACGTGGACGAAGTGGATCGTCTGCCCGTCGATCACCGTCGTGTAGTTCGGCAGGGCGTTGATCCGGCTCTCGACGGCGCGCCAGTCGAGCTGCTTCCAGCGCTCGACCATGTCGCGGAGGTACGCCGACGGGGTTCCGTAGTCCCACGAGTCACCGGGTGCTGCGGGGGCGAACCGGGTGGACTCGAGCCGGCGCTGCAGGTCGTCGATCTTCGCCTGCGGGATCTCGACGGTGAAGGGGCGGATCGTGGTGTCGGTCGTGCTGGTCATGGCGGTCTCCTCGGTGTCGGTGATCTGTCTTGCGCATTTGGTCGGCTTCGACCTCGTGATCACGACGCTACGAGCGATTCCGGACGATATGCTTCCGGAATATTCACCGAGCCGGAGGTTGATTTGGGCGAGACCGCGACCCGCACCCTTGCGCTCCTGTCGCTGCTCCAGATCAGGCCAGACTGGTCGGGCGTCGACCTCGCGAGCCGCCTCGGCGTCTCCGACCGGACGATCCGCAACGACGTCAGCCGACTCCGCGAGCTCGGCTACCCCGTCGACGCGGTGCGCGGCCCGGGCGGCCACTACCGCCTCGGAGTGGGCGCGAAGCTGCCGCCCCTCCTGCTCGACGACGAGGAGGCGGTGGCGGTGGCCATCGGGCTGCGATCAGCCACCGGCATCGCCGGAGTCGAGGAGACCAGCGCTCGGGCACTGGCGAAGCTGGAGCAGGTGCTGCCCGACCGGCTGCGTCGCAAGCTCTCGGCACTGATCAAGGCGACCACGAGCGGTCCGGTCAACACGTCCAGCAACGTCGAGGACCCCGAGGTCGACGCCGCTGTCCTCGACGCGATCTCGCTGGCGATCCGCGACCACGACGGCATCCGTTGCGACTACCGGGGCGACCCGCGCGAGATCGAGCCGTATCACCTCGTCGCCTGGCAGCGACGGTGGTACCTCGTCGCTCGCGACCCACGGCGCGACGAGTGGGCGCCGTACCGGGTGGACTGGCTCCGGCTCAAGACGCCCGGCGGACGGCGGTTCGCGCCGGCCGAATTCCCGGGTGACATCACGGAGTTCGTCGTCCGTGAGGTGGCCCGCACCGGGTGGGCGGTGCATGCCCGGATCCGCGTCGACGCTCCGGTCGACGAGGTGGTCGCCCGGATCAATCCCGCTGTCGGCACGGTCGAGGCGCACCCGGACGGCGGCAGCGTGCTGGTCACCGGTGGCGACAGCCTCGAGGTCGTCGCGGTCTGGATGTCGATGCTCGGCATGCCGTTCCACGTCAGTGAGCCGCCCGAGCTCGTCGCGCGGGTCAGGGACCTGGCCGAGAGGTACGCCGCCGCGCTGCCGTGACGCCCTGCCCCGGCCCGATGAAGCCTCGAGTTCGAGCCCGGAGCCGTTGACACCTCAGCACACCGGTCACAGTTCCCAGGTCGGCGCCTGGTCGAGATCAGGCTCGTAGCTGCAGGTGAAGCCGGTCCGGATGTGGGTTGCCAGGTGGCGGCCGACGACGGGATCGGCAGCCCTGATCGTGTCGATGGCGGTCGTGATCGCCTTGCGCACCGTCACGCGGGCGCGTTCGCTGCTGCCTCCGACACGGCGGGCGCGCCCGCCGAGCCCGGTGGCGGCCGAGACCTCGGCGAGCAGTGCGGCGCGCTCCGCGACCACGGTCTCCGCACGGGTGGCGTCGCCGGTGGCGTCGGCAGCGTCGAGCGCCTCGTCGAGCTGTCGGAGGCGCCTGCGGTACGCCGTCATCGCGGTGGCGTCCGCCCGGGGTCCGAGATCGTTCTCGGCCACGGAACCACCGGCGAGCGTGAGTGCGTCGATGCCGCTCCCCGGCTGGGAGAGCAGCAGGTGCAGGTGGGCCATGCCCTTGCGCGCCGGCACCGGCGTCGTCGCGCCCGCGTGGCCCACCAGCCACGTGCCGGGCGGGCCGGGACGCAGGGTCATCCGGCTGCCGTGCACGCGGCCGTCTTTCGGGTCATCGGGCAGCGCCGGGGACCAGTGCTCGAGGCGGCGGCGCCACCAGGTTGCGCCGATCCGGGTGTACGTCGCGAGCGCTGCCGCCCGCAGCCGGGCGGCTGCCTCGTGATCGCCGAGGACGTCCGCTGCCCGGGAGAGGGTGTCGTCGGTGATGCCGTGGAACATCACCGCGCCTGAGGCGACGACCGGCCGGCCGGCGTACGGGGCGAGTAGGGGTGCGACCCGGGCGACGAGGTCTGTGTCGCCGGCGTGCAGGGCGACGTCGAGGACCAGCTGGAGGGTCGGCAGGTAGCTGAAGTCGCGCGGCAGCGCAGCCAGCACACCTGCCTCGAACGTCGAGGCCAGCGCGACAGCGCGCTCGATCTCGCCGGCGCCGAGCCACATCCAGGCCGCTTCGGCGTACAGCTCGCGGAGACCTTCGGCGATCGCGAAGTCCTCGGCCAGCTGCGCGAGCTCGGCAGCCGTGGCCCGGTCGCCGGAGTGCACCGCGGCGTACGCACGCATGCTGGACAGGACGAGCCAGCCGTCGGCCAGCCCGGCGGTCTCGGAGGCCCGGCCCGCGAGCGCGATGAGCTCGGCGGCAGTGTCGGTCCTTCCCCGAAGCAGGTCGAGGGTGAGCCGCCGTGACGCCGCGAAGAACATTGCTCGCGGGGACTCCTCGCCGAGCACTTCCAGCGCACGCATCTGGCGGTTCATGGCGAGGAGATCGAGCAGTTCCATCGCGACGGTGAGCGTCCACAGGTGCGCCTGGGTGCGTGCGTCGACGTCGGTCAGGTGCGCGGTGACGTCGTCGAGCTGTCGTGCCAGGTCGGTGCGCACGGAGAGCTCGTCGGGCCCCCAGTGCGTGGCGAGCGCAGCGTCGAGGGCGTCGGCGATGAGTGCACCGTCACCGGTGGCGGTCGCGTGGGCAAGGGCGGCGTCGGAGAAGGGGACCGCGCGGATGTGGGCCCCGGCATAGACCCAGCATCGCGCCAGGGTGGCGCCGAGCCGGGCGCGGACGTGGTCGTCGGTGGAGGCCTCGAACGCCTCGTGGAGGACCGCGGGGATCTTCCCAGGCTCGGTGCCGAAGACGTAGGTCTCGGCCAGGCGCAGTGCCTGGAGTACCGGGTCCGGGAGGTCCCCCGCGGTGGATCCCACAGGTTCCATGGTCGCACTAGGGCCGCAGCAGCGTGACCGCGTTCGCGTGCTCGCGCTGACGGTCCTCGTCCCAGTCGCCGGTGCAGTAGAGCGTGAAGTCGTCGACCGCACCACTCTCGTCGAGGTCGAGGATGAAGCCCTCCCGGCAGTACCACTGATGGCCGCCGTCCTCCCAGCGCTCCTCGAGCTTGACCAGGTATCCGGTCGCGGTGGGCGTGACCCGTTCCAGGCGGACGCGGCCGGGCTGGGGGTGCAGTCGGCGCCGACCAGCGATGAGCTCGTGCGCGCCGGCAGTCTGGATCCGCCAGCGCGGGAAGGTCAGGTCGCCGAAGACGGTGGGTGCGAACAGGCCCTCGGGGGCGTCACCTCCGCTCTCGAGGAATGCGACGAACTGCTCGACGCTGGTCTGGATCGTCGCGGGCAGCGGCATCGTAGACGTCGTCATCACGCACCTGCTCCCGCGGCTGCGACGTTGCGCTCGACGACCGCCATCGTCTCGCCGAGTGCGTCGGTCGGACTGAACTCGACGACGCTCGTCCCGCCCGCGACCAGGGGCAAGTGGCCGGGCGCCGCGTAGTAGGCGTCGCCCGCGCCATAGGTCTCCTCGTGGTCGGCCCATCGGAACGTGACCTGACCGGACTGCACGATGCCCCAGTGCGGGCACTGGCAGCGGTCGTCCGGCAGACCCTCGAAGAACGGCGCCGGATCGGCCTCCAAGGCGAAGGTCTCGAACCCGACCGTGTAGCCGCCGAGCTCGGCGTACCGGCCCTCGATCTGGGGAAGGTCGACGGCCACCGGGGTGGCCATCTTGCTGGCACTGGGCATGGTTTCCTCCAAGGGGATTGCAGTGGTGCTGACACCCTCGAGGCGTGACTTCTCAGGTCACATCGTGACCGAGCACTCAGCAGGCGGTGTGACGCACCTGATCAGACCCTGTATCGGTGTGCCACTCCCACGCGAGGACTCGAGTGGCCCGGAATAGGCTGCCGTCGACCCCGAGCAGAAGGGACCGCCATGACCGCGACACCGGCCACCATGCGCCAGCTCCGGAGCCTCGTCACACCGGAGCGCGAACTGCGGCTCTCGGTGGAGACGGTGGACGTACCCCAGCCCGGGGGGCGAGAGGTGCTGGTGCGGGTCGAGGCGGCGCCGGTCAATCCGTCCGACCTGGGGCTGTTGCTCGCGATGGCCGACGTCACCCAGGCGGTCGCAGGCGGATCCGAGGACGAGCCGACCGTGACGGCCCCCATTGCCGAGCCGGTCATGCGCGCTCTGGCGGCCAGGGTTGGCCGGTCCATGACGGTCGGCAACGAGGGCGCCGGTGTGGTGGTCGCAGCCGGGGCGTCGCCGGAGGCAGAGTCGCTGCTCGGCCGCACGGTGGCGTTCATCGGGGGAGCGACGTACGGCGAGTACTGCCTCGCCTCGCCGCAGATGTGCCTCCCGCTCCCCGACGGGGCGACTCCGGTTGACGGAGCATCGTCGTTCGTGAACCCGCTGACCGCGCTGGGCATGGTGGAGACGATGCGCCGAGAGGGTCACACCGGGCTGGTGCACACGGCGGCCGCGTCGAATCTCGGGCAGATGCTCAACCGGATCTGCCTGGCCGACGACGTCCCGCTGGTCAACATCGTGCGGCGTCCGGAGCAGGCTCAGCTGTTGCGGGAGCAGGGCGCGGTGCACGTGTGCGACTCCAGCGAGCCGACGTTCGAGGCCGACCTCGTCGAGGTGCTTCGGCACACCAGAGCAACCTTGGCGTTCGACGCGGTCGGTGGTGGGCAGCTGGCGAGCCAGGTCCTCAACGCCATGGAGGCGGCGATCGTGCCGGCCGACGCGCCGTACAGCCGCTACGGCAGCGACGTCCACAAGCAGGTCTACGTGTACGGCGCGCTGGACCCGCGGCCGATCGAGCTGCGTCGCCGGTTCGGCTTCGCCTGGGGCGTCGGCGGCTGGCTGCTGACGCCTTTCCTCTCGCGAACCAGCACTGAGGACCTGGCCCGACTGCGGAAACGGGTCTCGGACGAGCTCACCACGACGTTCGCCAGTCACTACACCGACCAGGTCTCGTTGCGCGAGGCGCTGGACGTGGAGACGCTGCAGCGCTACGCACGGCAGGCCACCGGGGAGAAGTTCCTGCTACGGCCGCAACGCTGACGCATCAGGTGAGTCCGGAGCGACGTCTGCGAGCCTGAGCTGCGATCACCACCACGACCACCGCGATGGTCAGAAGGGTGGAGTAGTGGTCGATCTTGTGGACGACGTCGACAGCGGGTTTGCCGATGGCGTAGCCCAGGCCGACGGCGGGTCCGACCCAGAGCAGCGTGCCGAGCAGGTCCAGTGCCAGGAAGGTGCGCAGGCGCATCCCCGACAGACCGGCGGCCGCATAGATCAGCACCGTCGGTAGCGGCAGGTAGTACGCCAGTACGACGCCGGCAGGACCGTACCGCTCGGCCATCCGCTCGAGCCGGGCCGCACGTGCGTCGCGTCTGGCGATTTCACGCGGCGACGAGCCACGGCCCAGGAAGAGGTGCAGCGCTCGGTCGCCCCATCGTCGCCCCGCCCACCAGAACACCCAGTCGAACATCATCGTCGCGGGCAGACCGGCGGCCACTGCGACCCACACCGGGAGCTCGCCCAGACGGCTGCGTGCGCCGACCGTCACCTCTGCCAAGGTCGACCCGCTCAGGATCTCCAGCAGCAACGGATGCGACCCGATCAGCGCCGGGACGAGCGGCCACAACGCGAGCGAGTACGCGAGGTACGCGCCGAGCAGGAGCGCGATCGCCTTGTCGGCCGGTCCGGCGGTTTCGCCCCACGGCGCCGGGACGCCGCTCGGCTCCGCCGGGCTCGGGCCATCTGTCTCGACGCTCATCAGAACGAGTGTCCCAGCCGTCAGGTAGCTCCCGACCACACAAGCCGTCGTCGCCGCCGTCCGCGAAAGCCTTCGTCCGGGGCAACGCCTCGCACGACCGGTTCCAGCTCGTCAGGCGCTGGTCGGCAGGATCACGATCTTGCCGGTGAGGGTGCCGTCCGCGGCCCGGGCGTGGATGGACGGCAGGTCCGTCATCGGGACGCGCTCGGCGACGTCGATGGTGAGATCGCCCCGGTCGGCGCGGGCTGCCAGCGCGGCCAGCTGCCTGGTGTCGCTGCGGACGAAGAGATCGATGCCGCGTACGCCGCGCGCCTGGTCGGACGGGGCGGGCATCCACACGGTGGTGTTGACGATGACTCCACCGTCGCGGACGACGCCCGCCAGCCTGTTGAACTGATCGGGACTGATCGGGGCCAGGTTGAGCAGCACGTCCACGGGCTCGCGGACCGCTGCACTGACGTCGCCGGCAGTGTGGTCGATGATCTCGTCCGCTCCCTGCTTCGTCACATGCTCGCTCGTGCGCGGGGTCGCCGTGGCGATGACGTGGGCGCCGACCGACTTGGCCAGCTGTACGGCGTACCCGCCCACCGCGCCGTCGGCACCGTTGATCAGGATCCGCTGCCCGGCTCGCAGGTTCGCGTGCTCGAAGAGCGCCTGCCACGCGGTGAGCCCGACGAGGGGCAGGGCGGCGGCGTCGGCGAGCGGGATGCTCGTGGGTGCGGGCGCGAGGTCTGCAGCGGTGGCCAGCACGTACTCGGCCGTGGCGCCGTCGTCGCCGAACGGCAGGAACCCGATGACACGGTCGTCCTGCCGAAGTGTGTCCACACCATCGCCGAGCGCGTCGATGGTGCCGGCCAGGTCGAGGCCCGGGGTGTGCGGCAGGTCCATGGGCATCGGTCCCTGCATGCGGCCGGCTCGGATGTTGGCGTCGACGCCGTTGAACGACGTGGCAGCGACGCGCACGCGTACCTGTCCCGGGCCGGGAGTGGGCAGGTCCACCTCCTCCACACGCAACACCTCGGGGTCGCCGTACTCGCGGAATCGGATCGCCTTCATGGTCAGCTCCTCGCTCATCGTGAAGTGCTTCGAATCCGAAGCACACCGAGACGGTAGCGCTGCTTTGAATTCGAAGCAAGTGCTTCGAATCTGAACATTCGGCGTTAGAGTGTGGTCGTGAGCTTCACTGCGCCGCCGTACTCGGATCTGGACGTCGACGAGGCCCAGCTGCGCGCCTACTTCGCGCTGATGGACGTGGCTGGGCTCCTTCGGCACAAGGTCGAGCGGCAGCTGCGTGCCGCCGCCGGCCTCACCTACGTGCAGTTCAAGGTGCTGGCCCGCCTCGGCCTCGACTCACCGACCGGCAGCCTCCGGATGACCGAGCTGGCCGACGAGGTCGTCTACAGCCGCAGCGGCCTGACCTATCAGGTCGGCCAGATGGAGGAGACGGGCTGGGTCGAACGCGGCCCTTCGCCCGACGACGACCGGGGCGTCACGGTGACGATCACCGACGCCGGCCGCGAGCGACTTGCTCAGGCGCTGCCCGGACATGTCGAGGTCCTGCGCGAGCTCCTGTTCGCGGCACTGAAGGATGACGACGTCAGCGCCCTCGCCGGCCTGCTCGAGCCGGTGCTCGAGCACATGCGCGCCGGCCCTCCACGTTCGGCCACACCTCGGCGGCGTCGAGCGGCGACACCGAAGCCCTGACCACCCGAACAGCTGCCGGTGGTCATCGGCGGCTCGGGGACTCTGCATGTAGGTCCAGCACTACGCCGGCGCTCGCCTCTCGAGCATGACCAGGGCGCTCGACCCGAGCAGCAGGCAGAGCAGGGCGAGGAGCCCGGACGTCGTGGCACCGACGACGGTGACGGCGCCGAGGACCACCCCGCCGGCAATGCGCAGAAGGGCATCGGGAAGGCCCAGGGCCAGGCGGAACAGACCGAGTCCCGCCCAGTACAGGCCGACGCCCACGCACAGCTGCGCGGCGTACCTCCAGGGAAGCGCGTCAGTGGGATGCGCGAGTGCGTGATGGAGGCCGGCAGCGGTGAGGACGATCCCGAAGAGCACCACGAAGAAGGCGTAGCCGTACGACGCGAGGCCGGCGGTCTGGGTGCGATCGGCCGGGAGGGCGTCGAGCGCAGCCTCCGCGCGGGCGTCCTCGCCGGTCCCGAAATAGGCCCAGTACTGGGTCGTCGCGAGCAGCAGGCTGATGGCCGCGAAGGCGATCCGGTCGAGGCCGATCGAATCGACACCGGTACCGAGACCGATCCCGATCGCCAGCACCGACTCGCCGAGCGTGATCAGCAGCATCAGCCCGTGTCGCTCCACGAAGTGCCCCGGGATCAGCTCGAACGTGGGACCGCCGTCGTCCTCGGTCTGGTTCATCGAAGTGATCCGAACGAGCCGGGGGAGCACGACGCAGACGACGAACGCTGCCAGCCACCACCAGGCCAGGAGGTCCTCGAAGAAGACGGCGCCGACCAGTCCGAGCACAGCTCCCAACATGTTCCAGCCGAGCAGCTGCACGACCATGCCGCGAGTGATCCGTGCCGCCTCCGACACGTACATCCCCGCATGGACGACGACCACGACCAGGTAGCCGCACGCAAAGACGATCCGGTCGGAACCGTAGGCGTGCGGAATCGCCAGGGCCGTCACGAACAGGCCGACCATGCCGACGATCAGCAGGGTCCGCCGACGCGGAGTGACCGGCGGGGCGGCGTTGGTCAGCCAGGCGTACCCGCCGTACATCCACCACAGCAACAGGAGCAGGAGCGCCGACCGGCCGGTGACGGCCAACCCGCCCGGGAGCACGGTGGCGGTGAGCTGGGTGATGGTGAACACGAAGACCAGGTCGAAGAACAGCTCCAGAGAGGTGACCTGTCCCGCGACCGGCAGCGCCAGTTCCCGCCGACGAGCCCGCATGCCGCGAACCCTACGGTCTCGGCGCGGTTGCCCTGATGCGTATGCACCCCTCCTCGTCATACGATCGCGGCGAAAGGAGCCCTGCGATGGCCGATCGGATGGGCGACATCATCGGGGACTATCGGGCGTTCGCCGTGCAGCAGCGCGACCGTCTGCTCGACCGGGGCATCGACATCAGCCCGTACCCGCTGAGCCACCTCGCCGTCCGCGTGCCCGAGTGGGACCAGTACGCACGTGTGCGGAACCAGCTCGAACGCCACGCGGTCGCCAACAGTGAGAACGTCTGGAACGGTCGCCCCATCTCCTTGATCGTCCTCACGGAGCCGCTCGACGTCCTCGACGGCAAGCTCGTCCCGCTCATCGAGCTCATCCCACCGGTGCACCAACGCGTCTACAAGATGGGCCTGGAGCACCTCGGAGTCGTGGTCGGCGACACTTTCGACGCGTTCGTCGAGGCCCACAAGCCGGTTCTGACTGGGCAACAGTTCCAGGGCCCGAACAGCACGCCCGATCCCGTCTACATCTTGTTCGAGGACTTCACCCACGTGAAGTTCTATCGCCTCTCACTGAAAGCATCCGTCGAGCTCGACACCGGCCCGTTCAAGGACGGGTTCCGTCACGTCGATGACTGGGTGCCCCAACGGCTCGTGACGGCGACCGGCCCGAACCCACTGCCCCGCTGAGCGACCCCGGAACCCGCCACGACGACCGGTGCCGCCCCTGACGACGGCTGAGGCGGTCAGCGCGCGGTCTGGCCCGCCGGTCGGTAGCGGTTGACCACGATTCCGCACGCGTACGACGCGGACCCGGTCAGCTCGAGGCGCTTCGCCCCGGTGAACATCGGCTCGCCTGCACCGGTCGCGGCGGGGTTGACGTAGAGCTGGAGCTCGTCGAGAAGGTCCCCTTCCACCAGCGCCCGGCCGAACCCGACTCCGCCGAACGCCATCGCGTCACCCTGGTCGCTCCGCAACCCGGCAACGACGTCGGCAAGGTCCTTGGCGGTGACGTCCGTGCGTGGGGCCGGCCAGCTCTCGAGGCTGGACGACACGACGAGCTTGCGGGCGGCCACGATGCGTTCGGCGAAGGCGAAGTCGGGATCGCCGGCGTACCGCTCGGCAACGCCGGTCCAGTGGTCGAGGTAGCCCATCTCGACCATCGGCCGACTGAGCAGGATCGTGCTCACGCTGTCGAAGTTCCGGTTGAAGTCGGCCAGCAGCGCGGCGTCCCACGTGCTGCGTCCGGTCCAGTCCCACACCTCCCAGCTCGGCCCGTCAGGGGGCCCGTCGACGTAGCCGTCCACGGACATCTGCATCTGCAGGACCACACGTCCCATGACGATCTCCCTCACTGCTGGTGCCGCGAGTATGCGACCCCGGCTCGGTCGAGGCACAGTCCTTTTCGGGCCGGCCAGCTGCGTGCGCCACGCCCAAGAGAGAGCTCTCGAGGCGTGACCGTGGAAGGAGATCAGCTGAGGCGACACCGGGGCATCAGTCCGGTACGCCGGCCTCCGTGACGCTCGTCCGGCTCCAGCCCCGGTGGCAGCCTGTGAAGATGAGCGACTGGTTCCTGCCGGAGAGCGATCGTCCGTGGACGAGCGGGAACCTGGTGGTGCCGCACGTGCACGGCGCCGACTACTTCGCCCGCCTGGTGCAGGTCGTCGGTGCCGCGCGGCCGGGTGACCGGGTCTTCTTCACCGACTGGCGCGGCGACGCCGACGAGCGACTCGCCGACGACGGTCCCACGATCGGCGACCTTCTGGCCGGCGCCGCCGGTCGCGGCGTCGAGGTCCGCGGCCTGCTGTGGCGCTCGCACAGCGACAGGACGCGCTTCAACGCACAGGAGAACCGCCATCTCGGCGCGGTCATCAACGAGGCAGGTGGCGAAGCGCTCTTCGACGAGCGGGTGCGGCGTGGCGGGTCGCACCACCAGAAGCTATTCGTGGTGCAACGGCATGGACACCCCGAGGAGGACGTCGCGTTCGTCGGCGGCATCGACCTGTGTCACGGGCGACGCGACGATGCCGCGCACCGGGGCGACCCGCAGCCGGCTCCGCTCGACCCGCGCTACGGGCCGAACCCGCCCTGGCACGACGCCACCCTGGAGATTCGCGGGCCGGCGATCGCCCACGTGCTCGATGTCTTCTCCGAGCGCTGGGACGACCCCACGCCGCTCGACCACCGCAATCCCTACCGCGCCTGGATCCAGCGCGCGGCACGGATGCCGCGGCACCCGAAGGCCCTGCCCGAACGCTGGGACCCTCCACCCGACGTCGGCCCCCACCTGGTGCAGATCCTGCGCACGTATCCCGCCAAGCGGCCCGCCTTCCCCTTCGCCCCGCACGGCGAGCGCTCGATCGCGCACGCCTACCAGCGGGCCTTCGCGCGGGCACGGCGCCTGGTCTACGTCGAGGACCAGTACTTCTGGTCCGAGGTCGTGGCCGGCACGCTCGCGGACGCTCTCCGCCGCGAACGCGCGCTCCAGGTGATCGCCGTGGTCCCGCGGTTCCCCGAGGAGGACAGTGCCGTCAGCGGCACGCCGATGCGCCTCGGACAGCGCCAGGCGCGGGACCTGCTCCGCGAGGCGGGCGGCGAGCGGGTCGCGATGTACGACTTGAACAACGACGCCGGCACGCCGGTCTACGTGCATGCGAAGGTCTGCATCGTCGACGACGAGTGGATGACGTGCGGATCCGACAACCTCAACCTGCGCTCGTGGACGCACGACTCCGAGGTGACTTGCGGGGTGGTGGATCCGGACGGCCGCCTGCCTCGCGAGCTTCGTGCGACCTTGTGGGCCGAGCACCTCGGCCTCCCGCCGGACGACCCTCGGCTCGCCGACCTCGACGGGGCTGCCGCCCTGTGGGCGCAGCGGGCGGGAGAGCCCGGAGCCCGAATCCAGGCGCACGTCCTCGAGCCGGTACGGCGGCCCGTCGCAGCGTGGGCCGAGCCGGCGTACCGGCTGTTCTACGATCCGGACGGTCGCCCACGGGGACTACGCCGCACCGACAAGTTCTGAGGGCAGGTGATGCTCACGCCGGCCCCGTGGTGGTCTACGTCGACTCCGACCTGCGGCGGTGTGACGCAGGTTCTTCACCGCTCGGATCGCGGCGGATGAGTGTGTTTCGGCAGGCCACTGCCATAGACACAACGTGCCATGGCACTGGGGCTCCCGTGAGTGCGAGCATCGGCACGGGTGCATCGGAAGCCGGCTGACGGGTCGGACTCCATAGGAGTCTCACCTAGATGCCGACCGCGCATGACATGCACCGTGCTGAGCCCGGGCCGGTCAACGCATGATCGAGGAAAGGCTCGACAAGTGACCACACGATCCTTGACACACGCGTCCCGGTTGACGGCGGCGTTGTTCGCCGTTGTCTTACCGCTCGGGCTGGGATCGGCGGCGGGGGCAGCTGCGAGACCACCGGCGGTTACTGCGTCGGCTTCGGTCAACCAGTTCGATGCGACCATCAACTACACGATCAACCGCAAAGCCAGTTACATCACCTCCCAGGTGTGTTTGCTCACGAACACCGACACCCAGCAGCAGTCCGTTAGCTCGTGCGACGCCACCGCGGACAAAGGATCGACCGGTCAGCTCTCCAAGTTCGCGGTGTCCCTGCACCTCACGGCCGCCGCGCACTACTCATTCGAAGTCACGGCGACGGTGCGAGACTCCGGTACTCCAGCGACCAACTCCGCTGCATTCACGGTCCTAGCGGGACCAGCGGCAAAGTTGCGTGTCTCGGGGTTGTTCCCGCAGTACGGGCCGGCCTTTGCTTCCCAACTACTCACCGTCGAAGCGTTGGACCAGTACGACAACCTCGCAACGAGCTACGACGGAACCGTGACCTTCGACGGCGGCGACACCACATGGTCCTGGACCGACTCGCCCGAGGTCCTGCCGGGTGACTCGACGCTCACCGGCGGTCGCGGCGTCTTCTCCATGAACACCGGCAACCTTCAGTCTGACTGCCACTACGGCGACCTCCCGGAGGCCTCGTGCGCCGGTTATGAGCGCGTGACGGCGACAGACACGGTCAACCCCACCATCACCGGTTATCAGCGGTTCCGTCCGGCGACTGTGATCCCACTCGCGAACATCTTCTACACCCCGGATGCCGGCGTCTGTCTGTCCTGCGTCGTCGATCCCTCGAACAGTCTTCAGATCGATACCTCGCAGCCTGTGACCGGCACCGTGACGTTCATCGACCTCAGTACGGCGCAGGTCACGATGTTGGTCAGCGGAACGACGGTGCAGGGCGGACGCTTCACCCAGACCATCACGACGGCCGCGCTCGTCGGCACGTCGGGGACACTCGTCAACACTGTGGTCGTGCCAGTGGTCGGCCAGACCGTTCAGGTGGACGCGCTCACGGTCGTCGGAAACCTTTACGGCGACATGAGCTTCGGCAACGTGAGCGTGCACGATCCGACCCTGAACTCCACACTGATCATCACGGTGACGACCCGCTTGACGGCGTTCTTCCCGCCCTTGTGCACAACATTCGGCAATCTTCTGAGCGGGTGCGCATAAGATCGGACTACCAAGCTCTTGGCCGATTGCACTGTGACGGGACAGACCTTGGAATGCAGTAGCGACGGCCGGCCCCGAGCTCCGAACGACGCCGAGCGGACCGCCGCAACTCACGCTCGTGTCAGACGCGCAACGTGACGGCGACAAACATTGCCGGGTGCGCGCACATCGGCAGTTCGGTGCATTTGGACGGCGATGTGACGCGGGTGCGAAGTGGTGATCCGGCGCCGCGGTCAGCCCACCTGTGCGCTCGTGACCCGGCCTTGGTGCACCTGCCAGCGCTGGTCCAGCCGGACGTTGTCCAGCAGTCGGCGGTCGTGGGAGACCAGCAGCAAGGCTCCGTCGTAGGAGTCGAGGGCTTCCTCGAGTTGCTCGATCGCCGGCAGGTCGAGGTGGTTCGTGGGTTCGTCGAGGACGAGGAGGTTGACTCCACGGGCCTGGAGCAGCGCCATCGCGGCGCGCGTCCGTTCGCCGGGCGAGAGCCGGCTCACCAGGCTGGTGACCTGGTCGGCCTTGAGGCCGAACTTCGCGAGCAACGTGCGCGCCTCGGCGGGAGCCATTTCAGGCATCGCCACCTCGAACGCATCGCCCAGGGGGAGTTCCTCGCCGAGTCCGGTGCGGGACTGGTCGATCTCGCCGATCGCGACCGAGGCGCCCAAGGTGGCTCTGCCGGTCGAAGGACCGAGCCGGCCGAGAAGGAGTCGCAGGAGGGTTGTCTTGCCGGCGCCGTTGGGACCAGTGACGCCGATCCGATCACCTGCGCTGACCTGGACCGTCGCCGGGCCGAAGCTGAAGTGGCCCAGGCGCGCCGTGGCCTCGTCGAGCGACGCCACGACGGAGCTGGAGCGCGGGGCGTTGCCGATCGTGAAGCGCAGCGCCCACTCCTTGCGAGGTTCCTCGACCTCCTCGAGACGTGCGATCCGTGACTCCATCTGGCGGACCTTCTGGGCCTGCTTCTCGGAGGACTCCACCTGTGCCTTGCGGCGGATCTTGTCGTTGTCGGGGGCCTTCTTGATCGCGTTGCGGACGCCCTGTGAGCTCCACTCCCGCTGAGTGCGGGCCCGGTTGACCAGGTCAGCCTTCTTGCCCGCGAACTCCTCGTACGCTGCGCGGGCGTGCCTACGGGCAACGGCACGCTCCTCGAGGAAGGCGTCGTACCCGCCGTCGTAGACCGCCACCTGGTGCTGGGTCAGGTCGAGCTCGACGATGCGAGTCACGACCCGCGAGAGGAACTCGCGGTCGTGGGAGACCAGCACAACCCCCGAGCGGAGCCCACGTACGAACCTCTCCAACCGTTCCAGCCCTGCAAGGTCGAGGTCGTTGGTGGGCTCGTCGAGCAACACCACGTCGAAGTGGCTGAGCATCAGCGCAGCGAGTGCAGCTCGTGCGGCCTGTCCACCGGACAGGGACGTCATCAGGGCCTCTGGGCCGACGTCGAGGCCCAGGTCGGCAAGCGTCGCGGGCAGTCGTTCGTCGAGGTCCGGTGCACCGCTGGCCAGCCAGTGCTCGAGACACTTCGCATACGCGTCCTCAGCTGCCCGGGAGTTGTCGCCAGCGCCGAGCGCGGCAGCGGCCTGCTCCATCGCGGAAGCCGCCGCAGCGGCTCCCGTCCGCCGGGCGATGTAGCGGCCGACGGTCTCGCAGGCGACACGCTCGTGCTCCTGGGGGAGCCAACCGACGAAGGCGTCTGCGGGCGTAGTAGCGACAATGCCGCTGAGCGGGTCCAGGTCGCCGGCGAGGATCCGCAGCAACGTTGTCTTGCCAGCGCCATTGGCACCGACCACGCCCACCACGTCGCCCGGTGCGACCGTCAGGTCGAGGGACTCGAAGAGGGTGCGGTGAGCGTGGCCACCAGCAAGGTTCTTGGTGACCAGGTTCGCACTCATCCGGTGATCGTAGTTTCCTCATCGAAGGCCTGGCCGCAGGCTGCTATCACACTGCAGCTGTCGCGGCGGTCTGACGCAACTTCCGGCATCAGTGGTGGCATTCCATCGATCGACGGACGGATGCGCGGCGGGTCAACCGGCGTTGCTCAGAACCTGACGCAACTTCTGGGCGAAGGCCTCTGGTTGACCGGCGTACCCGAACTCGCCACCCATGAACCCGCCGTGGTGGCTCGGGAACACGGTCGGCTGCTGCCCGAGCAGTTCGGCTGCGGCGACGGCCGCGCGACCCGTGAAGACCTCTGCCGACTCCTCGCCGAGGGCGATCACGATGCGGGTCGGCGCTGAAGTCAGTGCCTCGACGTCGAGTCGGTAACTGCTGATCGCCCAGGACCGGTCGGAGAGCAGCGGGTTGTCCCTGGAGCCGTCGTCGGTCGCCGGCATCCCGAACTGGGCTGGGTCGGGCACGGGCTGGGCGAAGTACTCGTCGGTGAACTCGCCCTGCCACGAGGTCATCGCGATGAACGCCGCCATCCCGGCTCCCGATCCGCGCGCTTCGTAGACGTCCCGGAAACCTGCACGGGCTCGTTCAGCTGCGGCGGCGTCGGGGAGCACGGAGATCAGCGGTGGCTCGTGTGCCACGAGCGTGTTCACATCCTCCGGATACGCAGTCACCAGCGCGAGCGCAGTGACTGCGCCTCCACTGCTCGCGAACATCTCGACCGGACCCGCACCAAGCGCCTCGATCACGGCGTGCACATCGACTGCCTGCACGGTGGGCGTGAAGTCGGTCCGGCCATCCTTTCGTGTGCTGCGGCCAATGCCACGCGGGTCGTAGGTGATCACCGTGCGCTCGGCAAGGAGCGACGCCAGGGTCGTGAAGCCGCTGGCCTCCATCGGCTGACCGATCATGAACAGCGGAAGGCGCGCGCCAGCCGTCGGCAGCGGGCCGTGAACGTCATATGCGAGGTCGACTTCGGTCGTCTGCAGGATGCGGGTCGTTGTCATGTCCATGTAGACCTCCTCTGAGACGCGAACTCATCGGCGCTCTCTTGGTGCCCGCCCTCCGCCGCTGACTGCGCCGGCTCGGTCGGCAATCGCGGCGGAGTGACCCGCTTTGCGGACGCCCGGATCGCGGCATGTGAACCTGATATGGGGAGCCTTCCGTCCTCGCTTGCCTGCACTCGTCGCCGACACTGACAATGTCGTATGACCGCCGTGCTCAGACTTTGCATCCATCCCGCCACGCGAAGGAGCAGTCTAGGTTTCTCGACGATCGCGTGGAAGCCATGATGTCCTCGCCGACGCTGTGGCCCCACCCATGATCGCCAGGGCCGCGCTCGGTCTCCTGCTGGGCGCTTGGTTCGGCGCGCTCGCACGGTTGTGGATGCGACTGATCGTCGTCTATCCGGAGGCGTTCAGCTGGTTCGGCACGCTGGTGATCATCATCAGTGCCGCGATCGGCGGTCTGGGACTGGGACTGGTACGAGGTGCGCGCCTGACCGGCCGCTCCAAGCTCTGGCGCCTCGCGGCGCTCCTCGCGCTCCCGTTCCTGGGAGCCCCCATGGGCCTCGGGGTGTTTCTGCTCAGCGCGGTTGTCGGAGGGTGGGCGCTCGCCCATCGGCAGCCAATCTGGTTGGCTCCGGTCCTCGCAGCGCTCTGGTTCGCGGCGCTGCCCTTCATCGCCTACGCGGTCGGGGACCCTGACCATCACAACCTGTACGACGGTGCCCACTACCTGTCAATCTCGGTCGGACTCTGGACGCTCGCGGCGCTCCTAGCCGTCGGCGGCCGCGAGCTCTTCGCGCGCTGGCCGGTGCCGGCTCGCCCATGACCCGGATCCGCTGCATCCTTGGGCGCTGGTCCTGATGCTGGCCCGGACTGCCGGTGGTCTCCCGGGCAAGGCGACGCCGGTACCAGGCCGGGCCAGCCGTAGGGACGGGCAGGTCGAGGACTCCGCGTTCCGCTGCGCTGGTCCTTCTGTCACCAGCGAGCTTGATGACCGCTTCGATCGCGCCGCCTTCTGCGGAAGCCGAGGGGCGCAGTGCTCCTGTTGCGGGTGGCGCTGGAATGATGGGTGGCGGCGGCACGCCCAACTGGGCCATTTCTGACGCCTCGGTCTCCGCGTAGCCTGACCAGATCTCGGATCACCAGGTCGGATCGATGCTGTGGGGGCACGCAATGGGGATCGGCAGAGCGCTCGCGGTTGTGACGGCGGCGATGACGGCGGTGACTGCTCTGGTGGCCATCCCGGTGACAGCGGCCCAGGCGACCACCTACAACGGGAAGATCGCGTTCACCAGCGATCGGTCCGGTCGCAACGAGATCTGGCTGATGGACGCCGACGGGGGCAACCCCGATCAGTTGACCGACGTCGCGGGCGGCAACGACGAGGCAGCCTGGTCACCGGACGGCTCAAAGATCGCATTCATCAGCAGGCGGGCGAGTACGCCCAGCGAGTTGTACGTGATGCATGCCGACGGAACTGGTCAGACGCGGCTGACCTTCAGCGACGTCTTCCGCAACGTGCACGAGCCGACGTGGTCTCCGGACGGCACTCAGATCGCCTTCCAGGGCGGGACGACCCTGTTCGTCATCAACGCCGACGGCACCGGCGAGCGCCGTGTGAACTCGACGTACCCGGGCAGTTTGGAGTCGCCGAGCTGGTCTCCTGACGGCAACACGCTGGTGGCGAGTGGGTTGTCCCCCTCGCCGGAGCTCGAGTTCGGCCTGTTCCTCGTCGACCCGGCGAGTGGGGACATCACTCGGCTGACCACCGGACGCGACTCGAACCCGGAGTGGTCGCCGGACGGCAGCCTGATCTCCTTCAACCATTCGCCGCTCGGATTGGCGCCGGACATCTACACGGTCAAGCCGGACGGCACCGAGACGACCAACGTGACCGGGACAGACACCAATGAGTCCCAGGCCGGCTGGTCGCCCGATGGCGCCAAGTTCGTCTTTCACTCCGATCCACTGATCAACAACCTCGACATCTATACGGTGAACGCCGATGGCACCAACCAGCAACGGGTGACCACTGATCCGGCCAACGATGTTCGTCCCGCCTGGCAACCACTGGACGACAGCGCCGGTCCGCAGATCCAGTGCGGCGCCGCAGACGGTGCCTGGCACGCGAGCGACGTCAGCATCACGTGTTCGGCGAGTGACGCCGGCAGCGGTCTCGCCGATCCCACGCAGGGCAGCTTCACGCTCTCCACCAGTGTCGACGTGAACACAGAGGATGGGAACGCGTCGACCGGCAGCCTTTCGGTGTGCGACAACGTCGGAAACTGCACGACCGCCGGTCCGGTCAGCGGCAACGAGGTGGACAAGCGGGCACCTGGGATCAGCGTCAGTAGTCCCGCGTCTCAGGCCTACTCCCTGAACCAAGTGGTCACCGCGACGTACTCCTGCTCGGACGGCGGCTCGGACCTGGCGTCCTGCGCCGGACCAGTGGCTCCCGGGGCAGCCGTCAGCACCGTCACCGTGGGCACCCAGCAGTTCACGGTCAACGCGGTCGACAACGTCGGCAACCGCGGGACGAGCACGGTCACCTACACGGTCGCGTACGCCGTTGCGCTCGGCTACGACCCGGCGAAACCGACGAAGCGGGTCACGGTCCGGCTTCGGGACGCGGGCAGCGCCGTGGTCTCGACCCCGGTGGTGCTTTCAGCAGTGTCGATCGACGGCGGGACGGCAGCGGGCGGGACGTTCAGCTTCAATCGGCGCGCAGCCGAGTACACCTATTCGTTGCCGACACGCGGTCTGGCCAGCGGTCAACACACGCTTCAGTTCACGGCAGGGTCGGATCCGACGATCCACTCGATCCCGTTTCTGGTCAGGTAGCACTTCGGTGGACCTCTGAGCGGTGCTGTGGTCACGGAATGCCGCACCTCTCAGTTCGGCGCGCGGAGGAGGGGCCCTCGATGGAGGGCAGTCTTCAGACCCCCTCGAACGGGTGGTGGAACGACCACGGCGCCTACGGGGGCGCCTGGCGCAGACCGTTGACGCCTTGCTCGGTCCGGCAGGACACTGGCCGGAAGCGAGCGCGAAGGGGAGTCCGATGGCGTGGAACCTGACCGGCAGCTACAGCGAGACCTGTTCCTGCGAGCTCATGTGCCCTTGCAACATGTCACTTGACCACGGAGCCACCTACGACTTCTGTCGCGTGATCCTTGCCTTCAGCCTCCATGAGGGCTCGGTGGAAGGCACCGACATTGCCGGGCGAAAGGTCGTGCTCATCGCCGACACCCCGAAGGTGATGACAGACGGCAACTGGCGCGTCGGCGTGTTCGTCGACGAGGACGCATCCGAGGAGCAGTTCGACAAGCTGGTCCAGCTCTTCGGCGGCCAGCTGGGTGGGCCGATGGCCGGGCTGGCGCCACTGATCGGGGAGATGCTCGGCGTGCAGCGTGCGGCGATCGACATCGAGGACGACGGCCTGCTGCACAGCGTCCGGGTGGACGACGTGATCGACTTCCAGATCCAGGACATCGTCCCCTTCGGGGTCGAGACCGGTGAGCCGGTGAGATTCGCCGGGATGTTCCACCCGGTCGGGTCGGACCTGGTGATGGCTGAGGCGAAGCGCACCAGGATCGACGCCTTCGGCATCACCTACGAGGGAAAGACGGGCCTGTCGAAGTCGAGCTTCTCCTGGGCCGCTTGAGGTCATGAGCGAGGCAGAGTCGGTCAGCGGCTTGAGCCTGCGACCGGCGTACGCCGCGATGCGTTCCCACCTGGGGATCGTCGCCGTCCTGTTTGCGCTGGCCGCAATCGGCTGGTGGTGGACCGTCGTCGAGATGCGCGGCATGGACAACGGGCCTTGGACCGCTCTGGGAACCTTCGGCTGGTTCCTCGGCGTCTGGGTGGTGATGATGGCGGCGATGATGTTCCCGTCGGTCTCCCCGACCGTCGCCCTGTACGCACGGATGAGCAGGTCGCGCGTCCTGCCTGTGGCCTTCACCAGCGGTTATCTCGCCTCGTGGGCCGGTGCCGGGGTGGTCGCGTTCCTGATCGCGCTGACCATGACGCGTGCTGCGCACGGGGCCCTCAGGTGGGACAACGCCGGACAGGGGATCGCCGGAGTCACGCTGCTCGTGGCCGCCGGCTACGAGCTGACACCCCTCAAGGACGTCTGCTTGGGGAAGTGCCGCAGCCCGCTGGGAACGCTGCTCGGCTCCTGGCGCGCCGGGTGGGCGGGTGCGTTCCGCATGGGACTGGGCAACGGCGCATGGTGCGTCGGCTGCTGCTGGGCGCTGATGGCGTCGCTCTTCGCGCTTGGCGTGATGAGCGTGACGTGGATGGCCGCGGTCGCCGGGCTGATTGCGATCGAGAAGACGATCCCATGGCGTCGCGTGGCGACCTACGGAACGACGATTGTCCTGGTCGTGCTCGGCGTCATCATGCTGATCGCCCCCGGCGCCCTTCCCGGACTCACTTTCCCGGGCCAGAGCCCGATGCCGTCGATGTCACCGATGGGTTCCTGATCGGACGGCAGGCAGCAACATCAAGCAGGCAATGACGCGCCGATAGCGAGAGAACCTGGTGCCGAGCGCGTCACAGGACCTTAAGGACTCCCACCTTCCACGCTGGATCGTTGCGCCGTACGTTCACGGGGTAGCAGCCGCTGTTTGGGAGGTAGCCGTGAGGAAATCCTGGGAGCTTCTGACCTCGGGACCGCCGGATGCGGATCGAACGGTCCTACTCCTACCGGGCGGAGCCAACGCGGCCCGGTCGTTCAACCTCGTGATGGCTGAGCCGGCGCTGTCCGGTGTTCGCCTGGTCGCCACCACACTGCCCGGCATGGCAGGCGCGCCCGCCTCCGAAGACATGTCCATTCCAGAACTGTCCCGTCAGGCCGCGGAGCTGGCCACAGCACACGGCTGCGACGTGGTCGTGGGTTTTTCCCATGGCGCGACCGTGGCCCTGGACATGGTGCTCTCAGGGCTCTTCGATGGCCCGGTCGTCCTCCTCGGCATCAGCTTGACGACTGAGGATGAGGCTCGATTCTTCCGCGGCGTCGTACGGATGTCGCAGAAGGTCGGCAGCTGGCCGATGGCCGCGCTGTTCCGCCTGATGCCATTGATGGCCAGGTCTGCCAAGACGCCTGAGGTGCACAAGAAGGAACTGATCGAGGACTTCAAGCAGAACAGAGCCAGAGATGCGGTGCTGGCGTGCGGCGAGTACCTCGACTACATCGCCGAGGAACGAGACTTCGCCGCCCTGTTGGCTGCGTCTGGCAGCCCCGTGTGGGTGGTCCACGCCGAGAAAGGGGACGGAGGTCTCACCGACGCCGAGCGCGCCACACTCCAACGGGCTCCCAACGTGACGCTCGTGACGATCCCCGGCTCGGTGTTCCTACTCCCTGACGAGGCTCCACAGCAGACCGCTGCAGTGATCGCAAGCGCTGTGTCGCACGCGTCCTGACTGCCGGCACCATGAACTCGAGCATGGTCGAGACGCGGCAGAGTGACGCGACCACACTCACTGACCGCCCGGGAATCAGCGGGAGCTACGAACTCTGATCCATCGTGTCAATCTTCAACACCGTAATCGGCAGTTCGGCCTTATCCGTCTCTTTCGGCTTGGCTTCGAGTACGTCGTCATGGAAGGAATCGGGATCTTCGTCGGGAGTCATGCCCTCGAAGATGCGGTCGAGCCAGCGGCCTTCGCGCGACCCTGGCACGAGTAGGTGGGGGCTGATGAAGACGCTCCGCTGCGTCGACGACAATTTCCCGTAGCGCTCGCGCACCATGAGTCGAGCAGCCTCGGCACCCTGCTCCTTGGCCAGAATGTCGACGGTGACGTCGACGGCGTGCATATCAACAGCCGGAATATTTCCCCAGTCATCGGGCGTCGCGTTACATCCGATGATGCGCATCCTGCGGCGGAGGTGAACACGTTCCGTCAATGTCAGAAGATGTAGAGCGAGGGCATTCTCGTCGTCCGCGCAGTAGATGGCTACGAGCCCCTCGGCCTTCTCTACGAGATCGAGTGTTTCCTGGCAGCGTTCTGGCGTAGGCATCCAGTTGTCGATCGGCTGCAGAGTCATCCGCTCCTGCAGCCCTGCGCGCACCACCGAGTACACGATCTGGCGACTCCGCTCTTCACCTGCCCAACTGCCGTCTGGCCCGATCCAGAGGATGCAAGTCCGTGCCGCATCCGCTTGTAGCCAGGGCTCGAGCCAATCGCCGATCAGCGTCCCAGTTTCCTGATAGCGAGCAGACACAAATCGTGGCGGCTCGAGACCCACCCGTCGGTAGATCGTGTTCGGGGGCTTGGCGTCGAGCGCTACCACCATGGCGCGCGACTTCACGACAGTTGCTATGGCGTGCCAGAGCTCCTCGCGGTCGGCGCCAGGGATGATGATGATGCCGTCGACATCGTCGATGATCGCTGCTTCGAGCTCACGGATCTGCCAAGCGACAGATCCCTTTCCGTCGACAGCCTCGGGCTGTTTGACCTCAACCAACCATTGTCGCTTGTCGGCATTGAAGACCTCGACGGCGCCAGCGGCAACACCTTGACCGTATTGATGGCGCCGAAAATCCAGGAACAACACATGTCGGGGCCTTGACGCGCGGCTCCGCAGTTCCATGCCGACCGGAAGTACCAAGCACAGCAGGAGGCCAGCGATTGCCAAGTTGATACCGAGTTCTACGCCCGAGACGGCTAGCACGATGACCGACATTAGACAGGTAAAGATCGCTCCGGCCAACACCAAGCTGAGGGGCATCGCAAACTCAGATATTCGACTGCGCGCCATTACGAGGCCCCTCTTCAGATCGCCGATCGATCGCCAATCGCCTGTTCCGAGACATCGTGCATCACGGATGACCGACCCGGGCTGGATTCCACATAGCTGCCCAAGGCAACCTTGGTGGGGACAACCCCCGTCACTAGGAACACACACAATCGAGCGGAGCCCGAGAAGTGGGACCCACAGGACTGCGCCGAACGTGATTCATTGAGCAGCCGGGCTGGGACTGGTCCTCCATGGCACGGGCACCGCTGTCGCGGAGCGACGTAGCGATCTCAGCCTCATCAGTTGCTCTCAGACGCGGGATCTCGACGAAGCACTGGACCGGCGCCTTCCGCTGACAACTGCGGCCGAAGACGGGCGCGTGGACCTGAGCGACATCGGTCGTCGGGCACGGCACCTTCTGGCCTCGACAAGTGGATCCGAGAAGGTTCCGCGGTCCTCCACGGCAGTCGCGGCGGTACGACGCACCTCAGCGATGGTCAACTGTGGCTAATAGTGAAGGGATGCTTCGGAGACTCGGCTTCGAGCCTGGTCTTCTACGCCTGAGCCCTCTTCCACTCTGCCGAGCGACTGCCCTTGTGGCGCAGACCGGCCAGTCTGGCGGGGAACCACCACTTGACGGCTCGACCAACGGCGGTTCTGCGACACCAGCAATCCGGGTCGCAGCCGCACTCGCGATTGCGCGGATTGTGGACGCGCTGAAGGACACTTCGTGTCACGCCTCCGACCCTACGCTTCGTCGGGTCACGTCGTTCGGGCTGAGATCCAGGCCGGGTGACTCCGCGGTTCCTGGGCGCGGGCGATACGGCGCTTCATGCAGGGCACCTGAAGCGGCGGTGTGACGCACTTCCACGCTCACCCGACACCAGCGCTTGGGTACTCCATAGGTCCACATGGCCGACGGCCGGTTCCTTGCCACCGTCGGTCTAGACCCGTGGCTCCCGTTGGTGCGACCTCGAGTTGAGGTGCGCCTTTCGGCGTAGCGTGCGCTCGGCAGGAAGAGACACCGACGGAGCGTGTCCGCTTGCAGCGGGATGGGGGCACGTGGGTGCGCGCTGGTTCGGGTTCTTGCAATGCGGGCGCTGTCGGCGTCGGCCGTCGGGCAGGTCGGCTGCGACGGGGCTGGGTGGTGGTGGCCGCGCTGGCCACCGCGCTGGGCGGCAGCGTGGCCGGACTTCCATCGGCGACTGCAGCAGCCGGCAACGCCCCGGTGGTCACGTTCACCACGCCATCGGTCACCGGGTTCACGGTGACGCTCAGCTACTCGATCAACCGTGATCCGCAGCAGATCGCCAAGGTGACCTGCACCCTCACGTCGGCCGCCAGCGCGACCGGTGCGAGCTGCGGCAGCCGTGCAGGCTCGACGAAGAAGTCGACGACCTACCAGGTCACGCTGACGAATCTGGATGCCGCCCGCTGGAACTACACGGTCTCGGCGAGCACCACCGATGGAAAGAAGGGGAGCGCCGCAACCGGCTTCACCGTCAACCCTGTTTCAGCACACTGCACGGTGACCGGCTACAGCGTCGCCTACGACGCCCACGCGCACATCGCGACCGGGTCCTGCGCCGGCATCGGCGGCTCCGTGCTGCCGGCGGCCGACCTCCACCTGGCCGGCACCAGCCACACCGGCGCCGGCGGCTACTCCGACACCTGGTCGTTCACCGATCCGGCCGGCAACTACACCAACCCCGGCGGCAGCGTCACCGACACGATCACCCCGGCCACCGCGGCCTGTGCGGTGAGCGCGTACAGCCTCACCTATGACGCCACCCCGCACATCGCGACCGGGTCCTGCACCGACGTCGACGGCACCGTGCTGCCGGCGGCTGACCTGGACCTGGCCGGCACCAGCCACACCGGCGCCGGCAGCTACTCCGACACCTGGTCGTTCACCGACCCGACCGGCAACTACACCAACCCCGGCGGCACCCTGACCGACGCGATCACCCACGCCGCCGCGAACTGCACCGTGACCGGCTACAGCCTCACCTACGACGCCACCCCGCACACCGCGACCGGGTCCTGCACCGGCGTCGACGGCACGACGCTGCCCGCAGCAGACCTCGACCTCAGCGGCACGGGGCACACCGGGGCCGGCGCCCACACGGACGCCTGGTCGTTCACCGACCCGGACGGCAACTACGCCAGCCCCGGCGGCACCCTCACCGACACCATCAGCCCCGCGACGACGGACTGCACGGTAACCGGCTACAACCTCGCCAGCGACAGCACCGCACACACCGCCACTGGGTCCTGCACCGGCATCGGGGGGGTAGACCTGAGCTCGGATCTCGACCTCAACGGCACCACCCACACCGAGATCGGCGAGTACACCGACTCCTGGACGTTCACCGACCCGGACGGCAACTACGCCAACCCGGGCGGCACCGTGACCGACACGATCACGCCGAGCGGGACGACCGTCGACTTCACGAAACCGGGCACGTACTACCTGACCGTGCCGGCTGGGGAGACGATCACCCTGAACCTGGCTGGCGCCGGAGGCGGGGGCGGCGGCACGAATACCTCCGTCCAGGCTCGACCGGTGTCTGCCGGCGACGGTGGCACCGGCAGTGCGGTCACCGTCACCGTCACCAACACCCGCGCCGACGCGACGACGTTCACGCTGTGGGTCGCCGCTGGTGGCGGCGCTGGGGACGCGGGGGTGGTCCCTGGCGTCGGCGGCGATGGCTTCGGGCGGGGTGGCCAGGGCGGCAGCAGCTTCGGTGGAGCGGCCGGCGGCGGAGGAGGCGGATCTACCGCGCTCGTCGACTCGGACGGAAACGTGATCGTCGAGGCCGGCGGCGGTGGCGGCGGTGGCGGTGAGGCGGCCCACCTCCGAGCTGTTGCGACGTTCGGCACCGGCGGGCAGGGAGCCACGCAGGACTCCGGCGACACTGCGAGCACCGCAACCGGAGACACCGCCAGCAGCGGTACGAACGGCAACTTCGGGTGCGTCGGCGGCGATGGCCTAGGTTGTGGTGGCTCCGGCGGCGCCACCTACATCGGATCGGTATCGGTCGCCGACGGAGGTGCGATCACCAACACGCCCGGCCTTCTCGATGGCGGCATTGATGGCTGGTACGGACGCGGCGGGTGGGGCGGGAACGGACGCGACGAGACTGGTTTGTTCGTCGGCAACTGCGGTGGTGGCGGCGCCGGCGCGGCCGGCGGTGGCGCCGGAACAATGACCGAAGTTATCTCGAACGCCGGCTGGGGCGGCGGCGGCGGAGCCGGCTCGAACTACACCAACGGCACGCCCACCTTCCCGACCACCATCGGCGCCGCGACGCTGCCGTCGAACGGCGGCGCCGGAACAACCGGCAACGGCCTCACCCGTGGCACCGACGGCGGATCGGGCTCGGCCATGGTCACGACCACCAACTCAGGCGGCTTCACCTGGCACAACTGAGACCCGCCCCGAACACACACGCCAGCGAGCCCCGCGGTGAGGGCGAGCAGCAGTCGAGGAGCCAGGTACAGCTGGTCGCCGCCGGAATGTCGTCGGCGTGTCGTCATCCAACCCGGCGGCCCGGCCAAGCACTTCACGTCAGTGGTGAAGCGCAACCCGGGAGAATTTGGCCCCGCGACTGCCAAGCCATCTCGCGGCGGAAGGACGCACGCTGCATGAGCGCCCCGTTCGCGGCGGAGTGACGCACCTCTTCGAACGCACGGATCGCGGCTAGATCAGTGCGTTTCAGCGATCGAGCGTCGCTGCATGGTCATGCGATCGCGCCGCTTGCGCATTGACCGCCGGTCAAGTCCCCCGGGACATGAGAACAATCCTCGACTCGTGCCCTCGTCAGTGGTCTACGGGGCTTCGTTCCGATCGCGGATGGGCTCCTGCAACAAGTCGATCATGCTCGGTCGTGGACCAGCGCCAGGCGTTGAGCTGCAGGTCGCTATCCAAGTGGTGCGTCGTCGTCTCGGCGATGAGTTCCGCGCGCCCGCGGAGTCTGAACTGTCGGCCGGCGTAACCTCGCCACCGGTGCCCGGGGTCCGCGGACTGCCGCTCACCCCCGACGACTTCCTGCGCTGACAGAGGGATCCGGGAGTTCGGCGTTCGGTGACCCGAGGCCCGGCGACACGGGGTCCGGCGGCCCGGGGTCCTGTGGCCCGGGGTCCTGTGGCGCCGGATACCGCACGGCTGCGGGAAAGCAGCGCAGCAGTGCGGCGAGCCGCGAGGTGTCGCCCGCCACCTCGGTGTCTGCCCGCTCGACGACGTCATGCAGCGCCGCACCAGCGAACACCAGATCGCGCAACGTCGCCGCCTCCGGCACGGTCAGCCACGCATCTGGTTCGGCGTGCTCACCGCGGTCCAACTCGAGGCGCCCGCCCGCAACGGTGATCCGGAACCGATCGCCCGCGACGTCCAGCTGGCAGCGCAGCGACAGCTCACCCGCCAGTGCCGGATCGAAGGTGGCGCGCAGGGCGAACAGGAGCGCGTCGACGCTCAGTTCCGCCGCGCCGTCCTCGGGCAGCGGTGCGCGGCTGCCCCACTGGGCGAGCGCGCGGAGCACGGGCTCCAGTTCCTGCCCGCGCTCGGTGAGTTCGTACACGGCGGCGGGCGCAGGCGGTCCCAGGCGCCTTCGCCGCACCAGGCCGTCGGCTTCGAGCTCGCGCAACCGCTGCGCGAGGACGTTCTGGCTCATCTGCGGCAGCCCGCGGTGCAGGTCGGAGTAGCGCTTCGGGCCGAAGACCAGCTCCCGCACGACGAGCAACGCCCACCGCTCGCCGACCGCGTTCAGCGCTCGCGCGATGCCGCAGGGGTCGTCGAACAGCCGCTTCTTGCTCATGCACCCCAGTGTACGTTGACAACAGGAGTGAATGCTCCTAGTTTAGGAGTATCGGCAACGTGACCTCCGCCACCGGCACCTCGGCTACACACGGCACAGCGACAATCCTGCTCGACATGCTCCGACGGTGACGACCACGCATCGAGAAATGGAGAGAAGTAGTGCACGAGATGACACTTCGTGTGACGTCCGCCGACGGTACGAAGATCGCCTACGACCGGAAAGGCACCGGCCCGGCGGTGATCCTCGTCGGCGGCACCCTAGACGACGGCGCTGAGAACGCGCCGCTCGCCCGGCTCCTTGCCGACCATTTCACGGTCTACAATTACGCACGACGCGGCCGGGGCGCCAGCGGCAATGCACCGCCGTACGCCTTGGCGCGGGAGGTTGAAGACCTCGACGCGCTGATTGCGACAGCCGGCGGCTCAGCTCACGTGTACGGCGCCTCATCTGGCGGCGCCCTCGCGCTGGAGGCAGCAGCGGCAGGTTCGGCGATCGACAAGATCGCGGTGTGGGATGTGCCGTACGTGATCGGGGACGACCAGTGGCCGAGGTTCAATCAGTACCTCGCGGACACCCACGAGGCATACAAAGCCGGGCGGGACGAGGAGCTCCTGGAACTGTTCATGAGGCTTACCGGCGGACCCGACGCGGACATCGCGGCTGGCAAACAGCACCCGATGTGGGCCTCGTCCGTCGCGCTCGCCCACACGCTCGTCAAGGACGCCGTGATCCTCAATGACTACAAGATCCCCACGAACCGACTTGCCCGCATCACTCAGTCGGTACTGGTGACCACCGAGGGTCCGATCACCGAGCCCCAGATGGCGGGCCTCCCGACCGACTTCTTCGACCGCGCCGCGAAAGCGATAGCCGCTGCCACCCCCCAGACCGAACGACACACGCTCGACGGGCAGGGACACGTCGTCGCCCCCGAACTCATGGCCCGTGTATTGAAGACGTTCTTCAACCGGTAACCCGTCGACTGATCAGGTCGCGACCGTGGGTCGCCTCGGAACGCAGGCCCATCGGCCACGTCAGCATCGGTCGGTGAGCGGCGACTCCTGAGTTCCGGAGTCTCGCCGCGTGTTGGCGCGAACGCGATCTGCAAGCCTGCGACCCCTTCCCCATGACGCGTGCGCCGATGACGCGGACCCAGCCGCGAGCTCGTCAACTGGGCAGCCAGCGCACGGGACTCAGCCCGGGAAGTCGTCAACGACGCCAGCAGCGAACTAAGCCTGCGTGCAGAAAGGCGCCTCCCGGGAGATCAAGCCGCTCTCGCCCCAGGCCGACGTGGGTACGGCGATTGACCGTCCCACAAGCCCCGCCCGGTGAAGATCCCGGTTCCGGGCCCCCAAGTGGGACAGCGTTGGAAGGCAGTCGCCTAGCGGCTGGCGACCCGCGCCAGTGGGTGAGTGATATCGATCCCGTTCGGCGAATGTCATGCACGGTGGCGAACGTCCTCAATTCGGCAGATCCGTGCACTTTGGCGGCGGTATGACGCATCTACGCACGTGCGCCGGAGGCAGCCGTTGCCGACTCGCTGAGCTGAATTGTGGCCACGGCCAGATTGGGTCGCGGCGTGGATCTGCAGCGACGCATCCTCGAACGTCGGGGAGAGTTCCTGCTCTTCGCACTGACACCGCCCCGGGAGGCGACGTCCGCGGTGAGGGCTCAAGAGATCGCCGACATCACCGCCAAGCGACGTCAGGAGCTGGAGTTGGACGGTCTCGTGCTCTACGACATCGACGACGAGAGCGACCGCAACGCCGAGGAACGCCCGTTCCCTTTCCTGCCCACGATGGACCCGGCCGACTATCTGTCCCGGCACCTTCAGGGCTGGGATCTCCCGACAGTGGTCTACCGGGCGGTGGGGAAACATCGCGGCAGTGAGCTCCGATCATGGCTTGGCGCCCAGGAGCCTGGCCGTGTCCTGACCGTCTTCGTCGGAGCCGCCTCGCGCACGAAGCCGGTCGAGACGTCGTTGCGACGGGCCCACGAGGTGCGGGCCGAAGCGGCACCGGACCTGTTGCTCGGTGGCGTCGCCATCCCCGAGCGTCATGCCCGCACCGGCGAGGAGCACCTGCGGATGCTCGCCAAGCAGGCTGCCGGATGCTCCTTCTTCGTCACCCAGGTGGTGTGCGACGTCAACGCGGCCAAGAACCTCGTCTCGGACTACCTCCACGAATGCGTTCGTCGAGGCCTCGATCCGGTGCCGATCGTCTTCACCTTCTCCGTGTCGGTCGACGAAGACTCTGGAATTCCTCCAGTGGCTCGGCGTGGACGGGTCGCGCTGGATCCAGAACGAGCTCCGGTACGCCGTTGACACCCTCGAGGCTTCCTTCGACCAGGCGTTGGCGACGGCCCGCGAGCTGATGACCTACTGCCGGCGGCTCGACGTCCCGTTCGGAGTCAACGTCGAGAGCGTTTCCAACCGCCGCAGTGAAATCGAGTCGTCCGTGAGTCTCGCCGCCCACCTCCAGGGCGAACTGCATCGCTCGCGTTGAAGGCGTTGAGGCGGTGTGACCCGTACACCAGTCCATGGCCGAGTCGCGGGACTGGTTCACGTGCGGTGGTTCGGACCCGGTGAATTCCCAGCGTGCGTCTGTAAACCGAATGGCCCTTGCGGGCTCTGATCCTGTTGTGGATGTGGTGAACTGCCCAAGAGAGTGGGCGCCGATGGGTGAGCCTGACGTTCTGCAGGCCGGTGACCGAGTTGCCGCGGTCTCCGAGCTCTTCGTTGCCCATCATCGCCGGCTCATCGGGCTTGCTGCGCTGTTGGTCGATGACCGCGGTGGCGCGGAGGAGGTCGTGCAGGAGGCGTTCTTGACCCTCCATCGCCGGTGGCGCCTGCTGCGGGATCCCACAGCATGCGTCGCCTATCTGAACACATGCGTGGTCAACGGCAGCCGCAGAAGGCTTCGCCAACGCCGCCGACTCGCTGTACTGGTTCCCCGCATGGCTGCGCCCTCGGACGTTCTCGACTCGGCCGAGCAGCAGGTCGTCGATCGAGAGCAGCTGGGTCGGGTCAGGCGCGAGATCGGTGAGCTTTCCCGGCGACAGCGCGAGGTCCTCGTCCTGCGGTACTACCTGGACCAGTCCGAAGCCGAGATCGCCGACACCCTGGGCATCTCGTGCGGCTCGGTGAAGTCCCATGCGAGTCGTGGGCTGGCCACGCTCGCCCTACGACTGAAGGTCGAGCCATGAACACACCGGAACTCGAGCGCCTCGTGACTGCCGCGCTCCAGGCAGACGCGGAGGACGCCATGAACCGAATCAACACCACAGAAAAGCTCCAATCATTCATCGAGGCCAGTTCCCGCGACGCCCGGAGGCGACGTCGCGTACAGGCAGCAGCCGCGCTGGCCACTGTTGCCGCGGCGGCGGTCGCCGCCGTCGTGGTCTCCTGGCCCGGCCGCGACGCCCACACGGCGCCTCCGGTGACAAACACCCAGCAGGTCACCGAGGCCGAGCAGGTCGCCGGAGACTTCCTCGAGGCGCTGGCAGCCTTCGACCGAGACGGAGCCGCGACCTACGTCGCCGACGGGGCGCAACTCACCATGGGTAACGTCATGGGCGACGACACTGTTGGGGACGCGTGGACGCTCCGGAACCGCTGGGACGAGGCGACCGGCTGGAAGGTGACGGACATCGCGGGATGCCATGAGTCCAGTGTCCGGCTTCCCGACATCGACGTGCGCTGTGTGTTCACTGCGCACCAGCTCGGCTCGGACCAGTTGGGCAGGGGACCCTTCGGCGACAACGTCCTTGCGCTCACTGTGCGTGACCGCGTGATCGTGGACGCCACTTTGACCACGGCGCACAACACCAATGGGTTCTCGGACACCATGTGGGACCCGTTCTGGATATGGATGGAAGTAGCCCACCCGAACGACGAGCAGCTGATGGCAGCCTTCGAGAACCCCGCCGCGACACCTGCCCGAGTGACCCGGTCCCTCAATCTCTGGCAGCAGCGCATCCAGCAGTACGTCGGCGCAGTGCAGGCCGGCCTGACGCAGTAAGCACGCCCATCGTTCAACCCCAACAACAGCGCAGAGCGGCGCCCCGCAGCAGATCGTTGCGATCCGGCGTCGGACTCGCGGAAGGAGATCCCAATGAACGCCCAACTCCGGAAGGCTGTGACACTTGCGGCCGCAGCCGCCCTGGCAACTATCGGTGCAGGCTCGTTCTCGCCCGCATCCGCGGCGCCCGACGCCCCAGTCGGGCAGTGCCCGCCCGGCTTCACGCTCACCGACGCCAGCTTTGGCCCAGCAACGATGGCCCTCGACATCTCGCAAACCGGAAATGCCGACGGCTGGATCTGTCGCAAGGTATTCACACACGGACCGAACGCCGGCATCGCGAACATCGTTGACAACGACATCCCGCTCAACGTCACCTTCCACTAGCTAGACGGTATGGATTGACCGCTCGGGGCATCTGAATGGTTGCGGGCCGGGGCCACACTCACACATGTTCGTGGGCTACCGAGCAGGGGCTGTCTGCTCGCCCTATCTCCGACAGTTGTGGAGGCCCCGGTGTTCCTCGAGCGTACGAGTGTCGGCTCGGTGTGCACGCACGATCTGTTGCCCCGGCGGCGATCGATGGCGTCACGGGCGAGTCTGCGCACAGCGCGCCGTTGGCGTGAGCAGTCGCGCCCTTGCGCGGCGGAGTGACGCGCGGCGATGAGCCCGCCCAGCTTCATACCGGACTCACACAGCCGACCTGAAACAATGCCCGGGTGCGCTTGCGGATCGACCTCGCCTATGACGGAGCCGGGTTCCATGGCTGGGCGCGCCAGGACGGTCTGCGGACGGCGCAGGGAGACCTCGAGGAGGCGCTCGACACCGTGCTGCGCACCTCGGGCAGTCGGCTGACCGTGGCTGGACGGACGGACACCGGCGTGCACGCGCGCGGACAGGTCGCTCACGTCGATCTCGAGGCCCAGCTGCTCGAGGCCGCCATCAGCCGAGGTGCCGACACGGCAGAGGAGGCTCTGCTGCGGCGGCTGAACGGGGTGCTCGACACCGACGTACGGGTCCACCGGGTCTCGGCGGCTCCGGCTGGGTTCGATGCGCGGTTCAGCGCTGTGTGGCGGCGGTACTGCTACCGGATCGCCGACGCACCTCAGGCGGTCGATCCGCTGCGGCGTGGACATGTGCTCGCGTGGGCCCGTCCGCTCGACCTCGGCCGGATGAACGAGGCTTCGGCACTACTCCTCGGTGAGCAGGACTTCGCGTCGTTCTGCAAGCGGCGCGAGGGCGCCACCACGATCAGGTCGCTGCTCGACCTGTCCTGGGACCGGGTGCACGGCGTGGTCGAGGCCACGGTGCGGGCCGACGCGTTCTGCCACAACATGGTCCGTTCGCTGGTCGGCTGCCTGATCGCCGTGGGCGACGGTCGCCGGGGGACTGAGTGGCCCGCCCACGTGCTGGCACGCAGGGAGCGCGACCCCGCGGTGACGGTCGCGCACGCCCACGGCCTCACGCTCGAGGAGGTCGGCTACCCGCCGGACGACGAGCTGGCGGCCCGGGCTGAGGCGTCGCGCACGTTGCGTACTCTCCCGGGTTGAGCCGGGTCTCGACTGATCGCTCGCAAGCTCGCTGCTCGACCACCATCAGGTCAGCGTCGGGCGAGGTGGCTGTGCACCAGCGACACGACAGCGGCGCCCTCACCGGAGGCAGCGGCCACCCGCTTCATCGAGGCGCTGCGGACGTCTCCGGCGGCGAAGATGCCGGGTACGGCGGTCTCCAGGTTGGCGGGCGGCGTGCCGGCCGGCCACAGCCGCTTGGGGATGTCGCGGCCGGTGACCACGAAGCCGCGCTCGTCGCGACAGATCGAGTCGGGCAGCCAGTCGCAGTGCGGGTCGGCGCCGAGGAGCAGGAAGAGCCCGGCGACCTCGCGCCGGGTTTCCACACCGGTGTTCAGATCGCGCAGCGTGACCCACTGCAGCCGGCTGTCGCCGCCGCCGTCGACGACCGTGGTGCAGGGCTGCACCTGGATCACGTCGTTGTAGCGGATCTCGCGGATCAGGTAGTCCGACATGGTCTCGGCCAGGTCGCGGCGGCGTACGACGATCGTGACCGACCGGGCGAACCGGGCGAGGTGGATCGCTGCCTGCCCGGAGGAGTTGCCGCCGCCCACGACCACGACGTCGTAGCCCTCGACCTCGCGGGCGGCGCTCACGGCGGCGCCGTAGTGGACGCCGTGGCCGACGAGGTCCTCGAGCGCGGGTACGCCGAGCCGGCGGTAGGTGACGCCGGTGGAGACGACCACCGCGCGGGCGCGCACGTCGCCGCCCTCGGTGCGCAGCAGGTGCGGCTCGTCGAGGTCGGCGCCGGCCTCGAGGCCGACGACCGGCCAGCCGGTGAAGAACCTGGTGCCGAACCTGAGCGCCTGGTTGCGCGCCCGCTGCGCGAGCCGCATCCCGGAGATCCCGCGGGGAAAGCCGAGGTAGTTGCGGATCATCGAGCTGGTGCCGGCCTGGCCGCCGATCGCCTCCGACTCGATGACGACCGTCGACAGGCCCTCCGACGAGCCGTAGACCGCCGCGGCGAGGCCGGCCGGACCCGCACCGACCACAGCGAGGTCGACGACCTTCTCGACGTCGATGTCGGCCGGCGTGCCGTAGATCATCGAGGCGACGTCGCGCACGGAGGTCACCGGCACCGGCGGCCGCCCCATCCGGGTGAAGATCGGGTAGTCGCGCGGGCCGTCGTACCCCTCGAGGAGGTGCCGGCCCTTCTCGGAGTCGGGGGTGACCAGCCGGCTCGGCATCCCCATCCGATCGAGATAGTCACTGATGGAGTAGGTGAGCACCGTCGGCTCCGGCGCGACGATCTGCGCGGCCGAGACCTCGGGAGCGGCCACCGTGGATCCCCAGTCCGAGAGCAGCTCGGTGATCGCGGTGTGGAACTCCTCGTCGCGCACGCCGCGCGGCATCAGGAGGTAGGCGTCGTACTTGCCGGTGGCCAGCCCCGGGCGCAGCGGGTCGGCGTCGAGCATGAAGCGGCCCCAGTGCGCCGCCACGACCCGGCGCGCGGTCGGCACGATGCTGCGCCACTCCGCGATCGCCGGGAACATCTCGCTGTCGGGGAGCTGGGACTCGCTGACCAGCAGAGCGACCGGATGGCCCGCGGCCCGCGTGGCCCGGAGCACCTCGGAGGCCTCCGCGGCCGAGGCGGTGCAGCGGATCTCGTAGTCGCGCGCGTAGCGACCGAACTCGTCGCGCATCACGTCCTCGTGCTCGGGGACGACGAGCAGGATCATCGGCTGGCGCGTGGCGGGCTCACTCACGCGCCCAGCCTAGGTCCGGGGGCCGAACTCGACGGATGGATATTTCGGCGTACCGGCAGGATGGGCGCATGGCCGAGGAGCACTACTTCACCGCCGACCCGCAGGCAGCCTTCAACCGGGTCCCGGTCAGCGCCAACGTGTGGGGGCACTGGCTCGAGCTGACCTCCGGCTCGGGCGTCTTCGCGCAGGGTCGCCTCGACATCGGCACCGGCGTGCTGCTGCGCGAGCAGCCCGCACCGGAGGCTGCCCGGACCGTTCTCGACCTCGGGTGCGGGTACGGCGTCATCGGGCTGGCCATCGCCGTCGCCGTCCCCGAGTGCACCGTGACCGCGATCGACGTGAACGAGCGTGCGGTGCTCCTGGCCAACGAGAACGCAGAGGCGCTCGGCCTCGGCGACCGTTTCACGGCGTGCCTGCCCGGCGAGGTCGACCCGGCGGCCACGTACGACGAGATCTGGTCGAACCCGCCGATCAGGATCGGCAAGGACGCCCTCCACCAGCTGCTGCTCGACTGGCTGCCGCGGCTGGTGCCGGAGGGGCGCGCGCGTCTCGTCGTGGGGAAGAACCTGGGCGCCGACTCCCTCACCGAGTGGCTGACCGAGCAGGGCTACCCCACGGCCAGGGTCGCCAGCGCCAAGGGCTTCCGGGTGCTGGAGTCGCGCCGCGGCTAGGCGCTCTCGCGGATCCGCAGGGCCTGCAACGGGCACGCCTTGACCGCCCGGCGGGCGAGGTCGTCGAGCTGGCGCGGGACCGCCGGGTCGAGCTCACCGGTGCGGGACAGTGGGAAGCCCCACTCGTCGGAGACGAGCAGCTCGGGCAGCAGCTCGGCGCACGAGCCGTGCCCGTCGCACCGGGTCCAGTCCACGTGCAGGCGCTTCATCGGTGGTCCTTGTCGCAGTAGCCACGGAGGTGCTGGTCGACGTGCGCGTCGAACACGCGCAGGGTGCTCGCGACGAAGCGCACGGTGCCGTCGGGGTGCTTGCAGGCGCCCCGGCCGGCGACCAGCGCGTTGAGCCGCTCGAGCTGCACGACCAGCCGCGGTTCGGCACCGGGGCGGGCGATCCGGCTCAGCGTCTCGGCCATGTGGGGCAGGCCGTTCAGGCACGGACCGCACTGCCGGGCGCTCTGGCCGGCCAGGTACGCCGTGACGCGGGCGGCCATCGCCAGCGGGCAGGTGTCGGTGTCGAGCAGGTGCACGATGCCGGCGCCGGGTGTCGCGCCGAACGGCTTGAGCCCCGGGACGCTCAGCGCAGTGTCCAGGGCCGAGCCGGGGATCCAGGCCCCGTGGTAACCGCCGACGAGCACGGCCTGCACTCGCCCGGGGTCGCCCCCGCCGCGGCGGACGACCTCCGCCAGCGACACGCCCCGGGCGGCCTCGAGCACACCGGCCGAGGGAAGCAGCGCCGGCGTGCTGGCCGACAGCGTGATCAGGAACGTCCCCGGGTCGTCCGGCAGGCCCTCGCCGCGGAACCAGGCGGCGCCGTGGCGGGTGACCAGGGAGAGCTGCGCGAGGGTCTCGGCGTTGAGCACCAGGGTCGGGCGTCCGTCGACGCCCTTGCGGAACACCGGAGTGGTCGGATCGGTCGGCAATGGTCCGTGCCCGTTGAGCTGGTTGACCAGGGCGGTCTCCTGGCCGGCCACGAAGGTGTCCTCGAGCCGGCGTACCTCGATGCCGCGGCGCGCCGCCGGCACCGGCACGGTGCCGCCCACGGCCAGGATGGTGCGGCTCGCCTTGAGGGCGCGCGAGAGGACCTCGAGGCCGTCGAGCACCAGGCCGGGGGAGTGCTGCAGCAGCACGGCGTCCTTGTGGCTGAGCGGCTCGCCCTCCATGGCGTTGCCGACGACCACCGGGCGGCGGCCGTCCAGGGCAGCGAGCTTCCGGGCAGTCGGGAAGCCGGCGCCACCGCGGCCGGTGAGACCGGCCTCGGCCAGCAGGTCCGCGAGCGTCTGGGCGTCCATCCGCGGGAGCGGCCCGGCCGGCTGGTCGGCGAGGAGCCGCTGATCTCCGCGCGGAGGTGCGAGCGCCGTGGTCACGGTCATCGGGCGACCTGCCTGGGCAGGCGGATCCGGTGGCGGTTGAGGAACGCGGGCGACGTACGCCAGGTGACGGCGGTGACGACGGCGCCGACGCAGGCCAGGGCGACGGCGTCGAGCCAGAGGGTCGCGGCGTCCGTGCCGGTGCCGAGGGAGTGCACGAGGGCGACCGGCCACAGCGCGTACGCCGCCCAGTGCACTGCCTTGAACACCCGCGGGCCGACCCTGTCGCGGAGCAGGCTGACGATGGTGATCACCCCGAGCAGGTCGAGCGCCAGGGTGCCGAGGCCCAGCCACAGCGGCCGGTAGCTGCCGAGGAAGGGGAACACGAGGTCGACCACGCGCAGCTGTGCGTAGGGGTCGAAGAGCAGGCTTCCGACGTGCACGGCCACCAGGCCGACGCCGGTGAGCGCGGCCGTCCGGTGCAGCTCGTTGAGGCCGAACCGGCCGAGGCCCAGGGCGTCGCGACCGGAGCGCGTCACGATGCCCAGGACGAGCGACACGGTGAAGGCCACCAGCGCCGCGACGCCGGCCCCGCGGCCGAGGTCCCAGAGCGCCGAGGTCAGGGTCGCGCTCATGCCGCCGCCTCCCGTGGCCAGAGGTTCAGCGTCGCGACCTCTCCGTTGTGCGACACGAGGCGCGCCGGCAGGCCGGCGTCGCGGAGCCAGGCGGTGGCGTCGTTGCCCTTGACGAGGGCGGCGGTCGCGATGGTGTTCGCGCGCGCACAGGTCGGCGCGACGACCGTCACCGTCCGCCACCGCCCGCTCGCTGGCCGGGCGGTCACCGGGTCGACGAGGTGGTGCATCGGCACGCCGTCGCGCACCCACGTGCGCCGCGCGGTGCTCGAGGTCGCGACGGCAGCTCCGTCTGCGAGGGTGATCTGCTGGGGGAGGTCGGTGGGGAGGTCCTGGATCGTGATCTGCCAGCCGCCCTCGGGTCCCGGACCGGCGGTGGCGATGTCGCCGCCCAGGCTGACCAGGACACCGGTGCCGAGCGTCTCGGCGACCTCTGCCGCACATCGATCGGCGGCGACCGCCTTGGCGGTGGCCCCGAGGTCGAGCTGGGTGCCGGTGGGCATCCAGAGCCGCTCGTCCTCGAGCCGCAGGCTGCGCCATCCGGCAGGACGCCGGACCACCTGTACGACGGGCCGGCCGCCGGCGCGCACCTCGCTGATGTCGCGGTCGTAGCCCAGGTCGACGAGGGTGCCGCCGATCGTCGGGTCGACGGCGCCATCGGTCTGGCGCGCGGCCTCGAGCGCCGCCGCGAGCAGGTCGGCGAGCGCGGGGCTCAGGTCGCTCCAGCCGTCGGCGTCGCGGGCGAGCGTGAGCAGCTCACTGTCGGGGCGGAACCTGCTGCACGCCCGGTCGACGTCGGCGAGCACGTCGTCGACGATCGCCGACGCCGCGGGCAGCAGCTCGGGTGCGGTGACGACGAGGCGGCAGGCCGTGCTCCACTGCTCCCAGTCGCGGCTGTGGGACATCACGAGCCCGAGCTGGTCGCGTGGCTGGAGCTGCTGCTCTTGCTCGAGCTCGCCAGGGAGGTCGAGCTCTTCGACGTGTTGGTCGTGCCGTTCGTCGTGCCCTGGTTCGAGCTCGACGAGGCGGAGCCGGTGGAGGTGTTCGTCGTACTCGTCGTGCCGTTGTTGCCGGACGACTGGGCGGTCGCCACAACTGAGCCGGCACCGAGCGCGACAGCGGTGCCGAGAGCACCGGCAGCGCCGAGCGCGATGACGCCGTTGCGGGCCGCTCGGGTCCGCCGGATCTGCTGGTCGCGTCGTGTGGTCATGACAACGAGCATCCGGCAGGAATCTGTGTGATTCCTTGGTGCCGGCCCAGCGCCACCCACGGGACCGGGAGGAGGATGATCGGGTCATGAGCAAGCTCGTGTACGACTTCTCCGAGGGTGACAAGGACCAGAAGGACCTGCTGGGCGGCAAGGGGGCGAACCTTGCCGAGATGACCCGGCTGGGGCTGCCGGTGCCACCCGGGTTCGTCATCAGCACGGACGCCTGCCGCGAGTACCTCGTCGCGCACGAGGTGCCGGTGCGGCTGGACGCGGAGATCACCGACCACTTGGCGACCCTCGAGTACGCGATGGGCAAGCGCCTGGGCCAGAGCGACGACCCGCTGCTGGTGGCCGTGCGCTCGGGAGCCAAGTTCTCGATGCCCGGGATGATGGAGACGGTCCTCAACGTCGGGCTCAACGACGAGTCGGTGCTCGGGCTGGCGTCGACCTCGGGCAACGACCGGTTCGCCTGGGACTCCTACCGCAGGCTGCTGCAGATGTTCGGCGCGACCGTGCTCGGCATCGAGGCCGCCGTGTTCCACGACGCGCTGGACGCGCTCAAGACCGAGCGTGGCGTGCGGGCCGACACCGAGCTCACGGCCGACGACATGCAGGGCCTCGTGGCGACGTACCAGGAACTGACCGAGAAGCACGCCGGACGGCCGTTCCCGCAGGACCCCCGCGAGCAGCTCGACCTCGCCGTCAACGCGGTCTTCGACTCCTGGAACACCGACCGGGCGCGCCTCTACCGCCGCCAGGAGCGGATCCCCGACGACCTCGGCACCGCGGTCACCGTCATCGCCATGGTCTTCGGCAACCGCGGCGAGCACTCCGGCACCGGCGTCGCGTTCACCCGCAACCCGTCGACCGGCGCGCAGGGCGTCTACGGCGACTACCTGGAGAACGCCCAGGGCGAGGACGTGGTCGCCGGCATCCGCAACACGCTGCCGCTGGCCGACCTCGAGCAGATCGACAAGACGTCGTACGACGAGCTGATGCGGATCATGGACGTGCTCGAGAAGCACTACCGCGACATGTGCGACATCGAGTTCACCATCGAGGGCGGCAAGCTCTGGATGCTGCAGACCCGGGTCGGCAAGCGCACCCCCGAGGCGGCGTTCCGGATCGCGCAGCACATGGTGTCCGAGCGGATGATCGACGAGGACGAGGCGCTGCAGCGCGTCACGGGTGCACAGCTCGCGCAGCTGATGTTCCCGAGGTTCGACGAGACCGCGGAGACCGAGCTGCTCGCCACCGGCATGGGCGCCTCGCCGGGAGCGGCGGTCGGCAAGGTCGTCTTCGACTCCGCGACGGCCGTCGAGTGGGCCGCGCGTGGCGAGGACGTGATCCTGGTGCGCAGCGAGACCAACCCCGACGACCTGCACGGCATGGTCGCCGCCCAGGGCATCCTCACCAGCCGCGGCGGCAAGACCTCGCACGCCGCGGTGGTCGCCCGTGGCATGGGTCGCACCTGCGTGTGCGGGGCCGAGGCGCTCGAGGTCGACGCGGCCGGCCGCAAGTTCACCGTCCGCGACGGCATCACGGTCAACGAGGGTGACGTCATCTCGATCGACGGCACCACCGGCGAGGTGCTGCTCGGGGCAGTGCCGGTCAGCGACTCGCTCGTCGTGCGCCACTTCGAGGGCGACACCCCGGCCGAGTCCGACGACCTCGTGGCCGCGGTTGCCCAGGTGATGGCGCGCGCCGACGCGGGCCGCCGGCTCCGCGTGCGGGCGAACGCCGACACGGCGGAGGACGCCGCCAGGGCACGCCGGTTCGGCGCCGAGGGCATCGGGCTGTGCCGGACCGAGCACATGTTCCTCGGCGAGCGCCGTCAGCTGGTCGAGGACCTGATCGTCGCCGACTCCACCGAGGCACAGGAGGCGGCGCTCGCCGAGCTGCTGCCGATGCAGCGCCAGGACTTCGTCGAGATCCTGGAGGCGATGGACGGCCTGCCGGTGACGATCCGGCTGATCGACCCGCCGCTGCACGAGTTCCTCCCCGACCTGACCGAGCTCTCGGTCAAGGTCGCCCGGCAGCAGGACGCCGGCAAGGTCGACGAGCGTGACCGGGTGTTGCTCGAGCACGTGCGCCGGCTGCACGAGCAGAACCCGATGCTCGGCCTGCGTGGCGTCCGGCTCGGCATCCTGATCCCGGGGCTGTTCGAGATGCAGGCCCGGGCGATCCTCGAGGCGGCGGCCGACCGCAAGGACGCGGGCGGTGACCCGCAGCCGGAGATCATGATCCCGCTGGTCGCGAGCGTCCGCGAGTTCGACGTCGTACGCCGCCACATCGAGGCCGTCGCTGCCGAGGTGATCGCCGAGCGCGGTGACGTGGCCTACAAGCTCGGCACGATGATCGAGCTCCCGCGGGCCGCGATCCTCGCCGACCGGATCGCGCGCTCGGCCGAGTTCTTCTCGTTCGGCACCAACGACCTCACCCAGATGACCTGGGGATTCTCACGGGACGACGTCGAGGCGTCGTTCTTCTCGCCGTACCTGGAGAACGGGATCTTCGACGTCTCGCCGTTCGAGTCGCTGGACACTCTCGGGGTCGGCGAGTTCGTCAAGATCGGGACCACGAAGGGCCGATCGACGAAGCCCGACCTGCACGTCGGGGTGTGCGGCGAGCACGGCGGCGACCCGCACTCGATCCACTTCTTCCACGGTGTCGGGCTCGACTACGTCTCCTGCTCGCCGTTCCGGGTCCCCGTGGCCCGGCTCGAGGCGGGCCGAGCCGCGCTCGAGAAGGGCTGACAGCCGCGAGCGATCGCGTCCGCAGCGACCGCGAGGTCCTCGACCCCCCGGGCCAGTTCGGCCGGCCGGTCGGTGGTGAGGTCGAGGTGGAAGCCGTAGAGCGCTGAGTCGACGAGCGTGACGACCCGCGCCACCCGACGGCGCGGCGCGCCGCTGCGCACGAAGTACTCCCGCAGCGCGCCCGCCCAGGCCTCGTTGGTCGCGCGCGCGTCGCTCAGGTAGGGCTCACGACCGATCAGCCCGGTGGCGGCTGCCTGGCAGTAGACGTCGAGGTGGCTCGACAGCGGCTCGGCGCGGTACGCCGCCCACAGCCGGCTCACCCCGGAGCGGACGGTGGGCGCACCGGGGAGCCCGTTGACCTCGTGGACGGCTCGCTCGGTCGCTCGCGCGACCACGGCCGAGACGAGTGCGTCCCGGCTGGTGAAGTGGTAGATCAGCATCCGGTCGCTGGTGCCGACCGCGGCGGCGACGGGGCGCAGCGAGAGGCCGATCAGGCCGTGGCTCAGCACGTGGTCGGTCACCTTGTCGAGCAGCTCCTCGCGGTGACTCACGGCCATGCGGCCAAACGTAGCATCTGCTACATTTGGCGACATCTGTAGCGACTGCTACATACCGAAGGAGATGGTCACTGTGCTAGCCCCGGCCCTGTTGCTGGTCGCGATCGCTGCGGAGGTCGGCGCGACTGCGCTGCTCCCGCGAGCGGCGGGGTTCACCGACCCGTGGTGGAGCGTGGTGGTCGTCGGCGGCTACGCGCTCTCGGTCTGGCTGCTCGCCGTCGTGGTGCGCGCCATCCCGGTGAGCGTCGCCTACGCCGTTTGGGCCGGAGTCGGCACCGCCGCGGTCGCCGTCATCGGGACCGTGTGGCTGGGCGAGCCGATGGGCTGGCTCAAGGCGACGTCGGTCGCGCTGATCGTCCTCGGAGTCGTCGGCCTCAACCTCGTCGGCGGCCACGGCTAAACCCGGTGCACGCGCGCCGGCGAACAAGGACAATCGCCTCCTGTGGGTCACGTGGACGTCGCCGGAGTGCGCTACGAGCTGCCCGACGGCCGGGTGCTGCTCGACGACGTGTCGTTCCGGGTCGGTGACGGGGCCAAGGTCGCCCTCGTCGGCGCGAACGGCGCCGGCAAGACCACGCTGATGCGCATCGTCACCGGCGAGCTGGCAGCGCACGCAGGTGCGGTGACCAGGTCCGGTGGGCTCGGCGTGATGCGACAGGCAGTCGGCCAGGGCCTCGGCGAGGACCCCGATGTGGCCGACCTGCTGCTCTCGGTGGCGCCGCCGCGTGTCCGCGAGGCCGCCGCCGAGGTCGACCGTCTCGAGCGACAGCTCATGGAGGCCGACGACGAGGCCACCCAGATGCGCTATGCGAGTGCTCTCGCAGAGTTCGGCGACGCCGGCGGCTACGACATCGAGGTCGTCTGGGACACCTGCTGCACGACGGCGCTGGGCGTCGGGTTCGACCGGGCGAAGTACCGCGCGCTGAGCACGCTCTCCGGTGGCGAGCAGAAGCGGCTGGTGCTGGAGTACCTGCTTTCCGGGCCCGACGAGGTGCTGCTGCTCGACGAGCCGGACAACTACCTGGACGTGCCCGGCAAGATCTGGCTCGAGCAGCGCATCCGCGACACCGCGAAGACGGTCCTGTTCATCAGCCACGACCGCGAGCTGCTGGCCAACACCGCAACCCGGATCATCACCGTCGAGCTCGGTGCTGCGGGCAACACGGCGTGGACGCACCCCGGCGGGTTCGCGTCGTACCACGAGGCCCGGAGGGACCGCTTCGCCCGCTTCGAGGAGCTGCGCCGGCGCTGGGACGAGGAGCACGCCAAGCTCAAGGCGCTGGTGCTGCGCTACAAGATCAAGGCGGAGTACAATGACGGCCTCGCCGCGCAGTACAAGGCGGCCCAGACCCGGCTGCGCAAGTTCGAGGAGGCCGGCCCGCCGCAGGCGATCCCGCGCGAGCAGAAGGTGACGATGCGGCTCAAGGGCGGGCGCACCGGCAAGCGCGCCGTGGTGTGCGAGCGCCTGGAGCTCACCGGATTGATGCAGCCCTTCGACCTCGAGGTCTGGTACGGCGAGCGCGTGGCCGTGCTCGGCTCCAACGGGTCGGGCAAGTCGCACTTCCTGCGGCTGCTCGCAGCCGGGGGCTCCGATCCCGACGTGGAGCACCGACCCGTCGACGAGAGCGCCATCGCGGCCGTGCGCCACACCGGGAAGGCGAAGCTGGGTGCCCGCGTGCGTCCGGGCTGGTTCGTGCAGACCCACGAGCACCCGGAGCTGATCGGGCGGACGCTGCTGGACGTCCTCCACCGCGGCGACGGCTCGGCTCTCGGGCGCGCCGGGATGGGCCGCGAACAGGCGGCTCGGGTGCTCGACCGCTACGAGCTCGCGCATGCGTCGGAGCAGGTCTTCGAGTCCCTGTCGGGTGGCCAGCAGGCGCGCTTCCAGATCCTGATGCTGGAGCTCTCGGGTGCCACCCTGCTGCTCCTCGACGAGCCCACCGACAACCTCGACGTCGAGTCCGCCGAGGCGCTGGAGGAGGGCCTCGAGCAGTTCGAGGGCACCGTGCTCGCGGTGACCCATGACCGCTGGTTCGCCCGTGGCTTCGACCGGTTCGTCGTCCTGGGTGAGGACGGCTCGGTCTACGAGTCCGACGAGCCGGTCTGGGACGAGGGCCGGGTCCAGCGGGTCCGCTGAGGGCTGGATGCCGGGGGTTGAGCCTGTCGAAACCCTCGCCGGGTCTCGTCTGATCGCTCGCTGGCGCTCGCTGCTCGACCACCTGGGGTTGGGTTCGGTGGTTGGGTCTCTCGGAGCCTTCGCCGGGTCTCGTCTGGTCGCTCGCTGGCGCTCGCTGCTCGACCACCTGGGGTTGGGTTCGGTGGTTGGGTCTCTCGGAGCCTTCGCCGGGTCTCGTCTGGTCGCTCGCTGGCGCTCGCTGCTCGACCACCTGGGGTTGGGTTCGGTGGTTGGGTCTCTCGGAGCCCTCGCCGGGTCTCGTCTGGTCGCTCGCTGGCGCTCGCTGCTCGACCACCCAGTGGTTGGGTTCGGTGGTTGAGCCTGTCGAAACCCCGGTCCCCCGGTGGTTGAGCCTGTCGAAACCCCTCACCGCGGCGACGTCGTACGCCGGGAGCGAACGCACCTTGTGACGGCCGGCCGCAGCCACCAGCATCGGGGGATGAGACTCCTGGTGCTCGGCGGGACCCATCATGTCGGGCGGGCGATCGTCGAGGCGGGGTTGGCCCGGGGCGACGAGGTGACCACGCTGACCCGCGGCCTGAGCGGGCGCGCGACCGCCGGTGTCGATGCGCGGCACGCCGACCGCAGGGATCGGGCCGCTGTCGAGGCCGCTCTCGGCAACGACACCTGGGACGCCGTGGTCGACACGTGGTCCTTCGAGCCGCGGGTGGTGCGCGACTCGGCGCGCGTGCTCGACGGCAAGGTGCCGCACTACACCTACATCTCGAGCCGCTCGGTCTACACCTGGCCGATCGAGCCCGGTGCGGACGAGTCCGCCCCCGTCGTCGACGCAGACCCGGACAGCAGTGACGCCGACGACTACGCCGCGGCCAAGAGGGGAGCGGAGCTCGCGCTCCTGCGCGACTTCGGGGGAGACGTCGTGCTCGCCCGGGCCGGCCTCGTGCTCGGGCCGTACGAGGTGGTGGGCCGGCTGCCCTGGTGGCTCAACCGCATCGCGGCTGGCGGCCGCGTGCCGGCGCCCGGTCCAAAGGACCGGCCGCTGCAGTACATCGACGGGCGCGACCTCGCGGACTGGTCGCTGCACGTCGGTCGCGCCGGCATTGCCGGCGCCTTCAACACGGTGAGCAGGCCGGGCCACACCACGATCGCTGAGCTCCTCGAGCGCTGCGTGGCGGTCACCGGCTCCGACGCCGAGCTCGTCTGGCGCGACCCCGAGGAGGTCGCGACCGCCGAGGTGCAGGGCTGGACGGACTTCCCGATCTGGGTGCCGCCGACCGGTGAGCTCGCCGGCCTCCACGACTGCGACGTCTCCGCGGCGCACGACGCCGGCCTGCGCTGCCGGCCGGTTGACGAGACCGTCGCCGACACCTGGGCGTGGCTGCAGCGGGAGGGTACGCCGACCCCGCCGACCAACCGCGCCGGCGAGATCGGGCTCAGTGCCGAGCAGGAGCAGCGGCTCCTGGCCGGCGCGTAGGGCGAGCTGCTCAGCCGGCGGAGACGATCCGCACGTGCTCGCAGCCCACCAGCAGCACGTGCGGGTGGGCCTGGTTGAAGATCACGGTGTCGACGCCTGCGCCGCAGTTGACCGTCATTGCGTCGGGGTACGCCACCACGATCTTGTCGTTGCCACGGCCGCCGAAGATCACGTCGCGGAAGTTGGCGAAGATCGTGTCGTCGCCGCCGCCCCCGCGCAGTGCGTCGACCGTGTTGCCGTGGTCGTCGACGAGCGTGTCCCTGCCGCCCTGTCCCCAGAGCCGGTCGGATCCCTTGGCGCCGTTCAGCCGGTCGGGCCCGCGACCGCCGTACAGGTAGTCGTCGCCGTCACCGCCGTTCGCGCGGTCGGCACCGGCACCTGCGTTCACGGTGTCGTCACCGCCGAGCGCGTTGATCACGTCGGCGCCTGCGGTGCCGTTGAGGGTCTCGGCGACCGGCGTACCGGTCACGGTGTCGGCGTACGCCGGGAAGGCGAGCGCGACGGCAAGGGCGGTGGTGCTGAGCACGAGGAGTTTGCGCATGTCCGGCACGCTACTCGCGGGGCCGTGCCGTGTGTCACAGTTCGCAAATGACCGCCGATCCGGCCCCGACCTATCTAGACGACCGCCTGAGCCACTGGGCGCAGACGACACCCGACGCCGAGGCGGTCACCTACCTGGGACGGTCGTGGACCTGGGCCGAGTGGGACGACCGCGTACGCCGGCTCGCCGGAGCCCTGCGCGGCCTCGGGGTCGGCCGTGGAGACGTGGTGTCCTTCCTGGACAAGAACCATCCCGCGTGCCAGGAGCTCACCTTCGCCGCCGCCAGCCTGGGCGCGGCGAACGCCGTCATCAACTTCAGGCTCGCCGGCGACGAGGTCGACTACGCCGTCAACGACGCGGGCGCGAAGGTGCTCCTCGTCGGCAGCGAGCTGATGCCGCTCGTCGACAAGCTCCGCGACCGGCTGACGACCGTCGAGCACGTCATCGAGGTGACGCCGGACGGAGCCGACGGCGACGCGTACGAGGCCCTGCTCGCGGGCGCGACGCCGGTCGGCCGCGACCCGGAGATGGACCCCGACGACGTCTGCCTGGTCCTGTACTCCTCCGGCACCACCGGGCGCCCCAAGGGCGTGATGCTGAGCCAGCGCAACATGGTCGAGCACACGGTCAACGCCCACGACGGGTGGGCCTTCGATCCCGGCGACAAGAACCTCGTCGCGATGCCGCTGTTCCACGTCGGCGGCTCGTCGTACGTGCTCTTCGGGATCCACGACGGCGTGCCGAGCGTGATGACCCGCGACCCGGACGGTCCCTCGCTCGCCGGCGCGATCCTGCAGGGCGCCAACCGCACCTTCCTCGTGCCGGCCGTGCTCGCCCAGGTGCTGCAGAGCGGCCCGGACGCGGTCAAGCTCTTCGGGGCGCTCAAGACCTACACGTACGGCGCCGCGCCCATGCCGCTGCCGTTGCTGCGCGCCGCCATGGAGGCATGGCCGGGGACCGACTTCCTGCAGGTCTACGGCCTCACTGAGGTCAGTGGCGTGCTCACGCACCTGCTGCCCGACGCGCACCGCGACACCGAGCACCCGGAGCGACTTGTCTCTGCAGGCAAGTGCATCCCCCGGGCCGAGGTCCGCGTCGTCGATCCCGGCACCCTGGAGGACGTGCCCGCCGGTGAGCACGGCGAGCTGTGGTTCCGCACGCCCCAGCTCATGAAGGGCTACCTCAACAAGCCGGAGGCGACCGCGGAGGTGATCACCGACGACGGCTGGTTCCGCACCGGTGACATGGGCGTCGTCGACGCGGAGGGCTTCGTCTACGTGCAGGACAGGATCAAGGACATGATCATCTCGGGCGGGGAGAACATCTATTCGCCGGAGATCGAGCGCGTCCTCGCCGAGCACCCGGCCGTGATGGAGGTCGCGGTCATCGGCGTGCCCGACGACCGGTGGGGTGAGGCGGTCAAGGCCGTCGTCAGCCTGAATCCCGGCCAGACGGCGACCGAGGCCGAGCTCGTCGAGTTCAGCCGCGACCGGCTGGCGCACTACAAGTGCCCGAAGTCCGTGGACGTCGTCGACGCGCTGCCCCGCAACCCGACCGGCAAGATCCTCAAGCGCGACCTGCGCGCGCCGTACTGGTCCGGGCGCGACCGGCAGACGGTCTGAGCCCTGCGTCTCCTGAGTCTGAGAGGGTTCAGCCGTGCGCCTGCGTCCCCGACACTTCGACTGGAGCCTTCGCTCCTGCGGCCTGCACGGTCACGTCACCTACCGGCCCGACGAGCCGGCGCTGGCCGAGCGGCTCCGGGCCGACACCGTGGCCGGCGAGGCGTGGCGCTGCCTGCGCTGCGAGGCGTACGTCGCGGGCGCGCCCCACGGCAGCGGGCCCGCGGAGGACGCGCCGCTGGTCCTGCGCGGCCGGGCCCTGCGCGACGCGTTCATCCTCCGACTGCTGGCGCTGGAGAGGTTCATCCGGGGTCTGCTGCTGGTGGCCCTGTCCTACGGCATCCACCGGTTCAACGGCGCCCGCGACTCGCTGCAGCGCGTCTTCGACAACTACCTCCCGACGCTGACGCCGCTCGCCGACAAGCTCGGGATCGACCTGCAGTCGACCGGTCCGGTTCGGCTGATCGACAAGGCCCTGCACACAGCGCACGGGACCCTGACCTGGGTCTCGATCGGCGTCCTGGCCTACGGATGCCTGCAGCTGCTCGAGGGCATCGGCCTGTGGCTCCTGAAGCGCTGGGGCGAGTACGTCGCCGTGATCGGCACGTCGCTGTTCGTCCCCCTCGAGGTCTACGAGCTGCTCGAGAAGGTGACCTGGCTGCGGATCGTCGCGTTCGCGGTCAACATCTTTGCGGTCGTCTACCTCGTCTGGACCAAGCGGCTCTTCGGCGCGCGCGGCGGCCACGCGGCGTTCTCGGCAGAGCGCCACAGCGCCTCCCTGCTCGAGGTCGAGCGGGCGGCCGTCTCCCTCAGCTGAGTGCGTCGCGGCCCTCGACGTGGAGGGTGAGCTTCCTCAGGAGCCGGTTGAGGGTGACCAGCTCGCGGCGGCCGAGCGCGGCGCCGAGCTCCTCCTCGGCGCTCCCGCGCAGCGCCATCGCCCGGCGCCAGATGGCCGCGCCGGCCCTCGTGACCTCGACGTCGACCCGGCGCCGGTCGTCGGCCCCGGGCATCCGCTTGATCCAGCCACGCTTCTCCAGGCCGTCGAGGCGGCCGGTCATCCCGGCGTTGGAGACCCCGAGCTCCTGGGCCAGCGCACCCGGCGAGGCGTGGCCGGGCGTCTCCCGGATCATCAGCTTGTGCAGGGTGTCGTACTCGAAGTCCTGCAGTCCCGTCTCGGCGAGCGCGGCCTGCTTCGCCTCGCGGAGGTAGCGCGAGAGGTTGGCCAGCCGGACGGTCAGCGCCTCCACCTCGTCGTCGAAGCTGATGTCGATCCAGTGGTCGCGCCAGCGCTCGACGTGCAGGTCCGCAGCGTCCTTCGGCATGGCCCGATGGTAGCCGGAATACTTCGTTGACAAACAGTTCGCCAGCGAAATAACGTCGGTCGCATGCCCAGCCCTGACAGCCCGCTGCACCACCGGCCGTTCCGGTGGCTGCTGGCCGGCACGACGGTGAACAGCCTGGGCAACATGATCGCGCCCGTGGCCATCGCCTTCGCGGTCCTCGACCTCGGCGGCTCGGCGACGCAGCTCGGGCTGGTCGTGGGTGCCTATGCCCTGGCCGACGTGGTCGCCGTCCTGTGGGGCGGCGTGCTCGGCGACCGGCTGCCGAGGACCGTGATGATGCGGGGGGCCAACACCGCGGCCGCGGTGGTGCAGGGCCTGGTAGCGCTGAGCCTGCTCGGCGGCTGGGGGTCCCTGTGGCTGCTGGCCATCGGCGGCGCCGCCAACGGCGCGCTCGGCTCGCTCGCCGGCCCGAGCACCCAGGCCGTGACGCCGCAGACGGTCCCCGAGGGCTCGCTGCGCAAGGCGATCGCGCTGCGCCGGCTCAGCCAGAACTCCGCGATGATCGTCGGTAGCGGCGTCGCGGGCCTGATGGTGGCGTGGATCGGCACTGGTGGCGCCCTCGCGATCGACGCCGCCACCTTCCTGGTCGCGGCCGCGTGCTTCACCCGGCTGCACGTGCCGCCGCTGCCCGCCGCAGTCCGCTCCCGTGCGCTCGCGGAGGCGCGCGAGGGCTTCCGCGAGGTGATGCGGCACTCGTGGCTGTGGTCGCTGATCGCGATGGCGCTGGTCTACCACCTCTTCTACGGCGGCTCGCAGGGCGTCCTCGGGCCCATCGTCGTCGGCGACCACATCAGTCGTGCCGCGTGGGGCTACGCCCTGTCGGCGATGATGAGCGGCTTCGTCGCCGGCGGCCTGCTCAGCCTGGTGTGGAAGCCGCGCCGCGCGCTCGGCGTCGGTGAGCTCTTCCTGGTGCTGACCATCTGCTTCCCGCTCGCGATGGCGCTCTCCGACAACCTCTGGGTCGTCCTGGCCGGCGCCTTCCTGCACGGCTTCGGGCTGGAGATCTTCAGCGTCGGCTGGGACCTCTCCATCCAGGAGAACGTGCCGGCCCACATGCTCGCCCGCGTGTACTCCTTCGACCAGCTCGGCTCGTTCATCGCCCGTCCGGTCGGCCTTGCCCTCACTGGCCCGCTGGCGACCGCGTTCGGCGACCGCCACTGGCTGCTCGTCGTGGCCGCCGCCATGGCGGTCGCCGAGATCGCACCCTTCGCGATCCGTGAGGTACGCCGCCTCGAACGCCGGCCGCTCACCGAGGAGACGGTCGTCGTGGCTGCGCCCGCGACACCCTGAGCGTTGCGATCGCGTGTGGTTGGATCGGGACGTGCCGTCGCCGCTGGAACGCCTCACGGGCCGCCGCGGGACCGGGCGACCCGAGCCTGCGGCCGCGACGACGCCCTTCGAGCACGTCCAGCAGCTCACCTGGCCCGGTGAACCGCCCCGGCAGCGGTTCCTGCCGATGCTCCGGCGGGTGCTCGAGGACCAACCGGGCGCCCGGGTCGCGCTCGTCGCCGGACGGCAGCTGGACACGTGGGCCGAGCTGTTCGCCCGCGCCTGGCCCGAAGCCGACCTGGTGCTGGTGCGCCAGGACGACGACGCGTCCGAGACGCACGTGCGGCTGGCGCTCGCAGGACCCTTCGACCTGGTGCTCCAGGCCGCCGACACGACGGCGGTCGAGCAGGCCCGCACCTTCCAGCGGGTCTTCTTCCACCTCCGTGAGGGCGGCGTCTACCTCACCCCTGCGCTGCTGCCCCTGAGCGACGACGAGGCGGCCGAGGCGCGCCGGGCAGCCGATGCGTGGCTCGAGCACGAGAAGGCCTCGCGGCCGTGGCCCAACGAGGACGGCGCCCTGCTCCCGCCGTACGTGGGGGAGCTGTGGGACCTGGTGAGCGAGGGCCAGCGTGCCCGGCTGCGCAGGCCGGAGGACCGGCCCGAGCTGGTCGCTCGTGCCGCGGAGGTCCGCGGGCTCGCCCGTCATCTGGGCGACGTGCAGGTCCACGGCGTCTCGCTGCGGATCACCAACAGCCGGGCGACCGACGCCAAGCTCCGGGAGCCCGAGGCCGACACCGTGCTCCGCGCGCTGCCGGATCTCGGCCGGGAGGTCGAGGCCCTGCCTCCGACGCACCTCCGCGCCGGTGCGGGCTACCTGCACAACCTGCCGAGCGACCCCTGGTTCCGGCCCGAGCTGGACGTCCCCAAGCTCACCCTGCGCCAGTACGCCGAGCCGGTGCTCTCGCGCGGACAGGTGGTGACCAGCGGGCGGTTCGTGTGGCCGGACACCTACCGGCACCACCTCGCGCCCCACCTGCACAGCCGGTTCGTCGAGGAGTCGGGCCCGAGGTTCGGGCACCTGCGCCGGGACAGCTCCAAGGCCGAGCGGCTGCCGGGCAGCTGGTTCAACCTCGACTCGGAGTGGCCCGGACACTACGGGCACCTGCTCACCGAGGTCCTCGGGAAGATGTGGGCCTGGGACCGCGTCCGGGAGCTCGCACCCGACGTCAAGGTGCTCACCAGCGTCCCGACCGACCGCGACGACCTGGCGCTGCTGCCCTTCGAGGCGCAGGTCCTCGACGCGTTCGGGATCTCGGCCGGTGACGTCCACGTGGTCGACGGCCCGTGCCGGCCGGAGACCCTCTACTCGGCGACGTCGATGTTCTCCCTGCCCGACTACGTGCACCCCGACATGGCCCGGATCTGGGACCGGGTCGGCGACCACCTCGCGGCGCAGGCGCCTCCGGCAGACGGCCCGCGGCGGATCTTCTGCACCCGGCCGGTCGACCACAAGCGCAGCTGCACGAACGCCGGCGAGGTGGAGGAGCTCTTCGCACGGCACGGCTTCGAGGTGGTCCGCCCCGAGCTGCTGCCGCTGCCCGAGCAGGTGGCGCTGTTCCGCGGGGCCGAGGTGATCGGCGGCTTCGGCGGCAGCGCGGTGTTCACGTCGGCGCTGTGCAGCACCCCGAAGACCGTGGTCACGGTCGCGCCGACGTCGTACACCGCGCGCAACGAGCACCTCATCGCCGCCGTGCGCGGACACCGGATCATCAGCGCTTGGAGCGAGCCGCGGCTGCACCACCCCGAGGGCTGGTGGACGCAGCAGGCCTATGCGTCCGACTTCACCTTCGACCTCGACCGCGAGGGCCGCTGGCTCGACCAGCAGCTCGCCGGGCTCACCACGTCGTGAGCCCGGGCGTCACGCCCAGCGCTGCGCCGCCGGGGTGAAGTCGAGCGTCCGGGCCCCGGTGTAGATCTGCTTGGGCCGGGCGATCTTCTGCTCCTTGTCCTGGACCAGCTCGAGCCACTGGGCCAGCCAGCCCGGCGTGCGGCCGATCGCGAACAGCACCGTGAACATCTCCGGCGGGAACTGGAACGCCTCGTAGATCAGGCCGGAGTAGAAGTCCACGTTGGGGTAGAGCTTGCGCTTGACGAAGTACTCGTCCTCGAGCGCGATCTTCTCCAGCTCCAGGGCGATCTTCAGCAGCGGGTTGGTGCCGGTCACCTCGAAGACGTCCATGGCGGCCTGCTTGATGATCTTGGCCCGCGGGTCGTAGTTCTTGTAGACCCGGTGGCCGAAGCCCATCAACCGCTCGTTGCCGTTCTTCACGCCTTCGATGAACGCCGGAATGTTCTCCTTCGACCCGATCCGGCGCAGCATCCGGAGCACGGCCTCGTTGGCACCGCCGTGCAGCGGGCCGAAGAGAGCGCCCACGCCCGCCGCCACCGCGGAGTACGGGTCGACCTGGGTGGACCCCACCGAGCGCACGGCGTTCGTCGAGGCGTTCTGCTCGTGGTCGGCGTGCAGGATGAACAGCACGTCGAGAGCCTTGACCAGGCGCTCGTCGGCCTCGAACCGCTGCTCGCTCATCTTGAAAAGCATCGAGAGGAAGTTCGCGGTGTAGCCGAGCTCGTTGTCGGGGTAGATGTAGGGCTTGCCCTGCGCGTGCCGGAAGGCCCAGGCGCCGAGCGTCGGCATCTTCGCGATCATCCGGACGATCTGGATGTGCCGGTTGTCGGGGTCGGCGATGTTGCCCGACTCCGGGTAGAACGTCGACAGTGCGCCGACCGAGGCCATCAGCATGCCCATCGGGTGGGCGTCGTACCGGAAGCCCTGCATGAAGCCCTTGACGTTCTCGTGCACGAACGTGTGGTACGTGATCTCGTGCACCCAGCTGTCGTACTGCTGCTTGCTCGGCAGCTCGCCGTGGATGAGCAGGTAGGCGACCTCGAGGAAGTTCGACTTCTCGGCCAGCTGCTCGATCGGGTAGCCGCGGTACTCGAGGATGCCCTTGTCGCCGTCGATGAACGTGACCGCGCTCTTGCACGAGGCGGTGTTCACGAAGCCCGGGTCGTACGTCGCCAGGCCGGGCTCGTCCTCGGAGAGCCGGATCTGGCCGAGGTCCGCGGCCTTGATGGTGCCGTCCGAGATCGCGATCTCGTACTCGTTGCCGGTCCGGTTGTCGCGGACGGTCAGTGTCTGGTTGGCCTCGGTGGCGGCGTCGTCTGACACACGGACTCCTTCGCTCTCTCATCAGCGCAGCTGCGTCGGGCACCTGCTCAGGGCATCGTTTCCGGGTGCGGCGGGTGATGCGAATCCCCGACCAAACCTATGCCCGCCGCGGTGAGCGTCGCCAACGCGTCTCTCGTTTTGACCTCGGCGGCCGGACACCGGTAATCTGGTCCGTCGCGACTCCTGCCGCGCCATGCCTCCTGCACGGGGCCTGGTGCAGACCCGGATGGCCCTCTGACGAGGAAAGGCCGGGCAGTGTTCGTCAGAAGCCGCAGCAGCACCGCCGTCCCGGGGTCTCCCTGGATGGTTCACGAACGAGGAAGCAAGGCAGACACGTGCGTACGTACAGCCCCAAGCCCGCGGACATCCAGCGTGAGTGGCACGTCATCGACGCCACCGACGTCGTCCTGGGACGGCTCGCCGTCCAGGTCGCGAACCTGCTCCGTGGCAAGCACAAGACCATGTTCGCCCCGCACGTCGACACCGGTGACTTCGTCATCGTGGTGAACGCCTCGAAGGTGGCGCTCTCCGGCGACAAGGCGACCAAGAAGATGTCCTACCGCCACTCGGGCTACCCGGGCGGTCTGACCGCGACGCCCATCGGCGAGCTGCTGGAGAAGGACGCCCGCAAGGCCATCGAGAAGGCCGTCTGGGGCATGCTCCCCAAGAACCGCCTCGGCCGCCAGGTGATCAAGAAGCTCAAGGTGTACGCCGGGCCCGAGCACCCGCACCAGGCCCAGAAGGCCAAGCCGTTCGAGATCTCCCAGATCTCCCAGTAAGCATCCGACGAGATCGAGGATTTTGACGTGACCGAGAACGTGACCGAAGACCTGACCGGCGACGCCGAGGTCGAGGAGACCTACGAGACCAACGCGGAGGGTGTGGCCTACTCCTCCGAGAGCGCTCCGAGCGCCGACACCCCGGCCCGCCCCGCGACCATCGCCCCCGCCGCGGCCACGGGTCGCCGCAAGGAGGCCGTGGCGCGCGTCCGGATCGTCCCCGGCTCCGGCCAGTGGACGGTCAACGGCCGCACCCTGGAGTCCTACTTCCCCAACAAGCTGCACCAGCAGGTCGTGAACGAGCCGTTCGCGACGCTGCAGCTCGAGGGCCGCTTCGACGTGATCGCCCGCATCCACGGTGGCGGCATCACCGGGCAGGCCGGCGCGCTGCGCCTGGGCGTGGCCCGCTGCCTGAACGCGATCGACCTCGACGCCAACCGCCCGTCGCTGAAGAAGGCCGGTCTGCTGACTCGTGACGCGCGCGTCATCGAGCGCAAGAAGGCCGGTCTGAAGAAGGCGCGCAAGGCGCCGCAGTTCAGCAAGCGCTAATCGGAGCCTCGTCCTCCATGGCGAAGCTCTTCGGCACGGACGGGGTCCGGGGTCTGGCAAACGGTCTGTTGACCGCCGAGCTGGCCCTGGACCTCTCCGTTTCGGCGGCCCACGTGCTGGCCGAGCGGGGCACCTTCTCGGGCCATCGCCCGGTCGCCGTCGTCGGCCGGGACACCCGGATCTCCGGCCAGTTCCTCGAGGCCGCCGTGGTGGCCGGACTGGCGTCCGCCGGCATCGACGTACTGCTCCTCGGTGAGCTGCCCACCCCGGCCGTTGCCTACCTGACCGGGTCGCTGGGCGCCGATCTCGGCGTCGTGCTGTCGGCGTCCCACAACGCGATGCCGGACAACGGCATCAAGTTCCTGGCCCGCGGGGGAGTCAAGCTCGACGATGCCCTCGAGGTGGCCATCGAGCAGCGTCTCGAGGAGCCCTGGGAGCGGCCCACCGGAGCCGGCGTGGGCCGGGTGCGGTCCCACGAGACCGCGGTCGACGAGTACGCCGCGCACCTGGTCGGCACCGTGCGCAGCCTCGGAGAGGGTGGTCGAGCCCAGACGAGACCCAAGGTCGTGCTCGACTGCGCCCACGGCGCCGCGTCTGTCGCGGGGCCGAAGGCGCTGCGCGACGCCGGGGCCGACGTCGTCGCGATCTGCGCCGAGCCCGACGGGCTGAACATCAACGACGGCTGCGGCTCGACCCACCTCGACGTGCTCCAGAAGGCAGTCCTCGAGCACGGCGCCGACGTGGGGTTCGCCCTCGACGGCGACGCCGACCGGTGCCTGGCGGTCGATGCGTCCGGCGAGATCGTCGACGGTGACCAGATCCTCGCGATCCTCGCGCTGGCGATGCGCGAGCAGGGCCGGCTGGCCGGCGACACCGTGGTCGCGACGGTGATGTCCAACCTCGGGTTCGTGCACGCGATGGAGTCCACCGGCATCGTCGTCCGCCAGACCGCAGTCGGTGACCGCTACGTGCTCGAGGAGATGAAGGCCGGTGGCTTCACGCTCGGCGGCGAGCAGTCCGGCCACGTCATCATGAGCGAGCACGCCACCACCGGCGACGGCATCCTCACCGCCCTGCAGGTGCTCGACCGGATGGCCGCCACCGGCTCGACGATCGCCGAGCTGGCCGGCGTCATGGTGCGCCTCCCGCAGGTGCTGGTCAACGTGCCCGGCGTCGACAAGCGCCGGGCCGACACCGACCCCGAGCTCCTCGCGGCCGTCGCCCGCGCCGAGGCCGAGCTCGGCGACACCGGACGGGTCCTGCTGCGCTCCTCCGGCACGGAGCCACTGGTGCGGGTCATGGTCGAGGCCGAGACGGCCGACCACGCGAACGCCGTGGCCAACCGCCTCGCCGACGTGGTCCGCGAGCGGCTCGCGCTGTAGCTAGCCCCCGGTGGTCGAGCCCGTCGGAACCGCTTCCGGCTGCCCGACGCGGGCCTCGTGCTCCTCGGCGGTCTCGTCGCCGTGTCCGGGCCACCACGCGTAGTGCCCGATCAGCGCCGTCAGGGCCGGGGTGAAGAACATCGCCATCACGAAGGCGGCGATGAAGATGCCGAACGACAGCGCGAAGCCCATCGAGACGATCAGCGAGTTGCCGCCGAGCATCAGCGAGGCGAACGTGCCCGCGAGGATCACGCCGGCGGCCGCGATCGTCGGACCGGCGTGCTTCACCGCCTCGGCTGCGGCCTCGCGCGGGGCGCGCCCCTCCCGAGCCTCCTCGCGCAGTCGCGCGATCATCAAGATGTTGTAGTCGGTCCCGAGCGCCACCACGAACAGGTAGATGTAGATCGGCAGCAGGAAGATCAGGCCGCTGTCGCCCTTGAGGTGCTGGATCACGATCACCGTGGCGCCGAGGGTCGCCGCGAAGCCGAGGCCCACCGACACCATGAGGTACCACGGCGCCACCAGGCTGCGGAGCAGGAGCGCGAGGATCACCATGATCACCAGCGCCGCGATCGGGAACACCACGGCGTAGTCGCGGTTCATCGCCTTGTTCATGTCGACGAACACCGATGTGGTGCCGCCGACGTACGCCGTGTTCCCGGGACCGGCGGCCTCGTGCGCCGTCGTGCGGATCGGACCCTTGACGTCGGCGATCGCGGCGTCCGACCCGGGATCGTGGTCGAGGGTCACGCTGAAGGTGGCGGCCTTCGCATTCGCGGAGAGGACACCCGGCTCCACCTTCGCGACACCCTTGGCGCTCTCCAGCTGCTTCTGGAACGGGGACAGGGCACTGTCGGACAGGGCGCTCTTCGAGAGCAGCACCACGGTCAGCGGGTCGGTCGACCCGGGCGGGAGACCCTTCTGAAGGGTGTCGAGCGCCTTGGTCGACTCGACGTCCTTGGGCAGGCTCGAGTTGAAGTCGAAGGTCGGGTTGAACCCGAGGGCGAAGATCGCGAGCACGGCCAGGACCAGTCCGGACGCGGAGGCGAAGACGACCGGCCGGCGGCCGAGCTGGCGACCCACCGCGGCGAAACGGGCGCCCTCGGGCTCTCGCAGGTAGCGCTTCGACGGGAAGAACAGCGCCTTGCCCAGCACCGTGACGACGGCCGGGACAAGGGTGAGCGCCGCGAGCAGCGTGACCGCCACCGCGATCGCCAGCGCCGGTCCGATCGACCGGAAGATCCCCAGGGAGGACAGCACCAGTGCCATGAAGGCGACGATGACCGCGCCTCCGGCGGACGCGATGGCCTCGCCGGCGCGCTCCAGCGCCTGCTCCACGGACGCCCGGATGTCGTCTCCTGTGCGCAGGCGTTCGCGGTAGCGGAAGAGGAAGAACAAGATGTAGTCGGTGCCGATGCCGTAGAGCACGACGAAGAGGATGACCTCGATCGAGGAGTCGGCCTTCAGGTCGAACGCCTTGTTGGCCCAGCCGATCAGCCCCGTGGCGATCGTGCCGGCCAGGCCGACGAGGACCACGGGCATCAGGCAGATGATGATGCTGCGGAAGATCAGCGCCAGCAGCACGATGATGAGCAGGATCGTCGCCGCGCCGACGATCGCCAGTGTCTTGTTGCCGGACTCCTGGGAGTCGAGCTGCTGCGGTGCCGCGCCGGTCATCTGGACCTGCAGGTCGGTGCCGGCGACCAGCGGCTTGGCGTCCTTGCGCAGCTCCTTCGCGGCATCCATCGCCGGGGTGTCGAAACCGCTCTGGTCCTTCGCCAGTCCGACGACGCCGAGCTGGACCAGCTTGTTCTGCGAGGGCGGCTGCGTCGCCGCCGCCGAGAACACCTTGTGCAGCACGGCCTTGTCCTTGATCGCGGCGTCGAGCGCTCCGACGATCTCGGTCACCTTCGCCGAGTCGGCCGCGGTCAGCTTGCCGCCGTCGCGCCGGTCGAAGACCATCACCGCGCCGGGCTGGAACTGCGAGGGGAACTCGTCGTCCTGGACCTGTGCGGCCCGGATCGACTCGTAGTGCTTCGGGAGGAACTCCGACTCGTCCTGCGTCGAGGTCAGCGAGGGCGCGAACGAGACGACGAGGACAGCCAGGACCACCCACGCCGCGATGACGTACCAGCGGAAACGAGTTACGAAACGTCCAAGGGCAGCAAACATGAGCCGCAGCGTACTGGGACCGCTCACGCGAGACGAATCCATTCTCCCGGCGGGCGCACGGCCTAGGGTGCCTCGGGTGAACTTCATTCTGGTTTCCCGGCCGGTGCCCGAGGTCGCCGTCGTGACGCTGAACCGGCCGGAGCGGATGAATGCGATGGCGTTCGACGTGATGGTGCCCTTCCGTGAGCAGCTCGTCGAGATCGGGCACGACAACTCCGTGCGTGCCGTCGTCGTGACCGGAGCGGGCCGCGGGTTCTGCTCCGGCGCCGACCAGCAGTCCGCCGGTACGCCGCCGTACGTCGAGGGCCTGACCCGGCCCACGCACGCGCTCCGCTCGATGGAGCTCCTCGAGGACATCACCCTCACGCTGCGACGCCTGCACCAGCCGGTGATCGCCGCGGTCAACGGGGCCGCGATCGGAGGCGGTCTGTGCCTCGCCCTCGCGTGCGACATCCGGCTCGCGGGGCCGGAGGCCTACTTCCGCGCGGCCGGGATCAACAACGGCCTCACCGCCAGCGAGCTCGGCCTCTCCTACCTGCTGCCGCGTGCGATCGGGTCTTCGCGCGCAGCGGAGATCATGCTCACCGGCCGCGACGTCGACGCGGAGGAGGCAGCCGCGATCGGCCTGGTGAGCCGGGTGACCGACGACGTCGTCGGCGCCGCGGTCGAGATGGGTCGACGCATCGCCGGCTGGTCGCAGCCGGGCGTCGAGCTCACCAAGCGCACGCTCGTCTCCGGCCTCGACGCCTCGTCGCTCGAGGGCCACATGCAGGCGGAGGGCCTCGGCCAGCTCTACCTGCGGATCCTCACCGACAACTTCGAGGAGGCGACCCGGGCCCGCAAGGAGGGCAGGGCGCCCAGGTTCCGCGACGCTCGCTGACGGGCGCTCGCGCGTCGGTCACTCCGCGCGGGTCAGCACCGTCACGGCGTACTCGTCGCCGGGGTCTGCCAGCTCGTAGCTGCCGAAGCGGTGCTGGATGCGGAGGCCCACGGCGACCACATCGGCGGCGTACTCGTCGTACGGGTAGTCGCGGGCGTTGCCGTGCGTGCGGGTCGGATGGAAGCCGACCAGGATCCGGCCGCCGGGCGCGAGCAGGTCGCGCAGCGTCGCGAGCGCACGGCGCTCGGTGTCCGGGGCGAGCAGCACGATCACGTTGCCGACCAGGACCACCAGGTCGTACGCCGTCGGCCGGCCCGCCTCGGCGAGCAGCTCGGGGGAGAGCGCGAGGATGTCGGTGCGGACCATCGGGAGGTCGGGGTACCGCTCCGCGGCCATGGCAACCAGGTCCGGGTCCTTCTCGGCGGCCACCACGGTGTGTCCGCGGGCCTGCAGCGCCGCACCGATCCGGCCGAAGCCGGCACCGGCATCGAGCACTGTCGAGCCGCGCGAAAGCATCGCGTCGGCGATGCGTGCCTCGCCCTCGATGTCGGCGCCGGACTCGATCAGCTGGGTGAAGTGGACGGCGAACCCGCCGTTCTCGCCGGTCTCCCACCGGGTCGGGGGCAGGTCGCTCACGGTCGCCCTGCGAACGGCGAGAAGGGGCGGGGGACGGCAGCGCCGTCGATCGTGAGGTCGGTGCGCTCGACCCAGAAGCAGAGCAGGTCCTTGACCGGCAGGGCGTCGTGCAGCGGATCGGGGTAGGACCACGCGATGTCGCGGCCGTCGTCCGGACCTCCGGCGGCGTCGACCAGGGACCAGTACGACGCCCGGCCCTTGTAGGCGCAGACGCTGTGCGCCTTGCTCGGCTCGAGGAGGTCGGTGCGGACGTCGGCGGACGGGAGGTACCAGCGCGGAGGCAGGCTGGTCTCCAGCAGCAGCACACCGCGAGAGGAGTCGGCGAGGACCTGGTCGCCGAACGACACCTGCACGCGTCGGGCGCTCGCCAGCGTCTTGATCCGCTTGAACGGGTCCTGGGCGTGGCCGGTCATCACCGTCGCCTCCTCCACCCACTCGAACGCGTCCCAGTCGAGGAGGACGTGGTCGGCCAGGTCCGGGTCGGCGAGCACGAAGCCGGCCTGCTCGACCAACGTGTCACCGATGCGGAGCGTGACGACCGTCCCCGGCGCGAGGTGCGGCCCGAACTGCCCCGGAGCCAGCACCGGGGGTGCAGCGGCCGGGTCGTCGGCGGGCACGTCCAGCTCGACGAGCTCCGCGCGGAGGTCGGCCCGCGGCACGGCGTACGACGGGACGACGCGGCGGGGCTCCCAGACCAGCACGGCGCCGGTGGTCTCGGCGACCACGACGTCGCCGAGCGAGATCCGGATCCGCTGGGTCACCGGCTCGTAGCGGAGCTCCTCGTGCAGTCCGGCGAGCGCCTTGCGCATCTGTGTGGCCATGAGCCGAGGGTAGGAGAGACCGCGCGCCTGTCCTAGAGCTTCCGGAGGCGGACCCAGCGCACCGAGTGGTCGTGGTCCTTGCGCAGGACCAGCGTCGCCCGTGACCTGGTCGGCGCGACGTTGCTGGTCAGGTTCGGGCCGTTGATCTCGTCCCAGATCCGGCTGGCCTCGGCGACGGCGTCGTCCCGGGACAGGCCGGCGTACTTCGCGAAGTACGACGCGGGGTCGCGGAACGCCGTCTCGCGAAGCCGCAGGAAGCGGTCGGTGTACCACTGCCGGATGTCGTTGGTCGCCGCGTCGACGTAGATGCTGAAGTCGAAGAAGTCGCTCACCGCCAGCCCGGTGCGGCCGTCGGCGCCGACCTTGGGAGGCTGCAGCACGTTCAGCCCCTCGACGATCACCACGTCGGGTCGGCGGACGACCACCCTCTCCTCGGTCACGTCGTAGGTGAGGTGGGAGTAGACCGGGGCGTCCACCTCGTCGCGGCCGGACTTGATGTCGATCACGAACTTCAGCAGCGCCTTGCGGTCGTAGGACTCCGGGAAGCCCTTGCGATGCATGAGGCCGCGGCGCTCGAGCTCCGCGTTGGGGTAGAGGAAGCCGTCGGTGGTCACCAGCGCGACCTCAGGGTGGGCCGGCCAGTGGGCGAGCATCTGCTGCAGCACGCGGGCGGTCGTCGACTTCCCGACCGCGACCGAGCCGGCGAGGCCCACCACGAACGGGGTGCGCGGCGGCTGCGGCCGGTCGAGGAAGGACTCCTGTGCCCGGTGGAGCGAGCCCGCAGCCTCGACGTACAGGCTGAGCAGCCGCGACAGCGGGAGGTACACCGCCTGGACCTCGTCGATGTCGAGCTGGTCGCCGAGACCGCGCACGCGCTCGATCTCCAGCTCCGAGAGCGGCTGGTCGGTGTGGGCCCCGAGCTCGGCCCAGTCGTCCCGGTCCAGCTCGACGTACGGCGAGGCCTCGTTCGCCTGCGGATCGCGCCCAGGAGCGCGCCCAGGAATGCGCGCAGCGCCGTTGGCCATGCGCTGATTGTTCCAGCACCGGGCGCCCACCCGGCGGGCGGCCGGGGTCGGGCTGCCCGGCCCGTAGACTTCGGCCCATGTGCGGGATCGTGGGATACGTCGGCGAGAAGCAGGCGCGCGACGTGGTCGTCGAGGGGCTGCGCCGCCTCGAGTACCGCGGCTACGACTCCGCCGGGATCGCCCTCATCGGCAGCGCGGACGGCGTCCTGAGCGTCGACAAGCGGGCGGGCAAGCTCGCCAACCTGGAGAAGGCCATCGAGGAGTCCCCGCTGCCGCCTTCGACCACCGGCATCGGCCACACCCGCTGGGCGACCCACGGGGCGCCCAACGACCTGAACGCGCACCCGCACCTCGGGGCGCACGGACGCGTGGCCGTCGTGCACAACGGCATCATCGAGAACTTCGCCCGGCTGCGCGACGAGCTCGAGCGCGCCGGCCACGAGCTCGTCTCCGAGACCGACACCGAGGTCACCGCTCACCTCCTCGAGACCGAGGTCGAGGCCGGTCACGACCTGACCGTCGCGATGCAGAACGTCTGCCGCCGGCTCGAGGGTGCCTTCACGCTCGTCGCCGTCGACGCGCACGACGCCGCACGCGTGGTCGCTGCCCGCCGCAACTCGCCACTCGTGGTGGGCCTGGGCGAGGGCGAGAACTTCATCGGCTCCGACGTCGCGGCCTTCATCGAGCACACCCGCGAGGCGCTCGAGCTCGGCCAGGACCAGGTCGTCACGATCACCCGTGACGGCGCCGAGGTCACCGACTTCGACGGCAACGCCGCCGAAGGGCGTCGCTACCACGTGGACTGGGACCTCGCAGCCGCCGAGAAGGGCGGCTTCGACTGGTTCATGCGCAAGGAGATCTTCGAGCAGCCGCGGGCGATCGCCGACGCGCTCCTGGGCCGGCACGACGAGGACGGTCAGCTCCAGCTCGACGAGGTGCGGATCAGCGACGACGAGCTGCGCGAGGTCGACAAGATCATCATCGTCGGCTGCGGCACGGCCAACTACGCGGGCCTGGTCGCCAAGTACGCGATCGAGCACTGGACCCGGATTCCGTGCGAGGTGGAGCTCGCCCACGAGTTCCGCTACCGCGACCCGATCCTCACCCGCAACACCCTCGTCGTGGCGATCAGCCAGTCCGGCGAGACCGCCGACACGCTGATGGCGATCCGGCACGCGGTCAAGCAGCGGGCGCGCGTCCTCGCCATCTGCAACACCAACGGCTCCACCATCCCGCGCGAGTCCGACGCCGTCATCTACACCCACGCCGGCCCCGAGATCGGCGTCGCCTCCACCAAGGGCTTCCTGACCCAGCTGATCGCGTGCTACCTGCTGGGCCTCTACCTCGCGCAGGTCCGCGGCACGAAGTACGGCGACGAGATCACCGGCATCGTCCGCGAGCTGGCTCAGATGCCCGACAACGTGCAGACGGTGCTGGACCACTCCGAGGCGATCTACGCGCTCGCCGAGCGGTTCAAGGACGCCCGTTCGGTGCTGTTCCTCGGCCGGCACGCCGGCTTCCCGGTCGCCCTGGAGGGCGCCCTGAAGCTCAAGGAGCTCGCCTACATCCACGCCGAGGGGTTCGCTGCCGGCGAGCTCAAGCACGGGCCGATCGCGCTCATCGAGGAGGGGCTGCCGGTCTTCTGCGTCGTGCCGCCCCGGGGCCGCGACCAGCTGCACGACAAGATGATCAGCGCGATCCAGGAGGTACGGGCGCGCGGTGCACTCACGATCGTGCTGGCCGAGGCGGGCGATGAGGAGGTGGCGCCGTACGCCGACGTGCTGATCGGCCTGCCGACGGTGCCGACGCTCCTCCAGCCGGTGGTCGCGACCGTGCCGCTGCAGCTGTTCGCCTGCGAGCTGGCGACCCGGATGGGCCACGACGTCGACCAGCCGCGCAACCTCGCCAAGTCCGTCACCGTCGAGTAGCGGCCGTGATCATCGGCGTCGGCATCGACGTGGTCGAGCTCGTGCGCTTCGAGGCCTCGCTCGCCCGCACGCCGGCCCTGCGCGACAAGCTGTTCACCGCCGCCGAGGCGACCTTGCCGATGCAGTCCCTCGCCGCGCGGTTCGCGGCGAAGGAGGCTCTCGCGAAGGCGCTCGGTGCCCCCGCCGGCCTGCACTGGCACGACGCCGAGGTCGTCTCGCTGCCCTCGGGTGACCCGACCTTCGAGCTGCGCGGCACCGTGCTCGCCCGCGCCACCGAGCTGGGCGCCACCGGCACCCACCTCTCCCTGAGCCACGACGGCGGTATCGCCAGCGCCGTGGTCATCCTGGAACGTTGAGTTGGGAGAAACCGACCATCGAGTGGGGAGAAACGGCCGCCCAGTGAGGCCAGGAACACCCAACTCGACGGTCAGGGAGGCCCAACTCAACATAATGGGGGGATGCGGGCAGCACACAGCGTCGAGCAGGTTCGGGCGGCAGAAGGGGCGCTGATGGCGCAGCTGCCCGCGGGGACGCTGATGCAGCGGGCGGCGTACGGGCTGGCGACGGCGGTGGCGGACCTTCTCGACGGCGTGTACGGCGCCCGGGTGCTGCTGTTGGTCGGCTCCGGGGACAACGGCGGCGATGCCCTGTACGCCGGGGCGCTGCTCGCCCGACGGGGTGCCAAGGTCGAGGCGCTGCTGCTCGGCTCGCGGACCCACGAGGCGGGCCTGGCCGAATTCACGGCCAGGGGCGGCCGGGTGGTGACGCTCGAGACGGCCCACGATCCCGATGTCCTGGTCGACGGCATCGTCGGCATCGGCGGCAAGCCCGGGCTGAGGCCCGAGGCGGAGGCTGCCGTGACCCGGTTCCCGCGCGCGGTCGTCGTGGCCGTGGACGTGCCGTCGGGAGTCGACGTCGACACCGGCGAGCTCGACGGCCCGCACGTCCGCGCCGACGTCACGGTCACCTTCGGCACCCACAAGGGCTGTCATCTCCTCGACCCGGCTGCTGAAGCCGCGGGTGTCGTGACCCTGGTCGACCTCGGGCTCGACCTCCCCGAGCCGACCGTGACCGCCCTGCAGGCCGATGACGTGGCCCGGATGCTCCCGGTGCCGCGGCCGTTCGACCACAAGTACACCCGCGGCGTGGTCGGCGTACGGGCCGGCTCCGCGATGTACCCCGGCGCGGCCGTGCTCTGCACCTCCGGAGCATCATCCGGTCTCGCCGGCATGGTCCGGTACGCCGGCGAGGCGGCCGACGCCGTGCGCGCCCGTCATCCCGGCGTCGTGGTCGGCGAGGGACGGGTCCAGGCCTGGGTGGTCGGCTCCGGTGGTGACGACCAGGCGGCCACTGCTCTCGGCCTCTCGCTCGCCGACGAGGTGCCCGTCGTGGTCGACGCCGACGGGCTGCAGCACGTCGTGCCCGGCCGCTCCCGCAACCTCGTGCTCACGCCCCATGCCGGCGAGCTCGCCCGGATGCTCGACGCCGAGCGCGCCGACGTCGAGGCGCGCCAGCTCGCACATGCACGCGCAGCCGCGCAGAAGTACGACGCCGTGGTGCTGCTCAAGGGCCGGCACTCCCTGGTCGTCGCGCCGGACGGGCCGGCGGCGGTGACGACGAGCGGCGTCGCCTGGCTCGCCGTCGCCGGAGCGGGCGACGTGCTCTCCGGGGTCATCGGCTCGCTGCTCGCGACGGGGCTGTCGCCCTTCGACGCCGCGACGGTGGGGTCCTGGCTGCACGGCGCCGCGGCGACGCTCGCCGGGCGCGGTGGCCCGGTGACGCCCGAGGGTGTCGCGGACGCCGTCCCGCTGGTGGTGCAGGCGCTCATCGCCTGACCTGCCGGATGGGAGGATGGGGCTGCCATGACCGCAGCCGCCGCTCCCGTCCGGGCCGAGATCGTCGTCGACCTCGGCGCGATCCGGCACAACGTCGGCCGGTTGCGCGAGCTGGTCTCGACGGGTCCGACCGGGGACGCGGCGCCGGCGCTCATGGTCGTCGTGAAGGCCGACGGCTACGGGCACGGCATGGTCGAGTCGGCCCGCGCGGCGCGGGACGCGGGCGCCGAGTGGCTCGGCGTGGCGACCGCGGACGAGGCGGTCGCGCTCCGCACCGCCGGGGACACCGGCCGCATCCTCTGCTGGCTGGCGGTCCCGGGCGAGGACCTCTCGGCCGCGATCGCCGCCGACGTCGACGTCACCGCCCACTCCGTCGCCCAGCTCGGTGAGCTCGTCGCCCTTGCGCGCGAGGGCGGACGCACGGCTCGGGTGCAGCTCAAGGTCGACACCGGCCTGTCGCGCGGCGGCGCTCCTCGCGACCAGTGGGCGGCGTTGTTCGAAGCCGGTCGGAAGGCCGAGGTCGCGGGCGAGATCGAGGTCGTCGGCGTCTGGTCGCACCTCGCCTGCTCCGACGAGCCGGACCACCCGGCAAATGCCGCACAGGAGCAGGCCTTCCGCGACGCGCTCGCGCTCGCCGACGACGCCGGGCTGACCCCCGAGGTCCGGCACCTGTCGAACTCGGCCGGTGCGCTGCTGCGGCCCAGTGCCCGCTTCGACCTGGTCCGGCTCGGCATCGCGGCGTACGGGCTGAGCCCCGCCCCTGAGGTGGTGACCGGCGACGAGCTCGGACTGGTGCCGGCGATGACCGTCCGTGGCAGCGTCGTGATCGCCAAGGACCTCGAGCCGGGCGCCGGGGTCTCCTACGGGCACACGTTCGTCGCGGACCGGCCGATGCGCGTGGCGCTGGTGCCGATGGGCTACGGCGACGGTATCCCGCGCCACGCCTCGTCCCGGGCCGCCGTGCAGGTCGCGGGCGAGCGCGCACCGGTGCTCGGGCGGATCTGCATGGACCAGTTCGTCGTCGAGGCGCCGCACGCGTCGGCCGGCGACGAGGTCGTCGTGCTCGGGCCCGGCCGCGACGGCGAGCCGACCGCACAGGACTGGGCCGAGTGGTGCGACACGATCTCCTACGAGATCGTCACCCGCATGGGTGGCCGCCAGCAGCGTCGGTGGGTCGAGGGGGAGCACCGCGCGTGACCGAGATCCTCCTGGTCGGCGCCGAGCGCGCCGGCGACGTCGTCGCGGTGATCCACGAGGCATTCGCGGGACGGCCCGTGCTCGACCCGCCGTCGACCGCGCTCGAGGAGACGACCGAGTCGGTCGCCGCCGCGCTCTCGGAGCACGGCGGGCTCCTCGCCACCCACGACGGCGAGCCGGTCGGCGCACTGCTCTTCGCCGACCACGATTCGCTGCTCGGCCTCCGCCGGGTCGGCGTCCTCGCGAGCGCCCGGCACCACGGGGTCGCCCGCATGCTCGCTGACGCTGCGGCTTCGGTCGCCGCGGAGCGTGGCAAGGAGGGCCTGGACCTCGAGGCCCGCGCCGAGCTGCCGCAGACGATCGCCTTCTGGCAGAAGCACGGGTACGTCGAGGTCGAGCGCGACGGCCCGCGCCTGCGGATGCTGTGCCTGCTGCCGCTGCGCCTCACGCTGCCGACTCCCGAGGACACCCGGACGGTGGGTGAGCGGTTGGGTCCCCTCCTGCGCGCCGGTGACCTGCTCGTGCTGACCGGCGACCTCGGCGCCGGCAAGACCACCCTCACGCAGGGCCTGGGCGACGGCCTCGGCGTTCGCGGTCCGGTGACCTCGCCGACCTTCGTGATCGCGCGCGTGCACCCGTCGCTGCGCGGCGGGCCGGAGCTGGTCCACGTCGACGCCTACCGGCTCGGTGACGCCGCCGAGCTCGACGACCTCGACCTCGACACCGACGTGGACCAGGCGGTCACGGTGGTCGAGTGGGGCTCCGGTCTCGCCGAGGCGCTGAGCAACGACCGGCTCGAGCTGCGGCTCGAGCGTGCCGACGACGACGTCCGCACCCTGGTGATCAGGCCGGTCGGCAGCCGCTGGCAGGGCACCGACCTGCGCCGGGTGCTCGCGTAATCGTCGCTTCGCTCCTCAACGTTCCTCGCTACACCGCAAACGAGCAAGCTCGATGCGGCTCCGCTCGTTCACGTAACCTCGGGCCCGTGCTTCTCGCCTTCGACACCGCCACGTCGCACGTCACCGTCGCCCTGCACGACGGGGAGGACGTCGTGGCCGAGTACTCCGCGAGCGAGTCGATGCGTCACGGCGAGATGCTCGCGCCCGGCATCGCCGACGTGCTCGCCCGGGCAGGCGCGATCAGCCAGGACGTCACAGCGATCGCCGTCGGGGTCGGCCCGGGGCCGTTCACCGGCCTCCGGGTCGGTCTGGTCACCGCGCGCACGATGGCGCTCGCGCTCGACATCCCGGTGTACGGCGTCTGCACGCTCGACATCCTCGCCGCCGAGGCGATCGACGCGGGGCTCGACGACTTCCTGGTCGCCACGGACGCGCGTCGTAAGGAGGTCTACCTCGCGACGTACGCCGACCGGGGGCGTGTCTCCGGCCCGGAGGTCGTCCGGCCGGCCGATGCCGCGACCGATGCGCTGGTCGTGGGTCACGGCGCGGCGCTGTACCCGGACGCGTTCCCGCACGCGGCCGGACCCCAGCATCCCCGGGCGAGCGTGCTGTGCGACGTGGTCGTCGGGGAGCGCTTCGCGCTGCTCGACCCGGACCCCCTCTACCTGCGCCGGCCCGACACGATGGAGCCCGGTCGGCCCAAGCGGGTCACATGATCCGCGCGGCGGTCCCCGGTGACGCCGAGGCGGTGACCGAGCTCGAGTCCGTGTGCCAGGGCGTGGACGCCTGGAGCGCGGGCCTGATCCGGGTCGGCCTCGCCGGGGACGTTCCGACGGTCCGCTACCTGGTGGCCGACCACGACGGCGAGGTCGTCGGCTACGCGGTCGCCTCCTACGCCGGGGACATCGCCGAGCTGCAGCGGATCGGCGTGGCACCGGCCGTGCGGCGTACCGGTGTCGCGGGCGCGCTGCTCGACGAGGTCATCGCCCACGGGCCCGGCACGGGAGCGGACCGGCTGATCCTCGAGGTGCGCGAGGACAACGCGAGTGCCCTCGCCTTCTACGCCACCCGCGGCTTCATTGAGATCGACCGGCGCCCCCGCTACTACCGGGACGGGACGACAGCGGTCGTGCTCCGGCTGCCGCTCGTCAAGGGCTGTTGAGCTCGTGTGCCCCAGCGCGTCGCTCGCGACGCGCTGGTGCACACGACATGGTCAGGGCAGGTAGTAGGTCGGGTTCGGCAGCTTCACGGCCCGGTCGGCGTGCCCGCCGATCAGGTCGGAGAACTGGTCGCCGAAGTTGGCGATGATGTCGTAGCCCTGGTCCTCGACATGGGCCCGGACCGCCGACTTGTACTCGATCGTCGAGCACGACCCGTCTTCGCACGGTGTGCCGTCGAAGTACGACGGGACGGTGGCCGCACTGTCGAACTTGGTGTAGTAGTTCGCGTCGGTGAACCAGCTGCCGTACCACTTGGCGAGGTTGCCCAGCGTGGCCGCACGCTGGTTGTCGTGGCGACCGGTCAGACCGACCACGGTGCACCCGGCAGCACCAACCGCGTCGACCAGCGCAGGCATCCCCGGCGTTGCCGGGAAGGCCATCGGCTGCACCCATGCGTCGTTCTGGAGCTTCGGGTCGAAGTTGAAGTGCATCGCGCCGTCCTCCATGTCGTAGGTCCACAAGGTGGTGTCGTCGGCGTCGAACACGACCGCCGGCCTGCCGCCCGCGCGCACCTCGCGCCGGCACTGGTTGGCCAGCCGGTCCCGGTTGTCGGCCTCGATGCCCGCGAGCTCGGAGATGTACGGCGAGCTCGACTTGTCGGCGATGCCGGTGCTGGAGGCGTTGTAGTACTTGCGGATGGTCGACTTGACCGAGTCGATGTTCGGGATGCCCTCCCCGCCCTGGGTCAGCCCGCTGGAGCCATCCGGCGCCATCGTGAACTCGGTGCGCGGAGTCAGGGCCGCGTCGCTCGCCGGTGCCCCCGCGATGTCGGGGCTCGGCAGGTAGTACGTCGGGTTCGGCAGCTTGAGCGCCGCGTCGGCGTACCCGCCCTGGAGGTCGGAGAACTGGTCACCGAGGTTGAGCACGACGTCGTAGCCGAGATCCTGCTCGATGTGCCTGCGGGTGAACGCCTTGTACTCCACCGTCGAGCAGGAGGCGGCGTTGCCGTCGGCCGCGCAGTCGACGTATCCCGGCGGTGTCTGGGCCGACGTCCACTTGGTGAAGAAGTTGTCGGCGTCGAAGCCGGTGTAGCCGACGGTGGCGAGGTTGGTCAGCGTCGCGGCCTCCTGGCCGGAGTTGCGGCCGGTGATGCCGAAGACGGCGTACCCCTTGGCCTGCACTGCGTGCTCGAAGTCGACCATGCCCGGCGTCGCCGGGAAGCGCCCCTCCTGCACCCAGGTGTTCTGCAGCACCGGGTCGAAGTTGAAGTGCATGGCGCCGTCTTCCATGTCGTAGGTCCACAGCGTCGTGTCGTCGGCGTCGAAGACGATCGCCTTGTGCTGCGCCGGGTCGACGGCGGGCAGCGATGCCAGCGTCGACGACTCGATCGCGTGCAGCTCGGAGATGTACGGCGAGCTGCTCTTGTCCGCGATCCCGTTGCTCCCCGCGCTGTAGTACTTGCGGATCGTCGACTTGTCGGAGTCGATGTTGGGGATGTGCGACCCGTCGACGGTGAGGCCGGTGCTGCCGTCGGCCGCCATCGTGAAGTGGGTCCGGGGCGCGAGCGGCGGTCCGGGGTTGTGGTCGCTGCGGGCGTCGGCGGGTGCTGCCAGGCCGATCGACAGGGCGGTGGCAACGGCGAGGAGCGCGGCGATGGTGGTGCGGCGCTCCGGAGGGGTGATGGACATGGAGTCTCCCGAGTCGGGTCGTGCCGGTGTGTCCGGCGCCATGACGCTACGTCACCCCGGGCAGGTTTGAGAACGACCGGACCGGGACGCGCGGCACTCGCTTCCGGACCCGCTTCTGGTTCCCGGCACAATGGCGGCGTGAGCGAACCCCTGGTCCTCGGCATCGAGACCTCCTGCGACGAGACCGGCGTGGGGATCGTCCGCGGTCACACGCTGCTCGCCGACGCGGTCGCCTCCTCGGTCGAGGAGCACGCCCGCTTCGGCGGCGTCGTGCCGGAGGTGGCCTCCAGGGCCCATCTGGAGGCGATCGTGCCGACGCTGCAGCGCGCCTGCGAGACGGCGGGCGTCGCGCTGCACGACGTGGACGCGATCGCGGTCACCGCCGGGCCCGGGCTCGCCGGAGCGCTGCTCGTCGGCGTCGCCTCCGCCAAGGCGCTTGCGCTGTCCCTCGGCAAGCCGCTGTACGGCGTCAACCACCTCGCCGCCCACGTCGCGGTCGACCAGCTCGAGCACGGTGCCCTGCCGGACCCGTGCCTGGCGCTGCTCGTGTCCGGCGGCCACTCCTCGCTGCTGCGCGTCGACGACGTCACCTCGTCGGTGACGGCGCTCGGGGCGACCATCGACGACGCCGCCGGCGAGGCGTTCGACAAGGTCGCCAGGCTGCTGGGGCTGCCGTTCCCCGGTGGTCCGCACATCGACCGGGTGGCCCGCGAGGGCTCCTCGGTGTCCATCGACTTCCCGCGCGGGCTGACCTCGCGGCGTGACCTCGAGCGGCACCGGTTCGACTTCTCGTTCTCCGGCTTGAAGACCGCCGTCGCCCGCTGGGTCGAGGCCAGGGAGGCAGCCGGCGAGCCGGTGCCCGTCGCCGACGTCGCCGCGTCCTTCCAGGAGGCCGTGTGCGACGTGCTCACGCGCAAGGCGATCGACGCTGCGGCCGACCAGGGGATCGAGGACATCCTGATCGGAGGCGGAGTCGCCGCGAACTCACGGCTGCGCGCCCTGGCCGAGGAGCGAGCGGCGAGGAAGGGCATCCGGGTGCGGGTCCCGAGGCCCGGTCTGTGCACGGACAACGGCGCCATGGTCGCCGCGCTCGGCGCCGAGATGGTCGCCCGGGGGCGTACGCCCTCCCGGCTCGACCTGCCCGCCGACTCCTCGATGCGGGTCGAGCAGGTCCTCGCGTCATCCGGCGTCTAGCCTCACGGCCGCACGCCGAAGGCGAATGGCACCAGGGCGTCGTCACCCGGGACGACCGGCGTCGCCCGGTCGACCGAGCCGTCGGGGCCGACCCGCAGCACGGCCCAGAGGTGGTCGGCAGGGCTGTAGACGGAGACGAGGACATGGCTGTCGTCCTCCCAGGCCGCGTCCGTGACCTGCACCCCGGGGGACGTCTGGTAGCGCGTCCGCACCTTGCCCGACGTACTGTCTCGCACCACGATGCCGTTCCAGCGCCCGTCACTGCCCCGGTGCTCGAGCACCAAGGCCGATCCGTCGGGGTTGAAGCTGTCCGGCGTCTCCCGCACACACGGCCACGAGCTCGTCACCTGGAGGGTGCGCGACGTGCCGGCCGGCAGATCGGGCACGCGAAAGACCTTGGTCGGGCAGCCCTCGGTCGTGTAGCCGGCCAGCAGTCGTCGCTCGCTGTCGACCGCGAGCACCATGGTCATCCCCGGGATCGCGACCGTGCAGGAGGCACCGCACGACATCGCCACACCCCCGGTGTCGGCGTCGACGCGGTAGACGAGGTCGTCTCCGAGGTAGCCGACGGGTCTCGGCCGGTCCAGGGCGGCGGGCACACTGGTGTCGGCTCCTCCGCCGGCGTCCGAGGTCGGGCCGGACACGAAGGCACCGCCATCGGTCTTCGGCGACCACCAGGTGACCCGGCTCCCGTCGGCGCTGACCACGGGTCCGTTGCCCGCGCCGCGCGAGACGACGCTGCCGTCCGCACCGACCACGACGACCTCGTCGGCGACGTTGTTGCTGGTGCCGGCGACCACGCCGCCCCGGTACGGCGCGAACCGTGTCCACTCCCCGTCCGGGAGGGTGAGCGTCCGCCCACCCTCGAGGTGCACGGTCGACCCGAATCGCCAGTCGATCCGGGGCGCGTCTCCCTGCGAGAGCTTCTCCAGCGCGCTGGGAGCCGCGGTGGTCGCCGTGCTCGAGGGAGAAGGCGTCGGACCCACGGGGCGCGCCGCGTCGTCGTGCGGCTGCAGCGCCAGGAAGGTGGGCACAGCTGCAGCCACCACCGCGGCAGCGACGGCTCCCACCGCGGTGACCCGTCGGCGCGCGCGGATGCGGTGCGCCCGGGCCTCGACCTGGTGGAGGTCCGACGGCAGGACGTCGAAGGTCTGCACCTTGTCCTTGAGCATCCTGGACAGCTCACCCTGCTCGGTCATCACGCCTCCTCCTGCGACAGCCCGGCCTGACCGGGGATCCGGGCGCGCAACGACGAGAGCGCACGCGACGTGGACGACTTCACGGTGCCGACCGAGATGCCCAGCGTCTCGGCGGTCTCGGCCTCGCTGAGCTCCTCGTAGTAGCGCAGCACGATCACCATCCGCTGCCGCGCCGGGAGACTGCCCACGAACTGCCACAGCGCCTCGCGGCGACCGTCCCATTCGGCCGCTGGCCTCGCCGTCTCCGGCGGCTCCGCGGTCACGTGCTCCCGGCGTCGCCAGGGCCGCCGCCACAGGGACCGGTACTCGTTGAGCAACGTGCGCCGCGCATACGAGTCGAGGTGCTCGCGGTCGGCCAGGCGGTCCCAGGCGAGGTACATCTTCGCCAGGGTCGCCTGGACGACGTCCTCGGCAGTGTGGGTGTCACCCGTGAGCAGGCAGGCGGTCCGCAGGAGCATGGTCTGTCGCTGGGCCATCCACTCGGCGAAGTCGGTGCGGGACGGTCCTGTCACGTCCGACCTCGCTTTCCGGGCGTCAGCCAGCGTGCGATCGAACCCCATGGTCGTCCCCGGACGCTTCTGCACGACCACTACACGCCGCCGGGGCCGGAAAGGTTGCTCCGGCCGCCGGCGTCACGGCGTCGGGAGCACGAACGGCGACACGTAGGGGTCGGTGCCGTCGACCGGGCTCATGGCGTACTCCCGACGGCCGTCCATCCCGACCCGGAGCACCGCCCACCTGTTGCCCTCGCTCACGGTCGCCACCACGTGGCTCGCGTCCTCCCACTGCACGTCGTAGACCGAAGCACCCTCCGCCGTCGTCAGGTCCAGCACCGGCTTGCCGCTGTCGGCGTCGAGCACCGCAAGCCGGGTGTCGCCGGCGCCGTCCGCCTGGGCCGACCCTGCGAGCACCAGCTGGCCGTCCGGCGAGAACGCCTTCAGCGCATAGGTGCAGGTCTTCCACTGCTGGTCGTCACCCTGGTCCAGCGCGGCCCAGCACGACCCGTCGTTGCTGGACGACAGCTGCCCGATGGCGGCACCGGCTGCCGTCAGGCCGGTCAGCTTGATCAGCTGCGGCTTGACGAGCACGGGCTCCTGGTGCGGTGCCACCGCCCAGATCTCGTGGGTCGCGTCGGTCGTGTCGACGTAGATCGTGCAGCCGACCTCCTCGGACCGTCCCGAGCAGTTCTCGCCGGTCACGGCCGCCACCGAGAATCGACCCGCACCGCCGTGCGGTGAGGCTGCGCCGGCCAGGTGGGCGACCTCGAAGTAGCGCGAACCGCCGTCCTGGACGGCCATCACGGTGCCGTCCGGCTCGACGAACGCCGCCACGTTGCCCTCAGGAGACACTGCGAACCCGCCCGCCACCGGCCAGGACTGCTCGAGCGTGCCGCCCTCTGCGTAGATGAAGTAGGCGGTCTGGTCGCCGTCGCCGGTCCCCATCGCCACCATCGCGCCGCCCTCCAGAGCGGCTGCGCGGATGACCTGGCCATGGAGTCCGGACAGCCCGTTGGCCGCCACCGGCAGCTGCCAGGTGCCGTCCTGCGCGTATCCATGGGCAGGGGGCGCACCGGTCTTCAGGTCGCCGAGGGTCAGCGCCCCGTCGTCACTCTGCACGGGGTGCGCAGGCGTGACCGGATCGGTCGTTCGGTCGCGGTCGAGCGCGACGAGCCCGGTGGGCACGGCGACGGCGAGCACCACGGCAGCCATCACCAGGCTCGCCCGCATCCGGCGACCGCGCTTGATCTCGCCCGCGCGGTCGAGCACCTGGCTGAGGTCCAGCCGGGCACCGCCGAGGCGGTCGAACTGGTCCGCCTTCTGCTCGAGGTGGCGGGTGAGCTCACCGTCGGGGAAGCGCGGGCTGCTCTTCATCGGTCCGTTCATCGGTGGGCCTCCCAGCCGGTGAGGTCGTCGCGGTCCCCGAGGTGCAGGCGCAAGGTGTCGAGGGCGCGACTGGCCTGGGACTTCACCGTCCCGACGGTCACGCCGAGCGCGTCGGCGGTCTCCTTCTCGGAGAGCTGTTCGTAGTAGCGCAGCACGACCACCGCGCGCTGGCGCTCGGGCAGTGCGCGCACGGCGGTCCAGAGCGCGTCGCCGACGCCGTCGTACTCCCGGGCGGCGGTCGGTACGTCGTACGCACTGGTGTCGCTGACCACCTCGCGGTGCCGCCACAACCGCCGCCAGGTCGACGTGTGCTCGTTGACGATGATCTTGCGGACGTAGGCGTCGATCGACGGTGCGTCGGAGACCCGGTCCCAGGCGAGGTAGAGCTTGGCCAAGGCGGTCTGGACGAGGTCCTCCGCCGCGTGGACGTCGCCGGTCAGCAGGTACGCGGTGCGGAGCAGCCGGGTCTGGCGGGCGAGCATCCACGACTCGAAGTCCGCCCGGGCATGGGCAGCGCGGTCGTCCACGGGCAGCTCCCTCGAGGTCGTGAGCATCATGCACCTCCTTCGACCGTTCCCTACGCGGCCTGCGCGGGAAAGGTTGCACGGGGCTCATGCACCTGCGATGTCCGAATTGCACAGTTTCTACCAATAAGGACCGATTCGCGATACTCTGATCGCGGGGTCGGACATGGGGGTCCGGCCGCCGTCTTCGATGGGGAGGATCGAGATGGAACTGCGCCGTGTCCCAGGTGGGGCCTCACGTACGCTGCGTCTGAAGACGCTGCTCGCGGTGGTCGTGATCGCGATCTCGTCGGGCGTCCTGCTGGGCGTCGGCGATCCCGCCACAGCGGCCTCCGCCGCGCCCTCCGTGTACGTGCAGGTGTCCGGCACGGAGACGGCGTCGGTGTCCGGGCGCACGAAGAGCGCATCGCCGCGCGTCCGCTTCGATCGGCGCGCCGGATCGCACTGGGTGCTCGTCAAGCGCATCCGCGCACACGCGCATCGCTTCGCCACCACGCTGTCGGTGGTGGCCGGCACCTCGGCGACCTTCCGGGTGACCAGTGACGGCAGCAGCCGGAAGTTCGTCGTGGCCATGCCGGCGCGGGTCGCGAAGCCGAACCCGCCGTCGCAGCCGACTCTCTACGACGCCTGCGGGGCCCGGCCACGCAAGGCCGACGGCTCGGCCTGGTCGTGCACCTTCGACGACGAGTTCAACGGCACCGAGCTCGACCGCACCAAGTGGATCCCCAACACGGTCTTCGCCACGGGGTCGGCCGACACCTACACCTGCTACCGGGACGACCCGTCGAACGTCAACGTGGCCAACGGCAGCCTGACCCTCACGCTCCTCCGGCTCGACCAGCCGGCCCCCTGCGGCGTTGCCGGAATGGGCCCGACACCGCTCCAGTCCGGGATGGTCTCCACCTGGCACCGGTTCAGCCAGCAGTACGGGCGGATCGAGGCCCGGGTGAAGAACACCGCGTCGGCGTACCCCGGCCTCGCCGAGGGCTTCTGGATGTGGCCGGACGACCGGGTGGCGTCGACGGACGTCTGGCCGACGGCCGGCGAGATCGACATCGCCGAGACCTTCTCGGTCTACCCCGACGCGATGTCCTCGACGCTGCACTACTCCGAGGACGCGAACGGGATGCGCCTGGGCTTCAACTACAACGTCTGCCAGGTGCACCGCGGCGAGTGGAACACCTACGCGCTGGAGTGGACGAGCACCCGGATCGAGTTCTTCGTGAACGGGCACAGCTGCCTGGTCAACACCTCGGGCAGCACCGCGTTCCAGAAGCCGTACACCATCATCTTCACCCAGGGGATCGGCCCGGGGGAGATGGGCAACCTGCCGGTCGCCGGGACGCCGATCCCTGCGACGTTCAAGGTCGACTACGTCCACGCGTGGCAGTGATCCCTTCTCAACCGAAGGGTTGACAAGCAGCCGCTGCCACGGCACCCTTGATCAACCAGGTGGTTGATCAAGGAGGCGATGATGCCAGCGTCCGACGACCGGCTCACGCGCGTGTTCGGTGCGCTCGCTGATCCGACCCGGCGCGACATCGTCGCTCGGCTGACCGACGGCGACGCCACGGTGAGCGAGCTGGGTGCGTCGTACGCCGTGTCCCTCCAGGCCATCTCCAAGCACCTGAAGGTGCTCGAGGAGGCCGGCCTGGTCAGTCGGAGCCGGGACGCCCAGCGCCGCCCGGTCCACCTGGAGGCGGAGGTGTTCGACCTGATGACGAAGTGGATCGAGCGCTACCGGCAACAGGCCGAGGAGCGGTACCGGCGGCTCGACGCCGTGCTGGCCGCCATGGCAGAACCCGCGACCGCTGACCAGGCGACCGACGCACAAGGAGAGGCCTCATGACGACGACGAAGCACGAGACCACGATCGAGGCGCCGCCGGGGCTGCCGTTCGTCGAGATCACCCGGGAGTTCGACGCCCCGCCGGAGCTGGTCTTCCGTGCCCACGTGGATCCGGGCCTCGCCATGCAGTGGCTCGGTCCCCGCGACATCCACAGTGTCGCCGAGCACTGGGACGCACGCACCGGCGGCAGCTGGCGCTACGTGTCCTCCCGTGGTGAGGAGACCTACCGCTTCTACGGCTCGTTCCACGAGGTCCGGCCACCGGGCCGCATCGTGCAGACCTTCACCTTCGAGGGCTGGCCCGACGGGGTGTCGCTCGACACGCTGACCCTCGAGCCGCTCGCCGACGGCCGCACCAGGCTGCGGATCACCAGCGTCCTGGACTCGCTCGAGTCGCGCGACGCGATGGTGGCCAGTGGCATGGAGAAGGGCGTCGTGGAGGGGTACGAGCAGCTCGACGAGCTGCTGGCGAGCCACGAAGTCGCTCACAGCGGCCCCACAGGCATCAGCAGCAACCAGAATTGACTCTAGTCAGGGCCCCTCTCGAGGCCCTACGCTGCCTCCTGATTCGCTGCTCGGGCCCCTCCCAGGAGACTCCCCGCAGCCCTGTCCTTCTCGGGGGAGTCGGGAGTTCGGAGCATGAGGCCGTTCAGGCTCATCTGTGTGCTGGCGCTGGTCGTGTCGATCGGGGGGTTCGCCGCACCGGCGGGCGTCGTCCCGCACGCCGAGGCGATCTCCGGGGTCTCCGCGTCCGCGGACGCGTGCGGCGCGCAGCCGCTCAAGGCCGACGGTACGCCGTGGCGGTGCACGTTCGTCGACAACTTCTCCGGCAACACCCTGGACCGGACGAAGTGGACTCCGCAGACGGTCTTCCTCACCGGCACGACCGATGTCCACGCCTGCTACCGCGACGACCCCGCGAACGTAGGTGTCCGGAACGGGTCGCTGTACCTCAACCTCCTCAGGCTGCCGGCGCCCGCACCGTGCGGGCTCGCCGGGTTCGCGCCGAGCCGCTACCAGTCGGGCTCCGTGACGACCTGGCACCAGTTCAGCCAGCAGTACGGGCGGTTCGAGGCGCGGGTCCGGAACACGGCATCGGCCTATCCCGGCCTGGCGGAGGGCTTCTGGATGTGGCCCGACGACCGGTACGGGTCCACCTCGCCGTGGCCGTACTCCGGTGAGATCGACGTCTCCGAGACGTTCTCGGTCAACCCGTCGCTGTCGGCCTCGTCGCTGCACTACTCCGCGGACGTCCTCGGGTTGCAGCAGGGCCTGAACATGGACGTCTGCAACGTGAGCCGGGGCGTCTGGAACACCTACCGGCTCGAGTGGAGCCCGACCAGGATCGAGTTCTTCGTCAACGGGCACAGCTGCCTGGTGAACACCTCGGGCGACCCGGCGTTCCAGAAGCGCTACATCATGACCTTCACCCAGGGCATCGGGCCCGACGGGATGGGCAACATGCCGGTGGCACAGACACCCGTGCCGGCGACGTACCAGGTCGACTACGTGCGGGTGTGGCAGTGAGCCGTCGGCGCTAGATGTACTTGGCCATCAGGTTGGTCGCAGACGGCTGATAGGTGGGAGTCCTCCGAGCGCGCTGTGACGGCGGCAAGTGTTGTAGTGCTCGAGCCAGGGCGCAAGAGCGGCGGCTCGCTCGTCGTTGCTGAGGAACACCTGGCGGTATGCCCACTCGGTGAGCAGGGTGCGGTTGAGGCGCTCGACCTTCCCGTTTTGCCACGGGCAGTGAGGGCGGATGAAGAGCTGTCTGATGCCGCGAACAGCACAGATCTCGCGCAACGAGTAGCGGTAGGCCCAGGCGTTGTCGGTCATCAGCTCCTCGACTGCGGTGATGCCGTGGGTCGCGAAGTAGTCCAGCGCTCGGGCCAGGAACCCAGCGCAGGTGGTGCCCTTCTCGTCTGCGTGGATCTCGGAGTAGGCAAGCCGGGAGTGGTCGTCGACCAGTGCGTGGACGTAGTCGAATCCGGGTCCATTGGTCCGGTCGCGGGGTATGCCACGGCCATGGACGCGCCAACCGCCGCCGTCGGGGATCCGGCCGAGCTTCTTCACATCCATGTGCGCCAACGCACCTGGATAGGCCCGTTCGTAGCGGACGGCGGTGGCCTTGCTGGCCCGGATCACCTCCCCGGTGATCGGATCCAACGCTGCCAGCTTCGGCACCTGATGGCGGGCCAGCACACGAGAAACCGTCCGAGCCGGGACACCGAGCTCGGCGCCGATCCAGTCGGGACCCCGTCGCTCCCGGTGCCGAACCTCGACGATCGCGGCCTCCACCGCTGGACTGGTCCTGGTCGGAGACCGATGCGGCCGTGAAGACCGGTCGCGCAAACCAGACTCACCCTCCGCGGCGAACCGGTCGAGCCAGGTCTTCACACACTTGCGCGAGACGCCCATCGCTGCCGCGATGTGGGCTTGGGGCCAACCGGCTCGATGCCGCTGAACGATCAGCAGCCGGCCTTGGAACGTGGTGCGGGCACTACTGTGGGACACGAGAACCTCCGGGTTGGAGTGGGCCTTAGACAAGCCACATCCCATTCGGGGGTTCTCACCCGTTCAAGCCGCCACGCCCGCTACCCACGTCATGGCCGGGTACAGCTAGAACGGCTCGACCAGCAGGCACACACCCTTGCCGGCCGCCCGGGTCAGGACGATCGTGGCCTCGGCGTCGCCGGCAAGGGCGAGCCGCTTGCGCAGCTCCTCCGGCACGACGGTGACGCCGCGCTTCTTGATCGTGAGCCGGCCGATCCCGCGCTCGCGCAACGCGGCCCGCAACGCCTTCTCGCGGTGCGGCAGCTCCTCGAGGACCCGGTAGGACCGCGCGAACGGCGTCCGGAACGACTGGTCGGCGACGACGTAGGCGATGTGCTCGTCGAGGAGCCACCCACCGACGCCCGCGGCCACCGCCTCGACGAGCCCGGCCCGGATCACCGCGCCGTCCGGCTCGTAGAGGTACGCCGAGACGGCGGTCCCCGCGGCGAGTCGCTCGTCCGGCAGGTCCTCGTCGGTCAGGGTGGCCAGTCCGCCGTCGCCGATGACGGTCGCGCGCCGACGGGTGCTGGCGAGGGCACCCGACCAGAGCGCGGCTTCCTTGACCTCGCCGTGATCGCTGATCCACTCGGCCTCGACATCGCCGGGCAGCACGGCGTGGGGGATGCCCGGTGCGGTCTTGACGCAGGACGTGCGCCGCAGGAGCGACTCGACGAACGCCCACGGCGGGGTCCAGTCGTCGACGGAGAACGTGCGCCCCCGCGCCGACCGGCGCGCCGGATCCGCGAACGCCACGGAGAACGGGCTCAGGTCGAGGGTCGTCGCGTCGGCCACCATCACCGCCCCACCCAGCTGAAGCGCGGCCAGGTTGGCCCGGGCCACCTCGACGCGCACCGGGTCGAGGTCCACGCCGGCGGTGGTGATGCCGGCACCTGCGAAGGCGACCAGGTCGCCGCCGATGCCACAGCCCAGGTCGACCACAGACTCGACCCGCGCGGCTCCCAGGCGGGCCGCCCGGTGCTCCGCAACCGGGGCGCGGGTGGCCTGCTCGAGGCCCTCGGGGGTGAAGTACATCAGCGCCGCGAGCTCGCCGAACTTCGCGACGGCCTTGCGGCGCAGCGATGCCTGGGTCAGTGCGGCCGCGACGTGATCGCCGTCCGCCTCACGCCGAAGCTGGGCGGCGGCCTCGAGGGGATCCTCGGACGCCGCCTCCGCGCGGTCCAGGAGGCGCTGGCCGGCGTCGGTCAGCAGCCAGCGGAAGGCGTCGAGGTCCACCGGGGCATTGTGTCGCTCTCCGGGCTCCCACGCCTGCGCGACCCCTGCTGGCACTCGATTGGGGTGAGTGCTAAGTTCTGATTGGCACTCTCCCCGTGAGTGTGCCAGCGCATGTGCTCGAGGTACGACCCCCGCGACGGCGTACCGACATCGCAGGCGCCACAACGTGAACCACCACCAACACACAGATACGCGGAGGTCGACAACGTGTCGGTCAACATCAAGCCCCTCGAGGACCGGATCGTCGTTCAGCCGATCGACGCCGAGCAGACCACGGCCTCCGGCCTGGTCATCCCGGACACCGCGAAGGAGAAGCCCCAGGAGGGCGAGGTCGTGGCGATCGGTCCGGGCCGGATCGACGACAACGGCAACCGGGTCCCGCTCGACGTCAACGTCGGGGACAAGGTCATCTACAGCAAGTACGGCGGCACCGAGGTCAAGTACGCCGGCGAGGAGTTCCTGATCCTCTCCGCGCGCGACGTGCTCGCTGTCATCTCCTGACCCATCCGGTCGTGTGCCTGAGCGCGTCGCCCGCGACGCCCTCAGGCACACAACTGCTTTCGAGAGGTACCAATGCCCAAGATTCTTGAGTTCGACGAGAGCGCCCGCCGCGCCCTCGAGCGGGGCGTCGACGCCCTGGCCAACGCCGTCAAGGTGACCCTCGGCCCGAAGGGCCGCTACGTGGTGCTCGACAAGAAGTGGGGCGCCCCGACGATCACCAACGACGGCGTCACCGTCGCCCGGGAGATCGAGCTCGACGACCCCTTCGAGAACCTCGGTGCGCAGCTCACCAAGGAGGTCGCCACCAAGACCAACGACGTCGCCGGTGACGGCACCACGACCGCGACGGTGCTGGCCCAAGCGATGGTGCACGAGGGCCTGCGCGCCGTGGCCGCGGGCGTCAACCCGATGGGCATCAAGCGCGGCATGGACGCAGCCGCCGAGGCGCTCGGCGAGGCCCTCGGCAAGGCGGCCCGCGACGTGGGCTCGGTCGAGGACATGGCCGCGGTTGCGACCGTCTCGAGCCGTGACAGCGAGATCGGCGAGCTGCTGGCCCAGGCCTTCGACAAGGTCGGCAAGGACGGGGTGATCACCGTCGAGGAGTCCAACACGATGGGCACCGAGCTCGACTTCACCGAGGGCATGCAGTTCGACAAGGGCTACCTGTCGCCGTACTTCGTCACCGACCCGGAGTCGATGGAGGCCGTCCTCGACGACCCGTACATCCTGCTTCACCAGGGCAAGATCTCGGCGATCGCCGAGTTGCTTCCGCTGCTGGAGAAGGTCATCGGTGCCGGCAAGCCGCTGTTCATCCTGGCCGAGGACGTCGAGGGCGAGGCGCTCTCCACGCTCGTGGTCAACAAGATCCGTGGCACCTTCAGTGCTGTTGCCGTCAAGGCCCCCGCGTTCGGTGACCGCCGCAAGGCGATGATGCAGGACATCGCGATCCTCACCGGCGGCCAGGTCATCGCTCCGGAGGTCGGGCTCAAGCTCGACCAGGTCGGGCTCGACGTGCTCGGCACCGCCCGGCGCGTGGTGGTCACCAAGGACAACACCACGATCGTCGAGGGTGGCGGCGACTCCGCGGCCGTTGCCGGCCGGGTCAACCAGATCAAGGCCGAGGTCGAGGCGACCGACTCCGACTGGGACCGGGAGAAGCTGCAGGAGCGGCTCGCGAAGCTCGCCGGTGGTGTGTGCGTGGTCAAGGTCGGCGCCGCCACCGAGGTGGAGCTGAAGGAGAAGAAGCACCGCATCGAGGACGCCGTCTCCGCGACGCGCGCCGCGATCGAGGAGGGCATCGTCGCCGGCGGCGGCTCCGCACTGATCCACGCGGCAGCAGCGCTCGAGGGCGACCTCGGTCTCTCCGGCGACGAGGCCATCGGCGTGCGCATCGTCCGCAAGTCGGTCGATGAGCCGCTGCGGTGGATCGCCGAGAACGGTGGGCTGAACGGCTACGTCATCGTCGCCAAGGTCCGTGAGGCGGGCGAGGGCACCGGCTTCAACGCGGCGACCGAGGAGTACGGCGACCTGGTCGCCCAGGGCGTCCTTGACCCGGTCAAGGTCACCCGCTCGGCGCTCACCAACGCGACCTCCATCGCGGGCATGCTGCTCACCACGGAGACGCTCATCGTGGACAAGCCCGAGGACGATGAGCCCGCGGCCGCCGGCCATGGGCACGGGCACGGTCACTGATCGGAAATTCACTACTTCCGTAGTGAAACTGCCGCTTCCCGTACGCGATCGCGTACGGGAAGCGGCAGTTCTGTTCGGGGAGCGGTACGCCGATCCCGCGGGTCGTCCTACTCGTCGACGTCCGCGAGCAGGCGCTCGGGCGGCCTGGGTGCCGAGTCGACGACGCCTGACTCGAAGCTGAGGGTCTGCACCGGCTCGTCGGGTCCGACCCAGCTCTTCGTCCGCGCGGGATGCGTGCGGATCCCGAGGAATGCGCCGTCGGCCGGGTCGAAGACGAAATCGGGTCCGTGCTCGCTGTCGATGCCCAGTGCCACGCCGGCCTTGCCCGCGATGTCGGCGCTGCGATCGACGACGCGCACGCCTTCCACGGTGGCGATCGTCCGGAGCACCTCGGCGGCGACGACGTCCGGCGTCTGCGGGTCGGAGAGCAGCCAGAACGCCGCGGTCCACAGGTCGGCCGTGTGGTCGTTCGACTGGCTTCCTTCGCGACGCACGAGGTCGCGCATCGCCTGCAGCATCGCCGCTCCGCGCGGCTCGGCGCGGTAGATGGGGTAGTTGCCGTTGGTGTCCTGCGAGACCACGGCCCAGGTCACCTTCAGGTCGGAGTCGATCGTGCGCTGGATGAGCGCCTTCGTGGGATCGGTGGGCACCCACGTCTCCACCGTCACCGGGCTCGTTCGCGGCCGGGTGTCCTCAACCGACGGGTCTGACGGCGAAGGCCCGTAGTCCCACGAGAGGGTGACGTCCTTGCGGTAGAGGTACTGACCCGGGAGGGGCGGCCGTGAGGCCTCCAGCCTGTCTGCCGACCGTTCCAGGATCGTCGCGGCCGCTGCTGATGCCCCGTGTTCAGGGGTCTGCGACACGACGGTCGCGGCGACGATCAACGCTGCCGCTGACGTGGCGATCACGACCCGTACGGCGTACCGGCGACGCGTACGCCGGGCGAGCGCCTTGCGCAGCAGCGCCCGCCGGGCGCGGAGCACGACGATCGGATCGGGCGCGGCCACGTCGGGTCGCGCCTCGCGGAGCAGCTCGTCGATCATCGTCGTACCTCCAGGGTGTCGTCGCGTGCCTCGCGCAGGAGCGCGCGGGCCCGGTGGATGCGGGAGCGGACCGTGCCGACCGGGATGCCCATGGCCACCGCGATCTCTGGATAGCTGAGCTCCTCCCAGGCGAAGAGCAGGATCGCCTCGCGGTCCCCGTCGGCGAGCTCGTCGAGGCTGGCGCGCACCGATCGCCACTCCTCGGCCGTGTCGAGGCGGTCGATGACACGGTCCTCGTGGGAGTCGGTGCTCTCGACCACCTGGCTCGCTGCCGAGCCGTGGAGGCGGTCGGCGGCGGCAAGCGAACGCCACCGACGCCTGAGCAGGTTGCCGGCGATGCCGTACAGCCAGGGCAGCGCCGACCCGACGCTCGTGTCGAATCGCTTCCGCTGGGCGAACGCTGCAAGGAAGACGTCGGCGAGGACGTCGTCGGCAGCCTCCGGGCCTGCCCGCCGTGCCGCGTACGCGTGCACGGAGGCGTGGTGGCGGTCGAAGACCATGGCGAAGTGCTCGGCGGTGCGCAGCGACCGGGCGATGATCTCGCCATCGCTCGGCTCGGCGTCGACGGGGTTCACACCCATCTTTGCCAGCTGGCGCCGGATCGGTTCACGAGGCGGCTGCACACGCGACGATCGTCGCAGTGTGCGGACGTCAGCGGGCCAGAACGCTCTCGACGTCGATCTCGCCGAACACCGCGCTGAACAGCCGCACGCAGCGCTCGGTCATTGCGTCGGGCGACTCCGCGGGGTGCTCGAGCCACCAGTTGACCAGGGTGCGGAAGACGTTCTCCCACACCGCGCGCATCGCCGAGACGTCGCTGGGGTCCTCGATGCCGGCGAGCCGGAGCAGCTCGGCGACTCCCTCGGTGCCGAAGTCGAGGATGCGCGCCTCGTAGGCGTCGAGCACCTTCTGGGTGTCGGGGTCGCGGGGGGCGGTCGGGTCGAAGACGAGGTGCCACATCCAGGGGTGCGGAGCGAGCGCCCGGAACATCCCGTCCAGGGTCACCACGGCTCGGGCGAGCCCGACGGTGCCGGTCGCAGCGGTGCGCTCGATCTCGGCAGTGAGGATCTCGGCCGCGTGCTGGACGCACACGGCGTACAGGCCCTCCTTGGAGCCGAAGTAGTTGTAGATCAGCGGCTTGGAGATCCCCGCGGCCTCGGCCACATCCGCGACCGACGTGGCGGCGAAGCCGGCCTCACCGAAGAGGCGGCACCCGACCGCGACGATCTGGCTCTCGCGGTCCGCCCGGGCGACACCCTTGGTGCCGGCGTTGGGTCGGGTGCGGGTGGCCACGAGCGGACTCTAGCCGAAGATATGAACTCGTGGTAACTTACCGCGAAGTCATATCGAGGAGACCGGACCGATGAACGAAGTGCTCGACCCGATGAAGAACCGGGTGACGTACGCCGTCCCGTTCTTCCTGCTCACCATCCTCATCGAGCTCGCCGCGCTCAAGTGGCTCGACCACGACACCGCGTTCGACGGGCGGGGACGCACGGGGTACGACGCCAGGGACGCGGGCACGAGCATGCTGATGGGCCTGGGGTCCCTGGCCTCGACGTTGGTGTTCAAGGTCGGTGCCTTCGTCGTCTACAACGCGGTGTTCGTCTACGTCGCGCCGTTCCACCTGGACATGCACTCGTGGTGGTCCTGGGCGCTCGCCCTCGTGGCGGTGGATTTCGTCTACTACTTCTCGCACCGCTTCGTGCACCGGGTCAACGTCGGCTGGGCAGCACACCAGGCGCACCACTCGAGCGAGTACATGAACTTCGCCACGGCGCTGCGACAGAAGTGGAACCCGTGGTTCGAGTTCTTCTTCTTCCTGCCACTGCCGTTCCTCGGGATCGCGCCCTGGGCGATCTACATGGCATTCGGCTTCAACCTCGTCTACCAGTTCTTCGTGCACACCGAGATGATCGGCAAGCTCTGGCGGCCGGTCGAGCTGGTGATGAACACGCCGTCGCACCACCGCGTCCATCACGGGTCCGACCCGGAGTACCTCGACAAGAACTACGCCGGCATCTTCATCGTGTGGGACCGCCTCTTCGGCTCCTTCGTCGAGGAGAAGAAGCGGCCGACCTACGGGCTGACGAAGCCGGTCGAGACCCACAACCTGCTGAGGCTCCAGTACGGCGACTACGCCCAGATCGTGCGCAACGTCCGGGCCGCCGACCGGTTCCGCGACCGGCTCGGCTACCTGTTCGGGCCACCGGGCTGGGAGCCCGCGGGCCATCGGCCCGACCCGGACCTGGTGCCGATCAGGCCTCCGGCCGGCCGTGCAGGAACGTCACCCGCATCGGCCTGAGCTCACCGGTCAGCAGCCCGGAGCTGATCGCCGGATCGGACTCCATGATCGCCCTGGCGGCGTCCTCGTCCGGCGCCTGGATCACGTTGATCGCCGTGTTCACCTGACCGAACGTCGGGCCCGCCAGCAGCAGCACGCCCTGCGCGAAGAGCTCGGCGAGGTGAGCGCGGTGGGTCTGCATGATCGCGGTCTCCTCGTCGGTGATGGTCTCCACGAAGCCCTCGCGTGGCGGATGGCCGAAGTAGATCCACTCACTCATGGCGGGAGTCTAGGAGCGGCACGAACCGGTAGTGCCCGTGCTCGCTGATCCGGTCCTCGCCGCCGGAGCGGTCGACGACGGTCATGACGCCGGCGACCGGGAGCACCATCCGGCCCGGATCGGTGAGCTGGTCGAGGAGCTCGCCCGGGAGCCGACCGGGCTCGGCCGAGACCAGGATGCGGTCGTAGGGGGCGAGCTCCGGTACGCCGAGCACGCCGGCCGTCGCCTGCCTGACCGAGGCCCACGCCCCGCTGGTGCGCCGGACGTTCTGCTCGCCCCACGCGGCGAGGTCGGGCACCAGCTCGACGCCGACGACCAGCCCGGTCGCGCCGACCAGGTGGGCCAGCAGCGCCGTCGTCCAGCCGGAGCCGGCGCCCACGTCGAGCACCCGGTGCCCGGGACGGGCATCGAGGAGCCGAAGCATCGCCGCGACGCTGCGCGGCTGCGAGCTGGTCTGGCCGTGGCCGATCGGGAGCGGGCCGTCGTACCCGGCCCGGCGCCGCAGGTTGCGGGGCAGGAAGTGCTCGCGGGGGACGGCGCCGAACGCCGCCGAGACCCTGTCGACCTCCGGCCCCATGGAGCCCAGTCAAGCACGTGGTCGCGGCGACGATCCGGCCTCAGCGCATCGCCGCCACGACGTAGGTGCCGCCGTTGTCGCCGTCGAGTCGCCGCTGCCACACCAGGGTGGAGCCGCTGCCCGTCTCGTTGCCGGCCAGGCCGCTCATCGAGTCCTCGACCCGGAGGAAGCGCCCTGTCTCCAGGTCGTAGGTGTAGCTGCCGGTCTGGTCCTTCTTCCAGCTGGAGACGGTGAGGAACCGGCCGGTCATCCGGACCGGCCCGAGCTCGTCACCGGTGATCCGCGCGAGTGGGTGACCCGCCAGGTCGAAGACGTCGATCCGGTCGACGACGTCGGTCTCGGTCTTCTCGGAACCGGCGTCGGCGCAGTTGACCATCACCACGACCCGGTCGGCGGTCACGCCGAGGTCCTTCTGGTCGCAGCGACCCGTGTGCGGGTCGAACGAGGTGTCCTTGCCGGTCGTCAGGTCCCGCACGACGACCCGGTCGTTGGGCGCGTCGTACGCAGCCGTCCAGGCAACGTGGTCGCCGGAAGCAGCGACGTCGCCGCCCTTGGCCACCACCGTGGCGGTGGACCGGTCGAGGTCGACGGCCAGGATCTGCCGGGTGCTCCTGCCGGCGAACTTGCTCGCCGCGAGGAACACCTGTCCCGGGCGCCCTGAGGTCGAGGTCAGCGGCTGGGCCGGCACGTTCGTGTCGACGTCCTGGCCGGCGACGGCGTGGCTCCACTCCAGGCTGGACAGGTCCAGCACCGAGAGGCCCATCGAGGTGGGCGTGCCGAAGACCAGTGCGTGCGCAGTCGCGCCGAGGTAGTTCTCGGCCCACCGCGGTACGTCGACGGTCCGGGTCCCGGAGGCGCCGACGAGGGCGATCCGGCTGACGCCGTCGGAGCCGTGAGGATAGGACTGCACGACGGTCGTGCCGTCGGGCAGCACGCCGCGGACGAACTGGCCGCTCATGGCGCTGTCGCTGGAGTGCCCCGTGAAGGTCTGGAGGACCTCGTAGTCCGCTCCGCTCCGGGCGTCGACTGCGTCGCCGAGCGTCAGCGTCCGCTGGGCCGCCGGCTGCGGGGTCGCGTCCGGACCGCCTCCGGCGAGGGCAGCGACGCCGCCGAGCATCCCGACGACGGCGACCCCGGCGATGCGGGCCACGGCCCGGCGGCGACGAACCCGCGAGCGGCCGGCGCGCAGGAGTGCCTGCGGGTCCAGGTGTCCCGCCGGTGGCTGGTCGCTCGCCGCGCGCAGCAGGGTGTCGAGGTCGTTCATGAGAGTGCCCCTTCGGTGAGGTGATCCGAGAAGTGGACGTGACGACGGAGCGAGGCAAGGGCGCGGGACGTCTGGCTCTTCACGGTGCCCTCGCTGCAGCCGAGGACGTGCGCGGTCTCGCTGACGCTCAGGTCCTCGAAGTAGCGCAGCACCACGCAGGCACGCTGGCGCGGCGCGAGGTCACGCAACGCGCCGACGAGCGCCTCACGGGCCGCTATGTCGTGGTCGGGGCCACCGGTCGCGCGGTCCATCACCTCGTGGTCGGTGGGCAGCTCGGTGCTTGAGCGCCGACGCCCGAGGTCGATGGCGACGTTGACGACGCACCGGCGTGCGAAGGCGTTCGTCCCGCCCTTGTTCTCGATGCGGGGCCATGCGACGTACACCCGGATCAGCGCCTCCTGCACGATGTCGGAGGCGTGGTCCCAGTCGCCGCAGATCAGGTACGCCGTCCGGCGCAGCCGTTCCTGGGCCGCCGTGGCGTACTCGACGAACTCCTGCTCGTCCCTGCGACGCATCCGTTGGCTCCCTTCGTCAGCCCTCAGACGAGTCGAACGTCCCGGGAGGTTGCACCCGGTGCCGGAGAATCTACGTCGGCTCACGCGCAGGGGTGTGAGGAGTTGTTGACGCGGGCGTAACGATCGTGCAGCCGTCCAGCAACACCGCCGGAGCACGATCTGGGCATGTTCTACCGCGTGCGAACGAGGCTTCGTGACTCGCCGGGGGCGCTCGCGCGCCTGGCGCAGCACTGTGGCGACGCCGAGGTGAACATCTTGGCGCTGCAGATCTATCCGGAGCTGGGAGCGGTGACCGACGACCTCGTCGTCGAGACACCCGATGCCTGGACAGCTGCAGCCGTCGTGGAGCTCGTGAGTGGCGCGGGAGGAGACGAGGTGAGCGTCGTCCCCTGCGCCACTCACGACCTCGTGGACCAGCCAACGGCGTGGTTGCGCGCTGCAATGACGGTGATGGATGACCCGCAGAGCCTTCCCTCCGCGCTGACGGGTCTGCTCGGTCCGCGAGTCTCCTGGTCTGCCACTGAGCAGGTCCGCGCCGAGGTCCTCGCCGAGATGGCCGACCGGGGGCGGTCCATCGCTGCACCGCCCCCGGCAACGGCCACCACCTCGGTCGTGGAGTACGACGTGACGGAGGACCGTGTGACCGCCCGCATCGGCCAGCACGTGGTCGGTGCGGCAAGCCTGCACGCGATGGTCGACGGGTCCGCGGAGGCCGGCCTCGAGGTGGCGCCGGCCTGGCGTCGCCTGGGCATCGGCCGGCAACTGCTGCGCAAGCTGAGCGGCCTCGCGGCGGCCGGCGGCGCGTCGGAGATGGTGCTGCTGGCCCCGGCCAGCGAGGAGGGCGTCGTGCCGGTGCTGGCGGCGTCGGGGATGCGCGGCCGGATCCGGCTGACCGAGCACGGTCTCAGCGTGCACATCAGCCTCGCGGGGGTGCGTCCGGTGGGAGAGCTGGCCGGTCGTTAGACTGGAGCATGACCACCGGTCCCGACGACGCCCCACTCGCCGCCTCCGGGTCGGTCGAGGTCCCGCCGAAGTTCGCCGCACTCGGCCTGACCTACGACGACGTCCTGCTGCTGCCGGGTGAGTCCGACCTCAACCCGAACGAGATCGACACGACCACGCGGCTGACCCGCGAGCTCACGCTCAAGGTCCCCCTGATCAGTGCCGCGATGGACACCGTGACCGAGTCGCGGATGGCGATCGCGATGGCCCGCGAGGGCGGCATCGGCGTGCTGCACCGCAACCTCTCCATCCCCGACCAGGCCTACCAGGTCGACCTGGTCAAGCGCACCCAGACCGGGATGATCTCCAACCCGGTCACCATCGGCCCCGACGCGACCCTGGAGCAGCTCGACCAGCTCGCCGGCGAGTACCGGATCTCGGGGTTCCCGGTCGTCGACGTCGACAACCGCCTGCTCGGGATCATCACCAACCGTGACCTGCGGTTCACCCCGGTGGCGGAGTGGGCGACGACGAAGGTCGACGAGGTGATGACCCCGACCCCGCTGATCACCGCCCCCGTCGGGATCTCCCGCGAGGACGCGACCACCCTGCTGCGCCAGCACAAGCGCGAGCGGCTGCCGATCGTCGACGCCGACGGCAGGCTGGCCGGCCTGATCACCGTCAAGGACTTCGTGAAGTCCGAGCAGTTCCCGCACGCCTCGAAGGACTCCCACGGCCGGCTGATGGTCGGTGCCGCGATCGGCTACTTCGGCGACGCCTGGGAGCGCGCGACGACGCTGATCGAGGCGGGCGTCGACGTGCTGGTGGCCGACACCGCCCACGGGCACGTCCGGCTGCTGCTCGACATGGTGGCCCGGCTCAAGTCAGACCCGGCTACCCGCCACGTGCAGGTGATCGGCGGCAACGTCGCCACGCGCGCGGGCGCCCAGGCGTTCATCGACGTGGGCGCCGACGCGATCAAGGTCGGCGTCGGGCCGGGCTCGATCTGCACCACCCGCGTCGTCACCGGTGTCGGCGCACCCCAGGTGACCGCCGTCTACGAGGCGTCGCTGGCGGCTCGCCCGGCCGGCGTACCGGTGATCGCCGACGGTGGCCTGAAGCACTCCGGAGAGATCGCGAAGGCGATCGTGGCCGGCGCCGACTCGGTGATGGTCGGCTCCCTGCTGGCCGGCTGCGAGGAGAGCCCCGGCGACCTGGTGTTCGTCAACGGCAAGCAGTACAAGTCCTACCGCGGCATGGGCTCACTCGCCGCGATGTCGAGCCGCGGCAAGAAGTCCTACTCCAAGGACCGCTACTTCCAGGCCGAGGTGGCCAGCGACGACAAGATCGTCCCGGAGGGCATCGAGGGCCAGGTCGCCTACCGCGGTCCGCTGTCGGCCGTCGCCCACCAGCTCGTCGGCGGGCTCAACCAGTCGATGTTCTACGTCGGCGCCCGCACCATCTCCGAGCTGCAGGAGAAGGGCCAGTTCATCCGGATCACCTCGGCCTCGCTCAAGGAGAGCCACCCGCACGACGTGCAGATGACGGTCGAGGCCCCCAACTACACCGGCTTCTGAGCCGACCCGTGATTCGCCCCTTCGAGGAGCGCGACTGGCCTGCGGTCAGGCGGATCATCGACGAGGTCGCCGCCGAGGGCGAGACCTACGCGATGCCGGTCCCGGCCGGCGACGCGGCGGCCCGTGAGTTCTGGCTGCGCTCCGGCGACGACGGTGCGGTCGCGGTGGCGGAGGTCGAAGGTGTGGTCGTGGGCTCGGCGAACATGGGTCCGAACCGGCCCGCTCAAGGCGCTCACATCGGCACCGCGTCCTTCATGGTGGGCTCGACCGCCCGCGGCCACGGCGTCGGCCGCGGGCTCGGGGAGCACGTCGTCGGCTGGCACCGCGAGCGTGGCTTCCGCGGGATCCAGTTCAACGCCGTCGTGGAGACCAACGGGCCCGCGGTGCGTCTCTGGCGCTCACTCGGCTTCGAGGTCGTCGGCACCGTGCCCGGTGCCTTCCGGCGGCCGGACGGCTCGTACGTCGGCCTGCACGTGATGTACCTGCCGCTGACCTGAGCCGCCGGCGGGCGCTCCACTCGTGTCGGAGGCGCTGTCGACCGCGTGGCCCGAGCCGGCGTGTCCGTGATCTGCCACCGGCTGCGACAGATCCGGGCCGGGAGACGCAGGATGTGTCACCTGCCGTGACACATCCCGGCTCGAAGGCGCGGGATCTGTCAGGAGCCGCGACATGACCGGGGCCCGCCGCCGTCGAGGCGGATTCCCGTCGCAGCCTCTGCGATGGCAGAATCCGTGGGTGACCGAGATCGAGATCGGCCGCGCCAAGCGCGGCCGCCGGGCCTACTCCTTCGACGACATCGCCATCGTGCCGAGTCGGCGTACGCGTGACCCCGAGGAGGTCTCGACCGCGTGGCAGATCGATGCCTACCGGTTCGAGCTGCCGATCCTGGCAGCCCCGATGGACTCGGTGGTCTCGCCGGAGACCGCGATCGCGCTCGGCCGGTACGGCGGCCTGGGGGTGCTCAACCTCGAGGGCCTCTGGACCCGGTACGACGACCCGACCGACCTGCTCGCCGGCATCTCCGAGCTCGAGCCCGACGACGCCGTCCGCCGGATGCAGGAGGTCTACGCCGAGCCGATCAAGGCCGAGCTGATCACCGAGCGGGTGAAGCAGGTCCGCGACGCCGGCGTGACCGTCGCCGGGGCACTGTCGCCGCAGCGCACCAAGGAGTTCGCCAAGACCGTCGTGGACGCCGGGGTGGACATGTTCGTGATCCGCGGCACCACGGTGAGCGCCGAGCACGTCTCCGGGCAGGCCGAGCCGCTGAACCTCAAGGAGTTCATCTACGAGCTCGACGTGCCGGTGATCGTCGGCGGCTGTGCGACGTACCAGGCGGCCCTGCACCTGATGCGGACCGGTGCTGCCGGCGTGCTGGTCGGCTTCGGCGGCGGCGCAGCCCACACGACCCGCACCGTGCTCGGCGTGGCCGTGCCGATGGCCAGTGCGGTCGCCGACGTCGCGGCCGCACGCCGCGACTACATGGACGAGTCCGGCGGCCGCTACGTGCACGTGATCGCCGACGGCTCGATCGGCCGGAGCGGCGACATCGCCAAGGCGATCGCCTGCGGGGCGGACGCCGTGATGATCGGCAGCCCGCTCGCGCGGGCGACCGACGCACCGGGCCAGGGCTACCACTGGGGCGCCGAGGCCCACCACACCGAGCTGCCGCGTGGCGAGCGGGTGCAGATCGGCAGCGTCGGGACGCTCGAGGAGATCCTCTTCGGTCCCTCCCGCGTCGCCGACGGCACGATGAACCTCGTCGGGGCGCTGCGCCGCGCGATGGCGACCACCGGCTACACCGAGCTCAAGGAGTTCCAGCGGATCGAGGTCGTCGTCCAGTAACCGCCGTGTCACACACCGGTGGAAGACTGACGAGGTGAGCATCGCCGCCGACCTGGGCCCCTTCCAGCGCGCGAAGGCCCTTGCGGCGATGGCGCAGACCGCCGAGCCGGCCACTCCCGACCTGGACGTCCTCGTCGTCGGTGCGGGCGTCGTCGGTGCGGGTGTCGCCCTCGACGCGGTGTCCAGAGGGCTCTCGACCGCGCTGCTGGAGCAGCGCGACTACGCGAGCGGCACCAGCAGCCGGAGCAGCAAGCTCGTGCACGGCGGGTTGCGCTACCTGGAGATGTTCGACTTCGCGCTGGTCCGCGAGGCACTCGAGGAGCGTGGCCTTCTGCTCACCAGGATCGCCCCGCACCTGGTGCGGCCGGTGCCGTTCCTCTACCCGCTGCACCACACCTGGGAGCGCCCCTACGTCGGCGCCGGGGTCGCCCTGTACGACGCGATGGCGATGGCGGGGAAATACGACATGGGCGTGCCCCGGCACAAGCACCTCTTCCGCCGTCAGATCGCCCGGATGGCGCCGGACCTGCGCACCGACCAGCTCAGCGGCGCGATCCGGTACTACGACTGCCAGGTCGACGACGCACGGCTTGTCGTGACGATCGCCCGCACCGCCGCGGCGTACGGCGCCCACATCGCGTCCCGGACGCGGGTCACCGGCTTCCTCCGTGACGGCGACCGCGTCGTCGGGGTGCGCGCGCGGGACCTCGAGAACGACGTTGATCTCGAGATCCGCGCGCGTGTCGTGATCAACGCAGCGGGCGTCTGGACCGACGAGATCCAGGAGATGGTGGGCGGCCGGGGTGCCCTCCACGTCGAGGCGAGCAAGGGCATCCACCTGGTCGTGCCGCGCGACCGGATCCGCTCGGAGACCGGCTTCATCACCAAGACCGAGAAGTCGGTGCTGTTCGTGATCCCGTGGGGTCGGCACTGGATCATCGGCACGACCGACACCCCGTGGCAGCTCGACCTCGCCCACCCCGCGGCGTCTCGCGCCGACATCGACTACGTGCTCGGCCACGTCAACAAGCTGCTCAGGACACCGCTCGACCACGACGACGTCGAGGGTGTGTACGCCGGGCTCCGACCGCTGCTCAAGGGCGAGGTCGAGGCCACCTCGAAGATCTCCCGTGAGCACACCGTCGTGGCGCCGATGCCCGGGCTGGTGCTGATCGCGGGCGGGAAGCTCACCACCTACCGGGTGATGGCCCGCGACGCCGTGGACATGGCGGCACGCACCCTGCGGCGCTACTCCGGCGAGGTCGGCCCGAGCATCACCGACCGGGTGCCGCTGCTCGGCGCGCAGGGCTTCGAGACGCGCACCAACCAGCGGGTCGCGCTCGCCCGCGCCGCGGGCCTCGACGTCGGCTGGATCGACCACCTCCTGCGTCGCTACGGCGGCCTCGTCGACGAGGTCCTGCCGTTGCTGCAGGACCGGCCCGAGCTCGCCGAGCCGCTGATCCACGCCGACGACTACCTCTGCGGCGAGGTCGTCTACGCGGTCACCCACGAAGGGGCCCGTCACCTCGACGACGTGCTGACCCGGCGTACCCGGATCTCGATCGAGACCTTCGACCGCGGCGTGCTCTGCGCTCCGCAGGTCGCCGAGCTGATGGGCTCGGTCCTCGACTGGGACCAGGGGCGCATCGACGAGGAGGTCGATCACTACCTCCGAAGAGTCGAGGCCGAGCGCCAGAGCCAGCAGAAGCCGACCGACCAGGAGGCCGACGAGGCCCGGGTCATGGCCCCCGAAGGTCCCTGGGCGGTCTGAGCTCGTCCCAGGTGCTCGACCTGCTCGCGGAGGTCGATACGGTGCCGATGCGAAGGGTCGAGGCCGAGCGCCAGAGCCAGCAGAAGCCGACCGACCAGGAGGCCGGCGAGGCCCGGGTCATGGCCCCCGAAGGTCCCTGGGCGGTCTGATTTCGGCCGGTTCGGGATAGCCCGAAGGGACCATCTTCAGGCTCGTCAATCCACTGTTCCGCTTCCGTTCACTCCGTGCGCCCTGATTGGTCGCCGGACTTCCTGAGATTGTCCGCGACCGGCAAACCAACCGATCGGGGCAAGACACGTGACCACCCTCGCCAGCGAGGAGCGGCCTGCAGAGCAGGCGGTTCCCCGGGTGCTGGCGTCGACGCACACCGGGGTGGATCGGGTCTTCGCCTACGCCGCGCGATCGACCGGAGCGACCGTCCTGCTCATCACCGGTGGGATCGGGCTGTTCCTCGCCCTCCAGTCGGTGCCGACGTTGAAGCACTACGGCTGGAGCTTCTTCACCGAGACGCAGTGGCAACCGGAGTCCGACGTCCTGGGCATCGGAGCAGTGCTCGTCGGCACCTTCTCGGTCGCCCTCGTCGCGATCGTCGTGGCCTTCCCGCTGTCAATCGCCACCGCGCTCTACATCAGCGAGTACGCACCGGCCCGGCTCAAGCCGACCCTGGTCTCACTGGTCGACCTGATGGCCGCCGTGCCGAGCATCGTCTACGGGCTGTGGGGCTTCTTCCTGATGCAGCCGCACGCGAGCGAGGTGGCGCTGTTCCTGCAGCGGCACTTCGGATGGATCCCGATCTTCGACGTGGACGCCGACCCGAACGCCGCCGTCTGGGACCGGTCGCGCTACACGGCCTCGGCGTTCTGCGCCGGGATCGCGGTCGCGATGATGGTCCTCCCGATGGCCTGCGCCGTGATGCGCCAGGTCTTCTCCCAGACGCCGCTGGGGGAGAAGGAAGCGGCGCTCGCGCTGGGATCCACCCGTTGGGGCATGATCCGCACGGTCGTGCTGCCCTTCGGCCGGGGCGGAATCATCGGCGGCACCATGCTCGGGCTGGGCCGGGCGCTGGGCGAGACCATCGCGGTGCTGCTGATCATCTCGCCGGCCTTCGAGGTCAAGCCGCGGATCCTCGAGATCGGGACCAGCACGGTGTCCGCGCTGATCGCCGGGCGGTTCGGGGAGGCCACCGACTCCCAGCTGTCCGCCCTGCTCACGGCCGGCTTCGTGCTCTTCCTGATCACGCTCGTGATCAACACGATGGCCGCCATCGTGGTCAACCGCAGTCGCTCGGGCGTCGGGACGGACGCCTGATGACCAGCATGTCGCTCGGTACGACGCGGCTGCCGTCCCGCTCCGACGACGCCCCGCCGGCAACGCCGCGCCGCAACCTCCACCAGGCCAACCCCGAGGAGCGGTTCGTCCGCGCCGGGTCGTGGGTCGGCGGCTTCGCCCTGTCATGGGTGGTCACCCAGCGACTGCTCCCGCTACCGGGTCCGACCTGGTTCCTCCTCGTCGGCTTCGCGGCCGGGCTCGCGCTCACGGCGGTCACCGCGGCGATGACGGGCTCTGTGGTCGAGATGCGCGACCGGCTGGCGACGGCGCTGGTCAACGCGGGTGCCCTCGTGGTCGGCATCGCGCTCGTGACCACGCTGGTGTTCGTCTTCCAGCGGGGCTGGCGACCGTTGCTGCACCCCAACTTCTTCCTCGACGACATGGCCGCCGTGGGTCCCCGCGACCCGTTCACCCGAGGCGGCATCCTGCACGCCATCGTCGGCTCCCTCATCCAGGTCGGCATCGCGATCTGCGTCACCGTGCCGCTCGGCATCGGGACCGCGGTCTTCATGACCGAGATCGGCGGGCGCTTCGCCACGATCGTCCGGACGGTCGTCGAGGCGATGACGGCCCTGCCGTCGATCGTCGCCGGCCTGTTCATCTACACGGTGCTCATCATCGGCCTCGGCTTCCCGCGCTCGGGCTTCTGCGCGGCGATGGCGATCGCGGTGATGATGCTCCCGATCATCGCGCGGGCCGCGGACGTGGTGCTCAGGGTCGTGCCGAGCGGCCTTCGCGAGGCGAGCCTGGCGCTCGGGGCGTCGCGGTGGAAGACCGTGTGGCACGTCGTACTCCCCACGGCACGACCGGGTCTCGCCACCGCGCTGATCCTCGGGGTCGCCCGGGGAGTCGGCGAGACGTCACCGGTGCTGCTCACCTCGGGCGCCGCGTCGTTCGTGGTGACCAACCCGAACGGCGGCGTCATGAACTCGTTGCCGCTCTACATCTACACGACCGTCCGCAGCGGGGAGCCGCTGGCGATCGCTCGCGCCTTCGCCGCAGCGTCGGTCCTGCTCTTTCTCGTCCTGTCCCTGTTCGTCGTCGCGCGGCTGCTCGCGCGTCCGCGAACCACCAGGTCCGGCCGCACCAAGCGGCTGGTCGCCCGTCTCCGGGAGTCACAGTGAACCGCCTGAGAACCGTCCTGCTCGTCGCCGTCGTGCTCTGGCTGGCAACCGGCCTGACGACGCCCGCGCTCGCCGCGAACTACGCCCAGATCGAGGGCTCGGGCTCCACCTGGTCGCAGGTGATCCTCAGCCAGTGGATCTCCGACGTCGACGCCTCCGGCATGAAGGTCACCTACAACGGCGGCGGCTCCTCGCAGGGGCGCAAGGACTTCGCGAACAGCGTCACCGACTTCGCGATCAGCGAGATCCCCTACCAGGGCACCGACGAGTACGGCCAGGCCGACACGAGCAACGGACGCGGCTACGCGTACCTGCCGATGGTCGCCGGTGGGACCGCGTTCACCTACCAGATCAAGGTCGCCGGCAAGCTCGTGAAGAACCTGCGCCTCTCCGGGGACACGATCGCGAGGATCTTCACCAACAAGATCGACAACTGGAACGACCCCGCGATCACCAAGGACAACAACGGTCACGCCCTGCCGTCTCTGCCGATCACGCCGGTGATCCGCTCCGACGGCTCCGGTACGACGGCGCAGTTCACGCGCTACCTCGACACGATGTACCCCTCGTTGTGGCGGCCGTTCTTCGGTCACAACGGCCTCACGTCGTACTTCCCGAAGCAGGGGCGCGCGATCGCCGCCGCCGGCTCGGACCAGGTGATGAACACCATCTCCGGGGCGGCCGGCAACGGCACCATCGGCTACGTCGAGTACTCCTACCCGCTCAACGCGCACTACCCGGTCGTCAAGGTGCTCAACGCGGGCGGCTACTACGTCGAGCCGACGCAGTACAACGTGGCGGTGGCGCTGACCAAGGCGCAGATCAACCAGGACAAGTCGTCGAAGGACTACCTCACCCAGATCCTCGACGGGGTCTACCAGGCGACCGACGTCCGTGCCTACCCGCTGTCGTCGTACTCCTACATGATCATCCCGACCGACCCGAACGACCGCCGGATGACCACGGCCAAGCGGCAGACGCTGGCTGACTTCACCTACTACTCGCTGTGCGAGGGCCAGACCAAGGCGGGCCCGTACGGCTACTCGCCGCTCCCGCTGAACCTCGTCCAGGCCGGGTTCGAGCAGATCGGCAAGCTCAAGGACGCCGACCCCGCGGTCGACCTGACCAACCGCTCGGTGACCAGCTGCCACAACCCCACGTTCGTCGCAGGGAACCTCTCCAAGAACCACCTCGCCGAGATCGCCCCCAAGCCGGCCGCCTGCGACAAGGTCGGTGCGGGCCCGTGCGGCACCGACACCGGGACGGGCACGCCGTCCACGGACAAGAACGCCACGGCGCCGGCGGCGACCACCGCCACAGCTGGTGCTCCCGCTGCCGGCGCGCCGCCTCCCGCGGTCGACCCGGAGACCGGGGCAGCGGTCACGACCGGCGACACCGCGCTCGCGGCCGGCGAGCCCGTCACCGCCACGCCGACCGAGCTCTCCGCGGGCCGTTCCGGTGACCGGGTCACGTTCGCGGCGCTGGCGGTCCTCGAGCTGTGCGCTCTCGTCCTGCTGCCCGGTCTCTACGTCGCCTGGCGCCGGCGTACCGGCAAGGCGGCGTCGTGAGGCGGGCGCTGCTCCTTCTCGCCGGCGTCCTCGTGCTGGGCGTACTTCCGCTCGTGCCGGCCGGGGCGATCTCGCCCGCACTGTCCGACGCCGGCTTCTCCCGCACCAAGAAGCTCGAGCGCGAGTTCGTCGACGCGGGCGTGAGCACGGTCGTCGACAGTCGCGACGTGACCGTCTCGGTCGACCACACCACCCAGGTGCAGAGCCGCGAGCGGATCCACGTGTCCTGGAGCGGTGCGCACCCCAGCGGTGCCCGGGCGAGCAACCCGTACGGCGAGAACGGGCTCAACCAGGAGTACCCCGTCGTCATCATGCAGTGCCGCGGCCTCGACGACCCGAGCCTCCCGGAGGACCAGCAGCTCGAGCCGCAGACCTGCTGGACCTCGACCAAGCTGCAGCGCTCGCAGGTCCAGGACCCGACGGCGGCGATCTGGGCGCGCGACCTCCACGCCAGCGACGCGGACCGCCAGGTGAAGAGCGGCCTCGACCCGTACCCCGGAGCAGCCTGCGACGACAGCTCGAGCACCTTCTACGCCCACGTCACACCGTTCGTGGCCGCCGACGGCAAGGTCTACAAGGGCTGCACCTCCGCCACGATGCCGCCCGAGGCCGCGGTCGGCTCCTCGTTCCCGCCGGCCGAGCAGGAGGCGTTCACCGGCACGGACGGGACCGGGAACGTCTCGTTCGAGGTCCGTACCGCGGTCGAGAACGAGTCGCTCGGCTGCTCCTACAAGGTGGCCTGCTCGCTCGTCGTGATCCCGATCATGGGCCTGAGCTGTGTGGACAAGGACCCGGCGTTCCTGTCCGCGGACAACGCCTGCCGCGGCACGGGCCAGTTCCCCGAGGGCAGCAGCAACTTCGCCAACGCCGGGGTCGACCCGTCGGTGTCACCGGTGTACTGGTGGAGCGCGTCGAACTGGCGCAACCGGTTCTCCGTCCCGTTGAGCTTCGCCCTTCCCCCGAGTGCCTGCGACCTGCTCGACGACCGCGCGCCGACGCCGTTCTACGGCTCGGAGCTGCTCTCCCAGGCCGCCCTGCAGTGGGCGCCGGCCTTCTGCCTGCGCAAGGACCGGTTCAAGTGGCAGCAGAACTCGATGTCCGACGAAGCCGCGTTCTCCCAGATGCAGCAGGGCGTCGCCCTGGCCGCGGAGGTCTCCGGCAAGAGGGAGGGACAGGCGGACACTCCGGTCGGCTACGCCCCGACAGCGGTCACCGGCTTCGCCGTGAGCTACGCCGTGGACAAGCCCGAGAACGCCGGCGAGTTCACCGGTCTGAGGCTCAACGCCCGGCTGCTGGCCAAGCTCCTCACCGAGTCCTATCCCGCGTCGTCGCGCGGAGCGGGCCACCCGGGGCTCGAGCACAACCCGCTCGCGCTCAACCTCGATCCGGAGTTCCGTGCCCTCAACCCGGGCATGAGTGACATCGCCCAGGAGGCGGCAGCCAGCGTGATGACGCTGTCGACGTCCTCGGACGTCATCAGCGCCCTGACCGGGTACATCGCGCGGGACCCCGACGCGAAGGCGTTCCTCGACGGCCAGGCGGACCCGTGGGGGATGACGGTCAACCCGTCGTACAAGGGCATCACGGTGCCGACCTCGCAGTGGCCGCTGCTGGACACCTACGTGCCGGCCTCGAACGACGAGTGCCTCAAGGCGAACCCGGCGCCGTACCTGCCGCAGGTCGCGGCTCCCGTGAGCAGCCTGCGCCAGATCGCCGCAGCAGTGCTCGACGCATGGCCACTGCTCTCGACGAAGTGCGACCGGCCGACCCCCTCCGACCCCTGGAAGCTGGGTCGCGTCGACCGCCAGGGCGTCGGGACGCGCTTCCTGCTGGGCATCACGACCCTCGGTGACGCCGAGCGCTTCGGGCTGCACACCGCCTCGCTGGCGGTCGCAGGCGGGGCGTACGTCGCGCCCGACGACGCCTCGATGGCTGCCGCGATCGCTCTCGCGAAGCCCGGCAAGAAGTACCAGCCGTTCACGATCCCGGACGCGGCGCTGGGCAAGAGCAGCACGGCCTATCCCGGCACGATGATCGTCTACACGGCCGCCAGGCTCACCGGCGTACCCAAGCGCGACGCCGCGAAGGTCGCCCAGTTCGTCGACGTCTCCACGACCGAGGGTCAGGTGCGCGGCCGCGGCAACGGCCAGCTGCCCGAGGGCTACCTGCCGATCCTCGACAGCGGGCCGACGAAGGCGCTGTACTCATCCGCGCGCACGATCGCGACCGCCATCCGCGCGCAGAAGGCGCCGGCTGTGAAGCCGGCGGCAGGCAACGGAGCAGGCAGCGCCGCCCAGACCAGCGCGCCCGCCGGCACCGCTCCGCCGGCTGCCGCACCGGGCGGCGGTCGCGGCACCGACCGCCGTCACCTCGGAAGCCGCTCCGGTGCTGGCCGCGAAGACCACCGCGGTCACTTCACCGCTCGCCGGCTTCCTGCTGCCCGCCATCCTCATGGTCGGCATCGCCGGGGCGATCATCAGCGCCTTCAGCAGACTGGCCCTGCGCCAACGGGGTGTGCGATGACGACCCTGACCAGCCCGGCCCGCGCGCGGAGCCGGATCCGGCCGCGGCCGGCGCCGGTCGCGATCCGCCCGGGGGAGGCGGACGAGGCCGTCTCCCTGGTCTCGTCGGCCTTCACGATGGTCGCCATCGTGAGCCTGTGGTTCGTCTTCCAGGTGCTGGTGCTGAGCGGCTTCAGCCAGGCACGCGACCAGCACCTGCTCTACGGCGAGCTCCGCCAGCAGCTGGCCGCCGGCACCGCGCCCACGGGACCGGGTGCCGCGCCCGGCGATCCGGTCGCCGTGGTCACGGTGCCCCATCTCGGGATCTCACAGGTGGTCGTCGAGGGCACCGCATCAGGTGACCTCCGCGCGGGACCGGGTCACCGTCGGGACACCGTCCTGCCCGGCCAGCGCGGCATCTCGCTGGTCTACGGCAGGGCCAGCACCTACGGGGCACCGTTCCGCCACCTGTCCACGCTGCAGCACGGCGACCAGGTCGTCGTCCAGGGCCAGCAGGGCCGCACGGTGTTCAAGGTCGACGCCGTACGCCGTGCCGGCGACCCGCTTCCCGCGCCCCCGACCGGCCAAGAGGCCCGGCTCACGCTCGTGAGCGCGGAGGGCTCCGGCCGGCTGGCGGGTCTGCGGGCAGAGGACGTCGTCTACGTCGACGCGACTGCCGAGACCGGCGAGCCGGCACCCGCGAGAGCCCCGACGGCGATTCCGTCGTCCGAGCGCGCGATGTCCGCCGACTCCTCGGCGCTCCCGATGCTCGCCCTCGCCCTGGCTCTCCTGGCCGGTCTGGCGGTCGCGATCACCTCCGCGCGCCAGCGCTTCTCCGTCGGGCTGGTCTGGGTGATCGCCTCCCCGGTCGCGATCGCCCTGTCCTGGTTCACGACCGATGTGGTGGTGCGGCTGCTGCCCAACCTGATCTGACCCGCTGATCTGACCTGGCTCACCCACGAGTTCCGTTCAAGGAAAACCCGAGAGAAGGATCAAGAAAGATGAAGGTACGCACCTTTACCGCCGGTATCGGAGTGGCCGCCCTGGCGATCTCCGGTCTGGCCCTCGGCACGGCGACCACCGCCTCCGCCGACCCATTGACAACGCCATCGGCGACCGACATCGTCGGCGTCGGCTCCGACACCATCGAGTTCGTCGTCCAGAACCTCGCCGATGCCTGGAACACCTCCCACACGCCCAAGGTCGCGAGCTTCAACGCCACCCCGGTCGCCGGGTTCCCGAACGTCATCCTCCGCACGGCGCCCTGGAACGGCACCGCCGACCCGACGACGATCCCGCGGCCCAACGGGTCCGGGGCCGGCAAGGCGACCCTGTTCGGCGCCGGCAACAACAACAACGTGAACTTCGCCCGGTCCTCGTCCTCGCTGAGCACCACGGAGGCCGCGGCGCTCACGCAGTTCCCCTTCGCGGTCGACGGCCTCAAGATGGCGGTCTCGGGCTCCGGTACACCGTCCCACGCGCCGGCGAGCGTGAAGATCGCCGACGTCGTCAACATCTACAAGGGCGTCTACACCACCTGGAACCAGATTCCGGGCAACTCCGCGGGCAGCACGGCAGCGATCCATCCCCTGATCCCCCAGTCCGGCTCGGGCACCCGGAGCTTCTTCCTGTCCGAGCTCAAGGCCGGCAACGGTGGTGTCGACGTGACCCTGGCGCCCAGCGTGGCCGTGACCCAGGAGCACAGCCCGACCGACATCCAGAACGACCCGGACGCGATCGCCCCGTTCTCGACCGCACGTGCGAGCTCGATCGCCTCGTCGGTGATCAGCCTCGAGGGCGGCTACCGGGCCCGTCGTGCCGTGTATGACGTCGTCCGCAACGCCGACGCCGGCTCCGACTGGGCCACCGCGCTGTTCGGCACCGCCGGGTTCTGGTGCTCCGACGCCGGGCGGACGCAGATCATCGCCGCCGGCTTCGAGCCCCTGCAGACGACCGGCGACGCCACCCACCCGGGCGGGCAGTGCGGCCTGAACCTGACCGCGCCGCCGTCGAACCTGAACGTCTTCGGCGCCACCGTCTCGACGACGTCGCTGAACGCGACGTCCGGGGCGCTGCACACCGTCGACCTCGATGCGACCGTCAGCAGCGGCGCCGGCACCGTGCAGTTCTTCGACGGTGCCAACCAGGTCGGCGGCGACGTCGCCCCCAGCGGGGGCCACGCGACCGCTCATCTGACCGGGATCACCGGCGGCTCGCACACGTTCGTGGCGAAGTTCCTCGCGACCAGCACGTCGGCGAACACCGACTCGCAGGGCTCCAAGACGGTGTCCGTGGTCTCGAGCTCCACCACCACCGCGACCGTCGCGCCGGGCACCTTCGGGCACGGCGGCACGGCGACCGTCTCGGTCTCCGCCGAGGGGACTGCAGCGACTGGCAACGTGACGATCAACGTCGGCGCCTACCAGGCCACCTCGGCCCTGTCCGGCGGCACGGCGACGTTCTCGATCCCGGGCACCTTCGCCGTCGGGTCGCAGTCGTTCAGTGCGTCGTACGCCGGCAACCCGACCACGCTGCCGAGCAATGACACCAAGGTCTACACCGTCGGCAAGTCGGCGGTCTCGGTGTCGGAGACCTTCAAGGCCAAGATCAAGCACGGGAAGCGGGCCGTCGGCAACGTCGTCGTCGCTCTCGCGCCCGGCTCGTCGGTGAAGGCCGGCGGCACGATCGTGGTCAAGAAGGGCACCAAGATCGTCGGCCGGGGCACGCTCGTCAACGGTGTGGTCACGATCAAGCTGGCGAAGCTGCCGGTCGGCAAGAACAAGCTGGTCGCGACGTACAGCGGCTCGGGCGACAGCCTGGGCGGCACGCTGAAGTTCGTGATCGTCCAGAAGTAGCGGCACAACCCTCCGTGAGGTGGGTCGGGCCGTGACCGGCCCGGCCCACCTCGCACCACAGAAACGCGAGGCCATCGTGAGCATCGAAGACCACCCGACGACGCTGCTGCCGCAGCTCGACGTCCGCGACCCGTTCGTCCCCGACGGCCCCGCGCCCGACCTGGCCGACCTCGAGGCGCGGCAGGTCTCCGCCTGGTTCGGCGACCGCCTGGTGCTCGACCGCGTCTCGCTGAGCATGCGCGCCGGGAGCATCACCGCACTGATCGGACCGTCCGGTTGCGGCAAGTCGACCTTCCTTCGCGTCCTCAACCGGATGCACGAGCTCGTCCCCTCTGCCCAGATGGGCGGCGAGGTGCTCCTCGACGGCACCGACATCTACAGCCCCGACCGCAAGCTGATCGATGCTCGCCGGCAGATCGGCATGGTGTTCCAGAAGCCCAACCCGTTCCCGGCGATGTCGATCCGGGAGAACGTCCTCGCCGGTCTCAAGCTCACCGGCACCAAGGCCTCGCGGTCCGAGAGGGACGCCATCGTCGAGTCCTGCCTGGTTCGCGCCGGTCTCTGGAACGAGGTGCGCGACCGGCTCGATGCTCCCGGCGGCAGCCTCTCGGGTGGCCAGCAGCAACGGCTCTGCATCGCGCGCTCGCTGGCGATCAAGCCACGGGTCCTGCTCATGGACGAGCCGTGCTCGGCCCTGGACCCGACCTCGACGCGGGTGATCGAGGAGACCATGCTCGACCTGGCGCGCGAGGTGACGATCGTGATCGTCACCCACAACATGCAGCAGGCCGCGCGCGTCTCCGACCAGTGTGCGTTCTTCCTCGCGTCGCAGGGCACCCCAGGCGTCATCGTCGAGCACGGCGACACCCGCGCGCTGTTCGAGAGCCCGCAGGACCAGCGGACGAACGACTACGCCAACGGCCGGTTCGGCTGAGGCACCGCAGAGACCGCCGCGACGACGCTCGGCAGCAGGGCCTTCGCGGTCCGGCGATAGCCCGCTCCGGACGGGTGGAACCGGTCGACCGCGAACATCTCGTCCGGCTGGGTGAGGAAGAACGGACCGACCACCTCCGCCAGCGGGACGGCCCGCGCGCCCAGCGCGACGACCGCGGCCCGCTGCGCCTCCGCGAGCCGCCGCGAGCTGAGGCCTCCGAGGGCGCGCAACGGCTGCGGCACCTGCGCCAGGGCCGACAGGTCGGGGCAGGTGCCGACGACGACCTCGCAGCCACGGTCCTGCAGAGCCGCGACCGCGTCCGCGAGGTGTTGGACCGAGTCCGCGAGGCGCACCCGATGGGTGACGTCGTTGCCGCCGACGACGATCACGGCGACATCGGGACGGTAGCCCGCCGGCAGGCCGGCCAGCTGCGCCCTCAGCACGGACGTCTCCGCCCCGACGATCGCGGCGGTGTGCAGCCGCACGGCCCGGTGGGTCCGCTTGGCGAGCCGCCTCGCCAGCTGTGCACCGAGCGTCTGCCGGGGCGTCTCGGCGCCCAGGCCGGCTGCGATCGAGTCGCCGAGGACCAGCAGCTCGATCCGGTCGCCGTGCTTGCGCTTGTAGGTGCGGTCGGCGCGATGTGCCTCCTCGCCCAGTGCCTTGCCGATGGCGCGGCGAGCGAGCCGCGCCTGGATCCGGAGGAGCTCGCGGGCAGCGATCGAGCCGCCTGCGACGGCCACGAGGGCCGCGATCGCGGCGGTCCCGGCGGGCGTGGACAGGCGCCGCGTCGCGGGAGCCGACCGGTTCAGGAGCACGTCAGGAGGAGCCTGCGGCATCCGCGGTGAGGACGGGCACCTGCAGCTGCCGCGGCATCCGTCCGATGCCCTGGACGGTCCAGCCGGCGGCCGTCCACCGGTCGACGTCCAGCCGATTGCGCCCGTCGAGGACCACACGACGCCGGACCAGGGACGCCGCCCAGCGGGGGTCCATCGCGACGAACTGCGGCCACTCGGTGAGCAGCAGCACCAGGTCGGCATCTCGCAGCACCGACTCCAGGCTGGCGACATAGGTCAGCTCCGGCGCCACGGCCCGGGCGTTGAGCGCTGCCTGCGGGTCGAAGACCCGTACGTCGGCGCCCTGCCGGTGCATCCTGCACGCGACGTCGAGCGCCGGGGAGTCCCGGACATCGTCGGACAGGGGCTTGAAGGCAGCGCCGAGCACCGCGACCCTCCGGCCGTCGAGGTCGCCGCCCCCGAGCTGTCGGGCCAGGTCGGCGACCCGGCTGCGTGCCCGCAGGTTGATGTCGTCGACCTCCCGGAGCAGGCCGGTCACCGAGTGCGCTCCGAGGGCCGCGGCCCGCGCCGAGAGCGCGCGCACGTCCTTGGGAAGACATCCGCCGCCGAAGCCGATCCCCGCCTCGAGGAAGCGCCGTCCGATCCGCGGGTCGTCACCGAGGATGTCGGCGAGCGCGACCACGTCCGCGCCTGCGCGCTCGCTGATCTCTGCGATGCCGTTGATGAACGAGATCTTGGTGGCGAGGAAGGCGTTCGCCGCTGCCTTGGCGAGCTCTGCGGTGGCGAGGTCGGTGACGTGCACCGGAGTGCCCTCGGCGATCGCCTGCGCGTAGATGCTGCGGAGCGCGAGCTCGGCGTCGGGTCCCGTCACGCCGAACACGAGCCGGTCGGGGTGCAGGGTGTCCTGGACGCCGTGTCCTTCGCGCAGGAACTCGGGGTTCCAGGCGACCTGCGCCGTGACGCCGTGCGGCGCGTGGCGCGCCAGCTCGACGGCGAGGCGGTCCGCCGTACCGACCGGGACGGTGGACTTCCCGATCACCAGTGCGTCACGGGTGAGGTGCCGAGCCAAGTCCGCGGCCACCGACCAGAGCGCGCTGAGGTCCGCGCTGTGGCCGGAGGTCGCCTGCGGCGTCCCGACGCACAGGAAGTGCACGTCGCAGCCGGCTGCCTCCCGGATCTCGGTGGTGAACCGGAGGCGCCCGGTCCTGACGTGCCTGTGCAGCAGCGCGTCGAGCCCCGGCTCGGAGAAGGGGGCGGCACCCTCGTTGAGGCGGCCGACCTTGTGGGCGTCGTTGTCGACGCCGATCACCTGGAACCCGAGCTCGGCCAGGCACGCGGCGTGCGTCGCACCGAGGTAGCCGGTGCCGATCACGCTGATCGTGAGGTTCATGTGCCCAGCCCAGCCTTCACACCTGACCCAGTCGCACCTTCGCGGGGGATGTCGGATGACAGGCAGGTGTACAGCGAGGTGATGGCCCCCGGGTCGTCCGCCACTCGACCGCCGCCGGCGTTGCGACATTCGCCGGCCGATCACCGTTCGTTCACGCAGCGGGGCCACCGTGGAGGCATGCGAGTAGCCATCGTGACCGAGTCGTTCCTCCCACTGGTGAACGGCGTCGTGAACTCCGTGCGCCACGTGACCGACCACCTCGTCGAGCACGGGCACGAGGTGCTGATCATCGCTCCCGGCCACGGCCTGGGTGACTACCGCGGCGTGCCGGTCGTGCGGGTCCGATCGGTTGCGCTGCCGATGTACAAGTCGTTCCCGATGGGGTTGCCGGACCGGCAGGTGAAGGCGGAGCTCGAGAGGTTCCAGCCGGACGTCGTCCACCTCGCCTCGCCGATCGCGCTGGGCTGGCTGGGCCTGCGTGCGGCCCGCCGGCTCGGTGTGCCCACGGTCGCGGTCTACCAGACCGACATCCCCAGCTTCCTGCGCCAGTACAACGTGCCGGGCGAGGCAGCCTGCGCGAAGTGGGTGGGGCGCATCCATCGGCGGTCGACCCGCACCCTGGTGCCCTCGCGATCGGCGTACGCCCAGCTCGAGGCCCTCGCGGTCCCGAACCTGCACGTCTGGGGGCGCGGCGTCGATCTCGACCTGTTCGGTCCCCGGCACCGGAGTCCCCAGCTCCACGACTCGTGGGCCCGCGTCGGCAGGAAGAACGGCGACCAGGTCGTCGTCGGGTACGTCGGCCGGCTCGCTGCCGAGAAGCAGGTACGCCGGCTAAGGGAGCTGGCAGCCGTGCCCGGCATCCGGCTGGTCGTGATCGGCGACGGACCCGAGCTGAAGTGGCTGAGGAAGAAGCTGCCGGCGGCGAAGTTCACCGGCATGCTGACCGGCGTGGAGCTGGCGACCGCCTTCGCCTCCCTCGACGTGTTCGTGCACACGGGCGAGAACGAGACGTTCTGCCAGACCATCCAGGAGGCCCAGGCGAGCGGCGTCGCCGTGGTCGCACCGGCGAAGGGTGGGCCTCTGGACCTGGTCGAGCCCGGGCACACCGGCCTGCTCTACGACGCCGACGACGCGAGCTCGCTGCGCGACGCCGTGCAGCGGCTGGTTCTCGACGACGCCCTGCGCGCGAGCCTCGCGGCGAACGGGCTCTCGCGGGTCGCGACCCGGACATGGTCGCACGTCGTCGACGAGCTGGTCCGCGAGCACTACGCCGCCGCGATCGGCACGGCACCCTCCGTCGCCGCCTGACCGAGGTACACGCACAGAAATCGAGGTGCATGACGGCCCTCGGGAAGGCAGGGTTCCTGCGTGACCTCCTACATCTCGCACACGACCGTCGACTGCGCGAACGCCTACGAGCTCTCCGAGTGGTGGAAGCAGCTGCTCGGGTACGTCGACCTGCCCGACGACCCGAACGCCCCCGACCACGAGGAGTGCCTGATCCAGCGCCCGGACGGCGGCCACCAGCTGCTGTTCATCGAGGTGCCGGACGTCAAGCAGGTCAAGAACCGGCTGCACTTCGACCTGCGGCCCGCGGAGCGCACGCGCGACGCCGAGGTGGAGTGGGCCCTGAGCATCGGTGCGACCCAGGTCGACGACCTGCGCGGCAAGTGGGGACCGGGCAGCGGCTGGGTCGTGCTCGCCGACCCGGAGGGCAACGAGTTCTGCATCCTCCGCAGCATGGGCGAGATCGGCGCGACGTCGACCGAGGGCTGAAGCCCCGGCGCGTCCGCCCTTCAGTCGCCGCACCCTCCGTTCACCTGCGACCGGCACCATTGCGGGCATGAGCACCGGGACCGTCGCGCGCGCCGTCGCCGTCGTCGCCGCAGCCGGTTCGGTGCTCCTCGTGCTCACGGTGCTCGCGCTCGCGATCCGCCGAGTCGGTGGGCCGGACGCGTCAGCACTCGCCGAGGGCGCGCCCCTGGCGACGGCGCCCTCCGCAGCCACCCAACCGGCCCGGCGCTCGACGGCCCAGGACGCGTCCCGATCCGCGAGCCGGCCCGGCCTCGACCAGGCGTGGCTCGCCCGGACCGCGACGGCCGCCGGCATCCCGGTGCCCGCGCTGCGCGCCTACGCGGATGCCGAGCTGGTGCTGCGTGCCCAGCAGCCGGGCTGCGACCTGAGCTGGAACACGCTGGCCGGCATCGGCTGGATCGAGTCCCAGCACGGCACGATCGGCGGGCGGACGCTGCTCGCCGACGGCCGCCCCTCCACGCCGATCCTCGGGCCGGCACTGAACGGCACCGGCGGGGTCGCTGCGATCCACTCGACACCGGCGTCCGCCGCGTGGCACGGCGACGGCGTCTGGGAGCACGCGGTGGGGCCGCTGCAGTTCCTTCCGTCCACCTGGGACACCTGGTCGGCCGACGGTGACGGCGACGGCCTCGCCGATCCCGGCGACATCGACGACGCGGCCCTCACCGCCGCCCGGTACCTCTGTGCGGACGGGCATGACCTGGCCACGGACGCGGGCTGGAACGCCGCGGTGCACTCCTACAACCACGACGCCGGGTACGTCGCGGGCGTCGCCGCCGCCGCGAACACGTACGTCGCGCGCACGCGCTGAGTCGCCGGCGTTGGTTTGCCGGGCCGGCCGGCTGGGCAGGCTTGCGCCGTGTCCACGCCGAGTGCCGCCGTCCTGAGGGCGTACGCCGAAGAGCTGCGCGAGCTCGCCCGGGACCAGGCCGAGCGCGCCACGAGCTGCGCCACCCTGCTCAACGCGGTGACACAGCTGGACAACCACGACACCTGGCAGGGCAGCTACCCGTCCGAGACCCACCAGACCGTCCAGGCCTGGGTCACCGGCCTGGCCGAGACTGCCAAGACCTGCGACGAGCAGGCGGCGAGCTGGCGCCACCTGGCGGCCGAGCTGGCCCAGCGGGCCGACTCGCTGCCGAAGCCGAAGTAGCCGGCGACCGTGACGACGTACTGCGGGTTCGACCTGGAGAAGGTGCAGCAGCTCCAGCGTGCGCTGGCCGACACGCCGTCGGCTGCGTCCGGGCTGGCCGCCGACATCCGCAACGCTGCGCAGCGCGCGGAGTGGATCGGTGCCGCGGCCGCGGGGGTGAACCCGCACCAGCTCGGTCTCGACCGCACCGAGCCGGGTGGCTCGCTGCCCGGGCTCACGCCGATCGCCGAGCAGGCGGCCGACCTCGCCGCTGAGGTCCGCCGGCGGCTGACCCACCTGAAGAGCTGCCAGTCGCTGGTCGCCGACGGCTTCACCTTCACCGGTGACGAGGCCTTCCAGGACCTGCCTCCCATCGACGCGGCAAGGCTCCTCAAGGCCCGCGACGACCTGGTCGCCGCGCTCGACAAGGACGGCCTCGAACGCACGCTGAACATCGCGGGCGTCCTGGACGAGATCCACGGGCTCAACGCCGGTGAGACCGACGCGCTCGTCGCCGCCCTCAGCGACGACCAGCTCGACCGGTGGGAGGAAGGGCTGGACCTGGCCAGGAAGCTGCCCTTCGGGCTGGTCCCGCCCGGCGTCTTCGACGGGCTGGCCGATGACCTGTTCACCCGGCTCGGTGCCGAGCAGCGGGTGCGCGTCACGCGCCACCTGCCGTGCCTCCAGCCGCCGCTCGACGACGACCACGCCGGGCACCCGCTGGCCGAGCTCCCACCTGCGGACATCGACGCGGCGACCGTCGAGGACATCAACCAGGGCGAGATAGGGGACTGCTGGTTCCTCGCCTCGATCGCGGCCGAGATGACCGGCGACCCCGACTTCGTCAGGAACCACATGGTCGCCAACGACAACGGCACCTACACAGTCACCTTCTACAAGGACGGCAAGCCCGTCGAGGTGACCGTCGACAGCTCGGTCCCGTACGACGGGTCGAGTGCCGAGCTCGCCCACGGTGACCCGGGCTGGGGGCGCAACGGTCCCTCCTGGGTCGCGATCTACGAGAAGGCGTTCGCCCGGTTCAAGGGTGGCTACGGCGACATCGAGGGCGGTTTCGGAGACCAGGGCATGGAGGCGCTGACCGGTCGCGACGCGGACCGCCACGACTCCGACGACCTCTCCTTCGACGACATCGCTCGCAACCTCCGGGACGGCACCCCGATGACCGCCGGGAGCAAGCAGCACACGACCGGACACCTCTGGTGGAAGGACGACAAGGAGAAGGTCGAGGTCGGTGACGACACCGTCGTCTCGCTCCACGAGTACACCGTCGTCGGGGTCGACCTCGGCGCCCATCCGCCCACGGTCAGGCTGCGCAACCCGTGGGGCTCAGGGGGCAGCGTCGACGAGTTCATCACGATGACCGAGGATGAGTTCCACGACCACTTCAACGAGCTGTCGGTGGGCTGATGGACGACTCCGCACGCACCTCCGTGACCCTCATGGTCCGCCGGACCGCGAGCGTCACCGACGGGCAGGGCAACACGTTTGGCATCATCGACGTGCACCCGGACCGCACCGATCCGGCGATCCTGCTCGGCGTTCGCCTCGCCTCCTCGGGCGAGCGGTTCGGCCGGGTTCTCCGGCTCGGTGACCGCATCGCGAGCGACGGGCTCGACCTCACCGTGGACGAGCTCGTCGGAGACGAGCCGGCCTGGCTTGTGCTCAGCGGGACCGTACCGACCAGAGAAGGTGGCTCGTGAGGATGAAGTGGCTGCTCGTGTCGGGGGCGGCGCTCGTGGTCGTCCTGGTGCTCGTGATCGTGCTCGCGACCCGCGACAGCGGCCCACCGCCGGTGGCCTCGGGTCCCGGAGTGTTCCGGGTGAAGGTCCAGTTCCAGCCGAACGGCGGCATCCGCGCGCCCGACGCGCTCAGCTACCGGGGCACGACGTTCAAGGTCGGGTTCGGCGGTGCCTCCGGGTCCGGCGACCACCTGTCGGCCAACCTCGTCGTCACCGGGCCCGCCGGCACGGTGAGGCAGGCGGCGAAGTACCCCCGGGGAGCGACCATCGAGCTCGACGGCGCGAAGCTGCTGGTCCGCACGATCTACGCCGGCGGCAGTGACCGCGACGACCTCGTGGACCTCCAGGTCGTGCCGGCCGCCGGATGACCCGGTCGTGGCTGTCGGCGTACGCCGGTAAGGTCGAGGGCGTGACCCCCTCTCATTCGTGATTGGGGGCTGTCCGCGTTGTCCGTCCGCTACTCCAGGAGCACCGTTGCGCCTCGCCGGCCTCGCCGATGCCGTCCTCGCCGAGCCCACCCTCGCGGCCGCCGTGGACGACGCCCGCGACAACCGCACGCCCGCTCTCGACCTCACCGGCCCGGCCGCGCTCCGGCCCTTCGTCGTCGCCGGGCTGGCCAGGGCGGGCCGCACCGTGCTGGTGGTGACGGCGACCGTGCGCGAGGCCGAAGACCTCGTCGAGGAGCTCGCCGACGTGGTCGACCCGGAGACGCTGGCCCACTACCCGGCGTGGGAGACGTTGCCGCACGAGCGGCTCAGTCCGCGCAGCGACACCGTCGGACGCCGGCTCGCGGTCCTGCGGCGGCTCGTCCACCCGGGCCAGGACGCGGCGAGCGGACCGCTGCAGGTCGTCGTCGCGCCGGTGCGCTCGGTGCTCCAGCCGCAGGTCAGGGGCCTGGCCGACCTCGAGCCGGTCGAGCTCGTCCCCGGGCAGGAGGTGGAGCTCGACGACGTGGTCCGCAGGCTCGCCGAGGCGGCGTACTCCCGCGTCGACCTGGTCGAGAAGCGCGGGGAGTTCGCGGTCCGCGGAGGGATCGTCGACGTGTTCCCGCCGACCGAGGAGCACCCGCTCCGCGTGGAGTTCTTTGGCGACGAGGTCGACGAGATTCGCGCGTTCGCGGTCGCCGACCAGCGCACGCTGGACAAGGCTGAGCGCCTCTGGGCACCGCCGTGCCGTGAGCTGCTGCTCACCGACGAGGTGCGCAGGCGGGCCGCTCGCCTCGGCGAGCAGCACCCCGAGCTCGCGGAGATCACCGACCGGCTCGCCGAGGGCGTCGCGGTCGACGGCATGGAGTCGCTGACCCCCGCGCTCGTCGACGAGATGGAGCTGCTCGTCGACCTCCTGCCGTCCGACACCCACGTGCTGCTGCTCGACCCGGAGCGGGTGCGCGCCCGCGCTCACGACCTGGTCTCGACGAGCGAGGAGTTCCTCGCGGCCAGCTGGGCCGCGGCCGCCTCCGGCGGGCAGGCGCCGGTCGACCTGGGCGCCGCCTCCCTGCGCACGCTCGCCGACGTGCGCGAGACCGTGCTGGCGCAGGGCAAGGCCTGGTGGGGGATCAGCCCGTTCGGCATCGGGGATGCGGCTGCGGATGGCGTGACGACCGGAGAGGTGCTGCGCGACTCCCTCGGCGAGATCGTCAGCGCAGGCGTCGACGTCGAGACCGGCGCCGTCGAGTCCCGCGCCGTCGGCGCGACCGCCGTCGAGCCCTACCGCGGCGACATCGAGGCCGCCGTGCGCGACATCGCCGACCACCTCGGACGCGGGCGGCAGGTGGTCGTCGTCCAGCGCGGACACGGGCCCGCCCAGCGCACCGTCGAGGTGCTCGGCGAGCACGACATCGCCGCCCGGCTCGTCGAGGAGGTCTCCACGGGCTCGGCCAGTGGAGACCGGTCGCTCGTCGAGGTCACCCGCGGCTGCCTGGTGCACGGCCTGGTGCTCGACGAGCCCGGCCTGGTCGTGCTGACTGGCGAGGACCTCTCGGGGCAGAAGGCCTCGACGCGCGACATGCGCAAGATGCCGACGCGCCGCAAGAAGCAGATCGACCCGCTCGAGCTCAAGCCGGGTGACTACGTGGTCCACGAGCAGCACGGCGTGGGCCGGTTCCTGGAGATGCGACAGCGGGAGGTCCAGGGCGCGGTACGCGAGTACCTCGTCCTCGAGTACGGGTCGAGCAAGCGTGGTCATCCGGCCGACAAGCTCTTCGTGCCGGCGGACACGCTCGACCAGGTCACCCGCTACGTCGGCGGGGAGCAGCCGAGCCTGGACCGCCTCGGGGGGGCCGACTGGGCAAAGCGCAAGGGCCGGGCACGCAAGGCGGTGCGCGAGATCGCCGCCGAGCTGATCAAGCTGTACGCCGCCCGCCAGGCCACCAAGGGCTACGCCTTCGGGCCGGACACCCCCTGGCAGCGGGAGCTCGAGGACGCCTTCCCGTTCCACGAGACGCCCGACCAGCTGACCACCGTCGAGGAGGTCAAGGCCGACATGCGCCGTACCGTCCCGATGGACCGGCTCGTCTGTGGCGACGTCGGCTACGGCAAGACCGAGATCGCGGTGCGCGCGGCGTTCAAGGCGGTCCAGGACGGCAAGCAGGTCGCCGTGCTCGTGCCGACCACGCTGCTGGTCAGCCAGCACCTCTCCACCTTCGCCGAGCGGATGAGCGCCTTCCCGGTCGTGCTCAAGGCGCTCAGCAGGTTCCAGACCGACAAGGAGGCCCGCGAGGTCATCGAGGGCCTGGCCGAGGGCTCGGTCGACATCGTCATCGGCACCCACCGGCTGCTCAACCCCGACATCCGGCTCAAGGACCTCGGGCTGATCGTGGTCGACGAGGAGCAGCGCTTCGGCGTCGAGCACAAGGAGCTGATGAAGCGGATGCGCACCAGCGTCGACGTCCTGTCGATGTCGGCTACGCCGATCCCGCGCACGCTCGAGATGGCGATCACCGGCATCCGCGAGATGTCCACGATCACGACGCCCCCCGAGGAGCGGCACCCCGTGCTCACCTACGTCGGCGCCCAGGAGGACCGGCAGCTGGTGGCGGCGATCCGGCGCGAGCTGCTCCGCGACGGCCAGGTCTTCTACATCCACAACCGGGTCGGCAGCATCGAGAAGGCCGCCGCCCGGATCAGGGAACTGGTGCCGGAGGCACGCGTGGCCACCGCCCCACGGGCAGATGGCCGAGCACCAGCTGGAGCAGGTGATGCTCGACTTCTGGGAGAAGAAGTTCGACGTCCTGGTGTGCACGACGATCGTGGAGTCGGGTCTCGACGTCTCCAACGCCAACACGATGATCATCGAGCGGGCCGACACCCTGGGCCTCTCGCAGCTGCACCAGCTCCGCGGCCGGGTGGGGCGCAGCCGGGAGCGGGCCTACGCCTACTTCCTCTACCCGCCCGACAAGCCGCTGACCGAGACCGCCCACGAGCGGCTCGCGACCCTCGCGCAGCACTCCGACCTCGGCGGCGGCATGGCGATCGCGATGAAGGACCTCGAGATCCGCGGCGCCGGCAACCTCCTGGGCGGTGAGCAGTCCGGGCACATCGCCGACGTCGGCTTCGACCTCTACGTGCGCCTGGTCGGCGAGGCGGTCTCCGAGTTCCGGCAGGTGCCCGGCCAGGGCAGCGAACAGGCCGAGGAGGTCCGCATCGAGCTCCCGATCGACGCGCACCTGCCGCACGACTACGTGCCCAGCGAGCGGCTTCGCCTGGAGATGTACAAGCGCCTCGCCGAGGTGCGCGAGGACGACGACGTCGACCTGCTCCGCGAGGAGATGCGCGACCGGTACGGCGAGCCTCCCGCAGCCGTCGACCGCCTGCTCGCCGTCGCCCGGTTCCGCGGCCGCTGCCGTCGCGCCGGCGTCAGCGAGGTGACGGTGCAGGGCAAGTACGTCCGGTTCGCCCCGGTGGAGCTGGCCGAGTCGCGCGGCGTACGCCTGAACCGCGTGTACCCCGGCAGCCTGGTCAAGGCCGGGGTGCGTACGATGCTGGTGCCGCGCCCGCAGCCGGCGGCGTTCGGGGCCAAGCCGGTCCGCGACGACGAGCTGCTGGCATGGGCAGGTCGCGTGATCGACGACATCGTCGATCCACCCGAGAAGACCGCACAGAAACAGGAGAGCGCTTCGTGAAGGCCAACCGCCTCGTCCTCCTCGCCGTTGCAGGTGCGTCCATGCTGGCGCTCTCCGGTTGTGCGCAGTCGGGCGACGTCGCTGCCCGCGTCGGCGACACCACCGTGCCGAACTCCGACGTGGACTTCCTGACCAAGGTCCAGTGCGGGATCCTGGCGAAGTCGAGCGGCTCGGGACAGGCCCAGGCGGTGCCGAGGTCGCAGGTCCGGATCCAGTGGGTGAACGCGCTGGTCGAGGCGCAGCTCAACCGGCAGCTCGCGGCGCGCGACCACCTCAGCTACGACAGGTCCACGCTGCGCTCGGCGATGGACCAGTTCGAGTCGACGCTGAGCCAGGCACCTGCCGGTGACCGCGACCGGGCCCGCGACCTGATCGAGAGCATCTACCGCGGCCAGCTCGAGGTCGTGGGGCTGGCGCAGACCGACTTCGCCCGCCAGGGTGTCACCAGCCCCAGCGACGACGAGGTCCGCCAGGCCGTCGCGAAGATCCTCGCGGACTTCCGCAAGAAGGTCGACGTCGAGGTCAACCCGCAGTACGGCCCGGACGCGCAGGACGCCGCAGGGTCGGTCGACCCGTCCCTCTCGCGGGCCGTGTCGTCGTACGCCAGGCACTCGGTGGAGTCGCCGCCCGGCCAGTCGACGCCGATGGACGTGGCGCAGAAGTACAACACCTGGGTCGCCGGCCTGCCCGCCGACCAGAGGTGTGGCTGAGCGCCGATGTCGGCGCTCCTCGAGCTCGTCGAGGTGATGGCCCGGCTCCGGCGCGAGTGCGCCTGGAAGGCCGGGCAGACCCACGAGTCGCTCGCGCGTTACCTGCTCGAGGAGACCTACGAGACCCTCGAGGCGATCGAGGTCGGCGACGACGCGCACCTGCGTGAGGAGCTCGGCGACCTGCTGCTGCAGATCCTGTTCCATGCGGTCATCGCCGAGGAGCAGGGTCGCTTCGACATCGACGACGTCGCAGCCGACCTGGTCGTCAAGCTGCGCCGGCGCAACCCGCACGTGTTCGACCCCGAGCACTCGACGGTCCCCGCAGGCGCGACAAGCGGGGCAGCGGAGGCCATCAACGAGCAGTGGGAGCGGATCAAGGCCGAGGAGAAGCAGCGCTCCGGGGTGATGGACGGCGTCCCGGAGGAGCTGCCCGCGCTGCTGCGTGCCGTGAAGGCGCTCGACCGGCTCGAGCGCTCCGGCCGCGAAGCGCCCGTGGTCGCCGGCTCGGCCGACCTGGGCGACCGGCTGCTCGCGCTCGCGTCCGAGGCCCGGGACGCCGGGGTCGACCCCGAGCAGGCGCTGCGGGCCGCCGTACGCCGGATCCTGTGATCTCTCCGAAGCTCGCCGCCGCGATCGTCGCGGTCGTCGCCGTCGCGCTGACCGGGTGCGGCGCACGGGAGGACGAGGCCTCCGGGCCGCGGACGTTGCAGGCAGCCGTCCCGCTGCAGAACCTTGCCGACCTCCCCGTCGGCACCGCCGACGTCGGCCCGGGCGACAAGGTGCGAGGCCGGGGGAGCAGCCTGGTGGTCGGCGGCGAGGTGACCGACCTGGCACCGTTGCGCGTCGACGAGCCGGTGGTGGTGAAGGGTGGGGTGTTCTTCCGCAACCGCACCGAGCTCTGGTTCACCGATCTCGACCACGCTCGTGCCACCGGCTACGGCCACGTCGAGTCGCTGGTCGCCTCGCCCGACGGGCGCCGACTGGCGTTCCTCGACTTCGAGCACGGTCCGCCGGACAGGTTCGGCACACCGCTGGCGATGTCGGTCGTCTACGACGCCACCACCGGCAAGCCGGTGGTCGCCTCCTACGTGGGCATGGGCGACGTCCGCAGCGACGACCTCACCGACCTCTACGAGGACGGCGAGCCGCGGATCCTGCGGTTCGCCGGCGACGCGCTGCTCGTCCACGGCGCCAGCGGCAACGTCGACTACCGGATCCCGCTCGACGGGGGTGCGCCGCAGAAGCTCGGGCACTGACGGTGTCGGTCGGCGCGAGTAGCGTCTGCGGCATGAAATCTCGGGTGAGCACGTGCGCGGGCATCGTCCCGCCCTACCTCCTGCAGCGGCTGGTCGACTCCGGCGACGCCGACCTCGCCGAGCGCGCCCGGCGCACGCTCGTGCACGACACCGTGCTGCGCGCCCGGCCGGAGCGACCGCTGCCGGCGTCCGGCGACGGCCTGCACCGCACCGTCCACGACGCCCACCAGGGCACGACGCTGCCGGGCGACGTCGTGCGGGACGAGGGCGACGCCGCGTCCGGTGACACCGCGGTCAACGAGGCCTACGACGGCCTCGGCGCGACCTGGACGCTCTACCACGAGGTGTTCGGCCGTAACTCGATCGACGGCAAGGGGCTTCCGCTCGTCGCGAGCGTCCACTACGACCAGCACTACGACAACGCGTTCTGGAACGGCGCCCAGATGGTGTTCGGCGACGGCGACGGCACCGTCTTCCTCGGGTTCACGCGCAGTGTCGACGTCATCGGCCACGAGCTGACCCACGGGGTGACGGAGTCGACCGCCGGGCTCGATTACTCCGGCCAGTCCGGCGCGCTGAACGAGAGCGTCTCCGACGTGTTCGGCTCGCTGGTCAAGCAGCGGGTCCTCGGGCAGACCGCCGAGCAGGCCGACTGGCTGATCGGCGCCGACCTCCTCGCGCCGGGCGTCAAGGGAGTGGCGCTGCGCTCGATGAAGGCGCCCGGCACGGCGTACGACGATCCGCGGCTCGGCAAGGACCCGCAGCCCGCCGACATGTCCGGCTACGTGCAGACGAGCGACGACAACGGCGGCGTGCACCTCAACTCCGGCATTCCCAACCGCGCCTTCTACCTCGTTGCGTCCGCGGTCGGCGGCAACGCGTGGGAGGCGCCGGGCCAGATCTGGTACGACGTGCTCACCGGCTCCGCGATCCGCCCCGACTGCGACTTCGCGACCTTCGCCGAGCTGACCGTCGCAGCCGCGAAGGCGCGGTTCGGTGACGACTCCGAGCAGGCCGCTGCGGTCGCCGATGCCTGGAGCACGGTGGGCGTGGTCGCCGCCCCGGTGGCTGAGCCTGTCGAAACCGAGCCCCCGGGCGCTGCCGACGAGCTCTCCGTGCGGCGCACCGGCGGCTTCGGGGGCCTCGTCCGGGAGCGCACCCTGCGGCTCGCGGACTTGTCCGACGACGACGCCTCGCACTGGCGCTCCCTGCTCGCCGGTGACCGGCTGGCGCGGCTCGCCGACGCCCCGACCCACCCCGACGCCTTCTGCTACGGCGTCCGCTGCGACGCCGCCCGGCTGGACGTGACCATCCCGGAGCCCGCCCTCGAGCCGGACGTCCGCGACCTCTTCGAACGCACGCTCACCCGCTGAGAGTGCTGCCGGGGATCGGGCAACGGCCCCGATAGGCTGAGGCCGCTCGTCCCCCCGACCGCTCGACCCAGCAGGAGCAGTGCATTGGCCGCCATCGAAGACGTCATCGCCCGCGAGATCCTCGATTCCCGTGGCAACCCCACGGTCGAGGTGGAGGTGATCCTCGAGGACGACAGCTTCGGCCGTGCGGCGGTCCCGTCGGGTGCCTCGACCGGGGCGTTCGAGGCGGTCGAGCTGCGTGACGGTGACGACCGCTACGGCGGCAAGGGCACCCTGAAGGCGGTCGCGGCCGTCGAGTCGCAGATCGGCCAGCGGATCGTCGGCCTCGACGCCTCCGACCAGCGGCTCGTCGACCAGGAGATGCTCGACCTCGACGGCACCCCCAACAAGGCCAACCTCGGCGCCAACGCGATCCTCGGTGTGTCGCTCGCCGTGGCCCGGGCCGCCGCGATGAGCGCGGAGCTGCCGCTCTACCGCTACGTCGGCGGGCCCAACGCCCACCTGCTGCCGGTGCCGATGATGAACATCCTCAACGGTGGTTCGCACGCGGACTCCAACGTCGACATCCAGGAGTTCATGATCGCCCCGATCGGCGCACCCACGTTCCGGGAGGCGCTGCGCCACGGTGCCGAGGTCTACCACGCGTTGAAGTCGGTGCTGAAGCAGAAGGGCCTCGCCACCGGCCTCGGCGACGAGGGCGGGTTCGCGCCCAACCTGGACAGCAACCGCGCCGCGCTCGACCTGATCTCCAGCGCGATCGAGTCCGCCGGCTTCAAGGTCGGCACCGACATCGCGCTCGCGCTCGACGTCGCCGCCAGCGAGTTCTTCGCCGACGGCAGCTACACCTTCGAGGGCGGCAAGAAGTCGGCCGACGAGATGAGCGCGTACTACGCCGAGCTGGTCGCGTCGTACCCCATCGTGAGCGTGGAGGACCCTCTCGACGAGGACGACTGGGACGGCTGGAGGACCATCACCGAGCTGCTCGGCGACAAGGTCCAGATCGTCGGTGACGACCTCTTCGTGACCAACGTCGACCGGCTGCAGCGGGGCATCGACGGGGGCCAGGCCAACGCCCTGCTGGTGAAGGTCAACCAGATCGGCTCGCTGACCGAGACCCTCGACTCCGTCGACCTCGCGCACCGCAACGGCTTCCGGTGCATGATGAGCCACCGGTCGGGCGAGACCGAGGACACGACCATCGCCGACCTCGCGGTCGCGACCAACTGCGGGCAGATCAAGACCGGGGCGCCCGCCCGCTCCGAGCGGGTCGCGAAGTACAACCAGCTCCTGCGGATCGAGTCCGAGCTCGGCGACGCGGCCCGCTACGCCGGCGCGGGCGCCTTCCCCAGATACCAGGGTTAAGGACACGATGCCGCCGAGTCGTCGCCCGTCGTCGCGGGGAGGTCGTCCCCGCAACACCCGTCCCGGTCCCCGGGGCGGGGCCGGGCGGCCGCGCCCCGCCGGCACGGCGGCGACGGTGGCGACGCGACCGCGCTTCACCAACCGGGCCGCGGTGCTCCTCGTCGTGTTCGCCGTGCTGGTGATCTCCTACGCCTCGTCGATGCGGGCCTACCTGCAGCAGCGCGACCAGATCAACCAGCTCAAGCAGCAGATCGCCTCCTCGAGGACCGACATCGCCGCGTCGGAGCGCGAGAAGCGGCGCTGGCGCGACCCGGCGTACGTCGAGGCGCAGGCACGGGCACGCTTCGGGTGGGTGCTTCCCGGCGAGACGAGCTACCAGGTGCTCGACGCCAACGGCAACCCGTTGACCGGTGACGACGAGCTGACCGACCCCGACAGCATCGCCCGGGTGAAGCCGAAGGCCTGGTGGTCCAGGGCGTACTCCACGCTCGAGGCCGCCGACCACCCGGAGAAGAAGGTCACGCCGACGCCGGCCGCCCGGATCACCGCGGACCAGTGAGCATCGATCCGCGCGACCGGGACGCGATCGAGGCCCAGCTCGGCCGGCCGCCGCGCTCGATCCACGGCGTGGGCCACCGCTGCCCGTGCGGCAACCCGGACGTGGTCGTCACCGCGCCCCGGCTCGACGACGGCACCCCGTTCCCCACGACGTTCTACCTGACCTGTCCGCGGGCGGCATCGATGATCGGGACGCTGGAGGCCTCCGGGCTGATGCGCGAGATGAGCGACCGGCTGGCCGAGGATGACGAGCTGAGGGCCGGGTACGAGCGTGCGCATGAGGCCTACCTCGCCGCGCGTGCGGAGATCGCCGCGGAGTCCGGGCAGAGCGTGCCCGAGATCGCCGGGGTGTCGGCCGGCGGCATGCCGGCCAGGGTCAAGTGCCTCCACGTGCTCGCGGCGCAGTCGCTCGCGCAGGGCCGCGGCGTCAACCGGCTCGGTGACGAGGTCCTCGACGATCTCGGCGCCTGGTGGTCCGAGGGACCCTGCGTCCCGGCGGGACCTGGAGCAGCACCGTGACCCGGGTCGCGGCCTTCGACTGCGGGACCAACTCGTTGCGGCTGCTGATCGCCGACCTGGACGCGGGGACCGGTGAGATGACCGAGCTCGTCCGGGAGATGCGGATCGTCCGGGTCGGCGAGGGCGTCGACCGGACCGGCCGGATCGCCCCGGAGTCGATGGCGCGCACGTTCGCCGCGCTCGACGAGTACGCCGCGCTGGTCGCCGAGCACCGGCCGACCGTGATGCGCTTCTGCGCGACCTCGGCCGCCCGCGATGCCGCCAACGCCGCGGAGTTCATGGACGGCGTCAGGCAGCGCCTGGGCGTCGTACCGGAGGTCATCGAGGGGGATGTCGAGGCGCGCGCGTCGTTCGCCGGCGCGACCCGGGTGCTCCACGACGTCGACGAGCCGCTGCTGGTGCTGGACATCGGCGGCGGCTCCACCGAGCTGATCCTCGGCGGCGCCGACGGCGTGGTCGAGACAGCGCAGTCGCTCGACATCGGCTCGGTGCGGCTGACCGAGCGCCACCTCCACGACGACCCGCCGACCGAGAAGCAGGTCGCGGCACTCTGCAAGGACGTCGACGAGGCGCTCGACGGCTGTCGCGTCGACCCGGCCCTCGCCCGGACCGTCGTCGGCGTGGCCGGCAGTGTCACGACGGTGGCCGCCGCAGCGCTGGGCCTCCCGGCGTACGACCGCGAGCGGATCCACCTGGCCCACCTGGACACCGACGTCGTCCATGGTGCAGTCGCCGAGCTCGTGGCGATGAGCGTCAGCGAGCGCCGGGCGCTCGGCTACATGCACCCGGGCCGTGCCGACGTGATCGGAGCCGGCGCACTCATCCTCGACCGGGTCCTGCGCCGCGCGTCGGTCACCGAGCTGATCGTCTCGGAGTCCGACATCCTCGACGGAATCGCCTGGAGCCTGACGTGAGCGGCCCCACGCACGACGACGCACCCGCGCCCGACGACGAGCGCAAGCCCGACCAGCTCAGGGAGATCCGGAAGCGCTCGTGGTTCTACGTCCTCCGCCGCACGATCCGCGAGTTCCGCAACGACAACTGCACCGACCTCGCCGCGGCGCTGACCTACTACTCCGTGCTGGCGGTGTTCCCCGGCCTGCTCGCGGTGATCTCGACCCTCGGGCTGGTCGACCTCGGCGGCGACTCGGTGCAGACGATGCTGGACATCCTCGCGCCGCTCGTCGACTCCTCGACCCTCGACGCGGTCCGGCACCCGCTCGAGGAGCTCTCCCGATCCCAGTCCGCGGGCCTCGCCTTCGTCGTCGGTCTCGCCGGCGCGCTCTGGTCGGCGTCGGGCTACGTCGGCGCCTTCAGCCGCGCGATGAACCGCGTGTACGGCGTGGAGGAGGGCCGGCCGTTCTACAAGCTCCGGCCGCTCCAGCTCCTGGTCACGCTGGTCACGGTCGCCCTCTGCGTGGTCGGGCTCGCCATCCTCCTCGTCACCGGTCCGGTCGCCCAGTCGGTGGGCGACGAGATCGGCGTCGGGAACACGGTGGTCGACGTGTGGAACATCGCCAAGTGGCCGGCGCTCGCGATCGTGGTGATCCTCGTGGTGGCGCTGCTGTACTACGTGACGCCGAACGTCCGGCAGCCACGGTTCCGCTGGATCTCGGCCGGCGCCCTCGTCGCGATCCTCGTGTGGGTGGCCGTGTCGGTCGGCTTCGCCTTCTACGTGGGCAACTTCTCGTCGTACAACAAGACCTACGGTTCGGTCGCGGGCGGCGTCGTGGCCCTGCTCTGGCTGTGGCTGACGAACCTCGCCCTGCTCTTCGGGGCCGAGCTCGACGCCGAGCTCGAGCGCGGCCGCGAGCTGCAGGCCGGCATGCCCGCCGAGGAGACCATCCAGCTGCCGCTGCGCGACGAGAGTGGTGTCCGCAAGGCCGAGCGCAAGCAGCGGGAGACCGTCGCTGCCGGTCGGGAGCTGCGGGTGCCCGGGCCGGGCGCCCAGGAGCCCACCTACGGGCCGACGCGGCAGCCCGTGCCCGACGAGGACTGATGCTGCCGCACCCCCTCACCGGTCAGCCCTTCGCGAGCCCGGTCCCGCCCGGCACCGGCTGGCCGGAGGATCCGGCCGCACCGATCACTCCGGTCGCGGCCTCGGCGGCCGAGGTGCTGGCTCTCTCCGGCGTCGATGACCTTGCCGAGCTCACCGCCCGGATCTCCGTGTGCTCCGCGTGCCCTCGCTTGGTCGCATGGCGCGAGGAGGTCGCGCTGAAGAAGCGTGCGTCGTTCGCGGACCAGCCCTACTGGGGCCGGCCGATCGCGGGCTGGGGCTCGGCGAACCCGTCGATCCTCATCGTCGGCCTCGCGCCCGCCGCCAACGGGGGCAACCGCACCGGACGCGTCTTCACCGGTGACAGCTCGGGGGACTGGCTGTTCGCCTCACTCCACCGGGTCGGTCTGGCCCGGCAGCCCACCTCGATCCATGCCGGCGACGGACAGGCGCTCCACGACGCCCGGATGGTGGCCGCCGTCCGCTGCGCGCCGCCCGACAACAAGCCGACGCCGGTGGAGCGCGACACCTGCGCTCCCTGGATCGAGCAGGAGATCCGCCTCCTCGCGCCCTCGACGCGGGTCGTCGTGTGCCTGGGCTCCTTCGGCTGGGCGGCGGCACTCAGGTCGCTGCGCGGCGCCGGGTACGCCGTACCGCGGCCGCTGCCGAAGTTCGGCCACGCAGCCGAGGTGCCACTGACCTCCGACGCCGGCAGCCTGACGCTCCTCGGCTGCTACCACCCCTCGCAGCACAACACCTTCACCGGCCGCCTCGCCCCCGACATGCTCGACGCCGTCTTCACCCGAGCCCAGGACCTCACCGCCGGCTGACCCGGAGACGGCGGTCGAGGAGCGAGCGACAGAAGGTGGTCGAGCAGCGAGCGCAGCGAGCGATCAGTCGAGACCCCGACCACGGGTGGTCGAGCAGCGAGCGCAGCGAGCGATCAGTCGAGACCCCGACCAGGGTGGTCGAGCAGCGAGCGCAGCGAGCGATCAGACGAGACCTGGTGAGCTTTCCACAGGCTCAGCCACCGGAGGGCCGTGGAAGACTCACCCCATGCCGCTGCTGGCCATCACCGTCCTCGGGCACGACCGGCCCGGGATCATCGCGGGCACCACCGGCGCGCTTGCCGGGCTCGGCCTGAACATCGAGGACTCCACGATGACGCTGTTGCGCGGGCACTTCGCGATGATGCTGATCACCGCCGGTGACGCGGAGGCTGCCACCGTGGAGTCGGCGCTCGCCGCGCTGACCGAGGACGGGTCGCTCTCGGTGTCGGTCAGAGAGGTCCCGGCGGAGTCCGGTACGCCGGGCGAGGCCTCGTACCTGCTCAGCGTGCACGGCGGCGACCGACCCGGGATCGTGTCGAGCCTGGCCGGCGAGGTCGCGAAGGTGGGCGGCAACATCACCGACCTGACCACCAGGCTCGCTGGTGATCTCTACGTGCTGTCCGCCGAGGTCGATCTGCCGGCCGGCGTCGACGCCGCGGCACTCACGACCCAGCTGCGGGCGGTCGCCGAGGACCTGGGTGTCGAGGTGTCGCTCCTCCCGCTGGAGAGCGACGACCTGTGAGCTCGCCCGTCGCGGGACGGGTCCTCGAGGTCGTCCGTGCGCCGGACCCGGTTCTGTCGCGACCCGGTGCGACGGTCGACCCGACGAGCCTCGAGGTCGTCCAGCTCGCCGCCGACCTGGTGGCGACGATGCGGGTCTCGCCTGGCTGCGTCGGCCTGGCCGCCCCCCAGGTGGGGGTGAGCGTGCAGGTGTTCTGCGTCGACGTCTCGGACCACCCGAAGGCCCGGAACAGCCACGGCCAGCTCGTGCTGTGCAACGCCGAGGTCGTGAGCGCCTCGCGCAACGAGAAGGCGCGTGAGGGCTGCATGAGCGTCCCCGATCTGACCGGCGACGTGAAGCGCGGGACCAGGGTCGTCGTACGCGGACTTGAGCCGGGCACGGGTGCCGAGGTCACCATCGAGACCGACGCCTTCGAGGCGCGCGCCCTCCAGCACGAGATCGACCACTGCACCGGCCTGCTCTTCCTCGACCGGGCCGCGGGCGCGCACGCGATCCACCCGCGCAAGACGTACCTGTGACCTACTGACCGAGCTGGCTGAACTGCGCAGGCGGCGGCTGGGTGCACACCGTCGGGCTCCCGCTGGTCAGGCCGGGGTTGGCGACGCAGTCGTTGCTGCTCTTGTGCAGCCCACAGCCTGCCGAGAGGAACAGCGCGAGGGCCACAGCGAGAGGCCACGTCCTCCTCATCTCGCCACCGTAGGCCCTCCGGCCGTGATGACCTAGGGTCTTCGCTGGCCCCGGTATCCCAATCGGCAGAGGAAGCGGCCTTAAAAGCCGCTCAGTGTGGGTTCGACCCCCACCCGGGGCACGACCCACGCCAGCGCCCACTGGTTGGACCTGGTTGCTTCCGTCGAGCTCGGTGTGGAAGGAAGTACCCGTGACGTCGGCCGGTGACCAGCCCGAGGGTGCGGCGCGCCCGTTGGAGCCGCTGATCTCGCTGCGCGAGGCGACTCGCGCCTGGTTCGCCATCTCGCTGCAGACGTTCGGTGGTCCCGCGGGGCAGATCGCGGTGATGCAGCGCTCGCTGGTCGACGAGAAGCGCTGGATCGGCCAGAGGCGGTTCCTGCACGCGCTCTCGTTCTGCACCCTGCTTCCGGGGCCCGAGGCTCAGCAGCTGGCGATCTACATCGGCTGGCTGCTGAACGGCGTTGCCGGCGGGCTGATCGCCGGGATCCTGTTCGTGCTGCCCGGTGTGATCGCCCTCCTGGCACTCTCGGCCCTGTACGTGAGCGCCGGCGACACCACCGTCGTGACCGCCGTGCTGGCCGCAGTGGCGCCCGCCGTCCTGGTGATCGTGGCCCAGGCCGTCGTGCGCGTCGGCGGCAGGGCCTTGAGCCACCCGGCCCTGATCGCGCTCGCCGTGGCTGCGTTCATCGCCCTGTCGGTGTTCAAGACCCCGTTCCCGCTCGTGATCGGTGCCGCCGCCGCGATCGGGTGGGCCCTGGGCCGCTGGGCGCCGCACGTGATGAACGCTCCTGCGGAAGGGCCCGACCTCCCCGACGGTCCGGCGCCACTCATCTCCGACGACGCCCTGCACGCCGAGCGGCCGAGCGGGACCCATGCCGCGAAGATCCTGGTCCTCGGCTTCGTGGCCTGGGCGGTCCCTGTCGGACTGGTGGTCGCGCTCGGAGGCCGGGACAGCGTGTTCGCCGACATGGCGCTGTTCTTCAGCGGTGCCGCGCTGATCACGTTCGGAGGCGCGTACGCCGTGCTCGCGTACGTCGCGCAGAAGGCCGTGCAGTTCTACGGGTGGCTCACGCCGAGCCAGATGATCACCGGACTGGCGCTGGCAGAGACTACTCCCGGGCCGCTGATCATGGTGGTCCAGTTTGTGGCCTTCGTCGGTGCCTACCACGACCCGGGCTCCCTGAACCCCTGGGTCGCGGCGGTCCTGGCCTCGCTGCTGACGACCTGGGTCACCTTCGTGCCGTGCTTCGTGTTCGTCTTCGTGGGTGCGCCCTACGTCGAGCGGCTCCGGGGCAACCACTCGCTGTCAGCAGCGTTGACGGGGATCATGGCCGCGGTCGTCGGCGTGATCGCCAACCTCGCCGTGTACTTCGCGATTCACGCGCTCTTCGACCACGTGCACACGGAGTCCTGGGGGCTCGTCCACGTCCAGGTCCCGTCCCTGGGGAGCATCAAGCTGCTCTCGCTCGCCGTCGCCGCGCTTGCCGGGCTGCTGGTCTTCCGCCTCAAGTGGTCCGTGCTACGCACGCTCGGCGCGTGTGCTGTCATCGGTCTCGCGGCCGGTCTCGTCGAGGTGCTGGCGTCGTGATCCGGCGGTCGCGCGGCGGCTCACCCGAGCGCGGCACCGCGCGGCGGACCTGTCCAAGGACCGTCGTACTCGGGACCTCCGCACGTGGCGGCGGGACGCACGGCCCTGATGGGATCGGAGCGTGAACCTCTCCGACGTCCTTCGAAGCCTGCCCGCCGAGCCACGTGTGGTTGTCAGCGGCAACCACGCCGTGCCCTTCCACACGCTCAAGCTGGTGGACGCGGCGCTGGAGCGGTACCGCCTCTGGGTCCTCAACGCGCCCGCCGGTCTGCCTGATCGTGAGGGCGTCACCTACGAGACCCCGTTCGTCGGCGTCGGGATGCGTCGCAGCGAGCGGCTCAGCTACGTCCCGTGCCGGCTGTCCCTGGTGCCGAGCCTGTTCCGTACGACGATGGCGCCGGACCTCGTGGTGCTCAACACGACCCGCCCCCACAACGGCAAGGTGTCGCTCGGGGTCGAGGTGAACGTCCTGCCGGCCGCCGTCGAGGCGGCGCGGCGACGTGGCGCCAAGGTGGTCGCCCAGGTCAACGACCACATGCCGTGGACCTTCGGCGACGGCGAGCTCGACCTCGACCAGATCGACCTGGTGGTCGAGGCGGACGAGACGCTCCCGACAGCGGCGCCGACGCCGGTGGATGAGGTCTCGGCGAGGATCGGGTCGCTGGTCGCGAACCGCGTCCCGGACGGCGCGACGCTGCAGGCGGGGATCGGTGCCGTGCCCGACGCGACCCTCTACGGGCTCTGCGGCCGCCGCGGGCTGAAGGTCTGGACGGAGATGTTCTCCGACAGCGTGCTGGCGCTGGAGAGCGCGGGGGCACTCGACCCGGGCACGCCGGTGCAGGCGTCGTTCCTGTTCGGCTCCGAGGAGCTGCTCGCCTGGGTGCACCGCAACGAGCGGGTCCGGATGATCCGCACCGAGACCTCCAACGACCCGGCGCTGATCGCGCGCAACCAGTCCATGGTGTCGGTCAACACGGCGCTCCAGGTCGACCTCTTCGGCCAGGCCAACGCCTCACGTGTGCGCCGGCGGATCCACTCCGGCTTCGGGGGCCAGACAGACTTCATCGTCGGCGCGCTGCACAGCCCGGGCGGTCAGGCGCTCATCGCCCTGCGCTCCTGGCACCCGCGCGCCGACGTGTCGACGATCGTGTCGCTGGTCGACGAGCCGGTGACGTCGTTCCAGATGACCGCGGTGGTGACCGAGCAGGGAGTCGCCGAGGTCTTCGGCCTCGACCAGCGGCAGCAGGCGGCCAACATCATCGAGCACGCGGCTCATCCGCAGGTCCGGCAGGACCTCTGGGAGCAGGCAGTCGGTCTCGGCCTGGCCTGACCGCCTCCGCGACGTACGCCGGGCGTGGCACTGTGAGGTCGTGTACGTGCCGCACTTCAACCGGATGGACGATCCCGACGTCCCCGCCTTCCTCGACTCGGTGGCGACCGCTGAGCTGGTGACTGTCGGGCCCGACGGCTTTCCCGTGGCGACGCTGATGCCGTTCCTGCGCGACGGCGACCGCCTGCTCATGCACATGGCGCGCGCCAACCCGCACTGGAAGGTCATCGAGCCGGGGACACCGGCCCTGGCGATCGTCGCCGGCGCCCAGGCGTACGTCTCCCCTGGGTGGTACGCGACCAAGCGGGAGCACGGCCGCGTGGTTCCCACCTGGAACTACTCCGCGGTGCACCTCATCGGCCGGGTCAGCGCCCTGCACGACACCGCCTGGCTGCGCGAGCTCGTCGAGGGGCTCACCGCCCGTCACGAGCAAGGGCTGCCCCAGCCCTGGTCGGTCGAGGACGCGCCGCCGGACTACATCGAGAAGCAGCTGCGGGCGATCGTCGGCATCGAGCTCACCGTCGAACGCATCGAGGCCAAGGCGAAGCTCAGCCAGAACCGCAGCGACGAGGACCGCGCGGGCGTGATCGAGGGCCTCGAGGACGTCGGTGCCAACGACGTGGCGGACGACATGCGCCGCACCCTGTCCTGACCGGGATCACTCCTCGGCCTGGTCCTCCAGCGTCGACCTGAGCTCGTCCTTCGACATCCCGGAGACCCCGCTCACCTCGGCGTTCGACGCCTGCAGCAACAGCTCGTCCTTGGTGATGTCCTCGGGCATGTCACCGAGGTGCTCGGCGCGGCTGCGCAGGAACGCCTGCCCGAGCTCGTCGAGCCTTGCCGGGTCCAGGTGCTGGCGCATGCCGGGCAGCACCGTGGACTCCTCCTCGTCGACGTGGTGCTTGACCGCGTCGATGAGCTCCTGGAGTGCCTGAGGAAACTCAGGCGAGTCGTAGTCGGTGTCGGCGACCTTCGCGGCGAGCCGATCGGCCTCGAGGTGCTCCTTCTGGCTGTGCTGCACGTCATGGCTGCCGCCGGCGTCGGCGGCCGCGGGATACACCTCGGACTCCTCGGCGCGGCTGTGCGCCGTGAGCAGGGTGATCATCACCGGCACGAGGTTGGCCCGCTTGTCCGGCTGGGCCATGAGCTGGTCGAAGATCTGCTCGAGCTCACGGTGGTCGTTCATGATCAGGTCGACGACGTTCGAGTCCATCTGGGTCCTCCGGGGTCGGTCGTGGTCGACGCCCCAGTACCCGAATGCGGTCAGACCACCACGTCGGCGGTGGGCCTGCCCAGGTCGCCGTCCCCGACCGCGGCGTCGACCCGCTCGCGCGGGCCCGCGACGAAGACGTACTCCACGTTGCGGAGCCGGGACACCCGGCCCACCTTCTCGCCGGACGGGTTGAAGATCCCGATCTGCGCGCCGACGTACCGCTTGCTGTCGAAGGCGAGCATCCGCACCTCTTCGTGCCCGGCGTCGCGGAGCATCGTGGTGAGCTGGTCGGCGCTCACCCAGGACTCGTCGTTGTAGGACATCACGACGACGTCGGCCCGTACCCGGCCGATCAGCTCGGCCAGCGCTGCCGGCATGGCGCGCTTGTTGTTGAAGACGCTCTTCGTCGACTCCTCGCGGCTGTCGATCCGCTTGCGCGCCACGCCGTAGGCCGCCGGCTCGTCCCAGCGGACGAGGGTCTCCCAGATGTGGTAGTTGGTGAAGTAGCGGTGCTGGTTGTACGGCGGGTCGAGGTACATCAGGTCGACCGGCTCGAGCAGGTCGACGGTCTCCATGGCGTCGCCGCTCACCGTCGTGCCCGGGCCGGGCAGCAGCTCGGGGCGCCGCAGCTCGAGGTCCTGGTGGGCCCGCGGCGCCCACTGCTTGAGGTAGGCCATCTGCAGGCCGGTGGTCGAGTCGACGCGGTCTGCGGCCAGCATCAGGCTGGTGAGCAGGATCGGGAAGAGCGGCGAGCCGCGGTGCCCGGACTCGATCGCGTGCCGGATCGCGTCCACGCGCGCACCGTTCTTGGGCTGGAAGAACCGCGCCTCCTCGCAGAACGTCCGGGTGAAGTAGCCCGGCTCGCCCGGCAGCCCGCCGAGGCGCGCGAGCTCGTCGTCGAGCTCCTCGAGGTCGACGGCTGCCGCATCGGTGGCGATGTAGCAGTCGCTCAGCACCTGGCTGTACGTCGCGACGTCGGTGGCGGTCACCTCCAGCCCTCGCCGCTTCAGCTCCTGCGCGACGCGGGTGGTGCCGGTGAAGAGGTCGACCGCCGTCCGTGCCCCGACCCGCACGGCGATCTCGCCCAGCACCGGGACGAGGCTCCGCTTCGAGCCGAGGTACTTGATCACGGCTCGACCGTACGCCGGGTTGGCCGATTCTTCAGGGAGTCGGTTCGTCCCTGACCGGTCCGGTGTCCGCCGACGGCAGGAACTGTGACGCGATGTGCTCCCAGGCGTTGTCGATCAGCGTGACCAGGTCGATCCGCATCGCCTTGCGGACGTGCGGCTTGTCCAGCTCGCGCTCGACGAACCGGACGATGAAGCGTCGCAGCTCCCCGTCGAGACCGGTCAGCTTCTGCAGCACCGCGGAACGCCGGTTGTCGGAGTGCACGTCGATGGCGACGTCGTCCGGCGACGGCGGAGTGATGTGCCACAGGATGGTCAGCGGCTCGACGAGCTCCATGGTCAGCCGCAGCGGCAGCAGCACCTCGGCGTCGAACCGCATCATGTCGACGCCGAGGTCGAGGTGGAAGGTCACGTTGACCGGCAGGTTGACCTCGTAGCCGACGACGTCCGGCAGCGCCTCGCCGTAGGCCTTGCCGAAGGTGCCGGTCGCGGTGACCTTCGCGACCTTGCGGCCCGGCCCGGCACCGATCGGGCCGAGCTGGAAGTCCTCGCCGAGCACGCGGTTGATCGACTCCATCACCCGGTCGCGGTGCAGGACGAGGTCCATGAACCGCATCCCGAACTCGTCGTAGCCGATCGGCTGCGCACCGGCCACGACTGCGGCCGCGGGGTCCACGAAGGCGTCGTCCGGCTCTTCGTCGGGCTCGCCCCTGGCAGCGTCGGTCACGCCACGATCATCCGACATGGCCGGCCGCGACCGAGCGGGTGGGGGTAACTCCGGCGGCTAGAACTCGTTTCAGAACCATGAGGCTGAACCAGATGAGGCGGCTCGCTGCTGTCCTGCTCACCGCGGCGCTGGGTCTCAGCCTCTCCGGCGTGGCGCCCGGGGCGGCCAGGGCGGACGGCGGTACGCCGCGCCTGCACCGCGAGGGCCGGTACGTCGTCGACCAGTACGGCCGGATCGTCATCGTCCACGGCCTGAACCTCGTCTGGAAGCGCGCACCCTATGCGCCTCCCGACACGCCCAGCGGCTTCACGACCGCTGATGCCGACTGGCTGCAGCGCTACGGCTTCAACGGCGCTCGCCTGGGCGTCCTCTGGGCCGGCGTGACGCCCAGCCAGCCGGGCGTCGCCGACCCGGCGTACTTCCAGAAGTGGGACCGCGTGGTGAACCTGCTCGCGAACCGCGGGATCTGGATGCAGTTCGACCAGCACCAGGACATGTGGAACGAGACGTACGGCGGTGAGGGCGTGCCGGCGTGGGCGGCGAGGCGTCCGTTCCCCTACTCGCTGCTGCCCTACCTGCCGGTGCCGTTCCCCGAGGGCTACTGGACGCCGGAGGTCTCGACCGTCTTCGACAACTTCTGGGCGAACGCCGGTGGCGTGCAGGACAGCTGGGCGACGTACTGGAAGCTGGTCGCGCAGCACTACAAGGACCAGCCCTACTCCATGGGCTACGACCTCGTGAACGAGCCGTGGGCCGGGATCGAGTGGCCGCTCTGCGTCACCACCGGCTGCCCGCTGACCTACAGCCAGGAGCTCCAGCCGGCGATGACCAAGGGCCTGGCCGCGGTGCGCCAGGTCGACCCGAACGGCATCGTGTGGTGGGAGCCGCAGCAGTTCAACGGCGGCGTCGAGACGCCGTCCTTCTTCACCGCTCCGCCCGGCGGCGAGCAGAACCTCGGCTACTCCTGGCACAACTACTGCGCCTGGGTCTTCCTTCAGAGCGCGGGGCTGCCGCTGATCAGCACCGACAACTGCCGCAGCTTCACCGAGAACCGCGAGCAGGGTGCCCTCAGCCAGGCCGCGACCATGCAGGCGGCTCCCTTGATGACCGAGTGGGGCGCGACCGACGACGTCAACGCGGTCGGCATCGACGCCGACGTGGCCGACCAGCACCAGATGGGCTGGATGTACTGGGCCTACAAGCACTGGGACGACCCGACCACCGCGGACGCCTCGCAGGGCCTGTTCGCCGACGATGCCGACCTCAGCACGGTGAAGACCGCCAAGCTGCGCCAGCTCGTGCGCACCTACCCGCAGGCGACCGCGGGCACGGACCTGTCCTACGGCTACGACCCGGTCACCGGCCACTTCACGATGAGCTACCGGGCCAGCCCGGCCATCCACGCACCGACGCGGATCTTCGTGAGCCCGCTGACCTCGCCGCACGGCTTCGACGTGACCGCCTCGGCGGGCGACGTCGCGGTGCACGGCTCGTACGTCGACATCCACGCCGACAGCGACGAGGAGATCCAGGTCACGGTCACGCCGCGCCCCTGAGCCACCTCTGCGGGAACATCGTGTGCCGCGCCGCTCGTTGTTGTGGGTGACGACTCGATAGGCTCGAGCCAACGACAGGAGCAACCATGCAGAGCAACAACCCCGTCTTCGCCCGCTCGGAGGGCTTCAACGGCAAGGGCGGCACGGCGTACGCCGACTTCGGCGCGGGCCTCCCCAGCACCCACACGCAGGCCGGCACCGGCCGGATGACGATCGACACGGTCGTGCAGAAGACCGGCGCCACCCTCGGTGTCCTGATCCTCGCGGCTGCTGCCACCTGGATCCTGACCGGCAACCCCGTCGCGCAGGACTCGTTCGGCCAGACTGTCCTCGACTCGGGCAAGACGCAGACGCTGTACACGCTGAGCATCGTCGGCGCGCTCGGTGGCTTCGTGCTCGCGATGGTGAACTCCTTCAAGCGCGTGGTCAGCCCTGCGCTGGTCCTCGGCTACGCCGCCCTCGAGGGCGTCTTCATCGGTGCGATCAGCAAGAGCTTCCAGCTGCAGTTCGGCGAAGGCGTGATCGTCGGTGCGGTGCTCGGCACCGTCGCCGCGGTCGCCGGCACGCTGACCGCCTACAAGGTTTTCGACATCCAGGTCGGCAACCGGTTCCGCAAGTGGGTCATCGGTGCGATGTTCGGCTTCGTCGCCGTCTCGCTGCTCGACTTCGTGCTGAGCATCTTCCACACCAGCTTCGGCTTCAACGGCCTCGGCCCGATGGGGCTGCTGTCCAGCGTCGTGGGCCTCGGCCTCGGCGTGCTGATGCTGATCCTCGACTTCGACTTCGTCGAGCGCGGCATCGCGGCCGGCCTGCCCGAGCGCGAGTCGTGGCGCGCGGCCTTCGGCCTCACCGTCACGATCGTGTGGATCTACATCGAGCTGCTGCGGATCCTGGCGATCTTCACCCGCCGCTGACTAGCCGGCGCGGTGCGGGAACCGCAGGCTCAGACCTGAGCGCCCGATTCGGACGAGATCTCGTCCGGGTCGGGCGCTTCGGCGTCCACGGGTGCCGGGCGGCGCCGGCGCATGAGCGTCACCCAGCGGCCACCGATGCCGCGGGCGGCGCCGTCGACCTCGGTCGCGTCCAGCTCGGTGCCGGGCACCTTTGCGGCCTGCACCGCGGCCCGGCCGATCGAGAGCACGCCCTCGCCGCGCAGGGCCTCGGGCTCCTCCTCGTCGGGCGGGGCGAGCCCGAGCGCGGCCAGCGTGGACGGGGCCAGCACGCTGGCCAGTGCGGCGTACCCGGCGGCGGAGGGGTGGAAGCGGTCGGGTCCGAACAGGAGTGCGGGGGAGGCGTCGAACTCCGGCCCCAGGATCGAGCCCAGCGACACCGCCCGACCGCCGGCCTCGACGACGGCGATCGCCTGCGCGGCCGCGAGCCTGCGCGACCACGTGCGCGCGACCTGGCGCAGCGGCTGCGGGATCGGCCGCACCGTGCCTAGGTCCGGACAGGTGCCGACGACGACGGCGATGTCGGCCTCGTGCAACCGGCGGACCGCCTCACTGAGGTAGCGCACCGACTCCGAGGGCAGCGTCTGGTTGGTGACGTCGTTGGCGCCGACGAGGATCACCGCGACGTCGGGCTCGGTCAGCACCGCTGCGTCGACCTGCTCGGCGAGCTGGATGGACTTCGCTCCGGAGAAGCAGAACGTGCGCAGGTGGACGCGCCGGTCGGCCGCGGCCGCCACCGCGGAGCCGAGGAGCGCACCGGTGGTCTGCTCGACGGTGTCCACGCCGTAGCCCGCTGCGCTGGAGTCACCGAGGAGCGCGATCTTGATCGCCGGGCCGGGGCGGCCGCGGCCGTACCAGCCGGTGGCGTCCGGCACGGGTGCGTCGATCCGGCCGATCGCGTTGCGGGCGATCTTCGCCTCGACCCGGAGCACTCCGTAGGACAGGGCGCCGAGGAGTGACAGGCCACCACCGCCGAACGCCGCGGCGGAGGCCAGCTTCCGGGCGGCTGCTGCTTTCCCCACGCGCCAATCCTACGGACGGGCGCACGTCCATATTCAGGCGCGGGGCCGTCCTGCAGGCGTCAGTCGGCGAGGTGGGCCCGGGCCCACACGATCGGGTGGTCGGTGAGTCGCAGGGTCTTCGGCTTCCAGTCACGCGCGTAGCGGGTGAACCGTGCCTGACCGGCAGCGAAGATCCAGTCGATGCCGTTGCTCGTGGGCATCGCGCACGACGTCGACGGGACGCTGTCCGGGCTGATCGCCAGCATGCCCGTGGTGATCCCGCAGAATGCCGGCGCCCGGTCGTTGAAGTCGCCGGTCAGGAACACCGGGCGGCCGGTGGCGCGCAGCTCGATGATCTTCGCGCGCTCGACCGCGATCGCCGCTGCGCGGTTCGCCGCCATGTTGCCGTAGCCGACACCTGAGGCGGGGTTGTGCACGTTCATGAACCACGCGGTCCGGCCGGTGGCGCGCTCCCGCAGCTGCACGATGGGCATGAGGCGCGAGCCCTCGAAGTAGGGGACCCGGATGGAGTCGGTGCTGACGAGCTCCATCGTGGAGCTGCGCCAGGCGATGGAGTTCTCCGTCGGGTGGTAGTTGGCGACCAGGAACGGCGCCGCCGGGTCGGCCAGCGTGGCGGGGTCGGGGTAGATGCCGAACGAGCCTGCCGTCACGGCCATGAAGCTGTCGTACTGCGGCTGCTGGAACTCCTGGAGGCCGACCACGTCGACGCCGTAGCCGTTGAGCAGGTTGACCTGGCCCGGCGTACGCACGTCGGCGGTCGGGTAGGTGCCGCTGGTGCGGGTGTGGCTCGCGCCGAGCGTGTTGAAGCTGGCAACCACGATGCCCCAGTCGTCGAACAGGCTGGTGGTGTTGACCGGCTTGCCGACGAGGCGGTTGAGCCAGCGCGACGGGTTGACGTTCTTGCCGTCGTTGCCACGCACCGCGAAGTACAGGGCGCAGAACGGTGCCTTGCCCTCCTTGCCGACGCGACCGATCACCTGTCCGGCCTGGATGAGCTGGCCGCTGGTGACCAGCGACTTCTTCATGTAGCCGTACCAGGTGGTGAGGCGCCCGGCGGAGGTCGCGATGCCCACCAGGTTGGGCCCGCTGGTCTTCGAGGAGGTGACGATGGCGACCCCGGGGTGGGCGGCGCGGACGCGGTTGCCACAGCGAGCCTTGATCTCGGTGCCGGGCCGCTGTCCGGAGTTCTTCAGGTCGTGCACGTTCTTGCCGGCGACCGGGAAGTACACGTTCGGCGGCGTCGAGGTCCGATCCTCCGGGGCGCGCTGCGCGCTCGCCGGGCCGGAGGAGATGATGGGGGCGGACAGCAGGCCGAGGGCGAGGACGCCGGCAGCGGCAGCGGCGAGTCTCTTCGTAGTCGTCACGCGCAGAAGTATGACCCAAATCGGCGGAATTTTGGGGCCCGTGTGAAAAAAAGTTACTCAAGTGGCGTGTCGGTGCTTGCAAATCACAACAATGTAATTCTCGAAAATCCCGCGATAGGTTGACCGCATGGACTTCGCCAACTCCGTCCTCGACCTGATCGGCAACACCCCGCTGGTGAAGCTCGACAGGACCCTGGACCGTCCCTCCGACCGCCCCGGACCCCTGGTCCTCGCGAAGGTCGAGTACCTCAACCCGGGCGGCTCGGTGAAGGACCGGATCGCCCGCCGGATGGTCGACGCTGCCGAGCAGTCGGGCGCCCTGCAGCCGGGCGGCACGATCGTCGAGCCGACCTCCGGCAACACCGGGGTGGGGCTCGCGCTGGTCGCCCAGCAGCGCGGCTACAAGTGCATCTTCGTCTGCCCCGACAAGGTCAGCGAGGACAAGCGCAACGTGCTCAAGGCGTACGGCGCCGAGGTGGTCGTCTGCCCGACCGCGGTCGCGCCCGAGCACCCGGACAGCTACTACAACGTCTCCGACAAGCTGGCCGCCCAGCCCGGAGCGTGGAAGCCCGACCAGTACTCCAACCCCAACAACCCGCGCTCGCACTACGAGGAGACCGGTCCGGAGATCTGGCGGCAGACCGACGGACGGATCACCCACTTCGTCGCGGGCATGGGCACCGGGGGCACGATCAGCGGCGTCGGTCGATTCCTGAAGGAGCAGAACTCCGGGATCCAGGTGATCGGCGCCGACCCGGCCGGGTCGGTGTACTCCGGCGGCACCGGCCGGCCCTACCTCGTCGAGGGCGTCGGCGAGGACTTCTGGCCGGAGACCTACGACCCCGGCGTCGCCGACCGGGTCATCGAGGTCTCCGATGCCGACTCCTTCGCGATGACGCGGCGGCTGGCGCGTGAGGAGGGCCTGCTCGTCGGCGGGTCGTCGGGCATGGTCGCGCACGCGGCGATCCAGCTGGCCCACGAGCTCGACGGGCAGCCCGGTGCCGAGGATGCCGTCATCGTGGTGCTGCTGCCGGACTCGGGCCGCGGCTACCTCACCAAGGTGTTCAACGACGAGTGGCTCGCGCGCTTCGGCTTCCTGCAGGCCAAGGACGAGCAGACCGTCGGCGAGGTGCTCCGCGCAAAGAGCGGCGGACTTCCCGACCTGGTGCACACGCACCCGACCGAGACGGTCGCCGAGGCGATCAACATCCTCAAGGAGTACGGCGTCTCCCAGATGCCCGTCGTGCGGGCCGAGCCGCCGGTGATGGCGGCCGAGGTCTCCGGATCGGTCTCCGAGCGGGCGCTGCTGGACGCGCTGTTCGCCGGCACCGCCAAGCTGGCGGACCAGGTCGAGGCGCACATGAGCCCGCCGCTGCCCGAGATCGGGGCCACCGAGGGCGTCAAGGAGGCGATCGCGGCGCTCGAGACGGCCGACGCCCTGCTGGTCCAGGAGGACGGCCGGCCGGTCGGCGTACTCACCAGGGCGGACCTGCTGACCTTCATTGCCGCCTTCCGTTAGTGCCCCCTTGCGGGATGGCTTAAAGTGACCTCACCGGCCGCGCAGTCCGTACCCCACATGGATGCGGCCGGGATCCGTTCGGGTGCAGCGCGGGCCTTCGGGCTACGCGCACGACGGATCAGGTGGCGGGGTGATCCTGGGAGGGGTACCCCGCCACCGCCCGGACGGTCCTGGGCCGCTCCGGCCCGCGAGGGAGAGTTGGAGCGATGACCTACCTCACGCTTGCCGGCGGCGGCCAGGCCGAGGTCGTGGTCAGCAAGTCGCGCTTCCTCTGCATCCTCGAGCGCGTCGAGGACGAGTTCTCCGCGCGCAGCGTCATCGAGCAGGCGCGCCGCGAGCACTGGGACGCCCGGCACCACTGCTCGGCCTTCGTGCTGGGGCCCGACCGCGCCGTGGAGCGGTCCAGCGACGACGGCGAGCCGCCGGGCACCGGCGGCGCTCCCATGCTCGAGGTCCTCCGCGGTCGCGAGCTCAGCGACGTGGTCGCCGTGGTGACGCGGTGGTTCGGCGGCACGCTGCTCGGCACCGGCGGGCTCAGCCGGGCGTACGCCGACGCGGTGCGCGCGGCCCTCGACGTCACGCCGCTGGTCCAGCGGGTGGAGCAGGAGCTGTGCGAGGTGACGGTGGACCTCGCCGCGGCCGGCCGGCTCGAGCACGAGCTCCGGTCGCGCGGGACCAAGGTCCTCAACATCGACTACACCGACATGGCGACGCTCTCGATGGCAGTGCCCCTGGTCGCCGTGCCCGTGGCGGAGGAGATCGTGGCCGAGCTGACCGAGGGTGCCGCGCAGCTCCTGCATCGCGGCCGTCGCTGGGTGGACAGCCCGGTCAGCACTCCCTGAGCCGGTCGACGGCCTCGCGGACGGTGCTCTCCGGGATCTTCAGCACTTCGCGGTCCCAGGTGAGCAGGCCGTTGAGCTCGTCCTCCACGTCGCTGAGCTGCGTGTAGAAGGTGGCCGCCAGTCCGCCGCGGAGCGCGGGCTCGACCTGCTCGCGATGGAGCGCCTCGAACCCCTCGGCGAGCTCCTGGCTCGACTCGAAGTGGCGGTAGCCGAACTCCCGGGTGCTCCAGTCGTGGCCGGGCACCTTGAGGCTGTAGCCGCCGTACTCGGCGAGCGCGAGGACGCGGCGCTCGGCCCGGAGCCGCAGCCGGCGCCGCCACCGTCCGGCCAGCCGGAACGGGCGGAGGTAGCTGTGGAAGCTCCTGATGTCCCCGCCGCCCTGGTCGATCCAGCCGCTGGCGTGGTTGACCGCCCGCGTCGGGTCGAGGGCCTTCACCTCGTCGGCGACCTCGTTGGCGTCGAACTGCCCCCAGGCCTCGTTGAACGGCACCCACACGGCGATCGACGGGACGTTCCGGAGGAGCGCGACCGTCTGGCGCACCTCCTCCCGGAACTCTGCCCGTGACTCCGTGTCGTCCCGGAAGTAGAGCTTGTGGCGGCGGTCGGAGATCCGGATCGGCCGGGTGGCGGGGAGGTTGGCGACCAGGTGCCGGTAGCGGCCGCCGCCGTTGACCATGTCCTGCCAGACGAGCATGCCGAGGCGGTCGCAGTGGTGGTACCAGCGCAGCGGCTCGATCTTCACGTGCTTGCGCAGCACGGTGAAGCCGAGCGACTTCATCGCGAGGATGTCGTGCACCATCGCGTCGTCGCTGGATGCGGTGAGGAGGCCGTCGGGCCAGTAGCCCTGGTCGAGGACGCCGAGGTGCCAGACCGGTTCGCCGTTGAGCAGGAACCGGCGCCGCCCGCGGTCGTCCTCGCCGATCCCGAGGCTGCGCATCGCGGCGTACGACGTGACGGAGTCGCCCTGACCGTCACCCTCGACCGAGACCTCCAGGTCGTAGAGGTGCGGGTCCGCAGGCGTCCACGGGTGCGGGTCAGGGACGGTCAGCCGGATCGGCTCGCCTGCGGCGCCGGTCTCCTGGGCCACCACGTGCCCGTCGTCGCGGACGGTGACGGCCACCGGTGATCGAGCCTGTCGAGATCCCGCTCCCCGCACCTTCACCACCACCTCGAGCACGCCCTGCTCCAGGTGCGGGGTGATCAGCAGCGAGTCGACGTACCGCTGCGGCACGGACTCGACCCACACCGTCTGCCAGATGCCGGACTGGGCGGTGTACCAGATCGTGCCGCGGTCCAGGCGCTGCTTGCCGCGCGCGTGCAGGCCCGTCTCGGAGAGGTCGCGGACCCGCACCTCGAGCGTCTGCTCCCGACCGGGCACCAGGGCATCGGTCACGTCGAGCGTGAACGGCAGGTAGCCGCCGGTGTGCCCACCGAGCTCGACCCCGTTGACCCACACGGTGCAGCTCTGGTCGACCGCGCCGAAGTGCAGCAGCACGCGCCCGCCGGCCGGACCCGCTGGCGGCAGGAAGGTCCGGTGGTACCAGAGCCACGCGTCGGGCTGGAGCTGCCGGCCGACGCCGGAGAGGACCGTCTCGGGGGAGAAGGGCACCACGATCTCGCCGTCCCACGCCTCGGGGCGCCGGTCGGTGCCGAAGGCGTACTGCCAGCGCCCGTTGAGGTTCACCCAGGTGTGGTCGGGGCGCACGAGCTGCGGCCGCGGGTACTCCGGGAGCGGGCGGTCGGGATCGAGGTCGCGCCCCCAGCGAGTCAGCACACGCCGAGGCTAGTGCGCGCGGTTTCGACAGGCACCGCCACCGGTGGTCGAGCCGACCGGCATGATGTCCGTGGACGAGAGGACGTCGACGTGGCGAACGCGAAGAACGTCGCGGTGGACAGCTGGCGGTTGCGTGCCTTCCACCTGCGCGTGGTCGTGGCGGTCAGCCTGGTCACCTCGGTGATCGTCGGGGTGTCCTCATGGCTTCTGTGGCTGGCCGAGCGCCATGCTGCCGGGTCGAACATCCGCGGCTACGGCGATTCGGTCTGGTGGGCGATGGAGACCATCACCACGGTCGGGTACGGCGACCACCACCCGACGACCGTGCCCGGTCGATGGATCGCATCGGCGCTGATGGTGATCGGGGTCGCGCTCGTCGGGGTGATCACCGCGACCGTCGTGACCTGGTTCTTCTCCGAGCTCGACGTGCTGCGCGACGTGCGCAAGATCGAGGCCGAGGAGGAGCGCACGGAGGCGTCCCTCGCCGAGATCCTCCGCGAGCTGGCCCGGCTCAACGAGCGTCTGGACCGCCTGGAGTCGAGCCGCCGCGAGCGCTGACCAGCGCGCGCAGCACGCCGAGCAGGAAAACGGCCGCCGCCACGATCAGCAGCCACTTCACGGCGGTGAACGCGAGCCCGACGACGGCGAGCAGGACAGCGAGGGCGACCAGCCCGAAGACCGCGGACATCCGTCCCATCACGGCCTCCGGTCCGGCTCGAGCGAGATGCGGGCCACGCCGTACGCGACCCACACGATCGCCGCGGTGAGCACGCACACGGCGGCGGCGAACGCCAGTCCGACCGACGTGAGTGCCAGAGCCGGGACGAGGACGGCGAGCGCGAGCCGCATGTGCCGGCGGTACCCCCGCTCGTGGGCGTCAAACAGATTGCCGGCCGTCGTGGAGGCCTGCGAGCATCCGTTCATGAGCACTGCCTTCCTGCTGACCGCTCTGGTGATCGTGGCGACACCCGGCACCGGCGCGCTCTTCACGATCGGCGCGGGCCTCGCGCGCGGCACCCGGGCGTCGTTGCTCGCTGCGTTCGCCTGCACGCTCGGCACGGTGCCGCACCTGGTGGCCGCGGTCACGGGGCTGGCCGCAGTGCTGCACGCGAGCGGCGTGGCGTTCGCCGCGATCAAGTACCTCGGGGTCGCCTACCTCCTCTGGATGGCGTGGAGCACCTGGCGCGACACCGGGGCTCTGCGGGTGGAGGACGCGCCCCGAGCGAGCTCGCGACGCGCGGTGATCGTCTCCGGCATCACGGTGAACCTCCTCAACCCCAAGCTGACGATCTTCTTCTTCGCCTTCCTGCCGCAGTTCGTCTCCCACTCGGGACCGTCGGCGACCGTGCAGATGCTCCTGCTCGGCGGTGTCTTCATGGCGATGACCTTCGCGGTGTTCGCGCTGTACGGCATGGCGGCCGGCGTCATGCGCGACCGGGTGCTCTCGCGCCCGCGACTGGTGGACCGGATCCGGAAGACGTTCGCCGCGTCGTTCGCCCTGCTCGGGGCACGGCTCGCGGTCGAGTCCCGGTGACGCTGCTGAAGAACTGCAACGGGTATCGCTGACCCCGGGCTCTCGTTCAATTCATCCGGCGGCGGTCGTGTCCCGCACGACGGATGCGATTGCGCGCGCGTCCTGCACGTGCGGCTGGTGGGCGAAGCCCGGGAGCTGGACGACCGACGCTTGCGGCAGCGCTGCGGACCACCGGTCTCGCATCCAGCGCGGCACCAGGAAGTCGCGGCTGCCCCAGACGAGCGTCACCCGAGCCGAGTCGACGGCGCTCAGGTTGGGCATTCCCGGACCTCGCGCCCTGGCCGACAGCCCAGTTCGGAAGAAGGGGAACCGAGCAACCGAGTCGAGGAGGGCGCTGACATCGGCTCTGTCGAGCTGCGTCGGCCGGCGGGACTGGTGGAACCACAGTCCGTTGATGGTCGCCGACCTGGTCGAGTACGGCCAGAGCGGACGACTCAGCCGGACCGCCGGCAGCACTGAGGAGAACAGGGTCGCGTAGTAAGGAAGCCCCGCGCCGCTGACCCACGGCGGCGCAAGTGCCACCACCCGCTCGGCTCGACCACGACCGAGCACCTCGATCCCGAGGACCCCACCGAAGGAGCTGCCCACCGCGGTCACACCTTCGTGCCACCCCAGGTCGTCCAGAACGGTCTCGACGTAGTCGGCGTGCTGTTCGAGCATGGAGCGGCGCGGATCGAGAGGCGGTCCCCCAGCACTCCCGGGCTGGGTCGTCGCGAGTACGTCGAAGTCCTCAGCCAGCAGGCGGACCAACCGGCGGAACTCGACCCACGTGTGGAAACCGGAGTGCAGGAGCACCAGCCTCGGCCCGGTGCCGGCGCGCACCATGTCGTACCCCATGGGGTCAGCATGACCCGTGCGCAGCGGCTTCGACAGGCTCAACCGATGAACGGCCGGCTGAGCCTGTCGCTCGACCTCAGGCGGAGGGCACCTTGATCCCGGTGGCCGAGTGGCAGCGGTAGCCGTTGGGGTTCTTCAGCAGGTACTGCTGGTGGTAGCAGTCGTACGCATGCAGTCGTTTAGTGTGTGGGCATGAGCGTCCGCCGAGATGCAATCTACGCCCGGATCAGCAGCGACCCCGAAGGCCGGGAGCTCGGCGTGGAACGGCAGATCGAGGATGCGCAGAAGCTTGCAGCACGGGACGGCCGCCCGTCGATCGCCGCCGACTACATTTTCAGGGACAACGACCGAAGCGCGTCGTCGAAAAGCCGCAAGCAACGCGACGACTGGAAGCGACTGCTCGCCCTGATCGCCGAGGGTCGGATCGCCCGCGTGTACTCATATAGCAACTCTCGCCTGACAAGACGCCCAGCTGAGCTCGAAGCCTTGATCACTCTGCACGAGCAGACCGGCGTCGAGTTCCACACCGTGGTCAGCGGCAAGGACGACCTGTCGACCGTCGACGGCAGGATGTGGGCGCGCATGAAGGGCAACATCGACGCGGCGGAGGCGGAGCGGATTGGCGAGCGTCTGGCCCGCAAGCACTTGCAGTCGGCCCAGACAGGCAAGGTTGTGGGCGGGACCCGTCCGTTCGGCTGGCAGCCGGACAAGATCGAACTAGACCCGATGGAGGCCGCCGCGGGCCGGCGTGTGATCGAAGGGTTCCTTGCCGGGCGCACACTCCACAGTCTGGTGCGTGAGTTGCAGGACGCGGGTGTGACAACGAGCCTAGGCAACCCTTGGTCCATGGACGCGCTTCGCAAGTGGATCGGCAATCCACGGCTCTGCGGCTGGCGCAGGCTGCACGGCGGGATTGTCACCGACGGGACCGGCACCCCGATCATCGGCGAGTGGCGCCCCCTGGTGGACACGGACACCTGGTCTGCGGCGAACGCGATCCTCGAGAGCCGGAAGCGTCAGGCCTTCGGGCCAGGCGGGCCCCTAGGCACTCTCGATGCGGGCTGGGATCGTCGGAAATACCTGCTGTCCGGGCTTGCTCGATGCGGCAAGCCTGGGCCAAACAGCGAGCTGTGCATGAAGGCGCTCAGAGTCGATCCACGCAGAGGCAAGTCCACGCACATGTACGTGTGCCCGTCCCGGGCGGAAGGTGGCTGCGGTGGGATCGGTCGGCGCGGAGACGTACTGGACGCCTATGTGATCGAGGCGGTGCTCGTCAGGGCCGAGGGTCTCGACCTCACCGCCGACGCTCTCGACGACTGGGATGGACAGGTCGCCCTCGATCGCCTGGTCGCCAAGCGGCGGTCGCTGATGGAGTCGTGGAGCGCCGACGGAGTCTCGGATGAGTCCTACTTTCCGATGCTGCGGTCAATCGACAAGCAAATCGGTGAGAGCCGACGCGCCAAGGACCTTTGGGTCTTTCAGCGTGCGCGCGCCGGTGCGACCCCAGTAGACCTCCGAGCCGAGTGGGCACAGCGAACCGACGACCTTGACTGGAAGCGATCGGTGATCTTTCGGCACCTTCACTCGGTCGTGGTGCTCCCCGTCGGAGGTGGCCGGAAGCCGTTCGACCCGAACGGCGTGCGGCTCGCCTGGCGTGAAGACTAGGCGGCACCGGTAGCCGTTGACGGCTGACGCACGACCGTCAACCCGAAGAGGGTGGCGGTATCGGAACTGAGCTGGCTGCCCATCCGGGGTGCCACTTGAGCGGCTTCACGAGCCGCGGCGGTGATTCGGTCGACCTCGCGGTCGGGCAGGTTCATCAGGTGGGGCGGCTTTACCGCGATCTGGGTTCTCATATCGCAAGGGCTCGGTCGTCGGTGCCGGCGACGGGGCTCCGTCTACTTCAATCGGTCTCCTTCCAGTTCGAGTTCGTAGCTCAATCGTCCCACGCTTCCGACGCGCTTTAGGGACCGCGGCAGTGCCCCGCCCCGAGACGACCCGCGCCTTGGTTGGTGCCGATGACTGCGTGGGCACGTGTCGGTACTGCCGGTTGGGGTGTGCCAACGGACACGGACTTCGTAGCGGGCGACGTAAGCACTTCGCGTGGCCCACCTTGCGTCCGGCTGCTCGATGAGCAGCGCCGATACCCGCGGTGATTTTCGACGACCGCCGCGGGCCGGCAACTGCAAGGTGCAGGAGCCACTATGGCGACCCCCGCGGCTTCCGTCGCCCTCGACCGTCCGGTCTGGATCGGGTCCGGCGACCCCACGGAACATCTCCTTGTCCTAGGTGCGCCGGTTTCCAACCAGCTGTCGTCCTGGGGGTCATAGGTGACCGGGAAGGCCACACCGCTGTGCGCCCGCCGGCACTCCGAGCACATCGACTGGATGACAGGCGAGATGTTGCCCGACATGTGCGGCGCGAACACCTGCCCCGCTTGCGGCCCGTACAACGCTGCGCGCCGCATCCGCGCGATCGCCCTGGCCTGTCCGACCCATCTCGTCACGCTTACCGATATCGGCGATGACCCCATCAAGATCGGCGAGGTGATGACAGAGGTATTCCGTCGGCTGCGGCGCAAGGGCTACCAGTTCGAGGCTGTCCAGTCCGTCGAGTGCAACCAGGGGGGACGCCGGCGAGCACCAACATCACCTGCACCTGCTCGCTTACGGCACCGTGCCCGGCCGCGGCGCCTGGTCTGAGGCCGTTGCCGACACGGGATTCGGGACGCGAGTGCATCTGCGCCTTGTCACTAACGTGCGTTCGGATGCCGGGTACATCCTCAAAGAGATGTTCATGCCTGACCGGATGCTCCACCACTTGGAAATGAACGGTGGAAGCCCGGTACGCCGGCCTACGAAGCACTTCTGGCGCCTGGACGGCGAGTACCTTCCCGGCGGGTGGGCCAACGTCCTCGCCGAGCACTCGCGGCGCCGCGCAGAGGCCAACGCCGCGGCCTCCCCGCCATTGCTGTCGTCGACGGCATTGACCACTGGGACCGGGTACGACAACCCGCCGCCGGCGTGTGGTTTTGGTGTACGTCCTTCACGCGCGCGCGTTGGGGGCTCCGCGCTCGCGTACGCGGTCCCCCAACTCAGGACAAGCGGGCGATCTCTCGGTACTCGACCGACCGCGGGTCCAAGAAGGTCGACGCGATGTGGTGGACCTCGGAGTCCTGTGTCAGCACGACGCCATTGCCGTCCAGGCCGCGTACGACGACCTCTACGTACCACTGGAACTCCGCCGGGGCGACAGTCGGCGGTTCTGTCGGCGCCTCACATGTCCAGCACCATGCCGCGAAATCCTCGTGACTCTCGCAAGGCACGGCCGGAGGCCCTTCAACTCGACCATTCGCTCGCAAGGTGGCGACAGGCGGCCACTCGACGGTGCACTCTTGCTCGGGAGTCAGACCCTTCCGGAAGGCCGCCTCGACGGTTCCGTGGTCGGCGTCGGACCAGCTCAAGATCGGCGGATACGCCTCGACACCCCATGAGGTGCCGGCAACCCACTCGTCGGTGTCGATCCGGGTCGCCGGCTCGCCTTGGTCAGCCCAGAGCCGAAGAACGACCGGGCAGCTCCAGTCGCACGGCAGGGGCGGAACTGGGACATGCTCCACATCGAACGGGTCGGGTTCGCCGTCCACGATCGGCCACAGGTGGAACGCCTGTCTCCGACCAACTGTGATCTGGTCCGCTCGGTACGCATAGCCGTAGGGTCGTTCGAGCCGGTCCGCCAGGTCCTCGAGCAGGCCGTCGATCTTGCCGCCGAAGGTGCGCATTCGCTCGTAGGCGTCCAAGTCGACGATCGGGACACCAGCCTTTACGTAGTCGAGGACATGACCGGCCGGGATGCCGCTCTCTACCAGGTACCGACGGAGGGCAGCGGTGTCAGCTCTGTACGGCACGGTTTCCGCGGCCATCTCACGTGCAGTGCCGGGGTCGAGGAGGGCGAGGAGCAGATCGCGATGCCACGGTCGCCACCCGTGTTGCTGATAGTGCACCGCGATGTCGGGACGCTCGCGCTCCTCCCACACGCAAGCCATCTCGGGAACCACGCCAGCCGACAACCACTCCCGTGCAACCGCCGGACAGTCAGCCAACGCGGTCCAGGCCAGGCCGTCGATCCACTTCGCAGCCTCGTCGACCGTGAATCCGGCGACCGTCCACGCCGAGGCAACGCGCACCATCACGCCGTCAGTGAACTCGGAGCGTTCGTACAGGCCGTCGAGCATGGCGCTCCACCCTCCCGCCTGCTCGGATGAAAAACCCGCGTTGCGCCACGAGTCGACCTGGTCAGGGTCGATCCCGTAGCCGGCCCAGTCGTCGGCGTCGATCACGTCATCCTCCTCAGCGCCCGGGCATCCCGGGGCGGGGAATGTAACCTCCGGGGCCCGTTCTGGGGAGGGGTCCGGCGCCGGCGCAGACGGTCTGCCGGGGAGTCTCAGTCCGCGGAGTCACTACTCACGCGCCCGCGCTACGGGACGGTTAGCGACACCGCGGGCTTACACGGAGTCGTCTCCCGCGGCGATCCGTTCCAATGTCTCGCGCATCGCGGCGGGGTCCTGCATGGCGTTGGCGAGGTGTGCGAGCGCGATCAGAGCCGCAGAGCACTCAACGAACGTCAGCACGTGCGAGCCGCTGTGCAGGCCGTCATTCTCCAGCCACACGGTGATCGTGGGGGCCGCCTCGTCGGTGCCAGCACGTTCGATCGCCTCCGCTGCGTGCCGGGCGCGGGCGTTGAGGTCGTACAACCGCTGAATGACCGAGCCGTCGGCCTTGACGAACATGTCCTTCTTCCCGCGGCCGATGAAGTTGTACGCCTGCCAGGCGTGGGCCAGGAAGTCCTCCCAGTGGCCAATGCTGCGCAGGTAGAGCATCGGCCTCGGAGATGCGCTCAGATAGTCGTTGGTCGCTTCGCGGGCCAGCGCGTACGAGGAGAACGCGGACTGTGTGTGGCGAAGCGCATTGGTCACCTGTTGCCGGAGCGGCGCGCGGAACCTAGTGCTCATGGCGGTGTTGAGCAGGTAGTTCGCTGACCAACGCTCCTGCTGTGAGTCTTGGCTGGACATGTCCGGGATCGCTGCGTTCGTGAACGTGGACAGGCGCGGTGCCACGAAAGTGTCGAGCACGTGTGCGCCCCAGATCGCCTCTGACATGGGATCAAAGATAGGGTCCTGCCATCCCGGTTTATTGAAAGGGTTCCCTTTTCGTAACACCGAGGTGATGATCCGGTTATGCCGACCAAGCGGAACGACCGAGCCAGGCCGTTGGCCCTTGCATATGTCCGGGTGTCCACTGCGGAGCAGGTGACTGAGGGCGCGAGCCTCGATGCGCAGCGGGACGCGCTCTCTGCGGAGGCCGAGCGAAGGGGGTGGGACATCGAACTCCTCGCCGACGAGGGCTTTAGCGCGAAGGACCTTCGACGCCCGGGGCTCTCTGCGGCGCTCGAACGGCTCGACGCCGGTGAAGCCGACGCGCTCTTATCGATACGACTCGACCGAGTGTCGCGTTCGGTGGCCGACTTTGCAGGGTTGCTAACACGGGCCAAGCGACGCGGCTGGCGTCTGGTCTTGCTCTCGCCGAACCTCGACACCGAAGACGCAGCAGGCAAGTTCACCGCGCACGTGCTTGCTGCCGCCGCCGAGTACGAACGCGATTTGATCGGAGCGCGCACCCGGGAGGGAATGGCTCAGCGTCGGTCCGAGGGTGTACACGTCGGCCGTCCGCGCAGCCTGCCTATTGCGATCGTCGAACGAATCGTCGGCGAGCGATCCGGCGGGTCCAAACTTCGAGAGATTGCCGAGGGGCTCACTCGCGACGGGATTCCCACGGCTCGAGGTTCCAGTCATTGGTCGACCTCGACGATCCAAGGCGTACTCGCTTCAACGACGGCCAGATCGCTGGGATGATCGCCGACCCGTTCTCACTTCGTCGAGAGTGCCCGGGGGGTGTTCGCGCACCGTCAATGAGCTCCGCGTCATGGTCGCAAGGCGCCTAGTAGGGCGTGATGTAGCTCACCCTGTTCACGACGTGAAGGTTTGTGCGCCGCGACGCAGGGCCAGCCACGAGGAGGAAGCCGCGACCACCGATTCCGACGCGAGGATGTACCCCCAGGAATCGGAGACCGCTGAGTCGTCGTTGACCGCGCGAAGCCACTGACGTGCGGCGTCACGCTTTGCCTCTACAACGGGGGAGGCCACCTCGCTGTCGCGCTTGCCCTCGACGATCCAACGCACCCGCTCGTCATCGATCACGACAAAGTCGGGCTCGTACTGCCGCCCAAAGGCGCCCATCGAGTAGTCGATGCGCAGCGGTACGGTCTCGTCGATGCGCAGCCACGAGTCAACCGCAGTCGCGGTGTCGAAAAGTTCTGCAAGCTTGAACTCAGTGCTGTAGGCATCAAAACGCGCCACGTCGTAGAAGGAGCGGTCCCAGCCCTTGTACGGGTAGTTCCGGGTGAACGAACCCGCGTCCGTCACCAAGTGTCGGTCGGCAGGCGGGACGACCTCGATTCGTTCCTCCGGATCGGGCCAGCGGTCGAGGAGGACGGAGGTCTCGATCCAAGTCCGCGAGGAAGCTTGCCTCTGCTTGATCCACTCAGCAAGCCGCGCGGTCGCAAGCCGGCCGTGCTCGACACGCCACGTGGAATCCTCAGTGATCCGTGCTCCGTCAAGGAAAGCCTGCGCGATTCGCAGAGCTGCGTTGGCTTCGGCCACTGACGCCTCGATGCCGTCAGTGCGTAGAAGTCGCCCGACCAGATCGGTCTCGATCGAGCCAAATTCGATCTGGTGCGCCGAGGCAGCCACCTGGTCTCGCTGCTCCGAGATCACCATGCGCGCTTCGCCTAGAAGGTCGCGCTCGGCATTGAGTGCTGTTCGCCGTAGCGTGTCCCCCTCGTCGTCAGCGAACTGCCGTCCGAGTGCCTCGACCTGGTTGAGGTCCAGATCAGCCAACGAGAACGGAGCTCGGTGCGTTGAGCGGACGACCCGAGGGATGAACAGCGGCAAGTTGAGACTGCGCTGGGATTTCGGCCTGACGTAGTGAGCCATCGTCGTCTCTGACGCGCGCGCGGCTTCCTGCCGCGCCTCGAGGGTGGAGAACGTCAGGCCGGTGTGGGTCTGGCCCGACGCGCTGACCGACTCCTCGTCGGGTCTGATCAGGGCGTTCGCCTCGGCGTCGGCAGCGGCCTCGCCGGGCAGCATCACTGCAACGGTCGACACGCTGTCTGGTTCCAAGATTCGGGGCTCATCGGCGGGCCCAATATCCGCGCCAGGTGTGATGACGCCAGGGATCGGGTTCGTGACTAGGGTCGCACCGTCAGTCCGCTCACCCAACGTCTCTTCGAGGAGGACCCTCGCCTGTCGGAGGAGCGCGGCGAACGAGCGGTGTGACAACACCTCGACTGTGTCGAGCATCGGATTTCCGGTCCGTCGACCGAACGGTAGACGCAGTCCCCTCCCGAGAACCTGCTCAGTCAGGAGGGACGATTCGAGCGACCGAACCGAAGCGATGACGTAGACGTTCTTCACGTCCCATCCCTCTTTGAGCATGCCGACACTGACGACGGCGCGAATCGGGGAAGCTGGGTCTTCGAGAGTGTCCAGGAGCGCGAGAGTCTTGTCGGGCTCCTCAGAGGTCACGAGAAGGACCTGGGTGTAGTCGCCGAGCATGTCAGGCCCCGCGAGCATGTCCCGAATCTCATTGGCCTCGTCGATAGTCGAAGCAACTACGAACAGGATCGGCTCAGCAAAGGGCTCCCGGGTCATATCGCAGTACGTGCGCATAGCCGTGGACTTCGCGGCGAGAAGCGTCAGGCCGTCGGCCATCTGAGTGCGGAGGTCTGCGACCCCGTCTCGTCGAGAGACCAGAACCGGAATCTTCACGTAGCCGTCGGCGATCGCGGATGACAGCGGGTATCGGTAGACGACCTTAGGTTCGGTGGCCTCGTGCGGTGTCGCCGTGAGGCCGATGAGGGCCTGTGGTTTCAGTTCGTCGATGGCCGCTTGGAACCGCTTTGCGTTACCGGAGTAGTAGACGTGGTGTTCGTCCGCGATCACGACCAAATCGTCAGCGGACTGGAGGTACTCGTAGAGAGCGACGCCCGTCGTCTCGTGCTCCCGATGCGCGCGACGTGCTTCGGTCGTGTTCGGCCTGAGTAGCGACTGCACAGTGAGAATAAAGACCTTGAAGCGTTCGGAATCCGCCAAAGCGGCCCCAACCTCGCCGCGTTCAAGCGTGTCGAGCGTGATCACAAGGGGGTTTGATTGCAGGCCACGCAGGTACTTCCTGTGCCCAGGGGTCAGGTTGTCCACCGTCTTGCGTTGGATCGTCGATCCCGGGGTCACTATGACCACGTTGCTCACGCCGGACGCCCACAGATAGTCCAAGAGTCCACCGGCAATGTAGGTCTTTCCCACTCCGGTCGCGAGGTCGGCGATCAACTCCACGCCAGGCTCGGCCCTGTCCAATGCCCGTGCGAGCTGATCGAGAGCGTCCCGGTTCGGCTTTCGAAGGTCGAGTGTGTGAGCGACGTGCTCCACGACGGTCTCGTCGTACTCGATCACTGAACTGCCTCTCGTGCCGCGCGGCGTCGAGTCCGCTGGGCAGCTTTGGACAATAGGTCCCGAGGTGCCTTGGTGATCTTGCTGCCCTTCGAGAGCTCCCCAAGCAAAGCTGCGGAGCCGTCCAGGATTGCTCGACCAACGATCTCGACGCGCTCGCCCTCGTTCAACGCACCTACGACGGCGCGAACTTCATCCGTGCCTACGACACCGTCGAGCACCGCGAGACGCATCCGACCACGGACTCCGGAGAGCGGAGCGGCCTCGGGCTGGAACAGGTACCCGAGCTGTCCAGCCACAGCCTTCGAGAATGAGCCGTTGGTCGCAGCGTCCGAAAGCAGGACACCAAAGGGGGTGTCGACGTACATCGACGGGCCGATCTCGACGACACGGAATCCTGCGCCGCCCGGCCAACTCACAGCTTCTGTGATTCCTCCTGGGTCTGCGCCCTTCACCACCAGTTCGAGTCGCGTTCGGGTAAACGTTTCGACGGTTTCGGGCAGCACCTCGGAAGTGACCCAGCGACGACCCATCTTATGCGCAGCCGCTGCTGTGGTTCCTGAGCCGGCGAAGCAGTCAAGCACGATGTCACCGGGGTCCGACCCGATGTGTATGACCCGTTCCAGGAGACGCTCCGGCTTGGGCGTCGAGAAGGCCGGCAGGCCGGGAAAGAGTTGCTTCATCTCTCGGTTCGAGGTTCGGTTGCTACCAACGTCGGAACTCAGCCAAATGGTGCGCGGAACGAGGTCGCTCACCTCCGACAGATACCGCTTGATGCTCGGCCGTGCGTCGCCCTTCGGCCCCCACCACACTCGTCCATCGTCATCGAGTTCACGCAGCCTGTCTTCGGACAGCCGCCAATACTTGCCCGCCGGAGGAGAGAACACCCGGCCGGTCGGTCCGGTGTACTCGTACTGGCCCTTCGAGTACGGCTTGTTGGCGAACGGGTCTCCAGCGAGCCACGGCCCTCGAGCGTCGCCGTCGGGGTTTGCGTAGATGGCGTTCGACTCGTCGGTTCGAGCAAGTCGGTTCGGGCGCCACACCGACGGGTCCTTTGCGTACACGGAGATGTAGTCCTGGTCGTTGCTGAACCAGCGTGCGCTGTTCCGGGGCGAGTCGGCCTTCTGCCACACCACGGTATCGACGAATGCTGCCCGGCCGAACACGTCGTCAAGGAGAACCCGCATGTGATGGTGTTCAGCATCGTCGAGGTGAACCCATAACGAGCCGTTCGGCGCCAACAGCTCGCGGATCAGCCCAAGCCGCTCGTGCATGAAGGACAACCACGTGGCGTGCTCAAGCCAGTCGTCGTAGTGGGCAAACGCCTGCCCTGTGTTGAAGGGCGGGTCGATGTAGACCAGCCGAATCTTGCCTCGGTATGCACGGCGGTACTCGGGAACCTCGGACAGGATTCGTAAAGCGTCGAGGCTGTCGCCGATCATCAGAAGGTTGTCCGCGTGTGGCTCGGCATCGTCAACCTCCCCCACAGCGTCGACGAAGTCGCTGACTCGGACCTCTGCGGCTGCCGGGTGGTCACGATCGACCCAGACCGGTTTGCCCTCTTGATCCCTCGGAACGAGCAGAAACTGATCCTTGCCAGGCCAGGTCAGCTCGAGCCGAGTCACGTCCGCGAGGTTATCCGCCGTGCCCGCAGCATGTCAGTCGAACCCCTAGGTCCGGCCGGCACCATTACCGGCCAGAAGCGTGGTCCACGCTGCGACTCCGAGCGGGCCATGCGACCACCGCTGCCGAGGTTGGGGTGGATGTTTCACGGATCTCCCGCGCGACCCGTCACGAGAGCCTCGAGACCTTGCAGCGATATGTCAGCCCGCCGAGGCGCTGCGGGACACGACTGCCAGAGACCTCGACCTCTGGCACTGACACCCTCGAAGCGCCTCGTCGCGGAACCGTCGCACGCCGCCTCCTCAGCCTCCTGCCAAGTCATACCCCCGAGCGGCGCGCCCGGGAGCGGCCATGCCTACGGGTGCCATTGCGCGGTCGGCTTCCAGGTCACGCCGTTGTAGTTGAGCCAAGGGCATGACGACGTGGAGGATCCGATCTGGTGCGAAATCCAGTACCTGCCGGACCAGAACGCCTCTTGATGGCTGAACGTGGACTTCGTGCCGTAGTTGCAGACCAACACACGCGAGCGCAGGTCGATGCCTGAGGAGCTCTGGAGATTGCGGATGTCATTGAAGTAGGTCTGCTGAATGCCCTTTGAGCTCTGCTGCTGCGAAACTTGATAGCTGGAGATGACGACGAGGTGGGCATTCCTGTTTACCGCGAGCCAGTTTGCCAAGGCTCGCCCGGCCGCAATCGCTCGGTCGCAGTCCATCTCGCCGTACGCACCGGGGTCGATCATCAACATGTAGTTGATGCTCGTCAGTTGAGATTGCGCCGCGTTCCTGAGGAAGTAGGCAATGCCAGTTCTGCCGATGCTCCAGCCGGCCAATGTCTGGATCGTCTGGCCAGACTGCAACTTCGACATGGCGGCCGAGTACGCTGGACCGGAGTTACCGCAGGTCCCGGTTACCCACTCGTCGCGCTGAACCGTGGCAACGGAGGCATCGCCTACTGCGAACTGAGTGTCGCCTGCGTTGTATGGGGAGTAGTAAATGTTCGCCGGCGGTGGAGTGGGCGGTGGGGTGGACCCGCCACCCCCTGAACCGCACTGTGTGATACCCGGGTAGACGTTGTTCGCTGTCATTCCGTCGTTCACGTAATGGGTGTTGATATAGCCCACGTTCGCGTGGCCGTTGACGGTAGGTCGAGTCAAGTTCGTCGCGTAGTACCAGACGCGGTTGCCGTAGGGTCCAACGGCATCGCCAAATGCGTAGCAATGAGCTTGTACTTGCTCGTTCATATACACGCCGAATCCGGTTTCGCGGTTCGTGTCGTTCTGGCTCGGGCTGTTACGGAACCACACGCCGTCAGGCAGTGACTCGCTCGTGTTCATAACAGTGAATACAGGCTCGGCCTGGGCTGGCGCGCTGGACAATGCCAGCACAGCAAGGATGCCCGCCAGAACGACTCCGACGCTTGACGCTCGTCTCAACGCAGACCTCCGTAGCAGGTGGCTCGATCGTGAACCGAAATCTAGGGGACTTTGGTCCTCAACGGATGATCAGATGGGGCTAGTCACGTCAGCCTTGGGTGCTGCGGCACCACACTGGTCCGAGCCCGGGGCTCCGGGCCGAACTGAACTCTTGGTCTGCCTGTCATCACCGGTCCCCGTAGCCGAACACGCCATTCATCTCCACAAGAGAGCAGGGGCTCCGAGAGCGCGGCCGGGTTTTGTCGATGGTCACAGTCACACTTCGCCCCATGACCCTGAGCAACGAGCACATGGAGCGTCCACGACGCGCCAAGGGTGAGCTTGCTCATGCCGTTGTCGATGGCCCCGACGGCACGCGGGCGGTTGAGTTATCGCCGGTGCGAGCAGAAGCCTTGAGGCTCAAGGAACTGCATGAGGAGTCGTTCTGGTGCAGTACCCAGGCGGGGGGCTGTGGCGGTGAACTGGTCCTCGCTGCCGGGCCGATTCGAGTCCCACACTTCCGGCACCACGTCGGTGCCGACTGCGCACTAGCCGGCGACAACGTACGCGCCACCCGTTCCTATCAGCACCTGCGCTACCAGCTCGCGCTGCTCACCTGGCTCGAGGCGCAGAACCTCCGCGCGACGATCGAGCACCATCTAGGACCGGACGGACGAGCAGACCTTCACGTCATCGTTCGCTCCCGGCGTCACACCATCGAAGTTCAGCTTTCTCCGATCGGCCTGAACGAATGGCGTCGTCGGGATGGGGCGTACCGTCGGCAAGTCGATGACGTTACTTGGCTCTACGGAGCCGCCGCCGAGACAACGGCTGCGGCCCAACAAGCCGCCAGCGGCCACGCACTCCATATACGCGCTGGTGCAGGACCGGGCACCCGCCTTGAGATCGGTGTTGTGACCGACCTGACCGAAGCGTGGAGCCCTCTCGAGGAGTGCGAACTGCGCACCGAGCAGTTCTGGACCCCGCACCTGGACAAAGCCCTTGCCGACCTCGCCGCCGCACAGGCAGCCGAGGGTGCCGCAGAGGAGGCACGGCGTGCGGCCTCCGAACGGGCTGCGAGCCACCGCCGTGCGTCTGAGGCGAACCGCGAGGGCCTCGACCGCGGGACGCAACATCGTGCGTCGGCTGGCTGGCATGCTGAATACGGCACCTTGGCGTATTGGCGAGAGGTACACCCCGAGTTGGCCAACTGGGCGCCCGAACGAGGGTGGGCATGGACCGACGGACTCCCAGAGGAAGGCAAGGCCGCTGCCCGGGTGGTGGCCTACGTCGTCGCGCGGCTCTATGCCAGCGGTCCGATCAGCATGCTGCTGTTGCCAGATGAAGTGACTGGAGCACAGGTCGTTTCTGCCCTCGAGCGCGCCCGGTTCCTCAGACTGTACGAACGCGGAGGAGTCGATCGCTGGGAACGAATCTAGGGCTTCAAATACTGCTGGTCGTGGTCGTCCCCGGGATAGGTCACCGGAACCTCAAGTCGCGTCGAACCCGGTCATCCGGATGAGCTTGGCTGGTACCCCTACGACGATCGCGTGGGGGCGCTGCCTTCGAGCAGGACTCGTGGCACAGGCACAGGCCCACCGCGAAGTCTCCACCAGCCTCGCCCACGAGGAGACCTGATCCAGACCACGGCGAGTCCGGACGGGTCGAGGCACGCCGGCCCCTTGGGAGCTCAACGGCGGAGCGGAGCCCGTCGCTCGTCCCTTCGGGGCAGACGAGGATCGGCTGAACCGCGACGAGAGTGGCTTGCCCTGTTAGCGCGCAGCCCGCAACATCGCGGCGACGGCAGAGCTACGGCGATCAGCCGGGACGGCACGAAGCCCCTTGAGGCGCGTACCCTCCGCAGAGTTCACGACGAGCTTCTTTGAGGCGCGGCTCGATGCCCGGGTCGGCTTTGCCGTCTTCTTCCCCATCGCGGCCCTCCAATGATCGTCTTGCGACTGTCAGATTCTAGCGGCTCTCACGCTAGCCAGAGGCTCCGACAGATTTGTGTCGGATGACGATGGCCCACGTCAGAGTCATGGCTTGGAGCAGCCCAAGCGCCATGAGTGTCCATCTGAGCTGGCACAGGGGGAGTTCGAACACCAGTGCGGCCGCAGTAGAGAGCAGCAACAACGCCGTGATCACGCTGTTGACGCGAGGAGCGAGGAGAAGTCTCGACACCAGCGGATGTTCCCGGCTCCGGGCCAAGAGTGCGATCAGGAAAGCTGGGATCGCCAAGGTCACGGCGGCGACTGAGCCGGCTTGGTTGGGGTCTCGGGTCGCTTTGAAGACCTCCTCCGAGAAGATCACTCCCGCCACGAGCAGGAGAAAGGCGACGAAGGCGCCGGCGACCACCTGGTTGATGAGGCCTTCTCGCGCGGGCAGGAGTTCCAACGTGGCTTCAACGTCGGTTTCATGGCCGGTCGCCTTGCCTGTGATGTGACCGGTGTGCCCCTGAGAGTCTGACGTGCCCTGGTCGATCACCTTCTCGTCTGCATCCCACGCCGCGAACATCAGTTGACTCACGGCCAACCCTGGAGGTGCCTGAACCTCTAGGTGCCAGCTTCTCGTACTGGTTGTCCATGAGCCGCCCTTGATCACGGTCTCGTGCTTCGTCGACAAGAGGTTCGACGAGCCATCGAGGGGGCGCTCGTATGTCAGTTTGACCAGACTGCGCCGCTCGATGACCTCCTTGGGCAGCTCGACGACGAATAGAAAGTTGGCCGCGAGGTCCTCGGCTAGGGCGAGGGCTGCTGCGGTCGCGTCGCGGTCGGCTACCGATGCCAACAAGCTTCGCAGTTGAACGAGGTGGCCGTGGGCCCCTGCGGCGCTCCTGGCGAAAACGACCCCGGCGATCAAGTCGGCCTCGCCCGACTTCAACTCGCGACCGAGAAGACCCGACACAACCGATCCCAGTGCCTGAACAGCCAATCGCCCGTTGTCCTCAGTCCCCCACACGGAGACTGCTGCGCCAGCAGCGTCGCTTACGTCCACCCGACGAAGAGGCTCCTTTGCGAGAGTCGCAAGCGGAACTGCGACGCGGTCGATCCCGACCCTGACGGCGAGCCGAGAAGGAACGGTGAAGTCCCATGAGACCCGTCGTCGGGTTTCGCCCGTATCGAGGAAGGACACGGTCTCGACGCGGCGATGGGTCCAGTCGCGCTGGTTGATCAGTAGTTCGAGCACCTTGCGGCCATCCGACTGATTCGCGGTGCACCACCTGCGCCAACGCCCGAGTCCGTGCTCCATGGCAACGTAGTTTGCCCTCTGCCGAGGCCCCGAGGGGTGCGATCGGTCGTGACCAGAGGCCGATCACCGCCTGAACCGCCGTATGGATCGAGTGGTGATGCGGCGCCGGTCTGGCCAGCGCCGCACCATCACCCGGTTCATCCACTCAGCGCGCGCTGGACGGTGATGTCCAACGAAATGGCCGGATGGGCGACTCCGTCGCGCGGACGCAGCTCGCCAGCCACCCATCCCTCACACAGGCGCACAACTTCGAGACCGAGGTCCAACCTCAACGGCAGGACGCTCACGGCGTACCACGACGCGAGCCGCTCGGGGTCCCGGAGGTGTTCCCGAAGACGGTCTCGCGCCGCAGCGCGAGACCTCGACCGGCGCACGCTGCCCACGTAGAGGCACCGTCCACGGAGGTCCCACGTCACGTAGACCGCTGCGCGCGGACCGGATCGCACCGCGACGGCCCGGCTCGTCGTGGTCGTGCACGTGTCGATCAGGTCATCGTCGAGCGTTCCAGAGGGGCCGAGCACCTCGCGACCCAACGCCGGCTCGATCGACCGAGCGGCGACCAGCAGCTTGGCGCGCATGCCAGCGTGCGGCCTCACTCGTCGTCCTCGTTCTCGTCGTCGTCGTCGTCGAGGATGATCGGCTCGCTAGGACCGTGCTTCGCGAGCTCGTCCCGGGTGTGCTGGAGGCGCTCCTTGATCGACTCGATGCTGTCGTACGACCCGAAGACATCGGCGCCCAAGGTCGCCTTGAGGGCGATGAGCTTCTTGGCGGCCTTCACGACCAGCTCGGCACCCCGCTGGAGTTCCTCTCGGGCCTGCACAGGCTCGTCCTTTGCGCCGCCCCCGCCACCAGTGGAGGCGCCCGCAGCCGCGATGGACGTTGCAGCGCGCACCGGGTCAGAAGCGAGGACAACGTCCCACTCCATCTCCAGGCTCGCCTGCGCGCCGGCAGCGTCGATCACGGGGTCGCCGTCCTTGAACGCGCCCTCGGGGTCGTCGTGGGTGTAGAACCGCTTCGCCTGACCCGCCGTGATGTGTGCCACCGCCATCGAGTGCAGCACCCTCAACCCGCCGGTCGACTTCGCGAGCTGCTCGACCACGATGTTCGGGCGGGCCCGGAACGGCACCTTGCTGATCGCGCGCTTGCCGTCGGACGACTCCTTCGAGCCGCGGTCCCTGGTGATCAGCCCGGAGAGCATCGCGGCCGTGCCGCCGAGCACGGACAGCTCCATGACCGCGTTCTGCCGATTCGCCCCGGTGCCTGTGGTGGCCGTCGCGAGCAGCTTGTCCAGGACGCCGACCGGCTTGTCGCCGGTCGTGAGGGTCCACTTGTAGTCCCACAGCATCTGCGTGATGGGCCCGCCGTCGCTGAAAGCGTTCACCGCAAGACCGAGAGTCTCCGATGAGCGGTACCCGGACAACGCGGTGGAGGCGATCGCCTTGCCGACCGTCGCGCGACGCGGCTGCTTGACGTTGAACTCCTCGCGGAAGAGGGACCCCATGCCCTCGTACCAGGGGTTGAGCACCACCATCAAGGTGAGCGCCGTAGCCCACAGACGGTGCGGCGGGAGATCGAGAAGGTCGTGCATCTCCTTGGCGGTGCAGCGCCCCTCGATCACGCGGCGCTGATCTGGCGTGACCATGCCCCTCACCTCGGCGCGTCGCAAGAGCCGCGACATGCCCTGCTCGGACTGTGCCGTCGCGTCCCAGGGGGTGGCGTCCGTGTGGATCGTCGCGATCAGGTCCTCGCGCGCCGCCGGAAGGTCAGCAAGGGGTCCTCCGGTGGTGGCAGCGGCCCCGACCACGACGACCGCAGGCGCGACGAGGGTCTGGCCCGCCCGGATCGTCGCCTCGGTCAACTGAGCCTCCTCGAGCCCCTTGTTCACCAAGATCGCCTGGGTTGACAGCCGGTCGCGCGACTGGCGCTGGGTCACCCTGCGCCACGTTGGACCGTTCTTGGTGCCGATCACCGTCTCGATGCAGGCCGTCGCAGCGGCGTCGACGTTGCCGCCGGTCCTGCCCTTCCACATGGAGACGTACCGGGAGTTGCCGTCGATGGCGGCGAGGTAGAACTCGTCCTCCGAGCCGTCGTGGAACTGCACGCGCATCCCCATCAGGAGCAGCGGCTCCTTGACCCCGGACTGCAAGATGCTGTCGGTGTAGTCGTTGCCGACGTTCGAGCCGTCGGGACCCGTCTTCAAGAAGGCCTCGCGTACCCGCGCCGCCAGCTCTTCGTGATCCTCAACGACGAGGTTCAACATCGCTCGCGGGCCGACTTCGTCAGCTCCAGTAGTCAGCATCGCCTCGGGCAGCTTGGTCACGTCGACATCGAGCTGGTTGTGCAGGGTGTGAACCCAGCGTGCTCCGGCCACGTCGGGCAGCACGCCCATGTCGATGTAGCGGTCGTGCTGCTGCGTCGTGTAGACAATCCCGTCGCTGACCCGCTTGCGGATGAGGAGCGAGTCCACCTGCCCGTTCGGCCCAGCGTGGGTCTCTACGAGCATCCTGAACCGGGCGGGGTCCGTGACCCCTGCCGTGATGACGCCGGCGAGATCGTCTGGGACGTTGGTCTCCGGGTTCTTCTGGAGAGTTGACCGGACCGAGGTCAACGCCTTCGGAACCGGCGGAACTGCGATCTTGGCAGGGCGGTGCTTGACCGCCGGGAAGTCACTCTCGTCGGTACGGAGTTTCTCCGCTGAGGGGTTGTGCCTGGTATTCACGTGCTCCGCCTTTCAGACGGTCACACGCTCGCGGGCTGTGCCGCGGGTCAAGGCGGGCGCCCTGACCCCGCCGTCCGCCGGTGACGGCGAACATCCCTTCCGTAGCTCGCCGGCTCATGTCTCCGGTCTGCTCCGGTCCGGCTCGGCGTTGTCGGCTGGCCCGGGGCGACGATCGGTCCGCCAGCACCATGAGGTGCCAGGTTGGCCGTCCGGAGACGGTGCCGACCATCGCGCAACGTCGTGACTCAAAGTGTCACGGCGCCCAGTCCTTCGACCACCGAAGCGGTGCGCGGTCAAGGTCGAAACCTCGACCCCACCAGTGTACGCGATCCGAGGACCGCCCACGTCTGCGCGTGCTTTCGGTGTCTCGGCCGTCGGTGTTCATCGGTTCCAATCCGCCAACTACTGCGGTCGCTCGCCGGCTTCGAGGGGGTCGAGAACGTGACGGCGATCGGCGAGCCACGCAAGCACCTGCTTGTTGGTCGTCGTCCGGTTGGCCTCGGCCGTGAGGCGGGCGAGAAGGTCGACTGCGCTCCGGGCCTGCTCTGCGGTGAACTGCTGAGCCATCGCGCTGACGCCGCCGATCCCGGACGGATGATCACCCGGATCAGCGAATACCTCCAGGTGATGGACGACGTTGTCTCGGAGGCGGAAGAGAGGGGTCCAAGAGTCATCCAGCTCAGCGCCGATCTTCGGGCCGTAGACCCGTTTGAAGACCTCGCCCATCCGCGCGCCGATCGACCTCCGCCTGGGCTTGTTGTACCAACTACTGCGAGTCCGGGTGTCGATGACCAGGTCCGTCCAGACGATCACCAACGCCTCGCAGGCGAACGCCGCACAGCTCACGGCTTGGAGTGAGGACTCCATTTCGCGCCGAAGAGGCAGTGCCCAATCAGGGTTTCCGCCGGCCACGACGGCATCAACGAGTTTCTGCCGGGCGGCCTCCGCGGCCTTCACGTGGTCAAGGGCCAGGCTCCACCAGACCAACCACATGCTCGTCGACATCTGCACCCTGGGGGAGCCGAAGCTCAGCCCCGAGGGAATGCCCTCGGGGCTGATCGTCTGGGCGGGCGGCGGTGCGACCTGCTCTGGTTGGTTAGGCACGCGGCACCTTGATGCCGGTGGCGCTGTGGCATCGGTACCCCGAAGGATTGCGAATCAAATACTGCTGGTGGTGGTCCTCGGCGTAGTAGTACGTCGGGGCCGGCTTGATCTCCGTGGTGATCTGGTCGTAGCCGCGCTTGGTGAGCTCCGGCTGGTAGCGCTCGGTGATCTCCTTGGCGACCTGCGCCTGCTCCTCGGAGAACGTGTAGATGGCCGAGCGGTACTGGGTGCCGACGTCGTTGCCCTGGCGCATGCCCTGGGTCGGGTCGTGCACCTCGTAGAACGCAGCCACCAGGTCGGCGTACGAGACCTCGGCGGGGTCGTAGACGACGCGGACGGCCTCGGTGTGTCCGGTGCGACCCGAGCACACCTCTTCGTAGAGCGGGTTGGGCGTGGTGCCGCCGGCGTACCCGACGGACGTCGACCAGACGCCCGGGATCTGCCAGAAGACCTCCTCGGCCCCCCAGAAGCAGCCGAGCCCGAACAGGGCCACCTCGTAGCCCTCGGGCACCTCGTCGGTGACCAGGGGCGCATCCAGGGCGCGGTGCTTCTCCGCCAGGCCGAACGGCCGCTCGGGCCTGCCCGCCAGGGCGTTGTCGGGATCGACGATCTGGCTCTTGAACTTGTTGAACAGCATCAGTGCTCCTCGACTGCCGGTCTGTAGGTCCGGCACCTGTCTCAACACTGCCTGATGAGCGCGTGTTCCCCCAGTCCTGGGGCTTACGAGCCGGTGACGTGAGGGCGGTCCCGGGGGATCAGATCGACGTGGTGAGGGTTTCGGCCGGCTCGACAACCGGGGTGGTCGAGCAGCGAGGAACGAGCGATCAGACGAGACCGGGTGACGTAGAGCATGGACCCGCCCGAAGGGCGGTCGGGGTTTCGACTGGCTCAACCCCGGGGTGGTCGAGCAGCGAGGAGCGAGCGTCCAGTCGAGACCTGGTGACGTAGGGCAGCGACCCGCCCGATGGGTGGTCGAGCAGCGAGGAACGAGCGTCCAGTCGAGACCTGGTGACGTAGGCAGGGACCTGACCGATGGGTGGTCGAGCAGCGAGCTTGCGAGCGTCCAGTCGAGACCTGGTGACGTAGGGCAGCGACCCGCCCGAAGGGTGGTCGAGCAGCGAGCTTGCGAGCGATCAGTCGAGACCTTGGTGACCCTGGGCGTGCTGGTGGCCCCGCCGGTGCCCGGCGGGGTGTGGGTCAGCTGGTTCGTCGTGGTGGTGGGTCGACCGGTGGTGGGGTGAGGTCGGTGGTGCCGGCTGGGTCGCGGAGGTAGGTGTGGCCCAGGGGGCTGCGCCACAGGTATGTGCCGGGTTCGAGGATCGTGTAGGTCCAGCGGCCGTGGGTCTTCATCCGGTGGTGGCGCCTACACAGGCAGGCGAGGTTCGAGGTGGAGGTCTGGCCGGGTGGACCGTCGGGGTCGTAGGCGATGACGTGGTCCTTGTCGCAGCCCTTGGCGGGTCGGTGGCACCAGGGGAAGACGCAGGTGCGGTCCCTGAGCTCGACCTGTTCGGCGATCCGGGCCGGGACCTGGTAGGTGTCGGTGTGCTGGTGCTGGTTGAGGTCGATGACGGGTTTGATGATCACCCGACCGGTCTCGGGGCGACCGCACCACTGGGCGACCTGTGCGGCGGTGAGGAGCTGTCCGCCGGCGTTCTCGACCCACACCGGGGCATCGGGGTCGCTGGTGCGCAGCGTCTCGGCCGAGAGGTGGACGTACAAGACGATGTCGCGGGCCCGGTGTCGGCGGGTGACCCGCCCGGTCTCGGTGCGCTCGGGCTCACCGGGTGACCCAGCCGCGGTGGAGTCGGTCGGGATCGTGTCCGGGTGGAGGGGGAGTGGTTGTTGTCCGCGGGCGAGGATTCCCAGGGCTGCGGCCCGGCGGGCGTCCAACGGGTCGGTGCAGCCGAGGTCGGCGAGCTGTTGGGCGCCGGTGGTGATGGCGTCCTCGAGGTCCAGGGCGTCGGCCAGGTCGAGCTCGCCGTGGACCCGGGAGGTGCCGGCGAAGGAGACCTGCTGGTGGTCGATGGTGAAGTAGCGCTGGTCGGCTGCCCGGTCGCGCAGCTCGCGGGCGTACTCGGGCATGAACTTCGCGATCGCGGTCGCGACCAGCCGTTGGGTCTGGGTGGGCCCGGTGCGGTGCGCGTACGGCGCCACCTGGGCATCGACGAAACCTGCCGCCTCCACGGACAGGCACAAGGTCTCCTCGGCGACCCGCCTGGCTCGCCACGGTGCCAAGGACCCGTCTTGGACCCGGGCCCAGAGCTTCGGGAGGCGGTGGGCCAGCTCGAGGGCCTGGGCGATCAGGTTGCGGCCCGACCCGTCGGTCAACCCCAGGGCGGTGGCGAACTGCCCGATCGCGAACTCGCTGACCAGTGGGCAGCCTTCGCCCGCGATCGGGATCGCGGTGTCGCGGCCCTCGGGCACCCACCAGGTCGCGGCATCGTCGGGGTCGGTCACGGTGTGGGCGTGCGCCCACTCCACGGCGGCCGCCAGGACCCGGGCTTCGGCGGCGTCGGCATCACCTCGGGCAGCCCGTGCGGTGGCCAGGATGCCGGCCGCGTCCAGGGTGGTGGTGCCCGAGTCCATGGTTTGAATCTAGGGGTGACCACCGACAGTTCTTGGCCCCAAAGCCCCTGGGTAAGGGAATCCGAGAACTTTCTGGAGAGACTTTCCGGCCGACCTCCTCGACCACCGAACCAGCCGGGTTGCGACCCTGCCCGACCTCACCGGGTCTCGACTGATCGCTCGCAGGCTCGCTGCTCGACCACCTGGGGTTGGGTCGGTGCCCCGCGTCACCGGGTCTCGACTGATCGCTCGCAGGCTCGCTGCTCGACCACCTGGGGTTGGGCTCGCGGACGCGGCGTCGCCGGGTTTCGAGACGGTCGCTGCTCGACCACCTGGGGTCGGGCCCTCTGCTCCAGTTCATCGCGGTCTCGTCGACCACCTGGGGTCTCCGCGGGCTCAACCACCGATCAGCCGTGGTGGGTGGCACACCAACTGTCCCGGGTGGGGGACGAGGAGGCGAGGAAGATCGGAACCAGCTTGATCAGCTGGGCCTGGGTGGCGGCGTACTCCTCGATCTCCTTCTGCACGACGACCCGGAGCAGCGGGTTGCCCCGGGTGGCCGCGAGCGCCTCGGCGTGCCGCCAGACCATCTCGCGCCAGCCGCGCATGATCGAGCTGACCACGAGGTCGTCGACCGGACCGAGGTCGAACGTGTTGAACATCGGGTCGAAGCGGGCGGCCTCCTCGTCGAAGACCGGGTGGTAGAGCGAGTCGAGCCGGTCGTTGTAGGCGTTGTGGTCCGGCTTGTGGGTCGAGCCGTCGGCCGCGGTCAGGCCGACCTTCTCGATGACGTAGGGGAAGTCGTTGTTGATGTGGGCGTTCATGTTCAGCATGAAGTCCCCGAGCCCCGACATCGTCCGGTCGCGGCTCGCGGACAGCGCGATCCGCCACGCGTGCGGGACTGCTGTCGTGTGGCCGGCCCTCCACGAGTCCATGGTGTCGAAGTACATGTGCGCGAAGACCGCGTCGATCTGCGTGAGCCACGACCGATCGGCGAAGTAGCCGTTGTCCGCTGCGGCCTTCACGTTCTGCGTCACCCGCAGGTAGGCGAGGGCGAAGATCGCGTCGTGGCTGCACGTCGCGGCGAGCGGCGCCAGCCGGTCCTGCATCTCGGCAATGACGTCGACGATGCACTGCGGGTCGCCACTCGCGCAGATCGGCCCGGTGTACGGCCGGTACGGCGTCGGCAGGGCGGCCAGCAGCCCGATCAGCGGATCCTCGATCGAGGGGGTCAACAGCTGCGAGAGCGGATCCACCGGATCGTCGGCCTGCGCCGGCGGCACCCCGAGCGACAGGGTCACGGCGGCCGTGAGGCCGAGGGCGGCGATCCTGAGCGAGCGGCCTTTCGGCGAGCGCAGCTGCATGACTGACCAACGACCTCAACCGGGCCCGGCTACGCGCCGAAGCCGGGGACTAGGCTCGCGGGCGTGACCCAGGAGCACCGACAGAAGTCAGGGTTCGAGACGCGTGCGATCCACGCGGGCTACGAGCCGGACGCCGCGACCGGGGCGGTCATCCCGCCCATCTACGCGACCAGCACCTACAAGCAGGACGGCGTCGGCGGCCTCCGCGGCGGCTACGAGTACAGCCGCTCGGCCAACCCCACGCGCACCGCACTGGAGGGCAACCTGGCCGCCCTCGAGGAGGGCGAGCGGGCGTTCGCCTTCGCCTCCGGTCTCGCCGCCGAGGACACCTTGCTGCGCGCGCTCACCAAACCGGGCGACCACGTGGTCATCCCGGACGACGCCTACGGCGGCACCTTCCGGCTGATCGACAAGGTCGCCGTGCCCTGGGGGCTCGAGCACAGTCCGGCCGCCGTCTCCGACCTGGACGCCGTGCGGGCGGCGATCCGGCCGGGCCGGACCAGGATCGTCTGGGTCGAGACGCCGACGAACCCGCTGCTCAACGTCGGCGACATCGAGGCGCTGGCGGTGATCGCGCACGAGGCGGGGGCGCTCCTGGTCGTCGACAACACCTTCGCCTCGCCGTACCTGCAGCAGCCGCTCACCCTCGGCGCCGACGTGGTGGTGCACTCGACGACGAAGTACTGCGGCGGCCACTCAGACGTGGTCGGCGGCGCGCTGGTCGCCCGCGATCTCGAGGTCGCCGAGCGGATCGGCTTCCACCAGAACGCGATGGGTGCGGTCGCCGGCCCGTTCGACGCATGGCTGGTGCTGCGCGGCCTCAAGACGCTCGGCGTCAGGATGGACCGACACTGCGACAACGCCGAGAAGGTGGTCGACTTCCTCGTCGCGCACCCGCAGGTCGCCGAGGTGATCTACCCGGGGCTCGACAGCCACCCCGGTCACGCCGTGGCCGCCAGGCAGATGAAGCGGTACGGCGGGATCGTGTCGTTCCGGGTCCGCGGCGGCGAGCAGCACGCGCTCGACGTGTGCGCGAAGGCCGAGGTGTTCACCCTGGGTGAGTCGCTCGGCGGCGTCGAGTCGCTCATCGAGCACCCCGGCCGGATGACCCACGCCAGCGTGGCCGGCACCGACCTCGAGGTCCCGCCGGACCTCATCCGGCTCAGCGTCGGCATCGAGACCGCGGACGACCTGCTCGCCGACCTCGAGCGGAGCCTGGGCGACGGGCCGGCCTGAGATGCCCGAGCCCGACGTCAGGTTCAGCCTCGCCAACGAGCGCACGCTGCTCGCCTACCAGCGCACTGCCATCGGCCTCATCGCCGCCGCGGTCGCTGTCGCGCACTTCCTCGACGACGGCACGCTCGCGTTGGCGCTGGCCGGAGTGATGCTCGTGAGTGGGGCCGTGGCGGCGATCGGTGGCTACGGGCGCTATCGGGCCGCCGACCGCGCGATCCGCGCCGGCCGGCCGCTGTCGAACGGCCCGACGCCGCTGCTGATCTCGCTCGGGCTGGTCATCTGCCTGGCCATCGCCGCGGACTACGTCATCACCACCCTCCGGTGACCAGCGGCTGGGTGGTCTGCGTCGACTTCGGCTCGACCTTCACCAAGGCCGCACTGGTCGACGTCGAGGCGGGCGTGCTGCTGGGCACCACCCAGCACCGCACCACGATCCCGGACGCGGCGGGGAACGGCGACGTGCTCGACGGGTACGACGCCTGCGTCCGCGTGCTCGAGGCCGACCATCCGGGCGCCGCCACGGCGCCCACCCTCGCGTGCTCGTCGGCAGGTGGCGGGCTGCGCATCGCGGTCCTCGGCAACGAGGCGCTCGTGACTGCCGAAGCCGGTCGCCGGGTGGCGCTGTCCAGCGGCGGCAAGGTCCTGCTGGTCCTCGACGGTGGCCTCGATGCGGACAAGCACGCCCTGCTCGAGGAGGCGCAGCCGGACGTCCTGCTGCTCGTCGGGGGCACCGACGGCGGCAACTCCGCGACGCTCGTGCACGACGCTGACTTCCTCGCCAGGGCGGGTTGGGCCCGGGCCGGTCGTGGTCGCCGGCGACGTCGAGGCGCGGTCGGCCGTCGAAGCGCGGTTCGAGGGCTCGCAGTCGCCGGTCGCGTTCGCCGACAACGTGGTGCCCCGCATCGGGGTGCTGGCGCCCGAGTCGGCACGGCGCGCGATCCGTGAGGTGTTCCTCTCCCACGTGATCGGTGGCAAGCACCTGAGCACGCGCACCGACTTCGCCTCGATGGTGCTCGGCGCGACGCCTGACGTCGTGCTCACCGGGGTCGAGGTGCTCGCCGCCGAGCTGGGCGCCACCGCACCGGGCGCGGGTGTCGTGGTCGTCGACATCGGGGGCGCCACCACCGACGTGCACTCGGTGGTCGTGCAGGACCCCGAGGAGGCCACGCTCTCCCGCGAGGTGGTCGCCACCACGGCGGTGACGCGCACGGTCGAGGGCGATCTTGGCATGCGGTGGAGCGCTGCCAGCACCGCACGGGCGGCGGCCGAGGCGGGCCTGGACCTCTCCGCCGACGCGGTACGCCGGGCCGCCGACCCGGCGTACCTCCCCACCGACGCCGCTGGCGTCCGCGGCGACGAGGCGATCGCTACCGCCGCGTCACTGCTGGCGATGCGTCGGCACGTCGGCCGGTCCCGGGTCGTGCTCTCGCCCGAGGGCCGGGTCGTCGAGCGCAGCGGCAAGGACCTGCGGGCCGTCGAGCTGGTGGTCGGGTCCGGCGGCGTGCTGCGGGCGGCCGATCCCGACACCGGCCGGCGAGTCCTGTCCGCGGCGACCGGGCGCGACCCCGACGGCTGGCAGCTGCCCGAGCACCCGCGGATCGTGGTGGACGCCGACTACGTGCTCGCCGCCGCCGGGCTGCTCGCCATGAGGGCCGCCGCCGACGCGCGCGAGCAGGCGCGGCGGCTGGTCTGCAATAGCCTGTCGAGGTGGCGATGAGGGGAGGGCGATGACGCCGAGCGAGCGCGGGCGCGGCCGGCAGGACGATGCGGAGGCCGAGGTCGAGGCCCAGGACGCCGCGGCCGAGACCCAGCAGGAGGCTGAGGCACGCCTGCGCGCGCGACTGCTGCAGCAGCTCTCCCACCAGTGGGAGCAGGTGCGCGAGGTCCGCAAGCCCCGGGAGCCGGTGATCGAGACCGGTCCGTCCAACTTCTCGCGGGCGCAGGTGCCGTGGGCCTACGACCTCGCCGCTGCGTGGGCGTGGCGGTTCATCGTGATCAGCGTTGCGCTGCTGATGGTCCTCTGGACGCTGAAGTTCTTCGTCGTGGTCGTGTTCCCGATCGTGATCGCCCTGTTCATCTCGGCCCTCACCGCGCCGCTGGTCGCGCTGCTGCAGCGGCTCTACGTGCCGCGCAAGCTCGCCGCGCTCCTGGTCGTCATCGGCGGGATCGCGGTGGTCGCGCTGCTGCTCACCTTCGTCGGCCAGCAGGTGGCCTCCAGCATCGACGACCTCTCCGGCAAGGTCTCCGACGGCCTCGGTGAGATCCGCGACTGGCTGCAGACCGGCCCGCTGCACGCGAGCGACTCCCAGATCGACACGTGGATCGGCCAGTCGCAGGACTACGTCGAGACTCAGGGCAAGGACCTCGCGAACAACGCCAGCGAGGTGAGCACCACGCTCGGCCACATCGTCGCGGGGTTCTTCATCATCCTGTTCTCGACGTACTTCTTCCTCGCCGACGGCCAGGTCATCTGGGCCTGGGTCGTGCGGATCTTCCCGCGGGCCGCCCGGTCGCGGGCCGACTCGTCGGGCCGGGTCGCGTGGGTGTCCCTGACCCAGTTCGTCAGGGCGACGGTGCTGGTCGCCGGCACGGACGCGATCGGCATCATGATCGTCGCCGCCATCCTGCAGGTGCCGCTGGTCAGCGCGATCGGCGTGATCGTCTTCCTGGGAGCGTTCATCCCGCTGGTCGGGGCGTTCATGTCGGGCACGGTCGCGGTGCTGGTCGCCCTCGTCGCGCAGGGCCCCGTGGTCGCGCTGATCATGCTCGGCGGCGTCGTGCTGGTCCAGCAGATCGAGGCGCACGTGCTGCAGCCCTTCCTCATGGGCCGGTTCGTCTCGGTGCACCCGCTCGGCGTGATCCTGGCGATCGCGACCGGCGCGATCGTCGCGGGCATCATCGGGGCGCTGGTGGCCGTGCCGCTCGCGGCCGCTCTGAACGCGGTCGTCCAGCACCTCGCGGTCTTCGTCGAGGCCGACGAGACCGGCGACGCCGGACCACCCGAGGACGCGTCCGGAGATGCGGCTCTCGCCGGCGAGACCGGAGCCTCGGAAGGGGAGGACGGGCGATGAGTGTGCTCTCGTTGACCGAGGTCGAGGCGGCGGCCGAGCTGCTCCGCGGCGTGGCGATCAGGACTGCCATGGAGGAGTCACGGTGGCTGTCATCCGCCGTGGGCGGCCCGGTGCTGCTCAAGTGCGAGAACCTGCAGCGCACCGGCTCCTTCAAGATCCGCGGCGCCTACGTGCGGATGTCACGACTCTCGCCGGAGGAGCGGGCACGCGGAGTCGTCGCAGCGTCTGCCGGCAACCACGCCCAGGGTGTCGCGCTGGCCGCCCAGATGCTCGGGATCAGGGCGACCGTCTTCATGCCCGAGGGTGCGCCGATCCCCAAGCTGAACGCCACCCGCGGCTACGGCGCGGAGGTGATCTTCCACGGGGCGATCCTCGACGAGGCACTGACCCACGCGATCGAGTACGCCGAGCAGACCGGTGCCGTGCTGATCCACCCGTTCGACCACACCGACATCGTCGCCGGGCAGGCGACCGTCGGCCTCGAGATCCTCGAGCAGGCCCCGCAGGCGGCGAGCGTGCTCGTGCCGACCGGCGGCGGCGGACTGGTCGCCGGCATCGCGCTCGCGATCAAGGCCCAGCGGCCCGACGTGCGCCTGATCGGCGTCCAGGCCGAAGGCGCCGCGTCGTACCCGGCCTCGCTTCGGGTCGGCAAGCCGCTGGCACTCGAGTCGATGAGCACCATGGCCGACGGCATCGCGGTCGGGTGTCCCGGAGTGGTGCCGTTCGCGGAGATCGCCGAGCACGTCGACGAGGTGATCACCGTGTCCGAGGAGTCGATCTCCCAGGCACTGGTGCTGCTGCTCGAGCGGGCCAAGATGGTCGTCGAGCCGGCCGGCGCCGTCGGTGTCGCGGCCGTGCTCGATCGGCCCGACGCCTTCCCGACACCGTCGGTGGTGGTGCTCTCCGGGGGCAACATCGACCCGCTCCTCCTCGGCAAGGTCATCCGCCACGGCATGGCCTCGGCGGGGCGCTACCTGAGCATCCATGCCCGGATCCCGGACCGGCCGGGGGGACTGGTCCGCCTCCTGGGCGAGCTGGCCGACGAAGGCGCCAACGTCCTGGAAGTGGTCCACGAGCGGCTGTCCACCGCACTGAGCGTCGACGAGGTCGAGGTGCACGTGCAGGTCGAGACCCGGGGCCCCGAACATGCCGAAGCCGTGCTCGCGAGACTGCGCGAGCACGGCTACCGGGTGTCTGCGGACTAGGGCCTAGCCGACGTAGGGCACCGCGTCGACGACCTCGACCTCGAGGGTCTTGCCGTTCGGCGCGACGTACGTGACGGTGTCGCCGCGGCGCTTGCCGGTGATCGCCTCGCCGAGAGGTGACTGCGGCGAGTAGACCTCGAGGTCGTCGTCGTCGCCCTTCATCTCGCGGGCACCGAGCAGGAACTTCTCCTCGTCGTCGTCGCCGACGAAGCGGTAGGTGACGACCATGCCGGGCTCGACGACGCCGTCGTCGGGAGGGGTCTCGCCGACCTGCGCACGCTTGAGCATGTCCTCGAGCTGGGCGATCCGGCCGTCGAGCTTGCCGAGCTCCTCGCGGGCGGCGTGGTAGCCGCCGTTCTCCTTGAGGTCGCCCTCGTCGCGCGCCTCGCTGACCTTCTGCACCACGGCGGTCCGCCCGGGTCCGCGGAGCTCTTCGAGCTCGGCCTGCAGGGCGTCGTACTTGGCCTTGGTCAGCCAGACGGCCGCGCGCTCATCAGCCTGCGTCATGGGCAGTCACTCCTGTGTCACTGGTGTCGGAACGGTGGTCTGTCGGTTCTCTCGGCTCGCACGGGATGGCTCGACCGCGGCCGCTGGAGAAGGGTCAAGCCTAGCAAGCAGCGGGCACGAACGCGCTCAGCCGGCGCAGCTCTCCACGATCGCGGTCGTCGCCCGGCGCTCGGTCCGGATCGAGACCCAGCGCCCGCTGTCCTCGCGGAGCTGGTCGCCGGTCAGGTTCAGCTCCCCGACGACGGTGTGGTCCTCGGCGGTCGCCCGGACCAGGCAGCTGCCGTCGACGCCTGCGTCGTGGAACTGTGCGCTGATCTTCACCTGGATCTCGTGGGTGCTGACCACCCGGTACGACGACACGCTCGCCTCGAGGGGGTCACGCCCCTGCTCGGACCCGGCCCACACGGCCCACGCCAGGAGTGCGGCCGCGAGGAGCCCCCCGAGCGTGAGGGCGACCCAGCGCCGGCGCGGCCGGTCGGCGCCGTAGCGCGCGGCCAGCGCCCGGGCCTGGGGGCCGGCCGCGTCCGCGGCCGGTATTTCCGTGGGGTCGCTCACGGCCTCGATCCTAGGATGGGCGGCATGTCTGAGCCCGGGCAGTCCCGCCTGCGTCTGATGCACGTCCACGCCCACCCCGACGACGAGTCCAGCAAGGGTGCCGCGACGACCGCGAAGTACGTCGCCGAAGGGGTCGACGTGCACGTCGTGACCTGCACCGGCGGCGAGCGCGGCTCGGTGCTCAACCCGAAGATGGACCGGCCCGAGGTGCTGGCCAACATCACCGAGATCCGGCGGCAGGAGATGGAGCGGGCGCGCGAGATCCTGGGCGTCACCCAGGACTGGCTCGGCTTCGTCGACTCCGGCTGGCACGACGAGCCCGACCCGGTGCTGCCGGAGGGCTGCTTCGCGCTGGTCCCGCTCGAGGAGGCCGCCGAGCCGCTCGTGCGGCTGATCCGGTCGTTCCGCCCGCACGTGCTGACGACGTACGACGAGAACGGCGGCTACCCCCACCCCGACCACATCCGCTGCCACGAGGTCTCGATGTACGCCGTCGATGCCGCTGCTGACGTCGACCGGTATCCCGGGACCGGCGACCCGTGGCGGGTGCAGAAGGTCTACTACCAGCACGCGTTCAACCGCCCGCGGGTCGAGGCGCTGCACGAGGAGATGCTCAGGCGGGGCCTCGAGTCGCCCTACGCGGAGCGGCTCAAGGAGTGGAAGCCCGACCTGGCCCACGACGCCAGGATCACCACGCGGGTGGAGTGTGCGGAGTACTTCCCGGTGCGCGACGCGGCCCTGATCGCCCACGCCACCCAGATCGATCCCGACGGCCCGTGGTTCCACGTGCCGCTGGACGTCCAGCGCGACGTGTGGCCCACGGAGGACTACGAGCTGGTCAAGAGCGTGGTCCAGACCGAGCTGCCCGAGGACGACCTGTTCGCGGGTGTCAGGACACCTGCGACACTGGAGTCATGAGCGCCTTGGTCCTCCACGTGACCCACCTGACGAGCGGTTACGCCGCGCTCGTCGACAAGACACCCACGGAGGACCAGATCGGCACGGGGTTCGCCTACCTGGTGCTGTTCGTCCTGCTCGCCGGCGCCGTTGCCTTCCTCGGGTTCAGCCTCAGCAAGCAGCTGCGCAAGACGCGCGCGAACGCCGAGGCCGGTGTCTTCGGCAAGGACGACGACCGGCCGCGTCCGCAGGCCTGAGGTGGACGCCGACCAGGCTCCTGGCGTCACCGAGCTTCGCGTCTCGATCACCGTCGCCGACTTCGAGCGGCTGCGGGCCTTCTACCGCGACAGCGTCGGGTTGACCGAGACCCAGTCGTGGGAGTTCCACGGCCACGGCGTGGTCTTCGACGTCGGCCGGGCGACGCTCGAGCTGATCGACGAGGAGCACGCCGCCTTCGTCGACGAGGTCGAGGTCGGTCGTCCGGCCGCGACAGGTGGGATCCGGCTCGCGCTCGCCGTACCGGACGCGGCGGCAGCCGCCACCGACCTCGTGGCCGGAGGTGCCGAGCTCCTCGGCGAGGCGCGAGAGACCCCGTGGGGTGACGTGAACGCCCGCACCCAGCCGCCCGAGGGGCCGCAGGTCACCGTCTTCTCGGCCCCGCAGTCAGTGGACCCGGCCTGAGCGGTCGGCTCTCACCCGGCCCGTTTGCGGTTCGCGGCATGCGGGTACGGCCCCGGCAAGGGAGGGCCAAGGCACGCTCGGGAGTGTCGTAGCCGTTCACACACCAACTGAGTTGGGCCCAATCCGGGGGGCCGTAGGAGAGTCATGTCCTTCGGCACATCAAAGTCCTGGCGACTCTGCTCGCCATTCGTAGCGCTGCTCTGGGCCCTGCTGACGGTGGCGTTCGCCGCCCCCGCCCAGGCAGAAGACACCCACGGCACCGCGAACCAGTCCCCGGTCGCCACGAGCGCCACGTCGGATGCCGCGGGCCACCCGACCGGTCCGCCGGCGGGCGCCGGCACCACGGAGAGACCAGCGACCCAGCCGGTCACGCCGGTCACGCCGCAGCCGATCAGCACCGCTGATGCCAATGCGGGTGGGGCCAACGGGCAGTGCCCGGACGGTCCGTACTGCTCGACGACCGACGGCACGGCGTCCGCCAACGGCAACGGCGGCGGGCAGGCCACCGGCAAGCCGTGCGCCGGCTGCGTCGGCAAGGCCGACAACAAGAACCCGCACGGCCAGCTGCCGAACGCGTCCGACCACAACGCCGGCTACGAGTGCGACACCAACCACGGCATCGCCAGGGGCAACCCGGCCCACAGCGGCTGCCTCCAGGCGCCGCCGGAGGTGTGCCCCACCGATCCGTGCGTCCCGCCGTGCGCCACGGAGCCGTGCGTCCCGCCTTGCGTGACGGAGCCGTGTGTCCCGCCTTGCGTGACGGAGCCGTGTGTCCCGCCTTGCGTGACGGAGCCCTGTGTCCCGCCTTGCGTGACGGAGCCCTGTGTCCCGCTGCCGCCGTGCCCGACGGACCCGTGCGCCCCGCCGCCGCCGTGTCCTACCGGCACGTGCGTCTCACCGCCGATCGTCGGCTCCGCTGCGCCGAACCCGTCTGCGTCGGTCGCGCCCCCGCTGCGAGTCCTGCCGAACACAGGCGCGCCGGCCGGTCTCGTCTGGCTGACCGCGGCTGCGCTCGCCAGCATCGTCGCCGGTGCGACCCTGCTGCTCCGACGAGGCGGATCGGCAGTGCTCCCGCCGAGCTGACCCACTGAGGCCGTCCGAACGGCGGTCGGCGGGGGCGCCCGGACTCAGGCTCCCGCCGGCCGCTCAGCTTGTCAGTCCGCGGCGTACGCCGGGACGGGCGGCTCGGGCTCCGGCTCGGAGGTCTCCGCGTGCGGGTGCGAGCGCTCGACGCGGAGCACGCGCGCGACGACATCGGGCAGGTACCAGTTCCAGGAGCCGAACAGCGACACCAGGGAGGGCACCAGCAGCGAGCGGACGATCGTCGCGTCCAGCAGGATGCCGAAGCCCAGGGCGGTCGCCAGCGTCTTCAGGTCAGTGCCGGGGCCGGACGCCAGCGCGGCGAACGCCAGGAAGAGGATCAGTGCCGCGCTGGTCACCAGCCGTCCGGTGCGCCCGATGCCCTCGATGACCGCGTCATTCGTGGAGCGGCCGGCGTCGTACTCCTCCCGCACCCGGGACAGGATGAAGACCTCGTAGTCCATGGAGAGCCCGAACAGGAACGCGAAGACCATCAGCGGCACCCAGAACGTGACCGCACCGGTCTGCGAGATGCCGAACAGCGCCTCGGATCCGTGGCCCTTCTGCCAGAACAGCACCATGGCGCCGTATACGGCGGAGAGCGAGACCAGGTTGAGCAGCACGGCCTTGAGCGGCAGCAGCAGCGACCGGAACGCGCGCACCAGCAGCACGAACGTCAGCAGGGCGATCAAGGCCAGCATCAGCGGGAAGTTGCCGTAGACCGCGTGCAGGAAGTCGACCTGGGCCGTGCCCAGGCCGGCGACACCGATCACGCCGGGAGTGTGCTTCGCGGCGTCCTTGACCCGTTTGACGACCTCGACGCTCTTGGAGTTGACCGTCTCGCCGTGCGGGACGAGCACGACGACGGTCCGCCCGCCGAACGAGCTGGAGTCACCGCTCGACACGAGTGCCGTGTCGACTCCGTCGACCTTGCCGAGCGTCTCGGCGACGTCCGCGGCCTTGTCCTTGTCGGCCAGGACCTCGATCGGGGTGAGTGCTCCGGTCGAGATGCCGCCCTTCTCGAGGGTGTGCAGGGCGCTCACGGCGGGACCCGTCTGGGCGAGCGAGTCCGATGACGGGGAGCCGATCTTGATGCCGAGGAAGGCCACGAACAGCAGGCCGAGCGCGACGAACGCGGCGCCGGCCGCGATCCAGCGGTGGCGTACGACGAGCCGTGCCCAGCTGGTCCATCCGCGGCTGGCCTCTCGCTCGTGGCGGATCTTCGGCCAGTCCACGCGCGGCCCGATCCCACCGAGGATCGCCGGGGTGAGCGACAGCGTGACCGCGACGCTCGCGAACGGGATCAGTGCGCCGCCCATGCCGATGCTGCGCATGAACGGCACCGGGAGCACGATCAGTGCGAGCAGGCCGATCGCCACCGTGACACCGCTGAAGAAGACCGCGTGGCCCGCCGTCTCCATCGCCGAGACGACCGCCTCGTGGTTGTCCTTGCCGTGGTCGCGCTCCTCGCGCCATCGGGTGACCAGGAGCAGCGAGTAGTCGATCGCTACCCCGAGGCCGACCAGGGCTACGAGGAACTGCACGATGAAGGAGACATCGGTCAGGTACGTCAGCGGCAGCAGCATCAGGAACGTCGAGAGGATCGACACGGCAGCGATCGCCAGTGGCAGGAAGGCCAGCAGCGAGGCGAACACGAACAGCAGCACCAGCAGTGCGCCGCCGGCACCGAGCAGGGTCTCGGTCAGCACTCCGGGTCCGCTCGAGTCGGAACCGAGGGCCAGCGCGTCGACGCCGGTGACGCCGATGGTGGCGCCTGCCGGCCCTGCGGCCTCGGCCGCCTTGCGGATCGCGTCGGTGGGTGGCTTCGCGGACTGGCTCGCCGGGAACGGGTAGAAGACCATCGCGTACGCCGTGCGGTCGTCGTCGGTGCGGAACGCCTTGTCGCCGGTGTTGGCCTCGTCGAGCACCCGGACGTGCGGGACCCCGGCACCGACGGCCTCGAAGGTCGCCGCGACGGCGTCCTCGTTGCCGGTGATCGTCTGCCCGGCGGGCATCGTGACGGTGGCCAGCAAGGGCGTGGTGTTCCCGCCGTTGTGGACGGCCGCGATGATCTTGTCGGCGGCCTCGGTGCCCGGCTGGCCCGGCAGCGAGAAGTCCACGGTCAGCCGGTCCGAGGTCTTCGCGGAGACCATCCCGCCGGCGACCATCATGACCAGCCAGAAGATCATCACCCACCGGCGGTGGCGAAGAACGAACTCGGCCCATGCGCGCATCGGGTGCTCCTGTCATGAAGGGCACCGTCGCCCACGGGGAGCGTAGCGACGTGGATCGGTGCCGGGGGACAGTCATTTGCCCCGGCAGCGGTCAGGCGACCAGCCCGTGCTCGTGGGCGAACACCACGATCTGCACTCGGTCGCGCAGCGCGAGCTTGCGCAGGATCGAGCCGACATGGGTCTTCACGGTCGACTCGCTGGCGAAGATCTGCCCCGCGATCTCCGTGTTGGACAGCCCTCGGGCGACGGCCGCGAAGACCGTGCGCTCCTTGTCGGTGAGGGAGGCGTACGTCGCCGGTGGCGGTCTCCGGTTGCGGAACTGGCCGTCGAGCAGGGTCGACAGGTCCTCCGGCGCGAGCACGGCGTTGCCGGCGTACACGGTGCGGATGGCGTCGCGCAGCATCGCCGGGGTCGTGTCCTTGAGGAGGAACCCGCTCGCCCCGTGCCGGATCGCGGTGGCGGCGCGGTCGTCGAGGTTGAAGGTGGTGAGCACCAGCACGCGCAGTGCCTTCGTCCGCCGCCCGGCCCGGTCCGCGCCGAACAGCTGCCGGGTGGCCTCCACCCCGTCCATCTCCGGCATCCGGATGTCCATCAGGACGACGTCCGGCTCCAGCTCCTCGACGAGGCGGATCGCCTCGAGGCCGTCGGCGGCCTGCCCGACCACGCCCATCCCGTCCTGGGCGTCGATGATCACCGCCAGCCCGGCCCGGAACAGCTCCTGGTCGTCGACGAGGAGCACTCGGATCTCCTCCGCCGGCTGTGCGCTCATCCGGCCGTCCTCGTCGGCACCCATGCCGTCGCCGTGAACGTCTCGCCGTCCTCGGCCTGCCGGCGGCGTACGTCGAGGCGGCCGCCGACGAAGTCCAGCCGGCGGCGCATCCCCTCGAGGCCGTGGCCGCCGATCGGCTCGGCGGCTCCCTGTTCGTGGCCGCTGGTCGATCCGACGACGTTCGCCACCTCGATCCGCAGGTCGCCGCTCCAGTGCAGCTCGACGCTCGCGGGCAGGTCGCGCCGGCCGTGCCGGATCGCGTTGGTGAGCATCTCCTGCAGCACGCGGTAGGCAACGGTGGCGAGCTCGGGAGGCAGCGGGCGGGGCGTGCCGGCCTCCTCGAACCGCAGCTCGTGGCCACTGGCCCGGACACCTTCGACCAGCTCGGTCAGCTCTCCGGGACCGGTCGGCTCCCGGGTGGAGGTGAGGACGTGCCGGACGTCCTGCAGCGAGCCTCGGGCGGAGTCGGCGATGTTGCGCATCGAGAGCCTGAGCTTCTCGGTGTCGGCCTCGTCGAGGAACTGCGCGGACTCCGCCTGGGCCAGGATCACCGCCAGCGAGTGCCCGACCACGTCGTGCACGTCGCGGGCGAGGCGGGCCTGGTCCTCCTGCAGGCGGGCGATCTCACGAGCCTGCTCGCTCTCCAGCTGCGCGCGCGCCGCCTCCCGCTCGGCGACCTCCTGGGAGGCCTGGGACGCGGCCGCCCGGCTGCTGAACCTCAGCGTCAGGCCGGCGAACCAAGGGACCGCGAGCCCGGCCGTCGCCAGCACCGCCGCGGTGATCTGCCACGTCGGTCCGAGGTCCTGGACCGTGCGGATGAGCCGCCGGTACTGACTCGCGTTGATCACCACCGAGTAGAGGTTCGCGCTCGTGTAGAGCACGGCGAGGAGACCGGCGACCGGAATGGACAGACCACTGAGCAGGACCGTCACGGGACGGCCCCATCGCGCGCACCCGAACGCGACCACGGTGATGGCGAGCTGGACCACCATCACCGGGACGTCGTGGCCCAGCTCGTAGCCGCACGTGAGCCAGACCAGGGCGAGCGCGGCCGACGGGAGACGCCTGCTCAGTCCGACGGCGACCGCGGTGGCGAGTGCGACGCCGACCAGCTCGATCCGTGAGCCGGGCACGTAGTCGGTGTTCGCGGCCTCCACGAGGCCGACCACGGCGACGGCCGCACCTGCGGCCATGTCGGGTAGCCATGGCTGCCAGGCCGGCCTGGTCGGGGCGGCTGTCACCGGATCTCCTGCCGAATAGGTGCGGACCAGCGCAATCGAACCATGCCGACGCTGCTCAGGAGGCGAATGCCGGCGGACGAGGTCGTGACCGCACCGCGTCCCGGACGAGGACGTCGAGGAGATCGCCGTACGCCATCCCGGCCGCGGCGAACATCCGCGGCACCTGGGAGTGCTCGGTGAAGCCCGGCATCGTGTTCACCTCGTTGAGCACCGGCCCGTCCTCGGTCAGGAAGAAGTCGACGCGTGCGACGCCCGCGCAGCCGAGTGCGTCGTACATCGCGAGGGCGGCCGCCACGAGCTCGTCGCGCTCCTGGTCGAGCAACGGGGCGGGCACGACGAAGAGTGCGTCGCCGCCGTACTTGGTCGCGTGGTCGAAGAGCCCGTCGGTGAGGATCTCCAGCGCCGGTGCGGTCCGGCGCTCTCCGTCGTTGGTGCCCAGGACCGCGACGTCGATCTCGCGGCCGGGCACGACCTCCTCGACCAGCACGCGATCGTCGAGCGCGAAGGCTGCCGCGAGCGCCGGGGCCAGCTCGGGGACGGCCCGGACGAGGCTGACGCCGTGGCTGGAGCCGGCGGCGACGGGCTTGACGACGACCGGCCCGGTGAAGGAGTACGCCGGCGCGGTGTGCCGGGTCAGCACGGTGCCCGCCGCGGTCCGGATCCCGACCGCCTCGGCGACGAGCTTGGTCGCCCACTTGTCCATCGCGAGCGCTCCGGCTCCGACGCCCGAGCCGACGAACGGCACGCCGGCCAGCTCGCACAGCGCGGCCAGCGTGCCGTCCTCCCCGCGCGGGCCGTGCACGACCGGCACGGCGACGTCACAGCCGCGGAGGACGGTGACGGCGGCCGACAGGCCGATCACCGAGCCGACCTCGTCGAGCCACCAGCCGTCGGGATCGATCGTCAGCCGTACGACGTCGTGGCCGGATTCCTCGAGAGCACCGGCGACGGAGGCCGCGGATGCGAGCGAGACCTCGTGCTCGCAGTTCGCGCCCCCTCCGATCACCGCAACGCGAAGCACCGGCTCGGTCATGCCACACCCCTCGGCCCCGGTTGGAGCACCGATCGGGCCACCCGGGCGCCGAAGCCGGTGACGATCTCGTGGGGCAGCGTCTGCGACCAGTCCGCCCACTCGCGGGCGGTCGGCTCGCCCGCGAGGCCCGGCCCGAGGACGGTCGCGCGCTCGCCCGGCTCGACTCCGAGGTCACCGAGGTCGACCACGGCCTGGTCCATGCAGATCCGCCCGACGACCGGACGGCGGCATCCCCGCACCAGCACCTCGGCACGACCGGACGCGACGCGCGGCAGCCCGTCGGCGTAGCCCAGGGGCAGCAGGCCCAGCGTCGTCGGACGCGGCGCGGACCAGAGGTGGCCGTAGCCGACACCGGCTCCGGCCCGCACCCGCCTGACCGCGACGACCGGTGCCGTCAGCGTCAGCGCGCCGGCCAGAGGCGTCGTCCCCGACGGGTCGATGCCGACCAGGCCGGCGCCGACGCGCACGAGCGTGTGGTGGCTCAGCGGGTCGGTAAGGGTCGCGGCCGTCGCGGCCAGGTGCCTGTGGGCGGGTCGCAGCCCGGCAGCCCGGGCGACCCTGACACCCCAGGCGAACCGCGTCCGGGCGACGAGGTTCGCAGGATCGCCCGGGACGTCGGCCGAGGGGAGATGGCCCATCACCCCGACGACCTCGACCCGGCCGCACCGCTCGGCGCGCCTCGCCAGCCGGCACAGCGCGGCCCACGTCTCCGGCTCGGCGCCGTCCCGCGCCATCCCGGTGTCCAGGTGCAGGTGCACCCGGGCGGCGCCGCCGGCGGCGACGACGGCCTCGAGGTGCAGCAGCGACGGCACGGCGACGTCGATCCTCGCCTCGGCAGCCGTCCGGTAGTCGGCGTCGACGGTGTTGAGCCAGCTGAGGACGGGTGCCTGGAGCCCGTTCGCGCGGAGCTCGAGGGCCTCGGCCAGGCTGGTCACCCCGAGCCAGCTGGCGCCGTTGGCGAGGGCCGCACGCGCGACGACGGCTGATCCGTGGCCGAAGCCGTCCGCCTTGACCACCGCCATGACCTCTGCGGTCGTCGCCGCCGAGAGCACCCGGGCGTTCGCGGCGATGGCAGCGGGGTCCACCGTCAGGGCGGCTCCTCGCGAAGTGCCCTCGACGGCTACCCGCAGCTGCGGCACGCCGTACGCCGTCATGCCGCCGCCACCCGCAGGTCGACCGGGCCGTACAGCGCCGCCGGCGCCCGGGTGAGCAGCGCCCAGTAGCGATCGCCGAAGCTCCAGTGCCACCACTCGGTCGGGTAGTTCACGAGCCCCGCGGTGCGCAGCGCCCGGGCGAGCACCTGCCGGTGATGACGCGCCTCGGCGGAGATGTCCTCGGCGTCGGAGTAGCAGCGGCCCCCGGACTGCTCGGGGGTCGCGTCGATCGGGGTGCCGAGGTCCAGCTCGCGCCCGTGGCGGTCGACGAGGGTCAGGTCGACGGCCGCGCCGGCGACGTGCGGCGCGACGGGCACCGGCGCCACGAACCGGCTCGTCAGCCTGTCGATCTCGGCCGCCGGCAGGTGGCGGGTGCGCCGCCCGGAGCTCGGCTGCGTAGTGGGCAACGATCGCGGCCTGGTCGGACAGCGAGCGATGGCCCTCGACAACCCGGAGCGAGCGACCGGCCGGGAGGTCGGCCTGCGCACAGCGGAGCCGCTCGGCGACGCCCGCGCGCACGAGCGCCCGGGCCGGACCGAAGGAGCGGGACAGCCGCACCAGCGGCTCGCCGCACTCCGCGACGGGGACGGCGCTCACGCGCCGGTCGGAGAGGAGGATCGTCATGCGACCAGCCTCGTGCGGGCGCGCGGGCGAGACCTCCACCTGAGGTGCCGACCGGCTGTCCCCAGGTATCGGGTCGGCACCCTCCTAGGCTGGCCGGGTGCCGAACCGTCTTGCCTCCGCGACGTCGCCCTACCTCCTCCAGCACGCGGACAACCCCGTGGACTGGTGGGAGTGGTCGCCCGCCGCCTTCGAGGAGGCTCGTGGTCGCAACGTGCCGGTGCTCCTGTCCGTCGGGTACGCCGCCTGCCACTGGTGCCACGTGATGGCGCACGAGTCGTTCGAGGACGAGGCGACGGCGGCGTACCTCAACGAGCACTTCGTGAGCATCAAGGTCGACCGGGAGGAGCGACCTGACGTCGACGCCGTGTACATGCAGGCGACCGTCGCGACGACCGGGCACGGCGGCTGGCCGATGACCTGTGTGCTCGACCACGAGGGCCGGCCGTTCTTCGCGGGCACCTACTTCCCCGACCAGCCGCGGCACGGCCAGCCGAGCTTCATGCAGCTGCTCACGGCGATCACCGAGGCCTGGCAGGAGAGGCGCGACGACGTGGACAGCACCGCCGCCAACATCGCGACCCACTTGGCCACCTCGGAGGCTCTCGCGGGCGGTGCTGCGATCGACGTCGACGTGCTCGACGCCGCCGTCGCGCGGCTGGCAGCGGAGTTCGACGAGGTGAACGCCGGGTTCGGCGGCGCACCGAAGTTCCCGCCGTCGATGCTGCTCGAGTTCCTGCTGCGGATGTCGGTGACGTCGGAGGCAGCGCGGGAGATCGCGGCCCGGACGCTGGCCGCGATGGCCCGGGGCGGCATCCACGACCAGCTTGCCGGTGGGTTCGCCCGGTACTCCGTCGACGCCCGCTGGGTGGTGCCGCACTTCGAGAAGATGCTCTACGACAACGCGCTCCTGCTCGGCGCCTACACGTCGTGGTTCGTGGTGTCCGAGGACGCCATCGCGCGGCGGGTGGCGCTGGAGACCGCGGAGTTCCTCATCGGTGAGCTCGGCACGGGGCAGGGCGGGTTCGCCTCCGCGCTGGACGCGGACTCCGAGGGTGTCGAGGGTGCCTTCTACGTCTGGACGCCGGCCCAGCTGCGGGAGGTTCTGGGGGAGGAGGACGGCGCGTGGGCGGCCGACCTGCTGACCGTGACCGAGGCCGGCACCTTCGAGGACGGCCAGTCGGTGCTGCAGCTGCGAGCCGATCCGGACGACCCGGAGCGCTGGGCGCGGGTGCGTGCCGCGCTGCTCGAGGCCAGGGCGACTCGCGAGCGGCCTGCCCGTGACGACAAGGTGGTCGCCGCCTGGAACGGTCTCGCGATCGCCGCGCTCGCACGCGCCGGCGGCGTGCTCGGCGAGGACCGGTTCGTGGAAGCTGCGTTGCGTGCGGGGGAGCTGCTCTGGGAGTTGCACGCGGTTTCGACAGGCTCGACCACCGGTGCGGGGACAGGCTCGACCACCGGTGCGGGGACGACCACCGAGGCGGTGCGTCTTCGCCGCGTCTCTCGTGACGGCATCGTCGGGGCTCACGCCGGCGTCCTCGAGGACTACGGCTGTGTCGCCGACGGATTCCTGGCGCTCGCCGAGGCCACCGGCGACGGTATCTGGGTCGAGCGTGCCGGCCTCCTCCTCGATGTGGCCCTCGACCAGTTCGCAGCACCCGACGGCGGCTTCCACGACACGGCAGCCGACGCGGAGGCCCTGATCACGCGACCACGCGACCCCTCCGACAACGCGAGCCCGTCAGGTCACTCGGCGGTCACGACCGCCCTCGTCCGGTACGCCGCCCTGACCGGTTCGGGTCGCCACCGCGACGCCGCGGAGGCGGCCCTGGCGAGCATCCGGCGCCTGGCCGAACGGGCGCCGCGCTTCGCCGGCTGGTCGCTCGCCGCGGCGGCGGCTGCGCTGGACGGTCCGAAGGAGATCGTCGTCGTGACCGAACCGGGGGACGCGGCCGGCGCGGAGCTCGCGCGCCGGGCACGCCGCTCACTCGGATCCGTCGTGCTGGTGGTGCCTCCCGGACGTCGCGGCATCCCACTGCTCGAGGGCCGGGGGCTGGTGGACGGTCGCGCCGCGGCGTACGTCTGCAGGAGCATGGTGTGCGAGCGGCCTGTCACCGATCCCGAGGAGCTGGTCCTGTGAAGCTCGACGTGCAGCCGGTGACCCAGGAGGGGCGGCGCTTCTACGACGGGGGCCTCGACGCGGACTCCCATCACGCCGCCGAGCCGCCCGATCCCGGCTCCGACCCGCAGATCGTGCTCGTGCGCGTCGACGAGCACGCGCACGAGCAGTTCGCGATGCAGCGCCGGATCGCCTACCGCGACCGGCACCTGGGCGAGCTGCTGGTGCCTCGCGTGACCGGCACCTTCCGAAGCGACCTGACCTCGGTGCCGGCACTGTTCACCTGGCTGGTGCCCAAGACGGGCCAGCACCTGCCGGCGACCCTGCTCCACGACGGCCTGATCCACCCGCCCGGCGACGTGACCTACGTGTCCACCGACGGACACGTCGTGCTGCGCGCGGAGGCCGACCGGGTGCTTCGCGACGCGATGGCCGATGCCGGCACGGCACTCATCCGGCGCTGGCTGATGTGGTCGGCGGTGACGACCGCGACCATGCTCAGCGGTGCCGGCACCGGCTGGTCCAGGGGGCTCGCCTGGCGCTATCGCGCGACCGCGGCGGTGACGGTCCTCCTCGTCGCGGTCCTCGGCTTCTGCGCGACGCTCGACCTGCTCGACGTGCACGTGACCGGCGTACCGCAGCTGCCTTGGATGGGCGACCGGGGCTGGTTCGCGGAGCTCGCCGGCGGCCTGTCCGGTGCGGTGGTGATCCCGCTGTTCCTGTCCCTCTTCTGGGGGCGGTTCCGGATCGCCGGGGCTGTCGTCGGCGTGACGCTGGCGGTGCTGCTGCACGTCACCGTGGCGCTGCTCACGCTGAGCGCGGCGTACCGGGTGCTCGAGTGGCTGACCGCCCGGGTGCCGGCGCTGATGCTCGCGCTCGTCGGGGTCGTGACGGCGGTGACCGTGGTCGTGTTCGTCGGTCTGATGCTCTGAGAGCCGAGACCACTCAGCGCAGCTGGTACGTCGCGATCGAGGCCGCGACGTAGTGGCACACGAAGGCGCCGATCGTGAACACGTGGAAGAGCTCGTGGAAGCCGAACCACGTGGGGTACGGATCGGGCCACTTGAGCGCGTAGATCAACCCGCCGAGGGTGTAGAGCCCGCCCCCGACGGAGATGAGGACGATCACCGTGGTGCCCGCGTCGGAGAAGTCGCTGGCGTAGAAGATCGCCGCCCAGCCCAGGGCGACGTAGATCGGCACGTAGAGCCAGCGGGGCGCGTCGATCCACAGGATCCGGAAGCCGACGCCGAGCGCGGCCCCCGACCAGACCAGGATCAGCAGGCCCGTCTGCGCGGCCCCGTGGAGAAGGAGGATCGTGAAGGGCGTGTAGGACCCCGCGATCAGCAGGAAGATGTTGGCGTGGTCGAAGCGCCTGAGCACCTCCCAGGTGCGCTTGGTCCAGTTGCCGCGGTGGTAGATGCCGCTCACGGTGAACAGCAGGATCGCGGTGCCGGCGAAGAGCGCCGACCCGACCTTGGTCTCCAGCGTCGGCGAGAGCGCGATGAGCACGATCCCGGCGGCGACGGCCAGCGGCGAGACCGCGGCGTGCAGCCAGCCGCGCAGCCTCGGCTTGACCTGGTTCATCTTCTCCCGCACGGCGTCGGCCGCCTCGTGCGAGACGCGGGCCACCTTCTCCGAGGCAGGTGCGTGCGGGTCCATGGGCTCAGGTTAGGTCGGCAGAGGTTGCCGGGCGTCATCCGGGACCGGCGGTAACCTGATTCGGTGGCCGACTGGAAGCAAGCACTGCGTCGCGTCCTCTACCCGGCTTACGAGGCGCGGGTCGTGCGCCGGCTCCCGGGCGACAGGCTCCCCAAGCACGTCGGCGTCATGCTCGACGGCAACCGGCGCTGGGCAAAGGCGGTCGGTGCGGACACGGCCCAGGGCCATCGGGCGGGCGCCGCGAACATCGAGCCGCTGCTGGGCTGGTGCGAGGAGATCGGCGTCGAGGTGGTCACCCTGTGGCTGCTCTCGACCGACAACCTCAACCGGCCGGCCGCCGAGCTGGAGCCGCTGCTCGGCATCATCGCCGACGCCGTCGAGACGCTCGCCGAGCAGCGCCGGTGGCGGCTGCACCCGGTCGGTTCGCTGGACCTCCTGCCGGCCCACCTGGCCGAGCGCCTGAAGGCGGCGGCGGAGTCGACGCAGGACGTCGACGGCCTGCTGGTCAACATCGCGGTCGGGTACGGCGGCCGCCGCGAGATCGCCGATGCGGTGCGCTCGCTGCTCCAGGACCAGGCCGCCCAGGGCCGCACCATCGAGGAGCTCGCCGAGGTGATCGACGTCGAGCACATCGCCGAGCACCTCTACACGAAGGGCCAGCCCGACCCCGACCTGGTGATCCGGACGAGCGGGGAGCAGCGGCTCGGCGGGTTCCTGCTGTGGCAGAGCGCCCAGAGCGAGTTCTACTTCTGCGAGGCGTACTGGCCCGACTTCCGGCGGGTCGACTTCCTGCGCGCCGTACGCGCCTATGCGCAGCGCGACCGCCGGTTTGGCTCCTGACCCGTCCGGGTACTGGACGTCAGCGTTCACAAGTTGGTCATCCCGCGTTCGGGCGTGTCGCCGGGGAAGGGCCTCGCACCGCACGTACTTTTCGGGTAGCGGTCGACCAACCGAGGTGATCGCACCAGGAGGCGAAGTTCGTGAGAGATCACGACCACTGCAGCGACGAAGGTCGCACCTCTGCCCCGAGCTGCTCGTCCTGGTCCAGGCACTACTGCTGAGGACCGGGGCGCCGAGTGCGCGATCGGTCTGGTGAGGGGACAACCCGTGACCACAGCCAAGCGCGCGGCAGCACCCAGGTCCGACACCTCCGACGGTCGCCGGACCTACGTGCTCGACACCTCGGTGCTGCTCGCCGATCCCGGGGCGATGAAGCGGTTCGAGGAGCACGAGGTCGTCCTGCCCGTGGTGGTGATCACCGAGCTCGAGGGCAAGCGCCACCACCCCGAGCTGGGCTACTTCGCCCGCAGCGCGCTCCGGATGCTCGACGAGCTGCGGGTCACCGCCGGCCGCCTGGACCAGCCGGTCCCGATCGGCGAGGACGGCGGGACTCTCCGCGTCGAGCTGAACCACACCGACGCCGACTCGCTGCCCTCGGGCTTCCGGCTCGGCGACAACGACACCCGGATCCTGGCGGTCGCGCGCAACCTGGCCAACGAGGGGCACCGCGTCACGCTGATCTCCAAGGACCTGCCGATGCGGATCAAGGCGTCGGCCGTCGGGCTGGACGCCGAGGAGTACCGCGGCGAGCAGGCACACGAGTCCGACTCCGGCTGGACCGGCATGCAGGAGATCGACCTCACCGCACCCGACCTCGACGACCTGTACGACGAGGGTGTCCTCGACCTCGACGACGCCCGTGAGCTGCCCTGCCACACCGGCCTCGTGATGATGTCCGACCGCGGGAGCGCGCTCGGCCGGGTCGGACCCGACAAGAGGGTGCACCTGGTCCGTGGTGACCGTGAGGCCTTCGGCATCCATGGGCGCTCCGCGGAGCAGCGGATCGCGCTCGAGCTGCTGCTGGACCCCGACATCGGCATCGTCTCGCTGGGCGGCCGCGCCGGCACCGGCAAGTCGGCGCTCGCGCTGTGCGCCGGGCTGGAGACGGTGATGGAGCGCCGCCAGCACAAGAAGGTCGTGGTCTTCCGACCGTTGTTCGCGGTCGGCGGCCAGGAGCTCGGCTACCTGCCCGGCAGCGAGTCCGAGAAGATGTCGCCCTGGGGCCAGGCGGTCTTCGACACGCTCGGCGCCGTGACCAGCCCCGATGTGATCGACGAGATCCTCGACCGGGGCATGCTCGAGGTGCTCCCCCTGACCCACATCCGTGGCCGGTCGCTGCACGACGCGTTCGTGATCGTCGACGAGGCGCAGTCGCTGGAGCGCAACGTCCTGCTCACTGTGCTCTCGCGCATGGGTGCGAACTCCAAGGTCGTGCTCACCCACGACGTCGCCCAGCGCGACAATCTGCGGGTCGGCCGGCACGACGGCGTCGTCGCCGTGGTCGAGCGGCTCAAGGGCCACCCGCTGTTCGCACACGTCACGCTGACCCGCTCCGAGCGCTCTCCGATCGCCGCGCTGGTCACCGAGATGCTGGAGCACGACATCAGCTGAGGGCCTTCCCCGGATCGGCGATCACATGCGTCACACGCGTCACTGATTGCGTGTCCAATTTGCGAATGTCCGATTCGTGGGTCATGGTGGTGCCTCTTCCATGGCGTCCCCCGCGCGCTGAATGACGGTCCCCTGTCGTCAACCCGAGAGTCGTTGTCTTGCCAGAGAAGTACGCCCCGAAGCACCGGAGCGCACCCCCCAGGCGTGTCCGCACGGGCGCCCGCAACGCGGTGTACTACTCCGGTGTGGCCGTGGTCGCGACGGGACTCTCGGTCTCCGCCGGTGTCTCTGCGAAGGGCGTCCCGAGCCTCGACGGTGTCGTGAAGCTGTCGGCCGGCAACGACCACAGCCTGACCGAGGCCGACCTCGCCGCCCGCGACGAGTCCACGTCGCGCTCGCTCGGCGACCGCCGGCAGCAGTCGGACTCCATCAAGGCCGCCGCGCTCTCCGACGCCACCGGCGTCGCGAGGACCCGCACCGAGGACCTCACCCAGGCCGACCCGCGGACGCTGGCGAAGGCACTGATGCCGCTCTACGGACTCTCCAGCGCGCAGTTCAGCTGCGTGGACAACATCTTCGAGCACGAGTCCGGCTGGAACGTGCACGCGGACAACCCGAACTCCTCCGCCTACGGCATCCCGCAGGCGCTGCCCGGCTCGAAGATGTCTTCGGCCGGACCGGACTGGCAGAACAGCGCCGAGACCCAGATCAAGTGGGGACTGAACTACATCGCCGAGCGCTACGGCTCCGCGTGCGCCGCCTGGTCGTTCAAGGAGTCGCACGGCTGGTACTGAGGTGCCCGCCCGACCCGATCGAGCCATGATTGTGCGGGTGACCCCCGACGAGCTGCTCAAGGTGTACGACGACGAGGTCCGCGGGTCCTTCGCGGACCGTCTCCCGCCGGGCTGGTCCGGCGAGCAGGACGGGCCGCTCACTCGCTGCCTGACCGGTCGAGCCGGCTTCGCGATGCTCACCGGCCGCGCCGAGGGCCTCGCGGCCGCGGATCTCCGCGGCCTCGTCGAGCGCACGGTGGCGTACTTCGCGACGCACGGCCGGTGGTTCGAGTGGAAGACCTTCGACCACGACCCGCCGGGCCTCCGGCCGTTGCTGCTCGAGTGGGACCCGGCGCCGCAGCCCCACGAGACGCTGGTCATGGGCGAGGCCGCCCTGCTCGCCGCCGAGCCGGTGCTGCCGGCCGGCCTGACGCTCCGGGAGGCAACCTCGCGCGCGGACCTCGAGCGGGTCGCGGCGCTGCAGACGGAGGTCTGGGGCGAGGACGGTTCCTGGCTCGCCGACGACCTCGAGCTGCGCGTGCAGGCCGACCCGCCGACCGTGGTCCTGCTCGTGGAGGACGGAGACCTGACGGTCAGCGCCGCCTGGCTCGCGCCGTTCGCCGGCACCAGCGTGGCCGGCCTGTGGGGTGGCAGCACCCTGGCGGCGTACCGGGGCCGGGGGATCTATCGCGCGCTGGTCGCGCGGCGGGCGCAGCTCGCGGTCGAGCGCGGTCACCGCTTCCTGCAGGTCGACGCCTCCGACGACAGCCGGCCGATCCTCGAGCGGCTCGGGCTGGCGGTCGTCGGAGGCACGACGCCGTACCTCTTCGGCCGCGACGACCAGCCGCGACCGGCGTGAGGCGCGCGGCCTAGAGGCTGCGTCCGCCGCCCCGCACGCGGCCGAAGATGAAGAACGCGAGCGCGATGATCACCAGGATGATCAAGATGGTCCACAACATGGCGGGACTCCTCACGGTTGTCGGAGCGCAGCTCGTCAGGCTCCATGGCCCCGGTTCCCTTTCCGGCCACCTCGAAACGCCGCCGTCAACCGGCAGCGCGTGACTCGTACACCAGGAGGGCGATCTGGACCCGGTTGTCGCTGCCTGTCTTGGTGAGGATCCGCGAGACGTGGGTCTTCACCGTGGCTTCGCCCATGTACAGCGACGTGGCGATGGCGGCGTTGGACAGACCGTCGGCAACTGCCTCCGCCACGGTCCGCTCACGCTCGGTCAGGCTCTCCAGCCGCTGTCGCGCCTCGTCGGTACGACGGTCCCGGCCCTCGTTGCCGAGCCGCCTGACCAGGCCCTCGGTCACCGTCGCCGAGAAGATCGACTCCCCGCCGGCCACGAGGTGGATCGCCCGGGTCAGCTCACGCGGAGCGGTGTCCTTGAGGAGGTAGCCGCGGGCTCCTGCCTCGAGCGCGTCGAGCACGTAGGAGTCGAGGTGGAACGTCGTCAGCATCAATACCATCGGCGGCGCTTCCATCTCGTTCAGCTGCCGGGTCGCCTCGACGCCGTCCATCACCGGCATCTGCAGATCCATCAGGACCACGTCCGGGCCCGTGTCCCGGGCGGCGGTCAGCGCCTCCGCGCCGTTGAGCGCCTCGCCGACGACCTCGATCCCGGGATCGCTGGACAGCACCATCCGCAGGCCCGTCCGGACCAGGGCGTCGTCGTCCACGATGAGCACCGTCGTCAGCGCCATGGCAACCTCGCCCGCACCTCGAAGTCGCCCGTCGGCGCCACGCCGTGGCTGAGCTCACCGCCGGCCAGGGCGGCGCGCTCCACCAGGCCGATCAGGCCACTCCCGGTCCCCGGGACGCCGAGGAACCGGTCGACGCACGAGTTGACCAGGACGACCTCGACGTCCTCGTCGGCCCGGGTGACGGCGACGCGCACCGGCTCTCCCGGTGCGTGCTTCCGGGCGTTCGTCAGGCCCTCCTGGACGATCCGGTACACGTCCCTGCCGACACCCGGGGCGGCGAGCGGATCGGCGTTCCCGTCGGCCGCAGGAACGGGCTGAAGGTCGACGACCAGCTCGACCTCCTGCCCCGCCGCACGTGCCTCCTGCACCAGGTCGCCGAGGCGGTCGAGGCCGGGCCGGTCCAGGCTGCGCGGCTCGTCCTCGCGCAGGACCCCGATGGCGGCGCGCAGCTCGTCGAGCGCGAGAACTGCCGAGGAGCGGATCAGTGACGCAGCCTCGCGCACCTGGTCGGTGAGGTGGTCCGGAGCGACCTCGAGGCCGCCGGCGTGCAGTGCGACCAGCGAGATCCGGTGGGCGACGACGTCGTGCATCTCCCGGGCGATCCGGGTCCGTTCGGTGGCGCGGATGCGGTCCTCGCGCAGCGCCTCCTCCCGCTCGGCACGCTCGGCTCGCTCGCGGTAGGCGTCGAGGAGCGCGCTCTGCGCCTGCAGCAGGGCTCCCCACGCCGTGACGGCCGCAGCGATCGCGATGTTGACCGTGAGCGTGAGGGACAGCCCCTTGTTGCCCGGGTAGACCAGCCAGAAGACCCACCCGGACGCGACCTCGGCGACTGCCACCGCGACGGCCACGAGAAGCGACCGGAAGCGCGCCACGAAGTAGAGCGCGACCATGTTGGCCACTCCGGCAGAGGCGACCACGGATGCCGCTGCGGCCAGGACCAGGGCCACCACGACCGGCGCGCGGCGACGCCAGACCAGGGCCAGGCAGGCGAGCGCGCCGCACACCAGGTCGACCTGGCGCCACGACCCGCCGGGCCCGGTCTCGAGGACCTGGTAGAGCAGCACCAGGCCCCCCGCGAACGAGGCCAGCACGACCGTCGCCGACGGCACGAGACGGCGCCAGGTCTGTGGCGCCGAGCTCCCGTGCTCGTCTGCCACGTCGTCGCTCACACCGGCGACCCTATGACGCGGTCACCCCTGTGCGGGTCCCCCTTTCGGCGGACCCGTGGTCAGCCGATGGTCGCGAGCTTTACGCAGTTCGCCGGACGCGCGGAGCGGTTCGCGGCGACCACGCTGAGCCCATGAACCCGACAACCAGCACCACGACAACCCGCATCCACGCCGTCGGCGAGCAGGTGTTCGGCCCGGTCCTCGCACCCAGGGGATCCCTCGAGCGCCGGATCCTGCTCGCCCGGTCGGCCTTCGCGTACGGCGGCCTGATCACGACGCTCGTCCAGGTCGTCGTCTGGCTGACGATCGCCGTCCTCACCGGCCACCTCGACTCCCCGTGGTGGCTGTGGACGACGGTCCCGGCCGCGGCGGCCGTCGCAGGCCTCACGATCGCCGACCGGTGGCACACCTGGTGGGCCACCGCCTCCGCCCGCTGATTCCTCCACCCACACCTCCAAGGAGTTCGTCATGATCCGCTCCACCTCGACCGACCGCCTCGTCGCCGGGTGGGCCGCCCTGCTCGGCGGCACCCTTTCCCTGGTGATGATCGCCCTGTACTTCGTGTACTCGGGTCCGCCGCCCGAGTCGAACGTCCTGGTCCGCAACCTGATCACCTTGGCCACCTTCACCTCGTTCCTCGTCTTCACCGTCGGACTCGGCCGGCTGCTGCGTGGCTTCGGCGACGGTGACGCCGGCCTGGCCGGCGAGGTCGCGGTCACCGCGTTGCGCAGCTACGTGCTCGTCACCCTCGTCGCGACCTCTCTCGAGGTGGGCACCACGCTGCAGTTCCCCGACGGGTCCCTCGACCCCACCGTCGACGGACCCCTGGCCGCCAGCATGGTCATGCTGCACGGCCCGATCGCCCGGGTCCTGGTGGCACTGTTCCTGATCGCCTTCGCCGCAACCCCCGCGGTGCGCCAGCGCTTCTCGCGCCTGGTGGTGAGGGGGAGCGTCGTGCTGGCCCTCGTCAACCTCGCCCTGGTGCCGTCGATCTTCTTCGGCATGGACGCGGCGAACTTCTACGCCGCCAACGGCTGGGGTGCGGTCGCCAGCATCGGCGCGATCAACGTGATCTGGCTGGCCGTGATCGGTCGGGCGATCCTGCGCACCGGCGTACCGGTCCCGGGGGGTGTGCGCGAGCACGAGCCGGTGCCCGCAGGCGCCTGATCCTCCGACCCCGACCCTGGGGCACGTTCCCCCGGAGCGTGCTCCAGGGTGCTGCGCGCGTGCGCGGGCCCCTAGCGCTGGCCCGGGCGGGACGGGGCGAGCTGCCAGACGCCGGGTCGGGACTTGGTCATCAGACCCTCGTCGATGAGGGCGACGCGCGCGCGACGCGCGGCGTACCGCCAGCGCAGCTCGCCCTCGGGCGTCGTCTCGCTGTCGCCGGGCAGCAGCCGGTCCTCGGCGAGGATCTCCAGCTCGAGGAAGACGTCGTCCGCCTCCAGCTCGCCCCCGGCCTCCTCGAGCACGCTGACGATCAGCGGCTTGAACACCTCCGGAGGCGTCCAGCGCCGGTTCACCGGCTTGGCCCGGCTCGGTGTCGAGACGCCTCGAGTGGCCGCTCGCTTCCTCGGTGCCGGCGGCGGCTTGACGACGGCCTTCGGCACCGGCGGTGGCCGGCCGTGGATGCACTGGCTCCTGGGCAGATCGCACAGCTCGCAGTAGTCGTCGGACGCAGTCATCACGACCACCCTAACCAGCGCCCCATGTCACCAGGGCGGGTGGGACTAGCCGGTGGCCGCCGGCGCAGGTGCGGGCTTCTCCGGCTCGGGGACCTCGGGATACGTAGCGGTCAGGCCGAAGTCCGGAGCGGATCTCGAGGTGGTCGCACCGTCGGCGGTCTCGCCCTTGCCGAGCACCCAGATGGCGGCAACGACCTTGGTGCTGCCGACCGGGGCCTGCGCCTCGGCGTCGAGGGTCGCCTTCCCGTCCGCGTCCGGGTAGACCTCGACACTGATCAGGTCGCCCGCACGGGCCTGGCTGTCGCCCGTGACTGCGACCAGCAGGTGCTCGTCCTTGTCGAGTCCGTCGACCGCGCCGGAGAGGTGCACCGTGACCGCGCCCTTGTCGCCCGCAGTCGTGGACAGGGCGGCCAGGTTGCGTGGGTCGGTCTGCGCATTGGTGACCGCGAGCACTCCGGCAACCGCGGAGGTCGCGGCCGCGACGAAGGCGGCACCGATGAAGAGCCCCGACGCGATCTGGACCGTGGTCTTGCCCCGGTCCACCTCCTGCGCGTACCACTTCTTCACCTGGAGCAGGTTGTGGGTGTTGACCACCGCGAACTCCGGGCGGCTCCCGAACAGGGCGACGCCGACGGCAAGGCCGGCGAGCAGGCTCGTGGCCAGCGCTCCTACCGGAACCACCGGCAGGCCGTGCAGGTAGAAGGTGCCGCGGGTGATGGAGATCGCGGCCGTGACCCCACCCAGGCCGGCGAGGAGGGTACCGACGGTGCCGACCGTGCTGACGACCGCCTTGTCGTGGGCAGCGATGCGGGCCAGCACCTGCGGAGCGGCGAGGTCGTCGGCCGCCTTGGTCCACATCGCGATCTCGTCCGCAGACATCGTCGGCGGCAACGGATCCGGTGCCGATCCAGGGGTACCCGTCGTCATCGGACGAGGCCTTCGAAGGGCTGCTCGTGCGGCTTGGGCTCCTCCCCTTCCGCAGCGGTCCTTCCGGGGCACGTGACGACCACGAGGAAGGGCCCCGCCGGCGAGTACTCGGGTACGTCGACGGGCGGAGCATCCTCACCCTGCATGCCACCGCCGCCCGTGACGACCGTCGTCCCGTCGGCGAGCGCCTCCTTCCGGACCTCGGCAGTCAGGTCGACCCCGTGCTCGGGGCAGCGGTAGAGGCCCGGATCCAGGGTCCAGCTCATCCTTGGACTCCCTCTTCCTGGTCGGCGACGGCGTACCGGAGATGGACCACGCCGTTGGCGAAGCGGTGCTCGTCCAGCAGCTCGAGCCCGAGACGCAGGTCGTCGGGCAGTGCGCGCTTCCCACCGCCGATGACGATCGGGCAGAGGAACAGCTGGCACTCGTCGACGAGGCCCGCCGCCATTGCCTGCCAGGCGAGCTCGGGACCGCCGATGGTGAGGTCGCGCTCGGAGGACTCCTTGAGCTCCCGGATCGCCGCCGGGTCGAAGTCGTGCGCGATCCGGGTCCGCGCGCTCGACGGCGTCTCCAGCGTCCGCGAGTAGACGATCTTGTCGGCCGCTCGCCACACCTCCGCGTAGTCGAGCTCCACCTCCGACTCGTCGTCGCCGGGAGCCACGGTCTCCCAGTAGACCATCGTCTCGTACATCCGGCGACCGTAGAGGTAGGTGCCCACGGGCCGCTCGAGGTCGTTGACGAACCGGTGCACGTCTTCGTCGGGAGCCGCCCAGTCGAACTTGCCGCTCCGGTCCTCGGTGTAGCCGTCGAGCGATGCGATCGCCGAGTAGATCAGCCTGGCCATGCCCACCTCCGATGGTGCGTCCCGCACACGCTACTGCCCGACGCGTCCACAGGCCGGTCAGGACGCGAGCGCTGCCGTAGCGTTCGTTCCGTGCCCGAGCTCGTGGACCGCATCGACGCCTGGCAGCGCCGTCGCCGGGCCGTCGGCATCCCGATCGCCGTCGTCTACAAGTTCTTCGACGACCAGGGCGGCTACCTCGCGGCCGCGATCACCTACTACGCCTTCGTCGCGATCTTCCCGCTGATGCTGATCGGATCGTCCGTGCTCGGGTTCGTGCTGCAGGGCCATCCCGCCCTGCAGGAGAAGATCCTGACCTCGGCCCTGGCCCAGTTCCCGATCGTCGGCGACCAGCTGGGCCGTCCGGAGGGGATCCGGGGATCCGCCTCTGCGGTCGTGATCGGCTCGGTCGCCGCGCTCTACGGCGTCATCGGTCTCGGGCAGGTGGCCCACAACGCCGTCAACGTCTGCTGGGCGATCCCGCGCAACGTCCGGCTGAACCCGATCGTGAGCCGGCTGCGCAGCCTGGTGTGGATCGGCGGTGCGGGCCTTGCGCTCGTCTTCATCGCCGTGGTCACCAGCCTGGGCAGCCACCTCGACGTACTCGGTCGCGACTTCGGGTCCGAGGTGCACTGGCTGGCACTCGCGCTCAGCGTGCTGGTCAACACGTTCGTGCTCGCGCTGATGATGCGCCTGTCGACCCCGAGGGAGGAGAGAATTCGCGACGTCCTTCCCGGTGCCGCACTCATCGCGGTGCTCTGGCAGCTGCTGCAGCTGGCCGGCAGCGTGTACGTCGAGCACGTCGTCAAGAAGGCCAACGAGATGAACGCAGTCTTCGCACTGGTCCTGGGCCTCGTGGCGCTGGTCTACCTCGCGACCGTGCTCGCGATGTTCGGCCTCGAGCTCAACGTCGTCCTCGGCAAGCGGCTGTACCCACGCGCCCTGCTCACCCCCTTCACCGATGCCGTCCAGCTCACCGAGGCCGACAAGCGGGTGTACCGCGAGTACGCGCAGGCCCAGCGGCACAAGGGTTTCGAGCAGGTCGACGTCAGCTTCGGCGACCAGCCGTCCTGAGGTGGGGCCGCCGCGCGTTTGCGGCGCGCCTCCTGGGTACGGCGAGGTCATCCAACGAAGAGCCGACGGGAGGACTTCATGGCTGTGACCACGTTCCAGGACCTGCCCCTGGCCGACCGCGACCGCGAGTGGGACGGAGACGCCGCCGAGAGGCGGGTTCGTCGCTGGGCCGACGCGGAGGACGAGCCCAACGAGAGGTACCGCGACGCCCACGTCTGGTACGACGCGGACGAGAAGGACAACTTCACGGCGTACAAGCTGCTGGTCGCCGACGTGGTCGACGGCGAGCTCAGGGCCGTGCCACGCGGCGTGATGGCGGCCGCGAACGTCGTCCAGGGCGCCCGGGGCGGCGTCGACCTCCCGAAGTCCGACGTCGAGCGCGTGAAGAGCCACCTGGCCAAGTACTACGCGAAGATGGACGACGAGGCGCCCTGGGAGCGCGACTGAGCCTCGCTGACCTCGAGTCGGCGGTGCCCGCCGGGATGGGTAGGGTCCGCCCCATGGCTGACTGGCGAACCGCGTACGTCGACCGGGTGCGGGCCCTCATCTCCCGGGCCGAGCCGGAGGTCGTCGAGGAGGCGAAGTGGCGCAAGGCGTCGAACCCCGACGGCGTGCCGACGTTCTCGTCCTCGGGCGGCCTGATCTGCACCGTCGAGGCCTACAAGGACAAGGTGAAGCTCACCTTCGCCAGGGGTGCCTCGCTCGCTGATCCGGACCGGCTGTTCAACGCGAGCCTCGACGCCGGCACCCGGCGCGCCATCGACCTCTTCGAGGGCGACGAGCTCGACGAGGACGCCTTCGTGGCCCTGGTCCGCGAGGCGGTAGCCGCCAACGGCGGCTGAGCCTGCTGCCGGTGGTGCAGACCAGCTCGCCACGACCGCCGGCCCTCCAGCCTCCCGCCGGTACGTTGAGCCGGTGCCTGGGGAGGACCGTCTGCGTGTGACCGTGCTCGGCGCCGGCTTCGGCGGCCTCGAGCTGACCGCCCGGCTGTCCGAGGAGCTCGGTGACGGCGTCGACGTCGTGCTCGTCGACCGCACCGATGACTTCGTGTTCGGCTTCGCCAAGCTCGACGTGATGTTCGGCCGCCGGCTGCCCGAGCAGGTCCGGCACCGTTACGCAGACATCGTGAAGCCCGGGGTGCGCTTCGTGCGCGCCGAGGTCGACCACATCGACCCGGTCGGCCGACGGGTCGAGACGACGGCCGGCACGTTCGAGTCCGACGTCCTGGTGATCGCCCTTGGTGCCGACCTCGACCCGGACGCGACGCCCGGCCTGCGCGAGGGCGGCCACGAGTTCTACACCGAGGCCGGTGCGTTCGCGCTGCGCGACGTCCTCGCCGCGTTCGACGGCGGCCGGGTGGTCGTCGGGGTCACCTCGACGCCGTACAAGTGCCCGCCGGCGCCGAGCGAGGCAGCGCTCCTCGTCGAGGAGCTCCTCCGCTCGCGGGGGCTCCGCGAACGTTCGCAGGTCACCCTGGTGCTGCCGCTCCCGTCGCCGGTTCCGCCGTCACCCGAGGCATCGGAGGCGCTCGCCGCGGCGTTCGCGGAGCGCGGCATCGAGTTCCGCGCCCGCCGGTCGGTGCGCGAGCTCGACCCTGATCGCAGGCTCGTCGTGCTCGACGACGGCGAGGAGCTGCCCTACGACCTCTTCCTCGGCGTACCCGTGCACCGGGCACCGGCCGTCGTCGAGCGGTCCGGGCTGACCGTGGACGGCTGGATCGCGGTCGACCCGACCACCCTCGAGACGCGCTGGCCCGGCGTGTACGCCGTCGGCGACGTCACGAGCGCGGGGACGCCCAAGGCCGGCGTGTTCGCCGAGGGCCAGGCCGCGGTCGTCGCGGCGGCCATCGTCGAGCGAGCCCGCGGTGGCGCGAAGTCGGCCGGTTACGACGGGCGCGGCGTCTGCTACGTCGAGTTCGGCGACGACCGGGTCGGCGTCGTCGACGTCACCTTCCGCACTGGCGAAGCCCCGACCGGCACGCTGGAAGGGCCGTCGCACGACCTCGCTGCGGTGAAGGCGGAGTTCGGGCGCAGTCGCGCCCGACGGTGGTTCGGGCAGGGCTGAGGAACGCCGCGGAACCGGCTCAGCGTGCGGCCGGGCCGCCCGCGAGTCCGCGGAGCGTCATCTCGAGCGTCGCGTCGATCAGCGCCTCGCGCTCGGCGTCGTCGAGGGACTGGTAGGGCCCGTCGAGGAGCAGCAGGCTGAGCCCGTGCACGGCCGCCCAGGCCGGGGTCTCGGCGTGCGGACGCAGCGCCGGGTCGAGCCAGCCGACCTCGACGAGCTCGTCGAGCGCCTCGGTCAGGAACGCGTGCGGCGGGGCGGCGGCCAGGGCTGCCCTGGCGTCCTGCAGGTCGTCGTGCGTGGAGCGGCAGAAGGCGGTCCGGAAGAGCCCCGGTTGCGCGAGGGCGAACCTCACGTAGCCGCGGCCACCTGCCCGCATCCGGTGGAGCGCGGCATCGACGGCGTCGCCGCCTTCGGGCGGGTCGCCGAGCGCCTCCAGGATCATCGTCGCCATCCGCTCGAGCGCCTCGCCCTTGGCGGCGTCGAGCAGCTCGGCGTGACCCGCGAAGTGCCGGTACGCCGCGGTCGGGGTCACCCCGGCGCCGCGGGCGGCGGCGCGGATGGTCACCGCGTCGGGGCCTCCTCGCTCGGCGAGGTCGGCGGCCGCGTCCACCAGGGCGTTGCGCAGGTCGCCGTGGTGGTAGGTCGCGCGGAGCGAGGTCGTGGTCACGGAATACATGTTGACACCTGGAAACATTGGTGCCAAGTTAACACCCATCAAGTTTACGTCTGCACACATTCAGGAGTCGGCATGTTCCAGCGAATCGGAGCCTTCGTGGTCTCCCGAGGCACGGTGGGTGCTCGTCCTCGGCACCTTGGCGGTCATCGGCGCGGCGTACCTCGGGCTCGGTGCGTTCTCCAAGCTGCAGACCGAGGGCTTCGACGACCCGAGCTCGGAGAGCTCGCGCGCCGCTCAGGTCCTCGAGCGCGACTTCGGCGGCGACGCCGACTTCGTGTTCCTGCTCAGCGCCGATGGTCCGGGCGTGGACGCGACGTCGGCGCACGCGGCCGGGGCCGCGCTCACGGAGCGGCTCCGGCACGACCCGGACCTGACCCACGTTGTCTCGTACTTCGACGCCGACTCCGATGGGCTCCGCTCCAGGGACGGGCGGTCGGCGCTGGTGACGGCGAACCTCTCCGACACCGCCGACGAGGACTCCGCAGCGGGCGATGTGGTCGACCGCTACTCCGGCGACCGGGGCGGCCTCGACGTGCGGATCGGCGGCCAGGAGGGAGTGTCCCAGGAGGTCGCCGGCCAGATCGGCCAGGACCTGGGCCTCGCGGAGAGCATCGCGATCCCGCTCATCCTGGTGCTGCTGCTGCTCGCCTTCGGCAACGTCGTCGGCGCCCTGATCACGCTGACGGTCGGCATGATCGCGATCCTCGGCACCTTCGGGGAGCTCTCCGTGCTGGGCGGCCTGACGGACGTCTCCATCTACTCGATCAACCTCACGACCGGTCTCGGCCTGGGCCTCGCGGTCGACTACGGCCTGCTGATGGTGGCGCGCGTGCGTGAGGAGCGGGCAGCCGGTCGGACAGGGGAGGAGGCGGTCGTCCGTGCTGTCGAGACCGCCGGCCGGACGATCGTGTTCAGCGCGGTCACGGTGACGTCCGCGCTGGCGGCGATGCTGATCTTCCCGCTCTACTTCCTGCGCAGCTTCGCGTACGCCGGCATCGGCGTCATGGTGATTACCGCCGCGAGCGCCGTGGTGCTCCTGCCCGCGGCGCTGACGCTGCTCGACCACCGCGTCGACGCGTGGCGACTGCCGCGCATCCAGGGGATCCGCGGCGGGGAGACACCCTTCTGGGCACGGTTGGCCGCGTTCGTGCAGCGTCGTCCCGTGGTCGCTGCGGCACCCGTCCTGGCGCTGCTGCTCCTGGCCGCGAGCCCGCTGCTCGGCATCTCGTTCGGGACCCCCGACGACCGGGTGCTGCCCGCCAGCGCGGACAGTCGCCAGGTGGGGGACATGCTGCGGCAGGACTTCGCCGGCGACGAGACCACGGCGATCGAGGTGGTCACGACGGCGCCGGTCGGGAACGCCGCGCTCACGACGTACGCCGCCCAGGTGGCGCAGCTGCCCGGCGTCGTCCGCGTGGAGACGGCCACCGCGCGCGACTCTGCCCGGGTCTCGGCCGTGACCGGCCTCGACAGACGCTCCAAGGACGCCCGCGTTCTGGTCGCCGAGATCCGGGACCTCCCGGGGCCGGCGGGCGTGGAGACCCTGGTCGGGGGTCCGACGGCCGAGCTGGCCGACAGCCTGCACGCGATCGGCAGCCGGCTGCCCTACGCGCTCGGCTGGATGGCGCTCGCCACGTTCGTGATCCTGTTCCTGTTCACCGGGAGCGTCGTGCAGCCACTGCGCGCGCTGGTGCTCAACGCGGTGAGCATGTCGGCGACTGTCGGTGCGATGGTGTGGGTGTTCCAGAGGGGCCACCTGTCCGGGCTGCTCGGGTTCACGCCGATGCCGATGGACACCAGCATGACCGTGCTGCTCTTCACCGTCGCGTTCGGGCTCTCCATGGACTACGAGGTCTTCGTGCTCGGCAGGGTCAAGGAGATGCACGACCTCGGTCACGAGTCCCGGGCGGCTGTCGTGCACGGCCTGTCGCGGACCGGCCGGATCGTGACCACCGCCGCTGCGCTGATCGCGATCAGCTTCTTCGCCTTCCTGGTCAGCGACGTCGCCTTCATCCAGCTCTTCGGGCTCGGCACCGGTCTGGCGATCCTGGTCGACGCCACCCTGGTCCGCGGGGTGCTGCTGCCGGCGTCGATGCGGCTCCTCGGCGATGCCGCCTGGTGGGCGCCGGCGCCGCTGCGGGCGCTGCACCGGAGGTTCGGGCTGTCCGAGACGCCGACGGTCGACGCCGCGCCCCCGATCGAGGTGCCCGCATGACGTATGCGGAGACGGGCCTGGTCGACTCGATCGAGGCGCTCCACGGTGGCGACCTCGGCGCTCTGACGCAGGCGCAGCGAGACGGCATCGACCAGTTCCACAGCGGCGGCGCCGAGGCGGTCGAGCGGCTCCTGCCGAGCCTCCGGCTCGAGCCCGGGATGACGGTCCTCGACGTCGGCTCCGGGTTGGGCGGGCCCGCCCGGCAGGTCGCTCTCGCCACCGGTTGCACGGTCCTCGGCGTGGACGTCACGCCGGCCTACGTCGAGGCCGCGACCGCCCTGACCGGGACTCTCGGGCTCGGGGGACGGGTCGCCTTCGTCCTCGCCGAGCTCGGGAGCCTCGAGCGGCACGACTTCGACGCGGCGTACACGATGCACGTGCAGATGAACGTCGCCGACAAGGGCGCCTTCTTCGCCGGCATCGCGAAGCGGCTGCGCCCCGGCGCGCCATTCGCGGTGTTCGAGGTCTGCCGGCGCGCACCGGGCAACGTGGCCCTCCCGCTGCCGTGGTCCATCGACGGGTCGGACAGCTTCCTGGCGACGCCGGACGACCTGCACGCCAGCATCGTGGGCGCCGGCTTCGAGGCCGTCGAGTGGGTCGACGAGACCGAGTGGATCCTGCAGTGGTTCCACGAGCTCGGCCCTCGCCTCGCCGCGGCGGACACCGCGGCGACGCTGCCGGCACTGCTGGCCGACGGCCCCACCCGGATGCTGAACTACGCCGCGGCACTGGCCGACGGCGTCCTCGGCGTCCACCGCGGAGCCTTCCGACGGCGACCGTGACCCTCGGGCCACTGCGACACGCCGACACAACATCTAGTCCCGGAAAATGTCCGCGACCCCACATATGGTGGCGCACGCAGCTGGTTCGGCGCGTCAATCCGGGCGGGTCGAGGCAAGAGGGAACCCGGTGTGAGTCCGGGACTGCCCCGCAGCGGTGAGTGGGAACGAACGCCGTCACAAGCACTGGGCCACGGTCTGGGAAGCGACGGTCAGTAGGGGTCGAGTCGTACGCCCACGAGTCCGAAGACCTGCCAGCGCACCGTGCCCGACGGGCACGGTGGTCCGATGCCGCGTGGGACGGCTGACGGCTCCGACGCCCGAGCCTCGCGGCGTCCCTGACGTCACCCTCCTCGCACCTCGGGCCGGCCACAGCGCTCGCGAGGAGAGAGTCATGACAGCCACCCAGGACCAGACGCGGCCAGCCGAGGCGGCCGCGGTGCGACGCACCCAGATGCAGGTGCGGAAGCGCAACGGCGACTCCGAGGACGTCGACGTCAACAAGATCGTGCGCGCCGTCGAGCGCGTGGCCGTCGACCTGGCCGAGGTCGACCCGATGCGGGTCGCGACCAAGACCATCAGCGGCCTGTACGACGGCGCCACCACCGCCGAGCTCGACCGGCTCTCGATCCAGACCTCGGCGGAGATGATCAGCGAGGAGCCGCAGTACTCCCGGCTCGCCGGCCGCCTGCTGGCCGGCTACATCGACAAGGAGGTCCGCAACCAGGGGATCGCGTCGTTCAGCCAGTCGGTCGCGCTGGGCCACGCCGAGGGCCTGATCGGCGACGTGACCGCGAAGTTCGTCAAGGACAACGCCCGCAAGCTCGACTTCGCGATCGACCACGCCGGTGACCGGCGGTTCGAGTACTTCGGACTGCGCACCGTCTACGACCGGTACCTGCTGCGCCACCCGACCGGGCGGATGGTGGTCGAGACCCCGCAGTACTTCCTGCTCCGCGTGGCCTGCGGGCTCTCGGAGTCGCCGGCAGAGGCGATCGAGTTCTACCGGCTGATGTCCTCGCTCGCCTACCTGCCGAGCAGCCCGACGCTGTTCAACTCCGGCACGACGCACTCGCAGATGTCGTCCTGCTACCTGGTCGACTCACCGCGCGACGACCTGGACTCGATCTACTCCCGCTACCAGCAGGTCGCGAAGCTCTCGAAGTTCGCCGGCGGCATCGGCATCGCCTTCTCGCGCGTGCGCGGTCGGGGTGCGCTGATCCGCGGCACCAACGGCCAGTCGAACGGGATCGTCCCCTTCCTGCGCACGCTCGACGCCTCGGTCGCCGCGGTGAACCAGGGCGGCCGCCGCAAGGGCGCGGCGTGCGTCTACCTCGAGCCGTGGCACCCCGACATCGAGGAGTTCCTCGAGCTCCGCGACAACACCGGCGAGGACGCCCGGCGCACGCACAACCTCAACCTGGCCAACTGGGTGCCCGACGAGTTCATGCGCCGGGTGGAGGCCGACGAGGACTGGTCGCTGATCGACCCGGACCGGGCGCCCGAGCTGGTCGACCTCTGGGGAGGGGCGTTCGACACGGCGTACCGGAAGGCGGAGGCCGACGGCGACGTCGTGCGCACCGTCAAGGCGCGCGACCTCTACGCCAAGATGATGCGCACGCTCGCGCAGACCGGCAACGGCTGGATGACCTTCAAGGACGCGTCCAACCGCACCTGCAACCAGACCACCGACACGGTGCCGAACGGCGGCGGGGGCAACGGCAGCCCGGTCGTGCACCTGTCGAACCTGTGCACCGAGATCATCGAGGTGTCCTCGGACTCCGAGACCGCCGTGTGCAACCTGGGCTCGATCAACCTGGGCCGGCACCTGGTCTCGACAGGCTCGACCGGAATGGAGGTCGACTGGGAGAAGCTGCGTGCCACCGTCAGGACCGCGGTCCCGCTGCTCGACCGGGTCATCGACGTGAACTTCTACCCGAGCGCCGAGGCGGCTGCCTCGAACCCGCGCTGGCGGCCGATCGGCCTGGGCCTGATGGGCCTGCAGGACGTGTTCTTCGCCCTCCGGCTGCCGTTCGACTCGGCCGAGGCGCTCGCGCTGTCGACGCGGATCCAGGAAGAGGTCTACCTGACCGCCCTCGAGGTGTCGGCCGAGCTGGCTGCGCACCACGGTGCGCATCCTGCCTTCGACCAGACCCGGGCCGCGAAGGGCAGGCTGCAGCCCGACTTCTGGGCCGACGCGACGCCGAGCCAGACCGAGCGCTGGGCGTCCGTGCGGGCCCGGATCGCCGAGACCGGCCTGCGCAACTCGCTCCTGGTTGCCATCGCCCCGACGGCCACGATCGCCTCGATCGCCGGCTGCTACGAGTGCATCGAGCCGCAGGTCTCCAACCTGTTCAAGCGCGAGACTCTCTCCGGCGAGTTCCTCCAGGTGAACAACGCGCTCGTGTGCGAGCTCAAGGCGCGCGGGCTGTGGAACGCCGAGATCCGCGAGCAGATCAAGAAGGCAGAGGGCTCGGTCCAGGGCATCGCTGCGCTGCCCGACGACGTCCGCGCGCTGTTCCGGACCGCCTGGGAGCTGCCGCAGCGTGCGCTGATCGACATGGCTGCGGCCAGGGCGGCGTACATCGACCAGAGCCAGTCGCTCAACCTGTTCCTGGCCTCGCCGACGATCGGGAAGCTGTCCTCGATGTACGCCCACGCCTGGAAGGCCGGCCTCAAGACGACGTACTACCTGCGCTCGCGCCCGGCGACCCGGATCCAGCAGGCGACCACGTCGGGTGCCTCCACGAGCACGACGAACGCCGGCAGTGCGGCAAGCCCCGCGCTGCCGATCCTGACCACGACCGACCAGGACGCAGTCGCCTGCTCCCTGGAGAACCCCGAGACCTGCGAGGCCTGCCAGTGACCACCGAGACCCAGCCCACCGAGACCCAGCCCACCGAGATCCAACCAAGCACTGCGACCGACGCGCGGCCGACCCGGATGCTGCTCGACCCGGGGATGAACCTGACCCTGCGACCGATGCGCTACCCGCAGTTCTACGAGCGGTTCCGCGACGGCATCAAGAACAACTGGACCGTCGAGGAGGTCGACCTGCACACCGACCTGAAGGACCTGCAGCGGCTGAGCGAGGCCGAGCGGCACCTCGTCTCCCGGCTGGTCGCGTTCTTCGCCACCGGCGACACGATCGTTGCCAACAACCTGGTGCTCAACCTCTACCAGCACATCAACTCGCCCGAGGGGAGGCTCTACCTCAGCCGTCAGCTCTTCGAGGAGGCGGTGCACGTCCAGTTCTACCTGACGCTGCTGGACACCTACGTCCCCGACGAGGAGGCGCGGCACGAGGCGTTCGCCGCGGTCGACAACATCCCGTCGATCAAGAACAAGGCGGACTTCTGCTTCAAGTGGATCGACGAGGTCTTCGAGCTACCGGCGCTCGAGACCCGTGAGCACCGGCGCGCGTTCCTGCTCAACCTGATCTGCTTCGCCGCCTGCATCGAGGGCCTGTTCTTCTACGGCGCGTTCGCGTATGTCTACTTCCTGCGGTCGCGCGGGCTGCTCAACGGGCTCGCGTCCGGCACGAACTGGGTGTTCCGCGACGAGTCGATGCACATGGCGTTCGCGTTCGACGTGGTCGACACGGTGCGGGCCGAGGAGCCGGACCTGTTCGACGACGACCTCGCCGAGCAGATCCGGCAGATGCTGGTCGAGGCCGTCGACGCCGAGGTGCAGTTCGCCGAGGACCTGCTCGCGGACGGTGTCGCCGGGCTGTCGATCGGTGACATGCGCGAGTACCTCCAGTACGTCGCGGACCGGCGGATGGAGCGCCTCGACCTGCCGCCGATCTACGGCTCGAGGAACCCGCTGGCGTTCATGGAGCTCCAGGACGTGCAGGAGCTCTCGAACTTCTTCGAGCGGCGGGTCTCGGCGTACCAGATGGGCGTCAGCGGCTCGGTCGTCTTCGACGACGACTTCTGAGCGGGTGCCGGCCGGCGCGGGGGAGTCCTCGCGCCGGCCGGGACTGGGCTGGGGGTGCTCGGGTACACCCGGCGCATGACGACGACACCGAACGAACCCGTCGAGGATCCCCAGGTCGTGCCCTCGGGTGACCCTGCCGTGCCGCCCGGTGAGGACCCCGGCGACCCGGGCCCCGACCCACTTCCGGACTGGGACCCGGCTCAGGCTCCGCCCGACGGCTCCTGACCGACGCCCACCCGGCGCCTCACCTCCTGAGCCTCTTCACCAGCTTCCCCACGTCGCGGAACCCCACCCCGGCGATCTTGAAGTCGGTCTCCGCGAGCGTGAAGTTCCCGTCGGCGGCGAGGCTGAGCTCGAAGAGCGGCGGACCGGCGAGGAACCCGAGCACCGTCTCCGCGCGCTCCGAGCGCTTCTTGTTCCGGTCGCTGGCCTCGGCGAACGCCTTGTCGACGTACCGGTCACGGAACGCCTTCATCTCCGGTGAGTTGTACGCGCGGTACGCACCCAGGTAGGCCCTGGAGGCGGCGACCTCGACCTGCGCACCCAGGGACTGCATGCGGTGGCTGAGCTGGGCCGAGATCTTCTGGTCGCCGAGCGGGTCGACGTAGGTCGTCGGGTTGTCCTCCACGTACGAGAACGCGCTCGACAACGCCGGGTCGTCGACCGTGGACTCGAGGTCGCCCACCAGCACGGGGTCGGCGGAGTAGAAGGTGCCCTCGCGAGGCTCGTACCAGCGGTCGCCCATGCCGTGGAGCTGCTTGGTCTCGTCGAGGTAGCTGCCTGCGAAGACATAGCGCTCACGCTGGACGTTGGAGTTCTCGCGGACCCAGAACTCCCCGCCGGGGAAGAACAGCGAGTGCTCGAAGAGCTTCCCCAGGGCGTCGGTGACCAGGAAGTTCGACTCGGTGAGGTCGTTCGTCAGGTAGTACTGCAGGTCCTCCGGGGCGTCGCCGACGCGCTTCACCGCAACCCGCTCGTCGTTGAGGAAGATGCTCTTCCAGGCGACCCCACCGTTCATGGCGGTGTACTCGTCGTTGACGAACTCGGTCTCTCCCTGCGGTCCGCGCCGGATGGAGAGGTCGTCGTCCGCGTCGTAGCGGTACGTCGCCGTGGAACCACCGTCGGTGACCGAGGTCATCCGGTCGTCCTCGTCCCAGCCCACGGTGCGACGGGTGGTCGACTTGTCCTCCTTCCAGCCGGTCAGGTTGCCGTCGAGGTCCCAGGTCTCCGTCCGGCTCCCGATGTGCGACGCAGCATGTGGCTGTGGCGCGCCGTACTGGTAGCTGAAGTCGTACGACGTCGGCGCCTGCACCTTCGTGGCGATCTTGTCCGTCTGGGTCTTCCGGGTGACCCGGCCGGTCGCGTCGAAGGTCGTCGCGGACGAGTAGGTCCGGGTCTTCTTCGAGGCGTCGCTGTAGGTCCCGGTCGCCGAGGTGAGCCGGTCCAGGTCGTCGTAGGTGAACGACTGCGCGCTGGGACCGCCCATCTGCGAGGACGGCGGGACCGGACGGGTGTCGTCGCGGCCCAGGACGTTGCCCGCGAGGTCGTACTTGTAGTGCAGGTCGGAGAGGATCGACGCCCCCTTCTGGACGCGCTGGTCGGAGAACCACAAGGTGTCCGGGTCGTAGGACATCTCCGTGGACAGGCCGTTGGCGTACTCCTGGTAGCGGTGGTTGCCGAACCGGTCGTACTCGGAGCGCTTCACGTAGGGATAGGTGACGCCGTCCTTCTTGCCGGTGACCGACTGGGCGAGACCGCCCGAGTCGTACGTCGTCCGCAGCTGCTCACCGTCGGGATAGGTCATCCCGAGCTCGCGGCCCCACGTGTCGTAGTCGTAGCGCGTGGTGAAGGTGTGCGCGGCCTCAGTGGCCGGGGTCAGGTTCGAGACCTTCATCAGGTCCTTCTCCCGCACGGCGTTGCCGAGCAGGTCGTACCCGATCGACTCAGTGCGGGACCCGTCGTCGACCCTGATCACCTGACCGGCCCCGTGCTCGTCCGCCCCCGGGGCGCCGTAGGTGTAGGTCACGTCGTTCTGCGGGTTGTTCGGGTAGTGCACGGTCTTGAGCCGGTTGAGGTCGTAGCCGTAGGTGATCTTCTTGTTCGCCGCCCGCAGGTTCGCGGTCGTCTCGCTGATCACGTTCGACGCCAGGTCGTAGCCGAAGGTCGTCCGGCCTGCGTCCGGGTTGTCCACCGACGTCCTGCGGCCGAGCAGGTCGTAGGTCGCCGTGGTCGTGCGCTGCCCGGGCGCGGTGACGTTCGTCAGCCGCTGCAGCGGGTCGTACTCGTAGCGCGTGAGTAGGGGCTGGTCGCTGCCGTTCGCCGTGTGCAGCAGCTCGGTGGCGACGGTGTTCTGGCGCACGTCCTGGTAGCTGCGTGTCCGGGGCTGGCCCGGGGTGTCCGCGAAGACCGTGAACATCCTGTCGCTGAACGGGCCGGTGGCGAACCCGTAGCTCACGTCGGTCACCCGGTCGCCGGGAGCGGCGACGCGGGTCGTCCGGTCGAGCACGTCGTACTGCGTCTGCGTCGCGTGTGGGTCGGTGCCGGCGTGGAACTCGCCGGGAGTTCCGACCGGCTCGTCGGTGGCGTAGAACTCCGTCACGGGGCGATCGAACGCGTCGAAGGACACCTGGTCCTCGACCACCATGCGATCGTCGGGCGCGGTGCCGGCGGCGGTGAAGACGCTGGCGTCGTGCTTGGTCTCGATCTCCCGCTCGAGCCCGTCGACGAACGCGACGGTGTCGATCGTCGTGCCGGGGTTGGCGGGATCGATGTGCTTCGCCAGCGCCCACGGGACAGCGGCGTCCGGGTGGTAGGCGTAGGTGATCGTCTTGTCACCACTGCCCTGCTCGAGCGGTCCCGTCACCGCGGTGAGGCGGTTGGCGACGTCGTACTCGTAGGAGGTCTTCGCGCCGACCGGGTCGGTCGTCGAGACGAGCCGGCCGAAGCGGTTGTCGTACCGCGACGCCGTCGCCAGGCCGAAGCTGTCGGTCGACCTGCTGACGAACGCTCCCAGCTCGTCGGGGTCCGAGTAGCCGTAGGTGACGGCGTAGCCGTCGAGATCAGGGCTCGGTGCACCGTAGCTGTCGCACGGGGCCGCGACGGTGGCGGGCGACTTGAGGGGCCCGACGACGGCGCTGGTCTGTCCGCCGACCGGCAGGTAGCAGACGTAGGTCACCGCCACCTTGTCCGGTGCGTTGCTCGTCGGGTCGAGGTAGTCGTCCACCTCGGCGACCGACGCGGTGTCGCAGCCGACCACCGACGTACGGCGCTGGAGCACCTTCGAGCCCGACCTGACCAGCAGTGAGTTCGCCGGCGCCTGGGTCCAGGGGTACTCCTCGTTGCCGATGGCTTCGCCGGTGTCGGGATCGACGCCGGGGGTGCAGTCGGGGTAGGTCATGGTGGCGGTCACGTCGTCAGCAGCGGTTCCCGGCTCGCCGAGGTCGCTGACCTCGACCAGGTTGCCGCGTCGGTCGTAGGCGTAGTCCATCTCGGCGCTCTTCGCGACGTCGCCGTTGGCGTCGTGCCAGCGTTGCTCCATCGTCGCGAGCTGCGGGAACACGCTGCCGCTCAGGCTCGTCAACCCGTCCGGGCCCGCGGGCTCCCCGGTGCCGCTGTCCACCATCCGGTAGGTGTTCCTGGTCGACGTCACGGCCTTGCCGTCGCCGTCGAGCAACGTCTCGCTCTGGAGCAGCCCGCGGCCGTAGTAGGTCCGGTTGTCGTAGACGCGCTCCCAGGACCGGTAGACCTCGTCCGTCGCGGGGTCGCGCTGCTCCTCGGTGACCTTGTGGAAGCCGTAGTCCTCGCGCTCGGCGTAGCTCTCCCGCGGTCCGTCGTACTGGTAGGTGGTCAGCTGCTTGTCCGCGCCGTCCCCGGCGTGACCGTCGTCCACGACGACCTTCGACAGCACGTACAGCGAGCTCGGGTGATCGGTGGTGTTGCCGGCCCGGGTGTAGTCCAGGTCGATCCGGCCGCCGAGCGGGCGGTGCACCGTCTTGAGCAGGTTGGTGCGCCCGGTCGTGTTGGGAGCGACCGTCAGGTGGCCGTCGTCCGAGCTGCTCACGCTGTCGAGGTAGCCGTCGCCGTTGACGTCGACGAGGTCGTTGCTCGGCGAGCAGTTGCCCTTGCTGACGTGGAAACCGGGGTTGATCAGGATGTAGTAGATCTCGAAGATCGGGATCCCGATCGTGAAGTCGGCGCCGCCGCCGATGCCGGTGCACTGGGTCCGCGAGACCTGGTTGTCGAGGAAGTTCCCGAAGCGGCTGCCCGGGATCGAGCTCAGCCCGGAGCCGGTGTTCAGGTGTACGTCGACGTCGTCACTCGGACTCGCGTCGCCGGTCACCGGGTCGACGTGGGCGACCAGCAGGTCGTCGAGGTCGTCGCCGTTGACGTCGGCCCAGGTGACCTCGGTGCGCTCGTCGTCCTTCGACAGGTCGACGCCGCCGCTGAAGTCGAGCAGTCCGTCACCGAAGCCCAGCCCGACATCGAGCGCGGTGGACGTGCTCGATCCCTCGTCGAGGGTGGCCTTCGCCCAGAACGCCTCCTTCTGGGTGAAGGAGTAGCCCAGGTTCCAGCGGACGTGGATCTCGCCGCTCTTGCTCACCCGGACGCGGTCCGGCAGCCCGTCGCCGTTGAGGTCGGCGAGGTCGATCTGGGTGTTGCAGTCGCCGTTCATGGTCATGCAGTCGGGCTGCACACCGTCGGCCTGGCTGTTCGTGGACTGGTGGCCCAGCTCGCCGCCGATGCCCAGGCTCTTGGCCAGGTCGCCGAGCATCTTGCCGGCCTTCCGCTTCTTGGTCTTGCCGTTCTTGCCGGCGTCCTTCGAGCCACCCTGTCCGCCGCCGTCTCCGGTCCCGCTCGCGCCGGCGCCCTTGCCGTCGGAGCCGGTCGAGATCGCCGCAGGAGACCCTCCGGCTCCGGCCTGGTCGGCGAACTCGTGGTCGGCACGCACGATGCCGTCGAGCCCGGGATCCGGCTGACCGGCGGTCAGGCCGCCGTTCTGGTTCGTGTAGACGACGCCGGTCTGGGTGACGGTGTCGGGATATCCGTCCGCGTTCAGGTCCATGAAGTCCACGACGCTGTCGCTGCGGCCGGTGGAGAAGCCGCCCCCGAGCCCGAGGAGCTCGGCACTGAGGCTGTCGGCGTCGGCCTTGCCGTACAGCACCGGTGCGGACGCGTCACCGGTCACGATCTGGTTCGGGTTGACCGCGCCGAGCTCGTCACCGCCGAGCAGGGAAGCGCTCGCCTCGTCCGGGCCACCCCAGGTCCCGCGTGGCGCCAGGCAGTCGGTGAACGGCCAGGCGCACGGCGTCTGGTCCTCCGGATCGGCGGTCGGGTTGCTGTCGTCGAACTTGGCACCGATCCAGAGGCCGTTCGCAGGCAGCGGCCCGAAGGGGTACGACTGCCCGTTCACGGGGTTGGTGTAGCCGGGATCGTCATGGCTGGTGGGACGGCTGTTCGGGTCCGGCACCTCGTCCTTGGTGATCAAGAGGTCCTGCTCGTTGATCGGCTGGATCGCACGCTGGCCGTCGGCGTTGTAGCCGGCGTACCCCCAGCCGCGGTACGGCGGCGGGAAGACATCCACCGCGTCGTCCAGCACCCGCACGCCCGGCCACCACTTGGCGGCCGGGACGGACCCGAGATCGACGAGCGGCTTGGTCGCGCGTGCGACGGCCCCGTCGTGGAAGGTGAAGTCGTAGTAGGCGTCGTGGCTGCCGGTGTGGCCGTCCCACTTGAAGCCGTCCTGCGGGCAGAGCCCGTTGATCGGGTCGCACGGGCCCGGGTAGGTGTACACGCCGTCGCCGGCCGGGATCGTGAACGTGTGCTTGAACCGGAGCACGCCGTCGTCGGTCTTCGCCGTGAACGTCATCTTCGCCGGCAGGGAGCGCTTCGGGATGTCGTCGCGATCGACCTCGAAGCGGATGCCGACGCTCTCCTCGTCGTCGGTCCCCTGGGGGAGCGAGACGTTGGTGTTGGGGTAGAGGTCGAAGTCGTAGGGCGCCTTGAGGACCATCGTCGGCTCGCCCGCGTTGTCGACCACGTGCAGGGCGTTTCCGTCCTCGTCGGTGGCCGAGGCGTAGCGCAGGGTGGGGGTCCAGGAGATGGCCCCCGGATCGACGTTGGAGCTCACCGAGAGGTGGAAGTTCAGCTTGTCGCCGGGGACCAGGTCGCCGGCCGCGTTGTGGTGGCGCCCGGTGACGTCGAACTCGGTCTCGAACGGGAACTCACCGGTGTCCGCCTGACCCGCCGGACCGTCGCAGTCGGCCTGCTCCGGTTCGCTGGAGGACCCGCGCACGCACAGCTCCTTGACCACGACGCCGTTGAGCGACAGCTTGACGTGGACGTCGTCGCTGGTCGGCTTCGTCTTGACCAGGGACCCGGACACCACGACGTGGCCGTCGTAGGGCATCGCGATCACGGTGCCGTCGAGGCCGGCGAGAGTGAAGTCGTCGGACGCGGTGTAGTTGTAGATGTCCTTGCCGTTCACGTCGGCGTGGGCTCCGTGGCCGCGGTAGTGGATCGTCGGGTTCCACGAGACGCGGTCGCCGGCGCCGTTGTCGCGGGAGCCGACCCGGAAGTAGATGCGGTCGCCGCGGTCGACGTGGATGTCGTCGACGTTCGCCGGGACGTGCTCGGACGCGTCGCCGCCGTCGATGTCGGACACCCAGAGCTCCGCGCCGTTGTGCTGGATGGCGACGCGGACGCCGTCCGGGCTGTCGTTCGGGCTGACCAGGTGCACGGGGGCGGTGATCTCGATGTCTCCGTCCGCGGGCGCGACCCACCGACGCAACGTGTCCTGGCGCGGGAACTCGCCGGCCTGCTCCTGCGCGACCTCCGGGTGGGTCGGCACGATCGAGACGGGCAGCTTGTTGTCCTGCTCGATCGGGACGGCGGTGGTCCCGCTGTTCTTGTCGAACGAGATCGCCCCCGAAGAGGACAGGTGGTTGAAGAGCACGTCGCCGTCGCGCACGAGGTCGGGCAGGCCGTCGGCGTTGACGTCGGAGAAGTACGACGTCTGCTTCGAGAACGTCCAGGTGTGGTTGTACATCACGCTGCCACCGACGTACGCCTCGGGACCTGCGCCGACCGAGAACTCGTTGTCCTCCGACAGGTGGGAGAGGTCGTCGACGTGCTCGAGCGGCCCGAACCGGATCTCGTCGGTCGACGCGTTCGGGCGGGCCGTGTTGAGGCGGTAGCAGACCGACGCGCCCGAGCTGTCGCAGCTGGGCCGCTGCCACACCTTGTCCGGCAGGTTGTCACCGTTGATGTCGATGAACTCCACGGTCGACTTTCCGTTCGATCCACCCAGCTGGATGCCGCCACCCGCGGCGAGGAGCTTGTCGGGCGAGAACAGCGAGGCGCCGAGGAACATCCGGCCGTCGCCACCGATCGACCGGGTGGCGCCGAGGGCCGTGCCGGTGGGCACGCCGAGGAACTCCTGGGAGAGGCTGTCGTCGTCGTTCTCGCCGGCGGGATGCCACTTCTCGGTCGCGCCGAACCCCTCGTAGTGCCCGTCCTGCTTCACGTCGTCGTAGTAGTCGAACGTGTTCGTGGAGAGCGCCTTGCCCTCCGCGTCGGTCTTGGTCACCGACTTGAGCAGCTCCTTGCCGAACGACCCGATCTCGTAGCCCAGGTCGTAGCGCCTCACCAGCTGGGGCGTCTCGCTGCCCTTCGGCGTGTAGGTGATCTTGACCTGGCGCAGCAGGTCTGCGCTGATCTCGAGCCCGCCGTGGCTGCCGTCGATCGTCGCGTCGGGGCGGCGCGGCTCGCCCAGGTCGCTGTCGCGGACGAAGGTCACGTCGTACGGCCCGTAGCGGGGCAGCAGGTGACCGCCGTCGGGCACGAACTCCGACCGCAGCCGCGACCCGGTGTAGTTGATGTTCTTCAGGTAAAGCTCGGTGCCCTTCGGCGCGTCAGCCTGCGGGCTGCCGTCCTGTGTCGTCACGCCGGTGTCCCCGGTCGACTTGTCGTAGGTGTAGGTGACGACGTTGCTGGAGATGTCCCACTTCTCGGTGAGGCCCCACCAGTAGGCGTGGCCGTCGGCGCTCCGGAGCACCGCGTTGTCGACCTGGTGTCCCATTCCGGTGTAGCTGCCGCCCTCCGCGACGTCGTCGAGCACACCGCCGTAGAAGTACTTGTCGCCGAGCTTGTCCTGTACCTCCCACCAGTAGTCGTCCGGGCTGTCGCCGTGCCGCACGATGTGCAGGAAGTCGCCCTCGACCCGCTTGGTGAACACCCGCTCGCCGGTCCGTGGGATCGCTGGCGACCCGGGGGAGCGGTGCGCGTTCGGGGCGAGCTGCTCTCCGCCGAAGAGGTAGGTCTCGGTCTCGTCGTTCTTGTCGTACGTCGGCACGCCCCACCGCGTGTCCACCTCGATGGAGTCCGCAGACACGTCCGAGCCGAGCCCGGGCACCTTGATGGCGTCGAGGGAGAGGTCCCAGCCCTCACCGAGCCAGTCGTCCTCGCCGTCCGACGAGTACGCCAGCTGGATCTGCGGCTGCCAGTTGAGCCGGCCGGTCGGGAGGTCGATCGGGTGCCGGAGCTGCGCCGCTCCGTAGCTGTCGGTCGCCGGCTCGTCGACCAGATCGAGCCCGGCCGCCGGGTCGCCGTACTGGAGGCCGTCGAGGGAGTCCGGCGTCCCCTGCTGCGGTGACGTCACGGGCGGCGCGGCGCCTGCGTTCGCGGGGGCGCCACCGAGCACCTCGGCTCCGGCGGGCGGAGCCAGCGCGATGACGACCGCGACGACGGTCAGGATTCCCAGCAGAGCGCGGACTCGGCGCCCGGTTCCGTGACAGCGACCCATTGCTCGCACCTTCTTCGTGTGACGGGGTCGACGACGTGAACCGCTGACCCGGTGATCTATCTCCGGGTCAGTGGTGACCGGTCCGGATCCGACGGTTGCCCGTGACCTCGTTGCGGCGCGCTGGAGGCGTCTTGCGCGTCGGCAACGCCGACGCGGGGAACGGTCGATCGCACGATCGACCTGACCCGAAACACCACAGCCATCACCTCGAGACGACGGCCCTCCCGCGCAGCATTAGATCAGCGAGGTTGCTGCCTCGCAGGGCTTTGCAGATATCCCCGGTACCGATTCGTCGGACCGGCCGACGACATTTCGTGCGGAGCCGGACGCGGCCACCCAAACCGACCGTCGCCGGCGGCTCAGCGGCCTGGAGCAGTGCTCCCTGACTCGGCCTCCGCGAGGCCCACGAGCTCGCGGCTGACCTCGTCGAGCCGGGCCGCGACGGCGTCGTCACGGGCCAGGTCGGAGGGCTCCTTGAGCTTGTTCTGCTCGTAGTAGCCGCCGGTGCGACCCTCGACCTCAGGGCTGGTCGCGAGATAGGTGATCCGCTCGCCGCCGGTCGCCGGGCTCACCATGAACAGCCGCTTGCCGACCGCGAGCACGGGGCGGGCGAACCACGGTGCCCCGCTCCAGATGTTCGTCGCCACCGCGCCGGGGTGCAGGCAGTTCACCGTCACGTCGGTGCCCTCGAGCCGGCGCGCGAGGTGCCGGGTGTGGAGCACGTTGGCGAGCTTGGACCGGCCGTAGGCCCGCATGATCTGGTAGCCGCGCTCGAAGCCGAGGTCGTCGAAGTCCATGGTGCCGCTGTAGTGGCCGACCGACGAGGTGATCACGATCCGCGCCGGTGCGCTCTCGACGATCCGGTCGAGCAGCAGCTCGATGAGCAGGAACCCGGCCAGGTGGTTCACCGCGAACGTCGACTCGAGTCCCGCGTCGTTCAGGGTGCGCTTGTCGAAGACCGTGCCGGCATTGCTGACCAGGACGTCGATGCGCGGGTACGTCGCCAGCAGCTGACCGGCCAGCTCGCGCACGTTCGCCTGCGAGGCGAAGTCACTGACGAACGACTCCACCGGCACGTCCGGGGACTCGTGGCGGATCCGCTTGATCGCTGCCGCGAGCTTCGAAGGGTTGCGACCGACCAACACGACGTGGTGGCCCTGCTCGGCCAGCTGGCTCGCCGACTCGAGGCCGATGCCGTCGCTCGCGCCGGTGATCACGATCGTCTTCTGCTCTGCGCTCACGGGTGGGTCATCCCTTCGACGTCGAGCGCTGCGTCGAGCTGCTCGAGGGTGAGCAAGCCGCGGTCGACGTACCCCATGGCCAGCACCTGTTCCCGGATGGTCCGGCCGGCCTTCAGCGACTCCTTGGCGACCTTCGCCGCCTCCTCGTAGCCGAGGTACTTGTTGAGCGGCGTGACCACCGACGGCGAGGACTCGGCGTAGCGCCGCATCCGGTCGACGTCCGCAGTGATCCCGTCGACGCAGCGGGTCGCGAGCAGCCGCGTGGAGCTCGACAGGATCCGCACCGACTCGAGCACCGCTCGCGCCATCACCGGCATCATCACGTTGAGCTCGAAGTTGCCGCTTGCGCCTGCGACCGTCACGGTGGTGTCGTTGCCGATCACCTGCGCGCAGACCATCAGCGTCGCCTCGGGAAGCACGGGGTTGACCTTGCCGGGCATGATGCTCGAGCCAGGCTGGAGGTCGGGCAGACGGATCTCGGACAGGCCGGTGGTCGGGCCGGAGGACATCCAGCGCAGGTCGTTGCAGATCTTGGTCAGGCCCACCGCGATCGTCCGGAGCACGCCACTGAGCTCGACCAGCGAGTCACGGGTGCCCTGCGCCTCGAAGTGGTTGCGTGCCTCGCTGAACGGCTGCCCGGTCGAGGTGCTGAGCTCCTCGATGACGCGGGCCGCGAAACCCGGCGGCGTGTTGATCCCGGTGCCGACGGCCGTTCCGCCCAGCGGCAGCTCGCGCACCCGGGGGAGCACGGCGTCCAGCCGCTCCGAGGCGAGGCGCACGGTCGCGGCGTACCCGCCGAGCTCCTGGCCGAGCATCACCGGGGTCGCGTCCATCAGGTGGGTGCGGCCGGACTTGACCAGACCGGCGAACTCCGCCCCCTTGGCCTCCAGCGACTCCGCGAGCACGGCGAGCGCGGGCTGGAGGTCCTCGGCCACGGCCATCGCGGCGGCGACGTGGATCGAGGTGGGGAAGGTGTCGTTGCTCGACTGGCTCGCGTTGACCTGGTCGTTCGGGTGCACGTCCACACCGGCGCGACCGGCGAGCGTCGCCAGGACCTCGTTCATGTTCATGTTGGAGCTGGTGCCGGAGCCGGTCTGGAACACGTCGAGCGGGAACTGGTCGTCGTGGTCGCCGGACATCACCACCGCTGCGGCGTCACGGATGGCCGTGGCCTGCTCCGCGGTGATCACTCCGAGCTCCGCGTTGACCGCCGCCGCGGCCGCCTTGACCGCCGCGAGCGCGTGGATGTGCCGCGACTCCAGCGTGGTGCCGGAGATCGGGAAGTTCTCCACGGCCCGCTGCGTCTGGGCGCGCCAGAGTGCGTCGGCGGGGACCCGGACCTCGCCCATGGAGTCGTGCTCGATGCGGAACTGCGCGTCGGCGTCCATGGCTTCGAGATTACTTGTGCGACCAGTACAGCCAGTACTGCTCGTCCCGGTCCCCGAGCCGGACGGGGTACGACGTGGCCGCGACGTTGCCGAAGACGGCATCCATCGCCGCCTGGAGCTGGGGCGCCTCGGCGGCCGACCAGATCGCCAGCACCCGCGCGGTCGCGCGCTGAGCCGCCTCGAGGAAGGGCTCCTTGTACAGCGCGTCGTTCGCGTCGTGCACCAGGTAGTCCGGGCCGTTGTCGACATCGAGCAGCACCAGGTCGTACGCCGCGTCGGCGGCCTCCTGCAGCGCGACGGCGACATCGGCGACGACGACGGAGACCCGCTCGTCGGCCAGCATCTTCGGGCCGTGGGCGATGGTGCCCTCGCGCATCCAGTCGACCACGGCCTGCTCGATCTCCACGACCGTGCACGACTCGACCCGGGGGTCGGCCAGCACCTCGTGCATGGTGAAGCCCAAGCCGAGCCCGCCCACCAGCACCCGCGCCGGCCGGTCGACCAGCGCGAGCGCCGCATGGGCGAGCGCACGCTCCGTCGTGGTCTCCAGGGTGTCCATCACGAACACGCCGTTGACCCGCAGCTCGAGGATGGTCGGGGTGTTCTCGTCGCGACGCTCCCGCAGCACGACCTCTCCGCGGGGCGACTCGGCCCGGGCGATCTCGACGTACTCCACGCGCGCCGACGGTAGCCGACCGACTGCAGGCTCAGTCGAACAGCTCGCTGAGCCAGCTCTCCTTGCGCCTGGGCCTGCGGTAGACCTGCTGCTGCGGGCCTGCGTACTGCCGGGCCGGCTCGGGCGCCGGCTGCCCCAGGGAGCGGTCGATGATCTTGTCGAGCTCGCCGCGGTCGAGCCAGACGCCGCGACAGGTGGGGCAGTAGTCGATCTCGATCCCGTTGCGCTCGCTCATCACGAGCACGGCGCCATCGGTGGGACAGTTCATGGTCTCTCCTCGGTCGTCGTACCCGGTGAACGGGCGGGCGGCGCGCAGGGTTCCGGGACGCCGCTGTGGGGTACCGCACCCGGATGAGCGAGCAGGACGACGAAGGCCAGGTCTCCGAGGTGGTGCGGCTCGACCCCGAGGAGGCAGACACCGCGATCTCCGACAGCGAGCACGTCGCGGGATACCCGGAGAGCGAGAGCGGCGAGCCCGACGAGGGGGAGGAGACCGGCCCGGACGCCGACCAGTTCCGCGACCGCGACGTCCGCTGAGGGTTTCGTCCCCCGGACGTCATACGAATCGTGGTCCGTGACCCTCGATCTGTATGACGTCCACGAGCGGGCTGTCCACAGATTCGACCACGGCAGTTGTACGCGGCCGGTCTCGCCGGCCACCGTCCAGGGATGCGTGCACAGAACCTTCCCGATCGCGAACGTGCGCTGTCTGAGCGCGTCGCCGACCAGGCAGCCGTGATCTCGCGCCGGCAGCTCTACGCCCTCGGGTTCACCCAGTGGGAGATCACGGCGCAGATCAGGGCGCGACGCTGGCAGCGGGTCTCCGACCAGGTGATCTGCGTGCACACGGGCCCCCTCGGTGACGAGTCGCTGAGCTGGGCGGCCGTCTTCCAGGGCGGGCCCCGTGCGCATCTCGACGGCGTCTCGGCTCTGATCGCATCCGGGCTCAAGAGGTTCGAGGCCGAGCGGATCAGGGTGTCTGTTCCGCGGGGCGCTCGAGTTCGCCGGACCAAGGTCTTCGACATCCGCCAAACGCGCCGGTGGTCGTCCGATGACGTCATCTCGAGCGGCGTTCCACGCACGGTGCCGGCGGTCGCCGCCGTCCGAGGCGCCTTGTGGGCCAAGTCCGATCGCCAGGCGGCGCTGATCCTGTCGATGGCGGTGCAGCAAGGCCTTGCGTCACCGAACTCGCTCGCCGAGGCGGCGCTCCTCGTCAAGCGCGATCGTCGGCGTCGCTTCCTCCAGGCCGTGGTGCTCGACCTACTCGGAGGGGCTCGTGCTCTCGGCGAGATCGACGTTGCGAGAGAGTGCCGTCGGCGCGGCCTCCCTGAGCCATCCCGTCAGGTACTCCGGCGCGACGGCGCTCACCGCTACTACCTGGACCTCTACTGGGATGAGTGGGACGTTGCCCTGGAGGTCGACGGGATCCACCACACCTGGGCTGAGAACGTGGTCGGCGACGCCCTGCGGCAGAACTCCGTTGCGATCAGGTCGACCACCGTCCTGCGTCTGCCGCTCCTCGGCCTACGGACGCGGCCCGACGAATTCTTCGGTCAGCTGGAGGAAGCGCTGAGATCGGCCGGCTGGCGAAGCAGGGCGGCGTGACGTCATACGAAATGTGGCCCCAAGACCTCGACCCGTATGACGTCCGGGCCAGCGGGCATACCTCCCGGCGTCCCGGCGTTGAAGCGGTGTGAGCGTGCTCGACTCGGTGGTGATCGGTGCCGGCCAGGCCGGCCTGTCGGCGTCGTACCACCTCAAGCTGCGCGGCATCGAGCACGTCGTGCTCGACGCGGACGAGCGCCCGGGCGGCGCGTGGCAGCACCGCTGGGACTCCCTCACGATGGCGGACGTGCACGGTGTCGCGGCGCTGCCCGACTCCGATCCTCCGTCCGCGACGGGCGAGCGGGCCAACGCGGCGGTGGCACGCTACTTCGCGGCGTACGAGCGCGAGCACGACCTCCCCGTCGTGCGGCCCGTGGCCGTGGACCGCGTCACCAGTGACGGGCAGCTCCTCGTCGTCCACTCCGGCGAGCGCACCTGGTCCACCAGGACCCTGGTCAATGCGACCGGCACGTGGCGCCATCCGTTCGTGCCGCACTACCCGGGCATGGAGACCTTCCTGGGCGAGCAGCTGCACACCGTCGACTACCCGGGCGCCGAGCACTTCGCCGGCAGGCGCGTGCTGGTCGTCGGCGGGGGAGCGTCCGCCGTGCAGTTCCTCGGCGAGCTGGCACCGGTGACCGGCACCCTCTGGGTCACCCGGCGGCCGCCGGTCTGGCGGACCGGTGACTTCGACCGCGAAGCGGGGCACGCGGCGGTGTCGCTCGTCGAGGAGCGGGTACGCCGGGGCCTGCCGCCGTCGAGCGTGGTCAGCGTCACCGGCCTGGCGCTGCGCGAGCAGGAGCGGGCCGCCGAGGCACTCGGTGCCTACCACCGGCTCCCGATGTTCGAGCGGATCGAGCCCGACGGAGTCCGCTGGCCGGATGGCTCGTTCGAGCGGGTCGACGCGATCCTGTGGGCCACCGGCTTCCGGCCCGCGGTGACGCACCTGGCGCCGCTGCACCTGCGCAGCCCCCACGGCGGCATCCAGCTGGTTGCCACGGCGGGCACGGGACCGGCCGCGGCGACGACCGCTGTGGCCGACCCTCGCGTCCAGCTGGTCGGCTACGGGCCCTCTGCGAGCACGATCGGCGCCAACCGGGCGGGCCGCGCGGCCGCGATCGCGGTCAGGAAGTACCTGACGGGCGTCACCGCTCCTTCGAGCGCACCCTGATCCCGCTCGCGGCCAGCGTGCTCAGCGGCACCGTGACCGTCCCGGACGGATCGGTGAAGAAGTCGTTGCCCTTGTCGTCGACCACGATGAACGCCGGGAAGTCCTCGACCTCGATCTTCCAGACCGCCTCCATCCCGAGCTCGGGATACTCCAGCACCTCGACCGACTTGATGCAGTCCTGCGCCAGCCGCGCAGCCGGCCCGCCGATCGAGCCGAGGTAGAACCCGCCGTGCTCGTGGCACGCCTCGGTGACCACCTTCGAGCGGTTGCCCTTGGCGAGCATGACCATCGAGCCGCCCGCGGCCTGGAACTGCGCGACGTAGGAGTCCATCCGGCCGGCCGTCGTGGGTCCGAACGAGCCCGAGGGCATTCCCTCGGGCGTCTTCGCCGGGCCCGCGTAGTAGACCGGGTGGTCACGCAGGTACGCCGGCATCTCGCCGCCCGCGTCGAGCAGGTCCTTGATCTTCGCGTGGGCGATGTCGCGCGCGACCACGAGCGGCCCGGTGAGCGAGAGCCGGGTCTTCACAGGGTGCTTCGAGAGCTCGGCGAGGATCTCGCTCATCGGCCGGTTGAGGTCGATGCGGACGACGTCACCGGCCTCCGCCAGGTGGGCGACCTCCGGCTCGGGCATGTACTTCGCCGGGTCGGTCTCGAGCTGCTCGAGGAACACCCCGTCCGCGGTGATCTTGCCCAGCGCCTGCCGGTCCGCCGAGCAGGAGACGGCGATCGCCACCGGGCACGACGCACCGTGCCGCGGCAGCCGGACCACGCGCACGTCGTGGCAGAAGTACTTGCCGCCGAACTGCGCACCGATCCCGAAGGACTGGGTCAGCTTGAAGACCTCCTCCTCGAGCTCGAGGTCCCGGAAACCATGTGCAGCCGGGGACCCCTGTGTCGGCAGCTCGTCCAGGTAGTGCGCGCTCGCGTACTTCGCGGTCTTGAGGGCGAACTCCGCGCTGGTGCCGCCGATCACCACCGCGAGGTGGTACGGCGGGCACGCGGCCGTCCCGAGCGAGCGGATCTTCTCGTCGAGGAACTCCAGCATCCGCTTCGGGTTCAGGACCGCCTTGGTCTCCTGGAAGAGGAAGGACTTGTTCGCCGAGCCGCCGCCCTTCGCCATGAACAGGAACTTGTACTCCGGGCCCTTCTCGCCCTGGGCGGTCGAGTAGAGCTCGATCTGCGCGGGCAGGTTCGTGCCGGTGTTCTTCTCCTCCCACATCGTCAGCGGCGCGAGCTGGGAGTAGCGCAGGTTCAGCTTGGTGTAGGCGTCGTACACGCCGCGGCTGATCGCCTCGCCGTCGTCGGCGCCGGTCAGCACGCCCTCGGACTTCTTGCCCATCACGATCGCGGTGCCGGTGTCCTGGCACATCGGCAGCACGCCGCCGGCGGAGATGTTCACGTTCTTGAGCAGGTCGAGCGCCACGAACCGGTCGTTGCCGCTGGACTCCGGGTCGTCGATGATCCGGCGCAGCTGCGCGAGGTGGGCCGGGCGCAGGTAGTGGGCGATGTCGTGCATCGCCTCGGCGGTCAGCAGCCGGATCGCCTCGGGGTCGACCTGGAGGAAGGTGCGGCCCCCGGCCTCGAACGTCGAGACGCCCTCGGTGGTCACCAGCCGGTACGGCGTGGCGTCGGGCCCGGTGGGCAGCAGGTCGGAGTAGCGGAACTCGGGGCCGGACGGCGCCGACGAGGGTGCGGTGCTCACCGACCGAGGGTATTCCAGCCGGTGGTCCACACCCGACCCGAGGTGCCGTCATCGGCCACCAGCAGCACCAGCCGGTCGTCCGCGGCCACCGTGAGCTGGTCGTCGCCGCTGCTGCCCGGCCGCACCGGGTCGTGACCTCTCGCCAGTCGTGGCCGGTCTGCGCCCAGAGCCGGAAGACTGCTCCGTCACTCACCGCGACCACGGCCCTTCCCGGGGCCGCAGCGAGCCCCGACACGAATGGCGCCGTGGTGACGTCCGCGGCGAGTGCGCCGAACGACTCCGTCTCCCGCCAGCCTGAGCCGGTACGCCGCCAGGTGCCGAAGCGGTCGTCCCGGATGCCGGCCGCGAGCAGGCCGTCGCCGTCGCGCACGACGCGTTCGAGGTCGGCGAAGCCGTGCGTGCTCGACGGCACCTTCTGCACGGTCCACTGCGAGCCGTCGCCGGAGACCCACGCCCGCGGGGCAGGGGAGATCGTGCCGGTCACCGCGGCGCGGCCGACGACGGTCCAGGTCGTGCCGTCGTGGACGACGTCGAGCGCAGTGGTCTCCGTCTTCTCGCCGCTCGCCAGGGCCGGGTCGTGGTCGACGAGCCGGAAGAGCTCGGCGTCACCGCCGGCGACCCAGGCGGCGCCGCCGCTGCTGCGGTTGCCGGCAATGACCCAGCCGGCGGGTCCGCCGGCGATCCGGCTCACGCTCAGCGCATGGGAACCTCCGTACAGCTCGAAGGAGGCCGGCACGTCCTGCAGGACGCCGTCCTCGCGCAGCCGCCAGGTCGCCGTCCGTGGATTGCCGTGGGCGCCGCCCGACTTCGTCCCGATCGCGGCCACGCGGCCGTCGCGGCAGGCGACCGAGTACAGGATCGCCCGGTGGGAGTAGTAGTCGGTCGGGTCGGTGGCCACTGCGTGCCAGGTCCGGCCGTCCGGACTCGTCCACGCGGCAGGTCGGGTCGAGCCGTCGGCGCCGACGACCGCGCCGACGACGAACCAGGTGCCACCGCACGAGGTCGCGTCACGCACTGCGATCCGGCCCGGGCGCCCCGGTGGCAACGGCAGCGTCGCCTCGTGCCAGCCGGGGTGCAGGACGCGCGGGCCGGTCGAGTCCGACGAGGCACAGGAGGTGGTGACGAGGGCGACGGCGGCCAGGAGGGCCGCTGCGGACCGGATCACGCTCGGAGGGTACGGCGACCGGGTGCACGTCGTCACCGCCAATACGTACTGTGGCCCCATGAGCGAGCTCGAACCGTCACAGATGCGCGTCTCGGACGCCGATCGCAACAAGGTGGCCGAGATCCTCAGGGACGCCGCGGGTGACGGCCGGATCGACCTGAGCGAGCTCGACGAGCGGCTCGAGGCGACGTACGCCGCGAAGACCTATGCCGAGCTGGTGCCGATCACGCACGACCTCGCGCCGGTCGTGGCTGCGGCCGGGTCCCCGATCGCGTCGGTGGAGCGCGAGCGTGCCGTCGCCATCCTGGGCGGCGTCGAGCGGCGGGGCATCTGGGTCGTGCCCGAGCAGTTCCACGTCTTCTGCTTCATGGGCGGCGCCGAGCTCGACCTGCGCGAGGCGACCTTCTCGGCCCGCGAGGTCACCCTCACCATCAACACGTTCATGGGTGGCGCCAACATCATCGTGAACCAGGCGACGAACGTCGTCGTCCACGGTGTCGGCATCATGGGCGGCTACTCGGCGCCCCGCTCCGACCCCGGTGTCCGCCTGACCGCGGACTCGCCGACGGTGCACGTGAAGGGCGTCGCGATCATGGGTGGCGTCAGCGTCGTCCGCAAGCGGATGCCCGGCGAGGAGAAGTCGCCCGGCTGGCGCTACCGGCACTGACGACCCTCAGACCGCCCACCAGTTGTCGAGGCGGACGGCCGGCTCCGCTGTCACTCCGTACTCGACGACGCGGTCCACGTGGAAGAGGTACGCCGCGATGCCGGCCGCACCCTGCATCCAGCCGACGCCCGGAGGCAGGAGCGGATCGTCGTAGCGGTGCTCCACGAAGCGCCAGCAGGCGCCCTCGCCCTCGGGCACGGCGCGCTCGACCAGCGCATCGGCGAGCTCGACGACGAACGCCAGGTCGGCGGGGTCACCCGACCGGTGCCAGGAGTCCAGGAAGACCTCGCCCACGCCGGCTGTCCCGCAGCACCGACCGTCGTTGTCCCAGAAGCCCGGCCGGAGCCGCGCCGGCACTCCCGAGGCGCGCACGCTGTGCAGGCAGCGCCGGTGCCAGCGCTCCGGCGACTCGCCGGCGACTTCGCCGACCCCGGCGTGCTGGAGCGCGCGGAAGAGCAGTGACGTGCCGGCCGGCCCGTGGCACCAGTTGTAGGTGACGGGGTCCTGGTCGGGGTTCGGCGGGATCGTGCGGCCGACCACGAAGCCGCCGGCGCCGACGTCGGCGAGCGAGACCAGGTGGGTCGCCCCGCGGCGGGCGGCGTCGACGAGGTCGGTCCGGCCCAGGCCGACTCCCGCGACCGCGACGGCGGCGGCGATCCCGGCCAGTCCGTGGGAGACGTTGGGCATCTGGGCGGCCGGTGGCTCGGCCACGAACCGCTGCGGCACGAACGGCCAGTTGATGCCCGTCGGAGCCTCCTCGGCCTCTGCGAGCAGGAGGTCGGCGGCACGATGCGCCAGGTCCTCGGCGCCGGACACCCGGTGATGCAGCGCCCAGACGGCCGCCAGGAGGATGCCGGCGGTGCCGAGGGTGAGGTCGTTGACCCGCGCGCCGGCAAGGTACCGCGGCGGTCCGATCGTCGTCTGCGGCCACCCGTCGGGCTGGGCGAGGTCGGTGAGCCGGGCGACCGCCGACTCGACGCCCGGCGCCCCCAGGGCGATGAGCGCGCCGATCGTGCCGGCCAGCCCGTCGAAGAGCGTCGCGTCGCTCTGCGCCGCGACGGCGGTCCGGAGTCGCGCCCCGATCGCATCGGCGAGCTCCGCCTCCTCGGCGGTCCATGGCCGAGAGCGGGAGATCTCCGCGAGCGCCAGCCCTAACCCGCCGATCCCCCTGTGGATGCCGTCGCGATCCCAGGGGGGCTCCTCCGCCACATCGCCGTCCACCGACCAGGGGATCCAGGGCCCGGTGTCGTCGTACCGCACCTGGGCGAGCACCCAGCTCCAGGACGCCTCGGCGAGCGAGCGGTACGGGTCACCGGCGAGCGTCACCCGACGATGATGCCAGCGAGCCTCAGCCGAGCGTGAGGTTCTCCCCAGTGGCCGGGTCGAACAGGTGCAGGTGCGAGGCGTCCATCCAGATCTCCGCCTCCTCGCCCTTCGAGATCCGGCTGTTGGCGTCGAGCGAGACCACCAGCTGGGTGCGCAGCGACTCGCCGTCGAGGTCGCGCTCGAGCTCGGCGAGCTGGGAGGAGACCTCGGCCGGCGCCTCGAACGGGATGTAGGCGTAGGCCTCGTTGCCGAGCCACTCGACCACGTCGACCGTGGCCCGGAACGTCCCTCCGCGTCCGGCGATGGAGGAGTCGACGACCTTCGCGTCCTCGAAGTGCTCGGGGCGTACGCCGGCGATGAGCAGGTCCTTGCCCTCGGCCCGCCGCGCCTTCTCGGCGGGCAGCGTGAACGTGCCGAACGGGAGCTCCACGTCGCCCCCCTTGACGGTCGCCGGCATGAAGTTCATCGGCGGCGAGCCGATGAACCCGGCCACGAAGAGGTTGACCGGCTGGGTGTAGAGCTCGCGCGGGGTGGCGAGCTGCTGCAGCTCGCCGCGCTTGAGCACCGCCACCCGGTCGCCGAGGGTCATCGCCTCGGTCTGGTCGTGGGTGACGTAGACGGTGGTGATCCCGAGCTTCTTCTGCAGCCGGGCGATCTCGGTGCGCATCTGGCCGCGCAGCTTGGCGTCGAGGTTCGAGAGCGGCTCGTCGAAGAGGAACGCGTCGGCCTGACGCACGATCGCCCTGCCCATCGCGACCCGCTGCCGCTGGCCGCCCGACAGGTTGCCGGGCTTGCGGTCGAGGTGCTCGTCGAGCTCGAGCGTGCTGCTCGCCTCCCGCACCTTCGCGTCGATCTCCGACTCCGGCACGCCGCCCTTGAGCCGCAGCGGGAAGGCGATGTTCTCGTAGACCGTCAGGTGGGGGTAGAGGGCGTAGTTCTGGAACACCATCGCCAGGTTGCGGTCGCGCGGCGCGAGATCGTTGACCCGTTTGCCGCCGATGACCATGTCTCCCGACGTGATGTCCTCGAGCCCGACGATCATCCGCAGCAGCGTCGACTTCCCGCAGCCGGATGGCCCGACCAGGATCATGAACTCGCCGTCCTCGACGTCGATGCTGACGTCGTTGACGGCCGGGAAGCCGTCGCCGTACTGCTTGACGATGTTGACCATCTCGATGGCGGCCATGTGCACTACCCCTTCACTGCGCCGGAGGTCAGGCCGGCGACGATCTTGCGCTGGAACAGCAGGACGATGACGACCACGGGCACGGTCACGATGACGGCCGCGGCAGCCAGCTGGGAGTACGGCGGGTTGAACTGGTCGGACCCGACGAAGAACGACATCTGCGCCGGCACCGTGCGGGCGGCGGTCGTGGAGGTCAGCGAGATCGCCAGCACGAACTCGTTCCACGCGAAGAAGAACGTGAGGATCGCGGCGGTGAAGACGCCCGGCGCGGCCAGCGGCACGATCACCTTGCGGAACGCCTGCCACGACGTCGCCCCGTCGACCTGGGCCGCCTGCTCCATCTCCCACGGGATCTCGCGGAAGAACGCCGACAGCGTCCAGATCGCCAGCGGCAGCGTGAAGGACATGTACGGGATGATCAGCCCCGGCCAGGTGTTGAAGAGGTGCAGCACCCGCCACATGTCGAACAGCGGCCCGACCAGCGACACCACCGGGAACATCGCGATGGCGAGGGCGATCGAGAGCACCACCCGCTTGCCGCGGAACTCCAGCCGCGCGATCGCGTACGCCGCGAGCGTCGCGAAGATCACCGCGAGGAGGGTGGCGATGATCGCGATGCCGAAGGAGTTGCCGAGCGCGCGCAGGAAGTCGTGGTTGTCCCAGATGTCCTTGTAGTTCTGGACGGTCCAGTCCTTCGGGAAGAACTGTGGGCTGCCGCTGGTCGTCTCGCCGACCGGCTTGAGCGAGACCATCATGATCCACACCACCGGCAGCAGGCACCAGACCAGGATCACCACGAAGCCGAGCCAGTGACCCGGACCCATCCGTTGCTTCATCTCAGGACTCCTGTCGTGCCTGGGCGAGGTCGACGCGGAAGAGCTTGACCAGGACGTAGGCGATCAGCAGCACGGAGAGGAACAGCAGCACCGACAGGGCCGAGCCCATGCCCAGCTGGAACTGCTCGATCACCTGCCGATAGGTCAGGAACGACGAGGACTCGGTGTTCTCCGCGCCCCTGGTCATGATGTAGATGTTGTCGAAGATGCGGAACGCGTCGAGCGCGCGGAACAGCACCGCCACCATGATCGCCGCGCGCATGTTCGGCAGGATCACCTTGTAGAGCCGCTGGGTCCACGTCGCGCCGTCGACCTTCGCCGCCTCGATCATGTCCTCGCTGATCTGGGACAGGCCGGCCAGCAGCAGCAGCGACATGAACGGCGTCGTCTTCCAGATCTCCGAGGCCATGATCGCGAACATCGCGTGCCAGTGGTCGCCGTACCAGTTGGTGTTCGTGTCGATCCACGGCAGCCACTTGAACCAGCCGTTGACGAAGCCGTTGTTGAGGCTGAACGCGAACTGCCAGGCGAACGCCGAGACCACGGTGATGATGCCGTAGGGGATCAGGATCGCGGTGCGCATCAGGCCGCGGGCGAACACGATCCGGTGCATCACCATCGCGAAGGCGAAGCCGATCACCAGCTCGATCGCCACCGTGATGATCATGATGATCACCGTGTTGAGCATGTCCTTCCAGAACAGGCCGTCGCCCAGGACCGTCGCGTAGTTGCCCAGCCCCGTGAACGACTTGTCGTCGGGCACGGTCAGGCGGTACTTGAACAGCGAGAGGTACAGCGCCTGCAGCATCGGGTACGCCGTGACCAGCACCATCAGCACGACGGCCGGGGCGACGAGCCGCAGCCCGAGCCGGTTCTCGGCGATCGATCGGTCGCTGGCCCGGGCCGGCGCGGCGGCGGTGGAGCGCGGGGCGACCGCGGTCTCGGTCACAGCAGCTTCCTTCCCTTGAGCACGTCGGTGATGAAGCCCTCCGACTTCTTCGGGGTGCCGGAGCCGACCGACACCGGTGAGTGCCAGGTCGACTGGATGGCGCTGGAGATGTCGCTCCAGTACGGCGAGACGGGTCGCGGGCCGGCCGCGTCGATGCTGGCGCTGAACGCCTGCAGCAGATCGGGTGGGTAGGCCTTGGCGAGCTCCGGTGACTGGTAGGCCGCCTTGCTCGCGGGCATGTTGCCGGTCTCGATCGCGTAGGTCACCTGGTTCTGGGCCGAGGTGATGCACTTCGCGGCAGCGGTCGCCTCGGCCAGGTGGCTGGTGTGCTTGTTGATCCCGATGTTGATGCCGCCCAGCGGCGGCTTGGACGGCGTACCGGCAACGGTCTCGGGGTAGCGGGCCCACCCGAGGTCGGCGGCGGTGGCCTTGTCGTCCTTGTAGTTGGCGTAGATGAAGGTCCAGTTGACCTGGAACGCGCCCTTCGCGGTGGCGAACGGACCGAGCACCGTGCCCTCGTTGGACACCGACAGGTCACCCTCGGCTGCCTTGGAGTGCGCCAGCTCCTGGACGACGGCGGCTGCCTTCTCGCCGGCGCCCGAGTCGATGCTGACCTTCGCGTCGGAGCCCTTCGCGGCGTCCTGGATGATCGAGCCGCCGGCGCCCTCGATCAGCGCGTTGATCCAGACGACGTAGCCCTCGTACTTCTTGGCCTGCACCCCGACGGTGCCCCCGTTGTCCGCCGCCGCCTTGATGATCTGGTCCCAGGTGACCGGCTTGGTCATGTCCAGCCCGGCCTTCTGCGCGAACGACTTGCGGTACCAGAGCAGCTGGGTGTTCGCCCACAGTGGCGCCACCACGAGCTTGTTGTCCCAGGTGGCGCCGTCGACCGCTCCGGCGAGCGTCGCGTCCTTCAACTGGCTGGTCAGGTCGGCCGGGAGGGTGGCGAGGAAGCCCGCGTTGGCGAACTCGCCGGTGAACACCGGGTCGAGGCTCATCAGGTCGATGCCGGTGTCCTGCGCGGCGAGCCGCCGGGCCAGCTGGATCCGCTGCTGGGTGGCGTCGCCGGGGAGCTCCTGCACCTTGATCGTGTACTTGCTGGTGCTGCAGCGCTCGGCGATGCCGGCCTGCCCGAACGCGCCGCCCTTGAAGTCCGACGGCGGGCTGGGGTCGGGGTTGATGTACCAGGTCAGCGTCGGCTTTCCGGAGCTGCTGCCGCAGCCGGCGAACAGCGCGGGACCGAGGAGCAGTCCGACAGCGGCGTACAGGACCTTCCGGATCCGACGCGCTCGCTGCGGTGATGGGGCCATGCGTTCCTCCCGAGAACGACGTGCCCCTTCATCCTGTCCCGATTCCGGCGTTTGTCCAGCCTACCCAGTTGCCGCGGCTTCACTCCCCGCTCGGTCGGCGGTCCTGCGAATCGCGTCGCGGAACGTCTCGAACAGCTCCGGCGGCAGGTTGTGGCCCATGCCGGGGATCAGCAGCAGCTGGGCGCCCGGGATCGCCTGCGCGGTGGCACGTCCCCCGGAGACGTGCACCATCCGGTCGGCCATGCCGTGGATGACCGTCGCGGGGATGCGCAGCGACCGCAGCGCGCGGCCGCGGTTCGGTTGGGTGAGCACCGCCATCATGTGCCGCATCACGCCGGCAGGATTGAGCCCGCGCTGCCAGGTCTCGAGCGCCCGCGCACGCGAGGCCGCCTCGTCCTCGGGGTACGCCGGCGAGCCGATCGCAGCGGCTCCGATGACGGACGCCTCGAGGTAGTCCTCCAGGGTGCTTCCCCGCCGGCCGAGCATCATCGGCGCCAGTCGCGGGTCGAGCCAGCCGACGGTCCGGCGGCCGGTCGTGGACATCATCGAGACCAGGCTGCGCACCCGGTCAGGTGCCTCGATGGCCATCGACTGGGCGACCATGCCGCCCATCGAGACGCCGAAGACGTGGGCCGAGCCGATGCCGAGGTGGTCCAGCAGCCCGAGCCCGTCGCGGGCGAGGTCCACGAGGGTGTACGGCGGCTTCACCGGCCGGCCGAGGAAGGCCTGGACCACCATCGCCCGGGTGACCCGCCCCGTGCCCCGGCTGGAGCGACCCGTGTCGCGGTTGTCGTAGCGGATCACGTAGAAGCCGCTCTCGGCGAGCATCCGGCACAGGGCGGGGTCCCACCAGGTCATCGGGCCACCGAGGCCCATCACCAGCAGCAGCGGCTCGGCCTCCGGGTCGCCGTAGGTCTGGTAGCAGAGCTCGACGCCGGGGCTGACCGGCGCGACCAGCTCGGCGGACTGGGGGACAGGGTCGTCCGAGCTCGTCGGCGTACGGCGGGGGCGGATGCGGGGCATCGAAGGCCTTTCGGGCGAGTCGCTGGATCGGGAAAAGTCTAGATAGGTACCCCCGGAGCCGGAACGCGCCGGTGCTGAAATCGTTGAGTTCCATGATGATCACCACTGAATCCGTTACGTTCGGCCGTGTGAACTCCCCGATGGGCGACTTCCTGCGGCCGGACGGTTTCGTGGGCCCACGCGGCCTGCGGGCACTGGGTCGCGAGGGCAGTCTCGCCCTCGAGGTGGCGCGTTACGTGCGTTGGTCGCGCGCCGAGCGGAGGGCCCGCAGCGTCTCGCCGTACGTCGACCCGCGCCGGCCCGAGGGGCTCGAACCGGTGCTCCTCGTGCCCGGCTTCATGGCCGGGGACGCCACGCTCAAGGGGATGGCCGCCATGCTCCGCGGAGCGGGCTACCGGACCTACCGCTCCGAGATCCACGTCAACGTCGGCTGCACCCGCGAGGTCGCCGACCGGCTCGAGCGACGGCTGGAGTCGATCGCGATCCGCCGGGGTCGCAAGGTGAGCATCGTCGGGCACAGCCTCGGCGGGATGCTCGCCCGCGGACTCGCGGCGCGACGGCCCGACCTGGTGCACGGCATCGTCTCGATGGGCAGCCCGATCCTGGCGCCCGGGGCCGTGCACGGTGTGCTGGCCTGGGACGCCGAGATGCTGACCCGGCTGGCACGAGCGGGGTTCGGCGGCCTGATGAGCGAGGACTGCGTGGGCGGCTCGTGCGCCCGCGACAGCTTCGAGGAGACCCAGCGGGCGCTCGACCCGGAGGTCGGCTTCACGGCGGTCTACTCGCGGCGCGACGGCGTCGTCGACTGGAGGGCGTGCATCGACCCGAGTGCCCAGCCGGTCGAGGTGTCGACGAGCCATGTCGGGATGGCGTTCGACCCGTTGGTCTTCGAGGTGGTCCGCGAGGCGCTGGACGGTCAGCGGCTCACGAGGGCCACTCGCGCCGCAGCTCCGACCGAGTCGGTGCGGCTGCGCCCGGTCGCGAACAGGTGATCCCGGCGACCTCGACGGCCGCCCGCAGCAACCGCTCGAGGCGCTCCTGGTCGGTCGGCAGGCCGCCGCCGTGGGAGCCGAACGCCGAGTCCTCGTAGAGCACCGCGAGCGTGGCCGCCATGAAGGCGTCGCCCGCTCCGACCGTGTCGACGACCTCGACGCTCATCGACGGGACCCGCACCGCGACGTCACCGGCGAGCGCCACGGCTCCGTCGCCACCGAGGGTCAGCAGCACCAGCTCGGTGCGGTCGCCCTGGAGCAATGAACGGGCGATGTCCTCGGGGTCGGCGCCCGGATGCAGCACCGCCACGTCCTGGTCGCTCAGCTTCACCAGGTGTGTGCGGCCGGCCAGCGACTCGAGGTCGCGCCACGCCTGCACCGGGTCGGCGACCAGCGGCGCGCGGACGTTGGGGTCGTAGCTGACGAACACGTCGCGCGCCCACGCCTGCTCCACGAGGTCGAGCACGCTGTTGCGACCGGGCTCCAGCACCGTGCCGAGCGAGCCGACGTGGAGGGCATCGCACTGCGGCAGCTCCTGGTGCGGCAGCGCCCAGCCGATGTCGAAGTCGTACGACGCCTCGCCGGACTCCAGCGTGACCGTCGCCGTGGCGGTCCGGCCGGTCGTCGCCGGTGCGGCGATCAGCTCGGCTCCGCTCGCCTCCACCTGCTCGACGATGCGGTCGCCGCGGTCGTCGCGTCCGACCTCCGTGATGAGCATCGTCGGGACGTCCAGGCCGGCCAGGGTGGTGGCCACGTTGAGGGGGGAGCCGCCGACGGTCTCGCGGTGGTGCTCCGGACCCCGGGGATCCTCGACGACGTCGACGAGCGCCTCGCCGACCACGACGATCATGCGGCTCAGCGCTCGAAGTCGATGTCGGCGTACGCCTTGAGCTTGCTGATCTTGTGCTCGCTGATGATCTGCCGGATCGTGCCGCTGCGGCTGCGCATCACCAGCGAGTGCGTCGACGCCCCGCCTGCCCGGTAGCGCACGCCCTTCATCAGCTCGCCGTCGGTGATGCCCGTGGCGACGAAGAAGCAGTCGTCGCCGGCGACGAGGTCGTCGGTGTAGAGCACCCGGTCGAGGTCGTGTCCGGCATCGACCGCACGCTCGCGCTCCTCGTCGTCGTGGGGCCACAGGCGGCCCTGGATCACGCCGTCCATGCACTTCATCGCGCAGGCGGCGATGATCCCCTCGGGGGTGCCGCCGATGCCGAGCAGGAGGTCGACGCCGGTGTCGGGACGCGCCGCCATGATGGCGCCGGCGACGTCGCCGTCGGTGATGAACTTGATCCGGGCACCGGTGTCGCGGATCTCCCGGGCCAGGCCCTCGTGGCGAGGACGGTCGAGGACCACGACGGTGACGTCCTCGGGCGCGCTGCCCTTGGCCTTCGCGATCTGGTGGATGTTCTCCGCGACGGGGTAGCGGATGTCGACCACGCCGGCGGCCTCCGGGCCGGTGACCAGCTTCTCCATGTAGAAGACCGCGGACGGGTCGTACATCGAGCCGCGAGGTGACACCGCGAGCACGGACACGGCGTTTGCCATGCCCTTGGCGGTCAGCGTGGTGCCGTCGATCGGGTCGACGGCCACGTCGCACTCGGGACCGACGCCGCTGCCGACGTGCTCCCCGTTGTAGAGCATCGGGGCGTTGTCCTTCTCGCCCTCACCGATGACCACGACGCCGTTCATGCCGACGGTGGAGATCAGTGTGCGCATCGCGTTGACGGCTACGCCGTCGGCGCCGTTCTTGTCGCCGCGTCCGACCCAGCGTCCCGCGGCCATCGCCGCTGCCTCGGTGACGCGCACCAGCTCGAGGGCGAGGTTGCGGTCGGGCGAGGAGGGTGCCACGGCCAGCCCGTCGGGCATCGAGGTGTCGGACATGGGGCGATGTTATCGGTCGCTCCGGCCGGCAGCGACGAACGCGGTGACTTCGGTCGCCTTGACCGACGCCCAGACGACCCGGCCCGCCGCGAGGTCGAGCTCGGTGGCCGCGCCGCGGGTCACGTCGGCGTACAGCTCGGCGCCCTGTCCTGCGGTGGCCCGTAGGTGGACACGGACCACCTCGTCGCGGGGGACGGCACGCTGGACCACGGCCTCCCAGCGGTTGCGGGCCGATCCGACCGGCGCCGCCGTGGTCAGGGTGACCGCCGAGGGGGGAAAGGTGGCCAGCACCGGTCCGTGCGCGGGAGCGGACAGGACGAGGAGGCCGCCGTCGTCGAGCCGGACCTCGGTGTCGCGCGCGATCCCGCTGAGCACGTTGAGGCCGAGGAGCCGGGCGGCGTGCGGGGTCGCCGGCGCCGCGGCAGTCCCTGCCGGGCTATCGTCCTGGAGGATCGCGCCGTCCTGCAGGACGACCACCCGGTCGGCGAGGGCGCGCACGTCGAGCGCGTCATGGGTGACCAGCACCGTGACGCCGGCGAACCGGCGCAGGTGCCGGGCCAGCAGGTCGCGCAGCTCTGCCGCCACGGAGACGTCGAGCGCGGAGAACGGCTCGTCGAGCAGGAGCACCCGCGGCTGGGTGGCGAGCGCCCGAGCGAGCGCGACCCGCTGCGCCTGCCCGCCCGACAGTGCGGACGGCCGCCGGCCGGCCAGCTCGGCGACACCCAGCTCCTCGAGCCAGTGGTCGGCCAGCTGCCGGGACTGCCGGCGGGTCGCCCCACGAGCCCGAGGGCCGAACGCGACGTTGGTCCGGGCGTCGAGGTGCGGGAAGAGCAGGTGCTCCTGGAAGACCAGACCGGCGTGGCGGTGCTGCGGCGGGAGGTGCGTCCAGCTCTCGTCGTCGACGTCCACCGACGACCGCGTGCCGGCGTCGAGGATGCCGGCGATCGCCTCGACCAGCGTGGTCTTGCCGGCGCCATTCGGGCCGACCAGCGCGACCGTCTGGCCGGAGGGGACCTCGAGCTCGCAGACGAGCCGGCCGGGCAGGTCCACCCGGGCACGGAGGCTCACGGCAGGCCCCACCATCGTTCGCGCAGGGCGACCAGGACGAGCACGCAGACGCCGAGGAGGACCAGGCTCAGTGCCACGGCGGCGTCACGGTCGGCCTGGAGTGCTGTGTAGACCTCCAGCGGCATCGTGCGGGTCGTGCCCGGGTAGTTGCCGGCGAAGGTGATGGTGGCGCCGAACTCGCCGAGCGAGCGCGCCCAGGCGAGGACCAGGCCGGCCACGACACCGGGACCTGCGAGCGGCACCGTGACACGACGGAACGTCGTCCAGCGATCCGCGCCCAGCGACGCGGCGGCGACCTCCAGACGCGCCGGCGTGCCGCGCAGAGCTCCCTCCACGGAGATCACGAAGAACGGCAGCGCGACGAACGTGTGCGCCAGCACGACCGCAGCGCTGGTGTAGGGGATCTGGGTGCCGAACACCTCACGAAGCGGGCCGCCGACGATCCCGTGGCGACCGAAGGCGGTGAGCAGCGCGACACCCGCGACGACGGGCGGCAGCACCAGTGGCACCGTCACCAGGGCGCGGAGCAGGCGCCGGCCCGGGAACGAGAGCCGTGCCAGCACCCAGGCCAGCGGCAGCCCGACGACGAGGCACAGCGCCGCGGCCACCGTCGAGGTCCACGCGGACAGCCAGAGCGCCTGCCCGACCTCTGGCGTCGAGATGATCGACCACAGCCGGTCCCAGGGAGCCGCGACCACGAGCGCGACCAGCGGGAGGAGCAGGAACAGCGCGGCGGCGACGGCCGCCAGGACGAGGCGCGCGGGGGCCCGGCCGAGGCTTGCCGGCGCGAGCGGTGCCGTCACGGCGTACCGAACCCCGCGGCGCGCAGGACCGCCTGCCCGTCCGTGCCGAGGAGGAACTGCACCCACTCGTCGGCGAGACCGGAGTCGGACGCGCCTGCGGTCGGAGCGACGAAATAGCCGTTCGGGTGGTCGGCCGCGCCGGGAACGTCGATGCCGGTGACCTTGCCGGCGGAGGCGACGACGTCGGTCCTGTAGACGAGCCCCGCGTCCGCGTCACCGGCCTCGACCTTGCCGAGGACCGACTTCACGTCGACCTCCTCGCTCGCCGGCCGACGGCTGACGTGGTCGGCCGTCAGCAGGAGCTGGGCCGCGGCGCCGCAGGGCGCCGTCTGCACGCACGTGAGGTAGTCGACCTTGCTGCGGTCGAGGTCGTCGATCGAGCTGATCCCCGCCGGGTTGTCCCTCGGTACGGCGAGCACGATCACGTTCGACGCGAAGGCCGACGGGTCGCCGTGGATCCCGTGCCCGGCCGCGGCGTCGTCCATCGTCTTGCGGTCCGCGGTCGCGAGGACGTCGCCCGGGGCGCGGTCGATCGCCTGCTGGGCGAGCGTCGCGGACGAGTCGAAGACCAGCTTGACCCGGACCCCGGGATGCGCGCCCTCGAACTCGTCGGCCAGCTGGGTGAAGGTCCCGGTGAGCGAGGACGCGGCCAGCACCGTGAGCGTCCTGGAGGAGCCGGACTGGTCGCTCGCGCCACAGCCTGCCGTCGCGAGGCCGAGGACGAGGACCGTCGCCGCGAGGCGTCTCACGGTCGCTCGAGCACGACGTTGGTGGACTTGATCGACGCGATCGCGCGCTCACCGCGAGCGAGACCGAGCTCCTCGACCGCGTCCGCCGAGAGCAGAGAGACGATCCGGTGCGGGCCGCAGATCAGCTCGACCTGCGCCATCACGGCGTCCTTCCTGACCGCCACCACGATGCCCGGCAGCCGGTTGCGGGCGCTCACCGAGGAGGCGCGCAGGCCTTCTCGGTCGGGTACGTCGACCAGCGACTCGGCCAGGCCGGCGAGCTCGACGCCGTCGATGCTGGTCCGACCCGCCTGGCCGACGGTCGCCAGCCGGCCCTGGTCGATCCAGCGGCGGACGGTGTCGTCGCTGACGCCGAGCAGGTCGGCAGCCTCCGCAATTCGGTAGGTGCTCACGCTCGCATTGTGCCGCAGATGCGGAGACAACGGCTACCAGACGCCGAATGTGCGGTCACACGACGTGTGCCCACACGGACAGGACCAGCACGCCGGCGACGATCGCCGGCGGAGCGGCGAGGAGCCCGACGACGTGGAAGTCCCGGCTGTCGACGGTCCCGCCGCTCCTCGCGACGGTGCGCCGCCACAGGAGGTTGGCCAGCGAGCCGGACCAGGTCATCGACGAGCCGAGGTTGACGCCCACAAGGGTGGCCAGCGCCGGCACGGCGCCCAGCGGCGCGACCAGGGGGACCAGCAGCAGCGTGGCCGGAAGGTTGTTGACGACGTTCGCGAGCACCGCCCCGAGCGCGGCGAGGCTGAAGAGGGCGAGCGGGCCGTCGCCGGAGGGCACCAGCGAGTCCAGACCGTCGCCGAGCGGGCCGCGCCCGAGCGTCGCGACGACGACCCCGAGCCCCAGGACGAACAGCGCGAACGAGGCGTGGGTGCTGCGCGCGACCCAGGGAAGACCGAGCTCGCCGTGCAGCAGCGCCTTGCCGCCGAGCAGCAGCGCGGCGGCTCCGGCGACCCACGCCGGGTCCACGCCGACCGCCGAGCCGGCGCCGAAACCGGCGAGCATCATCGCGACCGTGACCAGCGCGAACCGGGGGAGTGGCAGCTGCGTCACGTGCTCCCGCTCGGAGGTCGGCGTGGCGAGGTCGGCGCGGAACCAGGTGCGGTGCACGACGTACTCGACGAGGAGGGTGAGCAGCCAGACCGGCGCCATCAGCAGCGCGAACCGCCCGAACCCGATGTCGATGCGCGGCAGCGCGAGCAGGTTGGTGAGGTTCGAGACCGGGAGGAGGAGGGAGGCGCTGTTGGCCAACCGGACGCAGACCAGCTGCAGCGGTCGCGCCGAGACCCTGGTCGCCGCCGCGGCCGCGAGCACCACGGGCGTGAGCAGCACGACGGTCGCGTCCAGGCTCAGGGCGACCGTCGTCAGTGCGGCCACCACGAACGCGAGGGCGAAGATCCGCTGATGCGCCCCGGCAGCCGCGAGCCTGCTGCCGATCGCCCCGAAGAGCCCGCTCGCCCGGCAGCACTCCGCCACCACGAGCACTGCCATCAGGAAGGCCACGACCGGACCGAGGTGGTCGAGCTCGTGGCCGAGGGAGGCGCGCGGGAGGCGGCCGGTGGCGAGCGCGGCGCCGGCCGCGACGATTGCCACGACGGCTTCCACCCACTCGGGAGGATGTCGGTACGCGATCACGAGGAGCGTCACCAGCGCACCGAGCGGTACGGCGTCGCGGAGCGCTGCAAGCACCGGGTGAGACTAGCTGCGCACCGGTTGGCAGGATGTGCGCCATGAGCCAGGCCGCGAACCCGCGCACCCAACGCTCGGTTGCCGGCATGGTCGGGGCACTGATCGTCGTCGTCGCGATCGGGGTCGTCTGGGTGAAGATCGGGGGGTCAGGCCAGAAGGCGACGCCGGTGCCGTCGGTCGACTGGGCGGCCTGGGTGAAGGCCGGCCGCACCGACCAGCAGCTGATGCTCTTCGCTCCGAGCCGGCTGCCGTCGGGCTGGCGCGCGACGTCGGTCGACTACACGGCCGGGGCTGCCGCGCACTGGCACCTGGGGCTGCTCACCGACACGGGCAAGTACGTCGGGATCGAGGAGTCGCGGGCTTCGGCCGAGGAGCTGGCCCAGCAGTACGTCGACGAGGAGGCCGTCCGGGGCGTCGACGTCACCGTCGGCGGAGAGACCTGGCAGACCTGGACCGATGTCGGCGGGGACTACGCGCTCGTCCGCCCGGTCGCGCTGGACGGACGGCCCTACGAGACGGTGCTGGTCGGTGGCTCCGGGGCGCCGGAGGCGACGCGGAAGTTCGTCGCGACGCTGACCACCGGGACCATCCGGCCGTCGGTGGGTTGAGCGGCTGTCACTCGCCCGCGTCGCCGATGACGGCGTCGAGCCGCTGGCGGGCGCCGTCGAGCGAGGTCTGGCAGATCCGGGCCAGCTCCTCGCCGCGCTCCCAGAGCGTCAGCGACTCGGCCAGCGTGGTGCCACCCTGCTCGAGCGTGCGCACCACCTCGACGAGCTGGTCGCGGGCCTCCTCGTAGCTGAGCTGCTCGCCGTCGTCCGGGGGCTGCTGGCTCTTGGCGGGCTCAGGCATCGGCGTCCTTCTCGGGTGCGGTGTCGGGCAGGGGGATGGGTGCGACGTCGTCGACGGTGGCGGCGATCCGGCCGTCGGCGACCCGGATCGTCACCGGCTGCCCGGCATCGACGTCCTCCACGCTGCTGAACAGCCTGCCATCGGCGTCGGACAGCACGGCGTACCCGCGGCGGAGGGTGGCCAGCGGGGAGAGGGAGCGGACCCGTGCGAGCTGGTGGCCCAGGTCGTCCTCGGCCCGGTCCAGGACATGGCCCAGGACGCGGCGGCTGCGGTCGCGCAGACCGTGGACCTCCTGGAGCCGTGCCGCGAGGCCGGTACGCGGGTCGGCCAGGCTCGGCCGGCTCCGCAGGGCGTCGACGTGCTGCTGCTCTGCGGCGAGACGCTGTCGCATCCAGCGCCGCATCCGCTCGCGCGTCTGCAGCACCCGCTGGGCCTCCTCCGCGACGTCGGGGACGATCCGGCGGGCCGCGTCGGTCGGCGTCGAGGCGCGCAGGTCGGCCACCAGGTCGAGGAGCGGGGTGTCCGGCTCGTGGCCGATCGCCGAGACGACTGGCGTCGTCGCGGCGTGCACGGCACGGACCAGGCCCTCGTCCGAGAAGGGCAGCAGGTCCTCGACGGAGCCACCGCCCCGCGCGATCACGATCACGTCGACGGTCGCGTCCTTGTCGAGCTTGCGGAGGGCGTCGATGACCTGGGTCGCGGAGCTCGAGCCCTGCATCGCGGCGTACTCGACGGCGAAGTCGACGCCCGGCCAGCGGCGGCGTGCGTTCTCGACCACGTCCTTCTCCGCCGCCGACGCCTTCGCGGTCACCAGGCCGATCCGGCGCGGGAGGAAGGGCAGTGGGCGCTTGAGCTCGAGCGCGAACAGTCCCTCGGCGGCGAGCAGCTGCCGGCGGCGCTCCAGCCGGGCCAGCAGCTCGCCCTCGCCGACGAGCCGGATCTCGCGCACCTGCAGCGACAGCGACCCGCGGGTGGGGTAGACGCCGGGCTTGGCGTAGACGACGACCTGCGCTCCGTTGACCAGGGGGCTCGGCAGCGAGTCGACGACGGCGCGCGGTGCGGTCAGGTCGATCGAGACCTCGGCGAGCTTGTCGCGCAGCCGGATGAAGTCCGTGCCCGAGCCGGCAGGGCGGTTGAGGCCGATGACCTGGCCCTCCACCCAGACGGCGCCGAGCCGGTCGACCCACTGGCCGATCGCGCCCACGATCTGCCGGACAGGTGCCGGGTGCTCGGGCGAGGTGTCCAGGGCCACGGGCCGACTGTAGACGAGCGCCGCAGCTGCGCCGCCTAGACTTGCCCGCGTGACCACAGACCTCGGCAACCCCGCCGTCCTCCCGTCCGACGAGGCCGGCCGCGCGGTGCTGCTCGCCGCGCCGCGTGGCTACTGCGCGGGCGTCGACCGGGCCGTGATCACGGTGGAGAAGGCGCTCGACCTGTACGGCGCGCCGGTCTACGTGCGCAAGCAGATCGTGCACAACAAGCACGTCGTGGCCAACCTCGAGTCGCGTGGGGCGGTGTTCGTCGAGGAGCTCGGCGAGGTGCCGCCGGGAGCGACCGTGGTCTTCTCCGCCCACGGCGTCTCCCCGACGGTGCACGCCGAGGCCGCTGAGCGTGGCCTGAAGACCATCGACGCCACCTGTCCGCTGGTCACCAAGGTGCACCACGAGGCGAAGCGGTTCGCCGGCGAGGACTACGACATCCTGCTGATCGGCCACGAGGGCCACGAGGAGGTCGAGGGCACCGCGGGGGAGGCGCCGGATCACATCCAGCTCGTGCAGAGCCCCGACGACGTGCCCAACATCGTCGTCCGCGACCCGGCGAAGGTGGCCTGGCTCTCGCAGACGACGCTGTCGGTCGACGAGACGATGGCGACCGTCGACGCGATCCGGGCCCGCTTCCCGCAGCTGCTCGACCCGCCGAGCGACGACATCTGCTACGCGACCCAGAACCGGCAGCTCGCCATCAAGGAGATCAGCAAGGCGGCCGACCTCGTCATCGTGGTCGGCTCGGCCAACTCCTCCAACAGCGTCCGGCTGGCCGAGGTCGCGCTCGAGGCGGGTGCCAAGGCGGCGTACCGGGTCGACGACGCCTCCGAGATCGACCCGGCCTGGCTCGAGGGGGTCGACAACGTCAGCGTGACGTCCGGCGCCTCCGTGCCCGAGGACCTCGTGCAAGGGGTGCTGTCCTTCCTGGCCGACCACGGCTATCCGGACGCCCAGGCGGTGCACACCGCCGAGGAATCGCTGATCTTCGCGCTCCCGCCCGAGCTGCGGCGCGACCTCCGCGCCCGTGAGAGGGCAGCGCAGGCGTAGTGGCGCGCTACTTCGACATCCACCCGGTCGACCCGCAGCCGCGGCTCGTCGACCAGGTCGTCGCACTCCTCCGCGAGGACGGGCTCATCGCCTATCCCACCGACTCGGGCTACGCGCTCGGCATCCAGCTGGGCAACCGCGCCGGCCTGGACCGGATGCGCGCGATCAGGCACCTGGACGACAAGCACCACTTCACGCTGGTCTGCCGCGACTTCGCGCAGCTGGGGTCGCTGGTGCACATCGACAATGCGATCTTCCGGACGGTGAAGGCCGCGACGCCGGGGCCGTACACGTTCATCCTGCCCGCGACGTCGGAGGTGCCCCGGCGGCTGATGGCGCCGAAGAAGCGCAGCGTCGGCGTCCGCATCCCCGAGCACACGGTGGTGCAGGCCCTGCTGGAGGCGCTCGGTGAGCCGTTGATCTCCACGACGCTGCTGCTGCCGGGCGATCTCGAGCCGATGACGGAGGGCTGGCTGATCAAGGACGAGCTGGATCAGGTGCTGGACGCCGTCATCGAGGGTGAGGCCGGCTCGCTGCCCACGACGGTCGTCGACCTGACCTCGGGGCTGGCCGAGATCAGCAGGTACGGCGCGGGCGACCCTTCCCGCTTCGAGTGAGCGCGACTCGGGTGGCGGCGCGCAACCCGAGTCCGCACGCCGAGGACGGCGAGCGCGAGGGCGTAGCCGGCCAGGAGCGGTCCGGAGTGGTGGGCGAGCCCCGAGATCACCGACTGGACGAGCGCGTCGTGAGGTGCGGCGATCGCGTCGCGGTGCCCGATTCCGAGGACCACGCAGATCGCGAGGAGCAGCATCGGGGGCAGCACGCCGACCCGGAAGAAGTCCTGTGGCCGGATCGCCAGCGCCATCGCCACGCAGAGCACGATGAAGCCGCTGTCGAAGATGCGCTCGAGCCGACCCGTCGCGGCCAGGTCGACGCCGACCAGCAGCGTAGAGACGAGCATCGAGAACCGCGTGACCCGGCGTGCGGACCAGCGGCCCTCCTCCCACAGCGTGGGTGCGCTCACCTCCTCACGGTAGGTCGGCACGCCGGAGCCTCGGGGAAGCCACGCCGTTCGGCGTGGCGGCAGGATCGGGCAGCTCGGGCCGCTCCATGGCGACTGCCTCGAGCAGCTCGGCCGCGGTGAGCGCCCGGGGGGCGTCCTCGACCGGTCGCGGGCCGGGCAGCGCCTGGTCGAGGTCGGCGACGTCGGCGAAGTGGCGCGCCGTCACGAAGACCCGGGTCTCGAGCGACCCGACGGTGCTGTTGTAGGCGTCGACGCTCGCCTTCAGCGAACGGCCGAGCTTGTCGAGGTGTCCGCCGACCGTGCCGAGGCGGTCGTAGAGCTCGCGACCCAGCTCGTGGATCTCCCGGGTGCGCTCGGCGAGGGTCTCGGTCGTCCAGCCGTAGGCGATCGTGCGCAGCAGCGCGATCAGGGTGGTGGGCGTCGCGAGGACGACGTTGTGGGCGGCGGCGTGCTCGAGCAGCCCGGGCTCGGCGTCGAGAGCGGCCGACAGGAACGACTCGGCCGGCATGAACAGCACCACGAACTCCGGCGACTGCGGCAGGGACCGCCAGTAGCTCTTCGCGGAGAGCTGCTCGACGTGACCACGCACCTGGCGGGCGTGCCGGACCAGCTGTGCCTGCTGCTCGTCGACGTCGTCGGTGGCGAGCGCGTCGAGGTAGGCGGCGAGCGGCACCTTGGCGTCGACCACCACGCTCTTGCCTCCCGCGAGGTGGACGACCACGTCGGGTCGCTGGGCGCCGTCGGCACCGACGAGGTGGACCTGCTCGGAGAAGTCGCAGTGGTCGACCATGCCGGCCAGCTCGATGCTGCGCCGCAGGTGCAGCTCGCCCCACTGGCCGCGCACGTGGGGCTTGCGCAGCGCGCTGGCGAGAGCCGTCGTCTCGCGCCGGAGGTTGTCGGTGGAGTGCCGCACCTCGTCCACCTGCTGGTGCAGGGTGCTCTGCCAGGACACCCGCTGGTGCTCCAGCTCGCGCATCCGGTCGTGCAGGCGGTCGAGGCCGTCACGGATGACCGCGGCGTCCTGGACCCGGGCCTCGAACCCGGCGACGTCGGCCGCACCGCCGCGGCGGCCGACCAGGACCGTCCCCAGGACGCCCAGGAGCACCCCGATCACCAGGGTCAGCAGCGGAAGCAGGATCTCCATGCCACCGACGGTGACAGGCCCTACCGACAAACTCGTCGAGTTGGGAGAGACCGCCCTATCAATCGGGAGAATCTGCCAGGTACGCCGACCTTCGAAGGTCAGCTTCACCCAACTCGACGGGCAGCTTCACCCAACTCGACGGTCAGGTTCACCCAACTCGACGGTCAGTCAGAGAGGTCGACGATCACCGGGGCGTGGTCGGAGGCGCCCTTGCCGTGGCCGTCGGACCCGCCGCGCTCCTCACGGTCGACCTGGACGGCGGTGACGCGGGCCGCGACCGCCGGGGAGCCGAGGACCAGGTCGATCCGCATGCCGCGGTTGCGCTCGAAGCGCTGCCGGTAGTAGTCCCAGTAGGTGAACCCGTCCGGGCCGCTGAGGTGGGGCAGCGCCAGGTCGGCGTACCCCGACTCCAGGAAGCGCCCGTACGCCGCCCGCTCGGCCGGGGTCACGTGGGTCGACCGGGCGAAGCGCGTGATGTCGAAGACGTCGTCGTCGGCGGGAGCGAGGTTCCAGTCGCCGGCGAGCACGGTGGGGCCGCCGAGCCAGTGCTGCGCCGCCTCGTGCAGCCGCGCCAGCCAGTCGAGCTTGTAGACGTAGTGCGGGTCGTCGGGCTTGCGGCCGTTGGGCACGTAGAGCGACCACATCCGGAGGTCGCCGCAGGTGGCTCCCAGTGCGCGGGCCTCGGCGGCCATCGAGTCGCCCCAGCCGGGCATGCCGTCGAAGCCCACCGTGACGTCGGTGAGGCCCACCCTGCTGATCACCGCGACGCCGTTCCACTGGTCGACGCCCGCCGCGGCGACCTCGTAGCCCATGGACTGCAGCCCCATCAGCGGCAGCTGGTCCTCGCGCGCCTTGGTCTCCTGGAGCGCCAGGACGTCGAGGTCGTGGCGCTCGAGCAGGGCCTCGACGCGGTCGATCCGCGAGCGGATGGAGTTGACGTTCCAGGTGGCGATGCGCACGCGTGGAGACTAAGGCACGCGCCCCAGCACCATCGGGGCGATGACCGTGCGTGCGTAGGCGTTCATCCGCCTGGTGGAGTCCAGCCGCGGCGGTGCGTCGGGGGTCAGCAGGAGCGACTGGGCGATGCGCGCGAACGTGCCGGAGAGGTCCTCGATGTCGGCGACGTCGGTGTTGCCGACGTATGCCCTGAGCTTGCGCATCCGGTCGCTGGAGAGGGTCGCGGCGAGAGTCAGTGCGTCGCCGGCGTTGAGGGTGAGGCCGACGAGCGTCTGCTCGCGGTCGATGTCGAGGAGCTGGCGCAGCAACGGGTTCTCGCGCAGCTGCGTGATGGTCACCGTGAAGAACCGCTCGACGTAGGTGACCGGGTCGAACCCGGGATCGTCCTCGGCCGTCGGGACGTCGCCGATGGCCTTCTCGATGACGGCGAGCACACGCTGGGTCTCGTGGACGTACGTCGCCCGGACGATCTCGTCCTTCGTGCCCACCCGTCGGTAGAGGGTGGCGCGGTTCACCCCGGCGGACCGGGCGATGTCGTCACCGCTGGTGCGCCGGACCCCGGTGCGCAGGAACTGCGCGCGGGCGGCCTCCAGGATCGACGCGACAGAGACCTCGGTCATGACGGCAGTCTTGCACAATGCGACAGTATTCGTTGTATTGTTGCAGCCATGACCGCCGTGCCGAGAGTCGACGACGCCGAGTTCGGCATCGCTGAGTCCATCGACGAGGTGGCCCTGCTGCTCGGCGCCGGGTCGGCGGTGATGTACCAGCTCGCGCTCCTCGGTGTGGGCCGTGGCGTCGCCGAGCACTCGAACACCCTCGAGCGCCCGCTCGACCGGCTGCGCACGACGCTCACCTACGTCTACGGCACGCTCCTCGGCACCGACGAGGAGCGCCAGGCCATCGCCCGGATGGTCAACCGCGCTCACGGGCCGGTGAAGGGCGAGGGCTACACCGCCTTCGACCCCGAGCTGCAGCTCTGGGTCGCGGCGACCCTGACCTTCACCGGAGAGCAGATCTACGAGCTGACCTTCGGCCCGATGGACCCTGCCAGCCGCGAGCGCGCCTACCGCGAGAGCAAGGTCATGGGCACGCTTCTCCAGGTCACCGACGACATGTGGCCACCGACGCGCGCCGGGTTCGAGGACTACTGGCAGCGGATGCAGGGTGAGCTCAGCGCCGACCCGCTCGTGCAGCGCTACGTGCGGAAGCTCCTGGCGCCGAGCTGGAGGTTCTGGTACCTCGCGCCGACGATCTGGCTGCAGAGCCTGGTCACGCGCGGCAACCTCACGCCCGAGGTTCGCGCGGTCCTCGCACTGGAGTGGTCCCCGGCCGACCAGCGCCGGTACGACGCGTTCTGGCGGGTCTTCCGGGCGACGTACCCGCGCGTGCCGAGGCCGCTGCGGACGCTCTACCCGCGGATGGTCCTGCGCGGGATGCGCAAGCGGATGCGCGAGGGACGCCGGGTCATCTGAGGTCGCGACCGGCTCGACCACGCGCAGTGTTGGATGGGGACGTGAGACGACTCGTCGAGGTCATGCTGGTGGTCGCGATCGCGCTGGACATCGCGTACTGGACGATCTGGTTCACCAACCGCGACTGGATCGCGAGCGAGCACAGCCACGCCTACTACGAGTTCGAGAACGCCTTCCCGCTCGCTGACCTCTGGCTCGGCGCCGCCTGCCTGCTGGCACTGATGACCCTTCGCCTGCGGCACCCGAGCGCGCTGCTCTGGCTCGTGTCTGCCGGAAGCGCCGGGCTCTACCTCTTCTCCATGGACTTCCTGTACGACGTGGAGAACGGCATCTTCACCAAGGGCGGAGGCGGCGCCTTCGAGGCGGTGATCGTCGCGCTGACGCTTTTCTTCTCGGTGACGATCCTCAGCTGGTCGTGGCGCCACCGGGGCGAGCTACTCAGCGGGTCGGAATCCTGAGCACACGATCCGCACGTAGTCGATGCGGTCGTCGTCGGTGCGGTAGTACGCCTGCTGCTCGACCGTGTGGGTGCCGTCCGGGTTGGTGATCGCGAAGCGGTAGCTGACGTGGTGGGTGTCCTCGACGTCGTCACCCTCGCTGACGTCGACGAGCTCGTCGATGTGGTCGGAGTCCTCGAACCAGCTGCCGAAGACGATCTCGAGCACCTCGCCGGGATCCCCCGCCTCCCAGAACTTGCGCGGCGTCAGGGCCCGGAAGTCGACCTCGGGGCTCAGCATCGACGTGAGCGCCTCCGAGTCCTTGTCGGCGATCGCCTGGGCGAAGCGGCGCCCCACGGAGCCGGCCACCTCAGGACCTCCACACCGACGCGACGTCGCGCCGGTAGCTGCGGCCGAAGATGCCGCCGATGATGGCCAGCACCGGGCGCGGCACCTGGCTGCGGATCGCCGCCAGTTCGTCAGGGGTCGCGCCGTCGGCCACCCAGGCGAAGAAGCGTCCACCGACCGGGGGAGAGACCTTGCCGAACTGGCGTCCCATCGCCTTCATCTCCGGATGGTCGATGTTCTCGAGGTAGACGTCCTCGAGCTCGGCGTCCTCGTGGTCGAGGTGCTCGACGGTGACCGTCTGGAGGTGCTCGACGGCCGATCGGGCAGTGCTCGCGTCGGCAGTCGTCGCGGTGGTGCGGAACGTGTTCATCGCCCCCCGCGCCTGGGTCAGGGCATCGGCCATCCGCTCGTGCTCGGCGTCCATCTGGGCGATGGTCTCCGGAGTCACGCCGATCTTCTGCAGCGACGGCCAGGCGATCTCGTGCTCGCCCTCGTGGTGCGTGGTGAGCTGGGCATCGAAGTTGTCCCACGCGGTGCCCAGTTGCGCGGCGCGCGTCGTGTCGCCGTCGCGGAAGGCGGAGAGTGCGTCGAGGAACCGCCGCAGGTCTCGCCGGATCGCACCGTGGATCACCTTGTTCATGCTCATCGTTGCCATGACCGGACCGTACGCCGGACGACCGAGCGGGTGAAGACCTGTCCAGGACAGCGCCCCGTGGACACCACCGGAGGCAGACCGGGACGGCGGCCCCTCCGATGGAGGAGCCGCCGCCGTGCGTTGCCGGTCAGAACCCCTTGGGCGGGACCAGGCAGGTGGCCCTCGCGGTGTTGCCCGCGAGGTCGGTGGCGATCAGCTGGGCGTCACCGTTGAAGGTGAACTTCCACTTGACGTCACCGGTCATGTCCTTCGCCTTGACCGGGGCGCCGGGTGCCTGGGTCAGCTTGAAGGTGGTGCCTGATGCGAACGGGCCGTAGACGGTGCCGGAACCGAGGTCCTTGATGTAGATCGGCACGCTCGGGTCGACGTTGTCGGTCGCCCGCATCACGAAGAACCCGTCTTCGTTGTCAGCGGTGGGCACGGTGCCGGCCGGGTTCGGGCCCGGCGGGCACGACACGGTCGGAGCAGTGACGTCGTTGACCTTGATCGTCACCGATTGGGTGAACTCCGGACCCTGGGCGACGCCGTCGAGAGTGAACGGCACGCTGCAGTGCAGCGTGGCTCCCTGCGAGGCGCTGGCGGCAACCGTGATGGTCTCGTCGAACACCGCGTCGTTGCCACTCTGGACGGTGAGGCTGGCCGGGCTGAGCGACGCGCCGAGACCGGTGTCGCAGGTCGGGCTGCCCGCGACGACGACGTCGAGGTTGTGCAGCCCCTCCAGGATCGCCGCAGAGACGTCGGTCGCGGCGACGCCGGTCAGCAGCTCGCCCCCGGTCGCGTTCGTGATCCGGGTCGCCTGGCCGGTTCCGTCCAGGTTGTTGGCGGCACCGGTGCTGATCGCGATCACCTTGGCGTCCACACCCGTCAGCGACGCGGTTGCGTCAGCCTCGGAGTGTCCCCCGCTCGGGTCGTGGCCCGGGTTGTCGCCGTACCAGACCACGATCCGGCTCGAGCCGGACCGGAACGACACGTCGTCGCCGCCGTCGCCGATCTCCCAGAGGGCGTTGAGCTGAGCCTCGTCGGTGTCTCCGCCGTCACACAGGTTCACGTTGTTGATCGCCGTGTCGAGGGCGGTCTCGTCCGCGGTCAGGTTCGAGAAGAGCTGGTACGCCGGGTCCGATTCGCCGAAGTCGCAGTAGGCCGCCACCGCGAACTGCGCATCGGCCTGCACGCTCTTGACCTCGCTGATGATCGCCGCGAAGTTGGCCTTCACGTTGGCCAGCTCTCCGCCCATGCTGCCGGTCTTGTCGACGACCAGCACGATGTCGGGCTTCGGCGGGATCGGCGGTGTGGAGACGGTCTTGGTCACGTGGATCACGGCGCCCGGGTTGGCGGCCTGGTTCACGTTGGGGCTGACGCCGGTGGCGTACGCCGAGCCGCTGGTGGCAACGATCGTGGCGACCGCGATCGCGGCACCCACTCCGTGTCTGATTCTGGTCATGAGCACTGTCCCTCGAGAAGGCCAGGCGAGTCGGGGCACCAGGCGTGCGGTCGGCCACCGAACGGCAGCCATCCCCAAGGAGGAGCGGCGACGGTCGCGAATACCTCGGGCCGTCGGATGACCGCCCCTGCTCCCGGCTTGCTCGTCAACTCGGCGTCGCCGACGGGGCTCGACGAGCAAGGGCTTCGGGCGCTCGCTAGGCTCCGCGGGTGGCACTCACGATCGGCATCGTCGGACTCCCGAACGCAGGCAAGTCGACGCTCTTCAACGCCTTGACCAAGAACGACGTCCTCGCGGCGAACTACCCGTTCGCCACCATCGAGCCGAACGTCGGCGTGGTCGGCGTACCGGACCCGCGGCTGCACACGCTCGCCGGAGTCTTCGGATCCGCCCGCGAGCTGCCGGCCACCGTCGAGTTCGTCGACATCGCCGGCATCGTCGCCGGAGCGTCCAAGGGCGAGGGCCTGGGCAACAAGTTCCTCAGCCACATCCGTGAGTCGTCGGCGATCTGTCAGGTCACCCGGGTCTTCCGCGACGAGGACGTGACCCACGTCGACGGCAAGGTCGACCCGGCCTCGGACATCTCGGTGATCCAGACCGAGCTGATCCTGGCCGACCTCCAGACCGTGGAGAAGGCGGTCCCGCGGCTGGAGAAGGAGGCGAAGGGGCGCAAGGAGCTGCAGCCGAACGTCGAGGCGGCGCGGCAGGCGCTCGCCGCCCTCGAGGCCGGTACGCCGATCATCGCCACCGACATCGACCGCGACCTCATCCGCGAGCTGATGCTGCTCACGTCCAAGCCCTACATCTACGTCTTCAACTGCGACGCCGACGAGCTCGCCGACGACGACCTCAAGAAGCGGATGGGCGAGCTGGTCGCGCCGCACGAGGCGATCTTCCTCGACGCCAAGTTCGAGGCAGAGCTGGTCGAGCTCGATGACGACGAGGAGGCCCGCGCGATGCTCCACGAGATGGGCGTCGAGGAGCCCGGGCTCGACGTGCTGGCGCGGGTCGGCTTCGACACCCTCGGCCTGCAGACCTACCTGACGGCGGGCCCCAAGGAGGCCCGGGCGTGGACGATCCGCAAGGGCGCCACGGCCCCCGAGGCCGCCGGGGTGATCCACACGGACTTCCAGAAGGGCTTCATCAAGGCCGAGATCGTCTCCTTCGACGACCTGGTCGCGTCCGGCTCGATGGCCTCGGCGAAGGCGGCCGGCAAGGTGCGCATGGAGGGCAAGGACTACGTCATGCAGGACGGCGACGTGGTGGAGTTCCGCTTCAACGTGTGAGTGAGCGCCTTCTGCGCCGGTCGGAAGGGTGTCTGCTCACAACGCTGCGCTGGCGATGCGGTTGCGGCCTCCCAGCTTGGCCTCGTAGAGCGCCGTGTCGGCGAGCTGGACGAGCCCGTCCGACGACTCCCCAGGACCGACGGCGCACCCACCGCTGGCCGTCACGCGGATCTCCTCGCCGGAGACGCCCACCGGCTCCGCGGCGGTCGCCTCGCGGATCCGGTCCGCGATCTCCATGGCGCCTTCGAGGTCGGTACGGGGGAGGACCACGAGGAACTCCTCGCCGCCCCACCGCCCGCCGATGTCACCGGCGCGCAGCTCACGGAGCATCCGCTGGGCGAAGGCGCGCAGCACCTGGTCGCCGGCGCCGTGGCCATGGGTGTCGTTGACCTGCTTGAAGTGGTCGAGGTCGAGGATGAGCACGCTGAGCGGGTCCTCGTGGCGTACGGCGTCGCGGTGCAGCCGGGTCAGCTCGCGCTCCAGGTGCCAGCGATTGTAGAGGCCCGTGAGCCCGTCGGTGCGGGTCAGACGATCTAGCTCGGCGTTGCGTTGCTGAAGCTGGTCCTGCAGCTTCTTGACGTGCACGGCCGAGCCGACGCGAGCCAGCAGCTCGGCCGGCTCGAAGGGCTTCTTCAGGTAGTCGTGGGCGCCACCTCGCAGTCCGGTGACGATGTCCGTGGTCGTGGCCCGGCTCGTCAGGAACACGACCGGGATGTCGCGCAGCGCGACGTTGTCCTTGAGGTCGCGCAGCACCTCGTAGCCGTCGAGGCCGGGCATTTCGACGTCCAGGAGGACGACGTCGGGCGGATCCTGCCGGCAGTGCTCGAGTGCGGTGAGCCCGTCGACGGCCTCGAAAACGTCGTACCCCTCGTCCTCGAGCCCGCTGCGGACGACCGCCCGGATCACGAGCGAGTCGTCGGCGATCAGCACCCTCGCGGTCGTCACAGCCGTCCCGCCAGTGCGATCGGGTCGGCCACGAAGATCAGCTGGCCGTCGGTGTCGACGGTGCCCGAGACGAGCGCGCGCACCTGGCCGGCAGGCGCGGGCCGGATGTCGCCCGCCTCGACGTGTCGCAGGCCCGTGACCTCGTCGACGAGCAGCCCGAACCTCTTCCCGTCCGCTTCGACGACGATGACGTGTGCGCCGGTCGACCGGAACGGTGACATCACCGTCAGCGGTGGGCTCCCGGGGATGATCCCGGCCACCTCGGGGGCCGGATCGGGGAGCGGCACGAGGTCCTCGGAGGTGCGGACGGAGACCGCGACGTCGAGCGGCAGGCAGTACGTGGCGCCCGGCGTGCGGAAGCAGACCATGGTCATGGACATCACCTTCATCGTTTGGACTCCAGCAAGCTGAGGAGCTCGGAGGGCGCGTAGCCCTCCAGGCCGGCCGGGCTGACATCGGATCCTGCTTCGACCAGTGCGCGGCGAGCGACGGCGAAGGCGCGCTGCGCCGATCCGCGATCCCCGGACGCCTCCAGCGCCAGTCCGAGGTGCAGCTGGGCCATCGGGTCATCGGGGCGCAGGTAGGCGCACTTGCGGAACGCCACCACGGCTGCCTCGTAGTCGCACACGGCGATCGCTTCCTGGGCTGCCCTTTCGAGTGCTTCTGTCGTCGGAGCCGCCTCGGGCTCGATCGCCGGCCGGTTGCCGGGACCCCCCGAGCCGATTGCCGCGCGTCGAGCGCCAGCAGGCAGGGAGAGCCGGGACGAGCCGGGGGCACGGTTCCTCCGGGCGGTCACCGCATCTGACCTGGCCGCGTCGACCGGTCGCACCTGCTGGTCCGGTCGCTTCACCGGCGGCGGCGAGGCCGCGGCGCTCTCTCGCCGCCGGTAGACGAAGGTCTCCCCGACGTGCGTGGCCCGAAACCGGTCCGAGACCTGCCAGATCGTCTCCGCCGCGCCGACGAGGAAGGTGGCCGTCGGCGGCAGGCCGTCCGCCACCCGGTCGAGGAACGTGCGGATCTGCTCCGGAGTCAGGTAGATGAGGACGTTGCGACACAGCACGACCTCGCACGACCGCACCTCGGGCGGGACCGGGTCGACCAGGTTGTGGTGGAGCGTCGTGACCCGGTCGCGGACCGATGCGTTGACCTCCCAGTGGTCGCCGCTCCGGGTGAAGTGGCGCGCCAACCGCTCGGCTGACACGCCGGCGAGCTCCCGCCCGGAGTAGCGAGCCCCCCTGGTCCGGTCGAGTGCCGCGGTCGAGATGTCGGTGGCGATCACGGTCCCCTCGATCTCGAGCTCCTCGAGGACCATGGCCAGGCTGTACGCCTCCTGGCCGTTGGCGCACCCCGCGCTCCAGATGCGCACCGGCGCCGTCACGCCGGGCAGGACCTCGGCGAGCAGCACTTCGAACTGCTCGGGATGTCGGAAGAAGCCCGTCTCCTGCACGGTCACACGGTTCAGCAGGCGTTGCAGGGCGCCTTCGTCGGTGCGCAGCCGATCTGCATACGCCGCGGGGTCCCGTCCTTCGGATGCGGCCTCGTCGCGGACGGCGCGCACGAGACGACCGCGCAGGGTCGGGTCGGGTCGCAGGCCGATGTGCACGTGGAGGAGCTCGGCGATCTGGTCGACGGCGGCCTCGAGGGTGCTGGTGCCCGTCATGCACGCACCTGCTCTCGCATGGCCCGCTGGACGGCGTCGGCGACACGGTCCAGCGGCAACAGCTCGGTGACGGCGCCCGCTCGGAGTGCCGCCTTGGGCATGCCGAAGACCGTCGAGGTCGCCTCGTCCTGTGCGAGCGTGTGTCCGCCGCTCTGGCGGATTGCCAAGAGCCCCTTGGCGCCGTCGTCGCCCATGCCGGTGAGCAGGACGCCGATGCCGGACGGACCGGCAACATCGGCGACCGAGTGGAAGAGCTCGTCCGCCGACGGCCGGTGCGCGGTGATGGGTGTGGCGACGAGCTCCAGCACGCCGCCAGGACGCAACCGGAGGTGGCGTTCGCCCGGTGCGAAGTAGACATGCCCGGGCGAAGTGCGCTGACCGTGCCGGGCGATCTCGACCGGAAGCGCAGAGACCCTCGACATCCACTCGACCAGACCGGCGGTGAAGTCGGCGTGCAGGTGCTGGACGACCAGGACCGGCGCCTGCAGCCCGGCGAGGCCGCCGAGGACGGTTGCCAGGGCGCTCGGGCCCCCGGTGGAAGCAGCGACGGCGACCACCGGTTCGTGCGCGCCGTGCGTGTCGCTCCGGTTCCGCTCGACGCTGGACCGGCCGCCACGCGGATGCCGGATCACGAAGGCCTTGCTGATCTGACGCACTGTGCGGCGGAGCTCCGCGCCCTGCTCCGGAGTCCAACGCGCGGGGCGGGGGAGGGCCTCGAGGGCACCGGCGACCAGCGCGTGGACCGCCGAGGGTGCCTGCCGGTCGGCGATGCGGGCCGAGAGGACCAGGATCGGGGTGGGGGTGTGTGCCATGACCAGCTCGACGACCTGCTGGCTGCGGCCGTCGTGGAGGTGGAGGTCGAGGACGACGACGTCCGGGCGCGCCCGGGCCACGAGCTCGACCGCGTCGGCCGAGCTCGAGCAGCACTCGGAGACGGTGATGTCGCCCTGCTCCTCGAGTGCCGACACCAGCCTGCCGCGCTGGGCCGAGGCGTCCTCGACGACGAGCGCGCGGACCGTCCGGCTCTCGACGTGCGCGGTCATGCGTGCGTCCCCAGGAGCCGGTTCACCGCAGTCAGCAGACCGGACTCGTCGAAGGAACTCTTCGTGATGTAGCCGTCGGCCCCCGCGTCGAGCCCGCGCCGTCGGTCTGCGTCGCTGTCCCGCGAGCTGACGATCAGCACGGGGATGTTCGCCAGGGTCGGATGCGCCCTGATCGCCTCGGTCAGCGCGAAGCCGTCCATCCTCGGCATCTCGATGTCGGTCACGACCAGGTCGCTGGGTTGCTCTGCGAGCTCGGCGAGCGCCTGCTGGCCGTCGGCTGCGACCCGAACGTCGAAGCCCGCTCGCTGCAAAATGGCACGTTGCAGCTCCCGGACCACGAGCGCGTCGTCGACGACGAGGACGCGCGGCCGGGCGACTCCTGAGTCCTCCACGGCGCTCGACACGGGCGAATGAGAGGACTGGCGTGCGCGCTCGATGAGACCCGGCGGGTCCAGGACGACCAGGATGGACCCGTCCGCCTCCACGCTGGCGCCTGCGATCTCGGGCAGGTGGGGCAGCATCGAGCCGAGCGCCTTCACGACCACGTCCCGCTGTCCGATCAGCCGATCGACCGTGAACGCGTGCCTTCGCGAGGTGTCGGAGAGCACGACGACCGGCCCGGAGGGGCCGCGGTCCTGGGGGAGCCCGATCGCCTCGGCCAGCGTGCCCACCGGCAGCGGCTGCCCGTCGAACCACACCATCTCGCGTCCCTCCGCATGGGCGACGTCGGAGGACTCGTGGTCGCGGGTGAGCAGCACCCGGTGGAAGGGCAGGGCAAACCGCTGACCGCCGGCCTCGACCAACAGGCAGCGGAGCACTGCCATCGTGATCGGCACGATGATCCGGAACTCCGTGCCCGAGCCGGGCTCGGAGTGGACCTCCACCCGTCCGTGAGCGGCCGCGACGTTGGCGCGCACCACGTCGAGCCCGACGCCTCGGCCGGACACGTCCGTGACGAAGTCCGCCGTGGACAGCCCCGGCTGGAAGCTCAGGGCGATCAGGTCGTCCCTGCTCAGCCCCTCGGTCTGTACGCCGCGGAGACTCGCCTCGCGTTCGACGCGGTCCACGTCGATCCCGCGACCGTCGTCGGTGACCGCGATGATCACCTCCGAGCCGAGCTGCATGGCGTGGAGGCGCAGGACCGCCTGGCGGCTCTTGCCCGCATGCTCGCGTTCGGCAGGAGTCTCGATGCCGTGGTCGACCGCGTTGCGGACCAGGTGCGTGAGCGAGTCCGAGAGCTGGTGCAGCACGCTGCGATCGAGCTCCGTGTCCGCGCCCTGGATCTCCCAGCGCACCTCCTTGCCCTGCGACCGGGCGAGGTCCCGGACGGCGCGCGCCAGCTGGTCGGTGATCGTGGAGACGGGCACCATCTGGGTGCGCATGGTCCGGTCGTGGAGGTCGTTGAGCGACCGGGACAGCTCGTTGAACTCCGGGCAGGTGGCGGGATCGACGTCGAACCTGTCCTTGAGCAGGCGGCCGACCCGCAGGTGGGCGGACGTGGTCTCGCCGACGAGCCGGGTGAGCTCGTCGAGCCGTTCCACCGGGACCATGATCACGGCCGAGCCACCCACGGGCACGCCGCTGCTCGGGGAGTCTGTCTGGACACCAAGTTCGTGGGCCTGCTCGTCCGGCTCCGTCGCGAAGACCGCCGTGCTGAGCTCGTCGGCCCCCCGCAGGAGGGTGTCGATCACCGCCGCCGTCACCGGTTTCCGGCCGTTCTGCACGTCCTCGACGAGCTGCTCGAAGCCGTGCGCCAGGTGGCTCACCTCGTCGAGGCCTGCGACCGCTGCCGAACCCTTCAGGGTGTGCAGCTCCCGGAAGATCGAGCGCACCAGGGACTCGTCCTGGACATTCTGCTCGAGCTGGAGGAGCAGCCGGCCGAGCTCGGCGAGGCGCACCTCGGCCTCCTGCGCGAACAGCCGGCGTACCTGGCCGGTACTCATCCCGGACATCAGGGCGCTCCCAGACCGGCGACCTCGGCGCGCTCGTCGAGGCCACGAGATCGTCCCGCATTCAGCAGGTGGCCGACATCGAGCAGCGTGGCCACCTGGTGGCCCAGGCGATAGCGCCCAGCTGTGCCGGGAAGCTCCGACGAGCCCGCGCTCGTCTCGAGCACTTCCCGCCGAGGCATTGCTGTGGTCGCAAGGCCGGCAAGGCCGTGCTGGGAAGTGATGACGACCGCGAACGCCACGGTGTCGACCGTTCCGGTGCCGAGGAGCCGGGCCGTGTCCAGCAGCGGAACGATCTGTCCGCGCAGGTTGAACAGTCCGAGCACCGACTCAGGTGCCGTGGCGAGCGGCGTCACGGACGGAGTGGCGACGACCTCACGCGCCCATGCCACGGGCAGCGCGTAGAGATCGGTCCCGACGGGGAGGAGAAGTGCGTGCACCCCGATCACCGGTGTCCGTCGCGCGCCACACTCATGTCGGTTGCACTGCTTCCGGCCGTCTCGAGGTTGCCCGCAAGATCGGCGAGGTTGCCGGCCGCGGCAGCGATCTGTTGCGCGGTGGCCGAGACCTGACGGCTGGCGTCGGCGAGCTGCTCCATGGTCTCGACGACCTGCGCGGTGGCGCTGCGCTGCTGCTGGGTGGTCATCCGCACCTGTCCGTTGGCGTCCGTGACCGCGTCGAGGAGCGTCAGCCCCTGCTGCATCTGCTTCGCGCCCTTCTCCATGGCCATGACGGTCGCGTTCGTCTCGCTCTGGACCGCGGCGACGATGGACGCGATGTCACCCGCCGACGCCTTCGATCGCTCGGCGAGGCGGCGTACCTCGTCCGCCACCACGGCGAAGCCGAGCCCGTGCTCGCCTGCGCGTGCCGCCTCGATTGCGGCGTTGAGCGCGAGCAGATTCGTCTGGTCGGCGATGTCGTTGATGAGGATGAGCAGCCCGTCGATCTCGCTGACGTGGCCGGCGAGGGCCAGCGTGCGTTCGCTGGACGCCGCGATGTCCGCCTCGGCCTGTTCGAGGTTCTCCTTCGTCTCGGCGGTCTGCCGAGCGACCTCGTCGACGGTGTCGGCGATCGCTGACGAGGACCGCGCGAGCTCCTCGGTCGTCGCCGTCGCCTGGGTGACCGCCGCACTCTGCTGCGTCGTGGTGGCAGCGAGCTCGTCGGAGGACGCGGAGAGCTCGGCGGCAGCGGAGTTGACGTCGACCGCAGCCGTGGTCACCTCGGCGACGAGCTGGCGGCAGGTGTCGAGCATGCGGTTGAACGCGGAGCCCAGCTCCACGAGCTCCGCCGAGCCGGCGGCCTGCACGCGGGCGTCCAGATCGCCGTCGGCGACCCTGCGCGCCACGCCGGTCAGCTCGCGGATCGGTCGGGTCGTTCGCCACGCCAGCGCGATCGACACGGCGGCAGCGAGAAGGCCGCCGAGGACGCCGACGAGAATGGCGCGATGGCGCTGCTCTGCGACCGGCGCGAGCAGGGCCTTGGCGTGCTCCTGGGTGACGACCGTCCACCCCAGGCCCTGGAGCTTGGCGAAGCCACCAATGACGTCGTGGCCGTCCGGGTCGACGAACCGGGCGCTGCCGGGCTTCCCTGTGCTGGTCGCCTTCCGCGTGGCCGCGTTGTCCACGACGGTGCTGAGAGCGCCGGCCGTGAGCAGGGCGGTGTCGTCGTCGGTCTTGTCCATCTCCTCGGTGTTGTAGACGAGACGGTTCTGGGCGTCGACCACGACCGCGTCCTCACCGTCGCCCAGGTGGGTGTCGAGCAACGCGCCGAGCGACGCGACCCGGAGGTCTCCCGCCACCGTGCCGAGCACGCGACCGCGCGCATCGACGATGCGTGCGGCGACGACCCAGGCGATGTGGTCGCCCTTGCGGACCACCGAGGACAGCACGGGCGCCTCGGAGGCCACTGCCTGCTGGAACCAGTCCTCGCCCGCTGCCTGGAGGGTCTCCCCAGATCGGCTGGAGACGACGACCTTGCCGGTCGAGTCGGTGATCTCCAGTGACGTGTAGTCGCCACCTGCCTTTTCGATGTCGGCGAGGAGGCTCTGGTTCTGCGCGTCCGGGCGGCCGGGGACTGCGGCCGCGACGACGGTCAGCTCATGTTGCCGCTCCGACAACCAGTCATCCAGGCGCAGGGCAACCGCACTGGCGAGGGTCTGACCGGACTGCTGCGCCGACCTGGTCAGGCTCGACGACGACGTCTGGGTGAGCAGCACGGCCAGCACTGTCATGAGAGGAAGCGAGACGGCGAGCATCGCCGCGACCAGGCGGAAGGCGAAGCCATGGTGCAGCGACCGCCAGGCGCCCGGTCGTGCCGGCGTCAGTGCGCGGGCTGGCGCCCGGGCCGGCTGCTCGGCGAGCGACAGTTCGACGGCCCTCGGCCGGATCCGGGTGCCGTTCAGGTCGGTCGTGGTGTGCTCGGGTGCGTGCGTGCTCGTGGTCATGATCGGGTCCTCCATCCCGCGGGGGCCGCGACCCCCGATGCCTGCCGGTCCCGGATCCCACGTCCCGGCTCCAGCAGTGCTGCCACGAGCGTGTCACAATTCGTACAATTGGGGACAGAAAACGCAAATTTCGGGCCCGAGTGGTACGCCAACTTCGCCGTCACCGAACTCCCACGCAAGCTCGCCTGATCGAGAACCCCGGACGGGGGCGGGTCGATCAACCTCGGCGTCGAGCTCACGGACGTCGAGGCGGTCGTCCGCGCAGGCCCGGGTCGGCGCCGCCGCAGGGCTCGCCGCGATCGAGGAGCGCGACCAGATCAGCTGCTGCGCCCGGCAGACGAAGTCCTGGGCCCAGGGCACTCCGGACCAGGAGCGCTGCTGACCCGCGAACCGGTGACCCCTGTTGCAGCAGTCGACTTCATCGCGAGCTGGCCGGCGAGCGCCGTGCGGAAGACCCTGCCGGCGTCGGGTGCTTCGCAGCGGCTCGCCGCGTCGTCCAGGCGAGACCGCTGGCGAGCGCGGCTCCCATCACGAGGAGCAGGAGGCTCGTCACCGCGACGCCGGCATAGCCGTGGTGGTCGGGGTCGAGGAACGGGTAGGGGTACCAGTCGACGATCGGTCCGCGCACCAGGCTGTAGCCGACGTACGCCGTCGGGAACAGGAGCCAGACCATCGCCTGCCTGAAGCCGATCGCGACGCGAGGGACGTCGACCAGCCAGTCCAGTGCGACGGCGATCGGCGCGATGTAGTGCAGGACGGTGTTGTCCCACGGGACCGCCGTGAACTCGGTGTTCTCCAGGCCCGCCAGGAGCAGCGAGAACGCCACCCCGACGACGACCATGTTCACCGTGTTGGCGCCCCTGAGCATCGCGATGGGCCGGTCGTCCCGGCCCGCTGCAAGTGCGAGCGCGCTCACCAGGAGGATCAGGACCGACAGCGAGTTGGACTCGATCGTGAAGAAGCTGAAGAAGTTGCCTCCGTTGAACCGCCCGCGCTCGACAAGGGTGGCGATCTCCGTGACCACCGCGCCGAAGCCGAGGAGCGCGATCACGATCCGGAAGGCGATGACCATCCAGCCGGGTCGAGTGCTCAAGCGGTCGCTCCGGCGACCACTGCAGCACTCGACCCGCTCTGATTCGCGAACACCATGTGCCGAGTATGGGGGTCGCGCGGGTGCGATGGCGCGCAGCGGCGCACCGACATACTGCAGGAGTCGGAAGGAGGGGACGGGTGTGGGCGAGGCGTGGTCGTACGCCGTGGTGGCCGCCGCGGTCCTCGGGATCAACCTGCTCCCGGCATTCGGGCCACCGACCTGGGCGGTGCTGGTCCTCTTCACGGTGCACGGCGACTTCCACGAGCCGTTGCTCGTCCTCGTCGGCGCCGTCGCCGCGGCGAGCGGCCGCCTGCTGCTGGCATACGCGACCCGACGGCTCCGCCGGTTCGTCCCGGAGAGGCAGCGCACGAACCTGGAGGCGGCCGGCGACCTCCTGACGAAGCGTCGTGGGCGGGCAGTCGCCGGGCTTGCGGTCTTCGCCGTCTCGCCGGTGCCCTCGGCCCAGCTGTTCGAAGCGGCCGGCCTGATGACCGTTCGGCTGCTCCCGCTGACCGCGGCGTTCTTCGTCGGCCGCACGGTGAGCTACGGCCTCTACGTCGGCGGCGCCCACAAGGTCAGCCAGACCGACACGGGCAAGGTGCTGCTGTCCTCCCTGACCTCGCCCTGGGGCCTCGGACTCGAGGCGGCGATGCTCGTCGCGCTGGTGATCCTCGCCCGGGTCGACTGGGCAGGCCTCGTCGGCCGACGCCAGGAAGGGTGAGCGAGAGCCGACGCCGACCTGCCTACGATGGCGGTTGGCCGGAACGACCGACGGGACCGAAGGGCGCGCGTGATCGCAGGCAGGTACTCGCTCGACCGCGAGATCGGACGCGGGGGCACCGGTGCGGTGTGGCTCGGGCGTGACGAGCTCCTCGGCCGGCAGGTCGCGCTCAAGCAGATCGGCCGGATGCCGGGCACCGACAGCACCGACCTCGCCCGCGCGGAGCGGGAGGCCCGGCTCGGCGCCCGGCTCAACCACGCGCACGTGGTCGCGATCTTCGACGTGGTGACCGATCCGGACACCGAGGCGCGCTGGCTGGTCATGGAGCACGTCGACGGGATGACGCTCGCCGAGCTCGTGCGCGACCGGGGCGCACTCAGCCCGGACGAGGCTGCACCGCTGCTGTGGCAGGCGGCCGATGCGCTCGTCGCCGCCCACGCCGCTGGCATCGCGCACCGTGACGTGAAGCCGTCGAACATCCTGGTCGACGCCCACGGCCACGTGAAGCTGACCGACTTCGGCATCGCTCGGGTCGCCACCGACCCCGCCCTCACGCGGACCGGCCTGGTGACCGGGTCGCCGGCCTATCTGGCACCCGAGGTCGCCACCGGCGATCGGGGCGACGTCGCCGCCGACGTCTGGTCACTCGGCGCAACGGCGTTCCACGCGCTGGCCGGGCGACCGCCGTACGAGATCGGCGACAACGTGCTGGGCGCGCTGTACCGGATCGTGCACGACGATCCGCCGCAGCTGCCCGAGGCGGGGTGGATGGCGCCGCTCCTCGCCGGCACCATGGTCAAGGACCCGACGTCGCGCTGGTCGATGGAGCAGGTGCGCGACTTCCTGGCGGGTCGCGGCCGCACCGTGCCGGTCGCACCGGTCGCCGACGCGGGCGGCCCGCTCGCCGACGCCTCGCACACCCGCGTGCTCGCGACGGTCGCGCCGGCACCGGTCGTGCCGGAATCGCAGCAACGCGACGCGGTCGGGTCACGGATGCCGCCGACGAGGGTGCTGGCGGGAGGCGCCGCCGCGCTCCTGGTCGTGGTGGCCGTGGTCCTCTTCGCAGTCCTGCACGACGGGTCGGGCGGCACCGGTACGACGAACGGCGGCAAGCCGTCGAGCCACGCCGCCACCGCGAAGCCGACGGCGAAGGGCATGGAGACCTTCATCCGCGACTACGTCGCCACCGTGTCCGACGATCCGGACAAGGCCTGGGCGATGCTGACGCCGAAGTTCCAGCGCGAGAGCGGCGGCATCGAGCGGTATCGCAGCTTCTGGGACAGCGCGACCAACGGCCGGGTGCTGAGCATCTCCGCGGATCCCGCGACGCTCACGGTCAGCTACCAGGTGCGGTTCGACGACTTCCACAACGGACCCGGCCCGACGGTGCTCGACCTGGCCTTCGCCGACGGCAGGTACCTGATCGACGGCGAGCACTCGAAGGGGTTCGTGCCGGAGGACTGAGCACCTGTCACCAGGCGAACGGACCGTAGTAGTCCGAGTGCTCGTTCCTGGTGTCGTCGTCCAGTCCTGCCTCGTCGTAGTCGGGTCCCGCCTTGACCTGGTCCTTCGACAGGCTGACGGTCACGATCCCGGAGTCGTGGTCCACGACGGTGACCGCCCCGGCCGGAATCAGCCGCTTCTTCCCGAAGATCCACGGGCCGGTGTCGACCACGATGTGGGCGACACCGGCCTCCGTGGTCGCCTCGTCGATCTTGCCGATCGGCCCGTCGGTTCCCTCGACCTGGTAGCCGACGATGGCGCCGCTCTCCGACCAGATCGGGTCTCGAAATGCCCACGTGTTGCTCATCTGCCCACTCCCTCCGTGCCTGACCAGTGGCGTACCCGCCGCCGCTGCGGCGCATGCGAGGTGCGGACGCTCCTAGGCTGGTCGCCATGGACCTCGAGTTCACCGGCGAGATCTGGCACTGGCGCGGACCGGCGCCGTACCACTTCGTCACCGTCCCCGACGACGACTGCGGCGCGCTCGAGGCGGTTGCGCCGATGGTGAGCTACGGGTGGGGCATGATCCCCGCAGCGGTGCAGGTGGGTGAGACGCGCTGGACGACGGCGCTGTGGCCGAAGGACGGTGCGTACGTCGTACCGCTCAAGGACCGGGTCCGCCGCGCCGAGGGGCTCGAGATCGGCGACGTCGTCGGCGTCCGGCTGACCGTGGATGTCTGAGGGCGGGCCTACGGTGACCGCGTGAGCGTCGAGATCAGGGCGGCGGGCGCCGGGCTCTTCGGTGACCTGACGACCATGCTCGGGCCGAAGAACCGGCAGGCCACCGTGTGCTGGTGCCTCAGTCACCGGCTGGACGCCAGGACCAACCGCAACCTGAGGGGACCCGCGCGCGGCGAGCGCGTCCGCGAGCTGTGCAGTCGTGACGTCGCGCCAGGGGTGCTCGCCTACGACGACGGCGAGGTCGCCGGGTGGGCCGCCGTCGCACCGCGGTCGGAGCTGCCGTTCGCCCGGTCTCGCAAGATCCCGCCCGTCGACGACCTCCCGGTGTGGTCGATCTGGTGCATCCGTGTGCGCTCCGGCCATCGCGGCAGGGGCATCTCGCACGCGCTTCTCGCCGGCGCCGTCGACTACGCACGCGCGTGCGGCGCGCCGGCTGTGGAGGGCTACCCCGTCGACAACCAGGGCCGGAAGGTCGACGCCACGATGGCCTACGTCGGCACGCGCGGCCTCTTCGAGAAGGCCGGCTTCACGAAGGCAGCCGACACCGACTCGGTCGCCGCAGGGATGCCGCGGGTCCTGATGCGGCTCGGCCTCGCGTGAGCCAAGCGGAGTCGTAGGTCCCTTCCGGCCATCCGGACGGGCTGGCAGGCTCGGGCCATGCAGGAGGTCCAGGTCGGAGCCATCCCTCTCGATCGGCTAATGCCGCTGCTCGAGGCGGAGCGCGCCGAGCGCCTCGCCGCGTACGCCGCCCGCGCCAGGCAGCTGCTCGACGGACGCATCGTGTGGAACATCAACGCCACCGCGACCGGCGGCGGCGTCGCCGAGATGCTGCAGGCCCTCCTTGCCTACGGCCGCGGCGCGGGCGTGGACACACGCTGGCTCACGCTCGAGGGCACCCCCGACTTCTTCCGGATGACCAAGCGGATCCACAACCTGCTGCACGGCTCGTCCGGCGACGGCGGGCCGCTGGGCGAGGCCGAGCGGGCGTCGTACGACAAGGTGCTCGCCGACAACCTCGACAATCTCGGGAGCCAGATCCGGGCCGGTGACGTGGTGCTCGCCCACGACCCGCAGACCGCCGGGATGATCTCGGGGCTACGGAAGCTCGGTGCGCACGTCGTCTGGCGCTGCCACGTCGGCAAGGACACGACGAACGAGCAGACGGAGGTCGCCTGGGCGTTCCTGCGGCCCTACCTAGACGATGCCGAGGCCGTCATCTTCTCGCGGTCGGCGTTCGTGCCGAGCTGGGTCGATGACAACCGGGTGTGGATCATCCCGCCGTCGCTGGATCCGTTCACGGCCAAGAACGCCGACATCCCGCCCGGCGACGTCGAGGCCGTCCTCCACCACGCGGGCCTGGCGCTGACCACCGAGCGGCACGGGCGTTTCCTCTTCCACCGACGGGACGGGTCGACCGGTGTGGTCCGCCCGCACGCCGGCCTGATCGACGGCAACCAGGTGGTGCCCGGGCACGCCCGGCTGGTGCTCCAGGTGAGCCGTTGGGACCACCTCAAGGACATGGCCGGCGTCCTCACCGGCTTCGCCGACCACCTGTCCGACCTGCCCGACGACGTGCACCTCATGCTGGCCGGTCCCGAGACCGCAGGCGTCACCGACGACCCGGAGGGCGCCGAGGTGCTCGAGGAGTGCCGTGCCCTGCGGCTCGAGCGGCCGCCCGACGTACAGAAGCGGATCCACCTGTGCAGCATCCCGATGGACGACATCGACGAGAACGCCTTCCTGGTCAATGCCCTCCAGAGGCATGCCGCAGTCGTCGTCCAGAAGAGCCTGATCGAGGGATTCGGCCTGACCGTCACCGAGCCGATGTGGAAGGGCCGGCCGGTGATCGCCTCCCGCGTCGGCGGCATCCAGGACCAGATCGTCGACGGCGAGAGCGGTGTCCTCCTCGACGACCCTGCTGACCTCGACGCGTACGCCGGAGCGCTCAGCAACCTGCTCGGCGACACCGACCTCGCGGCACGGCTCGGCGACGCGGCGCGCGAGCGGGTCCGCGACCGCTACCTCGGAGACCGGCACCTGATGCAGTACGTCGACCTGTTCGAGCAGCTCTACCAGTGAGCGGCTCCGACAAACGGGGTAGCGTCGAAGCCATGACCGACGCGGACATCGAAGCCGACATCCCCGAGGCCTGCCCCTACTGCGGCACCCCGATGCAGACCGCCACCCTCGACTTCGACTCGAGCAACGAACCGCGTGCAGAGCTCAACCCGGGCGAGATGGCGCAGGTCGCCTTCTGCCCCAACCCCGACTGCCCGGCAAAGGTCGAAGCCTCCGACAACTGAGCTGCCGAAACCACTGAGCCGCCGGGCGGAAAACGGTCCGTGAGGACCGGGTGGTGAGGAAATTCTCCTCCGAACACTTGTCATTTCCGCAGAATGCGCGGAGAGTGCGCTTGCCGGTCACTTGGGACCGGCATTCCTTCCCGGGGGCACCAATGCACGTCACCTCGTCCCGTCTGCGCCTGCTCGTGACCGCGACCGTCCTCGCGATGTCAGCAGCCTTCTTCGCAGCCTTCACGTCGCCGGCGCACAGTGCGCCCGGGGCCGACGACACACCGACCCTCCTCACGCCCAAGGGCGAGCACGAGGACGAGTCGGAGGAGCAGGGGTTCGACAAGCTCCGCGATGCGTACTACTGGAGCCGGCTGCTGTCCGGTGACGAGCCGATCACCCTGGACCAGGCGGCTTCACTGCGCACCAAGGCGGCCAAGAAGGCGAGCGCGATCCCGCACGCCGCGCCCGCGGGCGCTGCTCGTGGCGGCGCGTGGACCGGTCAGGGGCCCGCGCCGATCGTGCAGGTGGGCCGCACCAGCAACACCTTCCAGGCCGTTGCCGGGCGCATCGGGGCGCTGGCGATCCGCCACGACGGGACGATCATCCTCGGTGCCGCGCAGGGCGGCGTCTGGACGTACGACGCGGGCACGGGCACCTGGACGCCGCGGACCAACGACTCCGACACGCAGTCGGTAGGAGCGCTGGCGATCGCGCCGAGCAACGACGACATCGTCTACATGGGCTCCGGTGAGGGCGCCCTCTCCGGCGACAGCTACTACGGCGACGGCTTCTACCGGTCGACCAACGGTGGCGTGAGCTGGCAGCACGTCTCGACCCTGTTCACCGGCCAGGCCGTGTCGGCGATCGCCGTCGACCCGACCAACCCGCAGCACGTCTACGCCGCCACCCTCCGTGGCCGGGGCGGCAACCACCGGACGAGCAGCCCGACGGCCAACCCGTACGGCGTCTACGAGTCGACCGACGGCGGCTCCACGTGGACGCTCCGGAAGGGCACGACCGACCAGCTGCACGGTGCCACCGACCTCGTGATGGACCCCCAGGACCCGCACGTCCTCTTCGCCTCGTTCTGGGGCGACGCGATCTACAAGTCGACCGACGGCGGCGTGACCTGGAACCAGTCGATGGGTGGCCTCCCGGCCGGCAACTTCCTCGAGGGCGGCACCCGGTTCTCGCTCGGCATCTCGCACCCGAGTGCCACTGCGGCGGCCACGCTCTACACCGGCTTCGACTACTTCGAGAACAACAGCACCAACGCCTACCACAAGGGGCGGGTCTACAAGTCGACCGACGGCGGCACGACCTGGGCTGCCACGGCCACCGGCACCGGGACCAACACGATCCTGGACTACTGCACCACGCAGTGCTTCTACGACAACGTGGTGAAGCCCGACCCGACGAACCCGAACGTGGTCTACGTCCTCGGCTCCTACGGCTACAACCTCAGCCCGCAGTCCGGCGGCGTCTACCGCTCGACCGACGGCGGCGCGACCTGGAAGAACCTCGGCTACGACCTGCACCCCGACTTCCACGCGTTCGCGTTCGACCCGAGCGACAGCTCGCACGTCGCCGTCGGCAACGACGGTGGTGTCTGGCAGTCGCACACGGGCGGCGGCCGCAACAATGTCGGCGACCCGCTCTCGGCTGCGGCCTGGGAGAACCTCAACGCTCAGGTGAACCCGTCCACTGCCGGGCTCATCCACTCGACAGGGCTGGCGATCACGCAGTTCTCCTCGATCGCGTCGGTGCCGAAGGTCCCCGGCCAGTACTGGGGCGGCACCCAGGACAACGGCACCCTGCGCAAGTCGCTGGCGAACAACCGCTGGTTCGACCAGGCGAGCGGTGACGGCGGCCAGGTGATCGTCGACCAGACGACGCCCAACACGCTGAACCCCGGCGTTCCGGCGTACGTCTTCGGCACCTACTTCAACATCTCGCCCTACCGCTACGACCCGTCGGAGGCCAACACCTTCTTCGGCAACGAGGCGATCGACGGCGGCATCACCATGACCGACCGCGCCGAGTTCTACGTGCCGTGGGTGCAGAACCGCGGCAACGTCAACCAGATGTTCCTCGGCACCTACCGGCTCTACCGCACGGACAACGCCGAGACCGCGAGCGCGGCCGACGTTCACTGGGACCCGATCAGCCCGGACCTGTCCAGCGGCTGCACCGGGGCAGCGCCCAACGGCGCCCGCGGCTGCTTCATCAGCACGATCGGCGTGGCCGACGGCGGCGACGGCGTGTACGTCGGCACCGACGAGGGCTGGATCCAGGTGAGCCCTGACGCGGCGACCTCGGACTCGCCGAGCTGGCAGCGCGTCGGCGAGGGCACCCTGCCCAACCGGCCGGTGAACCAGATCGCCGTCGACCGCTCCAACTGGCGGATCGCCTACGCGGCGTACGGCGGCTTCGGTGCCGCGACGCCGGGCAACAGCGGTCACCTCTTCGCCACCAAGGACGGCGGCCAGCACTGGTCGAACATCGGTGCCGGCCTGCCCGACGTGCCGGTGAACAGCGTGGTGGCCGACCCGACCGACGCGAAGACGCTGTACGTCGGCACCGACGTCGGGGCGTTCCTGACGACCAACGGCGGCAACACGTGGAACGTGCTCGGCAGCGCGCTGCCGAAGGTCGCGGTGTGGCAGCTCGACTACGACGCGACCAACGGCGTGCTCGTCGCGGGCACGCACGGTCGCGGCGCCTACACGCTGACCAACTCCAACGCGCGTCCGGCGCTGGTCGTCTCGAAGGCCGACGCGGGCAAGCCGGTCGGCCCGGGCAGCACCATCGACTACACGATCACCGTCCGCAACATCGGCAACGCTCCGGCGACCGGAGTCTCGGTCACCGACCCGGTGCCGAGCCACACGAAGTTCGTGTCGGCGGGCTCCGGGGGCTATCTGGGCGGCGGCACCGTGCACTGGGACAACAAGACGGTCCCGGCAGGCGGCAGCATCACGCTGACCTACAGCGCCCGCATCGACGCGAACCTTTCGTCGTCGGTCACCGCGATCACCAATGACGGGATCATCGTCAAGACCAGTGCGGGACCGGCCGCGACGGGCAGCCCGCACACGACGCGGATCGCGCCCGCACACGGGCTCAGCGTGTCGCCGGTCTCCGGGGTCGAGGGTGGCAAGGTCGGCCAGGACGCGACGTTCGTCGAGCACCTGACCAACGAGGGCTACCAGACCGACACGTACTCGGTGAGCGCCTCGGGTGGCGCGTGGACGGCGACGGCGTACGACGCGTCGTGCACCACTCCGTTCACGACCACCCCGACCGTTGCCGCGGGTGACTCCGTCGACGTGTGCGTGAAGGTGAGCGTCCCCGCGACAGCCGGCGAGCGTGACACCGACACGACCACGTTCACGGCAACTTCGAGCGCTGACCCGTCGGTCTCCGGCTCGGCGACGCTGACCAGCATCGCGGCGAAGTTCGCCACGCTCCTGGTCGACAACGACAACAACGCCCCGGTGGACTCGACGCCGTACTACGAGGACGCCCTGGCCGCCAACGGCGCGGACCACGGCTACTGGGACCTGGCTGTCGATCCGGTCCTGCCGCAGTCGTACCTGACGGCGCACCAGAACGTCGTGTGGTTCACCGGCAACAGCTATCCCGCGCCCATCGGCCCCTACGAGTCGGAGCTGAAGGCACTGCTCGACGGTGGCGGTCGGCTGCTGATGTCGGGCCAGGACATCCTGGACCAGGCGGCCGGGTCGACGTCGTTCGTGCAGAACTACCTGCACATCGACTGGGACGGCACCGAGGTCCAGAACGACAAGGCCACCGCCGCCGTGCACTCCGTGAGCGGCAATCCGGTGACCGACGGCATCGGCGACGTGACGCTCGACCACAGCGTGCTGAGCGCCGCGTTCGAGGACCAGATCACGCCGATCGGGCCGGCGACCGCGGCCTTCACCGACGACGGCTCCCAGACCGATGCACTGACGGTGGCCGACGGCGGCTACAAGGTCGTCTTCCTGGCCTTCCCGTTCGAGGCGTACGGGAACGCAGCGAACAAGGCCGACCTGATGAACCGCGCACTCACCTGGTTCGGGGGTTAGCCGGTGGGCTCGGCCGGCTCTGGACCAGCCGGCCGAGCCCACCGAGGCCCCTGTGAGCCCTGGAGCTCCTCCCGGTCGTCGGCGGTCGCGGGCCGAATCATTCCGCCGATCTGGGTTACTGGGTCCGGATGAGGATCGCGATCATCGTCGGCAGCACCCGCCCCGGGCGCAAGGGCTCCACCGTGGGGCGGTGGGTCCACGACCATGCGCTCCAGCGTGACGACGTGCCGGGCAAGGTGGACTTCGACCTGCTCGAGCTCGAGGACTTCGACCTGCCGCTCCTCGACGAGCCGACCATCCCTGCCGCGGCGGGCGGCGAGTACGAGGTCCCGCAGACGCGCGCCTGGAGCGAGCGGATCGTCCAGTACGACGGCTTCGTCTTCGTCACGCCCGAGTACAACCACGGTGTCCCGGCGGCGATGAAGAACGCGGTCGACGTGCTCGGACCCGAGTGGGCCGACAAGGCGGTCGGGTTCGTCTCGTACGGCGCCGACGGCGGCGTACGAGCCGTCGAGCACTGGCGCAACGTCGCGGCCAACCTGCTGATGAGCGACGTCCGCGCCCAGGTCTCGCTGCTGGTCTTCGAGGACTGGAAGGACGGCGAGTTCCGTCCCCTCGACCGCCGTGAGCAGGAGCTCGACACGATGCTCGGGCAGCTCGTCGAGATGACCGAGTCAGTGCGCGCCCTGCGCGTCGGCTCCGAGGCCTGACCGGGCCGCGACGGGCGGCAGGTCGAAGTCGTCGTCGCTCATCCGCCACAGGGCGATGCTGACGCCGGAGAACCCGGCCGCAGCCACGAGCAGACCGGTGCCCTGACCGACCGACGTGGGGATGAACGGGTGTGTCGCTCCTCCGACCATCACTGCGAACGCCGCCCACGCGGGCACCGATCGACTGCGCCGCAGCGCGCCGCCGAGCAGGCCGAGGCCGAAGACGACGCCGACGATGAACAGCAGCGAGGTGACCCCGAGGAGCGGCTCCTTCTCCATGACGTCCTGCAGGGCCGACATCGTCGAGGGGTCGAGGTTGTGCTGCACGGTCACGAGCGGGGGCGTCTCGACTCCTCCGAGCAGGGCGATGCCGGCGAAGAAGCCCGTCAGCGCGATGAAGGCGGCGGCCGTGGTCAGGCGCGGTGCTCCCCGGCGGGCGACCCAGGCCCCTGCGATGGTCGCGGGGATGAGGGTGACGACGAAGACGGCGTCCAGCCACTTCATCGTGTCGAGCAGGCCGCGATGGGCCTCGAACGCAGCGACGGTGTCGTGGAAGGAGTCATCCCCCGCCGCCGGGCTGATCACGTAGAACACGCCCTTGGCCAGGAACGGCAACGGTGCCACGACGGCGAGCAGCACTCGCCAGAACCGTCGTCCGTCGGGGGTGGCCTGGGCCGCTGCAGCCGTGGCCGCCGGGGCAGTGGTCGACGTCATCTCAGGCCACCGACGTACGACGCGCGCCGGAGCTCGCCGCGAAGGCCAGCACGAGCGCCAGCGCGCTGACCACGAGGCCGATGACGGCACCGTCGGCGTCGTCGACCAGCGCCACGATCGCGCCGGCGACGTTGATGCCGGCGACGGCCAGGGCGGCCGGGACTCCCCACGTGGTGTTGCGGGCGAGGCCGTACACGGCCCCGAGCCCCGCCAGGCCCAGGGCGAGGACGGCGATCGCGACGGCGAGGTTGTGCTTCGGGTCGGTCGGCAGGATGTAGCCGACGTTCATCAGCGAGATGAGGCCGAGCGGGACGATGGCGAGGAAGCGGACGGTCTTCATGGTGTTCTCCTGAGGTGTTCGGTGGCCGGCGAGGTCCGACCGGTCGATACCTCGAGCGTGGCTGCGCGCCGTGTCCCGCGGACAGGCACCCGCTGCCCCATTCCGGCCCGGCCCGGCCCGCCGCGATCCCGTGCCGACGGGACGTCTCAGGGTCGCTGCGGAGGCGGACCCGGCCGGAGACGGCCACTGCCGAGCCCGCCGGCGCGGCCGAGGGCGATCGCGTCCTCGCGGCTCGCGACGCCGAGCTTGCCGAGCATCTCCGAGACGCGGTTGCGGATGGTCTTGGGCGCGAGGTAGAGGCGAGCCGCGACCTGTGAGGTCGGGAGCCCGTCGACCATGAGCTCGAGGATCTCCAGGTCGCGGGCGTCGAGCACCGCCAGGGCGTCGGAGCGCGGGGCGGACGCCGCCGCTGCGACGACGTACCCGCTCACGCTGCGCCCCACGACCATCGAGCCGCCGGCCGCCGAGTGCACCGCGGCGAGCACGTCCTCGGGGTCGGCATCCTTGAGGAGGTAGCCGTCCAGGCCGCTGGCGAGGCTCTGGATGACGGTCGACTCGTCGGCGTGCATGGTCAGGATCAGCACGCGCAGCGACGGCCAGGACTGCTTGAGCTCCATCCCGAGGGTGATGCCGTCCCCGTCCGGCAGCTGCAGGTCGAGGACCGCGACGCTGGGCCGGCTGCTGCGCTCCAGCCCGGCCACCACCTCGCGAGCCTCGGTGGCCGACCGCGCTGTCGCGACGACCGAGAGCTGCGCGTCCGACCCGATCAGTGCGGCCAGCCCGGCCAGCACGACCGGATGGTCGTCGACGACGAGCACGTCGATCACGGCAGCACCCCCGCCTCGGCACTGGTGGGCAGCTCCACGTGCAGGTGCGTCCCGCCCGAATCCCCGGCGTCGACGCTCAGGCAACCGCCGAGCGACCGAGCGCGCAGCGCGAGCGACGAGAGTCCGACGCCGGGCACCACCGGGCCGCCGCGGCCGTCGTCGACCACGTCGACGCGGATCCGGGCCGTGTCGGCCTGGACCCGTACGTCGATCGACGACGCGGCCGCATGGCGCAGGGCGTTCGTCACCCCCTCGGCGACGCAGCGGTAGACGGCCACCTCCACCGCCGGCGACGCGGCTGCACCCGCCGAAACGTGGAGCCGCACGCGGGGTCCGTCGACCGGTTCGCCGAAGGAGCGGACCAGGCTGTGGAGGGCGGCTTCCAGGTCGCCGTCGTCGAGCACCGACGGGGTGATGCCCGAGACGATCCGGCGGAGGTCGGTCCGGCTCGCGGCGAGGTCGGCGGCCAGGTCCGCGAGCAGCGTCTCCGTGTCCGCGGTGCCGGGCGTCCGGAGCGCCGCCTGGACGCGCATGCTCATTCCGGCCAGGACGGGTCCGAGGCCGTCGTGGAGGTCGCCCATCACGCGCTTGCGCTCGGCGTCCCGCTCGCGAGCCACGTCCCGGCGGGCGTGCTCGGCCTCGACGGCGAGCCCGACAGCGCGTGCCACCAGCGCGACGGTCGGCAGCAGCTGCGCGACGACCTGGACCTGCCGGATCTCGGGGCCCTCGGGGTCGGGTGACTCGATGAGCAGCGAGCCGACCCGGTCGCCGCCGACCTCGAGGGGATGGACCGCCCATCGCTCCGGTGCGGACGGGTCGTCGTCGCCCAGCACGATCCGGACCTCCTTGCTGCCGCTGGCTGCCGCCACCATCCGGGCTGCCTTGTCGAGCAGGTCACGCGGTTCGGTCTTCGCGTGCAGGTCCGCGGTGATGGCGGCGACGTCCTCGGGCGGGATGAGCCCGCTTCCGTACCGGGTCGCGAGGGTGTTCCGGCGGACCCACAGCGCGCCGGGGGCGGTCATCGCCGCGGTGAGCAGCGCGGTGAACACGACCGTCGTCGTGTTGGAGGTGCGGTGCGCGAGCTGCGACCCGAGGAAGACCAGGCCGGTCGTGACGGCCGAGATCACGAGCACACCGAGGGCGAGTCCCACGTCCAGCAGGTGCTCGTCGAGTGGCCGGAAGTCGGCGGTGACCCACAGGCCGCCGATCACCAGCGAGCCGATCATGAGCGCGCCGCACGTCGCGTAGAAGCCGGGCTGGCCGGGCCAGAGCGTCCACGTGGCGGCCACGACGGCGCCCCCGGTCGCGAGGGTCACCAGGAGCCAGGTGAGCCTCCGGCGCGACGAGCGGTCCGTACGGCGTACCGACCTGGCGACCAGCGCCCACGTGGTCAACGTGCCGGCGGCAGCGAGCGTCCAGCCCGTGCCCTGCACCACTCCGGGCCAGGCCGCGACCCGAGCCGCGACCACGAGCACCGAGCCCGCAGCTGCGAGCACATAGCCGGCCACCATGAGCGCGTCGGCTCGGCGCCGCGGAGCGGCTCCGAACGCCGCGGGCACGGCAACGGCCAGGGCACAGCCCAGGGGAGCGGCAAGATCGGCGGTCGTGCTCGCGAGGTCGGCGGACTCGAAGCCGCCCGTGCGGACGACGCTCCAGGCGACGATCGCCGCGGGTGCCAGGGAGAGTGCAGCGAGCGTGCGTCCGAGCCGCAGCCCGGGGGTTCGGTCGAGGAGGACTCCGCCGACCACGGCGAAGAGCGGCCAGCCCAGCGTGAGAAGGACGCTCGGCGGTCGTTGCGACGAGGAAGCAGACACGCCGGCGGACCCCGCGCTGATCGAGAACAGCACCCCCGTGGCCAGGACCTCGACGGTGAGGCCCCGGGGCGGGATGCTGGTGACGCCGGTCGACTCGGCCACACGGCCAGCATGGAGCACGCGAGGGGTCCTCGGTAGGTCATGGGACCGCGCCGGGACGGCCCGGGACGGGCCGGGACGCGCGGGGCTGGCGCGCGGGACGCCGTCGCGGGCATCGTGATCGCGTCGGCCCCGGACTCGCCGGGGAGGTCAGGAGGTCCCGATGTCCACGTCAACGGCTCCGCCGCGTTCGGTCCAGCTGCCGTCGGCGCCGGTGTTCGTCGGCGCTGTGTACGCCGTGTGCGTCCTCGGCCTGATCGCACTGTTCACCGGCGAGATCATCTTCAGCGACAAGGACCCGCACCGCAGCCAGGGTCCGATCGCGTCGATCGTCACGATCTCGATCGTCGGCACCGCCGCACTCCTCATCGGTGTCGGCCTCGCGCTGTGGCTGGTCCGCACACCCGAACGTGCGCGCGTCGGATCGCTCGTGCTCACGGGGCTCTCGGTGCTCACGATCATCTTCTTCTGGTCGGGCGCTCCCGGCATCCTCGGCGCGTGCGCCGCCTGGTGCTCCGGCCTGACCAAGGGCGGTCGCCCACTCGGAGGTGCCGCCCGGATCGCCGGCATCGTCGGCGCCTTCGTCGCCCTGCTCAACGTCGTGCTCACGATCGGCGGCGTCCTGATCAATCCCTTCGCTCCCTAGCCGTCCGACGGGCCGTGGCGTCCCGCGAGCCCTAGGGTGTCCGCGTGAGCGACTCTCCACGACGACGAGGGCCCCGGGTCGACGTCGACGTGCGTGAGGCCCTGCTCGACACGGCCGAGGAGCTCTTCGGCACCGCGGGTGTCGACGTCGTCTCGCTCCGCTCGGTCGCGGGCGCGGCTGGCGTCGCGCCGGCCGCACTCTCGCACCACTTCCCGTCGAAGCGAGCACTGGTCGAGGCCGTGGTCCTGCGCCGGGCGCGTCCCGTCGGCGATGCCGTGCGTGAGCGCCTCCGCAGGCTGCAGGGCCGCGACGACCTGACCACCCGGCAGCTCGTCGAGGCGGTGCTGCTGCCCTTCGTGGAGGAGCTGAACCGGCAGCCGGTCCGGGCCGTCCGCTGGATGAAGATCCTGGTGACCCTGGCGCTGAACGAGGACGACATCGTCACCCGCGAGCTGGTCGCCGACGTGGACGTGACGGCCCTGTTCCTCGGTGCCGCCCGCACCATCCCGGCGCTGGGCGGTGCCGCCGCCGACCGTGCCGGCATCGCGATGTTCTCGATGCTCACCGCCCTCGCGGGGGCCGACCTCGGCGGCTACGGTCGGCCGATCGGTCCCGACGGCCTCGACCCGGCGTACGTCGAGCAGCTGGCGCTGTTCACCAGCGGCGGCCTCGAGGCCTGAGCGTCTCGACAGGCTCACCACCGGTGAACCGGCTCAACCGGTGGCGAGCCGCACGTCGAGCCGCTTGATCCCGTTGATCCAGCTGTGCCGCAGCCGGTCGGGCTCCGAGAGCCTGGTGACCTGCGGCGCGATGTCGGCCAGCGCGTTGAAGATCGCCCCGACCTCCATCCGGGCGAGGTTCGCGCCGATGCAGTAGTGGGCGCCGTGACCGCCGAAGGCGAGGTGCGGGTTCGGGTCGCGCAGGACGTCGAAGTCGTAGGGCCTGTCGAAGACCTCGGGATCGAAGTTGGCCGCTCCGTAGAACAGGCCGACCCGCTGCCCCTTCTTCACCGGCACACCGTTGACGTCGACGTCCTCGAGGGCGGTGCGCTGGAAGACGTTGACCGGGGTGGCCCAGCGGATCACCTCGTCGACCATGGTGGCGGTCGGTCGTTCACGCGTGAACAGCTCCCACTGATCGGGGTGGTCGAGGAAGGCGTTCATGCCGTGGGACATCGCATTGCGCGTCGTCTCGTTGCCCGCCACCGTCAGCGCGATCACGAAGAAGCCGAACTCGTCCTCGGTGAGCCCACGACCGTCCTTGTCGGCGTGCACCAGCTGGGTGACCAGGTCCTCGCGCGGGTTCGCGAGCCGATCAGCCGCCATCCCCATGGCATAGCCCAGGATCTCCGCCGAGGCGACCTCGGACTGCCCGGCGAACTCCGGGTCCTCACCGGACATCATCGAGTTGGACCACTCGAAGAGCTTTCCCCGGTCCTCCTGCGGTACACCGAGCAGGTCGGCGATCAGCTGCAGCGGCAGCTCGGCCGCGACCTCGGTGACGAAGTCGACGTCACCCTTCTCGAGCGCGTTGCGCACGATCGTGGCCGCGCGCTCGTGCATCACCTCCTCGAGACCGCCGACCGCCCGTGGCGTGAACGCCCGCGACACCATCCGGCGCGTGTGGGTGTGCTCGGGGGCGTCCTGGTTGATGATGATGACCCGCTGCATCTCGACCATCTCGCGCTCGATGCCCTCGGGGAAGCGGATGATCGCGCCGTTCTCCCAGCTCGAGAACGCCTTGCTGTTCTTCGACACCGCAGCCACGTCGGCGTGCCGGGTCAGCGCCCAGTAGCCCGTGCCCGACTCGGCCGACATGCCGTCCCGCGCCGACTGCTCCTGGTCGACCCAGTGGACCGGGGCGGCGTCGCGGAGGCTGCGGTTGTGCTCGTGGGGGATCCCGCCGGACACCAGGTCGGGGTCGGTCAGGTCGATCGCTGGCTCGGTCGTGGTCATCGCTGGAGTCCCGTCCGGTTATTTGGTCAAGCGAGCAAATAGTCGCGGACGACGTTAACACGAAGGAGGCCGGCGTCACAGTGCCTGCGCGGGGCGTCCGGCACCGACGAGGACCGGACCGGGGGCGGGCAGGGCGTCCGGGCCGGCGTACGCAGCGGGGTGGAAGCCCCTGAAGATCAGCCAGAAGGCGACCCCGACCTCGAAGAGCCCGCCGGGGATCGAGAGCACCAGGCTCACGTGTGCGCCGAGCAGGTCAGCGGCGCTCCCGACGGCGAGCACCGGGTAGCCGATCACGCCGAGTGCCGCCAGGCGACGGGGAACGAGTCCGGTGCGCAGCAGCACGACGGTCAGCGCCAGAGCACCGAGACCGAGCAGCATCTCGGCGAGCTGGTAGGCCGACGCGTTGGCATCGACGACCACGTTGCTGATGCCGTCGGCCCAGCCGGCTCCGCGGTGCTCGGCGAGGGGCACGAGCAGGAAGAACATCAGTGCCCCACCCGCGAGGAGGACGACCTCCACGACCATCGTCGCGAGGTAGGTCTGGGCGGCCCGCTTGCTGTGACGCTCGAGGATCGGGAAGAAGAGCACTCCCTTGCCGACGTCGACCACGGTGTTGAGCAGCATCAGGAAGGCGCCGGCGAGCAGCGTGGCCCGGTGCTCGGGGACGGTGGCCAGGAAGTGTGGCCGGTCGATCACCGAGCTCACCAGCGCGAAGCCGACGCCGTAGAGGAGGAAGCCGGCCAGGAAGAGTCCTCCGATCAGCCGTGAGGAGGTGTTGCGGGAGTCGAGGAGCTGGTCGAGCTTCATCTGGGTGTCCTCCGCTGGTGTCCGGCGTCATCGCCGTACTTAGTAAGGGACCGTACCTTACATTGTACGAAACTGCTATCGTGCGGCCACCATGTCCAGACCAGCGCCGAAGCGGGCTCCCGATCGGGAGCGGCTCAGTCGCGGCCGAGTGCTCGCCGCCGCCATGGACATCGCCGACGCGGGCGGCCTGGGATCGCTGACGATCCGTTCGCTGGCCGAGTCGCTCGGCGTCAAGCCGATGTCGGTCTACCACCACGTCGCCAACAAGGACGCGATCCTCGACGGCATCGTGGATCTCGTCTTCGACGAGATTGAGCTGCCCCCCGGCGACGGCGACTGGCGCGCGGAGATGCACGCTCGTGCGTCCTCGGCGAGGACCGTCCTGCGCAGGCATCCCTGGGCGATCGCGCTGATGGAGTCGCGCACCAGCCCCGGCCCGGCGACGCTGCGCCACCACGACGCGGTGCTCGGCAGCCTGCGAGCCGGGGGCCTGTCCGTCGAGCTGGCCGGCCACGCCTATGCCGTGCTCGACAGCTACGTGTACGGGTTCGCCGTCCAGGAGGCCGGCCTCCCGGTCGAGTCCGCCGGGGGCGGCGGCCAGGACGTCGGCGACCTTGCCGCCTCCATCGTGGCGGGGTTCGACCCGGGTCAGTACCCGCACCTCACCGAGCTGGCCACGGAGGTCGTGATGAAGCCGGGCTACGCCTTCGGCAACGAGTTCGACTTCGGGCTCGAGCTCGTCCTGGACGGGCTGGCGCGGCTCGGCGGAAGGCGCCGCAACCCGGCTCGAAACTGAAACAGGTTATCGTTCTGCGGTGGCCCCCGACGTCTTCGCTCCCGCCGATCTCGGCCCGGTGCGGCTGCGCAACCGGGTCGTCAAGGCGGCCACCTTCGAGGGGCGTACGCCGCACGGCCTGGTCACCGACGAGCTGATCGACTACCACCTGGCGCCGGCTCGCGGCGGTGTCGGGCTGACCACGGTCGCCTACCTCGCGGTCGCGCCGGAGGGCCGCACCCACAAGGAGGTCATCACCGTCGGCCCGGAGTCGGCGCCCGGGCTCGCCCGGCTCGCCGCGGCGGTCCACGAGACCGGCGCGAAGATCGCCGGACAGCTCGGGCACGCCGGTCCGGTGGCCAACGGCCGGTCCAACGGCGTGCACGCGCTCGCCGCCTCCCGGATGCCGTCGCCGCTGAGCATGCAGATGGTCCGGTCCGCCACGGAGGCGGACATCACCCGGATCACCCGCGACTACGTGCGTGCCGCGCGCATCCTGGTGGACGCCGGCTTCGACGTGCTCGAGATCCACATGGCGCACGGCTACCTGCTGAGCTCCTTCCTCGCGCCGGGGCAGAACCGTCGCAAGGACGCCTGGGGCGGGTCGCTGGACAACCGGACGCGGTTCGCCCGCCAGGTGGCGCGCGTCGTACGGGAGGAGGTGGGGGACCGGGCAGCGGTCACCGCCAAGATCGGCATGACCGAGGGGTCGCGTGCGGGCTTCTCGATGCCGGAGACCGTCGAGTTCGCGCGGATGCTGGAGGCCGACGGCCACCTCGACGCCCTGGAGCTCAGCGCCGGCAGCTCGCTGCTGAACCCGATGTACCTGTTCCGCGGCGACGTGCCGCGCAGGGAGTTCGCCGCCAACATGCCGCCCCTGGTGCGGCTCGGGATGAGGACGCCCATCGGCAAGGGCTTCTTCAAGGCCTACCCGTTCGAGGAGGCGTTCCTCCGCGAGAAGGCACTGGTGTTCCGCGAAGCGGTCCGGATGCCGCTGATGATGCTCGGGGGCATCAACACGCGGGCGACCATGGACCGCGCGATGGCCGAGGGCTTCGAGTACGTCGCGATGGCTCGCGCCCTGCTGCGCGAGCCCGACCTGGTCAACCGGCTGGCGAGCGGCGAGTCCGGCGAAGGGGTCTGCATCCACTGCAACCAGTGCATGCCGACGATCTACACCGGCACGAGGTGCACGGTGCTGGATGACTCCGGCGCTCCTACTTCTCGCCCGCGATCGCCGGCTGCCCCGGAGGGTTGACGACCACGAACACCACGCCGTTGTCGGGGTCGCGCACCATCGTGCCGGAGATACGGCCGTCGAAGACCAGGTCCCAGTAGACCTGCTCGTCGCCGAGCGTGTAGCTGACTCCCAGCCGCAGCCGGAAGCCCATCTGCGGCAGCACTCGCTTGTAGAAGGCGATCACGCCGTCGAGGTCGTCGGAGTGGATGTCGAACTGCCAGGTGTCGTCGAGCGGACCGGGGTCCTTGACCTTCACGCCCGGCGGCACCGGGAAGCCCTGGACGGTGCGGAAGCCCTGTGCGGGGAGCTCGCTGGCACCGGGGACCGCGGTGAGGCTGGCCTCCGGCGCGATCGTCTCCGAGGCCTTCGGCTGCTGGAGCTGGGTGTTCGACGGCTCGCCCGGATCGGCTGGTCCGCTGGGGTCGACCGAGGGCGCGGAGGTCACGCCCGGCGCGGTGCTGCCGGCCGCGCTCGGGTGGTCGTCATCGCCGCCGCAGCCGCCCAGGGCGAGGGCGGCAACGGCTGTGAGCAGCGCGACAGGAAGCGCGAGCAGTGCTCGGCGATCGGACACGCACATTCCCCCTAGAGTCGTTTCGACCGATGACCGTACCCGAGGAGCCTGAGCAGTGCCCTACGAGTTCGACCGCGGCATCGCGGTGAGACCGATCGGCGACGATGCCTACTCCGCCGAGCTCGACGGCGGCTGGGTCGTCGGCGGCGGCGTGAACGGCGGCTACCTCCTTGCCGTGATCGGCAACGCCGTGCGACACACGCTCGAGAGCAGCGGCCACGTAGACCCGTTCTCGGTCAGCGCCCACTACCTGAGTGCGTCCGTGCCCGGGCCGGCGACCGTGGAGACCCGGATCGTGCGCCGGGGTGGCCGGTTCTCGACGGTGGCCGCCACTCTGAGCCAGCAGCTCGACGGCGTCACGACCCCGCGGATCACCGCGCTGGCGACGTACGGCGACCTCGACCGTGCCCACGACGCGGCCACCGACGCGGCTGCCGACGCTCTTCACCTCGCCCTCGCGCCTCCGGACCTGCCGCCCCGGGAGCAGTGCCTGCCCTCGAACGCCGCTCCCGACGAGGTGAGGAAGTTCGCGCCGTTGCTCGACCGGTTCGGGACGCTGCTGGATCCCGAGAGCGCGATGTGGGCCGTGGGGAAGCCCAGCCGCAAGGGCGTCATCCAGGGCTGGTTCAAGCTCGCCGACGACCGGCCCCTGGACCCGATCGCGTTGCTCATGGTGGTCGACGCGCTGCCGCCGACGACCTTCGACCTCGGCATCCCCGGCTGGGCGCCGACCCTCGAGCTGACCGCCCACGTCCGGGCCCGGCCCGCGTCCGGATGGGCGGTCGTCCGGCACGCCACGCGCACGGTCGCCGGCGGCCTCTTCGAGGAGGACTGCGACGTCTGGGACTCCACCGGCCGGCTGGTGGCGCAGGCGCGGCAGCTGGCGCTGCAGCCGCGGGGCTGATCAGTCGAACGTGCTGCGTCGCATGCAGAACACGAAGCGGCGGCCGGGGTACTCCGAGAGCGACCAGAGCAGGTCGTCGTCGAAGTAGCAGAGGTCCTCGGGTCCCACCGGGATGGCCTGCCTGAAGGTGCGGAACGCGCCCGGCTGGCCGACGCGCATCGCGCCGAGCTGCCAGCGACCCCTGCTCGTGGTGACGTGGAAGCGACCCTCGACGATCGCCACGCCCTGCATGTGCCCCAGCCCGCGCTCGTCGAACGAGACCGGCCGGGACGTCCCGTCCTGCTCGGCGTGCAGGTAGAACGTGCCGGGATCCAGCGGGTAGCGGACGATCCGCCGGGTCATCTCCTCCCGGCCGTACTCCCCGGCGACGAGGTGCGGCACCTCTTCGCTCCGGTCCAGCGACAGGAACGAGTAGCGCATCTCGTCGAGGTCGTCGCGTGCGTCGTACACGAACCGGACGGGGAGCACGAACCGGTGGCCGAAGGTCTCTTCGCCGGGCTCGACCTGGAGGATGTCGTCCATCCGGCAGGTGTGGAGCCCCTGTCGGCTGCCGGCGACGTACAGGTAGGGGCCGGCCCAGACCAGGCCACCGGCATGGACAGTGAGCGGCCGGAGCCGGACGCCGCCGGGCTCGAGCACCGGCACGACGAGCAGCACGTGGCGGTAGCGCAGGGTCTCGAGGTCGACGACCGTGATCCGGCTGCCGCGGTCGTCCTTGGCGTACCAGCTGGTGACCAGCAGCCGCCGGTCGACGCCCGGGACGTGTGCGGAGTTGGTGATCCCCTGGGGCCACCACCGCTCGGAGACGCCGTCCTCGTCGCCCCACGCGAAGCCCCACTCGACCGCCACTCCCGGCACCGGGACCCGAGTGGCCTGCCGGTTGAGCCGCGCGAGGACGCCCGCGACACCGACCGGATCGCCGAGCCGGGCGACGAGCGCCTCGATCTCCCCGGCGTTCTCGTCGGTACGCCGCAGGTGGACTCGGGGCGGCGTACGCATGGATCCACCGTATTCGCCAGACGCGGACGCGTCGCGCGGGTAGCGTCGACAGCCGTTCGCCCAGATCGCCGAGGAACCGCCATGAGCACGATGACCCCGAACCGCTTCGGCCCCTACGCCACGCGCTCCGAGCTCGACAGGGGCAAGCGAAAGGCGGTGCTCAGCCTGGTCGTCGCGTTGGCCGCAGTCGCGCTGGCCATCGTCGCGAGCCGGACCGTCGACAGCCCGCGGCTGGTCGTCGTCTACCTCGTCGCCGGCGGCATGCACTTCGCCGCGTCGCTGGCCGCGTCGGTCCGCTGGTCGCGGACCCCGGAGTTCGACCCGGCCGACTGAGCGTGCCACTCGTCGTCGGTGTCGCGATGCTCCACGGCGGTCGTGTGCTCGCGGCGCGCCGCAGCTATCCGCCGGAGGTGGCCGGCCGGTGGGAGTTCCCGGGCGGGAAGGTCGACCCCGGCGAGATGCCGGAGGAGGCCGTCGTGCGCGAGGTCTCCGAGGAGCTCGGCTGCCTGGTCGAAGTGACCGGCTGGCTCGAGCCCGAGGTCCCGATCCGCGACGACCTCGTGCTCAGGGTTGCGACGGCTGCTCTGGTCGGTGACGAGCCGGTGCCGCGGCACGGGGAGCACGACGCCATCAGGTGGTTGCGGGTGGGCGAGATCGACGGCGTCGACTGGCTCGAAGCCGATCGTCCGTTCGTGGACGCCGTCGGAAAAACTCTGGGCCCGCGCAACTAGGGTCTTCGGTATGGACAAGCACCTGCTCCTCGTGCACGCGCACCCCGACGACGAGTCGATTGGGCAGGGCGCGACCATGGCGAAGTACGTCGCGGAGGGCATCGGCGTCACCCTGGTGACCTGCACCGGCGGCGAGATGGGCGAGATCCTGGTGCCCGAGCTCGAGCACCTGGCGGCCGACAAGGACGACACCCTGGCCGACCAGCGCCGGATCGAGCTCGACAACGCCATGAAGGAGCTCGGCGTCACCGACCACCGCTACCTCGGTGGCTTCAAGCGCTACCGCGACTCCGGCATGCAGTGGCACGAGGACGGCCACGCGATCCCGGCGGACACCGTGCACGAGAGTGCGTTCTGGCACGCCGACCTGACCGAGGCGGCCAGCCACCTGGTCGAGGTGATCCGCGAGGTCCGGCCGCAGGTGCTGGTCACCTACGACGAGTTCGGCGGATACGGCCACCCTGACCACATCCAGGCCCACCGGGTCGCGACGTACGCCGCGGCGCTCGCAGCCGTGCCGTCGTACCGGCCGGACCTGGGGGAGCACCACGACGTCGCGAAGATCTACTGGGGGGCGATGTCAGAGAGCCGGATGCGCGCCGGCCTGCGACTGCTGCGTGACTCCGGCGACACCACCACGTTCGAGGGCATGGAGCCGGACGGCCCGCTGCCGCCGTTCGTCACCGCCGACGAGAACCTCTCCGCCGTCGTCGACGGCACCGAGTACCACGACCGCAAGATGGCGGCGCTCGCCGCACACGCCACCCAGATCACCACCGACGGCCCCTTCTTCGCGCTCTCCAACAACGTCGGCGCCACCGCCTGGGGCCTGGAGTTCTACCGGATCGCGAAGGGCCGGCGCGGGCCGGTCAACGAGGACGGCCTCGAGACGGACCTGTTCGCGGGGCTCTGACTCTTCGGGGGTCCGACGTGACGCTCTGGCTGGACGGCGAGTCGACGATCGACCGGTCCACCTGCGACGACTGCGGGGCGGAGTACCTCCTGGTCAAGAGCTTCGTCCTCGACGCCGACGGTCCGTGCGCCATCGCGATGACGGCCCTGCACCACCACGGGGGCTTCGAAGCCTGGATGGACGTGATCCTCGGCTCGTTCGAAGGCGATGGTCAGGACGAGAGAGTGACCTTCGGTTGCCGCGTCGGTCCGGTGGAGGGCAGCCGGGAACCGGCCGCTTCGCTCGTCCAGGCAGCGGTGCCGTACGGAGACACTCCTACCTTCGGGCACAAGCTGAGCCGGGACGAGGCACTGGGCCATCGGCGTCTGCCGGACTTCTGGCACGTCGTCGACTTCCTGCTCGAGAACGAGCCGGCGATCGACCATCACGTCCACGGCCATCTCGACCCGCCCACGAGGAGCTGAGCAGGGAGCGAGTCCTCGGGACGGCCGTCGCCGAGCCACTGGGCGAGGCCGCCCAGGCCGGCGGCCCAGCGACCCAGGTCGGTGTGCTCGGCATGGGCGACGACGACTCCGAGGAGCTCCGCCACCGCAGCGTCGCCACGACCAGCGTCGTTGAGGGTGAGGGCGCGGAAGACCCGCACCGAGTCCGAGTCGGGGAACTCGGCCTTCGCGCGCTCCAGCACCGCGAGCGACTCCTCCAGCCGCCCGAGCCAGCGCAGCGTGCTGCCGTACTGGCACAGGCAGCGACGCAGCGTGTCGCCCTCCAGGCCGAGCGCGAGTGCCCGCTCGTAGTGGCTCGCGGCGGTCCTCTCGTCTCCCGCGGTGTCGTAGGCGCCGCCGACCTCGTAGACCAGCACGGGATGATCGGGATGCCGGGCCAGCAGGTCCTCGAAGTACGCGATCGTCGGTGCCATGTCGGTCCGGTCGCGGCGCTCGTAGCCGAGCTCGATCGCGGCCTCGAGCTCGGGCGTGAGCGGGGTGGCGGTCATGGGGATCCAACGTAGTGGCTCAGGATCGGGGGTCGTGCCCTCAGGTCGTCGGCTCGTCGAGGACGAGGCGCTGTCCGCCGTCGACCAGCTCGCGGCAGACGTCCAGGTGCCCCGCATGGGTGGCGGTCTCGACGATCACGTGCAACAGGGCGTCCCGCAAGGACGAGACGGGCGGGTCGCCGGCGTCCTCGAACCACCAGACCGGCTTCGCGTCCAGCCGCAGTCGCTCGACGGCCGCGGTGGCCAGCCTGCACTCGGCGGCGTACTGCTCGAGGAGGTCCTCGTCGCTCTGGAGATCGGGTGCGGTCCAGCCGTCGTACCCCTGGGGAAGGTCGACGCGCTCGCCGGCCATCACAGCGCGGAACCACACCCGCTCGACGTCCAGGGTCAGGTGCCTGAGCAGACCGCGCGGTGTCCACCCTGAGGGGACCTGCGAGCGGCGTCGCGCCTCGGCCGGCATCGCCCTCACCTGTTCCGCTACGTGCGTCCGCTGGGCGTCCAGCCACTCGAGAAGCTCGCGCTTCGTGGTCTCGTCTGCGTTGTCGTCCACTCCGACAGTCAACCTGACAGGTAGCGACAGGCGTGGTGCACCGACAGCCCGAGCGACTCGTACAGGGCGATCGCCGGCGCGTTGTCGGTCTCGACGTGCAGCCAGAGCGTCGTGGCGCCCTGCTCGGCGCCCCACTCCAGCAGGGTGGCGAGGACGGCCCGGGCCAGCCCGCGGCGGCGGAGCTCCGGCTCGACGAACAGGTCGTGGACGCCGAGCCAGTCGCGGTCGATCGCAGCCTTCGCGAAGGCCTGGTCGTTGACGATCGCCTCCGCCCGGGGGCCGTCGGAGTGCAGGACGGCCACGTCGTCGGCACCCAGCGTCCGCCGGGCGCGGCTGAGCGAGCCGAGCAGGAACAACGAGTCACCGCCCGGCACCACCGTCCAGCCAGTCGCTCCGAACCAGTCGTCAGCCTCGGAGCCGACCTCGACCTGAACCATGGGCGGACGGCCGCGATCCCGGTAGAACGCCCGGACGAGCTCGGCGGCCTGGTCCAGCGGGACGTCGGGATCACCCATCGCGAGGCAGGAGTTCGCCCGCTTCCGCAGCCGGTCCTTCGGCTCGGGCTCGGTGCGCAGCTCCCACTCCCCGAGCGGCTCGCGCACGACGCCGGGCCACAGCGGCGCGCCGTGCGACTCGGCCTCGCGCGCGGTGACCCGCTGGCGGACGCTGGCGCGGGGCGGGACCGGCTTCCCGGAGACGATCTCGCCGATCCGGATCGCGACCGCACTGCCGTCCTCGCGCCGGATCACCGCCACCCCGTCGGCCCAGGACTCGCAGACCCCGAGCACGTCGGTCATCGCCGGGCCGCCCGACGGGCCGGTCTCGCCGGGCAGTACGCGGCGTACCACGACACGCTGGCCGACGACGTGCGGACCGAGCCCCGATTTGGTCACCTGCTGAAACACGGGCCCGTCTGCTGAAGTCACCCCGGGGATACTAGGCTTTGCCGCAGTCCGCACCGGACTCGTACCTCAGGAGGATCCAGGTGACCTACGTCATCGCCCAGCCCTGCGTGGACCTCAAGGACCGCGCTTGTGTTGACGAGTGCCCCGTCGACTGCATCTACGAAGGCAAGCGGATGCTCTACATCCACCCCGATGAGTGCGTCGACTGCGGTGCGTGCGAGCCGGTCTGCCCGGTGGAGGCGATCTACTACGAGGACGACACCCCGGCGGAGTGGAAGGAGTACTACGACGCGAACGTGCACTTCTTCGACGACCTGGGCTCCCCGGGCGGCGCCGCCAAGATGGGCGTCATCGAGAAGGACCACCCGCTGATCGAGGCGCTCCCGCCGCAAGAGCACGACGAGTGACCCCACCGGAGGTCGAGCCTGTCTCCTCCCGGCTGCCTGACTTCCCCTGGGACCAGATCACGTCGTACGGCGACGTGGCACGCGCGCACCCCGGCGGCATCGTCGACCTCTCGGTCGGTACGCCGGTCGACCCGACCCCCGAGATCGTGCAGCGGGCGCTCCGCGAAGCCGCTGACTCGCCCGGCTACCCGGTCACGATCGGCCTGCCGCAGACTCGTCAGGCCTGCGTGGACTGGCTGTCCCGCCGCTTCGGGGTCACCGGCCTCGGGCTGGACGGCGTGCTCCCGGTGGTCGGCTCGAAGGAGCTGATCGCCTCGCTGCCGACGCATCTCGGTGTCGGCGCCGGCGACCTGGTCGTGCAGCCGCTGCTCGCCTATCCGACGTACGAGGTCGGAGCGGTGCTCGCGGGCGCCCGCGTGCTCGCGGCCGACTCGCTGACCGCGATCGGACCGGAGCGGCCGCGGATCCTCTGGATCAACTCGCCGTCCAACCCGACCGGCAAGGTGCTGCCGGTCGACCACCTGCGCAAAGTCGTGGACTGGTGCCGCGAGCGAGGAGTGCTGCTGATCTCCGACGAGTGCTACCTCGAGCTGACCTGGGAGCCCGACGCGCCGGCCGTCTCGGTGCTGCACCCCGACGTGTGCGGCGGCAGCCACGAGGGCATCCTCGCGGTGCACTCGCTCTCGAAGCGCTCCAACCTGGCCGGCTACCGGTGCGCGTTCGTCGCCGGCGACCCGGTGGTCGTGGGGGAGCTGCTCGCGGTGCGCAAGAACCTCGGCCTTCAGATGCCCGGTCCGCAGCAGCACGCGATGGTCGCGGCCCTCGACGACGACGCCCACGTCGAGGAGCAGCGGGCCCGGTACGCCCGCCGGCGCGGCTGGCTCAAGGACGCGGTCGAGGCCGCGGGCTTCCGGATCGACCACTCGGAGGGCTCGCTCTACCTCTGGGCCACCCGTGGGGAGCCGTGCCTGGACACCCTGGCCTGGTTCGCCGAGCGCGGCGTGCTGGTCGCGCCAGGCTCGTTCTACGGCCGCGCCGGCGCCGAGCACGTGCGGATCGCCTTCACCGCCACCGACGAGCGGATCGGCGCGGCAGTGGAGCGGCTCACGGCTTGACGCATTCGGCGACGTCCTCCGCCTCGCCTGACCGACCCCAATCGCCGAGGCGGCGCAGATGAAAGACCTAACACCGCCGAGGCGGCGCAGATGGAAGACGTCGCTCTTTCATTTGCGCCGCCTCGGTGTCGCATGGGTTTTCACTTGCGCCGCCTCGGCGTCGGGTGGGTTTTCACTTGCGCCGCCTCGGCGGGAAATCAGCCGAGCGAGACGGTGATCTTCGTCGCCGGGGCGGAGGAGGCCACCCAGCCCTTCTCGGAGTCGTCACCGGTCTTCCAGGCCCGGCCGTCGAACGAGACGCCGGTGATCTTCAGGTCGTCGGCATTGGCCAGGAGGTACTCGGCGATCGACCAGCCCTTGCGGTTGCCGTCCTGTCCGGCCGCGACCGTCACGGTGAAGTCCTGGCGGGCGCCGGTGCGGGTGACGTCGAGATCGCCGTACGCCTTGGACAGCCATTGCGAGGCGGTCGCCGCGGTCCCGTGGGCCTTCGGCTCCCGCACGACGCACGTGAAGGTGCCGCCGGGGCTGTAGCCGGTCAGCGCAGAAGCAAGGGCCCGGGCGTCCGGTGCGTGCGGCTCGTAGGCCTCCGGGTACGCCGACCGCTGCACCTTCTGCGCGGCCTCGGTGATCCGCATCGTCTGGTAGCCGTGGATCTTCTCCAGAGCGTCGTAGAACTTGTTGATCGAGTAGTACTCGTTGCTGATCTGCGCCACCGTGCCCCAACCCTGCGACGGCCTCTGCTGGAAGATGCCGACCGAGTCGCGGTCACCGCTGGTGAGGTTGCGGATCTTGCTCTCCTGGTACGCCGTGGCGAGGGCGATCGACACCGCCCGTGCCGGGAGCCCACGCTGCACCCCGATCGCCGCGATCAGCGACGCGTTCTGCGCCTGGTCGGGTTCGAGGTCGACGCTGCGACCGGCCACCGTCGCGGTGCAGCCGGGCGGGTCGGGGAGGGGGCCGGTGCCGCGCCAGACCGCGATCGTGACCCCGGCGACGACGGCGAGGACCGCCAGGAACAGGAAGATCCCGGAGCGACGGTGCCCTTGCCTAGTTGGCATGCAGGTCGGCGTTGAGCGCGATGCCGTCCGCGTGCCACGGGACGGCCTCGACGGCACCGGTCACCGAGTTGCGGCGGAACAGGACGTGGTCCGCGCCGGACAGCTCGCCCGCCTTGATCACCTTCGGCTTGTTGTCGATGTCGCGCACCGTCACCTTGGTGCCCGCGGTGACGTAGCAGCCGGCCTCGACCACGCAGTCGTCTCCGAGCGAGATCCCGATGCCGGAGTTGGCGCCGAGAAGGCACCGGCGCCCGACCGAGATGGTCTCCTTGCCGCCACCCGAGAGCGTGCCCATGATCGAGGCGCCACCGCCGACGTCGGAACCGTCGCCGACGACGACGCCGGCGGAGATCCGGCCTTCGACCATCGAGGTGCCCAGGGTGCCGGCGTTGTAGTTGACGAACCCTTCGTGCATCACGGTGGTGCCCTCGGCGAGGTGGGCTCCGAGGCGGACCCGGTCGGCGTCGGCGATCCGGACGCCCGTCGGCACGACGTAGTCGGTCATCCGCGGGAACTTGTCGATGCCGAAGACCTCGACCGGCCCGTCGGCGCGCAGCGCAGCGCGGACCTCCTCGAAGCCGGCCACGGCGCACGGTCCACGGCTGGTCCAGACGACGTTGCTGAGGATGCCGAAGATGCCGTCCAGGTTCACGCCGTGCGGGGCGACGAGCCGGTGGCTGAGCAGGTGCAGCCGCAGGTAGACGTCGGTCGCGTCAGCCGGGGCGTCGTCGAGCGCCGAGGCCGTCAGCACCACCTCGGTGTGCACCCTGCGCGCCGGGTCCTTGGTCTCCAGTGCGGTCAGCGAGGCGGGCGGCGCGACGTCGGCCGGAGGCTCGCCGAGAGCCGGCGTCGGGTACCAGGTGTCCAGCACGGACCCGTCGTCGGCGATGGTCGCGAGACCGTGGCCCCAGGCCGACTTCTGGGCAGGGGACGAGGACTCAGGCATGCGGATCAGGCTACCGAGGGAATCGATCGGCTCAACAACCGGTCATTCGTCGGAGCGTGGCCGTCGCAGGTTCTGGTCGAGCCAGCCCTTGACCGAGCCGAGCACGCCGGCGGCGTCCTGCACGAGCCGGCCGAGCGTGTCCTGGGTCTGCCCGAACATCTCGGAGTAGCTGCGCGCCGCTGCCTGCGCGGCCTCGCTCACCGGGGCGTCCGCGTCCTCGGAGCGGCGCGGGTACGTGCCGGCCAGGATCGCGGTGTAGTCCCCGGTGTCGACCCACCTTCGCAGCTCGGCGGCCCGTACGACGGCGAACGGGTGCGACCGGCTCTCGATCAGCAGCATCTTCAGGACGGAGTCGCGGAGGTCGCCCGCCTCGTCGTACTCACGGCCCTGGGCGAAGAAGGACGTCGTGTCCAGGTCCTCGAGGTGTCCGCCGCTGGCCAGCTTCATGTGCACCCGGAAGGCGAGCGCGGGGTCCTGGGTGGCGAGGAGACCGGCACGGTCGGCGGAGAGCTCGGACTTGCGCGACCACTCCATCAGCGCGGCGACGATGAGCCGGATGCCGAGGCCGCCGAGGGGGATCGAGCCGAGGACGCCGGAGAGCTGCAGGAGCCGCTGAAGGAGCGTCTGGTAGACGGCGTGGCCGCTGATCGCGTGGCCGAGCTCATGGGCCAGCACGAACGCCATCTCGTCGGAGTCCAGCAGCTCCACGAGTGCCGAGTTCACGACGATGAGCGGCTTGTCCATGCCGATGGTGACCGCGTTCGGGACCGGGTTCGCCGACACGTAGACCTCCGGCACGTCGGCCGCGTCGAGCACCGTGGCGACGTCGGCGAGGGCGCGGTGCAGGGCCGGGAACTGGCGCTCGTCGACCCGGATCGCCGACCCGAGGAGCTCCAGGCGCACGGCACGCTCGTTGATCAGCCCGGACAGAGCCTTCAGCACGGTGTCGAAGCCCTTGAGCTTGCGCAGCGCGACCAGCGCGCCCCGGTCGGCGGGGTGCTCCCAGGCTCGCGAGCTGATCTCGGGCAGCGGCACTCGGCGTCGCGAGGGCGATTTCGGCATGACGGACAGTCTGCCGGTGGGCCACGATGAGCGCATGGAAAGTGGCGGCACCCGGTTCAAGGACCTCTGCCTGGACGCGCTGGACCCGCGGGCGGTCGCGCCGTTCTGGTCCGGCGCGCTCGGCCTGGCCGCCGAATACCAGGACAACGGCGACGCGGTGCTCCGCGGTTCGGAGCCCGGGCAGACTCTGTGGATCAACACCGTGCCGGAGCCCAAGACCGTCAAGGACCGCGTGCACCTCGACCTGCACACCGACTCGGTCGAGACCCTGGTCGCGATCGGTGCGACCGTCGCGCCGGTCCAGGACGACGCGGACGCCTGGACCGTCATGGCCGATCCGGAGGACAACGAGCTGTGCGCGTTCGTCCGGGAGCCGGCACGCGTCCCGGCGTACAAGGCCTTCGAGCTGGTGGTCGACTCCGCCGACCACGTGCGGATCGGGCAGTGGTGGGCCGACGTGTTCGGGGTCGAGCTCCAGCACGAGGACGGCGAGGACGGCAAGGACGGGAGCTGGCTTGCGGGCGTTCCGGGGTTCCCGATGGACGCCTGGGTCTTCGGCTGGGTGCCCGAGCCGAAGACGGTCAAGAACAGGCTGCACTGGGACCTGTACGGCGACGTCGCCGAGCTCGAGGCTCGCGGGGCGACCCGGCTCTCGGACCTCCCGGGCTGGACGGTGCTCGCCGACCCCGAGGGCAACGAGTTCTGCGTGTTCCCGGGCTCCTGACCCGCCCTGACAAGATGGGCGCCATGGTCCTGGACATCACGGCCGACGCGGTCGCGCTCACCGAGGCACTCGTGGACATCGAGTCGGTGAGCCTGAACGAGCAGCCGATCGCCGACGCCGTCGAGGCCGCGCTGCGCGAGGTCGCCCACCTGGAGGTGACCCGGGTCGGCAACTCGGTGGTCGCCCGCACCGAACTCGGGCGCGGCGAGCGCGTCGTGATCGCGGGCCACCTGGACACGGTGCCGCTGAACGGCAACCTGCCGTGCCGCAACGACGGCACCTTCCTGCACGGGCTCGGCACCTGCGACATGAAGGCGGGCGTGGCGGTCGCGCTTCGGCTCGCCGCCGGCGTCCCGGAGCCGAACCGCGACGTCACCTTCGTCTTCTACGAGTGCGAGGAGATCGACGCGATCCACAACGGCCTCCGCAAGATCGCCGAGGGACGGCCCGACCTGGTGGAGGCGGACTTCGCGATCCTCATGGAGCCCTCGGACGCGATGGTGGAGGCAGGGTGCCAGGGGACGCTCCGCGTCGACGTGCGCACGCGCGGCGAGCGGGCGCACTCCGCCAGGTCGTGGAAGGGCGTCAACGCGATCCACAAGGCTGCCGAGGTGCTGCGCCGGCTCAACGAGTACGACGCCCGGCGGCCGCTGATCGACGGGCTCGAGTACCACGAGGGGCTCAACGCCGTGCTGATCAGCGGCGGCGTAGCCACCAACGTGCTGCCTGACGAGGCCGTGGTCACCGTGAACTACCGGTTCGCGCCCGACCGCTCCGAGGCGGAGGCGCTCGACTACGTGCGCGAGTTCTTCGACGGCTTCGAGATCACGGTCGCCGACTCTGCGCCCGGAGCGCTCCCCGGGCTCGACGTACCGGCGGCGAAGGCGTTCGTCGACTCGGTCGGCGGTGAGGTGAAGCCGAAGTTCGGCTGGACCGACGTCGCCCGCTTCAGCGGCCTCGGAGTCCCCGCCGTCAACTTCGGGCCGGGCGACCCGTCGCTGGCGCACAAGCAGGAGGAGCACGTGCCGATCGCCCACATCGAGCGCTGCGAGCAGGTCCTGCGCAACTGGCTGGGCGCCTGATGACCGAGCACCCGCGGGCGGTCAAGCGCAAGGGCCCGATGTTCCTGCGCGACGAGCAGATCGATCTCTCCACCACCGACCAGCGGCTGCTCGACTCACGCGGCTCGAGCGACTGGCTGCACACCGATCCGTGGCGGGTGCTGCGCATCCAGGCCGAGTTCGTGGAGGGCTTCGGGGCCCTGGCCGAGCTGGGGCCCGCGATCGCGGTCTTCGGCAGCGCCAGGACCGCTCGTGACGACCCCTACTACGCGCAGGCGGTCCAGCTCGGCGCATCGCTGGTCCGCGAGGGCTTCGCGGTGATCACCGGTGGCGGCCCGGGTGCGATGGAGGCGGCGAACAAGGGCGCCGCCGACGCCGGCGGGGTGAGCGTCGGTCTCGGCATCGAGCTGCCCTTCGAGGAGGGCATGAACGACCACGTCAACGTCGGCGTGAACTTCCGCTACTTCTTCGCGCGCAAGACGATGTTCGTGAAGTACTCCCAGGGCTTCGCGGTCCTGCCCGGCGGGATGGGCACCTTCGACGAGCTGTTCGAGGCGGTCACGCTGGTGCAGACGCGCAAGGTGACGTCGTTCCCGGTCGTGCTGATCGGGGTGGACTACTGGAGCGGCCTCATCGACTGGCTGCGCGACACCGTGCTGGCGAACAACAAGATCGGTGCCGCGGACCTCGAGATGCTGCAGCTCACCGACGACGTGGAGGAGGCGGTGTCGATCATGGTGGCCGCACGATGATGTGGTTCTTCGCGGTGCTCGTCGTCCTCGCGCTCGGTGGCGTCGCCGTGGTCGCGGCAGGCACGGGCGCCCCGCTCGCCCGCGCATACGACGACCGGCCCGATGCCGTCGTACCGGTCGACCGGCCGCTGACCGGTGCGGACCTGAGGGCGGTGCGCTTCTCCACTGCGGTGCGCGGCTACCGCGCCAGCGAGGTCGACGCCCTCCTCGACAGGCTCGCGGCACAGCTCGACACGTCCACGACTCGGGAGCCGGGTTCGGGCACACTGAACCCGTGACTCCGCAACGCGTCGCCTTCGTGCTCACCGCACTCGCGGCGGTCGTCGTCGTGCTCACCCGGGTGCGGATGGCGTCCCGCGAGGAGGAGGCGGCGGGCCGCGTCGACATCCCGAGGGGCCTGGTCAACGTGCACACCCTCTTCGGGGTGCTTGCCCTCGGGTTCTGGGGCACCTACATCCTCGCCAAGGTCGACAGGCTCTACGGGTACGTCGGGCTGGCCTGCTGGTGGGTCACCACGGCTGCCGGGCTGCTCATCCTGCTGCGCTGGATGCCCGCCCGCGGCCGGCACGCATCCGGACCTGCGGCGGACTCCTGGGGAGAGGGCCCCGGGCTGTCGATCCTGGGACACGTCGGGCTGCTGGTCGGCTCGGTCGTCTGGACCTACCTGCTGGTCGCGGACAAGCTCACGTGACCCGGCGACTCTCGGGACTCGCGGCATCGCTGCTCCTGCTCGCCCTCCTCACGACGGTGCTCGTCACCCCGGGTGCGGCAGAGGCTGGCCCGTCCGGCGACCGTCAGGCGCGCTCGGCGGGTGCCGCCTTCGAGTCACGCGTGATCGGCCGCACCGTCAAGGGCCGGCCGATCCGCGCCTGGCACCTCGGTGATCCGGCGTCGCCGGTGAAGGCAGTGTTCATCGGCACGATCCACGGCAACGAGGCGTCGCCCGCCCGGATCCTGGAGGACCTGCGTGACGGGGCGCCGGTCACCGGCGCGGACATCTGGGTGGTGCCGTATCTCAACCGGGACGGCTACGTCCGGCACACGCGCAAGAACGCCCACGGGGTCGACCTGAACCGCAACTTCCCGGTCAGCTGGATCCGGCAGCACGGCACCTACAACTCGGGGCCACGGCCGGCGTCGGAGCGGGAGACGCGCGTGATCATGCGCTTCCTGAAGGCGGTGCGGCCGTCGTACGTGGTCAGCTTCCACCAGCCGCTGTTCGGCATCGACGACTCCTACGCCAAGGGGCACGTGTTCGCGGGCATCCTCAGCCAGGACCTCGGACTGCCGATCAAGGTCTTCACGTGCAACCACCGCTGCCACGGGACCCTGACGCAGTGGTTCAACAAGCGCCTGCCGGGAGTCGCGCTCACCGTCGAGTACGGCGCCCGGATGACCTGGGCGCAGAAGCACGTGACCGGTCCGGCCGGCCTGCTCGCCTCCGTCGGGGCCGCGCGCTGACGGTCAGCGTCCCTGGAACGTCGGCTTCTCCTTGGCCACGAAGGCCGCGACCGCGTTCCGGTGGTCCTCCGAGGCGCCGGTGAGGTTCATCTTGTCGGCCTCGAAGACGAGTGACTCGACCAGGTCGTGGCTGCTGGAGTAGTTCACCGACTGCCGCATGGCGGCGTACGACATGGTCGGGCCGGAGGCCAGCTTGGCGGCCAGGGTGGCGACCTCCTCGGTCAGCTGCTCGTCGGGTACGACGGAGGTGGCCAGACCGAGCTCGAGCGCCTTCGCGGCGGCGATCGTGCTGGGGAAGTAGAGCAGCTCGATCGCCTTGGCGCGACCGACCAGCCGGGGGAGTGTCCACGAGGCGCCGGTGTCGCAGGACAGAGCGACGCCGGGGAACGCGAGGTTGAACCCTGCCGACTCGGCCAGCACGCGCAGGTCGCAGGCGAACGCGAGGCTCGCGCCGGCTCCCGCGGCGACGCCGTTGACTGCCGCGATCACCGGCTTCGGCATGGTCGCCAGCGCGGTCACCGTCGGGTTGTAGTGCTTCTCGACCGTCGTGAAGAGCTCGTCGGAGCTGCCGCTCTCGAGCAGCTGGACGTGCTCCTTGAGGTCCTGGCCGACGCAGAACGCGCGTCCGCTGCCCGTCAGCACGACGCACCGCACACGGTCATCCCCGGCCGCCTCGGTGACCGCGTCGCGGAGCGCCTCCTTAGTCGCGATGTTCAGGCTGTTCATCGCGTCCGGCCGGTTGAGCGCGATCGTGGCGACGCCCTCCACGAGGTCGTAGGTGACGGGCTCGACGCGGTCGATCGGGTGGGGGTCGGTCATGTGCGGGCTCCTGCAGCGGTCGGGGTGAGGCACTGGTCGATGAAGCGGTCAGCAGCGGGGAGGAGGCGTTCGGCGTGCTCGTCGAAGAATGCCGCAGCGCGTCGTCCGGACCAGTCGCGGGGCAGCAGCGAGTCGGGCAGACCGGGGTCGCGGAACAGGAACTTCCGCCAGCTGTGCACGAGCTCGGAGCGTACGACGAACGCGGCCACGTCGCTCGAGGGAGCATCCTCGACCGGCCCGCGTCCTGACGACCCGACGAGTTCGGCCGCGTCGGCAAGCCAGGCGTCGTAGTCCCGGCCGAGCCCGCCGACGTCGAACGCGTCGAGCACCAGGCTGACCGGAGTGATGTCCGATGTCGTGAGGGAGAGCGACTCGAGAGCCTCGTCGTGCAGCAGCTGGTCGACCTCGACCGAGGCGTGCGGGCTCACCCACGTGCTGTCGCTGATCGGCGCCATCCCGAGGAAGCGCAGCTGGCTGCGGACCCGTTCGCGTCGGGTGCGATCACCGATCGGGGTGAGCACGCGGACGTGCCACCGGCCGTCCCAGTCGGTCGCGGTCCGGTAGATGCGGCTCCCGGCCTGGTCGAGCCGGACGCGCGCGCGTTCGGTGACGGCGTAGCCGGGGACCGGCCCTCCCGGGCCGTCGACCTCGATCGCCTCGAGCCAGCCCTGCGCCACCATCCGGGAGATCGCGGTGCGCACCGCGGGCGGTCGGGCGCCGAGCGGCTCGAGCAGCCTGATCAGCGTCGCCACCGGCGCCTGACCGCCGCGATGGAGCAGGTGGTCGCCGTACAGGTCGAACAGCGCGGAACGTGCGTGCACAGCTCAGAGTGTGCCTCACCGGCGGCGGCGCCCTTCGAGTGCACGATTGTCCGCCGTCGGTGGTCATGGGGAATAATGGACCGGGACAGCGTCATGGACAGCGTCAAATGTTTGGGGCGGCGCTCGGATTCACGCAAAGAAAGAGGTGTGCGCATGGCGGCGATGAAGCCGCGGACCGGCGACGGGCCGCTCGAGGTCACCAAGGAGGGTCGGGGCATCGTGATGCGGGTCCCGCTCGAGGGGGGTGGTCGACTGGTGGTCGAGCTGAACGCCGAAGAGGCCGGCGCACTCGGAGAGGCACTCAAGAACGTGGTCGGCTGAAGAAGCCCCTGATCATTCGCAGGCCCCCGGCACCCGCAGCGGTGCTCGGGGGCCTTCGCGTATTGTCGCTGCGTGCCGAAGCCGACCGCCGCCTCACCGACGTTCGCGCCCCCGGTGTTCCGGCAGACCGCACAGGCGCCGTCGCGGAGCGGCACCTCCACCGTCGCGCTGGCGCTCCTGGACGACGACGGTGAGCTCGCGCTGGGTCCCGGTGCGGCGGAGCTCTCCGAGGACACCGGGCTCGACCTGCTGTCGTTGCTCGAGCCGTTGCGCCCGGGTGCCGCTGCGGGCGAGCTCACCACCCTGTCGGTGCCCGGCTTCGTCGTCCACGTCGTCGGGGTGGGCGACGCGGGGACGACCGCGCTCCGCCGGGCCGGAGCGGCGCTCGCGCGCGCTGCCGCCGGCGCCGAGGTCGTCGCCTCGGCGGTGCAGGCGGTCGCCGACGAGGAGGGCGTGGTCGCGTTCGTCACCGGCGTCGTGCTGGGCTCGTTCCGGTACTCCCTGCGCTCGGACGACGCGGACCTGCCGGTGCGCAGCGTCATGCTGGCGTGCGGTCCCCAGCTGGAGCCCGAGGCGCTCGAGCGTGGCGAGGCGATCGCGCGTGCCGGCTGGGAGGCGCGCCGGCTCGTCACCGTGCCGTCCAACATCAAGACCCCCGGCTGGCTCGCCGACGAGGTCGTCCGGATGGGCGCGGCGAGCGGCCTGAAGTCCCGGGTGTGGGACGCCGACCAGCTCGAGAAGGAAGGGTTCGGCGGGATCGTCGCCGTCGGCCGCGCCTCGGCGTCGCCGCCGTGCCTGGTGCAGCTCGAGTACGTGCCGGCGAAGACGCGGCGCGCGCGCCACGTCGTACTGGTCGGCAAGGGGATCACGTTCGACACCGGCGGCCTGTCGATCAAGCCCGCCGAGGCAATGAAGAACATGAAGCGCGACATGACCGGAGCGGCCGTGGTCGCCGCGACGATGTGCGCGCTGAGAGATGTCGGCTCGCCCGTGCACGTCACGGGGCTGCTGCCGATCGCGGAGAACTCCATCGGCGGAGACGCGCTGCGCCCCGGCGACGTGATCCGTCAGTGGGGCGGGCGGACCACCGAGGTGACCAACACCGACGCCGAGGGTCGCCTGGTGCTCGCCGACGCGCTCCAGTACGCCGCGACGAAGCTCAAGCCCGACCTGATGATCGACGTGGCCACGCTGACCGGTGCGATGAAGGTGGCCCTCGGCCTGCACACCGGTGGCTTCTTCACCAACGCCGACGGGATCGCCGAGCGCATCGAGCGGGCAAGCGTCGCGTCCGGCGAGAGGATGTGGCGGATGCCGCTGGCCGAGGTCTACGAGTCGCTGCTCGACTCCCGGATCGCGGACGCGGACAACGCTCCCGGCCGCGCGCAGGCGATCACGGCCGCGCTGTTCCTCCAGCACTTCACCGGTGGCCTCCCGTGGGCACACCTGGACCTGGCGTCGGTCGGGGACGCACTGCAGGACAACCACGAGTGGACCAAGGGGCCGACGGGCTTCGGCGCCCGGCTGCTGCTGCACTGGCTCGGATCGCCCGATCCGATGGAGGGAGTCGACCGATGAGCACGATGTCCGGACTGACCGTGCGGTGGTCGCTCGCCGACGCTCCGCACGGCGTCGAGGCCGCCCTGGCCGACTACGTCGCCGAGACCTCGCACGCTCGCTTCAGCACCCTCGAGGGGCTGCGGTTCAAGACCTGGCGGATGCGCCCGGGTGAGTGGTTCGAGGGGTGCTACGTGTTCGTCGACGACGCCGCCCGGGACGCGTTCGAGGAGTCCTTCCGGACGACGGCCGCTGAGTCGCCGGGCTCGCAGCTGATCGGATCCGCGCCGATCATGATCGAGCCCTGCACGATCGTGGCCGTCGCCGAGGGTGCCGCCGGGTTCGCGGCACCTCCTCGCTACGAGGCGACCAGGTCCGAGGACTTGCCCGTCTAGGCGCTGCGACGCTCGGCCGCGGCCATCGCCAGCTCCTCGACCGCTTCCCGCCAGCCCATGCAGAGGTCCGTGACCAGGCGCAGGCACTCGTCGGTGACAGCCGTGTCGAGGCCGACGCTGGCCATCACCAGCCGGCGGTGCAGGAACTCGTAGAGCGCGGCGAGGTCGTAGCCACCGCGGTGCTCCTCGACCCGCATGCTGCGCTGCAGCTCGCTGACGATCTCGAGCGCGTGGGTCAGATGCCCCATCGTCTCCTCGCGGTTCTCGCGTCGCTGCGCCTCGAGGCCACGCTGGACGTCGAGGACGAGCCGGTCGTAGACCATCAGCAACAGCTCGGCCCAGTTCGCCCGGTCCATCGCGCTGTCGACGCCGGCCATCATCTCGATCTCTTTCATGCGAGCCTCCGGTTGTCAGCGCGGACCGGGTCCGCCGAGCCGCTGCCGATCAGCGGATGGCGTGCCTGGCCCGAGCGGTGTGCCGCGTGGCGGTTCGCCACGGCGGCGAAGTAGTGCTCGCGGCGGCGTGCCGCGGCACCGTCGGGACGGGCATGGGGGACCACCCGAGTGGGCTCCAGCTCGCGGTTGAGTGCGTCCCGCAGGAGCACCAGCGCCTCTGCCCGCATCTGGGAGACGCGTGACTCGGTCACGCCCAGCTCGGCGGCGATGTGGCACATCGGCCGCTCTCCCAGGAAGTACTCGGTGATGACCACGCGCAACCGCTCGGGGAGCTCGGCGACCGCCTCGACCAGGTAGGTCAGCCGCTCGCGGTGCTCGACCTCCTCCTCCGGTGTCGGCCTGTCCGAGCGCAGCAGCGTGTCGGGGGCCAGCTCCTGGAGGCCCTCGACGGAGAGCACCTGGGCGCGGTGGACGTCCTCGTCGTTGCGGTCGATCTCGGCCACGCTCATGCCGAGCGAGTCTGCGAGGTCGTGGCTGGACGCTGTGCGGCCGAGGGTGCCGGCCAGCTCGGCCCTTGCCGCCGCCACCTCACGGGCCCGGCGGCGGACCTGGCGCGAGGCCCAGTCCGACGCCCGGAGCTCGTCGACGATGGCGCCGCGGACCCTGGTTGCGGCGTACCGGGCGAACGGGACGCCGCGACCCTCGTCGAACGACCTGCTCGCCTTGACCAGCGCCACGAGGCCGGCCGACATGAGGTCGTCGCGGTTCACGTGGCTCGGGACCCGGCCCATGGTCTCCAGGACGATGTGACGCACGAGCGGAACGTGGCTCGTGGCCAGTTCGTCGGTCGCGTTGGTGCCTCTGATCTCCCTCATGCCTCCACTCTGCGCGGCATTTTGTCCGATTCATAGTGATTTCAGCACATTTGCACGAGCGGTCCGGGACATGGGGACCAAGGGCCCGCCGGGCGATGGCTCGATCAGGCCACGCCCGGGCGTGGCGGCCCTTCGCCGCCCGTTGTCCTACAGATGGCGGCGCCCGAGCCGATGGGGACGGTGAGGGCACACCGGGTGGCCCGGACCGAGGAGCGTCATGGACTCGCTGGCACAGGTGCTGCGGCACGAGCGCGATCTGCTCGAGACGCTGCTCTTCCGGCTCGACGAGGCGGCCCTCGTGGCGGCGGCGGACGGCGCCCGCTGGTGGGTCCGCGCGGCGTACGACGTCGACGCCGCGGCGACGACCGTCCGCCGGACCGAGCTGCTCCGTGCCGTCACCGCGGTCGACGCCGCCCTGGAGCTCGGGCTCGAGCCGGAGGCGACCCTGCGCGCCCTCGCGGCGGCCGCCGACCAGCCGGACCGGAGCGTGCTGCTCGACCACCGGGAGGCGATCCGGACGTTGTCGGCCGAGATCGCCGGCGCGATGCAGCGCCTGCGCTTCGCGGCGAGCGGCCCGCACGTGCCGCCGGAGGCACGCCGCCAGGGCATCGGCTGCGAGCTCCCCGGCCTCGAGGCGTTCCTGCGCTGACCTGGGCTCAGCGAGGCAGCAGCCGCGAGGCGAGCAGCGCCGCCTGGGTGCGTCGCTGGACGCCGAGCTTGGCGAGGATCCGGGTGACGTGGTTCTTGACGGTCTTCTCGGCGAGGTAGAGCCTGACGCCGATCTCGCGGTTGGTCATGCCCTCCGCGAGGAGGGCGAGGATGCGCAGCTGCTGGTCGGTGAGCCCAGCGAGCGGGCGCGGCTCCTGGCCGCCTTGCTCCATCCAGTCGATCATCCGCCTCGCCAGGGACGGATCGACCAGCGAACGGCCGCTGGCGATGGTCCGGACCGCGCTGAGCAGCGTGGCGCCCTCGACCTGCTTGAGCAGGTAGCCGACGGCGCCCGCCTGCATCGCCTGGACGATCGCCTCCTCGGACTGCTCCGAGGTCAGCACGAGCACCCTCGTCTCGGGGGAGAGCACCCGCAGGTCCCGGCAGAGCTCCAGGCCCGAGCCGTCGGGCAGCTCGTCGTCGAGGACCAGCACCCGGGGCGCGAGCGGTGGCACCAGACGGCGTGCGTCGGAGACGGTTGCGGCCTCGCCGACGATCTCGATGTCCCCCTCGGACTCCAGGAGTGCCCGGACGCCCTTGCGCACGATGTCGTGGTCGTCGACGAGGAAGACGGACAGGGTGCTCACGCAAGGATTTTGGCCCGCCCGCACGACCCGGGGGTCCGGAATGCGCAATTCGCCTACCGAATCGGGCAAACGGTATAGACCGGGCCGGGCAGACACCCCCAAACCGGACGTAACCTACAGGTATCCACCTCGTTGTCCATGACGGCACCACCGGAGGGGTGGAGAACAGGGAGGCGGGCACAGTGGAGCTCATCGACATCGAACTCTCGGAGTTCACCCGACGGAGTCGCTCGGTCGTGCTCGCGCACGGCGACGTCGATCTGGCCCGCGGCCTCGAGTACGGCGAGCGGGTGCTCCTGCGCACCGACGGCGAGTACCGCACCGCGGTCGTCGCGGACATCGACTTCACGCCCACCGACACCCACTACCGGCTGATCCTGGGCGGCCTCGTGCCCGCCGAGCTCGCGCTCGAGCGCGCAGGTGTCACCGGTCCCTCGGTGTCCGGCAGCGTCTCGGTGCGCGACATCGCCGACATGCTGACCCAGTCGGGGGCCGGACAGCGGATCCCGATGCAGCGAAGCTCGGCGGAGCGTCTGCTCTTCGACCGCTGACGCTGCGGATCGCGCACGCTGCCGGCCCCGACCAGCGCCGGGTCGGCCGCGCACGTGCCCCTGACACAATGGTGCGGTGAGTGACCTCATCGACACCACCGAGATGTACCTCCGGACGATCTACGAGCTCGTCGAGGAGGGCATCGTCCCGCTGCGCGCCCGCATCGCGGAGCGGCTGCACCAGAGCGGGCCGACGGTCAGCCAGACGGTGGCCCGGATGGAGCGCGACGGTCTGCTCACGGTCGAGGGTGACCGGCACCTCGAGCTGACCGAGCAGGGCATGCACCTGGCCACCCGGGTCATGCGCAAGCACCGCCTCGCGGAGCGCCTGCTGGTGGACGTGATCGGCCTGGACTGGGAGCTCGTCCACGCCGAGGCCTGCCGGTGGGAGCACGTGATCAGCGAGAGCGTCGAGCGGCGGCTCCTCGACCTGCTGGGCCATCCGACGGAGTCGCCGTACGGCAACCCGATCCCCGGCCTCACCGAGCTGGGTCAGGCTCGCGACGGCGAGGCGTTCATGTCCGGGGTCGCGCCGCTCAGCGAGGTCGCCGGGCCGGAGTCCAAGAGCGTGCGGGTCAGACGGATCTCCGAGGAGATGCAGAAGGACGAGGACCTCATGGGCGTGCTGCGCAGGATCGGTGCCCAGCCGGGTGAGTCGGTCGCGGTCGTGGCCACCGACCAGGGTGGCGTGATGCTCGGCAGCGGCGGTGAGTCGGCCGAGATCGTCGGCGAGGCCGCCGACCACATCTTCGTGACCGCGCTCGAGCGCTGAGGCCAGGTCGGTCGTCGACGACGAAGACCGCTCAGGCGCTCGCGTAGCGCTGCTCGGCGCGGGCGCGCGCCTTGGCCGCCTCGATCTCGCGGTTCTTCGGCGGCGCGGTGCTGGTGAGGTGGTCGAGCAGCTTCTCGGTCACCGCGGCGACCTCGGCGACGGCGAGGTCGAAGGCCTCGCGGTTCGCCTGTGAGGGCTTCGTCGTCCCGCTGACCTTGCGGACGTACTGCAGCGCCGCGGCCTGCACCTCGTCGCGCGAGGCCGGCGGCTCGAAGTTGTGGAGGGTCCTGATGTTGCGGCACATGGTCCGAGCCTACGACGGATGCTCACCGACCACGATCGCCCGCGAGCCGGGGTCAGCCGACATCGAGGACGCGGAGGTGGTCGTCGACCAGCGCGACCCGACCGTCCTGGAGGGGCAGCGTCCGCGCGTTCCAGCCGACACCGGTGGCCACGTCGCGCGTGGTCAGCGTGCCGTCGTCCGCCACGTGGAGTGCGACCACCCGGCCGCCCCCGCTCGTCCAGCTCTGCACGGTCGTCAGCCCGGTACGCCGATCCGGCAGCCACGTGAATGCCCGCGGGTCGTCGAGCGCGCTGAGTGAGGACTCGCCGAAGGCCTGCCTCGAGAGCTGCTTCGGGTCGGCCAGGTCGCCGACGTCGAAGACGGCGGACTGCGACCCCAGGCTCCGGCCCTGGTCGGTGGCCGCCACGCCGAGCGCGAGCAGGAGGCCGTCGCCGATCGGGTGCAGGTATCCGGAGTAGCCCGGGAGCTTGAGCTCGCCGATCTCCCTCGGGTGGTCCTGGTCGGACAGGTCGATCGTGTACAGCGGGTCCATCTGCCGGAACGTCACCAGCACCGCGAAGTCGTCGAACCAGCGCACGGACTGGATGTTCTCGTCGATGCCGAGGTCGTCGACCTCTCCGGTGGGCACGAGGGCCCCGTCCTTCTCGGACAGGATCGTCACGCCGTTGCGGGTGTGCTGCCGGGTCTCGCCGTTGCTGTCGGTGATCGTCCCCGACTGGTCGCGCGTCCAGGCGACCCGGAGCCGGCCGTCGTGCTCGTCCAGCGACCAGCGGTCCCGGACGGTGCCGGTCACGTGGCCCGACGCGACGTAACGGGTCTGGTCCCCGTCGAGCGCGAAGGCGTGCAGCTGGGTGGTCGCCTCCTGCGGGCGGACGGGCATCGGCTCCGCAGCGTCGGGCGCGGGCATAGGGCCGGTCATCGGCGCGTCCATCCCCCGCCACACCCTCGGGTCCAGCCGCGTCGAGGTGACGTAGAGCCGGTCCGACGACGAGTACACGACCTGCCCGTCGGCCGTCACGCCGACCGACTTCCGCTGACCGGGGGCGCCCACGTCGTAGGTCGTGACCGCGGTCGTCTGCCCGCCCGACCACTCCGTCGGGTGGTAGACGTCCTTGCAGTCCAGCAGCCGGGCGCGTGACCCGGGGGAGCGGTTGTCGATGACCGACGGCAGCCAGTCGTCGATGGTGGTGGCGCGGACCAGGTCCTGGTTGCGGCGGGTCGCGTCCCCCTCGGACAGCTTGGGCAGCTTGGGCAGCCCACGCGGCTCGACACCCGGTGTCGCGAGCTGGGGCGTCGCCCAGCGGAGCTCCGGCCGATCCGTCGAGGTGACCAGGCGGACGGTGTCGCCGTACAGCCGCATCGAGACCAGGGAGCCGGAGTAGGTGTCGTCGTGCACGATCCGCGCGTGGGCAGCGTCGCTGATGTCGACGTCGATGATCCGGGTGCCGGTCGCCACCGGGCCGTAGGGAGTCTTGACGTCACCATCGACCACGCCGCCCGGCATCGGCCCGCCCCACCGCATACCCGCCTGGGAGACGAGCACGTGGTCGCCGGCGAGCAGCAGCTCGCCGCCGTAGACGTCGATGGGGAGCGGCATCCGGCCGAGCTCGCGTGGCTCGGCGCCGGTCACGTCGCTGATGACCAGGGTCCGCTGATCGACCAGGCGCACCACCCGCCGGCCGTCGGTCTTGGCGACGTCAGGCTCGTCGACGTCGGCCTCCTGGGTGTTGGTGCCCGTGCTGCTGCTCGCGCGCCCGTCGGTCGGGCTCTTCTCGGCACCGGCCGCGAGTGGCACGGCGCCCGAGACAGCTCCGGGCATGTCGTCCAGGGCGTACATCACGGGCCCGCTCCACCCGTAGGGGCCGACGTCGTCGACTCCATGGCCGACGTACCAGTCGCGCAGCGCGGCGCAGCTGTCGAACTGCCGCAGCGAGTCGGCGTTCGCCCGGGGTGCGAGCGGATCGGTGATGAGGAGCGTGGCCGAGGTGGCGAACACGCCGCCGGCGACCAGCGCGCCGGCGGTCGCGACGGACGCGAGGCTGCCGCCGAGGGCGACTTTGGACAGGAGACGCATGGGGATGGGACGTGGCTAGGCTGCGAACGGTTCCCCACCCTCCCGAGGAGTACGCCGTGCCCGCAGATCGTGACTTCGACATCGTGCTCTTCGGCGCGACCGGCTTCACCGGTGGGCTGACCGCCGCCTACCTCGCCGAGCACGCGCCCGCCGGGTGCCGGTGGGCGCTCGCGGGTCGGAGCTCGACCAAGCTGGAGGACGTGCGGTCCCGGCTCGCCCGGATCAACCCGGAGTGCGCCGACCTGCCGCTGCTGCACGCCGACGTGGGCGAGCCGGCCTCGCTGAAGGCGGTGGCCCAGTCGACGCGCGTGGTGATCACCACGGTCGGTCCGTACCTCCTCTACGGGGCGCCTCTCGTCGCGGCGTGCGCCGAGGCCGGCACGGACTACGTCGACCTGACCGGCGAGCCGGAGTTCGTCGACCAGATGTATCTGGCGCACCACGAACGTGCCGTCGAGACCGGCGCGCGGATCGTGCACTCCTGCGGCTTCGACTCGATCCCGCACGACCTCGGTGCGTACTTCACCGTGCAGCAGCTGCCGGCGGACCAGCCGATCCGGCTGCGCGGGGTGGTGCGGTCCAACGCGACGTTCTCCGGCGGCACCTTCCACTCGGCTCTCGAGCAGATGTCGCGCCAGCGCACGGCGAAGAAGACCTACGGCGAGCGGCGCAGGAAGGAGGGCCGGCCCGAGGGCCGCAAGGCGCGCACGATCGCCGGCAAGCCCGGCCGCGACAAGGACCTGGGCTACTACCTGCTGCCGCTGCCGACGATCGACCCGGTGGTGGTCGCGCGCTCGGGTGCGGCGCTGGCCCGCTACGGCCCCGACTTCGGCTACAGCCACTTCGCCGGGTTGAAGACGCTGCGCTACGCCGTCGGGGGAGCAGTCGGCGTGGCCTCTCTCGCCCTCGCGGCCCAGGTTCCGCCGGTCCGCAACGCGCTGAAGAAGCGCGTGAAGCAGGGCGAGGGTCCCTCGGAGTCACGACGTGCGAAGTCGCGGTTCAGCGTCGACTTCGTCGGGGAGTCGGGTGATCACAAGGTGCACACCCGGGTGTCCGGCGGCGACCCGGGGTACACCGAGACCGCGAAGATGCTCGCCGAGTCGGCGCTGTGCCTGGCCTTCGACGACAACCCCCCGACGGCAGGGCAGGTCACCACCGCGCAGGCGATGGCCGACAACCTGCTGGCCCGGCTGCAGAAGGCCGGCATCAGGTTCGAGGCGGTCGGCTGAACAGGGCCGCCTGACCGACCCGCCGAGGCGGCGCACATGAAAGCCTCAGACCCGCCGAGGCGGCGCAGATGAAAGCCCCAGACCCGCCGAGGCGGCGCAGATGAAAACCCTGTCTTTCATCTGCGCCGCCTCGATGCGTTTGCGGGTTTCATCCAGGACGCCTCGACGTGTTTTCGACTTTCATCCGCGCCGCCTCGACGGAGGGTGGTGAGATCAGGCGAACAGGGCCTGGCCGACGTACTCGCCCTCGCGTACGCCGGGCGGGACCGCCCACAGCCCCGAGCCGGTGTGCTGGAGGTACTCCATCAACCCGTCCTTCGCGGAGAGCTGGAGCTGCATCGGGACATAGTGCCGATCCGGGTCGCGGACGAACGCGACGAAGAACAGCCCGGCGTCGAGCCGGCCGAGGCTGTCGCTGCCGTCGGTGAAGTTGTAGCCGCGGCGCAGCAGCCGGGTGCCGTTGTTCTGCGAGGGATGTGCCAGCCGGACGTGGGAGTCGAGCGGGATCAGCGGACCGCCGGTGCCCGCGACGTCGAGGTCGGGCTCGGTGAACTCGGTGCCGCCCGAGAGCGGCGCGCCGTGGGCCCGCTCGCGGCCGATCAGCGCCTCCTGCTCCTTCAGCGAGGTGCGGTCCCACGGCTCGACGTGGATGTTGATCCGCCGCGCCACCAGGTAGGAGCCGCCGCTGAGCCACTGTGCACCCGGATCGTCGTCGGGGCCGACCCACACGAACTTCTCGACGTCGGCGGTGTCCTCCGACTTGAGGTTCGCGGTGCCGTCCTTGAAGCCCATCAGGTTGCGTGGCGTCTCCTGTGCGCGGGACGTCGACGACGTCCGGCCGAACCCGAGCTGGGCCCAGCGCATCGCCACGGTGCCGAAGCCGATCCGGGCGAGGTTGCGGATCGCGTGCACCGCCACCTGGGGGTCGTTCGCGCACGCCTGCACACACAGGTCACCGTCGGTGCGCCTCGGGTCGAGGTTGTCGCCGGCGAAGTGCGGGAGCCGGCGCAGCGCCTTCGGACGCCGGGCGCCGAGCCCGAACCGGTCCCGGCCCTCCTTCTCGAACAGGCTCGGCCCGAAGCCGAAGGTCAGCGTGAGGCCGGCCGGCGGCAGCCCGAGCGCCTCGCCCGTGTCCGCCGGCGGCGAGTCGTAGCCGGTGACCTCGCCGGTGCCGACCGGCTTGCCTGCGGTCATCGCCGCGGCGGCACCGGTCCATGCCTCGAGGAGGGCGACGAGCTCCTCCCGGGAGTCGGTGGTCACGTCGAACGACGCAAAGTGCAGCCGGTCCTGGGCCGGCGTGACGATGCCCGCCTGGTGCTCGCCGTGGAAGGGGTAGCCGAGGCCGGCGGAGGGGACCTCGGGCTCGTCGCCCTGGGCGATGGCGACCTCGACGGCTCCGACGGCGGCCGCACCGGCCAGCGCCCCGGCGCCCGCGGCGCCGAGCAGACGGCGTCGCGAGAAGTGGCCCGGGGCAGCCTGCGCAGGCGCTCCGGCCGCCTCCGTCGGTGTCACTGGGTGAGGGCCCCGGTCATCTTCGACAGCGGCTCGGAGAGCGCGTTGACCGCGTCGGAGAGCTCCTTGCGCTGCGGCTCGGTCACGGTGTCGTAGGAGACGAATCCGTCACCGGCCTTGTACTTGTCGAGCAGCGTCTGGAGGGAGTCGAACCGCTCGTCGATCTGCTCCTCGAGCTCCGCGTCCTTCGACTCCAGGATCGGCTCGAGCAGCTCGAACGCCGCCTTCGCCCCTTCGACGTTGGCCTGGAAGTCGTACAGGTCGGTGTGCGACCAGGCCTCCTCCTCGCCCGTGATCTTGCCGGTGGCGACCTCGTCGAGCAGCTCCTTGGAGCCGTTGCCCAGCTGGGTGACGTCGTACGTCGTGGTCTGCACTCGCTCGTGCAGGGTCTTCGTGTTCTCGACCAGGTCGTCGACGAACTTCGCGCGCTCGGCCTTCGTGAGGGCGGTGTAGCCCTTCGCCGGTGGCCACAGGTCCTTCTCGATCCGGTGCCAGCCGGTCCACTCCTGTCCCTGCTCGAGATCGGCCTCACGCAGGTCCATCTTCGGGTCGAGGTCACCGAACGACTCGGCGACCGGCTCGATCCGCTCCCAGTGCATCCGCGCGGTGGCGTAGAGGCCGCGCGCCTTGTCGTCGTCGCCCGCCTTGTAGGCGAGGACGAACTGGGTCGTCTGCTCGAGGAGCTCCTCGGCCTCGTGCTTGACATAGTCGGCGTAGCCGTCGGTGGCGCGGTCGACGTTGGCCTGCTCGGCCTCCGACGCCGTGGTCGCCTTGCCGGAGTCGGTGACGGTGAAGTCGCCGCGGATGCCGTCGCCCTCCATGCCCGGCTTGCAGGCGGTGACGTACTTCCCGGGTGCGGCGGTGACCACGAGGTCGCGGGTGAGGCCCGGCCCGACGTTCTCGACCTCGCCGACGATCCGGACCCCGTCCTCGGCGTACAGGTAGAACTCCGTGACCTTGCTGCCCGTGTTCTTCACCTTGAACCGCAGCGTGCCCGAGCCCGCCTTGGTCGCGGAGAGCTCGCAGGCCTTGCTGGAGGACGTCACGGTGATCGCACCGTCGCCCTTCGGGTCGGACTTGTTGGACTCGGTGAGGCTGCACGCACCCAGCAAGGTGCTCAGCGGCACGGCCGTCAGGGCGCAGGCTGCCACGGTCGGGCGGATCTTCACGGTTGACCTTTCAGGGCGGGCCCGTGGTGGGCCGGCGGTTCGTTCAGCGAGGTGCGACCGGTGTCGGCGAAGCCGCGGGCGCGGGAGTGGCGGGCGTGCGCACGCGGCGCAGGAAGATCAGCAGTGTCGGCACGAGGTAGGCGACCCACGCGATGACCTGCAGCCAGGTCGGGTCCGGCTGGAAGTTGAAGATGCCCTTCAGCAGCGTGCCGATCCACGAGTTCGGGTCGAGCGTGGAGCTGATGTCGAACGCCTTGTGGCGCATGCCGGGCAGGATGCCGGCCTCCTGGAGGTCGTGGAAGCCGTAGGCGAGCACTCCGGCCGCGACGACGATCAGGATCGCCCCGGTCCAGGTGAAGAACTTCGAGAGGTTGATCTTCAGCACACCCTTGTAGAAGGCGTAGCCCATGGCGACCGCGGTCAGGATGCCCAGGAGCGCGCCGAGCAGGGGTGTGGTGGTCGAGCCCTGGTTGTCGGTCGCCGCCTGGGTGGCGGCCCAGAGGAAGAGCGCGGTCTCGAGGCCCTCGCGCCCGACGGCGAGCGCTGCGACGACCGCCAGGCTGGCCCGGCCGGCCTCGGCGGCGACGTCGATCTTCCCGCGCAGCTCGCCGGAGAGGCCGCGGGCGTGCCGCGCCATCCAGAACACCATCCAGGTGACGAAGGCGACCGCGACGATCGACAGGCTTCCGCCGATGGCCTCCTGCGCCTCGAAGGTCAGTCGCCGCGGACCCCAGGTCAGCAGCGCGCCGAAGGCGAGTGAGACCGCGACCGCCACGGCGATGCCGGTCCAGATCCGGGGGAGGAGCTGCCGGCGGTCACTCTTGACCAGGTAGGCGATCAGGATCACCACGACCAGCGAGGCCTCGAGCCCCTCACGCAGGCCGATCAGGTAGTTGGCGAGCACGATCTCTCCGTCGCGTTGGCAGGTAAGGCTTACCTAATCAGTAAACACCGGCCCTCGGAGCGACGGCAACCCGGGCCGCTTGTGCGATGAACCACAGAGACGGGCCGGGGCGCGGAGACCCCGGTGCCGCGCCCCTTGGCCATCGAGCGCTGTGCTGCTCTGCTCTGCGCACTCAAGGGTGCCCCAGGCCAGAGTCGAAGACCTTTCGCCATCGAGCGCTGTGCTGCTCTGCTCTGCGCAAGGGTGCCCCAGGCCAGAGTCGAACTGGCGACCTTTCGCTTAGGAGGCGGCTGCTCTATCCACTGAGCTACTGGGGCGGGTCCGGCGGGCCGGACGGCGTACATCTTGGCATGTGGATTTGGGACTATCGCGGCCTACCTCCACAATGGGGGGTCACGGGAGAGGGAGCGGGCACCGGGACCCGTCGAGATCAGTGGGGTCGAACTTGTCCGACGCAACACCGCGGCACCGGGGTCGTACGCCTCGGACGCGGCGCGTGCTGAAGCGGGTGGGCATCGGCGTCGGCGTCCTGGTCATGGTGCTCTCCGGCGCCGCGGTCGTCGCCTACAAGCACTTCGAGGGCAACATCGGGACCGAGGACTTCCTCCAGGGGCCGCGGCCGACCGAAGAGGTCAAGGGCCCGATCAACGTCCTCGTCATGGGGTCCGACACCCGTGAGGGCGCCAACGGCAAGGGCATCGGGGGCGACACGCCCGGCCTGTCGGACACCACGATCCTGCTGCACCTGTCGGCGAACCGGGAGTACGCGTACGGCGTGAGCCTGCCCCGTGACGCGATGGTCCAGCGACCGGCATGTCCGCGGAAGAACGGCAACGGCGTCGACCCGGGCGGCATCACGCAATTCAACGCGGCGTACTCGATCGGCGGCCCGGCCTGCACCGTCAAGACCGTCGAGAGCCTGACCGGCATCCGGATCAACCACTTCGTGGTCGTCGACTTCGTCGGCTTCCGCAGCATGGTGAACGCGATCAACGGCGTCACCGTGTGCGTGCCGACGACGGTCAACGACACTGTGGGGCACATCCAGCTGCCGGCCGGCACCTACAAGGTCAACGGCCAGCAGGCCCTCGACTACGTCCGGGTGCGTCACGACCTCGGTGCGCCGACCGGCGACATCGGCCGGATGAAGCGGCAGCAGACCTTCATCTCCGCGATGATCAAGAAGGTCGTGTCCGCCGGCACCCTGGCCAACCCCGTCCGGCTGCTGAAGTTCCTCAACGCCGCGACCAACTCGCTGACGACGGACCCGGGCTTCGCGAACCTCAAGCAGCTGGCCTCGCTCGGCAGCTCGCTGAAGGGGATCGGCCTGGACAACATCAAGTTCGTCACGGTGCCGTGGCAACCGTGGCCCGAGGACCCGAACGCGCGCGTCGAGTGGAAGCCCGAGGCGAGCCAGCTGTGGAAGCTGGTCCGTCGTGACAGGCCCTTGACCGCCGAGTTCGACACCGACGCGGTGACGCCGGGCAGCGCGAGCGCCGCCACCGCAGGGAGCAGTCCGACGTCCACGCCGACAGGCACGTCCAGTGGGTCACCCAGCGGGTCTGCCTCGGCCACCCAGTCGCCGTCCTCGACGTCCACGCAGACCGAGGAGCAGCAGAAGGCCGCGGCCCACGCAGCGGGTCTCTGCACCTGACGATGCGGGTGGTCCGGCCGCCCGCCTCCGCCGCGCGCGGCGTGCGGGGCGAGTTGTGCGTTATCGGTTCGTTATGCAAGATGGGCAGGTGCGGGTTGTCGTGTCCGGGGGGACGGGGGTCATCGGTCGTGCTGCCGTGCGCTCTCTCCTCGCCGCGGGCCACGACGTCGACGTGCTCTCCCGTTCTCCGCAGAACACCGCGCTGATCCAGGACCTCGGTGCGCGTCCGCGACCTGCCGACCTGTTCGATGCCGCCAGCCTCGAGGCCGCCTACCTGGGCGCCGATGCAGTCGTCAACCTCGCCTCCCGCGTGCCGGTCGGGTACTCCGCCGCGTGGCCGACGGCCTGGCGGCGCAACGACGCGCTGCGCACCAAGGCGGTGGCCAACGTGGTCGCCGCTGCGCGTGCGGCCGGTGTCCGCCGGCTCGTCCAGCAGAGCGTCAGCCACCTGTACGCCGACGGGGGCGATGCGTGGATCCGGGAGCAGGACCCGATCGAGATCACCCCTGCGACCGAGCCGGCCGCGGTCGGTGAGTCGCACGTCCTCGACTTCGGCTCGAGCTCACGGGCCGGCGTGGTGCTGCGCTTCGGGACCGTCGTCGGGGACGACCCGACCACCCGGTTCCTGCTGAAGGCGGCGGCCAACAAGCGTCCCGTCGGCATCGGCCGCCCCGAGAACTGGTCGCACCTCGTGCACACCGACGACCTCGGGCCGGCGGTCGTCGCCGCCCTGCACGCGCCACGTGGGGTCTACAACGTCGGCGCCGAGCCGGTGCTGCGGGGCGAGCTCGTGGCCGCCTACGCCAAGGCGGCCGGAGCCGAGAGCGGTGCCTTCATGGGTCCGGTCCTGCGCCGCCTGGCCGGTCCGCGGGTCGAGCCGCTGACGCGATCGCTGCGGGTCAGCTCCGACCACTTCTCGGCCCAGACCGGCTGGACGCCGCGGCGCCCGACCTTCGACGCCGCCTGGTTCGACGCGGCGGCCCTGCCCGCGGCCGCGCGATGAGTGACGAGCCGAGCTCACCGGACGCCACCCGGGCGCGGGCCCGCGCCGAGGCGAAGCGACGTCGCCGGCTGGCCGAGATCTTCGGCGACGTGATCCCTGAGCAGACCGGGGACGACGCCGACGAGGGCGGAGCCTCGGACCGGCGTACCGAGGAGAAGGCGCAGGAGGACTGGCTGAGGAGTCAGGTCCCCCCGCACCACGGCTGACCGCCTCAGACCGGGACCCCTCAGACGGTGCCGTTCCGGGTGGCGAGCAGGTCGCGGATCTCCTCCAGCAGCGCGATGTCGGCGGGCTTGCCCTCCTCCTCCTTGGGGAAGAACCGCTCCTTGGCCTTGGTGTAAGGCACCACGACCAGGAAGTACACGACCGCTGCAAGGAGGACGAACGCGATCACGGCGTTCAGGAAGGCGCCGAAGCTCTGTGCATCGGTGCCGAACACCTTGTGGGCGGAGTCGGGCATCAGGCCCGTCAGCCACTCGGTGAAGGTCTTGACGACCACACCGAAGGCACCGGCGACGATGAACGCGACGGCGATCTCGACGAGGTTGCCCCGTAGAAGGAAGTTCTTGAAGCCGGTCATGTGACCTCCTGGGCCGTGCCCGAGTCGGGCGCTGTGCGGACACCGGCACGCTAGCGGCTCCAGACGACGCTCAGGTAGCGCGTCGTGCCCGCGGCGGCCACCTCGTCGGCCTCCTCGCGGGGCACGGCGAAGACCACCAGCCGGCCGCCTAGCGAGCCGGCCGCAGCGCCGGCGCCGCGTTCGGGGACAGCCAGCACGGCGGCGTCGTCCGCAACCCGCTCCGGCTGCTGCCCGCCCTGGGGGTCGGATGCCACCAGGGCGACCCGCTGCCCGGGAGTGAGCAGGGCGGCGACGTCGGTGTCGGGGATCCGGACCGCGACCGCCGAACGCCCCGGGTAGCCGGCCAGGCCTTCCGTGCCGGTGAGGTGGCCGGCCGTGATCGGCTCGCCCCTGCCCAGGGGTGTCGCCAGCGTCCGGCCGATGACCGCACCGACCGACCGGACGGCCGCGACCGGCACGCTGCCGGGAGCGAAGCCGGTGCGGGCCAGATCGCCACGGCTCAGGACCGTGCCGCTGGGCAGGTCGTGGGCCGCCGTCCACACGGGCTCGGTGGCCGGCGGTGGCGTGGACGCGGACTGGAAGACGAGCCAGACCGCGAGCGCCGCGAGGGAGCCGCCGAGCACGCGTCGGTGGACCAGGATCCGGCGGCGCAGGTCGTCGAGCAGGTTCAGCGGCTTCATTCCTCCACGCTAGGCAGCGTGGGTGCCGTGCCGTCGGGACTGTCCACAGGTCCCGGGGAAGCGGTCAGTCCGCGGCGGTGGTCGCCGCGGCGACCGGCTTGCTCTCGCTCTTCTTCGTCTCGGTCTTGGTCGCCCCGGAGTCGCCGGTCGAGGTGGAGGCCGCGACCTCCGAGCCACCCTCCGACCCGCCGGTCGAGCCGCGGCTGTCGGTGCGATAGAAGCCGGAGCCCTTGAAGACGACGCCGACCGCGTTGTAGACCTTGCGCAGCCGGCCCTCGCACTCCGGGCAGACGGTCAGGGAGTCGTCGCTGAAGCTCTGGACGGCCTCGAAGAAGTGGCCGCACTCGGTGCAGGAGTACTGGTACGTCGGCACGGGCATTCCTTGGGTCAACCGGTCTGGGGCGACGAGGCGATTGGCACTCGTCCGCGTCGAGTGCCAATCATACGCGACCATCCGCGCCGGATCGAGCCGTCGCCCGTGCTCAGAACCGGATGAGCCTCTGCTCGGTCACCGCTGCCGTGACCCGCCGGTCGTGGCTCGCCGTGGGGACGACGTCGAGCAGCTCGGACTCGTTGAGCACGACGCAGGTGAAGGTGCCCACCGGGACGCGGCCGAGCACCCGGTCGTAGGACCCGCCGCCGCGGCCCAGCCGCAGGCCGGTGCGGTCGACCGCCAGGCCCGGGACGACGACCGCGTCCGCGGTCGCGATCGCGTCGGCCCCCAGAGCGGGGCCGGCCGGCTCGAGCAGCCCGCGGCCTGCCGAGAGGAGCCCCTCCGGTCCGGTGTAGGCCGCCCAGTCGAGGTCGTTGTCGGGCCGCAGCAGCGGGAGGATCACCCGCTTGCCCGCGGCGGCCAGTGCGTCGAGCAGCACGCCCGTGCCCGGCTCCCGGCCGACCGACACGTACGCCGCGACGGTCGCGGCCCGGCGTACCTCCGGGGCGGCCGTCAGCAGCTCGGCGACGGCGTGCGCGCGGGCCGCGATCTCGGCGACGGGCAGGCGCCCGCGAGCAGTCAGCAGCTGGTCGCGGAGGGCGAGCTTGGTGGCCTCGATGTTGTCCATGGCACTGACGACCCTACGATCGAGGTATGAACGAGGGCGGAAGCGGTCCGGGACTGCGACTGGCGCGCGACAAGATGGCTGCCGCGGGGGTGCACCCGCTCGCGATCGACGTGTTCGCACACCACTACCGGCAGCTCGAGCGCGGCGAGACCGGGATGATCCCCGAGTCCACCATCGAGCCGATGGACATGCCTGCCCTGGCCGACGTGCAGACCGACGAGGACGCCGACGTCCGGGCTCTGCGCGAGACCGCGATCATCAAGCTCAACGGTGGGCTCGGCACGTCGATGGGCATGGAGCGCGCCAAGTCGCTGCTCTGCGTGCGCCGGGGACTGTCGTTCCTCGACATCATCGCGCGGCAGGTGCTCCACCTGCGCAGCGCCCACGGCGCCGGGCTGCCGTTGATCTTCATGAACAGCTTCCGCACCAGCGCCGACACGCTCGCCGCCCTCTCCCGGTACTCCGACCTGGCGATCGACGGGATCCCCCTGGAGCTCATGCAGAACAAGGAGCCCAAGCTCCTCAAGACCGACCTGACGCCCGTGAGCTGGCCCAAGGACCCGACGCTCGAGTGGTGCCCCCCGGGGCACGGCGACCTCTACACCGCGATCTCCGCGACCGGGCTCGCCAGGACGCTGCTCGGCGCCGGGTACCGCTGGCTCTTCATCTCCAACGCCGACAACCTGGGGGCCGTCGCCGAGCCACGGGTGGCCGGCTGGTTCGCGCGGTCGGGAGCACCGTTCGCCATCGAGGCGGTGCGGCGGATCCCCTCGGACCGCAAGGGCGGCCACTTCGCCGTCCGGAAGACCGACAGGCGCATCGTGCTCCGCGAGACCGCGCAGACGCTGCCGGCCGACCGTGACGCGCTGGCCGACCTCGACCGGCACAGGTTCACCTCGACGAACAACATCTGGGTCGACCTCGAAGCGCTCCAGGCCGAGCTCGACCGTCGTGACGGAGTGCTCGGGCTGCCGCTGATCCGCAACGTGAAGAACATCGACCCGGCCGACGCCTCGACGCCGGAGGTGATCCAGATCGAGTCGGCGATGGGGGCGGCCATCGAGATCTTCGAGGGCGCCCAGACGATCGAGGTGACGCGGCAGCGGTTCGTGCCGGTGAAGACCACCAACGACCTGCTGGTGCTCCGCTCCGACGTCTACGACATCGGTCCGGACTTCGTGCTGGACCAGGCTGCCCGGATGGTGCCGTTCGTCGATCTCGACGGCATCTACAAGCTGGTCGGTGACTTCGATCGGCGCTTCAAGGAGGGCGCTCCTTCGTTGCGCGAGGCCGAGGCGCTGGTGGTCGACGGCGACTGGACCTTCGGCGCGGACGTCAAGGTCGTCGGGAGCGTGAAGCTCGACGGCGAGCGCGGGCGCGTCGAGTCCGGCACGGTGCTCGGCAGCTGACCGCTCCGGCGGTCATAGGGTGGGGGCCATGCCCGACAACGCCCTGATGGGAGTCGACGAGCACCTCGCGCTCGTCCTCGAGCGGATCGACGAGCTGCCCGCGTACGACCAGCCGCTGCTCGAGACGCTCGGGCTGCCGGCGATCGAGGACGTGGTCTCGCCGATCTCGTTGCCGGTCTTCGACAACTCCGCGATGGACGGCTACGCGGTGGTGTTCCGCGACGTGGCCGAGGCCGGACCCGAGCGACCCGTGCACCTGCCGGTGGTGGGGGAGATCGCCGCCGGCCAGACACAGATCTTCGCGATGTCGCCCGGCACGGCGGTCCGGATCATGACCGGTGCCCCGATCCCGACCGGCTGCACGGCCGTCGTACCGGTCGAGGACACCGACGACGGCGTCGCCAAGGTGCTGATCCGGCGCGCGCCGTCGGAGGGGCAGCACATCCGACGCGCCGGTGAGGACATCTCCGAGGGCGACGTCATCCTGCGCGCCGGCGAGCGGATCGACGCGCGCCGCGCCGGCCTGCTGGCGTCGGTCGGGATCGGCCGCGTCACCACCCGCCCGCGGCCCCGGGTCGTGGTGATGTCGACGGGGTCCGAGCTCGTCGAGCCGGGCGAGCAGCTCGGTCGCGACCACATCTTCGACGCGAACTCGTTCCTGCTCGCGGCGGCCGCCCGGCAGGCCGGAGCCATCGCCTACCGCGTCTCGGCCAGCCCCGACGACCCGGAGACCTTCGTGGAGGCGCTGAGCGACCAGCTGGTGCGGGCCGACGTCGTGGTCACCAGCGGTGGCGTCAGCAAGGGCACCCACGACGTCGTCAAGGAGGCGCTGTCCGAGCTGGGCACGGTCGCCTTCCGCGAGGTCGCGATGCAGCCGGGCAAGCCGCAGGGGTTCGGCGTGATCGGCGAGGACGACACCCCGATCTTCACGCTCCCCGGCAACCCGGTCTCGGCGTACGTCTCCTTCGAGGTGTTCGTGGTGCCGGCGCTGCGCAAGATGATGGGGCGTACGCCGCTCAACCGCACCCTGGTCCGTGCGCGCATCACCAGCGGCGTCACGTCGATCGCCGGGCGGCGGCAGTTCCTTCGCGGACAGTTCGAGCCGCGCGTCGGCGGGTCGGTGGTCACCCCGGTGGGCGGCGCGGGCTCGCACCTGATGGGCGGACTGGCCCAGGCGAACGCGCTGATCGTGCTCGCTGAGGACGTCACCTCGGTGGCCCCCGACTCCGACGTACCCGTGCTGCTGCTCGACCGGGAGTACTGATGGCGGACGACGCACGGCTCACCCATGTCGACGAGTCCGGCGCCGCCCGGATGGTCGACGTCTCGGCGAAGGAGGCCACCGAGCGGGTGGCGGTGGCAAGCGGCCGAGTCCTGGTCTCCTCCGAGGTCGTCTCCCTGCTGCGCTCATCCGGTGGGCTCCCGAAGGGTGATGCGCTCGGCGTCGCCCGGGTGGCCGGGATCATGGCGGCCAAGCGGACCCCGGACCTCGTCCCGCTGTGCCACCCGCTCGCCATCTCGGGGGTGACCGTCGATCTCGAGGTGCTCGACGACGCGGTCGCGATCACCGCGACCGTGCGGACCACGGATCGCACCGGCGTCGAGATGGAGGCCCTCACCGCAGTCTCGGTCGCGGCCCTGACCGTGGTCGACATGGTGAAGGCGGTCGACAAAGGCGCCGTGATCACCGACGTGCGCGTGGAGTCCAAGACGGGTGGGAAGAGCGGCCCGTGGCAGCGCCCGTGAGCGACCGGCTGCACGCCGCCGTGATCGTCGCGTCCAACCGTGCGGCCGGCGGGGTCTACGCGGACACGACGGGGCCCCTGATCGTCGAGGCGCTGCGTGCGGACGGCTGGACCGTGACCGAGCCGGTCGTCGTGCGCGACGGCGACCCGGTGGGCGACGCCATCAGGCTCGCGGTCGCCGATGGCGCCCGGCTCGTTCTCACCACCGGTGGCACCGGCCTCACCCCGACCGACCGCACGCCGGAGGTCACCCGGGCGCTCCTCGACCGCGAGGTCCCGGGCATCGCGGAGGCGATCCGGGCGCACGGCGTCGCCAAGGGAGTGCCGACGGCGATGCTCTCGCGCGGCCTGGCCGGAGTGGTCGGGTCGGCGCTGGTGGTGAACCTTCCCGGCTCGACCGGGGGAGTGCGCGACGGTCTCGAGGTCGTCGTACCGGTGCTTCGGCATGCCGTCGAGCAGATCGTCGGGAGCGATCATTGAGCCCCGGCTGGCCGGCCGTGCTCAGTCATGGCCCGCTGCGTCTGCGCCCGCTCTCGGTCGGTGACCGGAAGACCTGGCGCCGGGTGCGACAGCGCAACGTGTCGTGGCTGTCGCGCTGGGACGCGACGACACCACCCGGCGCGGACGCGCGACCGCGCACGTTCGGAGCGATGGTGCGCGCGATGCAGCGCGAGGCCAGGGCGGGCCGGCAGCTGCCGTTCGCGATCGAGTACGACGGGCGGTTCGTCGGCCAGCTCACCGTCAACAACATCGTCCGCGGCTCGGCGCAGTTCGCCTCGATGGGCTACTGGATCGACCAGGAGTACGCCGGCCGCGGCCTGACGACCCGCGCCGTCGCGATGGCCGTCGACCACTGCTTCTTCGTGCTCAAGCTGCACCGCATCGAGATCGCCATCCGGCCCGAGAACGCCGCGTCGTTGCGCATCGTGGAGAAGCTCGGCATCGCGGAGTACGGCCACGCGTCGCGGTACCTCCACATCGACGGCGATTGGCGCGACCACCGGCTCTTCGCGATCACCCGGGAGGAGTGCCCGCGCGGCCTTCAGGAGCGGCTCGCGCGGTCCTGATCACACCAGTCACAGGAGTGATCTCGCGACACACCGAAGCGCCTGCGGGTCGCCGGACCCGGTCCCTCCTACCCTCGTGGCGTGGACCTGTCAGGAATCATCTTCGTGGTGCTCGCCGTCGGGTGGGCCGGCTACCTCATCCCCAAGGCGCTCAAGCACCACGACGACCTGGCCGCGAGCCGTCCCGTCGACACCTTCTCCGACTCCGTCCGGGTCGTCGGCGCGTCCGTCCCGCCGGTCCGCACGCCCGCAGCCCCGGTGGTCGAGCGGTCCTCGGTGGTCCAGCCCTCTTCGCCGGTCGAGCCTGTCGAGAACCCCGCCCCCCAGGCACGCACGATCACCCGCGAGTCCGCACGCAACGCGGCCAGGCGGCGGCGTCGTGTGCTCGCCGTCCTCCTCGCCGCGCTGGTGGCGGTCTCGGTGACCAGCTACCTCGCCTACACGCCGTGGTGGTCGATCGCGGTCCCGGGCGGCCTCGTGGTCGCCTTCCTCGTGATCGCCCGGCTCACAGTCCGGGCGCAGCAGGTGCGCCGCGCTGCGCCCGTCCAGCACGAGACTCGGGAATCGGCCTCGGCCGTCGAGCCGTCGACCTCCCAGACGACGTCTCCGGCCGAGGTCGAGCCCGACCTCGCGCGTGAGGACACCCAGGGCCTGTCCCGTCAGGAGCTCGCCGACGCCGTCGCGGCGCCGGTGCTCGACGAGGGTGGCCTCTGGGATCCGCTGCCGGTCACGCTTCCGACGTACGTCAACAAGGCCCGCGCCCGTCGTACCGTCCGGACCATCGAGATCACCGGGATGACCTCGTCGGGCCACGACGCCGCCGACACCGAGCTCGCCCGCACGGCCGAGGAGCTGGCCCACGCGGAGGCAGAGGTCGAGGCGGAGGGCCAGGCCGAGCAGCGCAAGGCGGCCGGAGCCTGACCCGACTCCTCGATTCGGAGGACGTCTCGCCGGGTGGTAACTTTTCCCCTGCTTGGGGCTGTGGCGCAGTTGGTAGCGCGTCTCGTTCGCAATGAGAAGGTCAGGGGTTCGAATCCCCTCAGCTCCACCAAATTCTTACGGCGCTGCTGGGAGCAGCGGGTAGCGCACTGTGCCGATGGCAACGAGAAGGTCAGGGGTTCGAATCCCCTCAGCTCCACCATGTGATCTCTCAAGAGATCCCGGACTGCCCGAACCCTTATCAGGGGTTCGGGTTTCTGTTTTTCGGTTTCGGGCCTGGTGGTCGGCCGAGTGGCTGGTAGTCGCGGGTGGGGTCGATGGTGAGCTCGCGGAGGAGCTCGCCGGTGGCGGCGTTGACGATGCGGACGTGGAGGTCGTCGACGAGTTTGAGGACTTGGGTTCGGGCGTGTTCGGTGCCGACGCCGATGTGGTGCATGCGGCCGTTGAGGCGGAGGCTGAGCTTGCCGTTGAGGTCGATCTTGTCGGCCAGTACGCGGTAGTGGACGTCGCTGCTGCGATCGGTGGTCGGGCCGGCCTTGGGGCGTGCTGCGTAGGCAGTGGCCGGGGTGGCTCGGTGCGGCAAGGACCGGTGCGGGCGGCTGTGGTTGTAGGCCTCGATGAAGGCGTCGATGAGTGTTTGCAGTTCGGCCAGCGTGCTTGGCTGGGCGAGTTGAGCGGCCAGCCACTTCTTCAGGGTCTGCTGGAACCGTTCGACCTTCCCGCAGGTGGTCGGGTGGTTGGGGCGGGAGTTCTTCTGGACGATGTCGAGGCGTTGCAGTTCGGTCTCCAGGCCGTTGCGGCCGCCGCGGCCGCCGGAGAACCGGGTCGTGTAGACGAGGCCGTTGTCGGTGAGGACTGAGGCGGGATATCCGTGCTGGTCTGCGGTTTCGCGGAAGGTCGCCACCACCATCTGTCCGGTGATCCGGTGGTGGGCGGTGACGTGGAGGGCGTAGCGGGAGTGGTCGTCGAGCCAGGTGATGATCTCCACGTCTGCCCGGCCGGGGTGCCATCGGCGAGGCGGTAGTGGGTGAAGTCTGATTGCCAGGTCTCGTTTGGTTGCTCGGCGGCGAACCTGATGTAGGAGGCTTTCGGGCGTTTCCTCGGCTGCGGGGTGACCAAGCTCTGCCTGGTCAGGGTCCGGGCGATGGTGCTGACCGAGACGGTCAGCTGGTGGCGGTGGGCCAGGTGCCAGGCGATCGTGTCGGGGCCGGCATCCAAGCCTGACTCGGTCAGTTGTTTACGGAGCCTGACGATCAGGTCGACGGTCGCCTGCGGGACCGCGGTCGGGCTGTTCTTCGGCCGTCGGGAGCGGGGTTCGAAGGCGGTCTGGCCCTCGGTCCGGTAGCGGGCCAGCAGCTCATAGACCCACGAGCGGGACACGCCATAGCTCGCGATGACCTCGGTGACCGTGCGCCCTTCGATCTCGATAGCGGTGATGACCAGCCGGGCCTTCGACATGCCCGGAGGCTGCCCTCAGCCGGATGAGCATCGGCTCATTGGGTCCGGGATGTCCTGAGAGATCAGTCCGGGATGTCCTGACGGAACACACCCTCAGCTCCACCAAATTCTTGAGGCGCTGCTGGGAGCAGCGGGTAGCGCACTGTGCCGATGGCAACGAGAAGGTGTGGGGTCGAACCCCTGGCTCGCACCCATCCGGAACCTGCCAGACCGGCGCCGGTTACAGGGCAGCGAGGAAGGCCTGCACCCGCTCCATGAGCAGCGTGGACGCCTCGGGGTCGTAGGCGTCGAGCGAGGAGTCGGCGAAGAGGTGCTGGTCGCCGGGGTAGATGAACAGCTCGGCCGCGGTCACGGATCCGGCGAGCTCTCGTGCGGCCGGCAGGTCCTCCTCGAAGAACTCGTCGCCCTCCTTGCCGTGGATCTGTACCGGCACGCCGACCGGCCACGCCTCCCCGAACTCCCCGACCGGAATGCAGGAGTACATGAGCAGTGCCCCGCGCGCTCCGGGCCGGGTCTGCGCGAGCCGCTGGGCAATCGTCACGCCGAACGAGAATCCGGCATAGACGAGCTCGGGACCGAGCTCCTCGGCCGCGGCGGCACCGCGCTCCCGGATGGCGTCGAAGCCGACGTCGCCGGCATGGTCGAAACCGTCCTCGATGCTGCCGAAGGTGCGGCCGTCGAAGAGGTCGGGCGTGTGCACCGTGTGGCCTGCTTGTCGAAGGTCGTCGGCGAAAGCGCGCACGCCGTCGGTCAGGCCCTGGATGTGGTGGTACAGCAGAACCTCGGTCATCTCGGAAGCAACCCTCCCATTGATCGACTTTTCCCGAACATTCGATGACGCTAGTCTGTTCTGCCGTGGCCCACAACCCCCCGGACTACCAGCTCGCCGATCGGATGGCGCTGACCATGCCGGCGCAGGTGAAGGCGGTCGGGCACCCCCTCCGCACCACGATCCTGCAACTCCTCCACGAGCGAGCCGCGACCGTCAGCGAGCTCGCCGTCGCGGTCGAGCGCCCCAAGAGCACGGTCGCGCACCACGTGGACGTGCTCACCCGGAACGGCCTGCTCCAGGTCGTGCGCACCCGGAAGGTGCGGGCGATCGAGGAGCGCTTCTACGGGCGCACCGCCCGCATGTTCTACATGGCGCCGGAGCCGTCACCGGCTGGGCGGGAGATGGCGGGCGACTTCAACGACTTCGCGGTGGCTGCGCACGAGTCCGCGACCGCGTTCGAGCAGGGAAAGCTCTGGGCGTTCATCCGGCACGCGCGCATCTCGGGCGATCAAGCCTCGCAGTTCTGGGACCGGATGGCCGCGCTGGTCGCCGAGTTCGACAGGCTCCCCAGGTCCGGCGCGACCACGTACGGGTTCGCGATCGGCGTCTACCCCACCGACCATCCCACCCTGCCGACCGGGACTGACTGACCTGTTCCTGATGAGCAGCAGGATGGAGCCCACGCGGCGCGACGGTCACGGTCCCTGCACCTCGTCGCGCATCCTGCTCCACGACTTCATCACGATGAGGGTCTTGGTTCCGGTGAGCTTGCCCGTACGCCGGAATGCGTTCACCACGCGCTGCAGGTGGTCGACGTCGTCCACGACGATTCGCACGAGGGCGTCCGGATCGCCGGCGATCGTGTAGAACTCGACCACCTCGGGCACCTGGCGGACGATCTCGGCCAACTCATCGGTCTCCATGTCCCCGGTGAGCCGGACCTCGGTGAAGGCCTCGAGGGTGCCGGTGTGGCGGTCATCGACGAGCGCCGTGTAGCCGCGGATCACACCCGCCTGCTCCATGCGCGAGATGCGGCGTGACACCGGCGCGGTCGAGAGCCCGACTGCGTTCGCCAGGTCGCTGAGCGACGCGCGGCCGTTGTGGCGCAGCAGGGTCAGGAGCTGCCGATCCACTGAGTCCAGCTCCATCGGCCCTCCCGATCATTGCTCGTGACGCGCGATATGTGCGCGACTCTAGGGCATGGGCAGCGTGTCACGTGCGAACTGTGCTGCAGTCGGCACGATGGACCCGCGTCGTCGCGCTGTTGTCGGATCCTACTTCCGGGCGATCCCCGTCGATGTACGGCGATGTTCCTACCGGAGCGTCGCCACCCTTTCGTCATCAGGACCGTGCTGCGAGGGAATCGCCATGACCGAGCTCGACTTTCCGCCCGTCTTCGACGCTGCACCGTCAACGGGCGCTCTCGAAACGCTTCGAGAGATCTCGCAGCGCGTGCTGTGGCTCTCCACAGCGATCGTGGACGCGGCGAACCGGGGCCGTCCGAACTCCACGGGTGTCAAGGTCGGCGGACACCAAGCCTCGTCGGCCTCGATGGTCGACATCATGGTTGCGCTGTGGTTCCACGAACTGACGTCGCACGATCGGGTGTCGGTCAAGCCGCATGCGTCGCCCGTTCTGCACGCGATCAACTACTTGCTGGGCGACCTCGACCCGGACTATCTGACAGCTCTGCGCGCCAAGGGTGGACTCCAGAGCTACCCCAGCCGGCTCAAGGACCCTGACACGGTCGACTTCTCCACCGGCTCGGTGGGGATCGGGGCCACGGCCTCGCTGTGGGCGGCCATGTCTCATCGCTACCTGTGCTCGCACTTCGGCGGAACGCCGGATGCCGGCCGGTTCATCAGCCTCCTGGGTGATGCGGAACTGGACGAGGGTGCCATCTGGGAGGCCGTGGCTGACCCGGCCGTGGCCAACCTGGGGGAACTGCTGTGGGTGGTCGACCTCAACCGGCAGTCGCTCGACCGGGTCATCCCGGACATCCAGGTCGAGCGCCTCCAAGGCATGTTCGCGGCCGCGGGCTGGCAGGTCCTGACGCTGAAGTGGGGTCGCAGCATCTCGGAGGTCTTCGAGCGCGTCGGCGGAGACGAGCTGCGGCGCAGGCTCGAGGAGATGCCCAACGAGGAGTACCAGCGCATGCTCCGTGTCGACCCCGCGGAGATAGCCGAGCGGATCCTCGCCGCGGGCGGCCGTACCGAGCTGCGGAACCTGCTGACCGAAGTGGGCCCGCAAGGGCTGGCGGACGCCATCCGGGACCTGGGTGGCCATGACCTGGGACTCCTCGTCGACACCTTCTCGACCGTCGATGCCCATCGCCCCACGGTGGTGTTCGCCTACACGGTCAAGGGCCGCGGACTCCCCACGGAAGGGCATCCCAACAATCATTCCGCCCTTCTCACCGAGGCACAGATGAGATCGCTGGCGGAATCCTGCGGCACCGAGCTCGACGACCCGTGGACCGCCTTCGAGCCCGGCAGCGTGCCGGCCGGACTGTGCGAGCGGCGAGCGTCGGCGCTGTCGCGGGAGCCGATCCTGCAGGCCGCCGAGGTGGCGATCCCGGTGGCGTTGGGGCACCCCCATCGCAAGCCGATCTCGACTCAAGCCGCGCTCGGCCGGCTGCTCGCCGACCTTCCACGCGATGCCCACTCGGTCGCGGCCCGCGTCGTCACCTGCAGCCCGGACGTCGCCTCCTCGACCAACCTTGGTGGCTGGATCAACAAGACCGGCGTGTGGTCCGTGCAGGAGAGGCGCGATTGGTTCGCCGACGACGGAGAGCGGATGTTGAAATGGGCGGAAGTCCAACGGGGTCAGCACATCGAGCTGGGTATCGCCGAGGTCAATCTCGTCAGCCTGCTCGGCGAGCTGGGAGCCACGTGGAGCCGTTGGGGTGAACGGCTCATTCCCATCGGCACGATCTACGACCCCTTCGTCGGGCGCGCCCTTGAACCGTGGTCGTACGGCATCTACGCCGGCGGGCAGTCGATCCTCATCGGTACGCCGTCAGGCGTGACGCTGTCCCCCGAAGGCGGAGCGCACCAATCGATCACCACGCCGTCCATTGGGCTGGAGCAGCCGGGTTGCGTCGCCTGGGAGCCCGCCTTCGCACAGGATCTCGAGTGGACCTTTCTGCACGCGATGGCGCAGGTCGGCGTGCCGGGCGGCACCTCGTCGTACTTCCGTCTCTCGACCCGCCCGCTCGAGCCGGCGCTGGCCGAGGTTCCCGACGACCCACGTCTGGCTGAGCGTCGACGTCGGCAGGCGGTCGCCGGTGGGTACCGGCTGCCCCGCAGGGCCGAGGGGGTTGAGGAGGTGACTCTGGTCGGTGCCGGGGCGATCATGCCCGAAGTCATCATGGCTGCCTCCCTGCTCGCCGACCTGGGCATCGCTGCCGGCGTGGTGTGTCTCACCAGTCCGGACCTTGTGTTCCGGTCGATCCAGCAGCGCGGGATGCGACGTGGGGGGACCGGCGGATCGATCATCGACGAGCTGTTCCCGTCGCACGCACCGGCGCCGCTCGTCACCGTGCTCGATGGCCATCCGCACACTCTCTCGTTCCTTGCGGGTGCTCGAGGAGACCGCATCCGCAACCTCGGCGTCACGGAGTTCGGCCAGTCCTCAGACCTGGACGATGCCTACCGGATCCACGGGATCGACACGGGGTCCATCGTCGATGCAGCTCTGTCGCTGATCGGCCGGTGATGGGAGCGGCGCGTGTCCGGACGGCTGGCGCGGTGCGAGCCGATCGTAGAGTCGCGGCATCGTGACCGTTCATCACAAGGGAGTCGTCCGCATCGGTGTTCATCGCCGGCAGCAGAACGAACAGCACGACGAGGAGGGCTGGCCCAGTGCGCAACCAACCAGTGGCTGAACATGTCTTGATCGTGGGAGCTGGTGTGATCGGGCTCTGCGCGGCGCACTACCTGGAGCGCGCGGGTGTCGAGGTCACGGTCATCGACAAGGAGATCGGAGGTGGTGCGGCCAGGGGGAATGCCGGCCTCATCGGTGCAACCGCGGCGACTCCGCTGCCGGCGCCCGGCGTGGTGTCGGACGCACTACGTCACCTCTTCGACTCCCGGAGCGCATTCGTGGTCTCGCCGACTGCGGCACCTCGATTGGCGCCGTTCCTGCTCATGGTTGCTCTCCACTCGACGAAGGCGCGATTCGAGGCCGGTCTGGCGCGCCTGGACCTTCTCAGCGAGAGGACGTATGTGCTCTGGGACGAGCTCGTAGATCAGGGCATCGGCACCAGTCAGCGGTCAGACGGCTGGATGAAGTGCTTCGATTCGGTCGCGAGCGCACACCGTGAGATGACGGTCATGCGTGAGCTTGCTGACCGAGGCATTGGGACGCTGCCTCCTGACCAGCTCTGGGTCGGGGATGCCCTTCGTGAGCACGAGCCGGCGGTCGGACCAGCAGTGGCAGCGGGTTACGTCCACCCGGCCGAGCGTTGTGCCGATCCCTCGGAGTTCGTCGACCAGATCCACCAGTCACTCGAGAAGCGTGGAGTTCGCTTCGTGCTGGGCAGCCATGCCCAGAAGGTGGGGGAGGGGACGAGCTCGGCCTGGGTCGAGCTGGATCTGGGAGAGCGGCTCGAGGCCGATCATGTGCTTGTTGCTGCGGGGGCGAGATCCACGGCCCTGGTCCGTCCACTTGAAAGTCGGCTCAGAGTGATCCCGGGAAAGGGATACAGCCTGTCGGTCCAGGCGACCCCGATGCCCAGACACCCGCTGTACTTCCACGACGCCCACATCGTGGCAACACCGATGGTTCGTGGGCTTCGGGTCGCGGGGATCCTGGAGTTCGACGGCACCTTCGACCGGTTCAACCGCAGGCGCATTGCCGCGATTGCCGCGATCGCCGGTCAGCGACTGTCATCCGTGGACTGGAGCACACGATCCGAGGAATGGGTCGGCGCGAGGCCCATGACGCCCGACGGTGTGCCGTTCATCGGGCCGGTCTCCTCCGACGGGCGAGTCCTCGTCGCGACCGGCCACAACATGCTGGGCTTTGGTCTGGCGCCGGCAACCGGTGAGCTGGTCGCAGACCTCCTGACGGGTCGTCGCTCTCGCGATCGTGAGCTACGCGCGTTCGGGCCCCAGCGCAGGCGCCGCATGCGTCGGCGTCCTTGACGCAGCGCACAAGCGAGCGCGCCTCGGCGTGTAGCATTACCGGTCGCGTGCTACTGCGTTCACACGAGGAGATCGGGACAGAGTGAAGCGAAGCCAAGGTGCTGCTCCCGTGCGCTTGACGCACGGTTGGAGCCTTCGGGACCAGGCTCTGGCGCTGTTGCGTCAGCGGCTCACGGCCGGAGAGGTCAAACCTGACGACATCCTCTCGGTGTCCGCGCTGGCCAGCGAGCTGGGCGTCTCGACGAGCCCTGTTCGGGAGGCGATGCTGGCACTCGTCGACGAGGGGATCATGGAGTCCGTACGCAACCGCGGCTACCGGGTTGTCCCCCTCACGCTCGCGGACCGCCGCGAGATCCACCAGCTACGGATGATGCTGGAACCACTGGCTACGCGGTTGCTGGCCGAAGATCCCACGCCGATCCTGCCGCAGCGTGACGAGCTTGCTGCGATCGCCGATGTGACCGTGGAGTCCGCTGCCGAGGGAGACCTCGTGGCGCACCTCGAGGCCGATCGGCGCTTTCACCTGGGGCTCGTGGGGGCTGTCGGCAACGGCCGGCTGACCGACATGGTGATGCGGCTGCGCGATCAGACCCAGCGCTCCGCGCTGCGGAGCCTCAGCCGCGAGTTCTTGCGGACCACCTCGCTGGAGCACGCCCAGATCCTCGATGCCGTCGTCGCTGGTGACGAGGCGCTCGCGGAGGCGCTCATGGTTCGGCACGTGAAGCGGCTCGATCCCGACCTCCCTCCCGAAGGTTCCTAGCGACACCCGGCCGAGCCCACCCGAGTTGCTTGACAGGTAACGCATTACCGGTAACGCTTCAGACTGAGCTCCGACGAGGAGTGAGGAGGAGGGGCGATGGATTCCCGTGATGTGGTCTCGCCGGTCGTTGCCCGGTTCATGCCATCTCGGGTCGGAAGGGACGGCCACGTCTCCGGCGCCGCTGTCGAGATCGACACCTGCGCCCACAGCGGGACTGAAGCGTGACGAAGCCCGGTGCCGTGGTCGTGACCGGTGGTTCCCGCGGAATCGGTCGCGCCTTCGTCGTCGAGGCAGCCCTTCGTGGCTATGACGTGTTCTTCACCCATCGTGGCCGCGCCGACGACGCCGCGGCCACGGTCGCGGCGGCCGGCGCCGGGAGCACGGTCACGCCGGTCGAGGCTGACCTCCTCGACCGGACGTCCCTCGAGTCGGTGGCCGCCACGGTGCTCGGCTACGGTCCGGTCCACATCTTGATCAACAATGCCGGGACGATGGCCCGCGGGACGCTTGCGGAACTGACCCACGAGGGCTGGCGCCGCTCGTTCGACGTCCACGTCACGGCTCCGCTGATCCTCGCGCGGGGCTTCGCCGATTCGATCGGCGCCACCGGCGGCTCCATCCTCAACGTGGCGTCGACCGGCGGGGTCGTCGGCTCGGTCAACGGTGCGGCGTACGGCGCCAGCAAGGCGGCCATCCTGGGGCTGACCAAGGCACTGGCCCGTGAGCTAGCTCCTCAGATCAGGGTGAACACGCTCGCGCCGGGCCCTGTGGGCACGGACATGTACGCCGAGCTGCCGGAGGCGGAGCGGTGCGCACTCGAGACAGAGACCCCCTTGGGCCGCGTCGCGGAACCGAGCGAGATCGCGAAGGTCGGCCTGGACCTGTGCCACTGGACCTATGCCACCGGCCAGACCGTCGTTGTCGACGGCGGACGGGTGATGCTGTGAGCATCCGCCCCGTCGCCCTGGTGACCGGAGGCTCGCGAGGCATCGGCCGGGCGGTCGTCGTCGAGGCCGCGCGCCGCGGATACGACGTGGTCTTCAGCCATCGTGGCCGCGGAACGGACGAGGCTGAGACCATCGCGCAGGTGGGTGAGGCGGCCGGGGCGGTCACCCCTGTGGTGGCGGACATGGAGGTTCCGGAGGATCTGAGCCGGCTTGCCGGCGTGGCTCGGGCACGTGGCCCGGTGCACCTCCTGGTCACCTGCGCCGGGATCCTTCAAGACCAGCTCTTGGCCGACGTGACCGACGACTACTGGTGGTCCTCGTTGGACGTCCACATCACCGCACCGATGATCCTGGCCCGTGAGCTCGCGACGGAGCTTGCGGAGAACGAGGGCGCGATCGTCAACGTCTCGTCCGACGGGGCCGTGGTGGGTTCGATCCATGGCGCGCCGTACGGGGCGAGCAAGGCCGGCACGATCGGCCTGGGCCAGACGCTGGCGCGTGAGCTCGCCCCGCGAGTGCGGGTCAACACGCTGGCGCCTGGACCGGTCTCCACCGACATGTGGTCCTCCGTCCCCGAGGAGAGCCGACGTGCCGTCGAGGACCTGACGCCGCTCGGCCGAGTCGGCACACCGGAGGAGATCGCTCGGTGCGTGCTCGACATCGCGTCATGGACCTATGTCACCGGTCAGACCCTCGTCGTCAACGGCGGGCGGTTCATGAAGTGACCGTGCAGTGCGCCCTTTTCGCTGAACCACCAGCAGTGCATCACCCCTGAGAACAAGGCTCGCGCGCGACAAGCCGTGCCCGGAGTCGTTGGACCCGGCGTCGGCCCAGCTCGTGCCTGGCGAAAGATCCGCCGAGAAGCCCACGGCACTTGCTTGACAGGTAAGGCGCTACCGGTAATGCTTTACCTTGAGAGGGAGGAGGCGAGCACATGGAATTCCGTGGGGTGGTGTCACCGCTTGTTACCCCGTTCACCGCGTCCGGGGCCGACGTGGACGAGGGTGTTCTCCGCAAGCTGGCGGACGGGCAGATCCGTGATGGCGTCGCGGCCCTGGCTACGTGTGGCACGACCGGAGAGTTCGCCTCGTTGACGCTCGAGGAGCGTCGACGTGTGACCGACATCGTGGTCGACCAGGCGGCCGGTCGAGTTCCGGTGATGGTGGGTGTCGGCTCGACGTCGACCGCCGTTGCTCGGGACCTGGCCGAGCATGCTGCCCACGCCGGCGCCGCAGGCCTTCTGGTCGTGCCGCCCTACTACGGGACCTTCACCCCCGACGAGCTGGTGGCCTACTACTTGGCGATCGGCACGATCGGTCTGCCCATCTGCCTGTACAACATTCCGGCAGCGAGCGGTGTGGGCATGAGCCCTGAATTGATGCTGCGGATCATCCGGGCAGTCCCGCAGATCAAGTACCTCAAGGACTCCACCGCGGACCTGACGATGATGACGACCTTCTTGCAGGACCACGCCGACAAGGTGTCGTTGCTGTGCGGTGAGGAGCTCCTGGTCGCGCCCGGCCTCACGATGGGACTTGCGGGCGCGGTGCTCGGGTGCGCGAACCTGCTTGCTCCCGGGGTGGTCCGGCTGGTCGATGCCGGCATGCGAGGGAACTTCGACGAGATGCAGCGGATCAACGCAGCGTTGATGCCACTGATGCGTTTCCTCACCTCCCATCCGTACTTTGCCGCGGTCAAGGAGGGCCTGGAGCTCGTCGGATTTCCCGTCGGTCCCGTGCGTCCCCCGCTGCTCCCGCTCCCCGAGCAGGATCACCAGCAGCTGGTGCGCCTGTTGACGGCCGTGGATCCTGGCCTGATCACCTCCGCTGCCGGTGGGATGGCGCCCTGATCATGGAGCGACTACGGAACTTCATCGACGGCAGGAGCGTCCCTCCTCGGTCTGGGCGGCACTCGCAGGTGATCGACCCGTCCTCGGGCCGGGCCTACATGGAGGCGCCCCTGTCCGGGGCCGATGACGTCGAGGCGGCAGTTCGTTCCAGCCAGATCGCATTTCAGGAGTGGCGTCTGACTACGCCCGGTGAGCGGAGCCTGGCACTGTTCCGGATGGCCGACGTGCTCGAGTCGAACCGGGACGAGCTGATCGCTGCCGAGGTTCGCAACACAGGGAAGCCCGTGCACGCCATGCGCGACGAAGAATTCCCGATGATCATCGATCACCTGAGGTACTTCGCGGCTGCCGCCCGCGGCTTGAGGGGCCTGGCATCGGGGTCCTTCGTCGCCGGGCACGACTCGTCGGTCAGGCGAGAGCCGGTCGGGGTCGTGGTCGGAGTCGTGCCCTGGAACTATCCGCTGCTGGTCGCGGCGTGGAAGTTCGCGCCGGCGATCGCGGCGGGCAACACGATCATCCTGAAGCCGTCCGACACGACGCCGGTCACTGCAGTCCTTGCCGCCGAGATGATCAGCGACCTGGTGCCGCGGGGGGTCTTGAACGTCGTCGTCGGTGACCGTGACACCGGTCGAGCGTTGGTCGCGCATCCGGGGCCGCAGCTCGTGTCGTTGACCGGAAGCGAGCGGGCCGGCATCGAGGTGTCAGGTGCAGCTGCCGCGGGTCTCAAGCGGGTGAGCCTGGAGCTCGGCGGCAACGCCCCGGTTCTGGTCTTCGAGGATGTCGACATCGTCGAGGCGGCGCGCGGGATCGCGGTCGCCGCCTTCGGCAACGCCGGTCAGGACTGCGAGGCGGCCACCAGAGTGCTGGTGTCGGCCTCGATCCACGACGAGTTCGTCAGTGCTCTGGTCGACACCGCGCATGGGCTGCGCTACGGGCTTCCTGAGGACACCGGCATCGCCTATGGCGCGTTGAACAGTGAAACGCACCTGCACAAGGTCCAGGGCTTCGTGGACCGCCTGCCGGAGCACGCTCGGGTGCTCACCGGGGGTAGTCCGGATCGCACGAATGGCGGCTACTTCTACCCGCCGACCGTGGTCACCGGAGTCCATCAGCACGACGAGATCGTGCAGGAGGAGGTCTTCGGGCCGCTTTGCACCATCCAGTCCTTCACGAGCGAACAAGAGGCTGTTCAGCTCGCCAATGACGTTCGCTTCGGTCTGGCCGCCAGCGTCTGGACGAACGATCATCGGCGGGCTCTGCGGCTGTGTGATCAGCTCGACTTCGGCAAGGTCTGGGTCAACTGTCATCTGGTGGTGGGGCCGGACATGCCCAACAACGGCTACAAGCACTCCGGACATGGCAACGACCTCTCCGCGTTCGCGATCGAGGAGTACACCCGTATCAAGCACGTGATGAGTGCGACGGGAACATCGTCGTGAGTCCGGCAGACCGCGCGTCGTTGCAATGGGCGCTGGCGAACACATCGCAGCGACCCACCCCGTTCCTGACGGTCGCTCCGGAGATCCTGGATGCCAATCTGACGCGTGCCCAGCGCTCCTGTGAGGATCGTGGCGTCGTGCTTCGGCCGCACGCGAAGACGCACAAGACCCGGGAGATCGCCGAGCGTCAGCTTCGGTGCGGGGCGGCCGGCTTGACGGTCGCATCGCTGAGTGAGGCCGAGGCCTGGGTGCAGGCCGGGTTCGACGACCTCTTCATCGCCTATCCGGTCGTGACGGCGGCCGGCCGCGACCGGTTGTCGGCGCTTGCGGAGCGAGCGAGAGTGCGAGTCGGCGTTGATTCCGAATCCGGCGTACGCGCGCTGCAGGGGCTTGCGGAAGGTGGCGTCTCCATCTCGGTCCTCGTCGAGGTCGACTCGGGGTTGGGACGCACCGGGGTCGAACCGAGTGAGGCGGCTCGGCTCGCTGACTTGGCGGGGGAGGTGGGCCTGGAGGTTCTCGGCGTCTTCACGTTCCCCGGTCATTCCTACGCGGCCGGTGCTGGCGGGAGTGCGGCTCGCGACGAGGCGCGGACGCTGGCCGAGAGCCTGGCAGAGTTCGATCGCCGAGGAGTTCCTTGCCCGGTTCGCAGCGGCGGCTCCACGCCGACGCTCTACGAGGTGGTCGACTCGGTTGCGACGGAGCTGCGGCCGGGGGTCTACGCACTCAACGACGCCTACCAGGTCCAGCTCGGCAGCGCGGGCATCGGGGATGTGGCCCTCGCCGTCGTGGCGACGGTCGTCAGTGCGCCGGGGCCGGAGGGCGTCGTCCTCGACGCCGGATCCAAGGTGATCGCCTCGGACCGACTTCCCTTCGATGCGGGACATGGACTGATCCCTGGCCTGCAGGGCGCTCGCATCGAGCGGATCTGGGAGCACCACGCAGTCGTCGATGTCTCGGCTGTTGCCCGGTCCGAAGTGCCAGCAATCGGCGAGCGCGTGGCGATCGTGCCGAATCACGTCTGCACGGCCATCAATCTCGCAGATCGGCTCGTGGTCGCCGACGGTCAAGGCGATCTCGAGTGGCAGGTATTCGCACGGGGTCGCAACGACTGACACCAGTCACAGGTCCCGACAGCGCAACGTTGTTGCCGAATCAAAGGAGTATCGATGAAAGCGATTCACAAGCTCGCACTCGTGGCTGTCATGTTGACGGCTGCGCTGGTGATGAGCGGATGTGGTGGCACCGCAACCAAGGGTTCCCAAGCTGCCGCCGACACCAATTCGGTCGGCGCCATCAAGAAGGCCGGAAAGATCCGCGTCGGTATCGCGATCGACCCGCCGCTTGCCATCCGGACCCCCACCGGCGCATGGACCAGCTTCACGCCAGAGATCGTGAACCAGTTTGCCGAGAGCCTCGGCGTGAAGGTGCAATTCGTGAATCTGACCTTCAACACGATCATTGCTGCTCTCCAGTCGGGTCAGATCGACATGATCGGCGTCGACCTGGCAAACACACCTGAGCGCGCCAAGGCCGTCGACTTCACCAACCCGTTCCTGTACTTCGGGTCCGGTTGGATCGTCCGCGAGGGCGCCTACGCGAATTGGGAGGAGCTGAACTCGTCCAAGGTCCGGGTCTCCGTCCTGGCCAACACCTCTGACGACGAGATCGTGAAGAAGTACCTGCCGAAGGCCAAGGTCGATCGACTGACGCAGTCGTCGTACGCGGACCTCGCCGCGCGGTTGGCTGCCGGGCGGACCGACGCCATCGGTGCGCACACGTTGGTGGCGCCGGCGATCCTGGCGCAGTTCCCGGGAACGGTCATGTTGCCCGACGTCGCCAAGGGCCTGGACAGCCTGCCGACGAGCTTCGCCGTTCGCAAGGGCGACAATGCTCTCCGTGACGCCATCAACGCCTTTCTGGAGAAGAAGACTGCGGACGGGACTCTTCCGCAGTTGCTGCAGAAGGTTCTCGCGGAGCAGTCGGTCACGCAGTAGTCGATCAACAGGGCGAGCGGTCGGGAGTCTGTGGTGAATCAGAACTACTCATGGGACTGGTCGGTTCTCGGGGCCTACCCAGAGCTCTTTGTCCGTGGTCTGGAGATGACGCTCCTGGTGTCGCTGACCGCACTCGTTCTGGGAACGATAATGGGCTTGGTCACGGCAACGATGCGGCTCTACTCCCGGCTGTTCAGGCCGTTCGCCTACATCTATGTCGAGTTCTTCAGGACGACGCCCGCTCTGGCTCAGTTGGTGTGGGTCTTCTTCGTTCTCCCCATCCTCTTCAACATCACCCTGCCACCGTTCCAGGCCGGGGCCCTCACCTTGGGGCTGAACTCCGGGGCGTACCTCTCCGAGATCTTTCGCGGCGCCTTGAAGTCGATTGATCCTGGGCAGGGCGAGGCGGCGAAGGTCCTGGGGTTCTCCTCGGTGACGGCGTTTCGCTTCGTGTTGCTTCCTCAGGCGATGCGGCGTGCGATCCCGGCGACCGCCAACGTCTTCATCGGCCTGATCAAGGACTCGTCCCTGCTGATGGTCATCGGCCTCGGCGAGCTCACGAACAACATTCAGACGGCTGTGGGACTCACCTTCCGCCCGCTCGAGTTCTACACCGCGCTCGCTGTTCTGTACTTCGTGATCGCCTACCCGCTGGCGCTCGGCGCCCGCTCACTGGAACAAAGGCTCGGGACGGTATGACGGTCGGCACACGGCGCCCGGCTCGATCCACGGCACCGGGAGTTCACCCGGAGCCATCACAGGAGGTTCTCATGACCGAGGGCGCTTACCTCTCGCTTCGCGGGGTCACCAAGTCGTATGGGGAGGCGGCGGTTCTCCAGGGGATCTCCATGGATGTCTACCAAGGTGACGTCGTCGCCGTCGTCGGTCCCAGTGGAGGCGGAAAGTCGACGGTCCTGCGTTGCATCGCCGGCTTGACCCAGATCGACGAGGGAGAAATCCTCCTGGAGGGACGACGCCTGCAAGCGGAATCAGCCGACACCGGGCGACACTGGTGGCGCCGAAAAGGCTCGTCGCGGTCACCGAGGGATTCCCTCAATCCGGGCGAGATCGGAATGGTCTTCCAGCACTTCAATCTCTTCCCGCACCTGAACGTGATCCAGAACGTGACGCTGTCGCTCACCAAGGTCCTGAAGCTCTCAGCCGAGGAAGCCACCGAGCGGGCCATGGAGGAGCTGTCGCGGGTCGGGCTCACCAGCCATGTCCAGCACAAGGTCGCGGACCTGTCCGGAGGCCAGAAGCAGCGGCTTGCCATCGCACGAGCGCTCGCGGCCAGGCCCCGGGTCATGCTGTTCGACGAGGCAACCTCGGCCCTCGACCCGGAGCTGGTCGGTGAGGTCCTGAGAGTGATGAGGAACCTTGCCGAGTCGGGCATGACGATGCTCGTCGTCACCCACGAGATGGGGTTCGCACGCGACGTCGCCGATCGGGTGGTGTTCATCGAGCAGGGCATCATCCAGGACGCGTCGCCGCCAGCTGACTTCTTCGGTCATCTGCAGAACGAGCGGATCTCCAGCTTCCTTGCCCGGCTGCGGGCTGACGCCCCCAACCTCCAGTAGCGAGTCACCTCGCCCGGCTCGGAGCGGCCGCGGCGATGAGCACCTCGGCCGCCTTGCGGGCGTGGAGGGCGGCCTCGGGCGAGCCCTCGATGGCGGCGGTCGTCTGTGCTCCCTCGGCGAGGATCGCCAGCTGGGGAGCGAGCGCCGGATCGACGCCGGCGCGGGCGACCAGGTGCGCGAGCTGCTCCTGGAAGCTGCGCTTGTGCTGGCGGGCGTACTCCGCGACCTCGGGCGACGTCGGGCCGAGCTCGCCGAAGGCGTTGATGAAGCCGCAGCCGCGGAAGGTGTCCTCGGCGAACCACTCGGCCAGGTAGTCGTAGACGGCGAGCAGCTGCTCGCGTGGGTCCTGCCTCGCCTCGACGGCCGCCGTCAGTCCGTCGGCCCACATCTCGTGCCGCTTGTGCAGCACGGCCAGCACCAGGCTGTCCTTGCCGGGGAACAGCGCGTACAGCCGCTTGAGCGAGACCTCGGCGGCGGTCCGTACGTCGTCCATGCCGACCGCCCGGATCCCGCGCGCGTAGAACAGCGCGTCGGCCGCGTCGACGATCCGCTGCCGTGGGTCGACCTGTTCGGACATGGACACCACCTCCTTCAGGGACTTGCGCAGAGAACCAACGTTCTCTACAGTAGCGGAACAGCGGAGAACGTGCGTTCTCCACGACGAGAGGACATCCCATGGGCACCATCCACGTCGGCACGGAGAACACCGACGACATCGACCTGTACTACGAGGACCACGGCACCGGGCAGCCGGTCGTCCTCATCCACGGCTACCCGCTGGACGGCTCGTCGTGGGAGCAGCAGACGGCCGCGCTCCTCGACGCCGGGCACCGGGTCATCACCTACGACCGCCGCGGCTTCGGTCGCTCGAGCAAGCCGACGACCGGCTACGACTACGACACCTTCGCAGCGGACCTCGCGACCGTGCTGGACACGCTCGACCTCCGCGACGTCGTGCTCGTCGGGTTCTCGATGGGCACCGGCGAGGTCGGCCGCTACCTGGGCACCTATGGCTCGGACCGCGTGGCCAAGGCGGTCTTCCTCGGCTCCCTCGAGCCCTACCTGCTGCAGGCCGAGGACAACCCCGAGGGTGTCCCGCAGAGCGTCTTCGACGGCCTGCTCGACGCGGTGACCAGCGACCGGTACGCGTTCTTCACCCAGTTCTTCGCGGGGTTCTTCAACACCGACGAGTTCCTGGGCAACCGCTTGAGCCAGGAGGCGCTCGACGCCAACCAGCAGCTCGCCTACAACGCCTCGCCCTACGCCTCGGTCTGGGCGCAGCCGACCTGGCTGACCGACTTCCGCGCCGACATCGAGAAGATCGACGTCCCTGCCCTGATCGTGCACGGCACGGCTGACAACATCCTCCCGATCGATGCGACGGGTCGCCGGTTCGCCCAGGCGCTGCCCGGGGCGACGTACGTCGAGATCGACGGTGCCCCGCACGGGATGCTCTGGACGCACGCCGCCGAGGTCAACAAGGTGCTGCTCGACTTCCTAGCCGGCTGAGTCCTGGCGCAGAGGTGGAACGGCGGGCCTGGCGACGACGGGGGAAACGACGCCAGGCCCGCCGGCATGGGGGGAGCGGGCAGTGAAGATGGCCGTCCGGGCACCGTCCGCGTGCCGGGTCAGGACCAGCTGCTCGTGGACGGTCAGGTGACGCAGGTCGGGGACCACGACGCCGCGGACGGCCTCGTCGCGGCCCAGCTCGGCCATCAGCGCGTGGAACGCCGCACCGGACTCGTCGCCCTGCTCGAAGTAGATGGTGCCCAGGCCGAACTCCTCGGTGTCGGCGTACGCCTGCAGCTCCGCTTCCGCCCGCGCCAGTCCGGTGAGGTCCCCCAGCGCGTCCGCCCGGACGTAGCCGAGCAGCATCGGGCGGACGTGGTTGCTCATCAGGGACCTCGGTGTGGGGGACGACGTGGACCAAGACTGGCCCGTCGCACCGGCTCCGGGCGTCGGGAGAGCTACGGGTATCCCTACGTAGATCCGCGCCGTCAGCGAGCCTGCTGCTCGGCCACCCAGCTCACGACCTGCAGCCGGGAGGTGAAGCCCAGCTTGGTCAGGATGCGCTCGACGTGGGTCTCCGCCGTCCGCTGCGAGATCACCAGGCGGTTGGCGATCTCCTTGTTGCTCAAGCCTTCGCTGAGCAGGTGGGCGATCTCCCATTCGCGGCGGGTCAGCCCCCCGGGATTCTCGGCGCTCGGCCGGTTGGCCGGCGCCGCGGCGTCGTCGGACCTCTCGTCCTCCTCGCCGAGGGCCAGCGCAACGGCCTGCTCGAACGAGTACGCCGATCCCTCCGCGATGGCCCGCTGGAAGGCCTCCGAGTCGAACTCACCCGACCCGATCGCCTCGCGAAGGGCGTCCTCGGACCGGGTGTCGAAGACGCTGTAGGCGTTGGTCTCGTCGACCTTCGCACCGCTGGTCCGCCAGACTGCCTGGGCCGCACCGAGCAGCCGCGCGGCCCGCTCACCGGGCTCGGCGAACGCCGCGCACCACGAGAGCGCCTGGACCCCGAAGCTGATGCCGGTCAGGTCGTGCATCGGCTGGAAGAGCCGGATCGACGTCCGCAGGGAGCTGGTCGCGTGGTCGAACTCGCCCGCGCGCCACTGTGCGAGACCCACGCTCCAGTGCGCGTACGCCGTCGACGACTGGGCGCCGTGCTGCTCGGCGAGCTCGAGGGCCTGTCGGCTGAACTCCTCGACGCGCGGGTCGTCGAGGAAGAACGTGCAGGCGGAGAGCAGGATCAGCGTGTCGAACTCGCCGAGCGGGTCCCCGATCGCCTGGAACTGGCTGCGCGCCTGCTCGAGCAGGTCGATGGCTCCGGGGATGTCTCCCTGGTAGAGCGTGGCGTGTCCGCGGCACTCCTGGATGCGCGCCCGCAGCAGGTCGTCGTCGAGCCCCGCGGCGATCTCCGCGCACTCGGCCAGCATCGTGGCGTTGCGCTGGAAGTCGGTCGCGAACATGGCCAGGTAGCTGGCCGCCCAGAGCCCGTAGGCCCGGACGACGGTCTGCTCGGTCGCCAGGTCCAGCGCCCGGACGAGGTGGCGGTAGCCCTCGCGCAGGAAGCCAGCGAACCAGAAGTTCCACAAGGGGGCGGCGATCTCCAGGGCGGCAGCGGCTTCTCCGTCCTCGGCGAGGCAGAACTCGATGGCGGTCCGCAGGTTGCCCGCCTCGCGGCGGAGCCGGGTGAACCAGTCGGCCTGGCGCGGCCCGAAGCCGTCCGCCGCGAACTGGCTCGCCAGCGCCCGGTAGTGGTCACGGTGGCGCAACCGGGACGCGTGGACCTGGTCGAGCTCGACGAGCCGCTCGGCGCCGTACTGCCGGATGCTCTCCAGCACCTGGTACCAGGCGGTCGTGTGGTCGGTCGCCTGGTGCCGGACGACGATCGACTTGTTGACCAGACCGGCAACCAGGCCGAGGACGTCGTCGCGGTCGATCCCGTCGCCCGAGCACACGGCCTCGGCCCCGTCGAGGTCGAACCCACCCGTGAACACCGAGAGTCGGGCCCACATCACCTGCTCGCTCGGGGAGCACAGGTCATGGCTCCAGCCCACGGTGGCGTCCAGCGCCCGCTGCCGCGCAGGCATCGCCGGCCTCCCGCCGCTGAGCAGCCGGAAGCGGTCCTCGAGCCGCTCGAGGATCTGCGCGGGGGAGAGGATGCGCAGCCAGACGGCGGCCAGCTCGATTGCGAGCGGGATGCCGTCGAGCGTCCGGCACAGCTCCACGACCGTCGCTCGGTTGCTGTCGTCGATCGAGAACCCCGGCGCGACTGCGGCCGCCCGGTCGACGAAGAGGGTCACCGACTCGTAGTGGGTCGCGTCGCCGGCCAGGACGTCCCGGTCGGCCTCCGGGACCGACAGCGGCGGGACCGACAAGATCTGCTCGCCCTCGACTCCCAGGACATGCCGGCTGGTGGCGAGGATGCGGAGCCCCGGCGCGGCGGCGAGCAGCTTGCTGACCAGGACCGCGCAGGCGTCGGTGAGGTGCTCGCAGTTGTCCAGCACCACCAGCGTGCGCTGCTCCTCCAGGTACGAGGCGAGATCAGCCGCAGGGTTGGCAGACACCTGCCGCAGCTCGAGGGCGTTGGCGACGGTGTGCGGCAGCAGCTGAGGGTCGTGGAGTGCGGCGAGCTCGACGAACCACACCCCATCGGGGAAGGTACGCCGGACCTCGGCCGCCATCCGCAGGGCGAGCCGCGTCTTGCCGACACCTCCCGGACCGGTGAGCGTCAGGAGCCGGCTGCCGGCAAGCAGCTGCCGCGTCTCGGCCATCTCGCGGCGACGTCCCACGAAGCTGGTCATCTCGGCGGGGAGCGCGCCCCGCCCCGATGCCGTCGGCTTCGGTCCCGTCATGCCGATCCCGCCTTCGCCGCCTCGTGCCCGAGACCGCCGCTGGTGCCGGCGCCATCCTCGGCACCGGAGCGCAACCCGTGGCGGTCAGTCTACGGCCGGGAGCGCCGGGCAGCGGGCAGCACAACTGGGCAGCAGAACGGGGCCGCCGGAGATCCGGCGGCCCCGTCCGGGCCTGGCTGGAGCAGAAGTGTCAGGCAGTCGCGTTCTGGATGGCCGAGACGTCGAACTCGAGCTTGACCTTCTCCGAGACGAGCACGCCGCCGGTCTCCAGCGCGGCGTTCCACGCGAGACCCCAGTCCTTGCGGTTGATGGCGGTGCCGCCCTCGAAGCCGACGCGGAGGTTGCCGAACGGGTCCTGGGCCGAGCCGGTGGACTCGAACTCCACGGCGACGGGCTTGGTGACGCCCTTGATCGTCAGGTCGCCGGCGATCGTCCAGTCGTCGCCGTCGCGGGAGACCTCGGTGGAGACGAAGGTGATCTCGGGGTAGGTCTCGACGTCGAAGAAGTCCGCGGACTTGAGGTGACCGTCGCGGTCGACGACCCCCGTGTCGATGCTGGCGGTCTTGATCGTCACGGTGACCGAGGAGTCGGGCCGGCGTCGCGGTGTCGATGTGCGCCTGGCCCTCGAACTCCCGGAACTGGCCGCGCACCGTCGTGACCATCGCGTGGCGCGCGCTGAAGCCGATGCGGCTGTGCGCCGCGTCGAGGGTGTAGTCACCCGAGATGTCCTCGACGACCTTCGTCGCAGCGTCGAAGTCGTGCTCGAGTACGTCGCTCTTGCGGTTGAAGAAGTTCATGCCGGCTCCTGGTGGTAGGTAGATGGTTCAACCTTCATCTACCTTAACCGGACTGCAGTCCGTATATTCCCGGCGTCGGCCGTCGAGTTCGTGAATTCTTGTCGACCCGAGCCGCGATCGCCGTCCCTACGGGGACGGCGATCAGCCGAAGGTGTCGCGGAAGGCGTTCAGCGCCGCTGGGCTGTCGGTCGAGGCCCAGGCCTCCATCGCCACGACTCCGTCGTAGCCGGCCGAGCGCAGCGCGTCAGCCACGGCGCGGTAGTTGACCTCGCCGGTGCCCGGCTCGCACCGGCCCGGCACGTCGGCCACCTGGATCTCGCCGACCAGCGGCAGGCACGACCGGGTGAGCTCGAGCAGGTTCCCCTCGCCGATCTGGGCGTGGTAGAGGTCGAGGTTCATCCGGAGGTGCGGGCTGTCCACCGCGGCGACGAGCGCACGGGTGTCCGCAGCCCGCGCGAACGGCGTGCCCGGATGGTCGACCGCGGTGTTGAGGTTCTCCAGGCAGAACACGACGCCTTCGCGCTCACCGAGAGCGGCGATCCGGGACAGCGTCCTCTCGGCGGCGAGCCACATCTCCCCGGTCACGGTCCCGACCGGCGCGACCGGCAGCCCGCGGTCGTCGAGCCCCGTGCCGTGCAGGTTCAGGTTCGGCCGGCCGAGCTTCGCCGACGCCTCGACGGAACGCTCTGCGGACCGGAGGAGGGCATCGGCGCCGGCTGGATCGGTGAGGTTCCCCTCGACGTAGCCGGTCATCGAGGTGAAGGTCGCGCCGGTTGCGGCGAGTGCGTCGAGGTCCTTGCGGGTCCAGTCCCAGATCTCGACTGCGAACCCGCGGTCGTCGATCAGGCGCACCCGCTCCTCGATCGGCAGCTCGGTGAAGACCATCTCTGCGCAGATGGCGAGCGTGAACTGAGACGCACTCATCGGACGACGTCCGACACCGCGACAGGCGCTCCCGACTCGACGGAGGCGATCGCCGCCAGCGCCACGGCGAACGCGCGACGCGCATCCTCACCCGTGACCGCGGGTGCTCGACCCTCGGTCACGGCGGCGGTGAACTCGGAGAGCTCGGCGGTGTAGGCGTCGGCGAAGAGCTCGACGTCGCCGCGGACCGTCTCCACCGACCGGCCGGATGCGGTGGAGAGGACCAGGGCCGACCGGGGGCCACCGCCCATCGTCACCATCCCGCGGGAGCCGAACACCTCGCCGCGCACGTCGTACCCGTACGACGCCGAGAAGCTGGCCTCGGCGACCGCGCGCGCACCGTTGTCGAACGTGATCACGACGACTGCCGTGTCGAGCAACCCGGCGTCCTTGAACTCGGGTGCGACGAGCGCGTCGGCCGTCGCGTAGACCGTCACCGGCTCGGCGCCCGGGTTGAGCCACAGGAGCGTGTCGAAGTCGTGGATCAGCGTCTGGGTGAAGATCGTCCACGGCGGGACCGAAGCCGGATCGGCAAGGCCGGGATCACGGGTCACCGAGCGCAGCAGCTGCGGTGTCCCGATCGTGCCGTCGTCGACGAGCCGCCGGGCCGTCGCGAAATCGTGGGAGAACCGGCGGTTGAAGCCGACCTGGAGGGCCACGCCGGCGCGCGCGGCCGCTGCGATGCCGCGGTCGATCTCCGCCAGGGTCATTCCCATCGGCTTCTCGCAGAAGACCGCCTTGCCCGCCTCCGCGGCGGCAGTGACCAGGTCGGCGTGGGCGACCGAGGCGGCTGTGATCACCACGGCGTCCACCTCGGGATCGGCAAAGACCTCGGCCGCGTCGTCTGCGGCCCGGACTCCGAGCGCTGCCGCGAGCGCGGCTGCCGCCTCCGGCCGCGGGTCGGCCACGGTCGTCAGGAGTGCACCCGGCACCCGCTCGACGAGCAAGGTCGCGTGCGAGGTGCCGATCCGGCCGGCGCCGATGAGCGCGATCCGGACGGGGTCGCGATGGGCGGCTGTCATGAGGTCCTCCTGATCGGTGACTAGAGCGCTCTAGTCTGTCGAGCGGCGGGTCGCTCGTCAAGGTTCGGACTAGAGCGATCTAGGATCGGTCGGTGACCACGACGAGGAGGTGGACCGTGGGGACCAACGACCGTCCGGCCACGATGGCCGACGTGGCCGCACGGGCAGGCGTGTCGCGGGCACTGGTCTCGATCGTCTTCCGCGGCGTCCCGGGAGCCAGTACGGCGACCCGCGAGCGGGTGATGCGTGCCGCGGACGACCTGTCCTACCGACCCGATCGACGTGCCAGCCTCCTCGGCAGCAGCCGCAGCCGCACCATCGGCGTCGTGTTCGGGCTGCACCACGAGTTCCACACCGAGCTGGTCGAGCACCTCTACCGGTCGGTCGAACCCACCGACTTCGACCTGGCGCTCGGGGCGACGGCGCCGACCCGCAGGGAGCACACGGCGGTGCAGTCGCTGCTGGAGTTCCGCTGCGAAGCGCTCCTGCTGGTCGGACCCGCGATGCGGCGTGCCGACCTCGACGAGCTCGCCCACCGCGTGCCGGTCGTCGTCGTGGCACGAGAGCTCAGCTCACCGGTGTGCGACGTCGTCCGCACCGACGACGAGCACGGCGCGCGGATCGCCGTCGAGCACCTGGTGGCACTCGGGCACCGACGGATCGCCCATGTCGACGGCGGGCGCGCTCCGGGTGCTGCGCAGCGACGGCGCGGCTACCGGGAGGCGATGACGACCGCCGGGCTCTCCTCGTCCATCCGGGTCCTCCACGGCGGGCTGTCCGACGAGGACGGCGAGCGTGCGGCGGTCGAGTTGTTCTCCGGACCGTCGCACCCCACCGCGGTGGTGGCGTTCAACGACCACTGCGCTGCCGGCCTGCTCGCAGCGGCGCGCCAGCGGGGCGTGGCCGTCCCGGGCGACCTCTCGCTGGTCGGCTACGACGACAGCCACATCGCCGGCTTGGCCAGCATCGGCCTGACCACCGTGGCCCAGGATGGTCAGGCGCTCGCCGACGCGGCGCTGGACCTCGCGGTCCGTCGCGCGGACGGCGCGACCAGAGTGCCGTCGGCCGTGGTGGTGCCGCCGCACCTGGTGGTACGCACCAGCGCGGCGGCCCGGAGCCGCCGTCGCGATGCTCGGTAGCCTTGCCCCATGTCCGACCTTCCGACACGCCGCGTGCGCCCGTCGCGCTGGGAGCCGCTGACGGTCGGCATCGACATCGGTGGCACCAAGGTGATGGCCGGCGTGGTCGACGGCACCGGCTCGGTCCTCGAGCTCGCCCAGCGACCCACGCTCGGCCATGACGTGCGGGCCGTCGAAGACACGATCGTCGAGCTGGTGCACGGCTTCGCGACCCGGTACGACGTCGCGGCGGTCGGCATCGGGGCCGCGGGCTTCGTCGACACGGCCCGCTCGGTCGTGATGTTCTCCCCGCACCTCGAGTGGCGCCGTGAGCCGCTGCGGGCCCGGATCGTCGAACGGCTGCGGGTGCCCGTCGTGGTCGACAACGACGCGAACGCCGCGGCGCTCGCGGAGTCGCGGTTCGGCGCCGGCCGCGGGCACCGGTTCGTGCTGTGCGTGACGCTCGGCACGGGCATCGGAGGCGCGCTCGTGCTCGACCAGCGGGTGTACCGCGGGGCCAACGGCATGGCGGGGGAGTTCGGTCACATGCAGGTCGTGCCGCAGGGCCATCGCTGCGAGTGCGGCAACCGCGGGTGCTGGGAGCAGTACGCATCCGGGAACTCGCTGGTCCGGGACGCCAGGGAGCTGATCCGGGCGAACTCACCGGTCGCGCACCACCTGCGCGACGTGGTCGGCGGCGACGCGGACGCCCTCGAGGGTCCGCAGATCACCGAGGCGGCGCGGGCCGGCGACCCGCTCTCGGTCGAGCTGATCGCCGAGGTCGGCACCTGGCTCGGCGTCGGCCTGGCCGGGCTGACGGCCGCCTTCGACCCGCACTGCATCGTCATCGGGGGCGGGGTGTCGGCTGCCGGCGACCTTCTCGTCGTACCGACGCAACAGGCGTTCTCCCGCGCGCTCACCGGTCGCGGCCATCGTGACGAGCCGGTGATCGCGGCCGCCGAGCTGGGGCCGCAGGCGGGGATGGTCGGCGCCGCGGACATGGCTCGTTCGGCTGCGCGTCGCTCGCGGAAGGTGCGGGTCCGGCGCAACCGTCAGCGCACGCCGAGGCGCCTCCTGCGGGCCGAGCGCCCGTAGGTCACCTCAGCGGTCCACCAGCGTGGTCTCGTAGGCGTACAGGTCCGGCCGGTAGAGGTGCGTGCCGTACTCGACGGCTCTGCCGCTGTCGTCGAACGACGTGCGCTCCATGGTCAGGACGGGGTCGCCCTTGCGGCCGCCGAGCAGCTTCGCCTCGCCCGACTCCGCGCGCCGCGCGCTGATCGTCTGGTGGGCCACACGGAGGTGGATTGCCTCCGCCCGGAAGCGCTCGTAGAGGCCCGTGGTCGCGAAGTCTGCGGCGCTGACGTCGATGATCGTCGCAGGCACGAAGTTGCGCATGAGGGCTAGCGGCTCGCCGTCGACCGAGCGGAGCCGGTCGAGCTGCCACACCGCGGTGCCCTCGGACACCTTCAGACGCGCAGCGACGAGCTCGTCGGCCTCCACGAGCGCGCAGCCGAGCACCTTGGTCTCCAGACGATGACCGGTGCGCAGCAGGTCGTCGTAGAGGCTGGTCAGCTCGACGGTCCGCTTGATCGGGGGGTGGACCACCTGCGTGCCGACGCCGCGCTTGCGGACCAGCATGCCCTTGTCCACGAGCAGCTGGATCGCCTGTCGCATCGTCGGTCGTGACAGCCCGAGCTCGCCCGCGAGCGCCACCTCGTTGGCGATCCGGTCACCCGGCACCAGCTTGCCCTCGACGATGGCCCGCTCCAGCTGCTCGGCGACCTGGAAGTAGAGCGGCACAGGGCTCGAGCGGTTCACCACGACGTCAGGCAGTGGCATCCGACGTCCTCTCGCGAGCCCTCGTGGTGATGAACGTGGTGGGCATCCTAGCGCAGGATGTCCATACGTCCATATGTCCTAACAAAGTCTTGACCTTTGCAGCGGAGTGTGACGACAATCTCACCCATGACGCAGGTGCAGCCCTCCGACGCCCTTGACCAGTACGCACCTCCTCTCCGATCCAGGATCGCGGGCGCACCCATCTCCTGGGGTGTCTGCGAGGTCCCCGACTGGGGCCGCCAGCTGGAAGCGGACCGGGTGCTGGGGGAGATGCGGTCCCTCGGGCTCGCTGCGACGGAGTTCGGTCCCGCCGGCTTCCTCGAGGAGGACCCTGCCGCCAAGGCCACTCAGCTGGCCTCCTACGGGATGACAGCGGTCGGCGGGTTCCTGCCGGTGCTGCTCCACGACCCGGGCCACGACCCGCTCCCCGAGGTCGACACCTTCATCGACGGCTGTCTGGCCTCGGGCGCCGGCGTGGTCGTGCTCGCCGCGTTCACCGGCGTCGACGGGTACGACGCGCGCCCGGTGCTCGACGACGCCGGCTGGGCGCTGATGCTCGCGAACCTCGACCGGATCGCTGATCGCGCGGAGGCCCGCGGCGTCGTGGCGTGCGTGCACCCCCACGTGGGCACGATGGTCGAGACCGGCGATGAGGCGGAGCGCGTCCTGGCGGGCTCGCGCGTCGGCCTCTGCGTCGACACCGGCCACCTGGTGGTCGGTGGCGCCGATCCGGTCGCCCTGACGAAGCGTCACCCCGACCGCGTCGTCCACGTGCACCTCAAGGACGTCGACGGCGCGCTTGCGGCCGAGGTGATCGACGGCACGCTGACCTTCGGAGAGGCGGTCCGGAGCGGGATGTTCCGGCCGCTCGGCGACGGCGACGTCGACATTGCCGCGTTGGTGCAGACGCTCGAGAAGGCGGGCTACCGCGGGTGGTACGTCCTCGAGCAGGACGTGATGCTCGAGGACGAGGCGGACGACGGCGCCGGACAGGGGCCCGTTGCCGACGTCCGCAGGAGCCTCGACTACCTGCTCCGGGTCGCTCCGTGACCATGTCCCCGGATCCGGCGCACTTCGAGGTGCTCACCATGGGCCGCGTGGGGGTCGACGTGTACCCGGAGCAGATCGGCGTGTCGCTCGAGGACGTCACCACCTTCGCGAAGTTCCTCGGCGGCAGCCCCACGAACGTGGCCGTCGCGGCCGCGCGGCACGGCCGCTCGACGGCCGTGATCACCCGGACCGGCGCGGACCCCTTCGGACGGTTCGTGCACAAGGCGCTGCGCGGCTTCGGAGTCGACGACCGGTACGTCACCGCTGTCGAGGGCCTGCCCACGCCGGTCACCTTCTGCGAGATATTCCCGCCCGACGACTTCCCCCTCTACTTCTACCGTCTGCCCACTGCGCCCGACCTCCGCATCGAGGCGGACGAGCTCGACCTCGACGCGATCGCCGCAGCCGACGTCTTCTGGGTGACCGGGACCGGGCTGTGCGAGGAGCCGTCCCGGACCGCGACGATGACGGCGTTGAAGGCGCGGGGCGACCACGGCACCACGATCCTCGACCTCGACTACCGCCCGATGTTCTGGTCCTCGCAGGCCGAGGCGCACGAGCACATCCACGCCGCGGTCGCGCTCGTCGACGTCGCCGTCGGCAACCTCGACGAGTGCGAGACCGCCGTCGGCGAACGCGATCCCGCCCGTGCCGCTGCCGCGCTCCTGGACGCCGGCGTCGAGCTGGCCGTCGTGAAGCAGGGGCCGGCCGGCGTGCTCGGTGCACGTCGCGGCGAGTCCGTGGTGGTGCCGCCGGTGCCGGTCGAGGTCGTGAACGGCCTGGGTGCGGGCGACGCGTTCGGTGGGGCGCTGTGCCACGGGCTGCTCGCCGGGTGGGACGTGGAGCACATCCTCCGGTTCGCGAACGCGGCCGGGTCGGTGGTCGCCGGGCGGCTCGCCTGCGCGGACGCGATGCCGACGACCGCTGAGCTCGAGGAACTTCTGGGGGAGACGAAGTGAACGTGGAGATCCGCGACCTGGCCGGCGTACGGGCGAGCGATCCGGGCCGGATCGCCGCGCTCGCCGGCGCGCGCCGCGTGCCCGTGGGCCTCGTCGGGAGCACGGGCCGGCTGATGCTGGTGGCGGCCGACCATCCGGCACGCGGCGCCCTCAGGGCGGGGACCGACGGCCTGGCCATGGCCGACCGCGGCCGGCTGCTGGACCGGCTGGCGACCGCGCTGTCGCGGCCCGGCGTCGACGGGGTCCTCGGGACGGCAGACGTCGTCGAGGACCTCCTGCTGATGGGCGTCCTGGAGGACAAGGTCGTGATCGGGTCGATGAACCGCGGCGGCCTGGCCGGCACGACGTTCGAGATCGACGACCGCTTCACCGGGTACGACGCCGCAGCGATCCAGCGGATGGGGTTCCAGGGGGGCAAGATGCTGCTGCGGATCGACCCCGACGACCCGGCCACCGCGCGCACGCTCGAAGCCTGTGCCTCCGCGGTGAGCCAGCTCGCCGACCGGCAGCTGATGGCGATGGTGGAGCCGTTCGTCTCGCACCGGGTCGAGGGCCGGCTGCGCAACGACCTCACGCTCGACGCGGTGATCCGGTCGGCCACGGTGGCTGCAGGCCTCGGCTGGAGCAGCGCGCACACGTGGCTGAAGCTGCCCGTCATCGACGACATGGAGCCGGTGCTCGCTGCCTCCACGCTCCCCGTCCTGCTCCTCGGCGGAGAGGTCGCCGAGGACCAGGACACCCAGTTCGCGACGTGGCAGAAGGTGCTCTCGCACCAGCAGGTGCGCGGCATGGTCGTCGGCCGTTCGGTGCTCTATCCACCCGATGGCGACGTGGCCTCCGCCGTCGACGCCGTGGTCGGGATGATGTGATGACGTCCCCGATCACCGAGAGCCGCCACGTCCTCCGGGCGGGCACGGCCGGACGCGACGACCTCGATCTGCTGGTGACGCCCGAGGGCGCCGGCTGGCGCTTCAGCGGCCTCGCCGTGCTCACGCTCGCGCCGGGGGAGCAGCGCAGCTGGTCGACCGGCGACGCCGAGACACTGGTGCTGCCGCTCGCGGGCGCCTGCACGGTCAGGAGCGGCGGCGAGACCGTCGCCCTCGCCGGACGGCCCGGGGTCTTCAGCGGGCCGACCGACTTCGCCTACGTGCCCCGCGACGCGGAGATCACGGTGGCCAGTGAGGCGGGTGGCCGCTTCGCCCTTCCCTCGGCGCGCTGCGAGAGACGCCTGCCCTTCCGCCACCAGCCGGTCGACGCGGTGCCGGTCGAGCTCCGGGGCGCCGGCCAGGCGAGCCGCCAGGTCAACAACTTCTGCACTCCCGAGTCGTTCGACGCGGACGTCCTGATCGCGTGCGAGGTGCTCACGCCCGGTGGCAACTGGTCGTCGTACCCGCCGCACAAGCACGACCGCAGCAGTGCGACCGAGAGCGAGCTCGAGGAGATCTACTACTTCGAGGTCGAGGACGGTCCCGAGGGCCCCGGGCTGGGCTACCAGCGGGTCTACGCGAGCCCAGGACACGACATCGACGTGCTCGCCGAGGTCAGGACCGGCGACGTCGTGCTGATCCCGCACGGCTGGCACGGTCCGACGATGGCCGCGCCCGGCTACGCCGTGTACTTCCTCAACGTGATGGCTGGGCCGGGCGAGGAGCGGGCGTGGCGGATCTGTGACGATCCGGCCCACGCCTGGGTGCGCGACACCTGGACCACGCAGGAGATCGATCCGCGGCTGCCGTTCGGACGGGAGACGACGTCATGACGATCCGGCTCACGGTCGGCCAGGCCGTCGTACGGTTCCTCGCGAACCAGTGGAGCGAGCGCGACGGTGTCGAGCAGCGGGTCGTCCCCGGCTGCTTCGGCATCTTCGGGCACGGCAACGTGGCGGGCCTCGGACAGGCGCTCCTCCAGGCGACGACCCACGACGACCTCGATCTGCCCTACTACCTCGCCCGCAACGAGCAGGCGATGGTGCACGCGGCCGCGGCGTACGCGAAGACACGCAACCGGCTCCAGACGCTCGCGTGCACCGCGTCGATCGGGCCGGGCTCGACCAACATGGTCACGGGCGCGGCGCTGGCCACCACGAACCGCCTGCCCGTGCTGCTGCTTCCCAGTGACTTCTTCGCCACCCGCGTCGCCAACCCGGTGCTGCAGGAGCTCGAGGACCCGCGGTCGTACGACGTGTCGGTCAACGACGCGCTCAAGCCCGTGTCGCGCTTCTGGGACCGGGTGAACCGGCCCGAGCAGCTGCCCTCGGCACTCCTCGGCGCCTTCCGGGTGCTGACCGACCCGGCCGAGACCGGCGCGGTCACGCTGTGCCTGCCGCAGGACGTGCAGGCCGAGGCGTTCGACTGGCCCGAGGAGCTGTTCGCCAGGCGGGTCTGGCACGTTCGTCGGCCGCTGCCCGAGCCGGCGGCGCTCGGCCGGGCCGTCGAGGCGATCAGGTCCGCGCGCCGTCCGCTCGTCGTCGCCGGGGGCGGCGTCGTGTACTCCGGAGCAGGAGCGGCGCTGGTCGGGCTCGCCGCGGCGACCGGGATCCCGGTCGCCGACACCCATGCCGGCAAGGGCGCCATCCCCTGGGACCACCCGCAGGCGGTGGGCGGTGTCGGCTCCACCGGCACGCCAGTGGCCAACCGGCTCGCCCGTCAGGCCGACGTCGTGATCGGGCTCGGGACCCGTTACAGCGACTTCACCACCGCCTCGCGGACGCAGTTCGCCGATCCGGACGTCACCTTCGTGAACCTCAACGTGACCTCCTTCGACGCGGCCAAGCACTCTGCGGTCCAGGTCGTCGCGGATGCGCGCGAGGGCCTGACCGCACTCACCGGGGCCCTGGCCGGATGGAGGGTCGAGGACGGCTACGTCACGGCGTACCAGGAGCACCAGGCGGCCTGGAACGAGGAGGTCGACCGCGCGCTGCACCTCGGGCTCGAGCCTCGCCCGGCGCAGGCGGAGGTGCTCGGTGCGCTCCAGGACGTGCTGGAGCCCCGCGACGTGATCGTGCAGGCGGCGGGAAGCCTGCCGGGCGACCTGCAGCTGCTGTGGCGCACGAGCGACCCGAAGTCCTACAACGTCGAGTACGCCTACTCGTGCATGGGCTACGAGATCGCCGGCGGCCTCGGCACGAAGCTGGCCGACCCCACGCGCGAGGTCTTCGTGCTCGTCGGCGACGGGTCCTACCTGATGATGGCGCAGGAGATCGTCACCGCCGTCGCCGAGGACCTGAAGCTGACGATCGTCCTGGTCCAGAACCACGGCTTCGCCTCCATCGGAGCGCTGTCCGAGTCGGTCGGCTCGCAGCGGTTCGGCACCAGCTACCGGCGCCGGAACCCCGACACCGGTCTGCTCGACGGTGACGTGCTGCCGATCGACCTGGCCGCGAACGCCGCCAGCCTGGGGGCCGACGTGATCCGGGCGACCACGATCGAGGACTTCCGGGCGGCGCTCGTGAAGGCCCGGGCCTCCGAGCGCACCACGCTCGTCGAGATCGAGACCGACCCGCTCGGCCCGGTCCCGTCGTCGGAGTCCTGGTGGGACGTGCCGGTCGCCGACACCTCCGAGCTCGAGAGCACGCGCACCGCCAGGGCGGCGTACGACGACCACAAGACCGCACAACGGGGCTACCTGAGCCCCAGTGAGAAGAGGGACGAAGCATGAGGACCATCCAGCACTGGATCGGCGGTGCGAACACCGCCGGCACGGGCGCCAGGCGCAGCGCGGTGTGGAACCCCGCCACCGGTGAGCAGCAGGCGGAGGTCGTGCTCGCCGACCGGGCAGATGTCGACGCGGCAGTGACTGCCGCTCGCGACGCGTTCGAGTCGTGGTCGCAGGCCTCGCTCAGTGCCCGTACCAAGGTGCTCTTCGCGTTCCGGCAGCTGGTCTTCGACAACGTCGGCCGGATCGCCGAGGCGATCACCGACGAGCACGGGAAGGTGCTCTCGGACGCCAGTGGCGAGGTGCAGCGTGGCCTGGAGGTGGTCGAGTTCGCGTGCGGGATCCCGCAGCTGCTCAAGGGCGACTTCTCCGCGCAGGTCTCGAGCGGTGTGGACCTGTACTCGTTCCGCGAGCCCCTCGGGGTGTGCGCCGGGATCACGCCGTTCAACTTCCCTGCGATGGTCCCGATGTGGATGTTCCCGGTCGCGATCGCCTGCGGGAACACGTTCGTTCTCAAGCCGAGCGAGCGGGACCCGTCCGCCGCGCTGATCCTCGCCGAGCTGTGGGCGCAGGCCGGTCTGCCCGACGGTGTCTTCAACGTGCTCCAGGGGGACAAGGAGGCCGTCGACGGTCTCCTGGAACACCCCGACGTCGCAGCTGTGTCCTTCGTCGGCTCGACCCCGATCGCGAAGTACATCCACGGCCGCGCGTCCGAGCAGGGCAAGCGGGTGCAGGCGCTCGGCGGTGCCAAGAACCACGCCGTCGTGCTGCCCGACGCCGACCTCGACTACGCCTCCGAGCACCTCGTGGCCGCAGCGTTCGGCTCGGCCGGCGAGCGATGCATGGCGATCTCGACGGCGGTGACCTTCGACGGTGTCGCCGCCGAGCTCGTCGACCGGGTCAGTGAGAAGGCGCGCGCGATCCGGGTCGGGTCCGGGCGCGACGCCGGCAGCGAGATGGGCCCGGTGGTCACCGCAGCGGCACGGGACCGGATCCTCGGGCTCATCGACTCCGGCGAGAAACAGGGCGCGAGGATCAGTGTGGACGGCCGGGACCTCGAGGTGGCAGGCCACGAGCACGGCTTCTTCGTCGGGCCCACCGTGATCGACGAGGTCACCACGGACATGGACGTCTACCGCGAGGAGATCTTCGGTCCGGTCCTCTCGGTGGTCCGCACCGGCGACGTCGACGCCGCGATCGACCTGATCAACGCCAACCCGTACGGGAACGGCACCGCGATCTTCACCTCGAGCGGGGAGGCGGCGCGCCGGTTCCAGCGCGGCGTACGCGTGGGGATGATCGGCGTGAACGTGCCGATCCCGGTGCCGATGGCCTACTACTCCTTCGGGGGCTGGAAGGACTCGCTCTTCGGCGAGCACCACATCCATGGACCCGAGGGCGTTTCGTTCTACACCCGCGCGAAGGCGATCACCGCCCGCTGGCCGCATGTCGACCACGCCGAACACCAAGGAGCGCAGCTCAGCTTCCCCACCGCCCAGTAGGGCCCCACACGTCCGGTGCCCGAGCACCGGGGGACAGTCCGCGTCACGCGGTCGAACAAGGAGGAAACACATGAAGTTCCGACGAGGATTGACCCTCGGAGTCGCGGCCCTGGCGCTCGCGCTCGCGGGCTGCAGCACCGGGAGTGGCAACGACAACGCCAGCTCCGACAAGACCACGAAGGCGGCGACGAGCGCGTCGTCGAAGGGAGGCTTCCGGATCGACGTGATCACCCACGCCAACGCGGGTGACTCCTTCTGGGACGTCGTCAAGGCCGGTGCGGTCCAGGCTGGCAAGGACGAGGGCGTCGACCTGCACTACCAGAGCGATGGCGACGTCGGTAAGCAGGCGACGCTGATCGACAACGCGGTCGCAGCCGGCACCAAGGGCCTGGTCATCTCGATGGCGAACCCGGACGGCCTGGAGAAGAGCATCAAGGCTGCGGTGGCGGCGGGCATTCCGGTCATCACCATCAACTCGGGCATCGACAAGTGGAAGGACTTCGGCGCGATCACGCACGTCGGACAGAGCGAGACGCTCGCCGGCGAGGCCGCGGGTGAGCAGCTCTCCACCCTCGGCGTGAAGAACGTGCTCTGTGTCATCCAGGAGGCCGGCAACGTCGGCCTCGAGCAGCGGTGCGCCGGAGCCAAGTCGAAGTTCTCGGGCAAGATGACGAACCTGCAGGTCGACAACACCGACCTCGCCGGCTCCGAGGCCACCATCGAGTCGAAGATCCAGTCCGACTCGAGCATCGACGGCATCCTCAGCCTGGGTGGCGACATGTCCGGCCAGGCAGTGAAGGCCGTCGCGGCGGCCGGCGCCAAGATCCAGGTCGGCACCTTCGACGTGAACGCCGACGTCGTCAAGAACATCGTCGACGGCAAGCTCGCCTTCGCGATCGACCAGCAGCCCTACGTCCAGGGCTACCTCGGTGTCACGGGGATCTACCTGAAGCTCCTCAACGGCAACGACATCGGTGGCGGTCAGCCGGTGTACTCCGGCCCCGCGATCATCACGAAGGACAACGCCCAGGACGTGCTGCAGTTCGCGCAGAACGGCACTCGCTGAGCTGAGGGTGGGGTCCGGTCCCCAAGGGCCGGATCCCACCCGTCCCACCAGTACGACGAGCCCGAGGAGGGCATTGATGAGCACCACAGCAGCGCCACCGCAGGTGGCCGAGCCGGACGAGCCGCACGAGGTGCGCGACGAGCGGGTCGGGAAGAACGCCCGGCTGGCCGCCATCCTGCGCCGGCCCGAGGTGGGTGCCATGGTCGCGGCACTCATCGTCTTCCTGTACTTCGCCCTCTCGACCGAGGCCTTCGCCCGGCCCTCGGGTGCGAGCACCTGGATCTACACCTCGTCGTCCTTCGCGATCATGGCGGTCGCGGTGTCGCTGCTGATGATCGGCGGTGAGTTCGACCTCTCCGCCGGCGCGATGACCGGCTTCACCGGCCTGATCACCGGCATCCTGATGACGCACAACCACTGGAACGTGTGGCTGGCGATCTTCGCGTCGCTGGTCGCGGCGCTCGCAGTCGGCTTCATCAACGGCGTGCTCGTGATGAAGACCGGGTTGCCCAGCTTCATCGTCACGCTCGGCACCTTCTTCGTGCTCCGCGGCGTCGACCTCGCCGTCGTCAAGCAGATCATCCACCAGGTCTCGGTCGTCAACTTCGCGGACGCATCCGGCTACGACGCCGGTGCCAAGGTGTTCGGCTCCTACGTCAAGCTGGACCTCAGCTGGCTGCCCTGGGTGAAGGTCGCCAGCACCGGCTTCCTCACCGTCTACGCCGCGACGTTCTGGGCGATCGTCGTCGTGCTGGTGGCGACCTGGGTGCTGCAGCGCACGCATGCCGGCAACTGGATCTTCGCCGTCGGAGGCGCCCAGCAGAGCGCGCGCCAGGTCGGCGTCCCGGTGTTCCGGACCAAGGTCGGCCTGTTCATGACCACGGCGTTCGCCGGCTGGATCGTCGGCATGCTGAACCTCTTCAAGACCACGACAGCACAGTCGACGACCGGCGTCGGACAGGAGTTCGTCTACATCATCTGCGCGGTCGTCGGCGGCTGCCTGCTCACCGGCGGCTACGGGTCCGCCGTGGGCGCCGCCTTCGGCGCGCTGATCTACGGAATGGTCGGCCAGGGCATCGTGTACGCCGGGTGGGACAGCGACTGGCTGTACGCCTTCCTCGGCGTGATGCTGCTCGGCGCGGTCCTCGTGAACAACTGGGTCAAGACGCGAGCGGAGCAGATGAGATGAGCACGACCACGAAGGCGATGACCAGCGCCGTGCCGCTTCCCGAGCCGGGGTCCTCGATCATCGAGGTCGAGGACATCGGCAAGACCTTCGGGTCCGTGCTGGCCCTCCAGGGCGTCACCACGACCGTCAACGCCGGCGAGGTCACCTGCGTGCTGGGCGACAACGGCGCGGGCAAGTCGACGTTCATCAAGATCCTCGCGGGGGCGCACGCCCACACGCACGGCAGGTTCGTCGTCGACGGCGAGGAGCGGCACTTCTCCTCGCCGCGCGACGCCCTGGCGCTGGGGATCGCGACGGTCTACCAGGACCTCGCGGTCGTGCCGCTGATGCCGGTGTGGCGGAACTTCTTCCTCGGCGCCGAGCTGACCAAGGGAGTCGGACCGGTCCGCCGGCTCGACATGGCGCAGATGAAGCGGATCACGAAGTCCGAGCTCGCGGCGATGGGGATCGACCTTCGTGACGTCGAGCAGCCGATCGGCACCCTGTCCGGAGGCGAGCGCCAGTGCGTCGCGATCGCGCGGGCGGTGTACTTCGGCGCGCGCGTGCTGATCCTCGACGAGCCGACGGCCGCCCTCGGCGTGCGCCAGTCCGGCGTCGTGCTCAAGTACGTCGCCGCGGCCCGCGACCGCGGCCTCGGCGTCATCTTCATCACCCACAACCCGCACCACGCCTACCCGGTTGGCGACCGGTTCATGCTGCTGCGGCGCGGTCGCAGCATGGGCAACTTCCCGAAGGCGGAGATGCCGCTCGAGGAGCTGGTCCAGATGATGGCCGGCGGCACCGAGCTCGAGGCGCTCAGCCACGAGCTCAGCCGCGAGCTGCCGGACTCCGATGTCGCCCGCGCCATGCAGAGCGAGGTCGCCGAGACCTTCGGTGCGAGCGATCCCACCGACCCGGGTGCCGGGCGACACAGTGGCACGTGACCTCGGCGTCGCCGTCGTCGGCTTCGGCTGGATGGGGCAGGTGCACACTCGCGCGTGGGCGCGGCTGCTGCACCACTACCCCGACAGCGCGGTCCGGCCGCGGCTGGTCGCGATGGCCGACCCCGAGCAGGAGCGTCGCGAGCTCGCCGTGACGGCGTACGGCTTCGCGGATGCGTACGCCGACTGGCACGAGTTGCTCGGACGCGACGACCTCGACGTGGTCAGTGTCTGCGGGCCGAACTTCGTGCACCGCGAGATCGGCTCGCCGGTCGCCGAGTCGGGCCGGCACCTCTGGATCGAGAAGCCGGCCGGCCGCAGCGCGGAGGACACCGCGGCGATCGCGCTCGCGGTCCGCAAGTCCGGTGTCATGTCGGCCGTCGGGTTCAACTACCGCAACGCCCCCGCCCTCGAGGTGGCTCGCGACCTGGTGAGCACCGGCCGCCTCGGGCGCGTCGAGACGGTCGAGGTGCGCATGCTCGCCGACTACTCGGCGCACCCCGACGGCGCCCTCTCCTGGCGGTTCGACCCCGAGTACGCCGGCACCGGCGTCCTGGGCGACCTGGCCAGCCACGGCCTCGACCTCGCCCGGTACGTCTGCGCCGACGTGACCGGCCCGGTCAGCGAGCTGGTCGCCGACCAGGCCACCTTCATCGCCACGAGACCTGCCGCCACCGGAGCGGTGTCGCACTTCACCCGCGGCGGCGGTGACCGGCAGCCGGTCGGCAACGAGGACCAGGCGTCGGCCCTGCTCCGCTTCGAGTCCGGCGCCCGCGGTCAGCTGACCGCCTCGCGGGTCGCGGTGGGGGAGCAGTGTGCCTACGGCATCGAGGTCCGCGGCACGGAGGGTGCCCTGGCGTGGGACTTCCGCCGGATGGGCGAGCTGCGCACCTGCCTGGACGAGGACTTCCAGGACGCCGCCTGGCGGATCCGGCTGGTTGCCCCGGCCGACGGCGAGCTGGGCCGGTTCCAGCCCGGCTCGGGCATGGCGATGAGCTTCGACGACCTGAAGGTCGTCGAGGCGCACCGCCTGGCCGAGAGCATCGCCACCGGCGTCCAGCAGGGTGCCGGCATCGACGACGCGGTCGTCGCCGCCGAGCTCGTGCACGCTATGGTCCGGTCCTTCGAGGAGCGCAGGTGGGTCAAGCCGTGAGTGCCGTCATGCGGATCGGAGTGGTCGGTGCCGGCCGGATGGGTGCCGCGCACGTGGAGACCCTCGCCCGGTGGATACCGGGGGCCCAGGTCGTCTCGGTCTACGACCTCGACGCCGACCGTGCGAAGTCGGTCGCCGAGTCCGTCGGCGCGGTCGCCGCCTCGTCGGCCGAGTCGTTGATCGACGAAGACTCGGTCGACGCCGTCGTGGTCGCAGCACCCGACCCGTTGCACGAGGAGCTGGCGCTGGCCTGCCTCGCCGCCGGGAAGCCCACCCTGCTCGAGAAGCCGATCGCGACGTCGCTGGACGGCGCGCGCACCGTGGTCGCGGCCGAGGTCCGCGGCGGGCGCCGGCTGCTGCAGCTCGGCTTCATGCGGCGCTTCGACCCGGCCTTCCTGGCACTGCGGGACGCGGTCCGCCGGGAAGAGGTCGGGCAGCCGCGAGCGGTGCACTGCTTGCACCGCAACGTGGAGTCGCATCCGTCGGCGACGTCCGAGGGTGTGCTGGTGAACTCCGCGATCCACGAGTTCGACTGCGTACCGTGGCTGATCGACGACCGGGTCGCCGCGGTCACCGTCTTCGCGCCCAAGGGCGGGGCTGGAGCCCTCCAGGACGTGCAGGTCGTGGTGCTGGAGATGGCGGGTGGTCCAGTCGTCACCATCGAGGTCTCGGTCAACGCGCGCTACGGCTACGACATCCAGACCGAGGTCGTCGGGACGACGGGCACGGTCTCGCTGACGCCGCCGTACGGGCTCAGCTATCGCCGCGAGTCCCTCGACGGGCGGCACGTCGACGGCGACTTCGTCGGGCGCTTCACCGACGCATACCGGATCGAGCTGGCGGAGTGGGTCGGCGGCATCCGCGCGGGCACGCTGCCCGGCCCGTCGGCGTGGGACGGGTACGTCGCCAACGTGGTCGCCTTCGCCGCGGTCGAGTCGCTGCACTCCGGTGCGCGCGTCGAGGTGCCGCAGGAGGCGGTCCCGACGCTGTACGCGTGAGCCCCGACCGCTCCGTTTTCGCGCTGGCGCTCTTGACGGACCGTGTGCGTCAGTGACGACTCGACCTTCATGACCGGCGCCGAGGTCTACGCGGACGGCGGCTACACCGCCCTCGGCGCCTGACGGGTCATCCGGGGGCAGCGCGATCTCCCCGATTCCATCCCGAGCGCGGCGAGGGGCACCTAGGCTCGGGCCGCGATGGACCAGTCCTCCCCTCCCACCGCCGCCGAGCTGGGCATCAGCGATGTCGAGTACGAGCGGATCATGCGCGAGATGCGACGACGCGGCCTCACCGACGAGCCTGAGCCTGAGCCGTTCGGTGCCGCCCGGCCGAGCCGGTCGAAGCGCTGGTCGCTCGCGGTGGTCGGCGTGATCGCCGTCGTGACGCTCGTGGGCACGTTCGGCGCGACGGACCCCGAGCCGGCGTACTCGTTCATGAGGACGGTCCAGGGCCATCCGGTCACCTACAGCTCCTGCCGCCCGGTCCAGGTCGCCGTCTACCCCGCGGGAGGACCGCCCAACGCCGAGGCACTCGTCCGCGAGGCCGTCGCCCTGCTGCGCGGCGCCACCGGGCTCGACATCGTCGTCACGGGCGTCTTCGGCGGCTACGCGCCGAACTGGAACTTCGAGGCCGGCCCCGTCCACCCGGACGACCCGATCAGCGTTTCCTGGCAGGACGGCAACGCGATCGCCCAGATCACCGACCACGTCGCCGGGGTAGGTGGCAGCCGCGTCGTCGTCACCGGCCGCAACGGCAGCGAGCACCTCGTGGCCGGAACCATCGCCCTCTCGCGTGGCTACTTCGCCTACCTCGCGAGGAGCGGGGACCACGGCAAGGAGATGGCCGTCATCCTGCACGAGTTCGGGCACGTCTTCGGCCTCGGCCACGTCGGCTCGCGGCACGAGCTGATGTACAAGGACGTCACCGACCTGACCACCTTCGGCCCGGGCGACCTCGAGGGCCTGCGGCTCGTCGGCCACGGGCCCTGCACCTAGCCTCCGGTACGCCGCCCGCGACCGTCCCTACGGATGCTCGGCCAGCCGGGCTGGGAACCCTCCCGTCGCGATCGGTCCCCAGCGCGTCGGGCTGATCCGGAGCAGCGACTTCCGCTGGTCGACCATGGCGCGCCGGTACTCGTCCCAGTCCGGGTGCTCGCCGCTGATGTTGCGGAAGTACTCGACCAGAGGCTCCACGGACTCGGGGACGTCGAGCACCTCACAGGTGCCGTCCACCTGGACCCAGGCGCCCTGGAAGTCGTCGGACAGGACCAGCACGGAGGCTTCGGGCCGCCGGCGGGCGTTCACGGTCTTGGCTCGTTCGGGGTAGGTCGAGATCACGATCCGGCCGGCGTCGTCGACCCCGCCGGTCACCGGCGATGCCTGTGGGGTCCCGTCGGAGCGGCGGGTCATCAGCACCATGTGGTGCCGGGGCCGGACGAACTCCAGCAGCTCCTCGAGCTCGACGGTGGTGTTGGTCGCGATGGTCCGTGCCATCGGGCCATTCTCACCGACGTGCGCCCGCTCGCTCCACCGGAGTCAGCTCGCTTCCTTCCACGGGTCGTGCTCGGCCAGGACCCGGAGCCCCACATCGGTACGGATACTCATCTTCGCGCGCGCCGCTGGTGCCACACTGCGGCGTGTGAGCTCCTGGACGTCGCCTGCCGCGGTCGCGGTCCAGGACGGCCTCTTCCGTGCACTCGCCGTACTCCGGGCCATCGTGCTGGTCAACGCGGTCGCGCTGGACGTCTACCGGGCCGGCAACTTCAAGCACCCGGTGGCGGGTGCGTCGTGCGTCGTGGTGATGGTGTTGTGGACCGGCTTCGCCACCTGGGCGTACGCCGACTCGCGGCGCCGTACCCATCTGCTCCTCGCCGCCGACCTGGCGATCGCCCTGGCACTGCTGCTCGTGACGCCGTGGGTGAAGGGGAGTGGTTTCCATGCCACGGTGCCGGGGTTCTGGGTGATGAGCGCGTTGCTCGCGTGGTCGATGCAATACCGCTGGCTCGGCGGGCTGGTCGCGGGGATCCTGCTGGCGGGAGTGGACCTCTCCCTGCGCCAGCAGATCAGGCAGTCGGACTACGGCAACGCGTTCCTGCTGGTCATCGGCGGCGCGATCGTCGGGTTCATGTGCGCCTCGTTGCAGCAGATGGCCACCGATCGCGAGGTCGCCGAGCGCGCCGCGGCCATGGCAACCGAGCGGGCCCGCCTGGCGCGCGCCGTCCACGACGGGGTCCTCCAGGTCCTCGCCCTCGTGCAGCGGCGCGGCCGCGAGCTCGGTGGCGAGGCCGCGGAGCTCGGCCGGCTCGCGGGGGAGCAGGAGCGCGAGCTGCGCGGTCTGATCCGGGCGCAGGAGTCGATGGCCGCGCATCCTGCCGGGATGGTGGACCTGGTCGGAGAGCTCAGCCGGCTGGAGCGCTCGGGGACCGTCACGGTCTCGACCCCGGCATCGGCGGTCGAGCTGCCGGCGACGACGGCCGCCGAGCTCCTGGCGGTGGTCCGCGCGTGCCTGGACAACGTGAAGCGTCACGTCGGCGAGGACGCGCCCGCGTGGGTGCTCCTCCAGGCGACCTCCGACCGGATCGAGCTGTCGGTCCGGGACGCCGGGGCCGGCATCCCGGCCGGGCGGCTCGAGGACGCGGCCGCGGAGGGCCGGCTCGGGGTGGCCGAGTCGATCCGTGGCCGGATCGCCGACCTCGGTGGCACCGCCGACCTGGTGACCGGGGCATTCGGCACCGAATGGGAGATCGTCGTCCCACGGAGCCCGGGCCTCGCCTAGGGTCACCCTGGTGAGCCAGGCCGAGGCACCTCTCCGCGTGATGGTGGTCGACGACCACCCGCTCTGGCGCGACGCCGTCGAGCGAGACCTGACCGACGCCGGCCTCGACGTGGTGGCGGTGGCGGCCGACGGCCGCGAGGCGCTGGCGCGGTTCCCCGCGGCACGCCCGGACGTCGTCGTGCTCGACCTGCAGATCCCGCCGCCCGACGGCGTCCAGGTCACCGCCGAGGTGGTCCGCCAGGACCCCGACGTCCGGGTCCTGGTCCTGTCCGCCTCCGGCGAGCACGCCGACGTGCTGGCCGCAGTGAAGGCCGGGGCGACCGGCTACCTGGTGAAGTCCGCTTCGCGCGAGGAGCTGCTGAGTGCCGTGCGCCGCGTCGCGCAGGGCGACCCCGTGTTCACCGCGGGCCTTGCCGGTCTGGTGCTCGGCGAGTTCCAGCGGATGGCCGACGAACCGAAGCCCGATCCTGCCGACGAGCGACTGACCGACCGCGAGACCGAGGTGCTGAAGATGGTGGCCAAGGGGTTGTCCTACCGGCAGATCGCCGAACGGCTCGTGCTGTCGCACCGCACCGTGCAGAACCACGTGCAGAACACCCTCACCAAGCTGCAGATGCACAACCGCGTCGAGCTCACCCGCTACGCCATCGAGCGCGGGCTCGACGGGGACTGAGTGGCCGCCCCGGACCTCAGCCGGCGATCGAGGCCAGCCGCTCGTGCGCCTCGACCAGCGAGGGCCCGTACCAGGTCAGCAGCCGGCCGCTCACCAGCGTCGTCGGGGTCGTGCTGAACGCCTCGGGACCGTCGGTGTCGCTGAAGACATAGGGCTCGTCTGGGAGCAGCACCAGGTCGAGGTCGTCCCGGGCGTCGAGGTCCGCGATCGCGACGTGCGGGTAGCGCTCCGGGTGGTCGTCGAACACGTTGACCATGCCGAGCCTGCGGACCAGGTCGCCGGTGAACGTGCGCGACCCGACCACCATCCACGGGTCGCGCCAGATGGGGATCGCGACCCGCAGGGCCGGCTCCGGGACCGGCCCCGACCACAGCGTGCGTGCCGCGGCGAGCCAGGGCGGCTCGGGCAGCTGCAGGGCATCGGCGAACACGCGGCCCAGCGACGTCAGGGCCTGCTCCACGCTCTCGATGTCGCTCACCCAGACCGCGACGCCGGCCTCACGGAGCCGGCGCACGTCGAGCTCCCGGTTCTCCTCCTTGTTGGCCAGCACCAGGTCGGGCTCGAGGCCGATGATCGCCCCGAGGTCCGGGTTCTTGGTGCCGCGGACCCGGGGCACGTCGAGCGATCCGGGATGGGTGCACCAGTCGGTCGCACCGACGAGCAGGCCGGTGTCGGCGATGGACTCGGTGAGCGACGGCACCAGGGAGACCACCCGCCCGGGCGGACGGTGCAGCACAACCGGCTCGCCCAGGTCGTCCTTCATCCCGCGAGTATGACGGCCCGCCGTCAGGCTCAGGCGCCCGCGGCAGGAGTCCGCGCCACCATCGCGGCCGCAGCGACCAGGTCCCAGCCCGGGGTGAACTGGTTGCGGCGAGGCAGCTCGTCGTTGTGCTCGTCGTACAGCTCGATCAGCCGCGCGACCGAGCCGATCACCTCCGCCTCGCGGGCGTCGCCGACGACATCGCACGCGCGCCTGGCCACCGTCAGCGGGACGCCGGGGGAGTCGCCCCGCTGGAGCGGCTCGAGGGCGACCAGCAGGTTGCTGGAGAGGATCTCCAGGAGGGGTCCCGGGTGCTGACGCTCGGCCGTCGGCGGTGGACCCACGTCGAGCGCCGGCTCGCGATCGATGAGTCGTTGCAGCTGTCCGCCGGCCACGGAGCGGATCTGGTCCTCGTCGAGCCCGGCCTGCCAGGCGCAGCGCAGCGTCGCGAGGGCACCGGAGAGAGGACTGGCGTAGGGGAGGTCGCTGCCGAGGAGGACACGCCCCGGTGGAACCAGCCGGAACAGGGCGAGGAGGTGGGCGGGCGTCCACCACGCGGTGTCGAAGAAGAGGTTCGGCGTGGAGGGCACGTGCCTCCAGATCCAGCCGAGGTCGGTCAGGGCGCAGTGCGCGAGGACCATCCGCAGCCCGGGGTAGCGGTGACAGACCCGGAGAGCCGGGCCGCCCACCTCTGCCAGCTCGGGTCCGGCGTGCACGAGCACCGGCAGCTGCTCGGCGTCGGCCCTCCGGTAGACCTCGTCGAGCCGGGGGTCCTCAAGGGCGAACTCGTCGCTCGCCCCGTGCAGCTTCACCCCGCGTGCGCCGGCGTCCAGTGCCTCGGCGAGCAGGTCGGCGGGGTGGTCGTCCGGGGTGATCCTCGCGAAGGCGGTGAGGACACCACCGCTGGACTCGGCCGCAGTCGCGCACACCTTGTTCGGCTGCGCGTACCCGTCGGGCTCGGCGGCCGGCATCACCACCGACCTCGCCCGGGCCATCGCCAGCGACTCCTCGAGCTCGCTCAGGGTCGCGGTGAACCCGCTGGGGTCGTTCTCCCCGACGTGGTTGTGGGAGTCGAAGAGGTCGACTCCGTGCAGGCGCTCCACGACCCGGTCCAGCCACGGTTGCAGGAAATCGTCGGCATACATCGTCCGGTCACCCCCGAGCCGTGCGCGTCGACAGGTCGGCGAGCAGTGCTGCCATGCCTCCCTCGTCATGGATCCGGCGCTGCCGGACGTAGGCAGGCTCCTCGACCAGCAGCCGGTCGACGCCGTCGAGCGCCGCGGTCTGGCCCTCGTCCAGCACGGCTCGCGCGCGGGCGACGAGGCCGCGTGCGAGGTCCCTGACGGCACGCCTGCTCCCGTCGACGCCGACGATGCTGGTCTCGAGACCGTGTCGCGCGACCCGGAAGTCGTTCTCGGCGAGCACCGCACCCGGCACGTCGACGGGGGTCGGCTGCTCGACGGCGTGGCGCGCGATGCCCTGCACCAGCGCGGCGAGTCCCGCGGCGGCGCCGAGCGAGGGCTGGGCGTCCATGACGCGCACCTCCACCGTCCCGTAGCGGGGCTGGACGCGCACGTCCCACCAGACGTGGGTGTAGTCGGGGACGTCCGCCGCGGCGACGACGGCCTCGGCCAGGTCGACGTACTCCTCCCAGCTGCGCACGGCCGGCGGCACCCCGCCGCGGGGGTAGGAGTTGATCACTGCCCACCGGGCAGAGGCGAGACCCGAGTCCCGCCCGTGCCAGAACGGCGAACCGGCGGCCAGCGCGTTGAGGACCGCGAGGTGGTGGCGCAGGCCGCGGTAGGCGGCGATCGCGGCTGCCGGGTCCGGCAGCCCGACGTGGACCTGCAGGGAGGCGGTCGGCGTGCGGAGCAGGCCGGCGAAGCTCTCGCCGATCGCGCGGTAGCGGTCGCCGTCGGTCAGCTGCGCGTCACCGAAGGGACCGTCCGGGTGCACGCCGACGGCGAGCGCCAGGCCTCCGGCTGCCCGGAGGCAGGCACGCGAAGCGCCCAGGCACGCGGCGACGCACGCTGCGTCGTCGCAGACCTCCGTGGCGAACTCGATCTCGGCGGCGTACAGCTCGGTCGTGACGGTGCCGAACTCCGCACAGTCCGTCGTGAGGCGCTCGACCAGGTCGCGGGCGGGCGTACGCCGCAGCCGATGGTCCGCGTCGACCAGGAGGAGCTCCTCCTCGGCGCCGACCGTGAACTCACCGCCCGGCGCGAAGGCGGAGCCGGTCAGGGCCGGTCGTGCGACCGAGGATGGGAACAACACGCGCGTGCAGTACCCCGATCGGGCCTGTCGCGAACAAGTGGGCCCACCAGCGTGGGCGATTGTGCCGGTGACCCGCGGAGGGGAGAATGCGCCGCATGCTCGTCCACGGCGCGATCATCCCGCCAACCCCCGTGCTCGAGGCAGTTGCGGACGCCGTCCGGTCCGTGCCCGAGCCGGTCGAGGCTTCCGCGGCGCCGCAGTCGAAGGGACTTCTCGGGCGAGTGGCGCGCCACCGTGCATCGGCCGCGCCGGTGGAGGTCGCGGTCGCGGCACCGCCCGTGCTCGAGCACGTGCCCGTCGATGTCATGCGGCTGCCGATCACCGGATTCGGCAACCTGACGACCAATGACGCGAACCGCCTGGTCACCGTGCTGAAGGAGGCCGCGGCGGGCTGGGCAGCGCCGAGCGTACGTTTCGCAGGCGGGACGGCCCTGGACTTTCCGGACGACTGGTCGGTCTGGGCGAAGGTGGACGGCGACGTCGATGCGCTGATGACGGCGGCGCGCGGCGTACCCCAGGTCGTCGAGCGGCTCGGGTACTTCCTGGACCGCCGGCAGTTCCGGCCGATGCTCTCGGTGGCCACGGTCACCACGGCGACCACGGGCCCGTACCTCGAGGCCGTCGTCGCTGCGCTCGACGCCTTCCGCGGTGAGGAGTGGATCCCGGCGATCTCGCTCACCACGGAGAGGTTCGTCAACGGTCGTCCGGAGACCACCGTGTTCGAGCGGATCGAGCTCGGCTCCTGAACCGGGCTGATGCCGGCCGCGCTCTGGGCTAGTATGTGACCAGCAACCCGGTCGATCTCGCGTTCCGCGGTGAGGGTTGTCCAGTTCCCGTCAGCGCTCGACGCGCGGGCCCTCGCAGTGCGGAGGGCGCGTCACTCGGGTCGGCAGTCGGTCGTGTCGCTGGCACGGCGTCCGCTGTCATGAGTCCACGTGGCGGGGTGTTGCCGTCCGTCGCGGAGACGCGGCAGGCGGCTGAGGAGGAGTTCTTGGCACGACGTGTCCGGCGCAGATCCGGCGCCACGCGCACCGCGACGCGCGCCCCTGCGCAAAACCAGGCCCAGAAGAACGGCCGGGCGCGCGACCGCGACAACGAGGGGATCATCCCGATCCTGGCCCGTGCGGTGCGCGAGGTGGAGAGCGCCGTCGAGCGCGGTCCGTTGCGGCCCGCGGCCCGGGTGAAGTTCCAGGCCGTCGCGCTGCTCGCGCGCGAGGCCAGGTCGGCCGTGAAGGGGGACCGATCGACGACGGAGGCGCGCCGCGCGAGCGAGCTGAAGCGCCTCGACGGCATCGGCACCATCCTGGCGAAGACCGCAGCACGCGACACCTCGCTGCTGGCGCTGCTCGCCGAGGACGCTGCCGTCAGCGACGCGGTCAGTGACCTCAAGCGCGACATGCTGCTGGCCGGCGGCGCCGAGCCGGAGCCGGAGCCGGAGAAGGTCGTCGCGCCGGAGGCGACCGACGTCGCCGCTGCGCCCGAGCGTCGCGTCGTGCCCCAGTCGGTGATCTCGCGACAGCTCGCCAACCCGTTCCTCACTCCCCAGTTCTCCGAGCAGCCACAGCGCGTGAAGCCGCGGCTCCTCGCCGGCTGGGAGCTGCTCGGCCCGCTCTTCAAGTCCTTCGAGTACGCCGGCCAGCGCTCCTCGATGGCGCTCCCGGAGCCGACCGTCATGCACGCACCGGGTGGCCGCGAGCTGATGCCCCACCAGGCGCAGGTCGTCGCCGCCGCCCAGCAGGGGCACCGGACGTTCCTGCTCGCCGACGAGCCCGGACTGGGCAAGACCGCTGAGGCCCTCCTCGCCGCGCAGGCCGCGGACGCCTACCCGCTGCTGTGCGTGGTGCCCAGCGTCGTGAAGACCAACTGGGCCCGCGAGGTGGGTCTCTGGACCCCGAAGCGCCGCGCCACCGTCGTGCACGGAGACGGCGGCGACGTCGACGCGTTCGCCGACATCGTGATCGTCAACTACGAGGTGCTCGACCGCCACATCGGCTGGTTCGGCGACTTCGGCTTCCGCGGCATGGTCGTCGACGAGGCGCACTTCATCAAGAACAAGTCGTCCCAGCGCTCGCAGCACGTGCTCCAGCTGTCGGAGCGAATTCGGCGTCGTGCGCCGAACCCGCTGCTGATGGCGCTCACCGGGACGCCGCTGATCAACGACATCGAGGACTTCCGGGCGATCTGGCAGTTCCTCGCCTGGATCGACGACAAGGCGCCCCGCGGCGAGCTGATGGCCAGGCTCGAGGAGGCGGGCATGACGCCGCTCGACCCGGGGTTCTACCCGGTGGCCCGCACCTGCGTGATCGACATGGGCATCGTGCGCCGCCGCAAGGTCGACGTCGCCAAGGACATCCCGGCGCGTCGCATCGCCGACCTCCCGGTCGAGCTCGACGGCGAGGCCGGGCAGTCGATCCGCCAGGCCGAGCAGGAGCTGGCCCGCCGGCTGGTCGCCCGCTACGACCGCGCGCTCACCCGGCGCAAGACCGAGGCAGGCGAGGAGATCACCGGCATCGACCACGAGCTCGTGCGCCGGATCGCGGCCGCCGAGCGCAAGGCGTCCAGCGAGACCAAGAGCGGCGACAACGTGTTCTCGATGATGCGCCGCATCGGTCAGGCGAAGGCCGCTCCCGCCGCCGACTACTCCGCCCAGCTGGCCCGGAGCGTCGGCAAGGTCGTGTTCTTCGCCAAGCACGTCGACGTGATGGACGCCGCCGAGCAGATCTTCACCAGGCGGGGCCTCGGGCACGTGTCGATCCGCGGTGACCAGACCCGGACGGCGCGGCAGAAGGCGATCGACGACTTCACCAACGACCCGGACGTCGCGGTAGCGGTGTGCTCCCTGACCGCCGCCGGCGTCGGCGTCAACCTCCAGGCAGCGTCCAACGTCGTCCTCGCGGAGCTCTCCTGGACCGACGCCGAGCAGACTCAGGCGATCGACCGTGTGCACCGGATCGGCCAGGAGCTGCCGGTGACCGCGTGGCGGATCATCGCTGCACAGACCCTGGACACCAAGATCGCCGAGCTGATCGACAGCAAGGCGGGTCTCGCGGCACGGGCTCTCGAGGGATCCGACGAGGATCTGTCGGTCTCGGCGGACATCCAGCTCGAGGCACTGGTCGGCCTGCTGACCGACGCGCTCGCAGCCCGCGACTGACCCGCCCCGCAAAGCAGGGACGAACGACCCGTGCGGTCGGGTCCGGCCGGGCAGATGATGGGAGCGACGAAGGATGTGGTCGCGATGATCGCCCTGTTGGTGGACCTCGAACCGCGCTGGCGGATGCACGACGACGGCGGGTCGGGCTGGGTCATGGCCCTGCTGATGCTGCTGTTCCTCGCGGCGCTGGTCGTGGTGGTCCTCGTCTTCGTGCGCGGCTCAACCTCGACGGCGGCTCCGGGTCCCGGAATGCCCGGCCACCAGCCGGACGCCCGTGCAATCCTGCGCGAGCGGTTCGCCCGCGGCGAGATCGACGAGCAGGACTTCCGCTCGCGGATGCGGTCTCTCGACGAGACCGGTTAGCCGACCAGCTCCTCGGACAGCTCCCGCAGCCGGCGCCGGGCCTCGGCGTCGTACGCCTGGTCGTGCGCGCGGGCCTCTCGCAGACCGTCGAAGAAGCGCCCGGTGACCCCTTCGACATCCGGGTCCACCGCGAGCCTCGCGGTCGCCCCTTCGCCCTCGGCGATGGTGCTGATCGGGTGCGCGACCATCTTGGTCGGCATGTACGTCGCGGGGTGCAGCGCGTTGGCGGTCACGCCCGTCCCCGCCAGCTCGTCGGCCAGGTCGAACGCGAACATGATCTGCGCGAGCTTGCTCTGGCAGTAGGCCCGCATCCCCGAGTACCCGCGCTCGAGCATCACGTCGTCGAACTCGATGGCCTGCTGGCCCAGCGAGGAGACCATCACGATGCGAGCCTCGCCACCGTCTCGGGCGGTCGCGGTCAACGTGGGCAGGAGTGAGCGGGTGAGCAGGTAGCCGGCCAGGTAGTTCACCGCGAAGTGCAGCTCGAACCCGTCGGCGCTCTCCTGCCTCTCGTCCTCGCTGCCGATGCCGGCGTTGCTGACCAGCACGTCGATCGGTACGCCGGACATGGCCGCCGCGAGGTCGCGGACCTCGTCGAGCTTGGCCAGGTCGGCCCGCACCCAGTGCAGCCGAGCGTCCGGGTGCTCGCCGCGGATCTCGGCGAGCGTCTTCTCGCCGCGCTCGTCACTGCGCCCGTGCACCCAGACCTCGGCACCCCGGCCGGCGAGGTCGAGGGCGAGTGCGCGGCCGAGCCCGTCGGTCGCCCCGGTGATCAGGATGGTCTGCTCGTGGATCGGCTTCATGCGCCCACGCTGGCACGGGACACCAAGTGCGGGTCTCGACAGGCTCAACCGCCGGGATCAGTCGATGACGCGCAGCCGGACCGTCTCCGGGAGCTTGCCGAGGTCGGCGAGCACCTCCTCGGAGACCACGGAGTTCGTGTCGGTCACGACGTAGCCGAGCGAACCGCGGGTGGCGAGCACCTGGGCGTCGATGTTGATGTCGTGCTCGGCGAGGATCTGGTTCAGGTGGGCGAGCACGCCCGGGGTGTTGTGGTGGAAGTGCGCCACCCGCTGGGCGTGCGCGACGTCGCCCGGAGCCAGCGCCGGCAGGTTCACCGAGAGGCTCGTCGTACCGTGCAGCGCGTAGTCGCGCAGCTTGCCGGCGACGAACCGGCCGATGTCCTCCTGGGCCTCCTCGGTGGATCCGCCGACGTGGGGCGTCAGGATCGTGTTGGGGAGGCCGACCAGGGGCGAGGCGAAGGCGTCCCCGCGGTTCTTCGGCTCGTTGGGGAAGACGTCGACCGCGGCGCCGGCGACGTGGCCGGAGACCAGCGCGTCGCGCAGGGCGCCGTAGTCGACGACGAAGCCGCGGGACAGGTTCAGGAACAACGACCGCGGACGCATCCGCGCGAACTGCTCCGCCCCGAAGATGCCGGCGTTGCCGGCCCGGCCGTCGACGTGCAGCGTCACCGCCTCGACCTCGTCCAGCAGGTCGTCGAGGGAGGAGCAGCGGCGGGCGTTGCCGAGCGCGAGCTTCTCCTCGGTGTCGTAGTAGTACACCTGCATGCCGAGCATCTCGGCGATCACGGAGAGCTGGGATCCGATGTTGCCGTAGCCGACGATGCCGAGCTTGCGGCCCCTGATCTCGTGGCTCCCGCTCGCGGACTTGTCCCAGATCCCCGAGTGCAGCGCGGCGTTGCGGTCGGTCAGCCGGCGGGCCAGCGCGATGATGTTCGCCACCGCGAGCTCGACCACCGAGCGGGTGTTGGAGTACGGCGCGTTGAAGACCGCCGTACCGGCGTCGGCCGCTGCGGCGAGATCGATCTGGTTCGTGCCGATGCAGAACGCGCCGATGGCCACGAGATCGGGCGCGGATCGGAGCACGTCGCCGGGCACGTCGGTCTTGGACCTGATGCCGAGGAGCGAGACGCCGTCGAGGGCGGCTGCGAGCTCGGCGGGGTCCATCGCGCCGGTCCGGGTCTCGACCTCGACCCCGGCGGTGGTCAGGATCTCGACGGCAAGCGGGTGCACGTTCTCCAGGAGCAGGGCCTTCACGGCACCCAGCCTCGCAGGTCGCCGGTCGGTGCCCGCGTCCGGCGTCCACGTCGCGGTCGCCTGCGCGCCGACGGCCGGCGCGTCCGGATAATGACGATGTGAACGATCCAACGGAGGGCTCGCCCGACAGCGCGCTTCGCCGCGACATCCGGCAGGTGACCTCGGTGCTGGGGGAGACGCTCGCCCGGGTCGAGGGGGAGCACCTCCTCGAGCTGGTCGAGACGGTCCGCGCCCACGCCAAGCGCGACTCGCTCGAGGACCTGCCGGAGCTCGACCTCGCGACGACGACCCGGCTGGCCCGCGCGTTCACGGCGTACTTCCACCTCGCGAACGTCACCGAGCAGGTGCACCGGAGCGCCGGCCTGCGCCAGGACGGGACTCCCGGTGGCTGGCTGTCGCAGACCGTACGCCGGATCGCCGACGCGGGCGTCGACGCGGAGGCGCTCGCCGAGGAGCTGCGGCACGTCACGGTGCGACCGGTGTTCACCGCCCACCCGACCGAGGTCGCGCGGCGCTCGACGCTGGACAAGCTGCGCCGGGTCGCCGCCCTCCTCGAGGAGCCCGACAGCGCCCGTCGTGCGCGCCGGCTGGCCGAGTCGATCGAGCTGCTGTGGCAGACCGACGAGATCCGGGTCGAGCCGCCCGAGCCCGTCGACGAGGCCCGCAACGGCGTCTACTACCTGGAGGGTCTCGCAGCCGGTGCCGTCCCGGATGTCCTCGAGGAGCTGCGCGACGAGCTCGCGGCCTTCGGCGTGGAGCTCCCCGCCGAGGCCCGGCCGCTGCGCTTCGGCACCTGGATCGGTGGCGACCGCGACGGCAACCCGAACGTCACCCCCGAGACGACCCGCGAGGTGCTCGTGCTCCAGGCCGTGCACGGGTTGCGGCTGCTGCAGGGCAAGGTCGACGGCGTCCGCCGGAACCTCTCGGTGAGCGAGCGCGTGTCCGACGTCGCGCCGGATCTCCGCGCGCGCACCGAGGAGCTGTTGCCGGGTCTTCCGGAGGTCGAGCCCCGCTACCGCCGGCTCAACGCCGAGGAGCCGTACCGCCTCTTCCTCACCTGCGTGCACGTGCGGCTGCGGCTCACGGAGCGCCGGATCGTGTCCGGCTCGCGCCACCAGCCCGGACGCGACTACCGCGACGACACGGAGCTGCTCGAGGACCTGATGCTGCTCCACCGCTCCGTCCTCGAGCACCAGGGCGCGCTGGTGGCCGGCGGCGAGCTGGAGCGGCTGGTCCGCACGGTCGCGGCGACCGGGCTGACGCTCGCGACCCTCGACGTCCGCGAGCACGCCGACAAGCACCACCATGCGGTGGGTCAGCTGCTCGACCGGATCGCCGGCACGACCGGTGAGCCCGAGACGAAGTACGCCGAGCTCGATCCGAAGGCGCGCACCGACGTCCTCTCGCGCGAGCTGGCCGGACGCCGGCCGCTGTCGGCACATCCGCTGCCGCTGGACGAGGAGGGCGCCCGGACCGCGGAGACCTTCGCGACGATCCGGCGCGCGCTCGACTCGCTCGGGCCGCGGACGATCGAGAGCTACATCATCTCGATGACCCGTGGTGCCGACGACGTGTTCGCCGCGGTGGTGCTGGCCCGCGAGGCGGGGCTGGTCGACCTCGTCGGCGGCGTCGCCCGCATCGGCTTCGTGCCTCTGCTGGAGACCGTCGACGAGCTCGAGCGCACCGAGCAGATCCTCGACGATCTCTTCGCCGACGAGTCCTACCGGCGGCTGCTCTCGCTGCGCGGCGACAGCCAGGAGGTCATGCTCGGCTACTCCGACTCCAACAAGGCCGGCGGGATCGCGACCTCGCAGTGGCAGATCCAGCAGGCCCAGCGGCGCGCACGCGACGTGGCGCGCCGCCACGGCGTCCGGCTGACGTTCTTCCACGGTCGCGGCGGGTCCGTCGGACGCGGTGGCGGCCCGACGTACGACGCGATCATGGCGCTGCCCTCGGGCACGGTCGACGGCGAGGTCAAGATCACCGAGCAGGGCGAGGTGATCAGCGACAAGTACGCGCTCCCGGTCCTCGCGCGCAACAACCTCGAGCTGATGCTGGCCGCGACGATCGAGGCGAGCGTGCTGCACAAGACCGACCGCCGCACGCCCGCCCAGGCCGAGCGCTGGGACGACGCGATGGACCTGGTCTCGGGCAGTGCGCACGCGGCGTACCGGAGCCTGGTCGAGCAGCCGACGCTGACCGACTACTTCCTCGCCTCCACGCCCGTCGACCTGCTGGGTGCGCTGCACATCGGCTCGCGTCCGGCTCGCCGGCCGGACTCCGGGGGCGGCCTGGAGAACCTGCGGGCGATCCCGTGGGTGTTCGGCTGGACCCAGTCGCGGCAGATCGTGCCGGGTTGGTACGGCGTCGGGTCGGGTCTGGTTGCCGCAGGTGAGCGGCTCGACGTGCTGCAGGAGATGTACCGCAGCTGGCCGTTCTTCCGGACCTTCCTGGACAACGTCTCGATGACTCTGGTCAAGACGGATCTCGACATCGCGGCTCGGTACGTCGAGGCGCTGGCCCCGGTCGAGGTCCGGCCGCTTCTCGACGACATCCGTGCCGAGTTCGAGCTGACGGTCGCGCAGGTGCTTGCGGTGACGGGTGACGACGCGCTGCTGGACCGTGATCCGGTGCTGCGGCGGACCCTGGAGATCCGGGACAACTACCTCGAGCCGCTGCACCACCTGCAGATCCAGCTGCTTGCCCGGCGTCGCCGTGGCGAGGACGACCCGGAGCTGGAGCGCGCGCTGCTGCTGACTATCAACGGGATCGCCGCAGGCATGCGCAACACGGGCTAGTGCCCGCGGGTTCGTTCACTGGTTGACTGGCGCGCGTGACCCAGATCCCCGAGGCCCGGTGGGGCAGCTCCGACTCCGCGTTTGCACGCCTGATCGCCCGGTTCGGCTCCACCCGTCTCGGGTCGTGGTCCATCCGGACGCTGATGCCACTGGACCGGAAGGTGCTGGTGCGCAGCAACGGTCGCCGGACAGTGCTCGGACCCATCGGGGCGCCGGTCATGCTGCTCGAGACCACCGGTCGCAGGAGCGGACAGACCCGGGTGAGCCCGCTGTTGTTCGCGCGCGACGGGGACTCGGTGATCGTGGTCGGCTCGAACTTCGGCCAGGCACACCACCCCGCTTGGACGGGCAACCTCCTCGCGGACCCGCACGCGATGGCGGTGGTGCGGGGTCAGCGGATCCCGGTGGTGGCGACCCGCCTCGAGGGCGACGAGGCCGAGGCGGCGTACGGGAAGATGGTGGAGATCGCGGAGACCTACTCGGTGTACCGGGGACGCACGGACCGCGAGATCAGGATCTTCCGGCTCACGCCGGCGTCGTAGACCCGGTCACCCCGTGAGCTTCTCGATCAGGATCTCGATGGGGCTCTTGATGAGGGTCAACTGGGGCGGTCTTTGTGGCCGGGCTGGTCGTGGTCGCCCGGGTGGGTCGGGGGGTTGGCTGAGATAGGTGTGCCCGGTCGGGGTGGTGGTCTGGACGGTGTGGCGTGGGTTGGGAATGGTCTTGGCACGCCAGTCGGGGTGTTCCTTGGTGTGGTTGCAGGCTTCGCAGAGGCCTTGGCCGTTCTCGGTGCTGGTGGGTCCGCCGGCGGCGGCTGGGGTGATGTGGTCGGTGTGTCGGATGGGGGCGTCGCACCAGGGGGTGCGGCAGGTCTGGTCGCGGGCGATGAGGAGTTGGCGGCGGGGGCCGTCGAAGAGGCGGCGTCGGGTCTCGATGCCGACCAGGTCACCGGTCTTGGGGTGGGTGAAGAGTCGTCGGATCCAGGCCTTGTCGGCTTGGCGGGTGAGTTGGCGGGCCAGGGTGGCGGGGATGGGTCCGTAGCCGGTCAGGTGGGCCGGCTCCTGGTTGTGGTTGTTGTGGTCGCTGGTCAGGAGGGTGTGGTCGGTGATGATCAGCTGGATCTCGACCGGGGTGCCGACCGCGTGGGTTTGGCCGGTGATGCGTTCGACGAGGGTGTCGGCCATGATCTGGCCCCGGGTCCTGGGATCGCCTTGGGCGCGTTTGTGGTCGGCTTCGCGGGTCAGGGCTGCGTGGCAGGCGACTCCGTGGGCGACGGGCAGGAACGCGGTCAGGTAGGTCATCGTGTCCGGGGCCGGGCGGAGCCCGGTCCGCCGGTCGGCGTGGGCTCCGCGGATTCGGCGGATTGCGGAGCCGGGGTCGAGGCGGTAGCCGATCGCGCGGGCGAGGTTGGCGACCTTCCGGTCCCCGGCCGTGTGCAGTTTCCCGGCCAGCTGGTGGTCGACCCGGATCCGGTCGGCTCTGGCCAGGACGGCGGTCTCGCGGGCGATCAGGGTGGCCCGCCACTCACTGATCTGGCCTGCGGTCAGCGCCGCCAGGGTGTGGGGGAGCTCGCCGACCAGGGCCTTGGCCAGGCCGAGGTGTTGGGCGCCGCGGACCGGGGACTCCTGGCGGGCCAGGGCGATCTCGGCGGCCAGGCCACGCCCACGTTGCTCGGCCGGCACCCCGGTGGCGGCTTCACGGGCAGCACGCTGCTCGGCCAAGGTGACGCTGCACCGGGCTTGGGCTGCGGCGAGCCCGGACTTGAGCTGCTCCATCAGCCCGATGTGGTCGATCAGCTCCGCCTCGGTCAGCCCGGTGCCGGTGTGGGCGGCGAGCCGGTCCAGTGCGTCCCGCAGGTCGGCGGTGCTCGGTGCGGGCGGCAGGGCGCGGTCAGCGGTGGCTGGGTCGCCGGTGCCCGAGATCATGGCGACAGTCTATCGAACGTATGTTCGAACCGTCAATCGAATCGGCCAAGGTTCCTAGAAGTTTCTTCGCCGGGGATCGAGCGTCTTGCTGGACCGGCGGCGGTCGGGTCTCTGCCCGATCTCACCGGGTCTCGTCTGATCGCTCGCAAGCTCGCTGCTCGACCACCAAGGGCTGAGTTCCTGCCCTGTCTCACCGGGTCTCGTCTGATCGCTCGCGAGCTCGCTGCTCGACCAGCTGGGGTCCAGACTGCACCCGACCGCAGGACCCAGCCACGCGGCGTACTCCTCCTCGCTGCCAAGAACCCAGCCATCCACCGAGGCGAGGGCTCGGCCTTTCCCGGCCGGCCGCGGTCGGGTACCTGCCCGATCTCGCCGGGTCTCGTCTGATCGCTCGCAAGCTCGCTGCTCGACCAGCTGGGGTCCGGACCGCACCCGATCGCAGACCGAGCCCCGCGCCGTACTCCTCGTCGCTGCCAAGAACCCAGCCACGCAGGCCGTGAGGTCTCGTCTGATCGCTCGCGAGCTCGCTGCTCGACCACCGGGTCGGGTCCCTGCCGACTCTCACCAGGTCTCGTCTGATAGCTCGCAGGCTCGCTGCTCGACCAGCTGTGGTTGGGTCCCTGCCCCACCTCACCAGGTCTCGTCTGATAGCTCGCAGGCTCGCTGCTCGACCACCTGGGGTCCGGACCGCACCCGACCGCAAGACCGAGCCACACGGCGTAGTCCGTCGCTGCCAAGAACCCGGCCACGTACGGTAGTGAGCCGGCCGCCCCCGACTAGATCGGGGAAATCTCAGACCCGGGCGTCGAAGACGTCGGCGACCCGGGCGGCCACGTCGGCCCTGGTGCCGCTGCCGTCGAGCCGGACCAGCACACCGCGGCTGTCGTACTCCGCGAGCAGGGGGCCGGTCTCCTCGGTGTAGAGCTCGAGGCGGCGGCGGATCACGTCCTCGGTGTCGTCGGTGCGGCCGTCGGTGGCGGCGCGCAGGACGAGTCGGTCGACGAGGTCACTGCGGTCGACGTCGAGGGCGAGGACCGCGCGGAGCTCGTGGGCGGTCTCCTCGAGGATCTCGTCGAGGGCGGCGACCTGCGCCATCGTCCGGGGATATCCGTCGAGGATGAACCCTTGCCGGCAGTCGGGCCGGTCGACCCGCTCACGCAGCATGGCGGTGGTCACCGAGTCGGGCACGTACTCGCCGGCCTCCATGTACTCCCGCGCGACGCGGCCGAGTGGTGTGCCGGCGTCGACGTTCGCGCGGAAGATGTCGCCGGTCGAGATCGCCGGTACGCGGTGGTGCTCGGCGATGGCCACCGCCTGGGTGCCCTTGCCGGAACCGGGAGGCCCCATGATCAGGATGCAGGTCAACTGACTGCCCTTTCGGTGTGCGGGACGTGAGGTCGGTGGACGTGCCGGGCGGCGTGCACCCTGGCATGCGCGATCGCCTGCGGGGTCGTGTCGAAGAGGTGGTGCTCGGTCGCGAGCCGGTCGTAGACGCCGAGGCTGACCAGCACTCGCTCCTGGTGCTCGCGTACGCCGGACAGCAGCACCGTGATCCCGCGACCCTCGAGCCGCGTGACGGTGTCGGCGAGGACGGCGGCGCCGGTGGCGTCGATCGTGGTGATGCGGGACATCCGCAGGACCACCACGCGCACGTCGCTCACCTCCGACAGCTCCGGCAGGAAGTCGTGGGCGGCCGCGAAGAACAGCGGCCCGTCGAGCCGGAACACGACGATCTGCTCGTCGAGCAGCGCCTGCTCCTCGTCGCCGTGGTCCTGCCCCTCGGTCGACCCAGCGTCGAGCGGCTCCTCCTCCATCCGCGCCGACTGCGCGGTCTGCCGCAGTGCGAACCATCCGGCGACCACCAGGCCGAGGATGACCGCCGTGACGAGGTCGGAGACCACGGTCGCGGCCGCCGTGATCACCAGCACGACTGCGTCGCCACGGGTGGCGCGCAGGAGGGCGGCGACGCTCGAGACCCGCACCATCTGGACGGCGGTCGCGATCAGCACGCCGGCGAGGGCGGCGAGCGGGATGTCGCTGACCCAGCGAGCGGCAGCCAGCAGGATCACCAGCAGCACGACGGCATGGGTGACCGCCGCCAGTCGGGTCGACGCGCCGGCGCGCACGTTGACCGCGGTGCGAGCGATCGCGGCCGTTGCCGGGATGCCACCGAAGAGCGGGCTGACCAGGTTGGCCAGGCCCTGGCCGAACAGCTCACGGTCCGGGTCGTGCCGTTGGCCCACGGACATCGCATCGGCGACCGTCGCCGAGAGCAGGCTCTCCAGGGCGGCGAGTGCAGCGACCGCGACCGCGGGAAGGACCAGCGCGTCGAGATGCGCCCATGGCACGTGAGGCATGGACGGTGCCGGGAGACCGGACGGGAGGTGGCCGATCGTGGCAGTGCCGAGGCCCAGCGCGTTGTCGGCCAAGGTGCCGAGAGCGACGGCGAGCAGGGCCACCGGCAGTGACGGACGCACGCGGGTGACCAGCAGGATCATCGCCGTGACACCGACGGTGAGCGCAGGCGCCGACCAGTCGGGATGGTCCACCCAGGAGCCGACGGCCAGACCCGCGAGAGCCAGTGCCCGGTCTGCGTGCACGTGCACGCCGAGGGCGGACGGCACCTGCTGCAGGACGATGATCGCGGCGATCCCGAGCGTGAAGCCCTCGACCACCGGGATCGGCACGTAGCGGATGAAGCGGCCCATGCCCGCGAACGCGAGCCCGATCAGGATGAGCCCGGCCATCAGGCCGACGACGAGGACGCCGTCGCCGCCGTACGTCGCGATGATCGGGATCAGCACGACCGTCATGGCGCCCGTGGGCCCGCTGACCTGGAGGTTGCTGCCGCCGAACACGGCAGCCACCGCACCCGCGACGATCGCGGTGACCAGGCCGGCACCGGCGCCCATGCCGGAGCTGACCCCGAAGCCGAGGGCGAGGGGCAGTGCAACGAGGCCGACCATCACGCCGGCGAGCACGTCCTTGCCGGGTCGCCGGGTCGCAGCGGCCCACTCCGCCCGGTGGGGCAGCAGCCGGGTGTTCATCGGGTCCCCGGCGCGGAGGCCGGGGCCAGCTCGGTCTCGAGCTCGCTCTGCAGCTCGTTCTGCGAGGCCGCGAGGCGGGCGAGGATGCGGCGGGCGGAGAGCAGGAAGTCGCGGACCTCGGGCACGCTGATCGAGTACACGACCTCGCCGTCGCGCCGGTGGGAGGAGACCAGCGCCGTGCGCCGCAGCACCGCGAGCTGCTGGGAGAGGTTGCTCGGCTCGATCGCGATCTGCTCGAGCAGCTCGTGGACCGCGTGGTCGCGCTCGCTGAGCAGCTCGAGGATCCGGATCCGGGCGGGATGGCCGAGCGTGCGCAGGAACTCGGCCTTGGCCTGGTAGAGCGGGACTGGCATGGGACCTCAAGACATGTGAATGTGAAGAACTCTTCACATTCTACCTTCGTTCGACGGGTTCGCGAAATCGGCCGCACTCTGTGACGACGGCCGCACTTTAGGTAAGGCAGTCCTTACCCGATGTTAGGGTTCTGCCCATGGGCAAGGCGCTGAAGCTTCCGAAGACGGAGTGCTGCGTGTCGACGACGCGGTGCGAGCGCTGCCCGATCCGGATGCTCAAGGAGGGCACGCTGCCGGCCGGATACGGTGTGCGCAAGCGCAAGCTCGTCCGCTTCGACGCCTGCGGCTCGGGGACCAAGAAGACCAAGAAGGTCAAGAAGGTCAAGAAGTCCGAGCTCGCCGCCGACGTGCGCCGGCAGCGGAAGCAGCAGAAGCAGCAGAAGTCGGGCAAGAAGAAGCTCGCGGCCTGAGCTCGACACCCACCGGGGAGGACCCACCGTGACCGCACCGCGTTTCGTCGAGCAGCTCAACGAGCAGATCGGCAACGAGTTCGCCGCGCACCACCAGTACGTCGCCTGCGCGATCCACTACGACTCTCTGACCATGCCCCAGATGGCTGCCTTCTTCTACGGCCAGGCCGTCGAGGAGCGCGACCACGCGATGATGATGGTCAAGTTCCTGCTCGACACCGATGCTGAGGTCCGCATCCCCGGAGTCGAGGCGCCGGAGACGAAGTTCGCCGACGTGGTGGCTCCCGTCGAGCTCGCGCTCGCCCAGGAGAAGCGGGTCTCCGAGCAGATCTTCGCCCTCACCCGGACCGCTCGTGACGAGAGCGACTTCGCCGCCGAGCAGTTCATGCAGTGGTTCATCAAGGAGCAGGTCGAGGAGGTCGCGACGATGAACGACCTGCTCACGGTGGTCACCCGCGCCCGCGACGACATCGAGGCGATCGAGGAGTACGTCAAGCGCGAGCAGGGCGCGCCCGGGTCGGACCCGATGGCCCCGCCGATCGCCGGCGCCTGAACCGCCCGACGGGGGACACTGGTCGGATGAGACGGGGGCTTCTCGGTCTTCTCGCTGTCGCGCTGGTCTGCGGGATCGGCCCGGCGCGGGCCGACTCGACGCTCGGCTCGACGACCGGCGTGAGCGGGGTCCTCTACGACGACTGCCTGGACTACCCGTACCAGTGGTCGGTCGACGTGCCGGGCACCGGCACCTATCGGGCGCTCCACACCCAGCTGGTTGCTCCTGGCGGGGCCATCGCCGACACCGGGTACGTCGTGCCGGATGCGAACGTCTCCTCCGGCACGAGCACCTTCTTCCTGTGCACCCAGACCGACCCGTACGGCAGCTACACGATCAGGTCCCAGGTGGAGTGGGGTTCAGACCCGGAGCACATCGGTGCACCGGTGTCCCTCGCCGACTCGCAGTTCACCCTGCGCAAGCCGCGGACCCGCACGAGCCTGTCGGTCTCGACCCGGCGCCCGGCGTACGGGCAGGTGGTGAAGTACCGCGTCCGCGCGACCGACGAGCGGCCGACGGGCTACTTCGGCACGCCCGCCGCGTGGGTCGTGGTGCAGCGGAAGGTCGACGGCCACTGGGTCCGGCTCAAGGGCGGCCGCGCGATGACGCACGCGACCGGCTACATCACGGTGCGGCTGCCCTACCTGCAGCACCACAAGGCGATGCGGGTCCGGGCGCTGACCCAGCCGACCTCGAGGTACGCGCGGTCCGCGTCGCCGGTCGTCCGGATCTGGTGAGGGTGACTACTTGGTGACTAGATCCACCGGTGGAACCAGATCCGCTGCAGCCACTGGCTCTGGGTGAGCAGCCCGTCGGTGTAGATCGGCCAGAACCACGCGAAGTTCAAGATCACCGCGACGACCACCGCCCCGGCCGCCGTGGCGCCGACGGTACGACGGGTCGACCCGACCGGGGCTCGCCCGAGGATCTCGCCGAGCAGCATCACCGCGCCGAGGATCAGGAACGGCTCGATCACGATCGCGTAGTAGCTGAAGATCGGCCGGTCGTCGTACCGCAGCCACGGCAGCCAGGTGACCAGGGCTCCGACGACGACGATCCCGTAGCGCCAGTCGCGCTTGCCGACCCAGCAGACGGCCGACCAGACCAGCGCGATGGTCGAGAACCACCACAGCACCGGCGTGCCGAGCAGGAGCACCTGGCGCAGGCAGGTGGCCGACCCGGTCGCGTTGCATCCCTGCGCGCCCTGCGCGATGTCCAGCTGCGCGTCCACGCCCACGGGACGGTTGAGGACCAGCCAGCCGAGCGGGTTCGACCGGTAGACGTGGGTCGAGTCGTTGAGGAACTTCGTGTGGAACTCGTAGACGTCGTGGTGGTAGTGCCACAGCGAGCGCAGCGACTGCCAGAGCTCGGGGAAGAACCCGTGCGCGTCGTGCTTGAGGTAGGCGCCCCAGTAGGGCCCGTACTGGGTGTTCGACAGGTGCTGCTCGTAGGCGCTCGCGTGCATCAGCCAGCCGGTCCAGGTGGCGACGTAGACGAGCACGGGCAGCAGCACGACGTACAGCAGGCCCGGCGCGGCGTCGATGATCGCCGACTTCAGCAGCGACCTGCGGACGCCGAACGAGCGACGTGCCCCCGAGCTCCAGATCCAGAACAGCAGCCCGAACGCCGCCATCGGGAAGATCGCCGACCACTTCGTGCCGATCGCCAGGCCCCACCAGAGGCCGGCGAGCAGCAGCCACGGACGCCAGAGGACCCGTGGTCCCCAGCCGCTCTCGACACGCTCGACCCGCGCGAGCCTTGCCCGGAACCAGTCGCGGTCCGCCACGACGCAGCTCACCGCGCAGAGCACGAAGAAGGCCTCGAAGATGTCGAGCAGCGCGAGCCGGGACAGCACCAGCTGGAGGCCGTCGAAGCACATGAGGATGCCGGCGACCAGGCCGAGCATCGTCGAGCCGGTGACCCGGCGGGTCAGCCGGATCATCACCATCACCATGAGCGAGCCGAAGATCGCCGGTGCGAGCCGCCACCCGAACGGCGTCATGCCGGCGACCAGCTCGGCCAGCCCGATCAGCCACTTCCCGACCTCGGGGTGCACCACCATGCTCGGGTCGCTGGTCCACAGCCCGTGCAGGTCACCCGCGAGGATCTTGTCGTTGGCGTCGGCGACGTACCCGGTGACGTAGCCGTGGTGCACCAGCGACCAGGCGTCCTTGGCGTAGTAGGTCTCGTCGAAGAGGAACTTCTTCGGGTAGTCGAGGTTCCACAGCCGCAGGAAGGCGGCCAGCAGGGTGATCGCCGCCGTGCCCGCCCACGCGATCACGGGGTCGCGGTCGACCGCGCGCGGGGCGGCCCGCTCGGCAGCGGTGGGCACGACGTCGCCGGCGGCGGTCCGGGAGAGGGTCCCGGCGAGCGCCTCTCTGCTCCCGGTCACCGTGCTCACGGCGACGACTCTAATGACTGACATGATCGGATCCATGACGACGTCGGACCGCGCCGGATCTGGGGCGGGCGTGCTGGTGCTCGCGGGTACGCCGATCGGCCGGCCCGACGACGCCCCCGCCCGGCTCGCCGTCGAGCTCGCGGCGGCGGACGTCGTGGCGGCCGAGGACACCCGTCGTCTGAAGAGGCTGACCTCCGACCTCGGCATCGAGCTGTCCGGACGGGTGGTCTCCTACTTCGAGGGCAACGAGCGCGGCCGCACGCCCCAGCTCCTCGAGGCGCTGCAGGCCGGCGACCGGGTGGTGCTCGTGACCGACGCCGGCATGCCCAGCGTCTCGGACCCCGGCTTCCGGCTGGTGGCGGCCGCCGTCGAGGCCGGCATCGCCGTGACCGCGGTGCCCGGGCCCTCCGCCGTCCTCACCGCCCTCGCCGTCAGCGGCCTCCCGGTCGACCGGTTCTGCTTCGAGGGGTTCCTCCCGCGCAAGGCCGGCGAGCGGTCGCGCCGGCTCGAGTCACTGGCCGACGAGCCGCGCACGATGGTCTTCTTCGAGGCTCCGCACCGCACCGAGGCGGCACTGCGGGCCATGGCCGAGGCGTTCGACGCCGACCGGTCGGCCGCGGTGTGCCGCGAGCTCACCAAGACCCACGAGGAGGTGCGCCGAGCCGGTCTGGGCGAGCTGGCCGACTGGGCGGCGGAGGGGGTGCGCGGCGAGGTGACGATCGTGGTGGCCGGGGCGCCGGCCGAGGCGGCCACGTCGGACGGCGACACCCTGCGTGCGCGAGTCGCCTCGGAGGAGGCCGCCGGCGTGCCCCGCAAGCAGGCGATCACCGAGGTCGCCCGCCGGTCCGGCGTACCCAAGAGAGTGGTGTACGACGCGGTGCACAAGGCATGACGCGCGAGGGCACGCGCCCCGAGGCGCCCGAGCCGCTGCCGCACCCGGTGGTCGACAACCACTGCCATCTCGACATCCCGGCGAACGACGGACCCGGCGAGCCGGTGCCGGTGGCCGAGGCCCTCGCGCGCGCCGCCGAGGTCGGGGTGCCGCGGATCGTCCAGATCGGCTGCGACCTGAGGGGTGCCCGCTGGGCCGTGGAGGTCGCGGCGTCGTACGACGAGATCGTCGCGGGTGTGGCGCTGCACCCCAACGACGCGGCCCGGCTCGACGCGGCGGGACGGCTCGACGAGGCGTTCGCGGAGATCGCCGACCTGGCCGGTCACGAGCGCGTCCGGGCGGTGGGGGAGACCGGACTCGACTTCTTCCGCACGGGGGCTGACGGACACGCTGCGCAAGAGCGCTCCTTCCGCCGGCACATCGAGCTGGCCCACGCGCTCGACAAGACCCTGGTCATCCACGACCGGGACGCGCACGCGGACGTCCTGCGCGTGCTCGACGAGGTCGGCCCGCCGCCGCGCTGGGTGATGCACTGCTTCTCCGGCGACGCGGAGCTCGCCGGCGAGTGCCTGGCCCGCGGCGCCTACCTGTCCTTCGCGGGCACGGTGACGTTCAAGAACGCCGACCCGCTTCGCGAGGCGCTCCGGGTCGCGCCCGCCGACCGGATCCTCGTCGAGACCGATGCGCCGTACCTGACGCCGGTGCCGCACCGCGGCCGGCCCAACGCGTCCTACCTGGTGCCGCTCACCGTGCGTGCGATGGCGCAGGCGCGCGGCGTCGACCTGGCCGAGCTGTGCCGGGCCATCGAGGCCAACACCGAACGCGCTTTCGGCGGCGCCTGGGGCTCCGCCACCGGCTAGCACCGGCGCGCCACCAGACGCCCAAATCCGCCTTAATCGGGTGACATGGCCCACACTCCACGCGCGAGCCGAGCGCTAGCAGTTTGCTAATTCGCTGCTAGCGATGGCAGGGTCGTGGGCCGTTGGCCGGGAGCGGGAAGCACCAATCTCCGGCCTTCGCCATGTCGGCGCCACGAGCCACGGCGCCCGGCGAAGGTCCCCGCGGCCCGGGAAGCACGAACATCGGAGCACCGTGCGCTTCCTCGCACAGATCAAGACTGCCCTGGCCCACGTGATCGCCAGCCCGCGCTGGCTGGCCGGCCTGGTCGCCACCATCGCCGTGGCGCTGGCCCTCACGACCGTCGGCTACTCGGTGGCCACCCGGAAGGTCACCCTGTCGGTCGACGGCAAGCAGCACACCGTGCGGACCTTCGGCCACGACGTGCGGGCGGTGCTGGCGGACCAGGGCATCACGCTGACCTCCCGCGACGTCGTCGTGCCGTCCCCCGACAGCGCCGTCCACGACGGGTCCCGGATCTCGGTGCTGTTCAGCCGTCCGCTGCAGGTCAGCGTCGACGGCGCCGAGCAGACCTACTGGACCACCGCGACCAGGGTCTCCACCGCCCTGGACCAGCTCGGCATCCGCGTCGCCGGAGCCGCACTGTCGGCGAGCCGTAGCGCCCCGATCGACCGCGAGGGCATGGCCCTGCGGATCACCACACCCAAGACGGTCACGGTCAAGCTCGGCCGGGCCAAGGCGCACAAGGTCGTGCTCGCGGCCGAGGACGTGCGCGACCTCTTCGACGAGCTCGGTGCGGCGTACGACGACAACGACCTCGTCGAGCCGGGCCTGGACGCACCGGTGGTCGACGGCCAGCGGATCGTGCTCACCCGCGTCAACGTCGAGAAGGTGAACGTGCCGCGCGAGTCCGTGGCGCCGCCGGTCGTCGAGCGCCAGGACTCCACGCTCTACCAGGGCGACCGCGAGACCGTCCGCGCCGGCACCCCCGGCCTGCGCGACGTGACCTACAAGGTCGTGTACCGCAACGGCCGCGAGTTCCGCCGGGTCGTGCTCTCCGAGACCGAGCTCAAGGCGCCCGTCCCGACGATCGTGAAGGTCGGCACCAAGCCGGCGCCGGTCAGCAGCGGGAGCGGTGCGTGGGACCGGATCGCGCAGTGCGAGTCGGGCGGCAACTGGCACGCCAACACCGGCAACGGCTACTACGGCGGCCTCCAGTTCAGCCTCGGCACCTGGCGGGCGTACGGCGGACCCAGCCGGCCGGACCTGGTCAGCCGCGAGCAGCAGATCGCGATCGCCGAGAAGGTCCGGGCGGCCAGCGGCGGCTACGGCGCCTGGCCGGTGTGCGGCAAGCTCGCCTGAGGTTCTTCGCCGAGCGGGCAGAGAAGCTGCCCGGGAGCACGCCGAGCGGGCAGAAAAGCTGCCCGGGAGTACGCCGAGCGGGCAGAGAAGCTGCCCGGGAGCACGCCGAGCGGGCAGAAAAGCTGCGTGGTCACTGTCCCGGTGTGCAGCGTTTGTGCCCGCTCGGCGTACCGACGTGCTGTCTTTCTGCCCGCTCGGCGCACGTGCGGGACGCGTTTGTGCCCGCTCGCCGTACCCTTCTCGACGTGACCGACCGCCCGACCCGCGCACCCCGGCTGCTCGGGCCGGCGGAGGTCAGGTCCCTGGCGGCCGCGCTCGACCTGCGCCCCACCAAGCAGCGCGGCCAGAACTTCGTGATCGACGCCAACACCGTGCGCCGGATCGTCGCCGACTCCCGGATCACCGCCGACGACGTCGTGCTCGAGGTCGGCCCGGGGCTCGGCTCCCTGACCCTGGCGCTGCTCGCGGTCGCCCGCCGGGTGGTTGCGGTCGAGGTCGACCCCGTGCTTGCCGGTTCCCTCCCGGCCACGATCGCAGACCGGGCGCCGGACCAGGCCGGTTCCTTCGAGGTGGTGCTGGCCGACGCGCTCCGGGTCGAGCGCATCCCCGGACCGGCGCCGACCGCGCTGGTCGCCAACCTGCCCTACAACGTCTCGGTCCCCGTCCTGCTGCACCTGCTCGACCTGCTGCCCTCCCTCGAGCGCGGGCTGGTGATGGTGCAGTCGGAGGTCGCGGACCGGCTCGCCGCGGTGCCCGGCTCGAAGGCGTACGGCGTGCCGTCGGTCAAGGCCACCTGGTACGCCGACGTGCGCCGTGCCGGGGCGATCGGCCGCAACGTCTTCTGGCCGGCGCCCAACGTCGACTCCGGTCTCGTGGCCTGGACCCGGCGTGACCCCCCGCGCACGCACGCGACGCGGGAGCAGGTCTTCGCGGTGATCGACGCGGCCTTCGCCCACCGGCGCAAGGCGCTGCGGCCCTCCTTGCGCGAGCTGGCCGGGTCCGCGGAGGCGGCCGAGACGGCGCTGGAGAAGGCCGGCATCGACCCGATGACGCGCGGCGAGACCCTGCGGATCGACGACTTCGTGCGGATCGCGGAGGCCCTGTCGTGACTGTCACCGTCCGGGCGCCCGCGAAGATCAACCTCCATCTCGGGGTGGGTCCGGGCCGCGACGACGGCTACCACCAGCTCGCGACCGTCTACCAGGCGATCGGGCTCTACGACGACGTGACCGCGACGGAGGCACCCGCCTGGACCGTCGAGGTGACGGTGTCCGGAGATCTCGACGTGTCGCAGGTCCCCCTCCACGAGGACAACATCGCCATCCGCGCCGGCCACCTGCTCACCGAGCACCACGGGATCGACCGCAGTGCGCACCTCTCGATCGCCAAGAGCATCCCCGTGGCGGGTGGCCTTGCCGGGGGCAGCGCGGACGCGGCGGCTGCACTCGTCGCGCTGGACCGCCTCTGGGACCTGCAGACCCCCGACGCCGACCTGCTCGCGCTGGCCGGCCGGCTCGGCAGCGACGTGCCCTTCGCGCTGCTCGGCGGGACGGCGTACGGCACCGGGCGGGGCGAGCTCGTCGAGCCCGTCGCCGACAACGGCCAGTGGTGGTGGGTCGTGGTGCCGAACGGTGAGGGGCTCTCCACGGCGGCGGTGTACGCCGAGTACGACCGCCTCGGCCTCGGCGAGACCCTCCGTGTGCCCGAGGGCCTCTTCGGCGCCCTGGCGGACGCCTATCCCGAGGGCCTGGCCGGCGAGCTGCACAACGACCTCGAGCCGGCCTCGCTCGAGCTGCGGCCGGAGCTCGCGCGCACCAGGCTGCAGATCCTCGAGTGCGGTGCGTATGCCGCGCTGCTCTCCGGCTCCGGCCCGACCTGGCTGGGGCTCGCCGGCGACGCAGACCACGCACGGGAGATCGCGGCCGAGCTGTCCGAGAGCCATCCCGTCGTGCTCTGCGCGCCCGGACCGGTCGCGGGCGCTCACGTGGTGACCTATGCCTAACCTCGTCAACCTCGAGCGGGTCTCGAAGTCCTACGGCGTCCGGATCCTGCTCGACGAGGTCAGCCTCGGTGTGGGCGAGGGCGAGCGCATCGGCGTCGTGGGTCGCAACGGCGACGGCAAGACGACCCTGCTCAACCTCATCGCCGGCCGGGTCGAGCCGGACGGCGGCCGGGTGTCCCGTGCCCGCGGACTCCACCTGGGCTACCTCGACCAGCGCGACCTGCTCGACGACACCCACACCGTGCGGGAGGTCGTGCTCGCCGGCAAGGCCGACCACGAGTGGGCGGCCGACCCGACGACGCGCGAGGTCGTCGAGGTGCTGCTCGCGGGGGTGTCTCTCGACCGCGTCGTGCACGGGCTCTCCGGGGGAGAGCGGCGCCGCTGCTCGCTGGCCCGGCTGCTGCTCGAGCCCGACGACCTGCTGATCCTCGACGAGCCCACCAACCACCTCGACGTCGAGGCGGTGGCCTGGCTCGCCGACCACCTGTCCCGGCGTACCTCGGCGCTGGTGGTGGTGACCCACGACCGCTGGTTCCTCGACGCCGTCTGCGAGACCACGTGGGAGGTCCACCCGGGCGCCGACGGAGGTGGCGTGGTGGACAGCTACGACGGCGGGTACGCCGCCTTCGTGCTCGCCAAGGCCGAGCGCCAGCGGCAGGCGGCCGCGTCGGAGTCGCGGCGGCAGAACCTCGTGCGCAAGGAGCTCGCCTGGCTGCGCCGGGGCGCACCCGCGCGTACGACGAAGCCGAAGTTCCGGATGGACGCGGCCAACGCCCTGATCGAGGACGAGCCGCCGCCGCGCGACCGGCTCGCCCTGGAGCGGTTCGCCACCCAGCGCCTCGGCAAGGACGTGGTCGACCTCGAGGACGTCGACCTGGTCCGGGGTGAGCGGACCCTGCTGCGGCACGCCACCTGGCGGCTCGGCCCCGGCGACCGGGTCGGCATCGTCGGGGTCAACGGTGCCGGCAAGACCTCGGTGCTCAACCTGGTCGCCGGCACGCTCGCGCCGACGGTCGGCCGGGTCAAGCGCGGCCGGACGGTCGCCCTCGAGCACCTCACCCAGGACGTCACCCCGGAGGACCCGGAGGCGCGCGTGCTGGCGACCGTCGAGGACATCCGCCGGGTGACCCGCACCGCCACCGGCCAGGACGTGTCCGCGACCTCGCTGCTGGAGCGGTTCGGCTTCACCGGTGACCGGCTGACCGCACGGCTGGGTGACCTGTCCGGTGGAGAGCGTCGTCGCTTCCAGCTGCTCAAGCTGCTGCTCGCCGAGCCGAACGTGCTGCTCCTCGACGAGCCGACCAACGACCTGGACATCGAGACCCTGAACGTGCTCGAGGACTTCCTCGACGGCTGGCCGGGCACGTTGATCGTCGTCTCGCACGACAGGTACTTCCTCGAGCGCGTCACCGACACCGTCTGGGCCCTGCTCGGCGACGGCACCATCGGGCTGCTGCCGGGCGGGGTGGACCAGTACCTGGAGATGCGAAGGGCAGAGACCGCCGCGGGCGGGGTTTCGACAGGCTCAACCACCGGGGGCGGGGTTTCGACAGGCTCAACCACCGGGGGCGGGGGCAAGGCACGCGTCGGGGGCGCCGACGAGCGCTCCGCCCGCAAGGCGCTGGCCCGGATCGACCGGCAGCTCGAGCGGATCGCGATCCAGGAGGCCGCGCTGAACGGCGAGATCGCTGCGGCTGCCAGCGACTACGCCGCGCTGGCGAAGCTGTCCGAGCAGCTGCGCCTGCTGCTCGCCGAGAAGGAGACGCTCGAGGCCGAGTGGCTCGAGGCGGCATCCATTCTCGAATGACGCGGACTGCCTGCGCGGCTAGCGTGGCTCCGTGATCTCCCTCGACCAGGTGCTCGCCTTCGGGCTGGCTGCCCTCATCCTGATCGCGATCCCCGGCCCGAGCGTCGTGTTCGTGATCGGCCGCGCGCTCGCCTACGGGCGGGCGGTCGCGCTCGCGACGGTGCTCGGCAACACCCTCGGGCTGCTCACGATCGTCGCGTTCGTCTCGATCGGGCTCGGCGTCGTCGTGCAGGAGTCGATCACCGTCTTCACGGTGCTCAAGCTCGCCGGTGCGGCGTACCTGGTGTGGCTCGGTGTCGAGGCCGTACGCCGTCGCCGGGACTTCCTCGCGGCCGACGCCCTCGAGCTGGCCGGCGGGATGACCTGGCGGCGTGCGATCCGGCAGGGCTACATCGTCGGGGCGTCCAACCCCAAGGCGTTCGTGATCCTGGGTGCGGTGCTGCCGCAGTTCGTCGACCGCGATGCCGGTCACGTCCAGGTTCAGATGCTCCTGCTCGGGCTGCTCGCGGCCACGATCGGCGTGGTCTCCGACAGCCTCTGGGCCGTGATCGCGAGCCAGCTGCGTGCCTGGTTCAACCGGTCGCCCCGCCGCGGGGAGGCCATGGGAGCCGTCGGCGGCCTCTCGATGATCGGCCTCGGCCTCGGGCTCGCCGTCACCGGCGAGCCGCGCTGACCGGTGCTCGACCCCTGGCTCGTCCTGGGGCTGGTCTAGAGCATCGGCCGGCCATCTGTCTGGCCACCTCGCGGTTCGCTCGCTCCCGGCCCGCTGCCGCGGGATACTCCGCGGAGGCAGTCACCACGGGGAGGGTGCATGGGCAAGGCGACGATCCTGACGGTCGACGACGACCCGCAGGTGCTCGCCGCCGTCGCCCGCGACCTGCGCCGCCACTACGGTGACCGCTACCGGATCGTCCGGGCCGGCGGTGGTGCCGAAGCCCTCGAGGTGCTCGCCGAGCTGGCGCTGCGTGACCGACCGGTCGCGCTGATCGCCGCCGACCAGAGGATGCCGCAGATGACCGGCATCGAGCTGCTCGAGCAGGCGCGCACGCACGCACCCGGCGCGAAGATGGTGCTGCTCACGGCGTACGCCGACACCGACGTCGCGATTCAGGCGATCAACGACATCGGCCTGGACTACTACCTGCTCAAGCCGTGGGACCCGCCGGAGGAGCGCCTCTACCCGGTCCTCGACGACCTGCTCGGCGACTGGGAGCACGCCAACCCCGAGCACGCCACCGACGTGCGGGTCGTCGGTCACCGCTGGTCCCAGCAGAGCCACGAGATCAAGACGTTCCTGGCGCGCAACCACGTCCCCTACCGCTGGCACGACGTCGAGACCGACATCGAGGGGAAGCGGCTGGTCGACCTGGCCAGCGCCGGGGTGGTGGACCTGCCGCTCGTGCTGGTGCCCGAGGGTGACGTGCTGCGCGCGCCTTCGACCCTCCAGGTCGCCGAGGCGCTGGGGCTGCGGACCCACGCCGAGCAGCCGCTCTACGACGTCTGCATCGTCGGGGCCGGACCCGCGGGGCTGGCCGCGGCGGTGTACGCCGCGTCCGAGGGACTGGGCACCGTGATCGTCGAACGGGAGGCACCGGGTGGCCAGGCCGGGCAGAGTGCCGCGATCGAGAACTACCTCGGGTTCCCGAAGGGGCTGAGCGGGTTCGACCTCACCCAGCGCGCGAGTGCCCAGGTGGCCCGGTTCGGCGCCGAGGTCGTGCTCGCACGCGACGTCGTCGGGTGCGAGCGGCGCGGCCCCGTGCACGCCGTGCTCCTCGAGGGTGGCGGGGTGATCGAGGCCCGCGCAGTGATCATCGCGACCGGCGTCTCGTACCGCCGCCTCGAAGCAGAGGGCCTGGCCGAGCTGACCGGTCGCGGCGTCTACTACGGAGCGAACGCCGCCGACGCCGCCCAGAGCCAGGGTGAGGAGGTGCTCGTGGTGGGAGCCGCGAACTCCGCCGGCCAGGCGGCGCTGAACCTGGCCCGGTACGCCAAGCGGGTGACCCTGGTCGCACGCGGGTCCTCGCTCGAGGCGTCGATGTCGCAGTACCTCGTCGAGCGGATTGCGGCCGAACCGGCCGTCGAGGTCAGGCTCGATGCCGAGGTGACGGCGGCGTACGGCGACGGCCACCTGGAGTCGGTCACCCTGTCCGACCGCCGCACCGGGACCAGCGAGCAGGTCTCGACCAGCACGCTGTTCGCCTTCATCGGCGCGTCGCCGCGCACCGACTGGCTCGGCGACGACGTGGTCCGCGACGAGCACGGCTTCGTCGTCACCGGACAGGACCTGACCGTCCTCGACGGCGGACAGCGCTGGCCGCTCGCGCGTGCGCCCTTCGCCCTGGAGTCCAGCGTGCCCGGCCTGTTCGCGGCCGGCGACGTGCGCAGGGACTCGATGAAGCGGGTCGCCTCCGCGGTCGGCGAGGGCGGGATGGCGATCTACCACATCCATCGATACCTGGCGACGACATGATCGCGGTGGCGGACCTGCGCCGGCTCAGTCTCTTCGACGGCGTGAGCGACGACCACCTGGCCGATCTCGCCCGCGCGGGCGAGGAGGTCGCCTTCGAGAGGGGCACCCTCCTCTTCACCGAAGGCGAGCACGCCGACTCGTGGTGGGTGCTCGTCGACGGCGCCGTCGACCTGGTCCGGAGGGTCGGACGCGAGGACGTCGTCGTCAGGACGATGAACGTCCCCGGCCTCTGGGCCGGCGGCTTCCGCGCGTGGGACGAGCACGGCGTCTACCTCGCGACCGGCCGCGGAGCGGCGGAAGGGCGCCTCCTCCGGGTGCCCGCCCCTGCACTCCGGGAGCTCGCAACCGCGTGGTTCCCGCTCGGTGTGCACCTGATCGAAGGCGTCTACGGCACGGCGCGCAGCATCGAGTCGACCGTGCGCCAGCGCGAGTCGCTGGTCGCGCTGGGGACACTCGCTGCCGGGCTCGCCCACGAGCTGAACAACCCCGCGGCGGCCGCCACCCGCGCGGTCGACACCCTGCAGGATGCGTCCGGCTACCTGCTCAGCTCCCTGCGCCAGCTCGCCGACAAGGACATCACCGCCCAGCAGTTCGCGGCGCTCGACGCCCTGCGCCTCGAGCTGCAGCCGCAGCCGCCGACCCGGAGCGCCCTGGACGTCGCCGATGCGGAGGACGCAGTGGCGACCTGGCTCGAGGACCGCGAGGTCGAGGACGCCTGGCAGATGGCACCGGCGCTCGTCTCCGGCGGTGCCGACCCGGCCTGGTGCGAGAAGGTCGAGGCAGCGCTCGGGGCCGAAGCGCTCCGCGCCGGCGTCTCGTGGGTCGCCAGTGCGGTGTCCGTCGAGCTCTTCCTGGCCGAGCTCAAGGAGTCCACCCAGCGGATCTCCAACCTGGTCGCCACGGTGAAGTCGTACTCGCAGATGGATCGCGCGTCGCGGCAGCGTGTCGACGTCACCGAGGGCATCGAGAGCACCCTGGTGGTCCTGGGCCGCAAGCTGCGCGACGGCGTGACCGTCGTGCGCGAGTACGACGCCGGCGTACCGGAGATCGAGGTGTACGCCGGTGAGCTCAACCAGGTCTGGACCAACCTCATCGACAACGCGCTCGACGCGATGGAGGACGCCGGCACGTTGCGGCTCTCGACGCGCAGCGAGGACGGTGCGGTCGTGGTCGAGGTGGCCGACACCGGCGGCGGCATGCCGCCCGAGGTCGTGACCAGGGCGTTCGAGGCGTTCTACACGACCAAGGACGTCGGCAAGGGGACCGGGCTGGGGCTCGACATCGCGCGGCGGATCGTCGAGGAGCGCCACGGCGGCTCGATCTCCGTCGACACCGGCCCCGACGGCACCACGATGACCGTCCGTCTCCCGATCGACGCCTGATCGGCGCCGCGGCTACCGGCCGCCGACGGCCCGGGCGAGCATCTGCTGCCGGGTCCGGGCACTGGTCTTGGCCAGCGCCGCCTTCACGTGGTCGTTCACGGTGTGCTCGGAGAGGAAGAGCTGGTCGGCGATCTCGCGCGTGTCCAGGCCGACGCCGAGCAGGGTGAGGACCTCCGACTCGCGGGCCGACAGCCCGTGCGCCCGGGCGAAGAGGTCCATCCGCTCAGCGGATGTGGACGGCTCGATCGACACCGCGATGTCCTCGCCCAGCCGGGAAGCCCGCACGGTCACCCAGCGGCCGTCGCCGAGGTGCACCCGCGACCACGGCTCGCCCAGGGGGATCCCGGCTTCCTGCGCCAGGAGCGCGGCCCCGATGTTGTACGCCGCCGCGGGGATCGGCGTCATCGGCTCGTCGGGCGGCAGCAGCCGCATCAGCGCAGCGGACGCGTCGTCGGTCTGGCCGCGGACCTCGAGACCCGGGTCGAGCACGATGACGGCCGGACCCGTAGTGGCGAGGGCCCCGGCCGGCTCCGCGAAGGTCCGTGCGACTGCTGCCCGCAGGCCTTCGGTGACGGTCGGCACCAGGGCGGTCAGGAGGTCGAGGTCCGCAGCGGTGAAGGGGGAGGAGCCGCGCCACAGCTCGAGGTAGCCCCAGGCGCCGTACCGGTCGGCGAAGGCGACCGCACCGGTGTCGACGATCCCGAGCTCGCGCTGGACGTGCTGCCAGACCAGCGACTCGGCGGGTGAACGGGTCGCGGTGAGCAGCGACGACGCGGCGTGACCGAACAGCCGGTCGGGGCGGTTGACCTCGGTCAGGTAGCGCCAGCGGATCAGCTCGGGTAAGCGGGCCCAGGGCAGCATCGGCACGTCGGCGTGCGGGGCGGTGGCGACGTGGGTCACGGGGTCGGTGAGCGCGAACACGTGCCCGTCGTACGGGAGGTGCTCGCGCAGGACGGCCAGGATCCGCTCGCGGAGGGCCTTCGCGGACAGGGCCTCACCACACGCCTTCTCGACCCGCCGGATCAGCTCCTGGGTCGACCTCACCGGCTGAGCGTAGGCGTGGCGACATCGCCGAGGACATCCCCAGCATCAGGGATGGGCGCGAGCGGGGGTGCGGGCGAACGCTGGGCGCAGCAACCGACCCCAGCCAGGAGGACGTCATGGCAACGCTGCACATCGAGAACACCGTCCGGGACTTCGACGAGTGGAAGGCGGCCTTCGACAAATTCGGCCGCTTCCGGGCCGAGAAGCGGATGCGCGCCTACCGGATGGCCCGTCAGGTCGGCGACCCCAACAAGGTCGTGATCGACCTCGACTTCGACTCGGTCGAGGACGCCACCGACTTCCGCGAGGCGCTCGAGCAGATCTGGCGCACGCCGCAGTCGAAGGAGCAGCTCGTCGCGCACGGCACCCCGCAGCTGTACGACGTGGTCGAGCAGCGGGTCTTCTGAGCCCCTCAGCGCAGCGGGTTCATCAGCCGCTTGAGCAGGCCGGCGAGCTCTCCACGCTCGCCGGCCGAGAGCTCGGAGAGCAGCTCGCGCTCGCTGGCCAGCAGCGTCTCGAAGGCGCCGTCGACCGCGCGCTTGCCGGTCACGGTGAGGCCGACGAGCACGCCGCGCCGGTCGTGCGGGTCGGGGGAGCGCTCGACCAGGCCGCGGGCACCGAGCCGGTCGATGCGGTTCGTCATGGTGCCGCTGGTGACCATCGTCTCGCGCAGCAGCTGACCCGGGCTGAGCCGGTAGGGCTTGCCGGCCCGGCGCAGGGCGGCGAGCACGTCGAACTCCCAGGGCTCCACCTCGTGGGCGGTGAACGCCTCGCGCCGCGCCCGGTCGAGCAGGCGGGCAAGGCGGCTGACCCGGCTGAACACCTCGACGGGCGCGAGGTCGAGGTCAGTGCGCTCGCGACGCCACGCCTGGACGAGCTCGTCGACCTCGTCCGCCCCGGGCTCCTCCGCCATGGCAGCATCTTAGTGGCAAAGATTCTTGACATCGAGACAATCGCGACGGAGGATATCTTGATGTCGAGATAGTTCCAAGGAGGCAACGTGCCGCACCGCTGGGACCCCGAGCGCTACCTCACCTACGCCGACGAGCGCGGCCGCCCGTTCGTCGAGCTGCTCGCCCGCGTGCCGGCCGAGCAGCCGGCCACCGTGGTCGACCTCGGCTGCGGGCCGGGCAACCTGACCCGGTTGCTCACGCAGCGCTGGCCGGACGCGCGGGTCGTCGGGATCGACTCGAGCCCGGAGATGATCGAGTCCGCGCGGAAGCTCGAGAGCGCCGTCGCCTTCGAGGTGGCGGATCTGCGTGACTGGGTCTCGACAGGATCGACCACCGGCGTCGACGTGCTGGTCTCCAACGCCACGCTGCAGTGGGTGCCGGGGCACCTCGACCTGCTGCCGGCCCTGGTCGAGGCGATCTCGCCGGGTGGCTGGCTGGCCTTCCAGGTGCCGGGCAACTTCGACGAGCCCAGCCACACCCTCCGCGACGAGCTGGCCGCCGAGACGCCGTACCGGCAGCACACCGGTGGTGTGGCCACGCCGACCGCCCACGACGCGGCCACCTATCTCGCGGCGCTCGCCGACCTCGGCTGCTCCGTGGACGCCTGGGAGACGACCTACCTGCACGTCCTCCAGGGCGACGACCCGGTCTTCACCTGGGTCAGCGGCACCGGTGCGCGGCCGACGCTGCAGGCGCTCGAGGCCGCAGACCCGGCGCTCCGCGCGCGGTTCGAGGACGAGTTCAGGCGGCGGCTGCGGGCGGCGTACCCGGACACCGGCCGCGGCGTGGTGCTGCCCTTCCGACGGGTGTTCGTGGTCGCCCAGCGCCGACACGACCGCAGCGAGACCCTCGCGCCGCTCAGCCCACCGCCTCCAGGCTGAGCCACTCGTCCCGGGCGACCACACCGGTGTCCGCCTGGTCGGTGAAGAACCCGTCCACCCCTGCGTCGAGGAACGCCCGGACCTCGGCCCGCGCGTCACCGGACGCGTTCGGGTCGGTGCCGGCACGGAGGTCGAGGGCCATGAACCGGTTCTCGCTGCGCAGCGTCCAGACGTGCACGAGGAGGCCATGTGCGTGGGCCTCGCCGACCAGCTCGCTGGGCGCTCCGGTGCTGCCTGCCGGATCACGGGGCAGCACCAGGTCCTTGTCCACGCCGACACCTGCGGCGTAGGTGGCGATCTCGGCCAGGCCTCGATGGCTCACCAGGTCGTGGGACGAACCGCCGCCGTCGATCAGCTGCACCAGCGGCAGCCGCGTCAGCTCGTGCAGCCGCCGGAGGTTGCCGGTCTCGAAGGACTGGATGAACACCAGTGCGCCCGGCCCGTCGAGCCCGTGGCGTCGAAGGGTCCGCAGGAGTGGCGTCTCCAGCTCCAGACCGATCGACGCGAAGTGGGTCGGGTGCTTGGTCTCCGGGTAGACCCCGATCCGGCGGTGCAGGCGCCGACTCTCGCGCTTCACCAGGTCGAGCACCTCGTCCAGGGTCGGGATCTCCCAGCGGCCGTCGTACCGGGTGTTGGCCGGCCGCACCTGCGGCAGCCGCTCCCTGGTCCGCAGGGTCTTCAGCTCGGCGAGGGTGAAGTCCTCGGTGAACCAGCCCGTGACGGACCGTCCGTCGACGGTCCTGGTGTCCTTCCGGCTGGCGAACTCCGGGTGGTCGGCCACGTCCGTGGTCTCGCCGATCTCGTTCTCGTGGCGCGCGACCAGCACGCCGTCGCTGGTCGAGACGAGGTCGGGCTCGATGTAGTCGGCGCCCATCGCGATCGCCAACCGGTACGACGCCAGGGTGTGCTCCGGCCGGTAGCCCGCTGCGCCGCGGTGACCGATCACGATCGGCACGGCGACGGCCGCGCGGCCCTTGCGCACCAGCTCCATGACCCCCAGCGAAGCGGTCGCGGGTGACAGTGGTCCGAGCCGCAGGTGACGTGTCGGTGCACAGCGGTGGACGACTTTGTGCTCGCCACGGGCAGAGACGATGCGCGATGCTCACCGCATGATCGATCACATCAGCGTCAACTGCGCGGACGTCGAGGCCTCGAAGCGGTTCTACGACACCGTGCTCGCCGTCCTGGGCCACTCCCGGGTGATGGAGTACGGCGACTTCGTCGGCTACGGCAGCGACGGCAACCCGGCCTTCTGGATCGGCCGCTACGAGGACATGCCGGCCCAGCGCGAGGTCCACGTCGCCTTCACGGCCGCGGATGCCGCCACCGTCCGCGCGTTCCACGAGGCTGCCGTCGGCCTGGGTGCTGAGTCGCTCCACGAGCCGCGGATGTGGCCGGAGTACCACCCGGGCTACTACGGGGCGTTCGTGCGCGACCCCGACGGCAACAACGTCGAGGCCGTCTGCCACCGCGCCTCGGACGGCGACTAGTGCGCTTCGTCCTCGTCCCTGGGGCCGGCGGGGCGGCCTGGTACTGGCACCGGGTCGTGCCGCTGCTCGAGGCAGCCGGCCACGAGGCGGTGGCCGTCGACCTGCCTGGTGACGACGAGAGCGCGGGGCTCGCGGCGTACGCCGCCCTGGTGCGCGACGCTGCACGAGGCAGCAGCGAGGTCGTGCTGGTGGGGCAGTCGCTCGGCGGCTTCACGGTGCCGTTGGTCGCGCGTGACCTCGTCGAGGGCGGCAGTCCGCCGCAGGGCCTCGTGCTGGTGAACGCGATGATCCCGGTGCCCGGCGAGACCCCCGGCGCGTGGTGGGCCGACGTGGGCCACGAGCAGGCCCGGGTGGAGGCGGCGAAGGAGGGAGGCTGGCCGGTGGACTTCGACCTCGACAGCCACTTCCTCCACGACGTCGACACCGCGGTGGTGGCCTCGGGCGAGCAGCACCAGCGGGTCGAGGCCGCGGCGGTGTTCGAGTCGGTGTGTGACATCACTGCGTGGCCCGACGTGCCGACCCGGGTGATCACCGCGGCGGACGACCGCTTCTTCCCGCTCGCCTTCCAGCAGCGCACCGCCCGGGAGCGACTCGGGGTGGAGCCCCTCGTCGTCCCGGGCGGTCACCTGGTGGCGCTGTCGCAGCCGCAGGCGCTGGCCGAGGCATTGCTCGGCGAGGACTAGGCTGCCGCGCTCGCGGTTGCCGCGCCCTCCAGTGCCGTGGCCAGGATCTCCTGCACGTCGGAGACCAGGTGGACGGTCACGGCGGACAGCACCTCGGCCGGCACGTCGTCGAGGTCCGGCTCGTTGCGCCGGGGCAGGAACACCTCGGTGAGCCCGGCCCGCTGCGCGGCCAGCAGCTTCTGCTTGACCCCGCCGATCGGCAGCACGCGCCCGGTCAGGGAGACCTCTCCGGTCATGCCCACCTCGGCCCGCACGGGTCGCCCGGTCAGGAGCGACACCAGCGCCGTGGTCATCGTGACGCCGGCCGACGGGCCGTCCTTGGGCACGGCGCCCGCAGGCACGTGCACGTGGATCGGCCGGTCCAGCGAGCCCACCGGTACGCCGAGCTCGGCGGCGTGCGATCGCACGTAGGACAGGGCGATCTGCGCCGACTCCTTCATCACGTCGCCGAGCTGACCGGTGAGGGTGAGCCCCTGCTTGTCGCCCGGCAGTGCCGACGCCTCGATGTAGAGCACGTCACCGCCCATGCCGGTGACGGCCAGGCCGGAGGCGACGCCGGGAACCGACGTCCGCTCGTGCGACTCCGGGGTGAACCGGGGTCGCCCGATGAGCTCCTTCAGGCCGGGCTCGTCGATGGTCAGCGGCAGCTCCTTCAGCGACGCCTTGCGGAACGCCTTCGCCAGCAACCGCTCGAGCGAGCGCACGCCCGCCTCGCGGGTGTAGTTCGAGGCCAGCTCGCGCAGCGCCTCGTCGGTGACCGTCATCTCCTCGGCGGTCAGCGCAGCCCGCTCGAGCTGCCGGGGGACCAGGAAGTCCCGGGCGATGGCGACCTTGTCGTCCTCGGTGTAGCCGTCGATCGAGACCAGCTCCATCCGGTCCAGCAGCGCCGCCGGAATCGTCTCGAGCACGTTGGCCGTCGCGATGAACAGCACGTCGGACAGGTCGAGGTCGAGCTCCAGGTAGTGGTCGCGGAACGTGTGGTTCTGCGCCGGGTCCAGCACCTCGAGGAGGGCGGCGGCCGGGTCGCCGCGGTAGTCCGCGCCGACCTTGTCGACCTCGTCGAGGAGCACCACCGGGTTCATCGAGCCGGCCTCCTTGATCGCCCGGACGATGCGACCGGGCAGCGCGCCGACGTACGTGCGCCGGTGACCGCGGATCTCCGCCTCGTCCCGGACGCCCCCGAGCGCGACCCGGACGAACTTCCGGCCGAGCGTGCGCGCGACGGACTCGCCGAGCGACGTCTTGCCGACGCCCGGAGGCCCGGCCAGGAGGATCACCGCGCCGGAGCCCCGGCCGCCGATCACCTCGAGGTTGCGCTCAGCCCGCCGTGCCCGCACGGCGAGGTACTCCACGATGCGGTCCTTGACCTCGTCCAGGCCGTGGTGGTCCGCGTCCAGGATCTCCCGGGCCGCGGCCAGGTCGGTCGAGTCCGACGTCCGGGTGCTCCACGGCAGCTCGAGCACGGTGTCGAGCCAGGTGCGGATCCAGCCGGCCTCGGGGTTCTGGTCGCTGGAGCGCTCGAGCTTGTCGACCTCGCGCAGTGCGGCCTCTCGGACGTGCTCGGGCAGCTCCGCCGACTCGACGCGGGCGCGGTAGTCGTCGGAGCCGTCGGGCTCGCCCTCGCCGAGCTCCTTGCGGATCGCGGCGAGCTGCTGGCGCAGCAGGAACTCGCGCTGGTTCTTCTCGACCGACTCGCGGACGTCCTCGCTGATCTTCTCGTTGACCTCGCTCTCGGCGAGGTAGTCCCGCGTCCAGCCGACGAGCAGGTCGAGCCGCTCCTCGACGTCGGGGGTCTCCAGGAGCTGACGCTTCCGGTCGACCGAGAGGTACGACGCCCAGCCGGCCGTGTCGGCCAGGGCGGACGGGTCCTCGATCGCACTGACGGTGTCGACGATCTGCCAGGCCTCACGCTTCTGGAGGACGGTGATGACCAGCTTCTTGTAGTCGGCCGCGAGCTCCTGGGCCCGCTCGGTCGGGGTGCTCTCCTCGACCGGCTCGGCCTCGACCCACAGGGCGGCCCCGGGGCCGGTGACGCCGGAGCCGATCAGCGCACGCCGGCCGGTGCGCAGGACCGCCGCCGCCGCACCGCCGCGGAACCGGCCCACCTTCTCGACGGTCGCCACCACGCCGTACGACGCGTAGCGGTCCTCGAGCCGGGGCGCGACGAGCAGCTCGCCGTCCTCCGTCGAGGACGCCTGGGCGGCGTCGACCGCCGCCTGCGCCGCTTCGTCGAGCTCGATCGGCAGGACCATCCCGGGCAGGAGGACCACGTCGGAGAGGAACAGGACGGGAAGCCGCTTCACAGTCATCGCGAACACCTCGGAACAAGAGTTGAGTAGTGAGGACTCAACCTGCCGGAGAACGGCGGTGTTCCCGCGGGACCCGGTGTTCACTCCCAGCGAACTGCGCTCAGCCAGACGTGCGCAGCGCCGGCTTGGCCTCGAGCCCGGCGAGACCGTTCCACGCGAGGTTGACCAGGTGGGCGGCGACCGCCTCCTTGGCAGGCTTGCGGGCGTCCAGCCACCACTGGCCGGTCATCCCGACCATGCCCACCAGCATCTGCGCGTACATCGGCGCGGCCTTCGCGTCGAAGCCCCGGCGCTTGAACTCGTCGACCAGGATGCCCTCGACCCGGGTGGCGATGTCGCTCATGATCGAGACGTAGGAGCCGGTCGCCGAGCCCAGCGGGCTGTCGCGCACGAGGATCCGGAAGCCGTCGGAGGACTGCTCGATGTAGTCCAGCAGTGCGCACGCGGCCCGCTCCAGCAGCACCCGGGCCGACCCCTCGGTGAGCGCCTCCCGCATCATGTCGAGCAGCTGGCGGACCTCCCGGTCGACGACCACGGCGTACACGCCCTCCTTGCCGCCGAAGTGCTCGTAGACGACCGGCTTGGACACCTCCGCGCGGGCGGCGATCTCCTCGACCGAGGCCCCGTCGAAGCCGCGCTCGGCGAACAGCGTGCGCGCGATGTCGATCAGCTGCTCGCGACGCTCGGCCGCGGTCATCCGGCTGCGGGCGGGTCTCTTCGCGGCGGAGGCCATCTTGGCATTGTGCCAGCGGGTGCCGTGGCGACCTCCTGGATTTGCGCTCGTCGTGGCCCCGACGCGCGCCTACCCTCGCCAGATGGACGGTCTGAAGGAGACGCTGCTCGACAAGCTCACGGAGGCGCGGGCGGCGCTGGTCTCCAGCCTCGACGGCCGCGGTGAGTACGACGTACGCCGGCCGATGACGCCGAGTGGTACCAACCTGCTCGGTCTGGTCAAGCACCTCGTCGGAGTCGAGCACGTCTACCTCGGGGAGTCACTCGGCCGGACCCCGCCCGACGTGCTGCCCTGGGTCGCCGACGGCTCGGTCTGGGACGGTGCGGACATGTGGGCGACCGCCGACGAGAGTCGCGAGCACATCCTCGGTCTCTACCAGCGCGCGTGCGCCCACGGCGACGAGACCGTGCGGACGCTCGAGCTCGACGCGCCGGCATCGGTTGCGCACTGGGCGTCGGACCGCAGGGTCACCACGCTCGGCTTCCTGCTGGTGCGGATGGTCGAGGAGACCGGCCACCACGCCGGGCACGCCGACATCTGCCGCGAGCTCATCGACGGCCGCGGCGGGAGCGACCAGGACATGCTCGACGCGGCGGGCTGGACGAAGTTCGTCGCGCGCATCCAGGAAGCTGCGGACCGGTTCCGCTGAACCTCACACCTGGTTGACGACGAGCTTCGACTCGACGCGCTCGCGCACCGGCCAGCGGACGTCGTGGATCCAGCCGAGCTTCTCGAAGGCCCAGATCACCCGGGCGGAGGTGTCCAGCTGGCCCCGCATGACCCCGTGGCGGGCGCAGGTGGGGTCCGCGTGGTGCAGGTTGTGCCACGACTCGCCCATGGAGGGGATCGCCAGCCACCACACGTTCGCGGACTTGTCGCGCGACACGAACGGGCGGTCGCCGATGGTGTGGCAGATCGAGTTGATCGACCAGGTGACGTGGTGGAGCAGGGAGACGCGGACGAGGGAGCCCCAGAAGAACGCGGTCAGTGCGCCCTGCCAGGACCAGGTGATCAGGCCGCCGAGCAGCGGCGGGATGAGGAGCGAGACGATCACCCAGCCGAAGAAGCCTCGCGAGATCCGGACGATGTCGGGATCGTTCATCAGGTCGGGGGCGTACTTGCGCTGAGGCGTCTGCTCCTCGTCGAACAGCCACATCATGTGGGCGTGCCAGAAGCCCTTCCACAGGGCGCGCAGGCTGGTGCCGTACTTCCAGGGGCTGTGCGGGTCGCCGTCACGGTCGGAGAACTTGTGGTGCTTGCGGTGGTCGGCCACCCAGCGGACGACCGGTCCCTGGATCGCCATCGAGCCGGCGACCGCGAGCGCGATCTTCACCGCCCGGTTGGGCTTGAAGGACTTGTGGGTGAACAGCCGGTGGAAGCCGACCGTGACCCCGTGACCGGTCAGCCAGTACATCCCGGCCATGATCGCCAGGTCGGTCCAGCTCAGCCAGCCGCCCCAGGCGATCGGGACGGCCGCCAGGACCGCGAGGAACGGCAGCAGGATGAACGCGCCGAGCGCGAGCTGCTCCTTGCGTGACTGGACATCACCACCCAGCGTGGCGTTCAGTTCGACGAGGTCGTCGTCCAGTGCGGGGGCGGACGTCGTCATGTGGGGTCCTCACGTTTGTACGGCGCGTACCTACGAAACCGTAACCTACGTTCTCGTAGCCTTCCAAGATCGTGCTGTACCCCACCACCGGCCACCGTACGCGTTCGGCAGACAATGAGGCCCATGACCGAGTACGCGCTGTTCCGCGCCGAGGGCGACGTCCTCGTCCCCCAGGACATCGCACGCAGCCTGTGGCGGGACGACCAGATGCACGGGGTCGCCACCAGCGGCGCGCTGGCCCGGGGGCTGGAGCGTGCGGTCGCGGACCTCGGGCGCACTGACCTGCGGCCTTCCCGGTACACCGTGGACCTGTTCCGCGCGCCGAGCATGTCGGCGTGCACGGTCCGGTCGAGCGTCGTACGGGAGGGGAAGCGGCTGTGCCTGGTCGACGCCGTGCTCGAGCAGGACGGCAGGGCCGTCGCGAGGGCCGGCGCGATCTTCCTCGCGCCCAGCGAGAACCCGGCCGGCGCGGTGTGGACGTCCGGTGACGCGCCGGTACCGCCGCCCCTGGACGTCGCGCCGGCGTCGGAGGAACCGCGGGTCCCGTTGTTCAGCAGCGACGAGGTCGGCTGGTCACAGGTGTTCACCGAGCACCAGAACGGCTCGCGGAAGCAGACCTGGCAGACCGCCCTGCAGATCGTGGTGGGGGAGAAGGCGTCACCGTTCCAGGCGGTCGCCGGCGTCGCCGACTCCACGAGTATGGTGATGAACTGGGGCGACGCGGGGGTCGAGTACATCAACACCGACATCACCCTCGCGCTCTCGCGGCTGCCGGTGAGCCTCGAGATCGGGCTCAGCGCCCGGGAGCGGTTCGCCCACGACGGGATCGCGGTCGGGACCGCAGTGGTCTTCGACCGTGAGGGCCCGATCGGCACGAGCACCGTGTCGTCCCTGGCCAACGCCCGGCGCGCGGTCGACTTCACCCAGCACGACTTCGGGGAGGAGACCACCTCCGGCGCGTGAGTGGGACCATCGGACGCCCTCGGTGCGGGGAATGAGCCGACCACGGGTGGTCGAGCAGCGAGGAACGAGCGATCAGTCGAGACCTCGTGACGGAGGCAGCGGGCCGCGGCGGCAGACGCCGATAGCCTTGGTGCGACATTCCCCGGTTGGTCTGCCGGCTAGGAGAAGGCGCCGCCCCGCGGGCGGGCCCTGACGGCAGACCTGCACCGATAGCCTTGGTCCACTCATTCCCCGGTGGGTCTGCCGGCTAGGAGAAGGCGCCGCCCCGCGGGCGGGCCCTGGCGGCAGGCCTGCACCGATAGCCTTGGTCCACTCATTCCCCGGTGGGTCTGCCGGCTAGGAGAAGGCGCCGCCCCGCGGGCGGGCCCTGACGGCAGACCTGCACCGATAGCCTTGGTCCACTCATTCCCCGGTGGGTCTGCCGGCTAGGAGAAGGCGCCGCCCCGCGGGCGGGCCCTGACGGCAGACCTGCACCGATAGCCTTGGTCCACTCATTCCCCGGTGGGTCTGCCGGCTAGGAGAAGGCGCCGCCCCGCGGGCGGGCCCTGGCGGCAGGCCTGCACCGATAGCCTTGGTCCACTCATTCCCCGGTTGGTCTGCCGGCAGGGCCCGCCTGACTTTGAATCAGGACTAGCGACGTAGGTTCGACTCCTACCCGGGGAGCTCCCACCATCTGCAACGAGGAGTGCGCGTGCCCGACGACGTGACCGTGATCGTCCTGGCTGCCGGCGGCGGGACCCGGATGAAGTCCAAGACCATGAAGGTCCTGCACCCGATCGCCGGTCGCAGCATGATCGGGCACGTCCTGCACGCCGTCCGTTCGCTCGAACCTGCCCATGTCGTCGCGGTCGTCGGGCACCAGCGCGAGCAGGTCGGCCCGCACATCGAGGAGCTCGTGCCGGGCGTCGTGCTGGCCGTCCAGGACACCCAGGAGGGCACCGGGCACGCGGTCCGGGTCGCGTGGGAGGCGCTCCCGGCGGCCGCGCGGACCGGCACGGTGATCGTCGCGTACGGCGACACGCCGCTGCTCGAGGGGGAGACCCTCGCCCGGTTCGCCCGGTTCCACCGGGAGTCCGCCGTCGCGATGAGCATCCTCACCGGCGTGGTGGCCGACCCCACGGGCTACGGCCGGATCGTCCGCGAGGGTGACGGCGTCGCCGCCATCGTCGAGGAGAGGGATGCCGGCCCCGAGGACGCCGCGATCAACGAGATCAACAGCGGCATCCTGGCGTTCGACGCGGACTTCCTCGACGCCGCGCTTCCCCGGATCGGCAAGGACAACGCGAAGGGGGAGTACTACCTCACCGACACGGTCGCGCTGGCCCGCCAGGACGGCCGCACGGTCGCGGCCTTCGTCGTCGAGGACGTGATGCAGACCGAGGGCGCGAACGACCGCGCGCAGCTGGCTGTCCTTGCCGCCGAGATGAACCGCCGCATCCTCGGCCGCTGGATGCGCGAGGGCGTGACCGTCGTCGACCCGGCGAGCACCTGGGTCGACGCCGACGCGAAGCTCGCCGCCGACGTCACGCTGCTGCCCGGAGTGCAGCTCCAGGGCGCCACCGTGGTCGAGGAGGACGCCGTGATCGGCCCGGACACCACGCTGAAGGACGTCGAGGTCGGGGCCGGGGCGCGCGTCGTACGCACCCACGCGGAGCTGGCCGTGATCGGACCGGGCGCGCAGGTGGGACCCTTCGCCTATCTCCGGCCCGGGACGACGCTGGGAAGCGACGGCAAGATCGGCACCTTCGTGGAGACCAAGAACTCCGAGATCGGCGCCGGGGCGAAGGTCCCGCACCTCTCGTACGTCGGTGACGCGACCATCGGCGAGGGCGCCAACATCGGCGCCGGCACGATCTTCGCGAACTACGACGGCCTGGAGAAGCACCGGACCACGATCGGGGCCTACGCGAAGACCGCGAGCAACAACACGTTCGTGGCGCCCGTGCACGTGGGCGACGGCGCGGCGACCGGTGCGGGCAGCGTGATCCGGCGCGACGTGCCTCCCGGAGCACTCGCCGTCACCAGTGGCCCGCAGCGCCACTACCACGAGTGGGCCCAGCAGAAGCGGGCCGGCACGGAGCAGGCCGCGGCCGCTGCCCGGGCCTCCGACCACCACGCCGGAGAGCAGGAGAGCAGTCCAGATGGCGGCACGCCGGACCCTGGTGTTGGGGAGGCGCCCGCCGGTGGGTGACAATGACGACAGAGGGCCCGTCAGGGCCGCACTCTGAGTCGCCGCCCCCCTCGAGGAAGTAGCGCAGCGTGAGCGGAATGAAGCGGACCACCGAGAAGAACCTCATGGTCTTCAGCGGCAGGGCGCATCCGCACCTGGCGCTCGAGGTCGCCGAGACGCTCGGGACGACGCTGGTGCCCACCTCGGCGTACGAGTTCGCGAACTCCGAGATCTACGTGCGCTACGAGGAGTCGGTCCGCGGCTGCGACGCCTTCGTGATCCAGAGCCACACGGCGCCGGTGAACGAGTGGATCATGGAGCACCTGATCATGGTCGACGCGCTCAAGCGCGCCTCGGCCAAGCGGATCACGGTCGTGCTGCCGTTCTACGGCTACGCGCGCCAGGACAAGAAGCACCGCGGGCGCGAGCCGATCTCCGCGCGGCTGATGGCGGACCTCTTCAAGACGGCCGGTGCCGACCGGCTGATCGCGGTCGACCTCCACGCCGACCAGATCCAGGGCTTCTTCGACGGCCCGGTCGACCACCTGATGGCGCTGCCGATCCTCGCCGACTACGTCCGGGAGAAGTACGGCGACCAGCAGCTGGCCGTGGTCTCGCCGGACGCCGGCCGGATCAAGGTCGCCGAGCGCTGGTCGGCCCGCCTCGGCGGCGTACCGCTGGCCTTCATCCACAAGACCCGCAACATCGACCGCCCCAACGAGACCGTCGCCAACCGGGTCGTCGGCGACGTGACCGGCCGCATGTGTGTGCTCGTCGACGACATGATCGACACCGGCGGCACGATCGTGAAGGCAGCCGAGGCGCTCATGAACGACGGTGCGGCCGGGGTGCTGATCGCCGCCACCCACGCGATCCTCTCCGACCCGGCCGTCGACCGGCTCAAGAACTCCCCCGCGGCGGAGATCGTCGTGACCAACACCCTGCCGCTGGCGCCGGAGTGCGAGTTCGACAAGCTCACCTGCCTCTCGATCGCGCCGCTGATCTCGCGCGCGATCAAGGAGGTCTTCGAGGACGGCTCGGTGACCTCGATGTTCGACGGGCACGCATAGCGGTTGCTACGCCAGAGTCGGGCGGAAGCCCGCTCTGCAGCGCTCTCGTAGCAGTCGGCGTCCTCACCGGACGGGTCCGGGATCGCGTCGGATCCGCCATGTCCGGGGCGTCGCCGAGTCGGCGGCACGCCGGACCGCGGCCCGGATTCGGTCGACGACCAGGGCGACGTCGTCGAGGTCCGCGCCGACGACCCGGAACGGCTCCAGGCCGCACCTGCGGAACAGGTCGTCGCGGCGGACGTCGACACGGTGCCGGTCACGCGTGCGGTGTTCAGCACCGTCGTACTCGCCGACGACGGCAAGGTCCTCGCTCAAGAGGTCCGGACGGCCGATGAAGGACCCGTCGTCGTCGGCCACCGGCCAGTTGCAGCGCGGGGGTGGCAAGCCGGCGTCGAGACGCCAGATCAGCCGGAGACGTGTCTCGTTCGGGGACATGCTCCGCGGGTCGGCGAGCCGGATCGCGCGGTGCACCTTCCGGACGCCCGGCCACCCGACCTTCGCCGAGGAACCGCTGCAACCGCGAGGGCGCGACGACTCCGGCAGCGAATGCCATGTCCAGCACGACCACGGCTTCGCGAAGATCGCGAGCACGACGGGCGGCATCGAAGGCCGCGCGCTCGCGCGACGTGCACGGTACGCCGTGCCTCACGGTCAGCTCCGAGTCGTCCAGCTGCTCGCGATGGACCTCGATGCCTGGGTGTCGCCTGAGCGGAGTCCCGCTGGGCACGACCAACGGCACCGGCAGTGGTCCGGAGCCGTCGGGGGCGGTCCCGTCCACGTAGCCACACCCGTACAGGCGCAGCGCTGCCCACCCGGTCACCGCGCCCGATCCCGGAAGGCGGCACGACTCCTCGAGAATGCGCTGCTCCACCACGTCGCGCCGAACGTGCGCCGGTACGTACAGGCCGGTGGAGGTGCGCCGCCAGGACGGACCTCGGGCCTGCCCCTTCGTGGGTCCGTCGATGCCTTCCGGGTCGATGCCGACGGGACGGACCAGATTGTCGGGCGCGTCGGCTCGCAGCGACTTCACAGCCGGCGAGCCAAGCAGGACTCGGCTCAGTACGCCGTTCGCGGTGACCTACGGTGGAGCGCGATTGCTACCGGAGCGCTGTGCAAGCGAGCTGGCGGGCGCCCTCCGGTAGCAACCGACGAGGGGAAGGTCAGCCGGCCTCCCGCAGCGTCGCCAGCATGTCCTCGGCGTACGCCTCGAACGACCCGAGGTGCCCACGCCCCTCGCGCACGACCAGCCTCGAGTTCGAGACGCGCGCGGCATACCAGTGCGCATGGTCCAGCGGCGTGACCACGTCGCGCGAGCCCTGCCAGATCCAGGTCGGGGCGAGGATGTCGCGCACGTCGGCGTCCCACTCCCGGCCGAAGGCCAGCTCGTCGAACGCGAGCCCGTCGTAGGACACAGGGTCGCCCTGCTCGTCCTGACCGAAGGCGTCGCGCAGGGTGACTGCCTGACCCATCGCGAGCGTCGGCGTGAGCAGCTCCGAGTCAGGTGGCCCCGTGTCGGCGTGCAACCGCTCGGCGAGGGACGTGTCGTCGAGGGCCAGCTGGCCGGCGTACTCGCGCTCTGCTCGGGCGCGGATGCCGTCGACGGCCGCGGGGAGGTCGCGGTCGGCGACCGCGAGGAGCCCCTCGAGCTCCTCGTCGAACTCGACGCCCCGTTCGGCGACGTCCTGCCAGGGAGCGACCGCTGCGCACAGGCCGGCGGCGGTCACCCGCTCGGGACAGAGGGCGGCGGTGGCCGCCGCGAACGGCGTGCCACCGGAGAACCCCAGCACGGCGAACCGGTCGAGCCCGGCCGCATCCGCCACCCGCACGGCGTCCTCGGCAACGACACGGAGGCCGGGCGTGGCCATCGTCGAGCCGCCGTAGCCCGGACGGCTGAAGCCGACCAGCCGGGTGCCGGTGCGCAGCGCGGCGGCGGCGTACTGGCGGACGAAGAGGCGGCTCGACGGAGTCGGGTGGAACACGAGGAGCGGCGTCCCGTCCAGGGCTCCCGATTCGACCGTCCGGACCACCCGGCCGTCGGGGAGGTCGACCGACCTTCCGGGGACGATGCTCACGACGGCCATTCAAGCAGCGCGCCAGGCTGATTTCCCAAGTCCTGGCGACCGCGGCTAGGATGTTGCGGTTGCCTCGGCGAGGGAGCCCCGGAAGACAGGGGTGCTCCGTGATCGACGCGGTCGGTTCGTGAATCCCATGCACCGCGCGTCGGCGTGCGGTGCATGTCGCGTCTCCGGACCCCGCGCACCAGGCAACCGCTGACCACAGGACCGAGCACCACCTTTCGAGGAGCGACCACCACCATGTCCGAAGACCTGATCAAGGCCGAGTCCCGCACTGAGTTCGGCAAGGGCGCGGCACGCCGCATCCGCCGCGCCGACAAGGTGCCCGCCGTCATCTACGGCCACGGCAACGACCCGATCCACGTGACCCTCCCCGGCCACGACACGATGCTCGCGATCAAGCACGGCGGTTCGAACGCGGTGCTGAACATCGAGATCGAGGGCAAGGTCCAGCTCGCGCTGACCAAGCAGGTCCAGGCCGACCCGATCAAGGGACACCTCGAGCACATCGACTTCGTCGCGGTCCGCAAGGGCGAGAAGGTCACCGTCGAGGTGCCGGTCCACGTGATCGGCGAGGCCGCGCGTGAGACCTTCGTGCAGCTCGAGAACAACGTGGTCACGCTCGAGGCCGAGGCCACGCACATCCCCGAGTCCATCGAGATCTCGGTCGAGGGCGTCGAGGCCGGCACCCAGATCACCGCGGCCCAGCTCGAGCTTCCCCGCGGCTCGACGCTGGTCAGCGACGCCGACCAGCTCATCGTGAACATCACCCAGGCCGTGTCGGCCGAGGCCCTCGAGGCCGACCTCGCAGAGGCCGAGGCCGATCTCGGGATCGAGCACGAGGCTCCCGAGTCCGAGGCTGCCGAGGCGGCCGACGAGGCGCCTGCGGCCGAGGAGCCCGCCGAGTCCGAGTGACCTCGGCGGCCGACCACCGCATGGGCGAGCACGACACCTGGCTCGTCGTCGGGCTGGGCAACCCCGGCCCGGCGTACGCCGGACACCGGCACAACGTCGGGTACCTCGTCGTCGACGAGCTGGTCCGGCGGATGGGCGGGTCGCTGCGCGCCCACAAGTCCGGGCGTGCCGAGGTGCTCGAGGGACGCCTCGCGCCGCCCGGCGCGCCTGCGCCCAAGGTGGTGCTCGGGCGCGCCCGCGGCTACATGAACGAGTCCGGCGGGGCCGTCTCCACGCTGACGAAGTTCTACGGCGTGGACCCCGAGCACCTGGTGGCGATCCACGACGAGCTCGACATCGCCTTCGACACGCTGCGGGTCAAGCTCGGCGGCGGCGACAACGGCCACAACGGGCTGCGGTCGCTGCGTGCGTCGCTCGGCACCGGCGACTTCTACCGGGTGCGCGTCGGCATCGGCCGCCCCCCCGGCCGCCAGGACCCGGCCGACTTCGTGCTCTCGAACTACTCGGGCGCCGAGCGCAAGGTGCTGCCGTTCCAGGTAGACAGGGCAGCGGACGCCGTCGAGTCACTCGTCCAGCGCGGCCTCGCCGAGACCCAACAGGTCTTCAACAGCTGAGCCCCCCAGACGCGCCGAGGCGGCTCAGATGAAAGCCCTGAAACCGTCGAGGCGGCGCAGATGAAAGAGGATCTCTTTCATCTGCGCCGCCTCGGCGGGGTTTCGCCTTTCAGGTGCGCCGCCTCCGGGAGTTTTCGGCTTTCAGATGGGCCGCCTCGACGGGCTCGGGTGGGCTTCGGGCGGCTGACGGCTGACGGCTGACGGCTAGGGTGCGTGCGTGACTGACTTCGACCCCGGTACGCCGCCCGCAGAGGCGCTTGCCGACGACCACCTGTTCGCGGCGTGGGCCGCCACCGTGGCCGGCGAGCTGCTGCTCCAGGTGCGCGGGAGCGGCCTCGAGGGCCGGGCACTCAAGGACGCCGGCGACCTGGCGTCGCACGAGCTGTTGATGAAGATCTTCGCCGAGCACAAGCCGGCCGACGCCGTGCTCAGCGAGGAGGAGCACCGCGGCACCGTCGGCGAGCACGACCGGCTGACGGCCCGGCGGGTCTGGATCATCGACCCGGTCGACGGCACCCGCGAGTACTCCGAGCCCCCGCGCGACGACTGGGCGGTGCACGTCGCCCTCTGGGAGGAGGGCACGCTCGCTGCCGGTGCGGTCGCCCAGCCCGGGTTGGGGATGACCTTCCACACCGGCCGGCCGCCCGTCGTACCGGCCCGGACGGCGCCCCGACCCCGGATCGCGGTCTCCCGCACCCGGCCGCCGGCCTTCGTCAACGCGCTCGCGCAGGAGATCGGCGCCGACCTCGTGCCGATGGGCTCGGCCGGCGCAAAGGTGATCTCGGTGGCCCGCGACGTCACCGACGCCTACGTGCACGCGGGCGGGCAGTACGAGTGGGACTCCGCCGCGCCGGTCGCCGTCGCCCGTGCGGCCGGCCTCTTCACCAGCCGCATCGACGGCTCGCCGCTGGTCTACAACCAGCCCGAGGTGCTGCTGCCCGATCTCGTGGTGTGCCGGCCCGAGCTGGCCGAGCCGATCCTGGACTTCGTACGCCGGCACGGAGTCGACTAGCCACTCCTGCAACCGGGCTGCAAGGGCTTCCGGGGAGCGTCACGCATGTCACGATGTCTCCGAGCCAGCGAGGTTGCCATGGACCGCACCACCACCATCCCGGACACCGCCACCGTCGTCAGCGGCTTCCTCGAGGCCGTCCAGGAAGGGTCCGTCCGTGACCGCGAGCTGTGGACCGACGACGCGACCCTCGACGCGACCGTTCCCGGCTGGCGGTTCCACCGCCGCGGCCCGGACGCGATCCGGGCCGTCTACGCCGGGTGGTTCGCCGATCCGGGCAGCTTCGAGGAGCTCGAGCGGCACCCGATCCCGGGTGGCGAGCTGGTCCGCTACCTGCTGGCCTGGACCGAGGACGGAGTGCCGCACACCGCCCACCACCTGCACCTGCTCCAGGTGGAGGACGGGCTGATCCGTGCGGATCTGGTGATGTGCGGTGGCCGCTGGCCGGCCGCGCTCATGGCGGAGATGGAGGCCGCCGATGCGTGAGGGTCTCCCCGTCCTGGGCTCGGTCGGCGAGCTGCTCGCCGGCGCTGAGGGCCGCACGCTGCTGGACACCAACGGCAAGTCCGGGGCCCGCCTCGAGGCGGTGACGATCGGCGGCGAACGCCACGTCGTCAAGCACCTCGACGACGGCGACTGGTCGACCCGAGCCTCGGGCTTCCCGGGCGGCGCCGTGGTCGAGCTCTGGCGGCGCGGCATCCTCGACAGGCTGCCGGACTGCTTCAACCAGCCGATCGTCGCGGTCTCCGGAGGCGAAGCGCCGGCGCTGCTCATGCGCGACGTGTCGGCCTGGCTGGTCCCCGACGTCGACGCCGCCGTACCGGCCGAGCAGCAGGACCGGTTCCTGGTGCACATGGCGACTCTCCACGCGGCCTTCTGGGAGACCACCGAGCCGATCGACCTGGTCGACGCCGAGCACCGTTATCTCGAGCTCTCGCCGGCGATGGCCGAGGAGGAGGCCCGGCGTGGCTCGGACCACCCGATCCCGAAGCTGGTGGCGCGGGGCTGGCCGCTGCTCGCGGAGGTCGCGCCCAAGGCTGCGGCGATCGTGACGCCGCTCGCGCACGACCCGGGTCCGCTGGTCCGGGCGCTGGCGACCACCCCGCAGACACTGGTCCACGGCAACTGGAAGTTCGACAACCTGGGCACCGACGACCGCGGCCGCACCGTCCTCATCGACTGGGAGCTGCCGGGCCGGGCAGCACCGCTCAGCGACCTGGCGTGGTACCTCGCCATCAACTGCCGCCGGCTCCCGACCAGCAAGGAGGCCGTGATCGAGGCCTACCGTGCCGCGCTCGAGCGGCAGGGCGTCGACACGGAGCCGTGGTGGGACCGGCAGCTGGCACTCGCGCTGGTCGGCGCGCTGGTGCAGTTCGGCTGGGAGAAGGCCTTCGGCGGGTACGACGAGGAGCTGGCCTGGTGGGAAGCCCGTGTCGTGGCCGGAGAGGCGATGCTGTCGGCATGACCATGCCGGGTGTGCGGGACGCCTACGACCGGTCGGCGGCGTCCTGGCGCCGAGGTCCCGAGGCCGTCTACGCCCACCTGGCCGAGGCCCTGATCTCCGTGACACCGGTCGACCTCGACGGAGCGTCGGTCCTGGACGTCGGTGCCGGCACGGCCGTGGCGGCGCGTGCGGCGCTCGAGCACGGGGCGGGGAGCGCCGTGGCGACCGACATCGCCGCCGAGATGCTGCGCGGACGTCCGCCCGGAGTCGCCGGCGTGCTCGCCGACGGGTCCCAGCTGCCGTTCCGCGACGACACCTTCGACCTCGTCACCGCTGCGTTCTGCCTCGGCCACATGGCGGATCCGGCTGCCGCCGTCCGCGAGATCCGTCGGGTTGGGGGCGCAGTCGTGGCCTCGGCCTTCCCGCCGGGGCCCGCGCACCCGGTGAAGGCAGCCGTCGACAGGGCCTTCGCACTGGTCGGCTTCTCGGCGCCGGCCTGGTACCAGCGCCAGAAGGACGAGCTGGAGCCGCAGGTCGACGACCCGACTGCACTGGCCGAGCTCGCGCGACGTGCCGGCTTCGAGAGGGTGGAGGTGCACCGTCTCGACGTCGACACCGGGATCTCGTCGGCCGCCGAGGCGGTGGAGTGGCGACTCGGCATGGCGCACCTGGCACCGTTCGTCAGCGGGCTCGCGCCCGATCTGCTGGCACATGCCTGGGCCGAGGCGGAGAAGCTGGTCGCGCCTTTCCTGCCCGTGGTGATCCCGATGATCGCGCTCAGCGCGGCCTGACGCGGATCAGGGCATCAGCGTCCGGAGCGCGATCCCGGCAACCCGCAGCAGGGCGAAGAGGACCGGCAGCCCGAAGGCGGCGAGGAGCACCCAGGCGACCACGCGGTGGCGGACGTTGCCCGGACGCAACGAGCTGCTGAACGCGATCAGCGCGCCCTCCTCGGTGTTGCGATCCAGGCCGATCCGCCGCGCGTCGGGCGAACCGTAGGGGTGCGGTACTCCGAGCGACTCGAGGTGGCGCACGAAGGCGTCGTCGTCCTCGGCGTACTCGGGGCGGTCCATGTCACCAGCGTGGCACGCGGATCACGATCGTGTCTTCCAGACCGACAGCCGGCGGTCGGCCTCGGACCGCAGGTCCGCCGCATGGCTGCCGCTCTGCCGCGCCAGCTCGTCGGCCAGGGCCTCCGCGCGCCGCAGCCACGACTCCTGCCCGAGCGCGGCTGCCGTCTCGCCCGTCCACCACCACGCCTCGATCCGGACGGCGTCCTCGACGGCGCCCAGATCGGTGAGCACCTCGTCGAGGTCGACCGGTTCACCGAGCGCGGCCCGCGCCCGGTGCGCCACGAGGGCGGCCGTCGAGCCGTAGCGGGGTACGCCGACCCGGTCGGCCCACTCACGCAGCGCTGTCGCGGTGTCGAGTGCCTCGGCGGGCTGCTCGAGGAGCAGTGCGGCGCGCGCCCGCAGCAGCGCCAGCTTCATGCCGAGCCGCCACCCGAACACCATCTCCCCGGTGAGCGCGCGCTCCGCGTCGTCCAGGTACGCCGACGCGCCCGTGCCGTCACCCGCGACGAGCCGGTCCTCGGCGAGGTCCTCGAGTGCGGCCACCCGGACCTCGGTGGTGCCCTCGCCGTCGGCCCAGGCGAGTGCCTCCTGGTGCGCGTCGACGGCCGCCTCCGTGCGACCGACGTTGCGCAGCACCCAGCCCCCGAAGTTCACTCCGCGCCCGCCGAACCGGGGGACCTGTCGTCGCTCGACCTCTGCGGTGTACCGGGCAAACGCGTCGAGGGCGTCGGCCGGCCGGCCCGCGAGTGCGTGGGCGTGTCCGGTGAACAGCAGCGCGTGGAGCGACGCGGAGGTGTGGTCGGCTCCGATCCCGGGCCGGGTCGCCGGGCGCAGCAGCTCGATCGCGCGACCGGGACGACTGCGATGCGACTGCAGCACACCGAGCCAGGCCGCCGCGGTGAGCCGATCCTCGCCGACCGCCGTCTCGAGGGCATCGGTGAGCAGCCGACCCGCATCGGCGAGGTCGCCGCGCGCGTGCAGTGTCCGCCCGCCGACGATCAGGCAGCGCGACCGGAGCACCGGATCCGTCGCGGCCAGTGCACCGTCGTCGGCATGCCCGACGGCGTCGTCGAACCGGCGGTCGAAGTAGGCGGCCCAGGCGCGCACCTCGCTGGCCTCGGACCCGCGCCCGGAGAGTGCGGCGACGTCGGCGTCCGCCTCGGCGTACCGCCCGCGGCGGATGCGCACGCGTGCCCGCGCTAGCCGGGTCTCCTCGTCGTCGACGAGGTGCAGCGACTGGTCGAGCAGGTCCTCCGCGCTCGCATGGTCGAACCGCTCCGCGGAGCGCACTGCCGCTCGACGGAGCGCGGTCGCCGCCAGCGACACGTTGCCGCCGAGCCGGGCGTGCTCGGCCACCTCGACGGGGTCGGCGTCCGGTCGCCGGTCGAGTGCCGTCGCCGCCTCGCGGTGCAGCAGCGCGGCGCGGGCGCTGCGGGTGCCGCCGGCGAGTGCCTCGCGGACCAGGTCGTGCCGGAAGAAGTAGCGACCGGACACGTCGACGAGCAGCTGCCGCTCCTCGGCGAGCTCGACGTCGGCGAGCACGTCGAGAGGCGGCCGACCGACGACCGTGGCAATCAGGTCGACGTCGAGCTCGTTGCCGAGGACGGCGGCGGTGCGCAGCAGCTCTCCTGCCGGGCCGAGCTGTTCGCAGAGGTCTTCCACCGCCGCGACGAGAGTGCGGGGCAGGTCGTCGGCGGAGGCGCGGGCGAGCTCGGCGAGGAACAGCGGGTGCCCGCCGGACCGGCCGTGGAGGTCGTCCGCCCGCTCCGGCCCCACGAGCTCCTCGGTCGCCGCGCGGTCGAGCGGTCCGATGTTCACGGTGTCGGCGAACGGGAACGGCTCGCTCTCGCCGGGGCGCACGGCGGCGACCACGAGCAGGGCCGGCCCGCGCCGGCCGGCGAACGCGATCCACTCGGCAAGGGCGGGGCCCGCGAGGTGGGCGTCGTCGATCACCAGGATCGCGCCTCGGTCCGACGCGATCCGGCGGAAGACCCCGGTGAGTGCCGCGTAGACGGTTGCCGGCCCGAGTGCCGGGTCGACGGCCATCTCCTCGACCCGGGGACCTGACGGGGACAGGCCCAGCAACGGCCCGAGCACGGCGGCGTCCTCGCCCAGCAGGGCGGCGGGTTCGTCGCTGCGTCGCAGGTGGTCGGCAAGGGCGACGAGGACGGCGTCCAGCGGAGCAGACCGCTCCAGCGGCCCGCAGGTGCCGAACAGGACGACGTCGCCCTGCTCACGCCGGCTGGTCGCCCAGGTCTGCAGCAGGGTCGTCTTCCCGATGCCGGCTTCCCCCGCGACCGACACGGCCCGGAACTCGCCCGCCGCGACCCGCGCCGCCAGTGCGTCCAGGTGCTCGAGCTGGCTGTCCCGGCCGACCAGCCGCGCCGAGGTCGCCGGCGGGCGGGGCGGCGGGGCGGCAAGCTCTCCGCGGAGGATCGCGGTGTGCAGCTCCGCGGTCTCGGGGGCCGGATCGGTCCCGAGGTCCTCGGCGAGGACGCGCTGCAGACCGGCGTACGCGGCGAGCGCCAGGGCGGGCCGGCCGCCGAGCACCTCGGCCCGCATCGCGAGCCGGACCGCGTCCTCGTCGTACGGGTTCGCCGCCGCGTCGGCGGTGGCGAGCTCGAGCGCGTCGAGCCAGTCGCCCGATGCGAGCATGGCGGTCGCCGCGACGTTGCGCGCCCTTCGGACCAGCCGTTGTGCGGCGCCGTGAGCCGCGAGAAGCCACTCCGCGTCGGTGTCGGGCTCGGGCAGTGGGCCACGCACCAGGGCCAGCGCGATGCGGCTCGCGGTCACCGCGCCGGCGACGTTGCCCTCGCGGTGGCGACGCTCTGCCTCCGAGACGACTGTCGCGAGCTCGTCGAGATCGAGCCAGTCGTAGACCAGGCGGTAGCCGTCGTCGCCGTGCGTGATCGCCTCACGACCGAGCTCACGGCGCAGGCGGCTGGCGAGCACCGCCACCTGGTCGGTCGGTCGGGAGGGCGGCGAGGCGCCCCACAGCGCATCGGCGAGCGCGGCCGCGGTGACCGGCGTACCGCGCGCCAGGGCGAGCCAGCGCAGCAGCAGCCGCGCCTTGCGGTCGGCGAGAGACCGCACGTCGACGCCGTCGATCGAGAGCTCCCCGAGCACCCGCACCGACAGCGCTGCCACGCACGAAGCGTACGGCGAGGCGGCGCCGGGCGGTTGCAACCCGGCTGCAAGGCAGCAGCGCAACGATCCGACCGTGGCTCACACGGGGCCACGCCCGAGACGAGGAGAGACCGATGGCATCGAAGGCCGAGCAGAAGAGCTTCAGCACCCCGGACGAGACCCGGTCGTTCGACCACGGCAAGGTCGACCTGCTGACGATCGGAGAGAGCGAGATCGGGCTGCTGACCCTGCAGCCGGGCTGGCGCTGGTCCGATCACGTCAAGCCGATCGCCGGGACCGACCTGTGCGAGGCGCCGCACTTCCAGTACCACGTCAGCGGGCGGCTGCACGTCCTCATGGCCGACGGCGCCGAGTTCGACGCCGGTCCCGGCGACGTCACCGCGCTGCCGCAGGGGCACGACGCTTGGGTGGTCGGCGACGAGGCGGTGGTGGTCGTCGACTGGTGGGGCGCGTCGAACTACGCCAAGTGAGACGAGTCCATGGGCCCGACTAGGGTCGGGCCCATGGGCGAGGCGATCGAGCTCGAGATCGAAGACAAGGTCGTCCGGATCTCGAACCCCGACCGGGTCTACTTCCCGGTCCGCGGCGAGACGAAGCTGGACCTCGCGCAGTACTACCTCTCGGTCGCCGACGGCATCGTCAACGCCTTGCGGGAGCGCCCGTGCATGCTGCACCGCTTCCCGACCGGGGTGACCGGGGAGAAGGTCCACCAGAAGCGGCTCCCTCGGGGCGCGCCGCCGTGGATGGAGACCGTCGAGGTGTTCTTCCCCCGCTGGAAGCGCACCGCCGACGAGCTCTGCGTCACCGAGATCGCGCAGGTGATCTGGGCGGTGCAGATGAGCACCGTGGAGTTCCACCCGTGGAACAGCCGCAAGGCCGACGTCGAGAAGCCCGACGAGTGGCGGATCGACCTCGACCCGGGCGACGACTGCCCCTGGTCGACGGTGCAGGAGGTCACCCACGTCGCGCACGAGGTGCTCGACGACCTCGGAGCGATCGGCTACCCGAAGACCAGTGGCGGCAAGGGGATGCACATCTACGTGCGGATCCCGCCGGACCACGGCTTCCAGGAGGTACGCCGGGCCGCGCTCGCCTTCGCCCGCGAGGTCGAGCGGCGCTGCGACGCCGTGACCACGGCGTGGTGGCGCAAGGACCGCGACCCGGCAGACCTCTTCGTCGACTACAACCAGAACACCCGCGACCACACCATCGCCGCGGCGTACTCCGTGCGCGGCAACGCCCAGGCCACCGTCAGCGCGCCGATCCGCTGGGAGGAGGTCGACGACTGCCGGCCCGACGACTTCACGATCGCGACGATGCCGGCCCGCTACGCCGAGCTCGGCGACCTGCACCACGACATCGACGACCACGTCTTCGACATCGCGCCGCTGCTGGAGTGGGCCGAGCGCGACGAGGCGGAGGGCAAGGAGACCCCGCCGGAGCCGGAGGAGTAGTCCCCGCGCGTCCGCTTTACAAACAGGTCATTGTGTAAAGTTACTCGCCGGTCTACGCTCCGCACATGAGCCTGAACCGTGGCACGGACCTGCCCGCAGATCCCGAGCACGACCCGCGGGCGTCGTACGCCTTCGAGCCCGAGCACGTCGCGGCGCTGACCGACCGGATCATCGCGAGCGGGAGCACCACGGTCACCGCCTATGCCCCTGCGACGGGCAAGCCGCTGGCCGTCATCCCGCAGTCGACCGCGGCCGACGTCAAGGAGGCGTTCGCGCGTGCCCGCCGGGCGCAGCACGTGTGGCAGCGGACGTCGCTCGACGACCGAGCGGCGATGCTGCTGCGGCTGCACGACCTCGTGCTCGACCGCCAGGACGAGATCATCGACATGATCTGCTGGGAGTCGGGCAAGGCCCGCAAGCACGCGTTCGACGAGCCGCTGCACATCGCCCTGACGGCGCGCTACTACGCGCGCACCGTGCACGACCACCTCGACACCAAGCAGCGGCGAGGCGTGATCCCGGGCCTGACCCGCGCGGAGGTCAACCGGATCCCCAAGGGCGTCGTCGGGATCATCTCGCCGTGGAACTACCCGTTCACGATGGCGCTCTGCGACGGCATCCCGGCCCTGCTCGCCGGCAACGCGGTCGTCACCAAGCCGGACGCCCAGACGATGCTGACCGCGCTGCTCGGTGCCCAGCTCCTGGAGGAGGCCGGCTTCCCGCGTGACCTCTGGAACGTCGTCGCCGGCCCCGGTCGCGAGCTCGGTACGCCGATCATCGAGCAGGCCGACTACATCTGCTTCACCGGCTCGACTGCCACTGGCAAGCTCATCGCCGCGCAGTGCGCCGACCGCCTGATCGGCTGCTCGCTGGAGCTCGGCGGCAAGAACCCGATCCTGATCCTGCGTGACGCGGACCTGGACAAGGCGGCCGAGGGCGCCGTGCGCGCGTGCTTCTCCAACGCGGGCCAGCTCTGCGTCTCGACCGAGCGGATGTTCGTCGCGGACCAGGTCTACGACCGGTTCAAGGAGAAGTTCGTCGCCGCCACGAAGGCGATGAGGCTCTCGGCCGGGCTGGAGTGGGGCAGCGACATGGGCTCGCTGATCAGCCAGGACCAGCTCGACACGGTGACCGCGCACGTCGACGACGCGGTCGCCAAGGGCGCGACCGTGCTCGCCGGCGGGAAGCCGCGGCCGGACCTCGGTCCGTACTTCTACGAGCCGACGATCCTCGAGGGCGTGTCGCCGGAGATGACCTGCTTCGGCCACGAGACGTTCGGACCGGTGATCAGCCTCTACCGCTTCCACGACGAGGCCGACGCGATCGCGCGGGCCAACGACGGGGAGTACGGCCTGAACGCCGCGATCTACAGCCGCGACGTACGCCGGGCGCGCGTGATCGCCCGCCAGGTGAAGTGCGGCACCGTGAACATCAACGAGGCCTTCGGGGCGACCTTCGCCAGCATCGACGCGCCGATGGGCGGGATGCGCCAGTCCGGGATGGGCCGCCGGCAGGGGAGTGAGGGCATCCACCGGTACACCGAGACCCAGTCGGTGGCCTCGCAGGCGCTGATGCGGCTCTCGCCGCAGTACGGCATGAGCGACGAGCAGTACGCCAGGACCATGACGCTCAGCCTGCGGGTGCTCAAGAAGCTGGGCCGGGCATGAGCGACGCGACCGGCTCGACGACGGGGTTCGACTTCGACGTCATCGTGATCGGCTCCGGCTTCGGCGGATCCGTCAGCGCCCTCCGCCTGACCGAGAAGGGCTACCGGGTGGCGGTGCTCGAGGCCGGCGCCCGCTTCGAGGACGCCGACTTCCCGGACACGTCCTGGGACGTCAAGAAGTACCTCTTCCGGCCCGAGGTCGGCTGCTACGGCATCCAGCGGATCGACGCGCTCCGGGACTGCATGATCGTCTCGGGCGCCGGTGTGGGCGGCGGCTCGCTGGTCTACGCGAACACCCTCTACGAGCCGCTCGACCCGTTCTACCGCGACCCGTCGTGGGCGCACATCACCGACTGGAAGGCCGAGCTGGCGCCGTACTACGACCAGGCCAAGCGGATGCTCGGCGTCGTCGAGAACCCGCTGCGCACGCCGTCGGACGAGGTGATGCAGCAGGTGGCCGAGGACATGGGCGTCGGCGACACCTTCCACCCGACGCCGGTCGGGGTGTTCTTCGGCGGTCCGGGGGAGACCCACCACGACACGATCAAGGACCCCTTCTTCGGCGGCGCCGGTCCCGACCGGGTGCCCTGCAAGGCCTGCGGCGAGTGCATGACCGGCTGCCGGCACAACTCGAAGAACACGCTGGTCAAGAACTACCTCTACCTCGCCGAGGCGAAGGGCGCGCGGGTGATGCCGCTGACGACGGTGACGCGGATCCGGTCCCTGCCCGACGGTGGCTACGAGATCCGGGCGAAGTACACCAAGGCCAGGCGGTCCACCGCCCGCTCGAGCCGGATCCTGACCGCCGAGCAGGTCGTCGTCGCGGCGGCGTCGCTGGGCACGCAGCGGCTGCTGCACCGGATGAAGGACGAGGGCCACCTGTCGGGTCTGTCCGAGCGGCTCGGCCACCTGTCCAGGACGAACTCCGAGTCGATCCTCGGGGCGATCGCGCCTCCCGGCGGCAAGGTGGACTACTCGCGCGGCGTCGCGATCACCTCGTCGTTCCACCCCGACGAGCACACCCACATCGAGCCGGTGCGCTACGGCAAGGGCAGCAACTTCATGTCGATGATGCAGACGGTGCTCACCGACGGCGACGGCCCGGAGCCGCGCTGGCGGGCCTGGCTGCGCGAGATGTGGAACGAGCGCAGCAACGTGGCGGACCTGTACGACTTCAAGCACTGGTCCGAGCGCACCGTGATCGCCCTGGTCATGCAGACCGTCGACAACTCGATCACCACCTTCCTGAAGAAGGTGCCGGGGACGAACATCAGCTACATGACGTCCCGGCAGGGCCACGGCGAGCCCAACCCGACCTGGATCCCGGTCGCCAACCGCGCTGCGCGGAAGATGGCGCAGATCGTGGGCGGCACCGCTGGCGGCAACATCGGCGAGCCGTTCAACCGGCCGCTGACGGCGCACTTCATCGGGGGCTGCACCATCGGGGACTCGCCGGAGACCGGTGTCATCGACGCCTACCAGCGCGTCTACGGCCACGAGGGGCTGCACATCGCCGACGGGTCGGCGATCTCCGCGAACCTCGGCGTGAACCCGTCGCTGACGATCACGGCCCAGGCGGAGCGGGCGATGTCGTTCTGGCCCAACAAGGGTGAGGCGGACGCCCGGCCGCCGCTCGGGGCGGCGTACGAGGCGGTCCCGCCGGTCGAGCCCAGCGATCCGGCAGTGCCTCATGAGGCCCCCGGGGCGCTGCGGCTGCCGATCGTCGCGGTGAGCTGACCGTTCGCTGCGGAAATTCCCGAGATTTTCCCGATCCGGGCCATAACCCGGCCCCGGAGCCTTCGTTGACCAGTGCAGATCGGGTGCATCGCTCCCTCCCAGGCCCGATCTCGACACGGTTCACGCCACGTGGACACTCAGGGCCCGACCTCCCTCCCTCCCCGGTCGGGCCCTGAGGCGTTTCCGGGGCCGGTCGTCGACCAGCGAGCGCCAGCCACAGGTGGTCGAGCAGCGAGCGCCAGCGAGCGATCAGTCGAGACCCGGTGCGCCGCGCAGGGAGGTTTCGACAGGCTCAACCACCGGGTCGAGCTGAGCGCCAGCCACAGGTGGTCGAGCAGCGAGCGCCAGCGAGCGATCAGTCGAGACCCGGTGCGCCGCGCAGGGAGGTTTCGACAGGCTCAACCACCGGGTCGAGCTGAGCGCCAGCCACAGGTGGTCGAGCAGCGAGCGCCAGCGAGCGATCAGTCGAGACCTGGTGAGGTCGGGCACCGAGCCGGCCCCGATAGACTCCGGCTCATCCATCCACGCCACCGGAAGGCCGGGCCTTGACCGACCACGACCTCGTCCTCGTCGTCGACTTCGGAGCGCAGTACGCCCAGCTGATCGCCCGCCGGGTGCGCGAGGCGAAGGTGTACTCCGAGATCGTGCCGCACACGATGCCGGTCGAGGAGATGCTGGCGAAGAAGCCCGCCGCGGTCATCCTCTCCGGCGGTCCGTCGAGCGTCTACGAGCCGGGCGCGCCCCAGCTCGACGCCGCGCTCGTCGACGGCCGGGTCCCGGTGTTCGGCATCTGCTACGGCTTCATGGCGATGGCACAGGCGCTCGGCGGCGAGGTCGCCCACACCGGGCAGCGCGAGTACGGCCGCACGCAGGTCTCCGTCCTCGAGCCCGGGACTCTCCTCGCCGGGCTTCCGGAGTCATTGAGCTCGTGGATGTCCCACGGCGACGAGGTGGTCGCCGCCCCGCCGGGGTTCACCGTCAACGCACGCTCTCCCCGCGCGACCGTCGCCGCCTTCGAGGAGACCGGTCGCCGCCTGGCCGGGGTCCAGTGGCACCCCGAGGTGCTGCACAGCGAGCACGGCCAGCGCGTCCTGGAGCACTTCCTCTGGGAGATCGCCGGCTGCCGGCCGACCTGGACCATGGTCAACATCGTCGACGAGCAGGTCGAGCGCATCCGCGCCCAGATCGGCGACGGCCGTGCGATCTGCGGGCTGTCCGGGGGCGTCGACTCGGCGGTCGCCGCGGCCGTCGTACAGCGTGCCATCGGCGACCGGCTCACCTGCGTCTTCGTCGACCACGGGCTGCTGCGCAAGGGCGAGGCGGAGCAGGTCGAGCGCGACTTCGTCGCCGCCACCGGGGTCGACCTGCACGTCGTCGACGCCGAGAAGCGCTTCCTCGACGCCCTGGCCGGGGTGACCGACCCCGAGGAGAAGCGCAAGATCATCGGCCGCGAGTTCATCCGCGTCTTCGAGGCCGCCGAGGCCGACGTGCTCCGCAAGGCGGCGGTCGACGAGGGCCAGAAGGTCGCCTACCTGGTGCAGGGCACTCTCTACCCGGACGTCGTCGAGTCCGGCGGCGGAGCCGGTACGTCGAACATCAAGTCGCACCACAACGTCGGCGGGCTGCCCGACGACCTCGAGTTCGAGCTGGTGGAGCCGCTGCGCACGCTCTTCAAGGACGAGGTCCGCCTCGTCGGCGAGCAGCTCGGCCTGCCGTCGGAGATCGTCTGGCGGCACCCGTTCCCCGGTCCTGGCCTGGGCATCAGGATCATCGGCGAGGTCACCCGGGAGCGTCTCGACATCCTCCGCGAGGCCGACGCGATCGCGCGCGAGGAGCTCACCAAGTCCGGCCTCGACCGCGACATCTGGCAGTTCCCGGTCGTGCTCCTCGCCGACGTCCGCTCGGTCGGGGTGCAGGGCGACGGCCGCACCTACGGGCATCCCGTCGTGCTGCGCCCGGTCACCAGTGAGGACGCGATGACCGCGGACTGGGCGCGGATCCCGTACGACGTGCTCGAGCAGATCTCCACCCGGATCACCAACGAGGTCCGGGAGATCAACCGGGTCACCGTCGACATCACCAGCAAGCCGCCCGGCACCATCGAGTGGGAGTAGCTCCCGCGGGTCAGATCGCCTCGTCGCCGGGCAGGTCGAACGGCAGCAGCGAGAGCAGCGCCATCAGCACGATCGGGACCAGCGACCAGGGTCCGATCACGTAGGTGAGCCCGAGCGCGACCAGCGGCAGCACCCAGACCCAGACCGAGGCGAAGTAGGCGCGCTCGAACCCCTCGCTGTGCAGTCCTTCGCGGAAGTAGCCACGTCGCCTGATGTAGACCATGTTCGCCGCCAGCCCGACCAGCGAGATGCTCAGCACGATCGAGAGCAGCCGCACGCCGGCCACGAAGTCCGCCCGGTCGTGCACCGCGTCACCGAGGACCGCGAAGGTGAACGGCGTCAGCACGAACGACATCAGCGCGAGCATCGTCATCAGGAGCACGTAGTGGTCCGCCCGGGCCAGCATGGTCCCGAGCCGCCGGGAGGCAGCCCACCCGCCGAACATCTGCACGAAGCCGAACGCGTAGACCAGGTACGTCGGCCACTGGTCCAGCAACGCCCTGCCCAGTGTGCCGGGCGCTCCTTCGGGTGGCCGGAGCTCGAGGACCAGGAGCGTTGCGGCGATGGCGTAGAGCCCGTCGATGAACGCCTCGACCCGGCTCCACGAGAAGGTGGCCTGGCGCGACGGCGCCAGCGGGGGCAACAGGCGGTTGCGGAGCTCCACGTCGCCACGCTAGGGCCTGGGTCGGAGGTGCGTCCTGCGAACCGGTCAGCACGCGCCGGGCCGGCTCACGGCGCCACGAAGGTGGCCTGGCCGGCCTCAGGGCCGGGTGATCTCGTCCTCGGCGCCGTCCTCGGTGCGCGCTTCGAGGGTGTTCTCGGGAGCGGGCGGTACGTCGGCCCGGTTGCCGGCACCCGCCGACCCCTCCTCGAAGGTCTCGTCGTCGACGTCCGCGTCGCCGACACCGCCCTCGTCGGGCACGCCCTCGAGCTCAGGCTTGCCGGCGAACCGCTCCTTGTCGGCGATGCGGGTGTGCTCGTCGCTGCCCTCGACGGGCGCCGCGTCGGGGGTCAGGCCATCGTCATCTCCGGGCATGCCTGCGCGGTACCCCGAGCCGCCGGTCGCCATGCCGGAGGCCGAGTTTGTGGAGCGGGGATTCGGGCACCGGGGGGCGCATGAGGGCGCTGACGTGGCACGGCACCCGCGACGTGCGGGTGGAGACAGTGCCCGATCCGGTCATCCAGGAGCCCACCGACGCGATCATCCGGGTCACCTCGAGCGGGATCTGCGGGTCGGACCTGCACCTCTACGAGGTGCTCGGGCCGTTCCTCACCCAGGGCGACATCCTCGGTCACGAGCCGATCGGGATCGTCGAGGAGGTGGGCACCGCGGTGGACCTCGCGGTCGGCGACCGCGTGGTGATCCCCTTCCCGATCGCGTGCGGTTCGTGCGTGATGTGCGACCTGGGCCTGCAGACGCAGTGCGAGACCACCCAGGTCCGCGAGGAGGGGATGGGCGCCGCGCTCTACGGCTACACCAAGCTCTACGGCTCGGTCCCGGGGGCGCAGGCTGAGTACCTGCGGGTGCTCCGCGCCGACTACAACCCGATCAAGGTTCCCGAGGGGCCACCGGACGACCGCTACCTCTACCTCTCCGACGTGCTGCCCACCGCCTGGCAGGCCGTCGAGTACGCCGCGGTACCCGAGGGCGGCTCCGTCGTCGTGCTCGGCGTCGGGCCGATCGGCGACATGGCGTGCCGGATCGCCGCCCACCGCGGCCAGCAGGTGATCGCGGTCGACCTCCTGCCGGAGCGGCTCACCCGCGTACGCCGGTTCGGGGTCGAGACCATCGACATCCGCGACATCGACGGGCGCGAGCTGGCCGACGTGATCCGCAACTTCACCGAGGGACGCGGACCCGACGCGGTGATCGACGCCGTCGGCATGGAGGCGCACGGGTCCCCGATGGCCACCGCCGCCCACCGGCTCGCGGCCTTCCTGCCCGACCGGCTGGCGGAGCGGATGATGCAGACCGCGGGCATCGACCGGCTGGCCACCCTGCACGCCGCGGTGGACATCGTCCGTCGTGGCGGCACCGTCTCGGTCGTCGGCGTCTACGGCGGCGAGGCCGACCCGATGCCGATGCTGCAGATGTTCGACAAGCAGATCCAGCTCCGGATGGGGCAGGCCAACGTGCGCCGGTGGGTCGACGACATCCTGCCCCTGCTCACCGACGAGGACCCGCTCGGCGTCGACACCTTCGCCACCCACCGGATGCCGCTCGAGGACGCACCGCACGGCTACGAGATCTTCCAGCACAAGAAGGACGGGGCCAGCAAGATCGTGCTGACCCCCTGACCGTCCATGAGCCCGCGCAGCGACTTCCCCGGGGCCCAGCGATGGGTCCCCGACGAGCCGACACTGCCCAGGCTCCACGAGGCGGCGCAGGGGTGCCGGGGTTGTGACCTCTACCGGGACGCGACCCAGGCCGTGACGGGCTCGGGCGACGCCGATGCCTCGGTGATGCTCCTCGGCGAGCAGCCCGGCGACCGCGAGGACGTCGCGGGGGAGCCGTTCGTGGGCCCCGCCGGAAAGCTGCTCGACCGCGCCCTGGCCGACGCGGGCATCGAGCCCGACGACACCTTCGTCACCAACGCGGTGAAGCACTTCCGCTTCGAGCGGCGCGGCAAGCAACGGATCCACAAGTCACCGAGTCGCGGCCAGGTGCTGGCCTGCGCGCCCTGGCTGTCGGCCGAGCTCGCCGTCGTGCGTCCGCGCGGTGTGGTGATCCTGGGCGGCACTGCGGGCAAGGCCGTCTACGGCTCGTCGTTCAAGGTCGGGGAGAAGCGCGGACGGCTCATCGACTGGCCCCTCGAGACGCTCACCGTCGAGCAGCCGCCGGACTGGGTGCTCGCGACCATCCATCCCTCGGCTGCCCTTCGGGCCGAGAACCGCGACGAGATGTACGCCGGCCTGGTCGCCGACCTCCGGATCGCCGCCTCGGCACTGGCCGACGCCGCGCACGCATCGCCCCGAGGGTGATGGGTAAGGCCGGACCATGCACCTCGACGCCATCCGACCGGTCTTCGACGCCCCAGGCCCCTACCTGACCGTGCACGCAGAGGTGGGTCGCACCGACGAGCACGGGCTGGATCAGCTCGATGCCCGGTGGACCACGATCCGCCACGAGCTCGAGCACCGTGAGGTCGCTGCGCCGCTGATCGAGGACATCGGCGAGCGCCTGCGGCAGAACACCCACGTCACCGGAGAGGCGCGCCGGACGATCGTCGCCACGCCGCAGGAGGTCGTCTTCGACCAGGTCCAGCCGGGACATGCCCTGTGGCCGGAGAGCGTGGACCTCGGCGAGCTGCCCGACCTCGGGGGCTGGTTGCGCCAGGCCGACGGCGCGGTGTCGTTCCTGCTCGTCCAGGTCGACCGGACCGGCGGCGACATCGCCTACTACCGAGCGCTCAACGGGAGCCCTGCCGAGGAGACCACGGTCCAGGGCGAGACCTTCCAGATCACCAAGGTGCCGGACGGCGACTGGGCGCAGAAGCAGTACCAGAACCGCGTCGAGGAGCTCTGGTCGCGCAACGCGGAGGAGGTCGCCGAGGCGATCACGAGCATGGTGCGCCACCAGCGACCGGACGTCATCCTGGTCGCCGGCGACGTGCGCGCGTCCGCGGAGCTGGTCGAGGCGCTGGGCAAGCACGCGAACGCGGTGGTGAAGCTGGAGTCCGGCGGCCGCGCGGCCGGTACGTCGGAGGAGGCGCTGTGGTCGGAGGTGCAGGCGGTGCTCGCCGAGCACGAGGCCCATGCAGAGCAGCACGTCGCCGAGCGGCTGGCCGAGGGCGTCGGACGCGGGCGGGGCGTCGCAGTGGGGTCGGCCGACGTGCTCGAGGCGCTGGTGCTGGGCCAGGTCGAGCAGCTCGTGCTGGACCTCGACCAGGCTCGCGGCGGCGTCGTGCACCCCGTGGACTTCCCGGGGCTCGAGCTTCCCGACCCGGCCCGGAGCGCGGCCGAGGTGCCGGCCGACCGGGTGCTGGTGGCTGCGGCAGCACGCTCGGACGCCGAGATCGCGCTGCTGCCGGGCAGCCTGATCCCCGACCACGGGGTGGCCGCCATCCTGCGCTGGGAGGACTGACCCGGAAGCTCCCGCGGGTGCGACGCAGCGCCCGTACTGACCGCTCGGTAGGATTCGGCGAGGACCGATCCGATCCGAAGGGCACCATGAGCCTCCTCTCGTCCGTCAAGACCGCCGTGGTGCGGCGCGTTCTCGCGCGCTCCGGAGGCGTGGACCTCACGAAGCTCGACCGCGTGCCGGAGCGGCTGTCGTGGCCGCTGAACCGCAACGGCATCGACCCGACCCGCCGGCTCACCCGCACCCGCGAGGCCGACCCGGTCCAGCGGCTGGTGTCCTTCATGGGTCTCGACATCTGGCTGGTCACCGGCTACGACGAGGCACGCGACGTGCTCGGCAACGTGACCCACTCGACCGACATCCGCCACCTCATGGGTGCCAGCGGCGACGTGGACGCCGGCGACATCGGTGGCCTCGGCTTCACCGACCCGCCCAAGCACACCCAGCTGCGCCGGCTGCTGACCCCGGAATTCACCGTGCGCCGGCTCGACCGGCTCAAGCCGGGCATCGAGGAGATCGTCTCCAGCCAGCTCGACGAGACCGAGGCGGCCGCACAGGTCGGTGACGGTGTGGTCGACCTGGCCCAGACGTTCGCGTTCCCGGTGCCGTTCCGCGTCATCTGCGATCTCCTCGGCGTGGCCGACGAGCAGCGGGAGCGGTTCAGCAAGCTCGCGTCGGCGCGCTTCGACGTCTCGCAGGGCGGCGTCGGCACGATCGGTGCGATCGGCGGGTCACGGGAGTTCCTGCTCGCCGAGACCGCGCGCCAGCGCCTCGATCCGGGGCCCGGGCTGATCGGCCAGATCATCCGCGAGCACGGAGACGAGATCAACGACTTCGACCTCGGCGGCCTCGCCGACGGCGCGTTCACCGGCGGCCTGGAGACGAGCGCCTCGATGCTCGCGCTCGGCACGGCGGTGCTCCTCCAGCACCGGGAGCTGTGGAAGTCGCTCGCGGAGGACCCCGACAGCGTGGAGCCGATCGTCGAGGAGCTGCTGCGGCACCTGGCCGTCGTCCAGGTGGCCTTCCCGCGGATCGCCAGGGAGGACGTGCAGGTCGGTCGCCACCTGGTCAAGAAGGGCTCGATCATGCTGGTTCACCTGCCGGCGGCCAGCCGCGACCCGCGCTCGACCTTGGGGGAGGCGCTCTGCCCGGCGAAGGAGTCGTCGAACCACCTTGCGTTCGGCCACGGCCTGCACCGCTGCGTGGGCGCCGAGCTCGGCCGGATGGAGCTGCGCACGGCGTTCCCGGCGCTCGCCCGCCGGTTCCCCGACATGCAGCTCGCGGTCGACCCCGCCGACCTGGAGTACCACGCGAAGTCGATCGTCTACGGGATCGAGGCACTGCCCGTCCGGCTGCACGGCATCGTCGAGCAGTAGCCGGCACCGCGGTCAGGCCGGATCAGCTCTCGGCGACCTGCCGAACGCGTCCCCGCTCGTGGGGTCGGACAGGAGTGGTGCGAACGCCAGCTCGGCCGCACCGAGCAACGGAGCGTCGTCGCCCAGCTTGGACGGGCGGATGTCCAGGGCGTCGCGGGCCGAGATGAGGCTGGCCGGGTCGAGCCCCTGGAGGACGATCTGCTGGCGGGCGATCCAGACCTGGCTCAGTAAACCGCCGAGGACGACCATCTCCGGGTTGAACAGCAGGAACACCGGGCGCAGCCCGACCCCCAGCCAGTACGCCGCCGCGTCCACCGCCTCTCCCGCTCGACGGTCTCCGGAGTCGGCGGCCTCGATCACCTCGGCCACCGCGGGCGGTCCGCCCCCGGGCAGCCGCCCGGCGGCCGCGAGCAGCTGGTTCTCGCCGACCTTGGTCTCCATGCAGCCGATGGCGCCGCAGCGGCAGCGTTCGCCGGCGCTGTCCACCATCACGTGCCCGATCTCGCCGGCGAAGCCGATCGCCCCGCGCAGCGGCACGCCGCCGACGAAGAACCCACCGCCGATGCCGACGCTTCCGCTGAGGTAGGCGACGTCGTCGACCCCGACCGCCGCTCCGCGCAGGTGCTCCGCCCTCGCCCCGAGGTCCGCGTCGTTGACCGCAGCGACCGGCAGCCCGAGCTCCTTGCCGAGCAGCTCGCTGAACGGCTCGTCGACCCAGCCGAGGTTCGGGGCGAACTTGACCAGCCCGTCGCGCTCCCTCACCGCGCCGGGCACGGACACCCCGACGCCGACGATCCGGCGCTCGGGTGATGCCGTGATCAGCTCGGTGCACATCTGGTGCACCGTCTCCACGACGCGCTCACTGTCGTGCTCGCCCCGCTGGTGGTGGCGGGTACGCCGGTCCAGCACCACGCCGCCCAGCCCGACGATCGCGACGGTGATCCGGTCGACGTCGAGGGCAGCGGCCAGGACGGTGACGTCCTGTCGCGGCGTGACCACGAGCGAGGGACGGCCCGACCTCCGGCCGGCCGGCAGCTCGTCGCGGGGGAGCTCCTCGATCACCAGGCCGAGCTCCTCGAGCTCGCCGGTCAGGTCGCCGATCGTGCTCCGGTTCAGCCCCAGCGCCGTGGTCAGGGCGGCCCGCGTCGTCGGCCCCTGGAGGTGGACCTGGGTCAGCAGGGCGCTCATGTTCGCCCGACGTACTGCCTCCTGCCCGAGCCCGGGTCGTCTTGGCACTGAAGCCCTTTCGCGTCGTGGAGCCGGTCAGACCCTTCCGCTGGACGCCGCTCTGCGACGGCTGATCGCGTCGACGCTGGCCGCGAGCAGGAGCACCAGGCCGGTGATCATGTACACGCGTCCCTGGGGTTGGCCCCGCAGCGTCATGCCATTGGTGATGATCGCGATCACGCTGGCTCCGAGAAGGGCATCGAGCACCCGGCCCTTTCCGCCGAAGAGGCTGGTGCCGCCGATGACGGCGGCCCCCACGGCGAACAGCAGGGTGTCCGAACCACCGGTCTGCGGGTTGACGGAGTTGGTCCGGCTGGCCAGCAGGACGCCGCCGACCGCAGCCAGCGTGGAGCACATCATGAAGCACGAGACCTTGACGCGCCCGACGTTGATGCCGGCCCGGCGAGCGGCTTCCGCGTTGCCGCCGACGGCGTACACGTGCCGTCCCCAGGCGGTCCGGGTGAGCAGGAAGGTGAGGAACACCAGCAGTCCCGCGACGATCACGATCACGATAGGCACGCCCTTGAGCGAGGCGAGGAAGACGTTGCGGCTGCGCTCCTTGGAGAGGTACGCCGTCGCGGCGAGCACCACCACGGCGAACGCCGCGGACTTGAGGGCCCAGATCAGGATCGTCGGTGTCGGCAGGCCCGCGCGCGCCCGCTGTAGCCGCCGGCTGAAGCCGAGGGCGGCAAAGGCCGCCACCGTCACCAGGGCGAAGGTCCACCCCAGCCACAGCGGCATGTTCTTGTTCATGATCGCCAGGACGTGGCTGTCGCGGTAGGGGATCGTGCCGCCCGCACCGGTCATCAGCAGGAGGATCCCCTGGAGGGCCAGGAAGAACGCCAGGGTGACGACGAACGACGGCACCCCGAGCCTGGAGACGATCAGGCCGATGACCAGGCCGGTCAGCGCTCCCAGGAGCAGCCCGCCGAGCAGGGCCAGCGACCAGTTGAATCCGTGGTCGTTCATCAGCTTGCCGACGAAGGCAGCGGCAACGCCTCCGGTGTAGCCCGCCGACAGGTCGATCTCGCCGAGGAGCAGCACGAAGACCAGGCCCATCGCGAACACGGTGATCGCCGAGCCCTGGAGGATCAGGTTGGAGAAGTTGTAGGCGTTGGTGAAGTCGTCGCCGGACAGCACCGTGAAGACGAGTGCGAGGACGACCACGCCGGCGAGGGCCGGCAGCGCACCGACGTCGCCGCCGCGGACCCGGGCCCGGTAGTCGGCGAAGACGGTGCCCAGTGACTGGCGCCTCGTCGTGACGACCTCTGTCTCGGTGGCGCTCACGCGTCCGCTCCCTTCGTGCCGATCCTGCCGTCGGAGGTCTGGCCGGCGGTGATCAGCTCGACCACCTGGTTGTGGGTCACCTCGGAGGTCCTGACCTGGGCGACCATCGATCCGAGGTAGAGGACGGCGATGTCGTCGGCGACCTGCATGACGTCGTTCATGTTGTGGCTGATCAGGACGACGGCGAGGCCCTTGTCGGCCAGGCGTCGTACCAGCGCCAGGACCTGCTCGGTCTGGGCGACCCCCAGTGCGGCGGTCGGCTCGTCGAGGATCACGATCCTGGAGTTCCACAGGACCGAGCGGGCGATCGCGACGGTCTGCCGCTGACCACCGGAGAGCGACGCGACCGTGGTGCGCACCGACTGGAGCGTGCGGACGGAGAGGCCGTTGAGCGTCTCCCGGGCCCGGGTCTCCATGGCGGCCTCGTCGAGCAGCCCGCTGCGGGTGAGCTCGCGGCCGAGGTACATGTTGTGGACGACGTCCAGGTTGTCGCACAGCGCCAGGTCCTGGTAGACGACCTCGATGCCGAGCTCGTTGGCGTCGCGGGGGTTGTGCACGGTGACGGGCTGGCCCTCGAAGAGGTACTCGCCGGCGTCGAAGCCGTGGATGCCGGCGATGCCCTTGATCAGGGTGCTCTTGCCGGCGCCGTTGTCACCGACGAGGGCGGTGACCTGTCCGGGGCGGACGTCGAGGTCGACGCCTCGGAGGACATGGACTGCACCGAAGCTCTTCTCGATGCCACGCAGGCTGAGGATCGGCTTCTCGAGGTCGACCGGCGAGGGCTCGGTCTGGGTGACGCTCATGGACAGGACCTTCCGGAGTGACGGGAGTGAAGGATTCCGGGTGTGGACGCGATCGTGCGGGTGCCGGCCCGAGCCGGCACCCACACGAGCCGAGGTCAGCTGATGCCGGCCGCCGTGCAGAGCTTGGCGAACTCACCGGCGCAGACGTCGGATGCCTTCTGGAACCCGTCGTCGATGACCTTCTTCACGTTGTCCTTGTAGATCGCCTCGGGCGTCGCCAGCGCGGACGGGACGTCCTTGCTGGTCGTCGTGTCCGGCACGGTCTTGGTGGCCAGTGCGTCGGCCGCGGACTTGTCACCCTTGATGACGGCGATCGCCAGCTTCGAGGCCAGGTCGGCCTCGAGGTTGGTGTTCTTGTAGACGGTCATGCACTGCGTGCCCGCCAGGACCCGCTGCAGGCCCTCGATCGAGGCGTCCTGACCGGTGACCGGGACCTTGCCCGCGAGGCCGTTGGCCTTGAGCCGGGCGACGATGCCGCCGGCCATGGTGTCGTTCGCGGAGATGATGCCGTCGATCTTGCCGTGGGCCTTGGTGTACAGACCGTCGAACTGGTTGGCCGCGACGGTGTCCTTCCACTCACCCGACACGTCGCCGACGACCGTGTAGTCACCGGAGTCGACCTTGGGCTTGAGCGCCTCGACGTAGCCCTGCTTGAACAGCGCCGCGTTGTTGTCGGTCTCGGCGCCGTTGATCTGGATGATGTTGGCCTTGGTCTTGCCGGCGTCGGTGAGGCACTTGGTGAGGCCCTCGCCCATGAGCTTGCCGACCTCGACGTTGTCGAAGGACACGTAGTACGACGCCCCGCCACCCAGGGTCAGCCGGTCGTAGTCGATGCTCACGATGCCTGCGGTGCTGGCCTTCTTGAGGCAGGCAGCGCCGGAGTCGGAGTCGAGGTTGACGATCATCAGGACCTTGACGCCCTCGTTGATCATCGAGTCGCAGATGGTGCCGAACTTGGCGGTGTCACCGCCGGCGTTCTGGATGTCGGACTGGATGCCGGCGTCGGTGAAGGCCTTCGTGAGGCTCGGCCGGTCGTTGCCCTCCCAGCGGGGGGAGGTGGTGGCGTCAGGAAGGATCACGCCGACCTTGCCGGACGCCTTGGCGCCGGTGCTTCCGCTGCTTCCTGCCTTCGGCTTGTCGTCGTTGCTGCTTCCGCACGCTGCCGCTCCGAACAGGAGCAGCGCGCTGGCTGCGGCGATTAAGGCGACACGGGAGCGCCTGGTTTTGAGCATCTGTCCAACCTCCAGAGGAGTCCTCGCGCGTGACGGCCGTCACGCGTTATGTTGTGCAAAACAACATAACCGGCACACTGCGCCTTGTACACCCATGCATGGACCGCTTTTGTTGTTTGCCGGAACGATCAAGGGAGTGATGGACATGCAGGACTACACCGCCACGCGCGAGGACCGGTTCACCTTCGGGCTGTGGACGGTGGGCTGGCAGGGCGTCGACGTGTTCGGCAGCGCGATCCGACCGCCGCTCGATCCGGCCGACGCGATCCACCGGCTCTCCGACCTCGGCGCCTACGGGATCACCTTCCACGACAACGACGTGTTCCCCTTCGGCGCGGACGAGGCGACCAAGCAGGCGCACCTCGGCCCGCTCCGCAAGGCCCTGGACGCCACCGGGCTGGTCGTCCCGATGATCACCACCAACCTGTTCAGCCACCCGGTCTTCCGCGACGGCGGCTTCACCAACAACGACCGCGACGTGCGCCGCTTCGCCCTGCGCAAGGCGCTCGACAACGTGGACCTCGCCGCCGAGATGGGCGCGCGCATCTTCGTCGCCTGGGGCGGTCGCGAGGGGGCGGAGTCCGGCGCCGCGAAGGACATCCGCACCGCCCTGGACCGCTACGCCGAGGCCTTCAACGTGCTCGGCCAGTACGTCCTCGACCGCGGCTACGACCTGCGCTTCGCGATCGAGCCCAAGCCCAACGAGCCGCGCGGTGACATCCTGCTGCCGACCATCGGCCACGCACTGGCGTTCATCAACGAGCTCGAGCATCCGGAGCTGGTCGGGCTCAACCCGGAGGTCGGCCACGAGGAGATGGCCTCGCTGAACTACGCGCACGGGCTCGCCCAGGCGCTCTGGCACGGCAAGCTGTTCCACGCCGACCTCAACGGGCAGACCGGGCCACGCTACGACCAGGACCTGCGCTTCGGCGCCGGCAACGCCCGTGGTGCCTTCTGGACCGTCGACATCCTGGAGCACGGCGGGTACGACGGCCCCCTGCACTTCGACTTCAAGCCGCCGCGCACCGAGGACATGGACGGCGTGTGGGCCTCTGCGGAGGGCTGCATGCGCAACTACCTGATCCTGCGCGAGAAGTCGCGCGCCTTCCGCGCCGATCCGGACGTGCAGGAGGCGATGCGGCTGGCCCGGGTCGCCGAGCTCGGCGTACCGACGATGGGTGCGGGCGAGTCGCTGGCCGACCTGCGGGCCGAGGCCTTCGACCCGGATGCCGCGGCGGAGCGCGGGATGGGCTTCGAACGGCTCGACCAGCTGGCGCTCGAGCACCTCTACGGCGTGCGCTGATGCCGCTGGTGGCCGGCATCGACACCTCCACCCAGTCCTGCAAGGTGCTGGTCGTCGATGCCGACACCGGCGACGTCGTCCGACAGGGGCGCGCCTCCCACCCGGACGGCACCGAGGTCGACCCCGCTGCCTGGCTCACCGCGCTGGGCCAGGCGACTGAGGCCGCTGGAGGGTTGGACGACGTCGCCGCTATCGCGGTCGGCGGGCAGCAGCACGGCATGGTCTGCCTTGACGACGACGGCGTGGTCGTCCGTCCGGCGCTCCTGTGGAACGACAACCGGTCGGCGGGTGCCGCCCGCGACCTCATCGAGGAGCTCGGTGGCGCGCAGGCGTGGGCCGAGCAGATCGGCGTCGTACCGGTCGCCTCCGTGACGGTCACCAAGCTGAGGTGGCTGGCGGAGAACGAGCCGGAGAACGCTCGCCGGACCTCGGCAGTGTGCCTGCCCCACGACTGGCTCACCTGGCAGCTGGCCGGTGCCGGATCGCTCGACGCGCTCGTGACCGATCGCGGAGATGCGAGCGGCACCGGGTACTGGTCGACGGTGACCGGTGACTACCGCACCGACCTGCTCACTCGGGCGCTGGGGAGCGAGGCCCTGCTGCCCACGGTCCTGAAGCCGCACGACGTCGCCGGCGCAGCTGCAACTCCGGGCGAGGCCGTGCTCGGGCCCGGCACCGGCGACAACGCCGCATCAGCCCTCGGGCTGGGGGCGGTCCCGGGCGACGTCATCGTGTCGATCGGCACCTCGGGCGTTGCGTGCGCGGTCTCCGAGGTCCCGGCACGTGACGCGAGCGGGATCGTCGCCGGCTTCGCCGACGCCACCGGCCGCTTCCTGCCGCTGGTCGCCACGCTCAACGGCGCGCGCGTGCTCGATGCGGCCGGCCGCATCCTCGGCGTCGATCACGACGGGCTCTCGCGGCTGGCGCTGTCGGCCCCGGCCGGTGCCGGTGGTCTTGTCGTGGTGCCCTATCTCGAGGGCGAGCGGACCCCGGTCAAGCCCGACTCGACCGCGGCGATCCACGGGCTCACCCTGGGCACCGCCGACCCGGCGCACCTCGCCCGCGCAGCGGTGGAGGGGCTGCTCTGCAGCCTCGCCGACTGCATCGATGCCCTGGCGGCGCAAGGAAGCGACGTACGACGCATCCTGCTCACCGGCGGAGGCGCCGCATCTGCGGCGGTGCGCGCGATCGCGCCCGCCGTCCTGGGGCACCCCGTGCACGTGCCGGTGCCCTTCGAGTACGTCGCCCGTGGCGCTGCCCGGCAGGCCGCCTGGGTGCTCTCCCGTGAGGCGGACCCGCCCGACTGGGAGCTGCCGACCGCCGAGGTCAACGAGGCCGAGCCGACGCCCGAGGTCAGGGCGCGCTATGCCGAGGCCCGCGACCTCACCCTCGCGCGCCCGGACGGCCCCTGACTCGTCGAGTTGGGGGAAAATGCCTGTTGAGTTGGGGGCTTCTTCCCCAACTCAATGGTCTGTTTCCCCCAACTCAACGGAGCTGGTAGGTCGTCGTGCGCTCGACGACCGGCCGGCCCATGCCGGCGCCGATCTCGACGAGCTCCTCGACGGTCTTGGCCGAGCCGTGCTCGGAGCCGGCCATCCGGGAGATCGTCTCCTCCATGAGGGTGCCGCCCAGGTCGTTGGCGCCCGCGGCGAGCATCGCGCGGGTGCCGTCGACGCCGAGCTTGACCCAGCTGGTCTGGATGTTGTCGATGCGGCCGTGGAGCATGATCCGCGCCATCGCGTGCACGGCGAGGTTGTCGCGCAGGGTGGGGCCCGGGCGGGCGACGCCGGCCAGGTAGATCGGTGCGGAGTGGTGCACGAAGGGCAGGGGGACGAACTCGGTGAAGCCGGCGAGGCCCTCCTCGAGGTTCTTCTCCTGGATCTGCGCGAGCACCCGCAGGTGCTGCACCCAGTGCCGCGGGTTGTCGACGTGGCCGTACATCATCGTCGAGCTCGACCGGACCCCGACCCGGTGCGCGGTGCTGACGATCTCGATCCAGGTCTTCGTCGGGAGCTTGCCCTTGGTCAGCACCCAGCGGACGTCGTCGTCGAGGATCTCCGCGGCCGTCCCGGGGATCGTGTCCAGGCCGGACTCGCGGGCCTTGATCAGGAAGTCCTCGAAGGACAGCCCGGTGCGGGACGAGCCGTTGACGATCTCCATGGGGCTGAACGCGTGCACGTGCATCCCCGGGACGCGCGTCTTCACCGCGGCCGCGAGGTCGAAGTACGCCGTGCCGGGCAGCTCGGGGTCGATCCCGCCCTGCATGCAGACCTCGCTGGCGCCGAGGTCCCAGGCCTCCTGGGCCCGGTCGGCGACCTGGTCGAGGGAGAGCGAGTAGGCGTCGGCGTCGGTGCGCCGTTGCGCGAAGGCACAGAACCGGCAGCCGACGTAGCAGACGTTGGTGAAGTTGATGTTGCGGTTGACCACGTAGGTGACCTCGTCGCCGACCGTGTCCTTGCGGAGCTGGTCGGCCAGCGCGACCACCTGGGCGAGCAGGTCGCCCTCGGCGGTCATCAGCGTCAGCGCGTGCTCGTCGGAGAGGTTCCCTGGGTCGCGCTCTGCTGCGGCGAGGGCCTCCAGCCCGGCTGCTCCGGTCGTTGAGCCTGTCGAAACGGTCGGGCTGGTTTCGACAGGCTCAACCATCGGGTGGTCGCCCTCGCCGATCGTGTTCTTCAGCTCGTCCCAGTCGCCGTAGACGTTGTCGAAGTCCGAGCGCCGGTCGGCCGAGCGGCCCTCGGTGTCGATCGCACTGTGGAGGTCCGTGCGGCCCTTGCCCTGGTGGTCGAGCCCCGTCGAGACCCCGCCGTCGGGCTCCTGCCAGGGCAGGCCGGTTGGGCGGACTGCGTCCCGCACCAGGCCGTCTGGGCCTGCGAGGGCCGCGACGTGGGCCGAGATCCGTGGGTCGATCCATGGCTCGCCGGCCAGGACGTACTCGGGATGGGCGGTCAGCCGGGCACGCAGCTCGAAGCCGGCCGACGCGGTGATCGACCGCAGCCGCTCGAGCGAGGGCCACGGGCGTTCGGGGTTGACGTGGTCGGGGGTCAGCGGCGAGACGCCACCCCAGTCGTCGACCCCCGCGGCGAGCAAGGCGGTGCACTCGGCGAGATCGACGAGGTTGGGCGGTGCCTGCAGCCGGACCTTCGGGCCCAGCACGATCCGCGAGACGGCGATCGCGGCGACGTACTCGTCCAGGGCGAGGTCGTCCGTGTGCCGCATCGCGGTGTCGGGCTTGGCGCGGAAGTTCTGGATGATGACTTCCTGGACGTTGCCGTACTGCCTCGCGACGCGGCGCAGGGCGAAGATCGACTCCGCCCGCTCCTCGAGCGTCTCGCCGATGCCGATCAGCAGGCCGGTGGTGAACGGGATCGAGAGCCGGCCGGCGTCCTCGAGCACGCGCAACCGGACGTCGGGATCCTTGTCGGGAGAGCCGAAGTGCGCCTGCCCCTTCTCCTCGAAGAGCCGGCGGCTGGTCGTCTCCAGCATCATCCCCATCGACGGCGCGACCGGCTTGAGCCGGTTGAGCTCCTCCCAGCTCATCACTCCGGGGTTGAGGTGCGGCAGCAGGCCGGTCTCCTCGAGCACCCGGATCGACATCGCCCGCACGTAGGCCAGCGTCGAGTCATAACCCTGCTCGTCGAGCCACTCCCGGGCCTCGGGCCACCGGTCCTCCGGCCGGTCGCCGAGGGTGAACAGCGCCTCAGTGCAGCCCAGCGCCGCACCGTCACGAGCGATCGCCAGCACCTCGTCGGGGGAGAGGTACGGCGACTCGAGCTTGCCCGGCACCGTGACGAAGGTGCAGTAGTGGCAGCGGTCGCGGCACAACCGGGTCAGCGGGATGAACACCTTCGGGGAGTAGGTCACCACACCGCCGCGTCCGGCGTCCTCGAGGCCGCGGTCGCGCACGCGCGCGGCGACGACGGTCAGCCGTTCGAGGTCCTCGCCGCGGGCCGAGAGCAGGACGGTCGCCTCCGCCGGGTCCAGGGCGGCGCCACGCTCCGCGCGAGCCAACGCACGGCGTACCTGCTGGGGCGTGGGACCGATCGGGTTCGAGGCCATCGCGGCAAGGCTATCGAGCGTCAGGGTGGCCGTGGCGGCGCGCCACTGGGTGGGCAGCGACGCTCGCGCTCAGGACACCCACTCCTTGAGCCGGCGCACCAGGCCGGCAGGGTCGTCGGAGGCCGGCGCGACCTGGAGGTTGGTGACACCCGACTCGCGGAACGCGGCGATCCGCTCCTTGACGTAGGACTCCGGTCCGACGAGGTTGCAGCGCTCGAGCAGCTCGAGCGGCACCTCCGCCTCGGCGTCGCGCTTGTGGCCGTCGAGGTAGAGGTCCTGGATCTTCTTCGCCTCGGCCTCGTAGCCGTACTCGCAGGCGAGGTCGTTGTAGAAGTTCTTGCCACGGGCGCCCATGCCGCCGATGTAGAGGGCGAACATCGGCCGGGCGAAGTCGAGCATGCCCTTGACCTCGTCGCCGACGGCCACCATGCCACCGGCCGCGATCTCCAGCGGGGCGAGCTCGGACGACCGCTTGGCCGCACCCTTGGCGAGCGCGTCGCCCCAGACGCCCTTGGCGCCCTCGGGGCTGTAGAGGAAGGGCAGCCATCCGTCGGCGTACTCCGCTGCGCCCTGGACCGAGAGCTGCCCCAGGGCTGCGATGTAGAGGGGTACGCCGGGCCGCTCGGGCTTGGTGAGCAGCTTCAGCGGCTTGCCGAGGCCGGTGCCCTGGCCCTCCGGCAGCGGCAGCTGGAAGACCTTGCCGTCGTAGTCGAGCTTCTCGCGGCGCAGCGCCGCCCGGACGATCTCGATCACCTCGCGGGTGCGGGCGAGCGGCTTGTCGTAGGGCACTCCGTGGAAGCCCTCGACCACCTGGGGGCCGGACGCGCCCAGCCCGATGACCGCGCGACCCTGCGAGACGTTGTCGAGCCCCGCGGCGGTCTGCGCGATCGCGCCGGGCGTGCGGGAGTAGACGTTCAGGATGGCCGCACCGATCTCGACCGTCTCCGTCTTGGCAGCGAGGTAGCCCATCAGCGTGGGGGAGTCGAAGCCGTAGGCCTCCGCGACCCAGACCGTGTCCAGGCCCGCCTGCTCGAGCGCGACCACCTGGTCGGCGGCGTCGCGCGGGTTGCCGGCGTACATCAGCATCGTGGAGAGCTTCATCAACGGACCTGTCTGTGCGGGCGGTCTGACTACCGTGACAGTAGTGCTGTCACGGTTGCGACGCCACAGTCACGCCGTGTGACCTGCAGTACGCCGAGCGGGCAGAAAAGCTGCGACCGGATGCGCCGAGCGGGCAGAAACGCAGCACCGAAAGCTGCATCTCTGCCCTCTCGGCGTGCTTCCCGCCTGCGTTTGTGCCCGCTCGGCGCTCAGGCATTGGCCAGTTCGGGCTCCTGCGCCGGCGGAGGAGGTGCGTCCGTCTTCGACCCGGAGTCGAGCTTGCTCGGCCACCAGATCCGCCCCCCGAGATCGAGGTTCAGCGCGGTCACGAGCACCGATCGGACGATCATCGTGTCGAGCAGCACACCGAGCGCCACCGCCGTGCCGAGCTCGGCCAGGAAGACGAACGGCAGCGTGCCGAGCACCGCGAACGTCGCTGCGAGCACGAGCCCGGCAGACGTGATCACACCGCCGGTCGACGAGAGCGCGATCAAGGATCCCTTGCGGGTCCCGTGCTTGGCCGTCTCCTCGCGGACGCGGGTCATCAGGAAGATGTTGTAGTCGATCCCCAGAGCGACCAGGAACACGAACGCGAACAGCGGGAAGCCCGGATCGGCGCCCTTGAAGTCGAAGATGTAGTGGAAGATCAATGACGAGAGGCCGAGCGCCGCGCCGAACGAGAGCACCACCGTCACCATCAGCAGCAACGGTGCCACCAGTGCGCGGAGCAGCAGCATCAGGATCAGGAAGACCACCACCAGCACGATGGGGATGATCACCCGGTTGTCCCGGTCGGCGGCGATCTTGGTGTCGAGGTAGAGCGCAGCTCCGCCCCCGACCTTCGCCTCCGCGCCGGCCACGCCGTGGGCCGCGGCCCGGGCGTGCCGCACCAGGTCGAACGCCTCTGGGGAGGAGACGTCCTGCTTGATGCTCGCCTCGAACCACGACCGTCCGGTCGAGCCGAGCGGCTTGATGTCGGTCGGGCTGCCGACCCCGGCCACGTTGGCCACGACCTGCTCGACCTCGGCGATCTTGTCGGTCGCGGCGACGACCTGCACGGTGTTGGAGCTGTCAGCGAGGCCGTGCGCGAAGATCAGCTTCTGCGCGGTCACGGAGTCGAACTTCTGCGTGAAGGAGTCCTCCGTCTTCAGGCCGTGCGCGTCGAGCTTGAAGAGGCCGAAGCACGCGAGGACGAGCAGGACGGCGGTGACCGACCACACCGCGCGTGGCCGGGGGGCGATCCTGCTGCCGACCTTCGCCCACAGTCCGTTGCTCGTCGGCTCGGCCGAACCGAAGTCGGGGCGGCTGTGCACGCTGGTCCAGCGCTCGATCCCGACCTGGACGAGCATCAGCAGGCCCAGGAAGGCGCTGAGCCCGCCGAGCACGGCGAGCATCACGGCCCCGCCACCGAGAACGCTGCCGAGAACGACTCCGACGATTCCACCACCGAGCATGGAGACTGCCGTCCGCGTCCACGGGCGCCGTTCGTCAGTACGCGGGCCGAATACCCAGCGTCCGCAGATGACCAGCATCGCGGGCAGGAACGTGACCATCACCAGCAGGGTGACGGCGACACCGACCGCGAGGACAGGACCGAGGCTGGCCGTGGAGTTGAGGTCGGCCACCGAAAGGCACAGCAGGCCGATGACGACGGTCGCGGCACTCGCGATGATCGCGGGCGCGGACCGGTGCAGCGCTTGCTCCATCGCGTCGTGCCGGTCCTCGTGCCGGCGTAGCTCCTCGCGGTAGCGGGCGACCAGCAGCAGGGCGTAGTCGGTGCCGGCGCCGATCACCAGGATGCCGAGGATGTACTGGCTCTGGTCGTTGACGACCATGTCGGTGTACTTGGCCAGGAGGTAGACCACGCCGCCGGCCATCTGGTAGGAGACGGCGGCTCCGAGAATCGGCAGCAACCAGAGCAAGGCACTGCGATAGGTGAACAGCAGGATGATGATCACGACGATGAAGGAGATCATCAGCAGGTTGGCGTGGGATCCCTCGAAGGAGGAGGCGAAGTCGGAGGCCTGGCCCCCGTAGCCACCGAGGTAGACCTTCACGCCGTCGATCTTGGTGAGGTCACGGACCTCGTCGGCGGGCTTGGGGATCTTGTTCCAGCCGCCCTTGCCGAAGTTGAACGTGAAGTACGTGTAGGCGACCTTCCCGTCGGCAGAGATGAGGTCGGGGACGTTCGCGCCCTGGGCCTTCAGCGCCTTAGCGACGTTCGGCGTGAGCACGCCGGCCTTGGTCACGCCCTTGATCCCGGCGATCTCCTGGCCCTGCTTGTCGATCGCGGCGAGGTCAGCCTCGGTCAGCCCGGACGCACGGTGGTAGACCACGAGCGTCGGGATGTCGTTGGGGCTCACGTCCTTGGCCAGCTCGTTGGCCACCTTCGTGGACTCGGCCGACCCCGGCAACCACGACGAGGCCTCGTTGTTCTTCACGTCGTTGAGCTTCGCCCCGAGGATGCTCATCACCACGGTGAGGGCGAGCACTCCAGCCAGGACGAGCCACTTGGTCACGGGTCCGGTCAGCTTGCCGGCGATCTGACGATGCATGCGCACATCGAAGCAGAGACGAACGCTGTTCGTCATCCGTAATTCCCCTGAGCCGACCCAGACGGAGCCAGCCTGTCCAGACCGGAGGGCTCCGACGGCTCAGACGGGGTCAGACGGCGAGGTCGTCGACGACCTCGGCGCCCGGCAGCTCGGCGAGCAGCCGGCCGGGCAGGATGAGCTTGGAGCCGCGGATGCCGCTGCCGATGAGCACCGTGTCGATCGCGGGCACGCGCGAGTCGACGAGGAGCCGCCACTGCGCCGGTACGCCGATCGGGGTGATGCCGCCGTACTCCATCCCGCTCTCCGCGACCGCCCTCTCGTGATCGAGGAACGAGCACTTGCGCACGTCGAGGAGGCGCTTGACGCGGTTGTTGACGTCGGCCCGGGTGTCGCCGCGGACCACGCACGCGGCGGTGCGCTCCTGGCCCTCACGCCTGCCCATCACGACCACGCAGTTCGCACCCGACTCCCAGGGCACGCCGTAGACGTCGACGGTCGCGGCGGTCTCCGAGAGCGCCGGGTCGATCGCCACCACGCCCACCTCGGCGGCGTGCTCCCAGCCCTTCAGGAAGTCCGCGACGGGGACGCCGACGAGGTCGAGGTGGTCGAGGACCGGCTCGGTGGTGAGAGTGCCGAGGGTGTGCATGGAGTGCACGGTAGCCGTGGCACTGGTGGGGACAGGCTCAACCACCGGGGGCGTACAGCGCTGCGATCTCCTGCGCGTGGTTGGTGGTGACCACCCGGCGCTTGAGCTTGAGGGTCGGGGTGAGCTCCGCTGACTCCGCGGTCCACTCGGTGGGCAGCAGCGTCCACCGCTTGACCTGCTCGGGCCGGGAGAGCCGGGCGTTCGCCGCGTCGACGGCCGCCTGCGCCATTGCCAGGACCTCGGGCCTGCTGGCCAGGTCGGCGAGGTCGGTGAACTCCACGCCGGCCTGCTGGGCGATCAGCGGGGCGATCTCGCCGTCGAGCGTCAGCACCGCCACGACGTACGGCTGCCCGTCGCCGATCGCCATGGCGTGGCCGATGATCGGCGACTCCTTGAGGAGGTTCTCGATGTTGGAGGGGGCGATGTTCTTGCCGGAGGAGGTGATGATCAGCTCCTTCTTGCGATCGATCACCTTCAGGAAGCCGTCGGCGTCGAGCTCGCCGATGTCACCGGTGTGCACCCAGCCCTCGTCGTCGATCAGCTCGCGGGTGGCCTCGTCCTGCCGGAAGTAGCCCGGCGTCGTGACCGGGCCGCGGGCGAGGATCTCACCGTCGTCGGCGAGGACGACCTCGATGCCGGCGAGCGCGCGGCCGACGGTGCCCAGCCGGAAGGACGCCGGTCCGCACGACGTCACGGCGGCACAGGTCTCCGTCATCCCGTAGACGTCGTAGATCCGCATGCCCAGGCCGGCGAAGAACCGCGCGACCTCGAGCGGCATCGGCGCCGCCGCGGATGCCGCCCACTCGCAACGGTCGAGGCCGAGCAGCATCCGGAGCAGGCCGAGGACCTGCGTGTCTGCGGCTTCGTACTGCGCCTGCAGCTCCGGCGAGGTGGTCTCGCCGTACTGCTGGGACTCGACCCAGGCGAGGCCGATCGCCATGGCCTGCTCGATGCCGGCGCGCGTCGCCTCGTCCGGCTCGGCGGCGAGCTTCGCCGAGATCCCGGTCCTGATCTTCTCCCAGACCCGCGGCACCCCGAAGAACCGCGTCGGGCGCACCTCGCCGAGAGCCCCGAGCAGCAGCGCCGGGTCGCCGACGAGGTGGATGTGGGCGCCTCGGGTCCAGGGGATGTACATCCCGAGCGTGCGCTCGGCGATGTGCGCGAACGGCAGGTAGGAGACGAAGACGTTCTCGCCCTGCGGGTCCGCGGTCTTCAGGGAGCTGGTGTTCTCGAACAGCACCATGTGGTGCGTCACCACCACGCCCTTCGGGTTGCCGGTGGTGCCCGACGTGTAGAGGATCGTGGCCGGTTGGTCGGGGGAGACGTCGGCGGTGCGACGGTCGATCTCACGATCAGCGGCGCCGGTACGCCGTGCCTGCGCGCCGACCTCGACGAGCTCGGTCCAGCCCACGAAGCGGTCGCCGGCGGGCAGGGCGGACTCGTCGAGGACGACGACCTTGCCGATCGACGGGTCGGCGAGCGCCGACTCCCAGCGGGCAAGGTGGTCCGCAGTCTCGACGACCGCGACCGTGGGACGCGACTGGCCGGCCACGTAGGCGACCTGGTCGGGCGAGAGCGTGTTGTAGATCGACATCGGCGTCGCGCCCGCGTGCAGCGCGCCGAGGTCGGCGACCACGTGCTCGATCCGGTTGCTCGCCATCACGGCCACGGTGTCGCCGGGCTGCACGCCGAGCTCGACCAGGGCGGCGGCCACGCTCCGGGCGACCTCGGCGAGCTCGGCCCACGTCAGCGTGCGCCAGCCGGCTCCGTCGATGCCGACCTTGTCGGAGTACGCAGGCTTGTCGCCCTCCTCCGCGACGGTGGCGGCGAACGCGGTCAGCAGGGTCTGGCCGGCGATCGCCTTCTCGATCCGGGCCCGGGCTTCGAGGACGTCGTTCACGAGGCAGGCTCCTCAATCAGGCGGGGGTCTTGGGAAGGGTGGTCCGGAGGGTGGCTTCACGATGCAGCTCGGTGCCGTGGTCGCGAGGACCGAGATCGGCGAGCGAGTACCCGAAGGGATACGTGCGGCTCGCGTCGTGGCGGTACGGGTTGTCCGCCGCACGCGGTGGCAGGAACCGGATCACCCGCCCGCGCAACCGCACGAGACCGTCGACGGTGCGCACGAGCCAGGCCGGCTGGCGCGGGAGACCGAGCGCCACGCGCAGCGGCTCGTCGAACATCGCGATCGTGACCCGGCGTACCAGGCCCCGGAGCGGTCGTGGGTACCAGTCGGTGACGATCCGGATGCTGGCCTCGGCGACCCGCGTGTTCGCCGGGTCGGGCGCGAAGTGCTCGGCCTCGTAGTCGTCGAGCAGCCGCTCGTACTCGGCGTACGTCGACGGCAGCTCCTTGATGCCCATGAGCTCGCCGAACCGGTTGGTGACGCGAGTCATCGCCTCGACCTCGTGCGGATGCATCGGGCGGTAGCCGTAGCGGTCGATGAAGCGCTTCGGGCCGACCAGCGTGGTGGCCAGGACGTAGCGGAACTCGTGGTTGGGGATCCCGTAGTGGCCGTGGATGCCGTTGAGGTGCCGGATGGCGGCGTGCGCGCGGCCCGAGTCGATGCCGTCGACGACCGCCTCGTATGCGAAGCAGCGGGGGAGCGAAGCGACCGACCGCAAGCCGATCAGCACGGTGTCGTCGTACCGCTTCTGGCCGTCGCGCTCGAACCGGCCGGTGCGGTCGAGCAGGTCGCTGATCGAGGGCACCCCGTAGTCGCGCATGAACGCGATCGAGGTGCCCTGGACGTACTCCCACGGGAACTCGTGGTAAGCGACCAGCCCGATGATCTCGTCGAAGTCCACCGCGGGGTCGAGCCGTTCGATGCGCCGCAGGTTGTCGAGGCGACCGCCGCGTCCGGCGAGCCGGGCGAGGCCACTCACAGCCCCAGCGACCTTCCGATGATCTCCTTCTGGATCTCGGTGGTGCCGCCGTAGATCGTGGAGATCCGGCTGTCCAGGTACGCCTTCGCGATCGGGTACTCCGTCATGTAGCCGTAGCCGCCGTGCAGCTGCACGCCCTGGTTGACCAGCTTGTTCTGCAGCTCGGTGGTGTAGTACTTCGCCATCGCGGCGTCGACCGCGTCGAGCTTGCCCTCCAGGTGCTTGGCCAGGCAGTCGTCGACGAACGTGCGCGCCACCCGGGTCTCGGTCGCCATCTCGGCGATCAGGAACCGGTTGTGCTGGAACTTGCCGATCGGCTTGCCGAACGCCTCGCGCGTCTTCGCGTAGTCCAGGCACATCTCGACGACCGCCTCGCAAGCGGCGACCGCCTGCGCGGCGATGATCAGCCGCTCCTGCGGGAGGTTCATCATCAGGTAGATGAAGCCCTCGCCCTCCTTGCCGAGGAGGTTCTCCTTGGGTACGACGACGTCGGTGAACGACAGCTCTGCGGTGTCCTGCGCGTGCAGCCCGATCTTGTTGAGGTTGCGCCCGCGCTCGAAGCCGTCCATGCCGCGCTCGACCACGAGCAGGCTGATGCCCTTGTGGCCGGCCTCGGGGTCGGTGCGCGCGACGACGATCACCAGGTCGGCGTTGATGCCGTTGCTGATGAACGTCTTGGATCCATTGAGGAGGTAGTGGTCCCCCTTGTCGACCGCGGTGGTGCGCACACCCTGCAAGTCGCTCCCGGCTCCCGGCTCGGTCATCGCGATGGCGGTGATCGTCTCCCCGGTGACGCACCCGGGCAGCCAGCGCCGCTTCTGCTCGTCGTTCGCGATGCTGACGAGGTACGGCACGATGATGTCGGTGTGCACCGAGAAGCCCGGGCCGCTCGCGCCGGCGCGGGTCTGCTCCTCGGAGAGGATCACGTTGTAGCGGAAGTCTGCGACTCCCGGTCCGTCGTACTCCTCGGGGACGTCGAAGCACAGCAGACCGGCCTCGCCGGCCTTGAGCCAGAGCTCGCGCGGCACGATGCCGTCCTTCTCCCACTGCTCGTGGTGCGGGACGACCTCCCGCTCGAAGAAGGTCCGGACGGTCTTGCGGAAGTCCTCGTGCTCGGCGGTGAAGAGGTCGCGCATCGGCAGGTGGCCCTTCGGAGGCTCGGGAACGTGACACGTCAACTGTGACAGCGAAACTGTTAAGGTGCAAGGAGGCCCGGCCGTGGTCCGAGGAACGTGCCAGTGGAACTGTTACAGTCGCGGCTCGACGAGGGAGAGGAGGCGTCATGAGCGTGGCTCGACCCGACGCCCCGGACGACGAGGGCGAGCTCCTGACCGTCGACGAGCTCGCCGCCGTGACCGGCATGACCGTGCGGACCACCCGGTACTACGCCGGTCTGGGCCTGCTTCCGCCGCCGACCCGTCGCGGCCGGATGGCCTACTACTCCGCCGAGCACCGCGCGCGGCTCGAGCTGATCCGCGCCCTCCAGGACCACGGCTTCACCCTCGCCGCCATCGAGAAGTACCTCGCCCGCGTGCCCGCGGACGCCTCGGTCGAGGACCTGGCCATCCAGCGCGCCATGCTCACCTCGTGGAAGTCCGGCAGCCACGAGCTGGTGACCCGTCGCCAGCTCGAGGCCCGCGCCGGCCGCCGGCTCGACGCCGACCAGCTCGAGCGGCTCGAGGCGTCGATGGGCATCCTGCCGGCCGGCGACGGCAGGTTCGAGCTGCTGCCCGCCTTCGACGTCGCGGTCAGGTCGCTGGACCTCGACATCCCGGTGGACTCGCTCGTCGCTGCCGGCGAGGCGATCACCCGGCACATGGAGGCCCTCGCCGACGAGCTCACCTCGATCCTCAAGGATCGCGTGTTGGCGCCGTACCACGAGAAACCGAAGACCGAGGCCGCCAAGGCACGCTTCGAGCAGACCATGGCCCGGCTGCGCCAGCTCACGCTCGAGGCGGTGGTCAGTGGGTTCCAGCGGGCTGCGAACCAGGTGATCACCCGGTCGCTCAGTCGCTGAAATTCACTACTGACGCAGTGAATTCGGGGCTTCCCGAACGCGATTGGGTACGGGAAGCCGGGGTTTCACTACGGAAGTAGTGAAACCCCGGCCTTCGGAGCGCGGACCTCAGGCAGTGGGCATGATCGCCCACGCCAGGACGTACCCGATCACCGTGGCTGGAAAGGCGAAGACCAGCGCGATGACGGCGGCGACCCGAATCAACGTGGCGTCGACGCCGAGGTAGCGGGCGAGGCCACCGCAGACACCGGCGACCATCTGGTCGTCCCGGGTCCGGAGCAGGCGCTTCGTCGGGGGCTGGACGTCGCTCATGACCTCTCCTCGTCGTCGGCCGGGACCGTGGCGGCGTACTCGGGCTCGCGGTCCTCGAGAGCCGTCCGCCGGGCGGTGCGTGAGTTGAGGACGATCGCCGCCAGTCCGACGACGCCGGCCCCGATCAGCACGACCGGGCCCCAGAGGGCCAGGGCGGGAGCCTCGACGTCGGTGGTCGCACCCACGACCCACAACGCGGTGATGCCCAGGAAGATCAGGCCGAACACGAGGTGGCTGATCGAGATCGGTCGCTTGCTCATCGGTACTCCACGGTGATCTGGCCGAGCCTGGCGTCGAGGTCCAGCGCGAGGGGGGCGGTGGTGGTGGCGGGTACGCCGGCGAGGCGCTTGTGCACCTCGTGGTTGATGCCGCCGCTGTCGTCGCCGGGGACGGTGATCCCGCCGGCGAAGTCCATGTCGGCCCGGATGTCGACGTTGAGGCTGCGGGGCACGATCACCTCGACGTGGCCGGTGCGCAGCTGGAGGTGGATCGCGCGTCCTGCCAGGGCCTCGGGGTCTGAGACATGGGTGAGGTCGAGCACGATCTCACCGACGGTGGCGGTGTACTCGCTCTGCACGAGCGCGGCCGTGGTCGGAGTCTCGTGGATCTCGCGGGCGTCGGCGCCGAACGATCCTCCGACCGCGACGCTCGCAGCAAGGGCGACCGAGGAGACGAAGCCGATCAGGATCAGCCCGCCGGGTCGGCCGACGAGCGATCCGACCAGCAGCATCACGGCAGTGATGCCGAGCGCGAGGGCGGCGTAGGCGCCGTCGGCGACGTGGTGGTCGTTGTCGTAGAGCCCGAGCACGCCCAGTGCGAGGGCGATCAGGGCGAGGGTCGGCCAGAACCAGACGATCCCGGTGCGCTTGGCGCGCGGGGGGACGAGCGGCGGCTGGGTCACCGGTGGCTGCCACACGGGAGGCTGCCACGGCGGCTGTGCGCTCGGGTCGAGCACGCGGGTGTCCTCCACGCTTGCTTCGGTCGCGGCGTACGCCGGGTGCGTGCCGGCGGGCTGTGCAGCGGGCGGGACCCAGGCCTCAGATGCCGGCGTGGCGCCCGCGGACTCGCGTTCGCGGCGGCGGTCCCGGACGATCAGCACGATGGCGACGATCACCGCGATGCTGACGAACGGCCAGCCGGCGGCGGTGCCGTCGAAGACGTCGCCGAGCGCGAGCAGGAGTGCGATGCCGGCGGCGGCGAGGAGCAGGATCTTGCGCGGCTCGCTGCCGACGCGGATCGGCGCGTGCTCGGCGTTGTCCTCGGGGACGAACAGCCAGCAGGCGGCGTACACGAGGAGCCCGGCGCCGCCGAAGAACGTGAGCACGACCAGCAGCACCCGGATGATGGTCGGGTCGATGTTGAAGTGCCGGCCGAGGCCGCCCGCGACGCCGGCGACGTAGCGGTTCGTCGTGCTGCGGCGCAGTCGGTCGAGGTCCTGGTGGGACGCGGCCGGCGGCGGTGGCGACTGCGGGGGCGGCGGAGTGTCCCGGCCCGGGTCGTTGAGGGTCTCGTTCATGTCTCCATCGTGGTCGCCGGGAGAGCCGGCCACCATCGGGGACGCCCCTGATCCTGTGCTGGGTGGAGAAGGCCCGGGTCAGGGGTCGCTCAGGGGTCAGACCCGATGTCCGCGGAACGCCCGGATGCCACGATGGGACCGTGACCAGCCCCCTGACCGAGCCGAGGAGCTCCGCCGGCGCGCCTCGCAAGGCCTACCGCGAGCCGGACGACGCGGTCCTCGGCGGCGTCGCCGCCGGCCTGGCCGAGCACCTCGGGCTGCCCGTCCTGTGGGTGCGCGTCGCCTTCATGGTGCTGGCCGTCATGGGCGGGTTCGGGGTGCTCTTCTACGCCGGCCTGTGGATGGTGCTGCCCGCGCGGCGGCACTTCGAGGACCAGGCGCCGGGCCTCGCGGCCGCCGAGCGCCAGGGCAAGAGGCGGCGCGGACGGATCCGACGGCTGGTGGACCTCGGCCCGCTGGTCGCGATCGGCGCGATCGCGCTGGGCGTCGCCGGCATCCTGGCGCTCGCGACCGGCCAGGGCTCGATCTTCTGGCCGCTGACCCTGGGCGTCGCGGGCCTGGCGCTGCTGTGGCGGCAGGCCGACGAGGCCCAGCGCGAGCGCTGGCTGGACTCGACGGGACGGATCAACGTCGTGCGCGCCGTCGTCGGGACCGGCGGCGCGGCGGCGTACCTTCGGCTGCTGCTCGGTGTGGTCCTGCTGGTCGTCGCGGTCATGCTGATCACGCTGACCAGCGGTGACTGGGCCGCCGCGCGGGCCGTGGGCATGGCCGCGATCCTGTGCCTGATCGGGCTCGGCTTCATCGTCGGGCCGTGGCTGTTCCGGCTCTCCTCCGACCTGAGTGAGGAGCGCGCGGAGAGGATCCGGTCGCAGGAGCGAGCCGACGTCGCGGCACACCTGCACGACTCCGTGCTCCAGACGCTGGCGTTGATCCAGAAGTCCGCGCAGGACCCGGCGACCGTCGCGCGCCTGGCGCGGTCGCAGGAGCGCGACCTGCGTTCCTGGCTCTTCGACTCGTCCGGCGGTGATCCCACCACGTTCGCGGCGGCGCTGCGGGTGATCGCCGGCGAGGTCGACGACGCGTACGGCGTACCGGTCGAGGTGGTCTGCGTCGGTGACCCGCCCGTCTCGGAGAAGGTGCGGCCGATCGTCCTGGCGACGCGCGAGGCGGCGATGAACGCGGCCCGGCACTCCGGCGCCGGCAAGGTGGACGTCTACGCCGAGGCCACCCCGACGCGCGTCGAGGTGTTCGTGCGCGACCGCGGCACCGGCTTCGACCCAGAGGGCGTGGCAGAGGACCGGCACGGCCTTCGTGACAGCATCATCGACCGGATGAAGCGTCACGGTGGCACCGCCGAGATCAGGAGCCGGCCCGGTGAGGGCACCGAGGTCCGGCTCGCCCAACCGCTAGGAGATGGCCGATGAGCAAGCGAACCGTGGTGATCGTGGACGACCACGCGATGTTCCGGGCCGGCGTGCGGGCGGAGCTGGGCGACACGGTCGTGGTGCTCGCCGAGGCGGCGGACGTCGACGAGGCTGTCGCCGCGGTGGTGGCCCACCAGCCCGAGGTGGTGCTGCTCGACGTGCACCTGCCCGGCGGCGGCGGGGCCGACGTGATCCGGCGTACGCACGGCAAGGCGCCGGACACGAAGTTCCTCGCGCTCAGCGTCTCCGATGCCGCCGAGGACGTGATCGGCACCATCCGGGCCGGCGCGCGCGGCTACGTCACCAAGACGATCACCGGCGCCGAGCTCGTCGACGCGATCGCCCGGGTCGCGGCCGGCGACGCGGTATTCTCACCGAGGCTGGCCGGCTTCGTGCTCGACGCGTTCGCCGGCACGATCGAGGTGGCGGCCGTCGACGAGGACCTCGACCGGCTCACCGAACGCGAACGCGAGGTGATGCGGCTGATCGCGCGCGGCTACTCCTACAAGGAGGTCGCCGCCGAGCTGTTCATCTCGATCAAGACCGTCGAGACCCACATGGGCTCGGTGCTGCGCAAGCTACAGCTGTCCTCGCGCCACGAGCTCACCCGCTGGGCCTCCGAGCGCCGCCTCCTCTGACGCCAGTCGCCGAGGCGGCGCAGATGAAAGCCCGATTATCGCCGAGGCGGCGCAGATGAAAATGAATCTCTTTCACCTGAGCCGCCTCGACGGTGTTTGGGCTTTCATCCGGGCCGCCTCGGGGGTCGGTGGGGGTCACTCGGGGAGGAGGCGGGCCCAGGCCGGGCGCCAGCGGCCGCTGCGCTGCTGCATCTCCCAGGTCAGGGCGCGCAGGGTCGGGCCAGTGCCGGCGTACCAGTCGGGCAGGCTGTCGAAGGCCCGGTCGAGGGTGATCCGGTGCCCGTCGTACCGGACCCGCGCGACGATCCAGGCTCCGGACTCCTCGCCGGCCTCCGCACGGTGCAGCTCGTGGAGCACGTTGGTGAGAGTGTTCAGCGCCGCCTCGGGGAGCCGTACGTCGGGCTCGGCGGCCACCAGCTCGCCCTCCTCGACCAGCACGACGTGCTCGAAGGAGGGTGGCTCGGTGATCCGGACCCAGCGCGCGAGCAGGGTGGGCCGGTCCGGCAGTCCGCGGTCGCGTTCGGGAGTGTCGCGCAGCTGACGGTGGATCTGGGTCTTCAGCCGGTTGCGGATCGCGCCCTGGGCCGCGACGTGGGCGACGCCGTGCGCCTCCTTGAGCAGGATCGAGTCGGTGGTGCCCGCCTTCGCGGCAGCGACCTGGCGCGGGTCGGCGCGCAGGAGCGGTGTGAGCAGCTCGACGACCCCGTCGAACATCCCCGTCGTGCTGGTGTCCCAGCCGTCGCGGGAGTACCAGGCGAGGAAGCCGGGCCTGGTGACCCGGATGGAGCGCCAGACCGCGTCGGACCTCGCCCAGTCGGGCGCTCCGGCGAGCGGGTCGACCCGCTCGGTGACGGCGTCCTTCACGGCGTCGGCGACCCGGCCCCAGATCACCGCCCGGCCGCCGCCGATCCGCTGCATGCACGTCCAGGAGTCACCGAGCCGGTAGTGCAGCACATGCGCGTCGGTGTCGAGCTCGGCGACCGCGTCGCGCGGGAGCCGTGCGGAGTCGGCCAGCACGGCCCACGACCACCACAGGTCGTCGGCGGACGCGAGGTCGTCCGCTTCCATGGGCCGATTGTGCCCGCTGCCGAGCTACTCGGCGACCTCGGCGAGCGACGTGTCGACGAGCCATTCCACCGGCGCAAGGTCGTCGGTGTAGACCCGGCCGCCCTTCAGCGCCGGCGCCAGCCGGTCGGCGGCGGCCCGTGCGACCTCGGCGACGTCGGACGGCAGGCCGGACGCGGCGTCGCGGAGCCGCCCGGCCGGGTCGGTGGCGGTGCTGCCGACCAGCATCGAGTTGGTCGGCTCCGCCGGGTCGCGCCAGACGTTGTCGGCGCCGAACTCCGCACGCATCGTCGCCGACAGGACCTTCTCCAGCTGGTCGGACTGCTCGGGGTGGCCGACGTTGATCACCACGAGGCCGCCCGGCGCGAGGTGCTCGCGCACGAGCGCGAAGAACTCCCGGGTCGCGAGGTAGAAGGGGATGTAGGGCTGCCGGTACGCGTCGACCATGATCACGTCGAACGTGCGGCTCGTCGATCGCAGCCACGGGCGCGCGTCCGCCGTGTGCATCCGCAGGTGCGGGCCGCCGAGCCCGAAGAGCGTGCGGCCCACGTGGGTGAGCGCTCCGTCGATCTCGACGGCGTCGACGGTGGTCCGCGGGTAGTAGTGGCCGATCGCGCGGGCCGTCGTACCGCCTGCATTGCCGAGGATCGCCACCGACCGCGGCGGGGCGTGGCCCCCGGCGAGCGCGAGGACGAGCATCTCGTCCCAGTAGTCGCCGGTCAGCCACTCGCCCGGCCGGTAGAGCGAGTGCACGGCGTGGCCCTCGTTGAGCTCCAGGGTCCGCTCGCCGTCGGCGTGCTGCACGACGCGGGCGTACTGGTACTCCGTCTCCTTCTCCCAGATCACCCGTGCCGACCCGTCGGCGGCCTTCACCGTGCCGGTGGGCAGCGCGATCAGGCCGAGGATCACCGCCGGTACGACGGCCGCGGCGACCCGTCCGGCGGCGAGGTGCGGCAGCGCCGAGAGCGCCATCGCCCCCGCGAGGACCAGGAACGTGCGCCGGGTGCCGAGCACCGGGATCAGCAGCAGCGCGGACAGGAAGGTGCCGGTCAGCGACCCGACCGTCGAGATCGCGTAGAGCCGGCCGGCAGTGCGACCGGCGTCGTCGACGTGGTCGACCTCGAGCCGCACGGCGTAGGGCGAGACCATCCCGATGAGGACCAGCGGGAGTGCGATGAGTGCGCCGACGCCGAGCAACGACCCGACGAAGGTCGCCGCGCTGAGCTGGTCGACCGCCCGCACGGCCTGGTGCAGGAACGGCCCGCTGACGAACGGGACCACGGCCAGGAGCGCCGAGGCGACGAGCACGATCCGGGCGAGTCCGGCGGGCCGCGGATCGCGGTCGGCGAACCGTCCGCCCAGCGCGTAGCCGATCGAGAGCGCGACCAGGACGACCGCGATCGTGTTGGCCCACACGATGGTGCTCGCACCGAACCACGGGGCGAGCAGCCGCGCCGCGGCGATCTCCGCGCCCAGGCTGCCGGCCCCGACCGCGAAGACGAGCAGCTCCAGCGAGCGCGATCGGTGGGCCACGCCCCGAACCTACCGGGCGGGTGCGGCCTCGGCCGGACGGACGGCGGCCACCTGGCCATTGAAGTCTCCTCGCGGTGCGAGCAGCGCCTCGAGCTCGACGAGGACGTCGTCCAGCAGCTCTCGCGCGTCAGGGACGAGCCCGCGGTCGACGCACAGCCCGATCGTCACCGAGCCCGCGTAGCTGAAGATCGCGACCCCCAGCCCGAGCTCCCCGGACGTCGGGCCCCACCCGATCGTGCCGCGCAGCGGCGTGCCGGCGAGCGTGACGGTACGACGCGGTCCCGGGACGTTGGTCATCACGCCGGTGCCCTTCGAGGCGAACACGTCGATCGCGATGTCCTCGACGATCCCCGGAGCCAAGCCGACGAGCTCCAGGATGCCGTAGGCGACGTAGCCCTCGGCCGAGTGCTTGATCGCCTGCATCCGGTGCGACATCTCCCGCAGCCGGTCCTCGCGCCGCGACGTGGTGAGTGGCAGAGACAGGTAGACCAGGCCGAACTTGTTGCCCAGCTCGGCCGGGAGCGGCTCGTCCAGCGGGCGCAGGTTGAACGGGACGATCGCGCGGATGTCGTGGACGGTGCTGCGCCGGCGTACCAGGTGCAGGCGCAGTGCTCCCGCGACCGCGGCGAGGAGCAGGTCGTTGACCGTCGCGTCGGCCCGGTGGCCCGCGTCCTTGATCCGTGCCAGCGAGATCGGGTCGGACCAGACGACCGCCTTGTCCACTCCGGCGGTGCCCTTCAGGGCGGTGTGGTGGTCCGCGGGGATGATCGCCAGCTTCGCGAGCGCGCTCGCGTCGGCGGCCACCGTGCTCGCCAGGTGCAGCAGCCGCAGGGGATGGGCGACCAGGTCGATCGCCTCGTGCCACGCGCCGTCGAGGGTGCCGCGCACGCTGAACGCCGCGTGCTGCGCAGGCGCGGACACGTCGACAGTCTCGGCGTCCGGGTCGTCGGTCAGGGAGAGCAGCAACCGTGCCAGCGCGACGCCGTCGGCGATCGCGTGGTGCATCCGGAACACCAGGGCGCAGCCGCCGTCCCGGTACGGCGTGACCAGGTGCATGTCCCACAGCGGCCGTCCGTGGTCGAGCGGCACGCTGACCAGGCTCGCGACGAACTCCTCGAGCTCGGCGTGACCCGCGGGCGCGGCCAGCTCCGCCGCGTGCAGGTGGTCCTCGAGGTCGAAGTCGTCGACGTCCTCCCACCAGGTGCCCTGCTCCTCCACCGCCCGCTGGGTGAATCGCGGGAACCTGCCGAGCACCCGCTCGCGCAGCAGTGTCCGCAGAGCCTCGCCGTCGACGACGTCGTCGAACCACATCACGGAGTTGACCACCATGAGGTTGGTCGGCCGGTCCATCCGCAGCCAGGCCGCGTCGGCAGGAGCCATCCGGTGTCGGGTCATCGTGGGATCCCTTCTGTCGTGGTGACGCCGGCGATCTCGCCCAGTTCGGCGAAGCCCGCGCCGATCCCGTCGACGAGCACCTGCGCGTCCGGCATCGAGTCGCGGTCGGTGGTGACGCCGAAGAGCAGCCGGCCCTCGTACGACGTGACCGCGATGCCGCTCCGCAGCCGGTCGGCGATCGGCACGTAGGGATAGGGCGCGACCATCGGCCGTCCGGCGAGGTGGAGCCGGTGGGCCGGACCGGGCACGTTGGTGACGACGGTGGTGAGGTTGCGGTGCGGGAGCCGGAACAGCACGTGCAGCAGCGCAGCCAGCGGCATCGGCGGCAACGCGTCGGCGACTCCGGCGACCTGCTCGCCGACCTGTGCCTCGTGCGACGCCTTGAGGGCCCGCATCCGGATCGCCACCTCCGTCAGCCGGTCGCGCGGGTCGTCGAGCTCGACCGGCAGCTCGGTGATGATCGCCGAGACCCGGTTGTCCAGGTGACCGCGCTGGTCGGGCCGGCGTACCGACACGGGCACCAGCGAGCGCACGCTGTGCGCGGTCGGGGTCTCCCCGCGCGCGAGGAGCAGGTCGCGGAAGGCGCTGGTGACGGCGGCGAGGACGAGGTCGTTGACGGTGCCGCCGAGGCGGTCGTGGATCGCGAGCACGGTCGCGAGGTCGACCTCGGTCCAGCCGTAGCCACGGTCGCGCCCGATCGGGCCCACCAGGGACGACACGTGAGTGGGTCGTGCGTTGCGGGCGAACCCTGCAATCCCGCGCGCGGTCTGCAGGGCCGCAGCCGTTGCGACGCGGGGGTGCCGGACGCCCTCGCGCACCACGGACCGGACCGCCGACGGCGCGGTGAGCAGCTCGGTCAGGCGCAACGCGGTGCCTTCGCGGACGGCGTCGGTGGCCAGCCGCCACCGGCCGGGCACCGGACTGGGTTGCCAGCGGTCCGTCCACACCGGCGACCAGTCGGGGCTCTTCTCGAGCATCGTGCTCAGCAGGTCGGTCCCGGCGATGCCGTCGACCATCGTGTGGTGGACCTTGGTCAGCAGGGCCCAGCGGTCGTGGGCGAGCCCTTCGAGCACCCAGTCCTCCCACAGCGGCAGCGCGTGGTCGAGCGGTTCGCTGAGGAGGCGCTCGGCGATCTCGCGGAGCTCCTCGACGCCCCCGGGTGCGGCGACCGCGGCGCGATGGACGTGCCGGCCCAGGTCGAACTCCGGGTCGTCGACCCAGACAGGCCGCCCGAGGGCGAAGGGCACGTGTGCCAGGCGCTGCCGGCACCGCGGGACCAGCGCCAGCTTGTGGGCGAGGGCCGTGCGCACCTCCGCCTGGGTCGGCACCGGCCCCTCGAAGATCGCCAGGCTGGCGATGTGCAGGGCCGCCGTCCTGGTCTCCACGTGCAGGAATGCTGAGTCGAGCGCGCTGGTCCGGTCCACACCTCATCCCAGCGCCGCGGCGCGTCCCGCGTCTTGAGGCAAAGGTCGCCGGCTCCGGGACGTTGTGCCCGGCCCGGTTGTCGCGGACTGGTTGTCGGGCGGTCGTTTGCGGACCGGTCAGGCCGGAGGCTGGCAGCTCGGGCACCACCAGACGGTCCGCTCCATCCCCTCCGGGCCGAACTCGTCGAACGCGATCGGAGTGCCGCACCGCAGGCAGCCGCCGCGACGGCGGTAGACCCAGAGCGTCCGGCCCGGTCGGCGGTCACCGGTGGTGATCCGCACCGGACGGTTGCGGTTGGCGACCAGGAGTGCGTGGGCCCGCGCGACCATCCGGCGCAGGTCGGGGACCGCAGCCACGGGCGTGTGCGGGTCGACCCCGGAGAGGAAGCATAGCTCCGCGCGGTAGATGTTGCCGATCCCGGCGAGGTTGCGCTGGTCGAGGAGCGCCACCCCGATGGGTACGCCGGGCGACTGCTCGATCCGGCGTACCGCCTCGGCCTCGTCCCAGTCGGGTCCGAGCAGGTCCGGGCCGAGGTGGCCGACGACGCGGTCCTCATCCGAGGTCGCGACCAGGTCGAGGACGACGGAGAAGCCGATTGCCTCCTGCTCGGCCGTGCGCAGCACCACCCGGGCCTCGTGGGCCGGACGGCGCCAGCGGGAGCCGGCCGGCTGGACGTCCCAGCGACCCTCCATCTTCAGGTGGCTGTGCAAAGTGGCGTCCCCCTCGACGCGGGTGAGCAGGTGCTTGCCGCGGGACACGGTCTCCAGGACCCGGCGGCCACTCAGGTCGACGGTGGCGATCGAGGGGATCCGGAAATCCGTGGACACCAGCTCATGGCCGGACAGCACCGCGAGCCGCTTCGCGGTCTGCCAGACGTTGTCGCCTTCAGGCACTGTGCGATTCTCGCGCCATGTCCACACCTTCCCAGAAGGCGCAGCGTGTGGTGCCCAGCCGGCTGCCGCTCGTGCAGGCGCCGATGGCAGGCGGACCCTCGACGCCCGAGCTCGCGGCTTCGGTCAGCGAGGCGAGTGGCTTCGGGTTCGTGGCCGGCGGCTACCTGTCGCCCGAGGGCCTGCGGCAGGCACTCCAGAAGACACGCGCGCTCACGAGTGCCCCCATCGGGGTGAACCTCTTCGTGCCCGGCGCCCGCGAGGCGGACGACCTCGCGATCGCCCGGTACGCCGAGCAGCTGGCACCCGAAGCGGCCCGGCTGGGTGTCGAGCCCGGCCGGCCGCACTGGGACGACGATGCCTTCGACGCGAAGGTCGCGCTGCTGGAGTCGGCCGGCGTGCACACGGTGACGTTCACCTTCGCCGTCCCGCCGAGCGCAGTGGTCGCCCGCCTCCAGGGGGCCGGCGTCGTCGTCGGCATCACCGTCACCTCGCGCGAGGAGGGTGAGCTGGCGGCCGCGGCCGGCGCAGATCTGCTGGTCGTCCAGGGCACCGAGGCCGGCGGTCACCAGGGCGTCTTCGACCCGGCGGAGCCGAACGGGACGACACTGCTCACTGCCGTCGGCGCGATCCGGCCGCTGGGGCTGCCGATGGTGGCGGCCGGCGGCATCATGAGCGCCGACGACGTGCGCGCGGTGCTCGAGGCCGGCGCGGATGCGGCGCAGGTCGGCACCGCGCTGCTCTGCACCCCGGAGGCCGGGACGTCGGCGCCGTACCGGCAGGCCCTGCTGGACCGCGCGTACCCCGACACGGTGGTGACCCGGGCCTTCAGCGGACGATGGGCCCGGGGACTGGCGAACCGCTTCGCCCTCGAGCACGACGACGCTCCGGGCGGCTATCCGCAGGTGCACCACCTCACCCGTCCGCTGCGGGCGGCGGCGACCGCGGCCGGTGACCCCGACGTGCCGAACCTGTGGGCCGGGACCGGCTGGCGCGCGGTGCGCGCCGAACCTGCCGCCGAGGTAGTACGCCGCCTCGCGGCGGGTGTGTGACCTCAGGCCCGCAGCCGCAGGCCCTTGCTGGTCGCCACGAAGCCGGCCGCCTCCAGTGCGCGCCGGATCGGCTCCGAGTCGTGGCCCAGGATGCTCGCGCCGTCGGCCTTCTCGACCGTGAGCCGGCCCAGCGCTCCGCGGCGCACCGCCGTGCCGAGGGCGTCGATCGCAGCCGCCACCGTCTCCTCGTCGTCGGCGAACGTGAGCAGGGTCCGGCCACCGCGTTCGACGTAGAGCGCGAGCTCGCCCTCGACCAGCACCACCAGGGCGCCGGCCTTCCGGCCCGGTCGGTGTCCGGCCTCCTGCACCGGCCAGGGGAGAGCGGCGCCGTACGGGTTGGCCGGGTCGGTCGCGGCGAGGGTCACCGCCTCCGGCTTGTCCGGAGGCGTGGTCCGGACGAACGCTCGCAGCCGGTCGACTGCGCCGGCCGTGCCGAACTGGGCCGCGCCCAGCCCGTCGACGAAGTAGCCGCGCCGACAACGACCCGACTCCTCGAACGTCGCCAGCACCCGGTACGCCGCGGCGAACCCTCCCGGGGTGCGCTCGCTCATGACCGCCCCGCGGGTGACCACGCCGTGCCGGTCGAGCAGCCCCTCGGCGGCAGCGTGCGCCCGACGGGTCGGGTCGTGCTCGATCTCGGGCAGCACGAACCAGCGACCGGCCATGTCCGCCGGTCCGCCACGCGCCGGCATCGGCGCGCGCGCCAGGCTCGAGGCGACTCGGGCCCGTGGTGGCGCCCGGCGAACCCGGTGGCTCGCCGTCCCCGAGCGGGTCAGGCCACGCAGCGGGGCCAGCGTGTCGTTGCCGACCCGGCCTGCCCAGACCAGGTCCCAGACGGCCGCCGACACGGCTGCGTCGCTGGTGGTCTCCACGGCCGATCGCCGAAGCGCATCGGCGAGCTGCCGGAAGAAGAACGCGCCACCGCCGGCGAGCACGTCGAGGAGCGCCTCGTGGTCCGGGCCGAGCTCGAGGTCGCCGGGCTCGGGCAGCGTGAGCGGCGCCGAGTCGGCCAGGTGCAGCGAGACCCAGCCGTCCGCACCGGAGAGACCGCCGTGGCCGGCCCACAGCACCTCGCCCGTCGTCGTCAGCTCGTCGAGCAGCGCCGGCTGGTAGTCGACCACCCGGCTCGGCAGCACCAGTGACTCCAGCGCCGACGCCGGGACGGCACACCCAGCGAGCTGCTCGACGACGGCGAGCACCCCGCCGGTGCCGCGCAGCCCCCGGGTCCCGGAACCCGCGGAGCCCGTCGTGACCCCCTGCCAGGCAGGCAGGAACCGGCCGAGGACGGGCGGCTCGACCGGCTCGACCTCGTGGCGCAGTCGCGCCAGCGATCGCCGCCGCAGCTTGCGGAGCACCTCGGCGTCGCACCACTCGGTGCCGACACCGGCGGGTCGGAACTCGCCCTCGAGCACGCGTCCCTGCCCGGCGAGCCGGACCAGCGTCTGCTGCACGACCGCCACACCCAGCCCGAGCCGGTCCGCGACCTCGGCCACGGTGAACGGCCCGTGCGTGCGCGCGTGCCGCCCGACGAGATCGCCGAGCGGGTCGGCCGCCGGCTCGGTGAAGACCTCGGGTGTGCCCGGAGGTACCGGCACACCGAGCCCGTCGCGGAGCCGGCCGACGTCCTCGACCACCGCCCATCGCGCCTCACCGGCGACGCGCACCTCCACGACCCGGCGGGCCTGGACGAGCAGGACCAGCCCGTCGTCCACCGGTACGGCGGACCGCGCGGCGAGCTCGTCTGTGCCGAGCGGACCGAGCAGCCGGAGCACGTCGACGAGCCCTTCGACGTCGCGCGCGCGGCGGTCCTCGGCCAGCCGCTGCAGCTCGGCCTCGACCTCGGCCAGCACGTCGGCATCGAGCAGCTCGCGCAGCTCGGCGCGGCCGAGCAGCTCGGCCAGAAGGCCCTGGTCGAGGGTGAGTGCGGCGGCACGACGCTCGGCGATGGGCGAGTCGCCTTCGTACATGAACGCGGCGACGTAGCCGAAGAGCAGCGACTGGGCGAACGGCGAGGCTCGCTGCGTGGCGACGTCGACGAGCCGGACCCGGCGCTCGGCGATGCCTCGGTGCAGTGCGACGAGCGCCGGCACGTCGTACACGTCCTGGAGGACCTCGCGGACCGTCTCCAGCACGATCGGGAACGAGGGGTAGCGCGCGGCCACCTCGAGCAGCTGTGCGGACCGCTGCCGCTGCTGCCAGAGCGGGGAGCGACGGCCGGGGTCGCGGCGCGGCAGCAGCAGCGCGCGAGCCGCGCACTCGCGGAAGCGGGACGCGAACAGCGCCGATCCGCCGACCTCCGTGGTGACGATCTGCTCGAGCTCGTCGGGCTCGAAGGCGATCAGCTCGGCGCCGGGAGGGTCCTGGTCGGTCTCCGGGATGCGCAGCACGATGCCGTCGTCGGCGGCCATCGCCTGGGCGTCGACGCCGTAGCGCTCACGCAGCCGCGCGTTGATCGCAAGTGCCCAGGGCGCATGCACGGGTGTGCCGTACGGCGAGTGCACGACGATCCGCCAGTCGCCCAGCTCGTCGTGGAAGCGCTCGACCACGAGCTGCCGGTCGTGCGGCACGGCGTTGGTGGCCTCGCGCTGCTCGGCGAGCAGGCCGACGAGGTTCGCCGCCGCCCAGTCGTCGAGGCCCGCCGCGCGCGCCCTCGCGGTCGCCTCGTCGGCGCCGAGCGCGGAGACCTCGCGGGTGAACGCGCCGACGGCGGCGCCCAGCTCGGCCGGGCGGCCCAGGGCGTCGCCGGTCCAGAACGGCAGCCGGCCCGGCTGGCCCGGCGCGGGGGAGACGAGCACCCGGTCGTGGGTGATGTCCTCGATGCGCCAGGTGCTGGTGCCGAGCGTGAACAGGTCACCCACCCGCGACTCGTAGACCATCTCCTCGTCCAGCTCGCCGACGCGCGCGTTGGTGCTCGAGCCGACCAGGAAGACGCCGAACATGCCCCGGTCGGGAATGGTGCCGCCGCTGGTCACCGCGAGTCGCTGTGCGCCCGGCCGGCCGGCGAGGGTGCCGGCGACCCGGTCCCAGACGATGCGCGGCCGGAGCTCGGCGAACTCGTCGCTCGGGTAGCGGCCGGCGAGCAGGTCCAGCGTGGCCTCGTACGCCGATCGCGGAAGCGTCGCGAACGAGGCCGTGCGCCGGGCGAGGTCGAAGACGTCGTCGACCGACCAGGTGTCCAGCGCGGTCATCGCGACGACCTGCTGGGCCAGGACGTCGAGCGGGTTCGTCGGGACCCGCAGCGCCTCGATGCCGCCGGAACGCATCCTCTCGACCGCCACGGCCGTCGGCACCAGGTCGCCGCGGTGCTTGGGGAACAGCACCCCGCGCGAGGTCTCGCCGACCTGGTGACCGGCCCGCCCGACGCGCTGGAGCGCACTCGCCACGCTCGGGGGCGACTCGATCTGGATCACCAGGTCGACCGCGCCCATGTCGATGCCGAGCTCGAGGCTGCTGGTCGCCACCACGCAGGGCAGCCGGCCGCGCTTGAGGTCGTCCTCGATGACCGCGCGCTGCTCCTTGGAGACCGAGCCGTGGTGGGCGCGGGCGATGACGGCGGGTGCTCCGACCGAGGCCCCGGACTGCGCCATCATCTCCGCGGGCGTCCGCGCGGGCGGTCGCGGCTGGTCACTCGATTCGCTGCCTGCGCGGCCGTCGGTCGCGGCCTCTGCGCGGGTCGCGGCGATCTCGTTCAACCGCGCCGTCAACCGCTCGGCCAGCCGTCGCGAGTTCGCGAACACGATCGTCGAGGTGTGCTGCTCGATCAGGTCGACGACCCGCTCCTCGACGTGGGGCCAGATGCTGCTGGACCGAGCGTCGTCCTCCGTGGCGTCCAGAGCGGTCATGTCCTCGACGGGCACGACCACCTTCAGGTCCCAGCGCTTCTCCGACGGCGGTGCGACCACCTCGACCGGAGCACTGCCGCCGAGGAAGCGCGCGACCTCCTCCACCGGCCGCACGGTGGCGGACAGGCCGACCCGCTGAGCCGGCCTGTCGAGCAGCGCGTCGAGGCGCTCGAGCGACAGCGCCAGGTGGGCGCCCCGCTTGGTGCCGGCCACGGCGTGCACCTCGTCGAGGATCACCGTCTCCACACCACGGAGCGACTCGCGCGCCTGCGAGGTGAGCATGAGGAAGAGCGACTCGGGCGTGGTGATCAGGATGTCGGGCGGGCTGGTCTGCAGCTTGCGGCGGTCACCGGCAGGGGTGTCGCCGGAGCGCACCCCGACGCTGATCTCGGGCACCTCGGCGCCGAGACGCTCGGCGGTGTGCCGGATGCCGGTCAGGGGCGCCCGGAGGTTGCGCTCGACGTCGACGGCGAGCGCCTTGAGCGGCGAGACGTACAGCACCCGGCAGCGGCGCAGCTTCTCCGCGGGCCGCGGCTCGGTGGCGAGCCGGTCGATCGACCAGAGGAACGCGGCCAGGGTCTTGCCGGACCCGGTCGGGGCGACGACGAGCGCGTGCCGCCCGGCTGCGATCGCCTCCCACGCTCCGACCTGGGCCGGCGTGGGTGCGGCGAACGCCGCCTCGAACCACGTGCGGGTCGAGGCGGAGAACTGCTCGGGGACTTCCGCCACTCCGACATCGTCCCTCACCGCGCCGACAACCGTGAGCACGCCGAGAGGGCACTCCCGCACGCTCCGATGGCGCCGAGCGGGCACTCCCGCACGCTCCGGCGGCGCCGAGCGGGCACTCCCGCACGATCCGACGGCGCCGAGCGGGCAGTCGTGCGTCCTGGAATCGCGCCCAGCGGGCACATCGGTCCGATGTCGGCGGACACACCTGCCTCCCCGGCGTACCTACTGGAGACGCGACTGCTCGCGCCGCGCACACCTGACGAGCACAATTGCCCGCTCGGCGTGTCCGAGCCGCGCGTTGTTGCCCGCTCGGCGTGCCCGAGCCGCGCGTTGTTGCCCGCTCGGCGTACCGCTCGTGGACGGCGCCCGGCGCGGTTAGGGTCGGGACCGTGACGGAGGCGATGATCGAGGCATCGGGGCTGCGGAAGTCGTTCACGTCCCGCTCGGGCGAGACGGTCGAGGCGGTGCGGGGCATCGACGTCGTGGTCCGCAAGGGTGAGGCGTTCGGCTTCCTGGGGCCGAACGGCGCGGGCAAGTCCTCGACGATGCGGATGGTCGCCGCGGTCTCGCCGGTCAGCGGCGGCAGCCTGCGCATCCTCGGGATGGATCCGGCCGTCGACGGCCCGAGGATCCGGGCCCGGATCGGCGTCTGCCCGCAGGAGGACACCCTCGACACCGAGCTGAACGTGCGCGACAACCTCTACATCTACGGCCGCTACTTCGGTCTCCCGCGCGGCGAGGTCCGTCAACGGGTCGAGGAGCTGCTCGACTTCGTCCAGCTCACGGAGAAGGCCGACGCCAAGGTCGAGGACCTCTCCGGCGGGATGAAGCGGCGGCTCACGATCGCGCGCTCCCTGATCAACCGGCCCGAGGTGCTGCTCCTCGACGAGCCGACGACCGGTCTGGACCCGCAGGCCCGCCACGTGGTCTGGGACCGGCTCTTCCGGCTCAAGCAGCAGGGGGTGACGCTCGTGCTCACCACGCACTACATGGACGAGGCCGAGCAGCTGTGCGACCGGCTCGTGGTGATGGACAAGGGGCTGATCGCCGCGGAGGGCTCGCCCCTCGAGCTCATCCGCACGTACTCCACCCGCGAGGTCGCCGAGCTGCGCTTCGCGCCCACCCACGAGCACAGCGGAGGGCTCGAGGCGATCGCCCCGAAGGTCGAGGACCTGGCCGAGCGCGTCGAGGTCCTGCCCGACCGACTGCTGCTCTACAGCGCGGACGGCGAGGAGACGATCGCGAAGGTCCACGAGCGCGGCCTGGACCCGGTGGTCTCCCTCGTACGCCGCTCGACCCTCGAGGACGTCTTCCTCCGCCTCACCGGCCGGACGCTGGTGGACTGATGGGGTCTCGACCGAGCTCGACCACCGAGGGCAGGATCACCGCGAGGGATCGTCTCGACGTCCGCCGCGCCGCCCGGATGGCCGACTACTGGACGCTGGCCTACGTGCGGACCTGGAAGGGCTCGGCGATCTCGTCGTTCGTGGTGCCGCTGCTCTACGTGCTCGCCATGGGGGTCCTGCTCGGCGGGTTCATCAAGGGCGACCCCGACAAGCTCGAGGGCGCCACGTCGTACCTCTCCTTCGTCGCGCCCGGCATGCTCGCCGCCCAGTCGATGACCCGGGTGTTCGGCGAGGTCACCTACCCGGTGATGGGCATGATCAAGTGGCAGCGCGTCTACTACGGGATGATCGCGACGCCGCTGAGCGTGCGCGACATCGTCTTCTCGCACCTCGTGTTCGTCGCGGTGCGGGTGGCGATGGGCTCCGCGGTGTTCATCGCGGTGATGGCCCCGTTCGGTGTCTTCGAGTCCTTCCCCGGCGTCGTCGGGGCGTTCCTCGCCCAGCTGCTGGTCGGGATGGCGTTCGCGGCCCCGGTCTACGCGCTCAGTGCCGCCCTGAAGGACGAGAGCGGCTACGCACTGGTGTTCCGGCTCGGGATGATCCCGATGTTCCTGTTCTCAGGTGCGTTCTTCCCGGTCGCCAACCTCGACGCGTGGATGGAGGCCTTGGCGAAGCTCACCCCGCTGTGGCACGGCGTCGACCTGACCCGGATGCTGGTGCTCGGCGAGGTCGACGGCTCGCGCGCGCTCGTGCACATCGCCTACCTGGCCGCGCTGACGCTGGTCGGGTGGGTCCTGGCGACCCGCCTCCTGCACCGGAGGCTGATCGATTGATGACCTCGATGGCCAAGGGCGCGCTCGGCAAGGCGATCGGGCGCGACGCGGGCGCGCACCTGGGCGCCGGCGAGGCGACCACGCTGCTGCTGCGGCGCAACTACCTCGCCTACCGCTCGGCGTGGTGGATCTTCGTCTCCGGGTTCCTCGAGCCGGTGTTCTACCTGTTCTCGATCGGCGTCGGCGTCGGCCAGCTGGTGAGCGGCTTCGAGTTCAACGGCCACGAGATCCCGTACGCCGACTTCGTCGCGCCCGGCATGCTCGCGGCCTCGGCGATGAACGGGTCGCTGCTCGACTCGACGTACAACTTCTTCTTCAAGCTGAAGTACAACAAGCTGTTCGACCAGATGCTGGCGACGCCGCTCACGACCTCCGACATCGCGCGCGGAGAGCTGTCGTGGTCGCTGCTCCGCGGTGGCATCTACTCCGCGGTGTTCCTGCTGGTGATGGTCGCGATGGGGCTGGTGCACTCGTGGTGGTCGCTGCTGGCGGTGCCTGCCGCGCTGCTGATCGGTGCGGCCTTCGGCGCCGTGGGCATGGCGCTGACCACGTTCATGCGCTCGTGGCAGGACTTCGACTACGTGACCCTCGCCCAGCTCCCGCTGTTCCTGTTCTCCGCGACGTTCTTCCCGCTCAGCGCCTTCCCGCACTGGCTCTCTGCCGTCGTGGAGCTCACCCCTCTCTACCGCTCGGTGGTCCTGATCAGGGAGCTCACCACCGGCTCGGTCACCTGGGCGGCGGGGGCGTCGGTGGTCTACCTGCTCGCCCTGACCGTGGTCGGCCTCGCGATCGTCGGCCGGCGGCTGGACAAGCTGCTGCTCTCCTGACTGGCGTCCGGGCGGCTCAGGCGCTGGATAACCCGGTCGGAGTCGGCGGGACGTGTTGCAGACTGGCCGCGTGAGCATCGAACCGGACACCAAGGACTGGACCTGGGTGCTGGACGCCCCCTGCCCCGAGTGCGGGTTCGACCCGGCCGCGGTGAGCGCAGCCGACCTCGTCGACCTCTTCCACGAGAACACCCGCGGCTGGTACCCCGCGCTCGTCGGACCGGGCGCAACGACCCGTCCGGCGCCGACGGTCTGGTCGCCCCTCGAGTACGCGTGCCACGTGCGCGACGTGCACCGCATCTTCGGCGAGCGGGTGACCCTGATGCTCGAGCAGGACGACCCGCTGTTCCCCAACTGGGACCAGGACGTGACCGCGATCGAGGGCCGGTACGCCGAGCAGGACCCGGCCGTCGTGTCCGTCGAGCTCGTCGAGGCAGCCGCCGACGCCTCCGCCGTCTACGCCGGTGTAGACGGCGAGCAGTGGCAGCGCCCCGGCCGCCGCAGCAACGGCTCCGTCTTCACCGTCGAGACGCTCGGGCGGTACCACCTCCACGACGTCCACCACCACCTCCACGACATCGGCCGGGCGTGAAGCACACGGAGTTCTGGGAGCGTCTGGACCACGCGCTCGGCCCCGCGTACGCGCGCACGTGGGCCTCGATGTTCGTGCTCACCGACCTCGACGGCCGCACCGTCGACGAGGCTCTGACTGCCGGCGTACCTCCCAAGCAGGTCTGGCGGGCTGTCTGGGCCGCGCTCGACCTCCCGGCCCGGGAGCGCTGAGTGCCGGCCGCCGAGGACCAGCAGGCGCTCCAGCGCCGCACGGTGCAGACGCTGGTCGGCTCGCAGGCGGTCGGCGCGCTCGGCATCACCATCGGCATCGCGACGGCGTCGCTGCTGGCCCGTGACCTGTCCGGGTCCGAGGAGCTCGCCGGGCTGGCACAGACCACCCAGGTGCTCGGCGCGGCCGTCGGGTCGTGGGGGCTGGCGCGGCTGATGGGACTGCGCGGCCGCCGCGCCGGCCTGGTCACCGGCTACCTCGTGGGCGCCTCCGGCGCAGCCCTCGCCGTCGTTGCGGGCATCGTCGGCTCGATGACGCTGCTCCTGGTCGGCGCGTGCCTGCTCGGCGCGACCAGCTCGGCCAACTACGCCGCCCGGTACGCCGCCACCGACCTCGCCACGCCGGGCAACCGCGGCCGGTCGCTGTCGACCGTGGTGTGGGCGACCACCATCGGTGCCGTGCTCGGGCCGAACCTCACCGGCCCGTCGGCCCGCCTGACCGACTGGCTGGGCATCCCGGTGCTCACCGGCCCCTTCGCGCTCGGCGCCGTCGCGATGCTGGTCGCGGCGCTGGTGGTGCTGGTGCGGCTGCGACCGGACCCCCTCGTGGTGGCGCGGAGCCTCCGCTCCGAGGAGGGCCCGGCCAGGGGCGCGGCCCGCCCTGCCCAGCCGGCGGCCGCGCAGCCCGTCCGCGACGCGATCCGGGCGCAGCCCGCCATCGCGGCGGCGATCGCCGGGCTGGCCGCGGCGCACGCCGTGATGATCAGCGTGATGGTGATGACTCCGCTGCACATGAAGCACGGTCATGCCGAGCTGAGGGTCATCGGGTTCGTGATCAGCCTGCACGTCCTGGGGATGTTCGCGTTCGCGCCGCTGGTCGGCATGGCCGCCGATCGGTTCGGCCGAGTGGCCGTGCTCGCCACCGGCGGCGTCGTGCTCCTGGTCTCGCTCGTGCTCTGCGCCCGCGCCCCCGCGGGCAGCTCGCCGGAGATCTTCGTCGGGCTGTTCCTGCTCGGGCTGGGCTGGTCGCTGGCGACCGTTGCCGCCTCGACGATGGTGGCCGAGCTCGCGCCGCTCGGCTCCGTGACGAACGTGCAGGGAGCCGCCGACATGGTGATGGGGCTGGCCGCCGCCGCGGGCAGCGCGGCGTCGGGAGTCATCGTCGGTGAGCTCGGGTTCCCCGTCCTCGCGGGCTTCGCATCGATCTTCGCCGTGGCGGTGCTGGTGGCGGCAACACTGGCCGGACGCGTGAATGTGTCGCCGAGCGGGGCGATCTCGGGTTAGCGTGCGGTCTCCACTCCGTTCCGGGCTCTAGGGAGTAACAACCTCATGCACCTCACCCACCGGCGCCGCCTGATCGGCGCGCTGACAGCGACCCTCGTCGCACTCTCGGGCGTCGCCGCCACCCAGGCCGCGTCCTCGGCCGACACGACCCGGCACCACCCGGGTCACCACAAGCACAAGCACCACCGGCACCTGAAGAAGATCCAGCTGCTGTCGTTCAACGACTTCCACGGCAACCTCGAGGCGCCCTCGGGCTCGTCCGGGCGGATCGTCGTGGGTCACCGGCTCGACCCGGTGACCGGGAAGCCGGTCGACGTGACCCAGGACGTCGGCGGCGTGGAGTACCTCTCCACCCACCTCGCCCAGGCACGCGCCGGCCACCGCAACTCGCTGACGGTCGCCGCCGGTGACATCGTCGGCGCCTCGCCGCTGCTCTCGGCGGCGTTCCACGACGAGCCCACCATCGAGGCGATGAACCGGCTCGGCCTGGACGTCACGGCCGTCGGCAACCACGAGTTCGACGAGGGCTACCGCGAGCTGCAGCGGATGCAGTACGGCGGCTGCATCGACGACGGCGCGGGCGCCAACAACCAGAACTCCTGCCCGAGCGGCGTGTTCACCGGGGCGGACTTCGACATGCTCGCCGCGAACGTCACGTACGCCGGCTCGAACCGCACGATCCTGCCGTCCTACACGATCAAGAACCTGCACGGGGCCAAGATCGGCTTCATCGGGATGACCCTCAAGGACACTCCGTCGATCGTCACCGCGAGCGGTGTGCAGGGCCTGGAGTTCAAGGACGAGGTCGCGACCGCCAACGCGCTCGTGCCGGTGCTGCGTCGCCAGGGCGTCAAGGCCATCGTCGTGCTGATCCACCAGGGCGGCGTACCGGACAAGCAGCAGTGGACCGATCCCAGCGGCAAGACCTGGGCGGTCAACCCGAACTACGACTACGCGTGCGGTGGCGGTGGCTCCCTGATCGCCGCGAGCTCGCCGATCCTCGGGATCGCGGCAAACCTCGACCCGCAGATCGACATGGTCGTCTCCGGTCACACCCACCAGCCCTACGTCTGCTCGGTCAGGGATCCTGCGGGCCACCGCCGGCTGCTCACGTCGGCCTCGTCGTTCGGCCGGCTGTTCACCGAGACCCGGCTGAAGTACGACATGCGCAAGGGCGACATCGTCCGGGCGTCGGTCAAGGGTGCGAACTTCCCGGTGTCGCGCGACGTCGCGAAGGACCCGGCGGAGACCGCGCTGATCATGAAGTACCAGGACCTGGTCCGGCCGATCGCGAGCAAGGTGATCGGGCACATCACCAGCGACGTGACCGCCGCCGGCAACGCGACCGGCGAGTCCCAGCTGGGTGACCTGATCGCGGACGCACAGCTCGCCGACGCGTCGACCGTCACGGGCGGGCAGACACCGGTGATCGCCTTCATGAACCCGGGCGGCATCCGCGCCGACCTGACGGCCACGAACTCCAAGTACGGCGAGCCGACGGGCGACGTCACCTACGAGGAGGCGTTCACGGTCCAGCCGTTCAACAACTACCTGGTCTCGATGACGCTGACCGGGCAGGACATCTACGACCTGCTCGCCCAGCAGGTCACCGGGCCCAACGCGGGCAGCCGGAAGATCCTGCAGGTGTCGAACGGGTTCACCTACCAGTTCGGCGCGAGCGGCGCCGTCGACGGGACGGTGAAGCTCAACGGCACGGCCATCGACAAGGCGGCGTCGTACCGGATCGTCACGAACAACTTCCTGCAGGGCGGTGGCGACAACTTCCCGGCGTTCACCCACGGCACCGGCGTGTACTACGGCGGTCTCGACATCGACGCGTTCGCCGACTACCTCGCGGCGCACTCGCCGTACACACCAGGAGCTCTGACCCGCATCACGCAGTAGGTCGCGGGCCGGATCGACGCAGCGGGGCGCCACTCCCCTCCCTTCAGGCGCCCCGCTGCCTCGCGTCCTGCGCCGGTCCGAAACGGTGCCCGACACGCCCGTCGCAAAGGCTGGGATCGAACACACGTTCGTACTACTGTGGCGTCCACAGGCAAGGGTCGAACCGCCGTCGTGCACAGGGCAGAGAGCGCCCGTCGTGAGTGTCGGTGGCCGCACCTAGCGTCTGCCGAGACGACGGACCCGCACCTCGAAGACAGGATCAAGGACATGGCTGCACCAGACCGCGAGAAGGCCCTCGACATCGCCCTCGGCAACATCGAGAAGCAGTACGGCAAGGGTTCGGTGATGCGCCTCGGTGACGAGATCCGTGCGCCCCTCGAGGTGATCCCGACCGGCGCGATCTCGCTCGACATCGCCCTCGGCCTCGGCGGCCTGCCGCGCGGCCGCGTGGTGGAGATCTACGGCCCGGAGTCCTCCGGCAAGACCACCGTCGCGCTGCACGCGGTGGCCAACGCCCAGGCGGCCGGAGGCATCGTCGCGTTCATCGACGCCGAGCACGCCCTGGACCCCGACTACGCGAAGAACCTCGGCGTCGACACCGACGCCCTGCTGGTCTCCCAGCCCGACAGCGGTGAGCAGGCGCTGGAGATCGCCGACATGCTGATCCGCTCGGGCGCGCTCGACCTGATCGTGATCGACTCGGTGGCTGCGCTCGTGCCGCGCGCCGAGATCGAGGGCGAGATGGGCGACAGCCACGTCGGCCTCCAGGCCCGGCTGATGAGCCAGGCGCTGCGCAAGATGACCGGTGCGCTGAACAACTCCAACACCACGATGATCTTCATCAACCAGCTCCGCGAGAAGATCGGCGTGATGTTCGGCTCGCCCGAGACGACCACGGGTGGCAAGGCGCTGAAGTTCTACGCCTCGGTCCGCCTCGACGTGCGCCGGATCGAGACGCTCAAGGACGGCACCGACATGGTCGGCAACCGCACCCGGGTCAAGGTCGTGAAGAACAAGGTGGCGCCGCCGTTCAAGCAGGCCGAGTTCGACATCATGTACGGCAAGGGCATCAGCCGCGAGGGCGGCCTGATCGACGTCGGCGTCGAGGCGGGCCTCGTGCGCAAGGCCGGTGCCTGGTACACCTACGAGGGCGACCAGCTCGGCCAGGGCAAGGAGAACGCCCGCACGTTCCTCAAGGACAACCCCGACCTGGCCAACGAGATCGAGAAGCGGATCCTCGAGCACCTCGGCATCGGTCCTTCGGTCGACGCCCCCGCCGACGCAGGAGTGGTAGACCCCGACGGCATCGACTTCTGATCTCGACTCGGCTCGATCAACGGGGTGAGGTATGCCGAGCGAAGGAGCAAGGGTGGTCGAGCAGCGAGCGACAGCGAGCGATCAGTCGAGACCTCCGGTCGCACCCGAGCAGGACCGTGACCTCGGGCCCGACGCCGACCCGGAGTCGGTGGCGCGCAAGATCCTGCTCGACCAGCTGACCGGGCGAGCCCGCAGCCGCGCCGACCTGGAGAAGAAGCTCGCGCAGCGCAACGTGCCCGGCGACGTCGCGGCCCGCCTGCTCGACCGGTTCGAGGAGGTCGGGCTCGTCGACGACGCCGCCTTCGCCCGGGAGTGGGTGGCCCAGCGGCAGGAGGGCCGCGGTCTCGCGAAGCGAGCTCTGGCCCACGAGCTGCGCCGCAAGGGCATCGACGACGAGGTGGCCCGCGACGCGCTGGACGTCATCGACGACTCCGACGAGGTCGAGGCGGCGCGCCTGCTGGTGCGGCGCAAGCTGCGCTCGGTGCGCGGGCTCGACAACGACAAGGCCGTCCGCCGGCTGGTCGGCATGCTCGCCCGCAAGGGGTACTCCAGCGGGGTCGCCTACCGGGTGGTTCGTGACGAGCTCGGGGCGGATCTTGTCGATCCCGAGCGGAGCCGCGCCAGCGGATCCGCTGATGGTGGTTGAGCGAGCCGCGCGACTGAGGCACGAAGTCGCGACCGGCGTGTCGAAACCTGGTGACGTACGCGCCGAGCCGACCTAACGCTCCAACGCCTCCAGCATGGCGAGACCTTCGTCGGAGAGCGTGCCGTGCTGCTTCGCCACCCGTGACCAGTCGCGCACCATGTCGGCGAACTTCTGCGGGTTGTAGATGTCCTCCTCGCGGGTCAGGTTGCCCGCGTCGTCGAAGGTCAGGATCGTGATGTTCGAGGCCTCGTGGACCGACCCGTCACCGGGATCGCGCATGAGGTTGCGGATCTCGCAGATCACCCGGTTCGTCGGCGGGTCGAAGACCGACCAGGCAGGCGGGAACGCGACCATCTCGCTACCGGGGTAGGTGGTCATCGTCTTGACGATCCAGGGCCGGATCTCCTCGCGACCGGTGAAGTCGCCGTAGACGTGCTCGCAGTAGGTGGCGTCCTCGGTGAACAGGTCGGCGAACCGCGTCCAGTCGCCCGAGGCCGCGATCTCCTCGACCGCACGCACGTAGCGGTCGAACCCGGACTGCAACACGTTCTCGTTCTCGGTCACGGCGCCATCAAACCATTCCCGGCACACTGAGCACATGGAGTTCGAGGTGCTCCGCGCCCAGGCCCGCGAGGGCGAGCCGTGGGCGGCGCTCGGCGACCGCTTCGCGCCGCCAGGTGTGACCGGTCCGGTCCTCGCCGTCGACCTGTCCGGCGACCCGCTGCGCTACCGGGTCGACGAGGAGCACCGGTTCTCGGTGCGTCCGATGACCGTGGGCGACTTCCCGGACGTCTCGCGGTGGGTCAACGAGCCACACGTGGCCCGGTGGTGGGACGAGCACAGGTCGATCGAGCAGGTGGCTGCCCACTACGGCCCTGCACTGCGTGGCGACGACCCGACCAGGATGTGGGTCTGGGAGGTGAACGGCCGCTCGGTGGGCTTCTCCCAGGACTACCGGATCAGCGACCACCCCGACTACGCGCTGCTCTGCGCGCGGCCCGACGCGGTCGGTTTCGACTACGCGATCGGAGAGCCCGCCTTCGTCGGCCGCGGGCTCGGCACCAGCCTGCTCTGGGTGTTCCTGCGCGACATCGTCTGGCCGGCGTACCGGGAGGTGGGGGAGCTGTTCGCCGCACCCGACCACCGCAACGTCGCCTCACTGCGGGTGCTCGCCAAGCTCGGCTTCACCGCCGGGCTGTGGTTCGACGAGCCCGCGGGGGAGGGACGCACCGACACCGTGGTCGGGTGCTCGCTCGATGTGGCGCAGGTCATAGGCCGGTTCTAGTTACTCGGGAGTAACGTAGCGGCATGGCCAACGTCGCTGATCTGTACAAGAAGTCCACCGCGATCCCGTTCGTCGGCGACCGGCTGTTCTCGCTGGCATTCGCACAGAAGGCGCCGTACTTCTGGAGCATCCGGCCCCGGTTCACCGTGATCGAGCCGAACCATGCCGAGCTGGTGATCCCGAAGCGGCGCGCGGTGCAGAACCACCTCGGCACCGTGCACGCGATCGCCCTGTGCAACGGGCTCGAGGCGGCGATGGGTGCGCTGGCCGAGGCCACGATCCCGAGCCACAAGCGGTGGATCCCCAAGGGCATGGACATCAGCTACACCGCGAAGGCGACCACCGACATCACCTGCATCGCGGAGACCGACCCGGAGCAGTGGACCAGTGACGACCCGGACCTGCCGGTGCGCGTGAAGGGGGTCCGCCAGGACGGCACCGTGGTGATCGAGGGCGTGATCAAGCTGTACGTCACCCAGAAGCCCGCCCGGAAGTAGGCACGAAGGCAGGCACGGAAGTAGCCCCGGAAGCAGCACCGCTGTAAGGCTGTGTTCAGTTTGCGGTGCCTAGGTTGGCCTCGTGCCTGGTGTCCTGGCCCGGGGCGTGCTCGGCTCCCTGCTGATCACTGCCGGCGGCTACTGCTACGACCGGCTGCCTCGTGGCACCTGGATGGACCGCGTGTCCTGGCTGTGGACGGTCCGCACCTCGCCGCACCCGGTCACCTGGGGGATCGGTCTGAGCGTCATGGGGCTGCTGCTGCTCACCTGGGCGTGGTGGGACCTGGTGCGTGGAGTGCGCGGAGACCGCGGCGGCCCGGGCGACCTCGCCCGCGTGCGGGTCACGGCCGCGGCATGGGCCGCCCCGTTGCTGGTCGCGCCGCCGCTCTTCAGTGGCGACGGATGGAGCTACGTGGCCACCGGCGACCTGGCCGGACGCGGCCTCTCGCCGTACCTCTGGACGCCCGCGGCCCTGCCCACCCCGCTTCGCTCCGGAGTGGCCCACAGCTGGCTCTTCACCCCGTCGCCGTACGGCCCGCTGTCCCTCGCCTGGGGCGGCGGGCTGTCGCGCCTGACCCAGGACCCCTGTACCCTGCTCACCTGGTACCGGCTGCTGTCGGTGCTCAGCCTCGTCGTGCTCGCGTGGGCCGTCCCGGTGCTCGCGCGGAGGGCCGGCCGCGACCCTGTGCACGCCGCCGCCCTGGTGGTGGCGAGCCCGTTCGTGATCGTCCACGGCATCGGCGGGATGCACAACGACCTCACGGTCTCTGCGCTCGTGCTCGCCGCCCTGGCGGTGACCCGTCGAGGCAAGTGGGTCGCCGGCGCACTGCTGGTCGGCGTCGCCACGGCGGTGAAGGCGCCGGGGATCCTCGGAGCGGTCGGCGTCGTGCTGCTCTCCGTCCCGCCGGGCGGCGGCGTGCTGGCTCGGTCGCGCCGGGCGGTCGCCGTCGGTGCAGTGAGCGCGGCGGTCCTGCTCGGCGCCGGCTGGGTCACCGGCCTCGGCACCGGCTGGGTCCACGCACTGGTGGTCCCGGAGAGCGAACGCACGCCGCTGGCGGTGAGCTGGGTGCTCGGTCGCTGGACCCATGACCTGCTCCTGCACCTGGGACCCTCCGGCGCGGCCGCGGCCCACCACCTGCACCCGGTGGCACTGGCGAAGAAGCTGGGTCTCGCGGTGCTCGTCCTCGTGGCCGCCTGGGTCACGCTGGTGCGCCGTATCGGTACGCCGGCGCGCGCCCTCTCCGGGGCCGGGCTCGTCCTGCTCGCCGCGGTCGTGCTGAGCCCGGCCGGGCACTACTGGTACTTCCTCTGGTGCGTGCCGCTGCTGGCGTGCCTCCCGCTCCGCCGGTCCGCGTACGCCGCGCTCGTCGCCGCCATCGTCACCCTGGGCCTCACCGCGCCCGCGGACCCGGCGCTGCACCAGAAGTGGCTCGTCCAGTGGTCGGCGCTCCTGGTCGTGCTCGTGCCGGGCGTCGCCGCAGTGCTGGCGGCCCGGGGCGGTCGCGCCCGGGAGCCCGCGTCAGGTCCGGCGACCACCGACCAACCCGTCTGAGCCTGCTCAGTGCGCGAGGATCTTGCTGAGGAAGTCCTTCGCCCGATCCGACCGGGGGTTGTCGAAGAACTCGCCGGGGGCGCTCTCCTCGACGATCGCGCCGTCCGCCATGAACACGATCCGGTCGGCCGCCGTGCGGGCGAAGCCCATCTCGTGGGTGACCACGACCATCGTCATGCCGCGTCCGGCCAGGTCGACCATGGCGTCGAGGACCTCCTTGATCATCTCCGGGTCCAGTGCGGAGGTCGGCTCGTCGAAGAGCATCACCTTGGGGTCCATGGCGAGCGCTCGGGCGATCGCGACGCGCTGCTGCTGGCCTCCCGAGAGCTGAGCCGGGTACTTGTCCGCCTGGGAGCCGACGCCGACGCGGTCGAGCAGCTCGCGTGCGCGTGCCTCCGCGGCCTCCGTGCTCTCGCCGCGAACCTTCGTCGGACCGAGAGTGACGTTGTCGAGGATCGTCTTGTGGCCGAACAGGTTGAAGCTCTGGAACACCATGCCCACCTCCGCCCGCAGCGTCGCGAGCGCCTTGCCATCCTCCGGCAGCGGATTGCCGTCGAGCGTGATCGTGCCCGAGTCGATCGTCTCCAGCCGGTTGATCGTCCGGCACAGCGTGGACTTGCCCGAGCCTGACGGCCCGATCACGACGACGACCTCGCCACGGTCGATCGACAGGTCGATGTCCCGCAGCGCGTGCAGGTCGCCGAACCACTTGTTGACGCCCTCGAGGACGACGAGACCTTCGCGACCCGGCATGGGGACATTCCTACGCGGTCGGAGCGTCGCCGCGCCACCGAGCCACCCCTCCATCGCGTTTGTCGCATCGGCTCTCGGGCACTGCGAGGGCGTCGAAGTCATCGAAGGGGGAAGGACCCATGCAACCCGTGAAGCTCCTCGAACGTGCCGCCGGAACCGCCGTCCACGCCGTCCGGCACCCAATCTCCTCGGCCGCGTACGCCGCCGGGCTCGCTCGCGGGCTTGCCGGGGCAGCGCTTCACGGGACCATGGTGAAGGGCCACGATCCCGAGGCAGGGGCACCGCCCGTGACGCCGCGGCAGCGGTCGGCGTCGCGGACGGAGACCTCCGCGCCCTCGGGCCCGCGGGAGCCGCAGCGCGTGCCCAAGCCGGTGCCTGCACCCGAGGACCTGCCGGAGCCGATCGTGATCGAGGCGGTCGACGAGGAGCCCGGCGAGTCGTTCGCCACCGAGCCGAAGGCGGTCTCCCGGGAGTCCGCACACGGCGGCGGACGACCCGTGAACGATGCGGAGATCGACGCCTGGATCGACGAGGCGATGGCGGGTCTCGACGAGACGCCCGGCGTCGACGTCGAGACCCCGGTCGGCACGACGGGTGCAGCGGCGGGGCACAACCCTGACACCGCCGAGGCCGACCTGCAGCAGCGCGAGACCCTGTCGCTCCTCGACCCTGGCGAGCTCAAGTCCGTCCGTAGCGAGAGCGAGACCCTGCGCAAGGGCGCCGATCCCGAGAAGGGCTAGCGGTCAGTCCTCGCCGGCGCCGGACCTGAGCACCTCGACGACCTTCTGCAGGCCGGTGCGCAGCTGCTCGTAGCCGTCCTCGCCGAGCTCGGCGACGATCCGCTCCTCGAGGTCGACGATGTGGTCCCAGCCGTGCGTGACCTCCTCGAGGCCGAGCTCCGAGTAGGTCACCCTCTTCGCGCGGCGGTCCGTCGGGTCAGGCGTCATCTCCAGGATCCCGAACCCGACCAGCTCGCGGACGATCTCCCCCATCGACTGCCGGGTGACGCCGGCGCGCACGGCGAGCTCTGCCGTGTGGGCACCCTCGAGGCCGAGGGTCCCGAACACCGCGTTGTGCGCGAACTTCGCCTCCTTCCAGCCGCGCGTGCGCGCAGCGCGGACCATGTCGGTCTGGAGCTCCCGGTCGGCTTCGTGCACCAAGGAGATCAGCGGCTGCCGGGACGGTTGACGCAGAGGCCTTGACATTCGTAAGGAAACCTTCCAATATTCGACAGGTAACCTTACTTTATCAGGAGTGTCACGATGACGCCTCGCCACCCGCACGAGTCCCGGTGGACTCCGGAGAGATTCCCGGCCACCCGGGTCGGGAGCCCCGTGACGGCGGGACGCCGGCACCCGGACGATCGTCCTGGAGCAACGAGCTCACAGGAGGTCGCGATGCATCTCGACGTGCGCACCCGCGTCGCCGCACTGTTCCCGAAGCGCGGGCCGCGCCGCACCCGGGTCGGCCTCGAGCAGGAGCTCCTCACGGCGCGGCTGAGCGGGGAGCACGCCGGGATCGACGAGGTCCGTGCCGCGACCTGTCGCGCGGCGTACCGGGACTACCTCAGCTTCGAGCCCGGCGGTCAGGTGGAGCTCAGCCTGCCCTGTGCGGCGAGCGCGGCCGAGATCGCGGCGCGACTCCGTGATGACGTCGACGCCCTCCGGCACGATCTGGCCGCGGCCCGCCTCCTGATCGACGCGAGCCCGGTGGACCCGCGGTCCGAGCACAGTGTCCCGTTGCAGCTGACCTCGCAGCGGTACCTCGCGATGCAGACCCACTTCGACTCGATCGGGCCCGCCGGGCGCCGGATGATGCGACGGACCGCGTCGACGCAGGTCTGCCTGGACTGGTGGCCGGGACGTGAGGGCCGCGAGCAGTGGCGGGTCCTCAACCTGGCCGGCCCGTTCCTCGCCGCCGCCTTCGCCCGGAGCTGGGGTGACCGCGGACGCCTGACCACCTGGCTGGCGGTCGACCCGCCGCGGACCGCCTTCGACGACCGGTTGCTGCACGGTGACGACCCTGTCGCCGCCTACACCGCGTTCGCCGCGGGCGCGACTGCGTTCCTCGGTCCCGACGAGCACCTGTCGACGCTGTTCCCCCCCGTGCGGCCACGCGGTGACTACCTGGAGGTGCGTTTCCTCGATGCCCAGGAGGTCGACGCGGTCCTTCCGGTCGTGCAGCTGCTCACCACTCTCCTGTACGACGGGGAACGGCGACGCCGAGTCCTGGGCATCCTCGAGCCGGGCCGCCACGACCTGGCCGACCAGTGGCGTGCGGCCGCGGACGGTGACGCGGCCACCCTCGCTCAGGGTCGCGAGATCACTGCGCTCCTCGGAATGGAGCTGGCGGCATGAACGTGCTCTTCGTCATCGACCCGCTGGCCGGGCTGCAACCGGAGGTCGACGCAACCGTCGGGCTGATGGCAGCCGCCCAGGGTCTCGGCGCAGCCGTGTGGTGGTGCGGGCCCGAGGACCTGGCGCTCGTCGAGGGCAGGCTGCGGGCGCGTGCGAACCAGATCAGGATCCGGCCCCGAGGCCGCGGCGGCGACCATCGCTGGCTCGTGGAACCGGTCTGGTGGGACGACCTCGAGACCTCCGTCCTCGACGTGGCGGAGTCGTTCGAGCTCGTCCAGCTGCGGATCGACCCGCCGGTCGACTCCCGCTACCTGCACACGACGTACCTCCTCGACGCGGCTGAGGCCGCCGGGGTCCGGGTGACCAACCGACCGTCCGGCGTGCGGGAGCTGCACGAGAAGATCGCCGCGCTCCGGTGGCCCCAGCTCTGCCCCGCGACGACCGTCTCCGCCGCCGTCCCGGAGCTCCGCGACTTCGTGGCCGAGCACGGCACCGTGGTCGTCAAGCCCGTCGACGGGTTCGCCGGTGGCGACGTGTGGCTGGTGCGCAACGACGCTGCGGCGGCCTCCCTGCTCGAGTCGGCGACCGCCGGCGGTCACCGGCACGTGATCGTGCAGGCCTACCTGCCCGACGTCGAGCGCGGCAACAAGCGGCTGTTCCTGCTCGACGGCGAGGTCATCGGTGCGGTCCTGCGCCGGCCCGCTGCCGACGACTTCAGGATCGGCCCGCCAGTGGCAGCGGCCGCGGTCGATGCGGACGACGAGCGGATCGTCGCGGCGGTCGGTCCGGACCTCGTCCGGCACGGCCTGGCGGTCGCCGGCATCGACGTGATCGACGGCCGGCTGATCGAGATCAACCTGACCTGCCCCGGAGGAATGGCCAAGACCGACGCGCTGCTGGGCACCGACCTGAGCGGCACGATCATGCGCCGCCTGCTCTCACCCCGCTCGTCCCGGTCCGTCCCCTCCCACACCGAAAGGCTCCTCGCATGAGCAACGTCGTCATCGTCAGCATCGCGCTCCAGGGCATCCTCATCTTCGTCCTCGGCGCCAACGTCACCCGGTACCGCGCCATGCGCGGTGCCACCGGCAACCAGATGCCGTCCGATCCGGCCGACCGGATGCTGATCGCCCAGCGGGCCCATGGCAACGCGTCGGAGTACGTCCCCACCCTGATCGGCCTGCTGATCGTCTGCTCGACGCTCACCGACGGCTGGTGGCTCGACACCCTGGCAATCGCGGCGGTCGCGGGGCGCCTCGTGCACGCCCTGGGCATGCTCACCTCGAAGACGCTCGCCACGCACGGCCCGCTCCGCGACTCCGGAGCCATGCTGACCTACCTGTCCGGTATCGCGCTCGGCATCACCGCGGTCGTGGCGATGTGAACGGCCCGGTCATCGGGATCGTCGGCAACGCGCACGTCGTACCGAAGCACTTCGGCGACCTGCCCGTCGCGGGCACGCCCACCCGGTACGTCGAGGCGGTTGCGCGAGCCGGCGCTCGACCGGTGGTCCTGCCGGCACACGCGGCGCTCGACCTGCTCGATGTCGTCGACGCGCTGGTGCTCACCGGTGGGGGAGACGTCGAGCCCACCCGCTACGGGGGTGCGGGTGGTGCCCGGGAGGTCGATCCGGCTCGGGACCAGGTGGAGCTCGCGCTGGTGCGGGCCGCGGAACGGGGGCGGCTGCCGCTCCTCGGAGTCTGCCGCGGCATGCAGGTGATGGCCGTGGCGTACGGCGGCGATCTCCTTGACGGCGTCGACCACATCCGGCCCGACACCGGCCACCTCGTCCGCACCGCGCCCGGATCACTCGTGGCCGAACTCGTCGGGCCGGCTGCAGTGACCACCGCGCTGCACCGGCAGGCGGTGTCGGCAGCCGGCACGTCCTGGCGGGCCACGGCGTGGGCCGACGACGACGTGGTGGAGGCGATCGAGTGGGTCGCGGGCGACTGGGCGGCGCTCGGTGTGCAGTGGCACCCCGAGCTCGACGACCCGACCGGCCCGGCAGTCTTCGGCTGGATCGCCGCGGCGGCACGGGCCAGCCGGTCGAGCGTGCACCAGCCGTCCGGCCGTCCTGGCGGAGATCCTGTCGGACCCAGCACGGCCCAGCCGGCCTTCCGCAGCACGTCGTGCCGGCAGCTGATCGGGGCGTCGCGATGAGGATGCTGCCGGTCCGACGAGGAAGTCATCTCGGCCGAATTCCTGAGGTGAAGGAGCAGACGATGTGGCGAGCCTTGGCACGGATGACGCTGGCGTGCGGGGTCCTGGCCGCCACGGCCGCGGGCTGCGGGGCGGCGAAGGACGACGGCGATGCTTCGCCCGCGACCGGACGTACGACGCCTGCCTCTGGTGCGTCGTACGCGGCGCGGGTCAACGAGCTCTGCTCTGACCTGCTGGTGAAGGTCAAGGAGGTCAACGGTGGCGGCGGTGGCCATCCCGGCCACTTCCCGCTCGAGGAGTACCTGGCCGAGCAGCCGAAGCTGGCGGCACTGACGACCGCCTTCGACGCGAAGGTGGTGGCGATCCCGGTCGCGGCTGCCGACCGCGACGCGGCCGACGCCCTCCATGCCTTCCAGGTGATGTCCGACCGGGCGACGGCGATGCTCGACGCGGCTGCCGCCACCGGTGAGCAGGCGAAGTTCGACGAGGCGTTCGGCGCAGTCCATCGGATGTTCGACGAGAGCTCGGTCTCGGTCGACCTCATGACACAGGGCATCGTCTGCAACGGCCGCTGAGCCTCACCCTCGCTCGACTACTCTTGGGCGGTCATGAGCGCCCTCCCCGAGAACCCCGCCCGCACCTACGAGGTCAAGACCTACGGGTGCCAGATGAACGTGCACGACTCCGAGCGTCTCAGCGGTCTGCTCGAGGGTGCGGGGTACGTCGCGGCGGCCGAGGGTGACCAGGCGGACGTGGTGGTGTTCAACACCTGCGCCGTCCGCGAGAACGCCGACAACAAGCTCTACGGCAACCTCGGCCACCTCGCACCGGTCAAGGCGGCCCGACCCGGCATGCAGATCGCGGTCGGCGGCTGCCTGGCGCAGAAGGACCGCGACACCATCACCCGCAAGGCGCCCTGGGTGGATGTCGTGTTCGGCACCCACAACATCGGCTCGCTGCCGGTGCTGCTGGAGCGTGCCCGGGTCGCCGAAGAGGCGCAGGTGGAGATCCTCGAGTCGCTCGAGGTGTTCCCCTCGACGCTGCCGACCAAGCGTGAGTCGGCGTACGCCGCCTGGGTCTCGATCTCGGTGGGCTGCAACAACACCTGCACGTTCTGCATCGTGCCGTCGCTGCGCGGGACCGAGAAGGACCGGCGGCCCGGCGAGATCCTGGCCGAGATCGAGGCGCTCATCGCCGAAGGCGTCACCGAGGTGACCCTGCTGGGCCAGAACGTGAATGCGTACGGCGTGGAGTTCGCCGACCGGCAGGCCTTCTCCAAGCTGCTGCGCGCCTGCGGTGAGGTCGACGGCCTCGAGCGGGTGCGCTTCACCTCGCCGCACCCGGCCGAGTTCACCGACGACGTGATCGCGGCGATGGCCGAGACGCCCAACGTGATGCCCTCGTTGCACATGCCGCTCCAGTCCGGCTCGGACAAGGTGCTCAGGGCGATGCGCCGGTCCTACCGGCAGGAGCGCTACCTGGGGATCATCGACCGGGTGCGCGCGGCGATCCCCGATGCCGCGATCACCACCGACATCATCGTCGGCTTCCCGGGCGAGACCGAGGAGGACTTCGCCGCGACGCTCGACGTGGTCCGGGCTGCGCGGTTCTCGGCCGCCTTCACCTTCCAGTACTCCAAGCGACCCGGTACGCCGGCCGCGACGCTGCCCGACCAGGTGCCGCCCGACGTCGTCCGCGAGCGCTACGAACGCCTGGTCGAGCTGGTCAACGAGATCGCCTGGGCGGAGAACCAGGCGCTCGAGGGCCGGACGGTGGAGCTGATGGTCGCCGAGGGCGAGGGTCGCAAGGACGCCTCGACGCACCGGCTCTCCGGGCGCGCAAGGGACAACCGCCTTGTGCACTTCAGCCCCGTCGGCGCCGACGGTCTGCCGCTGGAGGTCAGGCCCGGCGACATGGTGCAGGTGACGATCACCCGCGGGGCGCCGCACCACCTGGTCGCCGACGGGCCGGTCGTGTCGGTGCGTCGTACGCGCGCCGGCGACGCCTGGGCGAGACGGACCGCGGAGCAGCCGGCCGGTGTCGTGCTCGGCCTCCCCACGGTCGGGGTGCCGCAGCCGCTGCCGGACGCGCCCGCCTGCCGCTGATGCACAGGCCCTCGCGGATCGTCTCGGGGGGCCAGACGGGGGTGGACCGCGCTGCTCTCGAGGTGGGTCGTCGGCTCGGGATCGCCATCGGCGGCTGGTGCCCGGCCGGTGGTTGGGCCGAGGACCTCAGCGAGCCGCCGGGACTGCTCGCGATGTACCCGGAGCTCACTCCGACTCCGTCGACCGACCCGGGGGAGCGGACGCGCTGGAATGTCCGCGACAGCGACGCGACGCTGGTGATCATCGCCGCTGGGTCGTCGTCCCCGGGCACTGCGCTGACGATCGACATCGTCGAGGAGCTGGGTCGTCCGCACCTCGTCGCCGACGTGGCCGACGTACCGACCCTGCGGTCGTGGCTCGAGCAGCTGGCTGAGGGTGCCGTGCTCAACGTCGCCGGCCCGCGCGAGAGCGAGGCACCAGGGATCCAGGCCCAGGCGACGACGGTGCTGGAGGACCTGCTCGGCCGATAGCTCAGCCGGACGGCTCCGCGCTCGGGTCGTCGGTGTCGGCCTCGCGGTCAGGAGCCTCCCCCTGCTGCACCTCGTCCGGCACGTCCTCCTCCTCCATCTGCGCGTTCAGCGGCTCGTCGGGAGGCACCGGCGGGAAGGTGCCGTTCTCCGGCACCGCGTCCACCCCGCCCGCCTCGTTGCCGGGGTCCGGCTCCGGGTCCACCTTCGGCTCCGGGATGTTGTCCTGGTCGCTCATGACCCTCCCGTTCCCGAACGCGCCCCCAGGGAAACCTGAGTCGTGGTCGGGCAGCAACCCGACCCCAGGGTGGTCGACCAGCAACCCCAACCAGGGTGGTCGAGCAGCAACCCCAACCAGGGTGTTCGAGCAGCCAACCCCAACGAGGGTGGTCGAGCAGCGAGCGATCAGTCGAGACCTGGTGACCTTGGGCAGCAACCCGACCCCAGGGTGGTCGAGCAGCAACCCCAACCAGGGTGGTCGAGCAGTGAGCGCCAGCGAGCGATCAGTCGAGACCTGGTGACCTTGGGCACGAACCGAACGCCGGGTCGTCGAGCAGCAACCCCAACCGGGGTGGTCGAGCAGCGAGCGCCAGCGAGCGATCAGTCGAGACCTGGTGACCTTGGGCAGGAACCCGACCCCAGGGTGGTCGAGCAGCGAGCGCCAGCGAGCGATCAGTCGAGACCTGGCGACGTACGCAGAGACCACCCGGTCGCAGCCCGTCGCTGATCCCGCTCGCGTCCACATCCCGCGGACATGGACCGCTGCGAACAGCCATCCGACATGAACGCCGGCCGCGAGTCAGTTCTCGAGAGCCTTCTCCGATGGCCTGGGTCTACCTCCTCGAGTGCAGCGATCACAGCTACTACGTCGGCAGTACGACGGACCTGCCGGCCCGACTCCATCAGCACGAGTCCGGGCTCGGAGCGGCCTACACGGCCCGTCGCCGCCCGGTCAGGCTGGTGTGGGCGCTGGAGTTCGAGAGCGTGGTCGACGCCTTCGCGTTCGAGAAGCAGGTGCAGAACTGGTCGCGCGCGAAGCGGCAGGCGTTGATCGACGGGCGGCTGGGCGACCTTCCTGTGCTTGCCAGAGGGCGGACGGGATACCTGAGCCGTCGAACGCCGGAAGCACCGAACGACGACGAGCCGGTCTGAGCGATCGACGCTGTGGCTGGGTCGGTGCGTGCGTCACCCGGGTCTCGTCTGATCGCTCGCTGGCGCTCGCTGCTCGACCAGCCGTGGCTGGGCTCGGTGGTCGACCCGTTGTGGTTGGGTCGGTGCGTGCGTCACCGGGTCTCGTCTGATCGCTCGCTGGCGCTCGCTGCTCGACCAGCCGTGGCTGGGCTCGGTGGTCGACCCGTTGTGGTTGGGTCGGTGCGTGCGTCACCGGGTCTCGTCTGATCGCTCGCTGGCGCTCGCTGCTCGACCAGCTGTGGCTGGGTCGGTGCGTGCGTCACCGGGTCTCGTCTGATCGCTCGCTGGCGCTCGCTGCTCGACCACCTGTGGTCGGGTTCGCTGCTCGGCCAGCTGTGGCTGGGTTCGCCTCAGGGGATGTCGTCGTTCTTGCCGTCGAGGTCGTCCAGGGCGTCCTTGGCCTTGTCGACGCCGGCGTCGAGCTTGTCGGCGTACTTGCCGTCGGTCTTCTTGTCGATCATGTCCGCAGCCTTGTCGAGGCCGTCGCCGATCTTGTCGCCCTGGCTGTCGACCGCCTTCGTGAGCTTGCTCCTCACGTCGCTGAGGAAACCCATGTCCGTACTCCCTTCCCGGAGACCCGGACCACCCGGACCTGGTGGTTGGCACACTAGGCGCATGTCGAGCCTGCCGATAGTGGCCGTCGTCGGGGCCACGGCGTCGGGCAAGAGCGAGCTCGCCCTCGACCTCGCCGAGCTGCTCGGCGGGGAGATCGTCAACACCGACGCGATGCAGGTCTACCGCGGCATGGACATCGGCACGGCGAAGCTGCCCCTCCCGGAACGGCGGGGAATCCCCCACCACCTCCTCGACGTGCTCGACGTCGCCCAACCGGCGACCGTCGCGGAGTTCCAGCGCTGGGCGCGGGCGGCGGTCGCGGACTGCCGCGACCGTGGTGTCGTGCCGGTGCTCGTCGGCGGTTCGGCGCTCTACACGCGCGCGATCCTCGACCAGTTCGACTTCCCGGGCACGGACCCCGAGATCCGGGCGCGGTACGACGCCACGCTGGCCGAGCTCGGCCCCGAGGCGCTCCACCGGCGTCTCGCGGAGGTCGATCCGGAAGCCGCAGCCGGCATCATCGAGACCAATGGCCGCCGGATCGTGCGGGCGCTCGAGGTCATCGAGCTCACCGGCCGGCCGTTCGCCGCCACGCTCCCACCGCCGGCGTACGCCGACCCCGACACGGTGCAGATCGGCGTCGACATCGGCCGGCCGGCACTCGACGCCCGCATCGCGATGCGGGTCGACCGGATGTGGGAGGCGGGCTTCGTGGGGGAGGTGCGTGCGCTCGCCGACCACGGACTCCGCGAGGGAATGACCGCGAACCGCGCGCTCGGCTACCGCCAGGTGCTGGCGCTCCTCGACGGCGAGATCAGCGAGGCGGAGGCCAAGGAGCAGACGGTCGCCGCGAGTCGGAGGTTCGCGCGCCGCCAGGACAGCTGGTTCCGCAAGGACGAGCGCATCACCTGGGTCCGGTACGACGACCCGGCGCGCGCCGAGCAGGCCCGCACCAGGATTCAGGCGGCGGCCGACACCCAGGCGTGAGCGGGGTCGACCAGCACCACGGCGGCGTCGCACGAGGTGCAGATCCAGCCCTGCTGCTCGACGGGCAGGAAGATCGTCGCAGTGCCGCAGTCGCGGCAGTGGCGGGTCTCTCCCCGCAGCATCAGCACGAAGTCGGTCCGCCCAGGATCACGCTCAACGTCCATGGCACGACCATGACACGAGGCTCCGACAAGTCCGGGCAGGACACGGCCCGGACATCTCAGGTGGCGCTCGTCCCGGCCGATGAGGGGTGTGGGTGCGGTCGACTGCGCTCGATCGGCACCTGACCGGAGGACCCGCAGCCATGACCCGAGGACACGCTCGATCAGGTCTGCTCGTCGCCGCCCTGGCGACCGTCGCCCTCCTCCTGGTCGGTGCGGCCGACGGGAGCGCAGCCGGCGGTCGCGACACGGGCCGGGCGACGTACGCGGAGAACCCCGACAACCCGCTCGCCGGTGGCACCTGGGGCGTCTACACCGGCTCCGCCGACGGCGTCTATCCCGCCTACCAGCGGTCGACGGGAACGCAGCGCTCCCTGCTGGCGAAGATCGCGCTGCGTCCGCGCGTGCGCTGGTTCGGCGGCTGGATGACCGCCGCCGACGCGTCCGCGAAGCTGCGCGACTACATCCGCACCACCCAGGCCGGCGATCCCGACGTGCTGGTGCAGCTCGCCGTCTTCCGGCTCTGGCCCCAGGGCGAGGGCGCCAAGGACAAGCCGCTGACCGCCGCCGCCCAGGACGCCTACCGCCGGTGGATCGACGCCGCCGCGCAGGCGATCGGCGGGGCGCGGGTCGCCATGGTCCTCGAGCCCGACCTGCCCGTGGCGCTGGGCGGCTGGCAGCCACAGGTCCGCGAACAGTTGACGGCGTACGCCGCCCACGTCTTCGGGCAGCTTCCCCGGACGTCGGTCTACATCGACGCCTCGGACTCCGACTGGCTCTCGGTGCCGCGCGCTGCCGATCTGCTGCTGCACTCCGGGATCGCGGAGGTGCGCGGCTTCGCGCTCGGCGCGACGCACTACTCGAGCACCGAGTCGAACGTCGCCTACGGACGTCAGCTCGTCGCGGCGCTCGCCGCGGCCGGCGTCCCGGGACGCCACTTCGTCGTCGACACCGCCGACAACGGGCGGCCGTTCACCTGGCTGCAGTACCGGGCCGCGCACCCGCACGGCGACTTCGACAACGCGCAGGCGTGCCGGACGACGACCCAGCAGCGCTGCGACACGCTCGGCATCCCGCCGACGACCGAGGTGGCGACGTACCTCCCGGCCGACCTGCGTCCAGGAGCACAGGCCTCCGTCGACGCCTACCTCTGGTTCGGCCGGCCCTGGCTCTATCGACAGAGCTCGCCCTTCCTGCGAGCACGTGCGCTCCGCGTCGCGAGGACCACCCCGTACTGACGGCGCAGGGAGCTCTCGTCGGGCTCAGCGGCCGGACGTCTCGACGGGCTCCTGTCGAGACCTCCCTGCGTACGTCACCAGGTCTCGACTGATCGCTCGCTGGCGCTCGCTGCTCGATCACCCGGTGCTCGGCTCGACCACCGGTGGTGGACCGGGTCCACTGTCGGTGCCCGGCGCGACACTGGCCAGATGGTCACTGCCTACTACACCGCCAGCTCGATCGACGGGTTCATCGCGGACCCCGACGGTTCGCTCGCCTGGCTGCTGAGCCGCGACATCGACCCGCAGGGTCCGCAGCACTACGACCGGTTCATCGCCGACGTCGGTGCGCTCTGCATGGGTGCGACGACGTACCAGTGGATCCTCGACAACGACCCGGACAGCTGGCCGTACGTCGTGCCCTCCTGGGTCTTCGCCCATCGCCGGTTCCCGGAGACCGAGCGCGACATCCGGTTCACCAGCGCACCGGTCGCCGAGGTCCATGCGCAGATGGTCGAGGCCGCGTCCGGCAAGGACGTCTGGGTCGTCGGCGGGGGAGAGTTGGTCGGGCAGTTCCACGACCACGGCCTGCTCGACGAGGTCTGGGTCCAGTACGCCCCGGTGGCGCTCGGCGGCGGTGCGCCGTTGCTGCCCCGGCACGTCGAGCTCGAGCTCCTCGAGGTCGACCGCAACCGCGACTTCGCGTGCGCGCACTACCGCGTCGTGCGCTGAGGAGCATCAGCGCCCGACCGCCGGGTACTCCGCAGCGCATCGTCGCGACCCACCGCTCCTCTCGGGAGGCACCATGCGCATCCGTCCTGTCCGGCTGACCCTGACGACCACCCTGGCGGTGGCTTTCGCCGGCTTCCTGGTCCCGACCGCGCCGGCCGATGCGGTGCTACGGGCCCAACCGGCGCAGGCGCCCGTCGCGGCGCCGCCGAGGAACGCCACCGCCGTCGGACGTGGCGGTGCGGTCAGCTCGGTGGATCCGAACGCGACCAGGGTGGGCCTCAGGGTGCTGCGACACGGCGGCAACGCGACTGACGCGGCGATCGCGACCGCCGCGGCGCTCGGCGTCACCGAGCCCTACAGCAGCGGCATCGGCGGTGGCGGCTTCTTCGTGCACTACGACGCACGCACCGGCCGGATCGGGACGATCGACGGTCGCGAGACCGCGCCCGCTGCGATGCCGCACAACGCGTTCATCGACCCGTCCACCGGCAAGCCCTACAACTTCAGTCCCGAGCTGGTCACCAGCGGAGTCTCCGTCGGCGTCCCCGGGTCACTGGCCACCTGGAAGCGAGCCCTCCACCGCTGGGGGAGCTGGCGGCTGGGTCGCACCCTGAAGCCGGCGTCCCGGCTCGCGCGCCACGGGTTCGTGGTCGACCAGACCTTCCGGCAGCAGACCCTGGACAACAAGACCCGGTTCCAGGCGTTCCCCGCGACCTCGAGGCTGTTCCTCCGTGGCGGAGACGCCCCGGCCGTCGGCTCGGTGTTCCGCAACCGGGCGCTCGCGCGCACCTACGACCTGATCGCGAAGCGCGGCACCCAGGCGTTCTACCGCGGCCGGCTGGCGCACCAGATCGCGCGCATCGTCCGGCACCCGCGCACCTCACCGACCACCACATTGCCCGTGCCGGCCGGGTTCATGACGGCCCGCGACATCCGCCGCTACCGCGTGATCAACAGGGCGCCCACCCACGTCGGCTACCGGGGGTACGACGTCTACGGCATGGGCCCGGCTTCGAGCGGCGGCTCCACGGTCGGCGAGGCGCTGAACATCCTCGAGCGGTTCAACCTGTCGGCGATGAACGACGTCGACGCGCTGCACCACTACCTCGAGGCCTCGGCCCTGGCCTTCGCCGACCGCGGCAAGTACGTCGGCGACCCGGCGTACGTCCACGTGCCGCTGCAGCAGCTGCTCTCCGACCAGTACGCCGCGACCCGCGCGTGCCTGATCAACCCGACCCTCGCGATGACCAAGCCGATCGCCGCGGGCGACGTGAACGCCACCGGCGGTTGCGGGGCGCGGTCGGCCGGACGCACCGCGCCGGACACCGAGAACCTGAACACCACGAACCTCACCGTGGCCGATCGCTGGGGCAACATCGTCGAGTACACCCTCACCATCGAGCAGACCGGTGGCTCCGGCATGGTCGTGCCGCGGCGCGGCTTCCTGCTCAACAACGAGCTGACCGACTTCTCGGCCGTCTACGACCCCACCGACGCCAACCGGATCGACCCGGGCAAGCGGCCGCGCTCCTCCATCTCGCCGACGATCGTGCTGCGCCATGGCAAGCCGTTCCTCGCCCTCGGCTCGCCCGGAGGCTCGACGATCATCACGACGGTGCTGCAGATGCTCTACGACCGGATCGACCGCGGGATGACGATCCAGCAGGCGATCGCCGCGCCGCGGGCATCGCAGCGCAACACGGCCAACGTCACCGCGGAGCAGGCCTTCATCGACCAGTGGGGCAGTGCGCTCTCGGCGTACGGCCACACGTTCGTGCCGGCCGGAGCGCCGGGCACGAGCGCGGCGGAGATCGGCGCGGCGACCGCGATCGAGTTCGGCCCCGGCAAGCGGATGACCGCTGTGGCCGAGCCGGTACGCCGTGGCGGCGGAGCCGCGGCCGTGGTGTCGCGGAGCGGCGGCTGACCTCGGGGAGCCGGTCCCTAGACTGGCTCGCGTGGACTACGCCTTCCTCAAGGGACATGGCACGGAGAACGACTTCGTGCTGCTCCCGGATGCCAACGGCCGGCACGAGCTGACCGCCGAGCAGGTGGCCCGGCTCTGCGACCGTCGTGCCGGGATCGGCGGGGACGGCGTCATCCGGGTGGTCCGCACCGACGCCACCGACGACCCGGCAGCGATCGCAGCCCGGGGCGAGGCACGTTGGTTCATGGACTACCGCAACAGCGACGGATCGCTCTCCGAGATGTGCGGCAACGGCATCCGGGTGCTCGCGCTCTACCTCGCGACGCACGCCGACGTCGACCCGCGCGACCCACTCCGGATCGCGACCCGCGCCGGCATCAAGGAGATCACCTTCGAGGGTGACCGGATCACCGTCGACATGGGCGCTCCGGAGGTCTTCGCCGAGACCAAGGTGGAGGTCGACGGCCGGTCCTGGCCGGCCACCCGGGTCAGCATGGGCAATCCGCACGCCGTGGCGTTCGTCGAGTCGCTGGACGACGCCGGTCCGCTCCGCGAGGAGCCCGGTCACGACCGCGAGGTGTTCCCCGACGGCGTCAACGTGGAGTTCGTCGCACGCCGCGGCGAGCGACATGTCGCGATGCGGGTGCACGAGCGCGGGTCGGGGGAGACCCGGTCGTGCGGCACCGGCGCCTGCGCGGCGATGGTCGCGGCATCCTTGGCCGACAACGCGGATCGCGGTACGCCGTACACGGTGGACGTGCCCGGCGGCACCCTCGAGGTCGTCTGGACCCCCGACGACCGGGTGCTGCTCACCGGCCCGGCCGTGCTCGTCGCCGAGGGCATCACGGATCTCTGAGTCCTCCGGACTCGGGCCTCTCTGAACCCCCGGTGCGTTCAGTTCTAGGATCGCCGCCATGGACATCAACGGAGCCAGTGCAATCGTCACCGGCGGAGCCTCGGGCATCGGCGCCGCCTGTGCCCGTCAGCTCGCCGCGAAGGGCGCCAAGGTGGTCGTCGCCGACCTGAACGCGGAGAAGGGCGAGGCGCTCGCCGACGAGATCGGCGGATCCTTCGCCCCGGTCGACGTCACCCGGACCGAGCAGATCCAGGCAGCCGTCGAGCACGCGCTCGAGCTCGGGCCGCTGTGGGCAGCGGTGAACTCCGCCGGCATCGGCTGGGCGCAGCGCACGATCGGCAAGGACGGCGAGTTCGCCTCCGCCCACGACATCGACGCGTTCAAGAAGGTGATCGCGATCAACCTGATCGGCACCTTCGACACCATCCGGATCGCCGCCACCGCGATGGGCCGCAACGAGCCCGACGCCGACGGCCAGCGCGGCGCCATCGTGAACATGGCGTCGGTCGCCGCGTTCGACGGACAGATCGGCCAGGCGTCGTACTCCGCCTCCAAGGGCGGCGTGGTCGGGATGACCCTGCCGATCGCCCGTGACCTGTCGGCGGCCGGCATTCGGGTGAACACGATCGCCCCGGGCCTCATCGACACGCCGATCTACGGCGAGGGCGAGGCGTCCGAGCAGTTCAAGGCGCACCTCGGCCAGAGCGTGCTGTTCCCCAAGCGGCTCGGCGTCCCCGACGAGCTGGCCAGCATGGTCGTCGAGTGCATCACGAACTCCTACATGAACGCCGAGACCATCCGCGTCGACGGCGGCATCCGGATGCCACCGAAGTAGCCGGACCGCCCCGGCATCGGCTCCCTTACCAGTGCGGAGACCCTCCGGTGGGATGCGACGTCCGGGGGCGACCAAAGTGACGGATGTGGTCTAGGCCACGGCCGAGCCGGTACGACGGTCTCTGACAGTCTGCGCGGAATCACTGTCTCGCGGAGGGACCAACCTGTGTATGCCATCCCACTGAAACAACTTCTGCGCATCGTCGTCGTGACCGCCCTGGCGGCTGCCGCGATGGCTGCGGTCGCACCCGGCAAGGCATCCGCCACGGCACCGTGCTCACGCACGTACTCGACCAACACGTCGGTGCCGATCACTGACTTCGTCATCTCCTCGTCGGTCATCAACGTGCCCGAGGACGGTCTGGTCGTCACAGACGTGAACCTCACGCTGAACATCCATCACACCGACGATGCGGACCTGCACATCTGGGTGCAGTCCGAGAACGACGCTGGCGTCGGTCGCCGGTCCACGTTCCTGTACGACGAGTCAGACGCCGGTGACAACATGATCGGCACGACCTTCGACGACTCGGCGCCGAACGACATCTCCACCGGGGTGGCGCCCTTCACCGGCTCGTTCAACCCGGTCGGCGCAATGTCTACGCTCAACGGCTTCGCGGGTGGCCAGTACCGCTTGCTGGTCTGGGACGACGCGGCGATTGACCAAGGAACCATCGACAACTGGTCGGTGACCCTCACCTACGCGAGCTGTGACCCCGACAACGACGGCATCGACGTCCCGCCGGACGCGTGCCCCGCACTCGCCGGGATCGCCCCGAGTGGCTGCCCGTCGGCTACTGGGTCCCTGACCGCGAAGTACAGGCTGGGCAAGTTCAAGGGGACCCTGTCCTCCTCGGCTGCGGCGTGCAAGGGTTCGCGGCTGGTCACGATCTTCAAGGTGCGCAGTGGTCCCGACAAGAGGATCGGAACCGCTGCCACCGCAGGCGACGGCACGTACAAGCTGAAGCGTGCGAAGAGCGCCGGCAGGTACTACGCGATGACACCACGTGTCGTGGTGCCGAACGCTGCCGACTGCGCTGCTGCCACATCGAGCACGTTCAGGGTCCGCTGATCGCCTGAGCAATGCGTGCGCGCCCGGTCGTCCTCCTCAGGACGGCCGGGCGTTCGCACGTCCACGTGAGGACAACAGAACGCCCGGCTGCCCCGCTGCGTAAGGGGGCGTCCGGGCGTTCCGTGACTGGGGGCCGTCGGAGCGGCGTCATCCGTGCGAGTGCGGTTGCGCGGTCCTCCGATCGAACGGATGGGGTGGCAGGTCGTTGTCGGGACGGACCTCAGACCCGCCGGCCGACTGCTCGGGCGGCGGGTCCTCGTCCGTGGGCAGCTCCGGGAACGGGTCCATGGCGCCGTGAGTCGCTTCCCCCTCTGCGCCCGGGACGCGGCCGGTCCTTTCGCTGCTCACGCCCATCCCGCCGGCGAGGCCTCCAGGGCCGTCGCCGCTCGGGTCGGAGTCGGTCACCTTCGGGTCAGGCGGCTCCGGACCCACGCGGGGCTCTGTCTCGGCGTGCTGGTCGGAGTGCTTCGTCGTGTCGTCGGTGGTCATGAGTTGTCGCCGGACGGCTGGTCGAGGGAGGAGCCGGCGTTCTCCTCCTGGAAGGCGTCCTCGACGTCGTCGAGCTCGGGCACCGGCCGGTCGGCGTCGTCGAGAGGGGGATGGGTCAGCGTGCTGTTGGTGGGCGCCTCCGGGTCGAGGTCGTCCTCGGGTTCGACGTCACGATCGGCGTCGCCTGGCGGCGGCTTCTCCACGTCGCTCATGCGGCCCGGGTACCCGCGCGCTCTCGAGTCCATTCCCTCTGGTCACAGGTTTCTCACAGGCTCCGGTGTCCGCGGTCGCGGCGTACGGCTGAAACCGGGTTGCCGCCCGGCCTATTCTGGAAGGCGTATGACGAACGCATCTGAAGAATTCGACGAGTCGCGCGACTCCCTGGAGGCGCGCGACCTCGACATCGAGCTCGACCCGGATTTCGACCCCGACGTCGAGGCAGTCGACCTCGGCGAGGCCCTCGCCGAGACGGCCGGCTGGGACGACGAGGAGGACCCGGAGGAGACCACCGGCGACCTCGACCTGGCCGCGCGACACGCGCTGCGGCGGGTGGCCGGGCTCTCGACCGAGCTCGAGGACATCTCCGAGGTCGAGTACCGCCAGCTCCGCCTCGAGCGGGTCGTGCTCGTCGGTGTCTGGACCGAGGGCAGCGTCGAGGATGCCGAGAACTCCATGGCGGAGTTGGCCCTGCTCGCCGAGACGGCGGGCTCGCAGGTCCTCGACGCCGTCTACCAGCGGCGCGACAAGCCCGATCCGGCCACCTACATCGGCCGCGGCAAGGTCGAGGGCGTCCGCGAGATCGTCTGGGCCAACGGCGCCGACACCGTGATCGTCGACGGGGAGCTGGCCCCGAGCCAGCTGCGCAACCTCGAGGACAAGATCAAGGTCAAGGTCGTCGACCGGACCGCGCTGATCCTGGACATCTTCGCCCAGCACGCGAAGTCCCACGAGGGCCAGGCGCAGGTCGAGCTGGCCCAGCTCAACTACATGAAGCAGCGCCTGCGTGGTTGGGGTGGCAACCTGTCCCGCCAGGCCGGCGGCCGGGTCGGCGTACAGGGCGGCGGCATCGGCGGTCGAGGTCCCGGTGAGACCAAGATCGAGACCGACCGACGGCGCATCAACACCAAGATCGCCAAGCTGCGCCGCGACCTCGCGCACATGCGCACGACCCGCCAGACCAAGCGCAGCGAGCGCCGCCGCAACGCGGTGCCCAGTGTCGCGATCGCCGGCTACACCAACGCGGGCAAGTCCTCCCTGCTCAACCGGCTGACCGATGCCGGCGTGCTGGTCGAGAACGCCCTGTTCGCGACGCTCGACCCGACGACCCGGCGTACGACGACCGGCGACGGCCGGGTCTACACGATGAGCGACACCGTCGGCTTCGTCCGGCACCTGCCTCACCAGCTGGTCGAGGCGTTCCGCAGCACGCTCGAGGAGGTCGCCGAGTCCGACCTGATCGTCCACGTGGTCGACGGCTCGCACCCCGACCCGGAGGGCCAGCTGGCCGCCGTACGCGAGGTGCTCGCCGAGATCGGCGCGACCGGCATCCCGGAGCTCGTCGTGGTCAACAAGGCCGACGTCGCCGACCCGATGACGATCGCCCGGCTGCGGCAACGTGAGCCGCACTCGATCGTGTGCTCGGCGAAGACGGGTGAGGGCATCAACGAGGTCAGGGGGGCCATCGAGGCCGACCTCCCGCGCCCGGCGGTCGACGTGCGCGTGCTCCTGCCCTACGAGCGAGGAGACCTGGTCAGCCGGATCCACGACAAGGGCGAGGTGCTCAGCACCGACCACACCGGCAACGGCACGGTCGTCCAGGCCCGGGTCAGCGAGGCGCTCGCCGCCGAGCTGGAGCCCTACGCCGTCACGACGATCGACTAGCGCGGTCTGGTCAACTTCCCGGTACGCGGGTGCTCCCGCCGCTAGGGTCGCGCCATGAGGAAACTGGTCGCCGGGATCTTCGGCCTGGTCGTCCTCGCGGTGATCGTCGGGATCGGCGGGATCTCCACCAGCTCGAGCAGCCCGAGCGGCGAGACGTCGACGATCAACGACTACACGGCCGACTTCACCGTCAATGCCGACGGCGACCTCGACGTCGTCGAGACGCTCACGGTGCACTTCCCGATCTCGCGGCACGGCATCTTCCGGTTCTTCGACACCCGCGACAACCCGAACGGCTCGCACAGCCGGGTGCTCCCCGAGCAGGTGCGGGTCACCCGCGACGGACAGTCGGAGCCCTACTCGCGCGAGACCAAGAGCCGCGGCCGGTACGTCGTGCTGAAGATCGGCAGCGCCGGCACGCTCCTCGACGGCGTGCACGTCTACGAGATCGACTACACGATCCCCGGGGCTCTGTCGAAGGGCACCGACGGGACGCCCACGCAGTTCTACTGGGACCTGATCCCTGCCGGCTGGGAGATGCCGATCGACCAGGCGCACCTCACGGTGCACCTGCCGGCCGCCGCGCAGAACTTCCGGTGCGCGGTCGGCCTGGGCAGCACGTCGGGCTGCACCGCCGACGGTGAGGGCACCGACACCCTGACCGTCCTCACCGGGATCCTGTCTCCGAACACGCCGGTCACGATCAAGGTCGGCCTGGACATCCCCACGCCGCCCGCGAACACGCTGCCGTGGAGCAGCCGGATGGATCCGATCCTGGGCCGGCACCCGGTGCTCCTCGGCTTGGTCCTCGCCATCGCACTGCTCGGGGCCCTCTCCGGGTTCGCGATGAGCCGCTCGACCCACGAGAAGCAGCCGGCCTACCCGCTGATGTACGCGCCGCCGGACGGGATCGGGCCGGCGCAGGCCGCGTACATCCTCACCGAGAAGGTCCCGGACGAGGCGTTCGTCGCCACGATGATGTGGGCCGCGGAGAAGGGTGCCGTCCAGCTCAGCCAGGACGACCGGAAGTGGACGATCACGGGCACCGGCGACACGAAGGCGTGGAGCAACGTCGACGGCGTGACCCAGCTCGCGGGCGGGGCGCTCGGCGTGCTCGACTCGGGTGACTCGTTCACCGCGTCGCCGAAGTCGGTGTCGGCCGGGGAGAAGCTCAAGACGGTGCTCAGCCAGTTCAAGGCCAACACCAAGGGCTGGGCCCGCACCTCGGGGCTGATGGCCCCCAGTGGCCTCGGCGGGTTCGGCTGCTTCGTGCTGCTGGCGCTGTGGGGCGTGACGATCTGGCTCGGCGCGTTCAACCCGCTGAACATGTCGGCGGTCGCGCTGATCCCCGGCGCGTTCGCGGTGTTCGGCCTCGGCGTCGGTACGCCGGGCGCGGGCACCAAGCGCACGCCGGCAGGCCGCGACCTGTGGTCCCGGGTCGGCGGCTTCCGGCGGATCCTGTCCACGCCGTCGGCGGTCGAGCGGTTCGACTTCTCCGGGCGCAAGGACCTCTACACGGCGTACCTCCCCTGGGCGGTGGCGCTCGACTGCGCCGACGAGTGGGCCAAGAAGTACCGCGTGGAGACCGGCGAGGAGCCCCCCGTGCCGACGTACTTCGCCGGCTACTCGGGCGCGCACACGTCGAACTACGTCAACCAGATGGTCGACAGCTTCGACTCCGCGGTGTCCTCCGCGATCTCCTCCTACGAGGCCACCCAGAGCTCCTCGTCCAGCGGCGGGGGCGGCGGCTTCAGCGGTGGTGGCGGTGGCGGCGGTGGCGGCGGTGGCTCCTGGTGAGCAGCCGGTCGAGCCTGTCGAGACGCCCGCTCATGCAGTTCAATGACAAGTCCGCAACGGAAAGAGGTTCGGCATGCTGATCGTCTGGATCGTCATCGCACTGGTCGTGGTCGCGGTCGGGTTCGTCGTCGTCGGCTTCAACAAGCTCCGGCGCACCGACATCGGGGCGCAGGAGGCGCTCGGCGGCATCGACGTGCAGCTGACCCGGCGCGCCGACCTGATCCCGAACCTCGTCGAGACCGTGAAGGGGTACGCCGCCCACGAGAAGGGCGTCTTCGAGGAGGTCACCGCCGCGCGGGCGGGCGTGGCCGCCGCAGCCAAGGGCGACGACGTGCCGGCCAAGGCCGCCGCGGACGCAGCGCTGTCGCAGGCGCTGGTGCGGGTCAACGCGGTCGCCGAGAACTACCCCGACCTGAAGGCGAACACGAACTTCCTGGACCTGCAGAAGCAGCTCGCCGAGACCGAGAACCAGATCTCGTTCGCCCGGCAGTACTACAACGACGCGGTCGCGACGCTCAACAAGGCGGTCGCGACGATCCCGTGGATGCTGTTCGCCGGCATGGCGGGCGTCAAGGCGCGGGAGTTCTACGAGGCACCTGCCGGCTCCGACGTCGCACCGAAGGTCGACTTCGGCACCGCAGCCCCGGCTGCTCCCGCCGCGCCTGCCGCCCCCGCCGCCCCGGCCGTGCCCGCCGCACCGGCAGCACCTCCGGCCCCGTCGTTCCCGCCCACTGCTCCGCCCGCCGCGGTCGAGCCCCCGGCCGGCGCGAGCGAGGAACCCCCCGCCCAGCCCTGAGCACGTCGAGGCGGCTCGGATGAAAGCCCAAAGCACGTCGAGGCGGCGCAGATGAAAGCCCAAAGCACGTCGAGGCGGCGCAGATGAAAGCGATTCCTTTCATCTGCGCCGCCTCGACGTTTCTGGGGCTTTCATCTGCGCCGCCTCGGCGGTCCTTGGTCAGGGAGCGGCGGTCGCGGTCTGCTCGACGCTGTCGCTGAGGCGCTGCGCCAGCCAGATCGGGACCGCGGAGAGCACGATCAGCGCCGCTGCGACCACGTTGACCACCGGCGTCTGGTTCGGGCGGAAGAGGTTCTGGAAGATCCAGATCGGCAGCGTCTGCTCGTGCCCGCCGGCGGTGAACGTGGTCACGATGATCTCGTCGAAGGACAACGCGAAGGCCAGCAGTCCACCCGCGAGGAGCGCGGAGCGCAGCAGCGGGAAGGTGACCAGCCGGAAGGTCGTCAGCGGCCCGGCGCCGAGATCGGCCGAGGCTTCCTCGAGGCTCTCGGACATCCGCCGGAGCCGTGCCTGGACGTTGTTGAACACGGTGACGATGCAGAACGTCGCGTGCGCGACCACGATCGTGAAGAACCCGAGCTCGAGGCCGAAGATCGAGGTGAACGCGTTGTTCAGCGCCAGGCCGGTCACGATGCCGGGCAGCGCGATGGGCAGGATGATCAGCAGCGAGACCGCGTTGCGCCCGAAGAAGCGGGCCCGCTGCAGGGCCATCGCGGCCATCGTCCCGAGGACCAGCGAGATCACCGTCGCGAGCAGGCCGACCTCGACGCTGACCAGGAGCGCATGGCGAGCACCCGTGGAGTGGCCGGCGGCCTGCCACCAACGCAGGGTCAGGCCGCTCGGCGGCCAGGCGAACGACTTGCTGACGTTGAACGAGTTGAGCAGCACCAGCGCCAGCGGCAGGTAGACGATCAGCAGCACCAGAGCGGTGCAGCCGACAAGGAACGCCTTGAGGCGCCTGCTGATCGTCATCGCCGCGCCCTCACAGGTTCTCCAGGGCGCCGGTGCGCCGGACCACGCCGAGGTAGCCGAGCATGACCAGCACCGGGACCACGGCGTACGCCGCCGCGAACGGCAGGTTGTTGGCCACGCCGTAGTTGTCGGCGACCACGTTGCCGAGCATCTGCGTCGGTCCGCCGACGATCTTCACCGCGATGTAGTCACCCATCGTCAGCGAGAACGTGAAGATCGAGCCGGCCACCAGCGCTGGGAAGACCAGTGGCAGCACCACCCGCCGGAAGGTCGTCAGTGCGGAGGCACCGAGGTCACCACTGGCCTCGAGCAGCGAGTCGGGCAGCTTCTGCAGGCCGGCGTACACCGGCAGGATCATGTACGGCAGCCACAGGTACGCCAGAGTCACGACCAGGCCGGTGAGGCCGTAGCCAGGGGAGATCCCGAGCCACTCCAGCGGACCCGACTTGGACAGCATGCCGCGCCACGCGTACGCCTTCACCAGGTACGACGCCCACAACGGCATCAGCACCGCGATCACCAGGAGCCGCTGCAGGCCGGGCCGGGCGACCTTGGCCATGAAGAACGCGACCGGGAGCGCCAGCGCCGCGTCGACGACGGTGACGAGCACCGCAACCCCGAGCGTGCGCAGCGTGATCGTCCGGTAGACCGACTGCTGCAGCAGGTCGCGGAAGTTGTCGAGCGTGAAGACCCGGACCAGGTCACCGGTGAACTCGTTGGTGGTCCAGAACGCAGCGAGGAACAACGCACCCAGGGCGCCGAGGTAGGCCACTCCCAGCCACAGCAACGGTGGCAGCAGCAGCAGACCTCTCCGCAGAGAGGGCCCTGGGTGCGTCGACATCTCGTTCGGCTCTGGTCCGGCTCAGCCCTTGATCTGCGTCCAGGCCTGCGTCCAGTCGGCGTACGTCGTGCACTTGACCTTGGTCCGCCCGTCGAGGCAGTCGGAGACCGGCGTCGTCCAGTACCAGAGCTTCTTGGCGTAGGCCTCGTCGGCGGCATGGAAGGTGTCGCAGAACGATGCGTCCTTGTCCGTCGTCGCGATGACGTCGCACGCCTTGCCGTTCGCCGGTGCCTCACCGAAGTAGTACGCCGACGCTGCGTTGCCGTCCGGGCCGCCGATGTAGTCCAGCCAGGCATACGCGCAGTTGGGGTGCTTGGACTTGCTCGAGATCATCCAGGTGTCGGACCACCCGGTCGAGCCCTCGTCGGGCAGGAACGCCTTGATCGGCTTCTTGTCGGCGTCGATCAGGTTCACGATGAACTGCCACGACGTGCCGATCACCGAGTCGCCGCTCTCGAACGCCTGCTGCTGCTTGAGGTAGTCCGACCAGTACTCCGAGACCTGGCCGCGCTGGGTCTTGAGCACGGCGACCGCCATGTCGAGCTGGTGCTTGTCCAGCGCGTAGGGGTTCTTGATGCCGAGGTCCGGGTTGGTGTTCATCAGGTAGAGCGCCGCGTCGGCGATGTAGATCGGCGAGTCGTACGGCGTGATCTTGCCGGCGTACGGGGAGCTCGCCTCGAAGACGCTCGACCAGCTCGTCGGCGCCGGCTTCACCACGTCGGGGTTGTAGGTGAGCAGGTTCGCTCCCCAGCCCTGCGGCATGCCGTACATCTGACCGTCAACCGAGTTGTAGGCAGTGTTCTTGAGGAAGCTGCGGATGTCGCCGTAGTTGGTGAGCAGGTCGGTGTTGACCGGTGCGACGTCGCCGCCCGCGATGAGGCGCAAGGTGGCGTCCCCGGATGCGGAGACCACGTCGTAGTCGCCGGTCTTGATCAGGCTCACCGCCTCGTCGGAGGTGCCGAAGTACTTCACGGTCGCCTGGCAGCCGGTGGCCTTCTCGAACGGGGTCACCCAGTCGGTCTTCGGGTCGTTGGTGCCGTCTTCGGCGTACCCGGGCCACGCCAGGATGCTGACCGCGCCCTCCTTGGTGCCGAGCTTCTTCGCCATCGGCACGTCCGGCGCCGTGAACCCGGCACTGCTCTTCTTGCCGCCACCGCCGTTGTCGGACGAGCCGCAGCCCGTGACGGTGAGCGCGAGAGCTCCGACCGCTGCCAGGACGGCGAGCGTGCGTGCGTGCTTCATGCTGACTCCTCGGTGATGGGGGTGCTGACGGGTGCTTCAGTTCCGAGCTCGATGACGTGCTCCGGCAGCCAGGCGAGCCGGACGCGGTCGCCGCGGCGGTCCGCCGGGTCGCTGCTGGCGGTGTGCAGGTTCTGCCGCAGCACGGTGAGGGAGGTGGGCTGGCCCGGTACGTCGAGGTCGACGACGTAGTGGTTGGCGGAGCCGAGGTACACGACCTCGCGGACGATGCCGGCCACGCTCGTCGCGCCTGGCGGGGTCTCGTCGAGGTGGACCTTCTCCGGGCGGATGCTGAAGACGCCGTCGCGTCCGATCACCGCCCGCGCGGCCGGCCCGACGAGGAGGTTCGAGGTGCCGACGAACCCGGCGACGAACGCGCTCTGCGGGTGCTCGTAGAGCTCGCGCGGGGTGGCGACCTGCTGGACCTGGCCCGCGTCGAACACCGCGATCCGGTCGCTCAGCGTCAGTGCCTCCTCCTGGTCGTGGGTCACGAACACGAAGGTGATGCCGACGTCGCGCTGGATCTGCTTGAGCTCGATCTGCATCTCACGGCGGAGCTTGAGGTCCAGCGCGCCCAGGGGCTCGTCGAGGAGCAGCACCTTCGGCCGGTTGACCAGGGCCCTCGCGAGCGCGACGCGCTGGCGCTGGCCGCCGGACAGCTGGGCCGGTCGCCGGCTCCCGTGCTCGGCGAGCCGGACGGTGTCCAGCGCGTCGGCGGCACGACGGCGGCGCTCGGTCCGGGGGACCTTCTTCACGCGCAGCCCGTACTCGACGTTCTCCAGCACGCTCATGTGCGGGAACAGGGCGTAGTCCTGGAAGACCGTGTTCACGTCGCGGGCGAAGGGCGGCTGGCCGGTGACGTCGGTGCCCGCCAGCTCGACCCGCCCCCTGGTCGGCTGCTCGAACCCGGCGATCATCCGCAGCACCGTGGTCTTGCCCGACCCCGACGGCCCGAGCATCGCGAAGAACTCCCCGTCGCCGATCTCCAGGTCGATCCCGTCGACCGCACGCACGGATCCGAAGTCCTTGGCCAGATCCACCAACCGGATCGACGGTGTCTGGCCCTCTTCACGCATGAATCAGAAGGTATTGGCCCGTACGGCGACTCCACAAGCAACATCGCCGCATCGTGACCCAATCGGCGCGACCGAAATTGCCGTCGAGGCGGCGCAGATGAAACCCGCAGGCACGCCGAGGCGGCGCAGATGAAAATCTGAGCCTTTCACTTGAGCCGCCTCGACGTGATCCTGGCTTTCATCTGCGCCGCCTCGACGAAGTGGCGGTGGGCGGACATAGGGTGAGCCGGTGGTCGAGGAGTCCGAGGTCGACAAGCCGACCGTGCGCGCGGTGCTGGCGGCTGCGGTGGAGGCGCTCGGCGGCGAGGAGCGGCCCGGTCAGATCCAGATGGCCGAGGCGGTCGCCGATGCGATGGAGTCCGGCCGGCACCTGCTCGTCCAGGCCGGCACCGGCACCGGCAAGTCGCTGGGCTACCTGGTCCCTGCGCTGCTGCACCACGACCGGGTGGTGGTCGCGACCGCGACGCTCGCGCTGCAGCACCAGCTCGTCGAGCGCGACATCCCGGCGCTGGTCGAGGCGGCGGCCGACGTACTCGGCGAGGACGCGACGTACGCCGTGCTCAAGGGCCGCTCCAACTACGCCTGTCTCCACCGGGTGCGCGAGGGCGTGCCGGACGACCAGGGCGTCCTGGTCGACCTCCCGGAGAGCTCCACCGGCGCCGAGGTGGTGGCCCTGCGTGAGTGGGTCGAGGAGGAGGCGCAGTCCGCCGGCAGCGGCGAGCGCGACCACGCCCCGCGGCACACCGACCGGATCTGGCGGCAGGTCAGCGTCAGCCACCGCGAGTGCCTCGGCGCCGCCAAGTGTCCCTACGGCGCGGAGTGCTTCGCCGAGCGGGCGAAGGACAAGGCCGCGAAGTCGCAGCTCGTCGTCACCAACCACTCTCTGCTCGCGATCGACGCGATCGAGGGCGTCCCGATGATCCCGGAGTACGACGTCGTGGTGATCGACGAGGCCCACGAGCTCACCGCCCGGGTGACCCAGGCCGCCACCGACGAGCTCTCGGTGGGCGAGGTCGAGCGCACCGCCAGGCGCGCCCAGCGCCACGTCGAGGGGACCGAGGCCGACGACCTCGCGGACGCCGCCGACGCCCTGCGCGCCGCCATCGCCGCGACCGAGCCGGGTCGCGTCGATGCGGTGCCGACCGAGCTCGCCGACGCCCTCGTGCTGGTCCGCGACGCCGCGCGAGCACTGGTCAGCGCCTTCCCGAAGGACGCCGGTGACGATGCCGGGACGACCCAGGCCAAGGGCTGGGCGCAGGAGCTGTTCAAGACCGCGGAGCGGATGACCGCCGGATCGGAGCTCGACGTGCTCTGGGTCGCGGAGCGGGAGCAGCGCCACGGCGGCAACCAGCTCTGCATCGCGCCGCTCGAGGTCGCCGGGCCGATGCGCGAGAAGCTGCTCGCCGCGAAGACCGCGATCCTCACCTCGGCGACGCTCAAGCTCGGCGGCGACTTCGACTCGGTCGCCCGCTCCGTCGGCCTGGTCTCGACAGGCTCAACCACCGGAGCGAGCTCCTGGGAGGGCATCGACGTGGGCTCGCCGTTCGACTACGCCCGGCAGGCGATCCTGTACGTCGCCAAGCACCTGCCGCCTCCGGGCCGCGACGGCCTGCAGAAGGCCCAGCTCGACGAGATCGTCGACCTCGTCGACGCCGCGGACGGCCGCACGCTGGGCCTGTTCTCGAGCCGGCGCGCCGCGGAGGCGGCCGCCGAGGAGGTCCGCGAACGACTGCCGCACCTGACCACCCTTGCCCAGGGCGACGCGCAGCTGCCGGAGCTCGCCCGCCAGTTCGTCGGCGACCCGCACACCTGCCTCTTCGGCACGCTCAGCCTCTGGCAGGGGCTCGACGTGCCGGGGGAGACCTGCCAGCTGGTGCTGATCGACCGGATCCCGTTCCCGCGTCCCGACGACCCGCTGATGTCCGCGCGCCAGCGGGCGGCCGACAGGGCCGGCGGCAACGGCTTCATGGAGGTCGCCGCGACGCATGCGGCGCTGCTGCTCGCGCAGGGTTCGGGCCGGCTGATCCGCACCACTACGGACAAGGGTGTGGTCGCCGTGCTCGACCCGAGGCTGGCGACCGCGCGCTACGGCGGGTTCCTGCGCGCGAGCCTGTCCCCGATGTGGTCGACGACCGATCCGGAGGTCGCCCGCAAGGCGCTGGTGCGGCTCAGCGGCAGGTGAGCCGGTCGGACCTCAGCGCGCCCGCACGACCCGTGAGGGCGAGGACGTGGGCGAGGCGCCGGCGTGGTTGTAGGCCACGACCCGGAAGCGGTAGTGCCCTTGGCCGAGCCGCAGCGACGCGGTCCGGCTGCCGGCGGCGAGCATCCGGCTGCTGAACACCTTGACCACGCGGCCGGAGCTGTCGACCTGCTCGGCGAGCACCTTGTAGCCCAGGATCGCCGACGATCCGGCGGTCGCGGGTGCCGACCAGCGGGCGGTGGCCGTGACCGGGTGCCCGCGGTGGCCCGGGGTCGCCAGCCCGATGCGTGGAGCAGACGGGGTGCCCGCGGCGGGCGTCGGCGTCGTGGTTGTCGGCGTCGTGGTCGGTGGCACCGGCGTGGTCACGACCGGCATGGTGCCGTCACAGCCGCTGATCGCGAGCACGTACTCGCCGACGCTGGCGTAGTCGGAGTAGCCGGTGTAGACGGGATCGCCGCTGCCGACGCCTTCGACGTGGACGTAGTAGGTGCCGACGCCGGCCGGCACGGTGACCTGGGCGTCCATCCCGGTCGGCAGCGCCGGCCAGGAGCCGGTCTGGCCCGAGGCCGGGTTGGCGGATGCGAGCACGTTGCCGACCAGGTCGGTCACGGTGACCTTCGTGTCGAGGCTCGCGCCGGCACCGACTCCGGTCGCGCGGGCGGTGAGGTTCGTCGTGCAGCTGTGGTTCACCGCGAAGACGTCCTGGTCGGCCCGCGTCTCGATCACGCCGTTGGCGACGCCACCGGTTGCGAGCGGGTCCGCGAGCACGTTGAGATCGCCGTGGTCGTCGATCCGGAGCGGCGCACCGTTGGCGGCGATGATCGCCAGCTCGTCCTGCGGGTGGTTCGCCCCGGCGTACTCGCCCTTACTGAACTGCCCGACACCCTCGACGCCGCTCCCCATCAGCGGGAACCAGTTCCCGTGCCCGGACGCGTACTCGTGGGTGGCGTCGCCGTCGTGGATGAGGCCGAACGTGTGCCCGACCTCGTGCGCCACGGTGTGGGCGGTGAGCACGGGGGAGTCCCAGGTCATCGAGGAGAAGACCCACGCCGGCTCGAGGTAGCCGTTGGTGTCCGAGCTGTTCGCGAAGGTGCTGAGCAGCGCGATGCCGCTGCAGGACCCGCTGCAGGCCGAGGCGACCGCGCCGGCGTCGTCGGTGATGATCACGTGGTCGCCGTACGTCGTGTCGAGGGCACCGTTGCGGTTGTAGCCGGCAGGACCCGGGTCCTGGGTGGTGACGTCGACGTCGAACGGCGAGTACTTCTCGGCGACGATCCGCCACACCTGCTGGATGTAGGCGAGCTCGGCAGAGGTGAACGTCGCCGGGTCGGCGTCGAGGGTGAAGCCGGTGTAGGTCCGTGCGGGCATCCCGACGCTCGCGCTGTTCCAGTAGGTGTTGGCCACGCTGTCGCCGTTGAAGTCCAGGAAGATGGTGTGCGTCGACCCCGGCAGGCTGTGCAGGCCGAACGTCTGGCTCTCCGGGTACGACGCGGTCGGCGCTCCTGCGACCAGCCCGGCCGAGGCGACGAGGGCCTCGGTCTTCTCGACGTAGAACAGCTGGCCGTCCTCGCCGACCCACGCTGTCGGGTCCTCCTCGAGGACGCTCTGGAGCCTGGACGCGCTCAGGTGGTTGACGGCCGCGGCCTCGGGCAGCCGGTCGCCGAGCGCCTCGACGACCGCGCGGCCGTGGCCGGAGTGGGCGAGCACGTGCGCCCGCGCCGCGGGGTCCGGGCGGCCGCTCGCGTGCGCCTGCACGGGGGTCACCAGCGCGAGCGCGGTGACCGCGGCGGCGGTCCAACGGAGGCGGCGGGGGCTCATGCCTCCCATATTGCCCTAAATCGGACAATTGGGACACAAGAACTGCGAGAATGGTGTCATCTCCCGAAGGGAACCCGGTGAGAGCACGACCGGGCCGGGAGCTCTCACTCCCGGCCCGGTTCACCTCCGGTCAAGCCCCCTCGGAGGGTCCCCCGTTCAAGCGGCCGCCGTCACTGCGCGGCCAGGTAGTCGAGCCACGCCTGCCCCGCGGGTGTGCCGACACCGGTGATGTCGTCGTAGCCCGGACGGACGTGGATGGTCAGCGGCTCGTCGACGTCGAACCAGCGCGCGGAGTACACGTAGCCGTCACCCGCGTCGACCCCGTTGGCGAAGTCGACCCGCACGGCGCCCGGGTAGGTGCTTCGCTGCGCCTTGGTGATGTCGTTGGCCGCGGCGTGGTAGAGCACCGGGTTGGCGAGGCCGAAGTCGTGACCGGCCCGCTGCACCACGAGGGCGAACATGCCCGCGTAGAGCGGCGAGGCGAGGCTGGTGCCGCCGATCCGGTACTCCGAGTAGGCGACGTGCCCGTCCGGCCACGTCTGGGTCTGGCCGACCCGCATGCCGGTCGTCGGGTCACCGAGCGCCGAGACGTCCGGGACGACGCGCATCGCCGGACCGCCGTACCGCTGGGACATCGCGGGGTCGACGACGCCCGCCTGGTACGACGGCTGCGTGAACAGCCGGCTGGTCCCGCCGCCGGAGCCGTAGAGGTACGCAGGAGTGGTCCAGGCACCGTTCGACAGCGTCGACTTCGCCGTGGCCCAGCCGAGCTCGAAGATCCGGCTGTTGTCCTGGCCGACTCCGAGCGAGGTCCCGCCGACGGCGGTCACCCAGGGGCTGGAGGCGGGCCAGTCGGGCGTCGGCGTCGCGCCGGCAACCCCGCCGGTCTCGTCGCTGTCGTCACCGCTGGAGAAGAACATCGAGATGCCGGTGGCCGCGGCCTGGATCAGGATGTCGTTCTGCGGCTTGATGTAGCCCGGCGGCAGTGCCTCGCTGGAGAACCCGTAGGAGTTCGTGACGATGTCTGCGGCGTGCCGGGACACGATCCAGTTCAGCGCCGCGTCCATGTCCTGGTAGTTGTTCGGCGAGCCGACGTAGAGGATGTCCGCGCCGGGAGCCATCGTGTGCACGGCCTCGACGTCGAGGGTCTGCTCGCCGCTCCAGCCCTCGGGGTCCTGCCTCGGGTTCTGCGGCCGGACCTTCGTGCCCGGCGCGACGTGCTCGCTGTAGTGGCCGTTGAGCGACGGCAGCCCGTGCTCGCTCGAGTACCTGTTGGCGTCGGAGAGCATCGTGGTCGAGGCGTACGCGTCGATGATGCCGACGGTCACCCCGCGTCCGTCGTTGCCGCTCGCGATGGCACCGTCCATCCCGTATGCGCCCTGGAGCTGCGCGCCGGCGTAGCCGCACGGCGCGAAGGCCGACGGCGTGGCCGGAAGCACCGTGTTGTCCGGGGTCGCTGTGTTCTGCACCGTCTTCTCGCCCCACCACTCCGAGCAGGGGCGGGCGTTGTTGAACACCGCCGGCGGGTTGCTGTCGTGGTGCACCAGCGCGGCGGACTCGTCGAGCCCGACGACGGCCTGCACGCCGGAGAGCGAGTCGGGGACGACCAGCGGGCTGTTGTTGCTGCGCAGCGTCTTGCCCTCGACCTTGTACGTCGCGAACGAGGTCGAGAACGCCTTGGCCGCCTGGCCGACAGTGCCGACCGCCTCGACGTACTTGCTGTTGGCCGGCACGTGGCCGACGGTGAAGCCCTGGCCCTTGAGCCAGCTCTTCACGCTGTTGACCGTGCCGGCGCTCGGCGCGAACTTCGCGGCGAACTGGTTGGCGCTGAGGAACTTGCCGTAGAGCGCGTTGCCGGGCGTGCTGACCGCGGTGGCGTAGTCGGCGGCCGCGGAGCCGCCCTGCCAGTCGAGGTAGACGCGGAAGTCGACCTGCTCCGAGGAGCTGGCGGCTCCGGCCTTGTGGGCCGCGTTGGCCCAGCTCGGCACGCTGCCGGGGAGCGAGTGACTGGTGGCTGCGTCGGCCGGCGTGGCCAGGCCGGCGAGCGTGAGGCCGAGAGCCGCCGTGGTGAGGACCGCGACGGGGATACCGAGTTTCCGAGACACGAGAGGGGGTCTCCTTCATGGGTGCGAAATGGGGAAGATTGCCCGGAGCCACTTCACGCCCAATCTGGGCTGTCGTCAATGGTTTGAGCCGCTGAATTTCCGGAGATATTGCCGCATTTACGGAACCAATTCGGCTCGCAGAGCCTCCTCAAGGCCGTCGCGGAGCGCCTACTGGGCCTGCGCGAAAGCCACCGCGATCTCGGCGCCGAGGTGGGCGTTGTTCTTCACCAGCGCGACGTTGGCGCGCAGGGAGTCGCCCCCGGTGATCTCCACGATCCGGCCGAGGAGGTACGGCGTGGTGTCCTTGCCGGTGATCCCGAGCCGGTCGAGGTCGCCGAGCGCCTGGTCGATGATCGCGTCGATCTGCTCGTGCGGGATCCCGTCAGCCTCCGGGATCGGGTTGGCCACGCTGATCCCGCCGGCGACGGACAGCTCGTCCTTCGCGCGCATGATCCCGGCGATCTCATCGGCCGAGTCGACGCGCAGCGGCACGGCGTACCCGCTGGTGCGGGTGTAGAACGCCGGGAAGTCGTCGGTCCGGTAGCCCAGCACCGGCACGCCGAGGGTCTCGAGCACCTCCAGGGTCAGGCCGATGTCGAGGATCGACTTCACTCCCGCGGAGATCACCGTGACGTTCGTGAGGGAGAGCTCGGTCAGGTCGGCGCTGACGTCCATGGTCGTCGCAGCGCCGCGGTGCACACCGCCGAGGCCGCCGGTGGTGAAGACCCGGATGCCGGCCAGGGAGGCGAGCCGCATCGTCGCGGCGACCGTGGTCGCGCCGTGCTCGCGGCGGGCGACGACGTAGGGCAGGTCGCGGATGCTGACCTTGCGGATCTCCTGCTGCCCGCGGCCGAGCAGCTCGAGCGCGGCGTCGTCCAGCCCGATCCGGGGTACGCCGTCGAGCACCGCGATCGTCGCCGGGGTCGCTCCGTCGGCGCGGATGATCGCCTCGACCTCGCGGGCCATCGCGACGTTGTCGGGGTAGGGCATCCCGTGGCTGATGATCGTGCTCTCCAGTGCGACGACCGGCCGGCGGTCGGCCAGCGCCGCGCGGACCTCGTCGGTCAGCTGCAGGTCGATCACCGCAGGTCCTCCAGGGTGCCGTGTACGAGGTCCTCGGTCAGGTCGCGTCGCACGGTCGTCGTGGACTGCACGGTGAGCCAGGCGGCCGCGGTCGCGAACCAGCCGGCCTGGGCGACCGGGTCCCCGGCGCGAAGCCGGTGGACGTACGCCGCGAGCATCGCGTCTCCGGCCCCGGTCACGTCCACCACCTCTGCTGGTGGCAGCCGCAGCCGGGTCGTCGCCCCGTCGCCGGTGTGCAGGGTGCTGCCCTCCGCGCCCTCGCGAAGCCAGACCACGTCGATGCCCTGGGAGTGCGCGTGCGCGCGGGCGGCGTCGACGTCGTCGGTGCCGGCCCAGGCGATCAACTCGTCGCGGTTCGGCGTGAACGTGTGCAGCCCCGGGAGCGGGCCGAGCCGGGCCGCCTTGGTCACGCCGACCGGGTCGAGCACGACCGGCACGGCCTGCTCCTCGGCCAGAGCGAGGCAGTGGGCGATCGTGTCGGTGCGGAGGTTGCCGTCGAGCACCAGCCAGCCGGCACCACGTAGCGACTCGCGACTCACGTCCTCGGGGCCGAGGCTGTCGGTCGCGGCCATGTCGGCCACACCGATGACGAGGCCACCGTCGTGGTCGAGCACGGCGGTGTAGGTCCCGGTCGCACAGTCGGCCGACCGGCGTACGCCGCGGAGGTTGACGTCGAGGAGGCCGAGCTGCTCGAGCAGCGCGGTGCCGGGGTCGTCCTGGCCGACCACGCCGATCAGCCGGACCGGGCTGCCCAGGCGGGCGAGGTTCTCGGCCACGTTGCGTCCGACGCCGCCGTGGGCGATCGCCGTCGCGCCGGGGTTGCTGCTCCCCGGCACCGTGTCCCCGGTGATCCTGGCCAAGGTGTCCATGTTCATGCCGCCGACCACGACGACGTCTCCGGGGGTGCTCACTCCCGGAGCCTAGTGCCGGGCTATCCGGTGGCGGTGGCGGCGCCGTACTTCTCCCGGGTCGCCAGCCCCCAGGCGCTGACCGGCTTCATCAAGAGGCCCGAGGCCAGGACCAGGCCGGCGAGCACGAACCAGCCCGGCCGCCCCCACTGGATGCAGAGCGTGGTGATCAGGGTCGGCGCCGCGACCCGGGACAGGCTGAAGCCGAGGGCGGCGAAGCCCTGGTACTGCCCCTGCCGCTCGACCGGCGCGAGCCCCATCGACACGCCCCACTGCCCGCTGCTGGAGACCATCTCGCCGACCACGTGCACGGACGCCGACAGCAGCAGCACCACGATCGCGGCACCGCGCGCGATGCCGTCGGTGAACGCGATCAGCACGAACGACGCCGCGATCCACGCGCTGCCGCGCAGCACCGCCGACGCGCCGGAGGTGACGTCCTCGGCGCCGCGGCTCAGCCGGACCTGGAAGAGCGCGACCGCAATCGTGTTGAGGCCGAGCATGATCGCGACCATCGAGGTCGGCGCCGTCGTGTGCTCGCTGATCCACAGCGGGATGCCGATCTCGAGCACCACGAAGTGCATGAACAGCACGGCGGTGAGGAGGGTCGCGGCGACGTACGGGAGGTCGCGTACGACGCCGAGCCGCGGCTCGCCGTCCGCGCGGGCCGGCGCTCCGGACAGGTGCGGGAGCCGGTTGAACAGCAGGCCGGTGAGCAGCGAGGTGGCGGCGTCGAGGAGGAACACCCCGACGTAGGCCCACGGCTCGTCGATCCAGAGCGCGATCCCGCCGAGGAGCGCACCGAAGGTCATCGCGACGTTGGTGACCGCGCGCAGGTAGGCCTTGAACGGGACGCCCTGACCGCCGACCGCGATCCGCGCGATGTAGCCGTTGCGCACGGCGTTGGCCGCCATCTGCGCCGCCGCGACGAGCGAGATCGCCACGACCAGGGCCCAGAAGCTGCGGGCGATCGCCAGCCCGGCGGTGGCGATCCCGGTGAGGACGGTGAGGTCGCGCATCACTTCGCGGGGTCCGCGGGCGTCGGCCCACTGACCGCCGGGCACCTGCGCGAGGGCGCCTGCCACAGCCGCGATCGACAGGGCGATGCCGACCTGAGCGGGCTCGAGGTGGACGTGGCGGGTGAAGTACAGCGCGAAGGTGGTGAACACCGCTCCGCCGGACGCGCGGTTGACCAGCGTGCCGAGCGCCAGGACGCGCAGCGTGGAGTCGGTCGGGATCCCTCGACGCGTGAGCCGGGCGGGCGTCACGGTCTGCGAGGTCACGGCTCGAACCTACGTCCGCGCGTCGCTCGGCCGCCTCTGGTTTTCGGCCCGCTTCCGGACGCACAGCACCTTGCCAGCACGGGTTGATCGTGCGGACAGCAACCGTGGCGACGCTTGCCGGCGACAACCCACCAGGAGGGAACATGCAGAAGAAGTCAATCGCCCTGCTCGCGTCGACCGGCATCGCCGGCCTGGTCGCCGGCGGCGTCCTGATGACCGGGATGTCCGCCAATGCCGCGGACGACACCGGGTCGGCGGCGACGGGTACGTCGTCGTACGGCGGCGCCCCGGCCGGCACCGGCGCGCCGAACGGCAACACTGACCCGACCAAACCGATGAGGAGCGACGAGAAGCTGCTCACCGGGGACACCAAGGACAAGGTGACGGCGGCCGTGAAGGCGAAGTACCCCGACGCCACCTTCCAGCGGGTCGAGACCGACTCCGACGGTGTCTACGAGGCGCACCTCCTCGTGGCCGGCAAGCCGGTCACCGTCGAGGTGGACAAGTCGTTCGCGGTCACCGGCACCGAGTCGGCGCCGGCCGGCGGTGGCGACCACGACGGCGACGGCCCGGCCGCGCAGGCTGCGGCGGCCTGAGCGCACGAGTGCCCGGCGATGTCGCATCGCCGGGCACTCGTGAAGCCGGTGGTCGAGCCTGTCGAAACTCAGGTTTCGAGCCGCCGTTTGCGGGTTCGCACGCTCACCCGCAGGCTCCCTCCACCGGATCGAGCTCAGTCGAGATCAACCTCTTCGCGTCGCGACCCTGCTCGTCCCTCGCAGGGCCGCGGCTCAGACCTTGCGCAGCACGGCGGTGACCACACCCAGGATGGTGGCGTTGTCACCGTTGATCGGCTCGTAGGCGTCGTTGTGGGGGAGCAGCCACACGTGGCCGTCCTTGCGCTGCAGCGTCTTGACCGTGGCCTCACCCTCGATCAGCGCCGCGACGATCTCGCCGTTGTCCGCAGTCTGCTCCTGGCGGATGACCACGTAGTCGCCGTTGCAGATCGCCGCGTCGATCATCGAGTCGCCGGCGACCTCGAGCATGAACAGCGTGCCCTCGCCGACCAGCGTCTTGGGCAGCGGGAAGATCTCCTCGACGCGCTCCTCCGCGAGGATCGGGCCACCGGCCGCGATCCGGCCGACCAGCGGCACCTGGGTGGCCTCCGGCACGGCGTCGCCGATGCCGGTCGGGTCGAAGCCGTGCTCGTCGGCGCTGGCGATCGCGCGCCGCGCCGCCATCAGCTCGGGGATGAACACCTCGAGCGCGCGCGGCCGGTTGGGGTCGCGCTTGATGAAGCCCTTCGCCTCGAGCACCCGCAGCTGGTGGGCCACGCTGGAGGAGCTGGCCAGCCCGACCAGGTCGCCGATCTCGCGGATGCTGGGCGGGTAGCCGCGCTGCTCGATCGACTCGCGGAGCACGTTGAGGATGCGCTGCTGGCGCGGGGTGAGCCCGGTCGCGTCGGGCGGCGCGTCGGGCAGCTCGCTGACGTTGGAGCGCTTGGCTGCGGAGGGGCGGATGCGATCGGAGGCCATGGGCCGACGGTAGACCCATCGACGGCGGAGTTCAAACACATGTTCGAACGGCGTGTCGGGCGGTTCGCGGGCCCGGAAAGGGCTCCGGACGAGCCCGGGATCGGCGCTGCGTGGGTCGGCGTACGCTCACGCAGCGCCGAACGATCACGGGGTCCTGTCTTCAACCTAGACCCGGAACGGGCCCGGCCGTAAGGGCAGGGCCGGGTCAGTTTTCCGGGGGCATCCAGACGTACTGCGGCACGTTGCAGACCTCGACGAAGCCGGCGCGCTCGTAGACCGGCCGGCCGGACTCGCTGGAGTGCAGGACCGCGTGCTCGGCCCCGGCGGCGTGCGCCAGCTGCAGCAGCCGCTGTGTCACGGCGTACCCGATGCCACGGCCACGGACGTCCTCCAGGGTCGCGATGTTGTAGAGGCCCGCGGTGGTGCCGGTGAGGTACGCCGTGCCGCACGCGACCGGGCGTCCGTCGAGCGAGCCGATCACGTTGACCGCTCCCTGGAAGACGCTCATCACCTCGCTCATCGGCTCGCGCACCGACTCGGGCAGGCCGAAGCCGGTGACCATCATCGCGACGAAGGCGCGTGCGTCGGTGGTCTGCTCGATGCTCAACCCGGCGACCTCGGGGACCGGGGGAGCGGTGGTCAGGTCGGCGTACATGCCCGGGACGTCCTCGTGCTCGAGCCCGCGCTCCGTCAGCGCCGCTTCCAGCTCCGGCGACGTGTGCGACGGCGTGACCCACCACAGCCACGGCAGCCCGGCTCCGATGAACGAGTCCGCCACCTCCTCGGTCCGCCGCCGGGCGTCCGCCCCGAAGTGCGCGCCGGTGACGCAGTTGAACATCGGGAACGGCACGTCGCTGCGGATCGCGTCGACGTCCGTGTCCGGATCGCGGCGGAACATCGGGTGGTCGCCGGCGCCGGTGAAGAAGGCGAGCAGGTTGTCCTCGACCGGGGCGATGCGGGGATCGGTCATGGGGTAGTCAACCCCACCCGATCGGCCGGTGGTTGCGCTTGTCGAAACCCGCCCGAGAGCGCTCGAACATATGTTCTTGCGTTCCTCGAACGCGTGTTCTATCGTCGTACATGTGTTCGATCGAACGTCTGAGCGACCCGGCAGCGGTTCTGTCGGTGCTCGGCCGTAGAAACAGCACTGAGAAACAGCAGAGACAACCTGACTTCCCCCAGGAGAGAGACATGAGCACGCTGAGCATCTCGCCCGCCTTCGACTTCGTGAGCCCGACGCGGCGCCCGCGAGCTGCCCGGCGCACCACCGTCCGGCTCACGCAGCGCGGTCGCGTCGTGTTCGTGCTGGCGTTCCTGGCGGCCGCGTTCGTGGTGATGGTCGCCTTCGGCGGCTGGGCCACGGCGACCCACGACGCCGGCACGCCCGACCCGGTCCGCGTCGTCGAGGTCCAGGAGGGCGACACCCTCTACGGCATCGCCGGCCAGGTCGCCGAGCCCGGCAAGGTCCGCGAGATGGTCCACCAGATCCAGCAGCTCAACTCCCTGGCCGGCTCCAGCCTCCAGGTCGGCCAGAAGCTCGCCATCCCGAAGAGCTGAGTCGCCCTCGGTCCGCCGAGGACAGAGCGTCCGATGATCCCCTCGACCCGGGTCGTCGGCTGTGTGGGAAAGGACAGGGCGGGGCCCAGGCCCCGCCCTCGTTCTTTTCCGATGCACGCCGAGTGGGCAGAAACGCTGCGTCGGCGTGCGGTGAGCGGGCAGAAACGCTGCGTCGGCGTGCGGTGAGCGGGCAGAAACGCTGCGTCGGCGGGCGGTGAGCGGGCAGAAACGCTGGGTCAGACGCTTCCGGCTCGCGCCGCACCCTCACTCAGCAAGAACTGCGCAGCCGTGTACGTCGCCATCACCACCGACTCCACCCGTGCCGGTGCGCCCTTCCACAAGAACTTCCGGGTGCCGAGCACCGAGTCGGACAACATGAACAGCCCGGCCCCGAGCAGCGTCATCCGCCGCGCCGACGTCGGCAGCGCCGGGTCGAGCTGCGTCGCGGCGGCGACCGTCCCGGCGAGCATCGCGGAGTAGCCGGCGATGGCGGGCGCAAGCACCTTGTCCTGCCGGTAGGCGCCGAACACCATCCCGGGCGTGGTCACCGCCCACAGTGCTGCGACCCCCTTCGGCCCGGGCCGCGCGGAGCCACTGCGGTTGCGCAGGAACCCGCTGATGTAGGCGGCGTGGCCGACCGCGAACGACCCGCTCCCTACGGCGAACGGCTTGGTGCCGTGCGCCATCAACGCCAGGTCGCCGCCCCACCCTGCGGCCTGCGCGACGAGCGTGTTGGCCCGCAGCGGCGAGTTCGCCGCCTTCTCGTCGGTGATCAACGAAGCCATCAGGGTGGGCATGAGCAGCGGCTTGGTCAACACCCGCGCCTTGTGCGCCAGCTGGTTGGCCGAGCCGGCGAGCCAGGTGTCGGCGACCGCCAACCCGGCGTACGCGAGCTTGAGCTTGGTCGAGGTGCGGAGTCGGGCCACCCGCTGAATGTAGTGCCTCCTACGGGCTCCGGACGTCATACGTTTGGTGGCTCGGGGCCCTCGATCCGTATGACGTCCGGAGCGGTCCTCAGTGGCCGTAGCCCGAGAGTGCCGGTGTCGCCTCGGCGATCCGCAGCGGGGTGTCCGGCCCGACCGTCGTGACGGTGCCGTCGACGTCCTGGTACGGGCCTCGGTTCAGGCTCCACCGCGCCGTCCAGACGACCTCGACGTGCAGGTTCACCGTGACGTGCGCCTGCTGGTAGCGGTGGACCACGTCCTTGGCCGGGTACGGCGCCCCGGCCGTGTGCGTCTCCGCCGTCGTGCCGTCCCCGTGCACCCAACGGAAGGTGCTCGGCGTGATCTGCAGGTCGACCTGCTGGCCGAGCAGCGTCAGGGTGCGGTGGAGGGGTTGGGCGTCGACGTAGAAGATCGTGTCGAAGTTGATCAGGGTCTTCTCGGCGGGTTGCGTGACCGCACGGAGTTTCGGCAACGGGATCTGTTGAAACGCGCGCGCGACGATGCCTGGAGTGACGGTCGCTGTTGAATCGGGTGGGTTGCTGGCGCAACGCATATCGAGCGGGTACCAGATCCCGTCCCTGAGTCCGAGGAGCTGATACGGAATCTGACCGGAGGGGCACCAGTCGCTACACGTGTGGACCGGCCCGGCGGCAATGTCGCACGCACTCTGCCACCGGTAGGCGGAGTACTCGGACTGCCCTACCCCATGGACGTGACCCGGCGTCGTGTCGCCGTCGGTGCTGCATTCGCCCGATGCAAAGAAGACATTCCCCGTCGCCCCAGCCCCGCCGCTGCACGACTTGGCGGCGGCTGGCGCCATCCCAAGAAGTGGCGCAAGCGCGATGGCGGTGCTCGCGGCCAATGCTCTCCTGCCAATCATGACCCGCGGCTCCATTGGTCGACGAGCCACGCAGCGTTCTGGTACCTCACGACCAGTGTCATGACCGACCGACCGCCTTTAAGGGACGTTGATCCATCTGGTCGGATGACCTTCTGAGGCCCGAAGGAGACCGCGGCAAATACAGTCCACTCTCCCGGATCCGGACGCCGGGCGGCACTGGTGATGGACGCGGAGAGCGCGCCCCCTTCGATGTGACCGCCTGCGCCATAGATCGTGTTCAGGGTTTCGCGTGCGTTCGCACACGACCGGCATTCCTTGGCTTCGACAGCTTGCAATGACCCGACATCACCTGTGGCCTGGGCGTGATTGATCAACTCGACGTAGTACTTCACGAACGCCACCGCCCCGGCCTTCGTGTTCGCCTTCGCTTCCTCCGGCAACACCGGAGCCGACGGCGTCGTGCTCACCGGGCTCGTCACCGGCGTCGACGGCGCCGGCGACGGATCCGCCTTCGGATCGGCTCCACAGCCGGTGACCACGAGCAGCACAGCGACCACGACCAGCACCGCCACGGCACCCAGAACCGCGCGTCTCATGCACGTCCCCTTCCGACCCGAGACAAGGGAAGACGGCGTCAGTTTCCTACCGGAGCGCGCGAAGCGCTACACCTGAGCGACAACCGGTGGATAACGTCCGGTCATGGCCGGGTACTCAGGCACGCCCCTGGAGAAGAAGCTCGGCGTCAAGGACGGCCAGGTCGTCTTCCTCGACCACCCGCCCGATGGCTTCGCGCTCGACGCCCCGACGACCACCCGGCTGCCGAAGCAGGTCGCCGTGACGCTGACCTTCCAGACCAGCGCGAAGTCCCTGGAAGCCCGGATGAAGACCCTCATCGACCACACCGAGCAGGCCGGGATGATCTGGGTCTGCTGGCCGAAGAAGGCCGCGGCGAAGGCGCTGGGCATCCAGACCGACCTCGACGACAACGCCGTACGCGAGATCGGCCTGGCCGCCGGCGTCGTCGACGTCAAGGTCTGCGCGATCGACGAGGTCTGGTCAGGCCTCAAGTTCGTACGCCGGCTCGCGGACCGCGCCTGACCCACTAGCCCCTGCAACCAGGCACGTTGAATACTCGTGCCATGGCCAACGACCCCGGCATCCACGAAAAGATCTCCGCCCTCGTCTCCGAGGAGAAGCGCCTCCGCCAGCAGCGCGAGATCGGCGAGATCGCGGCCGACGAGGAGGTCGCCCGGCTGCGTGACCTCGAGGTCCAGCTCGACCAGTGCTGGGACCTGCTCCGCCAGCGCGACGCCCTGCGCACCTCCGGCGGCGACCCCGACCAGGCGGCGGTCAGGCCGCCGACCGAGGTCGAGGGCTACCTGCAGTAGCTCAACGCACCCGGCGCGAGCTCATCGTGTAGTCCCGCTGCCAGGTGTCACCGAGGTCCTCGGAGAACTCACCGACCGTCTCGATCAGGTCGTCGCCGTCGAACCGCGCGGTGGAGCGCTGCGAGAACTTCGGGACGATCCGCAGCGCCGTCCAGCCCTCGTCGTCGAAGGTCAGGTCCATGAGGCGATCGATGCCGCGCACGTCGAAGTACCACATCTTCTCCTCCGACAGCACCGCCGTCGCGTCGGGGAAGTCGGGATGGTCATAGCTCCAGTCGAGCCGCACGTAGGCTCCCTCGAGCACCCGCTCGTAGCGCTGGCGCCCACTGACCGGCTCGGCCATCGCATGGTGGCGCATCGTGAGGTCCCAGGTCCCGAGCAGTCGATCGAGTGACATGAGCCCACGGTAGGACTCAGCCGGCCCGCCGTCTCCCACCCGGTACGCCGGCCCGCGGCTCCGGCTCGCCACGCCACGTCGCGAGCAGCCGGGACACGAGGATCAGCGTGACCAGCAGGCAGGCGGTCGCGCCCACCGTCGCGAGCGCCACGAACCCCCAGGCCGCCGACTCGCCGCCCCGCGCGCGGGCCCCGAAGTCGATCGCCGCCCACACCAGGAACCCCCACGCGACCAGCGTCAGCGTGATCCCGAGAGCCAGGCCGAGCAGCCTCCGTCGGGGAAGCGGGACCGGCTCCGCCGGTGCTCCCGAGTGCTTCCCCATGGGGCTGATTGTGGCCGACGCCGCCAACCGGCGTTGTGGATATCGGTGGGCGCCCGACGACGCGCCCCAGGACGCCGAATTCGGCGCCGGAGCGACCCCGCGACACGCCGCTAGCAGCCAGCTAAACAGCCCCTGACCTGCGCGTTCGCGCGCGCCCAAAAGAGGGCCGCCCGTTTTCCCCATAGTTGTTGCGCAGGTCACGTGCGCGGCGTACGGTAACCACTACATCTAGTAATCACACGGATGTAGTTTTCCACATCTAGTTCCCCAGAAAAGCCGGGTTGTACACAGAGAACACCGGTTTTCCCGGCGGAATCCACAGCCTGGTCCACAGGTTGTACTAGGGAAGACGTCCGCGAGAGGAGGCCCGCCGATGCACTGTCCGTTCTGCCGCAGCACCGACACCCGGGTCCTCGACTCGCGGGTCGCCGAGGACGGCACCTCGATCCGCCGCCGGCGTACCTGCCCCGACTGCGAGAAGCGGTTCACCACCGTCGAGCAGATGCAGCTGACCGTGCTCAAGCGCAGCGGCGCGAGCGAGCCGTTCCAGCGCGAGAAGGCCGTCGCCGGGGTCCGCAAGGCGCTCAAGGGCCGGCCGGTCTCCGAGGACGACCTGGCCTGCCTGGGCCAGACGGTCGAGGACACCCTGCGCGCCGGCGGCTGGGCGGAGGTGCCGGCCCACGAGGTGGGCCTGGCGATCCTCGCCCCGCTCCGCGAGTTCGACGAGGTCGCCTACCTGCGCTTCGCCAGCGTCTACCGCGGCTTCGAGTCGGCCGACGACTTCGAGGCCGAGATCGCCGCGCTCCGGATGGAGCGAGCGGCTGCAGCCGTCGAGCCCGAGGTGGTTTCGACCGGCTCGAACACCGGAGTCAGCTCCGGATAACCCACAGTCAGCCCGGCGCACGTAGTGGGGAAGCTGCGCGCGCCGGGCCACCAAACAGCGAGGGCCGAACTGTCGGTCCTCACGAGCACCATCAGCAGTAGCCACCAGACAGCGAACAAAGGGGACAGCACGTGACCGAGACGGTGAGCGGCAACGCACAGGGCACATCCAAGGGCGTGCAGGGCCGCAAGAAGGGCATGAAGATCGAGCGGGTCTTCAGCACCCCCGGCGTGCACCCGTACGACGAGCTCAACTGGGAGCGTCGCGACGTCGTCCAGACCAACTGGAAGACCGGCGAGGCCGTCTTCGAGCAGCGCGGTGTGGAGTTCCCCGACTTCTGGTCCGTCAACGCCTCGACCATCGTCACCACCAAGTACTTCCGCGGCGCGCTCGGCACCGACGCCCGCGAGTGGAGCCTCAAGCAGCTCATCGACCGGGTCGTGAAGACCTACCGCAAGGGCGGCGAGGACAACGGCTACTTCGCCTCGGTCGCCGACGCCGAGGTCTTCGAGCACGAGCTCACCTGGCTGCTGGTCCACCAGTACTTCTCGTTCAACTCCCCGGTCTGGTTCAACGTCGGCACCGCATCCCCGCAGCAGGTGTCCGCGTGCTTCATCCTCGCCGTCGACGACTCGATGGACTCCATCCTCAACTGGTACAAGGAGGAGGGCTTCATCTTCAAGGGCGGCTCCGGCGCCGGCCTCAACCTCTCCCGCATCCGCTCCTCCAAGGAGCTGCTCTCCAGCGGCGGTACGGCGTCCGGCCCGGTCTCCTTCATGCGCGGCGCCGACGCGTCCGCCGGCACGATCAAGTCCGGTGGCGCCACCCGCCGCGCGGCGAAGATGGTCGTGCTCGACGTCGACCACCCCGACATCGAAGAGTTCGTGATGACCAAGGCGAAGGAGGAGGACAAGATCCGCGCCCTGCGCGACGCCGGCTTCGACATGGACCTCGGTGGCGCCGACATCACGAGCGTGCAGTACCAGAACGCCAACAACTCCGTCCGGGTCACCGACGAGTTCATGCGCGCGGTCGAGGACGGCACCGGCTTCGGGCTGCGCTCGCGCAGCACCGGCGAGGTCATCGAGACCGTCGACGCCCGTGAGCTGTTCCGCAAGATCAGCCAGGCCGCGTGGGAGTGCGCCGACCCGGGCCTGCAGTACGACGACACCATCAACGACTGGCACACGAACCCCGAGACCGGCCGGATCACCGCGTCCAACCCGTGCTCGGAGTACATGTCGCTGGACAACTCGTCCTGCAACCTCGCTTCGCTGAACCTGCTGAAGTTCCTCAAGGACGACGACACCTTCGACGCGCCGCTGTTCGCGAAGGCCGTCGAGCTGATCATCACCGCGATGGACATCTCGATCTGCTTCGCCGACTTCCCGACCGAGGCGATCGGCAAGACCACCGTCGACTACCGCCAGCTCGGCATCGGCTACGCCAACCTCGGCGCGCTGCTGATGGCGATGGGCCTGGGCTACGACTCCGAGGGCGGCCGGGCGATGGCCGCGGCGATCACCTCGCTGATGACCGGCACGTCGTACAAGCGGAGCGCGGAGCTGGCCGGCGTCGTCGGCCCCTACAACGGCTACGCCCGCAACGCCGAGGCGCACAAGCGAGTGATGCGCAAGCACCAGGCCGCCAACGACGTGGTCCGCACCCTCGGGGTGGCCGACAGCCAGGTGCACAAGCTGGCCACCAAGGCGTGGGCCGACGTGCTCAAGATCGGTGAGAAGCAGGGCTTCCGCAACGCGCAGGCCTCGGTGCTCGCGCCGACCGGGACCATCGGCTTCATGATGGACTGCGACACCACCGGCATCGAGCCGGACTTCTCGCTGGTGAAGTTCAAGAAGCTGGTCGGCGGCGGCTCGATGCAGATCGTCAACCAGACGATCCCGCGGGCGCTGCGCAAGCTCGGCTACGTCGAGGAGCAGATCGAGGCGATCGTCGAGTACATCGCCGAGCACGGCCACGTGATCGACGCCCCCGGCCTGCGCCAGGAGCACTACGAGGTCTTCGACACCGCGATGGGCGCCCGGGCGCTGAAGCCGATGGGCCACGTGCGGATGATGGCGGCCACCCAGCCGTTCCTCTCCGGCGCGATCTCCAAGACGGTGAACCTCCCCGAGACCGCCACGGTCGAGGAGATCGAGGACATCTACCTCCAGTCCTGGAAGCTCGGCCTCAAGGCGACCGCGGTCTACCGCGACAACTGCAAGGTCGGCCAGCCCCTGGCCGACGGCCGCAGCGAGTCGTCCAAGAAGGACCAGGGCATCTCTTCCAAGTCGGCGGACTCCGCGGGGTCGTCGAGCTCAGTCGAGACGAAGGTCGTCGAGGTTCACAAGCCCTTCCGCAAGCGCCTCCCGAAGTCCCGCGCCTCCCGCACCACGAGCTTCTCCGTCGGCGGTGCCGAGGGCTACATGACCTCCGGCGCCCACGACGACGGCGAACTCGGCGAGATCTTCCTCAAGCTCGGCAAGCAGGGCTCAACCCTGGCCGGCGTGATGGACGCCTTCTCGATCGCGGTGTCCATCGGGCTCCAGTACGGCGTCCCGCTGGAGACCTACGTCTCGAAGTTCACCAACCTGCGCTTCGAGCCGGCCGGCATGACCGACGACCCGGACGTCCGGATGGCCCAGTCGATCATGGACTACATCTTCCGCCGCCTGGCCCTCGACTACATGACCTTCGAGGAGCGCAGCATGCTCGGCATCTACTCCGCCGAGGAGCGCCAGCGCCACCTCGAGACGGGCAGCTACGAGCCCATCGAGATCAGCGAAGTCGAGTCCCTGAAGACTCACGACGACTCGGTGATTGAGCCTGTCGAAACCCCAACCACAGGGTCGTCGAGCAGCGAGCGAAGCGAGCGATCAGTCGAGACGCCTGAAGCCAACGCAGCGACCCAACCCCCGGTGGTTGAGCCTGTCGAAACCAAGGAAGCGAAGGCAAAGACCAGTACGCCGGCCGCAGCAGCCTCCAAGCCCACCACCGCCCACACCAGCGCCGAGCTCCTCGAGCAGATCACCGGCACCGCCGTCGATTCCCCGCTCTGCATGACCTGCGGGACCAAGATGCGCCCGGCTGGGAGCTGCTACGTGTGCGAGGGCTGCGGGAGCACCAGCGGCTGCAGTTGAGCACGTGACTGGACGAGGCGGGTCGACGCGAAGGCGGCGACCCGCCTCGTTCCACAACACGCGCACTTGATCCGACGTCACAGCGATGCAGAGGGCTAAGGTTCGAACATGAGCTCGAAGAAGGCAGCCTTCCGCTTCATCGATCTCTTCGCGGGCGTCGGCGGTTTCCACGCCGCTTTGAAGGCGTACGGCGGCGAGTGCGTGTACGCGGTCGAGATCGATAAAGCAGCCGCAGCCGTCTACGAACGAAACTGGGGCCACAACCCGCTGGGCGACGTCACGAAGGACGCCAACGACCGGGTCATGAACGTTCCGGCCCATGAGGTTCTGGCGGCAGGATTCCCGTGCCAGCCCTTCTCGAAGTCCGGCGCGCAGCGGGGCATGGACGAGACCCGCGGCACGCTCTACTGGAACATCCTGCAGATCATCGAGAAGCGAAAGCCCAAGATTGTTCTGCTGGAGAACGTGCGTAACCTGGCTGGTCCACGACACCTGCACGAGTGGCAGGTGATCATCGAGACCCTGCGCGACCAGGGCTATCGCGTCTCGGAGACGCCAGCAATCTTCTCGCCGCATCTCCTGCCCCCCGAGCGAGGCGGCCGACCTCAAGTGCGCGAGCGCGTCTTCATCACGGCCACGCACAATCCGTCAGGAATCGGAGACGGCCTGGCCGTCCGGCCCGTCGCTTTGCCCAGTGACCGCATCGATGGTTGGGACCCGAAGCAGGAATGGCATCTTGAGGATCTTCTTGATGATGCACACAACATCCCTGGATGCGAGCTCACCGAAACGGAGCGTCTCTGGATCGACGCATGGGACGACTTCGTGCAGGTGATGTGGGAGGCGCGACTCGGCCGCCGGCTCCCGGGATTTCCGATCTGGGCAGACTCTTGGCGGGACATTCGCAACCCGATCGATCCGAGGCTTCCGGACTGGAAGAAGAGTCATCTCCGGAAGAACTACGAGTTCTATGCAGCCCACAAGACCCAGCTCGACCGGTGGACGAAGCGGTGGGGAGTCTTCACAGACGCTTTTCCGGCTTCACGACGCAAGCTCGAGTGGCAGGCGCAGGACACCCCTCGGCTCTGGAACACCGTCATGCACTTTCGTCCGTCCGGAATCCGCGCCAAGCGTCCGACTTATCTCCCCGCTCTCGTTGCCATCACACAGACATCCATCGTGGGTCCGAGGGAGCGCCGATTGTCTCCGCGCGAGACCGCCCGCCTCCAGGGTCTGCCAGACACGTTTGACTTCGGGACGCAGCCGGTCGCCGCGACATATAGGCAGATGGGAAACGGCGTCAACGTCGGCGCTGTCTATCACGTGCTCCGCGAGCACGTGCTCAGAGACCTTGACGTACTGAAGACGACAGCGGAGGGTCGCCGCATCAGTGACGCGATACTGGATGCCCCGCTTTCGCCTGACTCCAATCTAAGGGCGCACAAGCCGGTGGCTTAAAAGGGCGGTCTTCGTCGAAAGTGCCGCCAGCAAGCGTTCCTCTGGGTAGCCTTCCTTAGTCCTCGGGAGGGTGAGCCATGCAGCACTTTGATGGGCAGGAGTTGCCCATGGCTATCGATCGGGCGGACTGGCGATCGTCCGCGGCGGTCGCGTGGCGAGCTGGCGCATCTAGGGAGTCCCGATGACGAATTCCATCGAGCGTCGTCGACCCCGAGGGGCTGAATCTCTGCGACTAGACTCCGCGCTCGGACCTCGAATGGACGAAGCGACGCGGGAGCAACTCTGGACGTCGGTCAACCGCATCCTTGACCAGGGGCCGGTGCGGGCTCCCAGCACGACCGCAAGCACTGGTCTCGCTCTCGGCTATGTCCAGTCCGGAAAGACAACTTCAATCACGGCCCTGATTGCGGCGGCGGCTGATGATGGCTACGACGTCATTGTGGCCTTGCTGGGCTCGACGAACCTCCTGCTCGATCAGAACCGCCGTCGTCTTGAATCCTCGTTAGGCATAGGCGACCGGGAGGACTACAGATGGGTGATCGAATCCAACCCGTCTGGCGCTCGCGCGACGAAGAGACTCGAGGACTGGGCAGGCAGAGGGCGTACGATTTTGATCCCCCTCCTGAAACACGCTGGTCGCATCAATGCCGCTGCCGGCTGCCTGACAGATATGCCCGACGATCTCGATGTTCTCATCGTCGATGACGAGGCGGACCAAGTCTCCCTCAATACAGCGGGCCAGAACGCTGAGAGCCGCACATACGAGGCTATAGGCCGCCTTCGAAGGTCCGTTCCCAGGCACCTGTATGTCCAGTACACCGCGACGCCATATGCGCCTCTGTTGCTGGACGCTGACGACCTGCTCAGCCCGCAGTTTGTCGAGTTCTTGAACCCCGGGCCGGGGTACACGGGCGGGCGCGAGTTCTTCGTTGACTTCGCGGATCGCGTCGTGCGCAACGTGCCGGTACTCGAGGAACAAGCCACCAAGGCACCACCACTAGCGCTGCCAACAAGCCTGAGCAGTGCGTTCGCGAGCTTCTTGTCGGGAGCAGCCTTGCTCCTCGCGAACCAGCCGAACGGCGCACCGGTGAGCATGCTCGTCCACTCCACAGCGCGAAATGACGTTCAGGCGCGATATGTCTTCCTGCTCGAGCGGCAGCTGAAGGCCTGGCGTTCGGCGGCGTCGGGCGCCCATGGGGTGACCGACTTGCCAGACCCGCTTCAGAACGAGCGGATCAACCTGGTGCGAGCCGGCGCGGTGGACGCTAACGATCAAGAGTTCCTTGAACGACTGCGCTACGTCCTACGTGAGTCGACCCTTTGGCTCGTGAACTCGGCGAGTGCTCTCAACAAGGTCGATTGGAAGGTCGCGCCCATACACATCCTCGTGGGGGGCAACAAACTGGACCGAGGGTTCACGGTCGAGGGACTCACAGTCACCTACATGAACCGACCAGCGAGCCCGCAAGTGGACACGTTAGAACAGCGGGCGCGCGCATTTGGGTATCGGCGTGATCAACTCCCGTACTGCCAGTTCTTTGCAAGCCATCGGACGATTCGGTCGCTTCGCGACATCGTGTATACGGAGTACGACCTTCGCGCCAGGTTGCGCGACCACATCGAAGAGGGCGGCACGATTCACTCATGGGCCCGCGAGGTCGGTGTCTTGCTGCCGCCTGGAATGAAGCCGACTCGTGATGCGGTCGTCAGCGCCCTGTCTCGCCAAACATTCGGCTGGCACTCATTGAGAAGACCCTCGCTTGCCCGGACTGACATCGAAGAAAACGAGGCTCTCATCCGCGCGATAGGGCTCGAGCATGCCGAGACCGTCGATTACGGCCGTCTGGCCTTCCGTACATTGAGTCTTCCTGGCGGCGACCTTCACGAGATGCTCGAGAGTTGGCGCGTCTCGAGCTACAGCCCAGGTTGGAGGCGTGACGACATACTCGATGTAGTCCTCAGACTCGCTCCGCGCGATGCGTCGGTACCGGTGGTCCTGATGGACGATTCCGGAAACCCAAGGGTCCGCCAGTGGGAGGACGAGACCGGCTTTTCGAACCTGTTTCAAGGCCGTGATATCTCTCGTCAACCGGATGGAACGTTCTATCCCGGTGACCGTGCCGTCCCCGGGATCGAGGGTGAAGACGACACGCTGGCCCTCCAAGTTCATCGGGTAGTCCGACGTGGCGAGCCGTCGGGAGACTCGCTGTTTACCTTGGCGATCTACCTCGGATCGCGATCGCTCATCAGGAAGGCAGACAAGTGAGCAAGACGACCGGAACCGCCGGCAGCGTGCCGCTCAGGAGCTTGAGGCTCGACCCTGAGAATCCCCGAATTCCCGACTCTCTGAAGAGCGAATCACAGGCCGACCTCGCTGTGGTGCTGGAGATGGGTTTCGACGCCCACGCGGTGGCGCAGTCGATCGCGGATCTCGGCTTCTTCCAGGGCGAGCCCTTGCTGGTGGTGCCGGGTTCCGTGCCAGATATCTGGGTCGTCGTCGAGGGGAACCGACGTCTGACGGCATTGCTCGGGCTGGCGGACAAGTCCATTCGCTCCGAGTTTGCAGAGCCCGAGCGGTGGGAGAAGGTCGCTGCTCGTGCCTCGATGACGATGGACGACGAGATTCCAGTCGTCAAGCACCCGGACCGTGCCTCAACCCACGCGGAAGTTGCCCGGGCCCATGTCGTGGGCAAGCTTCAATGGCGTCCCTATATGCAGGCGAGATTCATTGCTTCGAGGGTCGCTGAGGGCAGATCGCTACAGGAAGTGGCAGACCTCATCGGGGTCACGAAAAGCCGCGCCGCGGACCTTTTTCGAGATCAGGCGGTCGTGGCACAGGCGCAGGAACTGGGTCTGCAAACGGGAGAGGTGGAGAACGCGTTCTCGCTCCTCACGGTCGCGATGAGCAATACGAAGTTGCGTAACCATGTCGGTGTCCCTCTCGGGTCTCGGCTCGCCATTGGAGATCAGCCTGTTCCCGAAAATAAGACCGGCGAGCTCCAGGAGTTGTTGTCCTGGATTTTCGGAGACAACGAGGGCGAACCAGTCATCAACGATTCTCGTCAGATGAGTCAACTCGGAAATGTCGCCGCCAGCGAAGTCGGGATAGCCGCCCTCCGAGAGGGCAGGTCGCTGGAGGAGGCGAAGCAGAAGGTCGCCGCCGCAGGCATGGCCCCGCGCGAGCGCGTGGTTCAGCGCTTGACAGCCGCAAGAAGCGCTCTGATGGCCAGCACGGACGATCTTTCTGACTTCGTCACTGACCCTGAGATCCGCGGTCTGGTCGATGACGTCGAGGCGCTCGTCGAGGCACTGCGCAATACGATCGAAGAATCCACGCTTGAGTCGGGCTAGGAAAAATGGACGATCTGGAACTGTCTATCTCAGGGCGCGACGCCGTCGCTGACTGGATCGAGACCGCGCTCCTGGTCAGAGGGACTCGACAGCTCGGTCTCGACGCGATCCTCGACATGGCCCAGGCCGAGGCGAAGGTGGGCGCGCCGCAGGCGAGTCTGGGCTTCAAGACGATGCGCCGTCGGAAGGAGCTTCTCGGCGAGGCCTACCCCTTCACGATTATCGGGGACCTCGCCGCGCGTGCTCGCGCCGATGCAGCAGAGATGCCCTACGCCGCCCTGCTGTTGCTTACGCCAGCCTCCGTAGCGCGACAAGCAGCCATGTCGGGATCGACCAGTGAGATGGAGGTTCTTTTTGAGCGCCTCGCGGAACGAGCGCTCAAGCACCTTTGGGGGCCTGAATCGCGGGCGCTCAGGTTTGGCTTTCCGTCTGAGAGTGGCCGCCCGCAAGCGTTCTCCGAGGCAATTGAGTGGTTGGCCAAGCAGATGGGGATCCCCGCCGGTAGCGGCTATCGCCCACCACGGCGCAAAGACGGTGGGGTTGACGTCGTAGCGTGGCGACCGTTTCCCGATGGAAAGTCGGGATTCCCTGTCGTTCTCGCCCAGTGCACGTTGCAATCTGAGCTCTTCTCAAAGAGCGCCGACGTCGATGTACGCATCTGGTCAACCTGGCTCGCGCTGGACTTCGAGCCGCAGACCGCCTTGGCCGTGCCGGGTTTCATCGCGAAGCCAACGGACTGGGGGCAGATCGCCCTTCGAAGCATGATCCTCGACCGGATTCGGCTTGCCCACCTCCTTGTGGGAGAGGTCGATGACCAGGCCAGAGCGTGGACCGAGCGAGTGATCAAGGACCTCTCGTCGATCATGCTGGCGGGCGAGACGTGATGCGGCAACGGCGCAAGATCGATGTGGTCAGGAACGTCGCGATCTTGCTCGGCGCAGAGCCGCCACCGATGTCAACAGGCTCTACAGAACCACGCGAGATCTTTGTGATCGTCAATGATCGGCTCGGCCTGGGTATTCGGAGCAACGCCACGAAGCAGGAGATGGCTAGACGCATCGTTCAGGCGTCAGGGAGGGTATGGGCTCCCGACTACGAGTCGCGTGGAGCGACCATCACCCGTGAGGGTCTCGAGGCGGTTGAGAGCGCGGTCCGCTTCTTTCTGGGGCTCCCAGAGGCAACCCAGCCTGCCGTCCCGCGATCATCTGACGAAACCCGATCGTCGTCGGTGCCGCGATCGCGTCGACTGACCGGGATCACTCTTCACGACTATCTGTCGCCCAACCGTCAGCGGCTCACGGCGAACTGGTTGGATTTGCTGGATCGCACCTGGTCGGGTTCGAAACGTCAAGCGACGTTTACTCCTGTGGAGACTGTTCTCTGCCAGGCCGCGTCCCTGCGAGTTCGGCACAACGCATTCGGGGGCGGTTCCGCAGAGCAGGCCCCCACGCCGGTTCCTGAACTGGCAGCTCTGTTCAAGCGCCCAGCCTCGAGCATCCTGGCGAAGATGGCGAACCTTGACGGAACGCGGCCCAACGGCGGACAGTTTGACGCCGAAGTCGGCCAGACGCTCGGCAGCGATCTCTCCCAACTGGCTCACGTATATCGACACGTCCTTGAAGCCGCCCGCGATTGCGGTATCGACGCGACGGTGCTACCTGATTTCCTTGGATGTGAGGTCGCGGGCACGCCCCGGAGGCCAATTGATTACTGAAGTGGTAGTCATCCGCGCCACGGTGTGTTTCGGAGTTGGCGATGGTATATGAGCCTTGGGCCTCGAGCCCGTCGGCGCGCGCCGTCATGCGGGCCAATCGACGGCGCGACACAGGTCCAGAGTTGGCGATTCGGCGTCTCGTTCATGCGGCGGGTCTGCGGTACCGAGTGGACGTCAGACCGCTCCCCGACCTGAACAGGCGAGCCGACATGGTGTTTATACGTCAGCGGGTCGCTGTTTTCATCGATGGCTGCTACTGGCACGGCTGTCCGGAGCATGGCACTTCGGCCCGAACAAATGCTGACTACTGGTCGGCCAAGATCGGGCGGAACATCGAACGCGATCTTGACACCACTCGCCGTCTAGCAAACGGCGGCTGGGGGCGGTCATGAGGATTTGGGAACACGAGGATCCTGCACACGCCGCTGCCGCCATCGTGCACAGGGTGCGTGGACGTGGCGCTACAGGCGGGGTTTCCTCGCCGAGGCAGACGTGGGAATGACTCGCTCCGCTGCAGACTCAGGCGACTCAATGCGCCCCCGTGTTCCACCCGCTGCTCATGGGGGAGGTAAGGGACGCGGACTCTCCGAATCTCGACTACCGAGCCGCATCTGTCCGTACCGTTCACAAGGTGACGCCAATGGGCGAAGGAACAGTCCTACAAGACTGGGAGGCCGCACGCGTACTGCGTGAAGCCATTCGGGAGTTGCGCAACAAGTCCATCCCTGAGGAGCGCGGCCTAGCCGAATCGCGCATCGCTACGAATTCTGGGATCCCGCTTCGAGCTGTCGGGCAGGTTCTCGACAATCACCCCGACAAGTTCCGCATCACGGACGCCACGGCGGCGGCGTTCGTGGGTGCCAAGAAGCGGCCGTACGGATGGCCCACCCGGTTCGTCATCGAACTGACTCCCGCGTTCCGGGAACACCTACTCGCCGAGGAGCGAGAGACGAAGGCCAGCACGCTAACAGGGCTTTGGGCAAAGGTTCGCAGAGAGTTGGACCGCAAGAGCGTGGACGCAGTCGTACTGCGAGTTCCGCACCGTGACGACGAGGAGCGCGACCTGTTTCGTGCCAGACTCGACTTCGTTGAGGACGCCGGGCAAGTCGAACTCTGGGTCACCTGCGACACGAAGTCACCGGATACCTGGATGAGGCTCATGGACGGCGCCCACTGCCTTAGCAGAGGCGGGAAACTGCCGCTGCGACCAGCAGCCGCGAAGCGAGCAGCGGTTGTTCCATTGCTCGTACGACGTTTCGCGACAATCGATAACGGGGTCTGGCACACCCGCGAGGTTTTCATTGACGTCTTGCGGATTCCGGAGGACCGGATCGTCGCGCACGCGAACAGGGCTGAATACCACGCGGGCGCAACCCGAGAGGCCATCGAGTACAAGGCGAAGAAGATCGGCTCGCGCGCGTATCGCCCAGGTGGTACTCGCCGATTCGCCGTCACATATTGCGATCGATGCGGCCAACCGCTCTCCGACCCGACTAGCGTCGCGTACGGCGTCGGGCCTGAGTGCCGCCGCTACTACGGGATTGAAGTACTCGAGGCCGTGAGGCGCTGGAAGCCGGGCATGATCCGCGTAACCGGGCGCAAACTCGCCGAGTGGGTCGCTATCGCGACTTCCGAATCGTGGGAGCACCGGGGCCCGCCCCTATAACGCCAGTCTCTTCGCTCCCTTTGAGAAGCCGCTCAAGACCGGTCTTGCATGCATTACCAACTGGCAGGGATCGCTCCTTGCTACGGGCTCCAGCCTTCGATGTCGTGCTGCTTGGGCGCGTGTGCGTTGAGAGACACCAGACTGGTCGTGTACCCGCTTCGCGCGCGGGTCAAATCCAGGTCGCGCACCAACGCGGCGATCAATGCGTCATGAGCCTTCCGAATGCCTGACAAGTCAGATGCTGGTATCGCGTCCGAATCCGGCTTGCTAAACATCGCGTCCCAGGATAAAGCCCACCCTGGCTCGCGTTGCCACGCTTGCCGACGCCGGTATGCGCCGCTTCGGATCAAAGCATCCTCGCCCCAGTGATTGAAGGTGGAGAAACAAAATCTCTCGAAGTCGACATACGCATCTCGCACAGGATCGCTGAACAATGGCGCTGCGCAGTAGAAGGTCTGATCCAACCTGCGCTTGAGCGCCACAATCTCGACCGGTGAATGGTCTCTCCAACTCCCGATGAAGGTCATGTAACACATGAGTACGTTGAGGTCAGGTGCAAGAGCCTTGTAGTACTCGATACGGGCCCTGAGCAACTCCTCACTTCGACTGTGGCGCCGCGCATAGATCAGGCCTAGCACGACTACGACGAGAGGAGTAGTCACACTGCCGATTGCCGACATCGCATCAGCCCAGGTGACCGGGGCAGCGTTCATGGATCAATCTTCATGCGCGGCCACGCGGGATTGAGGCGGCGACGCGCCGGCGCGATCGCGGCGCCGAGCTTCCGCGGCGGTGTGACGCGTGTTGCCCGCTCCATGGGCGCATCCCTGACGTCGACGCGCTCAATTGGAGAACACCTGACCGAGTGGCCGTCAAGACTGCCGCGACCGGAGCCGATTCTCTAATTGCCTGACCGAAAGAGCGGTACGCCACCGCGCGACCTCTGTCTAGCATTCACGATCCTAGGTGGGCGATCGTCGGCAAGTGGTTTCGCAAAGGAGGCGGTGAAGGTGGTCACGTGAAGATCGTCCGATGTTGCGGCTCTATCCTGGACAACCGCGAGTTCGGCACCGACCCGCGCCGCGACGAGCTTGGCCAGGCCAAGTCCGAACCCTGTCCCCTCCTCCGGGTGGCGGCGTGCGGCGGCCCCCCGGAAGAAGATCTCGAAGATTTTGGCACTCTCGTCGTGCGCAATCCGTGGTCCGAGTGACTCGACTTCGATCCTGATGTGGGTATCGGTCTCGTCATAGTGAACACGGATCTCAGAGTTCTCAGGTGCGTACTTGATCGCATTGTCGATGTAGGCCTGGGGGATAGCGCCGACAGCGTCCGGGTTCTCCATCAAGTTGCCATGGCTTTCGCCCGTGACCCGAAGTTTCAGCCCGCGGCGATCCAAGAGAGGCTTGTAGATCTGAAGGTATTTGTGAACAGCTCCATGCAGGCGAAAGATTCGCTTGCTTCGCGGATCATCGATCAGGTCTGGATTGGCGACGAAAGCAGCCGACTGCAACTTGAACTCCATGAGGCGTGCGGCCCAGTAGATCGACCGAATATTTTGGTCACCTTCTCGAGTTGGGCGTCCAAACCGATCCCGGGATGTCTTGTCTCGAGGAAGACGTTGACGTGTTGAACGATCTGGCTCACGAGTTGTCGATAGTCATGGATCTGAGCAAAAGTCTGCTCCAAGCTCGGGCGGAGCAACTCGCTGACGTCGGCACCAAACTCTGGAGAGTTCCGATAGTGCTCAATAATCCGTCGCTTCTCCGCGGATATTTCTGACTCACGGGCCAGATCCATCTCCGTGACTCGTGAGGCAACAGCCTCTAGATCCGCAACATCGATCGCATGCAGGCGATCAATCTTGAGCACTTTCCGGCGGGCGGCCGTGGTCTGCGGATAGTCGCGCACCACCAGCCCAGCAAGAAGCAGGTCATCGTCGATTCGCCGGAAGTTGTATCCATACGAGCAGAGCCCTAGGTCATTTGAGGTAGTCGTCTCACACTGACGGTGAGTGCATCCCTGACAACGATCTGGCCAGGGTCGGCCCACGCCGTCGCGACGTTCTCCACGAAAGACGTGCGGAAACGGGAGGAACGTCAAGCTCAGTTCGTCCAAATCTGTGCAACTCCGATCGCGATCTGAGCCATTCCGATGAGTGTCGCTGTCGTTTCGGGGTCGACACCTCGCCGGGCGAGGGCGCGTCGCAAAGGATCCGGACTGCGCTTAGCTATGGACTTCGTGGCAGCGCGTTTGGTGCGCCAGTCCCCTACGCCGGTTTTCTCAAGTTCCGCCTGAATCGCGATTAGGTGAAAGCCGACACTGAAATGCTCCTGGAGTAGGTCGTCAACGCTCCTCTTGAAGTCTACGAAGTCGGCCGTCTTAGGCAGGACCGCGTCAGCCTGGTCGAAGAAGGGTTGGTACTTCACCGGCCAGTCCGCGTTCGAGTAGGCGACCACGACCTGGGATGGCCGAACCTCCTTGATGTGCTTGAGCACTCCGAGCCCTTGATCCTGCGAGAACTTCTTGCCGACGCCCTGTAGGTCCAGCAGGACGATGTCGTAACGACCCTGTTCGATCTCTGCAAGGTTCGTGACGTCGGGCCACTTAGTCAATTGATACCCGGCCTTGCGGAAGAGCGGTGCATACGGGAAGGGCTGGTCGTCGATGACCAAGATTCTCGCGCGGTCAACGATTTGCTGCAGGCTGGGCTGCGGGACTGACTGTTTCCACACGACGCAACACGTTCCGTTCGTTCAGCCCGCCAAGGCATAGGTTCATCGGATCCTGCTAGTTGACCGTCAAGGTAGCTAACCAATCGGACCGTGTGTCCGATATGGGAAAACGTCGAATGTCCTGGCCCGTTTCAAGCGCCGACTCGGCCGACGGGCACCAACTGAACCGCGTTGGGGAGGCGATCCTCGTCATCGATGCCAACGAGGTCCGCGAGGTCCTCGTCGGGAACGGATGGCACTCGTGGCACTGCGGCCAGCCCGCGGTGCAAGCTCGCCGCGCTCAGCCAAGACGCGGACCGACCCCGCCGGACCTGCGGGACTCCTACTGGGCGGAGTGCAACCAGGTCGTAGCGGGCGATCTAGCGTCTGGCAGCGGTCCGCAGGAGGGGCAGCGGCAAGTTGTCGGAATCCCGTGTGCACCGTGGCGTCGTGAGCTCCGCGGGAACACTCAATCAGAGCTGGTCGGGAGCGAGCGCCTAGTCAGCGGGTTCGGGGCGGAACGCGGCGGCGTTGTCAGACCAGGCGTATCAGGCAGGCGTCGTTGCGTCGATGGCGGAGCGTACCGGTGCCGCCGGGCAGAATGGGCGGGTGAGCGACGCGGCGTACGACCGGATCATGGCGTACGCCGAGGCGCAGGGGCTGGAGCTCTATCCGCACCAGGAAGAGGCGATCCTCGAGCTGCTGTCGGGCAGCAACGTCGTACTGGCCACGCCGACCGGGTCGGGGAAGTCGCTGGTGGCGACGGCGGCGCACATGGCGGCGATGGCCGAGGGGCGAGTGTCGTTCTACTCCGCGCCGATCAAGGCGCTGGTGAGCGAGAAATTCTTCGCGCTGTGTGAGGTGTTCGGCGCCGAGCACGTCGGGCTGCTGACCGGCGATGCGACTGTCAATCCCGGCGCTCCGATCATCGCGTGCACGGCTGAGGTCCTTGCGAATATCTCGCTGAGAGAGGGGTCGCGGGCCGACGTCGGGTTGGTGGTCATGGACGAGTTCCACTACTACGCCGACCCGCAGCGGGGGTGGGCGTGGCAGGTGCCGCTGCTGGAGCTCACCGACGCGCAGTTCGTGCTTATGTCGGCGACCCTGGGGGATGTCACGGAGATCGCGGCCGACCTGAGCCGGCGTACCGGGCGGGAGACCGCGGTCGTCGACAAGGCGGAGCGGCCGGTGCCGCTGCACTTCAGCTGGTCGCTGGATCCGTTGGACGAGGCGTTGAAGGAGGTCGTCGAGACCGGGCAGGCGCCGGTGTATGTCGTGCACTTCACGCAGGCGGCGGCGGTACAGCGGGCGGAGGGGTTGTTGCGGGGGGTCTCGTCTGATCGCTCGTTCCTCGCTGCTCGACCAGCTGTTGCTGGGTCTGCAGGTACGTCACCAGAGGTCTCGTCTGATCGCTCGCTGGCGCTCGCTGCTCGACCACCTGACGACGGACTCGCTGCTCGACCACCTGACGACGGACTCGCTGCTCGACCACCTGACGACGGACTCGCTGCTCGACCACCTGGGGCTGGGGAGGTCTCGGCTGATCGCTCCTTCGTCGCTGCTCGACCAACCTTGGCCGACAGGCTCGCCGGGGTGCGGTTCGGGGCTGGGTTCGGGAAGACACTGTCGAAGCTGCTGCGCAAGGGGATCGGGGTGCACCATGCGGGGATGCTGCCCCGGTACCGGCGGCTGGTGGAGCAGCTGGCCCAGGAGGGGTTGCTGACGGTCATCTGCGGGACCGACACGCTCGGGGTGGGGATCAACGTGCCGATCCGGACGGTGCTGTTCACCGGGCTGGCGAAGTACGACGGGCACAAGCAGCGGGTGCTGCGGACGCGGGAGTTCCTGCAGATCGCCGGGCGGGCGGGGCGGCCCGGGTTCGACACCAACGGCTACGTCGTCGTCCAGGCGCCCGAGCACGTCATCGAGAACGAGAAGGCCAAGGCCAAGTCGGCCGCGAAGAACGCGGCGCTGAGGGAGCACCAGCAGAACAAGCGGAAGTCCAAGGCGCAGCTGACCAAGCCGCCGCCGGGCACGGTGGTGTGGACCGAGAAGACCTTCGACAAGCTGGTCGCCGGGGAGCCGGAGCCGATGCGATCGCGGATGAAGGTCGACAACGCGATGCTCGTCAACGTCGTCGCCCGCGAGGAGGACGCGTTCCCGGTGATGCGGCGGCTGCTGATGGACAACCACGAGGACCGGCGTACGCAGCTCGCGCATGCGCGCCGGGCGCTGCGGCTGGCGCGCAGCCTGGTGCACAACGGGGTGCTGAAGCGGCTCGACGAGCCCGACGAGTTCGGCCGGCGCTACGTGCTCACCGTCGAGCTGCCGGAGGAATTCGCGCTCAACCAGCCGCTGGCGCTGTTCGCGATCGCGGCGCTGGACCTGCTCGACGCGGAGGCGCCGACGTACGCGCTCGACATCGTGTCGGTGATCGAGTCGGTGCTGGACCCGCCGCGGCAGATCCTGTTCGCCCAGCAGCACGAGGCGCGCGGTGAGGCGATCGCGGAGATGAAGGCCGACGGGCTCGAGTACGACGAGCGGATGGCGCTGCTCGACGAGGTGTCCTGGCCCAAGCCGTTGGCCGACCTGCTGGAGCCGGTGTTCGAGACCTACCGGCAGACGCACCCGTGGCTGCCGCTGGACGCGCTGGACCCGAAGTCGGTCGTGCGGGACATGTACGAGCAGGGGATGGGGTTCACCGACTTCGTCGCGCGCTACAAGATCGCGCGGTCGGAGGGCCTGCTGCTGCGCTACCTCTCCGACGCGTATCGAACGCTGCGCCAGACCGTGCCCGACGCGCACCGACCGCCCGAGCTGGACGACCTGATCGAGTGGCTGGGAGAGACGGTGCGGCAGACCGACTCGTCCTTGTTGGACGAGTGGGAGGCGCTCTCGGATCCGGACCATGTGCCGCGCACGCTGGTGGATGCCACAGCTCCACCACCGCGGCCGTTGTCGCAGCAGGAGCGGGCGTTCAAGGTGATGATCCGGAATGCGATGTGGCGGCGGGTGGAGCTGGTGGCGCGGGACGACGTACCTGGTCTGGCTGCGCTGGAGGCTTCTGACGCTTCGCGTATTGATCCGCCGCGTGAGGTGTTGATGACTCGGGAGGACTGGGACGCTGCGATCGAGGAGTACTACGCCGAGCACTCGTCGCTCGGCACATCGGGGGATGCTCGCGGCCCGGATCTCTTCGTCATCGAGCGGACGGGGCGCCGCTGGCCGGTGCGGCAGACGCTTGCGGATCCCGCCGGGCACCACGAGTGGGTGATCGAGGCAGAGGTGGACATTGATGCTTCTGATGAGCTCGGGGAGCTAGTGCTCACCACGACGGCGATGCGGCGGCTGTGACGATGCAGCGGCGATCCTGGATGTGTCTCGCCACGCGTCAATCGGTCGGGATGGTGCGAAACGCCGCCTCGTACTCCTTGGCTCGCGATGGCTTCAACTCTCCGGACACGCGAAGCAAAGCGCCGTCGGCGACGTAGTCATACTCCGTGCCGAGCATCGGTGAACCGGCGAGGATGCCCTGGATGTAGTCCTTGCGCTTCTGGGCGTCCGCCTGAGTCGGGAACACCTCCACGGTGGCACCCCAGGCCACACCGGGCTCGGAGTCTGAAGTGTCGCCCTCCTTGTCAGTGAGGACGGCAGCGGAGGTGTATCCGCCAGGTCGGCCGATGAGGTTGTTTGAGTCGTTGTCCTCATTGATCACCGTCACGCGGCGGACGGCTTTGACCTGTTCCTTGAGGACCCGCGCTATCCCCGCCGCACTCATCTCCGAGATCGGAGTTGGAGTCGGAGTCGGCGACGCAGAGGCGGTGGAGGGCGCCGCTGTGACTGTCACCGTCGCGGTCGGTTCCGGTGTCCCGCTGTTCCCTTCTCCGCATGCCGTGAGCGTCAGCAGCGCTGCGCCTACCAAGATCCCGAGCCGTCCGTGCACGTCCTCGCCCTTCTCAGATTCTCGACCCTGCAGCCGGAACGCTCCCACAAGAAGCGGGCCCTTGACTTAGAAACCCGTCGAGTCACTGCGGGCAGCCTTGTGCAAGCACGACAGGTCTCGACTGATCGCTCGCTGGCGCTCGCTGCTCGACCAGCGTGGCTGGTCAGCCCAGTGCCTTGACCAGGTCGGCCGCCAGGCCGATGGTCCGGTCGGAGTCTCGCGTGGGCGTGAAGCCCAGCCGCACGACGACGAGCCGCTGCGAGGGCACGATGACCAGCCACTGGCCGTCGTGGCCTTCGGCGAAGTACGCGTCGGCGGGCAATGACGGGTACACGAGGGTGCCGTCGGGGCGGCGGTTCGTCCACCAGCCGGTCGCGTAGCCGTCCTCCTCGGTCTTCACGTCGACGGCCTTGGTGGTGTTCGCCATCCAGTTGATCGGGATCAGCTGCTTGTTGCTCCAGATGCCGTTCTGCAGGGCGAACTGGCCGATCGCGGCCCAGTCGCGCGGGGTCGCCCAGAGGTACGAGCTGCAGACCGGCGTACCGACGGCATCGGGCTCGAGTACGGCGCTCGCGAGGCCGAGCGGGGCGAACAGCTCCTGTCGGGGCAGGTTGGCTCCCTCGCCGGTGCGCTTCGCGAGGATGGAGCAGAGCAGGTTGATGCTGCCGCTGGAGTACTGCTGGTACGTGCCGGGTCGGTGCGCGAGCGGTCGGGAGGCGACGTACCGGCCCATGTCGCGCTCGAGGTAGAGCATCCGGGTGATCGGGGTGTTGAGCGCGTAGGTCTCGTCCCAGCTGAGGCCGCTGGTCATCTGGAGCAGCTCGCGGACGGTGATCTTCGCGCGGTCGTCGGTCCACTCGGGTCGGAGGTGGTCGTCGTCGAGGGTGACCTTGCCCTCGGCGACGAGGCGGCCGACGATCAGGCTGGTCACGCTCTTGGCCATCGACCAGCCGAGCTGCGGGGTGTCGGCGTCGAAGCCGCCGGCGTAGCGCTCGGCGACGAGCCGACCGCCTTTGACGACCAGGACCGCGCGGGTGCCCAGGTCCGTGCGGTCCTTGCTGGCCAGGTCTGTGCCGAAGGCCCGGTCGAGGGCCTTGTTGACGGCACCCGTGGGTGCTGCTGGGGTCTGTGCGTCCGCATACGGGTTGGCCTTGGCGCTGACCGAGATCGGCGTGCCGAGGTGTGGGCGCTTTTCCGCGAGTGTGCAGCCGAAGCCGGCGTCGTACCAGGCGCGCTGCTTGCCCAGGGCGCCGAGGATGCTCCCGCTCGCGGAGGCGCCCGAGACGTGGCTCTTCAGCAGCGGCCTGATCGGGTTCCCCGGCAGGTCCTGGCTCGGGTCGGCTCGGTGCGCGAGCAGGCGTACGGCGCACGCGTTGTGGGCGGCGTACCCCGTGCCGGTGACAAGCAGCGGTCGCTCGTAGAGGTAGCCGCCGACCAGCGCCGCGATCAGGACCGCGAGCGTGATCAGCACGATCTTCGAGGAGCGGCGCATGGGCGCACGGTACGCCGACGTGAGCACGCCTGGCCCGACACGACGGGACAAACCCTTGCCCCGTTGTCCCCTGTGCGCCGGGACACCGGGCCCGGCACTGTCTGGTCACCGCCGGCGGCGACGTGCCCCGGCCGAACAGACGAGGAAGATCAACATGTCCACTCACGTAGCCACCAGCAACCCGGTTCGCTCGGACGTCCGCTTCGAGGGCGACCGCCCCGTGACATCCACCCGCCCGAACAACTCGCGCCTCTGGGCCCTGAGCGGCCTCGGCGCCGGCATCCTCGGGGTCGCCACGATCGTGACCTCGTCGATGGTCGACGTCGTCTACCGCGACGAGTTCAAGGGGACCACCGACGGCGTCGCGAAGGCGCTCGAGGACAAGGCGGGCGTGATGTTCGCGTTCCACAGCATCACGACGATCGGCGCGATCCTCATGGTCGTGTTCGCGGCCGGCCTCTTCCGCCGGCTCCGCCGCGGGGCCGGTGACTCGATCGCCCCGACGGTCGCGTTCGCCGGCCTCCTCGGGACTGCGGTCGTGTCCGTCCTGGGCGCCGGCCTCGACACGGAGATCATGATGGCGCTGGCCACCGGGGACGAGAACACCGTGCCCGACTCCACCGCGTCGCTGTACAACAACTGGATCGGCACGATCCCGTGGGTCTGGGTCCTCGCGGGCCTGGCCGGCCTGGCGGTCTACGCCACCAGCCGGCTGAGCGTCGTGCCGCGCTGGATCGGCCGCGTCGGCCTGGTCATGGGTGGCCTGGCGATGCTGCTCGGCATCTCGCCGCTGGAGTACATGGCCGGTCCGGTCGCGGCTCTCTGGCTGGTCGTCACGTCGGTGGGCTTCCTGGTCGGGGACCGCGCGCACCGTTCCGCGAACGCCTGACCGAGGAACGAACTACGGTACGACGACCGATGAGCACCACCACCAAGCCCGAGGGCCCGGCATCGACGATGCCGGGCCTTCGGCGCGCCCCGCAGACGGCGCTCGTCGCTGCCTGGACGGTCGCACTGTCCAGCGCGCTGCTCACCGCCGCGTCGCTCGTGCTCGACGTCGCCGGACCGGCGGACGGGCCCGGCGTCGACCTGGCCGAGGGCTACGGCGCCACCTACACCGTCGCCGGGCTGGCGATCGCCCTCTGCGCCCTGGTGGTCGCGCGCCACGACCCGCGGCAACGCTTCGGCTGGGCACTGCTGCCGATCGCCGCGGTGTGGGCGCTCGACGGCTTCTCCCAGTCCTGGGTCCGGGTCGCCATCACCGCAGACGGCACGGAGACCGGGGCGAACCTGGCGTTGTGGTTCCTGAACCGCTTCGGCTCCGTGCTCCCGCTCAGCATCGCGGCGCTCCTCCTCATCTTCCCCACCGGCCGGTTCCTGGCGGGCTGGTTGGGCCGCCTGGGCATCGTCGCGCTCGGCGGCATGGTCGTGGCCGCCACGCTGGTGGTGCTCACTCCCGCGACCACGGCGCCCCAGGTCGCCGACCTCCCGCCCGGGGTCGACTTCAACTTCCTGACGCTCTCCCCGCTCGCCTCGGCCGACGCCCTCCGGCCGCTGAGCGGAGTGCTGACCATCGCGGGGTTCCTGATCGCGATGGTAAGCGCGGTGCTCCGGTACCGCCGATCCACGGCCGCGGACCGCGACCGGATGCGGTGGCTGGTCTGGGCGGTCGTCGTGATGGCGCTGACGCTCACCGCGGTCGGCGTCGCCGACCTGGGATCGGCGGTCGACGCGGTGATCGTCGTCGTCGCGGTGCTGCCGGTCGCGGCGATGACCGTCGGCGTGGTCCGGCCGACCGTCGTACCCGTCGAGGACCTGCTGGTCCGCACGCTCGTGCTCGGCGCCGTCACCCTGAGCCTGCTGGGTGTCGACCTGCTCGTCGTGGCGCTGCTCTCCGACGCGCTCGGCGGCCTCGACCAGCGCCAGCTGGTGACGGTCGTGCTGCTGGTCACGGCGCTCGCCTACGGACCCTTGCGGCAGCGCCTGTTCCGGTTGGTGCAGGGCTGGATCCTCGGCAGCCGCGGCAACCGGTACGACGTGATGGCCGGGCTGGCCGCCAACCTCGAGTCGATCGAGGACGGTCCTGCCCAGCTGGCCGCGGTCGCACGAGCCGTCGCCGACGCCTTCGGTGTCGGCTACGTGGCCGTCGAGGTCGACCGGCCCGGCGGGGAACGCCTGACCGCGACCTTCGGCGATCGGCCCGAAGAGGTGCGCACCCTGCCGATCACCTACCGCGAGAGCGAGGTCGGCCGTCTGGTCCTGCCGGTCCGCGGGCTGCGGAGCCGGCTGTCGCCTCGGGACGAGAAGCTGCTCGGCGACCTGGTCAGGCAGGCCGCGACCGCGGCCCGCACCAGCAGGCTCGCCGACGAGCTCCAGGCCAGCCGCGAGCGCCTGGTGAACACGCGCGAGGAGGAGCGCCGGCGCATCCGTCGCGACCTGCACGACGGCCTCGGCCCGGCGATGGCCGGCGTGGTGTACCAGCTGGAGACCGCCCGGCTGCTCGTGTCAGCTGATCCGGACGGCGCCACCGCGCAGATCGACTCGGTGCGCGACCACGTGCAGGCGATCGTCGCCGACGTACGCCGGCTCGTGCACGAGCTGCGACCCCCTGCGCTCGACGACCGCGGCCTCGTCGGCGCGCTCCGGCAGCTCGCGGAGACGCAGCCGCTGCCGGTCGAGGTGGAGGCCATCGACCTCGGTGCCCTACCTGCGGCGGTGGAGGTCGCGGCGTACCGGATCGTGGCCGAGTCACTGACCAACGTCGCTCGGCATGCCGAGGCTGACTCGGGGCGCGTGCGGCTCGAGCGCACCGCTTCCGACCTGGTGGTGGAGATCGCCGACGACGGCATCGGCATCGGCGGCGACGTCCAGGCTGGGGTCGGGCTGCTCTCGGTGCGGGAGCGAGCTGCCGAGCTCGGCGGTCGTGCCGACGTCAGCTGCCCACCGTCGGGCGGGACCCTCGTCAAGGCGGTGCTCCCACTGGGCACCACCGGGAAGGAAGAACAGTGAGCGACGTGGACAGCATCGGGGTGGTCGTGGTCGACGACCACGCGATCGTGCGGGACGGGCTGGTCGCGCTGCTCTCCGCGATGGACGGCACCCACGTGGTCGGGCAGGCGGCGGACGCGGCCGAGGCGCTCGCGCTGGTCGCCGCCGAGCTGCCCGACGTGGTGGTGATGGACATCCAGATGCCCGGCGACCTCGACGGCATCGAGGCGACCAGGCGGATCAGCGCCGAACACCCGGGAGTCCGCGTCGTGATGCTCACGATGAACGAGGACGACGACACCGTGGTCAGCGCGATCCGGGCCGGCGCCTCCGGCTACCTCCTGAAGGGCTCCGGCGCCAAGGAGGTGCTCGCCGCGGTCCGCGCAGCGCACGAGGGCGGGATGGTGTTCGGCGCGCGGCTCGCGGGGCGCGTGGCGGACTTCTTCCAGGCGCCGGCCGCCGCCGCGTCCGCGCCATCGGCCCTCGCCGACCTGACCGCTCGCGAGCACGAGGTCCTCGACCTGCTCGCCGCCGGCGCGAGCAACGACGCCATCGCGCGCAAGCTCTTCGTGTCGAACAAGACGGTGCGCAACACCGTCTCGGGGATCTACGCCAAGCTGCACGCCAACGGTCGGGCCGAGGCGATCGTGAAGGCGCGCGAGGCGGGCTTCGGGAAGGGCTGACGCCTCGCCTACGTCGCCAGCCGGGGCCGGGTTCCCCATCTGAGGCCTTGACCTGCGCAATCGTATGTGTGTACTATTGTGTCAGGTCCGGTGGTGATACTGATGGCTCAGGCCACGGACCTGGCTCGGAGAAGTCGTCCGGGTCGGCCTCTCACGGGCCGGCTGCCCATCACGCGTGAGAACGACATCGTTCGCTCGTGCGTATGTGTGGGAGGTGTGCCATGGCAGTGATGCCCGAGGCGTTCGGCCGTCATCCCGTGGTCGCCTGCGCCGAGCGCGTCGGCCACGAGCTGGACGAGATCGCCGCCGTGCCGGTGGAGTTCATGGGTGCCGACGAGAAGGCCGCGGCGCTGATCGCCCTCGGCGCTGCCGGTGCTCGGCTCGATGCGCTGAGGTTGCGGTTGCTCGCCTCGGCCGATGACGTCGCGGACCGTGCCAGTGCGCGGGATGCGGGAGCATGGCTGGCGCACGAGACCCGGGACGAGCGCCGTGAGCTGCAACGGGACCTGCAGGTGGGGGAGGCGCTGGCGCAGCGGTGGCACCGGGTCGGTGACGGGCTCGCCGGTGCGGCGCTGAACCTCAACCAGGCGCGGGTGATCACTCACGCGCTGGACCAGCTGCCCGAGGACGTACCTGCGGAGTTCGTAGACCGGGCGGAGGCGCAGCTCGTCGAGTACGCCGCGGAGTTCGGACCGCGCGAGCTTCGTGTGCTCGGCCGGCGGATCCTCGAGGTCGTGGCGCCCGACGTTGCCGAGGCCGCCGAGGCCAGGGCGCTCGCGGACGAGGAGCGCCGCGCCGCGGAGACGACGACATTGACATTCACTCCTTGCGGGGACGGGACGACCCGGCTCGCGGGGCGGCTTCCCGACGCGGCCGCGCACCGGTTGGTGACGTACCTGGATGCATTCACGTCGCCGCGACGGGTTGCGACAGGCTCGATCGCCGCCGATGGGCCGCTGCACCGCCGCCGGGGCGAGGCGCTCTGTGCGCTGCTCGAGCACCTCGACCCCAAGCGGCTGCCGGACCACGGCGGCGATGCCACCACGGTGATCGTGACCATGACCCTCGACCAGCTGCGCAGCAACCTGGCCACCGCGGGCGTGATCAGCAGTGACGACCAGCGGATCACCGCGGGGGAGGCTCGGCGACTCGCCTGCACGGCCGGGATCCTGCCGGCCGTCCTCGGCGGCAAGTCCGAGATCCTGGACCTGGGGCGCAGCAGCCGGCTCTTCAGCCCCGCGCAGCGCAAGGCACTCCGACTGCGCGACCGACGATGTCGGGCCAAGGGCTGCACGATTCCCGCCACCTGGTGCGAGGCACACCACCTGAGACCCTGGGCGCTGGGTGGGCGTACCGATCTCGATGACGGCATCCTGCTCTGCTCGTTCCACCACCACCGGGCGCACGACCCGTCGTGCGAGGCCGTTCGGGGGCCGGACGGGGATGTCCACTTCCCTCGGCGGGAGTGAGCGGGCACGTCACCAGGTCTCGACTGATCGCTCGTTCCTCGCTGCTCGACCACCCGGGGTTGGGTTCCTGCCCGACGTTGCGGGGTCTCGACTGATCGCTCGTTCCTCGCTGCTCGACCACCTGGGGTTGGGTTCCTGCCCGACGTTGCGGGGTCTCGACTGATCGCTCGCTGGCGCTCGCTGCTCGACCACCCGTGGTGGGGTCCGCTCGACCACCTGGGGTTGGGTCGCTACGGCCCCGCCTGGGTGCCTTCCAAAGAATTGTTCGGTCCGTGACAACCGTCTGACTCCGCCCACGCGTAAACAACGCGACAATCGGCTCACCTGAGATCACGGGACGGGGACGGCATGGACCAGCGCGAGTTCGACGAGCTCTATGCCAGCTCGTATGCGCGACTGGTCTCGCAGCTCTACGCCATGATCGGCAACCGCGACGAGGCGGAGGAGTGCGTCCAGGAGGCGTTCGCGCGTGCCTGGCAGCACCGCGGCAAGCTCGAGCGATCCGGACGGCCGGAGGCGTGGGTGCGGACGACCGCGTACCGGCTGGCCGTCAGCCGGTGGCGTCGGGTGCTGCTCGCCAGACGGACTCCGGATCGGGCGCTCACTCCCAGCGAGGTCACCGAGCCGTCGGACGAGCGGCTCGCCCTGGTCACCGCGCTGCGGCAGCTGCCCGAGGCACAGCGGCGCGCCGTGGTGCTGCACTACATCGCCGACCTGACCGTCGCGGACGTAGCGCGAGAGACGGGCCTCCATGACGGGACCGTCAAGGGATACCTGAGCCGCGGACGCGCCACGCTGGCCGGTCTGCTCGACCAGGCCGAGCTCGTGGATGGTCTCGAGGAGGGAGCACACAATGTCTGATCCGATGTTCCGGAGCTTCAGCCAGCCCCTCGAGGTCACTCCGCCCGACGCGAGCGAGGTGCGTCTGCGTGGCGAGCGGCGCGCGCGGCGTACGACGATCGCGACCGTGGTGGGCGCCGTCGTGCTCGTCCTGGCGGTGGTGGCGCCGGTCGCTGCCCTGACCAACGGCGACAAGAAGGCGACCCCGCCGATCCTGCCCTCGCCGTCGCAGACCCAGAAGGCCGACGGGGCCTGGGTCCGGAAGGTCCCGGACGGCTTCCCCCTCGGCGACGGTATTCCGATGCCCGGCGAGGCGTCGGCTGCGACGGAGCACGACAAGGGGTTGCCGCTCATGACGTGTCGTGACGGGCAGTCGTCCCTGGGCCAGTCGGCGGGCTGGGTGGATGTGGCTACCGCAACCAACCAGGGCGTGGTCGACCCTGCTGACGGGGTCGACTCACGACTGCTCGCCCTCTACGCGAGCGGGTCCGACGCGGAGCAGGCGCAGGCGCACATCGCGGCGATGTACGGGGAATGCACACCGGGCGCGCCTGGGGTGGGCCCCCAGGTTGCCCAGCGGATCGGAGACGGCGACGCGTGGGTCCTGACCGTGGCCGACTCGAGCTCGCCCGTCGCCCAGCTGGTCACCGTCGAGCGAGTGGGCAACGCACTCCTCGTGCAGCAGGATCTGTTGCGACCAGCGAACGTCCGCTCCTTCGAGGAGCAGCTCGCCGACGTCCGCGCCGGCCAGGCACAGGTGGTGGCGGCGATGTGCGTCTTCGCCGCGGAGCCTTGCACGGCCCCGCCGCCTGACGTGGCGACGCCGGACGCGCCCACGACGAGCTCGCCACCCGTGTCGCACGTCGACGAGATCCCGGCGGCCTTCCCGATCGACGTCGCGTACCAGGACCCGGGCAGTGAGGGTCAGGTGCATGCGCCGAGCGCGGAGGGCGACCCGGTCCTCCTTCAGCCGTGCGGGGTGGAGGCGTTCGCGGCCCCGTCGCAGGACCAGCTCTTCTTCCAGGTCACTGGTCCCGAGTACGCCGACACCCGCGAGCTGCGCACCTATCCCTCGGCCGACGACGCCGTCGCCCAGATGGAGCAGCTCCGCGCGGCGGTGGCCGACTGTCCTGACGGGACGACGTCGGATCCGGCGACCGCCACGATCTGGAGCGCGGAGTTTGTGGACACCGGCTACGACTCGTTCGCCGTGGCGCAGACCTACGAGCAGGGCCTCGGTGGTGGCGTCTGGGTCTTCACCCGGGTCGGTCGGTCGATCCTGGCGCTGGTCGAGGGCGGGGAGTTCTCCGCCGAGACGGCGCGGGTCAGGCTGCCGGCCGTGGCGAAGCGTGCGAAGCAGATCGCGCCGAGCATGTGCGTGTTCACCGAGGGCGGCTGCTGAAGGATCACTCGCGCTTGGCCCGGATCGCCTCGATGACGGCGATCATGTCCTCGGTGCCGTGGCCGTGGGCCTCCGCCTCGGCGAGCAGCTGAGCGCACACGTCGAGCAGTGGCATCGGGAAGTCGTCGCCCGCCGCTTCGAGGATCAGCCGGTTGTTGTAGAGGACGTCACTGATCGCCGCCTGCGGTGCGTGGTCGCCCTCGACGAGCTTGGCGACCTTGATCCGCGAGATGGGGCTCGACATCTGACCGGCGTCGACGATCGCGCGGAAGGTGGCCGGGTCGAGACCGCGCTGCTGGGCGAAGTGGAAGGACTCGGCCAGGGCGGTGATCATGCCGATCAGGTAGACGTTCACCGCCAGCTTCATCTCCGTGGCTCTCGGTACGTCGCCGCAGCGGAAGGTCGCCGCCGTCATCGGGCCGAGCAGAGGCTCGACCGCTCCGACTGCGTCGGCGTCTCCGGCAAGCATCGCGACCAGCTCGCCGCGCTGCGCAGGCACGCGGGAGCCCGAGACGGGCGCCTCGACGTACCGGCCGCCGCACGCGAGGACCTGGTCCCGGAGTCCGCCGGCGTAGTCCGGGGAGATGGTCCCCATGTTCACGAGGGTCTTGCCGGCGACCGGTACGGCGAAGCCGTCGGCGCTCCGGCCGAGGACTTCGTCGGTCGCAGGCCCGTCGGTGAGCATGAGGATCACGACGTCGCAGCGCTCGAAGAGGTCGGCCGCGGACATGGCAGGGGTGGCGCCGCGGGCTGCGAGCAGGTCGAGCTTGGCGGGGGAGCGGGTCCAGACGGTCAGCGGGGTGCCGGCGTCGACGAGCCGGCCGGCCATCGGTTCGCCCATCCGGCCGAGGCCCACGAATCCGAGTCGTACGTCGCCGTCCATGTCGCCTCCCCGGCGTGGCTGTCTGCCGACATTCGATCCGACGCGTAGTGATCTGTCGCGGGCCATTCCGGAGGAAGTGGCCTGCTCGGCGACGCTTCCGGCGGCGAAGGTGAGTCACTCGTCGCAGTGGAAAATGATCTGGCGTGCGTGGGTAGGTTCGACGCCATGGAGTACACACGACTTGGGAACTCGGGACTGAAGGTCAGCCGGATCGCCCTCGGCTGCATGAGCTTCGGGGACTCGTCTCGGGGACGCGCCCCCGAATGGGTCCTCGACGACGACGGCGCCGAGCCGATCTTCCGGCAGGCGATCGAGCTCGGCATCAACTTCTGGGACACCGCGAACATGTACTCGTCCGGCACCTCTGAGGAGATCGTCGGCCGGGCGCTGCGCAAGTACACCAAGCGCGAGGACATCGTGCTGGCCACCAAGGTGTTCTTCCCCGCGCACGACGGGCCGGGCGGATCGGGCCTGTCCCGCAAGGCGATCCTCGAGCAGATCGACGCGTCGCTGGCCCGGCTCGGTGTCGAGTATGTCGACCTCTACCAGATCCACCGCTTCGACCGGGAGACGCCGGTCGAGGAGACGATGGAGGCGCTGCACGACGTGGTGAAGGCCGGGAAGGCCCGCTACATCGGGGCGTCCTCGATGTGGGCGTGGCAGTTCGCGAAGATGCAGCATGCGGCCGACGTACACGGGTGGACTCGGTTCATCTCGATGCAGAACCAGTACAGCCTGCTGCAGCGCGAGGAGGAGCGCGAGATGTTCGGCCTGCTCGCCGACCAGGGTGTCGGCAGCATCCCGTGGAGCCCGCTCGCCAAGGGCCGGCTCGCGCGGCCGTGGGGCACCGAGACGAAGCGCACCGAGACCGACGCGATGGGCAAGAGGTACGTCGGCGAGGAGAACGAGCCGATCGTCAACGCCGTGCAGAAGGTCGCCGAGGAGCGCGGGATCTCGATGGCGCAGGTCGCCCTCGCGTGGGTGATGAACAACCCGTCGGTGTCCGCGCCGATCGTGGGGCCGACGAAGGAGCCGCACCTCGCCGATGCGGCTGCGGCCGTCGAGGTGAAGCTCACCGCCGACGAGGTGGCGGCGCTCGAGGCGCCGTACACGCCGCGGCTGCCGAGTGGCTACGAGTGAGTCGCGTCCTCGGCTGACCTCCGTCGGTCAGGGGGTGCTGGCCTGCTCGTCCCACATGTACTGGGCGTACCAGGCCGGCCACTCGGGGTCTGCCTCCCCGATCTCCTCCTCGTGCTTGCCGTGGGCTGCCGCGGCGCGCTCGAGGGCGTGCATGACCTCCTCGACCGAGCGGTACGTCGTCACGCCGTCGACCCGGCCGGGAAGGCGGGTGGTGACCTCCTGGAGGATCCAGCCGTTGCCGTCCGGGTCGCTGAAGGAGGCGAACGAGCCGTAGCTGGCGCCGTCGGGGGCCGGTCCGGAGACGCGGCCGGCCGTGCCGCCGTGGTGGAAGACGCCACCCTCGTCGTGGAAGACCTCGCTGACCTCGACCCCGGCGTCGACGAGCTCCGCGCGCGCCGCCGCGATGTCGGTCACGACCAGCTGGAGGTCACGCACGGACCCTGCCTCCGCTGTCGTCACGTTGGTGCCGAAGATGACCGAGGCCGGTGAGCCGGGAGGCGTCACCTGGACGACGCGGAAGTCGGCGCTGGTGGCGAAGTCGGCGTCGAGCCGCCACCCCAGACCCTTGTAGAAGTCCTTGGCGCGATCGACGTCGCTGACGGGGATCACGACGACCTCGAGCTTCATGTCCACCATTGCGTTGCTCCTGCCCGGATCGGTGCTCGGCGGCCGGCCGCCGCTGCTCATGTCGACACTCTGCTCGCCGGAGGGGTCTGGGCACCAGACGCTCGGTGGTTGAGCCTGTCGAAACCTCGCCGGGTCTCGTCTGATCGCTCGCTGGCGCTCGCTGCTCGACCAGCTGTGGCGGGGGTGCCCACCGCGGTGGTTGAGGCTGCTCGACCGGCTGTGGCTGGGTCGGGTTGTGCCTGGGAAATGACTTGACCGGAAAAGTACGATCGTGCGATTCTTCCGGCGTGAGCAAGGGTCAGGAGACGAAGAGCGCGATCCTCGACGAGGCCGTCGGGATCGCGTCCGAGGTCGGGTTCACCGGGCTGACCATCGGGCAGCTCGCGGAGCGCACCGGGATGAGCAAGAGCGGGCTGTTCGCGCACTTCAGGTCCAAGGAGAGCCTCCAGCTCGAGACGCTCGCGCGCGGTCGCGAGCGGCTGACCGACCTGGTCGTGCGGCCGGCGCTGGCGACGCCGCGCGGCGTGGCGCGGGTGCGGGCGCTGTTCGACCTCTGGCTCGTCTGGGCGACCGAGGTGCTCGAGGGCGGCTGCCTCTTCGTCACCGGCTCCATCGAGTACGACGACCAGCCCGGCCCGATGCGCGACGCGCTCGTGCAGGGCGAGCGCGACTGGACGGAGTTCATCGTCACGGTTGCAGGCACGGCGGTCAGCGAGGGCGACTTCCGGGCCGACCTCGACACCGAGCAGTTCGCGTTCAACGTCCAGGCGCTGATGTACGGCTACCACCACGCCTCGCGGCTGATGAAGGATCCGAAGGCGCTCGACCGCACCCGGATCGCCTTCGACCAATTGCTCGCCGCCAGTGCGGCGTGAGCGAACCCGATCAACACCTCCCACGTAGACAGACCAGAGATCCCCCGAGGCAGGAGACAACGGCCATGGCAGCGTTCGATAAAAGCACGATCGTTCGTTTCAGGAACGACGCCGCGAAGGCGTTCTTCCGGTACGGCGAGCACGTGGTCCCTGCGTGGACCGGACACGTCGCCCGGAGGCTCTGGTTCGCCGCCCCGCCGCGGATGGCCGACCTGCCGGTGCCGGCGGGTGGCGAGCCGTTCGAGGTGCTCGCGCAGGGACACGTCGTGCGTGGGCTCGTGTGGGGGATTTCGACAAGCTCAACCACCGGAGACGGCTCAACCACCGGCGACACCATCTACCTGGTCCACGGGTGGGGCGGACGCGGCGCGCAGTTCGGGGCGCTCGTCGAGCCGCTGGTCGAGGCCGGCCATCGCGTCGTGATGTTCGACGCGCCGGCGCACGGTGACTCCGACCACGGGCCGGCCGGTCCGGGCACCACGAACGGCGTCGAGTTCGCCAAGGCGCTGGATGCGGTGTTCTGCGAGTTCGGTCCGGCCGAGGCGGTGATCGCGCACTCGATGGGCACCATCTCGACGTACCTGGCGATCCGGCACGGCTGGTTCGGTGCCGGCCGGTTCGTCTTCGTCGCGCCGATGGTGGAGTTCGACGGGCTGCTCGACCAGTTCCAGCAGGCCCTCGACTTCGGACCGCGGACGCGCCGCGTGCTCGAGCGCGAGGTCGAGGAGTTCGTGGGCGTGGCCGTGGCCGACTTCGACGCGCGCGTCCAGGCCCGTCACGTCGAGCCGCGGCCGACGCTGATCATCAGCGACCGGGGCGACCGGCAGACGCCGTACTCCGACGTCGTCGACTTCGCGCAGGCCATCAACGCACCGTTGATCACCACCGAGGGCCTGGGCCACCGCAAGGTGCTGCGCGATCCCGAGGTGGTGCAGACGATCGTCGAGTACGTCGGTGGTGCCGGCGAGCGAGCAGCCTCGGCCTGAACTCGGTCGGCAGGCGATCGGGGCGGGCCGCTACGCCCGCAGCAGCCCGTCGAGCGCGCGACCGACGACCTCTCGACGGGTACGTCCGTCGTGGTCGGCAAGCACGAGGCCGTTGCCGACGAAGAGCGTGAACGCCAGGAAGCTGCGCGCCTCGGCCTCGTCGTCGCTCAGGCCGAGGCCCCGGAAGAGGGTGCGCATGTACCGCATCCGCTTGCTGTCGACCCGACGCAGCCGCCGGGCGACGAAGGTCTCTCGGCGCGCCCACTCGCGGATCGCGAGCTCGAGGGCCGGCCCGGTCCTGGTCCGGGCGAACTGGTTCGCGAGCTCGAAGAGCCGGCGCAGCCGGTCGCCCGGCTCGGTCGCCGCGCTGTCGACGTCGGTGATGACGTCGTCGACCAGGTCGCGCTCCCACTCGTCGAGGACCCGCTGGAGCAGCGCACCGCGATCCGCGAAGTGCCAGTAGAAGCCGCCCTTCGTGACACCGAGGCGAGCCGCGAGCACCTCGACGCGCACGGCGTCCGGTCCGGCCGCCGCGAGGAGCGCGGAAGCCTCCCGGACCCACGCTTCCGGGGGTGTCGTCTGGCGAGCCATGGCCCGACTCTATACGCCACCGTATTGACGTGTCGCAACTGCAGGTCTACGGTCGAACATACGGAACCGTATGGAAGGGGTCAGGGATGACCGCGAGCAGGATCGACGTACCGGAAGCGCTGGCGGCCGGTGTCGACTACGGCGACTGCTTCACGGTCGCCGCGGTCTCCGGCGCATCCGCCGGCGCGTGGGCGCACGCCACGCTGCGAGGCGCGGAGGGCCCGTTCAGCCGGGTCGTGTGGCAGGGGATCCTCGGCTTCGAGCTGGTGGCCCCGGGAGCTGCCGGCACCTTGGTCGGCTGGGCCATCGCGCAGGACTCTCCCGAACGGTTCGTGATGGAGGCGGACGGACGCCTGATGGCCGGCCGGATGGTCTTCGACGTCGACGATTCCGAGGTCAGGTGGACGACCTCGTTGCGATTCCACGGGAGGATCGGCTCTGCCGTCTGGGCGGGCGTGGGCTTCGCCCACCGGTGGCTGGCGCCGCGGACGCTGGAGGGCGGCCGGAGACGACTGCTGCGGTCGACGGACCTGCCTTCATAGCCGGAGGTCAGGGGTCCCGATTCTGTCCTCGCCGTGTGGTGTGATCGGCGCGTGACCGAGGACGCCGACTACTCCCGGGTGCGGCCGCTGAGCGCGTACCCGGCGAAGCGGTGCCCGGTCCGGCTCCAGTACGACCTGCTGCCGCCGCCGGGCACGGTCCCGGTCGAGCCGCCGGTGACCCAGCAGGAGCGGATGGCGCAGGGGCGCGAGTTCGAGCAGGCGATGATCGAGCAGCTCGCCGCACTGCACCCCGACGCCGTCGTCATCCCCGACAATTGGCGTGCCGTGGAGCCGACGGTCGAGGCGATGCGGGCCGGGGTGCCGCTGATCCTCGGCGGCCGCCTGCCCGACGACCTCGAGGGGCGCCGGACCGGCAAGCCCGACCTCCTCGTCCGCGTCGACGGGGGCTACCTGCCCGGCGACGTGAAGCTGCACGGCATCACCGAGAAGGCCGGCGCCACGTCCGAGCCGGCGCGCTGGTCCGCGCTGGCCGAGCCCTGGCCGACGGCCGCTTCGGCCGACGCCGGGCTGCGGCTCAAGCCCGACCGCGAGCACGACGACGCGCTGCAGCTGGCGCACTACTGGCGGATGCTCGAGCACCACGGGTTCGCCGCACCCGGTCCGCCGCGCGGGGTGGTCCTCGACCGGCGTCAGCTGCTGTGGTGGATCGACCTCGACGTGCCCCGGCGCACGGTGTGGTGGCTGGACGAGCCGGCGACCTGGCTGGAGGTCTACGACCACGAGTTCGCGTTCCGTCGTGACGTCGCGCGGCACACCCAGGCACGCATCGACGGCGAGGACCTGCCGCCCAAGGTCGTGCCCGTGTGGATCTCGGAGTGCCACGGCTGCTCCTGGCGCGACGTCTGCCACGCGCAGCTGACCGCCGACGACCACGTGTCACTGCTCGCGGGCTCGACCTGGGACCGGTACGTCGAGCACCGGCGCCGTGGCGTCCTGACCCGGCAGGCGATGGCCGGGCTCGACGTGGCGACGGCAGTCGCGGTCGACGAGCTCACCGAGGCGATGTGGCGCAAGCTCGAGGCTGCCGAGCCGGATGCCCCGATCGCCGACGTGCTCGACAAGCGGCCCGGCGTTGTCGAGGCGATGGGAGCCGCGACGTGTCGTGAGTTCGTCGCCCGACTCGACGAGGCGACGGCGTCGTACCGGACGGCGAAGGCGATCAGGCTGGCGCCGACGATCGACGAGGCGCGGGTCGTGGTCGCCGGACGGCCGCACCGCCGGCGCGGCGCCGGACCGCTGGGCCTGCCGACGGCGGCGGTCGAGCTCGACGTCGACCTCGAGTCCGACCCCGAGTCGCGCAGCTACCTGTGGGGCGTGCTGCCCACCGTCGTCGGCGGGCTGGGGGAGTACGTCGCTCTCGACTCCTACGACGAGCTCACCGACGAGGTCGAGGCGGACGTCCTGCTGCGCTTCCTCGACCACCTGGCCGGGCGACGGGCCGAGGCGGCGTTGCTCGGTGGCGCGCTGCGGGTCTACCACTGGACCGCGGCCGAGCTCACGGTGATGCGCCGAATCGTCACCAAGGCGGCGCTGCCCGGCTTGCCGGGCAAGGACGAGCTCGAGGCGATGATCGCGGCCGAGTGGGTCGACCTCGCGACGGTCTTCCGGGGTGCGGTGCTGACCGGTGCCGGCAACGGCCTCAAGGTGGTCGCGACCGGGATCGGGTTCAGCTGGGACGTCGACGACCCCGGTGGCGACTTCTCGATGCTGCAGCACGCCGCGGCCGTCGGCGGCGACGCGGAGGCCGTGGCGTGGCTGCGGTCCTACAACCGCAGCGACGTGCTCGCCACCTACGAGGTGCGGCGGTGGCTGCGGGAGCACTACGAGGAGCTGCCGCGGATCGAGGACTGGGTGGCGCCGGGTCTCGTCTGATCGCTCGTTCCTCGCTGCTCGACCACCTGTGGTTCGGTCTGCTCGACGACCCGGGCTGGGGCTGCTCGACGGTCCCTGCGGATGGCATCCTGCTGCGCATGACCTCTCCCAGGATCCCCCGCGACAAGGACGACGACTACGCGCCGCGAGTGGGTCGAGGCGCACGACGTGTACGGCCGCAACCGGCCCTGAGCAGCCCTTGACGGCCGTCGACCCGGCCCCCGCGAGCGGGAGCCGGGCCGGCGAAACAGCCTCGGTCAGCGGATCCGGAACAGGTTGCCCGGTCCGAAGACCGGCCCGGTGACCTCCAGGACGCGCCCGACGCGGTCGACGTCGCCGGGCTGGATCAGCTTGCCCTTCGCGAGCTCCCTGATCACGTGGTGCGCGCGCACCTTGAACAGGCCGCCTTCGGTGGAGCCGGGTGCGCCGAGCTCCATCTGCAGCCAGCTCATCTTCGACAGCTCCAGGGCGTAGAGCCGCCCGTTCGGCGCGGGCGCGAGGTCCACGATCGAGGTGAGCCCGTCGAGGTACCGCTTGCAGTGGCCCGCCTGCGGGTGCTCGGGGTCGCAGACGGCGTTGTGCGAGCCGGGCTTGATCCGCCAGATCTCCGAGGTGCCCGGGGTGGCCGGGAAGCCGCGGAGCTCACCGACGTACCAGAACCCGTCGCTGCCGACGGTCACCGACGTGGCCACGGCCTCCGCGGGAAGCGGTGTGCCGGCGGGGGGCAGCGGGTCGCCGCTCTCCGGGTCGACGCCGGGCAGGCCGTTCGGGGTGATCACCGTGCGCGGCTTGAGCACCGCGACCGTGCGGACGTGACCGCTGCCGGAGACCCGCAGCAGGTCGTTGCCGGCCGCGTCCGCGACGAGCACGCCGTGCTTCAGCGCGACGACGCCGTACGGGTCGCTGTCGCTGGGGTTGTCCTCGAGGTCGTAGGGGTCGTGGTCCGTCGTCTGGTACGCCGCGATGTCGGCGACCACCTTCGGCGCGGTGAAGCCGCTCCTCCACTTGTACAGCGTCGCGCCACCCGTGCCGGGATCGCTTGCAGCCGTGAGGATCCAGAGGGTGTGGTGCCGTCCGAGCGCGACGGCCGGAGCGATGAACGTGCCGGGCACGTGGGTGACGGTGGTGACCGTCGCCGGCATGCCGGCACGCTTCACGACCCGGCTGATCGTGCCGTCGGCCTGGCCGACGAACGACTTGTGCTTGTTGACGACAGCGAGCCCGCGTGGGCCGGTGAGGTTGCTCGTGACGGTGACGAGTCGGCTCGACTGGGCCGCACGGCCGTTGTGGGAGGCGGCACCAGGCCCCGCGCTGGCGGGAAGGACCCCGCCGAACATGAGGGCTGAGGCGCCGGCGACGGCTATCAGGGCTTTGGCTCTGCTGGGCAACATGAAGGTTCCTCCGTGGCGTTGAGTGTGACCTGAACCACATTCGCACCGGAGGTGGGGGAGCACTAGTGGGACTTACGAGGCGCTGCGGTCCGTATCTCCCGCGACAGATCAGGCGAAATCGGGCCGCTCCTTGGCCAGGAAGGCACGCACGCCCTCGGCGAAGTCCGGGCCCGAGTAGACCTCCGCGAGCAGGGCGGCGTCGAAGTCCGGCTCCGCCTCGAGCAGCCGGGCCCGATGGGTCAGCTGGGCCTTCGTCGCGCGGATCGTGACCGCCGAGGCCTGGAGCAGCCCGCGGACCAGGTGCTCGAGCTCGGCGTCGAGATCGTCCACGACCGACATCACCGCTCCGGCGGCGTACGCCCGGTCGGAGGTGGTCAGGCGCGCGGTCAGCAGCATCTCCCGCGTCAGGGACTCCCCGAAGATCGCGGCGCAGCGGTAGACGATCGAGGCGGACAGTGCGTTGCCGAGCGTGCGCGCGATCGGGTAGCCGAACCGCGAGTGCGGGGTGCAGATCCGCAGGTCGCAGTGGGTCGCGACCGCGAGCCCGCCGCCGACACAGGCGCCGTCGACCGCGGCCACCGTCACCTGGGGCAACTCGAAGAGCGCGACGAGCAGCTCGCGGATGCTCTCCTCGTAGGCCACGGCGTCGCGGTCGAGGAAGTCGGAGATCTCGTTGCCCGCGGCGAACGCGTGGCCACCGGCCCCGCGCAGCACGAGGACGCGGACCGAGTCGTCGACGCGCAGCTCCTCGCACAGCTCGCGCATGCCGGCGTACATCGCGGCGGTGAAGGCGTTGCGCCGCCCGGGTCGGTTGAACACGACCTCGACGACGCCGTCGCGACGATCGACCTGCAGCTCCTCGGTGGTCACGGGCAGAGCCTAGGGACCGGGCGCGCCGCCCGTCGGTCCGGGTCGCCCGCGACTCCGTGGTGGGATGGGTCCATGACCGTCCCGACCGAGGGCAACGCCCTCCTCGCCGTGCTCATCGACGCCGACAACGCCGACTCCTCGATCATCGACGGCCTCCTGGCCGAGGTGTCGACGCTCGGCGTGGCCAGCGTGAAGAGGATCTACGGCGACTGGACGAACACCCGGCTGAACAAGTGGAAGGACACGCTGCTCGCGCACTCGATCCAGCCGATCCAGCAGTTCGCGTACACCACCGGCAAGAACGCGACCGACAGCGCGATGATCATCGACGCGATGGACCTGCTGCACGCCGGCGAGTTCGACGGGTTCTGCCTGGTGTCGAGCGACAGCGACTTCACCCGGCTCGCGTCGCGGCTGCGCGAGTCGGGCAAGCGCGTGTACGGCTTCGGTGAGCGCAAGACCCCTGAGGCGTTCGTGAAGGCGTGCGACCAGTTCATCTACAACGAGATCTTCCGGTCGGCGCCGGTCAGTGACGACGACTCCCGGACGCGCGTGCCGGGCGGCGACCTGCGCCAGGACCGTGCGCTGCTGTCCCTCATCCGCTCGGCGATCAACGCCGCGTCCGACGACAACGGTCGCGCGCCGCTGGGGCAGGTCGGCAACATCATCCTCAAGCAGCGGCCGGACTTCGACCCGCGCAACTACGGCTACGCCAAGCTCAGCGGGCTGATCGACGCGATCGGCCTCTTCACCGTCTCCCGGCAGGAGGGAGCGGTGCTGATCTCCGACACGAAGCCGGACAGCAAGTCCGAGAGCAAGTCCGGCGGCAAGGGCGAGGCCAAGTCTCCGGCGAAGAAGTCGTCGCGTCGGCCGGCGAAGAAGGCCGCATCGGCGTCGTGACCATCCTGATCGACCCGCCCTCGGTGCCGTCGCGGGGCCGGATGTGGTCCCACCTCGCGTCGGACAGCTCCTACGACGAGCTGCACGAGTTCGCCCGCGGGCTGGGCGTGCCGGAGCGCGGGTTCGACGGGGACCACTACGACGTACCGGCCGAGCACTACGACGCGATGGTCGCCGCCGGTGCGGTGCCGGTGCGCAGTCGTGAGCTGGTGGCCCGGCTGGTCAGGGCCGGGCTCCGGGTGCGGAAGACGCCGGGTCGCTGAGCTGCCCGATCTCCCGGGCGAGGTTCTCCCGCGCCCGAGGCTCCCAGTGCTCGCGCGCGTACGCCGTGCGGAAGAGCGCCTCCCGCGAGGCGAGGTCCTGCAGGACGGCCAGGCGGCCGGCCCTGAAGTCCGCGTCGGAGTAGGCGGCGTACTCGCGGCGTACGCCGGCGGCGTACTCGTCGTAACGCTCCGGGGCCGCGGCCAGGATCGCCAGGTCTGCGTCGCAGAGCGCCTCCCCACGGTGGTCGCCCGGCTCCGGGTCGTGGTGCTCGGTCAGCCGCACCAGCCGCGCGACCTCGGCCACATCGACCCCGATGCCGTCGACCCCGATGCCGTCGACCCCGATGCCGTTGACCCCGATGCCGGCGACCCCGATGCCGGCGAGCTCGCTCTCGGCGAGCCGGGCGGATCGCTCCTCGGCCTCCGGTGCGCCGTCGTACACCGCGTCGTGGAACCACGCGGCCAGGACCAGCTCGACGTCGTCGGACTGGCCGAGCTCGTCGAGCCGGATCAGCACCTCGGTCAGGTGGCGCAGGTCGTGGTAGCCGCGTCCCGTCGAGTAGGCCGCGATCAGGCCCTCCTCGAGGTCGAGGCGGTCCGGCAGCGGCCAGTTCAGCGAGGGCTCGGGCACGAGCGCCATGGTATTCACGCGCTTCCGGGCGGTCGCCCGGCTAGCTCAGCTCCCCAGCCGTTGCCCGGACCAGGTAGGACGTCACGTCCTCGAGCCGGCCGGTCCTGGCGAGCACGGCACGCTGGCGGACGTCGCCGGTGCCGCGGCTGAAGATGCGCTGCACACCCTTGGCGACCGCCGCCTCGTCGCCGTAGTCGCACAGCGCGGCGGCGACGTGGTCGACCAGTGCGTCCACCACCTCGCGGGCCGGCCGCGGCCGCGCGGTGACCGGGTCGAGTAGCTGGTCGGAGATGCCGTAGCGGCCCGCCTGCCAGTCCGCGAGCCGGAGGATCGAGGTCGACCACGAGGGTGCCGGCTCGCCGCCGGCGTACTCCCGCGCGGCGGTCTCGACCAGCCCGCGGCACAGGGCCGCCAGCAGCACGGCGTCGTCGACGTCGGCACACACGTCGGCGACCCGGATCTCGATCGTGGAGTAGTGGTGCGAGGGCCGGGCGTCGGTGTAGATCATCGCGGCGTCGAGAGGCACGCCGGATCCGAGCAGCTCGGCCTGGTGTCGCACATAGGCCTCGAGCGAGCCGAGGAGCTCCGGCGGTCCTGAGGTGGGCCAGCGCTGCTGGACCTGGGAACGGTAGCTGGCGTAGCCCGAGTCCGCGCCGGCCCAGAACGGCGAGTTGGTGGTCAGTGCGAGCAGCGGCGACAGCCAGGCGCGGATCCGGTCGAGCACGCCGACCGCCTCGTCGAGCGACTCCACCGCGACGTGCACGTGGCAGCCGCAGACGAGCTGCTCGCGGGTGGTCAGGCCGAAGCGCTCGGCCATCTGCGCGTAGCGCGTGGTCGGCACCAGCCGGGGCATCGCCGGCACCGGCGACGTGCCGCTGGCGACCACCTGGGCGTCGAACTCCGCCGCCCGGCAAGCCGCCAGGCCGCGCCAGCGGCGCAGGTCGGCGGCCAGCTGGTCCAGGTCCGCTTCCGGCTTCGTGTAGGTCTCCAGCTGCTCCTGCTGCAGCTCGTGGACCATCGCGCCGTGCTCGAGGTCGCCGTAGTGGACCTCACCGTGCTCGGCCGCGACCTCGAGCACCTGCGACGCCACCGCGCGCGGGTGGCCGGTGCGCGCGTCGACGAGGATCAGCTCCTCCTCGACGCCGACCGTCCGCATGGCACCCAGTACCCCGGCGCGACCCTCGCGACACCGGCGGGCGGCCCTTGCTCGCGGACCGGCGCTTGCGGGAGGCTCGGTGCGGGGAGGCCCGCAACCAGGAGGACAGCCACGTGTGCCGACTGCTCGGCTACGTCGCGGCGCGGCCGACCTCGGTCCTCGACGTGCTGGGTGAGGACGGGCTCGACCGGTTCACCGCCCTCACCGCGGTGCACGGGGACGGCTGGGGGATGGCCTGGCGCGCGGAGGACGAGACCATCCAGACGGTGTCGGTCGCCGACTCGGCGAGCGCCGACGCGTCGTACCGCTCGCTGAGCCGTACGCCGCTCGGCCGGGCCGGCATCGTGCACCTGCGCTGGGCCAGCGAGGGGCTCGCGGTCGTCCCGGAGAACACCCATCCGTTCGTGGAGACCGACCCGCTCCTCGGCACGGTCGCCTTCGCCCACAACGGGCAGATCGATCCGATCGACCGGCTCGAGTCCCTGCTCGGCGGCGACTCGCGCGCGCGGCTGCGCGGGACCACCGACAGCGAGCGGTACTTCCGGCTCCTGCTCGAGTGCGTGGCCAAGGAGCAGGACCTCGAAGCCGGGGTGAACCGTGCCCTGGGGGTCCTCGTCGAGCAGTTCCCGACCTCCAGCCTCAACGCCTTGATGCTCACCCCGCGGGCGATGGTGGCCGTGCACGTCAACAGCGCGGCTGCGTCTCCCCAGCGACGACTCCGCGCCCTGTTCGACAGCGAGGAGGACATCCCGGCGCGGCACACGACGGAGTACTTCGCGATGGACTACCGCGAGCAGGCCGACGCCGTGCACGTGATCTCCAGCGGGCTCGACGAGACCGGCTGGACACCCGTGCCGGTGGACAGCGCGTCGATCATCGACCTCGAGACCCGCCGGATCACCACGCTTCCGGTCCCCTCCTAGGGTGGCCGACATGACACGCACGACGATCATCGGCGGGCACGGCAAGGTCGCGCTGCGGCTGACCAGGCTGCTGACCGCGACCGGGCACGACGTGACCTCCTGGGTGCGCAACCCCGATCACGTCGCCGACGTCGAGGCCGCGGGCGCGACCGCGCTGGTCGCGGACGCCGAGCGGCTCGACGTCGAGGAGATGGCGGCCCGGCTCGCCGCTCACGACGCGGTCGTGTGGTCGGCGGGTGCCGGCGGCGGCGATCCGGCGCGCACGTACGCCGTCGACCGCGACGCGGCGATCCGGTCGATGGCCGCGGCCGAGGCGGCTGAGGTGCCGCGCTTCGTGATGGTGTCGTACTTCTACGACCGGCCCGAGCACGGCGTCCCGCCCGACAGCACGTTCTTCCCGTACGCCGAGGCGAAGGCCGCCGCCGACGACCACCTGCGCGCCACCTCGCTGGCGTGGACGATCCTGGGGCCGAGCCGGTTGACCGACGAGCCCGGCATCGGGCGGATCGAGACGGGCCCCGGCGTTCGACCGCGATCGGTGAGCCGTGACGACGTCGCCGAGGTCGTCTCCCAGGTGCTCGAGACGCCGTCGACCGTGCACCGGACGATCGACTTCAACAGCGGCTCGACGCCGATCGTCGACGCGCTGTAGCGGTTCGCCGTCACCGTCGAGCTGTCGGGATTGTCCGGCTCACGCCGGGGTACCCAGCGTCGTACCGGTGACCGAGGCCGGCGACGGAGGAGGGTACTCATGGACGGCTCGACCGTGATCTGGATCATCGTGGCGATCATCGTGGTGCTGGTGGTGATCGCGGCGGCGGTGGCGCTGAGCAGGCGTGCCTCGGCACGCAAGGCCGGACGTCAGCGCGAACGCGCGAGTGAGCTGCGCGAGCAGGCAGGCGCGACCCAGCAGGGGATCCGGCGGCACCAGGCCGAGATCGACGCCGCAGAGGCCCATGCGCGCGAGATGAGGGCCGAGGCCGACCGCAAGCAGGCGGAGGCCAAGCGCCTCGAGTCAGAGCTGGGCGACAAGAAGTCCACGCTGCACGAGCACGTGCAGCGGCGCGACGAGGTGCTCGCCGAGGCCGACGAGATCGATCCGGACGTCGATCGCGATGCCGGGGTCGACGCCTCGAGCGACCAGGGTGCGTCGGGGCAGCACCGCGGCTGACCGCCTCCTGCGGCAGACTGGCGCGATGAGCCGGAACCTGCTCTCGTGGCGCTCGGAGGACTCGATCCTGTCGATCGGCTGCCGGGGATCGATCCTCTCGATCGGCAGCGTCGGCTCCGTCCTCTCGATCGGCTCGATCGGCTCGCTCGCCTCGGCCTTCGCGGTCGGGTCGTTCGCCAGCGCGGGCTCCGCGCTGTCCGGGCTCTCGGCCGGCTCGCTGCTGTCCTGGCGCAGCCGTGGCGGCGTGCTCGCGGGCCCGGCCACCACGCCCGAGGACCCGCCCCACCCGGCCTGACCGGACGGCGGCGGCCCATGACTAGGTCGGGCTATCGACGTATGTCCTATTTGTCCCGTAATATCCGAGTTACAAGTCGGGGAGGGACATGGCTGAATTGTCTGCGCAGGCACCTGTGCCGCGCACGAGGGGCGGGGGTCGGACCCGGCGGGTCCTGCGACACCGCCAGTCCAAGGACGACGTCCAGCAGGCCACCGATGCCGGGCTGGACCTGCTGCGGGTGCTCGGCTGGCTGGTGCTGCACGACGTCGTGGTCCCCGGTGACCCGGACGGCGCGTACCAGGCCGCGATCGTCGACCACCTCCTCGCGGGCCCGTCCGGTGTGTACGTCGTCAACACGGTGAAGTGGCCCGGCCCGATCGAGGTGAAGGAGCACGCTCTCGTCGTCGGCAAGGTCGACCGCGCCGACGAGCTCGCGGAGGTGGGCGCCGCCGCCGACGCGGTGCGCGCCGTGCTGCACGGGATCCCCGTCGCACCGATGCTGTGCTTCGAGCGGCTCGAGCCGGTGACCGGCGTGGTCGCCGACGTCGCCCTCTGCGCGAGCGAGAACATCCTGGACCTGCTGACCCACCAACCGGTCATCGTGAACGACGCAGCGTTCGCGAAGGCCTCGCGGACGCTCGGCTCGGTGTGCCGGCCCGACGCACGCAGGCCGGACGCGTCCGGTGGGTCGCCCCGCGACCGGGTCCGCGCCCGCCCCGCCAAAAACCCCGAGCGCGCTGACCCCGAGCTCGCTGAGCCCGAGCTCGTCGCCGAGCCCTCAGCGATCGACTCGGCCGACGAGATCACCCGGGTGGCGACGTTCGAGCAGCTCCTCGACGGATCGACAGGTGCGGGCGCGCCCACGGCCCCGAACGCCTCGGAGCCCCGCGAGACCGAGCAGGTCGTCGAGCAGGTCGACTCGTACTCCGCGGTCCACGACGCCGGGGCTGCCCTGTGGCGCGAGCTGACCGAGACGGTGGAGCCCGAGGCCGAGGCCAAGACCGAAACCGAGCCCGAAACCGAGCCCGAGGCCAAGACCGAGGCCGAGGCCGAGGCCGAGACCGAGGCAGTCGCCGATCCGGAAGCACGCTCTGAGGTCGCCCTTGATGTCGCGCCGCTGACCGTGGTCCCCGATCTCGAGGCAGCGCTGCTCGAGGCGGAGCTGTGGGAGCGCGAGGTCGAGGACGATCGCGATCGGGCCGCGGCGGAGGTCGCCGCCAGTCAGGCCCGCGACCGCAAGGCGCGCGAGGCACTCGAGCGGATCGAGCAGGAGGCCCTCAAGCTCGCCGAGCAGGAGGTCGCCGAGCTCGCCGAGCGCGAGGCTCGCCGGGTCGCCGCCCACGAGGCGGAGGTACGTGCCGAGCAGGAGCGCCTCGAGCAGGAGCGCCTCGAGCGCGAACGTGTCGAGCAGCAGCTCGCCGAGCTGGCGCGTCTGGAGCAGGAACGCGCCGAGCAGGAGCGTCTCGAGCAGGAGCGTGCCGAGCAGGAGCGTGCCGAGCTGGAGCGCCTCGAGCAGGAGCGCCTCGAGCAGGAACGCGTCGAGCTCGAGCGCCGACGCGCCGAATGGGTGGCCCGGGCACACGCGGCACAGGCTGCCGAGGAGGCCGCCGCCAAGAAGGCTGCCGAGAGGGCCGCCGCCGAGGAAGCAGCCGCCGCCCAGGACGCCGCCGCAGAGCAGGCCCGCCTTGCGGAAGCCGCGCTCCTCGAAGCTGCCGGAGTCGAAGCTCCCGCCGTCGAGGACGCTGTCGTCGAAGAACCCGTCGTCGAGGACGCTGCCGTCGAGGAGGTTGTCGTCGAGGAGGCTGACGAGGAGGTTGTCGTCACGTACACGCCCCTCGAGGAGCAGTCGGTCGACGCCACGATCGACGACGACACCCTCGAGGACGCCCCGACGGTCGAGGCCATTGACGACGACGAGGTCCAGGCGCGAGCCGACCGGGTGGCCGCGATCCGCGAGCGTGAGGCACAACGCGCACGTGAGCGCGCTGCCGAGGAGGCAGCGGACGACCGCCCCGCCCGCCGGCGGCTGGCCGACCCGGACCGGCGCCCGGTCCCGAGCGCGGCGGTCCGCGCGCCCGAGACGGCGAGCCCCGCTGCGCCGGTGACACCGGTCGCCGTCCCGAGGCCGGTCAGGCCTTCGCACCACACGAGGGCCCATGAGTTCGAGGAGCCCGAGGAGCGCGGGCGCTCCAACCGCGCTCTCCTCAACGTCGCGCTCGGTGCGCTGTTGATCGCCGCGGTCGTGCTCGGCGCACCCCGCGTGCCCGACCTCGTCTCCCAGGCGCACGGCCTCTTCGCGAAGTCGTCCGGCACCCAGGTCGGTACGGCGGTCGTGGTCAAGGCGACCAGCACCCACCCCGACCTCACGCTGCTGGCCGGCACCCCGGTCAACGCCCGTGCGACCGGCGGCTTCAAGCCGCCGAAGGGCCAGCACCTGGTCGCCGTACCACTCCGGATCACCAACAGCGGACTGGTCCGCTGGGACGTGGGACTGGCGGCCCGGGTGAACGTGGTCGACAGCGGCGGGACGACCAGGACGGTCGCGAAGGACGTCCCGGGGCTCGCGGGTCTTCCGCTGCTGCCGTCGCAGACCCGGGTGCCGCCCGGCAAGGACGCGACCGGGTACGTCGTCTTCTCGGTGCCCGACGGGCAGGACGTCAGCTCGGTCAGCCTGCGCGTCTCGCGCGCCGGAGGCGACACCGTCACCTGGCAGGTGACTCCCTGAACCACGGTCGTGGCCCCGTGTCCATGCTGAATGCAGATCTGGGCAGCTGTGGATTGCGTCGGCGGGGGCAGGCGCCGCGGGGCCACGATCGTGAACGTGACCGACGACCAGCTGCCGGCGGTGCTGACGCCGGCTGACCTGCACCTCACCTGGCGCGCCCTGATGGGTGACGTCGGCTTCTCCGAGCGCACCCTCTGGCTGCTCTTCATCGGGCCGGGCGGGCGGCCGCTCGGCCCCCTTCTCGACTTCGCTGACCTGCCCGACGGACCGCACGGGCTCGAGGTCGACGCCCTCGCCGACCTGTGCCGCGACCTCCTCGAAGGCCCGGGTGGTGGCCGAGGCTCGGTCGCCATGCTGATCACCCGGCCTGGGACCGATCCGTGGCACGTCGGCGACCGGGCGTGGGCGCGCTACCTGACCGCGATCGCGCATCGGATCGGCGGGCAGGTCTGGCCGCTCCATCGCGCGAACGACCGTGAGCTGGTGGTGGTCCCTGATCCCGGGCAGCACGACCGGGCGAGCGCCTGACCGCACCCGGGACACCGGGCCGTTCGGCCCCTCGATCGGGGACCTCTTCTCCTGCCGCCGGGACCGTCCACGCGATGGGATGGGGCTGAGTCCACCACCATCGAGGAGCAGACATGAAGGCCGCCGTCGTACCCGCACTCGGAGCACCGCTGGAGATCCGGGAGGTGCCGGTCCCGGCGCCGGGCCCCGGCCAGGTGCTGGTGAAGATCGAGGCCAGCGGGCTGTGCCACACCGACATCCACGCCGCCAGGGGCGACTGGCCGGTGAAGCCCAAGGAGCTGCTCATCCCCGGCCACGAGGGAGTCGGGCGTGTGGAGAGCGTGGGGGAGGGCGCGGGCCCGGTCGCCGTCGGCGACCGGGTCGCGCTGCCCTGGCTCGGCCTGGCCTGCGGCCACTGCCGCTACTGCATCGCCGGCTGGGAGACCTACTGCACCGCGCCGCAGTACATGGGCTACACGATCGACGGCTCGTACGCCGAGTACGCGATCGGCTACGCCTCGCACGTGGTGCGTGTGCCCGACGGGATCAGCCCGGTCGACGCGGCGCCGCTGACCTGCGCCGGCGTGACGACGTACAAGGCGCTCAAGGTCGGCCACCCGCAGCCCGGTGAGAACGCCGCGGTCGTCGGCATCGGCGGACTCGGCCACCTGGGGCTGCAGTACGCGAAGATCTTCGGCACCACCACGATCGCGATCGACGTCGAGGACGACAAGCTCCAGCTCGCCAAGGACCTCGGTGCCGACCACGTGGTCGACGCTCGCGGCGACCAGGCAGCGGAGCTCGAGGCGCTCGGCGGCCTCGACCTCGCGCTGGTGACGGTGCCCTCGCCGGCCGCGATGAGGGCCGCGCACGCAGCCCTCAACCCGAACGGCCGGCTGGTGATCGTCGGCCTGCCTGCGGACAACCGGCTGGAGCTGCCGGTCTTCGAGACCGTGCTCAAGGGGATCAGCGTGATCGGCTCCCTGGTCGGCACCCGCAACGACCTGCAGGACGTCTTCGAGCTGCATGCGCAGGGCCGCACCCGCGTCGTGGCCGAGACGCGGAAGCTAGAGGACGTCAACGCGTGCTTCGACGAGGTGCTCGCGGGCGACGTGCCGGCACGGCTGGTCTTCGAGTTCGCCTGACACGGGCCGGCGCGGGACGTGTGAGCGTGAGTTCACACAGCCGCGACAAAGGGCGCAGCCCCGGTTAACACGCCTGCGGCAGCGTCCTTCCATGGACGCCGAACTCCTCGAAAGCAGCCTGGCCCTCGTGGACACCCCGGGCGACGGCCTGACCACCCGCCTCTACGACCTGCTCTTCGAGCGCCACCCGGCGGTGCGCCCGATGTTCTCCGAGGACATGGGCCGCCAGGCGAAGATGCTGCGCAGCGCGATCGTCTCGGTCGTCGACCACCTCGACGACCCGATCTGGCTCACCGAGACCCTCGGCGAGCTCGGGGCCCGGCACGCGTCGTGGGGCGTGATCGCGCCGATGTACGACGCGGTCACCGAGTGCATGGTGGCCGCGATGGCCGAGATCGGCGGCGACGCGTGGACGCCGCAGATGACCGACTCCTGGGTCGAGGCACTCGATGCCGTCGCCGGGCTGATGCTGCTCGGCTACCCGGCCGACGCCGACCTGGCCAGCTGACCGCACGGCGTACCTGTTGCCCCGGACGGGTGCCCGGACGGGTGCCCGGACGGTTGCGCGGACGGGCAGCAAGGTCGCGACGTCAGGAATTGGTCAGATCGATCCATGGCGGTCTGGGCCGGACAGGCGGAGGCTGAGGGGGACAGAAGGAGGTCCGACCATGTCCCTCAACGACAGCACGGTCGCCGTGATGCTCCCCATCAGCGACCCGGACCGCGCACAGAAGTTCTACGCAGACCAGCTCGGCCTTCCCTACCAGGGCCCGGACATGGAGGGCGGCCCGACCTTCGGGCTCGGCGGCGGCGGCACGCTCGTGCTGCTGCACCGTCCCGAGGAGAAGCCGCTGAGCAGCACCGCGATGAGCTTCGAGGTCGGCGACGTCGCCCGGGAGATCAGCGACCTCGAGTCGCGCGGAGTCACGTTCGAGGACTACGACATGCCCGGCCTGAAGACCGAGCACCACATCGCGTCGATGGGCGCGGAGAAGGCCGCCTGGTTCCTCGACCCGGACGGCAACGTCCTCTGCCTGCACCAGCGCGGCTGACCGGCGCCGGGTCGTCAGCTCGTCCCGCTGGGGGGACCGGCTGACGACCCGTCTGCCTACGATCGCGGGATGGATCCACGACCCCTGAGCACGGCCGAGTTCGACGAGTTCGCGGAGCCACTCGACTACCCGATGTTCGTGGTGACCGCCACCGACGGCACGGAGCCGTCCGGGTGCCTGGTCGGTTTCACCACGCAGACGAGCATCGATCCACCGCGCTTCCTGGTCTGCCTGTCGGAGAAGAACCACACCTTCCGCGTCGCCCGGGACGCCGACCTGCTCGCGGTCCACCGGCTCGGCGACGACCAGCACGGGCTCGCCGAGGTCTTCGGCGGTGAGACCGGTGACCAGACCGACAAGTTCGCGCGGGTTCGTTGGCGTCGGGGGCCGGCGGGCGTGCCGGTGCTCGAGGACTGCCCGGCGTACGTCGTGGGGCGTGTGCTCGCCCGGCAGCCGATGGGCGATCACACCGGGTTCCTCCTCGAGCCCGTCGCGGTCGCTGCCGAGGACGGGGACGATCACGAGAGCGATCCGCTCACGCTCGACGACGTGACCGACGTCGACCCCGGCCACCCCGCCTGAGCGCGGTTTCCACGGGCCGCCGACTGGGTACCGGCGGGCATGCGCGCGCCTGCCGGCAGTCCCGAACGGATCGCACGACCCTGGGGGGAGCGGACGCCGTATGCCGCCGGCGAGGAGTGGCCGGTCAGGGTCGACAGCCAGCTCGCCGAGGGCCTGACCGAGCAGGACGTCGACCGCTGGGTGCCCTCGGCGTCGCTGCTGCACTCCAACGGCGACGCGATGGACATCGCGGTGAAGGACGGCCGGATCGCCGGGGTGCGCGGCCGCGCCCAGGACCGGGTCAACCACGGACGGCTCGGCCCCAAGGACCTCTACGGGTGGCAGGCCAACAACGCCTCCGACCGGCTCACCCGCCCGCTCGTACGCCGCGACGGCCGGCTGGTCGAGACCGACTGGGACGTCGCCCTTGACACGGTCGCGCAGCGGATCTCCGACCTGCTCGTGGAGCGGGGGCCGGGGTCGATCGGCTTCTACACGACCGGACAGCTGTTCCTCGAGGAGTACTACACGCTCGCCGTGATGGCGCGCGCCGGGATCGGCACGCACCACCTCGACGGCAACACCCGGCTCTGCACCGCCACCTCCGCGGAGGCACTGAAGGAGTCCTTCGGATGCGACGGCCAGCCCGGCTCGTACACCGATGTCGACCACGCGGACACCATCGCGCTCTACGGGCACAACGTGGCCGAGACCCAGAGCGTGCTGTGGTCGAGGATCCTGGACCGGCTCGCGGGGCCGAACCCGCCGCGGATCGTCTGCGTCGACCCGCGGATGACGCCGGTCGCCCAGGCAGCGACCGTGCACCTCGCGCCGCGACCCGGCACCAACCTGATGCTGATGAACGCGCTCGTCCACGAGGTGCTCGCCCACGACTGGATCGACCGCGACTACATCGCCCAGCACGCCGTCGGGCTCGAGGAGCTCGCCACGGCGGTTGCCGGCTACCCACCGGAGCGGGCGGCCGAGGTGTGCGACGTACCGGTCGCCGACCTGCGCGAGGCCGCCCGGCTGATCGGCACCTCCGACCGGCTGCTGTCCACGGTGCTTCAGGGCTTCTACCAGTCCCACCAGGCCACTGCGGCCAGCGTTCAGGTCAACAACCTGCACATCCTGCGGGGCATGCTCGGCCGGCCGGGGTGCGGCGTCCTGCAGATGAACGGCCAGCCGACCGCGCAGAACACCCGCGAGACCGGCGCCAACGGCGACCTGCCCGGCTTCCGCAACTGGGCGAACCCGGAGCACGTCGCCGAGCTCGCGCGCATCTGGAACGTCGACCCGATGTCCATCCCGCACTGGGCACCCCCGACCCACCTCATGCAGATGATCCGGTACGCCGAGGAGGGGTCGATCCGGTTCCTGCACATCAGCGGCACCAACCCGGCGGTGTCGCTGCCGGAGCTGGCCCGGATCCGCAGCGTCCTGAGCCAGGAGCGGCTGTTCGTGGTCGTGCAGGACCTCTTCCTGACCGAGACCGCCCAGCTCGCCGACGTCGTGCTGCCGGCCGCGACCTGGGGTGAGAAGACCGGCACCTTCACCAATGCCGACCGGACCGTGCACCTGTCGGAGAAGGCCGTCGATCCTCCGGGCGACGCGCGATCCGACCTCGAGATCCTGCTCGACCTCGCCGGCCGCCTGGACCTGCAGGACCAGGACGGCGCACCGCTGGTGCACTGGAGCGACCCCGAGTCGGCGTTCGCGGCCTGGAAGGAGTGCAGCCGCGGCCGGCCCTGCGACTACTCGGGGCTGACCTACCAGCGGCTCCGCTCCGGCGGAGTGCAGTGGCCGTGCACGCCCGACCGACCCGACGGCACCGAGCGGCTGTACGCCGACGGCTCGTTCTGGGCCGCACCCGACGTGTGCGAGAGCTACGGGAAGGACCTGGTCACCGGCGCACCGCAGCCGGCCGACAAGTACCGCCGGCTGAACCCGATGGGCCGCGCGATGCTGCACGCGTGCGAGTACAGCCCTCCGCACGAGGAGCCCGACGAGCGCCACCCGTTCACGCTGACCACCGGGCGCACGATCTACCACTTCCACACGCGCACGAAGACGGGCCGCGCCCCCGAGCTCCAGGCGGCCGCCCCGGAGGTGTGGGTGGAGATGTCCCTGGCCGACGCCGAGGAGCGCGGGTGGTCCGACGGCGATCTTCTGTCGGTCACCACGCCGCGCGGCCGGGTCGAGGCGCCGCTGCGCGTCACCGGGGTACGCCGCGGGGTGCTGTTCCTGCCGTTCCACTACGGCTACTGGGACCAGCCGGGCGGGCACGAGCCCGACGGGCATCCGCGCGCCGCGAACGAGCTGACCCTGACGGCCTGGGACCCGGCCTCGAAGCAGCCGCTGTTCAAGACTGCCGCGGCCCAGGTGGAGCGGATCGCGGTCCGCGGCGACTCGCGTGTCACGAGCACCGAGGCGGCCCGGTCGTGAAGGGCATCCCGGTCGTCCTCGCCGACCTCCACGAGGCCGAGGTGCACCTGCACCTCGAGCTCCAGCGGCTGGGGGAGCGCCACGGAGCGGACCACGAGGACGCCCACGTCACCCGCGACCTGGCCGCCTGGTCGGCCGCCCACGTCCAGAGGCTGGCGAGCGAGGGTCGCCGGTTCGACCTCGAGCTGGGCGACGTCCCTCGCTCCACCAACCCGCTGGCTGCCGGCGTCCGCCGGAAGAGCAGCGAGCTGATGGGCCGCCGGCACGCTCCCGCGGTGCTGCTGGTCAACGACCTGCGCCAGGTCTACGGCGACGCCTGCCTGGTGCACCTCGACTGGGTGCTCCTCGGCCAGCTCGCCCAGGCCACCCGCGACAGCGCGCTGCTCGACCTGGCCGGCAGCTGTGGTGCCGAGTCCGAGCGCCAGGTGCACTGGGCCGAGTCGAAGCTCAAGGACTCCGTGGTCCAGGCCATGACGATCCCCTGACTGCTCGAGCACCGGAGCAGGTGTGTGGCTGCCGGGTCGCCGGGTACTGGCGCCGCCATGACCAGGATCGGATACACCCTGATGACCGAGCAGTCGGGTCCTCGCGAGCTGGTCCGCTACGCCGAGCTCGCCGAGGCCGCCGGCTTCGACTTCGAGGTCTCCAGCGACCACTACTTCCCGTGGCTGGACAGCCAGGGCCACGCGCCGTACGCGTGGAGCGTGCTGGGGGCGGTCAGCCAGGTCACCGAGCGCGTCGACCTGATGACCTACGTGACCTGCCCGACTCGTCGCTACCACCCGGCGGTCGTCGCCCAGAAGGCGGCCACGCTGGGCCTGCTGAGCAACGGCCGGTTCGTCCTCGGCCTCGGCTCCGGGGAGAACCTCAACGAGCACATCGCCGGCCCGTGGCCGGCAGCGAACGTGCGCCAGGAGATGCTCGCCGAGGCCCTGGACCTGATCAACGCGCTCTTCGACGGCGGCTACGTGAGCTTCGGCGGCGACCACTTCCAGGTCGACTCCGCGAAGCTGTGGGACCTGCCCGACCAGCGTGTCGAGATCGGGGTGGCGGTGTCCGGGCAGCAGGGCGTCGACCTGTTCGCGCCCAACGCCGACCACCTGATCGCGGTCCAGCCCGACGCGGACCTGGTCGCGGACTGGGACGTCGCCCGTGACGGGCGCCCGTCACGCAAGATCGGCCAGCTGCCGATCTGCTGGGCGCCCGACCGCGAGGAGGCGGTGCGGATCGCGCACGAGCAGTTCCGCTGGTTCGGCTCGGGCTGGAAGGTCAACGCCGAGCTGCCCGGGACGGCCGCCTTCGCCGGCGCGACCCAGTTCGTCAAGCCCGAGGACGTCGCGGCGTCGATCCCGTGCGGCCCGGACATCGCCCCGGTGGTCGAGGCGGTGCAGAAGTACGCCGACGCCGGGTTCACCGACATCGCGCTGTGCCAGATCGGCGACCAGCACCAGACCGACTTCCTCGACGTGGCGGGCAAGGAGCTCCTCGCGACCCTGCACGCCGAGCTCCGGCCCGCCGACGGACCGGCCTGACCCGCGTCCGGCAGCGCTGATCCGCACGTTGCCTCTTGCCTGCGGGCGGGCACCGGCGCATGGTGAGGACAGGCGCCGGTCGGCGCCGGACCGAGGGAGGTGTCGCGATGGAGGCCAAGGTCGGTGACCGTCTGGTCGTGGAGAGCAACCGGGTGGGCCAGGCGCGCAAGATCGGCGAGGTCCTCGAGGTCCGCGGCGCCAACGGCGAGCCGCCCTACCTCGTGCGCTGGAACGACGGGCACGAGGGCCTGATGTTCCCCGGTCCCGACGCGCACGTGGATCACGCCGGCGGATGACGATCCCGGGCCGACCCGGCGGGACGGCGTACTGTCAGAGGTGCTGAGCCGCGGTGGCTCTCCGAAGGAGCCCCACATGTCCGACAAGTCCCCGCGCCAGAGCGCGTCGAAGAAGAGCGGCAAGTCCCTGAAGGAGAAGCGCCGCGAGAAGAAGGCCAAGGGCGGGCCCGCGGCCAGCGACATGGAGCGCCTCACCACCGGCAAGGGTCACGGCAAGAACCACTGAGCCGCGCCCGGGCCCGGCACCCTCACCTGAGGAAGTGCTCGACGACGACCGGCGTCGTCGCCCTGGCCTTGACCATGTGGGTCTGGCCGGGCAGCGTGACCAGGCGTCCGTGGGGCAGCTGATCGGCGATGGCGGCCTGCGCGTTGCGCATGTACGCCGGGCTCTTGCCTTCCGCGATCACCAGCGTCTCGGGCTGTACCTCGGCGTAGTAGCCCTCCGGCAGCGGCCGGCCGTGCTGGAAGGGCAGCACGATCTCGTAGTCGTGGGGAAGGGTGTGCGCGACCTCGGTGATCTTCTTCCAGACCGGCAGCAGCGACATCACCGAGACCATCACGCGGGGCGCGCCGACGACGCGCATGAACAGCTTGACGGCGTCGCCGCGGCGCCCGTCCTCGACGAGCCGACGCGTGCGCTCGGCCAGCGCCGGGTCGTTCGGAGCGTGGGTGTCGTCGAGGATGAACGGCGCCTCGTAGACCGCCAGCCGCCCGATCGGTGCACCTTGGCGCGCTGCCTCCAGCGCGAGGACCGCGCCCGAGGACGCGCCGAGGACGAACGGCGTGCCGCCGGCCGCCTCCAGCACCGCGAGCAGGTCCTCTACCTCACGCTGGACGTCGTAGGCCGCTCGCTGTGCACCAGGCCCGCTCTCGCCGCGGCCACGCCGGTCGTAGGAGTACACCGAGAAGCGGTCGCCGAGTGAGTCCTTCAGGGTCTTGCCCGCGCCCATCGAGCGCTGGCACATCGCGCCCTCGACGATGACGAGGGCGGGTCCGCTGCCGGTCACGTCGTAGGCGATCCGGGTGCCGTCCGCCGAGATGGCGAACCGGGTCTGGGTGGTCGTCGTGCTCATCGCGCGCTCCTGGAGTCGGGGATCTGTTGCCCGTACGTCGAGCAGCTCACGTCGACTTCGACATCGGGCCGGCGGCCGATCGGTCGCACTCCTCTGCGCGGGCGGTGAGGAGGGCGCGCTCGCTGTTGTTGCTGGTCAGCGCCGCGGCCTCGCGGAACGCAGCGGCGGCCTCCGCATGGCGGCCGAGCCGCTCGAGCAGGTCGCCGCGCACGCTCGGGACCAGGTGGGAGCCCGGGAGAGCATCGGCGGGCAGCGCCTCGAGCACGGCCAGGCCGGCTCCGGGCTCGAACGCGCGGCCGTGGGCCACGGCGCGGTTGACCTCGACCACCGGGCCCGGCGCGACCTCGGCGAGCACGTCGTACAGGCTCGCGATGGACTTCCAGTCGGTGTCCTCGGGCCGGGCGGCGCGCGCGTGCCGCGACGCGATCGCGGCCTGGAGGTAGTAGCTCCCCACCGGCTTGCCGCGCGCCGCGAGCAGCTCCGCGCGGCCGAGGGCCTCGAGCCCGCGCCGGACCAGCAGCTGGTCCCAGCGGCTGCGGTCCTGGTCGTCGAGGAGGACCGGGTTGCCGTCGGCGTCGGTGCGGGCGTGGGTCCGGGACGCCTGGATCTCGAGCAGGGCCTGCAGCCCGTGGACCTCCGGCTCGTCGGGCACCATCTGGGCGAGCATCCGGGCCAGCCGGATCGCCTCCTGGCAGAGCTCCGGGCGCATCCAGTCGTCGCCGACGGTCGCCGAGTAGCCCTCGTTGAAGATCAGGTACACCACCGCCATCACGTCGTCGAGCCGCCGGACGCGGTCCTCGCCGGTCGGCAGCTCGAGCTCGGCCCTCGCCTCGGCCAGGGTGCGCTTCGCGCGACTGATCCGCTGGCCCATCGCGGTCTCGGCGGCCAGGAAGCCGCGGGCGATCTCGCGGGTGGTGAGGCCGCCGACCAGGCGCAGCGTCAGCGCCGCGCGGGAGTCGGGGGAGAGCACCGGGTGGCAGCACAGGAAGATCAGCCGCAGGACGTCGTCCTCGATCTGGTCGACCATGGTGTCGAGGTCCGGCATCGCGTCCTCCTTCCCGTGTGCTTCGAGGAGGGCATGGCCGAGCTCCTCGGTCTTGCGGCGCAGCGTGTCGGCGCGGCGGAAGTGGTCGATCGCCCGGCGCTTCGCGGTGGTCATCAGCCACGCGCCGGGATTGTCGGGCAGGCCGTCGGCCGGCCACTGCTCGAGGGCAGCGACCAGTGCGTCCTGGGCGAGGTCCTCGGCGAGCCCGAGGTCGCGGGTCATCCGGGTGAGCGCCGCGACGACCCGAGCCGACTCCGCCCGCCAGACACCCGTGATCGCCTCGGTCGTCGTCGTGGTCTGCGGGTCGCTCACCCGCTCAGCCTAGGGGTTTCGACAGGCTCGACCACTGGTGGTCGAGCCTGTCGAAACCCGTCAGTCCGAGGTCTCCGGCGGCATGTCGGCGACCTGCCGCAGGGTGGCCACCATCGAGCACTCGGGCCAGTACTTGGCGTGCAGCTGGGCGAACTGCTCCTGGCCGGCGACGGCCTCCTCGACGGTGTCGTACTGCATCAGCGCCCAGCCGCCGACGACCTCCTTGGCCTCGGCATACGGTCCGTCGACGCGGGTGACGTCACCCTTGCGGACCACGAAGTTCACCGCGTCCTCGGTGCCGAACAGGCCGCCACCGTCGAGGAACACCCCCGAGGCGGCGCTCTCGCCGATGAAGGCGTCCATCGCGTCCATCAGGGCCTGCGGCGGTGCGCCGTGGCCCTCTTCCATCTTCACGAATCCCATGAATCGAGGCATTGGTGCGCTCCTTCGCTCGTGGCGGCCACCGTGGTCCGGGGCCTGCGTTCACCGGTACGTCGGACGGCGACCGGGTGCTTCGACATCGATCCGGAAAAAAGTTCACAGGCTCCAGACGTACCTGCTCGTCGGGACCAGATCCAGCCCCTGGTCGGCCCCGAACCGGCCGACGCTCTCCATCAGCCGGGTGAACCGGCGCTTCAGCTCCTCGTCGTCCCCGCCGCTGCCGTAGAACGCGTGCGAGTCGGTCATGGCGGCCGTCGGGAACAGCTCCTCGACGATGCCGGCGACGTCGGGGGCGCCGGACGTGACCGGCTCCAGCACCGGGTTCTGCACGTAGCCGAACGTCCCCTGGGTCTCGATCGCCACGGTCGTGTGCCGGTCCAGCCAGTCCGCCCGCCACGCCTCGGGGGACATCGCCTCGGGCCGGCGCAGGAACGCGAGGTTGGCGAGGGCGTCCGCACGCTCGCCGTCGGTCACCGGGGGCGGCTCGAGCGGGCGCCGCTCCTCGACCCTCCAGCCGTCGGCAGTCGGGTCGAGGTCGCGCAGGACCCCGGTCGCGTCCGGGACCGCGGCGTCGGCGGTCCACAGGCTGACGGCCGCCGTGATCGGCGTACCGGGTCCGAAGCGGAGTGGTGCCTCGGCGACGTCGGCGTCGTCGAGGTTGACCTGCAGCCGGGTCACCCCCGTCGCGCGGAGCCGTTCGCGCACCCCGGGGGAGAGCAGCACGTCCGGCAGGGCACTGCCGTGCAGCGCAAACATCAGCTTGGTCACGGACAACAACCTAGAGCCGTGGCAGATTGGGCGTCATGAGCTTCGACGTCTCTGCCGAGAAGTACGGGCGGTTCATGGGCCGTTACTCCGAGCAGCTCGCCGTCGAGTTCGCCGACGTCGCGGGGCTCGCCCCGGGCAGGCGCGTGCTGGACGTGGGCAGCGGCCCCGGTGCGCTCACCGCCCAGCTGGTCGACCGGGTCGGTGCCGACGCCGTCGCCGCCGCGGACCCCTCGCCTCTCTTCGTCGAGGCGGCCCGCTCCCGGTTCCCCGATGTGGACGTCCGGCTCGCGCCCGCTGAGGCGCTCCCGTTCGGGGACGACACGTTCGACGCGGCGCTGGCGCAGCTGGTGGTGCAGTTCATGGCCGATCCGGTCGCCGGCCTCCGCGAGATGGGGCGCGTGACGCGCCCTGGTGGCGTGGTCGCTGCCTGCGTGTGGGACATGTCCGGCGGGCCCAGCCCGCTGTCGACCTTCTGGTCCGCGGTGCGGGACCTCGACGGCGACGTCGCCGGAGAGTCGGGACTGGCCGGCGTGCGGGACGGTCAGCTCGTCGACCTCGCCGGTGATGCCGGGCTGGTGGGGGCCGAGCAGTCCGTGCTCACCGTGTCGGTCCGCTACGAGACCTTCGAGGAGTGGTGGGAGCCCTACACGTTCGGGGTCGGACCGGCCGGCGACCACGTCGCTCGTCTCGGCGAGCCGCAGCGGGCGACGCTGCGTGACCGGTGCGCCGAGCTCCTGGGGCCGGCACCGTTCGACGTGGTGGCCCAGGCCTGGTGCATGCGGAGCACGGTCGCTACGTGAGCATGCCCGGGTCGTCCGGTACGTCGACCGAGTGCGCGCGGAGCACTTCCAAGGGGATCAGCTCCAGGGCACGCTCGTTGGTCGCCGCGAGGAGGACCGGGGCGGCGACGCCGTCGTCGTAGGCCTGCAGCCAGCGCGCCGTCACCACGCACCAGCGGTCTCCGGGGTGGAGGCCGGGGAACTGCCACTCCGGCCGGGGCGTGCTCAGGTCGTTGCCGACGCCGCGCTGGTGCTCGAGGAACTCGGCGCTCATCACCGCGCACACGGCGTGCAGCCCGACGTCCTCCGGTCCGCAGGTGCACGTGCCGTCCCGCTGGAAGCCGGTCATCGGATCGGTCCCGCACGGGAGCAGCTCACCGCCGAGGACGTTGCGCTCCGAGTCGGTCATGGGTCGAGCCTGCCACGTCGGCCCACTTCTGCGGCGCGCGAGTGTTCACCGCAACTTCACGTGGGGCGGGGCCGCCGTGACCTGCCGGTCACCACGCATGGCGCACAATTGCAGCGTGAGCCGCATCCGCATCCCGCTCCTGACCGCCGCCGTCGCCGCGTCGGCCGCGCTCGTGTCCCCGCTCGCCGGGGCCGCTCGGGGAGTACGCCGGTCGATGGGTGCGCGTCCCGCCGCGGCGTACGACTCGCCACAGTTCCGGGAAGGCGTCTTCCACAACCGGCTGCCGATGAGCGTGGTCGAGCCCGGGAGCACGGGTTCGATGGCGGCCGAGTGGGCCCGTCGCGGTGACGTCGGCCGGCCGAAGGGGACCGTGCCGCTGGTGACCCCGGACCTGCCGCGCCGCGCCGGCGACCTGGCCGCCACCTGGCTGGGCCACGCAACCGTGCTGCTCGAGATCGGCGGGCACTGGGTGCTCACCGATCCGGTGTGGAGCGACCGGGTGTCGCCGTCGGCGACCGTCGGTCCGCGCCGCAACCACCCGGTCCCGATGGAGCTGGCCGACCTGCCGCCGCTCTCGGCGATCCTGATCTCGCACGACCACTACGACCACCTCGACACGGCGACCATCGACAGGCTCGTCGCGCTGCAGGACGCACCGATCGTGGTGCCGCTCGGCATCAGCGCACACCTCCGCCGGTGGGGCGTGCCGGAGAACCGCATCGTCGAGCTGGACTGGGGCCAGTCGCACCGCGTCGGTGACCTCACCCTCACCTGCACCGAGGCCCGGCACTTCTCCGGTCGAGGCTTCACCCGCAACACGACCCTGTGGTCTTCGTGGGTCGCGGCGGCGGGCGACCGGCGGGTCTTCTTCGGCGGCGACACCGGCTACACGCCCGCGTTCGAGCAGATCGGTGCCGACCACGGTCCGTTCGACCTGACCGTGCTGCCGATCGGGGCCTACGACCACCGGTGGCGCGATGTCCACATGGACCCGGCCGAGGCGGTCCAGTGCCACCTGGACGTCCAGGGCGGACCGGTGCCCGTCCACGACGCACCTGAGGACGAGCCGGCGCCCAATCCGGCGCCCGGCGTGCTGCTGCCGATCCACTGGGCAACCTTCGACCTGGCGTTCCACCGCTGGGCCGCGCCGGCAGACTGGCTGCGCGAGGAGGCCGCCGAGCGAGGTGTGGCGATCGCGCAGCCTCGACCGGGTGAGCGCTTCGAGATCGACGGCGATCTGCCGATAACCGACTGGTGGACCGCTGTCGCCCGCTAGGTTGCTCCGATGAGCGATCAGGCCCCACCGCCGCCCCCTCCGCCCCCTCCGCCCGCGCCGACATCGGCCGCACCGCCGCCGCCTCCCCAGGCATACGGCGGGGCGACACCGGTCGGGACCCACGTCGGCGCGGTGCGCTCCACGGGGACCTGCATCCTGCTCGAGATCGTCACCCTCGGCTTCTACGGCCTGTACTGGTACTACCAGACCCACGAGGACATGAAGCGGCACAGCGGTCGCGGCCTCGGGGGAGTCGTCGCGCTGATCCTCGCGTTCTTCGTCGGGTTCGTGATGCCGTTCATCACCTCCTCCGAGGTCGGCAACCTCCAGGAGGCCGCCGGGCGTCAGAAGACCGTGTCGGGCGTGAGCGGACTGTGGATCCTGCTGCCCCTGGTCGGCGCGATCGTCTGGTTCGTCAAGACCAACGGCGCACTCAACGAGTACTGGCGCTCGCGCGGCGCCGTCGGCTGATCCTGGACCACACCCGCCGACGGGTTCGTGTCCGCTCTGCCACGTAGGGTTGGGGCGACATGACGACCCAGTTCCCGATCCCCGGCATGCCGGCCGCCGACGCGACCGACGACGCCACCACCGGTGAGGGAGCTGGGTCGGCAAAGCGCCACAAGCCGACCCGCGACGAGCTCCTCGCCGGGCTGAACGAGCCGCAGCGCAGGGCGGTCGTGCACGAGGGTGCGCCCCTGCTGGTGGTCGCGGGCGCCGGCTCGGGCAAGACACGCGTGCTGACGCGGCGGATCGCCTGGCTGATCTCCCAGCGCAACGTCCACCCCGGCTCGGTGCTGGCGATCACCTTCACCAACAAGGCCGCCGCGGAGATGCGCGAGCGCGTGCAGGAGCTGGTCGGCAACCGCGCCCGGATCATGTGGGTGAGCACCTTCCACTCCGCGTGCGTGCGCATCCTGCGCAAGGAGATCGGCCACTTCGACTTCAAGTCGAACTTCACCATCTACGACGCCGCGGACTCCAAGCGGCTGATGACCCTGGTCTGCCGTGATCTCGACCTCGACGTGAAGCGGTTCCCGCCTGGCGCGGTGCTGCACTGGATCTCGAACGCGAAGAACGAGCTGCAGGACCCGGACGACGCCGGCAAGGACGCAAGGAACGTCCAGGAGGAGACGTACGCCGCGGCGTACCGGGTCTACCAGGAGCGGCTGCGGCAGGCCAACGCCCTGGACTTCGACGACCTGCTGATGATGACGGTGCACCTCTTCCGGCAGTTCCCCGACGTGCGCGAGAACTGGCGGCGGCGCTTCCGGCACGTCCTCGTCGACGAGTACCAGGACACCAACCACGCGCAGTACGCCCTGATCCACGAGCTCTGTGCGCACGACCCGGAGCAGCTCGAGGCCGAGGCGATCCCGCCCGCTGAGCTGATGGTGGTCGGCGACGCGGACCAGTCGATCTACGCGTTCCGCGGTGCCAACATCCGCAACATCATGGACTTCGAGCAGGACTTCCCGAACGCCGAGACGGTCCTGCTGGAGCAGAACTACCGGTCGACGCAGACGATCCTGACCGCGGCGAACTCCGTGATCGGGCACAACGAGGGACGCAAGCCCAAGCGGCTCTGGAGCGAGGCCGGCGACGGGGCGAAGATCATCGGCTACGTCGGCGACGACGAGCGCGACGAGGCTCGGTTCGTGGCCGAGGAGATCGACAAGCTGTCCGACGAGGGGTCCGCCCGGGCCGGCGACGTCGCGGTCTTCTACCGCACCAACGCCCAGTCGCGCGTCTTCGAGGAGGTGTTCATCCGGGTCGGGATGCCCTACAAGGTGGTCGGCGGGGTCCGCTTCTACGAGCGTCGCGAGGTCCGCGACGCCCTCGCCTACCTGCGGACGCTGGTCAACCCCGCCGACCAGGTGCCGCTCCGGCGGATCCTGAACACCCCCAAGCGCGGCATCGGCGACCGTGCGGAGGCCTGCGTCGACGTCTACGCCGCGCGCGAGCGGGTCACGTTCTGGGAGGCGCTGCAGCATGCCGACGAGGTGCCCGGCCTCGCGACCCGGTCGCTGAACGCGATCAAGGGGTTCGTGGAGCTGATCGAGCAGCTCCAGTCGATGGTGGAGGCAGGCGAGCGTGTCGACGTCGTGCTCGAGCAGGTGCTCACCCGCAGCGGCTACCTCAAGGAGCTCGAGGACTCCGACGACCCCCAGGACGAGACCCGGGTCGAGAACCTCGCCGAGCTGGTCGCGGTCGCCCGCGAGTTCGCCGACGACCCCCAGGTCGGTCCCAGTGCCGATCCGGCCGACGCTGTCTTCGCGTCCGAGGGCGATCCCGTCGCACCGCCGCCCGGGCTGACCGACTTCCTCGAGCGGGTCGCGCTCGTCGCCGACTCCGACCAGATCCCCGACGCCCCCGACGGCGAGGACGCTCCAGGCGTGGTCACGCTGATGACGCTGCACACCGCCAAGGGCCTGGAGTTCCCGGTCGTGTTCCTCACCGGCCTCGAGGACGGGATCTTCCCTCACTCGCGGTCGCTGGGCGACAAGCCCGAGCTCGAGGAGGAGCGCCGGCTCGCGTACGTCGGTGTCACCCGCGCGCGCGAGCGGCTCTACGTCTCCCGCGCCGTGATGCGGTCCGCCTGGGGCGCTCCGGCGCACAACCCGGCGTCGCGCTTCCTCGACGAGCTGCCCGTCGACCTCGTGGACTGGCGTCGTACGGCGGCCGAGCAGACCTCGTGGGGCCGGCCGGATCTGGGGGCCGGGTTCGGCTCGTCGCGCCCCCTGGCGGGAGCGCTCACCGGTCGCGGACGGGAGCAGATGCAGAGCCGCTTCGGCAGCGCGTCGGTCAAGGCGGATGCGTCGAAGAAGGCGATGGCGGGTCGCCAGGTGCCGAGCCTCGACCCGGGCGACCGGGTGCAGCACGATTCCTTCGGCCTCGGCACGGTGATCACCGTCGAGGGAGTCGCCGAGAACTCGGTCGCCTCGATCGACTTCGGCAGCGAGGGCGTGAAGCGGCTGCTGCTGCGGTATGCGCCGGTAGAAAAACTCTGACGTTCAGGTCGCGCTGTCAGGTGCGGTCCCTGCCCGGATCGCCGAGCGGGCAGAAACGCGCGGGCGCGCCGAGGAGACGCGTTTCAGCCCGCTCGGCTCCACGCCCTGACGTCGGCATCGAGCCTCGTCAGGGCGTGACCCCGTGGTACACGAACTCCGGGTACGGGTCCACCGGGTCGCCGCCGCCGGGGCGGACCTCGATGTGCACGTGCGGGCCGGTGGTGTGCCCGGTGCTGCCCACGGTGCCGATCTGGGCGCTCTGGATCACCTTGTCGCCGATGCTGACGCCGATCGTGGTCTGGTGGCAGTACCAGATCTCGGTGCCGTCGGGCAGGGTCTCGACCGTCTTGTTGCCGTAGGAGCCGTCGTAGCCGGTGTCGGTGATCACGCCGGTGGCGATCGCGTAGATCGGCGTGCCGCTCGGTGCCGCGAAGTCCAGGCCGGTGTGCACGCTCGACCAGAGGCCGACCTGCCCGAAGCGGGCGGTCAGGTGGTAGCCGACGGTGGGCAGCACCCAGAGGTTCTTCGCGATCTGGTCGGCGCGCTTCTCCGCGGAGTCGGCCAGCTCGAGCAGCTTGCCGGTGCGCTGATCAGCCTGCTCCTCGACCGCCTGCTGGGTGCTCGCCTTCGACGTGTCCTGCAGGGCCTGCCGCTGGGAGTCGCGGCTGATCGCCAGGGCCCGGGCGTCGCTGCCGGCGGGAAGCGCATCCGAGCCGTTGAGGGCCTCGGCGGATCCGGAGGACAGCGCCAGGTTGCCGTCGCTGCCGGGCAGCTGGCCGGGGCCGAACGCGACCGCGCCGCCTGCGGCGGCGAGGATCGCGACCGCGCCGACGATCGTCGGCGCCGAGGGCAGGAAGGCGGGGGTGGCCCGGCGACGACTCGCCTTGCGCTTCCCCCCGGCGGAGCCGGCTCGGGACGTCGTCCGCGGTGCCGGTTCACGGACAGGTTCACGCGCCGCTTCACGGGTGCGCCGTGGCTCGACCGCAGCCCGCTTGGGGCCGCGATGGTCTGCCCGGTGGTTACCCATACTTCCCTTTGCTCGAACGGCGCTGACGGTTCAACGTCGTCGGATGGTTGAACGTGTGACCGGCCAAACAGTAACGGAACGGTATCGGCCAGTGAAATCGGGGCGCCCACGAATGTGGACGGCTCATGAAGGCCCGGTGGACCACCCCGTTGCGGACACGGTGCCGGGCCGGGGTCGGTTAGCCTTCCGGACATGCTCCGCATCGTCGTCGCGAAGCCCGGTCTGGACGGCCACGACCGGGGGGCCAAGGTGGTCGCCCGGGCGCTGCGCGACGCCGGCCACGAGGTGATCTACACCGGTCTGCACCAGACGCCCGAGCAGATCGTGGAGACCGCGATCCAGGAGGACGCCGACATCATCGGCCTCTCGGTTCTCTCTGGTGCCCACATGTCACTGTTCCGGCGGCTCACCGAGCTGCTCGCCGAGCGTGACGCCGCCGACATCGTCGTGTTCGGCGGCGGCATCGTCCCCGACGAGGACCTCCCGGCCCTCACGGAGATGGGGGTGGCGAAGATCTTCACCCCCGGTGCAACGACCGGTGAGATCACCGGCTGGGTCGCGGAGCGGTTCCCCGACGACTGAGCAGCCGCAGGCGCAGGGGGAGTGTGGCGGATCCCACGTCCATCCCGGGACCTGGCTTCGATCGAGGCCCTTTCGCGGGTTTATGGTCAGCGGTGCGCCGGTTTCACCTCGGCGCCACATCCCTGGCCTCGACAGATGGGTGATCCCGTGGACCTGATGGAGTACCAGGCGAAGGAGCTCTTCGCCAAGCATGGAGTGCCGGTGACGCTCGGCATCGTGGTCGAGAAGGCGGAGGACGCGGAGGCCGCGGCCGAGCAGCTCGGCGGTGTCGTGGTGGTGAAGGCGCAGGTCAAGGCCGGCGGCCGCGGCAAGGCCGGCGGCGTCAAGCTCGCGAAGACTCCCGCCGAGGCGGTCGAGCACGCGAAGGCGATCCTCGGGATGCAGATCAAGGGCCTCACGGTGAACCGCGTGCTGATCGCGCCCGCGGCGTCCATCGAGGAGGAGTACTACTTCAGCTTCCTGCTCGACCGGGCGAACCGCTCCTACCTGTGCATCGCCAGCGTCGAGGGTGGGGTGGAGATCGAGGAGGTCGCCAAGACCAACCCCGACGCCGTGAAGAAGATCCCGATCAGTGCCGCCACCGGTGTCGACGCCGCGAAGGCCGCCGAGATCGTCGACGAGGCCGCCTTCCCCGCCGCCCTGCGCGACCAGGCGATCCAGACCGTGCAGGCGCTGTGGAAGGTCTTCGTCGAGGAGGACGCGACGCTCGTCGAGGTGAACCCGCTGTCGCGGCTCGCCGGCGACAAGCTCGAGGCGCTCGACGGCAAGGTCTCGCTGGACGAGAACGCAGAGTTCCGGCACACCGACCACGAGGCCTTCGAGATCCGCGAGGAGGAGGACCCCCTCGAGGCCGCGGCGAAGGAGAAGAACCTCAACTACGTCAAGCTCGACGGGCAGGTCGGCATCATCGGCAACGGCGCGGGACTGGTCATGTCGACCCTCGACGTCGTCGCGTACGCCGGCGAGGCCCACGGCGGCGTCAAGCCGGCCAACTTCCTCGACATCGGTGGTGGCGCCAACGCCCAGGTGATGGCCGACGGCCTGCACATCATCCTCGGCGACCCGCAGGTCAAGAGCGTGTTCGTGAACGTCTTCGGCGGCATCACCGCCTGTGACGAGGTCGCGAACGGCATCGTCGGCGCGCTCGGCATCCTCGGCAGCGAGGAGACCAAGCCGCTCGTCGTACGGCTCGACGGCAACAACGTCGAGGAGGGTCGCCGAATCCTCATCGAGGCCAACCACCCGCTGGTGACGCTGGTGGAGACCATGGACGGCGCGGCCGACAAGGCCGCCGAGCTCGCGAACGCCTAGGAGACGGAACAGTGGCGATCTACCTGAACAAGGACTCGAAGATCATCGTCCAGGGCATGACCGGCGGGATGGGCTCGAAGCACACCACCCTGATGGTCCAGGCCGGGTCGAACATCGTCGGCGGGGTCAACGCCCGCAAGGCCGGCACCTCGGTGAACCTCGGCGGCAAGGACCTGCCCGTCTTCGGCAACGTCGCGGAGGCCATGGCCGAGACCGGCGCCGACGTGTCGGTGGTCTTCGTGCCCCCGGCCTTCACCAAGGACGCCTGCATCGAGGCGATCGACGCCGGCATCGGCCTGCTCGTCGTGATCACCGAGGGCGTGCCGGTCCAGGACACCGCCGAGGTCTTCGCCTACCTCGAAGGCAAGTCCACGCGGATGATCGGCCCGAACTGCCCCGGCATCATCACGCCCGAGGAGTCGTTGGCCGGCATCACCCCGCACACGATCGCGGGCAAGGGGCCGATCGGCCTGGTCTCGAAGTCCGGCACGCTGACCTACCAGATGATGTACGAGCTGCGTGACTACGGCTTCACCACCGCCATCGGCATCGGCGGCGACCCGGTCATCGGCACCACCCACATCGACGCGCTGGAGGCCTTCGAGAACGACCCGGAGACCAAGGCGATCGTGATGATCGGCGAGATCGGCGGCGACGCCGAGGAGCGGGCGGCCGACTACATCAAGGCGCACGTCACCAAGCCGGTCGTCGGGTACGTCGCCGGGTTCACCGCTCCCGAGGGCAAGACGATGGGCCACGCAGGGGCCATCGTCTCCGGCTCGTCGGGCACCGCGCAGGCCAAGAAGGAGGCCCTCGAGGCCGCCGGCGTGCGGGTCGGGAAGACGCCCTCGGAGACCGCCGAGCTGATGCGCCAGCTGCTCAAGGAGCTCTGACCCCCGTCGCCGAGGCGGCGCAGCCGAAAGCCTGAAGCACGCCGAGGCGGCGGAGATGAAAGCGTAGACCTTTCATTTGCGCCGTCTCGGCGTACCCGGGCCCTTCATTTGCGCCGTCTCGGCGTACCGGGGTCTTTCATTTGCGCCGTCTCGGCGTACCGGGGTCTTTCATTTGCGCCGTCTCGACGTACCCGGGTCTTTCAGCTGCGCCGCCTCGGCGTGTGGGGGAGCCAGCGGGCCGAGGCGAGCGCCGCGAGCGCCCACACCGCGACGGTGACGGCCGCGGCGACGTGCAGGCCGTGGAGGAAGGGCACCGCCTTCGCGGGCGTGCCGGCGACGGCGCCGTACGCCGCGATGCCGATGGCGCCACCGGCCTGACGAGCGGTGTTGTTGACGCCCGAGGCGAGGCCGGAGCGGTCCGGCGTCACCGCCCCGATCGCGGCTGCGACGACCGCGGGCGTCAGGATCCCGATCCCGATGCCCCAGCAGAGCAGTGCCGGCACGATCCGTGCGTACGACGTGTCGGTCGACCACGTCGTCAGCAACCCGACGCCGACCGCGGAGAAGGCCAGGCCGACGACCGCCGGCAGCCGCGGACCGCGGGCGGAGATCACGGCGCCCACCAGCGGGGGCAGCACGACGAGCGGCAGGAAGAGCGGCAGCACGGCGACTCCTGCGTCGAGCGCGCTGCGCCCCTGGACGTGCTGGAGGTAGAGCGTCAGCACGAACAGCAGCCCCAGGGTGCACAGGTTCATCGACCCGGCGACCGCGTTCGCGACAGAGAACGGCCGGTTGCCGAACAGGCTGAGCGGGAGCATCGGCTGGCCGACCCGGCGCTCGGTCAGCACGAAGCAGACCCCACCGGCAAGCGCGGCGGCGGCAGCCGCGAGGACGCCCAGGTCGGGGCCGGTCCGACCGAGCTCGATCACCGCGAACGTGGCTGCCGCAAGGGTGGCGGCGCCCAGGACGGTGCCGGTGACGTCGAGCCGGCGGTCCCGCGCGCCGTGGTCGCGAGGCACCAACCGGGCCGAGACGATGAAGGCCACGAGCACGACCGGCACGTTGACGAGGAACACCCACCGCCACCCGGCGCCGTCGACCAGGACACCCCCGAGCAGCGGACCGGCAGGCAGGGCCACGCTCCCGACCCCCGCCCACACCCCGATCGCCCGGGCCTGCTCGGACCGCTGGGGGTAGGCGCGGCTGATGATCGCGAGCGTCCCGGGCAGCAGCAGCGCCGCGCCGACGCCCTGGCCGACCCGGGCCGCGATGAGCACCCCCGTGGTCGGCGCGACGACGCACGCGGCCGACGCCAGTCCGAAGACGGCCATCCCGCTCAGCACCACGCGCCGGTGCCCGAGGCCGTCGCCGACGGTGCCGCCGGCGAGCAGCAGCACGGCGAGCGCGAGCGCGTAGCCGTCGACGACCCACTGCAGGCCCGCGACGCCGGCCCCCAGGCCCTCCCCGATCCGCGGGAGCGCGACGTTGACGACGGTCACGTCGAGCAGGACCAGGAAGTAGCCGACGCACATGACGACCAGCAGCAGCCCTCGACGCGCGACAGGCCGGTCGGCCGGCGTACGGCGTTGGGTGGTGCTCGGTCCTGAGGTGCCCACCACGCCCGCATACCCGGCCAGTTACCTGGCATGTGTCAGGCGTGCTCGCCGGCAGGCAGGGACGTGCGCTCTGCCCGAAGGCGCCGCTGGCGCTCGACCGTGGCCGCGTAGAACGCCCAGCCCGCGGAGAAGCTCGCGAACAGGGTGACCACGAAGAACAGCCAGGGACGGTTGATGCCGAGTCGACGGCCGCCCACGATCGAGATCAGCGGCAGCAGCACGACGTTCGCGGTGATGAAGTCGCCGGACGCGGAGCCGGCCGCCGGGTTGTCGAAGAGCAGCCCCACGTACTGCTGCCAGCTGCCGTCGCCCACGAACGGGTTGGTGAGCCAGCCGTCGGTGTTCTCGGTGACGAACCGGACGTTGAAGTACCAGCCGATCCCGATCGAGACGAGGCCGACGGCGTACAGGCCGATCTCCAGCGACGACAGCAGCGGCCCTGATGCGGGCCGGCGGAAGATCTCCGGGTTGGAGCGAAGGACGAGCCAGACGACCACGACGCCGAGGATCGCGTGCACGGTGAGGGAAAGCATCGGGTCAGCCTCGACCGCTCGCCGCGTTCGGGCAAGGCTCAGGTGACCGCGTTGCGGGTCGAGTACGCCGGGTCGGCGTGCTCCTCGCCGGCCAGCACCGCCTCGAGGTGCTCGACGGCGTCGTACACGTCCACGTGGCGCACGTAGAGCGGCGCGAGACCGAACCGCGCGATGCCGGGTGCGGCGCCGTCGTCGCGGTAGTCGCCGATCACCCCGCGCGCGATCAGCGCCTGGACCACTCCGTAGGCGTGCGGGTGCCGGAAGGACACCTGGCTGCCGCGACGGTCGTGCTCGCGAGGAGTCACGATCTCGATCTCCGGCCAGCGGCCGGCGCAGCGCTCCTCGAGCAGGCCGAGGAACAGGTCGGTGAGCGAGAGCGAGACCTGCCGCAGCTCGGCGACCGTGACGCCGTCGAACGCCTCGAGCGCGGCGTCGAGCGCGGACAGGGCGAGCACCGGGGGAGTGCCGGACGCCCACCGGGCGATCCCCGGTGCCGGCTCGTAGTCGCGGCTCATCGCGAACGGCGCCGCGTGGCCCATCCAGCCGGTGATCGGCTGCTGGGCCTCGTCCTGGAGCCGCGGGCTCACCCAGGTGAAGGCGGGGGAGCCGGGTCCGCCGTTGAGGTACTTGTAGGTGCAGCCGACCGCCAGGTCGGCGTCCGCCGCAGCCAGGTCGACCGGCACGGCACCGGCCGAGTGGCACAGGTCCCACTGCACCAGGACACCGCGCGCCTGTGCGGCCGCCGTGGTCCCGCGCAGGTCGAACATCGCGCCGGTGCGGAAGTCGACGTGGGTCAGGCTGAGCAGCGCCACGTCGTCGTCCACCGCGGCGAGCGGGTCGGCGGGGTCGCACCAGCGCAGCTCGAGCCCGAGCAGGTCGGCCACCCCGGCGGCGACGTAGCCGTCGGTGGGGAACGTGGACGGCTCGACGACGATCGCCCGGCGCCCGGGCCGGAGACGCGCCGCGGCCACCATCGTCTTGAACAGGGAGACACTCGTCGAGTCGCCCACGTGCAGGTCGGCGGCGTCGGCTCCGACCAGCGGGGCGATCCGGCCCGCGACCCGCGCGGCGAGCTCCATCCACCGTCCGGCACCCGTGGGCAGGGCGTTCCACGAGCGGATCAGGCCGTCGCCCCACTCCTCGGCGACGACCTCGGCCAGGCGCGTGGGCACCGTGGTCGGCAGCGCGCCGAGCGAGTTGCCGTCGAGATAGACCACGCCCTCGGGGACGGTGAACCTGGCCCGGGTGTGCGCCAGCGGCGAGGACTCGTCCAGCCGCTGGGCGTCCGTCCGGCTGGTCACGGACCGACCTCGTGCAGCCGGTCCCGTGCGCGCACGACGAGCGCCTCGAACGTCTGCTGGTCGACGTCGTACTTGCCGACGGGGGTGAGGTTCACCTGGGCCACGTAGCTCCCGAGCTGGACGACTCCCATCCAGAACGGGACCACGTCCTCCTGCTTGTTGACCTGGTTCTCCAGGCGCCACATCGCGTACGACGCGCCGCCGGCCGCCTTCAGGTGGACCCCCGAGTGGCCCACCTTGCTGGCGAGCTCGCGCTTGGGGCACGACGCCATCCGGTCGGCGATCCTCTTGACGAAGGCGGTCGCGGCCGCCTCGTTGGGGAACTGGCCGAGCGTCTCGCTCAGGCCGAAGCGGTCGGGCAGCCCGGCGTCGGGGATCAGGTACGTGCGGGTCACCGCCTTCGCCGCGCCGGACTTCACGAAGTCGGCCTGGTCACAGGTCGTGGCCGCGACGTTCACCTTGGCCGGAGCAGGGTCGGTGCCGCCCCAGGGCTGGATCACGTCGGCCACCGCGGGAAGGTCGGCGATCGCCAGCATGCCCGGCGCTTCACCGCTGGGCGGCGGCAGGCTCGGCTCCGCGATCACGGCGCCGACGCACTGGCCGGCCACGCGCGAGGAGCAGAGGTTCTGCACCGACGCGGTCAACGCGTTCACCATCAGCCCGGCGTCGGCGGGCCCGGGCGTGGGAGTCTCGAGCACCGCTGAGGTCGTCAGCGACCCGGTCCGGGCGATCCCGACCAGGAACGACCGCGGCTGCTGGTCGGGGATCCGCATCCGCAGCACCTGCGCCTCCTCGCCGACGCCGTGCACGGCGTACGCGTCGACGAGCTGGATCCGCGCAGCGGTGCAGCCGGCGTACCAGCCCAGGGTGGTGTCGTAGGCCTTCTTGGCCGCGCCGGCCGAGTTGGAGATCTCGACGGTCTGGACGAGCCCCCGCTGAGGCGTGGCGGTGGCGAACGTGCGCACCCACGTGCCGAGGCCCCTCGGGTCGGCGAAGCGTGCGGCCTGGCACATGGTGTTCTTCCACTGCGCCGCGGTGTTGTTGGTGGTCGCGGTCACCTGCCAGGCCTGCTTCGGCGCCAGCGGCGCGACCTGCTCGGGGCTGAGCAGTAGCTTCTTGCTGACCAGTGCGCTCGGCTTGGGGGCTGCCCGGCTGGTGCCCTGGGGCAGGACGAGGGCGCCGGCACCGATCGTGACCAGGACCGCGAGTGCGGCGCCGAGCACCGCGTGGTTGCGACGCCGGCGCAGTCCGCTCCGGCGGATGGTCGCCGGGCGGGGGAGCCGCACGCTGTCGGCGAGCGGTCCGAGAGCCTCCAGCCGCCCCCGGATCGACGTCGAGTCGCCGTCGAGGGCCAGGGCGGTTGCCGCCGTCGCCTGCTGGAGGTGCTGCTCGGCACGCTCCTGCGTCTCGCCGATCTCCCGGCCGATCTCACTGAGGGGCGCCGCCGCGAGGTGGGCCAGCACCAGCGTCTTGCGGTCTGCGTCGGGCAGCTTGTGCAGCGCCTCGAGCAGCTCGGCCTGCTCGGCGGCGAGGCTCTTCTCCTTGTGCCACGGGCGGGCCGTGTGCCGACGCTGCGCGATCGTCCACGCTCGCGGCCGGACCCACTGCTCCGGGTCGTCCATCCGCCCGACCTTGCTCCAGTGGTGCCGGGCAGCCACGTAGGCGTCGCGGACGGCGCTGCGCGAGGCCGGGAGGTCGCCGGTCACCGCGAAGGTCTGGAGGACGAGTCGTCGGCGGGTGTTGACGTAGAACTCGTCGAATTCCTCGGCAGTGGGCATGACAGGTCGAGGTTACGCGACGTGTGTGGGGCACGAAGTGCCGCTCACCCGCGTGGCACACCCCCGAAGCCGCCGGGCCATGGGTGAGGATGGACGGGCGATGAGACCGGCCACCTCCCTCGACAGCTTCGCCCCGTCCGGGGTGGGAGCGACATGACGATGACCACTCGCCCGGCGGGAGCCACCACCGTCGCCGAAGAGCCGCCTCCCGGCAGGCCGTTGGTGACGCGTGCCGCCGTCGCCGGGGCTGCGGCCGCCCTGATCGGCCTGGTCGTGTGCATGTCGGTCGCGCTGACCGGCTGGTTCCTGGCCGACGCCGGCTCGCACGGCGACACCACCGATGCCCTGCGCGTCGGCGCCGACGCCTGGCTCGCCGGTCACGGCTCCCGCCTGGTGCTCTCCGGCGTCCCGCTCGGGATCACGCCGCTGGCGGTCACGATGATCCTCGTGCTCACTGCCTTCCGCGCCGGGCGCTGGGCCGGTCGCTGGGCCGGTCGCTGGGCCGGTCGCTGGGCCGGTCGTCCCGCGACACCTCGGCCGGACGACCGCGAGAGCCTCTCGATGGCGGTCGCCACGTTCACCTGCGCGTACGTCGTGATCGCCGTGGTGACCTGCGTCCTGGCGTCGCAGTCCGGAGCCTCGCCGGTGCTCGGGCGTGCCCTGCTCGGCGCTCTCGCGGTGTCCGCTCTCGCCGGGGGGTGCGGCCTCGCCGTCGGCAGCGGCCGGCTCGCCGAGGCGATCGGGCTGGCCCCGGCCTGGACGACCGACGTTCTCACGGGCGCGCTCGCCGGCGCCCTGTGGCTGGTCGCGGCCAGCGCCCTGCTGGTCGGTGGCTCGCTGCTGCTGTCGTTCAACGAGGCCGCCACCGTCCTCTCCCGGCTGCACCTGGATGCGGGCGAGGCGCTCAGCTACACGGTCGTGATGGCGCTCTTCGCGCCCAACGCCGTGCTCTTCGGCACCTCCTACCTGGTCGGTCCCGGGTTCGCCTTCGGCACCGGTACGACGGTCTCCCCGACCGCGGTCTCGCTCGGGGTGGTGCCGGCGTATCCCGTGCTCGCCGCGCTGCCCGGCGAGGGTCCGACGCCCGGGTGGCTGGTGCTGCTCCTCGCGATCCCCGTCCTCGCCGCCGCGCTCGGGGCCGGCGCGGCCGTCACCCGTGGCGGAGCGATGCCGCACGACCTGGCCGCCCTGCGCGGCGCCGCGGCCGGCTTCCTCGCGGGCATCCTCGTCACGACCCTGGTCGCCCTCTCCGGCGGCCCGCTCGGCACCGGCCGGATGGCCGACATCGGCGCCCCGGTCGCCGAGGTGCTGGTCTTCGCCACCGGGCTGATGAGTGTCGGCGGCATGCTCGGCGCCTTCGGTCGCAACTGGTGGCGACGACACCGCGGCGAGGAGGTGGTCACCGCCCCGATCGAGGGCCCGGCCACCGGCCCGCAGGACACCGAAGCGACCATCGAGGTCCATCTGTAGCCTGTCGGCCATGCCCGCCGCCGCAGATCCCGCACGCCTGGTCGTGCTCGTCTCCGGAGCCGGGACGAACCTGCAGGCCCTGCTCGACGCGTGCGCCGACCCGGCGTACGGGGCGCGGGTGGTCGCCGTGGGCGCCGACCGCGACGGCATCGAGGGCCTCGCCCGGGCCGAGCGCGCCGGGATCCCCACCTTCGTGCGCAAGGTCGGGCAGTTCACCTCCCGCGAGCACTGGGACCTCGCGATGGCCGACACCGTCGCAGCCTTCGAGCCGGACCTCGTCGTCTCCGCGGGCTTCATGAAGCTGGCCGGCACGGCCTTCCTCGAGCGCTTCCACCACCGCTACCTCAACACTCACCCGGCGCTGCTGCCGTCGTTCCCGGGGATGCACGGGGCCGCCGATGCGCTGGACTACGGGGTCAAGGTCACCGGGGCCACGCTGTTCGTCGTCGACGAGGGCGTGGACACCGGTCCGATCGTCGCCCAGGCCGTCGTACCGGTCGAGGACGACGACGACGTCGAGTCGCTGCACGAGCGGATCAAGGTCGCCGAGCGGCAGATGCTCGTCGAGAGCATCGGCAGGATGGCGCGCGAGGGAGTCACCGTCGACGGCCGGAGGGTCCGGTTCGGCCACGGCGTCCGCACGACCTAGGATGAGGGCACACAACTGGCGCAGGTGGGCAACCACCGGGGAGTGGCCCGGAGACGGGTGGCGAGTGCATCGAACGCCTGGGTGCCCTCATCGTGATCGAACCGATGAGGAGTGGCACCGATGAGCAACCAGCTGAACCAGATCCCAGTCAGGCGCGCCCTGGTCTCCGTCTACGACAAGTCCGGTCTCGAGGACCTCGTCCGCGGCCTGCACGAGGCCGGCGTCGAGCTCGTCTCGACCGGCGGCTCGGCCGCCCTCATCGACGGGCTGGGCATTGCCGTGACCCGCGTCGAGGACCTCACCGGGTTCCCGGAGTGCCTGGACGGGAGGGTCAAGACCCTGCACCCGAAGGTGCACGCCGGGATCCTCGCCGACCGCCGGCTGGACAGCCACGTCGCACAGCTCGCCGACCTCGGCGTCGAGCCGTTCGACCTGGTCGTCTCCAACCTCTACCCGTTCACGCAGACCGTGCTGTCCGGGGCGTCGGCCGACGAGTGCGTGGAGCAGATCGACATCGGCGGCCCGTCGATGGTCCGGGCCGCCGCGAAGAACCACCCGTCGGTGGCCATCGTCACCTCGCCCGACCGGTACGCCGACGTGCTCGCCGCCGTGGCCGCCGGTGGCTTCACGCTGGAGGAGCGCAAGCGGCTGGCCGCCGAGGCGTTCCAGCACACGGCGTCCTACGACGTCGCCGTGGCCTCGTGGATGAGCAGTGTCCTGGCCGACACCTCCGAGGGCACCGGGTTCCCCGCCTGGACCGGCGCCACCTGGGAGAAGGCCGCCGTGCTCCGCTACGGCGAGAACCCGCACCAGCCGGCCGCCCTCTACCGTCACTGGCGCGGTGGCCTGGCCGCCGCCGAGCAGCTGCACGGCAAGGAGATGTCCTACAACAACTACGTCGACACCGACGCCGCATGGAAGGCCGCCAACGGCTTCGCGGAGCCGGCGGTGGCGATCATCAAGCACGCCAACCCCTGCGGGATCGCGGTCGGAGTGGACGTGGCCGAGGCCTACGTCAAGGCCAACGAGTGCGACCCGACCTCGGCGTTCGGCGGCGTGATCGCCGTCAACCGCCCGGTGTCGGTGGAGATGGCCGAGGCGATGCGGGAGACGTTCACCGAGGCGATCGTGGCCCCGGCGTACGACGACGGCGCCGTCGAGGTGCTGCAGTCCCTCCCGCGCGGAGGCAAGAACATCCGGATCCTCGTGTGCGCGCCCGACGAGCACCCGGACCCCGTCGAGTTCCGCGGCATCAGCGGCGGCATGCTGATGCAGCGCGTCGACCACGTGGACGCCGAGGGCGACGACCCGCAGAGCTGGACCCTCGCGACCGGCCAGCCGGCGACGCCCGAGCAGCTGGCCGACCTCGCGTTCGCGTGGCGTGCCTGCCGCTACGTCAAGTCCAACGCGATCCTGCTGGCCTCCGGCGGCGCCTCGGTCGGCGTCGGGATGGGCCAGGTCAACCGGGTCGACTCCTGCAAGCTCGCCGTCGCGCGAGCCGGCGACCGCGCGGGCGGCTCGGTGGCCGCCTCCGACGCGTTCTTCCCCTTCGAGGACGGCCCGCAGGTGCTGATCGACGCCGGCGTGAAGGCGATCGTGCAGCCGGGCGGCTCGGTGCGCGACGAGCTGACCATCGAGGCGGCGAAGGCCGCCGGGGTCACCATGTACTTCACCGGCACCCGGCACTTCTTCCACTGAGGCAGGATGACTCCGTGACCGCACAGACACTCGACGGAACCGCCACCCTCCGGACGATCAAGGCCGAGCTGACCGAACGGGTCGCCAAGCTGAGGGAGCAGGGCGTCACGCCCGGCCTGGGCACCGTCCTGGTCGGCGACGACCCCGGCTCGCACTGGTACGTCGGCGCGAAGCACAAGGACTGCGCCGAGATCGGGATCCACTCGCTGCGCCACGACCTCCCCGCCACCGCGACCCAGGCAGAGGTCGAGGCGGTCATCGACGAGCTCAACGCCGACCCCGGGTGCACAGGCTTCCTCGTCCAGCAGCCCACCGGTCTCGACGAGTTCGCCCTGCTCTCGCGGGTCGACCCCGACAAGGACGTCGACGGGCTGCACCCGTTCAACCTCGGCAAGCTGGTGCTCGGCCAGGCGGGCCCGCTCCCGTGCACGCCGGTCGGGATCATCGAGCTGCTGCGGCGTCACGACGTACCGATCGCCGGTGCGGAGGTGGTCGTCGTCGGTCGCGGGATCACGGTCGGCCGCCCGCTCGGGCTGCTGCTGACGCGGCGCAGCGAGAACGCCACCGTCACGCTCTGCCACACCGGCACCCGCGACCTCGCGGCACACGTGCGCAGCGCGGACATCGTGGTCGCGGCGGCCGGCGTGCCCGGCATCATCACCGGCGACATGGTCAAGCCCGGCGCCGCGGTGCTGGACGTCGGCGTCTCGCGGGTGGACGGCAAGATCGCCGGCGACCTCGCGGCGGACGTGCACGACGTGGCCGGCTGGGTCTCCCCGAACCCCGGTGGAGTCGGTCCGATGACGCGGGCGATGCTGCTCGAGAACGTGGTGTCGATCGCCGAACAGCGCGCCGCGGGGTGACCGACCGCGTGCGTCGTCGCTACCCGTCCACGTTCGGCGGCCTGATCTACATCGTCGTCGTGCTGGTCACGATCGTCGGCCTGGCGCTGGTCGCTTTCGGCCCGTGGCGGCGGGGTGTCTCGCTGCTCGGGTTCGCGCTGATCTTCGCGGCTGCGATGCGCCTGGTGACCAAGGAGGACGAGGCCGGCATGCTGCGGGTGCGCAGCCGCTGGTTCGACGTCACCGTGCTCGCCGGGGTGGGCGTCGCGCTGCTCGCCCTGGGCGCGAGCATCCCCGAGCAGACGGGGCCCTGAGATGACCGCTGAGACGCCCCGGTTGCGGATGGGTGTGGTCGGGACCGGCTACTGGGCCGACGTCGTGCACGTGTCCGGCGCGGCCGAGCACCCGGGCGTCGACCTGCTCGGAGTGTGGGGCCGCGACCTCGAGAAGGCGGCCGCGGTGGCCGACCCCCGCGGTGCACGCGCGTACGACGACTTCGATGCCCTGCTCGACACCGTCGACGTGCTCACCTTCGCGGTGCCGCCGGACGTGCAGGCGCCGCTGGCCGTCCGTGCCGCCGAGGCCGGGAAGCACCTGCTCCTGGAGAAGCCGATCGCGATCGACCTCGCGTCCGCGGACCGGATGGTCGAGGCGGCTGACGGGGCCGGGATCAGCACGGTCGTGTTCTTCACCTACCGCTTCGTGCCGGTCGCGGAGACCTGGCTCCAGGACGTCGCCTCCCACGACCTGCTCGGCGGCGCCGCGTGGTGGTACGCCGGCCACGCGGCCGCGGGCAGCCCGTTCGCCTCGTCGCCGTGGCGCCAGCAGGAAGGCGCGCTGTGGGACGTCGGACCGCATGCCCTCTCCGGGCTGCTTCCCGCGCTCGGACCGGTCACGGCGATCACCGGCTCGCGCGGCCACGGCGACCTCGCCCACCTGGTGCTGACCCACGAGAGCGGCGCGACCAGCGTGATGTCGCTGAGCATGACGATGCCCGCCGGCGGCGAGCGGGTCGGGATCGAGGTCTACGACGAGCACGGCTGGCACACCCGGCCGGAGCCCGAGCGCGACGTCCAGCAGGCCTATGCGACCGCGCTCGACGAGCTGCTCGCCAATGCGGCCGCAGGGGAGACCCGGCACCGCTGCGACGTACGCTTCGGCCGCGACGTGGTCGAGGTGCTCAGCCGCTGCGAGGACGTGCTCGGCCGCCGCTCCTGACCGGAGGGGTCTCGCCGACGGTCAGATCAGCCCGAGCTCGCTGACCGCGTCGCGCTCCTCGGCGAGCTCGGCGGTGGACGCGTCGATCCGGCCGCGGGAGAAGTCGTCGATCTCCAGGCCCTGGACGATCTCCCAGTTGCCGTCCTTGGTGGTGACCGGGAACGACGAGATCAGGCCCTCGGGCACCCCGTAGGAGCCGTCGGAGACGACCGCCATCGAGAGCCAGTCGTCGTCGGCCGAGCCGGTCAGCCAGTCGCGGGCGGCGTCGATCGTCGCCGACGCCGCGGAGGCGGCCGACGAGGAACCGCGTGCCTCGATGATCGCCGCGCCGCGCTTGGCGACGGTCGGGATGAAGGTGTTCTCGATCCAGTCCTGGTCGCCGACGACCTCGGCGGCGTTGCGGCCACCGACCTCGGCGTGGAAGACGTCCGGGTACTGGGTGGCGGAGTGGTTGCCCCAGATGGTCATCTTCCTGATCTCGGTCACCGCCGCGCCGGTCTTCGCCGCCAGCTGCGAGATGGCGCGGTTGTGGTCGAGCCGGGTGAGGGCGGAGAACCGCTCGGCCGGGATGTCGGGGGCGTTCTTCATCGCGATCAGCGCGTTGGTGTTCGCCGGGTTGCCGGTGACGCCGATGCGGATGTCGTCGGCGGCGACGTCGTTGAGCGCCTTGCCCTGCGCGGTGAAGATCGCGCCGTTCGCCTCCAGGAGGTCGCCGCGCTCCATGCCGGGCCCGCGCGGGCGGGCGCCGACGAGCAGTGCGAGGTTGACGCCGTCGAAGATCTTGGTCGCGTCGGCGCCGATCTCGACGCCGGCGAGCGTCGGGAACGCGCAGTCGTCGAGCTCCATCACGACGCCCTCGAGGGCCTTCAGTGCCGGCTCGATCTCGAGCAGCCGCAGCTCGATCGGCCGGTCGCCGAGCAGCGAGCCGCTCGCGAGGCGGAACAGCAGGCTGTAGCCGATCTGACCGGCTGCGCCGGTCACCGCAACCTTGAGGGGAGTAGTGCTCACGTGGGGCTCCTCGCCGCGTTCTGGGGGACTCGGGTCGAAATTAGCGCACCCCTCCGGCCGGCCCGCGACCAGCCCGGGTCCCGGGAAATCGCGCCGCCCAGTCTTGATCGATTCCAGAAACGGTGCTTGAGTGGGCGGGTGCCGACCGCCGACCCGACCGCCGCCCTGCGCGACGCCGGACTGCGTGCGACCGGTCCCCGCATCGCCGTGCTCCGGGCGCTCCAGGAGCACCCGCACGCGGACACCGACACCCTCGCCGACGCCGCGCGAGCCGAGCTCGGCTCGGTCTCCACGCAGGCCGTGTACGACGTACTCAGAGCCCTCACCGACGCGGGCCTGGCGCGCCGGATCGAGCCGGCCGGGTCGCCGGCGCGGTTCGAGGTGCGGGTCGACGACAACCACCACCACGTGGTCTGCCGGGGCTGCGGCACCATCGCCGACGTCGACTGCGCCGTCGGCGCGCGCCCTTGCCTGACCGCCTCGGACACCCACGGCTTCGTCATCGACGAGGCCGAGGTCACCTACTGGGGCCTGTGCCCCGCCTGCTCCACCTCACGACCCGCCTGACCGGCACCTTCCCGCAGGCCATCTCCCGAAAGGTTGCACATGACTGACACCCACGGCGTCACCGAGCAGGGCAGCGAGAGCGAGAACCCGGCGATCGACTCGCCCGAGGCGCACGCACACCGACCGCGGTCCAACCGCGACTGGTGGCCCAACCAGCTCGACCTGTCGGTGCTGCACCAGCACTCGCCCGCGGCGAGCCCGCTGGACGAGGACTTCGACTACGCCGAGGCGTTCGCGAGCCTCGACGTCGAGGCTCTCAAGCAGGACGTGGTCGAGGTGCTGACGACCTCGCAGGACTGGTGGCCGGCCGACTTCGGTCACTACGGCGGCCTGATGATCCGGCTGAGCTGGCACGCCGCCGGCACCTACCGGATCGCCGACGGTCGCGGCGGCGCGGGCGACGGGAGCCAGCGGTTCGCGCCGCTGAACAGCTGGCCCGACAACGCGAACCTGGACAAGGCCCGCCGTCTGCTGTGGCCGGTGAAGAAGAAGTACGGCAACAAGATCTCGTGGGCCGACCTCCTGGTGCTCGCCGGCAACGTCGCCCTGGAGTCGATGGGCTTCAAGACGTTCGGGTTCGGCTTCGGGCGTGAGGACATCTGGGAGCCCGAGGAGGTCTTCTGGGGTCCCGAGGACACCTGGCTCGGCGACGAGCGCTACAGCGGCGACCGTGAGCTCGCCGGTCCGCTCGGTGCGGTCCAGATGGGCCTGATCTACGTCAACCCCGAGGGTCCGAACGGCAACCCCGACCCGCTGGCGGCGGCGCGGGACATCCGCGAGACCTTCGCCCGGATGGCGATGAACGACGAGGAGACGATCGCCCTGATCGCAGGAGGGCACTCGTTCGGCAAGACGCATGGGGCCGGCAACGCCGACCTCGTCGGGCCTGAGCCCGAGGCGGCGCCGGTCGAGGACCAGGGCCTCGGCTGGAAGAGCAGCCACGGCTCGGGCAAGGGCGCCGACGCGATCACCAGCGGGCTCGAGGTGACCTGGACCAACACCCCGACGCAGTGGGGCAACGGGTTCTTCGAGAACCTCTTCCGCTACGAGTACGAGCTCACCGAGAGCCCCGCGGGTGCGCACCAGTGGGTGGCCAAGGATGCCGAGGCGACCGTGCCCGACGCGTTCGGTGGACCCGCCCGGAAGCCGACGATGCTCACCACGGACCTCGCGCTGCGCGTCGACCCGGCGTACGAGAAGATCTCGCGGCGCTTCCTGGAGCACCCCGAGGAGTTCGCCGGGGCCTTCGCCAAGGCCTGGTACAAGCTCCTGCACCGCGACATGGGCCCGGTGTCCCGCTACCTCGGCCCGTGGGTGCCCGAGCCGCAGCTGTGGCAGGACCCCGTGCCGGCGGCCGACCACGAGCTGATCGACGACGAGGACGTCGCGGCGCTCAAGGCGCAGCTGCTCGCCTCCGGGCTGTCGGTCTCACGGCTCGTCGCCACGGCCTGGGCCGCGGCCGCGAGCCACCGCGACACCGACAAGCGCGGCGGCGCGAACGGGGGCCGGCTCCGCCTCGAGCCGCAGCGGAGCTGGGAGGTCAACGAGCCCGACGAGCTCGCCGGGGCCCTGGCGACGCTCGAGACGGTCCAGCAGGACTTCAACGGCTCCCAGACCGGCGGCAAGCGGGTCTCGCTGGCAGACCTGATCGTGCTCGGTGGCTCTGCGGCGGTCGAGCAGGCAGCGCGAGAGGCGGGCGTCGAGGTCACCGTGCCGTTCACGCCGGGCCGCACCGACGCGACCCAGGAGCAGACCGACGTGGACTCGTTCGCGGTCCTCGAGCCGCGGGCCGACGGGTTCCGCAACTACCTCCGCGCCGGCGAGAAGCTGCCGCCGGAGATGCTGCTGCTGGACCGTGCGAACCTGCTCTCGCTCACCGCTCCGGAGCTCACCGTGCTCGTCGGCGGCATGCGCGTGCTGGCCACCAACCACGGCGGCTCCACGCACGGTGTCTTCACCGACCGGCCCGGCGTGCTGAGCAACGACTTCTTCGTGACCCTGCTCGACATGGGCACGGAGTGGAAGGCGTCCGAGGGCAGCGAGAACGTGTACGACGGTCGCGACCGCGCCACCGGCGAGGTCACCCGGACCGCCACGGCGGTCGACCTGGTCTTCGGGTCGAACTCCCAGCTGCGTGCGCTCGCGGAGGTCTACGCCAGCGACGACGCCGGCGAGAAGTTCGTCCGCGACTTCGTGGCCGCCTGGACGAAGGTGATGGAGCTCGACCGGTACGACCTGCGCTGAGCGGACTCACCCACGAGACCGCCGAGGCGGCGCAGATGAAAGGAATTCTCTTTCATCTGCGCCGCCTCGGCGTCTTTCAGGCTTTCATCTCCGCCGCCTCGGCGGAATTTGGGGGGGTCAGTCGGTCTCGCCGACAATCATCGCGTGGGTCATGCCGGCGATCGCCGCGCCGAGGAGCGGGGCGAGCAGGAAGACCCAGACCTGGGCGAGGGCGTCGCCTCCGCCGAACCAGGCGACCCCGAGGGACCGGGCCGGGTTGACCGACGTACCGTCGATCGGGATCGACACCAGGTGGATGAGGGTCAGGCACAGGCCGATGGTCACGCCGGCGACGGCCGGGGTGGCCCGCCGCGAGGTCGCACCGAGGATCACGTAGAGGAACATCGCGGTGAACACGATCTCCGCGATGATCACCGACCACAGGGCGAAGTGCGCCGGCGAGTGGTCGCCGTACCCGTTGGTGGCCATGTGGCCGCTGGCCGTGAACCCGTCGACGCCTTCGGCCATCAGCAGCAGCAGGGCGCCGGCCACCGTCGCGCCGACGACCTGGGCGATCACGTAGCCGGGGACGTCCTTCCAGTCGAACCTCCGGGCGGTCGCGAGGCCGATCGTCACCGCCGGGTTGAAGTGCGCTCCGGAGATGTGGCCCAGCGAGTAGGCGCCGGTCAGCACCGTGAGACCGAACGCGAGGGCGATCGCGACGTGGTCGCCGCCGTAGATGGCGGTGCCGCAACCACCGAGGACCAGCCAGAACGTGCCGAGGGCCTCCGCCCCCAGCCGTGAGTTGCCGGTCGGGGGCACCGGTGTGCCGGGGTCGACCACCGGTGTCGGAATGGCATCTGCTTCGGACATGACGACCTCCCGGGGGAGTCGGAATGGGACCTAGCCTTTCGATGCTGGGGCACCGAACCGGCCGAATCGGGGCGACACGCCGACCGATAGAGTCACGAACGTGAGCACTGAACCGAAGATCGTCTACACCCACACCGACGAGGCGCCCCTGCTGGCGACGTACTCGTTCCTGCCGATCGTCGCCGCGTACGCCGCCAAGGCCGGCGTCGCCGTCGAGACCCGCGACATCTCGCTGGCCGGCCGGATCATCTCGAGCTTCCCCGAGCGCCTCACCGAGGAGCAGCGCATCCCGGACGCGCTCGCCGAGCTCGGCCAGTGGGCGCTCGAGCCCGAGGCGAACATCATCAAGCTGCCCAACGTGAGCGCGTCGATGCCGCAGCTGAAGGTCGCGATCGCCGAGCTGCAGGGCCAGGGCTACGCGCTGCCGGACTACCCGGACGACCCGCAGACCGACGAGGAGCGCGAGGCCCGCGCACGCTACGACCGGGTCAAGGGCAGCGCGGTCAACCCGGTGCTGCGGCAGGGCAACTCCGACCGTCGCGCCCCGGCGGCGGTGAAGAACTACGCCCGCAAGCACCCGCACTCGATGGGTGCCTGGACCGCCGACTCGAAGACCAACGTCGCCACCATGGGCCAGCACGACTTCCGCGCCAACGAGAAGTCGGTGGTGCTCGAGTCCGAGGACACCCTGCGGATCGAGCTGGAGGCCGCTGACGGCACCGTGACGGTGCTCAAGGAGTCGCTGCCCGTCCAGGCCGGCGAGGTGGTCGACGCGACCGTCATGCAGGTGGCTCACCTGCACGCCTTCCTGCGCAACGCCATCGCCCGGGCCAGGGCCGAGGGCGTGCTGTTCTCGGTGCACCTCAAGGCGACGATGATGAAGGTCTCCGACCCGATCATCTTCGGCCACGTCGTCACCGCGTTCTTCGACGACGTGTTCGCCAAGTACGGCGACCGGCTGGCTGCCGCCGGCCTGAGCCCCAACGACGGGCTCGGCGGGATCCTCGCCGGCCTCGACCGGCTCGACGACGGCGCTGAGATCAGGGCGGCGTTCGAGCAGGCGATCGCCGACGGGCCCGACCTCGCGATGGTCGACTCCGACCGCGGCATCACCAACCTGCACGTGCCCAGCGACGTGATCGTCGACGCGAGCATGCCGGCGATGATCCGCACCTCGGGCCACATGTGGGGCGCCGACGGCCAGGAGCACGACACGCTCGCTGTCATCCCCGACTCCAGCTACGCCGGTGTCTACCAGACGGTGCTCGACGACTGCCGGGCCAACGGCGCCTTCGACCCGACCACGATGGGCTCGGTGCCCAACGTGGGCCTGATGGCCCAGGCGGCCGAGGAGTACGGCTCGCACGACAAGACCTTCGAGATCCGCACCGCCGGCACCGTCCGGGTCGTGAACGCCGCAGGTGACGCCCTCCTCGAGCACGACGTCGAGGCCGGGGACATCTGGCGCGCGTGCCAGACCAAGGACGTGCCGATCCGCGACTGGGTCAAGCTCGCGGTGACGCGTGCACGTGCAACCGGTGCCCCGGCGGTCTTCTGGCTCGACGAGAGCCGCGCGCACGACCGGACCCTGATCGCGAAGGTCACTGCCTACCTCTCCGACCACGACACAGAAGGGCTGGACATCAAGATCCTGAGCCCGGAGCTGGCCACGGCGTACTCCCTGGAGCGGCTGCGGCGCGGTGAGGACACCATCTCGGTGACCGGCAACGTGCTGCGTGACTACAACACCGACCTGTTCCCGATCCTCGAGCTCGGCACGTCGGCCAAGATGCTCTCGGTCGTCCCGCTGATCGCCGGGGGTGGCCTGTTCGAGACCGGCGCTGGCGGCTCGGCGCCCAAGCACGTCCAGCAGCTGGTCAAGGAGAACTACCTGCGCTGGGACAGCCTCGGTGAGTTCTTCGCCCTGGCCGCCAGCTTCGAGCACTTCGCCCAGGCGACCGGCAACACGCGTGCGCAGGTGCTCGCCGACACCCTGGACCGGGCGACCGGCACGTTCCTCGAGGAGGACCGCTCACCGGGGCGCCGGCTGGGCACCACCGACAACCGCGGCAGCCACTTCTACCTCGCGCTCTACTGGGCCGAGGAGCTGGCCGCGCAGACCGAGGACACCGAGCTCGCCGAGGCGTTCTCCGGACTGGCGAAGACGCTGCGGGAGAACGAGCAGACGATCGCCGACGAGCTGCTCGCCGTGCAGGGGTCCCCGGCCGACATCGGCGGCTACTACCGCCCCGACGAGAAGCTCGTCGACGCCGTGATGCGCCCGTCGAAGACCCTCAACGAGGCGCTGGCCAGCCTCTGACCTCAACCACCGGGTGTGAGCAGCTCGTAGGCCGCTCCGTCGTGCATGCCGTCGCGGACGATCACCGAGCGGTGCTCGGTGCCGGTCTCGGCGAACCCGGCCCGCTCGAGCACGCGGCGTGAGGCGAGGTTGTCGACGGCGACGGTCGCGTGGACGCGGTGCAGGCCAAGGCCGCCGTCATCGGGGTCGATGAAGGCGTGCCTGCAGGCCATCCGGACGGCCTCGGTCATCGCCCCGCGGCCGCGTGCCTCGGGGTGCGACCAGTAGCCGATCTCGGCCATCCCCTCGGCCAGGTGCATCAGCGAGACCGTGCCGAGGAGCACGTCGCTCGCGGGGTCGGCGAGCATCCAGTGCAGGTCGGTGCCGGCGGCCATCCCGTCGGACCGGTGCACCAGGAAGTCCGCGGCCATCTCGAGGGTGTACGGGTCCGGGATCCGGCCCAGCCAGTACGCCGTGACCGGGTCGGTCGCGCCCTCGTGCATCCGGTCCAGGTCGTCGGCCCGGTGCATCCGCAGCCGCACCCGTTCGCCCTCGATCCGCGGGACGTCGAGCCAGGGCGTCCGCGACTCGCGTGCGTCGCCGGCGCAGAGGCTGCCCACCCAGGCGTCGACCCGGCCGTCCCGGTTGCGCAGCCAGCGCCGGACGGTGCCGTCGCACGAGAAGCCGACCTTCCAGGCGAGGCGGCGCGACGCCCAGTTCCCCGACTCGGCCCACCAGATCACCGTGTCCAGCTCGCGGCCGCCGTCCCGGGCGGGCGAGAAGCCCCAGTCCAGGAGCAGCCTCAGGGCCCGCTCCATCACGCCACTCCCCCGCGCCCACGGGTGGGAGCCGTAGGCGATCTCGGCCCGGCCCTCGCCCTCGCTGCGCAGGCTCACGGTGCCGGCGTACCGGGCCGCGCCGTCGTCCACGGCCTCGACGGCGAAGCCCCACTCCTGTTCGGCCGCCCACCCGCCGGGCATCACGTCGCGCACGAACCGCCGGGCGTCCTCCCGGTCGTAGGGATCCGGGACCTTCGTCCAGCGCCAGCTGAGCGGGTCACGGCTCTGCTCGACGATCGCGTCGACGTCGGCGTCGCGGTGCGCCCGCAGGGTGACCACGCCGTCCGTGAGCGTCGGGACACGGGCGAGGGCCATGCGCGCACCCTGCCAAGGCAGCGAAGCCGGCACAAGCGCCTTTCAGCGGGCGACCGGGACGGGAGTCGAGTGCCCAGCGGAGTCCAGCGCCACCAGCACGGGATCTTCGAAGGTGCCGCCGCGTGCGAGCACGCGGTCGCCCGCGGCCACCAGCGTGTCGGCCCTGGTCGGGTTCGGCACCTCGGTGAAACGGGTCCAGCTGGCATCGGTGCTGCGGTAAAGGTGCTCACCGGCGGGCGTGACCACGTAGAGCGTGCCGCCGGAGGTGGCCGCCATCGAGTCGACGTACCTGAAAGGCAGGTCGGACTGGTGCAGGTCGGTCCAGGTGGCGCCGCCGTCCGCCGTGACTGCGAGGTCGGCGACCGGCAGGACGGTCGCTCCGTCGAAGCCGGACAGCGCGGCGACGTGGTCCCCGCTGGTGGCGAGGTAGCCGGGAAGTGAGTCGTGCGTGTCGGTCGACGTCATCAGGTGCTGCTTCCACGGCGAGGCCGGCGACAGGGTCTTGCTCCAGACCATCGGCAGGTCGTGGCCGCGTTCGCGCATCGCCCAGATCGAGCCGTCACCGGCCACCGACGCCTGCACCCAGTTGCCGAGGTCGGGAGTGGTGGCGAGCTGCCATGCGGTCGCGGTCCGCGGGTCCACCAAGAGCGCCTGACGGACCTGCACGAACACGTCACCCGGGGCCACCGTGCCGGAGCCGACTCTCTGGATCTGTCGCACCTGCCCCTGCTCGTCGACCACGATGCCGAGCCTGTGCCAGGACCCGATGACGAAACCGCCGGTGCCGGCCTGCACGGACGGGTTGTCTTCCTTCACCAGCCCCTGGGTCACGTGGCCGCCGACCTGGAGCTGCCAGGCGGAGTCGCAGTCGGTCTCGCCAGCGGCGGAGCAGGCCCGCCAGACCGTCAGGAGTGACCCGTCCGCCCCACCGGCGTAGGAGAGGAGGCCGCCCGTCCCGACGATCCGGGCGGCGTCGGCCGCGGCCGGCGCCGCCGTGCGGCCCGCGCTCGGCGAGGGCTTCGCCGGTTGCGGTGCCGAGCCGGTTTCGCCGTTGCCGAAGAGGGCGCCTCCGGCCACGGCAGCCACCACAGCCGCCGTGCCTGCGGCCGTGCCGAGGACGGTCCGGCGACGCCGCCGCCGCGCCCGCCCGAGGACCTCCTCGAACGGCGGCGGCTCGGTCGCCCGCGCGACCGGCGTGGCGAGGTCGGGGAAGGGGAGCTCAGGCATGGTGCGCCTCCGTCGTGGTCTCGTCGATGCGCAGCCGCGCCGCGAGCGCGGCCCGGCCACGGGCGAGGCGGGCCTTCACCGTCCCGCTGGGCACCCCGAGGGTCGTGGCCACCTCGTGGACCGGGAGGCCGGCAAGGTGGTGCAGCGCGATCGCCTCCCGCTGGGCGGCGGGGAGCCGGCGCAGGGCCGCGACCAGGTCGAGCCGCGCAGCGTCGTCCTCGAGGGGAAGCTGGTCGGCGACGAGGTCGGGAAGGAGTCCCGCGAGCCGGCGCACGCGGCGCCAGCGGCTCCGGGCCAGGTTCACCGCCACGGTCCGCAGCCAGGCCTCCGGGTTGTCCGCAGCCAGCAGCGTGCGCGCGTGGTTGACCGCGCGCGCGAAGGCCTCCTGGACGACGTCCTCGGCCTCCTCGCGGCTCCCGGTGAAGGCGGTGAGCTGGCCGACCAAGCGCGCGTACGACGCGTCGTACAGCTCGCGGACGAAGTCCTCGCCGTGCATGGAGCCCCCTCGTCCGGATCCCTGGCCTTCACACCTACGACTCACGAGGGCTGGGTTTGGTTGCACCAGCGTGTCATCGATCGGCCCGATGGGTCCGGCGACCCGGCGGCTGGAACAATGACCGCATGCCCGACGCTCCCACCGCTCGCCCTCGCGTCCTGTCCGGGATCCAGCCGACCTCGGACTCCTACCACCTGGGCAACTACATCGGCGCGGTGCGGCAGTGGGTGGCGCTCCAGGACGACTTCGAGCCGTTCTTCTTCATCGCCGACCAGCACGCGATCACCGTCGAGCACGACCCGAAGGCGCTGCGTGAGCGGACGCTGGCCGCTGCGGCCCAGCTGCTGGCCGCGGGCGTCGACCCGGAGCGGAGCGCGATCTTCGTCCAGTCCCACCTGCCCGAGCACGCCCAGCTCGGCTGGGTGATGGAGTGCCTGACCGGCTTCGGCGAGGCCCGCCGGATGACCCAGTTCAAGGACAAGTCCGCCAAGGGCGGCGAGGGCGCGTCGTCGGTGGGGCTGTTCGCCTACCCGATGCTGATGGCCGCCGACATCCTGCTCTACCGGCCGCAGTACGTCCCGGTCGGGGAGGACCAGCGCCAGCACCTCGAGCTGACCCGCGACCTCGCGCAGCGGTTCAACCACCGCTACAAGAAGACGTTCCGGCTGCCGGAGCCCTACATCCTCAAGGAGACCGCGAAGATCTTCGACCTCCAGGAGCCGACCAGCAAGATGTCGAAGACCGGCTCGGCACCGGGCGGGATCATCGAGCTCCTCGACGAGCCCCGGGTCTCGGCAAAGAAGATCCGGTCCGCGGTGACCGACTCCGAGACCGAGGTGCGCTTCGACGAGGCGGCCAAGCCGGGAGTGTCGAACCTGCTCACCATCTACTCCGCCCTGACCGGCCGCAGCATCGACGACCTCGAGAAGGCCTACGCCGGCAAGGGGTACGGCGACTTCAAGGGCGACCTGGCCGAGGTCGTCGTCGAGTTCGTGACCCCGTTCAGGTCGCGCACCCGGGAGCTGCTCGAGGACCGGGCCGAGCTGGACGCCGTGCTCAGCCGCGGTGCCGAGCGGGCGCGCGAGGTCGCCTCGCGGACGCTCGCGGACGTGTACGAGCGGGTCGGCTTCCTCCCGGCGCAGGCCTAGCCGTGCCGACGATCGGCGTCTCCATCCCCGTACCCGACCCGTACGGCTGCGCGCTGCAGGACTTCCGCGTCTCGCTGGGCGACGAGTCTGCAGAGCACATCCCGACCCACATCACGCTGGTGCCGCCGGCCGTGGTGCCCGACGAGTCGCTCGGGGACATCGAGGCCCACCTGGCCGGCGCGGCGGCCTGCCTCGAGCCGTTCCGGGTGCGGCTGCGGGGGACCGGCACGTTCCGTCCGGTCTCGCCCGTCGTGTTCGTCGGGGTGGTCGAGGGCATCGCCGGCTGCGAGATGCTCGCCGCGGCGACCCGTCAGGGCCCGCTCGCGATGGAGGCCAGCTTCCCCTACCACCCGCACGTGACGGTGGCCCACGACCTGACCGACGACCGGCTCGACCGGGCGTTCGCGGAGCTGGCCGACTACGAGGCCGGCTTCGAGGTCGACGAGTTCTGGCTCTACAAGCACGACGAACGCCACGGGTGGCGTCCGTCGAAGGCCTTCCAGCTCGGTCGCTGAAGGGTGTAGGTGGGGGGCGGGCACGAGGGAGGAGGCCCGCCCCCCACCTGGCTCATTGGGTGGGCGTGAACAGCCGGACCGTGTAGACGGACTTGAAGTGCTTCGAGGAGCCCCTGCGGTGGATGTTCTTCACGACGACGCGGTACGACGCCGACTTGTCGAACCCCGCCGGCATCTGCCAGACCACCGTCGGCATCGCGTAGCCGTTCTCGACCGCGTACTTGTGCACCGACAGGCGGCCCGAGGGGCCGTAGACGTGGATCTTGGCCTTGGCGAAGCTGATGTTGCGGCGACCGGCGCTCAGTGACCAGCGCCCGTCGGGCTCGATCGCGTTCGGGAAGTAGCCCGCGGTCGGCCAGCCGACATAGCGGGGGTTCGGCCGGCCGGCGCTCGTGGGCCCGATCACGGTGAGCGCGTTGGCCGTGCTGGTGCTGCCGATCCCCACCTGCGTGGTGAACGGGTTGAGCACCCAGCGGCGGTGGCCGACGGCGGCATTGGTGCTGCCCGGGTCGTCCATGTAGAGGTCGATGATCTGGCCGGCCGTGATCGCCGGGTAGGACAGCGCCAGGTTGGACCGGTGGGCGGACGCTGCGCCTGCGGAGCTGTAGCACTTCCAGCTCGACGGCGGCTCGTGGCTCAGGGTGCCGTTGGCCGACATCATCAGCGCCGCCTGCTGGGCCCCGGCGCTCAGGCTCGGGGACTCGGTCACCGGTGCGAGACCGGCGAGCGACCGCACGTAGTTCATCGCCGACAGCGTCGCGGCGTTGGTGGACGCCGAGGTCAGGCCGGCCAGGCAGCCCAGGAGGCTGCCACCGAGCCAGCCGATCGGCAGCGCCTGCACCGACGCGTACTGGTCCCAGTACGCCGCGTTCACGGCGGCGACGCTGCGGGTGTCGATCGCCCCGGACCACCGGGCGGTGACGCTCGCGTCCGACGTCCGGGCATCAGCTGGCGCGGCCTGCAGGACAAGGCCCACCACCAGCGTGGCAATGACGGTCACCAGGCCTAGGCCGGTGCCGAACCGCTTCGTGTTCTCCCTCACGAGAAGAACGATAAGCCCCAAATGTCCGATTTGACCAGATAATCGGGAAGGTCTGTTATGAAAACTTTATACGGGTTTGATCAGTCTGGTCTAGTCCGGAGCGGCACCAGACCGTACCAGTGCTCAGTGGCCGTGCTGCAGGGCCCTCCTCAGGTCGTGGTTGAGCTGCGAGATCACGTCCAGCGGGATCTCCTTGGGGCAGGCCGCGGTGCACTCGCCGATGTTCGTGCAGCCGCCGAAGCCCTCGTGGTCGTGCTGGGCGACCATGCTGACCACCCGGTTGTCCCGCTCGGCCTGTCCCTGCGGCAGCTCGCCGAGGTGGGTGATCTTCGCGCCCATGAACAAGGAGGCGGACCCGTTGGGGCAGGCCGCCACGCACGCGCCGCAGCCGATGCAGGTCGCCACGTCGAAGGCGCGGTCGGCGGCCTCCTTGGGCACCTGGATGGAGTGGGCCTCGGGCGCCGAGCCGGTGTTCACCGAGATGTAGCCGCCCTGCTGGATGATCCGGTCGAAGGCGCCGCGGTCGACGCAGAGGTCCTTGACGACCGGGAACGCGTCGGCGCGCCAGGGCTCGATGGTGATCTCGTCACCGTCCTTGAACGACCGCATGTGCAGCTGGCAGGTGGTGGTCACCTCGGGCCCGTGCGGCTCGCCGTTGATCATCAGGCCGCACATGCCGCAGATGCCCTCGCGACAGTCGGAGTCGAAGGCGATCGGCTCCTCGTCGCGGGCGTTGAGCTGCTCGTTGAGCACGTCGAGCATCTCGAGGAAGGACATGTCGGTGGAGACGTCGTCGACCTCGTAGGTGTGCATCGCGCCGGCGGCGTCGGCGTTCGGCTGCCGCCAGATCTTCAGGGTGACTCTCATTATTTGTAGCTCCGCTGCTTCATCTCGATGGCCGTGTAGACGAGGTCTTCCTTGTGCAGGACGGGGGTGCCCATGGCGTCCGTGCCGGGGTCGCCGGCGTACTCCCAGGCGGCGACGTAGGCGTAGAGGTCGTCGTGGCGCAGGGCCTCGCCGTCCTCGGTCTGCGACTCCCCGCGGAAGTGGCCGCCGCAGGACTCGCGCCGGTTGAGCGCGTCGATGCACATCAGCTCCCCGAGCTCGAGGAAGTCGGCCACGCGGCCCGCCTTCTCGAGGCTCTGGTTGAGGCTGTCGGCGCTGCCCAGCACCTTGACGTTGCGGTGGAAGTCGTCGCGCAGGGTGCGGATGAGGTCGATCGCCTTCTTCAGGCCGTCCTCCGTGCGCTCCATTCCGCAGTACTCCCACATGATGTTGCCCAGCTCGCGGTGGTAGGAGTCCACGCTGCGGGTGCCGTTCACGGTCAGGTAGTGCTCGATCCGCTCCTGCACGGAGGCACGCGCCTCGACCACCGCGGGGTGGTCGTCGGGCACCGGCTCGAAGGGACCGTCGGCCAGGTAGTCGCGGATCGTGTGCGGCAGGACGAAGTAGCCGTCGGCGAGACCCTGCATCAGCGCCGAGGCGCCGAGGCGATTGGCGCCGTGGTCGGAGAAGTTCGCCTCGCCGGTGACGAACAGCCCCGGGATCGTCGACTGCAGGTCGTAGTCGACCCAGAGCCCGCCCATGACGTAGTGCACCGCCGGGTAGATCCGCATCGGCACGTCGTACGGGTTCTCACCGGTGATCCGGTAGTACATGTCGAAGAGGTTCCCGTACTTCTCCTCGACGGCGTCGCGCCCGAGCCGCGCGATCGCGTCGGCGAAGTCCAGGTAGACGCCCCGGCGTACGCCGTCGACCTCGGGCCCGACGCCGCGGCCGTCGTCGCACTGGTACTTCGCGGCGCGCGAGGCGATGTCGCGGGGGACCAGGTTGCCGAAGCTGGGGTAGATCCGCTCCAGGTAGTAGTCGCGGGCCCCCTCGGGGATCTCCCGCGGGTCCTTGGCGCAGTCGGACTTGTTCTTCGGCACCCAGATCCGGCCGTCGTTGCGCAGCGACTCGCTCATCAACGTGAGCTTGGACTGGTGTGCCCCGGAGACCGGGATGCAGGTCGGGTGGATCTGGGTGTAGCAGGGATTCGCCATGTACGCGCCCTTGCGGTGCGCCCGCCAGCTCGCCGTGACGTTGGAGCCCATCGCGTTGGTGGAGAGGTAGAAGACGTTGCCGTAGCCACCGCTGGCCAGCACCACCACGTCGGCGAGGTGGGTCTGGATCTCGCCGGTGACCATGTCGCGGGCGATGATGCCGCGGGCCCGCTTCTGGCCGGCCCCGTCGTCGACGACGATCAGCTCGAGCATCTCGTGCCGCGTGTACGTCGTGACGGTGCCCGCGTGGACCTGCCTCTCGAGCGCCTGGTAGGCGCCGATGAGCAGCTGCTGGCCGGTCTGCCCGCGGGCGTAGAACGTCCGCGAGACCTGCACGCCGCCGAAGGAGCGGTTGTCCAGCAGGCCGCCGTACTCCCGCGCGAACGGGACGCCCTGGGCGACGCACTGGTCGATGATGTTCGTGCTGACCTCGGCCAGCCGGTAGACGTTCGCCTCCCGGGAGCGGTAGTCGCCGCCCTTGACGGTGTCGTAGAAGAGGCGGTGGACGGAGTCGCCGTCCTCCTTGTAGTTCTTGGCGGCGTTGATGCCGCCCTGTGCCGCGATCGAGTGCGCCCGGCGGGGGGAGTCCTGGTAGCAGAACGACTTCACGTTGTAGCCGGCCTCGCCGAGGGTGGCGGCCGCCGAGGCGCCGGCCAGGCCGGTGCCGACGATGATGATGGAGAGCTTGCGGCGGTTGGCCGGGTTGACCAGGCGCGCCTCGAACTTGCGGGTGCCCCACCGCTCGTCGATCGGGCCGCCGGGTGCCTTCGTGTCCACCAGGGGATCGCCGGGGACGTAGTAGCCGACGGCGTCGTCGCTCTCCCCGGGTGCGGGCTCGTGGTACGAGGGGTCGGACGTGAGGGTGGTGTCCGGCATGTCGGTCATGCTGCGTGGCCTCTCATGGGGGCTGCCGTTACTTGGAGATGACGCCGGCGAGGACGAAGATCGGGACGATCGAGAAGCCGACCGTGACCACGAGCGCGACCGTCAGGGCGAGCCGCTTGGCCCGGGCCCGTGCACGCGCGGTGCTGGTCAGGCCCAGCGTCTGCATCGCGCTCCAGGTGCCGTGGTGCAGGTGGGCGCCGAGCATGGCCATCGCCACCAGGTAGATCAGCGTGAGCCACCAGGTGTCGAACGTGTCGACCAGCAGGTTGTAGGGGTCGTTCGTCGGTCCGCCCTCGACGTTGACCTTGCCGACGGTGAAGTTCAGCAGGTGCCAGATGATGAACAGCAGGATCGTCACGCCGCCCCAGCGCATCAGCCGGCTCGCGAAGATCGCGCCGGTGTGCTTCTTGACCTGGTAGCGCACGGTGCGGGCCCGGCGGGCGCGCTTCCAGAGTGCGGCAGCCGACGCGACGTGCACCACCAGCGCGGCGATCAGCACCGCGCGGATGATCCAGAGGGCGCCGGCGTACGGGAGGATCGGCGTGCCCATGGTGCGCAGGTGCTCGGCGTACTCGTCGAACGCGTCGTGGCCGGCGAACGCCTTGAGGTTGCCGTACATGTGTGCCAGGACGAAGGCGACGAAGACCAGGCCGCTGGTGGCCATCAGGATCTTGAGGTAGATCGTGGTCCGCGCGGCGCGCGCGCCGGTGACCAGGGTCGCGCCGGAAGTGCGGTGGGAAGTCTGGATTGCCACGATCGCCACCGTATCCCGACCTCGACCCCTCCAGATCGGCCCGAGGACGTGAGGAATCCCACGCGCGTCCCCTTCCCACTCAGGGTGATTCCCGCCATAGTCGGACCCGTTGTCAGGGAACCCGCCGGTTCCCCTGGATGAGTTACGGAGGTGGCGATGGCGTCCACGACCGGCCGTCAGGCTGGCGGGGTCATGGGACCGACGCGAGCGCAGATCGAGGCCAGGACGCTCCGCAACGACCGGTGGTGGCTGGCGCCCGCGACGACCTTCGTCGTGTTCGCCGCGTTCGTCGTCTTCGCGACGTACCGGGCGTTCGTCGGCAAGTACTTCTACGCCGACCCGTACATGTCGCCGTTCTTCTCCCCGTGCGTCACCCACGCCTGCAACGACAAGACGACCCTCCCGGTCATCGCCGACTGGTGGCGGCTCTCCCCGGCGCTGGTGATCCTGATCTTCCCGCTCGGCTTCCGGATGACCTGCTACTACTACCGCAAGGCCTACTACCGGTCGTTCTGGCTGTCGCCGCCGGCGTGCGCCGTCGCCGAACCCCACGGTGGCTACTCCGGCGAGACGCGGCTGCCGTTGCTGCTGAACAACCTGCACCGCTACTTCTGGTACGGCGCCGTCGTGGTCGCGAGCTTCCTGACCTGGGAGACGATCCTCGCGTTCGGGCCGGCGAAGGGCGAGTCCTCCGGCATCCACATGGGCCTGGGCACCGTGCTCTTCGTGGTGAACTCCGCGCTGATCTGGATGTACACCCTGTCGTGCCACTCCTGCAGGCACATCACCGGCGGGCGGCTCCGGCACTTCAGCAAGCACCCGGTGCGCTACCGCCTGTGGACCTGGGTCTCGAAGGAGAACGCCCGGCACGCCCTGTGGGCCTGGCTCTCGCTGTTCTCCGTCGCCGCCGTGGACCTCTACGTCTACCTGCTGGCGCACGGCACCATCACCGACCCGAGGTTCTTCTGATGACGCAGCGCCACCCCATGACCGGCAACGAGATGTCCGCCGAGGCCGCCGGCGGCATCGAGCGGCACCAGTACGACGTCGTGGTGATCGGGGCCGGCGGGGCCGGGCTTCGCGCCGCGATCGCGGCCCACGAGGCCGGCGCGCGGACCGCCATCGTCTGCAAGTCGCTGCTCGGCAAGGCGCACACCGTGATGGCCGAGGGCGGCATCGCGGCGTCGATGGGCAACGTCTACCCGGAGGACAACTGGGAGGTGCACTTCCGCGACACCATGCGTGGCGGGAAGATGCTCAACAACTGGCGGATGGCCCAGCTGCACGCGCAGGAGGCACCCGAGCGGGTCATGGAGCTCGAGGACTGGGGAGCACTCTTCGACCGCACCGCCGACGGCCTGATCTCCCAGCGTGACTTCGGCGGCCACAAGTACGCCCGCCTCGCCCACGTCGGCGACCGCACCGGCCTGGAGATGATCCGCACCCTCCAGCAGCGGGCCGTGGCCCTGGGCATCGACGTGTTCATGGAGTGCACCGTCACCGAGCTGCTGCTCGGCCCCGGTGATCGAGCCGAGTCTTCTGGTGATCGAGCCCAGTCGAGATCCGTGGCCGGTGCCTTCGGCTACTGGCGCGAGACCGGCCGCTTCGTGGTCTTCGAGGCGCCTTCGGTCATCCTCGCGACCGGCGGCATCGGCAAGTCCTTCAAGGTCACCTCGAACTCCTGGGAGTACACCGGCGACGGCCATGCCCTCGCGCTGCGCGCCGGTGCCTCGCTGATCAACATGGAGTTCGTCCAGTTCCACCCGACCGGCATGGTCTGGCCGCCGTCGGTGAAGGGGCTGCTGGTCACCGAGTCGGTGCGCGGCGACGGCGGCATCCTGAAGAACTCCGAGGGCAAGCGGTTCATGTTCGACTACATCCCGGACTTCTTCAAGGCCGAGACGGCGGACACGATCGAGGAGGCCGACCGGTGGTACGACGACAAGAAGAACAACCGCCGGCCCCCTGAGCTGCTGCCGCGTGACGAGGTCGCCCGGGCGATCAACTCCGAGATCAAGGCCGGGCGTGGCTCACCGCACGGTGGCGTGTTCCTCGACATCGCGTCGCGGCGGACGCCCGAGTTCATCAAGCGCCGGCTGCCGTCGATGTACCACCAGTTCAAGGAGCTGGCCGACGTCGACATCACCGCCGAGCCGATGGAGATCGGGCCGACCTGCCACTACGTGATGGGCGGCATCGAGGTGGACGCCGACACCGAGCAGAGCCTGGTGGCGGGCCTGTACGCCGTCGGGGAGTGCTCGGGCGGCATGCACGGCTCCAACCGGCTGGGCGGCAACTCGCTCTCCGACCTGCTGGTCTTCGGGCGACGGGCCGGTGAGGCGGCGGCGTCGTACGCGGACGGCCTGGGGGAGGTCCGGCCGGCGGTGGTCGAGGACGAGGTCAAGGAGGCGCAGCAGAGCGCGCTGGCCCCGTTCGAGGTGCAGGGCGGCGAGAACCCGTACACGATCCAGTCCGACCTGCAGCAGTCGATGAACGACCTGGTCGGGATCATCCGCACCGCCGACGAGCTCCAGCAGGCGCTGGAGCGGCTCGACGCGCTCAAGCAGCGGGCCCGGTCGATGGTCGTGGAGGGCCACCGGCAGTACAACCCCGGCTGGCACCTGGCCCTGGACCTGCGCAACATGCTGCTGGTCTCCGAGAGCATCGCCCGCGCCGCGCTCCAGCGCCAGGAGTCCCGGGGCGGCCACACCCGCGACGACTTCCCCGGTCCCGACCCGGAGTGGGGAGCCAAGAACCTCGTGGTCCGCCTCGACGACACCGGAGAGGGCGTCACGCTGGCCGAGCAGCCGCTGCCGCAGATGCCCGACGACCTGAAGAAGTACTTCGAATAGGAGCCCGGCATGTCCTACGACCTGAAGATGCGCGTCTGGCGCGGCGACCAGTCCGGGGGAGAGCTCGGCGACTACACCGTCGAGGTCTCCGAGGGCGAGGTCGTCCTGGACGCGATCCACCGGCTCCAGGCGACCCAGGCGGGCGACCTGGCGGTCCGGTGGAACTGCAAGGCCGGCAAGTGCGGCTCGTGCAGCGCGGAGATCAACGGCAAGCCGCGGCTGCTGTGCATGACCCGGCTCTCGGACTTCGAGCCCGAGGAGACCATCACGGTCACGCCGATGAGGACCTTCCCGGTGATCCGGGACCTCGTCACCGACGTTTCCTTCAACTACGAGAAGGCCAAGGAGCTGCCCTCGGTCGAGCTCGGCCCCCGCGACGCCGACGGCAAGCGCCGGATGATGCAGGTCGACGTGGAGCGCGGGCAGGAGTTCCGCAAGTGCATCGAGTGCTTCCTCTGCCAGAACACCTGCCACGTCGTGCGCGACCACGAGGAGAACAAGCAGGCGTTCTCGGGCCCGCGGTTCTTCCTGCGGTACGCCGAGCTGGACATGCACCCGCTCGACACCAAGGACCGCCGGGCGAGCGCCCAGGACACCGCCGGCATCGGCCTGTGCAACATCACCAAGTGCTGCACCGAGGTCTGCCCGGAGAACATCAAGATCACCGACAACGCGATCATCCCCATGAAGGAGCGCGTCGTGGATCGCAAGTTCGACCCCTTGGTGTGGCTGGGCAACCGGATCGGGATCCGCAACAAGGACAACGACGGGCGCGAGGAGCTCTAGCCACCGCCGGTGGTTGAGCCTGTCGAGACCTCCGGACAGCGCTGGGCTCGGACCACGAGCTCACCGACGCAGCGCCAATTCATCCCCATGAAGGAGCGCGTCGTGGATCGCAAGTTCGACCCCTTGGTGTGGCTGGGCAACCGGATCGGGATCCGCAACAAGGACAACGACGGGCGCGAGGAGCTCTAGCGACCCCCGACCTGAGTACCCCGACTCAGGCGCCCCGCACCGGCTCTCCGTCAGGCTGAGGTCATGAACGAGACGAGTGCCTTCCGCCGTACGGCGGCCACCCTGACCATCGGCTCCTTCTCGCTGGCCGCGCTGATGGGCATCGTCGCGCTGCTCGCGGGCGGGTCCTTCGGCGAGGGCGAGGCCCGGGTCCTGCTCACCACGCTGATCGTCGGCTGCGCGAGCATCTGCGTGCTCTGCTACCTCGCCACCGCCGGCACGCGCTGGGCTGCGGTCGGTGTTGCGGGTGCCGTCGTGCTCGTGCTCCCGGTCGTCACGTCGCTGTCGCTGGTGTGGCTCGACTGGGACCTCTTCGACAGCGACTCCGAGGGAACCCTGAAGGCCTTCGGTGTCGGCGTCGTGGGCGCCGTGACGCTGGCCCAGGTCTGCCTGCTCCTGGCACTGGCCGGGGCCCGGAGCTCGCTCGGGCTCGTGCTCTGGCCGACGATCGGGCTGGCCGTCCTGCTCGCGGTGGTGGTCAGCGGGCTGATCCTGGGCGAGTCGGGTCCCGACGACCTGTGGCGGCTGATCGGGGTCCTCGCGATCCTGGACGTGCTCGGGACCCTGGTCACGATCGCGCTCGCGAAGTTCGGTGGCCGCCGCGAACCGGACGCGCCGAACCGCGCGCCTGGCTCCCTGCTGCGCGTCGACCTCGCCGGTGCCCGCGCCGCCGCCATCGACGAGCTGTCCCGCAGGACCGGCCGCCCGCCGGCCGATCTGGTCGCCGAGGCGGTCGACCGGTACGTCCAGGGTGTCGGCCCCGGAGCAACTGACGCGGAGCGCGGTCGCTGAGAGATCTCCCACACGTGCGGGCCGTTCTCATGGTCCGCGCGCGACACCTATCCTGCAGATCATGACCTCACCGGAGGACCAAGGGGGTCCAGTCGCGCTCGCGTCCGGCTCCGTGCACACGCGCGCGGACTGGGAGAAGATCGCCGCGGCCGTGCTGCGCAGGTCCGGGCGGTTGACCGCGGACGACCCGGACGAGCTGGCCTGGGAGAAGCTCGGTCGCCGGACGCTCGACGGCATCGCGGTGACGCCGCTCGGCACGCCTGACCTGGTCGACGACCTCGAGACCGCGGGGCGTCCGGACCGGGTCGGCGAGTGGGACGTGCGCGCGTGGTTCGCCGACCCCGACCCGAAGGCCACGGCCGCCGACGTCCAGACGGACCTCGAGAACGGCGTCACCTCGGTCTGGCTCCAGGTGGGTGCGGGCGGCGTACCGGTCGAGGACCTCGGTACGGCGCTGGCCGGCGTGCTCCTCGACGTGGCGCCGGTTGTGCTCGACGCGTCCGACCCCGTCGCCGCCGCCCGGGCTTTCGCCGGGTTCGCGGGGGAGTCGGCACGCTCGACCGCCGGACTGGCCGACGGCACCAACCTCGGCGCCGACCCCCTGGGCGCGCTCGTCCGGGGGACCTCGTCAGGCTCGACGACCCGAAGCTCGACCGGTTGGGACGACACTGTCACCTCGGTGGCGCGGATCGCGGGCGACCTGGGCTGCCTCGCCCTCGTGGTCGACGGGACCGCCGTGCACGACCTGGGAGCGTCCGACGTCCAGGAGCTGGCGTGGACGCTCGCTGCCGGGGCGGCGTACCTCCGCGTGCTCGTCGCCGGAGGTCACAGCGTCGAGGAGGCGGCCGCGCTCCTGGAGTTCCGCTACGCCGCCACCGACGACCAGTTCGCCACCATCGCGAAGCTGCGCGCCGCCCGCCGCCTGTGGGCGCGGATGCTCGAGCTCAGCGGGGTCGACACAGCGTCACCGACCGCGTGCCGGCAGCGTCAGCACGTCGTCACCTCGCGTCCGATGATGACCAGGTACGACCCCTGGGTGAACATGCTGCGCACCTGCGTGGCCGCGTTCGCCGCCGGCGTCGGCGGGGCGGACGCGGTGACGGTGCTGCCCTTCGACCTCCGGCTCGGGCTTCCGCAGGCGTTCGGCCGCCGGATCGCCCGCAACACCTCCGCGCTGCTCGTGCACGAGTCGCACGTCGCCCGGGTCACCGACCCGGCGGGTGGTGCCTACGCCATCGAGAAGCTCACCGACGACCTGGCCGTCGCGGCCTGGGAGGAGCTCGGGCGGATCGACGGGGCTGAATTCGAGGGGCACGGCGGTGCCGAGGCCGCCGTGCGCGACGGTTCGCTGGCGGAGCGCATCGAGTCGGTCGTCCGCGAGCGGGACGCCCAGATCGCCCGGCGGAAGCGCCCGATCACGGGTCTCTCGGAGTTCCCCAACCTCGCCGAGACGGTGCCCGAGCGACGTCCGTACGCCGAAGGAGCCGTGCCGGTGCGACCCTACGGCCGCGCCTTCGAGGAGCTGCGCGACGAGCCGGCCGAGGGCAAGGTGTTCCTGGCCACGATGGGCACGGTCGCGGCGCACACGGCACGGGCGACGTTCGCGAGCAACCTCTTCGCCGCCGGAGGCGTCGCGGTGGTGAACCCGGGACGCGCGGACGACGTGGCCGCCGTGCTCGCGGCGTACACCGGGCCGCAGGGCGGCCAGCCCGTCGTGTGCCTCACCGGCGCGGACTCCTCCTACGCCGCGTGGGGGGCCGAGCTGGTCGCCGCGCTGCGCGAGGCCGGTGCGCGCTGGGTGATCCTGGCCGGCAAGCTCGATCCGTCCTGGGGGGCGGAGGTCGACGACACCTGCGCGGCCGGAGTGGACGCGCTGGACTTCCTGCGCCGGACGAGGGAGCAGCTTCGATGAGCGTGCCGGACAGCTTCGCGGGCCTCTCCCTCGAGGGGGCCTCGGTCTCGACGGGGTCGACCACCGGCGGAGCAGAGCCGTGGGAGAGCCCCGAGGGCATCCCGGTGCTCCCGGTCTACGGTCCCGAGCACCTCGACGGCCTCGACGCCCTGGACACCTGGCCCGGGCTCAGCCCGTTCCTGCGGGGTCCGTACCCGACGATGTACACCACCCAGCCCTGGACGATCCGCCAGTACGCCGGGTTCTCGACCGCCGAGGAGTCCAACGCGTTCTACCGGCGCAACCTGGCGGCCGGGCAGAAGGGCCTGTCGGTCGCGTTCGACCTGGCCACGCACCGCGGCTACGACTCCGACCACCCGCGGGTGCGCGGTGACGTCGGCATGGCGGGTGTGGCGATCGACTCGATCTACGACGCACGCACGCTCTTCGACGGCATCCCGCTCGACGAGATGTCGGTCTCGATGACGATGAACGGCGCGGTGCTGCCGGTGCTGGCGCTCTACATCGTCGCGGCGGAGGAGCAGGGGGTGAAGCCGGAGCAGCTCACGGGGACGATCCAGAACGACATCCTCAAGGAGTTCATGGTCCGCAACACCTACATCTACCCGCCGGCGCCGAGCATGCGGATCATCTCCGACATCTTCGCCTACACGGCGGCGAAGATGCCGCGGTTCAACTCGATCTCGATCTCCGGCTACCACATCCAGGAGGCAGGGGCGACCAACGACCTCGAGCTCGCGTACACGTTGGCCGACGGCGTGGAGTACATCCGCGCGGGCCTGGCCGCCGGTCTCGACATCGACGCGTTCGCGCCGCGCCTGAGCTTCTTCTGGGCGATCGGGATGAACTTCTTCATGGAGGTCGCGAAGATGCGCGCGGCCCGCGCCCTGTGGGCGCGCCTCGTGCGCGACTTCGACCCGAAGAACGAGAAGTCGCTGTCGCTGCGCACCCACAGCCAGACGTCGGGCTGGTCGCTGACCGCACAGGACGTGTTCAACAACGTCCAGCGGACCTGCATCGAGGCGATGGCGGCCACCCAGGGCCACACGCAGTCTTTGCACACCAACGCGCTCGACGAGGCGATCGCGCTGCCGACCGACTTCTCGGCCCGGATCGCGCGCAACACCCAGCTGCTGCTCCAGCAGGAGTCGGGCACCACCGGCACGATCGACCCGTGGGCCGGGTCGTACTACGTCGAGCGGCTGACCCACGACCTGGCCACCCGCGCCTGGGCGCACATCCAGGAGGCCGAGGCCGCCGGCGGCATGACGAAGGCGATCGAGCAGGGCATCCCCAAGATGCGCATCGAGGAGGCCGCCGCCCGCACCCAGGCGCGGATCGACGCAGGTGCCCAGAAGCTGATCGGGGTGAACACCTACCGCCTGGCCGACGAGGACCCGCTCGACGTGCTCAGGGTCGACAACGACCAGGTCTACAAGCAGCAGATCGCCAAGCTGGAGCGGCTCCGGGCCGAGCGCGACCAGGGTGAGGTCGATCGTGCGCTGGCCGCGCTCACCGCCTCCGCCGCCGAGGGCGCAGTCAACGGCTCGCTGGACGGCAACCTGCTCGCGCTGGCGGTCGACGCTGCGCGCGCGAAGGCGACGGTCGGCGAGATCTCCGACGCGCTGGAGAAGGTCTACGGCCGGCACCAGGCGGTGATCCGTACGATCTCGGGTGTGTACAAGCGCGAGGCGGGCTCGAACGAGGTCGTCGCGAAGGTCCTCGACGCGACCGCGAAGTTCGCCGAGGACGAGGGTCGCCGCCCGCGCATCCTGGTCGCCAAGATGGGCCAGGACGGCCACGACCGCGGCCAGAAGGTCATCGTCAGCGCGTTCGCCGACCTCGGCTTCGACGTCGACGTGGGACCTCTCTTCAGCACTCCGGAGGAGGTCGCGCAGCAGGCGGTCGACGCCGACGTGCACGTCGTCGGGGTGAACTCCCTGGCTGCGGGCCACCTCACCCTGGTGCCGGCGCTCAAGCAGGCGCTCGCCGACCTGGGGCGCGGAGACATCATGGTGGTCGTGGGCGGAGTCATCCCGCCCGACGACGTGCCGGTGCTCAAGGAGATCGGTGCCGAGGCGGTGTTCCTGCCCGGGACGGTGATCGCGGAGTCGGCACTCGAGCTCCTCGACAAGCTGTCGGCCCGGCTCGGTCACTGAGCGACCGGAGGTCGAGCGTGTCGAGTCCCGAGCCTGTCGAGACCCTGGTCGCCGGGGTCCGGGCGGGGGAGCGTGCGGCGGTCAGTCGGGCGATCACGCTGGTGGAGAGCTCGCGCTCCGACCACCGCGCCCTCGCCCGCGAGCTCCTGACCGAGCTGAGCGACACCTCCACCAAGGCGGTCCGGGTCGGCATCTCCGGCGTGCCGGGAGTGGGCAAGTCGACGTTCATCGAGTCGCTCGGTACCCACCTGACCGCGGCCGGCCACCGGGTCGGCGTCCTGGCCGTCGACCCGTCGAGCGTGCGCACCGGCGGCTCCGTGCTCGGCGACAAGACCAGGATGTCGAAGCTCTCCGCGGACCCCGCGGCGTACATCCGCCCCTCGCCCGCGGCCGGCACGCTGGGGGGTGTCGCCCGGGCGACCTCGCAGGCGATGCTCGTGCTCGAGGCGTCGGGGTACGACGTGGTGCTCGTCGAGACGGTCGGGGTCGGCCAGTCGGAGGTGACCGTCGCGGGGATGGTCGACACCTTCCTGTTCCTCACCCTCGCCCGGACCGGTGACCAGCTGCAGGGCATCAAGAAGGGCATCCTCGAGATCGCCGACGTGATCGCGGTCAACAAGGCCGACGGCGACCGGGAGGTCGAGGCACGCTCCGCCGCCCGCGAGCTCTCCGGTGCCCTCCGGATGGTGTACGCCGGCGGGAAGAGCTGGGTGCCGCCCGTGCTCACCTGCTCGGGCCTCGAGGGCCGCGACGTCGACAAGGTCTGGCAGCGGGTGCTCGCCCACCGTGAGTTCCTCGGCGACGACGGCCTGGCCCGCAAGCGTGCCGAGCAGCAGCTCGAGTTCACCTGGGCGCTCGTGCGCGACGAGCTGGCCGAGCGGCTGCGCCGGTCACCCGGTGTGGCAGCGATCCGCGAGGAGATCCGTGGGGCGGTGCTGTCGGGCGACCTGGCCGCGCCGGTCGCGGCGGACCGCCTCCTCAACGCCTACGACAAGGACGCCCACCGGTAACCTTGACCCTTGTGTCCGCCGACTCCCCTCTCACGCCGAGTGAACTGACGCTGGGTGCGAGCGCCCGCGTCGACGAGCTCAGTGCCGAGCTGGTCGAGCTCCGCAGGGACCTGCACGCCCATCCCGAGCTCTCGTGGCACGAGGAGCGCACCACCGGCCTGGTCGCCAAGCGGCTCGCCGAGGCCGGCGTGGTCACCCGCCAGCTGGGCAGCACCGGCCTGATGGCCGACATCGGCACGAACCCCGGGCCGGTGATCGCGCTGCGTGCCGACCTGGACGCACTTCCTGTGGTCGACCTGACCGGGGACCCCTGGCGCAGCACCATCGACGGGGTCGCGCACGCGTGCGGCCACGACGTGCACACGGCGGGCCTGGTCGGCGCGGGCCTGGCCCTCGAGTCGGTCGCCGCGGAGCTGCCGGGCAGGGTGCGGCTGGTCTTCCAGCCGGCCGAGGAGATCATGCCGGGCGGTGCGCTGATGTCGGTGAAGGCCGGCGCGCTCGACGGCGTCCAGAGGATCTTCGGGCTGCACTGCGACCCGGGCGTCGACGTCGGGCAGCTCGGGCTGCGGGAGGGTCCGCTCACCGGCGCCGCGGACTCCCTGGACGTCCGCCTCACCGGCAAGGGCGGGCACACGTCGCGGCCCCACCTCACCGAGGACCTCACCTTCGCCCTCGGCAAGCTCGTCACCGAGCTGCCTGCCGTGCTCTCGCGCAGGCTCGACCCGCGTGCCGGCGTCAGTGTGGTCTGGGGCCTGGTCCGGGCGGGATCGGCGATGAACGTGATCCCGGCGATCGGCCGCGCGGCCGGCACGGTCCGGATGCTCGACGCGGTCGCCTGGGGAGACGCCGAGCAGCTCGTGCGCGAGACGGTCAGCCAGATCGTGGAGCCGTACGGCGTGACGCCGGAGGTCATCTACGTCCGCGGCGTGCCGCCGGTGATCAACGACCACGCGTCCACGATGCTGCTGGCGCACGCGATCGAGGCGGTCGTGGGCGATGCGGGTCACGTCTCGACGACCCAGAGCCTGGGTGGCGAGGACTTCGCATGGTTCCTCGAGCACGTGCCCGGCGCGATGGCTCGCCTGGGCACCCGCACGCCCGGCGGGCCGACGTACGACCTGCACCAGGGTGATCTGCGCGTCGACGAGGGCGCGGTGCCGATCGCGGCCAAGGTGCTCGCCGCGGCTGCGATCGCGGCCCTCCACGCCCGCTGACCCGCCGCACGCTAGCCCGCTTGGTCACGACCTGCTAACGAACCGGCGATTGGCCCGATTCCACTACTCGCGGGAGCGGGGCCCGACTAGGGTGCCGGTGGATCGGCGCCGTGTCCTTACGGTGCGAACACAACCAAGGAGGACATCTTGCGCAGGTTGAGCAAGATCGGTGTCGCCCTTGCGGTCGTCTCGCTGATGATCAGCGGCTGCGGCAGCAACAACGACGACAAGAGCAGTGACGGCAAGACGAGCAGCGGCAAGGCCACCATCAAGGTGGGCATGGCCTACGACATCGGTGGGCGTGGCGACCAGTCGTTCAACGACGCTGCTGCAGCCGGCCTGGACAAGGCCAAGACGGACTTCGGCGTCAAGGCCAGTGAGTCCGAGGCCTCGCCCGACGAGGCAGAGGCAGCCAAGGAGGACCGGCTGGTCCAGCTGGCCGAGGGCGGCTACAACCCGGTCATCGCGGTGGGCTTCGCCTACGCCGACGCCGTCAAGGCCGTCGCACCGCAGTACCCCGACGTGAACTTCGGTCTGATCGACAGCACCGACACCACCGGCCCCAACGTCGCCAACCTCGTCTTCGCCGAGGAGCAGGGCTCCTTCCTCGTCGGCGCGGCTGCGGCGCTGAAGTCGAAGACCGGCACCATCGGCTTCGTGGGCGGTGTCGACGTGCCGCTGATCCACAAGTTCGAGGCGGGCTACACGGCCGGCGCCAAGGCGGCCAACCCGAACATCGTGATCAAGTCGCAGTACCTGACCTCCCCTCCGGACTTCACCGGGTTCAACGACCCGGCCAAGGGCAAGACCGCGGCCGAGGGCATGCTCGACGCCAAGGCTGACGTGATCTACGCGGCGGCCGGCGGTTCCGGCGGCGGCGTGTTCGAGGCCGTGAAGGCGGCCGGCGCGAAGGCCATCGGCGTGGACTCCGACCAGGCGAAGACGGCCGACCCCAAGGTCGCCGACGTCATCATGACCTCGATGCTCAAGAAGGTCGACGTCGCGGTCTACAACTTCATCAAGAGCGCCAAGGACGGCTCGCCGTTGACCGGCACGCAGATCTTCGACCTCAAGGCCGGCGGTGTGGACTACTCCACGACCGGTGGTCAGGTCGACGACATCAAGTCGAAGCTGGACGACTACAAGCAGCAGATCATCGACGGCAAGATCACGGTGCCGAAGGAGTAACTGCTCTGCCTCTGTGAGCCCGGGCCGGACGCGCGGTAGCGTTCGTCCCGGGCTCACGAGTTCCCGTCGTGCTCAGCTGAGGGAGGGTTCGACCATCGACGACAACGAGGCGGTCGGCACAGCCGGCGGGACGGCTGTCGGCGCGACCGATGCGGCCGTCCGGCTCACGGGCATCGGCAAGCGCTTCCCGGGCGTGATCGCCAACGACGACGTCAACCTGACCGTGCGGCGCGGCACCGTCCACGCCCTCGTCGGCGAGAACGGCGCCGGCAAGTCGACCCTCATGAAGATCCTGTACGGCGTCCAGCGACCCGACTCCGGGACCATCGAGGTCGACGGGGCCGAGGTGACCTTCCACTCGCCCTCGGACGCGATCGCCGCCGGCATCGGCATGGTCTTCCAGCACTTCATGCTGGCCGACAACCTCACCGTCCTCGAGAACGTCGTCCTCGGTGCCGAGAAGCTGCACGGCAGCGGCGACCGGGCGCGCGACCGGATCCACGAGCTGGCCCGCGCCTACGGCTTCGACGTCGATCCCGACCGGCTGATCGACGACCTCGGTGTCGGCGACCGCCAGCGCGTGGAGATCCTCAAGGTGCTCTACCGCGGCGCGAAGACGATCATCCTCGACGAGCCGACCGCGGTGCTGGTGCCGCACGAGGTCGACGAGCTCTTCGAGAACCTGCGTGGGCTCAAGGCCGAGGGCCTGACGGTGCTGTTCATCTCGCACAAGCTCGACGAGGTGCTCACCGTGGCCGACGACGTCACCGTGATGCGGCGAGGCACCACCATCGCGACCGTCGACCCGAAGCAGACGACGGCCCGCCAGCTCGCCGAGCTGATGGTCGGCTCCGAGCTTCCCTCGCCCAGCACCGAGACCTCGACGGTCACCGACGAGGTGCTCCTGTCGGTGCGCGACATGAGCCTGCCGGACACCCACGGCGGGCGCGACCTGCTCAGCGGGATCTCGCTGACCATCCACCGCGGTGAGGTGCTCGGCATCGCCGGCGTGGAGGGCAACGGCCAGGCAGAGCTGGTCGAGGCGATCATGGGGATGCGGAGGGCCACCGGCTCGATCACCCTGGGCGACGAGGACATCACCCACTGGACCACTGCCCGGCGTCGTGAGGCCGGCATCGGCTACATCCCCGAGGACCGCCAGCGCCACGGCCTGCTGCTGGACGCGCCGATCTGGGAGAACCGCGTGCTCGGCCACCAGACCCGCGAGCCCAACGTCGCCGGACCGCTCATCGACCGCAAGGCTGCCCGTGCCGACACCGAGCGGATCGTCGCGGCGTACGACGTGCGCACCCCGTCGATCGACACGACTGCGCGGGCGCTGTCCGGCGGCAACCAGCAGAAGCTGATCGTCGGGCGCGAGATGAGCAGCCAGCCGATCGTGCTGATCGCCGCCCACCCCACACGAGGGATCGACGTCGGCGCCCAGGCCGCCATCTGGGACCACATCAAGGAGGCCCGGCGGCGCGGCCTCGCCGTGCTGCTGATCTCGGCCGACCTCGACGAGCTGATCGGCCTGTCCGACACCATCGAGGTGATGCTCCGCGGCCAGCTGGTCGCCCGGATGGACCCCCAGACGGTGACCCCGCAGGAGCTCGGGTCGGCGATGACCGGGGCGGCGGTGTCGTCATGAAGCTCGACCTCCGACGTGCCGCCACCACGCTCGCCGCGCCCGTCCTGGCGCTTCTCTTCGCGATGCTGGTCACGACGCTGATCCTGCTGGCCGCCGGCGACCCGGTCCTCGACGTCTGGCGGGTGCTGTTCTCGCGGCCGAAGGCGCGCAACGTCGTCAACATCATCAACAACGGCGCGATCCTCTACCTGTCCGGCCTGGCAGCAGCGATCGGGTTCCGGATGAACATGTTCAACATCGGCGTGGACGGGCAGTACCGCGTCGCCGCGTTCGCCGCGGCGTACATCGCCGGCGAGGCCTGGCTCCCCGGCGCCCTCAACATCGTCCTCGCGATCGTGGCCGCGATGCTCGCGGGTGCGATGTGGGCCGGCATCGCCGGGCTGCTCAAGGTCACCCGCGGGGTCAGCGAGGTGATCTCGACGATCATGCTCAACGCGATCGCGACGTACCTGGTGTCCTACTTCCTCAACAAGGTCGCGGTGAAGGGGAGCAACAACATCCACACCAAGGACATCCCGCTCAGCAGCCAGCTCGCCGGGCTCGACTTCGTCCCGGGTGCCGTGAACCGCGTCTTCACGCTCTCGCTGCTCGCGGTCGTCGCCGGCATCGTCTTCTGGGTGCTGCTCAGCCGGACCACGTTCGGCTTCAACCTCCGCGCCACCGGCATGTCCGAGAGCGCGGCGATCGCGAGCGGCGTCAACGTCAAGCGGATGGTGGTCTACACGATGCTGATCAGCGGCGCGGTCGCCGGCCTGATCGGGATGCCGCTGCTGTTCGGCGCGTACCACAACTACGGCGTGACCTTCCAGTCCGGCCTGGGCTTCGCCGGCATCGCGGTCGCGCTCCTCGGCCGCAACAGCGCCGTCGGGATCGCCTTCGGCGCGGCTCTCTTCGCCTACCTCAACGAGCAGGCCAACGCGCTGCAGATCACCGCCAACGTCTCCAACGACATCGTCAGCATCATCCAGGGCGTGATCGTGCTCTCGGTCGTGGTCGCCTACGAGATCGTCCGCCGCTACAACAACGCGGCCGAGCAACGACAGGTCGCCCGGCAGCTCGAGGCGGTGCCGGCATGACGACCACGACCGCTGCACCCGCGCCGGCCCCCGCGAAGCGGCCCGAGAAGTCGTTCCGGATCACCTGGCCCTGGGTGCTGCTCGGCCTGGCCGTGGCGATCCTGGCGATCTCCGTGCTCCGGGTCGTGACCGGCGCCGACGACATCGACTCCTCGGGCACCATCCGCGCCTCGATCCGGGCGGCGATGCCGATCGCCCTGGCCGGGCTCGGCGGACTGTGGTCGGAGCGCTCGGGCGTGGTCAACATCGGGCTCGAGGGCATGCTGATCATGGGCACCCTCGGCGCCGGGTTCGCCGGCTACCAGTGGGGCCTGTGGGCAGGCGTCGTCTTCGCGGTCATCTTCGGTGCGCTCGCCGGCCTGCTGCACGCGGTCGCCACGGTCACGTTCGGGGTCGACCACATCGTGTCCGGCGTCGCGATCAACGTGATCGCCGCCGGTGCCGCGCGCTACCTCGCCGGCCTGCTGTTCACCGGCAAGCCCGGCGGAGGGCCCACGCAGTCACCGGGCGTGGACGCACTGCCGACCTTCGACATCCCCGGCCTGGCCGACGCCGCGAAGAACCTCGAGGACAAGCACTGGTTCTTCGTCTCCGACGTGGCCTCGATCCTGGCCGGGTTCACCACCCGGCTGTCGCTGCTGACCCTCTTGGGGCTGGCTCTGTTCCTGCTCAGCTGGTGGGTGCTGTGGCGGACGTCGTTCGGCCTGCGGGTGCGGTCCTGCGGCGAGAGCCCCGCTGCGGCGGAGTCGCTCGGCGTCAACGTCTACCTCTACAAGTACGTCGCCGTGATCATCTCCGGCGGGCTCGCCGGGCTCGGCGGTGCCTTCCTGGTCGAGGACGCCGGCCACTACCGCGAGGGCCAGACCGGTGGGCGCGGCTACATCGGCCTGGCGTCGATGATCTTCGGCAACTGGCGTCCCGGCGGGCTGCTGTCCGGCGCCGGTCTGTTCGGCTACACCGACGCCCTGCGGCTGCGCAGCGGCACCACGTCGGTGCACGCGCTGCTGCTCGGCATCGCCGTGCTGCTGCTCGTGCTCGCGGTCTACTGGTTCATCCGGGGCCGTCGGGTCCAGGCAGCGGTCGGAGCGGGCGTCGGACTCCTGCTGCTGGTGATCTACCTGGCCACCGACGAGATCCCCGGCGACTTCACCGGCATGACGCCGTACCTCACCACGTTGGTGGTGCTGGCGTTCGCCGCCCAGCGGCTGCGAATGCCCAAGGCCGACGGCCTGCGCTATCGCAAGGGCTCGGCTGGATGACGGGGGCAGGGTGACCGACTGGGACGACCTGCGCGGCGCGGCCGTCGCCGCGATGCGCAAGGCCTACGCGCCGTACTCCGACTACCAGGTCGGGGCGGCCGGCCTGGTGGACGACGGCCGCACCGTCGTCGGGTGCAACGTCGAGAACGCTGCGTACGGCGTGGCGCTGTGTGCGGAGTGCGGCATGGTCTCCCAGCTGCACGTCACCGGCGGTGGCCGGCTCACCCACGTGGTGTGCGTCAACAAGCACGAAGAGGTGATCATGCCGTGCGGACGATGCCGGCAGCTGCTCTGGGAGAACGGCGGGCCAGAGCTGGTGCTGCTCACGCCGAAGGGCGAGCTGCCGATGTCCGAGGTCCTGCCGCAGGCGTTCGGGCCGGAGGACCTCGAGCATGTCGAGCACGACCTCGATTGACCTGAGCTCCCCGGAGGTCGTCGCGGATCCGTACCCGTACCTCGCCGAGGAGCGCGCCCGGCACGCCGTGGCCTGGCACGAGCCGACGCAGATGTATCTCGCCTTCGACCACGCCTCGGTGAGCGCGATCCAGCGCGACCGGCGGCTCGGCAGGCTCTGGCGCGACCGTGAGCCGGCCGGCTACCTCGAGCCGTTCAATCTGCTGCACCGCAACCAGATGATGGAGAACGAGCCGCCCGAGCACACTCGGCTCCGCCGGCCGGTCGCCGCCGCCTTCAGCCGCGGGCACGTCGAGCGGCTGCGGCCGCGCGTGCGCGAGCTGGCGGCCGAGCTGCTCGCCGAGGTCGACGACGACTTCGACCTGATCGGCCAGTACGCCGAGCCGCTCCCCGTCCTGGTCATCGCCGAGCTGCTCGGCGTCCCGGCGTCGTACGCGTCCTCGCTGCGCCGGTGGTCGCAGGCCATCGTGCGGATGTACGAGCCGGCCCCCGGCCCCGACGTGGTCGATGCCGCGGTCACCGCGGCCGGTGACTTCGCCGGTCTGGTCCGCGAGCTCGTCTCCGAGCGCAGGGCGGACCCACGCGACGACCTGATCAGCGACCTGGTCTCCACCGAGCTCTCCGAGGACGAGGTCGTGGCAGCCGTCGTGCTGCTGCTCAACGCCGGCCACGAGGCGTCGGTGAACGTCTTCGGCAACGGGCTGGTCGCGATGCTGCGTCGACGCCTCCGGCCGGCCGAGGACCTCGCTCCGACCGTCGAGGAGATGCTCCGCTTCGACTCGGCACTGCAGCTCTTCGAGCGCACCGCGACCGAGCCGGTCGAGGTGGGCGGTGTCGTCGTCGAGCCCGGGCAGAGGATCGCCGTGCTCCTGGGCTCGGCCAACCGCGACCCGGCCGTCTTCGAGGCGCCGGACGAGTTCCGGGTCGACCGGGCGCCGAACAACCACGTCGCGTTCGGTGTCGGCGTGCACTTCTGCCTGGGCGCCCCGCTGGCGCGGATGGAGCTGAACGAGTCGCTGGCCACGCTGGTCGCGACGTACCCCTCGCTGGCGCTGGCCGGTGAGCCCGAGAGCCGCGGCACCTTCGTGCTCCGCGGCCACAAGAGTGTGCCGGTGAGCAGGAAGGCGAAACCATGAACCAGCACGACGCCCTCGAGGTGATCGTCGCCAAGCGTGACGGCGGCGAGCTCTCCGACAGCCAGATCGACTGGGTCGTCGATGCCTACACCAACGGTGTCGTGGCCGACGAGCAGATGTCTGCGCTGGCGATGGCGATCCTGCTCAACGGCATGGGCCGGCGCGAGATCGCCCGCTGGACGGCGGCGATGATCGCCTCGGGCGAGCGGATGGACTTCTCCGGCCTGTCGCGGCCGACCGCCGACAAGCACTCGACCGGCGGGGTCGGGGACAAGATCACGCTGCCGCTGGCCCCGCTCGTCGCCGCGTGCGGCGTGGCGGTTCCCCAGCTCTCCGGCCGGGGCCTCGGGCACAGCGGCGGCACGCTCGACAAGCTGGAGTCGATCCCGGGCTGGCGGGCCTCGTTGTCCAACGAGGAGATGCTCGCCCAGCTCGAGAGCGTCGGCGCGGTCATCTGCGGCGCCGGCGCCGGGCTGGCGCCGGCGGACAAGAAGCTCTACGCGCTGCGCGACGTGACCGGCACGGTGGAGGCCATCCCGCTGATCGCGAGCTCGATCATGAGCAAGAAGATCGCGGAGGGCACCGGATCGCTGGTGCTCGACGTGAAGGTCGGCACCGGGGCGTTCATGAAGGACCTCGACCGTGGACGCGAGCTCGCCGAGACGATGGTCGCGCTCGGCACCGACGCCGGGGTGCGCACGGTGGCCCTGCTCACCGACATGTCGACGCCGCTGGGGCTGACCGCCGGCAACGCCCTCGAGGTGCGCGAGTCGGTCGAGGTGCTGGCCGGAGGCGGTCCCGCCGACGTCGTCGAGCTGACCCTGGAGCTGGCTCGCGAGATGCTGGCCGCCGCGGGTCGCGAGGACGTCGACCCGGCCGACGTGCTGGCCTCGGGCGCCGCGATGGACACCTGGCGGTCGATGATCGCGGCGCAGGGCGGTGACCCCGACGCGCCATTGCCGACGGCGACCGACCAGCACGTGGTGACGGCACCCGCCTCGGGCGTGCTGACCCGGCTGGATGCAATGGCGGTCGGCCTGGCCGCGTGGCGGCTCGGCGCCGGCCGGGCCAAGCAGGGCGACGACGTGCAGGCCGGAGCCGGGGTCGAGTGGCACGCCCGCCCGGGCGACCAGGTCACCGCGGGCCGGCCGCTGCTGACCCTGCACACCGACGAGCCGGACCGGTTCGAGCGCGCGCTGGAGTCCCTCGACGGAGGCTTCGACATCGCGCCCGCCGGCACGGCGTACACACCGACACCACTGGTCCACGCCCGCATCCGTTGAGTTGGGGAATCCTGACCGTTGAATCGAGGAATTCTTTCCGAACTGAACGGGTAGGGACCCCCAACTCGACGGTCAGGGGAGCAGCAGGACCACGGTCTCGGCGACGCAGGCCGGCTTGTCCTGGCCCTCGATCTCGATGACGTAGCGCAGGGTGAGCTGCTTGCCGGCCGCGAGATCGGTGACCTCGCCGACGGTGACCCGGGCGCGGACCCGCGAGCCGACCCGCACGGGGTTGGGGAAGCGGACCTTGTTGACGCCGTAGTTCAGCTTCGCGCCGGGGGTGTCCAGGTCGAAGACCAGAGAGCTGAGCCACGGCACCAGGGAGAGGGTGAGGTAGCCGTGGGCGATGGTGCCGCCGAACGGACCCGCCTTCGCCTTCTCCTCGTCGACGTGGATCCACTGGTGGTCGCCGGTGGCGTCGGCGAACTGGTTGACCCGGTCCTGGGTGATCTCCACCCAGTCCGTCGTCCCGATCTCCTCGCCCGCGGCGGCCTCGATCTCCTCGAAGGTGCTGAACACGCGCATCGACGACACTCCTGGGTCAGCTCGGGGGCTCTGGTTGTATGGCGGCCATGGCAGAACTTACCCGTGAGCTGATCCACCGCGTCCCGAAGGTCCTGCTCCACGACCACCTCGACGGCGGCCTGCGGCCCGCGACGATCGTCGAGCTGGCCGCGGAGGCGGGCCACGATCTGCCGGCACCCGATGCCGACTCGCTCGGCCGGTGGTTCACCGAGTCGGCCGACTCCGGGTCGCTGGAGCGCTACCTCGACACGTTCACCCACACCGTCGCCGTGATGCAGACCGCCGACAACCTCGCCCGGGTCGCCCGTGAGTGCGTCGAGGACCTCGCCGCGGACGGCGTCGTGTACGCCGAGGTGCGCTACGCCCCGGAGCAGCACCTGGAAGCCGGCCTGTCGCTCGAGGAGGTCGTCGCGGCAGTGCAGCACGGGTTCGACGAGGGTCAGGCCGCGGCAGGTGGTTCGATCGTCGTGCGCCAGCTGCTCACCGCGATGCGCCACCAGGCGCGCTCGAGGGAGATCGCCGAGCTCGCGGTCGCGCACCGCGACGACGGGGTGGTCGGCTTCGACATCGCCGGCGCCGAGGCCGGTTACCCGCCGACGCGACACCTGGACGCCTTCGAGTACCTCCAGCGCGAGAACGCGCACTTCACCATCCACGCCGGCGAGGCGTTCGGGCTGCCGTCGATCTGGGAGGCGATCCAGTGGTGCGGGGCCGACCGCCTGGGCCACGGGGTCCGGATCATCGACGACATCACCACCGGCACGGACGGGCAGCCGGTGCTCGGCAGGCTGGCGGCGTACGTCCGGGACAAGCGGATCCCGCTGGAGATGTGCCCGCACTCGAACGTCCAGACGGGCGCAGCGCCGTCGATCGCCGAGCACCCGATCGGCCTGCTGACCGAGCTGCGCTTCCGGGTCACGGTCAACACCGACAACCGGCTGATGAGCGGGACGTCGATGACCCGCGAGATGACCGCGCTCTCGGAGGCCTTCGGCTACGGTCTGGACGACCTGCAGTGGTTCACCGTCAACGCGATGAAGTCGGCGTTCCTCCGGTTCGACGAGCGGCTGCGGATCATCAACGAGGTGGTCAAGCCGGGGTACGCCGCCCTGGCCGCCGAAGGGAAGTGAGGTCGGCGTGACCGACGACTCGGGACGACGTCGCGCGCGCGATCTCGCCGACGCGCTGCAGGTCGCAGCCGTGATCGGCGCCCTGGTCGACCTCGGCCTGCCATGGTTCAGGCACTACGACAGCGAGCGCGATGCCGTCATCACCTCGTCCGGCTGGCGGGCGCTCGGCGACAGCACCGAGGGATACCCGTGGTTCGTCATCGGAGTGGTGCTGATCGGCGTCGCCGCCGTGGTCCTGGACCGGTGGTGGATGCGCCGGGCGGCGGCGTGGGTCGCGTCGCTGGTCGCGCTCGGGATGTGGTTCGGGCTCTCGAACGTCAACCGGCTCGACGACTACCACGCCTTGCCGGGCGCGTGGACGGGCATGTTGGTGGTGGCCGCGTGCGCGGTGGCCCAGTGGTCGGCCCTGCTCGCCCTACCGGGCCGGCCGGTCAGGGGCTGAGGCGACCAGTCCCTGGATCCACGTGTACGCCGCGTCCGGGTGGAGGACGACGCACCCGAGCGCTTCGGCGTGCGCCACGACCCGGCGCTGCTCCCGCAGCAGGCGCAGCCCCCGGCGCACCAGCACGCCGGGGGGCTTCCGGTGCTCGCGCAGGTCGCGGCTGAGCCGGCGGAGGAACGTCACGACCGGGTGCTGGGTCAGGCAGATGGCGGCCGCCAGAAGACCACGTTCCCGGCACTGCGCGACGACCTCCTGGGCGAAGATGCCCTCAGCCACGAAGTACGCCGACCCCGCGAGCTCCAGCCGGTGCCGGCCGGTGCGCCGGCTCTGCGAGATGTCGTACGCCGGCACGTCGACCGCACCTTCGCGGCACAGCGTCTCGATGGCCGCCAGGCTGTCGCAGAGGCGCCACGAGCCGGGGGAGTCCCAGTCGACGATCGGGGCACCGCCGGCGAGGTCGACGGTCGGCAGCGACGGGTCGTCGCCGTCCTTGTAGTAGTCGTCGAGGCTCAGCACCGGGAGCCCGAGCCGACGACACAGTCGCGTCTTGCCGGACCCTGACGGCCCGGCGATCACGATCACCCTGGAGCGGACCGGCGCTGGCACCCGGACAGTCTCACATCCGTGCGGGCGGGGACACGCGGCCAAAGCAGGGCAAAACCAGCCTTTGACGACCTACCCTGAGGGGGACAGGGAGGTTGACCGGAGTGGTCGTGCGAACCCCGCAGCGGCCCGCGATCGTGCTCGGGGCGCTGACCGCGGCCCTCGTCGTCCTGCACCTGGTGCGGCCTTCGGGCCCGCTGGGCGACACGACGTACCTGGCGGTGATCCTCGCCGCGCCCGTGGTCGCTGCCCTCGGGACGCGCTCCTCGCCCGACCGCCGACGCGTGCTGCTCCTGATCACCACCGGTCTGGCCGCCTCGGCGCTCGGGGACGTGGTCTACGACCTGTACACCTGGTCGGGGCGCGATCCGGACGTCTCGCTCGCCGACATCGCGTACTACGCCAGCTACGTCTTCCTCGCGGCGGCGATGCTCGCGATCGTGCTGAGCCAGCGCCACGATGCGCGCAGGATCAACACCGACGCCGCGGTGGATGCGCTGACCGTGGCGGTCGTCACCGTCCTCCTGCTCTGGAGCGTCGCGGTGCGCGGCATCGTCACCGACACCTCGGTCTCGATGTCCACCCGTCTGGTCCTGGGCGGCTACCCGGTGCTCGACGCGGTCCTCCTTGCCCTGGCGATCCGGATGCTGTCCGTCCGCGCGCACCGGGAGGTGCTCGGCGTGCCCTTCGCCGTGGGCATCGGCTGCTGGCTGGCCTCGGACTTCGGCTACATGCAGGCGTGGGCCTCCGGTGAGCTCCTGGCCGTCCTGGACGTGGGCTGGATGGTCGGCGGTCTGCTGATGGCGACCTCGACCTGGCGCCGCCCCGACCCGACCGCGCCGGTCGACGAGGCCCGCGCCGTCCGCACACCGCTCGGGCAGCTCGGCCTCGCCGTGCTCCCGTTGCTGGTCCCACCCGCACTGCTGCTCGCAGCCGCCGTCCGTGGCCGCGACGTCCCGGCCACCGAGGGCGTCGTCGCCGGCGTGGTGATCGTCGCGATCACCGTGCTGCGGGTCTGGCGGCTGCTCGTGGCGGAGACCGAGCTGCGCCGCGACCTCGCCGGAGCGCGTGACGACGCCCTGGCCGCCTCGCGGGCGAAGTCGACCTTCCTCGCCACGATGAGCCACGAGATCCGGACGCCGATGAACGGCGTGATCGGGCTCAACGAGCTGCTGCTCACCACGAGCCTGGATGAACGGCAGCGGCAGTACGCCGAGGGCGTGCAGACCGCCGGACAAGGGCTGCTGGGCGTCATCAACGAGATCCTCGACTTCTCCAAGATCGAGTCCGGCCACCTGGAGCTCGAGGAGATCGACTTCGACCTCGTCGAGCTGGTCGAGAGCGTCGCCGAGATCGTCGGCGAACCCGCGATGGCGAAGGGGCTCGAGCTGCTGGCGTACTGCTCACCGGAGCTGCCGAGCGGGCTGCGCGGAGACCCGCACCGGATCCGCCAGGTGCTCCTCAACCTCGCCGGCAACGCAGTGAAGTTCACGGCCCAGGGGGAGGTGATCGTCCGGGTCGGACTCGACGACCGCGTCGACGACCGGTACGTGGTCCGCTTCGAGGTCACCGACACCGGGATCGGGCTGGCGCCGCAGGACCGCGACCGGCTGTTCGAACCCTTCTCCCAGGCCGACTCCTCGACCACTCGCGAGTACGGCGGCACCGGGCTCGGTCTGTCGATCAGCCGTCAGCTCGTCGATGCCATGGGCGGACAGCTGGCCGTGCAGAGCTCCCCGGGCGCCGGGAGCACCTTCTGGTTCGCGGTCCCGCTCGAGCTGAGCCACGAGGTCCCGGTGCCCACCTCATCGGCCTCGTCCTCGCTCATCGGGCTCCGCGTCCTCGTGGTCGACGACAATGCGACCAACCGCACCATCCTGCACGACCAGCTCCACCACTGGGAGATGTCCGTCGACGTCGTCGACGGCGCCGGGCCCGCGATGGAGCGACTGCGCGAGGCGTCCCTGGCCGGCCGGCCGTACGACGTCGGCCTGCTCGACCTGTGCATGCCCGACGTCGACGGGCTCGACCTCGCGAGGCGCATCCAGGCCGAACCGACGCTCGCCGGCGTACCGCTCGTGCTGATGACCTCCGGTCCGACGGTGACCGACGCCGAGGCACGTGCGGCGTCGATCTCGGCTGCCCTCACCAAGCCGGTGCTGATGTCCCGGCTCCGGCGCACCCTGGAAAGGGTCGTCGCCGACCGCGCCCCGGACGAGCCCGTCGCTGTGCCGGATCCCACGAGCGTCGGCTCTCGCGGGACAGTGCTCGTCGTCGACGACGGCGAGGTCAACCAGCTGGTCGCCGCAGGTCTGCTGACGCACCTGGGGTACACCCCGGAGATGGCCGGCGACGGCCGGCAGGCGGTCGAGCTCCTCGGCCGGCGCTCGTTCGACGCGATCCTGATGGACGTGCAGATGCCGGTGATGGACGGCTACGACGCGACCCGGGAGATCCGCCGACTCGAGGGCGGCGGCCGGCGCACGCCCATCATCGCGATGACGGCGACGGTCACCGACGGCGAGCGGGAACGCTGCCTGGCAGCGGGCATGGACGACTACCTGGCGAAGCCGATCGAGAAGAAGGTCGTGCTGGCGATGCTGGAGCGGTGGGTCCCGGCGGTCTGATCCGTCAGATCCCCATCGGGTGCCAGACCGTCTTGGTCTCCAGGAAGCGGGTCATCCGGTCCAGTGGTGGCGGGGCGAGCAGGTCCTCGAGGCCGGGACGACGTACCCGCTTGAGGTTGTCGGCGGCCGACTCCTCGAGCGAGCGGGCCAGCTCGGCGTCCGCCACGCCGGTCAGGTCCAGGCCGTTGACGTCCATGTGCGAGGCGAGCCAGGGCGCGATCTCGGCGACCGAGCCGGTGAGCACGTTGACGACCCCTCCCGGCAGGTCGCTGGTGGCCATCACCTCGCCCAGCGTGATCGCGGTGAGCGGGTGCGGCTCGCTGGCGACCACCACGCACGTGTTGCCGGTGACGATCACCGGCGCGACCACGCTGACCAGCCCGAGCAGCGGGCCGGACGGCGCGACGATCGCCACGACGCCGGTCGGCTCGGGGGCCGAGTGGTTGAAGTAGGGCCCGGCCACGGAGTTGGCGCTGCCGGTGACCTGGGCGATCTTGTCGGCCCAGCCGGCGTACCACACGAGCCGGTCCACCGCCGCGTCGACGTACGCGCGGGCCTTGCCGACCGCGAGCCCCTCCGCGCTCCGCAGCTCGGCCTCGAACTGGTCGCGCCGGCCCTCGAGCACCTCGGCGATGCGGTAGACCACCTGCCCGCGGTTGTACGCCGTGCGGCCGGACCAGCCTGCGAAGGCGGCCCTGGCCGCCTTGACGGCATCGCGGGCGTCCTTGCGCGACGCCTGCGCGGCGTTCGCCAGGAACCGGCCCTTGGCGTCGTTGACCACGTAGGAGCGACCGGACTCCGAGCGCGGGAAGTCGCCGCCGATGTAGAGCTTGTAGGTCTTCCGGACGTCCAGGCGCGCGTTCATCGCAGGTAGCCTTCCAGCCCGTGGCGGCCGCCCTCGCGGCCGTAGCCCGACTCCTTGTAGCCGCCGAACGGGCTGGCCGGGTCGAACTTGTTGAACGTGTTGGACCAGACGACGCCGGCCCGCAGCCGCGACGCCATCCAGAGGATCCGCGACCCCTTGTCGCTCCACACGCCGGCGGAGAGCCCGAACGGGGTGTTGTTGGCCTTCTCGACCGCCTCCTTCGGGGTGCGGAAGGTGATCACGCTGAGCACGGGTCCGAAGATCTCCTCACGCGCGATCCGGTGGGCCTGGCTGACGCCGGTGAAGATCGTCGGCGGGAACCAGAAGCCGTGGCTCGGCAGCTCGCACTCCGGCGACCAGCGGCCGGCGCCCTCGGCCTCGCCGATGTCGGAGAGCTCGCGGATCTTGGCAAGCTGCTCGGCGGAGTTGATCGCGCCGACGTCGGTGTTCTTGTCCAGCGGGTCACCGACCCGCAGCGTGCCCATCCGGCGCTTGAGCCGGGCGAGCACGTCCTCTGCGACGGACTCCTGCACGAGCAGCCGCGAGCCGGCGCAGCAGACGTGGCCCTGGTTGAAGAAGATCCCGTTGACGATCCCCTCGACCGCCTGGTCGACCGGTGCGTCGTCGAAGACGATGTTGGCGGCCTTGCCGCCGAGCTCGAGGGTCACCTTCTTCTCGGTGCCCGCGACGGCCTTCGCGATCGCCCGGCCCACGTCGGTGGAGCCGGTGAACGCGACCTTGTCGACGTCGGGGTGCGAGACGATCAGGCGACCGGTCTCACCGGCGCCGGTGACGATGTTCACGACCCCGGCCGGCAGGTCGGCCTGCTGGCAGACCTCGGCGAACAGCAGCGCCGTCAGCGGCGTCGTCTCGGCCGGCTTCAGCACGACGGTGTTGCCGCACGCGAGTGCCGGCGCGATCTTCCACGCGAGCATCAGCAGCGGGAAGTTCCACGGGATCACCTGTCCGGCGACACCGAGGGGTCGGGGATCGGCGCCGAGGCCGGCGTACTCGAGCTTGTCGGCCCAGCCCGCGTAGTAGAAGAAGTGCGCCGCAGCAAGGGGTACGTCGACGTCGCGCGACTCCTTGATCGGCTTGCCGTTGTCGATCGACTCCAGCACCGCGAACTCGCGCGACCGCTCCTGGAGGATCCGGGCGATCCGGAAGAGGTACTTGCCGCGCTCGGCACCGGACATCTTCGACCAGACCCGGGTGTAGGCGCGGCGCGCGGCCTTCACCGCAGCATCCACGTCGGCCTCGTCGGCCTCGGCGACCTCGGCCAGCACCTCCTCGGTGCTCGGGCTGATCGTCTTGAACGACCGCCCGTGACCGTCGACGAACTCGCCGTCGACGAAGAGCCCGTACGACGGCTTGATGTCGACGACGTTGCGCGCCTCGGGTGCCGGGGAGTACTCGAACTCGACAGCGTTCTTTGCGGTTGGCATCGTGATCAGTCCAGGGTGAAGTAGTCGGGGCCCGAGTAGCGGCCGGTCTGCATCTTGGTGCGCTGCATGAGCAGGTCGTTGAGCAGCGTCGAGGCGCCGAAGCGGAACCAGTCCGGGTCGAGCCAGTCGGCACCGGCCACCTCGTTGACCATCACCAGGTACTTGATCGCGTCCTTGCTGGTGCGGATGCCACCGGCCGGCTTCACGCCGATCTGCTGGCCGGTCGCCTCGCGGAAGTCGCGGACCGCCTCGAGCATCACCAGCGTCACCGGAAGGGTCGCGGCCGGCTGGATCTTGCCGGTGGAGGTCTTGATGAAGTGGCCGCCGGCCATCATCGCCAGCCACCCGGCACGGCGGACGTTGTCGTAGGTCTGGAGCTCGCCGGTCTCCAGGATGACCTTCAGGTGCGCCGACGACCCGTCGGGACGGATGCAGGCCTCGCGGACGGCGGCGATCTCGTCGTGGACCTCGAGGTAGCGACCGGCGAGGAAGGCGCCGCGGTCGATCACCATGTCGATCTCGTCGGCGCCCGCGGCGACGGCATCGACGGTGTCGGCGAGCTTCACGTCGAGTGCGGCGCGGCCGCTCGGGAAGGCGGTCGCGACCGCCGCCACGTGCACGCCGCTCGAGCCCAGGGCCTCACGGGCCACGCCGACCATGTCGCCGTACACGCACAGCGCCGCGGTGGCCGGGCACGTCGGGTCGGCCGGATCCGGTCGCATCGCCTTGGACGCGAGCCCGCGGACCTTGCCGGGGGTGTCCATGCCCTCGAGGGTGGTGAGATCGACCATCCGGATCGCCAGGTCGATCGCCTGGCGCTTGGAGTCGGTCTTGATGGACCGGGTGCCGAGTGCCGCGGCGCGTTGCTCGGCACCGACCTGGTCCACGCCCGGGAGGCCGTGGAGGAACCGCCGCAGCGATGCCTCGTTGGCGGTCTCCTGGGCGAAGCTCGCCGGTCCGGTCGTCGGCGCCGTTGCCTGCCACGTGGTCACGGCCGCCAGTCTAGGCTCAGTGTCGTGAGTGCTTCGGCGGACAGCGGCGGCGAGCGCCGGTTCACCCCGACGTCGGGCACCGGTGCGGGCTGGTTCGGCCTGGTTCTCGCCGGCCTGGTGCTGGTGGTGGTGCTCGTCGACGACCGGTCCGTGCCCACCATCCGGTTCGCGTTCGTGACCGCGATGTTCGGCCTGCTCGTCTGGTGCTACATGCTGCGGCCGCGCGTGGTGATCGGCACGAGAGAGGTCGAGCTGCGCAACGCCTTCAGCTCCTGGCACGTCCCGTTGGCGGAGGTACGCCGGGTCTCGGTCCGCGCGGTCACCCACATCCACACCGACGACGGTCGCTTCGACGGTGTCGCCGTCGGTCGGCCGGTGCGTTCGCTGCGGGGCGGACGGACCAGCACGAGGCGCGCCGTCGGCCTCACCGGTCTCGGTGCGACGTACACGATGGACCAGAACGCGAAGCCGAAGGGCCCGCAGGGCGACCTCGACGCGGACGGCGTCGCCGACTTCGTCACCGAGCAGATCCTGCTGGCCGCCGACCGGGCGCGAGCGGAGCCGGCCGACGATCGGGGCCCGCGCCGCACCTGGGCGACGTGGGAGCTGTCCGGGCTGGTGCTGCTCGCCGTGGCGGTCGTGGTGAGCTTCTTCTCCTGATCAGGTGGTCGGCTCGGCGCGGCCGATCGAGAGCCACCCGAACGGCTTCGCCGCGGCGGGGCCCGGCATGTAGAACGCCTCGAGGTCGGAGAGGTTGAATCCGGCGTCCTCGACGATCGACGGGACATCGCGGTCGAGGTGGCACCCGCCCGCCACCCTGCTCCAGCGCGGCGTCCACCGGTGCTGCCGGTCGGCGACCTCCGCGTCCGGCGAGAGACCGTGCTCGACGAAGTGCAGCGACCCGCCGGGACGCAGCACGCGTCGCATCTCCGCGAGCGCCCCTTCGAGATCCCGGGATCGTGCACATGGTGAACGCCGAGACGACCGAGTCCACGCTGGCGTCGGGGAGCGCGACGTGGGCACCGTCGAGTCCGATCCGCTCGACCGGCCGCCCGAACGCCCTGATCCGGCCGGCCGCCTTGCGCCAGGCGACGTCCGAGGGCTCGACGGCGTGCACCCGGCGTACCGACTCGGGGTAGTGCAGCAAATTGGTGCCGTTGGCGAAGCCGACCTCCAGGACGTCTCCGGACACACCGGCAAGTGCCTGGTCGCGCCACCGCCCGGTGCTGCGGTCCGAGCAGCTGATCGCGGTGAGCCGGGGCAGGAGGTGGTCGTTCCACACCCGCCCGACGACGTGGCCGCCGATCACAGCCCGGCTGCCTTCTGCACGTCACCGCGGATCGCGTCGAGCCGCCCGGCCGCGGAGATCCGGGCGGCATCGACATCCCCGGAGTCCTCGACCTGCACGACCACCTCGAGGTAACACTTCACCTTCGGCTCGGTGCCCGACGGGCGCACGATCACCCTGGCCCGGTCGGCGAGCCGGTAGCGCAGCCCGTCCGTCGGCGGCAGGTCGGCGGTGCCCTGGGAGAGGTCCTCGACGTGCTCGACCGCGAACCCGCCGAGCGAGGTCGGAGGGTGCTCGCGCAGCCGGTCCATGGTGGCGGGGATCTGCTCGAGGTCGCTGAACCGGACGCTCAGCTGGTCGGTGGCGTGCAGGCCGTGGGTCCGGGCGATGTCGTCGAGCACGTCGCGCAGGGTGCGTCCCTCCGCCTTGACGGACGCCGCGAGCTCGCAGACCAGCAGCAGCGCGGAGATCCCGTCCTTGTCCTTCACGTGCGTGGGGTCCACGCAGTAGCCGAGCGCCTCCTCGTAGCCGAACGCCAGCCCCGGGATCCGCCCGATCCACTTGAACCCGGTGAGCGTCTCCTGGTGCGGCTGCCCGGCGGCGGCCGCCATCTTGCCCAGGAGGCTCGAGGAGACGATCGACTGCGCGTAGACACCCCGCCGGCCCTGCGCCAGCAGGTGGTGGGCGAGGAGGGCCCCGACCTCGTCGCCGCGGAGCATCTGCCAGCCGTGCCCAGTGCTGGACGAGGTGGGCGGCAGACCCACCGCGCAGCGGTCGGCGTCCGGGTCGTTGGCGACCACGATGTCGGCGCCGACCTCGGTGGCCAGTGCGAGCGCCAGGTCCATCGCGCCCGGCTCCTCGGGGTTCGGGAAGGCGACGGTGGGGAAGTCGGGGTCCGGTTCGGCCTGCGCCGGTGGCTCGTGCGGCGCCGGGAAGCCGGCGAGGTCGAGCACCCGCTGGACGGTGGTGCCGCCGACGCCGTGCATCGGTGTGTAGACGATCCGCAGGTCACGTCGTGCGGCCGCGTGACCGCCGTCGACCAGCGCCGCGACGGACGCCTCGTAGCGCTCGACGATGTCCTTGCCGAGCACCTCGCCGCCGTCACCGCGCGGGATGTCGGCCAGTGCGCCGACCGCGGCGATGCAGGCGGCGATGTCGGCATCGGCGGGAGGCACGATCTGGCTGCCGTCGCCGAGGTAGACCTTGTAGCCGTTGTCCTGGGGCGGGTTGTGGCTCGCCGTCACCATCACGCCGGCCACGCAGCCGAGGTCGCCGATCGCGTAGGCGAGCAGCGGCGTCGGGAGCGGCCGCGGCATCATGTGGGCGCGCAGCCCGGCGCCGGTCATCACCTCGGCGGTGTCGCGGGCGAAGACGTCGGAGTTGTGGCGCGCGTCGTACCCGATCACGACGGAGCCGGAGTCAACGCTCTGGCGCAGGTACGCCGCGAGGCCCGCCGCGGCGCGGAGCACGACGACCCGGTTCATCCGCCGCGGGCCGGCTCCCAGCGCGCCCCGGAGGCCGGCGGTGCCGAACTCCAGGGTGCCGTCGAACCGGTCCTCGAGCTCGGCCGTGTCCCCGGCCGCGATCAGCCGCTCGAGCTCGGCCACGGTCACCGGATCGGGGTCCTCGGCCGCCCAGGCCCGGGCTCGCGAGAGTAGGTCGTCGTTCATGTCGTGAACGCTATGCCACGCGGCCACCGCCTGCCCGTCATGATGGAGCGGTGGGAACGCGCAGGCCGACCGAGTACGTCTTCAAGGAGGTCTGGGAGACGCCGGCGCCGCCCGACCGCGTGCACGAGGTGCTGCTCGACCTGGAGCGCTACGTGGACTGGTGGCCCCAGGTCCGGGCGGTCGCCAGCCTCGGGCCGGACGACGCGCTCGTGGTGTGTCGCTCGCTGCTGCCCTACGACCTCGAGCTGGCCCTGCACGCCGAGGACCGCGACCCTGACTCGCTCCGCGTCGCCATCGACGGGCCGATCCAGGGGTTCGCGCACTGGCGGCTCGCGCCGGCACCCGGCGGCACCCGGCTCGACTTCGAGCAGCAGGTGCGTGCCGTGGCGCCGGCGTTCCGGTGGGCGTCGTACGTAGTCCGGCCACTGCTGCGCGCCAACCACTCGTGGATGATGCGCGGCGCCGAGCGCGGGCTCGCCGCCAGGTTCAGGACAGCTTCGCGTCCAGCGTGATCTCGACCGAGAGCGCCTGCGAGACCGGGCAGTTCGCCTTGGCGTCCTGGGCCAGCTCCAGGAAGGTCGCCTCGTCGATGCCGGGCACGGTGCCGACGACGGTCAGTGCCGAGCGGGTGATGCCGGTGCCCGGGACGAGCGTCACGACGGCGCTGGTCTCGAGGCGCTCCGGGGGGGTCTCGTTCTTCGCGAGGCGGGCCGAGAACGCCATCGAGAAGCACGACGAGTGCGCTGCCGCGATGAGCTCCTCGGGGCTGGTCCGGCCGTTCGCCTCCTCCGCGCGCGAGGCCCAGGTCACGTCGTAGGAACCGACGCCCGAGGTGTCGAGGGTGACGGTGCCGGATCCGGTGGCGAGGGGGCCGGTCCAGATGGTCGTTGCCTTGCGGTCAGTCATCGTGTGCACTCCATCGTGGGTTGCGTCAGGCGGGCCTCGCCAGCGTAGCCAAGCCGTCTCAGCGCAGGGTGCGCCGTCCGAAGACCGGCGGCACCTTCCGGAACGCCGCCTCGCGTGCCGCGCGCGTGTTCGCCGTCGCGAGCAGGACCAGCTGCTCGAGGCGCTCGCGCGCGAACGTCTTCCGCGGCGATGCGGTCCAGCTGCGGTCGAACAGCCGCTTCGCCGCCGCGACGGAGTCGGGGGAGCGCTGCGCGATCTGCTGCGCCAGCTCGGTGGCCGCGCCCACCGGGTCGGCGGCGAGCTCGGTGACCAGCCCCAGGTCGGCCGCCTCCTTGCCGCTGAGCATCTGCGCGGTCATCGTCAGCCGCTTGGCGGTGTCGATGCCGACGAGCTCGGCGAGCGTGCGGATCCCCGTCCTGTCCGGGATCAGCCCCCAGCGCGCCTCGAGGACCGACCACTCGGAGTCGGGCGTGGCCACCCGGAAGTCCGCGGCCAGCGCGAGCTGCAGGCCACCGCCGTAGCAGTGGCCCTCGACCGCCGCGATCACCGGCACGGGCAGCCTCCGCCAGGCCCAGCACGCCTCCTGGAAGGTGTTGGTGCCGCGCAAGGGCCGCGGCACGAACGCCTTCGCGATCCCCGCCGGGCTCTTCAACGCGGACGCGAAGTCGAGGCCGGCGCAGAAGGACGCGCCCTCGCCGCTGAGCACCACGGCGCGCAGGCTGCGGTCCTTGCGCAGCTCGCGCGCCGTGGCCACCAGCTCGTCGAGCGTCTGGAGGGTCAGGGCGTTGAGCTTGTCCGGCCGGGTCAGGCGCACGTGCGCGATGCCGTCGGTGGTCTCGTGGGCGACGTACCTCATGCCACCATGTTACCGGCCGGTAGTTCAGGCGTCGATCGAGCTCATGTCGCCGTAGCGCGCGCCCACGACCGCATCCCGCGGGACGGCCCGCTCGAGCGCGGTCAGGTCGTCCGGGCTCAGTGCGACCTCGAGCGAGGCGACGTTCTCCTCGAGGTAGCGCACGCGCTTGGTGCCGGGGATCGGCGCGACGCCGAGACCGTGCCGAGGGCCCTGGGCGAGCACCCACGCGAGCGCGAGCTGGCCCGGAGTGCAGCCCTTGTCCAGGGCCATCTCCTGGACCCGCGCGACGAGCGCCAGGTTGGCCTTGAGCGCCTCGCCCTGGAACCGCGGGAAGTACGCCGAACGCCGCGAGTCGTCCGCAGACAGCGCGTCCTCGCTCGTGATCCGCCCGGTCAGCAGGCCACGGCCGAGCGGGGAGTACGGCACCAGCCCGATGCCGAGCTCGAGGAGCGTCGGCAGGATCTCGTCCTCCAGGTCGCGGGTGAACAGCGAGTACTCGGTCTGCAGCGCGGTGATCGGGTGCACGGCGTGCGCCTTGCGGATGTTGGCCGCGGACGCTTCCGACAGTCCGAGGTGGCGCACCTTGCCGGCCTGCACGAGCTCCGCCATGGCCCCGACCGTCTCCTCGATCGGCACCGACTTGTCCACGCGGTGCTGGTAGTACAGGTCGATGTGGTCGACGCCGAGCCGCTCGAGCGAGGCGTCGCAGGCCGCGTGGACGTACTCGGGCCGGCCGTTGATGCCGACCCGGCTGCCGTCGGCGCGGCGCTCGTTGCCGAACTTCGTCGCGAGCTGGACCTCGTCGCGGCGACCCGCGATGGCCTTGCCGACCAGCTGCTCGTTGGTGAACGGGCCGTACATGTCCGCGGTGTCCAGGAAGGTCACGCCGAGGTCGAGGGCGCGCTGGATGGTCGCGATGCCCTCGCCCTCGTCGGGTGCTCCGTAGAACTCCGACATGCCCATGCAGCCGAGCCCGAGTGCGGAGACCTCCAGCGGTGCGGCGGTCCCGAGCGTGCGATGTGTGGTGGAGGAATCAGTCATGCGGACAAGTCTTGTGCTTCGAGCGCACTCGAAGTCAACTTCTCCGCGTAGATGCCGATCTTGCGGTCGATGGCACCCAGGTGCTCCTGCACCTCGGCCAGCTGGGCGAGCACCCGCTGGCGGTGGTCCCGCAGCAGCGCGAGCCGCTCGGCCTCGTTGCCCTCGCCGGACCGGACGAGCGCGGCGTACCGGCGTACGTCGCTGATCGGCATGCCGGTGCCGCGCAGCTTGGCGATCAGGTCGATCCAGATCAGGTCGCGCTCGTCGTAGCGGCGATGTCCGCTCGCCGCCCGGTCGACCGCGCGCAGCATCAGGCCGTCGCGCTCGTAGTAGCGCAGCGTGTGCGTGGTCAGGCCGGTGTGCGCCGCGGCCTCGGCGATGGTCATGCTCATCGGTGCAGTCTGGGCTTCGAGTGCACTCGAAGTCAAACGTGCGCACGTATCTGACGAAGGGCTCGCGGCCTCTCTGGGAGGTGACCGCTCTCGGACCTGCACCCTCCTTGAAAGGCACCCCTCCCATGGTGAACCGATCGATGACCTCCGGCGGCCCCGTCCCGCGAGGCGACGTCCGCGCCCAGCTCCGCCTCGTCGGCAGCGCTCCCACGTTCACCGACGCGCCGTCCGCGCTCCTGAACCGCATGGTCGACCTCGGCCGGATCGTGCACGTCCGCCCCGGCTGGGCGATGCTCGCCGAGCTCACGGCGCCCGACAAGGCCTACGTGCTGCTCAGCGGCGAGGTCGACGTACGGCGCCGCGGCGAGCAGCTCGGCCGTTGCCGGCCCGGCGAGGTCCTCGGCGAGCTGGGCATCCTGCGCCGCCGGCTCCGGTCCGCGACCGTGGTCTCCGCGACCGACGTCGTCGCCCTGCACCTGGGGCGGGAGGCCTTCGAGCAGCTGCACGCGGAGGACGCGTACTTCCGTGCCCTGGTGGGCGAGGCCGTCCTGCGCAAGACCGCCTGACCGCCGAGTCAGATCCCCGGCACGATGGCCCCGAGCAGGGCGCCCATGCGGCTGGCCGCGGCGTTGCCGGCCTCGAGCACCTCGGCGTGGTTCAGGGGCTCGCCGCTGATCCCGGCCGCGAGGTTGGTGACCAGCGAGATCCCGAGGACCTCGAGACCGGCTTCGCGCGCCGCGATCGCCTCGAGCGTGGTGCTCATCCCGACCAGGTGGCCGCCCATCGCCCGCACCATGCCGATCTCGGCGGGGGTCTCGTAGTGCGGCCCGGGGAACTGCACGTACACGCCCTCGTCGAGCTCGGGCTCGACCTGGCGGCACAGCTCACGCAGACGGGGGCTGTAGAGGTCGGTGAGGTCGACGAAGTTCGCGCCCTCGATCGGCGACGTGGCGGTCAGGTTGATGTGGTCGCTGATCAGCACGGGGGTGCCCGGCTTCCAGGACTCCTTCAGCCCCCCGCAGCCGTTGGTGAGCACGATCGCCCGGCAGCCGGCCGCTGCGGCGGTGCGGACGCCGTGGACCACCGCGCGCACCCCGAGGCCCTCGTAGAAGTGGGTGCGCCCGAGGAAGACGAGCAGCTGCTTGTCACCGGCGCGCACCGAGCGGATCCGGCCGGCGTGGCCGACGACCGCCGGCGCAGCGAAGCCGGGCAGGTCCGTCGTGCTGATCTCCGCGGTGGCCTCCCCGAGCGCGTCGACTGCGGGGAGCCAGCCGGACCCCATCACGAGGGCGACGTCGTGCCGGCGGACACCGGTCAGGTCGGCGAGGGCGGTGGCAGCCTCGGTGGCTGCGTCGGCAGGGTTGCTCACCGCAGGGACTCTAGCCGCCGAACGTGCTCCTGCAGGGCCGCTGGCGCAGCGCGGAGACGTAGTCGGCGGGCGCGTCCGCGGCGTCGGCCGCGTCGGCGAGCACGCCCAGGTACGTCGCCGAGGGCAGCCCTCCCTCGAACGCGTCGAGCACGTAGATCCAGGCGACGCACTCGTCGGTCATGGTCGAGACGCGGACCTTGGCCTTGCGGTAGAGCCCCGTGTCGGCGGACTCCCAGCTGTCCAGGGCGCTCGCGTCCTCCTCGGTGACGTCGTAGATCGCGACGAAGACCTGCTCGAAGGGGTCCTGGACGACCGTGGCGAGCGCGCCGTCCCAGCCGTGGTCCTCGCCGCCGAAGGTGAGCCGCCAGCCCTGCAGCCAGCCGGTGTCGCGCAAGGGGGAGTGCGGGCACCGCTCGCTCATCCGGGCCGGGTCCAGGTTCGTCCCGTAGGCGGCGTACAACGTCACCCGAGAAGGGTAGGACAAGCGGGCTCGCGCACGGCCCTCCGACGCGGTACGCGACAATGTGCGGGTGACGGACGACCGGGCGACTTCTGTGGTGATCATCGGTGGCGGACCCGGCGGCTACGAGTCGGCACACGTGGCGGCACAGCTCGGCGCGGACGTGACCGTGGTCGACTCCGACGGCCTCGGAGGCTCCGCGGTGCTGACCGACTGTGTGCCGAGCAAGACGCTGATCGCCACCGCCGAGCTGATGACCGACCTGTCCACCGCTCCCGAGCTCGGGGTCGGCATCGCCGACGAGGACGCAACGTCGCCGGTCCACGTCGACCTGGCTCGTGTGAACGCCCGGGTGCTCCGGCTCGCGGCCGAGCAGTCGCGCGACATCGGCCGGCGGCTCGAGCGCGACGGGGTCAAGGTCGTCGTCGGCCACGGCCGGCTCGGCGGCCCGCAACGCGTGGTGGTCGACCTGCCCGACGGCGGCACCGAGACCCTGGCCGCCGACGCGGTGCTGGTCGCCACCGGCGCCGCGCCTCGCACACTGCCGTCCGCCCAACCCGACGGCGAGCGGATCCTCACCTGGGAGCAGGTCTACGACCTGATCGAGATGCCGAGCCGGCTGATCGTGGTCGGTTCCGGCGTCACGGGTGCGGAGTTCGCGAGCGCCTACATGGCGTTGGGCATCGACGTCGTCCTGGTCTCCTCGCGCGACCGGGTGCTGCCCGGCGAGGACGCCGACGCGGCCGAGGTGCTCCAGCAGGTGCTGACCCGGCGCGGCATGACCGTGCTGTCGAAGTCGCGGATGGAGTCGGTCACGCGGACCGGCGACGAGGTGACCGTGCGGCTCACCGACGGCCGCTCGGTAACCGGGTCGCACTGCCTGCTCGCCCTCGGCTCGGTGCCGAACACGACCGGTGTCGGCCTCGAGGAGGCGGGCGTCAGGCTCGACGACGGCGGGTACGTCGTGGTGGACCGGGTCTCCCGCACGACGGCCCGTGGTGTCTACGCAGCCGGTGACTGCACCGGGGTGCTCATGCTCGCCTCGGTCGCCGCCATGCAGGGCCGGATCGCCATGTGGCACTTCCTCGGCGACGCGGTCGCGCCCCTGGACCTGAAGAAGGTGTCCTCGAACGTGTTCACGGCGCCGGAGATCGCCACCGTGGGCTGGTCGCAGCAGGCGGTCGACAACGGCGAGATCGACGCCGAGGTCGTGCGCCTCGAGCTCGCCGGCAACGCCCGCGCCAAGATGCAGGGCGTGCGCGACGGCTTCGTGAAGCTCTTCGCCCGCCCCGGCACCGGGATCATCGTCGGCGGCGTCGTGGTCGGTCCGCGCGCGAGCGAGCTGATCCACCCGGTCTCCGTCGCGGTGGCCGAGTCGCTCACCGCCGATCAGCTCGCCCAGGCGTTCACGGTCTATCCCTCCAACAGCGGCTCGATCGCCGAGGCCGCCCGGCGGCTCCACCACCCGCGTTGAGCCTCGGGCTGACAGCGACGTAGTTCCCCGGCTGTGCTTCGTTCACCAGCGCTCATGTTCCTGCGCGAGGTTGACCGGCCGTGCATGATGGATGCTTCACTCCTCACCCACCAGCCACAGGGATACGCATGCACATCCGGACCACAGGCATCCTGACCGCGCTCGCCGCCACGGCGGCGCTCGTGCTTGCCGGGAACGCTGCCCAGGCAGCGTCGAGCGTGGACGACCCGCAGCCGGCCAACCCCGCGCTCGTCGTCACCGGCGACGGCTTCGGGCACGGCCACGGGATGTCCCAGTGGGGAGCGAGGGGTGCCGCCGAGGCCGGCCAGGGTTACCAGCAGATCCTCGCGTTCTACTACCCGACCACCGCACTCGCACCGGCGGTCGGGAAGGTGCGGGTGCTGATCAGCGGCGACACCGACAACAACCTCAAGATCGCCCAGGCCCCTCGGCTGAGGGTCCACGACCTCGGCAACGGGCGGACCTACAAGCTGCGGAAGCATGCGCGGGCATGGCGGCTCAAGACCGTCGCCGGCCAGACCCGGGTCTACTTCAAGACCGGCCGCTGGCACCTGTACAAGACCGGCGGTCGCAAGGCCCTCGCGGGCGACGGCGAGCTCAAGTCGTCGGCCGGGCCGCTCACCCTCAAGCTTCCGGGCGGGGCCAGTCGCGTCTACCGCGGCAAGCTCCGGTTCACGAACGGTGACACCGTCAACGTCATTCGCCTGGACACCTACCTCCGGGGGGTGATCCCCGCCGAGATGCCGGCGTCGTGGCACCCGGAGGCGCTGAAGGCACAGGCCGTGGCGGCACGCACGTATGCGGCCCGCGAACGCGCCGACCACGCGACCCGCTACTACGACCTGTGCGACACGACGGCGTGCCAGGTGTACCGCGGCGTGGCGGTCGACGGCGTGCCGACCGAGCAGGCGTCGACCAACGCAGCGGCTGAGGCGACTGCAGGTCAGACACTGGTCTACGGCGGTCAGTACGCGTTCGCACAGTTCTCCTCCAGCAACGGCGGTTGGAGCTCTGCAGGCAGTCAGCCATACCTTCCCGCGCAGGCGGACGCGTACGACAAGGCGGTCAGCCCCTACATCCACTGGAAGGTGAATGTCGACACCGCGAAGCTCGACGCAAAGATGCAGGTGGATCATCCCGGCTTCGGCACCTTGACGTCCGTGCGCATCACCAAGCGCGAGGCCGACCGACTGTTCGACGCGGGTGGCTGGGTCCAGACCGTGACAGTGACCGGCACACCGATCACGAATACGGCGACGATCAGCGGGGACGACTTCCGCAGGCTGTACGGCCTGCGGTCCGCCTACTTCACGTTCGACCCGGTGCCGTAGCCAGCGTTCGGTCGGGCACCTAGGGTGCCGACATGAGCCTGCCCCCGCCCGGACCTGACCGCTGCGCCGTCGTCACCGGCGCCTCCTCCGGCATCGGGGCGGAGATCGCGCGCAACCTGGCCGCCCGGGGCCACCAGGTCGTCCTGGTGGCGCGCTCCGAGAGCAAGCTCGCAGAGCTCGCGGCCGAGCTCGGCGAGCAGGCTCATGTCGTCGTCGCCGACCTGTCCGACCGCACGGTCCGCGCCGACCTGCTGGGCCGGGTGACCGGCCTCGGGCTGGCACCGGACGTCCTGGTCAACAACGCCGGCCTGTCCACGCTGGGTCCCGTGCACCGCAGCGACCCGGACGCCGAGCTCAACCTGGTCGAGGTGGACGTGGCCGCTGTCGTCGACCTGTGCAGCCGCGTCCTGCCCGGCATGGTCGAGCGCGGCCGCGGCGCGGTGCTCAACGTCGCGTCGATGGCGGCGTTCCAGCCGCTGCCGGGCCAGGCGACGTACGGCGCCGCGAAGGCGTTCGTGCTCAGCTACACCGAGAGCCTCTCCGGAGAGCTGGCCGGCACCGGGGTCAGCGTCACGGCACTGTGCCCCGGACCCGTGGACACCGGGTTCGGCGAGGCGGCCGGTTTCGACCGGCACGACTTCGAGACCTCGTTGCCGTCGTTCATGTGGGTCTCGGCGACCGAGGTCGCGCGTGCTGCCGTCGACGGCATGGACCGCGGTCGGGTCGTCGTCATTCCCGGAGCCCTGAACCGCCCTGCAGCCGCCTTCGGCCGGTTCGCACCGCGCCGGTTGCTGGTGCCCTTGCTCGCGCGCCAGCACCCGGGGCTGCGCTAGTCCTTGATCTCGCAGAGCACCTGGCCGTGCGTCACGGTCGCGCCGACCTCGGCGGTCAGACCCGTCACGGTGCCGGCCTTGTGCGCCTTGAGCGGCTGCTCCATCTTCATCGCCTCGAGCACCACGACCACGTCGCCCTCGGCGACGGTCGCGCCGTCCTCGACGGCCACCTTGACGATGGTGCCCTGCATCGGGCTGGCGACGGCGTCGCCCGATGCCGCGGCGCCGGCCTTCTTGCCGGTCGTGCGCTTCGGCTTCTTCGGGCCCGCGGCGGCACCCGTCGACAGGCCACCCAGCCCGCCGGGGAGCACGACCTCCAGACGACGTCCGCCGACCTCGACGGTCACCTTCTGGCGCTCGACGGCCTCCTCGGCCTCCGCCACGTCGCCCCCGTAGGGCTCGATCCGGTTGTCGAACTCGGACTCGATCCAGGTGGTGTAGATGGTGAAGTCGCCCTCACCCGACGGGTTCGAGGCGCCGACGTACGCCGGGTCGTCGATGACCGCCCGGTGGAACGGGATCACGGTCGGCATCCCGTCGACGCGGAACTCTGCGAGCGCGCGGCGCGAGCGCTCGAGCGCCTGGGTCCGGTCACGGCCGGTGACGATCAGCTTGGCGATCAGCGAGTCGAACGCACCCGGGATCGTCTCGCCCTTCTCGTAGCCGCCGTCGACGCGGACCCCGGGCCCCTGCGGGGGAGCCCACTCGGTGAGCGTGCCGGGCGCCGGCATGAAGTTGCGGCCGCCGTCCTCGGCGTTGATCCGGTACTCGATCGAGTGGCCGACGACCTCGGGGTCGCCGAAGCCGAGCTCCTCGCCGGCGGCGATCCGGAACATCTCCCGGACCAGGTCGATGCCCGTGACCTCCTCGGAGACGCAGTGCTCGACCTGGAGCCGCGTGTTGACCTCGAGGAACGAGATGGTGCCGTCCTCCGCGACCAGGAACTCGCACGTGCCGGCGCCGACGTAGCCGGCCTCCTTGAGGATCGCCTTCGACGACTCGTAGAGCTTCTCGACCTGCTCGCCGGTCAGGAACGGCGCGGGCGCCTCCTCGACGAGCTTCTGGTTGCGCCGCTGCAGCGAGCAGTCGCGCGTCGAGACCACCACGACGTTGCCGTGCTGGTCGGCCAGGCACTGGGTCTCGACGTGGCGGGGGTGGTGCAGGAACTTCTCGACCAGGCACTCGCCGCGGCCGAACGCCGTGACCGCCTCCCGGACGGCGGACTCGTAGAGCTCGGGGATCTCCTCGAGGGTGTGGGCGACCTTGAGGCCGCGGCCGCCGCCGCCGAAGACCGCCTTGATGGCGACGGGCAGGCCGTTGGCCTTCGCGAACTCCACGACCTCGTCGGCGTCCTTGACGGGATCCTTGGTGCCGGGGGCCAGCGGCGCGTCGGCCTTCTGCGCGATCTGCTTGGCCTTGGCCTTGTCGCCGAGGGCCTCGATCGCGTCGGGCGGCGGGCCGATCCAGACCAGCCCGGCGTCGAGCACGGCCTGGGCGAAGACGGCGTTCTCGGCGAGGAACCCGTAGCCCGGGTGGACCGAGTCGGCACCGCTGCGCTTGGCGACGTCGATGATCTTGGCGATGTCGAGGTAGGAGTCGGCGGGCGTGGAACCGTCGAGGCTGTAGGCCTCGTCGGCGAGCCGGACGAACAGGGCGTCACGATCGGGGTCGGCGTACACGGCGACGCTGCCGATGCCTGCGTCCTTGCACGCGCGCACCACCCGGACGGCGATCTCGCCCCGGTTGGCGACCAGGACCTTCTGCAGCGGCTTCGTCTCGGGCACGCGAACTCCTCGGTGTCTGTGATCCTTCGGGAGTCTATTGGTCGCGACGGGTACCGCCACGCCGGGTCTCAGCGGCCACAAGTTAACAATCGTTAACCGGTGGCTTACGATGGCGTCATGAGCTTCGACCTCTCTCCCGAGCACGAGCAGTTCCGCCGCACGGTGCGTGACTTCGCCGAGAAGGAGATCGCCCCGCACTCCGCCGAGTGGGACCGCAACCACCACTTCCCGGTCGACGTGGTGCAGAAGATGGGCGAGCTCGGGCTCTTCGGGCTGACGGCGCCCGAGGAGTACGGCGGCGCCGGCCTCAGCGGCGAGGAGGGCGGCTTCACCAGCCTGTGCCTGGCGATCGAGGAGCTCGGCCGCGTCGACCAGTCGATCGGGATCACCCTCGAGGCCGCGGTCGGCCTCGGCATCAACCCGATCCTCACCTACGGCACCGAGGAGCAGAAGCAGACCTGGCTGCCCGACCTGGTCGCCGGCCGCCGGCTCGCCGGCTTCGGCCTCACCGAGCCCGGTGCCGGCTCTGACGCGGGCGCGACGCGCACCCGGGCGACCCTGGTCGAGGGCGAGTGGGTGATCGACGGCGCCAAGCAGTTCATCACGAACTCGGGGTCCGAGATCACCTCGCTGGTCACCGTGACGGCGCGCACCGGGCCAACCTCGAACGACCGGGCGACAAGCTCGACCACCGGGGAGGAGAAGGTCGAGATCTCGACGATCATCGTGCCCGCGGGCACGCCCGGCTTCACCGCCGAGAAGGCCTACGACAAGCTCGGCTGGCACGCCTCGGACACCCACCCGCTCACCTTCGACGGGGTCCGGGTCCCCGAGTCGAACCTCCTCGGTGAGCGCGGTCGTGGCTACGCGCAGTTCCTGGCCACGCTCGACGACGGCCGGGTCGCGATCGCGGCACTCGCGGTCGGGTGCATCCAGGCCTGCGTCGACCAGTGCGTCCAGTACGCCGGGGAGCGCACCACGTTCGGCGTGCCGATCGGGCGCAAGCAGGGTGTCGCGTTCCAGATCGCCGACCTCCAGGTGATGCTGTCCGCGAGCCGCCTGCTGACCTACCGGGCCGCCTGGATGAAGGACGCCGGCGCCCCCGTCGCGCAGTTCAAGCGCGCTGCAGCGGTGGCGAAGCTCTACGCCACGGAGTCCGCGGTCACCGCGACCCGGATCGCCACCCAGGTGTTCGGCGGCTACGGGTTCATGGAGGAGTACCAGGTGGCCCGGCTCTACCGCGACGCGAAGGTGCTCGAGATCGGCGAGGGCACCTCGGAGGTGCAGCGGATGCTGATCGCGCGCGGGCTCGGTCTGCCGGTCGAGTGACCGGCACGCCGACCCCGGCGGCTAACCTGTGCGGCATGAGGATCCTCGTCACCGGAGGTGCTGGCTTCATCGGCAGCAACTTCGTCCACCGCACGCTCGCGACACGGCCCGATGCCGACGTGACGGTGCTCGACGCGCTGACCTACGCCGGGTCGATGGCCTCGCTGACCGGGGTCGAGGACAGGATCCGGTTCGTGGAGGGCGACGTCGCCGACGAGGGCACCGTCGAGCGGCTCGTCGGTGATGCCGACGTGGTGGTGCACTTCGCGGCCGAGTCGCACAACGACAACTCGCTCGCCGACCCCAGCCCGTTCATCCGGACCAACCTGGTCGGCACCTTCACCCTGCTCGAGGCAGCCCGGCGGCACGGGGTCCGCTACCACCACATCTCCACCGACGAGGTGTACGGCGACCTCGAGCTCGACGACCCGAAGAAGTTCACCGAGGACACGCCCTACACCCCGAGCTCGCCGTACTCCGCGAGCAAGGCCGGCTCCGACCACCTGGTCCGCGCCTGGGTGCGCTCCTTCGGGCTCCGGGCGACGATCTCGAACTGCTCGAACAACTACGGTCCTCGCCAGCACGTCGAGAAGTTCATCCCCCGGCAGATCACGAACGTGATCGACGGCATCCGTCCCAAGCTCTACGGCGACGGGCTCAACGTGCGCGACTGGATCCACGTCGACGACCACAACGACGCGGTGTGGACGATCATCGAGAAGGGCCGTGTGGGGGAGACCTACCTGATCGGCGCGAACGGCGAGATGAACAACCGCGACGTGATCTCGATGATCCTCGAGCTGATGGGCCAGGACGCAGACGCCTACGACCACGTCACCGACCGGTCCGGCCACGACCGCCGCTACGCGATCGAGGCCGGCAAGCTGCGCAGCGAGCTGGGCTGGACGCCGCGCTACGAGGGCTTCCGCGACGGTCTCACCGCCACGATCGCCTGGTACCGCGACAACGAGTCGTGGTGGCGGCCGATGAAGGACGCGACCGAGGCGAAGTACGCGCTGACCCAACAGGTCGTCAGCAAGTGACGCGGCGATCGCCGCGCGCACCCGGGCCTGCGGCCAGGTGAACCGCAGACTCCGCCGGCTCACCGGTGAGCTCGCACGCTTCTCGGCGGTCAACGTCGCCGCGACGGTCGTCGCCGTCTTCTTGTTCAACGCGCTGGTCCATGGGCTCAAGGGCTGGTTCGACGGGCCCCTGAACGACCACGTGATCCCGGCGTACCTGCTCGCCAACAGCGTCGGCATGTTCGTCAGCTACTACGGAAGCCGCCACTACGCGTTCCGCCACCGTCACGCTGCCGGGCCCGGCGACGGCATGCTGACCTACGTCGCGATCAACCTTGCGTCGTTCGTGATCCCGGTGACCTGCCTCTGGGTGACCCGCCACGTCATGCACTGGGACTCGATCTACGCCGACAACATGTCCGGCAACGTCGTGGGCGCCCTGCTCGGCAACGCCTTCCGCTTCTGGGCGTTCCGCCGGTTCGTCTTCAACACGCCGCGGGTCGCGCCCCGGTCGTTCTGGCAGTCACCGCAGGACGACGGTCGCCACGAGGAGCTGACCGAGGACCTCTCCTAGGTCGCCAGCGACCGGACGAAGGCCTGCTGCGCCTCGTAGGTCGGCAGCAGACCGCTGTCGACCAGGTCGGAGAGACCGGGCGCCTGGTCGTCCTTCGGGGACAGCGAGAGCGTCAGCGGTGAGCCGTCGCGGCCCTCGGTGGGCCACTCGATGCCGATGCCCGCGTCGAGCGGGTGCACGCCGTGCTCACGGCCCGGGGCGTACGGCGCCGAGCACAGGTAGTTGACGACCGTGCCGTCCTCCAGCGCGAGGAACGCGTGGCCGAGGCCTTCGGCGAGGTAGAGCGCCTTGCGGTCCTGGTCGTCGAGGCGCACGGCGTCCCACTGGCCGAAGGTCGGCGAGCCGACCCGGATGTCGACCACGACGTCCAGGATCGCGCCGGAGGGGCAGGTCACGTACTTCGCCTGGCTCGGCGGGAGCTGGGCGAAGTGGATGCCGCGGATCGTGCCGGCCGCGGAGACCGAGCAGTTGGCCTGTGCGATCGAGAACGGGTGGCCGGTCGTCTCGGCGAACGTGTCGGAGCGGAACCACTCGAGGAACACGCCGCGGTCGTCGCGGTGCTGCTGCGGCGTGACGGCGAAGGCGCCCGGGATCTTCGTCTCTTCGATCAGCACGTGCGCACGATACCGGCCCGCCGGTCGGTAGCCTGAGCCGCATGCGATGGATGGTCACGGGCGCCAAGGGCATGCTCGGCACGGACGCGACGGAGATCCTGGCCGCGCGCGGGCACGACGTCCTGGGCGTCGACCTCGGCGACCTCGAGCTCACCGACGCCACGGCCGTCAAGGCGGCTCTGGGCGACGTCGACGTGGTGCTCAACTGCGCGGCGTGGACCGCCGTCGACGACGCCGAGGCGCGCGAGGACGACGCGCTGGTGGCCAACGCCACCATCCCGGCCGTGCTGGCCGCGGCGGCCGCGGCGACCGGCACCCGGCTGGTCCAGATCAGCACCGACTACGTGTTCGCGGGCGACGCGACCTCCCCGTACGCCGAGGACGCGCCGCTGTCCCCGCGGTCCGCCTACGGCCGGACGAAGGGTGCCGGCGAGACGGCCGTGCGCGACGGCCTGCCCGACGGACACCTGATCGTCCGCACCGCCTGGCTGTACGGCGCCCACGGCAACTGCTTCCCGAAGACGATTGCCCGCGTGGCGCAGGACCGCGGATCGGTGGCGGTCGTCGACGACCAGGTTGGTCAGCCGACGTGGACCCGCGACGTCGTGGACCTGGTGGCCCGGCTCGTCGAGGCGGACGCGCCCGCGGGCACCTACCACGCCACCTCCGGCGGCGAGACGAGCTGGTTCGGCTTCGCGCAGCGGGTCGTCGCGGCCGCTGGCCTGGACCCGTCGATCGTCACGCCGACCGACTCGACGGCGTTCCAGCGGCCGGCTCCGCGACCGGCGTACTCCGTGCTGGGGCATGGGGCGCTCGAGCGCCTCGGCGTCGCACCGATCGGCGACTGGGCGCAGCGGTGGGAGCAGGCCTCAGTCGAGGTGCTCGGCCGCTCCTGAGGCGAGCAGCTCGAGCAGGTAGGTCCCGTAACCGGACTTCGTGAGCGACTCCGCGCGCTCGCGCAGCTCGTCGTCGCTCAGGAACCCCTGCCGCCAGGCGACCTCCTCGGGCGCGCCGATCTTGAGGCCCTGCCGCTTCTCGACGGTGCGGATGAAGTTGCCGGCGTCGATCATCGAGTCGAACGTGCCGGTGTCGAGCCAGGCGGTGCCGCGCTCGAGCACCTCGACGCGCAGCCGCCCCTGGTCGAGGTAGGCCCGGTTGAGGTCGGTGATCTCGTACTCGCCGCGCGCCGACGGCTTGAGGTCGCGGGCGAGCGCGACGACGTCGTTGTCGTAGAAGTACAGCCCCGGGACCGCGTAGTGGCTGCGCGGCTGCACGGGCTTCTCCTCCAGGGAGATGGCCGTCCCGGACGAGTCGAACTCGACCACGCCGTACGCCTCCGGGTCCGCCACCCAGTAGGCGAACACCATCGCGCCGTCGAGGTGGCTGAGGCGCCCGAGCGTGCGGCCGAACCCGTGGCCGTAGAAGAGGTTGTCGCCGAGAACGAGCGCGCTCGGCTCACCGCCGATGAAGTCGGCGCCGATCGTGAACGCCTGTGCCAGGCCGTCGGGCGAGGGCTGCTGGGCGTAGCTGATCGAGATGCCGAACTGCGTACCGTCGCCGAGCAGCCGCTGGAAGCCCTCGGCCTCGTGGGGCGTGGTGATCACCAGCACGTCCCTGATGCCGGCCAGCATCAGCGTCGAGAGTGGGTAGTAGATCATCGGCTTGTCGTAGACCGGGACCAGCTGCTTGCTGATCCCCAGCGTGATCGGGTGCAGCCGGGAGCCGGTGCCGCCGGCGAGGATGATTCCGCGCATGGGTGCCAGTCTGCCGTGTGCGAGTGCGGCCGGCTCAGGTGGCCCAGAACTCGTGCCAGACGAACCCGAGCTCGTCGAACATCAGCCGCAGCAGGGGGACGCTGATCCCGACGACGTTGTGCGGGTCGCCACTGATCCCCGAGACGTACGCCGATCCGAGGCCGTCGATCGTGAACGCCCCGGCGACGGCGAGCGGCTCACCGGTGGCGACGTACGCGTCGATCTCGTCGTCGCTCAGGGCGGCGAACCGGACCTGGGTCGCCGCACTCCGGGCCAGCCACACCTCGCGATGGGTGTCGATCACGCAGTGGCCGGTGTGCAGCACCCCGGACTTGCCGCGCATCCGGTGCCAGCGCTCCGTCGCGTCCGCGGGGTCGGCGGGCTTGCCGAGCACCTCGCCCTCGAACTCGAGCACCGAGTCGCAGCCGATCACCAGGGCCCGCGGCTGGTGGGCCGCCACCGCCACCGCCTTGAGCTGGGCCAGCTTGAGCGCGAGCTCCGCGGTGTCGTCGGCCTCGACGCCGTCCTCGTCCACCCCGCTGACGATGACCTCGGGCCGCAGCCCGGCCGCCTGCAACGTCCGCAAGCGCGCCGGTGACGCGGAAGCGAGGATGAGGCGCGGCGTGGCCATCAGCAGGACCTCACTGGTGGGGCAGGCCGCTCGCGCGCCACGCTCCCGGGCCGCGGCGGAGAGTCGTGCGCATCTTCCGGGTGTGGGCAGCCCACTCGTGCCGGGGGCGCCGGTCCTCCGTCGGCGGTGCCTGCAGCGCCGCGAACACGGCCACGACGGCAGCGACCTCCTCGGGGGTTGCGTCTGCGTTGATGATCGTGAGGTTGGGTGCCCCAGTCTGCTCGTTCACAGGGGGATGTTCCCGTGCTTCTTGGGCGGCAGCGTCTCCCGCTTGGTCGCCAGCAGCCTCAGCGCCCGGACGACCTCGGCGCGGGTCTCGTGCGGCGCGATGACCGCGTCGATGTAGCCCCGCTCGGCCGCGACGTACGGGTTCGCCAGCGCGTCCTCGTACTCGGTGATCAGCTGGGCCCGCTTGGCCTCGACGTCACCGCCGTCCTTCTCCACCTGCTTGAGCGTCTTGCGGTGCACGATGTTGGCGGCGCCCTGGGCGCCCATCACGGCGATCTGCGAGGTGGGCCAGGCCAGGTTGATGTCCGCGCCGAGGTGCTTGGAGCCCATCACGTCGTAGGCACCGCCGTAGGCCTTGCGGGTGATCACGGTGACCAGCGGCACGGTCGCCTCGGCGTAGGCGTAGATGAGCTTCGCGCCGCGCCGGATGATGCCGTTCCACTCCTGGTCGGTGCCGGGCAGGAAGCCGGGGACGTCGACGAAGGTCAGCACCGGGATGTTGAACGCGTCGCAGGTGCGCACGAAGCGGGCGGCCTTCTCGGAGGCGTCGATGTCCAGGGTGCCGGCGAACTGCATCGGCTGGTTCGCGACGACGCCGACCGACTTGCCCTCGACCCGGCCGAACCCGATGAGGATGTTCGGCGCGAAGAGCGGCATCACCTCGAGGAACTCCTGGTCGTCCAGGATCGCCTGGATGACCTCGTGCATGTCGTAGGGGTGGTTGGGCGAGTCCGGGATCAGCACGTCCAGCGCACGGTCGATGTCCGACAGCTCGAGGTCCGCCTCCTCGGCGTACGACGGCGCCTCGTCGAGGTTGTTCTGCGGCAGGTAGGAGAGCAGCGCCTTGACGTAGTCCAGCGCGTCGTCCTCGTCGGAGCCCATGTAGTGGGCGTTGCCGGACTTCGTGTTGTGGGTGCGGGCGCCGCCGAGCTCCTCCATCGTGACGTCCTCGCCGGTGACCGTCTTGATCACGTCGGGGCCAGTGATGAACATGTTCGACGTGCCGTCGACCATCACGGTGAAGTCGGTGACCGCGGGGGAGTACACGTGGCCGCCGGCGCACGAGCCCATGATCAGGCTGATCTGCGGGATCACGCCGGACGCGTGCACGTTGCGGCGGAAGATCTCGCCGTACAGACCCAGGCTGACCACGCCCTCCTGGATGCGGGCGCCGGCGCCCTCGTTGATCCCGACGATCGGGCAGCCGGTCTTCATCGCGAGGTCCATCACCTTGGTGATCTTCTCGCCGTACACCTCGCCGAGCGAGCCGCCGAAGATGGTGAAGTCCTGGGAGAACACGCACACCTGGCGACCCTCGACGGTGCCGTAGCCGGTGATCACGCCGTCGCCGTACGGGCGGTTCTTCTGCAGCCCGAAGGCCGTCGACCGGTGCCGCGCCAGCTCGTCGAGCTCGACGAACGAGCCCTCGTCGAAGAGCTGCTCGATGCGCTCGCGGGCGGTCATCTTGCCCTTGGCGTGCTGCTTCTCGACGGCCTTGTCCGAGGCCGCGTGCACGGCCTCGTCGATGCGTCGCTCGAGGTCCTCCAGCTTGCCCGCGGTGGTGTGGATGTCGATGTCGGTCGGGACGTCGGTCCCCTCGCCGGGATGTGCGCTCACGCTGTCGGCTCCTGGTGGGGTGGTGGCTCTGGTGGCTCTCGGGCTGAACGTGGGCCAATCTAGTGCCTGTGCCCGATCACGAAGCTTCCTGGTCACCCCTCGAGCCCGACGCGGTGAGCGCTGCCGCCGGCGCGGCATGGACGGTGCGGCTGCTGCCCTCGGCCGGTTCGACCAACGCGCTCGCGGCCGACGACCCCGTTGCCGGGACGATCGTGCTGGCCGACCACCAGACGTCCGGCCGCGGTCGCCTGGACCGGCAGTGGGAGACGCCACCCGGCTCGGCGCTCACCTTCTCCGCGGTGGTCGACCCCGGGCTGGCCGACGAGGACTGGCCGCTGCTCCCGCTCGCGACCGCGCTCGCCGTCGCCGACGGGGTACGACGCTCGACCGGGCTGGAGCCGGCGCTGAAGTGGCCCAACGACCTGCTGCTCCCGCTGCCCGACGGCGGCACCGGCAAGGTCGCCGGCATCCTGCTCGAACGGGTGCCGAACCCTCGCGACGCCGCCCGGCCGCTCGCGGTGATCGGCATCGGCATCAACGTCGGGATGACGCGCGAGCAGCTCCCGGTGCCCACGGCCACCTCGCTCGCGACCGCGGGTGCCGACGCCGACCGGACCGCGGTCTTCGGCGCGGTCGCCGGCTCGCTCGCCGACACGCTCACCGAACTCGCCGCGGACCCGCGCGGGCTCCTCGTCCGCTATCGGCAGGCGTGCTCCACGATCGGCCTGGACGTCGAGGTGCACCTCCCCGACGGCGAGGTGCTCGCGGGACGGGCCGACGACGTCGATGCGCACGGCAGGCTGGTCGTCGCCGGTCGCGCGGTGGGTGCCGGAGACGTCCTCCACGTGCGTCCCGACGTGACATGATCCACACGTGGCGATCAATCCCAAGCTCCTGAACCAGGGCGAGCACGTCGTCTGGTCCACCCGCACGCACGTGAAGGCGCTGCTCGCGCCGGCGCTCGTGCTGATCGTGGCGGCAGGTGTCGGTGGCTACCTCTCCAGCCTTCCCGACAGCAACCGGAAGGTGTGGCTCACCGCCATCTGGGTGGTCGTCGGCGTGGTCGTCGCCGTCTACAGCCTGTGGCCGTTCCTGAACTGGTTCACCACGACCTACACCGTCACCAACCGCCGCTTGACCACCCACTCGGGCGTGATCAGCCGCACCGGCCACGACATCCCGCTGGCCCGGATCAGCGACGTGTCCTACGAGAAGGGCCTGCTCGACCGGCTCCTCGGGTGCGGCACGCTCGTGGTCTCCGACGCGAGCGAGCAGGGCCGGGTCGCGCTGCACGACGTGCCTCGCGTCGAGAAGCTGCAGCTGCAGCTCTCGGACCTGCTCTTCCACGGCGAGCGCCAGGACGCCAAGAACGATGACGGGACCTGAGCCCGCGACCGATCCCGCCGCAGACGCACCGTCCGCCGCCGACCTCGAGCGCGCCATCCTCGGCGAGGCTCCCGGCCTGAGCGGCACTGACGTCTCCGCCGCGGCGGGAGTGTCCCTCGACGACGCCCGGCGGCTGTGGCGCGCGCTCGGCTTTCCCGACGCCGCCAACCAGAACGCCTTCACCAGCGCCGACCAGGAGGCGCTGATCCTGGTCGCCGCCGCTGTCAGGGAGACCGGCGTCGACTTCGAGACGATGCTGCGGCTGACCCGCGCGGTCGGCCTCACGGTGGCCCGGCTGGCGGACTGGGAGGTGGCGACGCTCTCCTCGGCGGTCGAGGAGTTCACCGAGCGCGACGGTGCGTCCGTGGACCTGATGCGGGCCTCGGTGCACCTCGTCGAGGAGCTCGCCCCGCGCTTCGACCGGCTGCTCGTCTACGCGTGGCGCCGCCACCTCGCCGCGTCGGTCGCGCGCATCGAGGCGTTCGCCTCCGACGAGGACGAGCCGGCCACCGAGGCGACCGTTGGTTTCGCCGACCTGGTCGCGTTCACGGCGCTGAGCAACGAGCTGGGCGAGAACGAGCTCGGCGACCTCGTCGAGATCTTCGAGAGCCGCTGCGCCGACGTCATCGCCGACCACAACGGACGGGTCGTGAAGACGCTGGGCGACTCGGTGCTGTTCCTCGAGATCGATCCGGTCGAGGCCATCGACATCGCCCTGGACATCATCGCCGTGGTCGGGCGCGACGAGCGGCTTCCCGACGTACGGATCGGGATCGCGACGGGTCCGCTGGTGCTGCGCATGGGCGACGTCTACGGCCCGCCGGTCAACCTGGCCGCCCGCTTCACGGCCGTTGCCCGCCGCAACCGGGTGATCATCGACGAGCGCACCGCCGAGCTGCTGCCGGCCGCCGACTTCGAGACCCGCAAGCTGCCGGCCCGTCCTCTGCGCGGCTTCGGTGACGTGGAGCCGGTCACGGTTCGCCGGACCCGTCCTCGCCACTGACGACCCCGGCGGCCTCCGCAGCGGCGCGGTACGCGACGGCCAGCGTCGCCACCGTGTCGTGGGCGTTCAGCCCGGACGGGTTCGGGACGACCCACACCTGTGAGCCTCCGAGGGCCTCCGGCTGCGCGCCCGGGACGGCCTTCCGCGCGCCGAAGGCGGTCCGGTACGCCGTGATCCCGGCGACCGCGACGACGGCCGGGCGCCACAGCTCGACGCGCTCGACCAGGCGGGCGCCACCCTCGCGCAGCTCCGTCGCCGTGAGCTCGTCGGCGCGCGCACTCGCGCGGGCCACCAGGTTCGTGATCCCCAGGCCGCGGGAGACGAAGTGGGCCCTGTCCTCGTCGGTCATCCCGGCCGCCGGGTCGATCCGTCGCTCGATGATCCCGGCCGCGAGCAGCGCGGGGTAGAACCGGTTGGCCGGGTGCGCGAAGTGGGTCTGCACCGCAGCGGTCCACAGCCCCGGGTTGATGCCGACGAACAGCAGCCGCAGGTCCTCGCCGACGAGGTCGGGCACGACGTCGCCGCGGTGGGCGTCGAGCTCGGCACGGGTGAAGCGGGGCACGGTGGCCAAGATAGCCACAGCGTGGGCCGCGGTTCGGCGGCACTCGATAGGGTCACCCCGTGTCCCCGACGGTCGCGATCATCGGTGGCGGCCAGCTCGCCCGAATGCTCGCCGAGCCCGCCGCCGCGCTCGGCATCCCCCTCCGGCTGCTCGCCGAGGCCGCCGGTGTCTCGGCCGCCCAGGTCATCCCCGACTGCGAGGTCGGCGACTACACCGACCTGACCACTCTCCGGCTGGTGACCGACGGGTGCGCGGCCGTCACCTTCGACCACGAGCACGTGCCGACCGAGCACCTGCACGCGCTCGAGTCCGACGGGATCGCCGTGCGGCCCGGGCCGGACGCACTGGTCCACGCGCAGGACAAGGCGGTGATGCGCGAGGCGCTCGGCCGGCTCGGCATCCCGTGCCCGCGCAACCTGGTCGTCGAGACGCCCCAGGAGGTGGCCGCCTTCGGCTTCCCGTGCGTGCTGAAGGCCACCCGGGGCGGGTACGACGGCAAGGGGGTCTGGTTCGTCAGTTCCGAGGCCGATGCGGTCGCGGCCTTCGAGCACGCGGCAGCGACCGGCGTCCAGATCCTCGCCGAGGAGCTCGTCGACTTCCGGCGCGAGCTCTCGGCCCTGGTCGCCCGCTCGCCCTCCGGCCAGGTGGCCGTGTGGCCGGTGGTCGCCAGCGAGCAGCGCGACGGCATCTGCCGCGAGGTGGTCGCGCCCGCGCCGGACCTCGCCCCCGACCTGGCGGTGGAGGCCCAGCAGATCGCGATGACGGTCGCCGGCGAGCTCGCCGTCGTGGGCGTGCTGGCGGTCGAGCTCTTCGAGACCGTCGACGGGCGGGTGCTGGTCAACGAGCTGGCGATGCGCCCCCACAACACCGGCCACTGGACCCAGGACGGGTCGGTCACGTCCCAGTTCGAGAACCACCTGCGGGCGGTCCTGGACCTGCCGCTCGGTGCGCCGGACGCACGGGCGCCGTGGACCGTGATGGTGAACATCCTCGGCCCGGCAGCCGGCGGAGCGACCGCGGATCTCTACGACGGCTACCCGCACGCCCTCGCCCGCGACCCGCGGCTGCGGGTGCACCTCTACGGCAAGGCCCTGCGCCCGGGCCGCAAGGTCGGCCACGTCAACGCCTACGGGGACGATCTCGAGGACTGCCTCGAGCGGGCGCGGCATGCGGCAGCATGGTTCGCAGGCGAGCTAGGAGACGAGAGCGAATGACGAGCAACCCAGTGACCCGCGTCGGCATCGTGATGGGCTCCGACTCCGACTGGCCGGTGATGAAGGCCGCCGGGGAGGCGCTCGAGGAGTTCGACATCGGCTTCGAGGCCGACGTCGTCTCCGCCCACCGGATGCCCGAGGAGATGCTCGCCTACGGCAAGGGGGCCGCCGGTCGCGGGCTGCAGGTCCTGATCGCCGGTGCGGGCGGAGCAGCGCACCTGCCCGGGATGCTCGCCTCGGTGACCCCGTTGCCGGTCATCGGCGTACCGGTGCCGCTGAAGTACCTCGACGGGATGGACTCGCTGCTCTCGATCGTGCAGATGCCGGCAGGGGTGCCGGTCGCCGCCGTGGCAGTGGGCAACGCGCGCAACGCGGGCCTGCTCGCGGTGCGCATCCTCGCGGCGACCGATCCGGCTCTCCAGCAGCGGATGACCGAGTTCCAGGCGTCGCTGCGCGACAGCGCCCAGGAGAAGGGCAAGGCCGTCCGCGAGCAGTCGGCCGGAGCCCGCCGGCTCGGCTTCTAGACGACCCGTCTAGGCCTGGTCGAGGGCGGCGTACCGGTCGGTCTCCGCCGCATAGCTCAGCGCGTCCGAGAGGCTTTGCAGGGAGCGCACCGCAGCCAGCTCGAACGGCGACTCGCCGCTCGCCTCGGTGACGGCGGTCGAGACGACGCCCAGGCCGACGACGTCGACCGATCCGTCGGCAAGCCGTGCCCGGGCGGTCACGTTGTGGCCGTCGTCGGCCAGCGTGATCGAAACGTGCCAGGTCTGGGTGTTCATCAGGTGTCCCTCTCGGCGGTGCAGGCAGAGCTTCCACCTCAAGGAAACCGTCGGGCCGGTGGCCGCAGACAGAGCCGAACGACTCGGCTCTCCGGGACTACTGGTCCCGCACGCGCCCGCGCAGGGCCTTGTCCCGCCCGCGGCGCACCTTCGAGTCGACACGCCGCCGTTGCGACGCCCGGCTCGGCTTGGTCGGAACGCGCTTGACCGGCGGCGGTGCGAGCGCACCGCGGATCCGGTCGGCGAGACGCAAGCGGGCGGCCACGCGGTTGCGGTGCTGCGAACGGTGCTCGGAGGCCGTGATCACCACGGTCGCCCCGAGGCGCTCCAGGGCCCGCTGCCGCTGCGTCTCGCTGAACGCGGCCGAGGCGGCGACCTCGAACCGGAGCTCGACCCGGCTGTCAGCGGTGTTCACCGACTGACCGCCCGGACCCGACGAGCGCGAGAACTGCTCGACCAGCTCGTTGCCCGGGATCACCAGGCCGCCCGGCACCCCCGGGCCGGGGCGCACGCGGAGGTCCCCGCCCGGCTCATGGTTCACTCGCGGCGCTCGCTCATGCGGCGCGCTTGCGCCACTCGATCAGGGGACACGTGTCCATCACCATCGGCACGCCCGCCGCCCAGGTGCGCTCGAACGCGTCCTCGTCGACCACGCCGAGCTGGAACCAGACGGCCTTCGCGCCGACCTCGACGGCCTGGTCGGCGAACTCGCCGGCCGCCTCGGAGCGTCGGAACACGTCGACGACGTCGATCGGGAAGGGCACGTCGGCCAGGGTCGCATAGCCCTGCTGCCCGAGCACGGTCGGCGCGTCCGGGTGGATCGGGACGATCCGCTTGCCGGCCCGCTGCAGGGCCGCGGCGACGCCGTACGCCGTGCGTCCGGTGTCACCGGAGAGCCCGACGACTGCCCACGTCTCGAGGTCGTCGAGCATCGTGTCGACGACCGCCCGGTCGTGCCATGACCTCTCCTGCGCACTGCTCATGTCTGTCACAACAGCCTCCTCAGGACGTGCATTCCGGTGCCGTACCCAGCCGTCCTCGGGAGACGAATCTCACGGTTAGCGGTCGTTCACCGGACCATAGGATCAGGCCATGCCCGATGACTTCCCGCTGTACGCCCCGTCCGAGGAGCACCGCACCATCCGCAAGGTGGTGCGCGAGCTCGCCGAGGACAAGATCGCGCCGTACGCGGCAGCCGTCGACGAGGAGGCGCGCTACCCGGACGAGGCTGCGGCCGCGCTGCTTGCGGCGGACTTCCACGCGCCGCACGTCCCGGAGCAGTACGGCGGTGCCGGAGCCGACGCGCTCGCGACGGTGATCGTCATCGAGGAGATCGCCCGGGTGTGCATGTCCTCGAGCCTGATCCCGGCGGTCAACAAGCTGGGCTCGCTCCCGGTGCAGATCGCCGGATCGGAGGAGCTGAAGGAGAAGTACCTCGGCAGGCTCGCGCGCGGCGAAGGTGGGTTCTCCTACTGCCTGTCCGAGCCGGACGCGGGCTCCGACGCCGCCGGCATGACCACGCGTGCGGCCCGCGACGGCGACCACTGGGTGCTCAACGGCGTCAAGCGCTGGATCACGAACGCGGGAGTCTCGGAGTACTACACCGTGATCGCGGTGACCAACCCGGACTCCCGTCGCGCGCGGATGTCGGCGTTCGTAGTGGAGAAGTCCGACGAGGGGGTGTCGTTCGGTGCGCCCGAGAAGAAGCTCGGCATCAAGGGCAGCCCGACCCGCGAGGTGTACTTCGACAACGTGCGGATCCCGGCCGACCGGATGATCGGCGACGAGGGCACCGGCTTCGAGACAGCGATGCGCACCCTGGACCACACCCGTGTGACGATCGCGGCGCAGGCCGTCGGCGTCGCGCAGGGTGCCCTGGACTACGCGCTGGAGTACGCCCTGGAGCGCAAGCAGTTCGGCAAGGCGATCGCCGAGTTCCAGGGCCTGCAGTTCATGCTCGCGGACATGGGGATGAAGGTGGAGGCCGCCCGGCAGCTGACGTACGCCGCCGCCGGTCGCTCCGAGCGCGGTGACACCGACCTGACGTTCTTCGGCGCCGCCGCCAAGTGCTTCGCCTCCGACGTCGCGATGGAGGTCACCACCAACGCGGTCCAGGTGCTCGGCGGCTACGGCTACACGCGCGACTACCCGGTCGAGCGGATGCTGCGCGACGCGAAGATCACCCAGATCTACGAGGGCACCAACCAGGTCCAGCGGATCGTGATGGCCCGCCAGCTGCTGGCCGGGGTGCAGTCGGAGATCTGACCGGCTCAGGGGCGGCGCCGCGTGGCGATCACGCTCTTGCCGGGATGGCGCGCGACCGCGTGCCACGAGTCCGCGAGGTGGCCGACGATCTCGAGGCCGCGCCCCCGGACGCTGTCCGCTCCGGCCACGCGGACGACCGGCCAGCCCGACGCGTCGTCGGTCACCGAGACCTCCACGCGCTCGTCGTCGACGTCGAGCTCGAGGTCGATGGTGCGCGCCTCGGCACGCACCGAGTTCGTGACCAGCTCGCTGACGATCAGGGCGACGTCGTCGCAGACCGCCTGCTGATCCGCCGCGAGGACGTCACGCAGTCCGGTGCTGACGAACCGCCGGGCCGCGGCGGGCGCGTGCAGGTCGCTCGGCAGCCGGGTCCTCATCGCGCACCCACCCAGCGCATCGCCAGCACGGCCACGTCGTCGGGCGCGTCGTCGTTGCGCAGCGTGCGGACGGTGTGGTGCACCAGCGCGTCGGCCGATGCGTGCGCCGCACGCGCCGCGGTCGCGGCCAGGCGGTCCATGCCGGTGTCGATGTCCTCCGTACGGCGCTCGACCAGGCCGTCGGTGAAGCACAGCAGCGTCGTGCCCGGGGCCATCGTGAACGTCGTCGACTCGTACGTCGTCGGGCCGGTGCCGAGTGGTCGGCCGGGTCTCGTGGCGACGAAGGAGGCGCCGTCGGTCGTGAGCAGCAGCGGGGTCGGGTGCCCGGCGTTGGCGATCGTCACCTCGCCGGTGCGCCAGTCGCCGATCCCGACCAGGGCCGTCGTCATGTGGCCGTCGCTGGTGATGTCGAACTGGTGGGAGCACTTCTCGAGCGTGGCGGCCGGGCTGTGTCCGTCGAGCAGGTACGCGCGGATCGTGAAGCGCGCGCGTGCCATCACCGCGACCGCGTCGATCCCGCGGCCGGAGACGTCGCCGACGACGAAGGCGTACCTGTCGCCGTCGAGACCGATGATGCTGTACCAGTCGCCGCCGATGTCGACCCCGTGCCCGCCGGCGACGTACTCCGCGGCGACCTCGAGGTTCGGGATGGCCGGGTGGGCCTGGGGGAGCAGGGCCCGTTGGAGCCGTTCGGAGAGCTCCCGCTGCTGCCCGTACAGCGCCTCGACGGTCCGGCGCCTCCGGGAGAGCTGGTGGCCCGCGGCCGTCGCGCCGACCGTGAGCAGGAGTCCGCCGAGGAGCAGGACCAGCGGAAGTCGCCGGCTCAGCGGTGCTCCGAGGTGCTCGCGGGGTGAGGTCACCAGGGTGAGCACCGTGTCGCCGAAGGGCACGGTCGCGCGGGCGGTCGTGCCGTCCAGCGGCAGCGTCGAGAGCGTGACGTCGGTGGTCGAGAGCGCGGTGAGGTCGGTCTTCGGGCCGAGGTAGATCGCGTAGTGGAGCTGGTGGAACGCCGAGTCGCGGTCGATGGGTGCGCGCCGGTCGGCCGGGATCGCTCGTTCGGCGTACACCGCGAAGTCGCTGGCCGGGTCGGCCTGTGCGTAGGCGATGCTCCTCGCCGTGCCGGCCTTGACCGCGCGCACCTTGAAGGTCTTGGCGCCGAAGGCCTGCCTGACCAGGGTCGTGGCCGGCTTGGGCGCTGCGGCGGGGCCGTGGCCCACCGTCGCGAGCCGCACCAGCCGGCCGCCGTGCCGTTGCCACAGGGAGGCAGAGGTGAAGACCTTGCCCGTGCCCACGTAGGTCGACATCAGGTTGCTGAAGGCGGAGGTGTCGCCCATCGGGCCCGCCACCTTCTCCACGCTGAGAGCGGTGCTCAGCGGAGCCTGGACCAGCAGGATCGCCGTCGATAGCACGGTCGCTGCCTGGTTGGTCTGCACCTGCAGGAGGCGATGCTCGGTGCTGCGATCCGCTCGGGCTGCTGCCCAGGTCGACCCCACGGTCAGCACGAGACATGCCACGGCGACCGAGGCGGTCACAGCGAGCAGCCGCCGCCTCGACCGCCCGTCCGGGGTGGACCGGGCGCCGGGCACCGTCAGCCCGTCGGCCGGATGTCGAAGACCTCTGCCAGGCCGGTGACGGCGAGCAGTCGGTCCACGGAGGGCGGGACGTTGGTGAGCACGATCCTCTTGCCTCGCTCGTGCCCGAGGTTGCGGATCCGGACCAGGGCACCCAGGCCGCTGGAGTCGATGAAGGTCACCTCGCCGAGGTCGATCTCGCACACGTCCGGGGTGTCGTCGAGGCAGGCGGTCGCCTCGGTCTCGAGCTGGGTGACCGTGGCCAGGTCGACCTCTCCGGCGACGACGAGGGTGCGTCGCTCGCCGACCGACGCTGTCACGAACTCAGCCATGGAACCCTCCGCGCGCGTCGACTTCAGCCTGACGACTCGATCAACTCCCGGACGGGCTCGCGGTTACGTGAGCCTGCCGAGCGCGGCGAGTGGAGGAACCGGGTTGGCCCGCCCCCCGAGACGGGCCAACCGGGCTCTTGGTCCCCCAGAACCGGTCCTTCGGGGCCCAAGAGCGCCGACGTGCCCGCCTGATACAGGCCGCGCGTCACTTCTTCAGACGCAGTGACGAGGCAAGGGGTTGCTCGAACCGCGAATCCTTGGCGAATGGCCCTTGTAATCGTACGTATCTTCGGATACCATGGCCACATGGCCGTCTCGGGCTCCCCACGGTGCGACACCCCGGACGACGCTGCCGAGCGCCTGCTGGCCCGCGCGGAGCGCAGTGTCCGAGCTGCCCGGCAGGCAGGGGTCGAGCGGCTCGAGGTCGCCGCCGCCTGGGCCGATCTCCACCTGCATCCGGGCCCCACGGCGCATCCGCTCGACCACTGGACTGAGATCGGTGCCACCGGGCTGCGCATCTACGAGTTCGCCGCAGCCGAGCTCGCCGTCTCGCTCGAGGTCCATCCGTTGGCGGCGCACTGCCTGATGGGCGACGCCGTCGATCTCCAGCGGCGGCTCCCGCGGACGTGGCGGGCCGTGCAGGAGCTCCGGGTCGACGACTGGGTCGCCCGCCGGATCGCCACCCGCACCCGTGACCTGCCCGATCACCTGGCTGTCCTCGTCGACGCGGCGATCGAGGAGCTGCTCGGCGTGCTGCCGGCCGGCCGGCTCTTCGCGGTGGTCGACGCCCGGGTGGTCGAGGCGGACCCGGCCGCCGCCGATGCCAGGGCCGCCAAGGAGCGCACCCGCCGTGGTGTGTGGCAGACGAAGCCCGAAGCCGGCACCGGAGGCCTCTTCGTCCGCGGCGATGCCGCGGACGTGAAGCGGTTCTACGCCATGGCGGACCACATCGCCCACCTCGTTGCCGAGCACGGCGACGGCGAGGAGACGCTGGACGAGCTCCGCGCGCGGGCGGTCGGCATCCTCGCCGACCCCCAGGGCGCTGCAGACTTCCTCGCCGGCGGCGATCCTGCTCGCGGCCGAACGATGCTCTACGTGCACACGACCCTGGAGCAGCTCGCGTCGCCGAAGTACGCCGCCCTCGGCCTCAGTCGGGTCGAGGACATCGGTGCCTTCACCAGGAGCCGGCTGGTCGAGCTCCTCGGCCACGAGCACGTCAGCATCCGCCCGGTCCTCGCCCTCGCCGGCCAGGCACCCGTCGACGCCTACGAGGTCCCCGGCAGGCTCGCCGAGGCCCTCCACCTCACCAAGCCGGCCGACGTCTTCCCCTATGCCTCCTCTCTCTCCCGGACGCTCGACAAGGACCACACCGTCCCCTACGAGCCCGACGGTCCGCCCGGCCAGACCCGGCTGGACAACCTCGGCAAGCTGACCCGCCGACATCACCGGGTGAAGACGCACGCCACCGGATGGACGGTCGCCCAGCTGCCCGGCGGCAGGTTCCTCTGGGTCACCCCGCACGGCCGCTACCGGATCACCGACCCCTCCGGGACTCACGTCGTGCAGGTGTTCAGCGGCAACGTCGTCCTCGCCGCGTGAGCTACCAGCCCGCGCCGAAGCACTGGAACGGCACCACGCCGTCCGCCGAGGCGACCACCTCGGCAAGCGCGTCGGCGGGCGCGGCGCCGGCCGCGACCAGGCGATGCCAGTGGGCGAGTGCGTCGCAGGCGACCGCGTCCGCGACGAGCGCGGGGGAGGAGAGCACGGTCCGCGCGCCGGCGTGCAGCCAGGCGGCGGTCATGCCGACCGTCTCCTCGCCGCGGAGCACGGAGACCTGGCCCAGCTCGCAGGCGGACAGCACCACGACCGACGGGGTCTGCGGCAGCAGGTCGATGTCGTGGCCGAACCACGGTCCGTCGGCCAGCTCGACCGCCGAGAACAACGGGTGGTCACCGGCGTGCACGCCGTGGCCGGCGAGGTGGAGCACGTCGACCCGCCCGGCGACCTCCGCGACCTTCGCCGCGTTGGCGTCGTCGCCGTGGAGCACGTCCGCGGACTTCCACTCGGCGGCGGCAAGGTCGACCTCCTCGGCGGCGCGGTCGACCCGCGGGCCGGCGACCAGGCCGATCCGCTTCGGCTTCCCGGGCCGCGTCTCCATGAGCTCGAGCCACCGCGTCGCGGACGTCGGCACGGTCAGCGGGCGGCCCCGCAGCCCGGGCAGCAGCGTCCACGGCGTGCCGGCGAGCAGGGCCGACGGGGTCAGGACGACGCGGCGATCACCGACGAGGTCGAGCAGCGGAGTCACGAGCTCGTCGGCGACGGCAGCAAGGTCCTCCTCGAGCGAGGCACGCACGGTCTCGCCGAACGAGCCCCCCGGGTTGTGGGCGGCGAAGTCGAGGTCGGCGGCGATCCGGTCGAGCTGGTCGCGCACCCGGGCCGCGCCGTCGAGCGGCACGACGTGCGTGTCCTCCGCGGTCACCACCAGCGCCGTGAGCTGGTCGTCGAGCACGATGTGCGCGACCAGGGCGGCCCCGTGATCGGCGAGACGGAGCTTGAGCGCGTCCAGAGTCGCCGGCTCGCCCACCGAGCCCTCGGCGGCGTACCAGGTCTTCGAGCGGATCCGCTCCCGCAGCTCCCGCGCCTTGGTCGTCTCCTTCGGGTCGAGCAGGCGCAGCTCGGTGAGGTCGGCCGCGAGCTGGGGGTCCGGAGGCGGTCGCAGCGAGGTGACTTTGGATGCGAGAGCCCGGGCGCGCTCGGACCACTCGAAGACGACGTCCGGCCGGCCGTCCTCGAGCGCCAGCTCGAGACCGAGCCGAGCGAGGGCGTTGCCGTGGCCTACCATCGTGCTCTGCAGGTCGAGGCTGCCGAAGGACGCCTGCCAGGCGTGCAGGTCGGCGAGCCCCTGCCGCACGTGCTCGCGCGCGATCCTCGCCTGACCGCGAGCGCGCGCCAGCTCTGCCTTCACCTCACGCGCCAGCAGCCGGGTGCCGATCGGGGTGTCGTCGGTGATCCTGGTCTTCCTGAGCCGCGCGGCTGCGTCGTCGAAGTCACCGCGTCGGATGACGAGGCGTACGACGTGGAGCGCGAGCTGTTCGGCATCACGATGGTGGCCGTCGCGGATCAGCTGGGCATGAAGGCCGTCCGCCTGCTCACGGAGGCGGCGGTCGCGAGCGCCGAGCGTGACCCCGGCAATCAGTGCAAGAGCCTCGGCGCGTGCGGCCCAGACTGGACTGTCGTGATCGGAGAACCGACGTGCCGCTCTGCGAGCCACGGAACGGGCGCGATGAGGTTCGCTGTGCATGAGGGTTCGAGCAAGGACGAATTCGCACTCCGCCTGGAATCGACGCAGGCGCTGCGAGCCGTAGGCTGCTGCGGCGCTGTCCAGCGCTTCGGCGGCCTCCCGAATCCGCCCCGCCGCGAGAAGGACTTCCGCCCGATCCTGGAACAGGACGGAGCGAAGGACGTCGGTGAGCGGCATCATCGCGTCCATGGCCAGATCCATGTGATGGAGCGCCGAGATGAGGTCCCCGAGGAGCAGTTGGATGTATCCGAGGTTGTGCTCTGCCTTTCCCATGGTCTCGTCGAGTCCCGCTCGAGCCAGGTGCTCGCGGGCCTTCACCAGGTCGGGTGCGGCGGCATGAGGATGGCTCCGGTACAGGTGGACGGTGCCGCGGTTGAGCAGAGCACGTCCGAGGAGCGCATCGTCTCCCTCGAGGAGCGGGATCGCCGTCGAGAAGGCAGAGAGCGCCTCTTCGCGGTCGCCTCGGCGCATGTACAGCAGCCCCATCTGGGACCACGCCATTCCCTGCGTCATGGCGCTGAGACCACTTGTCCGGGTCACGGCCGCGCAGATGCTGATCCCGGCCTCGAACCCGTGCAACTCTGCTTCGACGTACGCGTCCGAGACCGCGATCCGAGCGAGCGCATCGGGATCGTCACCGGCAAGTGATCTGGCGCGATCGAGCATGGCACGGGCGCCGGAGAAGTTGCCCGAGCGGACGGCGGTCATCGCCCGTTCCCGCAACTCCTCTCCACTCGGCACATGGTCATCATGGCTTGATGCCTGCCAAGGTGGAAACGGCGTTCCAGGAGCGGGCGATGGCCGTCGCGACCTTCTCCGGCTTCCCTGGCGCCGGCAGCTTCGAAGCCACCGCGGCTGCGACCCTGCCGGCGAACAGCGGCGCAGCGAACGACGTGCCGCTCCAGATCGCAAATCGGCCGGTGTAGTCGTCTGGGTCCTCGGTCTCGCGGATTCGCTGGTAGGCCCTCGTGCGCACCATCGGCTCGAAGCCGCCCTGGAACGGCGGAATCGTGCTCACCACGGAGGCGCCGGTCGCATAGGTGCGCACCCAAGGACCCGTGTTGGTGAACAAGGCGTCGGTCCCGTTCGGGTTGAGCGCTCCCACCGAGACGATCGGGACCCTCGACTTCGACGGCTTCACCGTGCCCTTTCCGTCGACCCAGGGAGCGAACGCTGCCGGGAACATCGGCCGGGCCGTGGCGTCGTTGCCGGCTGAGCAGACCACCGTCACGCCGCACTCGCCCATCAGCTTGAGGATGTCGTACATCGTCGGATCGAAGAGCACGTCTTCCGGGGTCTCGTGGTAGTAGCCCATCGACAGGCTCAGCACATCGATCGCACGGCCGCCCTTCTCGCCGTCGCGATGGCGCCGGGCGAGCTCGGCGATGTCGGACAGCGCGTTGACCAGGTCACTCTCGACGATCGGGCCGTCGGATCCGACGATCCGCCACGCGATGATGTCCGCGTCCGGGCAGCCCTGATGGACGAGGCCGCAGATGAAGGTGCCGTGACCGGCGTACTCGTCGATGCCGCCGTCCAGGGGTCCGACCTGGTCGGGGTACTTCTCGGGGTCGGACTGCCCGTCGACGTAGCCGATGGGCTTCCCGTCGAGCTTGACCTTGTGGTTCACGACTGGATTGAGCCACGGGTGATCGCCGCAGCCGGTGTCGAGCACCGCGACCACGGGCCGACGTCTCCTCTTGAATTGGACGTTCGGCCGCCGCACGGGAGCGGGTCCGACGAACGCGATGGGCTGGCGCCCGCCGCTGCCCTGCCGTGCATAGGAAGCCACACCCGCAGACATCGCGGCTCCCGACGGGTTCGGGTCGTGCGTCGGGTTGGGGTCGTGCGTCGGGTTGGGGTCGTGCGTCGGGTTCGGGTCGTGCGTCGGGTTGGGGTCGTGCGTCGGGTTCGGGTCGTGCGTGGGGTTGGGGTCGATCCCTCGCAACGTCACGAGGTGGTCGAGACCGACTCCCTGCATGGCCTTCACGCCGAATCGTGCGCGCGCCTGCTGCAGCAGGACCCAGCCATCGGGGGCGAGAGCGGCGCGCTGGTCCTTGACCTGGATCTCGACGCGCACGACGCCGAGCCGGCTTCGGTGCTTGGGGATCCGACGCTCGGAGTCGGTCGTCTCCAGCTCCCAGCCGAGTTCGTCCGCGATCTCCTGGAGCCGTTCGATCTGGCGCTTGAAGTCGGTGTTGCGGGCAATGGTCAGCCGAGGGCCGACGTACACCGTCGAGCGCGGTGTGACCCCCTTGACCTGGAGGGCAGTCCCCGGGTCAAGGACGCGACCGCTGACCTGGGCGAGGACCTGCCTAGGCGGAACCGCTGGTTCGCGGTGGGTCGAACGGGGAGAGCCGGGAGATGGTTTGCGCTGGGAGGGGCGAGGGGTGCTCTGCGCCATGTGTTCCTCAGATCCAGAAGGGCGGCGTGGCCTGCGGTCGGCCACCGGACTCGGTCACGAAGGTCATCCGGCAGGCGCCCGCGGGCGCCACCGGGAACTCGAAGCGACCCGAGTCGCTCACCTGGGCTTCCAGCACCCCGCCCTTGCGGAGCACCGAGGACAGCATGACGGTCATCGGCTGCGGAGGCGAGACCCAGCCGTCCAGGCGCGCCTGGCGGCCGCGCCGGGAGATACGCAGCTGCACCCGGAAGCCGGGCCCGAGGTACTCCAGCGACCAGGTGCCGGTCTCGTCGGGTGCGCGCAGCGTCGCGGTGCTGCGTACGCCGGCGAGCGCCTCGTCGTTCTCGACGAGCGTCAGCAGCTCGTACTCGAGGTCCTGCGCAGCAAGCCGGGCCAGCACGCCGTCCGCGAGGTCCGCCGGGGGAGGGTCGAGCTGCTCCCAGAGGCGGGCCACCGTGTCGAGCAGCTCGTCGTCCGACCGGGGTGCACCAGTCGTTCCCCCACTCTTGTTCTCAGCCATCACAGTCCCCCTGCCAGCGTCAGCTCCTGGCGCAGCTTGTCCAGGCACCGGCCACGGGTGGGCCCGATGCTTCCGACCGGCATCCCCAGGGTGTTGGCGACGTCGGTGTAGTTGGGTCGCGGTCCGGCCGCGACGATCCGCAACAGCTTCTGGCAGCGCTCCGGCAGCCGGTCGAGGCACTCGCGCACCAGCGCAGCCTCGTCGTCGAGCAGGACCTGCCGCTCGGGTGACTCCTGGTCGGGCAGGCGGTGGGCGAGGATCTCGTCGTCGACCGGCCGTTCGCGGCTCGCCAGGCGGCCCGCGCGCCACGCCTCGCGGCGAGCCGAGGTGCACAGCCAGGCGGCGATGGCCTGCGCGCTGGTGATCGAGTCCGCGTGGTCGACCAGCGCGATCCAGGTGGTCTGGACGACGTCCTCGGCGCTCTCCCGGTCGAGACCCGTCGCACGGACGACCTGCCACAGCACCGGGCTCAGCACGCGGACGAGGTCGTTGAGCCCCTCGGCGTCACCGTCGCGCCAGCGCGTGAACGCTGCGGCCGCGAGCGCCCAAGGCGTCTCGGGTTCGGTGCCGGGGGACGTCCGGGGTACGTCAGACACTCTGATCACACCCCTTCAGAGACGCCCCCGTGCCGTCTGATACCAACGGTGTGAAATCTAGTGCCGGGAGGCACTCGCGGGAAGGATCACCGCGCGAAGGCGGCCAGCATCTCCTCGTTGAAGGCGGGCAGGTCGTCGGGCTTGCGGCTGGTGACCAGGTTCCCGTCGACCACGACCTCCTCGTCGACCCAGTTCGCGCCTGCGTTGCGCAGGTCGGTCTGGAGGCTCGGCCAGGAGGTCAGCGTCCGCCCGCGCACCACGTCCGCCTCGACGAGCGTCCACGGCGCGTGGCAGATCGCGGCGACCGGCCGGCCGCTCGCGACGAACGCGCGCACGAAGTCGATCGCCTGCTTGTCCATCCGCAGTGCATCGGGGTTCGCCACCCCGCCGGGCAGCACCAGGCCGTCGTACGACGCGGGGTCGGCGTCCGCGACGAGGTCGTCGACCTCGTAGGTGCCGTCCTTGTCGAGGTGCCGCATGGCCTGGATCCGACCGGGCTTCGTCGACAGGAGGCGGGGCGTCCCGTCGGCCTCCTCGACCGCCTGCCAGGGCTCGGTGAGCTCGATCTCCTCGACGCCCTCCGGTGCCACCAGGAACGCGATCGTCTTGCCGCTCAGGTCGGCCATCTGGTGTTCCTCCTGTCCGCTTCCGGGTATGGCGTGGGTCGTACCCTCGGCTGAGGGACGGATGCGCCGACCAGCAGGAGGATCGATGTCAGAGATGCCGGGTGAGGGCGATCGCGAGCTCTACGGCCAGCAGAGCGTGGACGACGAGGACCAGCCCGGTGCGGAGGACTGGATGCTCGACCGCGGCCTCGAGGACCCGCTCGACGAGGGGTTCTCGCCGCCCGAGCGCGAACCGGCCCACCTGCGCCACGGCGTGACCCGAGAGGAGATGCGCACGGGGGAGACCCTCGAGGAGCGGCTCGCCGAGGAGGAGCCGGACATCGACCCGTACGCCGACACCAACGACTACGGCACCGCCGACCCGCGCGCCGGCCGACTGGTCGCGCCGGACGAGGGCTTTGGCGAGGACGACGAGAAGGACGAGCTGGCCGAGGACGTCGGCATCGACGGCGGGGCCGCGAGTGCGGAGGAGGCTGCCGTCCACGTCATCGACTCCGAGGACGGGCCCGAGACCGAGCCCGAGTACCTGCTCGACCAGGACGAGGACGCCGATCCCGACCTGCGCCCCTGACCGCGCGGTGCTCATCGACGTCGCAGTGCCCGGCGGCAGTGCCGAGGCCTGGCTGAGCCGTCCTGACGACGGAGCAGATCACCCGGGCGTGCTGCTGTTCATGGACGCGTTCGGCATCCGGCCGGCGATCGGCCGGATGGCAGACCGCATCGCCGGCTGGGGCTACGTCGTGCTGGCCCCCAACGTGTTCCACCGTGAGGGGACGATTGCCGAGCTCGCGCCGAACGACGACCTGAGGAAGCCCGACGTGCGCGAGGCGTACTTCGCCGTGGCCGCGCCGCGCATCCGCCGGCTCACCCCGGAGGTCGCCGGGCCCGACATCGCGGCGTACGTCGATGCGCTGCGTCGGCTGCCGGGCGTCGCCGACGGTCCGATCGGAGTGACCGGCTACTGCATGGGTGCCCGGCTCGCCGTACGGGCAGCGTGCCTGCAGCCCGACGTCGTCGCCGCGTGCGGCGGCTTCCACGGCGGTGGCCTGGCCACGGACGCCGGCGACAGTCCGCACCTCGGCCTCGGCCGGGCGCGGGCCGCCTTCTGCTTCGGCCATGCCGACGGTGACCGCTCGATGCCCCCCGACGCGATCGCCCGGCTCGATCAGGCGCTCGACGACGCCCAGCTCGATCACGTGACCGAGGTGTATGCCGGGGCGCCGCACGGCTACACGATGGCCGACACCTCGTCGTACGACGAGGCGGCCGCCGAGCGTCACTACACGGCGCTCGAGGACCTGCTCAGAAGATCTCTGGGACCTCGCTCGCCTTCCCGGTGAACCGCGGGTCGCGCTTCTCGAGGAACGCCGCAACGCCCTCCTTGCCGTCGCCGACCGACGTGTGCCACATCGCCAGGCTGTCGGCGCGATGCGCCTCGAGAGGGTGCGACACCGACGAGTTGCGGTAGAGCAGCTGCTTGGCCAGCGCGACCGCGACCGGCGAGCGCCCGACCACGAACGACCGCGCAAGCGTGTACGCCGTCTCGAGGAGCTCCTCCGGCTCGTGCACCGACCGGACCAGCCGGCCCGAGAGCGCCTGCTCGGCGGTCAAGATCTCCGCCGAGTACACCCACTCCAGCGCCTGCTGGATCCCGACGATGCGGGGCAGGAACCAGCTCGACGCGGCCTCGGGCACGATGCCGAGCTTGCCGAAGACGAAGCCGATGCGGGCCTTCGTGGAGGCGAGCCGGATGTCCATCGCGAGCGTCATCGTCGCACCGATGCCGACCGCAGGGCCGTTGATCGCGGCGATCACCGGCTTGGGACAGGCATGGATGGCGAGGGTCACCTTGCCGCCGGTGTCGCGCACCCCGCTCTGGAACGGCTCCTCGGTCAGTCGTTCGCGCAGGTCGGCCGGCGTCGGCGCCGCGTGCTCGTCGAGGCCGAAGACGTTGCCCTCGGCGGAGAGGTCCATGCCGGCGCAGAACGCTCGTCCGGCACCGGTCACCACGATCGCGCGGATGCTGTCGTCGACCGCGGCGTCGCGGAAGAACCGCTCGAGCTCGGTGGCCATCGTCACCGTGAAGGCGTTGAGGGCGTCGGGCCGGTCGAGGGTCAGGGTGGCGATGCCGTCGGCGTCCACGCCGACGCTGAGGGTCTCGAAGGAGTAGCTCATGGGACGTTCGGGATTCCTGTCGCTTGGCACAGGCTCTTGGGGATGTCGCCCGTGTGGTCGGTCTTGAGGAAGCGCAGCAGGGCGATCGCCCGCTGCGTGTCCCAGTGCACGGCGAGGTCGCGGATCGGCATCGAGCAGGTGAGCCCGTCCTTGCCGTTCACGCGGGTCATCGCCCAGCCGAACCGGGCCAGGTCGACGACGCTGCTGTCCTTGTCGACCTTCAGGGAGGACGTCGCTGCCATGTTGATCCGCCAGTAGCGGAACGGGTTCAGCGCGGTCCACGGCGACTTCACCTTGGCACCGATCGCACTGACCACCTCGCGCTGGTGACGCGCCCGGTCGATGTCGCCGATGCCGGAGGTGTGCCGCGAGCGGGCGTAGCCCAGGGCGGTGATGCCGTTGACGTGCTGGCAGCCCTTCTTGATGTTCAGGTTCGCCCGCCGGTCGACCATCTTCTTCGTCGGGCAGACGGTGACGCCGCCCACCGCGTCGACGGAGTTGACGAAGCCGCCGAAGCCGATCTCCACGTAGTGGTCGATCCGGACGCCGGTGTTCTGCTCGATCGTCTGCACGAGCAGCGGCGCCCCGCCGTAGGCGAACGCCGCGTTGATCTTGGTGGTGCCGTGGCCCGGGATCGGCACGATCGAGTCACGCGGGATCGAGAGCAGCAGGCTCGGTCCTGCCCCCGTGTGCAGCAGCATGATCGTGTCCGTGCGCTGGCCGACGTCTCCGACGCCCCCGGTCCCGAGCCGGCGGTTCTCCTTCTTCGTCAGGCCCTTGCGGCTGTCGGACCCGACCAGCAGGTACGTCGTACCGGGCTGCGAGGCGGGCCGCGCACCGGCCGGGCTCGCGTCGACCTGGTCGATCCGCTTCCACGCGAAGACCGGCACCAGGACCAGGTAGGCGATCCAGGCGACCAGGAGCAGCAGCACGAGCTTGCCGTAGGGGAACCGGCGGTTGCGTCGCGGAGACGCGGGAGACGCGGGAGACGGGGGCGGCGCGGCCGGCCTGGGTGGGCGGGGCGCGTCGGCCTGCCGGGCCCGCGGCATGACCCTGGTCGCCTCAGGCTCCTCGGCAGGCTCGCGGGCAGGCTCCGGGGTTCGCTTCTTGCCGTAGAGCCAGTCGTACTCCGGCGGGTCTGAACGGTCCGGCATGGCCGTGACGGTACAGGGCTGCGCCGCGCGGCTAGCGTGTGTGCCCATGAAGCCGCGGCCGCCCTCCTACGGCAGGGTCTCGCTGAGCCTGCTGGCGGGCCAGACCCACGTGAACCTGCTCGGCAACATCCACGGCGGCGAGGTGATGCGCCTGGTCGACTCGGCCGCCGGCGCCGCAGCCGGCCGGCACAGCGGCGGGCCGGCGGTCACCGCCGCGATGGACGAGATGGCCTTCCTCGCGCCGGTGCACGTCGGTGACATCCTCCGCGCGGAGGCCCAGGTCAACTGGGCAGGACGCACGTCCATGGAGGTTGGCGTGCGGGTCGAGACCGAGCCGTGGAACCAGGCCGGGACCGACCCGGTGCACGTCGCGTCGGCGTACCTGGTGTTCGTGGCGGTCGGCCCCGACGGCGAGCCGCGCGAGGTGCCGCCGCTGGCCCCGGAGTCGCCCGACGAGGTACGCCGGATGCGCGAGGCCGGGATCCGGCGTGCCCACCGGCTCGCCCGGAAGGAGGAGATCCTCGCGGCGCGCCGCACCTGAGTGACGCATGTGACTGGTGATACTTGGCGCCATGCAGCAGCAGGATGCCCGGGTGCAGGTCGGGCGGATCAGGTTCCGCCGCGCCGTGGCGCTGATGGTGATGACCCTGGTGCTGCCCGGGTCGGCCCAGCTCGTCGCGGGCCGCCGCGAGGTCGGCCGGGTCGCGATGCGGATCTGGTTCGGGCTCGTCGCCTTCGGCTTCCTGTTCCTGCTGGTGAGCGTCTTCTCCCACACGTTCGCGATCTGGTTCTTCACCAGCACGTTCAACCTGGGGCTGATCCGGTTCGCGCTGATGGCGCTGGCCGTGGGCTGGGCGCTGCTGCTCGTGGACGCGTGGCGGCTCGGGGAGCCACTGGCCCTGCGGCAGAAGCAGCGGCTCGCGATGGTCGGCATCAACGGCGTGCTCTGCTTCGCGGTGGCGGGCTCGCTGCTCTACGCCTCGCACGTCGTCAACGTGAACAAGGACGTCCTCGCCGCCGTGTTCGGCAGCAGCAAGGTCACCGGTGCCCACGAGGGGCGCTTCAACATCCTGCTGCTCGGCGGTGACTCCGGCGCCGACCGTTGGGGCCTGCGCCCCGACAGCATCACGGTCGCGAGCATCGACGAGGAGACCGGCAAGACGGTGCTCTTCGGGCTGCCGCGCAACATGCTGAACTTCCCGTTCGCCAAGGGCTCGATCATGGCCCAGCAGTTCCCGCGCGGCTACAACTGCGGCACCCAGTGCGAGCTGAACTCCCTCGCTACGTGGGCTGCGGACCACAAGGCGCTGTTCAAGGGAGTCGCCAACCCCGGGGTCGAGGCCACCAAGGAGGCCGTCGAGGGCATCACCGGCCTGAAGGTGAACTACTACGCGATGGTCAACCTCCGCGGCTTCCAGAAGATGGTCGACGCCGTCGGCGGGGTCACCCTCGACGTCCGCGACCGGATCCCGATCGGCGGCGTCGGCGGGCCGGGTCACGGGCTACATCCAGCCCGGCAAGCGCAAGCTCAACGGCTTCCAGACGCTCTGGTTCGCCCGCTCCCGCGAGTCCGCGGACGACTACTCGCGGATGGCCCGGCAGAAGTGCGTGATGAACGCGATGCTCCACCAGCTCAGCCCGCAGAAGGTGGTGCTGAAGTTCGAGAAGATCGCGAAGGCCAGCGAGGCACTGATCTCCACCGACGTGCCGCTGTCCGAGGTCGATCGGTTCGTGAGCCTGGCGCTCAAGGCACGCAGTGAGCCGGTCCGCACGGTCTCGTTCGTGCCTCCGATGGTGAACACCAGCCATCCCGACATCGGCCTCATCCAGGACGCCGTGCAGTCCGCCCTCCACCCCAAGGCGAAGTCGACCCAGAAGTCGGCCCAGAAGAGCACGACGGGCCAGAAGGGCACGGTGACCACCACGCCCAAGCAGCCCGCGTCGCAGGGCACCACCGGCGGGGCGATCGGCAGCCTGCACTCCGGGTACGCCGCCAACCAGGCCGAGGACCTCGGCTCGGCCTGCTAGGTCTCGGCCGGCTCGACACCCTCTAGGGTTCTGGGCGTGTCCTCCCCGAGTGTCGTCGCCGTCGTGGTGACGTGGAACCGGCGCGACCTCCTCCAGGAGTCGCTCGCGACGGTGCACGGGCAGACCCACTCGCCGGCGGCGATCGTGGTGGTCGACAACGCCTCGACCGACGGCACCGCCGAGCTGCTCGACTCGGCGTACGCGACGGAGCTGGGCCTCGACGTGGTGCGGCTGCGGGAGAACACGGGTGGCGCCGGCGGGTTCGCCATGGGCATCGAGCGGGCGCTCGTGCACCACCCCGACCTCGTCTGGCTGCTCGACGACGACACCGTGCCCACGCCGACCGCCGCGGAGGAGCTGGTCCGCACGTGGCAGGCGTACGACGGCGAGCGGCCGGCCGTGCTGGCCAGCAAGGTCGTGTGGACCGACGGGCGCGACCACCCGATGAACACGCCGCGGCCCAAGCCGGGCGCCTCCGCAGCGGAGACTGCCGCCGCCGAGCGGGTCGGTGCCGTCCCGGTCCGCTCCGCGTCCTTCGTCTCGCTCATGTGCGACGCGGACCGCATCCGCGAGCGCGGCCTGCCGGTGGCCGACTACTTCCTGTGGAACGACGACTTCGAGTACTCCACCCGGCTGATCCGGGGCGGCACCGGTCTCTACTGCCCGTCGAGCGTGGTGGTGCACAAGACCCGGGTCTTCGGCTCGACCGATGCCGACCCGGGGGAGCGCTTCTTCTACGAGGTCCGCAACAAGATCTGGATGTTCTCGCGTTCGCGCAGCCTGAGCGTTCCGGAGAAGGCGCTGTACGGCGCGTCGACCGCTCGACGCTGGGCGCGTACCTTCGCCAAGTCCTCCGACCGCCGGGTGCTGCGTCGCGCCCTGGGGCGAGGCCTGGGAGCCGGTCTGCGGCGGCCACGCCCGAACGCACAGGTCCTCGGCGACGCCCGCCCTCCTGCACCCACGGGGCGCAACCAGCCGTTCACGCTGCTGGTCAGCACCTACGCCAACGACGACCCTGCCTTCCTGCGCGAGGCGGTGCTGTCGTCGACGACCGGCCAGACCCGGCCGCCCGACGAGGTGGTGCTGGTCCAGGACGGTCCGGTCCCCGAAGCCCTCGCCGGCGAGATCAAGCACCTCGCCGAGGCCTTGCCGATGCCCGTCGTCCACCTCGCTCTGCCGGCCAACCTCGGTCTCGGCCCAGCGCTCGACGCCGGTCTGGCCGCGGGCAGCCACGAGATCGTCGCCCGGATGGACGCCGACGACGTCAGCCTGCCGGAGCGGTTCGAGCGGCAGATCGCGGTGATCGAGGCCGGTGCGGACATCGTCGGCTCCGGCCTCCTCGAGTTCGGCTCCTCCGTCGAGGACGTCGTCGGGCGTCGTACGCCGCCCACGGACCCCGACGAGATCCGCCGCGTGATCCGCTTCCGTGACCCCTTCAACCACCCGACGGTCGTCTACCGCCGCAGCGCGGTCCTGGCTGCGGGCGGCTACACCGACATGGCGCTGCTCGAGGACTACCTTCTCTTCACCCGGATGGTCGAGGGCGGCGCGGCTCCGGCGAACCTGGCCGACCCGCTGGTCTACTACCGGGTGGGGGCCGGAGCCTACGCCCGCCGCGGCGGGCGGGCCCTGCTGCGCAGCGAGCTGAGGCTGCAGCGCCGGTTCCGCGAGCTGGGCATCACCTCGCGCAGGGAGTACCTGCGCAACGTGGCGGTGCGCGGCGGCTACCGTCTGGTCCCCGAGGGTGTGAGAAAGGTCGCGTACCGCCGCCTGCTGGCGAACAGGACCGGTGCGGCCCGCCGGTAGACTGCCTTGGGCTCATCTGTCTATGAGGAGTGTGTGTGGACCCCGATCTCGTCGTCGTCGGATCCGGATTCTTCGGTCTGACCATCGCCGAGCGCTGCGCGGCCGAGCTCGGCCTGCGCGTGCTCGTGCTCGAGCGACGCCACCACCTGGGCGGCAACGCCTACTCCGAGAAGGACCCGGAGACCGGCGTGGAGGTGCACAAGTACGGTGCGCACCTCTTCCACACCTCCAACGAGAAGGTCTGGGAGTACGTCAACCGGTTCACCACCTTCACCGACTACAAGCACCGTGTCTTCGGCAAGTACCAGGGGCAGGTGTACTCCCTGCCGATGAACCTGGGCCTGATCAACCAGTTCTTCGGCAAGAGCCACACCCCGCAGGAGGCTCGTGAGCTGATCGCGAGCCAGGCTGCCGAGATCGCGACCGAGGACGCCGGCAACCTCGAGGAGAAGGCGATCAGCCTGATCGGCCGCCCGCTCTACGAGGCCTTCATCAAGGGCTACACCGCGAAGCAGTGGCAGACCGATCCCACCGAGCTGAGCGCGGACATCATCACCCGCCTCCCGGTCCGCTACACCTTCGAGGACGGCTGGTTCAGCGACACCCACGAGGGCCTGCCGACCGACGGCTACACCGCGTGGCTGACCCGGATGGCAGACCACCCGAACATCGAGATCCGCCTCGAGACCGACTTCTTCGACGTCGCCGACCAGTTCAAGGGCCGGGTTCCCATCGTCTACACCGGTCCGGTCGACGAGTACTTCGGCAGCTCCGAGGGTCGCCTCTCCTGGCGCACGGTCGACCTCGAGGCCTCTGTCGAGGACGTCGACGACTTCCAGGGCACCGGCGTGGTGAACTACAACGACCAGGAAGTGCCCTTCACCCGGATCATCGAGTTCAAGCACTTCCACCCCGAGCGTGTGAAGACCCACCTCCCGGGCAAGACCGTGATCGTCCACGAGTACTCCCGGTTCGCGCAGGAGGGTGACGAGCCCTACTACCCGGTCAACACCGCGGAGGACCGCGAGAAGCTGCTGAGGTACCGCGAGCTCGCCAAGCAGGAGCCGGCGGTGCTCTTCGGCGGCCGGCTCGGCACCTACAAGTACCTCGACATGCACATGGCGATCGGGTCCGCCCTCTCCATGTTCGAGAACAAGCTCAGGCCGCACTTCCAGGACGGCGTCGAGCTCAAGTCCGGAGGCGTTGATGAGTAAGAGGGCCGCGACCCGCTCGACCACCGCGCGGCGGGTGCTGCAGCGGTTCGTGCTGCCGGCGGACCGCGATCTCGACGTGGTGCCCCTGTACGTCGACACCGAAGGTGTCCAGCTCGACGCCGACAAGGAGATGATCGGCACCAACAAGAGTGCCCAGAAGGTCAACAAGGCGGCTGCTCGCCAGGCGATCTCCTCCGGTACGGCGCTGCACCCCGACTCGATCCTCGACCGGCGACGGCTGCGGGTCGAGTCGTCGCAGCGGGTCTCCCTCGGCACGTACTTCAACGGCTTCCCCGCCGGTTACTGGCGCCGCTGGACGGTCGTCGGGGAGGTCCGCCTCGACCTGACCCTGAGCGGTGCCGGTGCCAGCGTGATCGTCTACCGCTCGATGGCCAACGGCCGCTCCCAGCGCGTCGACGGATGGACCTGCGAGACCGCGGGTCCCAGCTCGGTCTCCTTCGACCTCACCCTGGTGCCGTTCGTCGACGGGGGCTGGTACTGGTTCGACGTGGTTGCCGGCGACGAGCCGGCGGTGATCGAGGAGGCCACCTGGAGCGCCGAGGTGCCGGCCGACCGCGCCGACCCCGGCACCGTGACCGTCGGCATCACCACGATGAACCGTCCCGCCTTCTGCTCCGCGCTGATCGGCCAGGTCGGCGCCGACGACGACGTCCGCTCGCTCCTCGACGAGGTCCTGGTCATGGAGCAGGGCACCGACAAGGTCGCCGACGACCCCGGCTTCGCCAAGGCCGAGAGCCAGCTCGAGGGAAAGCTGCGGATCATCGAGCAGGGCAACATCGGGGGCTCCGGCGGGTTCGCCCGGGCGCAGTTCGAGACGCTGAAGGCCGGTCGCTCCAGGTACGTCCTCTTCCTCGACGACGACATCGTCGCCGAGCCCGAGAGCATCCTGCGCGCGGTCACGTTCGCCGACCTGGCGCGCCGGCCGTCGATCGTCGGCGGCCACATGTTCTCCATGTTCGCCAAGGCCCAGCTGCACAGCTTCGGCGAGATCATCAACCTGAACCGCTTCTGGTGGATGACGCCGAAGTCGGCCGAGGAGCAGTGGGACTTCGGTGCGCGCAACCTGCGCAGCACGCGCTGGCTGCACCGTCGCCTCGACGTGGACTTCAACCCGTGGTTCATGTGCCTGATCCCGACCGAGGTGGTCCGCGAGATCGGCCTGAGCCTGCCGCTCTTCATCAAGTGGGACGACTCGGAGTACGGCCTGCGTGCGCAGGCCGCGGGCTTCCCGACGGTCACGCTCCCGGGCGCTGCGGTCTGGCACATCCCGTGGACCGACAAGAACGACGCGCTGGACTGGCAGGCCTACTTCCACCACCGCAACCGGTTCGTCGCCGCGCTGCTGCACTCGCCGTTCCCGCACGGAGGGCGACTGATCTGGGAGAGCCTGAACCACCAGATCAAGCACCTGCTCGCGATGCAGTACTCCGTCGTCGAGCTGCGCTGCCTCGCCCTCGCCGACGTGCTGGCCGGTCCCGAGGGGCTGCACGCACAGCTGGGCACCAAGCTCGGTGAGGTGCGCGAGTTCCGCAAGCAGTTCCCCGACGCCCAGCTGTCCGCCGACCCCGACGCGTTCCCGCCGGTGCGGCACTCCAAGCCGCCTCGCCGGGGCGACACCTCGGAGATCCCGAGCCGGCCCTCGCAGCTGGTGTCGGCGGTCCTCGGCGGCCTCCGCCAGTTCCGTGCCGTCCGCTCGTTGTCGCGGGAGTTCCCGGAGAGCAACCTGCCGACCATGGACGCCCGGTGGTACCGCCTCGCCACCCTCGACTCGGCGATCGTGAGCATGCCCGACGGCACCGCGGCGGCCTTCTACCAGCGTGATCCCGACGAGTTCCGCGACCTGTTGCGTCGTACGGTCGAGCTCCACGAGCGGCTCTACCGCGAGTGGCCGGCGCTCTCGCAGCGCTACCGCGAGGCGCTCGCCGAGGTGACCGCGCCCGAGACCTGGGAGTCGACCTTCGCGGCGTCGCTGGAGGGCCGCCGATGAGGGCAGCGAACAAGGCAGCCGAGGCCAAGAAGCCGAAGCGTCACCAGACCGACGAGTTCGGCCGGCGCCGCAACTCCAAGCGCAAGGCGCGCAAGCTGCTGGAGAAGAAGGCCGACTCGATGCCGGTCGTCGAGCTCGAGGGCCCGCGCATGGAGCGCGTGGTCGACGCCGAGCTGGTCGACCCGGCACCCTCGGGAGGCATCCGTGAGGTCTTCCGGCAGCGCTACCTGCTCCGGCTGATCGTCAGCCGCCAGCTGGCGCAGATGTACGCCGCGTCACTGCTCGGGCTGCTGTGGTCCTACATCCAGCCCGCCCTGCGGTTCGCCGTGTACTTCTTCGTCTTCGGGGTGGTGCTGAAGAACGCCCACGGCGGACTGCCCAACTTCGCGCTCCACCTGTTCACCGGCATGGTGTTCGTGCACTACTTCACCGAGACCTGGAGCGGCGGCACGCGGTCGATCTGGACCAACCGCGCGCTGGTGCTCAAGATGCGGGTGCCGCGGGAGATCTTCCCGGTGACCTCGATGATGGTCGCGGCGTACCACACCGGTCCGCAGGTGCTGATCCTGGCGATCTCGTGCGCGGTCATCGGCTGGCACTTCTCGCTGGCCGGCATCGCCGCCGGACTGCTCGGGCTCGCGATCCTGGTGTCGTTCTCGATGGCGCTGGCGCTGATCTTCTCCGCGCTGAACGTGTTCTTCAAGGACTTCCAGAACATCGTGCAGACCTTCACCCAGTTCCTGCACTTCCTGGTCCCGATGATGTACGCCTACTCGATGCTCGCGAAGCTCGGCGAGCACCACAAGTGGGCCTACGAGCTCTACTTCGCCAACCCCATCGCCGAGGCCGTCATGCTCCTCCAGCGCCTCTTCTGGGCCCCGACGCTCGAGCCCGAGCAGTACGCCAAGGAGTTCCCGCCGGACCTCTGGGAAAGAGGGTTCATCATGCTGGCCGTGTGCCTGGTGCTCCTCGTGATCGCGCAGAAGTTCTTCGCGCGACTCGAGGGCAAGTTCCCGGAGCGGCTCTGATGAGCCGCGACTCGATCGTGGTGGAGAACGTCTCCAAGGACTTCACCATGCAGTACCACCGGACGCTGAAGCAGATGGCCGTGGCCACCCTGCGCCGGCTGCCGCTCAAGGAGAGCTTCCGGGCGGTCAACGACGTCTCGTTCACCGTCGAGCAGGGCGAGTCGATCGGCCTGATGGGACTCAACGGCAGTGGCAAGAGCACCCTGCTCAAGCTGATCAACGGCGTCATGCGACCCGATGCCGGCACCATCCGCACGCGCGGGCGGATCGCCGGCCTGATCGCGACCGGAGCGGGCTTCCACCCGCAGCTGAGCGGACGCGACAACCTCTACCTCAACGGCGCGATCCTGGGCATGACCGAGGCGGAGATCAACCGCAAGTTCGACGAGATCGTCGACTTCGCCGACATCGGCAAGTTCCTCGACACCCCGGTGTCGCACTACTCGTCGGGCATGTACGCCCGCCTGGGGTTCTCGATCGCGATCCACGTCGACGCCGACATCTTCCTCGCCGACGAGGTGCTCGCGGTGGGCGACCGGCCGTTCAAGAAGAAGTGCATGGCCAAGATGCAGGAGGTCCGCCGGCAGGGCACGACGATCTTCTACGTCAGCCACGCCACCGCGTCGGTGCGGTCGATGTGCGACCGGGTGCTGGTCCTGGAGTCCGGCCACCTGAACTTCGACGGCGACGTCGAGGAGGGAATCCACTACCTCCAGTACGACGATGACGAGGAGAGCCTGGAGGCGCTCGAGGACGCCGAGCTCGGCGCCGACATCTGAGCGAGAAATCGCCGGAGAATGCGGCCGCTAATGCCGCGAATTACATCCATGTAATTCCCTAATTACAGTTCTGTAATTAGGGCAAAACGGTTGCGCTACCCCCTGTTACTGGTGTGAAACTTGGTGCTCGTGTGAATCCTTCCCCTCACATGGAGACCAAAGAATGCGCATTTCCCGAGCTCGTTACGTCACCATCTGCCAGCAATTCCTGGTCACGGCGGTGGTGCTGGTCGTCGCGCTGACGGCCGCGGGCGTGATGACCCTGCAGATCGTGGCGCCCGAGCGCGCCCCGCAGGCCACCGGGATGGCGCCCGCGATCAAGGTCTCCGACGCCTACGTGTCGACCAAGGTCGTCCAGCCGAAGGTCCGCGAGGTCAGCGTCAAGAGCGTCGACCCGCAGGCGGCCGGCGACCTTCCCGGCGTCGTCACCAAGCCGGAGAAGCTCGCCCGCCTCGGGCGGAGCGCCGCAGTGCCCGCGAACAAGCTCGTCGCGCTCTCGCCGCCGACCCACGTGAACGGCTACGCGACCGTCGGCGTGACCTGGGACCGGGGCGCACGGCTCACCGACGGCCAGATCAGCGTCCAGGTGCGGACCGAGCGCGACGGCGCCTGGTCGGACTGGACGAACGTGAAGTTCGACGCCGACGAGGGTCCGGCCGACGACGGGTCCGAGGGCGGCGACGTCCGGCCGGGGACCGATCCTCTCGTCATCGGCGACGTCGACCAGGTGCAGATGAAGGCCGAGACGATCACGGGCGAGGCTCCCGCCGGCCTCGAGCTCGCGGTGATCGACCCGGGGGCCGACACGCTCGCCAAGCAGGCCCCGGCCATCGACACCTCGAAGCTGCCGGCCGGCGACCAGACCGCCACCGGGACACCGCCGGTGGAGAAGACCCCCGGCACGACAGCCGCGAGCGCCTCGGCGTCCGGTGACACCGCGGCGCTGAGCGCCATGACGGTGACGCCCCGACCGGTGATCTACTCGCGGGCGCAGTGGGGCGCCAACGAGGCGATGCGCGACAAGAGCTCGCTGCGCTACGGCACCATCAAGACGGGCTTCATCCACCACACCGTCAACGCGAACAACTACACGGCCGACCAGGTCCCGGCACTGCTGAGGGGCATCTACGCGTACCACACGCAGACCAGGGGCTGGAGCGACATCGGGTACAACTTCCTGGTCGACCGCTTCGGCCGGATCTGGGAGGGCCGGTACGGCGGGGTCGACCGCCCGGTCGTCGGCGCGCACACGCTCGGCTACAACGAGTACTCGTTCGCGATGTCGGCCATCGGCAACTTCGACGTCGTCCAGCCACCACAGGTGATGCTCGACGCCTACGCCTCGCTGTTCGCCTGGAAGCTCTCGCTCAGCGACATCCGCGCGGACGCGAACCACCTGTGGGTCAAGGACCGCTACCTCCAGGCCATCAACGGCCACCGCGACGTAGGCCAGACGGCGTGCCCGGGCAAGTACCTCTACGCGAAGATCCCCGCGATCAGGGTTGCCACGCAGGCGATCGAGAACAACGCGCAGACACCCGTGGACCCGGTGACGCTGCCGATGGTCCCGACACCCGCCGGGATGCCGGCGCCGACCCAGGCACCTGCGGCGGCCGCTGCACAGCCGGGGATCGGCTTCCCGCAGCGCTCCAGCGTCGCCGGCAGCGGCTGGCCCGACCTGCTCGCGATGGACGGAGGCGGCAGGATCGCCGTCATGCCCACCGAGGGCGTGACCGACTACACGACGCGGGTCGTCAGCGGCCCGGGCTGGGACAAGATGAGCCTGATCGCCGCGGTCGGCGACGTGACCGGCGACGGCAAGGCCGACGTACTGGCGAAGAGCAGGAGGACCGGCATCACCAAGATCTACCCCGGTGACGGCAGCGGTCACGTCGGCCACGGGATCCGGCCCACGAACGCGTTCGCGCGGGTGAACATGTTCGTCGGGGCGCGGGACCTCGACCAGGACAAGTTGGTCGACGTCGTCGGCCGCGACCGCAAGACCGGTGCGCTCCTGGTCTACCGCGGCACCGGGAAGGGCCGGTTCAAGGCACCGACCGTGCTGCGCAAGAAGTGGCCCTACGCCGAGACCGTCGGAGTCGGAGATTTCAACGGGGACCGCTGGTCCGACCTGGTCGCCACCAAGGACGGACGCACGCTGCTGCTGTTCCCGGGAGCGTCCCGCGGCACGAAGCTCGGCAAGCCGGTGCGACTGACCACCCTGCCCGCGGCCGCGAACGCGCTGCTCGGCTGGGGTGACCTGACCGGCGACGGACGGACCGACGTGATGGCCCGGGTCGGCAGCACGACCACGCTCTACAGCGGCACCGGCCAGGCGTCGCTCGGGCAGACGGTCGGTCCCTTCTCCTCGCTCGGAGGGTTGTCCCGGGTGACCCTGACCAACATGGGCGGCAGCAAGGAGGCCGACGCCGTCGGCCGCGACGCAGCCGGCCACCTGGTCGTGGTGCTCAACAACGGCGCTCGCAACACGTCGGCGCCTCTGCCCACGAACCTGACCGTCGCGGGTGCCAGCCAGGTGCTCGACGTCGGGGACTGGGACCGCGACGGCACCTCGGACGTCGTCGTGCGCACCTCCGGTGGGGACCAGCTGGTGCTCTACCCGGGGCTCGGCAACGGCAAGTTCGGCCGCCCGCACTCCCTGGGCACCGGGTGGAAGACGATCACCCGGCTTGCGGCCGTCGGCGACGTGACCGGCGACGGCTTCCCCGACCTTCTGGGCGCGACCGCGTCCGGACCCATGACGATCTTCCGAGGTGCAGGGAACAACGCGTTCAGCGCGCCTGTCCTCGCGCCGGCATCCCTGCGGACCTACAACCAGATCGGATCGGCCCCGTGGTCGCCCGGTGGGAGTGTGTTCGCTTCGGCGGACGGTGGCTTCGTGCCCCTGTCCGGCACGGATCCGGCAACGGCCCTGCGGATGGCGAACGGCGCGGTCCCCGCGACCTACGACACCTATCTCGGCGTCGGTGACGCCAACGGTGACGGAGTGGCGGACCTCCTGGCCAGGGAGAGCGGGACCGGCACCATCTGGTTGCTCCCGGGGAAGACATCGGGCGGCTTCGCGCCGCGGATGTGGGTGGCAAGCGGATACGCCGGTTACCAGCTGGTCGGCTGACCCGTCCGCAGTGAACCAGTGGCCCGCTCACTCTGGGAGTGAGCGGGCCACTGTCGAACGTCTGGATGCGCGACGAGCACCAGTGAGCCGGTGCCGGCCAACAGCCCGAGGAAGAGCGCGCGCCCGTCGGGCAGGAGGGGGTCGAGGTCGGTGAGGACCCGCCGGTTGTCCGGCTCCGGTACGTCGAGCCGGGTCGGCGCGGTCGGTGAGAACACGTCGCTCTGGCCGGGCCACAGCACGCCGTGGTCGAGCACGCCCGGCGGCAGCGGATCGGTGAAGCGCGTCGCAAAGGGGGTCAGCGAGCAGGCGATCGTCGTCTGCGCGCCGCTCTCGACGCCGTCGGGACCGACGATCGCGACCTCGGCGTCGCCGGCGAGCTCGAGTCCGCACGACCACGCGGCGCCCAGGAAGACCGGTCCCAGCCAGTGCACCGGAAGGTCGATCCGGATCGCGTCGCCCGGGTCGAGCATCAGCTCGTCGGCGTACAGGTTGGCGGTCTTGCTCACCCAGTTCGCGAACGTCTTGACCGACAGCTCGGTGCGCTCGCCGCTCGCGTCGTCGTAGAAGGTCACCAGTGGTTGCCCCGGATCGGCGGTGAGTCGCCGGGCGAGCAGGTCGGGGAAGGTTGTCGGGGTCACAGGTGCCATGATGCCGCCCATGACTGCGTCGGACTCTGGGGACCTCTGGGCCGTGGTGCCGGCGGGAGGTGCGGGGACCCGGCTCTGGCCGCTGTCGCGCGCCGGGTCGCCGAAGTTCCTGCACGACCTCACCGGCACCGGCCGCACGCTCCTGCAGGCCACTCACGACCGGCTCGCACCGCTGGTCGCGGACCGGGTGCTGGTGGTCACCGGGGTCGCGCACCAGGACGCCGTGCGCCACCAGCTCGGTGCGGTGCCGGCCGGCCAGGTGGTCGCCGAGCCGAGCCCTCGCGACTCGATGGCGGCGATCGGCCTGGCCGCGGCGATCGTCGAGCAGAAGGACCCCGATGCACTGATCGGGTCGTTCGCAGCAGACCACGTGATCGCCGACGCCGACGCGTTCCGGGACTGCGTGACCGAGGCGGCGGACGTCGCGCGCACCGGCCTGCTGGTGACGATCGGGATCGCGCCGGACCGGCCCTCGACGGGGTTCGGCTACATCCACCTCGGCGACCGGCTCGACGGGTTCGCGACTGCTCGTGCGGTCGAGGAGTTCGTCGAGAAGCCCGATGCCGTGCGCGCGGCGGCGTACGTCGCGTCGGGGGAGTACCGCTGGAACGCGGGGATGTTCGTCGCCCGCGCGGGTGTGCTGCTGGACCTCCTCGCCGCCGAGCACCCCGAACTCGCGTCAGGCGTGCGGGCGATCGCCGCCGAACCCGGCCGGCTGGCAGAGGTGTGGCCGGGGCTGACGAAGATCGCCATCGACCACGCCGTGGCCGAGCCCGCCGCGGCAGCCGGCAAGGTCGCGGTCGTGCCCGGCTCGTTCGGCTGGGAGGACGTCGGCGACTACGCGGCCCTGGCCGACCTGCTGCCGGAGGCCGGACCAGGTCTGAAGGTGCTCGGCGACGCCGGCGACGTGCTGGCCCTGGACAGCACCGGCCTCGTGGTGGCGCACGGCGGCCGGAAGGTCGCCGTCCTCGGTCTCGACGACGTGGTCGTCGTCGACACCGGCGACGCGCTCCTGGTCACGACCCGGGCGCGCGCGCAGGACGTGAAGGCGGTCGTGGAGGCGCTCAAGGCCTCCGGGCGGTCCGACCTGACCTGATCACATCCCGGCGTTCGGCTCGGGCGACTCCGAGTGCGGCCACTTCTTCACGAAGTCGGAGATCACCTTGCCGCTCGTGGAGCCGCAGTACTGCCAGTTGCCGCGCTGCTTCGACTCGTCGGAGGGTGCGCTCGCGTCGGCGCTCCAGCGGGTCAGCGCGATGTGCTTGCCGTCGGGGAAGGCCTTGCCGTCGTCGGTGGTCCACGGCACGGCGATGAACGGGACCTGGTCGTCCTGGTAGTTCTTGGCGATCGCCTCCAGGTCCTTCATCTCGGTCTTGTCCTTCGCCGCCGTCTCGTCGTACCAGGCGATCGTGTAGCCGTGCTCCATGTTGTGCACGAGCTGCGCAACCTCGGGCCGGTCGTCCGCGGTGTAGAACGGCCGCCCGAACGCCGCAGGGCTCGGACGGTGAGGGCCGAAGGCCGGCGGGGCGTCGGTGTAGGTGATCGGGGTGCCCTCTGGGATGTGGTTCTGGTTCTTGTCCGTCGGCTTGGTCTCGATCGGGTTGCAGGCCGCGGCCGACTCGGAGACGCCGATCTTCGAGACCGCGGTGTTCGCCAGCTTGGAGTCGGCCCTGGAGGAGTCGACGTACTTCCAGACCGCCACGCCCAGCAGCGCCACGACGACCGCGATGCAGACGCCGAGGATCGCGAGGCTGCGCATCCGCTCCTTGCGTGCCTGCTCCTTGCGCATCTGCTCGACCATGGCGCGTCGTTCGACGTTCTTCGGGTTCTTCTTGGCCACGGTCTGCTCTCAGTCAGGGTCGGGGGCTGGATCGGGTCTGGGGCAGTCTACGAAAGCCGGGCAAGAACGGTGGCCGAGTCCGAGGACAGCTCGGCGTCGACGTCCCATCCGTGGGCGAACGCCAGCGCGGCCACCCGTACGTCGCCCTGGCCCTTCTCGACCCGGACGGTCTCCCCGGCGAGCGACGAGTCCAGGCCGCAGTCGTCGAGGGCGCGGAGCAGGTCGGCCGTCGAGGACGCCGCCCCGAACGCCGGCCGGTCGCGACCGCTGAGCGCGGCGACCACCGCCTCCCGGCTGCCCAGCCCGAACATGTCGGTGCCCGTCTCGCGAACCAGCGCTCGTGCGCCGGGCCCGTGCTCGCCGGGCGGCAGGACCCGGTCGGCCAGGCCGCGGACGACGGTGAACGGCCGGCCGCCGAGCTTGCCGGTGGCCACCTCGGCGATCCCGGCGATCTCGTCGGCCACGGCGGGCGCGGTGACCGACAGTGCGTTGCCGTAGCCGTCGACGGTGCCCTCGAACGACTCCAGCGGCAGGATCCCGGCGACGCCGAGGGCGAGGTCGGTCTGGCCGTGCCGCCACGCGCGCCCGGCGGTGTCGCTGACCACGACCGCCACGTTGACCGACCCGGTGGATGCGAGCTGCTCGCGCAGCCGGCGCGCGCTGGCGTCCGGGTCGAGAGGGAGGAGCACGACGGAGCCGGGCGCGACGTTGGAGGCGTCGACCCCCGCGGCCGCCATCACGACGCCGAGTCGCGTCTCCACGATGCTGGTCGGCCCACGACGGGCGACCACGCGCACGGTCTCGTCGAGGATCGCCTCCTCGCGGTCGCGGGCGACCACCCGGCCCTCGGCCTTGCTGACCACCTTGCTGGTCACCACGAGCACGTCCCCGTCGGCCACGAACGGCGCCGCCAGTGCGGCCAGGTCGGTGCCGGCCGTGATCTCGCCGATGCCCTCCGGCGCGGAGATCTCGAGCACGCGCGTCACTACAGCCCGGCCAGCTCGAGTGCGGCCTCGACCATCGCAGCGGTCGCGTCGTGGTCGGTCATCATCAGCGGCACGGCACGGCTGCGGATGCCCGCGGCCTCGATCCTCCCGACGAGCGCCGCGTCGACGGTGTCGACCAGCCAGCCGTCGACCACCCCGCCGGTCGCACGCGCTCCGTAGTGCTCGGCGACCCCGGCCGCCGAGACCTCCACCCCGATGATGCCGAGCAGCTGCCGCGCCATTCCGCGGACGTGGTCGTCGCCGACGATCCCCGAGACGCCGATAACCGGCGCCGCGGTCTTGACCAGGGCGTCGCGCACCCCGGGCACGGCCAGGATCGTGCCGACCGAGACGACCGGGTTCGACGGCGGCAGCAGCACCAGGTCGGTCTCGCCGATGGCGTCGAGGACGCCGGGCGCCGGGGTCGCCTTGTCCGCCCCGATCGGCACCACGGAGTGCGCCGGGACCGCGGCCTGGTGACGGATCCAGTACTCCTGGAAGTGGACCGCGCGCCGCTCGCCGCTGTCGGGGTCGTCGATCACCACGTGGGTCTCGACCCGGTCGTCGCTCATCGGCAGCAGTCGGACCGCGGCCCCGAACAACGGCGTGAGCCAGCGCCGGCAGAGCGCCTCGGTCACCGCGGACAGCGGGTAGCCGGCGTCGAGCATCTGCGTGCGGACGAGGTGGGTGGCGAGGTCACGGTCGCCCAGGCCGAACCAGGTCGGCTCGACGCCGTACGCCGCGAGCTCCTCCTTGGCGTGCCAGGTCTCGCCGGTGCGGCCCCACCCGCGCTCCTGGTCGATGCCCTCACCCAGGGTGTACATCACCGTGTCCAGGTCGGGGCAGACCTTCAGCCCGTGCAGCCAGATGTCGTCGCCGGTGTTGGCGATCACGGTGACCTCGGTGCTCGCGCCGGTCCGCTCGCGCAGCCGCAGCACGCCCTGCAGGAAGCGGGCGCCGCCGACGCCGCCGGACAGCACGGTCACCTTCGGGGGGAGTCCAGGGGGGAGTTGCGTCATGGGAGCAGTCTGACTTCGCCGTTCTCCACTATCAGATCCGGGCTTGACTTACGGTGTACGACAGGCATGTAATCACAACAGTGTGGTTTTCACTCCGGTCCGCCGGTGACGAACATCACGCTCACACAAATCGCGGCCCGTCAGGGTCGCAAGGGTCGAAGGGGAAGATCATGCGTGAGCTGTATCTGCTCGAGGGGGACACGGACGAGAGCGGCTGGCAGGAGCGCGCGTTGTGCGCCCAGACCGACCCGGAGGCCTTCTTCCCGGAAAAGGGTGGCTCCACCCGCGAGGCCAAGCGGGTCTGCCTGACCTGCGACGTCCGCGGCGACTGCCTGGAGTACGCACTGCACAACGACGAGCGCTTCGGCATCTGGGGCGGCCTGTCCGAGCGGGAGCGTCGGAAGCTCAAGAAGCGGGCGGTCTAGCGACCCCGGAGCGCTTGGGAGGGGTGGCCTAGGGTGGCCCCCCGTGAAGGTCACCGCGCTCCTGGTCAGCCACAACGGCGGCCGCTGGCTCCCCGCGGTGCTCGCCGGGCTCGACGGCTCGGCCCGGCTGCCTGACGAGATCATCGCCGTCGACACCGGCTCGACGGACGATTCGGTGAGCCTGCTGGAGAGCGCGTTCGGCGCCGGCGTCGTGCACCTGGACACGCGGACGGCGTACGGCGCGGCCGTGCGGGCGGGCCTCGAACGGGCCCCGGCGGCCGAGCCGGACGAATGGGTCTGGCTGCTCCACGACGACCTCGCGCCGGCACCCGGCGCCCTGGCCGCCCTCGCCGAGGTGGCCGAGCACGCGGCGCCGGAGGTCGCCGTCCTCGGCCCCAAGATCCGCGAGTGGCCCTCGCTGAAGCGCCTGCTCGAGGTCGGGGTCACGCTCACCGGGACCGGGAGGCGCGAGACGGGCCTCGAGCGTGGTGAGTACGACCAGGGCCAGCACGACGAGTCCCACCGGGTGCTCGCCGTCAACACCGCCGGCATGCTGGTGCGCCGCGACGTGCTGGAGTCCGTGGGGTTCGACGACCTGCTCCCCGTCCTGGGCACCGACCTGGACTTCGGGTGGCGGGTCGCGCGTGCCGGGCACACCACAGTGGTGGTGCCGGACGCGATCGTGTTCCACGTCGAGGCGTCGCGACGTGGCCGCCGTGACTCCGACCTGGTCCACCATCCGGGGCGCCAGGACCGCGAGGCCGCCCAGTACACCCTGCTCGTGAACAGCCCGGCGTGGACGATCCCGTTCCGGTCGGTGCGGATGGTGACCGGCGCCCTGCTGCGTGCCATCGGCCTGCTGCTGGTGCGGGCACCGGGCGAGGCTGCGGACGAGGTCGTGGCGCTGCTCCGCGTCTTCATCCATCCCTTCCGGGCGTTCCGGGCACGCCGGGCCCGCGCCGGTGCGGCCGTCGTCCCGCACTCCGAGGTGAGGCCCCTGCTGGCGCCGTTCTGGCTGCCCTACCGCCACGGCCTCGACTACGTGACCGATGTCGGCGTCGCGATCGCCGACAGCATCCGGGACGAGGCGGAGCGCCGCCGACCGCCCGGCAGCGCGGAGCTCGGTCTCGGCCTGAGGCTGCTCCGGTCGACGACGTTCTGGGCCGTCGCGGCCAGCTTCGTGCTGGCGTTCGTGGCCGGTCACGACCTGCTCCAGGGTGGTCCGCTGCAGGGTGGGGCGCTCCTGCCGGCGCCCGAGAGCGCCGGCCACTGGTGGCACGTCTGGGGATCGAGCAACCTGCGGCTCGGCACCGGCACGGACGCTCCGGGGCCGGCGTACCTCCTGCCACTCGCCGTCTCCGCGACCGTGCTGCTCGGTCATGCCGGACTCGTGCTGGTGCTGCTCTTCGTGCTCCCCGTGCCGCTGGCCTTCGTCGGCGCTCTCCGCTTCCTGCGCCGCGTCACCGGGCGTCCGTGGGCGCCGCTGTGGGGCGCCGCGGCCTACGGCTTGCTGCCAGTCGTCTCCGGCTCGGTCGCGCAGGGGCGGCTCGGCACCGTCGCCGGCGCGGTGATCCTCCCGTGGCTCGCCACCGCCGCGCTCGGCCTCGGCAAGGTCGGTGCGGACGCCTCGGTGCGCCGGTGGCGGGCGGCCTGGCGCACGGCGCTGCTCGCGGGGCTTCTCGTGTCCTTCGTGCCGCCCGCCTGGCTGGTGATGGTGGTGGTGGTGCTCTTCGCCGGCGTCTCGGGCGCGACGCGGGGGCGTGGTCGCGAGATCGCGGTGGTGCTGGTGCTGCCGCTGCTCCTCGTCCTGCCGTGGGCGGTCGCGACGATCGGCACTCCGGGTGCCTGGCTGGTCGAGGCGGGCCGGACCGGTGCGCTGCCGATCGACGTCCACCTGGTCGACCTCCTCCTGGGCCGCGCCGGCGGGCCGGGCGAGGCGCCCGGTTGGCTGACCGCAGGCCTGCCGCTCGCCGGCCTGGCAGCGTTCGTCCGCCCGGACACGCGCGCGCGGGTGCTCCAGGTCTGGGTCGTGATCCTGGCTGCCGCGATCGTGCTGGCGGCGGAGTCGCGGGTGCCGGTGTCGCTGCCCGGCGTACCGGTCGAGTTCCGGCCGTGGCCCGGTTTCCTGGTGCTGCTGATGCAGGCCGGCTACGTGCTCGCGGCGGTGATCGCCGCCGACGGCGCGATCAAGGTCGCCTCCGGGAGCAGCTTCAGCTGGAGGCAGCCGATCGCGGCCGTGGCGTCCGTCGCCGCCCTCGCAGCGCCGGCGCTCGGCACGGTCTGGTGGGTGTCGCACGGCGACAACGGTCCGCTCGCGCGCGCCGATCCGCGAGAGGTGCCGACCTACATGCAGGAGCTCGCCTCGGGCAAGGACACTGCCGGTGTGCTGGTGATCCAGGGCGGTCTGCGGCGCGGGATCCAGTACGACGTGCTCCGGTCGGGTGTGCACCGGCTCGGCGACGAAGCGGTGCTCGGACTGACCCCGCCGAGCTCGCGGTTCGCCGACCTCGTCGCGCGGCTGCTGTCGTCGGCGCGCACCGATGATGCGGCTGCGCTCGCGTCGTACGGCGTGAAGTACGTGTACGCACCGCCGCCGGTCGCGGGCACCGTCAGCGGCGGGCTCGACTCGGCCAACGGGTTCGGCGGCTCGAGCGCCCCTCGCCGCGGGTCGCGGGCATGGGTGGTCCAGGAGCCGACCACGCTGCGGTCCCTCGACGGCCACGGTGACCCGCTCCGGAGGGTCTGGGTCCTCGCCGACCTGCTGGCCGTGGCGACCGGCCTCGTCCTGGCCGCGCCCGAACGGCGGCGGCGGCGATGAGGTCGGGGAGGACCGCCGTGCTCGGCGTGATGGTGGTGGCGCTCACGGCCGCCGTGCTCACGCTCGCCGGTACGACGCCGCGCGGCATCGGCGCTCCGGTGCGGACCTTCGACCGTGTCGAGCTGGACCAGCGCACGTTCGCGTGCGGCGGTGGGATCCCCGGGGCCACCGCGACCCACGGGCACGTGGACGACGCGCTCGCGGCGCCCGTTGCCATCGGTGACTCGGCACAGGTCTTCGACGACGACAAGTCTGTCGCGCTCGGGTCGTTCGCCGGGCAGGAGTCGCGCGCCAAGGACTGGCTCGCGTGGCTGCCCTGCCCGGAGCCCCGGGCGCGCTGGTGGTTCGTCGGCGCCGGCGCGGCGACGGTCAGCCACGACACGGTCCTCACCATCACCAACCCCCGGGCCGGGCAGGCCGTCCTCGACCTGGACGTCCTGGGGTCCGAGGGCCCGGTCCAGGGCCCTGGCCTGCACGGCATCACGATCCCCTCCGGGGGCACCCAGGTCATCGACCTGGCGCAGGCGGCGCCTGCCATCGGCGACCTCGCCGTCAACATCGTGGCGAAGAGAGGTCTGGTGTCGGTCTCGGCGGCCGACCGGTTCGCGCCCGGCGTGGTCGGCAAGCCGGTGCAGGAGTGGCTGCCCGGCCAGTCGGCGCCGGCCACGACCGTGACGATGACCGGCCTGCCCGCCAAGCCCGACCGGGCGACCCTGGTGGTGGCCAACCCGCGGCAGCTGGAGGCCGTGGTCTCGGTGCAGCTGATCGGCGCATCCGGCACGTTCGCCCCGAAGGACAACCCGACGGTGACGGTCCCGCCGGACTCGGTGGCGTCGGTGTCTCTGGCGGGAGCCTTCAACGGTGACCCGCTCGCCGTCCGGGTCAGCTCCGACCAGCCGGTCACTGCCGCGGTGCGCACGGTCACCGGGGGCGACGTCGCGTTCGCGACGGGGGTCGGGCCGGTCAGCGGCAGCACCACGTTCGCGGTCCCGAGCGGCACCGGCGACGTGGTGCTCTCGTCAGTCGGTCCCGCGTCGTCGGTCGCGCTCACCGCCTTCGCCGCATCCGGCAAGCAGCTCGCCGACACCACCGTCACGGTGCCGAAGGCGTCGAGCGTCGCGACCCGGCTGCCCGCGGGCACCCGCTACGTGCGGCTGGTCGCGAAGGGACTGGACGCGGTCGCCGGCTTCACGGTCAGCGATCCGGCCGGCATCGCCACCGGCGGCGTCACCCCGGCGATCGGCTCGGTGCTGCTGCCCGTCGTGCGACCCGCCTGGTGACCGATCGGCGAGCTACTCCTCTTCCTCGTAGCCCGGGAGGACCTCCTCGACCGGGATCCCGAGCACCTCGGAGAGCTGCTCGACGATCACCGTGAGCAGGAGGGTCTCGAGGTCGGCGAGGGTCTCGGTGCGGTGCTCGATCGGACGCCGGAAGAGCACCAGGCGCGGCCGGGCGGCTCCGCTCGCCTCGACGTACGACGCCAGCGGGACCGTCGGGGCCGACCAGCCCGGAGGCAGGACCGGCACCTCCTCGACGGCGAGCTCGACGTCGCCGAGCCGGTCGATCCACGGAGCGACGACCGCGCGCATGATCCGCAGCGCGACGTGGTCGAAGTGGTCCGCGGGGGTCCGGCGTGCCGGCACGCCCGCCGGCGCCAGCGGGCTCTCGGCGAAGGCCGGACCGCGCATGCCGCGGCCGTGCCGATCCCGGGCGCGAGTGGGAGGAGCCACGCCGCGAGCCTAGCCGGGCACGGCCGTGCCGACGGGTACCCTCGGCGCGTGAGCCTGCTCCGTCGCTGTTCGCGCACTGCCTGCGGCCGCCCCGCCACGACCACGCTCACCTACGTCTACGCCGACCAGACAGCGGTGCTCGGTCCGCTGGCGACGTACGCCGAACCGCACGCCTACGACCTGTGCGAGGTGCACAGCGACCGGCTCAGCGCTCCGCGGGGCTGGGACGTGCTGCGCCTGGTGCAGGACGACCCGCACGCGCACTCCGCCGACGACCTGCTCGCCCTGGCCGATGCCGTGCGCGAGGCGGCGCAGCCCCGCGCGGTCGAGGAGCCGGGCCACGACCGGGCACCGTTCGAGATGCGCGAGGTCGGCCGCAAGGGCCACCTGAGGGTGCTGCGCTCGGAGCACTCCGACTGACTACTAGGGTTCGGGTCATGGCGACCCACCCCGACCTGCAGGCCATCTTCAAGGCGTACGACGTGCGCGGCACCGTCCCGGACCAGATCGATGCCGACCTCGCGCGCCGGGTGGGCAATGCGTTCGTCGTGGTGACGGGGGCCGACCAGGTGGTGGTCGGCCACGACATGAGGCCTTCGTCGCCGGAGCTCTCGCGGGCCTTCGCCGACGGCGCTGCCACAGCCGGGGCCGACGTCACCCTGATCGGGTTGGCGTCGACCGACGAGCTCTACTTCGCCTCCGGCCACCTGGCTCGGCCCGGCGCGATGTTCACCGCCAGCCACAACCCCGCGCAGTACAACGGGATCAAGCTGTGCCGGTCCCACGCCACCCCCGTCGGTATGGAGACCGGCCTCGCCGAGATCCGCGATCGGGTGGCGTCGGGCGAGACCGTGACGGGGGAGCGCACCGGCGAGATCGGCGAGCAGGACCTCCTCGCCGAGTACGCGACCTACCTGCTGTCGCTCGCGCCCGTGCGCGGCCGGCGCCTCGAGGTCGTCGTCGACGCCGGGAACGGGATGGCCGGCCTGACCGCTCCCGCCGTCCTCGGCCAGGTCGACGTCGACGTCGTGCCGCTGTACTTCGAGCTGGACGGCACCTTCCCGAACCACGAGGCGAACCCGATCGACCCGGCCAACCTCGCCGACCTGCAGGCGAAGGTCCGCGAGGTCGGCGCCGACATCGGGCTCGCGTTCGACGGCGACGCCGACCGGTGCTTCCTGGTCGACGAGCGCGGCGAGCTGGTCAGCCCCAGCGTGCTCACCGCGCTGATCGCCTCGCGCGAGCTGGCCAAGGAGCCGGGCAGCACGATCATCCACAACCTGATCACCTCGCGTGCGGTGCCGGAGATCGTCGAGGAGCTCGGCGGGAAGCCGGTGCGCACCCGCGTCGGGCACTCGTTCATCAAGGCGACCATGGCCGAGACCGACGCGATCTTCGGCGGTGAGCACTCCGGGCACTTCTACTTCCGGGACTTCTGGCGCGCGGACTCCGGCATGCTCGCCGCGCTGCACGCGCTCGCGGCGCTCGCCGAGCAGGATGCGCCGCTGTCCGAGGTGCTTGCGCCGTACTCGAGGCACGTGGCCAGCGGCGAGATCAACACCGAGGTCGCCGACCAGGCGGCGATGCTCGCCCGCATCGAGCAGGAGTGGGGCTCGCGTCCGGGCGTGACGCTCGACCACCTCGACGGGCTCAGCGTGCTCCACGACGACTGGTGGTTCAATGTCCGCGCGTCCAACACCGAGCCGCTGCTCCGGCTCAACGCGGAGGGCAAGGACGAGGAGACCATGGAGCAGATCCGCGACGAGGTGCTCGCGATGATCCGGTCCGACGGCGAAGGAGCGACTCGATGAACCTCGACCAGGGACTTCTCGACCTGATCGTCTGCCCGGCGTGCCACGCGTCCCTGTCCGTGGACGAAGCGGCCGAGGAGCTCGTCTGCACCGGCTGCGGCCTCGCCTACCCGGTGCGCGACGACATCCCCGTGCTGCTCGTCGACGAGGCTCGCCGGCCGGCCTGAGGTGATGTCGCCCGCGTTCGACGACGGCCTCCTCGACGACGGGGCCGCACTGAGCCGCGCCGAGCCCGACCTGCGCCGGATCGCCGAGGCAGGTGCCCGCGTCCGGCTGGAGTCGGTGACCGCTGCGGAGGCGGTGGCCGCGGCGGTGTCGCGGCTGGCCGAGTCGCCCCCGCGTGCGATCGTCGCGGCCGGCCCGGACTCGCGGCTGCTGCGCGCGGTCCTCGAGCCGGTCTGCCCGGTGCCCTTCGTCGCCTGGCCCGGAGCCGGGCTGCCGGGATGGGCCGGCACGCTCGACCTCGTCGTCGTGCTGGCCCCGGACGGCTCGGACCCCGGCACGGCCGCGGGCGTCGCCGAGGCGGTACGCCGCGGCTGCCAGCTGGTCGTGGCCACCCCGGACGAGTCCCTCGTCGGCCGGCACACGCCCGGGCGCTACTCCACGTTGCTGCCGACGGTGACCGGCGACCAGCTCGCCACCGCCGTGGTGATGCTCGACCTCCTCGACCGGCTCGGCCTCGGGCCCGACACCGACCCCGAGGTGGTCGCGTCGGCGCTCGACGACGTCGCGCTCAGCTGCGGGCCCTACCGCGACCTCGCCGTCAACCCGGCGAAGCTGCTCGCCAGTGGCATCGCCGAGACGAGCCCCCTGCTGTGGGGCGGCACCGTGCTCGCCGCGCGGGCCGCGCGACGCATCGCCGAGCAGCTCCGCCGCGCGAGCGGCCGGGCCGCCCTTGCCGCAGATGCCGAGCACCTGCTGCCGGTGCTCGACGCCGCCGCTCCGTCCGACGTCTTCGCCGATCCGTTTGCCGACGAGGTCCCCGACCTGCGTCCGTCGCTGCTGATCCTCGACGACGGCTCCCCGGACCCGGTCGTCGCCGAAGCACGGCACCGGCTCTCGCAGCAGGCGGACGAGCGCGGTGTCCGCGTCGAGACCGTCACGACGGAGGCCGACGGCGACGTCGCCCGGTACGCCGCCCTGCTCGCGACCGGCACCTTCGCCGCCCGCTACCTGCGGGTCGGCCTCCTCGAGGCCGACTGATGTCGACCGAAGGTGGCACCAAGGCGGTCGTCGCTGCCCTCCTGGCGAACCTGGGCATCGCGGTCACCAAGTTCGTGGCGTTCTTCCTGACCGGCTACTCCTCGATGCTGGCCGAGGCGATCCACTCCGTCGCCGACTCGGGCAACCAGGGACTGCTCCTGCTCGGCGGGAAGCGGTCGCGCCGCGAGGCGACCGAGGAGCACCCGTTCGGCTACGGACGCGAGCGCTACGTGTACTCGTTCATCGTGGCGATCGTGCTGTTCAGCGTGGGCGGGTTGTTCGCCCTCTACGAGGCGTACCACAAGTTCCACGAGGTCCACGCCGGTCACTCCGACATCGGCGACGACTGGAAGCGGTTCGTGCCGGTCGTCGTGCTCGCCGTCGCCATCGTGCTGGAGGGGATGTCCTTCCGCACCGCGATCCGCGAGACCGACAAGATCCGGGGCAGCGCGTCTTACGCGCAGTTCATCCGGCGCGCGAAGGAGCCCGAGCTGCCGGTCATCCTGCTGGAGGACTTCGCGGCGCTGCTCGGGCTCGTCCTCGCCTTCCTCGGCGTCACGCTGATGCTGGTCACCGGCAACCAGTACTTCGACGCCGGCGGCACCGCGCTGATCGGGTTGCTGCTCGTCCTGGTCGCGGTGGCGCTCGCGGTGGAGACCAAGAGCCTGCTGCTCGGCGAGTCCGCCTCCGAGGACGTCCAGCAGTCGATCCTCGCGGCGCTCACCGGGACCGCGGGCGTGGAGCGGGTCATCCACCTCAAGACCATGCACCTCGGCCCAGACGAGCTGCTGGTCGCGGTGAAGATCGGGGTGGAGGCGACCGATTCCGCCGCCGACGTCGCGTCGGCGATCGACCGTGCGGAGGTCGCCGTGCGCGCGGCCGTGCCGGTCGCGACCTCGATCTACGTCGAGCCGGACCTCTTCCGTGGTTAGTATTGGCTCCGCGCCTTTCGCACGAGACCGTGGCCAGACGCCCTGAACAGGCCCTCGAGCCTGCCTTCAGCCTCGCCCGAATCCCTCGACACACCAGCTAGGAACATCATGGACTTCAAGGTCGCTGACCTGACCCTTGCCGACTTCGGCCGCAAGGAGCTCACCCTCGCCGAGCACGAGATGCCCGGCCTGGTCTCGCTGCGCACGACGTACGGCGACGCCCAGCCGCTCAAGGGCGCCCGCATCGCCGGCTCCCTGCACATGACCATCCAGACCGGCGTGCTCATCGAGACCCTCGTCGCCCTCGGCGCCGAGGTCCGCTGGGCCACCTGCAACATCTTCTCCACCCAGGACCACGCGGCGGCTGCGGTCGTCGTCGGGCCGCCCAGCAGTGGCGGCACCGTCGACAACCCGAAGGGCACGCCGGTCTTCGCGTGGAAGGGCGAGAGCCTGGCGGAGTACTGGGACGAGGCCGAGAAGGTCTTCGACTTCACCGACGAGGCCGGCAACGTGATCGGCCCGAACATGCTGCTCGACGACGGCGGCGACATCACCCTGCTCGTGCACAAGGGCGTCGAGTTCGAGAAGGCCGGCGCGGTGCCCGGCCAGGACTCGACCGACAACGAGGAGTACAAGGAGGTGCTGCGCGTCCTGGCCCGTTCGCTGGAGAACAACCCGACGCGCTGGACCACCATCGCCAACGGCATCAAGGGCGTCTCGGAGGAGACCACCACCGGCGTGCTGCGCCTCTACGACCGCTTCAAGGAGGGCTCGCTGCTCTTCCCGGCGATCAACGTCAACGACTCGGTCACCAAGTCGAAGTTCGACAACAAGTACGGCTGCCGGCACTCCCTGATCGACGGCATCAACCGCGGCACCGACGTGATGATCGGCGGCAAGGTCGCCGTCGTCTGTGGCTACGGCGACGTCGGCAAGGGCTCCGCCGAGTCGCTGCGCGGCCAGGGTGCGCGCGTCATCGTCACCGAGATCGACCCGATCTGCGCGCTGCAGGCCGCGATGGACGGCTACGAGGTCAAGCGCCTCGAGAGCGTCGTCGAGTACGCCGACATCTTCATCACCACGACCGGCAACTTCGACATCATCAGGGTCGAGCACTTCGAGAAGATGAAGCACCAGGCGATCGTGGGCAACATCGGCCACTTCGACAACGAGATCAACATGGCCGGCCTGGCCAGGATCCCGGGCATCGTCAAGGACGAGATCAAGCCCCAGGTCCACCAGTGGATCTTCCCTGACGGCAAGCTGATCATCGTCCTGTCCGAGGGCCGGCTGCTGAACCTCGGCAACGCGACCGGGCACCCCTCGTTCGTGATGTCGAACTCGTTCACCAACCAGGTGCTGGCGCAGATCGAGCTCTTCACCAAGGTCGAGGACTACCCGGTCGGCGTCTACGTGCTGCCCAAGCACCTCGACGAGGAGGTCGCCCGGCTGCACCTGGACGCCCTCGGCGTCGAGCTGACCACCCTGACCCAGGAGCAGGCCGACTACCTGGGCGTGCCCGTCGAGGGCCCGTTCAAGTCCGACCACTACCGGTACTGAGCACCTCTTGACACAACCGGACCAGGTCGGGCGGGCGCGCATCCTCGTCGTCGACGACGATGCGGCTCTTGCGGAGATGCTGACGCTCGTCCTGCAGAACGAGGGCTTCCAGAGCCGCATCGTTCCGCGCGGGGACGAGGCGCTCTCGGCGTTCCGCGACTACAAGCCCGACCTGGTCCTGCTCGACCTGATGCTGCCCGGCACGGACGGCATCGAGGTGTGCCGGCAGATCCGCGCCGAGTCCGGCGTACCGATCGTCATGCTGACCGCCAAGAGCGACACCATCGACGTGGTCGTCGGTCTCGAGTCCGGGGCCGACGACTACATCGCCAAGCCGTTCAAGCCCAAGGAGCTGGTCGCGCGGATCCGCGCGCGGATGCGGCACTTCGAGCCGCCGACGCCGGAGATGATCACCGTCGCGGACCTGCGCATCGACGTCGCGGGCCACAGCGTCACGCGCGGGGGCAAGCCGATCCAGCTCACCCCGCTCGAGTTCGACCTGCTGGTGTGCCTTGCCCGGCGCCCGTGGCAGGTGTTCACTCGCGAGATGCTGCTCGAACAGGTCTGGGGCTACCGCCACGCGGCGGACACCCGCCTGGTCAACGTGCACGTCCAGCGGCTGCGCGCGAAGGTCGAGCACGATCCCGAGCACCCGGCGATCGTGGTGACCGTGCGTGGAGTGGGCTACAAGGCCGGCGTGTCCGAGCCGGCGGACGGCGGCCCCGGTGGCGAGCCCGCCCAGGCCTGACCCCTCCGCGGCCGGCCCGTCGGAGCCCGGCGCGACCTCAGGCTGGCAGCGTGTGCCCCGGGCGCTGGCCGGCGGCCTCACCTTCTGGCGCAGGTCCATCCGCACCCGCGTGGTGGCCACCATCGTGGTGCTCGGAGCCGTCGTCGCCGGCTCGGTCGGCTGGCTGCTGATCCGGCAGATCTCCGACGGGCTGGTGCACACGCGCGTGGTCGCCTCGGTCGCCGAGGCCGAGAGCGAGACCACCTCGGCACGCGAGCGCCTCGAGTCCGCCGGCAGCTCCGACTTCGACCCGGCGACCCAGCTGACGCAGCTCGCGGCCACGCTGGTCTCGCGGGGCGACCTCCGCGGGTACTACGTCGTGGTGCTCGGTCCGACCGGGTCCGACGGAGGCGTCGGCTCGCCGACCGGCGTCCGCAAGACCCCGGGAATCTCCGCGGCGACCGTCCCGCGCCCGCTCCAGCGGGCGGTCGCGAAGTCGCCGGGGACGTCGTGGACCTACACGCGCCTGCAGCGCTCCTCCGGCGACGGTCCGCCGTCCGTCGTGGTCGGGTCGCGCGTCGTGCTGCCCTCCGACGGGGGCACCTACGGCGTGTACTACGTCTTCCCGATGGAGGACGAGCAGCGCACCATCAACCTGGTCCGTCGCTCCCTGGTCACCTCCGGGGTGCTCCTGGTGCTGCTGACCGCCGCGATCGTCTTCCTGGTGACCCGGCAGGTGATCACCCCGGTCCGGCTGGCGCGTCGGGTCGCGGAGAGGATCGCGTCCGGCCGGCTCGAGGAGCGGATGCACGTCCACGGGGAGGACGACGTCGCCCGGCTGGCGACCTCGTTCAACCAGATGACCGACGCGCTCCAGCAGCAGATCCGTCAGCTGGTCGAGCTCTCCCGCGTCCAGCGCCAGTTCGTCTCCGACGTCTCCCACGAGCTCCGCACACCGCTGACCACGGTCAGGATGGCCGGCGACGTGCTGCACGACTCCCGCGAGTCCTTCGACCCGGTCGCCGCCCGTGCGGCCGAGCTGCTGCAGAAGGAGCTGGACCGGTTCGAGAACCTCCTGGCAGACCTGCTCGAGATCAGCAGGTTCGATGCAGGCGCCGCGTCCCTGGAGCTGGCAGAGGTGAACCTCGTCGACGTCGCCCACCGGGTCGTGGACCAGTCGGCGGCGCTCGCCCAGCAGCGCGGCGTGTCCCTCGTCCTCGAGGCACCGACACCGTGCGTGGCCGAGGTCGACGAGCGGCGGATCGAGCGCGTGCTGCGCAACCTGGTCAGCAACGCGATCGACCACGCCAACGTCCGCGGTGACTCGCGGGTGGTGGTGCGGGTGGGTGCCGACCCGCACGCGGTCGCGGTGACCGTTCGCGACTACGGCGTCGGCCTGCGGCCCGGCCAGTCCGCGATGGTGTTCAACCGCTTCTGGCGCGCGGACCCGGCACGGGCCCGTTCGACCGGCGGCACCGGCCTCGGCCTGGCGATCGCCCTCGAGGACGCCCAGCTGCACGGCGGCTGGCTGCAGGTCTGGGGCTCTCCGGACGCGGGAGCCCAGTTCCGCCTCACGGTGCCCCGCCGGGCGGGCGACCCCTTGGCGCACAGCCCGCTGCCGCTGGTCCCCGAGGACGCGGCGCCGCAGATGGAGGGCGCGCGATGAGCCCACGACCGCTCCGGCTCGCGTGCGCGAGCCTGCTCGTCGCCCTGGTCTGCGGGTGCTCCACGCTGCCGGACTCGGGGGTCGTGCACACCCGCCGCGCGAAGGACACCAGCCAGCTGCCCTACTTCACGCCGTCCGGGCCCACCAAGGACGACAGCCCGGCGGGCATCGTCCGTGGCTTCCTGCTCGCCATGCAGGCCAACCCGCCGAGCACTGCGGTGGCCCGCAGCTTCCTGTCGAGCCGGGCCAAGGACACGTGGACCCCCACCAAGGGCACGATCGTGTACGACGCGCCGACGCTGACGAGCGCGGTCGACGTGGTGACCGCGCAGCTGCGCGGTGCCTTCCGGCTCTCGCCGTCCGGTGCGTGGCTCGACGGCACCGACGGCACCACGAGGACGCTGCCGCTGACCCTGGTCCAGGAGGGGGGTCAGTGGCGGATCGACAACCCGCCGAACGCGCTGGCGGTGCCGACGTCTTACTTCGACAGCCTGTTCGTCGGCTACAACCTCTACTACTTCGACAGGACCGGGACCGTACTGGTGCCGACGCGGGTCTATCTGCCCAGGGGCGAGCAGACCGCCACCAACCTGGTCCGCGGGCTGCTCGCCGGCCCGCCCCGGGCGCAGCGAGACGTCGCGGTCTCCGCCCTGCCGCCCAAGCTCGACCTCGACGGGCTGGCGGTGGTCGTCAACGACGTCGGCATCGCGGACGTCCCGCTCGGCCGGGCCGTGCTCTCCCTCCCGCCCGCCGAGCTCAACCGGATGGTCGTGCAGCTGGCGTGGACGCTGCGCCAGGTGCCCGGCATCACCCGGCTGCGGCTGTCCGTCGACGGGTCTCCGGTGCCGCTGTCCGGGGGCCGCACCGACGTCAGCGTCAGCATCGGGCCGGAGTACGACCCGGTCACCTCTCCGCAACGGGAGCTGCTCGCGATCAGCGGTGGCCGGGTCCTCCGGGACGACGGGGAGACAGCCGTGCCCGTTGCCGGGCCGTTCGGCCAGCCGGGCTTCGCGCTGCGCTCGCTGGCCTGGAGCACCCGGGAGCACGCCATCGCCGCCGTCAGTGCCAGTGGCCGGCGTGTGTTCGTCGCGCCCGACGAGGGCGGCCACTCGGCGGCCCGGGTGCGTGCCGTGCTCGACGGCGGTCGTGACGTGCTCCGGCCCGCGTACGACCGGTTCGGGGGGCTCTGGTTCGTCGACGACTCCGCCGAGGGTGCCGTCGTGCACCTGTTTGCCCGCAACCGTGACCGGATCGTGCACGTGGGCGGTGTGAGCGGCCGTCCGGTCAGCGCGTTCACCGTGACCCGCGACGGCAGCGCCCTGGTCGCCGTCCTCGCCAACGGCGCCAACCCCACCGTCGAGGTGAGCAGCCTGGTCCGAGGCGCCTCCGGCAGGCTGCGCGAGGCGCTCGGCGCACGCACCCTCCAGGTCAGCGGCGCCGACCTGGGACCGGCGCGCGACGTGGCCCAGATCGACGCGACGACCGTGGCCGTGCTCACCCGGCCGGCGGGTGCGGCCGACCAGGTCGTGTACGTCGAGCTCGACGGCTCGCCGGCTCCGGAGGGGGTGCCCGGCAGCGGTCCGCCGAAGGCGGTCCCCGGTGCGCTCGCCGGGCTCGTCGCCCGGCCCGATCCTGCGCTGGCACTGCGCGTGGTCACCGCCGACCGACGGGTGTTCGCGCTCGCCGAGGGCAGCCAGTGGCTGCGGGACCCGCTGACCAACGTGGTGGCGGCGAGCTACGCGGAGTAGGTGCGTGTCCACAGGGCCCGCGGTCTGCCGCGCGGCGCGACGCTCCCCGGCGCGACGATGGGCCGGTGTGGCTCGACGACTGGCTCGACCTGGCCCTCGGCGGCGCCTGCGTGTGCTGTGCCCTTCCCGGCCGCCTGCTCTGCCCGGGGTGCCGCGAGGCGCTCCCGCTGCAGGCCCGGCCGGTCCGGCCGCATCCGTGCCCTGACGGCCTGGCCCCCGCCTTCGCCGCGGCGGAGTACGCCGATCCGGTGCGCCGGATGATCCTGCTGCACAAGGAGCGCCGTGCGTTCGCGCTGGCCCGGCCGCTCGGCGAGGCGCTGGTCCTTCCGGTGCGGGCCGGCATGGCGTCCCGCGGGCGCACGGTGCTGGTGCCGGTCCCGTCACGGCCGGCCGTCGTACGCGCCCGGGGGCATGACCCGATGCTCCGGATCACCCGGGCGGCCGCACGGACCTTGCGCGCCGCCGGCGCCGACGTCGTGGTCTGCTCCGTGCTCCGGCAGCGGGACGTCGTGGCCGACCAGGCCGGCCTGACGGCCGTGGAGAGGGCTGCGAACCTCGCCGACCGGATGGCGGTCAGGCCCGGTCAGGTGCGCGCGCTGGCCCGGTCGGGCACTCCCGTCACCACCGTGGTCTGCGACGACGTGCTGACGAGGGGCTCGACCGCCCGGGAGGCGCAGCGGGCGCTCGAGGACATCGGGCTGCCGGTCGCCGCGATCTGCTGCGTGGCGGCCACCCGCCGACGCCATCTCCTACCGAAATGAGGGGGGTGCCGCTAACGTCTGTGTATGGAGTCCGCCTGGGTCCGTGGTTGCGTCGAGCAGGTCCCGGGCCGGACATGTCCCAGTGTTGGACACCGGCGCGGAACCGCCCGGCAAGCCGATGCCAGTCGCAGGCGAAACGGTCCACGTAAGGCGTCGCAGGCCCTCGGCCTGCAGCGCCGATCACGGTGCGGCTTAGTCGTAAGTCCTGCCCGTCGCTCCCTGCCAGATGCGGGGTCCCGACGGAGAAGGCCAGTAGTGGCAGACAAGCTGCGAACGTCTCAGCAGGCGGGTGTGGGGTCGAAGACCAGGTCGGCCGGGCGGACTCCATCCTTCATCCCGGTTCAACCCTAGGGCGGTCGCCGCCCGGACAGTGGGAGGTCTGCATGGACGTTGTGGTCAGCAGTCGGCAGTGCGAGGTCTCGGAACGGTTCCGTGAGCACGTGGAGGACAAGCTCTCCCGCCTCGAGAAGCACGATCACCGGATCATCCGCGTGGAGGTCCTGCTCGAGCGCGAACGCAACGCCCGCCAACCCGACCGCCAGGTGCGCGTCGAGCTCACCGCGAAGTCGAAGGGACCGGTCCTGCGCGCCGAGGCTGCTGCCGAGGACAAGATGGCGGCCCTCGACCTCGCGCTGGACAAGATGTCCGCGCAGATGCGCCGCGCCGCCGACCGCCGCAAGGTCCATCGCGGCCAGCACGCTCCCGAGTCGGTCGCGAAGGCGATGGCCCGGACCAACGGGAACGGCTCCAGCGGCACCCAGGCGGCCGACGACGGCGAGATCGCCGAGCACCAGGTCGGTCCGGTCGCCATCGACGGCGAGGGGCCTCTCGTCGTACGCGAGAAGACCCACCCTGCCTCCCCGATCACCCTCGAGCAGGCGCTCTACGAGATGGAGCTCGTGGGTCACGACTTCTACCTCTTCCTCGACAAGGAGTCCGAGCGGCCTTCGGTGGTCTACCGGCGCCGGGGCTACGACTACGGCGTGATCTCGCTCGACCTCGACGGCTCCTGACATGGCGGCCCGCCGTCGCGGGTAACGACGGGCATGGCCGAGGGCACCCATGACCGGATTCCCGGGTACCTCGGTGCGCTGACCGTCTTCGGCACCAGCGTCCTGGCGGCCGTGCTCGCCGGTCGGGCCGCCGACAAGGAGCTGCCCGAGCGGTTCACCACCCGTGACCTGGTGATCGGCGCGGTCGCGACCCACAAGTTCACCCGGATCCTGGCGAAGGACGCCATCACCACGCCCATCCGGGCGCCGTTCACCGAGTTCGAGAAGCCGCTCGGCTCGGGGGAGGTCCAGGACCGTGTCCGGTCCGACCACCCGCTGCACTCGGTCGGGGAGCTGCTCACCTGTCCCTTCTGCCTGGCTCCCTGGACCGCGACCGCGTACGTCGCCGGGCTCTCCCTGGCACCCCGCGCGGCCCGCGCCTGGGCGGCGGTCTTCGCCGTGGTCGGCGGATCCGACGCGCTCCAGCACCTCTACGCCCGCCTGCGGACCGACTGAGCGGGCCACTCCGTGGCCAGCCTTGGCGAAGCGCATTACGAGAACGACGTTTCTGTCATGATTCACGGGTGCCAGAGATGAAGCCCGCTGCCGCGGAAGCCGTCCGGGTCGTCGTGGTGGACGACCAGGAGCTCTTCCGGCGGGGCCTCACCATGCTCCTGGGGGTCGAGCCCGACATCGAGGTCGTCGGCGAGGCGGGCGACGGCAACAGCGCGATCGAGCTGGTCCTGGAGACCGTTCCCGACGTGGTGCTGCTCGACGTGCGGATGCCCAAGCGCAGCGGCCTCGAGGCCTGCATGCGGATCAAGGAGCAGGTCCCGTCGGCCCGGATCATCATGCTCACGGTCAGCGACGAGGAGGGCGACCTCTACGAAGCGGTCAAGAACGGCGCCTCGGGCTACCTGCTCAAGGACTCCTCGATCGACGAGGTCGCCCAGGCGGTCCGGGTCGTCGCCGAGGGGCAGTCGCTGATCAGCCCGTCGATGGCGGCCAAGCTGATCGACGAGTTCAAGCAGATCTCGCGGTCCGACCGCGAGACCGGCGCCCCGCGGCTCACCGACCGCGAGCTCGAGGTCCTCCGGCTCGTGGCCAAGGGCCTGAACAACCGCGAGGTCGCCAAGCAGCTGTTCATCAGCGAGAACACCGTGAAGAACCACGTGCGCAACATCCTCGACAAGCTGCAGCTGCACTCCCGCATGGAGGCGGTCATGTACGCCGTACGAGAGAAGCTCCTCGACATCCCCTGAGCGAAGCGAAGGGGATGGAGCCGAGCGGGCTGAAACGCACCGGAGGAGCGAAGCGGGGGAGGGCGGCTTCTGCCGCTCGGCGAACCGGGCACAGTGCGCACCCGGTCACGGAAATGTGTCCGCACGCCTGACTAACCTCCTACCCATGCAGTCGCTGAGCCGTCCCCAGGCGCGCCGGATCGCGATCGCCGCGCAGGGCTTCCTCGACCCGCGGCACGCGACCCCCGACCTGCGCACGCTCGGCCGCACCGTGCGCCGGACCGGGGTGCTGCAGATCGACTCGGTCAACGTGCTCCAGCGCGCCCACTACATGCCGCTGTTCAGCCGGATGGGGCCCTACGACACCGCTCTCCTCGACCGGGCCTCGGGCCGGGCGCCCCGCAGGCTGGTGGAGTACTGGGCCCACGTGGCGGCGTTCATGCCCGTCGACCTGTGGCCGCACATGCAGCACCGGATGCGGCACTACCGCGACGACGGGCACCCGTGGATGGAGGGCCGCAACCGGGCTCTCGGTGACTCCCTGCTGGCCGAGCTCCGGGAGCGCGGCCGCAGGACCGCGCGCGACCTCGACGACGGGCTGCCCCGCGCCAAGCAGAACTGGGGCTGGAACTGGTCGGAGGCCAAGAAGGAGCTGGAGTGCCTCTTCCTCGGCGGGGAGGTGGCCGTGGCCGGGCGCAACGCGCAGTTCGAGCGCGTCTACGACCTCCCCGAGCGCGTCATCCCGCGCGCGGTTCTCGCGCTTCCTGTGCCGAGCGACGAGGACGCCCACCGCGAGCTGGTCCGGCGGGCCGCGATCTCCCACGGCGTGGCGACCGCGCGGGATCTGCGCGACTACTACCGGATGCCCGTCGCGCACGTCCGCCCGGCGATCGCCTCGCTCGTGGAGGACGGCGAGCTCGTGCCGGTCAGTGTCGAGGGACAGTCCGGCTACTTCCTGCACCGGGACGCGCGCATCCCCCGGCGGGTCGGGGCCCGCGCCCTGCTGAGCCCGTTCGACCCGCTCATCTGGGAGCGCGCCCGCACCGAGTCGCTCTTCGACTTCTTCTACCGCATCGAGATCTACGTGCCCGAGCACAAACGGGTGCACGGCTACTACGTGCTGCCCTTCCTGCTCGGCGACCGCATCGTCGCTCGCGTGGACCTGAAGGCCGACCGGCCCGGCGGCGTGCTGCGAGTCAATGCTGCGTTCGCCGAGCCAGGTGCGCCCGCAGAGACCGCCGAGGAGCTGGCGGCGGAGCTGCGGTCGCTGGCCCGCTGGCTCGGCCTCGAGGAGGTCGCGGTGGCAAAACGCGGAGATCTCTGCGGCCCGCTGGGTTCCGCCCTAGGATCCGGTGCACCCTGACTCGAGGAGGGCCTCATGATCCGCGTCGAAGGCGGGTTCTTCCTGCTTCTCCTGGCGCTGGACGTCTTCTGCGTGATCGACCTGATCCAGACGCCCGAGCACCAGGTCCGCAACCTGCCCAAGATCGCCTGGCTGCTGCTGATCCTGCTGTTCCCGCCGATCGGCTCGATCGCGTGGCTCGCGGCCGGGCGCCCGCAGTCGGGTCCGCGGCCGGCCTCGGCCCACGAGCGCTCGGTGCCGCAGTTCCCCGAGTACGACCGGCCCGGTCGGGCGGCAGCGGCCAACCCTGAGTCCGACGAGGAGTTCCTCCGCCGGGTCCGCGAGCGCGCCGAGGAGCAGCGCCGCAAGGCCGCCGAGGAGAAGAAGCGGCGCGAGGAGGACGGCACTCCCTAGGCCTGCGGCACCCCGTTGCCCGCGCCGACGGCTGCCAGCACGTGGTCCGCCGCGGTCACGGTGCCGTTCGCGGTCCGGATGGCCGCACCGAGCCGAGCCGCCGCCGCGCGGTGCGGACCGTCGGCCAGGAACCTGGTGATCACGGGCCTGAGCTCCTCTGGCTTCGCCTTCTTGGCCACGACGACGCCCGCACCCGCTCGCTCGATCGTCCTGCCGACCAGGGGCTGGTCCAGCATCGGGTGCATCGGCATCACCACCAGAGGCAGGTCGTGGGCGAGCGCCCGCATGGTGGTGGCGTGCCCGCCGTGCCCGACGACCAGCGAGACCTGTGGCATCAGCTCGTCGTGCGGGACGAAGCGGTGCACCTCGTGGTTGGCGGCGGTCCGCAACGACCCGGGGTCGACGACCGGGCCGGTGGTGACGATGACCCGCGCGTCCAGATCGGCGGTTGCGTCCAGCAGGTTCTGCATCGCCTCGGCCATGCCCGGGAAGTTGAAGGTGCTCAGGCTGATCAGCATCGCCGCCGGATGGGCGGTCAGGTCGTGGGGCGCAGGCAGGTCGAGCACCGGGCCCGTCCAGATCAGGTTGTCCGGCTGCTTGCGCCGGTCGGCGCCGGGGTCGAGATCGGCCAGGCTGACCACCAGCGCGCGCCGGGCGCGGCCCCACGACCGCACCGGACGCCGCCCCTTGATCCGCGACGCCATGCCCATCGGGCCCTTGAGCCACGAGCCACGCAGATAGCCGTCGTAGAGGTGCTCCACCGTGACGTAGGGGAGTCCGGCGGCGTCACAGGACCGCACGGCGCCGGTCAGCATGCAGTCGACCACCACGACGTCGGTCCGCTGACGGGCCGCCTCGGCGACCACGTCGGCGCCGATCTTCAGGTCCGAGAACAGGCCCATCATCCGCGGCGCCGTGTTGTGGTCCGCGCCCACGAACGGCTCCGCGGTGGGGTAGACAGCGAACGGGAGGCCGGCCGCCGCCACCTCCGCGCGCTGGGTCTCGTGCCCGATGACGCGGACGCCGTGCCCGCGGCCGGTGAGCTCGCGGCCGATCAGCAGGGCGGGCGGAACGTTGCCGCCGCCGTCCCAGGTGGCGATCAGGATCTCGGTCATCTCAGTGGCCCTTCGACAAGGTGGTGGCCGCGAGGACGGCGGACACCAGGGTGTTGATGCGCTGCTCGGTCTGGGTGCGCGACAGGCCGCGGTCGCGGCGCATCAGCTTCCAGGTGTAGACGTCGGTCGCGACGACCAGCAGGTCGACGGCTTCGTCGTGGTCGGTGGTGCCGGACGCGAGGAGTGGACCGAACACCTCGCTCACCCAGTTCCGGTGCATCTGCTTGCCCGCATCGCTCATCTGTCGGACGTGGGCGTAGGCGTTCTCCTGGGCGAGCATGAGCAGGGCGAAGTCGCCGTGCTTCTCGTAGTGGTCGACCAGCACCCGGATCGCGGTCGGCACGTCGCCGGCCGGTGTGCGGCGCTCCTCGGCGATGTCGGAGTTGATCAGGTCCAGGCTCGCCTGGAACAGCTCGGCCTTGCTGCCGAACCGGCGCAGCACGGTCTGGACTGTGACGCCCGCGCGCGCGGCGATGTCCTCCAGCGAGATCTCGGCGGTGAGCCGTTCGGTCTGGAGCTCGAAGGCGGCCCGAATGATCCGCACGCGGGTCTCCTCCGCGGACTTCGCGCGGGCCGTCATGGTGTACGTGCGCTTCGTTTTCATGTCAATGGAAGTTCACATGAAATAACCATTCATGTCAATGGTCAGTGACACGAAATCTGGGGTGCCTCGGCGAATACCGCCGACGGGCCGCGCCCGTGTGCGGCTGCTGGGTAGAGTTGGCAGCCGCATCACCGACGCGTCGCCATTCTTCTTTGGGAGCCCCACACCGTGCCAGCCATCGTTGACAAGATCCTCCGCATCGGCGAGGGGAAGATCCTCCGCCAGCTGGACACCATCGCCAAGGCGGTCAACTCGATCGAGGACGACTTCGTCGCGATGAGCGACGCCGAGCTGCAGGGCATGACCGACGAGTTCCGCAAGCGCCTGTCCGAGGGGGAGACCCTCGACGACATCATGCCCGAGGCGTTCGCGACCGTCCGTGAGGCGGCGAAGCGGGTGCTGGGCCAGCGGCACTTCGACGTGCAGATCATGGGTGGCGCGGCGCTCCACCTCGGCAACATCGCCGAGATGAAGACCGGTGAGGGCAAGACGCTGGTCTCCACCCTGCCGTCGTACCTGAACGCGCTCGAGGGTCACGGCGTCCACGTCGTCACCGTCAACGACTACCTGGCCAAGTACCACGCGGAGTGGATGGGTCGTGTCCACCACTTCCTCGGCCTCACGGTGGGGGTCATCCTCCCGGACATGACGCCGGCCGATCGCCGGGTCGCCTACGCGTGCGACATCACCTACGGCACCAACAACGAGCTCGGCTTCGACTACCTGCGCGACAACATGGCCAACTCCATCGAGGAGTGCGTGCAGCGTGGCCACCACTTCGCGATCGTCGACGAGGTCGACTCGATCCTGATCGACGAGGCGCGGACGCCGCTGATCATCTCGGGCCCGACCCAGGACGAGGTGAAGTGGTACGCCGAGTTCGCCAAGGTGGCCGCGACGCTGAGGCGCGACACCGACTACGAGGTCGACGAGAAGAAGCGCACGATCTCCATCCTCGAGCCCGGGATCACCAAGGTCGAGGACCACCTCGGGATCGAGAACCTCTACGAGTCGGCCAACACCCCGCTGATCTCGTTCCTGAACAACTCGATCAAGGCCAAGGAGCTGTTCCACAACGACAAGGAGTACGTCGTCCTCGAGGGCGAGGTGCTCATCGTCGACGAGCACACCGGCCGGATCCTGTCGGGTCGTCGCTACAACGACGGCCTGCACCAGGCGATCGAGGCCAAGGAGGGCGTGACCGTCCGCGAGGAGTACCAGACCCTCGCGACGATCACCCTGCAGAACTACTTCCGGCTCTACTCCAAGCTCTCCGGCATGACCGGCACGGCGATGACGGAGGCCTCGGAGTTCGACAAGATCTACAAGCTCGGCGTCGTCCCGATCCCGACGAACAAGCCGATGCAGCGTGCCGACCAGCCCGACCTCGTCTACCGGACCGAGGAGGCCAAGTTCAACGCAGTGGTCGAGGACCTCGTCGAGCGGCACGCCGCCGGGCAGCCGGTGCTGGTGGGCACCACGTCGGTGGAGAAGTCCGAGCGGCTCTCCGCGATGCTCAAGAAGCGCAACGTCCCGCACTCGGTGCTGAACGCCAAGCAGCACGCCGAGGAGGCGAAGGTCGTCGCGCTGGCCGGCCACAAGGGCCAGGTCACGGTGGCGACCAACATGGCCGGCCGAGGCACCGACATCATGCTCGGTGGCTCGGTGGAGTTCCTCGCCGACCAGGAGCTGCGCAAGCAGGGCCTCGACCCGGTCGAGAACGCCGAGGACTACGACGCCGCGTGGCCCGCGATGGTCGAGAAGATCACCGCCCAGGTCGCGGCCGAGCACGAGGAGGTCAAGGCGCTCGGCGGCCTCTACGTCCTCGGCACCGAGCGGCACGAGTCGCGGCGCATCGACAACCAGCTGCGTGGTCGCTCCGGCCGTCAGGGTGACCCGGGCGAGTCCCGGTTCTACCTCTCGCTGGAGGACGACCTGCTGCGGCTGTTCAACGCCGCGTTCGTCGAGCGGGTGCTGATCGCGCTCCGCGTGCCCGACGACGTACCGATCGAGAACAAGTCGGTGACCCGCTCGATCCAGTCGGCGCAGGCCCAGGTCGAGAGCCAGAACTTCGAGTCCCGCAAGAACGTCCTCAAGTACGACGACGTGATGAGCCGGCAGCGCGAGGTCATCTACGCCGAGCGGCGCGAGGTGCTCGAGGGCGCCGACCTGCACGAGCAGATCCGCGCGATGATCGACGAGGCGGTCGCGACGTACGTCGTCGCGGCGACCGAGGGCTTCCCCGAGGAGTGGGACCTCGAGGCGCTGTGGACCGCGCTCGGCACGCTCTACCCGATCTCCCTGCGCTACCAGGACCTCGAGGCGCAGGCCGGCGGCCGCGACGGTCTCGACCGCGAGGAGCTCCTCACCGTGCTGCAGGCCGACGCGCAGCAGGCCTACGACACCCGCGAGGCGGAGGTGGGCGACGAGGTCATGCGCGAGCTCGAGCGTCGCGTGATGCTCTCGGTGCTCGACCGCAAGTGGCGCGAGCACCTCTACGAGATGGACTACCTCCGCGAGGGCATCGGCCTGCGTGCCTACTCCCAGCGCGACCCGCTCGTGGAGTACCAGCGCGAGGGCTTCGACATGTTCAACGCCATGAAGGAAGGGATCCGCGAGGAGACCGTCGGCTTCCTGTTCAATCTCGAGGTGCAGCTCGAGGACGACGAGCAGGAGGCAGGCGAGATCGTCGTCCCGCCCGGCATGGAGATCGAGCCCGGCCACGAGGGCCACGACCACCCGCCGAAGTTCCGGCCGATCGGCACCGGTGCGGCCGAGGCGGACGCCGAGGCGGCCCGCGCCTTCCACATCAGGGCCAAGGGCCTGGACGCGCCCAGGACGCCGCAGAACCTCACCTACGCCGGTCCGACCGAGCAGGGCGAGGTGGAGATGCGCGGTCAGACCATCAGCAACGCCGACGACCCGTACGCGACCGTCGGGCGCAACGAGAAGTGCCCGTGCGGCTCCGGCAAGAAGTACAAGATGTGCCACGGCCGGGCCGGCGGGCCCACCGGCCAGACGACCCGCGCCGGCGGCTGATCACCCGAAGTCGAGCACCGAGCAGCGCCAGCGGCCCTCGATCCGCTCGATGCGGGCGGCGATGGCGCGCGAGCGCTGTCCGTGGCGCACGTGGATGCTCAGCTCGGCGACGTCGTCGTGCGGGCGGAACAGGTGCACGCTGCGGACGGTGGCCCGGACTCGGCGCAGTCGCTGGTCGCCGGGGGTCGTCCGGTGCAGCGCATGGCTGCGGTGCATGAGGTCGGCGTAGACGTGCTCGGTCGTCCACCGCATCAGCTGGTGGACGCCGCGGTCGCCGCCGATCACCTCGACGACCGCCTGGGCGAACCGGGCGGAGAAGGCGTCGAGCTCGCGCTCCTCGCCGGTGACCACCCGCAGCGTGGGCCGCGCCGGTAGGCCCGGCGCGTCGTCGAGGTCGAGCGCGAGTGCTCCCTGCGCCTGGGCGACCGGCACCGCCGGTCCGCGAACCGTCGGCGCGGTGATCGTGTGCAGCCGGGTGATGCCGTTCATGGTGCCTCCTCGGTGGTGTGGTGGTCCCGGACCAGCAGGCGCTGGCCGGGCATGAGCAGGTCCGGGTCGGGGCCGATGGCCGGTCGGTTGTCGGCGTACAGGTCGGCGACCTCGGCGGTCACGGCCGGGTCGGACGCCCCGGCCGGGAGGAGGGCCCGGGCGATCCGCCAGAGTGAGTCGCCGGGCTCGACCTGCACGACCAGGACGGCCGCGCGACCGGGTGTGCCTGCGGTGCGGTCGGGGAGTGGCAGTCCGTCGAGCGCCGCGGCGAGGCCTGCGCTGCGGGCCGGACCCGACCCGGCGTCGCTGGCCTCCGCCGGTGCGACGCCGGCGGACAGGGCGACGAAGGCGCCGAGGAGCCACAGCCGGAGTCGCGGTGGGCAGCCCGTGCGCTCGGCGAGCCGGAGGCGGCCCTCGGTGCGCGCCTCGAGGGCGACCGCTGCGACGACGACCAGCGCCCAGCAGGCGGCGAGCACGAGGGCGCCGACGGCACCGCGGGTGAGCAGCGCGTCGAAGCCGGTCCCGAGAGAGTCCACGGCGAACAACCTTTGCGTTTGCTTGTGTTTGCTTGTTCTAGACCCAGGAGAAGGCCGACGTCAACTGGTTGCGCACAGGTTTGGCCGCGGCCGGCAGCGGGCATCGATCCCCATGCCGTCGGACTGGGACGCCGTGCTCGACCTGCTCGACGACCTCGAGCTGCAGGCCGAGGGGCTGCACCTCGCCGAGCGCGCTGCCGAGGTCGACGCGCTGAGCGTCGCCGAGTACGCCGAGGTCCCACTTGCGGCGCGCCTGCACGCGTCGACCGGTCTCGAGATCCACGCACGTCTCGCCGATGACCGGGAGGTGCGCGGTCGGCTGGCGCGCGTCGGCTCGGACTGGTTCCTGGTCGAGCAGGCGCGCACCGCGTGGTTCGTCCACCTGTCGGCGGTGGTCGTCCTCACCGGCCTCGACCCGCGCTCGGTACCCGAGTCGGCGAGACCGCTCTCGGCGCGACTGTCCCTGCGCTCGGTCCTGCGCCGGCTGGCCGAGGAGCGACAGGCGTGCGCCGTGCAGCTGCGCGGCGGCAGGGCCGTGCACGGCGCGCTCCAGCGGGTCGGGGCCGACTTCGTCGAGCTGCGTGCGGACGACGCCCCGGAGGCGGTGGTGGTGCCGCTCAGCGCGGTCGCGGTCGTGCGCTGCTCAGGCCGGCCCTGACCTCAGCCCTCGACGAACGGGTGGTCCTTCACGAACGCCCTGGTGTCGTCGTACGCGCGGGCGATGTAGGCCTCGAGCTCGCTGGTCTCGATCCGCCACTGGCCGCGGCCGCCGATCTTGATCGCGGGGAGGTCGCCCCGGCGCACCAGCGCGTACACCTGGGCGCTGGTGGTGCTGAGGATCTCCGCCACGTCGGCGAGCGTCAGGAACCGCGGGGTCGCCATGGCCCACACTCTGCCAGCCGCACAGGGAGGATGCGAACGGTTGACTCCGGTGGCCTGTGGATCGCACCATCGGCACCATCGCTCGTGCTGCATCGTCTCGGGAAGGCGCGCGCCCATGACCACTCTCCGAACTCCGCCCGGCCCCATCGTGCCGGCGACGGGTCCCCACGCTCCGCCGGCACGTCGTGTCCAGCCGCCCGGATGGCGCGATCCGCGGCTGGTCGCCGGTGTGGTCATCGTGGCGGCCTGCGTGCTGCTCGGCGCGCGGGTCCTGGCGAGCGCCGACGACACGATCGCGGTCTGGAGCCTGCGCCACGACGTGCCCGCCGGCTCGACCGTCGACCGTGGTGACCTGGCCGTCACGCGCGTGCACTTCTCGGGCGGTGGTGCAGAGCAGTACCTCCTCGCATCCACGGCGCAGGGAGCACTCGGCACGGCGACCCACGACCTCGCCGCGGGTGAGCTGCTGGCTCGCTCCGCGGTCAGCAGCGACGACCGCGCGGACCTGGTCGAGGTGCCGCTCAGCGTCGCGCCCGACGACCTCCCGGCGAGCGTGCGGGAAGGTGCGCTCGTCGACGTCTGGGTCACGCCCAAGGTGGCCGACCCCGGCGCCGACCGCGTGCGCGCAAGGCTGGCCCTCGACGACGTGGTCGTGGTGGCGGTGCCCGCTGCACGCGACTCGCTCGCGCCCCGCACCACCCAGCAGGTGATCGTCGGCGCAGACCGAGCGACCGCCGCCGACCTCGCCGACGCCCTCGGGGAGCTGGCAGACGGTCGCGTCGTGCTCACCCGCCAGGCCGGGTCGTGAGCGAGCAGCGGGTCTGCGCGCTGCTCCTGGCCGGCGGCGCCGGCTGGGAGGCCGGGGTGCTGCAGGCACTCGGCGAGGCCGGCATCGTCGTGACCAAGCGGTGCGTGGACGTGCCGGACCTGATGGTCGCGGCCTCGTCCGGCGGAGCTGCCGTCGCCGTCGTGGCGGCAGAGGTGCCCCAGCTCGACGCCGAGGCGGTCATGCACCTCCTCCGGTACGACGTACGCACGCTCGGGGTGACCACCGAACCGGCGCTGGCCGGCCGCCTGGCCCGCCTCGGCGTCGTCGAGACGTGCCGGCCGGATGCACCGCAGGTCGTCGAGGCTGTCCGGCGGGTGTCCGTGCGGGAGGTCGTCGCGGATCCCGAGACCGCCGAGCTCGCGCCGTCCGGCGAGACGGCGGCCGGGCGGGGTCGGGTGCTCGCGGTCTGGGGTCCGGCCGGAGCGCCCGGCCGCACCACCGTCGCGGTCGGTCTCGCCGACGGTCTCGCGTCCGCGGGTCACCGGATCGTCCTCGTCGACGCCGACCCCTACGGCGGCACGGTCGCCCAGCACCTGGGGGTGCTCGACGAGATGTCCGGCCTGCTCGCGGTCGCCCGGATGGCGAACCTCGGCACGCTCGACCGCGCCGCGCTGGTCCGGTGCTGTCGCGGCGTGGGCGCGCGCCTCGACGTCCTGACCGGGCTGCCGCGCGCCGACCGCCGGGTCGAGGTCCGCCCCGGGGTGCTCGGCACGGTGCTCGACGTCGCCGCCGGTCTCGGCGACGTGGTGGTCGACTGCGGCTTCTGCCTCGAGGACGCCGAGGTGCCGCTCAGCCGCGACCGGATGACGATCGAGGTGCTCGAGACGGCGGACGAGGTCGTCGTCGTCGGGTCGGCAGAGCCGAGTGGACTGGCGCGGCTCGCCCGCGGACTCGTGGAGCTGCGCGACGTCGCGGGCGGCACACCGGTCCGGGTGGTGGTGAACCGGATGCGCCCGACGCTCGGCTGGAGCGAGCGGGACATCGTCGGGATGGTCGAGGGCTACGTGCGGCCCGTCGGCATGCACTTCCTCCCCGAGGACCGGGTCACCGCCGACCGGGCGCTGGTTGCCGGCCGTGCCCTGGGCGAGGTCGGGGAGTCCCGGTTGCGGACGGCGTTGTCGGAGGTCGTCGCGGCGCTGGGCGGATCAGCTGCGACAGCGCACGCGCACGTCAGGGCCGGCTCTAGGCGCCGAAGAGGAGGTAGAGCCCGGACGCCGTGAAGAAGACCATCACGACCAGCAGGCCGAGCTGGCCGACGACCTGGTGTCGCTTCGGGAGCACCTCGAGGGCGCGGTCGTGCGCCGCGACCACGCCGACGATGTGGCCGGCCACGACGGCGAGCACCTTGACCGAGGCCAGGAACGTCGGGTGGTACGAGAGCCAGTAGTTCACGGTCCAGTCGGCGGTCCCCAGGAGGTTCTGCCCCTTGACCAGGGGGTCGCTGAGCTGGATGAGCGTGGTCTGTCCCTGCTCGACGAAGAAGCTCAGGTAGTGCGCGGTCATGTAGCCGACGATGATCGGCACCACCGAGTGGGCCAGCAGGTTCGGGAGTGCCCGGTGCTCGGGACCGGTCTCGGGGTCGACGGTCGTGGTCCTGGTCGCGATCGTGAACGAGAGTCCGACGACGAGGCAGAATGCGAGCAGCGCGAGCGTGTTCAGCAGCTCGACGTCCGGGCCGAGGTCGGTCACGAAGTTCACCCACCGCGGGGTGTCCTTGTAGGAGTCGAACGCGGTCGAGCCGAACAGCACCGCCACCATGGCGACCAGGCCGGGGCGCACGGGGGTCGTAGCGAGGTTGGCCAGCGGGCTGCGCCACACCAGCGCGCCGTCGTCCCGCCGGGCCCAGGGCGACAGCTTCGCGAGCAGGTCGGAGTAGGCCTCGAAGGGATCGGCACGGGACAGCCACGTGTCGCCGAACACGGCCGAGCCGATCAGCATGACCGCGACGTACGCCGCGAGCCACAACCGCACCGGCCCGATGTACGCCGAGTGCGGGTTGACCAGCTCGAGCCAGACGAAGGCGAACAGCCCGGCGGCCGCCGGCCAGCAACCCAGCCACTCGGGGTACTCCGCGAGCCCGCTCGACGGCTGCCCACCGGTGGCCCGCGCGAAGAGGGCGTTGACCGTCCGGATCGGGCTCATCGCCCGGAAGATCCGGCCGAAGAGCAGGGAGGCCGGCACGATCCCGACCCAGAGCAGCACGTAGAAGCTGCCGAACACGGGGTTGGTGACCCGGTCGGGGCCGGCGACGAGCGCCCACACGAACCACCCGGCCAGGACCAGGCCGAGCAGTCGCAGCACCCACGCCCAGCCCTCGCTGTCGACGACCCGGGCCAGACCCGCCGGGAGCGGGCGGCCGGTGTGCTCGGCGCGGCTGAACCGGGGACTGCGCCAGGCGAGGACGAGCACGCAGAACGAGACGATCAGTGCGGCGGTGCCGCCCGCGATCGCGAGCGGAGCAGGGACGGGCAGGTCCTTCGCGCCGCCGAGCCCGTGCAGCGGCGCGAGCGGGCCGATGAACAGCCCGGGCCGCACCTACTTGACCTCGAGCTGCACGACCAGCTTGCCCAGGTTCTCGATCTCCGCCTCGATCAGTCCGGGCTTGTCGATGCTGATCTGCACCTGGGACTGGCCGGCGGGGAAGTCGATCGCCTTGGCCGGAGAGCTGTGCACGTGCAGCTCGCCGGGCTCTGTGGCGTCGATCTCGAAGACGATCGGCTGGTTGCGCTTCACCGAGACCTGGGCGCCGGAGGGCGAGACACTGTCCTTGCCCACGGTCACCTTGATGACCTTGGCGCCGGACGGCGGTGTGCCGGTGACCTGGGCCGTCGGCGTCGCGGTCAGCTCGACGTCGGCGCCCTTGGCCGGCGAGTCCCCGGAGCCGCCGCCACAGCCGGTGAGCGTGAGCACGAGGGCGCCCGCGACGAGCAGCAGTCGACGGGGTCGGGAACTCATGCATCCTCCAGCGCTCAAGACGTGCGGCCGTCGCCGCGGGTGCTCTGCCACAATCCCATGCGGGACGAGGCGCCCCGCAGCCGGGCCCCGTAGGGTCGGCGAGACGAACTGCGAGCACGAGAGGTCCGGGACGATGACTGAGCGGTTGCGGCCCAGCGACCTGGCCCTCCTCGCCCAGGAGACCTCCCGCACCCCCAAGCACAACGCGACCCTGGAGATCTTCGACCCGGGCGACTCGGGCTTCGACTACGACGCCCTGATCGCCCACATCGAGGACCGGATCGCGTTCGTTCCGCGCTACCGCCAGCACCTGCGCAGCGTCCCCGGCCGGCTCGGCAACCCGGTGTGGGTCGACGACACGAGCTTCGACCTCAGCTACCACGTACGCCGCTCCGCCCTGCCGCGTCCGGGCAGTCCCGACCAGCTTCGCGAGCTGGCCGCCAGGATCATGTCGCGGCCGCTCGACCCGGAGCGGCCGCTGTGGGAGGTGTACTTCGTCGAGGGCGTGGAGGGCGGCCGGTTCGCGCTGCTGGCCAAGTCGCACCAGGTGCTCGTCGACGGGATCTCCACCGTCGATCTGGGCCAGGTGCTGCTCGACGTCGACCCCGGCCCGCGCCAGGTGGTCCCCGACGACTGGCGCCCGGCCGTCGAGCCGTCGCCGACCGCGCTCGTGGTCGAGGCGCTCGTCGAGGGTGCCCGCAGCCCGCGGACGCTCCTGAGCACCGGTGTGGGCACCGCGGAAGCGGCGCTGCGCGCCGTCGGCGGCCTCACCGGCCGGGTCGGGACCTTCGCGGGAGCCCTGTCGAACCGCCGGGCGGCCCCGGACAGCCCGTTCAACGTCGAGCCCACCGAGCAGCGCCGCGTCGTGCTCGTGCGCACGGCGCTCAAGGACTACCGACGCGTGCGCCGCGTCCACGGCGGCACCGTCAACGACGTCATCCTCACCACGCTGACCGGTGCGATCCGGGCCTGGCTGATGACCCGTGGCGAACCGGTCGGCACCGGCCGCAAGATCAAGGCGCTGGTGCCGATGAGCGTCATGGACGAGGAGCTCGAGCCGACCTCGCTGGGGTCGCAGGTCGTCGGCCACCGGCTGAGCCTGCCGGTGGGGGAGTCGTCGCCGGTCGTGCGGCTCCACCAGGTGTCCTACGCGCTCAAGGCGCACAGCGAGACCGGTCGCGCGGTGGCGGCGAACCGGATCGCCGGCGTGGCCGGCTTCGCTCCCACGACCTTCCACGCGCTCGGCTCCCGCGTCGCGGCGCTGGAGTCGCAGGGCGTCAACCTGGTGATCACGAACGTCCCGGGTCCGCAGTTCCCGATGTTCCTCGCCGGGGCCGAGATGGTCGAGACCTACCCGATCCCGCCGCTCCAGCCGGGCTTCGGCGCAGCGATCGGCGTCACGTCGTACGACGGCGGGGTGTACTACGGCATCACCGCCGACCGGGACGCGCTGCCCGACATCGACGTCTTCGGCCAGTGCGTGCGCGATGCGCTCGACGAGCTCGTCGACAGCGCCAGCGACAGCCGGCCGCGCGCGCCGCGGGGTCGCAAGAAGTGAGGATCTACCTGCCCACGACGCTGCCGGGCCTGGCCGCGTTCGTGGCGAGCGGTCAGGTGCCGGCCGGCGGCGACCGGTACCTCGCGGCCGAAGAGAGCGAGGAGGCCGAGTACGACGCCCTGGCCGAGGCCGCGGACGCCGCCGCCGAGCTGCTCGACGGACCCGGTCGCCGGGTGGTGCTCGTCGCCGACGTCCCGGATGCGGACGCCGGCTTCCCGATGGCCCTGGTGGCCGCGGTCCACGCCGACACGGCGGACGTCGATCCCGTCGGCGCGGACCTCCCCGACCTCGGCTGGTACGCCGTCCAGGAGATCGGCGACCTGCTCGCCTGAGTGTGCCCGGCTTGCCGCGAGGTTCGCGCACCCCTGAACTTGGTCGCACGGGAAGCCGGGTGACAACATCGCAGGCATGGACGCGATCACCCAGCCCCCGGCTCCCACGAACGAGCCGAACCTGAACTACGCGCCCGGCAGCCCCGAACGGGATGCCGTGGAGGCTGAGCTCAAGCGACTGCAGACCCGCACCGTCAACCTGACCGCCACGATCGGCGGGCGCCGACGCATGGGCGGCGGTGCGGAGTTCCAGGTCGTGCAGCCGCACGACCACGCATCCGTGCTCGGCGTCGCCCGGCACGCGACCGCCGCGGACGCCGAGGCGGCGGTGCGGGCCGCCGCGAAGGCGGCGCCCGGGTGGCGCGCGCTGCCCTTCGACGAGCGGGCGGCGATCCTGCTCAAGGCGGCCGACCTGCTCGCGGGTCCGTGGCGTGCGCGGCTCTGCGCCGCGACCATGCTCGGCCAGTCCAAGACCGTCTGGCAGGCCGAGATCGACGCCGCCTGCGAGCTGATCGACTTCTGGCGGTTCAACGTGCACTACGCGCGACAGCTCCTCGCCGAGCAGCCGATCGCGAACAGCCCCGGCGTGTGGAACCGCACCGACCACCGACCGCTCGAGGGCTTCGTCTACGCGATCACGCCCTTCAACTTCACCGCGATCGCGGGCAACCTGCCGACCGCCCCGGCGCTCATGGGCAACACGGTCATCTGGAAGCCGTCGCCGACCCAGCAGTTCGCCGCGCACCTCACGATGCAGCTGCTCGAGGAGGCCGGGATGCCGCCGGGCGTGATCAACATGCTGCCCGGCGACGGCATCGAGGTGTCGAAGGTGCTGCTCAACCACCCGGACCTCGCCGGGATCCACTTCACCGGCTCGACCCCGACCTTCCAGCACCTGTGGCGTGAGGTCGGCGCCAACCTCACGTCGTACCGGTCCTACCCGCGCATCGTGGGGGAGACCGGCGGCAAGGACTTCATCGTGGCGCACCCGTCGGCCGACGTGGACGTGCTGCGGGTGGCGATGATCCGCGGCGCCTTCGAGTACCAGGGACAGAAGTGCTCGGCCGCCTCGCGTGCCTACGTGCCGAAGTCGCTCTGGGCCAAGCTGCGCGACCGGCTGGTCGCCGACACCGAGGGACTCTCGATGGGCAACGTCACCGACCTGTCGAACTTCATGGGGGCCGTGATCGACGACCGTGCGTTCGCCAAGCACAAGGCGGCGATCGCGCGCGCGAAGCGCTCGCCCAGGCTCAGCATCGTCGCGGGCGGCCAGGTCGACGACTCGGTCGGCTGGTTCGTCCGGCCGACGATCGTGCAGTCGACCGATCCCACGGACGCGATGTTCTCCGACGAGTACTTCGGGCCGATCCTCGCGGTCCACGTGTACGACGACGACCGGTACGAGAGGGTGGTCGACCAGATGGAGTCCTTCGCGCCGTACGCGCTGACGGGCGCGGTCATCGCCCAGGACCGCCGCGCCATCGACTGGGCGTCGGAGCGGCTGCGGTTCGCGGCCGGCAACTTCTACGTCAACGACAAGCCGACCGGCGCGGTCGTCGGCCAGCAGCCCTTCGGCGGTGCGCGTGCGTCCGGCACCAACGACAAGGCCGGCGCGGCGGCGAACCTGATGCGCTGGACCTCGCCACGGTCGATCAAGGAGACGTTCGTGCCTCCGAAGGACCACCGCTACCCGCACATGGGTCTGGACTGAGGTGGTCCTCGAGCACCTCGGGAAGCTGCACGGCTACGAGCACGCGCTGGTGATCGGGCTCGCCTTCGGGCCCGTGCTGCTGCTCGGCGTGACGATCTGGATCGCGCGACGGCGCATCGGGCACGACGACCGCTGAGCTCTCAGGCCCTCTCGGCGAGCCACTCGCGGCCGACGTGGTGCTCCGCGCGCAGCGCCTTGCGCAGCATGTCGGCGATGAGGCCCTCGACCTTGCCGCCGATCAGCGGGATGCTCACCTTCACGCTCATGTCGACCTGCTCGGTCACGCCGCCGTCCTGGGCGACGAGGGTGGCGGTGCCGGTCATCTCGCCCGGCTTGCCGGGGACGGTCACCGTGATGTTGCCGTGGGAGCCCCCGGTCCACACCTCCGACTGGACGATGTTGATGTGCTCGCCGACGATCTTCTTGGCGAAGCCGGGCAGCCGGTCGGTGCCGTGGCCCTGGTCGATGGTGATCGACATGGTCTGTCCCACGCGGTCGACCGTCACGGTGCGCCGCAGGACCCGCTGGTAGTCGGAGACCGCCTCGCGGAACTCCTGGGTGCCGAGCATCGCGTAGACCTGGTCGACCGTCGCGCCGTCGTACCGGAGCTCCTCCTGCACCCGCTTCATGCCCGGTCACCCGCCAGCCAGGCCGCACCGACCGCCTGCTCCTTGTCGTAGCCGTCGGTGGTGAGCTCGACGACCAGCTTCTCCAGCTTGCCGCCGATCAGCGGGACGCTCGCCTTGACCTCGAGGTCGTAGGTCAGCGTGCTGCCGGTGCCGTTCTCGGCCAGCGTCGCGGTCCCGCTCATGCTGGTCGGCTTGCCCGGCGTGTCCACCTGCACGCTGGCCGCGTTGCCCTGCCAGACCTGCGTGGTGATCGCCCGGGTCGAGTCGCCGACGAACTTCTTCGCGAACGACGGCACGCCGGCGACCACCTGCTGCTGGTCGACCACGATCCGGGTAGCAGTTCCCTCGAGGCCGACCGTCGCGGTGCTCGACAGCGCACCGGTGGCCTCGGCGACCCGGTCCCAGAACAGCGGGTCGGCCAGCATCGCGAGGACGTCGGCCGGCGGGGCGTCGTAGGCGAGTTCATGGTGGAGTCTCATGGCAGACATCATGCCCACTAGTTTGGGCAGCATGAATGAGGAGTCCGGCTCGAGCGACGATGTCCGTTTCGGTGAGCAGGGAGCGCTCCTGACCTACGGCAGCTACCTGCGCATCGAGCAGCTGCTCGACGCCCAGCACCTGGAGTCCGATCCGCCCGCCCACGACGAGCTGCTCTTCATCACCATCCACCAGGTCTACGAGCTCTGGTTCCAGCAGCTGCTGCACGAGGCCGAGACGGTCCGGGACGCTCTGGTCACCACGGAGGCGTCGAGCGGGGGCCGCGACCTGTGGCTCGCCCGGCACCTGCTCACCCGGATGCACGTCATCGAGCGGGTGCTGGTCCAGCAGGTCGACGTGCTCGAGACGATGACCCCCCAGGACTTCCTCCAGTTCCGGCAGCGGCTGGCGCCGGCGAGCGGCTTCCAGTCCGTGCAGTTCCGGGAGCTGGAGTTCCTGTCGGGTGCGAAGGACCCGGGCTACGTCCACCGGTTCAAGGGCCTGACCGAGCCCGAGAAGGGCCGGCTGGCCCGCCGGCTGGCGGAGCCGACGCTGTGGGACGGCTTCGTGCACGTGCTCGGCGAGGCCGGGCTGGACGCGTCGTCCGACGAGGCGATCACCGCGTCGCTGCGGACGGTGGCGCACAACCGCTCCGCGTACGCCGACCTGTGGGGGCTCGCCGAGGCGCTCCTCCAGCACGACGAGCTCGCCTCCGCGTGGCGGGCCCGGCACGTGGTCATGGTCGAGCGGATGATCGGCGGGAAGACCGGCACCGGAGGATCCACCGGTGCGGCGTACCTGCGCAGCCGGCTCGACCTCAAGTACTACCCGTTGCTCTGGGGGCTGCGTTCGGCCCTCTAGCCCGTCTCGCATCCGAGATCAAACCCCGAGCGCGTCTTGTTGTGAGCGACCTGTCGGCGGTCCTAGTCTCGAACGGGGTGGCACAACGGCGTGCGACCGAGGCGACGAAGGTGGGGCCCGGGTGTCGACGACACTGGAGGAGAGCAAGTCCGAGCTGCTCAGCAGGATGTGCGCGCACGCCGAGGAGCGCGCGGCCGGCAAGCACGGCGCCGCCGGTCCTGACGGCGTGTCGGTCCCCACCCTGCTGCGTGCCTACTACCGCCACGCCGCCCCCGAGGACCTGCTCGACCGCAACGAGGTCGACCTGTACGGCGCCGCGATGCACCAGCTCAAGTCGGGCATCGAGCGACCGCAGGGCACCGCCACCGTCCGCATCCTCACGCCGAGCGTCGACGTCGAGGGCTGGTCGGCCGACGGGCACACGGTGGTCGAGGTGATCACCGACGACATGCCCTTCCTGGTCGACTCGGTGACGATGGCGCTCGACCAGGTCGACCACGACGTGCACCTGGTGATCCACCCGCAGCTCGTCGTGCGCCGTGACGTCGCCGGCCACCTCCAGGAGGTCCTCGACGACCACGCCGACGTGAGCGAGCACGACGTCGCGCGCGAGTCCTGGATGCACATCGAGATCGACCGGATCCCCGCCGAGGAGAGCGCCGCGGTCCAGCAACAGCTGGAGAAGGTGCTCAGCGACGTCCGCGAGGCGGTCGAGGACTGGCCGCGGATGCACGACCGGGTCCAGGTGATCCTCGACGACCTCGAGGAGCACCCACCGCCGCTGCCGGACGGCGAGCTGGACGAGGGCATGGCGTTCCTGCGCTGGCTGGCGGACAACCACTTCACGTTCCTCGGCTACCGCGAGTACCGGCTGGAGCACCAGGGCGACGACGAGGTGCTGGTCGCGGTGCCCGGCACCGGCTTCGGCATCCTGCGGGCCGACCCGGGTCCCGCGGCGCCGCTGCCCGGACCCGCTGCCCGGAAGGCCCGGGAGAAGACACTGTTGGTGCTCGCGAAGGCGAACTCCCGCGCCACCGTGCACCGGCCGGTGCACCTGGACTACGTCGGCGTCAAGACGTTCGACGAGACCGGCGAGGTCGTCGGCGAGCGGCGCTTCCTCGGGCTGTTCTCCTCGGCCGCCTACACCGAGTCGGTGACCCGGATCCCGCTGGCGAGGGAGAAGGCCCGCAAGGTGCTCGACCTGGCCGGCTACGAGCCGATGAGCCACGCCGGCAAGGCGATGATGGACGTGCTGGAGACCTATCCGCGCGACGAGATCTTCCAGACCTCGGTCGAGGACCTCGCGCCCATCGCCGCCACCGTGATGCAGACCCGGGAGCGCCGCCAGCTCAAGCTGTTCCTGCGCCGCGACACCTACGAGCGGTTCTGGTCGGTGCTGATCTACCTGCCGCGCGACCGCTACAACACCGCGGTCCGCGAGCGCATCGCGGCGATCCTCAAGGAGCAGCTCGACGGCGACTCGCTCGAGTACACCGCCCACGTCGGCGACTCCTTCGCGGCCCGGCTCCACTTCGTGGTCCGGCCCGCTCCCGGCGAGCACATCGGCACCGCCGACCCCGCCGACCTCGAGCGTCGCTGCGCCGAGGCCGCCCGGTCGTGGCGCGACGACTTCGCCCAGGCCGTGGTCGCCGAGTACGGCGAGGAGAAGGGCAGCCGGCTGGCCCGGCGCTACTCCGGCTGCTTCCCGGAGGCCTACAAGGAGGACTACACGCCCCGCACCGGGGCCGCAGACCTCGGCCGGCTCGAGGAGCTCCAGGACCAGGAGGCGATCGCGCTCTCGCTCTACGAGTCGCTGGAGGCCACGTCGGGCGAGGCCCGGCTGAAGATCTACCGCGTGGGTGCGCCCCTTTCGCTGTCCCAGGTGCTCCCGACGCTGTCCGCCATGGGCGTCGAGGTCGTCGACGAACGGCCCTACGAGCTCGAGGGGCTGCCGCGGCAGTCCTACATCTACGACTTCGGCCTCCGGTACGCCGGAGGGCTGCCGGCCAACGCCCGCGACCTGTTCCAGGACACCGTGCTGGCCGTCTGGGACGGTCGCAGCGAGAGCGACGGGTTCAACGCGCTGGTGCTCGCGGTCGGGCTCAGCTGGCGGCAGGCGCTGCTCCTGCGCGCGTACGCGAAGCACATGCGCCAGGGCGGCACGCCGTTCGCGCAGGACTACATCGAGGACGCGCTGCGGATCAACGTCGACATCACCCGGCTGCTGGTGCGGCTCTTCGAGGCGCGCTTCGACCCCGGTCGCAACGGCGACCTGGAGGCCGGCAGCGAGTCGCGGATCGCGAAGTGCGCCGAGCTGGAGGAGCGCATCCTGCGCGCGCTCGACGACGTCTCCAGCCTCGACCACGACCGGATCCTGCGGTCGTACCTGACCGCGATCAAGGCGACCCTGCGGACGAACTTCTTCCAGGAGGACCGGCACGGCGGAGCGCACCCCTACGTGTCGCTGAAGCTGGACCCGTCGGCGATCCCCGACCTGCCCGAGCCGCGGCCCAAGTTCGAGATCTTCGTCTACTCGCCGCGCGTCGAGGGCGTCCACCTGCGGTTCGGCCCCGTCGCCCGCGGCGGCCTGCGCTGGTCGGACCGCCGCGACGACTTCCGGGCCGAGGTCCTCGGCCTGGTCAAGGCCCAGATGGTGAAGAACACCGTGATCGTGCCCGTGGGCGCGAAGGGCGGGTTCTTCGCGAAGATGCTGCCCGACCCCGGCGACCGCGAGGCCTGGATGGCCGAGGGCATCGCCTGCTACCGGACCTTCATCTCCGCGCTCCTCGACGTCACCGACAACCTGATCGACGGCGAGGTGGTGCCGCCGCTCCAGGTGGTGCGCCACGACGGTGACGACACCTACCTGGTCGTCGCGGCCGACAAGGGCACCGCGACGTTCAGTGACATCGCCAACGAGGTGTCCGCCCAGTACGGCTTCTGGCTCGGTGACGCCTTCGCGTCCGGAGGCTCGGTGGGCTACGACCACAAGGCCATGGGCATCACCGCACGAGGTGCCTGGGTCTCGGTGCGACGCCACTTCCGTGAACTGGGCGTCGACTGCCAGAAGGAGGACTTCACCTGCGTGGGCATCGGCGACATGTCCGGGGACGTGTTCGGCAACGGCCTGCTCTGCTCCGAGCACACGCTGCTGGTCGCGGCGTTCGACCACCGCGACATCTTCCTCGACCCGAACCCCGACCCGGCCACGTCGTACGCCGAGCGCAAGCGGCTCTTCGACCTGCCGCGGTCGTCGTGGAAGGACTACGACGCCTCCCTGATCTCTGAGGGCGGCGGCGTCTTCCCGCGCAGCGCGAAGTCGATCCCGCTGAGCGCCGAGGTCCGCAAGGTGCTCGGCGTCGACGCAGCCGCGATGACACCGGCCGAGCTGATGCGGGCGATCCTGCTCGCCCCGGTCGACCTGCTCTGGAACGGCGGCATCGGCACCTACGTGAAGGCCTCGACCGAGAGCGACGCGGAGGCCTCGGACAAGTCCAACGACGCGATCCGCGTCGACGGGGCCGAGCTGCGCGCGAAGTGCGTCGGCGAGGGCGGCAACCTCGGCTTCACCCAGCGCGGCCGGATCGAGTACGCCGTGCAGGGCTGTGGCGGCGCCGGCGGCCGGATCAACACCGACTTCATCGACAACAGCGCCGGTGTGGACACCTCCGACCACGAGGTGAACATCAAGATCCTGCTCGACCGGGTGGTCCGCGACGGCGACCTCACGGCCAAGCAGCGCAACGAGCTGCTCGCGTCGATGACCGACGAGGTCGCCGAGCTGGTGCTCGGCGACAACTACGACCAGAACCTCGCCCTGGCCAACGCGGTCGCGCAGGCACCCGCGCTGCTGCACGTCCACGAGGACTGGATCCGCACGCTGGAGCGCCGCGGCCTGCTCAACCGGGCCCTCGAGGCGCTCCCGCCGCGCCGCGAGGTCGCCGGCCGGATCGAGCGTGGCGAGGGCCTGACCGGCCCCGAGCTCTCGGTGCTGCTCGCGTACACCAAGATCGTGCTCGCCGACGCGCTGCTGGCCAGCGACCTCCCGGACGACCCGTTCCTGCGCGGCGACCTCTACTCCTACTTCCCGACGAAGATGCGGCAGGACTACCGCACCCAGATGGAGGAGCACCCCCTGCGCCGCGAGCTGGTGGTCACCCAGCTCGTGAACCAGCTGGTGAACAACGCCGGGATGACCTACTACCACCGGCTGTCCGGGGAGACCTCGGCCTCTGTGGCCGAGCTCACGCTGGCCAACTTCGTGGGCCGCGAGATCTTCGGCGCGAGGGCCATCGGGCGCGAGATCGCGTCGTTCGACAACGTCGTCGACGCGGGCGTGCAGACCCGGATGCGGATCGAGGTGCGCACGCTCGTCGAGCGTGCCAGCCGCTGGCTGGTCAACAACCGGCGCGCCCCGCTGGACAGCGAGGCGATCGTCGCGGAGTTCGAGGTCACCGTCGAGAAGGTGATGGCCGAGCTGCCGTCGCTGATGCGCGGCCGCGAGCTGGCGGCCTTCACCGACCGTCGCGACGCGCTCGTCGGTCGCGGCGTGCCCGAGGCCCTGGCGACCAAGGTGGCTGCCTGCCCGCCGGCGTACATGGTGCTGGGCATCGTCCAGACAGCGGCGCGTCTGGAGACCGATCCGCTCGACGTGGCGCGGGTGCACTTCGCCGTGGGCGAGCGACTCGGTCTCCCGCTGCTCGTCTCGCGGATCCTGGCGCTCCCGCGCGAGGACCGCTGGCAGACGATGGCACGCGCGGCTCTGCGCGACGACCTGCACACGGTGCACGCCCAGCTCACCGGCCAGGTCCTCGAGTCGACCAAGGCCGGCGCCGACGCCGACACCCGGGTGGCGGCGTGGGAGATCGGGGACCGCGACGCGATCAAGCGGGCCGCGGCCACCTTCGAGGAGATCTGCGCCGACGACAACGCCGACCTGGCCCGGATGTCCGTGGCGTTGCGGGTGGTCAGGTCTCTGCTGGCCGCCTCCTGACCCGGTAGGTTCCGGCCCATGGCACAGAACCTGGCCGACCTGTCGGCCGCGGAGCTGGTACGCCGCACGTCGACCGGCGAGGTGACCGCCCTCGCGGTGGTCGACGCCTCGCTGGAGCGCATCGAGCGTCGCAACCCGCGGGTCAACGCGTTCTCGGTCGTCCTCGCCGGGCAGGCGCGAGCCGACGCCGCGGAGCTCGATGCGCGGTTCGCCGAATCGGGAGCGGTCGGTCCGCTGCACGGCGTACCGGTTGCGATCAAGGAGGAGATCGACGTCGCCGGGTGCGTCACCACGTTCGGCGGCTGCGGCAACTCGACGCCCGCCGCCGAGGACGGCGAGCTCGTCCACCGGCTCCGGCGTGCCGGCGCGATCATCGTCGGCAAGACCCGAATGCCGGAGTTCGGGCAGTGGACCTTCACCGAGTCGGTCGACGGCGGCATCACCCGCAACCCCTGGGACCCCACCCGCACGCCGGGCGGCTCGAGCGGCGGCACGGCGGTGGCGGTCGCGCTCGGCATGGTCCCGGTCGCGATCGGCGGGGACGGCGGCGGGTCGATCAGGATCCCGGCGGCCTGCTGCGGCATCTTCGGGCTCAAGCCGACACGGGGCAGGGTCACCAGCCACCCGATGGCGCACCTCTGGTGGGCGCTCGGGACCGCAGGTCCGCTCACCCGCACGGTGCTGGACTCGGCGCTCGTGTACGACGTGATCCGCGGCAACACCGCCGGGGACAGGTTCACCGCGCCCGAGCCGACCACCTCGTTCATCGCTGCCGCGGGTGCAGATCCCGGTCGCCTGCGGATCGGCTGGTCGACGAAGTCCCCGGTGCCGGGTGTGCGGCCCGCCCCGGCGAGCGTCGGCGCGGTGGAGGACACTGCCCGGCTGCTGGCTGGCCTGGGCCACGACGTCCGTCAGGTCGTCCCGCACTACCCCGACCAGACGGCGGCGTTCGTCCCGCAGTTCTTCGGGGGTGTGCGCTCCGAGGCCGACGCGGTCGAGCACTTCGAGCGGCTCGAGGCGCGGACCCGACAGGTCTACCGGCTGGGCAGCTGGGTGAGCCAGCGGGTGATTGACCGGGCGATGGCCGCGGGGGACCGGCTCGCCGAGAAGGCGAACAGGGTCTTCGCGGACGTCGACGTGCTGATGACCCCGACGATCGGGCCGCGCCCGCGCAAGGTCGGTGCCCTGGACCGCGGCGGCGCGGTCAGCGCGGCACTGAAGTCGCGCACGATGATCGCCTGGACGGCGCTGTGGAACCTCACCGGCAACCCGGCGGCGTCGGTGCCCGCGGGCCTGGGCGACGACGGCCTCCCGCTGGCCTTCCAGCTGGTCGGGCGGATCGGGGACGAGCCGACGCTGCTGAGCCTGGCTGCCCAGCTCGAGCGCACCCGGCCGTGGCCGCTGCTCACCGACGCGGGCGAGGAGTAGCTCAGGCCGCCTTGCCGCTCGCGCCGGTGCGGACGCCCAGCGGGTCGGCGAACACGATGATGTTGCTGGTGTAGTCGTGGCCCGTCCAGCCGGTGCAGGTGACGAGCACCAACCGGTTGCTGGCGCGCTTCTGGCTGAAGAGCTCGAGCTTGTGCTCGGCCACCTCGGCCTTGGTGTACACGAAGACCTTCGTCGTCCTGTAGTCGACGGTGCCGGCCGGCGTCCTCACCTGCACGAGGGCGCCGGGGCGCAGGTCGCCGAGCCGGTTCATCACGCCACCACCCGTGTGGACGGTGTGACCGGTGATCAGGGTCTGACCGGAGTTGGCGCCCGGCATCGCGCTCCGCTTCCACCAGCCGACCTCGTGCACGTCGGACGGCGGGTCGAGGACTCCGTCGGGGTCGATCTCGATGGGCACGACGGGTGCCCGCAGCTCGATCTCCGGGACGATCAGGAGCACCGGGTCAGCGGGGTGCCCGAGCGCGCGGTACTGCGAGTCGCCGGTGCCGCCGTGCGGACCGCCGGCGATCCCCGGTGAGGGAATGACGAAGCCGACGATCACCATCGCGAGGAAGAGCACGAGAAGTCTCGTGCTCAGCCCCGTGAGGTGATCGCCGGCTCTGTCGTTCATGACCTGTCGTCGGTCACTTGTGGAGCATGCGGCGGTAGCCCACCAGGCCCGCGGTGCCCGCAAGCAGCATCAGCGCGGCGGTGGCGCCGAGCACGTTGCGTGCGGTGTGGTCCTGGTGCCCCGCGAGGCCGGAGTCGACCACGGTCGGGACCTTCGGGGTGTGCGGGCTCTTCGGGGTGTTGGGCGAGTTCGGCGTGCTCGGCGTCGCCACCCGCGTGTTGGGACCGCAGGTCACGTGCGCGATGTCGGCGGACACGGCCGAGAAGCCGAGCGCGCCTGCGGCCGCCGGCAGCAGCTGCAGGTCGATCGCCGTGACGTCGACGGACCTGCCGTTGTCGCCCTTGGACTGCTTGTTCAGCGTGATGTTGAGGACGTTGTCCTCAAGCGGCTGCAACAGCGGCTTCAGGGAGTCCGCCAGCGTCTTAATGACGGTGTCCTGCAGGCTCTGGGTCAGCCCGGCCAGAGGAGCGAGCGGTCCGTTGTTGCCACCGGACACGAGGGCCTGGTGGAGCTCCTGGTTGACGCCGTCCACGATCGCCTGGGTCACCGTCGAGAGGTTCGTGAGCACGTGGGTGTTCGGCGGCGGGTTGACCGGCAGGCTCGCGATGACGACGTCCTGACCGGCTGCGGACAGCGTGATCGGCACGGTGTTGCTGTTCCCGGTCGTGCTCGCGAGGTTCGCGTCGCCGGTCGCCGAGGTCGGGTTGGCCGTGCAGTGCGCTTCGATCGCGCCGAGGCTGCCGCCGAGGCTCAGATTTCCGAGCGCACTCTGGAGCGCGCTCGACAGCGGTGCGGTGATCGAGCCGAGGATCAGCTGCAGCGGGTTGTTCAGGGCCGCCAGCGGCCCGAGGGCGGATGCGGGGTTGATCGTGATGACGTTGCTGAGGTCGAGGTTGGCCAGCGAGATGCCCACCGGGGAGCCGGGGGTGATGCAGCTCGAGTCACCCACCTCGGCGAGCGATCCGGTGCCGCCGTTGCCCGCGACGCCCGAGCACGCGGCCGATGTGCCGTCACCGTTGGTGACCTTGGCCTGTGCCTCCTGGACGAGCGCACCGACGTTGAGCAGGCCCTGGTTCTTCAGGACGCTGATCGGCGGGTTGGTCGGACCGGTCTTCGACTCGGTGGCGCCGTCGTTGGTCGCCTTCACCTGGCCGAGGCCGTCGGTGATGTTGTTCCCGGCGATGTTCAGCTCGAGCGCCTTGGCGGTGGCCTGCGAGACAGGGGCCGCGGCGAACACCGGCGCGACCGCCAGCGTGGAGACCGCGGCCGCCCCGATGACGGCGGCGAGCTTGAGCGCACTTCGTTTCAAAACGTTTCCTCCCGGAAGGGCGCCGCATCTGGGGCGCCGACAACACACGTACGGACAGCGCTCAGGGGTCAGCGACATCGACGTTGGGAAGACGTCGCGATTCCGTACCCCTGAAATCCGCTCGATCCTACGAGTACGAAGAGTCAACGTGCAAAAGGGAAGAACGTTACGAGTGTGTCGTACGGGAATGTCGTGTTCGCGGCTCTATCGGGCGGAATGGCCCGTTTTCGAGAATGCCGCGTTCCGCTGAAGCGGAGCCTCAGCTGGCCTTGCGCGCCGCCTTCTTGGCGGTGGTCTTCTTGGCGGTCTTCTTGGCCGTCGAGGCCTTCTTCGCGCCCTTGCGCGCGGGCGTCTTCCTGGCGGTCTTCTTCGCCGTCGCCTTCTCCTCGGCGTCGTCGCCGCTCTCCTCGCCACGGGCACTCTTGGCGGCCTCGACGCTGCGCTGCAGCGCTGCCAGCAGGTCGACGACCTCGCCGCCGGTCTTGCGCTCGCGCGGAGCGGCCTTCACCTCGCCGCCCTCGATCTTGGTCTTGACCAGGGACTCGACGGCCTGGCGGTAGTCGTCCTCGTACTCGTCGGGCTCGAAGTCGCCGGCGAGCGTCTCGACGAGCATCTTGGCCATCTTGACCTCGGCCGGCTTGGCGTCGGTGGTGTCGATCGAGCCGAAGTCGGCGTTGCGGATCTCGTCGGGCCACATCATCGTCTGCAGCACGATCACGTCGTCACGCACGCGGAGCACGGCCAGCGACATCCGGTTGCGCAGCGAGACCGTCACCAGCGCCATCCGGTCGGCCTCCTCGAGCGCCTGGCGGAGCAGCGCGTAGGGCTTGGCGCCGGTCTTCTCCGGCTCGAGGTAGTAGGACTTCTCGAACAGCATCGGGTCGATCTGCTCGCTCGGGACGAACTTCTCCACGCTGATCTCGCGGCTGCTGCTCGCGGGCAGCTCGGCCATGTCGTCGTCGGTGAGGATGACCATCTCGCCGTCCTCGGTCTCGTAGCCCTTGGCGATGTCGGCGTACGCGACCTCCTCGCCGTCGATGCTGCAGACGCGCTGGTACTTGATCCGGCCGCCGTCCTTGGCATGCACCTGGCGGAACGAGATGTCCTTGCTCTCCGTCGCGGAGTACAGCTTGACCGGGACGCTCACGAGGCCGAACGAGACGGCACCCTTCCAGATGGCACGCATGGCTAAAGGATGTCCCGCCGCGCCGAACTGCGCCACCTCATAGCGTCCTCACATGGTCCGCTGACCAGGTCCACAGGGGCTCTCGCGACGCTCCCGGCATGCGATTGCCCGTTCCCTCCCGTCTGCGCGCAGTACCCCGGCGCTGGTCGGTCATGTTCCTGGTCGTCCTCGTCGCCCTGCTTGCGGGCGGCTGGACGTGGCTGAGCCGCGGGGACGACTCGGACACCCAGCGGATCACCGCGACCGTCGCGCGCGGCACCTACAAGACCACCGTGTCGGCGACCGGCACGATCACGCCCAGGCGGGAGGAGGACCTCAGCTTCTCCTCGGCCGGCACCGTGACCCGGGTCCCGGTCGCGGTGGGGGACAAGGTGGAGAAGGGCGACGTGCTGGCCGCGATCGGCACCGCTTCCCTGCAGGCGCAGCTGGACGCGGCGCGGGCGCAGGTCACCGCGGCGACGACGCAGCTCTCCGAGGACAGCGGCGCGTCGTCCACGCAGCTGACGGCAGACCGAGCATCGCTCGCCTCTGCCAGGTCCGACCTCGAGCAGGCACAGGACGCGCTCGACGCGGCGACCCTGCGCGCGCCCTTCAGCGGCACCGTGAGCGCCGTCGGGTACGAGGTCGGCGACCAGGCCGGCTCGTCGGGCAACGGGAACGCCGACGGGTCGGGCAGCACGGCGGCGATCACCGTGATCTCCCCGCGGGCGCTGCAGGTGGACGCGAACGTCTCGGCGGCCGACGTCAGCCAGCTCAGGACGGGCCTGCAGGTGGAGATCACCCCCATCGGCGACGGCGAGCCGGCCTTCGGCACCGTCACGGAGGTGGGCGTGATCGCCACCGCGAGCGACAGCGGAGCAGCGCAGTTCCCGGTCACCGTCGAGGTCACCGGCAGACCCAAGGGCCTGTACGCCGGGTCGAGCGCCTCGCTGGCGATCACGGTGAAGCAGGCCAGCGACGTACTGGCCGTGAGCACCGCGGCGCTGCACAGCGACGGCGACCAGACCTTCGTCTACGTGATCGACGGGACGAGGCGCACCAAGCAGGTCGTCACCGTCGGCGAGACCTACGGCGCCCAGACCGAGGTGCTCTCGGGGCTGAAGGAGGGCGACGTCGTCGAGCTGGTCAGCTTCACGGCGCCGACCTCGAAGAACCGCAACGGAGGGACCAACGACTTCCAGCTCCCCGGGGGCGGGAAGGCACCCGGCGGCGGCCAGGGGCCTGTCCTGATCCAGCAGGGAGGCTGACGTGGTCATCGAGCTGGAGGGCGTCCGCAAGACCTACGCGACCGGCGTGATCTCGGTCGAGGCTCTGCGTGGCATCGACGTGCGCATCGGCGAGGGAGAGTACGTCGCGATCATCGGGCCGTCCGGGTCCGGGAAGTCCACGCTGATGCACATCCTCGGGTGCCTCGACGTGCCCACCGAGGGGCGCTACCAGCTGGCCGGCCGCGACGTCAGCCACCTGGACGAGGACGCGCTGGCACAGATCCGGAACGAGGAGATCGGCTTCGTGTTCCAGCAGTTCAACCTGCTGCCGAGCCTGAACGCGCTGCGCAACGTCGCGCTGCCGCTCGTCTACGCCGGGCTGGGCGCCGACGAGCGCGAGCACCGGGCCCGGCTCGCGCTCGAGCGCGTGGGGCTCGCCGACCGCGCCGGGCACCGGCCGGGGGAGCTGTCGGGCGGCCAGCAGCAGCGGGTCGCGGTCGCGCGGGCCCTCGTCACCGAGCCGTCGATGATCCTGGCCGACGAGCCGACGGGAAACCTCGACTCGGTGTCCTCGGCCGACGTGCTCCGGCTCTTCCGCGAGCTGCACGACTCCGGTCGGACGATCGTGCTGATCACCCACGAGCGAGAGGTCGCCGACCGGGCGGACCGGGTGCTGGGCATCTACGACGGGGAGATCCGCGACGACGAGACCGGGCAGGCCTCGACGGACCGGGGGATCACCAGATGAACTGGCTCGAGACGCTGCGCACGGCCGTCGACGCCGTGCGCACCCATCGGCTGCGGTCCATGCTCACCATGCTCGGCATCGTCATCGGGATCTCGTCGGTCGTGCTCACCGTCGGCCTCGGCCTCGGCGCCCAGGACACCGTGCGGAAGCAGATCGACTCGCTCGGCTCGAACCTGCTGATCGTGTCTCCGGGCAGTGACACCGGCAGTGGCGGCGTACGCGGTGGCTTCGGGTCGGCCGAGACGCTCACCCTGTCCGACTCCGAGGCGATTGCGGACCGCAGGGTGGCGCCGGACGTCGCCCGGGTGGCGCCGACAACGAGCAACCTGACCGCCCTGACGGCCGGTACGACGAACTGGACCACGCGGGTCATCGGGACGACCACCAGCTGGAAGGACGTCCGCTCGCGCACGCTCGCCTCCGGCCGTTGGTTCACCCGGGACGAGGCGACGTCCGGGGCGAACGTGGTCGTGCTGGGCACCGAGACCGCCTCCGAGCTGTTCTCCGTGGGTGACCCCGTCGGGCAGACGGTGTCGGTCAACGGCACTGCTCTCACGGTGATCGGTGTGCTCGACCAGTCCGGCGCGACGTCGTCGGACACGAACGAGGACGACCTGGCGGTCGTGCCGCTCACCACCGGCCAGCGGATCAGCGGCTCGACGAGCACGTCGCTGTCGGCGGTCTACGTGGAGGCGCGCTCCGCCGACGTGCTGAGTGCGGCGTACCAGGAGGTCGACGCCGCGCTGCTCACCAGCCACGACGTGACCAGCAGTGCCGCGGACTTCAGCATCGCCACCCAGGACGCCCTGCTCGAGACGGCGAACTCGACCAACAAGACCATGACCATCCTGCTCGCCGGGATCGCCGCGATCTCGCTGCTCGTCGGCGGCATCGGGGTCATGAACATCATGCTCGTCTCGGTCACCGAGCGGGTGCGCGAGATCGGGCTGCGCAAGGCGCTCGGCGCCACGCCGTCGGCGATCCGGCGGCAGTTCCTCATCGAGGCATCGCTGCTCGGGGTCGCCGGCGGGGTCGTCGGGTCGCTGATCGGCGTGGTCGGCGCACTCGTGCTGCCCTCGATGATCGACCAGGCCGTCACGATCTCGCCGCCCGCCATCGCGCTGGCGCTGCTGGTCGCCCTCGGGCTCGGCGTCGGCTTCGGCGTCTACCCCGCCAGCCGGGCGGCGCGCCTCACCCCCATCGACGCCCTGCGCAGCGAATGACACGAGATCGAGGAGAACCATGAGCCCCATCGCACAAGCCCGCCCGCTCCGGACGGGTGCCGCCCTCGCCGGCGTCGCCGTGCTCCTCCTGGCAGCGAGTGCCTGCGGCAGCAGCGACAACCACGGCGCGCCCCGTGCCAACGAGGGCGTCGGCCCGCAGAACTCGCAGGGCGGGCCGGGCTCCGGCGGCAGGATGCCCGGCGCCAACGGCAAGGTCGCCGCCGTCACCGGGAGCACCGCACAGGTGCAGGGCGCCGACGGGCAGGTCGCGGTGTCCTGGACCGGCAGCACGACGTTCACCAAGGAGGTCGCCGCCGCCCTGACCGACGTGAAGGTCGGGTCGTGCGTGCTGGTCGCGCCTGCCGGTGGGCCGGCGTCCGGCAGCACACCGGCGACCTCGGTGACCGCGGCCAGCGTCAGGATCGCGGCGAGGACGAACGGCTCGTGCGACCTCGGCCTCCGAGGTCCCGGCGGTCCGGGTGGCCAGGCGAACGGACCCCAGCTGAACGGCACACCTCCTTCGGGGGCGCCGGCCGGCGGGCAGCGGCCGCAGGTGCGCGCGCTGGGCGGTGCGGTCGGTGAGGTCACCGCGGTCTCCGCCGGCGGGTTCACCGTCGACTCTGCGCTGCCGGGAAGCAGCGACAAGACGGCGGTCGCGGTGACGGTCGGATCCGGTACGTCGTACTCGACGACCGTCGCGGGTGCCGCCGCCGACGTGAAGGTCGGCGCCTGTGTCGCGGCGGACGGGACGACCGACGACACCGGTGCCGTCACGGCGACGTCGATGGCGGTGACGCAGCCGGTCGGCGGGCAGTGCGGTGGGATGGTCCGGTTCAGCTCCGGCGACGGCGCGCCGACCACCCAGGGGTCGTGACATGAGGCATCGGACGAGGCGGATCCGCTGGCCGGCCCTGGTGGCGCTGGGCGTGCTGGTGGCGGGCAGCGGCACGGCGTACGCCGTGACCAGCGACGGGTCGACCGGGAGCTACCGCACGACCAGGGCCGCGAGGGGTGACGTGGAGCAGGTGCTGTCGAGCAGCGGCACGATCGACGCCGCGCGCCGCACGGATCTCGCCTTCGGCACCTCGGGCACCGTCGCGAAGGTGAAGGTGGCCCTCGGCGACACGGTGAGGGCCGGACAGGTGATCGCCACGCTCGATCGGAACACGCTGCAGGCTGCGGTCACCAGGGCCAGCGCGAGCGTGGCCAGGGCGCGTGCGCAGCTGGAGTCCGACGAGGACGCGCAGGCCGCCGCAGTGGCCGCCGCGAACGCGGCGTCGGACCAGCCGAAGGCGAGCAAGCCGTCGGCGACACCGCAGCCGAGCGACACCCCGCAGCCGAGTGCCAGCGATCCCGCGACCGATCAGGCCCTGGCGAAGCTCCAGGAGCAGCAGCGCGCCGTCCTGGACGGCCAAACCAGGGCGACCGCCGCGATCGCAGCGGCCAAGGACGCCCTCGCGGCCCAGCAGCAGGCGTGCAAGAACGCCTACCAGGCCGAGTCGGCCGATGAGTCCGGCGACAATTGCTCGGACGCGCTCGCCGAGGTGCAGGACCGCCAGGACGACGTGAGCGACGCCCAGGGCGCACTCGCCGCCGCGCTCTCCGACCTCGCCGGCACCCTCGCGCAGGCACTGGCGGCGCTCGAGGCGTCTTCGGAGACCTCCCCGTCGGCCAGCCCCACCGCCCCGAGCACGCCGTCCAGCCCGGCCAGCTCGTCGTCCGACGGATCGCAGACGCCGTCCGACGCCCAGTCGGATGCCCAGTCCGGCACCGTGTCCGCCGCCAAGCTGGCCGCGGACCAGGCCGACATCGAGAAGGCGCGTGCCGACCTCGTCGAGGCACGTCAGCAGCTCGGCCTGGCGGTGCTGCGCTCGACCCGGTCCGGAACGGTGCGCTCGCTCACGGTCCACAAGGGAGATGCGGTCACCGCCGGGGAAGCGGCCGTTGTCGTCGTCGGCGGCAGGGCCGTGACCGTGGAGACGTCGGTCCCGGAGTCGAAGATCGCCCGGATCAGGGTCGGCCAGGTCGTGCGGGTCTCCATGCCGGGGGAGTCGGAGAGTGCGCAGGGGTCGGTGACCGCGATCGGCCTCGTCGCCGACAGCTCGTCCGGTACGGCGACGTACCCGGTGACGGTCACGGTCGAGGACCCGGCCATCGCCCTCCCGACGGGCGCCCAGGCCCTGCTCGCGATCGTGGTCGCCACTTCCAGGGACGTCGTCACGGTGCCGCTGTCGGCGATCTCGCGACGCGGCGAGCAGAGCGTGGTGCGGACCTGGGACGGCGCCAAGCTCTCGAGCAAGCCGGTCACGATCGGGACCGTCGGGGCTCGCGAGGTGGAGGTGACCGGCGGTCTCGCCGCCGGCGACCGGGTCGTGCTCGCCGACATCGACCAGGACATCACCGGAGCCTCGGACAGCATCAACGACCGCAGCGGGTTCGGGAAGGCGCCCACGATCCGGATCGGCGGTGGGCCCGGCGGGACCGGTGGTGGGCCGAGCGGCACCTTCAAGGCCGGAGGTTAGGGGTTCCGCAGACGCGCCCCGGGTCCCCACTGGCAGCATGAGCGGCATGCAGCCGATGCTGGCGACCCGGGGCGACCACGTGCCCGAGGGTCCGGAGTGGACCCACGAGGTGAAGTGGGACGGCATCCGCGCGCTCGTGGAGGTCACCGCCGACCGGGTGCGGGTCTGGTCGCGCAACGAGAACGACATCTCCGTGGCCTGGCCCGAGCTGCAGGCGCTCGCGTCGCTGGGCCATGACGTCGTGCTCGACGGCGAGATCGTGGCGCTGGGCAACGGGGTGCCGACCTTCGGGGCGCTGGCCGACCGGATGCACCTGCGCGACGTGAAGAAGGTCGCCAGGCTCGCGGAGACGAACCCGGTCACGCTGCTGGCCTTCGACGTCCTGCGCATCGACGACGAGGACCTCTCCCGGCAGCCGCTGCGGGAGCGCCGGGCACGGCTGGAGTCGCTGGGCCTCGAGGCACCGGCGATCGCCGCGTCGGTCCAGGTGCCGGCCACCTACGAGGACGGACCCTCGCTCCTCGAGGCCGCCCAGGCTCAACGGCTCGAGGGCATCGTCAGCAAGCGCTGGTCCTCGGCGTACCACCCGGGACGGCGCAGCCGCGACTGGCTGAAGTTCCCGATCCGGCCCACGGGGTCGTTCGTGGTCGGGGGGTTCCGGTTCGAGACCGACAGCGACCACCGCCTCGGCGCGGTGCTGGTGGGCGAGCCGACCGACGACGGCCTGGTCTTCCGCGGGCGGGTCGGCGCCGGCATCGCCGGCAAGGCCGGTCAGCGCCTCGGAGAGCTGCTCCGGCCGATGGCGCGCGACACCTCTCCGTTCGCGACGGCGCTGCCGCGGGTCGACACGGCCGGGACCGTCTGGGTGGACCCGGAGGTCATCGTGGACGTGCAGTACCTGGCGATCACGACCGATGGACGGCTCCGGCAGCCGGCGTACCGTGGGGTGCGCACCGATCTGGAGGTCACGGACCTGATCGGGAGGGGGGAGGACGCGTGATCGGCTGGTTCGGCCCGCTCGTGGCCGCCGTGCTGCTGGCGCTCGGCGGCACGTCGGCGCCCGCGAACACCCCCGCCGCCGGGACGGACGGCGCCCGGGTCGCCGTCACCGGGGCCACCGGCACCCACGTCGTCCTGGACGGCGTGCGGGTCGCCCTCCCCGCCGGTGGCGGCCAGGTCGTCACCGTGAACCACACGTCGGGCAGCCGTGCTCGGGTCTCCCTGTGGCAGCTCTCCGCCTCGGGCTGGCAGCTGGTGGCGCGGTCGAGGTCCGGGCACACCGGGTACGGCGGCCTGGTGCGGCCACTCCTCCGCAAGCAGGCCACCGGCACGACACCGCTGGGGACCTACGACCTGATGTGGTCCTTCGGCACCCATCCCGCCGACCCGGCGTGGCGCCTGACCCATCGCCGGATCGCGCCCGGTGACTACTGGGTCGAGGACAACCGGTCGGCGTACTACAACCGCTACCGCAACAAGGCCGAGGGCGGTTTCCGCTGGTCGCTCCCGGAGAGCCGGCTGAACTCCTCGGAGCTCCTCACCGACTTCCCCCGGCAGTACGAGTACGCGATCGTCACCAGCTTCAACTACGACGAGCAGGTTCGCCACCGTGGTGCCGGGATCTTCCTGCACGTGAACGGGCGCGGTGCCACCGCCGGGTGTGCTTCGGCCCCCCGGTGGTTCCTGCGGACCACGCTGGCGACCCTCGATCCGGCCCTTCACCCGGTCATCGCGATCGGGAGATAGTCGGCACATGCCCGAGCACGAGCGCACCGAGGTCCGGGTCGAGGTCGAGGGCCGCACGCTGACGTTGGTCAACCTCGAGAAGGTGATGTACCCGCGCACCGGCACCACCAAGGGCGAGGTGCTCAACTACTACGCGCAGGTCGCGCCGCGGATGCTGCCGGTGCTCGCCGACCGGGCGGTCACGCGGATCCGCTGGCCGCACGGCACCGGCGACAAGTCGTTCTTCGAGAAGAACGTGCCCGGCGGCACCCCGAGCTGGGTCCGCACGGTGAAGGTCCCGACGACCGGGTCGAGGACGGCCTCGAAGGAGGCGGGCACGCTCGAGTTCCCGGTCGTCGACTCCCTGGCGACGCTGACCTGGCTGGTCAACCTCGCCGCGCTCGAGCTGCACGTGCACCAGTGGACGGTCGACGCCAAGGGCCGGCCGCGTCACCCGGACAAGATGGTGATCGACCTCGATCCCGGCGACCCCGCCGGGCTGATGGAGTGCTCGCAGGTCGCCCTCCTCGTCCGTGAACGGCTGGCCGGAGATGGCCTCGACTGCCTTCCCGTCACCAGTGGCTCCAAGGGCATCCACCTGTACGCCGAGGTCGACGGCCGTCGCGACACCGACCAGGTGCGGGACTACGCCAAGGGCATCGCCGAGGAGCTGGAGAGGTCGCACCCCAAGCTGGTGGTGTCGCAGATGACCAAGGCACGCCGCGGCGGCAAGGTGTTCCTCGACTGGTCGCAGAACAGCGGCTCGAAGACCACCATCGCGCCGTACTCCCTGCGCGGGCGCGACGTGCCGACGGTCGCGGCGCCGCGCAGCTGGGACGAGATCGAGGCGGGGGCGGACGACCCGTTCGGCATCGAGCACCTGCGCTTCGACGAGGTGCTCGCGCGCGACCTCTGAGCGTCGGACGCAGGACTTCCGGGGACTCCCGGCGCCGCCGCGGCGGTGGTAACTTCCGCTCAGGGAGGCTGACGAAGGGATGCGTCATGCCGTCGATCCGCGGACTGATCACCGGGACGAACGCCGCGGTGTGGCGCACGGTCAACAAGGCGGGCGTCCCGTGGCACAAGCTCCCCGGGGCCGCCGGAGCCCTGAACCTCGCCGCGCTGCGCGAGGACCTGCGCCACGACAACCTCCACGACACCCGGGACGACAGGGTCGAGGAGGAGGTCCCCGACCTGCCGCCGTACCGCACCTACGACGGCACCTTCCAGGACCCCTACGACGCGCTGATGGGCTCGGCCGGCACGCGGTTCGGGCGCAACTTCGCGCTCGACCAGACCCAGGCCGAGGAGCCTCCCCGGTTGCTCACGCCGTCGCCTCGCGAGGTCAGCCGCCGGCTCTTCTGGCGCGACGAGTTCCAGCCGGCCACCGGGCTGAACGTGCTGGCCGCTGCCTGGATCCAGTTCCAGAACCACGGGTGGTTCGGCCACGGCGCGAACGATCCCGAGCGACGGATCGACGTCGACCTGGCTGCCGGCGACGACTGGTCGGAGGACCCGATGGTCGTCGAGCGCACGACGGCCGACCGCACCCACGACCCCGAGGACGGCCGTCCGGCGACGTACCTCAACAAGGTGACCCACTGGTGGGACGGCTCGTCCATCTACGGCTCGAGCGAGGACCAGAACCGGGTGATGCGCGCCGGCGAGGACGGCAAGATGCAGCTCCTCGACGGGAAGCTGCCCCTCGAGGAGGACCCGGTGCTCGCCGGCATAGACCGCACCGGCTTCAACGACAACTACTGGGTCGGGCTGTCGTTGCTGCACACGATGTTCGTCAAGGAGCACAACGCGATCTGCGACATGCTCCGGAAGGCCTACCCGTCGTGGGACGACGAGCGGCTCTTCCTCACCGCCCGTCTGGTCAACGCCGCGCTGATGGCGAAGATCCACACCGTCGAGTGGACGCCCGGCATCCTCAACACGCCGGTGCTGCAGACCGGCATGCACGCGAACTGGTACGGCGCCCTGCCGCAGTGGGCCCGGGCCAGTCGCCTGCTCACCAAGACGCTCGACCTCGAGGCCGGCGCCGGGATCATCGGCAGCGAGCTGAAGCACCACGGTGCGTCGTTCGCGATCACCGAGGAGTTCATCTCGGTCTACCGGCTGCACCCTCTGATCCCCGACGACTACGCGATCCACGACCACCGCTCCGGGGCGCTGATCGAGGAGGTCGAGTTCAACTCGCTGATGGGCAACGACACGCGTGCGGCGGTCGACAAGTACGGCTGGTCCGACCTGATGTACCACTTCGGCACCGAGCACCCCGGCAAGATCACGCTGCACAACCACCCGCGGGCGCTGATGGACCACACCCGGGTCACCGGGCAGCACGTCGACCTGGGCACGATCGACGTGCTGCGCGACCGGGAGCGCGGGGTGCGCCGCTACAACGACTTCCGCGAGCAGCTGCGGATGCCGCGGATCCGCTCGTTCGACAAGCTGACCCCCGACCCGGTCTGGAACGACCAGATCCGCGACTTGTACGACGACCGGATCGACGACGTCGACCTGCAGGTCGGCCTGCTCGGCGAGAAGCCGCCGTCGGGGTTCGGGTTCAGCGACACGGCGTTCCGGATCTTCATCCTGATGGCGTCGCGACGGCTCAAGAGCGACCGGTTCTTCACCCGCGACTACACCCCCGAGGTCTACACGCCCCAGGGCCTGGACTGGATCGACCGGCACACCATGGCCGACGTGGTCGTCCGGCACTTCCCCGAGCTGGCGCCCGCGCTCGAGGGCAACCAGAACGCCTTCGCCCCCTGGAAGAAGGCCGGCGCGTGACGCTGGACTTCAAGCACGCCAGCATCCCCGAGGGAGTTCGCTTCACCGCCCAGGTCGGGGTGCCCAACGTGGTCCAGGGGCTGTTCCGCAAGCGCGACAAGGTCGTCGCCGTCGCCGGGCTGGTCCAGGCCGACCAGCAGGCCTACGGGTGCACGGCGTCGCTGGTGAAGAAGTACGGCCCGGACCCGTTCTGGGTGCGCCTGGTCACCGACGAGGTGCTGCTCGTGCACCACCCCGACGACATCCGGCGCGTGCTCGAGGGATCGCCGTCGCCGTTCGCGTCCGACCCCGAGACGAAGCGGAAGGGCATGGCCGCCTTCCAGCCCACGGCGCTCACGCTGTCGCGCGGCGACCTCTGGTCGTCGCGACGTGCCTTCGCCGAGGCGGTCCTCGACACGCGGCGGCCGGTCCACCGGCTGGGCCGCGGGTTCGCGGGCGCCGCGGTGTCGGCGGCCGACGGGCTGCTCGCGCTGGGCCGCCCGGTCACGTGGGGTGACGTCAACGACGCGTTCCAGCGCCTCACCCGCCGGGTCGTGCTCGGCGTGGACGCGACCCACGACGAGCAGCTCACGGGCCAGCTCGGCGAGCTGATGGACGCGGGCAACAAGATGCCCGGCAAGCCGGCCGCCGGGTACGACGGGTTCCACGCCCGGCTGCGGAAGTACGTCGACGCCCCGGACGACACGGCCCTGACCGGACTGGTGGCCAAGGCGCCGCAGACGGCCGACGACGAGGTGGACGCCCCCGGACAGCTGATCCACTGGCTGTTCGCGATGGGGGACACCCTCCCGGCGAACCTGATGCGCACCCTGGCGGTGCTGGCCTCCCACCCGCTCCAGCTCGACGAGGTGCGCGCGGAGCTCGCCGGCAAGCGCCTCACCGACGCCAAGACGGTCGCCGGAGCGACGTACCTGGCCGGCTGCATCCAGGACACGATGCGGCTCTGGCCGACCACCCCGCTGTTCGGCCGGGTGACGACCGAGGCCGTCCGGTTCCCGCAGGGCGAGCCGTTGCCCGCCGGCACCCAGGTGCTGATCCACAACTTGTTCAACCACCGCAACCGCGACCGGGTCCCGTACGCCGACCGGTTCGCGCCCGAGGAGTGGGTCGCCGGCGACGCCTCCACGGACTGGTCGTTCAACTTCTTCAGCAACGGCCCCCAGGGCTGCCCGGGCGCCGGGCTCTCGGTCTTCCTCGGCCAGGCGTTCCTCGGCCGGCTGCTGACGAAGGCCGACCCGGTGGTGACCGCCGGCCCGCAACCACGCCCCGGCAAGCCGATGCCCTACTCCCTGGACCTCAACTCCCTGGAGATCGAGCTCCAGGCTCGTTGAGGTCAGGCCCGGGGCGGCAGCTGCCCGAGCCCTGCCTCGCGCGCCTTCATCGCCGCCTGGGTGCGATCGGCGACCTGGAGCTTGGCCAGGATGTTCGACACGTGGTTGCTGACCGTCTTGGTGCTGACCTCGAGGCGGCGTGCGATCGCGGCGGTCGGGGTCGCGGCGGCCAGCAGGTCGAGGACCTCGAGCTCGCGCGCCGTCAGGTCGGGGAAGGCGGAGGCCGTCGCCTGCGCGGGCGGCGCGTTCAGCTGGTGCAGCACCCGTACGGCGATGCCCGGGCCGAAGATCACCTCGCCGGCAGCGATCGCCCGCACGGCCCGGGCGATCTCGTCCTGCTCGGCCCCCTTGAGCAGGTAGCCCTGCGCTCCGGCCCGCATCGCGGCGAAGAGCGAGTCGTCGTCGTCGTACATGGTCAGCACGCAGACGCGCACGGAGGGCGCGACCCGGGCCAGCTCCCGGATCGCCGTGAACCCGTCGGTGCCGGGCATCCGGAGGTCCATCAGCGCGACGTCGGGTCTCTGCAGGACTGCCTCCCGGACCGCTTCCTGGCCGTCGGCCGCGACGGCTACGACCTCGAATCCGTCGAGCGAGGAGAGCACGCCCACCAGTCCCGACCGGACAACCGGATGGTCGTCGGCGACCAGGACGCGGATCGGTGCGGTGGTCATGCCGGCACCGTCGGGAGGCAGATCCGCACGAGGCCACCTCGCGGTCCGGGGCCGGCTTCGCAGGTGCCGCCGAGCTCGGCGACCCGCTCCCGCATCGCGGCGATCCCGACACCCGGCCGCCAGGCCGCCGTGCGCCCGCCGTCGTCGGCGACCTCGCAGTGCAGGCTGGAAGCGTCGGCGCCCAGCCTGACCACGACCGCCTTGGCCCGCGAGTGCCGCACGACGTTGGTGAGTGCCTCGGTCGCGATCCGGTAGACCGCCTGCTCGACCGCCGGCGGCAACGGCGGCAGGTCGGGCGCCTCGACGAGGGCCCGCAGCGGGCCACCGTCGGAGCGCTCGCGCACCTGGTCGGCGCGGATCCGGAGCGCCTCGACCAGGCCGAGGTCGTCCAGCGCCGGCGACCCGAGGTTGTCGACGATCCTGCGGACCTCGCCGATCGCGGACCGGGTGTCGGACCGTACCGAGCTCAGCCGTCGTTGCAGGTCGGAGTCGTGGTCGCCGCCGGCGAGGTTGGCCGCGGTGTCCGCGGAGAGGGCCACCCCGGTCAGCAGCGGGCCGAGCCCGTCGTGGAGCTCCCGGCGGAGTCGGCGGCGCTCCTCCTCGCGAGCGGCGACGAGTCGCTCCCGGGAGACCTGGAGCTGCTCGAGGAGGGTGGTCGCCTGCGCCGCCGTCGAGAGCGGCCCGGACAGGAGCGTGAGCACCCGCTCGTCGGCGGGGGAGAGCCTGGTCTCGCCGGCGCGCAGGCCGACCACGAGAGTCCCCCTCTCCAGCGGCAGCTCCGCGGATTTCCCCGTGAGAGCACCTCCGGACGCGAGCGGCTGGCCGTCGACGACGACGCCGACGTAGGGCAGCCGCAGCGCGGTCCTGATCTCCTCCAGCGTGCCCTGCAGGCCGGCGCCCAGCGAGCGGCCGACGCGCGAGGCCACCTTCAGCGGGTTGCCACGCTCGCCGTAGAGCAGCTGGTCGACGGCGACCTGCAGCCGTGAGCGCAGCGGGAGCGCGATCAGAGCGACGAGCAGGGCGGACGCGACGCCGGAGAGCACGACGACCAGCCCGGCGTACGCCGCGAGGACGAGGCCGGAGAGCAGGGCGTAGCTGAGCCCGCGGGCGACCACGAGCCGGATGTCGAGGAGCTGGTGGCGCAGCACCGCAGCTGCGACCGCGGCCGGCAGCAGCGGGATCGTGAACAGCACCACCAGCGGTGTGCCGGCGACCAGCGCCCACGGCGTGACCGCCACCACGATGACGGCCCCCGCGGCGACCAGCCACAGCAGCTGCCGACGCACCATCTCGCTCCCGCGCCGGTAGCGGGCCACCAGGCACACCACGCCGATCAGCACCGACAGCGCCCAGCGCAGCTCGCTGAGCGTCCACAGCCAGCCGAGGCCGTCGTACGTGTGGTGCCGGAGGGTCAGGAAGGCCCTGGGCAGGTCGGTGTTCGGCGGCGTCGGGTCGAGGCCCACCTCGAGGACGAAGAGCGGAGCCGTTGCCGCGAGCGCGATCATCACCGGCCGCCAGCGCGGAGACGCGAGCCTGCCGTCCGGGAGCAGCAGCAAGGAGATCGGGATCAGGGCGATGTTCACCGGCCACGCCCACTGGAAGACCGTCATGTCCAGCCGGACGACCCAGCCGGCGACGTCGTGGTCGGCCAGCAGCTCGCCCAGCGGTGCCGCGAGTGCGGAGAGCGCCTGGCACACTCCGCCGACGGCGTACATCCAGCCCAGCGACAGCTGCGGCCGGTGCCACGCGATGAGCGCGCCGCAGAGGGCGAAGCCCAGCCCGATCACGATGTTGCTGACCACGAAGTTCTCGAGCGCGTCGTGAAAGGTCCAGCCGGCGGCCTGGGCGCAGACCGCGGCGCCGACGGACGCGAGCACCGCGCCGACGCCGAGCGCACCTGCGAGCCACCTGCTGCGCATCCGACACCTCCTGCGGGTCGCCCGAAGATACCGCCGCGCGTGGGTCGGGGGACCGGGAATCCTTCCCGGCCGACCCGGGCGATTGCTCGGCAGGACGGGAGCATTCCTCTGCCTGAAGGGTGTCGCCGGACGCCAGCGTGAGTGCATCAGCCACCTCTCGAAGGGCAACCACCATGAACAACCCCACCGGCCGTCGCATCGGCCTCGTCCTCTTCGGCCTGCTGTCGGTCGCCGACACCGCCGGGATCCTCCTCACCGACGGCGACCACCCGCCGTACGCCGTCGCCGCACTGGGGACGCTGCTCGGCCTCGCGTCGCTCGTGCTGGTCGTCCAGGCGTTCCGCGACCCTTCCCGTTCGCTCCGGCTGCTCATCGGCCTTCGGGTGCTGTCGGCGGTCACCGCCATCCCGGCGTTCTTCGTCTCCGACGTGCCTGCCGGCGCCCAGGCGGCCGCGGGAACGATCGTCCTGCTCACCGCGGTGGCCGTGCTGCTCACCGCACGGACGCGCACCGAGGCGGTGGCGTGATGACCACGACGCTCACTGCGGCGCGCACGCGGACGGTCTCACCGGCGCTGTGGGCGGTCGCGGTCCTGCTCCCGGTGGGCCCGCTCTCGATCGCCGTGCTGCGGCTGCTGCTCCCGTACTACACGGAGAGCTCCTCGGCAGGGATGGTCGCGGCCGTGGCCGCCCACCCGGGTCGTCAGACCGCGGTGATCTGGCTCGCGTACGTCGGCATCCTCACCCTTGTCCCGGGGCTCTTCGTCGCCGCCCGCGTGTGTCGTGACGTGGCACCGCGGCTGACCGCGTGGGCGCTGGCCCTCAGCGTCCCCGGCTACCTCTCGCTCGGGATGATGCTCGGCGCCGACGACCTGCTGTGGAGCACTCACGACGCAGGCCTGTCGGCAGCCGACAGCGCTGCGGTGGTCTCCGCGGCGCACCCGGCCGTGGATGTCTCGCTTGCCGTCTTCGTCGTCGGGCACGTGGTCGGCACCGTGCTGCTCGGCCTCGCGCTGCTGAGGTCGGGCCGGATCCCCGCGTGGGCCGCCTGGGCGATCACGGTCTCCCAGCCGCTGCACTTCGTCGCCACCGTGGTCCTGGGCAGTCCGCAGGTCGACTTCGTCGGCTGGTGCCTCACGGCGATCGGCATGGCGGCGGTTGCCGCCGCGGTGCTCAGGGATCCGGCCGCCCGCTAGACCGGGGGTGTCCGCACGGCGGCTGTATCAGCCGCCGTGCGGACGTGCTCCCTATCTGCACACTCGTGCGCCGCATGTTTTCGACACTCACGTTCTCTTTACATTCGGGGTCCCGAGTTTCACGTTTGGTGCACTTTGCCGGTCGGTCCGGGGCACTCTGGAGCCCGGCCCATTTCAAGGAGAATCCGTGAAGAAGTCCTGGATCGTGGCGGCGGTCGGAGTTGCCTCCCTCGTCGCCACGGCGTTTGCGGCCGGTTCGCCGGCCGCGTCGGCGTCTGCACCCGCGCTGCACCCGGCGCACGTCTGCCACGCCGTGCTCGCCAAGGGCGAGGCCACCTGCCACGCGCTGAAGCTGGTCAACGACAAGGGTGTCTCGCCCGCGTCGTCGACCCCGGCCACTGCCGCGCTGTCGCCGGCACAGGTGCGGTCGGCGTACGGGCTGACGACGAACTCGACGGCCACGGTCGCCATCGTCGACGCGTACGGCTACACCAACCTCGAGAGTGACCTCGCGACCTACCGCAGCTACTACGGCCTGCCGGCCTGCACCACCACGGTGAATGGCTGTCTCCGAATCATGAACCAGAACGGCGGCACCTCGCTCCCGGCGATGGACGTCGGCTGGGCCCAGGAGCAGGCGCTCGACGTGGACGCGGTCTCCGCAACCTGTCCCGGTTGCAAGATCCTCGTCGTCCAGGCCAACAGCGCCTCGATCGCGGACCTCGGCGCGGCGGTCAACACCGCAGCCGGCATCCCCGGGGTCGTGGCGATCTCGAACAGCTACGGCGGCAGCGACCTGCCCGACGCGACGTACGGCGCCGCCTACCGCCACCCCGGCATCGCGATCACGGCCTCGACCGGTGACAACGGCTACAAGGGCGCGAGCTTCCCGGCCTCGTCGGCGTACGTCACCGCCGTCGGCGGCACGTCGCTGACCATGAACGGCACTTTGCGGGTGAGCGAGACGGTGTGGAGCGGCAGCGGTTCCGGCTGCTCGAGCTCCAACACGGCAGTGGCTCCGACTTCGTTCGGCACCGGGTGCGCGAAGCGCGCGATGGCCGACGTGTCCGCGGCCGCGAACCCGAGCACGGGCGGCCTTGCCGTCTACTACCCGAGCACGGCGACGACCTCGACGTGGGGGCAGTTCGGCGGGACCAGCGAGTCGGCGCCGATCATCGCCTCGGTCTACGCCTTGGCGGGTGGCGGCTACAGCAACACGACGCCGTACACCCAAGGGACGTCGGGCAACCTGCACGACATCACCTCCGGCTTCAACTCGCGCCACTGCCCCGTGTCGCAGTGGTGCAAGGCACGCACCGGCTGGGACGGCCCGACCGGCCTCGGTACGCCGAACGGCACCGGCGCCTTCTAGCCGACACGACGACAGCCGCAGGCCGGGATAGGTTCCCGGTCTGCGGCTGTCGTCGTCCCACCCCCGCCGGGGCGACGATCAGGCCGGCGGGGCGAAGAGCTCCAGGGCGATGCCGTCGGGGTCGCGGAACGACAGCCCGGAGCCGTAGTGCGCGTCGACGATGTCTCCGTGCGGGTAGCCGAGCTCGTCGAGACGGCTGGCCCACTTCTCCAGCTCGGTGCGGTCGGCACAGCCGAACGACACGTGGTCCAGCCCCACGGCGCGCTCGTCGAACGCTCCGTCCTTCGGGGTGACGTGCTGGTGGAGCCCGAACAGCTGGCCGCCGCCGAGCGCGAACACCGTGTGGTGGAACCCGCCGGCGTCGACGTCCTCGTCGAGCACCGGAGCGGCGTCGAACAGGGCGGCGTACCATGGGGTGCTGCGGGTCAGGTCGCTGACGGTGACAGCGACGTGGGTGAAGCCTGGGAACTCGGGCACTGGGTGCTCCTCTTGTTGTGGTTGGAATCGTGGGTGTGGGTCGCGGATCACTGGCCGGCGCCGAGGTCGACGACGATGCCGATCAGCGCCTTCGCCGCGTCGGTCACCTCGGCCTCGTCGTGGCCGCCGAGCGTGTGCAGCTCCAGCCGGTCGAAGCCGTCGGTGCCGGTGATGGTCGTCTCCGGACGCAGCCCGGCGACGTCGACCGTGCCGCCCTGGCCGTCGACGGTCAGGGCGTCGGCACCGTCGGTGCCGTTGACGACGACGGTGTCGGCCTTCTGGTCGCTGCCACCGTGCGCCGACAGGTCGAGGCTGGTCTCGCGTACGTCGGTGCCGCTGACGTCGTTGACGGTGAGGGCGTCCGCTCCGTCCCGTGCGTTGACGTGAACGCGCTCCACCTCGTCGAGGTCCATCCGGACCGAGCCGGGGCTGCGCAGGAACACCGCGCGGTCACCGTTCGCGGACAGTGACATCACCTCGTTGCCGTCGGAACCGTCGAACAGGAGCGTGTCGTCACCGGACTGGCCGAAGACCGCGTCGCTGCCCTCGCCCGGCGTCCAGCCCGCGACGTCGTCGCCCGAGCCGAGGAGCTCGGTGTCCGTGCCGACGCCGCCGTCCACGGTGTCGTCACCGCGGTCGCCGAAGAGCACGTCCGCACCGGCGCCCCCGCGGAGGTCGTCGTCGCCGTTGCCGCCGCGCACGGTGAGCGGCAGGTCGGTGAGCGCACTGCCGCCGGACGCGACCCGGAAGTGGTCGTCGCCGGTGCCCAAGGACACCGAGATCGTCGTGAACGTGCGCCTGGCGAAGCTCTCCCTGACGCCGTCGAGGTCGACGCCGACCGAGTCGGGGTTGCCGAAGTCGACCGTGACGGCGTCCGGGCCGTTGCCGCCGGTGATCTCGAGCACGCCGTTGCTGACGATCGCTTCCGGCGCTGCCGGCGTGGCGTGAGCGGGTGCCGCTCCGACCAGTCCCATTGCCAGGGTCGCCGCGGCGGCCAGGCCCAGCGGTCTGGCGAGGTTCGTCGAGGGGTTCATGTCAGCTCTTCTCGTCGGGGTGCCGGTGATCCGGTCTCGGAGGCTCTTACGGAGGCGGGCGGCGTACCGGTTCCCGGCTGGTTGCCGGTGAACCGGGAGGCTCTAGGCTGCGTAGGGAGGGAATGGGACGAACGTCGACGACTGCCGCCGTGGCACCGGTGTCCCGGGGATCGAGGGAGACCGCCCGTGAGCGCTGGGCTGCCGTGACGACCGTCGCCCTCGACGACGCCGACCTGGCGTTGCGGTTCGCCTCCGGCGACGCGGACACGGTCCGGGTCGTCTACCAGGCCCACGGCCGGATGGTGTTCGCGATCGCCTACAAGGTGCTCGGCGACACCGGGCTGGCCGAGGACGCCACCCAGCAGACCTTCGTCCAGGCCTGGCGTGCCGCCGGCAACTACGACCCGAGCCGTCCGCTGGGCGCCTGGCTGACGACCATCGCGAAGCGGGTCGCCATCGACGTCCACCGGCGGGAGAAGCGGCACCGCAACCTCGACAACGTCGACACCTCCGACAGCCCGTCGCTGATCACGCTGCCTCCGTCGGCGGAGCGCATCCACGACGTCGCAGAGGTACGCCGCGCGCTGGACCAGCTGCCCGAGTCCGAGCGCGAGCTGATCCGGATGCAGCACTTCGACGAGCTCACCCATGCCGAGATCGCCGACGAGCTGGAGATCCCGCTGGGCACGGTCAAGTCGCGCACGTTCCGTGCACACCGCAGACTGGCCGGCATCCTGGCCCACCTGCGCACCGAACCCGAGGCGCCCGAGACCGCTCGAGGAGGCTCCGATGGACGACGCTGAGCTCACCGCCGACGAGCTCGCCGAGATCGAGCGCGTGCAGGCACTGCTGGCCGACCCGGCGATGTGGGCCGAGCCGCCCGCGGACCTGCAGGAGCGGGTCGTCGCCGCCATCGCCGAGGCGGGTGGCGGCCGCCGCCGCTGGCTCCAGTACGCCGTCGGGGGAGTCGCCGCGGCGGTGCTCGTCGCGGCTGGGGTCGCCGTCGGCGCCCAGCTGAACCAGCACGACGACACCCTCCAGTTCGCCGCGTCCCTGAAGGGCACCGCCCTGGCGCCGGGCGCGTCCGGCGATGCCACGTTGGCGAAGACGCCGAGCGGCTGGAAGATCGAGCTGCACGCCACCGGTCTGCCGCGCCGCGCGAACGGCGAGTTCTACGAGGCCTGGCTGAAGGACGCCGCCGGCTCGCTGGTCCCGATCGGCACGTTCAACGACGGCCGCAAGGTGGTGCTGTGGGCCGGCGTCGGACCACAGGACTTCCCGCTGCTGACCGTCACCCGTGAGGTCGCCGACGGCAACCAGGCCTCCTCCGGGGAGGTCGTGCTGCTCGGCACCTCGAGGCAGTGAGCCCGGAAGGCATGGTCGTCCCGCAGCGCTGCGAGGACGGCCAGCACGCGTCGGTGGTCATCGGGCGCGTCGTGGATCCCGAGCTTGCAGTAGATCCTCGTGATGTGGCTCTCGACCGTCCTGGCGGACACCACGAGCGTCTCGGCGACGGCCGCGTTCGAACGTCCCTGGGCCATCAGCGCGAGGACGTCGCGCTCGCGACCCGACAGCGCGAGTGCGGGCATGGCGTCGACCCGGCGCACGTCCTTCAGGATTCCGTCCATCGTCTCGTCCTCTCGGCTTCCTCGGGAGTCGATCCCCACATGTCTCAGCACGCTAGGGCGCGCGAGCAGTCGTCCTCGTCCGCCCAGCGGCCGATTCTCGGGGCCTCGTCATCCACGAGGAGGACGCGCGACGACGAGCCTGTGGCACGACGCTCCTGACACGATGGGGCCATGACCGAACACCGGCCCATCGAGACCTGGCTCACCGACATGGACGGCGTGCTCGTCCACGAGGAGGAGCCGATCCCCGGAGCGAGCGAGTTCCTCGACGCCCTCAAGCGGTCCGGGGTCTCCTTCCTGGTGCTCACGAACAACTCGATCTTCACCCCGCGCGACCTGCGGGCGCGGCTGCTGGCCAGCGGCCTCGACGTGCCCGAGGAGTCGATCTGGACCTCGGCCCTGGCGACGGCGCAGTTCCTCGACGACCAGCGGCCGGGCGGCTCGGCGTACGTGCTGGGCGAGTCGGGCCTGACCACCGCGCTGCACGACATCGGCTACGTGATGACCGATCGCGACCCGGACTACGTGGTGCTGGGGGAGACCCGCACGTACTCCTTCGAGGCGATCACCCGCGCCGTGCGGCTGATCGAGGGCGGTGCGCGGTTCATCGCGACCAACCCGGACCCGTCCGGCCCGAGCGTCCTCGGCACGATGCCGGCGACGGGGTCGGTTGCTGCGTTGATCAGCACGGCGACCGGCAGGCAGCCGTACTTCGTCGGCAAGCCCAACCCGCTGATGATGCGCAGCGCGCTCAACCGGCTCGAGGCGCACTCCGAGACGACCGTGATGGTCGGCGACCGGATGGACACCGACGTGATCTCCGGCCTCGAGGCCGGCCTGCGCACGATCCTCGTGCTGACCGGGTCGACGCAGGCGCATCAGGTCGAGAACTTCCCCTACCGGCCGACCAGGATCGTCGACTCGATCGCCGACCTGGTCGACGTCGTGGCCGAGCGCGCGGTCCGCACCTAGGGCCTGGATCCACAATTTCGCGCCGGGGTCTTCCCGCCCGGTGACCGTGTGGGGTAGGAAGACCTATCGCTCTGCGCAGCCCGCCAGCTGCGCAGACATCTCGGGACTGCGGAGCACCACATGTCGATCACCTCGGCCACCCCTGCCTTCGTGGACAGCGCCCTCGTCGACCTCCTGGACGCCCAGGTGCGTGCCGCCGTACGCCGCGACGGCGTCGACCCGCAGCGCGACGTCCACCTCGTGCGGTCGATCGCCGAGCAGGTCGTCCGTGCGCACGACGACCGGAGCCTGACCGGGGCGGTCGCGCCGGTGCCCGACGCCAACGGCGTGATCGGTGAGCTGGTCGCGCGCGTCTCGGGCTTCGGAGCGCTGCAGCCCTATCTCGACGATCCGGACGTCGAGGAGATCTGGATCAACGACCCGAGCCGGGTGTTCGTCGCGCGAGGTGGCCGGCACGAGCTGACCAACACGATCCTCTCCCGCGACGAGGTGCTCGAGCTCGTCGAGCGGATGCTGAAGCAGAGCGGCCGCCGGCTCGACCTGTCCTCGCCCTTCGTCGACGCGCGGCTCCCGGGCGGACACCGGCTGCACGTGGTGCTCGAGGGGATCAGCTCTGAGTTCTCGGCCGTCAACATCCGCAAGTTCATCGTCCGGGCGTCGCGGCTCTCCGAGCTCGTCGAGCTCGGCGCGCTGACCGACCAGGCGGCACGGTTCCTCGAGGCCTCGGTGCTCGCCGGGCTCAACGTCGTCGTCGCGGGCGGCACCCAGGCCGGCAAGACGACGATGCTGAACTGCCTGGCGGCGGCGATCCCCGGCGGCGACCGGATCGTCAGCGCCGAGGAGGTCCGTGAGCTCCGGGTCCCGCACCCCGACTGGGTGGCGCTCGAGACGCGGCAAGCGGGGCTGGAGGGCACCGGCGAGATCACCCTGCGCGACCTGGTGCGCGAGTCGCTGCGGATGCGGCCGACGCGGATCATCGTCGGCGAGGTCCGCTCGGCGGAGGCGCTCGACCTGCTGCTGGCCCTGAACTCCGGCCTCCCGGGGATGGCGACTCTGCACGCCAACAGCGCACGCGAGGCGCTGGTGAAGCTCTGCACGCTCCCGATGCTGGCCGGAGAGAACATCTCGGCCCGGTTCGTCGTCCCCACGGTCGCCGCATCGGTGGACCTGATCGTGCACCTCGGCATGGCAGCGGACGGGGTACGCCGGGTCAACGAGATCGTCGCCGTCCCCGGTCGTGTCGAGCACGACGTCATCGAGACCGAGCCGCTGTTCGTCCGCGACGCCGAGCGCCTCGTGCGCACCCGCGGGATGCCCAGCCGGATGGACGCCTACACGCGTGCCGGTGTCGACGTCCTCGGCCTCCTCGGAGCGACGGGCTGATGGGCGCGGTCCTCGGCCTCGGCTTCGGCGCCGGCCTGCTGCTGATCGCATCGGCCTTCTTCGTGCCGCGCGGCGCTCCGCGCGAGCGGTCGCCGCGGCTGCGACTGCTGCTCGCACGTGCCGGGCTCTCCGAGGTGAGCCCGGCCGGGCTTCTCACGGTCTCGTCGGTGTGCGGGCTGGTCGCATTCGTGACGGTCGAGCTGCTGTCGCGCACGGTGCCCGTGGCGCTCGCGTTCGCCGGCATCGGCTGCTACCTCCCGTTCGCGGTGCTGCGTGGTCGCGCTCGTCGGCGGCAGCGCGAGTTCGCCGAGGTCTGGCCCGAGGCAGTGGACAACCTGGCCTCCGGGATCCGGGCAGGCCTCGCTCTCCCCGAGTCGCTGGCCGGGCTCGCCGTGCGCGGGCCGAAGCCACTGAGAGTCGCGTTCGCAGCCTTCGCGCTCGACTACCAGGCGTCGGGCCGGTTCGCCGACTCGCTCGACCGGCTCAAGGACCGGCTCGCCGATCCGGTCGGCGATCGTGTCGTGGAGGCGTTGCGGGTGGCGCGTGAGGTGGGCGGGGGTGATCTGGGCCGCCTCCTTCGGAGCCTGTCCGCCTTCCTGCGCGAGGACGCCCGCACCCGTTCGGAGCTGGAGTCCCGGCAGGCGTGGACGGTCAACGGCGCGCGGCTGGCCGTCTCCGCGCCCTGGCTGGTGCTCCTGATGCTGTCGTTCCAGCACGACGTGATCCGGCGGTACGCCACCGGGGCCGGCGTGGTCGTGCTCCTGCTCGGCGCGGCGATGTGCGGGTCGGCGTACTGGCTGATGATGCGGATCGGGCGACTGCCCGCCGAGCGACGGATCCTCCGATGACACCGTCGGCATGGGGCGTCGTGCTGGGGGCGTTCAGCGGCCTGGGCATCTGGCTGGTCGTCGACCGGCTGTGGTCCGCGCGGCACACGTCGCTCGCCGTCCGGGTGACTCCCTACCTGCGTGACCTGGCGAGCACGTCGGTCCGGCCCGCGCCGGTGGAGCCGGCGTCCGCGTTCGTCGCCGTGTTCGGCCCACTGCTCCGGCGTGCGGCGGAGCTGGTCGAGCGAGTCCTCGGCGGCGCGTCATCCATCGCCCGACGCCTCGGGCGCGCGAGGCTGCCGATGACGGTCCACGAGTTCCGGATCAGCCAGGCCGTCTGGGGCATGGTCGCGTTCGCGGTCACCGCGGTGCCCGCCTCGGCGCTGGCGCTGCGGTCTCCGGGCCGATCGGTCCCGCTGCTGGTCATGTGCGGATGTGCATTCGCGCTGGGCGTGCTGCTCAGGGAGAACCGGCTGACCGCGCAGGTGACGCGTCGCGAACGCCGGATCCTGGAGGAGTTCCCGACGATCGCCGAGCTGCTCGCCCTGGCCGTGGCAGCCGGCGAGAGCCCGGTCGCGGCGCTCGACCGGGTGGTCAGCCGCTCGCACGGCGAGCTCTCGGCCGACCTGCGCGACGTCCTCGCCGAGGTCCGCACCGGTATGCCGATCGCGCGCGCCTTCGACGACCTGGCCGGCCGGTCGGGCCTCCCGGCGGTCTCGCGGTTCGCCGAAGGGGTAGCGATCGCGATCGAGCGCGGAACTCCACTCGCCGAAGTGCTGCACGCCCAGGCGGGCGACGTCCGCGAGGCCGGCCGGCGAGCCCTGATCGAGTCGGGAGCGCGCCGAGAGGTGCTGATGATGGTGCCGGTCGTGTTCCTGGTGCTGCCCACCGTCGTGGTCTTCGCGTTCTGGCCGGGCCTGGTCGGCCTGCGCCTCGTGGTGCCGTGAGGCACGAGGAAGGAGAACAACCATGTGGAAGAGGTCTCGGGCACCCCGGCGTCGCGACGAGCGTGGCGACGTACCGGGGTGGGTCCTGATCACGGTGATGAGCGCCGGCCTGGTCGCCGGGCTGTGGGCGATCGCCGGGTCGCAGCTGAGCACGATGCTCCGTGACGCCCTGTCGTCGGTCACGGGCTGAGCACGGAGCCGCGGTCGTCGACTTCGTCCTGGTCAGCCTGGTCCTGGTACCGCTCGTCCTCGGCCTGGTGCAGGTCGCCCTCGTCCTCCACGTCCGCAACACGCTGACCGCGGCGGCGACCGAGGGCGCCCGGTACGGCGCTGCGGTCGACCGTGAGCCGCAGGACGGCGTCGCCCGGACGCGAGCCCAGATCTCGGAGGCGATCGCGGCCCGGTTCGCGCGCGACGTGGACGGCACCGACGTCACTCTCGACGGGGTTCCCACAGTCGAGATCCACGTGCACGCCACAGTGCCGGCGCTCGGTCTGTGGGGTCCGGGGATCCAGCTCGACGTCACCGGGCATGCCGTGCGCGAGGAGCTGCCGTGACACGTCGACCACCGCGCGACGATGCGGGCACGGCGATCGTCGAGTTCGTCTGGCTCGCGATCCTCCTGCTGGTCCCGCTGCTCTACATCGTGCTCGCCGTCTTCGACACCCAGCGTGCGTCGTACGCCGCGTCCGCAGCTGCGCGGTCGGCGAGCCGGGCGTTCGTCACCTCGCCCGACCAGGCGACCGCCTATGCCCGGGCCGAGGCCGCGGCGCGACTGGCCTTCGGCGACCAGGGCATCGAGGCCGCCGACTTCACGCTCGTGATCACGTGCCGGCCGGATCCGGACCGGTGCCTCTCGCCGGGATCGGTCGTCGACGCGGAGGTACGGTCCGCGGCCGACCTGCCGCTGATGCCCGCGGCCCTGGGGAGCAACACCCCGCGGATCACGGTCGAGGCGATCCATCGCTCGCCCTACGGCACGTTTCGTGAGGCGCGGCCATGAGCAAGCGCCCCGAGGGTGGCTCGATCACCCCGCTGATCATCGGCTTCGCGCTGGTCGTCGGGCTGCTCGTGGCAGTGGTCGTCGACGCGTCCGCGGCGTACCTCCGCAGGCAGGGCCTGAACTCGCTCGCTGACGCAGCGGTGTTGGCCGCGACCGACGGCCTGCAGGGCGATCGCGTGTACACCCAGGGCCTCGACGACCGTGCGGAGATCGACGCGGCGGCAGCGAGCCGCTACGTCGCGGAGTACCTGCGCGACAGCGGTGCCGCCGCGCGCTACCCCGGCCTGACCTGGACGGTCTCGACCTCGACGACGACGGTCGTCGTCCGCGTCGCCGCACCGCTCGACCTGCCGCTACGCGTGCCGGGCGTGGGGGAGAGCGCCACGGTCACCGGCGATGCCGCCGCGGTCGTGGTGGTGTCGGACTGAGTCCCGTCCGCGCCGGTTGCTACACCAGGGCTCCAGAACGGGCGCTGCCACGACCCTCTGGTAGCAACGCGCGCGACGATCGCACCTGGGCCCAGCGTCAGCGCAGTCCGAGGTCGACCGACATCCGGTCGACCAGCTCGGCGAAGTGGGCGTCGTAGTCGAGGACGCCGCGGTAGAGGTGGCCGAACAGCTCCAGGGAGATCTGTCCGATGAGCGTCGCCCACGCCATCATGGCGCGCACCAGGCGCTCGTCGCCGATCGGGCGGCCGACCATCTCCGGGATGGGTGCCAGTGAGGCCCGCTCCTTGCGCGGCACGGGCGCGGACGGAGCTCCGAGGGGAAGGCAGCGCTCCTCGGCGTCGGCGATGAGGCTTAGGAAGACGGCCGGCACCCGGGCGGCCGGGCCGATCGTGTCCTGCGGCGCGGCGTACCCGGGGACGGGGGAGCCGTAGAGCAGGGCGTACTCGTGCCGGTTCGCGAGCGCCCAGTCGCGCAGGGCGTGGGCCGTGGTGACCCAGCGCTTGTGCAGGTCGGAGCGGCGTACGCCGTCTTCGGCCGCCTCGACGACCGCGCCGCTCTCGTCGTAGCACTCGATGAGCAGGGCGGTGATCAGGTGGTCGCGGCTCGGGAAGTACCGGTAGACCGCGGAGGACGCCATCCCGAGCTCGCGGGCGATCTGGCGCACCGACAGCTCGCCCGGACCGACCTCGGCGAGCTGCGCCCGGGCGCTGCTGAGGATGCGCCGGGTGAGCTCGATGCGGGCGAAGTCGCGGGCCGTGCGCGGAGCCGACGGGATGCTGCTCATGCGTCCATGATCGCCGAAACCGAGAGCGATGTAAACAAACGAGAGCAATGCTCTTGCTTTCCACACATAGCTGTGTCAAGGTTCCAACCGAGAGCGGCGCTCTCGTTTTCAGTCAGTCGACCAGAGAAGGTGCAGAGAATGTCCGATCGACACGTGATCATCGGGGCCGGGCCGGTCGGCAGGGCCGTCGCCGACGTGCTCGCCGAGCGAGGTGCAGACGTGGTCCTGGCCAGTCGGTCGGGCGAGGGGCCGGAGGTCTCCGGTGCGCGCCGGGTGGCCGTCGACGCCGCGGACGGCGAGGCGCTGAGCCGGCTCGCCGACGGCGCGCAGGTGCTCTACAACTGCGTCAACCCGCCCCGGTACGACGTCTGGCCGACGGTGTGGCCGCCGATCGCCGCTGCTCTCCTCACCGCCGCCGAGTGCACCGGTGCCGTGCTCGCGGTCACCGGCAACCTCTACCCCTACGGGCCGGTGGATGTGCCGATGGTGGAGGGAATGCCCGACGCGGCGCCCGGCCACAAGGCGCAGCTGCGGGCGCGGATGACCGCGGAGGCGTTCGAGCTGCACCGCGCCGGCCGGATCCGGGCCGTCGAGGTCCGCGGCGCCGACTACGTCGGCGGTCCGCTCGGCGACAACGCCCACGTGCCGCGCGTCGTACCGGCCGCCCTGGAGGGCAAGACCGTGCGGGTGATCGGCAACGCCCACCTGCCGCACACGTGGACCGACGTGCACGACATGGGCCGGGCGCTGGTCGCGGTGGCCGACACCGAGTCAGCCTGGGGCCGCGTCTGGCACGCGCCGAGCAACGCGCCGCGCACCCAGTCCGAGGCCGTCAACGACGTGCTCGCCTCGGTCGGGAAGCCGCCGGTGACGGTCAAGGCCTACCCGAAGCCGGTGATCTGGGCGGCCGGCCTGTTCGACGGCCAGATGCGCGAGCTGCGGGAGACGGAGTACCAGTTCACGCGCCCCTACGTGATGGACTCCTCGGCGATCACCGCCGAGCTCGGCCTTGCCCCGACGCCGTGGGACGAGGTCTGCCGACGCACGGCTGGCTGAGCCGGCGCTTGGCCCGACCCGGTGGTTGAGCTTGTCGAAACCGTCCCGACCCGGCTCATTGCTGCGGAGCCGACGGCGGGTGCGGTGGCCTGAAACCCTGATGCACCACGGCGTGTGCCACCACACGCAGGCTGCTGCTGGTGCGGCGGGCGTGGTCGCGCAGCACCGTGAAGGCGTGGTCGACGCTGCAGTTGAGGTTGGTGGCGAGCACACCCTTGGCCTGCTCGATGACGACCCGGGCGTCGAGGGCGTGCTGGAGCTGGGCGGAGCGCTGCTGGCTCCGCTCCAGCTCTGCCCGGTTCGCGATGTAGCCCGACGCCATGTCGGCGAAGAGCTCGGCGACTCCGAGCTCGCTTGCGTCCCAGGACTCGTCGGATCGTCGGTAGAGGTTGACGCTTCCCAGGGGGAGATCCCCTGCCCGCAGCGGCACACCGGCCACCGCCTGGACGCCTTCGCGCTCGGCGGCGCGGCTCCAGCTCGGCCAGACCTCGCTCAGCTCGGCGCTCGTGCGCGCCGTCACCACGGCACTGTCGCGGAAGGCGTTGATGCACGGCCCCTCCTGGAGCCGCTCCTCGGTCTCCTCGAGGTGGGTGGTGAGCTGGTTGATCCCGGTGACGGGGTGGAGTCGGTCGTCGGAGTCGGCCAGGGAGACGCCGGTCCCGGCCAGGCCGAGGACCTCGTTGACGTGTTCTGCCAGCATGTAGAGCACGTCGCTGGTGTCGGGTCGCTCGGTCAGCACCCGAGCGAACCGCGCGGCTGTCTCGGTGACGAGCGCGTGATCGATGCGACCGCTCATGCGTACCCCATCGGGACGACGTACCCCAGTCGGCGGCCGGGTAACGTAACCCCTTGTGGCAGCACGCGACTTCGACTCCGAGATCAAACAGCTCCAGGCGACCATGCAGACCATCGAGAAGGTCCTCGATGTCCCCGGCATGCGCGCCGAGATCGCTGACCTCGGGCAGGAGGTGGCGGCGCCGGATCTGTGGGACGACCAGGCCAACGCCCAGCGCGTGACCGGTCGGCTGTCGGCGCTCCAGGGGGAGCTCGACCGGTTCAGCTCGCTGCAGTCGCGGCTCGACGACCTCGAGCTGATGATCGAGATGGCTCGCGAGGAGGGCGACGAGGGCTCGCTCGCCGAGTCCGAGGCGGAGCTCGACCGGGTCCACAAGCTGGTCGAGCAGCTCGAGGTCCGCACGCTGCTCTCGGGCGAGTACGACGCCCGCGAGGCGATCATCAGCGTCCGGGCCGGCGCCGGCGGGGTCGACGCCGCCGACTTCGCCGAGATGCTGATGCGGATGTACACCCGCTGGGCCGAGCGCAACAAGTACCCCGTCGAGGTCTTCGACACCTCGTACGCCGAGGAGGCCGGCCTGAAGTCGGCGACGTTCGCGGTGCACGCGCCGTACGCCTACGGCACGCTCTCGGTCGAGGCCGGCACCCACCGGCTCGTGCGGATCAGCCCGTTCGACAACCAGGGTCGCCGCCAGACCAGCTTCGCCGCCGTCGAGGTCGTGCCCGTGCTCGAGCAGACCGACGAGATCGACATCCCCGACGAGGACATCCGGGTCGACGTCTACCGCTCCAGTGGTCCGGGCGGCCAGTCGGTCAACACCACCGACTCCGCCGTACGCCTCACGCACATCCCGACCGGCGTGGTCGTCTCGTGTCAGAACGAGAAGTCGCAGCTGCAGAACAAGGCCTCCGCGATGGTGATCCTCAAGGCCAAGCTGCTCGCGCTGAAGAAGGCCGAGGAGAAGGCCCACCTCGACGAGCTCCGCGGAGACGTCCAGGCGTCCTGGGGCGACCAGATGCGCAACTACGTGCTCAACCCGTACCAGATGGTCAAGGACCTGCGGACCGACTACGAGGTCGGCAACCCCCAGGCGGTCTTCGACGGCGAGATCGACGGGTTCCTCGAGGCCGGCATTCGCTGGCGGATGGGCGCCGAGGCCCGGGCCAAGGCCTGAGCTGCGCCGAGCGGGCACAAACGCTCGTCGCACGTACGCCGAGCGGGCACAAACGCTGCTCGCACGTACGCCGAGCGGGCACAAACGCCGATCCATGGGCACCTCTCGCGTCGACACCTCCGCCGGAGTGCCCATGCGGACGCCCTCGGCCCAGGGGCGAGAGTGCGCCCGCCGACAGGCTGCGTTTTCGCCCGCTCGGCGCCCCTCGGCGCTGCATCTTTGCCCGCTCGGCGCGCCTCCGCGCCGCGTTCCTGCCCGCTCGGCGCGCCTTCGCGCTGCGCTTCTGCCCGCTCGGCGTCAGGGGAGGCGCAGGGCGGCGACGACCGCCGCGCACCACTGGTCGGTGCGCTTCTCCAGGCCCGCCGCAGCACCGCTGACCTCGCAGGTCAGCCACGTGTCGCCGAAGAGGCCGGCGCGGCGGATCCGGCGGACGTCGCTCGGCAGGGTGCAGCTCTGCAGCGTGGCCGGGCTCCCGAAGGTGGGCGCCGGGGCCTGGGTGCACCCCGGCTGACCCGCGTCCACGCCGACCAGCGTCGTCGCGAACGCTGGGCTGACCGGGCGGGCGAAGACCCACGCGCGTGCACCGGCACCCGCCGGTCCGGTCCAGGCACAGCCCAGCTCGTGCCCGACCTCCCCGTCGCCGCCCGCCAGACCGGGCACCGGATCGCCGTTGCCCCAGCTCGCGTGATCGGTCGCGGTGGCACCGAGCGTCGCCCGGACGGCAGCCCCCGGCAGCCGGGAGCAGAACGGCGTCCGGGAGAGCCGGACGTGTGCCACGTCGAGCTTCCCGATGGGGGTCGGCGCTGCGCTCGGCTTCGCCTCCGAACCGCCCGACCCGCTGCAGCCGGCGAGCAGCGGGAGCGCCAGCGCGGCGGCGAGGAGGAGCGGTCGACCCACCATGCCCGAACCGTAGACGAAGGGCGAAACACCGTCCCGGACGGCGTCCCCGTGGCCTTCAGGTTGCTCGCCTAGACTCGGTGGGCGGCCGAAGCCCAGGCGTTCCCCCCGGAACGTGCGCCCTGTCCCCGACACCGGCCGCCGACAACCTGTGATCAGATTCGAGAGCGTCTCCACGACGTACCCCGGCCAGAGCCGGGCCGCCCTGTCCGACGTGAGCGTCGACGTCGAGAAGGGCGAGTTCGTCTTCCTCGTCGGCGCCTCCGGCTCCGGCAAGTCCACGTTCCTGCGCCTGGTGCTCCGGGAGGCTCGGCCCAGCACCGGCCGCGTGTACGTCGCGGGCAAGGAGATCAACCGGCTCGCCAGCTGGAAGGTCCCGGCCCTGCGCCGCAAGATCGGCACGGTCTTCCAGGACTTCCGGCTGCTCCCCAACAAGACCGTCTCGGAGAACGTCGCCTTCGCGCTCCAGGTGATCGGGAAGCCGAAGGCGCACATCAACAAGGTGGTCCCCGAGACGCTGGAGCTGGTCGGCCTGGAGGGCAAGGGCGAGCGGATGCCCGACGAGCTCTCGGGCGGCGAGCAGCAGCGCGTGGCGATCGCTCGCGCGTTCGTGAACCGTCCGCAGATCCTCATCGCCGACGAGCCGACCGGCAACCTCGACCCGAACACCAGCGTGGGGATCATGAAGCTGCTCGACCGGATCAACCGCACCGGCACGACGGTCGTGATGGCCACCCACGACGCCGGCATCGTCGACCAGATGCGCAAGCGCGTGATCGAGCTCGACGACGGCCACGTCGTGCGCGACCAGTCCCGCGGCGTCTACGGCTTCCAGCACTGAGGGGGACGAGATGCAGCTGAGGTACATCTTCTCCGAGACCGGCACCGGTCTGCGGCGCAACGTGTCCATGACGATCGCCCTCGTGGTGACCATCTTCGTCTCGCTCACCCTCGTCGGGATGGGCCTGCTGCTCAACGCGCAGGCGCAGAAGGCGGAGAAGTACTGGGGGAGCAAGCTCGAGATCACGGCGTACCTGTGCAACCAGAACTCCCGGTCGCCGCACTGCACCTCCGGCGAGGCCAACGAGCCGCAGAAGTCGGCGATCACCCAGGTCCTCGACACCCACCCTGAGGTGGCGTCGTACAAGCTCGAGACCAAGCAGCAGGCGTTCGAGACCTGGAAGCGGGTCTACATCTCCAAGGACAAGACCGAGCAGGAGATCTTCTCCACGGTCACGCCCGAGGACATGCGCGAGTCCTACCGGATCACGCTGAAGGACCCGAACAAGTACCGCGGCGTCGAGTCCGCGCTGGTCGGGATGGACGGTGTCGACTCGGTCCGCGACCTGCGTGACGTGCTCGACCCGATCTACTTCGTGATCAACCGGATGAAGTGGGGGGCGATCGGCATCGCCGCCTTCCTGCTGGTGGCGGCGATCATGCAGGTCGGCAACACGATCCGGCTGGCGGCGTTCGCGCGGCGCAAGGAGATCGGGATCATGCGGCTGGTCGGCGCCTCCAACCTCTACATCTCGCTGCCCTTCCTGATGGAGACGCTGGTCGCGGCCCTTGTCGGCGTCGCGGCGGCGACGCTCACGCTCGGGCTGGTGATGTACCTGATCGTCTACGGCAAGCTGCGAAGTCAGTCGCAGATCGTGGAGTGGGTCGACTGGCACGACGCGGCGGTGGCCGTGGGCGGGGTCGCGGTGGTGGGCATCCTGATCACGCTGATCCCGACACTCGTGATGACCCGCAAATACCTCAAAGTGTGAGAACCGTCCGTTACGGTCACTCTGTTCACTTCTTCCCCAATTTGAACAGGCTGACCGGTGGAACGTCCTTCCCCTCGCACGCTCCCGTCTCGCTCCCGACGGGTCTCCCGGACCCTGGCTGTGCTCTGCACGCTCGCCGTCGCCGGCCCGGCCATCCCGCTCGCGCACGCTGACGACCTGCACGACAAGAAGCACAAGGTCCAGCAGGGCATCAAGAGCGCGCTCGGTGACCTGGACGACTCGAGCAAGGCGCTCACCGCGGCCACCGCGCAGCTCACCGCTGCGAAGGCGAAGCTCACCGATGCCGAGCGCACGCTCGCGGCCACCGAGGGCCAGCTGACCGCCGCGCAGGTCCTCGACGCGCAGATGCAGGCGAAGCTCGCCGCGGCTGAGCAGGAGCTGGCGCAGGCGCAGGCAGAGGTGGCGAAGGGCCAGGCGGCGGTGACCTCGCAGCGCGCGGACATCGGGCGGCTGGTCGCCGGCGACTACCAGTACGGCGACCCTCGGCTCCTCGGGCTCTCGATGGTGCTCACCGCCAAGAGCCCCGACGAGCTGGCCAGCCAGCTCGGCACCGTGGACAGCCTGATGGACCGCGAGAGCGGGATGTACGACCACCTCAAGGCCACCGAGGCGATGCTGCGGACGCAGGAGAGCAAGGTCGCCGCGGCCAAGAAGGAGGTCGCCCAGCAGCGCGCGGCCGCCGCGGCCAACCTGGTACGCCGGCAGGCACTCGAGCAGACCGCCGCGGCGAACCGCGCCCAGGTCGCCGCGCTCGTCACGCAGCGCAGCCAGGCGGCCGTCCAGGCGCGGAAGGTGCGCAAGCACGACGCCCGGAAGCTGCAGCAGCTGAAGAAGGAGGAGGCGCGGATCAAGAAGCTGATCCTCGCCCGCGCCAAGAAGCACCACGGGGCCGGCTACTCCGGGGACAACGGTGGCTTCCTGATGCGGCCCGTCCCCGGGGAGATCACCTCGCCGTTCGGCTGGCGGATCCACCCGATCTACGGCTACTGGGGCCTGCACGACGGCGACGACTTCTCCGCGCCCTGCGGCACGCCGGAGCGCGCGAGCGCGGGCGGCACCGTGATCTCCGAGTACTACTCGAGCGTCTGGGGCAACCGGCTGCTGCTCGACGTCGGCAACGTGAACGGCAAGTCGATGACGCTGATCTACAACCACATCAGCTCCTACCGCGTCCGCACGGGAGCGCAGGTCGGCCGCGGTGACGTGGTCGCCCTCGCGGGCACCACCGGCTGGTCGACGGGCTGCCACCTGCACTTCACGGTGATGCTCAACGGGGTCGCCGTCGACCCGGTGCAGTTCTTCTAGGTTTCGGCAGGCTCGACCACCGAGAAGGACAGGCGCAACCATTCGTGGTTGCGGTGCCTGAGAGGATGCGCCCATGCCCAAGGAGCAGGGTCGCAAGCTGGTCGCGCAGAACCGCAAGGCGCGACACGACTACCACGTCGAGGACACCTACGAGGCCGGACTGGTCCTCGTCGGCACCGAGGTGAAGTCGCTGCGCGCCGGCCGGGCGTCCCTGGTCGACGGGTTCGTCGACATCGAGAACGGCGAGGCCTGGCTGCACGGCGTGCACATCCCGGAGTACGCGCAGGGCACCTGGACCAACCACGCGGCCCGGCGCAAGCGCAAGCTGCTGCTCAACCGGATCGAGATCGACAAGATCGAGCGCAAGACCTCCGAGAAGGGCTACACCGTCGTCCCGCTGTCGCTGTACTTCAAGGACGGCCGCGCGAAGGTGGAGATCGGCCTGGCCAAGGGCAAGAAGTCGTGGGACAAGCGCCAGACGCTGCGGGAGCGGCAGGACGACCGAGAGAAGCAGCAGGCGATCGGGCGGCGGCTCAAGGGCCAGGAGTGACACCACCGGCCGCCGACGTGGACGTCCCCGCCTGGTGGCAGGCGCTCGGTCTCCCCGGGCTCTTCGACGTGCACGTGCACTTCCTGCCGGCCAACATCCAGGCGGCGGTCTGGCGCGAGTTCGACACCGCCGGCCCGAAGATCGGCCGACCCTGGCCGGTCCGCTACCGCGGCAGTGACCAGGATCGGGTGGAGCAGCTGCGCGCACTCGGCGTACGCCGGTTCTCGGCACTGCCCTATGCGCACCGCCCCGGGGTCGCGGCGTACCTCAACGCCTGGGCGGCCGGCTTCGCCGCAGCGGTGCCGGACTGCCTGCGCTCGGCGACCTTCTACCCGGAGCCGGGCGTGGGCGAGGAGGTCCAGCGGCTGGTGGGCGAGGGCGTCGAGGTCTTCAAGCTGCATGCGCAGGTCGGGGAGTTCCGGCTCGACGACCCGCTCCTCGAGCCGGCGTGGGACGTGCTGGAGAGCGCCCGGACACCGGTCGTCCTGCACATCGGCTCCGGGCCGGTGGGCAACGAGTTCACCGGGCCCGACCACCTCCGCCGGCTGCTCGGCCGGCACCCCGGTCTGCGGGTGATCGTGGCGCACCTCGGCGCACCCGAGTACGCCGAGTTCCTCGACCTCGCCGAGGAGTACGACGAGACGCGGCTGGACACCACGATGGTGTTCACCGACTTCTTCGACCGCGACGGGCCCTTCCCGGCCCAGCTGCTGCCACGGCTGGTCGAGCTCGGGGACAAGGTGCTGCTCGGCAGCGACTTCCCGAACATCCCCTATCCCTACGCCCACCAGCTCGAGGGGCTCGAGCGGCTGCTCGACCGCCACCCCGGCCTCGACGAGGACTGGCTGCGCAAGGTGTGCTGGCACAACGCGGCCGGGCTCTTCGGCGCTCCGATCGGGACCTAGGGCTCTGCTGCCGGGGCGGCCACCCGGCTGGACTGGAGGCATGAGGACGCGCGGTGCCATCGACGCCCCCTGGGTGCTGGCCTGCGCGCTCGCGGAGACGATCGGGATGACCGCGGCAGCCGTCGCCGCCCGTCTCGGCAACGACCTGGCACCGAACGGCGGGCTGCGGGCCTGGCTCGCGCTGGCGCTCGTGGTGGCGGGCGGGCTCGCCGAGGGGAGCGCCCTCGGCCTGCTGCAAAGCCAGGTGCTCGCCTCGCGCCGGCCGGCGCTGGACCGCAGGCGTTTCGTCCTCCTCACGGTCGCTGTTGCCGGCCTGGGCTGGGCCGCGGCTTCGGCGCCCGGTGTCCTCGCGGGCGACGACGGCTCTCCGGTCAGCCCGCCGCTGGGCCTGATCGTGCTCGGCGCGCTCGGCATCGGCCTGGTCATGGGCCCGGTCCTGGGAGGGGCACAGGCCTTCGCACTGCGCGGGGCGGTCACGCACCCATGGCGCTGGATCGGGGCGAGCGCCGCTGCTTGGCCGCCGGCGATGGCGGTGATCTTCGTCGGCGCGTCGACAGCCGGCGCCGGCTGGCCGATCCCCGTGGTCGCCGCGTACGGCGCGCTCACCGGCGCGGTCGCCGGCACCGTCCTGGGAGCCGTGTCCGGCCTCTGGATCGAGTCGCTCGACGGTCAGCCGCTCGTCAACCGGCTGGTGCTGGGCCTGGTCGCCCGAAACGGGTTCGGCATCGACCGGTCGCTGGTCGGCCTTGCGGTCTGCGGCCGGCGTACCGGCCGGGTGATGAGGTTCCCGGTGCAGTACGCACTGTACGACGACGCGCTCGCCGTCGTCCCGGGCAGGCCCTGGCGGAAGTCCTGGTGGCGCAATCTCGGCGGCGGCTCGACTGCCGTGGGTGTGCTCGACGGCTCCGGGTGGCACCCGGCCACGGCCCGGCTGCTCGTGCCCGGCTGCGCCGCGCACGCCGCTGCCCTCGCGGCCTACCGGCTCCGCTGGCCGCGCGTGCGGACTTCGCCCCGCCAGCCCGTCATCGTGCTTCGCCCGGTGCCGTCCGGAATAGCGGCTAGGTCCGAACCGTTGGAATCAGTACGCTGAGAGCAGCGCAACAACTCAAGAGGGGCTGATTGGTTTCGACTGGGGTCGCTAGTCCCAGGAGAAGCGGGTCGAGAAGCCAACGTCATCTCGTAAACGTCCGTTGGAAAACACAGTTGCCAACTCAAATCGCAACGACTTCGCTCTCGCTGCCTGAGCAGTGATCGAAGGGTCAGACCGGGCATCTGCCTCCGTCCCGGATCCTGGCCTCATCTAGGAGGCTCGCTGATCAACTTCCGTCGGGAGGGTTGATCGGGACTCAATCCTGACTGAGCCCGTCGGCGTACGTGTCCGTGCCAGCGCCGGGGCCGAGAAAAGCGAACTCACGGACTGCACCCGGAGAAGACCTGGTTCGGCGCTCGAGGACGCGGGTTCGATTCCCGCCAGCTCCACCGATCACCCGTGCAACAGGCCCTGGCCGGTCTCCCGGTCCAGGGCCTGTTGACGTCTGCGGAGCCTCAGACGACGCGGCCGTAGGTCACGGCCGAGGTCCAGATCCGCTCGCGCTTGACGCGCTGGCCCGGGTACGGCGCGTGGATGATCGTGTGGTGGCCCACGTAGATCGCCACGTGGTAGACGTGCCCACCGCTGTGGAAGAAGACCAGGTCTCCGGGCCTGGCCGCCGCCGCGGAGACCCGACGGGTCGAGCCCTGCTGCGCCGACGAGCTGTGGGGGAGGCGCTTGCCGGTCGCGAGGCGGTACGCGTAGGACGTGAAGCCGGAGCAGTCGAAGGCGTTGGGGCCCGCTGCGCCGTAGGCGTACCGGTCGCCGGCCTGGGCGCTCGCGACGCGCAGCACGCGCGCACGCCAGTCACCGGTGAATCCGTGGTGCCGGTGCCGGTGGTGCCGCGGGGTGACGGTGGTCGTCACCGCGGCAGCTGCCGCGATCGCGGCAGTGGTGGGCCTGGTCTCGTGACGCGGCCCGGAGGCCGACGGGTCGCCCGAGGTGGTGCCGGCGAGCACGACCGCGCCGGCGAGGCCGGCCGCGACGGTGGTGTTCAGCGTGGTCCTCAGGGCAGGACGGAGCAATCCACTGATGCGTGGGGACATGACAGTTCTCCTCGGCACGCCTGCGAAGTTCGACCTGTCGGATTGGGCCCCTTGGTTGGCCCCCACCGTTCGGTGGTTCACCCCAAGCCTCGGCACGTGCCTCGGCGTCCTGCTCGGCTTCTCCGCCCTCGCCGCTACAACGTCACTCTCTCGTTCCCCATCGGGACCCGCGGCGAGGTTCGGCGTGGTCCAGACGGCCCTGCGGCTCTGTCTGCCGCAGGGGCTTGCTCACGAGTCTCGGCATGGTCCACGGACCCGCTGCACGGTCCCCGCGAAGGCTGTGACCGAGCGCATACCCCGTCGTGAGGGGCCTCACAGCTGCTGAGTTGACCGCATTCCCTCGCACCACGTGGGCCTCAGGAGCCCCGGAGTGCGCCCGCCGGCCGGGGGTACCAGCCCTCGATGCGGATCACTGACACGAGCGACCTGTGGTGGAAGACGGCCGTCGTCTACTGCCTGGACGTCCAGACGTTCATGGACTGGGACGACGACGGCATGGGCGACTTCGTCGGCCTCAACGAGCGCATCGACTACCTCCACGACCTCGGTGTGACCTGCCTGTGGCTGATGCCGTTCTACCCCACCGCCGACCGGGACGACGGCTACGACGTCACCGACTACTACGGCGTCGACCCGCGACTGGGCTGCGCCGGTGACTTCGTCGAGTTCATCCGCACCGCGCGCGACCGGGGCATGCGGGTGATCGTGGACCTGGTCGTGAACCACACCTCCGACCGGCACCCCTGGTTCCGCTCGGCCCGCTCCTCGCCGAGCTCGCCGTACCGCGACTTCTACATCTGGCGTGACGACGAGCCGCCGGACACGTCTGCCCAGGTGGTCTTCCCCGACAAGGAGGACAGCCTCTGGCAGTACGACGACAAGGCGGGTGCGTGGTACTTCCACCGGTTCTACCGCTCGCAGCCCGACCTCAACATCACCAACGAGCTGGTCCGCGACGAGATCGTGAAGGCAATGGGCTACTGGCTGGAGCTGGGCGTCTCCGGCTTCCGGGTCGACGCGGTGCCGTTCGTCATCGAGACGACCGGCGTGGACGCCCAGGAGCTGGCGCGCTTCCACGACCCGCACGCCTACCTGCGGCAGCTGCGCGAGTTCGTCGGCCGGCGTACCGGTGACGGCATCCTGCTCGGCGAGTGCAACCTGCCGCACAAGGACCAGAAGACGTTCTTCGGCGGCAGCGACGGCGACGAGCTGACCATGCAGTTCGACTTCATCGGGATGCAGAACCTCTACCTCTCGCTGGCCAGGCAGGATGCCCGTCCCCTGACCCGAGCGCTGAAGCAGCGGCCGAAGGTGGCCGAGGAGTCCCAGTGGGCGACCTTCGTGCGCAACCACGACGAGCTCACCCTCGACAAGCTCAAGCCGGCGGAGCGCGACGAGGTCTTCGCGGCCTTCGGCCCGGAACCGGAGATGCAGCTCTACGGCCGGGGGCTGCGACGCCGGCTGCCCTCGATGCTCGACGGCGACCCGCGACGGGTCCGGATGGTCTACAGCCTGCTGTTCTCGCTGCCCGGCACGCCGGTGCTGTTCTACGGCGAGGAGATCGGCATGGGCGAGAACCTCGACATCCCCGGCCGTCTCGCGGTCCGTACGCCGATGCAGTGGACCGACCAGCGCAACGGCGGGTTCTCCCGCGTGCGTCCGTCGCGGCTGCGCCGGCCCGTCACCGAGGGAGCGTTCGCGCCCGAGCACGTCAGCGTCGCCGCCCAGCGCGACGACGACGGCTCGCTGCTCGCCTTCCTCACGCTGCTGATCAGGCGCTACCGCGAGTCGCCGGAGCTCGGCTGGGCCGACTTCCGGGTGCTCGACCAGCCGCACCGCAACGTCCTGGCGCACGAGTGCGCCCACGACGACCGCCGGCTGGTCGCGCTGCACAACCTCGCGCCCGGGGGTTGCACGGTGCCGCTGGTGCTCGACGGTTGCGACAGCAGCCACCACCTCGTCGACCTGCTCGACGGGGAGTCGGAGGTGAGCATCGACGACCACGGCCGGGTCGAGGTCGCGCTCGAGGGGTACGGCTACCGCTGGCTGCGGCTCATGTCGCGCGACAGCCGGCGTCTCGCCTGAGGGACCCGACCCGGATCAGGGCAGCGTGAGGTAGTCGTCGAGGAAGTCGCGCGCCGAGGTGGTGTCGAGCCGGTAGTCGACGTTGCGTGATCGTACGACGGCGCGCTGCTCAGGAGCCGGTGCTCGACCCGTCGCGCTGCCCCGGGATCCGCTCGACGGTGCCGTCCGCCCACACCACGAGGCCTGTCCGGCCGGCGCGCGTGCGCAACCAGGTCGCGGCGTGGCCGTCGAGGGCGTACGCCGCGGTCGCGTCGATGTCGGCCCAGGTCAGGGACTCGGCAATCACGGTCACCGAAGCCACCCGGGCCGGGACGCGGCCGCTGCGGGCGTCGACGATGTGGTCACCGCGATGGGCGGCTCCCGAGGTGGCCAGGGCGCCCTGCCGCAGCTCCACGACGTCGACGAGCCGCGTCGTGTCGCCGGGGTGCTCGATGCCGATCCGCCACGCGGGGCTGTCGGGATCCTCGACGTGGCAGACCATGTCGCCGCCCGCGGACAGGCAGAAGTCGGTGTCGCCGAGGGCGTGCAGCCATGCCGCCGCGCGCTCGACCGCCCAGCCCTTGACCACACCGCTCGGGTCGAGGACGACGCGGCCGTCTGCAGCGCGCCGCCGCACGTCGAACGCGCCGCCGCTCTCCAGCCGCGCCCGGTGGCCGAGCGCGAGCACCTCGACCACCTCGGACGGGCAGTCCGCGACGGTGATCTCACCGCGACCCAGGCGGGAGACGTGCGAGTCGGGCCGGTAGGTGCTGAACACCCGGTCGACCTCGCGAAGGTCGGCCATCACCTCCGACCAGGCCTCGAGGGCCTGGTGGTCGTGGGTGTGGCGGCCGCGCAGCGCGAGGCTGATCGGCATGCCCATCACGTGGTCGACGTACCGGGTCGCGTCGGGGCGAGCCCCCACGACGGGGGTCGTGGTCATCGCGCTCACAGCCCGGCCTTGTCGAGGGCGGCCTGCAGCGACTGGAGGTAGCCGTCGCTGGTGACCGTCGCGCCGCTGACCATGTCGATGCTCGCACTCTGCGCGTCGAGCGTCTCCTGGACCAGGCGCGGCAGGGCGTAGGCGTTGATCTCCTGGTCCTTGCCGTTGTTGTCCGGGTAGACCGGGACGTCGACCTGGGTGATCTTCCCGCTCGCCACGGTGATCTGGACCTCGACCGGCCCCCAGCGCGTCTCCACGGATCCTCCGGAGACGGTGCTCGCGGCCGACGTCGAGGACGTCCCGGAGGTGCCAGCGGTCTGCGGTGTCCCGGACGTCCCGGAGCTGATCACCGTGGGGGCCGCAGAGGTCGGTCCCGAGGTCGAGGTGTGGTAGCCGAAGAGCAGGACGACCACGGTCACCGTGCTCATCACCCACATCACGATCCGTCTCATGAGGTCACCATCCGAAGTTCTCGACGTGGAGCTGCTCGCCCGGCAGGCCGGCAGCGGTGGCGGTACGGCGTACGTTCGCGACCCAGGCCTCCGGCCCGCAGACGTACACGTCGCGTTCGGCCAGGTCCGGGACCCAGTGCCTCAGGGCGCTGAGGTCGTCGACGCCGTCGAGTCCCTGGCCGACCCACGAGCCCTCGGCGCGGCGTCGCCCGGGAAGCGGCACGATGCGGAGCCCGCGCTCGCGGCCGAGCAGCTCGAGCTCGCGGGCGAAGAGCGGCTCGCCGCCGAACCGGTGGAGCAGCACTGCGTCGCCGGGGGAGTAGGCGAGCCCTTCGGCCAGGGCCCGGATCGGGGTGATGCCCACGCCGGCACCGAACAGCGCCACCTTTCGCCGACTGCGAGCCCGGGGGCTCAGCCGCCCGTAGGGGCCCTCGACCAGGGCGCGGGTGCCCGGGCGCAGTGCCCGCAGGCCACGACTGTTGTCGCCGAGGTCCTTCACCGTGATCCGCAGGCTGCGACCGTCCGGGGCGGCGGACAGCGAGTACGGGTTGGCGCGCGTCCACCCCGACCGGCCGAGGAACCGCCAGCAGAAGAACTGGCCGGCCTCCGCGGGCAGCAGGTCCAGCCGGCGGCCGGTCAGGTAGACGCTGACGACGCCGGGGGACTCGTCGACGATCGAGGTGACCCGCAGGTCGTGCCGGGCGCTGCGCCACAGCGGGAGAGCGACCCGCCACGCGAGGACCGCCGCGGCTGCGGCTCCCCAGAGCGTCCACCAGTAGAGCGTCGCCCCGGTGGAGGCCAGGAGCTCCTGGCCGGTCCAGAGCTGGTGCGGCAGCGCCAGCCCGGCACCGAGGTAGGCGTAGAGGTGCAGCAGGTGCCAGGACTCGTAGCGGATCCGGCGTCGCGCGGCGCGGATGCTGGTCCCGACGACGAGGAGGAGGAAGGCGGTGCCGGCGACGGCCAGCAGCATGCCGGGATAGTGCCAGGTGAGGTCCCACAGGGTGCCCGGCGTGGCGGTGATCCGGCCCGCGGCGTACCCCCAGGTGATGAGGACGACGTGGCCGAGCATCAGGTTGAACGAGGTCAGCCCGACGAGCCGGTGGATGAGCGCGAGCCGGTCCTGTCCGAAGGCGTGCTCGAGCACCGGCACCCGCGCCATCAGCACGACCTGCACGAGCAGCAGATCGGCCGCCCACAGGCCGGTCAGGCGGCCCGTCGACGTGAGCCCCTCGCTCCAGGAGCCGAGGTCCTGGACGCCGCCTCCCGTGGTCCACCAGTAGGTCACCAGCAGCAGGCCGAGCCACAGGGTGGCGAGTGCGCCCTGCCGGACGACGTGGTCGACGCGCGCTCGCGACAGCGGATCGACCACCGTCCGGTGCGTCGAGCCGCTCGCCACCGCGGTCACGTCGGGTTGCCGGAGGTGCTGGAGCCGGTGCCGGTCCCGTCGCCGTCGCGGTCGAAGCCCGGGGGTGGTTGCTGACCGTCCCCGAACTGGCGCCCGTCGCCCGGGCCCTGCCGGGAGAAGTTCGCGGGCGTGAAGCCGTTGTCGTCGCCGCCGGCGGTGCTGTGCCCGATCACGAAGCCGGTCAGTCCGCCGCCGAGCGTGAGCGCGGTCGCCGCACCGGCCAGGATCGCCCGGCCGCGCAGCTGCGCCCGCCGGTCGGCATCGGGCGCCGGGGTCTGGACGTCGGGTTCCAGGTCGGGGGCCTGGACCTCGGTGATCCTTGCCTCGGCGGTCCGGACGTCGGGGGTCTCCGCGGTGGCGGCATCGTCCGGGTCCGGTTCCCAGCGCGAGCCGCTCGAGGTGGGGGGCTGGTCAGCCATGGTGTTGCTCCCTTCCAGGGTGGTCGACTCGATCCTGGAGCCCCACGCTGGGCGAACCCGAGCAGCAGCCTGTGCGGTCCCTGTGGGTGCCCGCTAGTCCTCCAGTCCGGTCCGGGCGGCGAGCACGTGGCGTCGGAAGAGATCGGCCGAGGGGAGCAGCCGTCGGTCGCGCGACCAGGCGATGCCGACGTCGCGCGAGGCGTGCGGATCGGTGAGCCGCACCAGCTTGGCCGCCGTCGAGCCACCGGGCTGCGGCTCGCCCCGGGTGGCCGGCACGATCCCGACACCGAGGCCGGCGGAGACGAAGCCGTGCACCACCGGCAGGTCGTCGACCTCGAAGGCCACCCGCGGCTCGAACCCGGCGTGGGCGCAGAGCTCGTCGGACAGCGTGCGCAGCTCCCACGACGGACGCAGCATCACGAAGTCCTCGCCGGCCGCCTCGGCGAGCGAGACCTGGGGGAGACGCGCGAGCCGGTGGCGTCGGGGCACGGCGAGGAAGAGCGGCTGGGCGAACAGGCGCTCCCAGCGCACGGCGGGGTTGCGCGGTCGACGGGAGGTGAACTCCAGGTCGATCCGGCCACCGGCGACGAGTGAGGAGCCGAGAGCGTCGTGGGACTGCTCGAGCCGGAACTCGACCCGCGGGTAGTCCGTGCGGAACCGCTCGATCATCCCCGGCACCAGCCAGGTCCCCAGGGAGAGCTGGAAGGCGACCGCGACCGTGCCGGTCCGCGGGTCGACCAGCTCGCTGACCGCGGCGAGTCCGTCGTCGAGGCGGTGCAGCATCGCGTCTACGTGCTGCTTGAACACCGTGCCGGCGTACGTCGGGCGGAGCAGCCGGCCCGTGCGCTGGAGGAGCGGACTGCCCACCTCGGCCTCGAGCCGGGCCAGTGCGCGCGAGACGCCCGGCTGGCTGACCCGGTGCACGTCGGCCACCTCGGTGACGGTCATCCCGTCGACCACGAGCTGGAACCAGCGCAACGCCTCGGTCTCCATATCCATGACGGTAGTGCATGGATCAGTGTCACTTGAACCATTGGACGCATCGGTTCTCGATCGGGACACTGGAGACATGAACAAGATCTCCCTCCTTCGGCCCTCCACCCAGCTGGTGGCCACGGTCCGTGACGAGCTCCGCGATCGCCGTCAGGTGCGCGCAACCCGGCGCACCCTCGAGCGGGAGCTGGCCACCTACACGACCGCCTCCGACGTCAACGACCTGCTCGGCTCGCTCCGCGGCCAGGACGACGCGGCCATCCAGCAGATCCGCGAGGTCGTCCTGCGCAACCAGCTGCGCCACGGCCTGCACCGCGCTTCCTGACCGACCCCCACCTAGGCTGCCGCCATGGCGGACGCCGGCGCGATCGACGACTTCGTGCGCGGGTTCCGTGCCCGGGTGGCCGCGATGAGGAAGCCCGGTCAGGAGCTGGTCGACCGGCCGGGCATCGTCGCGCTGCTCGGGACCAGTGCCCAGGCGCTCGACGGCCGCGTGCTCGTCACCGATGACCGCGCGTTCCCGGTGCTGCGGGACCGCCTCCCGGACCTGTCTGCCCGCGTCGTGAACGTGTTCGCCGCGGCCGGGACGGCCCACGGTCTGCTGTCCGCGACGGGGCTCTACCGGTCGTCGTCGTGCACCGCGATGGTCCACGCCGACCTCGCCGAGATCCCCGAGACGGAGCTCGCCGACGGGCTCCGGGTGCAGCCCGTCGCGCTCTCGCCCGGGTCTGCCGGTGTCCCCATCGAGGACGCGGCCCTTGCAGCCCTTCGCTCCGATCCCACGGCTGGCCCGCTCGACCACCTCGACGGGTTCGTCGCCTACCTCCGGGCGGCACCGAACGCCCGCTACCTGGCGGCCGTCGACCCGGACGGTGTCGTGCGCGCCACCGCCGCCGCCGGGATCTTCGACGGCACGGCGTCGGTGTACTTCGTCAACACCGACCCCGACTGGCGTGGGCGCGGCGTCGGGACCGCGATGACGGCGGCCGCGCTGCGCGTCGCCGCGCAGGCAGGTGCACGACAGGCGTGTCTCGACTCGAGCGCGCTGGGCCTCTCGATCTACCTGCGGCTCGGCTTCGTGCCGGTCAGTCCCGCCACGCTGTTCGTCCGGGAGGACTGACGAGAACCTGTTCCACTAATCTGTCCGCGTGGGCCTGTTCGCGTACCTCCTCGCCGGCGTGATCGTCGCCGGGCTGGTCTGGTTCGTCCGGCACGGCCCGGGCCGCCCCAGGCTGCCCACCCTGCTCGTCTTCGGGCTCGTCGGCGGGGCGATCGGCGGGCTGGGCTGGAACATCGTGAAGGGCCAGTCGATCGACCACCTGGACGGCGGCGGGTTCACGGCCGCCGTGCTCGTCGCGCTCGTGCTGCTCGTCGGCGTGGACGTGCAGGTCCGTCGCGGCGAGGACTGATGTCCTGCCTGTTCTGCGACATCGCGTCGGGCAAGGTGCCGGCCCAGCGCGTGCTGGTCGACGACGACTTCGCGGCATTCCTCGACAGCCGGCCCGTGTTCAAGGGCCACACGCTGCTGGTCCCGCGTGAGCACGTCGTCACCCTTCCCGACCTCCCCGCGCGGCTCCGCGACGGGTTCCTCGAGCGCGCGCAGCGGCTCGCGACGGCGATGGTCGAGGGGCTGGGGGCGCAGGGCTCGTTCGTGGCGATGAACAACACGGTGTCCCAGTCGGTGCCCCACCTGCACTGCCACGTGGTGCCGCGGACGAAGGGCGACGGGCTGCGCGGCTTCTTCTGGCCGCGGACCAGGTACGCCGACGACGCCGAGGCGGCGGCCTACGCCGAGCGGCTGGCCGGCGCGCTGGACTGATCGGTCGCCGCAGGAGCTTCGTCGCTGTCGCGGTCGACCAGCCGTGGCCTGCCGCCGACGTGGTTGCCCGTGCCGATCGCAGCGACCCACACGGCCACGGCTCCCAGGACCGCGCCACCCACCGCGTCGAGCGAGAAGTGCCAGCCCAGGTAGATCGTGGAGAGCACCGTCAGGACCAGGAAGACCCATGCGGTGGCCCGGATCCAGCGGGCCATGCCGGCCAGCGTCACGAAGAGGCAGACCGTGACCATCAGGCCGACGTGGAGGGAGGGGAAGGCGGCGATCGTCTGCACCGCATCGGTGGCGCGCGGGTCGGCGAGCACCTGGTGCCGGTCGCGGAGGAGGTTCTCCTCCAGCGTGGTCGCGTAGGTGTGCCGCAGGCCGGTGAAGTCGTGCGCCGAGGAGTAGATCGGTCCGAGCGTGGGCAGTGCGAAGTAGGTCGCCACGCCGAGCACCCAGTCCACCGCGACGGCCGTGACGAACCAGGACCCGGCGGCCGGATGACGCGTCCAGACCAGCGCGATCGCCAGGGTCACGGGGATCAGCACGATCCAGATCACGTACACGGCCGAGAAGAACTCCGCCGCCCACGTCGTACCGAACAGCGAGTGCAGCACGTTGGCCGGGTCGTGACCGAGCCACAGTGCGCGGTCGAGGCGGTGGAACCCCTTGTCGAAGGTGTGCTCGTGGACGAACGGGACGTAGCTCTTCAGGTTGCGGAACGCCGCGTAGCAGACGTACCACGCGCCCAGCCCGGAGACGGCGAAGACGACGTGGGTCCGGTCCCAGCGCTCACGGACCACGGCCCGGAACTGGAGGGGCAGCGAGGTGACCCGCCGGCCCGCACGTGCCACCGCTCGCGGCAGCACGTCGAGGAGCCAGGCGATCAGCAGGATGATCGGCAGCCGGACGTAGGTCGGCACCACCACGCCGTCGGGGTCGCGGATGGGCAGGTCCTCCATCCAGGCCACCAGCACCATGGCCAACGTGAGTGCGAGAGCACACAGTCCCGCGAACTTGAAGTTGGCTCTACCCACGCCGTGCAGCCTAACCGCGCGAGCGGACCGCTCACAGCGCAGGCGGCTCGTCGAGGCGCTCCCCGCGCGCCCTAGAGTGGCCCCTGCTGTCTGCCGGACAGAGGTTTCGAGGCAAGCGGAAGAGGAGCAGTCATGGGTCGATTCGACGGACGGGTCGCGATCATCACCGGGGCGGCGCGCGGCATCGGCGCGGGCACCGCCAAGAGGTTCGCCGAAGAGGGCGCTGCCGTCGCCGTGCTCGACATCAACGAGGAGCAGGCCCAGGAGACCGCGGCCGGCCTCGGCGCCGACAAGGCCATCGGCGTCGGCTGCAACGTCGCGGACGGCGCTTCGGTCGACGCAGCGGTGACCCGGGTCGTCGAGGAGCTCGGCGGCCTGCACGTCCTGGTCAACAACGCCGGCATCACCCGCGACAACCTGCTGTTCAAGCTCACCGAGGAGGACTGGGACTCGGTGATGAACGTGCACCTCAAGGGCGCCTTCCTGATGAGCAAGGCCGCGCAGAGGACCTTCGTGGAGCAGAAGTACGGCAAGATCCTCAACCTCTCGAGCATCTCCGCGCTCGGCAACCGCGGGCAGGCCAACTACTCGGCCGCCAAGGCCGGTGTCCAGGGCTTCACCCGCACGCTCGCCCTCGAGCTCGGCCCGTTCGGCGTGAACGTCAATGCGATCGCTCCGGGGTTCATCGCCACCGAGATGACCGACGAGACCGCGCGCCGGCTCAAGATGGACGTCGACGAGTTCCGCAAGCTCAACGCCGACGCGAACCCGGTGAAGCGGGTCGGCTATCCCGAGGACATCGCGGCCGCCGCCGCGTTCCTGTGCAGCGACGAGGCGTCGTACATCACCGGCCAGACGCTGTACGTCGACGGTGGCGGCAAGATCTGACCTGTCGGACACGGGGGGTCCTGTCAGGAATGCCAGGACCCCTCAGGCATGCTGTGCGGCATGAATGCTCGTCCCGCCGTCCCGTTCACCCGCCGCGGCGTACGCCTCCAGGCGTTCGTCGTGCTCGCCGTGATCGCGAGCCTCGTGCTCGCCGGCTGCGGTGGCAAGAGCGAGCAGAAGAAGGCAAGCGCCGACCGGCCCACGTCGCAGCCGACTGCGGGAGGCACCCAGCTCGCCGCGGTGTGGCCGCTGACCGGCCTGCCGGCGCCTGAGCAGACGCCGGACAACCCGGTGATGGTCGTCAAGATCGACAACAGCGAGGCCAGCGAGCCCCAGATCGGGCTCAGCAAGGCCGACATGGTCGTCGAGGAGCTGGTCGAGGGCGGCATCACGCGGCTCGCTGCGATGTTCTACTCCCAGCTGCCGACCAAGGCCGGTCCGGTCCGGTCGGCGCGGGCATCGGACATCGGCGTGGTCACCCCGACGCACGCCGCCCTGATCGCGAGCGGGATGGCGCCGCCGACGGTGGCGCGCCTCAACGCCGCGCACGTCCGCTACTACACGATGGGCGCTCCGGGCGTCGTGCGCGCCCCCGACGGCCAGCACGACTACCTGCACAGCGTCTTCGTCGACCTGCCCAAGCTCGCGAAGAGCCTGAAGACCAAGCCCGTCGTGCCCGCGAACTACCTGCCCTGGGGCCAGGAGACCGACTTCGCCGGTGGCCAGGCGGCCAGCGGGATGAGCGTGCAGTTCAGCCGGTCGAGCACCACGACGTGGCGCTTCGACGCCGCGTCGAAGAAGTACGTCAACACCAACTCCCATGCGGGCCAGAACGACCAGTTCAAGCCCGACTCGGTGCTCGTGCTGCGGGTGCGCGAGGGTGACGCGGGCTACCGCGACCCCGCCGGCAACCCCGTCCCGGAGGCGCTCTTCTTCGGCAAGGGCCAGCTGATGCTCTTCCACAACGGTCAGGTGACCCGCGGCTCGTGGTCGAAGGAGAAGCGCGACAGCCCCTTGGTGCTGACCACGGCGGCAGGGTCGCTGAAGATTCCGGCCGGCCACGTGTGGCTGGAGCTGCTGCCGAACAACAAGGCCGGCGGATCGGTGCGGATCACGCACTGACGGGCGCCGACTGGCTCAGGCCTCGGCAGGCTCAGCCGACGGGGGCGTCGTCCTCGGGCTCGGCCGAGAGTAGGTCGCGTGGATCAGGCAGCTCGACGCCGTTGTCGGCCAGCGCGCGCAGCCCGCTGAGGATGAAGGCGATCGCCGTCTCCACCTGCGCGACCGCGATCTTCGGATCGGCCGACGAGCTCACGGTCTCGCCGGCCGCCGACATCGCGCCGAAGAAGATCCGGCTGAACGTCTCGAGCATCTCGTCGCTCAGGTCGTAGGGGGAGTCGGCCAGGACGTTGCGGACGATGTCCTGCACCAGGCCGTAGCTGGACCGCTCCTCCTGCTGGCGGAAGCGCTCGTAGCCGAGGATCGCGGGGCCCTCCTGGATGACGACGCGCTGGTACGCCGGGCCCTGGACGATCTCGAGGAAGGCACGCAGGCCGATCAGCGCCTTCTCCCACGGGTCCTTCGAGCCCTTCAGCGACTTGCGGATCCGGGCGGACGCGTCGGTCTCCACCTTCTCGAAGACCGCCTCGAAGACGGCCTGCTTGCCGCTGAAGTGGTGGTAGAGCGCGCCCTTGGTGACCCGGGCGCCGGCGACGATCTGGTCCAGGCTGGTCGCGGCGTACCCCTGCTCGGTGAAGAGCCGCTGCGCGACGTCGACCAGGGCCCGCTTCGTGGACTCGGAGTACTGCTGGCGCCGGGAGACTCCCGGGACCTTGGGGATCGCTCCGCGGATCTTCTCGGCGTGGGAGCGACTCGACATTCGGGCAGTCTATGACCGACCGGCGGTATGTGTGCGCAGCGTCACCCGGTAATCGTTTGCATACCGCGAGTCCGGCTCCGTACCTTGGGTACGTACTCGCGGTATGTGAAACCCGAAAGGACGTGGACCATGACCTGGAACACCTTCCATCACCGTGGAGAGATCCTCCGCGCCGTGGTCGAGACCGCAGATGACCGGCGCGACGGGGTGCTCCCGATGGAGCTCCCGGGCGTGCACGAGACCTTCCGCGACGAGCTCGACCTGGTCGCAGCCCTCTGGCTGAAGTGGAACGCCCGGCTCTCGGGCAACATCGAGCGCGCGTTGACGACGCAGCCGATGGACCTCGAGGCCGCGGTGGCCTCCGCCTGGCGACAGACGAGCGAGCAGCTCCCGGGGCTGCGCGCGATCCTGGACCGGTACGTCGAGTCGCCCACCGACCCCGAGATGGCCGCGGCCCTCAACCGGGCCACCGAGAAGGAGTGGTGCCGGCTGGCTGCCGCCGCGGGCCTGGCCAACGACGAGGGCCCTGCGGCCGCGCGCGCCGGCCGGCAGGTCGAGCTCAGGGCACGCACGGCCGCTGCCGAGCAGTCGGCCGACGCCCTGATGGCGACCGCGACGACGGACACGAGCCTCGACGGGGACACTCCCTCCCTGGTCGAACGGATCAAGGCGGTTCTCGCCGCCTGATCCCCCTCCCACAGACGATCCCCGGGCCCTGCCACCCTCGGCCCGGGGATCGTCATGTCCGCACGCGCAGGTGCGTGACACCATGGGGAGATGGAGCCGGCGACCGGGAGTCTGCTGATCGCCGCGCCCACGATGGCCGACCCGAACTTCGCCCGGACGATCGTGCTGCTGCTGGACACCGGTGAGTCGGGCGCCCTCGGGGTGGTGCTCAACCGGCCGACCGAGCTCGACGTCGCCGACGTGCTGGAGCCGTGGGCCGACCTGGTCGCCCGCCCGAGCGTGCTCTTCCAGGGCGGGCCGGTCGAGACCGATGCCGCGCTGGCCGTCGCCACGATCGCCGCCGACGACGACCCGGTGGGCTGGCGGCGCGTGTACGGATCCACCGGCCTCCTCGACCTGGACGCACCGGTCGAGATCCTGTCCAGCGCGCTGTCGGCGGTGCGGATCTTCGCCGGGTACGCCGGCTGGGGGTCGGGCCAGCTGGAGGCAGAGATCGAGGAGGGCGCCTGGTACGTCGTACCGGCGGAGCCCCTGGATCCGTTCCTCGGCAACCCCGACCGGCTCTGGGCGACGGTGCTGCGACGGCAGGGCGGGCAGCTCGCGATGCTGGCCACGATGCCCGCCGAACCGGGCCTGAACTGAGGCCGGGCGCCGACCGCCGACGCGTTAGGATGCCGAGATGTCTTCTCAGCGGACACCGGGTTTCGGGACTGGCGTCCTGGAGGACGAGCGCGTCGAGCAGGACCTCCGCACCACCGATGACGGAGACCACGAGCGGCTCTCGCACTACGTCCCCAAGGACAAGCTCATGGAGGCCATGGTCAACGGCACTCCGGTCATCGCGTTGTGTGGCAAGGTATGGGTCCCCAGCAGGGATCCGGAGAAGTACCCGGTCTGCCCCGAGTGCAAGGAGATCTGGGAGAGCATGCGCAAAGGCGACGACGAGTGAAGCATGATCTTCCGGTGCCCCGGCTCCTGCCGGCGAGCACCCTCCGGAGGTTGTCGGCTGCCCTGACCATCGCCGCGCTCGCCGGTTCCGGCGCTCTCGCTGCGGCTCCGGCACAGGCGACGACGCAGGCGGCCGCAGCCAGGTCCGCCGCGTGCCGCCTGCCGGCCCAACGGGCCACGTCGTGGCGCGAGGGTGCCGACACGACGCAGGTCAGTCGTGCGACCCGGGCCAGGGTCGACCGCGTGGTCGCGTCCGTGACCCACGGGTCGTCGGCCCGCACCAGTGCGCTGCCTGCGCACGTCCGGGTGCCGGTGCTCATCCACGTGATCCACGGCAGCCGCCACGGCGAGCGCCGGATCAACAAGCACCGGGCGCGCCGGATGTTCTACACGCTGAAGGCGGGCTTCGCGGGCGTCCAGAACTCCGCGATGGCGCCCACCGGCGTCAACTTCAAGCTGAAGAAGATCACGATCACCCGCAACGAGAAGTGGTTCCACGCCGCGCCGTTCAGCCGCGCCGACCGGCAGATGAAGAAGCGGCTCCACCGCGGCACCGCGCACACCCTGAACATCTACGTGAACCGGCCGAAGTCCGGTGGCCAGCTGCTGCTGGGCTTCTCCCTCTTCCCCTGGCAGCGACGGGCGCACAAGCCGCTCGACGGCGTGACGATCAGTGAGGTCAGCCTGCCCGGCGGCAAGGCTGCGGGGTACAACCTCGGCGACACCGTGATCCACGAGACCGGCCACTGGATGGGCCTGCTGCACACGTTCGAGGGTGGCTGCAACGACGGCGACGGCGTCGGGGACACTCCTGCGGAGGCGACCCCGAGCTACCAGTGCGTCGAAGGTCGCAACACGTGTCCGGTGGTGCTGGATCCGGTGACGAACACCCTCGTTCCGGTCGATGACGGACCGACCAACGTGGACCCGATCCACAACTTCATGGACTACTCCTACGACTTCTGCATGAACCACTTCACGCCGGGTCAACGGGAGCGGATGATCGCGCTGTTCATGGCGTTCAGGTACGGGCGTTGACCTCGGGCGGTCACGAGCCGCCCCAGATCGAGCTTCCACCGGCCTATCCCGCGCGTGCGGCCTGGGGGACGGCTCCGAGCCTGCGTGCGTGGCAGGCCGACGCGATCGGGCGGTACTTCGAGAAGGATCCACGCGACTACCTCGCGGTCGCGACGCCGGGCGCCGGCAAGACGACGTTCGCTCTGACGATCGCCGCCGAGCTGCTCTCCCGCCGCGTCGTCGACCGGATCACCGTCGTGGCGCCGACGGAGCACCTCAAGACGCAGTGGGCCGACGCCGCCGCGCGGGTCGGCATCCCGCTCGACCCGGCGTACTCCGGTGGCCGGGGGCGCACCAGCAAGGACTTCGTCGGCATCGCGCTCACCTACGCCGGTGTCGCGAGCAACCCGCTGGCGCACCGGGTCCGGACCGAGCGGTTCAACACGCTGGTGATCCTCGACGAGATCCACCACGCGGGCGATGCGCTGTCCTGGGGCGACGCGGTCCGCGAGGCCTTCGAGCCTGCCCGGCGACGCCTCGCGCTGACCGGTACGCCGTTCCGCTCCGACATCAACCCGATCCCGTTCGTCACCTACGCCCCCGACCCGGATGCGGGCCCGGGCGTGCTGCGGTGCGTCCCGGACTTCACCTACGGCTACGGCCACGCCCTGGGCGACCACGTGGTCCGGCCGGTGCTGTTCTGGGCGTACGGCGGTGACCTGCAGTGGCGCACCCGGGCAGGCGACGAGGTGTCCGCGCGGCTAGGTGAGCCGCTCACCAAGGACCTTGCCGCACAGGCGCTGCGCACGGCGCTCGATCCGAGTGGCTCCTGGATCGGTGCGGTGATGGAGGCCGCGGACCGGCGGCTCTCCGAGGTCCGCAAGAACGTCCCCGACGCCGGCGGGCTCGTGATCGCCAGCGACCAGGACTCGGCCCGTGCGTACGCCACCGTCCTCGCCCGGATCGCGGGGGAGAAGCCGACGGTGGTGCTCTCCGACGAGAAGGCGGCCTCGAAGCGGATCGCCCGGTTCTCCGAGGGCGAGGGCCGCTGGATGGTGGCGGTGCGGATGGTCTCCGAGGGTGTCGACGTGCCCAGGCTCGCGGTCGGCGTCTACGCGACCACCACCTCGACGCCGCTCTTCTTCGCCCAGGCGGTGGGCCGGTTCGTCCGGGCTCGCGCGCGCGGCGAGACGGCGTCGATCTTCCTGCCCTCGCACCCGGCGCTGCTGGGGTTCGCCTCCGAGCTCGAGCTCGAGCGCGACCACGTGCTGGGGAGGAAGGTCAGCGACGAGGGCGACATCTTCGCTGCCGAGAACGCGTTGCTGGCTCGCGCCCAGGCCGGCGACGCCGACGGGGCCGACGAGGGGGAGATGCGGTTCGAGGCGCTCGGCTCGCAGGCGACGTTCGCGCACGTGCTCTACGACGGAGCAGAGTTCGGCCACGCCGGCGAGGTGCACGTGGGGTCCGAGGAGGAGATGGACTTCCTCGGCATCCCCGGCCTGCTCGAGCCGGACCAGGTGCGCAGCCTGCTCCAGCACCGGCAGCGGCAGCGGCGTGACCGTGACGCCGAGCAGGGCGACAGGGACGCGGACGAGCTGCGGGACAGCACGGCGACGCACGAGCGCCTGGCCGTCCTGCGCCGGGAGCTCAACGGGCTGGTCGCCGCCTGGCACCACCGGACCGGGCAACCGCACGGGGTGACCCACGCAGCCCTGCGCAAGGACTGCGGCGGTCCGGCGGCCGCGGTCGCCACCGCGCAGCAGCTCCAGGCACGGATCGACAAGCTGCGCGACTGGGCGACGCGGAAGAGCTCCTAGGTCGGAGGGCCCGGGTTTCGACAGGCTCAACCACCGGGAGGTTTCGACCGGCTCAACCACCGACGGACCGGGCCACAGGTGGTCGAGCAGCGAGCGCCAGCGAGCGATCAGACGAGACCTGGTGAGGAGCGACCGGCTCAACCACCGGCGGCCGACACGAGCGGGGTCACCCGGTAGGGCACCTGGGTCGCCAGCGCGATCACGGTGGTCGACCGGGTGATGTGCGGGTCCTTCAGCACCGTGTCAATGACCCGCTGCAGGTCGGCGTTGGAGCGGGCGACCACGCGGACCCACATGTCGCCGGCGCCGGTGATCGTGTGTGCCTCGAGGACCTCCGGGATGGTGGCCAGCGTGTCGGCGACGGTCTCGTGGCCGGCCCCCTGCCGGATCTCGAGGGTGAGGAACGCCGTCACGGGGTACCCGAGCGCGGCCGGGTCGAGGGACGGACCCCAGCGGGAGATGACCCCGCCGCGCTCGAGTCGGTCGAGCCGCGCGGTGACGGTGGCCCGGGCGATGCCCAGCCGCCGTGAGGCCTCGAGGGCTGCGATCCGCGGCTCGTTGGTGAACAGCTCGATCAATCTGACATCCAGATCGTCCATGAGAGCACTCCTCACTGTACAAACTGCGCAACGAGTCGCTGAAGTGTTGCACAAGATGTCAGTGGTGGGCAGGGTGGGCCCATGGTTTCGACAAGCTCAACCACCGGTGTTCACCACCGCGCGCTGACCGCCGAAGAGCTCAAGGCCGACCTGACCCTCGAGCAGCTCCAGCAGCTCGTCGGGCTGGTCGAGTACGACGAGCACAACGACGTCTTCCCGGTGACCGGGTGGGACGCGATCGTCTTCGTCGTCGGCAACGCCACCCAGGCCGCGCACTACTTCCAGTCCGCGTGGGGCATGGAGCTGGTCGCCTACTCCGGTCCCGAGCACGGCAACCGCGACCACAAGGCGTTCGTGCTGAGGTCCGGCTCGATCAGGTTCGTGCTCAAGGGCGCCGTCGACCCCGAGAGCCCCCTTGCCGACCACCACCGGCGCCACGGCGACGGGGTCGTCGACATAGCCCTGGAGGTCCCGGACGTCGACAAGTGCATCGCGCGGGCACGCGAGATCGGGGCGACCGTCCTCGAGGAGCCACACGACCTCGCCGACGAGCACGGCACCGTGCGTGTCGCCGCGATCGCGACGTACGGCGAGACCCGGCACACGCTCGTGCAGCGCGAGATCGCCGGTACGACGTACGCCGGCCCGCACCTGCCGGGGTTCGTCGCGCGGTCCTCGGCGATGACCCGCAAGCCCGGCCAGCCGAAGCGCTTGTTCCAGGCCCTGGACCACGTGGTCGGCAACGTCGAGCTCGGCAAGATGGACCAGTGGGTGGCGTTCTACAACCAGGTGATGGGCTTCACCAACATGGCCGAGTTCATCGGTGACGACATCGCCACCGACTACTCCGCCCTGATGAGCAAGGTCGTCGCGAACGGCAACCACCGGGTGAAGTTCCCGCTCAACGAGCCCGCGATCGCGAAGAAGAGGTCGCAGATCGACGAGTACCTGGAGTTCTACCGCGGCCCCGGCGCGCAGCACCTGGCGCTGGCGACCAACGACATCCTCGCGACCGTGGATGCGCTGCGCGACAACGGCGTCGAGTTCCTCGACACCCCGGACTCCTACTACGAGGACCCTGAGCTGCGTGGCCGCATCGGCCAGGTCCGGGTGCCGATCGAGGAGCTGCAGAAGCGCGGCATCCTGGTCGATCGCGACGAGGACGGCTACCTCCTGCAGATCTTCACCAAGCCGCTCGGGGACCGGCCGACCGTCTTCTTCGAGCTGATCGAGCGGCACGGCTCGCTGGGCTTCGGCAAGGGCAACTTCAAGGCGCTGTTCGAGGCGATCGAGCGCGAGCAGGAGCGGCGCGGGAACCTCTGAACCGGGCGCCCACCTTCGAGACCTGCTCGCGCAGCTCGGCAGGGCTCTCGACCTCGAACTCGGCGTCGATCGCCGCCAGCACGGCCAGCGGCCAGAAGAGGTCGTCGGTCGGCATCTCCATGAGGGTGCCGCGGTCGACCTCGGTCAGCTCGGCCCAGCGGCCGGTCACGGCCGAGACGGTGTCCTTGGAGGCGCGGATCAGCACGCGTACGTCGTACCGGCGCGGGATCTGCTGGAACCCCGAACGGACGAACTCCAGCGCATCGGCCGCGGGCAGCTCGTGGCCCGAGAAGCGACGGCCGGCGAGCGCGGCATCCGAGATCCGGTCGACCCGGAAGCTGCGCCAGTCGTCGCGGTCGCGGTCGAAGGCGACGAGGTACCACCGCTGTCCGAGTGAGACCAGACGGTGCGGCTCCACCCGCCGGTGCGTCGTCTCCGCCTCGCGCGCGGTGTAGTCGAACTCCAGGACCTCGTCGTCGCGACAACCCTGCGCGAGGGTGGTCAGCGTGGTCGCGTCGATCGAGGGGCCGCGCATCGGCGCCGGGATCGTCTCTGCCGCGAGCGCGTCCATCCGCTGGCGCAGCCGGGGCGGCATCAGCGAGAGCACCTTCGTGAGCGACTGGACCGCGGTCTCCTCGAGACCCTGGACGGCGCCGGATGCCGCCGAGCGCAGGCCGACCGCGATCGCGACCGCCTCCTCGTCGGTGAGGAGCAGCGGCGGAAGGGTGCCACCGGCACGCAGCTGGTAGCCGCCGGCGACCCCGCGGACCGCGTCGACCGGGTAGCCGAGGTCGCGGATCCGCTCGATGTCGCGGCGGAGGGTGCGTTCGGAGACCTCGAGCCGCCCGGCCAGCTCCGCGCCCGCCCAGTAGCGATGCGTCTGGAGCAGCGAGAGCAGCTCCAGCATCCGCGATCCGGTGGTCACGGTCTGAAGATTAGTCGCCATTGCGGACATAAACTGACCGGAATCGCTGATGGACTGCCGTCATGACTTCTCAACGGACAACAGGACCCGTGATCGTCACCGAGGCGCTGACTCGGACGTTCACGACGCGCAAGGACACGGTCGAGGCCGTCCGCGGCCTCGACCTGGAGATCGATCGCGGCGAGCTGGTCGCCTTCCTCGGCCCGAACGGCGCGGGCAAGTCGACCACGCTGCGGATGCTGACCACGTTGCTCGCCCCGACCTCGGGCACCGCCCGGGTCGCGGGCTTCGACGTGGTCAGCCAGCAGGCCGACGTCCGCCTCTCGATCGGGTACGTCGGGCAGGGCAACGGGGCCGGTCACCAGCAACGCGGGCGCGACGAGCTGGTCAGCCAGGGACGTGCCTACGGCCTGGGGCGGGCGGAGGCACGGGCCCGCGCCGAGGAGCTGATCAGCGACCTCCAGCTCGAGGGCGCGGTGGACCGCAAGGTGTCCACCCTCTCCGGAGGTCAGCGTCGTCGGCTCGACATCGCCCTTGGCCTGATGCATCAGCCGGAGGTCCTCTTCCTCGACGAGCCCTCGACCGGGCTCGACCCGCAGAACCGCGCGAACCTGCAGTCCCAGGTCCAGCGGCTGCACGCGGAGACCGGGAACACCATCGTGCTGACCACGCACTACCTCGAGGAGGCCGACGCCCTGGCCGAGCGGGTCATCGTGATCGACCACGGCGAGGTCGTCGCGGACGACTCGGCGTACCGGCTGAAGTCGGGGCTCGGCGACCGGGTCGTGCTGGGCTTCGACGACGAGGCCGGTGCGGTCGCAGGCGCGCAGCGAGCCGCGCGCGTCCCGGGCGCCGAGGTCCAGCGGGACGGGACCCAGGTCGTGGCGCGGATCGCGCACGGCAACGAGGCGATGTCACGGATCATCCACGAGCTATACGTGGCGGGGCACGCGCCGGCGAGCGTCGAGGTGGCACGCCCGACCCTCGACGACGTGTTCCTCGAGCTCACCGGGCGGAGCCTCCGCGAGGCGAACGAGTCCAGCCAGATCAGCGACAGTGACGACAAGGAAGAGGTTGCGGCATGAGCACGACGGTTTCGACAGGCTCAACCACCGGGCGGGTTTCGGCCGAGGTTGCCACCAGGCGGCTCTCGACAGGCTCGTCCACCAGGGCCGGCATCGTGGCGGACACGCTGAACGTGATGACCCGCGAGCTCAGGCCGGTGCTGCGCGAGCCGGTGTCCGTGCTGTTTGCGATGGTCCAACCGCTGGTGTTCCTCGGTCTCTTCGCGCCGCTCCTGCCGGAGACCGACGGCGGTGCGCTGCAGTGGTTCGTGCCGGGCATCGTCGCGATGACCTGTCTCTTCGGTGCCTCGTTCACCGGCGCCGCCCTCGGCGACGAGATGACCACCGGCTCCCACGAGCGGCTGCTCGTCTCGCCGCTGAGCCGGACCTCGCTCCTCCTGGGGCGAGCGCTGAAGGAGATCGTCCCGATGCTGCTGCAGGCGGCGATCATCCTTGCCGTGGTGACGCCGTTCAGCTTCGACCTGCACCCGCTGGGCGTCCTGGTCGGCGTCGCCGTCCTCGCCCTCTTCAGCATCGGGGTGGCGTCCCTGTCGTTCGCCCTCGCGCTGGTCTCCGCCGGGAACGAGTGGCTGTTCTGGACGGTCCAGCAGACGGTGATCTTCCCGTTGCTGCTGCTGGCGGGGATCCTGCTGCCGCTCGACGGTGCGCCGCGGTGGCTGGACGTCCTCTCGCACCTGAACCCGCTCAAGTACGTCGTCGGTGCCGAGCGGGAGCTCTTCTCCGGCGTGTGGCACGCAGGCGTGATCGCCCAGGGCTTCGCCGGCGGCGCGGTGGTCGCGGCGTTCGGGCTCTGGGTCGGCATCCGGGCGATGCAGAGGTCCTGAGCAGCTCCGCGCTGATGACGCCGTCGGGAGCGACGGGACACGGGTCCCGCCGCCCCGACGGTGCCGTCAGCGGGTCACGCGCGCAGCGTCCCCAGAGCTCCCAGGATCCGGTTCAGCAGCGTGGTCAGCTGGCCCAGGATGCCCGACAACGTGCTGCCCGGGTCGAGCAGGTGAGCGACCGCGCACAGCAGGTTGCCGAGCAGCTGCCCGGAGCCCGACTGAGCGGTGATGTCGAGGACGACCTGGTTCAGGTGCACCCGCAACCCCAGGATGTTCAGGTCCAGCGGACCGAGCACCAGGTTGAGCACGTTGCAGGTGGGATCGACCGTCGACCGGAAGGCCGCGCGCGCCATCTCGGGCGTGATCGGCGTGCCATCCACCGATGAGACCGGGATCCGGACGTGCCTCTTGGTGAAGTGGCGGTCCGTGCCGGGACGCACGATCTTTCCCTTGAGCACGCCCCTCGCGATCACCCTGTCGCCGGACATCCTGAAGGAGCGCGGGATGAAGACTCCGCGCACCTTCTTGCCCGACGCCGTGTGGCCGAAGACGTAGGACATCACCCGGACGTGGTCCGCCGAGGCGTGCAACCTGTGGTGGTTGATGTGGGTGGCGGACGCGGTGGTCACCGCTGCGCCGAACATCGTCATGCTGAGGGCGAGGACCACGGCGATGAGCCCCATGATCCCGAGCCTGTTCCTTGCACCATTGTGTGGCATCTCGATTTCCTCCCCTCCTGGGGGGATTCCCCAGGTCGTCTGCCCTTACCCCTGCGACCTGGGAGGAAACACCGACCCGCAGGGTCGGAACGGGCAGAGAAGCGCACTGAGTCGAGGGAGCCGATGCGGCGCCCGGCTCAGGCGGAGGTCGGCGCCTCGCACACCCGCTCGGCCAGCGGCGCGCCGTCGCAGCAGTTCGCCTTCATGTGGCAGTGCGGGCAGAGCCAGCGCGTCGAGATCGGGTCGAACGGCTTCCCGCAGTAGTCGCACGGCATGCGTCCGACGCTACGGCCTGGCGCTGTTCGTCACGGAGCGGCACGCCGCGCGAAGGCGAAGGTCAGTACCCACACGTCCGAAGATGTCAGAACGGTGGCCGCCCGGTCCCGGTGATCCGGAAGCGACCCCATGGATCAACGTCGGAGAGCCGGCCCTCGGCGCTCCCGTGCGGGGTGGTCAGCACGACGGTCTCGCCGGATTGCGCCGTCTCGGCGAGCTCCTCGTTGGCGGCGATGCGGCCGTACCAGTGGAACCGGCCGTCCAGCGGCTCGAAGTGGCCGCGCAGGTCGACCTCGACCTGTACTTCCCCGGTGGTTGAGCCTGTCGAAACCTGTGCCGTCCCGGCGTACTCCTCGGCCGGCAGCTCGAGCTCGCCCATCAGGCGTCCTTCCGTCCGGCGCGTCGAGCCGGCCGGGGTGCGACAGCCTCGACCTCCACGAGCCGCAGCTGGCCGGCTCCGTCCAGCCCGACACCGTGGTCGGCGACGAAGCCGCTGAAGGCGTTCCAGATGAACGCCGCGAGGTAGTCCGAGGCGGCTTCGCGGCTCATGATGTCGCGACGCAGCCACCACTCTCCGACGGAGAGCCCCATCCCGACGACGCCGTGCGCCCACGGCTCGGCTCCCGCGGCATCGACTCCGAGGTGGCGCAGGGTGTCACCGATCAGCTTCGCCAGGCTCGTCGCGATCTGCTCCTTGCCGTCGGCCAGCGGGTCGTCGGTGCTGCGGTGCTCGATCAGCAGCAGGAAGACCTGCGGGTGCTCGGCGATCAGCGTGAAGTACGCCGCGCACGCGCCATAGACCCGGTCCCGCATCGGACCCGGCTGCACGAGGGCCGGCAGCAGTGCCCGGGTGACCTCGTCTGCTCCCCAGTGGCCCACCGCGCGGTAGAGGTCCTCCTTGTCGGAGAAGTACCGGTAGAGGACGGGCTTGCTCACGCCCGCGGAGGCGGCGATCTGGGAGATCGAAGCGGCCGGGCCGTGCTCGTCGATGGCGGCGACCGCAGCCGCGACGAGCTCGGTACGACGGGTCTCGCGGTGCTCGCTCCACCGGGTGCTGCGGCCGTCGCCGCCGGGTGCCAGGTCCTTGACTCGCGGTGTCATGGGAGCAAGACTAGCGGAATAACTGTTACTAGAGGTAACACAAAGCCGGAGGTGCTCCGATGACTGCCACCATGCCCGACCGCCACCCCGCAGCGAGTGCGGGGAGCTCCGTGGGTCGCCTGCTCAAGTCTGCCGCGCGCCAGTCCTACGACCCGGACGTGGACCTGGACTGGGACGCGCCCGAGGTCCCGGGCCTGTGGGCCATGCAGCCCGAGCGGATGTCGTTGTACGGGACCCGACTGTGGGACCGGCTCTCCGAGGAGGAGCGGCTCGAGCTGAGCAAGCACGAGGTGGCGTCGGTGGCGAGCGTCGGGCTGTGGTTCGAGATCGTGCTCATGCAGGTGCTGCTCAAGGACGTCTACCGCAGCGACCCGACCGATCCGCGCACGCACTTCCTGCTCACCGAGATCGCTGACGAGTGCCGACACTCGACCATGTTCGGCCGGGCGATCGGGCACCACGGCGTGCCGGCGTACGGCCCGCGCCCGCAGATCAGGCGGCTCGCGAAGCTCTTCCCGCTGATCGCGCGCGGCGCCGGTGCGTACGCGTCGATCCTGATCGGCGAGGAGCCGGTCGACCGCTGGCAGCGCGAGCAGATGAACGACGAGCGGATCCAGCCGCTGATCCGGATGGTCTCGCGGATCCACGTGCTCGAGGAGGCGCGGCACGTGACGTTCGCGCGCGAGGAGCTGGAGAGGTCGGTGGCCAGGATGGGCCGCACCGAGCGGCTCGTCCAGCAGACGGTCACCGCCCAGGCCGCGTTCGTGATGATGCGCTCGCTCGTGCACCCGCAGGTGTACGCCGCCGTCGGCATCGATCCCGCAGAGGGCCGGCGCGCGGCGCTCGGCAACGAGAGCTACCGGGCGACGATCGCCTGGATGGGCGAGAAGGTGATGCCCTACCTCGAGGAGCAGGGCATGGTCGGCGGCGGCTACAACCGCAAGGTCTGGCGCGCCTCGATGCTGCTGCCCTAGCCGGCTGCCGGAGGCTTCGACAGGCTCAACCACCGGGGTGGTCGAGCAGCGAGCGTCAGCGAGCGATCAGACGAGACCCGGTGACTGTGGCGGAGCCGGACCACGGCGGGCGACCCAACTTCGTACGTCAGCGCTTGCCCTTCGAACATGTGTTCGATAGACTGTCGCCATGATCTCGGGCACCGGCGACGCAGCGACCACAGGCGCGCCGCTGCCGGCGGCGCCGAGCTCTGATGACCTGCGGGACTTGCTCGACCGGCTCGCCACGCAGCACGGCGCTGAGCTGACGGAGCCCGAGATCATCGACCACCTCGGGTTGATGGAGCAGCTCAAGTCGGGGTTCGCCGCCGCCCAGGCCCGACTGACCGTGGCCCTGGTCGAGAAGCGTGCAGCAGCCGAGGCCGGCGTCGGCGTTCCAGCCGAGCAACGTGGTCGCGGGCTCGGTGCCGAGATCGCGCTGGCCCGCCGGGAGTCCCCGGTCCGCGGGACCCAGCACCTCGGCCTGGCCAAGGCCCTGGTCCACGAACTGCCGTACACGTTGGCAGCGCTGACCCGCGGCGAGATCAGCGAGTGGCGAGCCATCCTGGTCGCCCGCGAGACCGCAGTGCTGTCCAAGGTGGACCGGATCAAGGTCGATCGCGAGCTCGGCGGGCAACTGGCGGTCGCGGGGGACCGGAGGGTTGCGAACCTGGCCCGGTCGATCGGCTACCGCCTCGACCCCGGCTCGGCCCTGCGCCGGGTCCGCGGCGCGACCGGTGACCGGCGGGTCGGGCTGCGCCCCGCCCCGGACACGATGACCTACCTGACCGGGTTCCTGCCCGTCGCGCAAGGCGTGGCATGCCAGGCCGCACTCACCCAAGAGGCCGACAGGAAGAAGGCAGCCGGTGACCCGAGATCCCGGGGGCAGATCATGGCCGACACGCTCGTCGAACGGATCACCGGTCAATCCCACGCCACCGCACTCTCTGTCGAGATCAACCTGGTGATGACCGACCAGGCCCTCTTTGCCGGCGACCACGCCCCGGCACACCTCGACGGCTACGGGCCCCTTCCCGCCAGCTTGGCCCGCGCGCTGGCTCGGGCGGCCGACAGGGCCTGGATCCGCCGACTCTTCACCAATCCCAGTGGCAGCGAGCTGGTGGCCATCGACTCCCGGCGGCGACTCTTCGACCGCCCTCGGCGCCGGCTCCTGGTCGCTCGCGACCAGACCTGCCGCACCCCCTGGTGCGACGCGCCCATTCGCCACGCCGACCACGTCACCCGGGCAGCCGACGGTGGCGCGACCAGCGTCATCAACGGCCAAGGCCTCTGCGAAGCCTGCAACCACACCAAAGAGACCACCGGCTGGCGCACCACGCGGATCCCGACCACCCGACACACGGTGCAGACGACCACACCGACGGGGCACAGCTACTCCGGTCACGCACCGGACCCGCCCGGCTCGCTCCGACCCCGGGTGTCCAAGGTGGCCGCCTCGATGACGTTCGCCAAGAGTCCTGTCGAGATCCGGATCGAGGGGCTGCTTGCGAAGCGGGTAACCTCGCTCCGCCGCTGACCTAGAGCACCTTCGACAGGAACTGCTGGGTCCGCTCGTGCTGCGGGTTCCCCAGCACAGTCCGCGGGTCGCCCTCCTCGACGATCACACCGCCGTCCATGAACACCAGCTTGTCGCCGACCTCGCGGGCGAAGCCCATCTCGTGGGTCACGACCATCATCGTCATGCCCTCGTCGGCGAGCTTGCGCATCACGTCGAGCACGTCGCCGACGAGCTCCGGGTCGAGTGCGCTGGTCGGCTCGTCGAACAGCATCATGTCCGGGTCCATCGAGAGCGCCCGGGCGATGGCCACCCGCTGCTGCTGGCCCCCGGAGAGGTGCGCCGGGTAGGCGTCCTCCTTCTCGGCGAGTCCGACCTTGTCGAGGTTCTTGCGGGCGATCTCGATCGCCTCCGCCTTCGAGCGTCCCTTGACCCGCTGCTGGGCGATGCAGAGGTTGCGCATCACCGTCATGTGCGGGAAGAGGTTGAAGGACTGGAAGACCATCCCGATCCGTGACCTCACCTTGTCGAGGTCGGCCTCCTCGTCGCAGATGTCGACCCCTTCGACCAGGATCGTGCCCGACGTCGGCTCCTCGAGGCGGTTGACGCAGCGCAGCAGGGTCGACTTGCCCGACCCGGAGGGCCCGATGACGCAGACGACCTGGCCGGCGTCGACGTGGAAGTCGATGCCCTTGAGCACCTCGTTGTCGCCGAAGTACTTGTGCAGCTCCCGCACCTCGATCGCGCGCACGCTCGCGTTGCCTGCGGTCATGGTCGTCACCGGGCTCTCTGCTGGCGCTTCTCCAGCCACGCCACGAGGCGGGTCAGGGGAAGCGTGATGATGAGGTAGAGCAAGGCTGCTTGTGTCAGTGCCGAGGACGTCCCGGCGGTCGGGCCGCTGCTCGTGAAGTCGCGCGCGACGCTGGCGAGCTCGCGTTGACCGACCTCGACGCCCAGGATGAACAGAAGAGACGTGTCCTTGAGCAGGAGCACGAACTCGTTGGTCATCGGGGGGATGACGATGCGGAACGCTTGCGGGAGCACGATCGAGAACAGAGTGTGACCCCCGCCCATCCCGAGCGACCTCGCCGCCTCGGTCTGGCCCTTCGGCACGGCCTGGATCCCGGCGCGAAGGGTCTCAGCCATGTAGGCCGACGCAACCAGGATCAGCCCGAGGAGGCCGGCGCCGACAGTGCCGCCGGGCGGTGACCAGCTGAACGCGATCGGTACCCCGAACGCGACGGCGAAGATCACCAGGATCGCGGGGAGGCCACGGAAGAGCTCGACATAGATCGTCGCAAGCCACCGGTACGGCGCGACGGGAGACAGCTTCATCAGGGCTAGCACGATCGCGAACGCAAGTCCGACCGCGAACGTGATCGCGGTGTACTCGAGGGTCTTCACGACCCCGGTGAGGATGAGGTCGTGCCAGTTGTCGGAGAGGCCGTGGCCCCAGAAGTTGGCGCGAACCGCTGACCAGTCGACTGCGAGACCGAGAACGACCAGCACGGCGACCAGCAGCGCGTACAACCCGAGACGGGTGAGCCGGCGTTTCGTGGAGCGCTTCACGAGCCCACCCCGTCGCGGTTGTCGCTCGGCATCAGCTGGTCTTGAAGTACTTGTTGTAGATCGTGTCGTAGCTGCCGTCGCCGTGCATCGCGGTCAGCTGCTTGTTGACGGCGTCGACGAGCGTCGTGTTGCCCTTCTTCATGGCGAAGCCGTACTGCTCGTCGGTCTTGTAGGTCTCGACGACCGTGAACTTGCCCGGCTGCTGCGGATCCTTCTGGTGGTCGAGGTTCACCGGCAGGTCCTGCAGCAGTGCCTCGACCTGACCGGCCTTGATCGCGGCGTACATCTCGGCGTCGCTGGGGAAGGTGACGATCTTCGCGCCCTTGGCGTTGTCCTGGGCGTACGTCTTGCCGGTGGTGCCCTGCTGCACCCCGACCTTCTTCCCGTCCAGGTCCCCGATCGCCTTGATCGATGAGCCGGTGGGGACGAGAAGTGACTGCTCGGAGTCGTAGTAGCCGTCGCTGAAGTCGAGTGCCTTCTTGCGGTCGTCGGTGATCGTCATCGCGCTGGCGACGAGATCGCACTGATTCGCGTTCAGGGCCTGGCCGCTCTGGAGAGCGTCGAACGAGGAGTCCTTGATCTTGAGCTTGACCTTCAGTCCCTCGGCGACCTTCGAGATGACGTCGACGTCGAAACCCTTGAAGCCGGTGGCCGTGCTCTTGTCGAAGTCCTCGAACGGCGGGTACGGCACGTCCGAGCAGACAGTGAGGGTGCCCGACTTGATCAGCTTCAGGCCCGAGGCGCTCGAGCCCGTCTTGTCGCCGTTGCCGGAGCTGCCGCAGGCGGTCAGGGACAGCGCGAGCACGGACGTGAGGGCAAGGGCCTTGAGGAGGCTTGGGGTCGTCATGCGCAGCACCCTAGACCGCCGGTGGAGGCGAGAGACAGGTCACGTCGTCACGATTTGGTCCCGTATCCGAGACGTTACGTCGGCGTAATGCGACCGGTCACCTCGCCCAGCGCGATCCGCCCGCCGAGGGTGCCCGGAGCGGTCGCCCGCAGCGTCACCTCGTCACCGTCCTCGAGGAACGTCCGGCCCACCCCGAACGGCTCGGCGCCGCCCCAGGACAGCTCGAGGAAGGAGCCGCGCTGGTCGCGCTCGTCGCCGCTCACGGTGCCGCTGGCGTACAGGTCGCCGGTGCGCAGCGTGGCCCCGTTGACGGTCAGGTGGGCGAGCATCTGGGCCGGTGACCAGTACATCGCGGAGTACGGCGGTCGGCTCACGACATCGCCGTTGAGGAGCACTTCGAAGGCGATGTCGTAGCCGGCGGGTTGGTCCACCCGGAGGTACTCGAGCGGCTCGGGGTCCTGTCCGGGCAGCGGCACCCGCGCGGCCTCGAGCGCCGCGAGCGGCGTCACCCAGGCGGAGACCGACGTCGCGAACGACTTGCCGAGGAAGGGGCCGAGCGGGACGTACTCCCAGGCCTGGATGTCACGGGCGGACCAGTCGTTGAGCGGCGTCACGCCGAAGACGTGGTCGGCGAACCCGGCGGTCGGGACCGATGTGCCGAGCTCCGTGGCAGTGCCGACGACGAACCCGAGCTCGGCCTCGATGTCCAGCCGGCGGCTGGGCCCGAACGACGGTTTCGCCGACCCGGCGGTCGAGCCTGTCGAGACCATCTGGCCGGACGGCCTCTTGATCGGCGTACCGGAGACGACCACGGTGCCCGCCCGGCCGTGGTAGCCGACCGGGAGGTGTCGCCAGTTCGGCAGCAGCGCCTCACCATCGGGACGGAAGATCCGGCCGACGTTGGTGGCGTGCTGCAAGGAGCAGTAGAAGTCGACGTAGTCCGCGACCTCGAACGGCAGGTGCAGGGTGACCTCGCCGAGGGGCACCAGGTGCGGCGCCGCCCTCTCGGCGTGGACGGCGTTGGTGAGCACCTCGACCAGCCAGTCGCGAGCGACGTCCCAGACCTCGCGGCCCGCGGCGAGGAACGCGTTCAGCGACGGCTGCTGCCACAACGGCATCAGGTCCGGGCCGTCCCCTGGCTCCATCGCCTCGCGTCCGTACGCCGCCACCGCCGCGACGTCCATGACCTGGTCACCGATGCGGACCCCCACCCGGGCAGGAGTATCGGCGGTCGAGAACACGCCGTACGGCAGGTTGTCCACGTCGTACGCCGAGCCCGACGCCCCGTCCACCCAGCTGGTCATGGGGCGGCGACCTCGATCAGGCCGAGCTCGACCAGGTCGTCGTGGGGCTCGAGGATGCTGCAGCTGCCGAAGCCCGTGAACCACCGCCGGGTGCGCTCGAGCGTCTCGGCGTCGAGCCCGTCGAGCAGCGCATCCGGCTCGGTCAGGGCGAGCACGTCCTCGGTGCTGCCGCCGTCGAGGCACGCTCGCGTCGCGGCGAGCACGTTGAGGAAGCCGTGATGGGCGAAGCCCGTCTCCGGGTCGGTGTGCCGCACCGCGCGGTGCAGGCCGGCCGTGCACTTGAAGGACAGCTCGCGGTCCAGCGCCGCCGCGATCGACGCAGCCAGCTCGACCGGGCTCGGGAACGCCTCCGGTGTGGCGCCACCGGTGCGGAACTTCAGCGGCAGCTCTCGCATGGCCAGCTCGTCGACCGCGAGCAGCCACCCGTGGCTCGGCCAGTCGGTCACCTGCGGGGGCTCGACGAACACGTCCACGTCGGCCAGCTCCTCCTCGAGCGAGTCGAGCATCGAGCACACCCGGCGCGCGTTGTGGCCCAGGTCGTCCTCGTCGCGCAGCGCGCAGTCGAGCCCGGCGAGCCGGACGGTCGGCGCTCGGCTGGCCCAGCGCACCGCCGGCTCGATGGCACCGGCGCCGCCGGTGACGACCACGTTGATCGTGAGCGGGACCTCGACCGGCTCAAGTCCCGCGGAGTCGTCGCCGAGCGCGTCGATGAGGTCGGGCAGCTTGACGTCGCTGACGACGAAGTTGCCCACCATCGCGGCGTACTCGCTGGACCTGTGCTCCCGGTGGGAGGCTACGGCCTGGTCCAGTGGCAGGTTGCCCGGAGGGAAGATCGCCGCGTCGTCGACGAGGTTCGTCAGCCAGTGTGGGATCACGGTCGCCACGCTAACGTGGCTGCGTGGCGTATTACAGATCGGTCGGAGATGTGCCCCGCACCCGTCACACCGCCTTCCGCGACGACGGTGGCCGGCTGCGCTACGAAGAGCTGATGGGGGAGGAGGGCTTCTCCTCCGACGCCTCCCTGCTCTACCACGTGGGCGTGCCCTCGGCGATCGTCGACAGCCAGGTCTGGGACCTTCCGGATCTCTCGACCACCCCGAACCACCCGCTCAAGCCGCGGCACCTCAAGCTCCACGAGCTGACCACCGGGGGAGCGACCCCCAACGCCGTCGACCATCGTCGCCTGGTCCTCGGCAACGCGGACGTCCGGATCTCCTACGTGGTGGCGACGGCCGCCTCTCCGCTCTACCGCAACGCGATCGGCGACGAGTGCGTGTACGTCGAGTCGGGCAGCGGCACCGTGGAGACCGTCTTCGGCGTGCTGTCCTACCGACAGGGCGACTACGTGCTGGTCCCGCGGGCCACGACGCACCGCTGGTTGCCCGCAGAAGAGTCCCGGCTCTACGCGATCGAGGCGTCGTCGCACATCACGCCGCCGAAGCGCTACCTGTCGCGCTTCGGGCAGTTCCTCGAGCACGCGCCGTACTGCGAGCGCGACCTGCACGGGCCGGCAGAGCCGTTGGTCTCGACAGGCTCAACCACCGGCGACGAGGACGTCGAGGTGCTCGTCAAGCACCGTGGCAACGGCCCGGGCGGCATCGTCGGGTCGCGGATGACCTACGCGACGCACCCGTTCGACGTCGTCGGCTGGGACGGCTGCCTGTACCCCTACACGTTCAACATCGAGGACTTCATGCCGATCACCGGCAAGGTCCACCAGCCGCCGCCGGTGCACCAGGTCTTCGAGGGCCACAACTTCGTGGTCTGCAACTTCCTGCCGCGCAAGGTCGACTACCACCCGCAGTCCATCCCGGTGCCCTACTACCACTCGAACGTCGACTCCGACGAGGTGATGTTCTACGTCGGCGGCGACTACGAGGCCCGGAAGGGCAGCGGCATCGACATCGGCTCGATCTCGTTGCACCCCGGTGGCTACGCCCACGGGCCGCAGCCGTCGGCGGTGGAGGCGTCGATCGGGGTGGAGTTCTTCGACGAGTCGGCGGTGATGGTCGACACCTTCCGCCCGCTCGAGCTCGGAGAGGCCGGGCTCGCGGTCGAGGACCCGGCGTATGCATGGACCTGGGCGGGACGCGGACCGGAGGCCGACGGCGGCCCCGCAGTCTTCTCGAACTCCTAGCCCCACTTCTCGGCGAGGGCGCGGATCACCTTGGCGTTGCGGTTGGTCGCGGGCCCGGCGACCTTCTCGAGGCGGGTGGCGGTCTTCGAGGTGCCGTACGGGACGTCGTAGAGCATGTGCACCGCGCGTCCGCGGACGACCAGCCGCTCGCCCTCCTCGCCCAGCGCCTCGATCTCCTTCCGCGTCGCCGCAGCGGGCTCGTGCTTGAGGACGCTGACGTACTGGCCGTACTCGAACCCGTGCGCGGCGGCGAGCTCGTCGGCGTCCGCCGCCATCTGGGTGACCTGCTGCGGCGTGAACACCATCGTGACCACGTCGAAGCCGCGGTCGGCGAGGAACAGCTCCTCGAGGGCCGCCTCGACCTTGGCGCTCGAGCGCAGCGGCGCGCTGATCTTGATGTTGCCGGTCTGGATGTGGGTCTCGACGTCGGTGTAGCCGGCGCCCTCCAGCGCCGCCCTGAGATCGGCCGTCCGGTACTGCCGCTTGCCGATGTTCACCGCGCGCAGGAAGCCGATGTGCGAAGGCATGGGCTCAGGCTAGTGGCGCCGGGGCGCTAGATTGCCGCATGCCCGTGAGCGAGTACGACGGCCTGCGGGTCGACCTCGAGGGCGGCGCCCTCTGGTTGACCCTCGACCAGCCGGAGACCTTCAACGCACTGACCGGCGAGATGGTGCTGGGGCTCGTCGCGGAGCTGCGCGCCGCGGTCTCGCGCGACGACGTCCGCGTCGTGGTGGTGACCGGCACCGGCGCCGCGTTCTCCGCCGGCGCCGACCTCAGCGGCGACGCTCCGGAGGAGAAGTACGACGCATCCGCGGTCGACGCCGCCAACGCGCTGATCCGGTCGATCACCGACTGCGACAAGCCGGTGGTCTGCGGACTCAACGGGGTCGCTGCCGGCGTCGGCATGAGCGCCGTGCTCGCCTGTGACCTGGTGGTGGCCAAGGCGTCCGCGGCGCTCACGCTCGGGTTCACCAGGATCGGCCTGATGCCCGACGGCGGCGCCACGGCGACCGTGGCGGCGGCGGTCGGCCGGGTCCGGGCGATGCGGCTCGCGCTGCTCTCCGACCTGTTGTCGGCCCAGGAGGCCTACGACGCCGGCCTGGTCTCCCATGTCTTCCCCGACGACGACTACGAGGAGGGGCTCGGCAAGGTCGTCCGCCGGCTCGCCTCCGGGCCGCCGCTGGCCCAGTCGGCGACGAAGAAGGCGGTCAACGCCGCGACCCTCGACCGGCTGGCCGATGCCTTCCAGCGCGAGCGCGCCGGTCAGTCGGTGCTGCTGCGCTCGGACGACGCCGCCGAGGGGATGCGGGCGTTCAACGAGAAGCGCCGCCCGGACTTTCGCGGGCGCTGACGCTCTCCGGCTGGTCGAGCAGCGAGCGCCAGCGGACGATCAGTCGAGACCCCCACACCCCTCACATCACCGTGATGCCGGCCTCGCCGAGCTGGGTGATGGCGGCCTCGGTGGTCTCCGGAGCGACGCCGGCGCAGAGGTCGGTGAGCACCCGGGTGGCGAACCCGTTGCTGCTCGCGTCCAGGGCGGTCGCCCGCACGCAGTGGTCGGTCGCGATCCCGCACACGTCGACGCTGTCGACCTCGTGGCTGCGCAACCAGTCCGCGAGCTCCACCCCGTCGGAGGTGCGGCCCTCGAACCCGGAGTAGGCCGCCTCGTGCTGTCCCTTGAGGAAGATCGCGTCGAACGGCTGCGGGTCGAGGTTCGGGTGGAACGCCTCCCCGTCGGTTCCCGCCCGGCAGTGCACCGGCCACGAGTCGACGTAGTCGGGATCGCGGGACCAGTGCGCTCCGGGGTCGACGTGGTGGTCCTTGGTGGCCACGACCACGTCGTACGGCGGCGCCTTGGGGTCCTTGCGCGACCAGTGGTGGAGCAGGACGCCGATCTCGCTGGCCACCCGGGCGCCGCCCTGCACCGGCAGCGACCCGCCCTCGCAGAAGTCGTTCTGCACATCGACCACGATCAGAGCCCGCGCCATGAATCCGAGGCTAGCGACCGGCGCTGGTTCTGTCAGGGTGGGCCCATGCCCACCCGAGACCACATCGAGAAGGCCGTCCGCCAGTACGTCGAGGCGGTCGGCCGCCAGGACCTCGAGGCCACCCTCGCCCTGTTCGCCGAGGACGCCCGCCAGGAGGACCCGGTCGGCTCACCGCCGAACGTCGGCCGGGACGCGATCCGCAGCTTCTTCGAGCGGGCCTACCGCGGCGGCTTCAGCACCACATTGGCGGGTCCGCTCCTGGTGACCGGCGACCACGCGGCGGTGCACTTCGTGATCAGCGTGCCCACCGGTGGCGATCCGCTGGTCGTGCGGGTCATGGACCTGATCAGGTTCGACGACGACGGCCTGATCGCCGACCTGCGGGCAGTCGTCGACTGAGGCAGGCGGTCACAGGAACCGGGTCGGCACCGCCGGCTCGCCCTTCTGCAGCTGCCGGGCGGTCATCGGCAGCTCGCGACGTGACCGCGCGTGCCGGTCGCGGGCACGCTCCAACGGCTCCGTTCCGACGATCTCGCCCCTGCTGACCAGCGGGACGAGCAGCTCGCGGTCGTTGCTGTCGCCGGTCGGCAGGGCGCCGATCCCGAGCAGCTCCGCCTCGGCCACGCCGGAGTCGTCGAGCCGGCGCAAGGCGTACTTCCGCCCACCGACGGAGATCTTGTCCTTGCTCTTCTTCGCGACGTCGACCATGGTGCCGGCGTCGTCCGCGCGCGCGACCAGCTTGTACACGAACCCACAGGTGGGGTGCCCGCTGCCGACGACGACCTGGGTCCCGACGCCGTAGCCGTCGACCGGGGCTGCAGCGAGGGCCGCGATCGCGAACTCGTCGAGGTCCGAGGTGACCAGGATCCGGGTCCCGGTGGCGCCGAGCCCGTCGAGCTGCTCCCGGACCGACCGGGCGAGCTCCCCGAGGTCTCCGGAGTCGAGCCGCACCGCTCCCAGCCCCGTGCCCGCGACCTCCACGGCGATCCCGACAGCGGTCGCGACGTCGTAGGTGTCGACGAGCAGGGTCGTCCCGGACCCGAGCGCGCTGACCTGCGCCCGGAACGCATCGGTCTCGGTGTCGTGGAGCAGGGTGAACGAGTGGGCGCTGGTCCCGGCCGTCGGTACGCCGTACCGGCGCCGGGCCTCCAGGTTCGAGCTGCTCGCGAAGCCGGCGACGTACGCCGCCCGGGCGCTCGCCACGGCCGCCTGCTCGTGGGTCCGGCGCGAGCCCATCTCGATGCACGGGCGGCCGCCCGCAGCCCAGGTCATCCGGGACGCCGCGGAGGCGATCGCGGAGTCGTGGTTGTAGATCGAGAGCAGCAGCGTCTCGAGGACGACCGCTTCGGCGAAGCCGGCCTCCACGATCAGCAGCGGCGAGTACGGGAAGTAGAGCTCTCCCTCCGGGTATCCCCAGACGTCGCCGGTGAACCGGTAGCTGGCGAGCCAGTCCAGCGTCGGGCCGTCGACGATGCCTTCTCGGCGCAGGAACTCGACCTGCCCGTCGCCGAACCGGAACTCGGCGAGCGCCTCCAGCATCCGTCCGACGCCGGCCACGACGCCGTACCGGCGGCCCTCGGGGAGGCGGCGCGGGAAGAGCTCGAAGACCGACCGGCGGTGCGCGGTGCCACCGGCCAGCGCGGCCTGCACCATGGTGAGCTCGTAGTGGTCGGTCAGCAGGGCGGTCGACGTCACGCTGGCAGCCTAGGACGGCCTAGTGTTGACGGCATGTCCGCTCCCAGCCCTGTCGAGCTCGACGAGCCGGTGACCGACGACATCACCCACCTGTCCACTCCCTGGGTGACGATCGTCTGGAACGACCCGGTGAACCTGATGTCCTACGTCACCTTCGTCTTCCAGCAGTACTTCGGCTACGCACGGGACAAGGCCGAGAAGCTCATGCTCGAGGTGCACCACGACGGCAGGTCGGTGGTCTCGACGGGCTCGCGGGAGGAGATGGAGCGCGACGTGCAGGCGATGCACGAGTTCGGCCTCTGGGCGACGATGCAGAAGGCAGACACGCCGTGAGTGGCTTCACCCGGCACCGGAAGTCCGGAGCGGCGGTCACCACGTTCACGGCGTTCGAGGCCGACCTGCTCCGGTCCCTGGCGGCACAGCTGATCGAGCTGCTGCGCAACGAGTCGGCGACCGAGGACATCGCCTCGGACTCCCTGGAGGACCTGCTCGACTTCAGCGGCCCGACCCTCGAGCCCGAGGACCCGGTGCTCGCCCGGCTCTTCCCCACGGCGTACCCCGAGGACGACGAGGCGTCGGCGGAGTTCCGCCGCTACACCGAGAGCGACCTGCGCAACGGCAAGGCGGCCAGCGCCGCAGCGGTGATCGACACCCTGGAGGAGGCCGGTCTGCCCGTCGAGCCGGAGGACGGGCTCTTCATCGACATCGAGCTGGACCCGGCGACGGCGATCACCTGGATGCGGTCGTTCACCGACATGCGCCTGGCGATCGCGACCCGGCTCGGGATCGAGGAGGGTGACGAGGAGGTCTGGTACTCCCTGCCCGACGACGACCCGCGCGCACAGGTCCACGACATCTACGACTGGGTCGGCTACCTGCAAGAGACGCTCGTCCAGGCCGTGTCCCGCTGACGGTGGTTGAGCCTGACGCGACCTCCGCACCCGTCCGGCGACTGGGCCCCGGCCCGGCCGACGGCCGATCTCCCCTAACCTTGTCCACGTGCTGAGACTCGACCGCAGGCTGTACGACGCGATCGTCGCCCACGCCCGGCGGGACCATCCCGACGAGGCGTGCGGGATCGTCGCGGGGGCCGAGGGCTCCGACGTACCGAGCCGGCACGTGCCGATGGTCAACGCGGCCGGGTCGCCGACGTTCTACGAGTTCGACTCCACCGAGCTGCTCGCGCTGTACAAGGAGATGTGGGCCAACGACGAGGAGCCGGTGGTCATCTACCACTCCCACACGGCGACCGAGGCCTACCCGAGCCGCACCGACATCGGGCTGGCCAACGAGCCGGGGGCGCACTACGTGCTCGTCTCGACACGCGAGCACGGGAATAGCGAGGGCCCGGTGGAGTTCAGGTCCTACAGGATCATCGACGGCGAGGTCACCGAGGAACCGGTCGAGATCCTCGACGCGTCCCAGCATCAGAGCCAGACCCAGAGCGCTTAGGAGCGACATGGCCATCGAGGTCCGGATCCCCACGATCCTGCGTACGTACACCGGCGGCGAGAAGGCCGTCGACGCCAGCGGCGACACCCTCGCGGCGCTCATCGAAGACCTCGAGGCCAACCACCCAGGCCTCAAGGACCGGCTCATCGAGGCCAAGGCGGACGGGCAGGGCGACCTGCGCCGGTTCGTCAACGTCTACGTCAACGACGAGGACGTCCGGTTCACCGGCGGCCTGGAGACCGCACTCAGCGACGGCGACCAGGTCGTCGTGCTGCCTGCGGTCGCGGGCGGTTCCCGACCGAGCTCGACGACCTGATGCGCTTCGACAGCCTGCTCGACACCGTCGGCGGCACCCCGCTCGTCGGGCTGCCGCGGCTCTCGCCCTCGCCGGACGTCCGGCTGTGGGCCAAGCTGGAGGACCAGAACCCGACCGGTTCGATCAAGGACCGGGCGGCGCTGCGGATGATCGCGGCGGCCGAGAAGGACGGCACCCTCCGGCCGGGCTGCACGATCCTGGAGCCGACGTCGGGCAACACCGGCATCTCGCTGGCGATGGCCGCGAAGCTCCGCGGGTACCGGCTCGTCTGCGTGATGCCCGAGAACACCTCGGAGGAGCGCCGCCAGCTGCTGCGCATGTGGGGCGCCGAGGTGCTCTCGAGCCCCGCCGCCGGTGGTTCCAACGAGGCCGTCCGGGTCGCCAAGCAGGTCGCCGCCGAGCACCCGGACTGGGTGATGCTCTACCAGTACGGCAACCCGGCGAACGCGCTGGCCCACTACGAGGGCACCGCGCCAGAGATCCACGCCGACCTGCCCGAGGTGACGCACTTCGTCGCCGGCCTCGGGACGACCGGCACCCTCATGGGAGCGGGCCGCTACTTCCGCGAGCACGCGCCGCACGTCCGGATCGTGGCCGCCGAGCCCCGCTACGGCGAGCTGGTCTACGGGCTGCGCAACCTCGACGAGGGCTTCGTCCCGGAGCTGTACGACGAGACGCTGATCGACGCCCGCTTCTCGGTCGGCCCGCGTGACGCCGTACGCCGGGTCCGGGAGCTGATCGAGTCCGAGGGCATCTTCGCCGGCATCTCGACCGGCGCGATCCTGCACGCCGCGCTCGGGCAGGCGGCCAAGTGCGTCCAGGCGGGGGAGCGGGCCGACATCGCGTTCGTCGTCGCCGACGGCGGCTGGAAGTACCTGTCCACGGGCGCCTACGAGGGCACCATCGACGAGGCCGAGGAGCGGCTCGAGGGCCAGCTCTGGGCCTAGGGCAGCGCGGATGGAACAGCTCCAGATCGCCCTCTCGATCCTCAGCGCGCTCGCCCTGGTGCAGCTCGTCGTGCTGATCGTCCGCGACCGGCTGCCGGGCCGGGCCACCTACGCGATGCTCGTGCTCCTCGAGCTCGGGCTGCTCGCCCAGCTCGTCGTCGGGGTCTCGATGGTCCTCGACGACCATCGCGGGGTCTCGGTGTTCACCTACGTGGCCTACCTCGCCGGGTCACTGGTGATCCTGCCGCTCGCCGCGGGCTGGTCCTGGGCGGAACGGACCCGCAACGGCACCGCAGTACTGCTGGTCGGCGTCCTGGTCGTGCCGGTCCTGTTCGTCCGGCTCCACGACATCTGGTCCACCCATGTCTGACGCCGGCGAGCCCCGGCCGACCAGTGCCGGCCTCGGCCGGGTGATCGTCTTCGTCTACGGGATCCTGGCCTTCGCGGCGAGCGGCCGCGCGTCCTTCGAGCTGTTCAGCAAGTTCTCCGAGGCGCCGCTGCCCTACGCGCTGTCGGTGCTCGCGGCCGTCGTCTACGTCGTCGCCACCTGGGCGCTGGCGACCGACCGGCGCGCGATCGCCCTGGTCGCGGTCTCCTTCGAGCTGACCGGCGTGCTGGCCGTCGGCCTCGCGAGTCTGCTGTGGACCAGCACGTTCCCCGAGGCGAGCGTGTGGTCCGACTTCGGGGTCGGCTACGGGTGGGTTCCGCTGGTGCTGCCGATGGTCGGCCTCTGGTGGATCCTCCGCGGAAGCCGCCGCTGAGTCCCACGGCGGAGGTTTCGACAGGCTCAACCACCGGTGGTTGAGCCTGTCGAAACCAAGCCGCTCCCGCTCAGCCGCCGGGTTGGGTCACCCCGTTGGCCTTCAGGGTGTACCGCGCGTACTGCGTGACCGTCTCGCTCGGGTCGTCCTGGGTGACGATCGCGCCCACGACGGTCGCCTGTCGGCCGAGCCTCCTGATCAGGTCCGGCCCGATCAGGCGGCCCTCGAAGTCACCGCCGAGGTGCAGGTCGTGGTACCAGGCGCGCCCCTTCTCGTCGTACGCGACGAGCTGCACGGTCCACCCTGCGACCGGGGTCGGGTTCGCCTGCGAGATCGACTCCCAGCCGTCCAGGGTGCTGGGGACGGCTGTGCCCGCGACCGAGATGTTGCGCACCCAGAACCCGGCCTCGTTGACGCCCGAGTCGGTGACGTACCGGAAGCCGACGAGCACGTCCTTGCCGGCGTACGCCGACAGGTCGGCCGACTCGCTCTTCCAGGTCGAGCTGTCGCCGGTGAAGCCGGGCAGCTGCGAGGTCACCGCCGAGACGGCCCCGGGGTCGTGGTCGGCCGTGGTGTCGGCGGTGGGCAGGCTGGTCCACGTCCTGCCGCCGTCCTCGGAGACCTGCACGAAGCCGAAGTCCCAGCCGGGCTCGGTGTCCCAGAGCGCGTCGAAGTCGAGCGTTCCGCCGCTCGCCGGCACGGAGACCGATCGGACGATCGAGCGGTCGAGGTTCTCCCCGCAGCCGGAGTACAGCGCCGGAGCGCCCGTGCCGGTGCCGATGTCCCCGCAGGTGGTCGCCGCGGTGGTGCCGTCGGGTGGCGTCGCCGCGACCTCCCACTCGACCGGGGTCGGCTCGAGGATTCGCGAGCCGGCGAAGGTCAGGCTGCGCAGCTGCGCGGCGGAGAGATACCGACCGTCCTGGCCACGCAATCGCACGTAGTCCGAGCCGTTGGGCGGAGCGCCCGGGCTCTCGTAGGCCTGCGCGTTGTCCCAGTTGATCTTTGCGTTCATCGAGGCGATCGACAGCGCGCGGCTGTCCCCGCCGGTGAGCTTGCGCTGGCCCGCCACGGAGTCGAGCGCCATCGCGGCTGCCCAGTCGTGCAGGGTCTCCTGCGCAGTCCGGTGCGCATGGAACTGCGAGAGCACGGCGTCGAGGCCGTCGAGCCCGCTGTCGTCGTTGCGGTGCAGCGCGGTCATGAAGGCCTCGCCGTAGTGGCTCTCGAGGTACTCCATGAAGCTGTACGCCGCGCCGTAGTCGCAGAGGATCTCCGGGCCGCCCTGGTCGCTCCACACCGTCAGGGAGTTCTCCGGGCCGCCGAAGTTCGGCGGCTGGTAGCCCTGGAAGCAGGAGAGGTGGCCGTCGGCCCCGGGAGCGTCGGGTGCGATCGACGGGTCGACGTACCCGACCAGCGTCTGGGCCCAGTCCGAGAGGCCCTCGTTGACCCAGGACACCTCGTCGGGGTCCTCGTAGTACTCCAGGAGGTGCTGGTACTCGTGCGCGAACGTGCCCTCGTACAGGTGCGGACGAGCCGTGCCGTAGGGCCGGGTCGAGCCCTGCTGCTGCGCACAGTCGATGTAGGCCTGGTCGGCGCTGTCGTCCGGCGGGTTGGCGCCGGTGCGGTGCAGCCAGTCGTAGGCGTCGATCGTCATCACGTTGCGATCGACGTACTCGTTGAACACCGAGTAGAAGAACCCGGCGATGTAGGTCTGGCCGTCCGGCGTGGAGGGGTCGTAGTAGTTCGCGTCCCTGACGTTGTCGACGAGCACGGTGATGTCGTCGGCCTGGTCGCTGGAGACCTGGTAGTAGTCCGCCGGGAGGCCCACCTTCCCGGGCAGGTCGGCGCCCGAGCCGTCGCGGCTCGGCGGGGTCGAGAAGGTCGCGGACTCCTTCGGGTAGATGTTCGTGTCGAACTCGTGGACGAAGCTGCTCACCTGGTCGTCGGTGATGTCGCTGAGCCCGAGGTCGTTGCGGCAGTCGCCCGCCGGGAACGTGGTGTCGTTGGCCACCCACACCTGGATGTGGTCGCCGAGCCCGCGAAGCGTGTAGCTCTTCAGGTAGATGGCGTTGTTGGCGTCGTTCAGGGCCAGCCAGGTCTTCGTCGTGCCGACCGCCGGGTCAGCGCCGCTGGTCGCGAGCATGGACTGCGGCTGGCGGGCCTTCGAGGTGCTGAGGTGGAGGGACTTGCCCTCGTTGTAGTCGGGCCCGACGTTGCGGACGTCCCCGTGCCGCGCCTTCGCGGCTCCAGGAGCGCCCGGGTTGCCCGGGTCGCCGGGATCGGCGTAGGACGCCGTGGTGCCGGCGACCGCGGTGCTGAGCGCCAGGGCGGCCGTCGCCGCGAGGGCGCAGGCCGCTGATGGTCTGATACGTGGCATGTGTCATCTCTTTCACCCGAAACAAGGTGGTGCCGGCTGATCGAGCCGCCCCACCCGCTGACGCGGATGATCCAAACAGGGACGCTGGCGTTCCGCAATGGTTGGGACCGGAAATGCTTCGAAGGAATGGAGAGCGGCCCGGATGACTTCCCCTCAGGTGCCCGTTCGAGCTGCGTCCCACCCGCGACCGCGGCACGTCGTGCTCGCGATCACCGCACTGGCGCTCGGCGGGTTCGCGATCGGCACGACGGAGTTCGTGACGATGGGCCTGCTCCCGGAGATCGCCGGCGGCATCGGCGAGTCCATCCCGCGGACCGGCCACGTCATCACGGCGTACGCGTTCGGCGTGGTGGTCGGAGCGCCGGTGATCGTCTCGCTCGGCGCGCGCCTGCCGCGCCGCGAGCTGGCGGTGGCGCTGGTGCTCGCGCTCGGCATCGGCAACGCCGCCACCGCGCTGGCACACGGGTACTGGCCGGTGATGGCGGCCCGGTTCCTCGCCGGCCTGCCGCACGGCGCCTACTTCGGTGTCGCCTCGCTGATCGCGGCGTCGCTGGTCGCGCCCGAGCGCAAGGGCCGCGCCGTCAGCGGTGTGATGCTCGGGTTGTCGGTCGCCACCGTGGTGGGTGTCCCGGCGAGCACCTGGCTCGGCCAGGACCTCGGCTGGCGCAGCGCCTACTGGGCGGTGGTCGCGATCACCGTCGCCACGGGAGCCCTCCTGCTCGTCGTGGTGCCGCACACCCCGGGCAACCGCGAGGCGTCGGTGATGGCCGAGCTCCAGGCGCTCCGAAGGCCGCAGGTCCTGTACGCCGTGACGGCCGGGATGATCGGCTTCGGCGGCGTCTTCGCCATGTACAGCTACGTCGCGCCGCTGGTCACCGGCGAGGCCGGCCTGGCCCGGTCCGCCATCCCGTGGTTCCTGCTGGCCTTCGGGATCGGCTCGGTGGCGGGCTCCTGGCTGGCCGGCCGGCTTGCCGACTGGGACGTCGAGCGCGCGCTCCTCGGCGGCTTCGTCGCCGTGTCGGGCGTCCTCGTGCTGATCTGGTTGCTGGCCGGCGTGCCGGCTGCGCTGTGGGTGTTGGTGCTGCTGGTCGGACTCCTCGGCTCGGTGGTCGCGATCAACCTGCAGCTGCGGCTCATGCACGTCGCCGGCGACGCGCAGATGCTGGGTGCCGCGTTGAACCACTCGGCGCTGAACCTGGCCAACGGGCTGGGGGCCTGGGTCGGCGCTGCGGTGATCCAGGCAGGTCACGGCTACCGTGCGCCCAGCCTCGTGGGTGCCGGCCTCGCCGGGGCCGGTCTGGTCGTCCTCCTGGTCGGCCTCCGGGCACAGCGCACCGAGCGGGCAGGTGCAGCTCTCGCCGAGGTGGGCCGCTCGGCGTGATCTGGGTCGCCATTCCACCTCTCCGGGCGCTCGCCAACTAGCCTTGGCCCGTGGCGGACGCTCCGATCGGCATCTTCGACTCCGGCTTCGGTGGCCTCACCGTGGCCCGGGCCGTCATCGACCAGCTGCCGCACGAGTCGGTGCTGTACCTGGGCGACACCGCGCGCCAGCCCTATGGGCCCAAGCCGATCGGTGAGGTGCGCGAATATGCGCTCGAGTGCCTCGACCACCTCGTCGACCAGGGCGTGAAGATGCTGGTGATCGCGTGCAACTCGGCCAGTGCCGCGATGCTGCGCGACGCGCGCGAGCGGTACGACGTACCGGTCGTCGAGGTGATCCTGCCCGCGACCCGTCGCGCGGTTGCCGCGACCCGCAGCGGCCGGATCGGCGTGATCTGCACGCGCGCGACCGCCGAGTCGCTGGCCTACGAGGACGCGTTCGCGGCGGCTCCCCAGGTCACGCTGACCACGCGGGCCTGCCCGCGCTTCGTCGAGTTCGTCGAGCAGGGCGTGACGGGCGGGGAGGAGCTCCTCGCCGTCGCGCACGAGTATCTCGACCCGCTGGTCGCGGCAGGCGTCGACACCCTGGTGCTCGGGTGCACCCACTACCCGCTCCTCACCGGTGTCATCTCCTACGTGATGGGTGACGACGTCACGCTGGTCAGCAGCGCCGAGGAGTGCGCGAAGGACGTCTACCGCGTGCTGACCGAGCGCGGACTGGAGCACGACACCGACCTCGCGCCCGTCCACCGCTTCCTCACCACCGGCCAGCCCGAGGAGTTCGGCCGGATCGGACAGCGCTTCCTCGGCCCTGAGCTGCAGAGCGTCGCCCAGTTCACGGGGGGTGGCTGGGTGATGGCACCCGAGCTGGCGGGGGAGACCGCGCCGTGAGGCTGACCGTGATCGGGTGCTCGGGCTCCTATCCCGGGCCGGACTCGCCCGCGAGCTGCTACCTGCTCGAGGCCGAGCACGCGGGGCGCACCTGGCGGCTGCTGCTCGACCTGGGCAACGGCGCGCTGGGCGCCTTGCAGCGACACATCGACCCGGTGACCGTCGACGGTGTGCTGCTCTCGCACCTGCACGCCGACCACTGCCTGGACCTGTGCGGCTTCTACGTCCTGCGCAAGTACCACCCCACCGGTCCGCAGCCGCGGGTCCCGGTGTGGGGACCGCTGGGCACCGCCGTGCGGATGGCCAAGGCCTACGACCTGGACGAGGACCCGGGCATGAACGAGGAGTTCGAGTTCCTGCCGTACGCCGGTCCGATCCTGCTCGGGCCGTTCACGATCACGCCCGCCAAGGTGGCCCACCCCGTTGCGGCGTACGGGCTGCGGGTCGAGGCCGACGGCCGCACCCTGGCGTACTCCGGCGACACGGGCACCTGCCCGGCGCTCGTGGAGACCGCTTCCGAGGCCGACCTGTTCCTCTGCGAGGCGTCCTTCGTCGAGGGCCACTCGAACCCGCCCGATCTGCACCTCACCGGTGCCGAGGCGGGCCGGATGGCGACCCTGGCCAACACCCGCCGGCTGCTGCTGACCCACGTGCCGCCCTGGTTCGACGGCCAGGTGATGCTGCGCGAGGCGGCCGAGACCTACGACGGACCGCTCGAGCTCGCGGTGCCCGGCAAGACCTACGAGGTCTGACCGACGGCGGGTCGAGACCCGATCAACCCGCCAGCCCCGCATCGTGCACGCACAGGGCGATCTGGACCCGGTTCTCCACCTGCAGCTTCATGAACAGCCGGCCGATGTGCGCCTTGACCGTGGGGATGCTCAGGTAGAGCTCGCCGGCGATCTCGGCGTTGCTCAGGCCCCGCCCGACGGCGAGCGCGACCTCGTGCTCGCGCTCGGTGAGCCCCTCCAGCCGCTCGCGCGCCTCCCGGCTGCGCCCGGGCGCGCGGGCGGTGACCTGCTCGATGAGGGTCGCCGTGACGCTCGGGGAGAGCATCGGCTCCCCGGCCGCGACCTTGTGCACCGCGTCGACGATGTCTTCGGGCGCGGTGTCCTTGAGCAGGAACCCACTGGCTCCCGCGGCCAGTGCGCGCAGCACGTAGTCGTCGGCGTCGAAGGTCGTGAGCACGATGACCTTCGGCGGGTCCCTCCGTGCCGCCAGCTCGGTGGTGGCCTCGATGCCGTCCATGACCGGCATCCGGATGTCCATCAGGACGACGTCGGGCTGGTGCGCGTCGACCGCCGCGAGGCCCTCGCGGCCGTTTGCCGCCTGCGCGACGACGTCGAGCGTGCTGGCGCCGCCGAGGATCAGGGCCAGGCCGCTGCGCACCAGCGGGTCGTCGTCGACGATGAGGATCGTCGTCAGGTCGTCCACGGCAACCAGCCTCGCAGGGTGAAGGAGCGGTCGGTCTCGTCCACGCTCAGCGTGCCGCCGGTGAGCGCGGCCCGCTCGCGAAGGCCGACCAGTCCGAGCCGTGAGCCCGGCGTCGCGGGCCGGTCCGGGCCGACCGGCTTGGCGTTGCCGACGATCACGGTGAGGCCCCGGTCGGGCTCACCGTCGAGGTTCACCGACACGTGCGTGCCGGCCGCGTGCTTGCGGGCGTTCGTGAGCGCCTCCTGGATGATCCGGTAGACGGTGCGCCCGACCTGCTCGCTGGGGCGGGAGCCGTTGAGGCCGTTGGTGTAGTCGACGACCATCCCGCTGCTCCTCGCCTCGTCCATCAGCGTGTCCAGGTCCAGCAGCGTCGGCTGCGGCCGGTCGGGGACGCCGTCCTCCCCGCGCAGCATCCCCAGCACCTGGCGCAGGTCGGTGAGTGCCTCGTGGGCCTTGGTCTGGATCAGCCGGGCGGTCTCGCGCACCTGCTCGGGCGGGAGATCGGTGCGATAGGCCAGCGCGCCGGCGTGCATCGTCACCAGCGAGATCCGGTGCGCGAGCACGTCGTGCATCTCGCGCGCGATCCGCTCGCGCTCCGCGGACTGGGCGTTCTCGACGCGCAGCTCCTGCTCGGCCTCGGCCTGCTGCGCACGTTGGCGCAGCGTCCAGACCAGCTCGCGCCGGGAGCCGACGTACATGCCGAGCGCGACGATCGCGACGGTCACCACGACGTTGAACGTGAACGAGACCCAGGCCGGGTCGCCGTTGTCGGCCGCGGGCTGGTACTCCAGGTAGATCTGGCCGATGGCAATGTTGAGCAGCGCGATCGGGACGACCTGCCGGAGGTTGCGGCGGGTGCACAGCGAGACCACGGCGAGGACCGCCGGCCCTGCTGCCGACATCGAGAACAGGCCGAACAGCGTGAGGACGAGCGCGACCGACACCGGCCAGCGGCGGCGGTAGAACGCCAGCCCGACGGAGACGACGCCTCCCGCGAGGTCCAGCCAGAACCACCCGTTCGGCCACTCGTGGGAGGCGATCTCGCCCCAGGCGAGACCCGAGATCACCAGGGCGAGCGCGGTGCGCCACACGTGACCCCACGGGGTCACGGGAGGGTTGTAGTCCTCCGGTCCGGGCTCGAGCACGTCCCAAGGCTAGGGACCACGGGCGCAGGCAGCCAGAGACCCTGGCAGCAAGGGTGCCTACTTTGGTCGGGGCAGGCACAGCCGCAAAGCGGATGCGCCCGACAGTGCGCACCCGCGAGGATCGGCGTCATGATCACTCTCGAGCGAGTCTCCAAGACGTACGGCGGCTTCACGGCCGTGGACGACGTCTCCTTCACGGCATTGCCGGGGCGGGTCACCGGGTTCCTCGGCCCGAACGGCGCCGGCAAGTCCACGAGCATGCGGATCATGGTCGGGCTCACCCACGCCGACCACGGGATCGCGACGATCGGCGGCCACAAGTACGCCGACATCCCGAACCCGGGCCGCCACGTCGGCGTGCTCCTCGACGCGTCGGCCCAGCACGCCGGCCGGACCGGCCGCGAGGTGCTCGCGCTCAGCGCCATGACGATGGGGCTGCCGGAGTCACGGGTCGACGACATGCTGGAGCTCGTCGGGCTCACCGAGACCGAGTCCCGGCGCAGGGTCCGCAACTACTCCCTCGGGATGCGGCAACGGCTCGGCATCGCGAACGCGCTGATGGCCGACCCGTCCGTGCTGATCCTCGACGAGCCGGCGAACGGCCTCGACCCCGCGGGCATCCACTGGATGCGAAGCCTGCTGCGCGGCTACGCCGAGCGCGGCGGCACCGTGCTGCTCTCCTCGCACCTCCTCCACGAGGTCGAGATGATCGCGGACGAGATGGTCCTGATCGGCCGGGGCAGGATCGTGGCCCAGGGCACGAAGGCCGAGCTGCTCCAGACCAGCGGCACCTTCGCGCGCGCCGAGCATCCGCAGAAGCTCGCCGCCGCCCTCGAGGAGGCCGGCATCAAGGCCGTGCCTTCCGGTGACGGCGGCCTGCGAGCCGAGACCGAGCCCATCGACGTCGGCCGGGTCGCCGCGGCGGCAGGAGTGGTCCTCGCCGAGCTGAGGCACGCCGAGGGCGAGGGCCTCGAGGAGCTCTTCCTGCAGCTGACCGCGGACGACGCCCGCGAGATCGTCACCACCGAAGGAGTACAGCTGTGAGCGCCACCGCAACCCCCGCTGTCGGACTGGATCTCTCCACCACCACCCGGCCGCCGATGTCACGGCTCGTGAAGGTCGAGCTGCGCAAGATGGTCGACACCCGGGCCGGGATGTGGCTGCTGATCGCGATGGCGGCGATCACGGTCGTGGCGTCGACGATCTTCGGGCTCGCCGGCCACGACGAGGACCGGACCTTCTCCAACTTCATGCAGTTCGCCGGCGCGCCCCAGGGCATCCTGCTCCCGGTTCTCGGCATCCTGCTGGTCACCCAGGAGTGGAGCCAGCGCACGGCGATGGTGACGTTCACCCTGGAGCCGCACCGCAGTCGCACGCTCGCGGCCAAGGTGTACGCCGCTCTGCTGCTCGGCGCGGCTGCCCTTGTCGTCGCGGTCGGTGTGGGTGCCCTGTCCACGGTGCTCTTCGGCGGCACCGACCCGTGGCGCGAGGTCGGGGCCATCGACATCTTCAAGTTCGCCATCCTGCAGTTCAGCGGCATCCTGCAGGGCCTTGCGTTCGGCCTGCTGCTCCTCAACAGCGCGGCCGCGGTCGTCGTCTACTTCGTGCTGCCGACGGCCTTCTCGATCCTGTTCAACACCGTCCCGGCACTCGAGAGCTCCGGCCCGTGGATCGACTTCGGTACCGCCCAGGGACCGCTCGGCGACGTCGGCAACCTGACCGGCAAGGAGTGGGCGCAGCTCGGGGTCACCGCGACGATCTGGGTGATCATCCCGTTCATCGCCGGCCTCTGGCGGATGCTGCGCGCCGAGGTGAAGTGAGCGGCGGCTGAGCTCCGGGCGGGTGGTGTCGGGCAGATTTCGGCGCCACCCGCCACGGTGTGCTCAGCTCGCTCATTCTCGTCAGGGGACCCACTGCCTGGGAATGATCCGAACGGACCAGAACAGTCGGCCGAACGGACGTTTCTCCCCGGTCAGTCCTTCAGTAGCTGTAGCCCCACGCCGTTGCGTTGCCGAAGGCGTACGGCACCGGCGGGGCGTCGCCCTTGTGCGCCGCGCAGAACGTGTCACGCGGCGTCGTGGAGGACAGCAGCGGCACGTAGGCCTCGGTCGTCACCAGGCTCTGGGCGATCGCGTTCGCGTCGGACTCGATCTTCGCCGACACGAGCGCACGCGCCTCGGGCGTCGGCGCGGAGACCAGCGCCTCTGCGTTGCGCCAGGCGTTCTCGCGCCAGTCCGAGACCATCTGGAACAGCGTCCAGTTGGCCAGCCCGTAGGCGTCCTGCGAGTCGTCCATGGTCGAGTCGAACCGGGCCGCGAACTCGGCGATGAGCGGGGCGGTGGCGTCGTACAGCCAGGCCTCGACGGCGTCGTAGTCGGGCTTGCGCGACGACCCGTCCGGGGCGACCAGGCCGACGGCGGCCATCACGTAGGGCAGGTCCCGGTTGATGTGCGCGTTCATGCCGAGCAGCAGGTCGCCCGAGCCGCTGACCTTCTTGCTCTTCGCGGCGTCGAAGGCGGTGAGCCACGCCTGCGGCACGCTCGCACGGTTGCCGCCGCTCCAGTTGTAGTAGGCGTCCGTGTAGTACCTCGCGAAGACCGCGTCCACGTGGTTGAAGTACGGCACGTCCTGGTAGTAGCCGGGGATGTCGCGCGTGTAGCCGTAGAGCTGGGTCATCCGGACGTAGGCCCGGGCGAACACCGCGTTGTGGCTGCAGCTGCTCGCGGTGTCGTCGGCGATCCGGCTCTGCTCCTTCAGCGTGCCCTTCAGGCAGCTGGGGCGACCGGCGACGCAGTCGTTGTCGCTGGTCGGCACGTACTGGTCGGTCCACCCGGCCAGGTACGACGACCACGGCACGTAGGGCAGCAGGCTGTCCGCGTGGGCTGGACCGGCGACCGCACCGGTGGCCAGCAGCGAGGTGACGAAGGCCGCGGAGACTACTCCGACGACGGCCCGCGCGCGGCGCAAACGAGAAGATCTGAACATCTGGCTCCCTCCCAAAAGCAGCGTTCGGCGCTCATTCTTGATCGCAGGTGGCCCGCCTGTCTCCAGTGGTCTAGTTCAAGGTCCCTACTGGTCTGGTCCGGCCCTGCACTGTCTAGGCTCAGCCCCATGACACGTGCAGACGGACGGGCCGACGACGAGCTGCGTCCCATCAGGTTCACCCGCGGATGGCAGGACCATCCGGCCGGTTCGGTGCTCGTCGAGTTCGGTCGCACGAGGGTGCTCTGCGCGGCCTCGGCGTCGGTCGGCGTGCCGCGCTGGCGCAAGGACTCCGGACTCGGCTGGGTCACCGCCGAGTACGCGATGCTGCCCTCCGCGACGAACACCCGCTCCGACCGCGAGTCGGTGAAGGGCCGCATCGGCGGCCGCACGCACGAGATCTCACGTCTCATCGGCCGCTCGCTGCGCGCCGCGATCGACTACAAGGCGCTGGGGGAGAACACCATCGTGCTGGACTGCGACGTCCTGCAGGCCGACGGCGGCACCCGCACCGCGGCGATCACCGGCGCCTACGTCGCGCTCGCCGATGCCGTGGCGCACCTTCGCGACAAGGGCGCACTCGCCGGCGACCCGCTGGTCAGCTCGGTGGCTGCCGTGTCGGTGGGCATCATCGACGGCGCCCCACGGCTCGACCTCCCCTACGAGGAGGACGTCCGGGCGGAGACGGACATGAACGTCGTGATGACCGGCGACGGCAAGTTCATCGAGGTGCAGGGAACCGCAGAGGGTGTGGCCTTCGACCGGGCCGAGCTGGACGCGCTGCTCGGGCTCGCCGAGAAGGGTTGCGCCGACCTCACCCGCCTCCAGCAGGAGGCACTCTCCACCGATGGTTGAGCCCGTCGAAACCAGCGTCGACGCACCCGTGCAGGTCTTCCTGGCGTCGCGCAACGCCAAGAAGCTCGGCGAGATGCAGCGCATCCTGGGCGCCGCGCTGCCCGACCTGGAGGTGCTCGGGCTCGACGACGTCGTGGAGTACGCCGAGCCGGTCGAGGACCAGCCGGACTTCGCCGGCAACGCACTGGTCAAGGCTCGTGCGGGCCACCGGGCCACCGGCTTGCCGACGCTCGCCGACGACAGCGGCCTGTGTGTCGACGCCCTCAACGGGATGCCGGGCGTGCTGTCGGCTCGCTGGTCAGGACAGCCGCGGGCTTCCAGGGAGCTGGCCGATGAGCGCAACAACGGGCTGCTGCTCGACCAGCTCGCCGACGTACCGGAGGAGCGCCGGGGGGCGGAGTTCCGTTGCGCCGTCGCCTTCGTGCACACGGGACCGGACGGCACGGTGGTCGAGCAGGTCATCGACGGGGTCATGCGCGGCCGGGTGATCCGCGAGCTCAGGGGCGAGGGTGGGTTCGGCTACGACGTGCTCTTCGTCCCGGACGACCAGGACGGCGAGCTCACGTCGGCGGAGATGACCGCCGAGGAGAAGGACCTGATCTCGCACCGCGGGAAGTCACTGCGGAAGGTCGCACCGATCGTGGTCGCGGCCTTGTCACCGCGCCCCGGTGGTTGAGCCTGTCGAAACCCGTGCGCCCGGAGAGACTCGAACTCTCACTGAACGGCCCCTAAAACCGTCGCCTCTACCAATTGGGCTACGGGCGCGCTGGTCGAGTCTAGGAGGCGAGCCCGAGGTCCCGGCGCAGCTTCGCGACGTGCCCGGTGGCCTTGACGTTGTACTGCGCGAGCTCGATCTTGCCCGTCTCGTCGACCACGAAGGTCGAGCGGATCACGCCCTCGACGGTCTTGCCGTACAGCTTCTTCTCGCCGTAGGCGCCGTACGCCGTCATCACGGATCGGTCCTCGTCGGCGGCCAGCGTGATCGTGAGCCCGTCGCGGGCCCTGAACTTGGCCAGCTTCGCCGGGTCGTTGGGGGCGATGCCGACGACCGTGTAGCCGGCGCCCTCCAGCGAGGACAGCGAGTCGGAGAAGTCACAGGCCTGGGTGGTGCACCCGGGGGTCATCGCGTTCGGGTAGAAGTACACGATCACCTTGCGGCCACGGAGGTCCTTCAGCGACACGGTGCCACCGTCGTCGGTGGGGAGGTTGAAGTCGGGAGCGGCGTCACCGGGCACCAGTCTGTCAGCCATGGGGCACACGGTAACGTTCCCTCGAAGCAGACCGGACGAGGAGTGGGCGTGGGCGACAGGAACCTCAGCGCGATCGAGAGCGACATCGAGATCACCCGTGAACGGCTGGCCTCGACGATCGACCAGCTCGTCTACCGGACCAGCCCGAAGACGATCGCCAAGCGCGAGGTCAACCAGATCAAGGGTTACTTCGTGGACCGCTCCGGGGCCCCCCGCACCGACAACATCATCAAGGTCGTCGGCGGGGTGGTCGGGGTCGTGGTGGTGTTCGGGCTCATCCGCAAGATGGTGAAGTGACCGCGGCGGCCGTGACCAAGCGCAGCACCCCGTCGGCCGCCCCGACGGAGAAGACCCCGATCCGGATGCTGCACGACCGGGTGCTCGTGGCCCTGGACCGCGAGCCGGGCGAGCGCAAGTCCTCCGGCGGGATCCTGATCCCGGCGACCGCGGCGATGGGTGGCAGGCGCCTCGCCTGGTGCCGGGTGGTCGGCGTCGGCTCGCTGGTGCGGTCGGTCCAGGTCGACGACCGGGTGCTCTTCGATCCCGAGGACAAGGCCGAGGTCGAGGTCAGCGGTGAGATGTACGTCGTCATCCGGGAGCGGGACATCCACGCCGTCGCGGCCGACCGGCTCGGCGACAGCCCCACGGGCCTCTATCTCTGAGGCTGCGCCGGGGTCGGCGCCCGCGGAGCATCCTTGCCCGAAGGCGCGCTCGGGGCACTCCCCGGCTCTGCGTCGGCGGCGAACTCGACCCGGAACGTGGAGCCCGCGCCGTAGACCGACGAGGCACTGATCCGGCCGCCGTGGAGCTCGGCGATCGACTTCGCGATGGACAGCCCCAGGCCGCTGCCCGGCACAGCGGCTTCGCGGGCCTGCGCTGCCCGGAAGAACCGGCTGAAGAGCATCTCCTGGTCGGCCTCCGGGATCCCGATGCCGTTGTCCTCGACCTCGATGACCGGTCCGGTGTCGTTGACGGGAGGCACCAGTCGCAGCGTCACCCGGCCGCCGTCGAGGGTGAACTTGACCGCGTTCGTGGCCAGGTTGATCACCAGGCGCTCGAGCTGGCCGGCGTCGCCGGCGATCACCACCGGCTCGTCGGGGACCACGAGCTCCATCTGGAGGTCGCGTCGCAGCAGCGCCGGCCGGACGATCTCGTCGGCCCGGCGCATGACGGTGACCAGGTCGACGCGTCCGACCACGCGCGGCCGGTCGAGGTTCTCGATGCTCGACAGCGTCAGCAGGTCGTCGATCAGCGCCAGCAGCCGGCGGCTGTTCATCTCGACGCGCGACAGAGCCAGCGACTGCTCCTCGCTCGGTGCGCCGTACACCCCGTCCATGAACATCTCCAGGTAGCCCACGATGTTCGTGATCGGGGTCCGCAGCTCGTGGCTGACCGACGACACGAGGCGGTCCTTGACCTGGTCGATCTCGGTGAGCCGGCGCACCGCCTCGCGCTCGGTCTCCAGCGCGCCCTCGAGCGCATTCTGGGTGTCCAGCCTGTCGGTCACGTCGTCCGCGGTCACGACGTACCCGGTCAGGACGCCGTGCTCGTCGGTCACCGGGCTGATGATCATCGACAGCATCCGCGCGACGCCGTCCTTGCGGATGAACTCGACCTCGCGCGCCGTCCCCGGTGGCAGTGCCGCGGTCGCCTCGACGACGGCCACGTACGTCGGCTCGCAACCGAGCTGCCCGGCGTGCCGCAGCACCTCGGCAATCGTGTGGAACATCTCGGTGGACCGCCCGAACACGTCCTCCGGGCTGTAGCCGAGGATCAGCTGTGCGCCCGGGCTGAACAGGTTGATCCGGCCGTTGCGGTCGGTCCCGATGATCGCGATGCCGCGCGCGCTCTGCACGAGCCGCTCGCTGCGCGCACGCTCGCGCAGCACCTCCGCGGCGCTCCGGCGCTGCGCGCCGACCGCCATCGAGAACGGGATCGTGACCATCGCGCACGCGATCAGGAACGCCTCGAGGGGGAGCGTGGCGAACTCAGGGTCCAGGATGCCGATCACGTCGGTGTCGGCGAACGGGCCGTACCCGGAGTTCGTGAGCGTGCTCGCGATGACGCCGACGGCGACGAGCTGCACCATCGCCTCCCGCATCGGAGCACGTAGCGCCATCCACCCCAGCCCGGGGATGACCAGGAAGGCCAGGCTCGGCATCTCCGTGGGGAGGAAGGCCACAGCGGTCACCACCAGGGTGTTCACCCAGGCTGCGACCTGCTCGGTGCGCCCCCACTCGCCGATGTGGTGCGTGGGCTCGCGGAACAGTCCGACGACGACCAGCTGGACCGCCGTGTGGGTGACCAGCGCGGCCAGCCCCACCTTCCAGGGAGTGCCGAAGGACGCGAGTGCGGAGACGCCGGTGAACGCGAGCGCGCCGACGACGGCACCCGCGACGCACCCGAGCACCATCCTCGCGAAGTCGCTGTTGTCCCGGAGCGCCAGCCGCCGCGTCCATCCGGCGGTCACGACCTGCTGGACCAGGAGCGCCTCGATCGTCACTCCGAGGCCGTAGCCGCAGGCGACCCCGACGGGGTAGCCGCCGACCGCGAAGCTCAGCGCGCCCAGCAGCGCGATCGCTGCCGTGACGTACGGCGCGAGCCGGCGGGCGCTGATCAGGAACGCCCCGGAGGCGAAGCCGACCGGCCACATCGCCCCGATGTGGGCCGTCGATGGAGCGGAGTCGACCGAGGTGACCCCGAACACGAACATCAGGCCGAGCACGGCGCCGAGGCGCATCGCGGCCTTGCTGTCCATGCCAACCCCCAACCGGTCGGACCTAGGGTAGACACATGGCAGCCCGGCCGCTCGTCGCCGACGGGTTCGAGGCCTTCACGCCCGAGCACTGGGCGCTCCTGGCGCTGCTCGTCGCCGGCGCGGTCGCCCTCGGCCGGGTCGGTGCCGGTCATCGTGGATCGCCGACGGAGGAGCGGTTCCGGCGTCGCTTCGCGCTCCTGATCCCGGTCTTCACGGTGCCGTTCCAGGTGCTCCAGCTGCTGCCCGGCGACTTCACGCTCGGGACGTCGCTGCCGCTCCAGGTCTGCGACCTCTCGTGGATGGTCGCGGTCTGGGGGCTCTGGACGCGCGACCCGCGGGCGGTGGCGCTGCTCTACTTCTGGGGACTCACGCTGACGGTCCAGGCCGCGATCACTCCGTCGCTCGAGCAGACCTTCCCCGATCCCCGTTACTTCATGTTCTGGGGCATGCACTTCCTGACCATCTGGGCCGCCGTCTACCTCGTCTGCCTCGCCGGGGGACCGGGCTGGCGCGGATACCGCCTCGCGCTCTGGGTCACCGGACTCTGGGCGGCCGTGGTGCTCGCCTTCAACGCGGCAACGGGCACCAACTACGGTTACCTCTCCCGCAAGCCGGACACCTCCTCCCTGCTCGACGTCCTGGGGCCCTGGCCGGCGTACCTCGGCGTGGAGGTCGTGATCCTCGCCGTCGGCTGGGCGCTGATGACGTGGCCGTGGGTCGCCGCAGGCCGGACCGCGCCGGTACGACCGAGCGCCGGAGACCGCCCCCCCGGGCAGTGGCTCCGGCGCTCGATCCCCCCAGGTCTCTCAGCTCGTCCGGCGCCTCCGCCCCACGCCGACGAGCACACCGCCGGCGAGGAGGCTGCCGAGGCCCGCGGTCAGCAGGAGCGGTGAGACCGGGCTGCCCGCCTCGGGAAGCACCTGTGCGGCTCCGGGTGCCAGAGCGCCGTGAGTCTTGTGGGCACCGACATGCGACCCGGCGACGGCAGTCGACTCGCCCGTGGGTGTGGCGGCGACGAGCTGGCTGCCTGCCGGCGCCGGTGCGGCGCACGCCTCGGTCGCCGGCTGTGCAGGGCTCAGCTCCACCTGCTCCACCGAGCCCGGGCTCTCGATCTCGGTGCTCTCCGGCCGGTCGACGACGACGACCCGGGAACCGTCGACCTGCGTCCAGCCGTCCCCGGCCGGCGCCGTCGCCGAGGTCCCACTGGTCTCCTCGTTCACGACGTCCTCGACCCGTGAGGCGCCGGTCGCCGTGAAGCCATCGGGAGCCTCTTCCGCCCAGACGGTCTCGACGACTGCGGGGACCTCCCTGGTCGAGGCCTTCGTCCAGCCGGTGCCCGCGGGTACGTCGTCCCCGGTCGTCGTGGTCGTCTCGGCGGGTCCGACGACGCGGGAGTCGAGCGGACCGGTCCAGCCGGCGCCCGGCGAGGAGTCCGACCAGCGGAGCTCGACATGGGAGATCTCGGGGACGGCGGGGACGGCGGGAGTCGCCGGCTCGTCGACCACCCAGACCTGCCGGGTCACAGCCTCGGTCACCACGTCCTCGCGGGTGGCGCCTGTCCGGGTCCAGCCCTGTCCCTTGTCGTCGCCGTCGTGCTCACCGTTCCAGCCGGCGTCCTCCCACCGGGTCCTCCCGGTCTGCTGCTGGACGTACTCGAACTGCGTGACGGTGACGGCCGGGGTGACCACCACGGTCTCGAGGTGGCCGCGCTCGTCGGTGCCCGCGACTGCATCGACCGCCTCCTGGTCCACGACCTCGAGCGACCACGAGAACTCGAGCCCGCCGGGCCGGACCCAGTCGGTCTCCGTGTGGGCAGCCGCGACCTCGCGGGAGTACTCGTGCTCGAACCTGGTCAGCGCTCGCTGCCAGCGCCACTCCTCGTGGGTCAGGGCAGGGACGACCTGCAGCACCGGCTCGCGGACGAGCGTGCCGTAGGTCGCCGGCACCTCTGGCTGCCCGCACGGGCGGTCGACACCCTCGGCGCCGAAGGCGGCCGGCGTCGCGAAGGTGAGCGCTGATGCCACGGCGGCGGAGGCGAGGCTCCCGGCGAGGAAGCGGGTGTTGCGGCGCATCTGGTCCTGCTCTCTGGTCCTCCGAGACTCGATGCCCGGATCAACGCGGCCGCAGAACGGAAGTTATGCGACAAATCACCATGAACCCCGGTGGTCTAGATCAAATAGACTGAAATCGCCCCTGGTCGGCTCGAGCGGCGAGGACAACGGCTCGCCAAATTGGTACTAAAACGGACAATTGCGGCGTAGGCTGAAGGCACCACCACCGACTCGCGAGGGACGATCGATGTTGCGTTGGCTCCGCCGTCTGCTGATCGCCGGCACCTGCACGCTGCTGCTGTGTGGCGGGCTGCAGGTTGCCGCGAGTGCCAGCACGGCACGCGTCTCCGGCCTGCACGTGGGTGCCCAGGACCGGTGCGCCGGGAGGCTCCACGTGAAGTGGCACGCCGTCAGGGGTGCGTCGTACCAGGTGCGCTGGGCGGCGTCGAAGCACGGGCTGGGCTCTGCAAGCCCGCTCGGCGTGCGCCGCCACGCTGCCTCGATCGGGCCCGTCTCGGTGGCCGGCACGACCTACATCCAGGTCCGCGCCGTGCGCCACGGCAAGGCGGGTGCGTGGTCGAAGACAGGGAAGGGGCGGTTCAGCTCCTCCCGGTTCGCGCAGCCCTGCGCGCTCTCCGGCACCGGTGTGCCGGGCGGCGTCCAGTTCACCTGGGCCGCGAGCTCGGGTGCCGTCGGCTACCGGGTCCAGTGGGCAGCAGCTCCGCACGGCGTCTGGCCCGAGACCCCCAGCTTCGTCACTGGCTGGCTCTCCGGCGCGACCCGCAGCTCGGCCTTCCCGGTCTCGGCGACGCCGCAGCCGGGAGACCACATGCTCGGCGTCGCGTACGCCAACCCCGTGTGGGGCCAGCTCCAGGCGCGCAACGCCAGGGGCTCGGTGCGCCACTCCGACGGCTGGGTGCCGGTCTTCCCTTCGGTTCCGGACCCGGGCACCGGCGACCTGCTGCGGGTCGGCAGCTACAACGTGAAGCTCGACCCGACCGGCTCGAGGGCGCAGGCGATCGCCGAGAACATCCGCAGCCACGGCATCGGGGTGGCCGCGCTGCAGGAGTCGAACACGGCGTCCGTGCAGGCGATCGCAGGTGCGCTCGGCGCCGAGTGGGACTACGCCCCCAAGGGCGTCAGCTCGCCCCAGGGCATCGTGTTCCGCAAGACGTCGTACCGGATGCTGGGGAACGGCGCGTTCCCCGTGCGCAACCCGAAGCAGCCGTCGGTGCCGATCAACACACCCTGGGCGCTGCTGCAGCCGGTCAACGGCTCGGCCACGAGCCAGGCGTTCTACGTGGTCTCCGTGCACGTCACCGAGGACGACGCCAAGCCGGTCGGGGCCCGCAAGGGGGACGCCGGCCTGATCGCCCAGGACGTGATGAACAACGTCAACGCGCTGAACACGCTCGGCAGGCCGGTCATCGCAGCAGGCGACCTGCACTACCTGCGCGAGCCGTTCGGGGACGTGGCCGGCCAGGTCGAGGCTCCGCCCACGTTCGTCCGCGGCGGCTACTACGACGCGATGGCCGCGGTCAGCAAGGCGAACATCGACTACCCGACCTTCAACGGCGGTCAGCACGAGGACGTCGCGCAGACGGGTGTCTCGCCACGGGCGGACTACATCATGCTCAAGGGCTTCCGCAGCAGCAACGCGTACGTCAACGTCGCGAACTGGACGTACGGCGGGTCGATCCCGTCGGACCACAACCTCGTGTACGCCGACGTGACGGTGCCGTTCGCGCCGTAGCCCGACGCGGCGCAGTAGCGTCGTCCTCCCGTCCCCGGATCGCCTCGGGAGGTGCCTTGCTGAACGGCTTCGTGCTCGTCGGGGGCTGGCCGGCGTCGGGGAAGACGACGCTCGCCCATGCCCTGGCGGCCCGGCTCGGCCTGCCCTCCCTGTCGAAGGACGAGGTGAAGGAGTCCCTGATGGACGCCCTCGGGGCACCTCGATCCGTCGAGGAGTCGCGGCGGCTGGGTGTCGCAGCCGTGCATGCCGTGCTGCGGCTGGCCGGGGCCTGCCCGGGAGCGGTGGTCGACAGCACCTGGTACCCCTACGCGCTCCCGCTGGTCCGCCGGCTCCCCGGGCCGGTCGTCGAGGTGCGCTGCCGGGTGGACGAGCTGCTCGCCCGGGAACGCTTCCAGGGCCGGGAGCGGGACGGCCGCAATCTCGACGAGCTCCGCTCCGACGAGGAGCTCTGGGGCTCGGACGTGCCGCCGCTGGGCGTCGGTCCGCTGCTGGAGGTGGACACGACAGGAGCGGTCGACGTCGACGGACTGGCCCGGCAGATCGAGCAGCTGCTGGTCACGCCGCGCGGGTAGGCAGGTCGTCTCTGCGGCGTACCGGCGTCCGTTCATGCCCCGTTCAGGTAGCGACGCGTACGGTCCCGCGGGTGGATCACGTGCTTGCAGTCGACGCTCAGGGCATCTCCCGGTCCTTCGGACCGGTTCGTGCGGTCGTGGACGTGTCGCTGGAGGTGGCACCCGGGGAGGTCTACGGGGTGCTCGGCCCCAACGGTGCGGGCAAGACCACGCTGCTGCGGATGCTCTTCGGCCTGATCCGCCCCGACGCCGGCACCATGCGGATCTTCGGCAGGACCTGGGACGAGGCGGGAGTGCACACCCTGGACGGCGTGGCCGGGTTCATCGAGAGCCCGAAGTTCTACCCGTACCTGACCGGGCGGAAGAACCTCTCCGGGCTCGCGGCCCTCGACGGTGGGGACACCGCCAGTCGGATCGAGGAGGTCCTCGACGTCGTCGACATGACCGACCGCGCGGACCGGAAGGTCGGCGAGTACTCCTACGGCATGCGGCAGCGGCTGGGCGTCGCCGCGAGCCTGCTCCGGCAGCCGCAGCTCCTCGTGCTCGACGAGCCCGCCAACGGGCTCGACCCGGCAGGCATCCGCGACATGCGTGCGCTGGTACGCCGCCTCGCGAGCAGTGGCCTCACGGTGCTGCTGTCCTCCCACCACATGGAGGAGGTCGAGGAGATCTGCGACAACGTCACCATCATGAGTCGCGGCCGGGTGTCCTTCCACGGCAGCATCGCCGACCTCCGGGCAATGGCGCCCGATCCCGGCCACCGGCTCGTCACGACCGCCGATCAGGCAGCAGTCGCTCTCGCGGCCGAGCACCCCGACGTCACCGTGACTCGCGATGCCGACGAGCGCCTCCGCGTCGTGGGCCAGGAGCACGAGGTGTCGCGCTACGTGGCGGCCCTCGTCAGGGCGGGCATCGACCTGCGCGCGTTCAGCCCGACCGAGACACCGCTCGAGGCGCTCTTCTTCATGCTCACCGACGACACCGAGCACGCAGACGGCGGTCACCGCCACGGACTCGACGGAGTGGTGGCCCGATGACCAGCTCGACGACCCTCGACACCTCGAGCGAGACCGCGACCGCAGTGCCCGACGCGCGCCCGACTCCGGGGCTGCCCGCCGCGCTCGGCTGGGAGGTGCGCAAGCTCGTCGCGCAGTACCGCGCCCGCGCCGTGCTCCTCGGAGCGCTCCTCGGACCGGTCCCGGTGGTGGCCATCATCCACGCGCAGTCACGGCCCCCCAAGGACACCCTCTTCGGGCGGTACGCGACCACCAACGGGTTCTCGCTCGCCCTGCTCATCCTCGGCTTCGCCTGCCAGTGGGTCCTTCCCCTGCTCACCGCGATCGTGGCCGGCGACATCTTCGCCAGTGAGGACCAGCACGGGACCTGGAAGACCGTCCTGACCCGCTCGACCAGCCGGGCGAAGCTCTTCTGGGCAAAGGCGCTCACCGCGGCCGGCTTCGCGGTCGTGATGGTCGTGCTCCTGGCTGCCTCGACGATCGCATCCAGCGTGCTCATCGGCGGTCACCAGCCGCTGGTGGGTGCGTCCGGCCAGCTCATCGGCGCCCACGAGGCGCTCAGGCTCGTCTCGGCGAGCTGGGCCACCACGCTGGCACCGACCCTCGGCTTCACGTGCTTGGCGATCCTGCTCTCCATCGCGACGCGCAACCCTGCAGCCGGCATCGCGACGCCCGTCGTACTCGCCATGGTGATGCAGCTCGTCGGAGCGCTCGGTGGGATCGAGGCGATCCGGCCGCTGCTGCTCACCACGCCGTACGAGTCCTGGCACGGGCTGCTCGCGTCACCGCAGTTCACCGGACCACTCACCCAGGGGCTCGTCGTCTCCGGCGTCTGGAGCCTCGTCTCGCTCCTCGCCGGCTTCGTCATGCTCCGCCGCCGCGACATCACAGGAGGCTGACCGTGCGCCGCGTCATCATCACGATCGCGATCGCCCTCGCGGCCCTCGCCGGCATCGGCGCGGTCGCCGTGGCGACCGGCGACGGCAGCACCGTCACCAGGGCGCGTCTCGAGCGGGCCCTGCCGGTCGTCTTCGCGAACCAGTACGCCGAGCAGGCGAGACTCCTCGGCCACCCCGGCATCACCGCGGCATCGCTGCAGCCGGTCGCCATGTGCGACAAGCACGGTCCCGACGTCGCCGACGTGGGACCAGGCGCTGACTGGATCTGCCTGATGGGCTGGACCGACCCGAACGTGCCGATGCCGCCGGAGGGCTACGGGAAGTTCGAGCTCAACGTTCACAGCAACGACTGCTTCACCGCAGGCGGCCCGAGCAAGCTCGTCGGCTTCCAGACGATGACCGACAAGCAGGGCAACGACGTCAACAATCCCGTCTTCGAGTTCGACGGCTGCTTCGACCCGAACAGCGACAGCACGCCCACCGGGAACACGTTCCCCTCGGTCCTCAACGTCGCCAGCACGATCCTCCCGGTGAGCCCGGCCGGCAAGGTCGGCCTCCAGGTCACCTGTGGCACCGGTGCTCAGGGCTGCGCGGGCACCATCTCCACGGCGAGCGGGTCCACACCCCTGGGCACGATCACCTACAAGCTCAAGGAGGAGGCCACCGCGACGCTCGCGGTGCCCACCGCGGTCCCCGCCGACGCGAAGGACGTCACCTTCACCTTCACGCCTGCCACCGGGATGGCACCCCCGAGCGCCGCGACGATCCCGGTCCAGCGCTGACGGAGGACGGCCGCGGGCAACAGGGCGAGCTCGTGCCGACCCCGGTCGGACCGCCAACCAGCTGAGGTCAGCTCGAGCGACTTTGCCGAAGCCTCTGACACGAAGCGCGGACACCGGGCAGGATGCCAGACAGGTGCGTCCGGCCCATCCGGGCCCACGGGTCGCCGGGAGGGTCGGCCGATGATCACGTGCGGGGCCTGCGGCGCCACGGGGTTGCTCGAGGGCGCCCGCTTCTGCCACGAGTGCGGCGCTCCGACCGCGCAGCAGTGCGGCACCTGCGGCGAGGCCCTGCTGGCCGGCGCACGGTTCTGCAGCAGCTGCGGTGCCCCGTCGGCTGCTGGCGCGACCGTGGTGCCCCCCGTGCCGGAGTCCCGCCCGGTCGCGGAGCGCCGGGTGACCAGCGTTCTCTTCGGCGACCTCGTCGGCTTCACCACCGCCTCCGAGACGCGTGACCAGGAGGAGTCGCGGGAGCTGTTGTCGCGCTTCTTCGACGGCTGCCGACAGGTCGTGGGCCGCTACGGCGGGACGATCGAGAAGTTCATCGGCGACGCCGTGATGGCGGTCTGGGGAGTGCCCACCACCCACGAGGACGACGCCGAACGGGCGGTCCGCGCCGGCCTGGAGCTGGTCCGGATGGTCACCGAGCTCGGTGGGGACGTCGGTGCGGACGAACTGGCCATGCGAGTCGGCGTCGTCACCGGCGAGGTGGCCGTGACGATCGGTGCCGAGCAGCAGGGAATGGTCGCCGGAGACCCGGTCAACACCGCCTCGAGGGTGCAGTCGATCGCTGCCCCTGGCGAGGTGTGGGTCGACGAGACCACCAAGCTGCTCAGCTCCGCGGCGATCTCGTACGCCGACGTCGGCACTCACACGCTCAAGGGCAAGGCCGATCCGGTCGCGCTCTGGGCGGCACGCGCGGTGATCGCCTCGACGGGCGGTGCCGCCCGCGCCGACGGGCTCGAGGCTCCCTTCGTCGGCCGGGACCGGGAGCTGCGGCTGGTCAAGGACCAGTTCCACGCAACCGGGGAGAACGGCCGAGCGGCCCTGGTGGTGGTCGACGGCGAAGCCGGCGTCGGCAAGACCCGGATCGGCTGGGAGTTCTTCAAGTACATCGACGGGCTGGTCGAGGAGACCTACTGGCACCAGGGGAGGTGTCTGGCCTACGGGGACGGCATCGCCTACTGGGCGCTCGCCGAGGCAGTCCGGCTGCGCCTGCTGCAGCTCGCCGGCCGCGCCGGGGAGGACGATCAGACATCGGACACAGCGGCGACCAGCTCTGCGGACCTGGTGGCCGAGGGGCTGGCGGCCGTCGTACCTGATCCTGACGAGCGGGCGTGGCTGGCCGCCCGCGTCGGCGCCCTCCTCGCCGGCGGAGCCATCGGCAGCTTCACGCGCGAGGAGCTCTTCGCTGCCTGGGTGACCTTCTTCGAGCGGGTCAGTGCCGGCGACCAGGTGGCCTTCCTCGTCGACGACGCGCAGCACGCCGACGAGGGCATGCTCGCCTTCGTCGAGTACCTGCTCGAGGCGGCCACGTTCCCGTGCCTGGTCGTGCTGCTGACACGTCCGGGGCTGCTCGAGAGCCGCCCCGGGCTGGCCACCAACCGGCGTGCCGCCGTGCTCCACCTGGCTCCTCTCGAGCAGAGGGACATGGCGACCCTCGTCAACGGCCTGGTCGCGGGTCTGCCCGCGGAGGTGTCCGCGGCGTTGGTCGACCGCGCCGAGGGTGTGCCGCTGTACGCCGTGGAGACCGTGCGCTCGCTGATCGACCGGGACCTCCTCGTCCCTCGGGGCGGACAGTACGTCCTGGTCGACCCCGACCTGGATCTCGCCACGATCGGTGCGCCGGCGTCCCTGCAGACCCTGGTGGCGGCACGGCTGGACACCCTGGGGCCCGCGGAGCGCCAGGTGGTGAACCAGGGCAGCATCCTGGGCACGAGCTTCGAGACTTCCGGGCTGCGGGAGCTCTGTCCCGGCGTCGAGCTGGACACGGCCGTCGCCGAGCTCGTGCGGCTGCAGATCCTCACCCGTGACAACAACCGGCTCAGCGCCGACTACGGACAGCTCAAGTTCGTGCAGTCGGTGGTCCGCCAGGTGGCGTACGGAATGCTCTCCCGCCACGACCGCAAGGCCGGTCACCTCGCCGCTGCCCGCTACCTCCAGGAGCACCTGGAGGCCGGCACCGAGATGGACGCCGTCATTGCCCAGCACTACCTCGATGCGAAGGATGCGCTTCCCAACGACTCTGACGTCCCGGAGCTGGAGTGCGCGGCGATCGACCTGCTGTGCCACGCCGCGGATCGGGCGGCGTCCCTCGGAGTTCCCGAGGACGCCGCCGCTCACCTGGGCACGGCTCTGGGCCACGCGTCCGACACGCAGACCAGGGCGGACCTCCAGCGCCGGCTCGCCACCGTCCTGATCGACGCCGGTCGGTACTCCGACGCCATCGTCTCGGCGCAGGAGGCGACGGAGGCGTTCGACGCCCTCGGCAACGACGTTTCCGCCGGGCGGGCGGCGGCAGCATGGGCTCGGGCGCTCATCGTGGCCGGTGACCCGGCGTCCGGTCTCGACCTGGCCCAACCGCGATTCGACGTGCTGCGGGAGCGCGACGACGCCGACCGTGCGGCCCTGGAGCTCAGTCTGGCGGTCACCAGCGCACAGATGGGGTTGGGACTCGACTTCCGGGAGGGAGTTGACTTCCGGATGCGCTCGGCCGACCGGCTCGACGAACCAGGTCACCTGGCGGAAGCGCTCGCGGTGTTGGGCATCCACTACTCGACCACGGGGGCCTTCGGCGTGGGTCGAATCTTCCTCGAGGCATCTGCCCGTCATGCTCGCGAGCACCAGCTCCCGGGCGCACTGGCCCGGGCACTGGTCAACCTGGCGGCGTTCACGCAGTCCACGAACCTCGTCGAGGCGGCTGGATTCGCCCAGGAGGCCGTGGCGGTGGCCCAGAGGGCTGGGAACACCATGATGCTGGCCTCCGCCGAGGCCAACCTGGTGCTGGTGCTCTCTGGTGCCGGTCGGTGGACAGAGCTCGACGCTGCACTGGCCGACGCCAACGCGCTCCGGCGCTCCACGTTCTCCGACACCGCCTACGTGCCCCAAACCCTCGCAGCCCTGGATCGGTCGCTGACGCCGCCACCGAGCGACACCCGTGGGGACAGGAGCAGCGAGGCGCTCGCAGACCGGTCGTGGTACCTCGTCGGTGATGCCGCGGACGCGCTCGTCATGGACGACAAGGTGACCGCATTGGCCCGCGCCGTCGAGGCCACGCGGATCATGCGTGACCTGGGCGGGGCGTACGACGACTTCTTCCACGCCTTCGGTCTGGCCGTGAACCTCGCTGCGGATCTGCGCGATCCCGAGCGGTACTCCGAGCTGATCGAGCTGGTCGATGGGGTCGCGTCACCGGTTGCGGTCCAGGCCTACGCCGTCCGGCTGCGCGGACTGCTCGCCGCCACCGACGGCAGCCCGGCCGGTCAGGCCGAGACCGCACTGCGGGAGGCCATCGACCTGTTCGAGCAGTGGGGATCGCCACCGGAACGCGCACGCACCCAGTGCGAGCTCGCCCTCTTGCTCACGGCTGAAGGCAGGTCCGATGAGGCGGACGAGCTGCTTGCGGACGCGCGCAGGACGTACGAGGAGCTGGGGGCGAGTGGCCGGCTCCAGGCGCTCGCCGCTCAGAGCGAGGTCGCGCGCTAGTCGGAGACCGCGGACGGCGGGTCAGCCGGCCTTCGACGTGGACGAGTCGGCGAATCTTCCCGAGAGATCGTCTGGTGCGCCATCAGGGACTCGAACCCCGAACCCGCTGATTAAGAGTCAGCTGCTCTGCCAATTGAGCTAATGGCGCGCGACGCGGAACATTACCAGCCACGTCGGGCCGATCTGAAATCGAGGGATCACCGCGAGGCGAGCACTGCCTGGGCGGCATTGTGGCCGCCCAGCCCGCTGACCGCGCCACCCCGTCGGGCACCCGATCCGCACAGCATCACCGAGTCGGTGTCGGTCGCCACGCCCCACTGCTGGGCCGGTGTCACCAGCGCCTCCCGGTTGCTCGCCCACGGCCAGGAGAGGTCCCCGTGGAAGATGTGGCCGCCGGGCATGGCGAGGTCGGCCTCGACGTCCTGGGGGATCTTCGCCTCGACGCACGGTGAGCCGTCGGGGGCCGACATCACGCAGCTCATCAACGGCTCCTCGAGGTGGCGGTCGATCGCCGCGATGGCACGCCGGACGGCCTCCTCCTTGCTCGCCACGGGGTCGTCGGCGAACACCGACTCGGGCAGGTGCAGCCCGAAGTACGTCAGCGTGTGCGCTCCGGTGGCCGCGAGGTCACCGAGGATCGACGGGTCGGTGAGCGAGTGGCAGTAGAGCTCACCGGGTGGCACCGCGGGCAGCCGACCGCCCGCCGCTTCCTCGTACGCCGACTCCAGGGCGGCGTACTCCTCGGCGACGTGGAACGTGCCGGCGAACGCCTGCGCGGGATCGTGGCCCGACTTCAGCCCGGGCAGCCGGGAGAGCAGGAAGTTGATCTTGAGCTGCGACCCCGCGGGCTTGGTCTCCGGATCCGGCTCCCCACCCATCAGGATCCGCAGGACCCACGGCGCGACGTTGCCCAGGACGGTGCGCGCCCGGACGCCGTGCTCGCGGGTGCCGTCGTGCCAGGTGACCTCGGCGCCGTCATCCCCTGCGGCGATCGCACTGACTCCGGCAGAGGTGAGCAGCTCCGCGCCGGCCGCCTGCGCGGCCCGGACGAGCGCATCGGTGACCGCCCCCATGCCTCCGACCGGGACCCGCCACTCTCCCGTGCCGTTGCCGATCAGGTGGTAGAGGAAGCACCGGTTCTGCACCAGCGAAGCGTCCCGGGTGCTCGCGAAGGTGCCGATCAGCGCATCGGTGGCGACCACGCCGCGCACGAGGTCGTCGGTGAAGCGGCTCTCGACCAGCTCGCCGATCGGGCGCTCCACGAGCCCCGCCCAGACCGCAGGATCGACGCCCGCGGCCATCTCGCGGGCGGTGACCAGCGGCTGGGTCAGCGTCGGTGCGACCCGGGTGGCGACCTTGGCGACGTCGGCGTAGAACGACCGCCATGCGTCGTACTCGCGGTCGTCGCCGGTGAGTGCCCGGAAGGAGTCCCGGGTGGCCCGGCCCTCGTCGTGCTCGACCAGCAGACCGAGGTGGCGCCCGGCCCGGATCGTGGGGGAGTACGACGCGGTGGCCCGGGACCGCAGGTCCACGTCCAGGTCGAGCTCGCGGGCGATCGACTCCGGCAGCAGCGAGACCAGGTAGGAGTAGCGGGACAGCCTGGCGCCGGTCCCGGGGAACGCCTCCGCGCTGACCGCGGCGCCGCCGAGGTGGTCCAGGCGCTCGAGGACCAGGACCGACATGCCCGCCCGAGCGAGGTACGCGGCCGCAGTCAGGCCGTTGTGCCCGCCGCCGACGACCACCACGTCGTAGCTGTCCTTGGCCGGCCTCATGCGAGGAACCGTAGTCGGATCCGGGCGCTGACGGCTGCACCGGCGCACCCGGACATAACGGAACGGTCTGGTCAGTCGTTGTCCCGGCAACCGAGGCATGGGGGTGCCGGATGTTCCCGCAGCACACGACCAGGACGTTCAGGTCCTTCATGCTGCGCGCCCTCGTGGTGCGGGCGGTGGTGTTCGCGGCGTGCGCGTCGGTCCTCGTGATCGGTCACGTGGTCGCGCACGGCCGGGCCGGGCACGTGCAGATGGCCATCACCGAGCAGGTCACCCGGCAGCCGAGCTGGACCATGGACGACGCGGCCTCGTTCCCCGGCTGCGTGCCCTCGAGCAGGTGGCTGGCCGGGACGGCGGCGCCGGCCGTCGTCGTGCAGGGCGTGACCGGGCCCGGGCACCGCAAGATCGACTTCGGTGCCGCGTGGGAGCTCAACCACGACGCGACGCCCGCCGACGACGTCTGGGTCCTCGGCGTCTGTCCCTGACCCGAGCCCTGGTGGAATATTCAACTTTCAACTACCGTTCTGGCAGTCACCCTGACGAAAGAGGTGGCCCCCATGCCAGCCGTGACCGTTGACGACCTGACCGTCCTGCACCGCCTGCGTGCTCCAGGACTGGGCGACACCGTGCGCCCGGTGAAGCAGGTGATCGACGCACCGGCCGGCTACGAGGGCGAGGGCTTCCCCGTGCGCCGCGCGTTCGCGGGCGTCGACCTCAGCGACCTCGACCCGTTCATCCACATGGACCAGATGGGTGAGGTCGACTACGCCCCGGGAGAGCCCAAGGGCACCCCGTGGCACCCGCACCGCGGCTTCGAGACGGTCACCTACATCATCGACGGCGTCTTCGACCACCACGACAGCCACGGGGGCGGCGGCACCATCACCAACGGCGACACCCAGTGGATGACGGCGGGCTCCGGGCTGCTGCACATCGAGGCGCCGCCGGAGTGGCTGGTCCAGAAGGGCGGCCTCTTCCACGGCATCCAGCTCTGGGTGAACCTGCCCAGCGACGCGAAGTGGAACGCCCCGCACTACCAGGACATCCGCTCCGGCCAGGTCGGCCTCGCCACCTCCGGTGACGCCGGCGCCCTGGTCCGCGTCATCGCGGGCAGCGTCGGCGACACGCAGGGCCCCGGCTCGACGTACACGCCGATGACGATGGTGCACGCCAGCGTCGCCGCCGGCGCCCGCCTCGACCTGCCCTGGGACCCGGCGTACAACGCGCTGGTCTACGTGCTCTCGGGCCACGGCACCGTGGGGACCGAGGGCAAGCCGCTGCGGATGGGCAACCTCGCCGTGCTCGGCGCCGGCGACTTCGTCACCGTCGAGGGCGCGACGAAGCACGACAGCCGTACGCCGGACTTCGACGTGCTGGTCCTCGGCGGCCGGCCGATCCGGGAGCCCGTCGCCTGGGCCGGGCCGTTCGTGATGAACACCAAGGCCGAGGTGCTGCAGGCCTACGAGGACTTCCAGAAGGGCCGCCTGGGCACGATCCCGAGCGTGCACGGCGCACCGACGACGCTCCAGGAGGGCTGACCGGATCCGTCCGCAACAGCAGAGAGCCGCAGGTCCGAGGACCTGCGGCTCTCTGGCATCTGGGGTGAGCGACGGGGCTTGAACCCGCGACCCTCGCGACCACAACGCGATGCTCTACCAGCTGAGCTACGCCCACCATGTGCGAGCAGGAGTGTACCGGTGACTCAGGCCTGCTCCGAATCGGCCTCCGGTGCCGTGGACTCCTCCGGCGTGGCTCCGGTGAGGGCGCCCTGGTGGCGCGCTGCGACCCGCCGGACCTCGTCGGTGTCGGGCCCGGGCGGGGCGACGAACACGGCCTCGCGGTAGAAGCGCAGCTCCTCGATGCTCTCCTGGATGTCGGCCAGCGCGCGGTGGCCGCCGGTCTTCTGCGGGGCGTTGAAGTACGCCCGCGGGTACCAGTGCCGGGAGAGCTCCTTGATCGAGGACACGTCGACGTTGCGGTAGTGCAGGAAGGTCTCGAGCCCCGGCATGTCGCGGGCCAGGAAGATGCGATCGGTGCCGACGCTGTTGCCGGCCAGGGGAGGCCGGCTGCCCTCGGCACAGTGCTCGCGGAGGTAGGCCAGCACCTGGGCCTCCGCGTCGGCGAGCGTCGTACCGTTGGCGAGCTCGTCGATCAGCCCGGACGACGTGTGCATGTCGCGGACGAACGGGATCATCTGGTCCAGCGCCTCCGCGGGCGGCTTGATGACCAGGTCGATGCCTTCACCGAGCACGTTGAGGTCGAAGTCGGTCACCAGCGCCGCGACCTCGACGAGCGCGTCGTTGACGAAGTCGAGGCCGGTCATCTCACAGTCGATCCACACGAGTCGGTCGTTCACGAGTGGTGAGCCTACCCACGCTCGGAGCCGCCGTGCGCTCAGGACGATCGGGCACGATCCGGTGGACTTTGGTCATCTGTTCGGCCGGCTGTCAGGTGGCGCTCAGAGAGCGCCCCTAGATTGAGGACATGGTGCGCTGGGTGGGTGTCGCGGCCCGCCTGGTCGTCGGCGGCGTCTGGGTGTACGCCGGGATGCTGAAGCTGCCGCACCCGGACACCAGCGTCAGCGCGGTGCGCAGCTACCAGCTGCTGCCGACCGGCCTGGCCGAGACCGTCGGCCACGTGCTGCCGATGCTCGAGATCGTCGTGGGCGGATGCCTCGTGCTCGGCCTGCTGACGCGGCTCTCCGGTGTCGTCTCGGCGCTGCTGCAGCTCGCGTTCGTCATCGGAATCGTCTCGGTCTGGGCGCGGGGGATCCAGATCAACTGCGGCTGCTTCGGCGACGGCGGGCCGGCGACGGACGCGTTCAGCAAGTACCCGTGGGAGATCGCCCGTGACACCGGGCTCCTGGCCCTCTCCCTGCTGCTCATCTGGCGACCGCGCACCCCGGTCGCGGTGGACAACCACCTCTTCCCGCCGATCGGCGCGGAACGAGCCGGCGAGCCCCAGGAAGCGCGAGGGATGGACGATGTCGAAGCAAGCTCGTGAGCTGGCCCGCACCGAGCGGGCGGCGACGATCAGGGCCGAGCAGGCGCGCAAGGAGCGCAACCGGCGGGTCATGCTCATCGCCGGCATCGTCGTGCTCCTGTGCGCCGTCATCGCCGCGGGCACCTGGTACGGCAGCGGCACCGGCGACAAGGCGACCACCGGATCGGCGACCGCGCACCTCGTCGCCGGCACGACGTCGCTGCAGGTCGGCGACAGCTCGGCGCCGGTCAAGGTGGTCATCTACGAGGACTTCCAGTGCCCGTACTGCCGGGAGCTCGAGAGCTCGACCAGGGACTTCCTCCGCGAGAACGCTGCCAAGGGAAAGGTGTACGTCGAGTACCAGCCGATCTACCTGCTGCAGGACGAGCCGTACTCGGGCAAGGCGCTGAACGCCTGGGCCGCGGTGCTCCAGCACGCATCGCCGAAGGCGGCCCTGAAGCTGCACGACCTGCTGTACGACCACCAGCCATACGAGCAGAGCTCCGGGCAGGTCACCGACAGCCAGATCGCCGGCTGGGTCAAGGAGGCCGGCGGCGACAGCGCAGCCGTGCGCACCGCGATGGCGACCAGGGACGAGCAGTTCTTCTCCTCGGTCGGGAACATCATGAGCAGCCTTCACCTCCAGGGGACACCGACCGTGTTCATCGACGGCAAGGAGCTGCCGGCCGTCTCGGTGCCGCAGTACGTCAGCCAGATCGAGGACGCGGTCGACAAGGGCTGACGCCCGCCCGCCCGCGCAACGCCGGCGACCGGCACAATCGGGTCATGGAGATCGAGCGCGTCCAGCGGTGGGTGATGACCGCGCTGATGATGACGACAGCGGTGATCTTCGCCACCGGCCTCTCGCTGCTCGCCGCGCAGGCCGATCGTGCCGGAGCCGAACCCGGCCTGCTGACGATCGCCGCGGTCGTCGGCGTCCTGGCGGTCGCCGCCGCCCGGGTGATCCACCAGAAGTCCGTGCTCACACCGTTGCTGCTCCTCGGCGTGCTCCCGGCCGCGATCGTCGGCTACTTCGTCCTGGGGAGATGACATGACCGACCTCGCCGCCTTCATCGCCGGCCTGCCGAAGGCGGAGCTGCACGTGCACCACGTCGGCTCCGCGTCGCCACGCACGGTCGCGGAGCTCGCGGAACGGCATCCCGGAGTCGTGCCGAGCGACCCCGACGAGCTGGCGAAGTTCTTCGAGTTCCGCGACTTCGCGCACTTCATCGAGGTCTACCTCGCGGTGGTCGACCTGATCCGCACGCCCGACGACGTCCGGCTGCTCACCTACGAGGTCGCCCGCGAGATGGCCGTCGGCCAGCAGATCCGGTACGCCGAGCTCACCTGCACGCCGTACACCTCGGTGCTGCCGCACCTCGGGGGCAAGGGGATGGCGATCGAGGCCTACGGGGAGGCGATCGAGGACGCCCGTGCCTCGGCCGAGCGCGACTTCGGCATCCGGCTGCAGTGGATCTACGACATCCCCGGCGAGGCCGGTCTTCCTGCCGCCGACGCGACCCTCGACTGGGCCCTGCACCACCCGACCGATGGGCTGGTGGCGTTCGGGCTCGGCGGTCCCGAGTTCGGCGTACCGCGGGCGCAGTTCCGGCCGCACTTCGACGCCGCCCGCGCCGCCGGGCTGCACAGCGTGCCGCACGCGGGGGAGACCACCGGTCCGCAGACGGTGTGGGACGCGCTCGAGCACCTCGGCGCGGAGCGCATCGGCCACGGCACCTCCGCGGTCCAGGACCCGGCGCTGCTCGCACACCTCTCGGCGACCGGCATCCCGCTGGAGGTGTGCCCGTCGTCCAACATCGCCACCCGGGCGGTCGCCACCCTGGCCGACCACCCGATCCGCGCGTTCCGCGACGCCGGCGTCGTCGTCACGGTGAACAGCGACGACCCGCCGATGTTCAACACCACGCTGAACCGGGAGTACGAGATCGCCGCCGAGCTGCTCGGTCTCGACGAGCAGGGCGTCCGCGACCTCGCGAAGGCTGCCGTCGACGCGGCGTTCCTCGGCGACGCCGAGAAGGCGGCGCTGCGGGCCCAGATGGACGATTACGCCCCGGAGGTCGCGGCGGACCGGGATCCGTCGTCGAGCTCCGGGGCGTAACAGGGCCCTGCAGCCTCATACTCTGCAGGGCCACTCACTTTTCTACGGCACGTGATACCCGAACCCTGTCCGCGACACGCGTACGACGTGGTGCGGCTCACGCGATCGGGGGGTGAATTCGCGGCGAACTCGGTCGTCCTCTTGCCAGCGGCGCACTCGAGGCGTACAACGGAATTGTTCGGAAGGGCTTCGGTCCTGAAGAGCATCGAGGGCCCGGCAACTCATACTTGCCGGGCCCTCACCTCTTCCACGCGGGTGGTCTCGCGGCGTCCCTCGCGCTCGGCTCGGTGACCGCGCTCCGGGTTTGCACGCCTCGTAATCGGGCACCAGTGGCGACGAAGCGGCAAGCGCGGACCGCCGCCGCCACGCAGCCAGGAGGAGACGCCATGACCATCGGACTGGGCATCCTGCTCATCGTCGTAGGACTGATCTTCGCGTTCGACGTCATCAACGCCGACACCTCGGCGGTCGACGGCCAGGCCCTCGGCTGGATCCTGGTCCTCGGCGGGGTGCTGGCGATCGTGCTTCCCCTGGTCATCGAGCAGCAGCGCACCCGGCGTCGCGGGGTCGTCGTCGACGAGCGCCCGGCCGCCCGGCGGACCGTGGTCGAGGAGCGGCGCGTCGACCCGCCGCTCTGAGTCGATCTCAGGCCCTGCAGGTCAGGCGGAGGTCCTGCTCTGCCGGCGCGCGGCGAGCCGCTTCTGCCGCAGTCGCCGGAGGCGTCGTACCGTCGCCGGCGCGTGCGCCACGGCACCGGGCTCGTCGAGCAGGGCGTTGAGCCGCTGCTGGTAGGCGGTGAGGGTGAGGCCGAAGCGCTGCCGGACCTCCACCTCCTTGCCGGCCGGGTAGCGCCAGTGCTCGCGCTCGAAGTCGAGCATCGCGCGCTGCTCCTCGCTCAGGTCGGACATGGGTCCGATCCTCCCTCGTCGGACCAAGGCTGTCTGCGACGAGGGTCACGCGGCCGGAGGGTCCACCGCTTCGCAACCCCTCGGCAACGCCGTCGAAACCGGACTGTCGACGCGGCCTCGCATGCTGTGCCCATGAGCGTCCACGACGACCACCTCGGCACCGGCTGGCAGGACCGCGCCGCGTGCGGATCCGATCCGGAGTCGTTCTTCGACCCCAGGCGGGCCGACCATGCGCTGGCGATCTGCGCGCGGTGCGAGGTGCGGGACCCCTGTGCGGAGTACGCCGAAGCCAACGACGAGCAGTTCGGCATCTGGGGCGGCGTCGTCCGCGGCTTCGTGCCGAGCCGGGGCAACCGCCGAGGCTGGAGCCAGCGCCGGGTCGGCTGAGCTCTGCACCTCAGGGGCGGGCGCCTTGCTCCTCGAGCACCATGCGCATCACTGCCTCAAGTCGTTTCTCAACCTTCTCGAGCCCGATCCCGTCCACGTCCACGTAGGTGACAGTCACGGTGACCACCCGGAGCTCAGACTCGCGCCGGTACGTCGTCCTCAACTCGGAGCGGCCGCCAAGGATGCGCCCGGCCTCGCGTCCGGCCCATTGCAGGTCGACGAAGCGCTGAGCCGGGGAAGGGTAGAGATCGGCGACGTATCGACCGTCGATCCACAGTTTCGTGGCAATCTCGATGACGAGGTCCCAGTGCGGGTCGCTCGATGTCGCAGCGTCCACATCGCACCTCCCGGGGAACGATTCCGACCTCATGCCCCGCTCCCACAGGCAAGCCAAGTACAGCATGATTCTGCCAAAATTTGACAGGATCGACACAAGTCACGATTCCAACCTGGACCTCACGTGGGCGCCCCCGACAGGATTCGAACCTGTGACCCGCGGATTAGAAGGCCGCCGCTCTGTCCAGCTGAGCTACGGGGGCGAGGGGCGGCCGGGTGCGGCGTTCCCAAGCGCCGATTCTAGGCCGACGAGCTGCCGCCGGCCCGGTGCTGGCCGACGTCAGCCGACGAGCGAGGCCCGGGTGATGTCGTCGCGGGCGACGTAGACCCTGAAGGAGCCGGTGTTGTCGCCCGGCACGGCGTCGGCGTACTGGAGCTGGAGCTGTTGCCGGGTGTCGGGTCGGAACCACCCCTCGTAGGTGTGGTCCGCCTGGCAGCCGCCCTCCCACCGCAGGGCCCCGTTGACGAGCAGTCCGTGGCTGTCCGGGGTCGCGATGCCGTAGGGGCTCGCCTGGTGCCGGCTGCCCTCGATCCAGCGCGAGGCGAAGCCCAGGATCGGGGCCACCAGGTCGCCCCGCGGCGTCGGGGCCGCGGTGCCGTCGGCCGCCGCAGAGCAGTTCGCGTCCCCGGTCGACGTGGTGTCGTACGTAGCCGGTCGTGCCGGTGGCGACGATCCGGTAGGTGACGCCCGGCTGCAGGAAGAAGGACGAGGAGACCGACGTGCCGTTGGCCGGCACGGTGAGCCCGGTGACGGCGGTCTCGTCCGCATCGAGGTCCGGGGTGCCCGGGTGCAGCACCGGTTCCGACGGCACGCCGCGGGAGCGGTACCAGGACGTCTGGGCCGCAGCGCCGGCGTACCCCAGGGAGATGTGCACGTGGTTCAGGTGCCGGAGCGTCCGCGAGCACTTCTTCCGCTTCTTGCAGCCGGAGTTGAGGTAGGCGCGCGGCTGGAAGTCGTAGTACGACGACCAGATCTTGTCGTCGTAGATGATGTACATGATCCCCATCCGGCGGGCCAGGGCGTGCGGGTTGCCCTCGGAGTCCGGGGCGAGCGCCTTGCTGATGAAGTCGTACGCCGCTCGCCGGGTCGCCTTCCGGGCCACGTCGGCCTTCCAGTCGAACGCGCGACCGTCCTTGTGCTCGCTGCGGCCACCGCTGCTGCACGCGCGCATCATCCCCATGGATCCGGTGGCCTTGTAGGTGCTCATCAGCCAGCTGGCGAGCGCCACCGTGCCGGGTCGCGGAGCGCGGGTGCAGGTCGTCTGTCCCTCGTAGGGTGACGGTGCGTCGACGAGCGGCGAGTCGCCGAGGGCGTCCGCGCCCGGCGTTGCCGGCCCGAGCGACCCGGCCAGGACGAGGGCGAGGAGCGCGGCGGCCACCCGGGTGACGACGCCGGTGGCGGGCACGCGGGAGCGAGGCGGAGCGGAGGGGGCTGTCACAGGTCCATCGTCCGCCCGAATAGCCCGGAAAAGTATGAAATACCCGATTTACTGCACGTGAGAAGTCGCAGATCTCCCGTGCGCCCACCTGCGACAATGTCTGCGCGACCGGTCGGCCCCTCCCGACTTCCTGACCGTCGACGAGATCGGAGACAGCTGATGCGGATGCGTACGCCTGTGGCACCGGCGCGAACGGTGGCCGACCGGTGATCACGTCTCGCACCAAGAAGCAGTTGTTGGTCTTCGTGTTCTTGACGTTGGTGGGGGTCTCCTATGTGGGGGCGCGGTATGCGCGGTTGGATCGGTTGGTCTATGACTCCTCGTATGCGGTGAGTGCGGAGTTCGCGCAGTCGGGGGGGATCTTCACCGGTGCTGAGGTGACGTATCGGGGTTTCCGGGTGGGTCAGGTCTCGGACATGCGGTTGACCCGTGATGGTGTCGATGTGGTGTTGAGCATCGACAAGTCGCAGAAGCGGATTCCGGTGGACACGTTGGCGTTGGTGGGCAACAAGTCGGCGGTCGGTGAGCAGTATGTGGATCTGGAGCCGCGCACGGACAAGGGTCCGTATCTGAGGGATGGTTCGCGGATCGCGGTGGGGGACACGGCGGTGCCGAAGTCGACGACGCAGATATTGACCAGTGTCGATGGGTTCGTGAACTCGGTGCCGCAGGATGATCTGCGCACGGTGGTCTCGGAGCTGGGGGCGGGGTTCAAGGGCAGTGCTGATGATCTGGGCCGGTTGATCGACACCTCGGACTCGTTCATCGAGGCGGCGAACAAGAACTTCGATGTGACCACGGCGTTGATCCGGGATTCGAACACGGTGTTGCGCACGCAGTCGGACAAGGGTTCGGCGATCAGGAGCTTTGCCCAGGATCTGGCGTTGTTCTCCGGGGTGGTGGCTGACAATGATGCGTCGTTGCGGGCGTTGATCGACAACGGGTCGGCCACGGCCAATGAGCTGCGGACGTTCCTGGAGGAGAACCAGGTCGATCTGGGTGGGTTGATCAACAACCTGGTCACCACCGGTGAGGTCGTGGTCAAGCACCTCGACGGCATCCGGCAGATCCTGGTCCTCTACCCCTACGAGGTCGCGAACGGCTACACGGTGACCGCCAAGAGCGGCAACGCCTACAACGCCCGCTTCGGGTTCATCCTCAACCCTGACCCGGCGGTCTGCGAGAAGGGGTACGACCCGACCGAGTGGCGTTCGCCGACCGACGGGTCCAACAAGGCGATGGACGAGAACGCCCACTGTGCGGAGCCGGCGAGCAAGACCAACGCCCGCGGGTCCCAGAACGCCCCGCGCACCGGTGCGGCGTACCGCGCGGGCACCGGCTCGGACATCGCCAGCTACGACCTGGGGTCGCGACAGCTCACCTGGAGCGACACCGGCAACAAGGTCGCCTACGACGGCGGCGCCGCCGCGCTGTACGGCAGCGACTCGTGGAAGAGCCTGCTGTGGGCGCCGGTGCAGTGACCGGCCGTCGGTAGGCCACTGACGACTGGACTGGACCACCGGCCCCGACGCTTGCGGAGGGTTTGTCCCGGTGCGCCCCGGCTCGTCATGGCTGGTCGGCGCGCCCCCCATCCGCCGAACGGTCACGTTCGCAAAACGGGGGCGACGGAATTCGACCCCGATGCGTACCGTTGGGCCATCTCGGGGCCCGAGTCGTCGCACAGTGAAGTGGGGAACGTGGACACCGGCCAACACAATGAGTACGACGGCCTGCGCCGTGCTGCCCGGCTCGCGGCCAGCATCGCCGGTGCCGTCGGTTCCGAGGTGGAGGACATCGCCGAAGAGGCGCTGGCGCGGCTGCTGATGCAGGACGGGCTGGTCAACAATCCCAAGGCCTGGGTACGCCGCACCGCGACCCGGCTCACCGTCGAGACGCACGCCCGTCAGCGGATCCGGACCGACGACGTGCTCGAGGAGCTGGACCCGACGGAGCGACGACTCGTGGTCGGCCAGCGGGCCGGCTTCTCCAACCGCGAGCTCGCCGAGCGCTTCGGCGTCAGCGAGGAGGCGGCCCGCACGCTGCTCTCCGAGGCGAACCGGAAGGTGCGCCGCTCGACCCGGCGGCTCGCGGACGCCGATCACTGACTGACCTCGGACGGCGGGCCGATTGGTCCGTTTCGCCACGCGGCTCCCGGACGCCGGGTTAGGTTCGCGCGGATCGCGTTCCGGGGGGAAGCTCTTGTCCAGGTTCATCAGCGGCGGCAACGCCGTCCGTCTCATCGTCGTGCTCGTCGTCGTCGCGGCCGCGCTCTCCTTGAGCCGGCTCGACTCGCAGGAGGCCTCGCCGTCGCCGACCTCGGAGGCCGACGTGGCTCCGGTCGTGCAGCCGCTCGAGGCGGGCACGACCCTCGTGCCGGCGGCGGTGCCGCTGCCCGCGCCCGCCCCCACGGCCACACACCCGCGGCACCGCCACCACGCGCACGGCCGGCATGCCCGGCCGCACCGGCACCACCGCAAGCACCGGAGCGCCCGGCGTGCGCGGGTCCACCACAAGGCCCACCACCCGCACCGGATCCGTGGGGCCGGTCGTGACATCGGCTGGCCGCAGTGCCCGCGCGACGTCGGGTTCCGGGGGCGCAACGGGCTCGGGCAGCCGATGCCGGACGAGGGCGTGCGGTTCGTGATCGTCGGCCTCACCAACGGTCGCGCCTTCACGCCGAACCCCTGCCTGGACCGGCACCTCGCCTGGGTGCGCAGCCACCACGTGTACGCCGCGGCGTACGCCTTCGCCACGTACCCGACCCGCACGCAGCTGCGCCACTACCGGCACAGCGGCCCGTACGACGGCGGCACCCGGCTGGGTGCCCTCGGCAACGCCGGCCACTCGGCGGCCCGGTACAACATCCGGGTGATGCAGCGGCACGGGTTCACCACCCCGCACGTGTGGCTCGACCTGGAGCCGTCCTCCTCGCGCCCGTGGTCGGGACGGCACTCCTGGAACGGAGCCGTCGTCAGGGGATGGGTGCGGGCCTACCGCGAGGCCGGCTACGGCGTCGGGTTCTACTCCACGACGAGCCTGTGGAGCCACATCGCCGGACGGCTGAGGTTCGGCCTCCCGGAGTGGCGCACGGCCGGACCGGTCTCACCCGCCGGCGCCCTGCGCCGCTGCAGTGACGGCGGCTTCCAGGGAGGACCGGCCGTCATCGCGCAGTGGTGGACGACGCACCGCGACCTCGACCGGATCTGCCCTGGACCGTCGCGCGCGGCGACCCTGGAGCGCTACTTCCACAAGTGGTGACGCTCAGCCGCGCAGCGCGCCCATCCACTCCTCGATCGCATCGGGGTCGCGGGGGAGTGACGCGGAGAGGTTGCGGGCCCCGTCGGCGGTGACGACGACGTCGTCCTCGATCCGGATCCCGATGCCGCGCAGCTCCTCGGGCACGAGCAGGTCGTCCTCCTGGAAGTACAGCCCCGGCTCGACGGTCAGCACCATGCCCTCCTCGAGGTCACCCTCGGGGTAGATCTCGTGCGCGGCGGCGGCACAGTCGTGCACGTCCATGCCGAGCATGTGGCTGGTGCCGTGCAGCGTCCACCGCGAGTACACCCGGCTGTCCGGGGCGAGCGCCTCCTCCGCGGAGCAGGGGAGCACGCCGAGATCCTCCAGCTTGTGTGCGAGCACCGCCATGGCCGCGTGGTGCGGGTCGCGGAAGGCGGCGCCGGGGCGGACGGCGTCGATGCCCGCCTGCTGGGCCTCGAGCACCGCTGTGTAGAGGTCGCGCTGGAGGGGCGTGAACCGGCCGTCGACCGGCAGCGTCCGGGTGACGTCGGCGGTGTAGAGGGAGGTCGCCTCCACGCCCATGTCGAGCAGGACCAGCTCGCCGGGCGTGATCGGACCGGTGTTGTCGATCCAGTGCAGGGTCGTGGCGTGCCTGCCGCCGGCCACGATCGAGTCGTAGCCGATGTCGTTGCCGTGGGCGCGCGCCCGGCGGAAGAAGGTGCCCTCGATCCAGCGCTCGCCGAATTCGACGACCCGGTCCCACTCGCGGACGCTGTCCTCGAAGCCGAGCGTGGTGATGTCGCAGGCCTGCGCCAGCTCGCCGAGCTCCCACTCGTCCTTGACCAGGCGGAGCTCGGACAGCACCCGGGCGAGCTCGCCGTCGCGGCCGTCGTCCGGTGCCACGGCTGCGTCGACGGTCGCGTCCACCCCGCGCAGCACCCGGGTCTTCGCGGAGGTGGTGAGCAGGTCGGGGAGGTCGTCGATGTGCCGGGTGGGCACTCCGAGCGAGGCGGAGATCTCCCCGAGAGAGGGACGGCGACCGACCCAGAGCTCGCCGTACTGGCGGTCGCGGAAGAACTCGTCGGTCTCGCGACCGGTGCGGGGCCGGGCGTAGAGGGTGGTCTCGCCGCCCTCGATCACCAGGACCGCGTCGCTGGTCTGGTTGCCGCACAGGTAGGTGTGCGCGGTGTCGGGGCGGAACCGGTAGTCGGTGTCGTTCGAGCGCACCTTGAAGGTGCCGGCCGGGATGACCAGCCGTTCGCCCGGGAACGCCTCCGCCAGGCGGGTGCGGCGCGCTGCGGCCCAGGGGGTGATCGCGTGCGGCGGCACGTCCAGCTCGCGGTCGCCCCAGCCGGTGCGCATGAACGCGGCGTACTTCGCCGGAACTGCGGGGTCGTGGCTCTCGGTGTGCAGCTCTGCGCCCCCTTCGGGGGCGGTTTCTGATGATTCGGTCACGCTCGCCACTCTACGACGGAGGAGGTGTGCGGCTCGCTAGGCTTCGGGGCATGCGGAGCCGGGACAACGTCGTCTTCACCGCCCTGGTGGGCACGGTGATGTTCGTCGGCGCCGGCATCATGGCGCTCGTCCTGCTGGCGGCCGGCGCGCCCGACGGGATCGCGATCGGCGTCGTGCTGGCGGCGATCCCGGTGGCGCCCCTCATCGGCAGCTATCTGTGGCTCGACCGCTACGAGCCGGAGCCGCGCTCGCTGCTGCTGCTCGGCCTGGGCTGGGGCGCTTTCGTGGCCACGAGCGCCGCCCTGTTCCTGCAGGCCTTCGACGCGTTCGCGCTCGGCTCGGGAGAGGCCACCCAGTCCGTCGTGGTCGCACCCCTCACCGAGGAGGCCGCCAAGGGACTGTTCATCCTGCTCCTGCTCCTCTACCGGCGCGCAGAGCTCGACGGCGTGCTCGACGGCATCGTGTACGCCGGCATGGTCGGCATCGGCTTCGCCTTCATGGAGAACATCCTCTACCTGAGCCAGGCCTACATCGGTGACGACCAGCACGTCGGCGGCATCGAGAACGCGGTGTTCCTCTTCGTCATCCGCGGGGTCTTCAGCCCCTTCGCGCACCCCTTCTTCACCGCCTTCATCGGCATCGGGGTCGGCATCGCCGTGTCGAGCAGGCACCGGTTCGTGCAGGTGGCGGCGCCGGCCGCGGGCTATGTCCTGGCCGTCGGCGCACACTCGCTCTGGAACGCCGCGCTGCTCCTCCACGGCGGGTCCGGCGCGGTCACGACGTACTTCATGCTGATGGTGCCCGGCTTCCTGATCCTCGTCGGGTTCGCGGTCTGGGCCCGGAGGCGGGAGGGCGCGCTGCTCGCCGCGTCGCTGACCGACTGCGCGCGCCGCGGGTTCCTGCACCCGAACGAGGTGCCGTGGCTCGCCCGCATCCCCGCCCGGCGCGAGTGCCGGCGCTACGCGGAGGCCGTCGGAGGGGACGCCGCGCGCACCGCGATGAAGCTCTACCAGACCGAGGCGATCGAGCTCGGCTTCCTGCACCACCGGTTCCTGCGGGGCACCGCGCCGCCGGACTACCGCGAGCTCGGCGAGCTGCACGTGCAGCGGATGTTCCTGCTGCGGCCGCGCCTGGTATGGCCGCACTCCGCGGTCCCGGTCGGGGCGGACCGATGACCGAGGTCTCCCCGGGCGCAGCTCCGGGCGGAGCTGCGGATGCCTCTCCGGGTGCCTCTCCGGGTGCCTCGCACGGCCCCGTCCAGGGCGGCCTGCACAGCCCGCTGCCCGGGTCGCCCGGCGGCGCGCAGATGGTCACCACGCTCGTGCAGCTGCGAGAAGCGCTCGAGGGTGCCCGCCTGCCGCTGCAGGTGCCCGACGTCGAGGCGGCGCGCAAGGCACGCGCCGAGACCATCGACCAGCTCGAGGACTACGTGCTGCCGCGGCTCATCCAGATCGACGCGCCGCTCCTGACCGTGGTCGGCGGATCGACCGGAGCCGGCAAGTCGACCCTGGTCAACTCGCTCGTCGGGGAGCGGGTCACCGAGACCGGCGTACTGCGACCGACGACCCGCTCACCGGTCCTGGTGCACAACCCCAGCGACTCCGACTGGTTCGACAAGGCCCGGATCCTGCCGGACCTCGAGCGCACGACCCGCGCGACCGCGGATCCCGGTGCGCTCCAGCTGGTGGCGTCGGAGGCCATCCCGCCCGGCCTGGCCGTCCTCGACGCCCCCGACATCGACTCGGTCGAGGAGCAGAACCGGACGCTTGCCGCCCAGCTGCTCGGCGCAGCGGACCTGTGGCTGTTCGTCACCTCGGCGGCCCGGTACGCCGACCAGGTGCCCTGGGACTTCCTGAAGCAGGCAGCCGACCGGAGTGCCGCCGTCGCGATCGTGCTCGACCGCACGGCGCCCGGGGCCATCGCCGAGGTCAGCGCGCACCTCGCCCGGATGCTGACCGCACGCGGGCTGCGCGACTCGCCGCTGTTCATCGTGCCCGAGGGCGACGTCGACGAGCACGGTCTGCTGCCGTCGAGCACGGTGCGGGAGATCCGAGCGTGGCTCGGCTCGCTCGCGGCCGACTCGGAGGCGCGCACCGGCATCGTGCGGCAGACGCTCGAAGGCGCCATCCGCAGCGTCTCCAAGCGCGCCTACCTCGTCGCCGACGCGAGCCGCGACCAGGCCGCGATGCAGGTCCGGCTCCGCGGTGAGGTCACCACGGCCTACGACGCCGCGCTCGCCGCGGTCGACGAGGCATCAGCCGACGGCACCCTCCTGCGCGGCGAGGTGCTCGCCCGCTGGCAGGAGTTCGTCGGCACCGGCGAGCTGCTGAAGACGCTCGAGTCGAAGGTCAGCTGGCTGCGCGACCGGGTCAGCAACGCGGTCAAGGGCCAGCCGCAGCAGGCCACCCGCGTGACGGTGGCGGTCGAGTCCGGGCTCCAGACCCTGATCCTCGAGCACGCCGAGGCAGCAGCCGAGCGCACCGATGCCGCGTGGCGGTCGACCGAGGCGGGCCGGATCCTGCTCGACGGCGCCGATGACGACCTCTCCCGGGCCTCGCGCGACCTGCGCCAGCGCGCCGAGCGGATGGTGCGCGACTGGCAGCAGGGAGTGCTGGACATGGTCCGCACCGAGGGCGCCGACAAGCGCTCGACCGCCCGGTTCCTCGCCTACGGGGTCAACGGGCTGTCGGTGGCACTCATGGTGGTGGTGTTCGCCTCCACCGGCGGCGTGACCGGCGCCGAGGTCGGGATCGCCGGCGGGTCCGCCGTACTCGGCCAGAAGATCCTCGAGGCGGTGTTCGGCGACCAGGCGGTCCGGCGCCTCGCGGCCAACGCCCGCAACGACCTCAACCGTCGGATGCAGGCGCTCCTGGACGCCGAGCAGCGGCGCTACTCCGCGCTCCTGGACCAGCTGGAGATCAGCACGGCGAGCGAGGAGTCATTGCGCGCGGGAGCCCGCAAGGTGGACGACCTGAGGTTCGCGTCCGGCGCGCGCTGATGGTCGATAGGCTGGGCTCCGCCAGTCCGGCCCGCCCTGCCCACACTTCCTGAGAGAGCCCATGACGTCCTCGCCCTTGTACGGTCGCAGCCTGCCGGTGACCAGACGAGGGGGCTCATGACGTCCGTGCTCGAGGGTGCGAAGAGGCTGGTCACTCGGGGGTCGGACATCGGAGCCCGCGTCAAGTCGCTCGACGAGGCGGTTGTTGCTGCCCGTGGGCGGCTCGACGACGCGCTGCTGGACCGGGCCGAAGAGGTGGTCGACCGCGCCACCGAGAGGCTGCGGCTCTCCGCCGACCACACGGTCGTCGCCCTCGGTGGTGCGACCGGGTCCGGCAAATCCTCGACGTTCAACGCGCTGGTCGGTCTCGAGCTGGCGTCGACCGGCGTACGCCGCCCGACGACGTCCTGGGCGACCGCGTGCACCTGGGGCGCCAGCGGTGCCGAGGAGCTGCTCGAGTGGCTCGGCATCCCGCCCCGCCACCAGGTCGTGCGCGACTCCATGCTCGACACCGGGCGTGAGGTCAAGGACCTCGAGGGCCTGGTGCTGCTCGACCTGCCCGACCACGACTCGACCGAGGTGTCCCACCACCTCGAGGTCGAGCGCCTGGTCCGGCTCGCAGACCTCCTGGTGTGGGTCGTCGACCCGCAGAAGTACGCCGATGCGGCGATCCACGACCGGTTCCTGCGCCCGATGGCGGCGCACAAGGACGTGATGCTGATCGTGCTGAACCACATCGACGAGGTCGCGGAGGAGCGCCGGCCGAGCATGATCGCCGACCTGCGCCGCCTCCTCGACGCCGACGGCCTGCACGGCGTCACCCTGGTCGCGACGTCGGCGAAGGACGGCACCGGCATCGACGAGCTGCGCAGCGCCATCGTGGCGCGCGTGAAGGACAAGGCCTCGACCCGCGCCCGGATCGCGACCGACGTGGCGCACGCGGCGGCAGAGGTCGCCGCGGTCAGCGGCCACGCACGGGCGCCGAAGGTGAGCGACCGCGATCAGCAGGAGCTCCGCGCTGCGGTCGCGGACGCCGCCGGCGTGCCGATCGTGGTGGACGCCGTCGAGAAGGCAGCGAGGATCCGCGCACGACGAGCGACCGGCTGGCCGGTGACCGCGTGGCTCTCCAGGCTCCGCCCCGACCCGCTGAAACGGCTGCACCTCGACCTCGGCGCGAGCGGCCGCGACCTGGTCAGGAGCGCTCGCTCATCGATCCCCGACGCGAACCAGATTCAGAACGCCCGGATCGAGTCGGCCGTGCGCGTGCTGTCGGACAAGGTGTCCGACGGTCTCAGCCGGCCGTGGGCCAACGCGCTGCGGCGCGCCTCGACGTCCGGTCTGCCCGAGCTGCACGACCGCCTCGACAGAGCCGTGGGCGGCGTCGACCTGGGCGTCGCGAAGACGCCCCTGTGGACGCGGTTGGTGCGCGCGGTGCAGTGGTTGCTCCTCCTCGCCGCGCTCGCCGGTGGCCTGTGGCTCGCTGCGCTCGCCGTGACGTCGTACCTCAAGCTGGACGAGCCGGCCACGCCTGACGTGGGCGGGGTGCCCGTACCCACGGCGCTGCTGCTCGGCGGGATCGGCCTCGGGCTGCTCCTCGCCGTCCTCTGCCGGGTGCTGGTCGGGCGCAGCGCGCGCAGGCGCGCCAGGAAGGCGGAGCACCGGCTGCGTGCTGCCGTCGACGAGGTCACCGACGACCTGGTGGTCGCGCCGCTGGTCGCCGAGATCGCGGCGTACCAGGTGACGACCGACGGGCTCGCTGCTGCAGCGAGGTGACCGGCGCGCCCGTTCGTCTCCACAGCCGTCGGTGCGCACGGGTTCTCCACGGCACCTGAGCGTCCCGGTGGCAGTGATCGGTGGCTCGGTCCAGCCTCTCTCCAACGCGATCCTCAGGAGGAGAGATGAACGAGTCGTACGTGACACTGCAGGGCTGGGTCGGCAACGACGTCGACACCCGCGACGTCGGCGAGACCACGTGTGCGTCGTTCCGGCTGGGCTGCACGCCGCGGTGGCGCAAGGGCGACAACTGGGTCGACGGGCACACGTCGTGGTTCACCGTGAATTGCTGGCGCTCGCTGGGGCGCAACGTCGCGGAGTCGGTGAAGCGAGGCGACGCCGTGGTCGTCCACGGCCGGGTCCGGGTCGACGTCTGGGAGCGTGAGGGCCACCCGCCGTCGGTCACCTGGATCGTCGACGCGACCTTCGTCGGTCACGACCTCAACCGCGGCACCGCGACGTTCGCGAAGACGCCGCGCGGAGGCGTCGCCGACCCGATCCAGGACGAGTCGGTCAAGGAGGTGCTGCACGGCTACGCCCCGGACGGGCCGCGGCTGAACTCCGAGGGCGACGAGGTCGAACCCGCCGCCTGAGCGGGCTTGCGTGCGCCGTAGGCTTGCGAGCCATGGCTGAGTACGTCTACACGCTGCGCAACGTCCGCAAGGCCCACGGCGACAAGGTGGTCCTCGACAACGTCACCTTGTCCTTCCTGCACGGCGCGAAGATCGGCGTGGTCGGCCCCAACGGCACCGGCAAGTCGACGCTGCTCAAGATCATGGCCGGCCTGGAGCGGGCGAACAACGGCGACGCGATCCTCGACCCGGGTGCCACCGTCGGCATGCTCCAGCAGGAGCCGCCCCTCACCGAGGGACGGACGGTGCTCGAGAACGTCGAGGAGGCCGTCGCCGAGATCAAGGGCAAGCTCGACCGCTACAACGAGATCTCCGAGCTGCTCGCCGACCCGGAGGCGGACTACGACACGCTGCTCGCCGAGATGGGTGACCTGCAGACCGATCTCGACCACGCCAGCGCCTGGGACCTCGACAGCCGCCTCGACCAGGCCATGGATGCTCTTCGCTGCCCGCCTCCGGACGCGCTGGTCGACAACCTGTCCGGTGGAGAGCGCCGCCGCGTCGCGCTGTGCAAGCTGCTGCTCCAGCAGCCTACGTTGCTGCTCCTCGACGAGCCCACCAACCACCTCGACGCCGAGTCGGTCCAGTGGCTGGAGGGCCACCTCGCCTCCTACCCGGGCGCCGTGCTCGCGGTGACCCACGACCGGTACTTCCTCGACAACGTCGCCGAGTGGATCCTCGAGCTCGACCGCGGCAAGACCCACCCCTACGAGGGCAACTACTCCACCTACCTGGAGACCAAGAAGGACCGGCTCAAGATCGAGGGCCAGAAGGACGCCAAGCGCGCCAAGATGCTCGAGCGCGAGCTCGAGTGGGTCCGCTCGAACGCGAAGGCACGGCAGACCAAGAGCCGGTCCCGGCTGGCGCGCTACGAGGAGCTGGCCGCCGAGGCCGACCGGATGCGCAAGATCGACACCTCGGAGATCAACATCCCCGCCGGGCCGAGGCTGGGCGACATCGTCCTGGAGGCCCACGACCTGGCGAAGGGCTTCGAGGGCCGCACGCTGATGCACGACCTGTCCTTCACCCTGCCGCGCGCCGGCATCGTCGGGGTGATCGGCCCCAACGGCGTCGGCAAGACCACGCTGTTCCGGATGATCACCGGGCAGGAGAAGCCCGACGAGGGCGAGCTCAAGGTCGGGACGACGGTGAAGATCTCCTACGTCGACCAGAGCCGCGGCGGCATCGACCCGAACAAGAACGTCTGGGAGGTCGTCTCCGACGGCCTGGACTTCATCAAGGTCGCGAACTTCGAGATGAACTCGCGTGCCTACGTGGCGTCCTTCGGCTTCAAGGGCCCCGACCAGCAGAAGAAGGCCGGCGTGCTGTCGGGTGGCGAGCGCAACCGCCTCAACCTCGCGCTCACGCTGAAGATGGGCGGCAACCTGCTGCTGCTCGACGAGCCGACCAACGACCTCGACGTGGAGACGCTCTCCTCGCTCGAGGACGCCCTGCTCGACTACCCCGGCTGCGCGGTGGTCACCTCGCACGACCGCTGGTTCCTCGACCGCGTGGTCACGCACATCCTCGCCTGGGAGGGCGACGACGACGACGACGCCAAGTGGTTCTGGTTCGAGGGCAACTACGCGTCGTACGAGGACAACAAGGTCGAGCGGCTCGGTGTCGAGGCCGCGCGTCCCCACCGCGTGACGCACCGGCGGCTCACCCGCGACTGACCATCGACTGACCAGCGCGATCGGGGCCGGTCGGATCAGGTCGCGTTGGTCCTGATGTCCTCGAACGCCGGGTTCACCGCCAGCAGGTGGTCGGCAACGGCGTTCATCAGCTTGCCCATGGTGGCGAACTCCTCGTCGGCGGCGAGATCGACGAAGTGCTCGCGGACGCCCTTCACGTGCGTCGGCGCCGCCTGGACCAACAGGTCCCAGCCCTTGTCCGTCATCCGCGCCTCGACTCCGCGGCGGTCTCCCTCCGCGGCGCACCGCGAGATCAGCCCCGCCTTCTCCATCCGGGACACCGTGTGGGTGACGCGACTCCGGGAGTGCTGCATCGACTCGGCGATCTGGGCCATCCTGAGCGACCGGTCCGGGCTCTCCGAGAGCCGGACCAGGATCTCGTACTCGCCCAGGGACAGGCCGTGCTCCTGCCGCAGCTCCCGGTCGAGGGTGTCGGTCAGCAACGTGCTGCCGATGATGAAGGCACGCCAGGCCCGCTGTTGCTCACTCGACAGCCAGCGGGTCTCCGATGCACTCATGCGCCGGAGTCTAGGCAACGCAGCGCGACGGGGAGGCCTCGAGGGCCCTCCTGCGTGTCCGGGAATGGATCGAGCCGTCAGGTAGTTGAAATGTCAACGAACTTGAGCTAGTCTTCAATCAAGTTGAACATTCAACTACAAGGACGGGAAACCCCATGACCATCACCGCAGCCGACACCAACCTGATCGCCGGCACCTGGACCATCGACCCGAGCCACTCCGAGGTCGGCTTCACGGTGCGCCACCTGATGACCAAGGTGCGCGGCCAGTTCGAGAAGTTCGAGGGCACCGTGACCACCGGTGGGGCACTGGCCGACACCAGGGCCGAGGCGACCATCGACCTGAACTCGGTGAACACCCGCGACGCCCAGCGCGACGGCCACCTGCGCTCCGCCGACTTCTTCGACGTCGAGAACAGCGGCCCGATGACCTTCGTGTCCACGTCGTTCGACGGTTCGACCGCCAAGGGCGAGCTGACCATCAAGGGCGTGACCAACCCGGTCGAGCTCGACGTCACCTTCCTGGGCGTCGACAAGGACGCCTACGGCAACACCCGGGTCGGCTTCGAGGCGAGCACCGAGATCAACCGCAAGGACTTCGGTGTGGACTTCGACATCCCGCTGGACGGCGGCAAGCTCCTGGTCGGCCACAAGGTCAACATCGAGCTCTCCGTGCAGGCGGTTCTCGACAGCCAGGCCTGACCACGTCGAGACGGCGCAACTGAAAGCCTGAAACGTGCCGAGGCGGCGCAACTGAAAGCCTGAAACGTGTCGAGGCGGCGCGGATGAAAGAGGTCGCTCTTTCATCTGCGCCGCCTCGGCGTACATGGGGCTTTCATCTGCGCCGCTTCGGCGTTCGTGGGGTCAGGAGAGGCGCTCGAGGATCAGTGCCATGCCCTGGCCGCCGCCGACGCACAGGGTGATCAGGCCGGTGGTCTTGTCGTGCCACTGCAGCGAGTTGAGCATCGTGTTCTGCAGCCGCGCGCCGGTCATGCCGAAGGGGTGGCCGATCGCGATCGCTCCGCCGTTGACGTTGAGCTTGTCCAGGTCGATCCCGAGGTCCTGGTACGACGGGACCACCTGGGCCGCGAAGGCCTCGTTGATCTCGACCAGGTCGATGTCGTCGATGGTCATGTTGGCGTGCTTGAGCGCCTGCCTGGTCGCCTCGACCGGCCCAAGACCCATGATCTCGGGCGAGAGGCCGCTGACGCCGGTGGCGACGATCCGCGCCAGCGGCGTGACACCCAGCTCGGCCGCCTTGGTGTCGGACATGACCACGACCGCCGCCGCGCCGTCGTTCAGCGGGCAGCAGTTGCCGGCAGTGACCACGCCGTCGGGCCGGAACACCGGGTCGAGCTGCGAGACGGCCTCGTAGGTCACGCCTGCGCGCGGGCCGTCGTCCTTGGAGACGACCGTGCCGTCGGCCAGGGTCACCGGCGTGATCTCGCGCTCCCAGAAGCCCTCGTTGATCGCCTTCTCGGCCAGGTTCTGGCTGCGGACCCCGAACTCGTCGAGCTCCTTGCGGTCCAGGCCGCGCAGGCGGGCGACGTTCTCGGCCGTCTGGCCCATCGCGATGTAGACGTCGGGGAGGTCGCCGTCCTCGCGGGGGTCGTGCCAGTCCTGGCCGCCCTTGGCGAGCTGCTCGGTCCGGGCAGCGGCCTCGTCGAACTTCTCGTTCCGGGTGTTCGGGATGTGGTCGGAGGTGCCGAACTGGTAGCGGGACACGGTCTCCACACCGGCCGAGACGTAGACGTCGCCCTCACCGGCCTTGATCGCGTGGAACGCCATCCGGGAGGTCTGGATCGAGGACGCGCAGTACCGGGTCAGCGTCGTGCCGGGGATCTCGTAGCCGAGGAGCGTCGTCACCACGCGCGCCATGTTGTTGCCGGCCTCGCCACCGGGGAGGCCGCAGCCGAGCATCAGGTCGTTGACGTCGTTGGGGTCCAGGTCGGGCACCTTGTCGAGCGCCGCCTTGACGATGAAGGCGGTGAGGTCGTCGGGCCGGAACTCCTTGAGCGAGCCCTTGTTCGCGCGGCCGATGGGCGTCCTGGCCGCCGAAACGATCACTGCCTCGGGCATGGGTGTCTCCGATCTCTGCATGGACAAGGGGTGAACCGCGGTCAGCCTAGTCCCGATGGTTCTGGTTGGATCAGGGCGTGCGTCACACGACGGAATGTCCGATCCGCTGGGGCGACATGGACATGCTCCGGCACGTCAACAACGTGACCTACGTCGACTACCTGCAGGAAGCCCGGATCGACATGTTCACCTCGCACCCGGAGTTCCGGGGCGGCGAGGACCTGGGCGAGGGCGTGGTCGTCGTACGCCACGAGCTGGAGTTCCGGGCGCCGCTGACCTTTCGCAGCCGCCCTGTCCTGATCGACTCGTGGATCAGCAGGATCCGGGCCGCGTCGTTCACGATGGACTACGAGGTGTACGACGAACCGGAGCCGGGTTCGGGGGAGCGGAGGGTCTACCTGCGGGCCTCCTCGGTGCTGGCACCGTTCGTGTTCGCCACGGAGCGGCCGCGCCGGCTCAGTGACGTGGAGCGCGAGGTCCTCGGCCGCTACCTCGATCCCGCCGATCCCCGGCCCGACCTCGCCGTCGAGGGGGCGTCGCGGCACGTCTTTCCGCTGCGGGTGCGCTGGTCCGACGTGGACGCCTACCGCCACGTCAACAACGTGAAGTACATCGAGTACTTCCAGGAGGCCCGGATCCGCTACCTCATGCAGCTGCGCGAGGACGGTGACCAGTTCGGGCCGATCGCCGTGGCCCGAGCCGATGTCGACTACCGGCGCCCGATCTTCTTCCGGATGACGCCGTACGACGTGCACTCGTGGGTCAGCCACGTGGGTCGCACGTCGTTCACCGTCGCAGGGGAGATCCGCGACGGCGACGAGCTGCTCGCGAGCAGCCAGGTGGTCCTCGTCGGCTTCGACAGCTCCACCCAGCGCGCAGCCGAGCTGACGACCGACCAGCGGGCACGGCTGCTGCGCGAGCTGGACGGAGCCTGAGTCACTCGGTGAGCGTGTTCACCATGAACTGCGCCGCGTGGGTCACGTAGTCCCAGAACTCCGCGTCCTGCTCCGGGGTGAGGCCGACGCTGTCCAGCCCGGCCCGGAAGTGCGTGAGCCAGTGGTCCCTGGCCAGCGGCGTGACCGCGAACGGCGCGTGCCGCATCCGGAGCCGTGGATGGCCGCGCTCGTCGGAGTAGGTGGTCGGGCCGCCCCAGTACTGCGCGAGGAACAGCGTGAACCGCTCCGCCGCAGGGCCGAGATCCTCCTCGGGGTAGAGCGGACGCAGCACCTCGTCGCCGGCGACCCCTTCGTAGAACCTGGTGACGATCGCCCGGATCGTCGCGAGCCCGCCGATCTCGTCGTAGAAGGTCGTCACCCGGCCATTGTGCCGACCCGCCCTCAGCGCAGTGCCGCCAGGTAGCGGCTGGTCGCGTCGACATCCCGCCGACGCTGCTCCCACGTGAGGCCGACCAGCAGCAGGACCAGTCCCACGGACCCGAGTCCGATCCACCGCGGGACGGCGTCGACGACGGGTCCCAGATGGCGTACGGCGAGGACCCCCGTCGTCCCGGCGCCCGCGACGAACGGGGCCGCCCAGTGCCGCACCAGGCCGACGGTCAGCGCGGCCAGGCCGCCGGCCGCCACGAGCACGCCCCGCAGGGAGACTGGTTCGTCGAGGGCGAGCAGCAGGCTGGGGAGCAGGGCGAGGGTCAGGCCGCTGGAGAGGGCGCGAACGCTTCCCACCCGGCGGTCGGCATCGAGGCGCCACCAGCCGGCGCCGAGCAGCAGCACGGCGGCCGGCAAGGTGTACACCTCGGGCGCGCGGACGTCCTCGACGAGACGGATGACCGTCGCGGCGCCGAGGAGCGCGATGCCGACCCAGGCGGCGTCGTCGCGGTCGTGGTTCAGGACCGCGACCACCGCGACGGCCGACCCGACGACGGTCAGCGCCATCGCGACGACGGTGTCGTCGACAGGAAGGGCGGTCGTTGCCAGCCCGATGAGGAGCCCGGTCAGCTCGATCGCGGGACGGGCGAGCCGGCCGCGTCCGGCGGGCCTGGCGACGACCAGCGCCACTGCGGCCACGGCAGCCAGGCAGAGCCCGGCGGCGTTGCCGCGCCCCCCGGCAAGGTAGGGCCAGTGGATCGCGGCGAAGCCGGCCGTCAGGACCGTCGCCGAGGCCAGGACCGGCAGCAGCAGCTCGTGCAGGAGATCGCGAGACGCACGCGAGTAGGCCAGCGCGAGCGCGAGCGCCAACATGGTCGCGAGCACGGCGGCCAACAGGTGCGAGTCGACGGCGATCCGGAGCCCGGTGACGGCGAGGTAGCCCACGAAGAGGAGCGAAGCAGCCAGCGGTGCGGAGTGGTGCCGCACGGTCACCGCCATCGCAGCGGCCACCGCGAGCGCTGCCGTCCAGGCGAGCACGGCGACCAGCAGGGTCGGTTCGGTCTCGAGGATTCCCGTCGTCACGCCGAGCGCGACGGCCGCCGGGCCCAGCGCGATCACCGCGCGCCCGAATGCCTCCCGAGCCTCGCCGGCGCGCAGGTGGCGGATCAGCCCGCCGGCAGCGATCCCGACGACGACCGCCGCGACGATCGCGGTCCACGGAGCGGGTCCGGAGGTCGCGGCCGGCAGGTGCGCCCCGAGCTGCTGCCGATCCGCGGGCGCCGTCGCGGGAAGCCGCGAGATCATCTCATAGGGGCGGCTCAGCGTGATCGTGGCCCAGATGACGAGCGCGAGCGCCGTCAGCGCAGCTGCGGGCCGGGCCCAGATCGGGGGAGCGAGTGCAGAGACCGCGGCGACAATTGCGCTGATGCCGGCCCACGCGAGCAGATCGGCCGTGGGTCCGTCGCTCGGACCGACCGCGAACAGCCCGAGGGTCACCAGCGACCCTCCCGCGGCGACCATCCGGAGCCAGTCCGCGGCCCGCGGCGCGAGGGCCGGTACGGCGGCCGCGACCGCCGCGGCGAGCAGCGGCCAGCCGGCGAGGTCGGTCCACCACGCGCGATCCGTGGCGGTCGTGGACATGCGGTCGACGCCGTACCCGACCAGCGCGAGCCAGGAGAGGAGAGCGGCTCCGGCGACGACCAGTGCCGTGGGCCGGAGGTGGCGTTCGGTCACCCGGTCGATGCACCAGGCCAGCCCCGCGAGGAGGGGCACCGACAGCGCCACGGCCAGCGGGTTGTGGTCCGAGGCCCACGCCTCGGCCCCGGCGAGGAGCAGCGTGCCGACCGCGGCGACACCGACGAGCCCGTGCAGCCGGCGCAGCGGCGTCGTCGTGGCCCAGGCCCCGACGCCGACGGCGAGGCCGAGGAGCGCTGCTCCGACCATCCCGACGGCATCGCGATCGGACAGACGGCCCAGACCGAGCAGGTCGGCGCCGTACGCCGCGGCGAGGTCGAGCCCGACCAGCCCGGCGACCACCAGCCAGAGCGTCTCCGCCGCCAGCCGGAGGTCGCGGCGCGTGACCGCAACCGCGCCGGCGCCGAAGAGTCCCGTGACCGCAAGGAGGATCGCGGTCTTCGCGGCGAGGCCGAGCGAGCCCCAGGCGACGGCGACGAACACCACCGCGGCGACCAGCAGGCAGAGGCCGCCGAGAGCGAGCAGCACGACCGGCACCGAGGACCCGGTGCTCGCGGGTCGCTGCGCTGCCGAGGCTGCGGACGCGGAGGTCGGACGGGCCGGTGGTGCCGACCGTGGGGCCGTCGGCAGCGTGCTCGCCGAGATCACGGCGTGGGCAGCGCGCAGCTGGGCGATCAGCCGGTCCGCCTCCTGCATCCGCTGCCAGAGCTCGCTCGCAGCCGGGCCGACGAGCCGCAGGCCGCAGCCCGTGCAGGTCGACGCCGCGTCGAGCGGCGCGCGGCAGTCAGGACAGATGTGCGGATCGACCAAGGTGCTCATGGGTCCATCGTCGACTGCCGACGCCCCCGTCGCATGAGTACGAGGGCCCATGTTGTCCGCCGATCGGCTGCGCTCTAGGTGCGTGGAGGCGGCTGGACGTCTCGCCAGTACGGCAGCGGCATCTGGATCCCCTCCGCGTCGAACCTGGCCTTGACCCGCTCGCGCATCTCGCGCGAGACCCGCCACTGCTGCTGCGGCATGGTCTTCAGGGTCACCCGGACGACCACCGAATCGGGGCCGAGCGACTGCACGCCCCACACCTCGGGCTCCTCGATGACCAGGTCGCGGAACTTCTCGTCCTCCCACAGGTCGTGGGCGACCTGCTGGAGGATGCGGCGCACCCGGGCGACGTCCTCCTTGTAGCCGACCGCGATGTCGACCACCGACCGCGCCCAGTTCTGGCTCTGGTTGCCCACGCGCAGGATCTCGCCGTTGCGGACGTACCAGACGGTGCCGTCGACGTCCCGCAGCCGGGTCACCCTCATGCTGACCGCCTCGACGGTGCCGGCCACCTCGCCGAGGTTGATCGTGTCGCCGACGCCGTACTGGTCCTCGAAGATCATGAAGATGCCCGACAGGAAGTCCTTGACCAGGCTCTGGGCGCCGAAGCCGAGCGCGACGCCGAGGATGCCGGCGCTGGTGATCAGCGGGGCGATGTCGTAGCCGAGCTCGGCGATCGCCATCACCAGCACGACGCCGAAGATCACGCCCGAGACGATGCTCTTGAGCAGGCTGCCGATGGTGCGCGCCCGCTGGGCGCGGCGGTTCATCGCCGTCTCGCCCTCGGGCTCCGCGAACGGTCCGCGCGCCAGCGCCTCGGGGAGTACGCCGATCTGCGCGCCTCTGACCAGGCGGTCGACGAGCCGGTGCAGCAGCCACCGCCCGGCCAGCGCGAGGAGGACGAGCCAGAGGATGGAGAGCGGCTTGCCGATCACCCAGCCGGCTGCGTGCGCGAGGTCCTCGTTGCCGGTCCAGTGGTAGACCGCCGCGCAGCTCCAGCTGTCGCCGCTGGTCGCCCTGCAGGTGGCCGGCATCTCGAGAAGGCTCATCGGGACTGGCATGTGACGGAGGCTACGGGTGGTGGCGTGCCCGACCAAGCCGTGACTGGCTATCCTTCCCGTGTGATGAACCACAAGGCGCCGCAGCACCTCCGGACCCTTGCCCGGCGAGCCGTCCTGACGGCCACGACCGTGCTGGTGAGCATCGTGGCGCTGCCCGCGGTGGCCTCGGCCGACACACCCGCAGCCTGGGACAAGGCGCCGCACGTCTCCGGGCTGGACTACCTCCTGGTGCTCGTGCTGATCCCCGGAGGCGTTGCCCTGGTGATCGCCTTCCTCGCATCGCTCCCGTCGATGATCAGCGACCGCGGCTACGAGCCCGGCCAGTCGTGGCGTGCGCAGCCCGAGTGGTTCGGCGGCCCGCGCAAGGGCGTGGAGGCCAGCGAGGACCTCGCCCCCGAGCAGATCGAGGCCGCCGAGAGCGGTCGAGGCGGCACCAGTGGCCAGTGGTGAGGGCTTCTCCTCCGACCAGCGCTACGACATCGACCGGGCGATCCGGGCGGCCGAGACCGTCTGCCGCTACGAGTTCTCCGTCTACGTCGGCGCCGCCGAGGGCGAGGCCGGTCCGTTCGCCCAGCGGCTGCACGCGTCGCTGATCGCGCCCTCCCGCAGCGTGCTGATCATGGTCGACCCGGCGGCGCGCCTGCTCGAGGTCGTCACCGGGTCCGTGGTCCGGCGCGACCTCTCCGACGAGGCCGTCCGCCTCGCCGCGGTCGCGATGGAGTCTGCGTTCGCCGAGGGCGACCTGGTCGGCGGGATCAAGCGTGGGCTGGCGCAGCTGGCCGACGCCGCTCGCCAGCCAGCCACCCTGCACGCGTCCAGCTGAACCAGAGCCGGGGCTGGACGCGCTCAGCGCCCGAGTGCGTCCTTCGCCTGAGCCGCCAGGTAGCGCTCGACGTCCGCCCGGCCCTCCCGGACGAAGCGCACGGCCGCGGGGTTCGCGGTCGTCGTCTCGAGCCAGGCGTCGACCCGGCTCAGCAGCTCCGGTGACGCGAGCGGCCGCGGGAACATGGCGGTGAGCGCGGTGGAGGCCTTGTGCGTCCCGAGGTGCTCCCAGAGCGTCTCGGCGGCCTCGAGGTACTTGTCCACGTACGGCGCGAGCACGTCGTCCTGACCGGGGGCCTGGAACGCCGTCACGATCGACCGCTGGGTCTCGTTGGGCGTGTCCGCGCGCACGATCGCGGCCTCCCAGGCCTCGGCCTTGGCCTCGGGGGTCGGGCGGCTGGCGCGCGCCGCCGCTGCGTGCTCCTTGCCCGAGATCGTGTTGTCGCGGGCCAGCTCGATCTCGATGCGGTCGCCCGCGCGCCCGAGGCGGGCGAGTCCTCCGATCAGCGTCCAGCGCAGGTCCTGGTCGATCGCCAGGCCCTCGAAGGTCAGGCGGCCGTCGAGGAGCGCCTCCAGGTCCGCGATCGCCGCTTCACTGCGCGCGGCACTCGCGTAGGACCGCACGAAGGTGAGCTGCGAGTCGCTCCCCGGAGCGGCGTCCTCCACGAGGCCTCGCAGGCCCTGCTCCCACTCGGCCTCCAGGGAACGCCGGTTGGCCGGGGCGGACAGCGAGTTGACCGACTGGGCGGCGTACACGGGGATCCGGCTGATGCCCCAGGCGTCGGTCTCCTGGCCGATGTTGGCCAGGACGAGGCGGACGAAGTCGGTCGCGGTCATCTCGGCGTCGCGGGTCATGTCCCAGGCCGCGCCCCAGATCAGCGCACGGGTGAGGGAGTCGTCGACGCGGGACAAGTCCGTGATCGCCGCCTTGAGCGACCGCTCGTCGAGCCTGATCTTCGCGTAGGTGAGGTCGGCGTCGTTGAGCAGGAGCAGCTCGGGCTGCGGAGTGCCGACCAGCTCGGGGACCTCCGTGCGCTCCCCGGTCACGTCGATCTCGATCGCGGTGTGACGGACGACGTGCGCGCGCATGTCCTCGTCGGCGAGCTCGTCGTACAGGCCGATCCCGATGCGGTGGCGACGGATCGTCGGCCAGTCAGGGTCGGCGGTCTGCACCACGGCAAAGGAGCTGAACCGGCCGTCGGCATCGACCTCGAACTCGGGCCTGAGCGTGTTGACCCCGGCCGTCTGCAGCCACTCCTGCGCCCAGCCCTGCAGCTCCCGGCCGGAGGACTTCTCCAGGGCCAGCAGGAGGTCGGTGAACTCGGAGTTGCCGTAGGCGAAGTCCTTGAAGTACTGGCGCAGGCCGGCCAGGAACGGATCGAGACCGACCCAGGCCACCAGCTGCTTGAGCACCGCGGCGCCCTTGGCGTAGGTGATCATGTCGAAGTTGACCTCGACGGCCTGCAGGTCGTAGTTGTCCGCCGCGATCGGGTGCGTGCTGGGCATCTGGTCCTGGCGGTAGCCGGTCTGCTTGCGCGCGTTGGTGAAGCCGGTCCACGCCTCGATGAACTCGGTGGCCTCCGCCTCCGCGTGGTAGCAGGCCCACTCGGCGAACGACTCGTTGAGCCAGAGGTCGTCCCACCACTTCATGGTGACCAGGTCGCCGAACCACATGTGCGCCATCTCGTGCAGGATCACGCTGCAGCGGAACTCGTAGAAGGAGCGCGGCTGGCGGCTGCGGGGGAGGTACTCGTCGCGCAGCGTGATGCAGCCGGCGTTCTCCATCGCGCCCATGTTGTACTCCGGCACGTAGAGCTGGTCGTACTTCTCGAAGGGGTAGGGGTAGTCGAACGCCTCCTCGAAGAACTCGAAGCCCTGCTTGGTCAGCTTCACCACCTCGTCGCGGTCGAGGAACTCGACCAGTGACTGGCGGCAGTAGTGACCCAGCGGGATCTGGCCGTTCTTGCCCTCGTAGACGTCCTGGACCTCGTGGTACTCACCGGCGACCAGGGCGGTGACGTAGGTCGACATCTTCTTCGTCGGCGGGAAGCTCCAGACCGCCTTGCCCTCGCCGACGGGCTCCGGACTGGGCGTCGGTGCGTTCGAGACGACCTTCCACTGCTCCGGCGCGGTGACCCGGAAGGTGAAGACGCTCTTGAGGTCGGGCTGCTCGAACGTCGTGTAGACGCGGCGTGCGTCGGGGACCTCGAACTGCGTGTAGAGGTAGACCCGGTCGTCGGCGGGGTCGACGAACCGGTGCAGGCCCTCGCCGCTGTGGCTGTAGGTGCAGTCAGCGCGCACGACCAGCACGTTGTCCTCGGCGAGGCCGTCGAGCTGGATCCGGCTGTCGGCGTACACCTGCCCGGGGTCGAGAGAGACCCCGTTCAGGGTGATCTCGTGCACGGTGGCGCCGACCAGGTCGGCGAAGGTGCTCGCCCCGGGCTGGGTGCAGTGGAAGGCGAGCGTGGTCGTCGAGGCGAAGGTCTTCTCGCCCGTGGTGAGGTCGAGCTCGATGGTGTACGAGGCGACGTCGAGGAGCCCGGCGCGGGTCTGCGCCTCTTCCCGAGTGAGGTTCGTTCCTGGCATGCCGGGCATCATGCCACCCGCCGTGGAGGGCCTGAGTTCCGGTGGCGGCCCTGCCGCGAACTCGCTGAAAACTACATCGTTGTAACGGCGTGTCGTTTTTGTCTTTTCTGATGCAAGTGGTAGTCAGAGTGACAGAAGTTGCTCTAGCGTGCGGGTGTGTCCATCCGCCGTTCGTCCTTGCCTGCAACCGTGGTCGTGCTCCTCGCGGTGCTCGCCGGCCTGCTCGTCGGGACCCCGCGCGCGGACGCCACCTCGACGCTGCTGTGCCAGAACTTCGCCCCGTGCACGCGGGCCGGTTTCTTCAACTACGGCTACAGCGCGAACTACACGAAGATGTGGTGGCGGATGTACGCCGGCCACAACTGCACCAACTACGTCGCCTACCGGATGATCACCCGGGGCATGTCGGCGACCAGGCCCTGGAGCGGCAGCGGCGACGCGCGCAACTGGGGCGTCGTCTTCGCCTCGAAGACCAACCAGACGCCGATGGTGGGCTCGGTCGCCTGGTGGAGCAGCAACCACGTCGCCTACGTCGAGCAGATCATCGACGCGAACACCATCGTGATCTCCGAGGACCACTACGGCGGCACCTTCGACTGGCGCAAGATCGTGCGCAGCGGCGGCGGCTGGCCGACCGGCTTCATCCACCTCAACGACGAGGCACTGGCCGCGACCGCGCCGGCGGGCATCGCCGGCACCGCGAAGGTCGACGTGCCGTTGTCCGCGACGAACGGCACGTGGAACCGTGCCGGCGCGTCGTTCTCCTACCAGTGGTTCGGCAACGGGGCGGCGATCCCGGGTGCCACCGGTCCGACGTACACGCCGAACGCCGGCCAGGTGGGCGTCGCCTTCTCCGTGCGGGTCGCGGCCTCGCAGGCCGGCTACGCCACCGGGTACAGCTCGTCTGGAGCTACCGCCCCGACCGCGCCGGGCACGATGAACGTCGCCTCGGCTCCGGCCGTGACCGGCACGCCCAAGGTGAGCGGGGTGCTCACCGTCTCGGGCGGCTCCTTCACGCCGGCCGCCACGTCGACGAGCATCGCCTGGCTGGCCGACGGCGTCCCGATCCCCGGAGCCACGCAGCCGACGCTGACCCTCGGGCCCGACCAGCTCAACCACGCCGTCACCGCGGTCGTGACCGGCCATCGCGCGGGCTACACCGACGCCGCGGCCGGTTCCGCCCCGACCGCGCCGATCGGCCCGGAGAACCTCACCGTCACGCAGGAGCCGGCGCTCGGCGCCGGGAACGCGCGCCTGGGCCAGGCGCTCGCCGTGGCGCCGGGGGTCGTGGGGCCGGCCGGTGTGGGCACCTACTACCACTGGTTCCGCGACGGTGTCCGGATCCCCAAGGCCGACAACGCCCGCTACGTGCCGACCGCCGACGACCTGGGCCACCGGCTCAGCGTCAAGGTCCGGTACGCGAAGGCGGGCTACAACTCGATCGTCCGCACGCTCAGCGTGCCGGATCCGGTGCGGGCGACCGCCCGGGTCAGGGCGACCTCCGACGCCCACCGGCGGATCACCGTGCTCGTCCGCGCTGCCGGCATGAGGTCGGTCGTGGTGCGTGGGAAGGTGACCGTGGTCAACGCCGAGGGCGAGCGCCGGACCCACGTGCTCGACCACGGCCGGGCGACCTTCGGGTCGAACTGGATGCGCTCGGGCCGGCGCACCGTGACCGTGGTCTACGAGGGCTCCGCCAAGGTGAGCTCCCTGACCGTCACCCGGACCTTCGTGGTCAAGTGAGCCTGCACGGGAATAGTTGACGGCTCAACCGCGCTGCCGCAGGTATGACCACACTCTCGGGGAACCCTGCTGCTGACGTGTCCGACCAGCGCGTCCCGGCCTCCGGTGGGACGGCGGACTTCTGGTTCGATCCGCTCTGCCCGTTCGCCTGGATCACCTCACGCTGGATCCTGGAGGTCCAGGAGGTGCGTGACGTCGACGTGCGCTGGCACGTGATGAGCCTGGCCTATCTCAACCAGGACAAGGACATCCCGGACAGCTACCGCGAGCTGCTGGCACCCGCGTGGGGACCGGTCCGTGTGCTGATCGCGGCCGCGCAGCGCCACGGTGACGAGGTGCTGTTCCCGCTGTACACCGCCATGGGCAACCGGATCCACCTCGAGAAGCAGCAGATCGATCGCGCGATGATCGCCGCGTCGATCGCGGAGGTCGGCCTCGAGCCGGACCTGGTCGAGGCGATGGACGACCCGTCGTACGACGAGGCGGTCGCCCGCTCCCACCACGAGGGCATGGACCAGGTCGGTGACGACGTCGGTACGCCGACGATCTCGGTCAACGGGGCCGCGTTCTTCGGCCCGGTGCTCAGCCGCATCCCGCGCGGGGAGGACGCCGGCCGGATCTGGGACGGTGCGGTGGCGCTCGCGTCCTACCCGTACTTCTTCGAGCTCAAGCGCACCCGGACCGGCGAGCTCGACTTCAGCTGAGACCGGTTGTCGTCCACCCGGTCACGGCAGGGTCACCGTCGCCCGGAGCTCGTTGTGGTCCGACGGAATCGTCCCGAGCCAGTTGCCGCTGCCCAGCGGGTCGAGGTCGAGCACCATCTCCCAGGTCTTGACGACCACGTCGGTGCTCGCGAAGAGGTAGTCGATCTGCTGTCCGATCACCGTCGGGTCCTCCCCGCAACGTTCGGCCTTGAACCCGTTGAAGCTCATGCAGTGCGCGTTCACGGGCGTCGCCGCGGGCCGGGCATCGGCGACCTCGAGGTTCGGGTCGGCCGGGTCCAGGTCGCCGAGGAGCATGTCCGGGATCCCCGCCGTGGCCATCCTGGGCAGGTGTGTCCGCGCCGTGGTGTTGGCGTTGGAGCTGTAGCGGAACGAGTTGAAGTCGCCGCCGAGCACGACCGGCAGACCGCGGGTCAGGGCCGGGTCGGCGAGCAGGGCGAGCAGGCGGTCCCACTCCGCGTCGCGGACCACGTTGCTGTCGGCGGCCTCGCTCGGCACCAGGTGCACGCTGCCGAAGAAGAACTCCTGGCCGCCGTCGCGTGACTGGAAGATCGCCCACGCCAGGTGCGGGTGGGTGGTCGACGGCGACGCCAGCAGGGTCGATCCCGCACTCTCCAGGCGGAGCCGCGCCGTGTCGAAGAGGATCCGGGTGCCGACGGACACCGTCGGGTTCAGGCTGGTCGCCTCGTAGTGGTGCAGCCCGCCGGCGTTGAGGCGGTTGCGCAGGTCGATGAGCTGGTTGGTGCATCGGGTTGCCGGGAACTCCGCGTAGGACTGGTTGGCCTCCTGCACGGCGATCACGTCCGGAGCCGCAGTCGCCGTGTTGCTGGTCGTTCCGGCGCCGAGCAGGAGGGTGGCAACCCGGTCGGCGCGGTTGAGCCACCGCTCCTCGGGGTGGAGGGCGGAGTCCAGGTTGATCGTGCGGATGTTGAAGGTCGCGACCCGCACGTCGGTGGGCCGGCCGGTGGGCACGACCGGGGTGGGATCACCGAGGTTCCCGACGGTCGGGCACGGTGGTGGCGCGGTACGCCGTACCAGCTTGGTGCTCCAGTGGCTCAGCCGGTGTCCGCGGCCCTTGTGCCGGGCGACGGCGACCTGCACGAAGTAGCGGGTGTCCGGCGTCAGGTTGGCGATCGTCACCCGGTGGGTGGCGGCCGCGAGGCGGTGTGAGCCGGCCATCGAGCGGAGCGTGCTCCAGCGCACCCGGTAGCCGGGCGCCTTGCGCACGGCGCGCCAGCGGACGGACAACGACGTCTCGTGTGCCGTGGCCCTGAGCCCGGTGGGAGTCGGTCGCCGGGCGGCCTCGACCGGTCCGGCGACCGCGACGAGGGCACTCCCGAGCAGCAGGACGAGGCCCAGCAGGACGACCGAGCGCGGTCGCGGCACCGGCGTACGCAGCATCTGGATCCCCCGAGGACAGTTGGGCGGCCGACGCTACCCCGGACGACGGGTCGGGTGGGTGACATCGGGCTGAATAGGATCGGGCCCATGACCCGAGTGCTCTCCTTCACCGCCTGGCCGTACGCCAACGGCCCGCGCCACATCGGCCACGTGGCCGGTGTGTACGTGCCTGCCGACATCTTCAGCCGGCACGCCCGGATGGCGGGGCACGACGTGGTGATGGCGTCCGGGTCCGACGAGCACGGCACCCCGATCCTGATCGCGGCCGACGAGGCCGGACTCACCCCGCAGGAGCTCGCAGACCAGAACCACCGGCTGATCGTCGAGGACTTCACCGCACTCGGCATCAGCTACGACCTCTACACCCGCACCACCACGCGCAACCACCACGCGGTTGTGCAGGAGATGTTCCGCGGGGTCAACGAGAACGGCTACGTCGTCGAGCAGAAGACGCACGGGGCGATCTCGCCGTCCACCGGGCGCACCCTGCCGGACCGCTACATCGAGGGCACCTGCCCGATCTGCGGGTACGACGGCGCTCGTGGCGACCAGTGCGACAACTGCGGCAACCAGCTCGACCCGCAGGACCTGATCAACCCACGCTCGAAGATCAACGGCGAGGTGCCGGAGTTCATCGAGACCCAGCACTTCTTCCTCGACCTGCCCGCGCTCGCCGACGCCCTCGGGGAGTGGCTCGACGAGCGGGAGAAGAGCGGGCTCTGGCGGCCGAACGTGATCCGGTTCAGCAAGAACATCCTCGAGGAGATCCGGCCGCGGTCGATCACCCGTGACATCGACTGGGGCATCGCCATCCCGCTCGACGGCTGGCGCGAGAACCCGACCAAGAAGTTCTACGTGTGGTTCGACGCGGTGATCGGATACCTGTCGGCGTCGATCGAGTGGGCCCGTCGTCAGGGCGATCCCGACCGCTGGCGGCAGTGGTGGAACGACCCCGACGCCCTGTCCTACTACTTCATGGGCAAGGACAACATCACCTTCCACAGCCAGATCTGGCCGGCCGAGCTGCTCGCCTACGACGGCCGCGGGAGCAAGGGCGGCGCGCCGCACGACTACAGCCGGCTCAACCTGCCGACCGAGGTGGTGAGCTCGGAGTACCTCACCATGGAGGGCAAGAAGTTCTCGTCCTCGAAGAAGGTCGTGATCTACGTCCGCGACCTGCTCAGCCGCTACCAGCCCGACGCGTTCCGCTACTTCGTCGCGGCGGCCGGCCCGGAGAACCAGGACTCCGACTTCACCTGGGCGGAGTTCGTGCGCCGTACCAACGACGAGCTGGTCGCGGGCTGGGGCAACCTGGTCAACCGCACGGCCACCCTGGTGCACAAGAACTTCGGGGAGATCCCCGCTGCGGGGCCGCTCAGCGCGGACGACGAGCGGGTGCTCGGGGTTGCCGAGGCGGCGTTCGAGACGGTCGGCGGCCTGATCGCACGGCACCGGCAGAAGCAGGCGATCGGCGAGGCGATGCGCGCGGTCGCCGAGGTGAACAAGTACGTGTCGGACTCCGAGCCGTGGAAGCTGAAAGGCGACGACCAGCGGGAGCGGCTGGGCACGATCCTGCACGTGATGGCGCAGTGCGTGGCCGACCTCAACCTGGTGCTGTCGCCCTTCCTGCCGTTCTCGGCCAACGCGGTCGACCGCGTCCTCGGCGGATCAGGTGAGCTCCAGCCGATGCCCCGGATCGACGAGGTCGAGGACCTCGACGGGGGAGCGCCCTACCCGGTGATCACGGGCGAGTACTCCGGTGCGGCGCGCTGGGAGCGGCGTCCGGTCGTCGCCGGTACGCCGGTCGCCCAGCCGAGACCGATCTTCACCAAGCTGGACCCGTCCGTGGTCGACGACGAGCTGGCCCGGCTCGAGGGCTGACCTGCACGGATATCCGTCCCGGGGAGCCCAGTCGTACGGCGTACGGTGCCGCGCCGTGCACGTCGTGCGCGCCCGGGCCGGGTGACAATGGTGACCCGCACGATTGGCACGTGGCGATCCCTCGGCAAGCCCGGCGACGTGCACGGAGTGCCATTGGCTGACGAAATCCACCGGGCTCCAGACTGAGGCGACGGACAGGTCGGAGGTCGTCATCCTGCTCCGATGGCACACAGATGGGATCTCAGGTGCCCACCGCCGACGCGCCTGTTCGTGCCGGTCGCCGTCGGCACGGAGGGTGGGCCGACGCGGTCGCAGACTCGCGGCTCTCGCTGGCGGCGCTCGTCACCCGGTCGCTACGTCCCGGCATCTGTCGACCGCACGGTGGAGCAGCGGATCCTCGAGGCCGCCCAACGTCTCCCTGACGGCGGCGCGGTCTCCGGATGGGCAGCGCTCCGACTCGCCGGCGCGAACTTCTGCGACGGCCTGGCGTCCGACGGGATCTCGCTGCTGCCAGTCCCGCTCGTCGGACCACCTGAATCCAATTTCCGCACGGGACCCGACTGCACGCGCCACCGCCAGCTGTTGGACGAGTCCGAGATCGTGATCCGGTACGGCGTGCCGTGCACCGTCGTCGAGCGCGCGCTCCTCGACGCCGCCCGCTGGGCGCCCGACATACGGGAAGCGGTGGTGGTGGTCGACATCGCCCTCGCCGCAGGACTCAGTACGTCGAGCACGTTGGCGTCGTACGCGGACCTGCTCGGTCAGCTGCCCGGCGCAGCACTTCTGCGACGATCAGTGCGCCTTGCGGTGAACCGGAGCCGATCTCCGAACGAGTCCCGGATGCGGCTGATCTGGCAGATTGATGGGCGCTTTCCCGCTCCGCGGTGCAATTGGCCGGTCGCCGACCTCACCGGTCGCCGGATCGGTCGGCCCGATCTTCTCTGCGAGCAGCTGGCGGTCATCGGCGAGTTCGACGGGTTCGACCACAGCGGTGCTTCGGCTCGGTCGACGGATGCGGGCAAGGAGTCGGACTACCGGGACGCCGGGTTCGAGCTGTTTCGTGTGACCGGCCGGGACCTCGCGCGCCCCGACGTGGTGCTGCGCCGCATGCGGGCGGCCGTGGCCCGCGCCGGTGAGACTGCCCGGCCTCGCCGCTGGCTGCTTGCGGCGGATCCGGGCCCCCTGTGACCGGCCTTGGCACAACAGACGCCATTCGGCGCTCATTGCCAAGCGCAGAATGTGCCAACTGAAGCTTTCGACAGAACCGAACGTCCCGTCGTTGAGAAGGTCGACGTGTCAGTCCCGCACCAGCACCTTGACCGACGGCAGCTGGGCCGACGCGTTCACGACCGCTGAGAACACGAAGAACGCCACCGCGAGCGCGTGGTGGCCACTCGCCCACAGGCCGACCGTGGCAAGCGAGAACACCAGGACCTTGGTGACCGGCCGGACCACCCGTCCGCCGTACCGGGCCTTGGGGGACGCGAACAGGAACCAGACGAGCACGGTGACCAGCGCCATCACGATTGCGAGCCACCCGTTGCCGGCGTGGTTGCCCCAGACCGCCGCCGCGCCGATCGCGAGCAGCTCGTCGACGAACACGAAGAACAGCACGGTCCACCCCAAGATCGCCATGGCCGGACTCTAGGGCCCACACCCCTAGGCTGGGCGGGTGAACGCACCGATGCACCTGCCGGCCTTCTTCGTGGGCCAGAAGCTCACCCTGATGGTGAACCGCTACGAGATCCGCGCCTCGGGACCCGACGGCACGCCGGGCCAGCTGATGGCGATGGCCCAGCAGAAGCGGATGGCGTTCAAGGAGCAGGTCACCTTCTACGCCGACGAGCAGCGCACGCGTGCGGTCTTCTCCTTCAAGGCCCGCAAGACGATCGACCTCGGGTCGGGCTACGACGTGACCGACGAGGCGGGGGCGCCGCTCGGGTTCTTCCGCAAGGACTTCGGCAAGAGCCTGCTGCGCTCGACCTTCCACCTCAGTGGCCCGGGTCTCGAGGCGACCGGCCAGGAGCGCAACCAGCTGGTCGCGATCGCGCGCCGGCTGGTCGACCTCCCGTTCGCGTTCCACTTCGACTTCCACGACGACCAGGGGCAGCTGGTGATGAGTGTCGAGCGCCAGTTCTCCATGCGCGACCGCTACACGGTCACGGTGCCCGATCCCCGGCTCGACTTCCGGCTCGCCGCCGCGATGGCGGTCGGCCTCGACGCGCTGATGTCCCGCTGACGGGCTGATGGCCCTCTACCCGGCTGCGCGGGCAGCGGTCGACGCGTACGCCGACGAGCTGCACGTCGCCGACCCCGCGTTCGACATCGCCGCCTCTCGCGCTGCTGCGCGGGAGGCGGCGGCTCTGGAGCCGCGCGAGCCGGTCGACGAGGTCACCGACGTCGACGCCGACGGGGTCCGCTGCCGGCTCTACCGCCCGGCGGGGGCCGACGGGCTCGTCCTGCACCTGCACGGCGGCGGGTTCGTCTTCCACGACATCGACGTCCACGACGCGGCGGCGCGGCGGCTCGCCAACCGCACCGGCATGGCGGTGCTCGCCGTCGACTACCGGGTCCCGCCGGAGCACCGGTTCCCCGCGGCGCCCGACGACGTCGACACGGTGCTGGGCTGGCTGGCCCGTGAGGCCACCGGGCTCGGGCTCGACGTCCCGGCGTACGTGCACGGCGACAGCGCCGGCGGCAACCTCGCCCTGGTCGCCGCGCTGCGCAACCCGGGCCGGTTCGCGGCGGTCGCCCTGCTCTACCCCTTCCTGGATCCGACCGGCGGCTTCGACTCCTACCTGACCGCCGCCGACGGCTTCGACGCGGCCGAGGCCGCCTGGTACTGGCAGCAGTACGCCGATCCGGCCGATCGCACCGACCCCGATCTCGCGCCGCTGCTCAGCGACCGGCTGGGCACGCTGCCCCCGACCCTGGTCGTGACCGCCGAGCACGACCCGCTGCGCGACGAGGGCGAGGAGCTGGCGCGGCGCCTCGCCGAGCAGGGCGTGGCCGTCGTCGGGACCCGCTACCTCGGTCAGGTGCACGGCTTCTGGCGGCAGTCGGCGGTCTTCGAGGCCGCCGAACCGCTCACCCGCCAGGTGGCCGGCTTCTTCCGCCAGCACGGTGGCTGACGGAGTCCCACTCCACGCCGATAACCTGCTCCCCATGCGCGTGCACCTGGGATCCGACCACGCCGGCCTCGAGCTGAAGGAGCACCTGGTCAACTGGCTCCGCGACAACGGCCACGAGCCCGTCGACCACGGTCCGTTCGTCTACGACGCCGTCGACGACTACCCGGTGTTCTGCATCCGGGCGGCCGAGGGAGTCGCGCGCGATCCGGGCAGCCTCGGTGTGGTGATCGGCGGGTCCGGCAACGGCGAGCAGATCGCGGCCAACAAGGTGAAGGGCGTCCGTGCGGCCCTGGTGTGGAACGCCGACATCGCCGTGCTGGCGCGCGAGCACAACGACGCCAACGTGATCTCCGTCGGCGGCCGGATGCACTCCGTCGAGGACATGACCCACTTCATCGACGTGTTCATCCGCACCCCGTTCAGCGGTGACGAGCGGCACGCCCGCAGGATCTCGATGATCGCCGACTACGAGTCCACCGGGACTCCGCCGCCGCTGCCCGAGTCCGCCCGCGGTCACGGCCCGGATGCCTGAGGGGCACACCCTCCTGCGTCTTGCCCGCGAGCTCGACTCGGCGTTCGCCGGTCGTCCGGTCCGGGTGGGCAGCCCGCAGGGGCGGTTCGCGGCTGACGCGGCCCAGATCGACGGGGCACTCTGCCTCGGCGCGGAGTCCGCGGGAAAGCACCTGTTCGTCGAGCTCGCCGGAGACCGGTTCGTGCACATCCACCTCGGCCTGATCGGCAAGCTCGACGTGCTGGTCGTGCCGCCCGGGCAGCCGGTGCCGCTGCCCGTCGGCCAGGTCCGGCTGCGGCTGGTCTCGGCGGCCTCGACGGCCGGCGGTACGGCGTACGCGGACCTGAGAGGTGCGACGCAGTGCGACCTGATCGGTGCCGAACGACGCGCCCACATCATCGGGCAGCTCGGCGACGACCCGCTCCGACCCGATGCGGACCCGGAGCACGCCTGGTCGCGGATCTCCCGCAGCGCCCGCCCGATCGGCGACCTGCTGATGGACCAGGCCGTGGTGGCCGGGGTCGGCAACGTCTACCGCGCCGAGATCCTCTTCCGGCACCGCCTGCATCCGCTGCGCCCGGGCAAGACGCTGCGGCGCGGACAGTTCCTCGCCCTCTGGGCCGACCTCGTCGAGCTGATGGAGTACGGCGTGCGCACCGGGCGGATCGACACGGTGCGCCCCGAGCACACGCCCGAGGCGATGGGCCGGCCGCCGCGTCAGGACGACCACGGCGGCGAGGTGTACGTCTACCGCCGGCACGGGCAGCCCTGCCTGGTCTGCGGCACGAAGGTGCGCACCGACGTCCTCGTCGGCCGCAACCTGTTCTGGTGTTCGCGGTGTCAGCCCGTGTTCCGTTCCCGGGCCGTAGGGTGAGCGACGTGCTTCCTCCTGTGTCCCGCCGATCCGACGTGCACAGTTGACCGGCCTCGACCGGGTCGTCTCCGGTCCTCGGGACCGGTTCCGGGACTGGCAGATGCGCATCCGGCGCCAGGTGGTGGATTCGGACCGTCCCGCACTCCTCTTCCTGGTCGCGATGACCGTCGCGATCGTCGTCGGGGGCATCGTCGCCGGCGACGTGGTGCCCCAGACCACCGTGCTGCTGCCGATCTTCCTGGCGAGCCTGTGGCTCGGCCCGCGCACCCTGCCGTGGTTCGTGGTGTTCGTGCTCGGCGGGGTGGTCGTGCTCCTGTCGGCACAGTCCTCGATCACCAGCCTGACGGTGAGCCGGGTCGCGGTGGTGTTCACCATCGCCCTCCTGACGATCATCACCTCGTTCCGGCGCACCCGGCTCGGGGTGGCCGGTCCGCGCGGCGAGTCGATGTTCGTCGACCTCCGCGACCGGATCGCGAACCAGGGAGTGATCCCGCAGCTTCCGCACGAGTGGCATGTCGAGGCGTCGACGCGCTCGGCGGGGGGCACCTCCTTCGGCGGGGACTTCACGGTCGCCAGCCGCGCCACCGACGGCTCCACCGTCGAGCTGATCGTCGTCGACGTCTCGGGGAAGGGGATCGAGGCCGGCACCCGGTCGCTGCTGCTCTCGGGTGCGTTCGGCGGGCTGGCCTCCGCGGTCAGCCCGGACCGCTTCCTCGTGGACGCGAACGAGTACCTCCTGCGCCAGGAGTGGGACGAGGGCTTCGCCACCGCCATCCACCTGCACCTCGACCTGCGCACCGGGGACTTCGAGCTGCGCAAGGCCGGTCACCCGCCGGCGATCTGGATGCACGCCGGCTCCGGACGCTGGTCCGTGCTGGACTCCGACGGACCGATGCTCGGGCTGATCCCCGAGACGAGCTTCGAGGTGGTCCGTGGTCGGCTGCTGCCCGACGACGCCCTGGTGATGTACACCGACGGCGTGGTGGAGACCGTCAGCAGGGACATCGGCAGTGGCATCGACAAGCTGGCCGGCAAGGTCCAGCTGTTGTTCCCGACCGGCTACGACCGGGCGGCCCAGAAGCTGCTCGGCGAGCTGGCCACGCGCAACGACGACGCGGCGCTGCTCCTCGTGCACCGGCGCCCGCCGATCCTGGCGCACCGCTGACCGTGGAGCGGATGACGGGAATCGAACCCGCGTAGCCAGTTTGGAAGACTGGGGCTCTACCATTGAGCTACATCCGCGTGGCCCGTGAAGCGTGCCCGGAGGCGGGCTCCGCAGGCCGCGGACCATGGTGCCACAGGCCCGGCCACCGACACGATTCGGGCAGCGCCCGGGGGTTCCTCTAGACTCTCCGGGCTGGTCCTAACGGGCCGTCGCCGGGGCGTAGCGTAGTGGCTAGCGCGCCTGCTTTGGGAGCAGGAGATCGCAGGTTCGAGTCCTGTCGCCCCGACAGCACGAGGTCATCGCACGAGCGGGCACGCCCCGCGACAGAGAATGCCGCACTGAGGAGAACACCTGTGAAGAGCGCCGTCGAGACGCTGAACCCCACCCGCGCCAAGCTGACCATCGAGGTGGAGTTCGAGGAGCTCAAGCCGAGCCTGGACGCGGCGTACCAGCGCATCGCGAAGCAGGTCAACATCCCCGGCTTCCGCAAGGGCAAGGTGCCGCCCCCGGTGATCGACCGCCAGGTCGGCCGTGGTGCCGTGCTCGACGAGGCCATCAACGACGCCCTCCCCAAGCTGTACGTGCAGGCCCTGGAGGACAACGACCTCCAGCCGCTCGCCCAGCCCGAGATCGACATCACCCGGTTCGAGGACAACCAGTCCCTGGAGTTCACCGCCGAGGTCGACATCCGCCCCACGATCGAGGTGCCCGAGTACGCCGGCATCGCGGTGCAGGTCGACGACGTCGCGGTCTCCGACGACGACGTCGAGGAGCAGGCGCAGGGCCTGCGCGAGCGGTTCGCCACGCTCAACGACGTGGACCGCGCGGTGCAGGAGGGTGACGTGGTCACCATCGACCTGGTCGCGAGCAAGGACGGCGAGACCGTCGACGGCGGCGAGGTCAGCGGCTTCTCCTACAAGGTCGGGTCCGGCGAGCTGATCGAGGGAGTCGACGACGCCCTGACCGGGCTCAAGGCAGGCGAGGAGAGCACCTTCCAGAGCCAGCTGCTCGGTGGTGACGCCGCCGGCGAGGACGTCGACGTGCTGGTCCGGGTGGCGGCCGTCAAGGAGCAGGAGCTGCCGGAGTTCGACGACGAGTTCGCCCAGACGGCGTCCGAGTTCGACACGGCCGAGGAGCTGCGCGCCGACCTGCGCACCCGCCTGGAGAACCGGGGCCGCCTCGAGCAGGCGACCGCCGCGCGCGACGCCGTGCTCGAGAAGCTGCTCGACAGCGCCGAGATCCCGCTGCCCGAGGCGAGCGTCGCGGCGGAGATCACCGGTCGCCGCCAGCAGGTCGAGCAGCAGCTCGCCTACGCGGGCCTCAGCATGGAGGAGTACCTCGACAAGGAGAAGCAGACCGTCGACGAGTTCGAGGCGGACCTCGAGAAGAGGGTCCGCGACGCGATGGCCGCGCAGTTCCTGCTCGACGAGGTCGCGAAGAAGGAGCAGATCGGCGTCGACCAGGCCGAGCTCTCCCAGCACCTGATGAGGCGCGCCCAGGAGTCGGGGGAGAACCCCGACGACTTCGTCAAGCACATGGTCGAGCACAACCACATCCCCGAGATGGTCGCCGAGGTCGTCCGCGGCAAGGCGCTGGCCCTGATCGTGGAGTCCGCTGACGTCAAGGACGCCTCGGGCAACGCGGTCGAGCTGAAGAACCTGCGCCCCGACGGCACGATCGGCGAGCCGCTCGCCGATGCGGACGCACAGACGGACACCGAGACGGACGCCGACGCGGACGACAGCGAAGCAGCCGACGACTGATCCATCTCAGTGGACGATCGTTCACTGATTGTGATGCAGGACGCAGCCGCCGGTCGTTGACACCCGATCGGCGGCTGCGTTGACTTCCGGCCATGGCCCCTCCCCGTCGCCCCAGCCCGCGCCGCGAGGGTGCCGGCGTCCTCGAGGCGGTCGCGCTGGCCACCGAGCACGCCGAGAGCCTGCTGCTCTCCGCCGCGCGTGACATCCACGGCTCGGTCGCCGGCCGGGTGCACGGAGTCGTCGACCGGGTGGCCGGTGGGTCGACGGTCAGCCATAGGGCGCACGACGGCATCGCCGGCGTCGTGTACGGCGGCCTCGGGCTCGGCCTCAAGGCCGCGGCCCGGGGCCTGCGCGCCGCCGACCGCGTCGGCCTCGGCGGGCCCATCGAGGCATCCCCGCGGGGCCGTTTCGTCGTGTCGGCCGTCAACGGGCTGATCGGCGACCGCCTGGTCGCCGACGAGTCACCGCTCGCCATCCGGATGGCCGTGCGCCACGCCGGGCGCGACGTGGCCGCCGACGGCCCGTCACTCGCCGCTGCGTATCCGGACGCGACCGACGCGATCGTCGTGTTCGTGCACGGCCTGTGCGAGACCGAGCACTACTGGGACCGCCGGAGCCGGCCACGTCGTGCCGACGGCACCACCGCCCCGTCGTACGGAGCCCGGCTCGCCGCCGACCACGGCTGGTCCCCGGTCTACGTGCGCGCCAACACCGGCCTCACGATCGCCGAGTCCGGGGTCGCGTTGAGCTCGCTGCTCTCCGAGGTGGTCGAGGCCTGGCCAACCGACGTGCAGCGGATCGCTCTCGTCGGGCACTCGATGGGCGGGCTCATCGTGCGGGCGGCGTGCGCGGTCAGCACGGCCGCGGACCGCGCATGGACGCACCGGGTCACCGACGTGGTGCTCCTCGGTGCGCCTCACCTCGGCTCACCGGTGGAGCGCACGATCGCTCGGGGGGTCACCGTGTTCCACAAGGTTCCCGAGCTCTCGCCGTTCGCCCGGATCTTCGACCAGCGGTCGGTCGGCGTACTCGACCTCCATGACGGGCCGGCTGACGAGATCGCGCACCTGCCGCACGCCCGCTACCACCTGGTGGCGGCCACGCTGACCCGGTCGCCGCGGCACCCGCTGGCCGCGACCGTGGGTGACCTCCTGGTGCCCTACCGCTCCGCGGCGGGTCTTCTGCCCAACGGCGAGGAGATCTTCCCGGGTGCCGACGTGGTGCACGTCCCCGGTGCCGACCACTTCGACCTGCTGAACCACGAGAAGGTCCACGCCGCCCTCGGGGGATGGCTGGCCCAACCTGCCTGTCAGGAGACAGCATGAGCGACCGCGCTGCCCGCGAGCTGCGTGCCGAGACCACGATCGCCGCACCGCCGGACCAGGTCTGGGCGGCGATCACGGACCTGCGCCGGATGCCCTACTGGAGCCCGGAGCTGCTGCGGATGGTCCCGCTGCGCCCCGGGGGCCTCAAGGTGGGCCAGCAGTACCTCGGCGTCAACCGGCGCAAGGCAGTGGTCTGGCCGACACGGAGCGTGGTCGCCGATGTCGAGCCGGGCCGGCGGCTCGCCTGGGACACCCGGTCGAGTGGCGCGCGGTGGATCTACGAGCTGGCGCCGGAGGGTCAGGGCACCCGGGTCGTCCATCGCCGGCCGGTGCCGCGGCGGCTGACGCTGGTCAGCCGGGTCTTCGCGCCGCTGTTCCTGGGCGGGAACGACGGGCACGCCGACGATCTCGAGCGCGGGATGCACCAGACCCTCGAGAGGCTCAAGGCCGCCGTCGAGGCGTGACGGCGGAGAGCCTGGGGCCCGGATAATCCGCTGTGGGCGAACATCGACCCCTTGCCCGTGGAATTGCCCCTGCGTACGTCTAGGGTCAGGGACGTGAACCAGATCTCCCAGATGCACGAGCCCCGGATGGACGGCGGCGGTTCCGCCAACGGCCTCGACGACCACATCTACCAGCGGCTGCTCCGCGAGCGGATCATCTTCCTCGGCTCCGAGGTGCGCGACCAGAACGCCAACGCGATCTGCGCGCAGCTGCTGCTGCTCTCCGCGGAGGACCCGGAGGCGGACATCTTCCTCCACATCAACAGCCCCGGCGGCTCGGTCGACTCCGGCATGGCGATCTACGACACGATGCACTACATCCCCAACGACGTCGCGACCGTCGGGATGGGCCTGGCCGCGTCGATGGGCCAGTTCCTGCTCTGCGCGGGCGCCAAGGGCAAGCGGTACGCCCTGCCGCACGCGCGGATCATGATGCACCAGCCGTCCGGCGGCATGGGCGGCTCGGCCTCGGACATCAAGATCCAGGCCCAGCAGTCCCTGCACATCAAGCAGGTGCTGTTCGAGCTGATCGCGGAGCACACGGGTCAGGAGCTCGACCAGGTCGAGCGCGACGCGGACCGCGACCGCTGGTTCACCGCGGAGCAGGCCAAGGACTACGGCTTCATCGACCACGTGATCACCAGCGCCCGCGAAGCCGCCGACGAGGGCCGTCCGGCCCGGACGAAGGACTGAGATGAACTACTACATCCCGCAGTGGGAAGAGCGCACGTCGTACGGCTTCCGCCGGATCGACCCGTACGCCAAGCTCTTCGAGGACCGGATCATCTTCCTCGGCACCCCGATCTCCGATGACATCGCGAACGCCGTGATGGCCCAGCTCCTGTGCCTGGAGTCCATGGACCCCGACCGCGACATCAGCATCTACATCAACAGCCCCGGCGGCTCGTTCACGGCGATGACCGCGATCTACGACACCATGCGGTTCATCCAGCCCGACGTGCAGACCGTGTGCCTGGGCCAGGCGGCCTCGGCGGCCGCGATCCTGCTGGCGGCGGGCACGCCCGGCAAGCGGATGGCGTTGCCCAACAGCAGGATCCTGATCCACCAGCCCTACACCGAAGGCACCTACGGGCAGTCCTCGGACATCGAGATCCAGGCGAACGAGATCCTGCGGATGCGTGAGCTCCTGGAGAACATGATCGCGGAGCACTCGGGCAAGACCGTCGACGAGGTCAGCCTCGACATCGAGCGCGACAAGATCCTGACCGCGGCGGGCGCGGTCGAGTACGGCCTGATCGACTCCATCCTGGAGTCGCGCAAGGCAGCCGCGCTCGTCTGAGCCGGAGCCAGGCGGTTTGTGTCGTGTCCGAGCCCAAACGTCCCTCGAACGGGGTACGGTCGGGAGAGCGCACGACGCCCGCACGGCGGCCCCGCGGTCGTCGATGGCACAAGTGAACTGATGCCGGCCTCCGGTCGGCACGGATGAGGGGAGACGTCGCCCGTGGCACGCATCGGTGACGGTGGTGACCTGCTCAAGTGCTCTTTCTGCGGGAAGAGCCAGAAGCAGGTCAAGAAGCTCATCGCCGGACCCGGCGTCTACATCTGCGACGAGTGCATCGACCTCTGCAACGAGATCATCGAGGAGGAGCTCAGCGAGACCGCTGAGGTCGGCCTCGAGGAGCTGCCGAAGCCGCGGGAGATCTTCGAGTTCCTGAACTCCTACGTGATCGGCCAGGAGACGGCCAAGAAGTCGCTCGCGGTGGCGGTCTACAACCACTACAAGCGGGTCCAGGCGGGCGCGGTCACCTCGACCGGCAAGGGCAAGGACGACGCCGTCGAGGTCGCCAAGTCCAACATCCTCGTGATCGGCCCGACCGGCTGCGGCAAGACCTACCTGGCCCAGACGCTCGCGCGGATGCTGAACGTGCCGTTCGCCATCGCCGACGCCACGGCGCTCACCGAGGCCGGCTACGTCGGCGAGGACGTCGAGAACATCCTGCTCAAGCTGATCCAGGCGGCCGACTACGACGTCAAGAAGGCCGAGACCGGGATCATCTACATCGACGAGATCGACAAGGTCGCCCGCAAGGCCGAGAACCCGTCGATCACCCGCGACGTCTCGGGTGAGGGCGTCCAGCAGGCACTGCTGAAGATCCTCGAGGGCACCACCGCCTCCGTCCCGCCGCAGGGCGGTCGCAAGCACCCCCACCAGGAGTTCATCCAGATCGACACGACGAACATCCTGTTCGTCGTCGGCGGCGCGTTCGCCGGGCTCGAGCACATCGTCGAGCAGCGGATCGGAAAGAAGACGCTGGGCTTCACCGCCGAGATGCGGCTGACGAAGGAGGCGGAGTCCGACGAGATGTTCGCCCAGGTCCGGCCCGAGGACCTCGTCAAGTTCGGCCTGATCCCCGAGTTCATCGGCCGCCTGCCGCTGATCGCGAGCGTGAACAAGCTCGACGGCGAGGCGCTGCGACAGATCCTCACCGAGCCCCGCAACGCCCTGATCAAGCAGTACCAGAAGCTCTTCGAGCTCGACGGGGTCGAGCTGGAGTTCACCGACGACGCCATCTCCGCGATCGCGGAGAAGGCGATGGAGCGGGGCACCGGCGCCCGCGGGCTGCGGGCGATCATCGAGGAGGTGCTCCTCAACGTGATGTACGACGTGCCCTCGCGCGAGGACGTCGCCAAGGTGGTCGTGACCGGCGAGGTCGTCTCCGACAACGTGAACCCGACCCTGGTCCCGCGCGAGCCCGAGGCCAAGAAGAAGAAGTCGGCCTGATCCTCGGCAGCTGAGCCGGTCCGGCCCACGGCCGACCGGCGGGCCGGATGGCCCTTCGCGCGCCCGGCCTATGGCTCACATGGGTCATGCCCCACGGCTCGCCACGCAATAGCGTGGGACGTGGACGGGGGAGACCGCCCAGAGCCATCTGTCCGTGGCTCGCAGCTCGGGGAGAGAAGCACCGTGAACGCCGACCAAGCGCGCCCGCTGGCTGCCTTCTGGCTGCTCGCGATCGCTGCGGCAGTCATCACCGGCGCTGGTCTCCGCGCGAATGACCGACCCGCGTCGGGCCCGGCCACGTCACCGGCTCACGTGAACCCGAACGGAGTCCCGGAGGTGGTTCTCGGCGGCCACCTGCAGGTCCGTTCCGGCGCGGTCCTGATGCACCCGCTGTCGCCCGAGCTGTGGTCACCGGGACCGGTGGCCGGTCCCACCACCGCCGCCGTCCAGGTCGCGTCACCGAGCACGGTGGGCACGACGCAGAAGGCTCGCGCCGGATCGGACGGTGCGCCCGGGTCGAGCGCCGTCGGGGGGAACGCGACGTCGCCCTCGGCCTCCACGTCGACGGCCGAGGTGACCGCCACCGCCGCCCCGCACGGGAAGGGTCACGCCAAGGCGCACGAGACGGCGACCCCGACGCCCACCGGGACGCCGACCGGGACGCCCACCGCGACGCCCACCGGGACCGCTCCGGGCGCGGGGATCGGGAAGGGCCGGCCCGCGGGCCCCTGAGCGCCTTCGCGCGGGACCTGGTCAGCCCTGCTGCGCCAGCTCTGCCGTCACGACCAGCTCAGCGAGGTCGGACCGGGTGGTGAACACCAGCTCACCGGTGATCTTGCCCGCCTTGCGCAGGTCATCGGCCGCGGACTCTGCGGCCACGACCAGCGCCGCTGGTCCGGCGATCTCGACCCGCGCCAGCTCGGCGCGCATCGACACCTTGGCGTTCGACTTCGCTCCCCGGATGCCGGTGAGGGCGGTCGCGACGGCCTCGAGCACGCCGGGCTCACCGGACGCCGGTGCGGCGTCGGCCGGGCTCGGCCAGGACGCGCGGTGGATCGATCCCTCCTGCCACCATGACCAGACCTCCTCGGTCACGTAGGGCAGGAACGGCGCGAGCAGCCGGAGGGTGGTGTGCAGGGCGCAGGCGAGCGCAGCCTTCGCCGACTCCGATCCCTCGCCGTCGGCGTACGCGCGCTCCTTGACCAGCTCGAGATAGTCGTCGCAGAACTCCCAGAAGAACCGCTCGGTGACCTCCAGCGCGGAGGTGTAGTCGTAGGCGTCGAACGCCTCGGTGGCCTCGCGGCAGGTCTGGAGGAGACGGGCAAGCAGCGCCCGATCGATCGCCTCGGTGATCGGGGCCGGGTCGGGATCGGTGGCGCCGACCGAGTCGAGCACGAACCTCGACGCGTTGAGGACCTTCATCGCCAGCCGGCGGCCGACCTTCATCTGGGTCTCGTCGAACGGCGAGTCCAGACCCGGGCGGGCCATCGCGGCGCGCCAGCGGACCGCGTCGGCGCCGTACTGGTCGAGGACGGCGTCCGGGACGACGGCGTTGCCCTTGGACTTGCTCATCTTCTTGCGGTCCGGGTCGACGATGAAGCCCGAGATCATCGCGTGGCTCCACGGGGTCGCGTGGTTCTCGTAGTGCGCGCGGACGACGCGGGAGAAGAGCCAGGTCCGGATGATGTCGTGCGCGTTGGTGCACAGGTCCATCGGGAAGACCCGCTGGAACAGGTCCTCGTCGGTCTCCCAGCCACCGGCGATCTGGGGCGTGAGCGACGACGTCGCCCACGTGTCCATGACGTCGGGGTCGCCGAGGAAGCCGCCGGGCTTGCCGCGCTGGTCCTCGGTGTAGCCGTGCGGCGCGACCGTCGAGGGGTCGAGCGGCAGCTCGTCCTCGCGGGGCAGGAGGGGGTGGTCGTAGTCCGGCTCGCCCTCGGTGTCGAGCGGGTACCAGACGGGGAACGGGATGCCGAAGAACCGCTGCCGGGAGATCAGCCAGTCACCGTTCAGGCCGCCGACCCAGTTGTCGTAGCGGTGCTTCATGTGCTGCGGGATCCAGGTGACGTCGGCCCCGCGGGCGAGCATCTCCTCACGGACCTCGGCGTCGCGGCCACCGTTGCGGATGTACCACTGCCGGGTGGCCACGATCTCGAGCGGCTTGTCGCCCTTCTCGAAGAAGTTCACCATCCGGCTGGTGGGGGTGGGCTCCCCCTCGAGGTCACCCGATTCGCGCAGCTTCTCGACCACGGCCTCGCGGGCGGAGAACGCGGTCTTGCCCTTGAGGTCCTCGTACGCCGCGGCCGCGGCCGGGCTGCTCAGCCACTCGGGGGTCTCCCGGGACATCCGGCCGTCGCGGCCGATCAGCGTGCGCACCGGAAGGTCGAGCTCGCGCCACCACTGGACGTCGGTGAGGTCTCCGAAGGTGCAGCACATCGCGATGCCGGCGCCCTTGTCCATCTCGGCGGCGGGGTGGGCCAGGACCGGGACCTCGACGCCGAAGACCGGGCTGCTGACCGTCGTGCCGAACAGCGACTGGTAGCGCTCGTCGTCGGGGTGGGCGATCAGAGCGACCACGCTGGGGATCAGCTCCGGACGGGTCGTCTCGATGTGGACCGGAGTGCCGTCGGGCTGATGGAAGGCGACCCGGTGGTAGGCGCCGGCGTACTCGCGCGCCTCGAGCTCGGCTTGGGCGACGGCGGTCTGGAAGGTGACGTCCCAGAGCGTCGGGGCCTCCTGGAGGTAGGCCTCGCCGCGGGCGAGGTTGCGCAGGAACGCGACCTGGCTGACCTTCTGAGCCTTCGGGCCGATGGTCGTGTAGTACTGCGACCAGTCGACGGAGAGCCCGACCTTGCGCCACAGCTCCTCGAAGACCTGCTCGTCCTGGACGACGAGCTGCTCGCAGAGCTCGACGAAGTTGGGGCGGCTGATCGGGACCTGCTTCTTGGGGTCGGGCTTCGCGGGCGGGGTGAAGCCGGCGTCGTAGGGCAGCGACGGGTCGCAGCGGACGCCGTAGTAGTTCTGCACCCGGCGCTCGGTGGGCAGGCCGTTGTCGTCCCAGCCCATCGGGTAGAAGACCGACTTGCCGCGCATCCGCTGGAAGCGGGCGATCAGGTCGGTGTGGGTGTAGGAGAACACGTGGCCCACGTGCAGGCTGCCGGAGACCGTGGGCGGCGGCGTGTCGATCGAGTAGACGTTCTCGCGCGGCTGGCTGCGGTCGAAGGCGTAGGTGTCGTCGGCCTTCCACCGCGCGGACCACTTCGGCTCGAGACCCTCCAGCGCCGGCTTCTCCGGTACGACGACCGCACGAGCTGCGGTCGCCGTGGCGGAGGACTGGCCCGAAGGCGGGCGCTGGGTGTCGGTCATGGCCGAAATGCTACGGGCGGGCGCGCCGGCGGCGAAAACCCGTTCCGGCGTCTCCACCGCGATCGTCATCGCCCCCCAACGCCGAGCGGGCAGAAAAGCAGCGCGCCGAGTCGCCGAGCGGGCAGAGAAGCGGCACGCGGACGCGCCGAGCGGGCAGAAACGATGTCTGCCAATGTCCGGCAGGTCGCAGCGTTTGTGCCCGCTCGGCGTACGTTCGGGATGCGTTTGTGCCCGCTCGGCGTACGTCCGGGCTGCGTTTGTGCCCGCTCGGCGTGCCTTCGGGTCAGGACAGCGGGTCGAGCACGGTGTGGTCGGTGAGGCTGTCGGCGAGCAGGGCGACTTGCTCGGAGGCGTCGCCGAGCCAGTGGTTGATCGCGGTGAGGCGGGACGTGTAGTGGCCGACGGCGTACTCGGCCGTCATCCCGATGCCGCCGTGGAGCTGGATCGCCTCCTGGCCGATGAGCCGCCCGGCGCGAGCGGCCTGCAGCTTGGCGCGGGCGGCGGCGGTGATGACCGCTCGCGGGTCGTCGCTCTCGGCGGCCACCATGGTCGCCCAGGTGACGATGCTGCGGGTGAGCTCGAGCGCGGTGTACAGGTCGGCGGCGCGGAAGGTGAGGGACTGGAACCGGTTAAGCGTCACGCCGAACTGCTTGCGAGTGGTGAGGTACGACGTGGTCATCCGCAGCGCCGCGTCCATCGCCCCGAGAGCCTCGTGGCAGGCGGCGACCTGGGCCCGCGCCCTGACCAGCCCGACGGCGTCGGAGGCGTCACCGCCCGTGCCGAGCGGCGTCGCGGCCGACCGGTCGAGCTCGAGCCTCACTGCGCGGCCGCCGTCGTGCGTGCGGTAGCCGACCGCATCAGCCGGCCGTGGTCCGACGAGCAGCTCGCCGCCGACGTTCCACACGATCGTGTCGGCGCGAGCTCCCTGGATCACCGGCTCGGCGACCTCACCCTCGGCGTACGCGAGCAGGTGCTCGCCCGAGGACAGGCCACCGAGCAGCTCGGCGCGCTGCTCGTCGCTGCCCAGAGCTGCCACCAGTCCGCCGGCGAGCACCACCGACGCGACGTACGGCTCCGGTGCGAGCACCCGGCCGAGCTCCTCGCACACGATCGCCACCTCGACCGGTCCGGCGCCCATGCCGCCGTCGGCCTCGGCGAAGGGGAGGCCGAGCAGGCCCATCTCGGCCAGCCGACCCCAGAGGTCCTCGTCGAAGCCCGGATCCTTCGCGGTCACCTCCCGGCGGTGCTCGGCGTCCACGGACGGGTCGTACTGCTTGAGGACACCGCGGACCGCGTCGCGCAGTGCCTGCTGCTCCTCGTCGAGGGTGAAGTCCATGTCCGTCTCCCGGGGTGTCGCGGATCAGAGTCCGAGGATGGTGCCGGCGATGATCTGCCGCTGGATCTCGTTCGATCCGCCGTAGATCGAGGCCTTCCGCAGGTTCAGGTACGTCGGTGCGGTCAGCGCGGCCCACTCCGGCACCGACTGCGAGCCGCTCGCCAGCGACAGCGAGCCGGCGAGGTCGACGGCGAGCTCGGAGACCGCCTGCTGCAGCTCCGTGCCCTTGAGCTTCAGCACGGAAGAGGCCGGGTGCGGCTTGCCGTCGGCGGAGTGCGCGACGACGCGGAGAGCGGTCAGCTCCAGCGCCAGCAGCTCGTTCTCGAGCTCGACGAACCGCGCCGCCACGAACGGGTCGTCGAGGCGGCCGAGGTCGCCGGCGGTCTCCTTGAGCCGGGCGAGGACCCGCTTGGTGGCCCCGACCGGTGCGACGCCGACCCGCTCGTTGCCGAGCAGGAACTTCGCATACGTCCAGCCCTGGTTGACCTCGCCGACCAGCAGGTCGCCGGGCACCCGGACCTCGTCGAAGAACACCTCGTTGACCTCGAAGCCGCCGTCGATCAGCTCGATCGGCCGCAGCGTCACGCCGGGGGAGTCCATCGGGAACAGCAGGAAGGAGATCCCCGCCTGCTTCCGCTCGGCGGACGGGTCGGTGCGCACCAGGCAGAAGATCCAGTCGGCGTGCTGGCCGAGCGTCGTCCAGGTCTTCTGGCCGTTGACGATCCAGTCGTCGCCGTCGCGCACCGCACGGGTGCTCAGCGAGGCGAGGTCGGAGCCTGCGTCGGGCTCGGAGAACCCCTGCGCCCACCAGATGTCGAGGTTCGCCGTCGGCGGCAGGAACCGCTCCTTGAGCTCCTGGGAGCCGAAGTTCGCGATCACGGGCCCGACCATGTTGGCGTTGAACGCCAGCGGCGGCGGCACGCAGGCCAGCTGCAGCTCCTCGTGCCAGATGTGCCGCTGCAGCGGCGTCCAGTCCCGCCCGCCCCACTCGACCGGCCAGTTCGGCACGGCCAGCCCGGCGGCGTTCATGATCCGCATGGTCTCGACGTACGCGTCCTTGTCGAGGTGGCGGCCCGCGGCCACCGCCTCGCGGGTCTCGCTCGGGATCTGGGTGGTGAAGAAGGTCCGCATCTCCTCGCGGAAGACGGCCTCCTCGTCGCTCAGGCGAAGCCTCATGCGCCGAGGCTACCGGCCGGTCACCAGACCAGCACCGGCTTGACCACCTTGCCGGCCAGGACGTCGGCGACGGCGGAGTTGATCTCCTCGAACGGGTAGGTGGTGACCAGGTCGTCGAGGTCGAAGTCGCCGGCGGCGTGCAGGGCGATCAGGCGCGGGACCATCTCCTGCGGGTCGGAGTCACCCTCGACCGATCCCATGACCCTCTTGCCGTTCTGCAGCAGGTCGATCGCGTCGAGGGCGTACTCCTCGGGGCCGAGACCGAGCGCCACCAGGGTGCCGCGGACGCCGAGCGCCTGCTGCGCCTGCTTGACGACTGCCGGGATGGCCGTCGTGTCGATCGCGTACGACGCTCCACCGCCGGTGAGCTCGCGAATTCGGTCGACCACCGGTGCGTCGCCCGTCGGGTCGACGCCGACCGCGCCGAACCGCTCGGCGATCTCGCGGCGGGACGCCAGCGGGTCGACGGCGACCAGGGTGCCGACGCCGGCGTACCGGGCGGCGGCGAGCGCGGCCAGCCCGACCGCCCCGGCGCCGAACACGGCGAGGCTGTGCTCGGGTCCGGGCCGGAGCACGTTGAGCACGGTGCCGGCGCCGGTCTGGAAGCCGCACCCGTAGGGCGCCAGGCGGGTGAGGTCCAGCGACTTGTCGACCACCACGCAGTTGTCGGCGTACGCGATGGCGTGCCGCGAGAGGCTCGACTGGCCGAAGAACGACCCGAAGACAGGTGAGCCGTCACGCGTGTAGGTGGTCGACCCGTCCATCCGCAGCCCCATGTAGTTGATCAGCAGCGTGGAGTCGCAGTAGCCGACCAGGCCGCTCGTGCACTTCTCGCAGGTGCGGCAGGAGCGGAAGCTCATCACGACGTGGTCGCCCACCTCGATGCCGGTGATCTCGGAGCCCACCTCCTCGACGACACCGGCACCCTCGTGGCCGAAGACGTTCGGGAACATCTCGGCCGGCAGGAAGCCCTTGATCGTGATGTCGGTGTGGCACAGACCGGTGGCCACGATGCGCACGAGCACCTCGTCGCCCCGCGGCCCGTCGAGCTCGACATCCTCGAGGGAGAAGTCGCCGCCCTGCTCGTTGACGACTGCGACGGTGGTCCGCATCGCTCACGCTCCAGCCAGGTAGGGGTCTCGAGCACCCTAGTGGAACGTGTTCTATTTTGTCTGCCGGCGACCTTCGGCTCGTCTGCTCCGTGGTCGGTGGCTCGGAGAGTACGGTGGAATGAGCGCTGTCGGGCCCACGGTCATGACACCGACGCGATCGCAGGACCAGCCCGTGACCGTCCGCGCACCGAGCCGATGGGGACGAGGTGGCACTGATGCCGGAGCTCAACCCGCTCCTCGCTCGGCTGACCCGCGGGCTGGCGCACACGGAGGCAGGCAACCCGATGGCGATGCGGCTGTGCCAGGCGTTCAACGAGATCGTCGCCGCCGACGGCGGCTCGATCACCCTGGGGTTCGCCCCGCAGGACCGGATCACCCTCTGCGCGACCGACGACCCGGCGGCCAAGGTCGAGGACGCCCAGGACGTGCTGCGCGAAGGGCCCAGCCTCGACGCCTTCCGCACCGGCGCGGCGGTCAGTGGTCTCTCGCTGGCCGAGCAGCGACACCGGTGGCCGATGCTCTCCGACCTGCTCGGCCAGAGCGGCAGGTCTCTGTCCCTGCACGCATTCCCGGTCCGTCCTGAGTCGGCGGTGGTCGGCGTCGTCTGCGTCTACCAGAGCGGTGAGCGGCACCTGGCCGTCACCGACGACGACGCGCAGTTCCTCGCGAACGCGGTCGGCGTGGCGCTCCTCGGGCACCTGGACTCCGAGAGCGTGACGCACGACCGATGGGCGGTCCGCGACCGCATCGACCAGGCCACCGGCATGGTCGTGGCGCAGCTCAGGGTCGCACCGGCCGATGCGGTGGCGGTGCTGCGCGCGCACGCGTTCGCCCATTCGACCACGCTGGCCGCGGTGAGCAACTGGGTGCTCGCCCGAGAGCTCGACTTCAGCGACACCGACGATGCGGACGGGACCACTCAATGACAGTTCACCCCGACGGCCGGTCGAACGACCAGCCCAGCGCTGTCCAGGCGATGGCGTCGGCGTCGGCCTCGATGCTGGCCGGCGACCGCGTGGCCGACGTCCTGGCCCAGCTGATGACCGACTGCCTGCCGTCGATGTCTGCCCACGCAGCGGCGATCCTCGTCCTCGAGGAGTCCACGCTCTCGCTGCTGAGTGCCAGCACGCATCGCGTGGTGGAGCTCGAGATGCTCCAGGCGCAGGAGTCCGAAGGCCCGTGTGTCGAGACGATCGCGAGCGGCCAGCCGGTGGAGGCGGTCGGGGCAACCGAGATGGCGGACCGTTGGAAGGACGTCGGACCGGCGATCCGGGATGCGGGATACCACTCCGTGCATGCCTTCCCGATGCGCTGGCACGGCGAGGTGTTCGGCGGGCTGAACATCTTCCGCACCGTGGACGACGAGCAGCGCGAGGACACGGGTCTGCTCGGTCAGGCGTTCGCTGACGTGGCGACCCTCGTGCTCGTCCAAGCCGCGGACGTCCCGTTCGACCAGGTGCTGGCCAGGGTCCACGAGGCGGTCATGGCGCGCTCCGTCGTCGAGCAGGCCAAGGGCGCCCTCGCCTACCTCCACGACGTGGACATGGAGCAGGCCTACTTGAGGCTTCTCGAGCGAGCCGGACAGCACGGGCACTCGCTGACCGAGACGGCGGAGCTCGTGCTTCGCGAACAGCACGAGTGAGAGCCACGGGGCGGGTGTAGCGTCAAGAGCACCGGCTCGAGACGAGGGCCGGTGTTCGCCTTCGCACGGTGGGTTCCATGAGCATTCCGGCCAACCAGGCTGCCGTCTTCGCACGCCTGAGCGCGCAGCTCCTCGCTGTGCGCGACGAGAGCGCCACCGTGCAGACGCTCCTCGAGCGGTCCCTGACCCTCGCCCCCGAGATCGAGCACGCGAGCGTGACCGTCCCCGACCGCAGGCGGGCCCGCACGCTGGCCGCGACCTCGGAAATCGCCACTCGTTGCGACGCCTTGCAGTACGAGCTGCGCGAGGGGCCGTGCATCGAGGCGCTGGTCGACAACGAGTGGTACCGCAGCGGCGACATCGCGCAGGACCCGCGGTGGCCTCGCTGGGGCCCACGCGCAGCACGGGAGGGCGTCCGCTCGCTGCTCGCGGTGCGGCTCCAGGTGGGCGCGGTCTCGATGGGCGCGCTCAACCTCTACTCCTCGCAGACCGACGGCTTCGACGACAGCGACACCCTCGACGTCATCTTCCTCTACGCCCTGCACGCCGCTGCGTCGCTCGCGACCGCCAAGGAGATCTCCGGACTGCAGAGCGCCATGCACAACCGGCACACGATCGGGGTCGCGCAGGGCATCCTCATGCAGCGCTACGACATCTCCGTCGACCGGGCCTTCGAGATCATGCGCCGCTACTCGAGCGTGCAGAACGTCAAGCTGCGCGACCTCGCGGCGTACGTCGTGGAGCACCACGGTCTCCCCGAGGTGCCCGTCGAGGACGCGGAGGCGCTGGGTCTCGAAGCTTGATCGATCACCTCGCGGCAACCGGCACGCACCGAAGCCGGGTGTCTCCGTAGACTCGGCCCGATGTCCGAGATCCCCGCAGCCGCGCGTCCCGCCGAGACCTATGCCGAGGTGGAGGACGCCCTGCTCTCGCGGTGGCCCGAGTCCCGGCTGGACCCGACCCTCGAGCGCATCGAGGCGTTCACCGAGCTCCTCGGCGAGCCGCAGCGCGCCTACCCGGTGATCCACCTGACCGGCACGAACGGCAAGACCTCGACTGCCCGCATGGTGGAGACCTTGGTGCGCAGCGTCGGGCTGCGCACGGGACGGTTCACCAGCCCGCACCTGGAGTCCATGACCGAGCGGATCGTGATCGACGGTGAGGCGCTCGGCGAGGACGAGTTCGTGCGCGCCTTCAACGACGTCGCGCCGTACACGCACCTGGTCGACGCCGAGCACGACCACCCGCTGTCCTACTTCGAGACCATGGTCGGGATGGCCTACGCCGCGTTCGCCGATGCCCCGGTCGACGTCGCCGTCGTCGAGGTCGGGATGGGCGGCGCCTGGGACGCCACGAACGTCGCCGACGGCATCGTCGCCGTCCTTACCCCGGTCGCCATCGACCACGAGAAGTACCTCGGCGACACCGCCGCGAAGATCGCCCGGGAGAAGGTCGGCATCATCAAGCCAGGCGCCACGGTGATCACTGCCGTCCAGGAGGAGGAGGTCGCCGCCGTGATCGTGGAGCGCGCGACCGAGGTCGGCGCGACCATCGCCCGCGAGGGCCTCGAGTTCGGGGTGCGCAGCCGGGTCCCTGCCGTCGGCGGCCAGCTCCTGTCGCTCCAGGGACTGCGCGGCGTGTACGACGACGTCTTCCTGCCGCTGTACGGCGCGCACCAGGCACAGAACGCCGCCCTCGCTCTCGCTGCGGTGGAGGCGTTCCTGGGCAGCGACGAGCCACTGGCCGAGGAGGTGGTCAAGGACGCGTTCGCCGAGGTGACCTCACCGGGCCGGCTGGAGATCGTCCGCCGGTCTCCCACGATCGTGCTCGACGCCGCGCACAACCCGCACGGCGCGGCCGCGGTCGTCGAGGCGCTCGAGGACTCGTTCGTGTTCAGCCCGCTGATCGGCGTGGTCGGGGTGATGGCCGACAAGGACTACGAGGGCCTGCTCTCGACCTTCGAGCCCGTGTTCGCGCACATCGTCTGCACGCAGAACTCGACGGCGCGCGCCCTTCCGGCCCACGAGCTCGCCGAGGTGGCCCGGGGGATCTTCGGGCAGGACCGGGTCAGCGAGGCGCCCTCCCTGGTCGACGCCGTCGACCAGGCGACCACGCTCGCCGAGGCGGGCGGGGTGTTCGGTGAGGGCCTCGGATCCGGGGGAGTGCTGGTCACCGGGTCGGTGATCACCGTCGGCGAGGCCCGGGCGCTGCTGAGGCCTCGCGGGAAGGACGACTGATGCAGCGCCGCCTCTGCGCGGCGATCCTGCTGCTCGAGGCCGTCGTGCTCGGCCTCTCGACGCCGGTGCTGATCTCGGTGGAGTCGGTGGACACGGCGCGTGCGCTCTGGGTGGGTCTCGGGCTGACGGTCGCGTGCGTGCTGGTCACCGGGCTGCTGCGGTTCGGGTGGGCGTACTGGCTCGGCTGGGCGATCCAGGTCGCCGCGCTCGCGCTCGGCTTCGAGGTCGGCGCCATGTTCGTCCTCGGCACCGTCTTCCTGGCGCTCTGGCTCACCGCGGTGCGCCTGGGCCGCACCATCGACCGCGACCGGGCGGCTGCCGGGGACCCGGGGACCGTGCCCAGCGGATCGGGGTCCTAGGGTTCGGGACATGACGCAGCGCACTCTGGTCCTCCTCAAGCCCGACGCCGTCCGCCGCGGCCTGGTCGGCGAGATCCTCGGTCGCTTCGAGGCCAAGGGGCTCTCGATCGTGGCCCTGGAGCTGCGGACGGTCGACGCGGCCCTGGCCGACCAGCACTACGCCGAGCACGTGTCGAAGGAGTTCTACCCCCCGCTGCGCGACTTCGTCACCGGCGGCCCGCTCGCGGCCGTGGTGCTGGAGGGCGACGAGGCGGTCGAGGTCGTCCGCGCGATCAACGGCGCCACCGACGGCCGGAAGGCCGCGCCGGGCACCGTCCGCGGCGACTTCTCGCTCTCGAACCGGGAGAACCTGGTGCACGGCTCGGACTCCCCGGAGTCGGCCGCCCGCGAGATCGCGATCTGGTTCCCCGGGCTCTGAGCCCTCGGGCTGAGGCTGTGGGCACGTCGCCGGGTCTCGACTGATCGCTCGCTGGCGCTCGCTGCTCGACCACCCGGGGCTTCCGTGTGTTGGAGCCCTGTGGGTGCCTGGCCGGGTCTCGACTGATCGCTCGCTGGCGCTCGCTGCTCGACCACCCGGTAGGCTCCGGTGGTTGAGCCCTGTGGGTACCTCACCGGGTCTCGACTGATCGCTCGCTGGCGCTCGCTGCTCGACCACCCGGGGGTTGAGCCTGTCGAAACCAAGTCCCGCGGGTTGTGGCCAATGTGACCAGTGGGGCGTGTCCTCCACGGGAATGAGCGCGCCCGCTCCTAGGCTCGTGCTCGGGTACGGCGCGCCGGCAGGGGCGCCTTGCCTCTTCCCCCACGACGTCCCTGCGAGGCAGCACATGGCCAACAGCTTCATCGGCCGCGACATGGCGGTCGATCTCGGCACCGCGAACACCCTGGTGTACGTGCGCGGGCGCGGCGTGCTGCTCGACGAGCCGTCGGTGGTCGCGATGAACTCGCAGACCCGGGAGATCCTGGCGGTCGGCTCGGACGCGAAGCGGATGATCGGGCGTACGCCGGAGGGCATCACCGCGATCCGGCCGCTGCGCGACGGGGTGATCGCCGACTTCGACGCCACCGAGCAGATGCTGCGCCACTTCATCGCCCAGGTGCACCGCCGGCGCTACTTCGCCAAGCCGCGGCTGGTGATCTGCGTGCCGAGCGGGGTGACGCCGGTCGAGCAGCGCGCGGTGAAGGAGGCCGGCTACCAGGCCGGAGCGCGCCGGGTCTACATCATCGAGGAGCCGATGGCCGCCGCGATCGGCGCCGGGCTGCCCGTGCACGAGGCGACCGGCAACATGGTCGTCGACATCGGCGGCGGCACGACCGAGGTGGCGGTGATCTCGCTCGGCGGCCTGGTCACCACGCTGTCGGTGCGCACGGCGGGCGACGAGCTCGACCAGGCGATCATCGCCTGGATGAAGAAGGAGCACTCCTTGATGCTCGGCGAGGGCACCGCCGAGGAGGTCAAGGTGACGCTCGGGTCGGCGTACCCGCTCGCCCAGGAGCCCACCGCCGAGATCCGCGGCCGCGACATGGTCTCCGGCCTGCCCCGCACCGTCACGGTCTCGAGCGTGGAGATCCGCAAGGCGATCGAGGAGCAGCTGCACACGATCATCGACGCCGTCCGGACCACGCTCGACCAGACTCCGCCCGAGCTGGCCGGTGACATCATGGACCGCGGCATCGTGCTCACCGGCGGGGGAGCGCTGCTGCGCGGGCTCGACGAGAGGCTGCGCCACGAGACCGGCATGCCGGTGCACGTGGCCCACGACCCGCTCAGCTCGGTGGTGCTCGGCTCGGGCAAGTGCGTGGAGGAATTCGAGGCGCTCCAGCAGGTGCTGGTCTCGGAGACCCATCGCCGGAGTGCCTGATGCTGCGGGGGCCGGCGTCCCGGGGCGGGCGCCCACCGTCGCCCGACCAGCGGACGCGGCGCGTCCTCGGGCTGCTCGTGCTGGCCTGCCTGACCCTGATGGTCCTCGACGCCCGGGCCGGCTCGAGCTCACCGCTGGACCCACTGCGCAGCGCGGTCGGCAACGTCGTCGGCCCCATGGAGTCGGCGACGGCCACCGCGATCCGGCCGTTCACCAGCCTCGGTGATGCCCTGCAGACCAACCACGGGCTCCGCGACCAGGTGGCGCAGCTGGAGTCGGAGAACTCCGCGCTCCGCGGCAAGGTCGCCACCGAGCCGCTCGACCGCCAGCGGCTCGCGGAGCTGGACGGCCTCACCCGCGTCGTCGGTGACACCGGCTACTCGATGGTGGCGGCCCGGGTGGTCGCGGTGGGTCCGATGCAGTCGTTCTCGCGCACGGTGACGATCGATGCCGGCACGTCGTCCGGGATCCGCCAGGGCATGACCGTGCTCGACGCGGACGGTCTCGTCGGCCGCGTCGTCCGGGTGACCCGCAGCAGCGCAACCGTGCTGCTCATCGTCGACACCGACTCGGTGGTGGGCGGCCGCCTCGGCACCAACCAGGAGATCGGCTTCCTGCGCGGCCGCGGCTCGGTCGGGGACGACGGCCGGCTGGCCCTCGACCTGGTGGACACCTCCGTGGTCCCGTCGCGCGATGACGTGGTGGTGACCTGGGGGTCGAAGGACGGGGTCCCGTACGTCGCGGGCATCCCGATCGGGCGGGTCGAGTCGGTGGTCTCCTCCCCGCGACAGAGCTCGCGCCAGGCGGTGATCAAGCCGTTCGTCGACTTCACCTCGCTGGACGTCGTCGGGGTCGTCGTACCGAAGGGGACGCAGGGCGACCGTCCGGTGCTGACCGCGGGAGCGCCCCAGTGAACGCCCTTCGCGGTGCCGGGGTCGCCGCCCTGGTCTGCGTCGCCGTCGTCTTCCAGACCGTCGTCTTCCGGCACGTCGCGATCGACGGCGTCGTGCCCGACCTCGCCCTCGTCCTGGTCGTGGTCGCGGCCATCGACCGCGGGCCCGAGTACGGCGCGCTGCTCGGCTTCGTGGCCGGTCTGCTCGTCGACCTCGCGCCACCGGCCGACCACGTCGCCGGTCGGTGGGCACTCGCGCTCGTCGTGGTCGGCTACCTTGCCGGGCGCGTGCGCCAGGACGCGCGGTCCTCGGCGCTTGCGGCGGTGCTCGTCGTCGGAGCCGCGTCGTTCGTCGGCACGTCGGTCTACGCGCTGTCGGGTGTCGTGGTCGGCGACGGCTCGTTCCCTGTCGACCAGACCGTGCAGGTGATCGTGACCAGCGTCCTCTGGGACGTCCTGCTCGCGCCGCTGCTCGTGCCCCTCCTGCTCGCCGCGTTCGCCGCACTCGGCCCCGGGCGCGACCGCGTGGACGCGCGCAGCCGGGCGCGGCCGAGGGTGCGGGTGCCGCACTGATGGCTGCGGTGCTGATCCGGCCTACACAGCGGAGGAGCCGGTTGCGGCTGTTCGTCGTGCAGGTCATGTTCGTCTCCCTGTTCGTGACCCTGTTCGCGCGGCTCTGGTACCTGCAGGTGTTCACCGGCGAGGAGTACCAGGCCAAGGCTGCCGAGCAGTCGGTGCGCGACATCGTCGTGCAGCCGGCGCGTGGGCTCATCGTCGACGCGATGGGTCGTCCGCTGGTGGCCAACCGGGACAGCTGGGTGGTCAGCGTCGACCGCACCGTGCTCGGCAAGCTGAGCGAGGCCGACCGCGAAGCGCTGCTGCGCAAGGTGGCCGGCGCCGTCCACGAGCCGTACGCCGACCTCGTGGCGCGGACGGTGGTCTGCGGCCAGCCGGGCGCGGTCACCGGCACGTGCTGGAACGGGTCCCCGTTCCAGCCCGTCCCCGTCGCCCGCGACGTCGACCAGGCGACCGCCGTGCAGATCTCCGAGCAGGCCGAGGCATATCCAGGCGTCGTCGCCCAGCGGGAGAGCGTGCGGTCCTACCCGGCGCCGTTCGGGGTCAACGCAGCCGGGGTGCTCGGGTACCTCAGCCCGATCACCGCCGACGAGCTCGACGAGGCCGAGCAGGCCGACGACACGTCGGTCAACGGAGCCTCGGTCGTCGGCCGATCGGGGGTGGAGAAGTCCTACGACCAGTGGTTGCGCGGGATCCCCGGCTACCAGCGGGTCGCGGTCGACTCGATGGGCCGCGTGCTGGGCGACAGTGGCCAGGTCCAGGCGACCCCGGGGGACACCCTGGTGACGTCGCTCGACGCCAAGGTGCAGGGCGTCGTCGAGCAGCAGCTGCACGACGCGATCACGACCGCCCGCAAGACCTACGACAAGGTCACCCACAAGAACTACGTCGCGGACAGCGGAGCGGCGATCGTGCTCGACGCGAGGGACGGCAGCGTCGTCGCGATGGCCAGCCAGCCGACGTACGACCCCTCGGTCTGGGTGGACGGCATCACCGGCAAGCAGCTGAAGAGCCTGTACTCGAAGAAGTCCGGCAACCCGCTGCTCTCCCGGGCGACGCAGGGCCAGTTCGCGCCGGGCTCGACGTGGAAACCGTTCATGACGGTCGGTGCGTTCAACAACGGGTTCTCCCCGGACAGCCGGCTCGACTGCTCGAGCGGAGTGCAGGTCGGCAACCGGCTGTTCAAGAACTACGAGTCGGCTTCCTACGGGATGATCGACTTCGCCCGCGCGCTCGAGATCTCCTGCGACACGTTCTTCTACCGGGTCGGCCTGAGCTTCTGGAACCGCTTCGGCTCCGACCCGACGAACGTCAACGCCAAGGACCCGCTGGTCGCGGAGGCGAAGGCGTTCGGCTTCGGCACCAGGACCGGCATCGACATCCCCGGAGAAGCCAGCGGCCGGATCGCGGACCGGCACTGGAAGCTGGACTACTGGAACGCCATGAAGGGCCACTACTGCGCGATCGACAAGCGCAACACCGCGCACAAGCGTGACTACCTCCACGTCTTCGCCCACGAGTTCTGCCTCGAGGGCAGCCAGTACCGGGCAAGCGACGCCGTGAACTTCGCGATCGGGCAGGGCGACACGATCGTCACCCCGCTGCAGCTGGCCCGGGCGTACGCCGCCCTCTCCAACGGCGGCACGCTGTACGCGCCCCGGGTCGCGAAGGCGATCGTCGACCCGGCCGGCAAGGTCGTCCGGCGCATCGACCCGGTCGTGCAGGGCCACGTGAAGTCGAAGAGGTCCGCGATCTCCTACGTCGACACGGCGCTGCAGGGGACGCCGCGCGAGGGCACGCTCGCCTGGAAGTTCGGCGGCTTCCCGCTCGACCAGGTGAAGATCCGCGGAAAGACGGGCTCGGCCGAGGTCTACGGCAAGCAGAGCACCTCGTGGGTCGCGACCTACACGAAGGACTACGTCGTGGTGATGATGGTGACCCAGGGCGGCACCGGCTCCGGTACGTCGGGGCCGGCGGTCCGCAAGATCTGGGAGGCGCTCTACGGCATCACCGGCGAGGAGGTCGACGCGTCCAGGTCGACCATCCCGGGGGTCACTCCGCCGCGCCGGCTGCCGACCTTCACCGACGACGGCTCCATCCTGCCGCCGGTCACAGGAGGCTCGCGATGACGGTCATCCCGCAGGCGCGCGCACGTCTGCAGACGCTGACACCCTCCCTGCGGACCCGGCCGCGGACCGACTGGGTGCTGGTGTTCGCGGCCGCGGCGATCCTGGTGATCGGCACCCTGCTGGTCTGGTCGTCCACCTCGGCGAACGACGCGCTCACCCACGGTCACGGCACGGCGTACCTGCGCAAGCACCTCGTCAACATCGCCATCGGGCTCGGCCTGGCGGGGGCGGTGCTGGTGACCGACCACCGCTGGGTGCGGATCCTCGCGCCGCTCGTGTACGCCGGCTCGGTGGCCGGCCTGGTCCTCGTGCTGGCGATGGGCTCGACGATCAACGGGTCGCAGTCGTGGTTGATCGTGGGCGGCCTGTCGCTGCAGCCCGCCGAGTTCGCCAAGCTCGCCGTCGTCGTGGGGATGGCCCTGCTCGCGGCTGAGCGCGTCGAGGGCTCGCGCCGGCGACACATCGGCAACGTCGAGGTCGCCGGCATGCTGGCGATCGCCGGCCTCCCGGCACTGCTGATCCTGCTGCAGCCGGACCTCGGGACGATGCTGGTGCTGTCCGCGACCGTGTTCGGCGTGCTCGGGGTGTCTGGCGCTCCGCGCCGCTGGCTGGTCGGGATGCTCGCCACCGGTGTGGCCGGCGCGACGCTCGTCGTCTCCCTCGGCATCCTCAAGGCCTACCAGGTCGACCGGTTCATGGCCTTCACGAACCCGGAGCTCGACCCGCGGGGCGCCGGCTACAACACCACCCAGGCGCGGATCGCCATCGGCAACGGCGGGCTCTTCGGCCAGGGCCTGTTCGGCGGCTCGCAGACCAAGTCGGGTTTCGTGCCCGAGCAGCACACCGACTTCGTGTTCACCGTCGCCGGCGAGGAGCTCGGTCTGGTCGGCGCCGGCGTGCTGATCGCGCTGTTCGCCCTGCTGCTGTGGCGCGCGCTGCTGGTCGCGGTGCGTGCCGAGGACCTGTTCGGCCGGCTCGCGGCCGCCGGGATCGCCTGCTGGCTCGGCTTCCAGACGTTCCAGAACATCGGCATGTGCCTGGGGATCATGCCGGTGACCGGCGTACCCCTCCCGCTGGTGTCGTACGGCGGCTCCTCGATGTTCGCCTCGCTCGTGGCCATCGGGCTGCTGCTGAACATCCAGCGCCGCTCGGTCCACGCCCCCGCGAACCGGCTGCCGGGCGCGCGCGTACTGACTCGCTGAACCCGAACCCCCGGGTACGCCGAGCGGGCACAAACGCAGCCCCCGGGTACGCCGAGCGGGCACAAACGCAGCGCCCGGGTACGCCGACCGGGCACAAACGCAGCGCCCGGGTACGCCGACCGGGCACAAACGCTGGATTCGACGCGAGCACCGTCGTGCCGGCCCGCGCCGGTTCGCGCAGCGTTTCTGCCCGCTCGGCGTGCTTTCGCGCAGCCTTTCCGCCCGCTCGGCGTGCTTTCGCGCAGCGTTTCTGCCCGCTCGGCGTGCTTTCGGGCTGCGTTTGTGCCCGCTCGGCGTCAGGCGAGGGCGTCGGCACCGCAGACGAGCACCGCGACGGGGTGGTGCAACGCATCGACGTCCGAGCGCAGGTCGCCGTCGACCACGAGGAGGTCGGCGGACAGCCCCTCCCGCAGCGCGCCGGTGACCTCGCGGAGGCCGCAGGCGTCCGCCGCCACCGACGTGGCTGTCGCTAGCGCCTCGTCGACGGGGTACCCCGCGCTCACCAGGTCCGCCACCGCGCGCCACGCGTTGCCGTGCGGCTTCAGAGGTGCCGCGCCCGCGTCGACACCGCTGACCACGCGGACACCGTGGTCGCGCATCCGGCCTGCATCGATGCGCCGCCGGGCGAGCAGCGTCGGGAGGTCCACCCCGATCCTGGCCAGCTCCTCGACGATCCGCGGCGGTGGACCCTCCGACGGCGCGAACTGAGTGGCGTCGCTGCCCAGGGTCGGATCGACGGCGACTCCGGCGGCCGCCACCCTGTCGAGAAGCTCGTCGGGAAGGCGGATCCCGTCGGGTGAGATGCCGGTGAAGTGCTCGATCCCGTCGACTCCGGCGTCGAGGGCGTGCTCGATACCGGCGAGCGAGTGCGCATGGGCGAGCACTCCCAGCCCGAGGTCGTGTGCGGTGTCCACGAGTAGCCGGAGCTCGTCGGCGGCGAACTGGACCCCGAAGACGTCGCTGCCGCCGGTGGTCATGCCGCCGCCGGCCATCACCTTGATGACGTCGACGCCTCGCTCCGCGTGCCCGAGGACCGCAGTCCGGACGGCTTCGGGCCCCTCCGCGACGCACCCGAGGTAGTGACAGTGGCCGTCCGGAACCGTGATCGGTGGTCCGGCGGCAACGATCCGGGGCATGCCCGCAGCGGCCCGGTCACGATGGGTGAGGGTGCGGAAACCGGTGTCGCCCAGGTCGCGCACCGTGGTGACGCCCGCGAGCGCCTGCTGGCGCAGCGACTGGGTGATCACCGAGTCGAGCTCCTCGTCGGTCATGGTTGCGGCCCGCTCCAGGCTCCCGCGGCCGGCGTCGGAGACGAGGTGCACGTGGGCGTCGAACAGACCAGGCAGCAGGGTGCCGTCGTACGTCGTGACCGGGCAGGCCACCGGCACGGGATGGTCGTAGCTCTCGACCGCGAAGATCGTGTCCGCGTCGATGATCACCGTGACGCCGCCGGGGATGAACCGGGTGCCGTCGAAGGCGACCGGCGCCCTCAGTGCCTGCATCTCGGCGTGCATGCCTGAACTATCGCCCTTACCCTTGGACTTTGTCCCCCCTCACTCCCGGAAGGTCTGTCGTGCCCGACAGCAGTGTCTCGACCGCGCCGGTCTCGCTCTTCGCCCGGCTCGAGCCCCATCTGCCGAGCGTGCAGAAGCCCATCCAGTACGTCGGCGGTGAGCTCAACTCCGTCGAGAAGGACTGGGGCGCCGACGACTCCACGGTGCGCTGGGCGCTGATGTACCCCGACGCCTACGAGGTCGGCCTGCCCAACCAGGGCGTTCAGATCCTCTACGAGGTGCTCAACGAGCGCGACGACGTGCTCGCCGAGCGCACCTACTCGGTGTGGCCGGACCTGGAGGCGGTGATGCGCCGCGAGGACATCCCGCAGTTCACCGTCGACAGCCACCGGCCGGTGCGCGCCTTCGACCTGTTCGGCATCTCGTTCTCCACCGAGCTCGGCTACACCAACATGCTCACCGCGCTCGATCTCGCCGGCATCCCGCTGCACGCAGTGGACCGGACCGGCGACGACCCGGTCGTGCTGGCCGGCGGGCACTCGGCCTTCAACCCCGAGCCGGTCGCCGACTTCCTCGACGCCGCCGTCCTCGGTGACGGCGAGGAGGTCGTGCTCAAGATCAGCGAGGTCGTCCGCGAGTGGAAGGCCGAGGGCCGACCTGCCGGCACCTTGCCCGATGGAAGGGGCCTCGAGCCGCGTGACGAGCTGCTGCGCCGGCTCGCGGTGAGTGGCGGCGTCTACGTCCCGAAGTTCTACGACGTGTCCTATGCGGCGGACGGGTCGCTGGCCGGCGTACGGGCGAACGTGGCGGGCGTCCCGGCACGGGTGCGCAAGCACACCCTGATGGACCTCGACGCCTGGCCCTACCCCCGCAACCCGCTCGTCCCGCTCGCGGAGACGGTCCACGAGCGCTTCTCGGTGGAGATCTTCCGCGGCTGCACGCGCGGCTGCCGGTTCTGCCAGGCAGGGATGATCACCCGACCGGTGCGCGAGCGGTCGATCAAGACGATCGGCGACATGGTCGAGAACGGCATCCGGCGCTCCGGGTTCGACGAGGTCGGGCTGCTGTCGCTGTCGAGCGCCGACCACACCGAGATCGCCGACGTCGCGAAGGGCCTCGCCGACCGGTACGACGGGACCAACGTCTCGCTCTCCCTGCCGAGCACACGGGTCGACGCCTTCAACATCACGCTCGCCAACGAGTTCTCCCGCAACGGCCGCCGGTCCGGCCTGACGTTTGCCCCCGAGGGCGGCTCGGAGCGGATGCGCAAGGTGATCAACAAGATGGTCACCGAGGAGGACCTGATCCGCACGGTCGCCGCGGCGTACTCCCACGGCTGGCGGCAGGTGAAGCTCTACTTCATGTGCGGCCTGCCCACCGAGACCGACGAGGACGTCCTGGCCATCGCCGACCTCGCCAAGAAGGTGATCGCCAAGGGCCGCGAGGTCTCCGGCCACAACGACATCCGCTGCACGGTGTCGATCGGCGGGTTCGTGCCCAAGCCGCACACGCCGTTCCAGTGGGCCGCACAGCTCGACCACGTGACCACCGACGAGCGGCTGCGCAAGCTGCGCGAGGTGGTCCGCACGGACAAGCGCTACGGGCGCGCGATCGGCTTCCGCTACCACGACGGCAAGCCGGGCATCGTCGAGGGACTGCTGTCGCGCGGCGACCGCAGGGTCGGCCGGGTGATCGAGGAGGTCTGGCGCGACGGCGGCAGGTTCGACGGCTGGAGCGAGCACTTCTCCTACGAGCGCTGGATGAGCGCCGCCGAGCGTGGCCTGGCCGGCACGGGGGTCGACGTCGACTGGTTCACCACGCGTGAGCGCACCTACGACGAGGTGCTGCCGTGGGACCACCTCGACTCGGGACTCGACAAGGACTGGCTCTGGGAGGACTGGGAGGACGCCCTCGACCCCGAGTCGGTCGACGTCGAGGACTGCCGCTGGACCCCCTGCTACGACTGCGGTGTCTGCCCGGAGATGGGCACGGACATCCAGATCGGCCCCACGGGGCAGAAGCTGCTCCCGCTCGCCGTCGTCTGACCTCTTACTCCGCCGCTGCCGAGGGCAGCGGGACCTAGTACCCCTGTCTAGGGACCTTCTGCTCTGGCCGCTCCACAGCGGCTGGCGGCACCGTCAGTGGGGGAAGATCACGACGCACGCGTGGGGGGTGCAGTGATGGCGCATGTGCACGTTGCTACTTCGACGCGCGGCGCCTCGGGAGTGTTGGGCTGGACGGCAGGGTTCGGCCGGCGGGCCGTGGGCGGCACGCACGGTGCCTCCCGCGACGGTCGTGCGTCGCGTGCGTACCTGCTCGGGGGCGCCGTCGCGCTCGTCTGCTACCTCTTCGTTCCCCCGTTGGCGGGGAGCAACTGGCTCTTTGAGCTCGTCGGCCTCTCGGCCGCCGCGGCCATCGCGATCGGGGTGGTGCGCTACCGGCCGACCCCCGTGCTGCCCTGGTTGCTCTTCATCCTCGCCCAGGTGCTGTTCGTCGCCGGCGACTTCTTCTACTACACCTATGACCTGTCGTTCCCGTCCCTGGCCGACGGGCTCTACATCGCCTACTACCCGCTCCAGGTTACCGGCCTGGTCCTGCTGATCCGCAGCCGTACGCCGGGCAGGGACTTCGCGAGCCTGCTCGACGCCAGCATCATCACCGTCGGCTTCGGGCTGCTGTCGTGGATCTACCTGATCGAGCCGTACACCCGTCAAGAGGGCGACACCCTGCTCTCGAGCATGGTCTCGATGGCCTATCCGTCCATGGACGTGCTGCTCCTCGCGGTAGCCGTCCGGCTGGTCATGGGAACCGGGGCGCGGCCCCGGGCGTTCGGCCTCCTCGCTGCCAGCATGCTGTGCCTCGTCGCCACCGATGTCGTCTACGGCGCCATCGAGCTGAGCGGCAGCTACACGATGGGCAGCTGGCTCGACGCGGGCTGGATGAGCACCTACCTGCTGTGGGGAGCCGCTGCGCTGCACCCGTCGATGCGTGCCCTGTCGACACGGGCGCCCGCACCGAGCGCGTCGCTGAGCGGGAAGCGGATCCTGCTCCTCGCCGCTGCCACGCTGATCGCGCCCGCCACTGTGTTCGCGGACCGGAAGTGGCCGATCGACGGTTTCGACGTGGCCGTCGCGGCTGCGGTCTCGGTCGTGATGTTCGTGCTGGTGCTGGTGCGGATGACGGGTCTCGTCTCGAGCCTGCGCCGCGCCGTGGACCGCCACGAGCAGGCACGCCGCCGCGAGACCGTCCTGCGCCTCGCGGCGACCGCACTCGCAGCCGCCCCGGACCGGGAGCACATCCGGCGCGCCGCGGTCGACGGAGCGCGCGCGCTGGTGGAGGAGCTCTCGCAGGTGTCGATCGCCGTCGACCTGTGGGAACCGGCCGGTCCCGGCGTGGAGACCACTCGGGCGGCCGATGCGCTCGTGATCCCTCTCCTCACCCAGGCCGACGCGTACGGACAGGTCGTCGTGGAGCACGTCCGACCGCTGCCGACCGACGTCGTCGACGGCCTGCGGACGCTCGGGGCACAGGTTGCCGTGGCACTCGAGGCCGCCGCGCTCAGCGACGACCTGAGCCACCAACGCAGCGAGTCCAGGGTGGGCGCGCTCGTCCAGAACTCCTCGGACATGATCATGGTCGTCGACGCCGACCTGGTGATCCGGTACGTCACGCCTTCCGTGGCGCGCGCGCTCGGCCACCATCCGGACGGCCTGCCGGGCACACCGCTGACCTCGCTGGTGGACCCGGCCGAAGCGCTGGTCCTGCGCGACTACTTCTGCCGGCTCGCCCTGCATCCGGGGAAGACCGACCACGCCGAGTGGAGGATGCGTCGAGGCGACGGGGAGTTCACCGATGTCGAGGCGGTGAGCACCAACCTCCTGGAGGACCCCAGTGTCCACGGCATCGTCGTCACGGCGCACGACATCACCGAGCGCAAGGCGCTCGAGACCGCCCTCCAGCGTCAGGTGCACGAGCTCGAGCAGCTCGACCGGATGAGGACCGAGTTCGTGGCCACGGTCTCCCACGAGCTGCGCACGCCGCTGACGAGCATCATCGGGGAGCTCGAGCTCCTCGAGGACGGCGACCTCGGGGAGCTGTCCGCCGACCAGGCACGTGGTGTCGAGATGATCGGCCGGAACAGCGGCCGCCTCCTGACGTTGATCGAGGACCTGCTGACGCTCAGCCACATCGACACCACCGCGATCCAGCTCCATCGCCGGGCCACGCTCGTCGAGCACCTCGTCGAGGACGTCGGCGGCCAGGTCGGCCCGGCGGCGGCCGCCAAGTCGGTCGCGCTGACCGTCGCGTGCCGGCCCGGCACGGGAAGTGTCGTCGGGGACCGCGACCAGCTCGACCGCGCGCTCCTGAACCTGCTGACCAACGCGGTCAAGTTCACGCCGCCGGGCGGCTCGGTCTCGCTCGACGCCCGCCGCGACGGCGCGGACCTCGTCCTCACGGTCGCGGACACCGGGCTGGGGATCCCCGTGGAGGAGCAGGACCAGCTCTTCACACAGTTCTTCCGGTCCTCGGTGGCGACCCGGATGGCGATCCAGGGCACCGGCCTGGGCCTCGTGATCGTCAAGAGGATCGTCGAGGAGCACGGTGGCACCATCTCGCTCGTCTCCGCCCCGGGAGTGGGCACCACCGTCACGGTCAGGCTGCCCGCGGGGGCCGGCGCGTTGCGCGCGGGTGCCGCGTGAGCGCGACGCTAGCGCGCGCCTACTGAGTCCAGCTGGTCCTCGAGGTACGCCGGCCGTGACGCGACCAGACCGAGCAGGTACTGCGGCACGCAGAGACCGATCAAGGCCCAGAGCGGCACCGTCCATCCGCCGGTCACGTCGTGCAGGATGCCGACCCCGAACGGCCCCGCCACGGAGACCAGGTAGCCGACCGACTGGGTGAAGCCGGAGAGGACGGCCGTGCCCTCCGGCGTACGCGCCCGCAGGCCGATCAGCGTCAGGATGAACGGGAACGTGCACGTGCCGGTGCCCACGGCGACAGCCCAGAGCCACGCGCCACCCACCGGCGCGATCAGCAGTCCGAGGTAGCCGAAGGGGTAGCACGCCATGATCGCGGTGAGGAGCACCCGCTGGTCGCGGACCCTCACCGTGAGGGACGGGATCACGAACGACAGCGGGATGCTGATCCCCGTCGCGACGCCCAGGAGGAGCCCTGCCGTCGAGGCGCTGAAACCCGCGTCGCGGTACAGCTTCGCGAACCACCCGAAGATCACGTAAGCCTGCAGCGACTGCAGGCCGAAGAACAGCGCCATCACCCAGCCGATCCGGGTCCTGGCGACCTCGGTCAGCTTCAGGTGGCGCGGCTGCTCGGTGTCCTTGCGGTCGTGGCGGACCAGGGCGAGCCACGGCACCGCCGCCACCGACGCGGTCAGGGCCCACGTCCCGATGCCCAGGCGCCAGTCGATCGTGCCCCCGTCCGAGCCGGCCTCGGCGATCGGCACGGTGAGCACGGAGGCCGAGGTGAGCCCGAGCGCCAGGAACGTCGAGTACAGCGAGGTGAGCAGGCCGACGCGGTCGGGGAAGTGCAGTTTGACCAGTGACGGCAGGACGACGTTGGCGATCGCCATCCCGGCGAGCGAGAGGAACGACAGCAGCAGGAACGGGAGCGCCGAGTCGACCCGGGTGCGGAACCACAGACCGACCGCCAGCGCGCCGAGGGCCAGCAGGGTCACCCGGTGCATCCCGACCACCCGCGCGAACCTCGGTGCGAGGGCTCCGAACACCGCGAACGAGAGCACCGGGAGCGCGGTGAGCAGGCCGGTCTCCGCCGCGTTGAGGCCGAGGCCGTGCCGGACCTCGTCGAGCACCGGGCCGACGCTCACGGCCGCCGGCCTCAGGTTGAAGGCCAGGACCGCGATGCCGAGCACGACCAGGACGCGCTGGAGCCTGGTCTCGGTGTTCGCGTCGGCCTGGTGCACCGGACGATCAAATCATCCGCCCGAGGACCCTCGGTCGCGTCCCTCCGGGTGATCGAGCAGGGAGCGATCAGTCGAGACCCCGCCCGGGTGGCGATCAGTCGAGACCCTGCCCGGGTGGTCGAGCAGCGAGCGCCAGCGAGCGATCAGTCGAGACCCCGCCCGGGTGGCGATCAGTTGAGACCCTGCCCGGGTGGTCGAGCAGCGAGCGCCAGCGAGCGATCAGTCGAGACCTGGTGAGAACCGCGCCTCGTCGGAGGCCTGCGTTTGGATGGGTCCGTGCGCACCATCACCGATGCCCAGCGCCGCATCCGTCTCGGACGCCGCCACGGGCTGGCCGAGCCGGTCGCCTCCGTCGAGGAGGCTGCGGCGGCGATGACCTGCCTGCACGCCACCGAGCCCGCCTCGGTCCACCTCGCCGCGTTCGCGCGCTGCGGCGCGAGCGTCGACGCGGTCGACAAGGCGCTGTACGACGACCGCAGCGTGGTCAAGCAGCTCGCGATGCGGCGTACTGTCTTCGCCTTTCCGCGCGGGCTGCTCCCCGCGGTCTGGGGGAGTGCGGCCGCCCGCGTGGCGGCCCAGCAGCGCGCCCAGCTCGCCCGCGACGTCGCCAAGGCCGGCATCAGCGAGGACGGGCCGGCCTGGGTCGAGGCGACGACAGCCGCGGTGCTGGCGATGCTGCACGAGCGGGGGCCGATGACCACGATGGAGCTGCGGGGCGCGCTGAGTGCGTTGGAGGCTCGCCTCGTGGTGTCCCCCGGCAAGACGTACGGCGGCGAGTTCCCGGTGGCGCCGCGCGTGCTCACGACGCTGGCCGCGAGCGGGGCCGTCGTCCGCGGAGCGAACGCAGGCGGCTGGAAGACCTCGCGGCCGCGGTGGACGGTGACCTCCGACTGGATGGACGTCGGTCCGCCGATGTCCGAGCACGAGGGCTACGCGGCGCTCGTGCGCTCGTGGCTGCACACGTTCGGTCCCGGCACCGAGGCCGACATCGTCTGGTGGCTCGGCGCCACCAAGGCGGCGGTCCGGCGGGCGCTGGCCGACGTCGAGGCGGTGGAGGTGACCCTCGCCGACGGCACCGGCTGGGTGCTGCCCGACGACCTCGATGACGACGATCCGGTGGAGCCCTGGGCCGCCCTCCTTCCCGCGCTCGATCCGACCACGATGGGCTGGAAGCAGCGCGGCTTCTACCTCGGCGAGCATGCCGAACGGCTGTTCGACGCCAACGGCAACGGTGGCCCCACCGCCTGGTGGGCCGGCCGCATCGTCGGAGGCTGGACCCAGGACGACGCCGGCCATGTCGTCGTCGTCCCGGCCGAACCCCTCGCCGGGGATGCGGCAGCGGCGCTGGACCGGGTCGCGGCAGCGCTGACCGAGTCGCTGGCGGGTGACGTCGTGAAGTCGATCTACCAGTCGCCGCTCGTGCGGTCGCTCTGAGCGCGCGGGCGGCACCGGGCGTTTGCTGTGAAAGGGCCCGTGTCGAGTATCGTGTCGGCTGATCATTCCGCTGGCACCGCCATACGACACGACGGGGAGACCTGGCCACGCATGACCTCCGAGAAACGCGTGACGTCGAGCCTGTCCACGGCCCCGGTGGACTACGCGGACAATTACTACAACCACTACGACGTGGAAGAGCTCGGCGCCTACGGATGGGACACCCCGCACTGGCGCAACTTCTTCACCGCGGTCGCCGACCGCATCGTGGGGTTGCTCGATCCGTCGACCTCGCTCGACGTCGGCTGCGCCAAGGGCCTCCTGGTGCAGGCGCTCGTCTCGCGGGGCGTCGATGCGCACGGCCGTGACATCTCCGAGTATGCAGTCGACAGCGCCCACCCCGACGTCCGGGACCGCCTGACCGTCACGTCCGCGACGGAGCCGATCGAGGGTCGCTACGACCTGATCACCTGCGTCGAGGTGCTCGAGCACCTCTCGCCGGAGGACGCGCAGAAGGCGATCGACGTGATGTGCGCCGCGACCGACACGATCCTGTTCAGCTCGACCCCTGCAGACTTCGACGAGTCCACGCACGTCAACGTCCATCCGACCCCGCAGTGGGCGGCATGGTTCGCCGAGCGAGGCTTCTACCGGCGGGTGGACGCCGACGTGACCTTCCTCGCCACGTGGGCCGTCCTCTTCGAACGCGCAGATCTGACCAAGCGCACGATCGTCGAACGCTATGAGAGCCAGTTCGCACCGCTCAACGCGGAGGTGATCGAGAAGCGCCGCGCCCTGCTCGAGGCCGAGCGGCAGCTGACGGAGGCCGTCGCCGTCGGGGGAGCCGCGGCGACCGATGATGCGGGCCTGTTGGCGCGGCACGCGGAGCTCACCGCGATCGACCACGTCGTCGGCCTCGAGGCCACCGCCGCCCGCCTGGAGTACGACCTGAAGGCGATCCGGGTGCGCGTGCGCCGCCTCCGCAAGCAGCTTGCCGAGCGTGACGCCGAGATCGCTGCCCTGCGCGGGTCGCGGACCATGCGGATCGGCCGGATGTTCACGCGGCCCCTGGGGCGACTCAAGGGATGAAGGTCCAGGAAGGGCGAGAGCCGCAGTTCTCGATCGTCACACCGGTCTACAACCCTCCGATCGGCGTCCTCCGGGACATGATCGACTCGGTGCTCGCGCAGACCCACGACGACTGGGAGCTGATCCTCGTCGACGACTGCTCGCCGGAGCAGGCAGTCCGCGACACCCTGCGGGAGTACGCCGCGAAGGACGCCCGCATCCGGGTGGTCGAGCGGGCCGAGAACGGCCACATCGTCGCGGCATCGAACGACGGCCTGTCGGCGGCGCGCGGTCGGTTCGTGGCCTTCCTCGACCACGACGACCTGCTCACCGACGACGCCCTGGCCGAGAACGCTGCGGTGATCGAGCGCCATGAGGACGTCGACTACCTCTACTCCGACGAGGACCTGGTGCGTGGCGACGGCCGGTTCACCGATCCGTTCCCGAAGCCCGACTGGTCGCCGGAGCGGTTGCGCGGGCAGAACTACTGCAACCACTTCTCGGTGATGCGTGCGTCGCTGGTCGCCGACGTGGGTGGCTTCCGCGAGGGGTTCGACGGCTCCCAGGACCACGACCTCGTCCTTCGCGTGACGGAGCGTGCTCGCCGGGTCGAGCACATCGCCAAGGTGCTCTACCACTGGCGGGTGATCGAAGGCTCCGCGGCCGGCGATGCGGAGGCGAAGCCGTACGCGCTCGAGGCGGGCCGACGGGCCGTGCAGGAGCACCTCGACCGAATGGGCATCAACGGCACCGTGGAGATCGGCGGTCCGGGACGGTACGTCGTCAAGCGTCACCTGCCCAGCGAGCGCCGCGTCAGCATCGTGATCCCCACGATCGGATCGTCGTCCTCGGTCTGGGGCCGCCGCGCGGTGCTCGTCACGAGGGCCGTGCGGTCCGCGCTGGCGAGCACCAGCCACCAGAACATCGAGGTCGTCGTGGTGTACGACGAGCCGACGCCCGCGCGCGTCCTCAACGAGCTGAAGGCGATCGCCGGTCCGCGACTGGTCCTGGTGCCCTTCCGCGAGAAGTTCAACTACAGCCGCAAGATCAACCTGGGTGTGCTGGCCTCCACCGGTGACCGGCTGGTCCTCCTCAACGACGACGTCGAGGTCCGCAGCCAGGACTGGCTCGAGGAGCTCGTCGCCCCGCTCGAGGAGCCGGACGTCGGGATGACCGGGGCCAAGCTCTTCTTCTCGAGCACGGCGATCCAGCATGCCGGGCTGGCGTACTCGCGCGGTGAGTACGTGCATCCGTACCGGTTCGCGCCGCAGGGCACTCCGGGCAAGGCGAACGCGCTCCGGATCAACCGCGAGGTCAGCGGTGTCACGGGCGCCTGCGTGGGGATGCGGCGCGATGTCTACTTCGAAGTGGGCGGTCTCACCGAGGAGCTGCCCGAGAGCTTCAACGACGTGGACCTCTGCTACAAGGTGCTGCGGCACGACTACCGCATCCTCTACATGGCCCACTGCGAGCTGTTCCACTTCGAGTCGCAGACTCGCGAGCCGACGCCCAAGGCCGGTGAGCTCCGGTTCATGCGCCGGCGTTGGGGAGTGCCCGTCCGCGATCCGTACACACCGGACTACCCGAACCTCCCGCCGACGCAGGCCGAGCGCCGCGAGCTTCGGCGTCAGGCTGCACGACGAAGTGCCGGCCTCGCCGGATGATGTCCCCCAGGGTGGCGCGCGAGGCGACGCGGCCCGACGAACCGTCGACACCGGTCCGCGGCGTCGACCAGAGACGAAGGAAATGCTCGTGAGCTCCTCCACCCAAGAGGCACTGAACGCCGATTCGGCACGCCACGACGTCGTGGTGGTGGGTGGTTGCGGACATGTCGGCCTTCCGCTGGCCATCGCCTTCGCCGATCGCGGGCTGCGGGTGGGCATCTACGACCTCAACGACGCAGCCGTCAAGCTCGTGGAGAGCGGCCAGCTTCCCTTCCAGGAGGAGGGCGCTGCCGAGGTGCTCGAGCGCGTCCTGGCCGCGGGTCGGTTGACCGCCACGACCGACCCCGGCATCATCGCCGCGGCCGACGCGGTCGTCGTCGTCATCGGCACGCCGGTCGACGAGCACCTCAACCCCGACCCGCATGCCGTCACCCGCGCTCTTCGAGAGGCGACGCACCACTTCCGTGACGGCCAGCTGCTCGTGCTGCGCAGCACCGTCTACCCCGGGGTGACCGACGGCGTCGAGCGCATGTTCGCCAACAGCGGCGTCAAGCTGGACGTCGCGTTCTGCCCGGAGCGGATCGCAGAGGGCAAGGCGATGGAGGAGCTCTTCACGCTCCCGCAGATCGTGTCCGGCCGGACCCAGGACGTGCGTGACCGTGCCGCCCGGCTGTTCGGGCACCTGACCGGGAGCATCGTCGAGCTCGAGCCTGAAGAGGCCGAGCTGGCAAAGCTCTTCACGAACACCTGGCGCTACATCAAGTTCGCGGCGGCCAACCAGTTCTACGTGATGGCCAACGACCACGGGCTGGACTTCGACAGGATCCGCAAGGCGCTGGCCTACGACTACCCGCGGGCGGCCGACATGCCGGGTGCCGGGTTCGCCGCGGGTCCCTGCCTGTTCAAGGACACGATGCAGCTGGCCGCGTTCAGCGACAACTCCTTCGTGCTCGGGCACTCGGCGATGCTGGTCAACGAGGGGCTCCCGCTGTACCTGGTCTCGCACCTGGAGAAGAGGTACGACCTCGCCCAGCTCAAGGTCGGTGTGCTCGGCATGGCGTTCAAGGGCGAGAGCGACGACATCCGCTCGAGCCTCTCGTACAAGCTCAAGCGCATCCTCGAGTTCCGGGCGCGCGAGGTGTTGTGCACCGACCCGTACGTGACCGTCGACCCGACGCTGGTGCCGCTCGAGCGCGTGCTCGCCGAGTGCGACCTGCTCATCGTCGCGGCACCGCACAGGATCTATCGTGAGCTCGAGACCGACGTCCCGGTCGTGGACGTGTGGAACCTGCGTGGTCAGGGCAGCGTCGTATGAACCTGCAGGTCTCGATCGTCATCCCGGCGTACAACGAGGGCGAGGGCATCCTGCCCGTCCTCGAGCGGCTCACCGACTCGGTCGAGTCCGACTACGAGGTGCTGGTCGTCGTCGACTTCGACGAGGACCCCACCGTCGGGGTGGTGAAGGAGTTCTCGAACACCAACCCGAAGGTCCAGCCGGTCGTGAGCACCTACGGTCGTGGGCCGGCGAACGCGATCCGCTACGGGATCGACCAGGTCACCAGCCCGGTGGTCGTGGTGACCATGGCCGACGGCAGCGACGACCCCCGCCAGATCGACGACCTGGCCAGGCTCGTCAACCGCGGTGTCGTGGTGGCGGCCGCCTCGCGCTACAGCGCCGGCGGCCAGCAGGTCGGGGGGCCGCTCTTCAAGGGTCTGCTCTCCCGAGGCGCCGGAAGGTCGTTGGCGCTGATGGGCCGCGTCGGCACACGGGACGCGACCAACAGCTTCAAGGCCTACTCCACGGACTTCATCCGCGAGGTCGGCATCCACAGCCGCAGCGGTTTCGAGATCGGGCTCGAGCTCACGGCCAAGGCACGCCGGCTGCGGCGGCCCGTCGCCGAGCTCCCCACGATCTGGCTCGACCGGGACTTCGGTGAGTCAAACTTCCAGCTGAAGGCCTGGATCCCGAAGTACCTGCGCTGGTACCGGTTCGCCTTCGGACCCGAGCTCACCCTCGAGCAGGTCCGGCGCGAAGCGAGCCGGATCGCCGCGCTCAACAACAAGTCCTGACCCCGGCGCTCAGCCGACCGACACGATGGGAAAGTCAACAGTCATGAATGCAGACAGCCAGAAGGTCCTCGTCTCCGGCTCGGCCGGCTTCATCGGCGGGTACGTCGTCGAGGAGCTCCTCCGCCGCGGCTACAAGGTGGTCGGGATCGACAACTACTCGAAGTACGGCAAGGTCGAGAAGTCCTACGACAACCACCCGGACTACGAGTTCCACGAGGACGACGCACGCAACGTCGACCTGATGTCCAAGCTGCTCATGGACTGCGACCACTTCGTCGCCGGCGCCGCGCTGATCGGCGGCATCTCCTACTTCCACGCCTATGCCTACGACCTGCTCGCGACGAACGAGCGGATCATGGCCTCGTCGTGCGACGCCGCCATCGAGGCGCACCGGCACGGCAAGCTGAAGAAGGTCACCTACCTGTCCAGCTCGATGGTCTTCGAGTCGACCGAGCACTGGCCGTCGAAGGAGGGCGACGAGCGCAAGATCCCGCCGCCGTTGTCCTCCTACGGCTTCCAGAAGCTCGCCGTGGAGTACTTCGCGAAGGCGGCGTGGGACCAGTACAAGCTGCCCTACACGGTCATCCGCCCGTTCAACTGCGTCGGCATCGGCGAAGGCCGTGCGCTCGGTGACGTCGAGGTCGACTCCGGCAACGTGAAGCTCGCGATGAGCCACGTCGTCCCCGACATCGTGCAGAAGATCGTGAAGGGCCAGGACCCGCTGCACATCCTCGGCGAGGGCAACCAGGTCCGCCACTACACCTACGGCGGCGACCTGGCCAAGGGGATCGTCGAGTGCATGAGCCAGGACGCGGCGTTCAACGAGGACTTCAACATCTCCACGCCCGAGTCGACGAGCGTGCGTGAGCTGGCCGAGGTGATCTGGCGCAAGATCAAGGGCGACGCTCCGCTGTCCCTGGTCAGCGACCCGGCGTACGAGTACGACGTGCAGAAGCGGGTCCCCGACGTGCAGAAGGCGAAGGACGTCCTCGGGTTCGAGTGCACCACCAGCCTCGACGAGATGCTCGACGAGGTCATCCCGTGGGTCACCCAGGCCGTGGCAGACGGACGGCTGTAGTCATTTGTTCGGGGCCGCGCTGTCAGCGTCCCTGCTGACGGTCGCCCTGGTCATCGGTGCGAGTGCGAGCCTCACGCGCCGCCTGTGGGCCGACGCGCCGTGGCTGGCGCCGGCGTACGGCGTGCTGGGGCTCGGGCTCGCCGCGCACGCCGCCTGGATCCTCTGCTGGTGGTCCCGAACTGCCTGCATCGTGTTCTCGGTCGCCGTGCTCGTGGGATCGGCGGCCGCGCTGGCCCTCACCCGGTTCTGGGCGAGCTGGCGCACCTGGGTCCCGCTGACGGCGATGTCGACCTCGGTCCTCGGCCTGGCGGTCGGCCACACGTTCCTGTGGGGAGGCCTACGCGATCCGTTCCTCGCCGTCGCGACGCGGTACGGCGCCCAGCCCGGCGACAACGTCCTCCAGTACAAGTTCGCCTACCACCTCTGGAACAACCTGAGCACGGTGCTGTTCTACAGCGACTGGAACGGCAGCGATCGGCCGCCGCTCCAGTCCGGAGTCCTCCTGCTGACCCGGCCGTTCGAGACTCTGGCCGGAATCTCGAACAGCGTGAGGTACACCGACGTCCACGGCATGCAGTGGGGGATCGCCGCGAGCATCGTCGCGCAGCTGATCTGGATTCCCGGCATGTACGCCTTGATGCGGGCGCTCCGGGTCGGGCGGGGCGTCACGATGCTCACCATCGCGTTCGTCACCGTGCTCCCGCTGGGCGTGTGGAACACCACCTACACCTGGCCCAAGATGATGAGCGCAGGTCTCGCACTGTCCGCTCTGGCAATCCTGGTGACCCTGTGCCTCGAGCGGCCCGAACGCCTGAGGGCGCCTCTGGCTGCAGCGGGCGCCCTGACCGTCCTTGCCTTCCTCACCCATGGTGCGGCCGCGTTCGTCGTCCCCGCGATCCTGTTCGTCGCCCTTCTCGCTCTGCGTGGGCGGGGCACCAGGGAGCTTGTGGTCAACTCCGGTCTCAACCTGGGCGTCGTGGGCGTCCTCTACCTGCCGTGGGAGCTCTACAGCAAGTACGCCGACCCGAACTACGGGCGCCTGCTCAAGTGGCACTTCGCCGGCGTGATCGCGCCGGACAAGAGGCCGTTCCTCCCGACGCTGGTCGACGCCTACCGCGACACCACGCTCGGGAAGGTGCTCGAGGCGCGCCGGGCGAACCTGAACCGTGTCTTCGACCACCGCATCGCCGACCGGCTCCATCCCGGCGGCTCATGGCCGGACTCGTGGCGCAGCCAGGACTTCTTCAGCTCGACCTTCGCGATCGGGCTCGGGACCGTGCTGCTCCTCGTGTGGACAGGCGTCTGGCTCGTCGCGGTCGCCCGCCGCCGACCACGGGATCCCTCGGGCCACCTCTCAGCGGTCCTGGTCGTCGCGTGCTTCGTGTGCATGCTGGCGTGGACGCTGGTCCTGTTCCTGCCCGACGGTGCGACCGTCCACGTCGGCACCTACGTCTGGCTCCTCGTGTTCGCGGCCGTCCCGTTCGCCTGGACCGCGACGTACTCGATCCGGCTCGGTGTCCTCGTGGTGATCCTCCAGGCCGCCTATGCGGGGGTCGTCTACCAGAGACCCAACCCGCGCTTCAGCGACTTCTGGACGCCGGAGCTCAACCTGGTCCCGGCGGTGGTGACCGTCGTGGGCGCGCTCGGGATCGTCGCCGTCGTCGCGATCATGGTGCGCGCCGACCAGGTGGCGCGAAGGAGCTCCCTCGACCGCGCGCTGACCGAAGCTCCTCACACCCCGGAGCCGGTCACCTCGTAGACGAAGTGGGGGCGTCCGGACCACAGGAGCTTCCGGCTGAGCCGAAGGCAGCTGTCGTCGAGCCTTCTGACCGAGACGACGTAGCGCAGGCGAGGCTCCTGCCGCGCGACCGCGCACGGCGAGACCGCCATGACGATCTGGTCGATCGTCGGGTTCGACCAGACGATCTGCTGGTCCTGGGTCCAGGTGAAGCGCACATAGCTGCCGCCACGGTTCCAGATCTCCCGGTGCGCCCCGCCCGGGTCGAGCTTGAGCCACTCCGCGTCATGGGGACCGACCTGCTGGCGGGAGGAGAGCGCAGGCGTGGCGGTCGCGAACATGAGCGCGTCGAACGTCGGGTCGTCACTCGCCCACAGGTCGTGGCCGGCGCGCGACTCCTTGCCCGCGTCGATCATGAACCGAGCGGTGCCACTGCCGCGCAGGTCGGCGAGCCCGAGCTCCAGCGGGTTGACCATGGCGGTCAGCGAGACCACGGACGCGGCCGTGGCCACCCACGGGATCCAGTGACCGGGCCAGCGCAGCAGCAGGAAGACCACCGCGCCTGCGACCGCCGCTGCGACCAGGATGGTGACGTGCGTGAGGGCCGGGATGCCGTTGTCTCGCCAGGAGACTCCGGCGAAGTAGGTCACGACGCCGGCGACGGCGGCGGCGATCACCAGTATCGGTCGCCTGACGTGCTCGGGGCGCCACTGTGCCATGAGGAGGAAGAACGCGATGACGGCGAGGAAGCCGACGTCGTTGGCCGCCCGGATCGCCGGCACCAGCTTGGCCAGTGGCAGGTGCGAGCCGATGCTCCCGAAGTCGACGGTGCACCAGGCGAGCCAGATCGCCGTGAACGCCATCCAGACCACGAAGGCCCAGCGTGCGGGCCGCTCGCCGCGCCACCCCCGCGCCAGCCAGAGCAGGCCGGCGACGAGGAACAGCACGATGAACGAGGAGCTCGCTTCGGTGGCGTTGGTGTTGACGAGCGTCCCCTGGACGTGTTCGAGCGAGCCGAGCACGGGCGCGCCGAACACCTTCCCGAACGACTGTGCTTCGCCGGTGGACACCCGCTCACCGGGGTACACCGTGCCCAGGCCCGACTTGATCGCGTCGAGGTTCTCCAGCATCGTGCCGGCGGTCAGGAGGGCGCCGACGCCTCCGGTGACGAGCACCGCGATCGCCTTCTCCTTCAGCGCGCCGGTGCGGGCCCACAGGAACGCGAGGGTGGCGAGGAGGACCGGGAATCCGAGGATGATCGCGAAGGGCTGATAGTACGACGGGAAGCGGGCCATCAGGACAGCGGAGGCGAGGAACAACCCGACCGCCCGCGCAGTGCGGCCCCGCGTGAGGAGATCGTGCCCGGCCAGGAGCAGGGCACAGCCGGCGAACATGAAGCCCAGGGTGTTGACCGGGCGGCCGCTCCACCACATGTTCGACGGAGAGAACAGCACCACCACGGTCGCGAGGTAGCCCCAGCGCATCGTTCCGGTCACCTGACGGAACCAGATCGGCAACCCGATCACCAGCAGGAGGGTCGGAAGCCACCACCGTGCGGCGAAGAGCATGGCGTCGGGGAGCCACGGACCGAGCATCGCCACGGTCCCGTCGAAGAAGACGACCCCCGACACCGGCCCCGACGGCAGCTGCTGGAAGAAGTTCGGAGCGACGCTGAGCGGGTTGTCGATGCCACGGGAACCCGAGGCGATCCAGCCCAGGCCGATGGGTGACTCGGTCATGAATTCGTCGGCCCGGATCGGGAGGGGTGCGCCGATCTCGGTTCCCGCTGGGTGGCCCGGGTCCTCGCGCAGTGCCCCGATGCTCGACGTCGTCAGCCCGGCGAGGGCGAAGAGGACGAAGACCACACAAGGCAGTACGAACGGCAGGGCGCGCGCCGTCCGCCGGCCAGCCGTCACCCGGCGTCCGGTCGGTCGGTCGAGGCGGTCTGGCGCGGCAGCGGCGGCCCCATCGACAAGTACACCAGCCTCATGTTCTCGTCCTTGATGCGCTTGAGGGCGCTCAGCGTCAGCCCGAGGAAGAAGGTCATGAACGCGAGCAGCTCGATCGACGCGGCCAGGATCGCGCTGGGGAACCTCGGGACGAGCCCCGTCTGCAGGTACTCCACGAGCACAGGAATGCCGAGGGCCAGGCCCACGATCCCCAGCGCGAACGAGATCGCCGTGTGGAACAGGACCGGGCGCTCGACCCGCATGAGATGCAGGATCAGCCGCAGGATCTTGAACCCGTCGTGGTACGTGCGCAGCTTGCTCTCCGCGCCCTCGGGCCTGTCGGTGAACCCGACCTCGACCTCCGTCTGAGGGACCCGCAGCGTGGCGGCGTGGACGGTCAGCTCCGTCTCGGTCTCGAACGCCTGGGACACGGCCGGGAACGACTTGACGAACCGGTGGCTGAAGACCCGGTAGCCGCTGAGCATGTCACGCACCTCGACACCGAAGATGCGGCTGACGACGAGGTTGAAGACCCGGTTCCCCGCCTCGTGCCCGGGTCGGTAGGCACTCTCAGTGACCTGCTTGCGGACTCCGAGCACCTGGTCGTACGGCCCGTCCAGCAGCGTGCGGATCAGGCGGGGAGCTGCCGAAGCGTCGTAGGTGTCGTCGCCGTCGATCATCAGGTAGACGTCGGCGTCCACGTCGGCGAACGCCCGGCGGACGACGTTGCCCTTCCCCTTGGCGTCCTCGTGCCGCACGATCGCGCCGGCCTCAGCGGCCACCTCGGCGGTGTCGTCGGTCGAGTTGTTGTCGTACACGTAGATCGCCATACCGGGCACGGCCGTGCGCAGGTCCTCGACGACCTTCGCGATCGCGATCGCCTCGTTGAAGCACGGGACGATTGCCGCCACCCGCAGATCAGCAGGGATCCCGGGCCGCGCGACCTGGGCGCGCTGGTCCTCGAGCACTCTCGGGTCTCCGGGCATGCGGCTGAGTGTATGACGAGCGGCACCTGCCCCACGCGCCCGGAGGCACGGGTCGGATGGCGCCCGGACCGGCCGGGGCGTGCCCCCATAGACTTCGCGGGTCCACCGCGACGTCAGCCCGGGAGTGAGTGTGGAACAGGACGAGTCGGCGCCTCGCGCGCGGCCCGGCTGGTGGCCTGCCGTGGGCGCGGCGTGCGTCCTCGTCGGCGCCACGGCGGTCAGCATGGCCCGGCGCCCTGACGAGTTCCATGCGCACTACGTGTGGGTCGAGGAGAGCGTGATCGTCAGCCGTTGGCTGCACGACGGCTGGACGAGCGTCCTCCACCCGATCCAGGGTGACTTCCTGCCGTTCACAGCGGGCTTCATCGGGCTGGCGTCCCGGCTCGACTGGCTGGCGTTCCCGACCGCGGACTACGTCCTGGCCGTGGTCACCTTCGCCGCCACGTGTGCGCTGCTGCTCTTTCCCGGCTCGCGCTGGGGCGGCCTCCCCGTCCGCAGTGCGATGGTGGCCTACCTTGCCGTCGTACCGGTCGATCCCGAGACCTACGACGTGGCGCTCTACACGTTCTGGTGGACGTCGTTGTGGCCTCTCATCGTGCTCGGCTGGACGAAGAGACCCGGCAGGCTCGGCTTCGCCGTGCTCGTCTTCGCCGGCCTGAACTCGATGGCTGCGGCAGCGCTGTTCGTCGTCTACCTGCTCACCGGGCTCCGGGAGCGCTCGCGGTCGCTGCTCGCCGGCGCCGGCGTCCTCGGGGCCTGCTTCGTGCTCCACGCCGCCCTGTACCTCCGCTCGGACAGGCACGCGAGCAGCCACACCGACGTCGTGAAGACGCTCGAGCAGACCTTCGTCAACGCCAGCTGGTTCGTCGTCCGGCCGTTGATCGGTGACCGCTCGCTCGACCACCTCCTCGAGACCGGCATCGGGGTCGTCGTGGTCGCCGTCATGGTGCTGTGCGCACTGAGGCTCGGCACCCTCGAGGCCAGGGTCGTGGGACTGGAGATCCTCGTCGTCTCCGGTGTGTACTCCGCGCTGTCCGCGCTGCCGGCGCCGTTCATCGCCCACCCCATCCTGGCGGGCGGCCGCTACTTCTTCCTGCCGTTCGCTGCGTGGGGCATGTTCCTGGTCTACCTGGTCTCACGGGCCCGGAGAGAGGCCGTGGTCGCCACCGTCGGCAGCTTCATGCTGGCCTGGGCGCTGGCCCGGGTGCCGGACGCCTTCGTCCGGCACAGCGAACGCCTGGACTGGCACGACGAGGTCGTGAAGTGCGCCGACTCGAGCCGGGCGCGCTACCCGCTGCCGATCCAGTTCAACGGCCTGCGGGTGAATGCGTGGCCGATGTGGGTCAGTCCGGACGTGTGCAGGAGTGCTCTCGGCCGCTGACTAGGATTCCGGCATGCCACCGGAGACCGACGCCACCCCGCGCACCAAGCGCGAGCTCGGGGCGGAGCTCCAGCGGACGGTGATCGCGGCACGCCGCGCGCACTTCCTGAGCCTGGCGGACTTCGCCACCGGGCACGGCCTGGAGATCGGGCCGCTCGACGCCGGGATCGCCGATCCCGACCGCCATGACGTGAGCTACGTCGATGTCTTCGACACCGAGGGTCTCCGCTCGCACTACGCGGGGGACCAGAACGTCATCCCCGAGCTCATTCCGACCATCGACTTTCCGCTCGTCCAGGGCGGGGCCACGCGCACCCTCGCGGAGGCGGCGGCGGCCAAGGCACCCTACGACTGGGTGATCGCCTCCCACGTGATCGAGCACGTCCCCGACTACGTCGGCTGGCTGGCTGAGATCGCCGCTCTCACGGTCGACGGCGGAGCCCTGATCCTCGCGGTGCCGGACCGTCGCTACTCCTTCGACCGGCATCGCCCTCCGACGACCGTGGGGCAGGCGCTCGAGGCGCACGAACGGCGTGACGCACGCCCCTCGACGCGTGCCGTCTACGACCACTTCAGCTCGACCGTCAGCGTCGACACGGTTGCGCTCTGGCGAGGCGATCGACCACCGGCGCGGGAACCCCTGGCCGAGCGGCTGGCCGACGTGCGCGGCAAGGTCGAGCGAGCCCGCGCGGGGGAGTACGTCGACTGCCACGTGTGGATGTTCACCCCCGAGTCCTTCGTGCAGCAGCTCGTGGAGCTGAGGATCCTGGGCCTCAGCGACTGGTACGTCGAGACGCTGCTCCCCGTGTCCCACGACCTCGAGTTCCACGTCGTCCTTCGCCGCGTACCCGAGGGCCAGAAGCCGGAGGACTACGGGTTCTCCGAGCCGAAGGTCGACCTCGACCTCCCCGACTGGCTCCACGCCGAATGGGCGACCGGGCGTGAGCTGACGACGCTGCGACGACGGCTGCGAAAGGCCCGGAAGGCCAATCAGCGGCTCAGGTCGCGCGTCGAGGCTCTCGAGTCCTCGCGCCGGATGCGCATCGGATCCGCGCTTCTCGCCCCGTTCGCGGCCGCCCGCAGGTGGGTCCGCTGAGGGCTGCGGCGGGCCTGCGAGCCGCTAGCGCGGCACCGCGACGACGAACGCCTGCGCGCCGAGGAACCGCCACGCAAACCGGATCTTGAGGTAGAGCCGCACCAGGCCGGGGCCGCTGGGGAGCCGGCTCTTGGTGGTGTAGGGCAGGAACCTCGGGATGCAGGTCTCCACGTCGTACCCGGTGGCGCGGAGTGCCTCGACCAGGGCACGGTCGTCGACCGGGGTGATGTGGTCGAAGAACATCCAGTAGTCCTTGGCGCAGTAGCGCACGTTCGGCTGCAGGATCAGCAGCTTGCCGTCGGGCTTGAGGACACGGAGCACCTCGACCAGCGTGGAGACGATGACCTCGCGCGGGACGTGCTCGAAGAAGTTGCTGATGAAGACCCGGTCCACCGAGGCGTCGGGGATCCCGGTCATCGCGTCGGACCGCTGGTTGTGCGTCTCCACGTCGCCGGCGGCGCGCACCTTCACGTCGGGGTTCAGGTCGACCGCGATCTTGCGGCCGGCGCGGATGTTGTTGATGAACTCGCAGTGCCCCGCCGCGACGTCGAGCACGGTCGCGTCCTCAGGAACCCACTTCTGGAAGAAGTGCGAGCAGAGGACCTGCCACAGATCGGTGCGCTGCTCCTCCTCCTGGCCGAAGCGGTTGGCATAGAGGACCTTGAGGTCCTCCGATTCCGAACTCATCGAGGTCCCTTCGTCGAGGCCTGCGCTCTGCTGACCGAGGCCGGATCATCGTAATGCCTCACCACGCCGGCCTCCGTGCGGGCGACGGTCACTGCGGGGACACGACCAGAGATCGGAGCCTCAGTGAGTAGTCCTTCTGCCAGAAGTGGAGATCGGTGGAGGAATCGGCGAGCAACCTGATGGAGGTGACCTGCTTGCCCGGATCCGCGGGTTGTCCCGGGAACAACGACTGCAGCCCGGCAGTGTCGGCGACGTACGGCGAGAGGATGAACTCGCTGCGGGCCATCGCGGGGACGAACCGCCGGACTGCGGTCCTGCCGTCGGCCGTCTGCACGGCGATCCGCAGCTGCGGCGGCTTCCACAGGGCGTTGCGCAGCTTGCCGAGCATGGTCCCCTTCACGTCGAAGCTGGCGAGCCAGCTCGTGCCCTCCGCGGGGAGGTCGACGCGAGCGCCGATGCGGGCACGGATGACGTGGGTGCTCGCGCCGAGCACCACCGCGGCGGGGGCGGCTCGTCGGTGCAGCACCAGGTAGGCCGAGGACTCGGGGGACACGCTGTAGTTCTCGAGAAGAGGCAGCCAGCTCGCGCCGTCCTCGAGTGCCGGCAGCCGGAAGTCGATCGGCGCCACCTGGTAGAACACGGTCCGCGGCGCATCCCGGCCGGCGAGGTGTCGGGCGTTGAGCCGGGCGAGCTCGGGTGTGTACGCCGCATAGCTCTGGATGACCGGTCGCGGGTCCCAGGTCGCCCCCTGGGCGAAGAGCAGGCTCAACGAGGACGTGTACAGGTCGCTCCTGCCCACGGCCTCGGGGATGCTCGCCTGCTCCCGGATCGACCGCAGCGCAGCCGCATAGTGACGGTCCAGCGAGCTCGAGGACAGGTCGCCGGAGGCCGCCGCGGACGCCAGCCGCACCGTCTGGTCCCCGACGGCCGCGAGCGGGCTCGAGACGGGTCCGCTCAGGTAGCACGTCAGGGCTGCCGCCGCGACGCCTGCGGTCACCACGCCGCGTCGCAACCGGGTGCCGTTGCCGCCCGGCAGGACCATGGCCGCCGCCGCGAGGAGCGCGAGAGCCCCTGACTGCATGTGCAGGTCGGCGCGGACGAAGCCCGACTTGAACGCCAGGAAGAGGGTCACCGCGACCATGCCCGCCTCGATCAGCGAGTCGACGTCGTGCCGCGTCGCGATCGCGCCGGCTAGCAGGATGGCCGCCCCGAACACGAAGATCGGAGTGCCCGCGCCCGAGGACAGGCGGGACACCTCGTGGACGGACATCGCCTCGGAGTACCCGGCGACGACGTACCAGGAGTTGTGGACGTAGTCGACGAGTCCGGAGAGCGACTGGTGGGCTGCGCGCCACCAGAGGGCGAGGTTCACCAGCGGGACGACCGCGAGCAGGCCGAGGGCGGGCCAGTCCCGTCGACGCACGAGAAGGACCGCGGCTGCCGCAAGTCCTGCGGCCAGGGCCGGGACGATCGAGAGCTTGACGCTCGGCAGGAGACCGAAGGGCGCCGCCAGCAGGACCACGAGCAGCAGCCGCGCACGACGTCGCTCAGGCAGGTTGCGGACGGCGGAGACGACCACCATCGGGTACAGGAGGACGAGTCCGTCGAGCCCCTCGGCGGGAAGCGACGTCAACGTGACGATGCCGAGCGCAGCGACCAGGTGGAAGATCCCGCCGAGTCGGGAGAACGCGAGCAGTGCCGCGGTCACGAACCCGGCAGCGAGCACGAGGGCGGCGCCGAAGACCAGGGTACGGATTCCGGGCTCGTAGACGCCGGAGACGACGCCGGCCAGCGGCCCGTAGGTGAAGACGATGTCATGGCCGAACTGCAGGCCCTCGGCGGTGGCCCGGTTGATGGCGATCTTCCAGCTGGCATCGAGGCCGAGCTCCGGCATGGTCGGCTTGATGGGCAGGAGAGTGACCACGAGCGCGTAGCCGAGAGCCAGGCGGCCGAGAAGGAGAAGGCGGCGCTCGCGGCCCTTGGTGCTCGAGTCCTCGTTCGTGGCCGGGGGTCGAGAGGGAACTTCGGTCGCCGGCACGGGGACACCGTAGGACACCGACGCGGCGGTTTCGCCACTCGATAGGGTCCTCGGCGTGGTGCCTCCCCGAGACCAGCCCGAGCAGCAGGCACCTCCCGTGCAGCGGCTCCGGATCCGGTACGCCAAGCGTGGGAGGCTCCGCTTCACCAGCCATCGCGACTTCAGCCGGGCCTTCGAGCGGGCCCTGTTCCGGGCGCGGGTGCCGATGGCCTACTCGTCGGGGTTCAACCCCCACCCCCGGATCTCGTACGCCGGTGCCAGCCCGACCGGGGCCGCCAGCGAGGCCGAGTACCTGGAGATCGGGCTGTCCGAGGCGGTCGAGCCCGAGGCCTTGCGCCGGGAGCTCGACGCGTCGCTTCCCGAGGGGCTGGACCTCCTGGAGGTCGTCGTGAGCGCCGGCGGGTCGCTGGCCGAACGGCTCGAGGCGTCGCTGTGGGAGGTCACCGTCAGCGGTGTCGATCCCGAGGTGCTCGCGGCCGGGGTGGAGCGGCTGCTCGCCACGCCCGAGATCCCCGTCGAGCGGATGACCAAGAAGGGGCTGCGGACCTTCGACGCCCGCGCGGCGATCGTGTCACTGGGGACACGGGCGGTCGGCGCGTCGGAGAACGGCGGGGAAACATGTGCGATACTCGCAGTGGTCTTGCGACACGGAACACCGTCCGTGAGACCCGACGACGTTCTCGCCGCGCTCCGTGAGGTCACGGGAATCGACGCCGGCCCAGCTGCCCTCGCGCAGCGGTTGGCGCAGGGTCCACTTGATCCACGTTCCGGCACGGTGGGGGATCCGTTGTCACCGGACCGCGACGCGGCCGGCTGAGACGTGGTGACAGTGCGACTCGGCCAAGGCTTAGCGACCGCGGTCAGTGACCGGGGAGACTCCGCTCGACGTACGCACACGGAGGATGTCGTCGCCGACTGAAGGCTTTGGTCGCGGGGCTCACTCCCCGCGGCGCGACCCGCACGGTCGCCCGGCGATGCGCAGGGCCCGTGCATAGGAGAGCACCGTGCTCGACGCTGACGACACCAGCAATTCTGACAATTCCACCCCTGAAGGCGCGGTCGGCTCCGGTTCGGCCGGCGACGCCCCCGATCAGGGAGCTGTGGCACCCCAGGCCGGGGCGCCGGTGAAGAAGGCGGCGAAGAAGACCGCCAAGAAGGCCGCCGCGAAGAAGACCGCCGCGAAGAGGACCGCCAAGAAGGCCGCGCCCGCCGAGAGCGAGCCGAGCGGTGACGCACCGCAGGACGGCGCCGAGCCCGAGGGCGCCGAGAGGCCGCGGAAGGCGTCGAAGCGGGCCACCAAGGAGCCGGCGGCGCCGATGGTGCTCTTCCAGGCACCCGAGGCGACCACACCGACCCGGAAGCGCGCCGCGAAGGCCGTCGCCGCGACCAACCCGGAGTCCGCGGCCGAAGCCGACGCAGGGACCGTCACGGAGCCCGCCGAGACCGCCGAGGCACCCGCGAAGAAGACCGCCAAGAAGACGGCCAAGAAGACGACGGCGAAGAAGACCACGGCCAAGAAGGCCCAGAAGCGGTCACCGCAGGCCGGTGACGAACCGGCCGAGGCCGAGCCCGACATCGAGGGTGTCGACGGTGACGAGGGCGAGTCGGGGGAGGGCGGCGCCAGGCGCCGTCGCCGCCGGGGTGGCCGTCGCCGCCGCCGCGGTGCCGGTGAGGACGGCCCCGACGGAGGCGACGAGTCGTCGACCTCGACCGACGACCGCGAGGACGCCGACGGAGACGGCGCCGAGGCAGGGGACAGCGGAGAGGGCGGCACCCGTCGCCGTCGCACCCGGGTCCGGAAGCCGCGCAATCCCGAGGACGAGATCACCAGTGTCGCCGGGTCCACTCGGCTCGAGGCCAAGAAGCAGCGCCGCCGCGAGGGCCGTGAGGCCGGCCGCCGCCGCGCCCCGATCGTGAGCGAGGCCGAGTTCCTCGCCCGTCGCGAGTCCGTCGAGCGCCTGATGGTGATCCGCCAGCGCGGCGAGCTCACCCAGATCGGCGTGCTGGAGGACAAGGTGCTGGTCGAGCACTACGTCGCCCGTGAGTCGCAGACGTCGCTGATCGGCAACATCTACCTCGGCCGCGTCCAGAACGTCCTGCCCTCGATGGAGGCGGCGTTCGTCGACATCGGCAAGGGTCGCAACGCCGTCCTCTACGCCGGCGAGGTGAACTGGTCGGCACTGGGCCACAAGGACGGCCAGGCGCGCAAGATCGAGTCCGTGCTCCAGTCGGGGCAGACCATCCTGGTGCAGGTGACCAAGGACCCGGTCGGCCACAAGGGCGCCCGGCTCACCGGTCAGATCAGCCTGCCGGGCCGCTTCCTGGTCTACGTGCCCGACGGCACGACCAGCGGCATCTCGCGCAAGCTGCCCGACACCGAGCGCAACCGGCTCAAGTCGCTGCTCAAGGACATCGTCCCGGACACCGCCGGCGTCATCGTGCGCACGGCCGCCGAGGGTGCCAGCGAGGAGGAGCTCACCCACGACGTGGAGCGGCTCACTGCCCGCTGGAGCGAGATCGAGAAGCGGGTCGAGGCCGGCAAGGGCCCCGAGCTCCTGTACGGCGAGCCCGACCTGACCCTCAAGGTGGTCCGGGACCTGTTCACCGAGGACTTCGCCCGTCTCGTCGTCGAGGGCGAGGACGCCTGGGACCTCGTCGAGGGGTACGTCGCCCATGTCGCTCCCGACCTCAAGGATCGCCTGGAGCGCTACGAGTCCCAGAACGGCAAGGACATCTTCGCGGCGTACCGGGTCGACGAGCAGATCGCCAAGGGGCTCGACCGCAAGGTCTGGCTGCCCTCCGGCGGCTCGCTGGTGATCGACCGGACCGAGGCGATGACCGTGGTCGACGTCAACACCGGGAAGTTCACCGGCTCCGGCGGCAACCTCGAGGAGACCGTCACCAAGAACAACCTGGAGGCTGCCGAGGAGGTCGTGCGCCAGCTGCGGCTGCGCGACATCGGCGGCATCATCGTCGTGGACTTCATCGACATGGTGCTCGAGTCCAACCGCGATCTCGTCCTGCGCCGCATGGTCGAGTGCCTGGGCCGCGACCGCACCCGCCACCAGGTCGCCGAGGTGACCTCGCTGGGCCTGGTGCAGATGACCCGCAAGCGGATCGGCACCGGACTCCTCGAGGCCTTCGGCGAGGAGTGCGAGCACTGCAAGGGCCGCGGCGTGATCGTCCACGAGCAGCCGGTCGAGCCGAACGGCCGGGGCAGCACGCCCGACGAGGGCCGCTCGCGCCGCGGACGCGGCGGCGCGGGACGCACCCGGGGCCGCGGCGGCGCCGACGGCCCAGCGCCGGCAGAGTCGGTGAAGCCGTCCCCGATGGCGCTCGCCGGCACCAAGCCGCACCCCGAGTCCGCGGAGGCGGACTCCCACGACGCTCCCGAAGTCCAGGAGACACTCGCGCCGCCTGCGACCGAGGCGACCGACGCCGAGTCCAGCCAGGCCGAGACTGCCGCCACCGCCGCGACCGGCGGGAGGGCGCCGCGACGCTCGCGACGCGTCAAGGGCGACCCCTTCGAGGCAGCGTTGATGGGCACCGCGCCGGACCCCGAGGAGAAGGCCGACGAGCCGATCGAGGTCACCTGGGCGGGCATCGCCCCCGCCGAGCAGGCGACCGACGGCTCCGGCCCGGCCGACGGCGCCGACATCGCCGAACCGGTGGCTTCGGAGCCGGCCGCCGCACCGATCGTGGTGACGAGCACGCGCCGTCGCCGCGCCGGCCGGCCGGCCGGACCGCCAGCTGCGACGACCGACGCCCCCGAACCGGGCGCCGAGGCGCCCGAGCAGGACGAGGGCGGCGAGCACGACGAGGACCACGGTCCGTCGCTGGTGCACGTGCCGGTCAAGAAGAAGGGCTCGCGCAAGCGCTGACCGGTCAGCGTTCCGCGCCGAGGTCCTCCAGCGACTGCAGCGCGTCGGCGAGCCGCGCGCGCTGCTCGTCCGGCAGGGCGTCGAGGCGATCCTGGAGGGCACGCATCCGCGCCGATCGGCCGGTTGTGACGAGTGCCAGGCCGGCCGGTGTCGCCGCGACCACGCTGGCGCGGCCGTCCACACGATCGGGCCGGCGTACGACGTAGCCCTGCTCCTCGAGGGAATTGAGGATCCTGGTCATTGCGGGAGCCGTCACGCCTTCCGCCGCCGCGAGCGCGCCGGCACGCTGCGGCCCGTCGGCGACCAGGGTCGCGAGCGCGCTCAGGCCCCCGTGACCCACGAGCGCGTCCCGCGCGTCCCGCCGCAGCGCCCGGTTGAGGCGACCGAGCGCCAGGTAGAGCCGGGCGGTCTCCGGGGACGACGTGCCGGCCGGGTCTTCCATCACCATGGGGTCACTCCCGGCCGAGGGCTTCGCCGGCGCGGTCGTCGTGGACGTACTTCCCGCCGGCTGCCCAGGAGGCGACCGCCGCCACGACCATCATCAGCGCCGCGGTGACGAACACGATCACCAGGCCGTGGTGGAACGGGTGGCTCATCAGGTGCGGGAAGAACTCCTTGCCGGTGAGCACGTCGACCCGATCGCGCGGGAGCGTGTGCAGCGTGCCGTTGGGCTCGAGCAGCGAGCCGATCGGGTTGTAGCCGAGGAACGAGGCGAACAGCGAGCCCACCGGTGGCAGGTTGCCGATCCGCGCGGCGACGTCGTGCGGCACACCCTGGGCGGTGAGGCCGTCGGTGAGGCTCCTCGGCAGCACGTCGGCGAGGCCGACGATCATCAGGGAGAAGAACACCCCGATCGACAACGACGTCCCGGAGTTGAAGATGGTGCCCCGCACGCCGGACGCCGCTCCGCGCTCGTGGGCGGGCACCGAGTTCATCACCGCGGTGGCGTTCGGCGCGCTGAACAGCCCGGAGCCGACCCCGCTCAGGAAGATGATCACGGCGAACGACCAGTACGGGAAGTCGATCGGGATCAGCAGCAGGGCGATGAACGTCGCAGCCACGATCAGCGAGCCACCGGTCGCGAAGAGGCGGGCGCCGTAACGGTCCGACAGCCAGCCCGAGACCGGACCTGCCGCCAGGAAGCCGATCGTCAGGGGCAGCAGGTAGACCCCCGCCCACAGCGGCGTGGACTCGTAGCTGTAGCCGTGGAGCGGAAGCCAGATCCCCTGGAGCCAGATGATCAGCATGAACTGGAGTCCGCCGCGGCCGATGGAGGCCATCAGCCCGGCGAGGTTGGCCATCGTGAACGCCCGGATCCCGAACAGCCCGATCGACACCATCGGGTGCTCGACCCGCTGCTCGACCACCACGAAGGCGACGAGCAGGACCGCCCCGCCGATCAGGCCGCCGAGCACCCAGGGGTTGGTCCAGCCGGTCGTGTGGTCGCCGTACGGCTGGATGCCGTAGGTGATCGCCACCAGGATCGCGGTGAGCCCGAGACCGAACGTCAGGTTGCCCGGTACGTCGATCCGGGCCGCCCGTCGTTCGCCGAGCTCGACCAGCGAGCGGTAGCCCCAGACGGTCGCGAAGATGCCGATCGGCACGCTGACCCAGAACACCGCTCGCCAGTGCCACTCCGAGAGCACGCCGCCGAGCAGCAGGCCGAGGAACGAGCCGGCGATCGCGGACACCTGGTTGATCCCCAGGGCCATGCCGCGCTGGTGGGCGGGGAAGGCATCGGTGAGGATCGCGGTGGAGTTCGCGAACAGCATCGCGCCGCCGACGCCCTGCCCGACGCGCATCACGATCAGCCACATCGCGCCCTGCCCACCCGTGAACGGGTCGACGGAGAGCAGCACCGAGAACAGCGAGAACACCGCGAATCCGAGGTTGTACATCTTCACGCGGCCGTAGATGTCCCCGAGGCGGCCCAGGGTCACGACCAGCACGGCGGTCGCCACCAGGAACCCCATGATGATCCAGAGCAGGTAGCTCACGTTGCCCGGCTCGAGCGGGTCCAGCTGGATCCCCCGGAAGATCGCCGGCAGGGAGATGATCGCGATCGAGGAGTTGATCGTGACCATGAGCATGCCCAGGGTGGTGTTCGACAGCGCCACCCAGCGGTAGTGCGGGTGGTCCTTGTCCAGGCGGGAGAGCGGTGCCTGGCTGGTGGGTTCGGAGGAGGCTGGTTGCGGCACCCGGGCAGAATACTTCACATCGGTTAACGATCTCGGCGAGGGCGGCACCGTCCCGTTTTGACCCCACGCCCGGCGACCGCGTAAAGTTGACCCTCGGCGTGCTCGTGCGCGCCCTTCCGCGTGGACCACCCTCCAGCCTCTCGGCGAGGCGGACGTGTGCCAGCGGCCCGGATTCATGGACGAGGAGTGTGAACGGACGTGTACGCGATCGTGCGCAGTGGCAGCAAGCAGCAGAAGGTAGCTGTCGGCGACGTCATCGAGATCGACAGGACCGACGAGGTCGCTGGCGCGTCCCTGAGCCTGCCCGTGGTGATGGTCGTCGACGGTGAGAAGGTGACCTCGACCGGCCTGGACAAGGCCGCGGTCACCGTCGAGGTCCTCGGCGCCACCAAGGGCCCCAAGATCATCATCCAGAAGTACAAGAACAAGACCGGCTACAAGAAGCGCCAGGGTCACCGCCAGAAGTACACCCAGGTCAAGGTCACCGACATCAAGCTCTAGGTCTGGACAGGGCTCGACCACCGAGTGTGGCTGAGCCCGTCGAAACCACCCACGTCGAAGGAAGACGAACATGGCACACAAGAAGGGCGCAGCGTCCACCAAGAACGGGCGCGACTCCAACTCCCAGCGCCTCGGCGTGAAGCGGTACGGCGGCCAGCTCGTCAACGCCGGCGAGATCATCGTGCGCCAGCGTGGCACCCACTTCCACCCCGGCAGCGGAGTCGGCCGTGGTGGCGACGACACGCTGTTCGCGCTGGTCGCGGGCAACGTCGAGTTCGGCACCCGGCGCGGTCGCCGGGTGGTGAACATCGTCCCGTCCCCGGCACAGTGACCGGGCGGCGCTAGCACCACACACAGATTCCAACGTTGGGCGTCCCTGATCTGCCAGGGGCGCCCTTCGTCCTGTTCGAGGAAAGGAGCACGCGATGGCAGTCCCGACGTTCGTCGACCGCGTGGTGCTCCACGTCGCCGCGGGCCGCGGCGGAAACGGTGTCGCCTCGGTGCACCGTGAGAAGTTCAAGCCGCTCGGCGGCCCCGACGGCGGCAACGGTGGGCCGGGCGGCTCGGTGATCCTGCGGGTCGACCCCGACGTGACCACCCTGATCGACTACCACCACAACGCCACCCGCAAGGCGACCCACGGCGGACACGGCGCCGGCGCCCACCGCAACGGCGCGCACGGCGAGGACCTGGTCCTGCCCGTCCCGGACGGCACCGTGGTCGTCGGCGAGGACGGCGAGGTGATCGCCGACCTGGTCGGCGCCGGCACCGAGCTGGTTGTCGCCGAGGGCGGCAAGGGCGGCCTCGGCAACGCTGCGCTCGCCTCCGCCAAGCGCAAGGCCCCCGGCTTCGCGCTGCTGGGCGAGCCCGGCGAGGAGCTCACGGTCCGCCTCGAGCTGAAGGTGGTCGCCGACATCGGCCTGGTCGGCTTCCCGAGCGCCGGCAAGTCCAGCCTGATCGCTGCGCTGAGCCGGGCGCGCCCCAAGATCGCCGACTACCCGTTCACGACCCTGGTCCCGAACCTCGGCGTCGTGCAGGCCGGCGACGTGACCTTCACCGTCGCCGACGTGCCGGGCCTGATCGAGGGTGCGAGCGAGGGCCGCGGCCTCGGTCACGACTTCCTGCGGCACATCGAGCGCTGCGCGGCCCTCGTGCACGTGGTCGACCTGGCCACGATGGAGCCCGGCCGCAACCCGGCCGAGGACCTCGACGTGATCGAGCAGGAGCTCGCCCGGTACGGCGGCCTCGAGGACCGGCCCCGGCTGGTGGCGCTCAACAAGGTGGACCTGCCCGACGGCCGCGAGATGGCCGACATGGTCGGCGAGGACATCCGCGGACGCGGCTGGCCGGTGCTCGCGGTCAGTGCGGTCACCCACGAGGGCCTGCGCGAGCTGTCGTTCGCGATGGCGGAGGTCGTGGCGAAGGCGCGCCGGGAGCGCGTGGTGGCGACCGCCGAGCGGATCGTGCTGAGGCCCAAGGCGCGGCACGGCGGTGAGGAGTTCACGATCCGGGAGACCGGTGAGGGCTGGCGCGTGCGCGGCGAGAAGCCCGAGCGGTGGATCAAGCAGACCGACTTCAGCAACGACGAGGCCGTCGGCTTCCTGGCCGACCGGCTCAACCGGCTCGGCGTGGAGGCCAAGCTCCTCGCGCTCGGCGCCGTCGAGGGCGATCCGGTCCTGATCGGTGACCCGGACAACGCCGTGGTGTTCGACTTCAAGCCCGGACTCGACGCTGGTGGCGCCGAGATGCTCGGCCGCCGCGGAGAGGACCAGCGCTTCACCGAGTCCCGCCCGGCGGCCCACCGGCGGCGTGCGATCGACGAGGCCATGCCCGAGCGCGGCGAGACGGAGACCCGTGCGGACGTCGCCCGCCGGTTCGACGTACCGGAGGACGAGGAATGAGCCGGACGGCGGTCGTCGAGGCGAAGCGGGTGGTCGTCAAGGTCGGCTCGTCGTCCCTGACCACCGCGGAGGGCGGCATCGACCCCGATCGCGTCCGTGCGCTGGTCGACACGCTCGCGCACGCGCACGCCTCGGGCGTCGAGGTCGTGCTGGTGTCCTCCGGGGCGATCGCCGCGGGCCTCTCACCGCTGGGGCTGCGCCGGAGGCCGCGCGACCTGGCCCGGCAGCAGGCCGCGGCGTCGGTCGGGCAGGGGATCCTGGTCCACCGCTACACCGAGGAGTTCGCCCGGCACGACCAGGTGACCGGGCAGGTCCTGCTGACCCTCGACGACGTGACCCGGCGTGGGCACTACCGCAACGCCCAGCGCACCTTCGTGACGCTGATCGGACTGGGCGTCGTGCCGATCGTGAACGAGAACGACACCGTCGCGACCACGGAGATCCGGTTCGGCGACAACGACCGGCTGGCAGCACTGGTGGCCCACCTCGTGCACGCGGACCTGCTGGTGCTGCTCTCCGACGTCGACGGCCTGTACGACGGGCCGCCCCCGAAGGTCCCGGGCGTCCCGGGGAGCAGCCGGCTGCTCAGCGACGTCCGGCGCGACTCCGACCTCGACGGCGTCACGGTCGGCAAGGCCGGCAAGGCGGGTGTCGGGACCGGCGGCATGCAGACCAAGCTGGAGGCCGCCCGGATCGCGACGGCCGCCGGGATCCCGGTGATCCTCACCGGCGCCGACAAGGTCGGCCGCGCACTCGCCGGCGACGACGTCGGCACGCTGTTCCACGCCACCGGGCGGCGGCGGCCGACCCGGCTGCTCTGGCTCGCCCACGCCACCGAGGGCAAGGGCGCGATCCGGCTGGACGCCGGAGCCGTCCGCGCCGTGACCGAGCGGCGCGCCTCGCTGCTTCCGGCCGGGATCACCGACGTCACCGGCTCCTTCGCCGCCGGCGACCCGGTGGACCTCCTCGACCCGGACGGCCGGGCGATCGCCCGGGGCCTGGTCAACTACGACGCCGCGGAGCTGCCGGCGCTCCTGGGCCGCTCCACCCGCGAGCTGGCCCGCGAGCTCGGTGCGTCGTACGAGCGCGAGGTCGTCCACCGCGACGACCTCACCCTCCTCGTCTGAGATTGCCCGACCGCGGAAAGTTGTGGCATTCGGCACCGCCGCGACCGGGGGTCGACCAGACTGGCGCTGTCGGGGGTCGACGGGGTTGAGGAGGCGCGCGTTGAGGGACCCTGCTGGGCGCCTGTGGCACGTGACGATCACCGTGGCGGGCACCGCGGTCGAGCCGTTGCTGGTGCGCTCAGCGCTGGCCAGACTCGCCGAGCAGCGGCCGTTCATCGACTCCGTGGCCTTCACCGGCGACAGCGCCGAGCTGCAGTTCTGGGAGGAGGGCGACTCGATGCTGGACGTCGCCTCCCTGGCGCTGCGGTTGTGGACCGAGCACCGCGACTCGGCCGGGCTCCCGTCGTGGGAGGTGGTCGGCCTCGAGGTGGTGGAGAAGGCGCTCCGCGACCGGCGTGGAGGCGGCCGTCCGGTCGGGTTCCGCTCGCCGACGTCGGTGCAGTTCCGCCTTTGAGCAAGCACTAGGCTCAGCACCATGTCCGAGCAGATCGTGCAGGTGGCGACGCGTGCCCGCGAAGCCGCCACCGTGCTCGCGCTCGCGACCCGGGCCACCAAGGACGCCGCGCTCGAGGCGATGGCTGCGGCGCTCCTCGACGGCAGCGACCGGATCCTCGCGGCCAACGGCGAGGACGTCGCCGCGGCAGAGCAGGCCGGCACTCCGGCCCACCTGATCGACCGGCTCCGGCTCGACCGCGACCGGGTGGCGTCGATGGCCCAGGGCCTGCGCGACGTCGCCGCACTGCCCGACCCCGTCGGTGAGGTCCTGCGCGGCTCGACGCTGGCCAACGGGCTGGAGCTGCGCCAGGTCCGCGTCCCGTTCGGCGTCGTGGCGATCATCTACGAGGCCAGGCCCAACGTGACCGCTGACGCTGCCGGGCTCTGCCTGAAGAGCGGCAACACGGTCCTGCTGCGCGGGTCGTCGAGCGCGCTGCGCTCCAACACCGCGATCGTCGAGGTCCTCCGCGACGCTCTCGAGACGGCCGGGCTGCCCGCCGACTGCGTGGCCCTGGTGCCGGGGGAGGGACACGACGCCGTCAAGGCCCTCATGCGCGCCCGCGGCCTGGTCGACGTCCTGATCCCGCGCGGCGGCGCCGCGCTGATCCGCTCCGTGGTCGAGGAGTCGACGGTGCCGGTCATCGAGACCGGTGTCGGCAACTGCCACGTGTACGTCGACGAGGCCGCCGACCTCGACATGGCCCTCGAGATCGTCATGAACTCCAAGACCCAGCGGACGTCGGTGTGCAACGCGGCCGAGTCGCTCCTGGTGCACGCCGCAGTGGCCGACCGGTTCCTGCCGACCGTGGTCGAGGCTCTCCAGGCGGCCGGGGTGAAGATCCACGGTGACGCTGCGTTCTGCGCGTTCGACGACGTCGTCCCGGCTACGGACGAGGACTGGGCCACGGAGTACCTCGCACTCGAGATCTCGGCGGCCGTCGTACCGGATCTCGACGCGGCGGTGGCCCACATCCGCCGGCACTCCTCGGGCCACACCGAGGCGATCGTGACCGGCTCCCAGTCGGCAGCGCGCCGGTTCACCTCCGAGGTCGACTCGGCCGCCGTCATGGTCAACGCGTCCACCCGGTTCACCGACGGCGGCGAGTTCGGGTTCGGGGCGGAGATCGGAATCTCGACCCAGAAGCTGCACGCCCGGGGCCCGATGGGCCTGCCGGAGATGACGTCGAGCAAGTACGTCGTGACCGGCGACGGGCACGTGCGGTGAGCTATCGCGACGCAGACGGTGTCGACCCGGCCACGCTCGACATCTGGGCCGACCCGGCCAAGGAGCGCTTCGCCACGCCCGCGACGATCATCACGTTCATCCGCACGATCGCCGCGGTCACCGTCATGGGCTTCGCCATGCACGCCGACCGCAGCGGCGGGTTCTGGAGCCCGGCCCTGAAGCTGCTCGTCATCGGCCTGGTCGTCTACTGGGCCGGCGACTCGCTGGACGGGCAGGTCGCGCGGCGGATGCACCACGAGACCCGGATCGGTGCCGTGCTCGACATCATGAGCGACCGGTTCTGTGCCGCGACGTTCTACCTGGGCCTGGCCTGGCTGCACCCGGAGTTCACGGTGCCGGTGCTCATCTACCTCGCCGAGTTCATGGTGATCGACTGCTTCCTGTCGATCGCGTTCCTCGCGTGGCGGATCCGCAGCCCCAACTACTTCTACGTCGTCGACCGAGTCGTCTACCGGATGAACTGGACCCACCCGGCCAAGGCCACCAACTCGGCGCTCTTCGCGGTGTTCCTTCTGGTCACCCACCTGGCTTGGGTCGGTGCCGTGGTCGCCAGCCTGCTGCTGGTCTTCAAGATCGGCTCCCTGATCCGGGTCGCCAGGATCGGGCTGCCGATCCCCGAGGCAACGGGTCAGCAGCTCAGGGCGCAGGGCACCACCGCGTGAAGCTGATCATCGGGACGTTCCTGTTCTCGGTCGCCTCGGCGCTGCTCCCGATCCTCAACGTCGAGGCCTACCTCGCCGCGGTCGCGCTCAAGGCGCACCACCTCTCGGACTGGCAGCTGGCCGCGGTGGGCGGCGGCGGCCAGAGCGTGGGCAAGATCTTCTGGTACGTCGCCGGTCGCGAGTCGCTGCGGATCCGGCGGATCAGGGTGAAGATGGAGACCGAGAAGTGGCAGGCCTCCTACGCGAAGTGGCACGAGCGGATCGTCGGTCGTCCGCTCTTCGCCGGGGCGATCTCCTTCGGCTCGGCCGTCACCGGGTTCCCGCCGCTGGCCGTCATCGCCGTGCTGGCCGGCACGCTGCGGATGAACTTCCCGTTGTTCCTCGGCACCGTCTTCATCGGGCGGACGATCCGGTTCTGGCTGGTGCTGGCCGGCGTCTCGATGCTCTTCGGCCACTGAGCCGGCACCACGGTCCGGGCACCTGCCTGCGGGCGGCACGCGCCCGGTAGGGTACCGGCCATGACGAGTCTGCTCGTGCCGTTGCTCTCCGGAGGCACCGACGTCGCCGAGTCCGGCACCTTCTGGGAGCCGTACCTCATCGGTGGCGGGATCCTGCTCATCCTGCTGACCCTCATGGTCGCGCTGCTCGCCTTCGGCAAGGGACGCGAGCACTCCTGAGCACACGTGGTCCGGTGGCGGAGCCGGTCGAGAGCCCTCGTCGACGCATCGGCGTGATGGGTGGCACCTTCGACCCGATCCACCACGGCCACCTCGTGGCCGCGAGCGAGGTGCAGTCGTGGTTCGCGCTCGACGAGGTCCTGTTCGTGCCGACCGCCCAACCGTGGCAGAAGGCGTCCCGTGAGGTCACCTCGGCCGAGCACCGCTACCTGATGACGGTGATCGCGACCGCGTCCAACCCCCGGTTCACCGTCTCGCGCGTCGACATCGACCGCGGCGGCCCGACGTACACGGTCGACACGCTGCGCGACCTGGGCGCGGCATACCCGGATGCGGACCTCTACTTCATCACCGGCGCCGACGCCCTCGCGGAGATCTTCACCTGGCGCAACGCCGCGGACCTCTTCGCGCTCGCACACTTCGTCGGCTGCACCCGGCCCGGCTACCAGATGGACACCACGATGCTGGAGGGGATCCCGCCGGAGAGGGTCACGATCCTGGAGATCCCGGCCCTCACCATCTCCTCGACCGACTGCCGCAACCGCACCGCCGCAGGCCAGCCGGTCTGGTACCTCGTGCCGGACGGCGTTGTGGGGTACATCGCCAAGCACCGGCTCTACGAGGAGCGGCACCCATGACGGAAAGGGAATCATGACGGCCACGCCGCGCGCGCTCGAGCTGGTCCGGGAGGCGGCCGAGGCCGCCTCGGACAAGCTCGCCACCGACCTGCTCGCCTTCGACGTCTCCGAGCAGCTGGTGATCACCGACGCGTTCCTGCTCTGCTCGGCGGCCAACGACCGCCAGGTCAAGTCCGTCGTCGACGAGATCGAGGACCGGCTGCGGGCCATCGGCGCCAAGCCGGTACGCCGTGAAGGTGAGCGCGACGGCCGCTGGGTGCTGCTCGACTACGCCGACATCGTCGTGCACGTGCAGCACACCGAGGAGCGCGCCTTCTACGCCCTCGAACGCCTGTGGCGCGACTGCCCGGCGATCGACCTGCAGCTGGCGCCGCACGGACCTGCGGTGGTCGAGCCCAGCTCCGACCGGTGACGCGGCTCGTCCTGGTCCGCCACGGGCAGACCGCGTGGAACCTCGAGGGCCGCGCGCAGGGTCACACCGACATCGGCCTGGACGACACGGGCCGCGCCCAGGCGGTGGCGCTGGCGCCCTACATCGCGCAGATGGACCCTGGCGCGCTGTGGAGCAGCGACCTGGCGCGCGCCCGCGAGACCGCGGAGCACCTTGCCGCCGCCACCGGGCTCGGGATGCAGCTGGACCGGCGGCTGCGGGAGTTCGACGCGGGTGACCGCGCGGGGCTGACCCTGGCCGAGTTCGCCGAGCAGTTCCCCGACGCCTACGACTCCTGGCGCGACGGCCACATCACCGGACACGTGCCCGGCGCGGAGACGACCGCCGAGGTGGTCGCACGGATGGTGCCGGCCCTCCGGGAGATCTGGGCCGCGACCGAGGACACGACCGTCGTGGTCTCTCACGGCGCCTGCCTCAAGGTCTCGCTGCTCGCGTTCCTCGGATGGCCGGAGAGCCTGCTCGGCACGCTCCGGGGGCTGGACAACTGCGGGTGGGTGGTCCTCGAGGACGACCCCGCCGGGCGCGGGATCCGGCTGGCGTCGTACAACGAGACCGCGCATCCCGCCGTGCACGGGCCCGATTTCGCATCAGACGCACCGGTTGGCTAATATTCGGCGAGTTGCCCGCGGGAGACCGACGCGGCAGCGGGGCTGTGGCGCAGCTGGTAGCGCACTTGCATGGCATGCAAGGGGTCAGGGGTTCGAATCCCCTCAGCTCCACCGTAAAAGCGCAGGTCAACGGCGGTTTCGGTGAATACCGGGGCCGCCGTTTGGCGTCCCCGGACCCCGAATGGGGGCTGATGGGGGCCACTTTGACCGACAGGAGCGACAACAGATGAAGACACATCTTGTGATGGTTTGTCCGATCCGACAGATCGTGCCCACTTGCGAGGACCCTCATGGCGTGGGTTGAGAAGCACGGGAAGAACTGGCGAGGGCGGTACAACAGCCCCACTAGGAACCAAGGTGATCGCCGGCACTTCTCCGTCTAAGCGGGAAGCTCTGCGCATGGCGCGCGAGGCCGAGGCCCAGGTCATGGCGGGGATGTGGGCCGACCCGAGACGAGGAAAGGTCTCCTTCGCGGAGTACTTCTTGAACCAATGGCTACCTAATCGCCAGATCGAACCCGGCACTCGCGACACCTACTTGACCCACTTCCGAACGCAGATCGAGCCCGTGTTCGGGCACAAGCAGATGCGCGACATCACCCCGACGATGGTCCAGGAGTGGATCACCTCGATGGTTCGCGCCGGACTCCGACCAGGGACCGTGCGTGCGAAGTACGCAGTCCTTGCGTCAACGTTCGATGCTCAGGTCGGCTCATCAGCGGTTCGCGATGGCCTGGTCGACAAATCGCCGTGTCGAAAGATCCAGCTGCCCTCGATGGTCGCTCGAGACGTAACCATCTACAGCCCGGAGGAGGTCGAACGGCTCCTCGAGGCATTCGACCCCTGGTGGCGTCCGATGCCATTCGTAGACTCCGAAACCGGGCTGCGATGGGGCGAGCTGATCGCTCTGCGGCCGTGCGATGTCGTGGACAGGTACATCTCTGTGAACCATACGATCGTCGAGCGACGCAAGGGATCGACCTCGAGCGGAACGCGCTTCGATGTCAAGGTGGGCACGAAGAGCGGCAAGACGCGCAAGGTCGCGATCACGCCCGAGATGCTCAGTTATCTCCGGCGCCTGGCGTGGGACAGAGGTGTCGGCCAAGAGGACCTGTTCTTCGCCATGCCTGATCCGAGTTCAGGAAACCTTGCACCGCTAAGGACGGTCGACTGGCCGCACGGCCTGCCGGTTTCGCGAAGTCACTTTCGCGACGTTTGGCTGCGGACGATCGAAAAGGCAGGCGTTCCGCGGCGCCGGTTCCACGACCTGAGGGCCACTCACATCTCTTGGCTTCTCGCCGGCGGCGCTGATGTGCCGTCTGTCATGCGACGATCTGGCCACTCCCAAATCCCAACACTGCAGCGTTACACGCAAGCTATGGAGGACCACGACATGCGAGCTTTGAATGCACTCAGGCGAACGAAGGAGGGAAGCAGCAAGAAGGCCAAGAAGTCCAAGAAGGCAAGGAAGAGCGCTGGCATCGACGGGACCTTTTAGCAGCCTTGGCCAGACGGCGCGTCTCGACGGGCAACTAGTGTGCGCCTCCGTCGTGACCAGAGCCGGATGTTCCGAAACCGACCAATGCGTCCCCCGGTATGGCTACCTTGAACCGGAGGCGAAGGGGGCACATGGCTCGGGTCACGGAGTACTTCAATCTTGGAGCGACGCAAGGCAGCGTTGACTTTGTCGACGTGGACGTTGAGGGCGATGTGCCGGTCTACATCGACCCAACCGCCATACGACAGCAGCAGGGCGAGTGGGCCGCACGATGCGTTCATTCGCTGCAGTCTTATTTCCAAAGCCTGCTTGAAGCCATCCGCAATGACGATGAAGACAGACTCACTGACTTGGTTGTTCCCCTTCGGGAGCCAAACGAGACTCATCTGGGGAGCAGCGTCGGTGAGTCACGTGGCCGCGGACTCGGCAGCCAGAAGAAGGCCGACGAACTCATCAGCTCCCTACGTGGTAGTCGGGCTGTCCAATCGGGCTTTCTTCGTGATCTAGAGGACAGCGCACTGATGGTCGAGGGCATCGACAAAGACATCATCAGTGACATCACGACGTGTGTGATCCGCCAACAGTTGATCGAGTACACCCAAGGTCAGTGCGAGTTCCACGAGATCTTCATGGAATCTCAGGAGAGTGGACCGATGTGGGACGTGGACAACCTGGTCTGGGTTACGGGGTACGTAGACCTGCCGCGAGCCGCGGGGGACAAGCTGCTTCTCATTCCCAAATCACTCGTTCGGGTTCGGCTCTCGGTCGACAAGGGGCGGTACTACCGGGGGTACTTGCGCCCGTACTTCGAAGAAGAAGTACTAGCCAACCCGACCGCTGCGCTAACACGCATCTTGAAAGACGAGTCGATCAAAGTCCGGAAGGGCAAACTCGACGAGAAAATCGGTACCGCGAAACCGGACATCATCCGAAACACTGAGCGGTTTCCGATCGCTCTTGAGCAGTACAAGGCCGCGGTTGCGAAAGGCGACAACGGTCCTCTGGCCGAGGAAGCGTTCCGAGACATCATCGGCACCGAGGTAGCCGATCTCCGTGAGATCTTGGGTGAGATCGGTGCCATCGCGCCGGGCACGCCAGGTGCCACCGCATACCACCGCGCTGTCGCCAAGCTGTTCAGTGCTCTCTTCGGGCTCTCGCTCGGCAATGAGCGGATCGAGCATGGGATTCACGACGGTCTGAAGCGGATCGACATCATGTACGACAACGTCGCTCGTCACGGCTTCTTTCATTGGCTTGGTTTGCACCACCGAGCGTCCATGGTGGTTGTTGAGTGCAAGAACTATGGGAGTGATGTCGGAAACGAGGGGTTCGACCAGATCGCCAGTGCGGTTTGCACCCGACAGGGGCAGGTTTGGAATTCTTGCGTCACGCTCATTTGAGAGCAAGGCGCGGGCGTTGGCTAGGGCAAAGGCAATCGCACGTGATCAGAACGGGTTCGTGATCGTCGTTGATGACGACGACCTACGCGCGCTGGTCGATGAGTACGAACTGGCCGGCCAAGATCCAGAGCAGAGAACGAAGCACCCCAGCTTGCGCGCTCGCTTTGGTGAGTTGGTCGAGGGGTAGCAGTCTCGGGGACTTGACGACGCGGATGGGGGCCAAATGGGGGCAAAGGAGCGCCGGCAAGCCGTCTTCCGCCGGGAGCATGCAGCTTCAGTCACGCGTAGAATCGCCCGACGTTCGTCTGCTGGCGCAACGAGAATCCGATGGCATGCAAGGGGTCAGGGGTTCGAATCCCCTCAGCTCCACTTTTTTCTGTGCGGGAGCCGTCCTTCGGGGCGGCTTTCGTCGTACGTGGGCGGCTTTCGTGTTGCGGGCGCGGTGGGTAGCGGCTGTGCTGGATGGGCATGCAAGGTGGTCGACGCCGTCCTGCAAGGCGTCGAAGTACTCGCTCTGCTCTCGGGACTCCCTCAGCAGCCGAAGTTGCGGTTCTTAGCCAGGAGGAGCCACCGGCGGCCCTTCTTGTACCAGAGCTTGACCACAACTCCGTTGGGCACATGCCGGAAGTACTTGACCTTCCAGCTCGAAACGCCATTCCTCATCTTGAAGACGATCGGCTTTGCCATGCCCTTGCGATACTTGAACGTCGTCATGCCGCTGGTGGGACGCACGTCCTTGGTAGAGGTGTATCCCTTGATCAGGCCCGTCCGGCAGTTCGCCAGACGGACCATGCCGCGAGGGTTCGCCTTGACCACCGGAGTGGCTCCCGGGTCACCGATAGGCGGCCCCTCAGACCCACATGCGGGCACCCACACCTTCTCGGTGTAGACGGGCGCCGAAGCACCAGGCTCGCCCAGGTAGTACTTCACCGTGTTCGTACCTGGTGCGACACCAATGCCGACGCCCTTTACATCCCTGACTCGTGTCTCACCGTCAAGGACTCGCATCGTCTGCAGTGTTGCCCCACTGCCGATAATGTTGTAGGCAGTGACGCTCACCTCTGGGAGATACCGTCCCGTCGCGTCAGCGACGTTCTCGATGTAGGCCGTCAGTCGAGTCTGACTCAACGATGCGTCACATGCGCCCAGCACCGAGTGGTACTTGTTCGCAGCCTCGGTACCCGTGACTGCCTGGTTGAACACCAGGGTGAAGGGCGTGTCGGTGCAACTACCGAATCCGTCACACGACGTAGCCTTCAGCTGAAGCTGAGAGACCCCGCCCGACGGGTAGGTAGCTCCAGACGTGTAGTACGTGGCCTCGTCGAGACTCATGTACCCCGCGCCCGAGACCACCGGGATCGTGAACGCGTCCTGGTCCGTTCCTGACGGATCGAAGACCGTCGGAGCCGGCGGTGCGCCCTCAGCCGAAGCAGACTCTGCCAGCATGACCGAACCGGTCATGGCAAGCATCAGAGACATTGCGAGGATCACGCCCCGCAACGTTCGTGTGGTACTCATTGCTTTCCCCTCCAGAAGGAATCCTGGGCGCGATGATTCGACGCGGGGAACACCTTGCCAAAGACCTGCCCTCAGTGCTCTCGATTCCAGAAGGACTGCAAGTGGGCCTGGAACCGCGGACGCACTGTCGCGGCCGACGGGGCCCCGCGCCAGGGCTGCGACGACCGAGCGGATGCTAGGAGCACCATCTCCTCTGGCGGCAACGCGGAGGCGGTCGTCGCGTCCGCGACAATGGCTCAACGCTCGTCACCCCACGGCCCGGAACCGGCCGCGAGATGGTGCTTCGCAACCTCACCGACATCCAGATGAAGCCGCGTCCTCGGGTATGAGCTTGCCTCTTGGTCGTAGCTTCACCCCGGCTGCCTTCAGATGCAGGAGTACGGAACTCTCCGCGACGCCGTACTTCCGGGCCAGCAGGACACAGCCCATCCCTTGCCGATAGTCCGCCGCCATGGCGTCAATCTCGCCCGCAAGGAGACGGCGTCTGCGCACCATTCCACTGACTTCGAGTGTCTGCCACCGTCCCGGGCGGACGTCCTGACGAGCCTGGTCCCACACCGGCCGAACCGTCACCCCTGTTGCATCGAGGTTGGAATGACGTCCCAGCACTCCACTTTTTTCTGTGCCGCGAGGGCCGTCCTTCGGGGCGGCTTTCGTTGTACGTGGGTCAGACCCAGAACTGAGTGAGCTGCTCGGCCAGGACGCTGCCCCGGCCGTACCCGGCGCGCGCGGCAGCCGGACGCAGCGTCGCGTCCATCGCGTGGGCGCCGAACAGGTGCTCGGAGCCGCCATCGGGGAACACTGTCTCGACCCGGCTGCCGCTCGCGCGCAGCTCGTCGACCTGCGCCGCGAGCTGCATGCCCCAGTCCGGCGGTTGCAGCGCTCTGCCGCCGAAGGGTGAGAGCACCAGCACCCGGTCGTGACCCGCCGCCAGATCGGCATTCTCGTTGCGCCGATAGCCGCCGTCGATGTAGCGGCTGTCGCCGATCCGGTAGGGACGGCCACTGGAGCAGCTGGCGGCCACGGCGTCCGCCAGGTCCACTCCGCTGCGGCGGTCGAACACGACCGGCTCACCGCTGTCGGCATCGACCGCGGTGATCAGCAGCGCCCGTTCCGGCCAGCTCCGACTCGGGAGCCGCGAGGCGACGGTGGCGCGCCAGTGTCCTTGCCACGAGCCGCCGGACGCCCCGTCCAGCTCCACTGCGGCGGCGCCCATCCGGCGGCGCAGGTCGGCCGGATCGCCGGCAGCGGCGATGATCCTCCCGATCCTCTCCAGGTGGTCCGTGACCGGCCTGGTCGCGCCGACGCCCGGACCGGTGCGGTGCGGAGGCACCGCGGCGAGGGTGGCGGCGAGGAGCTCGGTCGGGCTCGCACCGCTGACCTGGGCGGCGGCCGTCGATCCTGCCGACGTCCCGACGATCAGGTCGGCCTCGGTCACGTCCAGCCCGGCTTCGAAGAGCCCGGCGATCACGCCGATCAACCAGGCGTTGCCGGTCGATCCGCCGCCCCCGAGGACCAGCGCTCGCTCGCCGGTGGCATCGGAGCTGAAGTGCAGGGTGGAGAAGGGTGTGGTGTTCATGGGTGTCGCCTTTCGCCAGTCGTCCGGCGGGCGCCCATGGGTTGGCTCAGTCGCGTGAACCTGCCTGCAGGGGAGCACCCACCGCGGATCGTGCGTTCATGGGTCCCACCTCCTGTCATGGCCGGGTTGCTCCGGAACGGTACCAACTCAGCCGCGATGCCGGACCTGCACAGATGCCCAGGCGGGTCCAGTAGCCCGGATGGGTCATGCGGATCGCGGGGGTCTCGGTAACCATGGGTTCCGGGAGGGAGCCCCACGATGCTGCATGTCTGAAGGACTGGCCGTCCGCCTCAGGTCCGGGCGGACGGCGCCGAACCGCGTCCTGCTGGTGGCGGCCTTCGGTGCGTTCCTGGCCTTCCTCGACGCGACCGTCGTCAACGTCGCGTTCCCTGACATCAGGGCCTCCTTCCCGCACAGCAGCGTGAGCGACCTGTCGTGGGTCCTCAACGCCTACAACATCGTGTTCGCCTCGTTCCTCATCGTGTGCGGCCGGCTCACCGACCTGCTCGGCCGCCGGCGGATGTTCACCCTGGGGACGGTGCTGTTCACGCTGGCCTCCGTGGCCTGCGCGGCCGCCGGGTCTCTGGAGGTCCTGGTCGCGTTCCGTGTGGTGCAGGCACTCGGCGCCGCCCTGCTCGTGCCCGCGTCCATGGCGGTCGTGGTCGAGGCCTTCCCCGAGGAGCGGCGCAGCCACGCGATCGGTCTCTGGGGAGCGTCCGCCGCGCTCGCCGCCGGCCTGGGGCCCCCGATCGGCGGAGCGCTGGTCGGCATCGGTGGCTGGCGGCTCGCCTTCCTGGTCAACCTGCCCATCGGGATCGCGGCCGTCGTCAGCATCCGTCGCACGCTCGTGGAGAGCCGCGCTCCCGGGCGCCGACGTCTGCCCGACATCCGTGGGTCGGCGCTGCTCGCGGCCGGCCTCACCGCCTTGACGCTCGCCATCGTCCAGGGCAACGACTGGGGCTGGGGGAGCGTCCCGGTCGTCGCCGGGTTCGCCGCGGCGATCGGCCTGTTCATCGGCTTCCTCGCGAGCTCTCGTGCGCATCCGCAGCCGCTGCTCGATCCGGCGCTGCTGCGGATCCGGTCGTTCACGGTCGGCGCCGTGCTGACGGTGATCGCCGGGGCCGGGTTCTACGCCTACCTGCTCACCAACATCCTGTGGCTGAAGTACGTCTGGGGCTACCCGATCTTCAAGGCCGGCCTCGCGCTGGTCCCCGGCGCCCTCGTCGCCGCTGTCGTGGCCGGGGTGCTGGGGGAGCTCGCCCACAAGCGCGGCTACCGGTTCGTTGTCGTCCCCGGCGCGCTCGTGTGGTGCGCGGCGTACCTCTGGTACGCACTGGTCGTCGACCCCGAGCCGGCCTTCCTCACCCAGTGGCTGCCGGGGCAGGTCCTCAGCGGCATCGGTGTGGGCGCGACCCTGCCGATCCTCGGCAGCGCGGCGCTCGCCGCGGTGCCGGGCGGGCGGTTCGCCACCGCATCGGCGGTCGTCTCGAGCGCCCGACAGCTGGGTGGGGCGCTCGGGATCGCCCTGCTCGTGGTGATCATCGGAACGCCCACGCCGGCGAGCACGGTCGATGTCCTGCGGCACGGCTGGGTGTTCTGCGCCGCGGCCTTCGCGCTGACCGCCGTCGGTGCTCTGCTGCTGCGGAGCGGTACGACCGTCGACGAGACCGCGGACCGACACACCCGGCGGATCGACGTGCACGTGCCCACCCTGGCGCCGGCCCAGGGCGATGCCGAGGCGCTCCTCCCGGAGGAACACAGGCCCGCACCGACCTTCTTCGACCGGCTGCCCGACGACGTCCGGCTCCGGCTCGCATCCGCGGGCACCCGCATCGAGCTGGCTGCAGGAGACTGGCTCTTCCAGCAGGGGGACCGGGCCGATGCCATGTACGTGCTCCTGTCGGGCCGGCTCGACGTGGTGGTCGACGGCGACGCCGTACGCGAGCTCGGTCCGGGGGCTGAGCTAGGCGAGCTCGCGCTGCTGACGGGTGGGCGCAGATCTGGTTCGGTCCGGGCCCGGCGCGACTCCACGCTGCTGGCGCTGTCGCAGTCGGTGTTCAGGAGCACCCTGGAGACCTCGGCCACCACCGCCATCGCGGTCGCGACGGCCCTGGCCGAGGCGCTGGTGACCGCGCGACCCCAGGAACCGCCGGCCGGCGGCCCGGCCGGAGTGGTGGCCGTGGTGGGCCTGCGCAACGGCGACCCGGCCGAGGCGGTGGCCCGCACCCTGGCGGACGCGCTCCGTCGCCACTGCGACGTGTTCGTCTCCACCGGGCTGACCGCCACCGAGCTCGCGGCGGCGGAGGCTCGGCACGACCGAGTGATCCTGGTCGCCGGTGGCGACGAGCCGGATGGGGCCCGCTGGCGGCAGTCCTGCCTGCGGCAGAGCGACCGGCTCGTGGTCGTCGCGGACAGTGCCGACCCGCCACCGGAGCACTGGGACGGCCCGGCCCAGGCCGACGTCGTGCTCGTGGGTCCGGTGCCCGGGAACGCCCGGCTCGCGGCCTGGGCGGAGGCGATGCGCCCCTGGCAGATCGTCACCGTGCCGCACCCGGGCGCGGAGCTCACCGGTCTCGTCGCGGCGCTGAGCGGGCGGTCGATCGGCCTGGTGCTGGCCGGCGGAGGCGCGCGGGCGATGGCGCACATCGGCGTGATCCGCGAGCTCGAGGAGGCGGGGATCACCATCCACCGGGCCGCGGGCACCAGCCTGGGGGCGATCGTGGCCGGCGCGTACGCCCTGGGGCTCGACGGCGAGCAGCTGCACGCCCTTCACCACGAGGCGTTCGTGACCGCGAACCCCTTCGGGGACTACACGTTCCCCTCGCGAGCGCTCACCAAGGGCCGCCGTACCCCTGAGATGCTGCGGCACTACCTCGGTGAGGACTCGAGGATCGAGGCGCTCCCGAGGCTGTTCCGGTGCGTCTCGACCGACCTGACCGCGCGTGAGCTCGTGGTGCACCGCGACGGGACGCTCTGGGAGGCGGTGGCGGCCTCGGCCCGGCTGCCGATCCTCACGCCGCCGCTGCGGATCGAGGACCGGCTGCACGTGGACGGGTGCGTCCTGGACAACCTTCCCGTCGGCACCCTGCTCGAGCGCGACGAGGGCCCGATCGTCGCGGTCAACATCGGCGCGGGCGAGCAGGCCGCCGCTGGGAGCGGACCCCAGCGGATGCCGGCGCTGGGCGACACGCTCCTGCGGGTGATGACGATCGGCGGACAGGGAACGGCACAACGCGCACGTGAGCAGGGCGCGTTCGTGATCACGCCCCCGTCGCTCGGTGTCGGGATGCTCGAGTTCCACCAGCTGGACAGGATGGTCGAGGCCGGCCGGATGGCTGCCCGGGCGCTGCTGGACGCCACCGGCGGCAACCTCCTCCCGAGACGTCGCACGCTGCCCGTGATCGACAGCTCCTGGTCCTCCGGCTTGCCGCCGCGGGCTCCGGTCGGGCCGTTCTCCGAGGCCACAAGGGCCTGAAGGGGCTATTCCGCGTACGCCGCAGAGGGTGCAGGCTCCCTGATGGAGGAGTGCCTCGGAGGCACTCGGGGGGACGGAACCAGATGACCCAGACCGCCGAGACGCCCACGGGCGGGCTCCAGGGAGCCCGGTCGGCGATCGCCGAGACCTGGCGTCCGCTGGCGTCGGTGTTCCGCAACCCCGCCCTCCGCAAGATGCAGCTCGCCCTCCTCGGCTCGCTGGTCGGCGACTGGGCCTACGCGACCGCGGTCGCCGTCTTCGCCTACGGAGTCGGCGGCGCCAAGGCGGTCGGCCTGTACTTCACGGTCCGGCTGGCCCTCATGGCGGTCGCCGCGCCGGTGGTCGCGACGCTGGCCGACCGGCTGCCACGGCGCCAGGTGATGATCGTCTGCGACGTGCTCCGGTTCGTCCTCGTGGTCGCGGCGGCCCTCTGCCTGTGGGCCGGTACGCCGTCCTGGCCCGTGTTCGTGCTCGCCGGGCTCGCCTCACTCACCGGTGCGGCCTTCCGGCCCGCCCAGAACGCACTGATGCCGTCGCTCGCCGACTCGCCGGAGGAGCTCACGGCGGCCAACGGCGCGGCGAGCACGCTGGAGAGCCTCTCGTTCTTCCTCGGCCCGGCACTCGGCGCGTTCCTCCTCACGCTGACCGACGTGCCCACGGTCTTCCTCCTGAACGCGCTCACGTTCCTGTGGTCGGCCGGCCTGGTCGCGACCATCCGTCCCCGGCCGGGGGCAGTGAGCGCGGGTTCCGGCGACGGCCCGGCCGCTGAGGCGTCGGACGGCGACGAGAAGGCGCCGACCGGGATCCTGCGGGAGACCGCCGCCGGCTTCCGCGCGGTCACCGGGGACCGCGACATCCTCATGGTGGGCACCCTGCTCTGCGTCCAGACGGTCATCGCCGGTGCGTCCGCGGTCTTCGGCGTCGTGATGGCGGTCGAGATCCTGCACAGCGGTGCCAAGGGGGTCGGCTTCATCGACTCCGCCTTCGGCGTCGGCGCGATCGTCGGCGGCTTCATCGCGATCGGGCGGGCCCGCAAGCGCAAGCTCGCGACCGACATGTCGTTCGGGGTCGTGCTGTGGTCGATCCCGCTGGTCGCGCTCTGGGCCTCGCCCACGACGCCGATGGTCTTCGCCGTCATCATCCTGATGGGCCTCGGCAACCCGCTCGTCGACGTGAACTTCGCGACCATCCTGCAGCGGATCACGCCCGACGAGGTGATGGGCCGCGTGTTCGGCACGGTGGAGGGCGCCTGCATCGCCACGATGGCGCTCGGGTCCCTGATCATGCCCTTCCTGATCGACGCCTTCGGCCTCGGACGCGGGCTGGGGGTGCTGGGCATCGCCGTCTCGCTGCTGGTGCTGCCCTGGCTGCCCCGCGCGTTCCGCCTCGACCGCGACCTCGCCGTGCCCGCCGGCGTCCCGCTGCTCGAGGGGATCGCGATGTTCGCCCCGCTCAACCCGGCGACCATCGAGAGCCTCGCCCGCAAGCTCAGCCGCTTCGAGGTGCCTGCCGGTTCGGTGATCGTGCACGAGGGCCAGCAGTCGGACCGCTTCTTCGTCATCGAGTCCGGAGGCGTCGCGGTGTCCCACGGCGACGTGCTCATCCGTCACGAGGGCCCGGGTGAGTTCTTCGGCGAGATCGGGCTGCTGCGCGACGTACCGCGCACGGCGACGGTCGTGGCCGAGGTCGACACCGTCCTGCAGGTCCTCGACCGCGAGGACTTCCTCAACGCGGTGACCGGCCAGTCCGAGGCGAGGATGGCCGCGGAGGCGATCGTGTCGCGCCGGATTGCCGTCTGAGCGCCCCTCAACTGCTGTCAAACGCGGTCGAAGCATACGAGAACGGACAGTCCGTTCTGCTCATTGTGTGCGGTCCTTGGACCCACCAGACTCACGGGAGGGATGGGACGGGGGCCGCATCGTGTGGCACTCGAGAAGGGACATCTGATGTCACACGGAGTGCTGGACCCTGTACGTCGCCACCGGAGCCGGCTCGTCGCCGGGCTCACGCTGGTCCTCGCGGCGGGGGCACTCTTCGTGGTCCCACCACTCGCGTCCGCGTCGCCGGCGCCGACGGCGACGGCGATCATCGTGGACACTGCGTTCTCGGCCTCGATCACCGTGCCCGACACTCCGGGTGTCGGCGCGTCGTACGTCGTGCAGGACGACGCGTTCACGGTCAGCTTCCACACCGACCTCCCCCTGTCCACGACGCACGACACCACCGTGACGCTCACGGCGGCCGGGACATCCGTCACGGCGACCGGAATCGTGCCGAAGGACGTCACGACCGGCACGATCAGCGGTGTGGTCCTGCCCGACCCCGCGAACGGCGTGGTGCTCACCGTCACGGCGCCGGATCCGGCGGTCGCTGCCGGGACGATCACGGTCGACGTGCTCGCCACGTCCCTGACGGCACCATCCAGCACGAAGCTGACCGGCATCGGGGGTGGCGGCGGGGCCGGCCTGAAGTGCGTCCCGACGACGAACGATCCCACCTGCGGTGACCTCCTCCTGCCCGAGAGCGCCGCGGTCCAGAGCGGCGAGCTGCTCTCGCGAGGGTCGTGCGCGAACGTCTGCGGGACGATCACCGGCGCCGACCTGCGCTCGGTGCTGCAGCTGCTGGTCAAGGTGGACCCGCTCGTCTACAACAAGAGCAACCCGATCGAGTTCGTCGCCAAGTGCGACAAGACCCTGTGCCCCGGCAAGGGCGTGAAGACCTACAGCGTCAAGGTCCAGCTCAAGCCGGGCGATCCGGTCGTGGTGTCGCCGGCGTGCCTGTCGAAGGGGGTCATCGCTTCGACGCAGGAGTTCTGCACCGACTACGTGCAGAGCTCGCGCAACGGCGCCGGCGACGTCCTGCTGTACGTCGAGCTCCCGATCGACGCGAAGATCATCTGGTAGCAGTCACTCGCCGAGGAGGTCGAGGACCGGCACGCCGACCACGCCGAGCTGGCGCAGGGCGGTCGTGCCTCGGTCCTCCCAGCGGGCTGCATCGTCGCCGTGGGTGCGGGCCAGGCCCAGGCAGTTGACGGCGTAGGCGTAGGTGCGGTGGGAGTCGCGGCCTGCCTCCGCACCCCGCTGGAACTCCTCGACCGCGAGGGCGTCGCGGTCGCTCCGGTGGTGGGCGACACCGCGAAGGGCCCTCAGATCCGCCTCGAGCAGTCCTGCCGACTCAGAGACGAGCAGCTCGTCGGTGCAGCGCAACGCGGCCTCGACGTCTCCGCCGAGCAGGGTGGCCTCGGCGATCGAGAGCTCGGTCAGCGCGCCCTCGTCCGGGGCGTCGATCTTGTCGAAGAGCAGCCGCGCCTCCTTCAGGAGCGACAGCCCGGTCTCCGCGTCCCCGGTCCGGGCGCGGGCACGCCCCTGTTGCCGCAGCGCGAGCGCGACCAGCTCGTCGTCAGACACCGACCTCGCGATCTCCAGCGCCTCGTCGAGGAGCGGCCCGGCCTCGTCGTACCGGCCCTGGTCGACGAGCACCTCCGCCTGGTTGCACATCGCGACGCCCTCGTTGTCGGTGTCGCCGAGGCGTCGGTAGAGCTCGGCGGCGCGCCGGAACATCGTCGCCGCCTCCACCCACCGGTTGTCCTCGAGCGCCTCCACCGCCAGGTTGTTGGTGCACTGCGCCTGGCCGGCCACGTCGTCGATCTCGACGTACGCCTGCAGCGCGAGCGTGCCGAGGGTGCGGTAGCTGTCCCGTCCGGAGGCGAGATAGATGCCGTGCAGCGTCGTGTACGCCGGGGCCAGCGCCGCCGCGTCGCCCGAGAGCCGAGCCTCCTCGACCGCGGCGGTGCCCCACGTGATCGCGTCGTCGATGCGCCCCTGGTTGACCTTGCTGATCGCGTACCGGCGCTGCAGGGACGAGCGTGCGCGGTGCGCCTGCGCCCCGTCGAGGTCGTCGAAGGCATGCAGCTCGCGGCGCAGCCGGCGCATCGCCTGGGGGAACTTGCGGTGCCGCTGGTCGACGGTCGCCATCTTGGTGACGATCCTGGCCGACTCGAAGATGTCGTCACGCACGTGCCGGTGGGCCTGGCGGTAGGAGTCGGCAGCGGCATCGGTCAGCCCGATCACGAACCAGCAGTCGCCCAGCGCCTCGAGCACCAGGCCGACCTCGCGGCGCGGCACCGCACCCGCGGGGAGCCGCCGCGACGCCTCGACGGCGCGACCGAAGAGCTCGGTCGCCTCGGTGTTCGCGTACATCCGTCGCGCCTGCTCGCCGGCAGTGCGCGCGTAGCGGAAGGCGCGGTCGTAACGGCCGGCGTGCAGGAAGTGGAAGGACAGCAGCTCGGGTCGTGTCGCCGCGTGCGTGCGCTCCATGGCGAGCCCGACCTGGTCGTGCATCCGTCGCCGCGCGCGGTAGGCGAGGCCCTGGTAGGCGACCTCCCGGATCAGGCCGTGCCGGAACCTCAGCTCCTTGCTCCCGTCGGCCGGCACCAGGAAGCCCGCCAGCTCACCGGACAGCTGTTCCTCCAGCGGCGTCGGCACGTCTCCGAGGAGCCCGACGAGGTCGCTGGTCGCGAACTGGCTGCCGAGCACGGCCGCGCGCCGCAGCACGTCGCGGTGCGCGGGCGAGAGCTGGTCGATCTGTGCGGCGACCACCTCCTCGATCGACTCGGGGAGGGTCTCCACCGATCCCGCGGGGCCGGCCTGGCTGACCAGCGACTCGAGGAACAGCGGGTTGCCACCGGCCTTCTGGGCCAGGGCCGCGAGGGTGGGACGGGGGAGTGACTGCTCGCCGGCCGCGGAGAGCGCGAGCCGGATGGCGTCCTCGGTGGTCAGCGGGCTGACCCGCATCTCGAGCGACTCGAGGTCGTCGCGCGGGATCCACCCGAGGGGCTGGTCGCGCCGGCTGACGACGAGCAGCCACGGCTGCTCGCCGGTCGCGGTCGCCAGCAGGCTCAGCAGGTCGGCAGACGCCGGATCCATGTGCTGCGCGTCGTCGACGGTGACCAGCGTGCTGCCCGGCAGCAGGCCGCGCAGCACGCCCATCACCATCGACTCGAGACGGGCCTTGCGGAACTCGTCGTCGAGGTCGGCCGTCGTCGTGGTCTCGGGCAGGTCGATGTCGACCACGTCGCCCAGCAGCGGAAGCCACTCGGCCAGCTGCGGCGCCACCTCCCCGACCCGGGTCGCGAGGATCGTCGCCGCGGTGGCCGACGGAGTCCTCTCGGTGAACCCGAACAGCTCGCGCAGCAGCTCGCGGAACGCCGCGTACGGCGTCGATGACTGGTACTCGTCGCAGACGATGTGCTGCACCCGCACGTCGTCAGCGGCATCGGCGAGCTCCTGCATCAGCCGTGACTTGCCGATCCCGGGCTCGCCGAGGAGCTGCACGACGCCGCCCCGGCCGCCCCGGCACGACTGCAGCGCGTCGTAGAGCTGCGCCATCTCCTGCTCCCGGCCGACGAGCAGGTTGTCACGACCGGTCCGGCGCTCGCGACCGCCCGTGATGCTGCCCACGGACACGGCGTGGACGGCGTGCGCCTTGCCCTTCAGCGTGAACGGTCCGACGTCGGTGGTCTCGAAGCGCGTCTCGGAGTGCTCGTACGCCGGACGGGTCGCCAGCAGCTCGCCGGGCCTTGCCTTGCCCATGATCCGGGCGGCGAGGTTGATCGCATCGCCCTTCACCGAGTAGGTGCGGCGGAAGGGCGGGCCGAAGTCGCCGGAGAAGACGTGGCCGATGTTGACCCCGATTCGCAGGGGCAGCCGGCCCTGGTGGTCCAGGATCCGGCGCGCCGTCCGGAGCAGGCGGTCGGCGTCGTGCCCGGCCGTGCGCGGGGCGCCCGCGGTCAGCATGATCTTGCCGCCGTCGGCGTTGATGTCGGTCTCGAAGAAGGTCACCCCGTGGGCTGCCGCGGCGTGCGAGACGTTGCGGATGCAGTCGTCCAGGGCGTCGGCGGTGGCGTCAGGTCCCTCGGCGGTGAGCAGCGCATCGGTCCCCGCGAACTGCACGAACGCGACCGCGATGGTCCGGTGCTCGGGTGTGGCCGGGCCGGCCAGCAGGTGCTCCCTGATCGCTACCGGAAGCACCTGTGAGACGTCGACCGAGGTTGCGGCGTCCGGAGGAGACGCGTCCTGGGGCGCCTCGATGGTCTCGGGCGAGCGGCGGAGCAGCCAGCCGTTGTCGTCCACCTGCTCGCCGAGCACCTCCGGGCCGACGAGGTCGGCGGTGGTGCCGCTCACCACGATCTGACCGGCGTTCGCGACCCCCTCCAGTCGCGCCGTCTCGCTGGCGGCGGGACCGGTGACCAGGAGCTCGCGGTGCAGCGCCGGGTCTCCGACCAGGAAGAAGTCGAAGTCACCGCTGTGGACGCCGACCGACATCCGCAGGTTGATGTTGCCGGCGGTCGTCGTGAGCCGGCCGACCTCGCGGAGTCGTGCACGCATCCCGAAGGCCGCCGCGCACGCGCGCGGTGCGTGCTCAGGCCCGGCGAACATCAGCAGGACGGCGTCGCCGCCCCACTTGACCAGGTCGGCGCCGTACGCGTCGGCAACCCGGAGCAGGTGCCCGAACGTGGCATCGAGGGCGTCGCTCATCTCCTCGGCGCCGACGTGCCCCTTGCGCGCCAGTCGCTCGGTGAGTGCGGTGAAGCCGGAGATGTCCACGAACGCCAGCGACCCGGCGATGCGCTGGTGCTTCCGGGCGTCGTGCGCGCCGAGCCAGTCCACGACGAGGCGCGGGACGTACGGCCCCAGTCGCTCGTTCATCGGCCCTGCACGGCCATGGTTCCTCCCTGCCGCCAACTGCTCGCGCCCGCCTCCGACCGCCACTCTAGGGCGCTCACGGGGTTTGCTGCTGGAGAGTGCGGGTACGGGCCGCTGTCGGACGCACCCGAACCGAGAGCCCCTCCATGGACCCGCACCAGGCCACGAGTCGAGCGCCGCTGTCGCGGCTCCTCGTGCGCCTGCTCGTGCTCGCGGGTGCCGCTGTGGTCGGGTGGCTGCTGATCTCCGGCGGTCCAGCGCAGGCTGACGACAGCGGGAAGACCCACCCGCAGGTGTCGGACCGCACCGGTGCCCGGCCCGCGCTCGTCCCGGGCGTCGAGGTGGCACCGGGCCTGGTGGGCCGCACGGTGGCTGCGGTCACCACCCCGCTCCGGGAGGCTCCCGAGGTCGCGACGCGCGCCGTCGACACCGTGACCGCCCAGGCTCCGGCTCCGGTGCGACAGGCCACCCAGCAGCTCACCCAGGCTCTCGAGCCGACACTCGCCGCCACGACCACCCAGGTCGCGGACGCAGTCGACCAGACCGCCGCTGGGATCGACACGACCGCCGTCGACCCGGCGCTGCAGGCGGCCGGTCTCCAGGCCACGCCCGCCGCCGCAGCGCAGTCCGTCCCCGCGGCGCACGAGGCGGCCAGGTCGCACGGCGACCCGGCACCCGCGCGACACGCCCGCGTCGCGCTCGCGGACTCCCAGACCGCGGTCCCCGCAACCGTGCACCTCACCGCCGCTCGGCCGGATCCCGTTGCCGGCGCCGGGCACCCCAGCGTCCCTCGCGCGCCGGACGGTCCGGCCGTGCCGATCGGCAGCAGCTCCAGCGGTGGTGGCACGGCAACGGTGCTCGTCGGCGTCGCGATCCTCGCTCCTGCGCTGGTCCGGAGGCGTCGCGTGCGCCGAGGTGACCCGCTCCCGTCCGGGCCGACGTACCTGCCCGGCTGCTCACCTGACTGACTTCGGACCCGCTCGCCAGAGGCGAGCGTGCGTCCCTGCGGCAACCGCCGCAGGCCTTCGAACTCGACACTTCAGGAGAACCACATGCATGCATGGGTACGCCGCGCGCTGTGCGCGGTCGGAATCACCGGCGGCATCGTGCTCCTCGGCATGGGACTTGCCGAGGCTGCATCAGCCGACGGGAACAACGGGCCGGTGACATCCGGCCAGAACGGGATCGTGTCCGGCAACCAGACGGGCGTCGACGCCAATGCGCCGATCAACCTGTCCGGCAACCAGGTCACCGTTCTCGGGAACGACAACCAGAGCAGCGCCACCGGGAGCGCAGCGACGACCGCGGCACCGCCAGGCCCTGGTGCTGCGACCACCACCGGTCAGGGGGGCATCGGCTCCGGGAACCAGACCGCGGTCGGCGTGAACGCGCCGGTCAACGTCTCCGGCAACCAGGTCACCGTGATCGGTCATGACAACCACGCGGGCTCGGTCGGTGGCTCCTCGACCGGCGCCTCGCCGGGCAGCGGAGCGGCTGCGGGCTCTCCGAAGACCTCCGGGCAGGACGGGATCGCGTCGGGCAACCAGACGGCCGTCGGGATCCAGCTGCCGGTCAACGCTTCCGGGAACCAGGTCACCGTGCTCGGCGCGGACAACGTGGTGCACTCGGCTGCCGCGTCCTCGACCGGCACGGGTGCCGGTGCTGCCGGTGCAGCGCCGACGACGACCGGGCAGGGTGGCCTGATCGCCGGCAACCAGACCGGCATCGGGCTGAACCTGCCGATCAACCTCTCCGGCAACCAGATCACGGTGATCGGCGACCACAACGCCCTGGTCTCCGGAGGCGGCTCGACCACGCCCGGACCCTCGGGTGGCTCGGCGACGGGTGGCGCGACAACCGGTGGTGCGACGACGTCCGGCCAGGACGGGATCGGGTCGGGCAACCAGACCGGTGTCAGCGTGCTGGCTCCGATCGCCGCGACGGGCAACCAGGCCACGGTGATCGGGAACGGCAACACGGTCACGTCCACCGGCGGCTCGACGACCGGGGGCTCTACCGGGGGCGGCGCGACCGGGCCGGGTGCGACGACGTCCGGCCAGGACGGGATCGGGTCGGGCAACCAGACCGGTGTCAGCGTGCTGGCTCCGGTTGCCGCGACGGGCAACCAGGCCACGGTGATCGGGAACGGCAACACGGTCACGTCCACCGGCGGGTCGACGACCGGGGGCGGCGCGAGCGGGCCGGGCCAGACGACCACGGGTGCCGGCGGCATCGGGTCGGGCAACCAGACGCCCGTCGTCGTGCAGGTCCCCGTGGACGTCTCCGGCAACCAGGTGACCGTGGTGGGCGACGGCAACACCGTCACCTCGACCGGTGGCTCGACGACCGGCGGCACCACGCCGGGCACGCCGGGTACGCCGACGGGTGGTGGCGTGGTCAGCCCGCCGGCCTCGGGTGGAGGCGCACCCGGTGGACCGCAGGGCTCGGCCGGACCGGGCGACACCCTGCTGCCGAACACCGGCATGAGCGGTGACCTGCTCGGTCTCGGCGTCCTCGGTCTCCTCCTGCTGTCGGCCGGCCTCGTCCTGGTCCGGCCGCGGCGCCTTACGGTTCGCTGACGGAGGCCGGCGATGAGATGTGGTGCCCGTGCCGGCCCTGACAGAGTGGGGGCGTGAGCACAGCGGACATAGCGGTGATCGGCGGCAGCGGCCTCTACGAGTTCCTCGACGATCCGGTGTCGAGGACCGTGGAGACGCCGTACGGCGAGCCCTCGGCCGTCGTCAGCGTGGGGGAGGTGGCCGGTCGAAGGGTCGCGTTCCTCCCGCGCCACGGCGCCGGACACCGGTTTCCACCGCACCTGATCAACTACCGCGCGAACCTCTGGGCACTGCGGTCGCTCGGAGTCCGCCAGGTCCTCGCCCCGTGCGCGGTCGGCGGCCTGCGACCGGACGTCGCGCCTGGTGACGTGGTGGTGCCCGACCAGCTCGTCGACCGGACAAGTGGCCGCCCGCAGACCTACGTCGAGACCGGGGCAGTGCACGTCCCGTTCGCCGACCCGTACTGCCCGCGCCTGGGCAAGGTGCTCGGTGCCCAGCCGGGGGTGAAGAGCGGCGGCTCCATGGTCGTGGTGGAGGGCCCGCGCTTCTCCACCCGCGCCGAGTCCCAGCAGTACGCCGCACAGGGCTGGTCCCTGATCAACATGACCGGGCACCCGGAGGCGGTCCTCGCCAGGGAGCTGCAGATGTGCTACTCCGCCGTCGCGCTGGTCACCGACATGGATGCAGGTGTCGACGCGGGAGAGGGGGTCGGCCAGGAGGAGGTGTTCGCGGCGTTCGCGCGCAACGTCGACCGGCTCAAGGACCTCCTCGGACTGGCCATCGCGGACCTGCCCGACCCGGAGGGTTGCAGCTGCTCCGGCTGGGCCGACGGCATCGAGCTCACCTACGCGATCCCGTGAGGGTGCTGGTGACCGGGTCGGCCGGCTTCATCGGCTCGGCGATCTGCCGCCGGCTCGAGGACGAGGGCGACGACGTCGTCCGCGTCGACCTGATGGTGCCGCAGGCCCACGGCACCCGCGAGCCACCACCGGGCACGCACCAGCTCGACGTACGCGATGCCGAGTCGTGGACGCGGCTTCTCGACGACGTCGACGCGGTCTGCCACCAGGCTGCGCTCGTCGGCGCCGGCGTCCGGGTCTCCGACCTTCCGCTGTACGCCGCGCACAACGACCTCGGCACCGCCGCCCTGCTCTCCGCCATGCACGTCGTCGGAGTGCACACCCTGGTGCTGGCCTCCTCGATGGTGGTCTACGGAGAGGGCCGGTACTCCTGCGCGGAGCACGGCCCGCAGGCTCCCGGGGCCCGCAGCATCGAGGACCTCCGAGCCGGAGTCTTCGACAACCTCTGTCCCTCGTGCGGCAACGCGCTGGACTGGGTGCTGGTCGACGAGGCGACCGCCGTCGACCCGCGCAGCAGCTATGCAGCCAGCAAGGTGGCCCAGGAGCACTACGCGTCCGCCTGGGTCCGCCAGGCGGGCGGCAGTGCGATCGCCCTGCGCTACCACAACGTCTACGGGCCGGGGATGCCGCGGGACACGCCCTACTCCGGAGTGGCCGCGATGTTCCGCTCGTCGCTGGAGAAGGGCAGCGCTCCGCAGGTCTACGAGGACGGCCGGCAGATGCGCGACTTCGTGCACGTCGACGACATCGCCCGCGCCAACGTGCTGGCGCTTCGGGCGGTGGGCGGACGGCCTGGCTTCACGGCGTACAACGTCTGCTCCGGGCAGCCGATCGCGATCGGCGAGGTCGCCGCCCTGGTGGCTCGGGGAGCGGCCCGCCCGCGTGAGCCCGAGGTGACCGGCGCCTTCCGTGCCGGCGACGTGCGCCACGTGGTCGCCTCACCGCGGAGGATCGCCGACGAGCTCGGCTTCGTCGCGTCGATCGGCCCCGAGGACGGCCTGCCTGCGTTCGCCACCGCGCCGCTGCGCGACTGATCACCAGCCGGTGGCGAGCAGGTGCTCGACCGCCAGTGCGGCCACCAGCTGCAGCACGAGACCGCGACGCCGCCACCTCTCCGGCAGCAGGGCGCAGCTGACCAGCAGCCACGGCACGAACGGCAGCCAGATCCGCTCCACCTCGGCCTTGCTCATCTGCGAGGCGTCCGCGGTGAGCACCATCGCGACGGCAGCACCCGAGAGCCACACCACGACGCGCGTGCCGGCATCGGTGATCGTGTCGCGTGAGCGCACGAGCGTCTGGGCCAGTCCGGCGCCGACGAGCGGCCCGGCGCTGATCGCCAGCGCGGCGAGGTCTCCCCAGGCCCAGTACGCCGCGGGCCGGTTGCGCGCGACCCCGATCCAGTAGCGGTCGTGGAGCACCGGCAGGGCCTCCCACCAGCGGAAGCCGTAGGCGGCGAAGGCGATCACCACGGCGAGCGCTCCGGCTGCTGCTGGCAGGAGCGGCCGCCAGGAGCGGGCCACCACGAGCACGGCAACCGCCAGCAGGCCGAGGACCGGCAGCCCGTAGGACAGCATCACGCAGCAGCCGAGCAGGAGTCCGGCCAGCAGCGACCACGGCAGACTTCGCCGGGTCGCCGCGAGGGCCAGCGCCACCATGCCCCAGGCGGCCACCGCGGCGAACATCGCGTCGGCGGACACGCACTGCCAGATGGCCGCGGGTCCGAGGACGACGAACGGCGCCGCCCGCCGTGCCAGCGCCTCGGCCCCGAGGACCTTCAGGGTGAGCAGCACCGCCACCGCGGTGCTGGCCGCGAGCACGGTGACGACCATCCCGGCCGCGAACCCAGAGCCCAGCCCCAGCCGGACCAGCACCACGAAGAACAGGAGGGCGCCGGGGGGATGACCGGCGACGTGCGGAGGCCAGTGTCCACCGCCCGGGTCGTACGGGATCAGGCTGACGTAGACGCTCAACGTGTGCGGCAGGTCCGTGGTCGCCCGCGCCGTCCGCAGGTACTCGTAGCTGGTCCCCAGGATCCGGCCCACGCCGTCGGGACCGTCGACGAAGGCGAGGGACAGCATCCAGGCCAGCCCGACGACGTACGTCGCCACGAGGAGTCGGCGCCACGGCAGGCGCTCGGACAGCGTGACCGCCTGCCAGCCGGCGAGGATCGCGAGGAGGATCGCCGGTAGCGAGCCGGGTCCCACCCGGGGACGCCAGTCGGCGTGCAACGGCGGGAAGTGCCGCACGTGCACGTCCCACCCGCTCACCGCGGGCACGGCCATCGCCGCGGCGACCAGGAGCACTGCGGTCACGAGGCCCGCCCACGCCGCCCGGTCGGCTCGTTCCTGCGGGGCGGGCATGGGCCCACCCTAGGAGTCCGCGGACGCCCGGACCCGGCCACGAAGCGCGACGTCATGCATCCGTAAGGCTTCACGGGCCCGGGCGGAGTCCGGGGTTCCTAGCGTGGGAGCCATGACCTGCGCCCTCATCCTGCCGTGCCGCGACGAGGCCGCCGCGCTGGTCGACCTGTTGCCACGTGTGCCCCCGGTCTTCGAGGTGATCGTCGTCGACAACGGGTCCTCCGACGGCACCGCCGAGGTCGCCCTGGCCCACGGTGCCCGGGTGGTGCACGAGCCCACGCCCGGCTACGGAGCGGCCGTCCATGCCGGCGTGCTCGCCGCGGACACCGACTACGTCGCGGTGATGGACGGCGACGGCTCGCTCGACCCGGTCGACCTGCTGCCGCTGCTGGACGAGGTGGCCTCGGGCCGCGCGACGATGGCGGTGGGTCGCCGGCGACCGGTCGGACGCGGTGTCTGGCCCTGGCACGCGCGCCTGGGCAACCGGCTGGTGCTGGGCTGGCTGCGCCGCCGGCTGAGGCGGGAGACGTCGGGCGACCTGCCGGTCCACGACATCGCCCCGATCCGGGTGTGCCGCCGCGACGACCTGCTCCACCTCGACCTCCGGGACCGTCGCTTCGGATACCCGGTCGAGCTGCTGCAGCAGGCCCTGCGGGCTCAATGGCGGATCACGGAGCGCGACGTCGACTACCGGGAGCGCGCTTCCGGGACCCGGTCGAAGGTCTCCGGCTCGGTCCGGGGCACCGCGCGGGCTGCCCGCGACTTCTGGAGGGTGCTCGCATGACCGCGCGCGTGCTGGTGGTGGCCAAGGCACCGGTGCCCGGCCTCGCCAAGACCCGGCTCGCCGCCTCCATCGGTCCGGAGGCGGCCGCCGACCTCGCCGCCGCCGCGCTGCTCGACACGATCGCGGCGTGCGTCACGGCATTCGGCGACCGGTGCCACATCGCCCTCACCGGTGACCTCGCTCGCGCACGCCGCGGTGAGGAGATCCGCCAGGCCCTCTCGTCGTGGGACGTCTTCGCCCAGCGTGGCGCCACGTTCGCCGACCGGCTGGTGCATGCGCACAGGACCGTGGCGCAGTCGGGTCAAGGGCCGGTGGTCCAGATCGGGATGGACACTCCCCAGGTCACTGCCGATCTCCTGGCGCTCGCGGCAGCGCAGATCGTGCCGGGTTGCGGGGCGCTCGGCCCGGCGGCCGATGGCGGCTGGTGGCTGCTCGGCCTCGACGACGCGCAGTCTGCCGGTGTCCTGGTCGGCGTACCGATGTCGACCGGGGACACGTGCCGGGCAACGCGTGCGGCCTTCGCCGCCGCCGGTGTCGCCCTCGCCCTGCAGTCGACACTCCACGACGTCGACACGCTCGCGGACGTCGAGCTGGTCGCCGCAGAGGCGCCCGAGACCCGGTTCGCGAGGACGTGGGCGCGTCACGCCGGGGCGGTGGCGTGATGCACGTCGTCCCGCTGCACCGCTCCTACGCAACAGTGTTCGCCGCCGCGCTGCGCGGGGCCACCTGCGAGGTCCTCGGACTCGGGAAGGAACCCCGCCCGCTCCCCGTCGCCGACTGGACGCGCGAGGTCGACGGGGGAGACCTCGCGCTCCTCGCCGAGTGTCGTGGCGAGACCCTCGACGTCGGGTGCGGGCCGGGACGGATGACCCGTGCGCTCGCCGAGCGCGGCCACGCCGTCCTCGGCATCGACGTCGTGCCCGAGGCGGTCCGGATGACCCGGCGCCGACGTGCGCCCGCCCTCCTGCGTGACGTCTTCGACACGGTCCCCGGTGAAGGTCGGTGGTCCACGGTGCTGCTCGCCGACGGGAACATCGGGATCGGCGGCGACCCGCGAGCACTGCTGGTCCGGGTGCGCACCTTGCTGGGACCGGGCGGCCGTGTCGTGGCCGACCTGGCGGCGCCCGGGACCGGCGTCGTGACCCGCCCGATCAGGCTGCAGACCGCGGCGATGCGATCCCGGCCCTTCCCGTGGTCGGTGGTCGGCACCGACGCCGTCGGGACCCTCGCGATCGCGGCCGGCCTCACGGTGACGGCTCTGCACGCCCACGACGACCGCCGCTTCGCGGTGCTGGAGAAGAGCCGATGACCGCCGTCCGGATCCCCGACGAGGAGGACTTCTCCTCCTCCCTGCGCAGCGCCGCGGTCGCGTCCCGGGTGGGCCTGTGGCTCGGGATCTGCTTCGGCCTGGCGTTCGTCACGGGGCTGATCAGCCACGAGGCGTACGTCGTGCACCCGGTGATCCCGTTCCCGGCGCGGCCCACCTGGGGCTACCGGGTCACGCAGGGCGTGCACGTGCTCTCCGGCACGGCCGCGATCCCGCTGCTGCTGGTCAAGCTCTGGTCGGTCTACCCGAAGCTGTTCGCCCGGCCGCCGCGGGACGTCCGTAAGCTCGCCCTCGACGGGCTCGAACGCGCGTCCATCGCGGTCCTGGTCGCGGCGGCGATCTTCCAGCTGTCGACCGGGCTGCTCAACGCCGCCCAGTGGTACCCGTGGGGCTTCCACTTCCGGGCGACCCACTACGCCATCGCCTGGGCCGCGATCGGCGCCCTTCTCGTCCATGTCGCGGTCAAGCTGCCGATCATCCGTGCGGCGCTGGCTGCCGACATCGACGACGCCGGCCGCGACCGGCCGGGTGCGACCCGGCCGGGCCCGTTGAGCAGACGAGCCCTGGTCCGCAGCGCCTTCCTCGCGTCCGGAGTCGCGGTCCTGGCGACCGCGGGCAACACCGTGCCCGCGCTCCGAAGGGTCTCCGTGCTCGGCGTGCGGTCCGGCGGCGGGCCCGAGGGAATCCCGATCAACAAGTCCGCGAGGGCGGCCGACGTGGTCGCGACGGCGCTGAGCCCGGACTACCGGCTGGTGATCGCGTACGACGGCCGCGAGACGTCGCTCAGCCGGGCAGACCTCGAGGGGCTCGAGCAGCACACCGTCGAGCTGCCGATCGCGTGCGTCGAGGGCTGGAGCGCCAGCGGGCACTGGACCGGCGTACGGCTGCGTGACGTGCTGCAGCACGCCGGAGCCCCGCGCGGGCGCGACGTCCGCGTGGTGTCGTTGCAGCAGCACGGTCCGTTCCGGTCGACCACCCTGCCGGGCCACTTCGCCGACGACCCGCTGACGCTGCTCGCGCTCGGCCTCGGGGGCCAGCCGCTGGCGATCGACCACGGCTATCCGTGCCGGCTGATCGCCCCCGACCGCCCCGGTGTGCTGCAGACCAAGTGGGTCGGCCGGCTCGAGGTGCTCACGTGAGGGCGCTGCGGGTGGTCCTCGGCGCGTGCGGCATCGCCGCGGCGGCTTACGGGCTGACCCTGTTGCTCGACCTGGGCCTCGACAACCTGCGCGCCACCCTCACGTGGCTCGTGGTCGGCGTGCTCGCGCACGACGCACTGGCTCGCTCCGGTGACCCTCGGCGTCTGGTTCGCGGCCACCCGGTCCCGGCACCGGGTGCCCGGACCAGTGGTCACCGGCGCGGTGGTGCTCGGCACCGTCACGCTCGTCGCGATCCCGGTGCTCGGCCGCTTCGGCGCGCGTGCCGACAATCCGACGTTGCTGGACCGGAACTACCTCCTCGGCTGGCTGGTTGTTGCCACACTGACGGTGGTCCTCGTGGGCGCGGCGCTGGCCGTCGCCCGATCCGGAAGGGCCGGAGGGGGTGGTGAGCGTGGCGCGGGTTCTGGTCGTCGATGACGACGTGACCGTGCGGGAGGTCGTGGTCTCCTACCTCCGCGCGGGTGGCCACTCCGTGGTCGAGGCGGCCGACGGTGCCGAGGCGCTGCGGGCGATGCGGTCCGACCCGGCCGACCTGGTCGTGCTCGACCTGATGATGCCCGGCATCGACGGGCTGGAGGTGTGCCGCCGGCTGCGCGCGACCGGCGACGTGCCGATCATCATGCTGACCGCGCTGGGTGCCGAGGTCGACCGGGTCGTGGGGCTCGAGTCGGGGGCCGACGACTACGTGACCAAGCCGTTCAGCCCGCGGGAGCTGGTGCTGCGCGTGGACGCGCTGCTCCGGCGCGTCGGCGAGCAGGCGAAGCCCGACACCGGTTGCGTCGCCGACGGCGACCTGGTCGTCGACTCCGGGCGTCACGAGGTGACCCTGGCCGGCGAGGTGCTCGCGCTGACCTCCCGTGAGTTCGACCTGCTCCGATTCCTGGTATCGAACCCCGGCACGGCGTACTCGCGCGACGAGCTGCTGCAGCAGGTCTGGGGCTGGTCCTTCGGCGACCAGTCGACCGTGACCGTGCACGTACGCCGCCTGCGCGAGAAGGTCGAGAGAGACCCGAAGCGACCCTCCCGGCTGGTCACGGTCTGGGGAGTGGGCTACCGCTGGGAGGGGGTTGCGTGAGCGAGCGAAGCGAGCGAACCATCAAACGCAGCCCCTTCGTACCTCGTGGGCGCCCGCAGCGGAGCGAGGACGCACATGAGTAGGGACCAGGTCGACATCGTCCTCATCGCCGCCGGGTGGGCCGGTGGTGCAGGGGTGCTCGGGCTCGCCGTCGTGTGGATCTTCCGGCGGCGCTCGGTGCGCTGGCTCACCGGCGCCGTCGCGGTCGTCGCGGTGCTCGCGGTGGTCGCCGGCACGCTCGGCACCGCCAACGCGATGTTCCTCTCCGGCCACGACTTCGACGTCGTGCTGCTGGTCTCGCTGGTCGCGGGGCTCGTCGCCATGGCCGCGGGGGCCGCGGTCGGCACGGCGATGTCCCGCTGGTCGCAGGCGCTCGAGGACGACACCCGCCGCTTCGGTGACAGCGGTGAGTTCGTGTCGACCGGCCGTGGACCGGTCGAGTTCCAGCGGCTCGCCGAGGAGCTCGCCCGCACCAGTCACAAGCTGCAGGAGTCGCGCGATCGGGAGTCCCGGCTCGAGGACTCCCGGCGAGAGCTGGTCGCCTGGGTGTCCCACGATCTCCGGACGCCGCTCGCCGGTCTGCGTGCCATGACCGAGGCGCTCGAGGACGGGATCGCCGAGGACCCCTCCCGCTACCACCGGCAGATCCGCGCCGAGGTCGACCGGATGGTGCGGATGGTCGACGACCTCTTCGAGCTCTCCCGGATCCACGCGGGCAACCTCAGGCTGTCGCTCGAGCCGGTGGTGCTCGGCGACCTCGTCAGCGAGGCGATCGCCAGCGCCGACCCGGTGGCCCGGGCCCGCGGCGTACGTCTCGGCGGTGGTGTGGACGACGGCCTCGAGGTCGTCGCCGATCCGGCCGAGCTCTCCCGCGTGGTCGGCAACCTGCTGATGAACGCGATCCGGCACACCCCCGCAGACGGTGTCGTGGAGGTGCTCGGCCGGTCGGGACCCGACGGGGTGGAGCTGTCGGTCACCGACGGTTGCGGCGGGCTCTCCGAGGAGGACATGCAGCGCGCGTTCGACGTCGCCTGGCAGGGCAGCGGCGGCCAGGACCCCCGACGTCGCCGGAGTCTTCGGCAGTGGTGCCGGGCTCGGTCTGGCGATCGTGAAGGGCATCGTCGAGGCGCACGACGGTACCGTGATGGTGATGAACCACGTGCCGGGCTGCCGCTTCCTGGTGCAGCTGCCGACACCTGCGTGAGCACCCGCACCACTACGCTGCGTCTCGACCCGACGCCACGCTTGAGGAGACCGCGATGACCCGTGCGGACAGGATCCTGTGCGTGGTGTACGCCGCGCTCGCCGCTGTCGCCCTCGTGGGCACCCAGTGGACGCTGGTGGTCTTCCTGCGGTCCGCGGACAACGACCTGGGCGGCCTGTGGGACGGGATCACCGCCAACCCGGTGTCGGGCTTCCTCGGCATCGACCTCGGCGTCGTCGCGGTTGCGGCTGTGGTCCTCATGTCGGTCGAGGGCCGCCGGTTGCGGATCCCGTGGTGGGGGATCTACGTGGCGCTGGTGTTCCTGGTCGCCGTCAGCGTGGCGTTCCCGCTGTTCCTGGTCGCACGCACGCGCGTCCTGGCCAACGAGCGCGTCCTCAGCGCAGGCTGAGCTCGCGCGGCCTGAGGTCGAAGTCGGCGACGTCGACCTGCTCGGTGCGCTGCTTGTACTCGGTGACGGTGCCCGGCCAGTTCGTGGTGATCCGTCCGCTCGCGTCGCGGTACCAGCTCGCGCAGCCGCCCCAGACGCTCTCGGAGAGGCGACGCTGCACCTCGGCGTCGAAGCGCTCCTCGGCCTCCGGGCGGACGGCGATGCTGCCACCGTCACGGACCCGCTCGGCGAGCTGGCGGATGAACCCGGCTTGCGACTCCATCATGTTGATGATCGAGCTGCCGCCGAGGTTGGTGTTCGGGCCGTAGACGAGGCCGAGGTTCGGGAAGCCCGGCACGCAGATGCCGAGGTAGGCGCGAGCGCCGGCGGACCACGCCTCGTCGAGCGAGAGGCCCGCTGCTCCCTGGAGCTTCATCGGCGCCAGGAACTCCGTTGCAGCGAACCCGGTCCCGTAGATGATCACGTCCACCTCGTGCACCGTCCCGTCGTCGCTGCGCACACCGTGTGGCAGCACCTCGACGATGCCGTGGGTGACCACCTCGACGTTGGGCTTCACCAGCGCGGGATACCAGTCGTTCGAGAACAGCAGCCGCTTGCAGCCGATCGGGTAGTCCGGCTTGAGCTTGGCCCGAAGCTTCCGATCCCGCACCTGCGTGCGGAGCAGGACGTGCCAGCCGGCCCCCAGCAGCTTCTTCATCGGAGCCGTCCCGGTGAGCGACCTGTTCAGCTGCTCCGACATCACCCAGGTGAGGTTGCGGCCGAACGCCTGCGTCCACGGCAACCGTGCGTAGAGCCCGCGGCGGACGCGGCTGTACTCGATGTCCGGCTTCGGCACGACGTACGGGGCCGAACGCTGGAACACCGTGAGGTGGCCGACCACCGGCTGGATCCCCGGCACGAACTGGATCGCACTCGCACCCGTGCCGATGACGGCGACGCGCTTGCCGGTGAGCTCGACCTCGTGGTCCCACTGGGCGGAGTGGAACGCCGGTCCGGTGAACGTCTCGCGGCCCGGGAGGTCGGGGACGGACGGCCGCGAGAGCTGGCCGACCGCGGTGACCAGGAAGTCGGCGGTCAGCGTCTCGCCGGTGGCCGTCTCGACCCGCCAGGTCGCGGTCGCGTCGTCGTACGCCGCACCGGTGACCTCGACCCCGGTGCGGACGAGGTCACGCACGCCGAGGTCGGCGACGACACCGTCCATGTAGCGCAGGATCTCGTCCTGGCGCGAGTAGCGGTGCCCCCAGCCGGGGTTGCGCGCGAACGACCACGAGTAGAGGTTCGACGGCACGTCGCAGGCCGCGTTCGGGTAGGTGTTGTCACGCCAGACGCCGCCGATCCGGTCGGCCTTCTCCAGCACCACGATGTCGGTGAAGCCGTGGCGACGCAGTTCGATCGCGGCGCCGAGCCCGCCGAAGCCGGCGCCCACGATCACGATCCGCGGAGTGGTCATGGGTAGGAGGGTACGGACGCGCGTAGGCTCCGGCCATGCTGACCGTTGCCTGCGTCCTCGCCGGGCTCGCCGCCCTCGTGCACGTCTACATCTTCTGGCTCGAGGCACTGGCCTTCGACACCGCCGGTCGCAAGGCCTTCCAGCTCAGCGCCGAGGACGCCGCGGTGATGAAGCCGTGGGCCTTCAACCAGGGCTTCTACAACCTCTTCCTCGCCATCGGCACCGCCGTGGGCATCGCCGTCATGGGCAGCAACCGCGACGCCGGCGTCGCGCTCGTGGTCCTCGCGGTCGGCTCGATGCTCGCCGCGGCCGTGGTGCTGATCTCGTCGAGCCGCGACCAGCTGCGCGGCGCACTCGCCCAGGGCACCTTCCCGGCACTCTGCCTGCTCAGCCTGGCGATCTGGGCCTGGACCTGAGTGGTTTCGACAGGCTCGAGCACCGATGGTCGAGCCTGTCGGAACCAGCCGGGACCCTCAGGTGATCGTCATCCCGCCGTCGACTGCCAGCGTCTGGCCGGTGATGTAGCCGCCGGCGGCGGAGGCCAGGAACACCACCGTCGCAGTCAGCTCACGCGGGTCGCCCTTGCGCGCCATCGGGATCCGCTGCTGCTGGGCGTCGAGGTAGCCCGGCGGGTACTGCTCGGTCATCTCGGACTCGAAGAAGCCGGGGGCGACCGCGTTGACCCGGATGCCCTTGCGTCCTGTCCACTGCTGGGCCAGGTCACGGGTCAGGCCGATCAGACCGGCCTTCGAGGCGGCGTACGCGGCCTGGGGGAGCCCGGCGGTGGTCAGGCCCAGCACCGAGGAGATGTTGATGATCGAGCTGCCGGGCTGCATCACCCGGCCGCACGCCTGGGCCATCCAGTAGCAGCCGTTCAGGTTGACGTCGATGACGTTGCGGAACTGCTGGGGCTCCTCGCGGGTGGCCGGCACCGCGGTGCCGATCCCCGCGTTGTTGACCAGTACGTCGACCCGGCCGAACTCGGCCATCGCGGCGTCGACGAGCGCCTGGCAGGAGTCCGGATCGGCGACGTCCGTGGCGACGGCGAGCGCCTTGCGACCTGCCTGTTCGACGAGGGACGCAGTGTCCGCGAGTCTGTCGGCGCGCCGGGCACCGAGGGCCACGTCCGCTCCCGCCTCGGCCAGGCCCTGGGCGAATGCCACCCCCAGGCCGGAGGAGGCGCCGGTGACGATCGCCACCTTGCCGTCGAGGCGGAACAGGTCGGTCAGCGGAGAGGTCATGGCCGAATCATGCCCGACGACGAAACGACCGCACCGGCGTAGCATCCGAGAGGAGCAACGAGGCCGCCTGCGCGACGGCCCGGAAGGCAGCGGAGGTCACCATGTGCAACTTCGAGCTCACCCCCGACCAGTTCCGTCAGCGGCGCGTCGAGATGATCGCCCTCGCTGAGCAGAGGCGGCTGGCCGCGGCCCTGAAGCCCGCTCGTGCGCGACGCGCACGCTCGGCCCGCAAGGCACGGGTCCGCGCGAGCAGGCCGCTGGGGCTCAGCCCGGCACCGCTGTTCCGCTGACCGCGGTCTCCCCAGCGCACCCGCCGCTCACGGCCGGTGCAGACCCGGCTGGAACACCCGCTCGACGCTCGGCGGGTCCTTCGTGAGCAGACCGGCCGGCCGGATGGGCCGGGGCACGAAGTTGCCGCCGCAGTTGGGGCAGACGCCCCCGAGGCAGTGATCGACGCACTCCCCGCAGAAGGTGCACTCGTAGGTGCAGATCATCGCGTCCGGGGAGGCGGGCGGCAGGTCGCGGTCGCAGCACTCGCAGCTCGGCCGGAGCTCGAGCACCTCAGGCCCCTGCTGCCTGGCGGGCGCTCCAGGCCGAGCTCACCATGTCGCGCAGGTCGTGGCGCATCTGCCAGTCGAGGTCGCGTGCCGCCAGCTCTCCGCTGGCCACGATCCGGGCCGGGTCGCCCGGGCGACGCGGGCCGACCTCAGGGGTGAAGTCGATCCCGGTGGCGTCGCGGACCGCGTCCATGATCTGCCGCACGGACACCCCGGAGCCGCTGCCCAGGTTGTACACCGGTGCCAGTGTGTCGCCGGCGGCCAGCCGGCGGGCCGCGACCACGTGGGCGGCTGCGAGATCGGTGACGTGGACGTAGTCGCGGACGCACGTCCCGTCGGGGGTGTCGTAGTCGTCGCCGTTGATCCGCGGCGTACGGCCGGCGAGCAGAGCCTCGAACACCACGGGGAACAAGTTGTGCGGGCTGGTGTCGCGCAGGTCGTCACTGCCGGAGCCGACCACGTTGAAGTACCTCAGCGACGTCTGCCGCAGGCCGGTGGCGACCGCCTGGTCCCGCAGCAGCCACTCTGCGATCAGCTTGCTCTCGCCGTACGGCGACTCCGGAGCTGTCGGGGTGTCCTCGGTGACCAGGTCGACGTGCGGGGTGCCGAAGGTCGCCGCACTCGAGGAGAACACCAGGTGCTCCACGCCGGCCTGGGCCATCGCCTCGAGCAGGCTGACCGTGCCGGTGACGTTCTGCGTGTAGGTGTGCAGGGGCCTCGCGACGGACACGCCGGCGTACTTGAAGCCGGCGAGGTGCACGACGCCCTCGACCGCGTGCTCCTTGCAGGTGCGTGTCACCAGGTCGGTGTCGAGGATGGTGCCCTCCACGAGGGGCGTGCCCGGGCGGACGAACTCCCGGTGCCCGCTGGAGAGGTCGTCGATGACCACGGCCTCGAGACCCACGTCCTCGAAGGCGCGCACGACGTGGGCGCCGATGTAGCCCGCACCGCCGGTGACCAGCCAGCTCATCCCCGGCCCCTTCCTTCGACAACAAGACCGCCGAGCCTACTGGTGGCGCCTCGGCGAGCGCGCGACCCGGCACCCGAGTACCATGACCCCCATGAGGTCCACCCTGCTCCTTACCTAGCCGCATCGAGACATCACGCCGATGCGGCTGCCCCTCCTGCAAGAGGGGTTTTTTTGTGTCAGGACGCAGCAGGACCCACCACGACTCCAGGAGCTGGCAGATGAGTGAGCGAGACGAGCAGGTCGGCTACGACGTGCATGCCGTCGAGGAGAAGTGGCAGCGCGTCTGGGAGGAGCTCGACCCCTTCCGGGCCGACGACCAGGCGGTGCTCTCGGGGACGCGCGAGAAGCGCTACGCGTTGACGATGTTCCCCTACCCGAGCGGCGACCTGCACATGGGCCACGCCGAGGTGACCGCGCTGCACGACGTGATCGCGCGGTACTGGAGGCTGCGCGGCTACGAGGTGATGAACCCGATGGGCTGGGACTCCTTCGGGCTGCCGGCAGAGAACGCCGCCATCCGCAACGACGAGCACCCGGCGACGTACACCTACGCCAACATCGAGACCCAGGCCGAGTCGTTCAAGAAGTTCGGCATCTCCTTCGACTGGTCGCGGCGGCTGCACACCTCCGATCCGGAGTACTACCGCTGGACGCAGTGGCTGTTCCTGAAGTTCCGTGAGCGCGGCCTGGCCTACCGCAAGAACAGCCCGGTGAACTGGTGCCCCAACGACCAGACCGTGCTGGCCAACGAGCAGGTCGTCGACGGGCACTGCGAGCGCTGCGGTGCGGAGGTCACCAAGCGCGAGCTGAACCAGTGGTACTTCAAGATCACCGACTACGCCCAGGAGCTGCTCGACGACCTCGACGTGCTGGCGCCGACGTGGCCCGACCGGGTGGTCAACGCCCAGAGGAGCTGGATCGGCCGGTCCGAGGGCGCCCACGTGACCTTCAAGGTGGGTGATTGCGACATCGAGGTCTACACGACTCGCCCCGACACGCTGTACGGCGCCACCTTCATGGTCGTCGCCGCCGACGCCCCGCTGGCCGCGGAGCTGGTCACCGAGGCGCAGCGGCCGGCGTACGAGGCATACCTGGAGCAGACCCGCCGGGAGTCCGACATCGAGCGGCTGTCGACCGACCGTCCCAAGACCGGCGTCGACCTCGGCGTCACCGCGACGAACCCCGTCAACGGCGAGCAGGTCCCGGTCTGGGCCAGCGACTACGTGCTCGCCGACTACGGCACCGGCGCGATCATGGCGGTGCCCGCCCACGACCAGCGCGACCTGGACTTCGCGAAGGCCATGGGCCTGCCCGTACGACGAGTCGTGGCCGTCCCCGCCGAGGACGGCGTCGAGTCAAATCCCGAGGTGACGGGTGTCGCGACCACCGGCGACGGCGTCTACGTGAGCTCCGGCCCCCTGGACGGCCTGACCGACAAGGCCGCCGGCATCCGGACGATCGTCACGCAGCTGGAGGCGGACGGCACCGGCAGCGGCGCGGTGAACTTCCGGCTGCGCGACTGGCTGCTGAGCCGGCAGCGCTACTGGGGCGTCCCGATCCCGATCATCCACTGCGAGCACGACGGCGAGGTCGCCGTTCCCTACGACCAGCTGCCGCTCGAGCTGCCGGAGCTGCGCGGCGCCGACCTGAAGCCCAAGGGCGTCTCGCCGCTGGCCGCGGCGGAGGACTGGGTCAACGTCACCTGCCCGCAGTGCGGCGGCCCGGCCAGACGTGACAGCGACACGATGGACACGTTCGTGGACAGCTCGTGGTACTTCCTGCGCTACTGCTCCCCGAGCTACCAGGACGGCCCGTTCGACCCCGAGCTGGTCAGGGCCTGGATGCCTGCCGACATCTATGTCGGCGGCGTCGAGCACGCCGTGCTGCACCTGCTGTACGCGCGCTTCTTCACCAAGGTGCTGGCCGACATGGGCCTGGTCGGCTTCCGTGAGCCGTTCGCCGCCCAGCTGAACCAGGGCACCGTGATCAACCAGGGCGCCAAGATGTCGAAGTCGAAGGGCAACGGCGTCAACCTCGGTGAGCAGCTCCAGGCGTTCGGCGTCGACGCCGTGCGCCTGACCCTCGTGTTCGCCGGCCCGCCGGAGGACGACATCGACTGGGCCGACGTCTCGCCGGCCGGGTCGCTGCGCTTCCTGCAGCGCGCCTGGCGGCTGAGCGGCGACGTCACCTCGGAGCCCGGCACTCCGGGCGACACGGGTGACCGCGCCCTGCGCCAGGTGACCCATCGCACCGTCCACGACTCCGCCGAGCTGGTCGAGTCCAAGCGCTTCAACGTGATGGTGGCGCGGGTCATGGAGCTGGTGAACGCGACCCGCAAGGCGATCGACGGCGGGTGCGGGCCGGCGGACCCGGCCGTGCGCGAGGCAGCGGAGGCGGTGGCGATCCTGCTGTCGCTCGTCGCGCCGTACACCGCGGAGGAGATGTGGGAGCGCCTGGGCCACGAGCCCACGGTTGCGTGCACGTCCTGGCCGGCCGTCGACGAGGCACTGCTGGTCGAGGAGTCGGTGACCGCGGTCGTGCAGGTGCAGGGCAAGGTCCGTGGTCGGCTGGAGGTCCCGCCGGACATCTCGGCGTCCGACCTGGAGGCGGCCGCGCTGGCCGATCCCGCCGTGCAGCGGGCGCTGGACGGCGCGACGGTGCGCAAGGTGATCGTGCGCGCCCCGAAGCTGGTCAACATCGTCCTCTGAGCGGCCTCCAGGACCTGGTCGTCTAGGCTCCGCGCATGCCGGTCGCTCTCGTCACCGACTCCACGGCCTCGCTGCCGGCGGAGCTCGTCGCCGCGCGTGACATCACCGTGGTGCCGCTGCAGGTCGTGATCGGCGCGACGTCGTACGACGAGGGCGTCCAGGGGGGAGCCACGCCCGAGATGCTCGCCGATGCGTTGCGCGCCTGGACCCCGGTCAGCACGTCGCGGCCGAACCCGCACGAGATGCTCGAGGTGTACGAGCGTCTCGCGGCCGAGGGAGCGACGGAGATCGTCTCCATCCACCTCTCCGGGGAGCTCAGCGGCACGGTCGAGTCCGCCCAGCTGGCGGCGCGCAAGGCACCCGTGCCGGTGCTCGCGGTGGACAGCAGGCAGGTCGGGATGGGCACCGGCTTCGCCGTGCTCAGCGCAGCGGACGCCCGCGACGAGGGCGCCGATGCGGGAGCCATCGCTGCGGCAGCCCGCCGACGGGTCAGCGTGACGACGTCGCTGTTCTACGTCGACACCCTGGAGTACCTGCGTCGTGGCGGTCGCGTCGGAGCGGCGGCTGCCCTCGTCGGTTCGGCCCTCGCGGTCAAGCCGATCCTGCGGATCGACGACGGCCGGGTCGTGCCCTACGAGCGCGTCCGTACCGCGGGCAAGGCGCTCGGCCGGCTCGAGGAGCTCGCGGTCGACTCGGCCGGGAGCGCGAAGGTGGACGTCGCGGTGGCACACCTTGCGAACGACGACCGGGCCGCCACGCTCGCCGAGCGCCTCGGTGACCGGCTCGCGGACGGCCTCGAGGGTAGGCCCGTCCACGTCGGCGAGATCGGGGCGGTGCTCGGTGCCCACGTCGGGCCGGGCATGGTCGCCGTGACCGTCGCTCGCCGCTGAAGGTCCACAGCCACCGGCTGCGCGCCCTTCTCCACAGGCCGTCAGGGCCTGCTCGCGGGTGCGCACGGCGGCTCCTAGCGTCGCCCCCATGCGCAAGCAGCCAGCCGACGAGGTCGTCGAGGCGGCGCGTCGACGGCTCGCCCTGCTCGGCGAGGAGCTCGCCCGTGCCGGGCTCGAGCCGACGCAGGAGCTGCGCCGCGACCTCGACGGACCCGGCGACGACGGCGGTCAGCACCTCGGCAACGGTGACTGGAGCGCGGAGGAGCACGTCGCACCGGTCCCGGTGAGGATCCCGGGCCGGCACTCGCGCCGCCGCCCGGTCCCGATGACCGGCCGCGGCGTGGCCTGGTTGCAGGACCGGCTTCCGGCAACCCTGCAGGGACGGGTGTCCCTCGGCGTGGGCCACGTCGCGGTCCTGTCCGTGGTGGCGGCCGTGGCGCTGGCGGTCACGGCGTACGTGACGATCCGGGCCCGCCCCACCGTCGCGCCCGTGCCGCAGGCGCACACCTCAGCCCCCACGGAGCGCGCACAGGCTGCGTCGACGTCCCCGACCGCGGCCGGAGCCCCACGCCCCGCCGCGACAGCTGCGAGCGGCTCGGTCGTCGTCGACGTCGCCGGCAAGGTACGTCGACCGGGTGTCGCGACGCTGCCTGCCGGCTCTCGCGTCGTGGACGCGATCCGCCAGGCGGGTGGTGCCCGCCAGGGTGTCGACCTGAGCTCGCTCAACCTCGCTCGGGTGCTCACCGACGGCGAGCAGATCCTGGTCGGCCTCACTCCCGTGCCGGGAGTGGCCGCCTCTGCGTCGTCGCGGCCCGGTGCCTCGTCCGACGGCGCCCTGGTCAACCTCAACACGGCGTCGCTGGACGAGCTCGACAGCCTTCCCGGGGTCGGCCCGGTCACTGCGCAGAAGATCCTCGACTGGCGCACCGCACACGGGTCCTTCACGGCGATCGACGAGCTCCTCGAGGTCGACGGGATCGGTGACAAGACGCTGGCGGACATGGCTCCTCACCTCACCCTGTGACCGATCTTCCCCCGGAGCGCGCCGACCGCCCCGATCTCCGGATGCCCGCGCTCGCGGCGGTCTCGTGGGTGGCGGCGCTCGTCGCACTCGGCGCGCCCGTGGGCCTGACCGCGCTCCTCGTCGCGGCCGGCGTGGTGGCACTGGCCGGCCTCCGGTTGCGCGGAGTCCCGGTCCGGACCCAGACAGGCTGGCTGGTGTCCGCGGCGGCGGTGGCGACGTCGGCGGTGCTGCACGTCGAGTCGGTGGGCGCCACCCCCGTCGCCGAGCTCGCACACCAGGAAGCGGCGGTGCGCGGAGTCCTGCTCGTGCGCTCCGACCCGGTGAGCGGTCGGGGCGGACGCGCGCCCTACGTCCACTTCCGGGCGATCCTGCTCGAGGTCTCCGGGCGCGGTCGACAGGTGCGGCTGCGCGCCCCGGTGGTCGTCGTCGCGGACATCCGGTGGGCTCATGTGCGCCTCGACAGCAGGCTCCGCGTCGCCGGGCGGCTCGAGCCGTCCGACGGACCTGACCTCGCAGCCCTGCTGATCGCGCGCGGCCCGCCGGTGGTGGTCGCGCATCCCGGGAGGGTGCTCGCAGCGGTCGACCGGGTGCGGGCGGGCATCAGGGACGCCGTCGCGATCCAGCCGGCCGGCCCGAGGGCACTGGTGCCGGCCCTGGTCGACGGTGACGACGGCGGTCTCGCCGACGACGTCGCGGCCGACTTCCGGACCGCCGGCCTCACCCACCTGCTCGCGGTCAGCGGCACCAACCTGACGCTCATCGTCGGGTTCCTGCTCATCCTGGCTCGGTGGTGCGGCGTCCGGTCCCGCGGTCTCGTCGTGGTGGGCGTGCTCGGCGTGGCCGGGTTCGTGCTGCTCGCCCGCACCGAGCCGAGTGTGCTGCGGGCGGCGGTGATGGGATCGGTGGCCCTCGTCGGCATGGGCGTCCACGGGCGGGAGCGCGGCACCCGGGCGCTCGGCGTCGCGGTGCTCGGCCTGCTGCTGGTCGATCCGTGGCTGGCGCGGTCGGTCGGGTTCGCGCTGTCGGTGTGTGCCACCGCAGGCATCCTGGTGCTCGGCCCGCCGTGGCGGGACGCGCTGTCGCGGTGGTTGCCGCGGTGGGTCGCCGAGGCCGTCGCCGTGCCCCTCGCGGCACAGCTCGCCTGCACGCCCCTGGTCGCGGCGATCTCGGGGCAGGTCAGCCTGGTCGCGGTGGGCGCCAACCTGGCCGTGGCGTGGGCGGTCGGTCCCGCCACGGTGCTCGGTCTGGTCGGCGGAGTCGTCGCGCTGGCCTCCGCGCCGGGTGGCCGGCTCGTCGCCGCACCGGCGGCCTGGTGCGCCGACTGGATCATCTCCGTCGCGCGCACGAGCGCGGGCCTCCCGGTCGCGTCGCTCGCCTGGGCGCCCGGATGGGTGTCGCTCGCGCTGCTCACCGCGGTCTGCGCACTCGCCGCACTGGCACTCGCGGCGGTCCTGGCGCGTCGCGGCGTCACCCTGGGGTCGCTCGCGGTGCTGCTGGTGGTGATGCTGGTGCCGCTGCCGACGCCGGGCTGGCCGCCGGCCGGCTGGGTCCTCGTCGCGTGCGACGTCGGCCAGGGAGACGGCCTGGTGCTCAATGCCGGCAGGGGCAGTGCCGTGGTCGTCGACGCCGGGCCGGACCCTCGCCTGATGGACCACTGCCTGGACCGGCTCGGCATCCGGTCGGTGCCGCTGGTCGTGATCAGCCACTTCCACGCGGACCACGTCGACGGCCTCGCCGGCGTGTTCAGCGGTCGCACGGTGGGGTTGGTGGAGACCTCCCCGGTGCCGGACCCGGCAGGCGGCGCGCGGGTGGTCGGCAGCGTGGCCGCGCGGCACGGCGTACGGGTGCGCGCGGTGGCGTACGGCGAGACGACGACCGTGGGGCCGCTGCGGTGGCAGGTGCTCGGGCCGGTCCGTGCGTCCTACCCTGACTCCGACTCGCCGCCGAACGACGCGAGCGTCGTGATGCTGGTCGAGGTCCGCGGTGTGCGGCTGCTGCTGATGGGTGACGAGGAGCGGCCCTCGCAGGCCGATCTCCGTCGGACCACCACGGGACTGCGCGCCGACGTGCTCAAGGTCGCCCACCACGGCAGCAGCAAGCAGGACCAGGACCTGGTCACGTCGCTGGGAGCGCGGCTCGCGGTCATCTCCGTCGGCGTCGACAACGACTACGGCCACCCGGCCCCGTCGACGCTGCACCTCCTCGGCGAGGCCGGGATGCAGGTACGCCGTACCGATCTCGACGGGGACGTCGCGGTCGTCGTGGGCGACGACGGCAGCCTGCGGTCGGCCACCCGGATGCCGCGGGTCCGGCCGGCACCGGGGGGCGGCGGCGGTGTCGGAGCGCCGTGAGAGGCTGCCGCCATGGCTGCTCCGGACGCTGCGCAGGTGATCGGGCGGGTCACCCTGGTCACCGGGCCCGAGGAGTTCCTCGCCGAGCGCACCGTCCAGCAGGTGCGAGCAGCGGTCCGCCGCGCCGACCCGGAGGCCGAGGTCAGCGAGACGCTCGCCGACCAGCTCAGCATGGCGACGCTGGGCGAGCTCGCGGCACCCTCGCTCTTCTCCACCACCCGGTGCGTGGTGGTCCGCAAGTTCGAGGACCTGCCCGAGGAGTCCGTGCCGGGCCTGGTCGACTACGCCCAGGCTCCGGCTGACGACGTCGCGCTGGTGCTGGTGCACGGGGGAGGGGCCAAGGGCAGCGGTGTGCTGGCCAAGCTGCGCAAGGCGGCGGGCGTGACCGAGGTCAAGACGGCGGCGCTCACCGCGCGGGAGTACCCCAACTTCGTGATCGGTGAGCTGCGGACGCGGAAGGTCAAGGTCGACGCCGACGCGGCGGCCTTCCTGGTGCAGGCCGTCGGCCAGGACCTGCGCTCGCTGTCCGCGGCGGCCGACCAGCTGGCCGGTGACTTCGAGGGCAGGCCGATCACCATCGACATGGTCAAGACGTACTTCGGCGGACGTGCCGAGGCGAAGTCCTTCGCCGTTGCCGACCACGCGATCTTCGGACGTGCGGCCAAGGCGCTGGAGGAGCTGCGCTGGGCGCTCGACGCCGGCACTGCGCCGGTCCTGGTGACCAGTGCCGTCGCCGGTGGTCTCCGTGGGCTGGCGAAGTTCAAGTCCGCGCCCCGCGGCATGCGCAACGCCGACCTGATGCGCGAGGTCGGGGTGCCGAGCTGGAAGCTGGACATCCTGCGCGACCAGGCGCGCGGGTGGGACGAGGGCGGCATCGCCCGCGCCATCCGGGTCGTCGCTGCGGCCGACGCCGACATCAAGGGCCGCGCCCACGACGCGTCCTACGCCCTGGAGAAGATGGTCCTCGAGGTGGTGCGGGCGCGCCCGCGCCGGGCCTGACGGGCGCCGGCGAAGCAGAAGAGGCGCCGTCCCGGGGGGACGACGCCTTCTGTGACGTGCTGCGGTTCGACCCGGCTCACGCCGGGGAGCGGTCGGGACCGCTCAGAGGGTCGAGGCCTTCTTCGCGATCGCGGACTTGCGGTTCGCGGCCTGGTTCTTGTGGATGATCCCCTTGGAGGCGGCCTTGTCGAGCGCCCGGCCCGCGTCGGCGGCGAGGGTCTTGGCCTCGTCGGCCGGACCGGTCTCGGCGGCCTCACGGAACTTGCGCACGGCGGTCTTCAGCGCCGACTTCACGGCCTTGTTGCGCTCGTGAGCGGCCTCGTTCTGCCGGTTGCGCTTGATCTGCGACTTGATGTTTGCCACGGGGGCTCGCCTGTCTCTTCGTCTACTTGCGGGGGTGTCAGTCGAAAGGGTGCGGGCAGGGGCCCAGACACGAGGACCAACGATATCAGCGCCCGGACGTGGCGCCCAAATCGAGCGAGGCTGGGGCCGCGGCGGGGGGCCGCGCGGCGCACACGCGTCAATCCCATCCCCGCCGCTGCGCCAACCACGACCAGGCCGCCTCGGCGTACCAGCTGGCATGAGCGCGGAGGTGGGGCGAGCTCGCCGGCACCGGCCTGGTGCGGCTGCTGAGCATGAAGCCGCAGAGGGCGGCGAGCCAGACGTCGATGGCCACGGGGTCGACCTCGCGGGTCAGCGCTCGTTCGGCCAGGAGGTCCTCGACGGGGAGCCCGTCGCCGTGGGCGGAGGCGAGCAGCACGACGAGGTCGAGCCAGGCGGGCGCCAGCGCCGGCCAGTTCCAGTCGCAGGCCAGGGTCCGGCCGTCGTCGGCGAACAGGATGTTGTCGTCGCGCAGGTCGCTGTGGGCGAACCTGTCGGAGTCCGGCAGCGTCGGCATCAGCGCTGCGAGCGCCGCCGCGTCAGCCCGGTGCGGCCAATCGTCGGCCACGGACTCCCACCCCGTGACGAGCCCGGGGAGGTCCTCGACGATCGGGCGCAGGTCGAGCCCGTCCGGGACGGTCTCGGTCGCGTCCGCGATCGCCTCGGCCAGGTCGAGGGCACGGTCGAGCTCGTCCGGTCGCCAGGGCCGGGCGGGCTGACGCGCGGCAACTGCCTCGAAGCCGAGCACCACCCACGCGTCGTCCTCGTGGACCCACTCGAGGCGGGGAGCGGGGATCGAGTCACCCAGGACCGACAGCTTCCGGGCCTCCTCGGCGTACGACGAGGCGATCTCGGCCTGGGCAGCCTTGCTGGCCGCCTTGACGAAGCCGCGGGTGCCCGCGGACGTGGTGAGCACCGACGCGAAGCCAGGGGTGAAGCCGCTGTCCTGGGAGATCGCGTCAACCACGCGCCCGCCGAGCCGTTCCTCGACCAGGGCGCGCAGGTCGCTGGGCAGGAACCTCCAGCCGAGGCGCCTCGCGGTCCGCCCGTGCGGGACGGCCGGGACTCCCGCGGTGCCGACGGGTGCCGCAGGGAGGAGGGTCATGGCGGCGATTCAAACAGAAAGACACGTGCGTCTCGCCGGAGTTCGCAGAAGACTCTCCCCATGCCAGCGCTGATCACCCCGGACGTGCGCCTCAGGGCCTCCTTCCTGGCCGCAATGGCTGAGTTCGCCGCGGAGGGGCGCACCGGCGACGGCTCGGGCATCGGCCGCGACCTCGAGCAGTGGTCGGACCGCTGGGAGACCGACGAGGGCTTCGCCGCCTACGTCGCCGAGCGGGTCGCCGAGCGCGAGTCGGTGGTGGACCAGGACTGGGTGCTGAACACGAACCTGTGGTGGGTCGAGGGCGACGAGTACATCGGCCGGATGTCGATCAGGCACGAGCTCAACGACTGGCTCCGGGAGGTCGGCGGCCACATCGGCTACGACGTACGCCGGTCGCGGCGCGGCGAGGGCCATGCGACCGCGATGCTGCGCGAAGCACTGGTGATCGCTCGCGACCTCGGCATCGAGCAGGCACTGCTGACCTGCGACGACGACAACATCGCGTCGCGGATCGTGATCGAGCGCAACGGAGGAGTCCTCGAGGACAGTCGCGGGCGCAAGCTGAGGTTCTGGGTGCCAACGTCGCCGAGGGCCTAGTTGCAGCGCACGCTGCCGGTGACCTTGACGGTCTCGGAGTGGTTGACGATGTTCACCAGCTGCATGTCGAACTCGGCCTGGCCGACGTCATCGCTGACCGTGATCGTCCCGCCCTGGTCCATCGTGGCCGGGTCGTCGCCGTTGTTGCCGGAGAACTGGGTGCCGTCGATCGCCAGCAGCAGTCCGACCGACACCGGGTCGTTCCCCTGGAGCGCCAGGCTCCATTCGCCGCTGCCCGCGAAGTCACCGGACGTCGCGTGGATGTTCACGCCCTTCTCGTCGGCCGGGAAGTAGTACGCGCAGTACGCCGCGGCGCCGTGCCCGCTGACGTCGATCGTCTTGGCCCCGCTGACGTGCAGCTCCACGTCGGCCCCGGCGCCGGTCGCAGCGCTCTCGGTCGCCGACGGGGTCTCGGTCGGCGTCGGCGTGGCCGACGGCGTCGGGCTGGCCGCGGTTGTCGTCGGGGTCGACGCTCCGGCGGCGTTGCCGCCGGAGCTGCCGCCGCAGGCGGTCAGGACCAGCGCGAGGGGAAGGAAGACGAGTCCGAGAGAGGATGGGCGGGACATGGCTCCTCCTGGATGCAGGCACGTGCTGCTCACGCTAGGGAGCGTGCGCGGTGTTGTCCCGCTTATCCGTGGCGCGATCTCCGCGGCGGGGCCTGCACGGACGTTTTCGACCGTGGGCTCCCGCCGGTCGCCCGTCAGCCGGTCTAGATCGCGGTCTACTCCGTCGGGATGCCGCTCGGCCCCGGCAGGTCGAGCCGCGGGTCGGCCGCGGCGGCGAGCAGCTGGTCCACGGTCAGGTCCAATGTCCGGGTCGAGGTGCCGTTGTTGCCGAAGGACGTGTCAGCGGTGAGCGCCACGATGTCGCCGTCGTCCTGGAAGACGGCCACCGAGATCCGTCCGGCCGAGGTGAGGACGAGCGCCTTGCTCGCGCCGGCCAGGGACTGCCGGGTGCACACACCGTCGCAGAAGAACTGCACGCCCTCCAGCGAGTGGCCGACCGCGACCTGGAGCATGCCGCCGCCGTTCCAGCTGAGCTTGGTGCCGAGCGAGTCCCCACCGGACTGCCGGTTCGTGATCGTCCCGGCCTGGATCCGCGTGCCGGAGGGGTCGAGGTCCTCGCGCAGCACGTCGCGGTAGCCCTCGAGCGCTGCCTTGACGGCCGGGCCCGCGTCCTCGGCGAGGTTCCCCGGCCCGGACGGAAGGACCTGCTCGGTCTCGGTCACCTGGGACGGCGGGTCGCCGGCCTGCTGGTCCGACGGGCTCGTGCTGCCGGCGAAGCCCGGGCTGGTCCCGGGACGGTCCGCCCCGCCGGGCAGGAGCAGGACACTCGTGCCGATCACGGCAGCAGTGGTCACCGCCGCCCCGAGCGCGCCGAGGTTGCGATGACGTCGGCGCGCGCGACCACGCGCCAGGTCGTCCTCCGGGCCGGTGGTCGGCACGGCGACGCCGTCCGCGAGTCGCTGCAGCTGCTCATCGAGCTCGATCATGGTGTGCTCCTGTTCCGGCCTCCGTGAGCGCATGGCGCAGGTGCGCCAGTGCGGCAGAGGTCTGGCTCTTGACGGTCCCTTGGCTGATCCCCAGGTCGGCGGCGGTCTCCTCGACGGAGAGGCCCCAGTAGTGCCGCAGCACGACGATGCGTCGCTGTCCGGCCGCGAGCGTGCGGAGCGCCTCCCACAGCTCCTCGTGCCCCTCGTGCGCCGGTGCGGAGGCGTCGATCTCGGGCAGGCCCGGTCGTTCGCGGCGCCAACCCCGCCGGGTCTCGTCGACGTGGGCGTTGACGAGGATCCGGCGCACGTAGGCGTCCACGTTGCCGGCCCGCTGGAGCCGCGGCCAGGCGACGTAGGCCTTCGCCAGCGCGATCTGCACGAGGTCGTCGGCGCGATGGGCGTCGCCGCAGATCAGGTACGCCGTCCGGTAGAGCCTCGCGCGGCGGCCCGCGACGTACTCCACGAACGGCTGGTCACGCTCCTCGTCGCGGTTGCTTCCGAACACCTGTCGCCTCACGTCCGGTTCTTCTGGGTCTCACGCTCTAGACGGATCGAGTGGTCCGTCGGTTGGGTTCGGAGGAGAACTTCCTGCTCAGCCTGCGGACCGGATGCCCGCAGCCGCCTCGAGCTCGTCCAGCGCGTCGCACACGGCGTCGGCGAGCTGGTCGAGGTCCGGGGCGACCTCCGGGGTGCTCACGAAGCCGAAGTCGACCGAGCCGAGGTAGCTGAACACGGTGACGTTGAGGGCGACGTCGAGCACGAGCGGTCCGATCGGCAGCAGTGAGCGCAGCGGGGCGGTCGCCATGTAGAGCGGGAAGCTCGGCCCCGGCACGTTGGAGACGACCAGGTTGATCGGGGCGAGCGAGTTCGAGAGGCCGCTCATCGTGTAGGCGCGGGAGGCGATCTGCAGCAAGCCGGGCGGGGTGATGTCGGGGAGCTGCATGATCTGGCGGGCGCTGAGCGCCTTCGCCATCTCCTTCGCACCCTGCGTGCTCCGGTATATCGCCCGGATCCGCTCGGCGGCGTCCTCGACGTCGGTGGCCATGCTGACGGTCATCGAGCTGACCTGGTTGCCGACGTGGCCGGAGGTGTCCTCGGTGCGCGTAGAGACCGGGATCTGGGCGATCATCGGCTTGGCCGGGATGCCCTCACGTTCGGCGAGGTAGATCCGGAGCGCGCCGGCGACGAGCGCCAGGACGACGTCGTTGAGCTTCACGTCGTACGCCTGCTTGAGCGCCTTCACGCGGTCGAGCTCGACGCGGACCCCCGTGACCTTCCGGTGCGGGCTCAGCGTCGCGTTGAACCGCGTGGTGGGCGCGCTGAAGAACCGCGGCGGCCTGTTCTTGAAGCTGCGCACCGCAAGCTGCTGGCGGGCGGTCTGGTTGAGGATGCCGGCGACCCTCAGAGGTGTGTGCACCGCGACGTTGACCCAGGCGTTCGCGAGCGCCTTCACCGGGTGGGGTCCGCTGCTGCCGATGCCGTGCACGAGCTCGTCGGACGGCGCCCGGGGCTCGCGGGTGATGTCCAGGAGGATCTCGCCGAGGCCCGCCCCCGAGACGCCGTCGACGATCGAGTGGTGCATCTTGGTGAGCGTCGCGACGCGACCCTTCTGGAGCCCCTCGATGACCCAGAGCTCCCACAGCGGCCGGGAGCGGTCCAGCTTGTAGGACATCAGCCGGCTGACCAGCTCGTCGAGCTCCTTGCGCGTCCCCGGCTGCGGTACGCCGATGCGCCGGATGTGGAAGTCCGGGTCGAGGGTGTCGTCCTCGACGAACCACGGCCGGTCCATCCCGAGCGGGGCCTCGACGACCTTCCAGCGCAGCTGCGGCATCTGCGGGAGCCGCTCGATGACGATCCTGCGGACGAGGTCGAAGCTGAAGTCCGGTGCGTCGGCGGTCTCGTGGATGGCGACCGCGCCGATGTGCATGTGCCAGGCGGGCGTCTCGCCGTACCAGAAGGCCGCGTCGACCCCGCTCATCCGCTTCATGGATCGAAGCGTAGGGCAGCCCCCGGCTGCCCTGAGCGGGGTCGACGGGGCGGATCAGGAGGCCTCCGGAAGGCGGATCATGGCCGCGACCACGACGGTCCAGACCGGGAACAGCATGAACGGCGCGAAGCCCAGCGGCCCGAGCGGAGCCATCACGCCCAGGACGATCGAGGCCCAGCAGAGCCAGGTCGGCAGCGCCTGCTCGCGCAGTGCGGTGATGCCGACGCCGATCATCGCCAGGATCATCGCGAGCATCGCGATCGGGAAGTTGGTTGTGTCCACGATGTTGAGTGCGTGCACCACCGTCGTGTCGCCGGAGTCGATCGCCGCGTGGAGGGCGAGCGCGGTCATCGCGAAACCCGCCAGCGCGAGACCCATCACGACGAACCCGATCAGGGCGACGTCGGCGGTCCACCGCCGGGTCCGGGTCACGAGCACCGAGCGCAGGGCGCTCCCGAGGAAGGCGAGCACGGCCGCCCCGACGATGACGGTGTAGGTCATCACCTGCATCAGGACGTCGCTCCTGTCGTAGTCGGCGATGATCTTCGCAGGGTCGGCGTCCGACTCGCGCTGATCGCCGAGCGCAATGATCGCGACGAAGACGAGCAGGTACACGACGGCGAATCCGACGAGGACCCGGCGACCCGGGAGCTGGCCTTCGGTGGCGCGGGTGGTGGCGGCAGGTGCACTGGTGATGGTCATGTCGCAAGCCTCGTCCGGCGAGCCGGTCACCGGCATCGGAGCCGGCGCGGAACATCGCGTCCGTGCGCTCCGCGGAGAGTTTCCGTGCCATCACGGATACCTCGGCGACCCGACCGTGTCAGCATTCCGGGATGGAGGTGCGCCGCGCACGGTCGCTGGCCATGGTCGTGGCTGCGGCCGACACCGCCGCCCTTCTGGGCATCCTGGCCTCGGAGCGCGGCCTGGTCGCCGTCGGGCGCTCCGACCTCGTCTCGCTGCGCGGCGAGGTCTGGCTGATCCTCGCGGGCATCGCTGCCTCGGCGGTCGTCGGCTTCGCCGTCGCCCGCAGTCAGCCGGCGCACCCCGTCGGCTGGCTGTTCCTCGGGCTCGCCGGGGCGATGCTGTTCTCCGGCGTGTGCGAGGAATGGGCCCGGTGGGGGCTGTGGGCCCGTCCCGGCTCGACGCCGGGCGCCCGCGTGGTCGCGGTGGTGGGGGACTCGAGCTTCATCCCCTGGTTGGTCCTTGTCGCGCTGATCCTGCTGCGGACGCCGACCGGCGCATACCTCTCGCGCCGCTGGCGACTGCTCGCGCGGCTCGTCGTCGTGGCGGGTGTCGTGTCCTTCAGTCTCGGCCTCGTCTCCGGCCGGGTGCTCTCAGCGCCGTACGACAAGGTGGTCAACCCATGGCGGGTCGACGCCGTGCAGCCCACCGCGGACTGGATCTCCTACCTGAGCCTGCTCGTGGTCGCCGGCGGTCTCGTGGCCTCCGGTGTCTCGATCCTGGTGCGGTGGCGCCGCTCCGTCGGCGACGAGCGGCAACAGCTTCTGTGGCTGGCGCTGGTGGTGGCGCCGCTGCCGCTCTTCGTCGGCGCCTCGTTCCTGTTCAGCCGCGCCGACCTCACGGCGCTCACCGTGATCTCGACGGGCGGCTTCGTGGTGCTCGTGCCCGTGGCGGCCGGCCTGTCGATCACCCGCTACCACCTGTACGACGTCGAGCGGATCCTGGCTCGGACGACGACGTACGTCCTCCTGACGCTGCTGCTGGTCGGGACCTACGGGCTCATCGTCTGGTTCGGGGCCCGCGGTGCACAGCACGGGCCGACCTCTCCGGCGATCGCGGCGACGCTCGGTGCGCTCGCCGCGGCGGCGATCGCCGCACCGGCACAGCGAGGCATCCAGCGCGCCATCGACCGCCGCTTCAACCGCAGGCAGTACGAAGCCAAGCGCCTGGTCCGCTCCGAGCTGCGACGCGAGTCTGCCGGGCTCGACGTGCAGGACCTCCTGCGCAGGGCGCTGGGCGACCCCCTTGTCTCCGTCGTACATCCAGGACCCGGTGCCCAGGAGTGGGTCTCGCCGGACGGCGAGCCGGTCGCGGCTCCGGAGACCTCTGAGCCGGTCAGCCGGCACGGTCGAGAGGTCGCGCGCGTGGGCTTCGACCCGACGGCGACCGACCCCCAGACGGTGCACGAGGTCGCGCGGATCGTCGCGGTCGAGCTGGACAACGGCCGGTTGAGGGCCGAGCTGGCCCGCCGGCTGACGGAGGTCTCGTCGTCGCGGCAGCGACTGGCCGAGGCCCAGCGCGACGAGCGCCGGCGGATCGAGCGCGACCTTCACGACGGTGCCCAGCAGCGCCTCCTCGCGCTCGCCTTCGACCTGCAGTCGGCCCAGCTGAGCGGTGACGGCACGCGCATGCGCGACGCTCTGGCCGAGGGTGCCACCGCGGCGCAGTCGGCCGTCCGCGAGCTGAGGGAGCTCGCGAACGGGCTCCACCCCGCGGCGCTCGCCGACGGCGGCCTCCCGGCAGCCCTGGACGACCTGGCTCGGCACTCGCCGGTCCGGTTGAGCCTGGCCGTCGACGTCGGTCGCCTCGACCCCGCCGTCGAGTTCACCGCCTGGCTGGTGATCGCGGAGGCCGTGGTGAACGCGCAGAAGCACGCCCGAGCCAGCGAGGTCCACCTGGGCGTCGGTCGCCTCGACCTCGCCCTGCAGGTCCGGGTGTGCGACGACGGCGTCGGCGGTGCCAACCCGGACGGCCCCGGGCTGCGCGGCATGCGCGACCGGGTCGAGGCGGCCGGCGGCCGGCTGGTCGTGTCCTCGCCCGCAGGCCAGGGAACGACGATCGAGGCGGTGCTCCCGTGCGCGTCGTGATCGCCGACGACTCCGGACTGCTGCGCGGTGGCCTGTCGCGTCTGCTCGAGGAGACCGGCACCGAGGTGGTGGCTGCGGTCGGGGACGCGGAGGAGCTCCTCACCGCCGTCGCCGAGCACGCCCCCGACCTCGCGGTGATCGACATCCGGATGCCGCCGACGTACACCCACGAGGGGGCGAAGGCGGCGATGGAGCTCCGGGAGAAGCACCCCGACCTCGGCATCCTGCTGCTGTCGCAGTCCCTGGAGAGCCGGTACGTCGTGGACCTGGCTCGCGCCCACCCACAGCGCTTCGGCTACCTGCTCAAGGACCGGGTGGTCGACGTCGAGGTGCTGGTGCAGGCGATGCAAACGATCGTGGCCGGCGGAACCGTCCTCGACCCGGCGGTCGTGTCGCACCTGATGGGCAGCAGCGGCCTTGCGGACCAGCTCGACCGGCTCAGCTCGCGCGAGCGGGAGGTGCTCGAGCTGATGGCCCAGGGGCGCTCGAACGCCGCGATCGCGGCGGACCTCGTCATCGACCTGCGCACCGTCGAGAGCCACATCGCCCGGATCATGACCAAGCTCGACCTGCACCCGACCGCCGACGAGCACCGCCGGGTGCTCGCCGTGCTGGCCTGGCTGCGCACCTGACCCGACCATGCCCGCGAGCATGGGAAGATGTGGGTTCGCCCGAACACCGAAGTGAGCCTGAAGAGAGTCCGCGTGTCCCTGTCCAGCGCGCCCCTGCCGGGCAAGACCGACCCCGCGATCATCCGGAACTTCTGCATCATCGCCCACATCGACCACGGCAAGTCGACGCTCGCGGACCGGATGCTGCAGCTGACCGGCGTGGTCGAGGAGCGCAACGCCCGCGCGCAGTACCTCGACCGGATGGACATCGAGCGCGAGCGCGGGATCACCATCAAGAGCCAGGCCGTGCGGATGCCGTGGACCGTCGCGGCGGACAACACCGCGTCCGCGGAGGCCGGCACCTACGTGCTCAACATGATCGACACGCCGGGGCACGTGGACTTCACCTACGAGGTGTCCCGGTCGCTCGAGGCCTGCGAGGCCGCCGTGCTTCTGGTCGACGCCGCCCAGGGCATCGAGGCGCAGACGCTCGCCAACCTCTACCTCGCGCTCGGTGCCGACCTGCACGTGATCCCCGTGCTGAACAAGATCGACCTGCCGTCGGCCAACCCGGAGAAGTACGCCGCCGAGCTGGCCGGGATCATCGGCTGCGACCCCTCCGACGTGCTCCAGGTCAGCGCCAAGACGGGCGCCGGCGTCCGCGAGCTGCTCGACGAGATCGTCACGCAGACCCCCGCACCCGTCGGCGACGCGGACGCGCCGCCGCGGGCGCTGATCTTCGACTCCGTCTACGACACCTACCGCGGCGTCGTCACCTATGTCCGCGTCGTCGACGGCAAGCTCTCCCACCGCGACCGGATCAAGATGATGTCGACCGGCGTCGTCCACGAGATGCTCGAGGTGGGCGTGATCAGCCCCGAGCCGATCAAGGCCGGCGACCTCGGCGTCGGCGAGGTCGGCTACCTGATCACCGGCGTGAAGGACGTCCGCCAGTCGCGCGTCGGCGACACCGTCACCAGCCAGCACCACGGAGCGACCCAGGCACTCGGCGGCTACAAGCACCCGAACCCGATGGTGTTCGCCGGCCTCTACCCGATCGACGGCGACGACTACCCGACGCTGCGCGACGCGCTCGAGCGGCTGCAGCTCAACGACGCGGCGCTCGCCTACGAGCCGGAGACGTCCGGCGCCCTGGGCTTCGGGTTCCGCTGCGGGTTCCTGGGCCTGCTGCACATGGAGATCGTCCGCGAGCGGCTCGAGCGCGAGTTCGGCCTCGACCTGATCAGCACCGCGCCGAACGTCGTCTACCGGGTGGTGATGGAGGACGGCAAGGAGCACGTGGTCACCAACCCGAGCGAGTATCCCGACGGCAAGATCGACGAGGTCCGCGAGCCGGTGGTCAAGGCGACGATCCTCAGCCCGAGCGACTACATCGGCGCGATCATGGAGCTCTGCCAGTCCAAGCGCGGGCAGCTCCAGGGCATGGACTACCTCTCCGAGGACCGCGTCGAGATGCGCTACACGCTGCCGCTCGCCGAGATCGTCTACGACTTCTTCGACCAGCTGAAGTCACGCACCAAGGGCTACGCCTCGCTGGACTACGAGCCCGTGGGCGACCAGCCGGCCGACCTCGTCAAGGTCGACATCCTGCTGCAGGGTGAGCCGGTCGACGCGTTCAGCGCGATCGTGCACCGCGACGCGGCGTACTCCTACGGCGTGATGCTCGCCGGCAAGCTGCGCGAGCTGATCCCGCGGCAGCAGTTCGAAGTGCCCATCCAGGCCGCCATCGGTGCGCGCGTCATCGCGCGCGAGACGATCCGCGCGATGCGCAAGGACGTGCTCGCCAAGTGCTACGGCGGTGACATCACCCGCAAGCGCAAGCTGCTCGAGAAGCAGAAGGAGGGCAAGAAGCGGATGAAGATGGTCGGACGCGTGGAGGTGCCCCAGGAGGCCTTCATCGCGGCGTTGTCGACCACCTCGCCCACCGAGAAGGGCAAGAAGTAGGTCCGGCGATGCGCCTTCCCGACGGCGTCGTCGGCATGGCACGCCGCGGGCCCGACTGGGCGGCCTGGGTCGAGCAGCTCCCGGCGCTGGTCCGGGACCTGTACGACGAGTGGGAGCTGCGGCCCGACGGCTGGATGATGCACGGGTACTGCGCCCTCGTCGTACCGGTCGTCACGGGTGGCGGGAAGCGCGCGATGCTGAAGGTGTCGTTCCCCGAGGCGGAGTCCGAGCACGAGCACCTGGCCCTGAGCCACTGGGGCGGACGCGGAGCCGTGCCGCTGCTGCGCGCGGACCCTCGCCGCCGGGCGATGCTCCTGGCGGCACTCCGGGACGTCAGCCTCGGCGACGCCTGGGACATCGAGGCGTGCACGGCGGTCGGTGAGCTCTACGGCCTCCTGCACATCCCCGCGTTCAACCAGCTGAGGCGGCTGTCCGACGACGTCGCCGTGTCGGCGGAGGCTCTGGCGGGCTTGCCGCGCAGCGCCCCGCTGCCGCGCCGTCTCGTCGAGCAGGCGGTCTCACTGGCGCGTGACTTCGTCGCGGATCCCGCCACCGACGGCACCCTGGTCCACACGGACCTGCACTACGCCAACGTGCTCATGGACGAGGCGGGCGACTGGCTCGCGATCGATCCCAAGCCGTTGTCCGGCGATCCGCACCACGAGGTCGCGCCGATGCTGTGGAACCGGTTCGACGAGCTCGCCGGCGACAAGCGCGACGGCATCCGCCGCCGGTTCCACACGCTCGTCGACACCGCCGGCCTGGACGAGGGCCGCGCCCGTGACTGGGTGGTGGTGCGGATGATCGGCCTCGCGGCCGAGCAGATCCTCGACCCGCCGTTCGACCGCGGCATCACCGAGGACGAGTGGCTGACGACGTGCATCACGATCGCCAAGGCCGTGCAGGACTGATCAGGCGAGCTCGGTGACGTCCGCGACGGTCGCGCCGAGGGCCTTCACGAGGGCGTCCGCGTCGACGGTTAGGGCGACGCCGTGAGCCCCACCACCGATCGAGACCATGCCGGCGACCGCTGCGTCGGCGATGACGGGCAGGGGCGCCCGGCTTCCCAGCGGGGTGATCGTGCCGCGCACGTAGCCGGTCACCTCGTACGCCGTGTCGGCGGACGGCATCGAGAGCCGGTTGACGCCGAGAAGCGCCCGCAGCTTCGGCCAGGCGATCTCCCGGTCGCCGGGCACCAGCACGAACCGGAAGTCGTCCTCGGAGACCCGCACCACCATGGTCTTGACGATCTGCCGCGGCTCGATCCCGCGCGCTTCGGCAGCCTCCTGGAGGGAGCGCACGGGGCCGTGTCGGGTCAGCTGGTGGTCGAGCCCGAGCGCTTTTGCCGCGGCGACCGCCCGTCCGGAGCCGTCCGGCTCGACCTGCGGGTCCTCACCAGGGGGCAACCGTGACACCGCCCCACTCCTCCGGTTCGACGTCGCGCACCGTCTGGGTCAGCTCCCACGAGTGACCGGCGGGGTCCTGGACGACGCAGGAGCGTTCGCCGTACTCCCAGCTCGTCGGCTCCTCGACCACGCTCGCGCCGGCGGCCGTCGCACGCGCGAAGGCGGCGTCGACGTCGGGCACGCGCACCTTGAGGATGTGCGGGACCTGGCCGGCGCTCGGCGGCTGTCTGTCGCCGTCGGCCTGGGCGACGATGACCGCACCGTCCGCGCCCACCCGCAGCTGCGCGCGGTGTGCCTCGCCGACGCGAACGCGTTCCTCGAAGCCGAACGCCTCGCCGAGCCATGCGACCGCTTCCCGGACGTCGGGATAGGGGAGCACCGGGGTCACGGTGACCGGAGGTGCGGAGCGGTTGGTCTGCACGGTCATGAGGTTAGCCAGCCGTCGCGGGTCAAAGCGTGCTCCTGCGCCTGCGGAGGTGCGCCCGCTCGGCGTCGTTGCCGGTGAGCCCGAGGGCCAGGTCGTAGGCGTCCCGTGCCTCGTCGTACCGCTCGAGGCGGCGGAGCAGCTCAGCGCGGGCCACGTGCCACGGGTGGTACGACTCGAGGTCGAGCCGGTCGACGATGCTCAACGCCACCTCGGCCCCGTCCAGCTCGGCGACCGCCACCGCGCGGTTGAGCTCGACGATCGCCGACGGCTGCACGGCGAGCAGCTGGTCGTAGAGCTGCACCACCTGCGACCAGTCCGTCATCGAGGCCTCGAGCGCGTCGGTGTGGACGGCGTTGATGGCAGCCTGGAGCTGGTAGGGGCCGGGCCGGTTGGTCGCCAGGCAGCGGCGCACCAGCTCGTGCCCCTCGTCCACCAGCCCGGCGTCCCAGAGGGAGCGGTCCTGCCGGTCGAGCGTGACGAGGACGCCGTCGGAGACGCGGGCGCTGCGGCGCGCCTCGGTGAGCAGCATCAGCGCGAGCAGGCCGAGCACCTCGGGATCGTCGATCAGCGTCGTCAGCTGCCGCGTGAGCCGGATCGCCTCGGCGGACAGGTCGGTGCGCAGGCCCTCGCCCTCGGTGGCCAGATACCCCTCGTTGAACACCAGGTAGAGGACCGCGAGCACGCCGCCGAGCCGGGCGGGCAGGTCCTCGGCCCGGGGCACGCGATAGGGGATGTTCGCGTTGCGGATCTTCTGCTTGGACCGGGTGATCCGCTGGGCCATCGTGGTCTCGGGGACCAGGAACGCCTTCGCGATCTCGCCGACGGTGAGCCCGCCCAGCAGGCGGAGGGTGAGGGCCACCCGGTTCTCGGGTGCGAGCGCCGGGTGGCAGCAGGTGAAGATCAGGCGGAGCCGGTCGTCCTGCACCGGCCCGTCGTCGGGTGGGCCCTGGAAGGGGTCAGTGTCGTCGTCCATGAGCTTGGCTGCCTCGGCGTACTTCGCGTCGCGCTTCGCCTCGCGGCGGATCCGGTCGATCGCCTTGTTGCCGGCCGTCTTGGTCAGCCAGGCACCCGGGTTCGGGGGGATCCCGTCGCCGGGCCACCGCTCGAGAGCGGTGACCAGGGCCTCCGCGACCGCATCCTCGGCGAGGTCGATGTCGCCGAGCCGGCGGATCAGGGTGGCCACGATCCGGCCGTGCTCGGCACGGACGATCTCCGTGATCCTCGCGTCGAGCTCGGCTGCATCCACGTGCGAGTCGGGCACTCAGGCCTCGTCGGGGCCCTGGAACGGACGCACCTCGACCGGGTGCCGGCAGGCGGCCGAGGCCTTCGTGGCGAGGTCCAGCGCCTCGTCGAGGTCGGCCGCCTGCACGACCCAGAAGCCGCCGAGCTGCTCCTTGACCTCGGCGTACGGGCCGTCGGTGACGATCGGCTGCGCGGGGCGCCCGTCGACGACGGTCGCGTTCGACGGGTGGGTGAGCCCTCCCACGAAGACCCAGCGGCCCGACTCGCGCAGGTCGTCGTTGAACCTGGCGGTCGCCGCGAACGACTCCTCCATCTCCTCAGGGCCCATCGTCATGTTGTCCCAGTCGTGGATCACGGACATCAGGTACTGCGTCATGGCTTGCTCCTCGGTCCGGGGCTCGCGCCCATCTTGTCGTGACCTCCACGAAGAGACGAGGCCCAATACGACACTTGAGGCTGTGGATTGCGTCCGGCTGAGAGGATGGGCGGGTGCCGTCCGTCGTCTCCTTCAATGTCGGCCGCGCCAAGCTGGTCGGCTTCGAGACCACCTTCCTGCCCGAGACCGCGATCGAGAAGCGCCCTGTCGAGGGACCGGTCCGGATCACGTCGTACGGCGTGGAGGGCAACGAGGTCGGTGACACCGTCAACCACGGCGACGAGTTCATGCGCGTCTACGCGTACTCCACGGAGGACTACCGCTGGTGGGAGGCCGAGCTCGGGGCGCCGCTGGCTCCGGGCCACTTCGCCGAGCAGCTCACGACCGAGGGCATCGACCTCAACGCAGCGCTGGTGGGGGAGACCTGGCGGGTCGGCTCCGCGGTCCTGCAGATCGCGCACGTGCGCACCCCGTGCCTCACGTTCAAGGGCTGGATGGGGCACACCGGCCACGACGCCACCGCCTGGGTACGCCGGTTCGCGCTCGCCGGGCGACCGGGCCCGTACTTCCGGGTGCTCGAGGAGGGCACGGTCACCGCCGGCGACCCGATCGTGGTGCTCGACCGGCCCGACCACGACGTCTCGGTCGCGACGATGTTCCGGGCACTGCTGGTCGAGCCGCGGCTGCTCCCGAGGCTGCTGGCGGTCGACGACCTCAAGGACTGGGTGCGCGAGCGCGCCCTGCTGGCGGCCCACCGGACCAGCCCGGATGCCGGGGCTCGTAGCCTGCGCCCGGGAGAGTGATCTAGGTTACGTACTGGTAGCCCTTGGGTAACTCCGGACGAGAATCGAGCGACATGTCCCCCGTCGTCAGAGACACCACCTTCATCGACCAGCGGTCCCCGAACATGGCGGCGATGTTCCGCGAGCGGGTCGCCCAGAGCCCTTCCGCGGAGGCGTACCGCTTCCCGGTCGGCGACGACAGCCCCTGGGCGTCGATCACCTGGGCGGAGACCGGCGAGCGGGTCGAGAAGCTGGCCGCCGGCCTGCTCGCGCTCGGCATCGAGTCCGAGCAGCGGGTCGGCATCGCCGCGGGCACCCGGGTCGAGTGGATCCTGGCCGACCTCGCCGTGATGTGCGCTGCCGGCGCCACCACGACCGTCTATCCCTCGACGATGGCCGAGGACGTCGCCTACATCCTGGCCGACTCCGAGTGCCGCATCGTGTTCGCCGAGGACGACACCCAGGTCGCGAAGCTGCGCGAGCACAAGGCGGAGCTGCCCCACCTCGCCAAGGTGGTCGTCTTCGACGGCACCACCGACGGCGACTGGACGATCGGGCTCGACGACCTGGCCGACCTCGGCGAGCAGCACCTCGCTGCGCAGCCCGACGCGGTCTCGAAGGCGGTCGAGTCAATCCAGCCTGACCAGCTGGCCACGCTGATCTACACCTCCGGCACGACCGGTCGCCCCAAGGGCGTGCGGCTGCGGCACTCCTCGTGGACCTACGAGGGCGCCGCGATCCAGGCGCAGAACATACTCACCGTCGACGACCTGCAGTTCCTGTGGCTGCCGATGGCGCACTCGTTCGGCAAGGTGCTGCTCTCCACCCAGCTGGCCTGCGGCTTCGCGACCGCGGTCGACGGCCGCGTGGACAAGATCATCGACAACCTGGCGATCGTGAAGCCGACCTTCATGGGTGCCGCACCGCGCATCTTCGAGAAGGCGCACGCCCGCATCGTCACGATGCAGGCGGCGGAGGGCGGTGCGAAGGAGAAGATCTTCAACCAGGCCTTCAAGGTGGGCCTCGAGGTCGACCGCCTCACCCGGGACGGCAAGTCGGTTCCCCTGCCCCTCAAGGTGCAGCACGCGCTCTTCGACCGGCTGGTCTTCTCCAAGATCCGCGACCGCTTCGGCGGCCGCGTGCGGTTCTTCATCTCGGGTGCGGCCGCGCTCAACCGTGACATCGCCGAGTGGTTCCACGCGGCCGGCATCCTGATCCTGGAGGGCTACGGCCTGACCGAGACCTCCGCGGGCGCGTTCGTGAACCACCCCGACCACTACAAGCTCGGCACGGTCGGCGAGGTCTTCCCGGGCAGCCAGGTCCGCCTCGGCGAGGGCGACGAGATCCAGATCAAGGGCCCCAACGTCATGGACGGCTACCACAACCTCACCGCGGAGACCGCGGGCGCCTTCACCGAGGACGGCTGGTTCCGCAGCGGTGACAAGGGCTCGCTCGACGCCGACGGGTTCCTCACCATCACCGGCCGGATCAAGGAGCTCTTCAAGACCTCGGGCGGGAAGTACATCGCCCCGCCCGCGATCGAGGCGAAGTTCAAGGCGGTGTGCCCCTACGCCAGCCAGTTCATCGTCTTCGGTGCCGAGCGCAACTACTGCACCGCCCTGGTCACGCTGGACCCTGAGGCCCTGGCCACGTGGGCCGAGGAGAACGGCCAGGTCGGCAAGTCGTACGCCGAGCTGGTCGCCTCCGACGACGTGAAGAAGATGGTCGGGGAGTACGTCGACGAGCTGAACGCCCAGCTGAACCGCTGGGAGACGATCAAGAAGTTCGAGCTGCTCGACCACGACCTCACGGTCGAGTCCGGCGAGCTCACACCGTCCATGAAGGTCAAGCGCAACGTCGTCGAGGAGACGAACAAGGGCCTGATCGACTCGATGTACTCCTGAGGCAGCGGAGGCTGCCGACAGCGGCCTGCGCCGGGCGCGTCTAGGGTCGGTACGTGCCCTCCACGCTGCCCGACGGTGACGTCGCTCCCGCCGACGGCGCGCTGCCGGCCGATGCGGCGGCGACCCTGCACGAGCGGCTGTTCGGCGTGTACGTGCACGTGCCGTTCTGCAAGGTCCGGTGCGGCTACTGCGACTTCAACACCTACACGGCCACCGAGCTCGGCGGAGGAGCTTCGCAGGCGTCGTACGCCGAGACGGCCGCCCGCGAGATCGAGCTGCTCGACAAGGTGCTCCCGGACACCCCCGAGGTCGACACGGTCTTCTTCGGGGGCGGCACCCCGACGCTGCTGCCGAGCGCGGACCTGGTCGCGGTGCTCGGGGCGGTCCGGGAGAGGTTCGGGCTGCGCGATCGCGCGGAGGTGACGACGGAGGCCAACCCGGACAGCGTGACGCCCGAGAGCCTTGCCGCCCTGCGCGAGGGGGGCTTCACCCGGCTGTCGTTCGGGATGCAGTCGGCAGTCCCGTCGGTCCTCGCCGTGCTCGACCGCACCCATGACCCCGAGCGGGTGCCCCAAGCGGTCGCGTGGGCGCGCGAGGCCGGGTTCGACCAGGTCAGCCTCGACCTGATCTACGGCACGCCGGGGGAGAGCCTCGGCGACTGGCGCCGTTCGCTCGATGCCGCCCTGGCCTGCGAGCCCGACCACGTCTCGGCGTACTCGCTGATCGTGGAGGACGGCACCGCGCTGGCCAGGCAGGTCCGCTCCGGCGTGCTGCCGATGCCCGACGAGGACGACCTCGCCGACAAGTACCTGCTGGCCGACGAGGTCCTCGCGCGCGCCGGCATGCAGTGGTACGAGGTGTCCAACTGGGCGCGCGACGAGCAGGCGCGGTGCCGGCACAACGAGCTCTACTGGACCTCTCAGAACTGGCTGGGCATCGGGCCGGGCGCGCACGCGCACGTGGGCGGCGTTCGGTGGTGGAACGTCAAGCACCCGACCGCGTACGCCGCTCGCCTGGCGGCCGGCCTGTCCCCGGCGCACGCCCGCGAGGTGCTCGACGGCACGACCCAGCGGGTCGAGCGCGTGCTGCTCGAGCTCAGGCTGCGCGACGGGCTGCCGTTGTCGGTCCTCGACGACCCGGCCCGCGTCGCCCGACCCGTGGCAGAGGGCCTCGCGATCGTCGAGGACGACCGCCTCGTCCTGACCCTGCAGGGCCGGCTCCTGGCCGATGCCGTCGTTCGCGACCTCGTCGGCTGACGCGTCGCTAGGGTCGGCGCATGACCGAGGTCCCGCCGCCCGACCCGAGCCAGCCTCAGCAGCCACTGCCACCGGCGCCCCCGCCTCCGCCGGGGCAGGCGCCCGGCTACGCGACCCCTGGTCAACCGGGCTGGGCGCCCTACGGGATCCACCCGGGGACCGGGCTGCCGTACTCGGAGAAGAGCAAGATCGTCGCCGGCCTGCTGCAGATCCTGCTCCCGCTCGGGATCGGCCGGTTCTACATCGGGGACTCGAAGACCGGCGGCTGGCAGCTGGGGGTCACCCTGCTCACCTGCGGGATCGGGGGACTGTGGCCGTTCATCGACGGGATCGTGATCCTGGTCAGCGACAGTCGCGACGCGCAGGGGCGGATCCTGCGGAGCTGAAAGCCCAGATCACGTCGAGGCGGCGCAGGTGAAAGCCCGGATCACGTCGAGGCGGCGCAGATGAAAGCCCGGATAGCGCCGAGGCGGCGCAGATGAAACAAGATCTCTTTCATGTGAGCCGCCTCGACGTTCTGGAGGCTTTCATGTGAGCCGCCTCGGCGAGTTGGTTCAGCCCGTCACGAAGTCGATCAGCTCCTCGACGCGACCCAGGAGTGCCGGCTCCAGGTCGGCGTACGAGCTGACCTTCGACAGGATGTGCTGCCAGGCGCGGGCGATGTCGGCCTGGTCGCGGTGCGGCCACCCGAAGCTCTGGCAGACGCCCTTCTTCCACTCGATCGTCCGCGGGATCGTCGGCCACGCGTCCTTGCCGAGGCGCTGCGGCTTAACCGCGGCCCAGATGTCGACGAACGGGTGCCCGACGATCAGCACGTGCTTGCCGACCGGCGACCGCGAGACGGACTGGGCGATCCGGCTCTCCTTGGAGCCGGCCACCAGGTGGTCGACGAGTACGCCGACGCGCCGCTCGGGCCCGGGCCGGAAGTCGCGGAGGTGCTCGGCGAGGTCGTCCACGCCGTCCAGGTACTCCACGACCACGCCCTCGACGCGCAGGTCGGCACCCCAGACCTTCTCGACCAGCTCGGCGTCGTGGCGTCCTTCGACGAAGATCCGGCTGGCCCGGGCGACCCGCGCCCTGGTGCCCTGGACCGCGAGCGACCCCGATGCCGTGCGCGTCGGTGTCGCCGGGCCGCTGCGGGCGGGTGGCACCAGGATCACCGGCCGGCCCTCCAGCAGGAAGCCGGGGCCGAGCGGGAAGGTGCGGCGGCGGTTCCTTCTGTCCTCCAGCGTGACGGTGTCCAGGTCGCGCTCGACCTTGACGATCTCGCCGCAGAAGTCGGGCTGCGCCGAGTCCACGACCGCCTCGACCACCAGTCCCAGCTCGGCAGCGGTCTCGGCGGCGCGCCCCTTGCGGGGAGCCCGACAGTCGCCGGACAGGACGTCGGAGCCGTAGCGATCGGTGGTCACCGGCCAACGCTACGAACCCGGCGCTGCCGGGCCGCGGAGGAGGAGGCGCGTGTCTGTGCCTTGACTTCTGGAACATCACGATATATCGTCAACGTATCGAGAAGTTCGGCGCGCTATCGGAAGCGCCGCCTCGATCCCCAGAACAAGGAGAAGCACCATGTATCCCACCTCAGAATCCCCCTGGGCCGCGGAGTTCGAAGCGGTCCGACGACAGCGCGGCCGAGGCCGCGGACACGGCCGGCACGGCTTCGGCCCCGGATGGGGCGGCCCGATGGGCGGCCCGCCGCCGTGGGTGGCCCAGATGTTCGGTCCGCAGTGGGCCGGCCACAGCGGCGGCCGCGGCGGGCGCGGTCGCTCCCGGGTCCGCCGGGGCGACGTCCGCACCGCGATCCTCGACGTCCTGGCCAACGCTGCGGAGCCGATCAACGGCTACCAGGTGATCCAGCAGATCGCCGAGCGCAGCAACGGCGCGTGGAAGCCGAGCCCCGGCTCGGTCTACCCGACGATCGCGCAGCTCCAGGACGAGGGCCTGGTCGAGGACGCTGCGACGGGTCGCAAGACCCTGCAGCTCACCGACGCCGGTCGCGAGCGGGTCGCTGCCCACGCCGAGGACATCGCGGAGATGTGGCGCACCTTCGACGACGACGAGGCCCAGGACGGCTCGGGCGACCTCCGCCAGGTCATCGGGCAGACGGTCGGTGCGATCATCCAGGTCGCCTCGACCGGCACACCGGACCAGCGCGACAAGGCGGTCCAGATCCTCGCGGACACGCGGCGACGCCTCTACGGGCTGCTCGCCGAGGGCCCCGACGCAGACGACGCAGACCCCGAAGCCGACGAGCAGGAGTGAGCACGATGTACCGACCCGACCAGCGGCCCGACCTCAGGCTGAGCGACGCCGACCGTGACCGGGCGATCGCACGGCTCAGTGAGCACTACGCCGCCGGACGCCTCGACAAGGAGGAGTTCGACGAGCGCAGCGACGCGGTCTGGACGGCGAGGACCTACGCCGACCTGGCCCCGATCTTCGCGGACCTCGGGTCGGTGCCGACCGAGCGCGAGTGGCCCGCCAACCGGGGTCGTCGGGGCCCGTGGGGTCGGCGCGGCTTGTTGCCGGTGCCGTTCGTGCCGGTGCTGCTCCTGCTGATCGCCCTCACCGTGCTCACCCACATCCCGTTCGTGCTGCTGGCGTTCTTCGCGTGCGGGTTCGTCTTCCTGAGACGGCGGCGCCGCTACCACTGGTGACGCGCTCAGATCAGCGGCAACCGCTTCTGCGCCCGGGGGAGGTGCTCGTAGCCCCGGCGTACCGCGTCGGCCAGTGCCTCACGCGGGTAGGGCCACTCCGCCGCATCGAGGGCCTGGTCGAGCGGGACACCCCGCCCGGCCAGGTCCCTGATCGTCTCGGCGACCACGCCGAGCGCCGCTCGCTGCTCCTGGACGTAGTCGCGGCCGACGGGCGCTCCGTGCCCCGGCACCACCACGGTGCCGGGGCCGACCAGGTTCAGCACCAGGTCGAGGGTCGACGGCCAGTCCATCGGGTAGCAGTCACTTCCGAAGCCCGGCACCGCCGCGCGCGCCGTCGACTCCTCGACCAGGTCACCGGCCAGCAGCAGGTCGGCGTCCGGCACGCGTACGACGAGATCCCCGCGGGTGTGGCCGCGGCCCGGGTGCACCAGCTCGACGACCCGGTCGCCGAGGTCGACGGTCAGCGCAGAGGAGAACGTGCGCGCCGGCACCACCTCCGTGGTGGCGACCAGCTCGGCGTACCGCGCGTCCTCGTCGACCTCGGCGGCGGCCTGGGCGCGGATCCGCGCCGCGTGCTCGGGAAGGTCCGCGGCTGCGTCCTCGTGCGCCACGAGCTCGGCTCCCTCAGCGGCGAAGACGCCGTTGCCGAAGGTGTGGTCGAAGTGCACGTGGGTGTTCACGGCAGCCAGCAGCGGAGCGCTCGAGAGCCGGCGGAGGTCGGCCAGGACGGCACCCGCGGCGGCCTCCGAGGCGTTCGTGTCGACCACCAGCAGGCCTTCCGACCCGCCGACCACCCCGACGTTGACGTCGAACCACTCGTAGCGCGCCACCCACACCCGGTCGGCCACCTCGGCGAACATGCTCATGGCGCCACCCTAGAGAGGCCGGCGCAGGACCCGCCGCCTAGTAGACTTGGCACTCAGCGTGCAGGAGTGCCAGCAGCCGAGGTCGAGAGGAGTCGACATGATCGAGGATCGCAAGCTCGCCGTGCTGCGGGCGATCGTCGAGGACTATGTCGCCACCCAGGAGCCGGTCGGGAGCAAGACGCTGGTCGAGCGGCACCGCCTCGGCGTCTCGCCGGCCACGGTGCGCAACGACATGGCCGCGCTCGAGGAGGAGGGGCTGATCGCCCAGCCGCACACCAGCGCCGGCCGGATCCCCACCGACAAGGGCTACCGGTTCTTCGTCGACCGGCTGACCAGCCTCAAGCCGATGTCGGCCGCGGAGAAGAGGGCGATCGCCACCTTCCTCGAGGGTGCGCACGACCTCGATGACGTCGTCCAGCGCAGCGTGCGGCTGCTCGCGCAGCTGACCCAGCAGGTCGCCATCGTGCAGTACCCCACGCTGGCGCGCTCCACGGTGCGCCACGTCGAACTGGTCGCACTCAGCACCTCACGGCTGCTCGCGGTGCTCATCCTCTCGACCGGCCGCGTCGAGCAGCGGGTGATCGAGGTGCCGGTCGAGCTCACCGACGACGTCATCGCGGACCTTCGCGGCCGGGTCAACGCAGGCGCGAGCGGTGTCCGCATCTCCGACGCTGCGGCGGCCCTGGGCCGGCTTCCCGAGGAGGTCACCGCCGAGAGCCGGATGACGTACTCCATCGTGGCTGCGGCGCTGGTGGAGGCGATGTCCGACCACCGCTCCGACCAGCGCGTCGTCGTCGGCGGCACCGCCAACCTGGCCCGCTTCGGCGACAGCTTCGAGCGCTCCGTGAAGCCGATGCTGGAGGCCCTCGAGGAGCACGTCGTGCTGCTCAAGCTGCTCGGCGAGGCCACCTCGCCGGCCGAGGTCACCGTGCGCATCGGCCACGAAGGACCCATCGACGAGCTGTCCTCGACGTCGGTGGTCGCGACCGGCTACGGCGCGGCCGAGGAGGCGCTGGCTTCCCTCGGCATCGTCGGCCCGACGCGGATGGACTACCCCGGCACCATGGCTGCGGTGCGCGCCGTAGCACGCTATGTCTCGACAATCCTCGACGAAGGATGAGCTGAACCCCGTGACCCAGGACCCCTACGCGATCCTCGGCGTCGACCGCGATGCGGACGCCGACACGATCAAGAAGGCCTATCGCCGGCTCGCCCGGCAGTACCACCCGGACGTGAACTCCGAGCCGGGTGCAGCGGAGCGCTTCAAGGAGGTCTCGCACGCCTACGAGGTGCTGTCGGACCCGGAGAAGCGCCGCGTCTACGACCTCGGCGGCGACCCGTTCGGCGCCGGCGGATTCGGCCAGGGCGCCGGGTTCTCGTTCACCGACATCATGGACGCGTTCTTCGGTGGCCAGCAGGCAGCCGGCCGTGGTCCGCGCCCGCGCCAGCGCCGCGGTCAGGACGCTCTCGTGCGGATCGACCTCGAGCTCGCCGAGGCGGCGTTCGGCACGACCCGGGAGCTGAAGGTCGACACGGCGGTGCTGTGCTCCACCTGCCGCGGCTCCGGGGCGGCCGAGGGCTCCCGCCCGATCACCTGCGAGACCTGCCACGGCCGTGGCGAGGTCCAGCACGTCCAGCGGTCGTTCCTCGGCGAGATCCGCACCTTGCGGCCGTGCGCCGCCTGCCGCGGCTACGGCGAGATCATCCCCGACCCCTGCCGCGAGTGCGCGGGCGACGGCCGGGTGCGGTCGCGGCGCGCGATCACCGTGAAGATCCCGCCGGGCGTCGACACAGGCACACGTGTTCAGCTGAGCGGCGAGGGCGAGGTCGGGCCCGGAGGCGGTGCCCCCGGAGACCTGTACGTCGAGGTGCACGTCGCCCCGCACCGGATCTTCGAGCGCGACGGCCTCGACCTGCGCTGTCGGGTCAGTGTCCCGATGACCGCGGCCGCGCTGGGCACCAGCATCGAGCTGCCGCTGCTGGAGGGCGACCTCGACAGCGAGGACGCGACGGTGGAGCGCTCGGTGACGCTCGAGATCGCCCCGGGCACCCAGTCCGGCACCGAGAAGGTCCTCCGCGGGCGCGGCGTACCGAGCCTGCGATCGGCGGCGCGGGGCGACGTGGTCGCCACCGTGGAGGTCGAGACGCCGACCCGGCTCGACGAGCGGCAGGAGGAGCTCCTGCGCGAGCTCGCGGCGCTGCGCAACGAGGAGTCACCCGACGGCCGGATGCAGCCCGCGCACAAGGGCATGTTCGGCCGCCTCCGCGACGCCTTCAACCAGCGATGAGCTGCCGATGACCGGCTCCCGGTCGTGAGCCTGCCGGTCTTCCTCACCGACGCGGTCACGAGCGCAGTCCAGGGCGACCTGGTCGTGCTCGACGGCGACGAGGGCCGGCACGCCGCCACCGTGCGGCGCATCCGCGAGGGTGAGCAGCTCGTGCTCAGCGACGGCGCCGGCACTTCTGCGACCTGCACGGTGACCGAGGCGGGCCGGTCGACGCTGTCGGTCCGGGTCGACTCGATCGGGCACGCCGAGCGACCGGTGCCCCACGTCACCGTCGTCCAGGCGATCCCGAAGGGCGACCGTGGCGAGCTCGCCGTGGAGATGCTGACCGAGATCGACGTCGACCGGATCGTCCCCTGGGCAGCCGCGCGCTCGGTCGCGATCTGGCGCGGGGACCGTGCTGCGAAGTCGCTGTCGAAGTGGCGGAGCACCGCGCGCACGGCGTCGAAGCAGGCACGCCGGTCGTGGCTGCCCGAGGTGACCGCACCGGCCTCGACCGACGAGGTGATCGCGCTGCTCGGTGAGGCGGACCTCGCCGTGGTGCTCCACGAGTCCGCCCAGGTGCCGCTCGCCGCCTTGCCGCTCGAGGGTGTCGAGACGGTGGTGGTGGTGGTCGGTCCGGAGGGCGGCCTCACCGACGAGGAGCTCAGTGCGTTCGCGGCGGCCGGGGGAGAGGTGGTGCGCCTCGGGTCCTCGGTGCTACGCACCTCGACGGCCGGCGTCGTCGCCGTGTCCGCGCTGCTCGCCCGCACGCTCCGCTGGAGCTGAGACGAGCAGGCGCAGAGGGTGAGCGCCCGACGGGAACGACTCCTGGGAGATCGAGGATCGAGTCAGCTCCCGCCGGGCAGCTCCGCATCGGTCACGACCGCTGATGTCGCTCGCGGTCTGCCCGGGCCGATGCGCCTTTCCGCGATGGTGGCCACGGCCCCCTGTTCCGTGGCCGCCACGTCCACCACTCCCGGCCGGCGGTGGCCGGGGCGGCGCACGACAAGGACGGATCACGCACAGCGCGTGTGCAGGCGGACGGAGGCCGTCTGACTGCGTCACCTCGGTCTGCCACGACGTCCCCCATCGCATTCTCACTGAGAGCGGCGGGGTCCGGGCCGTCGACGCCCATCCGGTGCTGGCCTGGGACGTCACCTCGAACCTACACCCGACTTCGGATCCGCGACAGACCTCGTTGCGACGTGGTTCGGGCGCAAACAGGCGTAGAGTTCGAAGCGGCCGGAACCGTGGAGTGGCCGTCCAGGAGGTGCGGGGGACGGGCTGCGGCATGTGGGGGGATGAGGCGGCGATCTCGGATCCGGACGGTCTGCGCCGCCTCGCCGACTTCTGCCGCATCGGCGTGCTCCGGACGGGGGTCCAGGCGATGACGGTCACCTGGGCGAACGCATTCGCGAGCCTCGAGCTCCTCCTGGCCACCGACGAGGTTGCCGAGCGCGTGGCGGAGCTCGAGTTCGCGCTCGGGCAGGGCCCCGGCGTCGATGCGGTCGAGTCGGGGCTCCCGACCGCCGCCGACGACCTGGAGAGCAGGGTGTCCTTGCATCGGTGGCCGCTGTTCGCCGTCGAGGCGGTCACGGCCGGCGTCCGCGCGATCCAGGCGTACCCGATCATGATCGACGACAAGGCCTTGGGGACCGTGGGGCTGTACTCACGAGCGCCCACTCGCCTCACCAGCGAGCAGCACCGGCACGCGACCGACATCACCGAGCTGATCGGTCTGGCCCTGGTCGACCCGCGTGCCGGCGACAGCATCGGATCCGGCCTGCGGATGACGGTCCACCAGGCAGCCGGGATGGTCATGCAGCAGGCGGGAATCACCATCGAGGAGGCGCTGATGCTGCTTCGCTCGGTGGCCTTCAGCGAGGACCGGCAAGTCACGCACGTTGCCGCTGACGTGATCTCGGGACAGCGGCGTTTCGGGGAGGCAGAGGTTCGGAAAGGCGGGGATGGCCCATGAATGAGAGCCAGGAGAACCACGACACGAGCAGGCAGGCCGCCCTGGTGGCCCAGAGCTTCGTGGCGCTCGCCGACACCCTGGTCGACGACTTCGACGTCGTCGAGCTGCTCGACCGCCTGGTCGCGGACTGCGTGACGCTCATCGGCGTCGACGCCGCTGCCATCCTCCTGGTCAACCGCGACCGGCACCTGGAGGTGGTCGCCAGCTCCAACGAGGCGTCCTACCTGATGGAGGTCTTCCAGCTCGAGAGTCGCTCGGGTCCCTGCCTCGAGGCGGTCGAGACCGGTGAGCCGGTCTCGGTCACCGATCTCGGGCAGGTGCAGCGACGCTGGCCCGCGTTCTCGCACGCCATCGAGGGGGTCGGGTTCTCCGCGGTCTACGCCCTGCCGATGCGGCTGCGCGAGGAGAAGATCGGCGCCCTCAACCTCTTCAACTCCACCCAGCCGCCGCTCTCGGAGTTCGACGCCCGGCTCGCCCAGGCGCTCGCCGACGTCGCCACGATCGGCATCCTCCAGCAGCGCACGGTGTCCCGCGCCTCGATCCTCGTCGAGCAGCTGCAGCTGGCTCTGAGCACCCGCATCTCCGTCGAGCAGGCGAAGGGCGTGATCGCGGAGTTCGGCGGGCTCGACATGGGCGTCGCCTTCGAGGCCATCCGCGCCTACGCCCGCAGCAACCACCTGAAGCTCAGTGCGGTCGCGGAGGCACTGGTCCGCCGGGAGCTCGAGCCGGCGCGGGTGATCCCGCGACGAACGTCCCTCTGAGTCAGCGAGCCAGCAGCTCGGCGATCCGCTCCTTCTCGCCCTCGACGGCACGTCGCTCGGTCGCAGCCAGGGGCCGATACGGCTCGACCTCGAAGACACTGCCGTCGAAGCGCCACGATCCCGCCAGCAGGCCGTCGACGAAGAGGGTCGGGCCGACGCCGCCGTTGGGGCCCATCCATCTCCTGCGCATCTCGTCCGGTGCGACCCGATCCCGGTCGGCATGGGACAGGAACAGGTTGTCGTAGGTCCCGAGCATCACGGTGGGAAGCGCAAGGTCCTCGTCGGCGAGCACGCCGTCCGGTACGTCGTACAGGGTCCGGCCCTGGTCGTCGGTGTGCGTGACCAGCTCGCCGGCCGCGTGCAGGTCCTTGAACACCGGGGCGAGCCGGCTGACCGCCGACCACTTCGTCATGTCCGCCGGTGTCGCCGGCCCGTAGGCGCGCAGGTAGCGCCGCACCAGGTCACGCACGTCGGGCTCCGCGAAGGGCCGGCCGAGCCACTCGTCGGCGAGTGCGTAGACCACGCCGCCGCTCTGCTTCCACAAGCCACGCGGTGGTGCATGGAGCAGCGGCACGCGCTCGGGGACGACGTGGCGCAGGACCGGCTCCGGCACGTCCGGGAACTCCTCGGCGAGCCCGAGCGCGAGCTCCCCGATCGGGACCGCTGCACCCCCGGTCAGCTTGCGCACGCCGGACGTCAGCACCTCGTTGGTGAGCCCGGCAGCCGGCTTGTTCTGCGCGCTCGACCCACTGACCCGGTCGAGCGCCGGCTGCACCCACGGACGCAACGTGAGCGCGTCCTCAGGGGTGAGGACGTGCACGGTGCCGCGCATGGTGCGGAAGCGCACCAGGTGGCGGCGCTCGAGACTGCCGGACAGGTTCTGCGGGTCGAAGCCGCCGATCCGCGCGGCCAGGGAGAGGTAGGGCGGCAGGTTGTCCTGTGCCTGCAGGCCGATCAGGTGCTCGACCATCTCTGCGGTGCCGTGGACGGTGCGGTGCCCGGGCACGAGCTGCTGGCGCAGCCACAGCGTCGTGGTCAGGGCTCGGGTCGACAGCCGGGTCACTGGACGGTGATCTCCTTGGTGTCCTGGTCGACGGGCCGGCCACCACCGGACTCGTCGGTGTCGTGCACGACCAGGGTGTAGGTGCCGGGAGGTGCGGTGACCTCGAACGAGTACGGCGACAGCGTGCAGCACTCCTGCGCGGTGGTGAAGCCGTGCTTGACGACGTCGCCGTCCTGGGTGAGCTCCCACGCGACGTTCGCCTCGAAGGCGGCGGCTCGGCCGGTCACCGTGAACGTGCCGGAGACCTGTGCGCCGTCGGCCGGCGAGTCGACCTGCACCGGCGCGAGCACGTCGTCGGGGTTGTCGGCCGCGAGCGGCTCGGCTGCCGGTACGCCGAGGACCATGTCGGTGTGCTGGCCGTCGATGAGCAGCTGCACCGGCAGCCGGCCCCGGCCCACCGCGGCCTGCGCCGAGTACACGAGCTGCTGGACCGCCAGGCCGGCGTCGTCGGCCGACATCTCTGCGGGTCGGTCGCGGACGCCACTGGCGAGGTCGATCACGATCGTGTCGCCGTCCTGGCCGACCCTGCCGACGGTCGCTCCGGCGGGCCACAGCGTCCGGTAGTCCGGGTCGTCGGGCTTCCCGTTGACCGCGGCGACCGCGGCAGCCTTGAGGAGGCAGTCGGTGTCGCCGCAGAGGTCCTTCCGCTGGAACTCTCGGAACAGCTTGTCGCCGTGGGCGGTGCTGCCGGCGAAGTACACCGGCACCGCGCGGGGGGCGTGGCCCGGGTCCGTCGAGGACGTCGTGGGCGTCTGGGACGGGCCCACGGTCGGCGTGGTCGACGGTGCGACCTTTTGGTCGTCGTCGGTGAGCCAGAACGCACCACCCACGACGGCTGCCATCACGGCGGCGACGGCCAGGGTCGGGAGGAACCAGCGCTTCATGGGGATCACCTTGTCGGTTCGGGATCGGATGTCGTCGAGCGCGTCGCGGGGCCGCACGTCGGCGACCGCCTCGTGGAGCAGCCGGCGGAGGTCGTCGTCACCGGTGTCGATCGGGCCTGTCATGAGTCCTCCTCGGGCGAGAGACGTGCGCGCAGGGCTGCAGCGGCACGCGACGCGTGGCTCTTCACCGCACCGCGACTGATGCCCAGCGTGGCGGCGATGTCGGCCTCGGAGAGGTCGAGGTAGTGGCGCAGCACGAGCACCTCGCGCTGCCGGGTCGGGAGCGCGGCGAGGGCGTCGAGGACGGTCGAGCGTCGCTCCGTGCGCAGCACGGCCTCGTCGGCGGGTGCCCCGTCGGGCAGCGGATCGGGCTGGTGCCGGGCGACCACGGTGCGGTGGCGCAGCGCGCTCCGCGACCGGTTCACCACCGTCTGGCGCAGGTACGCCGGTGCCTTGGCCGGGTCGATCCGGTGCCAGCGTCCGTGGACGGCGACGTAGGCGTCCTGCACCACGTCCTCGGCGAGGCCCTGGTCGCGCAGCAGGAGCACGGCCATCCGGACGAGTCCCGCGTAGTGGGTGGCGTAGAGCTCCTCGAGCGCCGCGTCGGCGTCAGCGGTGTCGCCAGGGATGGGCGCCTCCTCCGCCGTCGAGAGCATGACCGTGTTCACGATACTGGGACGCGCAGCCCCGACCGGTGGTTTACACGCCGACGCCGGCTGGTTGAGGAGTTGCGCGGCAACCGTCGCGAAACCCTGCCTATGCTCAGGATCATGACCGCGGATCCGGAGTGCCTGTTCTGCAAGATCGTGGCCGGTGAGATCCCGGCAGAGGTCGTGCACGAGACAGCGACGACCGTGGCGTTCCGCGACCTGGAGCCGCAGGCGCCGACCCATGTGCTCGTCGTTCCGCGCAGTCACTACCCGAACGCCGCGGAGCTGGCCGCCGGCGAACCGGCCACCGCGGCCCACCTCTTCGACGCGGCACGGGAGATCGCCGCCCAGGAAGGGCTCGCAGAGGGATATCGCCTCGTCCTCAACACCGGACCGGCGGCCCACCAGACGGTCTTCCACGTGCACGTGCACCTGCTCGGCGGCCGGTCGATGGGCTGGCCGCCCGGATGAGACGCGCCCTCACTGCCCTTCTCGCCGGTGCTGCCCTCGTCCTTCTCGCCGCCTGCGGCTCGGGTGGTACGTCGGCCGACCGGCCACGTGCGACCAGCACCCCGACCGGTCATGCCACACCGTCCGACGCGCCGGCGGCCGCCACGACTGCCCCGGCGAAGTCGCAGCCGCTGCGTCCCGGTGAGCGCCGGGTCACGGTCCGGATGCCCTCGGCGTACACACCCTCGGCGCCGACCGGGGTGGGCACCGACGACTACCGCTGCTTCCTGCTCGACCCCAAGGTGGCTCGCGACTCCTTCGTGACCGGCTTCAACGTGCGGCCGGGCAACCCGGAGGTCGTCCACCACGTCATCCTGTTCCGGGTGCCGCCCGACCTGGTCGACGACGCGGAGCGCAAGGACGCGGCGACGCCAGGAGAGGGCTGGACCTGCTTCGGCACCTCCGGCCTGGCCGACGACGGCTCGATCGACGACGCGCCCTGGCTGGGCGCATGGGCTCCGGGCGGCTCCGAGCAGCTCTACGGCAACGGCCTGGGCGAGAAGTTCGACACGGGGTCTCGGGTGATCATGCAGGTCCACTACAACCTGCTCGCCGGCAGCGCCCCGGACACCAGTGCGGCCGAGCTGCGGCTGACCAGTGACCCCGCCACGAAGGCTCTCGAGACCCGCCTGATCCCCGCACCGGTCGAGCTCCCGTGCCGGTCCGGCCACGGCGGCGACCTCTGCGACCGCGACGAGGCGCTGGCCGACGTGAAGGCCAGGTTCGGCGACGGACCCGGCTCGACCGCGAACTACCTGCACTTCCTCTGCGGGGGTGGTCCCGCGGGGCCGGTGCAGTCGTGCACGCGCGAGATCAGCTCGCCGGAGACGATCCGCGGAGTGGCCGGGCACATGCACCTGCTGGGCAGGTCCATCAGGATCGAGGTCGATCCCGGCACGCCGAAGGCGCGCACGATCCTCGACATACCGGTCTGGGACTTCGACAACCAGCGAAGCGTGGCGACGCCGCCGATCCACCTCGACCGTGGCGACACCGTGAAGGTGACCTGCACGCACAGCCAGGACCTGCGCGATCAGCTGCCCGCCTTCGCGACGCAGCGCGAGGACCGCTACGTGATGTGGGGCGAGGGCACGACCGACGAGATGTGCCTCGGGCTGCTGCTGGTGACCCGGCCCTGAGCGTCGCCCGCGAGCCGGCGGCTCCAACTCACGTGCCCTGCGGGGATCGCTCCCGTAGCATTGGAAGGCACCTGCAACCGACCCGAGAGGCCGCCCGAGAAGGGCACGGATGACTGACAACCCTGATGATGAGCGCGGTCCCGGGACGCAGCACACCGTGGTCGTGCCGACCAGCGTCAACATGGTCGCGCTGCTCGGGCCCGGTGACGAGCACCTCGCGCTGATCGAGAGGGCCCTCGAGGCCGACGTCCACGTCCGCGGCAACCAGATCACCCTCAGTGGCGATCCCGGCGAGGTGGCGCTCGCGGAGCGGATGCTCGACGAGCTGGTCACCATCGTCCGCACCGGCCAGGGGCTCACGCCCGAGACGGTCGAGCGCGTGATCACGATGCTGCGGGCCGAGACCACCGAGCGGCCCGCCGACGTGCTCTCGCTGAACATCCTGTCCAACCGCGGCCGGACCATCCGCCCCAAGACGCTGAACCAGAAGCGGTACGTCGACGCCATCGACCGGCACACCATCGTCTTCGGGATCGGCCCGGCCGGCACCGGCAAGACCTACCTGGCGATGGCCAAGGCGGTGCAGGCGCTGCAGGCCAAGAAGGTCAACCGGATCATCCTCAGCCGCCCGGCCGTCGAGGCCGGTGAGAAGCTCGGGTTCCTGCCCGGCACGCTCAGCGAGAAGATCGACCCCTACCTGCGACCGCTGTACGACGCGCTGCACGACATGGTCGACCCGGAGAGCATCCCGAAGCTGCTCGCCGCCGGCACCATCGAGGTGGCGCCGCTGGCGTTCCTGCGCGGCCGGTCGCTCAACGACTCGTTCATCATCCTCGACGAAGCGCAGAACACCACGGCCGAGCAGATGAAGATGTTCCTGACCCGGCTCGGCTTCGGCTCGAAGATCGTCGTCACCGGCGACGTCACGCAGGTCGACCTCCCCTCCGGCATCCGGTCCGGGCTGCGCATCGTCGAGGGGATCCTGGACGGCATCGACGACGTCTCCTTCAACCGGCTGACCGCCCACGACGTGGTCCGGCACAAGCTGGTCGGCCGGATCGTGGCGGCGTACGACGAGTTCGACGCCCGTGCCGAACAGCTGCGGGCGATGAGGTCGGGCAGCCCGGAGTGAGCCGTTCATGAGCGAGCGAAGCGAGCGACCAATCAGGCACAGCCATCCGGATGCTCGCCTGGCGTCCGATGCGAAGCGAGGACCCAGGTGAGTATCGAGGTGCTCAACGAGTCGGGGCTCGACCTGGTCGACGTGCGCCGGACCCAGCGGCTCGCCGCCTTCGTGCTTGACCGGATGCGGGTGCACCCCCAGGCCGAGCTCTGCGTGACCGCGGTCGACGAGGACACCATCGCCGAGCTCAACGCGAAGTGGATGGAGAAGGACGGCCCCACCGACGTGCTCGCGTTCCCCATGGACGAGCTGCGCCCCGGCAAGGTCAACGAGGAGCCCGAGGAGGGCGTGCTCGGCGACCTGGTGCTGTGCCCGGCGGTCGCGGTCCGGCAGGCCGAGGAGGCGGTCGCCAAGGGGCAGACCGGCTACACGGCGACCGACGAGCTGGACATGCTCACCGTGCACGGCGTCCTGCACCTGCTCGGCTACGACCACGCCGAGCCCGAGGAGCACGAGGAGATGTTCGGCCTCCAGGCCCGGCTCCTCGCCGAGTGGCAGGGCCAGCTCGGGGGCGACCAGCCGGGCGACCCGTCGGGCGAGGTCTCCGCGACGTGAGGGCCGACAGTCCGGGCCTGCTGCTGGTCGTCGTCGGCCTCGTGCTGGTCGCCGGGCTGCTGAGCGCAGCGGAGGCGGCTCTCGCGGGGTTCTCCAGGGCACGGGCCGAGGAGCTCGAGGACGACCGCCGGCCCGGCGCCGGCCGGGTCCTGAAGATCCTCGACGACCCGCCGCGCTACCTCAACACCGCGCTGTTCCTGCGGCTGCTCGCCGAGACCGGCGCGGTCGTGCTCGCGACGCTGATGATCCAGCACGCGCTGGGTGACCGCTGGTGGGCGGTCGTGCTGGTGACCGTCGGGCTGATGCTGGTGGTCTCGTTCGTGGTGATCGGAGTCGCCCCGCGCACGCTGGGCCGCCAGCACTCGGAGCGGATCGCGCTCGGCTCTGCCGCCGTGCTGATCTTCGTCACCCGGGTGCTCGGCCCGATCCCGCAGCTCCTGATCCTGGTCGGCAACGCGCTCACCCCCGGCAAGGGCTTCTCCGAGGGGCCGTTCGCGTCCGAGGCCGAGCTGCGCGAGCTGGTCGACCTGGCCGAGGCGAGCAGCCTGATCGAGTCCGACGAGCGCGCGATGATCCACTCGGTCTTCGAGCTGGGCGACACGATCGTGCGCGAGGTGATGGTTCCCCGCACCGACGTGGTCTACATCGAGCGCCACAAGACGCTGCGCCAGGCGATGTCGCTGTTCCTGCGCAGCGGCTTCTCCCGGGTGCCGGTGGTCGGCGAAGACCTCGACGACACCGTGGGGTTCGCCTACCTCAAGGACGTGGCGCGTCGTGTCTTCGACCGCAAGGACGCCGAGACCACCGAGCACGTCGAGTCGGTGATGCGCCCGGTGCTCTGGGTGCCGGACTCCAAGCCCGCCGACGACCTGCTCCGTGAGATGCAGCAGTCGCGCAGGCACATCGCGGTGGTCGTCGACGAGTACGGCGGCACGGCGGGCCTGGTCACCATCGAGGACATCCTCGAGGAGATCGTCGGCGAGATCACCGACGAGTTCGACCGCAGCGAGACACCGGTGGAGCACCTGCCGGACGGCTCGACCCGGGTGTCGTCGCGGTTCCCGGTCGACGACCTCGAGGAGGTCGTCGGCGTCGAGATCGAGGACGACGAGGTCGACTCGGTCGGCGGGCTGATGGCCAAGCACCTCGGCAAGGTCCCGATCCCCGGATCGACCGTCGAGGTCGCCGGGCTGGTCTTCCGCGCCGAGGAGACCAAGGGCCGCCGCAACCGGGTCGGCACGGTGCTGATCACGCCGGCTGCCCACCGCTCCGCCGACCCCGGGTCCGCACGGTCCGCAACCGCAGCTTCCGCCGACTCCGCCGAGGCGGCGCAACTGAAAGCCTGAAGACCGCCGAGGCGGCGCAGATGAAAGCCTGAAGACCGCCGAGGCGGCGCAGATGAAAGCCGGGCAGTTTCATGTGCGCCGCCTCGGCGGGTCTGGGGCTTTCACCTGAGCCGCCTCGGCGGGTCTGGCGCTTTCAGGTGAGCCGCCTCGGCGGTCGGGTCAGTAGGATCACCGGTCGTGGACGCCGAGGACAACAAGCTGGTCGTGCTCGCCCGCGCGACCCGGGCCCGGACGGGCGCCGCGGAGGGTGCCGCGCTGCGAGACCTCGACGGCCGCACGTACGCCGGCGCGACTGTCGACCTCCCGTCGCTGCAGGTCTCCGCGCTCGGTGTGTGCATCGCGATGGCGCTCGCCAGCGGTTCTCGAGGTGCCGAGGCGGCGGTCGTGCTCAACGAGGGTCCCTTCCTCGAGACCGAGCTGGATCTCCTGCGCGAGTTCGCCGGAGGCGGCGTACCGGTCCACCACGGAGCCCCGAACGGGACGATCGGTGATACTCACTCGACGTGACACCCGGCCCGGGGTCTAAATTGCTCCAGTGGGATTGATCGGGAGGGCGCGTCACGAGGCGGCCGTCGGCCGGCTGCGCGAGTCGTACGCCGCCATCGCGCCGGCCGACACGATTCGGCTGGCGAAGAAGACGTCGAACCTCTTCCGGCACCGTGCTGCCGCCAGCGGCCCGGGTCTCGACGTCTCGGGTCTCGACGGCGTCATCGGCATCGACGCAGCGGGCCGCACGGCCGACGTGCAGGGCATGTGCACCTACGAGCGGCTGGTCGAGGAGACGCTCCGGCACGGCCTGATCCCGTACGTCGTCCCGCAGCTCAAGACGATCACCCTCGGGGGCGCGGTCACGGGCCTTGGCATCGAGTCGACGTCGTTCCGCAGTGGCCTGCCGCACGAGTCGGTCCTCGAGATGGACGTGTTCACCGGCACCGGCGAGGTGGTCACGGCCCGCCCGGACAACGAGCACACCGACCTGTTCCGCACCTTCCCCAACTCCTACGGCTCGCTGGGCTACGCGACCCGGCTGCGGATCCGCCTCGAGCCGGTGCCGGCGTACGCCGCGCTGCGGCACGTGCGCTTCCACGAGGCCGACAAGCTGTCGGCCGCGATCACGCAGATCACCGAGAGCCGCGAGTGGGACGGCGTCCGCGTCGACGGCATGGACGGTGTCGCGTTCGAGCCGGGGGAGTACTACCTCACCCTGGCGACCTGGACCGACGAGGTTTCGACAGGCTCGACCACCGATGGCCCGTCCGACGCCGTGCCCTCTGACTACACGGGCCAGCAGATCTACTTCCGCTCGATCCAGCAGCGCGAGACCGACCTGCTCACCGTCCACGACTACCTGTGGCGCTGGGACACCGACTGGTTCTGGTGCTCGGGTGCCTTCGGCGCCCAGGACCCGCGGATCCGGCGGTTCTGGCCGGGGCGCTGGCGTCGCTCGGACGTCTACATGCGGCTGCTCGGCCTCGACCGCCGGTTCGGGATCGCCGACCGGCTCGACCGCCGAGCCGGGCGTCCGCAGCGCGAGCGGGTCATCCAGGACGTGGAGATCCCGGTCGACCGGCTCGGCGAGTTCCTCGACTGGTTCGACGTCGAGGTCGGCATGCGCCCCGTGTGGCTCTGTCCGCTGGTCGCGCACGAGAAGTGGCCGTCGTACCCCCTGGAGCCCGGCCACACCTACGTCAACGCCGGCTTCTGGGGGACGGTCCACGTCGGGCCCGACGCCCCGGATGCGCCGCGCAACAGGGCGATCGAGGCCAAGGTGCACGAGCTCGACGGGCACAAGTCGCTCTACTCCGACGCCTTCTACGACAAGGACACCTTCGACCGGCTCTACGACGGTCCCAACCTGGCTGCGGTCAAGCACCGCTACGACCCTGATGACAGGTTCATCAGCCTCTACGAAAAGGCGGTAACCCGACGATGACCACCCTGGCTCCGACGATGTCGATCGCAGACGCGTTCAGCCACCTGCTGATCGGCGACCTGCCGTTCCGCTTCACGGCGTACGACGGCAGCAGTGCCGGCCCCGCGGACGCCGAGTTCGGCCTCGACCTGCGCAACGAGCGCGGGCTCTCCTACCTCATCTCGGCACCCGGAGACCTCGGTCTGGCGCGCGCCTACGTGTCGGGTGACCTGGAGCTGATCGGGGCCCACCCGGGCGACCCGTACTCCGCACTGATGGCGATCAAGGGCAGCCGCGAGGGCCTGAAGTTCCGGCTGCCGACGCCCGGCGAGGCGGTCGCACTGCTGCGCTCGGTCGGCATCGCCAACCTCAAGCCGCCGCCGGTGCCGCCGCAGGAGCACCTGCCCCGGTGGCGCCGGATGATGGAGGGCTTCCTGCACTCCCCGGAGCGCGACGCCGAGGTGATCCACCACCACTACGACGTCTCGAACCGCTTCTACGAGCTGGTGCTGGGCCCGTCGATGACCTACACCTGCGCGGTCTTCCCCACCGAGGACGCCACCCTCGAGGAGGCGCAGTTCGCCAAGTACGACCTGGTCTGCCGCAAGCTCGACCTCAAGCCGGGTCAGCGCCTGCTCGACGTGGGCTGCGGCTGGGGCGGCATGGTCCGCCACGCCGTCAAGGAGTACGGCGTCACGGCGCTGGGCGTCACGCTCTCCGCAGAGCAGGCGAGCTGGGCGCAGAGCAAGATCAAGGAGGAGGGCCTGGACGACGTCGCCGAGGTCCGGCACCTCGACTACCGCCACGTCGCCGAGTCGGGTTTCGACGCAGTGAGCTCGATCGGCCTCACCGAGCACATCGGCGTCGGCAACTACGCGTCGTACTTCAAGTTCCTGAAGTCGAAGCTCCGTCCCGAGGGCCGGCTGCTCAACCACTGCATCACGCGCTCGCAGAACCGCAAGCTGAGCACCGGCGCCTTCATCGACCGCTACGTGTTCCCCGACGGCGAGCTGACCGGCTCCGGCCGGATCATCACCGAGGCCCAGGACGCCGGCCTCGAGGTGCACCACGAGGAGAACCTCCGGATGCACTACGCCAAGACGCTGACCGGGTGGAACCACAACCTCGTCGAGCACTGGGACGACTGCGTCCGGGAGGTCGGTGAGGGCACCGCGCGGGTGTGGGGCCTGTACATCGCCGGCTCGCGGATGGGCTTCGAGACCAACGAGATCCAGCTGCACCAGGTGCTCGCGACGAACACCGTGAATGGCCGGAGCGGGATGCCGCTGCGGCCGACCTGGCTCTCCTGAGCGACGTACGTCGTCAGCGGCACACGTAGGTGACCTCGAGCGGTCCACCCTCCAGCGGGTGGACCGATTCGAGCTCCAGCGAGGCGTCGGTGGCGACGGACGGTGTGAGCTGCAGGCCCGATCCCGTCAGCAGCGGCAGCACGACCAGCCCGAGGCGGTCGAGCGCTCCGAGTGCCCGGAACGCCTCGATCGTGCTCGGGCCGCCGACCAGGTGGACGTCTCCGCCACGGTTCGCCTTGCGGACCCGTTCGAGCAGCCGGGCCGGGTCACTGTCCACGACCACGTGGTCGGGGGTGCCCGCCGGACGGGTCGATCCGAGGACGAAGACGTCGAGATCGCCCCAGGGCCACTGCGGCGCCCCAAGGGCGGGTTCGAAGGTGCTCCGGCCCATCAGGACGGCGTCGCAGGTGCCCTGGAACGCCACGAAGCCGTAGCGTTCCGGCGAGAAGTCGGGATCGGCGAGCTGGACCGGCCAGCCGTTCGGTGTGGTGACGTAGCCGTCGAGGCTGGTGCACATCCGGGTGCGGATCTTCACGGCGGTCTCCTTGGTGTCTCGGCGGGCCGGCCCGCGCGAAAGGTGTGCCATTCTGACCGTCCGGCACCGCGAAACTCATCGCAACGCCGGCGAATTGGCCCGGATCGTCCGCCGATCCAAGGCATCATGTCCGGATGCTTCGCTCTCGGACCGTCCGCACCCTCCTCTGTCTCGGCCTGCTGCTGGGCGTCGCACCCGTTGCGATGCTCCCGCCGGCCCAGGCGCGCCCCCAGCTGCCCGCCCCCAAGGGCCAGGACCCGATCAACCCCGGACAGGCCTACGCCGGCGACTTCCCCGATCCGTGGATCATGCGGCTGGGGTCGAAGTACTTCGCCTACTCGACGACGAGCGGACCCCAGGGCGAGCCGGTCAACCTGCCCACGATGACGTCGACAGACCTGCACACGTGGATCGCCCGTCCGGCGACCGCCGACGCGCCGGCCGGCGACGGACTGCCCCACGTCGCGACCTGGGCGACGAAGACGACCCTGCCGGACGGTCGGACTCGCCCGGGCCAGGGACCGTGGGCGCCGTCGGTCACCAAGATCGGGAAGAACAACTTCGTGCTCGCGTACGCCGCGCAGGTTGCCAGCGCTCCCGGCACGCTGATGTGCATCTCGCTGGCGCACGCGCCGAACCCGACCGGCCCCTTCACCGACACCACCACCCAGCCGACGCTGTGCCCGACTCGAGGGGCGATCGACCCGCAGGTCTTCGTCGCGCCGAACGGCCGGCCGTGGCTGGTCTGGAAGCGCGACCTCTATCCCGCGAAGCTGTGGACCCAGCCGATGGACCTGGCCGCGACCGGGGTCCTGCCCGGGAAGAGCGCGCAGTACCTGGCGAAGGTGAACCAGTCCTGGGAGGGCTCGATCATCGAGAACCCGGCGATGATCCGCTTCCAGAAGCGCTACTACGTCTTCTACTCGGCGAACTCCTACGCCACCACCCGCTACGCCATCGGCTACCTGATCTGCAAGAGCTGGAAGGGCGACTGCCACAAGCCCCGCAAGAAACCACTGCTCGCCACGCAGGGTGCGATCGCCGGACCCGGCGGCCCGGCACCCTTCATCGACACCCGCGGCCGGCTGCGGCTCGGCTACCACGCGTGGAACGCCGGCCAGGTGGGCTACAACACCGTCGACTGCCAGCTGCTCGCGCCGACCTGCGGCCAGCGCCGGCTCCACGTGGCGAAGCTCAAGGTGGTCAAGGGTGGCAAGCTCAAGGTCGTCCAGCCCTACTGAGCGTCACCGGGGTTTCGCGATGGTCATCGCGCGACCTCCTCAAAACCACCGGGTCGCAGCGCTCGGTGGCCGCACTGGTGGTCGAGCAGCGACCCTGCGAGCGATCAGTCGAGACCTCTGGACGCCGGGCAGGGATCCAGCCACGGGATCCGTGCGCGTCAGGTCGGGCCGGGGCTGCCGCTAGCCTTGCCGAGTGAACGCCCGTCCCGACTCTCGCGCCTTCGAGGGCACCGTCGCGAGGCGTGAGCAGCTCAGCGAGCACCTGGTCCGGATCGTGGTCACCGGGCTCGACGGGTTCGCCTCCACGGGCGTGCCGGACGAGTGGGTGGCGCTGACGGTCCCGGGGCAGTTCCAGACCCGCTACTACACCGTGCGGTCGTGGCAGGAAGGCGAGCTGGTCCTCGACATCGTCGTCCACGACGAGGGCCTCGTCACCGAGTGGACGCAGAGCGACTGCGTCGGTGACCCGGTGGGCGTCTCGGCACCCAAGGGGTCCTTCGAGCTCCCGCCCGGCGCGTCGTGGGTGCTGCTCGTGGGCGACCTGACCGCGCTGCCCGCGATCGCCCGGATCAGCGAGTCGACGGCGCTGCCGCTGACTGCCCACGTCGAGACGCCGGACGGCCCGGTCGCCGGCTATGTCGATGCCGACGTGACCTGGCTCGAGCCGCCGGCGCCCGGAGAGAGCGGGCTCGCCGACCTCGTGCAGGGGGTGGCCTGGCCGGAGGGCGACGGGTACTTCTGGATGGCGGGGGAGTCGGCTCAGATGCGGGCGATCCGGCGTCACCTGCGCCACGACCTGCGGCTGCCGTCATCGGCGTACGACGTGATGGGGTACTGGAGCGGCACCCGCGGCCGCCAGGTCCGCGCACTCGACCCGCGCCCGATCTACGAGGCGGGCCGCGCGGCCGGCAAGAGCGACGACGAGATCTGGGCCGACTACGACGCGGCGCGAGGAGCTACCGGTGGCTGAGTCCGGCGGCATGCGCCCGAGCACCTACCGCAGCGGCTTCGCGTGCTTCGTCGGCCGGCCGAACGCGGGGAAGTCCACCCTGACCAACGCGATGGTCGGCTCCAAGGTGGTGATCACCTCCTCGAAGCCGCAGACGACCCGCACGGTCGTGCGCGGGATCGTCAACCGCGACGACGCACAGCTCGTCCTGGTCGACACGCCCGGTCTGCACCGACCGCGCACGCTGCTGGGCGAGCGCCTGAACGACCTGGTCCGGACGACGTGGTCGGAGGTCGACATCGTCGCGGTCTGCTTCCCGGCGAACGAGAAGCCCGGCCCGGGCGACCGGTTCATCCTCAGCGAGCTGGCCAAGGTGCGCCGAAGCCTCAAGTTCGCGGTCGCGACCAAGACCGACCTGGTGAGCTCCGAGGACCTGGGCCGGCACCTCTTGGCGATCCAGGCCCTCGGCGAGGAGGTCGGCACCGAGTTCGCAGAGATCGTGCCGGTCTCGGCGAGATCCGGTGACCAGGTCGGCCTGCTCGCCGACCTCTTCGTGGCCCGGCTGCCCGAGGGGCCCCAGCTGTACCCCGACGGCGAGCTCTCCGACGCGCCCGAGGAGAACATCGCCGCCGAGCTCATCCGCGAGGCTGCCCTCGAGGGCGTCCGCGACGAGCTGCCGCACTCCATCGCGGTGGTGGTGGAGGAGATGGCGCTGGATCCCGACCGGCCGGCCGACAAGCCGCTGCTGGTCATCCACGCCAGCCTGTACGTCGAGCGCGACTCCCAGAAGGGCATCGTCATCGGCCACAAGGGCTCCCGGCTCCGGGAGGTGGGCACCGCCGCCCGCAAGCAGATCGAGGCCATCCTCGGCACGCCGGTCTACCTCGACCTGCACGTGAAGATCGCCAGGGACTGGCAGCGCGACCCCCGCCAGCTCCGCAAGCTCGGCTTCTGAGAGCTCGTCGAGTTGGGTGTCCCTGACCCGCGAGTTGGGTGTCCCTGACATTCGGGCTGGGAGTGGCTGACTGTCCGGTGACAGGTCGCCCGAGCTCACTGGGTAGGGAGGCCCAACTCAACGGGTAGGGAGGCCCAACTCAACGGAATGCAGACTCGCCGGTGAGGGCCTGGCCGATCACCAGCTGGTGGACCTCGGAGGTGCCCTCGTAGGTGAGCACGGACTCGAGGTTGTTGGCGTGGCGGAGCACCGGGTACTCGAGGGTGATGCCGGCCGCACCGAGGAGCGTGCGGCACTCCCGGGCGATCGTGAGTGCTTCGCGGACGTTGTTGAGCTTGCCGAGGCTGATCTGCTCGGGGCGCAGGGTGCCCGACTCCTTCAGGTGGGCCAGGTGCAGCGCGAGCAGCATGCCCTTGCCGAGCTCGAGGGCCATGTCGGCGAGCTTCGCTTGGGAGAGCTGGAACGCCGCCAGCGGCCGGTCGAAGATCTCCCGCTGCCGGGTGTAGCCGATGGTCGTCTCGAGGCAGTCGCGGGCCGCGCCGAGAGACCCGAAGATGATCCCGAAGCGAGCCTCGGTCAGGCACGACAACGGCCCCGACAGACCCTCGGCGCCGGGCAGCATCGCGGCAGCCGGCAGCCGCACACCTTCCAGCACGAGCTCGCTGGTGACCGACGCCCGCAGCGAGAGCTTGTGCTTGATCTCGGGTGCCGAGAACCCAGGGGTGTCGGTGGGCACGAGGAAGCCGCGGATGCCCTCCTCGGCGCGCGCCCAGACGACCGCAAGGTCCGCGACCGATCCGTTCGTGATCCACATCTTCGTGCCGTCGAGCACCCAGTCACCCGAAGGCTCCCGCCGCGCCCTCGTGCGCATGCCGCCCGGGTTCGAGCCGAAGTCGGGCTCGGTCAGGCCGAAGCAGCCGATCGCCTCGCCGCGCGCCATCCGCGGGAGCCACTCCTGCTTCTGCTCCTCGCTGCCGTGCCGCCAGATCGCGAACATCGCCAGCGAGCCCTGCACCGAGACGAGCGAGCGCAGCCCCGAGTCGCCTGCCTCGAGCTCCATGCAGGCGAGCCCGTACGCCGTGGCGGAGGTGCCTGCGCAGCCGTAGCCCTCCAGGTGCATCCCGAGCACCCCGAGCCGACCGAGCTCGGCGGACAGCTCCCGGGCCGGCACGGTGCCGGTCTCGAACCAGCCGGCGACCGCCGGCCGCAGCCGCTCGTCGACGTACCGCCGCACGGTGTCGCGGATGGCCCGGTCCTCCGCGGCGATCAGGTCGTCGGTGCCGAACAGGCCCAGGGGAGTCGTCGGAGAGGTGGTCATGGCCCGATCCTGACATTTGTCATGGCGCAGCCGTGACGAGCGGGTGAGGCGCGCGGGCCGGTATTCCGACAGGCTGGGGCCATGACCTCCTCGACCACTGAGACTCTCGGACCGGACGTGCGCAGCGACCCTGCGGTGCGGCTTGCCGGGGTCACCAAGGACTTCGGCTCGGTCCACGCCGTGCGCGGCATCGATCTCGAGATCGGGCAGGGTGAGATCGTCGCCTTCCTCGGACCCAACGGCGCCGGCAAGACCACGACCATCGACATGGTCCTCGGCCTGTCGCAGCCCACCACCGGCGACGTGCAGGTGCTCGGCATGCAGCCGCGCCAGGCGATCGCCCACGGCCTCGTCTCGGCCGTGATGCAGACCGGCGGACTGCTCAAGGACCTCACCGTCCGCGAGACCGTCCAGTACACCGCGAGCCTCTTCGGCCACACCCACCCGGCCGACGAGGTGCTGCGCCGCGCCGGCATCGACGGCATCGCCGACCGCAAGGTCGGCAAGTGCTCGGGTGGTGAGCAGCAGCGGCTCCGGTTCGCGATGGCGCTGCTCCCCGACCCGGCGCTCCTGCTCCTCGACGAGCCGACGACCGGCATGGACGTCGAGGGCCGCCGTGCCTTCTGGTCGGCCATCCGCGCCGACGCGGAGAAGGGCCGAACCGTCCTCTTCGCCACGCACTACCTCGAGGAGGCCGACCAGTACGCCGACCGCATCGTCCTGGTCAGCAAGGGCCGCGTCGTCGCCGACGGCTCGGGCGCCGAGATCAAGGGGCTGGCGTCCGGACGCACCGTGCGCGCGACCGTCACTGACCCCGACGCTGAGTCGCTCACCGCGATCGCCGGCGTCGACTCGGTCGAGGTCCGCGGCGAGACGGTGATCGTGCACGCGAAGGACAGCGACGCGGTCGCCCGCCACCTGCTGACCCAGACGGACGCCCGCGACGTCGAGATCACCGCCAAGGGCATCGAGGAGGCCTTCCTCAGCCTGACCGGCGACCAGGACGACGCACACCTCGAAGGAGAACAGGCATGACCACCCAGACCATCGACGTGGCGGCCCGGCGGGTGCCGCCGATGGGCGGCTTCAACCTGACCGTCCTCGGCATCGAGCTCAGGCGGATGATGCGCAATCGCCGCACGATCATCTTCACCCTGGTGATGCCGGTGCTGCTCTACCTGATCATCGGGGCCAACGACACCTACGGCAACGACGACGTGGGCTCCGGCAACGTCTCGGCGTACATCCTGATCAGCATGGCGGCGTACGGCGCCGTCCTCGCCGCGACCAGCGGCGGCGCCATGGTCGCCAACGAGCGAGCACTCGGCTGGTCGCGGCAGCTGCGGCTGACCCCACTGTCGCCGGCCGCCTACATCGCGACAAAGGCCATCGTCTCTCTCGCGTTCGGCGGGCTCTCCGTCCTCGCGGTGAACGTGGTCGGCGCGCTCAACGGCAAGGCGCAGATGCCCACCCACGTGTGGATCACGGCGGCGCTGATCGCCTGGCTCGGCTCGATCGTGTTCGGCGCCTTCGGGCTGTTCATGGGCTACCTGCTGCCCAGCGAGAACGTCATGCAGGTCCTCGGCCCGCTGCTGGCGGGGCTGGCGGCGCTCGGCGGCCTCTGGTTCCGGATCCGCCCCGAGACAGTGCTGGGCCACATCTCGGCGCTGACGCCGATCTACGGGCTCGCGAACCTGGCCCGCTGGCCCCTCTACGGCGGCGCCCCGCACCTCGGCTGGATCCTGAACCTCGGGTTCTGGCTCCTGGTCTTCGTCGGCGGCGCTGCGTGGCGGATGAGCAAGGACACCGCGCGCGTGTGACTACGGTGACGCCCATGACGAGCGCCGCCCCGGCTGCCGTGGACCCCGGCGAGGGTCCGCGGCGCTGGGGCGGCATCTTCGCCGCGATCTGGCTGTTCTACCTGCTCAACCCGCTCGAGGCCGGCTGGGAGAAGCGCGACACCGCAGCCGGCTGGGTCGGCATCGTCGCGACGGTCCTCTTCGCGGGGATCTACCTCGGCGCGTTCCTGCTACTGCGGTTCCGCCGTCCGATCGGTACGCCGTTCCGCGCGACCCCGACCACCGCCGCCGGGGTCGCCGCGATCGCCGTCGAGATCGCGCTGGCGGTGGTCATCTGCCTCGCCGTCGGGCAGAAGGGCTCCGCCACCGCCGTCTACATCGCGGTGCTGAGCATGATCTGCCTGAACGCGCGGTGGGCGTGGCTGGTCACGCTCGTCGTGGCGGCGGCGGCGTACGGCTCCACGGTGGTCCTCCCGGGCTGGGAGGAGGACCGCGGGCTGCTCTTCGGCATCCTGGTCGCCGGCCTGGCGATCTGGGGCATCTCGCAGGCGATCAACCGCAACATCGAGGTGCTCGCCGTCCGCGAGGAGAACGCGCGGCTCGCCCTCGAGGACGAGCGCAACCGGTTCGCACGCGACCTCCACGACATCCTCGGCCACTCGCTGACGGTCATCACCGTCAAGGCCGAGCTCGCCCAGAAGCTGTTCGACGTCGACCCCGAGCGCGCCCGCGCCGAGGTGACAGATCTCGAGCGGCTCTCGCGCGACGCGCTCGCCGACGTCCGGCGGGCGGTGGAGGGCTACCGCGAGCTCACCCTGCCCGGCGAGCTCGCCCGTGCCCGCACCGCGCTCGAGGCGGCGGAGATCGAGGCACACCTGCCGAACTCCACCGACGACGTGCCCACCGACCTGCGCGAGCTGTTCGCCTGGACGATCCGGGAGGGGGTCACCAACGTCGTCAGGCACAGCGACGCGCGCACCTGCACGGTCGTGATGACGCCGTCGAGCGTCGAGGTCGCCGACGACGGGCGTGGCCCGGGAGCGGCGACCGTCAGCGGCCACGGGCTGATCGGCCTGCGGGAGCGCGCGGCGGCGGTGGGCGCCGCTGTGGTCACAGCGCCCCTCGACCCCGGGTTCTCGCTCAGGGTGGTGAAGGCGTGATCCGGCTGCTCCTCGCCGACGACCAGGCGCTGGTCCGCGGCGCGCTCGCCGCCCTGCTCGCCCTCGAGGCCGATCTCGAGGTCGTGGCGGAGGTCGGCTCGGGCGACGCCGTGCTCGACGCCGTGCGCGAGCACCGCCCCGACGTGGCGCTGCTCGACGTCGAGATGCCCGGCCTCGACGGCATCAGCGCCGCCGCGGCCGTCCGCGAGCAGTTCCCCGAGGTGCGGGTGCTGATCGTCACGACCTTCGGGCGGCCCGGCTACCTTCGTCGAGCCCTGCAGGCCGGTGCGTCGGGCTTCGTGGTCAAGGACACGCCGGCCGCCGAGCTCGCCGACGCGGTACGCCGGGTGCACGCCGGCCTGCGCGTCGTCGACCCGGCGCTCGCCACCGACAGCCTCGTCGCAGGAGAGTCGCCCCTGACCGCCCGGGAGACCGAGGTGCTCCAGGCGGCGCGCGACGGCTCGTCGGCCGCGGCGATCGCCGCCAGGCTGTTCCTGTCGGAGGGCACCGTGCGCAACCACCTCTCGAGCGCGATCGGCAAGACGGGAGCCGGCAACCGCACGGAGGCGGTCCGGATCGCCGACGGCAACGGCTGGCTCTAGCTCCGCACCCAGGTCGCCACGCCCTCGTCGAGCCGCAGCTCGGCGTCGGCCGGCTCGGCTGCCTCCGGATCGTGGGTGGCGACCACGACGACGGCACCCGCGGTGGCCGCCGCGCGCAGGGTCGCGAGGACGAGCTGGCGGTTGGCCGCGTCCAGCTCGCTGGTCGGCTCGTCGACCAGGAGCACGCGGGCACGCGACGCCAGCATGACCGCGATAGCGGCCCGCTGCTGCTGTCCTCCCGAGAGCTCCTCGGGGAGGTGCCCTCCCTCCTCACCGAGGCCGACGGAGACGAGTGCCGCCGCGGCCCGTTCGCGCACCTCAGTGGGCGGGACACCCTGGCCGAGGAGCCCGACCACGACGTTCTCCTCGGCGGTCAGCGTCGAGACGAGCGCACCGCCCTGCGGCATCAGGGCGATGCCGAGACGGCTGGCCTGCTGCCGGCCGGTGACCTCCTCGCCGGCCAGGCTCACGCTGCCGGAAGTCGGCCGCACGGCACCGGCGAGCGCCCACAGCAGCGTCGACTTGCCTGACCCGGACGACCCGGTCACGGCGACCATCGTCCCCGGCAACAGGGTCAGGTCGAGTGCGCGGAGGCCGATCCGGTCGGCGTACCGGACCTCCACGCCGGTGGCGTCGAGCGAGCCCCCGGACTGTGTCTGCGCCGTCATGTGCTCTGCTCCGTGCCGGCTCCGGGCTCGCTGCTGCCCGTGCCGTCCTCGACGAGCAGGTGGTAGGTCCCCTCGACGGGGTGGAAGCGCACCAGCGTCCCCGGCGGGAGGTCGGCGCGGACATGGGTCGGGAGGGGGAGGAACCCGTCGGCGCTCACCACGGAGTACTCCTCGCCGCTGCGTCCCTCACCTCCGATGCGGCCGTCCCGGATCGTGACGGTGCGGGGGAGCGCCGCGGCCACGTCGGCGTCGTGGGTGACCAGGACGATCGTCGTGCCCCAGTCGCGGTTGATCCGCGACAACGTGTCCAGCACGGCGTCCCTGGAGCGGTGGTCGAGCTGGCCGGTCGGCTCGTCGGCGAGGAGCACTCCGGGCCCTGGCGCCAGCGCCACCGCGAGCGCCGTCAGCTGGAGCTGGTCGGCACCCAGCGACCGGAGCTCGGCGCCTCCGTGCGGCTCGAGCCCGACCGACGACAGGACCTCGTCGGGATCGCGCAGGTTCGCCGAACCACGTCGCCGGGCTGCCCGCTGCGCGAAGGCGACGTTCTCACGCGGCGAGTAGTACGGCAGCAGGTTGCGACGGGCACCCTGGAGCAGGAGCGACACGGTGTGCGCCCGCAGGTCGTCGAGCTGCTGGGTGGTCGCGGCCGACAGCTCGAGATCACCGATGTGGACCTGGCCCGCGCTCGGCCGGAAGAGCCCGCCGAGCAGGCTGAGCAGCGTCGACTTGCCCGACCCGGACGGCCCGAGGAGCCCGATGAACTCGCCAGCCAGGAGCGTCAGGTCCACCCCGGCGAGCGCGGCCACGTCGTGGCCCTCGGTGCGGTAGATGTGCACGAGCCTGCGCGTGCTCACAGCGGTGCCGGTCACGGTGCACCGACCACGCGGTCCAGGCTCGCCCGGCGGGCCACGAGTGCCGCGATGAGCAGTCCGACCGTGCACAGGGCGACCGCCGTGACCACGGTGAGGACGGCGACCGGGCCCCAGGCCGCCGAGAGGTCGACCAGGTCGACCGCCGGATCGTCCGGGAGCAGCGGCAGCGTCGGCAGGGCGTAGTGGGCGGCGAGGACGCCGGTGCCGGCACCGATCAGCACCGAGACCACGACCATCGGCAGCTGCTCGCCGACGGAGATCCGGCGTACGTCGCCTGCCGGCAGCCCGTTGAGCCTCATGATCGCGAGATCGCGTGCGCGGGACCGCCAGGTCGCTGCACCCGCGATCGCCAGGCCCAGCGCGGCGACCACCAGGCACGCCACGCCCACCAGCACGCCCAGCTGCATGCTCCAGGTGGCGGACGTGCGGTCGAGCAGCCTGCGGGCCTCGGAGTACGTCGACACCGCGGTGACCTCCATGTGGCCCGACTCGAGGGCATCGGTGACCGCCGCCAGGGCGTGACGGTCCTCTCGGTCGAACCAGACCTGCAGCTCGGCCTGGTCGCCGAGCTGCATCCCGGAGCGAAGGGCTAGGTCGAGGTCGACGAGGGTCGCGTTGCTGGTGCTGGCCGGCAGCCACGGCAGCCGGGCAGCGGCGGTCATCGGCCGGTCCACGCCGTCGAGCCCCGCGCCGCTGAAGCGGCCGCGCTCGCTGTCCGGCGGCAGCTTCCCGCTGACCGCTACCGGCAGGCTGGTCGGGACCCAGCGGTGTGCGAGGGTGAGCTCGCTCGAGCCGTTGCTGGTCACGTACATCGTCAAGGACTGCGAACCCGCATCGAGTGCCTGGATCCGGGAGCCGCTCGACGAGTCGGAGCCGCTGACCGCCCAGTCGGCGGTGGCCCCGAGGTCGACGGCCTGGCCGTCGTCGGTGCGTGCTGAGCTGACGGTCACCCGGCCGGTGCCGGCGTTGCCCGGGTCGGTGAGGACCTGCCAGCCGGTCAGGACACATCCGTCCGCACAGTCGATCGAAGCCTGATGGGTCGTCGCCGGTGACTTCCCGGTCGGGAGGTCACCGAGCCGGACCGAGACCACCCGGCCGTCGTGCTGCAGCAACCTCACGGCCAGCGACACCGACCGGCTCGAGCCCTTGTAGAAGCTCTCGGTGCTGACGTCGACGGCGAGGCTGTGTCCGACCACGTTGACCGGCTTGGTCTCGGGGCCGTCGAGACGGTGGACGGCAGCGAGCGCCTTCCGGGCGTCGGGGAACGTCGCGATCCGGAGGAAGGCAGCACGGTCCACGAAGAGGTTGCTCTGGTCGTCGTCGCTGAGAGGGTGCTGCACGACCACGGTCGTCATCCGGGTGCGGCCCGGGCCGACCTCGGCCAGGGCGTCGCGGACGGACCGGACGGTGCCGCCCGACACGGTCGCCACCATGGGTGCGCCGACCTGCTGCCGCGCGGTCAGCTCACGGTTGCGGTCGCCCACGGTCACCGCGTCGGCGGCGAACAGCAAGATGGCCGCCGACACGGTGAGGAGCGCGATCGTCGCCCGGACGCCGGGCCTGCGGGCCACCTGGAGGAAGGCGACGCCGGTGCCGGTGGCGCCGCGAGCCAGGAGCGAGCGGCCGGCCCGGGTCGCGACCGGCACCAGGAGACGGGCCAGCACCAGGCCCGCCGCCAGCGCCAGGACGGCGGGCGCCGCCACGGCCACGGGGCCGGTCAGCCGGCCGGTCGCGAACGCCCCCAGGATCGACGCCGCGAAGGTCACGAGCATCGCGTCGAGCGTGCCCAGGCTCCAGCCGGAACGCCGGGCGGGAACCCGGCGCAGCAGCGCCACGATCGGCTCGCGGCTGATGCTCGCGCTGACGAGCACGGCGGTCGCGGTGACGGCAGCGACGGAGAGCATCAGGGCGAGCCAGACCGGTCGCTGCACCTCCAGCGACACGTCGCCGGGGAGCAGGACGTGGCGCACGGGCCAGGAGAGCGCGAACGCCACCCCCGCACCGAGAGGTACGCCGGCCAGCACCGTGGGCAGCAGCTCGCGCAGCAGGTGCGCCTGCGCCCCCCTGACGCCCCGGCCGCGCAGCCGGGCCACCGCCACCTCGGGGCGACGCTGCTCCGCGCCGGCGCCGACCGCCATCCAGAGCACGACCAGCCCGAGCAGCCCGAGCGGCACCATCAGCGCCGGGATGGTGATCCGCGACTGGTCCTGCGCGACCTGCACCCGATCGGCGACGGCGGCGAGCCCGGTGTCGGCGCGCACGAGCCCCCTGTCGGTCGGCCGCCGGCGCAGCTCGCGCTGGAAGTGCGCGAGCGCCGGCTCGAGCGCGAGCAGCTCGTCGACGCCGATCTTCTCGCGGTCCACCGGAAGGTCGATCCGGCTGCTCGGGTTGCGCCAGGGCTGGGACGAGCCGAACGTCGCACTGTCGGTGACCCACGTGTCGTGGAAGACGACCCTCTCGTCCGACTGCGTGCCCGAGGCGCCGACCAGGTGCCAGCCGGCCCAGTAGCGGTCGGTCGGCGGGCGGTAGACGCCGGACACGGTGAGCGGGACCGTCGGCTGCGGTGGGCCGCGGGTCTGTCCGGGCTGCGACTCCACGACGGGGATGACGCTGCCGGCGGACCAGCCGAAATTCTTCGCGTCGGCGCTGCTCACGGCGATCTCGCTGGCGGCTGCGGGACACGCGCCGGAGACCAGCTGCAGATGGGCACAGGCGCCGGCGCGCCAGAGCAGCGAGCCGTCGGTCGGCTGGGCGGCATCGGAGGGCATCCTCAGGCCGACGAACCGGGCGTTGACCGGCGCGCCGAAGGACCGGCGTACCGCCTGCGGGATCAGCTCCTCGAGCTCTGCCGGCGTCGGTGCGGCGATCGGTGTGGTCTGCGCGCTGTAGATGGTCGGGAGGATGCCCGACGCCGTGAGCTGCAGGCCGGACGCACCGGGCGCCGCCCGGTCGAGCTCGACCTGGACCGATGCCTGGTCGAGCGCACGCTGGTAGAGCGGTGTGAACACCGCGCACGCCGTCACCAGCGCGGACAGGGCGACGATCACGCAGGCCTGCACCGGGCGGTGCCGGATGACCTTGAGCAATGCCGACCCCCGATAGTGGTTGCCCAGACGTTCGACTTCCCCGGATGCTAGACCTCACCGTCCCCAGGGCGCAGTAGCCTCGGGCCGTGGTCGACTGGGACGAGCTGTACGACGAGCACGCGCGTGCCCGCATCGTCGAGGAGCCGGCCAAGCGGGTCCCGGCCCCCGTGCGGACGCCGTTCGAGCGTGATCGCGCCCGGGTCGTGCACTCCGCATCGTTGCGCCGGCTGGCCGCGAAGACCCAGGTGCTCGGGCCGCAGGACGACGACTTCGTGCGCAACCGGCTCACTCACAGCCTCGAGGTCGCCCAGGTGGCCCGCGACATCGCACACCCGCTCGGCTGCCACCCCGACCTCGCCGAGACCGCCGCCCTCGCCCACGACCTGGGGCACCCACCCTTCGGGCACAACGGCGAGGCAGTCCTCGACCGCCTCGCGGAGAGCTGTGGCGGATTCGAGGGCAATGCGCAGACCTTGCGGATCCTCACCCGACTGGAGGCCAAGTCGTCCGACGCCGAGGGCCGGTCGATCGGGCTCAACCTGACCCGGGCGACGCTCGATGCCTGCACCAAGTACCCGTGGCCGCGCGAGACCGGCTCGGCGGGCTCGACCACCGGCGGGTCAGGGAAGTTCGGGGTGTACGCCGACGACCTGCCGGCGTTCCGCTGGCTGCGCGAAGGCGTCACCGGGTCGCGGCGTTGCCTGGAGGCGCAGGTCATGGACTTCGCCGACGACGTCGCCTACTCCGTGCACGACCTCGAGGACGGCATCGTCGGCGGCCACATCGACCTGGCCGTGATCGACAGCCCGGAAGAGCTCGCGGCGGTGTGCGCGACGGTCCGCGACTGGTACCTGCCGGGTGTCGAGGACGCTGCGCTCGTCGAGGCGCTGGCCCGGCTGCGGGCGGTCGGCACCCGGCCCGGCACGCCGTACGACGGGACGCGGGGTGCGCTCGCCGTGCTCAAGAACCTGACCAGCGACCTGATCGGCGTCTTCTGCGGACACGTGCACACCGCCACCCGCGACCGCTACGGCGACTCGCCGCTCGTGCGACACAGCGCAGACCTCGTCGTGCCCGACGACACGGTGCACGAGATCGCGGTGCTCAAAGGCATCGCCGCCCACTACGTGATGCGCACCGACGCGCGGTCGCGGATCATGGAGCGACAGCGCGAGCTCGTCGGGGAGCTCTTCGACGCGCTGGTGACCTCCGACGGCCGCGCGTTGGACGCGCCGTTCCGCGACGACCATGCCCGCGCGACGGACGACGCGGGGCGCACTCGCGTGCTGGTCGACCAGATCGCGTCCCTGACCGATGCGAGCGCGGTGGCCTGGCATGCCCGCCTGACCGGCCGGATGCCGGCATGAGCGAGCCGCTGGTCTGGCTGCCGTTCTCGGCCGACCACCTCGGCGATCCGATCCCCGGTCTGCGCCTCGATACGGTGCGCCCCGAGCCCGGCGAACCGTTGCCCGACAGTGCCGCCGAGGTCGAGCTGTACGTGCCGTCGTACCAGATGGGAGCCGCGGATCCCGCGCTGTTCAGGCAGCTCCCGCGGCTGCGCGTGGTCCAGACGCTGACCGCCGGGGTCGACCACATCCGCGGAGCTCTCCCGCCCGGAGTCGTGCTCTGCAACGGGCGCGGCATCCACGACACCTCGACCGCCGAGCTCACGCTCACCCTGATCCTCGCCAGCCTGCGCGGCGTCCCGGACTTCGTCCACGCGCAGGACGCGGGGAGTGGCGCCCCGACCGGCGCGAGTCGCTCGCGGACAAGCGCGTCCTGATCGTCGGCCACGGCCAGATCGGGGCAGCGATCGAGGCGCGGGTGCTGCCGTTCGAGGCCGACGTGGTCCGGGTGGCCCGGCACCCACGACCCGGCGTGCACGGCATCGACGAGCTGGCCTCGTTGCTCCCCGACGCCGATGTGGTCGTGCTGATCGTGCCCGGCACGCCACAGACGCGACACCTGGTGGACGCGGGATTCCTGGCCCGGATGAAGCGCGGGGCCCTCCTGGTGAACGTGTCGCGGGGCAGCGTCGTCGACCACGACGCGCTCCTCGATGCACTCCGTGAAGGCCGGGTGCGGGCGGCGCTCGACGTCACCGACCCTGAGCCGCTGCCCGCCGGTCACCCGCTCTGGAGCGCGCCGAACCTGCTGGTCTCACCGCACGTCGGCGGCGCCAGCAGCGCCATGTGGCCGCGGGCCTACCGGGTGGTCCGGTCGCAGCTCGAGCTGTTCGCGCGCGGCCTTCCGCTGGACAACCAGGTGAGCGGGGACTACTAGCTCGCTAGCTCGTCGTACCGGGGAACGGCCGGTTCTCGAACTGCGAGCCCGCCGGAGCGGCCGGGTCGTTGGCGTCGTGCCCGTTGTGGTTCCCCAGGTGCGCGGCGTGCTTGGCCTTGTCGGCGACGGTGCCGGCTGCGTCGGCCAGCTTGTGCCCGACGACGGGTGCCTGCTCGCGCGCCTTGTCGGCGGCGCTGTGGGCCGTCTCCTGGACGGTCGGGTTGTTCTTGATCCTCAGCGTCATCCGCCGGATCTGCTCGTACCGCTCGCGCCCCGCCTTGGCGCCGAGCACGTAGCCCGCCCCGAATGCCGTGACGAACATCAGCTTCTTCATGGTTCCTCCCTGGTGGAGCCGGTTGGTGGAATCTCGTGGGCGGATGCCCGGATCAGTCGCGCCGTCGCCACCAGACCAGGAGCGCCACGCTGCCGGCGACCACCACGGCGGCGGCCACGAGCGCCGGGCGTGGTCGACCGGATCCGGTGGTGGCAGCAGCCTTCAGGTCGGCGACCTTGTGCTCGGCCCGGCTCTTGACGTCCAGCTTGTGGCTCAGCGCGTCGATGGTCTGCGCCAGCTGCTCGCGCTGCCGGACGATGTCCGCCTCGATCGCGGAGGCGCTCAACCCGTTGTGGCTGACCTCGGTGCTCACGGCTTGACCTGCTTGAGGACCGCGACGTCCTCGCGGACACCGGCGACGGCGCGCTCGGGCTTCAGCGGCTGGCCCTCGCTGACCCGGTGCTTGCCGACGAGCCCGAAGACCGCGGCGACGACGAGCAGCGCGGCGGCCACGATCAGCGCGGACAGCCAGGCGGGGAGTGCTTCGGCCAGCGCGAGCACGGCGGTGGCCACCAGCGTCGCGACCCCGAAGAACGCCAGTAGCCCGGCGGCGCTGAACATCCCGATGCCCATCCCGACCCGGCGGCCCTTCTGGGTGACCTCCGCCTGGGCGAGGCGGATCTCGGAGCGGACCAGCTGGGGGATCTCCTCCGACAGCTGGTGGACCAGCGCACCGATCGTCGGCTCAGCGTCGGCGCGCGAGGGTTGCGTCTGCTGGGTCATGCCCCCCAACTACCCGAACCCGTCGGTTGAATCCCCGCGCGGCGAGCCGTCGTGACACATTTCGGGAAGCCAGAGCGTCGTACTGGGTGACCGGCTGGAGTGCGGGAGACGGAGGTGCCGTGGACGACCAGGAGTTCGAGGAGTTCGCCACGGCACGTGCGCCTGAGCTGTACCGGGCCGCGTGGCTGCTCTGCGGCAACCAGTGGGCGGCCGAGGACCTCGTGCAGGAGACGTTCGCCCGCGTGTTCAGCCGCTGGCGCCACGTGTCGACCGCGGAGAACCCGGCGGCGTACGTGCAGACGGTGCTCTTCCGGGTCTTCGTGACCGGCCGGCGCAGGCTGAGCTCCGCGGAGCTGCCGAGCGCCGACCTGCCGGAGGGACGGTCTCGATCGGCCGATCACGACCTGCGGCTCACGCTCATCTCGGCGCTCGGCGAGCTGGGCCGCACCGACCGGGCGGTGCTGGTGATGCGCTACCTGCTCGACCAAACGGTCGCCTCGGTCGCCGCCGAGCTGGGCCTGAGCGAGAACGCGGCCCGCAGCCGCGCGACGCGGGCGCTCGCCCGGGTCCGGGAGCACCTCGGAGCCGACTTCATCGTGACGACAGGAGAACGACCATGAACGACCTCACCCAGCTGATGGAACGCGCCACCGACGACCTCCGCCCCGACGTCTCCGGACTGGTGGCACGCGGCATGGTCCGTGGGCGCAGGCTGCGCACCCGACGCCGGGTGGCGACCGGGCTGGCGGCTGCCGGAGCGGTTGCCGCCGTCGGCGTCACCGCGATCGTCGTGCCGTCGTACGTCGGCGGCGACGCGCGCTCGAACGGCTCCGTCGCGGCGACCTCCCAGAACAAGCAGACCCCGCACCAGACGTCCGTGCGCTCGGACCTCCCCTCGCGGGACACGCTGGCGAGTGGCGGCGTCGTGAGGATGCCCGGTCAGAGCCGGCTGCTCGACAGCTGGGGAAGCACCGGCAGGGGGTTCGTCGCCGCGTCCTGGAGCGTGACGCCGGACGACGGCTCGGGCGCCGGCCAGGTCTCGGTGCTCGTCGAGTACGCCGACTCGCGGTTCCTCGACGCAGCAAGCCTGGCGAAGGACGGCACGTCGTCGGACGCAGCCGCTGCCAAGCAGGCGCAGGTGGCGGCGGACCCCTGCTCCGCGGCCCCGGGCGACTGCCACCGGCTGGCCGACGGCTCCTGGCTGAGCACGTTCACGGCGCCCGAGCCGGCGTCGGGCGGCGGCGACTCCGCGATCGTCGGCGCGCACGCCGACCTGTGGACGACCGGCGGCCTGCACATCTCCGCGACGGCGTACAACGCGATGGGGGAGAAGGACACGTCCACGACCCGTGAGACCCCGGTGCTCGACTCGGACCAGCTCGGCGCGCTGCTCCAGCAAGCGCACCTGGGTTGACCCGGGGGTGGGCTACACCGGCAGACGAGCCTCGAGCTGCCAGCCGCCGCGAGCGACCGCTCCGGCGTCGAGCGAGCCGCCGAGCTGCTGGATCCGGGCGCGAAGGCCGGCCAGGCCCTGACCGGTGCCGACGATCCCGGGCGAGGCGCCCGAGGGGGCGTCGTTGACGACCCTGACGGTCAAGCCGCGTCCCGCACCACGGACGAGGACCTGGACGGCCGCACCGGGCGCGTGCCGGAGCGCGTTCGTGAGTCCCTCCTGCACGACCCGGAAGGCCGCGTGGGCGACGGGCGCCGGCACGCCGTCGCGATCGCCCTCGAAACGGCAGGTCACGGCCAGCCCGCTGCGTGCGGCGCGTGAGATCACCTCGTCGATCAGGGACAGGTCGGGCGCCTCGACGGGCTCGCCGCCGAGCAGGTCGACCAGTCGACCGAGATCCTCGCGACCCCGGCGGGCGGACTCGGCGATCACCTCGAACGCCTCGGTCGTCGCGGCCGGGTCGCGTGCCGCGAGCCGCTGGCCGGCCGCGGCCTGGACGACCATGACACTCAGCGCGTGCCCGATGATGTCGTGCAGCTCCGAGGCGATCCGGGTCCTTTCGTTGCGCACGGAGAGCTCGGCGAACAGCCCGCGCTCCTCCTCCAGCTCGCGGCTCCGCAGCTCCAGCTGAGCCGCGGTCTCGTGCACCCGGCGGAGCACCACGCCGCCGATGTACCCCGGCAGGGTGAAGATCGCCAACGCAGGTCCCGTCTCACCGGTCGCGAGGTAGAGGGCCTCCAGCCAGATGAGGAGCCCGAGCCCGACCGCGATCGCCGTGCGCCCTCCCCAGCTGTATGCCCCCACCAGCGCCAGCGTCGGCAGGATCACCAGGCCCGCGTCGCTCGGCTCCACGTTCGTCACGGTGCACACGAGGGTCCCGCCGCAGCCGACGACCAGCGTCCAGCCGGGATGTCGCCGCCACAGCACCAGCGACATCGCGGACGCGACCAGGGCGCCCCAGCCGATCCAGTCCGGACCGGAGTGGGGCCAGCTGGCGCCGTCCACCGCATCGGTGAAGAACGAGGGGACCGCGGTCAGCAGGATCGCGACGAGCGCGATGAGCGGCGTCTCGAGGCGGCGCACCCCGGACCTCAGATCGTGACCGGGAGGCGCGCGACAGCGCGGGCACGTCCGCGGGTCAGCTTGACGTGGAGGCTGCCGTCCTGGAGGCGCGCCCTCTCCCGCGCTCGGGCGATTGCGTCCCGGACGTCGGCCCCACGCGACACTCGTCCCGTCACGGTCACCTCGAGAGAGCCACCTTCGAAGTCCATGCGCACGTCGACCGGCGGCTCGCCGTCGCGGTCCAGGACGCCGAGCAGGTGCTCGACGATCCGGTACGCCGACAGCTCCACGCTCGCCGGCAGGCTCCTGGGGTCGCCGGTCACGACGAGCTGGTTGCCGTGCTGGGCGAGAAGGGCGTCCAGGTGGGCGACGGACGGCGCGGGCGACAGGGCCACCTCGCCCCCGCGCAGCCGGCCGACGACATCACGCATCTCGTCGAGGGTGCGTCGGCCCTCGTCCTCGATCCGGGTGAGCAGGGCCTCCGCGGCCGCCGGGTCCGCGGTGCGTGCCCCGGCCTCCGCAAGCGTGGTCAGCTGGCGGAGCCGCCGGTCGAGCAGCGAGTCCAGCTCCCCGGACACCCGGGCGCGGTCGCCCGTCACCTCGAGCAGGGCTCGCTGGTCCCGCAGCGCCCGGAGCTCTTCGTTCCGGACACGCAGCTCTCGCCCGAGCGTCGAGCGTCGGCGGGCGAGGCGGGCGACCCACCAGACGCCGGCCGACATCGCGCTCACGACCGGCAGGATCTCGACCCCCACCTGGGCGTCGCGGATCAGCACGGAGAACCCCAGCACCTGGGCACCGGCGAGTGCACACCAGGCGGTGGAGCGGTCCTCCTGGTAGCCGGCGAAGAACGACAGCACGAAGACGAGCGGCAGGCCTGCGCCGCACCGCACCACCTGACCGAACAACAGGGTGTGGAGCACCATCACCGCGGTCGCCACGAGGACGACCGCGATGACGTTGCGTCGCCACCAGAGGGCAGCGAGGGGAGCAACCAGGAACAGGTAGAGCCAGCCGGTGTTCGAGTCGATCGTGACTCCGTCGACGGGCTTCCCGACCTCCATGCCGACCTGCATGTTCATCAGGAGCACACCCAGGAACGTCAGCACCGCCGTGATCGCCACGTCGAGCGGTCGGACCCCCCGGAACAAGGCTCTGGTCGCATCCATGGTGCGTCCTCTCACCGGTCGGTCGCTCGTGCCCGTCAGGCGTGCGAGCCGGCGGGCGTCCGTGCGCCGGCCCGGTCCGCGCGCTTGACGGTCTGCTGCTGGACGACGAGCCCGATGCCCCAGGCAGCCAGGGCGATCACGGCGGTGAACGGCAGAATTCCGAGACCTGCGGCCGAGTCTTTCACGAGCGACAGGGTCTGTCCCACGATCACGACGGCGATCCCGACGTACGACTCACGCCGCTGGGCCAGCTTGCCGACGCTGTAGGCGAGCACGAAGCTCAGCGGGAGCGCCGCGCCGCAGCGGACCACCCAGTCGAAGGCGAGCAGGTGCAGACCCATGACGACGGTCGACGCGAGCGCCACGACCAGGACGTTGCGCCGTCGCCAGAGCACGGGGATGGTCGCGCCCAGGAACACCGGCACCATCAGCCAGCTCTGGTTCGTGATCGCGTGCTCGAGGTCCTTGGTGTCGCTGACGTCCGCGTTGACGTTCATCACCATGAGCAGCACCCCCGTGGCGCTCAGCGCGATCGCGAGCACGGCGTCCATCCGTCGCACGTCCTTGAAGATTCCGTCCATCGTCCTGTCCTCTCGGTTCGTTCGGGAGTGGGTCCCCCACACATCTCGGACGCTAGGGAGCCGGCGCCGTCGTCCTCGTCCGTCCAGCGGGCGATTGTCGGACGGCGCGTCATCCTCGAGGAGGACACGCGAGGACGCGCCGTACCGCCACAATGAGCGCGTGCCCATCCGCGTCCTCATCGCTGACGACCAGCAGTTGCTGCGCGCGGGCTTCCGCGTGATCCTCGATGCCGAGCCGGACATCGAGGTCGTCGACGAGGCGGCCGACGGTGCGGAGGCGGTACGTCGCACGCAGCTCAGCCGCCCGGACGTCGTGCTGATGGACATCCGGATGCCCGAGCTCGACGGCCTCGCGGCGACCGAGCAGATCATGGCGATGACCGACCCCCCGCGAGTCGTCGTGCTCACCACCTTCGACCTGAACGAGTACGTCTACCGGGCCCTGCGCGTCGGCGCGAGCGGCTTCCTGCTCAAGGACGCGCCCTCGTCGCGCCTGGTCGGCGCCGTGCGGGCAGCGGCGGCAGGCGACGAGCTCATCGAACCGTCGATCACCCGACGCCTCGTCGAGGCGTTCGCCGATGCGGAGGCGAAGCCCCCGGCGGAGCTGCCGGAGGAGCTGAGGAGCCTGACCGAGCGCGAGCTCGGGGTCCTCCAGCTGCTGGCCCGCGGCCTGTCGAACGCCGAGATCGCCGAGGAGCTCGTCGTCGCGGAGACGACGGTGAAGACGCATGTGGCGCGGATCCTCGCCAAGCTCGGCGTGCGCGACCGGGTCCAGGCCGTCGTGGCGGCCTACGAGTCCGGGTTCGTCGACCAGGGCCGCTGAGCCGGGACCCTGTCCTTCGGCCCGCGTGGTCGGCGGCGGGACGTAGGATCGCGCCGTGGCGGGCCGGATCAGGGACGAGGACATCGCGGAGGTTCGCGAGAAGGCGCGCATCGACGACGTGATCTCGGCGTACGTGACTCTCAAGAGCGCGGGCGGGGGCAACCTCAAGGGGCTGTGTCCCTTTCACGACGAGAAGTCCCCTTCGTTCAACGTGACCCCGTCGAGGGGCATGTTCCATTGTTTCGGTTGCAATGCCGGGGGCGACGTCATCAAGTTCGTGATGGACATCGACGGGCTCGGCTTCACAGAGACCGTCGAGCGGCTGGCCGACAAGGTCGGCGTGCAGCTCCGCTACGAGGAGGGCGGCCCGCAGCGCGCGACCGGCGGACCGCAGCGTCCGCGGCTGGTCGAGGCGCACAAGCTCGCCGCCGCCTGGTATGCCGAGCTGCTGGCGAGCTCGCCGGACGCCGCGGCGGCTCGCAAGTTCCTGGGGGAGCGCGGCTTCGACCAGGACGCCGCGGCCACCTTCGGGGTCGGGTTCTCCCCGCGCGGCGGTGACGACCTGGTCAAGCACCTGCGCGGGCAGGGATTCCGCGAGGACGAGCTGGTCGCCAGTGGCCTGGCCGGCGACAACAACCGCGGCCTCTACGACCGGTTCCGTGGCCGGCTGATGTGGCCGATCCGCGACAGCAGTGGCGACGTCATCGGCTTCGGGGCGCGCCGGATCTTCGACGACGACCGGATCGAGGCGAAGTACCTCAACACTCCCGAGACGCCGATCTACAAGAAGAGCCACGTGCTCTACGGCATCGACCTCGCCCGTCGCGAGATCGCGCGGGCCAGCCAGGCGGTCATCGTCGAGGGCTACACCGACGTGATGGCCTGCCACCTCGCCGGTGTGAAGACCGCCGTCGCCACCTGCGGCACCGCGTTCGGTGAGGATCACGGGCGCGTGATCCGGCGGCTGCTCCAGGACCACGACGAGTTCCGCGGCGAGGTCATCTTCACCTTCGACGGCGACGCGGCAGGGCAGAAGGCGGCACTGCGCGCGTTCGAGGGCGACCAGAACTTCGCCGGCCAGACGTACGTCGCCGTCGAGCCGTCCGGCCTCGATCCGTGCGACCTGAGGCTGCAGGAGGGCGACGCCGCCGTCCGCGAGCTGGTGGCGCGACGGGTGCCGCTGTACCGCTTCGTGCTCGGCAACGTCGTCTCGCGCTACGACCTCGACCGCGCCGACGGGCGCATCGACGCGATGCGCGACGCCGCCCGGCTGGTCACCGCGATCCGCGACCGCTCGAAGGTCGACGCGTTCGCGCGCGAGCTGGCCGGCATGCTCGGCATCGACCCGAACGACGTCCAGCGGGAGGTACGCCGAGCAGCCGGGCGCGCGGGCGCTGCGGCAGCGCCGGCGACCGCCCCTGCGCGGCCCGCGGCCGACCTGCCCGATGCGCGCGACCCCCGGTTCACCCTCGAGCGCGAGACGCTCAAGCTGGTGGCCCAGCACCCCGCGGCGATCGCGCCGCTGCTCGGTGAGGTCGACGAGCACGACTTCACCCATCCGGCATACCGCGCCGTCTGGGCCGTGGTCACGGCGGCCGGAGGAGTTGCCAGCGCCGACGGCCAGTGGACCGCGAGGCTGCACGCCGCGACGTCCGACGAGCGCCTCCGGAGCCTGCTCACCGCACTCGCGGTCGAGGAGGTGCGCACGTCGAAGGACCCGACGCCCGCGTACGCCGCCCAGCACGTCAACCGGCTGCGCGAGCTGACGGCCCTGCGCCGGATCGCCGAGCTGAAGTCCCGGCTGCAGCGCACCAACCCCGTCGACGAGGCGCCGGAGTACAACCGGATGTTCGGCGAGCTGGTCGCCCTCGAGCAGCACCGCCGCGATCTGCGCGAGCGCGCGCTGGCGGGCGAGTGAGGCTGCGGCGGTCGGCGCTGCCCGTCGACGTGGCCGCCCGCGTCGACGGTCGTCCGCTGGCGTCCGCGGAGACCGTGGACGGCACCTGGCTGGTCGGCACCAGGTCTGCCCTGCACGTCGTCCCGGGTGGATCCAGCTCAGCCGCGACCCGGATCCCCTGGGAGCAGGTCGAAGGGGCCGACTGGGACCGCGAGGGATCCCGCCTGCGAGTCACCGAGGTCGGCCGGTACGGCGAGCCGCGGCCGTCGTACGTGTACACGCTTCCCGAGGTCGAGCCGGCCACGCTGCTGCAGCTGATCCGCGAGCGGGTCACGGCCAGCGTCGTCCTCCAGCGGGGGCACGTCATGGCGGGCAAGCGCGGCCTGAAGGTGATCGGCCGGCGCTCGCCGGTCGGCGGCCCGATCACCTGGATGCACGAGTACGACGAGGGGGTCGACCCAGCCGACCCGGCGGTCGTCGAGGCCGCCGAGGGCCTACTGCGAAGCGCCCGCGAGGACGTCGGGGAGTGAGGTCCGGCCGATTTAGCAACCCTCCCGGTGTGTTGCTAATCTTTGCGGGCGCGATCCCCTGTAGCTCAACTGGCAGAGCATTCGGCTGTTAACCGGAGGGTTGTTGGTTCGAGTCCAACCGGGGGAGCCACCGGACCCCGCCTGACCTGCGAAACAGGTCGGGCGGGGTTTCGCCTTTGAGTGCCCGGGGGGCCTATTTCCGCACTTCTCGCGCCAACCCCGTCGCGTGGCCACTGGGCGAGTGCGCCCGCCGCTGCGCCGCGGATCCGGCCGCGGATGGCGTCCTGGAACTTGAGCCCTTGGGCGGCTGCTGAGCAAAGTCCCCTCTTGGGTCATCTCAACTGGAGCTGCCAGTCGGCCGGGACTCTCCCGGCGGGACCGGGCGCCGGCTGGTCCTCCGGGTGGGAGTGCGGGGGCGCGAGCTCTGGTGCGTTAACGAAGTCACCGGTGCGGTAGTCGTAGAACCAGTCCTCACCCGGTTCGAAGCTGCGCACGATGGGGTGGCCCGTTGCTTCGACGTGCGCCGTCGCGTGTCTGGCGATCGACGAGTCGCAGCAGCCGACGTGCCCGCATTGCGCACATCGGCGCAGGTGGAACCACCAGCCCTCGCTCGCGGTGCATTCCACGCAGCCCTCACTGCTCGGCCGGACAGAAGGGTCGATGTCAACGTCCTGCTGGTCATCCATGGATGCTCCCTCCGAGCGCCCTGTCGAGCGCTCGAGTCAACGTGTACTCCACGCGGCCGAGCCCCGTCGAGTGCGGGGTGCGACTCCGGCGCGTGGCACCTCGAACGGTGTCCTGATGACCGCCACCGGACAGTGTGCCGAGCGCAGCACATCCCGTCGTACCGCCTCGAAGGGCGAGAAGTGCAGGAAGCCTGACGGCCCGGAAGACAGCACCAGCAGGCTGGCACCCTCAGACGCGCAGACGAGACGGCCGGCAAGGCGCTCTCCCACGAAGCCTTGGTGCACGTCGACTCCCGGGAAGACGTCGCGCCACATCGCCATCTGGTGCTGGACCTCAGGCACCGGCCGGCGCTGCAGCACGTCGAGGGGGACATCGGCGTGGTGGGCGGCGAGAAACGCACAGCTGAGGGCCGCTGCCTGTGCTCCGGAGTCGTCCAGCCCGAGGACCACGTGTCCGTGCGCACACAGGCGAGAGCGGTTCGCCGGCCCGACGACGACAACGGAGCTGTTGGCATGGCGAGCGACCCGCAGGCTCAGGGATCTCGAACGAGCGAGGAGCCGACCCATGTCACGGCCTCGACCGATCACGATCATCTCGGCGTTCTGTCCTTCTCGGAGGATCGCCGCGTCCACGAAACCCACGTGCAGGCGCGTGGAGATTCGGAGGTGCGGGTCGATGTCGCCCGCGCGTCGGGTGGCTTCCTGGAGGACCAGCTCGCCGGTCCGACGTGCGGACGCGTCCCACTGCTGAGGCGCGATGACGCCGTAGGGGTCGAACACGACGGCATGCGAGGCGACGATGCAGACGATGCGGAGCTGTCGGCCACGGGTCGCGGCCTCCGATGCCGCCCACTCCAGAGGGCTCCAGTCGCCGTCGTGTCCATCGACCGCCACCACGATCGGACCGCTCCGGTGGCCGCTCGTGCGCATGTAGCGGCTCATGGGCGCGGCCGCTGCTCGCTGTCGGTCTCGACGTCTGCGAAGGCGATCCGGACCCCACCTGTCGCGAGCGCGAAGACACTCGGGAAGAACGCGCTGGCCTCGTCGGTCGTCACGGCCTGGCTCGCGGCGTCGTAGTCGGCGAAGTACAGGTCGACCATCCGGTACGCCGGGGTAGGACTCCCATCCTCTTTCGGCCATACCTTCGACGTCTCGATCCTCTGGATCCCGGGGATCTTCTTCGCCGACGCGAGCTGTGCGCCGTACCCCGCTTCGAACGCCTCGGGATCGAGAGGGTTGTCGTAGATGAGCGTGATCTTCGTGGTCATGGCGCTGGCTCCTCGGTTGGTGGTCCTTGCTCGGCGATCAGTGGTTTTCCGGGCCGGTCAGGGCCGAGACGATGACGGCCTTGATCGTGTGCATCCGGTTCTCGGCCTGTTGGAAGACATCGGAGGCCGGCGAGGTGAAGACGTCGTCGGTCACTTCGGCGCCGTGCAACCCGTACCGGTCGAGCACCCGCCGCCCGAGCTCTGTGCGCTCGTCGTGGGTGGAAGGCAGGCAGTGCATGAACCGTGTCGTCGGCTTGCCGGACGCGGCGATCAGCTCGGGCCTCACGCGGTACTCGCGCAACAGCGAGACCCGGTCGTCCCAGACCGAGTCCGCCTCGCCCATGCTCACCCACACGTCGGTGTAGACGACGTCCGTGCCGGTCACGGCGTACACCGGGTCGTCGGTCACCCAGGCGCGGCCGCCGCTTGCTCGTGCCAGCTCTGCGGCCAGCGCCTGGACGTCCTGGGGCGGCTGGAGTGCGGCGGGCGCTGCGATGCGGACGTCCATCCCGAGCATCGCTCCGGTGACAAGGATCGATCGGGCTACGTTGTTGCGGCCGTCGCCGACGTAGGTCCAGGCGACTCCGCGGAGCTCCTTGGACACTGTCTCCCTGATCGTGAGGACGTCGGCGAGCATCTGGGTGGGGTGCCACTGGTCGGTCAGGCCGTTCCAGACCGGCACGTCGGCGTACTCCGCGAGCTCTTCGACGGTCTCGTGGGCGAAGCCGCGGAACTCGATGCCGTCGTAGAGGCGGCTGAGGACTTGGGCGGTGTCGGCGATGCTCTCCTCGCGGCCGATGTGGCTGCCGTCCGGTCCCAGATACGTGGTCATGGCGCCCTGCTGGGCCGCGGCCACCTCGAAGGCGCACCGGGTCCGGGTGGAGGCCTTTTCGAAGATCAGGGCGATGCCCTTGCCGGCGAGCCGCGGGACTTCGCGTCCTTCTCGCCGCGCGGCCTTGAGGTCGGCGGCCAGGTCGACAAGGCATAGGAAACTCTCCCGGCCGAGGGCAGCTTCGGTCAGCAGCGAACCGGCGGCCGGTCCGGCCTGGGCGCGTACAGCGCTGAGTGTCATCGTCGCTCCTCGACCGGGTCACGCTGGATGGGGCAGGTCATGCACCGGGCCCCTCCGCGTCCGCGGCCCAGCTCGTTGCCGACCAGGGGCAGGACCTCGACGCCGTGGTCGGCCAGCAGCCGGTTGGTGTCGGTGTTGCGCTCGTAGCCGATGACGACGCCCGGGGCGATCGCGAGGTAGTTGTCGGCGTCGTTCCACTGTTCGCGTTCGGCGGTCCGGCGGTCCTGGGCCGCGCGCAGCACGCGAACGTCTTGGCCGAGCACCTCGGCCAGCGTCGCCTCGAGCCCGCGGCGCTCCTCGACCTCCGGTCGAGCGGAATCCTCACCCGCCGTGAGGAGCCACATCCGCACCTGGTCGCCATCGAAGTAGGGATAGGCAACGAAGGTGGCGACGTCGACCATGGTGAGCACGGTGTCCAGGTGCATCGCCGCCCGAGCTTTGGGCAGTTCGATGGCTAGTACGCGGCGTGCGCTGTTCGAGGCAAACAGGCTGCGCGCGAGCATCTCGACGCCCATCGGTGTCGTGCGCTCGCCCATCCCGATCATCACCGTCTCGTGGGAGAGCACATGGATGTCGCCACCCTCGAGCGTGGCCGGTGCGTGGTCGAGGTCGTCGTCGCCGTAGTGGATCGCGAACGTCGCGTCCGCGAACAGCGGGTGGTGCCGGTAGACGGTTCGGGTGTGCAACGACTCGCGGCGCCGGGCGGGCATCGCCATCGGGTTCACGGTGGCGCCGTGTCCGATCCAGGCGGTGTTGTCGCGCTGGAAGAGCGTGTTCGGCACCGGGGGCAGCACGAAGTCGTCGGCGTCGAGCGAGGCGGAGGTGAGGCCGATGAACCCGAGCGGCCGCAGCTCGGAGGCGACCAGTCCGCCGATGAAGATATCGGCAAGACCGGCCGGGTCGGTGTCGGCGAAGAGGGCGCGCAAGTCTGCAGCCAGGGCCGGTCCGAACCGCTCGTCCGCGCACACCCTCTCGACTGCGAAAGCGCGTCCGTCCGGGGTGGCGAGCGCCTCCTCCAGCAAGGCCGCGAAGTGGTGCACGCGTACGCCGCGGTCGGAGAGCAGTTCGCTGAACGCGTCGTGTTCCTCACGTGCGCGGTCGGCCCACATCACGTCGTCGAACAGCAGGGCCGGCGCGTTGGCCGGCGTGAGCCGATCGAGCTCGCGACCCGGTCGGTGCACGATCGCCTCGCGGAGCTGGCCCACCTCGGAGTGGATCCCGACGCCGAGGCGGGGCTCGTGGACCGTGGCGCTCATCGGGCCACCGCCGAAGGCAGCACCAGGGTGCTCGCCGGGCTCCCGAGCATCGCGACGGATTCGCCGTACTCACCCTTGCGGCTCTTGTGCCAGACGTAGACCGGGACACCCAGCAGCACACCGAACATCCCGTAGTAGACCGCCTGCTGACCGCTGCCCTGCAGCGCCCAGAACGAGAAGACCAGAGCTAGGAGGCCGACGGTGAGGTCTCTGGCCAGGTGGGCCGGATGCAGGTTGCGGGCCGACGTGGCCAGCCAGTAGACCTGGGCGGCCGCCGAGAAGAGATACGGGATCACCGACGTCAGGACCGACAGGAGGACCACGGTGGTGAAGACCTCGTCGAAGGACGTGTAGCTGACCACGGTGAGCACCGAGGCGAGGATGGTCGCGGACACGATGCCGAATGCCGGGACGCCGCGGCGACTCTCCCGGAGGAATGCCAGCGGGAACACTCCGTCGCGGGCGGCAGCCTGTGGCATCTCCGCGACGATCAGGGTCCAGCCCACGAGAGCTCCGAACCCGGAGACCACGGCGGCCACGCCCACGACCTTGCCGGCCCAGACGCCTCCGAAGATCGCGTTCGCAGAGTCCGTGAAGGGCGCCGAGGACCCGATGAGCTGCGCGTGCGGGACTGTCCCGAAGACGGCCAACGTGCCGATCAGGTAGACGACCGCGCACGCGAGCGTCCCGAGGACCGTCGCCCGGCCGACGTTGCGAGCCGGGTTGCGCACCCGGCCCGCTGCCACGGACGCCGTCTCGATGCCCAGGTAGCTGAACAGGGCGATCGCACCGGCGGAAGAGATGGCGCTCCAGCCCGATCCGCCCGAGGCGTTGAACTCACCGAAGTTCGCGCGGCTCATGAAGAACAGCCCGATGACCGCCACGAGGAGCAGCGGCACGAACTTCAGCACCGTCGTGACCACCTGGAACGCCGCGATGCTGCGCAGCCCCGCCAGGTTGACCGCGGCCGGCAGCCAGAGCCCGGCGAGTGCGATCGCGATCGAGCCGCCCTTGCTGTGGCCGGTGTTCCAGAACACCTCGACGTAGCCGACCCAGGCGACCACGATCGCTGCGTTGCCGGCCCAGGCCGTGATCCAGTAGCTCCAGGCGTTGAGAAATCCGGCGAACTCGCCGAACGCGTCCCGCGCGTACACGTACGGGCCGCCGGAGCCCGGGAGCCGGGCGTTCAGCGAGCGGAAGGTGAGCGCCAGTGCCAGCGCGCCCACGGTGACGAGCACGAACGCCACCAGAGAGATCGGGCCGTACGTCGCGAGGGCGCCGGGGAGTGCGAAGACCCCGGTGCCGATCACGGAGCCCACAACCAGAGCCGAGGCCGAGGGCAGTCCGAACCTTTCGGAGGTGGAGGTGGGCACGTTGGTGGCGGTCATGGGGTTCCTTCCGGCGCAGTGAGGGCGTCTCCCTGGATGTCTCTGCGTCCACCGTGTCCCGGCCAGCGTCTGCTTCGCGCCCGTGACCACCCGTGCCTGGTCACCGGTCCGGGGGCGTCGTACGCGGGTGCGGAGTGCCGTGAGGTCAGGTACCGGTGGTGCGAGGCGACACAGGTGTCGGGAAGTCTGCGCCCCTCGAACACCTGGGTAGTTCGACGGATGAATGCGGGTGCTGGGTGCACTCGGTGTCGAGTCCGAGATGGAGCTCCCTTTCGCGGCGTTGGATCAGCTCTGTGCGCCGGTGCTCGACCGGCAACGAAGATCCCCGGCCGCTCCCGTCTTGAGACCGGCCAGTTTTCGCCGAGTCGGCCGGCTGCTTCAGGGGATGAGCTGTTGGCCGCCGTCGACGTCGTAGGTGGCTCCGGTCACCGCCGTGTTGGTCATCAGCTGAATGGCCACCGCGGCGACGTCGTCCGGACCCACGACCCGATGGATCGGCAGGGTGGCGCGGAGCTCGTCGCGGCGACGGTCGAGCTCGTCGCCGAGAAGGCGGGCGGACAGTGGTGTGTCGACGAAGCCGGCTGCGATCACGTTGGCCCGCATCGGTGCCAGCTCGACCGCGATGTTCGCGGCAATGACGGGAACAGCGGCGGCGGTGATGCCCGCGATGCTCAGCCCGGCACCCGGGCGGCGTGCGTGGGTGCCGGTGATCAGCGTGAGCGAACCGCCAGGGCGGACGCGGGTCGCGCATGCACGCGCGATCCTCAGCGAGCCCAAGAGGTGCTCGTCGAGCACGCGGAGCGCCTCAGCGAAGTCGAGGTCGACGATCGGCGAGTAGGTCGGACCGCCACCGGTGACGAGGACGTGGTCGATCCGCGCCGATAGACCGGTGAAGAAGCCGTCGAGTGCGACCGGGTCCGCCAGGTCCACGGTCGCGGTCGTGAGCGCGCCGACCTCGTTCCCGGCGCGCTCCAGTCGTTCCTTGTTCCGACCGGTGATGATGAGCTCGGCGCCGGCGGACCGCGCCTGCCGGGCGGTTGCCAGGCCGATGCCGGAGCTCCCCCCGATGATCACGACGGTCTGTCCGGCAAGGCTGGTTTCGTTCATGAGGCCCTCCGTGGAACGGCGGGTACGGGCAGGGCGCAGGCGGAGACTCGTGGTGTGGCGGTGGGCAGCTGCGGGATGGGGACGCGACCGTGCGAGACGAACAGCACGGTGACCACGGCGGCGGCCAGGCAGAGGCCTGACATGACCAGCATGGCCGTGGGGTAGTGGCTGAGAGATTCGGTGAGGTCCCGTGCGCCGCCCGCGCCGAGCAGGACTGGGACCAGGGCGATCATCACCACCCCACCGACGCGCGACGCGGCGTCGTTAATCGCGGTTGCCTCGCCGAGGTCGGAGTCGTCGACGGCCGCGAGCACCCCGGCAGTCAGTGGTGCCACCGTCAGGCCGATCCCCAGGCCCCACAGGATCGCCCCGGGGAGGATCGTCTGCGCGTAGCTGGTGCCCGGTTCCGCCGTCGAGAGCCATGCGAACCCGCCGGAGACGAGCAGGATGCCGACCGCCATCGGGACTCGGGTTCCGACCCGCGCCACGAGGCCGCCGACGAGCGGGGAGACCAGCAGGAACACCACGGACTCCGGGATCAGAGCCGCGCCGGCCGCCGTCGCGGTGTAGCCGAGTCGGAGCTCACACTCCAAGACGATCAGGTAACTCGCGGCGGCGAGTGCCCCATAGAGCAGCACGGTCGCGATGTTGATGGCGTCGAACTGACGGGACCTGAACAACGTGGTCCTCAGCATCGGTCGGCTCCGTCGCTGTTCAACCGGCACCAGGGCGGCAAGACAGAGGCTGCCCACGCCTGCAGCTACGAGCACGTAGGCGTCGTTCCACCCTGATGTCGGGCCTTTGGTCAAGGCATAGATCACCCCACCGAGTCCGACGACGGCGAGCAGACCGCCCAGCAGGTCGACGGACAAAGGGCGACGATGGATGTCGACCTCCGGCACCATGCGGAGCACCAGGACGGCCGCGACGATCAGAGGGATGTTGAGCAGGAACACCCACCGCCAGGACGCGTGGTCGACCAGCCAGCCGCCGCCATACGGACCGAAGGTGGTGCCGAGAGTCGCGAGGCCGGCCCAGAGGCCGATGCCCCGGGCCCGGTCGGGACCCCGCAGCGTGCCGTTCAGGAGGGCCAGACTGCTCGGCACGACCAGCGCGGCACCGACACCCTGGGCCAGCCGGGCCGCGATCAGGGCGCCCGACGTCGGAGCCGCGGCGCAGCCCAGCGAGGTCAGGAGCATCACGAGGAGGCCGACGACGAGGATGCGTCGACGCCCGAAGTGGTCAGCCAGGGCTCCGGCCAGGAGCAACAGGGCGGCGACAGTGATCAGGTATCCGGTCAGCACCCACTGCAGTTCACTGACCGTTGCGTGGAGGTCCGCGCCGATGGCAGGTACAGCGACGTTGATCATGTACGCGTCGAGGAACGCCACCATGGAGGCCAGGACTGTCGCGGCGACGAGTGCCGCACCCGTTCGGCTCCGCAGCCCGAACAAGGTCTCGGGTGCGGCACCGATCGTCGACCGCGTGTCGAAAGTCATCTCGGCGTCCCCACCGGCGCGCCTGTCGACGCCGGATCGCTGGGGTGTCGGGTCAGTGGCACGGTGTCGACGGCGAGCCAGTCCCTCATCGGAAGCGACCGCAGGATCTGCCCCAACGCCACGCTGTCCCGGGCCTGCCATTGACCCAGGACGCGCGCTGGACTCTGAAGAGTCCAGAGCCGGACCAGCCGGCCCTCCCGGGCGAGCTCGTCCGCACGGTCGGCCTCCCGAGCGGTGACGGAGTCGACCAGGTCGCGGCTGGTTCCCGGTGGAACGGTGACGACGAACGTCGTCAGGAACTCGGTATCGCTCAGGTCGACGGTCGTTCGTGCGGGACCCGGGTCGTTGGGATGCGGACCCAGCGCGGTGACCTCGTCGGTGCGCCAGATGCGCAGCGGCATCGAGGCGAGTGTCTGCTCCAGCTGCTCGGGGTCGTCGGCCACGAACAAGCCCAGCGTGCGCCACTGACCTGGCCGTACGGGCGGACGCCACAGGCGACGAACCCGCCCTTGGAGGACGAGCTCACCCGTGTGGGCCGCCTCACGCTCACGCACTCGGGCAACCTCACGGTCCGACACGTCCGCCGGCACCTGCGTGGTCATCGTGACGAGGAACTCCATGCTCCACCTCCAGGCTCGGGCTTCGTCCGGCACGGCTCAGTCTTCGGGCTCCAGTCGTCGCTCGCGCCCGTGACTGTCACTGGTGCGGGCCGACCAGTGACAGCCACGGGCGCGACCGAGCACCAGAGCGGGTCATGGTCGTGGCATCACCCCCGAGCGCAAGGAGCGCACCATGGACATGAAGCTCGAGCTCGTCGTCATCCCCGTCTCCGACGTCGACCGGTCGAAGGACTTCTACAAGGCCTTGGGTTGGCGGTTGGACGCCGACATCGCCACCGACGCGGATTTCCGGGTCGTCCAGCTGACCCCACCCGGGTCGCCGGCCTCAGTCATCTTCGGTACCCAGGTCAGCTCCCAGCCAGCGGGCTCTGCCCAGGGCCTGCACCTGATCGTCAGCGACATCGAGGCTGCACACGACGAGCTGACGCGCCTCGGCGCAGAGGTAAGTGAGGTGTTCCACGACGCCGGTGGTGTCTTCCACCACGCCGGCACCCAGGGCCGAGTGGTGGGTCCGGATCCCGAAGGGCGCAGCTACGGCTCGTTCCTGTCCTTCAGCGACCCCGATGGCAACGGTTGGGTGCTGCAGGAGATCACCAGCCGGCTGCCCGGGCGTGTCGACCCCGCTGTCACCTCCTTCGCCTCCGGCGCCGACCTGGCAGGGGCGTTGCGGCGGGCGGCGGCTGCGCACGGCGAGCACGAGGCGCGGACCGGTGCAGAGGACCCGGACTGGCCGGACTGGTACGCCGAGTACATCGTCCGCGAACAGGCTGGGATCGAGCCCCCGTCGTGACCACACTGGACGGGGGAGTCGCTCTGGTCACCGGCGCCAGCAGCGGCATCGGTGCGGCGACGGCCCTCGCGCTGGCGGAGAGGGGCGCGTCGGTGGCGCTGGTCGGGCGGCGCCGTGACCGGCTCGACGGCGTTGCGGACGACGTCACGGAACTCGGCGCGAAGGTGCTCGTCCTGGAGGGCGACCTCACGGACCCGAAGGGCGCCGAAGACATGGTGCAGGAGACGATCGACCGCCTCGGGCGACTGGACGTCCTGGTGAACAACGCCGGGATCATGCTGCTCGGCACGGCACTGCACACCACGACCGAGGACTGGGACCGGATGGTTGCCCTCAACGTCTCGGCAATGTTGCACGTCACCCATGCCGCCGTCCCCTTCCTGATCGACGCGGCGGCGACGTCGCCGCGCGGGGTCTCCGACATCGTGAACGTCAGCTCGACCGCCGGCAGGGTCGCGCGACCGAGCAGCAGCGTCTACACCCTGACGAAGTTCGGGGTGAATGGGTTCACAGAGTCACTTCGCCAAGAGCTCCTGAGCGAACGCGTGCGGGTCAGCGTGGTCGCGCCGGGCACCGTCGACACCGAGCTGGTCGACCACCTGAGCGACTCGATCCGTGACGCGGCACGGCGGCAGGTCGACAGCATCGAGCCGCTCCGGCCCGCCGACATCGCGGATGCAGTCGGCTACATCGTCACCCGCGATCGACGGGTCGCCGTCAACGAGATGCTGATCCGCGCCGGCGACCAGACCTGGTGAGGCGTTCGCGCCGCTGACCGATCAGGTGGTCAGCAGCGCGAACGTGGCGCTGGCGACGGCTCCGTACACGAGGTGCGCAGAGAGGTCCTTCTCCAGAGTGGGCGCGTCATAGGTCCACACCGGCCGGTACACCTTCGCGAGCGGAAGCACCACGTAGCTGGCCGACCAGGCCGTAGGCCCCAGTGCGAGAGCGCGCAGCCAGGGATGGCGCGCGGTTCGGCCGGCAAGGACGCCGTACTGGACTCCCCAGCCCACGCCGGTGGCCCAGTGCACGAGTTGGGTCGTGCTCCGAGCCCATCGGTCCGGAGCGGGCTTCCCCATGACTGCGTCCAGTGCTTTCCGACCGAGCTGTCCCGGGGCCGACGCCTGCTCCCAGGTGGTCACGTCCCGTGCGGACTCCCACTGCCACAGCGCGTCCTGGCCGCCGTCGCGTCGGTAGCGCCGGTACCAGACCAGATCCATGGCTGCGGTGCCGACGGCTCCGGCGACGACGCCGGCGACGGCGTTGCGGATCAGCGTCATCTCGTTCCTCCGATTGCCCCGATGTTGCGGATGTTGGTGCGGGCGAGGTCGAGCATGCTGCCGACCCCTCCGTCGAGCACTGTCTTGCCCACCGCGGTGGCGAACCCGCGGATCTGCGCGCCGGTGACCTGTGGAGGCAGCGACAGCGCGTTCTTGGTCGTGACCACTTCGAGGAGCGTGGGACCGCGGTTGGCCAGGCAACGCGTCAACTCCGGTCGCAGCTGCCCTGGATCGGTCACGCGGACCGCATCGAGGCCGACAGCCGCCGCAATGTCCGCGTAGTTCACGGAGGAGAAGCTGGTGCCGTGAGGGGGAAAGCCCTCGACGAGCATCTCGAGCTCGACCATGCCCAGAGCCGAGTTGTTGAAGACGACGACCGTCACACCGAGGTCGTGCTGTCGCAGCGTGATCAGCTCGCCGAGCAGCATGGCCAGGCCGCCGTCGCCCGACATGGCCACGACCTGCCGGTCCGGGTACGCGAACGACGCGCCGATTGCGTGGGGTAACGCGTTCGCCATGGTGCCGTGCACGAACGACCCGATGACCCTGCGACGCCCGTTGGGCGTGAGGTACCGGGCAGCCCACACGTTGTTCATCCCGGTGTCGACGGAGAAGATTGCGTCGTCGGCTGCAAGCTCGTCGAGCACCGCGGCGACGTACTCGGGATGGACCGGGGTCTGCTGGTGCGCCTCCCCGGTGTAGGTGGTGATCGCACGGGCCAGTGCCCGTTCGTGGCGCCTCAACATGTCATCGAGGAAGGCTCGGGACTCCTTGGGCTTCACGAGGCTCTCCAGGGAGCGCAGGGTCTCTCCCACATCACCGTGCACGGCGACCTCGAGCGGTGTACGCCGCCCGAGGTGCGCGGCGTTCGCATCGACCTGGGCGGTACGGCGTCCAGGCAGCAGGTCGTCGTAGGGAAAGTCCGTCCCGAGCAGCACGACCAAGTCGGCCTGGTGCATCGCCTGGTGGCAGGCGCCGTACCCGAGCAGGCCGATCATCCCGACATCGAACGGATTCTCGTACTGGATCCACTCCTTCCCACGAAGTGTGTGACCGATCGGCGCATGCACCCGCTCCGCGAACGCCAGGACGTCGGTGCGGGCATCGCGAACGCCGGCACCGCAGTAGAGCGTGACCGTCTCCGCCTCGTTCACGGCGTCGGCGAGCGCCTGGAGCTGGTCAGACGGCGGCACCACGCGGCCCTGTTCCGCGCAGTAGGTGTGGTCGCCAGTCGCATGCTCTACACCAAGGTCAGCGACGTCCCCGGGGACGATCAGCACGGAGACGCCCTTCTCCGCGAGCGCGTGCTGGATCGCGATGCGCAACATCCGGGGCATCTGGTTGGCTCCGCCCAGCGTCTCGCACCAGGTGCTGCAGTCCGCGAACAGCGACGCGGGGTGCGTCTCCTGGAAGTACGCGCTGCCAATCTGGTCGCTGGGGATGTGCGACGCGAGCGCAAGCACCGGTGCGCCAGAGCGGTTGGCGTCGTACAGGCCCTGGACGAGGTGGGTGTTGCCCGGCCCTGAGCTTCCGGCGCAGACGGCGAGCCGCCCGGTGAGCTGCGCCTCCGCGCAGGCGGCGAAAGCTCCAGCCTCCTCGTTGTGGACGTGCACCCAGTCGATGCCGGGCGCGCGCCTGATCGCATCGACGATGGGGTTGAGGCTGTCGCCGGCCACGCCGTACACGCGCCGGACACCGGCCTGGACGAGGACCTCGACGAGTTGCTCGGCGATGTTCATCTGTTGCGCGCCTCCCGTCAGTTCTCGACGACCGCGAGTGGCAGTACCGCGGACACGATGAAGTTGGGGACGTCGACGAGCTCGCTGATCTTCAGGTCGACGGCGACGCTGCAGATCGCGTACGCCTGCTGGGGGCTGTAGCCGTACTCGTCGCCGAGGTGCTTGATCATGTTGCGCAGGGCGTTGCGGGCAGCCTCGGTCACGTTCTCGGAGTAGTTCGTGCCGGTGGTGTCGACGGCGATGCCGGTGGTCGCGAAGAAGCGCTGCGGTGCCTGGAGCTCGGGTGGCAGGAAGTAGTCGTCGCGCTCGAACTGCACGTCGCGGATGCCACGCTCGGCGGCCACGCCCTTGCGGAGGTCGAAGCGGGCCCGGAAGGTCGCCGCCATCTCGATGGCCGTGCCGCAGGTCTCGCAGTCCCCTTGCGCGTAGTGCGCGTCGCCGGCGGAGAACAGCGCCCCTCTTGCGAACACCGGCATGAGCAGCCGAGCCCCTACAGCGGTGTGTCTGATGTCCATGTTGCCCCCGTTCTCGCGTGGGGGGATGGTGCGCAGCGCCTCGTCAGCGATCGGCGGGGCCGGCGGCACCGCCCCGGATGCGTCGGGGGGAAGGACGAAACCGCCCCGGTCCAGCAGGAGCCGCTCGCGGGCCGTGATCTGCTCGAGTAGCTCACGCGACGGAGCAACGCCCATGATGCCCATGAACGGTGCTCCGGGGACCCGTACGCCGGGAAGGGCGGCGGAGGTGGCGTACCCGTCCTCGAGGTCCCACTTGACGATGTACGCCTCTGGGAAGTCGTCGCGAAGGAACCCGAAGCCTGGGACCTGCGCCGTGTACGGAATCCCGGCGGGTACCACGTCGAGGATCTCCACAACCAGAAGGTCACCAGGAGCAGCGCCCTCGACGAAGACCGGACCCGTGAGCGGATGCACGCGGTCGAGGTCGACTCCGGCGATCTCCACGTCGGTCAGGTCGTCGGCAGCGAACTGCAGGTCGAAGGCGTCGCGCGTCTCCATCTCGACGACGTCACCGGGCCGGCACCTCACGACCGGCTCGATGTCGGGGTGCCAGCGGTTGTGCCCACTCGCCGGCTCCTTGGCCAACGGAACTGAGCGATCAATGCGGATCTCGTACTCGGCCACGTCAACGTCTCCTCATCGGTCCGGCAGGCGGTTTGCACTGCGCTTCCCACGCTCGCAAGCCGAGACGTTGGTCGCGCCCGTGCCCACACGGGCCGGTGCACTGGTCGTCAAGCCAGTGAGACTCACGGGCGCGATGCCCCGCCCCCAACTGACATGTTCGCTACGTCGGCCCGTCCCGGCGTCGATGCATCGACCGGCACAGACGAGAGAGGTCCACATGCGATCCGACATCAGTCCTGGCGGGGTCTTTCCCGACTACCAACTGCCCGACCACACCGACACGATCCGCACGCTCAGCGAGTTGCAGGGAGACGACCCGATGGTCCTGACTCTTGCCCGCGGTCACTACTGCCCGAAGGAGCACCAGCAGCACCTGGAGCTGGCTGCCATGCAGTCGAAGATCGCCGTTTCCTACACGCAGGTCGTCACGATCGCGACGGACGAGCACCACGTCTTGCAGGAGTTCCGCGCGTCGGTGGGTGCGGACTGGACGTTCCTGTCAGACCCGGAACGCGTCGTCCAGAAGGACCTCGACATCCAGGAGTACACCGACCCCGAGCACGACCCGATGATCCCGCACACGCTCGTCCTCAAGCCCGGCCTCGTCGTGCACAGCATCTACAACGGCTACTGGTTCTGGGGACGTCCGTCCGTGGACGACCTCTGGCGTGACCTGCGGAATGCGTCGAGTGAGATCCGCCCCGACTGGGACCTCAGTACGCCGGGACTCCGCGACGCCTGGGACAAGGGCGACGTCTCGTCCTTCCACGGGTGGGACCGGATGTCACCCGAGGAGGTCAATCGAGCGCGGGCAGCCGGGCCACCACAGCTGGTCCTTCAGCCATGATCCAACCGGCGAACAGCCGAACAGCCGAGCAGCGGTCGGCGTCACATCACCCGCTGAGCTGCCGGGTGAACCCGTCGCTCGATCCGCGGCGGGAGCTTCAAATCGAGCCGGGGATCAGTGGGCCATTTCATGGCCACGGACAGTTCCGGCAGACGACTGCACAGAGCCGACGATGCTCATCGATCTCCCAGAGCGCTTCGCAGGTCCTTGCGCGAGCTGATGACGAGCTTTGCGAACACTTTCCGTAGATGCCACTCGACCGTGCGAGCGCTGATGAAGAGACGCTCTGCGATGTCGGCGTTGGTGAGACCAGAGATGGCGAGCTGTGCGATCTGCATCTCTTGAGCCGTCAGTTCGGTCGGGTCCTTCACGTGGGCTCGCTTGCGCACCGTTTCGCTGGTCGCCGACAGCTCGCGCCGCGCCCGCTCGGCGAACGCCTCCATCCCGATTGCAGAGAAGAGGTCCTGGGCGGCACGCAACTGACGTCGTCCGTCGATCCGGCGGTTCTCGCGGCGCAACCACTCGCCATACAGCAGATGCGCACGTCCCAGTTCGCCGCGGAGCCGCGCACGGTCGAAGCAAGCGATCGCTTGCAGGTAGTACTCCTCAGCCGTCGGTCCTGCACTCAGCAACGCGCGAGCCCGTGCTTCGACGCCACGAGCAAAGTCGGTTGCCGCGGGCGCTGTCGTGCGGACCAGCCGGTTGACAGCCTCTTGTGCAACAGCCGGCTTCCCGGTCCGCACGGCCGCCTCGACCAGCTCGGGCAGCGCCCAGGCTGATGGATGCAGGTCCAAAGGGTCCCGACTGGCCAGTTGAGCCTGGGTCAATGCCTCCTCGTAGCGGCCATGGCCGTTGTGCAGCACTGCTGCCGCCCAGTGGGCGATATCGGCGGAAAGTCCTTGTCCCTGCTCGGTGGCCTGACTCAACGTGGCCTCGATCATTGCCGTGGCGGGATCGGTGCCGCGCAGGGAAGCGACGTACATCGGTCCATTGGCGACGAGACCGGTGCCGGTGGCGGCGCGTACCTCGGCACCTTCCGCGCCGAGACTCTCCGCCCCCGCGAGATCGCCCGAACGTGCCACGACGACACTCAACGCGGCGAGGTAGAAGGGCAGCTGCTCGAGTGCTCCTGTGTCCCGCACGAGCTGGATCTGCCGAGAGCAGATGGCCCTCGCCCCGTCGTCGTCCCACAGGAGAAACGGGGCGGTCACGGCCATCCATCCCCAGGAAATAGTGGCCTCCTCGCGCGCGAACATGTCCGTTGCCCGCCGCAACTCCGCCACCGCAGCGGCGCGCCCAGCAGTGACCAACACGGCGAGTCCGTCCAGGAGATGATCCATGGCGCGTGGTGATCCGGCTGGCGTTCCGAACTGGACGACGGCTCGGCTGATCTCAGGCAGATCGCCAGCGCCGGCCCGCTCAGCGAAGAGCGCCGCTCCCCACGCGTTCAGGTAGGTCTCGCGAGCGAGTTCGATGTCGAGCGGTTCGAGTTCTCTGGCGGCGCCGAGCAGCAGTTGGGCAGCCGCGCTGGTCGCCCCTGAGCTGAACGCGAGTTGACCTCGCAGGAGGTTCAGCCGCGCGCGCTGGACGGTGTCGAGGTTCGCTGATCCCGCCGCAGCCAACATCCGGAGAGCGACCTTGAACGAGCCCGCATTCAGGCTTGCCTTGGCAGCGGCCAAGGCTCGGTCGGCGCGCAGCCTCGGCTCCGGTGTGAGTTCCAGTGCTCGTTGCAGGAACGCCGCCGCCGCGACGAGTCCGCCACGTGCCCGGGCCCGCCCGGCGCATCGTTCCAACTCCGCGGCGACCTCTTCGTCCGGTCCCGCGGCGGCCGCGGCGAGATGCCAGCCGCGTCGTTCGGCATTGATCTCCTGGTGCGAGACCTCAGCCAACACGAGATGCACCTCGCGACGCGTCGCGGGCGTCGCCGCATGGTAGATCGCCGACCGCACAAGCGGATCGCGGAAGACGACCCGCTCCGTCATAGAGACAATCTGATCGGTGTGTACTGCGGTCGCCGCGGATGGGGGGACACCAAGCCTGCCGGCTGCCGCCCAGACCAGCGCCGCGTCACCCCCAGGCTCTGCGGCCGCGATGAGCGCCAGGAGTTGGCTATCCGCGGGCAGTGCGGAGAACCGCTCTCGAAATCCTTCGTCGATTCGGCCAGTCAACGAGTCCTGCGCGATCGCTCCGAAACCGGTCGCCAGCTCACTAGACGTCAAGCCTCTGGGAAGCTCGAGCAAGGCCAGTGGATTGCCCCTGGTCTCCGCCACAATTTGCTCAAGAATCCGCCTGTCCAGGCGAAAGCTCACCTTGGACCTCAGGAGCGCACGTGCGTCATCGGGGCCCAGGCCCAGGATCTCGAGGTTCGGGAGCCCGCGCAGCTGCCCGATGGGGCCCCTGGTGCCGAACAGGATCGCCACCGACTCCGCTTGTAGGCGTCGCGCCACGAATCCCATCACTCGGGCGGAGGCCGGATCCAGCCAGTGAGCATCGTCCACGACGCACAGGAGTGGTCGCTCCGCGGCAACCTCCGCGATCAGTCCCAAGACGGCAAGGCCGACGAGGAACCGATCCGGAGCCTCTCCGTGGCTGAGACCGAAGACGGTCTCGAGGGCCGTACGCTGAGGCTCGGGCAAGTGCCCTAACCGGTCGAGAATCGGTGCGCAGAGCTGGTGAAGCGCCGCGAAGGGCAGTTCCATCTCAGACTGGACTCCTGCAGCCCGCAGGACCCGCACGTCATGCGCCGATGCAATGACATGGTCCAGGAGTGCGGTCTTTCCAATGCCCGCATCGCCAGTGAGGACAAGAGCGCGGCTCTCGCCTTTTCTCACGGCATCGATCATCGTCTCGAGAACCGTGCACTCATCCTGACGCCCGCGAAGCGTTCCCCGCTCGGTCGATGCTCTCGGCTTCACATTTCGTACGGCCCCTAGTCTCGGCCCGGCGCGCACCCACGGCGCTGAGAAGGAGATGTCGCCGAGGAACAGTTCTTCGGACACTAGAGCGCGGGATGTCCGGTGGCAACGGCCGCCAGCTCCGCTCATCCCGATTGGAGGCTGAATCGACGTCCCAGTGAACGGGCTGGCCGGGGCTCCGGACGTGCGCCCAACAGCATCTCTGAACCGCTGACGCCAAGCTCGTCACGGCTTGTGCGCTCGACCGCGGCGGACTGACCAATCTGACAGCGCTCACGGGCGCGCAGATAAGTAGCAACCACTCGGACGAACTCGTAGAGTGGCCGACAGACTGGCTTCGTGATCCACAACGCCGGCCGCCACATCCAAGTTCCATGATCGATCACCGATCGCGCTGGACCGGCCGGCATCCTGCGGCGGTCGCCTGTTTGTGATCCTGGTGGTTCTTGCCCTCGCATTGTCGACGTGGTCTTGAACAGGGAAGGCGACCAAAGATGGAGGTCAACGAACGCCTGTTCCCCGGCGGAAAGGACGGCCGCCTGTTCGGACGCGACGCCGAGTCCGACCGGTTCGACGAGTTGCTGGCATCGGCTCGGTCCGGGACGAGCGGGGTCATCATGATCCGTGGAGGCCCCGGGCTCGGGAAGTCGATGGTGCTGGAGCATGCCGTCGGCAGAGCGAAGGACATGCGGATCCTCCGTGCACTCGGGGTCGAATCCGAGATGGAGCTCGCCTATGCCGCCTTGCACCAGCTCTGCGCGCCACTCCTGCCTTTTCTGCCCAAGCTTCCGGCACCGCAAAGCGAAGCTCTGGCAACGGTGTTCGGCATACAGACCGGTCCACCCCCTGACCGCTTTCTTGTCGGTCTCTCGGCGCTCAGCCTCCTGTCCCAGGCTGCCGACGACCAGCCGCTGTTCTGTGTCGTGGACGACGCACAGTGGCTGGATATCTCCTCGGCCCAGGTTCTCGGGTTCGTCGCTCGCCGACTCCTTGCTGAACCGATCGCAATCGCGTTCGCTGCGCGGCAACCGCCGGTGGGGCTCCTCGGGCTGCCGGAGCTCGAACTCGCCGGTCTCCGTGACGATGACGCCCGCGTCCTCCTGAACTGGGTCACGCGCGCGCGGCTCGATGCGGACATCCGCGATCAGATTGTCGCGGAGACCAGGGGCAACCCGCTGGCCCTGCTGGAGCTTCCTCGCGGCCTCACCACCACCGAGTTGGCCGGCGGATTCGGTCTGTTGCAGGCTGGCGCGCTGCCGGATCGGATCGAGGAGAGTTTCAAGCGTCGCATCGACGGTTTGTCTGAGGGCACCAGGACGCTTCTCCTCATCGCCGCGGCTGAGCCCGTCGGGGACCCGGCCATCATGTGGCGAGCCGCGGAGCGCCTCGGCATCCAGCTCAGCACCGCCCTCGACAACGACACCGAGGATCTCTTGGCGATTCACGAACGCGTCACCTTCAGGCACCCGCTGGTGCGCTCAGCGGTGTACGGCGCGGCCAACTCGTCGGATCGCCGTACGGTCCACCGTGCCCTGGCAGCGGTCACCGACAAGGACCTCGATCCCGACCGTCGAGCGTGGCACCTCGCTTCCGCGGCAGCCGGTCCCGACGAGTCTGTAGCCGCCGAACTGGAGCGCTCTGCAGAGAGGGCTCAAGCCAGAGGCGGACTGCCAGCAGCAGCCGCGTTCCTGCAGCGAGCCGTGACCCTCACCACCGACGCGGCCCGACGTGCCGACCGAGCCGTGGCCGCGGCGCGCGCGAGCCTTCACGCGGCCGACCTCGAGACCGCCGGCCGGTTCGCCGAGATAGCGAGCCGGGAGGCGCAGGACGAGTCGCAGGAGGCGAGGGCGCTACTGATCCAGGGTCACATCGCCTTCGCTTCAGGGCTCAGCGACAAAGCCATCCCGCTGCTGGTCGAAGCAGCCCGGCGCCTGGAGCCGCTGGACATGGCCCTCGCGAGGGAGACCTACCTGGTCGCCTGGGGGTCGGCGGCCGTGCTCGCCGCCGACCAAGAGAATGTCGAGAAGATCTCCCGTGCAGTCGTGGCACTGCCGCCCTTGACCGCTGACCCGCGGCCGCTCGACCTCGTGCTGGATGGTTGCGCCCGCTTGGTGACCGACGGTCGGGCGGCAGCTATCCCCCTGCTGAAGGAGGCTGCGGAAGCCATCGCCGAGCTACCGGCTCGCGATGTGCTCACCTGGGGTTGGCAGGCAAGCGGTGTCTTTGCCGCCATCTGGGACGACGCACTCCAGCGCGCCGTGCACAGCCGCGAGGTCGATGTGGTCCGAGCGGCGGGTGCGTTGACCGAGCTTCCGATCCACCTCGTCTCCAAAGCAGTGACTGTGATCTGGACCGGCGATTTCGCCGCCGCTGAAGTCATCGTCGCCGAAGGGGATCTGGCAGCTTCTGCGATCGGCACTCAGCTGGCGCCAAGCGCGGGCCTCATCTTGGCCGCGCTTCGTGGCCGAGAGCCAGAGGCTGCGCCGCTCATCCAGGCGATCACCGAGCAAGCGGGCGCGGCGCATCAACTCATGGGAGTCACGTATGCCAACTGGGCCGCTGCCATCCTGTACAACGGGCTCGCCAAGTACGACGACGCCGTACGCGCGGCTCGCGTTTGTGCGGATATAGGCGACCTCTGGATCTCGGTCTGGGCGCTCCCGGAGATGGTGGAAGCGGCGACGCGTGCGGGAGACGAGGAGACCGCGCGGGCGGCGCTCACCCGACTCGAGGACGCGACAGAACCTTGTGGCACCGATTGGGCACTAGGGGTCCTGGCTCGCTCGCGGGCGCTGCTGGCAGATGAGGACCGCTCGACGGAGCTGTTCGCTGAAGCCGTGAATCGCCTGAGCCGCACCCGGTTGCGCCCCGAGCTGGCCAGGGCGCACCTCCTGCACGGTGAGTGGCTGCGAGGGAATGGGCGGCGCGAGGATGCCCGCGAGTCTCTGCGGAAGGCGTACGACATGTTCGACGCGATCGGCATGGAGGCTTTCGCAGAACGGGCGCGTCGAGAACTTCTGGCAGCCGGAGAGAAGGTCGGGCGACGAGCCAGCCGCTTCACCGCTAACGACGAATTGACGCCGCAGGAGCGTCAGATCGCAGTGATGGTGCGAGCCGGGTTGTCGAACCCCGAAGTCGGTGCTCGTCTCTTCCTCAGCCCCCGCACCGTCGAGTGGCACCTCCGTAAGGTCTTCGCCAAGCTATCGATCACGTCGCGGCAGCAGCTGCGCGACGCCCTGCAAGGCTTCGACTGGGTACCGACCGACGGGGCGGCATGATCGCCGCCCCGAGGTGAGCCGCCGGCCGCGACGGTCCAGCCTGTGGGGACGAAGAGTGTTGACGGCAGTGCTTCGGTTCCTCCTTCGACCTCGCCCTGGGCGCGGAAGTCCTCTGACGTCGCTTCGAGGTCTGGGCGGGCCGTCTTCTCGTGCCGGCCCAGACCTAGACGCCGCGGAGCGAACGGCGCTGCACGTAGGCACACCAGGCGGCACATGCACGGGCGTATCACCGCGTCTCGGAAGGCGGTTGCCGCGCTCAGAAGTCGTACTCCTGGCGACGCCGCGGCCTGGACGTGCTCGAAGGCAGTCGCTGCCTACGAGCATCGCTGTGCAGTGGCATTCACGGTTCTCCCGCCCCTTCGCGGGGTGGACAACGAGTAGGGTCGGGCCAAGGGCGCTGCGATGCGAGCGTTGACATTTTTGTGCCACTTTTGCGGCTCCCAAGTGCGCGCCCGGGTGCAAAAGACTGATCAATGGTGAGGCGGTTGTGACGATCTGGGTTGACGCGGTCGCGAGTGCCTCGATCGTGCGTTTCCGCAGGTCAAAGCACATAAGCGCAAACGCGAGCAACCGTCGGCGCAACGGAGCAAGCCCTTCCGGCAGTGGGCCTGCAATTCAACGTCTGGCACCGGAGGGTTGTTGGTTCGAGTCCAACCGGGGGAGCCACCGAACCCCGCCTGACCTGCGAAGACAGGTCGGGCGGGGTTCTGCGTTTCGATCCATAACCCGTCGATACTTCGAATTTCGCATCTTTGAGCCACTTTTCGGCTTGGCGAGCATGCCCTTGCTCCGGGCGGTCGCACACCGCCGCGTTAGTCCCGGGTTGCCGCGATGTGAGCTTCCGGCGCAGCGCGGGCCAACCCGGGACCTACCTCTTGCGGATGGAGTGGAATCGCATCGAGGATCACCTCGAAGTGTTTCCGGCGACGCCGTACGCCGAACGACTCGCTGTCGCGATCGGGGGCTACTTGGCCTGCGACCCGCTCGTGATCCACTTCGAGGACGTCGAGATTCATGTAGGCGTGTTCAGCTTGCCTGCGGTGGACAGCCCGCTACAGGAACTGATGAGTAGCGAGGTGATCACCACGCGGCCGACCTGTGCGGCGCTAGGAGGAACCAGGCACGAGCGGCTCGAACTGGATGAACGAGGTCGGCGCCGCCGGCATCTTGTACCTCTGCTGCGGGCCGACGCCAGCGCCCGCTCGACCGCTGACCTACCGATCTGCGTGTCTGGAGATCCGAACCAGGTCGCCGACCAAGAGACTGCCCCGCTCGGCCTCGAGTCGGGTCGCCAAGGCAATCATGATGATTGCAGTCGACATGGTGTCACCAAGTGCATGGTGCGGAGTGAACACTGGCAGACCGAGCTCCTGAGCAAGCGACTCGAGGTGGGGCGCGTGGCCGGCCTTCGTCGACAGCCCTGCCGCCTGAGAGAGGCCTGCGGTGTCGACCAAGTCTCGAGGCATCCTCCACCGAAGCGGCGCGAGCGCACGGTCGATGAAGGCCCGTTCGATCCACGCTGCGTGGGCGACGAGCACGGACCCTCGCATTCGCTCGTGGAGCGGACCGATCACATCGGCAATGTCGGGAGCTGAGGCCAGCTCGTCGCGGGTCAGTCCATGAGTCTTGGCTGCCTCGATCCCAATCCCACAGCTTGGCCGCACGAGCTGGTACCAAGAGGTGGCACTGTCAACCCATCCCTGGACGACGTCCACCACGCCGATGGAGACGATGTCGTCGGCCTTGAGGTTCAGACCGGTGGTCTCCACGTCGATCACCGTGAATCGGGCGGCGCGCCAGTCGGTCTTCAACGGGATGGTCCAGGTTCGAGTAGGACGTATCCAGCTCACCTCGTGTGGCCCAGCCACTCGGTGTCGAGGCGCGTTTGGACCTGATGTATCGCCTTGAACGACTGACGCAGGTGACGACGACGCAACGAGTCGATGTCACGTGGGTCGAGCCAGGTCGTCGCGGCTACACCGTCGCGGAGTGCGTCGATCTGGGTCGTGAAGAGCATCTCGTAGATCTCTCGATGGGCGTAGCGGAGCTGCGCGGCTTCGTCTTCGCTGAGCAGGCCTTCGTTCGCGCCGAGCTGCAGCCGGTCTTGGGTACTGGCGATCGCGGACTTCGTGTGAAGTGCGATCCAGCGTCCGATGGCGACAATCGGGCGGAGTCCGCCGCGCTTGAGGTCCAGCTGTCCACGGTGGGCGCCGTCGTGATCGACGATGAAGTCCTTGACGAAACCGATCGGCGGACGGTGGACCAGCGACTCGGCCAGGACGCGGCGTACGAAAGCTTCGTCCCCCGGCAGCGCCTGAACACTCTCGGTGAGCCGGCGACCGAGCAGCAGACCCGTCACCGGGCGACTGTCCGCCAGCATGGCCCCGAGCAGCACGGCGCCGTTGGCATCGGAGTGCTCGCGCCACTGTCCGGCTCGCTGAAGCCATTCGTCATAGGAACGACTGAACAGTGGATTGGTCGCATTCGCCCCGTCGGGGCAGCGTTCGAGTCCGCAGAGTTCCAATCCTGCGATCACTCGTTCCGCAGCCGCGCGCAACTGCTCCCCTCTGTCGCTCGCCGAGGAACCGGCCCAGATGATGGCCGTATCGATGTCAGACGTCGGCAGGGGCTCTCGGCGCGCGTGCGAGCCCAGCACCAGCCAGGCAAAGTCGTTCTCACTGACGTCGAACGGCTCTGTCCACCGGACGATCTTCTCGAGGATCGCGTCGACCATGGCGCTGAGCAAGGCGCCCACCCGCAGCGGGGGGACGCCGGCGTCGTACAGCGCGACGGCGGTCGGTCGCAGCTGGGTCGCCGCGTCGGCGAGTTGCGTCATGTCCTGGGAGGAGTCAATCGCCGACCGGATCGTCAACGGATCCCTGATCTCTGCCGCCGCGAGGTCGATCACGCGACACACACCAACCACCCGGCCGCCGCGGTCGACCACCACCAGGTGGTGGACCCCGTGGTGGACCATCGCGATGAAGGCCTCGGCCGCGGTCGCGTCAGGTCGGATCGTGATCGCCGGAGCAGACACGATGGTCGAGATGGGCGCCTGGACCGAGATCTCTCCGGTCGCGACGCGCTTGCGGCAATCGCTGTCGGTCATGATGCCGATGTCGTGACCCAGCTGAACCAGGACGCAGGAGCGCCATTCGTCGGTCATCATCCGTGCCGCGTCGCGGATGGTCTGGTGGCTCTCGCACCAAAGCGGCGGTGCCATGAAGTCCGTCACCGGCCTCAGTGTGGAGTCCACCGCGTTGCTGGTCATGAGGGTGCGGCGGCCGAAGCTGCGTTCGGCCTTGTCGAAAGCGAGCTTTTCCGGATGGTCTAGGACCGTGCGTGGGTCGGGCAGCCAGTAGATGAGCGTGTCAGAGGCGGCTCGAGCGGTCATGGACGGCGCCTGGCGGCTCATTACCGAGTACTGGCCGAAGGTGTCGCCAGGGCCCAGCTCGTCGACGACCGCCGACCGATCGAGGACTTGCACGACCCCGGTCCTCACGATGCCCAGGTAGTCGAGCGTGCCGGTGGTGCTGTCGATGATCGTCGTGTTGGCGGGATAGTAGGCGACGTTGATGTGGCGACCGAGCTGCGAAAGCTCGTCTGAGCCGAGCCGGTCGTACGGAGAATGCCTGCCGAGGAAGTCAACGAACTCCTGCACATGTCCTCCTGCGTTTGACCGAGACAGCAACTGGCTCCCACCAGCCTGCATTTAATCCTCTAATCCTGTATGTTATCGGGCATGGTCGGGACGCGCGAGCTGGATGCTCTCCGGTGATCCCGGTGGGATTACGGGTGCCGGTCGGCCGCGGGACAGGTCCGGTGCGGGTCCTTCCCCGACGCCATGGCTCCTTGCTCGACGCCACCTTGGCGGGGAGCGATGGGAGGGTCACGACCGTCGAGGAGCACCTGGCTGAGTCGCATACAGATGCGTTCGTCGTGGTCCACGGTGGCGACGTGGTGGCGGAGTGGTACGCAGAGCCCGAGGTCGAGACGACGCCGCAGGCGTTGATGTCGATCACGAAATCACTCATCGGCTGTCTGTCCGGCATCCTCGTCAACCAGGAGCTGCTCGACCGCGAGGACCCAGTCAGCCGCTACCTCCCGGAGGTGATGGGCGGGTACTCACGAGCCACGGTGCAGGACCTGCTCGACATGCGGACCGGCGGGGACTATGCGGAGGTCCACGACGATCCTGACAGCGAGCTGGGCCTGATCGTGAGGGCTCTGCTGCCTACGGTCCCCGCGCCGCCGACCCTGCACGGACTGGTCCTCAACACCCCACGGGTCGCCGCAAGCCGAGGCTCGTTCAGCTACCGATCACTGGACACCGAGGTGCTCGGGTGGGTGTTGGAGCGAATCGCTGGTCGCGCCATGCCGCAACTGCTGGAGGACGAGCTCTTGGGGCTGCTCGGCCTGGAGACCCTGGGATCGATGGCAGTTGACACTGCCTTCGACGCGCACCACGCCGGAGGGCTCGCGCTCACCCCGCGCGATCTGGCCCGCGTCGGTCTGCTCATGCTCCATGGGGGCGCCGTCGGGGACAAGCAAGTCGTCCCGATCCAGTTTCTCAGGGATACCCGATCGGGTGGCGACGACTCCCACGCGGCCTTCGTGGCCGGGCTCGATCGAGCGGCCGCGCTCGCGCCCATGGCGGTCTCGACGATCTATCGCAACCAGTTCTGGGTGCCCGAGCAGGGTGGTCGTCAACTCCTCTGCATCGGCATCCACGGGCAGCTCCTATACGTCGACCCGGACAACGACACGGTGGTCGTCAAGCTTTCGAGCTGGCCGGCGCCGCGCGACCCCCATCTGTTCACTCTGGGTTTCAACTGCGCTGTCGGCGCAGCTGAAGCCCTCGGTGGCTACACGAGCAAACGCTCGACGCTCATCGCCTGACCGAAGGGACCCATCGTGTGCTCCAACCGCCGCCCCGAGCCGCCGCTCGTGCCGACCGCTGAACCAACCCCGGGCGAGACCACCTCGTCCGCAGTCGCCATCCTCGCCGACGCCCCGGCGAGTGGGGACAGTGCAGGCTCGCGCCGGCACTTGCGCAACATGTCCGAGATACGCGCGTTCTTCCGGACGAACCAAGTACCGATCTTCTTCGTGGGACCGACAGCATTCAACCTCCTGGGCCTCGACCGGTGGGTGCGCAACCTGTCGTTCATCTCCTACTTCGACTCGTGGGACGGTCACCACCCGCGTGTCTTCTCACCCGAGGAGATCGAGCACGAGGAGTTCACGAGCGGCGAGGACATCAACAACTACCTGCTGCGCCACCCCGCGGTGAAGGAGCGGATGCTGAGGGCCGTGAAGCGTCCCGGCGACCGTCCCAAGGTGGCGATGGTGTTCACCGACGAGCGGACCGAACAGATCTGCCGCGACGAGGGTTACGACCTGATCCTGCCGTCGTACGAGCTGCGCAACCGACTGGACTCCAAGATCACCACGACGCGGCTCGGGAACGAGGCAGGTGCCCCCTCGGTGCCGAACGTCCTGACGACCGTGGCGGACTACGAGGACCTCGTTTCGCAGGCCACCGCGGCCGGCCTCGGCTCGGACCTCGTCCTGCAGACGGCGTACGGCGACTCCGGAAAGACGACGTTCTTCGTGGCCTCGCGCGAAGACTGGAACAAGTGCGCCACCGAGATCGCGGGCGAGTTGCTGAAGGTGATGAAGCGCATCAACAATCTCGCTACAGCGGTCGAAGCCGTCAACACCCGCCACGGCACTGTGGTCGGTCCGTTCATGACGGACCTGACCGGATACCTCGAGCTCACCCCCTACCGGGGCGGCTGGTGCGGGAACGACCTCTATCCTGAGGCGCTCACCGAGAACCAGCGGGCCCGCGCGATCCAGCACGTGTCGCGGCTGGGGGACCGGCTGCGGGAGGAGGGCTACCACGGGTTCTTCGAGGTGGACGTCCTGGTCGACACCGACAGCGACGAGGTCTACCTCGGTGAACTGAACCCCCGCATCTCCGGGGCGAGTTCGATGACCAACGTGACGGCTGGCGCGTATGCCGACGTTCCCTTGTTCCTGTTCCACTTGCTGGAGCATCTTGACGTCGACTACGACCTCGACGTGGCCGAGATCAACCAACGGTGGCGTGAGCTCGCGGCGGTCGATGTGTGGAGCCAGTTGATCATGAAGACCTCCGACCCGCAGGTCAGGCTGATCGACGATGCACCTACCACGGGCATCTACCGGCTCCAGCCGGACGGCTCTTTGGAGTTCGAGCGCAACACGCTCGACTGGCACGACCTGCACGACACCGACGATGCCTTCTTCCTTCGTGTGCACGGCGAGGGCGAGTACCTCTACAAGGGCGCCGATCTCGGCATCCTCGTCACCAAGGCGCGCATGCAGACCGATCGGGGCCTCACCGACGAGTGCGTGGCATTCATCGAGGGGATCAAGAGCAGGTACGTAACTACCCCAGCCGACGAGTTGCCACCCCGTGCCAGCCATCTGGCGTACCTGAAGTAGGGACATCTGCGATGCGGGTCTTGGTCGTCGGCGGCGGCCCTGCTGGAGTCTCGGCAGCCCTTCACGCGGCCGAGTTGGGTGCGCACGTCACGCTCATCGAACGCGGGCGAGTGGGTGGCACCGCCTTCAACAGCGGCCCGGCACCCGTGCGGGCCTTGGCTCGGGCTGCCCGTCTCGTCCGTGACTGGAATTCGTGGGAGGCCTTCGGTCTTCGGGGGCGGCGCCCGGAGGTGGATCTGGCGGGCACGCTGGCCAATGCCGAGCGGGTGTCGAGACACGCCTACGAGCGCAAACGCATGGCCGACCACGTCCGGGCGGCGGGGGTGGACCTTGTCGAGGACGTCGGCGACGCGCATTTCCTCGACTGCAACACCGTTGCTGCGGCTGGTGGTCAGACATGGCGGGCCGACAGGTTCATCGTTGCGGTGGGAGGACGACCTGGCCGTCTTCCCGTTCCAGGCGCTGAGCACGGTCTGACCTATGAGGATGTCCGTACCCTGCCCGCCCTGCCCGAGCGGGTGTGCGTCATCGGTGCCGCCGACACCGGGTGCCAGCTCGCTTCGATCCTGGCGGATTTCAGGTGTGCCGTGACCCTGGTCGAGTTCGCACCGCGGATCTTGCCCCGCGCCGATCACGATGTTTCAGAGGCGCTCGAGCAGGCTCTGCGAAGACGTGGCATCGAGATCATCACCGGCGCGGCAGTCCAGCAGCTCCGACGGCTCTCCGCTGGTGTGCGGGTCGACTACCACGCCGCCGACCGGCCGGAGAAGGTCGACGTCGACGCCGCATTCTTCGCTGTTGGTTGGCCCGGGAACGCAGACCTTGTCGATGCGTCCGCTGCTGGTGTCGTGACGAACGCCGGGTACATGGCCACGGACGAGTGCCTCCGCACCAACGTCCCGCACATCTTCGCCGCGGGTGATGTGAACGGAAACAGCATGCTGGTTGCCAGCGCCGTCCTCGAGGGACGCGTCGCCGCCGAGAATGCAGTGCTGGGCTCCGGGCGCCCTGCGTTCCACGACGTCGTTCCGGTTGGCAGCTTCACCAACCCCGAGTACGGCAGCGTCGGTCTCACCGAAGAGCAAGCCCGCGACCGCCAGGAATGCGTGGTAGCGGTAGCCAGCTACGAAGACCTGTTGCGCCCTGTCGCCGACGGACAACCAGATGGCTTCTGCAAGCTGATCGTCGAGACGGCGCACCGAAGGATCGTTGGCGCCCATGTGCTCGGCGAGTACTCCGCGGAGGTCATCCAGATGGTCGCGGTCTGCATGGCATCAGGCATGCGGATCGAAGAGGTGGCCGAGCTTCAGTTCGCGTTCCCGACCTTCACCGAGAGCGTCGGCCAGGCCGCGCAAATGGTGGTACGTCAGCTCGGCGTCCGCCCGATGGCACAACTCTGGAGCAGCCTGAGCGAGTCACCCACCTGAGTAGACACGGTCGGCAGCAGTCGGATGCGGTGACACCTGGTGGGGGAGCGGTACATGAGCGAGAGGGAAGCAATGGCACGTCATTCCAAAGGGCGCCGGCCCCGAACGTTGAGTGAGTGGGCTGGTGGGATCGCGGCCACGATCTCGGACCGCGCCCGCCGTCGGCTGTGCGAGCGCGCCGCCCAGGACGGGGACCGTAGGATCGATCGCACGACTGAGGAGTCACCGATGACAGGTTTCTCACCCCCGGGCGGAGCAGAGGTAACGTTGGCGAACTGGCAGGACCCTCCGTTCAACCGCTGGGCCTTCCAACACGTGCGCGAGTTGATCCCCACGCAGCCGATCGCCAAGGGGTCGGGGCCCAGCCGCTCGCTGACGGCCCATGAGCGCCTCCTCGACCCATCTGATGTCACCGTGCGACGGCTGAACGGCGGCGTATCGACACTCGAGAGCGTCATCGCCGAGACGTGGACCGACGCCGTGGTGATCTTGCACGAAGGCATGGTCGTGCACGAGACCTACGACAACGGGATGACCGCACAGACGCCGCATCTGCTCATGTCAGTGTCGAAGTCGGTCGTCGGCTGCATCGCGGGGATCCTTGCCGAGGGAGGGGTGCTCGACACCGATGCACCGACGACCCGGTACGTCCCTGAGGTCGCGCACTCCGGATATGGCGGCACGACGGTCCGTCACCTGCTCGACATGCGCACTGGTGTGGCTTACAGCGAGGAGTACACCGACCCGAACGCCGAGGTGCGTCTCATGGAGCGCGCGATGGGCTGGCGCCCCGCGGTTCCTGGCGAAGAGGCAGGCGGCATGTACGCCTACTTGGCGTCCGTCGGTCGTGACGGCGAACATGGTGGCAGCTTCGTCTATCGCTCCGCTGACACCGACTTGCTGGGTTGGGTGTGCGAACGCGCCTCGGGGAGACCGATGGCAGAGCTGATCTCGAACCTGCTGTGGCAACCGCTCGGTGCCGAGTTCGAGGCCGAAATCACCTGTGACGCTCTCGGTGCCGCGGTCCATGACGGCGGCATGTCGGCTCGCGCCCGAGACATGGCTCGGTTCGGCCAGATGCTCCTTGATCACGGAGAGGTTGGGGGAAGGTCTGTCGTGCCCGAAGCATGGCTGCGTCAGGCTCGCACTCTGGACGACGCCACTCGGAAGGCCTTCGCAGCGTCGTCGTCCGAGCCGTACCTCACGGGTGGGTGGTACCGCAACCAGTTCTGGTTCGTACCTGGCCCCGTGGCGGAACTGCAGCTCTGCTTGGGAATTCACGGTCAGATGGTGATGGTGGACCGGGCGACACGGACAGTCTCGGTGAAGATGTCGACCTGGCCCTCCGCCCAGGACGCAGTAGCTCTCATTGACACCATCCGCGCATTCGTCGCCGCTGGAGCCCACCTGGCCGCGCGGGGTGGGGACCAGAGTCAGGCAGCTGGCCTTTCGGCGGACAGCGGTTCGCAGGTTTGCGGGAGTCGCCGGGGCTGACACGCGTTCTATGGCCGGGATCCAAGTTGCCTTAAAACTATGGATCCAGAAGATATAGGTCTAGACTGTCCATCGACGGAGCGTCGCCGCGCCTCGTCTCGCCTCGACCCCGGAAGGGGAGTCGTCATGGACGCCACTGGCCAGGAAGCCGCAGCTGTCGCTCGTATCCTCCACGAAGGACTGGCCGAAGCGGCTCGGGCCGACGCCGGCCAGGTGCGGTCGGAGCATGTGAGCGGCGCAGCGTTCATCGAGCTGACGGACGCCTCACTTGCGTATCTGAGGTCGCGTCCGGGCAAGCCGTCCTCGATCGAGGGGTGGATGTCGGTGTCGCCGCGCATCGCGGGCATGGCCCGCTGGTGGGTCGCCGTCGCCGAGCTCAGCGTGGCCGAGGATCGACGTCTCCGACAGTTGCGCCAAGACGTCTACGACGCACTCGAGGCGCAGGGTGCGATCCGACGAGGATCGAGCAGCGGATCGTCGATCCAGGTCTCCCCGGCTACCGACGACGTTCCCGGCGTCCTGGACCGGCACTCGGAGGACACATCGACCCCAGCTGCCGACGACGGCGACGCGCTCGGAGCATGGGTGCTCAAGCTCTCGCCCTACGTATATGCCTCGCACCTGGTCTTCGCAGCAGAGGATCGTCTGGTGCGTCGATGGTCCGTGAGCCCGACCGAGCGATCGGCAGCCATGCAGCACGGTCACCAGGTGTTCTTGTGGGTCGGTGACGGCGACCCGCTGCACGAACCCGGCATCTGGGGAGTGGGCTGGGTCACCGGACCATGTGTTGCTGGCGCTCCGGACGAGGGCTGGCTCGACCACGACGCGGCGAGTCATGCCACGCTGGCTGCCGCGGTGGAGATCGCCTTGCTCGACACCCCAGTGAGCCGGCGCGCGTTCTTGCACGACCCGCGGTTGGCTGGTGCCGAGGTCATCCTCGAGCCCCTGTCGGGCGACCTCAGTCGCTTCTCCGTGGCCGAGGCTGCCGCCCTGTCTGAGTACCTCGCCTACGGCCCACCGCTGCCCTCCCCGATGCCAGGACTCGGAGCCGACATCTCGGATTGAGCTGCCACCTCGGCACTGCAGTGCGCAGAACTCCGTGCCTGACCTCGGGATACGCGGGCTGACACGCTGTGGCGCACCCGCGCTACGGCAGAGCGTTCAGCCGCCGCAGCCGGTTGAGGGTCGTGCTCGAGCCCGACTGCAACCTTCCCGAGCACGCGCCAGATCAACGCCAGTGGGGGTAGGTGACGTAGGCGACCTTCCCGTATGAGGGCGTGTGCCAATTGACCACGAGGCCACTTTGCTGAGGTACGTACAGTACGTCGCCGGGCTCGAAGCGGTGCGTCTCACCGCCTTCGGTCAGTTCCACCTCGCCCTCGAGCATGAAGCACACCGCGCAGTCGTTGTCGTAGTCGAACTCGACGGCCTTCGAATTCCAGATCTCGAGCACGCCGGCGGATACCGGCGCACCCTCTGCCTGGGCGATGACGTCGACGAGATGTAGCCGCCCGCCATCGACCTCCAGCGGCTCAGGTTGGATCGATGCGGCCCTCTTGAGCACCAATGACATGTGACTACCTCCTGCTTGGCTGACATGGTTGATGGATCTGCTGCCGCGGAGTACCGCGACGGAGTGCGGCCCCGGTCGCGCTCGGGGGAGGCCCGAAAGGGCTCACTGGTAGACCGTGCACCGGAACTGGTACGACGTGGCATTGCGGGCGTGCAGAACCATCTGGCCGGAGGCGTGCCTGTAGCGCCCAGTCCCTCCGGTGATCGCCATGGTCGAGTCGTGACTGTCCTGGAAGGGGCCCTGAGCGACGATGTGACCTTCGGGCAGGATCAGTGTCCACTCACACTCGTAGGACTTCCCCGGGTTCGTGCGCACGCACGAGCCCTGGTCACGCCCGACACGCACGGTGTTGGTGGCGTTGTAGATCGGGTTTCCGAAGGCGATGAGGTCGCCCACGGAGTCTCCCGCCACGCCGTTGTCGACCACGGTGTCACTGGTGGCCCGCTCGACCACAGTGAAGGTAACCTTGTGGGCGGTGCTCCTCTCGGACTCGCCGGTCCCGCTGCCGTAGTAAACGGCTCCGGTCGCTCCGCTCGCGACCATGACGATTGCACCCACAACGGCTCCAGCATGCATGTCCATTCGCTCCCCCTCCTCGGTGTGCTCGATTCAACACTATGACTCCATATGTTTATAGTGTCAATGCTTCGTTTCACTCATCTGCCACAATGGTTCTCATGTCTGAGCGTGATCGAGCGGTCGCGGGGGAGACCCCTGATCAACAGGCGGTCCTGCCCGCACCCGTTGGTCTCACGACGGCGATCTCTGTTGCCCTCCTTGGCTCCATCGAGCCCGTGGCGCGAGCAGAACACATCGCCGGTCGGTTGGCAGAAGCCATCCAGGTTGGCTTGATCCTCGAGGGTGAGAAGCTGCCTTCGGAGCTCCAGCTGGCCGACGAGCTTGGCGCCGCGCCGGTCACGCTGAGGGAGGCGCTGGCGATCCTGCGGGAACGCGGACTCGTCGAGACGAGGCGAGGACGCGGCGGCGGCACATTCGTGCGTGGGTCAGGGGCACCTTCTGGCGCCGGCCTCAGCCGCGAGGAGTTGCTGCGGCAGCGACTGGTGGCCTTCTCGGTCCACGACCTGCGTGAGTTGGGCGATCTGCGACGCGCGATCTCGTCGATGTCTGCCGCGCTCGCCGCTGATCGTGCGCTGCCGCACGAGGTCAGTGGGCTACGGCGACGCCTGGACCGCCTGGCGCAGGCGGACACGACGAGCCAGCGTCGGCGCGCCGACATGGTGCTGATCGTCGAGGTGGCTGCGGCTGCCCAGTCCGCGGTTCTTGCTCGGGAGGAGCTCGCCGTGCTCAGTCGGGTCGGTGACCTGATGTGGTGGGATCGCGCTGACGACGATCACGCCGCAGTGGTGGTGGAACGGCACCGGATGATCGACGCGATCGCCCATGGCGACGGGCGGCTCGCCGCCGCCTCTGCCGAGCGGGTGGTCGTCGCTGATACTGCACGTCTGATCGCTCGGCGCTTGGAGCTGTATCGATGAGCCCCGCAAGGGCATCTGGCCAGACCCGGCGAATCCCGAAGGCTCTCGGGCTCGTGACGGGTTTGCTCGACGGGATCCTCGACGACATATCCGAGCTCGCCGATCAGGCGACCGACCTGCTGGGCTCGAACCCGCAGCTCGCCAGCGCCGGCCTGGCGGATCTCCGTCCGCGCATACACCGGATTCTGCGCGAGCACACTGATCTCGTCATCGGCGCAGGCGTGGCGCTGGCACCCGATGTGCTCTCCGACAAGAGCCACCACCTCGAATGGTGGTGGGACCGAGGTGGGCGCGCGGCCGAGTCGCTTCGTGTCAATCTTGACCCAGCTGCCCCGGACTTCTACGACTACACGACGACAGACTGGTACACGACCCCGCAACACACCGGCCGATCGCACGTGTCCGGCCCGTACGTGGACTACGCCTGCACGAACTCCTACGGCCTCACGCTGGCTCACCCGGTGATGGCGCGCTCGGGCGTGGTCGCCGTGGTCGCCGCGGACGTGCCGCTCGCTCGGTTGGAGGCGAAGGCGCTCCCGTTGCTCGCTTCCCGCGACGAATGCGTCGTGGTGAACGGACACGGTCGCGTCATTCTCTCGACCACGCCACTCGTTCTGCCCGGAATGCGCTCGTCGGGCGCTGACAGGCCGTCCACTGAGCGCAAGCGCCCTTATGGAGACTGGCGGCTCATCCTGCAGCCTCAGCAACGAGATTGACTGGAATCTGCGCGCTGTCGCGATGAATTCCCGGTAGCAGATGGTCGAACGCCACCACCGGCACATCAGTCGCATTCCGGCTGTGATCGCGAAGCTCACCCTTGCCGGGTGGCTAAAGGGACTCGTCTGAACCCATTGACCGATGACATATGGAGTTGTATGTTTTCGCCACCGAGAAGAACCTATCGTGGTGGAGGGCGGCTCAGATGGCTGAGGATTCTGCTGTTGCAGCGAGTGATGCGGTTGCTGATGCCCAGCTGGCGTTGCTGGGCTACCAGAGCGAGTTCAAGCGTTCGATGAACCTGTGGGCGAACATCTCTCTGGGGTTCACCTACCTGTCGCCCCTGGTCGCCGTGTACTCGCTGTTCGCTCTCAGCCTGGGACTGGCCGGCCCGCCTGCGTTCTGGTGGCTCGCGATCGTCGGAGTCGGCCAGTTCCTCGTCGCCCTGGTGTTCGGGGAGGTTGCCTCTCAGTACCCAGTCGCAGGTGGCATCTACCAGTGGGTTCGCCGGTTGTGGAATCAGCGAGCAGCCTGGCTCGTCACGTGGGTGTACGCCTGGGCCATGATCGTGACGGTCACGGCAGTCGCTGAGTTCGGCAGCGTGTTTGCGGCGAGCCTGTTCGGGTTCGAGCTCACGCCAGGCAACGGGTTCCTCACCGCGGTGGCTCTCTTGCTCATCGCGCTGCTCTTCAACTTCAGCGGCACACGCGTCATGGCGCTCATCGCGCAGATCGGATTGATCGCTGAGCTCACCGGCGTGGTGGCTCTCGGTCTCTACCTGTTGTTGTTCGAGCGCCAGAACAGCTTCTCGGTCCTGTTCGATTCCATGGGCGCCACTGGTGGCTACTCCAGCTACGTAGGAACGTTCTTCGGCGCCGCGCTCACGGGGCTCTTCCTCTTCTACGGTTTCGAGGCCTGTGGCAACGTGGCGGAGGAGGTGTCGGATCCCGGTCGAAAGATTCCCCGGGCGATGCGTCTGACGATCATCGTCGGCGGTGTCTCGGCCGTCATGTCCTTCCTCGGGTACTTGCTCGCTGCGCCAGACCTGCAGGGGATCGTGAACGGAGAGGTGACCGACCCGATCCCGACGATCCTCGAGGGCACGCTCGGCCACACCGGAGCACGCTTGTTCCTCATCATCGCGATGATGTCGTTCGTCTCGTGCGTCTTGTCGCTCCAGGCAGCGGCGAGCCGGCTGATCTACTCCTTCGCTCGCGACGGAATGGCGCCCAAGAGCAGGTGGCTCGCCACGGTGTCGGTCCGGCACGCCGTGCCCACGCGTGCGCTGCTCGTGGCCTGCGTCGTGCCCATGGCGTTGTGTGTCTGGGTCTGGGCCAGCCCCGGTGCGCTGGCGCAGATCACGGCGTTCGCGGTGCTCGGCATCTACATCGCCTTCCAGTCCGTCGTCTTCGCCGCACTGCGGATGCGGCTGCGGGGCTGGCAGCCTGCCGGCGAGTACACGCTCGGCCGCGCCGGCACCGCCATCAACGTCGGTGCACTGCTCTACGGGATCGCAGCAATGATCCTGCTCGTGTGGCCATCGAAGCTGGCGACCGGAACCGACAAGTACCTCGTCCTGATCGGTGCCGTCCTGGTGCTCGGCACTGGTGCGGCCTATCTCGCGATGGCTCGGCCTGACCGGAAGTCCACCGGCCCCGAAGGGGACGCGATCGACATCGCGAACCGTCTCCGCGCCGCACGCACGACGACCAACCGCTAGGGAGCTGGATCGAGCGGGTGGAAGCCCGCGGTCGAGCGACAGCATGTCCAGCACATCAACGTCAGAGGAGAGCCACGATCATGCTTGAGTACGCGGTCCGCAACCCGGCTACGGGCGAACTGGTCAAGTCCTACGACACCGCGAGCGACTCCGACGTCGCTTCGGCTATTGCCAGAGCGCACGCGGCCTACCGCACGTGGCGAGCTTCCTCGACGATCCAGGATCGCACGGCCCTGATCCGTCGGGTGGCTGATCTCTACCGCGAACGCACGGCTCAGCTTGCCGCCCTGATCGTGCAGGAGATGGGGAAGCCGCTGGAAGAGGCGGAGGGTGAGGTGGAGTTCAGTGCCTCGATCTTCGACTACTACGCCGACAACGCCGCCGAGTTCCTGGCCGATGAGGAGCTCACGTTGCTCGCCGGGGAAGGCGGCGCGACCATCAGGCGCGAGCCGCTGGGAGTGCTGCTCGGGATCATGCCGTGGAACTTCCCGGTCTATCAGGTGGCGCGCTTTGCGGCACCGAACCTGTGCCTGGGCAACACGATCCTGCTCAAGCACGCTCCCCAGTGCCCGGGATCGTCCGCGACGATCGCAGAGATCTTCGCCGAGGCTGGATTCCCGGACGGTGCCTTCATCAACCTGTACGCCACCAACGAGCAGGTCGCTGACGTCATCGCCGACCCCAGGGTCCAGGGCATCTCGCTGACCGGCTCGGAGCAGGCTGGTGCCGCAGTGGCCGAGATCGCGGGTCGGCATCTGAAGAAGGTGGTGCTCGAACTTGGCGGATCCGACCCGTTCATCCTGCTCGGCACCAACGACATGGACGCGACCGTGGACGCTGCGCTCGCCGCCCGGCTGGGCAACACGGGCCAGGCCTGCAACGGGGGCAAGCGTTTCCTCGTGCTCGAAGATCTGTACGACGAGTTCCTCTCGAAGTTCACGGCCGGCATGATGAAGTTCGGCAGTCAGCCACTCTCGTCTGTTCTGGCCGCCGATCGCCTGGGCGAGCAGGTGGACCGAGCCGCGGCCGCCGGAGCGTCCTACGTTGCGGCCGCCGAGCGGAGCGGCGCCTCATTCCCGGCTGGCGTGCTCACAGGAGTCACTCCGGAGAACGAGGTCTTCCATGAGGAGCTCTTCGGGCCTGTTGCCATGGTCTTCAAAGTCTCCGACGAGGACGAAGCTGTCCGCCTTGCCAATGACACGCCCTTCGGACTCGGTTCGTACGTGTTCACCAACGACCCTCAGCAGGCACAGCGAGTGGCTGATCAGATCGAGGCCGGCATGGTGTTTGTCAACTGCGTTGACGCGGATGGTGCCGAACTGCCCTTCGGGGGTATCAAGCGCTCGGGCAGTGGTCGTGAACTGGGTCGGCTCGGCATTGAGGAGTTCGTCAACCGGAAGCTGATCCGCACGGCTTTCTAGCTCTGCCGGCTTGGTCGGCACCTCAGGCACTTCAGTCGGTGCGCCGAGGTTCACAGCAGTGAGTCTTGACGTGGTGGCTTGTCCGATCCATCTGAATCTGTCCACAGGCCGTGCAAGAAAGACAGACTGGATCTCATGGCACAGCCCACGGTGAAGTCACTCTCAGGATCGCTTGGGATCCACCTCGCCCCGGCTGGCAGCGAGGCGCTGCCTGACACTCCCATCACGGCAGTCCATATCAGCGAGCTTCTCGACCCTTCGCCCTACCTCACGGGCGGAGAGCTGCTCCTCACGACCGGAATCACTCTGCCGAGAAGCAGGATGGCGTGCCGGCGGTACGTGACGACGCTCCAGCGCAGCGGCGTCAGTGCAGTCGGAATCGGCCTGGGGCCGGTCCATCAGGAGGTCCCAGCCCAGCTTGCGTCCGTGTGCGCAGAGCTGTCCTTTCCCTTGCTCGTCGTGCCGGTCGCCACTCCGTTCCTCACCGTGACGAAGGCGTATTGGCGGGCGCTGTCGCGCTCTTCGGAGCAACACCTCAAGGACGCGATCGCCGCTCACCGGATGCTCGTCGACGCGGCAGCGTCGCCCGACCCTGCAGCGTCGGTGTTGAGGCTGCTGGCGCGGTGGCTCGCTGGTTGGGCAGCGACACTCGATCAGAACGGGACACTGGACCAGGTCCATCCAGCCGGGTTCAGCGACGCCGCCCAGGTGATGCAGACGGAAGTCAAGCGACTCGAGGTGGCAGGAGTCCACTCGGTGGCCTCGTTCGCCGCGGCCGGGAGTGTCGTCGTCCTGTACCCCCTTGCTGTTGACGCCAGAATTGTCGGCTACCTGGCCGTAGGCACTCGAGAACAGTTGAATCCTTCGCAGCGCACTGTGGTCCTCACCGCCTGCGGCCTGCTCAGCCTCGACGCCATGCGCGCCACGGGTGAGGAGTCAGCAGACGCAGCGCGACGAGAGAGCGTCGCAACACTTCTTGAAGATGGATATTCGGAAGCCGCCATGCGACTTGCGTCTCGGTCCGGAGTCCCAGTCATGACTCGGGAGGTTCGTGTTCTGAGCCTGGCGGCCCGCGACGTCCAAGACGTCGGCGAGGCGGTCAGGCGCTGGTGCAAGTCCGCGCTGGGAGTGACTGAGTCCCGTACAACTCAATGGTTCATCATTCCCTTCAGCCACCCTCCGCTGGATGGATTGATCGAAGGCGCACTCTCGGTCGATCCGGCCACTCGTGGCGTTCTGTCCGAGCTCGTTCGCACTGACCACATCGGTGCGGTGCGGGCCCGTCAGGCGCAGTCGCTCACGCGTGTGAAGCCCGGTGCGATCGTGGTCCCTCCTGTTGCGGGATCCTTCGACGAGATCTCCGGACGTCTCGACAGGCTTGGAGAAGCAGGTCCGCAATTGATGCAAGCCGCCGGTGCCTATCTACGTGCCCGCGGGCAGTGGGAGCAAGCATCGCGAGACACGGGCACACACCGGAACACCCTGCGGTATCGAATCGATCGCGTTCGGGACCTCCTTGACCTGGACCTTGATGACCCTGACGTTGCCGCTCGACTATGGCTGCTCATGCGTGAACGGGGGCTTCAATAGTCGTGCAGGACGCACCAAAGTGGGTCCTCATTCGACAGATCGCACAAAGACCGGAGGTTTGTTCACACCTAGTGTCTCGGTTCTAGACGAACACGGAGGTGCTGATGAACCAGCCCGAGCAGAAGCGCCGGCTTCTGACCGAGATCCCCGGCCCGAAGTCGAGGAAGCTCCAGACCCGCAGGAGCGCGGAGCTCGCCGACGGGCTGGGCGTGACCATGCCGATCTTCGTCGAGAACGCCGGCGGCGGCATCATCGTCGACGTCGACGGGAACCACGTCATCGACATGGCCTCCGGCATCGCGGTCACCAGCGTCGGCGCCTCGGCGCCGGAGGTCGTCCGTCGGATGACCGAGCAGGCGGAGCGCTTCACCCACACGTGCTTCCTGGTCACCCAGTACGACGGGTTCGTCGACGTCGCCGCGGCGCTCAACCGGCTGACCCCTGGGGACTTCGCGAAGAAGACTGCACTGTTCAGCACCGGCGCGGAGGCGGTCGAGAACGCGGTGAAGATCGCTCGGGTCGCCACGGGTCGCCCGGCGGTCGTCGTCCTGAGCCACGCCTACCACGGCCGCAGCCTGTTGACGATGACCATGACGTCGAAGAACGTTCCGTACAAGGATGGCTTCGGTCCATTCGCGCCGGAGGTCTACCGGGTGCCGTCGCCGTACCCCTACCGCTGGCCGACCGGCGAGAAGAACGCAGCCGCCGGGGCGCTCGCGGCGCTCCGCGAGATCGTCCTGACGCAGATCGGCGCCGACAACGTCGCCGCGATCATCGCCGAGCCGATCCAGGGTGAGGGCGGGTTCATCGTGCCGCCGGAAGGTTACCTGCGCGGCGTCCAGGACTTCGCCCGTGAGCACGGCATCGTGTTCGTTGCCGACGAGATCCAGACCGGGTTCGCGCGGACCGGCGCCATGTTCGCCAGCGAGCACGAGGGCATCGAGCCCGATCTGATCACCACCGCCAAGGCCCTCGCCGGCGGCCTGCCCCTGGCCGCGGTCACCGGCCGTGCGGAGATCATGGACGCCGTTTCCTCCGGCGGCCTGGGCGGAACGTACGCCGGCAACCCGGTCGCCTGTGCCGCGGCGCTCGGCGTCCTCGAGATCATCGAGCGCGATGGTCTGGTCCAGCGGGCCAGAGACATCGAGGCCAGGATCAAGCCGCGGCTCGAAGGGCTCGCCGGACCTGGGTCGATCGTCGGTGACGTTCGCGGTCGCGGCGCGATGCTGGCAATCGAGTTCGTCCGGCCCGGCACGGCGGATCCGGCACCTGAGCTCGCCAAGGCGGTCGCGGCCGCGTGTCACGCCGAGGGCGTGCTCATCCTGGTGTGTGGCACCTTCGGAAACGTCGTCCGGCTGCTGCCACCTCTCGTGATCGGCGACGAGCTCCTCGACGACGCGCTGGACGTGATCTGCTCCGCCGTCAGGAGGGTGCAGCCGTGATCGTCTCCTACGATCCCCGCACCGGGGCCGAGCTCGGCCGAGTTCCCGAGACCGAGGCTGACGACGTCCGCCGGGTCGTGCTGCGCGCCGCTGCCGCGGCTGGTGTCGTCGGATCGGCCTCCCCGCGCGAACGGCAACGGTGGCTCGGGGCGATCGCCGACGCACTCGAGTCGCGTCGCGACGAGCTCGCCGCGCTGGCCGACTCCGAGACAGCCCTGGGCATGGACCGGCTGCGCTCGGAGCTCGACCGGGCGGCCGGCCAGCTGCGGTTCTACGGCCAGGTGGCAGTCGAGGGCTCGTACGTCGGCGTCACGATCGACGAGTCCGACGGCGTGGCGCCGAGCCTGGTCCGAGTCAACCAGCCGTTGGGACCGGTGGCGGTCTTCGGGGCGAGCAACTTCCCATTCGCGTTCAGCGTCCTGGGCAACGACACCGGCGCCGCACTGGCGGCGGGATGCCCGGTCGTGATCAAGGGTCATCCCGCCCACCCCCGCCTGAGCGTCGAGCTCGCCGACCTGGCCACGCGTGCGCTGTCGGCCGGCGGCGCCCCAGACGGCACCTTCGCCCTCGTGCACGGCCACGAGGCGGGGGTTGATCTCGTCAAGGCACCGGAGATCCAGGCCGTCGCCTTCACCGGATCGCAGTCCGGCGGGCTGGCACTGTGGCGGCTCGCCAACGAGCGCCCTCGGGTGATCCCGGTCTTCGCCGAGATGGGGACGGTGAACCCCGTCGTGGTCACCCGAGCCGCCGCTGCCGAACGCCTCGCCGAGATCGCCCGCGGCTTCGTCGGGTCCTTCACCCTCGGATCCGGTCAGTTCTGCACCAAACCCGGCATCATGCTCGCCCCGGCCGGTCACGGCATGGCCGAGGAAGTGGGCCGCGCGCTCGTCGATCTCGATCCCAGCCCGGTGATGCTGACCGAGTCGATCGCGGGCGGGGTCGCGAGCGGTATTGACGCCCTGCTTGCAGCAGGTGCCGAGGTCGTCGCCCAGGTTGGCGACCGAGGCCCGGGCTGGAGCGCCCCGGCAACGGTGCTGCGTGCGGCACCGCACGCTCTACGGGCCGGTAGCCGTGTGCTGGAGGAGTGCTTCGGCGCCGTGGCCGTCGTCGTCGAGTACAACTCGACCGCTGATTTCGATCGCGCGCTCGGTGCGCTTCAGCCGTCGTTGGTGGCCAGCGTGTTCTCGGGTGGTCTCTCCGACGTCGATGCCTCGCGGCTGATCCGGGTGCTGAGCCGGACCGTCGGGCGGGTCGTGGTCAACGGCTGGCCGACCGGCGTCGCATACACGTGGGCGCAGCAGCACGGTGGCCCGTGGCCGTCGACGTCCGCGCCGGCGGCGACCTCGGTCGGTGCGGCCGGTCTCGACCGGTTCGTACGGCCCGTGGCGTACCAGGCTGTGCCCGAGGAGTGGCTGCCGGCGGCCGCCCAGGAGCAGAACCCGTGGTCCCTCCCGCGACGGATCAACGGAAAGGTGGTGGATCGCAGCCATGTCTGACCGCATGCCGCTGGACGGCGTCGTCGTCGCCGACTTCAGCCGCGTGCTCGCCGGACCGCTCGCCACCGCGACGCTCGCAGACCTTGGAGCGACCGTGATCAAGGTCGAGCGCCGCGGCCAGGGGGACGACACCCGTGCCTGGGGCCCGCCGTGGACCACGAACTCGAGCTCCTACTTCCAGGCCGCGAACCGGAACAAGAAGTCGATCGAGCTCGACCTGTCCGACGCCGCCGACCTTCGAGCTGCGGTGGAGCTCGCCAACAGAGCGGACATCCTGGTGGAGAACTTCCGGGACGGCACCCTCGGGCGCTACGGGCTCGGCTACGAACAGCTCACTGCGACCAACCCGGGACTGATCTACGTCTCCGTCACGGGATTCGGCAGCAAGGGCGGCGCCCACCTGCCGGGGTACGACTTCCTCGTCCAGGCGGTCGGTGGTCTCATGAGCATCACCGGCCATCCAGAGACCGGACCCACCAAGGTCGGTGTCGCACTCGTCGACATCCTCACCGCGAAGGACGCAGTCGTCGGGGCTCTGGCTGCGCTCCGTGTGCGTGACACGACCGGTGAAGGGCAACGAGTCGAGGTCAACCTCCTCTCCAGCCTCCTCGGATCACTGGCAAACCAGGCAAGTGCCTTCCTCACGACGGGGGAGAGCCCGACCCTGCTCGGAAACGCCCATCCGTCGATCGCGCCGTACGAGACCCTGGAGGCAAAGGACGGCCAGCTCGCACTGTGCGTCGGTAACGACGCCCAGTTCGTGCGATTCGCGAGCGAGATCGGGCAGCCCGAGCTCGCGACGGACACCCGATTCGCAACGAACGCCCAGCGCGTCCACAACCGCGAAGCGCTCGTCGCCGCTGTCGAGCCTCTGCTTCGCAACGACACCGTCGACGCATGGACCGACCGGCTCAACGCAGCCGGCATCCCCGCTGGTCGGATCTCATCGATCGCTGAGGCGATCCAGCTTGCCGAACGCCTCGGCCTGGAACCGACTGTCGAGGTCGGCGACGCACCACGGCAGGTCCGAAGCCCGATCAGCTTCTCTCGCACCCCGATCACCACGTACGACGCCCCGCCCACCCTGGGTCAGCACAGCACCGAAATCCGCCGATGGCTGGAAGAAGAGAGAGCCTGATGAGCAACCAGAACACGAAGTCCCTGGGCCCGATCGACCCGCTCGACCTGGCCGGCATCGACGACCAGCTCAGTCCCGAGGAGAAGGCCGTCCGGGACTCCGTCCGGCAGCTGTGCAACGACCGCATCGACCCCTACGTCGCCGACTGGTTCGAGCAGGGAAGCATCGGTGACATCCGCAGCCTCGCCAAGGAGCTCGGGTCGCTCGGTGTGCTCGGTATGCACCTGGAGGGCTACGGCTGCGCCGGCATGAGCGCCACGGAGTACGGCCTCGCCTGCGTCGAGCTCGAGGCGAGCGACTCCGGGATCCGCTCCCTGGTCTCGGTCCAGGGCTCGCTCGCGATGTTCGCAATCTGGAAGCACGGCACGGAGGACCAGAAGAACGAGTGGCTCCCGGCGATGGCTGCCGGCGAGGCAATCGGGTGCTTCGGCCTCACCGAGCCGGACATCGGGTCCGACCCCGGTGCGATGCGCACGCGTGCCCGCCGCGACGGCGACGACTGGATCATCGACGGCCGGAAGATGTGGATCACGAACGGCACCGTCGCTGACGTGGCCGTCGTGTGGGCCCAGACCGACGAGGGCGTCCGCGGCTTCGTGGTGCCGACCAGCACGCCGGGCTTCTCTGCTCCCGAGATCAAGCACAAGCTGTCCCTGCGGGCCTCGGTCACCAGCGAGCTGGTCCTGGACGGCGTTCGACTCCCGGACTCGGCCGTCTTCCCCGAGGTCCGCGGGCTGAAGGGCCCACTGAGCTGTCTCAACGAGGCCCGCTACGGCATCGTCTGGGGCGCCATGGGAGCGGCGCGGTCCTCCCTCGCCGCGGCCCTCTCGTACGCCAACGAGCGGACCCAGTTCGGACGCCCGATCTCCGGGTTCCAGCTGACCCAGCAGAAACTCGCAGACATGAGCCTCGAGTACACGAAGGGTGTCCTGCTGGCTCTCCATCTCGGCCGCCGCAAGGACGCCGGGGTGCTCCGTCCCGAGCAGGTGAGCCTGGGCAAGCTCAACAACGTCCGCGAGGCGTTGGAGATCTGCCGCACCGCCCGGACCATCCTCGGCGCCAACGGGATCTCGCTGGAGTACCCGGTGATCCGCCACATGAACAACCTCGAGTCGGTGCTGACCTACGAGGGCACCGTCGAGATGCACACGCTCGTCGTCGGCCAGGCGCTCACCGGGCAGGCGGCCTTCCGGTGACTCCGCTGACACAGGGGAGGACCTCTCGATGACGTCGGTCGAACGGGTCGGAGTCGTCGGCGGCGGCCAGATGGGCAGCGGCATCGCTGAAGTGTGTGCACGATCCGGCATCGACGTCATCGTCTGCGAGTCCAGCGCAGAGCAGGCAGGTCGCGCCAAGGACCGCACCGAGGGCTCGCTGGCCCGGGCCTTCCGCAAGGGGAAGCTCACCCGCGACCTGCACGACAGGGCCCTGCGCAACCTCCGGTACGTCCACGACCTCGCAGACCTCGCCGACCGCGAGGTCGTCATCGAGGCTGTCGTGGAGAACGTCGACGCCAAGCTGGCGGTGATGGAGCGACTGGACGGGGTCCTCGGTGCTGAAGCGATCATCGCCTCGAACACCTCCTCGGTACCGATCATCGACCTCGGGATGGCAACCGGCCGACCGGACAAGGTCGTCGGGATGCACTTCTTCAACCCGGTGCCAGTGCTGCCTCTGGTCGAGCTCGTCACGTCGCTGAAGACCTCGGACCGGACCGTCGAGGTCGTCACGGCACTTGCCTCGGGACCCCTGGGCAAGCAGATCGTGAAGTCGCAGGACCGAGCCGGATTCATCGTCAACACACTGCTCGTTCCCTACCTGCTCTCCGCAATCCGGATGCTCGAGTCAGGGTTCGCAAGTGCCGAGGACATCGACGCGGCGATGCGTCTCGGATGTGCCCACCCGATGGGGCCGCTCGAGCTGGCGGACCTCATCGGCCTCGACACCACGAAGGCGATCGCCGAATCGCTCTACGAGGAGTTCAAGGAGCCGCTGTTCGCGTCCCCGGCCCTCCTGCTGCGCAAGGTGCGAGCCGAGGAGCTCGGCCGCAAGTCCGGCCGCGGATTCTTCGAGTACACGACGAGTAGCGAGCGGACGCCATGACGATGACCGACGAGGACCTGGTCCTCCCAACGCCACGCGGGCCCCTCGACGACGCCAGGAGCCAGCTGCGCCAGGCAGTCCAGATCCTCGGGTACGACGAGAGCGTCTTCAGCATGCTCTCGAAACCCCGCCGCGAGATGACCGTCAGCATCCCGCTACGCCGCGACGACGGAAGCGTCGAGGTCCTCACCGGGCACCGGGTCCAGCACAATCTCTCCCGCGGACCGGCGAAGGGGGGTCTGAGGTTCGCCCCGGACGTGAACCTCGACGAGGTCCGAGCCCTGGCAATGTGGATGACCTGGAAGTGCGCCCTGCTCGACGTCCCCTACGGCGGCGCAAAGGGCGGCATCAAGATCGACCCACGCCTCTACAGCCAGGCCGAGCTGGAACGCGTCACACGCCGGTACACCAGCGAGCTGTCCCCGATCCTGGGACCTGACATCGACATCCCCGCTCCCGACGTCGGCACCGACGAACGCACCATGGGCTGGATCATGGACACCTACTCCGTCGCCCAGGGTCACACCGTCCTGGGCGTCGTCACCGGCAAACCGCTGTCCCTCGGCGGATCACTCGGCCGGGCGAGCGCCACGTCCCGGGGTGTCGTTCACATCGCGCTCGCAGCTCTCGCAGACCAGCGCATGAACCCGGCGAGCGGCTCGGCGGCGGTGCAGGGATTCGGCAAGGTCGGCCGCGACGCTGCACGGTTCCTGTTCGATGCCGGCATGCGCGTGGTGGCAGCGAGCGACCAGTACGGAGCCGTCCGCGACGATGCCGGTCTCGACGTCCCGGCCCTCGAGGAGCACGTCGACCGCACCGGCAGTGTCATCGGCTTCGACCTCGCTGACGCTATGCCGGAGAAGGCCGACCTGCTCGAGCTCGAAGTCGACGTTCTCGTCCCCGCGGCGACCGAAGGTGTGATCCACGAGAACAACGCATCCCGGGTCCGCGCGCGGATCGTCGTCGAAGGCGCCAACGGGCCGTCGACCGCCGCCGCCGACGACGTGCTTGCCGCGAACGGCGTGGTTGTCGTTCCGGACATCCTCGCGAACGCCGGGGGAGTAGTCGTCTCCTACTTCGAGTGGGTGCAGGCGAACCAGGCCTACTGGTGGTCGGTCGACGAGATCGAGTCACGGCTCAAGGACAGGATGGACCGGGCCTGGGTCCGAGTCCGCGACCACAGCGTCGAGCACGGATTGACCCTCCGCGCGGCAGCGACGTCCCTGGCCGTGAAGACCGTCGCCGAGGCACACAAGGCGAGGGGTCTCTACCCGTGACATCTGTCGTGTGGATCAGAGACTGCTCGCCAAGGGCACGTCAGAGTTGCTGACCTCAGTAACCGGCACCGACGTGGCGGGTGCGTCGATTCTGCGTTTCCGCAGGCCAGAGCACATGAGCGCACGCGCGATCAGCCCTCAGCACGACACAGCAAGCCGCTCCGACGATCAGCCCGATTCAATGTCGCGCACCGGAGGGTTGTCGGTACGAGTCCAACCGGGGGAGCCATCGACACCCCGCCTGACCTGCGACGACAGGTGAGGCGGGTTGTGCGTTTCGAACCCTCACCCGCCGATGTCTCGAGGTCGGCATCTTGCACCTGGGAAAGCGTTGCTCCCAAGCGACCGTTGCCCTAGAGTAACCGTCACCCATGAGCAACCATTCAGCTTCCGCCCGTGCCACCGACGCCGAGGACGTCTTCGACGCCTTGGGGGAGCCCGTGCGTCGCCAGATCATCGCCCGGCTGCGAGGCGGTCCGACGCCGGTCGGCAAGCTGGCCGACCAGTTGACGGTCGGCCGGCCGGCCGTCAGCAAGCACCTGCGCGTGCTCGAAGGCGCCGGGCTGGTGCGCCACGAGTCGCGTGGCACGCGCAATCTCTACGCCCTCGCGCCGGAGGGGATGGTCCTGGCCCAGCAGTGGCTGGTCGGCATGTGGGACACCGCGCTCGCGGCATTCGCCGAGGCGGTAGACGCGGCCGTCGAAGAGGAAGCCGCCGACCAGCTGCGCGAGTAGGAGCCGACACAGGCCCGGTCGCAGCGGCCGAGTCGCACCAGCACGAGACGACGAGGAGACCTCAGATGACCAGCGCCATCAGCCATGGCAGCCCGGGCTCCGGCGCAGCCGTTCCGCCGCTGCGGCGAGAGGTGCTCGTCGACGCCCTGCCCGATCTCGCGTTCAGCGTGTTCACCGACCGCATCGCGGCCTGGTGGCCACTCGGCGAGCACAGCGTCCATGGTGCGGAGGCCACCGTCGCCTTCGTCGACCCCGGAGTGGGCGCCCACATCGTGGAGTCCAAGGCCGGCGCCGACGACGCGGTCTGGGGCACCATCACCGACTGGGAGCCGGGCGCGCTGATCGCCTTCAGCTGGCATCCCGGCAACAGCGCCGAGGAGGCCAGCCGGGTCACGGTGACCTTCGAGGAGACCGACGGCAGGACGCTGGTGACCCTCGAGCACGGCGGTTGGGAGATCTTCGGCGAGCAGGCCGCCGAGGCCCGCAACGAGTACGACCACGGCTGGCCCGTCGTGCTCGGCCGCTTTGTCGAACAGGTCGCCGCCGGATGACCGTGCCGGAGGACACCTGGGTCGCACTGGTCCACCGGCCCACGGACCTGTCCGGCGGCGGCACTGCGGTGATGGCCGACGAACGGTTCGGCGACCACCTGGCCTTCCTCCGCCGGATGGCCGATGCGGGCCACCTCGTCGCCGCCGGCCCGCTGACCGACCGGCCGGGAGAGGGTATGACGATCCTGCGGCTGGCCGGCCCGGACCGCCTCGAGGAGGCGACCCGGCTCGCCACCGAGGACGATGTCAGCGTCGCGACCGGGTTCTTCACCGTCGAGGTGCGCCCCTGGGCCGTCGCCCTGCACGCTTGACGGCGAGGACGCCACCCGGCCCGGCACCGTCTCAGTGGCCGTGGTGCTCGTGGTGCTCGTGGTGCTCGTGGTCGTGGGGCGGGGTCGAGTCGTTGTCGGCCGGACCACCCATCATGCGCAGCATCGGAACGCCTCCGGTTCGCACGAACCGCACGACGAGGGCGACGGTCAGGACCAGGAACGCCAGGTTGAGCCAGGTGGTGTAGTTCCAGGAGACCGTGGCCTCGACCACCTTCGCGCTGCGAGTCTCCGGCACCAACCCGAGCGCGCCGAAGAGGATCTCGACCACGTAGCCGGCGGCCGCCATGGCGAGGTAGAAGATGCCGGTGATCCGGAGTGCAGCCTTGGTCCCGTAGTACTTCCGGTAGATGAGGATGATCGGGACGATGATCAGGTCGGCGAAGATGAAGCTGATCACCCCGCCGAAGCTGATCCCGCCGTTCCAGAGGACTGCGGCCAGCGGCACGTTGCCGATCGAGCAGACGAAGCTCACTGCGGCCACGAGTGGGCCGATCAACGGGCCCCACAGCTTGGCCGCGGTCGGGTCGCCCTGCAGGAAGAAGCTCTGCAGCCAGCTGGTCGGGACCCAGGCCGCGAACGCACCCGCGATCAGCAGGCCGAGCACGATGTCGCGCAGCACCGACGCCCAGTCCATCACGTAGTAGTGCGACACCGACGTGAACCCGTCGCGGGACCACAGGCGCTGCCACAGCGTGCCGCCGCCGGTCACCGACATGTCCATCGCGGCATGACCCTCCATCGACCCGGCGACGCCACGTTCGGCCTGCTCGCGTGCGGCTTCGAGGATCCGCCCGCGCATCCACAGCCGGAACAGCAGCGCGACGATCACGATCATCAACGGGCCACCGACGAACTCGGCCAGCGTGAACTGCCAGCCCATGAGCAGGGCCAGGATGATCCCGAGCTCGACCACCAGGTTCGTCGAGGCGATCTCGAAGGCCATGGCCGCGCTGAACGACGCCCCCTTGCGGAACAGCGAGCGTGCGAGGGCGACGGCCGCGTAGGAGCACGACGAGGAGGCTGCGCCGAGGCCCGTCGCCCAGGCCAGGGAACGCGGTGAGTCGCCGGCAAGGAAGCGGACCACCTGCTCGCGGCGTACGACGGCCTGCACGACGCCGGACAGGAAGAAGCCGAGGACCAGCGGCCAGAGGATCTCCCACCCCATCGCGCCGGCCATCCGGAGCGCGTCCCCGAGGGAGCCGATCATGTCCGCCATGTGTCCTCCAACCCGCGATCTGGTGGCTGCGACGATACCCCCGAGGGGTATCAACGCCAAGAGGTCGGAGGGAGAACGTCAACCCGCCCGGCCTCAGCGGGTGAGCCGCAGACACGCCCTCAGCGACGGGAGACCGTGGAGCCGCGGACGATCAGCTGGGCCGGAAGCGTCTGGCTGCCCGACCCGAGCTGCTCACCGTCCAGGGCGGCGAAGAGCAGCCGCGCCGCCTCGCGGCCCAGGGTCTGCATCCTGGGATCGACGCTGGTCAGCTGCGGTCGGGAGTTCAGCGTCAGCACCTCCCAGTTGTCGAAGCCGATCACCGCGAGGTCCTCGGGCACCCGCAGGCCGAGGTCGCGGGCGGTCTCGAGGGCGCCGCGGGCGATCTGGTCGGAAGCGCAGATCAGCCCGTCGATCTCCCGGTCGGCCTCGAGGAGCATCGCCGCGGCATCGCGACCCCAGCCCTCCGACCATTCCCCGAAAGTGGTTTCGGCGACGGGTTCCAGGCCGGCGTCGATGAGGGCCTGGGCCACGCCCTCAGCGCGGTCGAGCGCGGCGGCGTAGCTCGGGTCGCCGCCGATGTGAGCGATCCGCCGGCGACCGGTTGCCGTGAGGTGCTCCACGGCGGTCCGACCGGCGCCGACGTTGTCGGTGGTCAGTGATCGGTCGGCCGGATCGTCGGACGGCGCGTAGACGTAGATGACCGGGACCGGGAGGTCCCGGCCGAGGGACGGTCGCGGGTCGGTCTGGCGACCGACGACCATCAGTGCGTCGACGCGGCGTCCGAGCAGGGTCCTCAGGTGGTGCCGCTCGCGGACCGCGTCGCCTCGGGCGTCGCAGAGCAGGACGTTCACCTCACCGGCACCGAAGGCGTCCTCGGCCCCCATCAGGATCGGCAGCACGAACCGGCCCTCGAGGTCGCTGGTGAGCAGCCCGACGGTGCCGGTGCGGCCGCCCTGCAGCCCGCGGGCGATCGGGTTCGGCGTGAACGACAGCCGTGCCGCGGCGTCGAGCACCTTGGCCCGCGTGCTCTCGGCGACCTGGGCCCTGCCGTTCATGGCCTTGGACGCGGTCGCGAGCGAGACGCCCGCCAGGCGCGCGACGTCACTGAGCTTCACCGGCCCGTCCGGGCGCCGCGGCGTGGGCGAGCTCATGCGGTGGCGTCGCTGGGTCCGCCGGGATGTGCTGGAATCACGTGCAGATAGTACTCCGAAAACGCTTTACGTCGCGGCATCCGTGTGCAAGGATCGAAAACGCTTTCGGAGTGGCCCTCGTCACAGTGTCTCTTGTCGCCGTGACGGCCCAGGGGCGACGCCGGGACCACCAGGCCGAGGCCTTTCTCGGCACTCACGTACGAGGAGCTTTCATGAAGGCAATCCAGGCACGACGCGGAGGACGGGTGCTCGCCGGCATCCTCGCTGCCGTCGTTGCGCTCACCCTGGCCGGGTGCGGCAGCTCGGACTCACCGACCAAGGGCAGCGCGAAGATTCCCTCGGGCGGGACCGACGACGGCACCAAGCTGACCCTGTGGACCCGGGCGCCGCTCGAGAAGCAGGCCAAGCTGCTGGTCGCGGCGTACAACTCCACCCACAAGAACCATGTCGACCTGACCGTCGTGCCCAACGACGACTACGTCGCCAAGGTGGGCGCGGCTGCCGGGGCGAAGGGCCTGCCCGATCTCTTCGCGGCGGACATCGTCTACGTGCCCAACTGGGTGAAGCAGGGCCTGTTCACCGACATCACCAAGCAGATCGGCGGCCTCTCGTACGCCGACTCGATCAACCAGGGCCACATCGCCGCGGGCACGCTCGACGGCAAGAAGTACGTGCTTCCCTTCGTGCTCGACCTCTCGATGCTGTTCTGGAACAAGGACCTCTTCAAGGAGGCAGGCCTCGACCCGGAGAAGGCACCCGCCACGCTCGACGAGTTCGCGGCCGACGCCAAGAAGGTGCAGGCATTGAACAAGCCGGGCGTCTACGGCACCGCGACCGGCTTCAACTGCGGCGGCTGTCTGGTGTTCACGTGGTTCCCCTCCATCTGGGCCTCGGGCGACGACGTGATGAGCGACAACGGCGCGAAGTCGACGCTCGACGGCACCGCTGCGAAGAAGGTCTACGACACCTGGCGCGACCTGTGGACCAGCGGCGCGGTGCTGCCCAGCTCCAAGGACGAGGCGGGCCCGACCTGGACGGCCGGCTTCACCAACGGCAAGGTCGGCGTGATGCCCTACCCGGCGACGTTGCTCTCGTCCACCGACAAGTTCGACGTCGGCGTGGCCGGTCTTCCCGGGGTCGACGGTGGCGAGTCCACCTTCGTCGGCGGTGACGGCATCGGCATCTCCAAGGACTCCAAGAACGCCGCACAGGCGTGGAACTTCCTGTCGTGGCTGATGTCGGAGGACGCCCAGGTCGGTGTGCTCGCCAAGGACAAGGACGTCGTCTCCCGCGGTGACCTCGCGAACAACCAGTACGCCGCCGCGGACCCGCGGCTGGTCAAGATCAACGAGGTCGCGGCCAAGGGCAAGACGCCGGTGGCGCTGAACTTCCAGCAGGCGTTCAACGCTCCGAGCAGCCCGTGGCTGACCCTCGTCCGCAACCAGGTGCTCAACGGCAAGGACTCGGTCGACTCCGACAACACCGAGATCACCTCCGTGCTGGGACAGTGACCACATGAGGGACCACATGACGGCTGCGTGACCCCGAGCGACACGGGACGCGCTCCCGGCCCCGCAGCACAGCGCTCGTCCCGACCGGTCTCCACCACGGCCGGTCGGGACGAGCCGCCCCACCGATCCAGGAGACGCCATGTCTGTGCGCACCACCGTGCCTCCCGTCCGGGAAGCGCGTGACGTCGTCGTGACGAGCAACCGACGGGCCCGGGCCCTGAGCCTGCGCCGCGGCCTGACCGGCTGGGCCTTCGCCCTCCCGACAGCTGCCTTCGTCGTCGCGCTCTTCGTGATCCCGCTGCTCATCGTGCTGCGGATGTCCGGCTCGGACTGGTCGCTGCTCGGCGGCAACCAGGGTGTGAACTTCCCCGACGACTACCACGAAGCAGTGACGACGCGGTTCTTCGTCGAGTCGATCGTCTTCACTGCCAAGTACACCGTGCTCGCGACGGTCCTGCTCCTCGGCCTCGGCCTCGGGATGGCGCTTATCGTCCAGGAGGCCTCACGGTGGTCGAGCTTCCTGCGCACGGCCTGGCTCGTGCCCGGAGCCCTCGGGCTCGCGTCCGCATCGCTGCTCTTCTACACGCTCTACTCGCCGGTGACCGGGCCGTTCGCCGGCTTCATGGATCGCCACGGGCTGTCCTTCCTCGGCACGCCCACCACTGCCCTGTTCTCGACGACCTTCCTGATCGTCTGGCGCTTCGCCGGCTTCTACATGCTCCTCATGCTCGTCGGGCTGCAGTCCATCCCCGGTGACGTCTTCGAGGCCGCGCGGATCGACGGTGCCAGTCGGTTCCAGACGTTCCGCTGGGTGACCATCCCGCTGCTGCGGCCGACGCTCGCGCTGACCACGGTGCTGTGCGTGACCGGCTCGATGCTGGCCTTCGAGCAGTTCTACATCCTGACCAAGGGCGGACCGGACAACAGCACGATCACGCTGGTCCAGCTCATCTACGGCGTTGCCTTCCAGGGCCGCAACGACCTGGGTGTGGCGGCCGCCCTGTCGGTGATCGTGCTGCTGGTGCTCGTCCTGGTCAACGCCGTCCAGATCCGGCTGCTGCGCAGCCCCGACGCGTAGGGAGTGACGATGACGACGACTACCCACGCTCCGGCGCAGGCCCGTACGGCGGTGCCCGGGCTCCGCTCGCTGGCCACCCGGACGCCGTACTGGGTGCTGACCGGCGGACTCGCGGTGATCTTTCTCTTCCCGCTGATCTGGACGGCGGTCGCCTCCGTCGCGCCCCAGCAGGGGACCAGCCAGCACGACGGCTGGGGCATGGGCAACTACACCGCGCTGGCGGACTACCAGGCCGGGATCTGGCGCTACCTGGCCAACTCGGCGTTCGTGTCGCTGGTGACGATGGCGCTCACCGTCCTGGTGTCGCTGCTCGGTGGCTACGCGTTCGCGCGGTTCTCCTTCTGGGGCAAGAACGCACTGTTCCTGCTCACGCTCGCGATCCTGATGGTCCCGTACGCGACGCTGCTCATCCCGCTGTACGTCATCCTCAACTGGGTCGGGCTCGGCAACTCCCTGCTCGGCGTGGCGCTGGTGCTCGTCATGTTCCAGCTGCCGTTCGCGACGTTCATGATGCGGGTCTCCTTCGAGGCAGTTCCGCGCGAGCTCGACGAGGCCGCGCTCATGGACGGCTGCGGACCCGTCCGCTGCCTGCTCAACGTCTTGCTGCCGGCCGTCAAGCCGGGGCTCGTCACGGTGGCGCTGTTCTCCTTCCTCGCCGCCTGGAACGACTTCCTCGCGCCGCTGATCCTCATCACCGACAGCAACAAGCTGACCCTGCCGCTCGCCGTCGCCAACCTGCGCGTGCAGGTGCAGGGCGTCGTCGACTACGGCGCCACCGAGGCGGGCGTGGTGGTCCTCGCGCTGCCGTGCGTCGTCCTCTTCCTCGTCCTGCAACGCCACTACGTCCGCGGATTCATGTCAGGAGCACTCAAGGGATGAGCACTACCCCTTCTCGGACCGTCCGGACACCGGCCACGCCGGTGCATCCCTTCCACGGCCGGCTCACGCCGCTCGGCCTCGACGAGGTGTCCATCCTCGGGGGCTTCTGGGGCTCACGGCAGAGCGTCAACGCCGATGCGACGTTGCCGCACATCGAGTCCTGGCTCGAGCGTGAGGGCTGGATCGGCAACTTCGACCTGGCGGCCGAGGGGTTGCTGCCACGCGGCCGACGCGGCCGGGAGTTCTCGGACTCGGAGGTCTACAAGTTCCTCGAGGCGATGGCCTGGGAGATCGGCCGGTCCGGCCGGTCGGAGCTCGAGGAGCGCTTCCGGTCGACGGTCGCGCGGATCGCGGCGGCCCAGGAGGCGGACGGCTACCTCAACACGATGTTCGGAAGACCCGGTCAGGCGCCCCGCTGGTCCGACCTGGAGTTCGGCCACGAGCTGTACTGCCTGGGCCACCTGTTCCAGGCGGCCGTGGCGCGCCTGCGGACACGCCCCGCGGCCGACGACGGTCTGGTCGCGGTCGCGATCCGGGCAGCGGACCACGTCTGCGAGGTCTTCGGCGAAGGCGCGCGTGACGGCATCTGCGGCCACCCCGAGATCGAGCTGGGTCTGGTCGAGCTGGGCCGCGCGACCGGCGACCAGCGCTACGTCCGGCAGGCCGAGCTGTTCATCCGGCGCCGCGGACACGGGACACTCGGGCCGGTCGAGTACGGCTCGGCGTACTTCCAGGACGACGTCCCGGTGCGCGACGCCACGGTCCTGCGCGGACACGTGGTGCGCGCGGGCTACCTCTCGGCCGCCGCGGTCGACGTCGCCGTCGAGGACGGCGACCAGGGGCTCCTCGACGCCCTCCGGACGCAGTGGCGCGCGACCCGCGACCGCCGGACCTACATCACCGGCGGACAGGGGTCGCACCACCTGGACGAGGCCTTCGGCGACGACTACGAGCTGCCACCGGACCGTGCCTACAACGAGACCTGCGCGAGCATCGCGTCGGTGATGTTCTCGTGGCGGCTGCTGCTCGCGTCGGGAGACCCGACGTACGCCGACCTCGTGGAGCGCACGCTGTTCAACAACGTCGCCGCCTCCCCGGCCGAGGACGGCAGGTCGTTCTTCTACACCAACACCCTGCACAAGCGGACGCCGGGAGAGCCGGCTCCGACGGACCGGCCACACCTCCGTGCGCAGTCCTCCATGCGGGCTCCGTGGTTCGCGGTGTCGTGCTGCCCGCCGAACGTCGCCCGCACCTTCGCGAGCCTGGCCGCGTACGTCGCGACGAGGGATGCCGAGGGTCTGCAGATCCACCAGTACGCGCCGAGCACGATCCGGACCCGCCTCGACGACGGCACATCCGTCGAGGTCGACGTCCGCACGAGCTACCCGGCCTCGGGCACGATCGCGGTCGAGGTCGTCACCAGTGCCGAGCGGGAGTGGACTCTCTCGCTCCGGGTGCCGGAGTGGGCCGAGTCCGGCGCACGTCTGGTCGAGACCGACGACGGGGGAGCCCGCCACGTCTCCCAGGTGGCGCCGGGAGTCGTCGACGTGCGTCGCCGGTTCCGAGCCGGCGACGTGGTCGTCCTCGAGCTCCCGATGCAGCCGCGTGCCGTCCGACCGGATCCGCGGATCGACGCGCTCCGGGGTTGCGTCGCGGTCGAGCGTGGCCCAGAGGTCATGTGCCTGGAGTCCGTCGATCTGCCGGGCGGGCCCGAGGGCGTGCAGCCGGACGTGGGCACCGCGAGTATCGACCTGTCCGCGGGTCTGGGCGTCGACGGCGAGGCCGTCACCGCGCGGATCGCCACCGAGCCACCACCGCCCACGCGATGGCCGTACCTGACGGACGGGGAGGAGCCCGAGGGCGTGGCCCCGGGTCGCTCGAGCTCCGTGCGGCTGGTGCCGTACCACCACTGGGGCAACCGTGGCCCGTCGACCATGCGGGTCTGGATCCCGGAGGACGCCGACACCTGGTCGTGAGCGTCGAGCGGGCCGGCCTCGGCTCAGGCGCGGGTCGCACCGCGAGCTCCGACCAGGGCCGCGACCAGGACGAGCCCGGCGCAGGTCGCGGCGACTGCGGCGAGCGGGATCCAGGGGATCGTCAGGGTCGCGCCCGCGACGTCGGAGGTGATCGCGCGGCGCACCATCCAGCCGACGAACGCGGTCACCAGCGTGCCGGTGGCCAGTGCCGCGGCGCCGACCAGGCCTGCCTCCCAGACCGCCATCGCGCGCAGCTGCTGAGGCGTGCCGCCGAGCTGCGCGACCACCCGCAGCTGGCGTCGACGCTGGGAGCTGCCGATCAGGATCGCGTTGACGATCGCGATGCCGGCGTACAGGCCCGCCGGACCGAGCAGCACCCACAGCCCGAGGTTGTTCGCGGCGCGGGTCTGGTCGTCGGTCCGGTCGATCCAGGTCTCCGCGGCGAGCACGTGGCTGCCGGTGCCCGCCAGCGACCTCTCCAGAGATGCGCGCAGTGTCGCGACCGTGACGCCGTCGCGGGGCAGCACGAAGACCAGGTCGGCGGCTGCCCGCTGCGCCCGTGCCGCGACGAGCTCGCGGGGGACCAGCACCTCGCCGTACAGGTCGGGAGCATCGGCGACGACCGCCACGATCCGAAGCCGCACCGTGGTGCCGGCGACGAACGTGCTGATCCGGTCGCCGACGCCCACCGAGGCATCGCTCGCATAGGTCTCGGACACCGCTGCAGTCGGGCCGTGCAGGGCCCCGAGGTCGCCCCGGACGGCTCGGACTCCGCGTGCGGCCGCGGCAGCAGGGAGATCGAGCGCCTCGACGTCCTCGGTGTCGCGGTCGGGACCGAGACGCAGGGGAATCGTGGTGCGTGCGTCGGCGACCGCGACGTCCGGATCGGCGGCCACTGCTGCGACCGCCGCGCGGTTCCCGGCCTCGACCACCAGCGGCGCCCGGAGCTGCCCGCGGTCGAGCGCCGAGGTCCAGTCGGCGGTGAACGACAAGGCGATGATCAGCGCGCCGGCGATCGAGGAGATCGCCACGATCGGCGCCGCCAGGGCTGCGGGCGTGCGGACTGCCGTCCGGACGTGGTCGCGAGCGAGTCGGGCGGAGATGTTGCCGGGCGCGAACGGCGCGGCGAGCGCGCCGGCCAGGAACGGGAACAGCACGCCGCCGAAGCAGACGCAGCCGATGACGACGACCTCCGGCAGCAGGATCGAGACGACCAGCGCGAACAGCGGCTCCATCCGCGTGCTCAGCACGACTACGGTCACCACGCCGGCGAGGCAGAGTCCGCCGATGACGACCTGCCAGAAGCTCAGCGGGCGCCGTTCCAGGCCCGCCTCCTGCAGGGCGGGGACCGGCGAGATCTTCGCGGCACGGCGCGACGCTCGCCAGCTGCCGACGAGGGCGACCCCTGCACCGCAGGGCACGGCGATCGACCAGGCGACCCACGGGGCCGGAGCATGGAGGTGGAGTGAGGTGACGCCGCGGTTGCGCAGCAGCCAGAGCGCCGCGGGCGTGAGCAGGGTGGCCACGGTGCCACCGGCAACGCTCGCCGCGAGCGCGACCAGGGCCGGACTCACCGAGGATCAGCCGCCGCACCTGTCGTGGCGTCGCGCCGACCAGCCGGAGCATCCCCAGCTCGCGTCGCCGGGTGGCCACCACGAAGCCGAAGGTGCTCGCCACGACGAACATCGCCATGAACAGCGAGATCGCCGCCATGAAGCCGAACATCGAGGACAGGTCCGCCAGCTGGGACCGGTCGGCGGGGCTCACACCGGACGACTCGCTGGTGGCCTCGACCGCTCCGATCAGGTTCACCGTGAGCGCGATCAGGACGACACCGCACGCCAGCGCGACGAACGCGCCGGCGTACGGCCGCCAGGTCTGCCGCACGGTCTGGCGGCTCAGCTCGAGGATCATCGCTCCAGCTCGCTCATCGTCGCGGCGATCCGGGCGGCGTCGGCGCGGTCGACCCGGCCGACGATCTGGCCGTCGGCGAGGAACAGCACGCTGTGGGCGTACGACGCAGCGAGCGGATCGTGGGTCACCATCACGATCGTCTGTCCGTGCTGGTCGGCGAGCGAGCGGAGCACCTCCAGCACCTGCCGACCGGAGCTGCGGTCCAGTGCGCCCGTCGGCTCGTCGGCGAACAGCACCGCGGGCCGTGAGTGGAGTGCCCGGGCGAGCGCGACGCGCTGCTGCTGCCCGCCGGAGAGCTCCGGTGGCCGGCGGCGGGCGAGCTCCCGCATGCCGACCCGGGCGAGGGCCGCGAGGACGGCTTCGCGTGTGACCCGCTGGCCGGCCAGCCGGGCCGGCAGCGCCACGTTGTCGAAGGCGGTCAGCGCGTCGAGCAGGTTGTAGGCCTGGAAGACGAAGCCCATCGAGCTCCGCCGCAGCCGGGTCAGCTCGGTCTCGCCGAGGCCGGTCAGTGACGTGCCTGCGACGAGCACCTGGCCACGGGTCGGCCGGTCGAGACCGGCCGCCACCTGCAGGAGGGTCGACTTGCCGGAGCCGGACGGACCCATGATCGCGGTGAAGCTCCCCCTCGGGAACACGTGGGTGACGCCTCGCAGCGCGTGCACCTCCCCGGCCTTCGATCGGTAGGTGCGCGTGATGCCGTCGAGCGCGACGGCGATCGAGGTGTCGCTGGCGGGGTGGCTGGGCGCGGTGATGGTCATGCCTCCATCCCACGCGGTCCGCGGGGCCTGCACAGTGGCCCGTGAGCGACACCGCAGGTAGCGCGTGCGCTACCGCGGAACCGCCGAAAGCCTTCTAGGGTCAGCGGGTGAGCCCGTTCCCCGACGCCTGGACGGCCCTGCGCGGGCGACCGTGGCGGTTCCTCGGCTCCCGGTGGCCGTGGCGCTCACTGCTCTACCTGGTCACCACGGTGCCGGTCGGCGTGGCGACCGCAGTCGCCCTCTTCGTCGTGCTCGGCGTCGGCCTGGTCACCCTCGTCGTGGTCGTCGGGCTGCTCGTGCTGACGGCGGTGCCGACCATCGCGACCGGCGTCGCGGCGCTCGAGCGGCGGCGCATCGGCCTCGTGCTGCCCGGGTCGGCCACCAGGCCCGAGGGCTCGCTGGCCGAGCGCCTCCGGGCGAGCCGCGACCTGCCGGTCTCATGGTCCGAGGTCGGCTACTCGGCGCTGTTGTCCCTGGTGCTGTGGGTGGTCGACGCGGTGGTGGTGTCGATCGTCGTGACCACGTCGGGGTCCCTGCTGCTGGCGCCTCTCCTCGTGAGGGCCGACGCCATCGACGTCGGGATCTGGAGGATCGACACGACCGGTGAGGCGAACCTCGCGGTGCCGCTCGGGGTGCTCGTCCTCCTCGCTTCGGCGTACGCCGTGACGGCGCTCGCCGCCGCGCAGGCAGGCCTGACCCACCTGCTCCTCGATCCGCAGCAGGGCCGGCTCGTCGAGGCCGTCCAGGACCTGCGCCGGTCCCGGGTCGACCTCGTCGACGCCTTCGAGGCGGAGAGGCGCCGGATCGAGCGGGATCTGCACGACGGCGTGCAGCAGCGGCTCGTCGCGCTCACCATGACGCTGGGCCAGGCGGAGCTCGACGTCGCGGACGGTACCGGACAGGCACTCGTCCGCCGGGCCCACCAGCAGGCCGAGGACGCGCTCGACGAGCTCCGCTCGACCGTGCGCGGGATCCATCCCCGCGTGCTCGTCGACCACGGGCTCGAAGCCGCCGTGCACGAGATCGCCGATCGCTCGACGGTGCCCGTCCAGACGGAGATCTCCCTGCCGGCGCGGTTGCCGGGTCCCGTCGAGGCGGCGGCGTACTTCGTGGTCAGCGAGGCGCTCACGAACGTCGCCCGGCACGCATCGGCTCGACTGGTCCAGGTGCAGGCCTGGACCCACGACGGCCGGCTGCTGCTGACCGTCGTCGACGACGGTGTCGGCGGAGCGAGCATCGACGCCGGCACGGGACTCGCCGGTCTCGCGCTCCGGCTCGACGCCCTCGACGGCAGGCTGACGGTCACGAGCCCCTCCGGCGGTCCGACGGAGGTGAGGATGGAGTGTCCGATCGACGCAGCCTGAGGGTCGTGATCGCCGAGGACGCCGCCCTGCTCCGCGAGGGGCTCGTCGGGATCATCGAGCGGGCCGGGCACGAGGTCGTGGCGGCCGTCGCGGACGCCGATGCGCTGCTGGCGTTCGTGGAGCAGACCCGCCCGGACCTCGTGGTCACCGACATCCGGATGCCGCCCACGCACACCGACGAGGGCCTCCGGGCGGCCGCGGCGATCCGCGCCCGGCACCCGGGGACGGCGGTGCTCGTGCTCTCGGCGTACGTCGCGGAGGCATACGTCGCCGAGCTGCTCGAGTCGACGGAGGACTCGGGCGTCGGCTACCTGCTCAAGGACCGCGTCGGGCACGTGCGGGAGTTCCTCGACAGCGTCGACCGGGTCGCGGCCGGTGGGACCGTCATCGACCCGCAGCTCGTCCGGCAGCTGCTCCGGCGGCGGCGCACCGACGGTCCGCTCGCCGCGCTGACCGAGCGCGAGCGCGAGGTGCTCGGCTTGATGGCAGAGGGGCGCACCAACGGGTCGATCGCCGAGGTGCTCGTCGTCAGTGAGGCCGCGGTGCGCAAGCACGTCGGCAACATCTTCGCCAAGCTGCACCTCGACCCGGCCTCCGATCGCCGGGTCTCCGCCGTCCTTGCCTACCTCCGGGGACAGACCTGAGGGCGGCTAATCACCCCAGCCCATCGGGACGACCTCGAAGGGCGCCGCGAACGCGACCCCGAGACGCTGGCCCGTCGCCCGGGCCATCCCCTCGAGGAACTCGCGCGGGTCCCAGTTCTCCCAGCCGAGCCCGTCGATGTACGCCGCATGGGCCTTCAGCGACTCGACGCCGGCATCGAACGCGTCGGTGGTGTCCACCGCGTGCGTCGCTGCCGGCGACCCGAAGACCCAGACCTGCTTGACCCCGCCCCACGGCTCGAGGCCGTCGTCGGTGATCTGCTCGGGGAACACCCACCGGTTGCCGGCGTCGCGCACCGCGTCGAGCACGGCCTTGCCCACGGCGATGTGGTCGGCCTGGTTGAGGTTGTTGCCGCCCCAGGTGTCGCGGTGGTTGCCGGTGACCACGATGTCCGGGCGGTGCCGGCGCACCTCGGCGGCGAGGAGCCGGCGCAGCGGCACGCCGTACTCGAGGACGCCGTCGGGCTGGTGCAGGAAGTCCACGCTGTCGACGCCGACGATCCGCGCCGACTCGATCTCCTCCTTCTCGCGAACCACCCGGCACTCGTCGGGCGCCATCGCGTCGATGCCGGCCTCGCCGCTGGTCACCATCGTGTAGCCGACCCACTTGCCCTGGCCGGTCCAGCGGGCGACGGCAGCGGCGGCGCCGAACTCCATGTCGTCGGGGTGCGCGACGATGCACAGCGCGCGCTCCCAGGTCTCGTCGAGGGTCTCCAGCGGCGGGGGCATGTCCATGGATGGCACGCTAGCCCCGGCTGTCGACGAGATCACGTTCAAATAGGTGGCGGCGCGCGCGCCAACTACCCTTGCTTCGGTGACCGAGACAACGCTTTCCTTCGACGACCTCGGTCTCGACCCCCGGGTGCTCAAGGCGCTCCGCGACGTGGGCTACGAGACGCCGTCGCCGATCCAGGCCGAGGCGATCCCGCCGCTGCTGGCCGGACAACACGTCGTCGGCCTGGCCCAGACGGGCACGGGCAAGACGGCTGCGTTCGCGCTGCCGATCCTGTCGCGGATCGACCTCTCCGCGAAGGCCCCGCAGGTCCTCGTCCTCGCGCCGACCCGTGAGCTGGCGCTCCAGGTCGCCGAGGCGTTCGAGAAGTACGCCGCCCACGTCAAGGGCCTGCACGTGCTGCCCGTCTACGGCGGCCAGGGCTACGGCGTGCAGCTGTCCGCGCTGCGTCGGGGCGTCCACGTGGTCGTCGGTACGCCGGGCCGCGTGATGGACCACCTCGAGAAGGGCACGCTCGACCTGAGCCAGCTCCGGTTCGTCGTGCTCGACGAGGCCGACGAGATGCTCAACATGGGCTTCGCCGAGGACGTCGAGCAGATCCTCTCCGGCACGCCGGAGGACAAGCAGGTCGCGCTGTTCTCCGCGACCATGCCGCCGCAGATCCGCCGGATCGTCAAGCAGCACGCGCCCGGGGCGACCGAGGTGAAGGTCAAGTCCACCTCGACCACGGCGTCGAACGTCAGCCAGCGCTACCTCAAGGTCGCGCACCCGCAGAAGCTCGACGCGCTGACCCGGATCCTCGAGGTGGAGAACTTCGACGGGATGATCGTCTTCGTCCGCACCAAGAACGCCACCGAGGAGCTGGCCGAGCGCCTCCGTGCCCGGGGCTTCTCGGCCGCGGCGATCAACGGCGACGTCGCCCAGGTGCAGCGTGAGCGCACCATCGAGCAGCTGCGCAAGAGCAAGCTCGACATCCTGGTGGCCACCGACGTGGCGGCGCGCGGCCTCGACGTGCCGCGGATCAGCCACGTCGTCAACCACGACATCCCGACCGACACCGAGTCCTACGTGCACCGCATCGGCCGCACCGGCCGGGCCGGTCGTCCGGGCGTGGCGATCTCGTTCGTCACCCCGCGCGAGAACCACCTGCTCCGCGCGATCGAGAAGACCAACCGCACCACGCTCGAGGAGATGAAGCTCCCGACGGTGGAGGACGTCAACGCGTTCCGGGTCTCGAAGTTCACCGACGCCATCGGCCAGGCCCTCGGTGACCCGCAGATCGCGCAGTTCCGCGAGCTGGTCGCCGCCTACGAGCTCGAGCACGACGTGCCGGCGCTCGACGTCGCTGCCGCGATCGCTGTGCTGGCCCAGGACGGTGAGCCGCTCCTGCTCGAGGAGATGCCCGAGCCGACCCGGTCGCCGCACCAGGAGCGCTCGAAGGAGCGCCGGGGGAGCGGCAAGCCGATGGCGTCGTACCGGATCGAGGTGGGCAAGCGACACCGTGTCGAGCCGCGCCAGATCGTCGGCGCGCTCGCCAACGAGGGCGGCCTGTCGCGCGAGGACTTCGGCAAGATCGACATCAAGCCGGCGTTCTCGATCGTGGAGCTGCCCGCGGACCTGTCGGCCGACACGCTGCGCGCCCTCGAGGACACCCGCATCTCCGGTGTGCTGATCGCGCTGAAGCCCGACCGGTTCGCCCGCAACCGGACCGCCGCTCCGCACCGGGGCCAGGCGAGCGGCGCGCCCGGCAAGAAGCCACGCCACAAGAACCGCATTCAGTAATTGGCGTGATCTTTCTCCGGCTCGGTCGTTGAGCACGTGACGCCGACCACACCGGAGGATCATCCGTGCGCCGAATCACGACCCTGGCCGCCGCTCTGGCGGCGTTGCTGTCCACGGCGCTGCTGCTCCCGCCATCGGCCTCCGCCACCGACGTCCTGCCCGTTCCGTACCAGTTCATCCCGTCGGCGCTGCTCGGCGGCATGCCCGACGCGGACGCGCCCGGGACCAACGACTGGAGCTGCCGGCCCAGCGCCGCGCATCCCCGCCCGGTCGTGCTGGTGCACGGCACCGGCGGCAACCGCAGCACCAACTGGCAGACCTACGGGCCGCTGCTGCGCAACAACGGCTACTGCGTCTTCGCGCTGACCTACGGCGTCACTCCGGGCTCGGTCTATCCGCTCAGCGCGATCGGCGGACTCAGCAGCATCCGCTCCAGCGCCGCCGAGCTGGGTGCGTTCGTCGACCGTGTGCTCGCCGCCACCGGTGCGCAGCAGGTCGACCTGGTCGGCCACTCGCAGGGCACCCTGATGCCGGACTACTGGCTGAAGTTCCTCGGCGGCGCCGGCAAGGTCGGCAGCTACATCTCGCTCGCGTCGCTGTGGCACGGCACCAGCACCGGCGACATCAGGTCCCTGTTCATGCTCGCCTTCGGACCCGGCGTGCCAGAGTACGCCGTGCCGTTCTGCGCGGCGTGCGGCGAGATGTCCGCGAGCTCGTCGTTCATCGCCGAGATGCGCAGCGGGGGAGTGGCGGTGCCGGGCGTGCACTACGTCAACATCGTCAGCCGGTACGACGAGCTGGTGGTGCCGTACACGAGCGGGATCGAGCCGGGGATGACCAACATCGTCCTCCAGGACCGCTGCCCGCTGGACTTCACCGAGCACTTCGAGATCGCCGCGGACAAGAACGCCAGCGTGCTGGTGCTCAACGCCCTTGATCCTGCCCATCCCCGCCCGCTCAACTGCGTGCCCGTCCTGCCCTTCGTCGGAGGTCTCTGAGCCATGTCACTCTCGAAGCGAATCATCGTGGTCGCGCTGATCGCGCTCGGCAGCACCTTCGCGATCCCGCTGGCGGCACAGGCGCACGTCGAGCGGCCGTCGTACTGGCCGGACCCGAACCCCGACTGCTCGGTCTCGCCGTGCGCAGGCGGAGAGATCCCGACGGCGCGAAGCCTCGCCTCGGCGCTCGACGACACCCAGCCGGGGGACACCCGAGTCGTCTGCCGGCCGAACTCGATGGACCTGCTCAACGCCTCGGTCAACAACGCCCTCGCCCACGGCTACAACGTCCGGCCCACCGACCACCGCACGCTGACGGCGACCGAGGCGCAGACCCTGCGCCAGCTCAACGGCAAGCTCTTCGAGAGGTGCCAGTACTCGGAGATCCAGACGGCGGTGACCGCCTCGCACAACAACGACCGCGTCGTGGTGATGCCGGGCGTCTACACCGAGCCGACCGCTGCGTCGAAGCCGACCTTCGACCCGGCGTGTGACCAGTACAAGACCCACTCCGACGCGGGCGACCCGGGAGCCCTGTCGCACGCGTACCAGGTGCACTGCCCCAACGACGCGAACCTGATCGCAGTGATCGGCCGAGGCATCGGGTCCGGCGTGGACCCCGACCCGCCGCTCGCCGACCGGCACGGCATCCCGAACCAGGGCCCCTGCATCAGGTGCAACCTCCAGCTCGAGGGCTCGGGAGTCAGCTCCGACGACGTGGTCGTCGAGGCGGGCGACGCCGCTGCCGGCAACAGCGGGCCGTCCGCTGTCGGCCACCGCAAGGACGTCGGCATCTTCGTCGACCGTGCCGACGGGTTCGTGATGCGCAAGATCAACGTGCGGCACGCGCGCGAGCACGACATCTACGTCCTCGAGACCGACGGCTACCTCCTCGACCAGTTCAAGACGTACTACGCCGGCGGGTACGGCGTGCTCACGTTCGTCGGTGACCACGGACAGATCCAGAACTGCGAAGCCGCCGGCAACGGCGACTCCGGGATCTACCCCGGGTCGAGCGCTCCGACGCTGGTCAAGCGCGACACGTCGTTCTACCCGGTCGCCCGCTACAGCCAGCGACTGACCCAGTGCGACCTCCACCACAACACTGGCGGCTTCTCGGGCACCAACAGCAGCGGCGTCCGGATCGACCACAACAACTTCTTCGACAACGCGCTCGGCTTCACCACCGACGTGTTCACCGCGGCCGGCCACCCCGGCTTCCCGCAGCACGGCAACGTGATCGAGGACAACAACTTCTACGACAACAACTTCAACCCGTTCCAGCCGGGCTCCGACGTCGAGCCGTTCATCGGCGCACCGGTCGGCACCGGTCTCTGGCTCGCCGGCGGCAACCAGAACGTGGTGCGCAACAACAGCTTCTGGGACAACTGGCGGCGCGGACTGATGCTGTTCGCCGTTCCCGACGCGGCCGTCTGCGGTCCCGTGCTCTCCGACGGCACCCCGGTCCAGGGCTGCAGCGCAACGGGCCTCTCGACCTCCTACGACAACAGCATCTACGGCAACAAGATGGGCGTCGCGCCCGATGGCACCGCCAAGCCCAACGGCACCGACCTGTGGTGGGACGCGTTCCCGACGAACACCGGCAACTGCTTCTGGAACAACACCGGGCCGGGCGGGAAGGCCGCAACCGGCAACGGGCTGCTGCCCTCCTGCCTCAACGGCGCGATGCCCGCCCTGAGCATCGGCCTGGGCAACCCGGTCGCCGAGGCAGAGCTCGTGTCGTGCCTCGCCGGGTACCAGATCTCCGGCTACCCGCACGGTGACGAGCAGATCTGCAGCTGGCCGATGACGCCGGCGAAGCCCGGCTCGGCGCCCACGACCACGCTCGGGTCGCTCCAGACGCAGGTCTTCAAGGAGTACTGCGACGCGAACCCGACGGCGAGGACCTGCTCGTCCTACCTGCTCGACATCGTGAACCTCTCACTCATCGACCAGGTGATCGACCAGCTCCTCGCCCCGCTGCGTCCGGCGCCGTCGGTCGCTCCCGTGGTGACCTCACAGCGGCTCAGCTCCTACACGTGCAGCTGGTGGCGGCAGGCGGACGAGGGCCAGAAGCTCGGGCTCGTCCAGCGGCTGCGTCACTTCGCGGGCGGTCCCGTGGAGGGCGACAAGGTGGTCGGCTACGGCAACGTGCTCAGCGACGGCGGCGCGATGCAGCTGTTCGACGACCGCTGCAGCACCGGCTACGCCGGCGGGTTCGCCCTCTACAAGATCTACGGAGCGGCCGCAGCCTTCGCAGGCACCCCGGGCTGAGCCGGCCACAGGTCCTCAACCACCAGCTGCTCCAAGGGTGGTCGAGCACCGACCGCTCCACAGGTGGTCGAGCAGCGAGCCTGCGAGCGATCAGTCGAGACCCGGTGACTCACGCGCAGACCTCACCACAGGCGGTCGAGTAGCGAGCGTGCGAGCGATCAGTCGAGACCCGGCGACGCGCGCGCAGACCTCACCACAGGTGGTCGAGCAGCGAGCCTGCGAGCGATCAGTCGAGACCCGGTGACTCACGCGCAGACCGCTCCACAGGTGGTCGAGCAGCGAGCGTGCGAGCGATCAGTCGAGACCCGGCGACCTTCACGCCGTGCCAGCCACGGCGGTTGAGGAGGTCGCGCAGCGACCGTCTCGAAACCTCCCGACGTCGCGAGGCAGAGGGCGGTAACCTGCCGGGGCGTCGAGCCGCTTGGACGCGCAGGGCGGTAGCTCAGTCGGTCAGAGCAGAGGACTCATAATCCTTGGGTCGTGGGTTCGAGCCCCACCCGCCCTACGCATCGTGCCGGAACCCGGGCGTCCTCTGTGGACGACCCGGGTTCCTGCGCTGTCCAGGCAGCGCTCTGTACCTTGAATACCCCCGGGGGGTATCGTGACCGCATGGTCACCTCTGAAGCGCGCATCCAGACCGACCGCCCGGACCGGTACCTCACCCAGATCTGCAAGCACGCTTCGGCGATGGCCGGTGGAGGACACCGCGCGAGGATGCACCGGGGTGCGCCGGCAGCAGCGCCCGAGGTCGAGCTGCGAGCCGAGTGGTCGGACACCGAGGGCCTGCTCACGTTCGCGCCGTGGGGGACCTGTTCGATCACCGCCTCCGGGAGCACCCTGACACTTCGCATCGACGCCACCGACGCCGACGACGTACGCCGGATCCAGGCGATCCTCGACAGGGACCTCGAGCGCTTCGGCCGGCGTGATCGCCTGGTGGTCGACTGGACGGAGCCATCGGTCCCGGACTGACCGACGTCTCGGCCGGCGGGCAAGATCCACGACCCGCCTCGCCAGGATCTGGGGAACCGGCGAGGCGGGTCGGGTGTGAGCTGATGTCCGCGGCCTTCCTCCCAAGGCCGTACCCACTGATCCGACCGTAGGCGTGCGCGCGAAGTGATGCCATGGGCCGAAGGTCCCGAACAGCAGGCACCGAGCGGCGCGGGGGGCGCTGTCGATCGCGCGGACCATACTGCTGCCATGGCGTACGACGAGGAGCTGGCCGAGCGGATCCGGCACGCGGTCGCCGGCGAGGCGGGTGTCACCGAGAAGCGCATGTTCGGCGGGCTCGCGTTCCTGGTCCACGGCAACATGGCCGTCGCAGCCAGCGGCCAGGGCGGCCTGATGGTGCGGACCGACCCGGCCGACGCCGAGTCGCTGACGGCAGAGCCGCACGTCGACCGCATGGTGATGCGCGGCCGGCAGATGGACGGCTGGCTCCGGGTCGGGGCGGTGGCGGTCGAGTCGGCGGACGCCCTGCAACGCTGGGTCGACCTCGGCGTCGGGTACGCCGGTTCACTGCCGCCGAAGTGATCGCCGGATCCGGGGCACACACATCGAACGTATGTTCTATTCTGCCCGTGTGCAGCGCTTCCACGAGCCGCCGGACAGCCCCGCCCGGGTGTTCCACGTCTGGGTGAAGCTCGATCTCGACGGCCCGCGTGCACCGCTGCCCGGCCTCGTGCTCGACTGGCGCCGGACGGCCGGCGGCTGGGAGGCCTGGGTCGTCACCGTCGAGACCTACAGCACCGGCGCTGGGCACGGCTCGATGGTGCGCCAGGGCTGGCGGCCGCTGCGCTACCTGCGCCCGGCCGGGTCGGGGCCCCCGGCTCTGGTCGAGTGGAAGGGCCAGCGTCCGACTACCAGTGGTACGTGACCGGATCGATCCCGAGCAGGTACATCACCCCGAGCGTTGCTCCGGCGAGGTAGAAGCTGGCCATCACGACCAGCATGAAGCGTGCGGCGACGAACCGGCTGAGGCCCGGACCGTCGGGGCTGATGCGATGTTGGTGCTCGTGCATGGAGACCTGCTCACGGAGTGGGGATGTGGCATGGCTTCCTCCCTGTGCCCATGGTGCGGCAAAACCGGGCAATTGGGAAGAAGCAGACAAAACAAAGTTTCGGGAAGCGACCCACACGGCGGCGGTGTGCGCATCCTCCGCGAATCTGAACACGCGTCGGGTTCAGATTCTGCTGCTACTGTCCCGCCATGCCCGCGGTCGCTGCCTCGTCCACCGTCCGACGCCGCACTCCGACGCAGGCCCGATCGCGCGAGCTGGTGGGCAAGGTCCTCGAGGCGGCCTCCCGCGTGGTCGTCGCCCAGGGCCTCGAAGCGCTCACGACCCGGTCGGCCGCGGCCGCGGCCGGCGTCCCGGTCGCCTCGCTCTACCAGTACTTCGCCGACCGCGACGCGATCCTGCTCGCGCTGGTCGAGCGCGACACCGACGAGATGGACCAGCAGGTCCGCAAGGACCTGGCCGCGCTCGACGTGCTGTCGGTCCGGTCGCTGGTGGAGACCACGATGCGCGCCTACACGAAGGTCTATGCGCGTCGCGCCGACTTCGTCGAGATCTGGCTGCGCGGGCGCACCGTCGCCGCCGTCCACCAGTTCGGGCGCCGCCACAACCGGGACACGGCACGCGACCTGCGGGACCTCGCCGTCGGAGCAGGTGTCACACGTCCCGACCTCTCGCTCGCGGCTGCCGAGCTTGCCGTCGAGATCGGTGACCGGGTCTTCCAGCTCGCCTACGAGATCCAGGACGACGGCGACGAGTTCGCCATCGACGAGGGCATCGAGATGGTGACGGCGTACCTGCTCCGGTATGCGACCGAAGCCGGGGTCGCCGGCGTGGTCCGCACGAGCGACGACCCGACGGTGCAGGAGACCCGGTGAGCGAGCCCACGAGCGTGGCCGTGGTCGGCGTGCACGTGCTGGACACCCATGTGCTGCACGTGGAGACGATCCCCGAGGGCTCCGACGGCGCCCTGGTCGACACGATCCGGGTCTCGCCGGCCGGCACGGCGGGCGGCACCGGTGTCGTCCTCAGCCGGCTGGGGACCGAGGTCCACAGCATCGGTGCGATCGGGCAGGACCCCCTGGGCGACACGTTGCTGGCGCTGCTCGCCCGGGAGGGTGTCGACACCAGCCGCCTGGTCCGCAGGCCCGACGCGCAGACCTCGGCCAGCGTCCTGCCGGTTCGCCCCAACGGCGACCGCCCCGCGTGGCACTGCGTCGGCGCCAACGGACTCCTGGGCCTCAGCGACATCGACCTGGGCTCGGTGCCGCGACTCGGGCATGTGCACCTGGGCGGTCCCGAGTTCCTCGGCGGGCCCGCCGCAGGTGAGCTGCTCTCCGCTGCCCACCGCCTCGGCTGCTCCACGTCGGTCGACGTGCTCGCTCCCGGCGACCCCGAGATGCTGGCCTGGATCGTGGACTGCCTCCCGCACGCCGACTACCTGCTGCCCAACGACGAGCAGGTGCTCGGCTTCACCGGCGAGACCACGCTCGTCGACGGCGCCCGCGCCCTCGTCGCCGCCGGCGCCGGCTGCGTCGCGGTCACCCAGGGAGCCAGGGGAGCACTGGTGGTCACCGCAGACGAGACCGTCGAGGTGCCGGCGTACGCCGTGGAGGTCGTCGACACGACCGGATGTGGCGATGCGTTTTCCGCCGGCTTCCTGCGCGGCCGGTGGCTCGGGCTGGACCATCGCGCTTCCGCCGAGCTGGGCTGCGCGACCGCCGCCCAGGTGGCGCAGGGAGTCGGCACCGACCACGGCGACTACACCCTCGACACGGTCCGCCACTTCGCAGCCGCCGCGCCGCGCCTCTGAACGTCCCGCCGCGGCCTCGCAAAGGTCCCGTGGAGCTGGCGACTTTGGGCCGACTGACTGGGGCCCTTTGCCTCATGGGGCCGACCCCCTCCGGCTGATGTGCTGTGGGCAGTGCGGGAGAAGTTCCCCCGCCGTTCACAGAGGAGACGCGACATGCGCTCAACACTCGACAAGCTGATTTCGGGGACCGGGCTGCTGCTCGCGGCCGTTCTCATCATCGCCGGCGGTTTGCTCACCTGGGCAAGCTCGTTCATCGGTGGTCAGGTGCACGACCAGCTCGCGATGCAGAACATCACGATGCCGGCAAAGGCGGCGCTGGAGACCCCGGCGCAGCACAAGGCACTCGACAAGTACGCCGGCCAGAAGATGACCACCGGTCCGCAGGCGAAGGCATATGCCAACCACTTCATCCTGGTGCACATGAACGCCGCCAGCGGCAACAAGACCTACGAAGAGGTCAGCGGCGAGTTCCTCGCCCTGTCCGACGCGCAGAAGGCGACGCCTGACGGTCAGAAGCTCGCCGGACTGCGCCAGACGATGTTCATGGGCAGCACGCTCCGCGGTCTGCTCCTCTACGGATACGCGTTCGCGACCATCGGCACCATCGCCGGGATCGCCGCGATCGTGTCCTTCGTCGGCGCCGGCCTGCTGCTGCTGCTGGGCATCATCGGCCTGATCCACGCTCGCAGGGCGCGGGACGCCTCGGTGGCGCTCGCCCTGGCGAACGAGCGGGACCCGATCGTCGCCTGAGCACACCGAAACACCGGCTTCGCCGGGACGGCCGTGGGGGCCGTCCCGGCGAAGGCATGTCCGGCTGGCGCGCGTTCCCCGCAGGCCTCAGCGGACGGTGTCGGGTGTGCGCGCGAACCGTGGTCGAGACCAGTGGGGCTGACGTTGACCGTTTCGCTTCCACAAGGTCACAAATCGGCTAAGGTTTCAACCAGTTTGTCCGATTGGATCGTGAACATCGTCTCCGCGAGGTTCCATGGACATTCAGCACCACGAACGCCCTTGATCGATTGGGAGAACACAATGACGTGTACTCATCACCCGTCCTGTCCGGACGCCACCTCGGCCGACTGCTGCCACGCACACACGGTCGCCGACCACTCCGAGCAAGGGTGGTGCCGGCTCTGCAACGGCGTCATCCTGTTCGACGACGGCCTCTACCTGGCCCCCGACGGCCACGTGGAGCCCGTGCCTCTGTCCGCTTGACCGGACCAGCCGCGCCCACCCTCAGTGGTGGGCGGCATCCCTGATCTCGCCGACCAGCTCCTCGATCACGTCCTCGAGCGTGGCCACCCCGAGCACCCGGTCCTCGTCGTCGACGACGCGGGCCATGTGCGCCCCCTGCGACTGCAGTGTCTGCAGCGTCTGCACGAGCGTGTCCGTCTCGTGCACGTCGGCGAACGGGCGGATCCAGGTCGGGTCGATGACCTGTGCGCGGCCGTGGGGATCGGGCTCGAGCACGTCCTTGATGTGCAGGTAGCCGGTCAGCTCACCCTCCTCGGAGACGACCGGGAACCGTGAGTACCCGGTCTCCGCGCAGATCGCCTCGACCTCGGTCGTCCGCGCGTCGCGCGTGACCGTCTCCAGCGCCTCCATCGGCAGTAGCACGTCCGAGACCGTCCGCGAGGTGAAGCCCAGGGCGCCGGAGAGCCGCTCGTACTCGCTCTCCTCCAGCAGGCCCTCGGCGTGCGACTCGTCGACCAGCGCCTCGACCTCCTCGTGGGTGAAGGTCGAGCTGACGTCGTTGCGAGGTTCGATGCGCATCAGGCGCACACCCGCGTCGGCAGCGGCATTGAGCGCGTTCACCACCGGCTTCAGGAAGGCCACCAGCGCGACCATCGGCGGCCCGAACAGCACCGCCGCCCGCTCCGGGCCGGCGAGGGCCAGGTTCTTCGGCACCATCTCGCCGAGCACGACGTGGAGGTAGACCACCATCGCCATCCCGAGGGTGAACGACACCGGGTGCAGCCACGACTCGGCGAGGTGCAGGTCCTCGAAGACCGGCTCGAGCACAGCGGCGAACGCGGGCTCGGCGACGGCTCCCAGGCCGAGCGAGCACACCGTGATCCCGAACTGGGCCGCGGCGATGATCGAGGTGAGGTCCTCCATGGCGCGCAGCGTGGTCTTCGCCATCCGGGATCCCTCACGTGCACGCGGTTCGACCTTCGTGCGGCGCGCCGAGACGAGGGCGAACTCGGCGCCGACGAAGAACGCATTGCCCAGAAGCAGCACGACGGAGAGCGCCAGCGCCGCGGAGGTGCTCATCGGTCCTCCCCTCCTGGCGCGGGCGGTGGCCCGGGTTGCCGCTGGAGCGAGATCCGGTCGACCCGCAGCCCGTCCATCCGTACGACGCGCAGGTGGGCGTGCTCGACGATCGGCTCGGCGTCGTCGTCATCGGGAATGATGACCGGCAGTCTGACGTCGACGGCGTCGCCCGGCACCGGGATCCGGCCGAGGTGCTGCACGAGCAGGCCCGCCACCGTGTCGTAGTCCTCGTGCTCGGGCAGGGCCAGCCCGGTCGCGGCGAGCACCTCGTCGGGTCGCAGCAGCCCCGAGACGATCCACGACCCGTCGGGACGCTGCCGCATCCGCGCGCCGCTGCGGTCGTGCTCGTCGGCAATGTCGCCGACGATCTCCTCGACGACGTCCTCGAGGGTGACGACGCCGGCCGTGCCGCCGTACTCGTCGGAGACGATCGCCATCTGGAAGCCCTCGCCGCGCAGCAGCGACAGCAGCGGGTCCAGGCGCAGCGACTCCGGCACGACGGTGGCCGCGACCATGATCTCGCGCACCTGGGTCGAGCCCCGCTCGCCGCGAGGCACCGCGACCGCCTGCTTGACGTGGACGGACCCGACGATCTGGTCGGTGGTGCCCTTGATCACCGGGAACTTCGAGAAGCCCGTGGTCGAGGACAGCTCGATCACCTCGCTGACCGGGTCGTTGCCGTCGACCACGGCCATCCGCATCCGGGGCGTCATGATCTCCCCGGCGGTGCGCGGGCCGAAGGCGACTGACCGCTGCACGAGCTGCGCTGTCTCCTCGTCGAGGGTGCCTTCGGAGGCCGAGCGCCCGGCCAGCGAGGCCAGCTCGTCGGACGACCGCGCGGAGCGGAGCTCCTCCTGCGGCTCGACCCCGACCGAGCGGACGATGGCGTTGGCCGAGCCGTTGAGCACCCTGATCGCCGGCTTGACGACGGTGGTGAACAGCCGCATCACGCCCTGGGTCGCCTTCGCGGCGTCGAGCGGGACCGCGATGCCGATCTTCTTGGGGATCAGCTCGCCGACGAGCATCGTCGCCACGGTGGCGAGCACCAGGGCGATCGAGACCGCGACGCCGGTGACGGCTCCACTCGGCACGCCCGCGGCGTCGAGCGGGTCGTGCAGCAGCTCGGCGATCGCGGGCTCGGCGAGGAAGCCGATCACCAGGTTCGTGATCGTGACTCCGATCTGAGCTCCGGACAGCTGGGTGGACAGGCTGCGGAGCGCCTTGCGGACTCCCAGCGCCGCCCGGTCCCCGGTGGCTGCCGCGCGGTCGACGGCGGCCCGGTCGACTGCGACGAAGGAGTACTCGGCTGCACCGAACACGCCGCAGATGACCATCAGCGCGACGGACACCCCGAGCAGCAGCCATTCCATGGCGCCCATTGTTGCGGGTCAGGTCCGTCCGCGGGTCTTGGGGCGGTCGGTGGAACCGTGAGAGGCTCGCAGGACGTTCTCGTGGTGAGGAGGAGACATGCTGCGCATCTCCGGCACCGGTGAGAGTCATGTCGGTCTGGTGCGTCACGACAACCAGGACTCCGCGTTCGTGGGCCCCACCTGCATCCTCGTCGCAGATGGGGTCGGTGGCGGTGCAGCCGGTGAGGTCGCCTCGGCAACCACGGCGTACGCCGTCGCGGCGACGGTCCTGATGCACGGCGGCGAGGACCCCGCCGAGGTCCTGCGCGAGGCGGTCCAGGTCGCACAGGCACAGGTGCACGCCGGAGTCGTGGCGGACCCGGCACGGTCGGGCATGGCCACCACGCTGACTGCCCTGGTGACCGACGGGGAGACCTTCGTGCTCGGCCACCTCGGAGACTCGCGCGGCTACGTCTTCCGCGACGGTGAGCTGACCCGCGTGACGCGCGACCACACCTACGTCCAGGAGATGGTCGACGAGGGCCGTCTCGACCCCGACGACGTGGCGCAGCACCCCTGGCGCAACGTCGTGACCCGCACCGTGAACGGCTCGGAGACCGGTGTCCCCGACCTGTTGCCGCTCTCGCTTCGTCCGGGTGACCGGGTCCTGCTGGCCAGCGACGGGCTCACCGACCTGGTCGACGAGGCGGTGATCGCCGAGACGCTCGCCACCCGCTCCGACGACGACGCCGTGCAGGCCCTGGTGGCCGGGGCGCTCGGCCGGGGCGGCCGCGACAACGTGACCTGCGTGCTCGCGACCGTCGTAGACGGTCCACCCCTGATCGCCGACGGGATGCTCCTGGGCGCCGTCAGGGAACCTGCCAACGTGATCGACCTCGCTGCGGTGCGCTCCGCCTCTGCCTAGCAGCCGCGATCAGCGGCGCGCCGCCATCTGGACAGATTCCCGGCCGGACGCCGACGCGCGAGAATGCCTTCATGGCAGACATCGAGCGGCCCCGACTCGAGGGCTCCGTAGCGGTTCGTGACGGTCGTCGGCTCTCCTTCGCGGAGTTCGGCACGCCGCGCGGGGCGGCGATCATCTGGATGCACGGCACTCCGGGGGCTCGCCGACAGATCCCGATCGAGGCGCGCGCGTACGCCGAGCAGCACGACCTGCGGATCATCGGGATCGACCGGCCGGGCATCGGCACCTCGACGCCACACCTCTACCCGAACGTCCTCGACTGGACCGGCGACCTCGAGATGCTCGCGGACGCGCTGGCGGTCGACACCATGCGGGTCATCGGCCTGTCAGGGGGCGGTCCCTACGCGCTCGCTGCCGGCGCGGCCCTGCCCGACCGGGTCCACGGCGTCGGCGTGCTCGGCGGCGTCGCGCCGACCAAGGGTCCGGACGCGATCCGCGGTGGTCTGGTCGAGCTGGCGCCGTACGCCGCACCGGTGCTGTCGCTGACCCGGGTGCCGCTCGGCTACGTCCTGGCGGTCGCGATCAGGCTGGTCAGGCCGCTCGCCGGCCCCGCCATCGACGCGTACGCGGCGGTGCAGCCGCGCGGCGACAAGGAGCTGCTCGCGCGTCCGGAGTTCCGGGCGATGTTCCTCGACGACCTGCTCAACGGCTCGCGGTTCCACCTCGGAGCGCCGCTCGCGGACATCATCCTGTTCACCAGGCCGTGGGGCTTCGAGGCCGCCGACGTGCGGGTCCCGGTGCGCTGGTGGCACGGCGACAGCGACCACATCATCCCGCACGCGCACGGCGTGCACATGGCCGCGAGGCTGCCGGACGCGCGCTTCGAGACGATCCCGGGGGAGTCCCACCTCGGCGGCATGGGCGTCGCGACCGAGGTGCTCACCGAGCTGATGGAGCTCGGCCCGCGCAAGACCGCGCCGGCCGGACCTGCCCGGAAGATGCCCGGGAAGGGCCCTCGGCGGGCCACCGGGGCCACGAACCGCTGAGCCTCCGACTTCCGTGTTCCGCTGGCATCCACGCCTGCAATGGGACACAATGTGAACACAAGTTCACACCTGTCACAGCCACCTGCTCCGCGAGACCGCTGGGGAAGGCGTATCTCAACGCCGGAGCAAGGAGGCCAAAGTGAACCGCAACGCGACCCGTGGAGTCCTGTACGTCCACTCGGCGCCGTCAGCGCTGTGCCCGCACGTCGAATGGGCCGTGGGCGGCGTGCTGGGCGTTCCCGTCAACCTCGAGTGGACCCCGCAGAGCGCCCAGGCCGGCACCTATCGGGCCGAGCACTCCTGGAGCGGTGACGCCGGCACCGCCGCGGCAGTCGCCTCTGCCCTGCGCGGCTGGAACCAGCTCCGGTTCGAGATCACCGAGGAGGCCACCACCTCGACCGAGGGTGCCCGCTACTCCTACACCCCTGACCTCGGCGTCTTCCACGCCGTGACGGGCCTCCACGGCGACCTGATGATTCCCGAGGACCGGCTCAAGGCCGCGGTGATCAAGGCCGCCCTCGGCGACACCACGATCGAGCTCGAGATCGACAAGCTCCTCGGCAAGCCGTGGGACGACGAGCTCGAGACCTTCCGCTACGCCGGCGACGGCGCCCCGGTCAGGTGGCTGCACCAGGTCGTGTGATCTGCCCCCGCCCCCGAGAGGATCACGCCGCCCGAAGCGCCATCGAGAAAGGCAACAGGGTCACCGCCTGTGGGCGGTGACCCTGTTGCCTGTCACGTGCGGCGTTCAGCCGCCCCAGACCGTGGCCTGCGAGACGCCGATCTGGATCTCCGCACCGATCGGCAGGCCTGCCGTCGCGGTGTCGAGCACGATGTGCAGCGCGATGACCTGCTTCAGGTGGACGAATCCGGGGATGTCGTACTCCGTCTGCTCGTTGACCGTCACCGTGCCCAGGTTGGCGATGTGGATGCTGGTGTTCGGGCCGACGTTGACCGGGATCGCGGTGTTGCCGACCCTGAGGTTCAGGAACTGCATCCCGCCGGTCATCTTCGTCGTGCCGTTCTCCTGGACCACCGAGGCGTTGCTCCCGATGGCGTCGGCATGGATCAACGAGCCGAACAGGAGGTTGGGGAACAGGTCGACGTTCGCTGTTCGCGTCGACATCTTCGACTCGTTGAGCGCTGGTGAGCTGACACCTTCGGCCGTCGAGGCGATCGCACTGGCGTAGAGCACTCCGGGCAGGTTCACCGCGGCCGTGTGGTTCTCGAGGGTGGCGCCGTTGGTGCCCGACAGCGGGAGCACCTCGAAGGCGGTGTAGCCCGACTCGGCCTTGACCTGGTCGCCCACGTGGGCGAAGACGTAGGAGCCGTAGGCGAACCCGGTGAGGGAGCGCCCGCCGGGTGCCCCGGCCTTCTGGACCAGTGCGTAGGACGGGTTCAGGATGATCGTCGAGCCGATCGCGGCCGTGGCCTCGGACTTCAGCAGGGTCACCACGAGGCCGGCGCCCTGAGCAGCGATGCCGTTGTCGTTCGTCCCGATGTTCTGGTAGTTCAGGACGATCGTCGCGATCCCGGGCACGGAGATGGTGGTGTTCCGCGCGATGTCGACGGGGTAGGTCTGACCGGCGATCGTCAGGCCGAGGAACCGGGTGTTGCTGCTGCCGACGGTGCCGTCGGTGCTGTCGAACTGCGCGGTGGTCGTCGTGTCGACCGCCTGGATCTTGATCAGCCCGTTGAGCAGGCTGACGTCGGCGGTGCGGGCGTGCCCGGTGAGGTTCCAGCCGTCGTTGTGGGCAGTCGCGACCTCACTCGTGTCGACCGCACCCACGGACGCGAGGGTGCCTGCGTTCACGCTGGCGACCTTGTTCGTGGTGGAGCCGGGACTGCCCAGCCCGCCGACCTGCGACATGGCCGTCATCGACGAGCTGATCGTCGTGCCGACAGCCTCGATCTGGGTGCCACCCGTGGCACCGAAGTATGCGTACGTGCCGCCGGCGCCGGAGGCGGGCAGTGGCGCGGCGGCGGTCGCGGCCATTGCGGCGACGACCCCCAGGACGAAAAGCCTGACCTTGGACCTCACGGCAGAACTCCCTCGATCGGCCCGGAGCGGGGGTGCGCGGGGCCTTCTCCCGTGCAACGAGACGTCCGAGTTCAGGTCACTCGGGGTCGCGCTCGCCGCGCGCTCCGGTCTAGTCCAGACCGAGCGGCGTGCATGAGATGTCCCGGCCGGGGAAGGGGCCGCTGTCTCAGAGCGGGATGTTCCCGTGCGCGCCGCGGGTGACCAGTCCCGACGACGCGATCGCACGGGCGATCGCCGAGCGGGTCGCCGCCGGGTCGACGACCTCGTCGACCACCCCGATCTCGATGGCCTTGTCGATGCCGCCGGCGAGGCGGGCGTGCTCCTCGGCCAGCTCGGCCTCGACCTGGCCCCTGATCTCCGGGGCGACCTCGGCCAGCTTGCGACGGTGCAGGATCCGCACGGCCGCGACCGCGCCCATGACGGCGACCTCCGCGCCGGGCCACGCGAACACCCGGGTGGCGCCCAGCGAGCGGGCGTTCATCGCGATGTAGGCACCGCCGTAGGTCTTGCGCGTCACCACCGTGACGCGGGGGACCACGGCCTCGCCGAAGGCGTGCAGCAGCTTCGCCCCGCGGCGCACCACGCCGTCCCACTCCTGGCCGACGCCCGGCAGGTAGCCGGGCACGTCGACGAGCACGATCAGCGGGATCCCGAAGGCATCGCACATCCGCACGAACCGCGAGGCCTTCTCGGCCGACGCCGAGTCCAGGCACCCGCCGAGTCGCAGCGGGTTGTTGGCGATCACCCCGGTGCTGCGCCCGCCGAAGCGGCCGAGTGCCGTGACGATGTTGGGCGCCCACTTCGCGTGCAGCTCGACCGTCGTGCCCGCGTCGAGGACGTTCTCGACCAGCGGGTGCACGTCGTACGCGCGCTTCGTCGACTCCGGCAGCAGTCCGCCGAGGTCGATGTCCTCGACGTCGTCGACGACGAGCGTGCCCTGGGCGCCGAGGAGGTGCGCGATCGTGCGTGCGCGCTCCATCGCCTCCGCCTCGGACTCGGTGAGCACGTGCACGACCCCGGAGCGGCGGCCGTGCGGCTCGGGGCCGCCGAGGCGGAGCATGTCGACGTCCTCGCCGGTCACCGAGCGGACGACGTCGGGCCCGGTCACGAAGATCCGTCCCTCGGGGCCGAGGATCACCACGTCGGTGAGCGCCGGCCCGTACGCCGCGCCGCCGGCCGCCGCACCGAGCACGACCGAGACCTGCGGGATCGTGCCGGACGCCTTCGTCATCGCGTGGAAGATCAGGCCGACCGCGTGCAGCGACAGCACGCCCTCGGCGAGGCGGGCTCCACCGGAGTGCCACAGCCCGATGATCGGGACGCGGCCGGTCAGCGCGCGCTGGTACGCCGCGACGACGACCTTGCAGCCCTCCTCGCCCATCGCGCCGCCCATCACCGTCGGGTCGGAGCAGAAGGCCACGGCGGTCATCCCGTTGACGCGCCCGATCGCGGCGAGCATGCCCGAGTCGTCGATCGGCGTGAGCGGCTCGAACCGGCCGTCGTCGTAGAGGGCGGCCAGCCGCTGCAGCGGGTGACGCGGGTCCTGCTCACGCGGCGGCTTCTCGGTGGTGGTCGTCGAGACCGGCTTCTCCGGCGCCTGGGTCATGTCAGATGCTCCCGAACGCGACCGCGACGTTGGCGCCGCCGAAGCCGAAGGAGTTGTTCAGCGCGGCGATGTCGCCGCTGCGCAGCTCGCGCGCGGTGGTGGGAATGTCCAGCTCCACCGCGGGGTCGAGGTTGTCGAGGTTGATCGTCGGGGGTGACACCCGGTGCCGGATCGCCAGCACCGTCGCGATCGACTCGAGCGCGCCCGCGCCACCCAGGAGGTGGCCGGTCATCGACTTGGTGCTGGTGACGACCACCTCGTCGGCGTACTTGCCGAGTGTCGCGTGGAGCATCAGGCCCTCGGCGATGTCGCCCTGGGGTGTCGACGTGGCGTGCGCGTTGACGTGGGCGATGTCGCCGGGGGAGATGCCGGCGTCCTCGAGCGCCCGGAGGATGGCCCGCGAGCCGCCGCGACCCTCGGGGTCGGGCTGGGCGATGTCGTGGGCGTCGTTGGTGATGCCGGCGCCGAGCACCTCTGCGTAGATGGTGGCGCCGCGGGCGCGGGCGTGCTCGAGCTCCTCGAGCACCAGGATGCCGGCGCCCTCGCCGAGGACGAAGCCGTCGCGGGCGACGTCCCAGGGGCGGGAGACGGTGGTCGGATCGGCGTCGCTCTCGCCGCTGCCGGTCTTCGACAGCGCCATCATGTTGGCGAAGGCGGCCATCGGCAGCGGGTGGATCGCCGCCTCGGTGCCTCCGGCGAGCACCACGTCGGCCCGGCCGAGCCGGATCTGGTCGGTGGCCAGCGAGACGGCCTCGTTGCCGGATGCGCACGCCGACACCGGGGTGTTCACGCCGGCGCGAGCGCCGACGTACAGGCCGACGTTGGCGGCCGGCGCGTTCGGCATCAGCATCGGGACGGCGAGCGGCGAGACGCGGCGCGGACCCTTCTCCTTGAGCGCGTCGTAGTTCGTGAGCAGCGTGATCACGCCGCCGATGCCGGAGGCGACGGCGACGCCGAGCCGCTCGGGGTCGACACCTCCGTCAGCCAGCCCGGAGTCGGCCCAGCCCTCCATGGCCGCGACCATGGCGAGCTGGGCGGACCGGTCGAGGCGCCGAGCCTTCACCCGCTCGAGCACGTCGGTCGGCTCGACCGCGGCGGAGCCGGCGATCTGCACGGGGAGCTCCTGCGCCCAGTCCTGGGTCAGGTGCCGGACGCCGGACTTGCCGGCGACCAGGGCCTCCCAGGTGCTGGCGACGTCTCCGCCGACAGGGCTGGTCGTGCCGAGCCCTGTGACTACGACTCTTCTTCTGCTCATCGTGCGGTTCCTCCCGGAGGGCGGCTCGGACGGGCTGTCCGGGCGCGGTCAGGCAGCCTGGGCCTTCTCGATGTACGAAACGGCGTCGCCCACGGTCTTCAGGTCCTTGACGGCGTCGTCGGGGATGCGGACCGAGAACTTCTCCTCGGCGGCGACGACGACCTCGACCATCGACAGCGAGTCCACGTCGAGGTCGTCGGTGAACGACTTGTCGAGCTGGACGTCATCGGCGGGGATGCCGGTGACCTCGTTGACGATCTCGGCGAGCTCGGCGCGGATCTCTTCGGTGGTGGCCATGGTGGCGGGGTTCCTCTCGTTGGATGAGCCGGTGGCTCACGGGCACAGCGGATGGATCAGGGGACGCGGATGACCTGTGCGGCGTAGGAGAGCCCTGCGCCGAAGGCGATCAGCAACGCCATGTCACCGGACTTGGCCTCACCGTCGAGGACCAGCTGGCGCAGGGCGAGCGGGATGGACGCCGCAGAGGCGTTGCCCTGGTGGACGATGTCCCGGGCCACGGTGACGTGGTCGGGGAGCTTCATCGAACGCACCATGGCGTCGGTGATGCGCATGTTGGCCTGGTGGGGCACGAAGACGTCGAGCTCGTCGGCGGTGATCCCGCTGCGGCTGAGCGTCTCGTCGGCGATCTTGGCCATGGAGTACGCCGCCCAGCGGAACACCGCGTTGCCCTGCATCACCAGGTGCGGCATCGCCAGCGAACCGGCCGCGACGACCTCGCGCCAGTCCTCCCGCTGCCGGATCAGGTCGTACTGCTCGCCGTCGCTGCCCCAGACGACCGGTCCGATGCCGGCCTCCTCCGCGGGACCGACGACGGCCGCACCCGCTCCGTCGGCGAAGATGAACGCGGTGCCGCGGTCGGTCGGATCGGTGATGTCGGAGAGTCGCTCGACGCCGACGACCAGGACGTGCGTCGCGGATCCGCCGCGAACGAGGTCGGAGGCCAGGGCCAGGCCGTGGCAGAACCCTGCGCACGCCGCGGAGATGTCGAAGGCGGCTGCGGTGGAGCCGAGCTCGTGGGCGACCGCCGTCGCGACGGCGGGCGTCTGCATCATGTGCGAGACGGTCGCCACGATCACGCAGTCGATCTGGCCGGGCAGGATGCCGGCGTCGTCGAGGGCGTCGCGTGCCGCGCTGACCGACATCATCTGGACCGTCTCCTCGGGCGTCGCCCAGCGGCGCTCGACGATCCCGGACCGCTGCTGGATCCACTCGTCGCTGGAGTCGATCGCCTCGACGATCTCGGAGTTGGGCACCACGCGGCTTGCGCGGTGGTGGCCGAGTCCGAGGACCGCGCTGTGCCTCAGGACGTCGGTCTGGCCGAGGTGGGCGGCGCCGGTCATGCGGAGACGCCTTCGGGGTGCAGTCGCACCAGGGGCTGGCCGGGGGACACGAGGTCACCGTCCTCCACCAGCCACTCCACGATGGTGCCGCCGTGCGGGGCGAACACCGCCGTCTCGTCGCGGGTGGAGCGCACGCTGCCGATGGTGCTCTCGGGGTCCAGCGACGACCCCTCGCCACCGGCATTGCGGACGAACGTGCCCTTCGAGGGCGAGACCAGCAGGCGCCATGTCGGGCTCACGTCGAGCGCCGACTGGGTGCCGTGCTTGTCGACGAAGTCGCGAGCGGCGTCGAGCTGGTCGGGGGTCTTCAGGGCGAACGTCTCGACCCCGGGGAGAGCGCGCTTGGCGATCCCGGTCAGCGTGCCCGCGGGGGGCATCTCCAGGAGGCCGGTGACGCCGAGGTCGCGCATCGTCTCCATGCAGAGGTCCCAGCGCACGGGGTTGGCCACCTGCGTGACCAGGCGGCGTACGACGTCACGGCCGTCGTGCACGACCTTGCCGTCGCGGTTGGAGATCAGCGGCGTGCGCGGATCGTGCGTCGACACCGCCCTGGCCAGCGATCCGAGCACACCCACCGCCGGCGCCATGTGCTCGGTGTGGAAGGCACCGGCCACCGAGAGCGGCATCAGCCGGGCGCGGGCCGGCGGGTCGGCGGCGAGCGCCGCGAGCTGCTCGAGGGTGCCGGCAGCCACGATCTGGCCCTCGGCGTTGACGTTCGCGGCGGTGAGGCCGTGCTGCGTGAGCTTGGCCTGCACCTCCTCGGCGTCGCCGCCGAGCACTGCGGTCATGCCGGTGGGCGTGGCGGCGGCAGCGTGTGCCATCGCCTTCCCGCGCTCGCGGACGAGCACCATCGCCTGCTCGCCGCTGATCGCGCGCGCACCGGCTGCGGCGGCGAGCTCGCCGACGCTGTGCCCGGCGACCGCACCGATCTTCCCGAAGGCCTCGGCAGGGTGCGGGAACAACGCGAGCGCCGACACCAGGCTCGACGCCACCAGCAGCGGCTGCGCGACGGCGGTGTCCCGGATCGTGTCCGCGTCGGCCTCGGTGCCGTAATGGGCGAGGTCGATGCCGGCCACTGCGGACAGCCAGTGCAGGCGCTCGGCGAACACCGGGTCCTCCAGCCACGGAGCCAGGAATCCGGGAGTCTGGGCGCCCTGTCCGGGAGCGACGATGATCAGCACCCTTCAACTCTCGCTGACGGGCCCGGGCCATGACGCATCCGCAACGCACGAAATCGCCGGTCCTACTCTTGTAGGAAACCTACAAATCGCGCTCAGCAAGCCGTCCGAGCGTGAGCGCGAGCCGCAGGACGTAGGCGTCGCGCGGATTGGTCGGACTGAGCCCGGTGACCTCCGCCACCCGCTTCAGCCGGTAGCGCACGGTGTTCGGGTGCACGAACAGTGCGCGCGAGGTCGCCTCGATCGAGGTGCCCTGGGCGAGGTAGGTCTCGAGCGTCTCGAGGACCGCCGAGCCGGCCTCGTCCAGCGGCTGGTGGACCTGCCCGACGAGAGCCGCGCGCGCGGTCTCGTCGCCCCCGAGCGCGCGTTCGGGCAGCAGGTCCTCGGCGTGCACCGGCCGGGGCGCGTCGAGCCATCCGTGCACGACGCGGAGTCCCGAGTGCGCGGCGTCCGCAGAGACTTTCGCGTCGGTCAGGGAGTCGACGACCGGCCCGATCACCACGGGACCCGGTGCGAACGCCTCGGCCACCGCGCCGGCGGGCCGGCCGGTCCGGTCCACGCCACCCAGCACCACGACGAGGCGGTTGCCCTGCACAGCGCACAGGCAGTCGAGCCGGCGGTCGCGGGCCACCCGGCGCACGTGCTCCAGCGCCGAGCCGCCGTTGATGCCGCCCATCATCACCACGACGTGTCCTGAGCCGTCCCAGCCCAGTGCGCTCGCGCGGGACGAGATCGTCTGGTCGCCCTCGCCGCGCAGCAGGGAGTCGACCACGAGCGCCTCGAGCCGGGCGTCCCAGGCACCACGCTGCTCGGCCGCGCGGGCGTAGACCTCCGCGGTGGCGAAGGCGATCTCGCGCGCATAGACGTTGAGCGCCGTCCGCACCACCGTCGCGTCCTGGTCGCCGAGCGCCTCGTCGAGGTTCTCGTCGACGACCACGATCGACAGCCGCACCATCGCCACCGTCTGCTCGAGGGTGATCTCGCCGGCCAGGGCGCGCGGGGCGGCGCCGAACACCTCGGCGCTGACCGGGGACTCGCCTTCCCCGTGGCGGAACCAGTCGATGAACGACTTGATCGCCGCCTGGAGGATCAGGCCGATCCAGGAGCGGTCCTCGGCAGGCAGCTGCACGACCCAGGGCATGTCCTTCTCCATGCGCGTCAGCGCCGCCGAGCTGAGCGCGCCGCTGGCGCGGGTCAGGCGCTGGGCGATCTGCGCCCGCGACCGCGGTCGCGGCGAGGGGGCGGACGCGGAGGACACAGCAGGACTCTACGGACCATTCTCCCAATTCGCTGACAACGCGTTGTCCGCGGTTACGCTTGTGCACGGTTCATCGACGGCGCGCATCCGCCGCACGAGTCCCTCTCGGGGAAGCATGGGCAGCCCGGACCCCGCCGCCCCTCACGAAGGGTGGGCGCTCGGATGAACTCGGTCTCGCACGCGGCTGATGAGCCGGAGGACGCCGCTCCGGCTGACGGTGCGCGCACCGTCCTGATCGTCGACGACCACAAGACCTTCGCCGATCTCCTCGAGCTCGCGCTTGCCGGAAAGCCGGGCCTGCGGTGCGTGGGCGTGGCCTACAGCATCGACAGTGCGCTAGACCGGTTCGCCGACCTCGAGCCGGACCTCGTCGTCATCGACTACCACTTCACCGGGACCGAGCAGACCGGCATCGACGCCGGTGTCGAGATGTTGAAGCAGCGTCCTGGCACCCAGGTGGTCGTCCTCACCGGACATGCCGACCAGAGGGTGCTCGGGGACGCGGCCAGGGCCGGGATCGCGTCGTTGGTGCCCAAGGACGGCAACCTCCCCGACCTGCTCGGAGTGCTGCTCGCACCGGCTCGCGAGGGCCTCGTGGTCCACCCAGCGCTGCTCAAGTCCCTGGTCGGCAGCAAGGCCGCAGACCAATTGCTGCCCCACTTCTCGGCGCGCGAGTCCGAGACCCTGGACCTGCTCACGATCGGGCTCGACGTGCGCGCGATCGCGGACCAGATGGGTGTCTCGATCAACACGTGCCGCGCCTACGTGAAGTCGGTCCTTGCCAAGCTGGACGCCCACTCGCAGCTCGAGGCGGTCGCCATCGCGCGACGATTCGGGCGCTCTGCCGAGGACGGACGGTCCTGAGCCGATGTCCCGGGGGCGGGGGAGCTCGGCTCCGTCGCGATCGGTCATCCGCGCGTCGATGGGCCGGTTCGCGGCGCTGAGCATGCTCGCACTCGTGATCCTCGGGTTCGGCAGCTTCGCAGTGAGCCAGGACATCGCCGAGGCCGAGGCGCGACGCGATGCCGAGGCGCGTGCCACCGGGATCGCGAACGGCACCGCAGCCCCGCTCGTCAACGCGGCAGTCCGAGCGGGCACACCCGGCGCCGCAGCGACGCTCGGGCTCGTGCTGCGCAACCGGATCGCGGAGGGCTCGGTGCGGCACGTCAAGCTGTGGGCTGCCGACGGCACCGTGATCTGGGCGGATCACACCGCACTGGTCGGGCTCCGCTTCGAGCAGCCTCCAGCCGTCCGGGCGCTGTTCGGCACGCACGACACCACGGTCGAGCTGTCCGAGCTCGGGGAGCCCGAGAACGTCGCGGAGGCGGGCGAGGCACCGCTCCTCGAGGTGTACGTCGGAGCCGTCGACGCGGACGGCGTCGCGTTCGTCTTCGAGACCTACACGTCGCCCGCCCGCATCCAGCGGGACCGCACGGAGGTCCTTCGCCGGCTGATCCCTCTCGGGTTCGGCATCCTGCTGGTCTTCGAGGCGGCCGTGCTGGCACTGGCCTATCTGCTCGCGCGCAGTGTCGACCGCGCCGAGCGGCGGCGCAGCGAGATCGTCGTCCGGGCGGTGGCGTCGTGGCAGCTCGAGCGGCGCCGACTCGCGCAGGACCTGCACGACGGCGTGATCCAGGACATCGCCGCGGTGAGCTACGCCCTGCCCGGAGTGCTGGAGGGGCTGTCCGACGATTCCCCGGGAGCCGCGAAGCGGGACACCGGCAATCGTCTCGGCGTACTGCTGCGCGAAGACCTCGTCGCCCTGCGGTCGCTGGTGACCGATCTGTCTCCGGGCGACCTGTCCGCCGTGGGCCTTCGCGCCGCGATCACCGACCTGTTCGCGCGTGTCATCGGTGTCGACGTCGAGCTCGAGCTGGCCGGTGACCTCGAGCTGGACCCCGAGGTCGCCGGGCTCGTCTACCGCCTGGTGCGCGAGGCGCTGCGCAACGTCGACCGGCATGCCGCGGCGAGCCGGGCATGGGTACGGGTAGAGCGGCGCGGGGACGTCGTGCTCGTGAGCGTGTCCGACGATGGACGGGGCTTCGGCACCGGGCCCGACCCCCTCGTCCCGCACAACGGCATCAAGCTGCTGGCGGAGTTCCTCAAGGACGTCGGCGGCAGCGTCACGCTGGAGGAGCGGACCGGCGGCGGCGCCGTTGTCGTCGGTCGGGTCCCGACCGGCATCGGTCCGCAGATCTGACACCGCCGGGCTCCCGGGACAACGAAAGGCACCCCGCTGGTTGCGGGGTGCCTCTCGCCTCGGGGGAGCTAGCGGGTCGTGAACCTGCTCGTGATCGGACCCGCCAGAGCGTTCCCGGCGCTGTCCCGGATCGCGGTGGGTCCGCCGACCACACTCACCTCGTACAGCGTGTTCCGAGCCAGGTTGACGTTCGGGTTCAGCGTCGCCACGGTGCCGGCCGCGTTGAGCGTCACCCCAGCGGTCACCGAGACACCCGTGGCCACGTTCGTCAGGACCACCGTCGTGCTGCTGGCTCCGACGACCCGCTCACTGAACGTGACTGCCACGTTCGTGTTCGGGTTGATCCGGGTGGCCCCGTTGGCCGGGTTCACCCCCGTCACGGTCGGCGGCGTCGTGTCGTTCGCCGTCGTGAACGTGATCACCGTGTTCGCCAGCCTCAGACCCGCGGCGTTCCTGATCCCCGCTCCACCACCGGGCAAGGTGCCCAGCAGGGTGAGCGTGTACGTCGTCCCGGGCAGCAGGTTCGCCGCCGGGTTGACGGTCAGGACGTGGGTCGTTGTGTTGAACGCCAGCGCCGTCGGCAGGGTCGTTCCGGCCGGGTTCCTCAGGATCACCGAGTTCGCGTTGAATCCCGTGATCGTCTCGTCGAACGTCACCGTCAGGTCCGCCGTGAGGCTGGCGCCCGTCGAGGCGTTGGCCGGCGAGCTGGAGAGGACCTCCGGCGCGGGGTTGTTCGGGATGACCGGGTTCGAGGCCGCCGAGAGCGGGCTCGACAGTCCGACCTGGTTCACGGCGAGCACCTTGAAGGTGTACGACGTGCCGTTGGTCAGCCCGGTCACGATCCGTGAGGTCGCGTTGGCGGCGATCCCCGTGATCAGTGCAGCCTGCGGCACACCGTTCGCGATCACCTGGATCTGGAACTGGTTGGTGGGCGTCGAGCCGTTCGGCGCACCCGCCGTCCAGTTCACGGTCGCCTGAGCATTGCCCGCGACGGCAGTGCCGATCACCGGCGTGGGCGGTGCTGTCGAGATGTCCACGATGCCGTCGGAGAACTGCAGCCGCTCGATGCCACGCAGGGTGTCGGTGCCGTCGGTGCCGGCGGTGTCGGTCACGGTGACCGAGCCCGCACCGAAGGTCAGCGAGTAGCCGGCACGTGCGCCGGTGAACTTCGCCGTGTCGATCGACCCGGCGTCACTGGCCGGCGGTGCGACGATCTCCCGCACGATCACGAGGTTGCCCGGGTCGACGTCACCGTCGAACACCGCCTTCTGGAGGGTCTCCCCGGCCGTGTTGGCGCCGAAGCTGCCCGACTTCGCGACGTGCTCCATCAGATCGGTGCTGCCGATCTCGATCGTCGGGTCCGCAGGGTTTCGGACGCTGATCCTCACGTTCAGCGCCTTGTCGCCGTCGATGATGTCGTTGGCGCCACGACCCTCGAGGAGGTCGCTGCCGGCACCTCCGAGGAGGATGTCGCCGTCACCCCAGATCGGGCCCGCCAGCGGGCACGAGCCAGCCGCGGATGCAGCCACCACCGGAGCGAGGTTCCCGGAAAGGGCGGGCAGCAGAGCTGCCAGTCCGGTGATCCGGTCGACACCGGCCTGGTCGAGGACGTCGCAGCCGGTGAAGCCGGCCCCGCCCACCGCACTCGGCACGTCGTCGGTACCGCGGATGACGTCGTTGAACGCAGAGCCCGAGTCGGCCTCCGTCTCCTGCCAGCGGTCCCGGTTCACCACGACCTGGATCGGCGCGCCGACCAGGAAGTTGTTGATGGACATGTCGTCGTCGGCGCCCACCGTGTCGTACTGGTGGAAGGCCCAGTCGAAGCCGCCGGCTCCGGCGTTGCGGTCGACCCCGTCGTTCTGGGACATCAGGTCGTCGCCACCCTCGGCGTCGTAGTCGTTCTCGCCGACCTGGCCGACGAAGACGTCACTCCCCGGTGCGCTCTCGGCAGGATCGTCGAAGAACGGGGCGCCGTGGTCGCCCTGGAGGAGGTCCTGGCCAGAGCCACCCTCGATCCAGTCGTCGCCACCGTCCCCGAAGACGGCGTCAGCACCCTGGCCGGCAATGACGAAGTCGGTGCCCGGCCCGGCGAACGCCTCGTTGTCGTTGGCTCCGCCGTTGATGAAGTCCTGGCCGTCGCCACCCATGAAGATGTCGTCACCCGGCCCGCCGTCCAGGGCGTCGTTGCCCGGACCGCCCTTCTCCACGTCGGCTCCGTCGAGGTCGGTGACGATGTCGTTGCCGTCACCACCGAGCGCGACGTCGTCACCGCCGTTGCCCTCGATGAAGTCGCGGCCGTCACCGCCCCAGAAGGTGTCGTTGTCGTTGCCTCCGTTGACCCGGTCCGTGCCCGGGGTGCCGTTGTAGACCGACTGACCGTTGATGCCGGACGGGTCGACGCTGTTCTTCGCGCGGTACTGGATCGTGCCGTCGGCCTTGCGCAGCAGGAGCAACGACTCGTCGCAGTCCGGCGTCGTGATGTCGTCGGCCACTGTCGACCCGTGAAGGTCGAAGTACGCGGCTGTGCCGTTCAGGTTGCCGAGCTGGAACTTGCAGTCCGCGGTCGCGAACGCGTCGGCCTTCAACGTGCTGGTCCCGTCGGTGTTGCGCTGGATCATCTCGGAGAAGGAGTTGCCCTCGAGCTGGGTCCGGAGGTTCATCCCCGGGGTCCGGAAGAGGTAGTAGAACCGGTCGTGGTCCTGCAGGTTCTCCAGGGTGTTCTGGAACACGTAGTTGAACGTGCTGCCCAGGAGGCCGCCGAACAGGTTGGTGACCTCGGCGAGGCCCCCGACCCAGAGGTCGACCTGGTCAAGGCCGGTCGTGGTGACCCCGCTCGCGGGGCTCGACCAGTCGCGGCAGTCCGCGCCGGCGAGCTCGCAACCGGGCATGGCGCTCCCGTCGCTGCTGAACATGAACGCAGCGGAGTCGGCCGGAATGGTCGCCGGGTCGCTCGCAGGAGCACTGCTCGGGTCGACGATCGCCTTGGCAGCCGCCCGCTTCGCGGCCAGCGTCGTGGCGCCCGTGATGCTCGGGTGAGTGCCGTAGGCAGCCACGAAGTTGATCAGCGACTCCGGGTGCTTCAGGTGCTGGCCGAAGTCCGTCCAGCTCGTGTACGGCGTCATCTGGGCGTCGTTCGTCTTGGCGTTGATCTGACGCCGGACGTCGTTCAGGGGCGGCACGCCTGCCTCACGGGCCCGGGCCATGTTGAGCGTCGGCAGGTCGAGCGGGAGACCCAGCAGGTTGTTGCGCAGGGTCTCGGTGACGAACTCGTCGAGCTCGTTGCCGACCTGGTCCGAGGAGCCCATCACGACGCTGCCCGCGGCCTGCTCAGGGGTGAGCGCGCTGCCGTCGTGGGCGTGCTGGTACTCCGGTGGGTTCAGGAACGCCTTGAGCAGCGGCAGCGAGTTGTCGGCGCCGCCCGGGTCCTTGCGGGCCACGGTGTCGTCCAGCATCGAGTGGCCGAACCGGTAGACCGCGTGCGCGAACTCGGCGGGGATCGCTGCGTTCACGTCTGGGTTGTAGACGTGGAACGGCCGGACCGCCGGCTGCACCTTGCGGGCGAACTCCTCGAAGACCAGGTGCTGGTACTCCATCTCGGTGACGAACCGGGCAGCCTGGAACAGCCGGTTGCCGTAGCTCCAGGGAGCAGGGTCGTCAGCGTTCGGGGCGACGTTCTGGTAGTCCGCGAGCAGTGCTGCGTTCGCGGGCGCGTTCAGGGTCGCCTTGATGTCGTCGATCAGCCGGTCGTGCTCACTGTGGAAGATCTGGTGGATCGTCGTGAGCGCGATGTTCTCGTTGACGCGGCCGTCACCGGCGGTGAAGTGCGCATGGAGCAGCTCGTCGTCGTACTGACCGCAGGGGGTCAGGGTGAAGTCGGTCTCGATGGTGGTGTTCCCGTCAGGGACGGGAACGGTCTCGGGAGAGCCGTTGTGGTCGCAGTCCTGGCGCGACGGGTCGGCGTTGTGCGCGATGTCGGTCAGGAACGGGGTGTCGAAGTGCCGCACGTTCGCGGGCACCGAGACGCCCTTCCCGCCGTCGGCGGCGGGGTCACCCTCGACCAGCGTGCCGTCCTTCAGCGCGTACTGCGGGAAGCCATGGGATCCGGGGATGAACTCGCCGTAGGGGTCGGTGGCCAGCATCGGGATGTTGGTCACGTCGTAGTCGGTGAGCTGGAGCCCCAGCACGCTGGCGGCCTGCGCCTTCGTGGACGCCCAGGTGGACATGCCGGTCTGACCGTCCGCCGAGCCGGGGTAGGTCTGGCCGGCGGGGAGGCCGCCCAGGAGCTTGCCGGTGGCGTCCGGCCTGCCGCCGACCAGGGCGTACTCCCGCAGGAAGACCTGGTGCGAGGCGTGCGAGGTGTAGGTCTGGCTCTGGTCGACCCAGGGGGTGTCGGTGTTGTTGGCGTCCTGGACGTCATCGGAGGTGCCGAGGACGCCGTCGGGGCCCGGCTGGTTCTGTGCCCGGGTCAGCACCATGAAGGCCTGGCTGGCGGGAACCTGGTCAGGCGTGCTCGCGTCACCGTCGGGGCCGAGGGTGCGCAGCGGGTCGTCGTCCTTGAGGGGCACGTAGACGGTGGCGCCGCTCTTGACGGTCTGGTCGACACCGTGGTCGAAGAACTGGCCGAAGAACGTGAACAGCGAGTTGTACGGCGGGGACAGGCCCACGTCGGTCGTCACGTTCGGGATGAAGAGCGTCTTGTGCTCGGGAACGCAGTCCGGTGCCGCAGGCGCGCCCGGGCTCCCGCAGACGAACAGGCCGGTGTTGTTCTGCGTGCGGACCGGGAAGCCGGCTGCCGCGACGGCTGCCGGGTTGGTCGAGGTCTGGTCGACGATCAGGTTGCTGATCGTGCGGGGCTGGGAGTCGACGACGTCACCGAGGGTCGAGTAGGAGGTGCCTCCGCCGGCCTGGACCGAGCCCGGAAGCAGAGGGACCGGGAAGGAGCTCGCCGGGTCGGCATCGCGGAACCGTGGACTGGTCAGCCGGGGGAACTGCTGGTCGGCCGCGCCGAAGCCGGTCCGGTCCGGGAAGAGGTCGTTGCACGAGCCGTCCACGGTCCGCAGCCCGTACGACGTCAGCCGGTCAGGGATCTGGTACTTCGCGGGGCCGACGAGCGTCCCGCAGGGTTCGGCCGGCGTCAGCGTGGCCGCATGTCGTTCCGCGATCCTGATCTGCTTGAGGATGAACGACAGGTCGCCGGCCGTCACGGTGAACCCCTGGCCCACCGGGGCGACGACGGCCTGCGCCGACGGCATGAGCGGTGACAGGAAGGTCATCACCACGGCGAGGACCGCGACGAAGACGGAGGCTCGCCTGGTCTGCGAACGACGCGACCGGCTCAGCTTCAGGTTGCCGAATTGACTCATGACGTTACCCACTTCGTATGACGGCGCGAGGCCTCCAGAAGGACCGAATGCCGCCCACCGTCGCCGGGGTCACCTTGGGAAAACCTTGAGCGACATCCCGCTCCGGCGTCCCAAGGAAAACGCAAGGAGTGGGTTCCTAGCGTTGCCGCAGCCGATCAGGAGGAGGCGCGTCATGGAGCTGTCCCGACGCGACGTCATGAAGTTCTCGGTGCTCGCCGGAGCAGCGGTCGCGCTGCCCCTCGAACGCTCGGTGAGCGGGTCGCTCGCGTTCGCCAGCCGGATTGCGGAGAGTGCGCTGCCGGTTCCGTTCACGCAGCCGTTCCGGATGCCGCCGGTCGTCGCGCCGGTCCGCTCGGACGCGACCACCGACTACTACTACGTGTCGATGGAGCCGACCCAGGTCGAGTTCATCCCGGGCCTGCCGACACCGATGTGGGGGTACAACGGCTCGGTCCCCGGTCCGACCTTCGACATGGTCCAGGGTCGCAAGGCCGTCGTCCGCCAGGTCAACAACCTGCCGTCGGTGCACCCGGTGTGGAACTACACGCCGTGGTCCTCGGTGCACCTGCACGGGTCCGCGTCGCTGCCCGAGTACGACGGCTACGCCAGCGACATCACCAACCCGGGGGAGTGGAAGGACTACCGCTACCCGAACGTGCAGCCGGCCCGCACGCTCTGGTACCACGACCACGGCGTCCATCACACCGCCGAGAACGTCTACATGGGGCTCGCCGGCATGTACAAGCTGCACGACTCGCTCGAGCAGAAGCTCGGGATCCCGCACGGCGCGTACGACGTACCGCTGGTGGTCAGCGACCGGATGTTCAACAGCGACGGGTCGCTGCTCTTCGACAACAACGACGGGTCCGGGTTCTGGGGCGACGTGATCACCGTCAACGGTGTCGTCTGGCCGGCGATGAAGGTCGCGCGCCGGAAGTACCGGTTCCGGATCCTCGACGCCGGACCGTCGCGTTCGTACAAGTGGTACCTCGACAACGGTGCGCCGATGACCATCATCGCCACCGACGCCGGCCTGATGCCGAAGCCGCACGCCGTGACCAGCTTCCGCCAGGGCGTCGCCGAGCGGTACGAGTTCATCATCGACTTCTCCAAGTACAAGCCCGGCACCCGCATCGTGCTGCGCAACGACAGCCCGAAGAACAACCTCAACTTCACCAACACCGACAAGGTGATGGCCTTCGACGTCACCGATGACGCGTACAGCAAGACCGGCAACTCGATCCCCAGCCAGCTCTACGCGGCCCAGCCGACGATGGCGCTGAAGGAGAGCGACGCGACCATCACGCGACACTTCGACTTCGTTCGGGCCAACGGCAACTGGACGATCAACGGGAAGACCTGGAACGACGTGATCTCCAGCAACTTCAACTACACGCTCGGTGATCCGCTGACGGACTCCGTCGAGATCTGGGAGCTGAGCAACCCCTCGGGTGGCTGGCACCACCCTGCGCACATCCACTTCATCGACTTCAAGGTCCTCAGCCGCAACGGCGGGCCGCCGATGCCGCACGAGCTCGGCGCCAAGGACGTGGTCTTCCTCGGGGAGAACGAGACCGTGCGGTTGCTGATCAAGTTCGACAACGGCCGTGGCAAGTACATGATCCACTGCCACAACCTGGTGCACGAGGACCACGACATGATGGGCCAGTTCGACATCATCGACGCCATGCGCGGCGAGGACAGTCCCCTGTGCGACCCCGCACACCCGCTGCCCGAGGGCGCGCTGTGAGGGGCCGGCGATGACGCTCACCGCTGACGTCGGACTCGCCGCGCGGGCCCGATCCGCCCCGGCCGTGCACCTCGTGACGGCAGCCGGCCTCGCGGCCTGCGCCGGCGTGATCCACCTGGCCGTCGTACGCGACCACCTCGCCGAAGCGCCGATCCTCGGGACGTTCTTCCTGGTCGTCGGAGTGGCCCAGCTGGGGCTGGCCTACCTGTTCCTGCGGCGGCGGACGTCGCCGCTGCTCCTCGTCCCCGCCATCGGCGCCCACGTCGGCCTGCTCATGCTCTACGTCGTCAGCCGGACAGCGGAGCTGCCCTTCGTGCCGGCACACGACATCGGCCACACCGTGAAGCACCTGCCGATCGCCGGTGGCGTCGGCAACGGCATCCCGATCTTCCCGGGATCGCGGATCGAGGACGTCGGCTGGCTCGACCTCGGCTGCCAGGCCGTCGAGCTCGGCCTGGTCCTCGTGCTCACCGGTCTGCTGCCGCGGCGGATCCGGTCACGGGTCGGGACCGCGATGCTGTGCGTGGGCGTCGCGGCCCTCGTCGCCCGGTTCACGGGCCTCCTGGTGTGAGGCCGTGGCCGACCGTGGCAAGGCTCGGCGCCGGCTCGTCGCCGGGCTGCTGGCGCTCTCCGGGGTGCTGGTCCTGCTCGGCCTGCGCTTCGTCGCCGAGCCGATGCGCGTGTCCTCGGACTCCATGGCGCCGACGTACCGCACCGGGACGGAGGTCCTGGTCACGAAGGCGATCTCAGGACGGGTGACCGTGCACCGTGGCGACGTGGTGGTCCTGCGGGCACCCGTCTCGGGGGCCCTGGTCGTCAAGCGGGTCGCCGGCACAGGAGGCGATGTCCTCGCGGTCATGGACGGCGTCCTGGTGGTCAACGGCGAACCGGTGGTCGAGCCCTACGTCGAGCACGCGCGGGTCGACGGCACCTACTTCGGGCCGGTGGTGGTGCCGGCGGACGCCGTGTTCGTCCTCGGTGACAACCGCGCCGACTCGATCGACTCCCGGGACTACGGAAGCGTCAGCTCGAGGAGGGTGGTCGGCATGGTCCGTCTGCGCCTGTGGGACTGACGATCGGGCTACTCAGCATGGGGGGATGGCAAGTCCCCAATAGAGGGTCTGTCGGCTGGGAGCAGCGACGGGCACGGTGTTGTTCGTTGAACGGGGGAGCACATGATCGACATTGCGTTGTTCGGACCCACCATGGTGTGGGTCGAGGGCAGGAAGCTCACGGGGGAGGACCTGGGCGGGGCAAAGCCCCGCCAGATCCTCGAGATGCTGGCGCTCGCGCCAGGGACGCCGCTGCCGAAGGACCTGATCGCCGAGCGCCTGTGGGAAGGGCACCCGCCGGCGTCGTACGTCGCCACCCTGGAGAGCTACGTGTGCGGACTGCGGCGCCGGCTGGGCCTGGCGGGTGGCCGGCACGGCCCGCTGGCGACGCTCAACAAGGGCTACGTCCTCGACGACGCCCAGGTGAACGTGGACCTCGCCATCGTGCACGGCGTGCTTTCGCGGGGTTCCGCCGCGGACATCGCCACCGTGGTGGGCCTGTCCGACGAGGTCCTGCTGGACAGCGACCCGTATGCGGCGTGGGCCGACGTGGCGCGCGCGGACCTCGACGACAAGGTGTCGGCTGCGTGCCTGCGCTCCGTGCCGGTCGCTGATGCGGCCGGCGAGTATCGCGTCGCGGTCCAGCTGGCGCGGGCGGCCGTCGCCCACAGTACCTACTCGGAAGCCGCCCGACAGGCGCTGATGCGCGCCCTGTGGCACGCCGGCGAGCGGTCCGAGGCCGTGCTGGCCTACGTCGCGTTCCGTCGGCGGATGGTGGACGAGCTCGGCGTCGAGCCCGGCCGGGACAGCCAGGCGCTGTACGTCGCCATCCTGCGCGACGAGTTCGTCAAGGTCGCACGTGGGTCCGGACAGCTCGAGCTGGGTCTCCTGGTGGATCTCCTGCGCTCCGCGGTCGACTCCTGCGACGTGACGGCGAGCTCGAGGCACGCCGGGATGATCGAGCTGGGCGAGCTGCTGCTCACCGTCTGCGCCGATCAGCCGTCGAGGTCGATCCGCACGGTGAGCAGGTCGGTGCCCATCGCCCGCACCGAGACTGCGTTGAGGCGTGCCGCGAACCTCTGACCGAGCAGTCGCTGGCGCTCGCGCGGGTCGTCGTCGGGGAGCAGGTGCGCGGTGCCGCTGCGCCAGCGGCCCCGGACCCGCACCCGGACATGCGGGTCGGCCTCGATGTTGCGGACGTACGACGCGCGGCGTCCGTGCTCGGACACGATCCAGAACGTCGAGCCGACCAGGCCGTCACCGACCGGGTTGCGTCGCGGGATCCCCGACGTGCGGCCGGTCGTCTCGAGGAGGGCATAGCCGGGCACCCTGGCGTGCTCGAGCAACGGCCGGACCACGGGGTTGAACAACCGCTTCTGCACGAAGGTGACCGCCCGGAACTTGTCCACGACGCCAGCATGGCACCGGAGCCGTCCCACCGGTCCCATCCGTCACAGGATCGTGGTACTTGTTCACAGACTCGGAGCAATCCCTTGCAGACAGGCGAATTCCAGGGGTTCGTCTGATTGACTGCCGCTACTCCGGATCCACCGGACACGACTACAGGAGTCGCCTTGGCCGGGTCGATCGAGGTCCAGAAGGTCACCATCCACGGGCACCGGCGTGCCTACGTGAAGATGGGGTCGGGCCCTGCGCTCCTGCTCCTGCACGGGCTCGGCTGCGACCACACCACCTGGCTCCCGGTGATCGAGCAGCTCGCGAAGAAGTACACCGTCATCGCACCCGACCTCCTCGGCCACGGGGCCAGCGACAAGCCGCGCGCCGACTACTCCGTCGGCGGCTACGCGAACGGCATGCGCGACCTGCTGACCGTGCTCAACATCGACAAGGTCACCGTCGTCGGCCACAGCCTGGGCGGCGGCGTCGCGATGCAGTTCGGCTACCAGTTCCCCGAGCGCACCGAGCGGATGGTGCTGGTCGCGCCGGGCGGCCTCGGCCCCGAGGTCACCCGGATGATCCGGGCGGTCTCCCTCCCCGGCTTCAACCCGGTGATGGGCATGCTCACGCTGCCCGGCCTGCGCCACGCCGCGATCGCCGGGATGCGGGCCCTGTCGCGCACCGGCATGACCCTCACCCACGACCTCGACGAGGTCGCGGAGATCTACGACTCGTTCAAGGACCCGGCGGCGCGCAAGGCGATCTCGCACGTCGTGCGCGCGGTGGTCGACACCCGCGGCCAGCTGGTCACGATGGTCGACCGCGCCTACCTGACGCAGGCGATGCCGATGCTGATCATCTGGGGCAGCGAGGACCGGGTGATCCCGGTCAAGCACGCGCGCACCGCCGCCGCGGTCGCACCCGGAGCGATGGTCGAGGTGCTCGGCAACTCCGGCCACTTCCCGCACAAGGACCATCCCGAGCGGTTCGTGAAGATCCTCAACGACTTCGTGCGCTCGACCCAGCCCGCCAGCTACCACCGCGGCCGCTGGCGCCAGCTTCTGCGCAACGGCCCCGCCGTGCCGCTGAGCGAGCGGATGGAGCTCGCCGAGGTCACCCCGCTGCGCCGCAAGCGCGCCGGCGCCTGAGCCGCCCCTGCGCTAGCTGCCGTCCGGGGCTGCGAGTCGGAGGGCCGTGTCTCCGAACGCGACCAGGTCGCCCGGCTGCACCGACGACGTGCCCCAGATCCGGCGGCCGTTGACCCGGGTGCCGTTGGTCGAGTCCCGGTCGCAGACGAACCAGTGACCGGCGAAGAGCACCAGGCCGGCGTGCTCCCGAGACACGGTCGGGTCCTCGAGGACGACGTCGCAGCGGCGACTGCGGCCGACCAGCACGAACGGTGCGTGCGGGGCAGGCAGCCGCAGCACCCGTACGGCGTAAACCGGCCGTCCGAGGAGCGAGCTCAACTGCCCCGTCATGACCGGATGCTAACCCCGCCGCGCCGCATCGTGGCAGCCCCGGAGTGGGCAACTTCTGGCAGCGATGTCGTATCTGGCGGGCCCCGATCGTCGTCCTGGTGAGAGAGGCGATGATTCCGGGGCCGGAGCGCGGTCTGCACGGACAGGACAGCGAGAGGACCAGGGAGGTGAGCACGATGGCCGCAACGATCGACATCGAGGTCGAGTCCGGTGTGTACACCGACCCGATCCGGCGCCACCGCGGGTACTACGCGGGTGACTTCAGCCAGGCTCCGCAGCCTCGGGAGTGCTGATCCCGAGCCCACGGCCCGGCAGCCTCACGCGTCGCCGCCCTCCTGTGCGATGCCGGAGACCGCGGTCGGGTCGTCGATCCGGTACTTGCGGAACGCCTCGGTGACCGTCTCGCTCTTGACCGATCCCTGCGCCGCCAGTGCCTGCAGCGCCTGCACGACCACCGACTGCGCGTCGACGTTGAAGAACCTGCGAGCCGCGGGCCGCGTGTCGGCGAAGCCGAACCCGTCGGTGCCGAGGGCGTGGAAGTCGCCGGGCACCCAGCGGGCGATCTGCAGCGGCACGGCACGCATGAAGTCCGAGACCGCCACGAACGGTCCGGGCGCGCCGCCGAGCTGGCTGGTCACGAACGGCACGCGTGCCTGCTCCTCGGGATGCAGCAGCGACCAGCGCTCGGCGTCGACGGCGTCGCGGGCCAGCTCGTTCCACGACGTCACCGACCACAGGTCGGCGCTCACGCCCCAGTCCTCGGCCAGCAGCTGCTGAGCCTCCTTGATCCACGGGAAGCCGATGCCGGAGGCGAGCAGCTGGACCCTGGGAGCGTCGGCACCGAGGTCAGGGCCCTGGCCGAATCGGTAGACGCCCTTGAGCAGTCCCTGGACGTCGAGGTCCGCGGGCTCGGCGGGCTGGGTGACCGGCTCGTTGTAGACGGTGAGGTAGAAGATGACGTCCTCGCCCATCGGGTGCTCGGGCGTGACGGTGTACATCCGCCGCAGGCCGTCCTGCATGATGTGCGCGACCTCGTGGGCGTGCGCCGGGTCGTAGTGGACGACCGCCGGGTTGGTGGCCGCGAGCAGCGGCGAGTGCCCGTCGGCGTGCTGCAGGCCCTCGCCGGTCAGCGTGGTGCGGCCGGCGGTCGCCCCGATCAGGAAGCCGCGGGCCAGCTGGTCGGCCATCGCCCAGATCGAGTCGCCGGTGCGCTGGAACCCGAACATCGAGTAGAAGATGTAGAACGGGATCATCGCCTCGCCGTGCGTCGCGTACGCCGAGCCGGCGGCAGTCGCGGACGCCATCGCGCCGGCCTCAGAGATGCTCTCGTGCAGCATCTGTCCCTCGGCGGACTCCCGCCACTTCAGCAGCAGCTTGCGGTCCACGGACTCGTACTGCTGCCCGCCCGGGTTGTAGACCTTCGCGGTCGGGAACATCGCGTCCATGCCGAACGTGCGGTACTCGTCGGGGGCGATCGGCACGATCCGCTTGCCGATCTCCGGGTCCTTCATCCAGTCCTTGAGCAGCCGGACGAGGGCCATCGTGGTGGCGATCTTGTTGTTGCCCGAGCCCTGCTTGAGGTCGGCGTAGACCGCGTCGCCGGGAACCTTGAGCGGCTTCGCGCGCACGACCCGCTTCGGCAGCGAGCCGCCGAGCTGGCGACGACGCTCGAGCATGTACTCGATCTCGGGGGAGTCCACGCCCGGGTGGAAGAACGGCGCCGTGTGGTCGGCGTCGTAGCGGTCCTCGATCTCCTTGTCGCTGATCGGCAGGTAGAGCCGGTCGCGGAAGCGCTTGAGGTCCTCCTTGTTCAGCTTCTTCATCTGGTGCGTGGCGTTCTTGCCCTCGAGGGCGTCGATCGTCCAGCCCTTGATGGTGTGCGCCAGGATCACCGTCGGCTGGCCGACGTGGTGGGTCGCTGAGTCGAAGGCGGCGTACACCTTGCGGTAGTCGTGGCCGCCGCGCGGCAGCTTCTCGATCTGCCGGTCGGACATGTGCTCGACCATCTTGCGCAGCCGCGGGTCGGGGCCGAAGAAGTACTCGCGGTTGTAGGCGCCGTCCTCGACGGAGAACGTCTGGAAGGCCCCGTCGGGCATGGTGTTCATCTGGTTCACCAGGACGCCGTCGACGTCACGGGCGAGCAGGTCGTCCCACTCACGACCCCAGATCACCTTGATGACGTTCCAGCCGGCGCCACGGAAGTTGGCCTCCAGCTCCTGGATGATCTTGCCGTTGCCGGTGACGGGCCCGTCGAGCTGCTGCAGGTTGCAGTTGATCACCCAGGTGAGGTTGTCGAGCTCCTCGCGGGCCGCGACCCGGATGGCACCGAGTGACTCCGGTTCGGCCATCTCCCCGTCGCCGAGAAAGGCCCACACGCGCTGCTCGCTCGTGTCCTTGATCTTGCGGTTGTGCAAATAGCGGTTGAAGCGCGCCTGGTAGATCGAGTTGATGGCCGTGAGGCCCATCGAGACCGTCGGGAACTCCCAGAACTCGGGCATCAACCGCGGGTGCGGGTAGGAAGAGAGGCCCTTGCCGACACCGTGCTGCACCTCCTGGCGGAAGTTCAGCAGCTGCTGCTCGGTGAGGCGGCCCTCGAGGAAGGCACGCGCGTAGATGCCCGGTGAGCCGTGGCCCTGGATGTAGATCTGGTCGCCGCCGCCGGGGTGGTCCTTGCCGCGGAAGAAGTGGTTGAAGCCGACCTCGTAGAGGCTGGCGCTCGACTGGTACGTCGCGATGTGGCCGCCGACCTCGAGGCCCTTGCGGTTGGCGTCGCTGACCATGACCGCGGCGTTCCAGCGGATGAAGGCGCGGATCCGGCGCTCGATGTCCTCGTCGCCGGGAAACCACGGCTCGCGCTCGGGCGGGATCGTGTTGATGTAGTCCGTGCTGCGCAGCGCCGGGACGCCGACCTGCTTCTGGCGGGCCCGCTCCAGCAGCCGAAGCATGATGTACCGGGCGCGTTGGCGGCCTCGGTCGTCGACGAGGGCGTCGAACGAGTCGAGCCAGTCGGTGGTCTCGTCGGGGTCGATGTCGGGCAGCTGGGTGGGCAGCCCTTCGTGGATCACCGGAGGCGTCGCGGGGATGTGGCGTACCTCGGGCTCGGTCTTGGCTTGTTCGGACACCCTTGCATCTTGGCACGTTCCAACCAGCCGGGAAATCTACCCATGAGTACGCGAACGAGCGCCGGGAACGGCCGGCCGGAGGGGACCCCGAAACGTGCACTGAAAGGTGCACCGGAGGGTGTGCGGACAGGCGTGCGGCCCGACCGGGCTTGCGTTGCGACACCCCAGTCCGCTGAACTTGGGCATCGCCTCCGCGTGGGAGGCAACCCGACGCACACAGAATCGAGGCAGCGACGTGAGCCCGTCCACAGGGGGCGCCGACCAGATGGTGGGGGAACGGCTGGGACTCAAACCCGGCATGGTCGTGCAGGAGCTCGGCTGGGACGAGGACGTCGACGACGCGGTGCGGGTGGCGATCGAGGACGCCATCGATGCCGACCTGGTCGACGGCGACTACGGCGACGTGGTCGACGCGGTCGTGCTCTGGTGGCGCGACGGTGACGGCGACCTGGTCGACGCGCTGGTCGACACGCTGACCGACCTGGTCGGCGGTGGCGCCATCTGGCTCGTCTCACCGAAGATCGGGCGGGCCAACGCGGTGCCCGCCTCCGACGTGGCCGAGGCAGCCCCGATCGCGGGTCTGTCGAACACCACGACGATCCCGATCAGCGCCGACTGGACCGCCACGAAGCTGGTCGCTCCGAAGTCCCGCTGAGCCCCCCCAGATCAGCGGCGAGACGGAATTCGCGCGGGTGAGCCACGCAGTACCGTGTGCACAACTTGCCCCAAGGAGGCACCACGGATGACCGGCACGCTCGCGGAGAAGGTCGCCGCAGAGGCCAGGAACAAGGCGATCGCGGCACGTGTGCTCACCCAGGCCGGCGTGATCCGGCCGTTCGGGCCAGTCACCCTCCTCGGCCTGGTCAGGACGCTGCGTGAATGGGGGATGGGTGTCGCCGGCGGCTTCAGTGCGGTGGCGATCCGCTTCCCCGAGCGCACCGGGCTGGTCGACGAGCTCGGGGAGCTGACCTTCCGCGAGATCGACGAGCGCAGCAACGCGCTCGCTGACCAGCTCGCCCGCCGCGGCGTGCAGGAGGGCGACGGCGTCGCCCTGCTCGTGCGCAACCATCGCGGGTTCGTCGACGCCACCCTGGCGATCGCGAAGCTCGGCGCCCACGTGCTGCTGCTGAACACCGCGTTCGCCGCGCCGCAGCTGGGTGAGGTGTGCGAGCGCGAGGGCGCCAAGCTCGTCATCCACGACGAGGAGTTCGACGACCTCGTCGACCGGGCGAACGTGACCGTGCCGCGGCTGCTCGCCTGGACCGACGCCGAGTCCGACGCGCGCGAGACCCTCGAGGACCTGATCGCGACAGGTTCGCGTGCACGCCGGACGGCACCCTCCCGCGAGGGCAAGATGGTGATCCTCACCTCGGGCACCACCGGTACGCCGAAGGGCGCCCCTCGCGGCGGCGGCAACTTCGAGGCGGCCGTCGCCCTGCTCGAGCGGATCCCGCTGCGCAGCGGCTGGCGCTCCCACGTCGCGGCGCCCCTGTTCCACACCTGGGGGTTCGCCCACCTCAGCCTGTCGATGCTGCTGGGGTCGACCGTCGTGCTGACCCGCCGGTTCGACCCGGAGGGAGCGCTCAAGGTGCTCACCGAGCAGGAGTGCGACTCGTTCGTGGTGATCCCGGTGATGCTGCAGCGGATCCTGCGGCTGCCGAAGGAGACCCTGGACTCCTACGACCTGTCGAGGGTCAAGGTGGTCGCCGCATCCGGGTCGGCGATGCCGGGCAACCTCTCGATCGAGTGGATGGACCAGTTCGGCGACACGCTCTACAACATCTACGGCTCGACCGAGGTGGCGTGGGCCAGCGTCGCGCAGCCCAGGGACATGCGGGCGGCGCCCGGCACCGCCGGCAAGCCGCCGGTCAACACGATCGTCCGGATCTACGACGACGAGGCCAGCGAGGTCGCGCCGGGGCAGACGGGCCGGATCTTCGTCGGCAACTCGATGCTCTTCGAGGGCTACACCGGAGGCGGGCACAAGGAACGGATCGACGGCCTGATGAGCTCGGGTGACGTGGGCCGCTTCGACGAGGACGGCCGCCTGTTCGTCGAGGGACGCGACGACGAGATGATCGTCTCCGGAGGCGAGAACGTCTTCCCCAAGGAGGTCGAGGACAGCCTCGCCCGCCACGAAGGTGTGGCGGAGGTGGCTGCGATCGGGGTCGAGGACGGCGAGTTCGGCAAGCGGCTGCGCGCGTTCGTGGTGCGCGCGGAGGGCAGCGCGGTCACCGAGGAGGAGCTCCGGGAGCACGTGAAGGCGAACCTCGCCCGTTACAAGGTGCCGCGCGACTTCGTGTTCCTCGACGAGCTCCCGCGCAACGCCACCGGCAAGATCCTCAAGCGCGACCTGGACGGGGCCTGAGGTGCCACTCCAGATCGGCGAGCGCGCGCCCGACTTCACGCTGCGGGACCAGCACGGGCAGGACATCACGCTCTCCTCGTACGCCGGGCAGAAGGCGGTGCTGCTGGCCTTCTACCCGTACGCCTTCACCGGGGTGTGCACCGGGGAGCTGATCGGCTTCCGCGACCGGCTCGGCGACTTCGAGACCGACACCACGACGCTCCTGGGGATCTCGTGCGACTCGCTGTTCACCCAGCGGGCCTTCGCCGACCGCGACGCGATCTTCTTCCCGCTGCTCTCCGACTTCTGGCCGCACGGCGCGGTGGCCTCGGCGTACGGGGTGTTCGACGAGGACGAGGGCTGCGCCCTGCGGACGTCGTACGTCGTCGATCGCGGCGGCCGGATCAGCTGGGCCCTGCACAGCGAGCGTGGCGAGGCGCGTGACCTGGACCTCCAGGCGGCCCGGCTGAAGCAGGCCGGATAGCCCTTTCGGGCCATTTTCGCGGGACTTGGTCACAAACGCGTGACTCGGGGCGGATCGCCTGTCACTATTTCGGTGTTGCGACCGCTGGTGACCCGAGACACCGGCGGTCGCGGCTTTTTTGCCCCATGTGTGCCTGGCCGCCTAGTCTGTGCGCCGCACGACAGTCCGGGGCGTATAGCTCAGCGGTAGAGCGCTTCCCTTACAAGGAAGATGTCGGGGGTTCGATCCCCTCTGCGCCCACGCAGCCGTCCTGTTCGTCGCGGGGTGCTGTCGATCGGCACCTGGTTGATTCGTTCCCTCAGTGCAACCACGCACGAGAGGAGACCTGATGGACGCCACCGCAGGCCCGTGGCCGGCAGGCCTGGACCACACCTTCACCGCGACCGTGGTGAAGAGCCTCGAGCCGGGTGGGTGGACCTATGTCCAGCTGCCCGGGTCCGCCGACTTCTTCGGCACCCGCGGCCGGGTCAAGGTGCGCGGCACCGTCGACGGCGAGCCGATCCGCACCTCGTTCATGGCGCTCGGCGACGGCACCCACAAGCTGCCGGTGACCAGGGCGCTGCTCGGCCGGATCGACAAGGACGTCGGTGACGACGTCACCGTGCACCTCCAGGAGCGCCTCGCCTGAGCATGACGCCGGGCCCTGGAACACTGCGGAACCTGAGGAGGAACCGATGCGCTACACACTGCTTCTGCACTACCCCGAGATGTCCCCCGAAGAGCTGGGTCCGGAAGGGCTCGAGGCCGGACAGCAGGCGTTCCGCGCCTATGCGGCCGCGCTGCACGACGCGGGCGTGCTCCTCGCCGGCGAGGTGCTCCAACCCTCGACCGCGACCACGACGGTCTCGGCCGTGAGCGGCGAGCTGTCGATCCAGGACGGTCCGTACGCCGCCACGAAGGAGCAGCTGGGCGGCACCTTCGTGATCGACGTGCCCGACCTCGACGCCGCCCTCGCCTGGGCCGAGAGGGCGCCGTCCGTGCAGTGGGGAACGGTCGAGGTCCGTCCGACCGCGACCCATGTCGTCGACGGCCAGTGGGTCGAGGGCTGACCGCACCGTGGACCCACCTCTCGGCGACGAGGTCCGGGCGGTCGCCGAGCGCGCGGCCCGCACCTCCTACGGCCGCCTGGTGGCGGTCCTCGCGGCCGGCACCCGTGACATCGCGCTGGCGGAGGACGCCCTCGCCGACGCGTTCGAGCGAGCGTTGCGCACCTGGCCCGAGGCCGGAGTGCCGAGGAGCCCCGAGGGGTGGCTGCTCACCGTGGCCAGGAACCGCCAGAGCGACGTGCTCGGCTCGGCGGCCCGGCGGCTGTCCGAGGCGTTGCCCGCAGGGCCCGCGGCCGGCTCGCACACCGCGACGAGCCCGCTCGAGGAGGTCGACCCCGACGCCATCCCCGACAAGCGCCTCGAGCTGCTCTTCGCCTGCGCCCACCCGGCGATCGACAAGGGCGTGCGCACCCCGCTGATGCTGCAGGTCGTCCTCGGCTTCGAGGCCAGCCAGGTCGGCGAGGCGCTCGCCGTGCCTGGTTCGGCGATGTCCCAGCGCCTGGTCCGGGCCAAGAGGCGCATCCGCGACGCCGGGATCCCGTTCACCGTGCCGGACCGGTCGCTGATGCCGGACCGGCTCGGCGCGGTGCTCGAGGCCGTCTACGGCTGCTTCGCGATCGACTGGCGTGGCTCGTCGGGCCCGACCGTGCGGGAGTCGATGGCCGGCGAGGCGCAGTACCTTGCCGTGACGCTGGCCCGCCTGCTCGTCGACGAGCCGGAGGCGTGGGGACTGGCGGCGTTGATCACCCTCTCCCTGGCGCGGACCGCGGCCCGGGCCGAGGGCGCCTTCGTGCCTCTGGACGAGCAGGATACCCGGCTGTGGGACGCCGGGATGCTGGCGGAGGGCGACGGCTTCCTGCGGCGGGCGGCGGCCTCCCGGGCGCCGGAACGGCCGATCGGACGCTTCGAGCTGGAGGCCGCGATCGAGTCGGTGCACGCCGCCCGCGTCAACGGGGGGCCGGTGGACTGGCCCGCCCTTCGCACGCTCCACGAGGCGCTGGTCGCAGTGGCCCCGACGCTCGGTGCGCGTGTGGCCCTCGCCGCGGTGACCGGCCGCGTCGACGGACCGGCGCGCGGGCTCGCACTCCTCGACGAGATCGACGACCCCGCGCTCCAGCGGTTCCAGCCGGGTTGGGCGACCCGGGCCGCGCTGCTCGCGGCGGTCGGGGAGAAGGCGGCCGCCGTCACGGCGTACGGCAAGGCGATCTCGCTGACCACCGACGGCGCGACCCGGCGCTGGCTGGAGGCCCGCCTCGCCGCCCTGTGAGGACCGCCCCCGGGGCTCGCTTTCGGACATTCCGCCGAAACCAGGTCGGGTTTCGTGATGAGGTGTCCCGGCATTCCGTCACAGCACCCCGGGGGACCCGAACATGCGCAGGACCTTCTCGGCCGCCGCCGTCACCGTCGCGGTGGCGGCGACCACCCTGGTCACCGCACCGGGTCCGGCGTCCGGCGACGACCCCGGCTCGGTGTCAACCTCGCCCGTGCGAGTCATGCTCGCCGGCGACTCGATCACCCAGGGCTTCGACGGTGACTTCACCTGGCGCTACCGCCTGTTCCAGGAGTTCGGCAGGCAGCAGGTGCCGGTCGACTTCGTCGGCCCGAGACGCTATCCCTACGGCGGCCACGACCTGTACCTGACGACCGGGTGGGACAGCGACCACGACGCGCTCGGCGGCTCCACCCTGGCGGGCAGCGTCGCCTCGATCGGGCCGGACGTCGCGGCGTACCTGCCGGACGTGCTCGTCGCCGAGTACGGCACGAACGACCTCGTCGGCGCGGGCGCGAGCCCGGCCGCGCTGCTCGACTCCTGGCGCGCGTACGTCGCGAACGCGCGCGCGGCCCAGCCCAACCTGAAGGTCGTCCTCGGAGAGGTCGCGACGCCGAAGGCCCGCACGCGCGCGGAGGCCAATGCCGGCCTGCACGTGCTCGCGGCGGAGCTCACCACCGACCAGTCGCCGGTCGTCGTCGCCGACCTGGACTCGCCGGACTGGTCCCCGTCGCGCGACACCCGTGACCTGGTCCACCCCAACCCGACCGGGGAGACCGTGATCGCCCAGAAGATGGCCGAAGCCCTGGCGGGCCTCGGGGTGCTCCCCGGGGTCCCCGAGGTCGCCCGCGCCTTCGTGCCGTGGACGCCGCCGCTCGAGCCCGTGGTCCACCGCAGCGGCCACCGCCTGTCGATCGAGTGGGCCCGGTCGAGGAAGCTCTACCGCGTCCACGAGGTGCGGGTGCGGGTCACGAGCCTGCGGACGGGACGGTCCCGCACGTGGACCTACGCGAGGAGGCCGACCCGCCTGGTCACCTCTGCCCTGCGTCCGGGCCGCTACCGGATCGTGCTGCGCGGCAGCCGCGGCACCACGAGTTCGCTGTGGGGCGTCCCGGTCGTTCGCCGCGTCGGCTGATGTCGCGGACCTCGGTCACGCTTCGCTGAGCATCCGACGGACGGCCCGCTCCAGCGCTGCCTGACGCGCGTCGGAGTCCCGGTAGCGTCGGTGCGACGCGGTCGAGATCGTGACGCCGTCCTCGTAGAGGTCGATCACCCGCGGGTCGATGTACGACGACCTGGCGATCGTCGCCGTGTTGCCGAGGAACTCCGCGACCTCGGCCACAGCCGCCTTGATCGCGCGCTGGCGTGAGGCCCGGGTGTCACCGCGCTCGTCGCTCTCCGCCAGCGCGGCCGCGGCGAGCACCGTCGCGTGCCAGGTGCGGAAGTCCTTCGCGGTCAGGTCCTCGCCGGTGCGGTCACGCAGGTAGAGGTTGACGGTCGGGGCGTCGAGCTCGACCCAGCGGCCGCCCTCCCGGTACGCCAGCAGCCGCTCGGAGCCGTCGCGACGCCGCCGCATCGTGTCGATCGCCTGCCGGCTCGGTTCGTCGTCGACCTCGATGTGGTGCTCGATCCCGGACTTGCCGGTGAAGTCGAAGACCAGCGTGTCCCCGATCCGGCGCACGTGCCGGCGCTCGAGAGTGGTGAGCCCGAAGGACTCGCCGTTGGCGTAGGCGTCGTTGCCGATCCTGAAGCAGCCGAGGTCGAGCAGCCGCACCGCGGCCGCGCAGGCCTTGTCGCGGGTCATCTCCTCGTCCGCGAGGTCCTGGAGGACGGCGACGCGCATGGCCGGCAACCGCTTCGAGGCGCGGGTCACCCGCTCGAACTTGAGCTCGTCGCGCCGGGCCCGCCAGTCCGGGTGGTAGAGGTACTGCCGGCGTCCGGCGGCGTCGATGCCGACCGCCTGGAGGTGGCCGTTGGGCACGCGGCAGATCCAGACCTCGGACCAGGCCGGCGGGATGGCGAGCGCCTTGACCCGGGCGACGTCGTCGTCGGGCAGCCGGTTGCCGTTCTCGTCGAGGTAGGCGAAGCCCCGGCCCACCCTGCGCCGGGTCCACCCCGCATCGTTGGGCGAGACCCGGCGCGTGCGTGGCATGAGCGCAGGTACCCGTCGCGGGCGCCCACAACCGCACGCGTGTGCCCCCGGTGTGCGTCCGGCCGCGACGGGCCTAGATTTGGCAGCACACCCGTGTGACGGAGGACACCGTGATCGTTCCCTTCAGTGCCAGCGACTTCCTGGACCGTGCCCTGGCGGTCTACCGCGACCGGGTCGGCGTCGTGGACGAGCCCGACCAGCCGGCGTCGCCACTCGGTGAGCTGACGTACGGCGAGCTCGGGGCCCGGGCGTCCGCGATGGCCGCCCGGCTCGACCAGCTCGGCATCGAGGTCGGCGACCGGGTCGCGTTCGTGTCCCACAACAGCGCCCGGCTGCTCGCGGCGTTCTTCGGCGTCTGCGGCTACGGCCGGGTCCTGGTCCCGGTGAACTTCCGGCTCTCCGCGGAGGAGGTCGGCTACATCGTCAAGCACAGCGGCGCCCGGGTGCTCTACGTCGACCCCGAGCTCGAGGACCAGCTGGCGTCGGTGGAGTGCGAGCACAAGTTCCTGCTCGGTGACGACGACGACCTGTTCACCGACGGCGTGGAGCCTCGGGCGTGGGAGCACGACGAGAACGCAACCGCCACGATCAACTACACCTCCGGCACGACTGCCCGGCCCAAGGGGGTGCAGATCACCCACCGCAACATCTGGACCAACGCGATCACCTTCGCGCTCCACGCGGGCGTCTCCGACCGCGACGTCTACCTGCACACCCTGCCGATGTTCCACGCCAACGGCTGGGGTTTTCACTTCGGTGTCGCCGGGATGGGTGGGAAGCAGATCGTCCTGCGGAAGGTCGACGGAGCCGAGATCCTGCGTCGCGTGGAGACGTACGGCGTGACGGTGATGTGCGCCGCGCCCGCGGTCGTCAACGCGGTGCTCGACGCCGCGGCCGACTGGGACGGCGAGATCCCCGGACGCGATCGCGTGCGGATCATCGTTGCGGGCGCGCCGCCTCCGACCAAGACGATCGTGCGCGTGCAGGAGGAGCTCGGCTGGGAGTTCATCCAGATCTACGGGCTCACCGAGACCTCGCCGTTGCTGACCGTGAACCGCACCCGCGCCGAGTGGGACGACCTCGAGCCCGAGGAGCGGGCGGCGAAGCTGGTCCGCGCGGGCACCCCGGCGATCGGGGTGACGCTGAAGGTGTCCCGGGACGGCGAGGTGCTGGCCAGGTCGAACGTCGTGCTGGAGGGCTACTGGGAGCAGCCGGAGGAGACCGAGGCGGCGCTGGGCGACGGCTGGTTCCACACCGGCGACGGCGGCGTGATCGGCGACGACGGCTACCTGACCATCCAGGACCGGAAGAAGGACGTGATCATCACCGGCGGCGAGAACGTCTCGTCCATCGAGGTCGAGGACGTGATCTTCTCCCACCCCGACGTCGCGGAGGTCGCCGTGATCGGCGTACCGGACGAGAAGTGGGGGGAGACGATCAAGGCACTGGTCGTCAGGGCCGAGGGCTCCGAGCTCACCGAGGCCGACCTGATCGCCTACTGCAAGTCCAAGGTGGCCGGCTACAAGGCGCCGACGTCGGTGGAGTTCCGCGAGGTGCTCGCGCGCACGGCGACCGGCAAGCTGCAGAAGTTCAAGCTGCGGGCGCCGTACTGGGAGGGCCGCGCCCGCCAGGTGAACTGACGACCCACGAATTCGCAAAGAACTCTTTGCAAAGGACTCTTTGCAATCTAGCGTGGTGCGATGGAACGCACCTTCGTCACGCCGGGCCCGGACGGGCTCAGGGCGCTCAGCCATCCCGGGCGGCTGCGGATGCTGGGCCTGTTGCGGGCCGAGGGTCCCGCCACCGCCACCACGCTGGCCGCCCGGCTCGGGCTGAACAGCGGCGCCACCTCCTACCACCTGCGCCAGCTCGAGAAGCACGGCTTCGTCGTCGAGGACGAGGAGCGCGGCAACGGCCGTGACCGGTGGTGGCGAGCGGCGCACACGACCACCCGCACCGATCTGGCGGCGGCGACTCCGGAGGAGCACGACACCCACGACGCCTACCTGCAGGCCGTGGCGATGCTCTACCACGAGCGGATGCTGCGGTCCCTCGAGGAGCGCCAGCTCCTCCCAGAGCGCTGGCGTGGCGTGGGCGACCTGAGCGACTGGACGCTGCGGCTGACGCCCGAGCGCGCCGAGGCGCTGGCCGAGGCCGTGCACCAGCTCGTCGACGAGTACGGCGAGGACGACGACGCCCCGGACGCCGCTCCTTTCGTGCTCAACTTCAACGCCTTCGTCCGGCCGGGCGCCGTGGAGCCCGACCCGCGCGCATGAGCCTGCGCCTCCCCTTCACCGGCTACCTGACCGCCCAGGCGATCTCGGTGACGGGCACCCGTGTCTCCATGATCGCGATCCCGTGGTTCGTGCTGACCACGACGGGGTCCGCGACCCGGACCGGCGTGGTCGCCTTCGCCGAGCTGGCCCCTCTGGTCGTGCTGCAGGCCCTCTGCGGCCCGCTCATGGACCGGCTCGGAGCGCGCCGGGTCGCGATCACCTGCGACCTGACGAGCGTGCTGGTCGTGGGCGCCGTCCCGGTCGCGCACGCTCTCGACGCGCTGTCCTACCCCTTGCTGCTCGTGCTGGTCGTCATGGCGGGCTCGCTGCGCGGGCCGGGCGACGCAGCCAGGCACGCGATGCTCCCGGTGCTCGTCGACCAGGTCGGCATCCCCACCGAGCGGGCGACCGGCCTCACCGGAGCCGTCGAGCGCGGCGCCAGCATGGCCGGCGCGGCGATCGCCGGAGGGGTGGTGGCCGTGGTCGGCGCGGCGAACGCGCTCGCCGTGGACGCAGCGTCCTTCCTGGTGTCCGGTCTCGTCCTGGTGCTGACGACCCGGGCGGTCACCAGGACCGCGGTGGACCCGGGCCGCGCCGGGACGTCGTACCTTGCCGAGCTGCGCTCCGGGTGGGAGTTCATGCGGCGCGACCCCATCCTGATGGGCATCGGGGTGATGGTCGCCGTCACGAACCTGCTGGACGCCGCGTGGTCGTCGGTGCTGGTGCCGGTGTGGGCCGAGCAGGGCGGGCACGGCGTGCAGGCGGTCGGGCTCCTCGGGGCGACCTTCGGCGGCGCCGCGATCGCCGGCTCCGTGATCGCGGCGGTGCTCGGACCGCGGCTGCCGCGCTACCTGGTCTACGTGGTGGCCTTCCTCGTCGCCGGAGTGCCCCGGTTCGTCGTCCTGGCCCTGGACGCGCCCTGGGTCGTCATCCTTGCCGTCGCCGTGGCCGGCGGGTTCGCCGCGGGCTTCCTCAACCCGCTGCTCGGTGCGGTCCTCTTCGAGCGGATCCCGGAAGCGCTCATGGGCCGGGTCACCTCGATGAACATCGCGATGAGCTGGTCGCTGATCCCGTTCGGCGGCCTCCTGGGTGGTGTGCTGGTCGCCGGTGTCGGCATCGCCCCGGCGCTGCTCGCGGTCGGTGGCGCGTACTTCGTCACGACGATGGTCCCGGCAGTCCAGACGCGCTGGCGCGAGCTCGACGACCGGAGCGCGCGGTTGCGCGAGCCTCGACCACCGGTGGTCGAGCCTGCCGAAACCTAGATACTGTGCGGCGCATGCGCCTGGCCGACGTCGTTGCCCTGATGGACGGCTGGTACCCGCCGCAGCGCGCCGCGGAGTGGGACGCGGTCGGGCTGGTCTGCGGCGATCCCGAGGCCGAGGTACGCCGGATCCTGCTGGCCGTCGACCCGGTGCAGGTCGTGGCGGACGAGGCGGTCGATCTCGAGGCGGACCTGGTGATCGTGCACCACCCGCTGTTCCTGCGCGGGACGAGCAGCGTGGCGGCGACGACGCCGAAGGGACGGGTCGTGCACACGCTGGTCACCCACGGGTGCGGCCTGCTCGCGGCGCACACCAACGCCGACGCGCCGGCCGGGGGAGTGAGTGAGTCGATGGCCCTGGCCCTCGGGCTGGTCGACGTGCGACCGCTGCAGGCCGACCCGCTGGAGGAGCGCGACAAGCTGGTCGTGTTCGTCCCGGTCGGCGACGCGGACAAGGTGCGCGATGCCATCACCGAGGCCGGCGCCGGCGCGATCGGTGACTACGACTCATGCACCTTCACCAGCACCGGAGAGGGACGGTTCCGGCCGCTCGCCGGGGCCGACCCGGCGATCGGGTCCGTGGGCGAGCTGGCGACGGTCGAGGAGGTGCGGATCGAGTCGATCCTCGACCGGCGCAACCGTTCCAGGGTGGTCGCCGCCATGGTCGCGGCCCACCCCTACGAGGAGCCGGCGTACGACGTGGTCCCGCTGGCGGCGCTGGACGACCCGGCCCGCGGCTCGGGCCGGGTAGGGCGCCTGGAGGAGCCGGTGGCGCTGTCGGAGTTCGCGCGCCGGGTCGCCGGCGCCCTTCCCGCGACGGCCCACGGTGTCCGGGTGGCGGGAGACCCGGAGGCGAGGGTCGAGACCGTCGCACTGTGCGGAGGTGCCGGCGACTTCCTGCTCGACCACGCCCGTGCCGAGGGGGTCGATGCCTACGTCACCAGCGACCTGCGACACCACCCGGCAGCTGAGCTCCGCGAGCACCTCGGCAGCCCCGCGCTCCTCGACGTCGCCCACTGGGCCGCGGAGTGGACCTGGCTCCCGGTGCTCCGGCACCGGCTGCTCGGGGAGCTGGGCGATACGGTTGAGGTCCACGTGAGCACGACCAACACCGATCCCTGGACCTTCCGGGTCTGACCTGCTGAGGAGCACCCGCTGAAAGCCGACCCGTTTGCCCAGTTGAAGCTGCTCGACGTGCAGGAGCTCGACTCGCGGCTCGACTCCCTGCACCACCAGCTCGGCACGATCCCCGAGGCCGTCGAGCTCGCCGAGCTCGGGACGCGTCGGACCGAGCTCGACGGCGCGGTGCGCGACCTGCGGATCGAGGTCGACGACCTGACCGCGGAGCAGAAGCGGGCCGATGCCGACGTCGAGCAGGTCAAGGCGCGCCGGGTGCGCGACCAGTCGATGATCGACGCCGGCTCGATCGCCGACCCCAAGGCGCTCCAGCGGATGCTCGGCGAGCTCGAGTCGCTGCAGCGCCGGATCTCCGACCTCGAGGACACCGAGATCGAGGTCATGGAGCGGCTGGAGTCCGCCCAGGCCGCCCTCGGCGAGAGGACCCAGGAGCTCGAGGAGCTCGACGCCCGGGCCGTCACCCTCGAGGTGGCGCGTGCCCAGAAGGCCGCCGACCTCGAGCAGTCGCTCGGCGAGGTCGAGGCCCGGCGTGCCGGTCTGACCGTGGAGGTGCCCGACGACCTGCTCGCGCTCTACACCAAGCTGCGCGAGCAGAAGGGTGGCGTCGGTGCGGCCGCCCTCCGCCGCAAGGAGTGCACCGGCTGCCGGCTGACCCTGAACCCCTCGGACCTCGCCAGGATCACCGCCGCGCCGAGCGACGAGGTGATCCGCTGCGAGGAGTGCAGCCGGATCCTCGTCCGCACCGGCGAGTCGGGGCTGTGACCGACAGGGTCGTCATCGAGGCCGACGGCGGCTCGCGGGGCAACCCGGGGCCAGCGGCGTACGGGGCGGTGCTGAGGGACGCGGCCACCGGGGAGGTGATCGCCGAGATCGCCGAGGCCATCGGCATCGCCAGCAACAACGTGGCGGAGTACCGCGGCCTGATCGCCGGCCTGAAGCTCGCCGAGGAGCACGCTCCGAACGCCTCGGTCGAGGTACGGATGGACTCCAAGCTGGTCGTGGAGCAGATGTCCGGCCACTGGAAGGTCCGGCACCCGTCGATGCGTCCGCTCGCGACCGAGGCGAACAGGCTCACCCCGGTCGGCACCACCTTCACCTGGATCCCGCGGGGGGAGAACACCCATGCGGACCGGCTGGTCAACGAGGCACTCGACGCTCCCCGGGCGGCCACCGCCCCGGCTGCGACCCCTAGGCCGAGCCGCGGCTGGCATCCGCCGGGCGAGCCGCCGACCACGCTGATCATGGTCCGTCACGGCGTCACCGAGCACACGACCCGCAAGGTCTTCTCCGGCGGGCTGGCCAGCTCGAACCCGCCTCTCACCGACGAGGGGCGCGCCCAGATCAGGGCGACCGCGGAGTGGCTCTCGCCGATGCGCGAGCAGATCGACGCCCTGGTCGCCTCGCCGGTACGGCGTACCCACCAGTCGGCGGAGATCCTCGGCGAGATCCTCGGCCACGAGGTCGAGTTCGAGGAGGGCATCGCCGAGATGGAGTTCGGCACCTGGGACGGGCTGACCTTCGCCGACGTCCAGGAGCAGTTCCCCGACGAGCTGTCGGCGTGGCTCGGCAACCTCGAGCAGGCCCCCGGCGGGGGCGAGTCGTTCCGCTCGGTGGCCGAGCGGGTGCTGGCGGGCCGCGACCGGATCGCGGAGGCGTACGCAGGCAGGACCGTGCTCGTGGTCAGCCACGTGACGCCGATCAAGACCCTCGTCGCCGACGCGCTCGGGGCGCCGCTCGAGGCACTGTTCCGGATGGAGCTCTCGCCCGCCTCGGTGACGGTGGTCTCCTACTTCGAGGGCCGTGGTCCGGAGGAGGGCATGCGTCACCCCAACCTGCGGCTCTACAACGCGCGCCCCACCGAGGCGCCGTTCCTGTAGCCGCTAGATCGCCTCGACGACCACGTCGAGCTGCTGCCCGGTCCGCGTGACCGGACCCGGCTCGACCTTCCAGCCGAGTGTCGCGAGATGGTCGGCGAGCTGCCCGGGTGTCCGCGGCGCGCGACCGTCGGACAGCAGGTCGCGGAGGATCCGTCCCTTGGTCGCCTTGTTGAAGTGGCTGACCACCTTGCGCTGGTCACCGACCTGGTGCAGCACGCGCACGGTCGCGACCCGAGGCGCGAGAGAGGCGTCCGGGCGCCAGAAGGCGGCGTAGGTCGACGACCGCAGGTCGACGACGAGTCCTCCGGCCGCCGCCTCGGAGAGGGTGCGGCCGAGGTGGGCACGCCAGTGGGCGCTGACGATGCCGAGGCCGGGCAGCTTCGTGTCGCCCGACAGCCGGTAGGACGGCACCGGGTCGCTCGGGCGGACCGCGCCGAGGAGCGACGACATGATCACCAGCCACCGGGTCGCCCGGCGACGGGCCGCGGCGTCCAGGGAGTCGAGCCCCATCGCGTCGTACAGGACGCCAGTGTAGACGCGGTCGGCCCGCGCGGTCGGCGCGGTGAGCAGGCCGGCGTTGCGGGCGACCAGGTCGAGCTGCGTGGGCCCCAGCCCGAGGGCGTGGGCCGCCGCCTTGGGGTCGCCGGTGCAGAGCTCGACCAGGCCGGTGAGGACGCTCCTGCGCGCGTCGGTCAGGTCCGCGAAACCCAGGTTGTCCAGGTCGAGCCGCCTGCCGCGCCGCGGGACGGACTTGCCCTCGGACGGGGGCAGCAGGATCAGCACCCGGACAGCCTAGGGAGAGCAGTTGGTGGCGGCTGAATAGGGTGGCCGGGTGAGCCAACGCGTGCTACGGGTCCGAGAACTCAAGGATGAGCTCGAGGGGTGGATCCGCGAGATCCAGTCCGAGCTGAAGATCGACGCCGACTTCCCGCCCGAGGTCGTCGCCGAGGCGGTGCAGGCGGCGAAGAGCCCGAGGCTGCCGGAGCTCGACCGCACCGACATCCCGTTCCTCACCATCGACCCGCGTGGCTCGCGCGACCTCGACCAGGCGATGCACCTCGAGCGCGACGGTGACGGGTACGTCGTGCACTACGCCATCGCCGACCTCACCGCGTTCGTCGAGCCCGGGGGAGCGCTCGACACGGAGGCGCATCGCCGCGGCGAGTCGCTCTACGGTGCCGACGCGCTGGTCCCGCTGCACCCGCGCGAGCTGTCGGAGGGAGCGGCCTCCCTGCTGCCCGACCAGGTGCGGCCGGCGTACCTGTGGACGATCAAGGTCGCGGCCGACGGCGACGGCACCGACGCCAAGGTGGAGCGCGCCCTGGTTCGCTCACGCAGCCAGCTCGACTACGCCGGTGCGCAGCGGATGATCGACGACGGGACCGGTGGCCCGGTGCTCGACCTGCTCAAGGAGGTCGGGCAGCTGCGCATCCACCAGGAGGCCGAGCGCGGCGGCGTGAACCTGCCGATGCCCGAGCAGGTGATCGACTGCGGCACGAGCCCGTGGCGCCTGGAGTACCGCCGGTTGCTCGACGTCGAGACCTGGAACGCCCAGATCTCCCTGCTCACCGGCTTCGCCGCCGCGTCGATGATGGTCTACGCCCGCGTCGGCATCCTCCGGACGCTGCCGCCCCCGCCGCCGGAGGCGGTCACCCGTCTGCACCGCACGGCACGCGGACTGGGGATCGACTGGCCCGCGGAGCAGACCTATCCGGACTTCATCCGCGCGCTGGACCCCGCCAAGGCCAACCACGAGGCGATGGTGGTGGCGGCGACCACGCTGCTCCGCGGTGCCGGGTACGCCGCCTTCGACGGCGAGATCCCGGCCCAGGCCGAGCACTCCGCCCTCGCGTCGGAGTACGCCCACGTCACGGCGCCGCTGCGCCGCCTGGTCGACCGCTACGGACTGGCGGTCTGCGCGGCTCTCTCCGCCGGCGAGGAGGTGCCTGCGTGGGTCCGCGAGCGGCTCCACGACCTGCCCGAGACCATGCAGCGTTCCGGTCACCTGGCCAACGCCTACGAGAACGCCGTGCTCGACCTCGTCGAGGCGGCGACGCTGGCCGGCCGGGTCGGAGAGCGGTTCGCGGGCGTCGTCGTGGCCGCCGAGTCCGACGACCCCCGCAAGGGTGACGCGGTCGTGCGAGAACCGGCGATCGAGGCCAAGGTCGCCGGCGAGGAGCCGCTGCCGGTCGGCGAGGACGTGGAGCTCGTGCTCGCCGAGGCCGATCCGGCGACGCGCAGGGTGCGCTTCACGCTCTGAGTCCCGGCCGGCAGCAAGGCACGCTCAGGCGAGCCGGGTGACCTGCACGTCCACGAACATCGACGACGTCCCGGCGCCGGTGAAGATGCCGGACAGCGGCCGCACGTCGCCGTAGTCGCGGCCGATCGCCACGACCACGTGCCGGTCGGAGGCCTCGGCGTCGTTGGTCGGGTCGTAGCCGTGCCAGTCGCCGTCCCACCACTCGACCCAGGCGTGCGACTCGCCGCCGACCGTCTCCCCGACGACCGGATCGGTGGTCGGGTGCAGGTAGCCGGAGACGTACCTCGCCGGCAGGCCGATCTGGCGGAGGCCACCGATCACGAGATGGGCCATGTCCTGGCAGACCCCGGCCCGGGCGTCCCACGAGTCCGCGGCGTGACCGGACACGTGGGTCGAGCCGACCACGTAGTCGACCTCCTCGTGCACCAGCGAGCAGATGGCCCGGGCGGCGTCGTGCGGACTGGGGCTGGAGCTGCCGATCTCGGCGTAGACGACGGCCAGGTCCTCGGGCGGCCGGACGCGGTCGTCGATCTGGAGGTACTCGGTGAACTGGTCGGCGACCCGGTCGCGACGGATCTCCTCCCAGGACAGCAGCTCGGGCATCGTGGGCCGGGGGTGGGTGTGCACCGTCGCGGTGGCCGTCACGGTGAGCTCGTCGTGCGGGTCGAGCACCTCGAACGCCGTCACCTGGGTGCCCCAGTAGTCGCGGTAGGTCCAGGTCCACGGTGTCGGGTCGACCTCGAGACGGGTGTGCACGACGATCTGGCCCCCGACGGTCAGCGGCGTCAGGCGGGCCTCGTTGAACGACGCGGCCGCGCCGCCGTCGTACGCGAAACCGGTCGTGTGCACGATCCTCAGCTGCATGCTCATCCGATCCCTCCGCGCCAGGTCGTCGCGACCGCGCCGGCGAAGTAGCGCCGGGTCACCGCCTCGGTCGCCTGCGCGCAGGTGCGCTGCAGGCGCTCCATCTCGTGGGGCAGGTCGGTGAGGACGTCGGCGAGGGACCGGTACTCCAGCTCGGTCCGGGTCCGGCCGAGCAGCCGCTGCGCCTCGTTGTGGAAGCCGGCGCGCTGGCCCGAGGCGTCGAGGTTCACCAGGCACTGCTCCGCCCGGTTCAGCGCGAACACCACCGAGCGCGGGAACAGGCGGTCGAGCACGAGGAACTCCGCGGCAACGCGATCGGTCTCGAGGCCGCGGTAGGTGCGCAGGAACGACTCGTAGCCGCCGCAGGCCCGCAGCGACGTCGCCCACGCCGACGAGGTCGACAGCGACGCTGCAGCGACGAGCCGTGCCGTCATGTCGGCGCGCTCGATCGACCGGCCGAGCATGAGGAACTGCCAGCCCTCGTCGCGCGGCATCGTGGCGTCGGCGGTGCCGTTGATCAGCGCGGCCCGGTCGCGCACCCAGGCGAAGGCGACCGGGGGAGCCATCGCGTCGAAGCGACCACTCGGGATCGCACGCCAGGTCGTGTTCACCGCCTCCCACATCGAGGTGGACAGCGTCTCGCGCGCGCGGCGGGCGACCTCGCGGGCCGCCTGGAGGGTCGCGTGGATGGAGGCGGGTGAGGCAGGGTCGTAGGCGAGTCGCTGGAGCAGCTCGCGGGTCCCGACCACCTCGCCGGGTGCGACCGGCACCCCCATGATCGCGAGCACGCTGTCGCAGGTCATCGCGACGTCGACGGTGGGGTCCTCGACCATGAGCTGGGTCTGCACCTCGAGGATGCGGGCGGTGTCCTCGGCGCGCTCGACGTACCGGCCGATCCAGAACAGCGACTCCGCGATCCGGCTCAGCATCGGCCGAGCTCCGGTCCGGCGTGGTGGTCGCGGCCCTGCTGCTGCTGGTCGGCCTGCTGTCCGCGCTCGTCGCCGGCGGGCCCGCTGTCGAGGGGAGCGATGTCGCGCGGTCGGCCCGCCGTCGGCTCCCTCCGGTGGGGCGCGGCACCCGGGCCGGCGAGCACCCACGTGTCCTTGGAGCCGCCACCTCTCGACGAGTTCACGATCAGCTCGCCCTCCGCGAGCGCCACCCGGGTGAGGCCGCCGGGAAGGACCCACACCTTCTGGCCGTCGTTGACGGCGAAGGGGCGCAGGTCGACGTGGCGTGGCGCGAGGGTGCCGTCGACGTACGTCGGCACCGTGGACAGCTGGACCACGGGCTGGGCGATCCACGAGCGCGGGTCGAGCAGCACCTGACGGCGTACGTCGTCCAGCTCGCGGGGACTGGCGGCCGGGCCGATGACGATGCCCTTGCCGCCGCTGCCGTCGACGGGCTTGAGCACGAGCTCCTCCAGCCGGTCCATCACTTCCTCGCGATGCTTGGGCTCGCCCAGCCGCCAGGTGTCGACGTTGGGGAGGACCGGGTCCTCGGAGAGGTAGTAGCGGATCAGGTCGGGCAGGTAGGTGTAGACGAGCTTGTCGTCGGCGACCCCGTTGCCGATGGCGTTCGCGATCGTCACGTTGCCGGCCCGGGCGGCGTTGACCAGTCCCGGGCAGCCGAGCACCGAGTCGGCCAGGAAGTGCACCGGGTCGAGGAACTCGTCGTCGACGCGGCGGTAGACGACGTGCACCTGCTCGAGCCCGTTGGTCGTCCGCATCAGGACACGACCGCGACGGCACACGAGGTCGCGACCCTCCACCAGCTCGACCCCCATCGTGCGCGCCAGCAGCGCGTGCTCGAAGTAGGCGCCGTTGAACGCGCCGGGGGTGAGCACCACGACGTTGGGGTCGGCCACCCCGGCTGGCGCTGCGGCCCGGAGGGCGGCGAGCAGCCGCTGCGGGTAGGAGCTGACCGTGCGGACCCGGTGCTCGGCGAACGCCTCGGGCAGCGCCGTGGAGATCGCCCGGCGGTTGGTCATCACGTAGGACACCCCGGACGGGACCCGGACGTTGTCCTCGAGCACCCGGAACCGGCCCTCGCCGTCGCGCACGAGGTCGGTGCCGGAGACGTGGACCCGGACGCCGTTGGACGGCTCGATCCCGAACGCCTCGCGGCAGTAGTTGCTGGACGTGGTCGCGACCTGGCGCGGGATCACGCCGTCGGTGAACGCCTCGCCCGCTCCGTAGATGTCGGCGAGGAACCGCTCGAGGACCTGGACCCGCTGCTGCACGCCTCGGTCGATGGTGGCCCACTGCTCCTGCTCGATGATCCGGGGCACGATGTCGATCGGGAACGCGCGCTCCTCGCCGCCGATGTCGAAGGTGACGCCCTGGTCGAGGTAGCCGCTGTGCAGGCTCTCCACGCGACCGGCGAGCTCCGCGTGCGTCAGGGCGCCCATCGTGCCGAGCAGGCGGGTGTAGGGCGCGCGCGCCGTGCCCCCGTCGTACATCTCGTCGTACGCCGGCCCGCGGGCGTCGTACGCGTCGAAGAGCTCCCTCACGAGGGGCAGGCTAGGCAGTCGTCGTTTCGCACGTGTTTCCACCGATCGCCGGTCCGGTGCCAGACGCTACTCTGGTCCCGCGGATGGGCTGGCCGGGCGACCGCGGGGAGGGCAACCTCCTCGAGGAAGGTCCGGGCTCCACAGGGCAGGGTGGTGGCCAACAGCCACCCGAGGTGACTCGCGGGAAAGTGCCACAGAAAGCAGACCGCCACCGCCTCCGGGCGGTGGTAAGGGTGAAACGGTGGTGCAAGAGACCACCAGCGCGGCGGGTGACCGTCGTGGCTCGGCAAACCCCACCTGGAGCAAGACCAGACAGTGAGCGTTCGAGGGCGGCCCGCCCGAGCTCACGGGTAGGTCGCACGAGGGTGTCGGCAACGGCACTCCCAGATGGATGGTCGCCAACCGTGTCGTCGCGAGGCGGCACGGCGAACAGAACCCGGCCTATGAGCCAGCCCATCCGCACCGGGCTGCTACAACGCGAGAGGTTGTCACGTCCACGGCGAGGCTGCAGGCCCTCGAGGGTCTGGCCTTGCAGTCCCATCTAGTCGGAGCCTACGGGGACTCAGGCCCGTGATGGAGTTCGCGGCTCAAACGCAGGCCGAGGTCGTCGAGCGTCTCGTCCGAGACGACGGATGGTTTCGCAAGCGCAACATCTGGGGGCCAGAGCTGGCCGATTGCACTGCGGACATCGTCGAACCGCTGCGCATAAGGTGCGATTCCGTGCTCGCTGGATGAATAGCCAATGAGTAGAGTGAGCGCACCGATGGGAACAACGCATTGCGCGACACGGACGTCGAGTTCTGCTGTTGGGGGCGCGCCGTCCGGCCGACCGCTCAGGTGAGTGAAGTTTCCAGTTGTCGCATAGCCCAATTGGCTGTGGACAGCAAGGACCGCCCAACCAGCGGGGACGCGGCGCTCTTGCCGTAGCCGTCGCGATTGGCGCGTTCTCCAGGAACCAAGGGCGAACGGTTCGAGGGTGGATCGGAGCAGGGCGAACTTCACGGCCCAGCACGCGATGTTACGCCGATCCGAATCGCTCAGTGTCCAGTCTGGTAACTCCAGGAGCGCAGCGAGCACCGGTACGCCAGCCCGGTCGACTAGAGACATCCACCCGGAACGACACCGGCCACAGACCCCTGGAAGCAAGTCACGAGAGGGGTTGAAACGACGAACACCAAAGTCGGAATCGCCACCGAGTTCGGCCGACTCGTAGATCTGATCCGCAGCCGTATATCCGGACCTGCGCATGATCGACCGAGGCAACAATTCAGCGCCAGGAAGATCGCCGATGCGCCCGCAGAAGTCGCATTCCCCATGATCGTCAAGCGCTTCGGTCAAGGGTTCAGCATGATCGAAAAGCCACTCGGCCACGTCTGACGGCCCGTGGTTCCCTCCGACGACATCCAGCACGAAGCGCTCGCCTTCGCCCGGGTCGACTGCCATGAGATCCTCGCCGTTCAAGCGCAGAAACGTTGCGGCGGTTACCCACGCGGTTCGCTTGTTTCCATCAGAGAAGGATTGCGTCGTTGCGAGTCCATGAAGTAGAACGCCAGCCTTATCCCAGATTGTTGGATAGAACTCGGCCTCGCCGAAACCGCTCCAGGATCGTGCCAACGATGCTTCGAGACCGCGACGATCAATCACACCTGCGCCAAGACCGCCGTAGCGTTGATTGAACTCGATGACCGTATCGACGTCGAGATATTCGAAGCTCACTTAGAAAGCCGCTTCAGCAGCTCCTTATCGCGTTTGGCAACTTGTTCGGCTTCAGCCAGGGCGCGTTCGCGCCGAGCCACGCGCGGCGCGGCACTTGGCTTCTGTTGGGGCGTCGCTTCCTTCTGCCCTTTGGACTTCGTCGCCATTGTGAGAAGGATACCGGTATCGCGGCCCTGTCCATCTATCGATCGAACCGTAGGGGGCAACACATCGACTGACGGAAGGCCTCGTGGCCCCGCGAGGCGGCACGGCGAACAGAACCCGGCCTATGAGCCAGCCCATCCGCACCGGGCGGGGGACCTGCCGGTCAGCAGCCTTCGCGCCTCGATGACCACGACCCGGTGGTCCGTCAGCGGTGGTGCACGGCGACGACCTCGAACCTCTCGCTGCCGCCGGCGACGTCGCGCTCGCGCACGACACCGACCCCGCGGGCGTAGAGCTTCGTCGAGATGACGCCCGGCTCCAGACGCGACCACTCGAAGGTGCGCAGGACGTGGTGGAACCGGCGCATCGGCACCTTCACCGAGGCCTTGAACCCGACGATCCACGCCTGGTCCTCGGCATGTCCGGGCCAGTACTCCTGCCGGTAGGCGTCGGTCGCCTTGGGATCTGCAGGCATGATCAGACCGGCGGAGGCTCCGTCCACCCCGGCCTCCCAGCTGCCTTCGCGGCTCTCGACGTGACCGTGCCGGTCGTACGTCGCGGTGCGCTCACCGAAGTACCAGACGTTGCCGTTGTCGTCGTCGGCGTACCAGTCGGACGTGGCCTCGGCGAGGCTGCCGCCGGCCCGCCGCAGCACGTCCCGTACGACGCGCACGGTGACGCCCTGCACGACCCGCGTCCGGTCGGTGACGCGCACCCGCTCACGGAACCGCCGGCCCTCGTCGGTGCCGCGCAGCAATGTCGTCGTGCCGGGCTCGATCGGGAACCACGGGTTCGTCACCGGATGGCTGAAGTCGGCCGGGTCCATCGTCGACGGAATGGCCGACGACTCGGCGACAGCCGGGGCGCCGGGCTGCGCCGTGCCGGCGACCACGGCGGCGGCGACCGCCGAGACCGCCAGGGCTGTGAAGGTCTTCCGCATCGGTCCTCCTCAGAACTTGTCGCTTCTCCGATTCTCCTCCTCCGACGCTGAGATCAAGCTGAACGCGGTGCGGCGTCGGGAACCTCAGGGCCGCGGCCCGCGGCGGTTCGCCCGCATCGTGCGGAGGAGGTCGAGCAACCCGGTCGCCGCGAGTGCGACCAGCACGAGCAGGATCGCGAGCAGAGCCTCGTCGAGCACCCCGCGCAGGATCACGGCCAGCGCCGCGAGCGACAACGGGAGCCAGACGGCGGCGCACACGCGTCGAGTCATCGTCCCCATGGCGACCACGGTAGGAGCGCCAGTTGAATCCACGCTGACAGTCAGCCTCTGTTCATCTCAGGTGAGGATGCTGCACGTCATGGACAGCCCCGTCGAGACACGATCCCGCCCGGTGCTGATCGTCGGCGTGGTCGCATCCTCGCTGCTCGTGGTCTGGGCACGTCTCGACCCGAGCCTGGGGGGTGACCTCGCCGCTCAGTACGCGTGGGCGTCCTTCGCGCGGCTCCACCCGACCAGCGCGTACGACCTCGCGTGGTACGGCGGGATGCACCCGGTGTCCTACAGCGCTCTCTCGCCGTACGTCATGGCGTTCCTCGGCGTCCGGACCACCATGGTTCTCAGCGGCATCGTCTCCGCCGGGCTGCTGGCGCACCTGCTCGTGCGCAGCGAGTCCGTCCGGCGGCCGTTGTGGCCGGCGCTCTACGGGACCCTCGCGCTCACCGCGAACGCGGTGTCCGGGCGTGCGACGTTCAGTCTCGGCACCATGTTCGGGCTCGCGGCGGTCACGGTGGTGGTCACGTGGCCGAACGCCCCGACCTCCGGCCGTCGCGCCTGGAGCCGTGGCCTCCTTGCCGCGGCGCTCTCGGCCCTGGCCGCCGCCGCCAGCCCGGTCGCCGGGCTCTTCGTCGGCATCGCGGCCGGCGCGCTCTGGCTCGGCGGCCGTCGCACCCGCGCGTACGTCGTCGGGCTGCCACCGCTCGTCGTCGTGGCGGCTTCCGCCTGGCTGTTTCCGTTCAGCGGCCGGCAGCCGATGCACCTGGCGTCGGCGATCCTGCCCGTCGGTCTGGTCGTTGCGAATCTCCTGCTGCTCCCACGATCGTGGACCACCGTTCGCATCGGCTCCGCGCTGTACGGCTGCGCAGTGATCGCTGCGTGGGCAGTGCCGTCACCGGTGGGCAGCAACATCGTCCGGCTGGGCCTGGTCTTCGGCGGCATTCCGCTCGTCGCACTGGCCGCGGATCGGGCGAACGCTCATTTCCGCATGACCACCCGGCTCCGACGGCGCTCCGGCTGGGCGATGGCTCTGCTGGCCCTCGCCATCGGGGCTTCCACCATCTGGCAGGTGAGCGTGGCCACGAGCGACGCGATCGGATCGCGACCGGACGCCCAGGCGTCGTGGACGATCACACCGCTCGCGCACCAGCTCCAGGCACGGGGAGCAGCTCTCGGCCGCACGGAGGCAGTACCGACGAAGAACCACCAGGAGGCTGCCGCCCTCGCCGGCTACGTCAACCTCGCACGCGGATGGAACCGACAGGCCGACGCCGAGCGCAACCCCCTGTTCTACGGCAAGGCTCCGCTGACGGCGTCGACGTACCGCGCCTGGCTCGACACCTGGGCCGTGCACTTCGTGGTGGTGTCGACCGACCGGCCCGATCCGGCGGCCGAGGACGAGGAGGCGCTCGTCACCGGCGGCCTGCCGTACCTGCATCCGGTGTGGACCGATCGGCGTTGGACGCTCTACCGCGTCGATGCGCCCGCGCCGGTCGCGGACCCTCCGGCGGAGGTGGTCCGGTTCACCGCTGCGGGTCTCGAGCTGCGGCTGCCGCGTGCAGCGACCGTGCTGGTGCGGATCCCCTACTCGCCGTGGCTCAGCCTCGTCGACCCGAGGGGCAGGCGGATGACGATCGGACGTGAGGGCTGCTTCTCTGCACAACCCTCCTCCGCCGCCGACCAGGGACACTGGCTGGTCCTGCACGCGCAGGAGGCCGGCACCTATCGCATCGCCGCGCCCTATGCGCTGCCGAGGGGTACGCCGTGCGTCGGGCGATGACCCAGGGCGGCTGTGTCGGCGGGCGCCCGGACGCCTACGCTCCGGAGCTCGCGTGGACGGTGCGGACGGGCAGCTCGAAGTGCTGGAGGCGGTGCTCGAGGTCCTGGTGGAGTCGGCTGGCCAGGTGGTGCGCCGGCACCGACAGGATGATCTCGTCGATCGGCTCGTTGAAGAGGACCTCCTCGATCGCGTCCATCGGGTCGTGACGGACCGAGACGGATCCGAGGACCGGCCCGCCCGCCGCGGCCTCGAGCGTCGGGAGGGCACGCAGCAGGGCTTGCTCGGCCTCCCGTGCCTTGTCGTGGCGCTCGGGGTGCAGGAGGTGGATCTCGGCTCGTGCCGGGTTCAGCACGATGATCCGGAACTGGACGTCTCCGGCCTCGGCGCGCTCCTGGATGGCAGCGACCAGCTCCGTGGTCGGGTCCGCATGATCGGTGACGACCAGGATCCGCTCGGTACGGCCGAGGGCGATCACGCCTTCCGCCTTCCGGGCTCGGACCGGTCGAGATCGGCTGTGACCGGATGGCTGAGCTCCGTGCGATCCTTGTCGGTCCTCGTCAGGTAGATGACGACCGCGAGGATCGTGCCGAGGAAGAGGACGCTGGTCCCGAAGGTTCCCAGCCCGAGTCCGCCGTCGCTCCTCGACGACGCGAGGTAGTCGCCGATGTTCGCGCCGAGCGGACGGGTGAGGATGTAGGCCAGCCAGAACGACAGCACCGGCCCGGCTCCGAGCCGCCACGACGCGAGCACCGCCAGGATCAGGCCCAGCGGCAGGAGGACCGAGACGCCCGCCGACCAGCCCGTCAGGTCGAGGGTCCAGTCACCCACCGCCGTCCCGAGCGCGAAGGTCACCAGCACCGTCAGCCAGTAGAAGCTCTCCCGGGGGGTCGTGACGATCGTGTGGATGGACAGGGTGCGCTCCCTGGCGTACCAGGTGCCGAAGACGGCCGCGAGCAGGAGGGCGAACACGGTCGAGCTGATCCACAACGGCACGTCGTGCCCGTCGGTGAGATTGTCGGTCAGCAGCGTCCCGACCACGCTGATCAGGACCACGGCAAGCCAGTAGACGCCCGGGACGTAGCGGTCGACGCGGAACTGGACGACCAGCGTGACGACCAGGGCCAGGGAGAACACCAGAGTGGTGTTGGTCAGGCCGAAGCCCAGCGTCTCGTTGATGTAGTCCGCGAAGCTCTCGCCGACCGTCGTGCAGAGGATCTTGATGATCCAGAAGTACACGGTGACCTCGGGAACCTTGTTGAGCATGACGCGGGCACGGCTGACGGTGTGGTCGGACGACATGCGGGCACGTTAGGGGTTGGTTCCTGACCGCAACCTGACAGCAACCCCGGTCAGGGGACGGGGATTTCGCTGGGCGCGACGGGCGAGATCTCGACGATCCTCAGCCCGAGGTCCTCGAGCTGCTCGGCGAGCCAGCGGCCGGTCTTCAGCGGCTCACCGCCACCGACGGCGATCGTCGTCGCGTGCTCCCTGTCGTCGTAGGAGAGCAGTAGCAGGTCGTCGCCCAGGTCGAGCGCCACCGACCTGTGGTCCTGCGCGAGCGCCCCGACCCCGATCAGTGCCGAGCGGATCGACCCCAGCGGTGCTCGCACCGACACCAGCACGGGTGTCGCCCCCTGACCTCCTGCCCCCATGAGGGAATGGTCACCCATCGAGGCCGCTGGGGCAATCATCGTCTCGTGTCATCTTTCGTGGCATGAGTCACTCGCGCTCCGTGGGATACCCGGCACCCATGAGCCGTGAGCTGCGTGACCTTCTTCGCGGCATCGTCGAGAAGCAGGACCTGATCCAGGGCTGGGCGGTCGACGTCGGCCCTGGCGGCTCGGCCCTGCGGGCCGAGACGAGGCGCGTCTTCGGCAGCCGCGATGCCGCGCTCGACGCCGCCCGCCGCCTTCTCGACGAGCTGGTCCGAAGCAGTCCGCGTGAAGTGATCGCTGCGGCCCCGACGACCGTGGTCGACCAGGAACGACGCGACGGACAGGCGTGGCGGGGCGTCGTGGACCTGGACCTGGCCCCGCTCTGAGCTGTGCGGTCTCGCGGCACGCCGCGCCACGGACGGCCGGAATCACGACGGCCGTGCCAGTGTTGGAGGAGCGTGAGGATGGTGGACATGGAGGACAGCTTCGAGCTGCGGGCACCCGCAGTGGTGTTCCCCGGTCAGCGCGATCTCGGATCGGCGTACCGGGTGGCCTACGACCTGCTCGCCCGGCGGGCGGCCGACGAGGCCCTGGAGGTCATCGAGCCGGCCCTGGAGGCCGAGCCCGGCAACACCGGCCTGCGCGTCCTGCGTGCGTGGGCCTACCTGATCCGCGTCCAGCTCAGGCGCGCCGAGGCCGAGCTCACCCAGCTCGCCGAGGAGCACCCCGATGACGACTGGGTGCGCTTCGCGCTCGGGCGCAGCCTCGAGCGCCAGTCCCGGTACGCCGAGGCGCTCCCGCACCTGCGCCTGGCCGCCGCCATGTCCGGTGACCCCGAGCACGAGCTCGCGGTGCTGCGCGTGGAGCGGCTGCACGCGGGTCTGTGACGCCCGACGGCCGTCGCGCTCAGTGAAGTGACGAGGTGTCCACGGCCTCGAAGGCCGACGCCGGGATGCGCTTGAGCTCCTCGATCAGCGCCGGTGGCCAGTGGCCGTTGCGCTCCCCGGTGAAGAACCACGGCGAGCCGTTGTCCGCGAGCACCAGCCCGTAGTCCTTCATCGCCGTGATCACCACGCGGGCGAGCGGGCTGTAGCCGCCGGCGTCGAAGCCGGCCTTCATCCGGAACCTCGCACCCATCGGCGGGCAGGCCAGGCTGTCGGTCGACCCGGCGTCGTGCCGCGCCGGCCAGAGGTGGTGGCGGCTGGTGACGTCGGTGGTGAACCGGATCGCGTGCGCGACGTTGCCGGCCTTGACCTCGTTCCAGCGCAGCAGACCGGGCAGGATCGGCAGCCCGGCGGCGTCCGCGGACGTCCAGCCGTCCGGGCGAAGGGCGTTGCTCCCGAGCGACCAGGTCGCGCCCGACCCGGCCCGCCAGTGCCCGTTGCGCACGCGGGTGTTCCAGGTCTCGTAGAGGCGGCACACGCCCTTGCGGACGACGATCGCGTGCTTGTCGCCCGCGGAGTTCCGACCGCCCTCGATCTTCGTGTCCGTGCCGAGCGGGTAGCGCACGTGGTCGCTCTCCGACGAGTAGTCGAAGCGCACCCGCACCCGGGCGTGGTGGCGGCCCACGACGGTCACCGGGATGCCGTAGTTGGGTCCGTCGCCGAAGGACGGACCGAAGTCGGGGTGCAGGTTGCGGTCGGTCGACATGTGCGAGAGCCAGGTCGCGCTGCGTGCGTCGACCGGCAGCGACCGGATGTCGGTGTTCCAGTAGTTGTCGGCCGGGAACGCGCGGCACGTCGTACCGGCGATCGGGACGACCGCGACCGAGCGTCCCGGTCCGGGGCGCGCGACGGCGCTGCCGCCCGCCACGAGCAGGGCCACGACCGGCACGAGGGCGACGAGGCGCCTCATGGCAGCGTCAGGATCTCTGCGCCGCTGTCGGTGACCAGCAGCGTGTGCTCGAACTGCGCCGACATGCGCCGGTCGCGGGTCACCACCGTCCAGTCGTCGTCCCACATCTCCCACTGATGGGTCCCCAGGTTGAGCATCGGCTCGATCGTGAACGTCATCCCGGCCTCCATGGTGGTGTCGTACGACGGGTCGTCGAAGTGCGCGATGACCAGCCCCGAGTGGAACGAGGTGCCGATGCCATGGCCGGTGAACTCCCGGACCACGCCGTACCCGAACCGGCGGGCGTAGGCCTCGATCACGCGTCCGATCACGTTGATCTGGCGGCCGGGCTTCACCGCGTTGATCGCCCGGCGCAGCGCCTCCTCGGTGCGCTCGACGAGGTCGCGCACCTCCTCGCTGACGCCCGGGGTCATGAAGGTCGCGTTGGTGTCGCCGTGGACGCCGCCGATGTAGGCGGTGATGTCGATGTTGACGATGTCGCCGTCCTCGACGACCCGGCTGTCCGGGATGCCGTGGCAGATCACCTCGTTGGCGCTGGTGCACAGCGACTTCGGGAAGCCGCGATAGCCCAGGGTCGAGGGGTAGGCGTCGTGGTCGAGCAGGAACTCGTGGCCGATCCGGTCCAGCTCGTCGTGGGTGACCCCGGGGGTGACGTGCTTGCCGACCTCCTGCAGCGCCTGCGCGGCGATCCGGCCCGCGACGCGCATCCGCTCGATGGTCTCGGCGTCCTTGACCTCGGAGCCGGTGAACCGCGCGGGTCCGGGCTTGTCGACGTACTCGGGCCGGGGAATGTTGGCGGGCACCGGGCGACGCGGCGAGATGGTTCCGGGTACGACGGGGGTCACCCGGCGAGTGTAGTTTCAGGAAGATGAGTGAGTTCTGGTACTGCCTGAACCATCACGCGGTCGAAGGGGCAGAGGGCTGCAGCTACGCCGACCGCCTCGGCCCGTACCCGACCGAGGCGGAGGCGTCCCGGGCGCTGGAGAAGGTCGAGGAGCGCAACCGGGAGTGGGACGACGATCCCAACTGGAACGACTGACCCGGTGGACGACCAGGAGATCCCGGGCCGGATCCGTGACATCCGCGCGTATCGGCCCTCGTTCGTCGGCATGTCACTGCTGGCGTGCGCACCCTTCCTGATCCTCGGTGCCGCCGCGGCCTACGGAGCGGTCGCGACGGTCGTGCTGCTGCTCTGCTGGCTGGTGCTGCTCTCGGTCGGCTCCATCTCCTTCAAGCCACATCCGCGCCGCGTGCTCGTCGCCGGAGTGCTGTCGATCCTCGCGTGGGCTGCGGCGGTCCTGTTCGCCCGGTGAGCGTCAGTGCGGCGAGACCCGCAGCACCGAGTCGTCCGTCCCGTTGGACGTGGTGACCAGGAGGTCGCCGTTGCCGGCCCGGGTCACCGAGCGCAGCCGTCCGAACGTGGTCACCTCGGCCGGAGTACGCGCCCACATGAAGTGTCCGGCGCTGTCGAACTTGAAGAAGACCAGCCGGCTGGCCTTGAGTGCCGCGACCGCGAGGGTGCCGTCGTACTCGCCCCAGCGTGCGCCCCGGACCCAGGTGGCACCGGAGGTCGCGAGGGTCGGGACGCCTGAGCTCCACCGCGCCGGGACCTGTACGCCGGGCAGCGAGTCGTCGGTCATCGGCACGTCCTCGTTGTAGCCGGGCACCGGGTTCCAGCCGTAGTTGCCGCCGGCGAGCACCTCGTTGATCTCGTCGTCACGGTCCGGTCCGTGCTCGACCGACCACAGGGTGCCGTCAGCACGCTGGGCCAGGCCCTGGACGTTGCGGTGGCCGTAGTTGAGGACGTAGCGGGTGGTGCGCGACGGCGACGACGCGAACGGGTTGCTCGGGAGCGGCTTGCCGGTGAACCGGCTCATCCGCAGGACCTTGCCGCCCAGGGAGCCGAGGTCCTGCGGGTTGGTCCCGGTCGCGGCGTCGCCGGTGCCGACGAGCAGCGCGCCGGCGCGGGTGATGAGCAGCCGGCAGCCGCCGTGCCGCCCGCTGGTCGCCGGCAGGCCGGAGACCAGGGTGCGGATCCGGCGCACGCCGGTGTGGTGACGGTTCATCCGCCAGGCCAGCACCCGGACGTCGTGGCCCGTCGCAGTGAACCCGCCCTGGCACGTGTAGATCCGGCGGTTGCGGGTGAAGGCCGGATCGACCGCGATCGACATCAGCCCGGTCTCGCTGCTCGCCCAGACGCTCGCCGACGGGAACCGGAGCACCCGCGTCCGGCCGGCGTGCCACAGGAGCAGCCGCCGGGTGTCGCGCTCGGTGATCAGCAGGCGGCGGTGCGGCAGCCGCTGCACGTCCCAGGGCGTCGCGAGCCCGCGCACCTGGCGGGTCACCGAGAGCGTGGGAAAGGCCGAGGCTCGTGCGCGACCGGGTGTCGCGCCCGGAGGCGAGTCCGGCGCCGGCTGTGCCGAGGCCGACAACGGGATCGCGAGCGCAGCAGACAGGACCAGGACCGGAAGACTCCGCATGCGCCCACGCTACGACGCGTGCGGACGGTGCGACAGGCGTGTGTGGCTCAGCGCTTCGCGGCCAGGACGACGGTGTCGGTCACCGTCACCGGACCGTCGGGTCCGGCGACCTCACGGGTCGGGGCGTCGGCCACCCGGATGTCCCACTGCCCCGGACTGAGCGCCTCGACCACCCGGTCGGGCCCGAAGAGGAGCTCCGGGTGCCCGTGGCCGCTGCGCAGGCCGGTCGAGAGGTCGTCCGGGTGGTGGCCGACGACCAGGAGGAGTCCGCCGGGGCGGACGGCGCCGCCGAGGGTGCCCATCATCTCGGCGAACCGCTCGACCGGCGGGTGCAGGTACTGGGCCGACACCAGGTCGAACTCGTCCGGCAGGGGAGCGCCGGTCATCAAGTCGTGGTGCAGGGTCGTGACACGCTCGGCAAGACCGGCCTCGGCCGCATGGGCCGCCGCCCGCGCGAGGGCGACCTCGGAGACGTCCAGAGCGGTGACCTCCCAGCCCTGGGTCGCCAGCCAGACGGCGTCGGCGCCCTCGCCGGCTCCGACGTCGAGGGCGCGGCCCGGGCTCACGCCGGTGACCTGGTCGACCAGGCGGGGATTGGGCCGGCCGCTCCAGATCTGCTCCGACTCGGCGTACCGCGCGTCCCAGGTCTCCTGCCGGAACAGGTCCGCGACGTCGTCGTGGCTGCCGTGGTGCTCCGGGTGCATCAGAAGGAGTGCTCGGGTCCGGGGAACGTGCCTGCTCGCACGTCGTCGGCGTAGGCCTTCGCCGCGTCGAGGAGCACGCCGTGCACGTCGGCGTACTGCTTGACGAACTTCGCCATCCGGCCGGTGCGCAGCCCGAACGCGTCCTGCCAGACCAGCACCTGGCCGTCGCACTGGTTGCCCGCGCCGATGCCGATCGTCGGGATGGTGAGCTCCTTGGTGACCTGTCCGGCCACTTCGCCCGGGACCATCTCCATCACGACCGCGAACGCACCGGCGGCCTCGACCTCCTTGGCGTCGTCGAGGATCCGCTGGGCGGTGTCGCCCCGGCCCTGGACCCGGTAGCCGCCGAGGGCGTGCTCGCTCTGCGGGGTGAAGCCGATGTGCGCCATCACCGGGATGCCACCTCGGCTGAGCAGCTCGATCTGCGGCGCCATCTCGTGACCGCCCTCGAGCTTGACGCAGTGCGCGCCACCTTCCTTCATGAACCGGACCGCGGTGTCGTAGGCCTGCTCCGGCGAGCGCTGGTAGGAGCCGAAGGGGAGGTCGCCGACGACCAGGGCGCGGTGTGTCGACCGGGCGACCGCGCGCGTCAGCGGGATCAGCTCGTCGACCGTGATCGGCAGGGACGTCTCGTTGCCGAGCACGTTGTTCGAGGCGCTGTCTCCGACGAGGAGGACCTCGATGCCGGCCTCGTCGAAGGTGGCGGCGGTGTACATGTCGTACGCCGTGAGCATGGCGAACCGCTCGCCGCGCTCCTTCATCTCCCGCAGGTGATGGGTGCGGATCCGCCTGATCGGCCTGCTCGCCTCCGGCTGGGTGGCGCCGCTGCCGTAGGGCGCGGCCACCTCAGGGTTGCTCTCGCTCATCGTCGAGCTCCTTCATGCTCTCGAGGCTCCCTGACGGAGTCCCCGGACCGCTCTCAACGCTAGCCCCGCGCGCCCGGTTTGGGGACTGTGGCGCTCGTCACCGGCGTGAGGACGGCTTTCCCGGGTCGTCGGGCCAGCTTCCCGGCTCCGAGGGAAGTGCCCCCTCGCTGTGTCGACGTCGCCGGCGAATCATCGAAGCGACGGCCGGACGGCCGTCGACCCACCGGAGGTGATGACCGTGAGACGACTGCTGCTGACGACCGGGGCCCTTCTGGTCCTGCTGGTGCCCACCTGGCCCGCGTCGGGGCACGGCGCGCCCGGCACGATCGTCGTCCCTCGCGACTACCCGACGATCCAGGCCGCCCTCGACCACGCTCCGGCGGGGGCCACCGTGGTCCTCGGACCGGGCACCTTCGTCGAGGAGATCGTCATCGACCACGACGTGACCCTTCGCGGGTCCGGCGTCGGCACGACGACCGTGCGGTCGCCGGCCGCGCTCACGTCGTACGGCGTGCACCTGCCGGACGGTCGCGCCCTGACCGCTGTCATTCGCATCGGCCACGGGGCCCGGGTCACGATGTCCGGCCTCACGGTGGCGGGCCCGATCCCTTGCGGTGTCGAGGCGACCGGGATCCACGCGCTCCAGCGCGCCACCCTCGACCTGTCCGACGCGAGGGTGACCGGGATCCAGGCCGACCCGGCGAGCTGCCCGGCCGACGATGCAGCCGGTCGCGCGATCGTCTACGGGACGCCGCCGCACATCGAGGTCGACGGACAGCGCGGCACGACGGCCTTCGGCCGAGTGCACGACGTCCGGGTCGACCACTTCCAGCATGCCGGGATCTCCGTCTCCGGTCCCGCCGACGGACCGCGCTCCGTCGTGACGGTGGACCACACCCTGGTCGCAGGTGGCTGGACGATCCCCAGCTTCCAGGCAGGCTTCTGGATCGACGTGGACGCGGTCGTCGACCTCCACGACAACCAGGTCCGCGACGTCGTCTGCGGCGGCTTCGGCTGCGGACCCGACCCGATCTTCGAAGGCCAGGGAATCGGTGTGCTGCTGCTCTCGCTCGAGCCGGGGACGCGGGTCGTCGACAACGAGATCGACAACAACGACGTCGGCATCACCCAGGTCGACAGCCCGTCGTGCTGTCTGGTCGCGCACAACACGCTCGGCGGCAACCGCTACTTCGGGATGATCGTCCAGGACGGTGACGGGAGCACGCGCGCGAACACGATCACCGGTGGCCGGATCGGCGTCGGCGTGGTCGCGGACGCCGTCGACACCGTCGCCCAGTTGCGGGGAGATCGGATCAGCGGGACGACCGAGGCGCCGGTCCGCGAGATCGAGTGCTGCGGCTACACGGCCAGAGCGGTCGTCACGCCGCGTCAGTGACCGTACGGTCCGTAAGCGCGGGTCACCGTGGCGACGTGGACCCGGTAGTCGGAGTACCACGTCGTCCGGCCGCGCTCCTGCGCGACGGCGTGCTCGTGGACCTGCTTCCACCCGGCTGCAGCCGCGTCGTCGACCCAGTAGGACACCGTGATCCCGAACGCCCCCTCCCGAGCCGACTCGTAGCCGAGATAGCCGGGCTGCTGCTGCGCGAGCTCCTGCATCCGGGCGCCCATCACGGCGTACCCATGGTCGCCGTCGGTCCGGGTGCTCGTGAAGATCACGGCGGTGTACGGAGGCTCGGGACCCCGGCCGCCTGCGAACGCACTCATGGCGCCAGTCTGCCGTGGGGCCGCGCCAAGGTGGTCGAGCAGCGAACTTGCGGCCGATCAGACGAGACCCGGCGACCTTGGGCAGGCACCCAACCACCGGTGGTCGAGCAGCGAGCTCGCGAGCGGCCAGTCGAGACCTGGTGGCGGCGGGCAGCGACCGAACCTCGGGTGGTCGAGCAGCGAGCGTGCGAGCGATCAGTCGAGACCCGGTGAGGTCGGGCAGGGACCCAACCACCGGTGGTCGAGCAGCGAGCCTGCGAGCGATCAGTCGAGACCTGGTGACCTTGGGCAGGGACCGAATCCCGGGTGGTCGAGCAGCGAGCCTGCGAGCGGCCAGTCGAGACCTGGTGAGGTCGGGCAGGTTCGCAACCACGGGTGGTCGAGCAGCGAGCCTGCGAGCGATCAGACGAGACCTCGGTCTGTGGGTGGTTGGGTTCTTGGCAACGACGACGCAGTACGCCGCGGGGCTGGGCTGGGCGATCGGGTGCGGTCGCAACCACAGGTGGTCGAGCAGCGAGCGTGCGAGCGATCAGTCGAGACCCGGTGAGGTCGGGCAGGGGCCGAACCACCGGTGGTCGAGCAGCGAGCCTGCGAGTGGCCAGTCGAGACCTGGTGACCTTGGGCAGGGACCTGACCGCTGGTGGTCGAGCAGCGAGCCTGCGAGCTGCCAGTCGAGACCCGGTGACCTGGGACGGGGACCGGACCCACTGGTGGTCGAGCAGCGAGCTTGCGAGCGGCCAGTCGAGACCCGGTGAGATGCGGCAGAGACCCCACCAAGATTCTTCGAGAAAGTTCTCCGATTCCCATCCCGGTAAGGCGAAACCGGGCTGGTTCTGTCGGTGGCCACCCCTAGATTCATCACATGGACTCGGGCACCACCACTCTGGACGCAGCCGCCGTGCTGGGTGCTGCCCGAGCCTTCCGCACCCAGGCCAACACTGCCGAGGCCGGCGTGCTCGCCACCGCGTTGGAGTGGGCCCACCTCCATGTCGTCGACGACCTGGAGGTGGCGGCGACCTGGGTGGTCGCCGAGGGTCGCGACACCGGGATCCCGATCGGCGGGCAAGGGTGCCCGTGGGTCTCGGAGTTCGCGGTCGGGGAGTTCGCCACCGCCCTGGGTCTGACCGACCGGTCCGGACGCGACCTGATCGCCTGTGCCCTCGAGCTGGCCCACCGGTTGCCGAAGACCTGGTTCCGGGTCCAGGAAGGCACCCTGGTGGCCTGGCGGGCCAAGCGGATCGCCGAAGCCACCCTGCACCTGAGTTTCGAGGCCGCCCAGTTCGTGGATGCCCAGTTGGCGCCGTTCGCGCACAAGACCGGACCGGCCCAGACCCAACGGTTGGTCGACCAGGCCATCGCCCGGTTCATGCCCGAGGTCGCCGCCGAAGAACGTGCCCGGGCTGCGGACCAGCGGTACTTCAGCATCGAGCACGACCAGGTTTCCTTCGCCGGCACCTCCCGGGTCCACGGGGAGCTGGACCTCGCCGACGCGTTGGACCTCGCCGACGCCGTCACCGCTGGTGCCCAACAGCTCGCCGACCTCGGCTCCACCGAACCCCTGGACGCCCGGAGAGCGGCCGCGGTCGGGATGATCGCCCGCGGGGAACACACGCTGCCGCTGGAGCCCGGCGGGCCAGCTGACGTGGTGCGGTCCGAGACCGGGCGGGTGCTGCGTCGGGGCCGGTCCGGTGGGCGGCGGCGTGAGGTGGTGTTGTTCGTGCACCTCTCCGCCGACGCCCTGGCCACCGGTGATCCGAACGTGCCGGTGCTGCTGGACAACGCCGGCGGACAGCTGGTCACTGCCGGGCAGGTTGCCGAGTGGTGTGGGCGCCCCGAGACGTCCCGGGTGGTCGTCAAACCCGTCATCGACCTCAACCAGCACCTCGAAACCGATGCCTACCGGGTGCCTGACCGGATCGCCGAACAGGTCGAGCTGCGCGACCGCACCTGTGTGTTCCCCTGGTGCCAGCGACCGGCCCGGTCCTGCGACAAGGACCACGTCATCGCCTACGACCCCGACGGGCCACCGGGCCAGACCAGCACCGAGAACCTGGCCCCGTTGTGCCGAGGCCACCACCGGATGAAGACCCACGGCGACTGGACCTACACCATGCTCGAGCTCGGTGCCTACCTGTGGCGCTCTCCCTACGGGTACACCTACCTGCGCGACACCACCGGCACCGAGGACCTCACCCCGGCCCCGGTCGACCCACCACCACGACGAACCAGCTGACCCACACCCCGCCGGGCACCCGGCGGGGCCACCAGCATGCCCGGGTCACCGGGTCTCGACTGATCGCTCGCAGGCTCGCTGCTCGACCACCCTCGGCCTGTGTCCCGCTGTCGGGTCAGCAGGTCTCGGCCCCCCTGGGCCGGGCTTCCTGCCCCGGGTCACCGGGTCTCGACTGATCGCTCGCAGGCTCGCTGCTCGACCACCCGTCGGGTTACGTCTCGACCACCCCTGGGCGGGCTCACTGCCTCGGCTGACCAGATCTCGACTGATCGCTCGCAGGCTCGCTGCTCGACCACCCTCGGGCTGTGTCCCGCTGTCGGGTCAGCAGGTCTCGGCCGCCCTTGGGCTGGCTCCCTGCCCAGGGTCGCCAGGTCTCGACAGATCGCTCGCACGCTCGCTGCTCGACCACCCGGTGGTTGAGCCTGTCGAAACCTCCGCAAGCTGGCGCCAGGCGGCACCTGGCCGCGAAGCTCAAGTCGGCTCGCCGCCGTACCTGACGCGTCATTTCGGGGTGCGCGTCGGTCTGCGAGACTGTGAATGTGGACTTCAACTCCTGCTATGCCCACGGGTTCGCACGAGTAGCGGCCTGCACGATCCCGATGGCGCTCGCTGATCCGGGCGCCAATGCGGCAACGGTCCTCGCGGAGGCGCGGGCGTGCCACGACGAGGGCGTCGCCATGGCCGTGTTCCCCGAGCTGTGCCTGAGTGGCTACAGCATCGACGACCTGTTCCTCCAGGACGTGCTTCTCCGAGCGGTCGAGGAAGCGATCGCGACGATCGTCGCGGCCAGCGCGGAGCTGCGGCCGGTCATCGTCGTCGGGGCGCCGCTGAGCCGGGGCAACCGGGTCTACAACTGTGCCGTGGTGATCCATCGCGGGCGCGTCCTGGGCGTCGCGCCGAAGTCGTACCTGCCGACGTACCGGGAGTTCTACGAAGCTCGCTGGTTCGCCTCCGGCGCCGACCAGTACGACGGCCACATCGTGCTCGCCGGCGAGGAGGTGCCGTTCGGCAACGGCCTGATCTTCACGGCGACCGACGTCCCCGGGCTGTCCCTCCACGTCGAGGTCTGCGAGGACATGTGGGTGCCGATCCCACCCAGCGCCAACGCTGCGCTTGCTGGTGCGACCGTCCTGGCGAACATCTCCGGCAGTCCGATCACGGTCGCGCGCGCGGAGGACCGGCGGCTCCTGGTCCGCTCGGCGAGCGCCCGCTGCCTCGCGGCGTACCTCTACGCAGCCGGAGGTGAGGGCGAGTCCAGCACGGACCTGTCCTGGGACGGCCAGACGATGGCCTACGAGTGCGGCGACCTGCTGGGGGAGACCGAGCGGTTCCCGAGTGGTCCCCGCCGCACAACCGTCGACGTCGACCTCGACCGGATCCGCCAGGAGCGCCTGCGCCAGGGGACCTTCGACGACAACGCCAAGGCCGAGGGGGTCTCGACAGGATCGACCACCGTGGTCGAGTTCACCCTGGAGCCGCCCGACGGCGACATCGGCCTGCGGCGCAAGGTCGACCGGTTCCCGTTCGTGCCCGACGACCCGGCGCGGCTCGCCCTCGACTGCTACGAGGCCTACAACATCCAGGTCTCCGGCCTCGAGCAGCGCCTGCGCGCCATCGGGCAGCCCAAGATCGTCATCGGAATCTCCGGCGGCCTCGACTCGACCCACGCGCTCATCGTCGCCGCCAAGGCGATGGACCGGCTCGGCCGGCCACGCAGCGACATCCTGGGCTTCACCATGCCGGGCTTCGCGACCTCCGACTACACCAAGAGCAACGCCACCCGGCTCGCCAAGTCGCTCGGGGTCAGCTTCGAGGAGCTCGACATCCGACCGGCCGCCCGCCAGATGCTCGAAGAGATGGGACATCCCTTCGGCCGCGGCGAGGAGGTGTACGACGTCACCTTCGAGAACGTCCAGGCCGGCCTGCGCACCGACTACCTGTTCCGGCTCGCCAACCAGCGCGCCGGCATCGTGCTCGGGACGGGCGACCTCAGCGAGCTCGCGCTCGGCTGGTGCACGTACGGCGTCGGCGACCAGATGTCGCACTACACGGTGAACTCCGGCGTTCCCAAGACGCTGATCCAGCACCTGATCCGCTGGGTGGTCAGCGCCGACCAGTTCGACGCGGACGTCGACGACGTGCTCACCGAGATCGTCGAGCAGGAGATCAGCCCGGAGCTCGTCCCGTCCAAGGACGACAAGCCGCAGAGCACCGAGGACACGATCGGGCCCTACGCGCTCCACGACTTCACGCTCTACCAGGTGCTGCGCTTCGGGTTCCGGCCGAGCAAGATCGCCTTCCTCGCCCGGCACGCCTGGTCCGACGCGGAGACAGGGGAGTGGCCTCCGGGCTTCCCGGAGCAGCGACGCATCTCCTACGACCTGCCGGCGGTCAAGCACTGGCTCGACGTCTTCCTCCGCAGGTTCTTCGCCAACCAGTTCAAGAGGTCGGCGATCCCGAACGGCCCCAAGGTCTCTGCCGGTGGTTCGCTGTCGCCGCGGGGCGACTGGCGGATGCCCTCCGACGCCAGCGCGGCCGCGTGGCTGGCCGACCTGGCCCGGGTCCCGGATGGCGCGTGACCCACGCGTCCTCGTCGTCCAGCACCAGGACGACTGCCCGCCGGCACTGATCGGGCGGTGGCTGCTCGAAGCGGGGTGCGTGGTCGACATCCGGCGCCCGTACGCCGGTGGCCTGCCGCTGCCGGTCGACCTCGCCGACCACGAGGGGCTGCTCGTGCTCGGTGGCTCGATGGGAGCCGGCGACGACGAGGCCCACCCGTGGCTGCCGTCGGCCAAGGAGCTGTTCCGGGTCGCGGCTGCCGAGCGCAAGCCCGCCCTCGGGATCTGCCTCGGCCACCAGCTCGCTGCCGTCGCGCTCGGCGGCAGGGTCGAGCCCAACCCGGCGGGCCGTCAGTTCGGCGTCCTCCCCGTGGGCTGGACGGATCGGGCCGCCGGTGACCCAGTGCTCGGCACCCTGCCGGCGCGCGCCATCCACTGGAACAACGACGTCGTCACCGAGCCGCCGCGCCGCGCAGTCGCACTCGCGCAGGCGCCGGACGGCACCCTCCAGGCTGCGCGCTTCGCCGACACGGTCTGGGGCGTCCAGGCCCACCCGGAGGTCGACGACGCGATCGTCGAGGCGTGGGCCGCCGACGAGCGCGACGACATCGGCGCCGAGCTGGTCGACCGGCGGCTGGCCGAGATGATCTCGGCGGGCAGTGAGCTCGAGGCCGCGTGGCAGCCGGTGGGCCGCGGCCTTCGCCCGGCTGCTGCGGTCCTAGGACTCGACGGCGGCGAACCACCCCGAGGGGCCGATGTCGGTGCCCATCCGCGGGACGTACTGGTCGAAGTAGATCCGGGCGATCAGCTCGCGCCGGCTGCGCACGCACGCCTTGTCGAAGACCGACTTCAGGTGGTCCTGCACGGTGTAGGGCGAGAGGTGCAGCCTCGTTGCGATCTCCTTGGTCTCGACCCCCTGGAGCACCAGCAGCGTGACGTCGCGTTCGCGTGGCGTCAGGTCGAAGGCAGCGACCACCAGCGGCACGATCTCCGGGGGCCGCGCCTCGTCGATCGTCACGACGACATCGCCGGCGGCGCCGTCACGCGCACTCAGCGTGGTGGCGTGCAGCGTCAGCCACATGCCGTTGCGCCCGCGCGTGCGGCACCGCGGAGGGTGGTCAAGGGTGCCGGCGGCGTACCGCCGGGCAGCCGCCACCAGCGCAGCGACGACACCGGTCGGCAGCTCGGTGCTCGTCGTGAGCTCGGTGAGCCGTTCCTCGGCTCCGTCGCTGAGCTGCGTGATGGTGTCGTCCGCGCCGACGATGAGCACGGCCGGCCCGGAGGCCGGGACCGCCGCCGCCGACATGAGCCCGGCGAGCAGCCCGGTGCGCATGCCCAGAGCAAATGCCGTGGAGAGCGAGGACATGAACGCCACGTCCGCCGCGTCGAAGGGGCGGTCGGAGTCACCGCGGAAGATCGACATCCCTCCCCAGACCTGGTCGCCGTCGCGGAACACGGTCCGCAGCTCGTCGCCGTAGTCGAAGTTCGGCCGCATGAAGTCGTCGAGGCGTGAGGTCGGCTCGTCGCCGGTGCGGTTCCACTCCTGGATGGCGACCGCCGGGAGGTTGCGAGCAGCGAGCTCCCGTAGCGCCACGGGGTTGGGCGGGGTGAACTCGAGCAGTCCCCACTGGGCATCGTGCTCGTCGCGGCCGAGCAGGTCACCGAACTTGTGCGCGCCGGTGTTGAGGCGCGTGCTCGGGTCTAGGTGGGCGACGCAGGCGCCGACGTGGGGGACCACGCGGCCCAGGGAGGCGATCGCCTCGGCGAGGAAGTCCCGGGTCTCGAGACCGGCGCGGGCGATCACGTCGATGTCGCGCTGCACCCGCCGCGCAGTGAGGTCCCGGCTCATGGATGAAGTGTGCGTGAAGGGTCGCCGCGGGCGCCATCCCAGAGTTGTGGGGGGTCGAAACACCCCAAGGACTGGGATGGTCCGTGCCCGGTGGTCCGGCCAAGACTCGACGGCATGCAGACCACCACCTCCCGACTCGCCGCACCGCCCGTCGCCCTCAACCCGTCGGCCGCCGTCGTGTGCGACGGCCACGACCAGGGTCAGCGGCGCGATGCAGTGAGCAGCCTGCTCACCGTCGCCGGGCAGGGCCCGTTCGACGAGCATGGTCGGCTGCTGCACCTCGACGACCCTGTCGCCCAGCTGTTGCTGACGCTGGCGAACGTCGGCGCCGTCCTGGCGGCGGGAGGGCTGGGCTGGCCGGATGTCGCCCAGCTGCGGGTGTGCTCCACAGATCTCGACGTCCTGCTCGACTGCTACGACGCCGCGGTGGAGCACCTCGCCGACTTCGACGCCCGGCCGCCGACGACCTTCCTCGAGGTACGCCGGCTGCCGGTGCGCGGCATGACCGTCTGCATCGACGCACTCGCGGTGCGCTGACCCACGACTCGGGACAAGAAGTCTCGGACAACCAGAAGCTCCATCGAAAGGAAACATCACGATGACCACCGACGTACCCGTGGCGCCCCACGCCACGACCGGTCCGACCGCGACCCCTTCGGCCGCGGCGCACCAGCTCCGGGCGAGATGTGCCGGCCTCGTCGCGCTGCCGGGCGACCCGGCCTACGACACCGGCCGGATGCCGTGGAACGTTGCGGTGCAGCAACGACCCGCGGCGGTTGCCACACCGTCCACCGCCGAGGAGGTGCGCGCCGTCGTCCGGGCCGCCCGTGCGGTGGGCCTGAGGATCGCACCCCAGGGCACCGGCCACGGCGCGCAGGCGCTGCGCGACCTCAGCCTCGACGACGTCGTGCTCCTGCGCACCACCGCGTTGAACCAGGTGAGCGTCGACCCTGCCGCCCGCATCGCGCGCGTCGGGGCCGGCGCCCTCTCCGAGCAGCTCGTCGACGCGGCCGCCGAGCACGGGCTCGCAGCGCTGCACGGTTCGTCGCCCGATGTCGGCGTGGCCGGGCTCGCGCTCGGCGGCGGCATCGGCTGGTACGCCCGCCAGCACGGCATGACCTGCAACGCCGTCACCGCGATCGAGCTCGTGACCGCCGACGGTGAGCTGGTGCGCACCGATGCTGAGCACGACCCGGAGCTGTTCTGGGCCCTGCGCGGCGGCGGCGGGAACTTCGGGGTGGTCACGGCGATCGAGCTCGGACTGCTCCCCATCAGCGACGTGTACGCCGGTCAGATGGTCTGGGACATCAGCAACTACGGAACCGTCCTGCGCCGATGGAACGCGTGGTCGGGAAGCGCGCCGGCAGAGGTGAGCACGTCGCTGCGCGCGATGAGGTTCCCGCCGCTCCCGCAGATCCCCGAGGCCTTCCGTGGGCGCGCACTGGTGATCCTCGACGGAGCGGTGAACGCCGACGACGCGCGGGCCGAGGAGATCCTTGCGGACTTCCGGGCGCTGGAGCCGGAGCTCGACACCTGGCAGCGGGTGCCGGCCGCCGGGATCCTCCGGATGCACATGGACCCGGAGGGTCCGACTCCTGCGGTGGGCCGGGGCACGTTGGTGGCCACGCTCGACGAGGCCGGTATCGCGCGCTTCACCGCCGCCGTCGGAGCAGGTGCGACGACCTCGATCCTGATGGCGGAGCTCCGCCAGCTCGGCGGGGCACTTGCCGAGGCGCCCGCGGCCGCCGGGGCGATGGCAACCATGGGCGGCGCCTACGCCGCCTACTTCGTCGCGATGGCCCCGACGCCGGAGCTGGCGGCACGTGGCGCGGCGGACATCGACGTCGCGATGGCTGCGCTGGCGCCCAGCGAGACCGGGCGCAGCTACCTCAACCTGGTCGAGCGCCCGGTCGACGTGAGCACGGCTTTCGAGCCCGACGCCTGGGCTCGGCTGGTCGCGGTCCGGGAGCGGGTCGACCCGGACGGCGTGATCGTGGGCAACCACCAGATCACCGCGCGCCGATGACTCCGGCCGGTCGGGTGCGGTCCCCGCATCCGGCCGGCTCCGGACCGATGCCGGCCACCCGCTGAGTCGCGATCCGGCGTACCTGCGCCTGGCCCTACAGTTGCGGCCATGGGAAAGCAGGAAGACTTCGTGCTGCGGGCACTCGAAGAGCGTGACGTCCGCTTCGTGCGGCTGTGGTTCACCGACGTGCTCGGCTACCTGAAGTCGGTCGCGATCGCGCCGGCCGAGCTGGAGGGTGCGTTCGTCGAGGGCATCGGCTTCGACGGCTCCGCGATCGAGGGCTTCGCCCGGGTCACCGAGGCGGACATGCTGGCGCGCCCTGACCCGTCGACCTTCCAGATCCTGCCGTGGCGCGGCGACGGCCCGGCGACCGCGCGGATGTTCTGCGACATCGCGATGCCCGACGGCTCGCCGTCGTACGCCGACCCGCGCTACGTGCTGAAGCGGACCCTGCAGAACGCCGCCGACCAGGGCTTCACCTTCTACACGCACCCCGAGATCGAGTTCTACCTGTTCAAGGGCCAGCCGGAGACGGGCCATCCGCCGGTGCCGGTCGACCAGAGCGGCTACTTCGACCACACGGCGCAGAGCGCGGGCTCGGACTTCCGCCGCGAGGCGATCACGATGCTGGAGTCGATGGGGATCTCGGTGGAGTTCAGCCACCACGAGGGCGGCCCGGGCCAGCAGGAGATCGACCTCAGGTACGCCGACGCGCTCTCCACTGCCGACAACATCATGACGTTCCGCACCGTGGTGCGGGAGGTGGCGCTCAGCCAGGGCGTGTGGGCGAGCTTCATGCCGAAGCCGTTCACCGAGCACCCGGGCTCCGGCATGCACACCCACGTGTCGCTGTTCGAGGGCGACCGGAACGCCTTCTTCGAGGGTGGCGCCGAGTACCAGCTCTCCAAGACCGGCCGGCACTTCATCGCCGGCATCCTGCACCACGCCCCCGAGATCACCGCTGTCACGAACCAGTGGGTGAACTCCTTCAAGCGCCTGATCGGTGGCGGCGAGGCCCCCTCCTACATCTGCTGGGGGCACAACAACCGCTCGGCGATGGTCCGGGTGCCGATGTACAAGCCCAACAAGGGCCAGTCCACCCGCATCGAGCTGCGCACGATCGACGCGGCCTGCAACCCCTACCTCGCCTTCGCAGTGGTCCTCGCGGCGGGCATGAAGGGCCTGCAGGAGCAGTACGACCTCCCGCGCGAGGCCGAGGACGACGTGTGGTCGCTCACCGAGCGCGAGCGCCAGGCGCTGGGGCTCGAGCAGCTGCCGAAGAGCCTGTACGACGCGATCGGGATCGCCGAGCGCTCCGAGCTCCTCGCCGACACCCTCGGTGAGCACGTCTTCGACTTCTTCCTGCGCAACAAGCGCCAGGAGTGGGAGGAGTACCGCGGTCAGGTCTCGGCCTTCGAGCGCGACCGGATGCTCCCGGTCATCTGAGCGTCGGCCAGAGACGGCGAGCCCGAGGGAGAGGCGCGAGTGGCCCGGGACCCGTCCGTGCTGTCGTCGGGCAACCTCGTCCGGTCGGGGTTCCGCGACAGTGAGCTCGCCGCGTCCCAGCTCCGTGCGCTCGGCGATGCCGCGGAGCCGCTGCTCGCGTTCCTCGCCCGGACCGCCGACCCCGACCTGGCGCTGGACACCCTGACCCGGCTGCGCGCGTCGGCGAGCGACGGCGACCTGATGCTCTCCACCGTTGCCGACGACGAAGGCACCGCGATGCGGCTGCTCTCCGTTTTCGGGATGAGCGCCGCCCTCGGTGACCACGTGGTGCGCCATCCCGAGCACTGGCACGAGCTCAGGGACCCCACGCTCGGCTCGACCCGGCCGGCGGCGTACGCGGTGCGCGCCGGACTGCTGGCTGCGGTCGGTGCCGACCCCGACGCCGCCCAGCCGGTCGCCACCCTGCCGCACGCCGAGGGAGTCGACGCGCTGCGGGTGGAGTACCGCCGCGTCCTGCTGCGGCTCGCCAGCCGCGACCTCGCCCACCACGTGGCGCTCGGGGACGTCGCGGCCGAGCTGTCCGACCTCGCCAGCGCGACGCTCGAGGCCGCGCTGGCCGTCGCCCGGGCCCGCGTCGGTCCGGATGCCGCGCGGTGCCGGCTGGCGGTCGTCGCGATGGGCAAGTGCGGGGGCCACGAGCTGAACTACGTCAGCGACGTCGACGTGATCTTCGTGGCGGAGCCGGTCGCCGAGGACGTCGAGCACGGAACCGACGAGCAGAGTGCGCTGCGGGCGGCGACGCAGCTCGCCTCCACGATGATGCAGGTCTGCTCGGACCAGACCGCCGAGGGCACCATCTGGGAGGTGGACGCCGCCCTCCGGCCGGAGGGCAAGGCCGGGCCCCTGGTGCGCACGCTGGCCAGCCACCGTGGCTACTACGAGCGCTGGGCGAAGACCTGGGAGTTCCAGGCACTGCTCAAGGCCCGGCCCGTCGCGGGCGACCTCGAGCTGGGCCGGCAGTACGTCGCGACGATCGGTCCGATGGTCTGGCACGCCGCCGAGCGCGAAGGGTTCGTCGAGGACGTCCAGGCGATGCGCAGGCGCGTGCTCGAGCACATCCCGGCCCACGAGGCCGACCGTCAGCTCAAGCTCGGGTCCGGCGGCCTGCGCGACGTGGAGTTCGCCGTCCAGCTCATGCAGCTGGTGCACGGACGCAGCGACGATACGGTCCGGCCGCCGACCACGCTCAGTGCGCTGGACCGGCTCATCAGGGGCGGGTACGTCGGCCGGGAGGACGGCCAGTCGCTGCACGACGCCTATGCGTTCCTGCGCACGTTCGAGCACCGGATCCAGCTGTACCAGCTGCGTCGCACGCACGTCGTGCCCGACGACGAGGCCGCGCTGCGCCGGATCGGCCGCTCGCTCGGCTTCCGCCGCAACCCGGTCGCCGAGCTGGAGCGCGCGTGGCGCCACCACCGCCTCGAGGCGCGCCGGCTGCACGAGAAGCTCTTCTACCGCCCGTTGCTGGCGGCGGTCGCGCGCATCCCGGGCGACGGCGCCAGGCTGACGCCGACGGCCGCCCGGCAGCGCCTCGCGGCTCTCGGGTACGCCGACGCGCCGGCCGCGCTCCGCCACCTCGAGGCCCTGACGTCCGGCGTGTCCCGCACGGCGGCGATCCAGCGGACCCTGCTGCCAGTGCTGCTGGAGTGGTTCGCCGACGCCCCGGATCCGGACGCCGGGCTCTTCGGCTTCCGGCGGATCTCCGACGCACTGGGGAGCACTCCCTGGTACCTCAAGCTGCTGCGCGACGAAGGGCAGACGGCCCAGCGGCTGGCGCAGGTGCTGGCCACCAGCCGTTACGCCACGGACCTCCTCGAGCGCGAGCCGGAGGGCGTCAAGATCCTGGGGGAGGACCTCGCCCCTCTGGGTCGCGAGGCCATCCAGACGGAGATGCTGGCCGGTGCCGCGCGGCGGCGCGACGCGGAGGAGGCCATCCGGACCGTGCGTGCGATCCGGCGACGCGAGCTGCTCCGGATCAGCGCCGCCGACCTGTGCGTGCCCTTCGGTGTCGCCGAGGTGGGCTACGCCCTCACCGACCTGACCGATGCGACCGTCGAAGCGGCCCTCGCCGTTGCCAGCGGAGCGGTGGAGCGGGAGCGTGGTCGGCCGCTGCCGACCAGGATGGCGATCATCGCCATGGGCCGCTACGGCGGCTACGAGATGGGCTACGGCAGCGACGCCGACGTGATGTTCGTCCACGACCCGCTGCCCGGTGCCGACGCCCAGGTGGCGAGTGCCATGGCGCAGGCGGTGGCCAACGAGCTGCGCCGGCTGCTCGCGCTGCCGGCGACCGATCCGGCGCTCGAGGTCGACGCCGGGCTCAGGCCGGAGGGCAAGCAGGGGCCCCTGGTGCGCACCCTCGACTCCTTCGCCGCCTACTACGCCAAGTGGTCGGCGGTCTGGGAGGCCCAGGCGCTCCTCCGCGCGGAGCCGGTCGCCGGTGACAAGGACCTGCAGGAGCGCTTCCGGGCCCTCATCGACCCGCTGCGGTTTCCCGAGACCGGGCTGGGTCACGACGACCTCGTCGAGATCCGCCGGATCAAGGCGCGCATCGACCACGAGCGGCTGCCCCGGGGTGCGGATCCGACCACCCACTTCAAGCTGGGTCGCGGCGGACTGTCCGACGTCGAGTGGACGGTCCAGGTCCTGCAGCTGCAGTACGCCGGCGGCGTACCGGCCCTGCGCACGCCGAAGACCGCCGAGGCGCTGGCTGCCGCCGTCGCCCATGGCGTGCTCGACCCGGACGACGCGGAGGTGCTGGGCGCAGCCTGGAAGCTGGCCAGCCGGGCCCGCAACGCGACGGTCCTCGTCCGCGGCCGGCCGGCCGACGAGCTGCCGCACGATGCCCGCGAACGCGCCGCGGTGGCCCGCATCCTGGGCTACGGACCGGGCGAGACCGCGGCCATGGTCAACGACTACCAGCGCACGGCGCGCCGCGCACGGGGTGTGGTGGACCGGATCTTCTGGGGTGAATAAGCGATTTACTTCACTCTCGATGAGATCCGCGTATATGCTTCATTGCATGGAAGGTGAAGCCATATGCTGACTGCCACCCTGATCGGCGACGTGGTCGCGTCGCGCCGCGCACGCGACCGCGCCGGCCTGCACGACCGCCTGACCGCCCTCCTCGACGAGGTCAACGCCAGTGCCGCGCCCGTCTCCGCTCTACGGATCACGGTGGGCGACGAGTTCCAGGGCACCTTCGCCACCGTCGGACAGGCGGTCCGGGCATCGCTGCGGCTGCGGCTGGGGCTGCTGCCCGACCACGACATGCGCCACGGCATCGGCTGGGGCGAGGTCAGCGTGCTGCAGGACGAACCCCGGGTGGAGGACGGTCCGGGCTGGTGGGCGGCCCGGGATGCCATCCACGAGGTGCAGCTGGCCCAGGAGCATCCGGCCAGCCGGTTCCGCAGCACGGCGTACCGCCTCGCCGACGGTGCGGACGGACCTGACCAGGACCTCGTCGGCGCTGCCCTGGTGCTGCGCGACGCCGTCGTCGGCGACCTCTCGGACCGCTCGGTGTCGGTGCTGGGTGGTCTGCTGTCGGGGCAGACCCAGCGCGAGATCGCCGAGGCGCTGGCCATCAGCCCCTCGGCCGTCTCGCAACGGGTCCGCAGCGACGGACTGGCGGCTGTGGTGGACGCCGACGAGAGACTCGGGAGGGTGGCGTGAGCTGGATCGCCTTGTTGATGATCGGGATCGCGATCGCCGACGTCGGCCACTCCATCCGGCCGGTGCGGATCGTCCCGGAGTGTGTCGGCGCGGGCGTCGCGGTGCTCGCCGGAGTCCTCTGCGGGCTCACCGGGTTGCGCGACGTGCTCGCTCTGGCGGCGATCGCCGCGGTGGTCGTCGCCTGGGGTGTCACGGTGCGCCAGGGATTCGGCCGCAACAAGGCGTCGGTGCCGCTGGCGCTCATCGGCGCGGCGTTCGTCCTCGCCGTCGCGTTCGCACCTGCCGCCGGGCCGACGGGGGGAGTGCTCGGGGACTGGCTCGCGCGAGACCCGTTGCCGGTGCTCGACGGGCTGGACGCCGACCGCGTGCTCCTCCTCGCCGGGGCGTTCCTGGTCCAGCTCTCGACCGGCAATGTTCTGGTCCGGCTCGTGCTGGCGGCCACCGGCACGGTCAACCCGGTCAAGGACGGCAGCATCGACGACCCGCAGACCCAGCTCAAGGGCGGCCGGCTGCTGGGTCCGATGGAGCGGGTGTTCATCCTCGGTCTCGGCCTGGCCGGACAGCTGACCGCGGCCAGCATCGTGATCGCGGCGAAGGGGCTCCTGCGGTTCCCCGAGCTGCAGTCCAAGCCCGACCAGGAGCGCATCCACCGCCTGACCGAGTACTTCCTGGTCGGGAGCTTCGTCAGCTGGCTGCTGCCGCTCGGTTCGCTCGTACTGCTGGCGACCTGAGCGCGCTCCTCAGGGCCTGGCCAGGTCCTGGACGGCGAGGGATGCGAACACCATCGCGGTGCCCAGCGGGGCACCCGGACCCGGGTAGACCGCACCCACGACCGAGGCCGAGGAGTTGCCGGTGGCGTAGAGGCCGGCGATCGCGCTGCCGTCCGGGCGCAGGACGCGGCCGTTCGCGTCGGTGACCAGGCCGCCCTTGGTGCCGAGGTCGGACAGCACGAGGCGGGCGGCGAAGAACGGCGGGCGGTCCACCGGGACGAGCGCCTTGTTGGGACCGTCCCCGCTGGCGAAGAACGTGTCGTACTCGTCGGAGCCCCGGCCGAAGTCGTCGTCCACCCCACTCGCCGCGAAGCCGTTGAAGTGTGCGACGGTCCTCGCGAGCTCGGGGAGCTGCAGCTGGTCGGCGAGGTCCTCGAGCGTCTCGCCGCGCACCCACGTGCCCGCCGCCAGGTGCTCTGCGGGATCTCCCTCCGGCATCGCGATCGCCGGCAGCCGACCTTCCTCGCGGGAGTCGAACACGAACCATGACGGGATCCGGCCGGTCGCTGCGGCCATCGCCCGGCCGAACCGGTCATAGGGCAGGCACTCGTTGGCATACCTCCTGCCTTCCCGGTCGACGATCACGCCGCCGCGGAACCCGAGGGTGAAGGTGCCGCTGCCGTCCGGCTGCTGGAGTCCCGGGCAGAACCAGCCCTGGTCGAGCAGGTCGGTCGCAGCGCCGACCGCGACGGCGGCGGCGATCGGCTCGCCGGTGTTGGTGCCCCGCGGTGCCATCGTCCAGGCAGCGTCACCCGGTACGTCGTACTGCTTGCGCCACGCCGGGTTGCGCTCGAACCCCCCGGCCGCGACCAGCACGCCGCGTCGCGCTCGGATCTCGACGTCGCCGTCCCCGGTAGTGGCGCGCACTCCGACGACGCGGTCGCCGTCGAGGAGCAGGGTGTCGACGCAGTGCGAGGTGAGCACGACACCGCCGTCGCGGGTGAAGGCCCAGAGCAGCCGGGCGATCAGCGACTGACCGCCGCTCAGGGTGTTGCGCCCGCCCTCGCCGGCCCGGTCGCGCTCGACGGGCGGGCGCACGAGTGCGGCGACCTCCGTCGGCAGGTCGGCACGGCGGATGTTCACCGGCTGGATCGACCGCCCCCACGACACCCGGCCCGGAGCGTCGAAGTACTCCGGGAACGGCAGCCACTCGAACTCCAGGGCGGGGTCGTCCTCGAGCGCGCCGACCAGGCGGGGCGCCTCCTCGAGGAACGCCTCGACCTTGTCCTGGTCCGGCTCGTCGAGGATCGCCCGGAGGTAGTCGCGGGCGGAGTCGGTGGAGTCGGCGATCCCGGCACGCTGCTGGACGGCCGATCCCGGCAACCAGCAGGCGCCACCGGAGTACGCCGACGTGCCACCGACCTTGTCGGTCTTCTCCACCACGACGGTCGACAGCCCGCGCTTCTGGGTCAGGTGGGCGGCGGTCATTGCACCACCGCCCGAGCCCACCACGACCACGTCGAAGACCTGTTGTGTGTCGGACATCGGGCTGCCTTTCGGATCAGGAGAGGTACGCCGTGAGAGCCCCGGCCAGTCCGGCCCGGGCCTCCGCGGAGTCGGTGTAGCTGCTGAGGAACTGCTCGCTGTGCAGGCCGCGCATCGCGCCGGGGAGCAGGCTGCGCACCCGGCGGAGTCGAACCGCGTCGACCTCGAGCCCGTCGAACGCGCGCTGCACCGACTCGGTCCACGCCTCGTCCCAGTGCGCGATCGCGGCAGCGGTGCGCGGATAGGCCGCCTCCAGCTCGTCGCGCTGCTGCGGCAGCGCCAGCCGGAGGTGGTGGATCGCGCGCGACGCCGGCCGGTCCATGGCGGTCCAGAGCAGGTCCAGGACCGCGTCGACCCGGTCCGCGAGACCGGTCGACCCGGGGACCTGCGGCGTCATCGCGGCGCGATCGCTGAGCACGTACTCCAGCACCGCGGCCCACAGCCCGTCGACGTCACCGAACTGGTGCTGGACCGTGCCCCAGGTCGCGCCCGCCTCCCGCGCCACCGAGCTCGCGCTGACCGCATCGGGCCCGCCGTCGGCCAGGCTCCGCAGGGCCGAGCGGAGCAGGTGCTCGCGGGTCTCCAGGCCACGCCTGTTCAGGCGCGTCCCCTTGGCGCTGAGGGTCACGGCGTCTCCTCAGCCGAGGTCGAGTCGGTCGCCGTGGCGGGCGATGAACGCCTCGACGTCCTCGGCCGGCTTGTCGGGCAGGCCCCAGATCAGCTCGGTCACACCGGCTGCCTCCCAGCCGGCGAGGTCCTCCGGTGTCGGCCGCACCACGACCAGCACGGCGATCTCCGGTGACCCCGCTCGCCCCGCCTCCTGCCAGGCCTCGCGCAGGGCTGCGGCGTGACCGGGCACGTCGTTCTCCGTCGGCGTGGTCATCCAGCCGTCGGCGTTGGCCGCGATCCAGGCGAACGTCTTCGGTCCGGCGCCGGCGCCGATCAGCAGCGGGACGTGTGCCTGCACCGGCTTCGGCCAGGCCCAGGCGGCGCCGAAGCTGACGAACTCGCCGTCGTAGGACGCCTCGTCCTGCGTCCACAGGGCACGCATCGCCTCGACGTACTCGCGCAGCACGGTACGCCGCTTCCCGGCCGGGACCCCGTGGTCGCTGAGCTCGTCGGTGTTCCAGCCGAAGCCCGCACCGATCGTCACCCGGCCGCCGGAGAGGTGGTCGAGCGTCGCGATCGTCTTGGCGAGCGTGATCGGGTCGGACTCGACGGGGAGCGCCACCGCTGTCGACAGCCGGATCCGTTCGGTGACCGCCGCGGCCGTGGCGAGCGACACCCACGGATCCAGGGTGCGCAGGTAGCGGTCGTCGGGGAGGGTCTCGTCGCCGGTGCCCGGGTGGGCGGCGTCGCGCTTGACCGGGATGTGGGTGTGTTCGGGCACGTAGAGGGTGTCGAAGCCGGCCGCCTCGGCGGCCTTGGCCGCGCGGGCCGGGGTGATGCCGCGGTCGCTGGTGAACAGCACGATGCCGTGACGCATGGATCCTCCGTCGGTCCCGTCCCGGGCGGACGGTCAGGAGGAGATCATAGTGCACTCAATGAGAATGCGGGCGGGACGCAGGCTCACCCGAAACGGCGGCCGAAGTCCTCGGTGACCCAGGGCCGTCCCCCGCGGATCACCACGCCGACGCCGACGTCCCGGAGCCGGCAGTTGTCGAGGTTCTCGCGGTGCCCGGGGCTGCGCACCCAGTCACCGAACACCTGCCCGGGGGTGGCCTGTCCCCAGGCCAGGTTCTCGGCGAGGATCCGCCAGCCGGTGTAGCCGGCGCCCACGGCGCGGGCCTGCAGGATCGGCTCGTCGGCGAGCCCGTGGGACAGCTGGTTCTCGGCGGCCATCCGGGTGCTGTGCTGCCGGGCGGCCAGCACGAGCGCGTCGTTGAGCCGCAGCGGCCGGCATCCGTGGTTGGCGCGCCGGAGGTTCGTCCGGGCGAAGAGTCGGGTCTCGAAGGTGCCCGCGGAGACGGTCGTCGACGTGGCGTGGACGACGCGGGCGCGTACCAGCCCCGTCGCTCCGGCACTCCCGGCCGACACCGCGCCGGCGGACAGGACGGCTGACACCACCAGCAACGACAACCACACGGGTTTCTGCACCCGCACACTGTGGCGTCTGGAATGTCCGCTGGCAACCGTTTCGGCCAACCTCACCCGATCCCGGCGTGCTGGTCCTTCGGGGTGTCGGGGCCTTCGGCCGGCTCGTCGGGGTGGATCGGACCGGGGATCCCGGGTCCGGGCGGTTCCGCGTCCTGGTCGGGCCGCTCGCCGGCCGACTCGGAGCGTTGCGACGGCGGTGTGCTGGAGTTCATGGCCCTCCTCGGCAGGTGTCGGAGGCCCTGTCCCGTACCCGGCAGCGGGAGTTCGACGCTCACCGTCGTCCCGAAGCCGGGCTCGCTGGCGATCCACACGGTCCCGTCCTGCAGGGTCACCAGCTGCCGGACGCTGGACAGACCCAGTCCCGTCCCGCCGTCGGGCTCGGCGAGCGAGCCGCGTTCGAACTCGTCGAAGATCGTCGCCAGGTCCGCCTTCGCGATGCCACGGCCGTGGTCGGTGACCACGATCCTGCCGACCGGGGCGTCCTCCTCGAAGGTGACCTCGATCGGCGTACCGGCCGGCGAGTAGCGGACGGCGTTGACCAGCAGGTTGGCGAGCACACGGCCCAGGGCCGCCGGGTCGGCCACCACGCTCAGGTCGGAGTCCTCGACGACGACCCGGTGCTCGCCGAGCAGCGGCGAGAGGTCGCGGACGCAGCTGGTCGCTACAGTCGCCGCGTGCACGACCTCAGGTGACAGCGGCACGGCCCCGGCCCGGAGACGAGCATGGTCGAGGAGGTTGTCGATCAGGACCGTCAGCCGACCGACGTTGCTCTGCACCCGTTCGATGAACTCGCCGCGACGGTGCTCGTCGACGATGGGGATCATCTCCACGAAGCCCTGGATCGAGTTGAGCGGCGTCCGCAGGTCGTGGGAGAGAGAGGCGAAGAACGACTCGCGCGCGAGCTCGAGTCGCCGGGACTCGGTCATGTCACGGGTCAGCTGCGCGTAGCCGATCAGAACACCGCGTTCGTCGCGGAGCGCCGTCAGCGACGCCTCCCCCCAGAAGCGGGTGCCGTCCTTGCGCACGCCCCAGCCCTGGTGGTGCGCACGCCCGGTCGCCCCGGCCTCGTCGAGCAGTCGCTGCGGTACGCCGGCACGCACGTCCTCGTCCGGGTGGAACAGCGAGAGGTGGCGGCCGACCGCGTCCTCGGCCGAGTAGCCCTGCACCCGCTCGGCACCGACGTTCCACGAGGCGACCCTGCCGTCGACGTCGAGCCGGACGATGGCGTACTCGGTCACCTGCGAGACCAGGATCTCGAAGAAGTCCAGGTAGCTCTTCCGGTCCGCGCGCCGGTCGACGAGCTCGAGCGCGATCGCCGCCCGGGTCACGAACTGCTGGGCCGTCTCCAGGTCGCTGGGCGAGTACGGCTCGCGGCCGGCGTCGCGGACCAGACCCACCACGGCTCGCGGTGTCTCGGTCCCGGCGACCGGCAACAGCATCATCGGGCCTATCTCCGGCTCGTCGATGTCCTCGAAGACCAGGTCCGGGTCGTGACGGCCGTCGTCGATGAGGACCGGGGTCGCCTTCTCGACGACCTGCGCACGGAGGCGCTGCCCGAGACCGATCGTGAGGCGTCCGGACACTCCTGCCGTGGTCTGGTCGACCCACTGCTGCGGCGTGGACAGGCATCCCTCGTCCTCGACGCCGGTCCGGCAGTCCATGGTCAGCACGTGGTCGGCGTCAGCGAGCTGCAACGAGCGGCTGGCCATGGTCAGCAGCGGCTCGTCGATCTCGCCGGAGAAGAGCTCGCGCGAGAACCGCTCGGCCTCCTCGAGCCAGCGCTGCCGGCGGTGCAGGCTCCGGTGTGCAGCCCGCATGTCCAGCAGGTTGCGGGCGCGGTGGGTCAGCGCGGTCGGCTGGAGCGGCTTGACCAGGAAGTCGTTCGCGCCCAGCCCGAGCGCCCGGTCGGAGGCATCGAGCGTGTCGTCGGCGGTCAGCACGATCACCGGGAGGTCGGTCGACGTCGAGCGCTCGCGCAACGCCGTCAGCACTCCGAACCCGTCGAGGTAGGGCATGTGCAGGTCGAGCAGGATCAGGTCCGGGTCGTGCTCGTCGACCCAGTCCATGACCTGCCGTGCGTCGTTGATGGTGTCGACCCGGCGCAGCCCAGCACGCAGGAGCAGCTTGAGGGCGAGCAGCGCGCTGGACGGATCGTCGTCCACGATCAGCACCGGCGACCAGCCGAACGGTTCCAGGATCCCCGGTTCAGAGGACGCCATCGGTGTCCGCTCCGGCGTGGCTGGTGTGCTGACCGCCCGCCCTCTCGACCGCGTCGTCCACGAGGTCCAGGAGCCGGTGGATGTCGATCGGCTTCGTGAGGTAGGCGACGGCTCCGCTGCTCAGCAGCCGCTGGACCTGGCGCGGCATCGCGTCGGCGCTGACGATCGCGACCGGGATGTCCGCGGTCGCCGGGTCGTCGCGCAGGATCTGCAGCACCTCGACGCCGGGCAGGTCGACGAGGTTGAGGTCGAGCAGGATGAGGATCGGGTGGTGCCGCCGGGCCAGGTCCACGCCCATCCGGCCCTGCATGGCCGGCACGACGGTCAGGTTCGGCCGCTGGGCCAGCACCCGCTCGACCAGCTGCACGTTCGCGAGGTTGTCCTCGATGTGCAGCACGGTGAGCGCACCCTGCTCGTCGGGTCGGGCAGCCCGCTGGTTGGCCTCCTCGAAGATCTTCACCGGGTTCTCGACGATCGGGAACTCCACCCAGAACGTGCTGCCGCGCCCGGGTGTGCTGTCGACGTCGAGGGTGCCGCCCATGGCCTCGGCGAGGCCTCGCGAGAGCGCCAGGCCGACGCCGGTGCCCGGGACAGAGGTCTGCTCGGCGCCGAGACGCTCGAAGGGCGCGAACAGCAGGTGCAGCTGGTCCGCGGCGATGCCCGGACCGGTGTCGGTGACCTGGATCCGCAGGGTCCCGCGCACTGCCTGGAAGCAGCTGATGGAGACCGATCCGCCCTGGCGGTTGTACTTGATCCCGTTGCCGATGAGGTTGAGCAGGATCTGCTTGACCCGTTGCCGGTCAGCGAAGATGTAGTGACCGCAGCCGTGGTCGGTGCCGCCGATCAGGTGGACCCCTCGCTCCTCGGCGAGTGGCCGGAGGAGGCTGACCGCGGCCTCGACGACGTCGCCGACCAGGACGGCCTCCGGGCTCATCGACATGTGCCCGGACTCGATCTGGCTGATGTCGAGGATCTCGTTGATCAGGTCGAGGAGGTGGGCGCCGCCCTTGGTGATCTGGCCGACGTTCTCCGCCTGGTCGGGCGTCAGGCCGTCGAGCTCGAGGAGCTGTCCGAAGCCGAGCACGGCGTTCAGCGGCGTACGCAGCTCGTGGCTCATCCGCGAGAGGAAGTCGCTCTTCGCCCGGTTGGCCTTCTCCGCCGCGAGCCGCGCATCGAGCAGCGAGCGCGTGCGCTCCTCGACGAGCCGCAGGGCGTAGGCACGCCGCCGGATCAGCACCTCGACGAGGAAGCCCAGAACCAGCGCGAGCGCTGCGCCGGTGCCGACGACCAGCCACGGGAAGGCGGCCGCGAGAGAGCCGACCAGCGGTTCGCGGGGTGAGACGGCGAGCAGCCAGGACTCGGCGCCGATCGGGACCTTGCGGGTCACCGTCCCGGAGCCGGCCTTGGGAAGCGCGCCGGAGACAAGGACGAGCTTGCCCGCGTCCCGCGTGCCCGAGGCGTACAACGCGGCGTTGAGCTCCCGGTACGGCGACTCGGGATCGGTCGGCGCGGCGGTGGTCCCGCCGAGAGGGCTGTCGATGTAGGCGACAACGCCGGACTGTCCGGGCACGCCGAGGGCGAGCACGATCCGGCGGCCGGTCACGGCGGTGTAGATCCCGGTCACCATGCCCTTGCTCTTCAACGCGCGATCGGCGACGCCGGCGTCGTCGGCCGGAATCTGCGCACCGACGGTCGTCGCTCCCTTCCCGGCACGCGCGAGCGTGTGGAACGAATCGGCCTGCTGGCGCGCGACGACGACTTCACCGCCCTGCGCGGTCGTCGTGGTCGTCAGGCTCGTGAAGAGGTCCGACTGCCCTTCGGCCGCGGCTGCGGCGCCGGCCCCGCTGAGGACTGTCGCGGTGTTGGCGAGCGTCGTGGTCAGCAGGGTGGTGACCTCGTTCGTGCGCTCCTTGAGCAGGACGCGTTCCTGCCGCGTGGAGACGTGGTGGGCGACCAGGCCGAGGGCGGCGGAGGCGGCCAGGGTCGCCAGGGCGATCACGATGGCCGGCAGCCGGCTCGTCGGCGTACGCCTGACCTCGACCGTGGAGTCGATGCCCGCTGGATCGGGCTCGGCACCGTGTTCGCGTACGGCGGAACGCGCCGTCGACTCCTCCGACATCATCCGCGCTCTCCCTGCGCCCTCCGCACGAAACGGCATCCCCTCGGCCCTCAGCAGGCGTCTGCCGACGGCCCTCCCTGTCATCGCCCCACCCGAGATCCCGACACCGAGCCGACGGCGACGGCTGCACCCGCGGGGTGCTGCTGTCGGAGCGCGACCCCGGCGTCCCCCCGGACGCCGTGGCCCGTATGCGACGGTACGCCCCCTTTGCGCCGTGCGCATCGGCCGGACGGCTGATGGGGGTCAAGGTCCCCAATCGGACGATTGGGGCCAAGGCCGCGCACGATGCTCGCCGCGCGCCGCGTTCGGGAGTAGCGTCGATGCACCATCGATCTCGGCCGGAACGAGGAGGCGCGATGTTCGTCCAGGTGATCCAGGGCAGGACCTCCGATCCTGCCGCGATGCGCACCCACGTGGAGACGTGGGCGACCAGCGTCGGCGCCGGCGCCGAGGGGTGGCTCGGCACGACGGGGGGAGTCACGGACGACGGCACGTCGGTCGCCGTGGTGCGCTTCGAGTCGGAGGAGGCGGCGCGGCGCAACAGCGAGCGGCCGGAGCAGGGGGAGTGGTGGGGCCAGATGGCGTCGTACTACGACGGCGAGCCCGAGTTCCGCGACTGCACGGTCGTCGACGTCGACACCTACGGCGACCCCGACCGGGCGGGCTTCGTCCAGGTGATGCAGGGCAAGGTCAGCGACGCGCGTCGAGCCCGTGACCTGATGGCCGGCGACACCACGGACTGGCCGTCCTTCCGGCCCGACATCCTGGGCACCCTGTGGGCGAGCACCGAGGACGGCGACTGGACGATGGCGATCTACTTCACCTCCGAGGCTGCGGCGCGCGAGGGCGAGCAGAAGGAGCCACCCGCCGACGCTGCGGCGTTGATGCAGGAGCTCAACGCGATGGCGACCGGGGAGCCGCGCTTCCTCGACCTCCGCGACCCCTGGCTGGCGACGCCCGCCGGCTGATCGAGCAGCCTCATCCGGACGACAGCTCCACCCAGACCGACTTGCTGGGCGGCTCGGTGTCGATGCCCCATGCCTTGGCGAGCGCGGACACGATCATCAGACCCCTCCCGCTCTCGGCGGCGTCGCTGGGCGACCGTGGGGACGGCATCCCCGTGCCCTGGTCACGCACCTCGATCCGCACCCCGTCACCGGACCGGTTGACCAGCACCGCACAGTTGGATCCCGCGTGCGTGACGGCGTTGGTCACCAGCTCGCTGACGACGAGCGCTGCGTCGTCCACCAGCTCCTGGTAGCCCCAGCCCTGCAGCAGGTCGGTGACGACCGCGCGGGCCTCGCGGGCCGCGATGACGTTGTGCAGGAGCTCCACGATCGCCTCGTCATGGGTCTGGCCGGCACCGGCGTCCGCGAGCACGTCGATCAGGTCGTCGAGCACGACGCCCTTCGCGACGTACCCGGACGTGCGCTGCTCGAACCATGACCGGTCGGCGTCGCTGCCTGAGAAGACCACGATCCGCGAGGTGGGTGACTGCCTGCGGATCTGCGCGAAGAGGTCCCGGCCGGCGAGGTCCGGGAGCCCCAGGTCCAGGACGATGACATCGGGTCGCAGTGAGCGGACGAGCCGGATCGCGTCGGTGCCGGTGTCGGCCTCGCCGATGACGTCGAAGCCACCACGGGCCCGCAGTGCGATCCGCAGCATCGTGCGGACGTCGGGGTCGTCCTCGACGAGGAGGGTCCTGATCGTCATGGTTCGACGATCGTCGGGAGAGTCACGACGAAGGCACGGTCCGACTGCCGGTACGTCGCCTCGCCGCCGTGCGCCCGGGCGAGCTCCCGCACCAGGAACAGCCCGAGCCCGGTGCCACTGCTGCTGCCGGTCTCGAACCGCTCGAAGAGCCGGCCGTGGAGCTCCTCGGGGACGCCGGGCCCGGAGTCGCGTACGACGATCTCGGCGACGTGTGCGTCGGTGGTCAGGCTGAGGTCGACCGGGGGCTCGCCATGACGGATGGCGTTCATGAGCAGGTTGTCGAACATCTGCGTGAGCCGGACCGGGTCGGCGCGGACCCGGACAGGAGGTCCCTTCGTGAAGCGGATCTGCGCGGACCTCGTCGACTGCCGGACCCCCGCCGTGATCGACTCCAGCTGGTCGTTGAGGTCGAGCTCGATCGGGTCGAGCGCCAGACGACGCGCCTGGAGCCGAGATGCGGTGAGCAGGTCCTCGAGCAGCCGCCGGAGCTGCGCCGAGCTGTTCGAGACGGCTCGCGCGATGTCGGTGCGGTCCTGCGGTTCGAGGACGTCGAAGCTGCCGGTCAGGGTGCTGGTGGCGCCGGTGAGCACACTGACCGGCGCCCGCAGCTCGTGTGCGGTGACCGCGAAGAACTGCTCCTGCTGCTGGGCGAGCGCGGCGAGCTGCTGGTTGGCCTCCTCGAGCCGGCGGTTGGTCTCCTCCAGCCGCTCGAGCATGTTGCGCCGCTCCGTCGTGTCGCGGGTCACCTTTGCGAACCCGACCAGCTCACCATCGGGATCCCGGACCGCGGTGATCGTGACGTTCGCCCAGAACCTGGTGCCGTCCTTGCGGATCCGCCAGCCCTCCTCCTCGTACCTGCCCACGCGAAGCGCCTCGGCCAGCTCGTGCTCCGGATGACGGCTCTCCTGCTTCTCCGTCGGGTAGAAGATCCGGAAGTGCTTGCCGATGATCTCCTCGGCGGTGTACCCCTTGCTGCGCTCGGCCCCGGCGTTCCAGCTGCTGATGTTGCCTTCGGGGTCGAGCATGAAGATCGCGTAGTCCTCGACCGCCTCGACCAGGAGCTTGAACCGGGCCTCGGTCCGGCGCAGCTCCCGCTCGGCGGCGAGCTCGTTGCTGACGTCCTGGACCCGCACGAAGACGTAGAGCGGGCGGCCGCGGACGTCGATGACCGGCGACAGCGTCGAACGAAGGACGCGCCCTTCGTGCGAGCGCAGCCGATGCTCGACCTCGACCGCCGGCTCACCGGCATCAAGGCTGAGCAGTGCGTCGTTGATGGCCGCAGGCTCCTCGGCGAGGTCCGCGAGAGCGACGCCCGCCAGATCGTCGACCGAGGTCTCCAGCAGCTGCGCCAGCCTGCGGTTCGCGCGGACGAGCCGACCGGCCAGGGTCATGGTGGCCATGCCGACCGACGCATCCTCGAACTCCTCGTGGAAGCGTTCGAGATGCTCCTCGAGCACCGGGTCGAGGACCGGCGGCTCTCCTTCGGGTACGTCAGTCTCGCTTGCCGGGGCGTGCTCGCCGGCGAGGCTCGCCAGCTCGACGAGCGTGCCGATCAGGACCTCGAAGGGGGCGGACTTCTCGACGAACGCAGCGGCGCCGAGGTCCGCCGCACGCGCGGCCAGACCCTTCTCGTCGAACCCCGTGTACATGACGACCTGCGTCGTCGGGGAGGCCGCCCTGACCCTGGGCAGCGCGGTGAGCCCGTCGACGACCGGCATCGAGACGTCGAGCAGCATCAGGTCCGGCTGGTGCCGGGTCGCGAGAGCGACGGCCTCGAGCCCGTTGGCGCCCTCGGCGACGACCTCGAGCTCTCCGGAGAGACGGACCTGCGTCCGGAGCAGCGTGCGAACGTCGGGGGAGTCGTCGACGACCACGATCGTGGTCGGCCGGCTCATCCCGGGGCTCGTGGCGTCGCCGGCGCGACCTTGCGGCCCCGAGGCCTGGTGAGGACCATGGCACGACCTGTCTGTTCGGGGTTGACGGACCCGCCCGCTCAGCCGCTCGTGGCGCTGCCCTCGTGCCCGTTACCCGCGCTGGCCGGCTTCAATCCCCGTCACGGGTGCCGATCGTCAGCAGCTGGGAAGCCACTGGAGCGCAGCACCCCGGGCCCGTGGTGCCGGCCGCGTCGAACAGACCAGAGCCTCCACAGACACCGGACTCCGGGAGGACCAGCTCCACCCGCGCCGCCGCGTCGTGGTCACCGTCGATCGCCGCGACGACGCTCCGGACCTGCTCGAACCCGGTCAGTGCGAGGAACGACGTGGCCCGACCGTAGGACTTCATCCCGGCGAGGTACAGCCCCGGCTCGGGCTGGGCCAGCTCTGCGGCACCGTGCGGGGAGACGGTGCCGCAGGAGTGCACGTTCGGGTCGACGAGCGGGGCGAGGCGCCGTGGCGCGGACAGCACCGGGTCGAGGTCGAGGCGGACCTCGGTGAGGAACGACAGGTCGGGCCGGAAGCCGGTCACGACGATCACCTCGTCGACGTCCTCCACGACCTGGCCGTCGAGCGACCCGATGCGCAGCCGGCCATGAGGACCGTTCGCGACCGCCTCGGTGCGGAATCCGGTGCGCGCCTGGACCAGCGACGACGAGGCGACGGCCTTCGCGCGCAGGCCGAGTGCGCCGCGCTCGGCGAGCTGGTCGTCCTCGCCTCCGCCGAAAGCGGTCTCCGGCGCCGTGCGCCGCACCAGCCACGACACCCGAGTCCCGGGATCCGCGGCACCCACGGCGGCCAGGCCGACGAGCACGTTGTGCGCCGAGGCGCCGGTCCCGGCCACGACGACGTGCTTGCCGGCGTACCGTGCGGCGGTCTGGGCGTCACGGAAGTCGGGGATGCCGTGGAAGATGCGATCTGCGTGCTCGGCCTCGCCGAGTGCCGGCAGCCCGTCGCCTCCCAGCGGGTTGGGTCCGGTCCAGGTGCCGGAGGCGTCGATCACCGCGGTCGCGGCGAGGAGCCGCGGCCCGCTCGGGCCGTCGACGTGGATCGTGAAGGGCTCGTGGTCCCGGCCGTCGTCGACGAGCCGGTCACGGCCGCTCCTCGCGACTCCGGTCACCCGTGACGAGTGGAGCACCTCGACCTCGTCCGTTGCGGCGAGTGCGTCTGCGAGGGGCTGGAGGTACTCGTCGACCCATTGGGCGCCCGTGGGGTACGCAGCCGCGTCAGGAGCCAGCCAGCCCGAGGCACCGAGCAGGGCTGCCGCGGCGGGGTCGATCAGCTCGCTCCATGCGGAGAAGAGCCGCAGGTGGCCCCAGCTGCGCACCGAGGTGCCTGCCGATGTCCCGGACTCGAGGACGACGACCGCCAGGCCGCGGGCCTGGGCCTGGGCGGCGGCGGCGAGCCCGATCGGGCCGGCGCCGATGACGACGACGGGAGGCTGGGTCGGCTTGCTGGCCATGGGGTCTCCTGGTGATCTCCATCGACGGGTGTCGATGAAGTCGGACTGTATCGATCTGGCTCGATGAACGCAACCATCGATGGACATCGATGTAAGGTGTCCGCATGACGTCTGGCACGGCGATCGCCGAGGACACCGCCGCGACCTATGCCGAGTGGTTCGCGACCCTGTCCGACCCCACCAGGGTGCGGTTGCTTCACGCTGTCTCGACCGCGCCGACCGGGGCCGTCCGGGTGGGCGAGCTCGCCGAGAGCCTCGGGATCAGCCAGTCCACGTGCTCCCACCACGTCCGCAAGCTCGCCGAGGTGGGCTTCGTCGCCGTCGACAAGGTCGGGACGTCGTCGGTGGTCTCGGTGAACCCTGCCTGCTGCAGCGGGCTGCCGCACGCCGCCGACGTCGTGATGGGGACGCTCGCGAGCCGTCCCTGCTGCCCGGACGACCTCCCGGCGGACGTGGACACGCGGATGATGACCGACGACGACCTGCCCACCGTGCGCGACATCTACGCCGAGGGCATCGCGACCCGCAACGCGACGTTCGAGACCGAGGTGCCGTCGCCGGCCGAGCTGGCGACGAAGTGGCTGCCGGAGCACCGCTGGGTCGCCGAGCGCGACGGAGAGGTCGTCGGGTGGGCTGCGATCAGCCCGGCCTCCTCGCGGGAGTGCTACTCCGGGGTCGGCGAGACCAGCGTGTACGTCGCGGAGAGTGCGCGTGGCGCCGGAGTCGGCAAGAGCCTGATCTTCCGCCAGGTCAACGAGGCCGACGCGGGCGGCCTCTGGACCCTCCAGACATCGGTGTTCCCCGAGAACCGGGCGTCCCTCGCACTGCACCACGCAGCTGGCTTCCGGACCCTGGCCGTGCGTCCCCGCATCGCGCGGCTCGACGGCGTCTGGCGTGACACCGTGATGCTCGAACGGCGTCGCTCCGAGGACTGAGCGGGCCGCTCAGCTCGCTCACTCGGTCGGCGACGTGCGGTCCTCCGCGGGGTAGAGGAACCTCACGGCGAGCCACGCCAGCAGGCCGCCGGCGAGCTGCATCACGACGAACCAGGGCACCGAACCAGGTGCGATCCCCGCGAACGTGTCGGAGAACATCCGCGCCACCGTGACGGCAGGGTTGGCGAAGCTGGTCGAGCTGGTGAACCAGTACGCCGCCGCGATGTAGCCGCCCACCGCGAACGCGACCGTCTCGTTGCGACCCGACCGGACGCTGCCGAAGACGATCAGCACGAGGCCGAACGTCGCCACGACCTCCCCGAGCAGCAGGTGGCCGCCGGTGCGGTCGTGGCCCGACAGGGAGACCGGATCGAGGTCGAACATCAGGTTCGCCGCGACTGCACCGAGGAAGCCACCCACGAACTGTGCTCCGACGAGGGCAGCCGCCTCGTCGGCGCGCACGACACCGAAGGCGAGCTCCACGAGCGTCACCACCGGGTTGAACGCGGCGGAGACGGGCTGCAGCGCGAGGATGAGAGCGACGAGCGCGGCACCGGTGACGAGGCTGTTCTCCAGCAGCTGCAGACCGACGTCACCGGGGGACACGCGGCTCGCTGCGATGCCGGAGCCGATGACGGCGGCGACCAGGAACCCGGTGCCGAGCAGCTCGGCGGCCGCGCGACGGGCCAGCGCCGCCGCGTCAGTGGTCACCGGGCCTGTCGTCGACATGGGTGAATGGTGACCGATGCGCTACGCGAATGCGCGCGGGCAACGTCGCCATGAGATGAACAGTGCGCGCCGGGCCCTCACGCGTGAACGGCGGTGACCGGCACCACGGCGACCGGGCAGGTGGCGTGCTCGACGACTGCCACGGAGACCGAGCCGAACAGGATCCGTTCCACGCCACGGGTCTGGTGCGCCCCGACCACGATGAGGTTCATCCGCTCGCCCAGGCTGACCAGGATGTCCTCTGCCCGTCCCTCGGCGACCCGAGTCGTGGCGGCGACCTCCGGGTACTTCTCGGCCATGCCCGCCATCGCCTCGGCCAGCGCGAGCCCTGCCGACTCCCTCTCGGCCGACGTGACCGGGATGTAGGCCGCCTCCAACGTGCCAGCTCCGCGACTCCACCAGGCGGCGTGGACCACGGTCAGCGGCAGGCCGCGCAGGGACGCCTCGCGGTAGGCGAACTCGAGCACCGGCTGCGACTCGGCCAGCGCGTCGACTCCCACCACGACGCCGTTCCGCACCGTTCCCGGGTTGCTCGGGCGCACGACGACGACCGGGCTGTGGGCGTGGCGCACCAGTCGCACGCTCACCGATCCGAGCACCTTGCTGCGCACTGGTCCGCGCCCGTGCGAGCCGACGACCACCATGGCGGCGCTCTCCGAGAGCCTGACCAGGAGGTCCCCCGCGTCGGCGTACTCGAGCACGTCGACGACCTCCACGCAGGGCGCCAGTCGTTCTGCCTCATGGTGCGCCGCGTCGAGCACCGCTCGGCCCGACATCTCGAGAGCGACGCGGGCCTCCGCGACGTTGACCATCGCGGCACTCATGAACGCCGGTGCCACGGTCGTGACGGTGTGCACGAGTGTGATCCCGCGGTGCTCGGCCAGAGCGTGCTCGGCGGCCCAGCGGAGTGCGTGGGCCGACGCCGCGGACCCGTCGATGCCGACGACGATCGTTCCCTGGCGCTTGTCCATGGCTCCTCCTGGATCTGGTCTCTCGTGATGCCTCTGACTCCACCCTGCCGCCGCTCGTGCGAACGGGTCAGAGCGCAATGTCCCCGCGGGCTGGGACTTCCGTCACCGGCGGAGGAAGTCCCGGGGGACCGTCGTCCCGCGGGCTGGGACGTTCGCCTCTGAGAGCGAGCTCTCCGGCGGTTCGAACATGGAGGTGGAGACACCCGTGCAGAGGTGAGGGGGTTCGGCCGGTGGGTGCCACGACAGTGCTGGTGCTCGGTCCGATCTGGGCGGCACGCGGCGTGACCATCGTCGTCTGCGGCGTCCGGGCCCGGGCGTACGTCGGCTTCGTCAAGGACACGTGGGAGTCGCTGGTGGTGCCCCACCAGACGGTCTTCATCGGGCTGCTGGTCGCGTTCGAGGCCGTCGCAGGTGCCGCCGTGCTCTTCCCCGGCCGGGTACGCCGGTCCGGGCTGGTCGCCCTGATCGCCTTCAACGTGGCGTTGGTGTCCTTCGGCTGGGGCTTCCTCCTCTGGGCGGTGCCGGTCGCCACCGGGCTCGTCCTGCTCCTGCGCGCCGAGAGTCGCCGTGCATCCCGGACCAGCGGGCCGACACCGCGGCCGAAGGGTCGCCACGTTGCCGTGTCTGCTCGTGGGGGTGGCCGGCCATGACGCTGGATCCGACCAGGCCGGCGCCGGCCGCCAGGGCGCGAGGCTCCGAGGACGAGCTGGTCGTGCTCGACGACGGGTCGCAGGTGCTGATCCGCCCGGTGCACCGCGACGACGTACCGCTGCTCGAGGAGGGGTTCTCCCGGCTGAGCGCGGAGTCGCGACGTCTCCGGTTCCTGGCGGACAAGTCGAGGCTGTCGCCGTCGGAGCTGCGCTACTTCACCCACGTCGACCACCACGACCACGAGGCGCTCGGGGCCCGCGACGCACGCGACGGCCGGGGCGTCGGCATTGCGCGCTTCATCAAGGATCGCGACCACCCGGAGCTGGCGGAGATCGCGATCGCGGTCGTCGATGACTGGCAGCGACGCGGACTGGCCCGGGAGCTGCTGCACCGGCTCTTCGCGAGAGCACGGGAGGAAGGGGTCCGGCACTTCACCGCCCTGGTCGCCGAGGAGAACGAGCCGGTGGTGGCCCTGTTGCACGACCTCGGGGCCCAGGTTCGCGTGGTGGCGCACGAAGCCGGCGCGATCAGCTACGAGATCACCCCCGCGTCCGACGGGTTCGGCACCGAGCTCCAGCACCTGTTGCGGGCGTTCGGGCGGGGCGAGCTGCAGGCGCCACACCCGATCCGCGCGGTGCTCGCCCGGCTGGTCCCCGAGCGCCTGCACGACTGATCCAGGCCGAGAGGCCGAACCGACGTCAGCGGGTCATCGTCCGTCGAGTGAGCACGCCTGCTTGAGCCCCTTGTAGGCCACTCGCGACTGGTCGATCGCCTTGTCGACGTGCTTGCGCTTCTGCGCAGCCATCGCGGTGGCGACCGCGCTGAAGGACGCCGCCGTCGCCCGGATCCAGAACTGGATGTCGGTGTCAGTGGCCTGGGGGCCTTGGGCGGCGAGCTCGCGCGCCGACGTCGCCAAGCGCGAGGAGATGGTCTTGTCGAAGGGGTGCAGGTTCGGTGACCAGCGGACGGTGTCGACCGTGATGTGGCTGATGATCGCCTCCACGCCTGCGCAGGCGCGGACGTCCTCGGTGACCGGCGACGGTGATGCGAGCACCGCCGGCTGCGTCGACGCAGTGCCGGGCTCGCCAGAGGTCCCCCCGCACCCCACGACCAGCGCCAGGCAGGCGGAGACCACGATCCGTCCCATCAGCTTGCTGCGCGACATCTGGTCCCCCGCCGTCGTCAGAGGCCAATGTCGCGCACAGACCTTGCGAAAATCTGGTGCCCACGGCCGAAGTGGGTCGTGTGCCTGACCGCGCTCTCTTCGCCGCGTGGCCGGGTGCACGACTCGACGTCCGGATACGCCTCACGCCGGGACAAGGCGAAACGGGCCGTCGAAGACCGCCTCGAACGACCGAGAGCCCCGGGTCGTCACCCGGGGCTCTCGGCGTAGACGCTCGCTCAGATGTCGTAGTAGAGCTCGAACTCGTGCGGGTGCGGGCGCAGCTGCACGGGCAGGATCTCGTTCGTGCGCTTGTAGTCGATCCAGGTGTCGATCAGGTCGGGGGTGAACACGTTGCCGACCGTCAGGAAGTCGTGGTCGCCCTCGAGGTTGTCGAGCACGGAGTTCAGCGACGTGGGCACCTGGGCGATCTCGGCCATCTCGGCCGGCGGCAGCTCGTAGATGTCCTTGTCCACCGGCGCGGCGGGCTCGATCTTGTTCTTGATGCCGTCGATGCCGGCGAGCAGCAGCGCGGAGAACGCGAGGTACGGGTTCGCCGACGGGTCGGGGCAGCGGAACTCGATGCGCTTGGCCTTCGGGTTCGAGCCGGTGATCGGGATGCGCACGCACGCCGACCGGTTGCGCTGGCTGTAGACCAGGCTGATCGGCGCCTCGAAGCCCGGCACCAGGCGGTGGTAGGAGTTCACCGTCGGGTTGGTGAACGCCAGCAGCGACGGCGCGTGCTTGAGGATGCCGCCGATGTAGTAGCGCGCGATGTCCGAGAGCCCGGCGTACCCGGTCTCGTCGTAGAACAGCGGCTCGCCGTTGTTCCAGATCGACTGGTGGCAGTGCATGCCCGAGCCGTTGTCGCCGAAGATCGGCTTCGGCATGAAGGTCGCGGTCTTGCCGTTGCGCCACGCGACGTTCTTCACCAGGTACTTGAACTTCATGACGTCGTCGGCGGCCTTGAGCAGCTCGTCGAACTTGTAGTTGATCTCGGCCTGGCCGGCAGTGCCGACCTCGTGGTGGGCACGCTCGACGTGCAGCCCGGCCTTCTCCATCTCGATGACCATCTCGTCGCGGAGCTCGCCGAAGTGGTCGTACGGCGCGACCGGGAAGTAGCCGCCCTTGTAGCGGACCTTGTAGCCGCGGTTGTTGTCCTCGGAGCCGGTGTTCCAGGCGCCGGCCTCGGAGTCGATGTGGTAGAAGCCCTCGTTGACCTTGGTCTCGAACCGCACCGAGTCGAAGACGTAGAACTCCGCCTCCGGGGCGAAGTACGCCGTGTCACCGATGCCGGTGCTGCTCAGGTACGCCATCGCCTTGCGGGCGATGTTGCGCGGGTCGCGGGAGTACGCCTCGCCGGTGATCGGGTCGTGGATGAAGAAGTTGACGACCAGGGTCTTCGCCGTGCGGAACGGGTCGATGTACGCCGTGGTCGGGTCCGGGAACAGCGACATGTCGGACTCGTGGATGGCCTGGAAGCCGCGGATGGAGGAGCCGTCGAAGGCGAGGCCGTCGTCGAAGACCGCCTGGTCGAAGGACGAGACCGGCACGGTGAAGTGCTGCATCACACCGGGCAGGTCGCAGAACCGGACGTCGACCATCTCGACGCCTTCGTCCTTGATGTACTTCAGGAGCTCGTCGCTGTTCTGGAACATTCGTCCTCCTTGGCCGCGGAGGGCGACCAGATCTTGAGTGGTGAGGGGTGTGCGACGCGACGATGCATCGCACCGTGGAGCAACGTACGCCGGACCGATTAATCGACCGTATCCGGTTTGTTTCGGCCATGTAACACGCGCTCACGTCACGGGACGGGCCGGCCCGCCCACCCGTGTCGTGCCGGTGCGCGTGGGCCTCGGTAGGGTCGTCGCGATGTCCGCCGAACGCAGCCCCGCGAGCACCCTGGAGCACGCGTCCTGGCTGCGGCGCATCGGGGCGCTTTTCGTCGACTGGATCGCCTCGTCGCTCGTGGCGGCCTTCGTGGCAGGCGGCTTCGACGCACCGGCGTACTCCTGGCTCCCGCTGGTCGTCTTCTGGCTCGAGTCGTCGGTCGGCGTGGCACTCGCCGGGGCGTCCTTCGGGCAGGCGCTCGTGCGGGTCAGGGTGCAGACCCTGGAGGGAAGGCCGCTGAGCCTGCTGCGGGCGCTGCAGCGCCAGCTGCTGGTGTGCCTGGTGATCCCGCCGCTGGTGTTCCGCGAGGACGGTCGGGGGCTCCACGACCTGTGGACCCGATCGGGCGCTTATCGCGTGCAGTGAGGAGGCGTCTCCTACGCTTGCGGCAACACGTCGTGCATCCACCCGGAGGACCCATGCTCATCACCCGTTCCCGCGCGCTGAGCGCGATCGCAGCCGGTGCGCTCCTTCTGTCCGCCCTCGCCGGCTGCGGTTCCGACGACAAGACCAAGGACGCAGGTGCGAAGACCAGCGCGTCCTCGTCGGCGTCGCCGAGCGCGTCCGCCTCGACCGACACGGGCGACGTGACCGGCTCCAGCGACTCCAGCGACTCCGGCGACAGTGCAGTCGAGGGCGCGGCAGCACCGGGGGAGCGGCTCACCAAGGACAACCTGGTCGCCACCATGCTGGCGGCGATGCGCGAGAAGAAGACCGCGCACATGTCGATGAAGATCGGCAGCTCGGTGAGCGCCGACGCCGACGTCCGCTACTCCACGGACAAGACCGAGATGAAGATGTCGATGGACATGGGCTCGACCAAGGCGGTCGTGATCCTGGTCGGCGGCGTGGTCTACATGCAGCAGACGCCGGGCGGCAAGTTCGTCAAGATCGACAAGAACACCCCGGGCATGGGCAGCATCGTCGAGCAGATGTCCGGACTGAGCCCGGACGGCTCGATCACGGCGATGAAGGGCGCGCTCCAGAAGGTCGAGTACGCCGGGACCGACACCGTCGACGGCACCAAGGTCACCAAGTACCGCGTCACCGCCGACACCTCGGCGATGGCGGCCACGCTCGGCGGCGCGGCCGCGTCCGGCGACCTGCCCAAGACGGTCACCTACACGCTGTACGTCGACGACGACCACCTCATGCGGCGCATCGACATGACCGTCGCCGGCCAGGCGATCCAGATGCTGGTGTCCGACTGGGGCAAACCGGTTGATATCACCGCTCCGCCGGCCTCGCAGATCATGAGCCAGTGAGGTCCTGAGCGCGTCTGAGGCGCGGTCTAAGGCTCTCGCCCCTGTCTGAGGGGTCTCTGAGGCCTGGCCGGGTGATCTGAGGTGCCGTTCCGGGCGATGGACGAGGCGTCCTCCCCATGTGGGAGGGGTGGCCTTAGCGACAGAGTCATGGGTGTCGGAGAAGCACGAAACCCAGGAGCACACCATGACCAGCTACATCAACCAGACCATCGCCCGCCACCACGTCGCCGAGCTGATCGCGCAGGCCGAGCAGGGGCGCGTCCGCCGGCAGTTCCGGCAGGCTCGTCGTCAGGCCCGGACCGACGCCAGCGAGTCGGCGACCCGGTCGGGCTCCGGGCGGTCCTCCCGCCGCGACCCGTACCTGCAGTACCTCGTTCCTGCCGTTCGTTGAGCAGCACCCGGGCGCAGACCGGCGCTGACATACTCGGCGCCATGCCCCAGCGTGTGTCTGCCGCCGTGATGGTCGGCCGAGAGGCACCGCTGCACTTGCTGGAGGCAGCTCTCGCGGGCGTGGCCGTCGGAAGTGGCCGGCTCGTGGTCGTCGGTGGTGAGGCCGGAGCCGGCAAGACCCGGCTGGTGACCGAGTTCGTCGACCGCGCCGAGGGCGCCGTGACCCTCCAGGGTGGCTGCCTCGAGCTCGGTCAGGCGGTGATGCCGCTGGCGCCGCTGGTCATGATCCTGCGCCAGCTCGCCCGCGACCTCGGCGAGAGCCGGGCGGAGGAGCTGATCGGCCCCCAGCTATCGGGATTCCTCCCGGGACGCGACCACGGCGACGTCGACCCGCACTGGACCGGCCAGCTGGGGATGTTCGAGGCGTTCCGCGCCGTCCTCGTGGAGCTGTCCACCGATCACCCGGTCGCCGTCGTGCTGGAGGACGTGCACTGGGCCGACCGCTCGACCCTCGACCTGCTCGCCTGGCTCGCCCGCAACCTGGTCGACTCCCGGGTGCTCCTCCTGGTGACCTACCGCTCCGACGAGATGCGCCGCTCGCACCCGCTCCGATCGGTGCTGGCAGAGCTCGGGCGACTTCCTCACGTCGAGCGGATCGAGCTCCAGCCGCTCACCGGGGACGAGATCGCCGAGCTGCTCACCGCCATCAACGGTGGCCCGGTCGCGCCCGGGGTGGCGCGCCAGGTGGCCGACCGGTCGGAGGGCAACCCGTTCTTCGCCGAGGAGCTCTTCGCGGGCTCCGACGCCGACGGCGTGCCGTGGACCCTGCGCGACATCCTCACCGCCCGGATCGACGCGCTGCCCGACGCCGCGAAGGAAGTGCTCCGGATCGCGGCCGCTGCCGGCCGGCGCGTCGACCACCGGCTGCTCGAGGTGGTCGCGGACCTCGAGCCCGACGACCTCGACGCCGGCCTCCGGTCCGCGGTCGAGGCACAGGCGCTGGTCTCGGACGGCACCGACTTCCGGTTCCGGCACGCGCTGCTGCAGGAGGCCGTGCACGAGCAGCTCCTGCCCGGCGAGCGCACCCGGCTCCACCGCGCGTTCGCCGACGCCCTGCTCGCCGAGCCCGACCTCGCCGCAGGTGGGTCGGACGCCGTGGACAGCGAGCTGGCCCACCACGCCCTGGCGGCGTACGACGTCGACCTGGCCTATCGCTCGCTGGTGAGGGCAGGGCAGCGCGCCCGGGCGCTGTTCGCGTTCAACGAGGCCCAGCGCCACTTCGAGGGCGCCGTCGACCTGAGCACCCGGATCTCCCCGGAAGCCGGGGCGGACACCCCTGCCACCTGGGAGCTCCTCCGGCTCGCCGCCCACAGCGCGCGGCACGCAGGACATCCCTCGGTGGGACTCGGCCACCTCCGCCGCGCCATCGACTCACTGGACCCGGTGGCCGACCGGGTCGTCGTCGGCGGGCTGTACGCCGAGCTGAGCGAGAGCCTCTGGATGGCCGGCCTCGGCGACGACGCGGTCGTGGCCTCGGACACCGCCACGGAGATGCTGGCCGGCGAGCACACCCGCGAGGCAGCCGAGGCCTTCGGGTTCCAGTGCCGGCTGCGGATGCTGCTGGGCCGCTACGAGGAGGCCATCGCCCCGGGCCGACTCGGCGTGTCCCTCGCTCGTGAGGTGGACGCGCCGGTCGAGCTGAGCCGTGCCCAGAACTCCCTGGGGACGTCGCTGGGGTCACTCGGCGAGCTGGAGGAGGGCAACGCGCTGCTGCGCGAGGCCATTGCCACGGCCCATGCCGCCGGCGCCGGAGCCGATGCGGTGCGGGGCTACATCAACCTGACCTCGAACTTCAAGACGCCCGCCGACGACATCGCGAGCGCCGAGAGAACCGCGCGCGAGGGCCTCGAGTACGCCGCCCGGCACTCGGTCCGTGGCGCGATGACGGACTGGCTCCGGATGGAGCTCGCCGACGCCTTCATCCGGACGGGACGCCACAGCGACGCGGAGAGCACCCTGGCAGAGGTGCGCACCGGGTCGGTCGCCGGCGTCAACGGGCAGTACTTCAACGTCAGCCACGCCTGGCTGGACACGGTCCAGGGCCGGTACGACGAGGGTGCGGCACACCTGCGTCGGGCGCAGGAGCTCGCGCCGAGCATCCGCGATCCCCAGGCGATCGGTCCGCAGGCCGCCGTCGGCATGCTGCTCGCACTCGCGCGCGGACCGCTCGACACCGGTGACACGCTGGAGCTCCTCGAGCCGTTCGCCGGTGACGCCAACACCTACAACGCGTTCGCGCTCGTTGCCCGCGTCGCGGCCGCGGCCGCCGTTGCCGGATCCGCCGACGCGGCCAAGACCGTCGAGCGGATCCGCTCCCTTCTGGCCGGGTCCCGGCCGGGCGTCAACGAGGTCCGACGGGCGAACATCGACGGCTGGCTCGCCGTGCTCGACGCGGAGGTCGCCCGGGTCAACGACCTGGACGACCCGTCACTGTGGCGGGCGGCTCGCGACGCCATGGCGTCGCGGACCCAGGCCGAGCAGGCGCTGTACTGCGGCGTCCGCCTGGTCGACGCCCTCGGCAGGTCGGGGGACGTGGACGCCGCCGTCACCGAGCTGCACGCGGTGCACCGGCGCGCAGGTGAGCTGGGCGCGGTCATGCTCACCGAGGAGGTCGAGACGGTCGCCCGTCGCCAGCGGCTCAAGGTGCCCGGCGCCGCGACCCAGCGCGCGATCGCCGGCCTCACCGGGCGCGAGACCGAGGTCCTGGCGCTGGTCGAGCAGGGCCGGACCAACCGCGAGATCGGTCAGGCGCTGTTCATCTCCGAGAAGACCGCGAGCGTCCACGTGTCCAACATCCTGGCCAAGCTCGGCGTCAGCAACCGCGGCGAGGCGGCGGCGGTCGCTCGGACGCTCGGGGGTTGAGGACCGTCAGCGCCCACGCATGTTCTGGCGGGCGCCCTTCATCGACGTGGGGATCGGGCCCTTGGGCAGCGGGATGTTCGACCGGTTGGCGTCCAGGGCCTTGAGGCGCGCGAGCACGTCGGTCATAGCGGCCGGCTTCAGCGCGCGGGGCAGCTTGGAGACGTGCCGGACGAGCTTGCGCAGCGGCACCTCGCCCTGACCGTCGCCCACGACGAGCTCGGTGATCGGCGTCTCCGACACGACCCGCTCGTGCTTGCGCCGCTCCGAGGCCATCAGCGGCTTGAGCCGGTTGGGGTTGCCCTCACCGATCAGCACGATGCCCGGAGGGCCCACGAGGCGGTGCACGACGTCCTGCTGCTTGGTGAAGCCGATCGCCGGGTCGGTCTTCCACCCGCGCCGCAGCAGGCCGAGAGCCGCGGCGGCCGCGCCCGGCTGACCCTCGATCTGGGCCAGGGCGGATCGCTGCGCACGGCGGCCGAAGATGATCATCGTCACCAGGGAGCCGACGAGCACGCCGAACACGATCGAGAAGACCAGGTTGTCGAGCAGGAGGAGGACGAGCGCGAACCCGGCGAGACCGGCGAGCAGGAACGTGCCGAGCAGGACCAGGCCGATGCGCGGGTCGCGCTCCTTGGTCATCTGGTAGCTCTGGACGATCTGCTTGATCCGTCCGGGCTTGCTCGGGTCCTTCTTCGCCATGCGTGGTGCCTGCCTCGTGGTGGTTGCCGGTGCTCGTGTCGAGCTCAACTCAAGGAGCGTAGTCGAGACGCTCAGCTCGCCGCAGACCGCGCGGCTCGCGCGTCCATCGCCTGTCGGTACAGCCGGCCCGCCCGGTACGACGAGCGCACGAGCGGCCCGCTGAGCACCCCCGCGAACCCGATCTCCTCCGCCTCGGTGGACAGCTCAACGAACTCCTCGGGCTTTGACCCACCGCTCGACGGGGTGGTGGCGCACCGAAGGCCTCAGGTACTGGGTGATCGTGACCAGCTCGCAGCCGGCGTCGTGCAGGTCACGCAGCGCCTGGCTGACCTCCTCGCGGGTCTCGCCCATGCCGAGGATCAGGTTGGACTTGGTGACCAGCCCGAACGCTCGCGCCTGGGTGAGCACGTCGAGCGACCGGTCGTAGCGGAAGGCCGGCCGGATCCGCTTGAAGATCCGCGGCACCGTCTCGACGTTGTGGGCGAGCACCTCCGGCCGCGACTCGAAGACCTCCTGGAGCAGCGACGGCTCACCGTTGAAGTCGGGGATCAGGTTCTCCACGCCGGTGTCGGGGTTGAGCTCGTGGATCGCGCGCACCGTCTCGGCGTACAGCCACGCACCGCCGTCGGGCAGGTCGTCGCGGGCAACGCCGGTGATCGTGGCGTACCGCAGCCCCATCGTCTGGACGGACTCGGCGACCCGGCGCGGCTCGTCGCGGTCCAGCGGTTCAGGCTTGCCGGTGTCGATCTGGCAGAAGTCGCAGCGCCGGGTGCACTGGTCGCCGCCGATGAGGAAGGTCGCCTCGCGGTCCTCCCAGCACTCGAAGATGTTGGGGCAGCCCGCCTCCTGGCACACGGTGTGCAGGCCCTCGGACTTCACCAGCTGCTGGAGCTCGCGGTACTGCGGACCCATCCTGGCGCGGGTCTTGATCCACTCCGGCTTGCGCTCGATCGGGGTCTCGGCGTTGCGGACCTCCAGTCGCAGCAGCTTGCGGCCCTCCGGAGCGGGCCGAGGGGCGGAGTGCAGGTCAGTCACGCAGGCCAGCCTACGCGGGGCCGCCACGCGAGCGGAGCGCGGACCGGGTCAGGTGGCGTCCACGTCGCGACGAGCGAAGAACGTCGCGGACAGCAGCACCGCGACGACCATCAGCACCAGGAGGTAAGCGCCGCCCTGGAGGTGGCCGATGTGCTGGAAGCCCTCGCAGTCGCCGCGCCGGGCGCAGCCCGCCGACGGGTCGAAGAACTGCATCCGCGTCTCGAGCCAGCCGAACACGTTGTTGCCGAGCGTCCAGCGGCCGACGTCGTCGATCGGCACGAGCACCGCCAGGATCTCGCCGCCCACGCTGTAGGCGAACAGGAGTGCGAGAGTCGCGACCGAGTGCCGGAACAGCATCGTCAGCGAGAACGCCCCGAGGGAGGCGCCGACGGCGAAGAGGACCGCGCGCAGCAGGTGCCAGCCGACGTCGGACATGACGTCCGAGCCGTGGGGGACGTCGCGGTCGACCGCGACGAGGTACATCGCCAGCCAGAAGCCACCGATGGTCACCAGGGCCACGACGGCGCTCGCGACGGACACCGCCACCGCCTTGGCCGCCCAGAGCCGGCCGCGGCCCGGCACGAAGAGCAGCTGGTTGACGATCGATCCCGATGCCCAGTCCGACCCGGCGAAGGCGCTCGCCGCGATGACCAGGAGGCCGGCCACTGCGAGGGAGACTCCCAACCCGTTGCCCTTGAGCGTGCCGGTCAGGTCCAGCGGCTTGCGCGGCAGATAGCTCGAGGGCGAGGCGGTGAGGTTGTCGCGGCAGGTCTGGGCGGTCGAGCCGGTGCCCAGGTAACGCTCCGGATCAGCCAGGCACTTGTCGAGGTCGGCCTTGACGTCCGAGCGCTGTGCCGCCAGATCGGCGTTCACCTGCGCCGTCTCGGCCTCCTGCTTGGTGATCGGCCGACTGTCCCAGGCGGACTTCGCAGCCACCAGCGCCGCCAGCAGAGCGGCGAGGAGCACGAGCAGCGCGATGACCCGCCTCGAGCGGTAGCGGGCCAGCTCGACGCGGACGAGGTCGGTCATCGGTGGTCCCCGTCGATCGACGGGACGGCCACGGGTCCGTCGATCGGCCCGGCCACCGGCGGGGGCTGGTGTCCGGTGAGGACCAGGAAGAACGACTCCAGGTCGGGGCGCACCGCCGACAGCTCGGTGACGTAGAGGTCATGGGCCGCGAGCGCCCGGGTGATCTCGTCGGGGTGCTCGTGCCCCTGGACGAGCAGGTCGTCGCCGTCGCGGGTCACCGCGTACCCGGCGGCGGTGAGGAGAAGGGTCGCCTGGTCGGCGTCGCGGACGCCGACCCGGGTGTGCGCCGTGCTCTCGCCGAGCAGGTCTGCGACCTTGCCCGAGGCGAGCAGCCTGCCGTCGCCGATGATCGAGACCGAGGTGCACAGCTGCTGCACCTCGGCGAGCACGTGCGAGCTGAGGAGCACGGTGACGCCGGAGGCCGAGAGGTCGGCAATCAGCTGCCGCATGTCGCTGATGCCGGCGGGGTCGAGCCCGTTGGTCGGCTCGTCCAGGATCAGCAGGTCGGGCTCCTTCAGCAGCGCGGCGGCCAGCGCGAGCCGCTGCCGCATCCCGTAGGAGTAGCCGCGGTAGCGACGGCGAGCCTGGCCGGTGAGGTCGACCTGCTCGATGACCTCGTCCACGCGTGCCTTGGACAGCCCGACGGACCGGGCGAGGAGCTGCAGGTTGCGACGGCCGGAGAGGTCGGGGGAGAACTGCGGCTGCTCCACGACCGCGCCGACCCGCTCGAGCACGCCGGCGAGCTGATCGGGCAGCGGCTGCCCGAGCACCTTGATCTCGCCGCCGTCGGGCCGCGCCAGGCCGAGCAGCATCCGGATCGTCGTGGTCTTCCCCGATCCGTTGGGACCCAGGAAGCCGTGCACGCCACCGCTCTCGACCGCGAGGTCGAGGCCGTCGACGGCCACGACCCGGTGCCTGCCCTCACGAAAGACCTTGCGCAGGCCGCGAGTCTCCACGACGAGGTCACTCATCGGCGTCGACAGCCCCTTTCCGCATCCGGGCGTCCAGCATGTCGCAGATCGTCGTCAGGCCAGCGGATTGAGCACCGGGACACGCGCGCCGACCGACGCCCGTGGCGGCTCGGGTCGGGGCTGGTAGTCCGGGGTGGCGTCGTACGGCGCCCAGGCGAGCAGCTCGTCGAGGTGGCGCTCGACGAGGGGGAGCACCTCCGCGATCGTCACGTCGCGTCCGAGCTCCGCGCTCAGGGAGGTGACACCGGCGTCGGCGATGCCGCACGGCACGAACCGGTTGTACCAGTCGAGGTCCACGTCGCAGTTCAGCGCGAAGCCGTGCATGGTGACGCCGCGGCTCACCCGGATGCCCAGGGCGGCGATCTTCCGCTCGGGGCGGATCTCGCTGCCTCGCCCCGTCGGGCCGGCGGAGAGCCAGACGCCACTGCGCCCGGGGACGCGTGCGGTGGCCACGCCCAGCTCCGCGCAGACCCCGATCAGCGCCTCCTCGATCCGGCGGACGTAGTCGACGACACGGACGTGGTCGGGGAGCCGGACGATCGGGTAGCCGACCAGCTGCCCGGGGCCGTGGAAGGTGATCTTGCCGCCGCGGTCGACGTCGATGACGTCGGCGCCTCCCGGGTCGAGGGGGCGCTCGTGCGGGTCGGTGCGCTTGCCGCAGGTGAACACCGGCGGATGCTCCAGGAGGAGAACCGTTCCCGGCCCTCCGTCCACGACGCCGGCATGGACCTCGCGCTGGAGGTCCCACGCACTCCGGTAGTCCACCAGGCCGAGGCGACGGTGTTCGAGCGTGGTCACGACACGAGGGTATCCGGCGGCCCGATGCGGCTGTGGACGGCCACAGCGGGGCACCGGCCGAGTGCGTCACGCTGGTCTCATGCCTGTGCGGATACCGGTCGCGGTCGTCGCGCTCGTCCTCGGCGTCACCTGTGGCGTCGTGGCGTTGGCCACGCTGTCGTCGACCTCCGGAGCCCCGTCGGCTCCCGCGCGACCCCGGACAGCGGTGACGGCCGCGGCGGAGCGGTCCGCCGTGGGCGTCCTGCATGCGTGGGACGAGCGCCGGGCGGCGGCCTGGGCCGGCGGTGACCCCGCGGCGCTCGCGCGGCTCTACACGACGGGCTCCGCTGCCGGCCTCGCCGACGTCCGGTTGCTCGGTCGGTACGCCGGGCGGGGGCTGCTGGTCCCGGACCTGAGGATGCAGCTGCTCCGGGCCCGGGTCCTGGTCGCGCGGCCCAGGCGCCTCGAGCTGGAGGTGACCGACCGGGTGGCGCTGGCGACCGCCGTTCGTGCCGACGACCACACCGTGGCCCGCCGGCTGCCCACGGACGCACCGACGACGCGCCGGCTCGTGCTGCGCCGCGAGCACGGCCGCTGGTTGATGGACAGCGTCTCGGTCCGGGTGCCCTCAGGCGGTCGCTGACGCCAGGATCTCGGACACGCCGCTGTCCCTGAAGGCGAAGCCGGCGTCGTCCAGCACCTTCGGGACCGCGCGGATCGAGCCGAGCAGCTCCGGCGCCATCCGGCCGGCTGCCAGGCGCAGCACCAGCGAGGGCGCAGTCAGGAACGCAGGGCGGTGGGTGACCTGCGCGAGCTGCCGGGTGAACGTCGCGTTCGTCGGGACCTCCGGGCAGCAGAGGTTCACCGGCCCGCTGACGTCGTTGCGCTCGCCGAGGAACGCGACGGCGGCGACCCAGTCGCGCAGCGAGATCATCGGCATGTACTGACGGCCGGCGCCGAGCCGGCCTCCCAGCCCCGCCCGGAACTGGAGCAGCTGCTGGCGAAGCGGGGCGTTGCGCCGGTCCATCACCGGAGAGGTGCGCAGCACGCACACCCGCGAGCCGGCGTCGACCGCCGGCCGGGCGGCCGCCTGCCAGGCGATCGTGACGGCGGTGAGGAAGGCGTCGCCGCGCGAGGTCGTGTCCTCGGTGACCGGCTGCTCACCGTGGTCGCCGTAGAAGGAGATCCCGTTGCCGGCCAGGAAGGCCGGCCGCGACCGGCTCGCGGCGATGGCGTCGGCGAGCACCTGCGTGGTGACGACCCGGCTCGTGCGCAGCCGCTCGGCCCACTTCCGCGAGTGCGGGTTGCCCAGGGTCGGCGATCCTGCGAGGTTGACGACGACGTCGGCGTGCTCGACGAGCGCCGGGTCGAGGTCGGCGGAGTAGGGATCCCACCGGGCTTCACCGGTGCCGGGTGCGCGTCGTACCAGCGCGGTGACGTCGTGGCCCCGCTCGACGAGGTGCGTGCGCAGGGTGCTCCCGAGGAAGCCCGACGCGCCCGCGATCAGGTACCGCATCGGACCAGCCTGCCACGGCCGGCGGCCATGACGAGGGTCACGTGACCGGGCCGTGGGTGGCGCCCTCACCGGCGGTAGCCTTCGGGGCGTGAGCGATTTCGATGTGGTCGTCGTCGGTGCCGGCCCTGGCGGCTACGTCGCCGCCATCCGCGCCTCTCAGCTGGGCCTGAAGACTGCGGTGGTGGAGCTGAAGTACTGGGGCGGCGTGTGCCTCAACGTCGGCTGCATCCCGTCGAAGGCACTGCTCAGGAACGCCGAGCTGGCGCACATCCTCACCCACGAGAAGGACAAGTTCGGGATCACCGGCGACGCGTCGATGTCCTTCGAGCCGACCCACGCGCGCAGCCGCGAGGTGTCCGAGGGCGTCGTCAAGGGCGTCCACTTCCTGATGAAGAAGAACAAGATCGAGGAGATCAACGGCTGGGGCACCTTCACGGGTCCCAAGACGATCTCGGTCAAGCAGGAGGACGGCTCGACGCGCGAGATCACCGCGGAGAACGTCATCATCGCGACCGGGGCCACGGTGCGCCTGGTGCCCGGCGTGCAGCTTTCGGCGAACGTGGTCACCTACGAGGAGCAGATCCTCGACGACCAGCTGCCGCGTTCCCTCGTGATCGGCGGCTCGGGCGCGATCGGCGTCGAGTTCGCCTACATCATGAAGAACTTCGGCGTCGACGTCACCATCGTCGAGTTCCTCGACCGGATGGTCCCGACCGAGGACGCGGAGGTCTCCAAGGAGCTCCTCAAGCACTACAAGAAGCTCGGCGTGAACGTCCTGCTGTCCACCGCCGTCAAGGGCGTCGAGGACACCGGGACCGGCGTACGCGTGACCGTCGCGCCCGCGGCCGGTGGCGACGAGCAGGTCATCGAGGCCGACAAGATGCTGGCGGCCTTCGGCTTCGCGCCGCGGCTGGAGGGCTACGGCCTCGAGACGACCGGCGTGGCCACCACCGAGCGCGGGGCAATCGCGATCGACGAGTACGGCCGCACCAACGTCGACGGCGTCTACGCGATCGGTGACGTCACCGGCAAGCTGATGCTCGCCCACACCGCGGAGGCCCAGGGCATCGTCGTTGCCGAGACGATCGGTGGCGCCGAGACGATGCCTGTGGACTACGACTTCATCCCGCGGGCGACGTACTGCCAGCCGCAGATCGCCTCGTTCGGCTACTCCGAGGAGCAGGCCAGGGAGAAGGGCTACGACGTCAAGGTCGCCAAGTTCCCGTTCTCCGCCAACGCCAAGGCCAAGGGCCTCGGTGACGCGGTCGGCTTCGTGAAGGTCGTTGCCGACGCCAAGTACAACGAGATCATCGGCGCCCACCTGATCGGTCCGGACGTCACCGAGCTGCTCCCGATCCTGACGCTGGCGCAGAAGTGGGACCTCACCGCCGACGAGGTCGCCCGCAACGTCTTCGCCCACCCGACGCTGTCCGAGGCGGTCAAGGAGGCCGTCGAGGGCATCGCGGGTCACATGATCAATTTGTGAGGACTCGACCACCGGTGGTTGAGCCTGTCGAAACCCGGTCAGGCGCGGCCGACGCTCCTCACCACGGCCGCGGCGACTGCCTCCGGGTCGCGGTACTGCGGCAGGTGGTCGACGTCGAGGCGGACCAGCTCCGCGCCCGGGATGCGGTCGGCCAGGTCGACCGACGCCTGGAGCGAGTCGGGCGGGTCGAGCGCGCCGGCGATCACCGTGGTCGGGACGGTGACCTTCGGCAGCAGGTCCCACTGCTCGGGGTTGTCCTGCTCGAGGTGACCCTGGACGAAGTCGGCCTCGGTCGAGCTGCGTAGCTGGTCGCTCAGGTAGTCGTCGGCGCCCGAGCGACACCACTCGCCTAGCCCGATCTCGACGAGGGTCCCGACGTCACGGGCCTCCTTCGCCGCCTGGTAGCGCCGGTAGAGGTCCTGCTCCTCGGGCGACGGGTCCGGCCAGGGGTAGCCGCCGATGCCGGGGCAGAGCAGCGTCATCGACGCGACCCGGGTCGGGTCGGTGACGGCCAGGGCCAGCGAGGTCTCGCCGCCCATGCTGTTGCCCACGAGGTGTGCCCGCTCGGCGCCGAGGTGGTCCAGCACGGTGACCAGGTCGCGCACGGCCTGGAACTCCTCGGTCGCGAGCGGTGACCGGCCGAAGCCGCGGCGGTCGAACCGCACCACACGGTGCCCGTCGAGCAGGGGCAGGGTCGCGTCCCAGATCGTCGAGTCGACGATGCCCGGGTGCAGCAGCACGATCGGTACGCCGTCGCCGCCGCTGTCCTCGACCCAGAGCCGATCGGCGCCTGCCTCGACGAGCCCGGCCACCCTCAGACCTCGAACTGCGCGGCCTCGAGACGCGCCTTGACGTCGGAGAGGAACCGCCCTGCGTCGGCGCCGTCGACCAGCCTGTGGTCGTAGGTGAGCGCGACGTTGACCATGTAGCGCACTGCGATCGTCTCCCCGAGGTCCGGGTCGTCGATCACCACGGGTCGCTTCACGACCGCACCCGGTCCGAGGATCGCGACCTGCGGCTGGTTGATGATCGGGGTGTCGAACAAGGCCCCGAAGGTGCCGAGGTTGGTGATCGTGAAGGTGCCACCGGTGAGGTCGTCGGGCGTGATCTTGTTGGTGCGGGTGCGCTCGGCGACGTCGGCGATCTTCTTGGCCAGGCCGGCGATGGACAGGTCGCCGGCGTCCTTGACGACCGGGGTCAGCAGGCCCCGCTCGGTGTCGACGGCGAACGCGATGTTCTCGCGGTCGAAGTAGGTGACCTCGCCGGCCTCGGTGTCGATGTTGGCGTTGAGCTTCGGGTGCTGCTTGAGCGCGTCGATCGCCGCCTTGGCGAAGAACGGCAGGTAGGTGAGCTTGACTCCCTCACGCACCTGGAAGTCCGCCTTGGCGCGGTCGCGCAACCGGGCCACGCGGGTCATGTCGACCTCCATGACCTGGGTGAGCTGGGCGGAGATGTGCAGCGACTCCACCATCCGGGCCGCGATCACCTTGCGCAGCCGGCTCAGCGGCTCGGTCTTGCCACGCAGCGGGCTCGGCGTCGACGAGGCGGGTGCGCTGGGCGTCGACGCCGGCGCCGAAGGAGCCGACGCGGCGGCAGGCGCTGCCGACTTGTTCGCCTCGGCAGCCTCGAGGACGTCCTGCTTGCGGATCCGGCCGCCGACACCGCTGCCGGTGATGCCGGAGAGGTCGACGCCGTGCTCGGAGGCCATCTTCCGGACCAGCGGCGTGACGTAGCCGCCGCTGTCGCCGGACGGAGCCGGTGCGGACGCCGGGGGAGCGGCAGGGGCCGGAGCGGCAGGGGCCGGAGCCGCAGGGGCCGGAGGCTCCGGGGCCGATGGCTGCTCGGCCGGCGCCGGCTGCTGGGTCTGCGCGGTCGTCTCCTGGGCAGGGGTGCCTTCCAGGGGCTGCTGCGCTGCTTCGGGCGCTGGTTCTTGCGGTGGCTCCTGCCGGGCCTCCTCGGCGGGAGCCTGCGGGGCCGGTGCCGCTGCGGGAGCAGAGCCGGCCGCACCGATCAGCGCCAGCTCGGCGCCGACCTCGACGGTCTCGTCCTCGTTGACCTTGATCTCGAGCAAGGTGCCGGCGACCGGCGACGGGATCTCGGTGTCCACCTTGTCCGTCGAGACCTCCAGCAGCGGCTCGTCGACCGCCACCTCGTCGCCGACCGACTTCAGCCATCGGGTCACGGTGCCCTCGGTGACCGACTCGCCGAGCGCCGGCAGCGTGACCGGCGTACCTCCTCCTGACGGGGCGGACTGCGCAGCCGGCTGCTCCTCCTGCTGCGCTGCCGGAGCCTGGGGCGCCGGCTCCTCCGCGGGTGCCTCTTCCGCCGGCGCCTCCTGCGCGGGTGCCTCCTGCGCGGGTGCCTCCTGCGCGGGTGCCTCCTGTGCAGGTGCCTCCTGCGCGGGTGCCTCCTGTGCAGGTGCCTCCTGTGCCGGTGCGCCGCCGCCTTCGCCCGCCTCGCCGATCACGCACAGCTGGGCGCCGACCTCGACGGTCTCGTCCTCCTGTGCGCTGATCTCCAGCAGCGTGCCCGCCACCGGCGAGGGGATCTCCGTGTCGACCTTGTCGGTCGAGACCTCCAGCAGCGGCTCGTCGACCGCGACGGTGTCACCCACCTGCTTGAGCCAGCGGGTGACGGTGCCCTCGGTGACGGATTCGCCGAGTGCGGGAAGGGTGACAGGAGTCGACATGGGCAACCTTTCGGTCAAGAGTGTGCGTGGAGTGGCTTGCCGGCGAGCGCCAGATGAGCCTCGCCGAGTGCTTCGTTCTGGGTGGGGTGCGCGTGGACGAGGGGCGCGACGTCCTCGGGGAACGCGTCCCAGTTGTAGATCAGCTGGGCCTCGCCGATCAGCTCGCCGACCCGCGCGCCGACGAGGTGTACGCCGACGACGGGGCCGTCCTTCTCGCGCACGAGCTTGACGCTGCCCTGGGTCTTGAGGATCTGGCTCTTGCCGTTGCCCCCGAGGTCGTAGACGAGCGTCTCCACCCGGTCGTCGCCGAGCTGCTCACGCGCCTGCGTCTCGGTGAGCCCGACCGATGCGATCTCGGGGTCGCTGTAGGTGACCCGGGGGATGCCCGCTTCGGCGATCGGGGCGGGCGCCAGGCCGGCGATCTCTTCGGCCACGAAGATGCCCTGGGCGAAGCCGCGGTGGGCGAGCTGGAGGCCCGGGACGATGTCGCCGACCGCGAACACCCCGGGCAGGTTCGTGCGGCAGCGCTCGTCGGCGAGCACGAAGCCGCGGTCCATGCCGAGCCCTTGGTCCTCGAAGCCGAGACCGTCCGTGGCGGGGCCGCGTCCGACGGCGACCAGGAGCAGGTCGGCCTCGATCGGCTCACCGCTCTCGACGTGCACCCGGACGCCCGACTCGGTGTGCTCGACGGCCTTGAACGGCGTCCCGGTGAGGGCGCGGATGCCCCGCTTGCGGAACGCCCGCTCGAGCTGCTTCGAGGACGCCTCGTCCTCGGCGTCCACCAGCCGCGGCAGCGCCTCGACGATGGTCACCTCGGCACCGAACGACCGCCAGACGCTGGCGAACTCACAGCCGATCACGCCGCCTCCGAGCACCACGACGGCCGAGGGCACCCGGTCCAGCGTCAGCGCCTGCTCCGAGGTGATCACGCGCTCGCCGTCGATCTCCAGGCCCGGGAGCGTCCGGGAGTAGGACCCGCTCGCCAGCACGACGTGGGTGCCGGTGTAGCGAGCACCACCGACCTCGACGGTGTCGGGCGCGACCAGCCGCCCCTCGCCCTCGACGACGGTGATGCCACGTCCCTTGATCAGGCCGGCGAGCCCCTTGTAGAGCCGGGCGACGACCCCGTCCTTGTAGGCGTTGACGCCGGCCATGTCGATGCCGTCGAGAGTCGCCCGGACACCGAACTGCTCGGACTCGCGGGTCGCGTCGGCGACCTCCGCGGCGTGCAGGAGAGCCTTGGTGGGGATGCACCCGGCGTGCAGGCAGGTCCCGCCGACCTTGCCCTTCTCGACCAGCGCGACGCTCAGGCCGAGCTGCGCGGCACGCAGCGCACACGCGTAGCCGCCCGACCCCGCCCCGAGGACCACCACGTCGAACTGGTCTGCCACCTGTGCTCCGCTCGTCGTCTTTGACTCGGGCCATCCTTGCACTTCTCCGGGCGCAAGCCACAGTGAGGTCGACACGTCGAGATGTGCACGCCGATGACCGGTGATGCCGCACAATTGGCGGCATGGGTTTACGAGACCGGTTCCGTCGGGGTCGCGGGTTGAGCCGTGGCGGCCCGACCGGCTCGACCGTGCGCGCGGCAGCCTCTGCCGACGCCGACCACCTGCGCACCTGGGTGGGGAGCCGTCGCGGCGTCGAGGGATTCGTCGAGCCGCGCACGACCGTCAGTGAGGTGACGCTGCTCCTCGTCGCCCACGACGGCGAGTGGACCAGGAGGCGGGTGCCGTCGGTCGAGTGGGCCCACGACTTCGCGAACCGCCTCGGCGTCCCGTCGTACGACGCCGCGGTGGTCGGGATCCCGCAGCGGATGCGTGACTGGAACCGCCGCCAGAAGCTGGCGAAGGGTCAGCCGACGCCGAACCCGTTCAGCTCTCCGCCGCCGAGCGTGTGAGGGCGGTTCGCTCGAGGAACTCCACCAGCGTCGCGACCGAGAACCCCGTGCCGCCGCTCGGCACGTGCCCCCACGGCGCGCCGTTGTTGTACGCCGGCCCGGCGATGTCCAGGTGCACCCACGGGCGACCCTCGACGAACTGCTCGAGGAAGGCGGCGGCATAGAGCGTCGAGCCCCACCGGACCCAGTCGTGCTGCAGCAGGTCCGCGATCCTGCTCTCGGTCCGCACGGTGTGCCGCTGCTCGTCGGGGATCGGCAGGTGCCAGAACAGCTCGCCGGTGGCACCCGCGGCCTCCTGGAACGCAGCGACGCTCTCGTCGTCACCGAAGAGGCCGGCGATCCGGTCGCCGAGCGCGACCACGCAGGGACCGGTGAGCGTTGCGACGTCGACGATCACGTCGGGCTCGCCGCGCACGGCCATGGTGAGGGCGTCGGCGAGCACGAGGCGGCCCTCCGCATCCGTGTTCATGACCTCGACCGTCTTGCCCGACAGGGTGGTCAGCACGTCTCCGGGCCGGAGCGCGGAGCCGCTGATCATGTTCTCGGCGAGCGGGAGGTAGGCCGTCACGGTGACCGGCAGCTCGAGCGCCGCGGCGGCGAGAGTGGCCGCGACCACGTCGGCGGCGCCGGCCATGTCCATCTTCTGGGTCGACATCGACGAACCGGTCTTGATGGTCAGCCCACCCGAGTCGTAGGTGATCCCCTTGCCGACCAGTGCCACGGAGGCGACCGGCTCCGGTGGCTGCCAGGTCAGCTTCACCAGGCACGGCGGGCTCGTCGAGCCTGCCCCCACCCCGAGGATCCCGCCGCAGCCGAGGCGCTCCAGCTCATCAGCGTCGAGGCGCTCGAAGCCGACCGCGGTGCCGGACGTCGCGCGCTCGATCTGGTCGGCGAAGGCCCGGGGGACCAGGTCGTTCGACGGGGTGTTCACCCAGTCGCGCGCTTCTTGCGTCTGCGCGGCCACGACACCGGAGGTGGCGAGCGCGGCCACGACGTCCGCCTGTCGCGCCGTCTCGCTGAGCACGATGACGTCGGCGACGGTCCCGCTCCTGCGTCCCTTGGCTGCTGAGGACTTGTAGGTGTCGAAGCGGTAGAGCCCGGACCGGAAGCCGTCGGCCGCCGCGCGGACGTGGGCCGCGTCGATCGCCGGCAGGGCGAGCGCGACCGACGCGGCGTTGCCGAGGTTGCGCGCGGCGACGCCCGCAGCCCGGCGCACCTTCTCGGTGGTGACGTCGTCCCGGGGCCCGAGACCGACGACCAGCAGCTGCGCGGCGTTGAGCACTCCGTTGGTGGGGACCTTGACGACCTCACCGAAGCGGCCGCGGAACCCCATCGAGGCGAGCAACGGGGTGAACTTGCGCCCGTACGCCGCCGCAACGGCCTCGCCTCCGGGCGCCGCGACGAGTGCGTCGCCCTTGCCGCTGACCACCCCGATCACGACCAGGTCGGTGCGCGTCCGGTCGGGCGCTCCCTTGCGCAGGGTGTACGTCGTCACGGCGTTCACCCTAGACGGGCCGCTGTGGCGTCGGCGCCGGCCGATCGCTGCGGTAACTTTCGGCCATGGCCCTCAAGCACTCAGCCCTGCACGACCGGCACGTCGCCCTGGGGGCGAAGTTCTCGGAGTTCGGCGGGTGGGAGATGCCGCTCGAGTACGCCGGTGTCGTCAAGGAGCACACGGCCGTCCGGACGGCGGTGGGGATCTTCGACGTGAGCCACCTCGGCAAGCTCGTGGTCCGCGGGGACGGAGCGCAGGAGTTCGTCAACAGCTGCCTGACCAACGACCTCGAGCGGATCGAGAAGGGGAAGGCGCAGTACACCCTGTGCTGTGCTGCGACGACGCCACCGGCGGTGTCGTCGACGACCTGATCGTCTACCTCAAGGACGACGACCACCTGCTGCTGGTGCCGAACGCCGCCAACACCGCCGAGGTCCGCCGCCGCCTCCAGGCCGCCGCGCCCGAGGGCATCTCGATCGCCGACCACCACGAGAGCCACGCGGTGCTCGCCGTGCAGGGCACCAGGTCCGACGAGGTGCTCCGGGCGGTCGGACTGCCGGTCGGGGACGACGCTGCACCCCTCGAGTACATGGCGTTCACCGAGGCGCCCTTCGACGGGGTCGACGTCGTGGTCTGCCGGACCGGCTACACCGGTGAGCGCGGCTACGAGCTGATCGCCCCGAACGAGGTCGCCGGAGCGCTGTGGGACGCCATCCTCGAGGCCGGGGCGGCGTACGACATCCAGGCCTGCGGGCTCGGCGCGCGCGACACGCTGCGCACCGAGATGGGCTACCCCCTGCACGGCCAGGACATCAGCATCGAGATCACGCCGGTGCAGGCGCGGCTCGGCTGGGCCATCGGCTGGAAGAAGGATGCCTTCTGGGGCAAGGACAAGCTCCAGGAAGAGCGCGAGCAGGGCCCGCGGGTCATCCTGCGCGGGCTGGTGGCGCAGGGCCGCGGCATCCCGAGACCACACATGAGCGTGCGGCTGACTCGCGACCTGCCGATCGGTGAGATCACCTCAGGCACGTTCTCGCCGACGCTGAAGAAGGGCGTCGCTCTCGCGCTGATCAGCTCGCAGGTCGAGGACGGCGCCGAGGTCAGTGTCGACGTCCGGGGCCGGCAGGAGGTCTTCGTGGTCACCAAGCCGCCGTTCGTCCAGCCCGGAGTGCGGGAGTCCTGATGATGACGCACGCTCCGGAACCCTCCGCGTTCCCGTCCTCGTTCACGGCATCGGTCCCGTGGTGGTGGCAGCAGCTCGACGCCGACGGCGCTGTGGTCGAGCCCGAGGAGGGGCGCCAGGAGTTCCCGACCCGCGCGGACGCCGAGTCGTGGATCGGGGAGTTCTGGGCCGACCTCGCCGAGACCGGTGTCGCGGCAGTGACGCTCTTCGAGGGCGACCGTGAGGTCTACGGCCCGATGCCGCTGAGCGCGTGAACCCTCAGCGCGGCTTGCCGCCGAGCCGCACGTGGGGCTTCGGGAGCCGCATGAACCGGAGCTGGAGCATCCGCACCAGCGCGTAGAAGGTCGTTCCCTTCAGGTTCTCGTCGGGGAAGCGCGCGCGGAGCACGCGCCGCAACCGGAACCGGATCCACAAGGTGTCGACGGCCAGCAGCACGATCGTGACCGCCCACAGCGAGGAGCTGAGTGACTGCAGCTTGCTCGAGCCAGCGGCCTGCAGGCCCATGATCAGCAGCAACAGGGGCAGCAGGAACTCCGCCACCGAGAGCCGCGAGTCGACCCAGTCGCGGACGAAGCGGCGTACCGGCCCCTGGTCGCGCGCGGGCAGGTACTTCTCGTCACCCGCCTTCATCCCTTCGCGCATCCTGCGGTTGGACTCGCCCCGGCGCTCGCGCAGCAGCTTCTGGGCCGCCTTCTTGTCGCCGCCGGCACGCGCCCGCTCGCGCGCCGCAGCCTCCGCCTCCTTGCGGCTCGGCGTGGGCCGGCCCTTGCCGCTGCCCTCGGCATGGGTGGGGGGCAGGGTCTCGACGGGCTTCTCGGTACGACGGAACAACGGGGCCTCGGCTTGGACGCGATGGGCGGTCTGGTCGCCTGCAGACTACCTGCGAACCTCTCGTCGCCCGACCGTGCGTTGGGTAGGTTGAGGTGAGCCGTCCCGACGGGCGGCCACGCGGTTGACGAGAAGGGGCGAGACACCTCATGAGCATGATGAAGCGCATCAGCATGATCTTCCGGGCGAAGGCCAACAAGGCGCTCGATCGTGCCGAGGACCCCCGAGAGACCCTCGACTACAGCTACCAGCGCCAGGTGGAGATGCTGGCGAAGGTACGCCGCGGCGTCGCCGACGTGGCCACCAGCCGCAAGCGGGTCGAGCTGCAGATGAACCAGCTCCAGTCCCAGTCGGCGAAGCTCACCGAGCAGGCCCAGAAGGCGCTGACGATGGGGCGTGAGGACCTCGCCCGCGAGGCGCTCACCCGCAAGTCGGGCCTGCAGAACCAGGTCAACGAGCTCACTGCCCAGCATGCCCAGCTCCAGGGCGAGGAGGAGAAGCTGACCCTCGCCTCCCAGCGGCTGCAGGCGAAGGTCGAGGCGTTCCGGACCCGCAAGGAGACGATCAAGGCGACGTACACGGCCGCCGAGGCGCAGACCCGGATCAACGAGGCGTTCTCCGGCATCTCCGAGGAGATGGGCGACGTCGGGATGGCGATCCAACGGGCCGAGGACAAGACCCAGCAGATGCAGGCCCGAGCCGGAGCGATCGACGAGCTGATCGCCACCGGTGCGCTCGACGACGCGAGCGCGATCAGCCAGGGCGACGACATCACCCGCGAGCTGGAGCAGATGAGCTCGCAGTCCGACGTCGAGGCCGAGCTGGCCGCCCTCAAGGGAGCGACCACCCCGCCCGCGATCGACAGCTCGGCGCCGGCCGCAGTCGAGGCCGCGGAGCCGGCGACTCCTGTCGCGCAGGCCGAGAAGGAGGAGCAGGCATGATCGCCCGCATCCTCGGCGAGGGGCAGTTCGAGGTCGGCGACGCGGAGCTCGACCGGCTCAACGAGCTCGACGCCGCCGTCGAGGCGGCGATCGACGCGGGCGACGAGGCGGCGTTCGCGGCGCGGCTCGCCGAGCTCCTCGACGGCGTGCGCCAGGTCGGTGCTCCGCTGCCCGACGAGTCGCTCGCGGACTCCGACCTGATCCTGCCGCCGGCTGACGCCACGCTCGAGGAGGTCCGGGAGATGCTCTCCGACGACGGGTTGATCCCCGGCTAGAGCCGGTCGCGGTCGTGCGGCTGGAACCACCAGCGCTCGAGCGGACCCTTCGGCACGATGCCCGACGGGTTGAGGTCCTCGTGGACGACGTAGTAGTGCTGCTTGATCTGCTCGAAGACGATCGTGTCGCCGAATCCCGGCGTCTGGAACAGGTCCCGGGCGTAGCCGCCGAGCACCCCCATCTCGGAGAGCTTGTTGCGGTTGCACTTGAAGTGGCCGTGGTAGACGGCGTCGAACCGGGCCAGCGTGGTGAAGAGCCGTACGTCGGCCTCGGTGATCGTGTCGCCCATGAGGTACCGGCGCCTCGACAGCCGCTCCTCGAGCCAGTCGAGCGCACTGAAGAGCCGGTCGAAGGCCTTGTCGTAGGTGCGCTGTGATCCCGCGAAGCCGCATCGGTACACGCCGTTGTTGACCTCCTGGAAGACCCGCTCCATCACCTCCTCCATCTCCTCGCGGATGCGCTCGGGCCAGAGGTCGGGTGCACCCGGACGATGGAACTCACGCCACTCGAAGAAGAGGTCGTGCGTGATCATCGCGAAGTCGTTCGTGACCACCTGTCCGGTCGGGATGTCGACGATCGCCGGCACGGTGATGCCCCGGGAGTAGTCCGGGTCGCGGGCGAGATAGGCGTCCTTGAGTCTCTTGTAGCCGAGCACCGGGTCGACCCCGTCGGCATCGAGGTCGAAGGTCCACGAGTCCTCGTCGTGCACCGGCCCGCACAGGCCCATCGAGATGACGTCCTCGAGGCCGAGGAGGCCGCGCACGATGATCGCCCGGTTGGCCCAGGGGCACGCCCGTGCGGCGATCAGGCGGTATCGGCCCGCCTCGACGGGCCAGCGCTCACCGTCCCGGGTGATCCGGTCGGACAGGTACTTCATGTCCCGGCGGAACTCCTGGCCGGCTCTGACGAACGACGGGCTCACCCGCCGGTCGGTACCCCCGTCGGCGCGATCCAGTAGCGCTGCCCCGGGGTCACTTGCTCAGGTCGACCCCGCACTTGGACTTCGCGTTCTTCTCGATCGCGTCGCCGGCCTTCTGGGCCGCGTCGGTGTCCAGGCCCGCGAACGCCGCCTGGAGCTTGGGTCCGAGCTCCTGGAGCTGGGCGGGTGTCATGCCGTCCGGCAGCTTGCCCGAGGTGATCGCGCTGAGGTCCGAGATCTTCAGGCCCGCGTCCGAGAGCGCCTTCTCCATCGACGACAGCGCCTCGTCGAGCGTCTTCCAGTCGGCTGCGACGTCGGAGGGCGCGTTGTCTGCGAGCTTGTGGAAGGTCCCGATGGCGTCGTCGAACTTCGAGAAGTCCGGCGTGCCGGAGTTGAACGTGTCGAAGTCCGCCTTGGCTGCCTTGAGCTGCTTGCAGTAGTCGCCCGAGCTGCTGCTGCCCTTGTCACCGCTGCTGCCGCTGCTGGTCTTGTCGCCGCTGCTGCTCCCGCAGCCCGCGACGAGGCTCGCACTGAGCACGACTGTGGTGATGATCGCTGAGGTGCGCATGACCGTTCTCTCCGGGTGGGTCGGCTGGACCCGGCCAGCCTGTCACCCGAACGGCCGCGCGTCCGGCGAACCCGTGAGTTCAGTCGCGGGCGCTCTTGCCGGGGAGGTCGAGCATGCGCTGGAGAGCGACCAGCGCGTGCCGCTCGGTCTCGGGATCCACCTCGATGCGGTTCACGACCGTGCCCTCGACGAGGGACTCCAGCGCCCACACCAGGTGGGGCAGGTCGATCCGGTTCATCGTCGAGCAGTAGCAGACGGTCTTGTCGAGGAACACGATGTTCTTGTCCGGGTGCGCCTTCGCGAGCCGCTTGACGAGGTTCAGCTCCGTGCCGATCGCCCAGCTCGTGCCGGGCTCGGCGGCCTCGATGGTGTTGATGATGAACTCGGTCGACCCCACCAGGTCCGCCTTGAGCACCACGTCGTGCGCGCACTCCGGGTGCACGAGGATCTGCACGCCGGGAACCGTCGCGCGCAGCTCGTCGACGACATCGGCGGAGAACCGGCCGTGCACGGAGCAGTGCCCCTTCCACAGGATCATCTTCGCGTCGCGCAGCTGCTCGTCGGTCAGGCCGCCGTGGGGGAGGAGGGGGTTCCAGACGACGCAGTCCTCGAGTGACAGCCCGAGCTTGAGCACGGCGGTGTTGCGGCCCAGGTGCTGGTCGGGGAAGAACAGCACCTTCGCGTCCGGCCCCTTCTGCGCGAACGCCCACTCCAGCGCGACGTCGGCGTTGGACGACGTGCAGACCGCGCCGCCGTGCTTGCCGCAGAACGCCTTGATGTCCGCCGAGGAGTTCATGTAGGTGATCGGCACCACCTGGTCGGCCACCCCGGCGTCGGCCAGCGTGTCCCACGCGTCCTCGACCTGCGCGAGCCGGGCCATGTCGGCCATCGAGCAACCGGCGGCAAGGTCGGGCAGGACCACCTTCTGGTCCGGCGAGGTGAGGATGTCGGCGGACTCCGCCATGAAGTGCACGCCGCAGAACACGATGTACTCGGCATCCGGGCGCCCCGCGGCGTCGCGGGCCAGCTTGAAGGAGTCGCCGGTCACGTCGGCGAACTGGATGACCTCGTCGCGCTGGTAGTGGTGCCCCAGCACGAAGACCTTGTCGCCGAGCTTCGCCTTCGCAGCGCGGGCGCGGGCAACCAGGTCGGGGTCGGACGCGGACGGCAGGTCACCGGGGCACTCGACGCCGCGCTCGGCGGAGAGGTCCTTCCCGCGCCCCAGCGGCAGCAGCGGCAGGTCGACGGTCGTCATGGCCCAGATCCTCCCATGGTGCGACGGCCCGCACGGTGACCGTCCCTGTCGTCACAAGTCCGCGCCGGGACGCTCTATTCCACCTTCCACGGTTCCGGTCACAGCAGTGCCCCGTGGTGGAGGTACGGCGCGGGCGGCTTCATCCCGCGGACCGCGAGGTAGCCGGCCGTGTGCACCGCCAGCCCCGCCGCCAGGCCGACGTCGATCGCCCACTCGTTCGCCGCGGTGAGGTGCGGCACCGTCAGCGTCGCGTCTGGTGGGGCCGACGCGACCGCCTCCCAGAGGAGCTCGGAGGCGGTCCGGCGGTCCGAGGCGCACACCACGGCCGGCTTCCCGTCGGCGGCGATGTAGGCGTACCCGGCACCGCTCGGCCGGTCGACCACGACCAGGCGGTTCTGGGAGAGGAGGATCGCGTGGTCGGGGCCGTGGGCCGCGTCGCGACGCTGCCGGTCCAGCGAGTCGAGCAGCGCGAAGTCCGACTCGTCGCCCTCGCGGACGTGCTCGACGACCGGGATCGCGGTCCGGTCGACGCCGCCGACCAGGTACATCTGCGGGTGCAGGGTGAAGCCGGCGAGCCGGTAGCGGCGAAACGCCCGCGGGTCCCGGCTCGAGGAGAGCATTCCCCGCAGGCAGCCGCGCGCATGGGTCAGCGAGGCGTCGAGGAGCGCGCGACCCAGTCCGGCCCCCTGCAGGTCGGGTCGGACGGCGTACGTCGCGAGGAACCAGATCAGGTCGCGGCGGAAGGACGTCGCGAACCCGACCATCTGCCCGTCCTGCTCGGCCACCCAGCAACCGGCCGGGTCGGTGCCGACCAGGTGCGCTGCCCGCACGCGCCACTGCTCCTGCTGCTCCGGTGTGCGGTTGGTCGACATGCCGGGCTCGGCCATCGGGGAGAACGCCTCGTCGGAGAGGCGCTCGGCCTGGTCCACGTCGTCTGGCCCCATCTGCCGGATCAGCGCGTCCACGGCCCTGAGTATCGTCCACGGGATGCGAGTGGTGGTCGCGCCGGACAAGTTCGCCGGCACGCTGAGTGCGGTCGAGGCGGCCGCGGCGATCGCCGCCGGCTGGCGACGCCGGGTGCCGGACGCCCGGATCGACGAGGTGCCGATGTCCGACGGAGGCCCCGGTTTCGTCGACGTGCTGCACGCCGCGCTCGGCGGGGACCTGCTCGCCGTCACCACGACGGACCCGTACGGCGTACCGGTGCCCGCGACCATCCTGCGCGTGGGCTCGACCGCCTACGTGGAGAGCGCGCAGGTCGTCGGCCTTCACCTCACCGCACCCGTCGCCCGCCGGCCCACCGTCGCGACGAGCCGTGGCCTCGGGCAGCTGGTCCTCGCCGCGATCCAGGACGGCGCCACGACGGTCGTCGTCGGAGCAGGCGGCAGCGCCACGAACGACGGAGGAGCCGGGCTGCTCGCCGGCCTCGGCGCCACCGCGGCCGGCGGCGTCCTCGACGGGGGGCCCGACGGACTCGCGGGACTGGAGTCGGTCGACCTCGCGCCGGCCCGCAGGATCACCGAGGGAGTCGAGCTGGTGCTCGCCTCCGACGTCGACAACCAGCTGCTCGGGCTGGTCGGGGCGACCAAGACCTACGGCCCGCAGAAGGGCCTCACCGACGAGCAGCTGCTCACCGTCGACGCCCGGCTGCAGCGGTTCGCCGAGCTCGCCGACCGCAAGGTCGCCACCCAGAAGGGTGCCGGCGCGGCCGGTGGCATCGGCTACGCGCTGCTCCTCCTCGGTGCACTCCGCAGACCGGGGGTCGAGGTGGTCACCGACGCCGTCGACCTCGGTGGCCTCCTCCGTGGCGCCGACCTCGTCGTCACCGGGGAAGGCGCCTTCGACTTCTCCTCACGTTCCGGCAAGGTGCCCTACGGGGTCGCCGAGGTTGCGGCCTCGGCGCTGGTCCCGTGCATCGCGCTCGCGGGACAGGTGCTCGTCGGGTCGCGGGAGATGCGGGCGCTCGGCATCGAGGCGGCGTACTCGCTGGTCGACCGGGTGGGGGAGGAGCGTGCCTTCGCCGACCCCGGCGGCGCGCTGGCCGATCTCGCCGAACGGGTCGCGCGCACCTGGGGAAGATGAGCCGGCTGATGGTCCAGGATGCCCGGGAATAACCGCCGGTGTGCGACGATTGACCCAGTGAAGAGGTCCGGCAGGACCACCGCGAGCCAACCCCGGGAGTTCCCCATGACCGAGCAGGTCGAGACCACCACGGCGACCACCGAGCACCGCGCCGACAGCATCAACGTCAGCCCCGTTGCGGCCGCCAAGGTCAAGAGCCTCCTCGAGCAGGAGGGCCGCGACGACCTCGCGCTCCGCATCGCCGTGCAGCCCGGCGGCTGCTCCGGCCTGCGCTACCAGCTGTTCTTCGACGAGCGCACCCTCGACGGTGACGTCGTCAGCGACTTCGACGGTGTCTCGGTCGTGGTCGACCGGATGAGCGTGCCGTACCTCCACGGCGCCACGATCGACTTCGTCGACAGCATCGAGAAGCAGGGCTTCACGATCGACAACCCGAACGCCACCGGCTCGTGCGCGTGCGGAGACAGCTTCCACTGATCCCGGACTGCGAAGAGGCGGTGTCCCGGTCTTCCGGGACACCGCCTCTTGCCAATTCCGGTGGTGCGCGCCTCAGTCCAGGTGGAGGTGCAGGCGCGACGCGAGGTGGGCGGCCGCGTCGCTCACGGTGATGACCGGCTTGCGGATCTCGCGCGGGAACTCGTCGTAGGTGATCGGCGGCACCTGCCCGAGGAGGTCGGGCGACAGGGCCGGCACCGCGAGCCCCATCTCCGAGGCGCAGGCGGTGCAGTCGAGGCGCATCTTCACGGTGGAGTCCTGGTCGTCGTACGCCAGCCGCTGGTAGGTCATGGACCGACGGTATTGGCTACTTCCGGGTACTCCTACTCGTACCGGACGGTAGGCTCCGCCCGCACCTGAGACACTCTTCCTGCACTCGCCCGGACTCGCTTCCCGCACCCTTCGAGGACCCATGTCGCTGCTGATCGCCGGTTCCATCGCCACCGACCACCTGATGACCTTCCAGGGCAAGTTCGCCGACTCCCTGGTCGTCGAGCAGCTCGACAAGCTCTCGGTGAGCTTCCTCGTCGAGGACCTCGAGATCCGCCGCGGCGGCGTGGCCCCGAACATCTGCTTCGGCCTCGGCCAGCTCGGGCTGAACCCCACGCTCGTCGGCGCAGCGGGTGAGGACTTCGCGGACTACCGTTCCTGGCTCGAACGGCACGGGGTCGACTGCGACTCGGTGCACATCTCGGAGTCGAAGCACACCGCGCGGTTCGTGTGCACCACCGACACGACGATGGCGCAGTTCGCGTCGTTCTACCCCGGCGCGATGAGCGAGGCACGGCTGATCGAGCTGGGGCCGATCGTCGCGCGGGTCGGCGACCCCGACTACGTGCTGATCGGCGCGGACGACCCCGACGGGATGCTCCGGCACACCGACGAGTGCCGGCAGCGGGGCTACCGGTTCATCGCCGACCCGAGCCAGCAGCTCGCATTCGGGGAGGGTGACCTCATCCGGCAGCTGATCGAGGGCGCCGCGATCCTGTTCAGCAACGAGTACGAGTCCCACCTGATCGAGTCGAAGACCGGCTGGAGCAGCGACGACATCCTCGCCCGGGTCGGCACCCAGGTGGTCACCCTCGGCAAGGACGGCGTCCGGATCGTCACCCGCGACGAGGCGCCGATCGAGGTCTCCGCCGTCAAGGGGGTGCAGGCCCTCGAGCCGACCGGCGTCGGCGACGCCTTCCGCGCCGGGTTCCTGGCTGCCGTCGACTGGGGGCTGTCGCACGAGCGCGCCGCCCAGGTCGGCTGCACCCTGGCGGCGTACGTCGTCGAGACGGTCGGCACCCAGGAGTACTCCTTCACGCCGGAGCAGTTCGTCGCGCGGGTCGAGGAGTCCTACGGCAGCGAGGCCTCCGCCGAGGTCGGCGCCCACCTCAAGTGACTCAGGTCGTACGCCGGACCAGGTAGCGGGCCACCCCGTCGTCGGCAGTGTCCGCGCCGACGTACTCCTGCTCCCGCATCCGGCACCACGCCGGGACGTCGTGGGCCGCGGCCGCGTCGTCGGCCACGACCGCGACGACCGCGCCGACCGGGACGTCGCCGATCCGGCGGGCCAGCTCGATGATCGGGCGGGGGCAGAGCATGCCCCGGCAGTCCAGCTCGAGCGCGGGGGCGTCGTCGGTCAAAGTCCGGCGTCCCTGCGGATGCCGGCGACGACCTCGGGCAGGGCGGCGAGCAGCCGGTCCACGTCCTCCTCGGAGGTGTCCCGCGACAGGGAGACGCGGACGTTGCCGTGGGTCAGCGCCCCCATCGCCGCGAGGACGTGGCTCGGTTCCAGGGTGCTGGCCGTGCAGGCCGAGCCGCTGGCCACCGCGAAGCCGCGGCGGTCAAGCTCGGTGACGATGGCCTCGCCGTCGACGTAGAGGAAGGAGAAGGTCACCAGGTGCGGGAGCCGGTCGACGGGGTCGCCGACGACCTCGGTGTCGGGGATCCGCGCCGCGCCCGCGCGGAGCCGGTCGACGAGCGCGGCCTGTCGTGCGTTGACCTCGTCTCGCTCGGCCACGACCGCCTGGAGGGCTGCGGCGGCGGCCAGGGCCGCCGGGACGTTCTCGCCCTCCAGGGGGAACTGGTCGATCGAGTCCGCCGGGAACGGGTTGCGCCACCGGGAGCCCTTGCGGACCAGCAGGACACCGATCCCCGCGGGGCCGCCCCACTTGTGCGCCGATGCGGCCGCAACGGACCAGCCCTCCGGCAGCGGCAGCCGGCCCGCGGAGGCGCCTGCGTCCATGAAGACCGGGGCGCCGGTGGACTCCGCGACCTCCGCGACCGGCTGGATCGTCCCGACCTCGTGGTTCGCCGACTGGAGGCACACCACCGTCGCGTCCATCTCGATCGGCAGCACCCGGCCGTCCCGGTCGACCGGCACCGTCTCGAACGTGCCGCCCCGGGCCGCGTGCCACCGGCCCGCGTGCAGCACTGCGGAGTGCTCGACCGCGGACGCCACCAGCCGGTCGCCCCGACGGCTGTGCCCGGCGAGCAGCCCGAGCACCCCGAGGTGCACGGCATGGGTGCCGCTCGGGGTGAAGGCCACCTCGTCGGGGCGCATGCCCAGAGCCTCGGCGGTGGCCTCACGGGCGTTGTCGAGCAGCAGCCGGGCGGTGCGCGCGGCGCCGTGCAGGCGACGCGGATCGGCGTACCCGAGGTCGAGCGCCTGTTCGAGCACGGCACGTGCCGCGGCGTGCAGCGGCTCGCTCGACGCGGTGTCCAGGTAGACCGCGCGATCGGGGCCCGACGGGGTGCTCACAGCGAGAAACCTAGCCCGCCGCCGGACGGCGCACGGAGGTGGCGCGAAGCACATGTGTCAACACCGCGACCTCGGGCACTGGGGCCACCTTCTCAGTAGTAGGGTGCGGCTTGTTCGGCTCAAGATGTTCGGTCAAGAGAGAGGGCTCGTTCGTGGGTCTGCAACTCCCCAAGCGCGCTCGGAGCCTTGTGTTCGTTGCCGCAGCTGGTGCCGGCGTCCTGCTTCTCAGCGGATGCTCGGTGGGCACGAAGGACGAGTGGAAGCGGATCGCGATGCCGGACCCGGCGAGCGCCGAGGGTCCCGGCATGCTGCACCTGTGGCAGGGAGCCTGGATCGCGGCGATGGCGACCGGCATCGTGACCTGGGGACTGATCCTGTACGCCGTGTTCCGGTTCCGCCGGCGCAGCGAGGACGAGGTCCCGGTGCAGACGCGCTACAACCTGCCGATCGAGATCTTCTACACGATCGCCCCGATCATGATGGTGATCGTCTTCTTCTACTTCACCGTCCAGGAGCAGGACCGCGTCCTGAAGGACGTGAAGGACCCGGACAACGTCATCACCGTCGTCGGCCAGCAGTGGTCCTGGACCTTCAACTACAACTACGACGCGAACGCCGACGACTTCAAGGGCAAGGCCGTCGGCAGCCCGGTGGTCTACGACACCGGCACACCCGCCGACCCGCCGACGCTGTGGCTGGTCAAGGACGAGACCGTCGAGGTCCACCTCTACTCCGCCGACGTGATCCACTCGTTCTGGGTGCCCGCGTTCCTGTTCAAGATGGACGTCTTCCCGGGCCGCGACAACCACTACACCTTCACCCCGACCCGCCTCGGCACCTACGAAGGCCGCTGCGCCGAGCTCTGCGGCGTCTACCACTCGCGGATGCTGTTCAAGGTCAAGGTCGTCGACCAGTCGGCGTACGACGCCCACCTGCGTGACCTGGGCACCGCGGGCAACACCGGGCCGGCCGTCGGCGGGAGCGAGATGAACACCCAAGCCGGCCTCGAGCAGAACGGAGCCAACGAATGACCGCCGTCTCCGACGCACCCCGGGTCGTTCCCAGCCGCACGCTCGGGCAGCAGGTCGTCCGGATCCTGACGACGACCGACCACAAGCTGATCGGCAAGATGTACCTCACCACGTCGTTCGGGTTCTTCCTGTTCGGTGGTGTGCTGGCCCTCCTGATCCGCTCCGAGCTCGCGTTCCCGGGCCAGCAGATCGTCAACGACGAGACCTACAACCAGCTCTTCACCATGCACGGCCTGATCATGCTGCTGCTGTTCGCGACGCCGCTGTTCTTCGGCTTCGGCAACGTGGTGATGCCGCTGCAGATCGGTGCGCCGGACGTCGCGTTCCCGCGCCTGAACATGCTCAGCTACTGGATGTACCTCTTCGGCGGCCTCATCGCCGCCTCCGGCTTCCTGACCCCCTCCGGTGCGGCCGACTTCGGCTGGTTCATGTACGTCCCGCTCTCCGACGCCGTGCGCTCGCCGGGAGTCGGCGGCGACCTCGGTATCATGGGCCTCTACCTGGCCGGTCTGGGCACGATCCTGGGTGCGGTCAACTTCCTCACCACGATCATCTGCATGCGGGCACCCGGCATGACGATGTTCCGGATGCCGATCTTCGTGTGGAACACCATGATCACCAGCCTGCTGGTGCTCATGGTCTTCCCGGTGTTCGGCGCCCTCCTGCTGGCGCTGGAGGCCGACCGCCTGCTCGGCGCGCACGTCTTCGACCCCTCGCACGGCGGGCCCCTGATGTGGCAGCACCTCTTCTGGTTCTTCGGGCATCCGGAGGTCTACATCATCGCCTTGCCCTTCTTCGGCATCATCAGCGAGATCCTGCCGGTCTTCAGCCGGAAGCCGATCTTCGGCTACGTCGGGCTGGTCGCCGCGACGCTGGGCATCGCCATGCTCTCGGTCGCCGTGTGGGCGCACCACATGTTCGTGACCGGCGGCGTGAACCTGCCCTTCTTCTCCGGCATGACGTTCCTGATCGCCGTACCGACCGGCGTGAAGTTCTTCAACTGGATAGGCACGATGTGGGGCGGGTCGGTGTCCCTGGACACACCCATGCTCTGGAGCGTGGGCTTCCTGGTCACGTTCCTGTTCGGTGGCCTGACCGGCATCATCCTGGCCTCGCCGCCGCTGGACTTCCACGTGTCGGACTCGTACTTCGTGGTGGCGCACTTCCACTACGTGGTCTTCGGCACGGTGGTCTTCGCGATGTTCGCCGGCTTCTACTTCTGGTGGCCGAAGATGACCGGGCGGATGCTCGACGAGCGGCTCGGCAAGATCCACTTCTGGCTGCTGTTCGTCGGCTTCCACACCACCTTCCTGGTCCAGCACTGGCTCGGCGTCGAGGGCATGCCGCGCCGGTACGCCGACTACGGACCGGGCGACGGGTTCACCACGCTCAACCAGATCTCGACCGTCGGGGCCTTCCTGCTGGCGTCATCGACGTTCCCGTTCCTGTGGAACGTCTACAAGTCGTCCCGGGGCCCGAAGGTGACCGTCGACGACCCCTGGGGCTGGGGACGGTCCCTGGAGTGGGCGACCAGCTGCCCACCGCCGCGCCACAACTTCGTGTCGATCCCGCGGATCCGCTCGGAGTCGCCGGCGTTCGACCTGCACCACCCGGAGATCGCCGCGCTGGAGTACTCCGACGACCTGGCCGTCGTCGGTGCAGGTCCCGAGGGCAGTGACGGGAAGGACGCCTGATGAAGTCGGAGACCTGGATCTTCGTGATCTGCACGGCGTTCTTCGCGCTCGTGACGCCGTCGTACTGGTTCATCACCGGCGACCCCACCGGCACCTCTGCGCTGGTGATGACCACCCTGCTGACCACGCTGGTCAGCATCTACCTCGGCTTCCACGCTCGCCAGATGTCCCAGGCCGGCCTGGTGCGGCCGGAGGACCACAAGGACGCCGAGGTCGCCGACGGTGCCGGTGAGCTCGGCTTCTTCCCGCCGTACAGCTGGTGGCCGCTGTGGTGCGCCCTCACGATGGCGACCATCGTGCTCGGCGTCGTGATCGGCTGGTGGCTGGTGATCATCGGCGCCACCCTGGGCGCGACAGCGCTGATCGGCTGGGTCTTCGAGTACTACCGCGGCGAGCACGCCCACTGACCCTGGCCGCCCGGCGGGTGAGCCTTGACACGGACCTCGTGGTCCGGAGCACCCCCGCGCGCTTGTTAGGCTGGTGGTGTCCCGGAGGCTGATGTTGTCGAGGAGTTCCATGCGGTCGCGACGAACCTGGGCTGTCGCTGCTGCGGCAGTCCTCCTGATGTCGATCGTCTCGGCATGCTCCAGCGCCCCCGAGGCGATCACCGGCGACAAGAAGGCCGACGGACCGTCGGCCTCGGCGACGCCGACGTCCGACGCGGAGATCACCTCGACCATCCCGGCGAACGCCACCGGGGTGAAGCTCAACCGCACGCTGCGGCTCGACGTCTCCCACGGGTCGCTCAGCACGGTCAGCGTCGCCGGCAAGTCCGGTCCGCTCGAGGGTTCCCTGTCCACCGACAAGGTCACCTGGCAGAGCACCGGCAGGCTGCAGCCCGGCGAGACCTACCGGGTGCGCGGCGTCGCGGTCGACGAGGACGGCAAGCAGGCGGTCTACCGCTCGCACTTCACCACCCAGGCCCTCAGCCTCGACCAGCAGGCGTTCCCCAGCTTCTTCCCGCTCCCCGGTGCCACGGTCGGCGTCGGGATGCCTGCGATCATCCGCTTCGACGTGCCGATCGAGAACAAGGCGACGATCGAGAAGCACCTGCACGTCACGTCGGTCCCCGCACAGGCCGGCGCGTTCCACTGGGTCTCCGACACGGAGGTCCACTGGCGGCCCGAGCAGTACTGGCAGGCCGGCACCAAGGTCACCGTCGACGCCGACATCGACTCCGTGCCCGCGGGCAACGGCATCTACGGCCAGCAGAGCCGCACCAGCACCTTCACCGTGGGCCGCTCGATGATCAGCAAGGTCAACATCGCCACCGACCAGATGCGGGTGTTCCGCGACGGCCAGCTGATCCGGACGATCCCGATCACGACCGGCGAGCAGCCGAAGTACACGACCCGCTCGGGTGTGAAGGTGATCGTGGAGAAGTACCGCAAGAAGCGGATGAACTCCGAGACCGTCGGGATCGACCCGAACGGGCCTGACGGCTACAACATCGCCGGCGTCGAGTTCGCCATGCGGGTCACCTACTCCGGCGAGTTCGTCCACGCCGCCCCCTGGTCGGTCGGCTCACAGGGCCGTGCGAACGTCAGCCACGGCTGCACCGGCATGAGCACCGCGAACGCGGAGTGGCTCTACGGCCAGACGCTGATCGGTGACGTCGTCGAGTACTCCGGCAGCGACAAGCCGATGACGCTCACCAACGGCATCGGCGACTGGAACGTGCCCTTCCAGGAGTACTCCAAGGGATCGGCGCTCAGCTGAGTCAGCCGGTGCTCGAGCCGTGCAGGTTCTTTGCGGTCTTCGACGTCTTCACCGTCGCCGGATCGGGATAGGTGCGGAAGATCCGATCGGCCGTCGCGGTCGTGGTGACCGTGAACCAGTAGTGCTCGTTCTTGTAGTGGTGCAGCCGGTGGTTGCGCCACACCGCCTTGTAGAGGCGCGTCTTGGGCCGGTAGTCGCTGTGGATCAGGTAGTGGGTCCACTCGTAGCCCAGGCCGGTGACCGCGACGGCGAGGATCCAGGTCAGACCCTGGCCCAGGTGCGGGAACGCGAAGAGGCCGATCGCGACCTCGCCGGCGATGACCGCGATCAGGGAGCGCCACGGGATGAAGACCAGTGGGATGTCGCGCGGGTCGGCGTGGTGGCGACGGTGGTCGCGGGCGAGCTCGGAGTCGATCCGGACGCCCGCGACCTTGCGGGGCCGCCAGTGCAGGATGAAGACGTGGATGACCCACTCCAGCACCGGGAAGAACGCCACGAGTGCCGCTGGGGCCCACAGGTCGGAGAGCCGCCAGTCGCCGACGTCGATCCGCCAGACCAGCGCACCGACCAGCGTGGCGGTGATCATCCACGGGCTCGGGTGCAGCCAGAACTCGCGCCACGTCGTGCCGAGGCTGACCTGCGCGCGGCGTGGCCCGGTCAGCCGGGACTCCTCCGTGGCCAGTCGCTGCTGCGCCAGCGCCTCGACCTCCGGGTCGACCTTGCTCATGAGCCTTCTCCTTCTTCGTCGTCCTCGAAGTCCTCGAGGAATGCGGTGAGTGCTTCGGTGGCCGGGCGGAGCAGGGCATCCGCCGCCAGCTTCGCCCCGTCGCCGTCGCCGGTCAGGACGGCTTCCTCGATCGCGCGGTAGCCGGCCAGGTTGCTGACCTCGGCGTCGAGCAAGGGCGCCAGCGGCTCGATCGCCGGCTCGTACGCCGTCCGCAGGCTGTTGAACATCAACCGGAACGTGATGGAGTCGGCCAGGTCGACGACGGCGTCCCAGAAGGCCAGCGCGGCGTGCTGGCGGCCGACCGGCCCGTCCGCGGCCGTGAGGGCCGCGACAGCTACGGTGACGCCTGCGCGCGCCTCCGTCGAGGCGCGGCGGCCGCGTCGGGCGGCCAGCTCCGCCACGTGCGGCGCGATCGCCAGGCGCGCTTCGACGATGCTCCGGGCGGTGTCCGGGTCGAGCTCGCCGTCGCGGACCAGCAGCCGGGGGAGCAGGTCGAGTCCCGCATGCCGCTGGAAGTCGCGCACGGTCGTGGCTCCGCCGTGCCGCACCTCGACCAGGCGCGTCGCGGACATGCGCTGGAGCGCCTCGCGCACGGCGGGACGGGACACGCCGAGGAGCTCGGCCAGCCTGCGCTCGCTGGGCAGCGCGTCACCGGGCCCCAGCGAGCCGTCGACCACCTCGCCCAGGAGCTGGTCGAAGACGTCATCGGGCACGAGGCGGCGGGTGATCGGCTTGAGGACCATGCCACCAGCGTCCGCCCACCAGGTCAGGTGGTCAAGTGGTAAGACCAGTGGGTGAGATCAGCCGAAGCAGTCCTGGTTGTGGGCCGAGAGCGTCATCTCGGTCACGATGCCCTGCTCGTCGATCACGAACTCGTACTCGCTGTCACCGGCCAGCGGGACCACCCACAGGTCGGTCCCGTGGGTGACGGACGGGTATGCCGCCCTGACCGCAGTCACGGAGGACCCGAGGCCGATCCGCTCGGGAGTCTTCATGCCGGGGCGGGCTGAGATCCCCACGAGGTGGTGCGTCGGCGAGTAGTAGCCGTCCGTGGAGTTCGCGACCGGTGACACGTAGGGCAGCCGCACGCTCCGGCACTGGTCGGACGGGCCGGGGTCGACCGCGCCCCCGGCTGACACGATCTGGGCCTCGGTCATTCCCAGCCGGAGGCCGCTGACCTCGCGCGGTCCGAAGTCGCCGGCCTCGTCGGCGCACTCGCCGGCGAAGGATGTGGGCACCTGCAGGTAGCCGAGAGTGTCGCAGTCCCAGACGTCCTGGGTCCCCATGCCCTCCTGCCAGGTGCCGTCGCGGTCGACCCAGAGCGCGACGTACCCGCCGCAGGTGCGCCCGCCGATCGCGTACCCGGCCGAGCTGTACTTCTGGACGGTGACCCCGTGCTGCGTGGCAGTGCAGGACGCGCCGTCCGCAGCCGCCTGGCTCGTGATGAACGACCGGAAGGCGGCAGTGGTCCCGGTGAGCTTCTCGGCGTCCGCCGCGGTGACGACCTCGATGCCCGAGCCGGGGTAGGTGATCACCTTCGGCGGCTCCGCGGTCGGGGAGGTCGTCGCGGAGGTGGTCGGGCTCGGCGGGGTCGACACGGCCGGGGCGGGCCCGTGGTCGTCGCTGCCGCGGTTCGCCAGCAGCGCGACCGGGCTCGCCGCAGCGAGCACCGCGACCACGGAGGCGGCCACCAGGCCGGCGTTGCGGCGGCTGCGACGACGGTCACCGAGACGGCGTACCTGCGACGGTGCGAGAGGAGTCATGCCCAGGCCTCCGGAGTCGAAGCTCTCCAGCTCCCGGATCGGGTCGAAAGTGGGCTCAGGCATGGTGGGCTCCCGGGTCGGTGACGTCGGTGGGCGCGAGCAGGGTGGCGAGGGCCGCGCGACCCCGGGAGAGGCGTGCCTTGATCGTCCCCTCCGGTACGCCGACCTCGTGTGCGACCGCCTGGACCGGGAGGTCGCACAGGTGGTGCAGGACGAGCGCCTGGCGCTGGTTCTCCGGGAGCCGGCGCAGAGCCGTGAGCAGCGCCACCCGGGACTCGTCCACGGCCTCGGAGTGGGTCGCGGGGGACAGCGCCCTGTCGGCGGGACGCTGGGCCAGCCGGCGGCGTCGCCAGCGACCCACGGCCAGCCGGTACGCCGTCGTCCGGACCCAGGCTTCCGGGTGCTCGGCGCGGGAGAGCTTGCGTCGGTGCGTCCAGGCACGGACGAACGCCTCCTGGACGCACTCCTGTGCCTCGTCGCGGTCACCGATCATGGCGTGCAGCTGGCCGGTGACGCGGGCGAAGGACGAGGTGTAGAACTCGTCGAACTCAGCCTCGTTCATGTCGCCCTTCCCCGGAGCGGTGGTGAGCTTTCGCCGGGTATACGCCTGGCCGGCACCGTCGGTTGCACCACCGTCCCGACTTTCTCACCAGATCCGGTCCGGACGCGCCGAGGGGCCCAGGAGTACTCCTGGGCCCCTCGGACGGGATGCGTCAGTGCTTGTGCGTCAGGTCGTCGCCGGCGACGTCGTGACGACCGTCGTACTGGTGGCCGTCGGCCGCCTGATCGAGCCCCAGGACGTGCTCGTGCTCGAGCTCGTCCTCGGTGTGGTGGTGACCCTCCTCGAGCTCCTCACGGGTCGGCTTCTGCACGTTGTTCGCGAACCAGGCCCTCGACAGGGTCGCGCGGAGCCGGTCGACGCGCTCCTTCGGCGCCGGGACACCGTTCGCGTCGGTGCCGTTGGCACCGGCGTAGATCTCGTCCCGGTCGCGCGCGGTGAGCGCGTACGCCCGCTCGGGGCTGAGCGGCAGGTGCCGCTCGGTGTACTCGCCCTCGGGGGACCGCATGATGACGCCCGACTCGTAGCCGTGCAGGAGCGTCTCGTTGTCGTGGCGCTGCAGCGAGATGCACCAACGGCGAGCGATCATGAACGCGATCACGGGGAGCACGAAGATCGCGACCCGCATGAAGTACGTGATGAAGTTGAGGTTCTGGTGGAACGTCGTGGCCAGGATGTCGTTGCCGCCGGCCGCCCAGAGCAGCCCGTAGAGGGTGACCATCGCCGCCAGGAACGCCGTACGCGTGGGAGCGTTGCGCGGGCGCTGCAGCAGGTGGTGCTCACGCTTGTCGCCGGTGATCCACTGCTCGAGGAACGGGTAGGCCAGCACGATGGCGAAGAGCGCGATCGGGCCGATCTGGCCGGGCAGGAAGACGTTCCAGCTCAGGGTGATCCCGAAGATGTGCGTCTCCCAGCCGGGCATGATGCGCAGCAGCCCCTCGGCGATGCCCATGTACCAGTCGGGCTGTGAGCCCGCGGTCACCTCGGCCGGGTTGTAGGGCCCGAAGCGCCAGACGGGGTTGATCGTCATCAGGCCGCCCATGAGCGCCACGACGCCGAAGACCATGAAGAAGAAGCCGCCGGCCTTCGCCGTGTAGATCGGCAGCAGCGGCTCGCCGACCACGTTGTCCTCGGTCCGACCGGGGCCGGGCCACTGCGTGTGCTTGTGGTAGACGAGCAGCAGCATGTGGGCGCCGATCAGCGCCAGGAGCAGTCCGGGTATCAGCAGCACGTGGGCTATGTAGAGCCGCGGGATGATCACGTCTCCTGGGAACTCGCCGCCGAACATGAAGAACGACATGTACGAGCCGAGCACCGGTGTCGCCTTGACCAGGCCGTCGGCGATCCGCAGGCCGGTGCCGGAGAGCAGGTCGTCGGGCAGCGAGTAGCCGGCGAAGCCCTCGAGGATGCCCAGCAGGAGCAGCATCCCGCCGATCAGCCAGTTCAGCTCACGCGGCTTGCGGAACGCACCGGTGACGAAGGTGCGCATCATGTGCACGAGCATCGCCGCGATGAACAGCATGGCGGCCCAGTGGTGCATCTGGCGCATGAGCAGGCCGGCACGCACGTCGAAGCTGATGTTCAGCGTCGAGGCGTATGCCTCGGACATCGGGATGCCGCGGAGCTGGTCGTAGGAGCCCTGGTAGGTGACCTCGCCCATGCTGGGCTTGAACCACAGCGTCAGGAACACGCCGGTGAGCAGGAGGATCACGAAGCTCCACAGCGCGATCTCGCCGAGCATGAAGGACCAGTGGTCGGGGAAGACCTTGCGCAGCGGCATGAGCTTGTTGGTCTTCGCGAGCCCGAGTCGTTCGTCGGCCCAGGTCGCGGGCCCCGCTGCCTTGCTGGGCTTCGCCGGCGTGGCGGCCTTGGTCCCGTTGGTGGAGGAAGTCGTGCTCATCGGGGTCACCCACGTTCCCAGTAGCTCGGACCGACCGGCTCCGTGAAGCCCTCACGGGCGACCAGGTAGCCCTCGGAGTCGACCATCAGCGGAAGCTGAGGCAGGTGCCTCCCCGCGGGGCCGAAGATCACCTTGCCGTTGTCGGCGAGGTCGAAGGTCGACTGGTGGCAGGGGCACAGGAGGTGGTGCGTCTGCTGCTCCCAGAGCGAGATCGGGCAGCCGACGTGCGTGCAGATCTTGGAGAAGCAGAGGATGCCGTCAACACCCCAGTTCTCGCGGCCCTTCCACGGCTTGATGTCGTCGGGGTCCATCCGGACCACGATGACTGCTGCCTTGGCCTTGGCCTGCTGGAGCTCGACTCCCTCGTACATCGGCTCACCGTCGGCGTCCTTCTCGAAGAACACCTCGGGCTCGGCGTTGACCAATTGTCCGACCTGCATCTCGCTCGGGCGGATCCGGGCGCCGTCGACGTCCTGGACGACGCGCATGCCCGCCTTCCACACCGTGTGGGCCAGCTTGTCGCCCGGCAGCGGGCCGAGGTCGCGCAGCGCGACGATGGCCGGCAGGCCGAGGGCGCCGAGCGCACCGAGGAGCGAGTTGCGCAGCAGCGGACGACGGGCGATGCCGGAGTCCTCGACACCCTGCTGGAAGGCGGCGATCGCGTCGGCCCGCTCCTCCTCGCTCGAGCTCGCGGGGTGGCGCATCTCGACGATCTCGTGGTCGCTCATCAGCTTGCGCGACCACTGGATCAGGCCGGAGCCCAGGCACAGCATGCACAGGCCGATGCAGGCGCCGAGCGCGACCGTCGACGCTCCCATGCCGAGGAAGACATCGGGATTCTTGCCCACGTCGAGAGCGAAGTACGCGACGCAGAACAGGACCGCGAACACCGCCGAGAGGCCGAACAGCGTGGCGACCTGGCGCTCGGCGCGCTTCTCGGCGGCCTCGTCGACGTCCGTGGGACGCGGCAGGTGCTCGGGAAGTCCGGGGTTGGCGATCGGCTCGTCCTCGACCGTGTCGAGGCCGTGGCCCCCCTGCTCGTCGCTCACGCGTCCCCCTTCCGGGTCTTCTTAACTCGGGTGTTGCCGGAGGTGAGCCAGATGCCGACGCCGACGAGGCTGCCGATCCCGACGAGCCAGGCGAACATGCCCTCGGAGACCGGGCCGATCGAGCCGAGCGTGAACCCGCCGTAGCTCGGCGTCTCCTCGTTCTTCTTCAGGTACGCGATGATGTCCACCTTGTCCTGCGGCGAGAGCACCCCGTCGGAGAACACCGGCATCTGCTGGGGCCCGGTGAGCAGTGCCTCGTAGATGTGCTTGGCCGAGACCCCACGCAGGTTCGGGGCGTACTTCCCACCGGGCAGGGCGCCGCCGCTGCCGGCGAAGTTGTGGCAGGCCGTGCAGTTCGTGCGGAAGAACTGGCCGCCCTTGACGATGTCGGCGCTGGCGACGTCGGACTGGGAGATGTCGGGGACCGACGGGCCAGGCCCGAGGGAGGCGACGTACGCGGCGAGCGCGTCGATCTCGTCCTGGTTGTAGACCGCCTTCTTGCGGGCGGCCTGCGCGCCGGGCTGGGCGAGCGGCATCCGGCCGGTGCCGACCTGGAAGTCGACCGCAGCCGCACCGACGCCGACGAGCGGCGGACCGTACTGGTTGCCCTTGGAGGTCACGATGCCCTCGGCGTTCTGGCCGTGGCACGAGGAGCAGCCGACCTGGAACAGCGACCGGCCCTTCGCGATGGTCGAGGCGTCGTCGGTCTTGCTCGCCTGCGCCGGAGCCAGGGTGTAGTAGAGGCCGCCGGACGCGAGCAGGGCAGCCAGCAGCACGGCCGGCGCGGCGTACCGGCTGCGCCGCCGGGTCGAGAGCCGAGCTGAGATCTTGCGCGTGATCAGTCGCACAACAGTCCTATCGGTTCCGGGCTACTTGATGAGGTAGATGGTCGCGAACAGGCCGATCCAGACGACGTCGACGAAGTGCCAGTAGTAGGACACGACGATCGCAGTGACGGCCTGCTCGTGGGTGAAGCGACGGGCGACGAAGGTGCGGCCGAGCACGAAGAGGAAGGCGATCAGGCCGCCGGTCACGTGCAGGCCGTGGAAGCCCGTGGTGAGGTAGAACATGGTGCCGTACGCCGACGCCGGGATGGTGACGCCCTCGTGGACGAGCTGGGTGTACTCGAAGGCCTGGCCGCCGACGAAGATCGCGCCCATCACGAAGGTGAGCACGAACCACTCGCGCAGGCCCCAGGCCTTGACGTTCGCGAGGGTGCCGCTGCGACCGACCCGGCCGGCCTCGGCGGCGAACACGCCCATCTGGCAGGTGAACGACGAGAGCACCAGGATCGTGGTGTTCACCGAGGCGAACGGGACGTTCAGCTTCTCGGTGCTCTGGGCCCACAGCTCGGGGCTGACCGCCCGGATCGTGTAGTAGGCCGCGAACAGGGTCGCGAAGAACATCAGCTCGCTGGAGAGCCAGATGATCGTGCCCACGCTGACCATGCTGGGACGGTCGTGGTGCCCGTGCAGCCGGGATGCCGGAATCGCTGTTGCTGTCGCCACGCGGCCATTATGTCGATACGGGGGCGCGCTGGCACCACGCCCCCCGCTTTTGGATCAGATGTTTCCCGAATCACACGACGCCGGTCCGCCGGCAGCGCTCACAGGAGCCAACGAGCCTGCGTGTCGGCCGGTTCCCCGACCCTTCTACGCTGACGGCGTGCTGATCTCCGCCTCCGTGGTCCCCGGCGTCGAGCGGCTGCCCGAATTCGGCGTTTCCAGGGTGCTCACCGAGTGGGGGATGGACCCCTACCTGTTCGTCGGGACGGTGTGGGTGGCCGGCCTCTACCTGCTCGGGGTCTGGATGCTGCGCTCGCGCGGAGACCGGTGGCCGCTCGGGCGCACGCTGGCGTTCGTGCTGGGCGGGTGCGGGGCGTTCTACTTCGCGACCCAGTCCGGGCTGGCGGCGTACGACGACACGCTGCTGAGCGCGCACATGGTGCAGCACATGATCCTGTCGATGGTGGTGCCGCTCTTCCTGGCGCTCGGCGCGCCGGTCACGCTGGCGCTGCGGACGCTCGGCCGGCGCCCACGTGGCTGGCTGCTCGCGCTGCTGCACTCCCGGCTCGCGAAGGTGCTCACCTTCGCGCCGCTGACGCTCGCGCTGTACGTCGTGAGCCCGTGGGCGCTCTACTTCACCGGCTGGTACGACGCCACCCTGCACTCGGCGTACCAGCACGAGATCATGCACGTGCACCTGGTGCTCGTCGGCTCGCTGTTCTTCTGGCCGCTCCTCGGCATCGACCCGATTCCCGGAAGGTTGTCGCACCCGTTCCGGCTGCTGGTGATCTTCCTGACGCTGCCGTTCCACGCGTTCCTGGGCGTCACGATCATGGACCAGTCACGGCTGATCGGCGGCGACTGGTACCCGGACCTGCACCGGGTGATGGCCTGGCTGCCCGACCCTGCCGACGACCAGCACCTGGCCGGCGGCATCCTGTGGGCGTCCGGCGACCTGATCGGGCTGATGTTCTTCGTGGTGCTGTTCGTCCAGTGGGTGCGGGCCTCGATGCAGGAGGCCCGTCGGGAGGACCGCCGGCTGGACCGGCTCGAGCGGCTCGGCGAGCGCGAGCGCGAGCGCGGTCGAGCGTCCTAGTGCTTGCGTGCGCGCACGCAGAACTCGTTGTAGGTGAACCACCTGCCCGCGACCCGTGGGAGCGGGAAGCTGCGCCACTGCTCGGCGACCAACCCCAGGTCTGATGCGAGATCCATCAGCATGGGACCCGTGGTCCACGACACGTGCGTGGGGTCACTGGCGAATCCGCGTTCCTGGGGGCAGATGAAGAACACGGTCCCGCCGGGGCGCAGGTACGGAAGGTAGTCATCGACCAGACCGGCAGCCGAGTCGCTCGCCACGTGCTCGATGACGTGTGCGAAGAGCAGTCCGTCGAAGGACTCCGGGACCCGATGTGGGCTGTCCTGCCATTCCTCGACCGTCAGCGCTGTCAGACCGCGTGACCGGGCAATCGTGACTGCGCTCGCGTTGTGGTCGACACCCACGGACCCCGGGTCGAGCCACGCCAGGTTGCGGCCGACTCCGCATCCGACGTCCAGGGTGCGTCCCAGGTCCTGTCGCCGGAGGTTCCAGCGGTACGGAGCCTGGGTGCCGAGCGCGCGCTTCCAGAGCGGCGTGCTCGAGAGCCGTTGGGCGTACTCATCGGTTGCGGTGCTCGCAACGTCGTCGTCGTCCGATGCAGATGCCGATGCCATGATCGACGAGCCTAGTTGAGTAGCATCAACCCGTGACCGACAAAGCCGCAAAGCTCCGCGTTCTCGTCTACAGCGACGACTCCGACGTCCGGCAGCAGGTGATCCTTGGGCTCGGCAGGAGGGTGCACCCGGACCTCCCCGAGCTCGAGTACCTCGAGGTGGCCACGGAGCCGGTCGTCTGGCAGCTGCTCGACGCGGGCGGGATCGACCTGGCGATCCTCGACGGCGAGGCGACTCCCGCCGGCGGGATGGGCATCGCGCGGCAGATGAAGGACGAGATCTACCAGGCTCCTCCGGCGCTGGTGCTCGTCGGCCGACCGCAGGACAACTGGCTCGCGACCTGGTCGCGCGCGGACGCCGCCGTGTCGCACCCGCTGGACCCGATCGAGCTCGGCGAGGCCGTCACGCGGCTGCTGCGCTCGCGGGTCCCCGCCAAGGCATGACCCACACCTGGCCCGACCTGCTGTCGGGCCTCGTGCGGCGCGAGGACCTGGGCGCCGAGCAGACGGCGTGGGCGATGGGGGAGATCCTCGCCGGCGCAGCAACGCCGGTTCAGATCGCGGGCTTCGCCGTGGCGCTGCGCTCCAAGGGCGAGACCGTCGAGGAGATGCAGGGACTCGTCGACGCCATGTACGCCCACGCGACGCCGATCTCGGTCGAGGGTCGGACCCTGGACGTCGTCGGCACCGGCGGGGACCGCTCGTTCTCGGTGAACATCTCCACGATGGCGGCGATCGTGGCCGCCGGCGCCGGGGTGAGGGTCGTCAAGCACGGGAACCGCTCCGCCTCCAGCAAGGCAGGCAGCGCCGACGTGCTCGAGCTGCTCGGGATCCGGCTCGACCTGCCCGCCGACGACGTCGCCCGGATCGCCGTCGAGGCAGGGATCACGTTCTGCTTCGCGGCGGCTTTTCACCCGGCGCTGCGGCACGCCGCGGTCGCACGCAGCGAGCTCGGCATCGGCACCACGTTCAACTTCCTCGGGCCGATCGCCAACCCGGCCAGGCCGGCGGCCCAGGCGATCGGCTGCGCGGACGCGCGCATGGCGCCGGTGCTGGCCGGTGTGTTCGCAAGGCGAGGCGTGGACGCCTGGGTCTTCCGCGGAGACGACGGCCTCGACGAGCTGACCACCACGACCACGTCACGGCTCTGGCTGGTGCACGAGGGCGAGGTCGTGGAGACCACGGTCGATCCGACGCGGTTCGGCATCCCGGTCGGCTCGGCCGAAGGACTGCGCGGTCGCGACGCGGCGTACAACGCGGAGGTGGTGCACCGGCTCCTCGCCGGCGAGAAGGGTCCCGTGCGCGACGCCGTCGTGCTCAACGCGGGTGCCGCCCTCGCCGTGCACGCAGACGAAGCGGGTTCGGTCGAGGACCGTCTCGATGCCGGGCTGCGGCGCGCGACCGACGCAATCGAGTCCGGCGCCGCGCAGCAGACGCTCGATCGCTGGGTCGCGGCTGCTCAGAGCTGAAGCTCGAACGCGCCGTTCTCCCGCGGCGCGAACCCGAGGCGCGCGTAGTACGGCCCGACCATCCGCTCGGGCGTGAGCACAGAGGAGAATCCGCGCTCACGCAGGACGTTGCTGCGCCGCCACACGAACTCGCCGGGGGAGAAGTCGCGGTATCGCGGCGTCACGTAGTCGAGGACGATCCGCGCGACACCGTCACCGGCATCGCGGACCAGGACGACCCCGACCGTCTCGTCGGCCTTCTGCACCAGGAACGCGACACTGCCCGGCACCGCGCCGTCCCAGTCGAAGTCGGGCTGGTGCCGCAGGATGTCGGCCCCGTGCACCTGCAGGACGTGGCGCAGGTAGGCGTCCCGAGGGCCGACCTCGAGCACCTGATAGGCGGCCTCGTCGTGGCGGGTGCCGACGAGGATGCGGATGTACCAGAGATTGATCAGGCACAGCACCGCGTTCATCGCGACCATCGGCCAGATTCCGAGCGCCGCGTTGAAGCCCGCCAGGATCGCGGAAGCGACCAGATTGAGGACCCGGAAGCGCAGGACCCGCGCCTGCATCACGGAGTAGATCAGGAGCGCTGATCCCGCCCACCCGAGTGCGTTCAGCCAAGACATGCTTCGAGGCTAGTGGTCAGCCGAGGCGACGTGCTCGTTCAGCTGCGGGTCATCGTCCGGCTCGGGCGGCGCGGGCGGTGTTGAAGCGGACCCGGCGCTTGGCGAGCCACAGGGCCCACCAGCCTGGCCAGCGGAAGACAGTCCTGTAGAGACGTGCGCCCAGTGGCGTCATGTGCCGCATCCGGGTCTCGTCGGACTGGTTCATCGAGAACTTCTCGTCACGGACCGTGAGCGAGTCCGCATGCCAGCGGAAGCTCGCCAGGGTCTGGTTGAGCGCGACGAAGGGACCACGCTTCCGGAGCCGCAACCACAGGTCCAGATCCATGGTCTGGGTCGCCTCGACACTCACCCCGCCCAGCTCGCGCACGTGGCTGAACCGCGCAAGCGAGCCCGGCTGGGGAATCAGGTTCGGGCCGAAGCGCAGGATCCAGTCCGCGATCCGCCCGGCGTTGCTGCGGAAGACCACGCGGCCCTCGAGGTCGATGTAGTCGCACCAGCCGTAGGCCAGCGTTGCGTCGGACCTGGCGGCGAGCGCCGCAGTCGTCGCGGCCAGCGAGCCGGGAGCGAGCAGGTCGTCGTCGCCGAGCCAGGCGAAGTACTCCGTGCCCTCGGCTGCAGCGGCGATCCCGGCGTTGATGGCGCCCGACTGGCCACCCTGGCCCGGGTCCGGCACGAACCGTCCGCCGAATTCGGTGACCAGCTCCTCGACGCCCTTGCCCGGCGGCGCGACGGCGACGATGTCGACGTCGACTCCCTGCGTCGCGATCGACTCGAGGGACTTGCGAAGCATCGCCGGTCGCTCACCGAGAGTCGGGACGACCATCAGAACGGTCATCGCGCGCTTCCGGTGACCTCGGCGACCCTCGGCTGTTCGGCCACGTTGACCGCCGGGACGTGCGAGCCTGCGAGTGCCTTGATCAGGATGAGCGTGCCGCAAGCCGCGAGGAGGCCAGCCAGAGTCGGTCCCAGCTGGAGGTAGTCGGTCCAGGGGCGCTGCAGGAAGTTGCGCTCGTTGTGCGCGACGTGCCAGATCGAGATGGCCGTGGCGATCGGGAGCGCGAAGAGCGCACAGTGGTAGAGCGGACGGAACGGTTGCCTTCGCCCGCTGTCGAGGTAGGCCGGGATCAGGGCGAGCGCCACGGTCAGAGGCAAGCCGTAGCGGCCCTGCCAGGCGTAGCCGTCGGTCTGGAAGCCGACGTAGGTGAGGCCGGTCTGGATGGCGAAGGTGGCGACGATCAGCCAGACCACGATCAGTCCGGCCCGCCCACCGGAGCGCAGCCCATGCACCAGCAGCATCGTGAACCCGATGACCCAGAGGATGTACACGGCAGGGGGCGCCAGCTCGTTGCGCAGCGGGAAGGCGGCGATCGTCTGTACCAACCAGAGAAACTCGTTGCTGGCCAGCTGGCCGATCTCCGGGGTGCCCGGGACCGTGCCGGACGAGCTTGGCAGGTTCGCGCCGGAGCTGATCGTCCACAGCACCGAGGCCACGCCGCCGAGCCCGATCAGAGCGACCGCCGGCCAGTTGCGTGCGTCGCGGAGGGTCTGCCACACCGCGGCCGGCTTGAGGAGGAGCCAGGTCAGCAGGATGACCACGGTCCACATCGGTCCGGTTGTGTGGGTGTTGCAGAGCACGATCGCGGCAGTCACCACCGCGGCGAGACAGCCGCGAGGAGCGTCCTCGCGGGCCCCGCTCAAGAAGGTGAGGCCCGCCGTCCAGAGAAGGACCGCGGCCGCGTAGGAGACACCGTTCGGCGCCGCAATCGCGGTGCTGTAGGTCAGCACCGGGGTCAGCGCGACGGCGAAGGCGAGAGTGCGCCAGCGCGACGGACCGTCGCGCATCCACAGCGCTGCAGCCCAGGCGAGCAACAGCGCACAGATGATCGCGGTCACGGCCCGGATGACGTAGTCGACAGCCACCCCGTCGAAGAAGCGACCGACGTTGCCGGCCACGACGTAGTAGGCCGGGTTGTACGAATTGGCGCCCGAGCCGACCTCACCCCACTCCCCGTCATAGGGACCGTAGGCCTCGCAATTGTGGACCAGCGTGTAGGGAAGGCTCGCGCAGACGCCCGAGGCGGCATCGATCACCGAGCGGCGTACCGGAGTCAGGCCTCCCCGTGCTGTCGGAACGCCGTCACGGACCACGATCGCCCCGTGTGAGACACCCTCAGCCCGATAGACGTGGTCGAACTCGTCGGGTCCCCGGAACGCGGGCATGGCCGCGATCCAGGCGGCTTGGATGAGGAGGATGCCGACGAACGCCGTGGTGAAGGTCCTCCTGGCGGTCACTCGTCAGCCTCGTTCTCCGGGCCCCGGGGGCTCATCAGCGCCAGGTGCCGGGTCAACTCGCTGATCTGCGACTCGACTGTGTGCAGCCGCTGGTACAGCGACACCGAGGTGAACAGGAAGACCATCACCAGGACGTAGAGCACCAGGTCGGTACCCCGCGCGACGCCGACCTTGTTGGCTACATAGGTGACCTTCAGCGGAAAGAGCACGGCGAAGATGCCGCCGCCGACGACGAGGATGCCGGTGATCCGGATCAGCGCCAGGTGCCGGCTGGTGCTGGTGTCGCGGAGCAGCACGAATCCGAAGGCGATCGCTGCAGCGATCAACAGGATCTTGATGATCATCGCGGGGCGCGGATCCGATCGACGGCAAGGTCGAAGACGATGTTGACGGCGTTGCTGTTCGTCTGGCCCTTGGCACGCGAATGGTCGCTGTAGATGACGGTGGTCGGCACTTCCTCCCAGACCAGCTGGTGTCGTGCGACCAACGACTCCAACTCGGAGGCGTAGGCCATCCGATCCTGCTGCAGCCGGATCTTGCCGAGGGCGGAACGACTCAGCACCCGTAGGCCGTTGTGGGTGTCCGTGAGCTTCAGTCCGGTGGTCGCACGTGTGAATCGGATCGCGGCCCGGAGCAGTAGCCGACGGGAGCGGGGCATGTCCTCGGTCCTGCCCAGGAAGCGGGAGGCGAGCACGACGTCGAGGGATCGTTCCTGGGCGCGCTCGACCATGGCGACGGCGTCTTCGACCAGATGCTGCCCGTCTCCGTCGAAGGTGACGCACAGGTCGGCGTCAGAGCGCTGCAGGAAGTAGTCGAAGCCGGTCTGCAGCGCGGCACCCTGACCACGGTTGATCGCGTGCCTGATCACGGTGGCGCCGGCCGCGCGGGCGACGTCAGCTGTGTTGTCGCTGCTGCCATCGTCGATCACGATGACGTGCGCGAAACTCGTCCGGAGGTCCGAGACCGTGACCGCAATCACCGCGGCTTCGTTGTACGCCGGAACGATCACGCACGCAGCTCTCGCGTCCATGCTTCCCCCCAACGATGGCAAACGGCTGGTCCGAGGATAGTCCCAATTCGGACATAGGTGCGGTGGTCGAGGAGAGTATTGGCCGACTGGCTGGCGGGTGTGGTCAGAAATGACTAGTCATGGCGCGGTCTTCAGCGATGCACGCGCGGCGAGCGTTGCACGCTAGGTTCGTGCTCGTGGTCCGGAGCACCTGGTGACGGCACCCCTGCGGGTGACAATGCCTCTCCTGACCCTTGTCCCCGGCCACATGGGGGGCAGTGAAACCTACGTGCGCGGGCTTGTCGACGCCCTGGGCCGGCAGTCGGACGTCGAGCTCACTGTGATTGTCCCGCCCGTCTCGGCCGGCAACTTCGTCGGGGCTCGCGAGGTCGTCGCGCACAGGATCAAGAGCGAGCCGAGTGTGCGCGGCCGCCTCACGACGATCGCGAAGGGGTGGACTGCATCCGGTGACCTGCGCGAGGCCATGCGCTCAGCGGACGTCGTGCACCATCCCCTGATCGTGCCGGTTCCGCGCGTGCACAACACTCCATGGGTCGTCACCCTGCTCGACGTCCAGCATCGTGACCTGCCTGGGATGTTCACGAGATCCGAGCGCGTGTATCGGCGGCTCGCCTACGACGCGACCGCCCGCCGTGCCGATCGGGTGATCACCATCAGCGACTTCTGCCGCGAGCGCATCGTCGATCAACTGGCCGTCGGACCTGACCGGATCGACGTCGCACACCTCGGCGTCGCGCCCGAGTGGTTCAAGCGGGGAGAGGGCACCAGGCTGGACTTCGTCTTCTATCCCGCCGCGGCCTGGCCGCACAAGAACCACCAGCGCCTGCTGGCTGCCATGGAGATCGTCCGGGAGCGGCATCCCGCCATGCGCCTGGTTCTCACCGGCCAGAACACGGACCGTCTGGGCGCGTTGCCCTCCTGGTCCGAGCACCTCGGCCAGGTTGACAGTTCGGTGCTGCGGGAGCTCTACTCATCGGCTGCGTGCTTGGCCTTTCCGAGCCTCTATGAGGGGTTCGGGTTCCCCCCGCTGGAGGCCATGGCGGCCGGCTGCCCTGTGGCAGCTGCCGATGCAGGGTCGGTGCCCGAGATATGTGGTGACGCTGCGGTGCTGTTTGACCCCCTGGACCCAATGTCGATCGCCCAAGGGATCTTGTCGGCGATCGACGACGGCACCGAGCTTGCTGCCAGGGGGCGCGCTCATGTCAGTCGATTCACCTGGGAAGCGTGCGCCGAGGCTCACGTCGCGAGCTATCGGGCCGCCGCCGCCCAGGCGTGAGCCGCATCAGGAGTCGAGAGCGCCGATCAGCTCGGTACAGACGCGATCTACGTCGGTCTCGGTGAGCGAGAGAGCCGACGGGAGGTTGAGTCCGTACGGACTGACCCGGTACGCGACGTGGTTCCGGGCCTGCGCGATCGACGCCTGTTCCTCGTCTGCATAAGCAGCCAGGCTGCTCAGGGGTCGGAACAAGGGCCGGGTGTCGACGCCGACATTTGCCAGCCGTTCCTGAAGCCGGTCCTTGTCCCAGCCGGCCGCTGGGTCGATCTGAACGCTTGTCATCCACCACACGACGCCAGGGTTCCTGCTCGCGTACACCGAGAGGTCCGACCGCCCTTCGAGCCGGGTCCGGTACCACTCGTGCAGGGCACGCTTCTTGGCCGTCAGCTCATCGATCCGCTCAAGCTGGGCCAACCCCAGGGCCGCCTGGAGGGCGGTCATCTTGTACTTGAACGCGACCTCGTGATTGTTGAACGCCCGGTCGCCCACAGCGCGCCCGTGGTCACGTAGGACGTTGACCCTTTCGATCAACGCGTGATCGTCGGTGACCAGCATTCCGCCTTCCCCGGTGGTGAGCGTCTTCGACCCGTGGAAGCTGAACACACTCAGCTGGCCGAAGCTGCCGGCAGGCCCGCCCTGGTATGTGGAACCGATCGCTTCGGCAGCGTCCTCGATCACGACGAAGCCTTCTCGGTCCGCCAGGTCCTGGATGGCGCTCATGTCTGGCATCGCACCGTAGAGATCGACCACGATGACTGCCCGTGTCCGCGGCGAGAGGCAAGCCTCGATCGTCTCTGCAGTGAGGCACAGCGTCTCGGCATCGACGTCTGCGAAGACCGGTGTCGCACCGACGTAGGAAATCGGGGCGGAGCTGGCGATCCAGGTGAGGTCCGGGACAACGACCTCGTCACCTGGCCCAATGCCGAGGGCGGCGAGTGCCAGGTGGATCCCGGCCGTGCAGGAGGGCAACGCCGCGGCATGGCTCCGACCCGTGAACGACGCGAAGTCGGACTCGAACTGCGCGATCGGCCCGCCTGCGTGTGCGTACCAGGCGTCCGTCACGGCAGCGGTCACGTACGCGATCTCCTTCTCGGTGATCGAGGGGCCGGCCACCGGGATACGGTCCACGGAGGTCAATCCTTGACGCAGCGGAGGAACCCGCTGGGCGCCGTCGTGATCGCGAGCCGGTTCTCCAGCTCGGAGTCGATCTCGAAGCGATCGTTCTCCTCCAGGAAGGCCTCGACGGCTGTCAACGGGTTGTCGGTGGGAGACCAAGGACGGTCCGGGTACAGCTCCGCGGGAAGGTTGTTCACGATCGTGTCCAGGACGACGAGATAGCTTCCTGCACCGACCATGGACGAGTAGGCCCGCAGCTCCTCGAGGACGTGCTCGTGGGTGTGCATCGAGTCGAGGATGACCAGGACCGGTTTCGCGTTGCCCACGGCAGTCCGCACCTGGTTCACGATCCCGCGATCGATCGAAGACCCTTCAATGAGGTCGATCCTGGTGCGCATCTGGTGCTCGTCCAGAGCCGCTCGATTGTGCTCCCGGATGTCGATGTCGATTCCGATGACTCGTCCCGCTCCGCCTACCAGCTCGAGCATGGAGGCGCTGAACACCAGGGAACCGCCGTGGGCGATGCCGGTCTCGACGACGACCTCGGGGCGGATCTTCCAGATGAGTTCTTGGAGCGCCACCAGGTCTTGGGGGTACTGGATGACCGGGCGCCCCATCCAGGTGAAGTTGTACGAGTACTTCTCACGGACGCTCTCGATGAACCACTCGTGAGTCAGCCTCTGGAAATTGGTGGTCATTCTTCGCTCCTCGAATGTGCTGGGTTTCCGACGACGGTCGTTCCGGGGGGGACGTCGCGCAACACAACGGAGCCTGCCCCGACAACAGCGCCCGCGCCGATGTGGACGCGCGGCACGACCGTTGCCCCTGTCCCGATGAACGCCCCTTCGTCCACCCGGACCAGGCCGGCAAGGTGCGCTCCTGGGGCGATGTGCACGCCAGGGCCGACCACACACTCGTGGTCGACACTGGCACCGGTGTTGACGATGGTTTGACTGCCGATCTCTGCGCCTTCGCACACTGCCGCCTGGGCGAGAACCTGAGAACCCGGCTGGCACTTCGCTCCGCTGGCGACGAACGCTGTGCGGTGGACGATGGACAGCGGCATCATGCCCAGGGTGGTCAGACGGTTGTGGATCTGGACCCGCACCGGCCCGTGCCCGCCCCCGACGGCCACGAGGAATTCAAACTTCTCGAGATCGCCGACGGCATTCAGCCAGCCATCGATTCGAGCATCTCCGCAGACCAGCTCGATACCGGGGAACGGAGGAGGGATATCCCGGCGGTCGACCACTGCGACGACGTCCTTCGCTCGAGCGCCCAGGGCCTCCCTGAGCACGCGGGCGTGACCGGAGCCCCCCCAGATGAGAATGGGGGCCGACCGGGAGAGGGGGCTCATCTCGTCGGCCACGGCGGTGCCCCTTCGTCCTGCTCGGAGATCTCGCTGACCTGCAGCGGCCAGTCGATGGCGAGGGTCTTGTCGCTCCAGCTGATCGTGCGCGCGCTGCGGGGCTCGTACGTCCCGCTGATCAGGTAGCTGACGACGGTTTCGTCCTCGATCGTCTGGTAGCCGTGGGCGATCCCTGGAGGGACGTGCAGGGCGGTGACGTCGTCGGCATGCAGGTCGACCGAGATCCACTGGCCGAAGGTCGGTTCGTCGGGTCGCAGGTCGACCAGGACGTCGAAGATCGCCCCGCTCGTGCACCACACCGTCTTCGCCTCCTCGTAGGGCGGTTCCTGGTAGTGCAGACCCCGGATCGTCCCGCGGCGGCGGTTCAGCGCCGTTGCGAGATACGTGCTTGCTGGGTCACGGCCTGCGCCGGGCAGCAGGTCCAGGTCGAGCACACGCTTGAAGTCGCCGCGGCTGTCCTCGTGCCGCACCCCGGAGAGTACGAACGCGCCCCGGAACGACAAGGGCCTCGGCTCTGAGCTCATGCGTCGACCTCGTGGATGTCCGGGATGGCGATCCAGATCCGGGCCTCAGGAACGTGGTCTCGAATGAGTGCGCGCAGCTCCGACGCGATGTTCCACGGCAGGATCAACACGTCTGTGGGCGCGAAGTCGGCGAGCTTGGACGGCGGGACGACCGGAATCCTGGACCCCGGGAGGTAGCGGCCCTGCTTCTCGGGGCTCTGGTCGGTGACGGCGACCAGGTCGTCGGGTCCAGCGCCCGCCGCGTTCAGCAGGGTGTTGCCCTTCGCAGCTGCGCCGTAACCGGCCACGACGGAACCGTCGACCGCACGGTCGTCGAGCCATGCGCGCAGTTCGTCGATCGTGCGGAGGCAGTCGCTCCGGAAGGCATTCCACAGGCTCGGATCGCGCAGTCCCTCCGCTGTCTCTGCCTCGACCGCAACCTGGACGGACGGATCCGTGGGCATCGCGTCTCGTGGCGCCAGCCAGTAGCGAAGTGAGCCTCCGTGGGTCGGCAGCTGCTCGACCCGCACGAGAGTGAGGCCGTGCCGTTCGGCCAGCGCGGAGACGGCAGTGGCCGACAGGTAGCTGAAGTGCTCGTGGTAGATCGTGTCGAACTGGCGCTGGAGCAGCAGGCTCGTGAATCCCGGGTTCTCGATCGTGATCACCGTGTGCGGACCGCTCAAGGCAGCCAGACCGCCGACGAAGTCGTCCAGGTCGGGGACGTGGGCCATCACGTTGTTGGCGGCAACAAGACGAGGTGTGCCGTGGTCGTTGCGGATCCGCTCGGCGGTCTCCCGTCCGAAGAAGGCGCACTCGGTCGGCACCCCGCCCGCTTCGGCAATCGCAGCGACGTTGGCGGCCGGTTCGATGCCCAGAACCCTGAGCCCGGCATCACGAAAGCCCTTCAGCAGTGCACCATCGTTGCTCGCCACTTCGACGACGAGGTCGTGCCCAGTCAGGGACAGCTCCACGCGCATCTGGCGGGCGTAACCGGCCAGGTGCTCAAGCCAGTAGGAGCTCATCGAGGACAGGTACGGGTAGTCGTTGAAGATCTCTTCCGGCGTCACGAACTCACCGACCTGCCCGAGCGCGCAGGTGCCACAGATCCTCAGGTGGAGCGGGTACGTCGGGTCGGCCTCCTCGGGGTTGCGCAGCAGCCGGTTCGCGAGCGGCTGCTCTCCGAGATCCAGGACCGAGTGCAGGTCGGCGGCCCCGCACGCCCGGCACGTCTCGGTCCCGCGCCGGCTGAGCTGCTCGGCGGTCACGATGAGACCACGCTGGAGAACTCGCGCAGCTGGTCGCGCACCAGCTCGTCTGCCGACGCGCCAGCGGCTCGCCTCGCGTACCACTCGATCGTCAGGTCGACCGCGGCTCGCCAGTCGAGGACGCTGCGCCAGCCCAGCGAGCTCGCGGCGAGCGTCGAGTCGATCTCCAGGAACTGCGTCTCCTTCATCGGTGAGACAGGAGCGAACCCGTAGGGCGGCGGCTCCTCCCCGGTGGCGCGACCCCAGACCTCGGCGGCGCGGGCGGCGACCTCGCGAACGGGAACGGTCTGGAGCGAGCTCGGGCCGAAATTGAGCGCGCGGGGGAGCTCGGTGCCTGCCACGAGCTCCTCGAGGTACACCAGGTAGCCGCACAGCGGCTCGAGGACGTGCTGCCAGGGACGTACCGCGTCCGGCCGACGCAGCTCCGGCGATCCGCCGTCCGACCAGGCGCGGACCAGGTCGGGAACGAGCCGGTCGGTCGCCCAGTCGCCGCCGCCGATCACGTTGCCGGCGCGCGCGGTGACGACGGGAACCTCACCCCGGGGCCACGAACCGACCACCAGCTCGGCGGCAGCCTTGCTCGCGGCGTACGGGTCCTTGCCGCCCAGCGGCATCGACTCGACGTACGGCGGGGCTGAGGCCGTGTCGTAGACCTTGTCGGTGGTGGCCACCAGGACTGCGTCGAGCGACGTCAGCCGAGGGGTCTCGGCGAGGAGCTTCGCGGTACCGACCACGTTCGTCTCAAAGGTGCCGAGCGGGTCGGCGTAACCCGCGCTGACCAGCGGCTGCGCGGCAAGGTGGACGACGATCTGCGGGTCGAACTCGGCTGCTGGACCCTGCCAGTCCGCCCCTGCGATGTCGGCACGGATGTCGCTCGCCACGGAGAGGCCGAGCTCGCTCCAGAGCGCCGGTGTGCTGGGAAGCTCGGGCAGGGCGACTCCTGCGACTTCAGCACCGAGCGAGACGAGCCACCTGGTGAGCCAGCTGCCCTTGAAGCCTGTGTGGCCGGTGACCAGCACGCGTCGGTCGCGCCAGAACTCGCGGGAGGGGATCCGTGTAGCAGCGGCCACCTCATCGCCCGATCCATGGAGCGGAGCCATCGTCCCAGAGCGAGTTGAGCTCGTCGCGGTCGCGGGCAGTGTCCATCGCCATCCAGAAACCGTCGTGCTGGTACGCCGCGAGCTGGCCGTCCGATGCCAGCTTCTGCATCGGCTCCTGCTCCAGGCCGCACTCGTCGCCGTCGATGAGGTCGAGGACGCCCGGCTCCATGACGAAGTACCCGCCGTTGACCCAGCTGCTCGGATCTGCCGGCTTCTCCGTGAACCCGGTGACCCGGTCGTCGGCAATCGTCAGCGCGCCCCAGCGCGGGATGGGGTGCACCGCTGTCACGGTCGCCAGGGCGCCGAGAGACCGATGGTGATCGATCACCCGGTCGACGGGTACGTCGGACAGGCCATCGCCATAGGTCAGCAGGAATGTCCCGTCGAGGTGGCGCGCGAGTCGCTTGACGCGCCCGCCGGTCCTGGTGTCGAGCCCTGTGTCGACCAGCGTGACCCGCCAATCGGTCTCCGGCTTCGACAAGACCGACAGGCTGCCGTCGGAGAGGTCGACGGTGAAGTCGGACTCCCGGGCCTGGTAGCTCCGGAAGAAGTCCTTCAGGACCTCACCCTTGTACCCGCAAGCGACCACGAAGTCGTTGAAGCCGTAGGAGGCATAGTGGTTCATGATGTGCCAGATGATCGGCCGACCGCCGATTGCGACCATCGGCTTCGGGATGGCGTGCGTCTCCTCGGAGAGCCTGGTACCCCTGCCTCCCGCAAGGATCACGATCTTCACGCGCACTCCTGTTGTAACGGGCCCCGTATCCGCCCTTGAGGCTAGCCTGTCTGGTGCCGCATCCGCCGACGTTCGCGAAGGAGTCGAGCGGTCAGCCGCGTGGACCATCGATCGAAAGAGAGCTCGTTGAACCAGCCGACGCGCGCGCGTGCCAGAGACCGGGCGATTCTGCGCACGCTCGTGGGTGGGGCCGGCCTCCAGATGTCGATCGCAATCGCCACGCTTGTCTCGCTGCCGTTCGTGACACGTGAGCTGTCCGCTGCAGAATTCGGCATCTTCGCCACCCTGACCGGTCTCGCAGTCCTCTTCGCCCTGGCTGATTTCGGAATCGGCGGCGCACTGACGACCAGGCTGGCCGAGCTCCGCGGCGTAGGGGACGAGGGAGGGGCGGTCCGTGCCGTCTCCACCGCGATCGTGGCTGCGACGACCGCCGGCCTGGTCACCGGGCTGCTGCTCGTTCTGTCGTTGCTGGTTGTGCCGTGGCAGACGCTGTTGGGCGCTGGGGCTGTGTCGAATGCCGCGGTCGTCCATGCGGTCCTGGCGACTGCACTCGCGGCCGGCCTTTCGGTCCCGGCGGCGATCGGCCAGCGGATCCTCTACGGGATCGACCGAGGGGGGCTGGCGAACCTCTGGCTGCTCGGAGGTGCGGTTCTGGCGGCCGTCGGACTCGTGGTCAGTACCCAAGCCGGCTGGCCGTTGTTCATGTACGTGCTGGTGGCGCTGGGAGCACCGGCTCTGGCCGGGATCGCGTCCGGGTTCGCCGCAGTGTGGTGGCTCGCCCCCCAGCTCCGACCGCACGCCAAGCACGTCAGCCGTGCCGAGTGGGAGGTGCTTCGGAAGGTCAGCGGCTGGTACTTCGTCATCATGCTGGCCACGGCGGCCAGCTTCCAAGTTGACGCGCTGATCGTCGCGAGCATCCTCGGCGCTGCGGACGCGGGCGAGTTCGCGTTGGCCGTCCGAGTGTTCGGCCTGATAAGTGCGTCGTTGACGCCGGCATTGCTCCAGCTGTGGCCGGCGTTCGGTGAAGCCTTCGCCCGCGGTGACCTCGGTTGGATCAGGTCTCGGCTCATCATGTCCACGGCCTTTGGCGCCCTGACATCGCTTGTTGCCGGGGCAGTTGTGGTCCTGGTGGGACCGGATCTCATCGCCGCCGTGTTCTCCTCCGAGCTGCGACCGCACAGAGCCTTGCTGCTAGCCCTTGCGGCAGCAAGCGTGATCAGCTTCGTCACTTCACCCGCTTACCTGCTGATGAACGCGACTGGGCGCGTTCGACTTCACGCCTTTGCGGCGATCGCCATGGCTGCGATGAACTTCCCAATCTCTCTCTTGCTCACGAGACAGATTGGAATCTCGGGCCCGGGTTGGGGCACTCTCATCGCCAGCGTCGTGTGCACGGTGCCTGTGGGCATGTGCGTTGTTCCACGTTTGCTGTCTGCGGAGCGAGTAGCAAACACTCGTAGAACCTAGGTAAGACGTCCGCGGGCGACTCGGCCTGCTGCGAGCACCTTCGCCAGCCGCCCCCTCGTGTTGATACGCACTACTCCAAGGCGGTCGCCTTCGTGGAGCAAAGAGTCTACGAACTTCGTCGCGTCGTCGATGTTTTGAACTTCCGGGGGACAGGCATGGACCGGATTGCCAGTCAGAACGTTTGCCAGACCCGCCCACAAGAACTGCACCGCGGAGAATCGGCCTTCGTGCCTAATAAGGTCTTCGACACGAGAGCTATCGGAACGAAGGTCACCGATCGCCCGCAACGTCTGTTCAACGTCGGCCCGAGCACGAGGGTTGAACACCAGTTCTGGGTGGCGGAGCGCCGCTCGAACCAATGTTTCCAGGTCCGGCACTGGTACGTCCCGTTCCAACGAGTCTCGCGTTTGTAGGAGCGCCTCGGTGAGAACAATTGGAATGCTGCCTGCGAACTTGAGGTCTGGGTGAAACGGGATGGAGTTCTCGCTGATGTATTGCTCACGTGCGTCTGCTCGCTGACCTTGTCTTGCGGAGGCAAGCGCACTCGCGCCGTTGCTGTGGTGCGACGACCCACTCAAGGTCAACGGACGGTTGGTGCGTAGATAACACTGGGATGTCGATGCGATCGCAGTGCCTGCATATAGGTCTGGGGTGATTGAACGGAAGAAGCGACCATCCTTCGCCCGAGACCGCTCGATTGTTCGAGTGTGCACTGCTCCCCAGTAGGGCGACGGTAGCCAGTAATGGGGGAGCCGGAAGTGTGCCACCTTCTCCAAAGTCTGTTTCGCGTCGATGAATCCAACGTGTTCCTTCGTCGGCACGCGGACGGAAACATGATCGGCCAGCGCCGGGTCTGCGTAACGGGGCCAGTAGTACGCGGTGAGGGGCCAGATCAGCGCGTCAGCACCCTCCTCTTCCATCAAAGTTCGTGCTCGAGCGATGCCCCCCGGCATGACTCCGTCGTCATCTCCGATGATTGTGAAGTATCCGTTCGCGACGTGGCTGAGCGCGAACTCCCAATGTTCTGACATGCCTAGTCTGCGTCCTGGATTGATGTAACGGATCCGTGAATCGTCGAACCCAGCTACAACTCCTCGCGTCTCGTCAGTGCTCGCGTTGTCACTGACAAGGATGTCGAGGTCGGACAGGTCTTGGCTGATGCAGGTACGGAGGGCTGATTCGAGCGTGTCGGCTCGCTGCCTAGTAGGCAGAAGGATCGTGAATCGCTCGGTCAAGTACCTAGTCCAGCCCGAGTGAGAACGCCGACTCGAGGTCGTGCTGCGAGTAGGCGCGGAAGGCGATGTGCGTCTCCGTCTCCAGTACGCCGGGCACTTTGTTCAACTGGTCGGCGACCACGTCCGCCACGGCATCGTGGTCCCGAACCCGGACCATCGCGATGAGGTCGACCTGACCGGTCACCGAGTAGACCTCGCTCACACCCTCGAGTGCTGCGATCGCCTCCGCGACCTCCGGGATCCGGGCGACGTCGGCCTTCACGAAGACGATGGCGGTGATCATGGACGCAACTTATCGCGCGGGCTGGTGGACGGTCGGCAGTGAGCGCCGCTCGTCGAAGGGCACGAGGCTGAGCCGTGACTGCTCCACGGCGTCGTGGGCAGCGAGGTGCCTCGACGCCCCCCGCACCGGACAGGTCCACTCGCCGTCGACGTGGACCAGCCGGATCGCCGGGCTCTCGAGCCACCGCAGGATCTTCTCGGTCTCCTCGGCGGTCGCCGCGGGGGTCGGCCCCAGTCCGGGTGAGACTGCCTCCGACATGAGCCGGAGCTGGTCGACGTAGTCGCGAGCGTTCGCATCGACGGGGATGACGCCGGCGCCTGCCAGCCGACCGTGACGGACCACGTGGACGGCCCAGCGTCCGTCGTCCTCACGCCTCGCGGCAACCACCTCGGCGCAACGGGTGAGCGCGCTCAGGCGCTGCGTGCGGGAGGCCGCCCGGACGAAGGCCGCGAGCCGGTCGCGATGCACCCCGGCGTCCTCATAGCGCTGCTCCGCGGCCAGCGCGTCCATCTTGGCGGCGATCGCCTCGACGACCGCGTCCGCCCGCCGGAGGAGGTTGTCGCGCAGGTCGGAGACCATCAGCGCGTAGGTGTCCAGGTCGACGCTGCCGTCGCAGGGGGAGAGGCAGCGGTCCATCTCCGCGAGGACGCACGGGCTCCGTGAGGGCAGCAGCGGGAGCCGGCCACTGCACTGGCGGACCGGGAACGCCTCGTGGAGAGCCGCCAGCGACTTCTCCGCACGTTTCCGGGACGCGAACGGGCCGAGATAGTCCGCGTCGTCGTCGATCACCCGCCGGACGAGGGACAGCCGCGGCCAGGGCTCGTTGGTGAGCTTGAGCCAGTGGACCTTTTCCGGGTGGCGGCTGCGCCGGTTGTAGCGCGGCTTGTGCTGGGCGATCAGCCGCAGCTCACGCACCTCCGCCTCGAGGGGTGTCGCGCACTCGATGCCCTCGACCTTGGTCGACAGGCCGACCATCTCGCCCATCCGCGAGCGGGTCTCCGAGGCGGTGAAGTACGAGCGGACGCGCGAGCGCAGGTCGCGCGAGGTGCCGATGTAGAGGACCCGGTCGCGGTCGTCGCGGAACAGGTAGACGCCCGGTGCGTGCGGCAGGTGCTCGGCGAGGTGGCGCTTGCGGCGCTGCGCGGAGGTGACCCGGGACGTGAACGTCTGCAGCTCCTCGAGCGTGTGGACGCCCTGGGTGCCGAGGCGCTCGAACAGTCCGTGGAGCACGTCGACGGTGGCCCGCGCATCTGCGAGCGCGCGGTGGTTGGGCGTCGTGGCCGATCCGAAGGCGATCGCCAGGGAGCTCAGCTTGCAGTTGGGGGCGTCGTCGCGGGTCACCACGCGGCGCGCCAGGCGTGCGGTGTCGACGACCTCGAACGCCGGCCACGAGTGTCCGAGCTGTCGCGCGAAGTGCTGGAGGAAACCCACGTCGAAGGGGGCGTTGTGCGCCACCAGGACGGTGCCGCGCGCGAACTCGAGGAACGAGGGGAGGACGACCTCGATCGACGGCGCGGCCGCCACCATCGAGTTGGTGATGCCGGTGAGCACGGCGATGAACGGGGGGATCGAGGCATGGGGGTTGACCAGCGTCTGGAACTCGCCGACGATCTCGCCACCTCGCACCTTCACGGCGCCGATCTCGGTGATCATCGAGCCCTGGGACACGGCCGCGCCGGTCGTCTCGAGGTCCACGACGCAGAAGGTCAGGTCGCGCAGCGGCCGGCCGAGCTCGTCGAAGCTCATCTGGCTGGCCCAGCGCGACGTCGCCGAGGAGCCCGGCGTCGGGGGCGCGACCAGCGGGGCGGAGCTCATGTCCCTGACGGTAGGAAGCCGCGCCGACAGATTCCGGTTCGACGCGCGCAATAGGCTGCTCGTATCCGCCAGCGGTGCGGGCGAGCTACCCGGAGGAGAGATCGTGGACCTCACGCTTCCGGCCGCCCACCAGCGTTGGCGGTGCGCCGGCTGCGGCAACCTGACCCGGTTCGACGTGGCCCGGACGCGGCGTACGACGGAGTTCTGGCACTTCGACCTCGGCGGTGACCACGTCGTCGAGGAGACGGTGGTCCACGAGGAGCTGGTCGAGTCGGTGACGTGCCGCTGGTGCGGTCGCGCCGACGCCATCGAGCTCGTCGACCGTGCGGGCGCGGACGTCCAGGGATCCCCGGGCTCATGACGGGCGCACCCGAGGCGCTGCCCGAGCGGGTCCGCGCCCGGGTGATCACCTACGCGGCCGACGCTCTCGGAGTGCTCCCGGCCGACCACGTCCCGGGTCCGCTCAAACGGGCGGCGACGTTCGCGCCGGCGCGTCGTGCACGGATCGCCGGGCAGCAGATCCTCGACCAGCTGGCGAGCGACGACACGTTCCGCGAGCGAATCGCCGTACAGGCCCAGGCGCGGCACGCCGACGTCGCCTCGCAGCTCGCTGAGGGTGCCGGCTCGGTCGACAGCGCGGCGCTGGCATTTCTCGTGCGACCGGACGGCTGGCAGGTGTTGCTCGACGCGGCCGCGCAGGAGAACGCACGGGGCCAGCAGCCCGAGGAGGAGTCCACGGAGATCGCAGCACTTCGGAGTCGCCTCGACGCCGCCCTCGCGACGCAGGGGGAGATCAGGCGCACGGCCAAGGCGGAGCTGGGCGCCGCCAAGAGCGAGATCGCGGACCTCCGCCGAAAGCTCGGCGAAGCGCGTGCCCAGGCGCGCGCCTCCCGGAGTGATGCCGAGCGGTCGACCGCCGAGGCCACGGAGCGCACGACTCGCCTGGAGGCCGAGGTCGCGGCCGCCGAGGGTGAGATCCGGCGGCTCAAGTCGCTGGTCACCACACGAGAGGGTGAGCTCGCTCGCGCCCAGCGGACCGCTCGCACCACGCGGGACGAGGGCACGCTGCGGGCACGGCTCCTGATGGACACCCTGCTGCAGGCCGCACAGGGGCTGCGCCAGGAGCTCGCACTTCCGGTCGCGACCGGCTCACCGGCGGACCACGTGGAGGCGCACCTGGCTGAGGCCGGGGCGCGGCCCTCGACCGGTACGGCGTCACGCCCGGTCGACGACCCGGCGCTCGTGCGCGAGCTCCTCGCCCTGCCGCGGATCCACCTGATCATCGACGGCTACAACGTGACGAGGCTGGAGTGGGACGCGACGAGCCTGGAGGCACAACGGACGCGCCTGCTGAAGGCGCTGGGACCGTTGTCCGCACAGTCCGGGGCGGAGATCACGGTCGTCTTCGACGGGACGAACGCGGAGACCCGCCCGCTTGTGCAGCACCCGCGCGGAGTGCGCGTGCTGTTCAGTCCTCGCGGCGTCCTCGCGGACGACGTCATCCGGGACCTCGTCGCCGCCGAGCCGCCGGGGAGGCCCGTAGGGGTGGTCACCAGCGACCAGGAGATCGTCCGCGACGTCACCCGGCAGGCGGGGGTCCGGGTCGTCGCGGCGCGATCCCTGGTGCGGCTGCTGGGCTGAGGTCGGACCGGGCTCGGCGCGGTCTTGTCGGTGGTCGCTGTCACGGTGGTTCTCGAGCCCACCGACGGGCGTGAAGGAGAGTGAAGCGATGAGCGTGCGCGTCGACTGCGACACCTGTCTCGTCCGTGGGCTGGCGTGTCACGACTGCGTGGTGACCGTGCTGCTGGGACCACCGCCGGAGCTCAGCTTCGACGCGGAGGAGCAGCAGGCGTTCGAGGTCCTGGCCAGCTCCGGACTGGTCCCGCCGCTGCGGATGGTCACGCCTCTGGCAGGCCCGGAGGTGGAGTCCGCCTGATGCTGGAGTGACCAATGGGGCCGCTGTGTCCCAAGTGGTGAAAGACACAACCATCTCCCGCGGGGCGCGGTTTGGCACGTCGTTACCGTTCGTTTATCGTCATGGCTCACAAGGTCCCTGCACCAGCTACCGACGGTAGCTCAGGGACCGCGCCGAGTCTGGAGTCGTGCTTCTCGGGGGAGCGCGAAACCGGAGCCGGGGAACCACGTTCCTTGGGGTGAATCCGGCGCACCGAGGTCACCGATCTGACCGAGGGGCGCTGGTAGGGCGATCTTTGCGTCCGAATCCGTCAGCTCACCTGGTAGGCGTCAGACAAAGAGGAGACCGTCCGCTCGTGCAGAACGGCCGGAAGCGCATCCCCGCGATCGCAGCCACCCTGACCACTCTCGTGACCGCCCTCGTCGTCGTGGGCATCGGCTTCGCCACGCCCTCGGCGACGGCGAAGCCCGACCTCGCGACGGTGAAGAAGCAGGTCGAGAAGTACGACCATCTCGCCGAGCAGGCCTCGGAGCGCTACAACGACGCCCAGGTGAAGCTCGACCAGACCAGGACCAAGCTCGGGGCGCTCAACTCCGACCTCGCGCGCCAGCAGCAGGTCGTCGACGCGATGCGCGAGCAGGTCGCCTCGATGGTCGTCGACCAGTACCAGGGCGACGCGCTCTCCACCACGTCGCAGGTCGTGCTCTCGCGGAACCCCGACGCGTTCCTCGCGAACCTCAACGCGGTCTCTGCCTACAACAACCAGCGCGGCGAGGTGATGAAGGAGTTCAGCACCCAGCTCGACCGCCTCAAGCTGCGCAAGGCTGCGGTCAAGGCCGAGGCCGACCGGCTCTCCGCACTGCAGAAGAAGATGGCCGCGGAGAAGGCCGACATCGACGAGAAGGCTGCCAAGGCGCAGGACCTCCTCGACCATCTCGAGGCAGAGGCGCGGGCCAAGATCCTCTCCGGCGGCTGGACCGGCGACATCCCCGACGTCGCCGCCTCGGGTCGTGCCGCAGCAGCCGTGCGGTTCGCGATGGCCCAGGTCGGCAAGGCCTATGTGTACGGCGCCGCAGGCCCGAACGCCTACGACTGCTCCGGACTGACGATGCGGGCCTGGGGCATGGCCGGCGTCGGCCTGCCGCACTCCTCGAGCGCCCAGCAGGGCTCGGGAACACGCGTGTCCGAGAGCGAGCTGCAACCCGGTGACCTGGTCTTCTACTACAGCCCGGTGAGCCACGTCGGCATGTACATCGGCAACGGACTGATCGTGAACGCGCTGAACCCGAGCTCGGGTGTCCGGGTCTCGGCGCTGCACTCGATGCCGTACTCCGGCGCCGTCCGCCCGGGCTGAGCCGTCGACTAGGCTCGACCACCGTGGGAGCACGCGGCGGTCGACGACATCGCACGCTCGGCGCCGGCTGGCTGGCACTCGTCCTCTCTGCCACGATCGCGCTCTCCGGCTGCTCGCACGACGAGACCGTCACGCCCCCGCGTCCGGCCGGTGACTCGACCGACGCTCGTGAGGTCTCCGCCCAGCTCACCCTGACCAGGCTGGTGCACGCCCTGGAGTCGCGTGACCAGGATGCGGCCGAAGCGCTCGGCAGCTCGAGCGGACGTCCGACCCTCGAGGCCATGGCCGCCAACGCCGCGAAGCTCCGGCTCGTGGACCTGTCGATGCGGTTCGTCGACGACGAGAGCGCCCTGAGCGCCTCGGAGCGGCAGCGGTACGGCGGCAGGGCATGGGCCGGCACCGTCGAGCTCGCCTACCGGGTCGACGGCTGGGATGCGCAACCGACCCGGCTCGAGACCCGCTTCGTGTTCGTGACCGGGTCCGGCCGCGCGCTGATCGCCGGCGTCGGCGGGGGAGACGCGCGGACACCGTTGTGGACCACCGGCACCGGTGACCACGTCGGCCGACCCTCGCGCACTGGTGATCACCACGGGCACACAGGGCGAGCGCTACCTCGCCCTCGCCCGGCAGGCTCTCGCCGACGTCGGCAAGGTGCTGCCCGGCTGGCACGGGAAGCTGGTGATCGAAGGGCCTGCGAGTGAGGAGCAGCTCGACCAGGCGCTGGCGGCACCTCAGGCGCAGTACGCCAACATCGCAGCAGTCACGACCACGGTCGACGGCTCGTTGGTGCCGGGCTCACCGGTCCACGTCTTCCTCAATCCCCAGGTGTTCGACGGTCTGGGCCCGCGCGGCGCCCAGGTCGTCGTCAGTCACGAGACCACCCACGTGGCCACGAGCGCCACCTTTGCCGACGTACCGACCTGGCTGCTGGAGGGGTTTGCCGACTACGTCGCCCTGGCCCACGCAGGCATCCCGGTCCGCACCGCGGCCTCGCAGATCCTGGCGCGAATGCGGAAGGACGGTCCCCCCGACCACCTGCCGACGGCGTCCGAGCTCGACCCGACCGCAAGCGGTCTCGGTGCGACGTACGAGGAGGCCTGGCTGGCCACCCGTTTCATGGCGATGGAGTACGGCGAGGGCAAGCTCGTCACGTTCTACGAGAAGGTGAGCGCCGGGGAGCCTCTCTCGGCGGCGTTCCAGAAGATCCTGGGGACGAACGAGGCCCAGTTCGTGACCAAGTGGCGCGCCGACCTCCGTCACCTCATCGGGGGACTGGACGGGTGAGCTCGTGACCGAAGCGCGCCCCAGCCTGAGGCTGAGCCTTGCCGTGGCCGTCTCGACAGGGGTCGCGTTCGTGGTCGTCGCCGCTCTCGTGGTCCCCTGGCACTGGCTGCCCGGCGGCCACGTGCACGCGGTGTCGGCGACCGACGTCTTCTCGGCCCGGGAGATCGCACGCGGCGAGCACGTCTCCGGCCTGCTGCGGCGCGCGGCGTGGGGCAACCTCCTCGTGAGCGTCCTGGTCGCCGGGATGCTCGGGTTCACGCGGCTCGGCAGTGCCCTGGTGGCCCGTCTCCCCGGCTGGTGGTGGGCGAAGGTCGTGCTCGGGTGCCTCGTCGTCACGGTCGTCGGCGCCCTGGCCGCGCTGCCGCTGGCCTGGAGCGCGCAACGTGTGCAGCTGTCAGAGGGTCTCAGCCACCAGGACTGGGCCGGCTGGCTCGCGGACCGGGCCATCGGGCTGGGAGTCACGTGGGTGTTCACGACCGTCGCGCTGCTCGTCGTGGTCGGCCTGGCTCGTCTCGCGCCGCGCACCTGGCCGCTGTGGGGAGCGCTCGCCGCCGCCTCGCTCGCCATGGTGGGGTCGTTCGTCTACCCGGTCCTGGTCGAACCGCTGTTCAACCACTTCACGCCGATGAAGGCCGGACCGCTGCGTTCGGACATCCTCGCGCTCGCTGCGCGCGAGCACGTGCACCTCGACGACGTGCTCGTGGCCGACGCGTCACGGCGTACGACGACGCTGAACGCCTACGTCTCCGGGTTCGGCAGCACCCGCCGGCTGGTCGTCTACGACACGCTGCTGAGCGGGTTGCCGCGGGGCCAGGTCGAGGCGGTGGTCGCGCACGAGCTGGGCCACGCGAAGCATGACGACGTGCTGACCGGGACGGTCCTCGGGGCGCTGGGCGCGGCGTTCAGCGTCGGCCTGCTGGGAGTCGTCATCACCCGCCGAGCGGTGCTGCGGCGAGCCGACGTGGCCGGTCTGGCCGACCCGCGGGTCGTGCCACTGCTGCTCGCGCTCTCCGTGGTTGGATCGCTGCTCGCGAGCCCGGTGCAGAACACGATAAGCCGGGCCATCGAGGCGCGTGCGGACCGTACGTCGCTCGAGGCCACCGGTGACCCCAGGACGTTCATCGAGATGCAGAAGCAGCTGGCGCTGAGGTCCTTGTCGGACCCGACGCCGCCGGCGTGGAGCCAGTTCTGGTTCGGCTCGCACCCGACCGCGTTGCAGCGGGTGGGAATGGCCAGATCAGTCGCAGCTCGATGACGCGTGCGCGGACCAGTGAGGAGCCGCGGCCAGGCATGTCTTTGGCTGTGGGCCCGTTGCGGACCCACAGCCAAAGAAGTGGACCAGTGACTACGAAGAGCAGGTGGTCGTGGTCGTTGCCCTCGCATCGATGTCGTCGCAGGTGTTCCTGAAGACATCCCTGACGATGCCGCCCAGGGCGAACACCACGATGACGATCAGAGCCGCAATGGCGGCGACGAGCAGGCCGTACTCGACGGCTGATGCGCCGTCCTCGTTTCCTCTGCGCCTCAAGGCGCGGGCGAGGTCGTACTTCATGGGTCCCCCCAAGCTTCCGAGGTGGTCATAAGACTTCGGCCACGGGCCCGAGGGCCCGTGCCGAGCGATCGTCAGGAGGCGCAGGTGGTGGTCGTCGTCGAGTGCGAGTCGATCTGGTCGCACGTGTTGCGGAAGACGTCCTTGATGATGCCGCCGAGGGCAAAGACGACGATGACGATGAGGGCGGCAATCGCCGCCACCAGGAGGCCGTACTCGACAGCGGACGCGCCGTCCTCGTCGCGCTTGGCGGTGATGTTGCGGAAGTACTGAAGCATTGGGGTTCCTTCCCCTCGGGAACTCGATGTGGATGCCGGCAAGGATGACCGGACACATCACTGTCCCATTTGTCCGACATTGCAGAAATCGGCTATCCGTCCCGAATCACGTAGTCCATTCGGACTAGGCGCCCTGGTCAGTGCGGCGGAGCGGAGGTGTCGATGAGCCCCATCCGCATCGCGGCGACCAGCGCCTGCGCGCGGTTGGCGGCCCCGAGCTTCTCGTACACCTTGGCGATGTGGGTCTTGGCGGTGGACTCGCTGATGTACAGCTTGCCGGCGATCGAGGAGACGCCGAGGCCGTCCGCGAGCAGATCGAGCACCTGGCGCTCGCGATCAGAGAGTCGAGGGTTCGCCGACGACATGCGCCGCATCATCGCTTCTGGAAGGCCTGCGCAGGTGAAGCTGAGCGGCGAGACCGCAGCGTGGCGAGCGGCGGCGACGACCTCGGTGCTGGGAGCGTCCTTGCCGACAAAAGCCGACGCACCGGCGTCCATCGCGGCGAAGATCTGCTCGTCGCCGGCATACATCGTGAGCACCACCAGGCCCACACCCTTGCGCTCCTTCCGGACGGCCCGGACCAGGTTGAGCCCGGAACCGTCCGGCAGCTGGAGGTCCACCACGACCACGTCGGGCAGTGCCTCCTCGACGATTGCAAGACCTTCCGCGACGGTCCCCGCCTGACCCACCACCGTGAACGAGTCGTCCCGGGTGAATGCCCCGGCAAGGCCGTTCCGGATGAGCTCATGGTCGTCGACCAGAACCACTGAGGTGGTCATGGGGGCTCCCTTCCTGTCTTGGCAGAGTACTGGCTGCCGTCGGCTGACGTGGGGTTTGGATCAGTCGAGCCGGACGCACACTCGGGTGCCTCGTCCCTCGTGCGCGGGCGACTCGATGACGAGCTCGGCGCCGATCCTGTCCGCGCGCTCCCGCATGATCTTGAGGCCGTGGGAGTCCTCGCGGCCGACCCCCAGGCCGTCGCCGTCGTCGACGACGGCGATCTGCGCTCGCGGCGGTTGGACCCGGCAGTCGACCCAGAGGTTCCGACCGCCCGAGTGCCTTCGCACGTTGTTGATCGCCTCTTGGGCGATCCGCAGCAGCTCGGCCTCCACCCGCGGCCGGAGCCGGACCGTCGACTCGTCCAGGGTGACGTGGACGGTGAGGTGCGAGTGCGAGCCGATGTGCCGGGCGAAGGACGCAACGCTCTGGCCCAGCCCCTGCGTGGTCCCGACCTCGTTGCGGAGGTCGAAGACGGAGTTCCGCAGCTCGGCGACGACGCGGCTGACCTCCTTGCGGAGCCGGGCCACGTCCGCGACCTGGTCCGGATCCGTCGCGCTCACGGCAACGTTGTCGATCAGGTAGCCCAGCGATGCGACGTCCTGCGCGACGCCGTCATGCACCTCGCGAGCGAGCCGCATTCGCTCCTCGCTCGTCGCCGACTCGCGCACGCTCGTGAACAGCAGCGCCGCGTTCAAGCGCACCGCGTGTGCGTCGAGCCGTTCCATTGCCCGCTCGACGGATCGCTTGTCCGGTTGTGCCGGGCAGTCGGCGAGAACCACCGCGACCCGTTCGGTGTCGGCGAGGAGTGGTAAAGCGATCCGGGAGGTGCTGAGGACCGGGCGCCGCGTCTGCCAGCACCGGTAGAGGAGGTCGTCGGCGTCCTCGACGGCGAAAGGGATGGCCCCGTCGGAGTAGCGCAACGGCGTGAAGTCGCCTGACATCCCGCGGACCGCGACGACAGCGCGACGGACCACGATCTCCTCGGCCAGGGCGGCGAGCGCCTGGTCTGCGAGGTCGACCGGGTCGAGGCCCGAGGTGAGTCGGCCGGACAGGGCGTGCAATTGCTTGATCAGCTCGAGGGCGCTGCGATAGGTCGCGTCCACGCCTGAGCGCGTGATGTTGTGCCGGGTGAAGCTGCCCAGGAGTCCGAGCCCCAGACCTGTGGTCAACCAGGTGACGGCGCCGGCGGCGAGATCGGCGTCGTAGCTGCCGATGAGCACCCAGCTGACCGCCACGATCGCCGCGGCCTCTGCCGCCAGCACGATCCCCGACCAGCGGATGCCTCCGAAGATCCCTGCGATCAGTGCCGCTGTGGCCAGGTACGGCAGGGCTGCTTCGTTCGACGGAAAGCTGACCGAGGCTGCTGCTGCCGCGAGCGCACCCTCGACGACGGCAATCGGTCCCTCGCGCAGGACCTGACACGCCGACAGGACCTCGGCGAAAGCGGCGATGCCGAGCACGAACCAGACACCGTCCGTGCTGACGTCACCGACTGTTGCCGTGGAGAAGATGACCGCGAGAGCAAACACCCGGGCCGCCACGGCTACCCGGCGGACATCGTTCATCCCAGACGGCCGCTGAAGTTGTTCACGATCGTGATGGCGGCCGGGCCGAGCACCGCGATGAACAGGCACGGGAGGATGCAGAAGATCAGCGGGATCAGGATCTTCACCGGGACCTTCTGTGCCTTCTCCTCTGCCCATTGCCGTCTCTTCACCCTGATCTCGGACGACTGGACGCGCAGCACCTGACCGACCGGGATGCCGAAGGCGTCGGCCTGCACCATCGCGCCGACGAAGCCTCTCAGGTCGGGCAGGTTGGTCCGCTCGGCCATCGAGCGCAGCGCCTCGGAGCGTCCGCGACCGATCTGCATCTCCTTGAGCATGCGCGCGAACTCCTCGGCGAGGGGACCTTCGGTGTTGCGGGCCACCTGCGCCACCGCGGCGTCGAAGCCAAGACCCGACTCGACGGAGATCGTCAGCAGGTCGATCGCGTCGGGAAGGGCCTTCTGCATCACTGCGGCCCGGTCGTACGCACGCTGGTAGAGGTAGAAGTTCGGGGCCATGTAGCCGGCAACCGATGCGCCCACCACGAAGCCAAGCGTCGGCAGCAGGGGCATCCCGACCGCAAGCGCCACCAGCAGCGAGATCATCACGGCCGCAAAGAAGCCGACGACCTTGCCGGCACTGACCCGGTCTGCCGTCCACCCCGGCGGGTTGCCCGCGAGCTCCAGCTTGTGGTGGATCCGCTCGTTGGCGTCGGCCGGCGTCAATCGCCGGCCGAGGCCCTGCGCCCTCTCCAGGAGTGGCGTCAGGACGCGGTCCCCGAAGGGCGCCTCCAGCTCCTTCTTCATCTCCTTGGGCGCCGCGGTGAGGGCCTCGAGGACGGCCATCGACCGGTTCACGCCCACCTCGCCGCGCGGTGAGAGCGCGACGGCGGCGATGAATACGACCAAGGCAACGAAGATCAGTGCGACCCCCGCGAGCATGACCGCGCCGCTCATCAGACGTCCACCTTCGCAACCTTGCTCATCCAGAAGATCCCGATGCTGAGGAGCACGGTCATCACGCCGAGCATGATGCCTCCGATCAAGGTGCTGTACAGCGGGTGGACGTAGGTGGGCTTTGCCAGCGTCAGGTACAGCAGGAACACAGGAGGGAGCCCGCCCAGGATCCAGCACGAAAGCCGGCCTTCGGCCGACAACGCCTTCACGTGCCGGCGGAGGAACTCTCGCTCGCGGAGCGTGGCAGCTACGGTGTTCAGCAGTTCTGCGAGGTTGCCCCCGACCTCACGCTGGATCCGGATGGCCATCACCACCCACTTGAAGTCGAGGCTCTGCATCCGCTCCGCCACACCCTCGAGGGCGTCCTCCAGCCCGACTCCGAGCCGGCTCTCGACGATGACTCGCTTGAACTCCGAGGTGATCGGTTCCTGTCCCTCACGCACGATCGTGTCCAGCGACTGAGCGAGGGAGAGGCCGGCCGACAGGCTGCCCGACATCAGTTGCAAGCTGTCCGCAAGCCCCGAATCAAAGGCCTTCAGTCGGCGAGACCGCTTCAGCGACAGGTAGAGCCACGGGCCGACAGCGCCGAGCACAAGCCCGATGACCAGGCCGAGCGGGTTCCCCCCGGTGAGCAGTAGTCCGAGCAGGCCGAGGCCGAAGCCGATGCCGATGTGCAGCAGCAGCCACTCCGACGCCTTGAGCGCCATTCCGGCGCCTTCGAGCCGAGTCGCGATCCGGGCTTCGAAACCCGCGTTGTTGGCGAGCGCCTTCTCGGCTGCCTGACGTGCCTGCACGCCGAGGGAACTGGTATTGGCGTTGGCGGCCTGCTCGATCTTGGCGCGGGAGATCCGTGCCCCCTCCGCGCTCGAGCTGTAGAGCTGGAGCTGTTGCGCCAGGGCGGGCTTCTTCTCCTTGCCTCCGCCCATGACCACCGCTCCGAACAGGCCGATCACGCCGACGCCGATCGCGGTGATGGCGGCGTACACCGCCACCTTGGGGATATCGAGCGGCGACGTCGATGCCGCTGGTTTGGTGCCGAACGGATCGGTGCCGCCCTTTGCCGGGGCGTCACCCGAGGCCACCGTCACGTACGCCGAACCCGTGTGCGTCTCGCCGCCGGAGTCCAGGCTGACCGCAACGGTGGCGTCAGTGGCCTTCTGGCCGGCAGGAACCGTCGCTGTCACCAGGACCTGTCGTGCGAGGACGTCAGCCTCGCTCGAGAACGCCGTCGACAGAGCGCTCGCATCGGCCGAGATCACCGTGCCGCCACTCGCATTCGCCATGTCGGTCAACGGCTGGGGCGCGTTGGCGCCCTGCTCCAGCGACACGACGTCGACCTTGACCTTCGCCTTCGTGATCGCGTCGATGACCGGAGCGAGCGCTGCCTTGGTGTTGTCCTGGCCGTCGGAGAGCACGAGCACCTGGCGTTGACCGGTCGTACCGGTTGTCGTGATAGCCGTCTTCACGCCTTCGTAGAGGGCGGTGTTCTGCTTCAGTGCCAGCCCGTTGATCACGGTGCGCGAGGCGTTCCGGTCCAGGCTGGGCTGCTGGCGCACCGTGACGTCGTTGTCGAACGTGACGATGCCGATCTGCACGTTGGCAGGGACCGTGTCGAGGTAGGTGAGGGCCGCGGCCTTCGCCTCCGTGATCCGGTCGCCCTTCATGCTGTTGCTCGTGTCGATCGCGAGCACAGTGGTGCGCTGGACCTCGTTGGTGTTGGCAGCGGTCTGGGCCGTTGCGTCGACCTCCACCCCGTCGAACGTCACCGAAACGGTGCTGAGGTCGACGTCCGCGTCGCCGGGCACCGAGACCAGCAGTTGGACCTGGCCCTTGGAGTGCTCGGCGTGGTCGATCGTCGCATCGTCGGCAGCTTGAGCCGGACTCGCGAAGCCGAGAAGACCGAGCGCGAGAACGCCCAAGATCGACGAGCGCCCAAGCCACGTGGTCACAGCGACTCCGGAGCGAAGATGCGCGGGTCCACCGTGACGTTGGCGAAGGCCATCTTGTCGAGGAACTTCGGACGCAGGCCGGTGGCCTTGAGCGTGCCGAGGCTGCGACCCTCGACGTCGAACCCTGCTGCATTGTCGAACAGGAAGACGTCCTGGAGGGTGATCACGTCGCCCTCCATGCGCTCGACCTCGGTCACGTGCGTGATGCGGCGGGTGCCGTCCTTGAGGCGTGCCTGGTGCACGATCACGTCGACGGCCGAGGCGACCTGCTCGCGGATCGCGCGCATCGGCAGGTCCATGCCGGCCATCAGCACCAGCGTCTCGAGGCGGGCGAGCGTGTCGCGAGGCCCGTTGGAGTGGACGGTACAGATGGAGCCGTCGTGGCCGGTGTTCATCGCCTGCAGCATGTCGAGCGCGGACGCGTCGCGGACTTCGCCGACCACGATCCGGTCGGGGCGCATGCGCAGCGAGTTCTTGACGAGGTCGCGGATGGTGACCTCGCCCTTGCCCTCGATGTTCGACGGCCTCGACTCGAGCCGCACCACGTGCTCCTGCTTGAGCTGCAGCTCGGCGGCATCCTCGATGGTGACGATGCGCTCGTCGCCGGGGATGAACGAGGAGAGCACGTTCAACGTGGTCGTCTTGCCGGCTCCCGTACCGCCGGAGACCACGATGTTGAGCCGCCCCCGCACGCAGGCGTCGAGGAAGTCGGCGGTCTTGCTGGACATCGTGCCGAAGTTGATCAGGTCCTCCGCCGTGAGCGGGTCGCGGGAGAACTTGCGGATCGTGAGCGAGCTGCCGTCGACCGCGAGCGGCGGCACCACGGCGTTCACGCGGCTGCCGTCGGGGAGTCGCGCGTCGACCATCGGCGAGGACTCGTCGATGCGACGACCGATGCGCGAGACGATCTTGTCGATGGTGCGGCGCAGGTGCGCCTCGTCGTTGAACTTGGCGTCCACCCTGGTCAGTCGGCCCTTGCGCTCGAGCCAGATGTCGAAGGGTCCGTTGACCATGACCTCCGACACCGTGTCGTCGCGCAGGTAGGGCTCGATCGGGCCGTAGCCGAGGATGTCGTCGGCGATCTCCTGGGTGATCCGCTGGCGGTCGGTGCTGGTCAGCGGCCGGTCGCTGGCCGCCATCACGTCGGCGAGAGCCTGCCGGACCATCGACTCGAGCTCCGAGGGGCTCAGGTTCGCGTCGTACAGCTTCGGCCCCAGCTGGACGAGCAGCTCCTCGTGGACGCTCTCCTTGAGGTCGTCGAAGCGGCCCTTGTTGGGTCCCCTCTTGGCCGGCACTCCTGAGGCGACCCGGACCTGTGCGGTCGGCTGCTGGCTGGTCGCCACGGCGTCGCGATGACTCCCGGTGCTCGCCTGTGAGGCATCGGGCGCGGAGACAGTCGGTGCCGACAGCGGTGTCACCGGTGCTGGCTCTGCCACCGCCGCGGGCGCGGGGGGTGGCGGCGGGACCGGCACGGGCACGGCGCCACCTGCTTCCGCGGGCTGACCCGCTGGTTCGCTCTCGTCCGCCGAAGCAGCCGCACCGCGCATCAGCTCGGCGAGCCGGTCAGAGAAATCGCTCATGTCCCACCCCAGTCACTTCCTTCGCCGCCCGAAGACCCGGCGCTTGTCGGTCTCGATTGGCGTCCCCCCGGCCGAGTTGGCCGACTTCCCGTTCTTGGTCTCATTGCTCAACGATGTCGCGAGGCGAACGAGCGCCTTGCTGACCGGGTGCTCGGGCCGGCTGAGCACGATCGGCCGCCCGTGGTTCGTCGCGTTAGCCACCGCGAGCGCCGTCGGCAGTGCAGTCGCGACCGGCATCTTGAGGAGCGTCTCGACGTTCGCCGGGGAAAGCCCGACCTCGTCGTCGGCCCGGTTGAGAAGCAGGTGCCGGTGGCCGCGCACGAGGTCGAGCCCGTCGAGGGTCTCGATCGCCACCTTCATGTTCTTCACGGTCGGCACGTCGAGAGTCGCCACCAGGATGCACTCGTCCGTCTCGTCGAAGGCGTGCAGGACCTGGTCGTCGAACGAGGGGGAGGTGTCGATGATGATGTAGTCGAAGTGGCGGCGCAGCACCCGCAGGATCCGGCGGATCAGGGCGGGCGAGACCCGGTCCTTCCCCTCGGGATGGGTCGGTGCCGCCAGGATCGAGCAGTTCTCGTGACGGGTCAGGAGCGTCTCGAGGAGGCTGAAGTCGAGATGCTCCTCGGTCCCGACGGCTTCGGCGATCGTGTGCTCGGGGATCAGCTGGAGCGTGATCGCGACGTCGCCGAAGGCGAGATCGAGGTCCACCAGGCAGACCCGGGCCGCTCCCGTGCCGCTGAGGGCGACGGCGATGTTCACCGCGACCGTGGTCTTCCCTACGCCACCCTTCGGCGAGAACACGGTGATGACGGTGCCGTTCCGATCGCCCTTCGCATCCATGGGTCCCCGGATCGCCTCCCAGGTGACCCGGGTCCGGCTCACTGCGGCGGTCAGCCCGTCGACGTCGTTGGCGGCGACGACGGCGGGGATGCCGGCCCCCATGGCCTTCTGGAACACGGCGGAGGACAGCTCGTGGCGCAGCAGCACGATGCCGGTCGTCGGGTGCTCGTAACGCAGCCGCTCGGCGAGCTCGACGGCCTCGTCGAGGTTGGTGTTCGGGCCGAGCACCACGGCGTACTCGTCGTCCTGCTTGGCCAGCCAGTTGTCGAGCTGCGCGATGCTGCCCACGACCTGCGTGCCCGCGGGCAAACCGGCGGCGAGTGCGCTCGCCCAGGCGGCGTCGTTCTCGACGAGGACTGGCATCTAGGGACCTTTCGAGAGGGCGGTCTGGCTCACTTGAACAGGTTGTCGGCGTTGGCCCCGGGGTCGGGAACGAGCTTGGAGTTCTTCCCGAGCTTGGCGAAGGCGAGCTCCCCGTTGCCGGCCGCGAACAGGATCTTCTGGGCCTCCGGCTGGCTGACGCCCAACGTGAACAGGGTACGGGGCAGCTGCTCCGTGGTCTGCGCTCCGGTCGCGTCAGTCGTTGTCGTCGAGACGACCGTCGTCGTGCCCACGGCAATCACCTGGACCTCACTGAGCAGCAGGCGGGTGAACGACCCGAGGCCCGCGCCGCCACCGGAGTTCATGAAGATCGCGACCTTGTCACCGGGGTTCACGAACCCGGCCACGCGCGCCGTGTCCGTGAGGTTGATCGAGACGGCGATCTTCCCGTCCGGGACCTCGAGCGCGTTCGTCGCGACCGGGGTGAGGCCGAACTTGCTGGCCACGATCTGCTCACCCGGGTAGATGGTGGTCTTGGCGAGCTGGTCGCTGATGGTGGAGACGTCGCTGAGCGCGTCCGGCAGCCTGTCACCGTCGGACACGTCCGCCTTCTGGATCTTCCCGGCTGCCTGTGCGGTGGCGACGGTCTCGCCCGGGTCGATCTGCTTCACCGCCTTGAGGACCTGGACGGCGTGGTACTTCTGGTTGGCGCGGTCGTCCGCACCGCGGACATAGAGGAACACGAGCAACGTCCCCAGTGCGGCGATGACGGCCGCCACGACCAGCAGAACTCTCCGGCGATCCATGAGCGGGCCCCTTCTTCGGCGACGCCCTCAGTGGTGGCTGCCTCGGGGTTGGTGCCCAGAGGAGGAGCCGCGCACGGGAGCACCGCGATGATTTCGGCCGACACCCCCTCCGGTGCCGGTGCACGGGAAACTCTGCCCGATCGCCTGACCCTCTGCACTCGGGTCCGCCGTACATGACCCTTGTGGAAGCGCGGGATGGCCCGAATTGACTACTGCGGGCCCTAGGTCCCTACCGAATTCCGGCAATTTCGGACGTATTTCCGTCCCTTTTGCGTCAGCGCGAGTAAAGTGCTTCGACCTCGTCGACGTAGTCACGCATCACCACGTTGCGACGCAGCTTGAGGCTGGGGGTCAGCTGACCACCCTCCTCGCTCCACTCGTCGGTGAGGACGGTGAACTTGCGGATCGACTCCGCCTTCGAGACCGCCTTGTTGGCGTCCTCGACCGCGGCCTCGATCTCCGCGTGCAGGTCCGGGTCGTCCACGAGCTTGTCGAGGTCGCCGGACTTGCCGTGGTGCTGGGCCCAGGTCGGCAGCGTGTCCCGGTCGAGCGTCACGAGCGCGCCGATGAACGGCCGGCCGTCGCCGACGACGATGCACTGGTCGACGAGCAGGTGCCCGCGGAGCCGGTCCTCGAGCACGGCCGGCGCGACGTTCTTGCCGCCGGCGGTCACGATGATCTCCTTCTTGCGGCCGGTGATCCGCACGAAGCCCTCGTCGTCCACCTCGCCGACGTCGCCGGTGTGGAACCAGCCGTCCGGGTCGATCGCCTCCTCGGTGGCCCGGTCGTTGTGCCAGTAGCCGTTGAAGACCTGACCGCCCTTGAACAGCAGCTCGCCGTCGTCGGCCACGCGAACGGTCGTCCCCTGGAGCGGCCGGCCCACGGTGCCGACCTTCTGCGCGTCGGGAAGGTTCGCCGTCAGGGCGGCGGTCGTCTCGGTGAGTCCGTAGCCCTCGAGCACGTTCACGCCGATGCCGCGGTAGAAGTGGCCGAGCCGGTCACCCAGGGGGGCCCCGCCGGAGACGGCATGCTCGCACTGCCCGCCGAGCGCCTCACGGAGCCGGGCGTACACGAGCCGGTCGAAGAGCGCGTGCTGTGCCTTCACCACGACGCTGGTCCTGCCGGTCTCCTGCCCACGCGACCACGCGATCGCCGTCTCCGCGGCGCGGTTGAAGATCCGTCCCTTGCCGTCCGCGACGGCCCGTTGCGACGCCGTGTTGAAGACCTTCTCGAACACGCGCGGCACCGCGAGGATGAAGGTCGGCTTGAAGACGGCGAGGTCGTCGAGCAGGTGCTTGATGTCCGCGGAGTGGCCCATCCGCACTCGTGCCTTGATGCAGCCGATCTGGATGATCCTGGCGAACACGTGCGCCAGCGGCAGGAAGAGGAGCGTCGAGGCGCCCTCGGCGTCGAAGAGGCGATGCAGCTCGTCGACGGCCGTGGTCAGCTCGAACATGAAGTTGCCATGGGTGAGCATGCAGCCCTTTGGCCTGCCCGTCGTCCCCGAGGTGTAGATCAGGGTGGCCAGGGAGTCCGGCCCGGCCGACGTACGCCGGGCCTCCAGTGCCTCGTCGGTGATCTCCTGCCCGAGCGTGGTGAGCACCGCGACGGCGTTGTCCTCGATCGACCACACGTGGTGCAGGCCGGTGACCCGGTCGCGCACCTCCTTGAGCCGACCCGTGTGGTCCGCGCTCTCCGCGACCACGGCACGGGCCCCGGAGTCCTCGAGGATCCACTCGATCTGCTCGGCGCTGGAGGTCTCGTAGATGGGGACGGTCACGGCGCCGGCGAACCAGATGGCGTAGTCGAACAACGTCCACTCGTAGCGGGTCCGTGACAGCAGCCCGACCCGGTCGCCCTCCTCGATGCCCGCCGCGACGAGGCCCTTGGCCACCGAGCGCACCTCCTCGAGGAACTCCCCGGCGGTGACCGCGATCCAGCCCCCGCTGGTTCGGCGCGAGAACGCGACGCGCTCGGGGTCCGCGGTGCCGTTGTGCACGACGTCGTCGGTGAGGTTTCCCGTGGAGGGCACCTGGACCTGCAGGGCGGTGGAGTACTCGCGCACGCTGCTCCTTGTCCGGGGAGGTCGGCTCGGATGTGAGGTCGTGATGAGGCGTGTGACGCGCACGTCAATTGTCACCTGCACCGTACTAGCGGCCCAATCCGATCCGATAGCCTCGTCGACATGCCGGAACAGACGACCTCGAGCATCGACATCGATGCGACCCCTGACGAGGTCATGGCGGTGATCGTCGACTTCGAGGACTACCCGGCCTGGGTCCAGGGGATGAAGAAGGTCGAGGTCGTCCAGAAGTCCGCCGACGGCCGTGCCGAGCAGGTCCACTTCGAGCTCGATGCCGGGGTCAAGGACGCGTACACGCTCGTCTACGACTACGCCGGTCCGCACACTCTCAACTGGCACCTGGTCGACGGCAAGCTGATGCGGGGCATGGACGGCACCTACGAGCTCACGGGTTCGGGCGCCGGCACCCACGTGACGTACCGCCTCGCGGTCGACCTCGCCATCCCGATGATCGGGATGCTCCGTCGGAAGGCGGAGAAGGTGATCATCGACACCGCGCTCAAAGGGCTGAAGAAGCGCGTCGAGTCGCTGCGGTGAGCCCTCGATGAGCTCGCCCCGGATCGTCCTGTTCACGGGCAAGGGCGGGGTTGGCAAGACGACCTCGGCTGCCGGTACTGCGGCCCTGGCTGCCGCACGCGGTGATCGGACCCTGGTGCTCTCCACCGACGCCGCCCACTCCCTGGCCGACGCGTTCGGTGAGCCGATCGGCATCGAGCCGACGCCGGTCGCGGAGAACCTCTGGGTCCACCAGGTCGACGCCCAGCGCCGCTTCGAGCGGTCGTGGGGCGACATCCAGGGCTACCTGATGTCGGTGCTGGACGCGGCCGGGGTCGACCCGATCACCGCCGAGGAGCTCACCGTCATCCCCGGCGCCGAGGAGGTGCTCGCGCTCCTGGAGCTGCGCACGCACGCGCTCTCGGGCAAGTGGGACGTGATCATCGTCGACTGCGCTCCGACCGCGGAGACGCTGCGGCTGCTGGCCCTGCCGGAGGCCCTCAACTGGTACATGACCCGTGTCTTCGGCGTCCAGCGGCGGGTCGTCAAGGCGCTGCGCCCCGTGCTGAGCCGGGCTGCCGGTGTCCCGATGCCCGAGGACTCCGTCTTCGAGGCGGTCGAGCGACTGCACCGCGACCTCGAGGAGGTGCAGGGCATCCTCACCGAGAAGGAGGCCAGCGTGCGCCTCGTGCTCACACCGGAGACGGTGGTGGTGGCCGAGGCACGTCGCTCGCTGACCACCCTCTCCCTCTACGGCTACCGGGTCGACGGCGTGATCGCGAACAGGGTCTTTCCCGCCGAGGGCGCCGACGAGTGGCGCGGGTCGTGGGTCGCGGCGCAGCGGTCGGTGCTGACCGAGGTGCGCCAGTCCTTCGTCGACCTGCCGATCTGGACGTCGTACTACCAGGCCGGTGAGCCCGTCGGGACGATGGCACTCGCTGCGTTCGCCGAGGCGGCGTACGACGGAGCCGACCCGCTCGCGACGCCTGCCGGCGAAGGGCCGATGACGATCTCCCGCACCGACGACGGAGCGGTGCTGCGCATCGCGCTGCCGTTCGCGGAGAAGAAGGACGTCGACCTCGCCCGGCACGGCGACGAGCTGGTGGTGACCGTCGGGTCCTACCGCCGGCTGCTGGCGCTGCCGACGGCGTTGGCCAGGCACACGGTGACCGGTGCGCGCGTGGGCTCGGGTTCGCTGCAGGTCAGGTTCCGCATGGAGCACGACGACCAGGCCACGACGCACCTGCACGCGGACCGAGAGGAGCAGCAGCCGTGAGCGACGGAACCGGTGGTGGCGGGCCCGGCGAGGCGATCGGCAGCGTGGGCGAAGAGGCCGCGAAGCTCTTCGCGGCACTCTCCGGCTGGGCCCGCGACCAGGGCACCGACTATGCCGGAGCGGCCGCGGGTGCCGCGGCCGCGATGTCGGAGACGGCGCACGCGATCGACGAGCACATCGCCACGGGCTCCGAGGAGTGCCGCTACTGCCCGGTCTGCCAGGTGATCCACGCGGTCCGGACGACGAGCCCGGAGGTCAGGCAGCACCTCGCCGTGGCGGCGAGCTCGCTGATGCACGCCGCTGCCGGACTCCTCGCGACGCAGGTCCCGCCGGACAAGGCGTCCCCGGTGGAGAAGATCGACCTCGACGACACCGACTGGGACGAGTCTTGACGCTGACCCTCGGCGTCGACGTTAGGCGGAAGTCAGACCACGGCGCCGTTGTCCCAGCCGCCCCCGGGGTCCTCCGGGCCGTTCATCGTGGCGACGAGGTAGCCGAAGCCCGCGACGAACCACACGAGCGCCAGGAAGCCGAGCGGCGAGGGCAGCGAGACGTGCAGCACGATGCACAGCAGCACTCCCGCCGGTACGCCGAAGAGGCCGAGCCAGGCCGCCAGGCGCAGGCCGTGGGGGCGGGGGACCGGCGGCGCAGGCGGAGGCACGAACCGGTCGTCCTCGTCGTCGAGCTCCCAGGCCCGTGGTCCGAGGGCCGCCGGCATCTCGAAGATGGCGGGGTCGACGACCGGCTCCGGTGCCGGCTCGGGAGCCTTCGCCCCGACCTCGGGACGGTCGCCGTAGTTCTCCACGATCGACTGCCACTCGGCGTCCTCGCGCGCCCGCCGGGCACCTTCGTCGTCGTGACCGGTCAAGGGGAGGTGACCCTCCGGATGAACGCCGCCGACTCCTCGAAGATCTGCGGGGCGTCGTTGTCCAGCGTCGCCACGTGGTAGCTGTTGTGCAGCACCGTCTCGGCGACGTCGCGCGAGGAGATCGATCCCAGGATGATCCGCGCGGACGACGGGTCGACGACGTGGTCGTCGGCCGACCGGAACAGCAGCGTGGGCGCGGTCACCCGGGGCAGGTCCTCGCGGACCTGCTTCCAGGCGCGAACCATCGAGTGGAGCGCCTTGAGCGGCGTCTTCGGGTACGCGTACTCGGAGATCCCCGGCTTCTTGATGTCGTCGCCGATGGCCGGCATTCCCTTGACGACGTACTTGAGCAGCGGCACGGCCAGCAGCTGCTTGTTGGTGCTCGCGACCGCCGGGTTCACCAGGACCAGGCCGGCGACGTCCTCGGGGTGCCTGGCGGCGAGCCAGATAGCCAGGCAGGCGCCCATCGACAGGCCGCCCACCACGACGACGTCGCTGCTCGCCCGCAGCTTCTCGAACTCCACCTCGAGCGAGGAGTACCAGTCGTCGAAGGTGGTGCCGTTCATCTCCTCCCACGTCGTCCCGTGACCGGGCAGGAGCGGCACCGAGACGGCGTACCCCTTCTCGGCGAGGTACTGCCCCCACGGCACCATCGAGGCGGGCGAGCCGGTGAAGCCGTGGCTCAGCAGCACACCGATCCGACGGCCCGAGCTGTCGGCGACGCCGTCGCTGTGGAACGGGTCTGCGTGCGGTGCCAGTGCCACCGGAACCTCGCTTCGAAGGGGGGCCGACGGGACTGCGTCGGAGTGTGCGGCCCAAGGACTGGGCACGGATGACTTCATCGTTTCATGGCCACCCTGAAGGGGCTAGGGTGCGGGGGACGGAGGAGGTTGGGTTGTTCTACTGGTTCCTGAAGTGGATCGCGATCGGCCCGCTGTTGCGCATGGTCTTCCGCCCGCAGGTGGAAGGTGCCGACAACGTCCCGTCCGACGGGCCCGCGATCCTCGCCAGCAACCACCTCTCCTACGCCGACTGGCTGTTCATGCCCCTCACGCTGCCTCGGCGGGTCACCTTCGTGGCGAAGGCCGAGTACTTCAACACCCCCGGCATCAAGGGCTGGTTCCAGCGGATGTTCTTCTCCGGCGCGGGCCAGGTGCCGATCGACCGGTCCGGCGCCTCGGCGGCCGAGGGCGCACTGACGTCGGCCAAGCGCGTGCTCGCCGAGGGTGAGCTCTTCGGCATCTACCCCGAGGGCACCCGGTCGCACGACGGCCGCCTCTACCGCGGCAAGACCGGCGTCGCCCGGCTGGCCCTGGAGACCGGCGTGCCGGTGATCCCGGTCGCTGTCGTCGGCACCGACGTCGTCGCGCCGCCCGGCAAGAAGTTCGGCACGTTCACGCGACCGGTGGTGAGGTTCGGGAAGCCGCTGGACTTCGAGCGGTACGACGGCCTGGCGAGCGACCGCTACATCCTTCGCTCGGTGACCGACGAGATCATGTACGAGATCATGCGGCTCTCCGGCCAGGACTACGTCGACATGTACGCCACCCGCGCCAAGGAGGAGTCCAAGCGGGCCGAGGCGGCAGCACGGGCCGCCCAGCGGGCCGCGGCGGCCGCCGCGGAGGAGGCATCCGGCACGACGGAGGGGCCTGAGGAGCCTGACCAGGTTGACCAGGCTGACCAGGTTGACCAGGCGTCCGAGGGCTCACCCTCCGGGCCGGCCTCGAAGGCCTCCTGAGCTCCGCTCTGCTGCCGGCGCCCGCATGACCATTCACCACACGAACCCGTTCGCCTCCGCGTCGGACCCCGTACGCCGGTTCCGCGGCCGGCTCGGCGGGGCGGTGTCGCTCTGGACGGCGGGCGCCGGCGCGCAGCGAGCCGGACTCACCGTCTCCTCGGTGATGGTGGCGAACGGCGAACCCGGGCGCGTGCTCGGCCTGCTCGACCCCGATTCGGCACTGGCAGAGGGACTGGTCAGCACGGGCGTGGGCGTCGTCCAGCTGCTCGAGTCCGCCGACCGGGAGCTCGCCGACGCGTTCGGAGGTGTCGCGCCGGCACCTGGGGGCGCGTTTCGGCTCGGGACCTGGACCGACACCGAGCACGGGCCGGTGCTCGCCGACCACACCCACGCGCTCGTCCGGCTGGAGCACCTGACGGAGGTCGGGTGGTCCCTGCTCGCCACCACCGTGGTCGACGAGGTGGTGATGGTGGAGGACCGCAGCCCGCTGGAGCACCGGCGCGGCCGCTACCGGCAGGCATGAGCCCGGACACGCGACCGTCCGGATGCGGGAGTTCCTGCCGGGAAGAACCGGGGTGCGGGTAGCGTTGCGCTAGCAGGACGGAAGGGAGAACGCAGATGGTGCTGTTTCGCCGCCAGCTCGGCGATGTGCTCCGCGGCGAGCGGATGCGCCGTGGGATGACCCTGCGTGAGCTCTCCTCCGAGGCCCGGATCAGCCTGGGCTACATCTCCGAGATCGAGCGCGGTCAGAAGGAGGCATCCTCCGAGCTGCTGTCCTCGCTGTGCGAGGCGCTCGAGGTGCCGCTCTCCGACGTGCTCCGCGAGGTGAGTGACACGGTCGCGGTCGAGGAGCAGCGGATCGCCGCGGAGTCCGCGGTCGAGCGCGTGCCCGCCCGTCGTGGCGACGTGGTCGCTGCGGCCTGATCAGGCGACGCCGACCGCGTTCTCCAGCAGGTCGAGCTCGGTGTCGAGGTGCCCGAGCAGCCGCTGCAGGTGCGGCACCGAACGACGGCACCCGGTGAGGCCGAAGCAGAGGTCGTCGGCGTAGCTGTTGCAGGTGATGTTCAGCGCCATGCCCTGCATCGGCACGGAGACCGGGTAGGTGCCGTCCAGCCGCGCTCCGTTGAGGTACTGCGTCGACCGCGGGCCGGGCACGTTCGAGATGATCAGGTTGAACGGCGGGCGCACGATGCCGTTGAGGCGCAGCATCGGGATCACGATCGACGGTGCCATCCCGAGCGCGCTCATCGCGACGATCTGGTTCGGCGTCATCGACCCCAGCGCGTCCTTGCCGGCCTTCATCGACCGGTGCACCGACGCCAGCCGTTCCGCGGGGTCGGCCAGGTCCGTGCCGAGACGCACCATCACCGATCCGACGGCGTTGCCGCCGCCGCCGGCGAGGGAGTCCGCACCGCGCGACTTCAGGGCGACCGGGACCATCGAGACCAGGGAGGCATCGGGCAGCTTGCCGAGCTCCTGGAGGTAGGTGCGCACCGCCCCGCTGCACATGGCGAGCACGACGTCGTTCAGGGTGCTGCCGCTGGCCTTCGAGATCGCCCGGATCCGGTCGAGCGGCCAGCTCTGCGCGGCGAAGCGCCGTGACCCGGTGATGTTCACGTTGAACATCGTCTTGGGCGCGTGCAGCGACAGCGCGGAGGTCTCGTTGCGGATGCCCTTGGTCAGGGTCTTGATGAACGCTGCCGGGAGCCCCGCGGCGTCCGCGGTGAGCCCGACGGCGCTGCGCAGGGCGCTCATCGGCACGGAGGCGAGATCGCGCTCCGCCTGCTCGCGCGCCTTCGCGGTGCGGGCGGCCGCGCGCGCGTCGAAGGGCAGCGGCATGTCCCGCTTGTCCGGGTCACTGGTCAGCACGCTCTGCATGAGCCGCATCGCGGAGATGCCGTCGACGAGGGCGTGGTGCATCTTCGTGTACATCGCGACCCGGCCGTCGGCGAGGCCCTCGATGATGTGGCACTCCCAGAGCGGTCGCTCCCGCGCGAGCATGGTCCCGTGCAGCCGGCTCACCAGCTCGAGCAGCTCGCGCACGCGACCCGGCTGGGGGAGTGCGTTGTGGCGCACGTGGTGCTCGACGTCGAAGTCCTTGTCCTCGGTCCAGACCCACTGGCCGAGGGTGCCCAGCGAGAAGGTCGGCCGCTTCTTGAACAGCGGGGCGATGTCCTCGACGTCGAGGGCCGACTCGAAGAGCAACCGGGCGAAGTCGTCGCCGGCACCGGCCGGCTTCTCGAACAGCTGGAGCCCCGCGACGTGCATCGGCTGGTTGCGGTTCTCCGCGAGCAGGAAGCCCAGCGAGGTGGGGTCGATGGGAGTCGGCACGCCCCGATCCTTGCGTCTCGGCCGACCGTTGGGAAGGCACCGCGCGCGGACGTCGCGGAATCAGCCGCGAGACCCCCGCCGCGGGGTGGCGCGGCGGAGTAGGTTGCCGGTGTGACCGACGCGACGTACGACTACGTGGTGGTGGGGTCCGGCAGTGCCGGGGCGGTGCTCGCGGCACGGCTGACCGAGGACCCCGCGACGACGGTGCTGCTCCTCGAGGCAGGCGGCGAGTCCGACGCCGACGAGGTCAACATCCCGGCCGCCTTCGCGTCGCTGTTCAAGACCAAGTGGGACTGGAGCTACTCGACGACCGGGCAGAAGCAGCTCCACGACCGCCGGGCGTTCTGGCCGCGGATGAAGGCGCTCGGCGGCTGCTCGGCGATGAACGCGATGATCTACATCCGCGGCAACCGGACGGACTACGACACCTGGCGCGACCAGTACGGCGCCACCGGCTGGGGCTACGACGACGTGCTGCCCTACTTCGTCAGGGCGGAGCACAACAGCCGGTTCGGCCCGCCGCTCCACGGCGCCGACGGTCCCCTGCACGTGGAGGACCGCCGCTGGACCCACCCGCTCACCGCGGCGTACGTCGAGAGCGCGGTCAGCCACGGGCTCAAGCGCAACGACGACTTCAACGGGGTCGAGCAGGAAGGGGCTGGGCTCTACCAGGTGACCTGCCGCAAGGGGCGGCGCTGGTCGACCTACGAGGCCTACCTGCGCCCGGCCCGCGAGCGCGAGAACCTGACGATCGCGACGTTCGCGATGGCGACCCGGATCGCTGTCGAGGGCGACCGGGCGACCGGGGTGGTGTTCCGCCAGGGCGGCTCGGAGCACACGGTGTCCGCGCGTCGTGAGGTGCTCGTCTGCGGCGGTGCGATCAACAGCCCGCAGCTGCTGATGCTCTCCGGCATCGGTCCGGGCGCCCACCTCCGTGAGCACGGCATCGACGTGCGTGTCGACCTGCCGGGCGTCGGCGCCAACCTGCAGGACCATCCCGTCGTCCCGATGATCTGGTACACCCGCGGGACCACCGACCTGGCCGACTTCAACAACGTCCGGGGCCTGCTCCGCTGGATGGCGCGGGGGAGCGGTCCGCTGACCTCGAACGTCGGCGAGGGCGGCGCCTTCCTCGCCTCGCGCGACGACCTCGCCGCGCCCGACATCCAGGTGCACGTGGCGCCGTCCGGCTTCTACGACAACGGGTTCCACGAGCCGACGTCACGGATGTTCACGGCCGGCGTGACCCTGGTGTCGGTCGCGAGCCGCGGCACCCTGCGGCTGCGCTCCGCCGACCCGGCCCTGCACCCCGCGATCGACCCGGCCTACTTCGACGACCAGGTCGACCTGGACGCCGTGGTCGCCGGGATGCGGACGACCTGGGACACCTGCCGGCAGGGTCCGCTGGCGCAGTTCTTGGACCGCCCGTGGGAGCTGCCGGCCGACCCGACGGACGATGACCTCGTCGAGCACGTACGACGCCGCGCCCAGACCCTGTTCCACCCCGTGTCGACGTGCGCGATGGGCACCGGCGAGGACGCCGTCGTCGATCCGTCGTTGCGTGTCCGCGGTGTCAGCGGGCTCCGCGTCGTCGACGCCTCCGTCATGCCCGCCGTCACCCGGGGCAACACCAATGCACCGACCATCATGATCGCCGAGAAGGCGGCCGAAGAGATCAGGAAGAGCTCATGACGATCACTGAGAACAAGGCCGACAGCACCACGCCGGGTCGTCCGGCCACCTTCGACTCGCTCGACCCACGCACCGGCGACGTCGTCGAGACCTACCCGATCCACGGGGAGGCGGAGGTCCGCGCCGCGGTCGAGCGGGCCCGCGTCGCGTCCGCGTGGTGGGGAGCACTCTCGTTCGCCGAGCGCGAGGACCGGCTGAACACCTGGAAGGGCGTGATCACGCGGCGCATCGCCCAGCTGGCCGAGGTGGTGCACCAGGAGACCGGCAAGCCGCACGGAGACGCGTTGCTCGAGGGTGCCCTCGCCATCGACCACCTCGCCTGGGCCGCCAAGCACGCGAGCAAGGTGCTCAAGCGGCACAAGGTGCCCAGCGGCCTAGTGATGGCCAACCAGAAGGCCACCGTCGAGTACCGGCCCCTCGGGGTGATCGGCGTGATCGGTCCGTGGAACTACCCGGTGTTCACGCCGATGGGCTCGATCTCCTACGCGCTCGCCGCCGGCAACGCCGTCGTCTTCAAGCCCAGCGAGTACACCCCCGGCGTCGGCGTCTGGCTCGCCCAGACCTTCGCCGAGGTCGTCGACCAGCCCGTCCTCCAGGTCGTCACCGGGCTCGGCGACACCGGCGCCGCGCTGTGCCGCGCCGGCGTCGACAAGCTGGCGTTCACCGGCTCGACAGGCACCGGCAAGAAGGTGATGGCGGCTGCGTCGGAGTCGCTCACGCCGGTGCTGATCGAGGCAGGCGGCAAGGACGCTCTCATCGTCGACGAGGACGCAGACGTCGACGCCGCCGTCGACGGGGCGGTCTGGGGCGCGTGCGCCAACGCCGGACAGACGTGTGCGGGGGTGGAACGCGTCTACGTGCACGAGCGCGTGTACGACGAGTTCCTGACCAAGGTCGTCGCGGCGGCCACGGAGCTCGACGCGACCGACGACCCGCAGGCGAAGATCGGACCGATCACGATGCCGGGGCAGCTCGACATCATCCGCCGGCACATCGACGACGCGATCGCGAAGGGAGGCCGGGCCATCCTCGGCGGGCCCGAGGCAGTGGGCGACCGGTTCGTCCAGCCCACCATCCTGGTCGACGTACCGAAGGACTCCTCCGCGTGGACCGAGGAGACCTTCGGCCCGACGATGACCATCGCCAAGGTCAAGGACATGGACGAGGCGGTGGCGCTCACCAACGACTCGCGGTACGCACTCGGCTCGGCGGTGTACTCGAAGGCCCGCGGCATGAAGATCGCCGAGCGGCTCCGGGTCGGGATGACGTCGATCAACGGCGTGATCACCTTCGCCGGTGTCCCGTCGTTGCCGTTCGGTGGCATCGGCGACTCGGGCTTCGGCCGGATCCACGGCCCGGACGGCCTCAAGGAGTTCACCTACGCCCACGCGATCGCACGCCAGCGGATGAAGCCGCTGCTCGCGTTGACGACCTTCCAGCGCACCGAGAAGGCCGAGCAGCAGCTCGGCAAGCTGATCACGATGTTGCACGGACGTGGATCGACACTTCCGAAGCCCTAGTCCCGCGTTCGACCTCGCCGTCGCACGCGGCCGCACCTCTCTCCGGGCGAGGCTCGCGCGGCTGCGGTCGAAGTCGTGGCAGGTCGGTCAGTGCGCGGTCGCCGCCGGCGTCGCGTGGCTGGTCGCCTCGGACGTCTTCGGCCACCAGACCCCCTTCTTCGCACCCATCGCGGCCGTCGTCGGCCTCGGCACGAGCTACGGCCAACGGCTGCGGCGGGTCGCCGAGGTGACCCTGGGCGTGGCCATGGGCGTCTTCTTCGGAGACGTGCTGACGCACTGGCTCGGATCGGGAGCCTGGCAGGTGGCGCTGGTCGTGGCCCTGGGGATGACGGCCGCGCTCCTCCTGGACGCCGGCGCGATCTTCGTGACCCAGGCAGCGGTGCAGGGGATCGTGGTCAGCACGCTGCTTCCCGATCCCGGGCAGGCGTTCCTGCGCTGGAGCGACGCGCTGATCGGCGGGGCGGTGGCGCTGCTGGCCGCGAGCGTCGTACCGGGGGCGCCGCTGCGCCGTCCCCGGGAGCAGGCCGCGGTGGTGGTCCGCAAGATCGGCGCGCTGCTCAGGGCGTCCGCGCACAGCATCGAGGACGGGGACGTCGATCGCGCGCTGGCCACCCTGTCGGACGCGCGGATGACCGACGCCCTGGTCGCCGAGCTGCGGGCGGCGTCCGACGAGGGCATGTCGGTGCTCGCGTCCTCGCCGTTCCGCTGGCGGCACCGGGGCGGGATGCGCCGGCTCACCGACCTGGTCGAACCGCTCGACTTCGCGCTGCGCAACACCCGTGTCCTCGCCCGCCGGGTCGCCGTGGCCAACTACCGCGGCGAGCCCATCCCGGTGGAGTACGCCGGGTTCCTGCGCGAGCTCGCGGAGCTCACCGACCGGATGGCCGACGAGCTCGGGTCCGACCGGATGGCGAGCGCGGTGCTGGAGCCGCTCGTCGAGCTGGGTCACCGGTCGTCGGAGCTGCCGCGCACCTCGGTCCTGTCGGCGGAGGTGGTCCTCGCCCAGATGCGCTCGCTGCTCGCCGACCTGCTGGCGGTGACCGGCCTCGACCCGCTCGCGGCGACCGACAAGATCCCGCCGCTGGCGTCGCTGGGCGACTGATCCGGGCGGATCAGAGCTCCCGGACGACGGAGTCGACGACGGCGACCAGATCGCCGCTGCTCCTCTCGGCCACCTCCCGCTGCCGCTGGTACGACGCACCGCGAGCCGGGATCTCCCTGACCAGGGCAAGGTCGGCCGCGCAGCCGAGCCGCTCGGCGACCGGCTGCAGCCGATCGAGCAGGTCGGTCAGGTCGTCGAGCAGCAGCCGCTCGTTGGAGTCGGCGTCGAGGATGATCCAGGCGTCCAGCCCGTAGCGCGCTGCTCGCCACTTGTTCTCCTGGACGTGCCACGGCGGCATCGTCGGGAGAGTCTCGCCCCGGTCGAGCCGGTCGGCGAGGTCGACCACCAGGCAGTGGGTGAGCGCGACGAGGGCGCGCATCTCCCAGAGCGTCGAGACACCGTCGCAGACGCGCACCTCCACCGTGCCGGTCCGGGGAGCCGGCCGTACGTCCCAGCGGATCTCGTCGATGAGCTCGATGACCCCGGTCCTGAGCAGGTCGTCGGCGTAGCGCTCGAAGTCGTCCCAGGTCTCGAACTGGAACGGCAGGCCGGCCGTCGGCAGCTGCTGGAACATCATGGCGCGGTTGCTCGCGTAACCGGTGTCGGTGCCCGCCCAGATGGGGGACGAGGCGGACAGCGCCTGGAGGTGCGGGTACCAGTTCAGCAGTGAGCTGACGATCGGGATCACCTGGTCGCGGCGTACTCCGACGTGGACGTGGACGCCCCAGATAAGCATCTGCCGACCCCACCACTGGGTGCGGGCGATCAGCTCCTCGTAGCGATGCCCCTCGGTGAGCAGCTGGTGTGACCAGGCCGCGAAGGGGTGCGTGCCGGCGCTGTAGAGATCGACACCGAGCTCGTCGGCGAGCGGCCTCACCTTCTCGATCATCTCGGCGAGCTCGTTCATCGCCTCGTCGACGGTGGTGCAGATCCCCGTCGTGAGCTCGACGGTGTTGCGCAGCAGCTCCTTGTGCAGCCTCGGTTCGGGGCCGTGCCTCTGGGCGACCAGGTCGAAGAGCTCGGAGGCGCCGTTGACGAGGTCGCGGCTGTGCTTGTCGACGAGCGCGAACTCCCACTCCACGCCGAGGGTCGGACGAGGCGAGTCGGCGAAGTCGATGGCCACGTCTGGATGCTTCCACACTGGGTAGGTTCTCGGCATGCACCCGACCTGGCTGACGGCGTTTCTCGACTTCACGCCGGACGAGCTCGACCGGGCCGTGGCGTTCTGGCAGGGGGTGACCGGCTACGCACTGTCCGGCCACCGGGGCGAGCGCGACGAGTTCGCCACCCTGGAGCCACCTGCGGGCGACGCCTACCTGCGCGTCCAGCGGCTCGAGGACGGCGAGCCGGGGATACACCTCGACGTGCATGCTCCCGGCCAGCCGTTCGACGTACGCCGCTCGCCGGGTGGGTTGCCCTACTGCATGGTCGAGGGGTCCGAGTCGGTGAGGCCGGCTCCGGCGACCTGGCCCGACGGCAACCGGTCGGTGGTCGACCAGGTCTGCCTCGACATCCCGCCCGGGATCTACGACCAGGAGTGCGCCTTCTGGGCCGAGCTCACGGGGTGGGAGCTCTTCGACGGCGGCACTGCGGAGTTCCGCCGGCTGCGGAAGCCGGCCGGCCATCCACTGAACATCCTGCTGCAGCGCCTCGACTCGGCGGACGGACCGGTGCGCGCCCATCTCGACCTCTCCGCCGACGACAGGGACGCCGAGATCCGCCGGCACGAGGAGCTCGGGGCATCGGTGCTGCGCGCGCACGAGGGCTGGACGGTCATGCAGCCGCCGGCGGGACCCGTCTACTGCATCACCGGTCGGAAGCCTCTCGTCGAGCCGCGCTGAGGCGCGCGATCCAGTCCCGGTGCGCACCGCCGAACGGTCCGGCGCCGCCGCTGACCGCGGCGAGCACCTCGTCGCAGCTCGCGCGGGCCGCGGCGATCACCTCGGGGGGATACCCCAGCGAGACCTGGTGCTCCGCGAACTCGTCCTCGTCGTCCACCCAGATTCGACCGGTCGGCCCTTTCACGACGTCGAGGTCGAGGTCCACAGCCCTCACCCACGACTCGTCGTCGGCCCACTCGGACGGCGTGGCGATGTCGACGTACACGTCGACGGGCCTGTCGGCATCGTCGCCGTAGATCGTCGCCATCCACCACGCGTCGTACGGGACCAGCACCACGTGGTCGCACCACGCGTGGAAGCCGCGCTCGGGCCGGGACAGCCACGTCCCCTCCGGTACGCCGAGCCAGTAACCGTGCGCGTCGGCACCGAGCCGGAGGGCGTCGAACTCCCAGTGCGGCAGGTCGGGCCACTTGCGCGTCAGCACCCGCACGGCGCGTCTGTCAGCATCCACGCCGCAACGATACGGACGTGTCGGGCGAGGACCCGAGGCTGACACTCACCCGGCGCGGAGCCGCTCGATGACAGCGTCGGGCACGAGCTCGCGGGCGAGAGCGAGCAATGGCGGAGTCGAGGTCATCGCGAGGAACACGACGTCTCCTCGGACGCGGACCTCGCGGATCTCGTCGAACCGGATCTCGCGGGCCCATCGCACGGTGCGGGAGACCATCCGATCGGAGAGCACCTCGACGCTCGCGACGGCTCCGCTCGGCATCGCGTCGGCCATGGCGCGCCGGGTGCGCACGAAGGCAGTGGTGAGGGCGAGGAGCGTCAGGGAGGGTCCGAGCAGCAGCCAGGCCCCACCGGCGGCGTACGCGATCAGCGCAGACACGAGGACGGCCAGTACGACCCGCACGTAGAACCTCGCCCCGCGCGCGATCTCCTTCAGAGTCGCCGCTGCGACGTGGGACGGCCATCCTTCGGGAACGACCACCTGGCGCACGGAACCAGTGGGCGCCGGGGACCACGACAGCGGCACGGCACCGGCCGCCCGCGCTCTGACGGTCCCGATCGCGTCGGGCGGAAGGAGACCGGCAGGCAGGACCTCGATGGACGGACGTCCACGTACGACGATCCACTGGGTGTGCTCCCGCAGTCGCACCCGGTGGATGCGACCGTAGGGAATCGTGCGCGTTGCGGCCGGGCGCGCGATGACCAGGGCGTCCTGCTCGAGCCGGACCTCCGTGACCGAGCCGGTGGGGAACGAGCGGCGCATGCGCCTTCGGTTGATCGGGCGAGCGAGCGCAAGCCCGACGAGTACGGCTGCAGCCAGTAGTGCGGCGACCACCAGTCCCGAGACGAGGGCGATCCTGACGACCTCGCCGCGGTAGTACGGCAACGAGTTGCGGTTGCCGTGAAAGGAGGCGTAGTAGCCGACTCCGAAGCCGACGACCGTCAGCGTGGCCCAGACGACGGGACGGTTCACCCGCGCCATGGAGTCCCGGTCGAGGGCGGCCGCCATCCCGCCGTCGGACACGTAGCGGTAGGTCGCAGGCAACGCCGGATCCGTCACGGGCCGATCGTAGGAGCGGACCCACGATGGATCAGGTGAATGCCCGAACTCGGCGGGAGCCGGGGCTCACCCGCAGCCCGCGCTCAGGCGCGCTTGTCCGGGATCACCCGGGCGGCGATCCGGGCGACCACGTCCTGGTAGCGGGAGCCGGTGAGCTTGGCGAAGTGGTGGATCACGTGCGCGTCGAGCCCGACGAGCTGGCGCGCCTTGCCCTTCACTGCGGCGTCGAGGATGATCCGGGCCGCCTTCTCCGCGGGCATCCGCGCCAGCTTCTGCTCGAAGAGCCGGTCGATGGCCTCGGCATCCTGGCCCCTGGTCTTGCGGCCGTGGCGGGCGATCCCGGTCCTGATGCCACCGGGGTGGATGCAGGTCACCGTCACCGGGTGCTTGTTGATCAGCATCTCCTCGCGGAGCGCCTCGGTGAAGCCGCGAACGGCGTACTTGGTGGCGTTGTAGGCGGTCTGCCCGGGCATCGAGATCAGCCCGAACAGCGACGAGATGTTGACCACCGCACCGTCGCCCGAGGCGATCAGGTGCGGGAGGAATTCCTTGGTGCCGTTGACGACCCCGAGGAAATTGACGCCGACGATCCAGTCGAAGTCGGTGTACTCCATGTCCTCGAAGTCACCGGTCACGGTCACGCCTGCGTTGTTCACGACCATGTTGACAGTGCCGAACTGCTCGACGACCGCGCTGGCGTACTCGCCCATCGCCGCGCGGTCGGACACGTCGAGGACGTCGCTGCGCAGCGCACGCGCACCTGCGGCCTTCACCAGGTCGACGGTCTCCGCGAGCCCGTCGGCGTTCCAGTCGGAGACCGCCACCAGTGCTCCACGGCTCGCTGCCAGGATCGCCATCTCCCGGCCCATGCCGGAACCGGCCCCGGTGATCACCACGACCTTGCCGTCAAGACTCTTCATGCCAGTTGCTCCTTCTTCGCGGGGGTCGCGGTGGTCACGTCGTACTTCTCCAGGTCGAACCTGCGCAGCATGCCGCGGAAGGCGAACGTCGTGCGCGGCCAGAGCGTCGTGTTGCGGCCGTGCTCGTCGAGGTACCAGCTCGCGCACCCGCCGGAGCTCCACACGGTGCGCGCCATCCGGCGCTGCACGTCGGCGGTCCAGGCGTCCTGCGCCTCCTGCTTCGGCTCGACCGCCACGATCCCGCCGGCCTCGACCTGCTCGATCGCGGAGACGATGTAGGCGATCTGGCTCTCGATGATGAACACCATGCTCGAGTGCCCGAGGCCGGTGTTCGCGCCGACGATCTGGAAGAAGTTGGGGAACCCGGTCGTCGTGGTGCCCTTGTACGACGACATCCCGTGCTCGGCCCAGACGTCGGCCAGCGTGCGACCCTCGCGGCCCTTGACGTGGTGCGCGATCGGCTGGTCGGTCGTGTGGAAGCCGGTCGCCACGATCAGGCAGTCGATCTCGCGCTCGACGCCGTCGACGGTCCTGATCCCGTTCGGGGTGATCTCGGCGATCGCGTCGGTCACGAGCTCGACGTCGTCGCGGTCGAGAGCGGGGTAGTAGGTGTTCGAGATGAGGATCCGCTTGCAGCCGATCTGGTAGTGCGGCGTGACCGCCTTGCGGAGAGCGGGGTCGGAGATGCCCTTGCGGATGTTCGCGAGGGCGGCCGCCCTTGCGGGGGCGGCGAGCCGCGGCTCCAGGGTGAAGGCCGGCACGTAGAGCTCGCGTCCCCAGTAGATCGCGCTGCGGTAGAGCCGCTGGACCAGCGGCAGGTGCCGGAACGCGAACCGCTCGACCCCGGTGTACGCCCGGTCGTTGCGGGGGATCACCCAGGGGGCGGTGCGCTGGTAGAGGTCGAGCTGTGCGACCTTCCCGACGATCTCCGGCACGATCTGGATGGCGGACGCCCCGGTGCCGATTACGGCCACGCGCTTCCCGGTGAGGTCGTAGTCGTGGTTCCACCGGGCGGAGTGGAAGACCTCGCCCGCGAACTCGTCGATGCCCTCGATCTCGGGGAGCTTCGGCTCGGAGAGCCCACCCGACCCGCTGATCACGATGTCTGCGGTCACGGTGCCGGCCGACGTCGCGACCCGCCAGACGTGGTCCTGCTCGTCCCAGGCCGCGTCCTCCACGGTGACGCCGAAGTGGAACCTGTCGAGCACGCCCGACTGCCGGGCGACGTTCTCGAGGTAGGCCTGGATCTCCGGCTGCGGCGAGAACGACCGCGACCACTCGGGATTGGGCGCGAAGGAGAAGGAGTACAGCTGGCTCGGGACGTCGCAGGCCGCGCCGGGGTAGGTGTTGTCGCGCCAGGTGCCGCCGACGCTGGTGCCCCGGTCGACGACCGCGAAGTCCCGGTGCCCGGCCTCGTCCAGCTTGATCGCCGCACCGAGGCCGGCGAACCCGGCCCCGACCACGAGGATCCGGACACGTTCGGGGAGAGAGGTAGCCATGCGCTCTACCCTAGATGTTGTTGAACGACTGTCAATAGCGACGTTGACGCACGTTCAGTAATGTGGCCCACATGAGCACGACCACGGGCCGGGTGCGGATGTCGCCCGAGAGCCGCCGCGAGCAGCTGCTCGACCTCGGCACCAGGCTGCTCGCGACGCGCACCCTGGACGAGATCTCGATCGAGCTGCTCGCCGACGAGGCCGGGATCTCCCGCGGGCTGCTCTACCACTACTTCCACAGCCTTCAGGAGTTCCACGTCGCGGTCGTCCGGCGGGCGGTCGAGGACCTCGTGGCGATCACGGCGCCACGCGACATCGAAGATCCGCTCGAGCAGCTGTCGGTCTCGCTCGGTGCCTACGTCGACTACGTCTCGGAGAACTACACCGGCTACGTCTCGCTGATCCGGGCGGCCTGGGGCGCCAACGAGGAGCTCCGGGCCATCTACCAGGAGGCACGGCGCGTCCTCACGGACCGGATCTTCGACATCGCCGGGCCGGCCGAGCTGGCCGCGATCGGCGTGGTCGACAACCCCGCGACGCGGCTGCTCGCCGACGGCTGGGCGGCGATGGTCGAAGATGTCGTCGTCGCCTGGGTCGAGGACCCGCACGGCCTGTCCCGCCAGGACCTGCTCGACCGGCTCGCGCGTGCGCTGCCGGCCGTCGTCATCGGCTGAGCGGCCCGGTTTCGACCCGCCCTTCCGGGTTCGCGGGCTCACCCGGAGGCTCGCTCAAGCTCGTCGCGGCTCGGACGTACGAAGATCCAGAGCTTCATGGCGGTGAACCGCAACGCCGTCACCAGCAGGTTCGCGACCGTCAGGACGACGACCTCGAGTGTCGGGTGCGTGGGCGGCATCAGCCACAGGACGAGGCTGGTGAAGCCGAGGCCGAGCGCGAAGATCGCGAGCCCCTGCGCCTGGTGCCGGAGCCGGCCCTCGCGGCCGCGGACGCCGAAGCTGAACCGGCGGTTGGCCGCAGTGTTGCCGATCGCGGTCACCAGGAGCGCCAGCAGGTTCGCCTGAAGTGCTCCGGAGGTCTGCCGCAGCACCAGGTAGAGGCCGGCGTAGGCGAGGGTCGACAGCACGCCGATGACCACGAACATCGCGACCTGGAGCCCGAGCCTGCCGGTGCCGGCCTCCGCCGAGACCCGGCCCAGCCGCTCGCCGACCTCGCGCAGCGGCAGCCGCCCACGCGCCAGGCTCGTCGCGAGCCGTACGACGCCGCGCAGGTCGTCGCGCGCCGTGCGCACGATGTCCACCCGGCTGTCGGGGTCGTCCACCCAGTCGACGGGCACCTCGTGGATCCGGAGCCCTGCGCGCTCGGCGACGGTGAGCAGCTCGGTGTCGAAGAACCACTCCTGGTCGTGCACCAGCGGCAGGAGCTCCCGGGCGGCGTCGCGACGGATCGCCTTGAAGCCGCACTGGGCGTCGCTGAACCCGACCCGCAGCGCGCGGCGCAGGATCAGGTTGTAGCTCCGCGAGATGACCTCCCGCTTGAGCCCGCGGTCGACCCGCGACGAGCCGGCCAGCCGGGAGCCGATCGCGAGGTCGGAGTGCCCGCTGATCAGCGGCGCCACCAGCGGGAGCAGCGCACCGAGATCGGTGGACAGGTCGACGTCCATGTAGACCAGCACGTCGCTGTCCGACCGCCCCCACGCCTGCTTGAGCGCACGGCCTCGGCCCTTCTCCGCGAGGTGCTCGACCCTGACCTCCGGGTGCTCGTGGCTGAGCCGCCGCGCGACCACGTCGGTGCCGTCGGTCGAGGCGTTGTCGGCGATGGTGATCCGGAAGGTCCAGGGAAGGGCCTCGAGCGCGGTGAGCACCCGGCGTACCGAGGCGGCCAGCTGCTTCTCCTCGTTGTGCACCGGGATGACGACGTCGAGCACGGGAGCGGAGACCGACACCGCGGTCGCCGCCGGCTCGGGCCGCGACGCCTCGGCCGTGGTCATGCCGCACCGCCCGAGACGTCGTAGAGCGTCACGCCGCCGACGGTCGTCGCGGTGAAGTTCGCCGCGACCCAGGACGCGATCGCCGAGCTGCTGTTGCTGCCGGACCCACGAGGGCCTCCGAAGCCACCGCCTGCGACGAAGTAGTGGATCCTGCCGGCAGCGACGTCGGCTTCGAACTCGGCGAGCGTCGGGCTCGGGTCGGAGCCGTTGAACCCGCCGATCGCCATCACCGGGTCACCGGTCGCGAGCTGGTACCCCGATGCCGTGTTCGACCCGACAGCCGCGGCCACCCAGGTGTAGGAGTCGGCATCGGTCTTCAGCAGTGCGGTCAGCTCGGTGGTCGGGGTGCTGCCGTTGAGGAGCCCGCCTGCGTTGCCGCCGTTGCCGGGCGCCGCGCCATGCGGCGGGCCCTGGAAGGTGCCGGTCGTCCCACCGGCCATCGTCGTCGGCGGCCCGCCCATCCGCCCCATCCCGCCGGGTCCGCCCAGGGCGCCGGCGACGGTCGGTCCCGCGGTCGGGATCGAACCGGTGTGCGGGGTGGCGGCCGTCTGCGCGGCGTACGCCGCCGGACCCGCCAGCGTGGTCACCACGGCGAGTGCTGCGACGAGTGCCGCGAATCGCGCGGGGAGCAGCCGGACACCGGCGAGCAGGAGAGCGCCGGCGACGCCGCCGAGGATCACGGCGTACCGGAGCCACGGCGCGAAGTCCGCTGACCGGTCGAGCAGGACGAAGGACCAGATCGCGGTCCCGAGCGTCGTCGCCGCGAGGATGGCACGAGCTGCGACGTGGTCGCGCTCGCGCCAGAGTACGAGAGCGCCGAGGCCGACCAGCGCCGCGACCGGCGGCGCGAGCGCCACGGTGTAGTAGGCGTGGAAGATGCCGGCCATGAAGCTGAAGGTGAGCCCGGTGACGAGCAGCATGGCCCCCCACAGCACGAGCGCGGCCCGGATCCGGCGGTCGGAGCGGCCGAACCACAGCGCCGACGCACCCAGCACGAGCGCCGCCGGGACCAGCCAGGCGATCTGGCCGCCGATCTCCGCGTTGAACATCCGGCCGATGCCGGTGGCGCCCCACATGCTTCCGCCTTGGCCGGTTCCGCCCACCGATCCGGTCTCGTTGCCGGTGAGCCGGCCGAAGCCGTTGTAGCCCAGGGTGAGCTCGAGGATCGAGTTGGCCTGCGAGCCGCCGATGTAGGGGCGGCTGCCGGCCGGCCAGAGAGCGACGATCGTGACCCACCAGCCGCCGGCGACGACCATGGCGCCGAAGTCGGCGACCAGGTGCAGGACCCGCTTGCCGAAGGAGGTGCGGGCGAAGAGCAGGTAGGCGAGCCCGAGCGCGGGGAGCACCAGGAACGCCTGCAGCATCTTGGCGAGGAACGCCAGGCCGACGAAGGCGCCGGCGAGCAGCAGCCAGCGCAGGGGACGGCCGGTGTCGAGCTCGGAGTCCTCGACCGCGCGTAGCGTGGCGCCGCTGGCGGCGACCAGCAGCAGGACCAGCATCGCGTCGGGGTTGTTGAACCGGAACATCAGCACGGCGACCGGGGTCAGCGCCATCGCGATGCCGGCCAGCAGGCCGGCCGCGTCGGACCCCGTGCTGCGCCGGACGATGCGGAAGAGCAGGTAGACCGTCGCGACGCCCTCCAGCGCCTGCGGCACCAGGATGCTCCAGCTGGACAGGCCGAAGATCCGCACCGAGAGCTCCATCGGCCACAGCGCGAGCGGTGTCTTGTCGACCGTGATCGAGTTGGCTGCGTCGGAGCTGCCGAAGAAGAACGCCTTCCAGGACTCCGACCCGGCCTGGACGGCCGCGGAGTAGAAGGAGTTCCCCCAGCCGGACTCGCCGAGCCCCCACAGGTAGAGGAATCCGGTCGCGACCAGGAGTGCGACGAGAGCCGGCCGGGTCCACGTCGGCTGCGCGGCCGGCCTGGCCGGCCGCGTTGTCCGGTCGACGGGACTGCGGCGGCGCCGGAGGTCGAAGGGCGAGGTCAGGAAGGCCAGTGGGCGCGGTGTCGAGGTCTGTGTCAGGTCCATGCCCCGACCATTTCGGGCTCCGCTGCGCGGGCGTTGTGGTCGGTCTGTGGGGGCTCTGTGAGCGCGAGGAAATTCACTACGGAAGTAGTGAAACCAGGGCTTCCCGAACGAAATCGCGTACGGGGAGCGGCCAATTCACTACGCAAGTAGTGAATTGCCAGCCGTCAGCCGCGCGGCAGCGTGACCGTGAAGGTGGTGTCACCCGGCCGCGACGAGACCGCCGCCGATCCGCTGTGCGCCTCGGTGATCGCGCTGACCAGGGAGAGCCCCAGGCCGGCGCCACCGGATGCGCGGGTGCGGCTGGAGTCGCCGCGGGTGAACCGGTCGAAGGCCTCGTCGACCAGGTCCGGGGGCAGGCCGGGGCCGTCGTCGTGGACGTCGATCCGGACCTCGTCGGCCTGCGTCGAGGCCGCCACCGTGACCGTCGTACCGGCCGGGGTGTGGCTGCGCGCGTTGCTGAGCAGGTTCGTGATCACCTGGTGCAGGCGTGCGTCGTCGCCGACGACGGTGACCGGCTCGTCGGGCAGGGCGAGCTGCCACTTGTGGTCCGGCGCGACGACGCGGGCGTCGGCGACGGCCTCGAGGAGCAGCCGGGTCACGTCGACGTCCTCCCGCGCGAGCGGACGCCCGGAGTCGAGCCGGGCGAGCAGCAGCAGGTCGGCGACGAGGTCGCCCATCCGGTCGGCCTCGGTCTCGACCTTGTTCAACGCCAGCAGCAGCGCCTTCGTGTCGTCCGGAGTACGCCGGGACAGCTCGGCGTAGCCGTGGATCGTGGCGAGTGGCGTTCGCAGCTCGTGCGACGCGTCGGCGACGAACTGGCGCACCTGCTGCTCGCTCTTGTGTCGAGCGGCGAGAGCGTCGTCGATGTGGTCCAGGAGCGTGTTCAGCGCCGAGCCGACCTGACCCACCTCCGACTGCTCGTCGGTGAGGCGGTCGGGGACCCGGGTCTCGATGGCGGTGTCACCGGTGGAGAGGTCCTGGGTGGAGACCTCACGGGCGGTCTCGGCGACGGCGTACAGCGGCCGCATCTGCCGGCGGACCAGCCAGGTGCCGCCGACCCCGGCGACGCCCACCCCGAGGAGGGTCAGCAGGGCGAACCAGCGCAGCATGCTGTTGATGGTCGAGTCGATGTCCGCGGTCGGCAGGCCGACGATGCGCAGCCCGTCGGTGTCGGTGCGGGACGCGACGCGGTACTTGTGGCCGTACACGGTGGTCGTGTGCGGCTTGCCGTCCGCGGTGAGGGAGATGAGGTGCCGGACGATCCCGACCGTGAGTGCCTCGCCTTCACCCTCGTCGCTGGTGACGCCCGCCTGGGCCGTGTTGGACCCGGCTGCGATGGTGACGGTCAGGGCACCGGGGCGGATGAAGGCCCCGGACGTGCCGGGACCGTCACCATCCGGCGGGAATCCCAGCCGAGGCCCACTGACGGCCTCGCCGACCTGGCTGTCCAGCCGGTCGTAGAGGTAGCTGCGCATCGCGATGGTCGCGCTCGCCGCGACCAGGAGGCCGACCAGTGCCACGAGTGCCACGACCGTGACCACCAGCCGGGCGGTGAGGGTGCGCGGGACGAGCCGGTCGAGCCGGTCCAGGGACAGCTTCACGGAGCCATCGCTTCGACCGGCTTCAGGACGTAACCGGCACCACGCATCGTGTGGATCATCGGCTCACGACCGGCGTCGATCTTCTTGCGCAGGTAGGAGATGTACAGCTCGACCACGTTGGCCTGGCCGCCGAAGTCGTAGTTCCACACACCCGGTCGAGGATCTGTGCCTTGGAGAGCACCCGCTTCGGGTTGCGCATCAGGTAGCGCAGCAGCTCGAACTCGGTGGCGGTGAGGCTGACCGGCGTACCGGCACGGGACACCTCGTGGCTGTCCTCGTCGAGCATCAGGTCGCCGACGGCGAGCACCGAGTGCTCGGCGGTCTGCTGGGCACCCGCGCGGCGCATCAGGGCGCGCAGCCGGGCGACCACCTCCTCCAGGGAGAACGGCTTGGTCACGTAGTCGTCGCCGCCCGCGGTCAGGCCGGCGACCCGGTCCTCGACGGCGTCACGTGCGGTGAGGAACAGGACCGGTACGTCGGGCTGCTCGGTGCGCAGCCGGCGGAGCACCTCCATGCCGTCGAAGTCGGGCAGCATCATGTCCAGGACGACCGCGTCGGGGCCCTGCTTGCGAGCGGTGCTGACGGCCTGGCTGCCGGTGAGCGCCACCTCGACGTCCCAGCCCTCGTAGCGCAGGGCCATCCGCAGCAGCTCGGCGATGTTGGGCTCGTCGTCGACCACGAGCACCCGGAGGGGGCTCCCGTCGGGACGAGTCATCTCGGGTCCGCGCCCAGCTGCCGTTGCCATGGGTCCAGCGTGGAGCATCGGCTGAGGTCGCGGCCATGGGTTCGCTGTGAAAAGCCTGTGAGCGATCCGCCGTGCGAACTTCGCCGGTTCACAGCCTCGTGACAGGTTCCCGGTGCACGCTGGGACCATGGCAGACAACGACGAGGTCTCGGGCACCCCTGATCGCGACGCGACGCCGACCGAGGAGACGCGTCCTGTGCTCCCACCCGATCCGGCAGCGGCCCGGGAAGCCGACCCGGCCGCAGCGACGGCCGGGCCCACACCGGTGATGAAGCCGCGCTGGCGGGACCGCGTCTGGACGTTCCAGGCGATGCTCGCCGTTGCACTGGCCACTCTCGTGCTCGGTGGCGTCGTCGGTGCCTCGATCGTCGCGCTCGCCGACGACGGCAACGACCACGGCCGCATCGGCATGGGGCCGGGTGGTCCCGGCATGCCGGGCTGGCGCGGTCCGCACCGGTTCAGGGACGGCGGCCCCCGTTGGCAGTGGAACGACGGACCGCAGCCGCCGGACGGGCAGGTCACGCCGTACGGCCAGCAGCCGCCCGCACCGGCGCCCTCGCCGGCTCCCGCCTCGCCCTCGCAGTAGGCGCCGAGGGCTCGTCCGCCGGTTCCGGTGGCGGCCCGTTGGCGCAGTCAGGGAGACTGGTGCGGTTGTGCGCATCCAGTTCCCCGCCGAGCTCCCCGTCTCGGCTCGCCGCGAGGACATCGCCGACGCGATCCGCGACCACCAGGTCGTGATCGTCGCGGGCGAGACGGGGTCGGGAAAGACCACCCAGCTCCCCAAGATCTGTCTTGCCCTGGGCCGCGGCGAAGGGGCGATGATCGGCCACACCCAGCCGCGCCGGATCGCGGCCCGCAGCGTTGCCGAGCGGATCGCGGAGGAGCTCGGCACCGACCTCGGCGACGTCGTCGGCTACCAGGTCCGGTTCACCGACAAGACCTCGAAGCGGAGCCGGGTCAAGGTGATGACCGACGGCATCCTGCTCGCCGAGCTGCAGCACGACCGGGAGCTGAAGCGCTACGACACGCTCATCATCGACGAGGCCCACGAGCGCAGCCTCAACATCGACTTCATCCTCGGGTACCTCGAGCAGCTGCTCCCGCGCCGGCCCGACCTCAAGGTGCTGATCACCTCCGCCACGATCGACCCGGAGAAGTTCGCCCGGCACTTCACCGCGGCGGACGGTACGCCGGCCCCGATCATCGAGGTCTCCGGGCGCACCTACCCGGTCGAGGTGCGCTACCGGCCGCTCGTCCAGCTCCCAGAGGACGACGACGACGGGGAGGTGCTCGTCCGCGACCAGACCGAGGCGATCCTCGCTGCCGTCGACGAGCTGCGTGCCGACACACCGGGCGACATCCTGGTGTTCCTGCCCGGAGAGCGGGAGATCCGCGACACCGCCGATGCGCTCGGGCGGAGGGCGGAGGGTCCGCGGGGCTTCGACATCGTGCCGCTGTACTCGAGGCTCTCGGCCGCCGAGCAGCACCGGGTCTTCGAGCCGCACGCCCGACGACGGGTCGTGCTCGCGACGAACGTCGCCGAGACCTCGCTCACCGTCCCGGGCATCACCGCGGTGATCGACACCGGTGTGGCCCGGATCAGCAGGTACTCGGTCCGCACGAAGGTGCAGCGGCTGCCCATCGAGCCGATCAGCCAGGCATCGGCCAACCAGCGCTCAGGACGATGCGGACGGGTGGAGGCGGGGATCGCGGTCCGCCTCTACTCCGAGGAGGACTACCAGGCTCGCCCTGAGTTCACCGAGCCGGAGATCCTGCGCACGACGCTGGCCAGCGTGATCCTGCAGATGACGTCGCTCGGGCTCGGCGACGTCGCCCGGTTCCCGTTCGTCGACCCGCCGGACGCCCGCAACGTGCGCGCCGGCGTGCTCCTCCTCGAGGAGCTGGGCGCGCTGAAGGTCTCGACCGGGCCGGCCGCGGGCAAGGGTCGCAGCCCGAGGCTCACCGGGATCGGCCGCCGGCTCGCCCGCCTCCCGATCGACCCGCAGCTGGGCCGGATGCTGCTCGCCGCCGACCGGCTGGGCTGCCTGCGGGACGTGCTGGTGATCACCGCCGCGCTGTCGATCCAGGACCCGCGGGAGCGACCGGTCGAGCAGCAGACGAGGGCCGACCAGCTGCACGCACGGTTCCGTGACCAGCGCTCCGACTTCATGGCCTGGCTCAACCTGTGGCGACACCTCCGGGAGAAGCAGACCGAGCTCGGATCGAGCGCCTTCCGCCGGATGTGCCGCGAGGAGCACCTCAACTACTTGCGGGTGCGCGAGTGGCAGGACTTCGAGTCCCAGCTGCGCACGGTCTGCCGACAGGTCGGGCTGACCGTTGCGAAGTCAGGGAAGTCCGCGGACACCGGCGTTGACGAGGACGCGGTGCACCGCTCGCTGCTGACCGGGCTCCTCTCGCACATCGGCCTCCGGGACCGCGAGCGGCGCGACTACCTCGGCGCTCGAGGCGCGCGGTTCTCCGTCTTCCCCGGGTCGGGGCTCTTCAAGAGCCAGCCCGACTTCGTGATGGCTGCCGAGCTCGTCGAGACCTCGAAGCTCTGGGGACGGCAGTGCGCCGCGATCGACCCGCTGTGGGCCGAGGAGGCGGCACCGCACCTGGTCAAGCGCACCTGGTCCGAGCCGCACTGGTCGACCAAGCGGGCGGCGGTGATGGCCGCCGAGCGGGTCACCCTGTACGGCGTACCGCTGGTCGTCGACCGGCCCGTCAACTACGGCGCGATCGACCCGGTGGTGGCGCGCGAGCTCTTCATCCGGCACGCCCTCGTCCAGGGCGAGTGGCACCAGCGGCACCGCTTCCTGACCACCAACCGCCAGCTTCTCGACGAGGCAGAGGAGCTCGAGCACCGCGCGCGGCGGCGCGACCTGGTCGTCGACGAGGAGACGCTCTTCGAGTTCTACGACCGGGTGGTTCCCGCCGAGGTCTTGTCCGGCGCGCACTTCGACTCCTGGTGGAAGCAGCGGCGTCGCACCGAGCCGGACCTGCTCACGTTCGACCCGGCGATGCTGCTGCACGAGCAGGCGGCCGAGGTGCGGGCCCAGGACTTCCCGGAGACCTGGCGGGAGGGCTCGCTGGCGCTCCCGCTGGACTACCGGTTCGCTCCGGGTGAGCGCGACGACGGAGTGACCGTCGAGGTCCCGCTCGCAACCCTCAACCACCTCGACGGCGCATCGTTCAGCTGGCACGTCCCCGGACTTCGCGAGGATCTGGTGGTCGCGCTGATCCGGTCGCTGCCCAAGCAGCTGCGGGTCAGCTTCGTTCCCGCGCCGAACTTCGCGCGCGGGTTCCTGGCGGCGGTCCCCCCGGGCGAGGAGAGCATCACCGAGGCCCTCGCCCGACACCTCCGCGCGGTCACCGGCGTGCACGTGCCGCCCGAGGCCTGGTGACTGGTCGAAGGTGCCCGAGCACCTGCGTCCCACCTTCCGCGTCGTGGACGACACCGGCGCACCGGTCGCCGAGGGCAAGGACCTCGACGCCCTGAAGCGCCCGCTCCGCCCGTCGTTCGAGGCGGCGATGGCGTCGGCCGCGGAGGAGTCCGGCATCGTGCGCTCCGGGCAGACCGCGTGGTCGTTCGGCACCATCGAGCCGACGTTCCGCCAGGTCCGCGCGGGACACGAGGTCGTGGGCTTCCCGGGGCTGGTGGACGAGGGCTCCACCGTCGGGCTGCGGGTCCACCCCAGCGCCGACGAGCAGGCCGCGCACCACCGCCTCGGCGTACGCAGGCTGCTGGTGCTCGCGACGCCGGCGCCCGACCTGATCGCCGGCCTCGACAACGCCGCGAAGCTCGCCCTTGCCGGTTCGCCGTACGCCCAGGTCAGGGACCTGGCCGACGACTGCGTCCTGGCCGCCGTGGGCGAGCTGGTCGACCTGGTCGGTCCGGTCTGGGACCAGCAGTCGTTCACCGTGCTGGCAGATCGCGTGGCCCGCGAGCTGCCCGAGCGTGCCGGGGGAGTGCTCGACCAGGTGATCCGGGTGCTGGCGGACTGGCGCGAGGTGGACCGGTTGCTGCACGGGCGGGTCGACCTGGCGGTGCTGCCGTCGATGAACGAGATGCGCCAGCACCTCGACCGGCTCGTGCACCGGGGGTTCGTCGAGGAGGCGGGCTCCGTCGCGCTGCGGAGCTACCCGCGCTACCTCGCTGCGCTCGCCGAGCGGCGCCGTCGGCTCGACGAGTCGCCCGGCCGCGACCTGGAGCTGATGGCGCGCGTGCAGGAGTTCCAGCAGGGCTGGGACCAGCGCCGGGCCGCACTGCCTGACGGGAGACCGCCGGGCGAGGCTCTCGAGAGGCTGCGCTGGATGATCGAGGAGTACCGGGTGTCGCTCTGGGCCCAGCACCTCGGCACCCCTATGCCCGTCTCGGACACCCGCCTGCGCAAGCTGATGGCTCAGCTCTGAGGCTGGGGAAGGTAGGGCGCGGCGGCCTCGACCACTGCGTCGAAGGTGGCCCGAGGCAGCGCCCCACCCTCACGACGCACCGCGCCGACGTCGAGGACGAGCAGCCGGTTGAGCCGGACCTCGCTCGGCCGGCGCAGTCGGTCCCAGTCGCCGGAGCCGACATCCATCCAGACCCTCCCGGCACGCAGCTCCTGCGCTGCGTCGCGGTCGTGGTCCTTGCTGGTGAGCGGCAGTGCCGTCACCGTGCGCCCGTCGCAGGTGAGCACCAGCACTGGCCGGTCCTTGCCCTGCGTCGGGTCCTCCTCGAAGGGCACCCAGGCCCACACGACCTCGCCCGGGTCGGGCCGGCCGTTGCGCTGCGGGTCGTACCCGAGCTCGAGCCCTGCTGTGCCGGGCCTGCGCAGGCGCGGCAGCCGGAGACGGAACGCCATGCCGGGACGGTACCGAAGTCCGCGTTCGCACGTGGTGGCTGAGTGGCGCCGGACCGGGAGCGCCTCACGGCGCGTGGCCGCTCGAAGCGGCTGATCTTGGGACCCGGGGCTGCCGCGGTCCGGCGCCGGCGCAAGTCTAACGGCTCGGCCATGATCCGGAGGGTCAGGCGAGCTTTCCCTCGAGCTCGAGCCTGCCGGCCCGCTGGAGCTGGTCGGCCAGGGTCAGCAGCCGGGCGGCCGCCAGGTCCGAGTCGTACGACGACCCGTCTGCGTGGTCGGCCTGGGACCGGCCGGCGGCAGCGACCCGGGCGAAGGCCGCTGCCCGGAAGATCGTGTCGGCGAAGTCACCCACGACCACGCCACCGAGCACCGAGTCCACGAGCGCCTGGACCTCGGCAGGACCGGGTGGCTCCTCGACACCCGAGATCGCCTCGGAGACCGGCGCGAGCGCGCGACCGCGGTCGAACTCGCGGGCGGCGGTCAGCGGGTCGGCGTACACCCAGCTGCGCAGGACGTAGAGCCGCCAGAGGACCCCGGCCAGGGACTCCGCCGGCGCGCCGGCCCACAGGTCCGCCAGCGTCTCGAGGCCCTCGGTGTCGGCGAGGTGGACCACCCGCGAGACGAGCGCCTCGTCGGCCTGGTCCCGCGCCCCGCGCACCAGGGCGAGTGCGGCGCGATCGGCGGCCTCCGCGATCACCGCTGGGTCCGTGTCGCGCTCGGGGGCCTCGATCGCCTCGAAGCTCGACGCGCCCGGCATCGCCGGCCGGTGGTGCTGTCGCTCACCCATCCGTCCACGATAGGTGCCTCGACCCAGTGCGGAGGGCAGGTCGCGGGTGTCGTGGGTCAGCGGAGCCAGCCGCTGGCCGCCGTGACCATCCCGATCATCGGGTCCTGGCCGGGCGGGTAGTCGTGGTCCTGACCGCTGTGGTCCATCGTCAGCACGGCGATCCGGGTGCCGTTGAGCACCATGCCGAGCGCCTCGAAGCGTCCTGTCTCCTCGCCGGCCGGAGCCCACGACAGCAGGTACCAGCGAGCCGTGCCCTCGTCGACCGGGACGGATGCGAACCGACCGAGCTTGAGCGAGTTGTCGGCCGAGAGCGTCTTGCCGCAGCGCTCGTGCCAACTGGCCAGCACGGCCCACGCGCGCCGTGCCGTCGCGGTGTCCGGGAACTCGGCGATCTGCTCGGCGGCGTTGTCGTCGCTGTCGTCGGGAGGAAAGTACGTCCGTGCCACCACGTCGGTGGCCCCGATGCTCAACAGGTCGGCGCCGGGGGCGGTCTTGGCGCAGAGCCCGAACGGCGCGGTGCTCGGCTGCCCGGTGTCACCGTCCTGCCACGTCCACTCGGCGTTGAGCCCCGGAACCTGCCCGGTCGGCAGCAACCGGTCGAGGAGAGGCAGGTCGCCGGTTGCCGAGGGTGACGTCGTGGGCGAGGGCTCCTCGGGCGTGGGAGAGGAGTCCACCGTGACCGACTGCCCGGGAGGGGAGTCAGGGCTCTCCGCCCTGCTCGGTGTGTCGTCCGAGCCCGTGCAGCCGGCGGCGAGGAGCAGTGCCGCGGCGAGGACGCAGGAGGACAGCCGGGGCGCGAGAGGGGCGAGCACCCACCAACCGTAGGGGGACGAGGCTCACACTCGGGGGCCATCGGAGCGCGCGGCGTGTCCGGCTATCGTGACGGTGCCCCATTCGTGGGCGAAGGAGTGCCGCGGCCTCGGATCCGTGGCGGTGAGGGAGGACGCAGTGCTCCGCAGTCGCCGGGCCGTTGCCTCGGTCCTTGTCGTGGGCGCACTGCTCGTGGTCGCGGCGTGCTCGTCGGACGACAAGCCGAAGGTGACCGCTCCGACGACGTCCACGCCCGAGGGACCCACGCTCCTCACCTTCGCCGTGTACGGACCGCCACAGGTCGTCACCGCCTACACGAAGATCGCCGCCGACTTCTCCGCGGAGCACCCCGAGACGGTGGTCAACATCCGTCCCTACGACACCCGCCAGCAGGCGATGGACGCTCTCACCAAGGAGCGCGCGGACGGTACGGCGCCGGACGCCTTCCTGGCGAGCCTCGACGACCTGCCCGGCCTGGTCGAGGACAAGGCGGTGCGCTCGCTCGACGAGCTGCTGGGGGAGCGGCACGTCGACTTCGGTGACGGCTACCAGCGGGATGCGCTCGAGGACTTCAGCGCCGACAATGCCCTGCAGTGCATGCCGGTCGACGCCTCGCCGCTCGTCGTCTACTACAACACCGCGCTGCTGAACCTCGCGACGCTCACGGAACCGGGCCAGCGCCAGATCACGGCGGACACCGGGTGGAACCTGGACCAGTTCGCCGAGGCGGCGCGCCAGGCGACACGTGGCCGGGTGCGCGGCGTGTACATCGCCCCTGACCTCGACCAGGTGGCGCCGTTCATCTGGTCGGGAGGGGGTCACGTCGTCGACGACCTCGAGAAGCCCACCACGCTCACGCTCGCCGACGACGCGAGCGCCTCGGCCCTGGAGAAGCTGCTCGAGGTCGTGCGCAACCCGCAGATCACCTTCAGCAAGGCGCAGCTGGAGCGACGCTCGCCGCTGCAACGGTTCAAGACCGGGTCACTGGCGATGATGCTGGGCTACCGCGACCTGACCCCAGAGCTCCGGGCCCAGGAGGACCTCAGCTTCGACGTGATGCCGCTGCCACGCGTCGGGGTGCGCGCGACGAGCGGCCACAGCGACGGCCTCTGCCTGAGCAGCAGCTCGGAGCACCCGGACAAGACCGCCGACTTCCTGGCGTACGCCGTCTCCGACGACGCGATGGCTGTCCTGGCGTCCACCGGGTACGTCGTACCGACCAACATCGACGTGGTGAACTCCGAGGCGTTCCTCCAGCCCACCGAGAACCCGGTCAGCTCCTCGGTGTTCCCGGCGGCGGTGCGCAGCATCCACTCGCTCCCGCGCGTGCCCACGTGGCCGTCGGTCGAGGCGAGCACCGCGCAGCTGCTCGACGGCCTGTTCTACGACGTCGTGATCGACCCGCTGGTCGACCGGCTCAAGGCCATCGACGCGGCCTCGGCCCCGCTGCTCACGCCGGTGCCGACCCAGCCCGCGTCCCCCAGCTCCTCCACGAGCGGCTCCCCGAGCCCTTCCGGCGGCTGATCAGTCGGCCGAGGGCTCCGGTGACGCCTCGGTCTCCACGGGCTCCGTCTCCACGAGCTCCGTCTCCTCGACGGGCTCGGCGGGGTGCAGGATCGCCTCGGTGATCAGAGGTGCCATCAGCTCCACCTGCCACCGGCGGGCACCCAGGCGCGAGAGCTCGCCTGCCACGGCCGCTTCGAGCTCGTCGTCCGCGACCTTCGGTGGGGTCCACAGCACCCGGCGCAGGTAGTCGGGGGTGAGCAGGTTCTCGATCGGGACGTTGCGCTCCTCCGACAGCGCCGACACGGCCGCGCGCGCCGCGTTCAGCCTGGCGGCGGCGACCGGGTCGCGATCAGCCCATGACCGGACCTGCGGCGGTCCGTCGGACCTGTTCGCCATCGGCGGGAGCTCGGCCTCGGGGAGCGCGCGGGCGCGCTTGAGCGCCTCCACCCAGGTCTCGAGGTAGCGGCGTGCGCCACGGCCGTGGAAGCCCTGGGTCTCCAGGAGCACCTTGGCGTTGGTCGGGAGCGCGTTGGCAGCGGCGATCACGGCGGAGTCCGGGATCAGGCGACCGGGCGTGGTGTCGAGTGACTCCGCCAGCTCGTCGCGCTCGGCCCACAGCTCGCGGACGGCGGCCAGCGCCCGCCGGTTGCGGGCCTTGTGGATGCCAGAGGTACGCCGCCACGGGTCCAGTCGCGCCGGCGGCACGTGCTCGATGAGGTGCTCGAACTCCTGACGCGCCCACTCGGCCTTGCCGGTCTCCTCCAGCTCGCGGCCGAGGACGTCGCGGAGCTCGAGGAGCACCTCGACGTCCAGGGCGGCGTACTCGAGCCAGGGCTGCGGCAGGGGACGCTTCGACCAGTCGGCGGCCGAGTGCTCCTTGCGCATCGTCTTGCCGACGATCGTCTCCACCAGGGTGGCCAGGCCGACCCGCGGGTAGCCCAGGAGCCGGGCGGCGAGCTCGGTGTCGAAGAGCGCGGTCGGCCGCAGCCCGAGCTCCCGCAGGCAGGGCAGGTCCTGGCTGGCGGCGTGCAGGATCCACTCGGCGTCACCGATGGCCTCGTTGAGCGCGGTCAGGTCACCGAACGCGATCGGGTCGATCAGCGCCGAGCCGGATCCCTCACGGCGCAGCTGCACCAGGTAGGCCCGGGCGGAGTACCGGTAGCCCGAGGCACGCTCGGCATCCAGCCCCACCGGACCGGTGCCGGCCGCCACTCGCGCGACGACCTGCTCGAGGCCCTCGGGCGTGTCGGTGATCTCAGGCAGGCCGTCGCGAAGGACGAGGAGCTCGGCCGCCGGGGCGTCCTCCTCCGCAGGGTCGCCGGCCGGCGAGTCCGGTGCGTCCGCTGCCATCAGTCCGTGCCGCGCTGTCCTCGCCGGCTCGGCATCGTCGCGACGCCCTCGGGCACCGGCGGCAGACCCGCTGCCGTGCACAGCAGCTCGCCCCACGCCTCCACGTGCGCGGTGAGGTCGCCGACCGGCGTCCACGACGCCCGGATCTCGATCTGCGCGGTGCTCGGCTCGGCGGACATCCCACCGAAGCTCTCCGAGGAGACGGTGGTCACCGTGCCGGACGGCGCTGCGTACGTCGCGCCGTGGGCCTCGAGGGCCTCGACCAGCCAGGTCCAGCCGACCTCGGCCAGGAGCGGGTCGCTGGCCACCTCGGGGTCGATGTCGGCGCGCGCGTAGGCGACGCAGCGGAACGTGCCGTCCCAGGCGTCGTTGCCGGCGGGGTCGTGCAGCACGACGATGCGTCCGGTGCCGATGTCGACGCCGTCGGACGTGACGTCGGCCGAGAGTGCCGAGGCGTACGGCGCGATCCGCTGGGGCGCCGGCATCTCCTCGGTGAGCACCTCGGGCCGAAACCTCGCCGACCGCAGCTGGGCGACGGCACGCGCGAACTCCGCCGGCGCCGGCGGCGGCTCGATGTGGCGTTCCCGAGGTGCAGGCATGGCCTCAGGTTAAGCGGATCCCGGGGTCCCGACACCCCGACTCGCCGCCTGACCTGCGAAGATCGCCCCATGCCGGACCTCACCGACCAGCACCCCGGCCCGCTCTCGGGTCCGCTCGCGGACTCCGCCTTCCTGCGTGCCGCCCGCGGGGAGCCGGTGCCGCACACGCCGGTGTGGTTCATGCGGCAGGCCGGCCGGTCCCTTCCGGAGTACCTCAAGATCCGCGAGGGCGTCACGATGCTCGACTCGTGCATGCGCCCCGAGCTGGTCACCGAGATCACCCTCCAGCCCGTGCGCCGGTACGGCGTGGACGCGGCGATCTTCTTCTCCGACATCGTGCTGCCGCTCAAGGCGATCGGGGTCGACCTGGACATCGTGCCCGGCGTCGGGCCGGTCGTCGCCTCTCCGGTCCGCACGCTCGAGGACGTCGCCCGGATCCCCGATCTCACCCCGGAGCACGTCCCGTTCATCACCGAGTCGGTGCGGCTGCTCGTCGCCGAGCTCGGCGCCACCCCGCTGATCGGCTTCGCCGGCGCGCCGTTCACCGTCGCGTCCTACCTCGTCGAGGGCGGGCCGTCGAAGGACCACGCCAAGACGAAGGCGCTGATGTTCGGCGCGCCCGACGTCTGGCGCGCTCTCCTCGGGAAGATCGCGGCGATCTCCGCGGCGTACCTCAACGTCCAGGTCGCTGCGGGCGCCAGCGCCGTCCAGCTGTTCGACTCGTGGGCCGGGGCGCTGACCCGCGCGGACTACGAGGAGCACGTGCTGCCGTTCTCGCGCCAGGTGCTGGAGGCGATCGGCCGCCGCGGCGTGCCGCGGATCCACTTCGGGGTCGGCACCGGGGAGATCCTCGACCTCATGGGTGCTGCCGGCGCGGAGGTCGTCGGCGTCGACTGGCGGGTCCCCCTCGCCGAGGGCGTACGCCGGGTCGGTGGCCGCAGCGTCCAGGGCAACCTCGATCCCACGCTGGTCTTCGCCCCGACCGAGGTCATGCTCGAGCGCGCCGACCGGGTGCTCGAGGCCGGCCGTGCGGCTCCTGGGCACATCTTCAACCTGGGCCACGGCGTCATCCCGTCGACCGATCCCGACCAGCTCGCCCGTCTGACCGACCACGTGCACGAGCGGTCCGCTCGGGCCTGACCGGGTCCGGCGACCCGGCCGGCTCAGGTCTCCGGCGCGGGCTCCGGTACGCCGAGCCGCCGACGCCGCACGAGCCAGACCGGCACGCCGACGAGTGCGACCACCAGCGCGAACGGCAGCACCGCGCCGATCACGGTGCCGGTCACCACGGCCGTGCGACCGAGCGCGTGCCAGCCGCCCTCCAGGCCGCCGATCAACCCGGCCGGGTGCCCGCCGGATGCGTGGTGGGCAGCGGGACGCGCCAGGGTCACCTGGATCGTGGAGAGGGACGTCTGGTCCGCGAGCCACTTCTGCTGCTGCACGAGCGAGTCGAGGTCGGCCTGCCGGGTGGCGAGCTGACCCTCGATGGACATGATCTCGGCGATCGTGCTCGCCCGGGCCAGCAGCTTCTGGATGCTGTCGACGCTGGCCTGCTGCGCCTTCACCCGAGCGTCGGTGTCGATGACCTTGGTGGTCACGTCCTCGACGGACTGATCGCGGTGTCGCACCGTGCCCAGCTGGGAGAGCTCGTCCAGGGCCTTCTCGAAGGAGCCCGCAGGCACCCGCAGGGACAGGTCGACCCGGTCGAGGCGTCCGTGCGCGTCGGACTGGGACTGCTCGTCGGCGACGTGCCCCCCGAGGCCGTTGGCGAGGTTGATCGCGTCCTGGCGGGCGTCACTGAGACGTGCGGTCGACAGCCGAAGGGCACCGGTCGCGATCACCGACCGCTGGATCGCCGTGTCGGCCGCCGGTTTGGCCGAGAGGGAGTCGCTGTCGTTGGCGGTGTCCGGCGCACGGGCGGCGAAGTCCGAGGTGCCGCTGCCGCCGGTCGACCCGGCCGATCCCGCCGACGACTTGGAGTCGTTGGCGGCGCCCGCCCCGCAGCCGGCCAGTGCGGCGACGAGGGGGACGGTGAGCAGGACCAGGGCGATGCGGCGCGGAGGCTTCATGGTGCTTCGACGCAGCCGTCCAGGGGTCGGTTGCACCGGGTGTGGACCGGTTTGCGATGGTGGGCGGGTGGAGAAAGCTCCGGCGGAGGCGGGCACAGCGGACGAAGGCCCGGCGCGACCCACGGTCGCCGTCGTCGGCGGGGGCATCGCCGGCGTAGCCGCAGCAGCCCGGGTGCGGGCCGAGAGGCCCGACGTCGAGGTCGTGATCCTGGAGTCGTCTCCCCAGATCGGCGGCAAGCTGCGCCTCGGCGAGGTGGCCGGCGTGGTCGTCGACGTGGGCGCCGAGGCGATGCTCAACCGCCGGCCGGAAGCCGTCGAGCTGACCCGTGCTTCCGGCCTGGCAGACGACCTCGTGCACCCGGCCACGACCTCGGCGAACCTCTGGACGCGCAGCGAGATGCTGCCGATGCCACGCACGCTGATGGGGATACCGACCGACCTCAGGGCGCTGGCCGAGAGCCGGGTCATCTCCAAGGCGGGGCTGGCTCGCGCGGCGATGGACGCCGTCCTGCCCGCATCCTCCCTCGAGGGCCACGACGCGAGCATCGGCGGCCTGGTCGAGGAGCGCTTCGGCAAGGAGGTGGTCGACCGGCTCGTCGAGCCGCTTCTCGGCGGTGTGTACGCCGGCCACGCGCGGGAGATCTCGGCACGCGCCGCCGTGCCGCAGGTGGTCGCCCTCCTCGACCGCGACCGCTCGATGAGCAAGGCGGCCGCCCGCGCGATGAAGGGCCCGGCGAGCGACACGCCGGTCTTCGCCGGCATCGTCGGCGGGGTCGGCCGGCTCCCGGGCGCGGTCGTCGAGTCCTCGGGAGTGCAGGTCGAGACAGACGCGACCGTGCGAGACCTGGTCCGCCGTCAGGGCGGCGGCTGGACCCTGGTGATCGGGTCGACGCGCGACCCACGGCTCCTGCACGCTGACGCCGTCATCCTGGCCGTCCCCCGCGGCGCCCGCGGCACGGCTGCTGAGCGACGCCGCGCCCGCAGCGGCCCTGGAGCTCGCACGGATCGAGTACGCGTCGGTCGCGATCACGACCCTGGCCTTCCGGGCCCGTGACCTGCCCGAGGTCACCGGCTCCGGGTTCCTGGTGCCTCCGGTCGACCGTCGTGCCGTCAAGGCGGCCACCTACTCCTTCGCCAAGTGGGGCTGGGTCCGGGAGGCCGGTGGCGATCTGCTGGTGATGCGCTGCTCGCTGGGAAGGCACCGCGAGGAGCACCAGCTGCAGAAGACCGACGAGGAGCTGGTCGACGTGGTGCTGAACGACCTCGCCGACGCCATCGGGCTGTCGGTCCGCCCGGTCGACGCCGGAGTCCAGCGCTGGGGCGGCGGGCTGCCCCAGTACGCCGTCGGGCACCTCGACCGCGTCGCCACGATCCGCGAGGAGGTGCACCGCCTCCCGGGTATCTCGGTCTGCGGGGCGGCGTACGACGGGATAGGCATCCCGGCCTGCATCGCATCCGGCCACCGGGCGGCCGTCGAGGTGCTCCGGGTGCTGCCTGCCCCCGCGTCCACGCGCTGAGCGCCCGCGAGACAATGGCGGCATGAGCACCAGCGCGAAGCAGGCCCGCGAGATCAACGCGACCATCCGCTACACGATGTGGTCGGTCTTCAAGCTGCGCGACCCGCTCGTCGACGCCGACCGTGAGCTCGAGGCGGGCGAGATCGAGGCCCTCTTCGGCAACCTCGGGACCGCCGGCGTGGTCGTGCGCGGCCTGTACGACGTCGCCGGCCTGCGGGCGGATGCCGACCTGATGATCTGGGTCCATGCGGAGACCTCCGACGAGCTCCAGGACGCCTACCACCGGTTCCGGCACACGGCCTTCGGTCGCCGGCTCGAGCCGGTCTGGTCGCAGATGGCCCTGCACCGGCCGGCGGAGTTCAACAAGAGCCACGTCCCGGCGTTCCTCGCCGAGGAGGAGACCCGCAGCTACGTCTGCGTCTACCCGTTCGTGCGCTCCTACGAGTGGTACCTGCTCGACGAGTCCGAGCGACGTCGCCTCCTCGCCGAGCACGGCAAGATGGCCCGCGAGTACCCCGACGTCCGGGCCAACACGGTGTCCTCGTTCGCGCTCGGCGACTACGAGTGGATGCTCGCCTTCGAGGCCGACGAGCTGCACCGGATCGTCGACCTCATGCGCCACCTCCGCGGGTCCGAGACCCGGATGCACGTGCGCGAGGAGACCCCGTTCTACACCGGCCGCAGGGTGACCGCGACCGACCTGATCCACGCGCTGCCCTGATCAGGTCTGCCAGGGCGTGCGGAAGACGCTGCCGCCCACGAACGACGTGATCCAGGCGTCCTTCCCGGTCACGACGAGGTCGAGGTTGCTCCGGTCGTAGAGCTGCTTGTAGCCGGCGAGTCGCGTGCGGGAGAGCTCCTTGCCGGACGACCCGTCCAACCGGACCAGCGTCGGACCGTCCTGGAGCACGACGAGGAGCGATCCGTCCGGCGCAGCCGTGATCGCATCGGGCGTGCCGCGGAGCGGGATCCGCTTGGTCACCTGCAGGTCCGTCGCACTGAGTGCCACCAGCTCCTGGCTGACGCTGCAGGTCGCCCAGATCGTGTCGGAGCCCGCGACGACGTCCTCGGGACCGTCGCAGACGTGGTCGCTGCGCACCACCGCGAAGGTCTTCGGGTCGACCCGGACGACGGCGCCGGCCACGTGGTCGTCGAGCCACAGGGCGTCCGGTCCGGGCACGACGAGGCGTACGCCGGGAGCGACGTCGACCTGGTGGACCACCTTGCGGGTCGCCGGGTCGACCTGGACGAGCAGGCCGTCGTCCTGGGCGACCACCCAGATGCTGCCGAACGCCTCGGCCACCCCTTCGGCGCCGGCGCCGACGGCGATCCGGTCGGTCACCTTCATCGTGCCGGTGTCGACACGCACGACGGCACCCGCCCGGAAGGCCGTGACCCAGAGCGCGGCACCGCCCTCAGCGGCGGTCACCCGCAGCGGCGTACCCGGAACCGGCACCTGCGCGGTCGGCTTGCTGTCCCCGGGCCGGAGCCGGACGAGCAGGTCGCCGTCGGCGACCACCACCCAGAGGTCGCCGGACGCCGTCGCGGCGATCCCGACCGGGCTGGTGCCGACGGCCACTCTCGCGACCTCGGTCTTCGGCTTCGGGCTCCGCGGCGCCTCGCTCTTCCCGCAGCCACCGAGGAGCAGGAGGAGCGCCACGGCCGCGAGCAGGGTCCGGCGCATGGCTGACCGTAACGCAGGTCAACCAGGCCTCAGCCCTGGTCGGGCTCCAGCGTCAGGCTGACCGAGTTGATGCAGTAGCGCTGGTCGGTCGGCGTGCCGTACCCCTCGCCCTCGAACACGTGGCCCAGGTGCGAGCCGCAGTTGGCGCACCGGACCTCGGTCCGGACGCTGCCGAACGAGCGGTCCTCGATGTACTCCACGCGGTCCTCGGCGAGCGGTGCGAAGAACGACGGCCAGCCGCAGTGGGAGTCGAACTTCGTGTCGGAGCGGAACAGCTCGGCGTTGCACGCCCGGCACCGGTAGACCCCGGTGGTCTTGGTGTCGGTGTACTCCCCGGTGAACGCGCGCTCGGTGCCGGCCTTGCGGAGCACGGCGTACTCCTCGCGGCTGAGCTGCTCGCGCCACTCGGCGTCCGACTTCTCCACGGTGTATCCCATGCCGGCAACCGTAGTCGGCACGTGCGGCGGACCCCAGTGACGTTGATGACAAAACAATGACGTGCGGGCGCACCGCTGTGTCCTAGGTTGGTCGGCATGGCCAAGCCAGCTGCTGCCGAGGTCGTCGCCGGTGACCGGGCCGTTCGCGTGTCGAGCCCGGACCGGGTGATCTACCCGGCCACGGACCGCACGCCGGAGGTCACCAAGCTGATGGTGGCCGAGTACTTCGCCGCCGTCGGCGACGGACTGATGCGTGCGCTCGGTGACCGCCCGACCGCGCTCGAGCGCTGGCCGGCCGGCGTGCTGCCCGGGATCAAGCTGGCCACCGGCCGGCCCGGTGAGAAGGCGGATGCGTTCTACCAGAAGCGGGTGCCCAAGGGTGCGCCCGACTACCTGGAGTCGGTGGAGGTCACGTTCCCGTCGGGACGCACCGCCGACGAGATCTGCCCGACCGAGATCGCGGTGCCGGTGTGGTGCGCGCACATGGGCACCCTGACCTTCCACCCCTGGCCGGTACGCCGCACCGACGTCGATCGTCCCGACGAGCTGCGCATCGACCTCGACCCGCAGCCCGGCACCGGTTTCGCCGACGCGGTCCGTGTCGCGGGGCTCGCCCGCGAGCTGCTCGAGGAGCTCGGGCTCGTCGGGTTCCCCAAGACGTCGGGCAACCGCGGTGTCCACATCTACGTGCGCATCGAGCCGCGCTGGGACTTCGGTGACGTCCGGCACGCCGCGATCGGCTTCGGCAGAGAGCTCGAGCGGCGCGACCCCGGCGTCACGACGGCGTGGTGGAAGGAGGAGCGCGGCGAGCGGATCTTCGTCGACTTCAACCAGAACTGCCGGGACCGGACGATCGCCTCGGCGTACTCCCTGCGGCCGCAGCCGGGCGCACCCGTCTCCACGCCGATGACCTGGGAGGAGCTCGCCGGGGTCACGGACCCCCGCGAGCACAACCTGTTCACCGTGCCCGACCGCCTCGCCGACGGCGACCCGTGGGCGACGATCGACGACCGTGCGTGCTCGATCGAGCCGCTGCTCGCGCTGTTCGAGGAGCAGGGAGCCGTCGAGATGAACTACCCGCCGGACTACCCCAAGATGCCGGGAGAGCCGCCGCGCGTGCAGCCCTCGAAGAAGGTGGCGGCGCACTGGGACGAGGACGGCAACAGGGTCGAGTCGTGACCAGGCGGTGCCCGTGCGGATCTGGTGAGTCGTTCGACGCCTGCTGCGGCCCGATCGTCCGCAACGAACGGGCGGCCGACACCGCGGAGGAGCTGATGCGCTCGCGCTACTCGGCGTTCGCGCTCGGCGACGTCGACCACGTCTTCCGCAGCTGGCACCCCTCGACCCGGCCGGACGACCTCGCAGCGCTCCCGCAGGTGGACTGGCGCGGTCTCGAGGTCCTCGACGTGGTCGACGGCGGGCCGGGCGACGACCACGGGATCGTGGAGTTCCGTGCTGTGCACGCCGGCGGCGAGCAGCACGAGCGCAGCCGGTTCACCCGGCGGGCAGGGCGCTGGGTCTACCTGGACGGCATCGACACCGAGGAGGACGGATGAACCACGAGGAGCCGCCGCCGGAGACGGCCGACCCGGCCGAGCTGTTCGCCGGGTACCTGCGCTACTACCGCGAGGCCGCGATCGCGAAGGTGTCGGCGCTGCCGGTCTCCGAGCAACGGTCCTCGCGGCTCCCGACCGGCTGGACGCCGCTCGAGCTGCTGCAGCACCTGGCCTACATGGAGCGCCGCTGGTTCCGCTGGAACTTCCTCGGCGAGCAGGTCGAGGAGCCGTGGGGCGACCGGCGGGACGACACCTGGTACGCCGCCGACGACCTGCAGGCCGAGGACGTCGCCGGGCTGCTGCGCGAAGGGGGCGCCGTCACCGACGAGATCCTTGCCTCTCACCGCCTCGACGAGACGAGCCAGCCACCTGCGGACTACCCGGGCCCCACGGCGCCGCTGTCGTGGATCTGCTTCCACGTGCTCCAGGAGTACGCCCGGCACGTCGGCCACCTCGACATCGCGGTCGAGCTGGCGGGAGGCCCGACGGGGGAGTAGCCGGCAGCTGCGACCGGACGCGAACAGGGGACACGTCGAGTCAGCGGACGCTACCGTCGGTGGATGATCGGTCTCTCCGACATCGTCACGCTCTGCGTGATCGTGGTCGTCCTCGCCGTGGTCGCACTGGCGGTGGCTGTCTCCTGGGCGAACCCCGTCGTCGACGTCGCGGACGAGACCACCACCGCCAGATCCGCGGACGAGGTGCGGGCCGTAGTGGCCGGAGCGCTGGCCGACCTGCGCGGCGTGCAGGTGCGCATGGACCTGCCCGGCACCTGGACCGTGTCCTACCGGCACCATCCGCGGTATGCCGTGCTGCTGGCGATCCTGAGCCTCCCGGTCGGGTTGCTGGTGCTGCTCTTCGTCCGGGAGACGTTGCTCCTGACGATCTCGGTCACCGGTGACAGCGGGAGCACCCGCATCCTCGTCGTCGGCCACGCGCACAAGAAGCTCGCCGAGTCACTCGGCGAGCGGATCCAGCCACTGAGCGAGAGCCCGGCGCTCCGCGCCTGAAGGCGCGCGGGAGACGCCGAGCGGGCAGAAAAGCTGCGCCAGGGAGCGCCGAGCGGGCAGAAAAGCTGCGCCAGGGAGCGCCGAGCGGGCAGAAACGACGTAGGTCAGAACCCGCTGATGCCCTCGCCCTCGCCGGCCTGCTCGTCGAAGGTCTCGTGCTCGAGCAGGTGCAGCACCGGTACGCCGAGCTTGCGGCGGGCCCGCGAGGTCCAGTCGAGGTGGAAGAACTCGCTGACCACGTGCGGGCGAGTGAGGATGATCGCCTCGCGGGCGTCGACGTCGGCGACCTTCTTCGCCAGCGCCTGGATCGGGTCGACGCTGACCACGTCACCGACCGCCTTGCCGCCAGCCGCCTCGAGGTTCGCCACCGAGTCGCGGACCGCCGCCCGTGCCTCGTCGAGGACCTCGTGCCGGATCTCCTCGATGTCGTCGGGATCCATGAACATCGTCGGGGTCGCGAGCACCTCCCCGCCGGCCAGCGCGCCCATGCCGCTCTCGATCTGGGTCGCGCTGTCCTCGACCGGCACCAGCAGGTGATAGGTCACCGGCTCGTCGATCTCCTCGTGCAGCCCCCGGACCTGTTGTGCGTCCTGCGCGGTCAGCGCCTGCTCGACCAGCAGGACCACGTCGTACTCGGCCATCAGGCCTCCTGCCCGTCTCGCGCCTGTGAACGCCCGTCCGGCTCCACGTCCAACACTCTAGTGAGGTCGTAGCTCACCGGCTCCTCGAGCTGCTCGTAGCCGCACGACTCGGGGTCGCGGTCGGGCCGCCAGCGCTTGAACTGCGCGGTGTGCCGGAACCGCCGGCCCTCCATGTGCTCGTAGCCGACCTCGAGCACGCGCTCGGGCCGCAACGGCGTGAAGGAGAGGTCCTTGCCGGCGCTCCAGCGGCTCTGGGTGCCGGGGACCCGGTCCGGGTTCGCGACGGCCCATTCCTGCCACTCGCCCCAGGGGTGGTTCTCGATGTCGGTCTCCAGCGGCCGCAGCTCGTCCATCAGCTCGGCGCGTCTGGCCTCGGTGAACGACGCCGCGACGCCGACGTGCTGGAGCTTGCCGCCGTCGTACAGGCCCAGCAGCATCGACCCGAGCAGCGGGCGCTCGGGCGTCGACGTCTTGTGCAGCCGGTATCCGGCGAGCACCACGTCGGCGGTGCGCGCGTGCTTGATCTTCAGCATCGTGCGCGCGTTCTGCTGGTACGGCGCACCGAGCGGCTTGGCCACCACGCCGTCGAGCCCCGCGCCCTCGAACTGGTGGAACCACTCCTCGGCGACGGCCGGGTCGGTGGTCGTCCGCGTCAGGTGCACCCGGCCGGTGAGCTCGTCCAGCGCCGGCAGGTCGGTCAGCCCTTCCTCGAGTCGCGCCCGCCGCGCGGCGAAGGGCAGCGTGGTCAGGTCGTCGTCACCGAGGGCGAGCGCGTCGAAGGCGACGAAGCTGGCGGGGGTCTGCTCGGCGAGCAGGTTGATCCGCGACGCGGCGGGATGGATGCGCTCCTGCAATGTCTCGAACTCCAGCCGAGGTCGACCCGACGTGTCCAGCGCGACGAACAGCTCGCCGTCGAGGACGCAGCGCTCCGGCAGCTGCTCCCTGATCGCGGCGACGACCTCGGGGAAATAGCGGGTCAGCGGCTTGGTGTTGCGCGAGGTGATCTCGACGTCGTCGCCGTCGCGGAACACGATGGCCCGGAACCCGTCCCACTTCGGCTCGAAGCTGAGCCCGCCGTCGAACTTCCCCGGATCGGGGATGCCCTTCACCGACTTCGCGAGCATCGGCTGGACGGGCGGCATGACGGGCAGGTCCATGGTGGACACCCTAGAGTCGGGCCATGAGCAAGCGCAGCGACCGACGTGACGAGCCTCGGATCAGCCACCTGCTGCAGCTGCCGGCGGGACCGGTGGACCTCGCCGCACTCGACCCGCGCGCGACGCCGGGGTTCGACCGCGGCAAGTCGGCGGGCAAGAAGGCTCTGCAGGAGCTGGGCGCCGAGCTCGCCGATCTCCAGGAGAAGCTGTTCGCCGAGGGCTACACCGGGTCCCGTCAGCGTGTCCTGCTGGTGCTCCAGGGCATGGACACCTCGGGCAAGGGCGGCGTGCTCAGTCACACGGTGGGGATGCTCGACCCGTCGGGCATCGCCCTGAAGTCGTTCAAGAAGCCGACCGACGAGGAGCTCGCGCACGACTTCCTGTGGCGGGTCGAGAACGCGCTGCCGGCCGCGGGCGAGATCGGGATCTTCGACCGGTCGCACTACGAGGACGTGCTCGTCGTCAAGGTCCACGAGCTGGCCGCGCCGGAGGAGATCGAGCGCCGCTACACCGCCATCAACGCCTTCGAGCAGCGGCTCGCGGACACCGGCACCACGCTGGTCAAGTGCATGCTGCACATCTCCTCGGACAAGCAGCGCGAGCGCCTGGTCGCACGGCTCGACGACTCGACCAAGCAGTGGAAGTTCAAGCCCGGCGACGTCGACGAGCGTGCGCGCTGGGACGACTACCAGGCGGCGTACGCGACCGCGCTGGAGCGCTGCAACGTCGCCGCGGCGCCGTGGTACGTCGTGCCGAGCGACCGGAAGTGGTACCGCAACTGGGCGATCGCGCAGCTCCTGGTCGAGACGCTCCGCGCGCTCGACGTCGACTGGCCCGCCCCGGACTACGACGTCGCCGAGCAGCGTGCCCGGCTCGAGCCCGCACGACCTGGCTCCGCTTCGTGACCGCGCTGACCACCGTCACGGCCACCCGGTACGTCGCGCCGCTGCGCGAGGGCGGCTCGCTGCCTGGCATCGTGGAGGCCGACGACCTCGGCACGTACGTCTGCAAGTTCCGTGGCGCCGGTCAGGGGCTCGGCGTGCTGGTCGCGGAGGTGATCGTCGGCGAGCTGGCACGCCGGCTGGGCATCCGCACGCCCGAGCTGGTGGCGATCGAGCTGAGCGAGGGCATCGCCCGCTACGAGGCCGACGAGGAGGTCCAGGACCTCCTCAATGCCAGCCTCGGGCTCAACCTCGGCGTCGACTTCCTGCCCGGGTCGTTCGGGTTCGACGGCGGCGTACCGGTCGCCGCTGACGTGGCCGCGAGGATCCTCTGGCTCGACGCGTACGTCGCGAACGTCGACCGGAGCTGGCGCAACCCGAACCTGCTGGTCTGGCACGGCGATCTCTGGGCGATCGACCACGGCGCCTCGCTCTACTTCCACCACGCGTGGAGCGGCGGCCTCACCGACCCGGCCCGCTTCGCCGAGCAGCCGTGGTCCGCCGACGACCACGTGCTCCGCGCACACGTGGACTCCGTTGCGGGGATCTCCGACGAGCTCGCGGCGCTGGTCACCGACGACGTCCTCGACGAGGTGACCGGCCTGGTCCCCGACGAGTGGCTGGCCGGACCGGTGCCACCGGCCGAGCTGCGGGCGGCGTACGTCGCCTTCCTGCGCGCGCGGCTCGACGGCTCGCGCAGCTGGCTCCCGAGACGGGGTGCTGCATGAGCCCCTACCAGTACGTCGTCCTGCGCTGCGTCCCCCGCGTGGACCGCGAGGAGTTCGTGAACGTCGGGGTGGTCGTCTACTGCCAGCAGGCGGAGTTCCTCGCTGCGGCCTGCCACGTCGACGACGCGCGCCTCCGCGGCCTTGCTCCCGGCATCGACCTGGACGCCGTCCGGCACGCGCTCGCGTTCGTCGAGGGTGTCTGCCGGGGTGACGCCGCTCTCGGCGACGCGGCGGCCGGTGACCTGGGCACCCGCTTCGGGTTCCTCAAGGCGCCGCGCTCGACGGTCGTCCAGCCCGGACCGGTCCACGGTGGCCTGACCGATGATCCCGCCCGCGAGCTCGAGCGGCTGCTCGACGTGCTCGTCCGCTGAGGTACGTCGTGGACGCCCCTTCCTTCGCCGACGACCCGCACTCGCACGCCGAGCCCGGCCGGATCGCGGTCCGCCACCTCGCGCTCGACCTCGAGGTGGACTTCGACGAGCGCTGCCTCGGTGGCTCGGTCCGCATCGACCTCGAGCGGCACACCGAGGGTGCGACCGAGCTGGTGCTCGACACGTGGCAGCTCGAGATCAGCGAGGTGACGCTGGGCGACGGCACGCCCGCGGCGTTCCACCTCGGTCCCCACGACCCCGTCTTCGGCAGCCGGCTCGCCGTGGCGGTCGGCGGCGCCGACTCGGTCGTCGTGCGCTACCGCACGCACGCGGCCGCGAGGGCGCTGCAGTGGCTGGGCCCGGCGCAGACGAGCTCGGGCAAGCAGTTCCTCTTCACCCAGTCCCAGGCGATCCTCGCCCGCTCCTGGGTCCCGTTGCAGGACACTCCGTCGGTCAGGTTCAGCTACGACGCGACCGTGCGGGTGCCGGCCGACCTGCTCGCCCTGATGAGCGCGTCGAACCCGACCCAACGCACCAGCGACGGCGTCTACCGGTTCTCGATGCCCCAGCGCGTCCCGTCGTACCTGATGGCGCTCGCCGTCGGAGACCTCGAGTTCCGCCCCCTCGGCGACCGCAGCGGCGTCTACGCCGAGCCCACGGTCCTCGAGGCGGCGGCGTACGAGTTCGCCGAGACCGAGGACATGATGGCCGCGGTCGAGAGGCTCTACGGTCCGTACCGCTGGGACCGCTACGACCTCCTCGTCACGCCGCCGAGCTTCCCCTACGGGGGCATGGAGAACCCGCGGATCACGTTCGTGACGCCGACGCTGCTGGCCGGCGACCGCTCGCTGATGTCGCTCGTCGCCCACGAGCTCGCGCACTCGTGGTCGGGCAACCTGGTCACCAACTCCACCTGGAGCGACGTGTGGCTCAACGAGGGCTTCACGACGTACCTGGAGACCCGCATCGTCGAGGAGGTGTACGGCGCCGAGTACGCGACGATGCTCCTGCAGCTCTACCGCCAGGACCTCACCCGGTTGCTCCCGCGCCTGGACGCGTCCGCGACCGTGCTGGCCCAGGACCTCTCGGGCAGGGACCCGGACGAGGGCGCGACCCGGATCGCCTACGACAAGGGCTCACTGTTCCTGCGGATGCTGGAGCGCGCCGTCGGACGCGAACGGTTCGACCCGTTCCTGCGCGCGTACTTCGATCACTTCGCCTTCCAGCCGGTGGACACCCCGATGTTCCTGGCCCGGCTGCGGAGCGAGCTGCTCGAGCCGGCCGGGGTGTCCCCGGAGGAGATCTTCCTGGACGCCTGGGTGCACGGGCCCGGCCTGCCGGACAACGCTCCCGTGTGGGCCTCGACCGCCTTCGTGCAGGTGGACCGGCAGGTCGAGTCACTCGTGGCGGGCGGCGCCGTCGCCGACCTCCGGACAGGCGGCTGGAGCACGTACGAGTGGATCCACCTCATCCGTGCCCTGCCGGTCGAGGGGACCACGCTGCTCGCCGAGCTCGACCGGGCCTTCGGGCTGACCGACTCGCGCAACGACGAGATCCTGGTGACCTGGCTCGTGGTCGCGTTGGAGTCCGGCTACGTCCTCGAGGTGGCGCAGGTGGACACAGCACTCGAGGCGTTCCTGGTACGGCAGGGGCGGGTGAAGTTCCTCCGGCCGCTCTACGAGGCGCTGATGCGGACCGAGCGCGGCGCGCTGCGGGCGCGGGAGATCTACGCGGTCGCCAGGCCGGGCTACCACCCCGTGGCGACCCGCGTCATCGACCGCGTGGTCGGTCTCTCGCAGAGTCCGGGCTGACCTCAGCGCGCCCCGGCCACCGCAGCTACGGCCGCCGAGAGGTCGTCAGGGCTGACGAAGTAGTGCGGCGACGCGCGTACGACGGCCGCGAGCCCGCGCTCGGACATGTCGAGGCGCGTCGAGGCCAGGCCGCTGACCGCCACGGTGACCTCCTCGGCCGCGAGCCGGTCACGGACCTCGGTCGGCTCGACGCCGTCGACCGTGAACGAGACGATGCCGCACACGTCCGGGCCGACGTCGCGCAGGACGACGCCCGGCACGTCGGAGAGCGCGGCGCGCAGGTCGGCGGCTCGCGACCGGACCGCCTTCTCGACCTCGTCGACCCCGAGCGCGAGGAGGTGCTCGACGGCCTCCTTCAGTCCGAGCCGCGCGGCCACGTCGTACTCCCAGAGCTCGAAGCGTCGGGCGCCGGCCTCCAGCTCGTACGTCTTCGGCCCGGTCCACGTGGCGCCACGCATGTCTGCGGCAGCGGGCTCCAGGTCGTCGAGGACCGCACGCCGCACGTAGAGGAAGCCGGTGCCGCGCGGGCCGCGCAGCCACTTCCTGCCGGACGCCGTGAGGGCGTCGACGCCGAGGTCTGCGACGTCGACACGGAGCTGACCCACGGACTGGCAGGCGTCCAGCAGGACCAGGGCGCCGACCTCGTGCGCGCGCTCGACGACCTCGTGGATCGGCGCCACCTGGCCGGAGTTGGTCGGGACGTGCACGAGCGAGACCAGCCGCACCCGTTCGTCGAGCATCGCGGAGAGCGCATCCAGGTCGAGCAGGCCCGCGGCGTCGTTCGGCACGACCTCGATCGAGCACCCGTCGAGCCGGGCGCGCTGCAGCAGCGCGATCGCGTTGCTGGCGTACTCGGTCCCGCAGACGAGGATGCGGTCGCCCGGCGACCAGCGGATCGCGGTGACGAACAGGTTCCAGGCCCTGGTCGCGCTGTCGGTGAGCGCCACCAGGTCCGGCTCGCAGCCGAGGAGCCGGCCGAGGGCGGCGGGGAGGGCAGCGAGATCCTCGGCCCGCTCGGCCGCCGCTGCGTACCCGCCGACCTCGGCCTCGCGTCGCAGGTGGGCGGTCATCACGTCCGTGACGGCTGTCGTCGGAAGTGACGAGCCGGCACTGTCGAGGAAGACCCGGTCGCGGCAGCCCGGCGTGCGCGCTCGCTCCGCGTCCAGGTCGATCACGACCCCATGGTGCCGTACGGGTGGCCGAGGGGAATGTGAACATTCACTGACGTCCGGCCCCGGGCCTCGGAACTGTCGGCGACAGTCCCTAGGCTCGCGGGATGACCGTCACAACGTCGGACACCCCCTGGGATGCGCAGTCACTGATCGACCGGTACGACGAGGTCCGGGCCCACACCGAGACGCTCGCCACGCCCCTCTCGCCCGAGGACCAGACCGTCCAGTCGATGCCGGACGTCTCGCCCACGAAGTGGCACCGGGCACACGTCACCTGGTTCTTCGAGACCTTCGTGCTGGCCGAGCAGGAGCAGGCGTTCGCGCCGTTCCAGGACAAGTACTGGTTCCTGTTCAACAGCTACTACGAGGCAGTCGGCCCGCGGTTCTCGCGACCTCAACGCGGAGTGATCAGCCGGCCCGGGGCGCACGACGTCGGCGTCTACCGCGGCAACGTCGACGCCCGGATGCGCGACCTGATCGGCTCGCTCGACGAGGGCACCCTCGACAAGCTCACCGGCACGATCGAGCTCGGCTTCCACCACGAGCAGCAGCACCAGGAGCTGCTGCTGATGGACATCAAGCACGTGCTCTCGCTCAACCCCCTCCGGCCGGCGTACGCCGGGATGCCGAGCCCGCAGTCCGAGCCCGACACGCTCGGGTGGGTCGACTTCGAGGGCGGTCTCGTGGAGATCGGCCACGACGGCGCCGGCTTCTCCTTCGACAACGAGCTGCCGCGCCACCAGACCTACCTGCAGCCCTACCGGCTCGCCGACCGGCTGGTCACCAACGGCGAGTGGCTGGAGTTCATGGCCGACGGCGGCTACCGGCGCCACGAGCTCTGGCTCTCCGACGGCTGGGCGAAGGTCACGGGCGAGGACTGGCAGGCGCCGTACTACTGGATCGAGCTGGACGGCGTCTGGTTCGAGCACACGCTGCACGGCACGTTCCCGGTCAACCCGGGCCTCCCGGTCAGCCACGTCAGCCACTACGAGGCTGATGCCTACGCCACCTGGGCCGGCAAGCGGCTGCCCAGCGAGGCGGAGTGGGAGCACGCTGTCGTCGCTGACGGCCAGGCGCCCCGGGTGCTCGGCAACCTGACCGACACCGAGACCTACCACCCCCGGGCCGCGGGGCCCGCGACCGGTCGCCTGCGCCAGGTCTACGGCGACTGCTGGGAGTGGACGTCCTCGGCCTACCACGCCTATCCCGGCTTCCATCCCGCCGAGGGCGCGATCGGGGAGTACAACGGCAAGTTCATGTCCAACCAGATGGTGCTGCGTGGCGGCTGTGCCTTGACCCCGCCGGATCACGCCCGCGCGACCTACCGCAACTTCTTCCCGCCGGGCGCACGCTGGGCCTTGTCGGGTGTCCGCCTCGCCGACTTCGGAGCCGGCCGGTGACCGCCGCCAAGGAGCCGCAGGTCGCGGTCCTGCTCGACCCCGACTGGGCGAGCGGCAGCCTGGTCGACGACGTGCGGCGCGGGTTCGCCGCGCATCCGCGCACCTTGCCGCCGAAGTGGCTCTACGACGACGCCGGGTCGGTCCTGTTCGACGAGATCACGCGACTGCCGGAGTACTACCCGTTCGCGGCCGAGCACTCCATCCTCGAGGCCCACGCGGCCGAGATCGCCTCGGCCAGTGGCGCCACCACGCTGATCGAGCTCGGCAGCGGCACCAGTGACAAGACCCGGCTGCTGCTGGACGCGTTCACGAGCACGGATCAGCTGACCCGGTTCGGACCGGTCGACGTCTCCGAGCGCACGCTGCGCGATGCCGCGGCCCGGATCGCCCAGAGCTACCCGGGCCTGGAGGTGGAAGCCGTGGTCGGAGACTTCACCCTCCACCTCGGCCAGCTCCCGCAAGGCGGACGCCGGATGGTGGCGTTCCTCGGCGGCACGATCGGCAACCTCTACCTCGAGGAGCGCCGGGCCTTCCTCGGCGCACTCGCCGACGTGCTGCAGCCGGGGGACTCGTTGCTACTGGGCACCGACCTGGTCAAGAGCGCCGACCGGCTGATCGCGGCCTACCACGACGACGCGGGCGTCACCGAGCAGTTCGTGCTCAACTCGCTGCGCGTGCTCAACCGCGAGCTCGGGGCTGACTTCGACCTGGAGGGGTTCTCCTACATCCCGTTCTGGGACGCCCACATGGAGCGGATGGACCTGCGGCTCCGCTCCGAGATGCCGCAACGGGTCACCATCCCGGGGGCCGGCGTGGTCCTCGACCTCGCCAGCGGCGAGGAGATCCGCGTGGAGATCTCGACGAAGTTCCGGGTCAGCAAGATCGCCGCCGAGCTCGAGGGGGCCGGCCTGGGCGTCACCCGGGTCTGGACCGACGATGCCGGCGACTTCGCGCTGACGCTGGCGACGAAGGGCTGAGGTCTCAGACGGGAACGAGCTCGACCGCACCCACGGCGTACCGAGCCAGGATCGTGCGCGCGACCTCGGGGTCCGCGCCCAGGGGCTCGGAGACCGCGACGGCGCCCGCCTCGAAGGCGAGCTCCGCGGCCCGGTCGGGCAGGAAGCCGGGTGCGAGGAACATCGAGGCGACCGCCACGTGCCGGCGGCCCTCGGCGCGGAACGCACGGACGGCCTCGCCGGTCGCCGGGGGAGTGGTGGAGGCGAACGCTGCGGTCACGGGCAGCCGGTGGTGGGCGCCCCAGACGCGGGCGAGGCGGGCGACGGCTTGGTTGGCGAGCGGGTCGGAGGACCCTGCCGCCGCGAGCACGAGCGCGTCGAGCTCACGCACCCGGGCGGCACTGAGGGCCTCGCGCAGACGCTTGTCGAGCACGCCGAGGAACGCGTGCTCGAGGCCGAGCACCTTGGTCGCGCGGATCTGCAGGCCGGCGTGTCGCGCCGTGGCCTGCGCGATCACCTCGGGCACGTCCACCTTGGCGTGGAACGCCTCGCTGAGCAGCAGCGGCACCACCACGATCTCGTCGAAGTGCGCGCGCACGAGCTTGTTGACGGCGGTCTCGAAGGACGGCCGTACATGGTCGAGGAAGGCGACCTCGATCCGCAGGTCGGGGCGCATCGTCCGGGTCTCGGCGACGAGTGCCTCGATGGTCGCCTTGGATCGCGGATCGCGGCTGCCGTGGGCAAGGGCGATGAGGGCTGGGGCGGTCATGGGACCGGCCTCCCTTCTCTTCGATCTCGCTTTGACGACGCTGTCGTTGCGATGGGTTGATGTCGCGGTGGTGGATCTGGTGCTGCCTGCTACTGGTTGATGCCGCACTCGGTCTTGCTCGTGCCGGCCCAGCGCCCGCTCCGGGCGTCCTCGCCGGGCGCGACCCGCTGGGTGCACGGCCAGCACCCGATGGACGGGTAGCCGTCGTACTGCAGGGGGTTCACGAGTACGCCGTTCTCGGCGATGTAGCGCTCGACCTCGTCGTCGCTCCAGCGCGCGAGCGGCGAGACCTTGACCTTCTGCTTCTTGTCGTCCCAGCCGACGACCGGCGCGATGACCCGGTTGTGGGTCTCGGCACGCCGCAGGCCCGTGGCCCAGGCGTCGTAGTTGGCCAGCGACTCCTGCAGCGGCGCCACCTTGCGAAGTGCGCAGCACAGGTCCGGATCACGCTCGTACAGCTCGGGCCCGTACTCCGCGTCCTGCTCCGCGACCGACTGCACCGGGGTGATCGTCAGCAGGTTGACCGGGAGCGTCGCCGCCACGGCGTCGCGGGTGCCGATCGTCTCGACGAAGTGGTAGCCGGTGTCGAGGAAGACGACGTCGATGCCCGGGGCGACCTTGGACGCCAGGTGGGACAGGACGGCATCACCCATGGAGGAGGTGATGCAGAAGCGCGCACCGAAGGTGGCAACGGCCCACTCGATGATGTCCTCGGCCGGCGCGAGCTCCAGCTCGGCGCCCACGTGGGACACCATCGCCTTGAGCTCCTCGGTGCTCCGGCCCTCGGTCTCCGAGCCGCGCCGGTTGCGGGCGGCGATCGTGCCCGGGGCGGTCATGACCGGCCTCCGGTGATCGGCGGCCGCGTGAGCTGGCCGATCATCGAGACCTTGAACGCGCGCAGGCACGAGCGGCACTCCCAGGCGCCGTGCCCGGAGGTCGACTCGGCGCGATCACCAGCAGCCGGCTCGTGGGGCCACAGGTTCTCGTCGCCGCAGTAGGGGCAGTGGAACGGCACGGCACGCTCACTCATGAGACCGGCTCCAGCACCGCGTCGAGAGTCTTCTCGCCGCGCAGCAGCACCTCGTCGGCTCGCACCGTCCAGGCGGCGAAGCTCTCGCCGACAGTGCGGTCGGCCAGGTAGTTGCTCACCACGGTGGTGATGTAGTCGTCGAGCCCGGCGCTGGTGACCTTGTGCGCCCGGAGCTTCTTGCCGAAGGCACTGACCAGCCCGAGGCCGCCGCCCAGGTGGACCTGGAAGCCCTCGACCTGGTTGCCGTCGTCGTCGAGCACGAGCTGACCCTTGAGGCCGATGTCGGCCACCTGGGTGCGGGCGCAGGCGTTGGGGCAGCCGTTGACGTTGACCGTGATCGGCGTGTCGAGGTCGGGGAACCGCAGCTCGAGCGAGGCGATCAGGTCGGTCGCGCGCTGCTTGGTGTCCACGATTGCCAGCTTGCAGAACTCGATGCCGGTGCACGCCATCGTGGTGCGCCGCCAGTTGCTCGGTCGCGCCGTGAGGCCGATCGTCTCCAGGTCGGCGACGAAGGCGTCGGTGTCAGCGCCGTCGACGCCGATCACCACGAGCTTCTGGTACGCCGTGAGCCGGACGCCGGTCGCGCCGTACCGCTCGACGAGGTCACCGAGGCCGGTCAGCATGGCTCCGCTGACCCGGCCGACGACCGGCGCGGCTCCGACGTAGAACTTGCCGTCCTTCTGCTCGTGCACGCCGATGTGGTCACCCTGGCGCTCGGGCACCGCGGGCGACTCGCAGTCGACCAGCTTCCGGCCCAGGTACTCGTTCTCGAGCACCTCTCGGAACTTCGCGACGCCCCAGTCCGCGACCAGGAACTTCAGCCGCGCACGGGAGCGCAGCCGTCGGTAGCCGTAGTCGCGGAAGATCGAGGTGACGCCTTCCCAGATGTCGGGCACGTCCTCGAGGGACACCCACACGCCGAGCTTCTGGGCGAGCATCGGGTTGGTCGACAGGCCGCCGCCGACCCACACGTCGAACCCGACGCCGTGCTCGGGGTGCACCGTGGCCACGAAGGCGATGTCGTTGATCTCCGGGGCCACGTCGTGGCTCGGGTGTCCGGTCAGCGCCGTCTTGTACTTGCGCGGGAGGTTGGAGAACTCCGGGTTGTCGAGTGCGCGCCGCTTGATCTCGGCGAGTGCCGACGAGCCGTCGATCAGCTCGTCCTTCGCGATGCCGGCGACGGGGGACCCGAGGAAGGGTCGCGGACCGTCGCCGCACGCCTCCAGCGTGGTCAGCCCGACCGCCTCGAGACGCTCCCAGATCTCGGGCACCGATGCGATGTCGATCCAGTGGTACTGGATGTTGTTGCGATCGGTGATGTCCGCGGTGTCGCGGGCGAACTCGGTGCTGAGCTGTCCGAGGGTCCGCACGGCGTCGGCGGTGAGGACCTGGCCGTCGGTGCGGATCCGCATCATGAAGTAGCGGTCGTCGAGCTCCTCCTCCTCGAGGGCACCGGTCTTGCCGCCGTCGATGCCGGGACGGCGCTGGGTGTAGAGGCCCATCCAGCGGAACCGCCCGCGGAGGTCTGCGGGGTCGATCGAGTCGAACCCGCGACGGGAGTAGATGTTGAGGATCCGCGCCCGGACGTTCAGCGGGTCGTCGTCCTTCTTGGACTGCTCGTTCTTGTTCAGCGGCTCGGTGTAGCCGAACGACCACTGGCCCTCGGCGCGCTTGGGTCGGGGGACCTCGGTGTGGCGCGGAGGTGAAGACTGGAATCGCAGGTCAGGCATGCGGGTGGTCCTTCGCTGAAGGGAATCGCGCGCGACGCTGCGCGCAAGGGGAACGGGTCGTGACGCGTTCAGCGGGGCCAACACATCATGCTGCGGGTACGACCGAGGTCCACGTGACGTCGCGTCACGAGCCAGGTCGAGGTGGCAGCACTGATCATGGGAGCAAGTCTCAGGTTCCGGACACTGCTTCCACAAACCGGAATCTCATGTCATGAGACGGGTGTCCGCGATTTGGTACACGTCGTGGTGCCCCGGACACCGTCAGCGCCCGGCCCTAGGCTGTCGCCATGAGCGCAGAATCCCTCGCAAAAGCCGCCTCCACCGCCTACGACGCTGCGCTCGAGGTGATCGCCACGGTAGAGCCGCGTGTGGCGCAGGCCACACGCCAGGAGCTGACCGACCAGCGGGCGTCGCTGAAGCTGATCGCCTCGGAGAACTACGCCTCAGCGGCCGTGCTGCTGACCATGGGCACCTGGTTCTCCGACAAGTACGCCGAGGGCACGATCGGCCACCGCTTCTACGCCGGCTGCCAGAACGTCGACACGGTGGAGTCCCTCGCCGCCGAGCACGCGCGCGAGCTGTTCGGTGCGCCGTACGCCTACGCGCAGCCGCACTCGGGCATCGACGCCAACCTGGTGGCGTTCTGGTCGATCCTGGCCCACCGCGTCGAGACGCCCGCGCTCGAGCGCCTGGGCGCGAAGAACGTCAACGAGCTCTCCGAGGCGGACTGGGAGCAGCTGCGCCACGAGTTCGGCAACCAGCGCCTGCTCGGCATGTCGCTCGACTCCGGCGGCCACCTCACCCACGGCTTCCGCCCGAACATCAGCGGCAAGATGTTCCACCAGCAGCAGTACGGCACCGATCCCGAGACCGGCCTGCTCGACTACGACGTGGTTGCGGCCAAGGCGCGCGAGTTCCGGCCGCTGGTGCTCGTCGCCGGCTACTCCGCCTACCCGCGCCGGGTGAACTTCGCGAAGATGCGCGAGATCGCCGACGAGGTCGGCGCCACCCTGATGGTCGACATGGCGCACTTCGCCGGTCTCGTGGCCGGCAAGGTGTTCACCGGCGACGAAGACCCAGTGCCCTTCGCGCACATCACCACCACCACGACGCACAAGTCGCTGCGCGGTCCGCGCGGTGGCCTGGTGCTGGCGCAGGAGGAGTTCGCCGCCGACGTCGACCGCGGCTGCCCGATGGTCCTGGGCGGTCCCCTCTCCCACGTGATGGCCGCCAAGGCGGTCGCGCTGGCGGAGGCGCGGCAGCCGTCCTTCCAGGTCTACGCGCAGGACATCGCCGACAACGCGAAGTCGCTGGCCGAGGGCTTCCTCTCGCGCGACGCGAGGCTCGTCACCGGCGGCACCGACAACCACATCGTGCTGCTCGACGTGACCTCGTTCGGCCTGACCGGCCGGCAGGCCGAGTCCGCGCTCCTCGACGCCGGCGTCGTCACCAACCGGAACTCCGTGCCGCACGACCCCAACGGCGCCTGGTACACCTCGGGCGTCCGGCTCGGCACTCCTGCCCTGACCACGCGGGGCTTCGGCCACGACGAGTTCGACAAGGTCGCCGAGCTCATCGTCGAGGTGCTCTCCCACACCACGCCGAACAACACCGCGGCCGGCGCGCCCTCGAAGGCGACGTACACGCTGGCCGACGGTGTCGCCGACCGGGTCAAGGCACAGTCGGCCGAGCTCCTCGAGAAGCACCCGCTCTACCCCGGGTTGCAGCTCAGCTGAGATCAGCGCCGCCAGCGGTACTCCACCTCGGGGCGGCCGCTGCCGCCGTAGCGCGGCGCGCGCTCGACCAGACCCTCGTCCGCGAGGTGCTCGAGGTAGCGGCGCGCCGTCACCCGGGAGGCGCCGATCGCCTCGGCGACCTCGCTGGCCGAGAGCCCGCTGTCCGCTCGGCGGAGCGCGTCGGTGACCTGGCGCAGTGACTCCGTGCTCATGCCCTTGGGGGTCGGTGCTGCGGCGCCCCGCGTGCGCAGCGTGCCGATGAGCTGGTCGACGTCGTCCTGCACGACGTCGGCAGCCGTGCTGGCGAGCCGGGCGCGGTAGTCGGCGTACTGCTCGAGCTTGGTGCGGAACGTCGCGAACGAGAACGGCTTGAGCAGGTAGAGGACGACGCCCTGCGCCACGGCGTGCCTGACCACCTCGGCGTCCCGGGCCGAGGTCACCGCGATCACGTCGCAGAGGTGCCCGGCCGCCCGCAGCCGCTGCAGGAGCCCGAGGCCGTGGCCGTCGGGCAGGTGCATGTCGAGGAGCAGCAGGTCGATGCTCGGGTCCGCAGCGAGCTGGCGCATCGCCTCGCCCGCCGACCGCGCCACGCCAGCGACCTCGAAGCCGTCGACCCGGTTCGTGTAGGTGGCGTGCGCCTCTGCGGCCAGCTGCTCGTCCTCGACGACGAGGACGCGGACCGTCACGAGGGTCTCCCGAGGGTCACGATGAACTCCGCGCCGCCGAGCGGCGAGCTCCCGACCGACACCGTGCCCCCGGAGCGGCGGGCCACCTGGCCGACGAGGGCGAGCCCGATGCCGGAGCCGGTCGCCTTCGTCGACCAGCCTCGCTCGAGCACGTGCTCACGGTCCTCGACCGGTACGCCGGGCCCGCTGTCGCCGACCACGACCTTCAGCTGCCGGTCGTCGGCCTCCAGGTGCACCTCCACCCGGCGATGCTCCTGCCCGCCGACCGCGTCCATCGCGTTGTCGACCAGGTTGCCGACCACGGTGACCAGGTCGCGCGCCTCGACCGGCGCGGCACCCTCGCGGAGGTCACCCGAGACCCCCAGCTCGATGCCGCGCTCGGATGCCTGCGCCGTCTTGCCGAGCAGCAGCGCGGCCAGCACCGGCTCCTCGACGGAGGCGACCACCCGGTCGGTGAGCTGCTGCGCGGCCTCCAGCTCGTCGGTGGCGAAGGCGACCGCGTCACCTGCTCGGCCCATCTCGATCAGCGACACCACCGTGTGCAGGCGGTTGGCAGCCTCGTGGTTCTGCGAGCGCAGTGACTCCGAGAGGCCGCGTACGACGTCCAGCTCGCCGGTCACGTCGACGAGCTCCGTGCGGTCGCGCAGCGTGACGACCGCGCCGACCTCGCGGCCGTCCCACGAGGCCGGCGACGTGCTGACGACCAGCACGTGCTCACCGGCCACGTAGATGTCGTCCGCCTCGGCGGTGTCGCCGATCGCTGCGGCCACCAGCCCGGGTGGCAGGCCCAGGTCGGTGATCGCGCGCCCGACGACCTCGTCGGGGAGGCCGAGCAGTCGCCGGGCCTCGTCGTTGACCAGCTGCACCCGGCCCTCGGAGTCGAGCAGCATCAGACCTTCGCGAACGGCGTGCAGGACCGCTCGGTAGTACTCGTACATCCGGGTGATCTCCCGCTCGCCCATCCCGTGCGTCTGCCGGCGCAGGCGCCGGCTGATCAGCCACGCCCCGCCCACCCCGACTGCCAGGACGGCCAGCGCGGCGAGACCCACCCCGAGCAGGTTGCGACGCAGCTGGCTGTCGATCTTGTCGATCTTGATGCCGACCGAGACCAGCGCGACCACGGTGTCGTCGGTGTCCGACGCCCGCACCGGCACGACGGCACGCTCGGACGGACCGAGGGTGCCGGTCTTCTCCTGGGTGAAGATCCCTCCCAGCGGCGCGTCACCGAGGTCACCGATGAAGTGCCCGCCGATCTGATTCGGGTCCGGGTGCGTGCACCGGGTGCGGTCGAGCCTCATCACCACCACGAAGTCCACGTCGGTGTCCTTGCGCACCGCCTCGGCGTACGGCTGGAGCGCGTCGCACGGCTCGTTGGTGCGGAAGGCGGCGCGCACGAGAGGGGAGTCGGCCACGGACTCCGCGACGGCGACGGCCTGGTCACGGGCGTGCACGCGGGTCGTGTGCCGGGCCTCGTACGTCGCGAAGCCCACCGCCACCACCACGACGACGAGCACCACCAGGACCTGCAGCAGCAGGATCTGGCGGGCCACGGGGCTCTCGCGCCCACGGGCCGGCAGGAGCCCTGGCAGCCGCATGTGCGCATTGTGCCGCACCCGCTCGTCCGTGCTCGTCCCGCGAACTCAACGAACACAACGGTGACGCCGGTCACATCCGATCCGAGAGTGAGGGGACCGGGAGGCTCCCGGATCCCCACTGGAGGAACGATGACCACGACAGCTGAGATGCCCGGACGGAAGGCAGCGACGCCGCGCCGCGACCGGACCCACTACCTGTACCTGGCCGTGATCGCCGCCGTCGGCCTCGGCATCGTCACCGGGCTCGCGGCGCCGGACTTCGCGGTGCAGCTCAAGCCGATCGGGACGGCGTTCGTCGGCCTGATCAAGATGATGATCCAGCCGGTGATCTTCTGCACCATCGTGCTCGGCGTCGGCTCGGTGCGCAGCGCGGCGCGAGTCGGGAAGGTCGGCGGCCTGGCGCTCGGCTACTTCCTGGTGATGTCCACGGCCGCGCTCGCCATCGGGCTCGTGGTCGGCAACGTGCTCCACCCGGGGTCCAGCCTGCACCTCACCGACGCCGCCGCCAGCGCGGGCCACGCCCAGGCCGCCGGGGCGAGCGGGTCGACGACCGACTTCCTTCTCGGCATCGTGCCGGTCTCGCTGCTCTCCTCGCTGACGTCGGGCGACGTCCTGCAGACGCTCGTCGTGGCGCTCCTCGTCGGCTTCGCGCTGCAGTCGATGGGCCGTGCCGGTGAGCCGGTGCTGCGCGGCGTCGGTCACGCCCAGAGGCTGGTGTTCCGCGTGCTCGCGATGATCATGTGGGCCGCGCCGGTCGGTGCCTTCGGAGCGATGGCCGCCGTGGTCGGTGAGACCGGCATCGATGCGCTGAAGAGCCTGGCCATCCTGATGGTCGGCTTCTACATCACCTGTGCGCTGTTCGTCTTCGTCGTGCTCGGCACCATCCTCAAGCTGGCGACCGGGGTCAACCTCTTCTCGCTGCTGCGCTACCTGGCGCGCGAGTTCCTGCTGATCGTCTCCACCTCGTCGTCGGAGTCGGCGCTGCCGCGGCTGATCGCCAAGATGGAGCACGCCGGCGTCGACAAGCCGACCGTCGGCGTGGTGGTCCCGACCGGCTACTCGTTCAACCTGGACGGGACCGCGATCTACCTGACGATGGCCTCGCTGTTCATCGCCAACGCCATGGGCAACCCGCTCTCCATCGGTGAGCAGATCTCCTTGCTGCTCTTCATGATCGTCGCCTCGAAGGGCGCCGCCGGCGTGACCGGGGCGGGGATGGCGACGCTGGCCGGCGGCCTGGCCTCGCACCGCCCGGACCTCGTCGACGGTGTCGGCCTGATCGTCGGCATCGACCGGTTCATGTCCGAGGCTCGCGCGGTGACGAACTTCGCCGGCAACGCGGTCGCGACGGTCCTGGTCGGGCACTGGACCGGGAGCCTCGACCGGGCTCGGCTGGACCGCGTGCTCGCCGGCCGGGAGCCGTTCGACGAGACCACCATGCTCGACGCCGAGGACCTGGCCGAGGCGGTGCCGGTCACGTCGACGGCGCCGTCGCTCCAGCCGGCCTGAGGACGCCAGACAGCCGAAGGGGCGTCACCCGTTGCGGGTGGCGCCCCTTCGCGGCGTACGGGGTGGCCTCAGAGGCGCTCGATGATCGTGCCGGACGCCTGCGCGCCTCCCGCACACATCGAGACCAGGGCGGTCGTCGCGTCGCGACGCTCCAGCTCGTGCAGCGCGGTGGTGAGCAGCCGGGTCCCGGTCGACCCGACGGGGTGGCCCAGCGCGATCGCGCCGCCGTTCACGTTGATCTTCTCCTCTGGCACCTTGTGCACCTTCGCCCACGACATCACCACGCCGGCGAAGGCCTCGTTCACCTCGCAGACGTCGATGTCGGCGATCGTCATGCCGGTGTCGGCGAACAGCTTCTCGGTCGCCTGCACCGGGCCGTCGAGGTGGTAGTAGGGGTCGGCGCCGATCAGGCAGGACGACACGACGCGGGCCCTGGCCTTCAGGCCCAGGGAGGCGGCCAGGTCGGAGTCCATGAGCAGCATCGCGGACGCGCCGTCGGAGATCTGCGAGGAGGTGCCGGCCGTGTGGATGCCGCCCTCGAGCACGGGGGAGAGGGCGGCGAGCGCCTCGAGAGAGGTGTCCCGGATGCCCTGGTCGGTGCTGACGACGCGCGTCTCCCCGGTGGGGTTGCCCTCGTCGTCGAGCACGGGCGCCTCGACGCCGAAGATCTCCCTGTCGAACCGGCCCTCGTCCGCCGCGGCGCGTGCCTTCTGCTGGGACCACAGGCCGAACTCGTCGACGTCCGCGCGGCTGAAGCCCCGGTTCTCCACGATCCGGTCGGCGCCCTCGAACTGGTTGGGCAGGTCGATGCTCCACCCGTCCGGGCGCGGGTCGCCCAGCCCCTTGGGCACGTTGCCTCCGAGCGGGATCCGCGACATCGACTCGATGCCGCACGCGACGCCGGCCCGGATGACGCCGGCGGCGATCATCGCGTTGACCAGGTGCACCGACTGCTGCGCCGAGGAGCACTGCGCGTCGATGACCGTCGAGGCGGTGTGGTTCGGGAGGCCGGCGTGCATCCACGCGCGCCGGACCATGTTGTTGGACTGCTCGCCGGCCTGGGTCACGCAGCCCCCGATGACCTGGTCGACCAGCTCCGGGTCGATGCCCGACCGCTTGAGCACCTCGACCTGGGCGGCGCCGAGCAGCACCGCGGGGTGTACGCCGGCCAGCCAGCCGCGGCGCTTGCCCTGGGCCGTGCGCACGGCTTCGACGATGACCGGGTTGCCCATGGTTTTCCTCCTGGAGTTCCTGACGACGCAATGCTGCCCGGGGACTTCCGAACATACGGCGAGTATGTCACGATACTAGAACGTGTTACAGAAACCTGGAGGACATCCGTGACCGCAGTACCCGTAGTGCCCACCGGCTTCGACCCCACCGACCCCGGTCTGTGCGAGGAGCGGATCCCGCTCCAGGAGTTCCTGGAGCTCCGCAAGACGGCCCCGGTCTGGTGGGTGGAGCAGGCGCCCGAGGCGCGCGCAGGCTTCCTCGACACCGGCTTCTGGGCGATCAGCAAGCATGCCGACATCGCGGCGATCTCGAAGAACAGCAAGGACTTCTCGGCCAACGAGAACGGCGTCATCATCCGCTTCCAGGAGGACATGACGCGCGAGCAGATCGAGCTGCAGGGCGTGATGCTGGTCAACCAGGACCCGCCGGACCACACCAAGACCCGGCAGATCATCAGCCGCGGATTCACCCCTCGGGCGATCGGCGCCCTCCACGAGGTGCTGGTCGAGCGTGCCAACTCGATCGTCGACGACGCGCTGGCCCGCGGCGAGGGTGACTTCGTCTTCGAGGTGGCGGCCGAGCTGCCGCTGCAGGCGATCGCGGAGCTGCTCGGCGTACCGTTCGAGGACCGGCGCAAGCTCTTCGACTGGTCCAACCAGATGCTCGCCTACGACGACCCGGAGTACAACGCGCAGCCGGACGTCGCTGCCGCCGAGATCCTCGGCTACGCGATGACCCTTGCCGCCGAGCGCGCGCAGGACCCCAAGGACGACATCATCAGCAAGCTGGTGACGGCGGACGTCGACGGCCACAAGCTGGGCGACGACGAGTTCGGCTACTTCGTGATCCTGCTCGCCGTCGCGGGCAACGAGACGACGCGGAACGCGATCACGCACGGGATGAACGCGTTCCTCGAGAACCCCGACCAGTGGGACCTCTGGAAGCGGGAGCGACCCTCCACGATGGTCGACGAGGTGATCCGCTGGGCGACCCCCGTGACGGTGTTCCAGCGGACCGCGCTCAACGACGTGGAGATCGGCGGTCAGGCGATCAAGAAGGGCGACCGCGTCGGCCTCTACTACGCCAGCGGCAACCACGACGAGGACGTCTTCGAGAACCCTGACAAGTTCGACATCCTCCGCGACCCCAACCCGCACCTGGCCTTCGGCGGCCACGGAGCGCACTACTGCATCGGCGCGAACCTCGCCCGACTCGAGGTCGAGGTGATCTTCAACGTGATCGCCGACCGGATGCCCGACATCACCAAGACCCGGCGAGCCGCGCCGGCTCCGCCACGCCTGGATCAACGGCATCAAGGAGCTCCCGGTCAAGTACGCGTAGGCGTAACCACTGGACCGAAGTGACCGACCGTGAGCGTCGAGGCGCGCTGTCGAGTTTTTGCGATTTCGATCGCGGAGGCCCGCCTCTCGCCTAGTGTGGCGACGCTTTCGGGAGGTCATTGTGGTGGATGCCGAACACGTCGAAGTGGGCCCGGCGGAGAACCTGTTCGTCGACGGCGGGTTTGCGATGTCGTGCGCGATCTGCGGGGCTGGCGGTGTTCGTGCGCTGGACGCGAGTGGTTTCACGTGCGCGGTGTGCGCCTCGACGTCAACGGTTCGTCGCTGTCCAGGCTGCAAGCGACTCGTCCGGTTCAACCCGCTGATGGAGAGCGCCCCATCGTTTCAGGAGTTCAACTGCAAGGGCTGTGGGCGGTCGACCGCAAAGTGGCGCTGGCGCGAAAGGCCCAACCGCGAGCTGAGCGGCGCGCTGAATCCATTGATGCTCCGCCGGTACCTTCGCCATGGCCTCGCGCTCGTGGACTCCGTCAAGGACCCGGACCGGAGGATCATCTCGGGCGTCGTCCATCGCGTGGAGGGTCTGAATGGCGTCGCCTCAGGTCGCGTCGACGCCGTCTTCGAGCGGTCGAAAGCGCTCCTCACGCTTGGTGGACCGCTTGGCGCAGAGTTCCTGGTCCCGTACTCCAAAGTCACGTCGCTCGAGTTCAAGCCGATGAATGTGCCCATGGAGAACAAGCTCGGCCCGCACGACGTCAGACCTTCCCTCGTTGAGCTCCGGTGGGAGAGCGGCCTCCTCGAGATCCTCTATCCGTTTGCCTTGCCTGACCTGAGCGCCAATTGGTTCTCGGTCTGCCGGGAGCGCATCGAGGCGGTGCGTGCAGCGGTTCCGAGTCCGCCTGCAGGAGAGCAGAAGGCGGCTGCCGATCCGCGCAGTGCACATCACCTCGTGGCTTCCCTCACCCAGCTCGCTGCCGCTGCACGAGAGCGGGGCGTTGACACTCGACGAGTTCGCGGCAGCCAAGGCCCGGCTCCTGAGCGGCCCCTCGTCGGCCTGAACGCTCCGGAACGCCGGTCAGGCGAGCAACGAAGTGACGGCCACGGCAACGGTGGCGGCGACCTCACCGATTCCGACCCGCTTCGGCGTCGGCCGGTACGGCGGCACGAGCACCGCACGTCCGAGCAGGAGGCCGAAGGCGACGATCAGCGGCAGCTGGGAACCGGCGTGGATGCCGAAGACGAGCTCCACGATGCCGAGCGCCACGGCGTGGTAGCCGGCGCTCAGCCAGAGGTACGCCTGGTTGTCGCGCTCCCGGATCACCGTCTTGACGTAGAGGACGGTGCCGGCGAAGTAGAGGAGCTGGACGAGCGCCAGCTGCCAGGCCCGCGACAGGTCCGAGCCCGGGCCCGCGTCGTACGCGACGACGGTCATGAGCGCAGACCCGGCGGTGGTCGGGAGCCCGGACACGAGCGCGCGATCCTGTCGATGCGCTGCTGAGTAGAGGCCGACAGCGAGGGGCACCACGAAGAGGGGTGCCCACCGGACGAGTCCGGGCTGCATCACCACGACGACCGCCGCGAGCGCCAGGCAGAGCAGGCCGTAGGCGCGCACGGGCGGGAACCACTTCGGCCGGCGCCCCGCCTTGAGCCACAGCGAGGTCGCGAAGAAGGCGAAGTAGCCGGCGAACCACAGCGCCGTGAGCGGCAGCTGCACCCACGCAACGCCGCCGGCGAGCACGCCGACGAGCAGGGGAGAGGCGAGCATCGCCCAGGCGCCGTGCTGGTTCGGGATCCAACCAGGGCCTCGGCTCACCCGCCCACTCTAGGGACGGGTGTGCTCAGAGACCGGGACCCTCGCTGCGCAGCCGCTGCACACTTGTCATCGCCTCGCGCAGCTGCTCGAGCCAGTCCTCGGTGTGCTCGCCGACCAGTCGCACGCACCAGCCGAGTGCGTCGGCCCGGCTGCGGGCGACGCCCGCCTCGACGAGTGTGTCCAGCACCTGCCGCTCCGGCTGGCGCAGCCGGGTCATCACCGGTGCCGCCACGTGGGTGAACAGCGCCCTGGTGGTCCCGCAGCGTGCACCCCACGAGACCTTCCGCTCGAAGCGGCGCTCCGCCTCGCGGGCGATCCGGATGCGCTGGTCGCGCGTGTCCTCGCGGAACCGGCTGATCCGGCCGACCGCTGCTTCCTTCGTCTCCTCGGAGTCCGCCTCGGCGTCTCCGACGCCGTCGGGCAGGGCGATCCGGCCGACGATCACGATCTCGTCGCGGTCCACGCTGACCTCGGCCGGCTCGGTGAACCAGTCGTCCGGCAGCCGACCCTGCAGCCATCCGGTGATCTGCTCGTGCTCTGTCGCGTTCATGGCGCCTCCTATAACGATGTAATCATGTAATCACACCGGTCAAGGGGTTTCATGAGCGCGCGGTGAGCACCTCCGGTCCGTCGGCGGTGACGGCGATCGTGTGCTCGCTGTGCGCGCCGCGGGACCCGTCGGTGCTGCGCAGCGTCCAGCCGTCGGGGTCCGTGCGGATCTCGTCGGTGCCGTGCATGAACCAGGGCTCGATCGCGATCACCAGGCCCTCGCGGATCGGCAGGCCGCGCCCGGGTCGGCCGTCGTTGGGGATGTGCGGGTCACCGTGCATCGTCCGGCCGACGCCGTGACCACCGAACTGCAGGTTGACCGGGTAGCCGGCCTGCCGGGCGACGTTGCCGATGGCGTGGCTGATGTCCCCGAGGCGGTTGCCCGGTACGGCGGCCGCGATGCCGGCCTCCAGGGCGCGCTCGGTCGCCGTGATCAGCGCCAGGTCGGCCCGATAGGGCTCACCGACCACGAGCGAGAGCGCCGAGTCGGCGACCCACCCGTCGACGGAAGCCGCGAAGTCGAGGCTCAGCAGGTCGCTCTCGGCCAGGACGTAGTCGTGGGGGAGGCCGTGCAGCACCGCGTCATTCACCGACGTGCAGAGCACCTTGCCGAACGGCATCGCACCGAAGGAGGGGTGGTAGTCGACGTAGCAGGACACCGCCCCGCGGTCCGCGATCATCCGGGCTGCCAGCGCGTCGAGCTCGAGGAGGTTGACTCCCACCGCCGCGGCGTCGCGCAGTGCGGTCAGCACCTCCGCGACGAAGGCACCGGCGACGCGAAGGCGGGCGATCTCGGAAGGGTTGAAGAGCTCGATCACCCGGTCGAGCCTAGGTCCGGCCGGTCGGTCCGCGTCAGTTGGTCGGCTTCTCGGCTCCCACGACCCACATCGCGAAGAACTGCGAGCCCCCGCCGTACGCGTGGCCGAGGGCCTTGCGGGCTCCGTCGACCTGGTGCTCGCCGGCCTCGCCCATCACCTGCAGGGAGGCTTCGGCGAACCGGATCATGCCGCTCGCCCCGATCGGGTTGGAGGACAGCACTCCGCCGCTCATGTTGACCGGGAGCCGGCCGCCGAGCGCCGTCCCACCGGCCTCGGTGAGCTTCCAGCCGTCGCCTTCGGGCACGAAGCCGAGGTTCTCCAGCCACATCGGCTCGAACCAGGAGAAGGGCACGTAGATCTCCGCGCAGTCGATCTCGTCGATCGGGCTGGTGATCCCGGCCTGCTTCCAGAGCGCCGCCGACGCGTGGCGGCCGGCGAGCGGGTTGACCTGGTCGCGCTCGGCAGCCGTCGTCGGCTCGGAGCGCATCTGGGTGCCGTGGATCCAGGCCGGGTTGGCGACGCCGGACCTGGCGACCGCGTCCTCCGAGGCGATCACCATGGCGCAGGCCCCGTCGGAGGACGGGCAGGTCTCGTCGTACCGGATCGGGTCCCAGAGCATCGTGGAGGCGAGCACCGACTCGACGGTCGTGCCCTCGTTGCGCAGGTGCGCGTACGGGTTCTTCAGCGCGTTCTGCCGGTCCTTCGCGGCCACCATCGCCCCGACGTGCGTCGGGGCGCCGGAGCGCCGGATGTAGGACCGCACGTGTGGCGCGAAGTACCCGCCGGCGCCGGCGTGCACAGGCATGATGAACGGCACCGGGATCGACAGCGCCCACATGGCGTTGGACTCCGACTGCTTCTCGAAGGCGACCGTGAGGACGCGCTCGTGCACGCCCGCCTGGACCAGCGAGGCGGCGACGATCGCCGTCGACCCGCCGACCGAGCCCGCGGTGTGCACCCGGAGCAGCGGCTTGCCGGCAGCGCCGAGGGCGTCGGCGAGGTACAGCTCGGGCATCATCACGCCTTCGAAGAGGTCCGGCGCCTTGCCGACCACGACCGCGTCGATGTCGGCGAAGGTCACGCCGGCGTCCTCGAGCGCGCGGTCGACGGCCTCGCGGAGCAGGCCCGCGATCGACACGTCCTCACGCTTGGCCCGGTAGTGGGTCTGCCCGACGCCGATGACGGCTGCAGGAACCTTGCTCATGGTCAGCTGCCCTTCCTGGTGGAGCCCATCGTGCAGACGAGGTTCTGCTGGAGCACCGGCCCCGCAGTCGCGTGGGCCAGTGCCTTGTCGCTCTCGCCGGCCCAGATCTTCTTGGCGGCCTCGCCGATCCGGTTGAGGCCGGCGGTGAACATGGGGTTCGCGGTGAGTGCTCCGCCGGAGGGATTCACGGTCACATCGCCGGGCAGGCCGAGCGCCTCGCGGAGGATCAGCTCCTGGTGCGAGAACGGCGCGTGCAGCTCTGCCAGGTCGACACCCTCGACGCCGGCAGCCGCACCGGCGGCCGCGGTGCCGGTCGACACCGTCAGGTCACGAGCGTTGAGGGCGATCGGCTCGATCCGGTGCTCGAACCCGGTGATCCACGCGGGACGCTGCCTCGCCTCGTTCGCCCTGTCGCCGGCGGCGATCACGATGCCCGCGGCGCCGTCGGAGACCGGGGCGCAGTCCCAGCGGCGGAGCGGGTCGGCGTACAACGGCTGGTCGAGGACGTCGTCGATGGAGGTGGCGCCCTTGCGGATGGCCCACTCGTTGCTCGCGGCGTCGCTCATCGAGCGAGCGACGACCTCGGCCATGGCCTTCTCGTCCCAGAGGCCCTTCTCGATGCCCTCGCGGGCCTGGATGCCGGCGAGCGAGACCGTGTCGGGCCACAGTGGTTGCGCGGTGTACGGGTCGAGCTGGAGCGCCAGGATGCGCCGCAGGATGCCGGCCGAGGACTTGCCGAAGCCGTAGACGAGGGCAGTGTCGACCTCACCGGTCTGGATCTTGATCCACGCCTCGTACAGTGCCCACGCGGCGTCCATCTCGACGTGTGACTCCATCACCGGCGGCAGCGTGCCGATGGCGTCGACCGCCGAGACGAACGAGAACGACCGCCCGGCCAGGTAGTCGCTGGAGCCGGAGCACCAGAAACCGATGTCGCTCTTGGTCCAGCCGGTCTGCTCGTACAGGTCCGCGATGACCGGGACCAGGATCTCCAGACAGGTCGGCGACCCGTCGAGCTCCTTCATCTGTCGCTGGGAGAACCCCACGACCGCAACGTCACGCATGCGTCATACCTCTCTCGAGCAGCCCTCGTCAGAGGTGCTGCTTGTAGGTGTCGTAGTCGGCGTCGGGCTCGCCGGTCGGGCGGAAGTACCTGACGTTGTCGAGGTTGGTGGTCCACTCCTCGCGGGGCTTCCACACGGCCTCGACGCGCATGCCCATCCGGACGTCGGCGGCGTCGATCTCGAGGATCAGGTGCAGGAAGGCGATGTCGGCACCGTCGAGCAGGACGTACGCCGAGACGTAGGGCGGCTCGATCTTCTGGCCGAGGAACGGCACGTTGACGATGCAGTACGTCGTCACGGTCCCGCGGTCCGGGAGCTCGACCTCGTCGGTCGTCGGGACCCCGTCGACCGGGCAGGCGCCACGCGGGGGGATGTAGACCTTCTCGCACTTCGGGCAGCGCTGGCCGAACAGCTTGCCCTCGGCCAGGCCGCGGAAGAATTTGGTCTCCTCCGGTGACGCCGCGTAGTCGTAGGCGAGGTTGACCGGGCTCACGATGCCGGTCACCTCAGGGGCGTCGAACTCCATGGAGACGGACCCGGCCGAGACGGCGTCTCCGGCCGGTTCGAACCAGGCGATGTCCCGGATGCTGCCCACCGTCTCCTCGGCCCAGCGGACGCGCACCCGCATCCCGGTCGAGATGTCGGCGGGGGAGTCGACCGCGACCGCGTGCAGCAGCGGTGCATCGGCGCCGTCGAGGAGCACCTGGGCGAACGCGAACGGGCGGTCGAGCGGCTGCTGGGCGACCGGCTCGGAGACCCAGGACCAGCTCGTCACGACCCCGAGCTCGGAGACGGGGACGAGGTCGGTCACCGGTGCGTGGGTCACCGGGTCGTACTCCGGAGGCGGCACGACGACGCGGCCGTCCGCGAGCACGCCGCCGAGGATCTGGCGCTGTCGCAGGGCAGACATGAAGCGGGAGAGCACCGGCCCGAGGGAGCGGGTGTAGTCGAACTCGACCTTCATCGGTGCGTGCAGGGTTCCGGTCACGGTCAGAAGTGAAACATGTTCTAGTTATCGAGATCAAGGACCGGTAGGTTCGGCGCCATGAAACTGGGACTGCAACTGGGCTACTGGGGCGCGCAGCCGCCGCAGGGCGTCGGCGAATTGGTGGTCGCGGCCGAGGAGGCCGGGTTCGACGCCATCTTCACGGCCGAGGCCTGGGGGTCGGACGCCTTCACCCCGCTCGCCTGGTGGGGCCGGGAGACCTCCCGGGTCCGGCTCGGCACCTCCATCGTGCAGATGTCGGGGCGTACGCCGACCAGCATCGCGATGCACGCGCTGACCCTCGACCACCTGTCCGGGGGGCGCGTCGTGCTGGGCATGGGCGTCTCGGGTCCCCAGGTCGTGGAGGGCTGGTACGGGCAGCCCTTCTCGAAGCCGCTCGCCCGCACCCGCGAGGTGGTGGAGATCATCCGCAAGGTGCTCGCCCGCGAGGAAGCGGTGACGAACGACGGCCCGCACTACCCGCTGCCGTACGCCGGCGAGGGGTCGGTGGGGCTGGGCAAGGCGCTGAAGCCGATCGTGCACCCGCTCCGTGCCGACATCCCGATCTGGCTCGGTGCCGAGGGCCCGAAGAACGTCGCCCAGACCGCCGAGATCGCAGACGGCTGGATCCCGATCTTCTACACGCCGAAGTCGGCGGGGATGTACCAGCCGTGGCTGGACGAGGGGTTCGCTCGGCCGGGCGCGCGGCGTACGAGGGCGGACTTCGAGATCGCCGCGACCTGCCACCTGCAGATCACCGAGGACAACGGCGAGTCGAAGCAGGCCGTCATCGACGCGATGAAGCCCTACGTGTCGCTGTACATGGGCGGCATGGGAGCCAAGGAGCAGAACTTCCACAAGCAGGTCTTCGAGCGGATGGGGTACGGCGCCCTCGCCGACGAGGTCCAGGAGCTCTATCTCTCCGGCGAGAAGGACAAGGCCACGGCGCTCATCCCCGACGAGCTGGTCGACGACATGCACATCATCGGGGACGCCGGCTACGTGAAGGAGCGCGCCGCAGAGTGGGAGGCGACCGGGGTCACCACCTTGCTACTCAGCCTCGGGTCGGCCGACGAGATCCGCCGGATCGCGGAAGCGCTGGCCTGATCGCCCGGCTGCATCACGCGATGCAGAACTCGTTGCCCTCGGGGTCGTTCATCACGACGAAGTAGTAGGCGTCGTCCGGATCGTCGTCGCGGAACCGCTGCATCACCGACGCTCCGTGCGCCACGAGCTCGTCGACCTTGGCGTCCACCAGAGCCACCCGGTCGCGGAAGTCCAGGCTGTCGTCGCGCCTGGACGCGTAGAGGTCGAGGTGCAGTCGGTTCTTCCCGGCCTTCTCCTCCGGCACCTCCTGGAACCAGAGCGGGGGCCGCAGGCCGTCGGGGTCGAACAGCCGGTCGCCGAAGGCATCGTCGTCGCCGAGTCGGCGCCGGTAGTGCGCCCACCAGGTCGTCTCTGGCTCGGTGGGCGGCACCGGCACGTAACCGAGAGCCTGGGCCCAGAACCGCGCGAGCAGCACCGGGTCGCGCGCGTCGATGGTCAGCTGGAAGAACACCATGTGCCCACGCTAGGAGCGGGTGGGGACAACCTAGGAGGCTTGTGGGGCCCAGTTGATCTGGACGGGGCTCTTGATGAGGGTCAGCTGGGGCGGTCTTTGTGGCCGGGCTGGTCGTGGTCGGCCGGGTGGGCCGGGTGGGTCGGGGGGTTGGCTGGTGTAGGTGTGTCCGGTCGGGGTGGTGGTCTGGACGGTGTGGCGTGGGTTGGGAATGGTTTTGGCACGCCAGTCGGGGTGTTCCTTGGTGTGGTTGCAGGCTTCGCAGAGGCCTTGGCCGTTGTTGGTGCTGGTGGGGCCGCCTTGGGCGGCTGGGGTGATGTGGTCGGTGTGTCGGATGGGGGCGTCGCACCAGGGGGTGCGGCAGGTCTGGTCGCGGGCGATGAGGAGTTGGCGGCGGGGGCCGTCGAAGAGGCGGCGTCGGGTCTCGATGCCGACCAGGTCACCGGTCTTGGGGTGGGTGAAGAGGCGTCGGATCCAGGCTTTGTCGGCTTGGCGGGTGAGTTGGCGGGCCAGGGTGGCGGGGATGGGTCCGTAGCCGGTCAGGTGGGCCGGCTCCTGGTTGTGGTTGTTGTGGTCGCTGGTCAGGAGGGTGTGGTCGGTGATGATCAGCTGGATCTCGACCGGGGTGCCGACCGCGTGGGTTTGGCCGGTGATGCGTTCGACGAGGGTGTCGGCCATGATCTGGCCCCGGGTCCTGGGATCGCCTTGGGCGCGTTTGTGGTCGGCTTCGCGGGTCAGGGCTGCGTGGCAGGCGACTCCGTGGGCGACGGGCAGGAACGCGGTCAGGTAGGTCATCGTGTCCGGGGCGGGGCGGAGCCCGGTCCGCCGGTCGGCGTGGGCTCCGCGGATTCGGCGGATTGCGGAGCCGGGGTCGAGGCGGTAGCCGATCGCGCGGGCGAGGTTGGCGACCTTGCGGTCCCCGGCGGTGTGCAGTTTCCCGGCCAGTTGGTGGTCGACCTGGATCCGGTCGGCTCTGGCCAGGACGGCGGTCTCGCGGGCGATCAGGGTGGCCCGCCACTCACTGATCTGCCCGGCGGTCAACGCGGCCAGGGTGTGGGGGAGCTCGCCGACCAGGGCCTTGGCCAGGCCGAGGTGTTGGGCGCCGCGGACCGGGGACTCCTGGCGGGCCAGCGCGATCTCGGCGGCCAGGCCGCGCCCACGTTGCTCGGCCGGGATCCCGGCAGCGGCTTCACGGGCGGCACGCTGCTCGGCCAGGGTGACGCTGCACCTGGCTTGGGCCGCGGCCAGTGCGGACTTGAGCTGCTCCATCAGCCCGATGTGGTCGATCAGCTGCGCCTCGGTCAGCCCGGTGCCGTTGTGGGCGGCGAGCCGGTCCAGTGCGTCCCGCAGGTCGGCGGTGGTCGGTGCGGGCGGCAGGGCGCGGTCAGCGGTGGCTGCGTCGCCGGTGCCCGAGATCATGGCGACAGTCTATCGAACATATGTTCGAACCGTCAATCGGATCGGCCAAGTTTCTTCGCCGATTTCTGGCTGGCCGGCCGAGGTTTCGAGACGGTCGCTGCGCGACCTCCTCAACCACCGGGGTCGGGTCCCTGCACCATCTCACGGGGTCTCGTCTGATCGCGCGCGAGCTCGCTGCTCGACCAGCTGGGGTCCGGACTGCACCCGACCGCAGAACCCAGCCCGGCGGCGTACTCCTCCTCGCTGCCAAGAACCCAGCCACGCTGGGAGGTGAGGTCTCGTCTGATCGTTCGCGAGCTCGCTGCTCGACCACCAGTGGCTGGGCGCGCACCCGACCGCAGAACCCAGCCCCGCGGCGTACTCCTCCTTGCTGCCAAGAACCCAGCCACGCGGGGAGGTGAGGTCTCGTCTGATCGCTCGCGAGCTCGCTGCTCGACCACCTGGGGCTGAGTTCCTGCCCCATCTCGCCGGGTCTCGTCTGATCGCTCGCAGGCTCGCTGCTCGACCACCTGGGGCTTGGGACCGCACCCGACCGCAGAACCCAGTCACGCGGCGTACTCCTCCTCGCTGCCGAGAACCCAGCCACGCTGGGAGGTGAGGTCTCGTCTGATCGCTGCTCGACCACCTGGGGCCCGGTCCCTGCCCGCTCTCACCGGGTCTCGTCCGATCGCTCGCCCGCTCGCACGCTTGACCACCACCGCCCGCGCGGCCGTTGCCCGAAACCTAGAACACGTTCTAGTGTGCTCGCATGGAGACGGCGGCTGACGAGAACCTGCGCACGGGCACGCACAACGGGCATCTGATGGTGGCGGCGCTCAAGCGTCACCGGCAGAAGCCGGTGATGTACCTGGGCGACACCACGCTGACCGGTGGTGAGGTCGCCGCCCGGATCAGCCAGTACATCCAGGCGTTCGAGGCGCTTGCGCCGCGAACGGCCCCGACCGACGAGATGCCGCCGGGTGCGCTGCTCGCGCTGAACCGCCCGGAGGTGCTCTTCATCCTCGGCGCCGGCCAGACCCAGGGCTACCGGCGTACGTCGCTGCACCCGCTCGGCTCCGCCGACGACCACGCCTACGTCATCAACGACGCCGGCATCACGACCCTGATCATCGACCCGTACTTCGCCGAGCGGGCGCTGGCGCTGCTCGAGAAGTGCCCGGGCCTCACCCAGGTGCTCACCATCGGACCGGTGCCGGACGAGGTCGCGAAAGCGGCCGCCGACAGCGGCCGGACGACGGCCGACCTGGTTGCGACGGCCGCGACGTTCGCGCCACAGCCGCTCACAGCCAGGCTGCTCCCGCCCGACCACATCGTGTCGATCACCTACACCGGCGGCACCACCGGGAAGCCCAAGGGCGTGATCGGTACGTCGCAGGCGATGAACACCATGGCGCAGATCCAGCTCGCCGAGTGGGAGTGGCCGGAGAGCCCCCGCTTCCTGATGTGCACGCCGCTGTCGCACGCCGGCGCTGCCTTCTTCGTCCCGACGGTGATCAAGGGCGGCTGCCTGTACGTGCTGTCGAGGTTCGACCCGGCCGAGGTGCTCGAGACCATCGAGCGGGAGCGGATCACCGCGACGATGCTGGTGCCGTCGATGCTGTACGCGCTGCTCGACCACCCCGACTCCCACACCCGCGACCTGTCGTCGCTCGAGACCGTCTACTACGGCGCGTCCGCGATCAACCCGGTGCGGCTCAAGGAGGCGATCGAGCGGCTGGGGCCGATCTTCGCCCAGTACTACGGGCAGTCCGAGGCGCCGATGGTGATCAGCTACCTCGCCAAGGCCGACCACGTCCCAAGCGGCACGACGGCCGACCTCGCAGGCGTTCCGCAACGACTGTCCTCCTGCGGGCGTCCGTCGGTCTTCCTGCGCACGGCACTCCTCGACGAGGAGGGGAACCCCGTGCCGCAGGGTGAGCCGGGGGAGATCTGCGTCGCCGGCCCACTGCTGGCCGGCGGCTACTGGAACCTGCCCGACGAGACCGCAGCGACGTTCCGCGACGGCTGGATGCACACCGGCGACGTGGCTCGTGAGGACGAGGACGGCTTCTGGTACATCGTCGACCGGACCAAGGACATGATCGTCACCGGTGGCTTCAACGTGTTCCCGCGCGAGGTGGAGGACGTCATCGCCGAGCACCCGGCGATCGCCCAGGTGGGCGTCATCGGTACGCCGGACGAGAAGTGGGGCGAGGCGGTCACGGCGATCGTCGTACTCCGTGAAGGACACGAGCTGACCGACCAGGTCGTCGCCGAGATCCAGGCCTCGGTGAAGGAGCGCAAGGGCGCCGTCCAGTCACCCAAGCAGGTGATCGCGACCGACGCCCTACCGCTCACCGGGCTCGGCAAGCCGGACAAGAAGGCGTTGCGCGCGCAGTACTGGGCCGGTCAGGAGCGCAGCGTCGGCTGACCCGTCCGGGCTATGGCCCCGGTGAGCGCCGGGTGGGACGGTGGCGAGATGGTCGCGACTGCACCCCGGGACCTCTCGGGCCACCCGGCCGCCCCTGACGTCCCGATGTCCCTGCGGGCGCGGCTCCGTGCCGTCCGCACCTTCCACACCGGCATCGTGGAGATCGCCGCTGCCGGTGGGCCGGTCACGACGGTGCGCCTCGGGCCGCGGCGCTTCGTGCCTCCCTTCGCGGTGGTCACCTCTCCGCAGGGCGCGCACGACGTGCTCGCCGGCTCGGACGGGACCTTCGACAAGGAGATGATCGTCCACGTCCAGACCCGTTGGCTCGGGACCAACGTGTTCGACCTCCCGCACGAACCCTGGAAGGCGCGGCGACGGGCGCTCCAGCCGGCGTTCACCAAGAAGCGTGTCTCGGAGTACGCCGGCCACATGGCCCAAGTGGCCGACGAACGCGCCACGGCGCTGATCGGGCAGGGACTGGTCGACCTCGACGAGGAGATGCGTCGCCTGACCCTCCACGTCGTCGGCAGGTCGGTGTTCGGCCTGGACCTCGGGGAGCACTCCCACGATCTCGGGCCACATGTCCGTCGGGCGTTGCAGTGGGTGACCAACCGGTCGCTCCGGCCGGTCCGTTCTCCGGCGTGGCTCCCGACGCCCGCGCGGTGGCGCCTGCATCGTTCACTGGCCGCGATCCGTGCCGTGGTCGACCAGGCGATAGACAGTGCGCTCTCGGACCCGGACAAGGACGCCCAGCTCGTCCGGCTTCTCCTCGACGCGACCGACCCCGAGACAGGCCGGCCACTCGACCGCGAGGCGATCCGCGACGAGCTGATCGTGTTCCTGCTCGCCGGTCACGACACGACCGCGACGACGCTTGCCTACGCTCTGTGGGCTCTCGGGCGGCGCCCGGAGCTCCAGGACCGCGTCGCTGCCGAAGCCGCAGCACTGGGCGACCGACCGCTCACCGTGGAGGACGTTGCGCTCCTGCCGTACACCGTCCAGGTGCTGCACGAGACCCTGCGGATCTGTCCGCCGGCACCCGCGATCGGCCGGCTGGCGATGACCGACGCCGTGGTGGACGGCTATCTCGTCCCCGCGGGCACCAATGTGGTGGTGGGCGCCTACGCGCTCCATCACGACCCGGCGCTGTGGGCCGAGCCGTCCCGGTTCGACCCGGACCGGTTCAGTGCCGACCGGATGAAGTCGGTCGACCGCTGGCAGTACCTGCCGTTCGGGGCCGGCCCCCGGTCGTGCATTGCGGACCACTTCGCGATGCTCGAGGCGACACTGGGACTGGCGACGATGGTCCGGGCGGCGCGGTTCGACTCTGTCGAGCCCGAGTTCCCGCTGGCGCTGCCCTTCACGATGACCGCGGCCGGACCGATCCCGGCCCGCGTGCGCGCCCGGGTCGCGACGCACGCAACCGCGGTGTCCGGCTAGCTGGACACCGCGGTCACGTTCCCCCGTCACCCCGTCAGCTGGTCGGGCAGAGCGGCACGTTCGAGTTGTACGTCTCGAAGAGGTTGATCGGGTTGTCCCGCCAGATCCAGGCGTGCAGGGTCCACAGGCCCAGGTCCGGGTTCGGGATCATCCTCTGGCCCAGGAACACCGGGGCTGTGGCCGAGTCGGACATCTTCACGAGGTACTCGACGGCGACCAGCTTGATCGACCCGCTGCGGACCTCGTAGACGAGCGCCTCCGGGTGCTTGCGGTCGAGGGCGCCGCCGTCGTTCAGGAGGGTGCCGTTGACCAGGTGGGTGCCCATGCCCTGACCGGTGCTCGGGCTGTCGAAGCAGGGCAGTCCCGGGTCGGCGTACCCGTCCTGGTTGGCCGCGGCGACGGAGTGGTACTTCGCGGTGGCGACCCGGACGTCCTCGAGCCGGTTGCCGTGCGCCTGCGCGGAGCCGACCGAGATCGCGGTGACCAGCAGCCCCAGCGGGAGAACCCAGCGGAGCGCCTTGAGTGCGGTGCGCGCCATGGTCAGACCCCTTCCTGGACCTGGTAGATCTCGTCGGCGACGAGGCCGTGGGCGTCGCGGTGGACCGTGTTGGCGGCCTCCGCGTCGGGCGCGTCGACGAGGCAGAAGATCTTGCCCTGGCCCTCGTCGACCCAGTAGCGCAGGTACTGCACGTCGTGGTCGCCCTGCTGGGCCAGGTCGGCCTGGTGGGCCTTGGCTACGTCGTCGATGCCGACGCCGCCTTCCATGTGGTGGATGTCCATGAAGAGTGGCATGTCGTGCTCCTTGGTTGAGGTGATGTCTGGACGCTAGGTCCGGTGGGTGCGGCACCGGATCCGTGACGGATGCCCAGGTTGGCCGCGCGGACTACCTACGTCGGGAAGCACGCAGCGGTTCCGGAGTGCTCCGGAACCGCTGCACGGGATCGCGTCGTCGGTGGATCGTCACCGGCCGGAGCGCAGGTCCGCGAGAGCTGCCCAGACGTTCGTCGCGTGGGAGTCGTTGACGAGCTGGGCGAGGGCGATCGGCGTGCCGACGAACGTCATCGGGTCGGCCGGCAGCTTGGTGGCCTGCGCCGGGCTCGCCAGCAGGAGAGCGGTCAGGGCGAACAGGCCGGCGGCTGCGACGGCGAAGCTGCGCTGGGTGTGGGCGATGGTTTCCATGATGGGCTCCTTTGTCGGGGTGGTGCTTTCGACGTTAGGAGCCGCGACGGGTTGTCGAGATCCGTGACGACATGCCCAGGTTGGCCCGAGCCCTGCCTAGGTTCCGGAGGCGACGCCGTGGGCGGCGGCCTCGGCCCGGTTTGATACACCCAATTTGGCAAGGATCGACGAGACGTGGTGGTCGACGGTGCGCGTCGACAGGAAGAGCCGCTCGGCGATCTCCGCGTTCGTCATCCCTTCACGCAGCTCGTCGAGGACCTCCGCCTCCCGGGCGGTGAGGCCTGCCGGATGGGCCGCCGTGGTCGAGCGTGGCCCTCGCTGGGCGGGCAGGCGGATGCCGCGGTCCTGGAGCAGCTGCCGGACGTTCCTCACCGCGGGCGCTGCTCCGAGTGCCGTGAAGATCTCGAGTGCTCGCTTCATGGGCTCCGGCTCGCCGGTCCAGGTCAGCGCCACGGCCTCCTCGAAGGGACAGCCGATCTCCCGCCAGGCGTCCGCTGCCTCGGCGTACCGGCCGGCGAGCTCGAGTGAGTACGGCGCAGCCAGCTTCCGATCCAGGTCGACGCGATGGCCCAGGCGCGCGAGCCAGGCGCTCAGCTCGCCGTGCGCGCACGGATTGTCGGTGAGACCGCGCTGGTAGACCTCGTGCACCTTGGGTGTGACGAGGGTCGAGTCGCCCGTGAGCCAAGCGGCCTCCACCGCGGCCGTCGCGATCTGGACGAGCAAGAGGGTCTCGTCATTGGCCTCACCGAGCTGCCAGATCTCCGCCAACCACGCCCGGGCCCCCGCCTGCCCGAGCCGGAAGCCGGCGCGGGTCAGACCGATGCCGAGGACCATCCGGGTGACCGGCGAGGTGGTCTCCGCCATGGTCTGCTGGGCCCGCTCCATCGCCTGGAGGTTCTGGCCCCGGCGGAGCAGCTCGGCGACCTTCCACGCGCGGAGGTACGCGCTGTAGGTGTGCTGCTCGTGGTCGAGCGCGAAGGTGAGCGCCTCGTCGTACAGGTCGGAGAACTCGTCCAACCGGAGCATCTCGACCATGCACTCGTGAAGGTTCGCGTACACGCAGGCCGCGAGAGTCGCGTTGCCCGAGCGCAGGCCGAGCTCGAGCGCTGCCGCGAGGTCGTCGAACGGGTCCTCTCCGAGGGCGAAGTCGAGGCACGCCTTGCCCATGAGTGCACGACCGACCAGCGCGTCGTCGCCCAGGTCCTTGCTGATCCGCGTGCACTCTTCCATCGCTGCCCGCCGGTCCTCGGCCGCGACGTGGTCGGCGAAGCCCCGGATATAGAAGGCCCACGCGCGTTCCTCGCAGTCGTCGGCTTCGCGCATGAGCTCGTAGACCTCGTCCTCGGCAGCCCGACGCTCCTCCGAGCGGCACAGGCGCGCCAGGCAGAGTCCGTACCGGCGCAGGCAGTGGCTCAACGACACCCGGTCGTCGAAGGTCCTGCGCAGGCTGACCACCTGGTGCCACAGCTGGGCGGCCTCGGCCGACTCGTCCCGTGCGGAGAGCGACTCGGCGAGCGCCTCCAGGAGATCGGCGTGGTCCTCGGGGGTGAGCCGGTCGGCGTGGTGCAGTGCCCGGCGGAACTGGACGATCGCCTCACGATGGGAGTTCGCCTCGGCCGCGGCGCGACCGGCGACCGGGGCGTGCCGGAGCACGGCCTCGGCGTCGTCGCACGCGACGGCGTGGTGTGCGAGCTCGGCCGCGTCAGCGCCGTCGCGCTCGAGCGCGAGCAGCGCGATCCGGTGCAGCTCCCTGGCCTGCACCTGGGGTACGCCGTGCTCGACTGCCCGGCGCGTCAGCTCGTGGCGGAACGTGAAGGACCCGTCAGGGCCGGCGACGAGCGTGCCCGAGGCCGTGCACTCGTCGAGCGCCCCCGGCACCACTCCGGCAACTGCAGCCACGAGGCCGGCCGATGACGGGCGCCCGAGGATCGCCGCGGCGGCGAGCATGCGCTGGGCCGGTGCGGAGTGGTCGAGGACGCGGCTGCGCACGACGTCGGCGACCGACGGCGGCACGACGTCCGAGGTGTTCGCGAGCAGCTCGGTGACCAGGAACGGGTTGCCCCCCGTGAGCGAGAGCACCTCGGCGGCGTCGCGCTCGCCGCTGAGGCTGCGCACCGCGTCGAGGCCGAGGGGCGCGAGCGCCATCCGGCGGGTGGAGCCGTGGGCGACCACCTTGCCGATCACGCTCGCCAGGTCGTTGTCCGAGCCCGGCTCTGCGTCGCGGTAGGTCGCGATCACCAGGGCGCGTGCCCGCCCGACGCGGCGCGCGACGTACGCGAGCCAGTCCAGCGTCGCCCCGTCGGCCCAGTGCAGGTCCTCCACCACGATCCCGACCGGACCCTCGTCGCCGGTGAGGAGCTCCACGAAGGCGGAGAACAGCTCGTTGCGGTCGGCGTCGGTCGAGAACAGCTCGCGCAGCCGACCACCGGCCGCGGTGGCGATCTCGTGCAGCGGGCCCAGCGGTCGGGGCGTGAACCCGCCGTCGCAGGCACCCCAGAGCCATCGCAGGTCACTCCGCGTCCTGCAGAACTCGTCGACCAACGAGGTCTTGCCGATCCCCGCCTCGCCGGTGACCAGGACGAGCCGGCCGTTGCCCGAGGCGGCATCCGTCGCGTAGTCACCGAGCGCATCGAGGAACGGCTCGCGTTCGAGCAGCGTCGTCCCAGCCGTGGTCATGCTCTCTTCGGGGCCGCGCTCGCGGCCTCGACCCTGCTGCTCACGCCCAGCTTGGCGAGGATCGAGGAGACGTGGTGGTCGACCGTCCGGGGCGAGAGGAACAGCCGCTGGGCGATCTCTGCGTTCGTCATCCCTTCCCGCAGCTCGTCGAGCACCTCCGCCTCCCGGGCGGTGAGGCCGGCCGGGTGGGCTGCGGTCGCGGCCCGTGGTCCGCGCGGCGACGGGACCCTGATGCCCTTTGCCTGGAGCAGTCGGCGGACGTTCGCGGCCGCGGGTGCTGCCTCGAGATGGGTGAAGATCTCCAGGGCGCTCGTCATCGAGTCCGGGTCGCCCGCCGACATGAGCGCGACGGCCTCCTCGAAGGGACAGCCGATCTCGTGCCAGGCCTGGGCTGCCTCGGCGTACCGGCCGGCGAGCTCGAGCGAGTACGGCGGGCTGACGGCGCGATCGGGATCGACCGGATGTCCCAGGCGGCTCAACCAGCTGGTCAGGTCTCCGTGGACCCAGGGGTCGTCGACGAGCCCCCGTCGATAGACGTCCACGACCTCTTCGGTCACCAGGGCGGGATCGCCGGTCAGCCACGCCGCTTCCGCGGCGACCGTCGCGACCTGGACCAGCCAGAACGTCTCGTCGTTGCCCCTCACCAAGGGCCACAGCTCGTCGAGCCACTCCTGGGCCTCGGGGCGCCCGAGCCTGAACCCGGCGCGGCAGACGCCGAGGAGCAGGTACATCCGGTTCACCGGGGACACGGTCTCCTGCATCGTGGCGAGAGCCAGCTCGACGGCCTCCCGGTTCCGGCCGCGACGCACCAGCTCCGCCACGTGAGCACCCCGCATGCACAGGCTGTACGTGTGCTGCTCGTGGTCGAGGCAGTAGCTCAGGCCCTCCTGGTAGCGGTCTGAGTAGGCGTCGAGCCTGAGCTGGTCGATGGAGTTCTCGTACAGGTTCACGTAGCCGCTGGCAGCGAGGTAAGGGTCCCCAGCGCGCAGGGCGTGGTCGAGCGCCTGCTCGAGCAGGTCGTAGTCGATGATGCCGGACAGTCCGTCGAGGCTCGCCTTTCCGGTCAGGGCCCGCGCCATCAATGCGTGGTCGTCGAGGTCCTTGGCGATCCGGGCGCAGTCGTCGAGCAGTGATCGTCGTTCTTCGGTCGGCAGGTCGAAGGAGTTGGCGCGGAAGTACAGGGAGAGCGCCCGTTCGGCGGAGTCGTCGGCGTCGCGCATCAGCGCGAAGGACTCGTCCCGGGCTGCGAGGAACTCGTCGTTGCGGCAGAGCCGCCACGCGCAGATGCCGTAGAAGCGCAGGCACCGGCTCAGCGCAACCGGGTCGTCGAGCTGTCTGCGGCGCGCCACCACCTCTCGCCACGGCTCCTCGGCCTCGGCCCACTGGTCACGGGCGGAGAGGGACTGGGCGAGAGCCTCCACGAGATCGGCGTGCTCGTCCGGTTCGAGCTGATCCGCGTGCTGGAGTGCCCGGCGGAACTGGACGATCGCCTCGCGGTGGGCGCTGGCCCGGGCGGCGGCATGGCCCGCTCGGGGGGCGTGCCGCAGCACGGCGTCGACGTCCGAGCACGCCGCGGCGTGGTGCGCCAGCTCCGCAGGGTCCCTGCCGTCGCGTTCGAGGGCCATCAGGGCGATCCGGTGCAGCTCGGTGGCCTGCATGGGAGGCACGCCCTGCTCGACGGCCCGCCGCGTGAGCTCGTGGCGGAAGGCGAACGTCCCGTCGCGGGCTACCAGGGTGCCGGAGGCGATGCACTCGTCCAGGGCGGTGGGCGAGACCCCGGCGACAGCGGCCAGCATCGAGGCCGGCGCCGGACGGCCCAGGACGGCCGCGGAGGCCAGCATGCGCCGGGCGGCCGCGGAGTGGTCGAGCACGCGGCTGCGTACGACGTCGGCGACCGAGGGAGGGATGGTCCCCGAGCTGGAGGCGAGCACCTCGGTGACGAGGAACGGGTTGCCGCCGGTGACCATGAGCACCTCGTTCGCGTCACGCTCGCCGCTCAGGCTGCGCACCGCATCCAGGCCGAGCGGCGGGAGGGCCATCCGGCGCGTCGAGGCGTGCCCTGCGAGCTTGCCGATCACCGCGGGGAGGAGGTCGTCGGCGCCCGGCTCGGCGTCGCGGTAGCTGACGACCACGAGCGCGCGGGCACGGCCCAAGCGCCGGGACACGTAGGAGAGCCAGTCGAGCGTCGCCTCGTCGGCCCAGTGCAGGTCCTCGAGGACGACGCCCACCGGACCGTCGCGGCCCTCGAGGAGCTCCGCGAACGCGGCGAAGAGCTCGTTGCGGTCGGCAGCAGGGGAGCAGAGCTCGCGCAGCCGGCCGCCGACTTCGGTGGCGATGTCGTGCAGCGGCCCCAAAGGACGTGGCGTGAAACCACCGTCGCAGGCACCCCACAGCCAGCGCAGGTCAGGGCGCGACGCGCGGAACGCGTCGATCAGCGCGGTCTTGCCGATCCCCGCCTCACCGGTGACCAGGACCAGGCGACCGTTGCCCGAGGCGGCGTCTGCGGCGTAGTCGCCGAGAGCATCGAGGAACAGCTCACGTTCGAGCAGCTCCATCGGTCGAGTGTAGGACGTCCGGGCGCTCAGGCGCCTTCGACGACCGGGAACACGTCGTCGGCCACGAGTCCGTGCGACATCCGGTGGACGGTGTTGGCAGCCTCGGCGTCCGGGGCGTCGACGAGGCAGAAGATCTTCCCGTTCGCCTCGTCCACCCAGTACTGCCGGTAGTCGACCCCGTGGTCGCCCTGGATCTTCAGGTCTTCCTCGTGGGCCTTGGCGACGTCCTCGGCCTTCACGCCCGGGACGTTGTGGACATCCATGAACAGCGGCATGGCACTTCCCCCTTGTGGATTGACTCCCCGGATCAGGCTAAGTGGCTGGCGGCCCGATCGCACTAGTCAGTTCGGGTCACCCGGCCAGGAAGGAGAACCTGACCTCCCGCTCGGCGTTGTCCACGTTCAGGTCGACCAGGCAGATGCTCTGCCAGGTGCCGAGCAGGAGCCTGCCGCCGGCCACGGGGACGGTCGCGTACGGCGGCACGAAGGCGGGCATCACGTGGGAACGTCCGTGCCCGGGGGTGCCGTGCCGGTGGCGCCAGCGGTCGTCGGCCGGCAGGAGGTCGCCGAGCGCGGTGAGCAGGTCTTCGTCGCTGCCGGCGCCGGTCTCGATGATCGCGATCCCTGCGGTCGCGTGCGGGACGAAGAGGTGGAGCAGCCCGTCGCCCTTGTCCGCGACGTACGAGGCGGCGTCGCTGGTGAGGTCGAGGACCGTGTCGCGGTCTCCGGTCGTGTAGGAACGAGTCTCGGTGTCCATGCGACCGACGGTAGTGAGGGTTTCGACTGGCTCAGCCACCGGTGGCGGACAGCGTCGACGCGCAGGCCCTCAGGAGCCGGTGAAGTTCGGCTTCCTCTTCTCGGCGAAGGCGCGGGGACCTTCCTTGGCATCCGCGGACCTGAAGACCGCGGCGCCGACCTTGGCGTCGTCCGCCCAGCAGTCGTTCTCGTGCCGGCCCTCGGAGTCGCGCACGGTCTTGAGGATCGCCTGGACCGCGAGCGGGCCGTTGGCGCAGATGAGGTCGGCGATCTCGTGTGCCTTCGCCAGCGCCTGTCCGTCCGGTACGACGTGCCCGATGAGGCCGAGCTCCTTCGCCTCGGCCGCGGTGATGTGCCGCCCGGTGAGGAGCAGGTCCATCGCGACCGTCTGCGGGATCTGCCGGGGGAGCCGCACCACCGAGCCCCCGAGCGGGTAGAGGCTCCAGCGCGCCTCCGAGATGCCGAACTTCGCCGACTCGCCGGCCACCCGGATGTCGGTGGCCGTGAGGATCTCTGTCCCTCCCGCGATCGCCGGGCCCTCGACGGCGGCGATCAGCGGCTTGGTGAGCCGGTAGCCCTTGAGCAGCGACTTGATCACGGTCGGGTCGTAGGCGCCGGACTCGAACGACTCCGAGGGCGGCCGCTTGTTCATCGACTTCAGGTCCGCGCCGGCGCAGAAGTAGCCGCCCGCCCCGGTGAGGATCACGACCCGGACCTCGGGGTCGCTGTCCGCGCGCTCCCAGGCCTGCTCCATCAGCGCGAGCATGTCCCCGGACAGGGCGTTGCGTGCCTCCGGCCGGTTCATCGTCACGACCAGCTTGTGACCGTCGAGCTCGACCAGGGCGTGCGGTTCGGTGCCCGTCTGCGGGGCGGTGTCCGTCATGTGTTGAATGCTAGCCAAGAACGAGAACGTGTTCTAGTCTCGGCCGCATGGCCATCAACATCGCTGACCTCTTCGAGCATGCCGTGGACGCCGCGCCCGACAACCCCGCAGTGAAGGTCGGCGACACGGTCGTGACGTACGCCGAGCTCGAGGCCGACGCCAACCGCCTGGCCCACTACCTGCAGGCGCAGGGTGTCACCGCGGGCGACCACGTGGCGATCTATGCGAAGAACAACATCGACCACGTGGTGGCGGTGCTGGCGATCGTCAAGATCCGCGCCGTGAACATCAACGTGAACTACCGCTACGTCGAGGGCGAGCTGAACTACCTCTTCGACAACGCCGACGTCGTCGCGCTGATCCACGAGCGCTCGTACGCCCCGCTGGTCGCCAAGTGCGCGCCGAACCACCCCAGGCTCAAGACCTTCGTGGCGATCCCCGACGTCGTGACGCCCGACTCAGGGGAGGACGTCACCTCGTACGGCGGCGTGCTGCTCGCCGACGCGGTGGCCGACCAGAGCGCCGAGCGCGACTTCGAGGAGCGCAGCCCCGACGACCTGCACATCATCTACACCGGCGGCACCACCGGGTTCCCCAAGGGCGTGATGTGGCGCCACGAGGACTTCTGGCGGGTGCTCGGCGGAGGCATCGACTTCTACACCGGCGACCCGCTGTCCGAGTATGACCAGTCCGAGCAGGCCAAGCAGGACGGCCGGATGATCACCTTCCCGCTCAGCCCGCTGATGCACGGCGGCGCGCAGGCCGGCCTGCTCATGCACCTGTTCGCCGGCCACCTGACGATCCTCGAGCCGAAGTTCGACCCGGCTCGCACGTGGGAGGTCATAGAGCAGGACAAGGTCCAGATGATCTTCATGACCGGTGACGCGATGGCGCGCCCGCTGATCGAGGAGTTCGAGCGCAAGGCGGCCACCGACACGCCGTACGACGCCTCGAGCCTGTTCGTGGTGGCCAGCAGCGCGGCGATCTTCAGCCCGCAGGTGAAGGAGCGCTGGATGGCGACCTTCCCCGACGCGATCTTCTCCGACTCGGTCGGTGCCTCCGAGACCGGCTTCCAGGGCATGGGCATGCAGGAGAAGGACAAGCAGATCAGCACGGACGGGCCCCTCGTCGGGCTCGGCCCGAACAGCGTCGTCCTCGACGACCACAACGTGCCGATGGACCTGGCGACGAGCGTCGGCAGGATCGGCCGCCTCGCACGCGGCGGCTCGGTGCCGGTCGGCTACTACAAGGACCCCGAGAAGTCGGCGGCCACCTTCCTGGAGGTCGACGGCCAGCGCTACTCCGTGCCGGGCGACTTCGCCCGCATCGAGGAGGGCGGCAAGGTCACCCTGCTGGGGCGGGGCTCGAACTGCGTCAACACCGGCGGTGAGAAGGTCTACCCCGAAGAGGTGGAGATGGCCATCAAGAGCCATCCCGCGGTGTACGACTGCCTGGTCGTGGGCGTCCCCGACGAGAAGTACGGCCAGGCCGTCGCCGTGGTCGTCGAGCTGCGCGAAGGCGCGACGCTCGAGCTGGACGAGCTGCGCGACTTCCTGCGCTCCTCGCTGTCCGGCTACAAGCTCCCGCGCGCGATGACCGTCGTGCCGGAGATCCCGCGCAACGCGACCGGCAAGGCGCAGTACCCACGGGCCAAGGAGATGCTCCTCGCCGCCCAGGCCACCGGTGCCACCAAGAACGAGGAAGGGGCGCTCGCCTGATGCGCACCGAGATCTGCGAACGGCTCGGCATCGAGTACCCGATCTTCGCGTTCACGCCGTCGGAGAAGGTCGCCGCGGCCGTTTCCCGCGCCGGTGGCCTGGGGGTCCTGGGAGCCGTTCGTTTCAACGACGCCGGCGAGCTTGACGAGACGTTGACCTGGCTGGACGGGAACACCGACGGCAAGCCGTACGGCGTCGACGTCGTGATGCCCATGAAGATCCCGACCGAGGGCACGTCGGTCGACCTCAAGGACCTCATCCCAGGCGAGCACATCTCCTTCGTCGAGGAGACGCTGAGGAAGCTCGGCGTCCCGCCGCTGCCCGAGGGCGAAGGTCGCGAGGGCGTCCTCGGCTGGCTGCACTCGATGGCGCGCTCGCACGTCGACGTCGCACTCAAGCACCGCCCCGTGCTGATCGCCAACGCGCTGGGCACCCCGCCGAACGACGTCATCGAGCAGGCGCACGCGAAGGGTGTCCTGGTCGCCGCCCTGGCCGGCGCCGCGAAGCACGCGGCGTCCCATGTGGCCAACGGGGTCGACATCATCGTCTCGCAGGGCTACGAGGCCGGCGGGCACACCGGCGAGATCGCCAGCATGGTGCTCACCCCGGAGATCGTCGACGCAGTCGGCCCCGACGTCACCGTGCTCGCCGCCGGCGGCATCGGCTGCGGTCGGCAGGTCGCGGCTTCGCTCGCTCTCGGAGCCCAAGGCGTCTGGACGGGGTCGCTGTGGCTGACCGTCGCCGAGTACGACCTCGGCCAGACCGACACCATCCAGCGAGCTCTGCTCAAGGCCGGCTCGGGCGACACCGTCCGCAGCCGCGTGTACACCGGCAAGCCGGCCCGTCTGCTCAAGAACAAGTGGACCGCCGCGTGGGAGGAGGAGGGCGCACCCGCACCGCTCCCGATGCCGCTGCAGAACCTCCTGGTCTCCGACGCGCACAACCGGATGAACATGGGCGACGACCCCGACACGGTCGCGATGCCCGCCGGCCAGATCATCGGTCGCACCAACGAGGTCCGGCCGGTCGCCCAGGTGATGGCCGAGCTGATCTCGGAGTACGAGGAGACCGTCGCGCGGCTCGAGAAGATCCGGGGATAGCCCGCGAAGGGTTTCGACAGGCTCAACCACCGGTGGCGGGCCTAGGCTGGGTCGGTGCTCCTCACCCTCCTGGCCTTCGTCGGCGCCGCGACGCTGATCGTCTTGCTGCCCGGACCCGACACGCTCGTCGTGGTCCGCAGCATCCTGCGGGGCGGCCGGCGCCAGGGCACGCTCACCGCGCTGGGCAACCTGTGCGGCCTGACCGTGTGGGTGGTCGGCGCAGCGCTCGGGCTGGCCGCGATGCTCGAGGCCAGCGAGGTCGGCTACGCCGTCCTGCGGATCGTCGGCGCCTGCTACCTGGTCCTGCTCGGCGTCCAGGCGTGGCGTTCCCGGGGGCGTGTGGACCAGGTCGGCGAGGGCCGGCGGGGCGTCCTCGGCACGGGGTTCCGCGCCGGCGTGCTGACCAACCTGCTGAACCCCAAGGTCGGCGTGTTCTTCGTGACCTTCCTGCCGGGATTCGTCCCCGCCGGCTCCTCGGTGCTCGGGATGACGCTGCTGTTCGGAGCGATCTTCATCGCGCTGACGGCGGCGTACTGGGTGCTGCTGCTGGGCCTGGCGACCCGCGTGACGACGTGGATGAGCACGCCCAGGATCCGGCGGCGGCTCGACACCGCGACCGCTGCCGTGCTGGTCGCGTTCGGAGTGCGGCTCGCCACCGAGTGAGCGCCGGCCCACTTACCGGAACCAGCGGTAGCAGTAACCGTCCCGCGTGAGTAGGGTCACGCCATGCTCGGCACCCCTCCCAGCCGCGTCGCTGCGGCGCGCCGCCTCGTCCTCGTCCTCACGGCTCTCCTGACGCTCGGCCTCGGTTGGGTCGGCAGCGGCAGCTTCGGAGCCACCGATCCGGGACCCCGCCCCGGCGGTGCCGGCCGCTGACTGCGGTCCGGGCTCGCTGCCCGAGACCTCGATCCAGGGCCGCGTCCCGACCGCGGACTACGACTCCGGGCGGGCCGCGCAGGGCTACACGTGCAACACCGAGCAGGTGGCGCACCAGGGCAGCTCGGGCGGGTTCAAGACCCTGCGCTACACCGACTCGCAGGGCCACACCTGCGCGTTCTACGACTCCACGCTGCTCATCGGGCGCGACGTCGTCTCCAACCTGCTCTCCGGTGACGGACAGGGCGTGGTGGTGCTCGACATGACCGATCCGGCACGTCCGGTGCGCACCGCGAACCTGACCTCGCTGGCGATGCTCAGCCCGCACGAGTCGTTGCTCGTCAACGATCGGCGCGGCCTGCTCGCGGCCGAGCTGGGCACGGCCGTGACCCTTCCCGGCGTGCTCGACCTGTACGACGTGAAGACCGACTGCCGGCACCCCCGACACCTGTCGACCACCCTGTCGAGCCTCTTCGGCCACGAGAGCGGGTTCTCACCCGACGGCCGCACCTGGTACGCGTCGGGCGCCGTTGCCGGGTTCGCAGCCGTCGACGTCTCGGACGCGAGCCACCCGCGGACGATCTTCCAGCAGCTCGGCGTCCAGTACCACGGCATGCGGCTCTCCGACGACGGCCGGACGCTCTACGCCGCCCACCTCGGCACGGTCGGCCCCACCGGCCTGACCGGAGCCGGGCTGCGCATCCTCGACGTCAGCCAGATCCAGGACCGGGTGCCGAACCCGTCGGTTCCGGTCCTGTCCACGATCACCTGGCACGGTGTCTCGATCCCGCAGGTCGCCGAGCCGTTCACCCGCGACGGCCACCACTACCTCTTCGAGGTCGACGAGTTCGTGGACCTGTTCTCGCTGACGGGCCTGACCGACCTGGCGCACTCGCCGGTCGGTGCCGCCCGGATCATCGATGTCGACGACCCGCAGCACCCCGAGATCGTCTCCGACGTCCGGCTCGCGGTGCACCAGCCGGACGTGCACGCGGGTGAGCAGCTGCAGGACCCGGGCGCCTCGTTCCCCGCCCAGGGGTACGCCGCGCACTACTGCGGCGTCCCGACCCGCGACAACCCCGACATCGCGGGCTGCTCGATGATCCTCTCGGGCCTGCGGCTCTTCGACATCCGCGACGTGCGCCACCCGCGCGAGGTCGCGTACTTCAACAAGCCCGTGGTGAACCCCACGAAGCTCACGGTGTTCGGCACCGGTGCCTACGCGATGTCGCAGCCGGCGTGGGACCCGGCGAACGACTCGGTCTGGTACACCGACACGAACTCCGGGTTCTACGTGGTCCGGCTCACCAACGGGGTGGAAGACCTGCTTCCGCGCTGACCTGCACCTCGTTGCCGGGCCGGCCCGGGTGGTCCGCGTGGACCGTCTGGACGGTGTCACCACGGGCCAGGACGACGTTGGTCCGGGCGACCTTGTCGTGCAGCGCCTGGTTCTTGTCGTCCCACAGCGGCCACAGGTAGTCGACGAGGGCGCCCAGTGCGAAGACGGCGCCGATCAGCGGCACCTGCGCGAACAGCGAGATGGCCGTGACGAACCCGACCCGCAGGGTGATCGTCGACCAGGGGAGAGGCCCGGGGGTGTCGCGCCGACGCACGCGCACACCGACGATGAGCTTCCCGGGTGTCGCCTGCTTCCAGCGCAGGAACACCACCGTGTACAACGTCGTGGCCACCAGGAGCGAGAGGACCAGCACGAGCCCGGGCGCGGACGTCGGGTCGAGGATCGCGGGGTCGGGCGGGCTCGCGGCGTCGTTCTCGATCGAGTCGGAGAGGCCGGAGAACCAGCTGGAGAGCTCGTCCCACTGCCAGGTCACGACCGGGATCGCAGCGAGCGCGTACAACGGAGCCTGGATGAACCCGTCGAGGACCACCGCGAGCACCCGGCGCCACCAGCCCGAGAGCGGCTGCCCGTCCGGGGTGGTCGGGTGAGGCTTCGGCGCGGGGGGCGCGTAGCCGATCTGCTCGTAGCCGGCATGAGGGTAGGGCGCCTGCGCGGACGCCTGGCCATAGGGGGCCGGGTACGCCGGGGGATAGGTCGGCACGACCGGCTGCGGGTCATGGGTGTGGGCGGTCCACGCCGCGCCGTCCCAGTAGCGCAGCCGCCCGGGCAGCGCCTGCGCGTCGGGGTCGGGGTACCAGCCGGCCGGGATCTGCGTCATGGGGCGATGGTGCCAGACGGGTCAGCGGTACGCCGTCCCGCGCTCCTCCCGTGTCCAGGTGACGCCCTCGAGCCCCGCCCGCTGGAGCTCGCGCTTGAGCACCTTGTTGGTGGCCGTCCGCGGGAGCTGCTCGACCACCCGAACGAACCGGGGCCAGCCCTTGGTCCCGAGGTCCGGCTGCGAGGCGAGGAACGACTCCCACTCCTGCGGACTGATCGGGGCCGTGGTCACGAGAGCCGCGGCCAGCTGGTCGCCGGCGTGCGGGTCGGGGACGGCGTACACCGCGGCCTCGCTGACCGCCGGGTGGCGCAGGATGATCCGCTCGACCGGTGCCGCCGCGAGGTTCTCCCCGTCGACGCGCAGCCAGTCGGCCGTGCGCCCCGCGTAGTAGACCCAGCCGTCGGCGTCGCGGTAGGCGAGGTCGCCGCTCCAGTACATCCCGCCGCGCATCCGCTCGGTCGTGGCCGCCTCGTCGTTGTAGTAGCCGGCGAACTGGCCCATGCCCCGGGTGTTCACGAGCTCGCCGACGCACGCGTCGAGGTTGGTCACCCTCCCGTGCTCGTCGAACGTCGCGCGCGGGCACTCCTCGCCGGTCTCCGGGTCGAGCACGGCGACACCGGGGAACGGCTGGCCCAGTGATCCCGGAGGCGTGCCCGGGACCCGGCTGACGATCACCGCGTTCTCGGTCGAGCCGAAGCCGTCGACGACCACGCACCCGAAGCGGCGGGCGAACTCGTGCGTGTCCCGCTCGCCCGCCTCGTTGCCGAAGACGATCCGCAGCGGGTTGTCGGCGTCGTCGGGCTGCTCGGGAGTCGCGAGGACGTAGGCCAGCGGCTTGCCCACGTAGTTGGCGTACGTCGCGCCGTACCTCCGGACGTCCGCGAGGAAGCCCGACGCGCTGAACCGCTCCGCGAGCGCGATCGTCGCCCCCGACACCAGCGCGGGACCCCAGCCGGCCATCACGGCGTTGGAGTGGAACAGCGGCATCGAGACGTAGTGGACGTCGTCGCGTCCCAGGCCGAGGCGCTCGTTGAGGTACTGGCCGGGGTGGGACACCTTCTCGTGCGTGATCCGCACGGCCTTCGGCTCGCCGCTGGTCCCGCTGGTGAAGATCAGCATGAAGAGCGACTCCGCGGTGGTTGAGCCTGTCGAGACCAGCGACCGGGTTTCGACAGGCTCAACCACCGGAAGGTCGGAGGCAGCGACCACGCGCACACCCGCCAGGTCGAGCCCGTCGAGCAGGGCCGCGTGCGTCTTCTCGACGACGATCACCTGGACGTCGGCCTTGCGGATGTCGGCCAGCAGCGCCTCGCCGCGCCGGGTGGTGTTCAGGCCCACCAGGACGTGGCCGCCGAGCCCGGCCGCTGCCAGCTGGAACGCCATCTCGGGGGTGTTGTCCAGCAGGACACCGACGTGCGGTGGGCGGGTCGGGTCGAGCAGACCCAGGAGCGTCGCCGCGCGCCCGGCCGCGATCTCGACGTACTCCCGCCAGGACCAGCGCCGGTCGCCGGCGAGCAGCGCCGGGTGGTCGTCGCCCTCCCTCTCCAGGAGCAGGTGCCTGAGCGTGGTCACACCGGTTCGGCAGCCAGGATCTGGCCCACCTTGCGGGCCTGGTCGGTGGTGCCGCCGAGCAGGAACTCGTGGAGCTTCGCGGCGGTGAAGTAGCGGTGCGCCTCGCCGTCGAGATCGATCCCCACGCCGCCGTGGACGTGGACCGTGGTGTGGGCGAGCTTGTGGCCGGTGTCGGCGGCCCAGAGCTTGGCGGTGGCGATCTCCTTCTCGGCGGGCAGGCCCTCCTCGAGCCGCCAGGCCGCCTGCCAGAGGGTGAGCTCGGCGCCGAGGACGTCGATGTAGCCGTCGGCGAGCCGCTGCGACACGGCCTGGAAGGTGCCGATCGGTCGGCCGAACTGCTCGCGGGTCCTGGCGTACTCCGCGGTCAGGTCGAGTGCGCCCTTGACGATGCCCAGCTGCATCGCGCACGCCGCCACGGTCAGCCGCTGCTGGAGCCAGTCGACGACCTCGGTGCCGCTGCCGATGGCACCGAGGATCCGGGCGGCGGGCACCGCGGCCCGGTTGAGGTCGAGGCGGGCGACCACGTCGCCGTCACTGATCCGCTGGGCGGTGATCGCCACACCGGGATCGTCGGGGTGGACCAGGAAGGCGGTCACCCCCTCTGCAGTCTGCGCCGGTACGACGAACAGCTCGGCGATCGTGCCGGCCGGGACCACCACCTTGATGCCCGTCAGCAGCCAGTGCTCGCCGTCGAAGTCCGCCGTGGTCGTCGGGGTTGCCGGCACGTACTCACGCTCCTCGGCCACCGCTGTGGTCAGGATCGCCTGGCCGGTGCTGGCGCCCTCGATCCACATGCCCTGGGTGGCCGGGTCGCCGAAGCGGGCGACCGCCATCGCCGTCGGCACGTGGGTGGCCAACGGCACCGGCGCGACGTGCCGGCCGGCCTCGACGAGCACGCTGCACAGCTCGAGCAGGCCAAGGCCCGAGCCGGCGAGGTTCTCCGGCAGGCAGAGGCCGAGCAGGCCGGCGTCGCCGAGCCTGGCCCAGAGGCCGGCGTCGAAGCGGCCGTCCTTGGTGACCGCCGCCTTGAGCCGCTCGGGAGTGCACTCGTTCTTGAACACCATCGAGGCGAGTGCCGAGGCGTCGTTCTGGGTCTCGGAGAAGGAGAAGTCCATGTCAGTCCCTATCGCTTGGCGGCGGGCAGGCCGAGGCCGACGTACCCGATGATGTCCCGCTGGATCTCGTTGGTGCCGCCGCCGAAGGTCATCACCAGCGCGGAGCGGTAGAAGCGCTCGAGCCGCCCGCGGAGCACCGCTCCCTCGGCGTCGCCGCTCACGACGGCCTCCGGCCCGACGATCTCCATCAGCGCCCGGTAGACCTCGGTGGCGAGCTCCGAGCCGTAGACCTTCGTCGCGGACGCGTGTGCGGGGGAGAGGTCGTCGGTGGCGGAGGCGAGCTTCCAGTTCAGCAGCTTGAGCATGTCGGCGCGCGCGTGCGCCCGGCCGAGCAGGACCTGGACCCACTCGGCGTCGATGACCCTGCTGCCGTCGGGGTTCTTGGTCTGCTGCGCCCACTCGCGGACCAGCCGGATGGACTGCTCGGTCGGTGCGGCCGAGGTGAGCGCGACCCGCTCGTGGTTGAGCTGGTTGGTCATCAGTGCCCAGCCGCCGTTGAGCTCGCCGACGAGGTTCTCCCGCGGCACGCGCACGTTGTCGTAGTACGTCGCGCTGGTGCTCACTCCCGCCACCGTGTGCACGGGGGTGTAGGAGAAGCCCTCGGCAGACGTCGGCACCAGGATCATCGAGAGGCCCTTGTGCCGTGGCAGGTCGGGATCGGTCCGGCAGGCGAGCCAGACGTAGTCGGCGTACTGGATCAGCGAGGTCCACATCTTCTGGCCGTTGATCACCCACTCGTCTCCTTCGACCACCGCCCGCGTCTGCAGGCTGGCGAGGTCGGTGCCCGAGCCGGGCTCGGAGTAGCCGATCGAGAAGTGCATCTCGCCCTTGAGGATCTTCGGGAGGATCTCCTCGCGCTGCGCGTCGGTGCCGTAGCGCATGATCGTCGGACCGACCGTGTTGAGCGTGAGGTAGGGGATCGGGACCCCCGCGATGGCGGCCTCGTCGGTGAAGATGAGCTGCTCCATCATCGAGCGCGCCTGGCCGCCGTACTCCTTCGGCCAGCCGATGCCGAGCCAGCCGTCCTGCCCGATCTGGCGGATCACGTCCTTGTAGACGCTGGCCTTCCCGAACTCGCCGCCCTCCTCCAGGTTGTCGCCCGTGGCAGCCGCCAGACCGGTGCGGACCTCGGGGGTGACCAGCTCGGCGAAGTACGCGCGCAGCTCACTGCGGAGCTGTTCCTGCTCTTCGGTCAGTGCGATCCTCATGGGGTCATCCTCACGCAGTGATGGGGCCGGGGACAGGCCCGGTCGGAGGTGGCGGAGTGACGGGCCGTGCTGGATTTCTCCGCCCCAAAACTATAACCTGTTCTTGTTTTGACAGACACCCCTGGGAGGCACGATGAGCACCGCCACCACCGAAGCCCGCGCCCTGGACCCCGGGGTCGCGCCGGCGCGGTACGCCCGCGGTTGGCACTGCCTCGGTCTCGCGGAGACCTTCCGCGACGGCAAGCCGCACCGCATCAACGCCTTCGAGCGCAAGCTGGTGGTCTGGTCGGACAGCCAGGGCAAGCTCAACGTGCTCGACGGCTACTGCCGGCACATGGGGGGTGACCTGACCCAGGGCGAGGTCAAGGGAGACAACATCGCCTGCCCGTTCCACGACTGGCGCTGGGGCGGCGACGGCAAGTGCAAGGAGATCCCGTACGCCCGTCGGGTGCCGATGCGGGCGCGCACGCAGCGGTACGAGACCGCCGAGCGCAACGGGCAGGTCTTCATCTGGCACGACCCCGAGGGCTCCGCCGCCGACCTCGACATCCTGCCCCCGGAGCTCCCCGACGTCCTCGGCGACCAGTACACCGCCTGGTCGTGGCACACCAAGGAGATCAACGGGTCCCACTGCCGCGAGCTGATCGACAACGTCGCCGACATGGCGCACTTCTACTACGTGCACTTCGCCTTCCCGACCGACTTCCGCAACGTCTTCGAGGGGCACACTGCGACGCAGTACATGTCGTCGAAGGGCCGTCCCGACATGGGCTCGGGCGGGTACGGCGACGAGAACTCGACCCTGAAGTCGGTCGCGACGTACTTCGGGCCGGCGTACATGGTCAACTGGCTGGAGGTGGACTACAAGGGCTATGTCACCGAGGTGATCCTGATCAACTGCCACCTGCCGACGAGCCCGAGCTCGTTCACCCTGCAGTACGGCATCACCGTCAAGAAGCCCGAGGGCCTCGACGAGAAGACCGTCCAGTACATCGCCGAGCGCTACACCGAGTCGTTCGGCACCGGCTTCCTGCAGGACGTCGCGATCTGGGAGAACAAGGCCCCGGTCCAGAACCCGCTGCTCTGCGAGGAGGACGGGCCCGTCTACCAGCTGCGCCGCTGGTACGAGCAGTTCTACGTGGACCAGGCCGAGATCAAGCCGGAGATGGTGGACCGGTTCGAGTTCGAGGTCGACACCACCAAGGCCAACGAGTACTGGCACGCGGAGGTGGCCGAGAACCTTCGCCGGCGCGCTGACCAGGAAGCCGCCGCACCGGTGGAGGCTTGATGGCCCTCTTCGCCCCCACCCGTCAGGAGACCGTCGAGGACCAGCGCCTCTACCTCGACGGGCGGCTCCGGGAGATCGCCTGCCTGGACTGCCTGGCCAAGGTGAAGGTGAAGAAGAACAGCGAGCACCACACCGCGGTCCAGTGGACGGATGACGCCCTCGGGCACTGCCAGGAGTTTGCGAGGCTGTCCGGGCAACCGGGCGGTCGGCCGGTGTACGAGACGTGTTCGCGACTGATGGCCTCGATCGACCGCGCCGTCAGTGAAGGTGAGCTGGAGGTCGGCGCCCAAGATGGCTACTGAGTCCTACGTCCTGAACGTGGCGGAGGTCATCGAGGAGACGGGCGAGGCCAGGTCGGTGGTGTTCGAGGTTCCCTCGGAGCTCCAGGAGACGTTCGCCTACACGCCCGGGCAGTTCCTCACGGTGGCCGTCCCCAGCGACCGCACCGGCCTCGTCGCCCGCTGCTACTCGCTCTCGAGCGCCCCGCACAGCGGCCGCCACCAGATCACCGTCAAGCGGACCGTCGACGGCTACGCCTCGAACTGGATCTGCGAGCACCTCAGGGCCGGCGACACGATGCGCGTGCTGCCCCCGAGCGGCATCTTCACCCCCAAGGACGTCGACGCCGACTTCCTGCTGTTCGCGGGTGGCTCCGGGATCACGCCGGTGATGTCGATCGCGCGCACCGCCCTGGAGAAGGGCACCGGCAAGGTGGTGCTGTTCTACGCCAATGAGAACGAGTCGTCGGTGATCTTCGCGCGACACCTCGCCGAGCTCGTCGAGGAGTACGCCGACCGGTTCACCGTCGTGCACTGGCTGGTGGCGCTGCAGGGGCTGCCCTCGGAGACGCAGCTGTCCCTGTTCGCGTCGTACTTCACCTCCTACACGGCGTTCGTGTGCGGTCCGGCGCCGTACATGAAGGCGGTGACCAACGCGCTCAAGGAGCTCGGGTTCCCCCGCGAGCGGCGGCACCAGGAGAAGTTCGTGTCGCTCGGCGGCAACCCCTTCGGCGACGTGGAGGAGGTGCTCGCCGCGCAGAAGGAGCTGGCCGATGCCGACGACGCCGACGAGGACGGCGACTCCGCGAGGCAGGAGCCCGCGTTCACCGGACCGATCTCGGTCGAGGTGGAGCTCGACGGCCAGCAGCACGCGTTCGACGACTGGTCCGGCGACGAGGTGCTGCTGGAGTTCCTCGAGTCCAAGGGCATCGACGCGCCGTTCAGCTGCCGTGAGGGTCAGTGCAGCGCGTGCGCGTGCCTGGTGCTCGAGGGCGAGGTGAAGCTGCTGCACAACGAGGTCCTCGACAAGGACGACCTCGACGAGGGCATCCGGCTCGTCTGCCAGGCCAAGCCGCTCTCCGAGAAGCTGCGGATCACCTACAACGGCTGATCAGCCGCGCACCTTCACCTTGGCCCTGACGACGTCGCCCCTGCCGGGAGCCTGCGAGGAGGTCGCCCGGACGAGCCAGGAGCCGACCGAGCCGATCCGGGCGCCCTTCTTGACCCGGACCACGACGCGCACGACGAGGTCGGCTCCGGGCGCGAGGGCCGGAGTGAGGAGCGTGCCGCTGACGACGGCGGCCGTCACGTTCGTCGTCCCGATGAAGTAGCGCACCCCGAAGCCCCGTTGCGCACCGGCGCCGGTGAGCCGGAACGAGTCCGCCGCGTTGCCGTCGTTCTGCACCCGGACGGAGAAGCTGACGTGGTGGCGTCGTCCGCTCCTCGCCCGGACCGTCTGGTCGACGCCGGTCGTGTTGTAGACGTTGCCGCCCTTGTACGTCGGTCCCGATGCCAGCCGGACGAGGGCGTCGGGCTGGAACCGCGTGACCACGAGCACCGGGGCGCTCGCGGACTGCCCGTCCGGGTTGACCGTGGTCAGCGCGCAGGTGCCGGGGCTCGCGTTCCTCGTGTCCAGGTCGAGGTCGACGCTCGTCGCCGAGATGACGGTCGCAGAGGTGACCGCCACGCCGCACCCGGATCCGACGCTGAACCGTTTCGCGAAGCCGGGTCCCGGGTCGTACCAGGCGGATCCACCGGTCGACGAGCCGGTCAGCACGGCGTGGACGCTCGCAGCACTCGGGGGCACAGCGGCCACGGAGGTCGGCGTCGCCGGGCCGGGGCGCCTGCAGACGGGCGATCCGCACCCCCCAGGTGTCGTCGGCGGACGCATATTCCTGGATCGTCCAGATGGTCTGGTTGTCCGTCGGGTCGACGCGGGTCAACGAGTAGTCGCCCCATCGTCGGCCGCCGGTGCCGCCGGTGTCGCCCGGAGGGTTGTAGGCGAAGGTGCTGGTCGTGTAGTTCACGGGTGCGCTGACCGGGTCGCCCGGGAGCTTGGCTGCGTACCACGCGTTGGCGTGCAGAGCGGCCCCGGCGACGCTGCCGGCGAGCGCCATGATGCCCTGGCCCGAGACGGCCAGGGTCGGCATCCAGTAGAACCTCGGGTTCGTCGCGGAGCTGTCGAAGACGGTCCCGCTCTGGACGAGCTGGGGCGTGGCGGAGACACCGCCGAGCTCGTACCAGCGGGCGCCGTCGCGGTTGGGCGCAGGGGAGCTCACGCCGCCGGCGGCGTTGACCCCGATGCCGTGTGCGGTCCAGATGTGGCCGTCGGCGGTCATGGTGGCCTCGAGCAGCCGGTCGTCGAGCCCGTCGAGGCGCCCGTTGTTCCCCTTCGCGTTGTCCTGGTGCGGCACGGGCAGCGGGGTGCTGGTGGCAGGGACGATGAGCGCGTTCGCGTCGGCGGCCGGGCTCGACGGATCGGCGACGCGGACGACCTGGAGCTCGCCGAAGTTCGTGGCGTCGACACCGACGAAGTACCCGGCCGGGTCCGCTCCGTACGGGTCGTCGACGCCCTGCGGCGTGAACACGGGCAGGTTGGCCAGGCGCGCAGGGGTGATGTGTCCGCCGGCGAGGACCGACGACACCGGCACGACGTACCCGTCGGACGGCAGCGGGGCGCCCACGAACGAGAAGTTGTTGATCCCGATGTAGAGGGCGTCACCGTCGACCCCGAGGGTCGGGTAGTCGGCGAACTGGAGCGCCGGCGCAGCGAACCAGGAGAAGGTCCACCCGGCAGTCGCGGAGCTGATCGTCGGGCCGTCGGAGACCGCGACCATGATCCGGTTGGACAGGGACCCGTCGCAGTTCGGCACGTCGATCATCACGACGAACCAGCGCTGGGAGCGCCGGTCGTACCGGATGTGGGGGTCGGAGGTGAAGTTGCAGGTCACGAGCCCGGCCACCGGCGTCATCACGGTCGCGAAGAAGGCATAGGGCAGGAGGTTGAGGGCGCCGTCGGGTACGCCGCTCCTGGAGTAGCTCTCGAACCTCGAGTTGAGGGTCACCACGAACTGGGTCGGGCCGATGTCTCCCTGGGTGTCCGGGGGGAAGGCGGCGTTCGGCGACGCCTCCAGTGCCGGCCCGTCGAAGCTGGAGGCGCCGGTGAGCGCCGCGCGGGGTCCGGGTGTCACCCGGCTGGCCACGTGCGGCAGGGCATGCGTGTTCGCCGTCTTCGCCGGTCCGAGGCGCACCGGCAGCGGCGCATGCGGCTGGGTCGGGTGCTCATCGCCGGTGGCAGTCGGCAGCTGGCGCAGGAGACTGGTGATCGCCAGGACGAGGGCGGCCGCCGATCCCCGCGCCAGCCACCTCTTCACGGCGCCCGTCCGTCCATGGCCGGAACCTACACGCGAGCCGACGGGGCCGCTCTAGTCCTCTTCGACGTCCTCGCCGGTGAGTGGCAGGAACACGGACTGCTGGCGCTGCCGCGGCGGGGCGACGGAGTCTGGCCCGAACATCCGTGACCGGATCGGCCGGGTGAGCGCGCCCAGCGGTGCGGTCAAGACGTAGGCGTAGGCGACCACGAGGAGCGTGAGCGCGGGCACTATCGCGAGTCCGGCGAAGAACGCGACCGCCACCAGCGCTGTGGTCACCTGCGCCTGACGGGTCCGGGGCGTGACCAGGTCACGGAACGAGCGGAACCTGACCGTGCTCACCATCAGCAGGGCGGGCACCACGCTGATGCAGGCCGGAAGCAGGATCGCTGGGCCGACCTTGACCTCGGGGGTGTCGAGCGCGACGACCGTGGCGATCACCACCGCGGCGGCGCCCGGGCTCGGCATGCCGACGAAGTACCGCTTGTCGGCCGTCGGGTCGATGGTGAAGTTGAACCGCGCGAGCCGGAAGGCGGCGCACGCCAGCCACAGGTACGCCGCGAACCACGCGACCACCGGCCACTCGGGCAGCACCCACGTGTAGACGAGCACCGCCGGCGCCAGTCCGAAGGAGATCAGGTCGGCGAGCGAGTCCAGCTGCACGCCGAAGGGCGAGGTCGCGCCCACGAGCCGGGCGACCGCGCCGTCGGCGATGTCCATCACGATCGCGAACGTCATCAGGGCCGCCGCCCAGTGGCTGTGGTGGTTGAACGCCAGCGGGACCGCCGAGAACCCGCAGGCCATGTTCGCTGCGGTGAACATGCTCGGCGCCGTGACCCGCAGCTTCTCCTTGGTGGGGAGCTGGCGCAGCGAGACGACCTCGGCGCCGGAGTGCGAGGCGATCCGGAACCGGCGACGGCGGAGCAGCCGCCGGCGACGACGGTGCTGCGTGGGCTCGGTCAGCGGGTCCATCGGCCGATCACTGTCTCGCCGCCGACCGTCCGGTCGCCCTTGGCCACCGCGAGCTCGACCTCGGGCGGCACGAAGACGTCCATCCGGGACCCGAACTTCATCAGCCCGATGCGCTCGCCGGTGCCGATCTCGTCGCCGGCCTGGATCCGGGTGACCACCCGGCGGGCGACGGCGCCCACGATCTGCCGGAAGTGCACCGTGCGGGTGCTGCCGCCGACCGTCCGCTCGATCGTGATGTCGCTGCGCTCGTTCTCGGTCGCGCTCTCGAACTTGTACGCCGCGAGCCACTTTCCGGGCCGGTGGGAGACGCTCGTGACCCGGCCGCCGTACGGCGCCCTGTTGATGTGCACGTCGAAGACCGACAGGAAGATGCTCACCTGCTGCCAGTCGCCGGGGGGCGCGACTCCCGGCTGTCCCGGGCCGGCGTGCATGACCCTGCCGTCGGCGGGAGCCAGCACGGTGTCCTCGTCGACCGGTGTCAGGTCGATCCGGCGATCCGGGTCGCGGAAGAACGCGACGATCCCCACCGGCAGTGCCAGGAGCACCGCGGCGGCACGCTTGCGGCCGAGCATTGCGGCCAGGAGGGAGGGGACTGCCCCGACCGCTGCGGTCGGCCACGCCACGCGGTCGATGGTGGTCGGCATGTGGCTCACGCTAGCGGCTGGGTGTCGCGCAGACGCTCGTCTCATGGTCTGGTTGAGGTGCAGATCACGAATCGCCGAGGTCAGGCGATGCTGGCATCGGCGGGCGGCGCCACGACCGGACGGAGGAGGCTTGGTGGACGAGTTCCTGCACCGGATCGGGGTGGCCGTTCCGATCGTCCAGGCCGGCATGGGCGGCGGCATCTCCGGTCCCGACCTCGCTGTCGCGGTGTCCGACGCGGGCGGGCTCGGGACGCTCGGGATGGTGAGCCCGTCGAGGATGAGCGCGCACCTGGCTGCGGTGCGTCGGCGTACCGACCGGCCGGTCGCGGTCAACCTGCTGCTCCCGTTCGCGCGCTCCGGGCACGCGGGTCCGGCAGCGGAAGCCGACGTGGTGGTGACGTTCTGGGGGACTCCGACGCGGTGGTCGTCGAAGCCGTGGATCCACCAGGCCGGATCCGTGGGTGAGGCGCTCGCCGCCCGCTCGGCCGGCGCCGACGCCGTGATCGTGCAGGGCGTCGAGGCCGGGGGACACGTGCGCGGCACGACACCGGCGCTCGAGCTCCTGGCCGAGGCCCGAGCGGCCCTGCCGCCCGACTACCCGCTCATGCTCGCGGGGGGAATCGCGGAGTCCGCCGACGTCGTGCGCGCCCTGGACGCCGGGGCCATCGCCGCGGTCTGCGGAACCCGGTTCCTGATGGCTGCGGAGAGCGGTGCGGCCCCCGGCTACAAGCGCCGGCTGCTCGCCGGTGACGAGACCGTCCTGACCGAGCTGTTCGGGGTCGGCTGGCCGGGCACGCACCGGGTCCTGCCCAACGCGGCCACCCGGCGGTGGTTGCGGCGCGATCGCCGCGGGCCGGCCCTCGTCCGGCTGGCCAACCGGGTGACTCGTCCTGCGATGGCCCGCGCGCCGGAGTCGGCGCAGGCCTGGATCCTGGGACACCAGGCAGTCGGGATCCCGTTCTTCGCCCCGCTGCCGCCCACCGGCGACGTCCCGGAGCGCGTGCTGGAGACCTCACCGCTCTACGCGGGCGAGACGGTCTCCCGGATCCGGGACATCCGCGACGCCGGGTCGATCGTCGGCGAGCTCGCCGGGTCGCCGGCCTGACCTGGACGTCGAGCTACCAGCCCCGTGCCCGCCACTCCGCGAGATGCGGACGCTCGGCGCCGAGCGTGGAGTCGTTGCGGTGGCCCGGGTAGAACCACGTCTCGTCGGGCAGGGCATCGAAGATCTTCGTGCTGACGTCGGCGATCAGTGAGCGGAAGGCACCCTCGTCGCCGAAGGTGTTGCCCACGCCCCCGGGGAACAGGGAGTCGCCGGTGAACAGGTGCGGGGTGCCGTCCGGGTCGTCGTACAGCAGGGCGATCGATCCCGGGGTGTGCCCGACGAGGTGGATCACCTGCAGTCGCGCGTCGCCGACCTCGATGGTGTCGCCGTCGGTGACCCGGTCGTCGACGGCCACGCCGGTCTGCTCGGTGATCGCGTCGGAGTCGGCCTCGCCCGCCAGGACGACCGCGCCCGTCGTGGCGGCGACCTCCTTCAGTGCGCGGTGGTGGTCCCAGTGCTGATGGGTGGTGATCACCTTGGTCGCGCCACTCTCGCCGAGCACCTGGATCAAGGTGGGCGCGTCGTCGGCCGCGTCGATGAGCGCCTGCTCGTCGGTCGCCCGGCAGCGCAGCACGTAGCAGTTGTTCGACATCTGGGGGTCGACCGCGACCTTGGTGATGATCAGCCTGCTCAGCTCGCGGACGTCCGGGGTCCCGCCAGGCCTCACTTCACCGGTGTACGTCGCCATGGGCCCAGCCTAGGGAGTTCGGCGGTGCCACAGGTCAGGCCCTTCCCGAGACCGCGCCCGACGAGCCACCAGGCGAGGTCCGCGGCCCGGCCCTCGACCACCGGCTGCTCGGCGCCGGTGCTCCAGGTCCGCACCGTGTCCGTGGCCCGCACCGCGAAGCTCGGCGACTCCGCGTCGGCGGCCCGGTCGGCTGCCACCAGGTCGAGCAGCGCGACCCGGAAGTCCTCCGGCCAGTCGCCGGGCCCATAGCCTGCGTCCAGGTCGGCATGGTGGATCTCCACCTCGCGGCGACGCGTCTCCGGGACCTCCGCGAGGGGCCACCGCGGACCGCCCGGCAGCCGGAGGAGCGCGCCGTCCCACTGCTCCTCGTCGAGCAGGTCCAGGGCGTCGCGAAGGGCCTGGCCCGCGCCGAACAGTCGCTCGCGGATCTCCGCCGGCTCGGCGCCGGCGAGCTGCTCGATGTCGGCGTCACGACGTTCGTCCGACTCGTAGACGGGCACTTCACGATCGTGGGCGGCCCCGTCGACCGCGCCCGCGAGGCCTTCGGCATTGAGGGCGAGGTGCGCGACGACGTGGGCACGGCTCCAACCCGGCAGCACGGAGGGCTCTGCGTAGGCGTCCGGACGGAGGGAATCGACGGTGAGGAGAAGGTGTTGTTCGGACTGGTGGAGTGCCGCGAGGGCGTCCCCGAGACTGTGCGGCCGCGTCATGGGCCCAGTCTGCAGGCAACGGGGGACCAGGGCACCAGCGGATTCTGTCGGTGGCACATGAGATCGTTGAACTGGTGTGTGCCGCAGCGGTTCGCGCCCACCGATGTGCGAACATGTGTTCGAACCAACGGCAGTGACAGACGACGGCGACGACAGCCAACGGCGACGGTCCGGGCCTCCGGACAGCAGGGGAAGCAGTGACCGAACAGCTCATCATCCGCGGCGCGCGGGAGCACAACCTCAAGGACGTCTCGCTCGACCTGCCCCGTGACTCCCTGATCGTGTTCACCGGCCTGTCCGGCTCGGGCAAGTCCTCGCTGGCGTTCGACACGATCTTCGCCGAGGGCCAGCGCCGGTACGTCGAGTCGCTCTCGGCGTACGCACGGCAGTTCCTCGGGCAGATGGACAAGCCCGACGTCGACTTCATCGAGGGCCTGAGCCCGGCCGTCTCGATCGACCAGAAGTCGACCTCCAAGAACCCCCGCTCGACCGTCGGCACGATCACCGAGGTCTACGACTACCTCCGGCTGCTCTACGCGCGCGCCGGCCGCCCGCACTGCCCCGTCTGCGGCGCCCCGATCGAGCGGCAGACGCCGCAGCAGATCGTCGACCGGGTGATGCAGCTGCCCGAGGGCACCCGCTTCCAGGTGCTCGCCCCGGTGATCCGCGGCCGCAAGGGCGAGTACGTCGAGCTGTTCCGCAGCCTCCAGTCCCAGGGCTTCAGCCGCGCCCGGGTCAACGGCGAGACCTACCAGCTGTCCGAGCCGCCCAAGCTCGACAAGCAGAAGAAGCACACGATCGAGGTGGTCGTCGACCGGCTGTCCGCCAAGGCGTCCTCGAAGCGCCGGCTGACCGACTCCGTGGAGACGGCGCTGAGCCTGGCCTCCGGGCTGGTGATCTTCGACCTCGTCGACGCCGACACCAAGGACCCTCACGGCGAGCTCAAGTTCTCCGAGCGGATGGCCTGCCCCAACGAGCACGACATCGAGACCGACGAGCTCGAGCCCCGCTCGTTCTCCTTCAACTCCCCGTTCGGCGCCTGTCCGGACTGCCACGGCCTCGGCACCCGCATGGAGGTCGACCCCGACCTGGTGGTCTCCGACCCGGACGCGACGCTCGGTGAGGGCGTGATCCAGCCCTGGTCGGGTGCCCACGTGGCCGACTACTTCACCCGGCTGCTGGGGGCGCTCGGTGACGAGCTCGGCTTCGACCTGGACACTCCGTGGTCGAAGCTGTCGAAGAAGGCTCAGGCCGCGATCCTCGAGGGACACCCCACCAAGGTGCACGTGCGGCACACCAACCGCTACGGGCGGGTGCGCTCCTACTACACGAACTTCGAGGGTGTCCGTCCCTACATCGAGCGACGGCACCGCGAGGCCGAGTCCGACACGAGCCGCGAGCGGTTCGAGGGCTTCATGCGCGAGGTCCCGTGCCCGGCCTGTCACGGGAGCCGGCTGAAGCCGGTGTCGATGGCCGTGACGATCGGTGACCGCAACATCGCCGAGGTCTGTGCCCTGCCGATCAACGAGGCCGCCGAGTTCCTCGGCGACCTGGAGCTGTCCGCGCGCGAGCGACAGATCGCCGAGCGGGTCCTCAAGGAGATCCAGGAGCGGCTGCGGTTCCTGCTCGACGTCGGGCTCGACTACCTGTCGCTCGACCGGCCCTCGGCGACCCTCTCGGGTGGCGAGGCCCAGCGGATCCGGCTCGCGACCCAGATCGGCGCCGGCCTGGTGGGCGTGCTCTACGTGCTCGACGAGCCCAGCATCGGCCTCCACCAGCGCGACAACCACCGGCTCATCGAGACCCTCGTGCGGCTCAAGGACCTCGGCAACACGCTGATCGTGGTCGAGCACGACGAGGACACGATCCGCACCGCCGACTGGGTGGTCGACATCGGCCCAGGTGCCGGGGAGCACGGCGGCCAGGTCGTCCACTCCGGCTCGGTCAAGCAGCTGCTGAAGCACCCCGACTCCGAGACCGGCATGTACCTCTCCGGACGCAAGTCGATCCCGCTCCCCGACGTACGCCGTCCGCGCACGAAGGGCCGCGAGCTCGTCGTGAAGGGGGCGAAGGAGAACAACCTCAAGGACATCGACGTCGCCTTCCCGCTGGGCCTGTTCGTCGCGGTGACCGGGGTGTCCGGCTCCGGCAAGTCGACGCTGGTCAACGACATCCTCTACACGTCGCTGGCCAAGCAGATCTACAACTCCCGCACGGTGCCCGGACGGCACACGCGGATCACCGGCACCGAGCACGTCGACAAGGTCATCCACGTCGACCAGTCGCCGATCGGACGCACTCCGAGGAGCAACCCGGCGACCTACACCGGAGTCTTCGACCACGTGCGCAAGCTGTTCGCCTCGACCCCCGAGGCCAAGATGCGCGGCTACCTGCAGGGCCGCTTCTCCTTCAACGTCAAGGGCGGCCGCTGCGAGGCGTGCGCCGGCGACGGCACCATCAAGATCGAGATGAACTTCCTGCCCGACGTCTACGTGCCGTGCGAGGTCTGCCACGGCGCGCGCTACAACCGCGAGACGCTCGAGGTGCACTACAAGGGCAAGACGATCGCCGACGTCCTGGACATGCCGATCGAGGAGGCGGTCGAGTTCTTCGCGGCCATCCCCGCGATCGCGCGCCACCTCAAGACGCTGGTCGAGGTCGGCCTCGGCTACGTGCGACTCGGCCAGCCGGCCACGACGCTGTCCGGGGGCGAGGCGCAGCGGGTGAAGCTCGCCTCCGAGCTCCAGAAGCGCTCGACCGGCCGCACGGTCTACGTGCTGGACGAGCCGACGACCGGCCTGCACTTCGAGGACATCCGCAAGCTGCTGCTCGTGCTCGGCCGGCTCGTCGACCAGGGCAACACCGTGCTGGTGATCGAGCACAACCTCGACGTGATCAAGACCGCCGACTGGATCGTCGACATGGGTCCGGCGGGCGGCAACCGGGGCGGCACCGTGGTCGCCGAGGGCACGCCCGAGCAGGTCGCGGCGGTCCCGGAGAGCTTCACCGGTGAGTTCCTGAAGCCGCTGCTGGCCTGAGCCAGGCGCTCAAAGGAAAATCTAAGATTCAACTACTACGCTCGCCCACCTCACCGCCGTGTTGACGTCGACGAAGGGTGCCGAGTCCGTGACCCAGTACGAACCAAGCCGCAGGAACCTCATCGGGGGGCTGGCTGCCGCAGGGGTCGCCGTACCGCTGCTCGCCGCCTGCGGGAGCAGCGGCGGAGACGACGCGACCGGCTCGACCGCGGGCGACCCGAGCGCCTCGACCGGCCCGGGTGCCTCCGGAGGTGCGACGTCGGGCGGCGGCGGGATCCCGACCTCGGAGATCCCCGTCGGTGGTGGCAAGATCTTCGCGAACCAGAGGATCGTCGTCACGCAGCCGACGGCGGGGGAGTTCAAGGCGTTCTCCGCGATCTGCACCCACCAGGGCTGCACGGTGTCGCGGATCTCCGGCGGCACCATCGACTGCGCGTGCCACGGGAGCCAGTTCTCGATCGAGGACGGCTCGGTGAAGGGTGGGCCTGCGCCGAAGGCGCTGCCGTCGAAGAACGTCACGGTCACCGGCAACAGCCTCACCGTCAGCTGATCCTGGCCCGGGCTGTCCCCAGCCGCCCGTAGGGTTGGTCCGTGGCAGATCCGTCGACCTACCGGCCGGAGCCCGGGTCGATCCCGACCCGGCCCGGGGTCTACCGGTTCCGCGACAAGGACGGCCGTGTCGTCTACGTCGGCAAGGCGAAGAGCCTCAGAGCGCGACTGTCGTCGTACTTCCAGGACATCGCCAACCTGCACCCGCGCACGGCGACGATGGTCACGACCGCCGCGAGCGTCGAGTGGACGGTCGTCGCCACCGAGGTGGAGGCGCTCCAGCTGGAGTACTCCTGGATCAAGGAGTTCGACCCGCGGTTCAACGTCAAGTACCGCGACGACAAGTCCTATCCCTGGCTCGCGGTGACCCTCGACGAGGAGTTCCCGCGGGTGATGGTGGGCCGCGGCGCCAAGAAGAAGGGCGTGAAGTACTTCGGCCCCTACTCCCACGCCTGGGCGATCCGCGAGACCGTCGACCTGCTGCTCCGGGTGTTCCCGATGAGGTCGTGCAGCAACGGCGTGTTCAAGCGCTCCTCCCAGATCGGCAGGCCCTGCCTCCTGGGCTACATCGACAAGTGCGCGGCCCCCTGCGTCGGGCGGATCGACGCCGAGGAGCACCGCCGGATCGCCGAGGACTTCTGCGACTTCATGGGCGGGCGCACTGATGCGTTCGTGCGCCGCGTCGAGCGCGAGATGTACACCGCGTCCAAGGCGCAGGAGTACGAACGCGCAGCACGGCTGCGCGACGACCTGGGCGCGCTCAACAAGGCGCTGGAGAAGCAGGCCGTCGTCTTCGGTGACGGCACCGACGCCGACGTGATCGCGCTGGCGGAGGATCCCCTCGAGGTGGCGGTGCAGATCTTCCACGTCCGCTCCGGGCGGATCCGCGGTCAGCGCGGCTGGGTGGCCGATCGGGTCGAGGACCTCGACACTGCCGGACTCGTCGGCGAGTTCCTGCTGCAGCTGTACGCCGGTGAGGAGGGCGACTCGATCCCAAGGGAGATCCTGGTCCCGGCGATGCCCGAGGACGCGGACACCTTCGAGCAGCTGCTGTCCGAGGCCCGCGGCAGCCGGGTGCAGATCCGGGTCCCCAGGCGCGGGGACAAGCGAGCGCTGCAGCAGACCGTGGCGCAGAACGCCGGCCAGTCGCTCGTCCTCCACAAGACCCGGCGCGCCAGCGACCTGACCGCACGCAACCAGGCGCTCGAGGAGATCCAGCGGGCGCTCGACCTGCCCTCCGCACCGCTGCGGATCGAGTGCTACGACATCTCCAACCTCCAGGGCACCGAGGTCGTCGCGTCGATGGTCGTCTTCGAGGACGGCCTGGCGCGCAAGAGCGAGTACCGCCGCTTCCTGATCCGCGGCGTCGAGGGCCAGAACGACGTGGCGTCCATGCACGAGGTGATCTCCCGGCGCTTCCGCCGGCTGCTCGACGACCGGATCGAGCACGGCTCCCTCCAGGGAGGTGACCTCACCAGCGGCGAGATCGACCCCGACGACCGGGGTCCGATGCTGGTCGACCCCGACACCGGCAAGCCGCGGAAGTTCGCCTACGTGCCGGGCCTGGTCGTCGTCGACGGCGGCCCGCCACAGGTGGCCGCCGCTCAGCGTGCGCTCGACGAGCTCGGCATCGACGACGTGCCTGTCTGCGGGCTGGCCAAGCGGCTCGAGGAGGTGTGGCTGCCCGGAGAGCCCGACCCGGTGATCCTCGCCCGCACCAGCGAAGGGCTCTACCTGCTCCAGAGGATCCGCGACGAGGCGCACCGGTTCGCGATCACCCACCACCGGTCGCGGCGGTCGAAGTCGATGGTCGAGAGCGTGCTCGACGACGTCCCCGGCCTCGGCGAGGTCCGGCGCAAGACGCTGATCAAGCACTTCGGGTCTCTCAAGAAGCTCCGCGCGGCGACCGTCGACGAGATCGCCGAGGTGCCCGGGATCGGTCCGGCCACCGCCACGGCGATCGCGGAAGCGGTCGCGCCCGACGAGCAGCGCCGCAAGACTGTCAGCGTGAACACCGCGACCGGTGAGATCCAGGAAGGCTGACATGTCCGCAGAGGTGGAGACCGGCAACGACGACACCGGGGAGATGCCGGCCGTCGGTGCGTCCCCCGAGCTCGGCGAGCTCGTCGTCGTGACCGGCATGACCGGTGCCGGCAGGAGCACCGCGGCCAAGGAGCTCGAGGACCTCGGCTACTTCGTCGTCGACAACCTCCCGCCGGAGCTGGTGACCGAGGTGGTCCGGCTCGTCGACGAGCAGAAGGGTCGTGAGCAGCCGATCGCGGTCGTCGTCGACGTGCGTGGTGGCACCTCGTTCCACACGTTGCGCGAGCAGCTGGCCCAGCACCTGCCGACCCGGCGTACGTCCCTGTTGTTCCTCGAGGCCGACGACGACATCCTCGTACGCCGCCAGGAGGCCGCCCGCCGTCCGCACCCGCTGCAAGCCGGCGGCCGGCTGCTCGAGGGCATCGACCGCGAGCGCAGCGTGATGACGCAGCTGCGCGGCGACGCCGACGTGGTCATCGACACCACCCAGCTCAACCTCCACCAGCTCAAGGCCAAGGTCGCCAAGGCCTTCGGTGACCCGGGCACGACCGCGCTGAGGGTGACGGTGGTCAGCTTCGGCTTCAAGTACGGCGTACCGGTCGACGCCGACCTGCTCGCCGACATGCGCTTCCTTCCGAACCCGTTCTGGGTCGACGAGCTGCGTGCCTTCAGCGGGCAGGACCCGGACGTGGTCGCCTACGTCGTCGATCGTGCCGATGCGCAGACGTTCCTCGACCGCTACCTCCCGGTGATCGAGACCGTGGGGGAGGGCTATCTGCGGGAGGGCAAGCGGTTCATGACCGTCGCCATCGGCTGCACCGGCGGCAGGCACCGCAGCGTCGCGATGGCCGAGGAGATCGCGACCCGGCTGCGCGCCCTGGGCATGGACGCCACCGCGACGCACCGCGACCTGGGCCGCGAATGACCTCAGGAGTGTCCTGGTCCTCCGAGCCCGCCGTCGTCGCCCTGGGTGGCGGCCACGGCCTGGCGGCGTCACTGGCGGCGCTGCGGCGGCTGACCTCCGACCTGACCGCGGTCGTGACGGTCGCCGACAACGGCGGCTCCTCGGGGCGGCTGCGGGAGGAGTTCGGCGTGCTGCCGCCGGGCGACCTGCGGATGGCCCTGGCTGCGCTCTGCGGCGACGACCGCTGGGGGCAGACCTGGGCTCACGTGCTGCAGCACCGCTTCGACTCCGACGGCGACATGGACGGGCACTCCGTCGGCAACCTGCTCATCGTCGCGCTGTGGCAGCTGCTCGGCGACCACGTGTCCGGGCTCGACTGGGTCGGCAGCCTGCTCGGCGCCCGGGGTCGGGTGCTCCCGATGGCGGTGACCCCGATCGACATCATGGCGTCGGTGCGCGGCGCCGACCCGGCTGCGCCGGACGCGATCACCGTCGTGCGGGGACAGGTCGAGGTGGCGACGACACCCGGCGACGTGCTCGAGGTGAGCCTCGAGCCCGCCGACCCGACGGCCTGTCCCGAGGCGGTCCAGGCCCTCCGCGATGCCGACTGGGTCGTCCTCGGGCCCGGCTCGTGGTACTCCTCGGTCGTCCCGCACCTCCTGGTGCCCGGGCTGCGTCAAGCGCTGACCACGACGCCCGGTCGCGTGGTGGTCACCCTCAACCTCGAGTCCCAGCCGGGCGAGACGGACGGTTGGACACCACAGGACCACCTCGCGGTGCTGCACCGCACGGCACCCGACCTGCGGGTCGACACGGTGCTCGCCGATCCTGGTTCGGTCCCGGATGTCGCAGCCCTGGAGAAGACGACGGCCGAGCTCGGCGCGCGGCTGGTGCTCGCGGACGTGGCACTTCACGGCGTACAGGGTCAGCACGACCCCGAGAAACTTGCCCGAGCGTATGCGGACGTCACGGGAGCGAACTAAGGTGGCGCGCATGGCGATGACGGCACAGGTGAAGGCGGAACTGGCCAGCACGGCAGTGACCAAGACATGTTGCCGGAAGTCCGAGGTCTCCTCGATGCTGCGCTTCGCCGACTCGTTGCACCTCGTCAACGGCGGCATCGTCGTCGAGGCCGAGCTCGACACCGGGGCCGCCGCTCGTCGGCTGCGCAAGGACATCGCCGAGGTCTACGGCCACGACTCCGAGGTCGTCCTGCTGAAGGGCAACGGGCTGCGACGCGGCACCCACTACATCGTCCGGATCGCACGCGACGGCGAGTCACTGGCACGACAGACCGGTCTGATCGACCAGCGCAACCGTCCGGTGCGCGGACTGCCGCCGCAGGTGGTGTCGGGCTCGGGCTGCGACGCGGTCGCGGCCTGGCGCGGCGCCTTCCTCGCGCACGGGTCGCTCACCGAGCCCGGCCGGTCCAGCTCCCTCGAGGTCACCTGCCCCGGGCCCGAGGCAGCGCTCGCGCTGGTCGGCTCTGCTCGCCGTCTCGGCATCTCGGCGAAGGCGCGCGAGGTCCGTGGCGTCGACCGGGTCGTGATCCGTGACGGCGACGCCATCGGGCAGCTGCTCACCAGGCTCGGCGCGCACGAGTCGCTGCTCGCCTGGGAGGAGCGCCGGATGCGCCGCGAGGTGCGCGCCACCGCCAACCGGCTGGCGAACTTCGACGACGCCAACCTGCGCCGGTCGGCCCGCGCCGCGGTCGCCGCGGGCGCCCGCGTCGAGCGTGCGCTGGAGATCCTCGGGGAGGAGATCCCCGACCACCTGCAGCTCGCCGGCAGCCTGCGCCTCGAGCACAAGCAGGCCTCGCTCGAGGAGCTCGGTCAGCTGCACGAGCCGGTGCTCACCAAGGACGCGATCGCGGGCCGCATCCGGCGGCTGCTGGCCATGGCCGACAAGCGCGCCGAGGAGCTCGGCGTCCCTGACACGGAGTCGTCCCTGACGCCCGAGATGCTGGCCGAAGAAGCCTGATTCGGGACCATCGTCGGTTACTCGCACGTACGCCGGACTCCGCGTCGTCGTGTCGTCGGTCACGCGATAGGGTCGCAAGGACGGCTTTGTTAACGATCAAATTCAGGAGTGGATCGCAGTGACTGTCCGCGTGGGAATCAACGGCTTCGGCCGCATCGGGCGCAACTTCTTCCGGGCCGTGCGCGCCTCGGGCGCCGACATCGAGATCGTCGGCGTGAACGACCTCACCGACCCGAAGGCCCTGGCCAACCTCCTGAAGTTCGACTCCATCCTCGGTCGCCTCGACGCGGACGTCACCGCGACGGAGTCGTCGCTGCGTGTCGGTGACCAGGAGATCGCGGTCTCCGCCGAGCGCGACCCGGCGGCGCTGAAGTGGGCCGACCTCGGGGTCGACGTCGTCGTCGAGTCGACCGGCTTCTTCACCGACGCGACCAAGGCACGTGCGCACGTCGATGCCGGCGCCAAGAAGGTGATCATCTCCGCACCTGCGTCCAACGAGGACATCACGATCGTGATGGGCGTCAACCACGAGCTCTACGATCCCGCGTCGCACACCGTGATCTCGAACGCGTCCTGCACGACGAACTGTCTTGCGCCGATGGCGAAGGCCCTCAACGACGAGTTCGGCATCGTCAAGGGCCTGATGACCACGATCCACGCCTACACCGCCGACCAGAACCTCCAGGACAACATCCACAAGGACCCGCGCCGTGCGCGCGCCGCCGCCCTGAACATGGTGCCGACCTCGACCGGTGCCGCGAAGGCGATCGGCCTGGTGCTCCCCGAGCTGAAGGGCAAGCTCGACGGCTACGCGATGCGCGTGCCCGTGCCCACCGGCTCGGCGACGGACCTCACCTTCGAGGCCGGCCGCGAGACGACGGTCGCCGAGGTCAACGCGGCGATCGAGAAGGTCGCCGACGGCCGCTTCCTCAAGTACTCCACCGACCCGCTGGTGTCCACCGACATCGTCACCGACCCGGCCTCGTGCATCTTCGACGCACCGCTGACCAAGGTGATCGGCAACCAGGTCAAGGTGCTCGGCTGGTACGACAACGAGTGGGGCTACTCCAACCGCCTCGCGGACCTCATCCTGCACGTCGGCAAGACCCTCTGAGCGGCGTGGGGGACTACTCCACCCTGGGCGACGTCCAGGGCAAGCGGGTCCTGGTGCGCTCGGACCTCAACGTCCCGCTCGACGGCCAAGACGATGGGACACAGCGGATCACCGACGACGGCCGGATCCGGGCCAGCGTGCCCACGATCCGGCAGCTCCTCGACGCCGGTGCCCGCGTGGTCGTGATGGCGCACCTGGGCCGGCCGAAGGGATCGCCCGACACGGCGTACTCCCTGGCGCCGGTGGCGGCGCGACTCTCCGAGCTGCTCGGCCGGCCCGTGCAGTTCGCGACCGACACCGTCGGTGAGTCCGCTCGGGCGACCGTCGGCGCACTCGGCGACGGCGAGGTGGCCGTGCTCGAGAACGTTCGCTTCAACGCGGGCGAGACCAGCAAGGACGAGACGGAGCGCGGCGCCTTCGCCGACCAGCTCGCAGAGCTCGGCGACGCGTTCGTCAGCGACGGCTTCGGCGTCGTCCACCGCAAGCAGGCATCGGTGTACGACGTCGCCCAGCGGCTGCCGCACGCCATGGGCGGCCTGGTCGCGGCCGAGATCGACGTCCTGCGGCGGCTGACCGAGTCGCCCGAGCGGCCCTACGTGGTGGTGCTCGGTGGCTCGAAGGTCTCCGACAAGCTGGCAGTGATCGACAACCTGCTCGGCAAGGCGGACCGCCTGCTCATCGGAGGCGGGATGGTGTTCACCTTCCTCAAGGCACAGGGCCACGGCGTCGGCAAGAGCCTGCTCGAGGACGACCAGGTCGACAGCTGCAAGGACTACCTGCGGCGCGCGCAGGAGTCCGGCGTCGAGATCGTGCTGCCGACCGACATCGTCGTGGCCGGCGAGTTCAGTGCCGATGCGCAGCCGGTCGTGGTCGGTGCCGACGCGATCCCTGACGACATGATCGGCCTGGACATCGGGCCCGACTCCGGCGCGGCCTTCGCGGCCGCCATCCGGGCCGGGAAGACGGTCTTCTGGAACGGTCCGATGGGCGTCTTCGAGTTCCCCGCCTTCGCTGGGGGCACCCGGGCGGTCGCCCAGGCGCTGACCGAGGTCGACGGGCTGTCGGTCGTCGGTGGCGGCGACTCAGCCGCGGCCGTGCGCCAGCTGGGCTTCTCCGAGGACACCTTCGGGCACATCTCCACGGGCGGCGGCGCCAGCCTGGAATACCTCGAGGGCAAGACGCTCCCGGGGATCGACGTACTCAGCTGACGGCGAGGGAGAGGTCGGAAGCGACCCTCTCGACGGCGACCGTCCCGCACCACCCGACCGAAGGATCACGATGCCCAAGTCCACCCGCACGCCCCTCATGGCGGGCAACTGGAAGATGAACCTGAATCACCTCGAGGCCGTGCATCTCGTGCAGAAGCTGGCGCTCACGCTGGCCGACAAGAAGCACGACTACGCCCGGGTCGAGGTCGTCGTGGTGCCGCCGTACACCGACCTGCGCTCGGTGCAGACGCTCGTCGACGGCGACCGGCTGCAGATCAGGTACGGCGCGCAGGACGTCTCGGTGCACGACGACGGCGCCTACACCGGCGAGATCTCCGCGGCGATGCTGGCCAAGCTCGGCTGCAGCTACGTCGTGGTCGGTCACTCGGAGCGCCGCCAGTTCCACCAGGAGGACGACGCCCTGATCAGCGCGAAGGCGCACAAGGCACTGGCGGCGGGGATGACACCGATCGTCTGTGTCGGTGAGGCGCTGGACATCCGCAAGGAGGGCCGGCACGTCAGCCACTGCGTCGACCAGGTCCACGGCTCGCTGGCCGGGTTCACCGCCGAGCAGATCTCCGGGCTGGTGATCGCCTACGAGCCGGTGTGGGCCATCGGCACCGGCGAGGTCGCCACCCCGGCGGACGCCCAGGAGGTCTGCTCCGCGGTTCGCAACAGCATCGCCGACGTGTACGGCGCCGACGCCGCGGCAGGCGTACGGGTGCTCTACGGCGGTTCGGTGAAGGCCTCGAACGTCGCGGGCATCATGCAGGAGACGGACGTCGACGGCGCCCTGGTCGGCGGAGCGAGCCTGCAGGCGGAGGAGTTCGGCGGCATCTGCCGCTTCTACGACATGCCCGTCCTGTGACGGTGCCTTCTCCGTTTGACGAGCGCGTCAGTTAGGATTCCCGCCGTGATCACCGTTTTCGAGATCCTGCTCGTCATCAGCAGCCTGCTGATGATCCTGCTCGTGCTCTTGCACAAGGGCCGCGGAGGCGGCCTGTCCGACATGTTCGGTGGCGGGGTGTCCAGCGGTCTCGGTGGATCCTCGGTGGCCGAGCGCAACCTCGACCGGATCACGATCGGCATCGGGCTGGTCTGGTTCGCGTGCGTCATCGGTCTCGGGCTGCTGCTCAAGACCAGCAACTGACCCCTGAGTGCGGACTGAGAAGGAGATCTGGTGGCTGGCGGAGGAAATGCCATTCGTGGCAGCCGTGTGGGTGCGGGACCGATGGGCGAGGCGGAGCGCGGTGAGGCCGCCCCTCGTCAGAACGTCACGTACTTCTGCTCGCGGGAGCACCGCACGCTGATCGCGTTCGCGGTCGAGGCGCAGGTACCCGAGTCGTGGGACTGCCCGCGCTGCGGCCTGCCGGCGAGCCTGGACTCGGACAACCCCCCGCCGCCGACCAAGATCGAGCCCTACAAGACGCACCTGGCCTACGTGAAGGAGCGCCGCTCCGACGCCGAGGCCAAGGACATCCTCGACGAGGCGCTGCAGACCCTGCGCACCCGCCGCAAGAACGGCGAAGTCGTCTTCTAGGACGCCGAGCGGGCAGAAAAGCTGCGCAGGAGTACGCCGAGCGGGCTGAAAAGCTGCGCGGCAGGACGCCGAGCGGGCAGAAAAGCTGCCTGTGGATCGCGACGGCGCGAAGGGCGCCGTTTCGACGACCCTGTTGTCGTGCCCATCTCGGACTGGCTCACCGACGCGCAGCTGCTCGGAGCCGACTTCCCGTTGCCGCTAGACCAGCCTTTCACGACCCAGACGGCGTGCGACGCGGGTGTGAGCCGCAGTCTGCTGGCCGCGCTGGCCCGGCACGGGCTCGTTCGGCGCGTGCTCCACGGCGTGTACGCCGCCAGCCAGGCACCCGACTCGGTGCTGTTTCGTGCCACCGCACTGCAGCTGGTGATCCCCGACTGCGCGGTCGTGACCGACCGGACCGCCGCCTGGCTGCACGGCGTGCCGATCCTCGAGCGGGGTGCGCATCTCCAGGCTCCACCGATCAGCGTGTGCCAGACCGTCGACAGTCGAGTACGCCGGCCTGATGTGGATGGGCGCCGCCGCCAGCTGCTCGAGCGCGACGTGATGGAGCTGCACGGGATCCGGGTCACCACTCCGCTGCGGACCGGACTCGATCTCGGTCGCAGCCTGTGGAGGTTCGACGCGTTGGCCGCGATCGACGGTGTCCTGCGCATCGGCGTCGACCACGACGAGCTCCTCTCGGAGATCGAACGGTTTCGCGGACACCGCGGCGTGCGCCAGGTGCGCTGGATCGCGCCGCTCGGTGACGGTCGCGCCGAATCACCGGGCGAGTCGGCGCTGCGTCTGCACTGGTACGACGCCGGCCTGCCAAAGCCTGAGCCGCAGTTCCGGATCCTCGACGACTGGGGCAGCGAGCTGTACCGGCTCGACGTACCGGCGCCTGAGGTCAGGTACGCCGCGGAGTACGACGGCGAAGAGTTCCACTCGAGCGACGTCGACGTTGCTCACGACAAGGAGCGACGCGACTGGATCCGGAGGGAGCGTCACTGGTCGATCGACACCTTCCGCAAGGACGACGTGTACGGCCGTCGCACGGACATCACGCGACGGCTGCGGACCGGTTTCCTCGCAGCGAAGAAGTCCATGAGCGTCTGGGTCCCCTGAGCGTTTGTGCCCGCTCGCGCCTCCGGGGTGCTGCGTTTCTGCCCGCTCGCGGCTCCGCGGTGGTGCGTTTCTGCCCGCTCGGCGTGCTCAGAGGCTGCTTGCCGCGGCGAGGTCGAGGAACCAGGTCGTCTCGCCCGGAGGGTCGAGCGGCGCGGGGTTGATCCCGCGCGCCGGCGTCTCGTGGACGTCGCCGGTGTCGGCGAGCGCGCGGCGTACGGCTTCGGCCTTGCCCTCGCCGGTGACCAGGAACCACACGGCGCGGGTGCGGTTCAGTGCCGGGAAGGTCAGGCTCACCCGCTCGGGGGGCGGCTTGGGCGACCCGGTGACGGGAACGGCGACGCGGTCGTCGACGTCGAGCTGGGCGAAGCCGGGGAACAACGAGGCGACGTGCCCGTCCGGCCCCATCCCGAGCATGACCAGGTCGAACTCGCCGGCCCCGGCGCTTCGCAGCAGGTCGCCGTACGCCGCTGCCGCTGCCGCTGCGTCCTCGGCGTCGGCCGTCGAGGGCACCTCGTGCACCTGCGTCGCGCCCACCGGGTCGAGGAGCGCCCGACGTGCGTCCACGGCGTTCCGGTCGGTGCTGTCCGAAGCGACGAAGCGCTCGTCGCCCCACCAGAAGGCAACCCGCGTCCAGTCGACCTCGTGCTCCCGCGCCCGGAGCGCGATCTGGCGGTGGACCGCCTCCGCGATCGTGCCGCCGGTGAGGGCGACGTGCGGCTCCTCGCCGCGACCCTGTGCGGCCGCGATCCTCTGCAGGAACCGGTCGGCGACGACGGCGGCGACCTCGGTCGGGTCGCTGAGCACCTTCAGCTCGAGGGGCACGGCGTCTCTCAGGCCCCGTCGAGCTTCATCAGGCGGATCGTGGCGGCCTTGTAGATGTCGTCCTCGTCGAGCCGGCGGAGCTCCTCGGCGAGGAGGTCGGGCAGCTCACGCCGCTTGAGCGCGACCGGGCGGTCCGGCCGTCCCGGGGAGCTGAAGGTGGCGAGCTTGCCGTCGGACCGGTTGATCTTGATGGGGCCCTCCTTGGTGTCGAGCACCACCTCGGTGATGCCGGGCCCCCTGGAGGTGGCGCGGTCGACGGGGACGTGCAGCCGGTCACTGAGCCAGGCGCGGAGGAGATCGGCACTCGGGCTGATCCGCTCCGCCGTGACGGAGGCCCGGCGCACCTTGAGCGGCTGCTGGTCGAGCGCGGCGGCGAGCAGGGCGCGCCAGGGGGTGATCCGGGTCCAGGCCAGATCGGTGTTGCCCTTGGCGTAGTTCGAGCAGAACGTGTGGATGGCCCTGGTCTTGCCCGACGTGACCGCGGCGGCGTCGGTGATCCGGCGCTGGGCCAGGGAGCCGAGCGGGTCGGCGGCCGGATCGGCGGGCGGGTTCTCGGGCCACCAGATCGCCACCGGCGAGTCGGGAAGCAGCAACGGGAGTACGACGGACTCCGCGTGCTTGACCACCTCGCCCTTGAGCCGGATCAGCGCGGTCTCGCCGCTCCACGAGTCGCCGATGCCGACCTGCGCGTTGATGACGGCCTCGCCCCGGGCGTCGCGGGGGATGACCCCGAGGACGCGCGCGGGGTGCTCCCGGGAGGCCTTGCGGGCCGCCTCCATGGCGTCGTGGGCAGCGCCCTCGTCGACCACGACGATCAGGGTCATCACCATGCCCATCGCGGGGCTGCCGGCCTTCACGCGGGCCCGGACGAACTCGGCGGCGATCTCCGATGAGTTGGTGTCGGTGAGCTCGATCATGTCGGGGTCCCCTCGGAGGTGTGGGTCGGAGGAGCGCAGCGGGGGAGAGCCGCAGCTTCGTGGGGTGACATCAGGGTCTCCTCCAGCTGCGCCCGTCGCGCGCGAGCATCTCGTCGGCGGACCTGGGGCCCCAGGTGCCCGGGCCGTACGAGTCCGGCCTGCCCTTCTTCGCCCAGTGGGCCAGGATCGGGTCGAGGATCTTCCAGGACAGCTCGACCTCCTCGTGGCGCGGGAACAGCGGCGGGTCGCCGAGCAGGACGTCGAGGATCAGCCGCTCGTAGGCCTCCGGGGAGGACTCGGTGAACGAGCCGCCGTACGCGAAGTCCATGTTGACGTCGCGGATCTCCATCGCCGTGCCGGGCACTTTGGCGCCGAACCGGATCGTCATGCCCTCGTCGGGCTGCACCCTGATGACCAGGGTGTTCGGGGTGAGCTCCTCGGTCGCCGTGGCCGAGAACGGCAGGTGCGGCGCCCGCTTGAACACGACAGCGACCTCCGTCACGCGCCGGCCGAGCCGCTTGCCGGTGCGCAGGTAGAACGGCACCCCGGCCCACCGGCGGGTGTCGACGTTGAGCTTCACCGCGGCGAAGGTCTCGGTCGTCGAGTCCGGGTCGATGCCGTCCTCCTCGCAGAACCCGATCACCTTCTGGCCCCCGGCCCAGCCGGCGGCGTACTGTCCGCGCGCGGTCGACTGGTCGATCCGCCGCGGAAGCTCCACCGACGAGAGCACCTTGAGCTTCTCGATCCGCAGGCTCTCGGCGTCGAAGGAGACCGGCTCCTCCATCGCCACCAGCGCCATCAGCTGCATGAGGTGGTTCTGGATGACGTCGCGGGCGGCGCCGACGCCGTCGTAGTAGCCGGCCCGGCCGCCGATGCCGACGTCCTCGGCCATGGTGATCTGCACGTGGTCGACGTAGTTCGCGTTCCAGACCGGCTCGAAGAGGTTGTTGGCGAAGCGCATCGCCAGGATGTTCTGGACCGTCTCCTTGCCCAGGTAGTGGTCGATCCGGAAGATCGACCCGGAGTCGAAGACCTGGCCGAGGATGTCGTTGAGGCGGCGCGCCGACTCGAGGTCGTGACCGAAAGGCTTCTCGACCACGACCCGGCGCCACGAGCCTTCCTTCGGCTTGGCGAGTCCGTGCTCCTTGAGCTGGTCGGCGACGTCGCCGAAGAACGACGGCGGGATGGCCAGGTAGAAGGCGTGGTTGCCACCGGTGCCTCGGGCCTCGTCGAGCTCCTCGATCGTGCGGCGGAGCTGGTCGAAGGCCTGGTCGTCGTTGAAGTCGCCGGGGACGAACCGGAAGCCCTCGCTGAGCTGTCGCCACACCTCCTCGCGGAACTCCGTGCGCGCGTGCTCCTTCACCGACTCGTGCACGATCTGCGCGAAGTCCTGGTCGGCCCAGTCCCGGCGCGCGAAGCCGACCAGGCTGAAGCCCGGCGGCAGCAGGCCGCGGTTCGCCAGGTCGTAGATCGCCGGCATGATCTTCTTGCGCGAGAGGTCGCCGGTGACGCCGAACAGCACCATCCCGCAGGGCCCGGCGATTCGGGGCAGGCGGCGGTCCTCCGGGTCGCGCAGCGGGTTGATCGGGCCGTGCGGTCCAGGGTCGAGTAGCGGGCTCACCTTCGGTGCCTCCGGTAGTAGTCGATCAACGAACGCGTCGATGGGTCCTGCTCAGCCGCCGCGTCGGCGTCACCGGCGACGGCCGGCCCGACCTCGAGGGCGAGCTGCTTGCCGAGCTCGACGCCCCACTGGTCGAAGCTGTCGATGCCCCAGACGACGCCCTGGGTGAAGGTGATGTGCTCGTAGAGCGCGACCAGCTGGCCGAGCACCGACGGCGTGAGGGCGGGCGCCATGATCGACGTCGTCGGCCGGTTGCCGGTGAACACCCGCGCCGGTACGACGGCCTCCGCCGTGCCCTGCGCCCGGACCTCGTCGGCGGTCTTCCCGAATGCCAGCGCCCGGGTCTGGGCGAAGAAGTTGGCCAGGAACAGCTCGTGCACGTCCGTGCTCTGCCCGTCGTGCGTGTCGCGCAGCGGGTAGGCCGGGTTGGCGAACCCGATGAAGTCCGCCGGCACCAGCCGGGTGCCCTGGTGGATCAGCTGGTAGAACGCGTGCTGCCCGTTGGTGCCCGGCTCGCCCCAGAACACCTCACCCGTGTCCGTGGCGACCGCGGTGCCGTCCCAACGCACACCCTTGCCGTTGGACTCCATCGTGAGCTGCTGCAGATACGCCGGGAAGCGGTGCAGCAGCTGGGAGTAGGGCAGCACCGCATGGGTGCCGGCACCGAGGAAGTTCGTGTACCAGACGTTCAGCAGTCCCATCAGGACCGGCACGTTGCTCGCGGTCGGGGTGGTCCGGAAGTGCTCGTCCATCGCGTGCATCCCGGACAGGAGCTCCGCGAACCGCTCCGGCCCGATCGCCACCACCAGCGAGGTGCCGATGGCCGAGTCCAGCGAGTAGCGACCGCCGACCCAGTCCCAGAACCCGAAGGCGTTGTCCGGGTCGATGCCGAAGTCGGCGACCTTGTCGAGGGCCGTGGAGACCGCGACGAAGTGCTTGGCCACCGCGGCCTTCTGGTCGACCTCGGAGAGCCCCTCGAGGAGCCACGCCCGGCACAGCCGCGCGTTCGTGAGCGTCTCGAGGGTGCCGAAGGTCTTGCTGGAGACGATGAACAGTGTGGTGGCCGGGTCGAGGCCGGCCAGCGTGGTCGCGCAGTCCGTGGGGTCGATGTTGCTGATGAACCGGCACTCGAGGTGGTCGGCCACGTACGGCTTCAGCGCCTCGTACGCCATCACCGGTCCGAGGTCGGAGCCGCCGATGCCGATGTTCACCACGGTACGGATGGGCCTGCCGGTCGCGCCGGTCCACTCGCCCGAGCGCACGCGGTCGGCGAAGTCGTAGACCCGCTGGAGGACCTCGTGCACCTGCGCCACCACGTCGTGGCCGTCGACCTCGAGCACGGCGCCTGCGGGCAGCCGCAGCGCGGTGTGCAGCACCGGACGGTCCTCGGTGACGTTGATCCGCTCTCCGCGGAACATCGCGTCACGGCGGTCGGCCACACCCACGTCGTCCGCGAGCGCGACCAGCGTGGAGATCACGGCGTCGTCGAACAGGCCCTTGGAGAGGTCGACGTGCAGGTCCGCGGCCTCGAAGGAGAAGCGTTCGGCCCGTCCCGGGTCGGCGCCGAACCACCCGCGCAGGTCGGGCTCGAACCGCGCTGCCAGGTCCGTCAGCCCGGCCCAGGGCTCGGTGCTCGTCGCGTCGACAGGACCCGAGTCGGGTCCCGTCATGCCTGCGTCTGCTCCTGCGTCTGCTTCTGGGCCTGCTCCAGGCTCGCCTGCACGGTGTCGGTCAGCTCGTGCCAGGCGCCGACGAACTTCTCGATGCCCTCCCGGTTCAGTACGTCGATCACGTCGTCGTACTCGATGCCCGCGTCGGCCAGGGCCTGCATCGTGGCCTCGGCGTCGCCGTAGTTGGGGCGGACCTGGTCGCCGGCGATCTCGCCGTGGTCGGCGACCGCGTCGAGCGTCTTCTCGGGCATCGTGTTGACGGTGCCCTCGACGACGAGCTGGGTGACGTACATGGTGTCGTCGTAGTCGGGATTCTTCACACCGGTCGACGCCCACAGCGGCCGCTGACGACGGGCGCCGGCCGACTCGAGCGCCGCCCACCGGTCGGACGCGAAGTACTCCTCGTAGGCCTTGAACGCCAGCCGCGCGTTGGCGATCCCGGCCCGGCCGCGCAGCGCCGCGTCCGCACCGGAGGCCTCGAGACGCTTGTCGATCTCGGTGTCGACCCGGGAGACGAAGAACGAGGCCACCGAGTCGATCCGGGAGATGTCGTGGCCGTTGTCCCGCGCCTTCTCGATGCCGGAGATGAACGCCTCCATGACGCCCTGGTACTGGTCGAGCCCGAAGATCAGGGTGACGTTCACGTTGATGCCCGCGGCCAGCGCCTCGGTGATGGCCGGCAGCCCGGCGGGAGTCGCGGGGATCTTCACGAACAGGTTCGGGCGATCGACCGCGTCCCACAGGCGGTGGGCCTCGGCCGCCGTCGCCTCGGTGTCGTCGGAGAGCTCGGGGGAGACCTCGATCGAGACCCGGCCGTCGACGCCGCCGGTGGCCTCCCAGACCGGACGCATCACGTCGCACGCGTCGCGGACGTCGGTGGTGGTCAGCTCGAAGACCGTCCGGTCGATGTCGGCGCCGTCGGCGGCCAGGCTTCGGACCTGGTCGTCGTACCGCTCTCCCTCGGAGAGGGCGCTGGCGAAGATCGACGGGTTCGTCGTCACGCCCACCACGGAGGAGTTCTTGACCAGCTCGGCGAGGTTGCCGGTCTCCAGCCGCTCGCGCGACAGGTCGTCGAGCCAGATGGACACACCTGCCTCGGACAGCTTCTTCAGACGATCGGACATGGCTGACATCTCCCTTCGAGGTTGGCGTGCTCGACCGGCCGGGCAGTCGCGCTGACGTGGTGCCTTGTTCGGTTAGCGGGTGGTCGCCTCCAGGGCACGGAGGCTCTCCTCCGCCGCGAGGGTGACCGCCTCGGCGGTGATGTGGAACTGGCGGTAGATGGTGTCGTAGTCGGCGGAGGCGCCGAAGTGCTCGAGCGACACCATCCGCCCGGAGTCGCCCACGATGTCGCGCCAGCCCTGCGCGATGCCGGCCTCGACGCTGACGCGAGCACGGACGTTCGGCGGGATGACGGTGTCGCGGTAGGCCTGGTCCTGGCGATCGAACCACTCGCGGCACGGCATCGAGACGACGCGGGCCTTGATGCCCTTCTCCGCGAGCTGGTCGCGAGCGGTCACGGCCAGCTGGACCTCGGACCCGGTGCCGATGAGCACCACGTCGGGCAGGCCCTCGCTGTCGACGAGGACGTAGGCACCCCGCGCGACGTGGGCGGTCGTGGAGAAGCCCTGCTCGCCGCGCGGGTACGTCGGGACGTTCTGCCGGGTGAGGGCCAGACCCGCCGGCCGGTCGGTCTGCTCGAGGATCGCCTGCCAGGCCGCGACCGTCTCGTTCGCGTCCGCGGGGCGTACGACGTCCAGGCCCGGGATCGCCCGCAGCGCCGCGAGGTGCTCGACGGGCTGGTGGGTCGGACCGTCCTCACCGAGGCCGATCGAGTCGTGCGTCCAGACGTAGATCGTCGGGATCCCCATCAGCGCGGCGAGCCGGACGGCCGGACGCATGTAGTCGGAGAACACCAGGAAGGTGCCGCCGTACACGCGGGTACCGCCGTGCAGGGTGATCCCGTTCATGATCGAGCCCATCGCGTGCTCGCGGATGCCGAAGTGCAGGACGCGACCGTACTTGCTGCCGCTCCACGAGCTCGTCTGCCACTCCTCGGGAGTGAAGCTGGGCTGACCCTCGGGGGTCGTGTTGTTGGACTCGGCGAGGTCGGCGGAGCCGCCCCAAAGCTCCGGCAGGACCGGTGCGATCGCCTTGAGGACCGCACCGGACGCCTTGCGCGTGGCCACCCCCTTGGCATCGGCGGGGAACGACGGCAGCGCGTCGGTCCATCCGGCCGGGAGCGTGCGGGTGGTCATCCGGTCGAACAGCGCCTTCTGCTCGGGATGGGCGGTCGCCCAGCCGCCGAACTGCTCGTCCCAGGCGGCCTGCGCGATCTTGCCGCGATCGGCGAGGCCACGGGTGTGGTGGATGACCTCGTCGGAGACCTCGAAGGTCTTGTCAGGGTCGAACCCGAGGATCTTCTTGGTGGCCGCGATCTCGTCGTCGCCGAGTGCCGATCCGTGCGCAGCTCCGGTGTTCTGGGCGTCCGGCGCTGGCCACGCGATGATGGTGCGCAGCACGATCAGGCTCGGGCGGGCGGTCTCGGCCTCGGCGTGGTCGAGCGCGTCCCACAGTGCCGGGACGTCCTCGTGGTAGTTCTTCCCGTCGGTGTGGTCGCCGTCGTTGGTCCAGTCGACGGTCTGCACGTGCCAGCCGTAGGCCTCGTAGCGCTTGGCGACGTCCTCGGTGAACGCGATGTTCGTGTCGCCCTCGATGCTCACCCGGTTGTCGTCGTAGATCAGCGTCAGGTTCCCGAGCTGCTGGTGACCGGCGATGCTGGAGGCCTCTCCGCTGACACCTTCCTCGAGGTCGCCGTCGCTGCAGATCGCGTACACGTGGTGGTCGAACGGGCTCTCGCCGGCTGCGGCGTCCGGGTCGAACAGCCCCCGCTCACGGCGGGCCGCCATCGCCATGCCGACCGCGTTGCCGACGCCCTGGCCCAGGGGACCGGTCGTGGTTTCGACACCGGCGGTGTGGCCGTGCTCGGGGTGCCCGGGCGTCTTGCTGCCCCAGGTGCGCAGCGCCTTGAGGTCCTCGATCTCCAGGCCGAAGCCGCCGAGGTACAGCTCGGTGTAGAGCGTGATGGACGAGTGTCCGCAGGAGAGCACGAACCGGTCGCGGCCCGGCCAGGTCGGATCGGACGGGTTGTGCCGCATCCGCTTCTGGAACAGCAGGTACGCCGCGGGGGCCAGGCTCATCGCCGTGCCCGGGTGACCGTTGCCGACCTTCTGGACCGCGTCCATCGCCAGACACCGCGCGGTGTCCACCGCACGCTTGTCGAGATCTGTCCACTCCAACGGGGTGCGGGTGTCGCTCAAGGCAGCGCTTCCTCTCGGCCGATTTCCCTCGACCTCTGCTCGGGTCAGACGGCGGTTGCGGCCGGTTCGGCCACCGACACCGAGACTACTCAGGGACCGTTAGACTCAGCGAGCCAGTACCACCCGTGCGGTCCCTCATGCACGCACTGGCTGTGCACCCGTCGTCCCCCGAATCGAGGTCCCTGCGTGACCGCGCTCGACTCCCAGGTTTCGGTCTCCCGACCGCAGACCCGGGCGGCGACCCTGCGTGACGTCGTGGTCGCCTACGTCGGGCTGACGAAGCCCCGGGTGATCGAGCTGCTGCTGCTCACCACGGTGCCGGTCATGTTCTTCGCCCAGCGGGGCGTGCCGCCCCTGGGCCTCGTGGTCGCCACCGTGCTGGGCGGCACGCTCTCCGCAGGCAGCGCCAACGCGCTGAACTGCGTCTACGACCGGGACATCGACGAGCAGATGCGCCGGACGCGGCGCCGGGCGCTCCCTCGGCACATGGTCTCGCCGACGGCCGCCTTCGTCTTCGGAGTCGTGCTGGCGGTCGTGTCGACGTTCGTGCTCGGGTTCTTCGTGAACTGGCTCTCCGCCGGGCTCGCGCTCGCTGCCTCGGCGTTCTACCTGTTCGTCTACACGATGGTCCTCAAGCGTCGTACGACGCAGAACATCGTCTGGGGTGGCCTTGCCGGCTGCTTCCCGGCGCTCATCGGCTGGACGGCGGTCACCGGCGAGCTCGCCTGGCCGCCCGTCGTGCTGTTCCTGGTCGTGTTCCTCTGGACCCCGCCGCACACCTGGGCGCTGGCGATGCGCTACCGCGAGGACTACGCCTCGGTGGACGTCCCGATGCTGCCCGTACGCCGCTCGGGCGAGGCGGTGGCGCGCCAGATCGTGGCCTACTCGTGGGCCATGGTCGCCGTGTCGCTCGCGCTGTGGCCGGTCGCCGGCACCGGGGTGGTCTACCCGATCGCCGCGGTGGTGCTCGGGGCGGCCTTCCTGGCCGAGGCCCACCTGATGTGGCACCGCGCCCGCTCCAGCGACGAGCTGAGCGAGATCAGGCCGATGCGGCTCTTCCACTGGTCGAACATGTACCTGTCGCTGCTCTTCGTGGCGGTCGCGCTCGACCCGCTGCTCACCCGCTGACAGCGACCTGACCGACCACGGCCTGCTCGCGCACCGCGAGCACGACCCAGGTCATCGTGGCCGAGACGAGGGCAGCCCCGAGCATGTGGAAGCCCACGAGGACGCCGGGCAGGTCGGTGAAGTACTGGACGAACCCGATCGCGCCCTGCAGCACCTCGACGCCGAGCAGCACGCGTGCTGCCCGGATGGCCTCGGCCGAGGCGCGCACGGCGGGCAGCGTGAAGACGAGGCCGAGAGTGAGTCCGACGAAGAGGAACACCAGGTCGGCGTGGAGCTGGGACACCTGGAGCGGGTCGAGGCCGTTGCGGGGTGCCTTGATGTCGCCTGCGTGCGGGCCCGAACCGGTGACGACGGTGCCGAGGTAGAGCACGGCCCAGCCGACGCCGAACATCGCCCACGCCATCGCCGGCACGGGTCCTGTCCGCGGTCTGGGTCCAGGGCCGTCCAGCCGTCGCAGGAAGAGCACCGCCAGCCCGATGATCGCCATCGAGGACAGCAGGTGGAACGAGACCACCCACGGGTTGAGGTCGGTCAGGACCGTGATGCCGCCGATGACCGCCTGGAGGGGGATGAACAGGCCGAGAAGGAGGGCCAGGACGCGCAGGTCCCTTCGCCCCGTGGGCCAGGCGGCGAGGAAGGTCGCGATCGCGATCACCGCGAGGACGAAGGTGAGCGTGCGGTTGCCGAACTCGATCGCCGAGTGCAGCGAGAGCGCGCCGTGCGGGGTGAAGCCGGCCTCGGTGCACCGCGGCCAGGTCGGGCACCCCAGGCCGGAGGCCGTCAGCCGGACCGCGCCGCCGGTCACGACCAGGACGCAGTTCGCGACGAGCGTGGCCCAGGCGAGCGGACGCAGGTACTGCTGGATCACTCCCACGTGAAGGTCCTGGCGGTGAGGACGGTGCCCAGGACACCCCAGCCGGCGAGCAGTGCGAGCCGACCAACCGCGACGTTGCCATCGGTCAGTGCCGACCGCATCGCCTCGCCGAGGGCACCGGACGGCAGCCAGGTGAGGGCATGGCCCGCTCCGCCGTAGGCATCGGCCGGCAGCACGACCGCACCACCGGCAAGAAGGAGGAGATACACCAGGTTCGCCGCCGCGAGCGTGGCCTCTGCGCGGAGCGCGCCGGCCAGGAACAGGCCGAGCGAGGCGAAGGCGAAGGTGCCGAGCAACAACGCGAGGAGGGCACCGAGCAGGGCGACCGGCGACCACCGGGGGTCCCAGTCGAGGGCGAGGCCGACCGGAACGAGGACCACGAGCTGCATCGCCTCGACGACCAGGAGGCCGCCGACCTTGCCCATGAGCAGCCCGGACCGGGGCAGGGGGGAGGCGCCGAGCCGCTTGATCACGCCGTAACGCCGCTCGAAGCCGGTCGCGATCGCGAGCGAGGTGAACGCGGTGGACATCACGGCGAGCGCGAGGACCCCCGGGGTCAGCGCGTCGACCGCGCGCTCGTCGAGCTTGAACCCGACCCGGTCGGCGCCGGCGACACCGCCGACGAGGACGAGCACCGGGATGACGACGGCCAGCAGCAGCTGCTCGCCGTTGCGCACCATCAGGCGCGCCTCCATCGAGGCCTGCGCGAGCACCTGCCGCAGGAGCGGCGCAGCGCCGGGCATCGGCGCGAACGTGCCCCCGGCCGGTCGGGCAACTGCCTCAGTCATGGCCGAGCCCCCGCCCGGTGATCTCGAGGAACACGTCCTCGAGGTTGCGCTGGCCCAGGTTCAGCGACTCGGGCAGCACGCCCTGCTGCTCGCACCAGCGCGCGACCGTCGCGAGGGTGGTGCTGTCCGCCGGCCCGGCGATGAGCAGGCTGATGTCGCTGATCGGGGTCACCGTGACCTGAGGGCCGAGCTCCGCCTGCAGTGAGGCGGGCGCTCCGTCGGGGAACGGCTTGGTCACCACCAGCCGGATCGTTGCGGTGCCACCGCGCGTCAGGTCGGCCGGTGTGCCGGAGGCGATCATCCGGCCGCCGTCGATGATGTGGATCCGGTCGGCGAGGCGCTCGGCCTCGTCCATGTAGTGGGTGGTCAGCACCACGGTCACGCCGTCCGCGCGCAGCTCCTCGAGCAGCTCCCACGTGGTCCGCCGGGCGAGCGGGTCCATGCCGGCCGTCGGCTCGTCGACGAAGACGACCTCCGGACGCCCCACCACTGCCATGGCGAGGCCGAGGCGCTGCTGCTGGCCGCCGGAGAGCCGCCGGTACGGCGTCCGTCCGCAGTCGTGCAGCCCGAGCCGGTCGGCCAGCATGTCCACGTCGAGCGGATGGGCGTGCAGCCATGCGATGTGCCGCAGCATCTCCATCGCTCGCGCACCAGACCAGGCGCCCGAGCCCTGCAGCATCACGCCGATCCGGGGGAGCAGCTCGCGCCGATCGGCGACGGGGTCGAGACCGAGGACGCGCACCGTGCCCGCGCGCGGTCTGCGGTAGCCCTCACAGGTCTCGAGCGTGGTCGTCTTGCCGGCTCCGTTGGGGCCCAGCACCGCGGTGATGGTGTGCGCCTCGACGGTGAGATCCAGCTGGTCGACGGCCACCTTCTCGCCGTACCTCATCACGAGGCCGGAGACCTCGACGGCGGGGCGGGCGGGCACCGGCCAAGTCTAGGGATGGCTCAGGCGGCGAGCTCGACCGCCCGCGACTGGCGTCGCCACAGCAGCAGGCTGAGGCCTCCGAGAGCCAGTGCCGGCAGCCAGGCGAGCAGGGACTTCAGCGTCACCACCGCGGCTGCCGCGACCCAGGGCAGCCCCAGGGCGACGAGTGCCACCACGAGCGCACCGTCGCGTGGACTGGCGCCGTTCGGTCCCGGCACGACCGCGGCCACCTGGCTGGCGCCGAACGCGCCCAGGAGGGACAGCGGGGAGAGCGAGTGCCCGGTCGCGTCGACCGCGCCGAGCAGCAGGCCGGCGATCGTCAGCTGGTACGCCGCGGCCAGCAGCAGGGCGGCGAGCAGCTGGCGCGGACGCGGCATCGGGCCGAACCGCAGGAGGTCTGGCCGCATCCGCCGCACGACCAGACCGGTGAGGAGCATCGCGACGCCGATGACACCGGCGAGGACCAGCATCCGCGACGGGAGCGAGCTCGCGGCGAAGAGCACGAAGGCGGCGAGTCCGATCGCTCCGACCACCCGGTCGGCGCCGATGCTCGTCAAGGCGTCCCCACGCGTCCAGCCACCACGGGTGAGCCGGTGGTAGCGCCACGCGTCCGCACCGACGTGACCAGGTGTGAGCAGGCCGAGCAGCTCGGACTCCGCCGACGCGCGCAGGAACCACCCGCGGCTGCGCCGGCCGTCAGGGCAGGCGGCCGTGAGCACTCGCCAGCGCAGGGGGCACAGCACGTACTTCCCGAACACCCAGGGGATCAGCCCCAGCAGGATCGGCCACGGGCTGACCGACGGCAGGTGTGGCACGGTGAGCGCGGGCACGGCGACGGTGATCGCCGTGCCGAGCACCAGCACGGTCCGAGACTGCACAAGGGCGCGCAGTGACATCGTTCCCTCTCCGCCCCGGCCGCGCGGACGGGGGTGGAACGAGTGAAGCAGAAATCTCCCAATATGTGAACAAAACGGACATAGATGTCGTTCAGCACCAGCCGAGGGCGGGTTAGGCCAGCCTTAGTTGAAACCCGCAAACCATTAACGGCACACTGGTGTTGTGGAAATCGAGCAGCTCGACGCGCCGACCCGTCAGCGGGTCGCTCGCTCGATCCTCGAGAACGGTCCGTCGACCGCCGCGGCGCTGGCCGAGCGGCTCGCGCTGACCCCCGCCGCCGTACGCCGGCACCTCGACCACCTGCTGGCGGAGGGCGCCGTCGAGGCCCGCGAGCCGCGTGCGGCCTCCGTGCGTGGGCGGGGAAGGCCTGCGAAGGTCTTCGCGTTGACCGAGGGTGGCCACGACTACTTCACCCAGCAGTACGACGACCTCGCCGTCCAGGCCCTCCGCTTCCTCGCGGAGACCGGTGGCGAAGAGGCCGTGAGGGCCTTCGCCGAGCGCCGGGTCGCGTTCATCGAGAACGAGTTCGGCGGCGTGGTCGCAGACAACCCGGAGCTCACCCCGGCCGAGGCCCTGGCACAGGTCTTCACCGGCGAGGGCTACGCAGCCTCGGTCCGCGACCTCCCGATGGGCGCCCAGCTGTGCCAGCAGCACTGCCCGGTCTCCCACGTCGCCCACGAGTTCCCGCAGCTGTGCGAGGCCGAGACCGAGGCGATCAGCCGCGTGCTCGGCAGTCACGTGCAGCGGCTCGCGACGATCGCGCACGGCGACGGCGTCTGCACGACCTGCATCCCGAACCAGGTTTCGACAGGGTCGACCACCGGTCCTGTTTCCGCCTCCACCACCGACGAGAGGAAGGTCGCGAAGTGACCTCCATCGAAGAGCTGAACCCCGAGCTGAAGGGCATCGGCCGCTACCAGTTCGGCTGGGCCGACAGCGACGAGGCGGGCGCAGCCGCCCGACGCGGTCTCAACGAGGAGGTCGTGCGCGACATCTCCTCGAAGAAGAGCGAGCCGCAGTGGATGCTCGACCTGCGGCTGAAGGGGCTCAAGCTCTTCCACCGCAAGCCGATGCCCACCTGGGGCTCCGACCTGTCGGGCATCGACTTCGAGAACATCAAGTACTTCGTCCGCTCCAGCGAGAAGCAGGCGGCGACCTGGGACGACCTCCCGGCCGACATCAAGAACACCTACGACAAGCTCGGCATCCCCGAGGCCGAGAAGCAGCGCCTGGTGTCCGGCGTGGCGGCGCAGTACGAGTCCGAGGTCGTCTACCACTCGATCCGTGAGGACCTCGAGGAGCAGGGCGTGATCTTCGTCGACACCGACACCGCCCTGCGCGAGCACGAGGAGCTCTTCAAGGAGTACTTCGGCACCGTGATCCCGGTCGGCGACAACAAGTTCGCCGCGCTGAACACCAGCGTGTGGTCGGGCGGCTCGTTCATCTACGTGCCCAAGGGCGTCCACGTGGACATCCCGCTGCAGGCCTACTTCCGGATCAACACCGAGAACATGGGACAGTTCGAGCGCACGCTGATCATCGTCGACGAGGACGCCTACGTGCACTACGTCGAGGGCTGCACGGCGCCGATCTACTCCAGCGACTCGCTGCACTCCGCGGTCGTGGAGATCATCGTGAAGAAGGGCGGTCGCTGCCGCTACACGACGATCCAGAACTGGTCCAACAACGTCTACAACCTGGTGACCAAGCGCGCGACCTGCGACGCGGGCGCGACCATGGAGTGGGTCGACGGCAACATCGGCTCCAAGGTCACCATGAAGTACCCCGCGATCTACCTCATGGGCGAGCACGCCAAGGGCGAGACGCTGTCGATCGCGTTCGCGGGCGAGGGCCAGCACCAGGACGCCGGCGCCAAGATGGTCCACGCCGCACCGCACACCTCCTCGAGCATCCTGTCGAAGTCGGTGGCACGCGGCGGCGGCCGTACGTCGTACCGGGGCCTGATCCAGGTCAACGAGGGCGCCCACGGCTCGAAGAGCAACGTGCTCTGCGACGCGCTGCTGGTCGACCAGATCAGCCGCTCCGACACCTACCCGTACGTCGACATCCGCGAGGACGACGTGTCCATGGGCCACGAGGCGAGCGTCTCGAAGGTCTCCGAGGACCAGCTGTTCTACCTGATGTCGCGCGGCATGGCCGAGGACGAGGCGATGGCGATGATCGTGCGCGGCTTCGTCGAGCCGATCGCCAAGGAGCTCCCGATGGAGTACGCCCTCGAGCTGAACCGCCTCATCGAGCTGCAGATGGAAGGGGCCGTCGGATGACCGCAGTTGCCGAGTCGGCACTTGCGAAGCACGTGGCGGACGCGCTGGAGGTCGAGAAGGTCTCCAGCCACCTGCACCCCGAGGGCTCCTTCGACGTCGCCGACCACCCCGTCCCGACCGGCCGCGAGGAGATCTGGAGGTTCACGCCGCTCAAGCGGCTGCGTGGGCTCCACGACTCCGCGCCGCTCGACGGCGACGGCGTGGGCGCCGAGGCCGACGCGCCCGAGGGCGTGACCGTGGAGCTGGTCCCGACCGACAGTCCGTTGCGCGGGTCCAGCGGCTTCGTGCCGACCGACCGGATCGCCGCGCGCGTGTGGGCCGAGGCCAGCCGCGTGTGGGCGGTCACGATCGCCCCCGAGGCGGCTCCGTCCGAGCCGGTCCAGGTCACGCTCACCGGCAAGGACACGGGCGGCGACAGCGCCGCGACCGCGGGTCACCTCGTGGTGACCGCCGGCGCGCACAGCAAGGCCACCCTGGTGCTCCGCTTCGTGGGCACGGCGACGCTCGCCGACAACGTGGAGTTCGTGGTCGGCGACGGGGCGCAGCTCACCGTCGTGAGCATCGACGACTGGGCCGACGACGCTGTGCACGTCGGCCATCGGCACGCGAAGGTCGGCCGCGACGCCACCTTCCGCCACGTCGACGTCAGCTTCGGCGGCGACCTGGTCCGCCACGACACCACCGCCGAGTACGCCGGCCCGGGCGGCGAGGTCGAGATGCTCGGCCTCTACTTCGCCGACGAGGGCCAGCACATCGAGCACCGCCTCTTCGTCGACCACACGGCGCCGAAGACCAAGAGCCACGTCGTCTACAAGGGCGCGCTGCAGGGCCAGGGCGCCCACACCGTCTGGATCGGCAACGTCCTGATCCGCAAGGTCGCCGAGGGCATCGAGACCTTCGAGGAGAACCGCAACCTGGTGCTCACCGACGGCTGCCAGGCCGACTCGGTGCCCAACCTCGAGATCGAGACCGGTGAGATCGAGGGAGCCGGACACGCGTCGGCGACCGGCCGGTTCGACGACGAGCAGCTGTTCTACCTGCGCTCGCGCGGGATCGAGGAGGCCGAGGCCCGGCGCCTGGTCGTGCACGGCTTCTTCAACGACCTGATCCGCCGGATCGGCGTACCCGCGCTCGAGGACCAGCTCCGCGGCACCGTGGAGGCCGAGCTCGCCAAGACCGTCCTCACGGGTGCCTGATGGCGTTCGTCAGGGCCTGTGCGGCCAGCGAGGTCGCCGACGGGCAGGCGCTGCGCGTCGAGGTCGACGGCCTCGACGTGGCGATCGTCCGCGACGGCGAGGACCTCTACGCCATCGAGGACGAGTGCAGCCACGCCGCGGTCGCCCTGTCCGAGGGTGACGTCGAGGGCTGCGAGATCGAGTGCTGGATGCACGGCTCGCGCTTCGACCTTCGCACCGGCAAGGCCCTCGGACCCCCGGCCACGGAGCCGGTCCCCGTCTTCCCGGTGCAGGTCACCGGCGACGACGTACTCATCGACCTGACGTCCACCACAGGAGACAACTGACATGGCAACGCTGGAGATCAAGGACCTGCACGTCTCGGTCAGCACCGAAGACGGTCCCAAGGAGATCCTGAAGGGCGTCAACCTGACCATCCGCGACGGCGAGACGCACGCCATCATGGGCCCCAACGGGTCCGGCAAGTCGACGCTCGCCTACTCGATCGCGGGGCACCCCAAGTACGACGTGACCAGCGGCTCGGTGACGCTCGACGGTGCCGACGTCCTGGCGATGAGCGTCGACGAGCGCGCGCGGGCGGGCCTGTTCCTCGCGATGCAGTACCCCGTCGAGGTGCCCGGCGTATCCGTCTCGAACTTCCTGCGCACGGCGAAGACCGCGGTCGACGGCGAGGCCCCGAAGCTGCGCACCTGGGTCAAGGACGTCAACGCCGCGATGGACCGGGTCAAGATGGACACCGCCTTCGCCACCCGCAACGTCAACGAGGGCTTCTCCGGTGGTGAGAAGAAGCGCCACGAGATCGTCCAGCTCGAGCTGCTCGACCCGAAGGTCGCCGTGCTCGACGAGACCGACTCCGGCCTGGACATCGACGCGCTGAAGATCGTCTCGGAGGGCGTCAACCGGTTCAAGGAGGGCGGCGACAAGGCCGTGCTGCTGATCACCCACTACACGCGCATCCTGCGCTACATCACGCCCGACTTCGTGCACGTCTTCGTCGACGGCCGGATGGTCGAGGAGGGCGGCCGCGAGCTGGCCGACGAGCTCGAGGCCAGCGGCTACGACAAGTACGTCGGGGCAGCGAAGGTCTGACATGGACGGACTCCTGACCGACCTCGAGGTCATCCGCAAGGACTTCCCGATCCTCGAGCGGGAGATGGCCGGGGGGCACCGGCTGGTCTACCTCGACAGCGCCAACACCTCGCAGAAGCCGCAGGTGGTCATCGACACGATGGTCGACCACCTCGAGCGCCACAACGCGAACATCGCCCGCGCGATGCACCAGCTGGGCGCGGAGTCGACCGAGGCGTTCGAGGGCGCGCGCGACAAGGTCGCGGCGTTCCTCAATGCGCCGTCGCGCGACGAGGTGATCTTCACCAAGAACGCTTCCGAGGCGCTGAACCTGGTCGCCCGCACGTTCCCGCTCGGACCCGGCGACCGCGTGGTGATCACCGAGATGGAGCACCACTCCAACATCGTGCCGTGGCAGCTGGCCACCGAGCGCACCGGAGCAGAGCTGCGCTGGTTCGGGCTCACCGACGACGGCCAGCTGGACCTGTCGAACATCGACGAGCTGCTCACGCCGGCGACGAAGGTGGTCGCGCTGACCTGGGTCTCGAACATGCTCGGCACGATCAACCCGGTCGCCGAGATCGCCCGCCGCGCCCACGAGGTGGGCGCCGTGGTCGTGCTCGACGCCTCGCAGGCCGCGCCGCAGCTGCCGATCGACGTGCAGGCGGTCGACGCCGACTTCCTCGCCTTCACCGGGCACAAGGTGACCGGCCCGACCGGCATCGGCGTGCTCTGGGGACGTACGAAGCTGCTGGACGCGCTCCCGCCGTTCCTCGGCGGCGGCGAGATGATCGCGACCGTCAGCATGGAGAAGTCGACCTGGGCCCCCATCCCGCACAAGTTCGAGGCCGGCACCCCCGCCGATCGTCGAGGCGGTCGGGCTCGGAGCGGCGATCGACTACATCAGCCACATCGGCCTGGACAACATCCACGCCCACGAGCAGGCGATCACCGGCTACCTGCTCGACGGCCTCGCCACGGTCTCCGGCGTCAAGGTCCTCGGCCCGCTCGACCCGGCGGCCCGCGGTGGCGCGGTCGCCTTCGAGGTCGACGGGGTGCACCCGCACGACGTGGCCCAGCTGCTCGACAGCCGCGGCATCGCCGTACGCGCCGGGCACCACTGCGCCAAGCCCGCGCACAAGCGCTTCGGCGTGCAGAGCTCGACCCGCGCGTCGTCGTACCTCTACACGACGCCGGCCGAGATCGACGCGCTCGTCGACGGGCTCGAGCACACCAAGAACTACTTCAAGGTCGGGTGACGTTAGACCACCATGGATCTGGACAGCCTGTACCAGGAGATCATCCTGGACCACTACCGCAACCCCCACCACGCGGGGCTTCGGGAGCCGTACGAAGCCGAGGTGCACCACGTGAACCCGACGTGCGGCGACGAGGTGACCCTCCGGGTGCACCTCGCCGACGGCACCGTCTCCGACGTCTCGTACGCCGCGGAGGGCTGCTCGATCAGCCAGGCGTCCGCGTCGGTGCTGACCGACCTCGTCATCGGGCAGTCGCTCGAGGAGGCACTGACCAAGCACGAGACGTTCCTCGCCCTGATGCAGGGCAAGGGTCAGGTGGAGCCCGACGAGGACGTGCTCGAGGACGGCATCGCCTTCGCCGGTGTCGCGAAGTTCCCGGCGCGGATCAAGTGCGCGCTGCTGTCGTGGATGGCGTTCAAGGACGCCGCCCTGCAAGCCCAAGGAGTGAAGTCATGAGCAGCCCTGATCACAGCGACCTTCCGGACGTGCCCGCGGGCGGTGGCACCGCCACGGCGACGGACGAGGACATCCTCGAGGCGATGAAGGACGTCGTCGACCCCGAGCTGGGCATCAACGTCGTCGACCTGGGCCTGGTGTACGGCGTCAACCTGGACGCGTCCTCGAACCTCGTGCTCGACATGACCCTGACGTCGGCGGCGTGCCCGCTCACCGACGTGATCGAGGACCAGACGAACAGCGCCCTCGAGGGCCTGGTCGGCGACGTCACGATCAACTGGGTCTGGATGCCGCCCTGGGGCCCGGACAAGATCACCGACGACGGCCGCGAACAGCTCCGGGCCCTGGGCTTCAACGTCTGAGCCGAGGGTGAGCGAGGAACGAGCTCACCCTCGACGCGAAGAGGTCGAGCGAGCCTGCGGGTGAGCTTGCGAACCCGCATCGGCGGGTCGAGACCTCATCCGACCGTCGAATGCGACGAGAGCGCTCCCGATCAGCCCGTTCGCCAGCCCTGGCGTAGCAACGGATGAGGTCCGCTACGGTCAGACGCGTGTCCACGGTGCTCGTTCCCCGCGAGCGCCTGCGGCGATGGCTCGAGAACTTCGAGGGCAGCCACGGCCGAACCTCCCTGACGATCGCGGCTGGACACCTTCGTGGCGAGGCCGAGGACGGGTCGGCCTTCGAGGCGGCGGGTCCCTTCGACCGGCTCGTCGACGCACCGACGCTCGAGGCACTCGAGCTTGCGTCCTCGCCCCCTGACGACTGGGGGATCCTGCTCGTCCGCAAGGGCGGGTTCGCGGTCGCTCGGCTGGCGGGAGAGAAGGCCGTCGAGTCGAAGGTCGGCCAGCGGCACGTGCAGGGACGCACCAAGGCCGGCGGTCAGAGCCAGCAGCGCTTCGCCCGCCGACGCGACAACCAGGCACGGGCGGCGTACGAGGCCGCCGCGGACCACGCGGCGCGGATCATCGCCGGCGTGCCGCTCCTCGTCGTCGGAGGCGACCACGCAGCAGTGACAGCCGTTCTGGAGGACACCCGGCTGGTGCGCCTGGTGGAGGCCGTCAAGGGCTCGTTCCTGACCGTGCCGGACCCGCGTCGTGGCGTCCTGGAAGGGGCGATCCGGAGCGCCTGCTCGGTCAGCATCGAGGTCGTCAACGCCTGAGGCAGGCCGCACCTCGCCGCGCACCGTGTAGTGGGGCCTGTAGATCCGGGCACGCCGGATGGCCGCCGAGACTGGGGCTCATTTTGCTGCGGCGCGGACCTTTTCGGCGAGGGCAGGCCACGGAGTGGACGCCAACCGCCGTCGGCGGGGTCTCGGGGTCTGTCAGGATCGTCCTCGACGACACCGCGTCCGAACGACGAGCGGAGACGCCATGTGGCAGCCCGAGCCCGGCTGGACGCCGTTGCGTCCCGGGGGTGGCGCCTCGACGGTCGGGCTCTGGCGGACCGGGCACCTCGGTCGCTCGGTGGTGATCAAACGGCTGCGCCGCCCGGGAGACGACGACCCGGCGGTCCTCGCGGACCCGACGCACGCCGGGTACTGGCGTCGTGAAGCGGAGGTGGCGCTCTCGACCGCGGTGGTGGACGGTCCCGGGCTGAGGCCGCCAGGCTACGTCCGGGTCGACGAGGACGAGGAGGGCGTGACCCTCTGGTCCGAGGAGGTCCTCGCTGAGCCGCCTCCTGCCCTGCAGGTCGCGCACGCGCTCGGGCGGTTCGCTGCCTCGCCGTACGACGAGGTGCCGTGGGCCGCCCGACGGACGCTCGTCGACCGGCTGGCGATGGCCGAGGCGCGAGGCGGCTGGCCGACGCTCGCCCGGACACAGCTCGCCGACGTCGCGGAACACCTCTGGAGCCGGCGTACCCACTGGCTCGCCGAGTACGCCGCCGCACCCGCGGGCCGGCTCCACGGGGATGCCGTCCCGGCGAACTTCCCCGCAGGGCGGGGCGAGGACGTGGTCGCCGTCGACTGGCAGGGGTTCGGGATCGGGCCGATCGGCAGCGACGTCGGCTACTACGCGCTCTCCACCCGTGAGGAGTTCGACGTGCTGCTCGACGCCTTCCTGGACGGCGTGCACGCAGTGCGAGCCGACGTCGGGGACGACCTGGTCCGCGTCGCCGCGACGGTCATCTGCATCTACTCCGCGATCAGCCGGGCTGAGTGGGCGCTGTCCCGGGTGGCGCCGGGCGAGGGGGCGCTGCACGGGAAGTTCAACCACCCGAGTGTCGCGCCGTACCTGCGGGCGCTGCAGCGCCAGCTGGCCCAGGTGGAGGCCCTCCTCGGGTGAAGTCTCAGCCCCACCAGAAGCTGGTGGCGATGACGGCGTACAGGGCGATCAGGGTGGCGCCCTCCAGCCAGGTCGACTCCCCGTCGATCGCGATCAGCGCGGCGAGCAGGATCGAGAGGATCAGCGCGACCACCAGCATCGGCCCGAACACCAGGGTGAAGGAGGCCAGGCCGAAGATCTGGCTGACCAGCACCAGCACCGGTGCGAGCACCAGGGCGATCTGCAACGGGCTGTTGAGGATGACCGAGAACGCGTACTCGGACTGCCCGCGGAAGGCGAGCTGGACCCCGACGACGTTCTCGATCGCGTTGCCCGCGATGGCGACGATCACCAGGCCCGCGAAGACCTGCGAGATGTTCATCGAGTCCATCGCCGGCTGGAGCGCGGCCACGAACCAGTCCGAGACGAACGCCGCGAGCGCTCCCGCTGCAGCGAGCAGGCCGACTGCGAGGGCGAGCGGCCATCGAGGGGGCTCGGTCTCGGTCGACGCCTCCGGGGTGTCGTCCTTGCGCAGCGAGAACGGCAGCGACAGCCCGAACAGGACCAGCAGCACGATCGAGACGATCACCGAGAACGCCACCTCGTGCGCTCCGGCCGGGCTGTGCACCTCGTGGGCGATCGATGGGATCGCCATCGCGGTCACCGAGAGCAGCATGAGGACCACGACCGTGCGGGCGCGCTCGGATCCGAGCTGCTGGGTGCCGTGCTTCAGGCCGCCGACCAGGAACGCGAGCCCGAGCACGAGCAGGAGGTTGGCGAGGATCGAGCCGACCAGGGCGGCCCGGACGACGTCGACCAGCCCCGACCGGAGCGCGAAGATGCAGATGAAGAGCTCCGGCAGGTTGCCCAGTGCCGACTGGAGCACGCCGGTGGCGCCCGGTCCGAACCGGTCGCCGAGCTGCTCGACACTCCGGCCGACGAGGCTTGCGAGCAGGCACACCGCCGCCGCGGACACGACGAATGCCACGACGGAGTTCCAGTCGCCGTAGTGCGCCACCCCGGCGAGCACGCACAGTGCCGCGGAGCTGCCCAGGATCGTCTTGTCGGACCGGACGAGGGTGGGGCTCTCCGCGATCGTCGCCATGGCGGCATGGTGCCAGATCGCGGGCGTCAGTCCTCGGGCAGCACCAGCCAGTCAGGTACGCCGGCCGCGAACTGCTCGCGCGGCAGGGTCGACGCGCCCTCGGGGACGCGACCCAGCAGCGGCACCCCGGTCATCACGGGCAGGTCGAGGAGGTTCTGGGTCGCTGCGAGGTCGGGATCAGCGGGCCACGACCCGATCACCACGCCATGGACGTGCAGGCCGCGCTGCTGGATCGCGAACACCGTCAGCGCGGTGTGGTTCAGTGTCCCGAGCCCGGCCCGCGCGACCACCACGAACCCGGCCGGCTGCCCGGCATGGATCACCGACTGGGCGAGGTCGAGCAGGTTCCAGTGCGCCCCGAGGTTCACCAGCAGGCCCCCGGCGCCCTCGATGAGCAGGTCGTGCTGCTCGGCCAGCCCGAGGACCGCGTCGCGCTGCTCGGCGAGCCCGGGCAGGTCGACACCCTGCAGCCGCGCCGCCGTGTCCGGCGCGAGCGGCTCGCGCAGGCGCACGCCCTCGTGACCGGGGACGCCGCCCGCCAGTCGGCGTACCTCGTCGAGGTCGCCGGGCTCGTCGTCGATCACGCCGGTCTGGGCGGGCTTCACCACGTACGGCGAGCCGCCGGCTGCGCGGCGGGCGAGCACGAGTGCCGCGGTGACGACGGTCTTGCCGACGCCGGTGTCGGTGCCGGTGACGAACGTCGCGGTCACCGGAGCAGGGTCTCCAGCACCCCGACCGCATGCTCGAGGTCGGCGTCGGTGAGGTGGGCGTGGGCAGTGAGCCGGAGCCTCGAGATGCCGTCCGGCGTCGACGGCGGCCGGAAGCAGCCGATCCGCACCCCCTGGTCGGCCGCCTGGGCGACGGCCTCGACCGCCTCGCGGGGACCCGGCATCGCGATCGCCAGGACGGCGCCGTCGGCCTCCGGCACACCCCCCGCCTTGGCGAGCGCGCGCGCGACCGTGCGGACCCGGTCGACCCGCTCCGGCTCGTCGCGGATGACCGCGAGGGCGGCCAGGGCCGCGCCGGCGGCGGCCGGGGCGAGCCCGGTGTCGTAGATGAACGGTCGCGCGGTGTTGACCAGGTGCTCGCGGACCGCAGGCGTGGCGAGCACCGCACCGCCCTGCGACCCCAGCGACTTGCTCAGCGTGAGCGTGGCGACGACGTGGTCATTGCCGGCCAGCCCGGCTTCGTGGAGGAGGCCGCGTCCTTCACGGCCGCAGACGCCGAGCGCGTGCGCCTCGTCGGCGACAAGCAACGCGTCGTGGCGAGCGCAGACGTCGGCCAGCTCAGCGACCGGGGCCGCGTCACCGAGCACGGAGTAGATCGTCTCGACCAGCACGACGGCGCGGGGCTGGGTCCGCCCGGCCAGGAATCGTTCGACGGCGCCCACGTCGTTGTGCGGCACCACCTGCACCGTGCCGCGGGAGAGCCGGCACGCGTCGATCATCGAGGCGTGCACGTGGGCGTCCGAGACGATCAGGGTGTCGGCGTCTCCGAGCGCGGAGACGACCGCGAGGTTGGCGTGGTAGCCGGTCGACAGGGCAAGGGCAGCCGGGAATCCGGTGAACGCAGCGAGCTCGCGCTCGAGGTCCTCGTGGACGCCCAGGGTGCCGGTGACCAGGCGTGAGGCCCCAGCGCCGGCGCCGTGGCGCGTCGCGGCGTCGACTGCACCCGCGACCACGCGAGGATGGCGCGACAGGCCGAGGTAGTCGTTGCCCGCGAGGTCGATCATCGGGTCGCCGGCGTCGCTGGCGAACAGCCGGCGGGTGAGGCCGGCCTCCTCTCGCGCGGCCGCTCTCTCGTCCAGCCAGCGGGTGAACTCGCTCATCCGTGCACCTCCTGCACCGCGCCGACCAGCGCGGCGGTGATCGTGGCGACGTCCTCGTCGGACGTCACGTAGGGCGGCATCGTGTAGACCAGGTTGCGGAACGGTCGCACCCACACGCCTCGGTCGAGCGCCGCCGCGGTCACAGCGGGCACGTCGACAGGGCCGGCCAGCTCGACCACGCCGACGGCGCCGATGCTGCGCACCTGGCGGACCGAGGCGAGCTCCTCTGCCGCCGCCAGGCCGCTGAGCAGGGCCCGGCTGATCCGCTCGACGGTGCCGCGGGCGTCGTACGACGCGAGCAGGTCGAGGCTCGCGGAGGCGATCGCGCAGGCGAGCGGGTTGGCCATGAAGGTCGGGCCGTGCATCATCGCGCCGGCAGGGCTCGCGTCGACGGCTGCGGCCACCTCGGCGGTGGTGAGCACGGCGGCGAGGGTGAGGTATCCGCCGGTCAGCGCCTTGCCGACGCAGAGGACGTCCGGGACGACGTCGCAGTGATCGGCGGCCCACGGCTCCCCGGTGCGCCAGAGCCCGGTCGCGATCTCGTCGAAGATGACCAGCGCTCCGTGCGCCCGGGCGAGATCAGCGAGCAGCCGCACGGCCTCGGGGTCGTAGACGTGCATGCCACCGGCGCCCTGCAGGACCGGCTCGACGATCACCGCGGCGATCTCGGAGGCGTGCTGCTCGAACAGAGCGGTGGTCGCGGCTCGCCAGCCGTCCAGCGGCTCGCCGGCCGCGGGCGGGCGCTCCGCGAACACGTGCTCGGGCAGGAACCCCGCATACATCGCGTGCATGCCGCCGTCGGGGTCGGTCACGCTCATCGGCGAGAACGTGTCGCCGTGGTAGCCGCCGCGGATCGTGAAGAACTTCGTGCGGGTCAGGCCACCGGCGGCATGGGACTGCCAGGCCATCTTCATCGCGACCTCGACCGAGACCGAGCCGGAGTCTGCGAAGAACACCTTGTCCAGCACGGGGGAGCCGGCCGGGCCTCTCGGCGCGAGGTCGAGCAGCTGGCCGGCGAGCCGGACCGCCGGCTCGTGGGTCAGCCCGCCGAACATCACGTGGCTCATCCGGCCCAGCTGGTCGCGGGCCGCCGCATCCAGCTCCGGTACGGCGTACCCGTGGATCGCGCACCACCACGACGACATCGCGTCGACGACCTCGACCGCCGTGTCACCGCGCCGCAGCCGGAGCCGGACGCCGGACGCCGACTCGACCGGGTACACGGTGCCCGGCGAGGTCATCGACGAGTACGGATGCCAGAGGTGGTCCCGGTCGAAGTCCAGCAAGTCGCTCACGCCCGCCCTCGCTTCGCATCGGACGCGCCTGAGCGACCGGGTCGACGGTCTTGGCCCGGTCGCTCGCTTCGCTCGCTCATGACGAGGACAGGTCGCCGTGCTCGACGCACCGCGCCGTCCAGGAGGTCGGCGTCACCTGGACGACCATCCGCCGCCTGCAGTGCCCGCAGAAGCGGGGCGGCTCGAGCCGCAGGCGCTCGGCGCAGGCGGCGTGGTCCGCCTCATCGAGTGCCACGCCGCAGTGCCCGCAGTACCGGGTCGTCAGGGCATCCACGGGGGCACTCACAGGGTGCTGCTGAGCGCCTTGATCGGCATCTTGAGGTCGTCGAGGAGCGCGAGGTCCTCGGCGGGGTCGCGGCCCAGGGTGGTCAGGTAGTTGCCGACGATGACCGCGTTGATCCCGCCCAGGAGGCCGTCGCGGGTGCCGAGGTCGCCCAGGGTGAGCTCCCGGCCACCGGCGTACCGGAGGATCGTGCGGGGGAGTGCCAGCCGGAATGCCGCGATGGTGCGCAGCGCCTCAGAGCTCTCCATGAGCGGCAGGTCGCCGAAGGGGGTGCCCGGACGCGGGTTGAGGAAGTTCAGCGGCACCTCGTCGGGCTGCAGCTCGCCCAGCTGGGCGGCCAGCTCGGCGCGCTGCTCGACCGTCTCACCCATGCCCACCAGGCAGCCGCAGCACAGCTCCATGCCGGACTCGCGGACCATCAGGCACGTGTCCCAGCGCTCCTCCCACGAGTGCGTGGTGACGACCTGCGGGAAGTAGCTGCGCGCCGCCTCGAGGTTGTGGTTGTAGCGGTGCACGCCCATGTCGACCAGGTCGTCGACCTGCTCCTGGCTGAGCATGCCCAGCGACGCGGCGACCTCGATGTCGACGGCCTCCTTGATCGCCTTGACGCCCTCGCGCATCTGGGCCATCAGCCGCTCGTCGGGCCCCCGCACGGCCGCCACGATGCAGAACTCGCTCGCGCCGGTGGCCGCGGTCTGCTCGGCGGCCTTCACCAGCTCCGGGACGTTGAGCCACACCGAGCGGACCGGCGAGGTGAACTGGCCGCTCTGGCTGCAGAAGTGGCAGTCCTCGGGGCAGCCGCCGGTCTTGATCGAGACGATGCCCTCGACCTCGACCTCGGGTCCGCACCACTTCATCCGCACCTCGTGGGCCAGCGTCAGGAGGTCGGGGAGCACGTCGTCGCCGGTGCGCATCACCGCGAGGATCTGCTCCTCGTCGAGAGGTACGCCGCGCTCGAGCACCTGAGCGCGGGCGATGGCGAGGATGTCCCGCTCCGTGGTCGGGCCTGTCGAAGCGGTCTCCACGGTCGAGTCTGTCGAAACCTCGGCAGTCATCGGTCTCCTCGGGGGGTCAGGGGGCTCACAGGGCGCCCGGCGCGAAGGTGTTGCACGCGTCGAGCGAGCCCTCCTTCAGGCCCACATTGAACCAGTGCACCCGCTGCTCCGATGACCCGTGCGTCCACGCATCAGGATTCACCCGCCCGGAGGACTGCTTCTGGATCCGGTCGTCACCGACGGCCTGGGCGGCGTCGATCGCCCGGCCGATGTCGTCCTGGGTGAGGTCCTCGATGATCCGGTTGCCACTCGCGTCGGTCGTCTGCTGGGCGCTCTTGGCCCACATCCCGGCGAGGCAGTCGGCCATCAGCTCGGTCCTCACCGAGTCGCTCTTGGCCCCTTGCTGGGTCCGGATCTTGCCCAGGATCCCGAGCATGTCCTGGACGTGGTGGCCGTACTCGTGGGCGATCACGTAGGCCAGCGCGAACGGGCCGCCCTTGGCTCCGAGCTGCCCCTCGAGCATGTCCTTCATGAAGCTGGTGTCGATGTAGACCCTTGTGTCGGTCGGGCAGTAGAACGGGCCCATCGACGAGCTGGCGGTGCCGCAGCCTGAGGACGTCTGGCCGGAGTACTTCACGGTCTTCGCGTCCACGTAGGGCCGGCCGGCCTGCTGCTCGAAGGCCTGGGCCCAGTAGTTCTGCACGGAGTTCGTGATCAGGTCGATCGCGCAGTCCTGCGAGGCGTTGGCATCCGCGCCGGTCTTGCAGGAGGTGTCGCCCGTCGTACCGGTGGCGTTGTTCGAGGTGTCGCTGCCACCCCCCGGGATCACGCCGTTGCCCGTGCAGGTCTGCAGGACGACGAACAGCACGATCACGACGATCGTGCCGAGGCCGATCCGGCCGCCACCGCCGCTCGGTATCGGCAGCCGCATCCCGCCGCCCCCGAGCCCGCCGCCGAGGCCCCCGCCACTGTCGGCACGGTGCTCGACCTGGCTGCTGTCGACCCGGGCCTTCGGATTGAAGCGCATCCCGCCAACTCCTCCTCGGTGCAGGGCAGTGTCCGGCGCCTCGTAGACTATTCCTTCCGTGATCACCGCCCATCGACTCGAAGTCCGCGCCGGCGCCCGTCTGCTGATGCAGGACGTGTCGTTCCGGGTCGCAAAGGGCGACAAGGTCGGGCTGGTCGGACGCAACGGCGCCGGCAAGACCACGCTCACGAAGATCCTGGCCGGTGACGCGCTCCCGGCGTCCGGTTCGGTGACGAACTCCGGCTCACTGGGCTACCTGCCCCAGGACCCGCGCACGGGTGACCCCGACGTGCTCGCCCGCGACCGGGTCCTCTCGGCGCGCGGCCTCGACGAGGCCGTCCAGCGGCTCCGCGCCGCGGAGAAGGAGATGGCTTCCGAGGATCCGGCGGTGCGCGACCGCGGCATGCGGCGCTACGAGGCGGCAGACGCAGCCCTGCACGCCGCCGGTGGGTACGCCGCCGAGGCCGAGGCCGCCCAGATCGCGTCGGGCCTGGGCATCGAGGACCGGCTCCTCGCCCAGCCGCTGAGGACGCTCTCCGGTGGTCAGCGTCGCCGGGTCGAGCTGGCCCGGATCATCTTCTCGGGTGCCGACATCCTGCTGCTCGACGAGCCGACCAACCACCTCGACGCGGACTCGGTCGTGTGGCTGCGGGAGTTCCTGCGCACCTTCCGGGGCGGGCTCGTCGTGATCAGCCACGACGTGGAGCTGCTCGAGGCGTGCGTGAACAAGGTGCTCCACCTCGACGCGAACCGTGCCGAGGTCGACGTCTACAACATGACGTGGCGCAACTACCTCCAGCAGCGCGAGAACGACGAGCACCGGCGGAAGCGTGAGCGGGCGAACGCCGAGCGGACCGCGGAGACCCTGCTCGCCCAGGCCAACAAGATGCGCGCCAAGGCGACCAAGGCCAAGGCCGCACAGTCGATGATCAAGCGGGCCGAGAAGATGCTCGGCGGGCTCGAGGGTGAGCGCCAGGCCGACAAGGTCGCCCGGATCAAGTTCCCCGAGCCGGCGCCCTGCGGCAAGACACCCCTGATGGCCGAGGAGCTGTCGAAGTCCTACGGATCGCTCGAGGTCTTCACCGACGTGGACCTCGCGATCGACCGCGGCAGTCGCGTGGTCATCCTGGGGCTCAACGGTGCCGGCAAGACGACCCTGCTGCGGATCCTCTCCGGGATCGACCAGCCCGACACGGGCCGGGTGCTCCCGGGCCACGGTCTCAAGCTCGGCTACTACGCCCAGGAGCACGAGACCCTCGACGTGTCCCGCACCGTCCTGGAGAACATGCGCACGGCGGCGCCGCAACTGACCGACTCCGAGTCCCGGTCGGTGCTCGGCTCCTTCCTGTTCAGCGGCGACGACGCCATGAAGCCGGCGGGGGTGCTCTCCGGCGGCGAGAAGACCCGTCTGGCGCTGGCGACCCTGGTGGTCTCGTCGGCCAACGTGCTGCTGCTCGACGAGCCCACCAACAACCTGGACCCCGCCTCCCGCGAGGAGGTCCTCGGTGCGATCCGCTCCTACCAGGGAGCGATCGTGCTGGTGACCCACGACGAGGGCGCGGTCCACGCCCTCGAGCCCGACCGGGTGCTGATCCTTCCCGACGCGGTCGAGGACCTCTGGTCCCCGGAGTACGCCGACCTGGTCTCGCTCGCCTAGGGCGGACTGTGGCCGGGGGTGGCCGGGGATAGCCTCGGCCCATGACCGGACTTCCCGACTCCGCCACGCTGGCCCGCGCACGACTCTCGCTCGCGCTCGACGGTGCCGTCGCCACGATCACGCTCGACTGCCCGGAGCGGCGCAACTCGCAGACGCCGGCGACGTGGCGCGCGCTGGCCGACATCGGAGCCCACCTGCCCGGCGACGTCCGCATCGTCGTCGTGAAGGGCGCCGGGCCGTCGTTCTCCGCCGGAGTCGACGTCGGCCTCCTCACCGGCCAGGGCGCGCCCGGCGAGGAGGCCGTCTCGGACCTGATGAGCCGGCCCGACGACGTGGTGCTGCAGACGATCGACGACTACCAGCGCGGGTTCACCTGGCTCCGTGACCCGCGGTTCGTCTCCGTCGCCCAGGTGCAGGGTCACGCGATCGGCGCCGGCTTCCAGCTGGCGCTGGCGTGCGACCTCCGCGTCGTCGCCGACGACGTCAGGTTCTGCATGAAGGAGCCGGCGCTCGGCCTGGTGCCGGACCTGACCGGAACAAAACCACTGGTCCAGCTTGTTGGCTACTCGCGGGCACTGGAGATCTGCGCCACCGCACGGTACGTCCTGGCCGACGAGGCCCGGGAGGTCGGGCTCGCGACCGCCGTCGTACCTGCAGCTGACCTGGATGCCACCACCGCCGACCTGTGCGCGGCGATCCTCGCGAACGCCGCGGGGGCCGTGAGCGAGACCAAGGCGCTTCTCCAGTCCGCGACCGAGACCGATCTGGACGGACAGAGACTGCGGGAGCGTCAGGCCCAGCTGAGACGCTTCCGCGAGCTGGTCGCCTGAGAGCCGAACGACGAAGGAAGGGGAGTGGCCGATGAGTGGCATGCACCCCATGGGGGCCGCGATGCGGTCCCTGCGCACCGACCGCTCCGTGGTCGACCAGAAGCTGACCCGGCGCACCTTGCGGCGGATCTCGGCCTTCGCCAAGCCCCACTCGCGGCTGCTCGGCGCGTTCATCGTGCTGGTGGTGATCGACGCGGCCCTGGTGGTGGTCAACCCGCTGCTGATCAAGGCGCTGCTCGACGACGGCATCAGGAAGGGCGACGGCGGGCTGGTCACCGCGCTGGCGTTCGCCATGGTCGGCGTCGCCCTGTTCGACGCCGCCCTGGGGGTGGCCAGCGGCTACCTGTCCTCGCGCATCGGCGAGAACCTCATCTTCGACCTTCGCACGAAGGTCTTCGGGCACGTCCAGCGGATGTCGCTGGCGTTCTTCACCCGCACCCAGACCGGTGCCCTGGTCTCCCGGCTCAACAACGACGTGATCGGCGCCCAGCGCGCGTTCACCTCGACGCTGTCCAGCACCGTGTCGAACACGATCTCGGTGGTCGTCGTCGGTGTCGCGATGGTCGTGCTCTCCTGGCAGATCACCCTGGCGTGCCTCGCGCTGTTCCCGCTGCTGCTGCTCGCGTCCCGCTGGGTCGGCCACCAGATCAGCGGCCTGACCCGGGCTCAGATGAACGGCAACGCCGACCTCGGCAACATGATGACCGAGCGGTTCAACGTCGGCGGCGCGCTGCTGCTCAAGCTGTTCGGCCGCCGCTCCGAGGAGGACGCACGGTACGCCGAGAAGGCCGGCGTGGTCCGCGACCTCGGTGTCCGGATCTCCCTGGTCACGAGGATCTTCGCGGCGACGATGATGCTGATCCCGGCGCTGGCGACGGCGCTGGTCTGGGGCATCGGCGGCCATCTCGTGATCAGCTCCACGCTCACGATCGGCACGCTCACCGCGCTGGCGACACTGCTGCTACGCCTGCTCGGGCCCCTGCAGGGGCTCTCCAACGTCCGGGTCGACGTGATGACCGCGCTGGTCAGCTTCGACCGGGTCTTCGAGGTGCTCGACCTGCCCTCCACGATCCAGGAGAAGCCCGACGCAGTGACGCTCCACCCGGGTGCGGCGCGCCTGGAGTTCGACCACGTCGCCTTCACCTACCCGCGGGCGGAGGACGTCTCGCTGGCGAGCCTCGAGACCGTTGCCCGGGTCGAGAGCCGCGACTCCGGACAGGTCCTCCACGACATCTCCTTCACTGCCGAGCCCGGTCAGATGATCGCCCTCGTCGGCCCGTCCGGCGCCGGCAAGACGACGATCACGCACCTGGTCGCCCGGCTCTACGACGCCACGTCGGGCGTCGTCCGGGTCGGCGACAGTGCTCACCTGCACGACGTGCGTGACGTCACGCTCCAGTCGCTCGAGGACGCGGTCGGCTACGTCACGCAGGACGCGCACATGTTCCACGACACCATCCGCGAGAACCTCCGCTACGCCAACCCGGACGCCACCGACGAGGAGATCTGGGCGGCCCTGGCTTCTGCGCAGATCGCTCCGCTGGTGCTCGCGATGCCCGACGGCCTGGACACCGTCGTCGGCGACCGTGGCTACCGGCTCTCCGGCGGCGAGCGCCAGCGCCTGGCGATCGCGCGGCTGCTGCTGAAGGCGCCGCGGATCGTGGTGCTCGACGAGGCCACCGCTCACCTCGACTCCGAGTCCGAGTACGCCGTCCAGCGCGCCCTCGACAGCGCCCTGGAGGGTCGCACCGCCCTGGTCATCGCGCACCGGCTCTCGACGGTTCGCAATGCCGACCAGATCCTGGTCGTCGAGGACGGCCGGATCGTGCAGCGCGGGACCCACGACCAGCTGCTCCTCGAGGGCGGGGTCTACGCGGACCTGTACGCGACGCAATTCTCCGAGCCACGACGGGGCGAGGAACCAGCCCCGGCCTGACGGCTCACGACGACGCCGGCAGCACGCAGAACTCGTTGCCGGACGGGTCGGCGTAGGACCGCCAGGGCAGCTCACCCCACCCGAAGTCGACCGCCCGGCCACCGTGCGCGGCGATGCCGGCAGCGACGTCGTCGGGATCCTCGCCGGCCTCGAGCCGGACGTCGAGGTGCAGCCGGTTCTTGGTGGCACCCTTCGGCGCGGCCTCGGGACAGAGCTCCAGCAGCGGCCCGAGCAGGGACGGGTGCCGCAGTGACCTCGGCGCGACGCCGGCGACCTCGGTCCACCCGGTCAGCCACGACCAGAACGCGGCATCGCGGTCCGGTTCGGCGGAGTCGAGCGGGAGCGCGGCGAGGGGTCCCGTGCCGGCGTACGCCGGGCGGTCCTCCATGACGCAGAAGGGGTTGCCCTCCGGGTCGGCCAGGACCACCCAGGGCACCTCGCCCTGACCGATGTCGAGGTACTGCGCGCCGAGCCCGATCAGCCGCTCGACGTCCTGTGCCTGGTGGGTCCCGCCGAAGAGGTCCAGGTGGAGCCTCGGCCGCTCCGGCCTCGGCTCCGGGACCTGCTGGAAGCACAGGTCGAGCAGCGGTCCGCCCTCGACCTCGAGCCGGGTCTCGAAGATGCCGGGCGCGTCCGTCAGGCGTTCGGAACCGAGCACGGCCTCCCAGAACCGGCCGAGCCGCTGGGCGTCGGCGGCGTCGACCACGACGTTCTCGAGGTACATGTCGCCCACCGTAGCCAGCGCGCGAGGCACCAGGACACCGGATTGAACGGCATCCCGGGTGGCCTAGGTTGGAGCGATGGACAGCGAACGACTGGGATGGGGCGTCGAGGACAAGGTCTTCGTGCTGACCGGCGCCACGCGCGGCCTGGGCCGCGCGACCGCCGAGCTGCTGGTGGGCGCGGGAGCGCGGGTCGTGGTGACTGGGCGCGACCAGGCGCGCGTCGACGAGGCAGCCGCCGCGCTGGGCGACAGCGCTCTGGGCGTCACGGCTGACAACGCCGACCCTGGCTCGGCAGACGCGGTGGTCCGCGCGGCCGTGCACCGGTGGGGCCGCGTCGACGGTGCCCTGATCTCCGTCGGTGGCCCGCCGACCGGAACGGTGCTCGAGACCCCGGACGAGACCTGGTCCGCCGCCTTCGAGTCGGTCTTCGTCGGCGCCCTGCGCGTGGCGCGTGCGGTCGCCGCGGCCATCGACGGGCCGGGCTCGATCGCCTTCGTGCTGTCGAGCTCGGTGCGAGCGCCGCTGGCCAACCTCGCCGTCTCGAACGGCCTCCGCCCCGGCTTGGCGATGGCGGCGAAGACGATGGCCGACGAGCTCGGTCCCCGCGGGATCCGCGTCAACGGGTTGCTGCCGGGCCGGATCGGGACCGAGCGCGTGGACGAGCTCGACGCCGCCACCGGTGATGCGGCGGCCGCGAAGGCGAAGGCGATCGAGGGGATCCCGCTCGGTCGGTACGGCGAACCGGGGGAGTTCGCCGCGGCGGCGGTGTTCCTGCTCAGCCCGGTCTCCTCATTCGTGACCGGAGTCATGCTGCCCGTCGACGGCGGCATGCTGCGTGCTCTCTGAGTCGTTCCTGGGCACACCCGGCGACCGACGCTCCTCGCGGATCCGGCGCCACTCGTCGTAGGCGAGGTACCCGAACCCGATCACCGCGAGCGCTCCGAAGAACCACCACTGCAGCCCGTAGAAGAAGTGCGGACCCTCGCTCGTGTCGTCGGGCAGCTCGATCGGCTGGAGGGGCTTCGCGGGCGACGGACTCTCGGTGTGCAGGTCGACGAAGCCGCCGTACAGCGGGTAGGGCACGACCTCGGCGGCCGCACGGCTCGAGATCGCCCTGGCCGCCATGTCGGTCACCGTGGTGGATCCGCCGGTCCCGTCGACGCGGACCCAGCCCAGCACCGTGACCGGGTCGGTCGACGCGGCGGGCAGCTTGGGCCTCGTGCCACCGGAGTTCTCCGTCGACAGCCAGCCGCGGTCCACGAGCACGGCGGCACCGCTCTCGGTGCGCAGGGGAGTCACCACGTCGACGCCCGGTGCGCCGTCGCGGGTCTGGTACTTGACCACGATGGTGCGGGCGTCGTCCCAGGTGCCGTGGACGACCACCTCGCGCCACTCGTCGTGCTTCGGTGCCGGACGTCCGACGGCGAGCAGGTCGTCGAGAGGCACCGGCGGACGGTCCAGGTTGGTCGCGACCAGGCGGTTCTCCGCCCGCCGCTCGTCCAGCCGGTGGAACTGCCACTGCCCCAGCAGGTTGGCACCCCACGCGAGCGCGGCGACGGTCAGCGCGAACAGCAGCCACCGCCGGCTCAGCAGGAACATCACGCGCCGAGGCTAGTCGCGCTCCCTGGACGTAGGCTGTGCAGGGTGAGCACCCAACCCCTCGCCGACCGGCACGGTCGCGTCGCGACCGATCTGCGGGTGTCCCTGATCGACCGCTGCAACCTGCGGTGCAGCTACTGCATGCCCGCGGAGGGGCTCGACTGGCTGCCGAACGACGAGGTGCTGACCGACGACGAGGTGGTCCGGTTGATCACCATCGGCGTCGAGCGGCTCGGGATCACGGCCGTGCGCTTCACCGGGGGTGAGCCGCTGCTCCGCAAGGGCCTGGTCGACGTCGTACGCCGGACCAAGCAGCTCTCGCCGGCCCCCGAGGTCTCGCTGACGACCAACGCGCTGGGGCTGGGCCGCGTGGCCGGCGCGCTGCGCGATGCGGGCCTCGACCGGGTGAACGTGAGCCTGGACACCGTGCGCCGTGAGGACTTCGCGCGGATCACGCTGCGCGACCGGTTCGACGACGTGATCAAGGGCCTCGACGCGGCCCGCGCCGCCGGCCTCGAGCCGGTCAAGGTCAACGCGGTGCTCCTGCGCGGCATCAACGACGACCAGGCGCCTGAGCTGCTCCGCTGGTGCCTCGACCACGGCTACCACCTGCGCTTCATCGAGCAGATGCCGCTCGACCCGCAGCACGGGTGGACGCGTTCCGACATGGTGACGGCCGACGAGATCCTCGAGTCGCTCGGACAGGCGTTCACGCTCACCGAGGCCGGCGAACCACGAGGCAGCCAGCCGGCTGAGGAGTTCGTCGTCGACGGGGGCCCCTTCACCGTTGGCGTGATCGCGTCGGTGACCCGTCCGTTCTGCGGCGACTGCGACCGCGTGCGCCTCACCGCCGACGGACAGGTGCGCAACTGCCTCTTCGCCCGCGACGAGTCGGACCTGCGGACGCCGCTGCGGGCAGGCGCCGACGACGAGGAGATCGCGCGCCGCTGGGTCGCGGCGATGGCCGCGAAGCTTCCCGGGCACGGGATCGACGACCCGACCTTCCTCCAGCCCACGCGGCCGATGTCCGCAATCGGCGGCTGAGCGCAACCGCCGAAAGGGCAGAAACGCTGCCTCTAGAGGTGCCGAGCGGGCAGAAACGCTGCCTGGCACGGTCCTGAGAGGGCAGAAACGCTGCCTGGCACGGTCCTGAGAGGGCAGAAACGCTGCCTGGCACGGTTCTGAGAGGGCGCAAACGCTACCTGGCACGCGTCGCCGGACATCGCCAGGCGGGCAGCTTCTGTGTCCGCTCGCCGTACGACCGGCGCATTTCTGCCCGCTCGGCGTACCGGCGCGGTGCGTTTCTGCCCGCTCGGCGTACCGGTGCGGTGCGTTTCTGCCCGCTCGGCGTACCGAGTCGGAGCTCTTCTTCCCGCTCGCGCTACTGGGGGTGTGGTGGGTGCGGGACCACGTCGCGGAGGAACGACCGTGCCGCGAGGAAGTCGCCGAGTGAGGCCTTGTGGTCGTCACAGGCGAGCCAGACCTTGCGACGGTCGGGCGTGTGCAGCTTGGGGTTGTTCCAGCGCAGCTCCCAGGTCGCCGCGGCCGCGCACCCCTTCGCCGAGCAGATGTCGCTCACGGCGGCTCTCCTTGGTCTCGACCCGTCCGGGTCACGTCCGGGTGCACGCCCGGAGTCACGTCTTCGGCTCGGACAAGGGCGGTGCCGGACGACCTTGGGGGTGAATCGCCCGGCACCTGGACCGGCTGCCCGGGGGATGGCGTGCCGGTCGAGTCCGATTCTCCCACGTTAGTGCTCACTTGGCGGCGTCTCCGGCCAGTCAGTCCCGCCCGGGACCCAGCTCCCGGTTTCCGTGCGGCGGTCCGGGCGGCAGCGTGCCCTCGATCCGCGGGGTGGCGCTGTTGGCCATCACCACGGCGACGTAGGGCAGCACGAAGGCTCCGGCGACCAGCACCCAGCGGAACCACCCCGGCCCGACCGCGATCGCGCCGATGAAGCACAGGGTCCGGATGCCCATGGAGATCATGTAGCGCTTCTGCCGGTGGGCCATGTCCCGTTCGGGGCTTTCGGGCGCCGTGGTGATCCGGACGACGTCCGCACCGTGCCCCCTCCGAAGCGAGACCATCCATCGATCCTACGTCGGGGCTCGGGCCGTCCCACGACGGGCGACGGGGCCTTCGACCGGGCCGTCGACCGGAGTGGCATCCTTGGGCCATGTCGAATCGCACCTATCGCGTGACCGAGATCGTCGGCACCTCGCCCGAAGGCATCGACCAGGCCGTCCGCAACGGCATCGAGCGCGCTGCGGAGACGCTGCGCCACGTCGACTGGTTCGAGGTGACCCAGGTCCGTGGCCAGGTCAAGGACGGGACCGTCGAGCACTTCCAGGTCGGGATCAAGGTCGGCTTCCGGCTCGAGGACGACTGAGCAGGCGCTCCCGATTCGGCGTACCGAGAAGTAATCTCTAGCGTCCAACGCGTGAGCCGATCAGTCCTCGTCACCGGTGGCAACCGCGGCATCGGGCGCGCCATCGCCGAGGCGTTCGTCGCGCTCGGCGACCAGGTCGCGGTGACCAGCCGATCGGGCGACGCGCCCGACGGCGCCTTCGCGGTGCCGTGCGAGGTGACCGAGACGGCCTCGGTCGACGAGGCCTTCGCTGCGGTCGAGGAACGCCAGGGACCGGTCGAGGTGCTGGTGGCCAACGCCGGCATCACCCGCGACACGCTGCTCCTGCGGATGAGCGACGACGACTGGTCGGACGTCATCGACACGAACCTCTCCGGGTCCTACCGCGTCGCCAAGCGCGCCGCGAAGGGGATGCTGCGACTTCGCCGGGGCCGGATCATCCTGATCTCCAGCGTCGTCGGCATGCTCGGCTCGCCCGGCCAGGTCAACTACGCCGCGTCCAAGTCGGGACTGGTCGGGATGGCGCGGTCGATCGCCCGGGAGCTCGGCAGCCGCTCCATCACCGCGAACGTGGTGGCGCCGGGCTTCATCGAGACCGACATGACCTCGGGCCTGCCCGAGGAGCAACAGGCCGCGTACCGCGACCAGATCCCGCTGGGACGCATGGGTACGACGGCCGAGATCGCCGACGCGGTCACCTGGCTCGCGTCGGAGAAGGCTGGCTACGTCACCGGTGCGGTCATCCCGGTCGACGGCGGACTCGGAATGGGGCACTGAATGAGCGGCATCCTCGACGGCAAGCGGATCCTGGTCACCGGCGTGACCATGGACAGCTCGATCGGCTTTGCGGTCGCACGGGTGGCCCAGGAGCAGGGTGCGACCGTGCTGATCTCCAACTTCGGCCGCGCTCTCGGCATCACCCGCCGGATCGCCGCCCGGCTGCCGCAGCTGCCGCCGGTGCTCGAGCTCGACGTGACCGACGAGGACCACCTGGCCGCGCTGCCCGACGCAGTGCGCGAGCACGTCGACGGGCTCGACGGCGTGGTGCACTCGATCGCCTACGGCAACCCCCAGACGCTCCTCGGGGGCAAGTTCATGACCGGGCCGTGGCCCGACGTGGCGCAGGCGGTCCAGGTGTCCGCGTACTCGCTGGCCTCGCTGAGCAAGGCCTGCCTCCCGCTGATGCCCGGCGGCGGCTCCGTGGTCGGGCTGACCTTCGACGCGACCGTCGCCTGGCCGGCGTACGACTGGATGGGCGTGGCCAAGGCTGCCCTGGAGTCGTGCTCGCGCTACCTCGCCCGCGACCTCGGTCCGCAGGGCGTCCGGGTCAACCTGGTGGCCGCCGGCCCGCTCAAGACGCTCGCGGCGAAGGCCATCGAGGGCTTCGAGACCATCGAGGAGAACTGGTCCGCGCGATCACCGCTCGGCTGGGACGAGAACGACCAGACCCCGACCGCGAAGGCCGTGGTCGCCCTGCTCTCGGACTTCTTCCCGGCCACGACCGGCGAGATCGTGCACGTCGACGGCGGCTACCACGCGATGGGCGCCTGAATCCTTTTTCGGTGGTCGTGAGAGCGGGATCGTCGGTAGGTTGCAGCGGTGACGGGCACCGATGAGCTGCTCGAGCTGCGCTCCCGGCGCGGCCGGCTGACCCTGGCGACGGTGATCCTGGGCTCGGGCATCGCCATACTCGACGGCACGGTCGTCAACATCGCGCTCCGCACCATCGGCACCGACCTGGACGCCAGCCTCGCCGACCTGCAGTGGGTGCTCAACGGCTACCTGCTGAGCATGGCGTCGCTGATCCTGGTCGGGGGAGCGCTGGGCGACCGCCTCGGCCGCCGGCGGATGTACCTGGTCGGCATCGCCGGCTTCGGGACCACGAGCGCCCTGTGTGCGTTCGCCCAGACACCGAGCCAGCTCGTGGTGTTCCGGGTGCTCCAGGGGGTGGCGGCGGCGCTCCTCACGCCGGGCTCGCTGGCGATCATCGAGTCAGGGTTCCGCAAGGAGGACCGGCCGGCGGCGATCGGGGCGTGGGCGGGCATCTCGGGTGTCGCGAGCGCGATCGGGCCGCTGGTCGGCGGGTTCCTGCTGGACCACGGCGGCTGGCGGTGGATCTTCGCGATCAACGTGCCGCTCTGCCTCGTGGTGCTGGTCCTCGGCCGGCAGGTCCCGGAGTCGTGCGACCACGCCGAGGCCCGCGGCAGGTTCGACTACGGCGGCGCAGCCGTCGGCGTGCTGGCTCTCGGAGTGCTGACCTACGGCCTCACCTCCTGGCGAGGCTGGTCGGCGCCCATGATCGTCGGGTGCGCGGCCGCTGCGCTCGTCCTGATCGTCGCCTTCGTGCTCCTCGAGCGCCGGCCCGGCGCGATGGCGCCGGTGGTCCTCTTCTCCTCGCGGGTGTTCACCGCCGCCAACCTGATGACCTTCCTCGTGTACGGCGCGCTGGGGGCCGTGATCTTCCTGCTCGTCCTGCAGCTTCAGGTCACCGCCGGCTACAGCCCGCTCGGCGCCGGCCTCGCGACGCTGCCGCTGACGATCGCGATGCTGCTGTTCTCGTCGCGTGCGGCCACCATCGCGGCACGCACCGGGCCCCGGGTGCCGATGACGATCGGGCCGATCCTGTGTGCGGCGGGGGTGGTGATGCTGGCGTTCATCGGGTCGGACGCCTCCTACGTCGTGCACGTCCTCCCCGGCATGGTCCTGTTCGCCTTCGGACTGACCTCGCTGGTCTCGCCGCTCACCGCCGCCGTGCTGAACGCCGCGCCGGACGAGCATGCGGGCGTGGCCAGCGGGATCAACAACGCCGTGGCTCGGGCCGGCTCGCTGCTCGCCGTTGCGGCCCTCCCTGCGATCGTGGGCCTGAGTGGCGCCGACTACCGCAACCCGACCGCCCTCACCGACGGGTTCCGCTCCGGGCAGCTGCTGTGCGCAGCGCTGCTCACCGCCGGGGGCATCGTGTCGTGGTACGGCCTGCGGCCGCCCGGTGACAAGCAGGCCTCCGCGCTGGAAGAGTTGTCGTCGTGAGGGAGGACGCACGCCGGCTGGTCGTGATGCGCCATGCCAAGGCCGAGGCGGTCGCCTCTTCCGACCACGACCGGCGGCTGACGCATCGGGGCACCCTGGACGCCGCGGAGGCAGGGGAGTGGGCACGGTCGGCCGGCGTACTGCCCGACCACGCGTGCGTGTCGACGGCTGCACGGGCCCACGAGACCTGGTCCGCGTTCAGCGCCGCGGCGGACCTCGACGTGGTGCCCGAGCTCGAGGCCGGGCTCTACTCGGCCGGTCCCGACGCGGCGATCGAGATCCTCCGGACGGCCCCTGCGGCGGCGCGGACCGTGATGATCGTGGGGCACAACCCGACGATGGCCCAGCTGGTGCACCTGCTCGACGACGGCGGCGCGGACCCGGCGACGTTCGCCGAGATCGCCGCGGGCCTGCCGACGTGTGCGGTCGCCGTGCTCGAGGTCCCGGGCGAGTGGTTCGGCCTCGAGATCGGCTGCGCCCGGATCACGGCCTTCCACGTCGGCCGGGGCTGATCGAGGACGCGGCAGCGTGACGAGACCTGGTGAGGTGCGCGCGGACTCAATCACTCAGTCCAGCGGGGGAGCCGGCGTCACGATCCCGGCAGCCGCGTCCGCCGCCTCGATCTCCTCCCGGCTGATCCCGAGCAGGTACATTACCGCGTCGAGGTAGGGCACGTTCACCGCCGTGTGCGCGGCCTGCTGCACGACCGGCTTGGCGTTGAACGCGATGCCCAGCCCCGCTGCGCTCAGCATGTCCAGGTCGTTCGCACCGTCGCCGATGGCGATCGTCGCCGCCACCGGTACGCCGGCCTCGGCGGCGAACCGGCGCAGCGCGGCCGCCTTGCCGGCGCGGTCGACGATGTCGCCGACGACCTTGCCGGTGAGCTTGCCGTCGACGACCTCGAGCTCGTTGGCCGCGGAGAAGTCGATGCCGAGGTCGTCGGCGAGCCGGTCGGTGATCTGGGTGAAGCCGCCGGAGACGATCGCGAACCGGTAGCCCAGGCGCTTGAGGGTGCGCACCGTGGTGCGGGCACCCGGCGCGAGCACCAGGTCCTCGTACACCCGGTCCAGGCACGAGGCGTCGAGCCCGGCCAGCAGCGCCACCCGCTCTCGCAAGCTGTCGGCGAAGTCGAGCTGACCGCTCATGGCCAGCTCGGTGACCCGGGCCACCTCGGCCTCGCAGCCGGCGTGGGCCGCGAGCATCTCGATGACCTCGCCCTGGATCAGCGTCGAGTCCACGTCCATCACGATCAGGCGCATGCCTCGGCGGAGCAGGTCCGCGGACTGCACCGCCACGTCGACGCCCTGGCGGGCGGCCTCCTCGGTGAGCAGGGTGCGCAGCCGGTCGGGCGCCGTGCCCGAGACGTGCAGGTCGATCGCGGTGACCGGGTAGCGGGCCATCCTCTCGATCCGGTCGATGTTGGCGCCGCTGTCCGCGATCCGTCCCGCGATCGCTGCGACCGCGGTGGAGCGCAACGGGGAGCCCAGCACGGTGACGTGGCTGCGGCCGACGGGACGCGAACGGTTGTCACCCGCGCCCTTGTCGACCTCGACGCTCATGCCCAGCTCGGCCGCCACCTCGTGGACCGCGTCCCGCAGCGCCTTCCAGTCACGCGGCTCGCTGACCAGCAGCCCCAGGATCAGGCGCCGGCGGAGCACGATCTGCTCGATGTCGAGCACCTCGACGCTGAACCGGGCGAGCGTGCCGAACAGCGTGGACGTCACGCCCGGGCGATCCTTGCCGGTCAGCGTGATCAGGACGGTCCGGGGCCGGCTCTCGTCGGGCTCGCTTCGGTCGCTCATGACGGAGCGAGGCTATCGGAGCAGACGGCCACGGCCACGCGGCGGGCCGCGCGATCGAGCTCGGTGAGGCACCGCCGCCTCTCGGCCATCTCGTACGCCGACGTGGCACCGCCGTCGTCACGCAGCGCGAGGTCGACGATGTCCAGGCACAGGACGGCCCGCTCGAGGTCCTCGACCGCCCGCGGACCCACCCCGGGAGGGAGGGGCAGGTCGGGCCGGTGTCGCACGTTCATCAGCAGGTCGGGGATCTCCGGCTGCCAGGCGGCGACGTCGAGCCGGGTGAGCTCTGCAGTGGTGGTGACCAGGACCTGCCGCAGCTGGCGGCCCTCCTCGGCCCGGTCCAGACCTGGTGCCGGCTCCGCGGGACCGACCTGCCAGAGCACCGTGCGGGCGTCGAGGCCGGGGACGAAGCCGAGCCCAGCGCCGTTCAGCACGATCGCCTCGCCCGCGTCGAGCGCGAGCGTGTTGAACGCGCTCGGTCCGCGCAGCCCCAGGAGGTCGCCCGCGATGGGCAGCGCGAGCGCGGCACCCGTGCCGGAGGCGCGCTGGACCGCCGCAGGCAGCTGCTCCAGGGTCAGCGACGCGTCGCCGGGCCAGTCGACGACCAGGTGCTGCGGGTCGTCGGCGCGCACTGCTGCGGCGAAGTCGTCGGGCCCGACGGAGCCACGCAGGACGGCGTTGAGCCACACGGCCAGCAGCGCACTCCGCGGAAGGGACACGCGTCGAGGGTAGTCACGCTAGGTTGGCACGGGAGTTGTCACCTGCCTGCCATGCACTGAGGGATACATGAACACCGTTCTCGAGCTCGCCGACGTCACCGTACGGCGGGGACAGGCGACGTTGCTCGACTCGGTGAGCTGGATCGTCCACGAGGACGAGCGCTGGGTCGTGCTCGGCGCCAACGGAGCCGGGAAGACCACCCTGGTCCAGCTCTGCTCGGCGCAGATCCACCCGACCAGCGGCGTGGCCGGGATCCTCGGAGAGGTGCTCGGGGCCGTCGATGTCTTCGAGCTGCGCCCGCGGATCGGCTACACCAGCGCCGCGGTCGCGGAGCGGATCCCGCGCGACGAGATCGTCCGCGACGTGGTCGTCTCGGCGTCGTACGGCGTCGTCGGCCGGTGGCGCGAGAACTACGAGGAGCTCGACCACGAGCGTGCCCGGGCCCTGCTGGTCGAGGTGGGTGCCGGCAAGCTGCTCGACCGGACCTTCGGCACGCTCAGCGAGGGAGAGCGCAAGCGGGTCCAGATTGCCCGCTCCCTGATGGCCGACCCCGAGCTGCTGATCCTCGACGAGCCCGCTGCCGGGCTCGACCTCGGCGGTCGCGAAGACCTGGTGTCGACGATGTCGGTGCTCGCCAACGATGCGTCGTCGCCGGCGATCGTGCTGGTCTCGCACCACGTCGGAGGAGGTCCCACCGGGATTCACGCACGCGCTGATGCTGCGTGCAGGAGCCGTCGTCGCGCAGGGACCCCTCGCCTCGGTGATGACGGCCGAGAACCTCACCGCGACCTTCGGGATGAGCCTGCTGCTGACCCACGAGGACGGCCGGTACGCCGCTCGGCGCAGATCGCGCCGCCACGTGGGGTGACTTGGATAGTGTCGATGCATGGACTGGTTCCGTGACCATCTCTGGGAGACCTGGCTGATGATCGCCGTCGCCCTCGGGGTCCTGGAGCTGATCAGCACCGACCTGATCCTGATCATGCTCGCGGGCGGCGCGCTCGTCGGCATGGTGGTGGCCCTCCTGGGTGTGCCGAGTGGGGTCCAGATCGTGCTCGCGCTGTGCACGGCACTCGGCCTGCTCGCGCTCCTCCGACCGAGCATGGTGCGCCGGCTGCACGCCGGGCCGACCCTGCGCACCGGCGCCGAGGCGCTGATCGGCGAGCGGGCGATCGTGCTCGAGCACCTCTCCCACCACGCGGCGGGACGGGTGAAGATCGGCGGCGACGTCTGGACGGCGAAGCCCTATGACGAGGACGACCAGATCGAGCCCGGCGTGACCGTCGACGTGGTGTCGATCAAGGGTGCGACGGCGTACGTTCTCCGCAGTCACCAACTGGGGTCCTGACCGAGGACTCCCCGACCAGAGGCAGCTTCCATGACGTTCGTGTTCGCGTTCTTCGTCGTGCTGGTGCTCTTCGCGATCCTCGTGCTCGCCAAGACCGTCCGGATCGTTCCGCAGGCACGCGCCGGCATCGTCGAGAGGTTCGGCAAGTACCGCGCGACGCTCTCGCCCGGGTTGAACATCGTGACGCCGTTCGTCGACCGGGTGCGCTACGTCATCGACATGCGCGAGCAGGTCGTGTCGTTCCCGCCGCAGCCGGTGATCACCGAGGACAACCTGGTCGTCTCGATCGACACCGTCATCTACTTCCAGGTCACCGACCCGGTGGCCGCGACCTACGAGATCGCCAACTACATCTCCGCGATCGAGCAGCTCACGATGACCACGCTGCGCAACATCGTCGGCGGCATGGACCTCGAGCAGACGCTGACCTCGCGCGAGGACATCAACCGCGGGCTGTCCGGAGTCCTCGACGAGGCCACCGGCCGCTGGGGCGTCCGGGTCGGACGCGTCGAGATCAAGGGCATCGACCCGCCGCCGTCGATCAAGGACTCGATGGAGAAGCAGATGCGCGCCGACCGCGACAAGCGCGCGGTCATCCTCACTGCCGAGGGTCAGCGCCAGTCGTCCATCCTCACCGCGGAGGGCAACAAGCAGGCCGCCATCCTCAACGCGGAGGGCGACCGGGAGGCGCGGATCCTGCGTGCGCAGGCCGAGCGCGAGGCCGCGATCCTGCGCGCCCAGGGCGAGGGGCAGGCCATCCAGACCGTCTTCCAGGCGATCCACGACGGGCAGCCTGACCAGGCGCTGCTCGCCTACCAGTACCTGCAGATGATGCCGAAGATCGCCGAGGGCGACGCCAACAAGGTCTGGGTGGTGCCCTCCGAGATCACCAAGGCCCTCGAGGGCCTCGGTTCGGCGGTGCACGAGGTCTCCGGCATCCCGAAGCACACCGGCGGCCCGCGCACGCGCGTCGACATGGGCTCGATGGAGCGCGTGGAGGTCGGCGGCAGCGAGGCGATGCTGTCCAAGGCCCACGAGGACGTCCAGAAGGCGATCGCCGACGCACAGGCATCGTCTGGCGAGGCCGCGGCGACGGCACCGCCCGCGGCGGAGCCGCCCGAGGCGCCCGCCCCGCCCTCGCCCGAGGTGCCTCCCACGCAGTGACGCTGCTCGAGGCGATCGCGGTCCTCCTCGCCGGGGTCGCCGCCGGGACGATCAACACCGTGGTGGGGTCGGGGACGCTGATCACGTTCCCCGCCCTGCTGGCCGTCGGCCTGTCGCCGGTCACGGCGAACGTGTCGAACACGGTCGGGCTGGTGTTCGGGTCGGTGTCCGGGGCGTGGGGCTACCGGGCCGAGCTGGCAGGTCAGCGATCGCGGCTGGTCAGGCTGGCGTCCGCCTCGCTGATCGGCGGCCTCGCCGGGGGCGTCCTGCTGCTCGTGCTGCCGTCCTCGGCCTTCGACGCGATCGTGCCGGTCCTGATCGGGCTCGGACTGGTGCTGGTCGTCCTCGGGCCGAGGATCTCCGCCAAGGTCGCCGCGCGGGCCGAGGCCAGGGGCGGGCTGCCGCACCACGGGGCGGCCTGGGTATGGCCCGCGGTCGGTGGGGCCGGCGTGTACGGCGGCTACTTCGGCGCCGCGCAGGGTGTGCTGCTGATGGCGATCCTGGGGATCGGGGTCGACGACACGCTGCAGCGGCACAACGCGACCAAGAACGTCCTGGCCGCGATCGTGAACGGGGTCGCCGCGATCCTGTTCGTGGTGGTCGCGCACGTCGACTGGCGTGCCGCCGGCCTGGTCGCGGTCGGCTCGATCGTCGGGGGACAGCTGGGCGCCACCGTGGGACGCCGGCTGTCGCCGGGCTTCCTGCGCGCGCTGATCGTCGTGGTCGGCGTCGCGGCGCTGGTCTCGTTCCTCTTCTGAGTCCGGCGAGCCGGCCTAGCGCTCGGTGACGATCCCGACCGCTCCGGCGAGCACCGCGCCGAGCGCGGGCGCGGTGAGGAAGATCCCGACGCGCTGGGGGACCAGGCCGGCCCTCATCGCGTCGTACCCGGCGAAGGCGTCTGCGCCGTCGACGGCCATCCCGAGCGCGACCAGCTTGCGGCGCGCCTTGCCCTTCGACACGAGCGTGATCGCGCCGAGCGCGACCTCCCGGGAGCCGAACATGCGCGACATGTAGGGCAGCTGCGGGTTGCGGGCGGCGTCGAGCCGGAACAGCTTCGCGGCGAGGTCGGGGGACACGAGCGCGGTGACACCGATGGCGATGCGGCCGAGGGCAAGTCCGTTGACGGGATTCATGGGCGAGAGGTTAGCGGCTACCCGTCGACGTACGCCGTGAGGAACCTGGCGATCTCGTCGAAGACGACCTTGCGCACCTCCGGGCGTGACAATGTCACGTCGTGCATCGCGCCCTCGACCTGCGCGAGCGTGACGTGCCGCCCGAGCATCGGCGCGCGGCGGCGGATCTGCTCGACGTCGAGCACGATGTCGGTGCTGAAGGCGTCCGGGTCCTCGATCGACCGTGGGCTGCCCGAGCGCGTCGAGGTCAGCACCAGCACCGGCGCGGGGACGTCGATCCCGGCCGCGACCCTGGCCTGACCCATCCGGATCGCCCGGATCCACCCGGCGTACACCGGCCACGACTGCAGCGGCTTCCACGCGAGGTCGAAGGGCCACTCGCCCTCGTGCTCGACGTGAAGGCTCCGCGCATAGATCCCGCTGACCTTGCGGGGGATCTCCAGCCGGGCGCGGTAGGCGCCGATGCGGTGCAGCACCGGCATCGCGACGTTGCGGGTGACCACGTCGCCGTGCATGTCGAGCCACGGTGCGTTGAGCACCATCCCGGCGACCTCGAGACGTCGGTCCGACGCCCACAGCGGCACGGTCAGGCCGCCCGTGGAGTGCGCCGAGAGCACGATGCGGTCGTGGTCGCCGCTCACCAGCGCGAACGCCCGGTCGAGCTCCTCGTAGTAGTCGGCGAGATCGGTGACGAAGTTCGGCGTCTGGTGGGGAAGCAGTGACCGACCGTACTTGCGCAGGTCGAGCGCGTAGAAGTCGTAGCCCCGCTCGCACCAGAAGTCGGCCGCCCCGGTCTGGAAGAAGTAGTCGGCGAAGCCGTGCACGTGGAGCACGGCGTTGCCGGTCGGGTCGGTTGCCGGCCGGTGGACCAGGGTCGCGACGACCTCGCCCTCGTCATCGGGTCGGAGCGGCAGCGTCGTCGCGACGTACGGCGGCCCGAGGACGTCCTCAGTGCTGGTAGGTGCCATGGAGGATCGCGCGACCCAGGGTCTTGAACGCGAGGTTGAAGCTGACCACCGCCGGCGACGCGTCCGAGTCGACACCCAGGGACTCCTCCTTCACCGCGTGCACGACGAAGAAGTAGCGGTGGACCTGGTCGTTGGGCGGGGGAGCGGCTCCCATGAACGCCTTCGATCCGCCGTCGTTGCGGCACATGAAGGCGTTGCCCGGGAGGTCAGCTCCCTCCGCACCGGCTCCGGTGTCGAGCGACGTCACCTCAGCGGGAAGGTCGACGAGCACCCAGTGCCAGAACCCGGAGGGCGTCGGCGCGTCCGGGTCGAAGCAGGTCACGGTGTAGCTCTTCGTGCCCTCCGGGGCACCGCTCCAGGACAGCTGCGGGGAGGTGTTGCCGAGCGCGGCGACGTGGTCGTCCTTGAGCGGCTGCTCGTGGGTGATGTCCGTGCTGGTGACCGTGAACGACGCCACCTCGGGAAGCAGGGGATAGGGATCGGGGGAGACGGGGCGTTCGATACTCATAGCCGTCAACCTAGTCCGGTGGGTGAACCTCCGTCATGCCCCTGACACACCTGCCGCGCAGAATGGCGGGGTGAGCGACGCCCCCGCCGATCGATCCAGGCCCACCTACCCGTCCGGCCTGCGGCTCGACGGCCGCAAGGTGGTCGTCGTCGGTGGCGGTCACGTCGCGCAGCGCCGAGTGCCGGGCCTCATCGCCTCCGGCGCCCAGGTGTACGTCGTGTCGCCGCAGGTCACCCCGGCGCTCGAGGGCCTGGCGGACTCCGGAGAGATCACCTGGCTGCGGCGCCGGTTCGAGGACACCGATCTCGAGGGCGCCTGGTACGTGATGGCCGCGACCGACGACGCCGACGTGAATGCCGCCGTCGGAAGGTCGGCGGAGAGTCGGCACACGTTCTGCGTGCGCTCCGACGACGCGTCGGAGGGCAGCGCCTGGACGCCCGCCGTCGGCCGTCACGGTGAGGTCACCGTCGCGGTCCTCGGCGACCAGCGCGAGAACCGGGACCCGCGCAGGACCGCCGCACTTCGCGACGAGATCATCGACGGACTGCAAACCGGAAGGCTCGAGACGGGCTCCTCTCCCCGGCCGGCCGGCGTGGTACTGATCGGGGGAGGACCCGGTGACCCGGCCCTGATCACCGTGGCCGGCCGCAAGGCGCTCATGGAGGCGGACGTGGTCGTCGCCGACCGGCTGGCGCCGCGCGAGCTGCTCGGCGAGCTCAGCGCTGACGTCGAGCTCATCGACGTCGCGAAGCTGCCCCGCGGTCGGTCGGCCCAGCAGGACGAGATCAACCGGCTCATCGTCGACCGCGCGCTCGCCGGAAAGCGGGTGGCGCGCTTCAAGGGCGGCGACAGCTTCGTGTTCGGCCGGGGCTACGAGGAGGTCATCGCCTGTCGCGAGGCCGGCGTGCCCGTGACGGTCATCCCGGGGCTCAGCAGCCCGCTCGCAGTGCCTGCGATCGCGGGCATCCCGGTGACGCACCGCGGCGTCACCCACGAGTTCACGGTGGTCTCGGGCCACCTGCCGCCGGACCATGCCGAGTCGCTGGTGGACTGGGACGGCGTGGCCCGCCTGCGCGGCACCCTGGTGCTGATGATGGCGGTCGAGAACGCGCCGGCGATCGCCAAGGGCCTGCTCGCGCGGGGCCGGGACGAGCAGACCCCGGTCGCTGTCGTCTGCGACGGCACGATGCCGACCGAGAGGACCGTGCTGAGCACCCTGGGTTCACTGGCCGCGGACCTGACCCGCCACGCCGTGACGGCTCCGGCAGTGATCGTCGTCGGCGAGGTCGTCCGGGTGGCACATCCCGACGCGTTCACGGACCCGGCCGGCGGCTGAGCTTGTCGACACCGGGCGCCGGGCCACACCTCGTCGAGATCGACTCGGCCGAGGACCCCAGGCTGGCCGACTACCGGGACCTGCGCGACGTGCAGCTGCGCCAGCACTTCGAGGCGGAGCACGGTCTCTTCCTCGCCGAGGGCGAGAAGGTCGTCCGAAGGGCCGTCGAGGCCGGCCACCAGCCGCGCTCCTTCCTGATGGCGCCGCGCTGGCTCGACGGCCTCGCCGACGTCCTGTCGCGATCGGACGCTCCGGTGTACGTCGTGTCGGAGGCCCTCGCCGAGGAGGTGACCGGGTTCCACGTCCACCGCGGCGCACTCGCGTCGCTGCACCGCAACCCGTTGCCCTCGGTCGACGAGGTGCTCGCGGGAGCGCGCTCCGTCCTCGTCCTCGAGGACATCGTCGACCACACCAACGTCGGTGCGATCTTCCGCTCGGGCACGGCCCTCGGCTTCGACGCAGTGCTCGTCGCCCCCCGCTGCGCAGACCCGCTGTACCGCCGCTCCATCAAGGTCGGGATGGGCGCGGTGTTCGCGACTCCCTGGACCCGCCTTCCCGACTGGTACGACGCGCTGCAGACCGTCTCGGCGGCCGGATTCACCACCGTCGCGCTCACCCTGGCCGAGGGAGCGCTCCCGATCGAGGAGGCGGTGGCCGGCATCGACCGCCTCGCCCTCGTGCTCGGCTCGGAGGGACACGGGCTGTCGCCGCGCTGGCAGGAGTCCTCCGACCGGCTGGCGATCATCCCGATGGCCGCCGGGATCGACTCGCTCAACGTGGCTGCGGCCACCGCGGTCGCCTGCTACGTGGCTGCGCGCAGGTGAGCTGTCGACAGGATCACCACCGGTGGTTGAGCCTGTCGAGACCTCAGTCGCCGGCCGGCCAACCCTCCGGGTAGTGCTCGGACTCCGCCTCCATCTGCTTGCGCAGCTTCTTGCGCATCCTGGTGGAGAGCCGGTCGCCGAAGACCACGCCGCGCGTGTGGTCGGTCTCGTGCTGCAGGCAGCGGGCGAGCAGTCCCGTGCCGGCGTACTCGACCGGCTCGCCGGCCAGGTCCTGCCCGGACACCCGGGCGTAGTCGGGGCGTGCGCACGGGACGAAGGCGCCGGGGTAGGACAGGCAGCCCTCCTCGCTGTCGTCGAGCAGGCGGTCCTTGCCCTCGGGCACCTCGAGCACGGGGTTGCAGACGACGCCGCGGTGGGGGACGCCGTCGTCGTCCATGCAGTCGAAGACGAACACGCCGAGGTCGACGCCGATCTGGCAGGCGGCCAGCCCGACGCCGTCGGCCGCGTACATCGTCGCCACCATGTCGGCGGCCAGGGCCCGCAGCTCGTCGTCGAACCCGGTGACCGCTCGAGCCGGCCGATGCATCACGGGGTCGCCCCAGCGGGTCATCGGGCGAGCGGTGCCGCCCTGGGGAAGAGCGGCGTCAACGGCGTCGGACATGGCCCGCATCATGCCTGACGCCGTGCAGCTGGCTCGTGGCCGGCCACCGCGTGACGGGCACCACGTCGCCTGCCGTAGCGGTTGGTGTAACTCGGAGTTACAGTTGTCGCATGGCCTTCTATCCCGTCAAGAGCATGTTGTCCCCAGGCGGCCGGCACGGACTCGCGGACACCGAGACGCGTGACCCGATCGGGCTCGCGGTCGCGGCCCTGAACCGGCTGGCCCGGAGCGAGCTGATCGACCGGCTCGGCATCCGCCGGACCAGCGAGCAGACCGTGTACCGGGTGACCAGCGCGGGCTTCCGCACCGCAGGAGCCGCCGGACGTGCGTTCGCACGCGCCGGCAAGGCGACGGCGGGCAAGCGCGTGCCGTCGGCGAAGGCGAAGGGCCTCTTCGACCTCACCCCGACCGAGGACGAGCAGATGCTCGTCGACGTCGTCACGGAGTTCGCCGCCGAGGTGGTCCGCCCGGCCGCCCCCGAGGCGAACGAGACCTGCCAGGCGCCCGTCGACCTGCTCAAGGCCACCCTCGAGATCGGCCTGCCGATCCTCGGGGTGGCCGAGGACCTCGGCGGCATCGCGACCGAGCGCTCCGCCGTCGGAGGAGTGCTGGTGCACGAGGCGCTCGCCCACGGTGACCTCGGGCTCGCTGTGGCTGCGCTCGCCCCGGGTGCCGTCGCGACCGCGCTCTCGCTGTACGGCACCGACGAGCAGCAGTCGACCTACCTGCCGGCGTTCACCGGCGACGAGGTCCCGGCGGCTGCGCTCGCACTGGCCGAGCCGACAGCACTGTTCGACCCGCTCGCGCCCGCGACCACCGCGACCCGCAAGGGTGACGCGTTCGTCCTCAACGGCGTGAAGTCGGCCGTCGTGCGCGGTGCCGAGTCGGAGCTGTTCGTCGTCGGCGCAGAGCTCGACGGTGCACCCCAGCTCTTCCTCGTCGAGTCGAGGACACCCGGCATCACCATCGAGGCCGACCCGTCGATGGGCGTCCGCGCGGCCGGGCTCTCCCGCCTGGTCCTGCATGACGTCGAGGTCGAGCCGGTCGCGGTGCTCGGTGACGCGGCGACCTACCGGGAGGTCGTGCAGAACTCCCGGCTCGCGTGGTGCGCCCTGGCGCTCGGCACCGCTCAGGCCGTGCTCGACTACGTCACGCCGTACGTGAAGGAACGACACGCGTTCGGTGAGCCGGTGGCCCACCGCCAGTCGGTGGCCTTCATGGTGGCGAACATCGCGATCGAGCTGCAGGGGATGCGCCTGCTGACCTACAAGGCGGCAGGCCGCGTCGCCCAGGGCAAGGACGCCTCCCGCGAGATCGCGCTGGCGCGGCGGCTGTGCGCGGAGAAGGGCATGCAGATCGGTCTGGACGGCGTCCAGCTGCTCGGTGGCCACGGCTACGTCAAGGAGCACCCGGTCGAGCGGTGGTACCGCGACCTGCGTGCCATCGGCCTCATGGAAGGAGCGGTGCTCGTCTGAGCCTCGGCTCACTCGACCACCAAGGAGACGACGATGATCAATCTCGAAACCCCCAAGAAGGTCCGCCCGCTCGTCGAGCAGGCCCACCAGGTCGCGATGAACATGCTGCGGCCGATCTCGCGCAAGTACGACGTCGCGGAGCACGAGTACCCCAAGGAGCTCGACATGCTCGCCGCGATGATCGACGGGCTCGCCGAGTCGGGCGCGTCGGGCGGTGCCGGAGCGACCGGCGTACGCCGCGACGAGGCGACCGACGACGAAGCCGGCAACAAGAATGGCGCCAACCTGGCCTCGGTGCTCTCGATCATGGAGATGTGCTGGGGCGACGTCGGGCTGCTGCTCTCGATGCCCCGCCAGGGACTCGGCAACTCCGCGATCGCCTCCGTCGCCAACGACGAGCAGCTGAAGCGCTTCGAGGGCACCTGGGCGGCGATGGCGATCACGGAGCCGGGGATCGGCTCGGACTCGGCGAACCTGTCGACGACCGCACGCAAGGACGGCGACGAGTACGTCCTCAACGGCGAGAAGATCTTCGTCACCTCCGGTGAGCGCGCCGACAGCGTGGTCGTCTGGGCCACGCTCGACAAGTCCATGGGTCGCGCGGCGATCAAGTCGTTCGTCGTGCAGAAGGGGACGCCCGGGATGAACGTCGAGCGCCTCGAGCACAAGCTCGGCATCCGGGCGTCGGACACCGCGGTGATCACCTTCACCGACTGCCGGGTGCCTGCTGCGAACCTGCTCGGCTCCCCGGAGATCGACACCAAGCAGGGCTTCGCGGGTGCGATGGCGACGTTCGACAACACCCGTCCGCTCGTGGCCGCGATGGCCGTCGGCTGTGCGCGCGCGTCGCTGGACCTGACCCGGGACATCCTCCTCAAGGCCGGGGTCACCATCGACTACGACCGGCCCGCGTTCTCGCAGCCGGCGGCAGTCGCGACCTTCCTCCAGCTCGAGGCGGACTGGGAGGCGGCGTACCTGCTCACGCTCCAGTCGGCCTGGATGGCGGACAACCGCAAGCCGAACTCGATGGAGGCCTCGATGGCGAAGGCCAAGGCCGGCCGGATGGGCACGGACGTCACGCTGCGCTGCGTCGAGCTGTGCGGCACCCTCGGGTACTCCGAGGCCGAGCTCCTCGAGAAGTGGGGCCGCGACTCGAAGATCCTCGACATCTTCGAGGGCACCCAGCAGATCCAGCAGCTCATCGTGGCCCGCCGGATCCTGGGTCTGAGCAGTGCCGAGCTCAAGTAGCCGAGGCGCGCGGAGCTACTGAGCGGGAGGCGCGTCCACCCGGGCGCCGTCCGACGGCGGCGCCTCGAGGTGCGCCGGCGCGCCCCAGCCGCGAGCGGAGAACGCGCGGTCGATCGCCTCGCGGGCAGGGTCGACGAGGGCGGTGTCGAGCAGCACGATCGCCGAGCCGCCGAAGCCGCCACCGGTCATCCGCGCGCCGATCGCGCCGGCTCCCAGAGACACGTCCACGACCGTGTCGAGCTCCGCGCAGGAAACCTCGAAGTCGTCGCGCAGCGACTCGTGGGAGGACGTCATCAGGGCCCCCGCCTCGGCCCAGTCGCCGAGGTCGAGCGCGCGCACGAACTCGCCGACCCGCTGCTGCTCGGAGAACACGTGCGCAGCCCGACGCCGCAGCCGTTCGTCGGTCAGCGTGGTGAGGGCCGACACCGGGTCCCGCACGTCGGTGAGGAAGCGCACGCCTAGTGTCCGGGCCGCCTGCTCGCAGTCTGCGCGACGGGCGGTGTAGCCGCCGTCGACGTGCTCGTGGGCGACCCGGGTGTCCACGACCAGCAGGCTGAGCCCGGCCGACGCGGGATCGAAGCCGACCAGCGCACGCGATCCGTCCGCGAAGTCCAGCAGCACCGCCTGGCCCGCCTCGGCATGCATCGACGCAGTCTGGTCGAGGCCCCCCGTGGGAGCGCCGACGTACTCGGTCTCGGCGCGGATGCAGGCCGCGGTGATGTCGTCGCGGGTGAGCCCCAGCCCGAGCAGCGCATCGACGCCGACGGCGACACTGCACTCGAGCGCGGCCGAGCTCGAGAGCCCGGCGCCGACAGGCACGTCGGAGGAGATGTCGATCTGGAGGGACGCGCGGACGCCGAGGACGTCGAGCACTCCGACGACGTACGCCGCCCAGCCGGCCGGCCTCTCACCGACCGCGCCCGTCCAGGCGAGGTCGCCGCTGCGCACGGTGACGCCCTCGTCAGCCGGGCCGACCGTGGCAGTGGTGCGCTGGGGGATCGCGATCGGCAGGCAGCGGCCCCCGTTGTAGTCGAGGTGCTCCCCGATGAGGTTCACCCGGCCCGGTGCGCTGGCGGTGACGTGGTCCACGGGAAGAATCATGCACGCAGCGACCGGAGTAGATTCGGCCGGTGCGATTCCTCAATGACGCCACCTCCGGCCACGACCTGACCTACGACGACGTCTTCATGGTCCCGCGAAGGTCCGGCGTCGCGTCCCGGTACGACGTGGACCTCTCCACCCTCGACGGCACCGGTACGACGATCCCGCTTGTCGTCGCGAACATGACCGCGGTGTCCGGACGGCGCATGGCCGAGACGATGGCGCGCCGGGGCGGCCTGGCGGTGCTCCCGCAGGACATCCCGCTCGACATCGTGGCCGAGGTCGTCGCCTGGGTGAAGAGCAGGCACCCGGTGTTCGAGACGCCGATCACGCTCAGTCCCCACGAGACGGTGAGCGACGCGCTCGCGCTCCTGCCCAAGCGGGCGCACCTGGCAGCCGTGGTCGTCGACGACGGCAAGCCCGTGGGCATCATCACCGAGGCCGACTGTCTCGGAGTCGACCGGTTCACGCAGGTGGGCCAGGTGATGACCACGGAGATGGTCACGCTGAGCGACGACGTCGACGCACGCGCCGCCTTCGACGTGCTCGCGGCGTCCAGGCACCGCTTGGCCCCCGTCGTCGACACCGACGGTGACCTCGTCGGCCTGCTCACCCGCACCGGTGCACTGCGCTCCACGATCTACGCACCCGCGCTGGACGCGGACGGGTCGCTGCGCGTCGCAGCCGCGATCGGGGTCAACGGCGACGTGGCCGCGAAGACGGCACAGCTGGTGAAGAGCGGCGTCGACACCCTCGTCGTGGACACTGCGCACGGCCACCAGGAGCGGATGATCGAGGCCCTGCGCGCGGTCCGCGGCATCGACCCCGACATCCCCGTGGTCGCAGGCAACGTCGTTGCGGCCGAGGGGGTGCACGACCTGATCGAGGCAGGCGCCGACATCGTCAAGGTCGGTGTCGGCCCGGGCGCGATGTGCACCACCCGGATGATGACCGGCGTCGGCCGCCCGCAGTTCAGCGCCGTGCTCGAGTGTGCGGAGGCGGCCGCGGAGCACGGCAGGCACGTGTGGGCCGACGGAGGCGTCCGCCATCCGCGGGACGTCGCCCTGGCCCTTGCGGCAGGCGCGTCGCAGGTGATGATCGGGTCGTGGTTCGCGGGCACCCACGAGTCGCCCGGTGACCTGCAGCGGAGCGCGGACGGCCGCGCGTACAAGGAGAGCTTCGGGATGGCGTCGGCCCGCGCTGTCGCGGGTCGCACCGCGAGCGACGACCACTTCGAGCGTGCCCGCAAGGGGCTCTACGAGGAAGGCATCTCGTCGTCGCGGATGTTCCTCGACCCGGCCCGACCGGGAGTCGAGGACCTCGTGGACGAGATCTGCTCAGGTGTGCGATCGGCCTGCACGTACGCCGGCGCCCACGACCTGCGTGAGCTCGCCGACCGGGCGGTCGTCGGCGTCCAGTCGGCGGCCGGCTACGCGGAGGGTCGGCCGCTGCCTGCGGGCTGGTGAGAGCCCCGGGCGACCTTGGCGAGCGGCTTGGTGGCGGGTCCCTCGATCACCTCTCCGTCGGCGTCGAACCGCGAGCCGTGCAACGGGCAGTCCCAGCTCTGCTCCTGGTCGTTCCAGTTCAGGACGCCGCCCATGTGCGTGCACAGCGCCGACACGGCGCACGACGACCCGCCGACGTGGCTCAGGCCCGTCGGCCGTAGCCCGGAGCGCCCCACGGTGCCCTCGCCCTCGGGGAGGTCGGGCGGCAGCGAGTGCAGCTCTGCCGAGGCCAGCCCCTTGGCCTGCACGACGCCGGCGAACAGTCCCTGTCGCGCCAGGCTCGCGACCGACCGCGCCGAGAACGGGCGCTCGCGCAGGCGCTCGGACCAGCTCGCGGGCCGGCCGAGGATCTCGGCGGACATCGCGCGCGCGGCAGCCACCGCGTTCGTCATGCCCCACTTGTCGTAGCCGCTGGCGACCAGGATGCGGTTGTCGGTCCCGGGGACCGGCCCGTAGATCGGGAGCTCGTCGGGAGTGCTGTAGTCCTGGGCCGACCACGCGTGCGTCTCCACGGCACCCGGGAAGTGCCGCTGCGCCCACCGACGCAGGTCGTCGAGGTGCTCTGCCTCCGAGCGTGCGCGCCCCACCTCGTGTCCCGAGCCGCCGACCAGCAGGACCTCGGGTCCCGTCCGGGGTGCACCCGTCCGGACCGAGCGTGTCGGCGAGCCGGCCGAGACCAGCATCGCGGGCACCTGGGCCGCACCCTCGAGAGCGACGAGGTACGACCGCGACGCGCTCGTCTTCGCGGCCCACAGCCAGGCGCTCAGCGTGGCGGCACCGGTCGCGATCACCAGGTGGTCGGTCTGCAAGGTGCTGCCACCGGCGAGCCGCACCGTGATCCGGTCGCCGTGGTCGGTGGTCCGGACGCGGTGGCCCTCGTGGATCGTCCCGCCGTGTGCTCGCACCTGCTCGGCGAGCGCGTGCACGACGTCGGTCGGGTCGAGCTGGAGCTGGTCGTCCAGCATCGCTGCGCCGTGCATCTCGAACGGGACGTCGAGCGCGTCGCTCCAGCGGACCGGCAGACCCACGGCCTCGAGCGCGGCGTACTCGTCCCGCACCGCGCCCACCTCCTGCGCGGTCGCGGCGTAGGTGCCGGACGGCCGGACCGCGAAGGGCACGTCGTGCTCGGCGCAGAACTCCCTGAGCCACTCCTGGCCCTCCCGGTTGGCGTCGACGTAGGCCTGGACGACGCGCAACGGGTGCCGCTGGGAGATCCTCGACAGCTTCGTGCCCTGGACGACGGAGACCTTCGCGGTGCTCGACCCGGTCGTTCCGCTACCGAGGCTGCGCGCCTCGAGGACGGCGACCTCCATCCCGGCGCGGGTGAGCAGGAGGGCCGTCGTCAGGCCGGTGAGACCGCCGCCGACGACCACGGCCTGGACCGAGCCCGAGGGCGGCAACGGGTCCGGGAACGCGGGACGCGGGGCGTCCTCCCAGAGCGGTGTCGTCGAACCCGTGCTCATCGGACGACTTCCAGACGTGCGGCCACGGCGGATGCTCCTCGTCTGCGGGGGACGGCGGGACCCCGGTCGTACCCGACCGGTCTGGACGCCATGCGCTACCGGTCGCGGGGCTGGCGCTCCCGTTGCGGGTGACCCGCGTCCTTGCCGAAGGCCCGCTCGGCGAACGCCACCGCTCCCCACAGGAGCAGCAGGAACAACAGCACCGAGGCCGCCGCGATCACCGCAGCGAGGCGGCCGACCACCACGTCGAACACGAGCAGCACGACACCTGCACTGTCGAGAGCCAGCATGACCAGGGCGGCGCGCGCGACGATGTTGGCGGCGGACACCAGCCACCTTCGCTTGCGGCGCCGGAACAGGATGCGGTGGTAGGCCACGGGCGCGACGTTGAGGCCCGTCGCCACGACGGAGCCGAGCAGGACCACGAGGTAGAGGGTCTTCTGGTCGTCCCCGAGCTTGGGGAAGGTGCTCGTGAACGGCAGCGTCAGGAGGAACCCGGTGAGGATCTGGGTGCCCGTCTGGGCAACCCGCAGCTCCTGGAGGAGCTCGGTCCAGTTGCGATCGAGCACCTGGTCGATCTCGGCACGGAGGAGGGGATCCTCCGCCGCGCGCCAGCCGTGGTCGTCCTCGCCCGTGTCTCCCCGGTCCACCACGCCCTCCTTGCCGCCTGCCTACCCGACTGCTTACCCGAGCATGCGTTCGGTGTCCACGCCGCGAGACAGGTGTCGCGGTTGATTCCGGACCGCCTCAGGGAGTACAACAGTAGAGATGGGTCACTGGTCACACAGCCCGGCCGCTCTGACCCCTGGTTCGACAGGAGCATCACGATGCTCTCGATGAACACTTCCACCCTTTCCCCATCCCGCCACGAGATCGACGACCGCACCCGCTCCGCGCGCACCAAGGAGCTCTTCGAGGAGCGTTCGTCGACCAAGGACCCCGAGGAACGGAGCCGGCTGCTCGACGAGCTGGTCACGCTGAACCTCCCGGTCGCGGACTCGTTGGCCCAGCGCTACTCGGCGCGTGGGCTGGCCCTCGAGGACCTGGTCCAGGAGGCACGACTCGCGCTGGTGCGCGTCGTGGAGTCCTTCCGCCCGGAGTACGGCCACGACTTCTTGTCGTACGCCGTCCCGAGCATCCTCGGAGCCCTGCGCAAGCAGTTCCGGGACAGTGGCTGGACGGTGCGCCCGCCCCGCCGCATCCAGGAGGCGCAGCAGTCCATCAACCAGTGCCGCTCCGACCTGCTCCAGCAGCTCGGACGCGAGCCGCGCGTCAGCGAGCTGGCCGAGTCGCTCGACCTCGACGAGGAGACCGTGATCGAGGCGCTGTCGGCCGACGGGTGCTACACGCCGGCCTCGCTCGACCGGCCGGTCGGGGGCGAGTCCGACGGGGAGGCCGGCGCTCGGACGCTGGGTTCGGTGCTCGGTTCGGAGGACCCTGACTTCGCCAGCTGCGAGGCCCGGGTCCTGCTGCGGCCGCTCCTGGCCAGGCTGGAGGACCGCGACCGCACCGTGCTGAAGCTGCGGTTCGTCGACGGACTCACCCAGCGTGAGGTCGGCGAGGAGATCGGCGTCACCCAGATGCAGGTGTCCAGGATCCTCTCCCGGATCTTCGAGACGCTCCGCGGCGAGGTGGGCGAGGTGCCCGAGATCGCCCAAGCGAGCTGAGCTGGGCCGTCGGCGCGCCCGTGCGGCGCGCCGGCGGTCGCCCGCACTGCCGTCAGAGGGCGACGAGCAGGTCGCGGGTGTCGACGAAGATGAGGGCGCGCGACCACGCCGAGACGACGGCGTGCTCGATGCGCTCGTGGGTCCACTCGGCGAGCTCAGGCTCGTCGGCCAGCTCACGCAGGGGAAGGGGGCCGGCATGGTGCAGCACGCTGAGCACGCGGGTGACGTCCTCGGCATCGCCCTGGATCGCCCGGGGATCTCGCTGGGCTTCGACCATGTGATCGCGATACCCGAGGTGCCCCAACTCATCCGCAGCGGGCCTAGAATGTCCGCGAGAGCTTCGGCGTTCCCTGGCGGGGCTCCCGCCTGTCGGCGGGGCCGAATCCAAGTCGGGCTGCAGTGAGGAGACCGGTGGTGGGCACGGAGCGGGACCGTTACGCGGAGGAGTTCGCGGAGCTCGCACTCGCGCTGCACGACGAGACCGTCGAGGAGACGGTCGAGAAGGTGCTCGAGTTCACCCTGAAGGCGATCGGCTGCGACTACGCCGGGGTCATCTTCGTGCACGGAAAGCACCACATCGAGACGGCCGCAGCGACCGATCCGATCGTCGCGAAGCTCGATGCGATGCAGATGGAGCTCGGAGAGGGCCCGGACGTCTCGGTGATCGCCGACCGGCTGGGTGTCATCGTCGGCGACACCCAGACGGAGAGTCGGTGGCCGAACTGGGCCGCGCGCGTGTACGACGCGGGCATCCGCAGCCTGATCAGCGTGCGCATGTACACCGACGACGAGACGATCGGCACGCTGAACGCCTACTCGCAGCACGCCGATGCGTTCGACGTCGACGACCAGGCCGTCGCCCACGTCCTTGCCCGGCACGCCGCCGTTGCGCTGGGCAACGCCCGGAAGATCGAGAACCTCTGGCTGGCCGTGGACGCGCGCAAGCGGATCGGTCAGGCGCAGGGGATCCTGATGGAGCGCTTCGACCTCACCGCCGACCAGGCGTTTGCGGTGCTGCTGCGCTACTCGCAGGACAACAACATGAAGCTGCGCGTCGTCGCCGACCGGCTGGTGGAGACGCGCCAGCTTCCGGCCGCGGTCGCCGCCGTCCCGTCGTCTCAGGCGGAGTCGCGCGAAGCCTGACCGACCAGGACCGCTGCCCTAGGCTGGGGCCATGAAGACCCGGCTGAACTGCCCGTGCGGCGAGTACATAACCGCGCCCGACGAGGACGAGCTCGTCCGCCTCGTCCAGGCGCACCTCGAGGCCGAGCACCCCGGCCGGATGTACGAGCGCGACGAGATCCTGTTCATGGCCAGCTGAGTCCTGCCCGAGTGACCGGGGTCGCACCGGCCCTGTGACGTCCCTCTCGCGCCGAGCGGGGGACCGGCGATCCGCGGTGACGGGGGTCACCCCGCGATTTGAGCCCTCCGCGGCGTTCGTGGCCCACTGGTGCGCGTGCTTGCACCTGCAAGCACCGGCTCCGATGGTCCGGCCGTGTCCGACCGGGTGCCGCTCCAGGCCCTCGAAAGGCACGTCCCATGCTCGCCGTCCTACGACGACCCGCGCTCACCCGCGCGACGGTCACCGGGCTGCTCGCCGCCTCTGCGATCGCCTTCCCCGGCTCCTCGGCCCAGGCCGTGAAGCAGCCGCTCCCGGCGTACCGGGTAGTCGCGGGGACCGTCCTGCAGCCCCTGCCCCCGCGGCTGGTCCTGCCGGTCGTCGGCTACCGGCTCACCGGCCGGTTCGGCGATCGGAGCAGCCTGTGGTCCTCGGTGCACACCGGGCTCGACTTCGCCGCACCGTCCGGCACAGCCATCCGCAGCGTCGCGGCGGGGCGGGTCGTGTCGACGGGGTACGACGGCCCGTTCGGCAACAAGACCGTGCTCAGGCTCGCCGACGGCACCGAGCTGTGGTTCTGCCACCAGAGCAGCGTCTTCGTGCGCGTCGGGGAGCGCGTGCGGGTCGGTCAGGTCATCGGTGCGATCGGGTCGACCGGCAACGTCACCGGCCCGCACCTCCACCTCGAGGTGCACCCCGGTGGCGGCGACCCCGTCGATCCGTTGCGGTGGTTGCGGACGCAGGGACTGCAGCCCTGACGTGAGCGGGTCAGGAGTCGGCAGGCGCGCTGTCGACCGGCGTGGAGTCGTGCTGCAGGTGCTCCCACGCAGCCTGCTCGACCTTGGCCTTGATGTCGGGTGCTTCGCCGAGCAGCTGCTGGAACGCGTGTCCCTCGATGACGAGCGCGTGGACCGGCGAGGTGGTGACCACCGTCGCGGTCCTTCGCTGACCCGTCATCAAGGCGATCTCCCCGACGAACTCGCCCGGGCCGATCCGGTTGACCACCTCGTCGTTCTGGCGCACCTCTGCGGTGCCTTCGACCAGGACCACGAACTCCTGCCCGAGCGTGCTCTCCTTGGTGAGCGGGCGACCCTCGGCGAAGTCGAGCTCGTCGGCGATCGCGGACACCCGGTGCAGCTCGGCGGGAGTGCACGCAGCGAAGAGCGGAATCGTCCGGATCAGGTCCACCTTCGCGTCGCGATGAAGTCTCATGCGACGACGGTATCCGCGCACCGACGCGCTGTCTCTGGTCCCAGCGACGGTTCTGCGGGCACAAATCGGGTCCAACCGGCGCGGTTCAGGACACGACGACCGGCGGCTGTCCTTCGTCGTCGACCAGGTGCGTCACTTCGCGGCGCCGCGGCAGGAAGAGCGCCGGCACCAGGGTGAGCAGGACCAGCGACCACGCGACCCAGTAGGTGTGCGCGAACGAGGACGCGGCATCGGTCAGTCCGCGCGCCAGTGCTCCCGGGTCCAGGTGCAACGGGGCGATCTGTCCGGGCCGCAGGTTGGACTGGATCGCGGCGCCTGTCTCGGTGAGCCCGCCGTGCAGCTGCGGGACCTTCTCGGTGCCGGGGATGACGGGGGAGTCGTTGAGCTGGTTGGTCAGGATCACCGACATCAGGGCCACGCCGACCGAGCTGGAGACCTGCTGGGTGATGTTCAGCAGCGTCGAACCACGCGCCACCTCGTGTGCGGTCAGGGTCTTCAGGGCCGACGTGAACAGCGGCATCATCGTGGCGCCCATGCCCAGGCCCATCACGAACAACATCGGGATGATCACGCCGTACGGCGTGGACTCGCTGACCTGGGTCAGCCCGAACATGCCGATGACGATCAACCCGATCCCGAAGGGGGTGATCCGGCCGATGGGCATCTTGTCCACGAGCCGACCCGCGATCGGCATCGTCACCATCGCGCCGAGGCCCTGTGGTGCGACCAGGAGGCCCGCGTGCAACGTCGACTCGCCGCGGATCTCCTGGAAGTACGTCGGCACCAGCAGCAGGCCGCCGAAGAAGGCAGCGGCGAACATGAACATGGTGATGATCGCGACGGTCAGGTTGCGGTTGCGGAACAGCCGCAGGTCGAGCAGCGGGTGCGCGGGACGGAAGGAGTGCCACACGAACGCGGCCATCAGCAGGACTCCAGCCAGCATCGAGACCCACACCCGAGGCGCCGAGAAGTCACCGCCCTCCTGCGGCAGGGAGGACACCCCGAACAGGAAGAGCGCCAGGCCGGGCGACATCAGCGCCATGCCGAGGAAGTCGAAGGACTCCGACGGTTCGGGGGAGTCCTTGGCGAGCACGCGCGAGGCGTAGACGAGCGCGATCATGCCGAGCGGCAGGTTGATCAGGAAGATCCAGTGCCAGCTGGCTATCTGGATGAGCCAGCCGCCGAGGATCGGGCCCATGATCGGACCGAGCAGCATCGGGACGCCTAGGATCGCCATCAGGCGACCCATCCGGTGCGGGCCCGCGGCGCGCGTCATGATCGTCATGCCGAGCGGCATCAGCATGCCGCCGCCGAGGCCCTGCAGGACGCGAAAGCCGATCAGGACGTTGATGTCCCACGCGGTCGCGCACAGTGCGGAGCCGGCGGTGAACAGGAAGATCGCCGACATGTAGAGCCGCTTGGTGCCGAACCGGTCGGCTGCCCAGCCGGTCAGCGGGATGACGGTCGCGAGCGCGAGCGTGTACGCCGTGACCGACCAGGCGACGTGCGAGTAGGCGATCTCGTGCCCGTGGCTGCCGAACTCGCTCTGGAACGTCGGCAGCGCGACGTTGACCACCGTGATGTCGAGGATCGACATGATCGCGCCGAGCACCACGACACCGGCGACCCGGAGCACCGCCGCGTCGATGTGGTCGGGATGGTCGGCTGCCGGAGCCGGCCCGCCGGCGGTGGGCGTGGAGGACGTCATGGATGCTCCCCGAAGAAGAAGGTCCGAAGAAGAAGGCCAGGAGGACCGCCGGCCCGGGCGACCGGCGTACTTTCCTCGCAGCGTAACCCTCCGGAGGCACCCTCCGGTGACGAGAAGGGACCCCGCGCGGACGGGGCCCCTTCTCGTCTGCTCGACAGCGTCAGCAGACGCCGAACGTGCCGTTGAGGATGTCGGGGTCGGGCAGGTTGTTCAGCCCGATCGTCAGGTTCGGGTCGTCGCCACAGGCCAGCGTTCCGCTGCTGGCCCAGTCGAGCGGGTCGGTCGAGAACGCGTCGTAGTGCAGGAAGAAGAACAGTCTGTTCAGGGCGATGAAGCTCGCGTCGGGCTTCAGGTCGAGGTCGACGAGGGAGGTGTCACCGTTGTCGCCGCCGTCGTAGTACTGCACCCGGCCGTTGACGTGGTCGCCCTCGCTCGGCGACCCCGGCCCGAACGTGCTCGCCTCGGCCCAGACCGTTCCGCAGGCGATGTCACAGCCCTCGTCGTGCGACCCGAACGCTGCCTCGAGCGTCTTGAACTTGAGGTCGTCGATGACCACGTGTTTGTCGCGCTGACCGGCGCCGTTGCAGGCACCCTCTGTCGGGATGTCCGGGCAGATCCGGCCGTTGACCACCACCGGCGTCGCCGGGACGTGTCCGGTGAGGTCGGTCGGGAAGAAGTGCGCCGCGAAGCTCGGCGGCACCACGGTGTACCCCTGCACTCCTGGGGTCCACGACGGCTTGCAGAGCGTGCCGTCGTCGGTCTGCAGGCAGATGTCGAGGTTGGCGGGGATGTTCGCGACGTTGGCGTGGATGAAGGCCGACCCGATGGTGGCGACGACCGAGATGTGGTCGATCGACCCGTCGCCGGTGTGGTTGGCCGGGTCGACGTTGTAGTTGATCTTCACGCCACCCTCCCCGTCGGTGTCCTTGTCGAACGGCTGGAACCTCACCGTTGCCGGCTGCGGGTTCACCACCGATCCGGTGAGGTCGACGTCGGGCACCTTGACCAGGAAGTCCAGGGGCTGCGCCGCGATGTCGTACTTGATCCGGAAGGGAGAGGCAGAGGTGCTCACCTCGGCGCTGCCGATCTGCAGGAGGTTCGCGGCCACGTGCTGCCCGTCGACGTACTCCAGCTTCTGCTCGCCGGCGGGGATGCTCGCCTTCGAGCCACCCCAAGCCTGCGCGTACACCCGTCCGACGTGGCTGCCGTGCGCGTCGAAGACGACGTTGCCGTTGGCCGCCGGGAGGGTGACGGTCAGGTGGCTCGGCAGGTTCTCGACGACTGCCTCGAAGTTCGGCATGCCTGCCGGCGCCGGGAGGCCGGTGCCGTTCGCCGTGATCTTGGTGATCGACTCGCCGTGGCTGTCGAAGTCGACGACCTTCGCACCGGCTGCACCGGGCTTCATGGCGAAGGTCATGTGTGCGGGCAGGTTGGAGATCGTGCCGTCGAACGCGATCCCGCTGGTGTTGCCCTTCACGGTGAAGAACTGCGACTGCGAGGTCTGGACGTCACCGATCACCGGGTCGCCCTGGAAGCTCACGGACTTGAGTCCGCTGAGCCGCAGGAAGGCGCGGTACAGACCCGGAGTGTCGTCGTACGACGCGCCGGAGCCGGAGATCGCCGGGGCGGCGGAGCCGTCGCTGGCGAGCAATGTGATCGCACCCAGCGGGTTGCTGGCGGTCGCCGACATGGTGCCAGCGGCCTGAGCGACGTTGATGACCTCGGACGCAGGCAGGTTCTCCAGCGTCGCATCGAGCCGGGTGACCCGCGTGAAGAACGGCGCCGGACGGGTCGCCTTGACCGCGATCTTGTCGATCCCGGTGCCATGGCCGTCGAACGACACCACGCCGTTGGCCAGGTCGACGCCCACGGTGGTGTCCAGCGGGAGGTTCGAGAGGGAGCCTTCCAGGTGCAGCGAGCTGGTGTCGTCGTCCGCGGTGAACGGGAACAGCCCCGGCGCGTTCGCGAAGACCAGCTCACCGCCGTACGGCGCGGACTGGTTGATCGAGACGGACTTCAGGTTGGAGACCTGGAGCCCCGCGGTGAAGTTCGAGGCCGTCGTGCGGTGGAACCGCGCGAACGGGGCCGTGCCCGGATCGAGCGGACCGACGTCGGAGCCCCGCGCGAACCGCGCCTGGATCCGGTCGATCTTGCCGCTCGTCGCACCCACCGTGGTCTTCTCCGAGGCCTGCTCGAACTTGATGTGCTGCGGGACGCCCCACGCGTCGAGTGCCGCCGCGGTCACGAGGTTGCCGTTGACCGTGTCCCGGTAGGAGCCCGTGACCTTGGCGATCGGAGCGTTTGCGTCGTAGGTCGTCGTGTCGGTGGTCCCGGCAGTCGCGTGCACGACGTCGATCGACGAAGGCAGCTGGTCGGCAACTGCGTTGATCTTCTGGGCGCGGCCGGGGGAGAGGACGTCGACCTTGGCGTTCAACGTGGTGGGCGTGCTGGAGACGATGACCTCCTGCCGGTCCTGCGAGGCCACCAGACGGGTGTTGAACGAGGCCGGCACCGGGGTGAAGCCGGCGTTGCCGCGGTAGACGTGGTCCGGTGCGTCCGGGTCGGTGCCGGAGAACAGCTCGCCCAGTACCCCGAGTGACGACGGCGCCTGGTTCGTGCCGATGTTCAGGTTGAGGTCGGCGGTCGTCGAGGAGAGGCCGGCAACAGTCAGGGTGGCGTTCCAGTTGTTCGCGGTGCCGGCTGCGGTGCCGTCCTCGCCGAAGCCGACGTAGGTGTTCGCAGCGCCGGGGACGATGGCGACTGCTTCGATGCTCACGCGAGCCGACGCGGGGAACCACGCGAAGCGAGACACCTGCAGGCTCAGACCCGGGAGCGCGAGGCCGACGGTGCCGAGGTAGTCGGGAAGGCCCGCTCCGTCGACGTCGATGGGTGTCGGGATCCCGAGGAGTGCGCGGGTGTACCTGACCACGGGAGGACCGCTCGGTGGCAGGTACGTCGTGCGGTACACGTAGCCCGCCACGCTGATCGCGCAGACGATGCCCGGCAGCTGGTCGAGGATCGGCCCGACACCGGGAACACCCGACGTGGCGCCGCTGACCGCTGTCACCACCGGGCAGAGAATGCCCTGCAGCAAGGCTGCCGGCGATCCGCGGAACGCGCCGTCGAGGCCGTCGTCCGGGTTCGGTGTGCTGGTCGGCACGCTGACCGACACCGAGACGCCGACGTCGATGGTCGACGCGTGCGCCGGCGCCGTGACGGCGACCATCGCAGCTGCTGCCGCGACGGCCACTGCTGCGCGCACGAGATGCCTACTGAGCATGACACTCACCCCCTGGCTGCGGTGCAGCAGCCTCCGAGCCCCACTTGCGGAGGAGGGCAGCGTCTTCCGAGACTTCCGTTGTCCTCGGGGTGAACATATGAGTTCTGTCAAGAGGATCTTCGCCTCGAAGATCGCTTATCGGTGCACGCCCGAGCAGAGCGGACAATCCGGCGCGGAGCGCCGCAAGGACGTCCATATCGACGATGGCTCGAGGGGACCCTGAAGGGCCCGTGACAGGGCTCGCACGGCCCCGGGAACGACGAAGGACCAGGCGCGAAGACCTGGTCCATGTCGTGGTGTCCGAGGGGGGACTTGAACCCCCACGCCCGATAAAGGGCACTAGCACCTCAAGCTAGCGCGTCTGCCTATTCCGCCACCCGGACGAGCGCCGCAACCCTAGCAAAGGGACGGGTTCGACTCCGAATCAGGTCGGCCGCTCAGTGGTCTGGACCGGTCGGCCCCGGACCGCGCCGATCCGGGTGCTGGGGCCCTGCGGGTCGCTGCGGCAGGATGGCTCCATGACGACGAGCGCCGGCTACGACCCCGCCGCAGAGGTCGTCGGCATCTGCAGCGACCTGATCGCCCTCGACACCTCCAATTACGGCGACCAGCCCGGGCCCGGCGAGCGGAAGGCTGCCGAGCACGTGGCACAGCTGCTCGACGAGGTCGGCATCACCGCGGAGATCCTCGAGTCGGAGCCCGGACGCACGTCCCTGGTGGCCCGCTGGGGCGGCGACCACGGCGAGCCGGTGCTGCTGCACGGCCACCTAGACGTCGTACCGGCAGAGGCCGACGACTGGAGCGTGCATCCGTTCTCCGGTGAGGTCCGCGACGGCGTCGTCTGGGGCCGCGGCGCTGTCGACATGAAGGACTTCGACGCCATGCTGCTCTCCTCGGTGCGTGCGCGTGCCCGGGCCGGCGTGGTGCCGACCCGGCCGGTCGTCCTGTGCTTCACGGCCGACGAGGAGGCCGGTGGCGCCAAGGGCGCCGGCCATCTCGTGCGCCAGCACCGTGACCTGCTCGAGGACTGCACGGTGGCGATCGGCGAGGTCGGCGGCTTCAGCACGACTGCCCGCGGGCGGCGCATCTACCTCGTGCAGGCCGCCGAGCGAGGGATGGCCTGGCTGCGCCTGACCGCCCACGGCACCGCGGGCCACGGCTCGATGCGGCACCCCGACAACGCCGTGACGAGGCTCGCCGCCGCGGTCGCCCGGATCGGGCAGCACCAGTGGCCGATCCGGCTGACCCCGGCGATGGAGGTGCTGCTCGCCACCGTCGCGGAGCTGGCCGGCACCGAGGCGACCCCGGCGAACGCCGAGAGCCTGATCGACGAGTTCGGCAGCGCCGCGAGGATGATCGGCGCCGGGCTCCGCAGCTCGGCGAACCCGACGATGCTCGAGGCCGGCTACAAGGTCAACGTCGTGCCGGGGACGGCCACCGCACGGGTCGACGGCCGGTTCCTGCCGGGCTACGAGGACGAGTTCTGGGCCACGCTCGCGACCCTGGTCGGTCCCGACGTGGAGCTGACCCGCGACGTCCACCTGGGTGGCTTCGAGACGTCGTACGACGGCCCGGTGGTCGAGGCCATGAACGCCGCGCTCCTCTCCGAGGACCCGGACGCGATCGTGGCGCCGTACCTGCTCAGCGCCGGCACCGACGGCAAGCACTGGGAGAGCATCGGCATGCGCTGCTTCGGGTTCACGCCCCTGCGCCTGCCCGAGGACCTGGACTTCACGGCGCTCTTCCACGGTGTCGACGAGCGCGTGCCGGTGGACTCGCTGGAGTTCGGGGCCCGCGTCTTCGACCGGTTCCTCGGGCTGCTCTGAGCCCTAGGCGAGGTACCAGTCCAGCCGGGGCTGCCGGATGATCTTGCGCCGCAGCACGACGCGACGGGTCCCGTCGGCGGCGATCCGGACCCGGTCGAGCTCCCAGCCACCGTGCTCGGCACGGTCGACGAGCAACCGGGTGACGAAGCTGCGCGAGTGGTCGCGGGGGATCACCAGCTTGTCGAACTCGTACTCGACCCCCGGTCTCAGCGCCCGCCCCCGGCCGCGCCGTTCCAACGTCTCGCTCACGACACCTCCGTTCCCACTGGGTCCGGTCCTGACACGTCGTCGAGGGCCGTGACGATCTCTGCCGGCAGCTCGCACTCCTCGACGCTCAGCGCCGCCTTCAGCTGCTCGGCGGTGCGGGCGCCCACGATCGGCGCGGTCACGCCGGGGCGGTCGCGGACCCAGGCGAGTGCCACCTCGAGCGGGCTCCAGGCCAGGCCCTCGCCGGCACGGACCACTGCCTCGACGATCCGGTGCGCTCTCTCGGTCAGGTGCCGCCCCACGAAGCTGGCGAAGTGCGCCGACGCGGCGCGCGAGTCGGCCGGGGTGCCGGTGCGGTACTTGGCGGTGAGCACTCCTCGGCCCAGCGGCGACCACGGCAGGATGCCCATGCCGAGCGCCTCGGCGGCCGGGATCGTCTCGGCCTCCACGGCGCGCGCGAGCAGGGAGTACTCCACCTGGTTCGACGCGATCGTCGCCCTGCCCGGCACGGCGCGCTGCCAGGTCGCGGCCTGCGCGGACTGCCAGCCGTTGTAGTTCGAGATGCCGACGTACGACGCGCGGCCCGAGGAGACGGCCTGGTCGAGGGCACTGAGCGTCTCCTCGAGCGGTACGTCGTCGACCCACGTGTGCACCTGCCAGAGGTCGACGTGGTCGACCCGCAGGCGCTTCAGCGAGGCGTCCAGCGACCGCAGCAGGTAACCCCGCGACGCGTTGTTCTCCCGCTCGCCCCGGACGCGGCCGATCCCGGCCTTGGTCGCCAGCACCACCTCGTCGCGCGGCACCACGTCGCCCAGGAGAGAGCCGATCACCCTCTCGGAGTCGCCGTTGGCGTAGCCGGCGGCGGTGTCCAGGAGCGTGCCGCCGGCCTCGACGAACGCGACGAGCTGGTCGCGTGCCTCGTGCTCGTCGGTGTCGCGGCCCCACGTCATCGTGCCGAGGCCCAGCCGGGAGACCTTCAACCCGGTGCTGCCGACGTGGCGCTGCTGCATGGCGAAAGGTTAGCCAGCGGCACCCGGACTCGACGCCCGGCTCGCCGGACCGGTCAGCGGACTGACAGGTCCCGGGCCGTAGGCTCACGCCCCGTGGACTACCTCCAAGCGGTCATCCTCGGCGTCGTCGAGGGGCTCACCGAGTTCCTGCCGGTGTCGAGCACCGGCCACCTGACGATCACCGAGAAGATCATGGGCTTCAAGATCGACGACCCGGCGATCACGGCGTACACGGCGGTGATCCAGATGGGCGCGATCCTCGCGGTCCTGCTGTACTTCCGCGTCGACATCGGGCGCATCGCCGTTGCCTGGCTGCGCGGCCTCGTCCGCCCCGAGCACCGGGGATCGTTCGAGCACCGCTTCGGGTGGTACATCATCGCCGGCTCGATCCCGATCGGGATCGTCGGCTTCCTCGGCAAGGACCTGGTCTCCGGGTCGCTGCGCTCGTTGTGGTGGGTCGGCAGCGCTCTCGTCGCGTGGAGCGTCGTCATGTGGCTCGCCGAGCGCAATCCCGCCCAGGCGCGCGGCGAGCGGGACCTGACCATGCTCGACGCTCTCGTCGTCGGTGCCGTGCAGTGCGTGTCGCTGGTGCCCGGCGTCTCGCGCTCCGGTGCGACGATCTCGGCCGGCCTGTTCCGCGGCCTGGACCGTGTCGCCGCGACCCGGCTCAGCTTCTTCCTGTCCATCCCGGCGCTGACCGCCGCCGGCCTCTACGAGCTCAAGGACGTGTCCGGCTCGGGGATCGGCGTCGGGCAGACCGTCGTCGGCACCGCGGTGAGCTTCGTGGTCGCGTACGCCGCGGTGGCGTGGCTGCTGCGCTTCGTCGCGCACCACTCCATCGCGTGGTTCGTGCCCTACCGGGTCGTCCTCGGCGTGGTCCTGCTCGGCCTGCTCACCGGTGGCGTGATCAGCGCAACCTGAGCCAGGGCCTCACAGCCACCCGGCGCGCCGCGCGATGATCCAGATCGCCAGCGAGCTGCCGAGCATCATCACCAACGACATCGGGTAGCCCAGCACCCAGCCGAGCTCTGGCATGTGGTCGAAGTTCATCCCGTAGATGCCGGCGACGAGCGTCGGGGCGGCGACGAGCCCGACGGCCGCTGAGATCCGGCGCATGTCGTCGTTCTGCTGGATCGTGATCTGCGCCAGGTGTGCCTCGAACGCAGCGGTCAGCAACGTCTCGAGGTCGTCGATGGTCTCCGCCACCCGGGCCAGGTGGTCGGCGACGTCGCGGAAGTAGGGCGCGGCCTCGGCGTCGACTCCACGCACCGCGCCGGTCGCGAACCGGTTGACCGGGTCGCGCAGCGGCAGCACCGCACGGCGCATCTCGGCCAGCTCACGCTTCAGGACGTAGATGCGGGCCGAGTCGTTGGTGCGCTCGGCAGCGAAGACCGATGCCTCCACCTCGTCGACGTCGACCACGAGCGATTCGGCGACGTCCTCGTAACGGTCGACCACCTGGTCGCAGACCGCGTAGACGACGGCGGAAGGACCGTGGGCCAGCAGCTTCTGCATCCCCTCGAGCGACAGCCGCGCCTGGTGGAGCCCGCCCCCTTCACCGTGACGGACGGTCACGACGAACTTCTCGCCGACGAAGATGTTGATCTCGCCCGTCTCGACGGCGTCGTGCTCGTCGACGTACCAGAGCGTCTTGAGCGCCATGAACAGCGAGTCGGCGTACCGCTCGAGCTTCGGCCGCTGGTGCGCGGACAGGGCGTCCTCCACGGCGAGAGGGTGCAGGTCGTAGAGGTCGGCAACCGCCTCGAGCTCTTCCGGCGTCGGCTCGTGCAGCCCCACCCAGACGAAGTCGTCGGGACCGGTCGCACGGGTGCGAACGCCGGCGAGGTCGGAGGCCTCGGTGCCGCAGTCGACGCGAACGCCGCTGCGGTAGAGCGCGTTGTCGACGATCACAGTCGTCAGGGTAGGCATTCCGAGCGGCCCGCCTGCGTAGGCTCGCCCCCATGTTCCTCGCTTCGCTCGTCAACGCGACGTCGCCCACTGGGCCTCGACGAGCATGCTGAGCGGGGTTTCGATCAGCACTGCGTCGCGACGGGCATGCTCGTCGGGCACTCGATAGGCTCCGCGCGTGTCCACGGTGATCCTTGCGCGACACGGCCGCACCGTCGCGAACGCGACCGGGGTGCTGGCCGGACGCTCGCCCGGCATCCGACTCGACGAGGTCGGGGTCCGGCAGGCCGAGGCAGCGGCGCGACGGCTCGACGGCGTACCTCTGGCAGCGGCCGTGTCCAGCCCCCTCGAGCGCTGCAAGGAGACCGCCGCGATCATGCTGCGGGGGACCGGTCTCCGGGCCCGTGTCGAGCGCGGGCTGACCGAGTGCGACTACGGCGACTGGACCGGGCGACCGATGAAGGACCTGGCCAAGGAGGACCTCTGGAAGGTGGTCCAGGCGCACCCGGCCGGTGTGCGGTTCCCGGGGGGCGAGGCGATGGCCGAGATGTCGGCACGCGCGATCCGAGCCGTGCGCGCGTGGGACGCGCGGGTTGCCGAGGTGTCGGGTGACGACGCCGTGTGGCTCGCCGTCGCCCACGGCGACGTGATCAAGTCCGTCCTCGCGGACGCTCTCGGCATGCACCTCGACGCCTTCCAGCGCATCGTCGTCGACCCGGCCAGCCTGTCGGTGGTCCGCTACACCCCGCAGCGCTCCTACGTGCTGGCGGTCAACACCACCGACGGCTCGCTTGCGCACCTGGCCAGGCAGCAGGAGCACCCGGACCAGAAGGTCGGCGGCGGAGCCGGTCCGGCAGCCTCGAGCCCCTCCGCGGCGGCATCCGCCAGCCCGTAGGCTCGACGCATGCCACCAGTCGTGCACCGGTTCGACCCGCCGGAGCGGTTCGTCGCGGGCACCGTCGGCGAGCCGGGGCAGCGCACGTTCTTCCTCCAGGCACGCGACGGGCTCCGGATCACCAGCGTGGCGCTGGAGAAGCAGCAGGTGCAGATCCTCGGGGAGCGCATCGACGAGCTGCTCGACGAGCTGATCGCGGCCGGTGGCATCGCCAGCCTGATCCCGGCGATCACCCCGGTCGAGCAGGTCGATGCCGGGCCGCTGGACCAGCCGATCGTCGAGGAGTTCCGGGCCGGCACCATCACCCTCTCCTGGGACGCCGAGGACGAACGCATCGTGGTCGAGGTGTTCCCCGTGGTCGAGGTGGTGATCCCGATCGAGGCCGACGAGGACGACCTGGTCGACCTCCCGATCGACGAACCGGAGCCGGAAGAGCTGTTCATCGTGCGACTCACGCCGACCCAGGCCCGCGTGTTCGCCTCCCGGGCCGCATCCGTGGTGTCGGCAGGGCGACCCCCCTGCCAGTTCTGCGGTGGCCCGGTCGATCCGACCGGCCATCTGTGTCCGCGTGCGAACGGCTTCCGGCGCGGCCTTGGGTGACCCGGAGATGAGCGCCACGCCGAGTGCCGACGCCGACGGCCTGCTGCAGCACGGCGAGATGACCGTGCTCGGCCGGATCCTGCCGGCATCGAACTCCACCTTCTTCTGCCGTCTCGGACCCGAGGAGGCCGGCGTGCGCGCGGTCTACAAGCCGGTGTCGGGGGAGCGGCCGCTGTGGGACTTCGAGGACGGGACGCTGGCGAACCGGGAGTACGCCGCCTGGCTGGTCTCCGAGGCGCTCGACTGGTCCGTCGTACCGCCGACGCTGCTGCGCGATGGGAGCGCCGGGCCCGGCATGGTGCAGCTCTGGTGCGAGCCCGACCCGGCGCAGGCACCCGTGGACCTGCTCCCCGACGGACCGGTGCCGCCCGGTGTCCTGCACGTGCTCGACGCCTTCGACGACCGCGACCGGCCGGTGATGCTCGTCCACGAGGACACCCCGTCGCTGCGCCGGATGGCGTTGTTCGACGTCGTGGTCAACAACACCGACCGCAAGGGTGGCCACGTCCTGGCGATGCCGGACGGCCATCGCTACGGCGTCGACCACGGGGTGTGCTTCCACGTCGACGACAAGCTCCGCACGGTCCTGTGGGGCTGGCACGGCGAGCCCGTCGCCGTGGACGACCTCGAGGCCCTGCGCTGCCTGGCCGAGAGGCTCGACAGCGACCTCGGCGAGCGGCTCGGCGACCTCCTCACGCCGGGCGAGATCCGCGCGACGCGCCGACGGCTGGCACGACTGGTCGCGGGCGGCCGCTACCCGCAGCCCGGCGCGGGCTGGCCCTCTATCCCGTGGCCGGCGTTCTGAGCCGTCGTCACCCGGACATCCGATGCGGCGCGTTCGTCCCGCTCGTCTAGTGTTCCTCGCATGCGTGCGTGGCCTGCTCCAGATGTCCCCTCCGTGCCTGGACGGGGCCCGCAGGTGCGGGTGCACGACTCCTCGTCGGGTGCACTGGTCGAGCTCGTCCCGCCGGACGGCACCGCTCGGATGTACGTCTGCGGGATCACGCCGTACGACGCGACGCACATGGGCCACGCCGCGACGTACGTCGCCTTCGACCTGTTGAACCGCGCCTGGCGAAGCGCCGGCCACCCCGTGCGCTACGTCCAGAACGTCACCGACGTCGACGACCCGCTTCTGGAGCGCGCGGTCGAGACCGGCCAGGACTGGACCGAGCTCGCCGAGAGGGAGACCGAGCTGTTCCGCACCGACATGGAGTCGCTCCGGGTGCTCCCGCCGGACGAGTACATCGGCGCGGTCGAGTCGATCCCGCTGGTGGTCGCGATGATCGAGCGGCTGCGGGAGAGCGGCGCTGTCTACACGGTGTCGAACGAGGAGGGCGACGGCGACCTGTACTTCTCCGTCGCCAGCGACCCCTCCTTCGGCGCGGTGTCCGGGTGGGACCGCGAGCAGATGCTCGCGGTCTTCGGCGACCGCGGGGGAGACCCGGAACGACCGGGGAAGAAGGATCCGCTCGACTGTCTGCTCTGGCAGGCGGAGCGCCCCGACGACCCGGCGTGGTCGTCCTCGCTCGGCCGCGGTCGGCCCGGCTGGCACGTCGAGTGCTCGGCGATCGCCCGCGAGCACCTCGGCGCGGAGTTCGACGTGCAGGGCGGCGGCAGCGACCTCGTCTTCCCCCACCACGAGATGAGCGCGGCCGAGGCGCAGGTGGCGGACCCCGGCCACCGGTTCGCGCGCGCGTACGTCCACGCCGGGATGGTCGCCCTCGACGGCGAGAAGATGTCGAAGTCCAAGGGCAATCTCGAGCTGGTCTCACGGCTGCGGGGTCAGGGCGTCGACCCGATGGCGATCCGGCTGACCCTGCTTCGTCACCACTACCGGTCCGACTGGGAGTGGACCCAGGCCGACCTCGACGAGTCGGTCGCGCTGCTGGAACGGATCCGGCTCGCGGTCCGAGGCGGCGCCGGCGCCGAAACGGCCGCACTGGCGACGGCCATCCTCACGGCGATGGCCGAAGACCTCGATGCCCCGCGGGCCATGGGCCTGGTCTCGCAGTGGGCGGACGCGACGCTCGCCGGGGACGCGTCCGAGCCGGCGGCGGGTGAGGTCGTGCGGCGGCTGCTCGACGCGTCGCTCGGCCTGGCGCTCTGAGCTACCCGGCCCCACCCAGCTCGCCGGGGTCCTCCCGGCGCTTGAGGTAGCGCTCGAACTCGCGCGCGATCGCCTCGCCGCTCGCCTCGGGAAGGTCGGCGGTGTCCTTGGACTCCTCGAGGCTGCGGACGTACTCCGCGACGTCCTCGTCCTCCTCGGCCAGCTCCTCGACGCCGCGCTCCCAGGCCCGGGTCTCCTCGGGGAGGTCGCCCAGCGGGACGGACACCTCGAGGACGTCCTCGACCTGGGTGAGCAGGGCCAGGGTCCCCTTGGGGCACGGCGCCTGCGGGAGGTAGTGCGGCACGGCGGCCCAGAAGGACACTGCCGGGAGATCGAGCCGTGCGCACGCGTCCTGCAGTACGCCGACGATCCCGGTGGGCCCCTCGTAGGTCGACGGCTCCAGTCGTAGCCGGTCGTCGAGGTCGAGCTCGGTCGCGGTCCCGGTCACGGGGATCGGTCGCGTGTGCGGGGTCTCGGCCAGCAGCGCACCCAGGGTCACCACCAGCTCGACGCCGAGGTCGTCGGCCGCGGCGAGCACCTCGGCACAGAACTGGCGCCAGCGCATGTTGGGCTCGATGCCGCGCAGGAGCACGACGTCGCGGTGCGATCCCGGGGGCCGCGCGACGAACAGCTGCGTCGAAGGCCAGGTGAGCCGACGCATCCCGTCGTCGTCGGTGCTGACGACCGGACGGTTGACCTGGAAGTCGTAGAAGTCCTCGGGATCGACTGCGGCGACCAGCTGCGCGCCCCACACCTCGATCAGGTGCTCGATCACCCCGGTCGCGGCTCCGGCTGCGTCGTTCCAGCCCTCGAACGCGCAGATCATCACCGGCCGGGTGAGCGGATGCACGTCGTCGATCTCGATCACCTGTTCAGCCTAGCCACGCCCGAACCCAGGACGGGCGGGTAAGGACGATGTCCTCAGAGCGAAATGACCCCCGGCCACGCCCACCCACCCCTTAGACTTGGCCGGTCGAGAGGCGTTGCAACGGGTCCGGAGCGGATCCGCCACGCTCGGCGGGATCCAAGGACGCCTTCCGAGTCGGAAGGAGCCCCGTGCACATGGATGCCAGCGCGAAAGCGAAAGCAACCGAATCGCACGTTCGTCCGGATGCCGCTGCCGAGCTCACGGAGCTCCTGAAGCAGCGGATCCTGGTCATCGACGGCGCGATGGGCACGGCGATCCAGCGCGACCGGCCGGACGAGGCCGGCTACCGCGGCGAGCGCTTCGCCGACTGGCCCATCGACGTGCAGGGCAACAACGAGCTGCTCACGCTCACGCGCCCCGACATCATCACCGGGATCCACCGGGAGTATCTCGAGGCCGGCGCCGACATCATCGAGACGAACACGTTCAGCGCGAACCGGGTCTCGATGGCCGACTACGCCATGGAGGACCTGTCCTTCGAGCTGAACTACGAGTCCGCGCGCCTGGCCCGTGCGGCCGCGGACGCCTACGCGACGCCCGAGCGCCCGCGCTACGTCGCCGGAGCCATCGGTCCGACCACGCGCACGGCGACCATCTCCCCGGACGTCAACGACCCGGGTGCGCGCAACATCTCCTACGACCAGCTGGTCGCGGCGTACCTGGAGGCGGCCAACGGCCTCGTCGACGGCGGTGCCGACCTGCTGCTCATCGAGACGATCTTCGACTCTCTGAACGCGAAGGCGGCGATCTTCGCGGTCGAGACGCTCTTCGAGGAGCGCGGGCGCCAGTGGCCGGTGATCGTGTCGGGGACGATCACCGACGCGTCCGGGCGCACGCTCTCGGGCCAGACGACGGAGGCCTTCTGGAACGCCATGCGGCACGTGAAGCCGCTCGCCGTGGGCCTCAACTGTGCCCTGGGGGCACCGGAGATGCGGCCCTACCTCGCCGAGATGTCGCGCATCTCGGACACCTTCGTCTCGGCGTACCCGAACGCCGGGCTGCCGAACGCCTTCGGGGAGTACGACGAGTCCCCGGAGCGTCAGGCCTCCTACCTCGCCGAGTTCGCCGAGGCGGGTCTGGTCAACCTGGTCGGTGGCTGCTGCGGCACCACCCCCGCGCACATCGCCGCGATCGCCGGGGTGGTCGAGGGCAAGAAGCGGCGTGAACTGCCGGAGATCGCGGTGGCCACCCGCCTCTCGGGCCTGGAGCCGCTGAACATCACCGACGACTCGCTGTTCGTGAACATCGGTGAGAGGACCAACATCACCGGGTCCGCGCGCTTCCGGAACCTGATCAAGGCGGAGGACTACGACACCGCACTGTCGGTCGCCCTGCAGCAGGTCGAGGTAGGCGCCCAGGTCATCGACATCAACATGGACGAGGGCATGATCGACGGCGTCGCCGCGATGGACCGGTTCACCAAGCTGATCGCGGCCGAGCCCGACATCAGCCGCGTCCCGGTGATGATCGACTCCTCCAAGTGGGAGGTCATCGAGGCCGGCCTGAAGAACGTGCAGGGCAAGCCGATCGTCAACTCGATCTCCATGAAGGAGGGCGAGGAGAAGTTCGTCCGCGAGGCGAGGCTGTGCCGCAAGTACGGCGCCGCCGTCGTCGTGATGGCGTTCGACGAGCAGGGCCAGGCCGACAACCTCGAGCGCCGCAAGGAGATCTGCGCGCGCGCCTACCGGATCCTGGTCGACGAGGTCGGGTTCCCGCCCGAGGACATCATCTTCGACCCGAACTGCTTCGCGCTGGCCACCGGCATCGAGGAGCACGCCACCTACGGCATCGACTTCATCGAGGCGTGCGCCTGGATCAAGGAGAACCTCCCGGGCGTGCACATCTCTGGTGGCATCTCCAACGTGTCGTTCTCGTTCCGGGGCAACAACCCGGTGCGCGAGGCGATCCACGCGGTCTTCCTGTTCCACGCGATCAAGGCGGGCCTGGACATGGGCATCGTCAACGCCGGCGCCCTCGTGCCGTACGACGAGATCGACCCGGAGCTGCGCGACCGCATCGAGGACGTCGTCCTGAACCGCCGCGAGGACGCGGCCGAGCGGCTGCTGGAGATCGCCGAGAGATTCAACACCAAGGGCGAGACGGAGGACCCGAAGGCAGCCGAGTGGCGGAGTCTGCCGGTCCGCGAGCGGATCACCCACGCCCTGGTGAAGGGCATCGACGCCGATGTCGAGACCGACACCGAGGAGCTGCGCGCCGAGATCGCCGCCGCCGGCGGCCGGCCCATCGAGGTGATCGAGGGACCGCTGATGGACGGCATGAACGTGGTCGGCGACCTGTTCGGCGCCGGCAAGATGTTCCTTCCCCAGGTGGTGAAGTCGGCGCGCGTGATGAAGAAGGCGGTCGCCTACCTGCTGCCCTACATCGAGGCCGAGAAGCAGCCGGGTGACGCCGAGACGACGAACGGCACCATCGTGATGGCGACCGTGAAGGGCGACGTGCACGACATCGGCAAGAACATCGTCGGCGTGGTGCTGCAGTGCAACAACTACACCGTCATCGACCTCGGGGTGATGGTGCCTGCCCAGAAGATCCTCGACGCGGCGAAGGAGCACGACGCCGACATCATCGGGCTCTCCGGCCTGATCACGCCGTCGCTGGACGAGATGGTCAACTTCGCGGTCGAGATGGAGCGCCAGGGCCTGGAGATCCCGCTGCTGATCGGGGGTGCCACCACCTCACGTGCTCACACGGCGGTGAAGGTCTCGCCACGGCGCAACGGACCGGTGGTGTGGGTCAAGGACGCCTCGCGATCGGTCCCGGTCGCCGCGGCGCTGCTTGACGACAAGCAGCGGCCGGCGCTCCTCGAGGCGACTGAGGCGGACTACGCCAGCCTCCGCGAGCGGCACGCCCAGAAGAACGAGCGGCCGATGCTGACCCTGGAGAAGGCCCGCGCGAACCGCACCCCGATCTCGTGGGACGGCTACACCCCTCCGGCACCTGCGGACGGCACCGGTGTCCGGGTCTTCACCGACTACGACGTCGCCGAGCTGCGCGAGTACATCGACTGGCAGCCGTTCTTCAATGCCTGGGAGATGAAGGGCAAGTTTCCCGACATCCTCAACAACCCGACGACCGGCGAGGCTGCCCGCAAGCTGTACGACGACGCCCAGGACATGCTCGACCGGCTGATCAAGGAGAAGTGGCTCACCGCCAACGGCGTCATCGGCCTGTTCCCCGCGAACGCCGTCGGCGACGACATCGAGGTCTACACCGACGACACGCGCTCGGAGGTACGGGTCACCCTGCGCAACCTGCGTCAGCAGGGCGAGCACCGCGAGGGCGTCCCCAACCGCTCCCTGGGTGACTTCGTCGCCCCGAAGGACACCGGGCTGGCCGACTTCGTCGGGGCGTTCGCGGTCACGGCGGGCCTGGGCAGCCAGGACAAGATCCTCGAGTTCAAGGCCGACATCGACGACTACAGCGCGATCCTCCTGGAGTCCCTCGCCGACCGGCTCGCCGAGGCGTTCGCGGAGCGGATGCACGAGCGCGTCCGCAAGGAGTTCTGGGGCTACGTCGCCGACGAGGAGCTCGACAACGAGTCGCTGATCGGTGAGCGGTACGTCGGCATCCGACCGGCTCCGGGCTACCCCGCGTGCCCCGAGCACACCGAGAAGCAGACGCTGTGGGACCTGCTCGACGTGCAGGCGACCACCGGGATCGAGCTCACGGACTCGATGGCGATGTGGCCGGGGGCGGCCGTCAGCGGCTGGTACTTCTCGCACCCGCAGTCGCAGTACTTCGTGGTCGGGCGCCTGGGCCAGGACCAGGTCGCCGACTACGCGGCGCGCAAGGGCTGGACGCTCAAGGAGGCCGAGCGCTGGCTGTCCCCGAACCTGGGCTACAACCCTGAGGACTGAGCTGCCCGCCGCAGTGCTCTGGGACATGGACGGCACCCTGGTCGACACCGAGCCGTACTGGATCGACGTGGAGTACGCGCTCGTCGCCGAGCACGGGGGCACGTGGAGCGACGAGCACGCGCTCAACCTGGTCGGGAACGACCTGCTCGTGTCGGCGGCGTACATCCGCGAGCACGGCGGCGTGGACCTCGAGCCGGCCGAGATCGTCGAGCGGCTGCTCGACGGGGTCATCGCACGGATCCAGGACCGGGTGCCTTGGCGCCCGGGCGCCGTGGAGCTGCTGGCGCACCTCCAGGCCGAGGGCGTGCCCTGCGGCCTGGTGACGATGTCCTACGCACGCTTCGTCGCCCCGGTGCTCGAGGCCCTGCCCGACGGGTCGTTCGCAGCCGTCGTCACGGGCGACGAGGTCACCGTCGGCAAGCCGCATCCGGAGCCCTATCTCACCGCGGCCTCCCTCCTCGGCGTCGAGGCTCAGGACTGCCTGGCGATCGAGGACTCGAACACCGGGGCCAGGTCCGCCGAAGCCGCGGGATGCGCCGTGCTGGTGGTCCCCAACCACGTGCCGGTGCTCGACGGTGACCGCCGCGCGTTCCGTGACTCACTGGTCGGTCTGGACCTCGCGAAGCTGCGTGACCTCGTCGAGGAGGTCGGCGGCCGCGACCACGGCTGAGCGCTCGACGACGTCGGGCAGCGGCGGGGGAGTGCCCCCGAACTCCGGGCACAGGTCCTGGAAGCTGCACCACGAGCAGTGCCGGCCTCGTCGCGGGAGCCACTCCCCGGTCTCCTGGGCCAGCGAGATCGCCTTCCACAGTGCGCCCAGCTGCCGCTCGGTGGCGCGGAGGTCGTCCTCGTCCGGGACGTAGCTGATCGTGGTCCCGTCACCGAGGTAGATCAGGCGCAGCATCGCCGGCAGGGCTCCGCGCGTGCGCCAGAGCACCAGCGCGTAGAACCTCATCTGGAACAGCGCCCCGGCCTCGAACCCGGGCGCCGCAGCTCGGCCGGTCTTGTAGTCGATCACCCGGATCGCACCGTCGGGCGCCACGTCGAGCCGGTCGATGACGCCCCGCAGCAGGAGCTTGCTGTCCAGCAGCGTCTCGACGTACAGCTCGCGGTCGGCGGGCTCGAGACGCCGGGGGTCCTCGAGCTCGAAGTAGCGCAGCAGGACCCTGCGGCAGGAGTCGAGCCAGGCCTCGAAGACCGGCCCGGTGACCTCCTCGAAGGCCTCGTCGACCTCGGGCTCGAGCTCGCGTACGCCGGCCCACGCGGCCGCCACCATCGCCCCGGCGCGTGCAGGCGTGCGCTCCGGGGCGGGCAGGTCGAAGAGGTCCTCGAGGACCTTGTGCACCACCGTCCCGCGCAGCGCGTCGGGTGAGGGGCGCTCGTGCAGGCCGTCGATCATCCGCAGGCGGTACTTCAGCGCGCACGTCTTGAAGTCGCCGGCCCGGCTCGGCGACAGGGCACCGAGCACGTCGACGCCGTCGACCACTGTGGCGACGCGCAGCTGCTCCTCGCCGAACTCCGCCATGCCGCCGAGCGTAGGCGTCGGCACCGACAAGGGTGCGCTCGTCTAGGGTTTCTCCGTGGCCCACGACGACGCATCCCCGCCCGATGTCCCGGCCAGCCGTCCCCCGGGCAGCTACCGGATCGGATCGGTCGGCGGGGTCGACGTCTACGTGCGCGCGTCCTGGCTGATCATCGCCGTCGCCATCGCGGTGCTGGTGGCTCCCCGGGTCGAGCAGGAGGAGCCCGGGCTGGGCGTCCTGAAGTACCTCGCCGGCCTGGCGTTCGCCGTGCTGCTCTACCTCTCGGTGCTGCTCCACGAGATGTCCCACGCCCTCATGGCGCGCCGGTTCGGGCTGCCGGTGCGCTCGATCACGCTGCACTTCCTCGGCGGGATGACGGAGATCGAGGGCGAGGCGGCCACGCCGGGGCAGGAGTTCAAGATCGCCGTGGTCGGGCCGCTCACCTCGCTCGCGGTCGGCATCGCCGCGCTCCTCGTCGTCCTCGCGCTGCCCGACGGCCTGACCCGGATGGCGCTCCAGGGCCTGGCCCTGTCCAACCTGGTCGTCGGCGTCCTCAACCTCGTGCCGGGTCTCCCGCTCGACGGCGGCCGCGTGCTGCGCGCGGCGGTCTGGCAGCTCGCCGGCAACATGCACCGCGGCACGATCGTCGCGGGATGGACCGGCCGGGCGGTCGCCCTGCTCGCCCTTCTCTGGCCGGTGTTCGCCCAGATCGCCCTGGACGTGCAGCCGGACCTGTTCGACTACCTCTTCGCGGCCATGATCGCGGGGTTCCTCTGGTCGGGCGCCACGTCGTCGATGGTCAGCGCCCACATCCGCCGGCGGCTGCCGGCGCTGAAGGCCCGTCCGCTCGCCCGGCGCGTGGTGACGGTGCCCGAGGACCTCCCGGTGAGCGAGGCCGTACGCCGCGCCCAGGGCGCCGCGGCCGGCGGGATCGTGCTCCAGGCCAGCGACGGCAGGCTCGCCGGCGTCGTCAGCGAGGCAGCGCTGCTCGCGACCCCCGAGGATCGCCGGCCCTGGCTGCCCGCGTCCGCCGTCGCCCGCACCCTCACCGAGGGGCTGGTGCTCCCGGCCGACATCGCCGGGGAGGACCTCGTCCGGGCGATGTCGCGCGCGCCCGCATCCGAGTACGTCCTGGTGGAGAGTGACGGCTCCGTCTTCGGACTGCTCGCCACCACGGACGTCGACGCCGCCTTCGAGGCCGGAGCGCGCCGATGAGCCCGGTGAGCGAGGGGTCGGCGGGCGACGACTCCTTCTCCGGGGTCCGGCGCGGGCCGCTGGTGGCGGGGGAGTGGGTGCGGCTGATCGACGCCAAGGGTCGTCGGCACAACATCTGCCTCCAGGCCGGCGTCGCCTTCCACACCAACCGCGGCGCGATCCTGCACGACGAGCTGATCGGCCGCGACGAGGGCTTCAGCGTGACGTCGTCCTCGGGCGGCGAGTACCTCGTCTTCCGGCCGCTGCTCAGCGAGTTCGTCGTGTCGATGCCCCGGGGTGCGGCGGTCGTCTACCCGAAGGACGCGGCGCAGATCGTCGCCATGGCCGACATCTTCCCCGGCGCCCGCGTCGTCGAGGCCGGTGTGGGCTCCGGCGCTCTCACCTGCTCGCTGCTCCGGGCGGTGGGTCCGACGGGTCGCGTCTCGTCGTACGAGCGCCGGGAGGAGTTCGCCGAGGTCGCTCGCCGCAACGTCGACCAGTTCTTCGGCGGCGACCACCCGGCATGGCACCTGACCGTCGGCGACCTCGTCGAGGCCCTTCCGGAGGGCGACCCGCCGGGCACGGTCGACCGGGTGGTGCTCGACATGCTGGCGCCCTGGGAGTGCGTCGACGTCGTCGCCGACGCACTCGCGCCAGGCGGCGTGGTGGTGGCGTACGTCGCGACGACCACCCAGCTCGCCCGCACGGTGGAGACCCTGCGGGCCCACGGCGAGTTCACCGAGCCACACCCCTGGGAGACGCTGGTCCGCGAGTGGCACGTCGAGGGCCTCGCGGTCCGGCCGAGCCACAAGATGAACGGCCACACGGGCTTCCTGGTGACCTCGCGCCGGATGGCTCCGGGAAACGCCGCGCCGCGCAAGAAGCGGCGTCCGGCCCCCGGCGCGTACGGCGAGGACTACACCGGGCCCCGGCCGAGCGACATCGGCGAGGACGGCGTCGGCTGACCGCGGCTCACCGGGTCTCGGTGAGCACCTCGTGCGGCTGGAACGTCGGTCGCAGGTCCGCGTCGCCCCGCAACGGACGCACGAACTCGAACGCTGCCGTCGTCGTCAGCACCCAGGACGTCGTCGCCACCACCTGACCGAGCACCGGCACGTCCAGGTCGGCGACCGCGTCGAGCATCACCCGCGCGCACTCCAGGTGGCACGGCGGGAAGTGGAAGGCGTTGCGATCGGCCTCCTCGGCGCTGCCGAGGAAGGCGATCGGCCGGCCGAGCCCGGCCCCGCAGACACCGCAGACCCGGCTCAGCGCGCACTGCGTCACGCGCCGGCCGTCCAGCCGCCGTACGGTCGGCGGGTTGCCGTCGCGGGGCGCCCCGTACGACGCCGTGCCGCACGCGAACGGCACCGGCACGCCGAGCTCCGCGTCCATCGGCAGCTCGCGGAGCTCGCGAGGCGCCGCGTCCATCAGTCGTGGCTCCGCTCGCGCGGGCTCCGTGTCCACACCCCGAGCTCGACCCGACGCGGCGGGCGCTCTTCGTCGGACTTGCGCCGCCGGTCGCGCGACTGGGCGTCGGCGGTGTCGGACCGCTCCGGCGGGGCCGGGTCGTCGCTCCTGGTCATGTGGTTCGGGAGCGACAGCTTGATGATCGTGCGGAGCGCCTGGCCGTACTGCCGGTGCAGCGGCCCGACCGTGTAGGGGATGTCGTACTTCTCGCACAGGGCCCGCACCCGCACGGCGATCTCGGCGTACCGGTTGCTGGGCAGGTCGGGGAACAGGTGGTGCTCGATCTGGAAGCCGAGGTTGCCGCTGAGGATGTGCAACAGCGGTCCGCCCTCGAAGTTGGCCGCACCGAGGATCTGGCGCAGGTACCACTCGGCCCGGGTCTCCCCGTCGAGCTCCTCCTCGGTGAAGTGCATCGCCCCGTCCGGGAAGTGACCGCAGAAGATGATCACGTACGACCACAGGTTGCGCGCGAAGTTCGCCGTCGCGTTCGCCGTCATCGTCGCCTTCCAGTTCCGCCCCGAGAGCGCCGGGTAGACGACGTAGTCCTTGAGGATCTGGTTGCGACCCTTCCGCATGATCTGGCGGAGCTGGCGCTTCATCTCCTTCGGGTCCTTCTCGCCCTTGCGGATCCGCTCCAGGTCGAGGTCGTGCAGCGCGACGCCCCACTGGAACAGCGCCGCGAGCAGGCCGTTGTAGACCGGCTGGGCGAGGTAGTACGGGTGCCACCTCTGCTCCCGCGCCATCCGCAGGATGCCGTACCCGATGTCGTTGTCGTAGCCGAGCACGTTGGTGAACTGGTGGTGGATGTAGTTGTGCGAGTGCTTCCACTGCTCGGCCGGCTGTGCGGTGTCCCACTCCCAGTTGCTGGAGTGGATCTCGGGGTCGTTCATCCAGTCCCACTGACCGTGCATCACGTTGTGCCCGATCTCCATGTTCTCCAGGATCTTGGCCAGCCCGAGCAGGGCAGCTCCGGCCACCCAGGCGGGCTTGCGGGCACGCTTCGACTGCGTGCCGGCGAGGAGCGTGACGCGTCCCGCTGCCGCCAGCCCGCGCTGGATCTTGATGAGCCTGTTGATGTACGCCGCGTCCTTGGCGCTCCTGGACTCCTCGATCTCCGCCCGGATCGCGTCGAGCTCACGTCCGATCTGCTCGACCTCGTCCTCGGTGAGGTGGGTGTAGTCCTTGACGTCCGCGATGGCCATGAGGTGGTTCCTTCCTTGCGGTGCTCAGATGTCGAAGGTGCAGTCGCCGACGGCGGCGGTCACGCAGGTCTGGACGGGCTCGTTCGGCTGCCCGAACTCGTCGCCGTTGCGCAGGTCCCGGATGGTCCCGTCGACCATCCGCAGCGTGCAGGTGTGGCAGATCCCCATGCGGCAGCCGAACGGCATCCCGACCCCTGCCTGCTCCCCGGCCTCGAGGATGGTGGTCGCGCCGTCCACCTCGATCTGCTTGCCGGAGTTGCGGAAGGTGATCGTGCCGCCCTCCCCACCGTTGGCGCCGAGCTCGAGCGAGAAGCGCTCGAGGTGGAGCCGGTCCTCGCACCCGGCCTGCTCGAAGTGCTGCTCCACGGCGTCGAGCATCGGGCCGGGGCCGCAGGCCCAGGTCTCCCGCTCCCGCCAGTCGGGGCAGATCGCGTCGAGGTCGCCGAGGTCGAGCATGCCGTCGATGTCGGTGTGCAGCGAGTGCAGCTCGAGACCGGCGTGCCGGTCGGCCATCGCCTGGAGCTCGTCGCGGAAGATCATCCGCTCGGGCGTGGGGGAGGAGTAGTGGAGGACGACGTCGGGCATCGAGCCTCGCCGGTCGAGGGTGCGCAGCATCGCGATCACCGGGGTGATCCCGCTGCCGCCGACCAGGAACAGCATCCGGGGTGGCGGCGGGTCGGGAAGCACGAAGTCGCCCTCGGGCAGGGCGAGGCGCACGATCGTGCCCGGCTCGAGCCCCTTCACCAGGTGTGCGGAGAGCAGGCCCTCGGGCATCGCTCGCACGGTGATCGAGATCGTCCGGCGGTGGCGTTCCGGGGGAGAGCTCACGGAGTACGACCGCCACTGGAACTTCCCGTCGACCTGGACCCCGATGCCGACGTACTGGCCCGGGCGGTGCTGGTAGTGCCAGCCCCAGCCGGGCCGGATCACCAGTGTCGCGGCATCGTCGGTCTCCGGGACGACCTCCTCCACCCGTCCGCGGAGCTCCCGGGAGGTCCACAGCGGGTTGACCAGCCGGAGATAGTCGTCCGGGTGCAGCGGCGTCGTGAGCTTGCTGCCGGCCTCGCGGACCTTCTGCCACGGGATGGTGCTGGACATGGGTGCTCTCCTCCACCAGAGTCGGTGAACAGTTGTGTACCGAGCCGCTGACGGGCGCCGTACCCAACCTGCGGCAGGACAAGCACATGAATCGCGGTGCGGATTGCGGACTGCGGCGGCCCGGACGAGGGCCGCACCGGGGCCCGAACAAGGTGACCAACACGTGATGAATCTCTTGAACGGTGAGGGATGCACGCAGGTAGGGTCGAAACAGGCAACGTTCCCCGTGGAGGTGAGGTCCGATGACAGGCGCCGGCGCTGAAGGTCAGGACACCGCGCAGCTGATGAGCCAGGTCGCGTTCCTCGAGGCCGAGGTTGCCGAGCTGCGCCGCCGGCTCGCGGACGGACCTGAGGGCTCGGACCTCATCGAGCAGCGGCTCAACGACACCCAGCGCTCGCTTGCTGCTGTCACCTCCCAGAACGAGCGGCTCGCCGCGACGCTGCGCGAGGCGCGCGACCAGATCACCACGCTGAAGGAGGAGGTCGACCGGCTCGCACAGCCGCCGACCGGCTTCGGGACCTTCCTCGGCCGCAACGAGGACGACACGGTCGACGTGTTCACCGGTGGCCGCAAGCTGCGGGTCACGGTGAGCCCGGCCGTCGAGCTCGACTCCCTGACGCGGGGCCAGGAGGTCATGCTCAACGAGGCGCTGAACGTCGTCATGGCACTGGACTTCGAGCAGGTCGGCGAGGTCGTCATGCTCAAGGAGATCCTCGCCGACGGCGACCGGGTGCTGGTGATCGCGAACGCCGACGAGGAGCGCGTCGTCCGGATCGCCGAGCCGCTGCGCTCGGAGACGCTCCGGGCCGGCGACTCACTGCTGCTCGACGCCCGTGCGGGCTACGTCTACGAGAAGGTGCCGAAGTCAGAGGTCGAGGAGCTGGTCCTCGAAGAGGTCCCCGACATCGACTACACCCAGATCGGTGGCCTGGCCGGCCAGATCGACCAGATCCGCGACGCGGTCGAGCTCCCGTACCTCCACCCGGACCTGTTCCGCGAGCACCAGCTCAAGCCACCCAAGGGCGTGCTGCTCTACGGCCCTCCAGGCTGCGGCAAGACGCTGATCGCGAAGGCGGTGGCGAACTCCCTGGCGAAGAAGGTTGCGGAGAAGACCGGCCAGGAGGGCAAGTCCTACTTCCTGAACATCAAGGGTCCCGAGCTGCTCAACAAGTACGTCGGCGAGACCGAGCGCCACATCCGGCTCGTCTTCCAGCGGGCGCGTGAGAAGGCCAGCATGGGCACCCCGGTCATCGTGTTCTTCGACGAGATGGACTCGCTCTTCCGCACCCGCGGCTCGGGGGTGTCCTCCGACGTCGAGAACACGATCGTGCCGCAGCTGCTCAGCGAGATCGACGGGGTCGAGGCGCTGGAGAACGTCCTGGTCATCGGCGCCTCCAACCGCGAGGACATGATCGACCCGGCGATCCTGCGCCCGGGTCGCCTCGACGTGAAGATCAAGATCGAGCGCCCGGACGCCGAGTCGGCCCGCGACATCTTCTCCAAGTACCTGGTCCCCGAGCTGCCGCTCCACGCCGACGACCTCGCCGAGTTCGGCGGCGACCGCGCCGCGACCGTGGCCGGCATGATCACCGCGACCGTGGAGCGGATGTACACCGAGTCCGAGGAGAACCGCTTCCTGGAGGTCACCTACGCCAACGGCGACAAGGAGGTCCTGTACTTCAAGGACTTCAACTCCGGCGCGATGATCCAGAACATCGTCGACCGGGCCAAGAAGATGGCGATCAAGGACCTCCTCGACAACGACCAGAAGGGCCTGCGGGTCCAGCACATGCTGCAGGCATGCGTGGACGAGTTCAAGGAGAACGAGGACCTCCCGAACACCACGAACCCCGACGACTGGGCACGCATCTCCGGCAAGAAGGGCGAGCGGATCGTCTTCATCCGCACGCTCATCACCGGCAAGCAGGGCACCGAGCCCGGCCGCTCGATCGACACGGTGTCCAACACCGGCCAGTACTTGTAACGGCACCGAGGCGGCTCGACCACCGGGTGCTCAACCACTCCTGGTCGAGGTTTCGCCAGGCTCGACCACCGGAGCGCTCAACCACTCCTGGTCGAGGTTTCACCAGGCTCGACCACCGTGCTCAACCACAGGTGGTCGAGCAGCGAGCGCCAGCGAGCGATCAGTCGAGACCTGGTGAGGTCGCGCAGGGACCGGCCCCGAGCGGGCTCGCAGGTCGGGTTCGGTGGTTTCGAGACGGTCGCTGCGCGACCTCCTCAACCACCTTCCTGCCGATCAGTCCGCCTCGACCTCGGAGTAGTAGCCCTGGCCGAGCGGGTCGCGCAGCTTCTGCGACGGCTCGGCGCCGCGTGCCTCGGGCGCCGATCCACCGGAGTGCGGGCGACGGGTGTTCGGGCCGTTCCAGGTGATGCCCCAGTCGCGGAAGTAGGCCTCGACGAGCGCCGCGCTGCCCGGGGTGCGCACCGTCATGTCGTCGGCCGAGAACCCGAGGTTGGAGAAGTTCGTCGAGCCGGCCCACACGACGCTGGATCCGGGGACCCCGTCGTACACGCCGCTGATGGCGACGTACTTGGAGTGCAGGTAGCGGTAGGGCTTGCCGTTCTCGATCGAGACCGCCTGCTTCATCGGGATCCGCCCGCGACCGGACGGTGAGTAGAGGATCGAAAGCGCGCGGTCGCTCATGAACCCGTAGACGATCGCCACGTCGCAGCCCTGGTTCCACAGCGACCGGATCCGCTTGGCCATCCAGGTGCCGCGGCTGCCGCCGAACACGTACATCCCGATCCTGATCACCGTGGCGTGCGTCGTGCCACCCGCGTCAGGGGGGCTCACGCAGGAGACCTTGGCGAGCTCCTGGTTCACGGGGTCGGTGGCGGCCCGCGTGCCCGGCTTGGGGAACACCATGTGCTCCATGCCGCCGGAGTCCCAGTGGGCGTAGCCGAAGAACCGGTCCTGCTTGGCCTGGGCGAAGACCTGCAGGTACTGCTGGTACGTCGCGGGGTCCCAGCGGGTGTCCAGGTGGTTCCACTGCCGCTGGTTGGCCACCCAGGTCGGGTTCCACGAGCCGTACATGGTCACGTCCGGGACCGAGGCCACCTGGCTGAAGAGGTAGAGCTTCACGTGCAGGTTGCCGCCGTGCCCCCGGCAGGAGCGCTTGCACTGCCGAGCCCAGCTGAGCCGCTCCGGGTCACGACCCGGCTTCGTCATCTTCGCGCCGATCGTGGCCACGAGCTTGCGCCAGGGGGCCCAGGTGTCCTGGTTGATGTAGTTGCCGAGCACCTGCACGCTGACGCCGCGGTTGCGCGCCCGGACCAGCGCGTGCTCGATGCCCCAGTCGCCGAAGGAGTAGACCATCCAGCGGATCGTGCCGCCGCGCGGCACGGAGTTGATCGTGGCCAGCATGTGCCGGCGGATCGTGTAGCGGTACTTCTTGATGTTCCAGTGGTTGAACTTCACGCCCTCGGGGGGCACGTAGCGCGACGGTGCGCGCAGCGGCAGCAGGGTGGTGGCCGTGCGCGCCGGCGAGACAGCGGCCGTGCCGGCGGTCGCGTCCGGGGTCTCGCGCAGTGCGCTGGACGGCTCGGCGAGCAGCAGGCTGGCGCACAAGGCGGTCACGACGACCGTGAGCAGGGCTCTGGTGGCGCGCGTGTGCGCCCGAGCAGCCGGACCGAGCATCAGTCGGCGTCCATGTAGCGGTAGACGCCGGTGCCCAGCCGCAGGTCGTTCTGGGTGTAACGACCCTCGATCGTCGGGATCTTGCTCACCGGCGACGGCGCGCGCGCCTGGCGGTCCTTCCACAACAGCGTGAAGTCCCGGGCGAACCGGTTGTACGCCGCCCGACCGGGAATCATCTGGAACTGCTCGTCGGAGATGAAGCCGAGGTCGGAGAAGTTGAACGACCCCTGGAAGGACACCGAGTTGTTGGGCACGCCGGCGTAGTTGCCCGTGATCGAGACCCACTTGTCGTGCAGGTAGTAGATCGGCACGTGGTTCTTGTTCGTCAGCAGGATCTGTCGCATCGGGATCCGCCCGCGACCCGCGGGGGAGTACAGGATGGTCTTGACCGGGTTGCTGGAGATCGCGTAGACGATCTGCACCTGGCAGCCCTGCTGCCACAGCTGGCGCACCCGCTTCGCCAGCCACTTCCCCCGGTCCTGGTACCAGGCGTACATCGCGATCTTCACGATCGTGCGGCCGCCCTTGGCGGCGTTGACCGCGCCCGTGCAGCGCACCGGCGCGAGCGCCTGCATCATGAAGTCGTTCGCGGGGGTCGCTTTGCCGCGCGGGTAGTAGTAGCTGGTGAGCGTCGGGAAGTGCGTCTCGATGTACGGCGCGGGGGTGTCCTGGTACATCTGGGTGAAGACGTTGACCGCCTCCTGGTAGATCCCCTGCTCGCCGGTGACCGTGTTCATCTGGTTCCACTGGTTGGTCACCGCGAAGTCGGTCAGGTTCGCGGAGCCGCTGATCATCACGTACGGCGTCCGGTAGGCCTGGCTGAAGAGGAAGATCTTCGAGTGCATCGTGCCGGAGACACCCCGGCACGAGTACCAGCACTTCTTGACCCAGGACCCGTCCGCGGTCACGTTGCTGCCGAAGTTGCGCAGCAGGCGCCCGAAGTCGGAGTTCTTCGGCTTGTTGCGCTGGGCCAGCACGATCTGCACCTTCACGCCGCGCGCCCGGGCCGCCTGCAGGGCCGTCCGGTAGGTCCTGCTGGCGAACGACCAGGACGCAACCTGGATGCTCGCGCCGGGCGGGGTGCTGTTGATCGTGCGCAGGACGTGGTCGCGGATCGTGTACCGGTAGCCCTTGCGGTAGGGGTGGGAGAAGATCATCCCGGCCGGCGGGTTGTAGTCGTCAGGGGTGACCGCGACGTTCACCACGGCCTGGACCGCCGAGCCGCCGTTCTCCTGGGCGGTGTAGCCGACCTGGTACATCCCGGGCACCGTGCTCTTGGGCACCCAGATCGTCATCGTGTCCGTGCCCGGCGCGATGCCTGCGCCCCAGCCGGCCGGAGGCGTGGCCGCCGTGTAGACGCATCCCTGGCCGTGGCAGTCGTCGTTGGCCCCGAGGCTCAAGGAGTCGGTCAGGCCCCGCTTGAGCACGAGCGAGTCGTTCTGGACCGCAGGTGGCCCGCCGAGCACCGCGAGCAGCGACGTCGCACCCGTCGACGGCTGGGCTGCACCCGACTGGGCGGGCTCGGCCGGCGTGCCCGCGTCGTCGGCCTGGGCGGACGCCGCCAGCAGGCCCGTCACCAGGGCCATCACGACGACCATCAACGGGACCGACGCGCCGCCGAAGGGCCGGGCCTTGTGCGTGCGGAGCAAGTGGTCCCCCTTGGAACTGAACACCTGGAACTTCCGTCCCAGAAAGCGACAGGACGATAACACGCCAGGGTGCGCAGATCGGGCGGATCGGCCCTGTCTGCGCGCCTGCGCCGATGCAGTGCTCACGGGTCTCGTCGGCGGCGGGGGGTCGGCCGGGCGATTGCGGTTCGCCGTACGCTCGACACATGAGCGTTCGCCGGATCATGGGCACCGAGACGGAGTTCGGGATCTCCGTCCAGGGACAGCCCCATGCCAATCCGATGGTCGCGAGCACCCGGCTGGTCAATGCCTACGCCAGCGCGGCACTCCACGTGCGCCGGGCGCGCTGGGACTTCGAGGAGGAGTCGCCGCTGCGCGACGCGCGCGGGTTCGACATGAGCCGCGAGGTCGCCGACGCCAGCCAGCTCACCGACGAGGACATGGGCCTGGCCAACGTGATCCTCACCAACGGCGCCCGTCTCTACGTCGACCACGCGCACCCGGAGTACTCCACGCCCGAGTGCACCAACCCGCTCGACGTGGTCCGCTGGGACAAGGCAGGGGAGCAGGTCGCCCTGGACGCGTGCCGGTTCGCCTCGGTCGCCGGCGAGCCGGACATCGTGCTGTACAAGAACAACACCGACAACAAGGGTGCGTCGTACGGCGCCCACGAGAACTACCTGATGAACCGTTCGACGCCGTTCGGCGAGATCGTCCGCCACCTGACGCCGTTCTTCGTCTCGCGCCAGGTGGTCTGCGGCGCCGGCCGGGTCGGTATCGGCCAGGACGGTCGCGAGCACGGGTTCCAGATCTCCCAGCGCGCGGACTACTTCGAGGTCGAGGTCGGCCTCGAGACGACCCTCAAGCGACCGATCATCAACACCCGCGACGAGCCGCACGCCGATCCGGAGAAGTACCGCCGGCTGCACGTGATCATCGGCGACGCGAACCTCTCCGAGGTCTCCTGCTACCTCAAGGCCGGCACCACCGCCATCGTCCTGGAGATGATCGAGGACCGGTTCATCCAGACCGACCTCTCCGTGGCGCGGCCGGTGGCGTCCTTGCGCGCGGTCTCCCACGACCCGACGCTCACCCATCTGCTCGAACGGCCGGACGGACAGACCCTGACGGCCGTCGAGCTCCAGTGGGAGTACTTCAACCTGGCCAAGAAGTACGTCGACCAGCGCTACGGCGACGACCTCGACGACCAGACCCAGGACGTGTTGGACCGGTGGGAGTCGGTGCTCAACCGGCTGGAGCGCGACCCGATGGAGTGCGCCCAGGAGCTCGACTGGGTGGCGAAGCTCAAGCTGCTGCAGTCCTACCGCGACCGCGACGGCCTCGAGTGGGACGACGCCAAGCTGCACCTGATCGACCTCCAGTACGCCGACATCCGGCCCGACAAGGGGCTGTACCACCGGCTGGTCCGCCTCGGCCGCATGGAGCGACTGCTCGACGACGCCGCGGTGACCTCGGCCATGCACGAGCCTCCCGACGACACCCGGGCGTACTTCCGCGGACGATGCCTCGACAAGTACCCCGACAGCATCGCCGCCGCCTCGTGGGACTCGGTGATCTTCGACCTGCCGGGCCACGACTCGCTCCAGCGGGTGCCGACGATCGACCCGCGCCGCGGCACGAAGGCGCACGTGGGCGAATTGATCGACAACAGTGACACCGCTCTGGCCTTGTTCTCAGCCCTGACTCGATAGGGTCGCTGTATCCCCGCCTCTTGGCGGGGCAGTGTGGAAGGAGAGGCCGATGGCGCAGGAGCACAAGCAGCCGCGCAAGTCCTCGGAGGCCGACGAGCAGGCCGAGGACGCCACCGCGTCGACCGACGCCGTTGCCGAGCGCAAGGAGCAGCTCGACGAGGACATCGACGCGATCCTCGACGAGATCGACGACGTGCTCGAGACCAACGCCGAGGACTTCGTGAAGTCGTTCATCCAGAAGGGTGGCCAGTGAGGATGGCCGGAGGACCGGCGCGTGACGCCCGGCTGCCGGACGCGTTCCTCGCGCCCGGCAGCGCCTCGTTCGCTGACTTCCTGGGCGAGGTGTCGCCCGAGCTGCTGCCGGCCCGTCGGACCCTTCCCCAGGGCACGGCCGCGGAGCTCGCGCCGCACGGCACGACCATCGTGGCCGCGACCTTCCCGGGCGGCGTCGTCATGGCCGGCGACCGCCGCGCCACGATGGGCAACATCATCGCCCAGCGCGACATCGAGAAGGTCTTCCCCGCCGACGAGTACTCCTGCGTCGGCATCGCCGGCAGCGCCGGTCTCGCCGTCGAGATGGTCCGCCTGTTCCAGACCGAGCTCGAGCACTACGAGAAGATCGAGGGCTCGACGCTGTCGCTGGACGGCAAGGCCAACCGGCTCTCGGCACTGATCCGCAACAACCTCGGACTCGCGATGCAGGGCCTCGCGGTCGTCCCGCTCTTCGCCGGCTTCGACCTGCGCAGCGACCAGGGCCGCATCTTCAGCTACGACGTGACCGGCGGCCGCTACGAGGAGACCGCGTTCCACTCCGTGGGATCCGGCTCGATGTTCGCCAAGGGTGCGCTCAAGAAGCTCTACCGCGACGACCTGTCCGAGGAGGAGTGCGTCACCGCGGCGCTCCAGGCTCTGTACGACGCCGCCGACGACGACTCGGCCACCGGCGGACCGGACATCGCCCGGCGGATCTTCCCGGTCGTGAGCGTGGTGACCCGCCAGGGCCACCGCCGGATGGCCGACACCGACGTCGCGGCGGTCGCCGACCGCGTGATCGGCGCCCGGATGCAGCGCCCCGACGGCCCGGCCGCGGCCCTGACGTAACTGAAGACGCCCCACCCATGTCGAACGAAGCGAGGCCGCGCCCCGTGAGCGAGCGAAGCGAGCGAGCAATTCAACACAGCCATGCCCTGGCATGCGCATGTGCGGGCGGAGCCCGCTCAGCAATTCAACACAGCCATGCCTTGGCATGCTCATGTGCGGGCGGAGCCCGCTCATGAGCATGCCGTTCTATGTGTCGCCCGAGCAGCTGATGAAGGACCGGGCCGACTTCGCGCGCAAGGGCATCGCGCGCGGACGCTCGGTCGCGATCGTCCAGTACGCCGACGGGATCCTGTTCGTCTCGGAGAACGCCTCGCAGGCGCTGCACAAGGTCAGTGAGATCTACGACCGGATCGCCTTCGCTGCGGTCGGCCGCTACAACGAGTTCGAGAACCTCCGGATCGCCGGTGTGCGGCTCGCCGACCTTCGCGGCTACTCCTACGACCGGCGCGACGTCACCGGCCGCGGACTGGCCAACGCCTACGCCCAGACGCTCGGCACGATCTTCTCCTCCGGCGGCGAGAAGCCCTACGAGGTCGAGATCTTCGTCGCCGAGGTCGGCGACACCGCCGAGGACGACCAGATCTACCGGCTGACCTACGACGGCCAGGTCGCCGACGAGCACGACTACGCGGCCATGGGCGGGGACGCCGAGTCGGTCGCGACGTACCTCAAGGAGCACTTCAGCCCGAGCCTCACGCTGGAGGAGGCGATCCGGCTCGCCGTCAAGGCCCTCGGTCACACCGAGGGCGGCGACCGCACCATCCCGGTCGACGAGCTGGAGGTCGCCTGGCTGGACCGCACCCGGCCCCAGCAGCGCAAGTTCCGCCGACTGGACGGCGATTCGCTCTCCGGGATCCTCAGCGCGACATAGGGTGGAGACGTGGACCGCCGGATCTTCGGGATCGAGAACGAGTACGGCGTCACGTGCACGTTCAAGGGACAGCGCCGGCTCTCGCCCGACGAGGTCGCCCGCTACCTGTTCCGCAAGGTCGTCAGCTGGGGGCGCAGCAGCAACGTCTTCCTGCGCAACGGCGCCCGGCTCTACCTGGACGTCGGCAGCCACCCGGAGTACGCCACGCCGGAGTGCGACGACATCGTCGACCTCGTCGCGCATGACAAGGCGGGGGAGCGGATCCTCGAGGGACTGCTGATCGACGCCGAGCGCCGACTCCACGACGAGGGCATCTCCGGCGACGTCTACCTGTTCAAGAACAACACCGACTCGGCCGGCAACTCCTACGGGTGCCACGAGAACTACCTGGTCAGCCGCAACGGTGAGTTCAGCAAGCTGGCCGACGTGCTGATCCCCTTCCTGGTCACCCGCCAGGTCATCTGCGGAGCCGGCAAGGTGATCCAGACGCCGCGCGGTGCGTCGTACTCCCTGAGCCAGCGGGCCGAGCACATCTGGGAAGGCGTCTCGAGCGCGACGACGCGGTCCCGCCCGATCATCAACACCCGCGACGAGCCGCACGCCGACGCCGAGCGCTTCCGCCGCCTGCACGTGATCGTCGGCGACTCGAACATGAGCGAGACGACGACCATGCTCAAGGTCGCCACCTGCGACCTGGTGCTGCAGATGATCGAGGAGGGCGTGGTGATGCGCGACCTCACGATGGAGAACCCGATCCGGGCGATCCGCGAGATCGCGCACGACATGACCGGGCGCCGCAAGGTGCGGCTCGCCAACGGCCGCGAGGCGAGCGTGCTCGACATCCAGGGCGAGTACCTCAGCCGGTGCCGCGACTTCGTCGACAGTCGCGGGCTGCACACGCCGGTGATCGAGCGCTCGCTGGACCTGTGGGAGCGCGGCCTCAAGGCGGTCGAGTCCGAGGACTTCTCGCTGGTCGAGCGCGAGATCGACTGGGTGATCAAGTGGAAGCTGATCGAGCGCTACCGCGCCCAGCACGACCTCTCCCTGGGCCACCCGAGGGTCGCCCAGCTCGACCTGGCCTACCACGACATCCACCGCGGCCGCGGCCTGTACTACCTGCTCGAGAAGCGCGGAGCCGTCGCGCGGGTCACCAACGACCTCGCGATCTTCGCCGCCAAGTCGATCCCGCCGCAGACGACCCGCGCCCGGCTGCGGGGCAACTTCATCAAGCGGGCCCAGGAGCGCCGCCGTGACTTCACGGTCGACTGGGTGCACCTCAAGCTCAACGACCAGGCCCAGCGAACCGTGCTCTGCAAGGATCCGTTCCGCTCCCACGACGAGCGGGTGGAGCGCCTCATCGAGGGCATGTGAGACTCGCTCCGTGACCGCCTGGAAGTCCGAGCGCCTGCTGAACCTCGTGATCATGCTCCTGGTCGCGCGCACGTACGTGACCAAGGAGCGCATCCGCGAGGTCATCGAGGGCTACGACAAGGACAACGACGAGGCCTTCGAGAAGATGTTCGAGCGCGACAAGGAGGAGCTCCGCGCCCTGGGGATCCCGATCGAGCTCGGCCACGTCGACAAGTTCTTCGAGGACGAGCAGGGCTACCGGATCAAGCGGGACGCGTTCGAGCTGCCGGACATCGACTTCAGGCCCGACGAGGCCGCGGTGCTCGGCCTCGCAGCCCGGGTGTGGCAGCACGCGGGCCTCGCGTCCGCCACCTCCTCGGCCCTGGTCAAGCTCAAGGCCGCGGGCCTCGACGTCGATCGTGATGCCCTCGACGCCCTGCAGCCGCGCGTCGTGGCCGACGAGCCTGCCTTCAACGACATGTGGGAGATGACGATCAGCCGGACTCCGGTGCGCTTCGGCTACCGACGCGCGGGAGCCACCGAAGTGGTCGAGCGACACCTCGCCCCCTGGGGTGTGGTGACCTCGCGCGAGCGCTGGTACGTCGTCGGCCACGATCGTGACCGCGGCGAGCCGCGGATGTTCCGGCTGAGCCGGATCGTCGGCGAGGTCGCCCCCGACGGAGAGGCCGGGTCCTTCGAGGTGCCCGCCGGGACCGATGTCCGCGCGCTGACCGCGAGCCTGGAGCCGCGACGGCCGCCGGTGAGCGCGACGGTCCTGGCCCGCAAGGGCAGCGCCGCGCTGCTGCGCCGGCAGGCACGGCAGCTGGAGGAGTCCGTCGACGGGCCCGACGAGGACAGCCCGTGGGACCGGTTGACGGTCACGACGTACTCGCTCGAGGACCTCGCCGAGGACGTGCTGGCCCACCTGGGTGACGTCGTGGCGGTCGAACCTCCTGCGCTGCGGGAGCTGGTCACCGAACGGCTCGCCCTGCTGAGCGGGACGACGGCATGAGTGGTGGGTCCAAGGAGCAGGTCACCCGCCTGCTCGCGCTGGCGCCGTATCTCCAGACCCGTGGCGAGGTACCGCTCAAGGAGGTCGCCTCGGACTTCGGCGTGACGCCGACCCAGATGCTCAAGGACCTGCGCGTGCTCTACATGTGCGGCCTGCCGGGCTACGGTCCCGGTGAGCTCATCGACATCAACGTCGAGGCGCTCGAGGACGACCCCGACGGGCTGGTCAGCGTGGACAACGCCGACTTCCTCGCCCGGCCCCTGCGCCTGGGCAGCAACGAGGCCTCGGCGCTGATCGTGGCGCTGCACGCCCTCCTGGACGCGAGCCCGTCGGGGTCGCGCGAGGTGGTCGAGCGCACCCTCGCGAAGCTCGAGGACGCGGCCGCGGAGGGCTCGACGCCCCTGGTCGACGTACACCTGCCGCCGCAGCGGCCCGCTGTCGAGGGCGCGAGCAAGGCGCTCGCCGGCGCGATCGCCGACAACCGCCAGGCCCGGCTCGACTACTACGTGCCGACCCGTGACGAGACCACCCAGCGCGTCGTCGACCCGATCGCGGTCACGCGCAGCCAGGGCCGCACCTACCTGGACGCCTGGTGCCACCTCGCCGAGGACCGCCGGCTGTTCCGGATCGACCGGATCACCGCGCTGGAGATCCTCGACTCACGACGTGTCGCACACGACCTCGAGCCGCGCGACCTGTCCGAAGGGCTCTTCGCCGCGGGCCCGGGCGACCTGCAGGCCAGTGTCCGGCTGGGCCCCCAGATGCGGTGGTTCGCCGAGTACTACCCGGTGACCAGCACGCGCGAGGCGGCGGACGGTTGCCTCGAGGCCACCCTCGCGGTGAGCGACGAACGCTGGCTGCTGCGCCTGGCGCTGCGCTTCGGGCCGGGTCTGACGGTTCTGGAGCCCGCCTCGCTGCGCGATCGCGTGGCGACCGTGGCGCGTGATGCGCTCCGTTTGCACGGGGCCACGGCGTAGCATGAGCACGTTGCACCACTCGTCAATGAAGAGGACTCCATGACCATCCCCCTCATCGCCGGTCTCGGCACCCCCGAGCTGCTGATCATCCTCGCGGTGGTGGTGCTCCTCTTCGGCGCCTCCAAGCTCCCCGATCTCGCGCGCAACAGTGGCCGCGCCCTGCGGATCTTCAAGGCCGAGACCAAGGGCCTGATGTCGGACGAGACGAAGACTCCCGAGCAGCTCGAGATCGAGCGTCGCGACGAGTCTGAGCGCCCGAACCCGACTGACTGATACCCGGTGGCGCTCACCGGCGTCCTGGACCTGTTCCGGGTCAGGCCGAACGGCCCCGTGGGCGAGGGCGGGAAGATGTCCCTCGCCGACCACTTCCGGGAGCTGCGTGCCCGGCTGATGAAGTCGGTGCTCGCGCTCGTCGTCGCGACCGTCGCCAGCTTCTTCATCTACAACCAGCTGCTCGACCTGGTCACCGGACCCTTCAACGACGCCCGCGACAAGCTCCCCTCGAGCACGCACACGGTCATCTACGTGTCGGGCGTCGGCGGCGGTCTGATGATCCAGCTGAAGCTGTGCGCCCTGAGCGGGGTGATCCTCAGCAGCCCCGTCTGGCTGTACCAGATCTGGGCGTTCGTGCTCCCGGGCCTCCACCGCAACGAGCGGCGCTGGACGGTGCTGTTCGTCGCGATCGCCGGCCCGCTGTTCGCGGCCGGGGTCGCACTCGGCTACTACGTGCTGCCCAAGGGCCTGCAGGTGCTGATCTCCTTCACGCCGGCCGACATGACGAACCTGAACGACTTCAACGACTTCTTCTCGTTCATGGTGCGGATGCTCCTCGTCTTCGGCATCTCCCTGGAGATCCCGTTCTTCGTCGTGCTCCTGAACCTCGCCGGGATCGTGTCGGGCAAGGCGCTGGGGCGCTACCGCCCGTGGATCATCCTGGGCACCTTCGTGTTCGCGGCGGTCGCGACGCCGTCGACCGACCCGATCTCGATGCTGCTGCTGGCGATCCCGATGCTGGCGCTCTTCCTGCTCTCCGAGATCATCGCCCGGCTCGTCGACAGGCGACGAGGCCGTACGTCGGGCGAGGAGTGGGCCGACGACGAGACCTCCACGCTTCCTCCCACGCACACGGCGGGCTGACCGCCCGTCGAGCACCCGTTCGTCTAGGCTCGCGACGTGCCCGAGCAGATCGCCCTCCTCACGAACCCGACCTCCGGGAAGGGGCGAGGGGGGCGGGTGAGCGGCACGGTCGCCGCCCGCCTGCGCGACGCCGGGCTCGCCGTCCGCGAGCTGACCGGGCGCGACGCCGACGAGGCGCTCGACCTCGCGCGCACGGCAGTCGCAGACGGAGTCGAGACGCTCGCCGTGGTGGGCGGCGACGGGATGGTGCACCTCGCCGTCCAGGCGCTGGCCGGCTCGCAGACCCGACTGGGCCTGGTTCCCGCGGGTACCGGCAACGACGTGGCCCGCTACCTCGACCTTCCCCGCAAGGATGCGCTGGCCGCGACCGACATCCTGATCGGTGGCCGGGAGCGCACCATCGACCTGGCCCGGGTAGGCGCGAAGTACTTCGTCACGGTGCTCGCCGCCGGCTTCGACGCCAAGGTCAACGAGCGCGCCAACCAGATGACCTGGCCGCGCGGGCAGATGCGCTACAACCTCGCCACCCTCGCGGAGCTGCGGACCTTCGAGCCGATCCCGTACGTGCTCGAGCTCGACGGCGTGGAGCATCGCTTCGACGCGATGATGGTCGCCGTCGGCAACGGCCCGTCGTTCGGCGGAGGCCTCCGGATCACCGAGGGAGCGCTCCTCGACGACGGGCTCCTCGACGTCGTCGCCATCCTGCCGATGAGCAAGACTGGGCTCGTCCGCACGTACCCGAAGCTCTTCAAGGGCACCCACGTCCATCACCCGGAGTACCGGCACTACCCGGCGCGCACGGTGACGGTCGCTGCCCCCGGGGTGGTCGCGTACGCCGACGGTGAGCGGATCGGCGCACTTCCCCTGACCGTCGAGGTCGTCCCTCTCGCCTTGCGCGTGCTGGTGCCGTGAGCGCCTCGACACCCGGGCCCGCCGAGCAGTACGCCCGGTACCAACGCAGTCGGCAGCATCCTGCGCTCGCCGAGTTCGGCTCGCACTACGAGTTCGGGCTCGACGACTTCCAGGTGCGCGCCTGCCGCGCGCTCGAGGACGGCCACTCGGTGCTGGTCGCGGCGCCGACCGGGTCCGGGAAGACGGTCGTCGGCGAGTTCGCCGTGCACCTGGCCCTCGCGACCGGGAGGAAGGCGTTCTACACGACGCCGATCAAGGCACTCTCGAACCAGAAGTACAACGACCTCGTGGCCCGCCACGGCCCGGACAACGTCGGCCTGCTCACCGGGGACAACACCATCAACGGCGAGGCACCGGTCGTCGTGATGACCACCGAGGTGCTCCGCAACATGCTGTACGCCGGCTCGCGGACCCTCTCCGGTCTGGGCTACGTCGTGATGGACGAGGTGCACTACCTCGCCGACCGCTCCCGGGGCGCGGTCTGGGAGGAGGTGATCATCCACCTGCCCGAATCGGTGGCGCTGGTGTCCCTGTCCGCGACCGTGAGCAACGCCGAGGAGTTCGGCGAGTGGCTGGGCACCGTCCGTGGCGAGACCGTGACGATCGTCGAGGAGCGCCGCCCGGTGCCGCTCTTCCAGCACGTCCTGGTGGGCAGGAGGATGTACGACCTCTTCGCGGCCGGACCGGCTGCGCCGGGGGAGGAGAAGGTCAATCCCGAGCTGATGAGGGTGGCCCGCGACGACTTCGCGAGCTCCCGGGTGCGTGACCGACGCTCGCCGCGCGACCGCAACGCGAAGGGCACCTCCAAGCACCGGCGCAACGTCGGCAACGGGCGCCGCGTGTGGATCCCGAGCCGCGCGGAGGTGGTCGAGCGCCTGGACGCCGCCGGGATGCTGCCCGCGATCGTGTTCGTCTTCAGCCGGGTCGGCTGCGACGCCGCGGTGCAGCAGTGCCTCAACGCGAACCTCCGGCTGACCACGCCGGAGGAGCGCGACGAGATCTTCGCCTTCGTCCAGGAGCGCTGCTCCAACCTTCCCGACGAGGACCTGCACGTCCTGGGCTACCACGAGTTCCTCGACGGGCTCACCCGCGGCATCGCCGCCCACCACGCCGGCATGCTGCCCACGTTCAAGGAGTGCGTCGAGGAGCTGTTCCTGCGCGGCCTGTGCCGGGTCGTCTTCGCCACCGAGACGCTCGCCCTCGGCATCAACATGCCCGCCCGGTCAGTGGTGATCGAGAAGCTCACGAAGTGGAACGGCGAGACCCACGCCGACATCACGCCGGGGGAATACACCCAGCTGACCGGGCGAGCCGGACGCCGCGGCATCGACGTCGAGGGACACGGGGTCGTGCTCTGGCAGCCCGGTCTCGAGCCGAAGCAGGTCGCCGGGCTCGCGTCGACTCGCACCTACCCGCTGAAGTCGTCGTTCCGGCCGACGTACAACATGGCGGTGAACCTGGTCCACGAGTTCGGCCGCGAGCGTGCCCGCCAGCTCCTGGAGTCCTCGTTCGCCCAGTTCCAGGCCGACAAGGCGGTCGTCGGCCTCGCCCGGCAGCTGCGCAAGAGCGAGGACGCCCTCGCGGGGTACGCCGAGGCAGCAGCGTGCGACCGCGGCGACTTCATGGAGTACGCCGGCCTGCGCCGCGCGCTGAGCGACGCCGAGGCCGGCCTGGCGAAGGCCCGCCGAGTCGACCGGCGCGCGGAGGTGATCGGCTCGCTCGAGCAGCTCCGGCCGGGAGACGTCATCGAGGTGCCCTCAGGTCGCTACTCCGGCATGGCAGTGGTGATCGACCCGGGCAACCAGGCCGACCGCGACGGTCCCCGCCCCTACGTGCTGACCGCCGACCGGCAGGCCCGCCGGCTCAGCATGGTCGACTTCCCGACGCCGGTGTCCGCGTTCACCAGGATCCGGATCCCGAAGAGCTTCAACGGGCGGAACCCCCAGTCGCGCCGTGACCTCGCCTCGATGCTGCGCGAGCGCACCCACGGGCTGACCCCGCCGCCGCCGCGACGAGGCGCCGGGTCGGGCACCCCGGGGGTGCCGGGCTCCGAGCGGATCGAGCAGCTCCGGCGCGAGCTGCGCGCCCACCCGTGCCACGGCTGCCCCGACCGCGAGGACCACGCCCGCTGGTCGGAGCGCTGGTTCAAGCTCGACCGGGATGCACGCACGCTGCGCCGGCGGATCGAGCAGCGCACGAACACGATCGCGCGGCAGTTCGACCGGGTCTGCGAGGTCCTCGACGCCCTGGACTACCTCGACGGCGACACGGTCACGCCGCGGGGACGTGCCCTCATGCGGATCTACAACGAGATGGACCTCGTGACCGCCGAGGCGCTTCGGACGGGGCTCTGGGACGACCTGGATGCCAGCCAGCTCGCAGCGGTGCTCTCCGCACTGGTCTTCGAGTCCCGCCGGGCCGACGATGCCGCCGCGCCGCGGATCCCGGGTGGCCGGGTGCGCGACGTGCTCAAGGAGATGACCTCGCTGTGGGCCGACCTCGACGAGCTCGAGAAGCAGCACAAGCTCGACCAGCTGCGCGAGCCCGACTTCGGGTTCTGCTGGGCGGCGTTCCGCTGGGCCGAGGGCGACGACCTCGACGAGCTGCTGGAGGCGACCGAGCTGGCGGCCGGCGACTTCGTGCGCTGGATGAAGCAGCTGCTCGACCTCGCCGGACAGGTCGGCGACGTGGCCGGTGGAAAGCTGCGGGAGACCGCACGCGAGACCGTGGACCGGATCCGGCGCGGCGTCGTGGCCTACTCCTCGGTGACCGACTGAGCGCTGATCCAGCGCAGGACGTCAGTCGATGGGCCGGTTCTCGAACGCGGTCGAGAGCACGATGGTCGTGCGGGTCGAGACGTTGGCGGCCGCACGGATCCGGGCGAGCAGCTCCTCGAGGTCGGCCGGGACCGCGACGCGCACCTTGAGGATGTACGACTCGTCGCCGGCCACCGACCAGCAGCTCTCGATCTCCTCGATGCCCGACAGGCGCTCGGGGTAGTCGTCGGCAGCTGCGGCGTCCACGGGCGTGATCGAGATGAACGCGGTCAGCGGGCGGCCGGCCTTCGCGTGGTCGATGGAGGCGCCGTACCCGGTGATCAGGCCGCGCTCCTCGAGCCGCTTCACCCGCTGGTGGACGGCCGAGGTGGACAGACCGGTGGCCTTGCCGAGATCGGTGTAGGACATCCGCCCGTCGCCGGCCAGCAGGCGCAGGATCTGTCGGTCGATCTTCTCCACGGCGCTGAGCCTACTGTCAACGACGGCTGCCGCCGAGAACCTTTCCCGCCGACGAGCCCGCTGACCGCTCGGAAGGTGCGCTGGAGCCGCTCGAGAGCTGAGCCGTTCCCGGTGCAGGTTTGAAAAGCATCGAACGAAGGGGCAGCGTGAACGGCATGACCACCTCATCCGTCGCACTGCTCGGCACCGGGATCATGGGCCGCGGCATGGCCCTCAACATCGTCAAGGCGGGCATCCCGCTCACCGTCTGGAACCGCACCCGTGAGAAGGCGACCGGGCTCGGCGCCGAGGTCGCCGACGACCCCAAGACTGCGGTCCAGGGCGCCACGGTCGTGATCACGATCCTGCCGGACGCACCCGTGGTCGAGGACGTCATCCGCAGTGCCGCTCCCGAGCCCGGCACGCTCTGGCTGCAGCAGTCGACGGTGGGCGTGGACGGCAACGACCGGCTGGCTGCGGTCGCCGCCGAGCTCGGCCTGGTGTACGTCGACGCGCCCGTGCTGGGCACCAAGGGCCCTGCCGAGGCAGGACAGCTGACGGTCCTGGCGTCCGGACCCGACGAGGCGCGCGACGCGGCGACGCCCGTGTTCGACGCGATCGGGGCGACGACGCTCTGGCTCGGCCCGGCCGGCAAGGGCTCCCGGCTCAAGCTGGTCGCCAACGCGTGGGTCCTCACGGTCGTCGAGGGAGTCGCGGAGTCGCTCGCGCTCGCCGGCGCACTCGGCCTCGACCCGCAGCAGTTCCTCGACGCGGTGAAGGGCGGCGCGGTCGACTCGCCGTACGTCCAGCTCAAGGGTGCCGCGATGATCAACGAGGACTACGACGCCCAGTTCCCGCTCTGGGGTGCGGCCAAGGACACCCGGCTGATCGAGGAGGCAGGCCGCGGCGCCGGCGTCGACCTCGCGGTCATAGCGGCCGCACGCCGCCACTTCGAGCGTGCCCTGGCCGACGGCCACGGCGACCTGGACATGGCGGCGACCTACCTCAGCCACTGACCGGGCGGTCGTTGGCCCTAGCCTTGGCCCGTGACCTCGGACCGACTGATGCTCCTCGACACGGCATCGCTGTACTTCCGCGCCTACTACGGGGTCCCCGACACGATCACGGCACCCGACGGCACGCCGGTGAACGCCGTCCGCGGGCTGCTGGACTTCATCAGCCGACTCACCGAGGAGTACCGGCCGACCCACCTGGCCTGCTGCTGGGACAACGACTGGCGACCGCAGTGGCGGGTGGACCTGATCCCCAGCTACAAGGCCCATCGGGTCGAGTACGTCGTGCCGGGGGGCTCTGACGTCGAGCAGGTGCCCGATCCGCTCGAGACGCAGATCCCGGTCATCGTCTCGGTCCTCAAGGCCTTCGGGATCGCGATCGTCGGGGCCGACGGGTACGAGGCCGACGACGTCATCGGCACGCTCGCGACCGGTGCCGGGATGCCGGTCGAGATCGTCACCGGCGACCGCGACCTGTTCCAGCTCGTCGACGACAGCGCCGGGGTGCAGGTCCTCTACACGGCTCGCGGTGTCGGCCGGCACGAACGCATCACCGAGGCGGTCGTACGCGAGAAGTACGGCGTGGAGGCCCACCAGTACGCCGACTTCGCCACGCTCCGCGGCGACACCTCCGACGGGCTTCCCGGAGTGGCCGGCGTGGGGGAGAAGACCGCCGCCACGCTGCTCGGCCGCTTCGGCTCGGTGCCGGCGCTCCGGGAGGCGGCACTCGACCCGGCCGCGGACCTGGCCCCCGGGCCGCGCCGCAAGATCATCGACGCGACCGACTACCTGGCGGTCGCGCCCACCGTGGTGGCCGTCGCCCGCGACCTCGACCTCGGTGGCCCCGACCTCCGGTTGCCCCGGACCCCGGCGGACCCCGAGGCGCTCAAGGAGCTCGCCGAGCGCTGGGGCCTCTCCAGCCCGATCGCGCGCCTCGTGGAGACGCTCACCGACCTGCACACCGCCGGTTGAGGCGTCCGAGCCCAACCACGGGGGTTTCGACACGCTCAACCACCGGGGTTCGACAGGCTCAACCGCAGGGTGGTCGAGCAGCGAGCGCCAGCGAGCGATCAGTCGAGACCTGGTGAGGTACGCGCGGGGGTTTCGACAGGCTCAACCACCGGGGTTTCGACAGGCTCAACCGCAGGGTGGTCGAGCAGCGAGCGCCAGCGAGCGATCAGTCGAGACCTGGTGAGGTACGCGCGGAGGTTTCGACAGGCTCAACCACCGGAGGGCGGGACCGCCCCGATCAGTGGGCCTGGAGTGCCGCCGTCCGGCGCGACGCCTCGGCCATCTCGGCGGCCTTGAGCGCGGCGTCGTCCAGGGAGCCGTGCCGGCGCCACCAGTCCTGGCCGGCCTCGGGCAGCGTGTGGATCGGGTCGTAGTACTCGTAGACCCGCGAGAGGGCCTCGGCGTCGTCGGCCTCGATCGAGGTGCGGTAGTTCTTCGTCCAGTAGGAGATCCCGCGCTCGGTGTCGTAGGACGAGATCTGGTGGACCCACCGCTTGCCCACGAACGGCACGTCGCAGACGATCCGCGGCGTCGCGAAGCCGGGCAGGTAGCCCATGATCTGGTGCTGCAGGCGCTGGGCGTCCGCGACCGAGATCCGCCAGTGCTCCGAGTACGGGATCAGGTCGCACATGTAGAAGTAGTACGGCATGATCTGGGCGCCGTCGAGCAGCCGGAAGCACAGGTCGAGGAGCACGTGCGGGTCGGCGTTGACGCCGTTGAGGATGACGCCCTGGTTGCGGACGTCGCGCACACCCTCCTCGAACATCGCCGCGGTCGCCCGGGCGACCAGGGGAGTGACCGAGTTGGCGTGGTTGACGTGCGTGTGGATCGCCAGGGACACGCCACGGGACCGGGCCAGCCTCGCGACCCGGCCGATGCCGGCCCGGACGTCGTCCTGGAGCCAGTGCTGGGGCAGACCCATCAGCGCCTTCGTCGCGAGCCGGATGTCGCGGATGTTCTCGATGTCGAGCAGCCTGGTCAGGAAGTCCTCCAGGCGCGCGATCGGCATGTTGGCCACGTCACCGCCGGACACCACCACGTCGCGCACCTGCGGAGTGCGCCGCAGGTAGTCCAGCATCGCCTCGAGCCGGTCCACCGGCTTGAGCTCGAACTTCAGCTTCTCGATCTGCGGCGTCGAGTTGCCCACGAGGTCCATGCGGGTGCAGTGGCCGCAGTACTGCGGGCAGGTGGGCAACAGCTCGGCGAGCACCTTCGTGGGGTAGCGGTGGGTCAGGCCCTCGGCTGCCCACATGTCGTGCTCGTGGAGCGAGTCACGGGTCGCGTGCGGGTGCGAGGGCCAGTCGGTACGCCGGTCCGAGAGCACCGGCAGCATGTACCGGCGTACCGGGTCGGCGTAGAACGCCTCGGTCAGGGAGCCGGCTCCTCCCACCGGGGCGGTCGGCACCGTCGTGTTGAGCATCTGGGGCGGCACCAGCATCGACATGGTGGCGCGCTCCGCCTGGTCGCGCTCGAGGTCGGCGTAGAACCGGTCGTCGACGAGGTCGCCGAGCAGCTCACGCAGCTGCTTGACGTTCTTCACGCAGTGCGCGCGCTGCCACTGGGCGCTGGCCCAGTCGGTCTCGGTGACCTCGCGCCAGCCCGGGAACCGTCGCCAGTCCGGCTCGACCAGCTCGGTGCGCCGGTAGGGGTAGGGCTGATCCGTCTCGAGTCCGACCGCAGTCTCGATGCTCATCCGCCAGTCCTCTCCTCGCCGTGGGTCGGCGTCGCCGTGCCGCGCGTCCGGTTGTGTGAGCCGCGCCTGTGGTGCCAGAGTAGGAGAACCTATTCGGCAATGCCACCTCGACACGGGAAATCCTCCTGCGCGCGTGGCAATCCATGGAAAGGATCCCGGTGTCGCTCGTGCAGACCGTAGCCGATCCGGTGGGCACCCACCGCGTCCTCAGCCCTGCCGGGGCGCTGCCACAGGCAGCCGAGCGGCTGGACACGCGCCGCGAGCTGTGGCCCGACGAGGTCCGGGTGCGCGTCGAGCGGCTCAACCTCGATGCCGCGTCGTTCCGGCAGCTGGCCGAGAAGCACGGCGGCGACGGCGACGCCGTCCGCCGCGAGGTGCTCGCGATCGTCCGGGAGCGCGGCAAGATGCAGAACCCCGTCACCGGCTCCGGCGGGATGCTGATCGGCACCGTGGAGGAGGTCGGGCCCGAGTCGACGCTCGGCCTGCGCGAGGGGGAGCGGGTGGCGACCCTGGTCTCGCTGACGCTCACCCCGCTCGTCATCGAGGACGACCTCGCGGACTGGGACGGTCGTTCGGAGCAGGTGCCCGCGACCGGCTACGCGATCCTCTTCGGACGCAGCATCGCCGCCGGGCTGCCCGACGACCTACCGGCCGACCTCGGGCTCGCGGTGATGGACGTGTGCGGGGCTCCGGCTCTCACGCATCGGGTGGTGACGACCTACGAGCAACCAGTCGTGGTGGTCATCGGGGGAGCCGGCAAGTCCGGCGCGCTCAGCCTCGCCGCGGCCCGCCGCGCGGGTGCGCAGCGGACCATCGGTGTCGTGCCCCATGAGCACGAGGCCGAGCTGCTGCGTGCGTCCGGCCTCGCCGACGACGTGGTGGTCGCCGATGCGCGCAACCCGATCGCGCTGCGCGACGGGGTGCTCGCCACCGGCGCACCCGCGGACGTGACGGTGGTCTGCGTCGACGTCCCCGGCTGCGAGGCCGGGGCCATCCTGACGACGGCGCCCGCCGGGACCGTCGTCTTCTTCTCGATGGCGACCTCCTTCAGTGCGGCGGCGCTCGGCGCCGAGGGGCTCGCCGCCGACCTCACCATGCTGATCGGCAACGGCTACGTGCCCGGGCACGCCGACTACGCACTCGACCTGCTCCGCTCCGAAGCCGGTGTCCGGGCCCTCTTCGAGAGGCGGCTGGGATGACCGGGCGGCTCGGCCTGGCCGCCTCCGACGTACGTCGGGCGCGGAGCCTCGCCCGCAAGGTCGGCAGGCCGATCGTGAAGCTCGCTCAACAGCACACGACCGTCTCGGTCGAGCGTGCGACGCTGCGGATGGCGGGGCTCGCCGGTGCCGACTCCGAGGGGACGCCCTGGGTCAACCGCCTCCTCGACGTGGTCCGCGCCGACGTCGGGCTCGAGCACGGCACGGCGCTGCCCGTCTGGGACGCGCTGGTGCGCGGCGAGGCCGAGGACCTGGCCACGCTCGCCCAGAAGGCCGCCGCCGGCTCGATCACCTTCCGGCTGCCGGAGGGACGAGACGCGATCCGCGCAGGGGCCGCGGCACGCAAGCAGGTGGGCGCCGGCGTACGCCGCATCGATGCCCGCAGGCGGGAGCGCGAGCGGCTGGTCAAAAGGGTCGGCGACGCGCCGCGCACCCCGTGGATCTACCTGATCGTGGCGACCGGCGACATCCACGAGGACATCCCGCAGGCGCAGGCCGCGGCCCGCGAGGGTGCCGACGTCATTGCCGTGATCCGGTCCACCGGACAGTCCCTGCTCGACTACGTCCCGGAGGGCGCGACGCGCGAGGGCTTCGCCGGCACCTACGCCACCCAGGAGAACTTCCGGCTGATGCGTGCCGCCCTCGACGAGACCAGCCGCGAGCTCGGCCGCTACGTGCGGCTGACCAACTACGCCTCCGGGCTGTGCATGCCGGAGATCGCCACCCTCGCGGGCCTCGAGCGGCTGGACATGATGCTCAACGACTCGATGTACGGGATCCTCTTCCGCGACATCAACCCGGTACGCACCTTCGTCGACCAGCGGTTCAGCCGGCAGGTGCACGCCCGCGCCGGCATCATCATCAACACCGGCGAGGACAACTACCTGACCACCGACGACGCCATCGAGGCGGCGCACACGGTCACCACCAGCCAGCTGCTCAACGAGTACTTCGCCAAGGAGGCAGGGCTCGAGGACTGGCAGCTCGGCCTCGGGCATGCCTTCGAGATCGATCCCGACATCCCCGACTCGTTCCGGATCGAGCTCGCCCACGCGATGCTCGCCCGCGAGCTGTTCCCCGGGGCCCCGCTGAAGTGGATGCCGCCGACGCGGCACATGACCGGCGACATCTTCGGTGGCTACCTCCTCGACGGCTTCTTCAACCTCGTCGGCGCGCTCACCGGACAGGGGATCCTGCTGGTCGGGATGATGACCGAGGCGGTCGTAACGCCGTGGCTCTCCGACCGCGACCTGGCCCTGCAGAACGTGCGCTACGTGATGAACGCCGCCGGCAACCTCCACGAGGACTTCAGGCCCGCGCCAGGAGGCTTCATCCACCTGCGCGCCGAGCAGGTCCTCAACGAGAGCATCGACCTCCTGGAGAAGATCCTCGACCACGACCGTGGGCTCCTGGACGCGATCGCCGACGGCACCTTCGGACTGATGAAGCGTCCGGCGGATGCCGGTCGGGGGCTCGACGGCGTTGCCCGGAAGGCGGCGGGCTACTACAACCCGGCCACCGAGATCCTGGAGGGCGCGTGATGGCGACGAGCACCGGCGAGAAGCGGCTCCTGCGTCCGTACGGCGACACGACCGGTGACGGGATGGTCCAGGTCTCGTTCACCCTGCCGATGGCGCACTCCAAGATCGCCGAGGGCGCAGCCGCACAGCTCGCCAACAAGATGGGCATCGACCCGGCCCTGGTCGTGCATGCCAAGCCGATGGGCCCGGACTTCACCTTCTTCGTCGTCTACGGCCGGGTCCACCACCTCGTCGACCCGTCGGTCGTCGAGGTGGTGGAGCGCGACTACCCGCTCCTGACGCCCAAGGAGGCCAACGCGGCGATCAAGCGCGCGCTGCGCCGCAGGCTGGTCGTCGTGGGCGGCTGCATCGGCACCGACGCCCACACGGTCGGCATCGACGCGATCCTCAACATCAAGGGCTTCGCCGGGGAGAAGGGGCTGGAGTACTACCGCGAGATCAAGGTGGTCAACCTCGGCGCCCAGGTCTCGGTGCCCGACCTCGTCGCGCGCGCGGTCCAGGAGCGGGCCGACGCCGTCCTCGTGTCCCAGGTGGTCACCCAGCGGGAGGCGCACCTCCTCAACACCCGGGAGATGTCCGCCGCGTTCCGCGAGGCGTTCCCGGCCGAGCGTCGTCCCCTGATGGTGGTCGGCGGGCCACGCTTCGACGAGAAGATGGCAGCCGAGCTGGGCGTCGACCGGATCTTCACGCGAGGAGCGACCCCGGGCGAGGTGGCCAGCTACCTCGTTCACCGCCTCGTCACCCAGAAGGAGGACGCCCGATGAGCCGCACCGCCGCCTGCGCCCCGGGGCTCCGCATCACCCACCGGCGCTACGTGCCGTACTCCCACGCCCACTACGCGGGCAACCTGGTCGACGGGGCGTACACCCTGGGCCTGTTCGGCGACGTCGCCACCGAGCTCTGCATCACGACGGACGAGGACGAGGGCCTGTTCGCGTCCTACTCCGACGTGCAGTTCCTCAGCCCGGTGCGTGCCGGCGACGTCCTCGAGGTGACGGCCGTCCTCCTCACCGTCGGCAACCGGTCCCGGGTCATCGAGTTCACCGCGACGGTGGTCGGCCGGGGCGTCGCCGGCGGAGGTGCGTCCGCGGCCCGGATGCTGGCCGATCCCGTCGTCGCGACGACCGCCACCGGCACCTGCGTCGTGCCGGCCTGACTGGTCTGGACCACGGCGGCGTGTCGACCGCGACACGCCGCGCGACCCAAGAATTCTTTCACCCGTTGTTCGCCGGACCGTCATGGCCCTGACCAGCACTTTCGTCGAATCCCCGCAGGTCAGTGAGTGCTTGACAGGAGCCGCGCATTGCGTTGGTATGCGCTGGTTCCTCCAGGCAGATCGTCTCGTCCACACGGCTCGACATAACGGGTAGAACCTCACCGACCGCCGCGGTGCGGGTGAACCCCGACGGCAGCGTCGAGCGCGCGTCGACCTGACGGGAGAACACGGGGGGAGTGCGGCACCAGTAGACAACGTTCGTCCGGTGGCAGCCAGTCGTCGCTCGAGCGGTCCGAAGGTCTCGTTCCTCCCCCCGCCGCCGTCTTTCGCCGCGCACCCTCGCGAGGAGCGTCAGCCACCCACGGGCTAGGTTGGCGCTCGCGCGCACGCACAGCGGTGGGAGGTCGGAGTGGCACGGGTCGTGATGGTCATCCCGACCTACAACGAGGTGGACAACCTCGGCGATGTGCTCGAGCGGCTGCGGCGCACCACCCCGGACGTCGACGTGATCGTCGTCGACGACGGCTCACCGGACGGCACCGGCGCCCTCGCCGACAGGCTCGCGGCCGCTGACCCGCAGGTACGGGTCATCCACCGGCCCGAGAAGCAGGGCCTCGGGGCGGCGTACGGCGAGGGCTTCCGGGTGGCCCTCGACGCCGGCTACGAGCTCATCGGCGAGATGGACGCGGACGGTTCGCACCAGCCCGAGCAGCTCCCGCGCCTGCTGGACGCCACGGCCGACGCCGATCTGGTCATCGGCTCGCGTTGGGTGCCTGGTGGAAGCGTCGTGAACTGGCCCTGGCACCGACGCGCGCTGTCCCGTGGCGGCAACCTGTACACGCGTCTGCTCCTCGGCATCGGCGTCCGTGACGCCACCGCCGGCTTCCGGGTGTTCCGCAGGGAGACCCTCGAGGCCGTCCACCTCCCCGAGGTCCAGTCCCTGGGCTACGTCTTCCAGGTCGAGCTCGTCCACCGCACCCTGCAGGCAGGCCTGCGGGTCCGCGAGGTCCCGATCGAGTTCGTGGAACGGGTCCGCGGCGACTCCAAGATGACTCCGGAGGTGGCGCGGGAGTCACTCGCCAGGATCACGCGCTGGGGGCTGTCGCAGCGCTTCGGCCGGACTCGGCACGGTTGACCCTCCGGGCTAGCGTGTGGCCATGAGCGAACGCGACGGTGCCCGCGTCGACCCGCCGCTGCGCGGGGGCGAGGCCGAGACGCTGCTGGCGTTCCTCGACTACCACCGCGACACGTTCCGCGGGAAGGTCGCCGGACTCGACCGCGAGCAGCTCGGCCGCAGGCTGGCGCCGTCGACGATGACGCTCGGCGGCATGGTCAAGCACCTCACGTTGGTCGAGGAGGACTGGTTCTCCCGGGTGCTCGACGGCGTCCCCTACTCGGAGCCCTGGGCCACCGTCGACTGGAAGGCCGACCCGGACTGGGAGTGGCGCACCGGTGCGACGGACGGGCCCGATGCGCTGATACCGGCGTACGAGCAGACGGTCGCGCGAATGGACGCCAACATCGCGGCCGCACTCGGCCGCGACGGCCTGGACACGCTGTCGGTGAGGCACTCCCGCGGCGACGACGCGGGACAGTTCAGCCTTCGCTGGATCCTGCTGCACATGGTCGAGGAGTACGCCCGCCACAACGGCCACGCCGACCTGCTGCGGGAGTCGATCGACGGCGAGGTGGGGGAGTGAGCACCCGCCGCCGGCGCTCGCCCTGGGCGCTCGTGTTCATCGCCTTCCTGCTGGTCCCGATCATCGAGATCTACGTGCTGATCCAGGTCGGGCAGGTGATCGGCGCGTGGTGGACCGTCCTGCTGCTGATCGCCGACAGCATCTTCGGTTCGTGGCTGCTCAGGCGCGAGGGAACGCGTGCTTGGCGGGCGCTCCAGACGGCGCTCACCGAGGGCAGGATGCCGGCCCGGGAGCTCGCCGACGCTGCGCTGATCGTGTTCGGCGGCACGCTGATGATCACCCCCGGGTTCGTGACCGACGCGGTCGGCCTGGTCGCGATCCTGCCCTTCACCCGGCCGCTCGCCAGGCGGGTGCTCACCGCGGTGGTCTCGCGTCGGCTGACCGTCGTGGTCCGGGACGTACGTCGCCCCGGACCATCAGATGACGTGGTCCGGGGCGAGGTCGTCGATCCGTAGGAGCGGGATCAGGCGGATGCCTTCTTCTTCTTGCCGGAGCGAGCCGCCGGCCGGTGGAGGTGGGCGGGGCCGATCTCTCCGCCGCGCAGCAGCTCGAGCCGCTCGGTGAGGATGTCCTCCAGCTCGCTGATCGAGCGCCGCTCCAGCAGCATGTCCCAGTGCGTGCGCGCGGGCTTCTCGACCTTCTGCTCGGGCAGGATGCCGTCGATGCTCAGGCCCTCGGCGCCGCATCGCGGGCACTCCCAGGTCGCCGGCACCTCGGCCTCGACCGACATCGTGATCTCGAAGGTGTGCCCCCGGGTGCACTTGTAGCCGACCTGCTGACGGGCCGCGAACTCGATGCCGCGCTCGTCCTCGAAGCTCTGGCCGCCCAGACGCGCTCCGCGTAGCGTTCGGTCTCCCATGGCATCCTCCAGTCCTTGGTGGGCCAGGTCGTGGCCTCACCTTCATGCGTACAACCTCAGGGACGCGCAGGCAAGACGATCATGACGTCAATCGGCCACGTGACCCCCGTCGTGGAGAAGAACGTACGGGGCCCGTGCAGGATTCCCCGCCGGTCCCGGGGAGACGTGGCTCACACCCGCGGACAGCGGCCCGAGGGCCCCGCGGGGCGTACGCACGACCTCAGAGCACGGAGGGCGGCCGGTTGCCCGCCTCCTCGACGCCACGCTCGGGATCGACCCGGAGCAGGAAGAACGCCCCGAGCACGAAGAACGCGATCAGGGCGAGCACGGCCGGCCGGTAGGACCCGGTGAGCTGGAAGACCAGGCCGAAGGTCAGGGTCCCGAACCACGAGGTACCGCGCTCCGCGGCCTGGTAGAGGCTGAAGTACTCGCCCTCGCGGCCCCGCGGGATCAGCAGGCTGTAGAACGACCGGGAGAGCGCCTGGGTGCCGCCCATGACCACGCCGATCCCGACGGCCACCAGCATGAAGAGGGCGACGTTGTGCCGTGGCAGCAGCATCGCCGCCACCACGATGCCCATCCACGCGAACGTGCCCCACAGGATCGAGCGGTACGACCCGTAGCGCTCGGCGAGGCGGCCGAACGCGAGCGCTCCTCCGAACGCGACGAACTGGATGAGCAGGATGGTCGCGATCAGCACCGAGGTGCCGAAGCCCAGCTGCTTCTCGCCGTACGTCGACGCCGTGTAGATGACGGTCTGGATGCCGTCGTTGTAGAACAGGTAGGCGATCAGGAACGTCATCGTCATCGGGTACTGCGGCAGTCCCCGCAGCGTCGTGAACAGCTGGCCGAAGCTGCGCTGCAGCAGTCCGCCCGTCTCGGCCACCACGTTGCGCGGTGCGTAGTCGCGCAGCCGGACGAACGGGATGATCGTGAACGCCGCCCACCACAGTGCCGCCGACAGCAGCGAGAGCCTGACCGACATCGCCTCGGTGAGGCCGAAGGTGTCGTGCGCCAGGAACATCACCAGGTTGACGGCGAGCAGGACCCCGCCGCCGAGGTAGCCCCAGGCCCAGCCGCGCGAGGAAGCGCGGTCCCGCTCCTCCTCGGTGGAGATGTCGACGAGGATCGCGGAGTAGCTGACCAGCGAGCAGCCGCCGAGCATGCTGGCCACCACCACGGCGAACGCCCCGAGCTGCCAGTGGTCGCCGTGGAGGAAGAACAGCAGCGCTCCGAACGCGGAGCCGGCCCAGGCGTACGCCGCCATGTGCAGCTTCTTGCGCGGCGAACGGTCCACGAAGGCGCCGACGACCGGCAGCAGGAAGGCGCTCGCGATCGTGGCGAAGCTGGTGAGGTAGCTGGGCAGCGAGCCGGCCGCGACATGGAGACCGAGCAGGTCGACGGTCTTCTTGCAGCTCTCGTCCGCGTCCACGCAGCCGGCGGCCTTGCCGGCGACCGTGATCATGTACGGCGCGAACATCACCGAGAGCACCGTGGTGAAGAACGCCGAGTTCGCCCAGTCGTACCAGTTCCACGCGTTCTGCTGGCGCAGCCGGTCCAGCGGCGCGAGGTCGGCGATGGCCGGGTCGGGGATCGTCATGGCGTCATCCCTCCCACCAGATCCCACGGGCGACCAGGACGTCCTTGAGGAGATCGGTGCGGTCGCTGATCAGGCCGTCGACGCCGAGGTCGAGCAGCTCCTCCATCTCGGCCGGCTCGTCGACGGTCCAGACGTGCACCTGGACACCGGCCGCGTGCGCGCGGCGTACGAGCGCGGCCGTGACCAGCGGCACCCGACCGCGACGCCGCGGCACCTGGAGCACCCCGAACCGCTCATGGCCGACCGCGCGAGGCGTGCGCCGCCACGACGTCGCGAGGAACACGGCCACCTCGCGCGGGGTGGCGCCGGTCGCCACGCGTCCGGCGGTGAGCCGCCGGAACTCCTGGAGGTGGCGGAACGAGAACGAGCCGACGCAGATCCGGTCGTGGCAGCCGGTGCGCTCAACGATCTCGACCAGGGCCGCCACCGAGCCGGGGGACTTCAGGTCGATGTTGAACCGGCAGTCCGGGAGCTCCTCGAGCAGCTCGGCCATCGACGGGACCGCGTGCTCCCCGGCGATCCTGACCTGGGCGAGCTCCTCGGCCAGCACCGCGCCGACCTCGCCCGGCGTCCCGGTCATCCGGTCCAGCACCGGGTCGTGGAACGCGACCAGGTGTCCGTCACGGGTCACGTGCACGTCGGTCTCGAGGTAGCGGTATCCCAGAGCAGCAGCATGCCGGAAGGCGAACAGCGTGTTCTCCAGGCCAAGGAGATCGGGGTGCAGCGCTCCACCACGGTGCGCCATGGCGATCACCGAGCCCGGTCGTTCGACGACCGAGTCCAGATAGGCATGACCGGTCACCGGCCGTGCAGCCTCCACTCCCATGCAAGGCAGTATTCACCGCTGGGGGTCGGTCCGTGGCCGACACGGCAACAGGACCCGTGCCAAGGTCCGCCCGGGCTCGCCGGAACGGAGGTACGGTCGGTGTCGTGGACGAGCTGACCTGCCCCAAGTGCGACGGATCGATGGTGCCCAGGGCGTTCGGGCACGTCGCGGTACGCCGTTGCGACGGATGCGGCTCGGTGTTCCTGGAGAGCTCCGCTCTCGGGGGCCTCATCGAGGCCGAGAACGACTGGCACGCCCACCAGTCGGCGAACACCGCCGCGCTGCCGCGGATCACCCCCGAGATGGCCTCGCCGCCGGACCCGCAGCCGCGGAGCCGGGCCTTCGTGGAGACCCTCTTCCGGGGCTGAACTCAGCCGGTGGTCGAGCCAGTCGAGACCCGGCGGGGCCTCGACAACCGGTGGTCGAGCCCGTCGAGACCCGGAGGTCAGCCGAGGTCGCGGAACGTCTCGATGCGCGCGCCCAGCAGGTTGAGCCGCTCGGCGAGGTCCTCGTAGCCCCGGTTGATCACGTAGACCGAGCGCAGCACCGAGGTGCCCTTCGAGGCGAGCATCGCGAGCAGGATCACCACCGCCGGACGCAGCGCCGGCGGGCAGACCACCTCGGCTCCCGACCAGTGCGTCGGCCCGTCGATCATCACCCGGTGCGGGTCCAGCAGCGTCACGCGGCCGCCCAGCTTGTTGAGCTCGGTCAGGTAGATCGCGCGGTTCTCGTAGACCCAGTCGTGCAGCATCGTCTTGCCGGTCGCGACCGCGGCGATCACCGCGAAGAACGGCAGGTTGTCGATGTTCAACCCGGGGAACGGCATCGGGTGGATCTTGTCCAGCGGCGCCTGCAGGACGGAGTGACGCGTGGTCAGGTCGACCAGCCGGGTGCGGCCGTTCGCCGCGACGTACTCCTCGGAGCGGTCGTAGCGCAGGCCCATCTCCTCCAGCAGCGCGAGCTCGATCTCCAGGAACTCGATCGGGACCCGGCAGATCGTGATCTCCGAGTCGGTGACGATCGCCGCGGCCAGCAGTGACATCGCCTCGATCGGGTCCTCGCTGGGGAAGTACTCGACGTCGACCTCGATCCGCGCCCTGCCGGTGACGGTGAGCGTCGTGGTCCCGATGCCCTCGACGCCGACCCCGAGCTCCTGGAGGTAGAAGCAGAGGTCCTGGACCATGTAGTTGGGGCTCGCGTTGCGGATCACGGTCACGCCGTCGTGGAGCGCCGCCGCCATCAGGGCGTTCTCGGTGACGGTGTCACCGCGCTCGGTCAGGACGATCGGGCGGGTCGGCGCAGCGGACGCGACGACACTGGCGTGGTAGCTGCCCTCGGTGGCCTTGACCTCGAGGCCGAACGGACGAAGAGCGCTCAGGTGCGGCTCGACCGTGCGCGTGCCCAGGTCGCAGCCGCCGGCGTACGGGAGCTGGAAGGTGCTGCTGCGGTGCAGGAGCGGCCCGAGGAACATGATGATCGAGCGGGTACGCCGGGCCGCGTCGGCGTTGATGCCGGCGAGGTCGAGGTTGGGCGGCGGCGTGATCTCCAGGTCGTTGTCGGAGTTGAGCCAGCGCGTCTTGACCCCGATGCTGTCGAGCACCTCGAGGAGCCGGTTGACCTCCTCGATGCGAGCCACCCGGCGGAGCGTGGTCCGGCCGCGGTTGAGCAGCGACGCGCACAGCAGTGCGACGCCGGCGTTCTTCGAGGTCTTCACGTCGATGCTGCCCGAGAGCGTCGTCGGGCCGGAAACCCGCAGGTGCATCGGACCACCGCCGATGCTCACCAGCGGCTCGTCGAGCGCCTCGCCGATCCGGGCGAGCATCTCCAGCGAGACGTTCTGGTGGCCCCGCTCGATCCGGTTCACCGCGCTCTGGCTGGTGTTCAGCACGTCGGCGAGCTGCTGCTGGGTCCACCCGCGGTGCTGGCGGGCGCTGCGGATCAGGGTGCCGATCTGGGTGAGGTAGTCCGTCACGCCCTGACGATATCTCAGATATGAGATGCGGCCAACAACCGCGCCGCTGGCAGGATCGGGGGATGCGCGTGACGACGATCCATGGACCCGGAGACATCCGCCTCGAGGACCGGCCGCAGCCCGAGGTCAGGGCCTCGACCGACGCCGTCATCAAGATCACCGCAGGCTGCATCTGCGGCTCGGACCTGTGGCCCTATCGAGGAGCCAACGCGATCACCCCCGGCGACACGATCGGGCACGAGATGGTCGGCGTGGTCGAGGAGGTCGGCTCCGACGTGACGTCGTTCGCTCCCGGGGACTTCGTGATCGTGCCCTTCTGCACCTGCGACAACACCTGTCCGCACTGCCAGAACGGGGCTCATTCAGCGTGCCGCAACGGCGGCTTCACCACCGGGGGCCAGGGGGAGTACGGCCTGGTGACCCAGGCCGAGGGCAGCCTCGTCAAGACCGAGTCGATGCCCGACCCGGAGATGATCGCCTCGCTCCTCACCCTCTCGGACGTCTTTCCGACCGGGTGGCACTGCGCGGTGTCGGCCGGCGTCAAGAAGGGCGACACCGTCGTGGTGGTCGGGGACGGCGCGGTGGGCCTCTGCGGCGTGCTGGCCGCATCCCAGATGGGCGCCGAACGGGTGATCGCGATGTCGCGCCATGAGCCACGCCAGGCGATCGCCCGCGAGTTCGGTGCCACCCACGTGGTGGCGGAGCGCGGCAGGGAGGGTGCCGCTGCGATCAAGGACCTGACCGGCGGAGTGGGGGCAGACGCCGTGCTCGAGTGCGTCGGCACCAACGACGCGATCCAGCAGGCTTTCGCGGTCGCCCGGCCCGGCTCGATGGTCGGTTTCGTGGGCGTGCCGCACGGCGTGGAGCTGCCGGTCAGCCGGATGTTCTCCAAGAACGTGGGCCTTGCCGGGGGAGTCGCACCCGTACGCCGCTACCTGCCCGAGCTCCTCGACGTGGTCACCAGCGGAGCAGTGAACCCGGGCCTCGTCTTCGACACGGTGCTCCCGCTGTCGGAGGTCTCCGCCGGCTACAAGGCGATGGACGAGCGCACGGCGATCAAGGTCCTCCTCCAGCCATGAGCACGACCGACGCGCTCGCCGGCAGGGCGCAGGCGCTGCTCGCCCTGCACCGCCCTGGAGATCCCGGCGTGCTCCCGACCGTGTGGGATGCCTGGTCGGCCAGGGTCGCGGTCGCAGCCGGCTTCCAGGGGCTGACCGTCGGCAGCCATCCCGCCGCCGAATCCATCGGGCGGGAGGACGGGGAGAAGATGGCCTTCACCGAGCTCACCGACCGGGTCGCCCAGATCACCGGAGCGGTCGACGTACCCGTCTCGGTCGACGTCGAGTCGGGCTACGGGCTCGCGCCGGACGCCCTGATCGGCGGCCTGCTCGCGTGCGGAGCCGTCGGCCTCAACATCGAGGACACCGTGCACGGCGAAGGTGGCCGGCTGCGGACCGCGGCAGAGCATGCGGAGCTGGTCGGCCGGCTCAGGCAGGCAGCCGACGCCGAGGGGGTGCACGTCGTGATCAATGCGCGCACCGACGCCTTCAAGCACAGGCTCGGCGCCGACGACGAGCGCGTGGACCTGGCCATCGAGCGGATGCGGCTCTGCGCCGACGCCGGCGCGGACTCCCTCTACCCCGTCGCCTTCCACGACGAGCCGACCCTCGCTCGGCTGACCGCAGCCCTCCCGCTGCCGGTGAACGCCATCGCCCGGCCCGACGTCGACGACCTGGCGACGTACCGGCGCGCCGGGGTCGGACGGATCAGCTTCGGGCCGCTGTGGCAGATGGCACTGGCTCGCGTCTCCTCCGACTGGCTGGCCCGCTGGGGGCGCGACAGCGGCTCCTGAGGGGCGCCGACAGCGCCCGCACGGACCGCTGAGAACGGTCTGCCGAATCCGGCTCCCTCGGGCCCTGTGGGGCCTACGATGCAGGAGAGCGGGGAGGTTCTGTGGGTCAGGCGTGTCGGCGTGCCGACCGTGTGGCCCGGGCAGAAGGGAGAGCGGCAGCGGATGGCGGCAGTGCGAGAACCAGGCCACCTGGTTGTCCTGACCCAGCTGGGCGCGAGCGCGACCCGGCCGGGCGCCTTGATCGAGGCCGCGCTTCCCACGCTCCTGGAGGTAGCCGCGGCCACGACGGCGCTGGTCGCGACGCAGTCGGCCGACGGCCCCGTCGTGACGGGGCTCGCCGGCCAGGGCCTCCCGATCGACGGGCTCGTGCTGCCCGACGGGCGCAACGGCCTGGCCACGGTCGACGTGCCGAAGGCCTGGGACGCGGTCGGCGTCGGCACGACGCTCGCCCAGGTGCTTCCCGGGCACTCCGGCACGCTGTACCTCGCGTGGACCGGTGAGCCGACCGACGACCGTCGCGTGCTGGAGGCCGCGGTCGGGATCGTCGACGGGGCGCTCGCGCGGCTCGACGCCGAGGAGCGCCTGACCGACCTGGCGCAGCGCGTCGACAGCGCCCAGCACCTCGCCGGCATGGGTGACTACGACTGGCACATCGCGACCGACACCAACCGGTGGTCCGACCAGCTCTACCGGATCTACGGGTACGAGCCGCAGAGCTTCAACGCGACGTACGAGAGGTTCCTGGGCAACATCCACCCCGACGACCGGGAGCGGATCCAGGCGATCCACCAGCAGGCATACGCCACCGGCGAGCCCTACCAGATGATCGAGAGGATCGTCCGCCCCGACGGCGAGGTCCGGTACCTCTCCTCGAACGGCGAGGTCCTGATGGACGCCGACGGGGTCCCGGTGCGGATGCGTGGCACGTGCATCGACATCACCGAGCGGGTGCTGGCCGAGCACGAGACGGAGCGGGCCGCCGAGCGGTTCCGCGGACTCGTCGAGTCCTCGCCCGACGCCATCCTGGTGCTGGACTCGCGCTCGACGATCCTCCAGGCGAACGGCCGGGCGGCAGCCCTGCTGGGCGCCGACCCCGCCGGACACGCCCTCGACGAGATCCTGCCGCCGGAGACCTGGACAGGCGGCCAGGGAGTCGACGCGAAGACCTTCGACGGACAGCCGCTCGTGCTGGACGTCACCACGGCCGAGCTCACCGAGTCCAGCCACCAGGGCCGGACCGCCGTGTTCCTCCAGGACGCGACGCCCCGGCTCGAGCGCGAGGCGATGGCCACCCGGCTCGGCGAGTCGCACCAGCGTCGCCGCCAGGCACTGGAGATCAACGACAACGTCGTCCAGGGGCTCACCTCGGCGGTGTACTCGCTGGAGCAGGGCGACACCGGCCGCGCCGGCTCCTACATCGCGCGCACGCTGTCGGCTGCGCGGAACATGATGGACGACCTCCTGGAGCCCAGTGGTGACGAGCTGCACCCCGGCGACCTCGTGCGGAGCTCTGCTGCCAACCTCGAGCACGCCACGGCGAAGGACGAGACCTCGCCCCGGCGCCCCGGCGACGACGTCGACGATCAGCTCCACCGGGTGCTGATCGTGGACGACGCGGAGGACATCCGGATGCTCCTGCGGATGAAGCTCGCCCAGCACTCCGAGCTCGACGTGGTCGGCGAGGCCGTGGACGGGATGGACGCCGTCGACCAGGCTCGTGAGCTGCGGCCACACCTCGTGCTGCTCGACATGGCGATGCCGCGGATGGACGGGCTGCAGGCGCTACCCCTGATCCGGCAGGCCGTGCCCGACGTGCGGGTGATCGTGCTGTCCGGGTTCAACCAGGGCACGCTCGAGCAGGAGGCCCTTGCCGCGGGAGCGGACCGGTACGTCGTCAAGGGCGGCAGCATGCGTGATCTCGTGGAGATCATCGAGACGGTCCTGCGCCTGACGTGAGCCCCGGAACACAGAGCCTGCAGGAGCGCTACTTCCCGGACCTGCCGTGCTTCGGCTGCGGACCTGCCAACGAGAACGGCCTTCGGCTGCGCAGCTACCCGGCCGACGACGGCCTGGTGACCGCGCGCTTCATGCCCTGGCCCGAGCACGACAACGGACTGGGCTACCTCAACGGCGGCATCATCGCCACCGTCCTGGACTGCCACAGCGCGGCGGCCGTGACCCACGAGGCGTTCAGCCGCGGCTGGCCCCCGCTACCCGGCGCAGCCCTGCCGTACGTGACTGCGGGGCTCGAGGTCCGCTACCTGCGCCCGGCCCCGCTGCAGGAGGAGGTGTCCCTGTTCGCCGAGGTGACCGCGGCGAGCGAGTCCGAGATGACGGCACGTGTCTGGCTCGAGTGGCACGGCAAGCCGCGCGCCGAGGTCGTCGCCCTGTGGAAGCGCTGGCGTCCCCGCTGATCGGCACGCGCGTGCACTGCTAGGTTCCCGGGCATGCGTGGATCCGTCACCGTCACGATCGCAGCCAGCCCGCGCGTCGTCTGGGACCTGGTCTCGGACGTGACCCGCATCGGCGAGTTCAGCCCCGAGACCTTCGAGGCGCGCTGGACGCGTGGATCGTCGGGGCCGGAGGTCGGCGCGCACTTCAAGGGACACGTGAAGCGCAACGGCATCGGCCCGGTGTACTGGACGCTCTGCCGCGTCACGGAGTGCGTGCCCGAGCGCGACTTCGGGTTCGTCGTGGTAATGAACGACGCCGACCTGAACCACTGGCGCTACCAGCTCCGCGAGGTCGAGGGCGGTACCGAGGTCACCGAGTCGTTCGAGCTGCCTCCGAAGGGCTTCCTCAAGCTCTACTGGGCGATCCTGGGCCCGCTGCGGGGCCGTACGAACGAGCGCGGCATGCGGCAGACCCTCGAGCGGATCAAGGGGATCGCCGAGGGCGTGAGCGCATGAAGGCGGTGGTGTGCCGCAACGCCGCGCTCGACGTCTCCGAGGTCCCCGTGCCCGCACCGGCCGCCGGCCAGCTGGTGCTCGACGTGGTCCGCTGCGGCATCTGCGGCTCCGACCTGCACGCGCGCCGGCACGCGGACGCGGTCGCCGACGTGGCGGCCGAGGTCGGCTACGACGCGTTGATGCGCTCCGACGAGCGGATCGTGCTCGGACACGAGTTCTCCGGCGTGGTGACGGCGCAGGGGAGGGGCAGCCGGATCGCTGAGGGGACGCCGGTCGTGTCCTTCCCGCTGCTCCGCGGCAGCGGGGGCGTGCACCCGACCGGCCTCTCCGCGCACGCGCCCGGAGCGTACGCCGAGCAGGTGCTTGTCGAGGACGCCCTCAGCCTGCCCGTCCCGAACGGGCTCGATCCCGAGGTCGCGGCCCTGACCGAGCCGCTGGCTGTCGGCCTGCACGCAGTCCGGCGAGGCGAGGTCGGCAAGGGGCAGGTGGCGATCGTGATCGGCTGCGGACCGGTCGGGCTTGCCGTCATCGCCATGCTGAAGGCGTCCGGCGTGAAGACCGTGGTGGCGAGCGACTTCTCCCCGGGACGGCGCGCGCTCGCGTCGACCCTGGGCGCGGATCTCGTGGTCGACCCGGCCACCGAGTCGCCGTACTCCGCCGCCACCGGACACGGTCACCTGACCACCGGTCCCGAGGTCTTCGAGCTCGGCGTGAGCACGGTCGAGAAGCTGCGCCGGTTGCCGCTGGTGCCCTGGCACCAGGTGTGGCGCGTGGCCGACAAGCTCGGCGCGGCAACGCCGAAGCATCCGGTGGTGTTCGAGTGCGTCGGCGTGCCCGGGGTCATCGAGGAGATCATCAGCAGCGCGCCGATCTACTCCCGCGTGGTGGTCGTCGGAGTCTGCATGGAGGCGGACCGCTTCCGGCCGGCGATGGCGATCAACAAGGAGGTCGACCTCCGCTTCGTGCTCGGTTACACGCCGCTGGAGTTCCGCGACGCGCTGCACCTCCTCGCCGACGGCAAGGTGGACGCGGAACCGATGATCACCGGCACCGTCGGGCTCGACGGGGTCGCCGGGGCGTTCGACGCGCTCGCCGATCCGGAGCTGCACGCCAAGATCCTGATCGACCCCAGGAGCTCCGCGACCGAGCCGCACGCCCGGCACTGAGCCTCACGGCCAGCCGGCACCCGGCACGTCGACCTCGACGGCCAGCAGCTGCCCGCTGCCCGGCCTGACGAGGTCATCGCTCTGCATGCCCTCCCACACCGCTGCCGCGATGAAGAGCGTGCGACCCTCGGGCCCGCCCAACGCGCAGGCGAAGCCACCGCGATCCAGCTCGACGGTGTCCAGGACCGCACCGCCGGGCCCCACGCGGACGCAGCGTTGGTGCGGCACGTCGGCGTACCAGGCGGCGCCGTCGGCGTCGACGCAGATCCCGTCCGGCGTGCCGTCGCCCAGGTCGGCCCAGGTGCGTCGTCCGGCCAGGGTGCCGTCGGCCGCGATGTCGAACCCGACCAGACAGTGCCGGTAGGAGTCGGCAACCAGGAGCGTGGCGTTGTCGGCCGTCACGGCCATGCCGTTGGGGAACGCGACGTCGTCGGCGACCTCCACCACGGCGCGCTCGGGGGTCACCAGGAAGACCGCTCCCGGGCTGAACTCCTCGCCGGCCATCGGGTCGAACCCGGCGCCGTTCACGTAGGCGTTGCCACGCCCGTCCACGACGATGTCGTTCCATCCGGGCCGGCCGAGATCGGCGTACGTCGTCAGCGTGCCGTCGTGCTCACGGCGGAGCAGCAGGCCGTCGGCCGAGGAGACGACCAGCATCCGCCCGTCCGGGAGCCAGGCGGTGCACAGCGGCAGGGAGTCGACCCGCGCGACCACCTCGTGGCGTCCTTCGAGATCCACGGCCAGGACCTCGCCGGCCGACCAGTCCGAGACATGGAGCCTGTTGCCGTGCCAGCGCGGCGACTCGAGGAGCCCCCGTCCGTCCAGGAGGGTGCGCTGTCGGTTCATCTCCGTCGATCCTTCTCCGGGCTCGGTCGTCATGACAAGGGAACGATCGAGCCGCCCGTGGATCGACATCGGCCGCGTACGTTCCGCGCGAGCGGGTACGCCGGGCCCATGACGGACACACCGGAGGACGACGACCGCATCGCCGGCCGAGCGGACCTGCTGCCCGAGGAGAAGGCAGCCGGCAGCGACGACCCACGGCGCCAGGCGGAGGAGATCCTCCAGGAGTCCGACGAGAGGACCGCCCGCCCCGAGGAGACCGGCCGTGAGTCGACCCAGACGTCGACCCCGGACGAGCGGCCCGGTCCCTGACCACCACCACAACGTCGAGGAGGACCCGATCCATGGCTGAGACGAAGGTCTCCGAGGAGCTCTGGCAGGAGTTCCACCGCGTCGTCAACATGACGTCCCGCGAGCTCTCCGACTGGCTGCGCGTGCAATCCGCGGGAGAGGACACCGAGGAGCTGCCCGACCAGGCGGGCCGCTCGCTGGGCCAGAGAGTGGTCGCGATCCTCGGGAAGCGGCAGGTGGACCTGACCGACGACGACGTGGGCGCGATGAAGAAGGTCGTCACGGTCGTCCGCGACGAGCGCGGCGAGGAGCCGGAGCCCAAGGCCGGTGACGATCACTGGCGGCACCGGTTGATGTCGATCGGGCACGACCCGCTGAAGCCGCTCGGGTGAGGGGTCAGGCGGCGCCCGCAGCCAGGACCAAGCGTCCGCGGCCCGACCGCTTCGCCTCGTAGAGCGCTGCGTCTGCTGCGCCGTAGAGGGTGCGCAGGTCGTAGGCGTCGCTGGGTGCGTGCGCGAGTCCCAGGCTGATCGACACCGACAGCGTGCGGCCGAGGCCGTCGACGGTGAACGCGTGCTTGCGGACGTCGGTGACCATCTCCTCGGCGCGACGCCAGCCGATCTCGCGCGAGCACGCCGGGAGCAGCACGGCGATCTCGTCCCCGCCGAGCCGGCAGACGACGTCGGAGCCGCGGGCCCGTCGGACGATCAGGTCCGCCAGCTCCACCAGCACCGCGTCACCGGCGGGATGGCCGTACTGGTCGTTGATCGTCTTGAAGTTGTCCACGTCGAGCAGGATCAGCGTCGTGCCCTCGTCGCTGTTGGCCCCGGAGAGCGCGGAGCTGGCAGCCTCGTCCAGGACGCGCCTGGTGACGAGTCCGGTGAGCGGGTCGATCGCGGCCATCTCCTCGAGCCGGGCAATCAGCTGCGCCTGGCGCTCGGTCGCGACGGTCAGGAGCACAGCCGTGGTCACGAGCGCGGCAGCGACGTAGCCGGCGTCGACGGCGGCCTCGCGTGCGGGGAGCTGGGCGCCGACCACGAAGAGCTCGCCGATCAGCGACGCGGTCGTCACCACCACCGAGCCCACGACGCGCAGCTGCGAGGCGGCGTACAGGGTCGGGAAGACGAAGAAGATCTGTGCCGAGACCGACGAGTCGTGGGTCAGCATGTCCACGACGGCGATGGCGGCGATGGCGAGCAGCGGACTCACCGTCCAGGCGAGGACGTTCGCCTCGTGGAAGTAACGCGCGAACACGGCGAGCAGGATGACCAGCGCGATCACCCCGGACCCGATCAGCAGCGCGGTCGGACCGGCCTTGCGGTCCGCAGGCTGGAACGGCGCGAAGGCGACGCTGACGAGCGCAGCCACCGCGCACAGTGTCGAGACCGTGCGCGCAGCCGCGCGATGGTCTCGCGGAAGCATGCAGTCCAAGAAGGTCATCCCCCACCCACCCTGGTAGTCGACGTGACGCCGAGATCCTGGTGTGCTCACGGTAGCGAAACGATGGGGTTTGTGGTGCGTTATGCCCGTTTTGGCGCGAGCTGCCACCTACTCGATGGACGAGCCGGAACCAGCTGGGGAGGATGGGCACGTGCCCGCCGATCGCCCCACACCGGATGAGGTCGCGAACGCCGACCGCCTGCGGACGCTCGCGCTGCTGAGGCGGGTGCGCGACCGGATCGACCGCGAGTACGCCCAGCCGCTCGACGTGGAGGCCCTCGCACGCGGCGTGCACCTGTCGGCGGGGCACCTCAGCCGGCAGTTCCGGCTCGCGTACGGCGAGTCGCCGTACTCCTACCTGATGACGCGTCGCATCGAGCGCGCGATGGCGCTGCTGCGGCGCGGCGACCTCAGCGTCACCGACGTGTGCTTCGAGGTGGGGTGCTCCTCGCTCGGCACGTTCAGCACCCGCTTCACCGAGCTGGTCGGCGTCCCGCCGAGCGTCTACCGGCGCGAGGGCGTGCACTCCACGGAGGGGATGCCGCCGTGCGTGGCGAAGCAGGTGACCCGACCGGTCAGGGCAAGATCGGTCAGGAATGGAGAAGCGCCCGCCGAGGCGCGGCAACTAGCGTGAGCGTTATGAGCCTGAGCATCCACACCACTGTCCTGCCGCACGACGATCCGGACGCCTCGGTCGCCTTCTACCGCGACGTCCTCGGCTTCGAGGTCCGCACCGACTTCGGCCAGGGCAAGATGCGCTGGATCACGGTGGGACCCGCAGACCAGCCGGAGATCTCCATCCTGCTCGCGCCGCCGGGGGCCGACCCGGGTGTCACCGAGGACGAGCGGCGCACCATCGAGGAGATGATGGCGAAGGGCACCTACGGCTGGATCCTGCTGGCGACCAAGGACCTCGAAGGCACCTTCGAGCGGATCCAGGCCAGTGACGCGGAGGTCGTCCAGGAGCCCACCCAGCAGCCGTACGGCGCCCGCGACTGCGCCTTCCGCGATCCCGCGGGCAACCAGGTCCGGATCCAGGAGCGGCCCTGAGCGGCGCCGCGGGGCCTCGGACTCTCGGGGACCGCAAGGCCCACTCGCTGGCCATGCTGGCCCGGCCGGCCATCGACGTGTGGGTGGCGACTGCCTCGGCCGACGGGGCGCCGTACCTGGTGCCGGTCTCGCTCGCATGGGTGGACGACCGCGTGGTGATCGCGATCCCGAGGTCGTCGGTCACGGCGCGGAACCTCGGTGGGTCGGGGCGCGCCCGGCTCGGAGTGGGGCGGACGCGTGACCTGGTGATGATCGACGCGACGGTCGAGCGTTCGGTCGACGTGGCCGCGGATCTCGCGCTCGGAGAGGCCTACGCCGCCCAGGCCGACTGGGACCCGCGGGAGAGCGCCGACTACGTGTTCTTCGTGCTGCGACCGTTGCGCATGCAGGCCTGGCGCGAGGCGAACGAGATCACCGGCCGGACGCTCATGCGCGACGGCACCTGGCTGGTCTGACGACAGGAAGATGCCCATGCCCCGCACCGCGTCCCACCCAGCCGACCTCCACGACCTGATCCGGGTCCAGGGAGCCCGGGAGAACAATCTCAAGGACATCACCCTGGAGATCCCGAAGCGCCGGCTGACCGTGTTCACCGGCGTCTCCGGCTCGGGCAAGAGCTCCCTGGTCTTCGCGACGATCGCCGCGGAGTCGCAGCGGCTGATCAACGAGACGTACTCGACGTTCCTGCAGGGCTTCATGCCGTCACTCGCGCGCCCCGAGGTCGACGTGCTCGAGGGCATCACCACCGCGATCATCGTCGACCAGGAGCGGATGGGCGCCAACCCGCGCTCCACGGTCGGCACCGCCACCGATGCCAACGCACTTCTCCGGATCCTGTTCAGCAGGCTCGGCACGCCGTACGTCGGACCGCCGACTGCCTTCTCGTTCAACGTCCCGACCCGCCGGGCCGGTGGCGTGATGAGCACGGAGCGGGCCGGGCGGATCGAGAAGAAGGTCGTGCGCGACGCGGTCTACCTCGGCGGCATGTGCCCGCGCTGCGAGGGCATGGGTGCGGTCAGCGACTTCGACCTGAGCGCCCTCTACGACGAGACCAGGTCTCTCGCGGACGGCGCCCTGATGGTGCCGGGCTACTCGATGGACGGCTGGTACGGACGGCTCTTCGAGGGTGTCGGGCTGCCGATGGACAAGCCGATCGCGACGTTCACCAAGAAGCAGCTCGACACGATGCTCTACGCCGAGCCGACCAAGATCAAGGTCGAGGGCGTCAACCTGACCTTCGAGGGAGTCATCCCGAAGATCCAGAAGTCGATGCTCTCCAAGGACGTGGAGGCGATGCAGCCCCATGTCCGCCGCTTCGTGGAGCGAGCGATCACCTTCGACACCTGTCCGGAGTGCGACGGCACCCGGCTCACGGCAGCAGCACGCTCCTCGAAGATCGCCGGGAAGAACATCGCGGAGCTCTGCGCCCTGCAGATCAGCGACCTCGCCGCCTGGGTCCATGACCTCGAGGAGCCGTCCGTCGCGCCGTTGCTGGCGGGGCTGGAGCACTTGCTCAGCTCGTTCGTGGAGATCGGGCTGGGCTACCTGTCGCTGGACCGGCCCTCCGGGACGCTGTCCGGGGGAGAGGCGCAGCGCACCAAGATGATCCGCCACCTCGGCTCGGCGCTCACAGACGTCACCTACGTCTTCGACGAGCCGACGATCGGCCTGCACCCGCACGACATCGAGCGGATGAACCGGCTGCTGCTCCAGCTGCGCGACAAGGGCAACACCGTCCTCGTGGTCGAGCACAAGCCCGAGACCATCGCGATCGCCGACCACGTGGTCGACCTGGGTCCAGGGGCCGGCACGGCCGGGGGATCCGTGTGCTTCGAGGGCGACGTCGAGGGTCTCCGGACGAGCGACACGACCACCGGTCGTCACCTCGACGACCGCGCCGCCCTCAAGGAGGTCGTCCGCACGTCTCCTGGCGTCCTCGAGGTCCGGGGTGCCTCGACCCACAACCTCCAGGACGTGGACGTCGACATCCCGCTCGGCGTGCTCTGCGTGGTCACCGGTGTCGCCGGGTCCGGGAAGAGCTCACTGATCCACGGCTCGGTGGCCGGTCGCGAGGGCGTCGTGGTCGTCGACCAGGGCGCCATCAAGGGCTCGCGACGAAGCAACCCGGCGACGTACACCGGCCTGCTCGAGCCGATCCGCAAGGCGTTCGCCAAGGCCAACGGCGTCAAGCCGGCGCTGTTCAGCGCCAACTCCGAGGGCGCCTGCTCGACCTGCAACGGCGCCGGCGTGATCTTCACCGAGCTGGGCGTGATGGCCACCGTCGAGTCGCCCTGCGAGGAGTGCGAGGGACGGCGGTTCCAGGCGCAGGTCCTCGAGTACACCTTCGGCGGCCGCAACATCGCCGAGGTGCTCGCGATGTCGGTGACCGAGGCCGTCGAGTTCTTCGGCGCCGGCGAGGCGAAGACCCCGGCCGCGCACAAGGTGCTGGAGCGGCTCCTCGACGTGGGGCTCGGTTATGTCAGTCTGGGACAGCCGCTGACCACGCTGTCCGGCGGCGAGCGCCAGCGGCTCAAGCTGGCCACCCAGATGGCCGACAAGGGCGACGTCTACGTCCTCGACGAGCCCACGACCGGCCTGCACCTGGCAGACGTCGCGAACCTGCTGGCACTGCTCGACCGGCTCGTCGACGCCGGCAGGTCGGTGATCGTGATCGAGCACCACCAGGCCGTGATGGCGCACGCCGACTGGATCATCGACCTGGGCCCCGGCGCCGGCCACGACGGCGGGCGGATCGTGTTCGAGGGGACGCCGGCCGCGCTGGTGTCGGCCAGGAAGAAGACGCTGACCGGCCAGCACCTCGCGGAGTACGTCGGCGCGTGATCAGGACGGTCGCGCGCACGTGAACATGACGGTGCGAATGCGCCGCTCGGAGAGGTTGGCCACCTGGTTGGCCGCCATCTGCCCGAACGCGTCGCCGAGGAAGGCCGCGAAGGTGACCGGCGGGGGCCCATCGCGCTGGATCCGGGCGTGCATCTGCTGGAACCAGATCAGGCTCTCGTCCGACGAGTCGACTTCGGAGATGACGTCGAAGCCTGCCCCTGGGAGCAGTTCGCGCATCTCGTCGGGGGTTGCCAGAAAGCTGGTCGAGGAGTCGTTGGCCCAGGGCACCGGATAGTGGACGTCGCCGCCTTCACCCTGCAGGACGTCGTAGACCACGAACCTGCCGCCGGGTCGCAGCACCCGAAAGGCCTCGGCGTAGAGAGCGCGCTTGTCGGGGATGTTCATGGCCACGTGCACCGTCAGCACCGCGTCCACGGCTGCGTCGGGAAGCCCGGTCGCCGTTGCGTCGCCGACCCGGAATCGGGTGCGGTCTGAGAGACCCGTCCACTCCGAGAGTGCCGTCGCCACCTCGCAGAACTCCGCCGTGAGGTCGACCCCGGTGACGGTGCATCCGGTCACCTCGGCGAGCGTCCGTGCCGGCCCACCCAGTCCGCTTCCCAGGTCCAGCACACGAGAGTCCTCAGTGAGCCCGAGTGCCTCGACGATCTCCAGGGTTGCGGCACGGCCGCGGATGTGGAACTCGTCGACCGGAGCAAGCTCGGCCGGTCGCAGAGCTCTACGGTCCAGACCGGCCGCGTCCAAGGCGGAACCGATGGCCTCCACGAGGTCCCCGGGGCCGCTGTAGAACGCCGAAACCTGGCTCATGGCGCCATCGTCGCACCGATGGCGGCGACGTCGAGGTCCTTGCAAGGGCCCAGATCTGCTGCACCCCTGCAAGATCGCCGATAATGGACATTATGTCAATATCCGTGGACGGGCACTCCCCGGGAGATCCGCGGCTCAGTCGAACTCGGCCACCCGAAGGTCCCGCGGCGACGGTGCGCCCTCCCCGGTCTCGACGAGCTGCTTCATGCTCATCAGGTACGTCGCCCACTTGGTGCTGCAGTGGTGCATGAACTCGACCGGCTCCTTCCAGCCGGCGTGCTTGAACATGACGATCGTCATGTCATCCTCGTGGCGCAGGTCCCAGTCGATCGTCGTACCGATCCACTCGTCGGGTCCGCCGACGACCGTCCACGAGACGCGCTCGGACGGCACCTGCTCGGTGACCTCCATGTCGAAGCCACCCGGAGGGAACCGGAACTCGATGACGCCACCGGGCTCGGCGCGCCCCTTCGTGTCGTCGGTCCACCAGCCGGCGAGCCCGTCGATCGTCGTGAGCGCCTCGTACACCTTCTCGGGCGAGCCCGTCCTGACCCCGACGCGATGCAGAATGTCCACCATCTCTACTGTCCTCTTTCCTGTTCGTGCTCCGATGAGCTGTCCTGTCCCCGCTGGATCGCCTCGGCGATCCTCTTGATCCGCTGCAGCCGGCCGTCCCAGGCCGAGCCCACCTCCGCGAGCTGGGCTGCCGCGCGGGCAAGCTCCTGTTCGTCCACCTGGTACCGCCTTTCCCGACCAGCCGGGGTGGCATGGACCAGCCCGACCCGGTCGAGCACGCCGAGATGCTTCGAGACCGCCTGTCGGGTGACAGGCAGCCGCTCGCTCAGCGTCGTCGCCGTGCCGAACCCGTCCGCGAGCAGCAGGTCGACCATCCGGCGCCGCATCGGGTCGCCGATCGCCGACCACAGCGCGTCGTCGACGGCGGACGTCACGGTGCCACCAGCCGGGCGACGTACGCGCCGAGACGCGGGATGAAGTGGTCCCAGCCCTCGACGTGCTCCTGGTAGGCCTCCTCGAGGACGGCCACCTCCCAGCCCCGCTCGCGGAAGCCCGACTCGGTCATCCGCACCCGGGTGCCCTCCCCCGAGGGCTCGAGCTCGAAGGTCACCAGCAGCGAGTTCGACGGCCCCGGCACCTGCCCGTCCTCGTAGACCCAGCGGAAGGAGAACAGCCTCGGCGGCACGGCGTCGACGACGGTGATCGGGACCACCATCGCCTCCTCCGGCGCCGGACGCTGGAAGACGAGCCGCCCGGTCGCGCCGGCGGTCGCCTCCACCGCGGCATCGTCGGGCCACCACTCCTTGAGGTGCTCGGGACTGCTGACCACGTCGAAGACCACCTCCGGCGATGCGTCCACGTGGATCTGCCGCTCGAGCTTTCCGAAGTCCATCTCATCCTCCTGCAACGTTTGGTTGCGCATACGCTAGCCCACGTCCGCGTCAGACGCAACCTTTGGTTGCATGAGCATTCGGCGTGTCGAGGAAATGCGTTGTGGCGCTCCGCGTCGTCGCTGGATGCTGGCGCCATGACCCCGGCTTCCCCCCGCTTCCCGGACGCACGGCTGAGCGTCGCCGACGACGTCGAGGCTCCCGACGAGGTGCTGGCGCCACTGCACGCCTACGCACTGGGCCACGCGACCGGCTCGCCGGAGCACTTCCGGCGCGCGTTCCGCCCGACGGCCCACATCGAGGGCATCCGCGACGACGGCTTCGCCTCCTGGGACCTGGAGACCTACTGCGCGTTCTTCGACGGACCGGCCGAGGACGAGGCCGCTCGCTCTCGCGTCGTCGAGTCCGCACAGGTCACCGGCACGATCGCGGCCGCCACGATGAGGCTGCACCACGGCGCGAGCACCTTCACCGACATGTTCGTCCTCGTGCGGGACGACGGCGGCTGGCGGATCGCCAACAAGGTCTACCACCGTGACCAGGCCTGAGGCCGAGGTCGTCGCCTTCGCCGACCCCGAGTCGTTCGAGGACTGGCTCGAGCACCACGTCGACCACCAGGCCGGTGTGTGGCTCAAGCTCGCGAAGGCCGGCACCGGTATCGCGTCGCTGAGCAGTGACCAGGCCGTCGACGTCGGCCTGTGCTTCGGCTGGATCTCGGGCCAGCGCAAGTCCCTCGACGATGAGTACTACCTGCAGAAGTACGTCCCCCGGCGCGCCCGCAGCCGCTGGTCCCTCGTCAACGTGCGCAAGGTCGCCGCCCTCTCCGCTGCCGGACGGATGCGCCCCGCCGGGCTCGCCGAGGTGCGCGCGGCGCAGGCCGACGGCCGCTGGAACGCGGCGTACGAGTCGCAGCGGGAGGCGTCCGTGCCCGACGACCTCGCCGCCGCACTCGTCGCCGAGCCCCGCGCCGCGACCAGGTTCGAGGCCCTGAACCGGTCCGCGCGCTACCGCGTCATCCACGCCCTGCTGGTGGCCCCTTCCGCCGAGGCCCGCGCGCGGAGCCTCGCTCGCTCGGTCCGCGACCTCACCGGGACCGTCCCCGAATCCACCTGAGAGGCAACCCGCGCAAACCGCACCCGGGGAGGTTCCGGTGTCTGCCCACTCGACGCGCGCATTTCTCGATAAGGTCGCCCCCATGGAGATCCCTGTCTACGACCTCAACGACGGCACCGAGCTGCCGACCGTGGGCTTCGGCACGGTCGGCCTGCAGGGTGCGGACGGCCTCGAGGCGATCCTGAGCGCAGTCGGGGCGGGCTACCGCCTCCTGGACACGGCGGTGAACTACGGCAACGAGATGACCGTCGGCGAGGCGGTCCGGCGCTCCGGCGTACCTCGTGCGGAGTTCCGGGTGACCAGCAAGCTGCCCGGGCGCCACCACGCGTACGACGACGCGATCGCCTCCACCCGGGAGTCGCTGGGCCGGCTCGGGCTCGACCACATCGACCTGCACCTGATCCACTGGCCCAACCCCAAGCGCGGCGAGTACACCGAGGCGTGGCGCGCACTGGTCGACCTCCAGCGAGACGGGCAGGTCACCACGATCGGCGTCTCCAACTTCACCGCCGAGCACCTCGACCGGATCATGGACACCAGCGGTGTGGTGCCCGCGGTCAACCAGATCGAGATGCACCCCTACTTCCCGCAGGAGGAGCTCCGCGCGGTCCATGACTCGCTCGGGATCCGCACGGTCGCCTGGAGCCCGCTGGCCAAGGCGAAGGCGCTCTTCGAGGAGGAGCCGGTGCGCAGTGCAGCGGCGGCACACGGGGTCTCGCCCGCACAGGTCGTGCTGCGGTGGCACTTCCAGCTCGGCGCCGTCCCCATCCCGAAGTCGAGCGTCAGCGAGCACCAGCTCACCAACGGCGACATCTTCGACTTCGAGCTGTCCGACGACGAGATGGCCGCGATCACCGGGCTCGGTCGTCCGGACGGTCGCCTCTTCGACGGCGACCCCGACGAGCACTACGAGATGTGAGCTCCCGCGTCTGGCCGCTCCTCCCGCTTCTCCCGTTCCTCCTCCTCGCCGCAGCCTGCGGCTCGGGTGGCTCCGGCGGCACGACCGGTACGCCGAACGGGCAGTGCAGCTACCACGACTCCGGCGCAGCGGCCGCCAGGAAGGTCAAGCTGCCACCGAGCAACCCGCCCGCCGACCTTCCGGGCACGCTGAGGTTCGACACGAGTGCCGGACAGATCCGGGTGACGCTCGAGCCCGAGCAGGCGCCGTGCGCGGTCAACTCGCTGGTGTCCTTGGCCGACCAGGGGTACTTCGACGGCACGAGGTGCCACCGCCTCACCACGCAGGGCGCCTTCGTCCTCCAGTGCGGTGACCCCACGGGCACGGGCCGCGGCGGACCCGGTTACGCGTTCGCCGACGAGCTGGTGCCCGACGACCCGCGGCTGCAGCCGTGCAGCACCGAGGCGGGCCAGGCGTACTGCACCTACAACGTCGGCACCGTCGCGATGGCGAACGCGGGGCCCGACACCAACGGATCGCAGTTCTTCCTCGTCTACGGCAACTCGAGGTTCCCGCCGGACTACACGGTGCTCGGCCACCTCGACGCGGCCGGCCTCAAGGTGGTCAACGAGATCGCGGCCAACGGCGTCGACCCCGCCACCGGGACCACCGACGGCGCGCCGAAGGTGCCGGTCACCATCACCGGCACGAAGACCGGCTAGGCATCCTCGCGGCGGACCATCTCGACCGGCGTGGGCAGTGCCACGGTCCGGCTCACCGTGCAGATCCGGTCGCGTGACCTCTCGATCGCGCTCTGCAGGACGCTGCGGGCCGCGTCGCCCGCCTCTCCGTCGGGGAAGGCCACGTCGAACACCACCCGGAGGTTCGCCAGGTGGTTGCCGTTCTCGTCGCGGACCTTCTCGCCCTCGACGTGCACGTCGAAGGAGTCGGGCCCGGCGCGCTTGCCGGTGATGTAGTCGACGTCGATCGCGGCGCACCCCGCGATGGCGGCGAGCAGCAGCTCCACCGGCGTGAAGTCGGGGTCGTCGCCCTCGCCGATGGGCAGCACTCCCCCGCGCTCGTTGGTCGCCTTGAAGCGGTGCTCACCGATGCGGGTGAGCTTGACGGAGCGCAGCGAGTCGCTCCTGTCGGCAGGGTCAGCAGGTACGGCGGTCATGTCCTCAGCCTGCCACGACCGGCTACTTCGAGCCGGCGCGACAGTTCTCGAACAGGGAGTGGTCGACCAGGCCGCGGTACTTCGACCGGAGCTGCTCGTCCAGGACGTTGTCGGCGACCTCGGTGGTGGGTCCCTTCGCCACCGTGAGACCGTGCACCGTGTAGCTCGTGCGGTACACGTCCCACGCGGGAGCAATGCCGATCGGCTGATGTGCGCGACCCTCGGTGATGTCGAACCCGTCAGCGGTGCAGGTGGCGGCCAGCGGGGTCGTCATGGTGTCGGTCGCGACGAACGGGACGACCGGCTTGCCGTCGACACGCAGCTCGGCGAGCTTGCCGTCCGCGTAGCCGAACAGGTGCACGTCGAAGCCACCTCGAGGATGACGCGGCGTCATCAGGACGACGTCGCCCTGGTGGCCTGCGATGCGAAGGGCCTCGAGCTCTCCGGCGGTGACCGGCAGCTCTTCCTCGACCACCGCCACGACGTCGTGACCGGAGACCCTGGCGCTCAGCGAGCCTGCGCCGGGACACTGCTTCCCGGCAGCCGCGTACGTCACCTCTTCGGTCTTCCCGTCCCCGTCGAGATCGGCCGCGACAGCCACTGGCGCGGCGTCGGGCTCGCTGCGACACCAACTGCTCGTCGGCGTCGACGGCGCCTGCGCCTTCGGGTCGGCACGCTGGTCACCGCAGCCGCCCAGGACGACGGCCAGCAGGGCTGCGAGGACGAACGCTCTCATGCCCGTGGGACGCGTGGCGAACCCGAGTAGTTCCACCATGTGCCCAACGTAGCCGCGGCGACTAACGTGTGGATGTGCCAAGCCTGCAGCTCGAGGAAGCGCGCACCCGCTTCGAGTTCCTCACCGTCACGTCGTACGACGTCACGCTCGACCTGCGTGGTGAGACGACCTTCGACAGCACCACGGTGATCGACCTGGTGTCCCGCGGTGGCCGCACCTTCCTCGACCTGCAGGCGCGCTCGCTCGGCAGGATCCGGCTCGACGGCCTCGATCTCGCCCTCGACGCCTGGGCCGACGGCCGCTACCCATTGGAGCTCCCGGCCGGCGAGCACCGGATCGAGGTCGAGGCAGTGATGGCCTTCCGCAACGACGGCGAGGGCCTGCACCGGGCCGTCGACCCGGCGGACGGACGCGCCTACCTCTACCAGATGAGCTTCATGAGCGCCGCGCCGTCGGTGTTCGCCTGCTTCGACCAACCGGACCTCAAGGCCCTCTACACGCTCCACGTGACGGCGCCACAGGACTGGACGGTGATCGCGAACGCGGCCGGTGCGTGCGTCGAGCCCGGACGATGGGAGTTCGAGCAGAGCCGCCCCCTGTCGACGTACTTCGTGAGCCTCGTCGCGGGCCCGTACCACCGGATCACCGACGAGCACGACGGGATCCCGCTCGGTCTGCTGTGCCGGTCCTCGATGGCCGGCGCTCTGGACCAGGACGCGGACGAGCTGTTCACCGTGACGCGTCAGTGCTTCGACGAGCTCCACAGGCTGTTCGGGATCCGCTACGCGTTCGGGAAGTACGACCAGGCGTTCGTGCCCGACTTCAACGCCCTCGCGATGGAGAACCCCGGCTGCGTTACGGTCCGTGAAGGCCTCCTGTTCTCCAGCCGGGTGCCGCGGTCGTTGCGGGTGCAGCGTGCGGCGACGGTCGCCCACGAGATGGCGCACCAGTGGTTCGGCAACCTGGTGAGCCCCAAGTGGTGGGACGACCTGTGGCTCAACGAGGCGTTCGCCGAGTACATGGGCAACCGGGTCACGGCCGAGGTGACGGAGTTCTCCGAGGCGCTGGTGTGGGCGGCTCTCACCCGCAAGAACTGGGGGCTGACCGCCGATGCCCGGCCGTCGACCCATCCGGTGGCCGGCACCGGCGCCGCGGACGCCGACGCCGCGCTCCAGGACTTCGACGGCATCTCCTACGCCAAGGGCCACTCCGTGCTCACCCAGCTGGCGATGAGGATCGGTGAGGACGTCTTCCTCGACGGCGTCCGTGACCACTTCGACCGGCACCGCTTCGGCAACGCCACCATGCGTGACCTGTTCGGCTCCTGGGAGCGAGCCGGGGCCAGCGACCTCGACACCTGGACGTCGGCCTGGCTACGGACCGCCGGCATCGACCGGATCGACCTGCACCGCAACGGCACGGTGGACCTCGTGCGCACTCCCCCGGCCGGCCAATCCGATTCCGCGCGCGAGCACGACCTCGGCACCGCGGCGTGGGACGGCACCACCTGGCAGCGGTCCGGCGTACGAGTCGACGCGGCACGCCTACCGGTCGACCTCGACGTGCAGTCGCCGGTCGTGCTCGATCCCGAGTGCACCGCCTGGGCCGACCTGACGCTGGACGACCTCACCACCGCGGCGCTCCCCGGGCTGATGTCCAGGACGACGGATCCCCTGTTGCGGGCGACCATCTGGATCACCTTGCGCAACGGCGTCCACCACGCCCGCCTGGACCCGGCACGTGCCGTCGACATCCTCGCCGCCGGCATTCCCGACGAGGAGCAGGACACCGCGGTCTCTGCGCTCGGCGTCTGGGTGGGCGACGACGGCGAGGGCACCCGCGGGGTGGCTCACGAGAAGCTGCTCGCGGTGGTCGCCGACCCGGGTGAGTCCCGCGCGCGTCTGCACGACGCCTTCACGACACGCGCCCGTTCGGCCGCACCCGGCTCGGACGTGCAGCTTGCCGCGCTCCACGCCGGGATCTCGACCGCCGCCGCGCCTGACGGGCTGCGGCGGCTGCTCGACGGCGACCTGCCCGCAGGGGTCGCCCTCGACTCGGGCCTGCGATGGCGCGTCCTCAAGCGGCTCACGTCGCTCGGCGCCACCGACCTCGACGAGCTCGACAAGGCCCTGGCCGACGAGACCGACGCGAAGACCGAGCTCGCGCACGCATGGTGCCGCGCCCGCCTGCCCGAAGCGGAGGCGAAGGCCTGGGCCTGGCAGCGGTTCACCGGAGAGGCCGACGCGTCGAACTACGAGATCGAGGCCGCGGGCAACGGGATGTGGCAGTCGGGTCGCGACGACCTCCTGGCGACCTACGCCGGTCGCTACTTCGAGGACCTGCCCGCGACCGCGACCGTCCGCACCGGTTGGGCGCTCGCGAGCGCGGCGCAGGCGTTCTACCCGATCACGGCAGCGACACCGGAGACCCTGGCCCGCACCGAGGCGGTCCTCGCCGACCCCGGTCTGGACCCGAGCCTGCGCCGAGTGCTCGTCGACGCCGGTGACGAGCTGCGCTGCCGGCTCGAGTGTCGTCGGAGCTACTCCCGATGACCAGCGGGCTGACCGGCCGCGACCGGCGACCCGGACCGTCGGTCCGCACCCGGGTCGTCGAGTACGTCGGCGACACCCGGCGGGAGCACGAGGACCGCCTCGCCACCGAGGAGCCCCTCGAGATCCGGCTGGCCTGGCCCGGAGCGCCTGCACGGCGGATCGCAGTGACCATGCGCACGCCGGGGCACGACTTCGAGCTCGCCGCCGGCTGGCTGGTCCACGAGCGCGTGCTCGACGCCTCGCAGATCGCCGTCGTCCGGTACTGCACGGACACCGACCTCGACCCGCTCGAGCAGTTCAACGTCGTCACGGTGGAGTCGTCCTCGCCGCCACTCCGGCTCCCGGAGGCCCGCGAGGTGAGCTCGGCCTGCGGGGTCTGCGGCAAGGAGTCCATCGGCGACGTCCTGGCCGGGGTGCGCCGCGAGGTGGCCGACTTCGAGGTGCCGCTCGACCTGGTCCGGGCCCTCCCGGACCGTCTGCGCGAGGAGCAGGCCGGCTTCGACCGCACCGGCGGTCTGCACGCAGCCGGCCTCTTCGATCGGGACGGCACCCGGGTCGTCGTACGCGAGGACGTCGGGCGGCACAACGCCGTCGACAAGGTCGCCGGCGCGGTCCTGCTCGGCAGCGCAGGCGGTCACCGCCCGGGGTCCATGCCGCCGATCCTGGTCCTGAGCGGCAGGATCGGGTTCGAGCTCGTCCAGAAGGCCCTGGTCTCGGGCATCGGGCTGGTCGTCGCGGTCGGCGCGCCGTCGTCCCTGGCCGTCGCTCTCGCCCAGGAGTCGGGCCTCGGCCTCGTCGGCTTCACCCGGCCCGATCGCTGCGTCGTCTACGCGGGGGACCACCGGCTCGGCGTGTGAGCCGGGTGTTGTCGGCGCGCTCTCCTAGCGTGGTGACGTGCGCATCCTCCACACGTCCGACTGGCATCTCGGTCGGCACTTCCACGGTCAGGGGATGCTCACGCACCAGGCGGCGTACGCCGACCACCTGATCGCCACGGTCGAGTCCGAGCAGGTCGACCTCGTGGTCGTCGCGGGTGACATCTACGACCGGGCGCTGCCGCCGGTCGACGCGGTTCAGCTGGCCGACGACACCTTCGCCCGGCTCGCAGCGTCGCGTGCGCGTGTGGTCATGACCAGCGGCAACCACGACTCGCCGCGGCGGCTCGGCTTCAACGCGCGGCTGATCGACGCCGCCGGCTTCCACCTCCGCACGGTCGCCGACACGCTCGCCACTCCGGTGGTCCTCGACGACGACGGCGGGCCGGTCGCCGTCTACGGCATCCCCTACCTCGAGCCAGACCTGCTCAAGCACACCTGGCAGCTGCCGGCACGCTCGCACCAGGCCGCCATGGCCGAGGCGGTGGCGCGCATCCGCGCCGATCTCGCCACGCGCCCGACGGGCACGCGCTCGCTCGTCCTGGCGCACGCGTTCGTGGCCGGCGGGCACGGATCCGACAGCGAGCGGGACATCTCCGTCGGTGGCGTCTCGGTCGTGTCCGCGGCCACCTTCGACGACTTCGACTACGTCGCGCTCGGCCACCTCCACGGCCGGCAGACGATCACGGACAGGGTCCGCTACTCCGGGTCGCCGCTCGCCTACTCGTTCTCCGAGGCCGACCACGTCAAGGGCAGCTGGCTGGTCGACCTCCACGCGCGCGGGTCGGTGACCGCCCAGTTCGTCGAGGCGCCGGTGCCACGCCGCCTGGCCCGGCTGACCGGCACGCTCGAGTCGCTGCTGACCGATCCGCGGCACTCCTCCGCCGAACGGGCCTGGGTCCAGGCAACGCTCACCGACCCGGTCCGCCCCACGCAGGCGATGGCGCGCCTCCAGGAGCGCTTTCCGGAGACGGTCGCCCTCGTCTTCGCACCCGAGGGTGGCGGCGTGGTGCCGGCGCGTGTGCCGCTCGAAGGTCGCAGCGACCACGAGATCGCCGCCGACTTCGTTGCGGCCGTGCGCGGCACGGCAGCCACCGCGGCCGAGAGCGCGCTGCTCCGCGACGCCTGTGACGCCTGCGTCGACGACCGGGACGCCGACACGGCGGTGAAGGCGCGGTGAGGCTGCACCGGCTCGAGATCACCGCGTTCGGCCCGTTCGCCGGCACTGTGTCGGTCGACTTCGACGAGCTCTCCGCAGGCGGGCTGTTCCTGCTGACCGGGGCGACGGGCGCCGGCAAGACGAGCGTGCTCGACGCCGTCTGCTTCGCCCTCTACGGGCAGGTCCCGGGCGACCGCTCCGGCGCGCGCCACCTCCGCAGCGACCACGCGGCGCGCGCGGTGGCGCCGTGCGTCGTGCTCGAGGTGAGCATCGGCGACCGCAGCTTCCGGTTCACCCGGTCACCCGCGTGGACCCGGCCCAAGCAGCGTGGCGCCGGAGAGACCCGTGTCCAGGCGCACGTCCTCGTCGAGGAGCACCAGGGTGGTGCGTGGGTGGGCCTCACCAACCGCCTCGACGAGGCCGGGTTGCTGGTCGGCGACCTCCTCGGGATGACCGCCGGGCAGTTCACGCAGGTCGCGATGCTGCCCCAGGGACGCTTCCAGGCGTTCCTGCGGGCGACCTCCAGCGAGCGCCACGCGGTCCTGCAGAAGCTGTTCCGCACCGACAGGTTCGAGCAGGTCGAGCGCTGGCTGGTCGACCGGCGCGGCGAGGCACGGCGTGCCAGTGAGGCGGCTGCGCAACAGGTGCACGAAGTGCTCCACCGGATCCAGGAGGCCGCCGGCGTCCCGCTCCCGGAGGCATGGACCGTCGATCTGGCCGGTCCTGCGAAGACCGGCCAGGTCGCCTCGTGGTCGAGAGAGCTCGCCTCCTCCGCGGATGCCGAGCTGACCGCGGCCGGGGCGGCGCGCGACGGCGCCCGCGAGGCGCTGGCCGAGGCCGAGCGGGTCGTCGAGGAAGCGAGACGGCTCCACGACCTGCAGGAGCAGGCCGGCTCTGCGGCTCACCAGCTCGTCAACCTCGCCCGTCGTGCCGACGAGCTGGCGGGTCTCGCCGAGCGGCTCTCGGGTCACCGACGCTCGGCCCCCGTCGCTCCGCTCGCCGCCCGCGCCCGTGATTGCCGGCGCACGGCCGAGCGCGCGCTTGCTCGCTGGCAGGACACCGAGCGCGCGGTCGGTCCGCTCCTGACCGAGCCTCCGTCCCGGACGACCCTGGCCTCGCTCCACGAGGAGGCCGTCTCGGCGCGAGCCCACGCAGAGGCCTTCCGCCCCCGGGCCGACGAGCTCGCCGCCACCCGCAGCCGCCGCGCCGGGCTCGAGCACCGACTCGACGCGGTAGCCGAGAGCGTGGCGGCGCTGGACGCGGCGATCGCGGACCACCCGGCCCGGTTGTCCGCAGCCCAGGCCGACCTCGACGACGCGAAGGAGGCGACGTCCCAGCGGCCGGTGCTCGAGCAGCGAGTGGCCGCTCTCGAAGCGCTCGTCCTCGCGAGCCGGCGTCACGCCGCAGTCGTCGAGGAGCTCGACACCGCGATCGAAGACCTGAGCGCAGCGAGGCACGCGACCCTGACGGCGTACGACACCTACTTGACGGTCCGGGAGGCGCGCATCGAAGGGATGGCGGCCGAGCTGGCCGGCAGCCTGGCCGCCGGCTGCGCCTGCCCGGTGTGCGGCAGCGCCTCCCACCCGCAGCCCGCCCACTCCACGGGGTCGGCGGTCGGCAGGGCCGAGGAGGAGGCGGCCCGCAAGGCCCATGAGGACGCCGGATTCGTCCAGCAGGCCCAGGAGGTGCGCGTGGCGACCCTCACCGCCGAGCGGGTGACCCTCGACGACCGGCTCGCCGGGGCCGAGCGGGGGGAGCTGCCTGCCGAGCTCGCGTCCGCGCGCGACCGCCTGCGCGATGCACGCTCCTTGATCGCCGACCTCGACGCGCGAGCCGCCCGTCTGCAGGCCGTGCACGCGAGCCTCGAGCGCGCCCGCACCGCGCGCGACCGCGCCCTCGTCGACCAGGCGGCCGCCCGACAGCGGCACGAGGCGGCCCACATGCTGGTCGACATGCTCTCGGCGGAGCTCGACGCCCTTCTGGGCGACGAAGCGCCCGACCTCGACAGCCTGGTCGCCCGGCGAGCGGCGCGCTGCGATGCGCTCGCCGTCGCGATCGCGGCCTGGGCGGCGTACGACGAGGCCGGCCGCGCTGCGTCCGAGGCCGACCGGGCGCTGGAGGAGGCGAGCCGGGCAGCGGGTTTCGCCGGCGCCGAGGCTGCCGCCGCAGCGCTGATGTCGGACGAGTCGGCCCGCGAGGTGGAGACCGTCCTGGCCGAGGCGGAGGCGACCCGGCTCGCCGCGGAGCAGGCGCTTGCCGATCCCGCGAAGCGCGCAGCCGCCTCCCAGCCACGTCCTGACCTCGCCGTCCTGGTCGTGCGGCAACGGCTGGCGGCCGAGGGCGTCCAGGCCGCCGCGTCCGCCCACGACGCCGCGACCGCCCGGGCACGTCGACTGCGGATCCTCGCGGAGCAGCTCGGCCGCCGGCTCGAGGCCTGGGCGCCGCTGCGCGACCAGCACGCCCTCGCGGCACAGCTCTCCCAGCTGGTCGAGGGCAAGGGACCCGACAACCCGCTGCGGATCAGGCTCGCTGCCTACGTGCTCTCCGAACGGCTCCGCCAGGTGGTCGCCGCCGCCAACGAGCGGCTCGCGGGGATGACCGGCCAGCGCTACTCCCTCGAGCACACCGACGACCGCGGCGCCGGCGAGCAGCGCGGTGGCCTCAGCCTGCGGGTGCGCGACGACTGGAACGGCGTCTCCCGCGACCCGGCGACGCTCTCCGGCGGAGAGACGTTCGTGGTCTCGCTCGCGCTCGCACTCGGCCTGGCCGACACGGTCGCCCACGAGGCCGGCGGCACCGACATCGACACCCTGTTCATCGACGAGGGCTTCGGCTCGCTCGACACCGACACGCTCGAGGACGTCATGGACACCCTCGACTCGCTGCGCGACGGTGGCCGGGTGGTCGGCCTGGTCAGCCACGTGCCCGAGCTGCGCAGCCGGATCACCACCCAGCTCGAGGTGCTCAAGGGCCGCAACGGGTCGACGCTGCGTCCGGTGCTGGCCGCTGGGTGACGACACGCGAGCCGCGAGGACAATCGGCTCGACAGCGCTCGATAGGGTCGGACGGTGACGTCCGAACACGACCGGATCGACCCGTCGTTCACCGCACTCCCCTACCGCAGGCTGGCCGCCGCTGCGCTGTCGCGGGCTCGTGACTTCGGGGTCAGCCACGCCGACTTCCGCTTCGAGCGGGTGCGCTACCAGCACGTGTCCGTGCGTGACGGGCACCTCCAGGGCGCCGAGGACGCCGAGGACCTCGGCTTCGCGGTCCGGGTCGTGCACCACGGCGCCTGGGGCTTCGCCTCCGGGGTCGCGCTGACCACCGACGAGGCGGTGAAGGTCGCCGAGCAGGCCGTCAACGTGGCGATGGTGGCCGCTGCGATGACCCGCTCGCCCGTCGAGCTGGCTCCCGAGTCGGTCCACGACGACGTCGCCTGGGTCTCGTCCTACGTGGTCAACCCGTTCGACGTCGCGCTCGAGGACAAGGCGGTGCTCCTCGAGGACTGGACCGGGCGACTCGTTGCCGCGGACGCCGTCGAGCACGCGCGCGCCTCGCTCCAGCAGGTGCAGGAGAACAAGTTCTACGCCGACCTGGCCGGCACGTCGACCACCCAGCAGCGGATCAGGCTCCAGCCCTCGGTCGAGGCGTTCGGGTCGCGCGGCGACCGGTTCGACTCGATGTCCTCGCTGGCCCCGCCGGTCGGCCGCGGCTGGGAGTCCGTCGTCGGCGACGACGGCTGGGACTTCGACGGCGAGATCGCCGAGCTGCCTGACCTCCTGGCCGAGAAGCTGGCCGCACCCAGCGTCGAGGCAGGGCGCTACGACCTGGTCATCGACCCGTCCAACCTGTGGCTCACCATCCACGAGTCGATCGGTCACGCGACGGAGCTCGACCGGGCACTGGGCTACGAGGCCAACTACGCCGGCACGTCGTTCGCCACTCCCGACCAGCTCGACCGGCTGCAGTACGGCTCGCCGCTCATGCACGTCACCGGCGACCGCACGGCCGAGCACGGGCTGTCCACGGTCGGGTACGACGACGAAGGAGTCGGCTCGCAGTCGTGGGACATCGTCCGCGACGGCGTCCTCGTCGGCTACCAGCTCGACCGAGCGATGGCGCACACCTTCGGCGCAGCGCTCAACGACGGCCGGTCAAACGGCTGCGCGTACGCCGACTCGCCGGGCCACATCCCGATCCAGCGGATGGCCAACGTCTCGCTGCAGCCCGATCCCGGCGGCCCGGACACGGCCGGGCTGATCGCGCGGGTCGATCGCGGGATCTACGTCGTCGGCGACAAGTCGTGGTCGATCGACATGCAACGGTTCAACTTCCAGTTCACCGGCCAGCGCTTCTACGCGATCGAGGGTGGTGAGCTCAAGGGGCAGGTCCGCGACGTCGCCTACCAGGCGACCACGACGGACTTCTGGAGGTCGATGAGCGACGTCGGCGGTCCGCAGACCTACGTGCTGGGCGGAGCGTTCAACTGCGGGAAGGCACAGCCCGGCCAGGTGGCCGCGGTCAGCCACGGCTGTCCCAGCGCACTGTTCCGTGACGTCAGGGTGCTCAACGTGGCGGACGAGGCGGGCGAACAGCCCGACGTCGAGGGAGACGAGCGCTGATGACCACGACGACCCCGCAACAGCTCGTCGAGCACGCGCTCGCGGCCAGCACCTCCGAGCAGTGCATCGTGATGGTGGAGGACTCCACCAGCGCCAACCTGAGGTGGGCCAACAACACCCTGACCACCAACGGCGTGATGCACAGCGTGGACGTCACCGTGATCGCGTTCCAGGGCACCGGCAACGCCTCGGTGAGCGCCACCGCCGCGTCGATCGAGCAGGTCACCGCCCTGGTCGAGCGGGCTGACGCGGGTGCGCGGGTGGCCCACGCCGCGGAGGACCGCGCCGACCTCGCCACCGCCACCGCATCCGCTGACTGGGCCGAGGCACCGGTGGACACGTCCGTCGAGGTCTACCGCTCGTTCGCGACAGCGCTGGGCGAGGAGCTCGAGCGGGCTGAAGGCGAGAGCCGGATCCTCTACGGGTTCGTCAACCACGAGATGACCACGACCTACCTCGGCTCCAGCACGGGGCTGAGGTTGCGCCACGTCCAGCCGACCGGTCACTACGGGTGCACCGGCAAGACCGCCGACCTGTCCGGCAGCGCCTGGGTCGGCGGCGCGACCCGCGACTTCACCGATGTCGACGCCCACCGTTTCGCCGCCGACGTGGCCACCCGTCTCGGATGGGCAAGCCGGCGGATCGCGCTGCCGGCGGGGCGGTACGACACGGTGCTCCCGCCGACGGCCCTCGCGGACCTGATGATCGACGCCTACTGGAGCGCAGGTGCCCGGGTGGCCCACGAGGGTCAGTCGGTGTACTCCAGGCCGGGCGGAGGGACCCGGATCGGCGAGCGGATCGTCGACCCGGCGGTCACTCTGTTCTCCGACCCGGCGTACGCCGGCCTGGAGTGTGCGCCGTTCGTGATGGCGAGCGGCTCGTCGAACTCCAGCAGCGTCTACGACAACGGGCTGCCGCTGAGCCGCACCCCGTGGATCGAGGCGGGCACCCTGACGTCGCTGATCCAGACGCGGCAGACCGCCGGGCTGACCGGGCAGCCGTGCACACCGGGCATCGACAACCTGGTGCTGGACGTCGCCGGCGGCGCCGGCTCCGACCTGGACCTCGTCGCGGGGCTCGACGACGGGCTGCTGCTCACCTGCCTGTGGTACATCCGCGAGGTCGACCCGCAGACCCTGTTGCTCACCGGCCTGACCCGCGACGGCGTCTACCGGGTCGAGGGCGGCGAGATCACCGGCGCGGTCAACAACTTCCGGTTCAACGAGAGCCCCGTCGACCTGCTGCGCCGGTTCACGGCGGCCGGGGCCACCGTCCCGAGCTTCTCCCGCGAGTGGGGCGACGACTACTTCTCGCGCACCGCCACGCCGGCACTGCGGGTCCCGGACTTCAACATGAGCTCGGTGTCGCAGGCCCTCTAGCGGCCGGGGATCGGCGCCGCCGGGTCGTACGGGATGCGCGTGTACACGAAGGTCGCGCACTCGAGGTGGCCGACGGACCCGTCACGACGGCGTACGACGTGCAGCGTCTCGCCGTGGTGGTAGCCCGCGGTCCCCACGATCCGGTCGCCGGAGTCGGTCCTGCGGAACTGCTCCGCCAGCGCGCCCCGGGCGACGTCGTGGAACTCCAGCCGCTCGTTGTGCCAGCGGAGCTCGAAGGCCGAGTTGCCCCAGAACCACTGCCCGAGCAGCTCCTCGACCCACTCGGGCACAGCCGCTGAGGGGACCCACGGCTTCACGACCGGCGGGGTGTCACCGCTGAACATCCGCTGGGCGAGCTCGACACCGGAGAACCCGGTGGTCCCGTTCGTCAGGGCGACCAGGCCACTTCCGTGGTCCTGGTCGACGAACGCGACCGCCTGGAAGCCGGGCATCGAGCCGAGGTGACCGACCAGCTGCAGCCCGGCGACCGGACCGGTCCGCATGCCGAGCGCATATGCCTCGGCCGGTCGTTGCGGCACCGCCATCTCCCGCAACGTCTCCGCGGAGAGCACCTGCGGATGCCCCTGTGCGAGGAACCGGAGAAACACGGCAAGGTCAGCGACCGTGCTCCAGAGCTGCCCGGCAGGGGCCATCGCCCGGTTGTCGGTCGACGGTTCGGACGTCAGGGTGCCTGCGTAGTGGTGCACGCTGAAGCCCCGAGCGGCCGGCTCGGCCGCCAGGTACGACGTCCGACCCATGCCGAGCGGGGCCAGCAGCCGGCTCGTCAGGGTGTCCCACCACGGGGCGCCCCGCAGCCGGGCGACCACCTCGCCGAGCAACGCGAACCCCAGGTTGCTGTAGTGGTAGGTCTCCCCGCGGCCGAAGACCGCGCCCGAGCCGTCGTTCGCGGCCGTCAGCTCGTCGAACCCGACCCCCTCGGACCGCTCCCACCAGGGGCCGACCGGCTCGCTCTGCATCCCCGAGGTGTGGCTGAGCAGCTCGCGCAGGGTGGCGTCGCGGTAGCCGGTCTCGGGCACGAACCGGCCGACCGGGTCGTCGAGGTCGAGCAGCCCCTCCTCGCGCAGCTGCAGGACCAGCACCGCGGTCATCGTCTTGGTGATCGAGCCGATCCGATACTGCGTGTCCAGCGTCGTCGTGCCTCCGGCCGTCCCGGACCACACCAGCTCGCCGTCGCGCAGCACGCCCGCGACGATCGACGGCAATCGCCGGCTGGCCTGGTAGGCCGACAGGACCGCCTGCCAGTGCAGCGGATCACCCGGCGGTCCGGCGGCTGCTCCGGTCACTGCGCAAAGGCTTCCGGTGGCGGGCACGAGCACACGAGGTGCCGGTCGCCGTACGCCTGGTCGATCCGGCCGACGGGCGGCCAGTACTTGTCCGGGTCGAACCCTTGCGGGAACACCGCATCGGCCAGGGAGTAGGGCAGGTCCTGGTTCAGGGCGTCGGCGGTGTGCGGTGCGCCACGCAGCGGCGACTCCTCGGCGCTCCACTCCCCTGCCGCGACCTTGGCGATCTCGCCCCGGATGGCCACCATCGCGTCGCAGAAGCGGTCCAGCTCGGCGAGGTCCTCGCTCTCCGTCGGCTCGACCATCAACGTGCCGGCAACGGGGAAGCTCATCGTCGGGGCGTGGAAGCCGTAGTCGATCAGGCGCTTGGCGACGTCGTCGATGCTGACGCCGGTCTCCTTCGAGAGCGTGCGCACGTCGAGGATGCACTCGTGGGCGACCAGGTCGTTGTGGCCGCGGTAGAGCACCGGGAAGTGCTCCTCGAGGCGCGTCGCGACGTAGTTGGCGGCGAGCACGGCGATCGCGGTCGCCCGGGTGAGGCCCTCGCCGCCCATCATCCGCACGTAGGCCCACGAGATCGGCAGGATTCCGGCGGACCCGTACGGCGCGGCACTGACCGGACCGATCCCGCTCCTCTTGTCGGCCTCGGGGTGCATCGGGTGGGTCGGGAGGTACGGCGCGAGGTGCTCGCGAACGCCGACCGGCCCCACCCCGGGCCCGCCTCCACCGTGCGGGATGCAGAAGGTCTTGTGCAGGTTCAGGTGGCTGACGTCGCCGCCGAACTTGCCGGGCCGGGCGTAGCCAAGCAGCGCGTTGAGGTTCGCCCCGTCCACGTAGACCTGACCACCGTGCTCGTGGACCATCGCACACAGGTCGGAGATGGTGTCCTCGTAGGCGCCGTGGGTCGACGGGTAGGTGACCATGATGGCGGCCAGGTCGTCGCGGTGCGCCTCGCACTGCGTCCGGAGGTCGTCGAGGTCGACCGCGCCGTCGGCGGTGGACTTCACCACGACCACCTTCATCCCGGCCATGACCGCGGAGGCAGCGTTGGTGCCGTGCGCCGAGGACGGGATCAGGCACACGTCGCGGCCGTGGTCGCCCCGGGCGCGGTGGTAGCCGCGGATCGCCAGCAGCCCGGCGAGCTCGCCCTGTGATCCGGCGTTCGGCTGGATCGAGACCCGGTCGTAGCCGGTGACCTCCGCGAGCCACGACTCCAGATCGGCGACCAGCCTCTGGTAGCCGGCCGCGTCCTCGGCAGGTGCGAAGGGGTGCAGGTCCGCGAAGCCGGGCAGGCTGATCGGCTCCATCTCCGAGGTCGCGTTCAGCTTCATCGTGCAGGACCCGAGCGGGATCATCCCGCGGTCGAGCGCGTAGTCGCGGGCCGAGAGCCGGCGCAGGTAGCGCAGCATCGAGGTCTCGGAGCGATGGGTGTTGAACACCGGGTGGCTCAGGAAGTCGGTCGTCCGCTCGAGGTCGGCGGGGATGACACCCTCCGCCGTCCAGGAACCCGCCGTCTGCGCGACGCCGAACGCCCCCAGCACGGCAGCGAGGTCGTTTGCGTCCACGGTCTCTCCGACGCTGATCCCGACCTGGTCGGCGTCGACGAGCCGCAGGTGCACGCCGCCCTCGCGGGCAGCGCCCACAACCTCGGCGGCGCGCCCGGGGATCCGTGCGAGGACCGTGTCGAAGAAGGCGTCGTGCACGACGTCGACGCCGGCGGCGCGCAGGCGCTTCGCCAGGCCGGCCGCGTTGCGGTGCACCTGCTCGCCGATGCGACGCAGGCCGTCCGGGCCGTGGTACACGGCGTACATCGCGGCGACGACCGCGAGGAGCACCTGGGCGGTGCAGATGTTGGAGGTGGCCCGGTCACGCCGGATGTGCTGCTCCCGGGTCTGCAACGACAGCCGGTACGCCGGTCGGCCGGCCGCGTCGACCGAGACGCCGACGAGGCGGCCCGGGAGGTGCCGCTCCAGCCCGGCCCGCACGGCCATGAACCCCGCGTGCGGCCCGCCGTAGAACAGCGGGACGCCGAACCGCTGCGACGACCCGACGACCACGTCGGCGCCCCAGGTGCCGGGTGCCTCGAGCAGGGTCAGCGCGAGCAGGTCGGCCGCGACCACTGCGAGCGCACCGCGCTCGTGGGCGGCCTCGATCAACGGCCGCGGGTCGAGGATCCGGCCCGAGCAGCCCGGGTACTGGACCAGCACCCCGGACACGTCCCCGTCCGGCAGCCCGCTGGTGAGGTCTGCGACGACCACCTCGATGCCCATCGCCGCGGCCCGGGTCTCGACGACCGCGATCGTCTGGGGAAGCGCGTCGGCGTCCACGACGAACGCGCCGGCACCCTTCGACGCCCGGCGTACCAGCGTCATCGCTTCGGCCGCAGCGGTGCCCTCGTCGAGCAACGACGCGTTCGCCGTCGGGAGCCCGGTGAGGTCGGCGACCATGGTCTGGAAGTTGAGCAGCGCCTCGAGCCGGCCCTGGCTGATCTCGGGCTGGTACGGCGTGTAGGCGGTGTACCAGGACGGGTCCTCGAGCACGTTGCGCCGGATGACCGCCGGCGTGATCGTGCCGTGGTAGCCCAGGCCGATCATGGCCGTGGCCGGGTTGTTCTGCGCGGCGAGCGCCCGCAGCTCCGCGGCTGCCTGCGCCTCCGAGGCGGCCGCGGGCAGCGCGAGGTCCTCACCCGACTTGATCCTGCCGGGCACCGCGGCGTCCATCAGCGCCTCGAGCGAGTCGAAGCCGATGGCCTTGAGCATCTCGGCCACGGCGCTCTCGTCGGGTCCGATGTGCCGGTCGACGAAGGGCCGGGCTCCTGATGGTGCGGCGTCCGGAGTGTTGCTGTCCGACATGAGGCTCCCCTGCAGCTGCTGCGATCCACCGACGTGGTGGCGGGCACCTCCCCCTCTGTCGGACAGCGGCGTCCTCCAGAGTTGCCTGGCCCGCACGGTCCTTTCGCCTGAGAGGTTCCGGGGAGGAATTGCCCCTTCGGCGCTCCGGCGCGGCGACTGGTCGCGTCGCCGCCGGAGACTCTCCCATGCAGGGTGGTCAGCAAGACCAAAAATACCAGCCCATGGGTTTCGAGAGGCTCAACGACCGGTGGTTGAGCCTCTCGAAACCCACCGGCCCGTGCAGATTCGCCCGGATCGGTCGATTCTCAGCTCGACATGCGCGCCTGTCGGCGGGCGGCGAGCTCGTCGCTGGCGTGGCTCGTGGCCGCGTGGTCGTCGGCCGTGCGCTCGGAGGGCAGCTCGGCGAGCGAGCCCTCGATCTCGCGCCACACGCCACCGATCGCGATGCCGAAGACGCCCTGGCCGCCCTGCAGCAGGTCGATGACCTCGTCGTTGCTGGTGCACTCGTAGACCGAGGCTCCGTCACTCATCAAGGTGACCCGGGTGAGGTCGTCGGTGCCGCGGGCGCGCAGGTGCGCGACGGCGGTGCGGATCTGCTGCAGCGAGACGCCGGCGTCGAGCAGCCGCTTGATCACCTTGAGCAGCAGGATGTCGCGGAAGCCGTAGAGCCGCTGGGTGCCGGACCCGGTCGCGCTGCGCACGGTCGGCTCGACGAGGCCGGTGCGGGCCCAGTAGTCGAGCTGCCGGTAGGTGATGCCGGCAGCCGAACAGGCGGTCGGTCCGCGGTAGCCGAGGTCGTCGGGAAGCGTGGAGACGTCGTCGTCGAAGAGCAGGCCCTGCTCGTTGGCCGCCTCCGCTGCCTGCTCGGCCGCCTGCCTGGCCTGTGCGTCGAGCTCGGCCACCGACTTGCCGGTTCCGTTGTTGGTGCCCACTACGACCTCCGAAGTCTCGCTTCACTGAGCGTAACCCCTGAGGAAGTCGGATGCAGGGCGTTGGCGCCGATGAATCGCATCCGTGGAGTTACAGCGAAGACATCCCGAACGGTAAACCTGAGGTTGAGGGTTGGTCAAAGACACGGCCCGGCGTGTCGCAAACCTTAAAGGGAAACTTGAAGGTTCAGCCGGAGGGCTTCTCGAAGTCCTCGGGAGTCACCTGGTCGAGGAACTCGCGGAACTTCTCGACCTCCTCCTCCCGCTCGTCCGGTACGGCGATGCCGGCGTCGTCGAGGATCTCCTCGGCACAGACGATCCGGGTGCCGGTGCGCAGCGCGAGAGCGATCGAGTCCGAGGGTCTGGCACTGACCTCGACGCCCGAGCCGAGAACGAGGGTGGCGTAGAAGATGCCGTCGTTGACCTCGGTGATCCGGACCTCGGTGAGCGCGTTGCCGGTCGCGTCGAGCACGTCCTTGAGCAGGTCGTGGGTCAAGGGGCGTGGTGGCACCACGCCCTGCTGGGCGAAGGCGATCGCAGTGGCCTCGACGGCACCGATCCAGATCGGCAGGTAGCGCTCCCCCGCCGCCTCGCGCAGCAGCACGATCGGCTGGTTCGAGGGAACCTCGACCCGCACTCCGACCACCTCGACCTCGCGCACACGTTCACCCTAGCCCCCGCCGTGGAGCGGCGCGCGCTGATCAGGACGACGTCAGCGCAGCGCGCGGAGCCCGGCGCGCACGAGGGTGGCGTGCAGGCGCAGCGACAGCGCGGCGATCTCGTCGACCGCCTGGGCCGCCCGTCCCTGGGCGCCCTCCTCACGGCTGCGCCGGATCGGCGTGACGACCTGCTCCACCAACCCGATCTCCCGGTCAGCGGAGGTGCGGAACGCGCGCAGGTGACGAGGCTCGATGCCGAACGCGGCGAGCTCGCCGGCGGTGCGGGCGACCGACAGTGCATCCGTGTCGTAGTACTTCGAACCCGCCCGGGTGCGCACCAGCCCGAACGCCTCGAGCTGGTCGAGGAACTCGTCGGTGATCTCCGCCCTCTTCACCAGCTCGCGGCGGGAGACCCGCTCGTCACCGTGCTCGGGCCGCAGCAGCTCCGCTGCCGCGGAACCCTCGCCGAGGGCTCCGACCGGTGCCCTCCCGCCGTTGAAGGCGGGCGGGTCCACGCCGCGGTCGATGAGGTCGAGGTGCTCCCTGATCACCTTGAGCGGCAGGTAGTGCTCCCGCTGCATCCTGATGATGTAGCGGAGCCGCTCCATGTCGCGGGTGGAGTACTTGCGGTAGCCCGACGGCGTGCGTTCCGGCTCGACGAGACCCTCGGCCTCGAGGAAGCGCAGCTTGGACTCCTTGATGTCCTCGTCGGGGAACTCCGCAGTCAGCTCGGCGAGCGCCTGCCCGATGCTCTTGCGGGCCGCCTGGCGCAACTCAGCCCTCCGTCGCGGCGCTGGCGAAGAACACCAGCCGGAACTTGCCGATCCGGACCTCGTCGCCGTTCTGCAGCAGCGCGTCGTCGATCCGGTCGCGGTTGACGTAGGTCCCGTTGAGGCTGCCGACGTCGTGCACCCGGTAGGACCCCTCGGTGCGATGGAACTCCACGTGCCGCCGGGACACCGTGATGTCGTCGAGGAAGATGTCGCTCTCCGGATGGCGGCCTGCGCTCACGACGTCGGTGTCGAGGAGGTAGCGGCTCCCGGCCCCCGGTCCACGCTGCACGATGAGCAGCGCGCTCCCGGCCGGGAGGGCGTCCGCCGCGGCCGCGTCGGCCTCGTTCAGGATCGCCCGGTCGTCACCCTCGGCCTTGGCCGCAGGACCCCCGAAGCTGATCGTCGCAGTCGTCTCGACCGGCGTCGGCTCGAGCGGGTGACCGCACTGGGAGCAGAACTTCGCCTCGTCAGTGTTCTGGTTCCCGCACTGCGAGCACGTCTGCATCCTGGACCTCCCATGTCACCACTGGTCGCCGGCGTGGACCCCCGAATCGGACCGTCGGGCCGAAACCCTCAAGTCGAAGTGGAGGTTCACGGTTGTCCGGCCAACCTATCAGTGACCGGCAACCGCGGGACTGCAGAAACGGTCAGTCGCTGGCGAGTGCCTGGTACGCCGCGGCGTCGAGCATCTCGACGGTGGCAGCGTCGTCGGCGACGGCAACCTCGAAGAGCCAGCCGGCGCCGTACGGGTCGGTGTTGACCAGCTCCGGCGTCGCATCGAGGGTCTCGTTGCGGGCGACCACCTCTCCGGTCACCGGCGAGTACACGTCGCTCACCGACTTGGTCGACTCCAGCTCGCCGACGGCGCCGCCGGCTGTGACCGACTCGCCGAGCTCGGGAAGCTGGACGTAGACGATGTCACCCAGGGCGTCCTGGGCGTAGTCGGTGATGCCGATGCGGACCGACCCGGCGGTCTCCCCCGGGGTGCGCACCCACTCGTGCTCGGCGGTGTACTTCAGGTCGTCGGGAAACAACGCTGCTCCTCTGGTTCGGCGGTCCGGGGCCGGTCCGTCGTGGACCCCTGGGAAGAAACTACCGGTCGCGGCGGCGGCGCACGCGGCGCGTCGGCCATCGGGGCGGCCGACGTCGCGGGACCCGTTCAGTCGGGCCTGGTCGGCTCGGCGTACTGCGGCTGGGTCGGCTTGCGGACAACCGTCACCTCGATGTCCTGGCTCTGCTTGATCGACACCTTGCCCTCGTCGAGCGACACGTCGTCGACGAAGCCGCCCGGGAACTTCAGCGCGGTCGTCAGGCCGTCCGGATCGCCGATCACGTCGATCGTGTACGGCGACTTGAGCACTGTCCCGTCGACGTCGATGCCGCCGGTGGAGGCCTCGAACGACGTCTGGGCGACCACCCGGATCCTGTCGTTGATCTCGATGGCCTCGGCGCCCGCGTCACGGAGCTCCTCGATGCCGTCCAGGAGCAGGTTCACGCTCAGGGAGTCCGGCACGGTCACGGTGATCCGTACTCCGGGGCCGTGCGCGGCGAGCGTCCCGGCGAGCACACCGAGCGTGGTGAGCTCGGTGTGGGCCTGCTTGAGGGCCGCGGAGGTCTTGTCGTTGCTGTCGCGCAGCGAGTCGCGGGTCGCCTCGAGGTCCGAGATGTCCTTCTCGTTGCGGCGCGAGGCGGCCTGCAGGCCGGTGAGCGCCTGGATGAGGTCGGCCTGCCGCAGGCCTGCGTAGTCGTCGTCGCGCCCTGCGATCCGCACCTGCGTCACCGCGGCCGCCCCGAGCACGGCGAGCAGCACCGCGACGACGAGCTGGCCCCGGCCGGGGTGCACGAGCGCGCGCACGAGCCGTCGGCGCCCGACGTTCTCCTCAGTCACGGTCATCCCCCGGCTCCAGCTCAGGCGTGGAAGAGATGTCGGCGGATCGCGGCGACGTTGGAGAAGATCCTGATCCCGAGGACCACGATCACGCCGGTGGAGAGCTGTGCACCGACGCCCAGCTTGTCGCCGAGGAACACGATCAGGGCCGCGATGAACACGTTGCTGATGAACGAGACGACGAAGACCCGGTCGTTGAAGATGCCGTCGAGGAAGGCGCGGGCCGCACCGAACACGGCGTCGAGCGCCGCGACGACCGCGATCGGCAGGTACGGCTCGAGGCCGATCGGGACGTCGGGTTTGAGGAACAGGCCGAGTCCCACTCCGAGCAGCAGCCCGATGACCGCGATCACGACGACCTCTTTTCCTGGGGTGTCTGGGACGTCTCGACGAACCGGAACGACGGGAGCTTCGCCGCCGGGAGCCGTAGCGAGGACTTGGCGCGGATGGAGAAGCGGAGCCCCACCTCCCGCTGCGCATCCAACCATGCCTGGCCGCTCGTGGTCTCGATGAACCGGGACGGCAGCCTGAGTGCGTCGCCGATGGCGAGCACCCGGTACGGCCGGGTGAGCTCACGGAAGTTCACCGTGATCCCCTGGCCTCCGTGACGGATCGGCGACAGGGCGGTCAGGCGCTGGCCGTTGATGCTGATCGCCTCGGCGCCGGCGCGCCACAGGCCGTTCACGATCTTCTGCAGGTCGGTGTCGAGCACGCGGAAGCGGTCACTCTCCGCGCCCTTCGCGTCGTCGACGTCGATCTCGACACCGGGCCCGTGCACCGGAGCGGTGCCGGCGCGGGTCCGCAGCAGGTCGAGCTCGGCGAGGATCGTGGTGGAGTCCCGGGAGTTGCGCACCAGCTCTGTCTCGAGCCGCTTGGTCTCCGTGCGCAGCTTCGCCACCGTCAGCCGGTCCGCGTCCACGGTCGCCTTCCGCTGCTTGACCTGGTCGACCAGGGCGCGGCGCTCGCGCTCCTGGCTGACGCTGTCCTGGGAGGTCTGCACGGCGGCCGTCACGGCCAGTGCCGCGAAGATGGCCAGCACGACGGCGCCGGCCGCGCCGATCCGCGGGCGCGACCTGGCGACCGGCGGATCCACGCGTCGAGAGGCGACCTCTACGTAGTCCTCGTCGACCGCGTGCGCCGTCAGGTACGGGAGCAGCCCCATCGTGACCTGGTCCGGGAGGACGCGGTCGTCGCGACGGTCCTGCGGAACGAGCTGTTCGGACACGTTCAACCGGTCCCGAGGTCGGGCGCCCTGCGGTCACGATCCGCCAGCAGCTTGCGCACCTGCCACGCATAGAGGAGTCCGGCCCACCAGTAGAGCCCGATTCCCCAGATCGCGAACGCCCAGCCGAACATCTTGCCCAGGGTCGCCACGGTGCCGCTCCCGTCGCCGATGAACAACAACGGGAATGCATAGAGCAGGTTGAAGGTGGCCGCCTTGCCGAGGAAGTGCACCGGCAGCGCGCTGTAGCCGCGCGTGCGCAGGAAGGGGACCAGGCACCAGAGGAAGGCGTCGCGCGCGGGCAGGATCAGGGCGACCCACCACGGGATGATGTCGCGCAGCGCCAGGCCGATGACGACGGCGAGGATGTAGAGCCGGTCGGCGACCGGGTCCAGGATCTCGCCGAGCTTGGAGGTCTGGTTCAACCGCCGCGCCAGGTAGCCGTCGAGCCAGTCGGTGAAGCCGGAGACCATCAGCAGGAGCACGGCGAGCACGTCGGCCTCGGGACCGAGCACCAGCCACAGGAACACCGGTACGCCGAGAAGTCGCAGCGCGCTCACGGCGTTGGGCAGCGTCCAGACGGTCGACCGGTCTGCGTCGTCGCGTCTGGCCATGCGGGTTCCCCTGGTGCCGCTCATGTCGGGGCCACCCTATCCGTGGGCTCGGGTTCACTCGGGTGCAGCGTGGCTCACCCGACGCGCCGCACGACGACTCGCGGCGGCTCGCGCAGGCTCTGGCCGACCACGCAGTAGCGCTCGGTCGAGCGCGCGAGGCGCTCGAGTGCCTCAGGATCCACGTCGCCGGTGATGGCGAACCCGATGACGAGTCCCTGGATGCCGACCGGTGCGGCCCGGTCCAGGCCGAGCGTGCCCCTCGCATCGAAGGTCGCGTCCGCACGGACGGCGACGACGCCGAGCTCGAGGCCCATGGCGGTCGCGACGCTGCGCAGGGTCACTCCTGCGCAGGCGAGCACGGCCTCGAGGAGCATGTCACCCGAGCACGCGTCGCTGCCGTCCCCGCCGGTTGCCGCGTGCAGCCCGGCTCGCACCGGCCCGGCGAACCCGGCGACGGTGCAGGTGATCCCGTCTTCGGCAAAGCTGCCGGTTGCGGTCAGCGGCGTGAGTGCGGCACCGGGGTCGTCGCGGTATCGCGCCTTGAGCGGAGCCTGCGCCGCGCGCAGGGTCGAGGAGTCCATGCGCCAGTATCGCGCCGGGGCGCGTCGGGCGGTGGGGATCAGGCTGCGCGGTGGATCTCGCAACCGCAGCGCGGGCAGTGCTCGCGCTCGCAGCAGTCGAGGTCCTGACCGCAGCCGCAGACGTCCGACGCGGTGGCGTCCGGCGCGAGCGCTGCTTCGGTGGTCATGTCGTCTCCTCGGTTGTCTCTCGACAGGAGAAACGACCGGGCCGTCGGATACATGACGCCTTTCGCGACGAAATGACCCATTCGGGCCATGCGTGCCGCCCGAACGGTCAGCGCGCCTCGAGGGGGCCGGGCGATCGACTGGCCTCGACCAGGCCGCGTTCCCAGTCGATGCTGCGGACGCCGCCCATGCCGAGCTCGACGGTGTGCCGGTGCAGCCAGCGGACCGCAGCGTCGACCAGCCACGGACCGCTGACGTCGCCGCGGTCGTAGCCGAGCAGCGACCCCGGGCGGCCTCTGCCGACGACGAGGCTGCGCAGCACCAGGCGCGACTCGCGCCGGCGTGGTTCGAGACGTACGTCGAGGACGTGCCCCTTCGACGTCCCGTCCAGCACGACGTCCATGCCGAGTAGGGCGTCCATCCGCCGCAGCGTGACACCTGGCGCCGCCGGGGACTGGCGGTCCAGGAGGCCCTCCCGCCCCACCCGGAGCCGCACGTCGGAGCCCACGTGCTCCACGAGGTCGAGGCCCAGCCGCAGCGGCAGCTCGCGTCCGGCGTACTGGACGCCGAGGCTGACCCACATCTCCCGGAGCCAGCCGCCCAGACGGCCCGAGAACCTCGGAACCAGCGCGGCCGGGCCGACGAGCAGTCCCGTCACGGAGAGCTCCCGCCCACCGCCGTCAGTGATCTCCAGGTCGTCGACGTTGCAGACCATCATCCCGTCGATGTCGACCACCTGCCGGTCCATCAGGTGCAGGGCCGCGTCCAGCCACGGCCCCTCGAGCCGGTTGGTGTGGCGGCGATCCTCGGCACCGGTCTCCGTCATGTCCTCACATCCCTGCGCCCATGTGGGTGATGATCATCAGTGGGATCGCCGCCACGGCGGCGACGACCACCAGCACCAGGAAGATCGTGCCGAGCGTGTTCGAGAGTGCTCCGTTGGCGTGCTCGCCCAGGTAGTCGCGGTCGTTGGCGACAACCAGGATGGGGAAGTACGTCAGCGGGAGCGCGACAGCCGAGAACACCACCGAGAGCTCGGTGACCAGGATGGGGTCGACCCCGGTCATGAGTACCCCGATGGCCAGCACGGTCGCGAGGATGAGCAGGAGGTGGAAGCGCGCCGCCTGCTTCGGCCGGACGAACTTCCCCCACTGCCAGCCGAAGAACTGCGCCAGCGAGTAGCCGGCCGACAGACCGGTCTCGCAGGCGGCGCCGAACGTCGCCGCGACGAAGCCGATGACGACGACCGCGACGCCGATCTTGCCCAGCGCGACGGCGACCGGCAGCCCGACCTGGCTCAGGGACGACACGTCGACCTCGAGCGGACCGAGGACCACCGCTGCGCAGCCGGCGATCGCCACGGAGAGCAGTCCACCGAGCGGGAAGCCGATCAGCACGTTGGCGCGCATGATGCCCAGGCTCTTCTCCGTCCACTTCTCCTCCACCCCACCGGAGGAGAAGAAGAACACCTCGTAGGGCGTCATCGCGGCACCGAACAGGCCGACGGCGAAGTAGCCGTAGGTCAGCCAGTCCTCCTTGCCCGGCTTCGCGAACGTCGCAGCCTGCGAGGCGAGGTCGCCCCACGAGGGACCGAGCTGCCACAGCGCAACGGCGAAGGCGACCAGGCACAGGCCCAGCACACCCACGACGTTCTCCATCACAGTGAACTTCGTCCGCCAGAGGACCGCCCAGACCAGCAGGCCGACGAAGGGCACGATGAGGAACTCGGAGAGCGATGTCAGGAGCATGATCGCCAGCGCCACACCGCCGATCTCGGCGATGAACGTCATCACCGTCACCGCTACGGAGGCGAAGAGGTTCAGCACCCCCACGCGCGGCCCGAGCCGCTCGCGCACCAGGTCGAACGTGGCGCGCCCGCTGCAGGCAGCCACACGACCCGACATCTCCGCGAAGACGCAGATCCCCACGACGCCCGTGATCGTCACCAGCGCGAGGGACATGCCGAACCGGGCACCCGTCTGCGCGTTGAAGACGAGGTCACCGATGTCGACGAACCCGCCGATCGCGGTGAGGATGCCCAGCGCCACCTCGAAGATCTTCTTCATCCGGCGCCCACGGCTCCCGGGGACTTCTCCACGGTCTTGTCGAGCTGGTCGAGCTGGTCGCGAAGGTCGTCGATGCGCTGGACCAGCCGACGCGCAGACTCCTCGGTCAGGCCGGGCGACGCCAGCGCGACCCGTACGTCGACCAGGAGCGACGACGCCTCGTCCAGCGCATCACCCACGGCGGCGTTCGCCCGGTGCAGGTCGTCGGGCGGCTGCTGGACCTGGTAGCTGGAGATCTCCCGGCCGCTGGTCTCGATGCTGTCGGTGACCGCCTCGACCGAGTAGGTGTGCTGGAGCCGGTTGCGCTGCTCCTGCTGGACGACCAGGCGTGCGGTCCCGAGACCGGAGATGACCTCCCCGAGAGCCCGGTCACTCGCGCTCTGCCAGGCCGACGTGCTCGACGGGTGACCGGTGGTGCAGCCGGCACCCAGGAACCCGAGAAGGAGGACGCCCGTCGCCGAGACGCGCATGGTCCCGCGGCTCCGCCCACCCATGGCCGAGCCGTACCCGCGGCCCCTCTGCTTCATGCTCTCGCACGTGCATGCGAGTGCGAGACCCGACGCGGGTGCATGCCCTCGATTGCGGCGGGTACCAGATGTGCCGCGAGCCGAGGAGGTGCCCGATGAACAACAGTGCATGGGCCGGCGTCCTGATGGCCACGTTGGCGGTTCTCATCGCCATCGGGTTCGTCACGATGTGGGTCCGCGACCGGGGACGTGCGCATGAACAGGCCACGGACGCCGACCGCGCGGACACCGACGCACATCTCAGCGCGCGATCAAGGGAGGGAGCGGCCGAAGGGCCGCATGACATTCCGAAGGAGAGGCGGCACTGACATGGAGTTCATTCTCTGGATCCTGGCGGTGATCCTGGTGATCTCGGGGATCGTCAGCCTTGTCCGCGGTGCAGTGCTCTGGGGCATCGTGCTGATCATCGTGGGTCTGCTGGTCGGACCCGGTGGCGTGAGCATCTTCACGTGACCCGACGAGAGCGGCGGTGTGCGGTCCCTGACCGTGCATCGCCGCTCTTGGCGTCCGCAGGAGGAACATGACCGACAATGCCGACCGCGTCCAAGTGGTTGCCGACCTCGCCTCCCGTCACGGGTTCCGGGTCGGTGTCGCGGAGTCGCTGACGTCCGGGCTCCTCGCCGGTGACCTGGGTGCGGGCCCCGACGCCTCCGCGTGGTTTCGCGGCGGCGTCGTGGCGTACGCGTCGGAGGTCAAGTTCGAGGTGCTCGGGGTGACGCGCGGGCCGGTGGTGACCAGGGAGTGCGCCCTGGAGATGGCGCACGGTGCGGCGGAGCTGCTCGACGCGGACGCCGTCGTGGCGACGACCGGAGTCGGTGGCCCCGAACCCGAGGAGGGCCAGCCGCCCGGCACCGTCTACGTGGCCGCGCTGGTGCGAGACCAGGAGGTGTGCCGGCGCCTCGACCTGGCCGGAGAGCCGGAGCAGGTCCTGGAGCAGACGCGCGAGCACTCGCTCGAGGCACTCGTCGAGGCCATGGAGGCCTCCCTCGACGGCCTCAGCGGACCACGGCGACAGGACACTGCGCGTGGTGCAGCACCTGCTGGCTGACAGAGCCGAGCAGCATGCCGGCGAATGCGCCGCGCCCCCTCGAGCCGACCACGACGAGTGACGCCACCGCTGACGCGTCGGCAAGGGCTCGCCAGGCAACCACCGGTATCGCCGCCGTCTCCAGGCGTACGCCGGGATGGTCGGCCCGCGCACCTGCGACGGTCTCCGCGAGCAGCCGCTCCTCCTCGGCGATCCGCTCCATGAACTGACGCGGCACCTCGCGACGCGTCGTCCCGGTCGCGGTGCCGTCGCGCCACCCGTGCACCACCAGGACCTCCTCGCCGGTCAGCTCGGCATGCCGGCAGGCGAACTCGAGCGCTGCGGCACTGCCGCCCGACCCGTCGACGCCGACCACGATGCGGTGCGCACCGGGATGAGCGACCGGACGCGCGACCACGACCGGGCACGGTGCGTGCCGGGCGAGGTGCTGGCTCACCGAGCCGGCGACGGCCCCGGCCACCTGTCCGTGGCCCCTGCTACCCACCACGAGCATCGCGGCGTCGTGGGCCGCTTCGAGCAGCACCGGGACCGGCGGTCCCGACCTCGTCTCGACAGAGGTCTTCACCTCGAAGGCCTCCTCGAGGATGCTGTCGGCGGAGGCACGAACCTCTTCGAGGTGTCCCCCGGAGAGCAGGGAGCCCTGCGGCGAGAGATCGTCGTCCGCGGTCGCGATGACCGCGACCACCGGCTGCTCGCTGTGCATCGCCATCCGCACCGCCCACCAGAGGGCGGTCTGCGCATCCGGCGACCCGTCGTACGCGACCGCGATCGTGCCCTGGTTCGTCATGTCCTCCAGCATCCCGCTCCCCCGCCCGCACCCGCAGGGCCGCACGCACCCCGTCCGGGGGACCTTCGGCACCCCGCGGCGAGAGCCGACGAAACCGGTCAGCGCGCGGTGCAAACCCGCCTGACGGCCGTCAGCAGCCGCCGGATCAGCCGTGGGCGCCGTCGTGGCTCCCGGGCACGACGCGGTGGCCGCGGGGTGCCGCGGTGGAGGCTGATCATCTCGACCTCCAGCGGCACGCAGTCGCGCTGCCAGGCGTCGCCCATGCCGACGACTCTAGACCGGCTGTCCCGGGGAGTCGTGGTTCGTCGGCTCTGGCCCGAAATGATCTTTCGGGGCAACGTACGGCTGTGCCAAGGTCAGGCATCAGTCACGGCCCCGGGCCGGGAGTGACCGGACGAAGGGCCTTGCCGTGAGCGATCTGACAACCCCCGCGGCCGACCCGCGCCGCTGGAAGGCGCTCGGCGTCCTCGGGCTCATCCAGTTCATGCTGATCCTGGACGTCACCGTGGTGAACGTCGCGCTCCCGAACATCAAGGACGACCTCGGGTTCTCCCAGTCCGGTCTCGCCTGGGTCGTCAACGGCTACGTCCTGATGGCCGGCGGGCTGCTGCTGCTCGGCGGGCGGCTGGCCGACGTCTTCGGGCGCCGGCGGCTCTTCCTCCCTCGGCCTCGGCGTCTTCGCGATCGCGTCCGCCACCTGTGGCGCCGCGGCCAACCCGGAGATGCTGGTGATCTCCCGGTTCCTCCAGGGCACCGGCGAGGCGCTCGCCGCGCCGGCCTCTCTCGGGCTGATCGCGGTGCTGTTCCCCGACCCGGTCGAGCGCATGAAGGCGCTCGGCCTCTGGGGCGGCATCGCCGGTCTGGGTGGCACGTCCGGCACGGTGATCTCCGGCGTCCTGGTGGACCTCGCGGACTGGCGATGGATCTTCTTCATCAACCTCCCGGTGGCGATCTTCGCGTTCGCCATGGTGCCGCGCCTGGTCTCGGAGAGCCGGATGACCCAGCACGCGCGGCGTCCGGACTACTGGGGTGCGATCACCGGCACGGCAGGGCTGATCCTGGTCGTCGACGGGCTGATCGAGGCGGCCAGCCACTCCTGGGGCTCGGCCAACGTGCTGGTGCCGCTGCTCGGCGGGCTGCTGCTGCTCGCGCTGATGTTCTACATCGAGTCGGTCTCCCAGGCGCCCCTCATCCCGCTCTCCTTCTTCCGCAACCGGACCCGGGTCGTCACGAACTTCGTGACCCTGTTCTTCGCCTCGTCCTTCTTCACCTACTTCTTCCTGCTCACGCTCTTCGAGCAGCAGGTGCTCGGCTGGTCTCCGCTGAAGAGCGGTCTGTCCTACCTGCCGTTCGGCCTCAGCATCGGCGCCGGCATCGGCATCGGCACCGCCCTGATGCCGCGGATCGGCGTGAAGCCGCTCTTCGCGGTCGGGTTCTTCGGTTGCGCGGTCGGGCTGTACCTGGCCGGCACGATCAGCGTCGATGCGTCGTACGCCGGCAACATCGTGCCGGGGATGGTCCTCCTCGGGTTCTTCTCCGGCGTCTCGTTCCCGACGATCGGCAACGCCTCGCTGCACGAGGTCACCGGACAGGACTCCTCGCTCGCGTCCGGTGTGCAGGCCGCGATGCAGCAGGTGGGCGGCGCCCTCGGGCTGGCGAGCCTGGTCACGCTCGCCCTGCGCCACGCCGCCCACCAGGTGCGCGACGGCGTGCTGCCGCCGATCGCGCTCACCGACGGCTACCAGGTCGCCTACCGCGTCAGTGCCGCCCTCTGCGTGATCGGCGGGGTCCTGGTCCTCGTCCTGCTCGAGCACGTGATCGCCGAGCCACGCAACCCGCTCGCCGCGGAGCTGGAGGCGGAGCTGCCGGGCGCCTGAGGAGATCCGCTGTCGCGCATGGTGCTCGCGCCATCGGGTATCCGCGGCAGATGGACCGACCCCCACAGCACCAGGAACCGCCCGGCAGCCAGGCCGACATGCGGCCGCGACCGGACTGCGGCGAGGACAGCTACGAGGGCCACGGGCGCCTCGAGGGAAAGGCCGCCGTGATCACCGGTGCCGACAGCGGCATCGGGCGTGCCGTGGCTATCGCGTACGCCCGAGAGGGCGCCGACGTCCTGATCTCCTACCTCGACGAGCACGACGACGCCGCCGAGACGGCCAAGTACGTCGAGGACGCGGGCCGCAGGGCCGTCCTCGTCCCCGGTGACCTCGCCGACCCGCAGCACTGCCGCGACGTGGTCGCGAAGGCCGTCGAGGAGTTCGGCCGCGTCGACGTCCTGGTCAGCAACGCGGCGTACCAGATGACGCACGAGACGCTCGAGGAGATCCCCGACGAGGAGTGGGACCACACCATCGCGACCAACTTCTCCGCGATGTTCCACCTCTGCAAGGCGGCGGTCCCCCACATGGGTCCCGGCTCGTCGATCATCGGCAGCTCGTCGGTGAACTCCGACATGCCGAACCCCACCCTGGCACCGTACGCCGCGACCAAGGCCGCCATCGCGAACTTCTCGGCGAGCCTGGCGCAGATGCTCGGGGACCGGGGCATCCGGGTGAACAGCGTCGCACCGGGACCCGTCTGGACCCCGCTGATCCCCTCGACGATGCCACCGGACAAGGTGGCGGAATTCGGCGCGAACACGCCGCTGGGACGCGCCGGCCAGCCTGTCGAGCTCGCGCCCGTCTACGTGCTGCTGGCGTCGGACGAGGCCAGCTACATCTCCGGTGCCCGCGTGGCCGTGACCGGCGGGAAGCCGATCCTCTGAACCCGAAGCCGTCCGCCGTGCAGGGGCGGGCGCGGCAGACGTCATGGCTCCGTAAGCCCCGCCCCTGTCCAACCGAGCGCAATCGTCCTAGGTTGGAGGCATCGCAGGTCGATCCCGGGCGGCCCCACTTCACCGGGAGGCAGCCGTGGCATCGCTCGACTCACAGAACATCGAGAAGCCGCACGAGACCAGGCCGTTCCGGGCCCACGGCCAGATGGACGTGGTGACCCTGGGCGACTTCACGCTCGGGAAGGGCGTGTTCGAACCAGGTTGGCGCTGGTCCGAGGACGTCAAGCCGATCGCCGGCACCGACTCCTGCCAGGTCAGGCACACCGGGATCTGCGTCTCGGGGCGGATGACGATTCGGATGGACGACGGCACCGAGGGCTCCATCGGCCCCGGCGACGTCGTCCTCATCGAGGCTGGGCACGACGCCTGGGTCGACGGCGCCGAGGCGTGCGTGCTGTACGACACGGGCGTCGCGGCGTACGCCAGGCCGCAGTAGGCGGGGCCTCCGCGGCCGGGGGCACTCGCGTCTACCGGTCCTGGGTCAGGGGCTGGTCGGCGATCCGGTCGGGCTCGCCTCACGCGTGACTCCCGACGTCGGACTCGCGCTCGGCGACGCGCTTCCGGTCGGGCTGGACGTCGGTGTCGTCGTGGGTGTGCCGGTCGGGATCGTGGACGGCTCGACGTGGGGCTTCGCGGACTTCGTCCTGCTCGGCCGGGAAGCAGTGGTCGAGGGGGACGTCTCGTACCCCGACGGTGTCGTCGAAGGGGTGGCTACAGGGGCGGGCAGCATGGCCGTGAGCTCGTTGGCGGCACTCAGGACCCGGGCGGCGTCGTCGTCCTGCAGCTCCCCCGCATCGCGTGCCTTCAGCACGGCGGCCTTCAGCGCGTGCAGGTCCTGCCTCGCGGCGGCGAACTTGTGGTCGACGAGCGCCGCGTCGATCCGGTGCAGGATGACGTCGAGGTGCGGCACCTGGTCCGCCGCCGACGGTGCCTGGTCGGCGCTGCCGCAGCCACTCACGGCGAAGGTCGTGGCCACGACCACCGCGGCGATCCGGTGACGGCTCACGGCTGGTGCCCGTCGACCGCGTCATGGAGGTCGGACAACGGCTGCTGCAGCCGGCTCGGTACTCCGGACGGCACATCCGTCCTGGACCCGGAGCTCTGCGGGTGGTCCCACGGACTGATGGCGAGGACAGCGGCCAGTGCGCCCGTCGCGAGCAGGCCGGCCAGGACCGACGCCCACAGGACTCGCCGTCTCGGAGCCGGTCCGCCCGGCAGCGGCTCGTCATCGGTGGACTGCGCGGACGGGACCCGGCGCGCCTGCGTGACCTCGAGGTCGCCGGTCGCGATCGACGCCTGCTCCAGCCGGGCGACAGCCGGCCTCGCGGGACCGAGACCGGCCAGCTCTGCCGCGACCTCGGCCGCGGCGGGCCTGTCCTCCGGGTTGCGCCGGGTCATCCGGGCGATGAGCAAGCGCCACGCGGGATCGATCTCGTCCGGGATCTCGGGAGCCGCCTGCAGTCTCGCCATCGCGGCCTCGATCGCCGACCCGGTGTAGGCGCGGACGGACGTCAGGGACTCGAGAAGGACCAACCCAAGGGAGAACAGGTCTGCTGCCGGACCGATCGGCTCGCCCGCGACCTGCTCGGGGGCGAGGTACGCCGGTGACCCGATCGTGTCCCCCGTCCTCGTGTGGTGCTCGACGGCGCCGACCAGGGTGGCGATGCCGAAGTCGGCGAGGAGCACCCGTTCGTCGTCGCAGAGGAGCACGTTGCTCGGCTTGATGTCGCGGTGCACGACGCCCCGGTCGTGCGCGTAGGCGAGTGCCTCGGCCAGCTGACGTCCGACGGAGCGGACCCGCTCCGGATCGACCGGGCCCTCCGCGATGCAGGCCGAGAGCGTCGGACCCGTCGCCAGCTCCATGACCAGGTAGGGGCGATCGGCCAGGATGCCCGCGTCGAGCAACGTGATCAGCCCCGGATGGCTGAGCGAAGCGAGCGTGCGCGCCTCGGCGATGAACCGCTCCCGCTGCCCCGGCTCGGCGATCTCCCGGAGCATCTTGACCGCCACCGGGCGCAGCAGGAGCTGGTCGGTCGCCCGGTACACGTCGGCCATGCCACCGCGCCCGATCACCTCGTCGAGGGCGTAGCGGCCGTCCAGGACCATCTGGCTGTCCACGGTCATCGGTCAGGAGTGCCCGACCTCGCCGTGCACCGGGCCGGACCGCTCCCCCGACTCTGGCTGCATCGCTCGCCGAGTCACGACGAGACCGAGACCGAACAGGAGAACCCCGAGTGCGACAGCCATGGTGGCCTCCTAGGAGATGTGCGGCGGCGACCGCAAGGGCTCCCTAGTAGTTCCCGCACGCTCGGGGACGAAACGTCGCCGCCACCCGGCCTCGGACCGGACGGCACGCGTGGAAACGACGAACACCTGGACCCGCGCTGCGCGGGTCCAGGTGTGTGCGGAGACATCGCCCGGTCGGGCTGACAGGATTTGAACCTGCGACCCCTTGACCCCCAGTCAAGTGCGCTACCAAGCTGCGCCACAGCCCGAACGCCCGCCGTGGCGAGCGAGGGGAACCTTACCGTGTCCCGCCGGTCGGGTCCGAATCGGGCTGCTACGCGCGGGTACGTCGCGGTCTTTGGTTGACTTCGCTCATGACCCATCCGATCGGCATCGATTTCGGCGGCAGCGGCATCAAGGCTGCCCCCGTGGACCTCACCCTCGGGGACTTCGCCGCCGACCGGGAGCGGATCCCCACCCCTGCGCACTCGTCCCCCGAAGCGGTGGCCGAGGTGATGGTCGAGCTCGTCGGCCGGTTCCCCGAGGCGACCGGGCCGGTCGGGGTGACCATCCCCGGCGTCGTCCGGGCGGGCGTGGTCCACTCGGCCGCCAACATCGACAAGGACTGGATCGGCACCGACGCCGACGCGCTGCTCACCCGCAGGCTCGGCCGCGACGTGCACGTGGTCAACGACGCCGATGCCGCCGGCGTCGCCGAGCTCCGGTACGGCGCAGCGAAGGGCCGCTCCGGCCTGGTGATCCTGACGACGCTGGGCACCGGGATCGGCTCGGCGCTGCTCTACAACGGCGTACTGGTGCCCAACTCCGAGCTCGGCCACCTCGAGATCGACGGACACGGTGCGGAGACGCGCGCGGCTGCGAGCATCAAGACCAGCGAGGACCTGTCGTGGAAGGAGTGGGCCGGCCGGCTGACGACGTACTACCGCACGCTCGAGAAGCTGTTCTCGCCCGATCTGTTCGTCGTCGGCGGCGGCGTCAGCAAGGACGCGCCGCACTTCCTGCACCTGATCGACATCGACACCGAGATCATCCCCGCGACGCTCCGCAACCGGGCGGGGATCATCGGCGCCGCGGTGATCACCGCCGAGTGAGGGCCGACCGCATCGCTCAGCGCTTGCGCTTCTCCCGCGGGCGCACCTGAAGGGCGATCGGCGTGCCGACGAAGCCGAACTCCTCGCGCAGCCTGCGCTCGATGTAGCGCTCGTACCCGGCGTCGAGCTTGCCGGAGGTGAACAGGATGAAGGTCGGCGGCGAGGTCTGCGCCTGCGTCCCGAACAGGATCCTCGGCTGCTTGCCGCCGCGCACCGGGTGTGGGTGCTCGGCGACGAGCCGGCCCAGGAACGCGTTGAGCGTGCCGGTCGAGACCCGGGTCTCCCAGCCGCCCAGCGCCGCGTCCAGCGCCGGCACGATCCGGTCGATGTGCCACCCGGTGCGCGCGGTGATGTTCACGCGGGGCGCCCACTGGACCTGCACCAGCTCGCGCTCGTACTCGCGCTCGAGGTAGTAGCGACGCTCCTCGTCGACGAGGTCCCACTTGTTGAACGCGATCACCAGAGCACGCCCTGACTCCCGGACGGTCTGGATGATGCGCATGTCCTGCTCGGAGATCGACTGGCTGCCGTCGATCACCAGCAGCGCGACCTCCGCACGCTCCATGGCGGTGGCGGTGCGCAGGGACGCGTAGTACTCGTGGCCGGATGCCGTCTTCACGCGCTTGCGGATCCCGGCGGTGTCGATGAACCGCCAGGTCCGGCCGCCCAGCTGGACCAGCTCGTCGACCGGGTCGACGGTCGTGCCGGAGACGTCGTCGACGACCACGCGCTCCTCCCCCGCGAGCTTGTTGAGCAGGGAGGACTTGCCGACGTTGGGCCGGCCGATGATCGCGATCCGGCGGGGACCGCCCACCGGGGCGAAGCTCTCCTCCGGCGTCTCGGGCAGTGCGGCCAGGATCGCGTCGAGCAGGTCACCCGAGCCGCGGCCGTGCAGCGCGGAGACGGCGAACGGCTCGCCGAGACCGAGGTTCCACAGCCCGTAGGCCTCCGCCTCCGCCCGCTGGTCGTCGACCTTGTTGGCCGCGAGGACCACCGGACGCCCGCTCTTGCGCAGGATCTTCACGACCGCCTCGTCGGAGTCGGTGATGCCGACGGTGGCGTCGACCACGAACAGCACTGCGTCGGCCAGCGACACCGCGACCTCGGCCTGGGCCGCGATCCGCTCGAAGAGGCCGCGCGCATCGGGATCCCACCCGCCGGTGTCGACGACCGTGAAGGCCCGCCCGTTCCAGGTCGCGTCGTACGAGACCCGGTCGCGGGTGACGCCCGGCACGTCCTCGACGACGGCTTCGCGGCGACCGATGATGCGGTTGACCAGCGTGGACTTGCCGACGTTGGGCCGGCCGACCACGGCCAGGATCGGGACCCTCAGGTCCGACCCAGGCTCTGACCGCTCGTCGCTGGGGGTCGGCACGTCGTTCTGCTCTGTCACAGGATTTCCTTGTCATTGCCCGGGATCGGCCCGGGAAGCGTCATGCCGGTGGCCCGCTGGGCCTCGGCGAGCGTGTCCAGCAGGACCGTGCGGATCTGCTGGCTGAGCGCGTGCGTGTCGGGCTGGTGTCGCGGCCACGGGCAGTGTGCGACCTCGAGCGCCGGGCCGAAGCTCATCACGATCGGGCTGCGCGGCGGCGGCAGCGAGTTGTTCGAGCCACCGGGCAGCCTGGTGCCCAGGAACACCACCGGGACGACCGTGGCGCCCGCCGCCATCGCGAGGTACGCCGCTCCGGGCTTCACCCGGTCGACCTCGCCGGCGCCGCGCGTGCCCTCCGGGAACACCCCGACCACACCGCCGTCGCGGAGCACCCGCAGCGCGGACTTGACCGCCGCAGGGTCGGGTCCCTCGCGATGGACCGGGATCTGCCCGCTGGCCATGAGGAACCCGCCCAGCTTGCCGTCGTACATCTCACGCTTGGTCAGGACGTGCACCGGACGCGGCGAGACGATCGCCATCAGCGGACCGTCGATCACGCCGACATGGTTGCCGACCACCACGACGGGGCCGTCCGACGGCATCTGCTCGGCACCGCGCACGGTGAGGTCCCACCGGCGGTGCAGCACCCGGGCCGCCCAGAACCGGTTGCGGCGGAGCAGCGCCTGCCGTGGGTGCGGGACGTCGGCCGACCGGGGAAGCTCCACGTGGGCCGACGAGGAGCGGCGCCCGGGAGCCACGGTCACGACGATGTCCGGTGCGCCGGAGATGCCTCGCGGGCGTCCTCGACGATGGCGACGACCCGGTCGATCACCTCGTCGAGGTCCCAGGGCGTGGTGTCGAGGTGCAACGCGCCCTCAGGCACGACGAGCGGCGCGGCGGCGCGGCCGGAGTCGATGGCGTCGCGCCGCAGCAGGTCGGCCTCGGTCGCCTCGACCGAGCCGCTGCCGTTCTCCGCCGCCCGTCGTGCGGCGCGCGCGGACGGGTCGGCAGTGAGGTAGAGCTTGACCTCGGCCTGCGGCCAGACGACCGAGCCGATGTCGCGGCCCTCCACGACGACGCCGCCCTCGCCCAGGGCGGCCGAGATGATCTCGCGCTGCAGCTCGAGCAGGCGCCGGCGCACCGCCGGCACCGTCGCCACGGGGCTGACCGCTGTGGTCGCCTCCGCGGAGCGGATCGCCGTGGCCACGTCTTCCCCGTCGAGGGTGATCGTCGGCTGCAGCGGGTCGGTGCCGGAGACGAGCACGGGCTCCGCGGCGTGCGCGCCGACGGCCTCGGGGTCGTGGACGTCGACGCCGTGAGCGAGCATCCAGACGGCCATCGCGCGGAACTGCGCGCCGGTGTCGAGGTAGCGCAGTCCGAGGCGCTCGGCCACCCCGCGGGCGGTGCTCGACTTGCCGGAGCCGGACGGACCGTCCATCGCGACGACGACCCCTGGTCGAGGTACTGCGCCCACCACTTCGGCTCCCGCCCTTGTCGCCCGTCCGCTGCTGCTCGTGAGGCGCGTCTGCGCCGGGAAGAATCCTACCGGTGGCGCGGCGAGGACTCCGCCAGCCAGACGGCCAAGTCCGAGGGGTCGTGCAAGCGAGCGTCGCTCAGCGCGTGCGATGGCAAGGCCGAGGAGGGAAGGCGCGGCAGCGCCGCGTTGACCGACGAGAACGCAGCAAGCGTGCGTGATGGGCGGCGCGCAGCGTGCGACCTCTTGGACTTGGTCGTCTAGCGGTGGGCCGTCCAGTGCCTCTCCTCGAGCGCGGCCCGCAGCCGCTCGGCGGCACCCACGTCGACGACCACCTCGACCAGACCCGCGGGCCTGCCGGGGTCGTGGTCGATGTGCAGGTCCTCGACGTTGACGCCGATCTCGCCGATGTCCGCGAAGAGCCGGGCGAGCTCACCGGGGTGGTCGGGCACCAGCACGTAGACCTCGGCCGTCTCCAGGCTCGGTCCGCCGTGCTTGCCCGGGATGGCCCGGGTGCCGGCGACGCCGCGGTTCAGGATCTCGACGAGGTCGTCGGGCGAGCGCTGTTCGACGGCGGCGATCAGCTCGTCCAGCTGGCGGCGTACGGCGTGCAGCAGGTCGGTCACCGCGGACCCGTTCGCCCGGATGATCTGGCCGTAGAGGTCCGGATCACCGCCCGCGACCCGAGTGACGTCGCGCACGCCCTGCCCGGAGAGCGAGAGGTGGTCGGGCACCGCCTCCGCCAGCTGCGACGCCGCGAGCACGGCCAGGAGGTGGGGCAGGTGCGAGGTCCGGGCAACGGCCAGGTCGTGCTCGACGGGCGTCAGCCGCACCGTGGTGGCTCCGCAGAGCTCGACGAGCGCCTCCACCAGCAGGACGGCGCCGGGGTCGGCGTGCACGTGCGGCGTGACCGCCCAGGGTCGACCGTCGAAGAGGGCCGCGCTCGCGGCGAGCGGGCCGGACCGCTCGCTGCCCGCCATCGGGTGGCTGCCGACGTAGCGGGCGAGGTCGGCCTCGGACGCGTGGTCGCTGATCTGCTCGAGCGGCAGCGCCTTCACGCTGCCGATGTCGGTGACCACGGCGCCGGACTCCAGCGCCGTGAGCACCACCTCCGCGATGTGCACGGGCGGCACCGCGACGACCACCAGCTGTGGCGCGCCGTCGGCGGGCGGCTGCGTGCCTGCTCCCAGGCTGATCGCCGTGCGCAGGTGCTCGGCGTTGGCGTCGCTGAGCCAGACCGGGATGCCGGCGGCACGTGCCGCGAGGCCGATCGACGTTCCGAGCAGCCCCGTGCCGACGACGTGCACGGGACCGACCAGGGCCGGGCCGGGCGTGCCCGGTGGTCGAGCCGAGCCCGGTGGTTGAGCCTGTCGAAACTCAGTCATCGGGCATCGACCGCACCCGGGTGAGGTCCGTGCGCAGCATCGCCGCACCGTGCAGGTAGACGTGCGTGATCTCCGCCCGCGGCAGGTCCGTCTCGACGTGCGCGAGCATCCGCACGACGCGCGGCATCGAGGCCTCGATCTCCAGCTCGCGGGCGCACAGCAGCGGGACCTCTCCGAAGCCGAGCTGACGGGCGGCGTACGCCGGGAACTCCGCGACCAGGTCCGAGGTCGCAGTGAAGATCACCGAGATGAAGTCGTCGACGTCGAGCCGGTTTGCCGCCATCACCTCGGTGACCATCTCGGCGACCCTGTCGAGCATCTCCTCGCGCGTGTCGCTGACCAGCTGGGTGGCTCCACGGACGGCGCGTACGGACACGGTGCGACCCTACGCGACGGCGCCCGGCCCCGATCACAGGCCGGCGGTGTCGAGGAGCGACCCCACCTCGTCGCTCGTGAGCTCCCGCAGCGCGCCCGCCTTGAGCGTGCCGATGCGCACCGGTCCGACAGCGGTGCGCGTCAGCCGCTGCACCGGATGGCCGAGGTGGTCCAGCAGCCGGCGGACGATCCGGTTGCGGCCCTCGTGGATGACCAGCTCGACGATCCCGCGGTCGGCGGTGGCCGAGATCACTCGCGCCCGGCGTACCTCCACCGGGCCGTCCTCGAGCGTCACGCCGGCCAGCAGCTCGCGGACGGTGGCCTTGTCGACCCGGCCGGCGACCTCGGCGACGTAGGTCTTCTCCACCTCGTACGACGGGTGCGCGAGACGCTGCGCGAAGTCGCCGTCGTTGGTCAGCAGGATCAGCCCTTCGGTGTCGGTGTCCAGCCGGCCGACGTGGAACAGCCGCTCCGGGCGGTCGGCGACGAAGTCCGACAGGGTCCGGCGGCCCTCCGGGTCGGACATCGTCGAGACCACGCCCCTCGGCTTGTTGAGGACGAGGTACACGTGTGCGCTGATCGGCGGCAGCCGCTTGCCCGAGACGCGGATCACCGCGGTCGTCGGGTCGACCTTGGTCCCGAGTCGGGTGACCACCTCGCCGTCCACCTCGACCTCGCCGGCGAGCATGAGCTCCTCGCACTTGCGGCGGCTCGCCACGCCGGACTGCGCGAGCAGCTTCTGCAGGCGGATCAGCCCGTCCGGCCCGATGTCGGCACGTGTCTCGGGGTCAGTCTCCATCGGGCTCGACGTTAGCGCCCGCCTGCGTCGAGCCGTCGTCGGGGAGGTCGACGTGCTCGGGCGAGGACATGCCGGCGACTGCCTCCTCGAGGTCGGAGTCGTCCATGTCGGGCACGAACGGCGCGAGCTCGGGCAGCTGGTCGAGCGAGGTCACCCCGATCCGCTCGAGGAAGTAGCTCGTCGTGCGGTAGAGGTGGGCGCCCGTCTCGGCGTCCGTCCCGGCCTCCTCGACCAGTCCGCGGGTCAGCAGCGTGCGCATGACACCGTCGACGTTGACGCCGCGGATCGCGGAGACGCGGCTGCGGCTCACCGGCTGCTTGTAGGCCACCACGGCCAGCGTCTCGAGCGCCGCCTGGGTGAGCCTCGCCTGCTGGCCCTCGAGCACGAACCGCTCGACGACCGGGGCGAACTCCTCGCGGGTGTAGTAGCGCCAGCCGCCGGCGACGTTGCGCAGCTCGAAACCTCGCCCCTGCTCGTCGTACTCGGCGGCCAGGGCAGCGAGTGCCTCGGCGACCTCGCCGAGCGGGTAGCCCACGGCGGTCGCGAGGCTGTACTCGTCCAGCGGCTGGTCGGCCACCATCAGCACCGCCTCGAGCGCCGGGCGGAGGTCGGCGAGCGGGACCGCGAGGGTCTCCTCCTCGACCGGTGACGTGGGGGCGTCGAGCGCCGCGTTGTCGAGGTCGGTCTCGTCGATGTCGATCTCGGTCATGCCTGGTTGCTCCCTGGTGGTTCGTCCGGGCTGCTCTGCGGTGCCTGGACCGGCTCCGGGCTGCCGTCGAACTCGTCGGTGATCTCGATGTCCTCGTCGTCGGCGCCCGTCCACCGGACGGTGAGCTCGCCGAGCGGGCTGACCTGGTCGAACGCCACGACGCCTTCCCGGAACAGCTCGAGCAGGGCCAGGAACCGGGCGACCTTCGTCATCAGGTCGGGCGCGTCACCGGCGAGCTTGCGGAAGGTCAGCGTCCCCTGGACCCGGAGCCGTTCGACCACGACGTGCGCCTGCTCGCGCACGCTCACGGCCGGCGCATGGATGTGCGCCAGCGAGAGCTGCGGCTCGGGCCGGGGCTCCAGCGCCCGGGCCGCCAGGGCCGCGAACTCGTCGAGGCCCAGCCCGATCAGCACGTCGGGCAGCAGGTTCGCGAACCGGTCGTCGAGCCCAACCGCTCGCGGGAAGCGCAGGGCCTCGACGGCCAGGCGGCGTTCGAGCACGGTCGCGACCTGCTTGAACGCCTTGTACTGGAGCAGCCGGGCGAACAGCAGGTCGCGCGCCTCGAGCAGCGCGAGGTCGTCCTCGTCCTCGACGTCACCGGCCGGCAGCAGCCGGGCGGCCTTGAGGTCGAGCAACGTCGAGGCCACCAGCAGGAAGGAGGTGGTCTGGTCGAGGTCCCAGACGTCACCGCCCGCCTTGATGTGGGCGATGAACTCGTCGGTCACCTGGGACAGCGCCACCTCGGTGACGTCCATCTTGTGCTTGCCGATGAGGCTCAGCAGCAGGTCGAAGGGGCCCTCGAAGTTGTCCAGGCGTACGGCGAAGCTGCCGGTGGTGCCTTCCTCGGGGGCGAGCTCGCTGGTCACGGTCGCGCTCATGCGGTCATCTGATCAGCCGGCGGACGAGCTCGCTGTCGTCGCCGTGCTCCTCGAGCTCGGCGAGCACGATCGAGAGCGCCTCGCGGACCAGCCGGCCGCGGTCGACCGCCAGTCCGTGGTCACGGCGCAGCGTCAGCCGGGCGTGCTCGATGTCGACCAGCTCGTCGGCGGTGACGTAGACGGTCATCTTCTCGTCGTGGCGCACCCGACCACTGGACCGTCGTGCCCGGCCCTCGGCCTCGGGCGGCTCCGGGACCGCTGCCACCGGGCGACGCCTGGCGGGCTCGGACGGCTCCTGGGTCTCGGCGTCCTCGGTGCCGGCGTCCGCCGTCTTGCGGAACAGGTCGTCGGCGGTCGGCAGGCTCACTCGTCGCGCCAACGCGCCAGCACCTCCTTGGCCAGCTGACGGTAGGAGTCCGCGCCCGCGGACGCCGTGGCGTAGCTGGTGATCGGCTCGCCCGCGACCGTGGAGTCGGAGAACTTCACCGTGCGCCGGATGACGGTGTGGAAGACCGTGTCTCCCCAGGCCTCGACCAGGCGCTCCATCACCTCGCGACCGTGCAGGGTGCGGCCGTCGAACATGGTGCCCAGGACGCCGTCGATCTTCAGCTTGGGGTTGAGCCGCTCGCGCACCTTGTCGATGGTGATCTTGAGCAGGGCGACTCCGCGCAGCGCGAAGTACTCGCACTCCAGCGGCACGATCACGCTGTCGGAGGCGGTCAGGGCGTTGACGGTGAGCAGCCCGAGCGAGGGCTGGCAGTCGATCAGGATCACGTCGTACTTCTCGATCGCCGGCGCCAGCACCCGGGCCAGGGTCTGCTCGCGGGCGACCTCGTGCACGAGCTGGACCTCGGCTGCCGACAGGTCGATGTTCGACGGGAGCAGGTCCATGCCGGCGACCCCGGTGGGCACCACGACGTCGTCGAGCGCGACGTCTCGCTGCATGAGCAGGTTGTAGATGCTCAGCTCCATCTGGTGCGGGTTCAGGCCCAGGCCGACCGACAGCGAACCCTGGGGGTCGAAGTCGACCAGCAGCACCTTGCGGCCGTACTCGGCCAGAGACGCACCCAGGTTGATGGTGGTCGTGGTCTTGCCCACGCCGCCCTTCTGGTTGCACAGGGAGATCACCCGCGCATGGCCGTGCGTGGTGAGCGGGGTGGGCTCGGGCAGGTCGGGCATCGGCCGTCCGGTCGGCCCGAGGGCGACCTCGGACTCCTCGGCGATGCTCACGGTCACGTCCTCCTCGGCTTCGGTCCGGATCTCTCCCAGTGTGACCTGCGCAGGGACCGAATTCCGGGAGGCGGGGTGGGTGATCACGGTCGCGTCGCCCGCGATCGTCGCCGCCGGATTGACGACGAGCGGGGGCATCTCGGACGCGCCGGACCCACCTGCACCGTATGACTCGGGACCGCTCATCGGCCTGCTCCCCTGTGTGATCTGCTGGTGGTTCTTCTGGGTGGGTCTGCTGTGTCCCGCGGGGTCGATGTGATCGGTCGGCGGGCGCCTGCCCGGAACCGCTCGATCTCTTTGTCGACTTGCCGTCATGTCGTGCAGTGGGCGCGACTCTATGCACGCACGGTGGGCGTCACAAGCCGATCCGGGACTTCGGTGGATCGCCGGTGAAATCTGGGGAAACCGTGTGCACCGCCCCGCGCTCAGATGCACAGGCGGTGCACCGCCTGTGCATAACCCTGTGCGTTCGCGGGGCCTCCGCAGGGCTCAGGCGAGGGCACGCGGATGCGAGGCGGCGTACACCTCGCGGAGGGTGTCGACGGTGACCAGCGTGTACACCTGCGTGGTCGTCACAGACGCGTGGCCGAGCAGCTCCTGGACGACCCGCACGTCGGCGCCACCCTCGAGCAGGTGCGTCGCGAACGAGTGCCGCATCGTGTGCGGCGAGACCTCCGCCGTGACGCCGGCACGCTCGGCCGACCGGACGATCACCGTCCAGGCACTCTGCCTCGAGAGTCGTCCACCGCGCGCATTGAGGAACAGCGCTCCCCTCGGCCCGGTGGCCGCGCCCGCAGTGGTGGAGCCCGCCGAGACGAGGGCTGACCTGGCCCGGACCAGGTACGCCGCGATGGCCTCGGCGGCGTACCGCCCCAGCGGGACGACGCGCTCCTTGCTGCCCTTTCCGCGCAGGAGCACGGAGCCACCGCCGGCGCCGTCCGGCTCGCCGAGGTCCACGTCGTCGACGTCGAGGCCGACCGCCTCGGAGATCCTGGCCCCCGTGCCGTAGAGCAGCTCCAGCAGGGCGCGGTCGCGGAGCGCGAGCACGGTGCCGGCGGCCCCGGCGGCCTCCAGGATCGCCTCGACGTCGGCCAGCGGCAGTGCCTTGGGCAGGCGCTTCGCCGGGGTCGGGGGCCGGACGCCGACCGACGGGTCGAGCCGGGCCAGCCCGTCCTTCACGGCGAACTTGTGGAAGCCCCGCACCGCGACCACCGTGCGGCCGGCCGATGCGGCGCTGAGCGGCGGGTGGTCCTGGTCGCCCTCCCGCAGCGCCGCCAGGAAACCCAGGACGGTCGCCTCGGAGATCGAGTCCAGGTCGCCGATCGCGAGCGTGTCGAGGTACTCGGCGTACCGGCGCAGGTCGCGGCGGTAGGACTTCAGGGTGTTCTCCGCGAGGCCGCGCTCCACCCCGAGGTGGTCGAGGTAGGTCCGGATCGCCCTGACCAGGGCGCTCGGACCGGAGGTGGCCTGGGTCAGGACGGCGCTCCTGCGCTCAGGACGTCGTCGAGCGAGGTCGCCGGCAGCTGGTGTGCCTCGGCCACCGGGGCGTTGGTGAGCGCACCCGCGTGGGTGTTGAGCCCGAGGGCCAGCGAGTGGTCGTCACGGCACGCCTGCTGCCAGCCCCTGTCGGCGAGCTTGACCGTGTAGGGCAGCGTGGCGTTGGTGAGGGCGTAGGTGGAGGTGTTCGGGACCGCACCCGGCATGTTGGCCACGCAGTAGAAGGTCGAGTTGTGCACCTGGTACGTCGGCTCGGCGTGCGTGGTCGGATGGGTGTCCTCGAAGCAGCCACCCTGGTCGACCGCGATGTCGACGAGGACCGAGCCGGGCTTCATCTCCGCGACCAGGTCGTTGGTCACCAGCTTGGGCGCCTTCGCACCGGGGATGAGCACCGCTCCGATCACCATGTCCGCCTCGAGCACCTGCTGCCGGATCGCCAGCTTCGACGACGCCAGCCCGTGGACCCGGTTGTTGTAGCGCCAGAACGACATCCGCAGCTTGTCCAGGTCGGTGTCGAGCAACGTCACGTCGGCACCCATGCCGAGCGCGATGTTCGCGGCGTTCTGCCCCGAGACGCCGGCGCCGATGATGACGACCTTGGCGTTCGCCACCCCGCCGACCCCGCCCATCAGCACGCCCCGGCCACCCTGGGCCTTGAGCAGCGAGTGGGCGCCGACCTGCGGTGCCAGGCAGCCGGCGACCTCAGACATCGGGTAGAGCAGCGGCAGTCCGCCCGAAGGCAGCTGGACGGTCTCGTAGGCGATCGCGGTGACCTTGCGGTTGACCAGCTCCTCGGTCAGCGGCCGGTCAGCGGCGAGGTGGAGGTAGGTGAACAGCACCAGGCCCTCGCGCAGCCGGTGGTACTCCTCGGCCACCGGCTCCTTGACCTTCAGCACGGTCTCGGCGCTGCCCCACACCTCGTCGGCGGAGTCCAGCAGCTTGGCCCCGGCGCCTTCGTACTCGTGGTCCGGGATCGACGAGCCGATGCCCGCACCCCGCTCGACGAACACCTCGTGCCCGTGCTGGACGAGCTCGTGCACGCCGACGGGGGTGATCGCCACCCGGTACTCGTGGTTCTTGACTTCCTTCGGTACGCCGACCCTCACTGGCCCTCCACACGTCGTCGGCGCGCCGTTGCGCCGGTGCCGCGAGTCTATTCCCGGAGCACCCCCGCACGCCGAGCGGGCACAAAGGCTGCGCCCACGTACGCCGAGCGGGCACAAACGCCGCGCCCACGTACGCCGAGCGGGCACAAACGCCGCGGCCGAGTACGCCGAACGGGCACAAACGATGCCTGCTCGTCCGACTCGACGCAGCATCTCTGCCCGCTCAGGGCCGTTCATGCCAGCGTTTCTGCCCGCTCGGGGCAGCCCAGCCCAGCGTTTCTGCCCGCTCGGGGCAGCCCAGGCCAGCGTTTCTGCCCGCTCGGGGATCTCAGAGGCGGCCGCGTGCCTTCAGGGCCTCGTGGGCGAGCACGGCGGTCGCCAGCGGCGCGTCGGCCACGCTGCCGTCGAGCACGGCGTCGACGAGCTCCCCCAGCGGGACGCGCGAGACGGCCATCTCGGCCTCCTCGTGGTGCGGGTCGAACCCGCGGTCGACCTCCTCGAGCCCGCGCGCGAGGAAGAGCGCGTGCGTCTCGGAGGTGATCCCGGGAGACGCATAGGTCGTCATCAGGTGGGTCCACTCGCGGGCCTGCAGCCCGACCTCCTCGCGCAGCTCTCGTTGCGCGGCGACGACCGGGTCCTCGCCGGCGACGTCCAGCTTTCCGGCCGGCAGCTCGACCAGGCGCATCTGCACCGGATGGCGGTACTGGTGGATCACGACGACCCGGTCGTCATCGTCGAGCGCCAGCACCACGACCGCACCGGGATCCTCGACGACCAGCCTGCGGAACGTGTCCTCGGGGTGCAGCGGTCGATGGATCGTGTCGGACCGGAACGCCACGACCCAGTCGTCGCGGTGGAGGTACGACGAGTCGACGACCGGCCAGCTCAGCGGCTCGTCCGCCAGCAGCTGGTCCCGACCGACCGCACGCTCGCCGCTCGACCCCGCTTCGGAGGGGTCACTCATCGTCGACCGAGACCCGCCGCAGCCCGGTCTCGTCGATCGGGATGCGCAGCTCGCGCTGGCGCGCGAGAGCCGCCCCGACCAGGCCCGCGAACAGCGGGTGCGGCCGGGTCGGCCGGGAGCGGAGCTCGGGGTGTGCCTGGGTCGAGACGTAGTACGGGTGCACGTCGGCGGGGAGCTCGACGTACTCGACGAGGTTGTTGTCCGGCGACGTCCCGGAGAAGACCAGCCCGGCGGACTCGAGCTGCTCCCGGTAGCCGTTGTTGACCTCGTAGCGGTGGCGGTGCCGCTCCTCGACCCTGTCGGTGGCGTACGCGGCCCGGACGACGGACCCCTCCTTCAGCAGCGCTGGATACATGCCCAGCCGCATGGTGCCGCCGAGGTCGCCGGCGCCGTCGACGTAGGCGTGCTGCTCGGCCATCGTGGCGATCACCGGCTCGGGACAGTCGGGGTCGAACTCGGTCGAGGCGGCCTTCTCGAGGCCGGCGATCGACCGGGCGTACTCGATCACCATGCACTGCAGCCCCAGGCACAGGCCGAGGGTCGGGATGCCGTGGGTGCGGGCATAGGTGAGCGCCCCGAGCTTGCCCTCGATCCCGCGGATCCCGAACCCGCCGGGGACGCACACGGCGTCGACGTCGGCGAGGTGCTTCGCGGCGCCCTCGGGCGTCTGGCAGTCGTCGGAGGCGATCCACTCGACGTTGACCCGCGCGCGGTGCGCGAAGCCGCCGGCCCGGAGCGCCTCGACGACCGACAGGTAGGCGTCGGGGAGGTCGATGTACTTCCCGACGAGCCCGATGGTGAGCTCCTCGTCGGGGTGGTGCACCCGCTGGAGCAGGTCGTCCCAGGCGGTCCAGTCGACGTCGTGGAAGGGCAGGTTGAGCCGGCGTACGAGGTAGGCGTCGAGCCCTTCGCGGTGCAGCACCTTGGGAATGTCGTAGATCGACGGCGCGTCCGCAGCGGTGACCACGGCGTCCTCGTCGACGTCGCACATCAGCGAGATCTTCCGCTTGACCGAGGCCGGGATCTCGCGGTCGGCGCGGCACACGATCGCGTCGGGCTGGATGCCGATCGAGCGCAGGGCAGCGACCGAGTGCTGGGTCGGCTTGGTCTTGAGCTCGCCCGAGGGACCGATCCACGGCACCAGTGAGACGTGCAGGAAGAAGCAGTTGTCGCGACCGACGTCGTGGCGCACCTGCCGCGCCGCTTCGAGGAAGGGCAGCGACTCTATGTCGCCTACGGTCCCACCGACCTCGGTGATGACCACGTCGACGCCGGGTCCTCCCATCGCGCGGATCCGGTCCTTGATCTCGTTGGTGATGTGCGGGATCACCTGCACCGTGTCGCCGAGGTAGTCGCCGCGGCGCTCCTTCGCGATGACCGTCGAGTACACCTGCCCGGTGGTCACGTTGGCGATCTGGCTGAGGTCGGTGTCCAGGAAGCGCTCGTAGTGGCCGATGTCCAGGTCGGTCTCGGCGCCGTCGTTGGTGACGAACACCTCGCCGTGCTGGAACGGGTTCATGGTCCCGGGGTCGACGTTCAGGTAGGGGTCGAGCTTCTGCATGGTGACCCGCAGGCCGCGCGACTTCAGCAGGCTCCCGAGGCTGGAGGCCGTCAGCCCCTTGCCGAGCGAGGAGGCCACTCCGCCGGTGACGAAGACATGCTTGGTCGGCTGGCTTGTTACCAAGGGAGCTCCCGTGGGTGTGGTTCGCAGTTGTTGCGGATCCGGCTGACGAGCGCCCAATTTCTGGGCATCGGTCAGGACATCTCCACGGGGTTCAACCCTATCAAGAAGACCGGGCTGCCGTCGCACGACGCACCAGCCGCGGACCGCAGCGTCAGTGCTTGGCCCCGGGGATCGGTCCGTCGGCCGCGCCGACGGCGCCGTACTGGCCGATCGTGCCCTGGGCGCGGGCGGCGAGGGCCAGCACACCGGCGACCTGGCCCATGGCCGTCTCGACGCTGTCGACCGTCGACACCACGCGACGGGTGTCGGACGCCCGGAGCGCACCGAGCAGGCCCCGGCTTCCTGCGGAGGCGGTGGATCCGACCACGACCGTCGGCAGCTGCGAGCCGAAGGCGCGCAGGATGGTCACCGGCACCGCGTTCTGGGCGCCCGCCGCGTCTGTGCGGGCGGCCGGACCGGCGACGACCAGCGCGAGTCCAGCGCGTGCGGACTCGGGCTGCGGCAGGTTCACCAGGTCCGCGCTCTGCAGGCCCGAGACGATGCCCGCGGCCGTCGCGTCGTACGCCGCCTGGGCCGGCTGGCCCGTGGGTCCCGTGCCGACCGCTCGTGCGAGCAGGGCGCCGAAGCGGCCATAGCCGCCAGCGTCCGCCGGGACCTCCAGGCCGCCGGCCTGGGTGAGCATCTGGCTGGTCAGCGCCTCGACCAGCTGGCGACTGGACGACCGGCCCATCGCGGCTGCCAGGGCGACCTCGGCGGTGATCTGGCCCTGCGCCGCCGCAACCTCTGCCTTGAGCCGGTCGACCACCTTCGGATCGGCTCCGGGCAGCGTGACCAGCGCGATCGAACGGCCCGCCAGGGCACCGCGGGTGAGCGTGGGTCCTGTGGCAGTGGCGAACGCGTCGGCGAACGCTGCCGACGCCCGCAGGCTCTCGACAGTGCGCTGCTCCCGGACGACCTTGGCCTTCTGCGCGGCCAGCTGCTTGTCGCGCTCCTTGTTGCTGTGCTGGAGCGGCCCGGCACCGATGCCGATGCCGAGGGCGACGGTGAGGACCGCGACGGCGGCGCGGATCAACCAGGGCTTCATGCGCCACTCCCCCCGCGCCCGCCCAGCCAGTCAGGCAGCCGGCCGCTCAGGTCGTGCCACCAGTCCTGGCCGACGGGGGTCGCCGCCACGGTGACGGCGAGCACGGCGACCGCCGCGAGGAGCACGAGCAGCAGGTGCCAGATCCGCACGCGTCCCGTGTAGAGCAGTCGCAGGGCGGCCGCGTCGACCGCGGTCGTCCCGAGCCGCATCCGGGTCAGGACCGTGCTCGCCTGGTCGCTGCGCTCCCGGTCGATCAGCTCCTCGAGCGTGGCCGGGTCGCCGACCGGCACCACCAGGCGGGCGCCGCCGTTGTGGGCGAGCAGCAGGCCGACGTCGGTGCTGGAGGCGGACGTCGCCACGTCGTACGTCGGGACGTTGAGCTTCGCGACCTGACGCCGGACGCCGTCGCCCGCTCCGTGGAGGACGATCTCCCGGGCCCGCCGTAGCACCTTCTCGCTCGGCGCGGCGTCGCGTCCCAGGACGAGAACGTCGATCCGTCGGCGCCCTCGAGTCAGGTGCTCGGCCCCGCCGTCGACCCCGACCAGCACGGGACGCTGCTCACGAACGAAGCCGGCGAGGCGCCGGACCTCGCGCGCGGTCGCCTGCGGCCCCACGACGACCACGGGACGCCCGACCAGCCTGGTCCGGAGCACGGGAAGACCGGTGCCGTGCAACAGCACGCCTTCCTCGCGTCGCAGGAACTCGCTCGCCGTGTGCGCGAAGGTGTCGAGCTGGCTGGCCAGGCCGGCTCGCGCCCTGTCCATCCGTTCACGGATCTCCTCGGTGGTCAGCTTGCGCCCGTCGACGACGACCTCGTCGCCGTCGTAGAGCCGGCTGCCGTCGAGGCGGAGCACGGAGCCGTCCTTCAGGCGGCGAACCGCCGCCGGGTCGGCTTCGAGCAGCACGACTCCGTCCTCGTCGAGCACCGCGGGGCCCAGGTTGGCGAAGCGACCGGAGACGAACTCCGCCGCGTTGAGCACCGCTGCCGGCCTTCTCTCGGCCAGGGCCTTCGCCGAGGCGGCGTCCAGGTCGCGCCGGTCGATGACCACGAGGTCGCCGGCCTGGACCCGGTCCACCAGCATCCGGAAGTCACGGTGGGCACGGACCGTCACGGCCCCGGCCACGGGACCCGGGGCGGAGCGGTTCGGGAGCCTCATCGCACGACCTCCCGACCGGGTCCGAGAGGGGAATTCGGGGCAGCGTGGAGGAAGAAGCACATGACCCCGGCATCGTTGCACGTGTCCGGCGGGTTCCCGTGGAGGGGCCGCCGCGTCGGCGTTGCCCCGTGCGGTGGGCCCGGAGCTCAGCTGCCCTCGGCGCGCGCCTGCTGGGCCACGTCGAGGAGCTCCTGTGCATGTGCCATGGCGGTCTCGGACTCCTCCAGACCGGCCAGCATCCGCGAGAGCTCGCGCACCCTGCCCTCGTCGTCGAGCACCTCGAGGCCCGAGGTCGTCACGGAGCCGTCGCTGGACTTCGCGACCACGACGTGCCGGTCGGCGAAGGCCGCGACCTGCGGCAGGTGGGTGACCACGAGCACCTGGGCGGATCGGGCCAGCGCGGCCAGGCGGCGGCCGATCTCGACGGCGGCCTTGCCGCCCACGCCGGCGTCGACCTCGTCGAAGACGAACGTGGGCACGGGGCTCGTGCCGGCGAGGACCACCTCGATGGCGAGCATCACCCGGGACAGCTCTCCGCCTGAGGCGCCCCTGTGGAGCGGCCTCGGCTCCGAGCCGGTGTTCGCGGCGAGCAGGATCTCGATCTGGTCGACGCCCGAGCCGGTGAACCGCCAGGTCTCCCCGTCGATCTCGAGCCCGTCGGGGTCGGGCGTGCGCGTGATCCGGACCTCGATGCGGGCGTGCGGCATCGCCAGCGCACGGAGCTCGCCGGTGACCGCCTCCGCGAGCTCGCCGGCGGCCTCGTGGCGGGCCTTGGAGAGACGGGCAGCGAGCCCCGAGAGGTCGGCTCGCAGCTGGAGTCGCTGCTCGCGGAGCTGCGTGGCGCGGCCCTCGGAGTCTTCGAGGTCCAGCAGCCGGGCGGCCGATGACTCGGCCCAGGCGAGCACCTCGTCCACCGTCTCGCCGTACTTGCGCGTGAGGGCGGTCAGCGCGGCGCGCCGCTCGGAGACGACCGCGAGTCGCGCCGGGTCGGTCTCCAGGCCCGAGGCGTACGACGCGACGTCGGCGGCCAGGTCGGAGAGCAGGTAGCTGATCTCGGCGATCCGGTCAGCGAGCCGGCCCGCCTCGGCGTCGTGCTCGCGGACCGACTCCAGAGCCCGCCGAGCCGCTCCCACCGTGCCGAGGGCGTCGGGGACGTCCGCATCGGAGGAGAGGGCCTGGCGGGCGAGCTCAGCGGCCGCGCGCAGGGTGTCGGCGAAGCCCAGGCGCGCCTCCTCGTGCGCGAGCGCTGTGTCCTCGCCGGGTTGCGGCTCGACCGCCTCGATCTCGGCCAGGCCGAGCCGCAGCACGTCGGCTTCGCGGGCACGCTCACGCGCGGCTCCGACCACGTCGGCCAGTTCGGCCTCGACCTGCTTGAGGAGCGCGTGCGCGCTCGCGTAGTCACGCTTGAGCGAGGCAGCGGCCTCGCCGGCGTGGCCGTCGACGGCATCGCGCTGGGCCTCTGCCCGGAGCAGGCGGTGCTGGTCGGACTGGCCGTGCACAGCCACCAGGAGGTCTGCGAGCGACTGGAGCGCCGACACCGGCACCGACGCCCCGCCGAGGAAGGCCCTCGAGCGGCCCTCGGCAGACAGCTGCCGGGCGAGCACGAGGGTGCCGTCCTCGACCTCGCCGCCGAACTCGTCAGCCTGGGCCGCGACCGCCTCGTCGACGGTGACGATGCCCTCGACGCGGGCACCCTTCGCGCCGCTGCGCACGGCACCGGCGTCCGACCTGGCGCCGAGGAGCAGGCCGAGCGCGGTGACCAGCATGGTCTTGCCCGCACCGGTCTCCCCGGTGACCACGTTGAGCCCCGGGCCGAGCTCGAGAACGGACTCCTCGATCACCCCGAGCGAGCTGATCCTGAGCTCTTCGATCATGGGGCGTCCGCCTTGTGTGAGGGAGCGCCCAGAGCATTGTTGCGACGGCGCTCGGAGGACCCGCGCCAGCCCTCGACCGGCAGGCCGAACTTCGCGACCAGCCGGTCGGTGAACGGCGCCTGGTGCAGCCGGACGAGGTGCACCGGATGCAGGCCACGGCGTACCTCGATGCGAGCGCCGGGCGGGAGATCGACCGTGCGCCGGCCGTCGCACCAGAGCACGCCGGCCCCTTCGGTCCGGGCGAGCACCTCGACGGCGAGCACGGAGTCCGGGGCGACGACCATCGGCCGTGCGAAGAGCGCATGGGCACTGATCGGCACCATCAGCAGGGCGTCCACCCCCGGCCACACGACGGGCCCGCCTGCGGAGAAGTTGTACGCCGTGGACCCGGTCGGGGTCGCACAGACCACGCCGTCGCAGCCCCATCGGCTGAGCGGGCGCCCGTCGACCTCGACCACGACCTCGAGCATCCGCTGTCGCGCGGCCTTCTCGACGCTGGCCTCGTTCAGCGCCCAGGTCGAGGCGACCAGCTCCTTGCCCTGGTAGACCGAGACGTCGATGGTGAGCCGGTCCTCGCTGGTGTAGCGCCTGCCGACGATCGCGTCGATGGTCGACTCGATGTCGTCGCTCTCCGCCTCGGCCAGGAAGCCGACATGACCCAGGTTGACGCCGATCAGCGGCGTCGAGGTGCCGTGGGTGAGCTCGGCGGCGCGCAGGATCGTGCCGTCCCCGCCGAGCACGACCACCAGCTCGCAGCCGGCGACCGCACCGTCCTCGGCGACGAGCTCGACGCCCTCGCTCTCCCCCACCTGGAGGTCGGCGGCCTCCTCGGGAAGCACCCGGACGACGACCCCGTGGGCACGCAGAGCCCCGATGACCTGCCGGGCCACCGCGATCGCACCCTCGCGCCCGGTGTGCGCGAGCAGGAGGATCCTGCGTACGCCGTCAGGTTCCGGTGTGCGGTCGTCGGTCACGGGTCACAGCCTCTCATCAGGCGCCCCCAGGGATCCGGAGCGGCGCACCTCGTCGGCGATGTCGGACTCCGACAGGGTCGGCGCCCCGCGGCGCAGCCACAGGAAGTACTCCACGTTGCCGGCCGGACCGGGCAGCGGGCTGGTCGCGACGCCCACGGCACCCCATCCACGGTCGCCAGCGGCTCGCGCGACCCCGACGACGGCGTCGAGGCGATGGTCCGGCTCGCGCACGACCCCGCCCTTCCCGAGGCGTTCCTTGCCGACCTCGAACTGCGGCTTGACCATCAGCGCGAGATCCCCGTCGGGCTTCGTGACGGCGACGAGCGCGTCGAGGACCAGCCGGAGCGAGATGAACGAGAGGTCACCGACGACCAGGTCGACCGGTCCCCCGACCAGCTCTGTGGTCAGCTCGCGGATGTTCGTCCGATCGTGGACGACGACTCGGTCGTCGGACCTCAACGACCAGGCGAGCTGGCCGTAGCCGACGTCGACGGCGACGACCTCGGCTGCCCCCGCACGCAGCAGCACGTCGGTGAACCCCCCGGTCGAAGCTCCTGCGTCCAGGCAGCGCCGTCCGGCCACCACCAGGCCACGCGGCTCGAACACGGCGAGCGCGCCGGCCAGCTTGTGGCCCCCGCGGCTGACGTAGTCGGGCCGATCGGGATCCGCGTGGACCACGAGGTCCGCGTCAACGGTCACCGCGGTCGCGGCCTTCACCGCCGGCTGGCCGTTGACGGTCACGCGCCCTGCGGAGATCAGCTCCGCTCCGTGCTCGCGGGAGCGTGCCATCCCCCGGCGGACCAGCTCGGCGTCGAGCCGCAGGCGCCTCACCGGCACGGCTCAGTCCTCGGGCTGCGCGGCCTCGTCGTCCGCGGCGTCCGACAGCGCCCGGCGGAGCCGGTCGTGGGCCTGCTCGAACGCCGCGACGTGCTCGTCGACCGGCCGGCCGTCGAGGTCGTCCAGCGAGCGCAGCACCTCGTCGACCGCCGGGTGGCCCGTTGCCACGGGTGCCGACGGCTCGACCGCTTCGGGCTCCACGGACACGTCCTCATCGTGCTGCTCGGTCATGGGCGCCACGCTACCGGGGCGGCAGCGCGTCGCCGGGGTCGGCCGGCGTTCCCGTCGTGTCGAGGTGGGACCACAGCGCAGCGGCAGCCGCCCGCCACCAGTCGTGCCGATCGCCGTCGCCGGTGACGTCCAGCCGGCCGGCGTGGACCTCGGCGGCCCAGCCACCGACGACGGAGCGGCCGCCGTCCGTCGTGGCGGCGATGACCGGAAGCGCCAGGCAGCCCAGATCGGCACCGAGGTACGTCGGGCGTGCGGCAGGGGGTAGCACGGCGAGCTCGTCGGCCGTCGTCACCCCCGTCATCACGAGCAGGCTGTCCCAGCCGACGTTGTGGGCGCCGTCGATGTCGGTGTCGATCCGGTCGCCGATCACGAGCGGACGCTCTCCACCGACTCGTGCCAGCGTCTCCTCGAAGAGTGGCCGCTCGGGCTTGCCGGCGACCTCGGGGCTCCGCCCCGCGTACGTCGAGACCAGGTTGACCAGGGTGCCGTTGCCGGGCCCCGGACCGTGGCGCGTCGGCACGGTGAGGTCCATGTTGCTGACCACCCAGGGCAGCCCCTGCCTGACCAGGATCGCGCCGTCGATCACCTGTCGCCAGGGCATCTCGGGGCCGTAGCCCTGGATGACCGCCACCGGCTCCTCGTCGATCCGGGTGACCGGCTCCAGTCCGCGCTCCTGCAGCGCCGCGTGCAGGCCGTCACCACCGATCACGAACACCGCACTTCCCTCCGGCACCCGTCCGGCGAGCAGGCCGGCAGCCGCCTGGGCACTCGTGACCACGTCGGACTCCTCGACCGGGATGCCGAGCGTGCGCAGCTGCTTGGCGACCACTGCCGGCGTCCGCGAGGCGTTGTTGGTGATGAACGCCAGGTGCATGCCCGCCTGGCGCGCGTCCTCGAGCGCCTCCACCGCGCCCGGCACGGCGTGGTCGTCGACGTACACGACGCCGTCGAGATCCAGCGCGGCCAGGTCGTAGGCCTGCTGGAGGGGTCGGTCAGCTGCTGACGGCACGCAGTGATTCTCGCTCACGCGTGGCGGCACGCTGCACCAGGCGTCCACCGAGCACCTCGACCTCGACGCTGGTGCGGGACTGCTCGCCGCCCCGGTAGTACCGCCGGCGCAGCGCGCCGCGGACCTCCACCTGGTCGCCGTCGTGCCAGCGGCCTGCCTGCTTCCGGACCCGAGCACCCCACGCCGAGCACTCCACCCAGTCCGAGGTGGCCTTCGACGCGGCTGTCATCGGCGTCCTCTCCCGGGCCACGACGACCCGGAACGAGACGAGGGTCGACCCGCTCGGCAGGTCGCGCACCTGTGGCTCTCCACTGATCCGGCCCCGCAGCACCACTTCGTTCAGCGGACCGTCTCCTTCTGCCTGCTCCACGCAGATCACCTCCGTGACGCAGACTTCCCGGTCTCGCCCGAGCGCTCCAGCGCGATCCGCGGGCCTGTGCGGATCAGCACACGGGGCGGAACTGTGGACGCGAAGCGGTCGGTCAGCCCCCGAGCGTCCGCTCGACCTCCGCCGCGCGGGCGGCTGCGTCGGTGATCTCCTCCGCATCGACGGCCTCGGTGCGGTGGAACCACTCCAGCGCCTCCTGGGGCCTCCCTGCCGCCAGCAGCGTGTCCGCATAGGCGTAGCGCAGGCGCGCGACCCACGGTGCACGTGACTGGGATGTGAGGCGTGCGTTCTCGAGGGTCCGCAGCGCGGCGTCGAGCTCCCCGCGGTCACGTCGGGCGCCGGCCTCGACGATCACCGTCTCCGCCAGCAGAGGAGGAGCGAAGTTCTCCCGCGACGCGTTGCGCAGCAGCGTGAGCGCGCGGTCCGGTCGCCCCAGCGCCCGCTCGCAGTCGGCCATGATCGCGATGTAGTCCTGGGCGCCGTTCATCCGCTTCGCGGCGCGCAGCTCGGCCAGCGCCTCGGAGTACTCCCCGGCCGCGTACGCCGCCTCCCCGACCGCCTCACGCACGACGGCGAGCCGTGATGCTCGGGCACGCGCCGCCAGGGTGTGCTGGTAGGCGGTCTTCGGGTCGGACTCGAGCAGCTCACCCGCGGCGACGAGGTGTCGGGCGACCCGCTGGCCGAGCTTCTCGGGCAGCGACTTCAGCTGTGCGAGCACCGAGCGGTCGAGCTCCTTGCCGGTGATCCACTCCGCGATCTCCGGGCCGTCGTACCGCTGCTGGTCGGAGGTGCGGTCCGCGTCGCTGCGCCGGTCGTCACGCCGGTCGCGGGAGTACGGCCGCTCGCCCCCACGGGGCGCTGCACCGCGTTCCGGGCGCCCCTTCGCGGCACCACGCGCGTCGTCCCGGCCCCGTCCGGCGCTCGTCGGCTTGCCACCAGTCGGCTTGCCACTGCTCGGCTTGCCGCCAGCGGGGCGCCCGGCGCCACGGCCGGCGGCCGGCTTGCCCGCCGCGGGCCGACCCCGACCGTTCTCGCCACGCGGTCCGCCACTGCTCGGACGTGCCTTCCTGGGCTGACGTTCGTCCGCCACGGGATCCTCCTGGTGCAAAGAGATGCGTTGAAAAGTGGTCTGGAAAAGCGTAAGGGCCGCCCCAAAGGGGCGGCCCTTACTGAAAGTATGTCCGGCGACGTCCTACTCTCCCACGACCTCCCGGTCGCAGTACCATCGGCGCTGAAGGGCTTGACTTCCGGGTTCGGAATGGAGCCGGGTATTTCCCCTTCGCTATGGCCGCCGAAACTCTATGGAGTTATGAATCAGCCTAGCCGCTCTCTCGCGAGAGCGAAGTCTAGGTTCCCGACCGTAACTCGGGAACCACACAGTGGACGCGCAACATCTTTGAGGGACAAGCCCTCGGCCTATTAGTACCGGTCGGCTAGGCATTACTGCTGTACACCTCCGGCCTATCAACCCAGTCGTCTACTGGGGGCCTTACCCGGTTAACCCGGTGGGAAACCTCATCTTGAAACGTGCTTCCCGCTTAGATGCTTTCAGCGGTTATCACTTCCGAACGTAGCTAACCAGCCGTGCTCTTGGCAGAACAACTGGCACACCAGAGGTTCGTCCATCCCGGTCCTCTCGTACTAGGGACAGCTTTTCTCAAGTTTCCTGCGCGCGCGGCGGATAGGGACCGAACTGTCTCACGACGTTCTAAACCCAGCTCGCGTGCCGCTTTAATGGGCGAACAGCCCAACCCTTGGGACCTACTCCAGCCCCAGGATGCGACGAGCCGACATCGAGGTGCCAAACCATCCCGTCGATATGGACTCTTGGGGAAGATCAGCCTGTTATCCCCGGGGTACCTTTTATCCGTTGAGCGACGCCGCTTCCACATGCCAGCGCCGGATCACTAGTTCCGACTTTCGTCCCTGCTCGAGTTGTCACTCTCACAGTCAAGCTCCCTTGTGCACTTACACTCGAAACCTGATTGCCAACCAGGCTGAGGGAACCTTTGAGCGCCTCCGTTACATTTTAGGAGGCAACCGCCCCAGTTAAACTACCCATCAGGCACTGTCCCTGATCCAGATAATGGACCTAGGTTAGATATCTAGTACGACCAGAGTGGTATTTCAACGTTGACTCCACCCGAACTGGCGTCCGAGCTTCAAAGTCTCCCACCTATCCTACACAAGCCGAACCAAACACCAATACCAAACTATAGTAAAGGTCCCGGGGTCTTTCCGTCCTGCCGCGCGTAACGAGCATCTTTACTCGTACTGCAATTTCGCCGAGTCCACGGTTGAGACAGCGCCCAAGTCGTTACTCCATTCGTGCAGGTCGGAACTTACCCGACAAGGAATTTCGCTACCTTAGGATGGTTATAGTTACCACCGCCGTTTACTGGGGCTTAAGTTCTCCGCTTCGATCCGAAGATCTAACAGGTCCCCTTAACCTTCCAGCACCGGGCAGGAGTCAGTCCGTATACATCGTCTTACGACTTCGCACGGACCTGTGTTTTTAGTAAACAGTCGCTTGGGCCTGGTCTCTGCGGCCATCATCGCTTCGCAGGGCAAGCCTGCTCACGAATCCGGCCCCCCTTCTCCCGAAGTTACGGGGGCATTTTGCCGAGTTCCTTAACCATGGTTCACTCGATCGCCTTGGTATTCTCTACCTGATCACCTGAGTCGGTTTGGGGTACGGGCGGCGCATAGCTCGCTAGAGGTTTTTCTCGACAGCATAGGATCACTCACTTCGCCCATACGGGCTCGGCGTCGGGTCTCAGGCACGTGAGAGACGGATTTGCCTATCTCTCGCCCTACACCCTTACCCGCGGACAACCATCGCCGCGGTTGAGCTACCTTCCTGTGTCACCCCATCGCTTGACTACTGCCGGTTCGGGTCGTGCGCTCTGCCTGGATCGTCCCCCGAAGGGGATCCACCAGGTTTTGGGCACTTAGCATCACCGGGTTCGTCATGGGCGCTATTTTGCCGGTACGGGAATATCAACCCGTTGTCCATCGACTACGCCTGTCGGCCTCGCCTTAGGTCCCGACTTACCCAGGGCAGATTAGCTTGACCCTGGAACCCTTGATCATTCGGCGGAAGAGTTTCTCACTCTTCATTCGCTACTCATGCCTGCATTCTCACTCGTGTGGCGTCCACAACTGGTTCACACCGCTGCTTCACTCGCCACACGACGCTCCCCTACCCATCCATGCAACTGGACCCGGCAAGCCGGGCCTGTCTTGAGCATGAATGCCATAGCTTCGGCGGATAACTTGAGCCCCGCTACATTGTCGGCGCAGAATCACTTGACCAGTGAGCTATTACGCACTCTTTCAAGGGTGGCTGCTTCTAAGCCAACCTCCTGGTTGTCTGTGCGACTCCACATCCTTTTCCACTTAGTTATCGCTTAGGGGCCTTAGCTGATGGTCTGGGCTGTTTCCCTTTCGACTACGGAGCTTATCCCCCGCAGTCTCACTGCCGCGCTCTCACTTACCGGCATTCGGAGTTTGGCTAATTTCGGTAAGCTTGTAGGCCCCCTAGACTATCCAGTGCTCTACCTCCGGTAAGAAACACGCGACGCTGCACCTAAATGCATTTCGGGGAGAACCAGCTATCACGAAGTTTGATTGGCCTTTCACCCCTATCCACAGGTCATCCCCTCAGTTTTCAACCTAAGTGGGTTCGGTCCTCCACGCGGTCTTACCCGCGCTTCAACCTGCCCATGGATAGATCACTTCGCTTCGGGTCTTGATCGTGCCACTCAGTCGCCCTATTCGGACTCGCTTTCGCTACGGCTTCCCCACACGGGTTAACCTTGCGACACAACGCAAACTCGCAGGCTCATTCTTCAAAAGGCACGCTGTCACAGGTCCGAAGACCCGCTCCAACGGTTTGTAGGCACATGGTTTCAGGTACTATTTCACTCCCCGCCAGGGGTACTTTTCACCTTTCCCTCACGGTACTTGTCCGCTATCGGTCACCAAGGAGTATTTAGGCTTAACGGGTGGTCCCGCCAGATTCACACGGAATTTCAGGGGTTCCGTGTTACTTGGGGTGACGCTTCAGAGCCATCGACTTACGTATACGGGGGTATCACCCTCTACGCCGGGACTTTCCAGTCCGCTTCCACTTCATCGATGGTTTCTTACTCTGTGCTGGTTCGGCAGAACCAACCAAGCGGCCCCACAACCCTCGAACAGCAACGCCTGCCGGCTATCACACTGCTCGAGTTTGGCCTGTTCCGATTTCGCTCGCCACTACTCTCGGAATCACTTTTGTTTTCTCTTCCTGTGGGTACTGAGATGTTTCACTTCCCCACGTTCCCTCCAACTGCCCTATGTGTTCAGGCAGAGGTAACTGGACATGACTCCAGCTGGGTTTCCCCATTCGGAAATCCCCGGATCACAGCTCGGTTGCCAACTTCCCGGGGCTTATCGCAGGCTCCTACGTCCTTCATCGGCTCTTGGTGCCAAGGCATCCACCATGTGCCCTTAGTAGCTTGTCTTGCTACAAAGATGCTCGCGTCCACTGTGTAGTTCTCAAGATACGGGCGGTGCCCCCATCGGTTACTCGCTTGTCCGCGTCGGATACCGACGCGGACAGTTCGAGGGGATGGTGGCCCGGAGAAATCGATCACTCGATCCCTCAGGACCCAACAGTGTGCCTGATTCGTTCCTGGTCTCGACGCTCGAGGTTCCACTCCGGGATCCGTCACGAGGACGGCGGAAGTACTGACGAGGTGTTGACCAGTCGCAAGCCAAATAGTCGACGTTCCACTAGTGAGCAGATCCTGCCGTGGAACGGATGTCCACTGAAACAGGAAAGCCTGGACAACATCCCATTGCTAGGGTTGCCAGATGATGCTCCTTAGAAAGGAGGTGATCCAGCCGCACCTTCCGGTACGGCTACCTTGTTACGACTTCGTCCCAATCGCTCGCCCCACCTTCGACAGCTCCCTCCGTAAACGGTTGGGCCACTGGCTTCGGGTGTTGCCAACTTTCGTGACGTGACGGGCGGTGTGTACAAGGCCCGGGAACGTATTCACCGCAGCGTTGCTGATCTGCGATTACTAGCGACTCCGACTTCATGGGGTCGAGTTGCAGACCCCAATCCGAACTGAGACCGGCTTTTTGGGATTCGCTCCATCTTGCGATTTCGCAGCCCTTTGTACCGGCCATTGTAGCATGCGTGAAGCCCTAGGCATAAGGGGCATGATGACTTGACGTCATCCCCACCTTCCTCCGAGTTGACCCCGGCAGTCTCTTATGAGTCCCCACCATTACGTGCTGGCAACATAAGACGAGGGTTGCGCTCGTTGCGGGACTTAACCCAACATCTCACGACACGAGCTGACGACAGCCATGCACCACCTGTATACGAGTGTCCAAAGAGACCTCTATCTCTAGAGGGTTCTCGCATATGTCAAACCTAGGTAAGGTTCTTCGCGTTGCATCGAATTAATCCGCATGCTCCGCCGCTTGTGCGGGCCCCCGTCAATTCCTTTGAGTTTTAGCCTTGCGGCCGTACTCCCCAGGCGGGGCGCTTAATGCGTTAGCTGCGGCACGGAACTCGTGGAATGAGTCCCACACCTAGCGCCCAACGTTTACGGTGTGGACTACCAGGGTATCTAATCCTGTTCGCTCCCCACACTTTCGCTCCTCAGCGTCAGGTAATGCCCAGAGAACCGCCTTCGCCACCGGTGTTCCTCCTGATATCTGCGCATTTCACCGCTACACCAGGAATTCCGTTCTCCCCTGCATACCTCTAGTCTGCCCGTATCGGAAGCAGGCTCAGGGTTAAGCCCTGAGTTTTCACTCCCGACGCAACAGACCGCCTACGAGCCCTTTACGCCCAATAATTCCGGACAACGCTCGCACCCTACGTATTACCGCGGCTGCTGGCACGTAGTTGGCCGGTGCTTCTTCTGTAGGTACCGTCACTTGCGCTTCGTCCCTACTGAAAGAGGTTTACAACCCGAAGGCCGTCATCCCTCACGCGGCGTTGCTGGATCAGGCTTTCGCCCATTGTCCAATATTCCCCACTGCTGCCTCCCGTAGGAGTCTGGGCCGTGTCTCAGTCCCAGTGTGGCCGGTCACCCTCTCAGGCCGGCTACCCGTCGAAGCCTTGGTGGGCCATTACCCCACCAACAAGCTGATAGGCCGCGAGCTCATCCTTCACCGCCGGAACTTTCCACCACCATCAGATGCCTGAGGTGGTCGTATTCGGTATTAGCTTCGGTTTCCCGGAGTTATCCCGATGTGAAGGGCAGATTGCTCACGTGTTACTCACCCGTTCGCCGCTCGTGTACTCCCGAAGGAGCCTTACCGCTCGACTTGCATGTGTTAAGCACGCCGCCAGCGTTCGTCCTGAGCCAGGATCAAACTCTCCGTTGAAATCTAGCGGCAGCCACCGAGGCGGCTGCCAAATCTCTCAGATTGTTCTTCCTAGCGGGATCAATCACTGACTAATGTCAGAATTATTGTCCTACAAAGGAACCGTACGACTCATTCGCCCGGCGAACCGGACGGTCAAGTCGGACGGGTTATCAAACTAATTCGTCGACTTTTGGCACACTGTTGAGTTCTCAAGGATCAAGCGCGCACCTCAGCGCGGCCTCTCGGCCTGGCTGGGGGGCAACCTGGTAAAACTTACCGGTCGAGTCCGACCGAGTCAAATCGGTTCGGGCTTCCCCATCCCCCGGGCGAGCACGTGCATCCGAGTCGTTCCGAGGCCGACGTTGCGCGCACTCGGTCCACCTCGGACGAGGTGTTCGATTGGGGGGGTTTCGCCTCGGGCCGGCCGCCCGGCCTCTCGGCCTTGCGTCCCGCCGCTCCGTGGCGACGAGACAGAACATTAGGCGGCTCTCCAGGCGTCGTCAAATCGGCTCCGTGTGGCGCGGACCACACCGCACGTTTGCGCAGGTCAGAGGCCTGATGGCCGTCCGAGCGACGCTCGTTGACGCGCTCCGGACGCACCCGGGAGTCCCGCTGAACCACAGCGCTGGCATTCAGGCCGGACCGCCCCGTGGTGGCCCGAGCAGGCCACGGACACTCCCCGGGTCGTGGCAGCCGGCGAGGCGGATCGCCTCTTCGAGCTCGGCGACGAGCTGCGCGAGCGCGTGCTCGACCCCCTCCTGTCCCCCGGCAGCGAGCGCGTAGAGCGGAAGCCGGCCGACGAAGCAGGCGCGCGCGCCGAGTGCCAGGGCCGCCAGTGCCGACAGGCCGGACCGGATCCCGCCGTCGACGTAGACCTCGACGTCGTTCCCGACGGCCTCGACGACTCCGGAGAGGCAGTCCGCAGTCGCCGCCGCGCGGTCGAGCTGCCGGCCGCCGTGGTTGGACACCCAGATGGCCGCGGCTCCGGCGCGGAGCGCGCCGCGGGCGTCGTCGGGATGCAGGACGCCCTTCGGTACGACGGGCAGCCCGGTCACCTCGGCGATCCAGCCGATGTCACCGGGGCCGAGGTCTTGTGCCTTCGGGGCGTCGGCGGCCGCTCCGAGGTTCACCCTGAGCCACTCAGGTGGGACGGCGTCCCAGACGGTGCCCTCGCCGGCGTCGTACTTGGTGCCGACGACCGGGGTGTCGAGGGTCAGCACGATCGCCGTGGCCCCGGCGGCGGCCGCGGCCTGGAGCATCGGCCGGCACAGGTCCCTGTCCTGGGTGAGGTAGGCCTGGAGCCACCAGGTCACCCCCGTCGCGCCGACGTCCTCGAACCGCGCGGTCGCGTTGCTGGACAGCACGAGCGGGATCCCCGACGTGGCGCAGGCGGCCGCCATCGCGAGTTCGCCACCAGGGTCTGCCGCGCGCTGCAGTGTCGTCGGCGCGACACCGAGCGGAGCTCGCGCCGCGCTGCCGAGCAGGGTGGCCGTGGTCGCGACGTCACGCACGTCGCGCAGCACGCGTGGGACGAACCGGTAGCGCGCCCACGCCTCGACGGCCTCGCCCGCCGTGACACCGTCGCGGGCGCCCTGACGGAAGTAGGCGAAGGTCGTAGGCGGCAGAACCCGACGCGCCTCCTCCTCTAGGTTCGCGAGCCGGACCGTGTCCATGGGGTCTTGCCTCAGCCGACCTCGACGCCGGCGAGGTGCTTCTTCCCGCGTCGCAGGACCAGCCATCCTCCGGCGAGGAGATGCTGCTCGTCCGGCACCAGATCCGGATCGGTCACCCGCTCGTTGTTGAGGTAGGCGCCGCCCTCGGTGATGGTCCTGCGTGCCTCCCCCTTGCTCTTGACCAGGCCGGTCTCCACCAGGAGGTCGACGTACGACGTGCCGGCGGGTGTCCTGGTCGCGCCCGCCTCGCGCAGCGCCGCCGCCAGCGTCGTCGGGCTCAGGTCGCGGAGGTCACCGGTGCCGAAGAGCGCGGCCGCCGCGGCCTTGGCGTGCGCCGTCTCCTGCTCGCCGTGCACCAGGCTCGTGACGGCGTCCGCGAGCGCCCTCTGTCCCGCGCGCAGGTAGGGCTTCTCCGCCGTCTGCGCCTCGAGGTCCTCGATCTCCTCGCGCGTCAGGAAGGTGAAGATCCGGAGCAGCTCGCCGACCTTCTCGTCCTCCGCGTTGAGCCAGAACTGGTGGAACGCGTAGGGCGACATCATCTCCGGGTCGAGCCACAGGGCCCCGCCCTCCGTCTTGCCGTACTTGGTGCCGTCCGCCTTGGTGACCAGCGGTGTCGCGAAGGCGTGCGCCTTGCCGCCCTCGGCGCGCCGGATCAGCTCGACGCCGCCGGTCAGGTTGCCCCACTGGTCCGAGCCGCCGAATTGCAGCGTGACGCCGTGCTGGCGGTAGAGCTCGAGGAAGTCCATCGACTGCAGGAGCACGTAGCTGAACTCCGTGTAGCTGATCCCGGCCTCGAGCCGGCTGCGCACGACGTCGCGCGCGAGCATCCGGTTGACCGGGAAGTGCTTGCCGATGTCGCGGAGGAAGTCGATGGTCGACAGCGAGGCCGTCCAGTCGTAGTTGTTCACCATCGTGGCGCCGTTGTCGCCGTCGAAGGACAGGAACGGCTCGATCTGGCGGCGTACCCGCTCGACCCAGTCCTTGACGGTGTCCAGCGTGTTCAGGGTCCGCTCGCCGGACTCCTTCGGGTCACCGATCATGCCCGTGGCTCCGCCGACGAGTGCGTACGGCGTGTGCCCGGCGAGCTGCAGCCGGCGCGCGGTGAGGATCTGGACCAGGTTGCCCATGTGCAGGCTCGGTGCGGTCGGGTCGAAGCCCACGTAGAACCGCACGCTCCCCTGCGTCAGCGCCTCGCGGAGCGCGTCGAGATCCGTCGTGTGCGCGAGGAGGCCGCGCCACTCGAGGTCGTCGAGGAGAGTGGGGTCGAGGGACACGGTGGGCCTTTCGCGAGCGGATGCGTGCGGGACAAGCCTGCCGCATTCCGCCCGCGGGTGCGGAACCGGTCCTCCGCCGCGGTGTGGCGGCGCGTCAGCGGATGCCGAGCTTGCGCATGAAGCGCAGGCCCTTGACCGTCTTCTCGACCTGCTTGGTCCAGTCGGTGTCCTCGGGGTTGCTGAGCACCTGCTTCTTGAGCACCGCGACGTTCTGTACGTCGGTGTACTTGAGCATGCCGGCGTCGCCGTGACGGCTGCCGACGCCCGAGGTCTTGAACCCGCCCGACGTGCTCTTCTTCGAGGCGTACGAGCAGGCCAGCCCGTCGTTGATGTTGATGTTGCCGGCCTCGATCCGGCGGCCGATCGCCTCCGCCCGGGAGACGTCCTTGCCCCAGACGCTGGCGTTGAGGCCGTACTCCGTGTCGTTGGCGCGCACGATCGCGTCCTCGAGGTCGGTGTAGCCGTACAGCGTCGTCACCGGCCCGAAGGTCTCGACCGTCGCGTGGATCATGTCCGGCGTCACGTCGGTGAGCACCGTCGGCTCGAAGAACGCCGGGCCCAGGTCCGGGCGCGCCTTGCCACCGGTCAGCACGGTCGCGCCCTTGGAGATGGCGTCGTCCACGTGTCCCTCGACCCGTTCACGCTGGGCGACCGAGACCAGCGACCCCATCGCGGGACCGAAGTCGTAGGTCGCACCCACCTCGATGCTCTGGGCGGCCTGGACGAACCGCCGGGTGAACTCGGAGCGGAGGCTCTCCGGGACGTAGATCCGCTCGATGTGCATGCACGCCTGGCCGGCGTTGAGGAAGGTCGCCATGATCGCGCCGGGCACGGCCTCGTCGAGGTCGGCGTCCTCGAGCACGATCAGCGGGTTCTTGCCGCCGAGCTCGAGCGTGCAGCCGACGAGGTTCTGGCCGGCGAGCGCGCCGATCGCCCGGCCGGTCGCGGTCGAGCCGGTGAACATCACGTAGTCGGCGTGCTCGACGATCGTCGGGCCGATGTCGGGGCCGGCGCCGCAGACGATCTGGACGAGGCCTTCGGGGAGCCCGGCTTCGTAGAGCAGCGTCACGCCGAACGCGACGTTGAGCGTGGACTTGTTGTCGGGCTTGAGGACGATGCCGTTGCCCGCGATCAGGGCGGGCATCGCGTCGGAGAGGCTCGTCGCGAACGGGAAGTTCCACGGCGAGATGAGGCCGACCACGCCCTTGGGCACCCGCACCTCGGTGGAAGTGGACACGATCGGCACCACGCCGCCGTGCTTGCGCTCCTTGAGGATCCGCGGCGCCGCCTTGATGTAGTGGCTCGTGGTCATCACCACGTCGCAGGTCTCCTCGAACGACATCCGGCGCGCCTTGCCGGTCTCGGCCTGCATCAGGTCGACCACGGTGAGGTTCTTCTGCAGGAGCAGCTCGTGGAAGCGCTTCATCACGTCGATGCGCTGCTTGAGCGGCCACGACGCCCAGGTGGCCTGCGCCTTGCGCGCCGCGGCGTACGCCGTGACGACGTCCTCGGGGCCCGACTGCGGCAGCTGCACGAACGGCTCGCCGGTGTAGACCTCGACGACGGGCACGGTGCGGCCGCTGGTGGAGACCACCATCCCGGTCAGCTTGTCGAGGAGCGCGGGCGTGATCGATGCGGGCAGGCTCATGGACGAAACTGTAACTCGTTCTAGTTACTCTGTCATCGGCCGGCGGGCGCGTGGCGGCTTCGCGGCGACGTACCGGCTGACGCTCGGCTCGTCGGTCAGCCAGAACCGCCACGGCCGGTCCGGGGCCTGCCGGAGCCCCACACGTGGACCCGTGGAGATGCGTCCGGGCGGAGCCGGAGGAGCCAGCGTCAGCGCGCCGCCGGTCAGGTCGCGGCCGTTGTCGCCGAGGTCGAGGCCCAGGGCGCTGCACAGGCGCGCCGGTCCGCGGGCGAGGTCGCGGTCGGGATGGGGTCCGCGTCGCGCCCGTGCGGTCTCGAGGCCCTCGACGACCTCACCGGCCCGGAGCAGGACGGCCGAGGCGGTCCCGTCCGGTCCGCACACGACGTTGGCGCAGTGGTGCATGCCGTAGGTGAAGTACACGTAGAGGCGACCAGGCGGCCCGAACATCACCTCGGTACGCCGGGTCGGGCCGCGGTAGGCATGGGACCCGGGGTCGTTGGCGCCGTCGTACGCCTCGACCTCGGTCAGGCGCACGGCTACCCCGCCGTGACGAAGCACCGAACCGAGGAGCCGCGGTGCCACCTCGAGCACCGGGCCGGAGAGCGCCTCGACCAGGTTTTGCGTGCTCCTGTCGGTCCCCTCCGGCATGCTCGCCAGTATGCCGGTCACCGCAGAGGACGTCCGCAGCGTGGCGCTGGGGCTCCCGCGTGCTTACGAGGCCTGGGTGCGCGACCACCGGAAGTTCCGGGTCGGCCAGATCGTGTTCGCCTCGGTCTCCCCCGACGAGACCCTGCTCGGCTTCGGGTTCCCGCGTGAGGAGCGCGCGGCGCTGGTCGCCGCGGAGCCGGAGAAGTTCCAGCTGCCGCGCCCCTCCGACATGCGCTACCAGTGGGTGGTCGCGCGGATGGAGGCCCTCGACTCCGACGAGCTGCGCGAGCTGGTCATCGATGCGTGGACGATGTGCGTGCCGAAGTCGGTCGCCGCGGCCTACCTCGCCGAAGGTTGAGCGGTCACTCCGTCAGAGTCGAGGAGGCAGGTCGTCGGTCGTACGGCGTGCAGAACCGCCTACTCGACGGTGACGAACTGGCTACTCAACGAAGTGGCGGCGGCGCGCAGCTCGGTCAGCTGCTCGGCGACCCGGTCGGGAGCGGTGCCGCCGCGGCCGTTGCGGGAGGCCACCGAGCCCTCCACGGTGAGCACGTCGCGGACGGTCGGCGTCAGCCGCGGGTCGATCGCGGCGAACTGGTCGTCGGTGAGCTCGTCCAGCTCGATGCCGAGCTCCTCGCAGCGGCGCACGCAGGCTCCGGCGAGCTCGTGGGCGACGCGGAACGGCACGCCCTCGCGCACCAGCCACTCGGCGATGTCGGTGGCCAGCGAGAACCCCTGCGGCGCGAGCTCGGCCATCCGGCCGGTGTCGAAGACCAGCGTCGCGACCTGGCCGGTGAACGCGGGCAGCAGCACCTCGAGAGTGTCCACGGAGTCGAAGACCGGCTCCTTGTCCTCCTGCAGGTCGCGGTTGTAGGCCAGCGGCAGCGCCTTCAGGGTCGCGAGGAGTCCGGCGAGGTTGCCGATCAGCCGGCCGGCCTTGCCGCGCGCCAGCTCGGAGATGTCGGGGTTCTTCTTCTGCGGCATGATGCTCGACCCGGTCGAGAAGGCGTCGTCGAGCCGGACGAAGCCGAACTCGCGCGTCGCCCAGAGGATCAGCTCCTCGGCGAGGCGGCTGACGTCGACGCCGATCATCGCGGTCACGAAGGCGAACTCGGCGACGAAGTCACGCGCGGCGGTGCCGTCGATCGAGTTCGACGCCGATCCGGTGAAGCCGAGCTCGCGGGCGACCTGCTCCGGGTCGAGGTCCAGGCTGGACCCGGCGAGCGCTCCGGAGCCGTACGGCGAGTCGCCGGCGACCCGGGCGTCCCAGTCCCGCAGCCGCTGGACGTCACGCAGGAGGGGCCAGGCATGGGCCAGCAGGTGGTGCGAGAGCAGCACCGGCTGGGCGTGCTGGAGGTGGGTGCGGCCCGGCATCACGGCGCCGAGGTGCGCCTCTGCCTGCCCGGCGAGTGCGTCGACGAGGGCAAGCACCTGGTGGCCGATCACCTGCGCGTGGTCGCGCAGGAACATCCGCAGGAAGGTCGCGATCTGGTCGTTGCGACTGCGCCCCGCGCGGAGCTTGCCACCCACGTCGGCGCCCACCTCGTCGAGCAGCATCCGCTCCAGGGCGCCGTGGACGTCCTCGTCGCTCGGGTCCGGCAGGAGCGTGCCTGCGGTGGACCGCTCCCCCAGTGCGTCGAGCCCGCCGAGCAGGACCTCGAGGTCGTCGTCGGTGAGCAGCCCGGCCGTGTGCAGGGCCCGGGCGTGTGCCCGGGAGCCGGCCAGGTCGTAGGGCACGAGCCGCCAGTCGAAGTGGGTGCTCCGGGAGAGTGCGTCGAGCTCCGGGCTGGGCCCGCCGGCGAAGCGGCCGCCCCAGAGCTTGCCAGTGTTCGTGGCGCCTGCCGTCTGGTCAGTCATCGGACTCTCTCGAGGTGAGGGGATTCGGCACGCTCAACCACCGTGGTTGGCGAGAGCGAGCAGGCGCTGGGCGAGCGACTCGCCGCCGTCGGCCTCGCGCGAGATCACCAGCACGGTGTCGTCGCCGGCGATGGTGCCGAGCACGTGGGCGAGCTCGGCCTTGTCCAGGGCGGAGGCCAGGAACTGCGCCGCTCCCGGCGGGGTGCGGAGCACGACCAGGTTGGCCGAGGCCTCGGCGGAGACGAGCAGCTCCCCGGCGAGGCGGGCGAGGCGGGTCTCGGACGCGGCCGACTCGTGGGCGAGCACCGGGCGGCGGTCGCCGCCCTCGCCCGGTACGGCGTACACGAGCTGCCCGGAGGGCGTGCGGACCTTCACGGCATCCAGCTCGACGAGGTCGCGCGAGAGCGTCGCCTGGGTCACCGTGACCCCCGCGCGGTGGAGCTGGTCCGCCAGCTCGGTCTGCGAGCGGATCTCGCTGCTCTCGAGGAGCTCGATGATGCGCTGCTGGCGCGCGCTCTTCGTGAGCGGGATCAGCGGGTGGCCCGACGTCGTCATGACGCGCCCGGGGATTCGTCCGGCTCGGCCGCCGACAGCAGCCAGGTCAGGATCGCCTTCTGGGCGTGCCGGCGGTTCTCGGCCTCGTCCCAGACGGCGCTGTGCGGTCCGTCGATCACCGCAGCGGTGATCTCCCTGCCTCGGTAGGCGGGCAAGCAGTGCAGGACGATCGGGTCTGCGCCGAGAGCGACCAGGCGGTCGTCGAGCTGCCAGGGGCCGAACACCTCCGCGGCCCGGTCGGCCGCCTCCTGCTCCTTGCCCATCGAGACCCAGGTGTCGGTGATCAGCACGTCGGCGCCGGAGGCCGCTTCCTGCGGACCGGCGACGAAGTCCGCGGAGCCGCCGGTGGTCGCGGCGATCGCCTGCGCGCGCTCCAGGACCTGCGGATCGGGCCGGTAGTCGTCCGGCCCGCTGACCCGGACGTGCATCCCGGCCGTGGCGCCCGCGAGCAGGTACGAGTGGCTCATGTTGCTCGCGGCGTCCCCCAGGAACGTCATGGTCAGGCCGGCCACGCCGCCCGCGGCGTCCCCCTTGTGCTCCCGGATCGTGAGCAGGTCGGCCAGGGTCTGGCAGGGGTGGAACTGGTCGGTGAGCGCGTTGACGACCGGTACGCCGGCATAGGCGGCCATCTCGTCGATCCGGCTCTGGTCGAAGGTCCGCCAGACGATCATCGCGGCCTGGCGCCCGAGCACGCGCGCGACGTCGGGGACCGACTCGCGGGTGCCGATCTGGGCGAGGTTGCCGTCGACGACCATCGGGAACCCGCCCAGCTCGGCGATCCCGGCGACGAACGATGCCTGGGTGCGCAGCGTCGGCTTGTCGAAGACGATCGCGACGGTCCGCGGGCCGTCGAGGGGACGGCTCGCGAACGGCGCAGCCTTGAGCCGGACGGCCAGGTCGAGGACCGCGGCCTGCTCGTCGGGAGCCAGGTCGTCGTCGCGGAGGAAGTGTCGGGTCATCACAGCACCTTGTCGAGCCAGGTCGGGAAGGCCTCGAGGAAGGCGTCGGCATCCTCGTCGGTCAGGACCAGCGGCGGCGCGAGCCGGATCCGCTCGGCCGTCGCCGGATTGATGATGAACCCGTCGGCAAGCGCCGCGTCCGCGACCGGGGCAGCACCACCGCCGCCGAGCACGATCCCGATGAGGAGCCCGGCACCGGTCGTCTCGGACACCCGCGGGTCGGCGACGACGGCGTCGCGGATCCTCTGGCCGAGCGCGGTCACCCGTTCGAGGAGGCCCTCGCTCTCGATCGTGCCGATCACGGCCAGTGCGGCCGCGCACGCGACCGGGTTGCCCCCGAAGGTCGTCCCGTGGTTGCCGGGCTGCAGCAGGTCGGCGGCGGCACCGAGGGCGATGCAGGCGCCGATCGGGAAGCCTCCGGCCAGGCCCTTCGCGACGGTCACGATGTCGGGCGGGGTCTCGACGAGCTCGACCACCGAGTGGTGGGCGAACCAGCGGCCCGTCCGTCCGATGCCGGTCTGCACCTCGTCCAGCCAGAGCAGGGCGCCGCGGTCGCGGGTGATCTGCCGGGCGGCGGCCAGGTAGCCGAGGGGCGGCACGACGACTCCGGCCTCACCCTGGATCGGCTCGAGCACGACGGCCGCGGTCTCGTCGGTGACGGCGGCCGCGAGGGCGGCGGTGTCGCCGTACGGGACGAACGTGACGTGGCCGGGCAGCGGCTCGAACGGCTCCCGGTACGCCGCCTTCGCGGTCAGGGCCAGCGCGCCCATGGTGCGCCCGTGGAACGCTCCTTCGGCCGCGACCAGGTGGGTGCGCCCGGTGCGCCGGGTCAGCTTCAGGGCGGCCTCGTTGGCCTCCGTGCCGGAGTTGGTGAAGAAGACCTTGCCGGGGGTCTCGGCTGATCGGGTCTCGACTGTCCGCTCGCTGGCGCTCGCTGCTCGACCACCCTCTTCACCGCTCGCTGCTCGACCACCATCCAAGAGCTCGAGGAGCTTCTCGGCCAGGTCGACCTGCGGACCGCTGGTGAAGAAGTTCGACACGTGCCCGAGGGTCTGGAGCTGCTCGGTGACCGCCGCGACCAGCGCCGGGTGGCCGTGGCCGAGCGCATTGACCGCGATGCCGCCGAGCAGGTCGACGTACTCCTTGCCGTCCTCGTCCCAGACGTGGGCGCCCTTGCCGCGCACGAGCGCCAGCTTGGGGGGCCCGAAGGTGTTCATCAGCGACGCTGCGTACCGGTCCTTGATGCTCGCCGGATCACTCACTGTGCTGCCCTCGCCTTCCGGGTCTTCGTCTCCACGCCGGGCAGCACCTGGGTGCCGACGCCCTCGTCGGTGAAGATCTCCAGGAGCACCGCGTGCGGCTCCCTGCCGTCGACGACCGTCGTGCGGGGCACCCCGCCCTCGATCGCGACGAGGCAGGCGGTCATCTTCGGCACCATCCCGCTGGCGAGCCCGGGCAGCATCTCGCGCAGCGCCTCCGGGCCGATCTCGCCGATGACGTCCTCGCTGTCCGGCCAGTTCTCGTAGAGGCCCTCGACGTCGGTGAGGATCAGCAGCTTCGCCGCTCCCAGGGCGACGGCGAGGGCGGCGGCCGCCGTGTCCGCGTTGACGTTGTGCACCGCGCCCTCCGGGTCGGGCGCGACCGAGGAGATCACCGGGATCCGGCCGGCCTCGATCACGTCGAGGACCGCCTCGGGGCGGACGGAGGCGACCTCGCCGACCAGGCCGAGGTCGACCTGCTCGCCGTCGATCACGAGCTCGGTGCGCTCGGCGGTGAAGAGGCCTCCGTCCTCGCCGGAGAGCCCGACGGCCAGCGGGCCGTGGCGGTTGACCAGGCCGACGAGCTCACGCTGGACCTGGCCGACGAGGACCATCCTGACCACGTCCATGGCCTCGTCGGTGGTCACCCGGAGTCCGCCCTTGAACTCGCTCTCGATCCCGAGCCGGTCGAGCATGTCGGAGATCTGGGGCCCGCCGCCGTGGACGACGACCGGCTTGAACCCGGCCATCCGCAGGAAGACGATGTCCTCGGCGAACGCCTTCTTCAGCCCCTCGTCGATCATCGCGTTGCCGCCGTACTTCACCACGATGATCTTGCCGTGGTACTTCATCAGCCACGGCAGCGCCGCCGCGAGGGTGGCCGCCTTGGCGGGGTCGGGCCCGCCCTTCTGGATGGTGCTCATGAGGAGTACGCGCTGTTCTCGTGGACGTAGGCGTGGGTGAGGTCGTTGGTCCAGACCGTCGCCCTCTCCGCGCCTGCCTTCAGGTCGATGGTCACGGTGACCTCCCTGCCGCCGAGATCGACGCCGGCGGGGTCCTCGGCGGGCGTGGAGGACCGGCACACCCAGACGCCGTTCATCGCCACGTCGAGGTCGCTCGGGTCGAATGCGGCGCCCGTCGTGCCGATGCTCGCGAGCACGCGGCCCCAGTTCGGGTCCTTGCCGAACACGGCCGCCTTGAACAGGTTGCTGCGCGCGACGCTCCGGCCGACCTCGACGGCGTCGTCCTCCGATGCCGCGTTGAGGACGGTGATCGCGATGTCGTGCTCGGCTCCCTCGGCGTCGCGGAGCAGCTGCATGGCGAGGTCGGAGCAGGCCTGGGCGAGCGCGTGCGTGAAGTCCTCGACCGTCGGCGTGATGCCGCTGGCACCGCTGGCCAGCACGGTCACGGTGTCGTTGGTCGACATGCAGCCGTCGGAGTCGAGCCGGTCGAAGCTCACCCGGGTCGCAGCCCGCAGCGCCTCGTCGAGCTCGCCGGCGGGCACGATCGCGTCGGTGGTGAGCACGACCAGCATCGTGGCCAGCTGGGGAGCGAGCATGCCCGCACCCTTCGCCATTCCGCCGATGCTCCAGCCGGCGCCCTCGACGACGACCTGCTTGGGGACGCTGTCGGTCGTCATGATCGCGCGCGCGGCGTCCTCCCCGTGGGCGCCCAGGCCGGCCACCGCCGCATCGACCCCGTCCACCAGCTGCTGGCGAGGATTGGTGAGACCGATCAGGCCGGTCGAGCAGACCACCACGTCGATCGCGCCGATCCCGAGCCCGGCTGCGACCTGCTCCGCGACGGCGTGGGTCGTCTGGAAGCCCTCCGGGCCGGTGTAGCAGTTGGCGCCACCGGAGTTCAGCACCACAGCACGGACCGTGCCGTCCTTGACGACCTCCTGGCTCCACAGCACCGGGTTCGCCTTGCAGCGGTTGGCGGTGAAGACGCTCGCGGAGTCGAAGGTGGGTCCCTGGTTCACGACCAGGGCGAGATCGAGAGCGCCGGTGGACTTCAGCCCGGCGGTGACACCGGCGGCCTGGAAGCCGGCGGGGTGGGTGACGGTCATCGGGTCAGTTCTTCCTGCGAGCAGCGACGGGGGCGGGGACGACGGTGTGCCCTCGTCGTCGCCAGGCGTCCGCCGCGGCCTCCGCGCGCTCGATCGGCACGAGGATCCAGTCCGTCGGGTACGTCGAGATCGTGAAGACGCTGATCTCGGCCTCCGCCAGCGGCGCCAGCAGGGCGTGCAGGACACCGGTGAGGCCGAAGTCGAGGGGACCCTCCACGGCGAAGGCGCTGAACGGGCCGGCGTGGACGACCTTCCGCGGCATCGAGCGTCCCGCACACACGACGGTGGTCTCGGTCGCGGTCGCGCTGATCGAGAACAGCGAGGCGGACTCCGCCCACTCCGGGACCTCGGACCCGGGCGGCAGGCTCGCGACGACCATCTTCTCGGGGTACTGGTGCAGCGTGTGGGTCGGTCCCGCGTCGGCGCTCACGGCGCCACTCCGACCACGGGCAGTCCGGTGGTCTCGGGCAGCCCGAGGGCGAGGTTCATGCACTGCACCGCCGCTCCCGCGGTGCCCTTGGCCAGGTTGTCCACGGCGCCCACCGTCACCATCCGTCCGGCAGCCGTGTCCACGGCGGTCTGCAGGTGCACGCTGTTGGACCCGAGCACTGCCTTGGTCGCCGGCCACTGGCCGTCCGGCAGCAGGTGCACGAAGGGCTCCTCGGCGTAGGCCTTCTGGTAGGCCGCCCGAACGTCGTCCGGACCGACACCGGTGACGACCGGCGCGCTGCAGGTCGCCAGGATGCCCCGAGGCATCGGCACGAGGAGCGGCGTGAAGCTGACCCTCACCTCCTGGTCGGTGAGGCCGGAGAGGTTCTGCACGATCTCGGGCGTGTGCCGGTGGGTGCCGCCGACGCCGTACGCCGAGACGCTCCCCATCACCTCACTGCCCAGCAGGTGCGGCTTGGCCGCCTTGCCGGCGCCGGTGGTGCCCGAGGCGGCGACGACGACGACGTCGGCCGGGTCGACCAGTCCGGCCGCCACGGCGGGCGCCAGGGCGAGGGTCGAGATCGTCGGGTAGCAGCCCGGCACGGCGATCCGCCGCGCGCCGCGAAGGAGCTCGCGCTGCCCCGGCAGCTCGGGGAGCCCGTAGGGCCATGATCCGGCGTGCGGCGAGCCGTAGAACTGCTCCCAGTCCGCCGGGTCGGTGAGCCGGAAGTCGGCGCCGCAGTCGATGACGACGACGTCGTCGCCGAGGGCCTCTGCGAAGCGGGCGGACTCCCCGTGCGGGAGCGCGAGGAACACGACGTCGTGGCCGGCCAGCACCTCGACCGTGGTCTCCTCGAGCACGCGATCCGCGAGCGGAACCAGGTGCGGTTGCAGCAGGCCGAGTGCCTGGCCGGCGTTCGAAGACCCGGTGACCGCTCCGATGCGCACGTCGGGATGGCCGATCAGGAGGCGCAGGACCTCGCCGCCGGCGTACCCGCTGGCTCCGGCGACCGCGACGCTGATCGGACTCATGTGCATGACTATACAGAACTCTGCATGCCTTCGCGAGCGAGGGCCCGGCGCGCTCCCCGCGGAACCGGCGCTGCCCACACTAGACTCCGCGACCAGACAGGCCCCACTACAGGTCAGGAACTTGGCAGGCAGCCACCGCGCCCCCCGCGACTCCAAGCCGCGCACCCGGCCAGGGCGCTCCGCGGCCGTCACCGCGCGGGCGGTCGTGATCGCGGTCGTGGTCGCACTCGTGCCGGCTGCCGTGCTCGGCGCGCGCCACCTCATCGGCCCGGGGTCGAAGGACGCGCCCTCGAGCCGTTCGACCGACCTCCCCATCCCGCCGGTCACGCCGAGCGCCACCGCGACCACGCCCACCGCCGGTCCGTCACCCACAGGTCCTTCACCGACCGGGACGGCGGCCGCACAGCCCCACCTCCCCCGCGTCGCCGCGGCTGCGCCGCGGCGGGTCACGGCCGGAGGTCTCATCGACTCCGGACTGGACAGCGCGGTGACCACCCTCGAGCCGGCCTCACGGAGCGAGGTGGCCCGCTGGGAGTCGCGTGGATCGCCGGGCAGCCCGGGCACCGACACGGTGTACCTGGTCGGCGAGGTGCACGGCACGGGCAGTGCGTTCGCCGGTCTTCCGCAGGTGTCGGCAGGGTCGAAGGTGTCGATCCGGACCGACAACGGGACCCTCACCTACACCGTCGGCCGGGCGTCGCAGCGCGCCGTGACCAGCCTCGAGCAGGACCCGCTCTTCCGCACGCACAAGGCCGGGAGGCTGGTGCTCGTCGGGATCCGGTACGACGACTCCGGTGACCGGCTCGACAAGGCGCTCGTCGTGACCGCACAGCTCAGCGGGGCGAAGCGCTCCTGAACGGAGCCGCCGGCGACCGCCTCGACGTGCTCAGGTGCGCTGCTCGGCTCCGTGCCGCTCGGCCGCGAGAGCGACGGCAGCGTCTCGGGCAGCCGCCGTCTCGGCCTCGGTGAGGGTCCGGTCGGGGGCCCGGAACCGCAGCGCGAACGCCAGCGACCTGCGGCCGGCTCCGATCTGGGAGCCGGTGTAGACGTCGAAGAGCCGCACCGACTCGCACAGCTCCCCCGCGCCCTCGCGCAGCGTGCGCGCCAGCGTCTCGGCGGGCACGTCGAGGTCCACCACGAGGGCCACGTCCTCCTTCGCCACCGGGTAGGCCGACAGCACGGGCGACCGGACGACCGCGACCGCGTGGTCGAGGAGCGCCGAGAGGTCGATCTCGGCCACCGCGGTCCGGGTCGGGACACCGAAGGCCCGGCAGACCCGGGGGTGCAGCTCCCCGGCGTACCCGAGGACCTGGTCCGCTACGACGATCTCGGCGCACCGGCCCGGGTGCCACGGCGCCCGGCGTCCGGACCGGACGTCGACGCTGACACCGAGCGACTCGGCCACCTCCCTGACCCCGTCGACGGCATCGCCCCAGGAGACCTGGCGTCCGGGACCCCACCAGCCGCCCGGCTCCCGGTCGCCGGTGAGCACCACGCCGAGGTGGAGGGGTTGTTCGGGGACCGCCTTCTGCAAGTCGTCCCACTCGCCGTCGGTGGGGCGCCGGTCGACGGGCAGGATCGGCGCGGCCACGTCGAGCTGGGGCAACGTGACCGTCGCGACCTCGAACAGCGCGAGATCGGCGCTGCCGCGCCCGCGGTTGCGCGCGGCCGTCTCGAGCAGTCCGGGCAGCAGCGTGGTGGTCATCAGCGGGGCCTCGCTGGACAACGGGTTGGCCAGCCGCAGCGCCGTCCGGCGCGAGTCGTCCGCGTCGAGGCCCAGAGCGTCGAACGCGGCACTGCCGACGAACGGGAAGGTCAGCACCTCGACGTAGCCGGAGCCCGCGAGCGTGCGACCGACCCGGCGACGCAGTCGCTGGCCCTGGGTCAGGCCCCGCCCCGCCGGAGCCGCGGGCAGGATCGAGGGAACCTGGTCGTAGCCGACGATCCGGGCAACCTCTTCGACCAGGTCGAACGGGTCGGTGACGTCGCGGCGCCACGGGGGCGGAACCACGACGAGGTCGCCCAGCTCGGAGGCACCGTCGCCGTCGACCGAGCAGCCGATTGCCTCGAGGCACTCCACCACGCGATGGGTCTCGACCTGCATGCCGGTGATCCGGGCCGGAAGGCCTGCGGTGATCCGGATGGCCGGGCTCTGCGGTGCCTCGCCCACCTTGGTGACGCCGGGGTCGGCGGTCGCTCCGCCGTGGGCCACGAGCAGCTCGACCACCCGGTCGGCCGCCGCCTCCGGGATCGTCGGGTCGACGCCGCGCTCGTTGCGCTTGCCCGCCTCCGAGGTCAGCTTGTGGCGCTTGCCGGTGCGGAACATCGACACCGGGTCCCAGGAGGCGACCTCGACGAGGATCCGGGTGGTCGATCCCGACATCTCGGTGGTCTCGCCGCCCATCACTCCGCCCAGGCCGATCGGCCCCGAGTCGTCGACGACGACCAGGTCCTCGGCCGCCAGCGTGCGGTGGGCGCCGTCGAGCGTGGTCAGCTGCTCGCCCTCGGTGGCCCGGCGGACGCGGATCGGGCCGGCGAGCCGGTCGAGGTCGTAGCCGTGGATGGGGTGCCCGAGCTCGAGCATGACGTAGTTGGTGACGTCGACGGCCAGAGAGATCGGGCGCATCCCGGCCTGGGTGAGGCGGCGTGCCATCCAGTCCGGCGTCGGCGTCGCCGGGTCGAACCCGGAGACGGTGCGGGCGACGAAGACCGGGCAGCCTTCAGGGTCATCGACGACGACCGGGTAGCCGTCGTCCCCGGGCGGGGGCGTCCGGCGCGCGGCCGGGTCCGTGTAGGGCGCGTCGTAGGCGAGCGCAGCCTCCCGGGCGACTCCCCGCAGCGAGAGCGCGTAGGCGCGGTCGGGGTTGATCTCGAACTCGATGACCTCCTCGCGCAGGTGCAGGGCCGCGAACGCGTCGTCGCCCGGCTCGCCGGCGCCCGGCGGCAGCACGATGATGCCTGCGCTCCCGGACTGCGCGGCGTCGTCGCCGAGGCCCAGCTCGCTGGCCGAGCAGATCATGCCGGCGGAGACATGGCCGTAGGTCTTGCGGGCCGAGATCTCGAACCCTCCAGGCAGCACGCCGCCCGGGAGCACCACGACGACCAGGTCGCCCGGAGCGAAGTTGTGCGCACCGCACACGATCCCCTGCGGGTCGCCGGTGCCATTGGCAGTGCCGACGTCGACAGTGCACCAGTTGATCGTCTTGCCGTTCTTCTGCGGCTCGGGGTCCATCGTCAGCACTCGGCCGATCACGAGGGGACCGGTGATCTCGGCGCCCGAGCGGTGGATCGCCTCGAGCTTGAGGCCGAGGGCGGTCAGCCGGCGGGCGAGGTCGTCGGTCGAGACGTCGGCCGGCAGGTCGACGTACTCGCGGATCCAGGAGACGGGGGCCTTCATCGGGTCACGTCACTCTCGTCCTGGCCGTCGCGAGCGGCGTCGCGCGGAGTGCCTGGCAAGGCGGAGGAGGAAGCCGATGCGGAGCATCGGCGACTGACGGCAACGAAGTCCACGCGCCCGCGCGGCGTCGCGCAGCAGGCCATGGCCGAGGGTGTCGTGGCCATCGCTCAGATCTCCGTTCCGAAGGCCCGGCTGAAGCGGACGTCACCCTCGAAGACGCTGCGCAGGTCCTCGACGCCGTGACGGAACATCAGCGTGCGGTCGATCCCCATGCCGAAGGCGAACCCCGTGTACCGCTCCGGGTCCACGCCGCAGGCGACCAGCACCCGCGGGTTCACCACGCCGCAGCCGCCCCACTCGATCCAGCCCTCACCCCGGCAGGTGCGACAGGTGACGCCGTCGGCGACGCCGCTCCCCCGGCACACGAAGCAGACCAGGTCCACCTCGGCGCTGGGTTCGGTGAACGGGAAGTACGACGGCCGGAACCGGGTCGTGATGCCCTCGCCGAACACCGCCTGGGCGAAGTGGTCCAGCGAGCCCTTGAGGTGGGCCATCGTGATGCCCTCGTCGACGACGAGTCCCTCGACCTGGTGGAACATCGGGCTGTGCGTCGCGTCGTACTCGTCGGTGCGGAACACGCGGCCCGGGCAGACCACGTAGATCGGTGGCTCGCGGGTCAGCATCGTGCGCGCCTGCACCGGGGAGGTGTGGGTGCGCAGCACGACGTGGTGCTCGGCCGGCTCGGTCCAGAAGGTGTCCTGCATCGTGCGAGCCGGGTGGTCGGGGCCGAGGTTGAGCGCGTCGAAGTTCAGCCACTCCGCTTCGACCAGAGGGCCTTCGGCGACCTCCCAGCCCATCGCCACGAAGATGTCGCTGATGTGGTCGGACATCGTGGTGATCGGGTGCCGGGCGCCGCGAGGCCTGCGGTCCCACGGGAGCGTCACGTCCACGGTCTCCTCGGCGAGCATCCGCTCCTCGGCCTCGGCCTCGAGCACCTCGGAGCGGGCAGCGAGCGCCTCCGCGACCACCGCGCGCGCCTGGCCCACCCGCATGCCGGCGTCCTTGCGCGCCTGCGGCGGCAGGGCGCCGATCTCGCGGTTGGCCAGCCCCAGGGGCGACCGGTCGCCGGCGTGGTCGGTGCGGACCTGCTTGAGCGCCTCGAGGTCGGTCGCTGCAGCGATCGCCGCGAGCGCCTGGTCGCGCATGGCAAAGACCTGCTCCTCCCCGAGCGGGGTCACCTGCACGGGGTCGTAGGAGCTGGATCTGCCTGACATGGCTGCCTCTCGTGGCTGTCGGTGCGGGAGTCTCGCGGGTGCAGTCTAAGGAGCCCGGGTCGACCGGACCGAACCGGTTTCAAGGACGCTGGTCCGTGGCCGGCCAGTCCACGACGATCCGCGCTCCTCCGCCCGGGGCATCGAGGATGCCGAGCTCGCCGCCGTGCGCGCGCACCAGGCCGTTCGCGATGTACATCCCCAGGCCGGACCCACCCTGGGCGCCGTGCTTCCAGAACTTGGTGAACGCGCGGGCACGCAGCGCCTCCGGGATGCCTTCACCCTGGTCGTCGACGGTGAGCCGCAGGCCGAGGGGGCCCGGCTCGGTGGTCACCGAGACGGTGCCCTCGCCGTGGCGCACGGCGTTGTCGACGAGGTTGGTGACCACCTGCACGAACTTGTCGGGGTCGGCGAACGCCGGTGCGTCGGGGGTTGCGTGCCGTGCGGCGATCGTCCTGCTGGTGCCGGCGCCCACCGACTCGACCACCCGGTCCACCACGGGCACGGCGTCGATCTCCCTGGGGTACAGCGGGAGCCGACCGGTGTCGATCCTGGCCACGTCGAGCAGCTCGGTGATCAACCGGGACAGCCGCTCGGCGTCGGTGTTGACAGTGGTGAGCATCAGCTTCTTCTGCTCGTCGTTGAGCCGGTCCCACTTGCTCAGCAGCGTGGTCACGAAGCCCTTGACGCCGGTCAGCGGCGAGCGCAGCTCGTGGGCGACCGTCGCCACCAGGTCCGAGCGCTCGCGGTCGAGCCGGGCCCGGCCGCGACCTGAGCGCAGCACCAGTGCGACGCCGTCGACCGGGCCGTGACGACCGGTGCGGCTGATCCTGGCGGTGACCAGCACCTCCGTGCCGTTGGGCAGGAGCCAGGACTGCTCGGGGATGCCGGTGCGGCTGTCGAGCCCGGCGTACGGCTCAGCCACCGAGTACCAGTCGCGTGCGTCCTGGTCCTGCAGCGCCATCACGTCGGTGAGCGCAGCCCCGACCTTGGCGACCTTCCCGAGCATCCGCCGGGCGGTCGCGTTGACCACCTGCACGGTGCCGTCGGCGTCGGCGATCACCACGCCGTCAGGGAGCGCGTTCCAGAGTTCCTGGTCGTCGGGAGACACGGCTCGACCCTAGACGAGGCGGAGCGCGATCAGGCCGACCCGATCAGGCGAGGCCGAAACGGACCGCGAACAGCGACTCCGGGTCGATGCCGCCCTCAGGGTCCGGCACCGGGCGCACGTCCACCTCCGCGACGGTGTCCTCGAGCCGGATCGGATCGGGAAGGTGCCGGTAGTCCTCTTGCTCCACGCCTCGAGCGTACGCCGCTCGCGACCGCTGCGGCCGCCTCAACGGCGGCCGCGCACGCCGGCGTACGCGATCGCCGCCCCGACGAGCGCGACCAGCGGCCCGACGACCGCCCACAGCGTCTCGCCGCTCATCGCGCTGCCGCCGAGCCAGCCGATCCCCTGGGCCGTCCAGACGAGCCCGACGAGCACCACCACCAGGCCCAGCGACGTCAGCAGCGAGGACCTCATCGACCCACTCTCCTGGACGCGGCGGCCGAGGCATAGAGGCACACTGCGGCCGCCGTGGCGAGGTTGAGGCTCTCGGCCTGTCCCAGGATCGGGATGGCGACGCGGTGGTCGGCGAGGTCGGCGAGCTCGACGGGGAGGCCCCACGCCTCGTTGCCGAAGAGCCAGGCCACCTTGCCGACCAGCAGGTCGCCGGCGTCGAAGAGGTCCACCTCTCCGGCGCCGTCCGCGGCGAGCACCAGGTAGCCGGCCTCCTTGGCGGAGCGGACGACGGCAGCCGGGTCCGGCTCGACCGCGAGCGGCACGTGGAACAGCGAGCCGACCGTCGCGCGGACGGTCTTGTGGTTGTACGGATCGACGCTGTGGCCGGCCAGCACGACGCCGGCGGCTCCGGCGGCGTCGGCGGTGCGGACGATCGCTCCGGCGTTGCCGGGGTCACGTACGTCGGAGCAGATCACCACGAGCTCCCCGGTGAGGACGTCGGCGAGCGGCCGGTCGAGGAACCGACAGACGGCGACGATGCCCTGCGGAGTGACCGCGCCGGCGAGGGCGCCGACGGCCGCGTCGGTGACCTGTTGCCAGGGCAGGCCGAGCGACTCGACGTGGCGCTGCAGGTCGGCGTACTCCTCCGATGCGGACGCCGTGGCGAAGACCTCGACCACACAGCCGTCGAGGAGGAGTGCCTCGCTCAGCGCCTTGCTCCCCTCGGCGAGGAACAACCGCAGCCCCTCCCGGGACGTGCGACGGGCGAGCCTCCTCGCGGCCCTAACCCTTCCGCTCTTGGCGGACAGGGGCTCGGCGGAGGGGCTCGCCTCGTCGTCGTGCTTCATGCGGGTGGTCGCTGCTCGATCACCGGGCTCGACCACCGGATGGATCAGGCCGAGACCGGGGCGTTGACGTCCTCGGGCAGGGCTGCCTTGGCGACCTCGACCAGCGCGACGAACGCGGGCAGGTCGTTGACGGCCAGGTCGGCGAGGATCTTCCGGTCGACCTCGACCCCGGCGAGACCGAGGCCCTGGATGAACCGGTTGTAGGTCAGGCCGTTCGCCCGCGCGCCGGCGTTGATCCGCTGGATCCAGAGCTTGCGGAACTCGCCCTTCTTCTTGCGGCGGTCGTTGTAGCTGTAGACCAGCGAGTGGGTGACCTGCTCCTTGGCCTTGCGGTAGAGCCGCGAGCGCTGGCCCCGGTATCCGGAGGCGCGCTCGAGGACGACCCGGCGCTTCTTCTGGGCGTTGACCGCCCGCTTGACGCGTGCCATGTGGTGTTACTCCTTGTTCAGGTTCGGCGGGTGCCGGGAGGTCAGAGGCCGAGCAGCTTCTTGGCGCGGGGGACGTCGGCCTTGGCGACCTCGGTCGTCCCGGTCATGCGGCGCGTCACCTTGGAGGCCTTCTTCTCCAGGTTGTGGCGCTTGCCCGCCTTCTCGCGCAGGATCTTGCCCGATCCGGTCACCCGGAAGCGCTTGCCGGCTCCGGAGTGCGACTTGTTCTTCGGCATGTTCCCTATCTCTCTCTCAGGCTTCGATCTCGGGATCGAGGTTCTCTGAACGCTTGCGTTCCTTCTTGGCGGCGGTGGGGCCGGTGTGCGCTGCCTTCTGCTCGGCACGCTCCGCGGCTCGCTCGGCCTCGAGTGCGGCTGCGTGCTCCTGCTTCGCGGCCTTCACCTCAGCCTTTGCCTCTGCCTTCTTCTTGTGCGGCCCGATCACCATGGTCATGTTGCGGCCGTCCTGCTTGGGCGAGGACTCCACGAAGCCGAGCTCGGTGACGTCCTCGGCCAGCTTCTGCAGCAGCCGGAACCCGAGCTCGGGGCGGTGCTGCTCGCGGCCGCGGAACATGATGGTGATCTTGACCTTGTCGCCCTGGCTGAGGAATCGCACGACGTGACCCTTCTTGGTCTCGTAGTCGTGCTTGTCGATCTTCGGCCGGAGCTTCATCTCCTTGATCACCGTGTTCGTCTGGTTGCGTCGCGTCTCACGGGCCTTCTGGGCGTTCTCGTACTTGAACTTCCCGTAGTCCATGAGCTTGGCGACCGGTGGCCGCCCCTGCGGGGCGATCTCGACGAGGTCGAGGTCGGCCTCCTGGGCGAGCTTGAGCGCCTGCTCTGTCGACACGATGCCGACGGTCTCTCCGTTGGGCCCCACGAGCCGGACCTCGGGTACCCGGATCCGGTCGTTGATGCGAAGCTCGGTGCTGATGTGTCCTCCTGGGTCGGAACTCCTGGTCTGACCGCGCGGGAGGCGCCCTCATACGAAAAAGGGCCTCCGTGCCGACGCACCGGAAGCCCCTGGTTGCCGCGGTGGACGCGTGCGCCGCACCGCTTCGACCGGACCCGACGACCTGGTGCTCCGAACTGCGAGCGGGCGGTCGATGCGGGTGGGAGGAGGCCTCCACTTGTCGGACAGGACGCCCGGGGATCTCACCCGGCCACCTGTCGGTCGTTCACAAGGGTACAGGTACGCCAGGTTCTCGGGAAATCAGCGTGCGTGCTGGGTCTCGACCGATCGGGTCTCGGGTGATCGGGTCTCGACTGATCGCTCGCTGCCGCTCGCTGCTCGACCACCATCTCTGCCGCTCGCTGCTCGACCACCATCTCTGGCGCTCGCTGCTCGACCACCATCTCTGGCGCTCGCTGCTCGACCACCATCTTCGGCGCTCGCTGCTCGACCACCCTCTGCGGGTGTCAACGCTCGACGACCCTCGTCCAGGCCCAGCCAGCCTCCGTCCGGCGCAAGACGAGCCCGTCGGCGAGGTCGCGCAGGTCGGGGCCCTCGATCGGGAACATGACCGGGCCCGCCAGGTCGACGAGCAGGGCGTCGGCACCGTCCTGCAGCGCCGCCCGCGCCGCCTGGCGCGCGCTGACCGCGACGGGCCGCGCCTGGGGGTTCCACTCCTCCAGGGCCGCCGTCGAGGTGAACGACAGCAGCGCCGAGCGACCGTCCCTGCCGGTGATCAGGACCGCCGCCATGTCGCTGGTCTTGTCGTGGGCCAGCCCGCGCTCGTCGTGCTCGACCTCACCGAGGGTGGCGACGACCGGCACCAGGAGCCGGCTGTCCTGGAGGGCCGCGAGGGCGGGGCGGTGACCGGGCTCGGGGGCGGCGTCGTACGCCGCCAGGGCCGCGGCGACCGCCGGGTCCGCGCTGCCGTCGTCGCCGGGGAACTCGGGTTCGGCCAGGACGCGGCGGTGTTCGCTCACCCGCTCATCATCGCAAGTGGGCCCGGGACACGCTCTCGAGGGCGCCTGGCCCCGGCGGCGGGGCACGCTCCGTAGGCTGAGGACATGAGCTACGACTCCGCCGCGTGGGGTGCCCTCGCGTTCGCGCTCTCCATCCTGCTCGGGGTCGTCACGTTCTACCGCTGGCGCGGCCGCGGCCTCGCGGCCGGGCTGCGCGGCGCAGCGTGGACCATCGTGCCGGTCGCCGCGTGGCTGACGGGTGTGCTGGAGCTGGCCTTCGACATCTCCGACAGCGTCGGCCACTGGGCGGTGCACCTGGTGTTCAGCCCGGTCGTGTGGCTCGGCATCGTCCTGGCCGGGGTGTCGGCCGTCCTCTTCGGGGCGTCGGCCGTGCTCACCAACCGCGGGATCGGGGCCTCCGGCGACGGCACTCCCCCGCCGGCGCTCGGCGCCGGCTCCGCGAAGCAGGAGAAGCGGGCCAAGAGGGCGAAGGGCAGTGCGGCGATCGGGGACGACGACCTCGGTGACATCGAGGCGATCCTCCGCAAGCACGGGATCTCCTGAGCATGGACGACCGCGGCGACGAGTCCGACCGTCGGCGCCTCGCCCGGCGGCTCAGCGACGCGGTTGCCGGACTCGAGGACCCCGCCACACCGATGGTCGTCGTGGACCTCGACGCCTTCGACGCCAACGCCGACGACCTGGCCCGCCGGGCCGCCGGTACGCCGATCCGGCTGGCCTCGAAGTCGCTGCGCATCCCCGCGCTGATCAGCCGCGCGCTGGCGCACCAGGGGTTCTCCGGCGTGCTCGCCTACTCGTTGCGCGAGGCGCTCTGGCTCGTGTCCGAAGGCATCGGCGACGACGTGGTCCTCGGCTACCCGACGGTCGACCGGGAAGCGCTGCGCCGGTTGCTCTCGGACGCCGGGGCACGTGCGTCGGTCACGCTGATGGTCGACGACCCCGCGCAGCTCGACCTGGTCGACAAGGTGCGTGCGGAGGGCCCTTCCGCCGGCCCGGTGCGGGTCGCGATCGACATCGACGCGGGGTTGCGCCTGGGTCGGTCCCACGTGGGCCCCAAGAGGTCGCCGCTGCACGACCCCGAGGAGGTGACCGCGTTCGCGCGGCACGTCCTGGACCGGCCGGGGTTCACGCTGGTCGGGGTGATGACCTACGAGGGCCAGGTGGCCGGCGTACCGGACGACGTCCCGCACCAGCGTGCGAAGTCACTGGTGGTGCGCCGGCTCAAGGCCGCCTCGATGACCCAGCTGGCCGATCGGCGGCGGTCGATCGCCCGCGCGCTGGGCGACCTGGTCGAGCTCGAGTTCTGGAACGGCGGCGGCTCGGGGAGCGTCGAGGCGACGACAGCGGACGAGGCGGTCACGGAGGTCGCGGCCGGCTCCGGCCTGCTGGCGCCGACGCTGTTCGACCACTACCAGAGCTTCCGGCCACGTCCGGCGGCCTTCTACGGGCTCCCGGTCGTCCGCCGCCCCGCCGACGGCATCGCGACCGTGGCCGGCGGCGGCTTCGTCGCCAGCGGGCCCACCGGGAAGGACCGCGCGCCGACTCCGTGGGCGCCACCCGGCCTGCACCTCACCGGGCTCGAGGGCGCCGGCGAGGTCCAGACGCCGCTGACCGGGCCAGGTGCCCCGAGCCTCGCCATCGGCGACTGGGTCTGGTTCCGGCACGCCAAGTCCGGCGAGCTCGCGGAGCACACCAACGTCGTGCACCTCGTCTCGGGCGACGCCGTGGTCGACACGGTGCCGTCGTACCGGGGCGTCGGCTGCGCCTGGTGAACACCCCGGCGGACTGGGCAGCCACGGTCGTGGCCCACGTCCGGTCCCGTCCCGCCCGGCTCGGCGACGGCCGACTGGTCTGTGTCGACGGGCCGGCCGGCTCGGGCAAGACCACGCTCGCGCGGGAGGTCGCGCGGCTCTGTGGAGCACCCGTCGTGAGGATGGACGACCTCTACCCGGGCTGGGAGGGCCTGTTCGACGTGGAGCCGGAGGTGCTCGGCCTGCTCGGGCCGCTCAGCGAGGGACGGACCGGCACCTACCGGCGCTTCGACTGGAGCGCCGGAGAGTATCGCGAGACGCACCTGGTCGAGCCGGCCCCGCTCCTGGTGCTCGAGGGCGTGGGCTCGGGCAACCGCGCCTGGAGCGATCTGGTCACCACGCTGGTCTGGGTGGAGGCCCCGGACGACGTCCGCCTGGCCCGCGGTCTCGCCCGCGACGGGCAGGAGCAGCGTGAGCACTGGCTGAGGTGGCTGCCGGACGAGGCCCGGTTGTTCTCCCGGGAGCAGACACGTGCGCGCGCCGACCTCGTGTTCGAGACCGCCCCGCAGGCGTAGCCCGAGTGGGTGCCACCGGGGCGGGCTGAGCGTCAGTCGTCGCGATCGGTGCGGGAGTGCTCGGCCACCAGGCCGCGCAGCTGCCGGACCGCGCGCACCGCGCGCTGGCCGTCGGAGCCCTGGATCGCGAGCAGCGAGATGGAGGTGCCGTCGGAGAGGTCCATGCCGGCCCACGGGGCACCCCGGCGGAGGTTGACCGCGACGACCTGCGACCACTCCAGGACCCTGCTCCGGTAGCCGTTGACCACGGTCACCCCGCGCTCGTCGGCAGAGACCCGGGAGCGCATCAGTGCGTACCAGGCGATGAACCCGACGACACCGAGACCGACGAGCGAACCCCGTTGGAGCAGGCTGAACCGGGCACGCTGGTCGGCCGTGAACGCGATCCAGACCGCGACCACGAGGACCAGCAGGAGCCCACCGGCGACGACGCCGGCGATCCGTGCGCCGTACGGGCGCCAGGTGTGCGGCAGCGACACCTCGTCGGTCGAGCTCAAAGCCGGCACGCGTGGATGTCGGTCAGCAGGATCGCCCGCGCGCCGATCCCGTACAGGTCGTCCATCAGCTGCTGCGCGCCGGCACTCGGCACCATCGAGCGCACGGCGACCCAGCCCTCGCGATGCAACGGCGAGACCGTCGGGCTCTCCAGTCCGGGGGTCAGAGCGACGGCCTCCTCGACGCGGTCGGCGGGGATGTCGTAGTCCATCATCAGGTAGGAGCGGGCGACGAGCACTCCGTCGAGGCGGCGCTTGAAGACCTCCAGTGCCGCCGGATCCACGATGCGGCCGCTGGTGATCAGCACCGCCTCGGACTCGAGGATCACCTCGCCGACGACCTCGAGACCGGCCTGCTTGAGCGTGCTGCCGGTCTCGACCACGTCGGCGATCACGTCGGCCACCCCGAGCTGGATGCTGGTCTCCACCGCTCCGTCGAGGCGGACGACCTCGGCGTCGACGCCGTGCTCCTCGAGGTAGGCGCGCACGACGCCGACGTACGACGTCGCGATCCGCTTGCCGCTGAGGTCGGCCAGCGTCTCGAGCGTGCCGGTCCGGGCGGCGAACCGGAACTTCGAGCGGCCGAAGCCCAGTGACATCGCCTCCTCGGCCTTCGAGCCGGAGTCGAGCAGCAGGTCGCGGCCGGTGATGCCGACGTCGAGCGTGCCCTCGCCGACGTACAGGGCGATGTCGCGCGGGCGCAGGTAGAAGAACTCCACGCCGTTGTCGGCGTCGAGCAGGGTCAGCTCCTTGGCGTCCGCCCGCTGGCGGTAGCCCGCCTCGCGGAGCATGTCGGAGGCCGAGGTGGACAGCGAACCCTTGTTGGGGAGCGCGATGCGCAGCAGGCCGTTGTCGGCGCCCGGCGCGCCAGGGATCATCGCAGAGGTCGTTCTTGGCTCAGCCATGGTCAGGTCCTAGAGGTGTGCGTAGACGTCGTCGAGCGAGACTCCGGCGGCGAGCATCAGCACCTGCGTGTGGTACAGCAGCTGGCTGATCTCCTCGGCCGCCCGTGCATGGCCCTCGTGCTCGGCGGCCATCCAGGACTCGGCGGCCTCCTCGACCACCTTCTTGCCGATGGCGTGCACGCCGGCGTCGAGCGCCTGCACGGTCCCGGAGCCCGCGGGACGGGTCTCGGCCTTCGCACTCAGCTCGGCCCACAGCTCCTCGAACGTCTTCACGCGCCTAGCCTAGATGTTCGCGTCGCCTGATCCGCTTCAGCGTCACCGCGGTGAGAAGCGCGGCGCTGGTGGCCTCGTAGCCCTTGTCCTCCCGGGAGCCCTCGAGCCCGGCACGGTCGAGTGCCTGCTGCTCGTCGTCACAGGTGAGCAGCCCGAAGCCGATCGGTACGCCGTGGTCGAGGGCGACCCTGGTGAGGCCGTCGGTCGCTGCCGACGAGACGTACTCGAAGTGCGGAGTGCCGCCACGGATGATCACGCCGAGGGCGATGATCGCGTCGAACCCCTGGCCCGCCAGGGCGCTGGCCACCACCGGCAGCTCGAACGACCCCGGCACCCGCACCACGACCGGAGACTCGACCTGGTGGCGCCGCAGCGCATCCAGGGCGCCGTCGAGCAGGCCCTGCATGACCTTCTCGTGCCAGCTGGACGCCACCACCGCGACGCGCAGGTCGTGGCAGTCGAACGGGCGGTCCCCGGGGCTGCCCTCTCCGCTCATGCGCTCGTCTCCTCCGTGTGGTCTCGTCTGTCCGCTCGCTGCGCGCGCTGCTCGACCAACGGCGGCCGGTCGACCGTCAGGTCAGGGAGATCGTGTCCCATCCGGTCGCGCTTGGTCAGCAGGTAGGCCAGGTTGTGGTCGTTCGGCCGTGGCGTCAGGGCGACCCGCTCGGCCACCGGCACGCCGTAGGACTCGAGGCTCGTGGTCTTGTCGGGATTGTTGGTGAGCAGCCGCACCGAGGCGACGCCGAGGTCGCGCAGGATCTGGGTGGCCGCGCCGTAGTGGCGCGCGTCGGCGGGCAGCCCCAGGTCGAGGTTCGCGTCCACGGTGTCCCGGCCGCCGTCCTGGAGCTGGTAGGCCTGCAGCTTCGCGAGCAGGCCGATCCCCCGGCCCTCGTGCCCGCGCAGGTAGATCACCACGCCCCTGCCCTCGGCGGCGATCCGGCTCAGCGCCTCGTCCAGCTGCGGGCCGCAGTCGCAGCGGGCCGAGCCGAACACGTCGCCGGTCAGGCACTCGCTGTGGACCCGGGTCAGGACGGGTTCGCCGCCGAGGTCGGTCGGGTCGCCGTACACGAGTGCGACGTGCTCGGAGTCGTCGACGGTGATCCGGTACCCGAACGCCGTGAAGTCGCCGTACCTCGTCGGCAGCCGGGTCTCGGCGACTCGCTCGACGTGGGTCTCGGTGCGCCTGCGGTAGTGCACCATCTGCTCGATCGAGATCAGCTTGAGCCCGTGCTCGTCGGCGAAGTCGCGCAGCTGCTGGCCGCGCTTCATGGTGCCGTCGTCGTTGACCACCTCGACCAGCACTCCGGCCGGCGTCAGCCCGGCCAGCCGGGCCAGGTCGACGGCGGCCTCGGTGTGGCCGCGGCGCACGAGCACACCGCCCTCGCGGTAGCGCAACGGGAAGACGTGTCCGGGCCGGGTGATCTCCCACGGCTCCGTCGCCGAGTCAGCGAGCACGCGCGCGGTGTGGGCGCGGTCGGCCGCCGAGATGCCCGTGGTGACGCCGTCGCGGGCGTCCACCGAGATGGTGTACGCCGTGCGCAGCTTGTCCTTGTTGTGCGGGGTCATCAACGGGATCTCGAGCCGGTCGAGCATCTCGGCGGGCATCGGCACGCAGATCACCCCGCTGGAGTGGCGGATCGTGAACGCCATCAGCTCCGGGGTCGCCCGGGACGCGGCGAAGATCAGGTCGCCCTCGTTCTCGCGGTCCTCGTCGTCGACGACCACGACCGCCTTGCCGGCGGCGATGTCGGCGATCGCGTCCTCGACGGGATCGAGCCGGATGCCGGGGTGCTGGGTCTCGGGCATGTGACTGGTCATCGGGCCACCATCTTCTCGACGTACTTCGCGATCACGTCGACCTCGAGGTTGACGACGTCGCCGGCCTGCTTGAAGCCCAGTGTCGTGCGGGCCAGCGTCTCCGGGATCAGGCTGACCGTGAAGGACTCCGGGCCGAGCTCGGCGACCGTCAGGCTGATGCCGTCGACGGTGATCGAGCCCTTGTCCACCAGGTAGCGGCTCAGCTCGGAGGGCAGTGAGATCTCCACCAGCTCCCAGTGCTCGCTGGGCTCGCGGCGCACGATCGTGCCGGTGCCGTCGACGTGGCCCTGGACGATGTGGCCGCCGAGCCGCGTCGTGGGCGTGACGGCACGCTCGAGGTTGACGGGGGCGCCGACGCGCAGGGCGCCGAGCGACGTGTGCGCCAGCGTCTGCAGCATCACGTCGGCGGTGAACACGCCCTTGGTGTTCGTCACCACCGTGAGGCAGACGCCGTTGACGGAGATGGAGTCCCCGGTGCGGGCGTCCTTGGCCACCTCGGGGCCCTTCACCGAGAGGCGGACCGCCTCGTCGAGCGGCTCGATGTGGGCCACCTGGCCGAGCTCTTCCACGATTCCGGTGAACATGTCAGCTTCCTTCTGGGTCTCGACTGGGCTCGACCACCTGGGTTGGGGGCTCGACCATGCGGGTCGGGCGCTCGCCCTTCGATGGTGCGAGCGTGATGCGGACGTTGGTCTCGGATCCGGTGCCGAGAGTGGTCACGTCGGTGATCCGAAGGTGCAAGGCGTCGGACAGAGTCGTGATTCCCAGGTCGCCGACGGCACTGGTGCCGGCGCCGAGGAGCATCGGCGCGACGTAGACCACGACCTCGTCGACGAGACCGGCTTCGAGGAAGGCGGCCGCGAGGGTGGGCCCACCCTCGAGGAAGACGTGCTGACGGTCGCGCGCGTGGAGCTCGGCCAGCGCCTTGAGGGGGTCGCGGGTGCGCAGCTGGACGGTCTCGGCGGCCACGCCGTTGGCGAGGACGGGACGGAAGATGCGCCGGTCCTCGGGAAGGTCCCGCTCCCCCATCACCACCCGCAGCGGCTGGTGCGGCAGCGGCTCGTCGTACTCGTCGCGGACCGTGAGCTCCGGGTCGTCGATCGCGACCGTGCCCGCACCGACCATCATCACGTCGCACTGGGCACGCAACCGGTGGGTGTCCAGCCGAGCGGGGCGTGAGCTGACCCAGCGGCTGGTGCCGTCACCGGCGGCGCTGCGGCCGTCGAGCGTGATGGCGAACTTCCAGGTGACGAAGGGGCGGCCGTGCTCAAGGGCGAACGTCCAGGCCCGGTTCACCGCGCGTGCCTCGCGCTCGAAGAGACCCATGTCGACCACCACGCCGGCGGCACGGAGCGCCTGCGCCCCGCCGGCGGCCACCGGGTTCGGGTCGGGCTGGGCGAAGACCACGCGGGCCACGCCTGCCTCGATCAGCGCCCGCGCGCACGGTCCCGTGCGACCGGTGTGGTTGCACGGTTCGAGCGTGACCACGGCAGTCGTCCCCCGGGCAGCGTCGCCGGCCTCCGCGAGCGCCGCCGCCTCCGCGTGCGCCGTGCCGGCACCGCGGTGGAAGCCCTCGGCGACCACCGACCCGTCAGGGGCCAGCAGCACGCAGCCCACCCGCGGGTTCGGCCCGAGGGGTACGCCGGGCGAGGCAGCCAGCTCGAGGGCACGCTGCATCGCCGACTCGAGCACTGCTGTCGGGATCATCGCTCTCTCTCCTCCGGGCCCACGGGCTCGGGGAGGGGCGCAGGGGTCGTCGGGCCACAGCCCGACGACGACCCAGCGTGCTGCTTCCCATCCGGACTTTCACCGTCGGTCCAGGATTTCCACCTGGTCAACCGATCGCTGGCTGCGAACGGGTCGCGGACTGTCACCGCCGGCTCGGAATTACACCGATCCCAGAGCACGCGAGCTTTCACTCGTGGGACAAGCCTGCCACATGGCGGGACGGGAAGCCGTGTGAGACGACTCACGCGCCCGGAATGAGACGATGGGACTCCCGACGGCGCCTGGGAGGGCTCGTGACCGATCTGCTGGCCTACGCCACCGAGCTGCCGCTGCTGAGCGTGGCACCCGGCGAGACGCTCATCGAGGAGGGCACCAGCCCCGGACGCATGTTCGTGCTCCAGGAGGGCGCGGTCGTGATCGAGCACGACGGCGTCCCCTTCGCCCGGATCGACACCCCGGGAGCGGTCTTCGGCGAGATGGCCTGGGTGCTGGAGAAGCCCGCGACCGCGACGGTGCGTGCGGTCGGCGAGGTCGAGGTGCGGGTCGTCGACGATCCGATGCTGTTCTTCACCGATGCGCCCGGCGCCGCGCTCACGGTGCTCAGGACGACCGCATCACGCCTGGACGGGCTGACCCAGTACCTCGTCGACGTCAAGCAGCAGTTCGGCGGGGAGGACGGCCACCTCGGCATGGTCGGCCAGATCCTCGACCACCTCGTGCACCACCAGGGCCCGAGCGCCCGGACCGGATCGGCACGCGATCCCGAGGGAGACCACCCGCACGACCACGAGTGATCAGGCGAGGCTGACCGTCTCGGACTCGAACACCCCGAACCAGTGCGCGGTCTCGGCGTGCGTGTCGATGGTGATGTGCGGGGGCACCTTGCCGATCTGCTTGCCGGCGTTGAACACCCACGTCCGGCCGAGCCGTGCGTGCCAGGTGCCGCCGTCGATCCAGGGCGCCTGGTGGATGTGGCCGCAGAAGACCAGCTCGGGCTGCAGCTCCTCGATCCAGTCCGCCAGCTGCTGGTCGGGAAACGTGCGCCGGCCGTCGTTGCACAGCGGCGTCCCGGCAGGCGGTGCGTGGTAGAGCCAGACCCACCGCGCGGGACGGTCCACGGCCGCCGCTCGCAGCTGCTCACCGACCTCGTCGCGGGTCACCGGGCCGTCCCACCAGGGACAGACCGTGAACCGGGTGTCGTCGACGTCGACGCTGGAGCCGTCGAGGTGCAGGGACTCGTGGTCGGAGCTGCCCAGCCAGCCCGCGGTCTGCTCGCCATGTGCTCCCGGACCGTCGAGATCATGGTTGCCCGAGGCCGCGAACACCGAGGCGCGGTCGGCGAGCAGGCGCAGGTACTTGGTCAGCACGACGGTCTGCACCTCGTGCGGCACCGGGCTCACCACGTCGGCGAGGTCACCGGCAAGGGCCACCACGTCGACGTCGTCGGCGGCACCGACCAGCCAGTCGTAGTGCGGCAGCCGGTAGTGCAGGTCGGACGCGACCAGAATGCGCATAACGGGCATCGTTGCAGTTTCGGACATTTGCCCGCACTCAGGTCGCAAGCCGGACTAGACGGATGTCAGCCGGAGCCGGCCGCCAGTGAGCGCAGTCGCTGCACCATGGCGTCCGGGTCGTCCGCCGCGAAGACCGCCGAGCCGGCCACGAACACGTCGGCGCCCGCCTCGGCGCAGCGCTCGATCGTCTCCGTCGAGACCCCGCCGTCGACCTGGAGCCACACCTCGAGGCCCGCGGCGGAGATCAGCTCACGGGTGCGCCGGATCTTCGGCAGGCACACGTCGAGGAACTTCTGGCCGCCGAAGCCGGGCTCCACGGTCATGATCAGCAGCATGTCGAGCTCGCCGAGCAGGTCGGCGTACGGGTCGATGGGGGTCGCCGGCTTGAGGGCCATCGACGCCCGGGCCCCCTTGGCCCGGAGCTCCCGCGCGAGCCGGACCGGCGCCTTCGCCGCCTCGACGTGGAAGGTGACCGACCCGGCGCCAGCCTCGGCGTACGCCGGCGCCCAGCGGTCCGGGTCCTCGATCATCAGGTGCGCATCCAGGGGCAGGTCGGTCGCCTTGGCCAGCGACTCGAACACCGGGACCCCGATGGTCAGGTTGGGGACGAAGTGGTTGTCCATGACGTCGAGGTGCACCCAGTCGGAGCTCGGGATGCGGGCCACCTCGTCGGCGAGGCGGGAGAGGTCGGCGTTGAGGACGCTCGGCGTGATCTGGATGCCCATGACGGGGCTGATCCTAGGCCGCCCGCGTGCGGGCGCGCCCACGCGGGTTGGGGCAGGATGTCGGCATGCTGCCGGCTGACAACCCGTTCGCGCTCGCGAGCCCGCTGCCCGACGAGTACCCGGTCTTCGACCGGATCCGGTTAGAGCACTACCGCCCGGCGTTCGACGCGGGGATGGCGGAGCAGCGCGCCGAGGTCGCGGCCATCGGCGCCTACCCGGACCCGCCGACGTTCGCCAACACCGCGGAGGCGCTCGAGCGCTCGGGGGCGATCCTGCGGCGGGTGGGCGGGGTGTTCTTCAACCTCGTCGCGAGCGACTCCACACCCGCGATGCGCGAGCTCGCGGTGGAGCTCGCGACCGAGCTCAGCGAGCACCGCGACGCCGTCCACCTCGACCCGGCGCTGTTCGAGCGCCTCGCGTCGGTGCACGCGACGCGTCACGACTCGGGGTTGACCGACGAGCAGGTCAACCTTGTCGAGCGCCTGCACACCGACTTCGTGCGCGCCGGGGCAGCACTCGACGAGGACGACCAGGCCACCCTCCGCGGGCTCAACAGCCGGCTCGCTGCCCTCGGCGAGCGGTTCGTCCAGCACGTGCTCGAGGACGCCAACGACCTCGCGCTGCACCTGACCGATGCGGATGACCTCGACGGATTGTCCGCCGACGTCGTCGACTCCGCGCGGCGAGCAGCCGTGGAGCGAGGCGTCGAGGGCTGGCTGCTGTCGCTCGTGTCACCCACGGTGCAGCCGGCGCTCGGGTCGCTGCGCCGACGCGACGTGCGCCGACGGCTCTTCGAGGCCTCGACCACGCGAGCCATGCGCGGAAACTCCCATGACACCCGCGAGACGCTGGCGGAGATCGCCGCCCTTCGGGCGCGCCGGGCAGCCCTGCTCGGGTTCCCGAGCCACGCGGCGTACGTCGTCGAGGACCAGACCGCCGGAAGCGTCGAGGCCGTGACGACGCGGCTGGAAGCGCTTGCCGCACCCGCGATCCGCAACGTCGCGACGGAACGGTCAGTGCTCGAGGAGGCAGCTCGGGCGGACGGCCTCGCCGGTCCCCTGGAACCGTGGGACTGGGCCTACTACAGCGAGCGGGTGCGCGCCGAGCAGTACGACGTCGACGAGTCGCGGCTGCGGCCGTACCTCGCCCTCGAGAACGTCCTGCGCGAAGGCATCTTCGCGGCCGCCGCCCAGCTCTACGGGCTCGAATTCGAGCAGCGCACGGACCTGCCGCTGCCGCACCCGGACGCCGAGGTCTTCGAGGTCACGGATGCCGCGGGCACGCATCTCGGGCTCCTCGTGTGCGACTGGTTCACCCGCGACTCGAAGGGCGGCGGCGCCTGGATGGACGAGTTCGTCGGTCAGTCCAGGCTGCTCGGCACGCGCCCCGTCGTCACCCTCAACCTGAACATCCCCAGGCCCGCGCCCGGCCACCCGGCGCTGATGACCACCACCGAGGTCACCACGGCGTTCCACGAGTTCGGCCACGCCCTGCACGGGTTGCTCTCGGACTGCACCTACCCGCGCACCTCCGGCACGCACGTCGCGCGCGACTTCGTCGAGTTCCCCTCGCAGGTGAACGAGATGTGGGCCTGGTGGCCCAGCCTGCTCTCGGCGTACGCCGTGCACCACGAGACCGGCGAGCCGATTCCCGGCGAGCTCGTGGAACGCCTGCACGCGGCGGAGTCGCACGGCCGGGGCTTCGCGACCCACGAGCACCTCGCTGCGGCGGTCCTGGACTGGGAGTGGCACCAGGTGTCCCCCGCCGAAGAGCCCATGTCCGCGGACCAGGTCGAGGCCTTCGAGCGCGCGGCGCTCGAGCGGCACGGCCTGCGCGACCCGCTGATCCCGCCGCGCTACCGCAGCACCTACTTCGTGCACGTCTTCAGCGACGGTCCCGACACCTATGCCGCGAACTACTACGGCTACATGTGGAGCGAGACGCTGGATGCCGAGACGGTGGACTGGTTCCGCGCCAACGGCGGCCCGACGAGGGCGAACGGCGACCGGTTCCGCGACCTCGTGCTCTCGCGCGGCGACACCGTCGACCTGATGGCCGCGACGGCCGCGCTGCTCGGGCACGAGCCAGCCCTGGAGCCGCTGTTGGTGCGCCGAGGGCTCACCTGACCGGTCGCCCTCAGGTGCGGCGCAGCAGGGCGATGAACATCGCGTCCGTGCCGTGGCGGTGCGGCCAGAGCTGGATCGCCCCGGCCAGGTGTGCCGACTCCGCGTCGTCGACCTCGGGCACCAGGTCCAACGCGGGCTCGAGGCGTACGTCGGACCGCCGGCCGAGCACCGTGGAGACGACACCGGCGGTCTCCTCGACCACCGGCGAGCAGGTCGCGTACACCACCACTCCCCCGGCGCGCACCGAGTCGACCGCGCTCTCCAGCAGGGCGACCTGCAGCGGGACCAGCTCGTCGACGTCGGCTGCCCGCCGTCGCCACCGGCTCTCCGGACGACGCCGGAGTGCCCCGAGCCCGGTGCAGGGGGCGTCGACCAGAGCGCGGTCGAACGACCCGGCGCTCCAGGCCGGCACCGTGCCGTCGCCGGCGATGACCCCGGCGAGACCCGCCCTCGTTGCTCGCGTCGCCTGGGCGACCAGGCCGGCACGGTGCGGCTGGCGCTCGTTGGCCAGGACCCGAGCCGCGGTCTGGGTGGCGAGCGCGGCGAGCAGGGCGGTCTTGCCGCCCGGGCCGGCGCACAGGTCCAGCCACCGGGTGTCCCCACCGACGAGCTGCGCCCGGGTGAGCGCGAGGGCGACCAGCTGCGAGCCGGCGTCCTGGACCCCGGCTCGTCCCTCCCGGACCGCGGCGAGCTCACCGGGGTCGCCGCCCGGCAGCGTCACGGCGTACGGCGAGACCGCGAGCGGCGTGCCGCCGAGCTCCTCACGCGACGCCAGGCCGGGCCGGGCGACGAGCGTGACCGCGGGCCGCTCGTTGTCCGCCCGGAGCAGTGCCTCGAGCTCGTCGGGCCGCTCGAGGGCACGGTCGAGCGCGTCGACCACCCACTGGGGGTGCGAGAGCCGCTCGGCGACCGGTCGGCCGCTGAGCCACTCCTCGAGGCTCCGCTGCGCGACCTTGCGGAGCACGGCGTTGACCAGGCCCGCCGGGCGGCGCCCGATGCGCTCCTTGACGAGCTCGACCGACGAGTCGACCGCGGCGTGCGTGGGCACCCGCATCGACAGGAGCTGGTGGACGCCGAGGCGCAGTGCGTTGCGCACCGGCTCGTCGAGCGGCTGGCGCACGAGCTGGTCCACGACGGCGTCGTAGGCGCCGCGGAGGCGGAGCGTCCCGCCGACCAGCTCGGTCGCGAGCGCCGCGTCGCGGCCCGAGATGCGGCGCTCCCGCAGCAGCCGGGACAGCTCGAGGTTGGCGTAGGCGTCCTGCTCGGCGACGGCGTGCAGCACGTCGAACGCGACCAGGCGCGCCGGGTCAGTCCTCGCCACGACCTGCGGCCAGTGCATCTCCGGAGTGCGCCTTGACCAGGCTCTTCGGCGCGCACGCCCGCCACGCGTCGGCGATCACCTCGGCAAGCTCGTCACGGGAGATCTCGCCGAGCCGGGAGAGCCGGACCAGCACCGCGTCGTAACCCCGGAAGTGCGGGACGGTGAAGAACGGGCCGTTCGCCTCGACGAGCGCGCGGGTGTCGTCGTCGTTGCCGGTGCGGATGACCAGCAGGTCGTCGTACATCTCGCCGGTCTCGGGGTCGATCGCGGTCTTGTGGGGCTTGCGGTACATCACGAAGCCGCGCCCCTTCGGGCCCGAGGGGCCGGACCGGTGCGGCACCAGCCAGGTCGGCACGTCGCCCCAGCTCGCGCCGAACCACGTCTCGGGCAACGACCCGCAGATCTGGTCGACGTCGGCAGGCATGGCACGACGGCTCATGACGCGAGGCTACTCACCCAGTCGGGCGCCGGTCTCGAGCCGGACGCCGCGCGCCCAGTCGGCGGCCGGCATCGCCTTCTTGCCGAACGGCTTGACCTCGCCGAGGCGCACCGGTGCACTGCCGGTGCCGACGTGGACGGCGTCCTTGGCGACCTCGAGGACGCCCGGCGCCAGCGGGTCGTGGCCCGCCCAGGAGTCCACCAGCGTGACCGGCCCGAGCTTCAGCCGCTCGCCCGCGTGCGTCGTCCACGCGCCGGGCGCCGGGGTGCACGCGCGGGTCAGCCGGTCGATCGCGAGCCCCGGATCGGTCCAGTCGACGCGGGCGTCCTCGACGAGCACCTTCGGTGCGTAGCTGATGCCCTCCTCGGGCTGCTCGCGCGCCTCCAGGGACCCGTCCTCGATGCCGTCGAGCGTGGCGACGAGCAGGCCGGCGCCGCCCTCCGCGAGCTTGGCGAGCAGGCTGCCCGCGGTGTCGTCGGAGCGGATCGTCTGGGTCATCAGCCCGTACGTCGGCCCGGCGTCGAGCTCCTTGACGATCCGGAACGTCGTCGCGCCGGTCACCTCGTCGCCGGCCAGGATGGCGTGCTGCACCGGTGCGGCACCGCGCCAGTGCGGCAGCACCGAGAAGTGCAGGTTGACCCAGCCGTGCCGCGGGATCGCGAGCGCGGACTCGGGCAGCAGCGCCCCGTAGGCGGCGACCGGGCAGCAGTCCGGCTCGAGGGCGGCCAGCGCCGTCTGGAAGTCGCCGTCGCGGGGGTGGGCGGGCTTGAGCACCGGTACGTCCTCCGCTCGTTCTTCGACCCATTGCGCCACCGGGGAGGCGACCAGGTGACGGCCTCGGCCCGCGGGCGCGTCGGGACGCGTCACCACCCCGACGAGCTCGTGGCTGCTGGCTGCGATTGCCTCCAGTGCGGGGATCGCCACCTCGGGCGTGCCGGCGAAGACGACTCGCACGGTCAGAGCCCGAGCCCGCCGGTCGCGTGCGGGGACAGCCGCACCTGGGTGTCGGTCCCGAACCACTCGGACTCGCGGATCGCCTTCATGGCCGCACGTCGAGCCTCGCGGTCGAGCCGGTCGATGAACAGGATCCCGTCGAGGTGGTCGGTCTCGTGCTGGATCGCCCGCGCCAGCAGCTCCGAGCCCTCGACCACCAGCGGCTCACCGTGCACGTCGAAGCCGTGGGCGACGACGTCGCGGGCCCGCAGGCAGTCGATCGACAGCCCCGGGAGCGAGAGGCAGCCCTCGGGGCCGTCCTGCGTCTCCTCGGAGAGCCGGAGCTGCGGGTTGACGAGGTGGCCGACCTGTCCCTCGACGTACCAGGTGAAGACCCGCAGGCCGACACCGATCTGCGGAGCGGCGAGGCCGGCTCCGGGAGCGTCCAGCATCGTGTCGGTCAGGTCCGCGACCAGGGTGCGCAGCTCCTTGTCGAAGTCGGTGACCGGCGCCGCGGCGGTGCGCAGGACCGGGTCGCCGAACAGCCGGATCGGCCTGATGGACACGTGCTTCTCCTCGTGGGGTCGTGCGGGGAACGTGTGGGGTCGGGCGGGAACGTCTCGGGTCGGGCGGGGAACGTCTCGGGTCGGGCGGGGAACGTCGGTGGTCGGGCGGGAACGTCGGTGGTCGAGCCTAGTCGAGACTCAACCCAGGCTGACCGGGTCGACCTCGACGCGCAGGTGCGGCTCCTTGCGTGCTGAGCGCTGCGCCTGCATCCGCACCAGCGCCGCCGACAGGTCGGCGCCCGCAGCCCGCGGCACCCGTACGACGTACCGCTGCGTCGTGGTCTCCTCCCCCTCCGGGACCGGGCCGAGCACCTCGGCACCGGCCGGCAAGGACAGCGTGGCGAGCGCGGTCTCGAGCTCGTCGGCATCGCCGGACAGGGTCGCGACCCGGGAGGCGGGCGGCAGGTGCGCGGTGCGACGCTCCTCCATCTCGCGGCGGGCGAATCCGGAGTGGTCCCAGCGCACCAGCGCCTGCAGCGCCGGGTGGCCGGGATCGCCGACCGCGATCACGTGCCGCGGCGCCGCCCCGGAGCCGACGAGCGCGGCTGCGTTGGTCCAGCGGCGCAGGGCCTCCTCGGCCGCCCGCAGGTCGGACCTCGCCAGCAGGAGCCAGGTGTCGAGCAGCACGACGGCGGCGTACCCGCCGGGAACCGTCGGCTCGGCACCGGGCGTGGCGACCACGATCGCCGGCTTCGCGGGGACCTCGGTCAGCACCCGGTCGCCCGAGGAGCTGCGGACCGGCACGGACGGGAACGCGCGGCCGAGCTCCTCGGCGGTCCGCCGCTCCCCCACGACCGGGGCGCGAAGTCCGCGACCGCCGCACTCGCGGCAGCTCCAGGCGTCCGCGACGGTGCCGCACCAGGCGCACTCGGGCGGACGGCCCGTGGCCGTGATCCGCAGCGGGCCGTGGCACACGCTGCACTCGGCCGGCGTGCGGCACTGGTCACAGGTCAGCCTGGTCGCGTAGCCCGCGCGTGGCGTCTGCACCAGCACCGGTCCGCTGACCAGCCCGGTGCGGATCGTCTCGAACGCGTCGCGGGGCAGCCGCGCGGTGCGGGCCGCCGGGTCGCGGGCGAGGTCGAAGCTGGTGTCGCCACTGACGGTCACGCTGACCCGGCGCCTCAGGTCCTCGCGCGGCAGCGTCACCTCCTGCGCCCAGCCGCTGTGCAGGAGGTACTCGGCCTCGACGCTGCGCGCGTGGCTGCCGACCACCGCGGCCACTCCCGCGCGCTGTGCGCGCATGAGCAGCACCTCGCGTACGTGCGGGTAGGGCGCACGCGGCTCGGCGTGCAGGTCGTCACCGTCGTCCCAGACCGCGACCAGGCCGAGGTCGTGCACCGGGGCGAACGCGGCGGCGCGGGTGCCGATGACGATGCGGGCGTCGCCGCGGGAGACGGCCAGGAAGGCCGCGTAGCGCTGGGCCGGGCCGGCATCGGCCACCAGTACGACGTGGGCGCCCGCGCCGAGTCGCCGCACGAGCGCTGCATCGAGCTGGTCGACGTCACGCCGGTCGGGCAGGCACACCAGCGCGCCGCGACCGGTGTGGCGGGTCGCGAGCACGGCCTCCGCGAGGAGCGCCGGCCAGTCGTCCCCGGGCGCCGCGGTCCACACTGCCCGGGCCGGCTCACCGCGACCCAGGGCGTCGATCAGCGCCCTGCCTCCCTGGTACGCCGACCAACGACCGGGCTCGGGCTCCGCCGACGGGACGGGGAAGGCGGGTCGGGGTGCCTTCTCGGTGGTCGCGTGCCGCGGTGGGACGGCGAGCCGCAGGACGTCGGAGCGCGTGCCGGCGTACCGGGCGGCGACCTCGGCCACGAGGTCGGCGACCTCCGGGGTCAGCACGGGCTCCGGGCTGACGACCCGGCGCAGGGGCTGCAGTCGGCCCGGGTGCTCTGACTCCGCGACCCGCGCGAGGACGAACCCGTCGACGTCCTGCCCGGCGAAGCGCACCTTGACCCGGCACCCGGGCACGGCGGCCTCCGCCATCGTCTCGGGGACCGCGTAGTCGAACTCGCGGTCCAGGTGCGCGAGCGGGACGTCGACCAGCACGCGCGCGACCGGATCGACCGCGGCCAGCGCGGCCGGCTTCTTCTCCACCGGCGGCTTGGCCTTCCGGGCCTCCGCACGGGCGACCCCGGGCAGCGAGAGCTGGGTGTCGCCCTCCGGTTCCTGCCCCGCCGTCATGGCGCCATCCAACCAGCCGGTCCCGACGTCCCGATCCCCCGGTGACTGCCCAGGAGCGCCGAGGCGGCGCAGATGAAAGAGCTCGGCTTTCATCTGCGCCGCCTCGAGGCGTTTCAGGCTTTCATCTGCGCCGCCTCGGCGTCGTTCGGGCTTTCACCTGCGCCGCCTCGGCGTTGGTTCAGATGCCGGCGACCTTCTTGAGCTGGTCGGCGCGGTCGGTGCGCTCCCAGGTGAACTCGGGGAGCTCGCGACCGAAGTGCCCGTAGGCCGAGGTGAGCGCGTAGATCGGCCGCTTCAGGTCGAGGTCGCGGATGATCGCGGCGGGGCGCAGGTCGAAGACCTCGAGGACCGCCTTCTGGATCGTCTCGTCGGAGACCACGCCGGTGCCGAAGGTCTCGATGAAGACGCCGACCGGGGCCGCCTTGCCGATCGCGTAGGCGACCTGGGCCTCGCAGCGACGGGCCAGGCCCGCGGCCACGACGTTCTTGGCGACCCAGCGCATCGCGTACGCCGCCGAGCGGTCGACCTTCGAGGGGTCCTTGCCAGAGAAGGCGCCACCGCCATGACGGGCCATGCCGCCGTAGGTGTCGACGATGATCTTGCGGCCGGTCAGGCCGGCGTCGCCCATCGGGCCGCCGACCACGAACGTGCCGGTCGGGTTCACCAGCAGGCGGTAGCCCTCGGAGGGGATGTCGAACGTCGCGAGGACCGGGTCGATCACGTGCTGCTTCACGTCGGCCTGCAGCTGCTCGAGGCTGACCTCTTCGGCGTGCTGGCTCGACAGGACGACGGTGTCGACCTTGACGGGGCGGTCCTGCTCGTCGTACTCGATGGTGACCTGGGTCTTGCCGTCGGGCCGCAGGTAGTCCAGCGTGCCGTTCTTGCGGACCTCGGTGAGCTTCTCGGCCAGGCGCTGGGCGATGCTGATCGGGAGCGGCATCAGCTCCTTGGTGTCGTCGCACGCGTAGCCGAACATCAGGCCCTGGTCACCGGCGCCCTGGCTGTCGAGCTCGTCGCCCGAGCCGCCGACGCGGGCCTCGTGGCCCTTGTCCACGCCCTGGGCGATGTCGGGCGACTGGGTGCCCAGGGCGATCTGGACACCGCAGGAGTTGCCGTCGAAGCCCTTCACCGACGAGTCGTAGCCGATCTCGAGGATCTTCTTGCGCACCAGCTGGGCGATCGGCGCGTAGGTCTTGGTGGTCACCTCACCGGCGACGATGACGAGGCCGGTGGTCAGCATCGTCTCGCAGGCGACCCGGCTGTCAGGGTCGTCGGCGAGCATCGCGTCCAGCACGGTGTCGCTGATCGCGTCGGCGATCTTGTCCGGGTGACCCTCGGTCACCGACTCGGAGGTGAACAGACGTCCAGTCACTTGGTTCTCCTGCAGTTTCCCTGGCCGGATCTCGACCAGTAGGTAGGGCTATCCATGGTGGGCAAGAACGGTCAGCCTAACCGACTGTCCTCATCGTGAGACGGCATCTCAGGAGACGACTCCCGCACCAGTCAACGCGCTTGCAGCAGGGAGGTCACGCGGTCCCAGATCACCTGCGCCAGCGCGCTCTTCGAGCCACGGGCCACGGGGCTGGCCTCGCCGTCGGCACCGAGCACGACGGCCTCGTTGTCCTCGGCGCCGAAGACCTTTCCGCCGGCGACGTCGTTGACGACCAGGAGGTCGCAGCCCTTCCGGGCGAGCTTGGCCCGGGCGTGGTCCATCACCGTGCCCGACTCGTCGCCCGTCTCCGCGGCGAAGCCGACCACGACGAGCCCGGGGTTGGGCCGGTCGTGCGCGAGTCCGGCCAGGATGTCGGGCGTCTGGACCAGGCGGATGTCCGGCACCGACCCGTCGTCGGTCTTCTTGATCTTGGCCTCCGCCAGGCTCTCCGGCCGGAAGTCGGCGGGCGCCGCGGCCATCACCACGGCGTCGGCCGACTGGCAGGCAGCCACGACCTCGACCTGCAGCTGCTCGGTCGTCTCCACCCGGACCACCTTGACGCCCGCAGGGTCGGGGAGGGAGACGTTCGCCGCCACCAGGGTGACCTCGGCGCCACGCGCGGCAGCGGTGCGGGCCAGGGCGTAGCCCTGCAGCCCGGAGGACCGGTTGCCGAGGAAGCGCACCGGGTCGAGGTACTCACGGGTGCCGCCGGCGGACACGACCACGTGCCGCCCGGCGAGGTCCTGCGTCGCCGTGGCCCCGGTGGAGACCCGCGAGAGCAGGTCGGTGGCGATCGCGAAGATCTCCGCCGGCTCGGGCAGCCGGCCCTTGCCGGTGTCGGCCCCGGTCAGGCGGCCCTCGGCCGGCTCGATGACCAGGGCGCCACGCTCGCGCAGGGTCGCGACGTTGGCGACCGTGGCCGGGTGCTCCCACATCTCGGTGTGCATCGCCGGGGCGAACACCACCGGGCAGCGCGCGGTGAGGAGCGTGTTGGTGAGCAGGTCGTCGGCGAGGCCGTGCGCCGCCTTGGCCAGCACGTTGGCGGTCGCGGGCGCGACGACGACGAGGTCGGCGGTCTGGCCGAGCCGCACGTGCGGCACCAGGTGGACGTCGGTCCACACGTCGGTCGCCACCGGCTTGCCCGACAGGGCGGCCCACGTCGGGGCTCCGACGAACTCCAGCGCCGCCTCGGTCGGCACGACGGTCACCTCGAAGGCGCCGGGGCCTGCCTCCTTGAACAGCCGGAGGAGCTCACAGGCCTTGTATGCGGCAATCCCGCCGCTCACGCCGAGGACGACGTGAGGGCGGGACTGGTCGGTCGACGTGGTCGACGAGCTGGTGGTCACGACCCGGAGGGTGCTACTCGGTCGCTGCCTCGGCGGCGGCCTCTTCGGGGTCGATGTCCTCACAGACCAGCAGGTCCTCGCTGATCTCGCGGAGCGCGATCGACAGCGGCTTCTCCTGGACGTGGGTGTCGACCAGCGGGCCGACGTACTCCAGCAGGCCCTCGCCGAGCTGGGAGTAGTAGGCGTTGATCTGCCGAGCACGCTTGGCGCTGTAGAGCACCAGCTTGTACTTGGAGTCGGTCTTGGTCAGGAGGTCGTCGATCGGGGGGTTGGTGATCCCCTCGGCAACGGGCAGGGAGCCGGACACGCTCATCGAGCCTCTCGGAGGTTGGAAAGTCTGCAGTGCGCAGCGTCCTGGGCAGAAGGCCTCAGGACCGCATCAACTCTACCAACTGTTCGGCCGCAGCGGGAATCGTGTGGTTCACGACCGTCGCGTCGAACTCCGGCTCGGCTGCCAGCTCGGCGCGCGCGGTCGCCAGCCGCCGCTCGCGCTCGGCCTCGTCCTCGGTGCCACGACCGACGAGGCGGCGGACCAGCTCGTCCCACGAGGGCGGCGCCAGGAACACGAACCTGGCCTCCGGCATCCGGTCCCGCACCTGGCGGGCACCCTGCAGGTCGATCTCGAGCAGGGCGGGCCTCTGCTGCGCGAGCGCCTGGTCCACCGGCAGCCTGGGAGTGCCGTAGCGGGCGTGCTGGTGGACCACCGCCCACTCGAGCAGCTCGCCGCCGGCGACCAGCCGGTCGAACTCCTCGTCGTCCACGAAGTGGTAGTGCACGCCGTCGACCTCGCCGGGACGCTGCCTCCGGGTGGTGACGGAGACGGAGATCCAGATCTCAGGATGGTGCTCGCGCAGCCAGGCGGTGACGCTGCCCTTGCCGACTGCGGTCGGGCCCGCCAGCACCGTCAGTCGTGCAGGGGGCCGGTCCGCCTCGCGATGGGCTGTCTCGGCGTCAGTCACCGGAGCCGAACTCGGCGACCAGTGCCGCGACCTGCTTGGCGCCGAGGCCGCGCACGCGGCGGCTCTCGGAGATCTTGAGCCGGTCCATCACCTGGGCGGCCCGGACCTTGCCCAGGCCGGGCATGGACTGCAGCAGCTCGTTGACGCGCATCTTGCCGATCACCTCGTTGTGCTCGCCCTCGGCGAGAACGTCGGCGATCGACGCGCCGGAGTGCTTGAGCCGGTTCTTGACCGCGGCCCTCTCCCGACGGGAGGCCGCGGCCTTGTCCAGGGCCGCTCTGCGTTGCTCGGGGGTGAGTGGTGGCAACGCCACAGCCGTGACCTCTTCTCGATGCTCGACGTGCAGGTCAGCGCGGGCACCTGCGGTGTGCAGCAATGTAGTCAGCAGTGCTCACCGGCTGCAACGCGGGCCACCGGAAACGCAGGTCTCACAGGCCCAGCTGCAGCTTGCAGACGTCCTTCGCGTGCTGCTCGATGCCGTCGGCTGCCTCGACCACGTCGGCCGACGACAGCTCACTGGCCGCCGACGCGATCCGGTTGCGGGCGTCCTCGCCGAGGCCGGCCGGCGGCTTGCCGTCCACGAAGTCGCCCGGCGCCACGTGCAGGTCGCTCAGCGTCCCGGCAAAGGCGTCCAGCGCCCCGAGGAACGTCTGCCACTCGTCGCCGAGGTCGTCCGGAGCCTTGTCGGCGAGCGCGTGCAGCGCGGCCCGGTGCTTCAGCAGCCCGAGCCCACTGGTGTCGTCCTGCATCTGGGCGAAGAGCGGCTGGTCGGCCTTCAGCGCGTCGCAGTAGCCCTTGTCGCTGCCGCCGCCGCACGCCTGCAGCGAGAGCAGCAGGACAGCACCGAGAGTCGCTAGGCGGGCCCGGCTCATCCGACGAGCGCCGCGAACTCGGCGGCTGCGCGCTCCGCGGCCGCTCGCAACGACGCCGGGTCCGGCCCGGCGCCGAGGATCTCGCGGCTGCTGCTCGGCAGGACCTTGTCGAGGACGCCGGCGAAGATCCGGCGTACGTCGTCAGCGGTGCCGCCCTGCGCGCCGATCCCGGGCACGAGCAGCGGGCCGTTGACGTCGAGATCGATCTCGCCGCCGGGAGCGTCGATGGTGGCGCCCACGACCGCACCGAACGAGCCGAGCGATTGTGCCCCTGCGTTGGCCGCGCGCAAGGAGTCGAGCACGGTCGCGGCGACCATCCGGCCGTCGGGCGTGGTGGCCCGCTGCACCTGGGCGCCCTCCGGGTTGGAGGTCAGGGCCAGCACGAAGACGCCGGCGTCGTGCTTGGCCGCGCTGTCGAGCATCGGCGCCAGGCTGCCGAAGCCGAGGAACGGGCTGGCGGTGATGGCGTCGGCCGCGATCGGGGACGACGGGTCGAGGTAGGCGTCGGCGTAGCCCTGGGCCGTCGAGCCGATGTCGCCGCGCTTGACGTCGAGCACCACCAGGGCGCCGGCCTCGCGGCAGGTGTGCACCACCCGCTCGAGCACCGCGATCCCGCGCGACCCGAACCGCTCGAAGAACGCGGACTGCGGCTTGACCGCCGCGACAGTCGGGCCGAAGGCCTCAGCCGCGGTCAGCGAGAAGCGCTCGAGCCCCTCGACGGTGTCGGGGAGGCCCCACGCGGCCAGCAGGCCGGAGTGCGGGTCGATGCCGGCGCACAGCGGTCCGCGGGTGTCCATGGCGGCACGCAGCCGGGCTCCGAACGTGGTCATCGACGTCGCTCCTCAGCGAGGGCGGCGTTGATGCGCCGCGGCCAGAGTGGTCCTTCGTAGACGAATGCGGTGTAGGCCTGCAGCAGGTCGGCGCCGGCGGCGATCCGCTCGACGGCGTCGTCGACGGAGGCGATGCCACCGACGCCGATCAGCGTGACCTCGTCGCCCACCCGCTCCCGGAGCAACCCGATCACCTCGAGGGCGCGGCGTCGCAAGGGCGCTCCGGAGAGACCGCCGGCACCGGCGCGCTCGACCGCCTCCGGGGGCGAGGAGAGACCTTCGCGACTGGTCGTCGTGTTGGTCGCGACGATGCCGTCGAGCCCGATCGCCAGCGCCAGGTCGGCGACGGCCAGCACGTCGTCGTCGTCGAGGTCGGGGGCGATCTTCACCAGGAGCGGCACCCGCCTCTCGGTGACCTCGTCGGCGCGACGGCGTACGGCGCGCAGGAGCGGCTCGAGCTTGACCACCGACTGCAGGTCGCGGAGTCCGGGGGTGTTCGGCGAGGACACGTTGACGACCAGGTAGTCGGCGTGGGGCGCGAGCAGCCCGGTGCTCTTCTCGTAGTCGCCGATCGCGGCGTCCTCCGGCACGACCTTGGTCTTGCCGATGTTGATCCCGAGCACGGGTCCACGCCGGGTCCGCCTGCGTCGCGCCAGTCGCCTCGCCACCGCCTCGGCACCGTCGTTGTTGAAGCCCATCCGGTTGACCACCGCCCGGTCGGCCGGCAGCCGGACCAGGCGGGGCTGCGGATTGCCGGGCTGCGGCTCGCCGGTGACGGTGCCGATCTCGACGAACCCGAAGCCGAGGGCGCCCAGTGCGTCGATGCCGACGGCGTTCTTGTCGAAGCCGGCCGCGAGCCCGAGCACACCGGGGAAGTCGATGCCCATGGTGTGCACGCCGGTCCGCCCCCGACGGTGGTCGAGCCTGTCGAAGCCGCGCAGGGCGGGTGCGGCCGCCCGGATGCCGGCGAAGGCCGCATGGTGCGCGCGTTCGGGGTCGACCCGGGTCAGCACGCGGTCGAACAGCGCACGGTACGGACCGGTCATCCAGGACCGTCCAGCGCGGGCACGATGGCGGCGGCGGCCCACTCCTGCAGCGAGCGCACCCCGATCGACCCGGCCCGCTGCGCCTGGATCCCCTGCACGGCGGCGGCGAGCCCCTGCACGGTCGTGATCGACGGGACCCCGGCCAGCACCGCGGCCGTGCGGATCTCGTAGCCGTCCATGCGCGAGTCGCCGCCCGCGCCGCTGCCTGCCGGCGTGTTCACGATGAGGTCGACCTGGCCGTCGAGGATCAGCTGCACCGACGTCGGCTCGCCGTTCGGCCCGGTGCCCTCGAAGTGCTTGCGGACCACGGTGGCCTTGATGCCGTTGCGGCGCAGCACGTCGGCGGTGCCCTGGGAGGCGTAGATCTCGAACCCGGAGTCGGCCAGCACCTTGATCGGGAAGATCATCGTGCGCTTGTCACGGTTGGCCATGCTCACGAACACGCGACCCGAGGTGGGCAGCGATCCGTACGCCGCGGCCTGCGACTTGGCGAAGGCGGTGCCGAAGTCGGCGTCGAACCCCATCACCTCACCCGTCGACTTCATCTCCGGTCCGAGGAGGGTGTCGACGTGGCCGCCGTCGGGGGTGCGGAACCGGTTGAACGGCATCACCGCCTCCTTCACGGCGATGGGAGCGTCACCGGGCAGCTCGCCGCCGTCCTTGACCCGCAGGACGCCGGCCTCGCGCAACGACGCGATCGACTCGCCGAGCATGATCCGGGCGGCCGCCTTGGCAAGGGGCGTCGCCGTCGCCTTGGAGACGAACGGCACCGTGCGGCTGGCCCGCGGGTTGGCCTCGAGCACGTAGAGCACGTCGGCGCCGAGCGCGAACTGGATGTTCAGCAGGCCGACCACCCCGATGCCCCGGGCGATCGCCTCGGTGGCCTCGCGGATCCGCAGGATCTCCCGCGCACCCAGCGTGATCGGCGGCAGCGCGCAGGCCGAGTCGCCCGAGTGGATCCCGGCCTCCTCGATGTGCTCCATCACCCCGCCCAGGTAGAGGTCGGTGCCGTCGAACAGCGCGTCCACGTCGATCTCGACGGCGTCGTCGATGAACCGGTCGACCAGGACGGGGCGGTCAGGGCTCACCTCGGTCGCCGCCGCGATGTAGCCGCGCAGCGCGTCGTCGCCGTACACGATCTGCATGCCCCGGCCGCCGAGCACGTACGACGGCCGCACGAGGACCGGGTAGCCGATCTCGGCGGCGATCTCTTGCGCCTCGGCGAACGAGCTCGCAGTGCCGTGCTTCGGCGCGACCAGCCCGGCCTCCTTGAGCACCCGGCCGAACGCGCCGCGCTCCTCGGCCAGCTCGATCGCCTCAGGCGTGGTGCCCACGATCGGGACGCCGGCGTCCTCGAGGCCCTGGGCGAGTCCCAGCGGGGTCTGCCCGCCGAGCTGGCAGATCACTCCGGCCACCGGGCCCGCCTTGGTCTCGGCGTGCACGATCTCGAGCACGTCCTCCAGGGTCAGCGGCTCGAAGTACAGCCGGTCGGAGGTGTCGTAGTCGGTGGAGACCGTCTCGGGGTTGCAGTTGACCATCACGGTCTCGTAGCCGGCCTCCGAGAGCGCCAGGCACGCGTGGACGCACGAGTAGTCGAACTCGATGCCCTGCCCGATCCGGTTGGGTCCGGAGCCCAGGATGATGACGGCCGGCTTCTCCCTCGGCTGCACCTCCGTCTCCTCGTCGTAGGAGCTGTAGTGGTACGGCGTGCGCGCCGCGAACTCGGCCGCGCAGGTGTCCACGGTCTTGTAGACCGGCCGGATGCCGAGGGCGTGCCGCACACCGCGGACGACGTCCTCGCCCAGGTTGCGCATCTTGGCGAGCTGGGCGTCGGAGAAGCCGTGCCGCTTGGCCCTGCGCAGCAGCGCCGGGGTCAGCTCCTCGGCGTCGATGACCTCCATGGCGATCTCGTTGATCAGCGCGAGCTGGTCGACGAACCACGGGTCGATGCCGGTGGCCTCGTGGACCTCCTCCGGCGTGGCACCTGCCCGGATCGCGTCCATCACCACCTTCAGCCGGCCGTCCGTGGGCCGCCGGATCTGCTCGAGGAGCGCCTGCTTGTCGAGGTCGACCCAGCGGTGGTGCCAGTCGAAGGCGGCGTCGTTCTTCTCCAGGCTGCGCAGGGCCTTCTGCAGCGCCTCGGTGAAGTTGCGGCCGATCGCCATGGCCTCGCCGACCGACTTCATGTGGGTGGTGAGCGTGGTGTCGGCCGTCGGGAACTTCTCGAACGCGAACCGAGGCACCTTCACCACGACGTAGTCCAGCGTCGGCTCGAAGCTCGCCGGGGTCTCGAGGGTGATGTCGTTGGGGATCTCGTCGAGTGTGTAGCCGATCGCGACCTTCGCGGCGATCTTCGCGATCGGGAAGCCGGTCGCCTTCGACGCCAGCGCGCTGGACCGCGACACCCGGGGGTTCATCTCGATCACGACGACCCGGCCGTCGGCCGGGTTCACGGCGTACTGGATGTTGCAGCCGCCGGTGTCGACGCCGACCGAGCGGATGATCCCGATGGCGAGGTCGCGCAGGTGCTGGTACTCGCGATCCGTGAGGGTCATCGCCGGCGCCACCGTGATCGAGTCACCGGTGTGCACGCCCATCGGGTCGAGGTTCTCGATGGAGCACACGATCACGACGTTGTCGGCCTGGTCGCGCATGACCTCGAGCTCGTACTCCTTCCAGCCGATGATCGACTCCTCGAGGAGCACCTCGGTGGTCGGGCTGGCGGAGAGTCCGGCACCGGCGATCCGGTGCAGGTCGCGCTCGTCGTAGGCGATGCCCGAGCCGGTGCCGCCCATCGTGAAGGACGGCCGGACCACGACGGGGTAGCCGAGCTGCTCCGCCGCACCGAGGCAGTCGTCCATGGAGTGGCAGATGACGCTGCTGGCGACCTCTCCCCCGAGCTCCTCGACGATCTTCTTGAACGACTGGCGGTTCTCCCCGCGGTGGATCGCCTCGATGCTCGCGCCGATCAGCTCCACGCCGTACTTCTCCAGGACGCCGTTCTCGGCCATCGCGATGGCGGTGTTGAGCGCGGTCTGGCCGCCCAGCGTCGCGAGCAGCGCGTCGGGGCGCTCCTTCTCGATCACCTTCTCGACGAACTCGGGCGTGATCGGCTCGACGTAGGTGGCGTCGGCGAACTCCGGGTCGGTCATGATCGTGGCCGGGTTGGAGTTGACCAGGATGACCCGGAGGCCCTCCTCCTTGAGCACCCGACAGGCCTGCGTGCCCGAGTAGTCGAACTCGCACGCCTGCCCGATGATGATCGGCCCGGAGCCGATCACCAGGACGGACTTGAGGTCTTCGCGCTTCGGCACGGGTCAGGCCTTCCGGTCGTTCATGAGGTCGAGGAAGCGGTCGAACAGGTAGGCCGCGTCGTGCGGACCGGCGGCCGCCTCCGGGTGGTACTGCACCGAGAACGCGGCGAGCCGGCCGTCCGCGTCCCGCAGCTCCAGGCCCTCGACCACGTCGTCGTTGAGGCAGACGTGGCTCACGGTCGCCTCCCCGTAGGGCGTCGTCGTGCTGCCCTCGAGCGGGGCATCGACGGCGAACCCGTGGTTGTGCGCCGTCACCTCGACCTTGCCGGTGGTGCGGTCCATCACGGGCTGGTTGATGCCCCGGTGGCCGTACTTGAGCTTGTAGGTGCCGAACCCGAGCGCCCGGCCGAACAGCTGGTTGCCGAAGCAGATCCCGAAGTACGGCAGGCCGCGCTCCAGGGCGTCCTGGAGGAGGGCGATCTGATGGGTGGTCGCCGCCGGGTCACCCGGCCCGTTGGAGAAGAACAGGCCGTCGGGCTGCACGGCCAGGACGTCGTCGATGGTCGCCGTCGCCGGCAGCACGTGCACCTCGATGCCGCGCTCGCTCATCATCCGCGGGGTGTTCGCCTTGATGCCGAGGTCGACGGCCGCGACGGTGGCCACCTTCGGGCCGACCGCGGGGACGACGTAGGCCTCGGAGGTGGTGACCTCGTCGGCGAGCTCAGCGCCGCTCATCTCCGCGCTCGCCAGCACGCGCTCGAGCAGTGCCCTCGGGTTGCTCTCGACGCTCGAGATGCCGACGCGCATCGCACCGCGCTCGCGCAGGTGCCGCGTCAGGGCGCGCGTGTCGATGCCGCTGATCCCGACCACGCCCTGGTCGCGGAGCGCGTCGTCCAGCGTGCCGGTCGAGCGCCAGCTGGAGGGCATCCGGGCCGGGTCGCGGACGACGTACCCGCTGACCCAGATGCGGCTGGACTCCGGGTCGTCGTCGTTCATCCCGGTGTTGCCGATGTGCGGCGCGGTCATCACCACGACCTGGCGGTGGTACGACGGATCGGTCAGCGTCTCCTGGTAGCCCGTCATCCCGGTCGAGAACACCGCCTCGCCGAAGGTCTCCCCCGTCGCGCCGTAGGACTCGCCGCGGAACGTGCGCCCGTCCTCCAGGACCAGGATCGCCTCAGTCATCGTTGCCCCTTGCCATCTTCGAGATCGTCCGCACCCAGGCGCCCACGTCCGGGGCGCGGGTGCCGTCCTTCACCGTCTTGCTGGGCTCCATCCGGAAGCCGGTCTCCCAGCGGTGCCCGCCGTGCGCCCAGCGGACCAGGAGCAGGTCCGGCACCACCTTGCCCTTGAACCTCTCACCACCGGCAGCACCCCGGAGCGCGCCGACCGGGATGCGGAACGAGCCGGCGATGCGGATCACGTCGAGCGCCTCGGTGGACAGCGACAGCCGGGCAGCGCTGCGCGCCGAGAGGGACTGCCCGATCACCGTCTCGCCGGACTCGTCCACGGTGCCGAGATAGCGGGCGGCCGCCTGCAGCTTCGCCGTCGGCAGGTCGGCCACCGGAGGGGGCGCGACCAGCGGCGGGAATCGCGGCGCCCGCCTGCGCAGCAGGGAGATCCGGGGTGGGGTCATCAGGTGAGCTTTCCGTCGAGCACGGTCGGCTTGCCACGGAGGAACGTGGCGACGACACGACCGGGCAGCTCCAGGCCGGCGTACGGGGTGTTCCGGGAGAGCGACGCCATCTCGCTGGCCTCGACGGTGCGGGTCGCGGAGGCGTCGTACAGCACCAGGTTGGCCGGCTCGCCCTCGGCGATCGGCCGGCCGTGGCCGTCGAGCCGCCCGATCCGCGCCGGCACGTAGGACATCCGCTCGGCGACCCCGGCCCAGTCGACCAGTCCCGGGTCGACCATGGTCTGCTGCACGATCGACAGCGCCGTCTCCAGCCCGAGCATCCCGAAGGCGGCGGCCTGCCACTCGCAGTCCTTGTCCTCGTGGGGGTGCGGGGCGTGGTCGGTCGCGACGACGTCGATGGTCCCGTCTGCCAGGCCCGCACGCACCGCCGTCACGTCGGCCTGCGTGCGCAGCGGCGGGTTCACCTTGTAGATCGGGTCGTAGGTGGCGGCCAGCTCGTCGGTGAGCAGCAGGTGGTGCGGACAGGCCTCGGCGGTCACGCTCCAGCCACCGTCCTTCTGCGACTGCGCCTTCGCCCAGCGCAGGATCTCCACCGATCCGGCGGTCGAGACGTGGCAGACGTGCAGCCGCGACCCGACGTGGGCGGCCAGCAGGCAGTCGCGGGCGATGATCGCCTCCTCGGCCACCGCGGGCCAGCCCCGAAGACCGAGCCGGCCGCTCAGCTCACCCTCGTTCATCTGCGCCTCTTCGGTGAGCCGCGGCTCCTGGGCGTGCTGGGCGATCACGCCGTCGAAGGCCTTGACGTACTCCAGCGCGCGGCGCATGAGCACCGGGTCGGAGACGCACTTGCCGTCGTCGGAGAAGACCCGCACGCGCGCGGCCGAGTCGGCCATCGCGCCGAGCTCGGCGAGCCGCTCCCCCGCGAGCCCGACGGTGACGGCGCCGACCGGGAACACGTCGCAGTAGCCGGCCTCGCGCCCCAGCCGCCACACCTGCTCCACGACACCGGCCGTGTCCGCGACCGGGTCGGTGTTCGCCATCGCGTGCACGGCAGTGAAGCCGCCCATGGCCGCGGCACGCGTGCCTGTCTCGACGGTCTCGGCGTCCTCGCGACCCGGTTCACGCAGGTGGGTGTGCAGGTCGACGAGGCCCGGCAGCGCGATCAGGCCGGTGGCGTCGATCGTCTCGACTGGTCGGGTCTCGACTGATCGCTCGCTGGCGCTCGCTGCTCGACCACCGATGGCCGCGATCCTGCCGTCCTCGATGAAGATGTCGACCGGGTCTCCACCGAGGACCCGTGCGTTCCTGATCAGGTATTCGCTCATGCGGAGCCCTCCTCGGCCGGCACGGCCTCGGTCGTCGAGAGGGCCGGCTCGTTGCCGCCCAGCAGCAGGTAGAGGACGGCCATCCGGACCGCGACCCCGTTGGTGACCTGCTCGACGATCACCGAACGCTCGGAGTCGGCGACGTCGGCGGTGATCTCCATGCCGCGGATCATCGGGCCCGGGTGCATCACGATCGTGTGGTCCTGCAAGGTCGCCATCCGGCGCGCGTCGAGGCCGTAGCGGCGGGAGTACTCCCGGACGCTGGGGAAGTACGACGCGTTCATCCGCTCGCGCTGGACCCGCAGCATCATCACCACGTCGGTCTTGGGCAGCACGGCGTCGAGGTCGTAGGAGGTCTGGACGTTCCAGGTGTCCACGCCGTACGGGAGCAGCGTCGGCGGCGCCACCAGGGTGACCTCGGCCCCCAGCGTGTGCAGGAGAAGGGCATTGGAGCGCGCCACCCGGCTGTGCAGCACGTCGCCGACGATCGCGACCCGCCGCCCGTCGAGGCTCTGCCCCTTCTCCGGGGCGAGGTGCCGGGTCATCGTGAAGGCGTCGAGGAGCGCCTGGGTCGGGTGCTCGTGCGTCCCGTCGCCGGCGTTGATCACGCTCGACCGCGACCAGCCGGCGTTGGCCAGGTTGTGCGGTGCGCCGGACGCCCAGTGGCGTACGACGACGGCGTCGGCGCCCATCGCCTCGAGGGTCAGGGCGGTGTCCTTGAGCGACTCGCCCTTGCTCAGCGAGGAGCCCTTCGCGGAGAAGTTGATGACGTCGGCCGACAGTCGCTTGGCCGCGGCCTCGAAGGAGATCCGGGTGCGGGTGGAGTCCTCGAAGAAGAGGTTCACGATCGTGCGACCGCGCAGGGCGGGCAGCTTCTTGATCGGCCGGTCGGCGAGCGAGCGGAGCTCCTCGGCGGTGGCGAGGATCAGCTCGGCGTCGTCGCGGCTGAGGTCCGCTGCGCTCAGCAGGTGCTTCTTCACTTGATGGTCACCGAGTCCTCCCCGTCGTGCTCGCTCAGGCGTACGGCGACCGACTCGGCCGTCGAGGTCGGCAGGTTCTTGCCGACGAAGTCGGCCCGGATCGGCAGGTCGCGGTGGCCGCGGTCGACCAGCACCGCGAGGCGCACCGCGCGGGGACGGCCGATGTCGTTCATCGCGTCGAGCGCGGCCCGGATGGTGCGGCCGGAGTAGAGCACGTCGTCGACCAGCACGACGGTCTTGTCGTCGATGCCGCCGGATGGGATCTCGGTGGGGAGCAGCGTGCGCGCCGGGCGCATCCGGAGGTCGTCGCGGTACATGGTCACGTCGAGCGAGCCGACCGCCACCTCGATGCCCTCCACCTCGGAGATCTTCTCGGCGATCCGGCGGGCGAGGTGCACACCGCGGGTGGGGATGCCGAGGAGCACCAGGTCGCTCGAGCCGCGGTTGCGCTCGAGGATCTCGTGCGAGATGCGGGTCAGTGCCCGGGTGACGTCACGGGCGTCGAGCACCGTGCGGCCCGGATCGGACGGCGCAGCGGCGTCGGACTGGGCGGCGAGCTCGGGTCGGGTAGGCGACATCGCGCCTGACCTCCTTCTCCGCCTCACGGGACGGATCGTTAAAGGATGTCGAACAGGGCAGATCCTAACAGGCCGGCGACGGCCGAGGACCGGCGCAACCGCGACATACGCGGTGTCGCCGGTCCCCGGTTTCCATCACCCGCAGGGACTGTGGATCAGCAGGTCAGGAGAACGCGTCCTTCACCTTGCCGGCTGCGTCCTTGACCTTCTCGCCGGCCTGCTTGACGTTGGCCTCGGTCTGGTCGCCCTTGCCCTCGGCCTCGAGGTCCTCGTTGTCCGTGGCCCTGCCGAAGGTCTCCTTCGCCTTGCCCATGGCCTCGTCGGTCTTGTTCTCGAGCTTGTCGTCGGTACCCATCGGGGTCCCCCATCCTTGCTCGGGTCGATCCTCTTCGGATCCGGTCGGACCGCACGCGCGGTCATCCCGGCGAGTACCCGCCGACCCCGGCCACAAACGTGATCCGGACCTCAGTCGGACGGGCGGGCGGCCACCACGAGCCCCTGGAACAGGCCGACGTCGGCAAGGGTCTCGGGGTGCCACTGGATGCCGATCCAGAACCGGCGCCCCGGGTGCTCCACTGCCTCCACCGTGCCGTCGTCCGCCCGCGCACCGACCACCAGGCCGGGGTGCTCGCGCACCGACTGGTGGTGGTGGCAGTGGACGCGCTGGGCATCGCCGATCAGTGCCGCGAGTGCCGTCCCGGGCACGGTGGCCACCTCGATCTCGCCGTACACCGGACCGCCCGGCGAGTGCCGCTCGTGGCCCACGACGTCGGGCGTGTGCTGGTCGAGTGCGCCACCCACGCGGGCCGCCTCGAGCTGCATGCCGCGACACACCATCAGCGTCGGCAGGTCCCTCTCGGCCGCCACGTCCAGGAGCGCGAGCTCCCAGGCGTCACGGTCGGGACGGATCCCGCCGGTGCGTGGGTGCCGCGGCTCGGCGTACCGCTCCGGGTCGACGTCCGCACCGCCGGCGACGACGAGGCCGTCCAGGCGGCTCAGCACCGTCGCGGCCCGGGACGGATCGCCCGGCGGGAGCAGCACGACGGCAGCGCCCGCTGCCTCGAGCGTCTGGGCGTACGCCGCGTGCAGCAGGTCGGCGATCTCGTCCCAGACGCCCCAGCGCGCCTGCTCGCGGTAGGTGGTGATCCCGATCACCGGCACGGCTGTCACGGCGTCCTCACAGTGGCGTGACGTAGGCGCCGGCGATGCCGCCGTCGACGAGGAACGTGCTGGCCGTGATGAAGCTGGACTCGTCCGAGGCCAGGAAGAGCACGGCGTTGGCCATCTCCTCGGGCTCCGCGAACCTGCCCATCGGCACGTGCACGAGGCGACGGGCCGCGCGCTCCGGGTCCTTCGCGAAGAGCTCCTGCAGGAGCGGTGTGTTCACCGGGCCCGGGCAGAGCGCGTTCACCCGGACGCCCTCGCGGGCGAACTGCACCCCCAGCTCGCGCGACATCGACAGGACGCCTCCCTTCGAGGCGCTGTAGGAGATCTGCGACGTGGCGGCGCCCATCACCGCGACGAACGAAGCCGTGTTGATGATCGATCCGCGCTTCTGCTCGAGCATGTACGGCAGCACCGCCTTGCAGCACAGGTACACGCTGGTGAGGTTGACCTCCTGCACCCGGCGCCACGCGTCGAGGTCCGTGTCGAGGATCGAGTCGTCGTCGGGAGGCGAGATGCCGGCGTTGTTGAAGGCGACGTCGACCGAGCCGTAGGCCTCCTTGGCCCGGGCGAACAGTGCGTCCACCTGCTCCTTGTCGGTCACCTCGGTGTGCACGTAGAGCCCGCCGATCTCCTCGGCGACCTCCGCACCCCGGGCGTCGTCGATGTCGGCCACGACGACGTGGGCACCCTCCTCGGCGAAGCGCCGCGCGGTGGCGAGACCGATGCCGGAGCTGCCACCGGTGATCACGGCGGTGCGGTCTGCGAGGCGTCCTGGCATGGCGGGGATCCTTTTCCTGGTGCGGTGAGAGCTGCTCAGTCGTGTGCGTAGAAGACGTTCTTGACGTCGGTGAAGCCGTTCGGGGCGTCCGGTCCGAGCTCGCGGCCGAGACCGGACTGCTTGAAGCCGCCGAAGGGCGTCCAGTAGCGGACCGACGAGTGCGAGTTGACGCTGAGGTTGCCGGCGTCCACGGCGCGGGAGACGCGCAGCGCGCGGCCGAGGTCGCGGGTGAAGATCGACCCGGAGAGGCCGAACTCCGTGTCGTTGGCCAGCCTGATCGCGTCGGCCTCGTCGTCGAACGGCATCACCGCGACCACCGGCCCGAAGACCTCCTCGCGCCAGATCCGCTCCTGGGTCGAGCTCGCCAGCACCACGGTCGGCGGGAACCAGTAGCCGCGCCCCGAGGGTGCGCTGCCGGCGAACGCGACCTCGACCTCGTCGACGAAGCCCTGGACGACGGCCTTCTGCTGCGCCGAGATCAGCGGACCCATCTCGCTGTCGCGGTCACTGGGGTCGGCGACCCGGAGGCCGGTGACCGCGGGCTCGAGCAGGCCCACGAACTCGTCGTAGGCCGAGCGCTCCACGAGGATGCGGGACCGGGCGCAGCAGTCCTGGCCGGCGTTGTCGAAGACTGCGTACGGCGCCGTCGCGGCCGCCTTGGCGAGGTCGGCGTCCGCGAAGACGATGTTGGCGCTCTTGCCGCCGAGCTCGAGGGTCAGCCGCTTCACCTGGTCGGCGCAGCCGCGCATGATCTGCTTGCCGACCTCCGTGGAGCCGGTGAAGCACACCTTGGCGACCAGTGGGTGGGTGACGAACCGCTCGCCGACGACGGAGCCCTTGCCCGGGAGGACCGTGAACACGCCCTCCGGCAGCCCCGCCTCGCGCCCGAGCTCGGCGAGCCGGACGGCGGTCAGCGGGGTCAGCTCTGCGGGCTTCAGGACCACGGTGTTGCCGGCCGCCAGCGCGGGTGCAAAGCCCCAGCCGGCGATCGGCATCGGGAAGTTCCACGGCACGATCACCCCGACCACGCCCAGCGGCTCGTGGAAGGTGACGTCCAGGCCGCCGGCGACCGGGATCTGCCGGCCGGACAGCCGCTCCGGCGCGGCGCTGTAGTAGTTGAGGACGTCGCGGACGTTGCCCGCCTCCCAGACGGCGTTGCCCCAGGTGTGGCCGGAGTTGCGGACCTCGAGCTCGGCGAGCTCCTCGACCGCGTCGTCGACCAGCGCTGCGAACCGGCGGAGCAGCCGCGCCCTCTCCCCCGGCGCGACCGACCGCCACGACCCGAAAGCCTCGTGGGCCCGCTCGATCGCGGCGTCCGCGTCGGCGAGCGAGGCCAGCCTGACCTCGGTGACGGTCTCCTCGGTCGCCGGGTTGACGACCTCGTGCACGGTCTGGCTCACGTCACATCCTCTCGCTGTGTCACTGGCTTCTCACATCCGTTCGCTGTGTCACTGGCTTCTCACATGCGTTCGAAGGTTCGCCGCAGCTCCCAGTCGGTCACCGCGGCGCCGAACGCGGCGAGCTCGACGTCGGCCATGTTCGTGTAGTGCTCGACGACCTCGTCGCCGAGCAGGCTCCGCGCGATCGCCGAGCCGTGGAACGCGTCGCGCGCCTCCGACAGCGTGGAGGGGACGTGCGGCTTGTCCGAGGCGTACGCATTGCCGACGAGCTCCGGCTCCAGCGGCAGCTCCTCGGCGACGCCGTGGAGGCCGCCGGCGAGCATCGCGGCGATCGCCAGGTACGGGGTTGACGTCGCCGCCCGGCACCCGGTTCTCGAGGCGCGCCGAGGGGCCGGTGCCGACGAGCCGGATCGCGCAGGTGCGGTTGTCCAGGCCCCACGCGATCGCGGTCGGCGCGAACGACCCGGCGGCGAACCGCTTGTAGGAGTTCACGTTGGGCGCGTAGAGCAGGGTGAACTCGCGCATGGTCGCGAGCAGCCCGGCGATGAAGTGGTCGTAGACCGGTGACCGGCCGGCATCCTCGCCGAAGACGAGCGTGCCGTCGCTCGCCCGCAGCGACAGGTGGATGTGGCAGGAGTTGCCCTCACGCTCGTTGTACTTCGCCATGAACGTCAGTGCCTTGCCGTGCTGGGAGGCGATCTCCTTGGCCATCGTCTTGTAGACCGCGTGGTTGTCGGCGGTGACCACGACGTTGTCGTACAGGAAGCCGACCTCGTGCTGGCCGAAGTTGCACTCCCCCTTCGCGCCCTCGACGTTCATGCCCGCGGCGTACGTCGTGTTGCGGATGTCGCGCAGCAGCGGTTCGACCCGCGTGGTGCCCAGGATCGAGTAGTCGACGTTGTACTGGTTGGAGGGCTGCAGGTCGCGGTAGCCCGAGCTCCACGCCTCCTCGTACGTCGCGTCGAAGAGGATGAACTCCAGCTCCGTGCCGGCAAGTGCGATGAAGCCCGCCTCGGCCGCCCGCTCGACCTGCCGCGCGAGGATGGCCCGCGGCGACTGCACCACGGGGCGACCGTCCGGCCAGGCGAGGTCGCACTGCACCATTGCGGTGCCGGGCAGGTGCGGGAGCAGCCGGATCGTCGACAGGTCGAGCACGAACTCCATGTCGCCGTAGCCCTGCTCCCAGGAGGAGATCGCGTAGCCGTCGACAGTGTTCATGTCGATGTCGACCGCCAGCAGGTAGTTGCAGCCCTCGGTGCCGTGGCCGAGGACGAAGTCGACGAAGTACTGACCGTGCAGTCGCTTGCCCTGGAGCCGACCCTGCATGTCGGTGAAGGCGACGACGACCGTGTCGACGTCGCCGGTGCCGATCCGGCCACGCAGGTCCTCGACCGTGAGCATGCGCTTGTTCCGTGGAGGCGTTGCCATCGTCCCGTTCACCCAGTCCTTCGTCGTCACCCGAGCAGACCGCGCAGGAGTGCCGCGGTGTCCTCGCAGTGCTCGGTCATCACCCTGCTGGCCTTGCGCGCGTTCCCCGCGAGGATCGCCGAGACGATCGCCTTGTGCTGTGCGGTCGAGTGGGCGATGTTCACCGGGAGCACCGGGATCGCCTGGAGCAGCTCGTCGAGATCGGCCTGGACCTCCGTGACGGCGGCCATCGTCCGTCGCGAACCGCTGGCGGCTGCGATCGCGAGATGGAGCCTTGAGTCGCACTGGCGGTGGTCGGGACCTGCCCCGGCCTCGGAGACCGCGGCAAGGCTCTCCTCGAGCATGATGCGGGTCGCCTGGTCTAGATCACCTTCCGCGGCCAGAGCGGCCGCGCCGGGCTCGACGACGCCCCGAAACCGGAGGGAGTCGAGCAGGTCGTCGTGCCGGCCCCTGATCGCCGCCCGGGCAGCGGTCTTGCGGCGGGCCGGGCGTCGTCGCACCATCGTGCCGCCGCCGCGTCCGCGGGTGGTCTCGACCATCCCGGCCGACCGAAGCGCGGCGATCGCCTCGCGCAGCGTGGCCCGCGAGACGCCCAGCTGCTCGGCGAGCTCCCGCTCGGCCGGCAGCGAGGACCCGTAGGGGTACACGCCTAGGCGGATCGCGGTCGCCAGCTGCTCGACGCAGGCCTCGAACGCGTGGTGGCTCCGGACCGGACGCAGCACCGCCCGCGGCAGGTCGAGCGCGGCACGGGGCATCGGGTCAGTCTCGATTCAAGTGGGAGGGCTGTCAACGGTAGGACTGCACAAAGGTCGGAGTTCATACCAATTTTACGGGCACCTGTTTACACACCGTCGAAGCCGGGTCTAGCGTCCGTCAGAGATTCCGCCGACCCGAGAGGTGCACCATGCCGGAAGCCCACGAGCCCGTCCCCGAGCACCACGTCCTGAGCGCGGACGAGCTGCACCTCGCGAAGCTCGGCTACAAGCAGGACCTGTCCCGGAGCTGGTCCGGTTTCTCGAACTTCGCGATCTCCTTCTCGATCATCTCGATCCTCGCCGGCTGCTTCACGAGCTTCGCGCTCGGCTGGAACAACGGTGGCCCGGCCGCGATCGCCTGGGGCTGGCCGATCCTGTCGGTGTTCATCCTGATCATCGGCCTGACGATGTCGGAGCTGGTCTCGGCGTACCCGACGTCGGGCGGCATCTACTGGTGGGCCTCCAAGCTCGGCGGTCCCAAGGCGGGCTTCTTCACCGGCTGGCTCAACCTGATCGGCCTGCTCGCGATCGACGCCTCCGTGGCGTACGGGTGCGCGAGCTTCTTCGATGCGTTCCTCGGCTACTTCAGCGACTCGTGGGCGAAGCACTACTCCCTGTCCCGGGTGTTCATCGAGTTCGTGATCGTGCTCGCGCTCGCCGCGCTGGTGAACATCTTCTCGAGCCACCTGCTCGCGGTGATCAACAACGTCTCGGTGTGGTGGCACGTCATCGGATCCCTGGTGGTCGTGGCGATCCTCTGGTTCTTCCTCAAGGACGGCGCGGACCACGCGTCGCTGAAGGACGTCTTCGGCACGACGGTCAACAACACGGGCCTCTTCGGAGGGAACAAGGGCCTCGGCTTCATCCTCTACGTGCTGCCGCTGTCCGGCATCCTGACGCAGTACACGATCACCGGCTACGACGCGTCGGTCCACCTCTCCGAGGAGACCCACGACGCCGCTGACTCGGCGGCGCGCGGCATCTGGCAGTCGATCCTGTACTCCGCGATCGGGGGCTGGATCCTCCTGCTCACCTTCCTCTTCGCGGTCCAGTCGGTCGGCGACGAGACCGCAGCGGGCGGGAGCATCTTCGGGATCTTCAACCAGGCGCTCGGCGCGCACACCGCCGGCCTGGTCGTGTTCATCTCGATGGCCGGCCAGTTCTTCTGCACCTGTGCCTGCATGACGAGCACCAGCCGGATGATGTTCGCGTTCAGCCGCGACCGGGTCGTTCCCGGCCACCAGCTGCTGTCCAGGCTCAACGCCCAGCGGGTCCCGGTGTACGGCGTGATCGCCTCGGCGGTGATCGCGCTGGTTCTGACCCTGCCGGCACTCATCACCGTCGACATCAACGGCGCCCCGGTCCCGGTCGCGTTCTTCGCCGTCGTCTCGATCGGCGTCATCGGCCTCTACCTCGCGTTCGGGATCCCGATCTTCCTGCGGTGGCGACACGGCGACAAGTTCGAGGTCGGGACGTGGAACAACGGCAGCAAGTACCGGTGGATGAACCCGATTGCGGTCGTCGAGATCGTGATCATGAGCATCGTCGGGCTGCTCCCGACGGCGAGCGTCGGCGTGCCGTGGATGGACGGCTTCTCGATGAAGTACGTCAACTACGCGATCATCGTCGTCCCCGTCGCGCTCGTGCTCCTCACCATCTACTGGGAGGTCTCGGTCAAGCACTGGTTCAAGGGACCCGTCCGGACGGTCGACGAGCCGCCGCTCGAGCCCGTCGGCTGACGCAGCGTTTTGGGGGTGACCGAGGGGATGGACCGCCTCGCCGTGCTGGCGGGGCGGTCCTGGTCTTCGGTCGAGCTGTCCGGCGGGCTCACGAACGTCAACCTCCGGGTCACGACCGACGACGGGTGGGAGCCCGCTCTCGACGTGGTGGTGCGCTGCTCGCGTGGTGATCCCTCCCTGCTGGGCATCGACCGGGAGACCGAGTACCGGAACACCGTGGCCGCTGCCGTCGCAGGAGTGGGCGCGCCGGTGGTGGAGTTCCGCCCCGAGCTCCGCATGTTCGTCATCGGCTTCCTCCCCGGCCGTGCGCTGTGCGACGCGGACTTCACGGATCCCGCTGTGCTCGGCCGGGCGGCGGTTGCGGTCCGTGCCCTGCACACGGGTCCGCGGTTCGTCGGTGACTTCGACATGTTCGCCCGGCAGGCGGCGTACCGGGCGACGATCGCGGAGCGCGGCTTCCGGCTGCCGGCCGGCTACGACGACCACGTCGACGACTGGGAGCGGGTGCGGCGAGCGCTCAAGGCGACCGCACCGCCGACGGTGCCCTGCAACAACGACCTGCTGGCCGCCAACTTCATCGACGACGGCGATCGCGTGTGGCTGATCGACTACGAGTACTCCGGCAACAACGACGCGTGCTTCGAGCTGGGCAACACCGTTGCCGAGTGTGGCTTCAGCCCCGAGATGACCGAGGCCTGGACCGAGGCGTACTTCGGCGCACCGACGCGGGCGGACCTGGCGCGCGTGCGGCTCCAGGCGCTGTGCAGCTCCTACGGCTGGTCGTTGTGGGGCTTCATCCAGGCGGCGGCGAGCCCGCTCGACTTCGACTTCTGGTCGTGGGGCGTCGAGCGGTACGACAAGGCGCGCGCCGGGTTCGCGCTCCCCGACTTCACGCAGCTCCTGGAGGAGGCCGGTGGTGGGTGAGCTGCCCTCGCGGGCCCGCGTCGTCGTCGTCGGTGGCGGCATCGTCGGTGCCAGCGTCGCCTACCACCTCACCCGGCTCGGATGGACCGAGGTGGTGCTGCTCGAGCAGGGCCATCTCTCCGGCGGTACGACGTGGCACGCCGCCGGCCTGATCGGGCAGCTGCGCGCCACGGAGAGCGGCACCCGGCTGGTGCAGTACTCCGCCTCCCTCTACGAGTCGCTCGAGGCCGACGTCGGGCTGTCGACCGGCTTCAAGCGGGTCGGCGGCGTGACCGTCGCGCGGACCGCTGACCGGATGGCGCAGCTGCGCCGCACGGCCGCGTCGGCCGCGGCGTACGGGCTCGAGTGCGAGCTGCTCACCGCCGCCGAGGCGCTCGCGCGCTGGCAGCTGATGCGCACCGACGACCTGACCGGCGCGCTGTGGCTGCCCGGTGACGCGACTGCCAACCCCACGGACGTGACCCAGGCACTCGCCCGCGGCGCGCGCCAGGGCGGCGCCGTCGTCCTCGAGCGCACCCGGGTGCTCGACGTGCTGACCGAGGACGGTGCCGTCACCGGCGTACGGACCGATGCCGGCGACATCGAGGCCGAGATCGTCGTGAACTGCGCCGGCCAGTGGGCCGCCCAGGTGGGTGCGATGGCGGGCGTGAACGTCCCGCTCCACTCCGCCGAGCACTTCTACGTCGTGACCGACCAGATCGAGGGGGTGCGGCCCGACCTCCCGATCCTCCGTGACCCGGACGGCTACACGTACTTCAAGGAGGAGGTCGGCGGCCTGGTGGTGGGCGGCTTCGAGCCGGCGGCCAAGCCCTGGTTGTCGCCGCAGGACATCCCGTACCCCTTCGAGTTCCAGCTGCTGGAGGAGGACTGGGAGCACTTCTCGGTGCTGATGGACAGCGCGCTGCACCGGATCCCCGCGCTCGGGCACACCGGCGTCCGGAAGTTCTACAACGGCCCGGAGAGCTTCACCCCGGACAACCAGTTCATCCTCGGCCCCGCGCCGGAGCTGCGGAACTTCTACGTCGGCGCCGGGTTCAACTCGGTCGGCATCGCGTCGGCAGGCGGTGCCGGGCGCGCCCTGGCGGAGTGGATCGTCGACGGTGACCCGACCTCCGACCTGACCGCCGTCGACATCCGCCGCTTCGCCCGCTTCCACGGCAACAGCGGCTGGCTGCGCGACCGTGTGGGCGAGGTGCTGGGGCTGCACTACGCGATCCCCTGGCCCGACCGGGAGATGCGGACCGCCCGGCCGTTCCGGCGCTCGCCGGTCCACCACCTGGTCGAGTCGGCCGGTGCGCGCTTCGGGAGCAAGATGGGCTGGGAGCGGCCGAACTACTTCGCTCCCCCCGGCTTCGAGCCGGTGCACACGTGGGAGAGGCCCGCCTGGCTGCCGTACGTCGCTGCGGAGCACGTCGCGACGCGCACGGCGGTCACCGTGTTCGACCAGACGTCGTTCTCCAAGTACCTGGTCACCGGGCCCGACGCCGAGGCCGACCTGCAGTGGCTGTGCACCGCGGACGTCGCCGTCGCCCCGGGCCGGGTCGTGTACACCGGCCTGCTCAACGCCCGCGGCACCTACGAGTCCGACCTCACGGTCACCCGGCTGTCGCCGACCGAGTTCCTGCTGGTCAGCAGCTCGGCGACCACCGAGCGCGACCAGGACCACCTCCGCCGGCACCTGTCTGCCGGATCGACGACCCGGGTGGTCGACCTGACCTCCGCCTACGCGGTGCTCGGCGTGATGGGTCCGAGGTCGCGCACGCTGCTGTCCCGGTTGACCCGCGCGGACCTCGTCGACTTCCCTTTCGCCACCAGCCGCGAGATCGACCTCGGTCATGCCACGGTGCGCGCCACCCGGATGACCTACGTGGGCGAGCTCGGCTGGGAGCTCTACGTCCCGGCCGAGTTCGCCGTGGGCGTCCACGACGACCTCGTCTCGGCAGGTGCTGACCTCGGGGTCACCCTCGGCGGCTACTACGCGATCGACTCACTGCGCCTCGAGAAGGGCTACCGCGCGTTCGGCCGCGAGCTCACCCCCGACTACGGGCCGGTCGAGGCCGGTCTGCTCTTCGCGTGCAAGCTGCGCACCGGCGTCGACTTCCTCGGACGTGCCGCGGTCGAGGAGGTCCGCGCCTCCGGGCCGCGGCGGAAGCTGGTGTCGTTCGCCGTCCGCGATCCCGACGTGATGCCGTGGGGCGGCGAGCTGATCCTGCGGGAGGGCGTCCCTTCCGGGCAGGTCATGTCCGCCGCGTGGGGCGCGACGATCGGGGCCGGCGTCGGGCTCGCCTACGTGTGGGATCCCGCGGGTGGCGTCGTGGAGAAGGAGTGGCTGCTCGGCGCGGCGTACGAGATCGACGTGGGTGGCGCCAGGTCGCCGGTCTCGGTGTCCCTCCGCCCGGTCGTCGACCCCGACGGGCTGTCCACGAAGGCGTGAGGGCTCAGCGTGACCGGTGCCGCGCCCAGGCGAAGCAGAAGAGCCCGTAGCAGCCGATGCCGATCGCGATGGCGAGCAGCAGCCACGGGCCGAAGGGCTGGTGCAGCACCTTCTCGAGGCCCTGGTCGAGCCCGCCGGACTTCTGCGGCTCGTGGGTGAGCGCCGCGTAGCCGACGAGGCCGCCGACGATCCCGAAGGCGATCCCCTTGGCGACGTGCCCGACGCGGCCGAACCAGGTGTACGCGCGCCCGGCCTCTCCGGTGCGTCCGCGGCCGTCGAGGTGCTCGAGGAACCGGTCGGTGCAGCCGCTCCAGATCATCGCGACGCCGTACCCGACGATCGCAAGCGCCGCCAGACCGACGATCCACTGACCGGCGGGCCAGTCCATGACCTTCGCCGTCATCGTCTTCGGGGCGCGCGGGGACTGGCCGCCTCCGAGCGCGACCCGGACGGCGCTCACCCCGAGGGCGCCGTAGAGCACCGCCTTGCCGAGCGAGAGACCACGCTTGCGCACGAGCTCTGCGCCGTCGGCGCCGCGGTGGCCCGCGAACGCCTCCAGCACCCGCCAGACGACCAGCACGAACAGGCCCACGGCGACTGCCCAGAGCAGGACGTGGCCGAAGGGCTGGCCGGCCAGCTTGGCGAGTGCTCCCTGCGGCGAGGGCCTGCCTGAGCGGTTCCCGAGCGCCAGCTCGCCGGCCACCCAGGCGATCATCAGGTAGACGGCCCCGTACGCCACCAGGCCGAACCTGACGGCCCGGTCGAGCCAGTCGCTGTGGTCGGCCTCCTCTCCGGCCCGCTCGATCCGGCCGCCCCTGGGTTCCGCTGAAGTCTGCGCCATGGCGCCCGGTACCCGCGGCGAGCCCTACGATGCCCGGATGAGGCTGCTGAGCCCCGTCGACAGCATGTTCGTGCGGATGGAGACGACCCGCGCACCGCTGCACATCGGCTGCCTCGCGATCTTCCGGCTGCCGGAGGACGCCGGGCCGGGTTTCGTGCGCGACCTGCACCAGGCGTTCTCGACGCTCGCCTGGCTGCCCTTCCCCTACGACAGCGTCGTCGACCACGGACCGGCCAACGCGCTGTCGTCGTGGCGCAAGGTGGACCCGGACCCGACGTACCACGTGCGGCTCGACGCCCTCCCCGCTCCCGGCTCGGACGCCGAGCTCGGCCAGCTGATCGAGCGCCTGCACTCCCAGCCCCTCGACCTGACCAAGCCGCTCTGGGAGGCGCACGTGATCGAGGGTCTCTCCGAGGGGCGGTTCGCGTTCTACTTCAAGGCGCACCACGGCGCGACCGACGGGCTCGGCGGCGTACGCACGATCCGGCAGTGGCTGAGCACCGACCCGCGGGGCGCAGCCGGACCGGACGCGACCACGCCGGCGGAGAAGGCCGAGCTCGAACGCGCGGACGTGGCAGCGATCCGGATCGCCCGGGCAGTCGTGCGGTCGGTCGTCGGCAGCGTCGGCGCCGGCGGGGAGATGGCCGGCAAGGTGGTCTCGATGGCGTTCGGCGCCAACAGCGGCGTCCTCTCCGCGCTCGGCACACCCCGGACGCCGTTCAACCGCAAGGTCACCCGCAACCGCCGGCTCGCGATCCAGGAGCTCGAGCTGGCCCGGCTGAAGGCGGTGGCCGCCGCGACCGGGACCACGCTCAACGACGTCGTGCTCGCCAGCGTCAGCGGATCGGTGCGTCGTTACCTGCTGGAGCAGGACTCGCTGCCGAAGAGCAGCCTGACAGCCTCCGTCCCGGTCGGCATCGACCGCGACGAGACCACGATCAACGCGGCAGCCGGCTTCGTCTGTCCACTGCGCACCGACCTCGACGACCCGCTGGCCCGGCTGCGCGGCATCCACGCAGTCACCTCCCGCGGGAAGAAGGACCTGGTCTCGCTGTCCCCCGGAGCGCTGCAGCAGTTCACGCTCGTCGGGCTGCTGCCGATCGCCTTCTCCCAGCGCGTGCGGACACTCCCGCCGTTGTTCAACTTCGTCGTCTCGAACCTCGTGCTCTCGCGCGAGCCGCTCTACCTCGCCGGAGCCGAGCTCGTCAGCCTGGTCCCGATCTCGTTCCTCGCCGACGGGTACGGCCTCAACGTCACGCTCGTCGGGTACGGCGACAAGGTGACGCTCGGGTTCGTCGGCTGCCGGGACACGATCCCGCACCTCCAGCGGCTCGCCGTGTACACCGCGGACGCGCTCGAGGAGCTGGAGGCCGCGCTGGGATGACCCCGCGCTACAGGAGCTGCTGCAGCACCGGCTGGATGCCCCGGTGGAAGGTCGGATAGGCGAAGTGCATGTCCGCGAGCGTGGCGATCGGGATCTCGGCGTGGACGGCCGCGGTGATCATGGAGATCACCTCACCTCCCGACGGTCCGACGGCCGTGCCGCCCACGAGCACCCCGCGAGCGGCGTCGGCGACAAGCTTGATCAGTCCCGGCTCCGCCGAGATCCAGCCGCGGGTGCCCATGTCGCCCGTCGCGGTCCGTACGTCGATCCCCTGCTGTCGTGCCGACGACGCGCTCAGCCCGACCGACCCGATCTCCGGGCCCGTGAAGGTGACCCGGGACACCGCGCGGTAGTCGGCCCAGGGACCGTCCTTGCCGAGGAGGTCGCGCACGACGACGGCTGCCTGGTACATCGACATGTGCGTGAAGGCGCCCTTGCCGGTGATGTCGCCGATCGCCCACACGCCTTCGGCGACGCGCATCCGCTCGTCGGGCGCCAGGACGCGTGGCTCGGCCTCGAGCCCCACGTGCTCCAGGCCGATGCCGGCGAGGTTGTTGCGCCTGCCGGCGGCGACCAGCAGCCGCTCAGCGCGCAACGAGCGGTCGGGGAGCTCGACGACGAAGCCGGCGTCGTCCTTGGCCACGCTGAGGATCTTCGCGCCGGTCACGACCTGCATGCCGAGGTCGGCGAAGGCCTTGGCGATGATCTCGGAGGCCTCGGGCTCCTCGACCGCGACCAGCCGGTCGGCGACCTCCACGACGGTGACCTCGACGCCGAACTGCGCCAGCACCTGCGCCATCTCGCAGCCGATCGGCCCACCGCCGATCACGATGATCGAGCGCGGCAGCTCGGTCAGCCGGACGACGTCGCGGTTGGTCCAGTAGTCCAGCCCGGCGAGCCCGTCGATCGGCGGCGCGGCTGGAGCCGTGCCGGTGTTCAGGACGATGCCCTTGCGTGCGGCGTACGTCGTGCCGGCGACGGTGACCTGACCGGGTGCCGTGATCACGCCGTGCCCGCGCGCGAACCGCGCGCCGGCGTCCTCGAGGCGCTTCACCGCGACGGTGTCGTCCCAGTCGTCGGTCGCCTCGTCGCGGATGCGCCGCGCCACGGGCTCCCAGGACGACTGGACCTGCGCCGACCCCGCCATCCGGGAGATCCGGCCGCCCTCGTGCAGGGTCGTCGCCGCGGCGATCATCATCTTGGTGGGGATGCAGCCGAAGTAGGGACACTCGCCACCCACGAGGCGCTCGTCGACGCCGACGACGTCGAGACCGGCCTTCGCGAGCTCGCCCGCTGCGTACTCACCGCCGGGACCGAGCCCGACGACCACCACGTCACATGTCTCCATGCGCACACTCTGCCGCATCTGGACGAAAGAACGTCAGAAGGCGTACTGGGCGCGGAGACGGTCGAGCCACTCGGCCACCAACGGGATCTCCCAGGCCTTGCACAGCTCCGCCGCGCGGTCGGCGTGCTGGGTCGCCGCATCGGCGTCGCCGGTCGCACGGACCGCCAGCGCGAGGAAGAGGTCGACCGGGCCGGACGCGAGCACCGAGCCTGCGCTCACGCTCTCGCCCGCGTACGGCTTCATCAGCTCGCCGACCCGCTGGCCGAGGTCCGCATCGCCCAGGTACAGCGCCAGCTCTGCCGCGGCCGCCCAGGCGAACACCGAGAACCAGTCGTCGTGGTCGAGCTGCGCCGGGTGCGCCGCGGCGTACTCCGCCGCTCGCTCGTGGTCGCCGGCTCGCCACATCGCGGCGGCCACGCTCGCGCTCACCGGGAACGGGCCGTCCGCAACCGACTCGAGGACCGCGGCGAGCTCCCCGTCCCGCCCCTGCCAGCGCATCAGGGACAGATAGGCCGTCGCCTTCGCGTCCCCGGAGTGCTCCAGCGACATCTGCTCGTCGAGCCGCTCGATGCGTTCGAGCACCTGGTCGCACTCCTCGAAGCGTCCGGCGAGGACCAGCCACGAGAGGTACAGGCCGTCCAGGACGATCAGTCCGTAGGGGATCCGGAGCCGCTCGGCCTCGAGCCGCGCGCTCTCGATCTCGGCGAACATCTCTGCCGGTCGCCCGAGCTCGTTGAGTGCGACGCACCGAAGGCAGCTGCTCACGACTGACGAGCGCTCGTCGCCGAGCCTGCGGGCGACGTCCCGCGCCGCCGTGATGCGCTCGAACGCCTCCTCGGTGTTGCGCCGGCACCACAGCGCCATCCAGCTGCCCTGCCGCGCCTCCACGAGAAGGCGGTCGTCGTGGAGCCGTTCGGCCATCGCGATCGCCTCGTCGACCAGCTCGCGACGCTCGTCGTAGGAGGCGATGTAGTAGAGCTCGTTCGCCAGCCCCAGCAGGACCCGGCACCGCAGCGGGCCGTCACCGGGAGGCAGACCCGCGAGGCTGTCGCGGAGCGCCCCGACGACTCCCTCGTGGACCTCGCCGTACGGCGCCGACTGCCACAGCGCACCCTGGTTCGTGGAGATGGCTGCCCGGGCGACCAGCTCCACGTCCCCGATCTGACGGGCAACGGCGACCGCCTGCTCGACGCAGCCGACCAGCTCGGGCCAGTGCGCACTCCAGCGGTATCCGTCGATCAGGTCGAGCAGCAGGTCGTACCGGTCGCGCGGCCCCGCAGAGTCGTCCTTCTCCTGGAGGGCCTCGGCTGCACGCAGGAGCTCCGTCGCGCGTTCGTGGTCGTGCAGCCGGGCCGACTGGGCGGCGGCCGCCACCGCCGCGCGCCACGCCTGCGCGGCGTACGCTGGCCCGGCCGCCAGCCAGTGCCGAGCCAGCTCCGTCTCCCGGCCGGCACCGTCCGCCAGCGCTTCGGCGACCCGCGCGTGCACCCGGCCGCGTCGCGACGGACGCAGCCCGGCCAGGAGGGTGTCCACCACCAGGGCGTGTGCGAACGTGAACCGGTCGAAGGCGTCCTCGACGAGCAGGCCGGCAGCCTGGGCCGGGTCGATGATGTCGAGCACGTCGTCCTCGTCGATGCCGGCCGACCGAGCGAGCGTGGTCAGGTCGAAGTCACGCCCGATCACCGCGGCGGTCCGCAGGACGCCCACGGTGTCGGCGGGCAGCCGGTCGATCCGACGGCCGACGACGTCGGTGACCGCGGTCGGCGGGTTTCCCTCGTTGAGGAGTCGGCCGAGGTCGCCGCGACGACCCGCGAGGCGAGCGAACTCGACCACGAAGAACGGGTTGCCCTCCGTGCGTGCGCGCAGCGCTTCTGACTCCGACCGGCTCGGCCGATTCCCGGCCACCTGTTCGGCCAGCCTCGCCGCGTCGAGGAGATCGAGACCGGTCAGGTCGAGCCGCACCCCGTGGCGGCGCGCCGCGGTCTCTGCGAGGTCCGCGAGCAGACCGGTCGGCTCGGGATGGCTGCGGCGGGTCGTGAGCACGAGGAGCCGTTCGCGGTCCATCGACTCGACCAGCACCCGGAGCGCGCCGAGGCTGGAGGCGTCCGCCCACTGCAGGTCCTCGACGACCAGCAGCACGGGGTCCGCCGACGCGAGCTCCCGGACCCTACGCGCGATCCTCTCCCACGCGCGGAACCGGGCACCGGGGTCACCGGCCTCGGCCGTCGTCTCCTCGCTCAGGGTCCCGCCGAGGTCGGCGAGCGCGGCCGCCCACGGCCACAGCGGCGGTGCGCCGTCATCGGGCGAGCAGCGCCCGGTCGCAACGGTCCAGCCCTGGGCGCGCGCGAGCCGAACCAACTCGTCGGCAAGGCGGCTCTTGCCGATGCCGGGCTCCCCGACCAGCGCGACGTACGACGCCGCGCCGGATCGAGCCTCCTCGAGCCGGCCCACGAGGACGGCGAGCTCATCGGCCCGCCCGACCAGCGTCGTCACGGCGGAGGGTTCCGCCCTCTCCGCACCGGCTGCCCCTTCGACCGGGCGCGCCACCATCCTGGCCGCCTCCTCGACCGCCTGCTCGGCCGCTGCCGGCTCGACCCAGGCCAGCGCCGGATCCTGGCGCAGGATCGCTCCCTGCAGCTCACGCAGCTCGATGCCGGGCTCGAGGCCGAGCTCGTCGGCGAGGACGTTGCGCACGGCGCTGAGCGCCTCGAGCGCGTCCGCCTGACGCCCCGAGCGCGCAAGTGCGACGGCCCGCAGACCCCACATCCGCTCGCGCAAGGGGTGCGCCGCAGTGAGCGCCTCGAGCTCGGCCGCGACGGTGGCGTGGTGGCCGAGCGCGAGCGCGGCGACGGCCCGGTCCTCGAGCGCGACGAGCCTGAGGTCGTCCAGCCGGGCACGCTCGGCAGCCGCGTCCGGAGCGTCGTCGAGCTCGGCATACGGTCTGCCGCGCCACAGGCCGAGGGCCTCGTCCAGGCTCTCGACCGTCTCCGTCAGCGTGGCCCGGTCCAGCCGCGTGCGACCGGTGAGCGGCGCGCCGGCCAGCGCGCGGTGCCGCGCGCCGACCATCGCGACGAACCGGCCCGCGTCGGTCGCGCCCGGCTCGACCCGCAGCGCATAGCCGGGCGCCACCGTGACCAGGACCTCGGCAGGGCGTCGGCGCTCGCGCTGCGGCTCCAGGACGCGGCGGAGACCGGACACGTAGCTCTGCAACGTGCCGGCAACCCCGGGCGGCGGGTCGTCACCCCACAACAGGTCGACGATCGTGTCCACCGCCACGGGGCGGCCGACGGAGAGCGCAAGGGCACAGACGAGGGCCCGTTGCTTGGGGGTCCCGAGATCCACGCTCGCGCCCGCCAGCCGTGCCTCGATCGGGCCGAGCACCAGGACCTCCTCCACCCGCGCAGCATAGGAGCCGGCGCCGCTCGTCACCGGCGATTCCGACCGAGTGCTCCAAGTCGGCTCCAAGTCGTTCACCAGCGCCTCTCGGCACGGTGTGGTCACCAAGACACGGGAACGACCAAGGAGCCACACCATGAACACGTCCGGAACCCTCACGCTCGACACCGGCCGCGCGGAGAGCCTGCGCGGTCTCTGCGGAGGCCACGTCCACCTTCCCGGCGACCCCGGGTACGACGCCGCCCGCACGCCGTGGAACGTCGCCGTACGGCAGCTGCCTGCGGCCGTCGCGATCCCACGCGACGCAGCAGACGTCTCCGCGGTCGTCCGGGCCGCCGCCGCGGCCGGGCTGCGCGTCGCACCCCAGTCGACCGGCCACAACGCCGGGCCGCTCGCCGCCCAGGGCCTCGATGACGTCGTCATCGTGCGCACCTCTGCGCTGACCGACGTCCAGGTCGACACCGACCGCGGCATCGTCCGGGTCGGGGGCGGAACCCTGTGGGAGCCGGCCGTCGACGCCGCTGCGGCGGTCGGCCACGCCGTGCTGCACGGTTCCTCACCCGACGTCGGCATCGCCGGCTACTCCCTCGGTGGCGGCATGGGCTGGTATGCCCGCAAGCTCGGGCTGGCCGCCAACAGCCTCACCGCCGTCGAGGTCGTGATCGGCGACGGGACCCTGGTCCGGGCGGACGCGGTACACAATCCCGAGCTGTTCTGGGCGGTCCGTGGCGGCGGCGGCAACTTCGGCGTGGTCACCGCCCTGGAGTTCCGGATGTTCCCGATCGAGACGGCGTACGCCGGCATGCTGGTCTGGGACCAGGCAGACGCCGAGACGGTGCTCCGCGCCTGGTCGCAGTGGGCTCCGGGCGCTCCGGACGAGATCACCACCTCGTTCCGGCTGATGAACCTGCCCCCGGTCCCCGAGATTCCTGAGGGGTTCCGGGGCCGGTCGCTGGTCGTCATCGACGGCGCCGTGCTCGACACCGACGAGCGCGCCGAGGCGCTGCTGGCCGGCCTGCGTGCGCTCCGCCCGGAGCTGGACACCTTCGGGCGCGTGCCCGCGAAGTCGCTGGTCCGGCTGCACATGGACCCCGAGGGGAACACGCCTGCAGTCTCCGACAGCTCCGTGCTCGGCGGGTTCCCCGAGGACGCCTTGCAGGCGTTCCTCGAGGCAGCAGGCCCGGACTCGGGCACCTCCCTGTTGATCGCCGAGCTGCGCCAGCTCGGCGGTGCCCTCGGCAGGCCCGACGAGGGCGGCGGAGCACTCTCGCACGTCGACGGAGACTTCGCGATGTTCGCCGCCGCGATCGCAGCGACCCCCGAGCTCGCCGCGCAGGGACAGGCGGACGCCCACCGGCTCGCGACCGCACTGGCGCCGTTCGCCAACGGCCGGTCCTACCTCAACTTCGCCGAGCGTCCCACCGAGCCGCGATCGGCGTACGGGGACGACACGTGGCTGCAGCTCAAGGGGATCCGCTGCGCTGTCGACGAGCACGGAGTGTTCCTCGCGAACCACGCGATCCCGCGTCTCTACGAGAACGGCCGGCCCACGGACTGACGGGCCGGCGACATCCTGAGGGGCGGCTCACTGCTCGACGGTGAGCCGCTCCTTGTCGCGCACGATGTTGCCGAGGACCCCGTTGACGAAGGAGGGCGACTCGTCGGTCGAGAGCTCGCGGACCAGGTTGACCGCCTCGCTGACCGCGACCGCGTCCGGCACGTCGTCGATCCACAGGACCTCGAGGACCGCGAGCCGCAGCACGTTGCGGTCGACCGCCGGCATCCGGGCCAGGCTCCAGCCCTCGGCGTACGTCGTGATCAGCTCGTCGATGCGCGCGAGGTGGTCGGCGACGCCCTGGGCGAGCGTCACGGTGTAGTCGTTCGTCGGGGTCTCACCCGCCGCCACCTGGTCGGCGAGGAAGTCACCCGGCGCCCGGCCACGGGCCTCGGCAGCGAAGATCAGGTCGAGCGCCCGCTTGCGGGCCTTGGAGCGGGCCGACATCAGCCCTTCACGCGGCCCAGGTACGACGAGTCGCGGGTGTCGACCTTGACCTTCTCGCCCTGGTTGATGAACAGCGGCACCTGGATCTCGTGCCCGGTCTCGAGCGTCGCCGGCTTGGTGCGCCCGGTCGCGGAGTCGCCGGCGAGCCCGGGCTCGGTGAACGTGATCACGAGCTCGACCGAGGCCGGCAGCTCGACGAACAGCACCCGGCCCTCGTTGGTCGCGACGATCGCCTCCTGGTTCTCGAGGAGGAAGTTCTTCGCGTCCCCGACGATCTCCGGCGAGATCTCCAGCTGGTCGTAGGTGCCGGTGTCCATGAAGACGTAGGACGTGCCGTCGTTGTAGAGGTACTGCATGGTGCGCTTGTCGACGTTGGCGGTCTCCACCTTGGTGCCCGCGTTGAACGTCTTGTCGACGTTCTTGCCCGACTCGACGTTGCGCAGCTTGGTGCGCACGAAGGCCGGGCCCTTGCCGGGCTTCACGTGCTGGAACTCCACCACGGCCCAGAGCTGGCCGTCGATGTTGAGCACCATGCCGTTCTTGAGATCGTTCGTCGTTGCCATGCGTGCGGGAACCTGTCGTTTCAGTGTGGTGTGAGTGGGCGGACCGCGTCCGCGCCGACGGGAGAGTCTAGCGGCCCGAGCGGGCGAGGTGCTCCAGCGCCATCCGGTAGCCGTCGATGCCGTAGCCGGCGATCACCGCGGCGGCGTGGGGCGAGACCACCGAGGTGTGCCGGAAGACCTCCGGGCGCTGCTCGGGGTCGGAGAGGTGCACCTCGACCAGCGGCGCCACCAGCTGCGCACACGCGTCGAACAGCGCGTAGGAGTAGTGCGTCCAGGCCGCGGCGTTGAGCACCACCGGCACCTCGTCGTCGGCGGCGGCGTTGAGCCAGTCCAGCAGCTCGCCCTCGTGGTTGGTCTGCCGCACCTCGACCTCCATGCCGAGGTCGCGGCCCCAGCCGACACAGAGGCCGGCCAGCTCGTCGTGGCTGGTGTAGCCGTAGATCTCGGGCTGACGGCGACCGAGCCGTCCCAGGTTCGGGCCGTTGAGGACCAGCACCGGCCTCATCGGACGCCCGCCAGGTGTGCGTACGCGGCCCGCAGCAGCTCCTCGGAGGGGTCGGTCAGGATGGCCGGCCGCGCGATCCCTTCGAGCACGACGAACCGCAGCTGCGACCCGCGCGACTTCTTGTCCACCCGCATGGTGGCGAGCAGGTCCTCGAACGGCGCGCCGCCGAACCGGGTCGGCAGGCCGACCGAGGCGAGCACCCGCTCGTGCAGGTCGGCGTCCTCGTCCGGAAGACGTCCCGCGAGCCGGGCCAGCTCCGCGACGTAGACCATGCCCAGGGAGACCGCTTCGCCGTGGCGCACCCGGTAGCCGGTCGCGCGCTCGATCGCGTGGGCCATCGTGTGGCCGTAGTTGAGCAGCTCGCGTCCGATGCCGGCAGTGTCCGCCCTTGGGCCGGTCTCGTGGAGGTCGTCCTGCACGACCGCGATCTTCACCGCGATCGCCCGCTCGACCAACTCGCGCAGCTCCCCCGAGCGGGGCTCCAGCGCGTCGGCCGGGCACCGCTCGACGAGCGCCAGGATCTCCGGGTCGGCGATGAAGCCGCACTTGACGACCTCACCCAGGCCGGCGATCAGCTCAGGCTCGGGGAGCGTGCCGAGCAGGTCCAGGTCGCAGAGCACGCCGGCCGGCTCGTGGAACGCGCCCACGAGGTTCTTGCCGGCGCCGGTGTTCATGCCGGTCTTGCCGCCGACCGCCGCGTCGACCATCGCGAGCAGCGTGGTGGGCACGTGGACCACGCGGACCCCGCGCAACCAGGTGGCCGCGATGAAGCCGCCCATGTCGGTGGTCGCGCCTCCACCCACGGTGACGACCGCGTCGGACCTGGTGAAGCCCGCGGACCCGAGCCGCTCCCAGGCCTCGAGGGCCACCGGCCCGGTCTTGGCCACCTCACCGTCCGGCAGCGGGATCCGGAGCACCTCGTAGTCGCCGAGCAGGGCGATCACCCGCGCGGCGAGGCCCGCGAGCGGCTCGGAGAAGCACACGGCGACCCGCTCCGGACGCTCACCGAGGATCGCCGGGAGCTCGTCGAGCACGTCGTGGCCGACCACGACGTCGTACGGCGACGCGCCGCGGACCGGCAACCGAGAGACCAGCGGACGGGACTCAGTCATGGCCGCCATCCTCCACCACTGCGAGCACGCGCTGTGCAACGTCCTGCGCGGTCAGCCCGTCGGTGTCGACGACGCCGGCCGCGACGGACTCGTAGACCGGGGTGCGCTCGTCGAGCAGCTGCTTGATCCGTCCACGCACGTTGCCCAGCAGCAGCGGCCGCGTGACGCCGAGGCCGACGCGCTGGGCCGCGTCGCTCAGTCCGACCCGCAGGAAGACCACCCGGTGGCCGTCGAGCAGCTCGCGGGTCGCCACGTCGAGGACCGCGCCGCCTCCGAGGGCCAGGACGCCGTCGTGGGTGGCGAGCGAGGTCGCCACCGCACGGCGCTCCAGCGCGCGGAAGTGCGCCTCCCCGTCGTCGACGAAGATCTCCGAGACCGTCTTGCCCGCCTCGCGCTCGACGACCTGGTCGGTGTCGAGGAAGTCCACGCCGAGCGCGTCGGCGACGAGCCGGCCCACGGTCGTCTTGCCCGCGCCCATCGCGCCGACCAGCACGACGCGCGGCCCGGTCACCTGAACCTCAGCGTGTCGAGGTAGCTCTCGACGTTGCGCTGCGTCTCCTTCACCGAGTCGCCGCCGAACTTCTCGAGCACGGCGTCGGCGAGCACGAGCGCGACCATCGCCTCCGCGACGATCGCGGCAGCCGGTACGGCGCAGACGTCCGAGCGCTGGTGGTGCGCGACCGCCGCCTCGCCGGTCGCCACGTCGATCGTGCGCAGCGCCCGCGGCACGGTGGCGATCGGCTTCATCGCAGCGCGCACGCGCAGGACCTCGCCGGTCGACATGCCGCCCTCGGTCCCGCCGGAGCGTCCCGACGTGCGGCGGATGCCCTCGTCACCCGCCTCGATCTCGTCATGCGCCAGGGACCCGGGCGACGCGGCGAGCGCGAAGCCGTCGCCGACCTCGACGCCCTTGATCGCCTGGATGCCCATCAAGGCGCCTGCCAGCCTCGCGTCGAGGCGCCGGTCCCAGTGGACGTGTGACCCGAGGCCCGGCGGAAGTCCGTGGACGACCACCTCGACCACCCCGCCGAGGGTGTCCCCGTCCTTGTGGGCCTGGTCTATCGCGGCGACCATCTGCTTGGAGGCGTCGGGGTCCAGGCAGCGCACCGGGTCGTCGTCGACGGTCGTCAGGTCGTCCGGGGTGGGCACGGAGCCGGCCGGCGCCGCCACTCCGCCCAGCTCCACGACGTGCGAGACGATCCGGGCGCCGGCGGCCTGCTCGAGGAAGGCCGACGCCACTCGTCCCAGCGCGACCCGGGCAGCCGTCTCGCGGGCGCTGGCGCGCTCGAGGATCGGTCGGGCCTCGTCGAAGTCGTACTTCTGCATGCCGACGAGGTCGGCGTGCCCCGGGCGGGGCCGGGTCAGGGGAGCGTTGCGCGCGAGGGCGTCGAGCTCGTCCTGGTCGACCGGGTCGGCCGACATCACCTTCTCCCACTTGGGCCACTCGGTGTTGCCGATCTCGATCGCGATCGGGCCGCCCAGCGTCTCGCCGTGCCGGATGCCGCCGGTGATCGTGACCTCGTCCTGCTCGAACTTCATCCGCGCGCCGCGGCCGTAGCCCAGCCGTCGCCGGGCCAGGGCGTCGGCGATGTCGCCGGAGGTCACCCGCACATGGGCAGGCAGGCCTTCGAGGATCGCGACGAGCGAGGGTCCGTGGGACTCCCCCGCGGTGAGCCAGCGCAGCATGGCGCAAGTGTTTCACGCGGGGCGGTCGGGCCCGGCCGCGGTCGTCACGCTCCGAGATCGTCAGTAGCCCAGACGCGTGGTGAGCCACGGACCGAACGCGACGGCCACCAGGGCCGCGACCAGCATGAACGGACCGAACGGGAACCGCTTGCGGTTGACGATGCGCAGCAGGCTGAGGAGCCCGCCGCCCAGGCCACCGAGCAGGAAGGCGCCGTAGACGCCGGTGAGCAGCTCGGGCCAGCCGAGGTAGCCCAGAGCGATCCCGAGGACGCCCGACAGTCGCACGTCGCCGTAGCCGAGACCCCGCGGGTAGATGAACCAGAGCACGAAGAAGAGGCCACCCATGACGGCCCAGCCGATCGCCGCGTGCACGAGGCCGTCGCGCGTGTGCTCGCCCAGTGCGGCCAGCAGGACGCCCGCGATCGTGAGCCCGTACGTCGGCGCGATGATGCGGGTCGGCAGCAGCGTGGTGCGCCAGTCCACCAGCGCGAGCGTCACCCCGATCGGCGCCAGCGGCAGCAGGAAGAGCAGCGACCACGACCAGCCGACGCTGGCGGCGAGAACGGCGGCGACCAGTCCCGAGGCGATGGCGGTCTTCCACGCGAGGCCCGGCAGCGCGGCGATGTCGGCGTAGGGCTCCTTCGGCGGCGCCGGCGGAAGGGTCGGCCGATCCGCAGGAGCGTCCCCCGGCACACCGGCCGAGAGCTCCGGCTCGACCTCGTCCGGGTCGGGGTCGGGCTCGGGGATCCGCCCGACGAGCTGCGGACACCACCAGCCGGCCGCTGCCGCGAGGACGAGGGAGACCAGCACCGCCAGCGCGTCGTTCATGACGTCGGACCTGCACGCTCCGCGAGTGTCCGCTCCCCCGCAGCCCGCATGGTCGCGACGGGCGCGTCGCACCCGGTCATCAGCCGGACCTGGAGGGCCGCCTGGTGCACGAGGAGGTCGAGGCCACCGACGAGGAGCCTGCCGTTCGCCTGAGCCGCCTCGGCCAGCGGTGTCGGCCACGGGTCGTAGAGCACCTCGAAGACGACGTCCGCCGCGCCGGCCGCGGCGGTCAGGTCGGGGGTCTGCGCCGCTGCGGGGATCGTCGACACGACGATGTCCGGCGCCTCGAAGGGGTCGGTCAGGCGCCCGACCCGGATCCCGGGCCCGCGTCCGTGCCGGTCGAGCGCGGCGAGCGTGTCCACGGCGCGCGAGGGATTCCGGACCAGCAGCTGGGCCTCCGTGCAGCCCAGCTCCGACAGGGCGAGGAGCAAGGACGCGGCTGTGGCGCCCCCACCGAGGACGACGGCCCGGCGCAGGGCAGTCGGACCACGCTCCTCCAGCGCGGCCACCGCTCCCGGGACGTCCGTGTTGTGCCCGAGGAGCCGGCCGCCCTCGAGCACCACCGTGTTGGCCGCTCCGGACACCTCCGCCCACCGGTCCGCCTGGTCGAGGAGCGGCATCACCGCCCGCTTGAGCGGCATCGTCAGCGACAGGCCTCGCCAGCTGCCGTCGAGGCCGGCGACGAACTGCGCCAGCCCGGCGGAGTCGACCTCGACCGCGTCGTACGTCCAGTCGAGCCCGAGCTCGGCGTACGCCGCCCGGTGCAGGGCGGGCGAGAGCGAGTGTGCGATCGGCGAGCCGAGCACGGCGCAACGGGTCATCAGCAGGCCGTCAGCAGGCGTCCGAGGTCTGGCAGTACTGGTCGAGCAGCGCCTTGTCCTGGTTGTGGCCCTCGAGCGTGGTGTTGAACCGGGTCTCACCGGTCTTGAGGTTCACCACCAGCCAGTACAGCCACGGCCCGTCGGCCGGCTCGAGCGCCGCTTCGAGCGTCTTCTCCCCGGGCGAGCCGATCGGGCCGGGTGGCAGCCCGGGGTGCACGTAGGTGTTGTACGGCGAGGGGTTGTCCCGCTGCGCCTGCGTCGTCCACACCGTCCCGGACAGGTTGTTCGCGTACGCGACGGTCGCATCGGACTGCAGCGCCATGCCCTTGTCCAGCCGGTTGTAGATCGCCCGGGCGATCTTCGGGTAGTCCTCGTCGCGGCTTCCTTCGTACTCCAGGATGCTCGCGATGGTCATGATCTGCTCGGGCGTGTAGCCCAGGGCCCTGGCCTTCGCCTCGAGGTCGAGCTGCTTCTGGACCGCGACGGTCTTCGCGACCATCTGCTTGAGCAGCTGCGCGGCGGTCTCGCCCGGCACCACCGTGTAGGTCGCCGGGAACAGGTAACCCTCGACCTTCCCACCGGCCGCGGGCGGCAGGCCCAGGGCGTTGGTGTCCTTGAGGGCCGCGTTGACCTGGGCAGCGGTGATGTCGGTCTTGGTGGCGATCGCCTTGACGATGTCCTTGACCCGGTAGCCCTCGGGGATCGTCACCCGGGCCTGGATGAGGTTCTTCGGGTCCACCAGGACGGCCAGGGCGTCGGAGGCCTTCATCTGCTTCTTCAGCTGGTAGTACCCGACCTGGATGCTGCGCGAGCGGTCGTCGGCCATCGCCGCGTCGGTGAACGCTCCGACGGACTTCACCACGTCGGCTGCCTTGAGGTTGCGGCCGATCGCCGCGGCGCTGTCGCCCTGATGCACCTGGAAGGTGACCGACCCGCTGCCGGACCCGGAGTAGTCAGGGTTCTGGCCGACCAGCGACTTGACCTTGTCGACGGCCGCGCCGCCGCCGAACCAGGCGGCCACGAGCACGATGGCGAGCACGAGCAGCAGCGGGAGGCAGCCGCCGCGCCGACGACGGCTGCGGCGGTCGATCCGCCGCCCTCCGCCGCGCGAGCCCGTCCGGGCCTCGTCGGTTGCATCCCCCCGCGCGTCGTCCGCACCGTCGCCGAAGTCGAGTCCGAGGTTGCTCACGCCCAGCCCTTCATCTCGCCAGTCTCCGTGTCGTCAGGCGGGATCCACCGGCTCGCCGACCGGTGCCCCCCTGCGCCGCTCGGTGTCGATCGCTCCCTGCAGGATCACCACGGCTGCGGCCTGGTCGACCACGGCACGTCGTTTCCTGCCCTTCTTCCCCCGATCGCGCAGCACCGCCTCGGCCGTGACCGTGGTGAGCCGCTCGTCGACCAGGCGCAGCTGACGCGGCGCGAGCCGGGCAGCGAGCGTCTGGGCGAACTCTCGCACCCTACCGGCCGCTGGTCCCTCGCCCCCGCTGAGCGAGCGTGGGAGGCCGAGGTAGACGACGTCGGCGCCGTGCTCCTCGGCGATCGCCACGATCCGGTCCAGGTCACCGTCGCCCCGCGGGACGGTCTCGACCGGGGTCGCGAGGATCCCGTGCGGGTCGCTGGACGCGACCCCGATCCGGGCGTCGCCCGGATCGATCCCCAGGCGTGCGCCGATCGGGCCCTCCCGGTGGTCGAGCCTGTCGAAACCCTCGCCCGGCGTCATGGTCAGCGCGTGGACAGCTCGCGGCGGACCGCGTCGAGCGCCTCGCTCGCGCGGGATGCGTCCGAGCCACCGCCCTGGGCGACGTCGTCCTTGCCACCGCCCTTGCCGCCGAGCACGGCGGCCGCGGCGCGCACCAGCGCGTTGGCGGAGACGCCGGCGTCGCGGCCGCGGTCGTTGACCGCGGCGACGACTGACGGCTTGCCGTCCTGGACGCCCACGACGACGACCGCACCGGGCCGGTCGGCCGGAAGCCGCCCGCGCACGTCCAGCGCCAGCGTGCGGGCATCGCCGCCACCGGCGCCCTCGACGACCTGGCCGACGAAGGCCACGCCGTTGACGTCCTCCGCGCGACCCGCGAGCTCACCGGCACCGGCGAGCAGCTGCTGCAGGCGGACCTTCTCGATCTCCTTCTCCGCAGTGCGCAGCCGGTCGACCAGGTCGCTCACCCGTTCGGGCAGCTGCTCGGGGCGCACCTTCAGCGCCTCGCTGAGCTGCGCGACCAGCACGTGCTCACGCGCCAGGAAGCGGTACGCGTCGCCGCCGACGAGCGCCTCGACCCGGCGTACGCCGGAGCCGATCGAGGACTCACCGAGCAGCTTCACGACGCCGAGCTGGCCGGACCGGAGCGCGTGCGTGCCCCCGCAGAGCTCTCGCGCCCAGTCGCCGACCGAGATGACCCGGACGGTGTCGCCGTACTTCTCGCCGAAGAGCGCCATCGCGCCCGACTTGACCGCGTCGGCCTGCGACATCTGCTCGGCGTGCACGGAGAGGTCGGCGAGGATCAGGTCGTTGACACGTGCCTCCACGTCCGCCATCGCGCTCTCCGGCACCGCACCGGTCGCCGAGAAGTCGAACCGGAACCGGCCCGGGGAGTTCTCCGAGCCCGCCTGCGTCGCGGTCTCGCCCAGCGCCTCCCGGAAGGCCTTGTGCACCATGTGCGTGGCGGTGTGCGAGCGGCTGATCGAGCGCCGGCGCTCGGTGTCGACGAGCGCGTGCGCCGCCGCCCCCGCGACCACCTCTCCCTCGACGACCTTGACCCGGTGGACGACCAGCCCGCTGATCGGGCTCTGCACGTCGAGCACCTCCAGGCGCGCGCCGTTGTCGAGCTCGATCACGCCCTCGTCGGCCAGCTGGCCGCCGCCCTCGGCGTAGAACGGCGTGCGGTCGAGGACGACCTCGAGCACCTCGCCCGCGCCGGCGGCGCCCACGACGCTGCCGTCCGCGGAGATCAGCCCCTGCACGGCACTCTCGGAGACGACGTCGTCGTAGCCGGTGAACTCGACCGGGCGCCCGAGGGTGTCGGCGACCTGCCGGTACGCCGCGGTGCTGACGTGGAGGCCCTTCTTGGACTTGGCGTCCTCCTTGGCCCGCTGCCGCTGCTCGTCCATCAGCCGGCGGAAGCCCTCCTCGTCGACCGCGAGGCCCTTCTCCGCGGCCATCTCCAGCGTCAGGTCGATCGGGAAGCCGTAGGTGTCGTGCAATGCGAAGGCGTCCGATGCGCCGAGCTGTGCGGAGCCGCTGGCTCGGGCGTTGTCGGACATCACGTCGAAGATCTGGGTGCCGGTGCGCAGCGTCTGCCGGAAGGCGTCCTCCTCGGCGTACGCGATCGCGGAGATGCGCTCCCAGTCGCCCGCGATCTCCGGGTAGCCCTCGGCCATCCTGTCGCGGCTGACCGGGAACAGCTCGGGCAGCACCCGGTCCTCGAACCCGAGGAGGCGCACGGAGCGGATCGCGCGGCGCAGCAGCCGGCGCAGGACGTAGCCGCGCGCCTCGTTGCCCGGGACCACGCCGTCACCGATCAGCATCATCGAGCTGCGGACGTGGTCGGCGACCACGCGGAACCGGACGTCGTCCTGATGATCTGCGCCGTAGCGACGCCCGGTCAGCTCCTCGGCACGTGCGATGACCGGGAACAGCGTGTCGATCTCGTACATGTTCGGCTTGTCCTGGAGCAGGAAGGCGACCCGCTCGAGGCCCATGCCGGTGTCGATGTTCTGCTGCGGGAGCGACCCGGCGATGTCGAAGTCCTCCTTGCTGCGGACGGCGCTCAGCTCGTCCTGCATGAAGACCAGGTTCCAGATCTCCAGGTAGCGGTCCTCGGCACCGAAGTCACCGTCGGCGCCGTACTCCGGGCCGCGGTCGTAGAGGATCTCCGAGCAGGGGCCACCCGGGCCGGGGATGCCCATCGACCAGTAGTTCTCCTTCTTCCCCAGCCGCACGATCCGCTCGTCGGGCAGGCCGGAGACCCGTCGCCAGAGCTCCGCAGCCTCGGGGTCACCGTCGTAGACGCTCGGGTAGAGCCGCCCTTCCTCGAGCCCGAACCCGCCCTGGTCGAGGGGCTTGGTGACCAGGTCCCACGCGAGCTCGATCGCGCCCTGCTTGAAGTAGTCGCCGAAGGAGAAGTTGCCGCACATCTCGAAGAAGGTGCCGTGCCTGGTCGTCTTGCCGACGTCCTCGATGTCGGGCGTCCGGACGCACTTCTGGATGCTCACGGCACGGGAGTACGGCGGAGTCTCCTGGCCGAGGAAGTACGGCTTGAACTGCACCATGCCGGCGTTGACGAACAGCAGGTTGGGATCGTCGACGAGCAGGGGTGCGGAGGGCACCGCGCGGTGACCGGCAGCTTCGAAGTGCGCGACGAAGCGGCGGCGGATCTCGCCTGAGCTCATCCCTGAGCCTGTCCCCGGGTCCATCAGTGCGTGCCTTCCAGTTCTGTGAGTGCCTGGCTCGTGAGTGCTGTCGCGCGGGCAGGCTGGCCGCCGAGCTGGGCGACAGCGGGACCAGCATCAAGCGCCAGACCGAGGCGTTCGCGCAACTCGGTTTCACGCTCGGTCATGCCGGTGCGCACCTCGTCGGCGAACAGGTGCGCACCCACGGCAAGGCCGGCGACGCGGTCGCGGAGGCCGTCAGGGGTGAACGTCTCGGCAGCGCGGCGTGCCTTGAAGACCGCGTAGACGCCGGCACTCGCACCGGCGACGAACCAGAAGCCGCGTCTCACGCCGGGTCCTCCGCAGCCAGCTTCTGCAACGGAAGGTCGCCGCCCGCACGCACCCGCGCGCGATGGTCGCGCTCGAGACGCTTGCGCAGCTGGCGCCGCCGTCGACGGGAGGCGCGGACCTCCCTGCGCATCTCGAACCAGATCCGGTTGCGGGACTCGGGCGACAGGGCGCGGCGTACGCCGTGCGAGAGGGCCGCGACCTTGACCAGCGGCTCCCCGAGCGTCGCGCTGAGCACCAGCCGGTCGGGCACCGCGACGCCCGCGGACGTCTCGGTCGCGTCCTCGCCGGGCTCTCCGACGTGGGTGATCACGAAGTCGGCCTGCTCGGGGACCCCCGCATCCGCGGCCTCGCGCTGCTGCGGGACTCCCGCTCCGCCGAACAGCTCCTCCAGGTACGCCGGGCCGGCCGGCGTGTCCCCAGCCCGCCTGACGGGTCCTCCGGTGAGCTCCTCGAGCCGCTGGCGCAGCAGGTCGCTCTCCCGCTGGGAAGCGGCGAGCATCGACTCCAGGTCGTGCCGCGACCGCCGTCGACGGGTCACGGTCTGCACCGCCACGACCAGCAGCAACATCGTTGCGGCGCCGGCGGCGGCAGCCAGGATCGCGCTCTCCATGGCTGCTGACCCTACCTGCCGCGGATCATCTGGCGGATCCGCTCCCAGCGCTCCTTCATCGCGGCCTCGGCGCCGAGGTTCGTCGGCCGGTAGTACTCGGCGTCGAGGACCACATCCGGGGCGTACTGCTGCTCGGCGATCCCGAACGGCGCGTCGTGCGAGTAGGCGTAGCCGACACCGTGCTCCAGCTTCTTCGAGCCGGCGTAGTGCGCGTCGCGCAGGTGCGGCGGCACGTGCCCGATCTTCCCGGCGCGGACGTCGGCAGTCGCCGCGTCGATCGCCTTGATCACCGCGTTGGACTTGGGCGCCAACGCCAGCTCGATCGTCGCCTGCGCGAGGTTGAGCCGGGCCTCGGGCATGCCGATCAGCTGCACTGCCTGCGCGGCTGCGACGGCGGTGGTCAGGCCGGAGGGATGGGCGAGCCCGACGTCCTCGCTGGCGAGGATCACCAGCCGCCGCGCGATGAACCGCGGGTCCTCGCCGGCCTCGATCATCCGGGCGAGGTAGTGCAGCGACGCGTCCACGTCGGAGCCGCGCACGGACTTGATGAAGGCGCTGATCACGTCGTAGTGCTGGTCGCCCTGACGGTCGTAGCGCACCGCCGCCCGGTCGACCGCCTTCTCGACCGTCGGCAGGTCGATCACGCCGCCAGAGGCGGCTCCCGCCGCGGCCTCCAGGTAGGTCAGCGACCGGCGCGCGTCGCCGCCGGCGAGGCGGACCAGGTGGTCGAGCGCGTCGTCGTCCATGGCCAGGCGGGCCCCGAGGCCGCGCTCGTCGGCCAGCGCCCGGCGTACGACCTCGCGGACGTCGTCGTCGGTGAGCGGCTCCAGGGTGAGGAGCAGGGACCTCGAGAGCAGCGGCGAGATCACCGAGAAGAAGGGGTTCTCCGTGGTGGCCGCGACCAGGGTGACCCAGCGGTTCTCGACGCCGGGCAGCAGCGCGTCCTGCTGCGCCTTGGAGAAGCGGTGCACCTCGTCGACGAAGAGCACCGTCTCCTGCCCCGTCGCCACCAGCCGGGCGCGGGCACCGTCGATCGCGGCGCGCACCTCCTTCACACCGGCAGAGACCGCGGAGACCTCGACGAAGACCCGGTCGGTCTGCGCCGAGAGGATGGCGGCGATCGTCGTCTTGCCCGTGCCCGGAGGCCCCCACAGCAGCAAGGACATCGGCTGGTCGCCCTCGATCAGCCGTCGCAGCGGCGAGCCCTCGGCGAGCAGGTGCTGCTGGCCGACGAGCTCGTCGAGGGTGCGCGGACGCATCCGCACGGCCAACGGCGCCGAGGCGTGGGCGTTGCCGGCCAGGGCACCGCCACCGGGCGCGGGCGCCGCCGGAGCGGCCTCGAAGAGCGCGTCGTCCACCTGGTCAGCCTACGGACGCCCTCCGACCGGTATCGACCGGCCGTGGAGCGGTCAGGTCTCGACGTGCACCAGGACCTCGTCGAGCATCCGCCCGAGGGCGCCCACGGCGACGGAGAAGTGGCCCTCGCCCTGCTCGAGGTGCGCGACGGCCCCCGGCAGGTGCTCGGCAAGCCACTCCCCGTGGTGGAACGGGACCATCAGGTCGTCACTCCCCTGCCACACGTACGTCGGCACGGTGATGGCGGCGAGGTCGAAGCCCCAGTCCCGGGCGAAGGCGAGGTCGTCGTCGATCCAGCCGTCCGGCACCTGGACGCCACCGACCATGTTGGCCACGGCGGCGGCACCGGCGTCGCTGGTCAGCACCAGCCGATCGACCTCGGGCAGCAACGTCGCGAGGTCACGCACCAGCGTCTCCGCGTCGGCGTCCTTCAGGGCCTCGCGGTGCTTGAGCACGAACGGGCGCAGCGCCTCCTCACCCTGGAGCGCGAGCTCGAACTCCTCGATGTTGTCCGCACCCATGCCGTCGAGGAATCCATCTCCGTACGGGCGGCACCCGGCGATGCTGATCACCGCCGCGACGCGATCCGGCAGCAGCGCCGCCGTCGCCAGCGCGTGCGGGCCGCCGCCGGACTTGCCCGCGACCAGGCAGCGGTCGACACCGAGGGCGTCGAGCACGTCCTCCATGTCGGCCGCCACGTCGCCGACGCTGCGGCCCTGGTTGCGTGTCGAGCCCTGCACCCCCGCCCTGCTGTAGGTGAGGAAGCGCAGGCCGCGGGAGGCGCACTCCGCCCGGCTCGCGGCAGCCTGCGACAGGCAGCCCGGCGTCCCGTGGTGGTACAGCAGCGGTACGCCGTCCGGTGGACCCGACACTGCGACCGCGAGCTCGCGGCCGTCCCGCAGCGTGACCGTGCGTTCCTCGACCTGGGTCATCTGGCTCCGGCCGTCAGCGGCCGTCACGCACCGGTCATCCGCTGGGACTTCAGGTCGAACCAGCGGTCCTGGAAGTCCGGCTGGTTCAGCTGGACCTCCGGTGTCGCGCCCTCGACCGGCGAGCCGTGCTCGTCGACCCCGCAGATGTCCATGGTGACCGGCTTCGGCGGCGCCTGACCGAGCTCGCCGGCGAAGTGGCAGGCGACCTTGTGCCGCGGACCGATCTGCAGCAGCGGTGGCTCGACCTTCGCGCAGATCTCGCGCGCAAGGGCGCACCTGGTCCGGAACCGGCAGCCCGAAGGAGGCAGGATCGGGCTGGGTACGTCACCCTCGAGCCGGATCCGCTCCCGGCGTCCACCGATCGCCGCCTGCTTCACGTCGGGCACCGCCGAGAGCAGCGCCTGGGTGTAGGGGTGGTGCGGACGGTTGTAGAGCGTCTCGCGGTCGGCGATCTCGACGATCTTGCCGAGGTACATCACCGCCACCTCGGGGCAGAAGTGGCGGACGACGGCCAGGTCGTGGGCGATGAAGAGGAAGCCGATCCCGAACTCGCGCTGCACGTCCTGGAGCAGGTTGATCACCTGCGCCTGGATCGACACGTCCAGCGCAGAGACCGGCTCGTCGGCCACCAGCAGCTTGGGCTGCAGCGTGAGGGCGCGGGCGATGCCGATGCGCTGGCGCTGGCCGCCGGAGAACTCGTGCGGGTAGCGGTTGTAGTGCTCGGGGTTGAGCCCGACGATCTCCAGCAGCTCCTGGACCCGCGGGAGGATCTTGTCCTTCGGCAGCACCTTGTGGATCTCCAGGGCTGCGCCCACGATCGCGCCGACGGTGTGCCTGGGGTTCAGAGAGGTGGCCGGGTCCTGGAAGATCATCTGGATCTCCCGGCGCAGCGGCAGCAGCTGCCGCTGGCTCAGGTGGGCGATGTCGTTGCCGTCGAACATGATCCGCCCGCCGGTCGGCTCGAGCAGCCGGGCGATGAGACGCCCGGTCGTCGACTTCCCGCAGCCCGACTCGCCGACGAGGCCCAGGGAGCCACCCTGCGGCACCTGGAACGAGACGCCGTCGACCGCCTGCACATGGCCGACGGTCCGCCGGATCAGGCCGTTGGCCTTGACCGGGAAGTACATCCGCATGTTCTCGACCGAGAGCACCTGCTTGGCGTTCGGGTCGAGGCGCGAGGCGGCGTGGGCCCGGCTCGTCTCGTGCTGGTGCTCCGCCACGGGCACGGGCACTCCGGTCTCCCTCTCACTCATGGCTGCTCCTCGACGATCGGGGAGATCTCCGGAAGGACCTCGGTCGCGTACACCTCGTCCGGGTTGGCGATGTGGCAGCGCTTCGTGTGGTTGCCACCCGCCTTCGCCGGGGTCAGGTCGGGCAGGGTGGTGCGGCACAGGTCGCCGGGCACCTTGTCGCGGTGGTCGCACCGCGGGTGGAACGGACAGCCCGAGGGCGGTGTGAGCAGGCTCGGCGGGTTGCCCCGGATCGGGATCAGCTTCGCGTCCGTGTCACCGACGACGTCCGGCACGCTGGAGAGAAGTCCCCAGGTGTAGGGCATCTCCGGGTGCACCAGGATCTCCTTGGTCGGGCCGTACTCGACCGCACGGCCGGCGTACATCACCAGGACGTCGTCAGCCATCTCGGCGACCACCCCGAGGTCGTGGGTGATGATGATGATCGCGGAGTTGAACTCGCGCTGCAGGTCCTGGAGCAGGTCGAGGATCTGCGCCTGCACGGTCACGTCGAGGGCCGTCGTGGGCTCGTCGGCGATCAGCAGCCCTGGGTCGTTGATCAGCGCCATCGCGATCATCGCCCGCTGCCGCATGCCGCCCGAGAACTGGTGCGGGTAGTCGTCGACGCGGCGGTCCGGCTGCGGGATGCCGACGCGCTCGAGCATCTCGATGGCCCGCGTCCGCGCCTGCTTCTTGCTGACGTCGTTGTGCACCCGGTAGGCCTCGGCGATCTGGTTGCCGACCGTGTAGTAGGGGTGCATCGCCGAGAGCGGGTCCTGGAAGATCATCGCGACCTCGCGCCCGCGCTTGCGCCGGATCGACTCGTCGTTGATCTTCAGCAGGTCGACCCCGTCGAGCAGGATCTCCCCGCTGACCTGGGCGTTGGTGCCGCGGTGCAGCCCCAGGATCGCCGAGCTCGACACCGACTTGCCGGAGCCGGACTCGCCGACGATGCCGAGCGTCTTGCCTCGCTCGACCTCGTAGGACAGACCCTCGGTGGCCTTGACCACGCCGTCCACGGTCTTGAAGTGCACGACAAGGTCGCGCACGGACAGAAAGCTCATGTCGTTATCTTCCTACCCGACCCGGACGCGCGGGTCGATGAAGGCGTACAGGATGTCCACGATGATGTTGGCCAGGATCACGAACGATCCCAGCAGGAGTACCAGTCCGACGATCGTCGGCAGGTCGTAGGTGGAGATCGAGTCGACGGCGAGCTTGCCGAGCCCGTTGTAGTTGAAGACCCGCTCGGTGATGATCGCGCCACCGAGCAACCCGGCGAGGTCGAGCCCGGCCATCGTGACCAGGGGCGTGAGCGCCGCGCGCATCGTGTGCTTGAAGAGGATCCGGCGCGGAGCCAGCCCCTTCGCCTTCGCCGTGCGCAGGTAGTCCTCGCCCATGGACTCCAGCACGAACGCGCGCGACATCCGGACGTAGCCGGCCATGAAGAACAGCGCGAGCGTGAGGCCGGGCAGGACGAGGTTCGTCATCCAGTTCCACACGCCGCCGTCGGCGATGCTGATGTAGTTCGGCACCGGGAAGAAGCCCCACTTGATCGCCAAAAACTTCAGCAGGAACAGGCCGACGAAGAACGTCGGGAACGCATAGAAGATCAGGCTGATGCCGACCAGGCCCCGGTCGATGATCGACCCCTTGGTCAGAGCGGCGATCACCCCCAGACCGACTCCGCCGACGATCCACATGATGAAGGCCATGATGGCCAGGGAGAACGACACCGGTATCCGGGTCTTGAGCAGGTGCGTGACGTTCTGGGTGTTCACCTTGGAGTAGCCCAGGCACGGCTTGGTGCAGTGCGAGATGAGGAACGGCGCGGACTTGCGCAGCGCCGGGTCGTCGGGGAAGTCGCGGCCCTTGAACACGCCGACAGCGAAGTTCTTCCACTGCTCGGGCCAGGGCTTGTCGTAGCCGAGACCCTTGCGCACCTGGGAGATCTGCTCGGGAGAGCAGATCTTGCCGCAGGCGAACTTCGCCGGGTCGATCGGCGTCGCGAAGAAGAGAGCGAAGGTGACGATGCTCATCGCGATGAGCATGATCACGCCGGCGAAGAGGCGCCGGACGATGTAGGCGAACATCTCGTACTACCACCTTGGAGGCCGTGGGGCCGCTCACGGACAGGACGTGACGGGATCGGCCGCCGCCGTCGTTGCATCGAGAAGAGGGCCGGGTTGGCGGCCCCCTCTCCGGGCACTGCTGGGTGGGCGACGGTGACGCCGCCCACCCAGCAGTCAATCAGTTGTGCTGCCGGTGCGTGTTACTGCACCGCGATCGGACCGAGGTCCGGGTACCCGTTCGATGCAGCGGTGTTCATGTAGTTCTTCACAGCCGATCCGCGCAGGAAGTAGAAGATCGCGGTGTCGATCGGGATGTACGCGACATCCTTCGCGAGCACCTTGTCCGCATCCTGCAGGACCCGGGTCTGCTCATCCAGGTCCGTTGCCGCCTGTGCCTGGTCGACGAGCGCGTTGAACTCGTCGCTCTTGTAGTGACCGTAGTCCTGACCGTTGGAGTTCTTGGTCAGGTTCGGACGGCTGTCGAACAGCGGTGCGGTCACCGTGATCGCGGACGGCCAGTCAGCACCCCAGCCGGCCCAGACGAGGTCTGCGTCCTGGCCCGGGTTCTGGATGTTGGTGTAGTAGACGTCCTGGTTGGCGACACCCTTCAGGGTGACCTTGAAGCCACCCTTCTCCCAGCCCTCCTTGAGCGCCGAGGCCTGCTTGTCAGCAGTCGGGGTGCTCGGGTAGGTGAAGGTCAGCGGGTACGGCGTCTGCACGCCGGCCTGCTGCAGCAGCTGCTTGGACTTGTCCGGGTCACCGGAGCCGCCCGGGAACAGGTCCTTGAGGTAGCCCTTCACCGCCGGGTTCACGATGTCGGTGGCCTCGGTGTAGGCCTTGTCGCCACCACCGGCCGCGACCCATGCGGTGTCGTCGGTCGAGGCTGCCAGAGCCTGACGGACCTGGAGGTTCGTCAGGCGGTTGAAGTTCGGCACCAGGTAGTCGGTGTACGGCGAGGTCACCGTGACCGACCGGTCGGCGATGTTGCCGGTGATCTGGCTGTAGTACGACGACGGGATCCGCGCCTCGGTGACGGCGGCCTTGTCCGCGCCGCTGTCAGCGATCAGCTGGTCGGTGATCTGCTCCGCGGTCTTGCCGATGTCGAAGGTGATCTTCTCCGGCAGGGCCTGACGGACCTTGGTCGAGTCGGTCGACGGGTCGTAGTTGTCGTTGCGGATCAGCGTGCCGCCCTTGTTCTTGTCCCACGTGCCGCCCTCGAGCTTGTAGGGGCCGTTGGAGAAGATCACGTAGTTCGACTTCTCGCCCTGGTCCTTGTCCTGGCGGTACGGGTCCATCATGTGCAGCGAGGCGATCGCCAGCGGGAAGTCCGCCCACGGCTTCTTGAAGTTGTAGGTGATCGTGCTGCCGTCGCAGGTGATGGCCTTGTCGAAGGCTGCCTTGCCGTCGGGCGTGCTGTTGTAGGGCCCGGTGTAGCTCGGCAGGTCGGTCTTCGGGTCGGTCGGGATGTCCAGGTAGGTCAGCAGGTAGTTCGGACCACCGGTGATCACGTCGGTCGCGAACACGCGCGAGGCGCCGTACTTGAAGTCCTCGCAGGTGACGGGCTTGCCGTCCTCCCACTTCGCGCCGTCCTTGACGGTGAACTTCCAGATCTTGCCGCCCTCGGACGAGGTGCCCGTGTCGGTGGCGAGGTCAGGGACCGGGGTGGTCGACTCCTGCACGTCCTTGGAGATCGGGAACGCCACCAAGCTGCGGTAGACCGTGCGGCTCCAGTTGGTGATGTCGCGGCCGATGTAGGTGCGCTGGGGGTCTGTGTGCTCGAGCGCCGAGCGGATGTAGTAGGTCAGGGTCCCGCCCTTCGACGCCCCTGACGTGCTACCCGAGCTCGACTTGTTGTTGTCGCTTCCCCCACCGCAAGCGGCGAGCGCGATCGACATCGACGCCGCGGCCAGGACCGCGAGCGCCTTCTTTCGATAGCTAGCCATTACCTCTCCTCCATTGTGTGTCGCGCCGAGTGTGGCGGCACATCCGGCAACGATGTGTTGCCGAAGTCTTCGTGGGTCATCGGTCGGCCTTCGGGTCGAGAGCGTCACGCAGGCCGTCACCGAGCAGGTTGAAGCTGACCACGATGATCGCGATCAGCAGAGCCGGGAAGAAGAAGTACGTGAAGTCGGCCACCGAGTAGTTGATCGAGTCGACCAGGACGTTGCCCAGGGTCGGCAACGGGGGCGGGATGCTCACGCCCAGGAAGGCCAGCGCGGCCTCCGCGGAGATGTAGGCCGGCATGGTGAGGGTGAACGACACCAGCACCGGCGCCCACAGGTTCGGCAGGATCTCGCGGAAGTACAGCCGCATCCGGGAGGCGCCCAGCAGCCTGGCGGCATCGACGAACTCACGCTCGCGGATGGACAGCACCTGGCCGCGGATCAGGCGGCAGATCGGTGGCCAGCCGAAGAGCCCGAGGACGAGCACCTCGTAGAAGCCGTTCGGCAGAGGGTCGGAGGCGGTCCCGGGGAGCGCCTTGGCCGAGAGCGCGACGCCGGTGGCCGACAGGGCCAGCAGCATCAGCGTCTGGGGGAACGAGAGCGTGAGGTCGACCAGGCGTCCGACCGCCGAGTCGACGAAGCCACCGGTGAACCCGGAGATGATCCCCAGGATGGTCCCCAGCACGATCGCGAGCAGGCTCGCGGTGAGCGCGATGGTCAGGGAGAACGTGATGCCGTACCACAGGCGGGAGAGCACGTCCCAGCCCGAGCCGGGCACGACACCCAGCGGGTGGGACCAGCTGATGCCCCCGAAGCTGCCCTTCGGGACGCTGCCCAGATTGGGGTCGAGGAGCTCCTGGTGGCCCTTGGTCGGCTTGAGGTAGCCCACCTTGACGAGGAGCGGTGCGAGGAGCGCACCGATGAGGTACGTCGCCACGATGACGAAGGCGACCATCGAGAGCTTGTCGCGGCGGAACCGCCCGATCGCCAGCTGGGTCGGAGACTTCCCGAGGACGGCCTCAGGGTCTGCCACGTCGATCGGAACCGTGGTCTCGAGCCGCTCCAGCTGTGACTCAGGCAGGGACATAGTCACCTCTCGTCGACGGATCCGGGTGGGGCCCGGCGGGGTCCCCCGAGATCGTCGAGAGCCTTCGCCGTCGGCGACTCTATGTGATCTGGACTGCATCGATGATCACTGTGGCGTAACGATCCAGTCACGACCCGAGGTGGCGGAATGCCGGTCGGTCAGCCCTTCGGCGCAACATCCTCCGCCGGACGGGCATCGACTCCGGCTTCCTTGCGCTGCTCCGGGGTGATGGGCGCGGGCGCCGAGGTGAGCGGATCGAACCCTCCGCCGCTCTTCGGGAAGGCGATCACGTCGCGGATCGAGTCCGCCTGCGCGAGCAGTGCGCAGATGCGGTCCCAGCCCAGCGCGATCCCGCCGTGCGGCGGTGCGCCGTACTTGAACGCCTCGAGGAGGAAGCCGAACTTCTCCTCGGCCTCGGCCTCACCGATGCCCATGACGGCGAAGACCCGCTTCTGGATGTCCTCGCGGTGGATCCGGATCGAGCCCCCGCCGATCTCGTTGCCGTTGCAGACGATGTCGTAGGCCCACGCGAGCGCGTTGCCGGGGTCCTGGTCGAACCCGTCGAGGTCCTTGGGGCTGGTGAACGCGTGGTGGACCGCGGTCCAGGCGCTGTAGCCGAGCGCGACGTCGCCCGACGCCTTCGCCTCGGCGGACGGCTCGAAGAGCGGCGCGTCGACGACCCAGAGGAAGCTCCAGGCGTCCTCGTCGATCAGCCCGCAGCGGTGCCCGATCTCCACGCGCGCCGCACCCAGCAGCGCGCGGCTGGAGCGCGGGTCGCCGGCACCGAAGAAGATGCAGTCGCCGGGGGCGGCGCCCACGTGCGCGGCCAGACCCGCCTTCTCCTCGTCGGTGATGTTCTTCGCGACCGGGCCACTGAGCTCGCCGTCGTCGCCGACCAGCACGTAGGCGAGCCCGCGGGCACCTCGCTGCTTGGCCCACTCCTGCCAGGCGTCGAGCTGCTTGCGCGGCTGGCTGCCGCCGCCCGGCATCACGACGGCGCCCACGTAGGGCGCCTGGAAGACGCGGAACGGGGTGTCCTTGAAGTAGTCGGTGCACTCGACGAGCTCCTGGCCCATCCGCAGGTCGGGCTTGTCGGAGCCGTAGCGTGCCATCGACTCGGCATAGGTCATCCGCGGCAGCGGGGTCGGTACGTCGTACCCGACCAGCTTCCACAGTGCGACCAGGATCTCCTCGGTCAGCGCGATCACGTCGTCCTGCTCGACGAAGCTCATCTCGACGTCGAGCTGGGTGAACTCGGGCTGCCGGTCGGCGCGGAAGTCCTCGTCGCGGTAGCAGCGGGCGATCTGGAAGTAGCGCTCCATGCCGGCGACCATCAGCAGCTGCTTGAACAGCTGCGGGCTCTGCGGGAGGGCGTACCAGCTGCCCGGCCGGAGCCGGGCAGGGACCAGGAAGTCGCGCGCACCCTCGGGCGTCGAGCGCGTCAGCGTCGGGGTCTCGACCTCGACGAAGTCGTGGTCTGTGAGCACGTCGCGGGCCGCCTTGTTCACCTTGCTGCGCAGCCGCAGCGCGGCGTTGGGCCCGGATCGGCGCAGGTCGAGGTAGCGGTGCTTGAGCCGGACCTCCTCGTTGACGTCGCCGCCCTTCGAGGAGGCCGCGTCGTCGATCGGGAACGGCAGCGGCGCCGACTCGCTGAGCACCTCGACGTCCGCGGCGATCACCTCGATCTCACCGGAGGGGAGGTTCGGGTTGGCGTTGCCCTCGGGACGGAGCGCCACGTCGCCGACGATCCGCAGGCAGTACTCCGCTCGCAGGTTGTGGGCGACCGCCTCGTCGCGGATGACCACCTGCACCACGCCGCTGGCCTCACGCAGGTCGATGAAGGCCACTCCCCCGTGATCGCGTCGCCGGGCCACCCATCCGGCGAGCGAGACGTTCTGGCCGACGTGCTCGGCGCGCAGTGCGCCGGCGTCGTGGGTGCGGATCACGGGAGTTGCTCCTCTTCGGTGGTCGTGCTGTTCGAGACTGTCGACACCCGGGGGTGCAGGTCTGCTTCGGGAGGCTGCCACGTCTGCAGGTCGGCCTCCACCTGGTTTCCGGAGCGGATGTCCTTGACCTCGTGCGGGTCACCCAGGAACCACACCCACGGGATGCCGCGGCGCTCGGCGTAGCGGATCTGCTTGCCGAACTTCTGGGCGCCGGCCGCGACCTCGCACGGCACGCCGCGCGCACGCAGGGCGGTCGCGACCACCTCGCTGGCCGCACGGGACTCCTCGTCGGCGACGGCGACCAGGACGGCGCTGGGCACCGGCCGGCTGCCCGCGAGCACGCCGTCGGCCATCAGCGGGATCAGCGTCCTGGAGACCCCGAAGGACACGCCGACGCCCGGGTAGGTCGAGCGGCCGTCGGAGGCCAGCGCGTCGTACCTGCCGCCGCCGCCCACCGACTTGAGCCGCTCGTAGCCGGACATGAAGATCTCCACGACGGTGCCGGTGTAGTAGTCGAGGCCGCGCGCGATGCGCAGGTTGGCCTCGACGGTCACCTTGTCCCGCTCGACGGCCGAGCAGCCCTCGACCACGGCGGCGAGCTCCGCCAAGCCCTCGTCGAGCAGGTCGTCCTGGACCCCGAGGGCGCGCACCGCGCCGACGAAGCTGGTGTCCGGCACCCGGATCGTCGCGAGCTCGAGGCAACGCTCCGCCTGGTCGGGCGTCGCGCCTGCCTCGCTCACCAGCAGCGCGGCCACCGACTCGGCCGGGAGCTTGTCGAGCTTGTCGATCGCGCGGATCGCGGCGGTGACGTCGGGAAGTCCGAGGCCCCGGTAGAAGCCCTGGATCAGCTTGCGGTTGTTGAACTGGAAGCTCACCGGGGGGACCGGCAGGGCGTCGAGCGCATCGACCATCACCCGCATCACCTCGACGTCGTGGTGGAACGGCAGCGAGTCCTTGCCCACGATGTCCACGTCAGCCTGGGTGAACTGGCGGTAGCGCCCCTCCTGGGGGCGTTCGCCGCGCCAGGCGGGCTGGATCTGGTAGCGGCGGAAGGGGAACTCGAGGTGCCCGGCGTGCTCGAGGACGTAGCGCGCGAAGGGCACGGTCAGGTCGAAGTGGAGCCCGAGGCCGGCGTCGCCCTCGCCCTCCCCCGCCTGGAGCCGGCGCAGCACGTAGATCTCCTTGTCGACCTCGCCGCCCTTGGCGAGCCGGTCGAGGGGCTCGACCGCACGGGTCTCGATGTTGGCGAAGCCGTGCAGCTCGAAGGTCCGCGACAGCGACGCGATCACCTGCCGCTCGACCACGCGGGCAGCAGGCAGCAGCTCGGGGAACCCGCTCAGCGGGGTGGGCCTGCTCATCCTCAGAGTCCCCGGGTGACGCGCGAGACGGTCGGGCCCTGGTCGTCGAGCAGCTCGAGCAGGAACGGGTTGGTCGCGCGCTCGCGCTCGATCGAGGTCTGCTCGCCGTGTCCGGGCAGCACCACCACGTCGTCGCGCAGGGTGAGCACCTTGTCGCGCAGGCTGCGCATCATCGCCTGGTGGTCACCGCCCGGCAGGTCGGTGCGACCGATCGATCCGGCGAAGAGGAGGTCGCCCGCGAACATGACCTCCGAGACTCCCGGAACCTCGATCCCGGAGCCTGTCGAAGGGTACGGCGTGCGGAAGGTGATCGACCCCGGGGTGTGGCCGGGCGTGTGGTCGACGGTGAACCCGATCCCGGCCAGTTCGATCGTCTGCAGGTCGGCGAGCTCCTCGACCCGGTCGGGCTCGGCGAAGGAGTACTGGCCGCCGATCATCATCGCGGCCGTCTCGCGGGACATGCCCGCCATCGGGTCGGAGAGCAGGTGCCGGTCGGCCGGATGCACGTACGCCGTCGCGTCGTACGTGCCCGCCACGGGGGCGACGCACCACATGTGGTCGACGTGCCCGTGGGTGACCAGCACGGAGACCGGCTTGAGGCGGTGCTGGCGGACCACCTCGTCGACGCCCTCGGCCGCGTCCTTGCCCGGATCGATCACGACGCACTCCGCGCCGGGACCGGTGGCCACGACGTAGCAGTTCGTGCCCCAGGGTCCGGCCGGGAAGCCTGCGATGAGCACGGATCTGTCTCCTGCGAGCGGATTGGGGGGCGAACGCGGCCCAGCCTACTGGCCCCGGGAGCGGCGCTCCGCATGCGTACGATGAACCCCGATCACCGACAGAGGGGTAACACGTGACCGCGCAGGGCAACGAGGGCGATTTCGGCCGCGTCGGCGAGGACGGCACCGTCTACGTCCGGGTGGGCGACGAGGAACGCCCCGTCGGGCAGTACCCGGAAGGGACCCCCGAGGAGGCGCTGGCCTTCTTCACCCGCCGCTACGAGGCACTCGCGTTCGAGGTGCAGCTGCTGGAGCAGCGGGTGCGCAGCGGTGCGATGGCCCCGGACGAGGCCACCGAGTCGATCAACCGGGTCTCCGCCCAGCTGGTCGAGCCGCACTGCGTCGGTGACATCAAGGCGCTCACCGGGCGCCTCGACGCGCTGAAGCCCGTGATCGGCCTGCAGCGTGAGAAGCGCCGTGAGGACCGCGCCCGCCGGATCGAGGAGGCCCGCGACCGCAAGGAAGCGATCGTCGCCGAGGCGGAGAAGATCGCGGCAGGTCGCGACTGGCGCAACGGCGCCAACCGGCTGCGCGACCTGCTCGCCGAGTGGAAGCAGCTGCCGCGGCTCGAGAAGGGCGCCGACGACGAGCTCTGGCACCGGTTCTCCACCGCGCGCACGACGTACACCCGGGCACGGAAGGTCCACTTCGCCGAGATGTCGGAGAAGCGGGACAGCGCCCGGGTCATCAAGGAGCGGCTCGCCAAGGAGGCCGAGGAGCTCGCGGACTCGACCGACTGGGGCGCCACCGCGTCGAGGTTCCGCACCCTCATGCAGGAGTGGAAGGCCGCGGGCCCGGCGCCGAAGGAGGTCGACGACGCGCTGTGGAAGCGGTTCCGCGGGGCCCAGGACGTCTTCTTCGCGGCGCGCGACGAGGCGAACGCCGAGATCGACCGCGAGTTCGCGGCGAACGCGGAGAAGAAGAAGGTGCTCCTGGAGGAGGCCGAGGCGCTCCTCCCGGTCACCGACCTCGGCGCAGCGAAGCGCGCGTTCCGCGACATCGCCGAGCGCTGGGACGCCGCGGGGAAGGTGCCGCGCGACCAGATCAAGGCCCTGGAGGCGCGGATCCGCAAGGTCGAGCAGGAGATCCGCGGCCTCGAGGAGGACCAGTGGCGCAAGAGCGACCCGGAGAAGTCCGCCCGCGCCGACGACATGGTGACCAAGCTGCGTGACGCGATCACCAAGCTCGAGGGTGACCTCGAGAAGGCGCGTGCTGGCGGGAACGAGAAGAAGGTCAAGGACCTCGAGGCCGACCTCGCCTCACGCCGCGCGTTCCTGGAGATGGCGGAGAGGACGGCGGCCGAGTTCGGCTGATCGCGAGCGGGCACAAACGCTGCGCCGGGGTGCGCCGAGAGGGCAGAAACGCTGCGCCGGAGTGCGCCGAGAGGGCACAAACGCGGCGACGAGGCGCGCTCAGCGGGCAGTTCTGCTGGATCGCCGGCTCTGCGCCCTGATCGCCGAGCGGGCACAAACGCCTCCGCCGCTTCGCTCCCCCGGACGTTTCAGCCCGCTCGACTCCCTACCGACTCACCCACCTGCGCGCCTTCGGCTGCTCAGTGGGTGACCCGGTAGGCGTCGAAAACCCCGTCGATCGAGCGCACCGCCTTGAGGATCGCGCCCAGGTGCTTCGGGTCGCCCATCTCGAAGGTGAACTTGCTCTTCGCCACCCGGTCGCGGCTGGTGCTCAGTGACGCGGACAGGATGTTCACGTGCTGGTCGGAGAGGACCAGGGTGATGTCGGAGAGCAGCCGGGCACGGTCGAGGGCCTCGACCATGATCTGCACGAGGAAGGTCGACTGCGAGGTCGGCGCCCACTCGACGTCGACCAGGCGCTCGGGCTGGCCGAGCAGCGACGCCGCGTTGGTGCAGTCGCGGCGGTGCACGGAGACCCCGGAACCCCGGGTGACGAACCCGAGGATCTCGTCGCCCGGCACCGGTGTGCAGCACTTCGCCAGCTTCACGAGTACGTCGGACGCACCCATCACGATCACTCCGGAGTCGCCCGCGGACTTCACCGGCCGACGCGGACGTGTGATCGTGACCGCCTCGGCGAGGTCCTCGGCGGCACCCTCCTCGCCGCCGTAGGTCTCGATGACCTTGCGGACGACCGACTGGGCACCGAGGTTGCCCTCGCCGACCGCGGCGTACAGCGCGGACACGTCGGCCAGGCGCAGGTCGTGGGCGACCTGGGTCAGCGACTCGTGGGTCATCACCCGCTTGAGCGGGACGCCCTCCTTGCGCATCAGCTTGGCGATCTGGTCCTTGCCCTGCTCGATCGCCTCCTCGCGGCGCTCCTTGGTGAACCAGTGCCGGATCTTGCTGCGCGCACGCGGCGACTTGACGAACGTCAGCCAGTCGCGGCTCGGGCCGGCGTTCGGCGACTTCGAGGTGAACACCTCGACCACGTCGCCGTGGTCGAGCCGCGACTCCAGCGGCACCAGCCGGCCGTTGACCCTCGCGCCGATCGTGTGGTGGCCGACCTCGGTGTGGATCGCATAGGCGAAGTCGACCGGCGTCGACCCGATCGGCAGCCCGATCACGTCGCCGCGCGGGGTGAACACGTAGACCTCGGCCGCGTTGATCTCGAAGCGCAGCGACTCCAGGAACTCGCCCGGGTCCTCGACCTCGTTCTGCCAGTCGAGCAGCTGCCGGACCCACGGCATGTCGCCCTGTCCCGCGTCGGTCAGCGACTTGTCGGTGTCGCGGCCCTCGTGGACGTCCTCCTTGTACTTCCAGTGCGCGGCGACGCCGTACTCCGCCCGCCGGTGCATCGCGAAGGTGCGGATCTGCATCTCGACGGGCTTGCCCTGCGGGCCGATCACGGTCGTGTGCAGCGACTGGTACATGTTGAACTTCGGCATCGCGACGAAGTCCTTGAACCGGCCCGGGATCGGGTTCCAGCGGTTGTGGAGCACGCCCAGCACGGCGTAGCAGTCGGCGTCGTTCTCCACCAGGATCCGGATGCCGACCAGGTCGTAGATGTCGGTGAAGTCGCGGCCGCCGTGGATCATCTTCTGGTAGATCGAGTAGTAGTGCTTCGGGCGGCCGGTCACCCGGGCCTTGACCTTGGCCACCTTCAGGTCTGCCTCGACCGCGTTGATCACCTGGCGCATGAACTGGTCGCGCGACGGTGCGCGGTCGGCGACCATCCGGACGATCTCGTCGTAGATCTTCGGGTGCAGCGTGGCGAACGCGAGGTCCTCGAGCTCCCACTTGATGGTGTTCATGCCGAGCCGGTGGGCCAGCGGCGCGAAGATCTCCAGCGTCTCGCGCGACTTGCGCTCCTGGGTCTCGGCCTTGACGTAGCGCAGCGTGCGCATGTTGTGGAGCCGGTCGGCCAGCTTGATCACGAGCACGCGGATGTCGCGGCTCATCGCCACGATCATCTTGCGGATGGTCTCGGACTGGGCGGAGTCGCCGTACTTGACCTTGTCGAGCTTCGTGACACCGTCGACGAGCACGGCGACCTCGTCGCCGAAGTCGGTGCGCAGCTGGTCCAGGGTGTACGGCGTGTCCTCGACCGTGTCGTGCAGCAGCGCAGCCACGAGTGTCGGCTCGGTCATGCCGATGTCGGCGAGGATCGTCGTCACCGCGAGCGGATGGGTGATGTAGGGGTCACCGCTCTTGCGCATCTGGCCGCGGTGCATCCGCTCGGCGGTGGTGTACGCGCGCTCGAGGAGAGCCAGGTCGGCCTTCGGGTGGTTGACGCGCACGGCGCGGAACAGCGGCTCCAGCTCGGGGTTCGGGCCCTGCTTGCTGGTGCCGATCCGGGCGAGACGCGCGCGCACCCCGCGGCCGCCGCTCGGTCCGACCGGTGCGACGGGATCGACGGTCCCGTCCTCGGGCAGGGTCGGGACCGGCTGCGTGGTCACCGGTTCCTCCGCCATTGAGACAGTCTAGGGCGGCCCGGTGCACGGACACGGTGGATCGTCAGATGGTCCGCAGTGCCGTCAGCGGCAGCTCGCCGAGAGCATCCCGGCCGTGCAGGAACGACAGCTCCATGAGCACCGAGATTGCGTGGACGGTCGCCCCGCACTTCTCCGCGAGCTGCGCCGTCGCGACCGCCGTGCCGCCAGTCGCGAGCACGTCGTCGACGAGCAGCACCCGCTCCCCCGGCGCCAGGGCATCGGTGTGCATCTCGAGGGTCTCCTCGCCGTACTCCAGGGTGTAGCTGACCGAGTACGTCGCGGCCGGGAGCTTGCCGGGCTTGCGCACCGGGATGAAGCCGACGCCGAGCGCCAGTGCCACGGGTGCGGCGAGGATGAAGCCGCGAGCCTCCATCCCGATCACCTTGTCGACCACCGTCGCGCCAGCGGCGTCGCGGCCGGCGTCGGCGAGCGCCTGGACCACCGCCGTGAACCCCTGGTGGTCGTCGAGCAGCGGGGTGATGTCCTTGAACACCACTCCGGGCTTCGGGAAGTCGGGGATGTCGCGGACCAGGCGGTCGATCATCGATCCGAGCCGGTCGCCCGACGACGTCATCGGGTCACTTCCCGCGCTTGGACCGCGGCTGCCGTGACGGCTGGCTGCGCTTCGCGGAGCCCGACTCGCGCACCGGCGACTTGGGGTTCGGGACCACCCGCCCGGAGCCGCTGGCCTCGCCCCCGGACCGGGGCGCCCGGAAGGGCGTGCGCGGGGCCGCGGGTGCGTCCGGGTCGCCGGCGTCGCTGCGGACACCGCCGGGCGGCTCGACGATCGGCATGTCCTCGGTGAACGACGGCACGTTCGCGTAGCGGTCGGCGTCGCGCTTGGCGCGGGCACGCGCACGGGAGTCCTGCTCGCTGATTGCCTTCTCGCGCGACTTCAGCTGCGCCACGAGGGGCGTCGCGATGAAGATCGAGGAGTAGGCGCCTGCAGCCATGCCGACGAACAGGGCCAGCGCGAGGTCCTTCAGCGCACCGGAGCCGAGCTGGAAGATGCCGACGTAGAGCAGGGCGCCGACCGGCAGCAGCGCGACGATCGAGGTGTTGATCGACCGGACGAGCGTCTGGTTGACCGCGAGGTTGGCCAGCTCGGCGTACGTCTTGCGGCTCTGCCGGACGTCCTTGGTGTTCTCGCGCACCTTGTCGAAGACCACGACGGTGTCGTAGAGCGAGAAGCCGAGGATCGTCAGCACGCCGGTCACCGTCGCCGGGGTCACCTCGAACCCGGAGAGGGCGTAGACGCCGACCGTGATGATCAGGTCGTGGGCGAGCGCGACCATGCCGCCCACCGACATCTTCCACTCACGGAAGTAAGCCCAGATGAACAGCATCACGAAGATCAGGAAGACGATCAGGCCGGTGATCGCGCGGTCCCTGACCTGGGAGCCCCAGCTGGCGCCGACCTCGTCGGTGTTGATCTCTGCCTTGCTGAGTCCCGGGACCTTCTGGATCGCGGCGATGACCTTGTCGGTGTCGTCGCTGGACATCTCCTCGGTCTCCGCCCGGATGGCGGTGGTGCCCGAGGTGGTCACCGTCGGCGACTTCGCCTCGGGGAAGCCCGTGCCGGCGATCGCCTCGCGCACCTTGTCGGCGTTGGCCTGGGTGACCGCCGAGTGCGGGACCGAGATCGTGTACTCCACGCCGCCCTCGAACTCGATGCCGAGGTTCAGGCCCTTGAAGAAGAGCCCACTCGCCGCGGCGAGGACGATCACCCCGGAGATGGCGTACCAGAGCCACCGCCGCCCGACGAAGTCGATCGAGACGTCACCCTCGTAGAGCGCGTTGCCCAGCCTGCTGTAGCGGCCCATCAGGCTGCCCCTCCGGTGAGCTGCGGCTGTCGGTGCCCTGGCTCGTCGATCCCGAGGGTCTCCGGCGACAGGCCGGAGTAGCGGGAGCCGGAGCTGAAGAACTGGCGCCTGGCGAGCAGCGTGACCATCGGCTTGGTGAAGAAGAAGAAGACGACCACGTCGATCACCGTGCTGATGCCCAGTGCGAACGCGAACCCGCGCACGACGCCGATCGCGAAGATGTAGAGCACGACCGCGGCGAGGAACGACACGGTGTCCGCTGCCAGGCAGGTGTTCCGCGCGCGGACCCAGCCCGCCTCGACCGCGACCCGCATCGACTTGCCTGCGCGCATCTCGTCACGGATCCGCTCGAAGTAGACGATGAACGAGTCCGCCGTGATGCCCACGGCCACGATGAGGCCCGCGATGCCGGGCAGCGTCAGCGTGAAGCCGGCCGCCTTCGCCAGCACGAGCACCGTGGCGTAGGTGATCAGGCCGGCCACCACCAGGGAGGCGATCACCACCAGCCCCAGACCGCGGTAGTAGAGCAGGCAGTAGATCATCACGATCGCGAGGCCGATGATGCCGGCGACGATGCCCGCGGAGAGCTGGCTGCCCGCCAACGAGGGGCCGATCACCTCGACGCTCGGGTCGTCGGCGAACCGGACCGGCAGCGCGCCGTACTTGAGCGAGGTGGCCAGGGACCGCGCCTCGGACTCACTGAACGAGCCGGTGATCTCGGCGTTGCCGTCGAGGATCGGGCTGTTGACCCCGGCGTAGGAGATCACCTGGCCGTCGAGCACGATCGCGAACTGACCGCCGTTGTTGTAGAGCGCGCGGGTCGCGTCGCCGAAGGCCTTGCGGGCGCTGCTCTTGAACGACAGCTGGACGGCCCAGGCGGTGCTCGACTGGGGGATGCCGTAGCCGGCGCTCTTGAGCTGGGTGCCCTCGATGATCGGCTTGGAGAGCAGGAACTTCGCACCCTTGTCGTCGCAGGTGATGAGCGGCGTCTTGGGGTCGTCGACGACGGTGGTCGAGGCGCTGGCGGGCGGGCAGGTGTATGCCGCGAACTTCGCCGTCCACTCGTCGCCGGGATCCTGCGCCCACGCGATCGGGTCGTCGACCGAGGCGCCCTTCGCGGTCGTCGCGGGAGCAGTCGGCGTCGCGGTCGGAAGCGTCGGGGTCGCCGTCCCCGTCGGGGTCGGGCTGGGAGTCGGCGTCTTCTTGGCGTAGTGCGGCCCGACGCGCGGCTTCGGCGTCGCCGTGCCGGCCGTCGTCGGCGCGGAGGGGCTCGCCGTCCCGGTGGGCGTGCCCGTCGGCGACCCGGTCGGGCTCGCGGAGGGGGTCGTGGTCGCCGGCCGGCCGGGCGCCGGCCCGGCCGCGAGAATCCGGAAGCGGAGCTGGGCGGTGCGCTTCACCGCGTCGACGAGGCTCTTCCGGTTCTTGCCCGGGATCTCCACGACGATGTTCTTGTTGCCCTGCACCGTGACGCTGGACTCGCTGACACCGTTTCCGTTGACCCGCTGGTCGATGATGTTGCGCGCCTGCGACAGCTTGGTCTGGCTCGCTCCCGAGACGGCGGTCAGCGTGATCCGGGTGCCGCCCTCCAGGTCGAGGCCCAGACGCGGCTTCGCGGTGCCGCCGAGCGCGGCGAGCCCGTAGAGCACCGCCACGGCGATGAAGAAGATCAACAGGGTGCGTCCCGGGCGGGACGTCTTCTTGGCCACGGTCCTGCGTCTCCTCAGTCTTCTTCGGTCATACGGTCGGGTGCGTCGGCCGCCTGGTCGGCAGCGACGTCCTGGCTTGCGTCGGTCGCGCGTCGTACGACGACCTGGCGGGCCGCGGTGACCACTACTCCGGGGGCGATCTCCAGCCTCACCCGGTCGCCCTCGAGCGCCGTCACGGTGCCGAAGACGCCTGCCGAGATGATCACCTCGTCACCCACGGCCAGCTCTGCCTGCAGGCGGGCAACCTGGCGCTGCTGCACCCGGGCCGGACGCATCACGATCGCCCAGAACCCCAGGAGGGCGAGGACGATCACCAGCAGCTGCAGCTCGGACGACACAGGGAGGACTCTCGGTTCGGGTACGGGGGTCGGAAGTGGTGCACGCCACAAACAGGCAGGCACGCCACCGCCGGTGAAGTGTAACGGCCGGGGACCGTGGGAGCAGACCGGGCGGGGCCCTGCCCCGCCCGCGGCAGTGCTCAATCGGTGTCGAAGAGCGCCTCGTCGGCACCGAAGGGCGCCCCCGCGGGAGCGGTGAGGCCCAGGTGCGCCCAGGCGGCCGGCGTCGCGACCCGTCCGCGCGGCGTACGGGCGAGCAGGCCGGATCGGACCAGGAACGGCTCGGCGACCTCCTCCACGGTCTCGCGCTCCTCGCCGACGGCGACGGCGAGCGTGCTGATGCCGACCGGCCCACCGCCGAAGCGGGTGCAGAGCGCGGACAGCACCGCGCGGTCGAGCCGGTCGAGGCCGGACTCGTCGACCTCGAAGAGGTCGAGGGCCCGGCGGGCTGTCTCGAGCGTCACGACGCCGTCACCGCGGACCTGCGCGTAGTCGCGGACCCGGCGCAGCAGCCGGTTGGCGATCCGCGGGGTGCCGCGGGACCGCGACGCGATCTCCGCGGTGCCATCCGGCCGGGCCTGTACGTCGAGCAGGCCGGCCGAGCGCCGCACGATCTGGTCAAGCTCCTCGGGCTCGTAGAACTCCAGGTGGGCGGTGAAGCCGAACCGGTCGCGCAGAGGACCCGGCAGCAGCCCGGCGCGCGTGGTCGCGCCGACGAGCGTGAACGGGGGGATCTCCAGCGGGATGGCGGTGGCGCCGGGGCCCTTGCCGATCACCACGTCGACGCGGAAGTCCTCCATCGCGAGGTAGAGCATCTCCTCGGCGGGCCGGGACATCCGGTGGATCTCGTCGACGAACAGCACGTCGCCGTCGTTGAGGCCGGAGAGGATCGCGGCCAGGTCGCCGGCGTGGGTGATCGCCGGGCCCGACGTGAGTCGCAGCGGGCTGGACATCTCGGCGGCGATGATCATCGCGAGGGTGGTCTTGCCGAGCCCGGGCGGTCCGGAGAGCAGCACGTGGTCGGAGGTCCGGCCCCGCGCCCGCGCCGCCTCGAGGACGAGCGAGAGCTGCTCGCGGACACGCTGCTGGCCGATCACCTCGTCGAGCGAACGGGGCCGCAGCGCAGCCTCCACGGCACGCTCGTCGGGGTCGGCGCCGAGCTCGGTCAGCGACTCGGTGCGCCGCTCGAGGTAGGCGAGCTCCGCGTCGTCGAGGGCGGAGTCGTGGTGCGGCGGGTCGTGGCGAAGGTCGTCGGCCATCGGCTCAGGCCTTGCTCAAGGTCTGGAGGGCGAGGCGCAGCAGCCGCGCGACGTCGGGGGCGCCGTCCCGTTGTGCCATCTGCTCGGCTTCCGGAGCGACCTCGGCGACGGCCTTGTCGGCCTCCTTGCCCGACCAGCCCAGGCCCACCAGGCCGCCGTGCACCTGCGCCTGCCAGGCACTGTCGGTCGACGGGCCGGCGGGCACGCCCTGGCTGCTCGAGCCGGGTGCCCCGATCCGGTCGCGGAGCTCGAGGATGATCCGCTGCGCGCCCTTCTGCCCGATGCCGGGGACCGAGGTCAGCGTCCTGACGTCGTCGGAGGCGACCGCCCGGCGGATCGCCTCGGGCGAGTGCACCGCGAGCATCGCCTGGGCCAGCTTGGGCCCCACGCCGCTCGCGGTCTGCACCAGCTCGAACATCTGCTTCTCGTCGTCGTCGGCGAACCCGAACAGCGTCAGTGAGTCCTCGCGCACGACCATGCTCGTCGGCAGCGTGGCCTCGGTGCCTCGTCTCAGCTCGGCCAGCGTGTTCGGAGTGCACTGGATCTCCAGACCCACTCCACCGACCTCGAGCACCGCCGAGTTGAGCCCGAGCGACGCCACCGTGCCCCGCACGAACGCGATCACCGTGCTCGTCCTGCTGCTGCCTGGGCAGCCACGGCCGCCTGGATCCGGTTGGTCGCGGCACCGCGCCAGACGTGGCAGATCGCCAGCGCCAGGGCATCGGCTGCGTCGGCCGGCTTGGGCATCTCGCTGAGCCGCAGCAAGCGGGTGACCATCGCGCCCACCTGCGCCTTGTCGGCCCGGCCGCTCCCGGTCACCGCCGCCTTGACCTCGCTCGGGGTGTGCATCGTGACGGGGATCCCGCGAGCCGCGGCCGCCACCAGGGCCAGGCCGCTGACCTGCGCGGTGCCCATCACGGTCTTCACGTTGGCCTGCGAGAACACCCGCTCGACGGCGATCGCATCTGGCGCGGTGGCGTCGATCCACGCGTCGAGCGCGCGCACGATCTGCAGCAGTCGCTCCTCGATCGGCAGGTCGGTGGTGGTGCGTACGACGCCCACGTCGACCATCGTGAGCGGCCGGCCGATGCTGCCCTCGACCACGCCCACCCCGCAGCGGGTGAGTCCCGGGTCGACGCCGAGCACGCGCATGGAACGATCCTCCGTGGGTCAGGCCCCGTCGGGACACGAACGTATGTTCGTACGACGCTATCCCGGCCGGCCGCCGTCCGTCGCATCGACTCGCCGGGCAGATATTCGCAGGAGCACTGCCCCGGCGGGTGCCAGCATGGCCGCATGTCACATCCGACGTCCTACCCGGCCGCCGTCCACCAGGGTGCGGGCGAGGTCACCGCGACGTACCGACCGCAGGACACGCCGCCCGACCTGGGCTCTCCCCCGGGCAACACGGTCGACTACCTGGCCACGAGCGCCTCGACGTCCGGCGGGTTCGGCCTGTACCGCTGGAACTTCGGGAGCCACGTGAGCGGACCCGACCCGCACTTCCACCGCACCATCTCCGAGTCGTTCTACGTGCTTTCCGGCACGGTCTCCATCTACGACGGCTCGCGCTGGGTGCCGACCGGCGCCGGCGACTTCGTGCATGTCCCGCCGGGCGGCATCCACGGCTTCCGCAACGACTCCGGCGAGCCGGCCTCGATGCTGCTGCTGTTCACCCCCGGCGCCCCCCGCGAGGAGTACTTCGAGACGTTGTTCGCCGGCGGCACCAAGGACATGACCGAGGACGAGAAGGCGGCGTTCTACCTGCGTCACGACAACCACTGGCTCTGACACCGTGGCGTCCCTTCCGAAATTCGCGCCGACAGACGCACCGCGCGACGCGCTCCGGCGCGCGCTGGAGTACCTCGCCGACGTCGTCCCCGATGTGCAGCTGGTCCGCTCGCGCAACCTGCTCCGCCGCAGCCGCGGTACGACGCAGCTCCACCTGTCGTTCCAGTCATCGACGCGGAGCCGTCGTGGCATCGGGGTCTGGTGCAGCATGAACCTCAGCGTGCACGACAAGGCCCTGGGTGCCTGGCGCGCCGACCACCCGCAGCTCACAGGGCGCACCGGCGACGTCCTCACCACGTACGGCAGGCTCGGCCCCGGCATCCAGCTCTACGGACCGTTGGAGCGGCATCGGCCGCTGTCCGAGGTCCCGTCCTTCATCGTCGACGAAGCACTCCCCCGGCTGGACTGGTTCGAGACGCCGGCACGTGCTCTGGCCGACATCCCGGCACAGGAGCGCCGCAACAGCCTGCGCCACCTGGTCGAGTGGGCGGTCTCGCGCGGGGAGCGCGACGTCGCCCTCGAGATGCTGCGCCGCTCGTTCGACGAGGTGCCGGCGATGCGCGAGCGCACCGACGAGCAGCGGCGTACCGGCGTCCCCGCAGGGAGCCCCGGCGGCAACGCCGGGGAGATGCTCGGCCCGGCCATCACCCGACTGGGACTCCTGGCTCCGGACGAGCCGCTGCCGTAGCCGGTCAGGCCTCGATGGCCTCGATGACCTCGTCGGGGACGTCGAAGTTCGCGAAGACGTTCTGCACGTCGTCGAGGTCCTCGAGCGCGTCCACCAGGCGCAGCACGGAACCGGCTGCCTTGGGGTCGTCGATCCCGACCTGCATCGAGGGCACGAACGAGGCCTCGGCCGAGTCGTAGTCCAGCCCGGCCTCCTGGAGCGCGGACCGTACGGCGACCAGGTCGGTCGCCTCGCTGATCACCTCGAAGGCGTCGCCGAGGTCGTTGACCTCCTCGGCACCCGCGTCGAGGGCGGCCTCGAGCACGTCGTCCTCGGTGACCTTGCGTGCGTCCTGCTCGAGCGGGACCAGCACGACACCCTTGCGCTGGAAGAGGTAGGCGACCGAGCCCGGATCGGCGAGCGAGCCGCCGTTGCGGTTCATCGCCGTACGCACCTCCATCGCGGCGCGGTTCTTGTTGTCGGTCAGGCACTCGATCAGGATCGCGACGCCGTTGGGACCGTAGCCCTCGTACATGATCGTGATGTAGTCCGCGCCGCCCGCCTCGGCGCCGGAGCCGCGCTTGACCGCGCGATCGATGTTGTCCTTGGTGACCGACGACTTCTTGGCCTTCTGGATCGCGTCGAAGAGCGTGGGATTGCCGGCCGGGTCACCGCCACCCATCCGGGCCGCGACCTCGATGTTCTTGATCAGCTTGGTGTTCATCTTGCTGCGCTTGGCGTCGACGACCGCCTTCTTGTGCTTGGTGGTCGCCCACTTGGAGTGGCCGGACATGGGTTCCTTCCTACGGAGCCTCGGTGCCGGGGCCTGGTTCCCCGGTGGTTGAGCCTGCTCTCCCGGTGGTTGAGCCTGTCGAAACCATATCGACGAACAACTGGTGGATCCGGCCGTCGCCATCCACCTCCGGATGGAAGGCCGTCGCCATCAAGGCGCCCTGCCGGACCGCGACGATCCTACCGGCGGCCTCGCCGCCACCGACACGCGCGAGCACCTCGACGTCCGCGCCGGCATGCTCGACCCAGGGAGCCCGGATGAACACGGCGTGCACCGGATCGTCGAGGCCGGCGAAGTCGAGGTCACCCTCGAAGGAGTCGACCTGGCGGCCGAACGCGTTGCGCCTCACGGTGATGTCGAGCCCACCGAGCGTCTCCTGATCGGCGGTGCCGCCCTCGATCCGCTCGGCGAGCATGATCATCCCGGCGCACGTGCCGAACGTCGGCATCCCGCCGCGGATCCGCTTCTGCAGCGGCTCGAACAGCTCGAACGTCCGCGCGAGCTTGTACATCGTGGTGCTCTCCCCGCCGGGGAGCACCAGCCCGTCGCAGGCCTCGAGCTCGGCCGGCCGGCGTACCGGGATCGCCCGGACGCCGAGGGCGCTCAGCGTGCGCAGGTGCTCACGCACGTCGCCCTGGAGGGCGAAGACGCCGATGGTCGGGTTCACTCCGCAATTCTACGGGGTGACGCGGTCGCTCCTCACGGAGCGACCACGCACTTGCGCTGGCCGCCGTTCCCGGAATACGTGGCCAGGTTGGACGCCGATGAGGTACCACCGGGCCCGATGGCAACGATGAAGAAGCTGCCCGAGGTGTTGTTCACCGCGCCGGCGAGCGCGGCGCTCCGCAGCGTGCCGGCGAACGGCTCCGTCGGGTTGGCGCCGGCGGTGTAACGCACCTCGAAGGTGGTCGGGTTGGCACCGACCGGGTTCGTGGTCCACGTGATGCTCGTCGGGTCGCTGTTGCCGTTGCCCACGGTGCACGTGGCGATGTGCGGTGCGTTGGGAGGTGTCCCGAAACTGGCTGCGGCTGTGAACGTCGTGCCGTTCACGGCTGCGCTGTCCGTCCAGGCTGCCCAGGTCGGCAGCGTCCAGCCGGCGACACCCGTCAGCACGAGACCGAGCACGGTCGCGGCGACGATCCCGGTCTTCGCATGTCGGCCGCCAGTCGGCTCGGCATCGGGCGGGCCTGCCGGAGGATCCCGCTTTGCGGCCGGCTCCTCGCCGCTGTCGCGATGGCCCGATCGTGGGCTGCGGCGACCGATCAGCATCAGGAGGAGGCCGACGTACGCGGCAACGAGGTAGACGCCCGGAGCGCGGGAGAACCAGTCGACCACGTAGCCGGCCTTCGGGAGTGTGAACATCACCTTCTGCGCCTTCGTCACGTCGTAGACCTGCTGGTCGACCACGTGGTTGGCATCGCCCTTGAGGGTGAGCTCCCAGTGCCCGTCGATGGCCGTGTTCGTGACCACGCGGTGGGTGACGCGCTGTCCGTCGGCGGCGACCACCGAGACGATGTCGCCGCGATGGAGGTCCGCCGCACCGACGGTGCGCGACATCGAGAGGTCGCCGGTGTCGATCGTCGGTGCCATCGATCCGGACCGGAACATCAACGGACGTACACCGAACGCGGCACCGGCGACGACGAGCACGAGTCCGAGGACGCCGAGGATCGCCGCCGAGGTCAGTAGGACCTCGCGCGAGAGGCGGACGATGCGAGCTGTGGTCATGAGAGGTCGGAGGTCCCACTGAACGTGAAGGTGGCCTTCGTCGTCTTGGACTGCAGCGTCGTCGGGGCGGCGGCGCTGAACGTCACCTGGAAGCACAGGGGCACGGTGGCCGCTGCGCCCAACCCGCTGCCCGCAGTCGTCGGCTGCGGCGTGGCGACGAGCGCGGCACTCGTGGTCGTCAGCGTCGACGGGCCGGCCAGCACGGTGCCGCCCGAGCACGTCGCCGTGTTCCCGGAGCCGCTCACCGTGGCGCCGGTCCTGATCGTGAGGCTGATTGCCGCGGCGGAGCTGAACGCGGCGTCGTCGGCGCCGCCCGTCAGCAGTCCGGCGAGCGTCCACTTCAGCGGGATGTTGCCGTTGTTCTTCACCGTGAGGATCTGCGCCGACGTCGAGCCCGGAGCCATGTTGGTCATGGACAGCGTGCCGGACGCGTTGGCGACGGAGTCGGCGTTGTCGACCTGCAGGTCGAGGCGTCCGGAGGTGAACGTCGTGCCCGACACGGCGACGCTGTCGGTCCAGAAGGCGAAGGTGCCGGTCGTCCCCAGGGCGACCACGACGCCGAGCCCGAGCGCTGCGCGGACGCGGGTGCTGCGCAGGTGTGCGAGCAGATGAGGCTTACGCATGGGAGTCTTCCTTCTTCTTGTGGTTCGAGGTGCGCTGGCCGACCAGGGCCAGGGCTGCTCCGAGCAGGCACATGAGTGCAGCGAGGGCGATGGTCGACGGCGAGACGTCGTTGCCGGTGTTGGGCAGCGAGCCCGGGTGGTGCTTCGGGCCGCCGTTGCCCGCGTGTGGCGCCAGGACGATCGCGCGGCCCTGCGTCAGGCTCACGTCGAAGGCCAGCCCGACCTCGCGGTCCTGGGTCGCGTTGCCGGCACTGGCGGCGAAGGCGATCCGCACGTTGATCTTCCGGACGGCCTTGCCGGGCACGGAGGCGTTGGTGATGAGGAAGTGCGAGTTGTCGGCGGAGGTCGCGCTCACCCAGGTGCCGCCGTCGACCTGCGCCGACACGGTGAGGGCACCGCTCGTCATCAGGTCGCCGAACTGAGCCGGCAGCATGATCACGTCGAGGACCGCGTCCTGTCCGGTGTGGTTGCGGACGTAGAACGACCGCGTCTCCGAGTCGCCGGGGATCCAGCGGGACGAAGGGCTGAAGAGGGGCGTCGGCAGACTGGCTCCCCAGGTCACACCGTCCGCACTGACCTGCAGCTGGTTGCCGGCTGCGGACGCCGGCGCGGCGAGGCCGAGCGCGGCCATGACGGTCAGCAGTGCGGCCGCGATCAGGGCGTGGAGCTTCATGACGCCACCTCTGCCCTCTCGCGCTCGTCGACCGCGACGTCGGCCAAACCGCTTCGCGTCCGGCGCCGGTCACGGAGGGCACCAGCGAAGGACATCAGCGCATAGCCGATGAGCACGGCCACTGCGCCGAACACCACGAGCTGTCGCACGTGCCCGCCGACCTTGAGAGTGGGCCAGGCGAGGTAGCGGATCGAGTACCAGCGCTTGCCGCGGATCTGCTCCGGGCGGACGACCGACGGATCGTCGACCGTGTTGGCGTCGCCCTTCATCGTGAACCGGTACTCGCCCTTCATGTTGACTCCCACTGCGACCACGCGGTGCGTGGCGACCGTCGGGTCTCCGGAGCGGATCTGGTACGTGACGACGTCGCGCACCGCGATCTGCTCGGGCTTGACCGCCTTGACGACCACGAGGGTCCCGGGTGGCATCGAGGGTCGCATCGAGCCGGTGAGCACGGTGTACGCCGTGGCGCCGCCCAGCCTGGGGATCACCACGACGAGGGCCAGGACGAGCACGACGAGCCCCGCGGCCAGCAGGGCGAGTGCCCTGCCGGCCACGGTGCGCAGATTGCGCAGGCTCATCGAAATCGCTCCTCAGTCCCAGTCAGCTCAGGCGTTGTGGCTCTGCGAAGCCGTCAGCGTGATGCCGTCGAGGACCGCGCTGAGTCCGGTCAGGCTGTTGGAACCGTTCGTGGCGTCGTCACCCGGGAAGTCGACGGTGATGGTCGCGGTGATCGTCGCGTTCGGGGTGACCTCGTCTCCGTCAGCAAGCACGGTGGTGCCCTGCTTGAACGTGGCGCCAACAGTCAGCTCGTCGGTCAGAGCGCTGCTCGAGGCTGCATTCCAGTCGGGCGTCGCGGTGCTGAGGTTGACCTTGATGTGGTCGCCCGCGGCGTTGATCTTGAACGTGCAGACCTTGGTCAGCGTGTCGCCGGGCACGATCCGTGTGTTCGCGTCCACGACGGCGTCGCTGGTGTCGATGGTCCAGTCGGCCGACGTGCAGGTGCTGTCCGTGAGCTTCAGGTGGCCGCTGGTGAACGTGCCGCCAGAGACGTCGGTGGCGTCGGTCCAGAACGCGAGGGTGCCCGCGCCGCCGACGAGCAGGGTGCCGGCGGCGGCTGCGGCGAGCGCGCCCTTGGTGGTCTTCTTCATGGTGGTTCCTCCTGGAGAGGGGTCGATGAACTTGCGACCACCACCTAACGACGCGCATTTCGCCCGCTTCGCCACAGAGACCCGATATGACCCGTGCGGGCTATGGATCCTCGACCGTTCAGTTCCAGACGGTCTAGGCCGAAAGATGGGCGAAAGCGACATTCGTGCAATTGCGCTGCGCATCGACGCGCTAGCGATTATGCGGCGTGGTCGCAACGGCCGCGGTTGCCCCGTCTGCCCGGCGGGGGCGAAACCCCGGGAGCCGGCCGACGACCCGAGGACGAGGACGCGGCTCCGGCAGCCGGGACGAAGCACGCGCCCACCAGGACGGCCCACCACCACAGCGGGACCGCAGGCGCCAGCGTGAGCCGGAGCTTGCCGGCCTCGTCGGCAGTGCCCACGTGCACGGTGCCGACCTGACCGGCCCGCATCACCACGCTCGGTCCGTCATGGGCGGTGAGCCGGATCGGGAGCAGCCCGGTGCCGACGTACGTCGCGTCCGCGCCACCCCCAGGGGTGGGCGCGAAGGCGAGCTGCTCGGCGTTCACCAGCGGCCGGTACCAGGCGATGATCGCGCTCAGGGCGACGGCGATGACCACCACCACGAGCGGAGCCCTCCACCGCGGGCGGGCGAGCTGCGCGACCAGCATCACCAGGAACCCGGCGGCGATCCCGACCGGCGCAGCCTCGACCAGCCAGCCGACTCCCGGCCAGCGCATCCGGACGGAGCCGACCACGTCCTCCTCGCTCAGGACCCACGGGTCGGGCGAGCTCAGCACGCCCTTTGTGGTGATCCGCCCGTCAGCCTGCCGCGCCAGCACTCGGTGGCTGTAGGTCTGACCGGTCGAACCGGGCGGGCGGAACGAGATGAAGTCCCCGGGCCTCAGGCTGTCGAAGTCCACCGGCTTGACCCACAGCAAGGTGCCGACCGGCGCGACCGTTCCCATGGACGGTGTCTCGACGCGCTCCCAGGTGCCCCCGTCGATGCGCCATGCCGCACCGAAGGTCAGGAAGCCGAAGGCCACCACGAGGGCGAGGGTCGAGATGATCCGGGCCGGGACCGGCCGGCCGACGCGAAGGGGGCGAGCCTCGAGGACGACCGTCATGCCAGGAACACCCCGCTCGGGTCGCCCGACCAGGTGAAGGTCAGGCTCCAGCCGCTCGAGGGCGGCGAGACGAGTCCGACCCGGTAGGCCAGCGGCGCGTAGAGGTGCAGGCCGGCAACGTCCGCGTCGTACCCGGAGGCCACCCTCGCGAAGCTGGTGACCGAGGCCTGCGTGTTGCCGGGCGTCGGCGCCGCGACCGGCGTGACGGGTAGCCAGGCAGAGGTCACGAGGGCCCTGAGTGTCGTGGTGGCGAAGACGCTCGATCCACCCAGGGTCCAGGCCAGCGTGACCATCGTGCACGGGTCTCCGCCGGTCACCCAGGAGATGCTCGTGGCGAACGTCGTGATCCCCGAGTCCCCGAGCATCCACACGTGCTTCGCGCCGGTGTAGCCGGTCGTCGTCGTCTGGTACGCCGACGCCGACGCGGACGAGCGAAGGGCGGTCACCTGCGCGCCGGTAAGGGCGTTGGCGGTGACGAAGGCGCCGGACAGCGACCCGGTGAGGCCGGGGGTCGTCGGGGCGTTGGCGATCGAGGTGAAGTCGCCCCAGCCGACGTGCCAGTAGCCGGTGTTGCCGGTCAGCAGGGCGATCCCACCCGAGCTCGCGACGCTCGTGCTGTCGACGTAGAGGGTCGAGGTCGAGACGACCGCCGAGGAGATCGTGAGCGTCGCCAGGTGCCAGCCGCCGTCGGCGTACGTGCTCGTCGAGACGCCCGACATCGGGGTGGTCGCAGCGACCCGGAAGCGGATGTGCCCGGTCGGGTCCATCCAGACCTGCGGGTCACCCGCGATCGAAGCGGTGCTGTTGGCGCTCACGTCGAGGCCGATCAGGGCGCCGCCCGTCGCGTAGCCGCTGGCCACCTTGAACCAGACGCCGATCGAGAAGTTGCTTCCCAGCACGGTCCCGGTGTTCGTCTGCACGACCTCCCCGGCGTAGGCAGTTCCGCCGCTCAGGCTCACCGCGCTCGTGGTGCCCCAGGGATCTGTCTGCCGGAACGTCGTCGCGTAGCGCGGGAGCAGGGGGTCGGTCGCCGTCTTGGCATTGGCGAGCTGGACGGGACGACAGCTGACGACCTCTCCCTGCGAGTACATCGCCGTCCCGGTCGGCGCCCCGCTGCTGTCGGTGATCGTGTCGCTCTTCGTGGCCACCGACGTGCTGGCCGCGCTCGTGGCCCAGATCGTCCCGGTGCACGTGGTCGTGCTGGCCGGCCCCGTCAGTGAGCAGCTGCTCGCGCCCGACGGGTAGGCGTGCGCGAAGCTCAGGGTGCTCGCAAGCGCCGAGTTTGCCGAGTTCGCCACCTGCGCCGACGTCCAGGACGACTGGGTGCCGCTCGTCCCCGACCAGACCAGCACGAGGGCGCCCGTCGCCAGCAGCGCGACCAGGCGGCCGGCTGCTGCGCGACGAGGACCCGGGTGCTTCACCGCCGACTACTGGTTCAGCGTCCAGGTCAGCGGCTGGCTGGCCGTGATGCCCTGGTCCAGCACGCTCGCGGCTGCCGCGAGGGCGACCGTGAACCGGCAGGTGAACGACGACCCAGCGGCAAGGGCCGCCGTGTGGGTGAGCGTCGCGCCGATGCTCGACGGAGCGACCGCCGTCCGGACCAGGTCGACCCAGGCGCTGCCCGAGGCGTACGACGATCCGTTGGAGCACGAGATCGCCACCGTCAGGTCGCCGTTGGTGCAGATGTTCGCCGCAGCGGGCGTGCCCGAACCTGCGACCGGGTTCTGCGAGCAGGCACCGGTGGTCAGCACGAAGGTCGAGGCCGCAGAGGCGCCGGCGTTGGTGAACACGATGTCGGTGACCTGGCTGCCGCCGGGGTTGAGCGGCGACGCGGTGCCGCCGTACTTGTTGACCGTGCTGCAGGTGAAGGAGTTGCCCGTGCCGCTGCTGGACAGGCAGGTGGCCGAGGAGCCGACCTCCTTGAGGATGACCGCAGAGGCGGTCGCCACGGTGTTGGAGTCGTTGGTGAGGACAGCACTGGTCCAGGACGAGAGGGTTCCGCTGGTGCTCAGGACCATCAGCAGCGCCGCGACGGCGCCCGCGCTCCAGAGCAGGGGGATCCCCCGACGTCGCCTGGCCGGCTTCGTCGAGCGGTGGCCGGCCATGGTCAGCTCGCCGTCAGGGTCCAGTGGAGGACCTGCGTCGCCACCTGGCTGGCGTACGACGACGGAGTGCTCGCCGGCAGCGTCAGGGTGAAGACGCAGTCGGTGTCCTCACCGGCTGCCAGCGTCCCGACCGCACCACCTGCGAAGTCGCTGAGGGCGGCCGCACCGGTGCTCAGAGTCGCCGGAGTGCTGCAGCTGACCGCGACGGTGACCTTGTCGCAGACAGGGTGGCCCGAAGGGTCGGCGCCGGTCGAGCCGGCGGCGGACGAGGACGCACACGGATCGGCGCTCAACACCAGTCCACCCGCGACGGTGCCGGTGTTCTTCAGGTTCACCGACACAGTCCGGGTGTTGGTCCCGTCCGGGTCCAGCGCCGTCGAGGTGCCGCCGTACTTGTTGATCGAGGAGCAGGTCGAGACGTTGTCGCTCGACGTGCCCGTGTCGCAGGTCGTGGTGCCGTTGGGCCCGGTCTCGACCAGGGCGACGGCTCCGGTGACGGCGACATCGTTGTTGGTGTTGTCGATGATCGCGGTGGTCCAGGACGAGAGCGTCCCGTTGACGGCGAGCACCAGGATGGCGGCCGCGACGGCTCCGCCGAACCACAGCAGTGACGGGCGCCGCCGGCGCTCACGCGGCTCGGTGGGTGGGCGTTCGGTGGTAATGGTCATGACGGTGCAGCTCCCTCGGTCTCCCCCTGCCGGACCTCCCTCGACCCAGCAGGCCGAGTCTGCACGGCTTTTGTCCATTTTAGGGACTTTTGCCGGAAAAATAGTCCTTTCGGACCATAGGGCGGATCAGCCGGGCGGACGCCGCTCCCAGCGCGCTCTGACCTCGATCCGGCCCTCGTCGAAGTGCGCGTCGATACCAGCCGTGGCGAAGCAGTCCAGGGCCTCCGCGAGCAGCGGGTCCCCCGGAGCGGCATTGGCGGTGCTCGCGTGCCAGAGGTTCACCTCGAGCATGCCGGCGTCGATGGCGTGCCACACGTCGGTGGGCGTGAACCACGCGACCCCGGCTGGCTCGGGCGCCCGCCGGCGCAGCTCGTCGCGGGCCACCCAGTGGTCCGCGATCCCCTGGAGCACCACGATCCCGCGTTGCTCGAGCAGCGCGAAGGCCCGCACCAGCCGGTCGTGGTCGGTGACCTCCGGCCAGCTCGCTGCATCTTTCTCCCAGGCCGAGCGCGCCTCGGACATCCAGCGCTCCGCGGTGTCGGCGGCGGGCAGCTCGGGATGGTCGGCCGCGATCGCCGCGACCGCCTGGGCGCGCACCTCGTCGTCGGGCCAGAGCGCCGAGCGCACAAGGTCGGCCACCCAGGCGCGCGTGGCCTCCGGCTGCGGGGTCAGGGCTTGTTCACCAGCCGCGCTCGGCGAGCCGGTGCGGCTGCGGGATGTCCTCCACGTTGATGCCGACCATCGCCTCGCCCAGACCGCGCGACACCTTGGCGACGACGTCCGGGTCGTCGTGGAAGGTGGTCGCCTTGACGATGGCCTCGGCGCGCTGCGCCGGGTTGCCGGACTTGAAGATGCCCGAGCCCACGAAGACGCCCTCGGCGCCCAGCTGCATCATCATCGCCGCGTCCGCCGGGGTGGCGATGCCACCCGCGGTGAAGAGCACGACGGGCAGCTTGCCCGCGCGCGCGACCTCGACGACCAGGTCGTACGGCGCCTGCAGCTCCTTCGCCGCGACGTACAGCTCGTCCTCGGACAACGCGCCGAGGCGGCGGATCTCGCCACGGATGGTGCGCATGTGGGTGACCGCGTTGGACACGTCACCGGTGCCGGCCTCGCCCTTCGAGCGGATCATCGCGGCACCCTCGGTGATCCGGCGCAGCGCCTCGCCGAGGTTCGTCGCACCGCAGACGAACGGGACCCGGAAGCCCCACTTGTCGATGTGGTTCGCGTAGTCGGCCGGCGTCAGCACCTCGGACTCGTCGATGTAGTCCACGCCGAGGCTCTGCAGCACCTGGGCCTCGGCGAAGTGGCCGATCCGGGCCTTGGCCATCACCGGGATCGAGACCGCCTCGATGATCCCGTCGATCATGTCGGGGTCGCTCATCCGGCTCACCCCGCCCTGCGCGCGGATGTCGGCGGGCACCCGCTCGAGCGCCATCACCGCGACCGCGCCGGCGTCCTCGGCGATCTTCGCCTGGTCGGCGGTGACCACGTCCATGATCACGCCACCCTTGAGCATCTCGGCCATGCCGCGCTTCACGCGGGAGGTGCCGGTGGTCTCGGTGTCGGAGGCGTTCTCGGGGGTCTGGTTCAGCTCAGGTGCCATGACGCCAAGCCTACGTCCGGGGAGCCACCCGATTTCCCCTGGGGCCTGCCACCGATCAGGCGTTGCCGTCGGCTTCTTCGGCGATCGCGCGCGCCTGGTCGCGGACCACCAGGACCCGCTGGACCACGGTCACCGTGCTGGCCAGCGCCAGGGCGCCGAGCGTGACCGGGATCGCCCAGAGCGCGTCCTCCCCCACCCCGAGCCGGTTCACCAGGTCGGCGGCGCCCGTGACCACCAGGATCGAGACCAGCCGATCGGCGCGCTCGGCGATGCCGACCTTCGCCTGCATGCCGAGCGACTCCGCCCGGGCACGGGCGTAGGAGGTGACCGAGCCCATGCTGAGGCAGTAGATGGCCAGTGCCGCGAACCAGTTGTCGTCCCCGGGACCGGCGTAGTACATCGCGAGCCCGCCGAAGATCGCGGCGTCACCGACCCGGTCGAGGGTGGAGTCCCAGAAGGCTCCGAACTTGGTGACCTGGCCCGACGTGCGCGCCATGTAGCCGTCGATCATGTCGCTGAAGACGAACGCGGTGATGACCAGCACCCCGACGAACAGCTGGCCCTGCGGGAAGAAGATCACCGCACCCGCTACGACGCCGAGGGTGCCGACGAAGGTCACGGTGTTCGGGCTGATCCCCCAGCGGAGGAACAGGTTGCCCAGCGGCGCCCAGACGTTGGTCCAGAACTGGCGGAATCTCTCGAGCATGGCCGGCTCAGGCTACCGGGTCGCCCTCGCGATCCGGGCCGGGGTCGCGCACGCCCAGCGTCGTCGCGCCGAGCGGAAACACGAGCACGGAGACCAGGCCTGCACAGACGAGGGCCGCGGCATTGACCTGGTCGAGCCTGCCGGTCACCACGCCGATCTGCGTCGCCGTGACGATGAACGGGAGCGAGGTCGCCTGCAGCAACGCGACCGCAGCCGTACGCCGGGCACCGAAGACCGACAACGACAGCAGGGCCGGCACGCCGCGGACCAGCAGCAGCACGCAGACGAACGCCGGGACGCGGGCCAGCGCGGCCGGGCTGTCCACGAGGCCGGCGACGTCCAGGCGCAGCCCGCTCGAGACGAAGAACACGGGGACCAGGAACCCGTAACCGACGGCCTCCAGCTTGGTCCGGAACTGCGGATGGGTCGTCGAGCCGCGGTCGATCAGCCCCACGACCGCCCCGGCCATGAAGGCGCCGAGGATGCTCTCGAGCCCGAACTGCTCGGCGAGCACCACGAAGGCCAGCAGCAGCACCATCGCGGCTCGCACCCGGATCTCCGCCGTCGTGTCCTGCAGCCTCACCAGTACGTCGCCGAGCCGCATCGACCGCCCCGACCAACGGACCGCCGCGGCGACCACCACGACGAGCACGACGAAGGCGACCAGCAGGGCGACCTTCGCTCCGGTGTCGGTATCGCCTCCGGAGAAGAGCAGGGAGAGCAGCAGCACGGCGGCGAAGTCAGCGACCGAGGACGCCGCGATCACGGCCTGTCCCAGGCGACCGTCGACGGCCCCGGCATCCTTGAGAACCGGCACCACCAGGCCCAGGGAGGTCGCAGACAGCGTCACGGCGACCAGCAGCGGGTGGTCGACCCAGCCGACGGAGTCGAGCGCGAGCCCGCCCGCGAGCCCGATCCCGAGCGAGATGGCGTATCCCGCCACCGCGACGCCGAGGACACGCCCCCGGAGGCTGGCGAGGTCGATCTCGAGGCCGGCCAGGAACAGGAGCATGGCCAGCCCGACCAGCGCGATCACCTGCACCGCCAGGTCAGCCTCGAGCCAGCCGAGGACCGCCGGACCCACGACGATCCCCAGCACGATCTCGAGCACGACGGCCGGCACCCGGAGCCTCGGGACGAACCCGAGCGCGAGCGGCGCGAGCAGGGCTATCGCCAGCACGCCGAGGAGGTTCCCGAACTCGACCTCAGGCATCGAGGAACGACCTCACAGCAGAGCCCCGTCCTGCTCGACGTGAAGGAGCACCGGGCCCTCCGTGGCGAACATCCGTGCCATGGCGTCCGGCAGCTGGTCGCGAGCGGTCACCTTGATGCCGGTCGCGCCGCAGAGCTCGGCGTACGCCGCCCAGTCGGGGTTGTGCAGGGAGGTGTGCCACACCGGGAAGTCACCCGCGATCTGCTCCTTGGCGATCTTGCCGAGCCCGTGGTTGTCGAGCAGCACGTGCTTGACCGGGATGCCGTGCTTGACCGCGGTGGTGAGCTCCATGGCGTACTGGCCGAATCCGCCGTCGCCGGTGACCGCGACCACCGGGCGGAACGGGTCGGCGGCCCAGGCGCCGAGCGCCGCCGGGTAGCCGAAGCCGATCGAGCCGAGGTATCCGGACATCAGCACCGGCTGGCCCTTGGACTCGAGGTAGCGACCCAGCGAGTACGCGTGGTTGCCCACGTCGACGGCGACGACCGCATCCTCGGGCAACGCCTCGGAGAGAGCTTCGAACACGGCCGCCGCGGAGACGCCGCGCCCGCGGTCGTCGGCGACCCGGCGCCTCTTCTCGGCCCGCCACAGGCGCCACCGCTCGGCGACGTCAGGTCGTTGGTCGACCGCCTGGCACTCGCCGAGCGCGGAGGTGAGCGCGGCGAGCCCGAGTGCCGTGTCGGCCAGGATCGGGTGCGCGACCGCGTGGAACCGGCCGATCGCACCCGGCTCGTCGTCGATCTGCACGATCTCCTTGTACGCCGCGATGCCGGTGTGGTTCGAGAAGCTCGCCCCCACCACGACGAGGAGGTCGGACTCGTTCATCAGCCAGCTCGCCACCGGAGTGCCACTCCTGCCGAGCACGCCGGCGCCGAGCGGGTGCGTGTCGGGCACCAGGCCCTTGGCCCGGAAGGTCGTCAGCACGGGCGCGTCGAGAGCCTCCGCGAACGCGATCAGCTCCCGCTGCGCGTCGCGGGCGCCGGCGCCGGCGATCACGACCGGTCGTCGGGCAGCCCTGATCGCAGCGGCGGCGTCGGCCAGCACCTGCTCGTCCGGCCTGGTGCAACGGGCGGCGGACCTGCCGACCGGCTGCGACGCCTGCGTCGAGCTGGGCAGGACCTGGACCTCGTCGGGGAACACGAGATGGGCGACGCCGCGCTCGTCGATCGCGTGCTTCACCGCGAGAGCAGCCAGCTCGCCGTGGTCGCTCCCGGCCGCGACAGTGGCGTTCCAGACCGAGACGTCACGGAAGACTGCCTGCAGGTCCAAATCCTGGAACGCTCCACGACCGATCACGCTCGACGGGACCTGCCCGGACAGCGCGATCACCGGCGAGCCGTCGAGCTTCGCGTCGTACAGGCCGGTGAGGAGGTTGGTCGAGCCGGGTCCAGCGATCGCGAAGCAGGCCGCCGGCCGGCCGGTGAGCTTGCCGTACGCGCTCGCAGCGAAGGCAGCGGCGCCCTCGTGGCGGATGCCCACGTAGCGCAGCTCGCCGCGCTCCTCCGCCTTCCGCATCGCCTCGGCGAGCCCGAGGTTCGAGTGCCCGACCATCCCGAACACCGTGTCGACGCCATGCGCGACCAGGGTCTCGATCACCACGTCGCCGACAGTCCGGATCGTCGTCGCACGCTCCGGTAGCCGGACGAAGACACCGTCCGCGCGTTCCTCCACGTCGTAGGCCGTGACCGCGTCCGCGAAGCCCTCGGGCGGCCGGCCCGTCAGCGGGTCGTAGTCGTAGCCGTGCCAGGGACACCGCAGCCAGCCGTTCTCGATCGAGCCCTCGCCGACGGGACCGCCCTGGTGGGGACACCGGTTCTCGAGCGCTCCGACCCGGCCGCCACACCGGGTCAGGGCCACCGGACGCCCGTCGACGACGAGGCTGCCGACCCTGCCCTCGTCGGGAACCTCCGATGCATCGACGCGGTGCCAGCCGCCGGAAGCTGTGTTCTCCATGGCGTCACCGTCGCAGCAGCGGCAGCGCGCGTCGATAGTCCCGCCGGGCCCGTCACCGGACCGTAAGGGCGCCGTGCTGCCGCACGGCGACGCCTTTGGCTACGTTCGCGGGCATGGACGTCGACAGCACCTTCACCTCGACCCGCCTGTCGCTGCACGGCGTCGCCGAGCTGCTCCTGGCCGGGCCACAGCACGCAGCGAGCGGGAAGATCACCCTGCGGGCGGTGCCGGGCGGGTTCGCCACCACGCACGCACCGGACGTTCGCGTGGACGGCACGGCGGTCGTCTCCGGAGGGCGTCGCGCACCCATCGAAGGGCACACGGCCCGCGAGATCGGCAAGGAGCTCGGCCTCCCGGCCGGTGACCTCTCCGAGGTCTACAGCGACGGGTCGGGAGTGACGCTGGACGACGTGCTCCGGGCGGACTCCTCGGCGGCGGCGCGCATCGCGCGGGTCTACGAGCTCGGCGACCAGGCCCTGCGCGCGCTGGCCCCGGATTCGACGGCGATCCTGTGGCCGGAGCACTTCGACATCGGCATCAGCCTGGACGCCGAGCGCCTGAACTTCGGGGTGTCACCCGGCGACAGCACGCTCCCCGCGCCCTACATGTACGTCGGGCCCTGGGAGCCTCAGCCGGCCGACGCCTTCTGGAACCAGTCCTTCGGGGCGGCACGCGAGCTGCCCGACGACGTCGACTCCGTGGTGTCGTTCTTCGACGAGGCCCGGTCCCGGCTCGGGCGCTAGGGCACCCGGGCTGGCGGGCGCACCTCGACCCGCGGCTGCCGACCTAGCGCGCCAAGAGGTCGCACACCTCGGCCACGGCGGTCGGCGCGCCGGCGACGGACCACACCTTGTCGTCCCGGGTCAGCTGTCGGGCGACGCCGCCGGCCCCGCGCACCAGCGCCGAGCCCGGCCACCAGTCCCACGGCGCCACCGAGTGCTGCACGAAGACACCCAGATGTCCCTGCGCGACCGCACTGAGGTCCAGGCTCCCGGAGCCGAGCATCCGCAAGGTGGCTGCTCCCTGCACCACCCGGGCGAAGGTGGCGCCGACTGCGCCCTCGAAGAACGGCGGGTGCAGGTACGTCGACACGCAGCTGTTGGCCAGGTCGACGTCGGCGATCGGGTCGACCGGAGCGCCGTCGCGCGTGGTCGGCAGCTGCGGGCCGCCGACGTACAGGGTGCCCTCGGCGGGGTGGTAGACCGCGCCGAGGAGTGCGTCGCCGTCCTCCACCAGTGCCACGGCGGAGCACCACCAGCCCAGACCGTGCACGAAGTTGTAGGTGCCGTCGACCGGGTCGACGATCCAGGTGCGCCCCGAGGAGGACGCACGCTCGTTGCCTTCCTCGCCGAGGACACCGTCGTCGGGACGGAACGCGTCGAGATGGTCGACGATGAGCCGCTCCGCTGCCCGGTCCGCGGCGGTCACGACATCGGAGACCGAGGACTTGTGGTCGACGCGCAGCCCCGACGTCCGCAGCTCCTCGGCCAGCAGGCCGGCCTCCCGGACCAGGTCGGCGGCGAGGGCGGCGTCCTCGGCCAGGTCCGTCATGACCGGGACCCTACGACCATCCGGACAAAAGTTGTAAGAGCGACCACCCTGCGCGCCTCCTACCGGCGAACGACCACCAGGAGGAGGAATGAGAGATGTCGCGGCAGACCGGACACGGACCGGCTCGCGCCCTAGGATCCGAGCGTGACCGCTGCTCCAGGGCCGCCGGGACCGACCGACGCGGAGCTCGTCGAGCGGGTCCTCGCCGCGGACCGCGAAGCGTTCGCGGTCGTCTACGACCGCTACGGCGGCAAGCTCTACGACTTCGCCTACTCGATGCTGCGGCACCGCGAGGACGCGGCCGACGCGGTGGCCGACTCGTTCGTGCTGTTCGCGGAGCGGCTCGGCCAGCTGCGCGACCCGGACCGGCTCCGGCCCTGGCTCTATGCCATCGTGCGCAGCGAGTGCCTGCGCCGGCTGAAGGCACGCAAGCGCGTTGCGTACGGCGACGACGAGCAGCTGGTCGAGATGGCTGACGACGCGACCACCCCGGAGGAGTCGGCCGAACGAGCTGCTCTCCAGGCGCTCGTGTGGGACGCCTCCGCCGGGCTGGCCGACCGCGACCGCGCGCTCCTCGACCTGCACCTTCGCCAGGGGCTCGAGGGCGCCGAGCTCGGCGAGGCGATGGGCGTGAGCGCGGCCAACGCCTACGTGATGCTCAACCGGCTGCGCGCGCAGGTCGACCGCTCGCTCGGCGCCCTGCTCATCGCCCGGCTCGGGCGCGACGCCTGCGAGGAGCTGGACTCGATCCTGGCCGGCTGGGACGGCGGGTTCTCGCCGCTGGTGCGCAAGCGGGTGGCCCGGCACGTCGACGGCTGCGACGTGTGCTCGGAGCGGCGCCGCAAGATGGTGAGCCCGTGGATGCTGCTGGCCGGCGTCCCGATGTTCGCCGCTCCCCTGGCCCTGCGCGACCGCGTGCTGCGTGACACCGAGCTCGTCGCGCACAAGGGACCGGGCGGACCCGACGAGTGGTCCGGCGGCCGGACCGTCGGGAGCGGTCGCTGGGGCGCCGCCCACATCACAACGGCAGCCGCCGCGCTGCTGCTGCTCGCGGTCCTGGCGGCTGTGCTCCTCTGGCCGGACACGAGGGACACCGACGCACCAGCGGCCTCCGGCCCGACCCCGACGGCAACCGCGGGTCCCGGAACGTCCGGCCCTGCGCCCTCCTCCGCTCCTTCCACGTCGGATCCGTCGACGCAGCCGGCATCGACGTCACCGGCGTCTCCCACCCAGCGGCCGGGCGAGCTGGTCGTGTCGACGCGCTCCCTCGACCTCGGCCGGACGGCCAGCACCAGCTCCTTCGGCATCGCCAACGCGGGCGACGTCGCCGTGCTGTACCAGGTGTCCTCGAGGACGCCCTGGATCGCCGTCGAGCCGATCGGCGGGAAGCTGCCCGGCCAGGACGGGCGCAGGATCGACCTCCGCGTCGACCGCGACGCGGTGCGCGAGGGCAGGTCGTCGGGCAGCGTCGTGGTCAGCTGGGACGGGGGAAGCACGGTCGTGCGTGTGCACGTCACCGAGGAACGTGGCCCGACCGTGTCCGTTCCGAGCGTCCCGCCGGGCTCCTCCTGCGACGTGACGGTGACCGTCAGGGCCACCGACGAGAGCGGCGTGGCCGGAGTGAGCCTGGCCTGGTCGGGACCGGAGGGTCCCGGCACGGCGGCCATGTCGGGATCCGGCGCGACCTGGTCGGCGACGATCCACGTGGCGATCGGCGGCTCCTTCACCTTCCGGGCAAGCGCCACCGACAGCCGCGGCAACACCGCGCAGGGCGGCCCGACGACCGTCGCGGTCGACCCGTGTCCGCAGTAGTCCGCGAAAAGCTGTAAGACCGGACCGCTCCGGGTCCTCCCACTCGTGACCGCACACGAGACCGGGAGACCTGAGATGAACCGCACCCTCCGCACGACACTCGCGACCACCGCCCTGCTCGGCGCCCTCGTCGGGCTGTCCGGGTGCGGCGACCGCGAGGCGCCACCGCCCGCACACGTCGCCGCGCCTGTCGTGGCCGCGACACCGGCGCCGGCCGTGACCGCGCTGCCGGTGGCACCGCGCCACGTGGGCCGGCCCACGCACCTCGAGATCCCGGCCATCCACGTCGACGAGGGCCTGTACGGCGTCGGGCTGAAGTCCGACGGTGCCATGGAGACGCCCGCCTTCGGCGATGCCGGCTGGTACGACCTCGGCCCACGACCCGGAGCGGCAGGTCCGGCGGTGATCGTCGCGCACGTGCACGGGCCGGCGGGCGACGACGTCTTCGCCCGCCTCCACGACCTCGAGCCCGGAGACCGGGTGACGGTGCGGCGTACCGACGGCGTCTCGACGTTCGTCGTCGACTCGGTCGAGCACGCGTCGAAGGAGGCGCTGCCCTACGACCGGATCTGGGCGAAGACCGACCAGTCGGTCCTGCGGCTGATCACCTGCGGCGGCAAGCCCGACCCGGTCACGCGGATGTACCCCGACAACACGATCGTCTACGCCCACCTCGAGTCCTGAGGAAAAGAAGCTCCGAAAAGTTGCAAGACCTCACCACCTCCGGGGCTCCTGTCCCCGAGAAGCACCGAGAACCGCAGCACAGCAGTCACCGACAACCACCCACAGCAGCATCCGACCAAGGAGAACCGACATGAACACCACCCTTCGCAACCTGATCGTCGCCCTTCCGCTCGCCACCGCCGCGCTCGCCATGACGCCCGGTGTCGCCCAGGCCGACAACGGCCCGGTCATCGTCCTGCCGCCGCCGAGCGGCGACCCGCAGGGCCCGGTCATCGCGAACCCCACGCCCGGCCACGACCCGGTGGGCCCGACCGGACCCGGCGACCTCACCGCACCGCAGCCCTGCCCCACCCACGGCGTGTGCGGCGGCAACGGCGGCGGCTCCGGTCAGCAGGGAGGCACGGGCGACAACGCCGGCGACCACACCAAGGGCCACCAGGGTCACCACGCCCAGCCCGGCAACCACGCGGTCAGCTCGATCGCGCTCCCGACCCGGATCGACGCGGGCCTGGCCCCGGCCGCGCACCACGAGCACTCGGGCCTCGAGCTCTCCTGGGTCCTCGCGGGCGGCGCGCTGGTGACGGCGACCGGTGCCGCGTTCGCCGCCCGGCGCCGCGGGCAGGCCAGCGCCTGAGGGAGTCGAGAGGCTCGACCACCGGACGAGGAAGCCGCACCCCTGGGGGTGGTGCGGCTTCCTCGTCTGCGTGTTGCCGGCGGCTCAGCCCCAGGCAGCAGCGATCAGCGCCCGCGTCTCGGTGAGCAGCTGCGGCAGCGTCTTGGTGTTGCCGATGATCGGCATGAAGTTCTGGTCGCCCACCCAGCGCGGCACGACGTGCTGGTGCAGGTGCGCGGCGATCCCGGCGCCCGCAGCCGCGCCCTGGTTCATGCCGAGATTGAACCCCTGCGCCTGGCTGACCGCCCGGACCGTCCGCATCGCCGCGCGGGTGAGCTCCGCGACCTCGGCCACCTCCGCTTCGTCCAGCTCGGTGTAGTCGGCGACGTGCCGGTAGGGGCAGACCATGAGGTGGCCGGGCGCGTAGGGGTAGAGGTTCAGCACGACGTACGCCGTCTCACCGCGGTGCACGATCAGCACCGACTCGTCGTCGTCACTGGCACCGATGCGGCAGAACGGGCACTCGCCCGCCGAGTCGTCCGACGGCTTGTTCTCCCCGCGGATGTAGGCCATCCGGTACGGCGTCCAGAGCCGGTCGAGCCCGTCGGTCGCCCCGATGCCGTCCTGGAACAGGATCTCGTCGGTCACGGCTCAGACCTGGGCGCGCTCGGCGACGGCCTGCGCCACCCGGGCGATCGCCTCGTCGACCGGGACTCCGTTCTCCTGGCGCCCGTCGCGGTAGCGGAACGACACCGCGCCTGCCTCGACGTCGTCGGCTCCGGCGATCATCATGAACGGCACCTTCTGCAGCTGCGCGTTGCGGATCTTCTTCTGCATCCGGTCGTCGGAGTCGTCGACCTCGACGCGCAGGCCCTGCGCCCGCATCCGGCGAGCGACGTCGTGCAGGTAGTCGGAGAACGTGTCGGCGACCGGGATCGCCTGCACCTGGACAGGGGCGAGCCACGGCGGGAAGGCGCCGGCGTAGTGCTCCACGAGCACGCCGATGAACCGCTCGATCGAGCCGAACTTGGCCGAGTGGATCATCACCGGCTGCTGCCGCGAGCCGTCGGCCGCGACGTACTCGAGGTCGAACCGCTCGGCGGACGGCTGGTTGAAGTCGTACTGGATGGTCGACATCTGCCAGGTGCGCCCGATGGCGTCGCGCGCCTGCACGGAGACCTTGGGCCCGTAGTACGCCGCGCCACCCGGGTCGGGGACCAGCTCGAGGCCCGACTCGATGCACACGTCCTCGAGCACCTTGGTGGCGATCTCCCAGTCCTCGTCGGAGCCGATGAACTTGTCGGGCTTGGAGTCGTCGCGGGTGGACAGCTCGAGGTAGAAGTCGTCCAGGCCGAAGTCGCGGAACAGCCCGAGGCAGAAGTCCAGGAGGTGCTTGATCTCCGCCGGCGCCTGCTCCCTGGTGACGTAGGAGTGCGAGTCGTCCTGCGCGAACCCGCGCACCCGGGTCAGCCCGTGGATCACACCGGACTTCTCGTGCCGGTAGACGTGGCCGAACTCGAAGAGCCGCAGCGGCAGCTCGCGGTAGGACCGCTGGCGCGACCGGAAGATCAGGTTGTGCATCGGGCAGTTCATCGCCTTGAGGCGGTAGTCCATCCCGTCGACGTCGAGCGGGGGGAACATCCCCTCGCCGTAGTACGGCAGGTGTCCGGACGTGTAGAAGAGCCCTTCCTTGGCGATGTGCGGGGTGCCGACGTACTCGAAGCCCTCCTCGATGTGCCGGCGGCGGACGTAGTCCTCCATCTCCCGCTTGATCACGCCGCCCTTGGGGTGGAAGACCGGGAGGCCGGACCCGATCTCGTCGGGGAAGCTGAAGAGGTCGAGGTCGCGACCGAGCTTGCGGTGGTCGCGCCGCTCGGCCTCCTCGAGCCGGTGCACGTGCTCGGCGAGCGCCTCCTTGGACTCCCAGGCGGTGCCGTAGATGCGTTGGAGCTGCTTGTTCTTCTCGTTGCCGCGCCAGTACGCCGCGGCGGTGCGCATCAGCTTGAAGGCCGGGATCCGCTTCGTGGTGGGCAGGTGCGGGCCGCGGCAGAGGTCCTTCCAGACGACCTCGCCGTTGCGGTCGAGGTTGTCGTAGATGGTGAGCTCGCCGCCGCCGACCTCGGCATCGGCTCCCTCGGCGGCGTCGGCCGCCGACCCCTTCAGACCGATCAGCTCGAGCTTGTAGGGCTCTTCGGCGAGCTCCACGCGGGCGTCGTCGTCACTGGTCACCCGGCGGGAGAACTTCTGGTTCTCCTTGATGATCTTGCGCATCCGGGTCTCGAGCTTCTCGAGGTCCTCGGGCACGAAAGGCGTCTCGACGTCGAAGTCGTAGTAGAAGCCGTTCTCGATAGGCGGCCCGATCCCGAGCCTGGCGTCCGGGTAGAGGTCCTGCACCGCTTGGGCGAGCACGTGCGCGGTGGAGTGCCGCAGGATCGCGCGGCCGTCCTCGCTGCCGATCGCGACACCCTCGACCTCGTCACCGTCGGAGAGCTCGACGGCGAGGTCCTTGAGCACCGGCTCGGGCGCCGACGCCGTCGAGACCCGCGCGGCGATCACGTCGGCGTCGCCCTGGAACAGCTCCCACGCCTTCGTGCCCGTGGTCACGCGCTGCTCCGCCTTGCCGGACTGGCTGATGACGGTCACGCGGACGTCGGACACGGGTGCTCCTCGAGCAGGGGATCAGGACCGGTCGATCGTATCGGTGGGCCCGCCGCCGTCGCGCTGCGGTTTCCCGGCTCCGCAAACGGCGTGGTCCGAGAAGTCCGCGAGCCGCCCGCCAACGGCGAGCGGCTCGAATCGGTGGGCGATACCGGGTTCGAACCAGTGACCTCCTCGGTGCAGACGACACAGCCGCGATACCACTGCCCCGAGAAGTCCGAGAGCCGCCCGCCAACGGCGAGCGGCTCGAATCGGTGGGCGATGCTGGGTTCGAACCAGTGACCTCCTCGGTGCAGACGACACAGCCGCGGTACCACTGCCCCGAGAAGTCCGAGAGCCGCCCGCCAACGGCGAGCGGCTCGAATCGGTGGGCGATACTGGGTTCGAACCAGTGACCTCCTCGGTGCAGACGACACAGCCGCGCTACCACTGCCCCGAGAAGTCCGAGAGCCGCCCGCCAACGGCGAGCGGCTCGAATCGGTGGGCGATACTGGGTTCGAACCAGTGACCTCTTCGGTGTGAACGAAGCGCGCTACCACTGCGCCAATCGCCCCAGATCTGGTGCGCGGGACAGATTAGCCCATCGGGTCCGACGGTTCACATCGAGCCCGAGCACCGCGATCACATCCCCGGCAGCTCCGGCAGGAAGCCGAGGAAGGACTGCGCGCGGTCCCACGCCCGCAGCGACCAGCGCGGCCAGTCGGCGAGCACGAGGTAGCCCGCGGTCAGCCCGGAGACCGCGGCGAGGAGTCCGGAGCCGAGCACGATCCGGCGCCGGCGTACGTGCGGGTCCATGGCCTCGGCGGCGGCCCGGGCTTCCTGGAGCTTGCGGCGCGCAGTCGTCAGCCAGCGGTCTGCCCAGTCCCACTCGGTGGCGAGGATGGCCAGGCCGGCGACGATGCCCAGCAGGCCCAGGTCCGGGCGTCACCATCATCACCAGCCCGGCGCTGAGGACCGCCCCGCCGACCAGGGTGACGACCAGCTTCGTCGTCGCCGACATCGCCCGGTTGCGGTGCAGGTGGGCATGGAGGCGCTGCCAGCGCGATGGCTCGTCGACGGGATCGGGTGGCACCTCCACAGCCTGCCAAACGGGCCGCAACGACCGAGTCCGGGCCCTACCAGGAGGGTGGAATCCGGTCTAGCCCACTGAGCCCTTCAACTAGACCACTGGCTCAGATTTCCTAGACCACGTGCCCGGAAAACGGACTTTTTGGGGCATCTGCAGTTGCGCGACCGCCAAATACCCGCACACTCATCATTGTCGCGCTGGGAGCTGGCGGGAGGGCCTTCTCCATCAGATGCGACCACTGGGAGGACAGACCGATGCAGAAGCAAATCACTGCACAGGCAATCACGGAGCCGATGCGTCTCGAGTTCGTCGACACGGAGGGGTTGTCGACGCCACTGGAGGCGGAGTTCGCCTACGACCCGGCCGACCCGTACGCCGTCAGCGTGCTCTTCACCGACGAGCCGACGCCGGTCCGGTGGACGTTCGCTCGCGAGCTGCTCATCGAGGGCTTCTACGAGCCGACCGGTGACGGCGACGTGCACGTCTGGCCGTGCCTGAGCCCGGAGGGTGCCGCAGTCGTCATCCTCGAGCTGTCCTCGCCCAGTGGTGAGGTGCTCGTCCAGGCGCACTCGCGGACGCTCTCGACCTTCATCCACCAGATGGTGGCGATGGTGCCGCAAGGCTCCGAGGAGTCCCTGGTCGACCTCGACGCGGAGATCGCCCAGCTGCTCGCCTGATCGGCCCGTTCACGGGTCGATGTCGGCCGCAGCCCGGTCTGCCCAGGTCTCCTGCAGCCTGCGGGTCACCGGACCCGGTGCGTCGAGCACCCGGCCGTCCACGCGATGGACCGGCTGCACGTCACGGGTCGTCGAGACCAGGAAGACCTCCTCCGCCTGGTCGAGCACGGTGACCGGCTCGTCCACCTCGACCACGTCGGACCACTCCAGCAGCAGCGCGCGGGTCACGCCGGCCAGGCATCCCGACGCGAGCGACGGCGTCCTCGCCTCACCGCCGATCACGTAGCCGATGTTGGACCCGGTGCCCTCGCAGAGGTTGCCGAGCGTGTTGGCGAAGATCGCCTCGCTGGCCCCGCTCTCCGCGGCCCGGGCCAGGGCGACCACGTTCTCGGCGTACGACGTCGTCTTGAGCCCGGACACCGCACCTCGCTCGTTGCGGACCCACGGCACGAGCGCGACCGCCGCCGTGTCCAGTGCCGGCGCCATCGGGCCGGCAGCCACCACGAGACTCGGCGGGCCGTCTCCCCGGCCCGATCCCATCGGCGCCGGACCTGCCGTGCAGGTGATCCGCAGCCGGGCCAGCGGCAGGACCGGTCCGTCGAGCACTGCCTCCACCCCGCGTCGCACCTCGTCGAGGTCGAGCGCGGGCAACCCGAGACCGGCGGCGGAGACCGCCAGCCGGTCGAGGTGCCGGGTGAGGGCGAACGGGCGGCCGTCGACGACCTTCATGGTCTCGAAGACCCCGTCCCCGACGGTCAGGCCGTGGTCGTCGACACCGATGACAGGAGCCCCCGGGTCGTCGAGCAGCGAGCCGTTGAACCACACGCGCATGACCCGACCCTAGGGGCCGGAAAGGTGCGGCACGCCGGCGCCAGGCCCGAATTGGCCGGTGCGTGGGCATCGGCTATGGTTCTCTTCGCACCGCCGGACTCCGGTGGCCGCAAGCGGACGTAGCTCAGTTGGTAGAGCGCAACCTTGCCAAGGTTGAGGTCGCGAGTTCGAGCCTCGTCGTCCGCTCGGAGAACAGCCGAACCTCCACGGTGGGTTGGCCGAGAGGCGAGGCAACGGACTGCAAATCCGTCTACACGGGTTCAAATCCCGTACCCACCTCGAACGAACACAACTCAAAGCAGTGCCCGGGGCGATTGGCGCAGCGGTAGCGCGCTTCCTTGACACGGAAGAGGTCACTGGTTCAAACCCAGTATCGCCCACCAGAGTGTCCGCAGGTCGGAGGCCGGTCTCCAGAGATGGAGCCGGCCTCGTGGCATGTCCGCGCCCGAGTGCTACAGCAGCGCGGCGAAGCGGGAGACGGCGAGGACGGCCGCGGCGACGAACACGAGCAGGACGGCGCCCTGCTGCGCTCGGCACCACTGGTCCGCGCTCCACCTCGTACGCCGCAGCGCCCTGTGCGTCTGGCTCATCGGGCCACGGCCGCCTTACCGATCAGCCAGCCGCTCACCTCGTGGGCCAGCGGCTCGGGGAGCTCTCGGCCGTTGCGCATCAGCAGGACCATCGCCTCGGTGACGAAGAGCCGGACCTCCTCGGGATGGAAGGTGAGCAGCGCCGCCAGTCCGAGGAGCGCGTCACGCTCGTCCGGGAGCTCACGGGCGAGGTGGTCGAGCAGTGCCTGACACAGGTCGTTGGTGTCCATCAGGGGGCCAATCGCTGGAAGCGAGTCCTCAGCCTCTTCTCGACCGTGGCTCCCAGTGTGCCCCGAACGGGCGTTTGCATGCACCGGTCCGTCCAAGGGGATCGCGAGCGCCGCCTCGTCGTCGATCTCGGCCCGCACGTGTTGCGCAAACTTCCTCTCCGGATCGCCCGATCGGCGTACGGTTGAGCTGCCCGAGCGTCGTCAAGCCACGGCGACACCGTCCCGGGCTGATCAGACGGGTCTGACCAGTGATGCTGCTGGATCCGGGACGCAGATGATTCCCCTGACCAACCCCTACGGCGCGCAGGCGCTCCGGGCCGAGACCAGCGCGGACGACAGCGTCGCCCGCGTGGTGCTGCGCGGTGAGGCCGACTTCTCCACCCTCGGAGAGCTCGACGAGGCCCTCGAAGCCGTCGAGCACGAGGGTGCTCGCGCCATCCAGCTGGTGGTGGGCGAGCTCCACTTCGCCGACGCCGCCACGATCCGACGGCTGACGGCCTTTGCGCGCGAGGCCAGGCGCACGGGTCGCGACGTCACCACCGTCGGAGCGAACCACGCGATCCGCAGGGTGATCGGCCTCCTGCACGCCGAGGACGATCTCGGACTCACCTGAGACTTGACGACCGGACCGGCGGGACCCGCTGCCCAGCGACCGTCGGGACCTTGGTCCCAAGAGACCACAGACCTTCGTCAGTCACAACGAGTCAAGGTGCCCTGACCCTCCGGTTGCCGGAACCGCGACGATGGATGGATCGGGGTGCCTCATCACCAATTGCCTGGGGGAGATCGAGATGGACCCACACACTGCCGAACCCGGCGCCTCGGGCAACGTCATCGCCGCCCGTGACTGCCTGGTCGGGCGCATCGTCGCCGAGCTGCGGAGCCGCGGCTACTACCTCGCCCACATCGACTCGCAGGCCGGTCAGGTGCTCATCGACCTGCGCTGGGCCGCCCAGGCGGCCGGGCGGACCGTCGGCCGCCGGACCCGGACCTACGCCAGCACGGTCGGCAAGCAGCTGCCCGAGATGGTCACGGTGATCGTCGCGCCCGTCGAGGTCTTCTCGGCGTACGAGATCCCCGGCCGCAACGTCACCCGCGCGGTGATCGAGGAGCTGCTCGACGTGCACACCGCCGTCAGCCAGGAGCGCCGGCCCGCCTGAGCCCTGTGCTCACACGGACGTCTGGTCGACGACCGTGCCGTGCTCGTCGCGGACGACGTGCTCGACCCCGCGTTCGCGCGCGGCCTCACGGCCCGCGGCAACGGCCTCCTCGCGCGATCCGTAGGGCCCACCGAGGTCCTCCCCGGGCACGATCGCCGTCTTCCACTGCCCGTTCTCGAAGTAGGTCTCGACCTCGCCGTTCACCATCGGACACCTCCTTGACGTCGAGGGTCCGGTACCCGCCCGTTACGTGGGCAACCCTGTCCCGCTGCGCTCGGCGGCCCGGATTGATGGTTCCGGCCGCGGGTACCCAGTGGCCATGACCGATGATCGCCTGCTCGACACGATCCGGCGGCTCTCGACGAACCTGTCACCGGGAGACCTGGACCACACGCTCGAACGGATCACGGCCGCGGCGGTGGAGGTGCTGCCCGGAGTGCACTACGCGAGCATCACCGTGATGCATGCCGACGGCAAGCTCGAGACCGTCGCACCGACGGACCAGATGCTCCTCGGCGTCGACGCCGCGCAGTACGACCTGCGCGAGGGACCGTGCTACCAGGCGGCCGTCGAGGACGCGTACGTCAGCTCGCCGAACCTCGCGGCAGACGAGCGCTTCACCCGGTACGCCGCCATGGCGGTCAAGGCCGGCATCCGCGCCCAGGCCGGCGTCAAGCTGTTCGACACTCCGAAGCCGAGCGCACAAGGCGCGCTCAACCTGTACTCGCGGGACGTCGGCAACTTCGCCGACATGAGCGTGATCGGTCAGCTCTTCGCCCACCAGGCGACGACTGCGCTCGACTACGCCCGAGAGATCGCGAACCTCCAGGAGGCGGTCCGGACCCGGCAGGCCATCGGCCGCGCGGTCGGGATCGTCATGGAGCGCTACGGGCTGCAGGAGGAGCGGGCCTTCGCCTTCCTGGCGCGGGTGTCGCAGACGCGGAACGTCAAGCTGCGCGACGTCGCCGCGGAGCTCGTCGCCGATGCCGAACGACGCTCCGTCGACTCCCCCACCACCTGACGCCGACCAGCGCTACTTCGAGGGTTGCGGCACGTTGCAATGCTTCACCTTCGGGTTGACGCCGAGGTAGTTCAGCGGGCCGGCGATCACGGTGACCACGACCGTGCTCGTCTTGGCGCAGTTGGCGTCCTTGCCCGAGAAGTAGTCGCGCTGGTACGCCGCCAGCACACCGACGACGAGCCACAGCACGATGAGTGCGGATCCGATTCGCATGACGACCTCCCGTTCACCGCGGAGGTACCCAGTCGTCCGGGCAGCAAGCAGGTCAGCCCGAGGGCGCGACGACGACCTCTGCGACACCGCGCCACCGCGGAGCGGTGCGTCCCTCGACCCGTGCGGTGGCGATCGTCGACACGGTCTCCTCGCCACCGGGAAGCACGCTCTTGATCATCGTCTTCGCCGCCTCGATCGCAGCCGGCTCCGCGTCGTAGGTCTGCGGAGTCCGCAGTCGCACGACCAGACCCTCCTGCTGGCCGCTGACCTCCCAGGTGCCGACGACGCCCGCGCACGATCCCACGGCGTAGAGGAGGTCGATCATCGCGCGGGTGGCGCGCGGCGAGCCGGGCAGGCGGCGTCCGGGCATGCCAGGGCCTCCAGGGAAGAGATGGGGGCTGGGGCACGCTGTTTTCGACCCGCGGCGCAACCGTACCCAAGCCGCGCCAGCAGCGGGCCACGAGGTCCGCGGACACTCCCGAGCGAAGGTCCTCTACGGTGTCCTCATGTCCGTCACTCGCGGCTTCTCGGGAAAGCGACGGCCCGACCGCCCCGACCGGCTCCCGCCCGGCCAGTACGACACCGGCTCGGACTGGCCCGTGCTCACCGCGGAGGCGACACCGCAGATCCCTCCCGAGGAGTGGACGATCACGGTCGACGGCCTCGTCGAGCGGCCGCACACGTGGAGCTGGCGCGAGGCGCACGCCCTTCCCGGGTCGACGTACTTCGGCGACATCCACTGCGTCACGTCGTGGTCCAAGCTCGACGTGACCTTCGGTGGTCTCGCCGTCGACGAGCTGCTCGCGCTTGCCGGGCCGCTGCCGGAGGCGGCGTACGTGATGGCGCACTCGACGACCGGCTACACGACGAACCTCCCGCTCGCCGACGTCACCGGCGGCAAGGCGTGGCTGGCGTGGGAGTACGACGGGCGACCCCTCACCGCCGAGCACGGCGGCCCGGTCCGCCTGCTGGTCCCGCACCTGTACTTCTGGAAGTCGGCGAAGTTCGTCTCCCGGCTCGAGCTGATGGCCGAGGACCGGCCAGGCTTCTGGGAGCAGAACGGCTACCACGACCGCGGCGATCCCTGGCTCGAGCAGCGCTACCAGGGAGACCCGTGACGGCCGCGGCCACCGACGACGCCGTCACGCCGCGACCGTGGACCACCGCCCGCGTCGCCGAGCTCGAGCGGATCGGTGACCGGCTCGTCAGGCTGCGCCTCGATCTCGCCGAGCGCTTCGACTTCGTCCCCGGACAGCACTGCGCCCTGCGGCTGCGAGCCGAAGACGGCTACACGGCCCAGCGCGACTATTCCGTCGCCTCCGACCCGGCCGACGCGCTCCTCGAGCTCATGGTCGAGTGCCTGCCCGGCGGCGAGGTGTCCGGGCACCTCCACGACGAGGCGCGGGTCGGCGACGAGTTCGAGCTGCGCGGCCCGATCGGCGGCTGGTTCACGTGGACCGGCGAGCCCTCGTCGATCTGCCTGACCGGGGGCACGGGCGTGGTCCCGATCGTCTCGATGCTCCGGTACGCACGTCGCCTCGGGTTCGCCGACCGGCTGCGGATCTGCGCCGTCGGCCGCACCCACCTCGAGCTCCCCTACGTCGACGAGCTCATCGCCGCGGGCGCGATGGTCGCGCTGACGCGGGAGAACCTCGGCGACCGGGTCGCCGCTCCGCCGTACCCCTCCGAGCTGGAGCCGCTGGTCACCGGAGCCGAGCGCGCCTACGTGTGCGGATCGGTCGGCTTCGCGTCGTACGCCGTGCGCACGCTGGCCGAGCTGGGCTTCCCCACCGACGCGATCCGGGTCGAGCAGTTCGGCGCGACCGGTTGAGGCTGCCCGCGACCCTGGCGGACGCCCGCTTTGTCTCCGCCGATCGGTCGCCCGGCCGTGGCGAGAAGTGGCTACAGACGCCTGCCCGACTGGTTCGCGAGGATCGGCACGCGTCCGTCACGGAAGGCACGAGGGAGCGGGCGCAGTGGCGTCGCTCCGGTGTTACCCCCAGCATCCGGAGCGGCGCCGCCTCGCTGCACCTCACGGTGTGTCGCTGCAGCCGCGAGCGTTTGCGACGCGCACAATCGGGGCACTTGGGCGGTGCGACGCGGTCGTCCGCGCGCCCGATCCGATGGAGGTGGGCAGTGTGAGCGTCATTCCCGTGCCGGCGACGCCGGAGCCGTCAGACCCACCCGAGACGCCGCTGCTGCGCCTGGTCACCCACGAGCACACGTGGCACCTGCGGTCGGTGGAGTACGACGACGCCTTCGAGGTGCGCCGCTACGAGTGCGCCGGCTGCGACGACGTCCTGTACCGCTGACTGGGCTCCGCGATCAGTCGGCGTCGTCGGCGAGCGTCTCGCCGTGCGTGCCGGGCCTCGGCGCCCATGGAAGCTCCTTCGAAGGCCTGACGACGATCAACCGGTCGCCCCGGGCCAGCTGGGTGACCGTCGGGTCGAAGTAGCGGTAGACCTTCTCGTCCCGCAGCACGGCGATGACCTGGTCGGGCAGCGACTGGGGCGCCTTGCCGACCTCCGAGACGAGCAGCTCACGCTCCGCGACCTCGAGGCCCTCGCCGTAGGTGAGCAGGTCCTCGAGCACGGCTGCGAGCGGGGGCGAGATCGACGAGAGCCCGACCAGCCGGCCGACCGCGTCCGAGGACGTGACCACGGCGTCCGCTCCACTCTGGCGGACCAGTGGCACGTTGTCCTGCTCGCGGACCGCCGCGACGATGTACGCGTCCGGGTTGAGCTGGCGCACGGTGAGGGTCGCCAGCACCGCGGTGTCGTCGCGGGCGGTGGTGATGATCACCTGACGCGCGCGGTCGACGCCGGCGCGCCGCAGGACGTCACGCCGGCTGGCGTCGCCGGTGACGACCGCGAATCCGGCGGCATGCGCCTCCCCCAGCGCGACGCTGCTCGGGTCGACGACCACGACCTCCTCCTTGGACACGCCGTTGCTGACCAAGGTGTCCAGGGCACTCCGGCCCTTGGTGCCGTATCCGATCACCACGACGTGCTGGTCCATGTGCTTCCTCCATCGGGCGGCTCGGAAGGTCTCACGTCCCTGCGCGGCAAGCACCTCGAGCGTGGTGCCGATCAGCAGCACCAGGAACGCGACGCGCAGCGGAGTGACGACGAAGGCGTTGATCATCCGGGAGTGGTCGGCGACGGGCGCGATGTCGCCGTACCCGGTCGTGCTGAGCGTCACCGTCGTGTAGTAGATCGCGTCGACCAGCCCGACGGCGTAGTGGCTCCCCGGATCGGCGTTGTCGCGGTAGCCGTCGCGGTCGAAGTAGACCAGGAGCACGGTGACGACCAGGACGCCGAGGGCGAGCAGGATGCGCTGGGTGAGCCGCCACCACGGGGAGCGGGTCGAGGCCGGCAGCAGCAGCTGACCGGTCACCACCTTCGCGTCGGCGACCACGTCCTCAGTCCCCGACCACGGTCCCGTAGATGACCGTGGTGTCGCGCGGTCTGGAGCCCTTCACCCGGGAGGTGTCCATCGTGACGAACCTGAACGTGTCGCCCTTGTGCGGCGTGACGGACCCCGTCGAGTGGCTCCACGTGCCGCAGAGCAGGCCGTCCTTGACCCCGGGCTCGTCCTTGACGGCGTCACCCTGCAGGCACAGCTTGGCGGTGCCGGTCTCGAAGCTGACCACGGTGGCAGTCTGGCCGTGCTCGTTGTCGGGTCCGACGACGGCTCCGGTGAGATAACCGGCCAGGAGGCAGAAGGCGCCGCCCGCAAGGAACACCGGGGTCGGCAGCGTCACGTTTCCCACACGCAGAGCATGGCACGCAGGGTGGGTGTGTCCGGGCAGCGACCCCGGTAGTGGGGACGACGCTCAGCGACGACGGCCGTGCAGCGGGATCACCTTCGCGCCGGCCGGGCCGGTCCAGGTGTCCTCGATGGTGATCCGGTTGTCGCACCAGCGACGCAGGACCACCCAGTGCCCCGGCTCGGGCACGCAACCGCGGTCACAGGCGATGCGGGCGAGCATCGCACCGCTGTAGCTGGCGCGCACCTCTCCCTGATCGGTGAGCACCCGGGCGACGCCGGGCTCACCCCCGACCACGCACCCCACCCAGGGGTCGAGCCGGGAGACTCTTTCGGCGCTCACGGGCACGCCGCTCCTGCGGAGTTCACGACTCGAATGTACTTCCGCAGGCACATGTGTGCATGTGATTAAGCCTCGCTCTCGTCATGCGGACCACGCCACGGCAGCACCGCGTCGAGGCTCAGCCGGTGCAGCAGCTCGGACCGCGCCGAGGCCAGTTCCTTCTGCGGCCAGATCTGGTCGAAGGCCGCGTTGAGCGCGGCACCGATGAGTACCGCAATGGAGAGGATGTAGAGCCACAGCAGCACCGCGATCGGGGCCGCGAGCGGCCCGTAGATCGAGGTCGAGCCCTGTGCGGTGCCGACCAGCACGAAGCGCAGCACGGCCGACCCCACGATCCAGCAGAACATCGTGAAGACCGCTCCGGGGACGTTGTAGCGCCAGGCGGTCCGCACCGGCACCGACACGTGGTAGAGGGTCGTGAGGAAGACCACGCACAGCAGCATCACCGTCGGCCAGTACAGGCCGTTGAGGAAGTGCAGCCGATCGGGAAGCGTCCGGGCCACGACCCGGGGGCCGGCCACCACGAGCGGGATCGTGACGACGCCGGTCAGCATCCCGAGCACGTAGAGCAGGAACGACAGTGCCCGGGTGCGGATGATGCCGCGATGCCCGCTGAGGCCGTACATGATCGTGATCGTGTCGACGAAGACGTTGAGCGCCCGGGAGCCCGACCACAGGGCCAGGATGAAGCCGATCGAGATCACGTCGTACCGGCCGCCCTTGAGGACGTCGTTGAGGGTCGGCCGGATGATCTTGTCGACGGTCTCCGGGGTGAGCGCGCGCCCGGCGAGGTCGAGCACGGTGGAGCGCACGTCGGCGATCTGGCTGTTGTCGAGCTGGGCGAACACGTAGCCGATCGAACCGGCGAGCGCGAAGATCAGCGGCGGCAGTGAGAGCACCGCGAAGAAGGCGGCCTCGGCGGCCAGGCCGGTCACCCGGTGGCGCAGGCAGGTGCCGACGGTGAGGACGACGATCCGCCAGATGCCGCGCCGGATCCGGAGCAGCGACCATTGCCCGGCAGTCGCGCGGGCCTCGCTCTCCGCTGCCATGCCGCCTACCGTACGGTCCCGGAGCGCCATAGGCCGGGAGCTAGCTGGTGCCGTAGACGGGTTCCGGCGCGGCGCCCTCGGCGATCAGCGCGCGGACCGCCTCCGCGACCTCGGTCGCCTCCCACCGGCGGCCGATGTCGCGCCTCGGACCGTGGGCCCATCCCTGCTCGACGCAGAGCTGACCGCCCTCGATCTCCAGGACGCGACCGGTGACGTCGCCGGCCTCCTCGGAGGCGAGCCACGCGACGACCGGTGAGTTGTTCGCGGGGTCCATCCTGTCGAACGCGACCTCACCATCCGGGGTGGCCATCATCTCGGGGAACGCGCCCTCGGTCATCCGGGTCCGGGCGACCGGGGCGATCGCATTCACCGTCACGCCGTACCGGCCGAGCTCGGCAGCCGCGACGAGGGTCATCGCCGCGATGCCGGCCTTGGCGGCGGAGTACGTGGTCTGCCCGATGCTTCCCTGCAGGCCCGCGCCCGAGGACGTGTTGACGACGCGGGCGGCCCGCGTCCGGCCCTCCTTGGCCTCGTTGCGCCAGTAGGCACCGGCGTGCCGCAGTGGCGCGAAGTGGCCCTTGAGGTGGACGCGGATCACGGCGTCCCACTCCTCCTCGGAGGTGTTCACCAGCATCCGGTCGCGGACGAACCCCGCGTTGTTGACCAGGATGTCGAGGCCGCCGTACGTGTCGATCGCCTGCTGCACCATCGCCGCGGCCTGCGCGAAGTCGGCGACGTCCGCGCCGTTGGCGACCGCTTCGCCGCCGTCCTGCTCGATCAGGGCAACCACCTCGTCCGCGGGCGACTCCCCCGTGCCCTCGCCGGCCAGCGAGACGCCGAAGTCGTTCACGACCACCTTGGCGCCGTGGCGCGCCAGCTCCAGGGCGTGCGCGCGGCCGATGCCACGACCTGCTCCGGTCACGATCGCCACGCGACCTTCCAGAAGACGACTCACTGCTGCTCCTTGCTGACGGACTGACGACTCGAGGGGGACGGGCTGGCTACTCGACGGAGAGGAAGATCGGGGGCTCGCCACCGCCGTGGCAGGCGACCTGGGCGCCGCTGACGTAGGAGGCCAGGTCGCTGGCGAGGAACGCGACCACGTGGCCGACCTCGGTGGGCTCGGCCATCCGTCGCAGCGGGATGGTCCGCTCGATCGCGGCGACCCGGTCGTCGCCGCCGTAGTGGTCGCCGGTCTGCTCGGTCCGGCACAGTCCGACGTCGACCGAGTTGATCCGCACCTTGGGCGCCCACTCCACCGCGAGCGTGCGGGTCAGGGAGTCGACCCCGGCCTTGGCAGCGCCGTACGCCGCCGTGCCGGGTGAGGGTCTCAGGGCACTGACCGAGGAGATGTTCACGATCGACCCGCCGCTGTCCTGGCGCTGCATCACCGCGTTGGCGGCCTGCGCGACCAGCAGCGGGGCGTGCAGGTTGAGGCCGAGCACCTTGTCGTGGAAGCGCGGCGAGGCGTCCGCGGCCAGCGCGTAGGGCGCTCCCCCGGCGTTGTTGACGAGCACGTCGAGGCGGCCGTGCCGGGCGAGGATCCCGTCGACGAGGGCGGCCACCGAGTCGGGATCGCGGACGTCGCACTGCTCGTGGGTGCTGCCGGGCAGCGGGTCGGCCTCGGAGCGGCCACAGGTCACGACCGTGGCGCCGGCAGCGACGAGGACCTCGGTGATCCCGCGGCCGATGCCGCGGGAGCCGCCGGTGACCAGCGCGACGCGGCCGGAGAGGTCCAGGGTGAGCGGCATGCTGATAGGGTACCAAGCAAATGCTTGGTTTGGTTTCGACAGGCTCAACCACCGGGCCGGCGGTCCCGTCCCGACAGGCTCAACCACCGAGAGGTCTCACCGCATGCCGATCACCAGTGAGCTGCGTGACGACGGGATCCGGGTCGTCACGATGGACCATCCCCCGGTCAACGCGCTGCCCGTGCAGGGCTGGTTCGACCTCGCGACCGAGCTGGACGAGGCCGGAGCCGACCAGGCCACCCGGGTCGTCGTGCTGCGGGCCGAGGGACGCGGCTGGAACGCCGGCGTCGACATCAAGGAGATGCAGCACACCGACGGCTTCGACGCCCTGATCGGCGCGAACAAGGGCTGCTTCGCCGCGTTCAAGGCGGTCTACGAGTGCCGCGTGCCGGTGATCGCCGCGGTCCACGGGTTCTGCCTCGGCGGTGGCGTCGGCCTGGCCGGCAACGCCGACATCGTCGTGGCGAGTCACGACGCCTACTTCGGCGTACCCGAGGTGAAGCAGGGCGCGCTCGGCGCAGCGACCCACCTCGCCCGGCTCGTCCCCCAGCACCTGATGCGCACGCTGTACTTCACCGCGCGCACCATCCCCGCGGCCGACCTGGTCCAGCACGGCTCGGTGTACGACGTGGTCCCGCGCGACCACCTCGACGCGACCGCGCTCGCGCTGGCCGGGGAGATCGCCGAGAAGGACACCCGGGTCATCCGCGCCGCCAAGGAGGCGCTCAACGGCATCGACCCGGTCGACGTCAACAAGAGCTACCGCTTCGAGCAGGGCTTCACGATGGAGCTCAACCTGATGGGTGTCTCGGACGAGCTCCGGGATTCCTTCGCCGGGACGGCGAAGAGTGGGCAGAGCGCCGAGACTGACAAGGCGGGCACGTGAGCAAGCCGCGAGACAAGCAGCTGAGCATCGACGAGGTCGTCGCCCAGATCGAGGACGGCATGACCGTCGGCATCGGCGGCTGGGGCCCGCGGCGCAAGCCGATGGCGCTGGTCCGGGCGATCCTCCGCTCCGACCTGAAGGACCTGACGGTCGTCAGCTGGGGCGGAGCCGACGTCGGTCTGCTCGCGCGGTCCGGCAAGATCCGCAAGCTGGTCTACGCGTTCGTGTCGCTCGACTCGATCCCTCTCGAGCCGAACTTCCAGCGCGCGCGACAGCAGGCCACGATCCCGGAGGTCGTCGAGCTCGACGAGGGCATGTTCCAGACCGGCCTGTACGCCGCGGCGCAACGGCTGCCGTTCCTGCCGATGCGGGCGGGGCTCGGCTCCGACGTACTGGTGAACAACCCGCAGATCCGGACGGTGACCAGCCCGTATGCCCATGCCGACGGTGACTTCGAGGAGCTGGTCGCGGTGCCTGCGCTCAAGCTGGACGTCGCCCTGGTGCACCTGAACCGCGCGGACGTGCACGGGAACGCCGCGTACCTGGGGCCGGACCCGTACTTCGACGACCTGTTCTGCATGGCCGCGGACAAGGCGTTCGTCAGCTGCGAGCAGATCGTCGACACCGCGGGCCTCACGGTGGACTCGGCGGTCCAGCGGCTGCTGGTCAGTCGGATGATGGTCGCGGGCGTCGTGGAGACCCCGAACGGTGCGCACTTCACGACCTGCACGCCGGACTACGAGCGCGACGAGAGGTTCCAGAAGCACTACGCGGCGGCCGCTGCCGACGACGAGCTCTGGGCGGCGTTCGAGGAACGGTTCCTCACCGGGGACGAAGCCTCCTACCAGGCCGCAGTCGCGGCGTTCGCAGAGGAGCAGGCATGACCGAGGTCTCGACCGGCTCGACCACCGGACAGATCACGCGCGCGGAGGTGTGCGCGGCCGCGATCGCGGATGCCTTCAAGGACGACGGCGAGATCTTCGCCAGCCCGATGGGCATGCTGCCGATGCTCGGCGTGCGGTTGGCCAAGCTGACGTCCAACCCGGACCTGGTGATCTCCGACGGGGAGTCGTTGTTCCTCGCCGGCGTGCCGCCGCTGTTCGCGAAGGGCGACGTGGTCGAGGGCTGGATCCCGTTCCGCAAGGTGTTCGACGTGGTCGCCCACGGCAAGCGCCACGTGATGATGGGCGCCACCCAGGTCGACCGGCACGGCAACCAGAACATCTCCGCTATCGGCGATTTCGCACAGCCGAAGCGACAGCTGCTCGGCTCGCGCGGTGCGCCCGGCAACACGGTCAACAACCGGACGTCGTACTGGGTGCCGAAGCACTCGCCGCGAGTCTTCGTCGAGGAGGTCGACACCGTCTCCGGGGTCGGTCCGAAGCGGGCGAAGGAGGCCGGTCCTGCGGCCGCCCGGTACAACGACATCCACCGGATCGTCACGAACCTCGGCGTCTTCGACGTCCGGGGTGCCGACGACACCGTGCGACTGCTCAGCGTCCATCCGGGCGTGACCGTGGACGAGGTACGGGAGGCCACCGGCTTCGAGCTCGACATCAGCGACGAGGTGCCGACCTCGCGTGAGCCGTCGTACTCCGAGCTGGTGATCATCCGGGAGATGCTCGACCCGAAGAAGCTGCGCGAGCGGGAGGTCCCCGAGGAGATGAAGCCGTGATCGACCAGCTCCTCAGGACACCGCTCACCGACCTGGTCGGCGTGCCGCACCCGGTCGTGCAGACCGGGATGGGCTGGGTGGCCGGGCCACGCCTGGTCTCCGGTACGGCGAACGCCGGCGGCCTGGGGATCCTGGCCTCCGCCACGATGACCTTCGCAGAGCTCGAGAAGGCCATCGTCGAGGTGAAGGAGCGCACCGACCAGCCGTTCGGCGTCAACCTGCGCGCCGACGCAGGCGATGCTCCCGACCGCTGCCGGCTGCTCGTCGACCACGACGTCAAGGTCGCCAGCTTCGCGCTGGCGCCGAAGCCCGAGCTGATCGGGATGCTCAAGGAGCACGGGATCGTGGTGATCCCCAGCATCGGCGCTGCGAAGCATGCGAAGAAGGTGGCCGGCTGGGGCGCCGACGCGGTGATGATCCAGGGCGGCGAGGGCGGCGGCCACACCGGCAGCGTGCCGACCACGCTGCTGCTGCCGACCGTGCTCGATGCCGTCGACATCCCGGTGATCGCCGCGGGCGGGTTCTTCGACGGGCGCGGGCTCGCGGCGGCGCTCGCGTACGGCGCGGCCGGCGTCGGCATGGGCACCCGCTTCCTGCTGACCCAGGACTCGACGGTGCCGGACGCCGTGAAGCAGCGCTACCTCGAGGCCGACCTCGACGGCACCGTCGTGACGGCCAAGGTAGACGGCATGCCGCACCGGATGCTGCGCACCGACCTGGTCGAGTCGGTCGAGGACTCGCGCGCGCTCAGGCGCCTCGGGCCCACCGTCCGACGCACGCTCGCCTTCAAGAAGATGAGCGGCATGTCCTGGCGACAGCTCGCCGCCGACGGTCGCGCCATGAAGCACGGCTCGGACCGGTCGTGGGCACAGATGGTGCTCGCCGCGAACACGCCGATGATGCTCAAGGCGGGTCTCGTCGAGGGCGACACCGGCGCCGGCGTACTGGCCTCCGGGCAGGTGGTCGGCGTGATCGACGAACTGCCGACGTGCGAGCAGCTGATCGACCGCGTGGTCACCCAGGCCGCGGCCGAGCTCCGGCGTACCCAGTCCTACCTTGCCTGAGCCACTCCCCCGATCGTCGAGTTGGGGGTAAGTGGCCGTCGAGTTGGGGGTTACGGCCCGTCGAATCGGGAATGGGCACGGGTGCTCGGTTGCTGACACCCAACTCGAAGGTTAGGGAGGCCCAACTCGACGGTCAGGGAGGCCCAACTCAACGGATGCGGCGCTGGAACTCGAGGATCCGGCCGGCGGGGCGGTAGCCGAGGGCCTCGTTGACGGCGATCATGTAGCGGTTCGACTCGGCGTTGTTGGTGAAGATCCGTTCGACCTGGGGCTCCTCGGCGGCGAGCCAGAGCAGCATCTCGGCCTTCAGGAGCAGTCCGAGGCGGTGGCCGCGGTGGCTGCGGGCGACGCTGGTGTCGTGCTGATCGGCGACCTCCGGGCTCTCGGCGTCCACGACGACGACGGTGTGCCCGGCGAGCTCACCGGTCGGTCGGTGCCGGGCGACGATCCGCCGGAAGCGGAAGCCGGACTCGATCTGCGCGTGCTCGTAGGCACGCACGCGCTCAGGGCCGTAGACCTCGTCCTCCCACTCCAGGTCGTCGATGGGGGCGTCGTTGATCGCGGCCGTGAGGTCGACGATCCCGGGCAGCAGGTCTGCCGGCGAGCAGCCCTCGATCCGGACCAGGTCGTAGTCGGCGGCCATGCGCACGGCGTCGTCCCGGATCGGCACCGGATCGGGGGCTTCCTCGATCCGCTGGATCCGGCGGATCTCCGCGCTCTTCAGGGCATAGCCGGTCGTTGCGGCGAACTCCCGCGTCGCCTCGCTGTCCCAGCCGTCCATGCCGAGGAGGGGCCGCCCCATCTCGTCGGCCTGTCCTTCCAGCAGCCGGAGCAGCTGCCTTCCGTGCCCGCGGCGCCGGTGAGCCGGCGCCACCCGCAGGGTGAACCACGCCATCTCGAGGTTGTCGTAGTCGCTCGCGTCGATCACGGCCGTGCCGACCGGGCGCCGCCCGTCGTAGGCGAGGAACCAGCGGCCCGGCTCGCCCTCCCAGCTGTGCCGCATGTACATCCGCTGGCGCAACGGCGTCCGTGGCAGCTCCCACGGACAGTCGATGGCGTCGGTCTCGAGGGTCAGTGCGAGGAACGCGTCGAAGTGCGTGGCGTCGTCCGGACCGAACTCGACCAGCTCCATGTCCCGGAGTGTGATCGAAATCGGCGACCGCGTCGAAGGGGTTTCAGAGGCGCTCGATGATCGTCACGTTCGCCTGGCCGCCGCCCTCGCACATCGTCTGCAGGCCGTAGCGGCCGCCGGTCCGCTCCAGCTCGTTGAGCAGCGTGGTCATCAGCCGGGTGCCGGTCGCTCCGATGGGGTGCCCGAGCGCGATGCCGCCGCCGTTGACGTTTACCTTGTCCAGCGGTACGCCGATCTCGTCCGACCAGGCCAGCACGACCGACGCGAACGCCTCGTTGCACTCGAAGAGGTCGATGTCGTCGACCGACAGGCCGGTCTTCTCGAACGCGTGCTGGGTCGCCCGGATCGGACCGGTGAGCATCCAGACCGGGTCGTCACCGCGGACCGACAGGTGGTGGATCCGCGCACGCGGCGTGAGCCCGTGGTCGCGCACCGCCTGGTCCGAGGCGATCAGCATCGCCGAGGAGGCGTCGCAGATCTGGGAGGCGACCGCCGCCGTGATCCGCCCGCCCGGCGTGAGCGGCTCGAGCGCCGCCATCTTCTCCAGCGAGGTGTCGCGCGGGCACTCGTCGGTGTTGAAGACGCCCCCGTCGGGGAGCGTGACCGGCTCGATCTCGCGGTCGAACCGTCCCTCGGCGATCGCGGCCCTCGCCCGGGTGTGCGACGCGAGCGCGAACTCCTCCATCCGCTCGCGGCTGATGCCCCACTTCTCGGCGATCATCTCCGCTGAGCTGAACTGGGACACCTCGACGTCGCCGTAGCGAGCAACCCATCCCGGCGACTCGGCGAACGGCGTGGTGAAGCCGTACTGGTCGGCGACCAGCATCGCCGCGGAGATCGGGATGGCGGACATGTTCTGCAGCCCTCCCGCGACGACCAGGTCCTGGGTGCCCGACATCACGCCCTGGGCCGCGAAGTGCACCGCCTGCTGCGACGACCCGCACTGACGGTCGATGGTCACGCCCGGCACGTGGTCGGGCAGTCCGGCGACGAGCCAGGCGGTCCGGGCGACGTCGCCGGCCTGCGACCCGATCGTGTCGCAGCAGCCCATGATCACGTCGTCGACGGCGCCCGGGTCGACGCCGGTATGCCGCATCAGGGCGGACAGCACGTGGCCGCCGAGGTCGGCCGAGTGCACACCGGCCAGCGAGCCGCGCCGCTTCCCGACGGGCGTCCGCACGGCGTCGACGATGTAGGCCTCGGTCATGTCGCTATCCCTTCGAGGAGGATCCGCAGGTACTGGTCCGCGATGTCGGACGGGGAGAGGGTCCCGCCCGGCCGGTACCACCGGACGGCCACCCACACCGTGTCGCGGAGGAACCGGTAGACGAGCTCGACCTCGAGGTCGGCCCGCAGCTCGCCACTGTCGACCCCGGCCCGGAGCAGCCCGGTCCACAGCGTCCGGAACTTGTTGTTGCGCTCGTTGAGATAGGCGAACCGCTCGAACGTCACCAGGTGCGCCGCATCGTTCTGGAAGATCGCCACCTCGCTGTGGTGGTGGTCGATGGCGTCGAACGACGTGCGCACAATCGCCTCGAGCTTGGCCCGCGGCGACAGGTCGGAGGCCTCGATCTCGTCGTACCGCCTCCAGAGCTCGGTCTGGAACGTGTCCAGCAGCTCGTCGACCATCGCCTCCTTGGAGTCGAAGTGGTGGTAGAGGCTGCCCGACAGGATGCCGGCGGCGTCGGCGATGTCGCGCACCGTCGTGTTCTTGAACCCGCGCTCGGCGAACAGCGTCGCCGCGATCGCGAGCAGCTCGTCGCGGCGGCTCTGTCCGGTCACGGGCTCAGGCGTGCTGGCTGCTGACACTGATCACCTCACCGGTCAGGTACGACGAGTAGTCGCTCGCCAGGAACACCATCACGTTGGCCACCTCCCAGGGCTCCGCCGCGCGGCCGAACGCCTCCCGCTGCTTCAGCTCGTGCAGCAGCTCGTCGGAGGTCACCTTCGCCAGGAACGGGTGCATCGCCAGCGACGGCGACACCGCGTTGACGCGGATGCCGTGGGGAGCGACGTCGAGCGCCGCGCACCGCGTCAGCGCCATCACCCCCGCCTTCGCCGCGGCGTAGTGCGCCTGACCCTCCTGCGCACGCCAGCCGATCACCGAGGCGTTGTTGACGATCACGCCCCGGGTGCCGTTGGCGACCATCCGGTTCGACGCCGCACGCACGCAGCGGAAGGTGCCGGTCAGGGTGATGTCGAGGACCTTGCCCCACTGGTCGTCGGTCATCTCCAGGACGCTCGCGGTCCCACCGAGGCCGGCGTTGTTGACCATCACGTCGACTCCACCATGGGCGTCGGCCAGGTCGAGCAGCGCGGCGACCTGGTCCTCCTGCGTCACGTCCGTCACCGTCGAGACCACCCGGTCACCGCCGAACTCTCCGGCGAGCGCCTCGTGCGCCTCGGCGACGCGGCGCTCGTGCGTGTCACTGAGTACGACGACCCGCGCGGCCTCCTCCAGGGCCCGCCGGACCACCGCGGCCCCGATGCCCGCACCGGCCGCAGCGGTCACCACGACGACCTTGTCGCGCAGGAGGCCGTGACCCGGCACGTAGTCGGGAGTCGGCTGCTCGGGCCTGGTCGCGGTCATGCGCGTGCCTCACTGGTTCGGACTTCTCGGGGAAGGCCGAGCACGCGCTCGGCCAGGATGTTGCGCTGGATCTCGTCGGAGCCGCCGTAGATCGTGTCGGCCCGGGTGAACAGGAACAGCCGCTGCCACTCGTCGAGGTCGTAGTCCGGCCCGGTGGTGAGCGCGTCGACCCCGCGCACCAGCATCGCCAGCTCGCCGAGGGTCCGGTGCCAGCGGGCCCAGAGCAGCTTCGCGACACTGGCGGACTTCAACGACTCCTCGGGAGTGGCTGATGCTGCCAGCGTCCGCAGCGCGTTGAGCCGGATCACCTCGAGCTCGACGTCGGCGCGTGCGAGCCGGTCACGCACGACCGGGTCGTCGTATGCGCCGTTCGCCCTGGCGAGGTCGAGCAGCGCGTCCAGCTCGCGCCGGAAGCCGACCTGCTGGCCCAGCGTGGAGACACCGCGCTCGAAGCCGAGGGTGGCCATCGCGACCGCCCATCCCCCACCGGGCTCACCGACGACGAGGTCGGCCGAGGTGCGCGCGCCGGTGAAGAACACCTCGTTGAACTCCGAGGTGCCGGTGAGCTGCACGATCGGGCGCACCTCGACACCGGGCTGGTCCATCGGCACGAGGAGGTAGGAGAGACCGGCGTGCCGCTTCGACCCAGCCTCGGTGCGGGCGACGACGAAGCACCAGTCCGCGAGGTGCGCCAGGGAGGTCCACACCTTCTGGCCGTCGATCACCCACTCCGACCCAGTGGTCGAGCCTGTCGAAACCAGCCGAGCCCGCGTCTGCACGTTGGCCAGGTCGGAGCCGGCACCCGGCTCGGAGTAGCCCTGACACCACAGCTCCTCGACGGCGAGGATCTTCGGCAGGAACCGCGCCTTCTGCTCGTCGGTGCCGAATGCGATCAGCGTCGGTCCGAGGAGCTCCTCGCCCAGGTGGTTGACCCGGCCGGGGGCGTCGGCTCGCGCGTACTCCTCATGGAAGATCACCTGCTGCTCGAGCGAGAGCCCGCGGCCGCCGTACTCCTCCGGCCAGCCGATGCAGGTCCAGCCGTGCTCCGCGAGGTGCCGGTCCCACGCAAGGCGCTCGTCGTGGGCCTCGTGCTCGCGCCCGGGTCCGCCGAGCCCGCGCAGCGACGCGAACTCGCCGACGAGGTGGTCTGCGAGCCATGCGCGCACCTCCCTGCGGAAGGTCTGGTCGTCGGCCATGTCTGGTAGCCTACCAAGCACTTGCTTGGGAGTCTCGACTGAGCTCGACCACCGACGTGTCTCGCTCGACCACCGACGTGTCTCGCTCGACCACCGACGTGTTTCGCTCGAACACCGAGGCATGTCGCGACCACCGACGAAGATCTCACCTGCGGAGGAGGCCACCGTTGACCGGTGCACAGACCCTGCCCGGGGTCCTTCGTGCCGCGGCCGAGGCGTTCGGGGACCACGCGGCGTACGTCGAGGGTGACCGCACCGTCTCGTTCGCGCAGCTGCACGCACTCGTGCGCGACACGGCCCGCGGGTACGTCGCGCTCGGGCTGCAGCCGCGCGCGCGCGTCGTGATCTGGGCGCCCAACAGCATCGACTGGGCGGTCGCAGCGCTCGCCGTCTCGTACGCCGGGGGGACGCTGGTGCCGGCGAACAGCCGCTACACCGGCCACGAGGTCGCCGCGATCGTCGAGCGCACCCGCGCCCAGCTCGTCGTCGTGGCCGACGGCTTCCTCGGCCGCACGCAGATCGCGGACCTCCGCGCGGCCAGTGACCTCGACTCCGTGCTGGAGATCGTCGACATCGCCGACCTGGCGCGAGTGGTCGCGGCCGGCGACGGCACGCCCCTGCAGGAGGTCGAGGCCAGGGCCGACGCCGCGCAGCCGGGCGACGTCGCCGACATCCTGTTCACCTCCGGGACAACCGGCCGGCCGAAGGGCGCGATGTCGGCGCACCGGCAGACGGTCGGCGTCGCACGTGCCTGGGGTGAGCTGGGCGGGGTGAACGCCGACGACCGCTACCTGGTGGTCAACCCGTTCTTCCACTCCTTCGGCTACAAGGTCGGCATCGTCACCGGCCTCACCACCGGTGCGACGCTCTACCCGGTCGCCACGTTCGACCTCGACGCCACGATGCGGCTCATCCAGGACGCCCGGATCACGGTCTTCCCCGGGGCGCCGACGCTCTACCAGTCACTCCTCTCGGCACCCGCCCGGGGCGGCTTCGACCTCTCCTCGCTGCGGCTCGCCGTCACGGGTGCCGCCATGGTGCCGGTCGTGCTGATCGAGCGGATGCGCGCACCAGCGCCCGAGGGCCTGGCCATCGACCAGGTCGTCACCGCGTTCGGGATGACCGAGGCGGTCGTGGTCACAATGTGCCGCGAGGACGACTCGGCGGAGACCGTGGCCAACACCTGCGGGCGGACGATCCCCGGCATGGAGGCGCGCATCGCTGCCCCGAACGACGACGGGGCCGGGGAGCTCCTCCTGCGCGGCGACTTCGTGATGCTCGGCTACCTCGACGACCCCAAGGCGACCGCCGAGGCGATCGACCAGGACGGCTGGCTGCACACCGGCGACATCGGGACCCTCGACGAGCACGGCAACCTGACGATCACCGACCGGCTCAAGGACATGTACATCAGCGGCGGGTTCAACGTCTATCCGGCCGAGGTCGAGCAGACCCTGATGCGGCTCGACGGCGTGCGCGACGTCGCCGTGGTCGGCGTACCGGACGAGCGGATGGGTGAGGTCGGGAAGGCGTTCGTGGTGGGCGACGTGACGCCCGACGCCGTGGTCGAGTTCGCCCGCGAGCGGCTCGCGAACTTCAAGGTGCCCCGGGAGGTGGAGCTCGTCGACGTGCTCCCCCGCAACCTCGGCGGCAAGGTGCTCAAGACCGAGCTGCGGCGGATCTCGGCAGGCTCGACCACCGGAGCGGAGACGACCTGATGGACCTGACCCTGTCGGAGTCGGAGCGCGCGTTCCAGGCCGAGGTCCGCGAGTGGCTGGCGGCCAACGTGCCGCAGGACCGCCTTCCGTCGATGGACTCCGCCGAGGGCTTCGTTGCCCACCAGGAGTGGGAGGCGAAGCTTGCCGAGGCGCGTCTGTCGGTGGTCTCGTGGCCGCCGGAGTACGGCGGCCGCGACGCGTCGCTCGTGGAGTGGGTCATCTTCGAAGAGGAGTACTACCGCGCCGGCGCGCCCGGCAGGCTCAGCCAGAACGGCATCTTCCTGCTCGCCCCGATCATCTTCGAGCACGGCACCCCGGAGCAGCAGGCGCGGTTCCTGCCGAGCATGGCGACCGGCGAGAAGATCTGGGCGCAGGCCTGGTCGGAGCCGGAGGCGGGGTCCGACCTCGCCTCGCTGCGGTCGACGGCGACCCGGGTCTCACCCGGCTCCTTGGATCGAGCCCAGTCGAGATCGACCACGGGAGAGAGCGGGTGGGTGCTCAACGGCCAGAAGACCTGGTCCTCGCGCGCGACGTACGCCCACTGGGGCTTCGGGCTGTTCCGCAGCGACCCCGACGCGGAGCGGCACCACGGGTTGACCTACTTCGTCTTTCCCCTCGACGCCGAGGGTGTCACGGTGCGGCCGATCGCCCAGCTCGACGGCGAGGCAGGTTTCGCCGAGCTGTTCTTCGACGACGTCTTCGTGCCGGACTCCGACGTGCTCGGGGCGCCTGGCGACGGCTGGCGGGTGGCGATGAGCACCGCGGGCAACGAGCGCGGCCTCTCGCTGCGCTCGCCGGGACGGTTCTGTGCGGCCGCCGACCGGCTGGTGGACCTGTGGCGGGCGACGGCGGAGGGGGTTTCGACAGGCTCAACCACCGGAAGGGCAGACCCCACCCGAGGGACGGGCCGGACCACCGGCGGGGCGGACCGTGTCGTCGACGCCTGGATCAAGGCGCAGGCCTACCGGCTCTACACCTGGGGCACGGTCACCAGGCTGGCCGACGGTGGCGACATCGGCGCGGCCGGCTCGGTCAACAAGGTCTTCTGGAGCGAGCTCGACATCGCCCTGCACGAGACCGCCCTCGACCTGCTCGGGCCGGAGGCGGAGCGCGCGGACAGCCCGTGGATGGACGGCTACCTGTTCTCGCTGTCCGGCCCGATCTACGCCGGGACCAACGAGATCCAGCGCAACATCGTCTCCGAGCGGATCCTCGGGCTCCCGCGGGAGGTGCGCCGATGAGGTTCGAGCTCACCGACGAGCAGACCGGCTTCGCCCAGTCGCTCACCGACCTGATGCGCGCGGCGGACTCCGTCTCCGTGGCCCGCGCGTGGGCCGCCGGCGAGACCACGCCCGGCGAGGACCTGTGGAAGCGACTGGCCGACCAGGGCGTGACTGCGCTGGTGGCCCCGGAGGAGGACGGAGGCCTCGGCGGCACCCTGGTCGACCTGGCGGTCGCCTTCGAGGTGCTCGGCCACGAGCTGGCGGTCGGGCCGTGGATCGAGTCGGCCGCACTTGCGCCGCAGCTCGCCGGCTCGATGATCACTGCGGCCGTGCCTCCGCTGATGCCGTACGCCGTCGACGCGCACGTCGCCCGGCTGCTCAGCGGCACGGCGGGCACGGTCCACCCGTCGGTCGACGGCACCAGGACGCTGGTCGAGGTGACCGGCGCCGAGCCGTTCGACGACGAGGCGGTGGACCGTGCGGTGCTGGCCTGCGCGGCCCAGCTGCTCGGCGCCGGTGAGCGGCTGCTCGCGGACTCCGTCGCCTACGCGAAGCAGCGCCGGCAGTTCGGCCGCGAGATCGGCTCCTACCAGGCGCTCAAGCACCAGCTCGCGGACGTGCGGATCGCGCTGGACTTCGCCCGGCCGCTGGTCTTCGGCGCCGCGCTCGGCGAGGTGCCCGTGTCGGCCGCCAAGGTCGCCGCCGGTGACGCCGCCTACCGCGCGTCACGGGTGGGCCTGCAGGTGCACGGCGCGATCGGCTACACCGGCGAGTTCGACCTCGGCCTCTGGATCCTGCGGGTCCGGGCGTTGGTGACCGCATGGGGCACACCGGCGTACCACCGCGCGCGGGTGCTCGACCACATCGCCGGGACCCTCTGATGCCTTTCGCGCGCACCGAGGAGCAGGACGAGCTCGCCCGTACCGTCCGGGCGCTCCTGGCGAAGCGGTCGGACAGCACGGCCCTGCGCGCCGCCATCGAGACGCCCGCGGGCTACGACACCGGGTTGTGGCGCGCGTTGTGCGAGCAGGTCGGCGTCGCCGCGCTCGCCGTCCCCGAGGAGTACGACGGCTTCGGGGCCTCGCTGGTCGAGACGGCAGTCGTCCTCGAGGAGCTCGGCGCGAACCTCGCGCCCAACCCGCTGCTGGCCAGCACCCTGGCTGCCGCGCAGACGCTCCTGCACGGGACCGACGCAGAGCGGTCGGACCTCCTCCCCCGGCTCGCCGCGGGCGAGGTGGTGCCCTTCACCCTCGGAGCGGTCGTCCTCGAGCCCACCGAGCACACCGGCACGATGGACCAGACGCTCCGGCTCCAGACTGCGACCACCCCCGTCGAGCCGCCGGCGGACGTGCGCGCGATCAGCACGGCACTGGTCTCGGCGTTGCAGGTCGGGGCGATGCAGCGCGCGCTGGACATGACCGTGGCGTACGCCAAGGAGCGCGTGCAGTTCGGCCGGCCGATCGGCTCCTTCCAGGCCCTCAAGCACCGGATGGCCGACATGCTCGTCCTCCTGGAGTCGTCCCGCTCGGCCAGCTGGGGCGCCACGGCTGCTGCTGCCGCGCACCTCGCCGATCCGGGCACGGACAGCGCCCGCGAGCTGACCCGGCTGGCCGCAGTCGCCGGCTCGTACTGCTCCGACGCCCTCGAGCAGATCGCCTCGGAGACCGTGCAGCTCCACGGCGGCATCGCGATCACCTGGGAGCACGACGCCCAGCTCGTGTTCAAGCGGGCGCACGCGCTCAACCAGCTCAGCGGCGCGGCGCACCTGCACCGGGCGGCAGCCCTCGAGGCTCGATGAGCCGAGCCGTCACGTCTCCTCGGCAGCCGCCGCCTCGGCGACGAAGTGCTCCAGCCGCCGGTCGGGCACCAGCCACATCAGCGCCGCCGCCACGAAGAACACCATGCCCAACCAGGGCTCGAAGAAGGTCGCGGCGATGATGCCGAGCAGGTAGACCGGCGGGGACGCGAGCCCCTTGACGTCACGCCCGAGTGCCTTCTTCAGCCGGGACTCGGGCCCCTCGGTCCTGATGATCGTGCGCTCGAGGAGGTAGTAGGCGACGCCGGCGATCAGCAGGTTGAGCCCGTACACGAGCACCGGCACCCGCTCGAAGTCGTCCTCCCCCATCCACTTCGTGGCGAACGGGAACAGCGACAGCCAGAAGAGCAGGTGCAGGTTGGCCCAGAGCACCCCTCCGCTCACCCGCTCGCAGATCTGGAGCATGTGGTGGTGGTTGTTCCAGTAGATCCCGACGTAGACGAAGCTCAGGAGGTAGACGAGGAGACCGGTGGCGGTGTCGTGCCTGAACGCATCCCAGGTCGGATGTTCGGGCACCGGGAGCTCCAGCACCATGATCGTGATGATGATGGCGAGCACGCCATCGCTGAACGCTTCCAACCGCCCGGTGCCCATGGCGGGAGCGTAGAGGGGTCAGGCGACGTCCGTCTTCCGGGGACGCCCACGGCCACGCTTGTGCTCGACGACCTGGCCGCCGACCAGGATCTTGCCGCCCCACACGCCGTGCGGCTCCCGCCGCTCGAGAGCGCCCGCGAGGCACAGCTCCTGGACGGGGCAGGCGGCGCACAGGTTCTGGGCTTGCTCCAACAGCCGAGGCGACTCCGCGAAGAACAGGTCGGGCTCGTCGCGGCACGGCAGGTTGGACATCGGCTGCACCCTCTTCGCGTGGCTCGGTCGGCTGGGGATCTCCCTCGACCTGGAGCACCAGCGTGGGCGTCTGAGGTAGGGCGCGGCATCGGGAGAATTCCCTAAGGTAGCCCTGACTTTTCAGGTCACGTGCGACTGCTGCGCGGCGTCCGCCCGCGAATGATCCCGATGAAGGCCTGAATGTCCGGATCGTCGTCGTCACCCGGCTGGTCGCGGAGCCACGCGAGCCCGACCGGCGACTCCTCGACCCCGGTGACCGGCCTGAAGGCAACGTCCTTGCGGGCGTGCAGCCGGGCCAGCGACATCGGTACGACCACGATTCCGGTGCCGGCGGCCACGGTCGCGATCGCGTCCCCGAGGGCGAGCCCGGGGTGCTGCCGGAGCACGTCGAGCTCGTCGGCGAGCTCGGCGAGGTCGATCTCGTCGTACGCCGTCACCGGGTGCTCGACCGGTACGACGACCACCGGGACCTCCCGGTAGAGCGGGATCAGGTGGAACGCGTCCCGGTCGACCTCGCCCCGCACCAGGCACATCTGCACGCGCCCCTCCCGGAGCGCCGCCTCCTGGTCCGCCACCTCGACGTTCACCAGCTCCAGCGGCCGGCGCATCCTCTCGCGCCACGCACGCTCCCACTTGCCGGGCATCACGCCGGGCACGAAGCCGACGCGGAACGAAGTGGCAGCGGGCACCGGCTCAGGCTAGCCGCCGTCGATCAACCCCTGGAACGCTGCCGTGAACGACCGGGCGCGGCGCTGAGAATCACCGAGGATCTGGCCAAGGAAATGCCCAGACGCACAGGATCGGCAAAGGTCCGTGGCTACCGTGATCGGCAGTTCTCGTGCCGAGGAGGCCACTGGGGAATGTTCGGGCTCACCACCACCGGCCTGTTCGTCGAGATGATCACCGGCGCCGTCCTGTCGGTCCTTGCCGTGGCCGCACTCGTCACCCGGCAGAGCGGCCGGGCCACCTCTCTGGGCCGACGGGTCGCGCTCCGGACCGCACCGATCGTGGCCCTGGTCGTCGCCGGTCAGGCCTTCGCAGTCTCGGCCGTCGGACTGGCGATCAACGACAACTACGGCTTCTACACCAGCTGGTCCGACCTGCTCGGCCGACCGAGCCCGGACACGGCCATCCACACCGGCGGGCTGGTCGGGTCCGGGCAGGGCGCCGTGCGGTCGTACACCGTCCACGCCCCCGTCGACGGTCGCAACCAGCGCGTGCTGGTCTGGACGCCCCGGCAGTACGACGCGCCGTCGACGGCGCAGCACCTGTTCCCCGTCGTGGTGTTCCTGCCCGGCCAGCCGAGCACGCCCGACGGCACCTTCCGGCACTTCCAGTTCGCGGCCACCGCAACGCGGCTGATCGACAGCGGGAAGGTGCCGCCGTTCGTCGCGGTGTTCCCGAGCCTGATGATTGCCCCGCCCCGGGACACCGAGTGCACCGACGTGCCCGGCGGACCGCAGGCCGAGACCTGGCTGCAACGGGACGTCCCGGCGTTCGTGACGGCGCACTACCGGGTCCAGCAGCCCGGACGCGACTGGACCGTGATGGGCTGGAGCACCGGGGGCTTCTGCGCCAGCAAGCTGCTCACCAGCCAGCCGGCGCAGTACTCCTCGTCAGTGAGCTTCGGCGCGTACTACCAGCCTCTCGAGGACCGGACGACCGGCGACCTGTTCGGCGGCGACCGGACGCTCGAGCAGGAGAACTCGCCCCTGTGGCTCTACCTGCGCGACCAGCGGCGCGGCGGCCTCGGAGGCGACCGGCTCCTGCTCGTCGCCGGCAAGCAAGACAAGGAAACCTGGCCCCAGACCCGCAGGATGCTGGCGGTGACAGCCCGCGACCCGGGGGTCGCGCACATAGCGTTCCCGGTCGGCGGCCACAACTTCGAGAACTATCGCCGCTACCTGCCGGCCGCCCTCGCCTGGAGCGCATCCGCGTGGTCGGCCTGACGCGCCGCGCGGCCTGCGTGCTCGCAGCTGCAGCGGTCCTGGCCGCGTGCGGCACGCACGGCGCGCCGGCCGGGGCCCTGCACGCGCCGGCGACATCGGCACCCGCCAGAGCGGAGTCGCTCCAGTCGTCGGCGGCTACGGGCACCGGCGCCCTCCGGGTGATCGGGCTGGGCGACTCGGTGATGGCGGGCACGAACTGCGGGTGCAGCGGTCTGGTCGACGAGTACGCCGCGGCGCTCGGCCACCGTGTCCACCGGCCCGTGCACGTGGACAACCTGGGGGACAACGGCGCCGTCACCGACGATCTGCTCACAGACCTGACCTCGAACCCGCAGACCCGGTCCGCGGCCGCCCGGGCCGACATGGTCGTGGTGACGATCGGCGCGAACGACCTCGCACCGCAGCTGCGGGCGCGGCGCTCGTCCGGCTGCCCACGGACGTGCTTCCAGGTGGCGGCGGCGGCCGTGGGCCGCAACCTCTCCCGGGTGCTCCGAGCCCTGCAGTCCGCGCGCGGCGGGCGCACCGATCACGTCCTGGTCACCAACTACTGGAACGTCTTCCTCGATGGTCAGGTGGCGCTCGATGCGGAGGGCCGCGCGGAGCACGACTGGAGCGTGCGCGTGACCGATGCGGCCAACGCTGCGATCTGCCGCGCCGCCCGGACCTCGGGGGCGCGGTGCGTCGACCTCGTGCGGCCGTTCAAGGGATCAGGCGGCCGAGATCCGACGCCCCTGCTCGCCGACGACGGCGACCACCCGAACGCGGTCGGCATGAAGGTGATCGTGGCCGCGCTCATGAAGGCGACACCTGGAGACCTGTGACGTCGTCGAGGTTGACCGGCGGGCGAGACGTGCGTCATACCCACGCCGCAAGGGCGCTGCTAGGTTCCGGCTCATGCGTACCGCCAAGGACTTCTTCGCGCCCCTCGCCGTGGGCGCGCCCACCCCGTTGCGCGAGATCCCGGCCCGGCCGAGCCGCGCGATCCACTTCTTCGACCCCGGCAACCCGAAGATGGCCGCGAAGGTGCCCGACATGGTCGGCACCGTCGACGTGCTTCTCGGCAACCTCGAGGACGCGGTGAAGGCGGAGAACAAGGAGATCTCCCGCGAGGGCCTGGTGAAGGTGGCCCTCGACACAGCCAATCTGGGGGGAACCAGCGGGCCGACGCAGCTGTGGACCAGGATCAACTCCCTGGACTCCCCCTGGGTCCTCGACGACCTCACCACCCTGGTGCCGGCGATCGGCCACAAGCTCGACGTGATCATGGTGCCGAAGGTCCAGGGCGCCGAGGACATCCACTACGTCGACCGGATCCTCGCCCAGCTCGAGGCCAAGGCGGGCCTCGACCGCCCGATCCTGGTGCACGCGATCCTGGAGACCGCGCGGGGTGTCGCGAACGTCGAGGAGATCTGCGGCGCCTCGCCCCGCATGCAGGGGCTCTCGCTCGGTCCGGCAGACCTCGCCGCCGACCGCCGGATGAAGACCACCCGCGTCGGCGGGGGGCATCCCGGCTACCTGGTCCGGCAGGACCCGGTGGACGGACAGATCGACGCACCACGACCGACGTACCAGCAGGACCTGTGGCACTACACCATCGCCCGGATGGTCGACGCCTGTGCGATGCATGGCATCTACCCCTACTACGGGCCGTTCGGTGACATCGCCGACGTCGTGGCGTGCGAGGACCAGTTCCGCAACGCCTTCCTGCTCGGCTGCGTGGGCGCTTGGTCACTGCACCCCAAGCAGATCGCCATCGCCAACAAGGTCTTCTCCCCCAGCGTCGAGGACGTCCGGCACGCCCGCCGGGTCATCGCGGCCATGGGCGACGGGACCGGCGCGGTGATGCTCGACGGCAAGATGGAGGACGACGCCTCGGTCAAGCAGTGCAAGGTGATGGTCGCGCTCGCCGAGGAGCTGGCCGCGATCGATCCGGAGCTCAAGGCGCGGTACGACGCGATCGAGGTCGAGGGCGCATGAGCACGCTCCGTCCGCGCCGCTCTGTGCTCTACATGCCCTCGTCCAACGCCCGCGCACTGGAGAAGGCGAAGTCGATCGCCTGTGACGGGCTGATCCTCGACCTCGAGGACGCCGTCGCCCCTGACGACAAGCCGGCCGCGCGCGACGCAGCCTGTGCCGCGGTGCAGTCGGGCGAGTACGGCAGTCGTGAGCTGACCATCCGGGTCAACGGGGCCGACACCGAGTGGCACGCGGACGACCTCGCGGCGGCCTGCGCCGCGGGTCCCGACGCGATCGTGGTGCCCAAGGTGAGCTCCGCCGATGCCGTGCTCGAGCTGGTCGAGGCGATGGCCGGCCACGACGCGCCCGAGCACACGAAGCTCTGGGCGATGGTCGAGACGCCGTACGCCATGCTCCATGCCGAGGAGATCGCCTCGGCGTCCGAGCGCTTGACCGTCCTGGTGATGGGCACCAACGACCTCGCCAAGGAGCTGTACGCCGAGCACGTCCCCGGCCGTCAGCCGCTTCTCGCGGGGCTCGGCCTCGCGCTCCTGGCGGCCCGGGCGACCGGCAAGGTGATCATCGACGGGGTCTACAACGACGTGAAGGACCTCGACGGGTTCCTGGCCGAGTGCCGGCAGGGCCGCGAGATGGGCTTCGACGGCAAGACGCTGATCCACCCCGGCCAGGTCGACGGCGCCAACGAGACCTTCGCGCCGTCGGCCCGGGCGATCGAGGACGCCCAGGGCATCCTCGCCGCCTGGGAGGCCCGCGACTCCGGCGTCGTCACCTACAACGGCCGGATGATCGAGAACCTGCACGTGGAGTCGGCACAGCGGACGCTGGCGATCGCCGAGGCCATCGCGGCGCTCTAGCGAGCTCCGCGTTTCTGTCTCGACCGGGACGCACTAGCGCCGCGAGACGATGCGCTGCGCCCAGCGGGGTGCAACCAGGAACGCCTCGGCACGCAGCGCGGCCGTACCGATCCGGGGCAGGTCCCCGGGGCGAGCGAAGCACAGGAACCGCGGCTCCCAGGTGGGTTGGTACTTCGCGTTGGCGCGGTACAGCGACTCGATCTGCCAGAACCGCGAGAGCGTGAGCAGCAGGGACCGCCACATCCGCAGCACCGGCCCCGCTCCCAGCCGGTCGCCGCGCGCGAACACCGACCGGAACACCGCGAAGTTCAGCGAGAACCGGCGTACGCCGAGATCAGGGCAGTGCCGCCAGAGCCCGACCACCATGTGCTCGACGATCCCGTTCTCCGCGCCACGGTCGCGGCGCATCAGGTCGAGCGACAGCCCGTCCGGACCCCACGGCACGAAGTTGAGCAGCCCGCGCACGCAGCCCGCCCGGTCACGACAGAGGACCACCACGGAGTCGCCGTCGACCGGATCGACGAACCGGCCGAGCGCCATCGAGAACCCTCGCTCGACGGCGCCGTCGCGCCACTCGTCCGCGCGTGCCCGGATCTCCTCCCGGGTCGCGTCGTCGAGATCCCGCACGCGCACGCACTCGATCGCGAGGCCTGCCCGCTCACAGCGGGACACAGCCTGGCGCACGCCCCGCATGCTGCGCCCGTCGAGCGAGAAGCAGTCCACGTCGACGATCGCCTCGTCACCGAGCTCTAGCGCGTCCAGGCCGGCGCGGTGGAAGCACGTCGCGGCGGCCTCACTGACGCCGAGCGCGGCCGGCACCCAGCCGAAGGACCTGGCCTCCGCCAACCACGCCTCGATCGCGCCGCCCCAGGCCTCGGGGTCCCCGACCGGGTCACCGGCGGCAAGCGTCACCGTGCCGACCACGCGATAGGTGACGGCCGCCTTGCCGCTCTTGCTGAAGATGACCGAACGATCTCCCCGTGTCGCGAAGTACGACAGCGAGTCGACCTCTCCCCAACGGTCCAGCAGGAGGCGAAGGCGGGCTGCCTCGTCGGGCGTCAGCGGGTGCGGTCCGCCCGCCGGCATGGTGAGCGCCAGCACCAGCAACCCGGCGACGGTCGCGCCGAGGGTCAGCAGCGCGATGGCCGCGTGGTGGGCATCGGAGGCGTGCGCGAAATGGACGGGTCCGGTGATCCCGACCAGCCCCTCGAACGCCTGCCGGAGCCGCTCACCCTGTGCCGTGCCGGCAAGCTGGCCGTCAGCGTCGATGGCGAGCCACATCCAGCCGAGCATCGTGGCGAGCACCGGGCCCGCAAGGGCGACGGCGAGCACCCGGGACAGCGACCGCCGGTCAGGCCGAGCTGAGAAGTTCGGCCGTGCCGAGACGAGCAGCACCAGCATGGCCGTCGTGACGGCCGCCTCCTCCACGTCCAGGCCCTTGACCAGGTGCAGCACCACGGTGAACGTGCTGATCACCGTGGCCAGCAGCCAGGCCCGGAACTTGCCGCGACGCAAGGCGCGGGAGAGCACGATCAGGATCGTCCCGGTCGCCAGCGCGCCGGTCGTCGCCGCGGCCGGCGCGTAGTCCGGCAGGATCGCGGTCACGAGGTCGACCCGGCCTCGCAACGCCGGCAGCAGGGCGCTGAGGATCGTCATCGCCCCGACCGCAGCGACGATGCGGGCGATCCACGGCGGTGACTTCAGAGCCGCCCATCCGGGTACGCCGTTCCTGTCCACCGTCCGCGGGAGCCAGCGGCGCTCTTCCTTCTGCACGTGCACGCTCGAGTGTTGCCTGCGCGACCTGTCCACAGGCTGACTGCACCGGGCACCCGCGGACCGCGACGGCGGCCCTAGCCGCGGTCGGTCACCGTCACCGCGAAGCCGGCCGGCGGTACGCCTGCGACGAACGTCCAGCCAGCCCGAACCCGCGACCCTGGTAGAGCCGGCTCGCCGGACTGTCCGCGTCGGCGACGATCACCCAGCTCCGGGCACGGCGGTCGGCGGCCCAGCCCGCGGCCTCGCCGAGCAGGTGGCTCGCCAGGCCATGGCGGCGGTGGTCGGCGGCGGTGAGCACCGCCTGGTAGCGCGCCACGGCGTCGCCGCAGTCGACGATCCCGAGCTGCGCGACGAGCCGGTCGCCGTGGAACGCCCCGAACCAGGCAGCGACTCCGCGCTCGCTCATCCGGGCCCGGGTCGCGGTCGCGGCATGGTGGAACTCCGCGTCGCCGGGATACTCGTCGAGCTCGAGGCCGGTCGACTGCGACCAGTCCTCGTGCGTCCCGAGTCGACGGACCAGGTAGCCCTGGGGCACCGGCGTCGGCTCCGGTCGGCGGTCCGCACCGAGGACGTCCTCGTGCTCGACGACGAGACCCTGCTGGTACCAGCCTGAGTCGTCGCCCGGCTCCGCAACGAGCCCGATGGCCCGGTGCTCGGCGCCAGGGAACTCCTTCTCGAAGGTCGACACCCAGCGGTCCGCGTCGTCGACGGCGCCCGGATCGGTCACCAGCACGAAGTTGCCCCAGTGGAACGCGGGGTTGTCAGGACTGCGCACGACGAGGTGGTCGGCCAGCTCGTCGACCGTCGAGCCGCCGGCCCGTCGTACGGCCAGGTCGGTGCGCCAGCCCAGGGGGAGATCCATGCGGGCGAAGGTACCCGGCGCGCGGCCCCGCTCACCCCACCTGCTCGAGCAGGTGCAGGTGGAACTCCCGCTCGAGGTGGCCGATCACGAAGGTGGGGTCGCTGCGCAGCACCCGCTCCGGAGCCAGTACGACGACCCGCCACCCGAGCGACGACACGCCGCTGCGTTCCGCGTCGGTGAGCCTGCCGGCGAGCGCCGCTCCGAAGCGGTGGAGCTCGAGGCCGAGCCCCAGCCGCACCTGCTCGCCAGGGCCGGGGACGAGCAGGCCGGGCGTCGGAGTCGGCAGCCGTCCGTCCAGCCACCGCATCCTGAGCACCGACTCGGCAGCGCCCTCGGCACGGCCGTCGGCGAGCGCGGCCAGCTCTCGCAGCTGGACCACGCCCTGCGACCCACCGAACCGGGGCAGCTCGGCCATCAGCGCGGTGTGCGGGAAGGCGCGCAGGGCGAGCAGCCCGTCCAGCGCGGCAAGCGCACGGTCGGGTGCCAGCCAGCGACCGAGGTCGAGTGCCGTGCGCAGCGCGGTGGTGCAGCGGACGCCGCCGATCGTCTCCAGGTCGCGGTCGGCGTACCGGGTCGCCCGGCCGCGATCGCGATCCGGCAGCCGCCGGCGGCCACGCACCTCGATCGGCACCGGTCCGTCCGGGTCTGCCCGTGGGACGTCCACACCGTGGAGCCAGGCGGCGGTCTGCCCGACGAGGACCTGCGCCTCGCCGGTCACGAGGGCGAGCGCTCGAGCCCGCAGGGTCACCGACGCCGGCACGGTCGCGTCGACGTAGACGCCGCGCAGGAGCCGGCGCACCCTGCCGTCGCGGTGGAGGCGGTCGAGCACCGCGCGGCCGATGCCGGCGCGGGCGGCCATCACCGGGGTGAACGGCTCCTCGAGCGGCAGCCTCGGCGAGATCGGGTCGAGCGGCAGCGCCACCAGGGGCGTCGGCGAGGTGTCCATCGGCTCACGATGGCCCACGACGCGCCGTCCCCGTCAGGCGTATCCACAGGGTGCGGCTCCCGGGCCACGAATGTGAACGCACACACCCGGCTACGACTGCCTCCGGGCGCACGGATCCCGCATCCCGGACGCACGTCCGGCACGGGATCTGGGGTCTTGACGGATCCGGATGTTAGCGCAAACATTGCCGACCGTACGACTGTGACGTCCAACACATGGCCGCTACAGCCTCGCAACTCGGGAAGCCAGGGAGTCGTCCATGTTCAGAATCGTGTGGCACCGTCCGGTCCACCTCCTCGCCGTTCTGCTGGCCACACTCGCGCTGACGGGCACCGCGCTCCTCGCGGGCCCGGCACAGGCCAAGGCGCAGGCCCCGGCCAGGCCACAGGGCCCGTGCGACCTCTACGCCGCCGGGGGCACGCCGTGCGTCGCCGCGCACAGCACCACCCGCGCCCTGTACGCCGGCTACCACGGGCCGCTCTACCAGGTCCGCCGGCTCTCCGACGGCAAGCTGAAGGACGTCGGGGTCGTCGAGCCGAGCCTCAAGCCGTTCCCCGATGCCGGCGGCTACGCCGACTCGGCTGCCCAGGACGCCTTCTGTGCGGACACGACCTGCCTGATCACGACGTTGTACGACCAGTCGCCGCAGCACAACGACCTCACGCAGGCGCCTCGAGGAGCGTTCACCGGGCCGGCGATGGGCGGCGCCAACAACCTGCCGGTCGCCGACATGGCCCCGATCACGGTGTCCGGGCACAAGGCCTACGGCATCTTCATCGAGCCCGGCATGGGGCTGCGCAACAACGACACCCGCGGCATCGCGGTCGACGACGAGCCCGAGGGCATGTACTGGGTGGTCAACGGCCAGCACTACAACGACGGCTGCTGCTTCGACTACGGCAACGGCGAGACCGACAGCCGCGACGACGGGGACGGGACGATGGAGACCTCCTACTTCGGCAACGCCCCGTGGTGGTACCACGGCAACCCGCCGGGCCCGTGGGTGATGACCGACCAGGAGAACAACCTCGTCGGCTGCGTCAACCCGGGCAGCACCTCGAAGCTCTGCGCCGACCTGCCCACGATGACCTCACGCTTCGTGACGGCAGTGGCCAAGGGCGAGCCGCACCACTGGGCTTCCCTGGGTGGCGACGCCCAGCACGGCGACCTGGCCACCATGTACGACGGCCCCCGGATCGGCCCCAGCTACGACCCGATGCGCAAGCAGGGCGCCATCGTCCTCGGCAACGGCGGGGACAACAGCGTCGGCTCGCAGGGCACGTTCTACGAGGGCGTCATGACCGCCGGCTACCCCAGCGACAGCACGGACCACGCGGTCCAGGCCAACATCGTCAAGGCGGCGTACGACGTGCCGCAGCTGACCCTGACGCCCGCCTCCGCGACGGACACCCCGCCGGGCGTGCAGACGTTCGCGCCGGGCGCCGGCCAGCAGGTGACCGAGACGTTCACGAACACGACCGGCGCAACGGCAGCCGGCGTCAAGCTCGGCCTCACGGTGCCCAGTGGCTGGACCTCCGTGGTGACCGGGACCGCCGACACGTCGAAGACCTTCGACTCGGTCGCACCGGGAGCGAGCGTGAGCGCCACCTTCACGGTGACGTCGGGTCCGATCGCGTTCGAGGGCGACCTCGTCGGCCAGGACTCGTGGACCACACCGGGACAGGGCTCGCGCCGCGCGGGGACGACGACCGAGCACGTCAGGAACACCAGCCCGATCAAGATCAACGAGTACCGGATCGGCACCGACGCCGACCCGACAGACTCGTTCATCGAGCTCTACAACTCCGGCGACAGCACCGTCGACCTCTCGGGCTGGACGCTGACCGAGCACCCGGCCGAGCAGGCCGTGGACTCCACGATCACGGTCCCTGCCGGGACGAAGCTGGGCGCCGGCAAGGCCTACCTGCTCGGTCTGGCGACCTCAGGGCTCGCCGCCCCCGCAGACGCGGGCGACAGCTCGATCAACGTCCGCAGCACGACTGGCCTCGCCCCCGGGCAACAGGTCCGGATCGGCAGCGGGCCCGGCGCGGAGACGCGCACGATCTCGGCGATCACGAGCACCGGCGCGACCGGGCCGCGGGCGCCCGGCAAGCTCGGCAACGCCGTCCGGCTCTCGGGCAACGGTGAGTACGTCGCCCTGCCGGAGGGGATCGTCAGCGGGCTGGACGACTTCACCGCCTCCGCCTGGGTCAACCCGTCGGCGACCAGCACGTGGTCGCGGATCTTCGACTTCGGCAGCGGCACCGGGACCAACATGTTCCTCACGGTGGACGGTGGCGGCTCGGGCCTGCGGTTCGCGGTCACCAAGACCGGCAACGGCGCCGAGCAGCAGCTCACGGGCGGCGGCCAGCTGCCGCTGAACACCTGGTCGCACGTCGCGGTCACCCTGACCGGCAACACCGGTCGGCTGTACCTCAACGGCAACCTGGTGGCGACCAACCCCAACATGACGCTGCACCCCTCGAGCCTGGGGAGCACGACGCAGAACTGGATCGGCCGCTCGCAGTACCCCGACCCCTACCTCAACGCCGCCGTCGACGACTTCCAGCTCTACGACCACGCGCTCTCCGACGCCGAGGTCACGGCGCTGGCCGGCGGCCAGGCCGGGGCGGGCAACGTCGCGTCGTACAAGTTCGACGAGGCCTCGGGCCCGACCGCGCTGGACTCGTCGGGCAAGGGCCACGACGCGACGATCATCAGCGACGCGACCGCCGCGAGCGCCGGCACGCCCCTGTGGCAGCCGCTGCCGGACGGTCCGGTCATCACCGTGCCCGCCGGCTCGACCAACGTCCCGGTCACGAGCACCGCCGGGTTCACGGTCGGCCAGAAGGTGGCCGTCGGTTACGGGGACCGGATCGAGACAGCCACGGTGACCGCGGTGGGCAAGCGCGGCACCCAGGCCTACCTGGCCGCTCCGGCGACTGCGGGCTCATCCACCCTCAAGGTGACCTCGACGGCCAACATCACCGCCGGCGACAGCATCCGGCTCGACATCGACTCTCGGATCGAGAAGGTCACCGTCGCGTCGGTCGGCACTCCCGGATCGGGCGGCACCGGCCTCACCCTGGCCGCGCCCCTGAAGTTCGCGCACTCGTCGAACCTGCCCTTCAGCGATCGCGGTACCGGTGTGACGTTCACCCCGGCGACCCGCTTCGCCCACTCCAGCAACGAGCCGGTGCGCCCCCTGGGCAGCGGCATCACTCTCGACAAGCCGCTGGAGAGCAGCCACGGCGTCAATGCGGCCGTCGTGGACGACGCGGTCAACAAGGCCGGCTACCAAGGGTCACCGGCACCCGACCAGTGGTTCGGCGGACCGGCCCTCGCAGGCGCGGGCAACATGGTGCTGCGCGACGCCGCCGGACACGTGGCCGACAGCCTGAACTACGGCCGGCTGGTCGACCCCTGGCTCGCCGAGGGCTACCAGGGAACGTCGGGCTCGGGTCGCGCCGGGTGCACGGCCGCCGTACCGGCGACGACGTCCGGCCCCGGGAGCAGCGCCGCCCGCTACCCGGACGGGGCGGACACGGACAGCAACTGTGCCGACTTCATCACGACCCGCAAGCCGACTCCGGGAGCGAGCAACGAGAGCGCGCTCGACGCCGGCCCGCTGGTGTCTCTGCAGACGAGCGGCAGCGCGTCGACGTACCTGCGGCACGAGGACGCCGGCACCGACGTGCTGGTGTCGCCGGTGACCTCGTCGAGCTCCACTGCGGTCAAGCAGGACGCGACCTTCGTCAAGGCAGCCGGCCTCGCGGATCCCAGCTGCGTGTCGTTCGAGTCGGTCAACAGGCCGGGCAGCTACCTGCGGCACGAGAACTTCGTGCTGCACCTGCAGCCCGACGACGGGAGCTCCCTCTTCGCGCAGGACGCGACCTTCTGCGCCAAGCCGGGCAACAGCGGACAAGGTGTGTCGTACCAGTCGGTGAACTTCACAGAGAAGTACGTCCGCGCCTACCAGGGTGCGGCGTACCTGGCGAGCAACGGGGGCACCAACGCCTGGGACGACGCGGCGTCGTGGGCCGAGGACTCGACCTGGCTGGAGGCGACCCCGTGGGCGCAGTGATCGTGCGCCTCCTGGGTCAGGAGCCCTTGAGGGTCGCCCTGATCGCGGGGGCGAACTGGCGCAGGATCTCGTCGGCGGGAGCCGACGCGACCGGCTCGACCTGCAGCACGTAGCGCATCATCGCCAGCCCGACGAGCTGCCCGCAGACCAGCTCGTAGCGCAGCGCGGACGCCTGAACACCGGCGGCCCGCGCTGCGGGGTTGACGACCGTCCGGTTCAGCACCCGGTAGAACGCACGCCCGGCGCGCGCGCTGCCGACCGACGAGCGCACCATCCGGAGCATGCCCTGGCGGGTCCGCGGGTTCTCGCACAGGGAGAGGAAGGTGCGCAGCAGGCGGTCGCTGAAGTCCCTGACCGCCTCGTCGGGGTCGGCCTCGGCGCGGGCCCGGGCCGACTCGTGCGCCGCCACGACGGCCGGCGAGTCGGGAAACACGGGCGCGCTCACGCGTCCACGGTAGTCAGGGTCAGGCCGGCGGGGTCGCCGGGAGGTCGGAGACCGCCTCCCCCGGGATCAACCGGCGGTGCAGCTCGGCGGTGAGCGCGTGGATGGACCGGGTGATCTCGGTGTTGGTCTTGAGCTCGAGCTCCTGCTCGACGAAGTCGTGGTCGGCCTTCGCCTGCTGGTACGCCGCCTGCCGGTTCTGCCCGATCATCACGAACGTCGAGAGGAAGATCGCCTCGAGCGAGACGACCAGCGTCAAGGTGGGCCAGGGCGAGGACTCGGCCAGCAGCATCCAGGCCGCGAACGCGGCGATGTGCAGGTAGACGAACCACATCGAGCCGGCGAACTTCGTGATCGCGTCTGCCACGCGCAGCTGCACCCGGGCGGCGCGCCGCTCGGCGACCTGCTGGTAGGCCGGGTGGCTCTGGACGTCGGGCGCCGTGCTGCGTGGGCCGGCCGCCGCCGTCTGCGGGCTGGTCATCTCGATTGCCACCTCCGGGTCGTGTCTCGCGTGAATCATCGCGCATCCGACGACACGAACCGGCCGCGCTCAGTCCTCGCGGGTCACGGTGTCGTAGGCGCCGCGGTAGTACAGCAGCGGCTTGCTGTCCTCGTCGCCGAAGCCGAGCTCCTTGACGCGCCCGAGCACCACGTAGTGGTCGCCGGCCTCGTGGACCGAGTGGACGGTGCAGTCGACGAAGCCCAGGACTCCGTCGAGAAGCGGTGCGCCCGTGGCCGCCGGACGCCAGCCGATGCCGTCGTACTTGTCGCTGCCCTTGGTGGCCATCGCGGTGGACACCTCGGCCTGGTGGGCAGCCAGGATGTTCACGCAGAAGTAGCCCGCGCGCTGGATCCGGGGCCAGGCCCGGGAGGTCTTCGCCGGCGAGAACATCACCAGCGGCGGCTCCAGCGACACCGAGGAGAACGACTGGCAGGTCATCCCGATCGGCTCCCCCTCGGACATCGTGGTGACCACGGTGACCCCGCTCGCGAACAGGCCGAGCACGTCGCGGAAGCGCCGTGCGCGGGCCGCCGACTCCGGGTCGTCGGGGATCGGCGTGTGCTCGCCCAGGCGCAGCTCGAAGTCGAGCTCGTTGCCCAGCCAGGACTTGATCAGCTCGGCGCTCGGCCACGTGTCCCGGGCGTCCTCGCTCATCCCCTCGGGGATCTCGCCGCCGGAAGGCTGTCTGGTCACCGGGCCATTCTTCACGGGGTCACTGCCCCCCGAAGCTGTGGCCCCAGTACGAGACGGCAGTGCTCTCCCGTGCGACCCACCGGTGGTCGTCGACGCGGAGGCCCTCGCAGCCGAACTCCACGTCGAACCCACCCGGGGACTTCACGTAGAACGACACCATCTCGTCGTTCATGTGCCGGCCCAGCGTGGCCGAGAGCGGTGCCTTGTGCTTGCGCACGCGCTCGAGCGCCCGGCCGACGTGGTCGAGCTCGTCGACCTCGAGCATCACGTGGACGCACTTCGCGGGGTTCGGCATCGGCAGGAACGCCAGGCTGTGGTGTCGCGGGTTGACCCCGAGGAACCGCAGCCACACCTTGGACCCGGGCTCCTTGCCGACGAACTCACCCGGCATGCTCATCGAGTCACGCAGCCGGAAGCCGAGCACCTCGGTGTAGAAGCGCAGCGCCTCCACGTCGTCGGTGACCGGGATGACGATGTGGCCCATCCCCTGGTCGCCGGTGACGAATGTCGCGGCGTACGGCGTGACGACGGGTCGGGACTCGTACGTGATGCCGTGGAAGAGCTCGAAGACGTTGTCCCACGGGTCGGTGAACCGGATCAGCTCCTGGACACGGCGTTCGGCGAGCTCCTCGCTGGTGCCCTCCTCGAAGACGACTCCGGCCTCCTTGAGGTGCAGGCGGGCTGCGTGCAGCGCCTGGTGGTCAGCGACCTCCCAGCCGGTCGCGTCGAGCTGGTCGACGTCGGAGGGGAAGACCACGACACGCGCCGAGACCTCGTCGATGCGGTAGTAGAGGTGGTCGGGGTTCGGGCCGCGCCCGGCGGCCAGCCCGAGCACCTTCTCGGCGAAGGTGCGCCACTGGTCGAGGTCGGTGCTGGCGACCCGGATGTAGCCCATGGACCTGATGTCGATGGTCATGACACCTCCGGTGATCGAGCCTGTCGAGATTCGACGTGGCGGGCGAGGAACGCCGTGGTGATCTCGGCAAACTCCTCGGCGGCCTCGATCTGCGCCCAGTGACCGCAATTCGGGAACACATGCAGCTGGGCCTTCGGGATCTGCTTGAGGGCGACCAGCGCGCCGTCGAGCGGGTTGACCCGGTCCTCGCGACCCCAGGTCAGCAGCGTGTGCTTGCGGAGCTTGTGCACCTCGCGCCAGAGCATGCCGTCCTCGGCCCACTCGGGGTTCCAGAAGGACGCACCCATCGAGCGCATCGCCTCGAGAGAGCCGGGCGCGGTCGCATCGGCGTACCGCTCCTCGACGAGCTCGTCGGTGACCAGGGACTGGTCGACGACCATGGTGGAGATGAACGCGCGCAGTGCCTCGCGGCTCGGCGCCATGCTGAAGTCCATCAGTCGCTTGACGCCCTCGGTCGGGTCGGCGTGGAGCAGGTTGAGCGACAGACCACCCGGGCCCATCAGCACCAGGCGGCCGACCCGGTCGGGGTACTCCAGGGCGAACCGCGTCGCGGTGCCTCCGCCGAGGGAGTTCCCGAGCAGGTGGATCCGGTCGATCTCCAGCTCGTCGAGGAACCGCAGCAGGTAGCCGGCAGCGTGCCGGAAGTAGTTCGCCGCGACCTCCGGCTTGTCCGAGGCGCCGAACCCGGGCTGGTCGACCAGCAGGGTGCGGAAGCTGGTCGCGAAGCGTGGAAGCGCCGACCCGAAGTTGCTCCACGCCGACGCACCCGGTCCGCCGCCGTGCAGCAGCACGAACGGCAGACCACCGCCCACGGTCGAGACGCCGCCCTCGGGCGCAGCCTCGTAGTAGTTCAGGGTGATGTCGCCGGCCTTGGCCGACCGCTGGGTGGCCTCTTTCGAGAAGTCAGTCATCGCATCCCGCTCAGTACATCCCCGGGTCGATCTTGTGGCCGAACTCGTGGGCGCCGTACATCTGGAGGGCGCGCTCGGGGTCGTTGGCGGCGTGCACGCGACCGGCGTGGGCGTCGCGCCAGGCACGCTGGAGGTAGGTGCCCTCGGCGAGCGCGCGACCGCCGGACGCCTCGAACAGCGCGTCGATCGCGTCGATGGACCGCTGCGTGCCGAGCACCTGGTCGCGGCGTACCTTCAGCCGGAGGCCGAGCGGGATCGGCTCGCCCCTCTCGACGAGCGCGACCTCCTCGCGGATGTTGTTCATCGCCAGCGCCCAGGCGGCGTCGATGTCGCTGGAAGCGCGCGCGATGCGAACTGCGGCGAACGGGTCGAGGGACGCCTTCTCCCCGAGGTACGCAGCCCGCACGCGCTTCTGCTGCATGTCGACGTGCTCGGCGTAGGCGCCGTAGGCCATCCCGATGATCGGCGTGCAGATGGTCGTGGTGAAGATCGAGTGGAACGGCAATTTATAGAGATCTGCGCTGTTTTGTTCTTGGCCCGGGCCCTTGCACTGCCCGGTCTCGCTCATCGAGAGGGTGAACGCCTGGGGGATGAACACGTCCTCGACGACGATGTCGTTGGACCCGGTGCCGCGCAGGCCGACCACGTTCCAGACGTCCTCGATGCGGTACTTGTCGCGCGGCACCATGAAGGTCTTGAAGTCCACGACGTTGCCGTCGGCGTTGAACACCAGGCCACCGAGCAGCACCCAGGTGGCGTGGTCGCAGCCCGAGGAGAAGCTCCACTTGCCCGAGAGCGTGTAGCCGCCGTCGGCGAGCGTCGCCTTGCCGGTCGGCGCGTACGACGAGCTCAGCCGGACGTTGGTGTCCGAGCCCCAGACCGCCTGCTGGGCGTCGTCGGCGAACAGCGCCACCTGCCAGGGGTGGACGCCGAGCACGCTGGAGACCCAGCCCGTGGAGCCGCAGGCGCTCGCGATGTCGCGGACCGCCGTGTAGAAGTCGATCGGATCGGCCTCGAGCCCGTCGAACCGCTTGGGCTGCAGCATCCGGAAGAAGCCGGTCTCCTCGATCTCCTTGACCGAGGCCTCCGGCACGACCCGGAGCCGCTCCGCCTCGTCCGCGCGCTCGCGGAGCGTGGGCAGCAGGTCACGGATGCCGTCCAGGACTGCCTGACTCATGACTTCTCCTCGGTCGTCGGGTGCTCCGACCAATACTAGAACACGTTCTACCTGTGCGGCAATGAACCGGGCGGTTCCGCCCCCACGACCCTCCCGGAGCAGAGCCTGGCGCGCTCAGGTGGGCGATTTCCGTACTGCTTCTCCGTAGCCCTACGGGTGTGTCCCGGCGCGGATGCACGCACCATCGACGGACCAGCTCCAGGAGGGAAAGACCATGGCAATTCTCGCGCACGGACGGTGCCGGGCCGTCGACACAGCGCGCCCGGCGGTCCCGAGCACCCCGGGAACCGCTCGGTGACCGAGGGAACAAGTCCGAGCGCGGAGCCGAGCCGGCCCTTCCGCGTGCTGGTCGTCGACGACTGCGACGACCTGCGCGACCTGATCCGGCTCCGGCTCGACGCCACGGAAGGCTTCGCGGTCGTCGGCGAGGCCTGCGACGGTGCGGAGGGCCTTGCCCTGGCCACGCTCCTGCAGCCAGACCTCGTCCTGCTCGACCTGCGCATGCCACGCATGGACGGACTCGAAGCGTTGCCGGCCATCCTGCGGGCCGCTCCGGCCACCCGGGTCGTCGTGTTCTCGGGAGAGAACGAGGGTGCAGCCGCCGAGCAGGCACTGGCGGGCGGCGCCGCTCAGTACGTCGTCAAGGGAACGTCCCTCAGGCAGCTGGTCCAGGTGATGTCGACGGTGCTGGAGGCATGAGGTCGCTCGGGGGACCCTGATCGGTGGGGGCCACCTCGGCGAGCGCCGCCGCCACCTTCGTGCGCGTCGTGACGCCGAGCTTCCGCATCAGGCTCTCGACGTGGGACTCGACGGTCCGGACAGAGATGACCAGGGCCTCGGCGATCGCCCGGTTGCTGCCTCCTTCGGCGACCAGCCCTGCGATCTCGCGCTCGCGCCGGGTCAGGACACTCGCGGATCTCTCGTCCGGCGTCCGTGCGTCGCCGAGCGCGACCGCAATCGCCTGCTCGCGGGGCAGGGCACGTCCCTCCTCGACGAGCCGGTCGAACTCGTCGGCGCCGAGCAGGCGCCCGATCAGCGCGATGCCTGCCTCTCGCCGGCGTGATACGTAGGGCATCGCGGCCACCGTCATCCCGATGAGGTCCCAGATCGAGGCGGCAGCACCGTGCAACAACGCCGCCTCGCGACCTCGCCGCTGTTCGGCCGCGGCCCAGGAGAGCACCTCGATCGTCAGTCCGATGCCGAGGGTGTCGCCGAAGTCGACCTTGGCCCGCAATGCGTCGCGCTCCAGGGTGATCGCCTCGTCGAACCGCCCGGCATTGAGCGCGTCGAGCCCCAGCCCCCACTTCGAGTAGCTCGTCAGCCACCGCTCGCCCTGCGGCTCTCCGATCTCGAGGCACGCGCGGTAGGCCGCCGCCGCTTCGTCGGGCCGGTCCGCCCAGCCGAGCATCAGGCCGCGCAGGAACAGCAGGTTCGCCTCCAGCCAGTCCTCCCGGAGCCGGTGAAGGAGCTCCACTCCGTCTGCGGCGACCCGCGCGCCGGTCTCGGCGTCGCCCGAGAAGGCTCGCCACACCGACTCGGCGTACAGGAGCTCCGCACGGACGCGGTCGTCGTCGGGGAGGTCCCGCTCCAGGGTCCGCAGGTCGACGAGGAACGCTTCGGCGACCTGCGTACTCGCCATGATGCTCGCGACGAAGGTCCCGACCCGCAGCGCCGCGGCTCGAGCACGCGGAGGACCGACATCGTGCGCAAGCGCGACCTGCAGCCAGCGGATCGCCTCCTCGCCGCCGCCGGACGACGCGTAGAAGTGCTCGAGCACCGGCGCCATCCGGAGTGCCGTGAGCGATCCCTCAGGTGTGGCCACCGCGAAGTCGAACGCCGCGTTGAGGTTCGCACGCTCGGCCCTGAACAGCCGCATCCAGTCGGTCTGGTGCGGGCCCATCATGTCGGCGGAGAAGCGCTCGGCGAGCTCGACGTAGTACGCGCCGTGCCTCCTGCGCCACAGGTCGAGCTCGTCGTCCTCGCGAAGCCGGTCCGACCCGAATTGCCGGATGATCTCCAACATGCGGTACCGACCCTCGGGCTCGTGCGGGTCCCGTTCCAGGATTGACTTGTCGACGAGCCCGGCCAGGGCGTCGAGAACCTGGCCGGGGTCCAGGCCACGACCGGTGCACACGTGCTGCGCGGCCGCGACCGAGACACCCCCGGCGAACACCGAGAGCCGCGACCACAGGGCGCGTTCTGCCTCGACGCACAGGTCGTAGCTCCACCGCACGCAGGCGTCCAGCGAGGACCGTCGTACGGGTGCACCGCGCAGGGTCGGCGCCGGAAGGGCGCCGCCGGGCAGGTGATCGAGCAGCGTGGTGGGTGAGAAGCTGCGGATCCGCACGGCAGCGAGCTCGATCGCGAGGGGGATGCCTTCCAGCGTCTCGCAGAGCTGTGCGATCGCTCGTGCGTCCTCGTCGGTGGGGCCCCAGGTCGGCAGGACGGAGAGTGCCCGGTCGGTGAACAGTCCGACCGCCTCGGCGCGGGCCATCGGAGGCACCGGGAACAGCCGCTCGCCGATCAGGCCCAGCGGTTGCCGGCTGGTGGTCACGACACGGAGGTTCGGGCAGCTCCCCAGCAGAAGGGCGACCAGCGCGGCAGAGGCCTCGAGCAGGTGCTCGCAGTTGTCCAGGTACAGGATGCCGGGGTGGTCGCCGAGGTGAGCGCTGAGCGACTCCGCATCGGGAGTGTCGGCTCCGATGCGGAGGCCCAGGCACTCGGCGACCTTCTGGTCGAGCAGGGATGGGTCGGAGAGGTCGGCGAGCTCGACCCGCCAGATCGGGATGTCGGGAGGAGCGTCCGGCGACACCAGTGCCTCGTCGGCGAGCCGCGTCTTGCCGACTCCGCCGGTGCCGACGAGCGTGACGAGCCGGTACCTGCGGAGCAGATCGTGCACCCTTGCGAGCTCGTCGCGCCGTCCGACGAACGTCGAGAGATGGAGACCGCGCGGGACACCGACCACGCTCGGATCGTAGGCCCTGCGCGGTGGGTTCGAGCGGGTTAGAGCGGCTGGGGCAGCGGGAAGCCGAGCGCCTCGCATCCCGTCTCGAGGTGCGCGATCACCGACTCGATCACCTTGACGCGGGCGAAGCGCTTGTCGTCGGCCTCGACCAGCACCCACGGCGCCTCGGGGATGTCGGTCTCCCGCAGCATGTCCTCGACCGCTGTCACGTAGTCCGCGCGACGGGCGCGGTTGCGCCAGTCCTCCTCGGTGAGCTTCCAGGTCTTCAGCGGGTCGACGGCCCGCTTGTTGAAGCGGCGCTCCTGCTCCTCCGCCGAGACGTGCATCCAGAGCTTGAGCACGAGCACGCCCTCACTGCGCAGCATCGTCTCGTAGGAGCGGATCTCGCCGTACGCACGTCGCCACTGCTCCTCGGTCGCGAATCCCTCGACCCGCTCCACGAGGACCCGGCCGTACCAGGTGCGGTCCAGCACCGCGAAGCCGCCGAGACCCGGGACCGCCGGCGCGAACCGGTGCAGGAAGTGGTGCCGCTTCTCGTCGGCGGACGGCGCGGCGTACCCCGTGACCCGCACGTGTCGGGGATCCACCGGCGCGACGAGCCTCTTGATCGCGCCGCCCTTGCCGGACGCGTCCCAGCCCTCGAACAGCACCAGCAGGCCCGGTCCGATGTCCGACTGGCCGGGGAACTTGCCGCCGATGGCGAGCCGGATCTGCGCGAGCCGGTTGGAGGCGGCGACGAGCCGCTCCTTCTCCTGCCGGCCGGTCAGCCGCACGGTGAGGTCGAGCTGGTCGAGGCGGCCCATGGGTCGATGCTAGGCGGTGCCGCCGAGAGCGGATCCGCCCACGGCAGCAACCTCTTGGCCGGCCGCCGGCGCCGCCACAGGGTGGATCCATGACACGAGCACTCATGCAGACCCGGGCGCCCCTGCGGGGGACCATCGACGACGAGCTCACCCACCGGCTGATGGCCCAGCGGATCATCGTGCTCGGCTCGGCACTCGAGGAGGCCGACGGCAACCGCCTGTGCACCCAGCTGCTCCTGCTCTCGGCCGAGGACCCGCGCAGCGACATCAGCCTCTGGATCAACTCCCCCGGTGGGTCCGTGCCGGCGATGCTGGCGATCCACGACGTGATGCGGCTGATCCCCAACGACGTGAGCACCCTGGCGATGGGGATGGCCGCCAGTGCCGGTCAGTTCCTGCTCTCCGCCGGTACGCCGGGCAAGCGGTTCGCGCTCCCGCACGCCCGGATCCTGCTGCACCAGGGCTCGGCCGGGATCGGCGGCACCGCGATGGACATCGAGATCCAGGCCGACGACCTGAGGCACACTCGGGACACGGTGCTCAGCCTCGTCGCCGCGCACACCGGCCAGGACGTCAGGACGATCGAGCTCGACTCGCGCAGGGATCGCTGGTTCACCGCGGAGCAGGCCCTGGACTACGGCTTCGTCGACCGGGTCATCGAGTCGATGGACGACGTCACGCCGGCCCGGCCGCAGCGAGTCGGGCTGGGGGCACGGGCATGAGCAGCTACACGGTCCCCTACGTCACGACCCGGACCTCCCGCGGCGAGCGCACCGTCGACCTGTTCAGCCGGCTGCTCGAGGACCGGATCGTCTACCTCGGCACCGAGCTCGACGACGGCGTCGCCAACGTGCTCATCGGTCAGCTGCTGCACCTCGAGTCCGACAACCCGGACCTGCCGATCAACCTGTACGTCAACTCACCGGGTGGCTCGATCACCGCCATGCTCGCCGTCTACGACGCCATGCAGTTCGTGCGGGCACCCGTCGAGACGACCTGTGTCGGTCAGGCAGCGTGGACCGCCGCCGTGCTGCTGGCCGGTGGTGAGCCCGGGAAGCGGACGATCCTGCCGCACGGCCGAGTGGTCCTGCACCAGCCGGCCGCCCAGGGGCGCGGCACGATCCCGGACCTCATCCTCGAGGCCGAGGAGATCGCGCGGGTCCGCAAGATGCTCGAGGAGATCCTGTCGCGGCACACCGGGCGCACCACCGAGCAGATCCGCGAGGACACCGATCGTGACCTGGTGCTGACTGCGGCGGCCGCGGTCGACTACGGACTGGTCGACGAGGTGCTCAGGCCGCGAGGCACAGGGGGCCCCGCAGCTCCGTTCTGAGATCGCTCCCGATCCCACCGGCGATCTCGCGCACCGACAGGCCGAGCGCTCCCGCGACGGCGGACAGGATCTCCGAGGACGGGTCCTTCAGGCCGCGCTCGACCTCGGAGAGGTACTGCGTCGAGACACCGGCTCGCTCGGCGACGTCGACGAGACGCTCGCCGCGCTCGTGCCGCCGGTCGCGCAGCCGGCTGCCGACCAGCTCGCGCCACAGCGGCTCGTCGGCGGTCGTCGGGGTGGCCGGCTTGAACGGGAGTACGTCGCCCATGGACCCACGCTAGCCCGCGAGGACCCATCCCGCGTCCAGGTTCTGCTCTGGGCAGAACCTGCCGACTCGACGGTCAGGGACTGCCGACTCGACAGTCAGGGACTGGCTACTCGACGGTCAGGGACTGCCAACTCAACGATCCTGCTGGGCCTTCAACATCAGGGCGATGTCGATGAGCTGGTCCTCCTGGCCGCCGATGAGCTTGCGGCGGCCGGCCTCGGCGAGGATGCGGGCGCCGGAGACGCCGTAGCGGTCCGCGGCGTTGCCGGCGTGCTTGAGGAAGGAGGAGTAGACCCCGGCGTACCCCATCATCATCGTCATCCGGTCCAGCCGGCACTCCTCGGGCATGGCCGGGCGGACGACGTCCTCGGAGGCGTCGATGATCTTCAGGAAGTCCACGCCGGTCCTCCATCCCAGCTTGTCGCAGATGCCGACGAAGGCATCCAGCGGCGTGTTGCCGGCACCGGCGCCGAACCTGCGGACGGATCCGTCGATCTGGGTGGCGCCCGCCCGGACCGCCATCACGGTGTTGCCCGCGCCGAGGTCGAGGTTCTCGTGGCCATGAAAACCAACAGAAGCCGACGCCCCTACCTCGGCGACCAGCGCGGCCACCCGGTCCGAGACGCCCTCGAGGATGAGGGCACCGGCGGAGTCCACGACGTACACGCACTGGCAGCCGGCGTCGACCATGATCCGGGCCTGCTTCGCGAGCACCTCGGGCGGCTGGGTGTGGCTCATCATCAGGAAGCCGACGGTCTCCAGGCCGAGCTCGCGGGCGAGCCCGAAGTGCTGCTCGGAGGTGTCCGCCTCGGTGCAGTGCGTGGCGATCCGGCAGATCGAGCCGCCGTTGCCCTGCGCCTCGCGGATGTCGTCCTTGGTGCCCACTCCGGGCAGCATCAGGAACGCGATCTTCGCCTTCTTCGCCGTCTCGGCGGCGATCTTGATCAGCTCCTGCTCCGGGGTGTGGGAGAAGCCGTAGTTGAAGCTCGAGCCACCGAGGCCGTCGCCGTGGGTCACCTCGAGCACCGGGACGCCGGCCTCGTCGAGCGCCGCGATGATCGAGCGGACCTCCTCGGCGGTGAACTGGTGGCGCTTGTGGTGCGACCCGTCGCGCAGGCAGGTGTCGGTGAGCCGGATGTCCAGGTCGGACGTCGGGTCGGTGTCCCGCCACGTGCGGGCCAGCGTGTTCAGCTCGGGTGCTCCGAAGACACTCATGCGCCCGCTCCTTCGGTCTCCGTGCTCCTTGGATCGAGCCCAGTCGAGATCGACCACCGGTGTTTGGCCATGCCTTCGCCGGCCCGGGTGGCGGCGGCGGTCATGATGTCGAGGTTGCCGGAGTACGGCGGGAGGAAGTCGCCGGCGCCCTCGACCTCGATGAAGACGCTGACCTTCGTCGCCCCGCGGGTCGCCGGTGACGGGTCGTCGAACTGCGGCTCCTGCAGCAGCCGGTAGCCGGGCACGTAGTCCTGCACGGCCGCCACCATCCGGTGGACGGACTCGGCGATCGCGTCGCGATCGGCGTCGGGTCCGACCGCGCAGAAGATCGTGTCGCGCATGATCATCGGCGGCTCGGCGGGGTTCAGGATGATGATCGCCTTGCCCACCTCGGCGCCACCGATCGTCTCCACCCCACCTGCGGTGGTGCGGGTGAACTCGTCGATGTTCTGGCGAGTCCCGGGACCGGCGCTCAGCGACGCCACCGAGGCGACGATCTCCGCGTAGGACACCGGGGTGACCCGCGAGACGGCCGCCACCATCGGGATGGTCGCCTGACCGCCGCAGGTGATCATGTTGACGTTCTCCGCACCCGCGTGCTCGTCGCCGTTGACCGCCGGGATGCAGGCCGGCCCGACCGCGGCCGGGGTCAGGTCGACGGCGGGGATGCCCGCCTCGGCGTACCGGGGTGCGTACTCGCGGTGGATGTAGGCGCTGGTCGCCTCGAAGATGAGGTCGGGCAGCTCGTCCTGCTTCAGCAGCCAGTCGACGCCCTCGGCGCTGGCCTCCAGACCCTGCTCACGGGCGCGGCCGAGGCCGGGGCTCTCCGGGTCGACGCCGATCATCCAGCGCGGCTCGATCACGTCACTGCGGAGCAGCTTGTACATCAGGTCGGTGCCGATGTTTCCCGGCCCGACGATGGCTGCGGTCAGCTTGCTCATCTCTACTCCCCGAACTCGACTCGAAGCGGGGCGAACCCGCTGATGGACGCCTCGACCCGGTCACCCGGGGCGAACGGCACGAAGGGACCCAGCGCCCCGGACAGGATCACGTGGCCGGCTCGGAGCGGGTCCCCGAAGCGGCGGGCCTGCACGGCGAGCCAGCGCAGCGCCTCCAGCGGGTCACCGAGACAGGCCGCACCGTTGCCCGACGAGCGCACCTCGCCGTTGATGCTCAGCGACATCTCGACGTCGCGCGGCTCGAGCTCGCTGAGCGGACGCCCGTCGGTGCCGACGACGAACAGGCCGCTCGAGGCGTTGTCCGCGACCGTGTCGGTGAACCCGATCGCCCAGTCGGCGATGCGCGAGTCGACGATCTCAAGTGCCGGCAGGGCCACGTCGACGGCATCGCGGACGTGGGCGAGGGTGATCTCGTCCTCGGGCACGTCGATGTCACGGCCGAGGCGGAACGCGACCTCGGCCTCCACGCGCGGCTGCAGCAGCGTCCACATCGAGATCGGGCCACCCGTGGTCGACGCCGCGGCGCTGACGTCCATGTCGGACAGCAGGTAGCCGAAGTCGGGCTGGTCGACACCGAGCTGGTCCTGGACGGCCTTCGACGTGGCGCCGATCTTGCGACCGACCACGGTGACCTCCGCGCCGAGCCGGCCCTGCACCAGACCCTGCTGCACGGCGTACGCCGCAGCGAGGTCGTCGGTGCCGATCAGGTCGCGCACCGGAGCGCACGGGACCCTGCCGGCCTGGGCCCGGGACAGCCGCTCGACGGCGGCTGCCACGGCATCGGAGGAGATCACGTCCGACATACTAGAACCTGTTACAGTTTCGTGCCATGAAGGCCCCAGGAGACGTTCCCCTGAAGAGTGCCTGCGACGTGGTCGTGGTCGGCGCCGGAGGTGCCGGGATGACGGCCGCGCTCGCCGCCGCGCGACAGGGCCTGGACACCGTCGTGGTCGAGAAGAGCAGCTGGTTCGGCGGCTCCACCGCGCGCTCCGGTGGCGGCGTCTGGATCCCGGGCAACTACGCCCTGCGCGCCGCGGGTCAGGTCGACCCCGGCGACGACGCGGCGGCGAAGACCTACCTCGACTCCATCGTGGGAAGCGTCGTCCCGAAGGACCGGCGCGACACCTACCTCGACCGCGGGCCCGAGGTGATGGAGTTCCTCAAGGAGAACACGCCGGTCCGCTTCACCTGGGTGCCCGAGTACGCCGACTACCTGCCGGAGGCGCCGGGCGGCCGCCCGCGCGGGCGGACCGTCGAGCCGATCCCGCTGGACGCCCGGTTCCTCGGCGACGAGCTCGAGCGCCTGCACCCGCCGTACGGGAAGGCGCCGGCGAACCTGATCGTGACCCAGGCCGACTACCGCAGGATCAGCCTCGGCCTCCGCAGCATCAAGGGTCCCCTGACGATGCTCCGGGTGCTGGTCATGCGCGCCGTCACCCTCCTGCTCGGACGCAAGATGTACGCGATGGGCAACGCGCTCGCCATCGGGCTGCGCAAGGGACTGATCGACGCGGGCGTCCCGGTCCACTACGACACCGAGCTCACCGACCTGGTGATCGAGGACGGCCGGGTGGTCGGCGTGAACGTGCTGCGTGACGGCGTCCGCACCGAGATCCGCGCGGCTCGTGGCGTGATCCTGGGCAGTGGCGGCTTCGAGACGAACCTCGAGATGCGCGAGAAGTACCAGCCGCAGCCCACGTCGGTGGACTGGACGACCGGAGCGCCCTCGAACGCCGGTGGCGGCATCCTGGCCGGCATCGCCGCCGGAGCCGAGATCGACCTGATGGACGACGCCTGGTGGGGCCCGACGATCCCCCTCCCCAACGGTCCGTGGTTCTGCCTGGCCGAGCGCAACCTGCCGGGCTCGATCATCGTCAACGGCGCCGGCGACCGGTTCATGAACGAGGCCCTTCCGTACGTCGAGGCCGTCCACGAGATCTACAAGGGCGAGCAGACCGGCGTCACGCACGTGCCGTCCTGGATGGTCATCGACCAGCGCTACCGCAACCGTTACCTCTTCGCCGGGCTCAGTCCGCGCCAGCCCTTCCCGGGCCGCTGGTACAAGAGCGGCGTGATCCGGAAGGCCGCCACCGTCGAGGGCCTGGCCGAGGAGATCGGCGTACCAGCCAAGGCGCTGCGGCACACCGTCGACCGGTTCAACGGGTTCGCGCGAAGCGGCGTCGACGAGGACTTCCACCGCGGCGAGAGCGCCTACGACAAGTACTACTCCGACCCGTCGGTGAAGCCGAACCCCTCCCTGCACTCCATCGACCACGGGCCCTTCTACGCGGTCAAGATCGTGCCGGGCGACCTCGGAACCAAGGGTGGTCTGGTGACCGACGACCGCGCGCGCGTGCTGCGCCCGGACGGCTCGGTCATCGACGGCCTGTACGCCGCGGGCAACTGCTCGTCGGCGGTGATGGGACACACCTACGCAGGTCCGGGCGCGACCATCGGGCCCGCGATGACCTTCGGGTACCTTGCTGCCGAGGACATCGCGAGGTCGGAGGGGCAGACGGTCGAGCCTGTTTCGCCGGTGGTCGAGCCTGTCGAAACCTCTGGTCTCGACACGCTGCACCACCACGGGACGGAGGCCTCCTGATGCCGATCGACCCGGACGTCGCCGTCGGTGCCGAGCTCCCCGACCGCTCCTTCTCCTGGACCAGCAGCGACGTGCTGCTCTACCACCTGGGCATCGGCGCCGGGTCTCGTCCGGGCGACAACCTGGACCCGAAGGCGCTGCGCTACACCCTGGACGACGAGCACCTGCAGGTGCTGCCCTCCTTCGGCATCGTCGCGCCCACCTTCCACGAGACCGATCCCCCGCCGCTCGACCTGCCCGGCTGCGACATCAACCTGGCGCAGGTGGTCCACGGCAGCCAGGCGATCGAGCTCGACGCAACGCTGCCCACGTCCGGCTCGGCCGTGCTGTCCACGCGGATCACCGACGTCTGGGACAAGGGCAAGGCCGCCGTCATCTGGCAGGAGGGCGTCGCCCGCTCGCCGGAGGGGAAGCACCTGTGGACGGTGCGCTCGTCGATCTTCGTCCGCGGCGAGGGCGGCTGGGGCGGTGACCGTGGCACCTCGACCGCGGTGGACATCCCGGACCGCAAGCCGGACACCGACACGACGTACGACGTGACGCCGCAGCAGGCGCTGCTCTACCGGCTGTGCGGCGACCGGAACCCGCTGCACGCCGATCCGGAGTTCGCCCGGGGCGCCGGGTTCCCCGCGCCGATCCTGCATGGGCTCTGCTCCTACGGGATCGTGCTGCGCACGGTGACCGACGACCTGCTCGGCGGGGATGCGGCGCAGGTGGCGTCCTTCTCCGCCCGTTTCGCCGGGGTGGTCTTCCCCGGCGAGACCATCCGGGTCCAGGCCTGGGAGGACGAGGACCGGATCGCGGTGACCGCGACCATCGACAGCCCGCGCGAGGAGCGCGACGGCGCCCCGGTGCTCGCCGACTGCGTCCTCACCCCGCGACGATGACGAACCTCGAGGGCTGGACCCTCGGCGAGCACTCCCACGGCGGCAGCACCCACCCGACGTACCGCAGGGGCACCGGACCGGGCGTGGTGGTGATCCACGAGATCCCCGGCATCACGCCCGAGGTCGCGGCGTACGCCGACGAGGTGGTCGCCGCCGGGTTCACGGTCGTGATGCCGAGCCTCTTCGGCACGCCCGGGGCGGCCATGTCCGTCGGCCGGGTGGCCCGGAGCCTGGGCCGGATCTGCGTCAACCGCGAGCTCAGCATGCTCGCGCTCGGCCGCACCCAGCCGGTGGCGGACTGGTTGCGCACCCTCGCCCGCGCACTCCACGAGGAGCTCGGTGGCCCCGGCGTGGGCGCGGTCGGGATGTGCTTCACCGGTGGCTTCGCTCTCGCGATGATGGTCGACACCTCGGTCGCCGCGCCCGTGGTCGCCCAACCGTCCACGCCGTTCGCGGTGACGCCGAAGCGATCGGCCGACCTGAACCTGTCCGCCGCCGACCTCGCCGTGGTGAAGGAGCGCGCTGCTGCCGGCTGCGAGGTCCTCGGCCTGAGGTACCGCTCCGACCCTGCGGTCGGGAAGCGCTTCGACACCCTGACCCGCGAGCTCGGTGACGCGTTCCTGCGGGTCGAGTTCGACGGCCGGGGCCACAGCACGCTGACCGAGCACCGGCAGCACGAGGCCGTCGACCGCACGCTGGCGTTCTTCCGAGAGAAGCTCCGACCCGCCTGAGGGCCGCAGGGGGATGATCGACGCATGCTCGACGCCCTCGCCCCCGCCCGGCGTCGCTTCGTCCTCGCCGTCGCCGGGATCGCGGTCGTGGCGGTGGCGGTCGCCGGCGGGGTGGCGCTCGCGCACCGGGCGCCATCGGTCTCGCCGGTCGCCCAGGACGCGCAGCCGCCGGTGCTCCTCGTGCCCGGGTACGGCGGCTCGACCACCGATCTCGCCGTACTGGCCAAGGCGCTGGAGGACGCCGGCCGGACGACGCGGATCGTCGCCCTCGGCGCCCGGAGCACCGGAGACCTGCACGCCCAGGCCCGCGTGCTCGACGACGCGGTCCGGGAGGTGCGCACGTCCACGGGGTCCCGTTCGGTGGACCTCGTCGGCTACTCGGCCGGTGGTGTGGTCGTCCGGGTCTGGATGGCCGACCACCGCGGCGGTGACGTCGCTCGTCGCATCGTGACCCTCGGGTCGCCGCACCACGGCACCGCCGTCGCCGCCCTGGGCGCGGACCTCGGTGCGCGGGTCTGCCCCACGGCGTGCCAGCAGCTGGCCCCGGGCAGTGAGCTGCTCCGTTCCCTCAACGCCCGCGACGAGACAGCGGCGGGCCCGCGATGGGTCTCGGTGTGGACGAGCCAGGACAAGACCGTGGTGCCGCCGTCGTCGGCGACGCTGAGTGGTGCCCTGGACATCCCGGTGCAGTCGATCTGCCCCGCTGCGCGGATCTCCCACCAGACGCTTCCCTCCGACCCCATCGTGGTGGCGATCGTCCTGGCGGAGCTGGGCCGGTCCCTTCCCGAGAAGCCCGGCACCGACGTGTGCGCCAAGGTCAGTCGGTGACGTCCTTGGTCGCGAAGTTCGCCCAGGCCGCGGTGAGGAACACCACGACGTACGCCGCCTGCTGCAGGACGCCGTGCACGACGTTCGTCCACAGGATCGGGTCGCGGAACAGGTCGACGAACGACAGCCAGTAGCGGGTGAGCAGGTAGGGCCGCAGCGCGTGGGCGGCATCGAGGGTGAGGAGCACCGTCGAGGCGACCAGGACCGCCAGCGTGCCCATCGCCGCCGCCAGCGGCGAGCGCACCATCGTGGACAGGAACAGGGCGATCGAGGCGACGCCGAGCATGGCCAGCATCGCGAACAGCAGCGCCAGACCGGTGCGCCACGCGAGCTCGCCGGTGCTCAAGGGCGTCCCGGACACGCTGATGGTCGGCGCCCCGGCCGCGGCGTGGCCGAGGAACAGCCGGCCGGTCACGAGCGCGGTCGCCGCCACGACGAGCACGGTGAGCAGCACGAAGCTCATCACCGAGACCAGCTTGGCCACCAGCAGTCGCGTCCGGCCGACCGGCCTGACCAGCAGGTAGCGCAGGGTGCCGGCCTGCGCCTCGCCGGCGATCGCCTCACCGGCGTTGATCGCGACCGCGACCGGCAGGAACAGCGGCAGCACCATGGCGATCGCCGCCAACGGGAACAGCTTGCCGTCGTGGAGCACCGCGGACAGGAACGCCGGTCCGGTCCCGGGCCGCGGTCCGAGATCGGTGACGGCGAGCAGCACGGCGACCAGCGTGGGCAGGGCGTCCAGCAGCAGGATGGTCGTCCAGGTACGCCGGCTGCGGACCAGCTTGACCAGCTCGACGGCGATCACGACCGCTCGATCCTGTCGGCGCCGGCCGACGTCGCCTCGAGGACCGCGTCCTCGAGGGTGCGGACCTCCGGGGTCAGCGCGTCGATCCGGACGCCGCCCCGCACGAGGAGCGCGTTGAGCTCGGCGGGATCCGGGTGCCGCACCACGAGGCCCTGTGCCGTGCGCCCTTCGACCTGGCCGTCGAGAAGCGAGCGCGCGCGGTCGACGTCGCGCGTGTGCAGGTGCACGCGGCCGGTGGGTCCGCAGACGTCGGCCATGTCGTCCTGCAGCACCAGCCGACCACGGTCGAGCACGCCGACCCGGCTGCACAGCTGCTCCACCTCCGCCAGCTGGTGGCTCAGCAGCAGCACGGTGGTCCCGCCGGCGTGCAGCTCCCGGACGAGCGTGCGGATCTCGCGGATCCCTTGCGGATCGAGCCCGTTGGTCGGCTCGTCGAGGACGAGCAGCCGCGGCGTGCGGAGGATCGCCGCTGCGAGGCCGAGCCGCTGCCGCATGCCGAGTGAGTATGCACGGACGGGACGGTTGTCGACCCCGCCGAGGCCGACTCGGTCCAGCGCCTCCTCGATCCGTCGCTTCCGGGCGGAGCGGCGGCCGCGGGCCGGCCCGGCGGCATCGAGGAGGCCGAGGTTGACCCGCCCGCCCAGCTGCCCGTACGCCGCCGGACCCTCGACGAGCGCGCCCACGTCGGGAAGGACCTCGCGGGCCGCGGACGGCATCGGCCGGTCGAGCAGCCGCACCGAGCCGGAGGTCGGCAGCACCAGGCCGAGCACCATCCGCACGGTGGTCGTCTTGCCGGAGCCGTTCGCCCCGAGGAAGCCGAAGATGTCGCCCTCGCGCACGTCGAGGTCCAGGTCGTCGACGGCGAGGATCGGGCCGAAGCGCTTGGTCAGGGACGTGGTCCGGATCATCGCAGCGTCGCGCCCGAGTCCAGGTCCGCGACCGCGTCGACCAGCGTCTGCTCCGTGACCAGGCCGGCGACCAGCCACGAGCCGTGCCGGTCGCCGGTGACAAGGACGCCGAGCGGGCCGGCGTACAGGTCGACGCCCGCGTCGGTCTCGGTCGCTCCCGCCGACCGGCGCAGCTGGTCGCGCAGGGGCTCGGCGTCACGGTGCCGCAGCGGGATCACCAGGAGCCGAGTGAGCCCCGACCCGTAGACGCCCACCCCGCCGCGGGGGGTCGGCGCGCGGTGGAGGCCCGCGACGGTCGCCGGAGGCTCGAGGGGCGCGTACTGGTTCGCTGCATCGGCGATGTCGAGCACGTCGTCGAAGGACACCCGGACGCCGGCGGTCGGCACGAACCGGGTGAGGCTGAGCTCCGGCGCGTGCGGCGAGAAGGCGTCGAACGCGGTCGAGAAGGAGGGTGCGGAGTCGCCACCGGCGTACACGTCGAGTCGCAGCGCCAGCCCCGTCGCCGGGTCTGCCCACAGGTCGACGTGGTCGATGCTCGACCGCTCGTCGGAGGGGACCACCCTGATGCCGGGCGCAGCGACACCGGCGACCCGGCGGGCCGCGATCGAGGTCACGGAGCTCCGGTCTGCGCCGTCGACCACCCGGCGGGCCAGGGCGGGCGGGATGAGGTCGGCGTCGCGTGGCAGCCGCACGTCGGGGTCGACGCTGCGCACCGCCGCGGCGTCCTCGTAGCTCCACCGGGTCGTCAGCCCGACGTCGTGGACCAGGTCGGTCTCGCCGGTGACCAGCAGGGTGTCGACGCGCCAGTGCCGCGCACTGCGCCACCACACCCGCGCGGTGGTGCGCTCGCCGAGCAGGGCGGCGACGTCGGTGAACCTCGAGGTCACCGGCAGGTCGAGGTTGCCGACCATGGAGACCCGTCCCGTGTAGGGATGAGCCGCTCCCGCGCGGATCGCCGCGAGCAGGGACGCGGCGCTGACCTCGGGTGCCACGACGGGTCGGGAGCGAGCGGCCAGCGGCACCCCGACCAGGAGCGCGACCGCAGCGGCCGCCAGCCACCATCTGCGCCCCCGGGTCATGCTGAAGACTACGTCGGCGATCCGCTCCGGGTTCAGGCCGAGAGGATCAGCCCGCTGGTCGGCACCCCTGTGCCGGCGGTGACGAGCACGTGCTCGACGGCGTCGACCTGGTTGACGGAGGTGCCGCGGATCTGCCGGACTGCTTCGGCGATGCCGTTCATGCCGTGGATGTAGGCCTCGCCGAGCTGGCCGCCGTGCGTGTTGAGCGGCAGCCGGCCGCCGAGCTCGATCGCGCCGTCGGCGATGAAGTCCCGGGCCTCGCCGGGCTTGCAGAACCCGAGCTCCTCGAGCTGCATCAGCACGTACGGCGTGAAGTGGTCGTAGAGCACCGCGGTCTGGATGTCATCCGGGCCCAGGCCGCTCTGCCGCCAGAGCTCGTTGCCGACGACGCCCATCTCCGGGATGCCGATGTCGTCACGGTAGTACGACGTCATCACGAACTGGTCGCGCCCGCTCCCCTGTGCCGCCGCTGTCACGAGCGCCGGAGCCTGCGGCAGGTCCTTCGCGCGCTCGGCCGAGACCACGACCAGCGCCACCGCGCCGTCGCTCTCCTGGCAGCAGTCGAGCAGGTGCAGCGGGTCGACGATCATCCGGGAGGCCTGGTGGTCCTCCAGCGTGATCGGCTTTCCGTGGAAGAAGGCGTTCGGGTTGGTCGCCGCGTGCTTGCGGTCGGCCACCGCCACGCGACCGAAGTCCTCCGACGTCGCGCCGTACTCGTGCATGTAGCGGCGCGCCTGCATCGCGACCGTCGCTGCCGGCGTCCCGAGGCCCATCGGGTACGTCCACGCGTTGTCCAGGCCGTTGGTGTTCACCTGGGTCGCCGCGGCGAGGCTGAACTGGCCGAACCGGCTCTCGGAGCGCTCGTTGAAGCCGCGGTAGCAGACCACGACGTCCGCGACGCCGGTCGCCACCGCCATCGCCGCCTGCTGGACGGTCGCGCAGGCCGCGCCGCCGCCGTAGTTGATCCGGCTGAAGAACCGCAGGCCGGGGACACCGAGCTCCCGGGCGACCGCGATCTCCGAGGAGGTGTCCATCGTGAACGTCGTCAGGCCGTCGACGTCCGACGCGGTCAGCCCGCAGTCGGCGAGCGCGGCGCGCACCGCCTCCACCGAGAGCTGGAGCTCGGAGCGGCCGGACTCCTTGGAGAACTCTGTGGCGCCGATCCCGACGATGGCGGCGCGGCCGCTCAGACCGTCCGCGGGCGCGCTCATGCGACCACCTTGACGGTGCCGGTCACGTGGTCGCCGAGCGAGACGCGGCCGACGACCTCGATCGTCGCGATGCCGTCGGACACGTCGGTGACGCTGCCGCTGAACGTCAGGGTGTCGTAGGGGTGCGCCGGAGCGCCCAGCCGGATCGCGATGCCCTTGAGCTCGGCGTCCGGTCCGGCCCAGTCGACGACGTACCTCTCGACCAGGCCGTTGGTGGTGAGGATGTTCATGAAGATGTCCTTCGACCCGGCCGCCTGGGCGGCGTCACGGTCGTGGTGCACGTCCTGCCAGTCGCGGGTGGCGATCGCGGTGCTCACGATCGTCGTGGGCGTCATCGGCAGGCTCCACTCGGGGAGCTGCTGGCCCGGCTCGAACCTCGTCATGCCTTCCTCCACACCGGCAGCGTCAGGTCGTCGTCCACGCGGTTGAAGTCCACGCGCAGCCGCATCCCGATCTCGATCTCCTGGTCACCGACGTCGACGACCTCGCCGACCATCCGCACGCCCTCGTCGAGATCGATCAGGGCGATCACGATCGGCAGCTCCTTGCCGGGCACCGGCGGGTGCCGGTGCACGACGTAGGAGAACACCGTGCCGGTCCCGGCGGCGACCTGGTGGCCGCGGTCGTAGGCGTCGCAAGACTGGCACGCCGGCCCGGGCGGGAACCGGAGGGCGCCGCACGCGTTGCACTTCGGAATGCGCAGCTCGCCGGCAGCGGTGCCCTCCCAGAAGAACCGCGAGTCACGGTTCACCATCGGGCGCACGACGTGGGCGGTCACGCCTTCTCCTTCGGGATGAACTTCAGGACCCGGAACAGCATCGACGCGACCTTCTCGCTGCGCCCGTCCGGGTGGTCGACGTACCAGGTGTTCCGCGAGGTCACGAAGTAGCCCTCGCCCATGGCCGTGCTCTTCGGGCCCGCCACCGACTCGAGGGCGCTGGTGACGCGCAGCTGCTCCCCGACGCGGAGGTAGCGCTCGTAGGTCTGTTCGCAGTTGGTCCCGAGGACGGCGGCGTAGCCCTGCTCGGTGAGGAACTCGGTCATCCGGCTGAGCGGGTCCTCGGGGGGTCGGCGCCGGCCGAGCCCGGGCATCGTCCACACCTGCGCCATCGACGGCGGTGCCTCGCCGGACCGGAAGCGCTCGTTGTCGTAGCCCATGGCGTCCAGCCAGGCGCCGATCGTCGGCTGGTTGACGGGGTACGGCGCGATCGACTCCGCCGCCTCGCCCAGGGCGGAGATCCGCTCCGCCTCGGCCATGATGCGCGCGTGCCGGGTCTGCGTGTCGACCTCGGGTGCAGAGTCGCTCGTCGTGGGGTGATTCATCGGGGCACCCGCGGTAGTCCGAGGCCGAACATCGCGATCAGCTCGCGCTGCACCTCGTTGACACCGCCGCCGAAGGTGAGCACGAGGTTGCGCTTGGTGGTCGCGTCGAGGAAGTGCAGCAGCGTGGCCGTCTCGGGGTCAGCGGGGTCGCCGTACGCCGTGACGATCTCCTCGAGGGCCAGGCCGAGCGACTGGACCTCGTCGGAGGCGAACACCTTCGACGCCGACGCGTCCGCCACCGCGTCGGTGCCGGTGGCGCCGCCACCGGCGACCTCCCAGTTGAGCAGCTCGTTGACGCGGAAGGAGACCGTGGTGCGGGCCAGGGTCTCGCGCACCCAGGACACGTCGAGCAGCGCGACGCCGTCGACGGTCTGCCGGGTGCTCGCCCAGGCGGCGACCAGGTCTCGTAGCCCCTCGAGCCGGCCGGCCGGGCCGAGCATCACGCGCTCGTGGTTGAGCTGGGTGGTGATCAGCCTCCAGCCCTCGTTGACCCCGCCGACGACCATGTCGACGGGCACGCGCACGTCGTTGTAGTAGGTGGCGTTCACGTGGTGGGAGCCGTCGGACGTGACGATCGGCGTCCACGAGTAGCCGGGGTCCTTGGTGTCGACGATCAGCACCGAGATGCCCTTGTGCTTGGGAGCGTCCGGGTCGGTGCGCACCGCGAGCCAGACGTAGTCCGCCGCGTGCCCTCCGGTGGTCCAGAGCTTCTGGCCGTTGACGACGTAGTGGTCGCCGTCAAGCCTCGCCGTGGTGCGCAGCGAGGCGAGGTCGGTGCCTGCGTCGGGCTCGGAGTAGCCGATCGCGAAGTGCACGTCGCCGGTGAGGATGTCCTTGAGGAAGAGGTCCTTCTGCTTCTGCGTCCCGAACGCCTGCAGCGTCGGGCCGACGGTCTGCAGCGTCACGGAGGGCAGGTGCACGTCGGCGCGAGCGGCCTCGTTGGCGAAGATCTGCTGCTCGACCTCGCCAAGCCCCTTGCCGCCGTACTCGACCGGCCAGCCGACACCCATCCAGCCGTCGGAGCCCATCTGCTTGATGATCCGGTGGTACGCCGGGCCGTGCCGGTCGGTCATCATCTCCCGCCGGTCGTCCGGGCCGACGAGGCCGGAGAAGTACTCGCGCACCTCGGCCCTGAAGGCTCGCTGCGACTCGGTGAGCTCGAGGCCCTTGCCCTCGCCGTCGGTCAGGTCGACGTGCGCGAGCGTGGCCGCCCGGCCGCCGAGGCGGCGGGCGACGTCCTTGACCTGCGCGAAGTAGTGGTGCAGCGGGTAGGTCTCGTCGACGCCCATGCCGCCGTGCAGGTGGTGGCAGGTCTGCAACGCGGCGGGGGCACGGTCGGCGAACCACGCGGCGCCGACGGCGAGGTCCTCGTCGGCGGGGAGGGCCTCCTGCACCCGCCACGAAGCAGAAGCGGCGGCCAGCGCCGTCATCCGCGACGTGACGTAGACGTCGGCGATCTGCATCGCGACGGCCTGGAACTCGGCCAGCCGGCGCCCGAACTGCTCGCGCTCCTTGATGTAGCCGGCGGTGAGGTCGCGGGCTCCGGCGAGCAGGCCCGCCCCGAGGAGCAGCAGGCCGGCAGCGGCGTGCTCGCGGAGCACCCGCTCGGCGCCCTCCGGGAGCACCTCGAGGACAGGTGCCCGGTCGAACACGAAGCCGGTCTCGGCCTGTCCGCGGGAGGCGTAACCAGGGGTGCGGGTGACGCCGTCCCCGGCCGGGTCCACGACGACCACGCCGGCGTCGGTGGTGACCAGCAGCAGGCTGCTCTCGAGGTCGCTGACGGAGGTCTTGTGGCCGCTCACGAGCCCGTCGACGAGGGTCGTGCGCGGAGGATCCAGCAGTGCGGCCCCCGGCTCGGACATTGCGGCTGCGAGAAGCAGCTTGCCGGCGACCAGGTCGGGCACGAAGCGCGCCTGCTGCTCCGGCGTACCGGCCCGGACCAGGGTCATCAGTCCGCACGCCAGCGTGTCCCAGACCGGCAGGTCCAGCGCCCGGGTGCCGACCTCGTGGAGCAGCACCCCGATCTCGCCCAGCCCGAGGCCCTCGCCGCCGAGGTCCTCGGGTGCTACCAGGCCGAGCAGGCCCGCGTCCGCGAACGCCTGCCAGCTGGCACCACCCTTGTCGAGCACGTCGGTGACGACCGACCGGATCTCGTCACGCACGCCGGAGTCCACGGGTGCTCCCTTCAGCACGTCGAACGCAGAAATGAAACCTGTTCTAGTCTAGCGTGAACGGGACGTGGTGATCGAGACCGTCCCGGGTACGGGCAACGGACCGCGACGAGGTGCAGGATCGGAGGAACAGTGTCGCTCCCCCGCACGCTGCTGCGCGAGATCGTGGAGGTGCCTGCCTTCGAGGTGCCCGAGGCCGGCTGGCTCGCGCTCCCCGGCCGCGGGCGGACCTGGCTCACCGACGTGCCGGGGCCCTCTCCGGACGCGCCGGCGGTCGTGCTTCTGCACGCCGTGGGCTGCACCGGGCTGCTCACCTGGTTCCCGGCGATCGAGCGACTCAGCGAGAAGTACCGGGTGGTGGTCTTCGACCAGCGCTGGCACGGGCGCGGCATCGTCTCGGAGCACTTCTCGCTGCGTGACTGCGCGGACGACGTGGTGGCCATCGCTGACGCGCTCGGCCTGGAGGCACCCGTCGTCGCCGGTTACTCGATGGGATCGATCATCGCCCAGCGCGTGTGGCGCCAGCACCCCGATCGCATCGGCGGCCTGGTGCTGGCCGCGACCACCGACCACTTCCGCACCAAGGGGACCGAGCGGGCCTTCCACCAGGGCATGGAGCTCGGGATGGGAGCACTGCGCACGCTGTCGCGCTCGAAGACGATCAGCGCGGCGGGCCGGCTGGCCGGCGACCTGCTCGACCCGACCGACACGCACGAGTGGGCCCTCGCGCAGTGGCGCAGCACCAGTGGGTGGGCCGTGGCGCAAGCGGTCGCCGCACTCGGCCGGCACCACTCGACGCCGTGGCTCTCCCGGATCGACGTGCCGACCGCCGTCGTGGTCACCACGCGCGACCGCGTGCTCGCGCCGGAGCGGCAGCGGGCGATCGCCGCCCGAATCCCGGGCGCGACCGTCCACGAGGCGCCGTGCGGGCACGCGGGCTGCGTCCTGCAGGCCGACTCGTTCGTCCCGGCGTTCCTCGAGGCCGTCGACGTGACGATGGGTCGTCGCGCGAGCAACCTCGGAGTGGGCTGACAGGCGCCGGCGTACCGGGTTAGCGTTTCGACCGTGAGACGCGAGCCCCACGAGAACGTGGCGACCGTGCTGGTCGACCCACGCGTGCTGCCGTGGCTCGAGCTCGAGCTGATGACGCTTGACCTGCGGGTGTGGCCGATCAGCACCGCACCGAACTGCGCGGACGGCCCGCGGACCGCGTTCCAGGTACGCCGCCGGCTCCTGATGCAGCGCCGCGGCGCCTGGGACGACGCGGCCGCCTGGACCCCCGTGTGGATCAGCTTCGGCGGCTCCTGGCGACACGACGAGGAGCCGCTGCCCTGGCAGGCCCACTCCGTGCTCTGGCAGTTCCTCGACGCGCATGCCGACCACGTCCGGTTCGCGCGCCGGCTGGGCGGGGTGCGACCGCTGACACTGCCGGGCGAGCAGCCGGCTGCGTGACGGCAGCTCATCGAGCAGCCAGTGCGACCCCAGGTGGTCGAGCAGCGAGCGACCAGTCGAGACCCGGCGAGCTCACCGCAGACCCGACCCCCAGGTGGTCGAGCAGCGAGCGCCAGCGAGCGGCCAGTCGAGACCCGGCGAGCTCACCGCAGACCCGACCCCCAGGTGGTCGAGCAGCGAGCGCCAGCGAGCGGCCAGTCGAGACCCGGCGAGCTCACCGCAGACCCGACCCCCAGGTGGTCGAGCAGCGAGCGCCAGCGAGCGACCAGTCGAGACCCGGCGAGCTCATCACAGACCCGACCCGACCCCAGGTGGTCGAGCAGCGAGCGCCAGCGAGCGACCAGTCAAGACCCGGCGAGCTCACCACAGACCCGACCCCAGGTGGTCGAGCAGCGAGCGCCAGCGAGCGGCCAGTCGAGACCCGGCGAGCTCACCGCAGACCCGACCCCCAGGTGGTCGAGCAGCGAGCGCCAGCGAGCGGCCAGTCGAGACCCGGCGAGCTCACCGCAGACCCGACCCCGGCTGCCCCGAAGCCAAGCGCTTGACAACAGTCGCACGTATGGTCGATAATGAAGGTACTGCCCCTGTTACACGTGACCGTTCCGCACCAAGGACGACCGATGACAGCAGTGGGCAGCACCCCTCCTCCGATCCCGTCAGGCCATGCCCTGATCCGGTTCGTCGAGGACCTCGAGACGCTTCTCGACTCCGCGGGTGCGGCGAACGCCTGGACGATGACCTCCTCCGAGCTGCGCTCGGTGCTGCCGCGGCTCACCCGGGCGAAAGCCCGGCTCGCCGAGGTCGAGCTGCGCGTGCTGCGTGAGGCAGACCGGCACTCGGTCGGTGACGACGTCGGCGCCGCCAACACCGCGGCCTGGTGGGCCCACCTGACCGGCCAGCGTGTGCCCGCGGCGCAGCGCCTGGTCACGCTGGCCGGGAAGCTCGACGACGACATACATGCCGCGACTCGTGCTGCGCTGGCCACCGGGCGGGTCCAGGTCGACCAGGCCCAGGTGATCCTCGACGCCGTCGAGGCCCTGCCGTCCGCCCTCGTCGGTCCGGACCTGGTCGCCGATGCCGAGGCCCACCTGATCGGGCTGGCCGACCTGGACGGGACGACGAGGTTCGATCCCAGGGCACTGCGGGTCGCCGGGCGCAAGATCCTCGAGGTCGTCGCCCCTGAGGTCGCCGAGGCCCACGAAGCCCGGCAGCTGGAGGCGGAGGAACATCTGGCCGCCGCCGCCGCGATGCTGACGATGCGCCCGGACGGACACGGGTCAATGCTGGGCAGGTTCAAGGTCCCGATGCTGCACGGGGCGATGCTGACCAGGCACCTGGACGCGATCGCGGCCCCGAGGCACCAACACGCGACCGGTGGCTCGACGACCGACCCGGACGGCCACCGGGTGGCCAAGCCGCTGCGCTGGGGCCAGGCATTCGTCGAATACCTCGAGACGCGCAGCACGACCGGCCTTCCCAACGCCGGTGGGGTCCCGGCCACCGTCGTGGTGACCATGACGCTGGAGAACCTCCTCAACGGCGTCCACGGCAGTGAGCTGCCGGCGGCCCTGGACACCGGTGAGGTCATCTCCGCCGCCCAGGCCCGCCGGCTGGCCTGCGAGGCCGGGATCATCCCCGCCGTCCTGGCCACCAGGTCGCAGCCGCTCGACCTCGGTCGGAAGGCCCGCTTCCACACCCCCGCCCAACGGGTCGCGATCATGCTCCGCGACGGTGGCTGTGCGGCCATCGGCTGCGACTGGCCACCCGGCATGTGCCACGTCCACCACCGGACCCCGTGGTCGAGGGGCGGCGCCACCAGTGTTGCCGACGGGATCATGCTGTGCCCGCGACACCACACGCTGGCCCACGATGCCCGCTACCAGCTCAAGACCGACAAGCACGGCAAGGTCACGTTCGCCAGGCGCACCTAGACCGCGGCCGGCCTTCCGTCTCTCCCGACCGGGTGGCCGCAGTGCACGTCGCCCGAGTCATGAGCGCGCTCACACGGGAACGGATGGCTGCATCCGGGCGTCGGAGTGACGTGACAATCCTTCGCGGTCTGAGCCTGCTCGCGGTCGCCCTCGGGGTGGCGGGGATGTGTGCCGGATGCAGCGACGACCCGTCCAAGGGCTTCCCTCCCGGACTGCATGCTGTGCCGACCCGACCCAGCGATTGCAGTGACATGCCGGCGCTCGGTGGCGACCCCGGCATCCTGCTGGGCACCGACTGATCCGGTGAGCACCACGATGACGGGGACACAGTCGTCGTCTACGCGTGCGTCTCGGTGTCGCTCGGTGGACGCGTAGCTCTCGTCCCGGACGGGACGGGCATCCAGATCCGGCCGCGCGACGTCGCGGTCAGCCCGTCGAGCAGCGGCGTCATCCCCTTCCGGGTCACCGTCTCGCACGGCGCCTCCAGAGCGATCAGGGTGCAGCAGAGGTCCGGCGGTGCCGAGGGCGACCTTCCAGGACCGGTCGTAGCTACCGACGGCGACGGCTGGCACTTCGTTGCCGACAAGTCGTGAGCCGTTGGGCACAGGGTCTCGGCTCTCCGCCATCGGCGGGTGTGCGCCCTCAGCCGCAGATGAGTGCGTTCGAGTCTTGATCCGCGCGGGACATGACATGGGCCGGAAGCTGCTGTCAAGATCAGCGAGTGCCGGAGTCTGGGGTGCAGAGGGTGATCCGTCGACCGGCGGCTCTGCGCGTGTTCATCGCTATGTTTGCCTTGATCTGGAGCGCGGTCCTCATTCCTGGGCTCGTGTCGACCGTCAGGCATAGGTCGCCGGCGGCACTCGCCGTCCTTTTGATGCTGGCTTGCGGCGTGGTCGCCTTGTACGGCGAGTACCGGGTGTGCGTGGTGACTCGCGCGGATCGTCTGATCGTTCGCAACCGCTTTCGGAGGTACGAGATGGCCCCCGAGAACATCGCCGGTTTCCGCATTGGTCCTACGGGTTGGGATCCGTTCCGAGAATCGGTGCACGTGCGGACACGTGATGGTCAAGATGTGGAGTTGGCGGTGACCAGGCGGACGGACTCGATCCGCGGTCGACGCCTTCGACTCGAGAAGCTGCTGGATGACCTCACGACGTGGAAGACGCAAGTCCTCACAGGGCGACGAGAGGGCCACTGACGGACGTGCCCTTCGCGCACGATGGGCTGGCTACGCCTAGACCTGTTGGCCCCACAAGAGGTGTGGTTGAGGTCCTGAATCGGCCCGGCCGATCGTTCGCTGCCGAGTGATCGGCGGGATTACATCAGCGCGGTGAATCGTCAAGACCAGTGACCAACGCGACTGTTCTAACGGGCGCCCATCGGCTGCTAGTTCCATTGACCATACGCGGGCGTCACGCCCCGCTCAGAAGCCTGTCGGCCCGAGCCACTCGCCAGAGGCTGCTCAACCCACCGTCGCGGCGTACAGCTCGTCGAGCTCGGCCTTGAAGTGCTCACCGAGGTCGGCGATGTCCGGGAGGGCCTCGCGACAGCCGATCAGGCCGATGTGCATCTTGCCGTTGCTGCTCATCACGGTGACGTTGAGGCCGGCTCCGTGGAAGACCGGGCCGAGCGGGTAGAGCGCGTCGACGCGGGCGCCCATGAAGTAGAGCGGTACGGGCGGGCCCGGGACGTTGGAGATCACCAGGTTGTGGATGACCGGGCCCTTCTCGGCCAGCTTGAGCCCGGCGACCATCCGGACCGCCAGGCCGAAGGTGCGGGGCGCGGCGAACTCCGCCCAGTCCTGCAGGGTGTCGGCCGGGATCGCCCGGTGGTGGTCCTTCGCGTGCATGTTCGCGACCGCGAGCCGGCGCAGGCGCTCGACCGGGTCCGCGACGTCGGTGCCGAGCTTCGCGAACAACGACGACACCTTGTTGGTGCCGCTGGAGCGGCTCGACGTCTGGTGCACCGACACCGGGACGCTGGCCAGGAGGGAGGCCGAAGGCAGGTCTCCCCGCTCCGCGAGATAGCGCCGCAGCGCGCCGCCGCTGATCGCGAGCACGACGTCGTTGACCGTCGCCCCCTCCACGGCGTGCTTGACCTCCTTGACCCGGTCCAGCGACATGTCCGCGAGCGCGATCGTCCGCCGGCCCGAGATGTTGCCGTTGAACGCGGTCCGCGGTGCGGTCAGCGGGGCGGCCATCGCCGTACCGGCCCGGGCCCGCTCGACCGTGCGGGTCAACAGCGACACCGTCGGCTTCACGAGCCGCACCGCGTGCAGGGGCTTCGTGAGGTTGGCCAGCACGCCGCGCCCGAGGAGCTCGAGGTCGCTCGGGTTGCGGCTCGAGACCGCTCCGGCGACCGGGAGCTCCAGAGGAGGCGCGTCGGGCTCGAGGGTGCAGAGGACGGAGATCAGGTTCGAGCCCGAGACGCCGTCGACGGTCGCGTGGTGCATCTTGGTGAACACCGCGATCTGGCCGCTGGCCAGCCCCTCGATGACGCTCATCTCCCAGAGCGGGCGCGACCGGTCGAGCGGGATGCCGGCCATGTGGGCGCACAGGTCGGCCAGCTCGGAGATCCCGCCCGGAGTCGGTACGGCGAGCCGGTGCACGTGCCGGTCGATGTGGAAGTCGGTGTCCTCGACCCACACCGGGTGGTCGATCTCCAGCGGGACCTGGCGCAGCTTGCGCCGGAACGCCGGGATCGCCCGGACGCGCGCGTCGATGCCCGCACACATCGTCTCGAACGAGTAGCCGCCGGGGATCGTCTTGGGGTCCAGCAGCAGCACACCGCAGACGTGCATCAGCTGCGCCGGGCTCTCGAGGTAGAGAAAGCTGGCGTCCAGTCCGCTGAGCCGTTCCATGTGCGCATCCTACCCTGCGAGGTAGAACGTGTTCTAGTTCGTGCCGTTCCCCGGTAGGCTCGAAGGCATGGGATACACCCGTCGCCAGGTCGCCACCGCCCTCCTGACCGCCAACGCCGTGCGCCCGCTGCGCGGCAAGCTCTCGGCGCTCGGCTTCGCCGTCGGCTGGCCCACCGGCGAGCTCGCTCCCCAGCTCCTCGCGCTCACCGCGCTCGACACCGCACAGGCGGTCGTCCGCGGCAAGGCCGGCCGCACCGGGCTGGTGCTCGCCGCTGCGAGCGCCGCCGGCCTCGCCTACCTGGTGAGGGGCGCGAGGAAGGCAGGCACGCTCGCCGAGGCGCAGCTGGTCGAGTCACTCGGCGAGGACTACCTCGACCTGGTGACCGAGGACCCCTCGGCGGCGGATCTGAAGGACGCCGCGAAGATCGCCGTGCGTGAGATCGTCCGGCCGTTCGCGATGATGCGTCCGGACGTCGAGCGGATCCGCGACGTCAGCTACACCGACGGCGGCAGCCGGGCACGGCTGGACATCTACCGCCGCAAGGACGCCGACCTCCGCGACGCCCCCGTGCTCGTGCAGGTGCACGGCGGAGCCTGGACGATCGGCGACAAGAGCCAGCAGGGGCTGCTCCTGATGAACCGGATGGCCGCGCGCGGGTGGATCTGCGTGGCGATGAACTACCGGCTCGCCCCCAAGCACCCCTTCCCTGCCCAGATCGTCGACGTGAAGAAGGCGATCGCCTGGACGCGCGAGCACATCGCGTCGTACGGCGGAGACCCGTCGTACCTCGTCGTCACCGGTGGCTCCGCCGGCGGTCACCTTGCGGCGCTCGCTGCCCTGACGCCCGACGTCGAGGAGTACCAGCCCGGTTTCGAGGACGCCGACACCTCGGTCTCGGCCTGCGTGCCGTTCTACGGCGTCTACGACCTCGCCGGAGTGACCGGCGACCGCTCGGCGGTCGAGATGCGCGACTACTTCCTCGCGCCGCGGGTGTTCCGCAAGGACCCGAAGAGCGATCTTGCCGAGTTCGAGCTGGCCTCGCCGATCACCCACGTCGTGCCCGACGCGCCCGACTTCTTCGTGATCCACGGCGACCACGACGGGCTGGTCAGCGTGCGCCAGGCGCGCGCGTTCGTGCAGAAGCTGCGCGAGGTCTCGACCGGCGTGGTCACCTACCTCGAGCTGCCCGGCACCCAGCACGCGTTCGAGGTGTTCTCCTCGATCCGCAGCCAGCAGGTGATCCGGGCCGTGGAGCGCTGGCTCGAGTGGCACCGGGTGACCCGGCGCGACGCGACGTCCGACCATGCGCGCGGGACCGCCGCCGAGTCGGCATCAGCCGCGGGGTAGACCCAGGATCCGCTCTCCCGCGACGTTGCGGAGGACCCCCCGCGCCGAAGGCGCCGATCAGACACAGCGTGCCCGCACGACGCAGGTCATCCGCGCGGCAGACCGAGGATCCGCTCCCCCGCCACGTTGCGGAGGACCCCGCGCGCCGAAGGCGCCGATCAGACACAGCGTGCCCGCACGACGCAGGTCATCCGCGCGGCAGACCGAGGATCCGCTCTCCCGCGACGTTGCGGAGGACCTGCGTCGTGCCGCCCGCGATCGAGAGGCAGCGGTTGCGCAGGAAGAGGTCGGCGGCCTGCGCCGCCCGCGGGGTGTCAGTGAAGATCTCCTCGCCGACCAGCTCCATGGCGAGCTCCGCAGAGTCCTGGCGGCTGCGTACGCCGACCAGCTTCGCGACGCTGGACTCGGCGCCCGGCCCCTGCCCGGCGATGGAGCGCAGGGTGGACCGGGTGCCGAGCAGCTTGACCACCTGCGCCAGTGCGATCGCGCGACCGATCTTCTCCGCCGCGGCCGGGCCGAGGGCCGGCTCGTCGAGCATCGAGATCGCCAGCTCGACGCTGTCGCCGAGCCTGGAGCCCGCCATTGCGACGCGCTCGTTGGCCAAGGTCGTCCGGGCCAGCCGCCAGCCGCCGTTGACCTCGCCGACGACGAGCTCGTCCGGCACGAAGACCTCGTCGAGGAAGACCTCGTTGAACAGCGCGTCACCGGTGAGCTCGCGGAGCGGCCGGATGTCGATCCCCGCGCTGCGCATGTCGACCAGGAAGTAGGTGATCCCGGCGTGCGGCTTGGCGTCGGGGTCGGTGCGCGCCAGGCAGATCCCCCAGTCGGCGCGCTCGGCCACCGATGTCCAGACCTTCTGACCGGTCAGCTGCCAGCCGCCCTCGGCCCGCTCGGCCCTCGTGCGCAGCGACGCGAGGTCGGAGCCGGCGCCCGGCTCGCTGAACAGCTGGCACCAGGTGACCTCGCCGCGGAGCGTGGGTCGGAGGAAGCGCTGGCGCTGCGCGTCCGAGCCGTGCTCGAGGATCGTCGGCGCCGCCCAGCCGCCGATGACCAGATCGGGCCGCTCGACGCCGGCCGCGGTCAGCTCCTGGTCGATCACCAGCTGCTGGACCGCCCCGGCTCCGAGCCCGTACGGCGCCGGCCAGTGGGGGGCGAGCAGTCCGGACTCGGCCAGTGCGACCCGGCGGTCGCCCTCGGGCAGGGCGGCGATCCGCGCGGCTTCGCGGCGCGCCTCGTCGCGGAACTCCACGTCCTGGCCGTCGAAGTCGATCTGCCCGGTACGCCGGACCCCCTCCCGTGCGCGCCGGGCCAGCGATGCGGCGTACCGGCCCGGATCGCCGGCGAGGGCCCGCAGCGCGACCGCGCGACGCAGGTAGAGGTGGGCGTCGTGCTCGAAGGTGAAGCCGATGCCGCCGAGGACCTGGATGCACGCCTTGGCGACCTCGACCGCGCCGTCGAAGCACACCGTCGCTGCGACGTCGGCGGCGAAGCGCGCCTGACCGGGATCGTCGTCGAACGCCACCACCGCGTCCCACGCCGCGGCCGTCACCGACTCGCTCGTCTCGAGCATCTCGGCGCAGAGGTGCTTGACCGCCTGGAACGCGCCGATCCGCTGTCCGAACTGCTCGCGGACCTTCGCGTACTCCACCGCCGTGTCCAGGCACCAGCGGGCGACGCCCGAGGCCTCGGCGGCAGCGAGGCAGACGAAGAGCCGGGCGGCCCGGTCGGTGGCCGACAGCTCCACGTCCTGGAGCGAGAGCTCGGCGAGCTGGACCTCACCCACACCCCGGGTCAGGTCGACGGACGGACCCGGCGACAGCTCCACCTCGCCGACCTCGACGAGGAGGTTGCGGGTGCCCTCCGCGGTCGACAGCGGGACCGACACGTGCGAGGCCCCGGGCGCGTCCAGCACCACGGGGACGCATCCGGACACCGATGCCCCGTCGGTGCTGAGACCGTCGCGCACGGCGATGCCGATGGTGACCTCGCCGGCGGCGATCCCGGCGCGCAGCGCGGGGTCCTCGTGGGCGAGCCCGCCGACCGTCGTGGACAGGAGCGGTCCCGGCACCAGCGCGTACGCCGCAGCCTCGAGAGCGACCGCCTGGTCGAGGAGACTGCCGCCGCCGCCGCCGTCGCTCTCGGGAAGGGCGATCGCGGTGAGACCCAGCTCCGCGGCGCGGGCACCCCACGCCACCAGCGCGCGCGGGTCGTCCTCGGCCGCGCGGATCGCCTCGATCGCGCCCTGGCTCTCGGCCCACTTGCGCACGGTCGCGGCGAGCTCTGCGTGCTCGTCACTGATACCGATCGGCACGGATGAACTCCTTGGGGCGGCGCGGGCAGAAACTAGAACGTGTTCCAATGATGCCATGGATAGGCTCCCCCGCGTGAGTGCCCCAGACCATCCCGCCGGCCCCTCGACCGGCCTTTCCGCAGATCTCCTCGCGCATGCCCGGGCAGCCAAGGGCTTCATGCCCGAGGACGAGGGGGCGTTCCTGCACCGGACCGCGCTCGCGCACCTGGCCGACGGTCCCGCGCTGGAGATCGGCACCTACTGCGGGAAGTCGGCGATCTACCTCGGTGCCGCCGCCCGCGAGCTCGGCAGCACGGTCTTCACTCTCGACCACCACCGCGGGTCGGAGGAGAACCAGGCGGGCTGGGAGCACCACGACGCCAGCCTGGTCGACCAGGAGCTCGGGCTGATGGACACGCTGCCGACGTTCCGGCGCACGATCGCGCTGGCGGGACTGGAGGACTCCGTGGTCGCAGTGGTCGGCCGGTCGACCACCGTGGCCGCACACTGGCGCACCCCGCTCGCGCTGCTGTTCATCGACGGGGGCCACGCCGAGATCCACGCGCAGAACGACTACACCGGCTTCGCGCGCTGGGTGCAGGCCGGTGGCGCACTGGTCGTCCACGACGTGTTCGAGCGGCCGGAGGACGGCGGCCAGGCGCCGTACCACGTGTGGCTGCGGGCGGTCGACAGCGGCGACTTCGAGCCGGCCGAGACGGTCGGGTCGATGCGTGTGCTTCACCGGAAGGGCTGACGAGCCCGCAGCGTCACCTGGTCTCAGGCCGAACGTGCCTCGGACGGTGCCACGAACCGATAGCCGGCGAGTGCCTTCGAGGCCTCGCCGAGCGCCTGCTCGAGCTCGTCGAGGACGAGGCCAGCGCCATCGAGGTGAGCCTCGTCGCCGCGCTGCTCGAGGTCGAACGCGAAATCGGCGACCCGCACCGCGCCGAGGTTGGCCGCACTGCCCTTGAGCCGGTGGGCGGCACTGCGCAGCGCCGCCGCGTCACCGTCCGCCATGGCCGCACGGAGCTCCTCGATGCTCTCTGCGGCTCCGTCGACGAAGTGGTCGATGGCCCGCTCGATCAGCGGCACCGCCGCCACACCCATCTCGGCGAGCTCGTCGAGCCTGCTGGTGTCCAGGGTGCTGCCCGGGGGACGGTCCACCGCACGCGGGCCAGCAGCTGTCGTGGTCGTCGGGCTGCCCGCGGCGCGGCGGCGTGGTCCGAGCTGCTCGCGCAGCACCCGTCCGAGCGCGTCCACGCCCACCGGCTTGGCGAGGAACCCGGTCATGCCTGCCGCGAGGCAGCGCTCACGCTCCCCCGCGACCGCCGACGCCGTCAGTGCGACGATCGGCACGTGCACGCCCGGCGCTTCGGCCTGCCGGATGAGACGGGTCGCGGCGAAGCCGTCGAGCCGCGGCATCTGCAGGTCCATCAGGATGGCGTCGAAGCGCCCGGTCGTCGCCCGCGCCGCGGCCGCCGCGCCGTCCGACGCCAGCTCACAGGTGTAGCCGAGCACCTTCAGCATGCCGGCGGCGACGAGCTGGTTCACCTCGTTGTCCTCCACGACGAGCACGTGCCCGCCGACGCGGTCCTCCGCGGGGCTCGACGGGGTCGGCGCAGCCGGCTGTGTCCAGATGGACAGGACCCGGAACTTGCCGGTGAACCAGAACGTGCTGCCCTCGCCGAGCGTGCTCGCCACGCCGATCCGACCACCGAGCGCGTCTGCGAGGCGCTGAGCGATGGCCAGGCCCAGCCCGGTGCCGCCGAAGGTGCGGGTCGTGGAGGCATCGGCCTGCCGGAACGGCTGGAAGATGCGGCTCAGCTGCTCGTCGTCCATCCCGATGCCCGTGTCGCGGACTGCGACGCGCAGGGTGACGGCGTCGTCGTCAGCGGTCGAGGAGACGCGGACCTGCACGCCGCCGTCGCTGGTGAACTTCACGGCGTTGGCGACCAGGTTCGACAGCACCTGCCCGAACCGGCTGGGGTCGCCCTCGAGCAGGTCGGGGACGCCCTCGTCGATGTCGGCCGTGAGGTCGATGCCCTTGGCAGCGGCCATCGGGGCGAACAGCTCCAGCGTGGCGTGCACGACGACCGCGGGCCGGAACGCGACGGCCTCGAGCTCGAGCCCTCCGGCCTCGATCTTCGAGAAGTCCAGGATGTCGCTGATCAGCACCAGCAGTGAACGGCCGGCACCCTGCATCGCCTCGGCGAGCTGGCGTTGCTCGGGATCCAGCTCGGTGCGCAGGAGCAGCTCGTTGAGCCCGATCACACCGTTGAGCGGCGTCCTGATCTCGTGGCTCATCGTGGCCAGGAAGTCCGACTTGGCGGTCGAGGCCGCCATCGCGAGGTCACGCGCCGAGGAGAGCTGGCTCGAGACCAGCTCCCGTGCCGCGACCTGCGAGAGCTGGTCGGCCACCTGGCCGGCCATCGATCGGAGCATGGCGTGGCGGGCGAACCGGGAGATGTTCGTGACCACGAGGATCGCGATCATGTTGCCCTCGAGGCAGACCGGGAATCCCATCAGGGGATGCTCGGGCTCCGCATCCTCCTCGAACACGAGCTCCTCGCCGGCAAGGACCCGCTCGGCCACCTGCCGCTCCAGCAAGGTCGGGCGGACGTCGTCGTCGGGCCCGACCGGACGGAAGGACAGCCCGGCCTCGTTCACGTCGAAGGCCACGCCCCGGTCCCAGTCGGGATGGGCGAGCAGCAGCTCCCGGGTCCGGCCCAGCGCCTCGTCGAGGGTGTTGGTCTGGTTGGCGGCACTCGCGATGAACTGCATGATCGTGTTCACGTCGACAGCGTCGAGCAGCTGGAGCTCGGTCTGCTTGAGCTCGCTGATGTCCTGCACGGTGCCACCGAAGCGGACGGGGGTGCCGTCCGGCGCCGCCTCGAGCACACGGCCGACGGTGCGCACCCACCTGCTCGAGCCGTCGGCGAGCAGCACGCGTGCGTCGACCGTCCGCACGCCCGGCTCGATGCCCAGGCGCTCCCACTCGCCGGCGACGAGCTCGCGGTCCTCCTCGACGAGCCGGCTGACGAAGGCGTCGGCCCCCGGGACGAACGTCTCGGGATCGACGTCGAGCAGCCGGTACATCTGGTCCGACCAGGTGACCTCGTAGGGCTCGACCTGGATCTCCCAGCTGCCGATCCGCGCGATCGCCTGCGCCTCGGCGAGCTGGGAGCGGCTCCGGCTCAGCTCGGCGAGCAGTGCGTCGCGCGAGGGCGCGACCGTCCCCGTCTCCGTGCCCGGGTCGACCGCCATGCTCCTCGCCTCCCCACGAGTCCCCACCTAAAGGATAATTCGGACATCTGGCAATTGCAGGCAAACGGCAGAACTGCTCACCACCGGTCCAGAGGGGCCTCCACGCCCGACCCGGGCCGCGACGACGCGGTCAGACGGCGAGCCGCGAGCAGCCACACTCGAGCGCGATCTCGTCGAAGTGCGGAGCCAGCGTGTCGCCGCGCATGATCCCGGACGCGGGCGTGGTGCGGGAGAGCTCATCGCGCGGCCAGGACCACCGCTGCCGCCGTGTACGTCGTGTGCTCGGCCGGCCAGTTGACGTCGTCGGGGAAGACGTAGCCGGTCCAGTACCGGCCGTCGTCCTCGCGCAGGTGCTGCATCGCGGCGAACAGCTCGCGGGCATAGTGGCGGTCGCCGACGGCGTCGAGGGCCATCACCAGCTCGCAGGTCTCCGCCCCGGTGACCCAGTTGTTCGTGCTGACGCACTTGATGCCCAGGCCCGGCACGACGAACGTCTCCCACCCGCTCCTCAGCAGGGCGACCGCCGCCTCGCCCCTGACGGCGCCGCCGAGGACCGGGTAGTACCAGTCCATCGAGAACTCCGACTTGTCCAGGAACTGGTCGCGGTGGTGGCGCAGCGCGTGCCCGAGCCGGCCGCCGGAGAGCTCCCACTCCGGTTGCGGGTCGTCGACGAGGTCGGCGAGCGCGACGCCGGCGCGCAGCGACTGGTAGATGCTCGACGACCCGGCCAGCAGCGCGTCATCGTTGACCCGGGCCGGTCGACCCCCTCCTCCCGGCGCCGTGTCCCACTCCTGCGACCAGGCGATGCCGCCGAACGAGAGCTGCATGCCGACCACGAAGTCCAGCCCGCGGCGTACGACGGGCCACATCCGCTCGACGAAGCCTCGGTCGCGCCGGAGCATCCAGTGGTGCCAGACGCCCACGGCGAGGTACGCCGACATGTTCGTCTCCCCCGACGCGTCCTCGACCTCGCCCGCCACGATCTTGAGCGGCCAGGACCCGTCGGACCGCTGGGTCTCCGCACACCAGGCGAACGCGCGCTCTGCGGCCTCGACCTCGCCGCCGACGAGCATCGCCATCGCGCCCTCGACGTGGTTCCAGACGTCGGTGTGCTCGCCGACCGTCCACGGGACCGCGCCGCTGGGCTCCTGCATCGCGGCGATCGAGCGCGCCGTGTCGGCGACCTGGGCCGCGGTCAGGACGCCGGGAACGGCCGGGATGCCGTCGAGCCGATCGGAAGGTGTCGCCATCGGCGGCTACTCCGGCTTGCGGAAGTAGAGCACCAGGCTCTTGCCCAGCACCGGGTTCAGGGCCTTCTCCGCGAGCCGGGTCGCAGTGCTGTAGCGGGGCGTCCGCATGATGTCCCAGACCAGCACCTGGTGGAACGCCTTGACGAGCGGGTTCTGGTCGTTGTCGACCCCGACCGCGCACTTCAGCCACCAGTACGGCGTGTGCAGGCCGTGGGCGTAGTCCTTGCCCTCGTATACCAGGCCCGCGTTGACGCCCTTGCCGATCAGCTCCTTGTCGGAGTAGATCCGGATGTGGCCGCCGGGCGCGTTGTGGTAGTCGTCGGAGAGCTTCCAGCAGACGAGCTCGGGGAACCACCGCGGCACGGTGATCGCCATCGTGCCGCCCGGGCGGAGCACCCGGACCAGCTCGCCGATCGCCTGGATGTCGGCCGGGATGTGCTCGAGCACCTCCGAGGCCACCACGCGGTCGAACTCGTCGTCGGCGAACGGCAGCGCCAGGGCGTCGCCCTCCTTGATGTCGGCCGAGGCGCCCTCGGGCACCTCGCCGGCCTCCTTCATCGCGCCGAAGAGCTCGAGCACGCCGGCGAGCTCGTCGGCGTCCTGGTCGAACGCGATCACGTCCGCGCCGCGGCGGTACATCTCGAAGGCGTGCCGGCCGGCGCCGCAGCCCATGTCGATGACCCGGTCGCCCGGGCGCAGCCCGAGCCGGTCGAAGTCAACGGTCAGCATGCTTCTCCTTGCCGGTGGTTGAGCCTGTCGAAACCGAGCCTGTCGAAACCGAGCCTGTCGAAACCTTGCCGAGCCCCTCGGACCGGTGGTCCTCGATCACGCGCTCGTACGCCGCGGCCGTCGCCCGGGCCACTGCCCGCCAGCTGAACAGCTCCTGGGCGCGCTCGCGTCCGGCCCGGCCCATCCGCACCCGGCGATCCGGGTCGTCGAGCAGGTCGGCGATGGTGCGGGCCAGCTCGCCGATGTCACCAGGGGTGACCAGGTCGGCGCACAGCCCGTCGGGACCGACAACCTCGGGGATCGCCCCGGTGCGGCTCACCACGAGCGGGGTCTCGCAGGCCATCAGTTCGGCGGTGGGCAGCGAGAAACCCTCGTACAGCGAAGGCACGCAGGCGATCTCCGCAGAGCCCATCACCTCGACGAGCTCGTCGTCGCTGATGCCGCTGACGAAGCGCACGTGGTCGCCGATCCCGAGCTCCTCGATGAGCTGCTCGGTCCGGCCGCCCGGGGTCGGCCGGGTCACCAGGATCAGCTCCACGTCACGCTCGGTGCGCAGCTTGGCGAACGCCTCGAGCAGCGTCGCGATGCCCTTCATCGGGGCGTCGGCGCTGGCCATCGCGACCAGCCGGCCCGGGACGCGCGGCTTCGTCGGCGGCACGAAGCAGTCGTCGACGCCGAGCGGGATCACCTGCATCCTCGACGGGTCGGCCCCGAAGTCGGTGACCGCGTCGCGCTTCGACGACTCCGAGGGCAGCAGGATCCAGCGGGCCTTGCGCACGACGGCTCCCTGCATCCGCAGGAAGCCGTACCAGCGGCGCAGGCTCAGCTTCTTGCGCAGGGTCGGCGCGGCCGCGATGTCGACGCGTCGGTCGAACGTGATCGGGTGGTGCAGCGTGGTCAGGACCGGGATGCCGAGCTCCGGCTCGATCTTCGCGATCCCATGCGCCAGCACCTGGTTGTCGTGCACGACGTCGAAGTCGTCGCGGCGCTCGCGCAGCACCTTGAGCAGCCGCTTGCCGAAGGTCCGGGGCTCCGGGAAGCCGGCGGTGCACATGATCGCGAACTCCTGGGCGTCGACCAGGTCGCGGTACTCCCAGGGCCAGACCATCCGAAAGGGGTCAGGTTCGCGGTACAGGTCCAGGCTCGGCACCTTCGTCAGGGCGACGCCCTCGTCGAGCTCCGGGTAGGGCTGACCGGAGAACACCTCGACGGTGTGTCCGAGCGCGACGAGCTCGCGGCTGAGGTGGCGGACGTAGACGCCCTGTCCCCCGCAGTGCGGCTTGCTGCGGTAGGACGCGAGTGCGATGCGCAACGGCACGCCCCTTCTTCTGTCGGCACTACGGGTGTTTTGGAAGTGAAACGTGTTTCTATTATGCCCAAGGGCGTTGATAGCCTCGGCGCGGTACCGGGAAAAGGACAAGGACTTGGCCACCACGAACTCCCTGGCGCTCGACGATCTCGGGTCGGCCGCCCAGCGCGACCGCCGCCGGCGGATTCTCGACGCGACCATCGAGCTCGCCTCGAAGGGCGGCTTCGACGCCGTGCAGATGCGCGCGGTGGCCGAGCGCGCGGACGTCGCACTCGGCACCCTGTACCGCTACTTCCCGTCCAAGATCCACCTGCTCGTCTCCGCGCTGGCCCGCCAGTTCGAGGACACCCAGGCCATCGTCGGACGCCGCCCGGTGCCCGGCGACACCCCGGCCGACCGGGTGATCTACGTGCTCAAGCGCGCCACCCGCGGCATGCAGGGCGACGCCCACCTCACCGAGGCGCTGACCCGGGCGTTCATGTTCGCCGACGCGAGCGTCGCCAACGAGATCCACGTGGTCGGGATGCAGCTGACCACGATGCTGACCCGAGCGATCCGCGGCGACGAGTACGTCGAGGGCGCCGAGCCGTCCGACGAGGACATCCTGGTCGCCCGCGTGATCAGCGACGTGTGGCTCTCGGCGCTGGTGTCCTGGGTGACCGGGCGCTCCTCGGCCGAGGAGGTCAGCGAGCACATCGAGACCGCCGTCGGCTTGGTTCTCAGGTAGCACCTCTACCGTCACCCACCGAAGGCATGGGTGGCGGTCGCGCCGCCGTCGATGGCGATCTCGGCACCGGTGACGAAGCTGGACTCGTCGCTGGCCAGGTAGACGTAGAGCGGCGCGATGTCGGCCGGCGTCCCGACCCGCTTCAGGGCCACCTTCGACGCGCCGTACTCCATCGCCGCGTCGCCGCCGTGCGGCCGGGTCATCGGGGTGTCGATCATCCCCGGGTGGACCGAGTTCACCCGGATGCCCTTCGGCCCGAGCTCGAGTGCGGCCGCCTTGGTCATCCCGCGGATCGCGAACTTGGTGGCGGTGTACGCCGTGAGCGACGCCATCCCGGCCAGGCCCTCGACCGAGGAGGCGTTGATGATCGAGCCGCCGCCGTTCTTGCGCATCGTCCGGGCGACCGACTTCATCCCCAGCCAGCAGCCGAGCTGGTTGACCTGGACGAGCAGCAGGTACTCCTCGACCGGCATCTTCTCCAGCTCGCCGAACCGCAGGATGCCGGCGTTGTTGGCGAGCACGCTGACCGGGCCGAAGCGCTCGTTGGCCTCCTCGACCAGCGAGGTCCACGAGGACTCGTCGCTGACGTCGTGGTGCCGGAAGTACGCCGCACCGGGACTCCGCTGCTCGAGCTCCTTGGCGAGCAGCTCGCCGGGCTCGTCGGCGACGTCGGCGATGACCACGCGCGCGCCCTCGGCGACGAACGCCGTCGCGATCGCGGCACCCTGGCCCTGTGCGGCGCCGGTGACGATGGCGATCTTTCCGTCGAGTCGTGCCATGGGTCAGCTCTCGTTCTCGTAGAAGGGCTTCAGGGCCATCACGTCGTCCGCGGCGAAGCCGGACGAGGGGTCACGGTCCTCGAACCAGCTGCCCAGGGACTTGTCGAGGCCGTCGAGGGTCCACACGGCTCCCCCGGTGTCGAACCGCTCGGCGACGACGGGGGCAGCCAGGACGGCCACCATCCCGCCGTACACGACGAACACCTGGCCGGTGATCCTGGCCGCGGCCGGCGAGGCGAGGTAGGTCACCAGCGGAGCGACGTGCTCCGGCGAGTACGGGTCGACCGCGTGGCCCGAGGTGTCCTCGCCGAAGACATCCGCGGTCATCGCGGTGCGTGCCCGGGGGCAGATCGCGTTCGCCCGCACACCGGCCCGCGCCAGCCCGCGGGCCGTGGACAGGGTCAGGGCCGTGATGCCGGCCTTCGCGGCCGCGTAGTTGGCCTGCCCGGGCGAGCCGACCAGGAACGCCTCGGAGGCGGTGTTGACGACGGCTGCGTCCACCGGCGCCCCGGTGTCCTTGCTGCGCTGCCGCCAGTACGCCGCGGCGTTGCGCGAGAGCAGGAAGTGACCGCGCAGGTGGATCCTGACGACGAGGTCGAACTCCTCGTCGGTCATGTTGAACAGCATCTTGTCGCGGGTCACGCCGGCGTTGTTGACCACGATGTCGAGACCGCCGAGCGCGAGCGCGGCCTCGACCAGGGCGTCCGCGGTCGTCCGCTCGCCGACGTCACCGGCCACCACGGTGGCGGTGCCGCCGAGGCCGCGGATCTCCTCGACGGCGTCGTCGCCTGCTCCGGGCAGGTCGTTGACCACGACCGCGGCGCCGGCGCGCGCGAGCGACAGCGCTTCGGCACGGCCGAGGCCGGCGCCGGCCCCGGTGACGATCGCGACCTTGCCGTCGAGGGAGAGCTGGTCCACCGGGTCAGCCCTCGACCACGCTGATCGCGGACTTCGGGCAGGCCGCGACGGCCTGCATCACGACGTCGCGGTTCTCGTCGGTGACGTCGTCGTCGAGGATCTGCAGGAAGTCGTCGTCGTCGATCTGGAAGTTCGCAGGCGCGAGCGCCTCGCAGAGGGCGTTGGACTCACAGAGGTCGAAGTCGACCTTGATCTTCATCGGTTTCCTCCAGGGGGAGCAGTCATCTTCCGGTGGTCCCAGCTCGCGATCTTGTCTGGCTCGACGATCACCCCGACCCGCTTGCGAGCCTGCTGGGCGACGATCTGGTCGCCGAAGTCGCCCAGGTCGGCGCCGCCGGCCATCCGCCGGGCCACCCGGCCGCCCAGGTCGACGAGCTGGTCGTAGTCCTCGAGCAGCCGCGCCTTGCCGAAGATCGTGGCGCCGCGCAGCTCGAAGTAGTCCTCGCCGTCCTCCACCAGGCACGTGACGCGCGGGTCGCGGCGGAGGTTCTGGATCTTCTGCGAGCGGCCGTAGGTCCAGAAGAACATCTGTCCGTCGACCATCACGTAGAAGAGCGTGGTCAGGTGCGGCCGGCCGTCCGGTCCGACGGTGGCGACCTGCACCTTCGTGTTCGACTCGAGGAACTCGGTGAGCTCCTCCTCGGTCAGCTTGACCGCATCGCGGCTGCTCGCCATCAGGATCCTTCGCTCGAGTGGCCCGGGAACACGCCCTGGTCGGGAAAGACCAACGGGGCCGCGTTGTTGATCGCGGTCGCGACCTCGCCGAAGCCGACGGCGATCAGGCGCACCTTGCCGTCGTACTCGGTGATGTCGCCCGCGGCGAACACGCGCGGAAGGTTGGTGCGCATCGCGGTGTCGACCTTGACGTGGCGCTTGTCGAACTCGACGCCCCAGTCCTTCATCGCGGTGAGGTCGGCGACGAACCCGAGGGCGGCGACGACGGCCTGCGCGGGACGCACGAGCACCTCACCGTCGTTCGTGGTGATCTCCACCTTCTCGACGCGGTCGTCGCCGACGAGCGCCGTCACCTGGGCCTTGGTGATCACCTCGGTGCTGCCGGCGAGGACGGCGTCGACGGTCGCCTGGTGCGCGCGGAAGGCGTCCCGACGGTGCACGAGGGTCACCGACGAGGCGATCGGCTCGAGGTGGTGCGCCCAGTCGAAGGCGCTGTCACCCCCTCCGACGATCACGACGTCCTTCCCGACGTACTCGTCGAAGCTGGGCACGAAGAAGACCAGGCCGCGCGTCTCCCAGCCGTCGCCGGCCGGCAGCGGTCGTGGCGTGAACTTGCCGATCCCGGCGGTGATCACGACGACCTTGGCGCGCACCTGGGAGCCGTCGTCCAGCCCCATGGTCACGCCTTCGTCCGGGTCGACCGTCATCGAGTTGGCCGTGCGGTCGAGGAGGTACGTCGGCTTCGCGCTCGCCGCCTGCGCGATCAGCTCGTTGACCAGCTCGCGGCCCTTGATGACCGGGAAGCCCGCGACGTCGAGGATCGCCTTCTCGGGGTACAGGGCCGAGACCTGGCCGCCGATCTCGGGCAGCGAGTCGACCAGGGTCACCGACATGCCACGGAAGCCGGCGTAGTAGGCACCGAACAGTCCGGCGGGACCGGCACCGACGATGAGCACGTCCGTCTCGTGGACCGGGTCAAGCGCCGTGTCATCGGCTGGGGGCACCTCGACGTCCTTCCAAGAACTGAAACCTGTTCTAGTTTATCAGAACGCGTCCATCTGGGACACGGTCCAGTCGCCATCCTTGCGGGTCAGCGTCATGACCACGCGGTTCTGGTCCAGCTGCTGCTTCTTCGAGCCCTCGCGCGTGGTGAGCGTGTTGACGAAGAGCAGCACCTTCGCCTTGTGCTCCTCGGCCGAGAGCAGGCCCGCGGACAGCACGGTCGCCTTGAGGGTCAGCTTGGACGTCGCCGTCTGCTGGGCGACCTGGTCCATCGCGGCGTCGTACTGCTTGGCGAGCTTGCTGCCCATCAGCGCACGCGCCTTCTTTCGGTCCTGGTCGAAGGTCTGCCAGCTGTAGGACAGCGCCTGGGCGGCCGCGTCGGACGCGGCGCTCATGGCGGCGTTGCGGAAGGACGTGTCGGTCACCTGGCCGTCGGGTGCGGTGCCGAGGTGCGGGTGGCGCGACCGGTCGACGAGGAACCACAGGGTGCCGGCCAGGACCAGGCAGAGCACGACCAGCGCGGCGACGACCTGCAGGCCGCGCCGGCCGCGCTGCGGAACCGGCGGCGGCTCCGGCGTCCACCCGGGCTCGGCATCCTCGTCGAGGTCCAGGTCCGACGCGGGCTCGACCTCCGGGTCGAACCCCGGCTCTGGGTCGGCTGCGAGTGCGGGCGCTGGGCCTTCGGGCTCGATCGGGGGCGAGGCGGCCGCACCGGCGGTGACGACCGCCGTCTCCGGCGCCAGGTCGGACTGGCAGAACCGGCACTTCACGGCGGCGGCCTTGATCGTCTCCGCGCAGAAGGGGCAGAGCTTCTCGTCCGGGGCGAGGGTGCTCATGAGATGAACTGCAGATCGTTGAGGAGCCAGCGGCCGCCGACCTTGCTGAGGCTGAGCTGGAAGCGGTAGTAGCGCTTGTCGTCGACGTCCTTGCCCGCCGACTTGTCCTGCTCGATGGAGGCGTTCGAGACCTTGGTGTCCGCGGCGACGTACACGACCGCGGTGTCGTCGTCGATGTCCCCGATGCCGACGTAGCGCACCGCGCCGGTGGCGACCGCCTTGGCCTGCTGCGCCTGGGTCTTGAGGTCCACCTTCGCCGTCTCGTACTGGTTCTTGAAGGTCCCGGTCGAGAGCTTGAGCACCTTGACGATCCGAGGGTCCATGTCGCGGTAGTCGACGTCGAGGAACGCCTTGGTGACGTTGGTCGCCGCCACCCGTACGGCGAGGTCGCGGTCGCTGTCCTTCTCCGCCGCCGACGCGCCGGGAACCGCGGTCGGCCAGACCAGCACCACGACGCAGGCCGCCGCCAGGAGCACCGCCAGGCCGGCGAGTGCGTACTTCGTCAGCCTCATCGCTGCTCGGTCGGTCCGATCAGCATCGACTGCCAGCTGTGGTCACCGAACACCGTGTGCCTCCCCAGGGTCAGGTTCTCGTCGACCTGACCCGTGCTCGCATCGTACGGTGCGACCCGGTAGCTCGTCCCGGAGGCGGCCCCGGCCGCCGGCGCGTACTTGGACCCGCGCTGGTTGATCGGCGGCCCGGACTCGCACTTGGCCGGGTAGGTGGGCGGATCCCCGGTGTAGGTGCCGGGCAGCCACTGGTCGATCGGCTTGTAGCCCTTCGTGCAGGGGGGCACCAGGTAGTTCATCTGCAGGTTGATGTGCCCGTAGCCGTCGCCGGGCGTTCCGGTGAACCCCGACGCGATCACCCGGGGGAACGTCACCAGGGTCTGCTCGACGGCAGGCAGGCGCGCCGTGAGCACCTGGTTGACCGTCACGAGGTTGCTGATGAAGACCGGCAGCGTCGGCTCCAGGCCCTCGAGGAGCGACCGCACCTCGTCGAGCGCAGGCGTGCCGCCCTGCAGGATCGTGCGCAGGTCCTTGTCGCTGCCCTTCAACCCCGCGGTGAACGACGCCAGGTCGCGGGCGAACGAGCGGATGTTGTCGGCGTTGGCCTGCTGGGTGGCGAGCACGGTCCCCCCGCTGCCGAGCAGGTCGATGGTGGCCTGCTGGTTGGCCTGCGCCTCGTCGACGAACCGCGACCCGGCATCGACCATCCGCGACAGTGGGTCCGCCGTCCCGCGGAACATGGTGCCGAGCTCGGAGACGGCGGTCGACAGCTCGTCACGGTTCACCGAGCTGACCAGGCCGTTCATGCTGGTGATCAGGTCGTCCGTGGACTCCGGAAGGCTCTCCGCATCGCCCCGGATCACATCGCCGTCGCCGGCGTACGGTCCGGCCTTCGAGGCGGGCTCGAAGTCGAGGTACTGCTCGCCGACGGCGGAGAGGTTGTGCACGAACACCTTCGACGCGAGCGGGACCCTGGTGCCCTCCTTCAGCGCCAGGTCCACGCGCACGCCGCTCGGGATCACGTCCATGTCCGACACCTTGCCGACCTTGACGCCGCGGTAGGTGACCTCGCTCCCGACGAACAGGCCGCCCGACGCCGGCAGGGTGGCGTGCACCGTCAGGCCGCGACCGAGCACCCGGTCGACGATGCCGAGGTAGCTCCCGGCGACGTAGACGATGCCGACGGCGCTGAGCAGCAGGAAGGCCAGCAGCCGTACCTTGATCGCGCGCGTCATGGCGTCCCACCTCCGAGCAGGCCGCCGAGCAGCCCGAGCAGGCCACCGGACTGGGTCGTGCCCGAGGTGCCGGACGTGCCGCCGGTCCCCGGACCGGGGCTCTGCAGTCCACCCAGCAGGGTGTCCAGGCCGGAGACCAGCGGAGTGTTGGTGTTGCCGAGGGGCCCGGGGCCGACGCCGGGGCACAACGGGTTGGTGGGCATCAGCGAGCAGAGCTGCGCGAGCAGCGACTTGCTCAGCGTGTCGCAGACCGGCGCGAGCGGCGTCGCCATGCAGATCTCGACGGGGCTCGGGATGTTCGGGCTGTCGCCGAAGCCGCCGGACCCGAAGAGCTTGTTGAGGTCGAACTTCACGTAGAACAGCGCGTTCGCGTAGTCACCCTTCGCGAGGTCGGCGGCCTCCTTCGGGAACGGGAAGCTCGCAATGATCCCGAGACCGCGTGGCAGCGAGTCGCCGGCGTCGGCGAGCCCGCGGAGCGTGGGCTCGAGGTGACGCAGCGTCGCCACCAGGTTGTCGCGACTCCCCCGGATCACCCGGGTGCCGACCTGGCCGAGCTTGTCGAGCTCGCGCAGCATCGTGACCAGCGCCTGGTGCTGCTGGTTGAGCACCTTCACGGCCGGTCCGATCGCGTCGATCGCCGCACCGATCGTGCGGTGCTCGTCGTTGAGCGTGGCGGTGAGCCGGTTGATCCCCTCCATCGCCGTGATGATGTCGTCCTTCTGGTCGTCCAGGGTGCCGACCAGCGTGTTGATCCGGCCCAGCAGCTCGCGCATGTCCTCGGTGCGGCCGTCCATCATCTTGTTGAGCTCGGTGCTGATCGTCCGCAGCTGGCCGATGCCTCCCCCGCTGAGCACGAAGGACAGCGCACCGAGCACCTCCTCCACCTCGGGGTTGCGCGAGGTGGAGGACAGCGGGATGTTGTCGCCGTCGGCGAGGTGGCCCGTCGGTGCGGTGCCGGTCGGGTCGATGAGCGCGACGTACTTCTCGCCGAGCAGGCTGGTCTGCCGGATCTCGGCGACCGTGTTGGCCGGCAGGTGGAGGTCCTTGCGGATCTGCATCGTCACCTTGGCGTTCCAGCCGACCCGGTCGATCCGGGAGACCTGACCGACCGGGACGTCGTCGACCATGACGGCGGTGCGGGGCACCACGTTGAGCGCGTCGGTGAACTCCGCGGTCACCGTGATCGCGTCGCCGGGGTCGACCGCCTTGCCGCCGGGCAGGGGCAGGTCGTACGCGCCCTGGAACCGGCAGGACGACAGCAGGAAGGCGACGGCCAGCAGCACGAGCAGTCCCACCGGCCGGCGGCGCAGGAGCTCCCTCATCCGGCACCTCCCAGCAGGCTGATCAGCGAGCTCGGCGGCCTGGCCTGGCCGATCGCCTTGGGCTGCGCCGTCGACGCCGCGTTGCCCGCGGTCGACACGGCGCCACCGACGTCGGGCAGGAGCGCGCTGACCTGCTTGAGCAGGTCGCAGACGGCCTGTGCGTTCTGGCTCCCGGAGTTCACCACGACGTCGCAGAGCACCGTGCCCAGCGACTTCGGAGTGAGCAGGCAGGGGACGTACTGGGCGCAGGCGTCGCCGAGCTGTACCCGGGCACCGATGGTGCCGGTCTTGACGTCGAACGCGGTGGTCAGGTTGCCCAGGCCCAGCGGAGCCAGCTGGACGGCAGTGGCGAAGGCGTCCTTCTCCTTGACCAGGGCGCCCATGACCGTGGACAGGTCCTCGACGTCGGCCTTCACCAGGCCCTTGTTGTCGTGCACGAAGCTCCGAACCGTCCCGACGGCGCGCGCGAGCGCGGCCAGGGCCGCCTGCAGGTCGTCGCGCTCGCCCGCCAGCTGCTGCGAGACACCGGCGAGGTCTCCCATGAACTGGTTGACGAACCGGTCGTTTGCGGCGAGGACGCCGGTCAGCTGGGACAGCTGGCGGACCGAGCTGAAGAGGGTCCCGCTGTTGTCGCCGAACACCTCCGCCGCGCCCGCCAGGTTGTTGATCGTCTGGTTGGCGAGCTGGCCCTGACCACGCAGCGCGTTCGCACCGGCGCTGATCAGGTCGCTCAGGGCGCCGGTCTTGTTGGCGCCGTTGGGACCGAGCGCGTTGCTGAGCTGAGCGAGGCTCTTGTAGATCCGGTCCAGCTCCACCGGCGACGCCGTCCGGTCGAGCGGGATGTCGGCACCGTCCGCCATCAGCGCGCCCTTGGTGTACGCCGGACTGATCTGCACGAAGCGGTCCGCGACGAGCGTCGGCGTCACGATCATCGCCTTCGCGCCGGCCGGAAGCTTGTACTGGGCGTCGTAGTGCATCTCGACCCGGACGCTGTCGCCCTCGGGCACCACGGAGTCCACCGAGCCGATGCGCACGCCCATCAGCCGGACCTCGGAGCCCTTGTAGATCGCGACCGCGCGCGAGAAGTGCGCGGTCAGCGTCCGCTGCTCGCCACCGCCGGTGAAGATCAGGAACGTCGCCGTGAGCAGCAGCGCCGCGACGACGACGGCCAGCAGCCGGCCGCTGAGCCTCTCCAGGACGCGGGTCATCGCGGTCACCTCCTCCCCGGGACGAACTCGCCGCTGAACATGCCGACGAGGTTCGGGACGTAGGCGTCGAACCACGGGCCCGTGCCGATCACGTTGATGAGGACCGACGCATAGGGCTCGAGGTAGTGGATCGTGGCCTCGATCTTGTCCTTCTGGTTGCGCAGGTTGCTGGTCACCTCGTGCAGGTCGGCGAGCGCCGAGCCGATCTCCGCGCGGTTGTCGTCGGCGATCCCCCGGAGCGACACCGCCAGCTGGCGGGCGTTCACGAGCAGCCGGTGGATCGCCTCCTTGCGAAGCTCGAGCTCCTGGAAGACCTGGTCGCCCTGCTTCATCAGCGTGACCAGGTCACCCTTGCGGTCGGCGAGCAGCTTGGTCACGTCGTCCGCTCGGGAGAGCAGCTGCTCGACCTCCTGGTTGCGCGAGGCGATCGAGGCACTCAGCCGCGAGATCCCGGTGAAGCTGGCGTGCACCTGCGGCGCCGAGGCGTCGATGGTGCCCGCGAGGGTGCGGAGGGCATCGGCGAGCTGGTCGGTGTCCAGCTGCTCGGTCGTCGTCGTCAGCTGGTCCAGGGTGCTGACCACGTCGTACGTCGTGTGCGTGCGGCTGATCGGGATCGTCGACCCGGACGCCATCTGGCCCGAGCCTGCCGGGGTGAGGTTCAGGTACTTCGTGCCAAGCAGGTTGAGCACCTCGACCGACGCCTCGGTGTCCTTGCCGAAGTCGGCGCCGTGCACGTCGAAGTCGACCCGGACGTGGTCGCTGTGGATCTCGATCCGGTCCACGCGGCCGACGCGCACGCCACCGATCTGCACCATGTCGCCCTGGGAGAGGCCGTTCGCGTCCTTGAAGTCCGCGTGGTAGCCGGTGCCGCGGAAGCCGGGGAACTTCTGCAGGTTGAAGGCGGCAGCCATCGTCAGCACCAGCACCACGAGGGCGATGGCACCCAGTCGCATGACCGACCGCTCGGAGTGGCGGGCCATCAGGCCATGCCTCCCCGTGCATGGGTACGGGGCGTCATGGCCATCACGGGTCACACCTGTCGGCGGTGCTGTGGAAGCTGAGGCTGTTGAGCTGGCTCTGGATCTGGTCGTAGACGGCCTTGGTGATGCCCAGCTCGTCGAGCGCCTGGCCGACGCTGCCGGCGCCGAGGAGGCCGGTGAGCGTGGCCAGCTTGGGCAGCACGATCTGGCCGTCGAAGTCGCAGAGGTAGTAGTTGTACCAGGACCCGTAGCTGCCGATCCGGACCTGCCGCCGGAACATCGTGGGGAGCCGGTCGAGGGCCTCGTTGATGATCTGCTTCGACTCGGGCTTCTTCAGGATGGCGGCGAGCCGGTGGATCTGGTGGACGTCCCCCTTGATGGCCGGCCGGCTCTGGACCAGCAGGCCGGCGAGCTCGTCGGCGAGCGTCGAGATGTTCTCGACCGACTGGCCGATCACGTTGCGGTCGCGGGCGACGTTGCCCAGCCAGTCCTTCAGCTGGACCACCAGGGTGTCGAGCTGCTGGTGGTGGGCGTCGACCGTCTGCAGCATCCCGGAGAGGTTGTTGATCACGTCGCCGATCAGCTGGTCGCGGTCGGCCAGGGTGTTGGTCAGCGAGGCGGTGCGGGCGAGCAGTCCCTCGATGGTGCCGCCCTCGCCCTGGAGGACCTTCACCAGGTTCAGGGAGAGGTCGTTGATCTCCTTGGGGTCCAGGGCCGAGAACAGCGGCTGGAACCCGTTGAAGAGCGCGGTCAGGTCGAGTGCCGGCGTCGTCCGGGTCATCGGGATCACCGCGTGGGACGACAACCGCTTCGCGCCGGGCTCGCCCTGCGACAGGGCGAGGTACCGGTCACCGACGAGGTTGAGGAAGCGGATGTCGGCGTGGCTCGCGACCGTCACCGGCACGTCGCTCTTGACCTTGAAGGTGACCAGGGCGTGGTTGCGGTCGTGGATCTGGACCTTCTTCACCGAACCCACCGTCAGACCGGCGACCCGGACGTCGTCGCCCTTGGTCAGCAGGCTGGCGCTGCTGAACACCGCCTGGTACTCGGTCGTCGAGCCGAAGCCGAAGTTGCCCATGATCATCGCGAGCACGGTCGTCACCACGAGCGAGACCACGGTGAAGATCGCGAGCTTGATGCCCGCGATCGCGGTCACGGCGTTCCTCGATGCCATCAGTGCCTCCCCGGCTCGTCGAGCGGGGTGCCGTTCCGCAGTGGCCCGAAGCCGATCGGCACCTGGGGGTTCGGCAGGCCCAGGCACCACGGTCCGTGCCCGACCTCGCCGTACTCCGGCCGGTCGGCGGCGGTGTAGGCGCGCCGCTGGACGGCGTCGAACGACATCGTCTGGCGGACCCGGCCGCCGGCGAAGATCTGCGCCAGCCGGTCGGTGTAGCGGTCCGCACCCTGGAGGAGGCAGGTGTACTCGGGCGAGTAGGTGTCGAGGAGCTTCATGAGCGGCGCCGCCAGCTCGCCCTCGCGGACGATGCCCTGCTCGTTCGTGGTGAGCACCCGGGTCGACACCGTGGCGAGCCGGGTCATCGAGGTGAGGAACCCGCTGAGCTGCTGCTGCTTCTGGGTCACCGTCTGCGCCGTGGTGGTGGCGTTGCGCAGCAGGTTGACCAGGTCGGGCGCCGCGAGCGCGTAGGTGTTGCTCACGCTCGCGAGCCGCTGGAGGTCGGTGCGCAGGGTCGGGAGCTGCTCGTTCATCGCTCCCAGGTAGGAGTCGAGCTTCTCGACGGTCTCGCCGAGCTTCTCGCCGCGGCCCTGGAGCGCGGTGGCCAGGGCGTAGAGCGTGGAGTTGAGGTCCCCGGGCCGGATCGACCGCAGCAGCGGGAACAGCGTGGCGAGGACCTGCTGCAGCTCGACGTTGGTGGTCACCCGCGAGGCCGGGATCACGCTGCCGTCGTGCAGCGGTCGCGACGACGGGTCGGCGGGGTCGACGAGCTGGACGTACTTCTGGCCGAACAGCGTGGTCGGGCGGATCTCCACCGAGACGTTGTCGGGGATGTTCCGGGCGGCGCTCGGTTGCAGGCCGAGCTTGATCACCGCCTGACCGCCCTCCTCGCTCACCGAGCGGATCTGGCCGACGATCACCCCGTGGACGCGGACGTCGCCGTACTTCGGCAGCTGCAGGCCGGCGCGGTCGGCCTTGACCGTCACCGTCGTGACCGGCGTGAAGACCTTCTGGTAGATCGCGATCGAGAACGCGATGAGCACCGCCATCACGAGCATGAAGCCGATGCCGGCGTACACCAGGCGCCGGTGCTCGGCCCTGGTGTCGTGGGTGATGTTCACCAGCATGAGGTCATGCCTCCCACGTCCCTGCCGTCGCGAGCGTCGTGAGACGCGGTGCATGGCAAGGCGGACGAAGGAGGCGGCCCGGGGTTGGCCGCCGACTGAGGACAACGCAGCGAGGCGCCGTGTATCGCGGCGCGTAGCAGGCAACGGATGTGGGAGTCATGACCTTCTGCTACCCCGTGATCCGCACGGTGGTGGTCGAGCCCCAGATCGCGAAGCTCAGGAAGAAGTCGGCCACGACGACGGTGACGATCGAGCTGCGGATCGCACGGCCGACGGCCGTCCCCACGCCCGCGGGCCCGCCCGAGGCGGTGTAGCCGTAGTAGCAGTGGATCAGGATGATGGCCACCGCGAGCACGATCAGCTTGCCGAAGGACCACAGCATGTCGATCGGCGGCAGGAACTGGATGAAGTAGTGGTCGTAGGTGCCGGCGGACTGGTGGTAGATCAGCGTGGTGATCAGCCGCGGAGCCAGGTACGACGCGCACAGCGCCACGATGTAGAGCGGGATCACCGCGATGAAGCCGGCGATCATCCGGGTGGTCACCAGGAACGGCAGCGACGGCACGCCCATCACCTCGAGGGCGTCGATCTCCTCGGAGATCCGCATCGCTCCGAGCCGGGCCGTGTAGCCGCAGCCCACGGTCGCGGCCAGCGCGATCGACGACACCAGCGGCGCCACCTCGCGGGTGTTGAAGTACGCCGAGATGAACGCGGTGAACTTCGCCACGCCGATCTGGCTCAGGGACGCGTACCCCTGGATGCCGACCTCGGTGCCGGCGAAGAAGGCCATGAACGCGATCACGCCGACGGTCCCGGCGATCACCGACAGGCCGCCGACGCCGAACGCCACCTCGGCGAGGGTGTTCAGGATCTCGCGCTTGTAGCGGGCGATCGCCCGCGGGGTCCACGCGAGCGCCTTGACGTAGAAGAGCAGCTGGTCGCCGCGCTCCTCGATCCGGGCGCGCGACTGGCGCGCCATCTCGACGCCGACCTCGGAGACCTGCTCCCCGAAGGAGGGTCTCGGCTGCGGGACGGACTCGGCCATGACGGTCACAGCCCGTTCTGCGGGACGACCTGGAAGTAGATCGCCGTGATGATCGAGTTGAGGGCGAACAGCAGCATGAACGCGATGATCACCGACTCGTTGACCGCGCGACCTACACCGCTGGGGCCGCCACCGGCGTTCAGGCCCTTGTAGGCACCCACGATCGCGGCCAGGTAGCCGAACAGCACCGCCTTGATCATGCTGACGATCAGGTCGACGAGCGACGCGAGCGCCGTGAAGGAGGAGAGGAACGCACCCGCGGAGCCGCCCTGGACGATCACCGTGAAGAAGTAGCCGCCGCCGATGCCGGCAGCCACCACGATGCCGTTGATCATCGCCGCGACGTACACCGTCGCGAGGACGCGGGGCACGACCAGCCGCTCGATCGGGTCGACGCCGAGCACCTCCATCGCGTCGATCTCCTCGCGGATCTTGCGCGCGCCCATGTCCGAGCAGATCGCCGACCCCGCCGCACCGGCGATGATCAGCGCAGCCGCGATCGGCGCTGCCTCGCGGACGACGGCGAGGACCGCGCTGGCCCCGGCGAACGACTGGGCACCGAGCTGGCCGGTGAGGTTGCCGACCTGGAGCGCGATCACCGCGCCGAACGGGATCGAGACCAGGATCGTCGGCATCAGTGTGACGCTGGTGATGAACCAGGCCTGCTCGATGAACTCACGCAGCTGGAAGCGGCTGGTGAAGACGGCCTTGGTGACGTCGACGACCATCGCCGCAATCTCGCCGGGGCCGCGCACCACGGAGGCGACGGAGATCGCCACGCCGTACCTCCCTCGGACTCGCCTGGACACCGACACGGGGGCGCGATGCGAGCGTCAAACCTAGAACACGTTCTCGTTTGCCGCAACCAGCCACCCCGACCTGTACCAAAATCAACGACTATGTCCGGGTTCGGTCACGCCCCTGGCGTGCTGATGTCGATCCGGGCAGGCCGGGGCACGCGTACTCCGTGCGGCGAGGCCTGTCGAGCCCGGTCAGTCCAGGCAGAACTCGTTGCCCTCGGGGTCGGCCATCACGATGTGCCCGGCCTCGATGCCACCCGGCTCGTAGCGAGCGATCCGCCGTGCACCCAGGCCGACGAGTCGCTCGCACTCCCGCTCGAGCCCGGACATGCGGTCGTCGCCCTCGAGACCGGGCGCCGCCCGGACGTCGAGATGGACCCGGTTCTTCACCGTCTTCGGCTCCGGGACGCGCTGGAAGAAGACCCGGGGACCGTCGGCACCCGGCGGCGGCACGACCGCGGAGCGCTCGTTGCGCTGGTCGGCCGGGACGCCCCAGGCATCGAGCGCGGCATCCCAGGTGTCGAACCCGGCCGGCGGCGGCTGGACGTCGTAGCCGAGCACGGCGGCCCAGAACACGGCGAGCGCTCCGGGGTCGGCGCAGTCGACGGTGATCTGGACGGTGCGGGTCGGGACCGGTCCGATCATCGGGCCTCCTGCGGTGGAGTGCCGACCGTCTCCCAGCCGGCCGGGCGATGCTTGCGCGGCAGCCCGGTCACCACGAGCCGGTAGGACTCCTCGACCGCCTCGAGGAGCTCCTCCTCGGGGATCGCGCCGGCCAGCGAGAGGGAGTTCCAGCCCGAACGGCCGATGTAGCGCATCACCGTGGCGTCACCGGGATGGCGGTCGAGCCACTCGTCGGCGACGTCGCGGTTGGGGCCTGCCTTGACGCCGACGGAGTCGGCGCCGAGGAAGGCGAAGATCTTGCCGCGCTCTCCGGCGCCGACCTTGATCACCGGGTGGTCGTGGTCCCACGGGTTGTCGGGCCAGGCGCCCGGGAGGGCGAGGCAGTGCTCCTGCAGGGCGCCGACCTCCATCAGCCGGCCCGCACCCGCAGCCGGGCGAGGAACTCGTCGACCTCACCGCTGTCGTAGCCCTCGCGCAGCCGCACGTGGCCGAGCTGCACCCGGTCGATGAGCGGGCCCACCGGCTCGCCGCGCCCCAGCGCCGCGACCAGCTCGTCGAGAAGGTCGTCGACGTCGCCCATGTCGTAGCCCTCACGGATCCGCACCGGGGTGAACCTGGCCGTGGTGATCTCCTCGACCAGGTCGCCGTAGGACTCGCTCACCGGCTCTCGCACGGCATCGCGGTCACCGGAGCGGCGCTCATCTCGTCGCCTCCATCATCTGGCGCAACTCCTTCTTGAGCTCGGAGATCTCGTCGCGGAGGCGGGCGGCGACCTCGAACTGGAGCTCCGCGGCCGCGGCGTGCATCTGCTCGGTGAGCTGCTGGACCAGCTCGGCGAGGTCGCTGGAGGGCAGGCCGGCCAGGTCGGGCATCGTCCTGCGGTCCTGCCCGAGCCGGCTCAGCCCCGGGACCGGCGCCTTCTTGCTCCGGTCGCCGCGGGCTCCGGTGCCCTGCCAGGTGGCCAGCAGCTCCTGGGTGTTCTCGTCCTCGCGGGCCAGCATCTCGGTGATGTCGGCGATCTTCTTGCGCAGCGGCTGCGGGTCGACGCCGTGGGCGGTGTTGTAGGCGACCTGCTTGGCCCGGCGGCGGTTGGTCTCCTCGATCGCCTTCTCCATCGAGGGCGTGATCCGGTCGGCGTACATGTGCACCTGCCCGGACACGTTGCGGGCGGCGCGGCCGATCGTCTGGATCAGGGACTTGTCGGAGCGCAGGAACCCCTCCTTGTCGGCGTCGAGGATCGCGACCAGGGACACCTCGGGGAGGTCGAGGCCCTCGCGGAGCAGGTTGATGCCGACCAGCACGTCGTACTCGCCGAGCCGGAGGTCACGCAGCAGCTCGATCCGCTTGAGCGTGTCGACCTCGGAGTGCAGGTAGCGCGTGCGGATGCCGTTCTCCAGCAGGTAGTCGGTGAGGTCCTCGGACATCTTCTTGGTCAGCGTGGTGACCAGGACGCGCTCGTTGCGCTCGACCCGGATGTTGATCTCGCCGATCAGGTCGTCGATCTGCCCCTTCGTGGGCTTGACGATCACCTCGGGGTCGATCAGGCCGGTCGGCCGGATGATCTGCTCGACCACCTGGGCGCGGCCGTCGGGTCCGGTGACCCGGGACAGCTCGTAGTCGCCAGGGGTCGCCGAGAGGTAGATGGTCTGGCCGATCCGGTCGAGGAACTCCTCCCACTTCAGCGGCCGGTTGTCCATCGCGCTCGGCAGCCGGAAGCCGTGGTCGACGAGGTTGCGCTTGCGCGACATGTCGCCTTCGTACATGCCGCCGATCTGCGGCACCGCGACGTGCGACTCGTCGACGACGAGGAGGAAGTCCTCGGGGAAGTAGTCCAGCAGGCAGTTGGGCGCACTCCCCCGGTTGCGGCCGTCGATGTGCATCGAGTAGTTCTCGATGCCGGAGCACGAGCCGACCTGGCGCATCATCTCGACGTCGTACGACGTGCGCATCCGCAGCCGTTGCGCCTCGAGCAGCTTGCCCTGCCGCTCGAAGAAAGCGACCTGCTCCTCGAGCTCGGCCTCGATGCCGGCGATGGCCCGCTCCATCCGCTCCGGCCCGGCGACGTAGTGGGTCGCGGGGAAGACGTAGAGCTCCTTGTCCTCGGTCAGCACCTCACCGGTCACCGGGTGCAGCGTCATCATCCGCTCGATCTCGTCGCCGAAGAACTCCACCCGCACGGCGTGCTCCTCGTAGACGGGGAAGATCTCCAGCGTGTCGCCACGCACCCGGAAGGTGCCGCGGGTGAAGGCGAGGTCGTTGCGGGTGTACTGGATCTGGACGAGCCGGCGCAGGACGCCGTCACGGTCCATCTCCTGCCCGACGCGGAGCCGCAGCATCCGGTCGACGTACTCCTGGGGGGTGCCGAGGCCGTAGATGCAGGACACCGTGGATACCACGATGACGTCGCGCCGGGTCAGCAGGGAGTTGGTCGCGGAGTGCCGCAGCCGCTCGACCTCCTCGTTGATCGAGGAGTCCTTCTCGATGTAGGTGTCGGTCTGCGGGACGTAGGCCTCGGGCTGGTAGTAGTCGTAGTACGAGACGAAGTACTCGATCGCGTTGTTCGGCATCAGCTGGCGCAGCTCGTTGGCGAACTGGGCCGCGAGGGTCTTGTTGGGCTGCATCACGAGCAACGGCCGCTGCAGCCGCTCCGCGACCCACGCGATCGTCGCGGTCTTGCCGGTGCCGGTCGCGCCGAGCAGCACGACGTCCTTCTCGCCGCCCTTGATGCGCTTGTCGATGTCGGCGATCGCAGCAGGCTGGTCGCCGGAGGGGACGTAGTCGGAGATGACCTCGAGGGGCGCCACCCGGCGCTCGAGATCGGTGACAGGGCGCATGCGCCGAGCCTACGACGGTCCACCGACAGGACCGCACGCTCGCGCGACCGCGCGGCGATGGGGGCCGGGTCCGGGCGCCCGCTAGATTTCTGGCGTGAGCAGGCGCTACCGCGCGGTCCGTTTCGCCGGCCGGGAGATCTGGCCGGTCGTCCGGCGCACGCTGCTGACGATCTTCGGCGTCCAGCTGGTGCTGGCGCTGAGCCTGACCCTGGTCGACTCGTGGCGCCGCCGCGGCAAGAAGCCGCAGCCGTTCACGACGCTGCCGCCTCGGGAGGTGAAGATCGGCGACGGGGTCGTCACCACCTACACCTACGGCCGCGACCTGTACGACGACATGCTGGAGGCGATCGGGTCGGCCCGGCACATGGTCCTGTTCGAGACCTACATCTGGAAGGGCGACGAGCTCGGCGAGCGGTTCAAGCGGGCGTTCACCGAGGCTGCCGAGCGTGGCGTCGAGGTCTACGTCATCTACGACGCCTTCGCCAACATCGTCGTCGACCCCCGGTTCAAGAGCTTCCCGCACGTGCTGCGGGTGCTCCGCTACCCGATCTACAACGCCGGCTGGCGCTTCTTCGACCTGCGCCGCTACGGCCGGGAGCACCGCAAGGTGATGATCGTCGACGAGGACGTCGCCTTCGTGGGCGGGTTCAACATCGGCACGGCGTACGCCACCGAGTGGCGGGACACCCACGTGCGGATCACGGGCCCGGCGGTGTGGGACCTCAAGCGCAGCTTCGCCGACTTCTGGAACGAGCACCGGCACGGCCGCCGGCCGCTGCTCCTCGAGACCACCGAGGCGGCCTGGGAGCCCCGGATCCGGCTGCACCGGAACCTCCCCCGGCACTGGATGTTCCCGATCCGGGCGATGTACCTCGAGGCGATCAACCGGGCTCGGCGCAACATCTGGATGACGCACGCCTACTTCATCCCCGACCCCGACTTCGTCGAGGCGCTCACCGCGGCCGCGCGGCGCGGGGTGGACGTGAAGATCCTCGTCCCGCGGACGTCCAACCACGTCGTCGCCGACTGGATCTCGCGCGGCTACTTCGGCCAGCTGCTGGCCGCCGGGGTCGAGATCCACCGCTTCGAGGGCGCGATGGTGCACGCGAAGACCGCCACCATCGACGGCAACTGGTCGACGGTCGGCACCGCGAACATCGACCGGCTCAGCATGACGGGCAACTACGAGATCAACGTCGAGTTCATCGACCCGGGGATGGCCGAGGTGATGGAGGCGGTCTTCGCCACCGACCTCGAGCAGTCGTCGTTCCTCACCGCGCGCACCTGGAACGCCCGCGGCATCCACCGCCGGTTCACCGAGGGCGTGCTGCGGCCGCTGCGGCACCTGCTCTGACCGCTGAGATGTAACCCGCGTTTACACCAACCGGGCTAGGGTGCGTTGCATGCTGCGAGCGCCCGTACGCGACCTGCGTGAGAAGTCCGTGTTCCTCACCGGTGCGGCCAGCGGGATCGGACGCGCCACGGCTCTCGCGCTGGCTCGCGAGGGTGCGGTCCTCTTCCTCACCGACGTCGACCAGCCCGGCCTGCTGCGGGTGGTCGAGGAGGTGCGTGCCGCCGGCGGCGAGGTCGCGTACGCCGCCCCGGCCGATCTCGCCGACCACGAAGCCGTGCGGGCGCTGGCCACCGAGATCACCGAGCTGCACGGCGCGATGGACGTGGTGATGAACGTCGCCGGCATCGCGTCGTGGGGCACGATCACCGCGATGCCGCACCGGACCTGGCAGCGGGTCGTGGACGTGAACCTGATGGGTCCGATCGCCGTCCTGGAGTACCTCGTGCCGCCGATGATCGAGGCCCGGCGTGGCGGGCACGTCGTCAACGTGTCGTCGGCCGCCGGGATCATCGGGATGCCCTGGCACGCCGCCTACTCGGCGAGCAAGTTCGGTCTCCGGGGCGTCTCCGAGGTGCTGCGCTTCGACCTCGCCCGGCACCGGATCGGGGTGAGCCTCGTGTGCCCCGGCGGCGTCGACACCGGGCTGACCGAGACGGTGAGCATCGCCGGCGTGGACAACGCGACACCGCAGTTCCGGCGGTTCCAGGCCGCCTTCCGCAAGCGCGCCGTGACGCCAGAGCACGCGGCGCAGGCGATCCTGCGCGGCGTACGCCGGAACCGGTACTGGGTCTACACCTCGCCGGACATCAGGTTCGTGCACCTGCTGCAGCGGTGGTTCCCACCGGCGTACGTGCTCGCGATGAAGGTCATGAACCTCGCCGCCAACCGCGCGCTCCCCCAGGTCGGTCGCGCCGTCCGGGAGGACGCATGAGCCCGGCACGCATCGCCCCCGGGTCGCGCCGCGAGCTCGGCCTGCCGATCTGGCTGTTCACGCGCCTGGCCGGCCGGGCGACCGGCACCGCGCCACCGGCGATCTTCACCACCCTGGGCAGGGGCCGAGGGCTGTTCTGGGGGTGGCTGCACTTCGCCGGCCGGCTGATGCCCGGCGGCAGGCTGCCGCGGCGCGAGACCGAGCTGGTGATCCTGCGGGTGGCGTCGCTGCGCGGGTGCGACTACGAGCTCGAGCACCACGTGCGCCTGGGCGCCCGCGCCGGCGTGACCCCGGCGGACGTCGAGCGGGTGCGGGCGGGTTCGGCCGCCGACGGCTGGCAGGGCCACGAGCGGCTGTTGATCCGGGCGACCGAGGAGCTGCTCGCCACCCGCGACCTCTCCGACCCGACCTGGTCGGAGCTCCGGGCGGCGTACGACGAGCGCACGCTGGTCGAGCTGCTCCTGCTGGTCGGGCACTACGACATGCTCGCGACCACGCTGATGACCCTGCGGCTGGAGCCGGACCCGCGTCGCTGAGCGCGGCTCAGTCCACCGGCCCGGGCGCGTGCGCGGCGCCGCGCTGCAGGTGCTCCGCCGACGTGGGGCAGTGTCCGTCGGTGACCAGCGGGCGGCGCTCGGGGTCCTTCGGGTCGCGCCGCGCCGTGCCGTAGTCGCACCTGGGGCTGCGCTGCGGGATGCCCTCGATCAGCAGCTCGCCGTCGCGGATCGCGTCGCCGAGGACGCCCAGACCGGGCGCATAGGTGGCCAGGATGACCCCGAGGTGGGGCGCGTAGGCGGCGAAGAGCTCGGTGAAGGGCACCGCCGTGCCGAGGAAGCCGGGGAGGACCGTGTCGGCGTCACCGACCAGCGCCTGCAGCTGCTCGACCTGCCCGGGCGCGTCCTCGAGGGTCTTGCGCAGCTCGGGGTCGTAGCTCTTCAGGAAGGCGGCGAACTTCCGCGACGACGAGGCGAGGCGCCTGATGTCGTCGGCCTTCGAGATCCCGATGTCGAGCACCGGCGAGCTGTTGTCGATGAGGCGGTCCGTCTCCGGCCACAGCCGGTCCAGCTCGGCGAGCAGCACAGCACCCTGGTCGACCAGTTTGCCGACGTCCTGACCGGTGCCGCCGAGCCCGGTCGCGAGCTCGGAGAGCAGCGTGTGCAGCTGCTGGTCGTCGACCTGGCCGAGCAGCTTGTTGACACTGATCACCGTCGAGGCGAGGGTCTTCGGCAGGTCGGTCGCGCTCGCCGGCACCACCGACCCGTCGTGCAGGAACGGCCGGGCGGCGGTGCGCGGCTGGAAGTCGAGGTACTGCTCGCCCACCGGCGAGAGGCTGCGCACCTTGGCGACCGACTGCACGGGGATCCGGTCCTTCGACGTGAGCAGGATCGTCGCGACGACGCCGTCGGGGCTGAGGTTGATCGACCTCACCTTGCCGACCTTCACGCCGCGGTAGGTGACCGCGGCGCCCTCGAAGAGCCCTCCTGTCGCGGCCAGCTGGACGCGGACCGTCGTGGTGCCCCGCACGAGCGGCCGGTCGAGCACCGAGCCGAAGAGGTAGGCCAGGGCCAGCACGAGCACGAGCAGCACCCCGATGAGGCTCTGCCACAGGCGGTCCCGGAGCATCGCGGAGACGTTCCTCATCGGCCACCTCCGAGCAGCGGTCCGAGGAGCGTGGAGAGCAGGTCGTTCACCGGGTTGGTGCCGCTGGGCGTCGTACCGGGATCGGCGGCGCCGCCCGGGGCTCCGAGCAGGTTCGGCAGGGTCACCTTGTCCAGCTGCATCTCGAGCTTCATGTTCGCGTAGTCACCCGGGATCGCCTGGTTGAGCTCGTCGTTGAGCGCCACAAGCGCCTTCAGGGACGGACCGAGGGTGTCCCGGTTGGCGTTCAGCTGGTCGAGCACGGGCGACACCTCCCGCAGCATCTGCAGGATCTGGTCGCGGGTGGCGCCGACGACCTGGTTGGCCGTCCCGGAGAACTCCGTGAGCTTCGCGAGCAGCCGGGTCAGGCCGGGCGTGTTCTTCCGCAGGACCCGCGCCGCCGGCCGGATGTCGGTCATGGCCGCGTCGATGGTGGCCCGGTTCTCGTTGAGCACCTTCGACACCGTGGCCAGTGCGTCGAGGGCGCGTCCGATGTCCGCGGTCGTCGCGTTCGCCTCGGTGAGGAAGGTGTCCGATCGCTGCATCAGCTCGCGGACGGTGTCCTCGCGTCCCCCCAGCGTGGCGTTGAGCTCCTGGGTGACCGTCTGCATCTGGTTGAGGCCACCGCCGTTGACCAGCAGCGAGGCCGACGCGAGTGCGTCCTCGACGGTAGGCGCGGTGGTCGTCTGCTTCACGGGCAGGAGCGCGCCGTCCTCGAGGAGGGTTCCGGTGGCCGGGTTGGTGACCTCGACGAACAGCTCGCCGAGCGGAGTCGTGTAGCGCAGCCGTGCGGTCGCATCCGCGCGGATCGCTGCGGAGCGGCGTACGTCGAGGACGACGATCGCCTTGAAGTCCCGGGTGCTGACCGAGCGGACCTTGCCCGAGCTCACCCCGTTGACCCGGACCTGTGCGCCGCGCGCGAGGTTGAGCGCCTCGTCGAACTCGACCTTGACCGCGATCGTGTCGCCGCTGACGCCGGATCCGGGCAGCGGCAGGTCGGCCATCGTCGGACCGCAGCCGGCCACCAGGATCACCAGCCCCAGCAACCCGGCGCCCAGCACCGCGAGCCGGCTCATCGCTGCTTCCCGGTGAGGAGGTCGATGAGGTTCTGGAGGTTGAGCAGGGAGGGCCCGAACAGCGAGCAGAAGTCGGTCTGCGTCGCGTTGCAGAGCGGCTTGAGCAGGGTCGGCAGCGGGGTGAGCACCAGGGGGTCGACCCGGACCCGGACGCGCCCGTGGTGCAGCGTGGCCTGGAGGTTCTGCAGCGTCACCGGCATCACCCGGAGGATCTCGGTGAGGTCGTCGCGCTTCGTCAGGATCGAGCGCATCACCCCGGAGCTCTGGTCCACGGCCCGGACCAGCTGCTGCCGGTTCTGGTGGGCGAAGTCGGCGACCAGGGCGACGGCCCGGCCCAGCGCACGCATGGCACTGCGGAAGTTGCCGCGCTCGTCGGCGAGCAGCGTGCTGGCCTGGCTCACCTGGGTCACGAAGTCGCGGACGAGCTGCTGGTGGCTGGCGACGGTCGAGGTCAGCGTGTCGAGCGACTTCACCGTGCCGGCGATGTCCTCGCGCTGGCCCGAGATAGAGTCCACCGCCCCGCCCAGCGACGTGACCGCCCTGTTGAAGAGGGCGCCCTTGCCGTCGACCGCCTGCGAGCCCTCGCGCAGGATGTTCGCGATGGCGTTGCGGGTGCCCTTCTGGCCGGCGATGCCGGTCGCGAAGTCGTTCAGTGCCTCCAGCACCTCGTCGAAGTCGACCGGCGTGCGGGTCAGCTGCTGCTGGATCACGGCACCGTCCCGCATCCGCGGGCCCGAGTGGTAGACCGGCGTGAGCTCGACGTACCGGTCCGTCGCGACCGAGCGCGCCACGACGACCGCACCGGCGTCGGCGGGGACCGGCTGGTCCCGGTCGATCGACATCGTCACGCGCACGTGCGTGCCCTCGGGCTTGATGGAGGTCACGGTGCCGACCGGTACGCCGAGCACTCCGACGTCGTTGCCGACGAACAGGCCGGCGGAGTCCCCCATCAGGGCGGTGACCGTGATCGTCCGGCCGGGCAGCGCGGTGCAGCCCGAGAGCCCCAGCGCGAGGGCCGCGACGACGACGATGCCGACGAGCCTGTTCAGCGACCTGCGACTGCTCCTCATCAGCAGCCCCCCAGCTTGCAGCCGACGTCGTCCGGCGGCAGCGCCGGGTCCTTCAGCCACAGGTCGGCCCAGGCGCCGTTGCCGGTGGCGTTCGCGAAGTAGCGCACGGTGGGCGCGATTTTGCCGAGCACCTCCTTGAGGGTGGCGTCCTCCTCGTGGAGCGTGCTCAGCACCGCGTTCAGCTGCCGGAAGGCCGGCGCCATGTCCTCGCGGGTCTGGTCGATCACCGCGCCGAGGTTCTGCGCAAGCGTCGTCGTCTCGGTCAGCAGCGTGTGGATCGCATCGCGACGCTGGGTGATCTCGCCGATCACCAGGTTCGCCTCCCGCATGAGCGCGACGATGTCGGTGCTGCTGGCGGACAGCTGGCTGGTCACGCCGCGAGCTGCCGCGAGGAGCTCGCCGGTCTGCTGGCTGCGGCTCTGGACCGCCTCCGAGAGCCGGGCGATCCCGGTCAGCGCCGGTCCGATCTGGTCGTTCGTGGCCGTCAGGGTCTTGCTCGCCTCGGTGAGTGCCCGCGCGAGGAGCGCCGGATCGAGCTGCTCGAGGTTCGCGGTGCCCTTCTCCAGCACGTCCTGGAGGTTGAACGGCACCGAGGTCCGCGACAGCGGGATCCTGTCCGACCGGCCGCTGCCCGCAGGCGTCACGGCCAGGTAGTGGGTGCCGAGCAGGGTCGCGACCTTGACGGCCGCGGTCGACCGGTCTCCGAGCTCGACTCCCTTGTCGAGCACGAACCGCACCTCGACGACGTCACCCGCGAGCCGGATCGACTTCACCTTGCCCTGCGGTACGCCGTACACCTCGACGTCCTCGCCGGAGCGGAGGCCGGCAGTCTGCGCCAGCACGGCGGTGTAGGACCGCGTGCCGAAGGAGACGAAGGTGACCAGCACGACCAGGAGGCAGACGACCGCCCCCAAGGCGATCGTGACCAGGCCGACCCGGAACGGGTCCCGGCGTCCGAGCGCCTTCATGCCCGTCCTCGCTTCGCTGCGGGCGCGCATGAAGCCCGCGCACGGGCCTGGATCGTTCGCTCGCTGCGCTCGCTCATCTGCACACCTCGCTCCACGGTCCGTTGCCGCTGCCGTTGAGGTTGAGGGTGGCGCCGCCGACGTTGACGATCACCGAGCAGAGGTAGATGTTCACCGCGTTCTCGTACGAGCTCGCCCGCCCGAGCGCTGCCAGCGTCGAGCCGAACGAGCCGAGGGCGGCCACGAACCCGGGCTTGTTGGCCATGAACAGGTCCATGACCGTGCGGAACCGCTTCACCGCGCGCACCGTCGGCACCCGGGCCTGCTGGAGCAGGTCGGAGGTCGATCCGATCAGCTGGCTCATCCCGTCGATCGAGGCGCCGATCGACTTCCGGTCGCGGGCCAGCCCGGTCATCAGCGCCCGGAGCTCCTCGACCGTCGACTGCAGCTCGGTGCCGTGCCCGGCCAGGTCCGCGAGCACCGGCGTCAGGTTGTCGAGCACCTGGCCGACCACGGTGTCGCGATCGGCGAGGAAGTTCGTGAGCCGCCCGGTCTGCGCGAGCAGCGACTCGACGGTGCCGCCCTCACCCTGGAGCACCTTGACCAGGGACGTCGCGAGCGCGTTGACGTCGTCGGGCCGCAGCGCCTCGAACAGCGGCCGGAAGCCGTTGAGCAGCTCGGTCAGGTCGAAGCCCGGGCTGGTCCGCGACAACGGGATGGTCGCTCCGGGCGCCAGCCGGGCTCCGCGGTCGGGCCCCTGTACCAGGGCGAGGTACCGCTGCCCGAGGAGGTTCTGGTAGCGCATCACGATCTTCGTGGTGTCCAGCACCGGTTGCTCGGCGGCGACCTGGAAGCGCACCTCGGCACCGTGCCTGCCGACGCTGATGTCCTGCACCCGGCCGACGCGGACGCCGGCGACCCGGACGTCGTCGCCGGAGCGCAGCCCGGCGACGTCGGCGAGGTCGGCGCGGTAGGACCGGGTGTCGCCGTGCACGCCGTTGAGCATCGTGTTGAGCAGCACCACGGCGAGCAGGACGCTGACCAGCACGAACGCGGTGAACTTCACCACGATCCAGCGGAACCCGGCGATCACGGGTTGCTCCCGCAGTTGTCGCCGCGCGCCGCGCCGAACCTCGGGCAGTCCGCGGCGGTGTAGTAGGGCGGTACGTCGATCAGGAACGTCGTCACCGTCTTGACGAAACCGTCCTGGATGACCGTCGCCAGCTTGGCGGCGAGCATGGTGTTGGTCTGGATCGCTCCGGTGATGCCGGCGGCCCGGTTCGCGTGCACGACGTCGAGCAGCAGCGCGGAGTTCTGGATGAACCTGATCAGGCCCGACTGCTGCGCGCGCAGGAACGCGTCGGCCTGGGTGGTCAGCGCCGTCGCGCCGACGAGCACGGTCGCGATCGCCGCCTTCTCGGCCACGATCGTGCGGGCGGTCGCCATCGCGTCACCGGTCGCCGCGAGCAGGTCCGGAGCGACCTCCGCGACGAGCTCCAGGTTGGCCGCGAGCTTGCGGACGTCGTCGCGCACCTGCGGCATCTTCGGGTTGAGCCGGCCCAGGTAGTCGTCGGCCAGGTCGATCGTCGTGCCGAGGCGGCCGCCCCTGCCGTCGAGAGCCTGGGCGACGGAGCCGATCGCCGACGCCAGGTCGGCCGGCCCGAGCGCCTTGACCAGAGAGTCGATGTCGTCGAGCGCCTGCTGCAGCTCGAGGGTGTCCTGGGTCGTGTCCGCCGGGATCACCGCTCCGGCGCGCAGCGGCCGTGGGGACGCCGGGCCGCTGGTGACCAGGTCGACGTACGACGTACCGAAGACCGTCGCCGGCAGGATCCGGGCGACCACGTTGTCGGGCACCTGGGCGAGGCGGTGACCGCGCACCGCGATCCCGACCCGGACACCGCCGTCGGGCCCGCGCCGGATGCCGTCGACCTTGCCGATGATCACGCCGCGCACCTTGACGTCGGCGCCCGAGCCGAGCGAGCCGCCGGCGTTGGCCAGCTGCGCCTCGACGCGGTCGGGACCGCCGACGGCGCCCGACGACTTGAGCCAGACGAGCGCCAGCACGAGGGCGAACCCGACCACGGCGACCAGCCCTCGCCGGGCGTGGTCGCGCCGCCGCAGCTCGCGCCGCGGCCGTCCGTGGGTCCTCGCTGTCGTCATCGGCTCAACCGGAGATCCGGAAGCCGGAGTCACTGCCCCAGAACACCAGCGTCATGATCATGTCGAGCACGACGATCACCACGATGCTCGCCCGGATCGCGCGCCCGGTGGCCTCGCCGACGGCCTGCGGCCCGCCACCCACCCGCATCCCGTACCAGCAGTGGATCAGCGTGATCGCGATCGCGAAGACCAGGATCTTCACGACCGACTTGAACACGTCACCGCCGTCGATGAACGTCGAGAAGTAGTGGTCGTACTGGCCCGGCGACTGCCCGAAGATCACCACGACGGAGAGCATCGAGGCGACGTAGGAGCCGATCAGGCCCACGAGGTAGAGCGGGACGATCGCGATGCCGCAGGCGATCACCCGCGTGCTGACCAGGTAGCGCATCGGCTCGACCGCCATCACCTCCAGCGCGTCGACCTCCTCGTGGATCTTCATCGAGCCCAGCTGCGCGGTGAACCGGCAGCCCACCTGGGACGCCAGCGCGAGCGCCGCGATCAGCGGCGCGAGCTCACGGGTGTTCGCACTCGCCGAGACGAAGCCGGTGAGCGGCGCGAGGCCGACGATCTCGAGCCCGTTGAAGCCCTCGATGCCCAGCGACGTACCGGCGGACAGCGCGAGCAGCACCATCACCCCGATCGTGCCGCCGCCCACGACCAGGGCGCCGCTGCCCCAGGCGATGTCCTTGAGCTGGCGCAGCGCCTCGCGGTGGTAGAGCAGCACGGTCGCCGGGAGTGCGAGCAGGGTGCGGCCGGCGAACGTCGCGAAGTCGCCGACCTGCGCGAGGGTGCCGGTGACGGAGTCGACCACCCGGACCACCGCGTCGGACAGCTGTGCCCGCGCACCGACCTGGAGGCTCATCTACGCGATCCCCTGCGGCACGAGCATCACGTAGGCCTGCGTGATCGCGACGTTGGCGACCGCCAGCAGGATCACGCTGAGCACGACCGCCTGGTTGACCGCGTCGGCGACACCCTTGGGGCCGCCGGTGGCGGTGAGTCCCTTGTGCGCCGCGACGATCGTTGCGATGAAGCCGAAGACGAGCGCCTTGAACTCCGCCAGCGCGAAGTCGGTCGGCTGGCTGAACGCCACGAACGAGTCCATGTAGGCACCCGAGCTCACCCTGCCGCCACCCACGTTGAGGATGTACGCCGTGACCATCGCGGTCATCGACACGATCACCGTGAGCAGCAGCGCCACCGTCAACGCGGCGAGGACGCGCGGGGCCACCAGCCGTTGCACCGGGGAGATCCCCATGACCTTGAGGGCGTCGATCTCCTCTCGCACCGTGCGGGCGCCCAGGTCGGCGCAGATGGCCGAGCCGACGGCCCCGGCGATCATCAGGGAGGTGACCAGGGGCGCCGCCTGCCGCAGGATGCCGATCCCGTTGACCGCTCCCATGAACGAGGTGGCGCCGACCTGGCTGGCGACAGCGCCGATCTGCACCGAGATGATCACGCCGAACGGGATCGCGACCAGGATCGTGGGCAGCAGCGAGACGCGGGTCATGAACCACGCCTGCAGCATGAACTCCGACCACGAGAACCTCCGGGCGACGATGTCGCTCACCCCGGCGACGACCGACTCGACCGCGAGCACGGCCAGCTTCCCGCTGGTCTCGACGCCCTTGCGCGAGCGCGCCCGCATGGAGGCGATGCCGGACCGGCCGGCGACGGCCATCGAGCTCACGCTGCCTCCCGGTCGGGTGTTCGGGACGATGCACCCTGCGCAACGTCGCGGACGACGTGGGAGTTACGCAGGACACATACCGTTGTCAGCGCGACTGTGCCAGTACTGCTGTCATCTCCACAAGGCTCTGACCGACGGGCCGCACGTGCCACAAGTTCGCGTAACGCAGACTGTCACACGCGTTTACATTCCGCTAGACCCAAGCGCCCGGTGGTCGAGCAGCGAGCGCCAGCGAGCGATCAGACGAGACCCCCGCAACCCGCTGGTCGAGCAGCGAGCGCCAGCGAGCGATCAGACGAGACCACCCCGGCGCACCGGCAGGTGCGTGCGCGGCGCCATCCGCGGACCACGCCGCGGCCGGCCCAGCCCGGCGAGCTCGACCAGCCGCTGCACCCGGTGGCGGTGCGGCCGGTACGGCTCGAGCAGCTCGGCGAGCCCGTCGTCGTCGACGGCCTCCCCCACCAGCGCCCAGCCGACGTCCTTGGCGACGTGGTAGTCGCCGAAGCTCACGGCGTCGGGGTCGCCGAGGGCGGTCGAGCGCACCTCGGCGCTCGTCCAGACCCCGATGCCGGAGAGGCTGCGCAGCCTGCGGTCGAACTCGGCGGGCGAGGCGGCTCCGGCACGCTCGAGGGACGAGGCGACGCGGGCGGCTGCGAGCAGGGGCCGCGACCGGCCGCCGTCGACGGGCAGCCGCAGCCACTCCCACGACGGGATCGTCCGCAGCGTCGCCGGGTCGGGCTGCACCCAGAGGTCGAGCTCCGCGGGCCCGGGGGCACGCTCGCCGTAGCGGCGTACCAGGCGCCGGAAGGCGGCGAAGGCCTCCTGGCCGGTCACCTTCTGCTCGATGATCGTCGGCACCAGCGACTCCATCACCAGGTCGGTCGCACCGAGCCGCCAGTGCCGGTGCCGACGCCAGACCTGTGCCAGCTGGGCAGGCGGCTCGAAGCCGGTGGGGTCGTCGTCGGCGCCGAGCATCCGCGGCAGCCGGTCGAGCACCCAGTCGGCGCCGGGTCCCCACCCGCGGGCATGCACCTCGGCCGTGCCGGGAGCGACCGAGACCGCGAGCGTCGCGACCCCGCACGGTGTGCGAATGCCGCGGGCGTGGCTGCCGTCGGGCAGCACCCGGTACGTCGGATCACCGCCGCCCCGACGGTGCACGCCCAGCACCACGCCCGCCGGGCACGGCCAGTCGGGCCGCCAGGTGCGGGTGCGCGGGACGGTCGGGCTCACCGCTCCAATCTAGTGCCGCCCTCCCCCGCTCGGTGGGCGGTGTCGGTGCGCTCGGGCAGGATGGCGGCCATGGAGCTCGCCCGCCTCGTGTCCGTCTCCCAGCAGGTCGCGGCGACCCGTTCCCGCATCGAGAAGCGCGGCCTGCTCGCGGGCCTGCTCGCCCAGACGCCGGCCGACGAGGTGGAGACCGTCACGGCGTACCTCTCCGGCACGCTGCGCCAGCGGCGCACCGGCGTCGGCTGGCGCGGGCTGGCAGAGCTGCCGCCGCCTGCCGACACGGCGAGCGTCGGCGTTGCGGAGGTCGACGAGGCCCTGGAGGCGATCGCCGAGCTGTCCGGCGAGGGGTCCGGGACCGCCAGGCGCGACGCGGTGCGCGCCCTCTTCGGCCGCCTCACGGCCGACGAGCAGCAGTACCTCCGCGGGCTCGTGACCGGCGAGGTGCGGCAGGGCGCGCTCGACTCGGTCGTGCTCGACGCGATCGCCGAGGCAGCGGGAGTGCCCGCCACCGCCGTGCGGCGGGCGGCGATGTTCAGTGCGCTCACCGGACCGATCGCCGTGGCCGCTCTTACCGGCGGCGAGGAGGCGCTGGCGGCCTTCGACCTGGAGGTCGGCAGACCGGTGCGGCCGATGCTCGCGTCCGCCTCGCCCGACGTGTCCGACGGCGTGGCGAAGGTCGGCAGCCTGCCCCTCGTCGTCGACACCAAGCTCGACGGCATCCGGATCCAGGTGCACCGGCGCGACGACGAGGTCCTCGTCTTCACCCGCAGCCTCGACGAGATCGGCCAGCGGCTGCCCGACGTCGTCGAGAGCGTGCGGGCACTGCCGGGCGGCGATCTGGTGCTCGACGGCGAGGCCCTCACGCTCGCCGACGACGGCACCCCGAGACCGTTTCAGGAGACGGCCTCGCGGACGTCGGCACGCGAGCGGTCCGACCGGGTGCACCCGTTCTTCTTCGACCTGCTCGCCCACGAGGGTGAGTCGCTGGTGCAGCGGCCGGGCCGCGAGCGCCTCGCCCGGCTCGACCTCGTCGTCCCTCCGGAGATGCGCACGTCCCGTCTCGAGACCGACGACGCCGAGGAGGTCGCCGAGTTCTTCGCGCGCACGGTCGCCGGCGGCCACGAGGGCGTGATCCTCAAGCAGCTCGACGCGCCGTACGAAGCCGGCCGCCGGGGCTCGGCCTGGGTCAAGGTGAAGCCGCGGCACACCCTCGACCTGGTCGTGCTCGCCGTGGAGTGGGGCAGCGGTCGGCGCCGTGGCTGGCTGTCGAACATCTGGCTCGGTGCCCGTGACGGCGACGGCTGGGTGATGGTGGGCAAGACGTTCAAGGGGATGACGGACGCGATGCTCGCCTGGCAGACCGAGCGCTTCCTCGCGCTCGAGACGCACCGCGAGGGCCACGTCGTGCACGTGCGACCCGAGCAGGTCGTCGAGATCGCCTTCGACGGCCTGCAGCGCTCGACGCGCTATCCCGGTGGACTGGCGCTGCGCTTCGCCCGGGTGCTCGGCTACCGGGAGGACAAGTCTGCGGAGGAGGCCGACACGATCGGGACCGTGCGCTCGCTGTCCGGACCGGTGCTGCCGGCCGACGGCGCCGAGCCGTGAGACAGCCGGTGTAAACCGGAGTTGCACTAACATCGCCGCATGAGCCCAGCCCGGCCGGAGGATCGCGAAGGCGCCGAAGTCGCGGCTCCCCGTCGTTCGCCGAGCCGGCAGTCGGCGGCGGCCGCCCGCCGGCGCAGCCGCGAGCAGCAGATCCTGGCGGCCACCCGGCGACTGTTCGACGAGTCCGGGGTGCGCGATGCGCAGATCGACGACATCGCGCGCGCCGTCGGGATCAACCGGGCGATCATCTACCGGCACTTCAGCGGCAAGGAGGAGCTCTTCGCGCTCGCGGTGGAGAGCTACCTCGAGGAGCTGCGCGACCGCCTGGAGCAGGCGGCGGCCGAGCACCCGTCGGACCCGATCGCGCGCCTGCGCGCGGTCGTCGGAGCCTTCGTGGACTACGGCTTCGAGTACCCCGCGTTCATCGACTGCGCCCAGACCCTCATGCGCCGGCCCGGGCCCGAGCTCCTCGAGCAGGTCAGCGAGGGCGCGCTGCTCCGCCTCGGACGGGCCATCACGTCCTGCCTGCGCACGCTGATCCAGACCCTCGAGGACGGCGTGGCATCCGGGGAGTTCCACCGCGGCGACACCGTGCTGATGGCGAACTACATGTACGCCACCGGGCTCGGCGCGATGCAGCTCGCCCGGATCGGCATGGTCGTCAAGGAGAGCGCGCCCGGCATCCCGGCCATCTCCCGGATCTCCGGGGAGCAGGTCCGCGAGTTCCTGGTGAGCACCGCGGTGTCGCTCGCCACCACCAAGGGCTGACCCACGTCGCCGAGGCGGCGCAGACGAAAGCCGGCAGCTCGCCGAGGCGGCGCAAGTGATAGCCGGGAATGCGCCGAGGCGGCGCAGATGAAAGGAATTCCTTTCATCTGCGCCGCCTCGACATGAAGTCAGCGCTCGAGGATCGCGACGACGCCCTGGCCGCCGGCGGCGCAGATCGAGATCAGCGCACGACCCTCGCCCTTGTCGGCGAGCAGCTTGGCCGCATTGGCCACGATGCGGCCGCCGGTCGCCGCGAACGGGTGACCCGCGGCGAGCGAGGAGCCCTTGACGTTCAGCTTGGTGCGGTCGATCGATCCCAGCGGCGCGTCGAGGCCGAGCCGCTCCTTGCAGAACACCGGGTCCTCCCACGACTTCAGGGTGGAGAGCACCTGGGAGGCGAAGGCCTCGTGGATCTCGTAGAAGTCGAAGTCCTGGAGGGTCAGGCCGGCCCGCTCGAGCATCCGCGGCACGGCGTACGCCGGCGCCATGAGGAGGCCCTCGCCGCCGTGCACGTAGTCGACGGCCGCGGTCTCGTACTCGGTGAAGAACGCGAGCGGCTCCAGGCCCTTCGCTCGGGCCCAGTCCTCGGACGCGAGCAGCACGACGGACGCGCCGTCGGTGAGCGGCGTCGAGTTCGCCGCCGTCATGGTCGCGGCCGCGCCCTTGCCGAAGACCGGCTTGAGGGTGGCGAGCTTCTCCAGCGAGGAGTCGGGACGCAGGTTGTTGTCCCGGTCCACACCGTTGAACGGGGTCACCAGGTCGTCCTGCCAGCCTTCGTCGTAGGACTTCGCGAGGTTGTGGTGCGACGCCACGGCGAGCTCGTCCTGCTCCTCGCGGGAGACCTGCCACTCCAGCGCGGTCAGCGCGGCGTGCTCGCCCATCGACAGGCCGGTGCGCGGCTCGCCGTTCTGCGGGATCTCCAGGCCGATGTCCCCGGGCCGGATGTTGCCGAGCGCCCTGAGCTTGCCGCCGGTGTCGCGCGCGGCATTGACCTTCATCAGCTTCTTGCGCAGCTTGTCCGAGATGGCGACCGGCGCGTCCGAGGTGGTGTCGGTGCCGCCGGCGATGCCGACCTCGATGTGACCTGTCGCGATCTTGTTCGCGACGTAGATCGCCGCCTGCAGGCCGGTGCCGCAGGCCTGCTGGAGGTCGCAGGCCGCGCTGGTCGGCGCCAGCCGGGAGCCGAGGACGGCCTCGCGGGTCAGGTTGAAGTCGCGCGCGTGCTTGAGCACCGCACCCGCGACGACCTCGCCGATCTGCTCGCCCTCGAGCCCGAACCGGGCCACCAGGCCGTCGATCGCGGCCGTGAGCATCTCCTGGTTGGAGGCGCTCGCGTAGGCGGTATTCGAGCGGGCGAAGGGGATCCGGTTGCCGCCCAGGACGGCGACGCGACGGGTGTTTTCCAGCATGGCGAGGGTCTCCTGGATCGGATCGGGAGTGGTCGGCCACCGGCCCGAAGGGGGCGGGAGTCGGCACTGCGGTACCGATCCATACTGGCGCGTAACATCGGGAAAGCAAACGAGGTGAGGGCCAGATCACCTTCCTTGGACACCAAGTGAAACTCGAAGTTACATTTCCGGTGCGAGGCCCCGCGCCGACGCCCCCGCAACCGACGAGACACGAGGAACGACGAGATGCCCGACCGCTACCAGTCCTTCACGGCCAGCCCCATCGGGCAGCTGTTCGTCAAGAACCTCGGCCTGCCGAGCCCCGTGCGGCTCGAGCGCTACACGGCGGGTGCCCCGCTGGTCGACGGCACCGTCGTCGTGGGCGGTTCGGGCCGGCTCGTCGAGGTCGTCACCGCCTCGCTGGACAGCCTCGGGATCGCCAGCACCGCCATCGCAGCCGAGGGCGAGAAGTACAAGGGCGTCGTCTTCGACGCGACCGGCATCAGTGACGCCGAAGGCCTGGTCGCCGTCCAGCAGTTCCTCACGCCGCTTCTGCGCAGCCTCACCTCGTGTGCTCGCGTCCTCGTGCTCGGCACCAACCCGAGCCAGGCGTCCGGCGCCGAGGAGCGCATCGCCCAGCGTGCTCTCGAGGGCATCACCCGCTCGCTCGGCAAGGAGATCGGCAAGGGCAGCACCGTCAACCTCGTGTACGTCGCCCCGGGTGCCGAGTCCACCATCGAGTCGACGCTGGCGTTCTACCTCTCCCCGAAGTCGGCCTACGTCTCCGGCCAGGTGGCCCGCCTCGGCCTCACCGGCACGAAGAAGGCCGCGAAGGTCGCCGACCAGACCCGGCCCCTGGACGGCAAGGTCGCGATCGTCACCGGCGCCTCGCGCGGCATCGGCGAGCAGATCGCGCGGGTGCTGCACCGCGACGGCGCAACGGTGATCGGCATCGACGTACCCCAGGCCGCGAGCGAGCTGGTGACCCTGATGCAGGAGCTGGACGGCGACCAGCTGACGCTGGACATCACCGGCAAGGACGCTCCGCAGCGGATCGCCCACCACGTCAAGGAGAAGTTCGGGGGCGTGGACATCGTCGTGCACAACGCCGGCATCACGCGCGACCGCAAGCTGGCCAACATGGCCGAGGACCGGTGGAGCTCGGTGATCTCGGTCAACCTGGTCGCGCCCGAGCGGATCACGCGCGAGCTGCTCGACCAGGGCCTGGTCAACAAGAACGGCAGGATCATCGGCGTCTCGTCGATCGCGGGCATCGCGGGCAACGTCGGCCAGACGAACTACGCCGCCTCCAAGGCCGGTGTGATCGGGTTCGTCGACGCACTTGCCGGCGAGCTGAAGGACGACATCACGATCAACGCAGTCGCGCCCGGCTTCATCGTCACTCAGATGACCGCGGCGGTGCCGTTCGCGACCCGCGAGGTCGGCCAGCGGATGAACGCGATGGCCCAGGGTGGTCTCCCGGTCGACGTCGCGGAGACGATCGCGTGGTACGCCAGCCCCGGCTCGACCGCGGTGAACGGCAACGTCGTGCGCGTGTGCGGCCAGATGATGCTGGGCGCCTGAGATGGTCGAGCGCACGATCGAGGGAACTCCTTCGGCCCTGCCGACGATGCTCAGGGCCGCGTTGCCGGCACTGCCCGGCGTGAACCTGCTGCCGGGGATCCGCAAGACCGGCGGCGAGCTGCCCGACCTGCGGCTCACGCGGCCCGGCGTCGAGATCGACCCGGCCCACGCGGCGGCGTACGCGGAGGTCTGCGGCTTCGCGCAGAGCGGGATCCGTGGCCAGGCGCTCCCCCTCACCTACCCGCACATGCTCGCGTTCCCGCTGCACATGGGGATCATGACCGACGGCTCGTTCCCCTACCCCGCCATCGGCACAGTGCACCTGCGCAACGCGATCAGCCAGCACCGGCCGATCGCACCGACCGAGGTGCTCGACGTGACCGCTGTCGCGAACAACCTGCGTGGACACGCCAAGGGCAAGGTCTTCGACCTGGTCACCACGATCACCAGCGGCGATGACACCGTCTGGGAGTCGACGTCGACGTACCTGCGCGTCGGCAAGGGCGACAACGCCGCCACGGCCGAGGGCGCACCTCTCGAGGTGGTGCCGAGCAACGGCGTCGAGTGGCGGCTGCCCGGCAACCTCGGCCGCCGGTACGCCGCCGTCTCCGGCGACCACAACCCGATCCACCTCTACCCCCTCACGGCGAAGGCGTTCGGCTTCCAGCGCCAGATCGCGCACGGCATGTGGAGCAAGGCTCGTTGCATCGCCGCGATCGCGAACCGGCTGCCCGGCGAGGTCACGGTCGAGGTCGAGTTCAAGAAGCCGATCGTGCTGCCCGGCACGGTGGCCTTCGGCTCCCGCGTCGTCGACGACGGCGCCCACCAGGGCGTCGACTTCTCGCTCACCAACCCGAGGACGGGCGCGCCGCACCTGGTCGGCCGCACCCGCTAGGACCCCCGAGCGGGCACAAGCGCACCCCGGGAGTACGCCGAACGGGCACAAACGCACCCTGAGAGTACGCCGAACGGGCACAAACGCTGCACCGTCACCAGCATCTCTGCCCGCTCGATGCACTGTGAGGCAGCGTTTTCTCCCGCTCGACGCACTGGGGGGCTGCGTTTTCGCCCGCTAGGCGTTGCTGCCGGCTGCGTTATTGCCCGCTCGGCGTTGCTGCGGGCTGCGTTCCTGCCCTCTCGGGGTCAGGACCGGACGCGGATCAGGCCCTCCTGGGCGACGCTGGCCACGAGCCGGCCGTCCTGGGTGAAGACGCTGGCGAAGATCAGGCCGCGGCCACCCGAGGCTGACGGGCTGTGCTGGTCGTAGAGCCACCACTGGTCGGCCCGGAAGGGCCGGTGGAACCAGATCGAGTGGTCCAGCGATGCTGCCTGGATCCGGGGCGAGGCGATGTACATGCCGTGCGGGACGAGTGAGGCGCCGAGAAGGGTCATGTCGCTCGCGTAGGTGAACGCCGCGGTGTGCTGGAGCGGGTCCGACGGCAGGTCGCCGTCGGCGCGGATCCAGAGCCGGGCACGCGCCGGCTGGCCGCTCGGGTCGAGCTCCCCACCGGGACGCGAGTTGCCTGCGTAGCGCACGTCGAGCGCCGCCCACTCGCGCGCCCAGCGCTCGGACTCGTCCGAGCCCTCGCGACCGCCGAGGATCTCGTTCAGCGTCGGGCAGTCCTCCGGCTGCGGCACCTCGGGCATCGTGTCCTGATGCTCGAGTCCTTCCTCGGGCACCTGGAAGTTCAGCGTCATCGCGAAGATCGGCCGCCCGTGCTGGCGGGCGAGGACCCGACGGGTGGCGAAGGAGCGGCCTTCCCGGACGTCCTCCACGTCGTACACGATCGGCACGGCGGTGTCGCCGGGCCGCAGGAAGTAGGAGTGCAGCGAGTGCACGACGTACTGCGTCGGCACCGTCCGCGATGCGGCGACGAGCGCATGGGCGGCGACCTGCCCGCCGAAGACCCGCTGCATGACGGTGTCCGGCTGCTTGCCCCGGAACAGGTTGTCCTCGATCTCCTCGAGGTCCAGCAGCTCGACGAGCTCGTCGACCGATGCCGGCACTACTCGTCCTCGGTCTGGTCGAGCCCGGCGAGGAACTGCTCGAACTGCGCGCCGAGCTCCTCGCCCGTCGGCAGCTCGCTCGCATCGGGCATCGAGCCGTCCTCCTGGCCCAGCAGGTTGGGTCCACCGCTGTGGAAGGCGTCGTACTGCTGCTCCAGCCCGGCGACCACGGCTCCGACCTCTTCGGACTCCGCCACCTGCTCGGCGATCTCCGCCTGCCGGGCTGCGCCCGCGGCCTCGAGCGCAGAGATGTCCCACTCCAGCCCGGTCACGACGCCGACCTGTCGCAGGATCGCGGCGGAGGCCTCCGGGTATCCGAACTGCGCGACGTAGTGCGGGATGTGCGCGACGAACCCGGTGGCATCGTGTCCCCACTCCCCCAGCCGCAGCTCGAGGAGGGACTGGGCGCTCGAGGGGATCCGGATCTCGCCACGCCACACGTTCTCCGTCACGACCAGCCGCTTGGCGGTCGCGTGGTTGGTGACCTGGACGGGCCGCGTGTGCGGCACCGCCATCGGGACCGAGCCCATCGACACGGTGAGGCGCACGTCGAAGCTCTCGACGACGGCACGAACGGCCTCGGCGAACGCCTCCCAGCGGACGTCGGGCTCGGGCCCGGTGAGCAGCAGGTACGGCGCGCGCCGGTCGTCGTGCATGAGGCGCACGACGAGGCGCGGGGCCTCGTAGTCGCTGTAGTGGTCGCGCACGAACGACATCGGTGGACGTCGTGCGCGGTAGTCGTAGAACTCGTCGACCTCGAAGCTGGCCACGACGCGTCCGGCCGAGGACTCCAGGAGATGGCCCACCGCCAGCGCGGAGGCGCTGCCCGCGTCGAGGAACCCGTCGAGCGCGGTCACCATCACCGGGCCGTCTGCCAGGCCCTCGAGCTCGGCGACGTCATCGACGATGTGCACGAAGCGTGCCTGCGTCACGAGTGCTCCTGTTCGGGTGGTTGCGTGTTCAGCCTAGTGGTGCACAACGCCCGAGCGGCGCGTCCTATGCCCCGGTGCCCTCGCTCGTCGCCGATCACCCGTAGATCCTGAGGATCCGCTCGGCCGCACGCCTTGCCAGCTGCACGCCGTCCAGACCGATCACGCTCTGCAGGACCGCGTCCTGCGCGGCGTCCTGGGTGCCGCTGCCACCGTTGTGGAAGGCGTCCACCAGCTGCCAGAGACGGTCCTCGCCCTGGGTGGCTGCGATGTAGTCGCACGCCATCCACGCCAGCGCGTAGTGCCACGCCTGGTCCTCGCCGTTGAACCCGCGTGAGGCCGGCATCCCGCGCACCCCTTCGCGCGCCTTCGCCACGGCGACAGTGGCGATCCGGCGCTGGTCCTGCGGGATGTCGCGGGCTCCCATGTACTCCGCGATCCCCTCGGCGAACCACACCGGCGCACCGTCGTCGCGATCTCCCAGCGCGACGTGGGTCAGCTCGTGGCGGATGATCCGGCCGAGGAACACCGGGCCCGCCCGCAACGAGCTCGGCAGCAGCGTGAACCGGATGCCGGCCACCGCCGGCTGGCCCGGTACGGCGTACATCGGGAACGTCATCGCCCCGAGGTGGGCGATGTTGCCGCCGGGCACTCCCTCGAAGCTGTCCAGCACCACCTGACGTCCGAAGACGTACACGACGGCGCGGCCGTCCCAGTCGAACGGCACGGCGCTGCGGATGCTCGCGACATCGGAACGCAGCTCCGCGCCGACGCTGTCCGCACGCGCCCAGGTCGTGTCGTCGTAGAGCTGCAGCGTCTCGGAGTCGCTGCGCACATGGATGCGGACGAGGTCCCAGGGCGCTGGGTTCGAGCCGGGGAACGGCTTCCCGGCACCGGTGAGCTCGGAGACGACCACCACCTGGCCGTGCCTGCGCGCCAGCGCGAACCCGGTCACGCGCTGCACCGGGAAGGCGTCGAAGTCCCGCAGCTGGATCGACAGCCGCACCTGCGGCACCACGACGTCGTTGCCCCAGCTCGACAGCCGGAGTCCGGCGGGCCAGTCGGACTTCAGGACGAGGTAGGAGAACTTCTCGACCGGCAGCTGCCGGAGGTTCGCGAAGTATCTGCGCTGCCGCCGGACCAGCTCCTTGTCGTCGGTGTCCAGGGTCTTCAGGAACCCGGGCAGGTCGCCGTCGCGGACCGCGGCAGCGCGCTGGTCGAGCACCTGCTGGGCCTCGGTCCGACTGACGGCACCACCGGCGCCGAGCAGGCTGGCGTCGCCGCTCGACGAGCAACCGGCCAGGAGCCCGGCCACGAGCAGGAGCAATGCGAAGAGTGCGACCAGGGGGCCGCCGGGTCGAGTGGTGCGCATGGCGCGTCAGTCGATGTCGACCAGGGAGTGACCCGCGTCGATCGCCGTGACGTCCTCCACGATCCGGCGGGCCAGCGTCTGGGCGGTGAGGCCGATCCGCTCCAGGATGGCCTCGCGCTTCGCGTGGGCGAGGAACTCCTGAGGTACGCCGTGCAGCCGGAACGGCGTGCGCACACCCTCGTCGTTGAGCACCTGCAGCAGGTTGGCGCCGAAGCCACCGATGCGGCCGTTGTCCTCGACGGTGACCACCAGCCGGTGCCGGGCTGCCAGCGGCACCAGCGCCGGGTCGATCGGCTTGACCCAGCGGGGGTCGACCACGGTGGCGCCGATGCCCTGGTCGGTCAGCCGCTCGGCGACCTCGACGGCGGTGGCCGCCATGGCGCCCGGGGCGACGAGCAGGACGTCGAGCGCGCCCTGGCGCACGAGCACGTCGCAGCCGCCCGCGCGGTCGACCGCCGGGATGTCCTCGGCGGGGGGCGCGCCCTTGGGCAGCCGGACGATCGTCGGGGCGTCGTCGACCGCGACCGCCTCGCGGAGAAGCTCTCGGACCCGGGCGCCGTCGCGCGGTGCGGCCAGGCGCAGGCCCGGCACGACCTGGAAGATCGACATGTCCCACATGCCGTTGTGGCTGGCGCCGTCGTCGCCGGTGACCCCGGCCCGGTCGGTCACGAAGGTCACTCCGCAGCCGTGCAGCGCCACGTCCATGAGCACCTGGTCGAAGGCGCGGTTGAGGAAGGTCGCGTAGATCGCGACGACCGGGTGCATCCCGCCCATCGCGAGGCCGGCGGCGCTGGTCACGGCGTGCTGCTCGGCGATCCCGACGTCGAAGGTGCGGTCCGGGAAGCGCGCCGCGAACCGGTCGAGCCCGACCGGGTAGAGCATCGCGGCCGTGATCGCGACGATGTCCTGGCGCTCCTCACCGATGGCGACGATCTCGTCGGAGAAGAAGTCCGTCCAGATCCGCCCCTTCGGCCGCGCCTCGCCGGTCTCGACGTCCATCGGGCCGATCTGGTGCATCTGGTCGACCTCGTGGCGCTCGGCCGGGTCGTAGCCGAAGCCCTTCTGGGTGATCACGTGCACGATCACCGGCCCGCCGAACCGCTTGGCCTGGGCGAGCGCCTGCTCGACAGCGACCCGGTCGTGCCCGTCGATCGGGCCGACGTACTTCAGGCCGAGGTCCTCGAAGAGGCCCTGGGGCGCCAGCGCGTCCTTCATGCCCTTCTTCATCGCGTGGAGTGCGTCGTAGACCGCGGGCCCGACACCGCGCACGCCGTTGAGCCGGCGCTTGAGCTGGTCGAGGACCTGCTCGTAGCGGGGATTGGTGCGCAGCGCGGTGAGGTGCTTGGCGAGACCGCCCACGGTCGGCATGTAGGACCGGCCGTTGTCGTTGACCACCATCACCAGCCGCCGGTCCGCGCCGACCGCGATGTTGTTCAGCGCCTCCCAGGCCATGCCACCGGTGAGGGCGCCGTCGCCGATCACGGCGACCACGTGCCGGTCCTCGCCGCGGATCGAGAAGGCCTTCGCGAGGCCGTCGGCGTACGAGAGCGCGGTGGACGCGTGGGAGTTCTCGACCAGGTCGTGCGGCGACTCGGCGCGGCTGGGGTAGCCGGAGAGGCCGCCCTCGGTCCGCAGCGTGTCGAACTGGCCCGCGCGGCCGGTCACCATCTTGTGGACGTAGGCCTGGTGGCCGGTGTCGAAGACGATCTTGTCGCGCGGGGAGTCGAACACACGGTGGAGCGCGAGGGTGAGCTCGACCACGCCGAGGTTGGGTCCGAGGTGGCCACCGCGCGGGGCGCAGGTGCGGACCAGCTCGTCACGGATCTCCGCGGCGAGCGCGACGAGCTGCTGGTCGTCGAGCCGGCGCAGGTCCTGGGGACCGGTGATCGCCTCCAGCTGGCCCATGCCCCCTGCCTCTCGTCGCCCGCGTCGTCCCGTCGTGCGCGGAACCGTTGAAGTCTATAGGCCGGCCAGCTCGATCACCGCGACGGCAGGCTCGTGCAGGCTGCCCAGCCAGAGCCGGCCGCCGTGCTCGCGCACCCCGGTGACCATGTGGTAGCCGGACGCGTCGCCGGTGATGTCGTGGACCACCTCGCCGGCGTCGTCGAAGGCCATCACGCGGACGGTCCGCTTCGGCTTCGGCTGCAGTGCCTCCGGGATCCGGGTGACGGCCTTGCGGACCGCGAGCGGCGCCCGCCGCCGCACCACCTCGACCACCGGGTCCTTCGGCGAGGCGATGGTGACCCAGATCAGGCCGTCGGAGCCGCGCGAGATGTTGTCGGGGTAGCCGGGCAGGTCCTCGCACAGGAAGTCCCGCTCGCCGGCACGCTCCCCGGTCAGCCACACCCGTACGACGGTCCGGGCGCCGGTCTCGGCCACCGCCACGAACGACTCGTCGGCGGCCAGCGCGACCCCGTTCGCGAACGCCAGGCCGTCGAGGTGCTTCTCCACGCTGCCGTCGGCGCGCCGGCAGAAGAGCCGGCCGGTCCGGGTGTCCTGGACGAAGTCGTCCTTCCACCGCTCGATGCTGTAGCGCGTCGAGCTGTCGGAGAACCAGATGTCGCCGCTGCGGGCGACGGCCGCGTTGTTGCAGAACACCATCCGGTGCCCGTTGACCGTGTCGACCAGGCGCTCGACCTCACCGGTGCCGGTCTCCATCGCCAGCAGGCCCTGGTGGGCGTCGGCCACGAGCAGCCGGCCGTCGGGGAGCAGCTCGATGCCGAGTGGTCGCCCGCCGGTGTGCCCGACGAGCTCGACGCGGCTGCCGTCGGGCCGCACCGAGAAGACGCTGCCCTCCTCCGTGCCGGTGTAGATCAACCCGTTGTCGGCGACCACGACGTCCTCGGCTCCCATCGCCGGCACCGGGTGGACCACGACGGGTCGCGCGTCGGTCTGGCTCACGATGCCCTCCTCAGCGAGCGGTAGAGGTCGGAGGCCAGGAAGCCGGGCACGAAGTGCCGGCACGAGGCCGCCAGGTCGAGCGCCGGCACGTCGACGGGGTCGACGAAGACGATCTGCCGGCCCTCGCCGACGACGATGTCCGTGTCGGTGACCTCCACCGGCGCGGCGTACACGTGATAGCGGCCGTGGTGGCCGTCGGGATAGGTGAACTCCTCGTCGCGCCACAGTCGCAGGCTGCCGAGCGGCAGGACCAACCCGGTCTCCTCGGCCAGCTCGCGGTAGGCCGCCGGCTCGAAGTCCTCGCCGTCCTCGACGTGCCCGCCGACCATGCCCCACTGGTTCGCCGCGCGCGGCGCCCCGGCGTCCCGTTCCTGCAGCAGCACCCAGCCACGGGGGTCGACGAGGAGCACGACGGCGATCGGGACGGGATCCATGGGCTCACCCTAGTGACGCGGACCTCACATCCGGGCGACGTACCGGCGGCCCCGGAGGGCCTCCTCCATGAGACCGACGGCACGGCGTACGCCGATGAGCCGTGCCGCCTCCCGCTCCCAGATCTCCAGGGCGGCAGCGATCTCGGACTGGCCCGCGACGTCGCGCAGGACGCCTCGCGCCTCACTGAGGCCACGCTCGACCGCCGCCTGGCCCGCCTCGACGTGCAGGACCGCGAACCTCGCGAGGACGACCGGGTGGCGGCGCAGCCCCGGGTAGGCGCGGTACTCCGGCGGGCAGGTGTCGAGCAGCCAGTTGATCGCGGTGCGCTCCCAGTCAGGTGTGCCGGGCGGCCTGACCGTCGGGGGCCAGCCAGGCGGAGCGACCGGCGCGGACCCGGGTGCCGCGGTGCGCGGCACCGGATCCGGTTCGCGCCAAGAGACGAACATACCGTCATGTTCGCACGTGTGTTCGACAGCGGCAAGCTCGTCAGCCGAGAGTGCGCACGACCGCGCTCACCGCGGCCACCAGCCGGTCGGTGTCGTAGCGATCCGGTTCGGTGAGCAGGAGCCGGCCGAAGTGCTCCATCACCGCCACGACGGCCTGGGCGAGCAGCTCGGCGTCGAGGGCAGGTCCGCCGCGGGCCACGACCGCCAGCCCCACCATGCCGGCCAGCTGCCGGACCACGGCGTCGCGGTCGGAGGCGATCCGCCGGCGCACCTGCTCGGGCACGTTGTGCGGCGCGAGCAGGATCGGCTGCCAGGTCATCGGGTCCTCGCGAACCTGGTCGATGAGCCGCCGGGCAGCTGCCGAGACCAGCGCCTCCAGGTCGAGCAGATCCGGCTCGCGCGGCATCGCAGCGGCGAGCTGGCGGAGGGCGCGTTTCTGCTGGCGGTCCAGGAGTGCGCCGAGCAGGGGCGCGAGCCCGTCGAAGCTGCCGTAGACCACGGGCCGGGTGACGCCGGCCTCCCGCGCGATCGCGTCCACCGACACGGCGTCGTAGCCGTCGCGGACGATGACGGTCAGGGCCGCATCGAGGAGCTGCTCGCGACGGACCGCCGCGGGCACGCGCGCGGCGTACGGGCGGCGCTTGCGGGGTGCGGTGGTCGTCACGATGCGGGACCGCTCTGGACGCGAATGCTACACATGTGTAGTAATGGTGCCATGGCACTCAGGAAGCTGCTCGCGCGACCCGCCGTCACCCCCCACGAGGACTACGGGTTCTTCGGTCCGGACTCGGTCACCTGGAGGGTCTGGAGCTACCCGACCTCGCTCACCGTCGGGTTCCAGCGCGCGGTCGTGGTCGAGGAGCTGGACCCGGCGCTCGTGGCCTCGGTCGACGAGACGCAGGCGATCTTCGACCGGCCACGCACCCGTTATGACCGCACGCTTCGCTACTTCGCGCTGGTTGCATTCGGCGACAGCCGGAGCACCTCTCAAGCCGCCGACGTGCTGGTCAAGGTGCACAGCAAGGGCATCGGCACCGACCCGGTGACCGGCAAGAGGTACGACGCCAACGACCCGGCGTCCCAGCTCTGGATCCAGCTCACCGCCTGGCACTCGATCCTCAAGGCCTACGAGATGTACGGGCCCGGCAAGCTGTCCGCCGAGGACGAGGCGCAGTACTGGGCCGAGTGCCGGGTGGCCGCCGAGCTGCAGACCTGCTCCCCCGACGACATTCCCCGCACCCGCGAGGGGCTGCGCGCCTACTACGCGCGGGTGCGGCCCCAGCTGCTCGGCTCGGACCTCGCCCGGAACGCTATGGACCACCTCCTCCGCGCGGACGTGATGCTGCCGCCGGCCCCACGTGCGCTCGCACCGATCACGTGGGTGACGACCCGAGCGCTGCGGGCGGCGACCATCGCGACGATGCCCCGCTGGATGCGCGACCTGGCCGGTCTGCGGCAGTCCCGTGCGGTCGACCTGGCCGTCCGGCCGGTGATGCGGGTGGCGTTCGCGGTGGCCAACCAGAACAGCAGGCTCAAGCTCGCCATGCTCACCTTCCTCTCGCCGATGACGCGCGACGTGGTCGCCCCGGTGCTCTTCGAGGTCACGCCGGTCCATCCGGTCGTCCGGACGCCCGCGGAGGCACGCGCGCTGTACGGCTACGCCAGGCCGGCGGACGCGCACCTCGACCTGCGGGCGCGACAGGCCGCGAAGGTCTTCGGCGAGGGCGGACCGCCCAGCGACGAGGGCATCGTGGAGTCCGAGCCCATCCTCGGAGCGATCGGCGCCTGAGCGCGCTGCCGAAATGCCCCATTCGGCCGGAAAACTGGACCACCGACGCGAAATTACTGGACCAGTCCCCCGTTTTCGTGTCATGAACCCGGCCGCGCTCCGTTCCTCTGGCGAACGGCCCTCCAGGGCCCAGCGACAGGGAACCCCGATGGACAGCAAGCTGACCACGACCTCGACGATGGCGGTCCAGATCGCCACGGCCACGGCCGAGCAGGACCACGCGCTCGTCGCCGAGTTCGTCTACGACCCCACCGACGCCTGCGCGGTGACCCTGGTCATCCAGACCCTGTCCGGCCCGGTGCACTGGACCTTCAGCCGGGAGCTCCTCGTCGAGGGTCAGTACGAGCCGGTCGGCGACGGCGACGTGCACGTCTGGCCGTGCCTCAGCGCCTGCGGCGACGCCGTGGTGATCGTGGAGCTGTCCTCTCCCGCCGGCGAGACCCTGCTGCAGTTCCCGACGCGCGCCGTCCACGACTTCGTGTACTCCTCGATCGACGCAGTGCCCCTCGGTGGCGAGAAGGTCGACGTCGATGCATGGCTCGAGAAGCTGCTCGCCGACTGAGCCCGACCGGTCGCTACCGCTCCGCCAGGTGCTCCTCCACGCGCGCGACCTTCGCGGCCAGCTGTCCGCTGTCGAAGCCGCGGCGGATGTCCGCCTTGAGCACCAGCCCGACCCGCGGTGAGCTCTCCGCGACCCGGAAGACCGCCTGCTTCACCACGGCCATCACCTCGTCCCAGTCGCCCTCGATGTTGGTGAACATCGAATTGGTCTCGTTGGGGAGGCCGGAATCGCGAATGACCTGTACGGCGTCCGCGACCGCCTCGCTGACTCCCCCGGTCTCGTCCGCGCCCGACGGGCTGATGCTGATGGCCACGATCATGGGGCCACGCTAGCCAGCGAGGGCACCAGGCCACGGAGGCGCCCCAACGCATCGCGGTGCTGGGACTTCACCGTCCCCACGCTGATGCCGAGCACCTGCGCGGTCTCCCGCTCGGTGAGGTCCTCGTAGTAGCGCAGCACGATCACTGCGCGCTGCCGTGGTGCCAGCCGCGCCAGGGCCGCGGCCAGGTCGAGGTCGTGACCTCCGGAGGGCGCCTGGGTCTCCGGCACCCTGTCGGTCAGCTGCTCGCGGCCCTTGTGGCGACGCCACCTGCTGATGTGGTCGTTGACGATGACCTTGCGCAGCCACGGCTCGGGGTGGTCCCCGATCCGCCGCCAGTGCGCCACCGCCTTGACCAGCGCGCTCTGGACCAGGTCCTCGGCGAGGTGGACGTCGCCGCAGAGCAGGTACGCCGTGCGCACGAGGGCCGGGCGTCGCTCGGCGACGTACTTCTCGAACGACGTGCGCTCGGCGTCGTGGCGGCTACCCACGTCGTCTCCGCCACAGCAACAGCGCCACGAGGATGCCGCCGGCTCCGACGAGGGTGGCGATCCCGATCCACGCCCGGTCAGGCGGGACAGGCGGTCGCCGGCCGTGGACCAGCGGCTCGGCGACGAGGTCGGTCGCGACGGACAGCTGGTTGTCGGATGCGACCAGCTCCGGGTCGACCTTGCCGATCTCGCGGAGGTCGCCCGACTGCAGGTCTGCGGTGAAGAGCGAGGCGCTCGCGCTCGACTCGCTCCCGGTCGCCAGGACGGTCCGGGCGTCGCGCCAGCCCAGGATCTCGACGTACTGCAGCTCTCCGACGCGACGCAGCGCGGGGACCGTGCCGTCGGACTGCGCGCGCCCCGCATCGAGGGGTCGATACACCTTCTCGGTGTCTGCCGGAACGACCGCCACCAGGTCGCCGGACCGGGACACGGCGTCGAAGCTCGCCTGGGGTGACTCGCTGGCGAACCGCACCCGGTCGCCGGGTCGGTGGACGAACCCTCCCGATGCGACGACCAGTCCGTCGTAGCCGCCCGAGCGGACCGGGGTGAGCAGCGACCCGTCGCGACTGCGCTGCAACGACGAGATGTCGGGTACGTCGCTCGTGGTGACGACCGGCGCTGCCGAGCCCGCCCAGAAGTAGGTGTGCACCTTTCGCGCTGCCGTCCGGGTGGTCTTCCACCACACCTCGAAGGCGACCGTGCTCGAGTCGACCCAGAACGGCACCTGCTCGCTGAGGCCGTGCTCGCTCACGAAGGGCGCGCGGGCGACCGAGCCGTCCTCGGTGTCGTAGATCGCGAAGCCGCCGACGTGGCGCGGCGTGCCGCGGGGGGTCTCGTCGTCGTACGCCGTTCCGGTCGTGGGTCCCGAGGTCCAGTAGGCCACCCGCCGACCGTCCGGTGACAGGGCGACCGGGGTCCCCAGGACCTGGCCGGGCAGGTCCAGGAACCGGTAGGCGCCTGTGGTCGCGGAGATCCCGAACACGGCGTTCGAGAACGTGAAGTCACCGAAGTCGCGCTCGCCGCCACCGAGCACTGCCAGACGCCCGAGCGGTCCGTCCTGTGCCGTGCCGGCCAGGCGCGGGTCGGGGGAGTAGATGTTCTCGGGGACAGCGGGAGGATGGGGATCGCCCGCAGGCATGACCACCGTCCGGGACGGAGCGGCCAGCGCCACCCAGCCCGCGACCACGGCCAGGAGCAGGCCGACCGAGACGACGACCACCCGCCGACGGCCGACTCGCCTCCGCCCGCGGGCCCAGAGCTCCCGTGCGTCGTCGTGTGCCGTCGGCACCGCCTCGCGCGCCAGCTCCCGCAGCGCCCCACCGAGCTCGCTCATCGCGGCCACCTTCCCAGAAGACTTCGGCCCTGTCCGTGACACGCACGAACAGGGCCGAAAGGTGGGGAGGTCGCGGAAAAGCTCCCGGGCAGGCTTTCCGGCGATCAGCTCCGGCGGAGGTTGCGCAGCACGTACTGCATGATGCCGCCGTTGCGGTAGTAGTTCGCCTCGCCCGGGGTGTCGATCCGGACGACCGCGTCGAACTCGACACCGTCGGCCCTGACCTTGACCGTCTTCGGGGTCGTGCCGTCATTGAGCGCGGTCACGCCGGTGATGGCGAAGGTCTCCTCACCGGTGAGCCCGAGCGACTCCGCGGTCTGGCCCTCCGGGAACTGCAGCGGCAGCACGCCCATGCCGATCAGGTTGGAGCGGTGGATGCGCTCGTAGGACTCCGCGATCACGGCCTTCACGCCGAGCAGCGCGGTGCCCTTCGCTGCCCAGTCGCGCGACGAGCCGGAGCCGTACTCCTTGCCGGCGAGCACCACGAGCGGAGTGCCGTCGGCCACGTAGTGCTCCGAGGCCTCGAAGACCGAGGTCACCTCTCCACCCTTGGTGAAGTCGCGCGTGACTCCGCCCTCGGTGCCCGGCGCCAGCTGGTTGCGCAGCCGGATGTTGGCGAAGGTGCCCCGGATCATCACCTCGTGGTTGCCGCGACGTGAGCCGTAGGAGTTGAAGTCACGCTGCTCGACGCCGTGCTCGGAGAGGTACCTGCCCGCGGGCGAGTCCTTCTTGATCGCGCCGGCCGGCGAGATGTGGTCGGTGGTCACCGAGTCGCCGAGCTTGAGCAGCACCCGTGCACCGTCGATGTCGGTGACCGGCGTGGGCTCGTCGGGCATGCCGTCGAAGTAGGGCGCCCGGCGCACGTAGGTCGAGTCGGGGTCCCAGGCGAAGGTGTTGCCCTCCGGCGTCGGCAGCGACTGCCAGCGCTCGTCGCCGGCGAACACGTCGGCGTAGTCGTTCGTGAACATCTCCGCCGTGATCGCACTGGCGATGGTCTCCTCGACCTCCGCCGGCGACGGCCAGATGTCCTCGAGGAACACGTCGTTGCCCTCGGAGTCCTGGCCGAGCGGGTCGGTGTAGATGTCGACGTCCATCGACCCGGCCAGCGCATAGGCGACGACGAGCGGCGGCGACGCCAGGTAGTTCATCTTGATGTCCGGGTTGATCCGGCCCTCGAAGTTGCGGTTGCCGGAGAGCACCGAGACGACCGCGAGGTCCTTCTCGTTCACGGCCGCGGACACCTCCGGGATCAGCGGGCCGGAGTTGCCGATGCACGTCGTGCAGCCGTAGCCGACGAGGTTGAAGCCGAGCTTGTCCAGGTACGGCGTCAGGCCGGCCCGCTCGTAGTAGTCGGAGACCACCTTCGAGCCGGGGGCCAGCGTCGTCTTGACCCAGGGCTTGCGCTGCAGGCCCTTCTCGACCGCCTTCTTCGCCAGCAGGGCGGCGCCGATCATCACCGACGGGTTCGACGTGTTGGTGCAGGACGTGATCGCCGCGATGGTCACCGCGCCGTGGTCGAGGGTGAACCTCGTGCCGTCGGCGAGGGTCACCTCCACCGGGTCGCTGGGACGGCCACCGTCCTTCGGCGCCGCCGACAGGTGGTTGTCCGGCGCCGTCTCGCCGTGGCCGTTGGACGGCGGGTCGGAGGCCGGGAAGGACTCGGCGACCGACTCGTCGTACCCCTGCTCGTCGCCGCCCTCGGCGGGCGCGACGTAGTCGGCGAGCGCGCCGCGGAAGGACTGCTTGGCGTCGGTCACCTGGATCCGGTCCTGCGGACGCTTCGGACCGGCGATCGAGGGGACGACGGTCCCGAGGTCGAGCTCGAGCCGCTCGGAGAATCGGGGCTCCGCCGCCGGGTCGTGCCAGAGGCCCTGCTCCTTGGCGTAGGCCTCGACGAGGGCGAGCTGCTCCTCGGAGCGGCCGGTCAGTCGCAGGTACTTCACCGTCTCCTCGTCGACCGGGAAGACCGCGATCGTGGAGCCGAACTCCGGGCTCATGTTGCCGATCGTGGCCCGGTTCGCGAGGGGCAGCGCCGAGACCCCGTCGCCGTAGAACTCGACGAACTTGCCCACCACGCCGTGCTTGCGCAGCATCTCGGTGATCGTGAGGACCAGGTCGGTCGCCGTCGATCCGGCCGGGAGCTCGCCGGACAGCTTGAAGCCCACGACGCGCGGGATCAGCATCGAGACGGGCTGGCCGAGCATCGCGGCCTCGGCCTCGATGCCGCCCACACCCCAGCCGACGACACCGATGCCGTTGACCATAGTGGTGTGGGAGTCGGTGCCGACGCAGGTGTCCGGGTAGGCCACACCGTCGCGAACCATCACGACTCGGGCGAGGTGCTCGATGTTGACCTGGTGGACGATGCCGGTGCCCGGCGGGACGACCTTGAAGTCGTCGAAGGCGCCCTGCCCCCAGCGCAGGAACTGGTAGCGCTCGCGGTTGCGCTCGTACTCGATCTCGACGTTGCGCTCGAAGGACTCGGGGGTGCCGAAGACGTCGGCGATCACGGAGTGGTCGATCACCATCTCGGCCGGGGCCAGCGGGTTGATCCTCGTGGCGTCGCCGCCGAGCTCGGCCATCGCCTCGCGCATGGTGGCCAGGTCGACCACGCACGGGACGCCGGTGAAGTCCTGCATGATCACGCGGGCCGGCGTGAACTGGATCTCCTTGTCGGGCTGGGCGGTCTCGTCCCAGCCGGCGAGCGCACGGATGTCGTCGGCGGTGATGTCGGCGCCGTCCTCGGTGCGCAGGAGGTTCTCGAGCAGCACCTTCAGGGAGAAGGGGAGCGACGCGACGTCGAGACCCTCCCCGCTGACCGCGTCGAGCCGGTAGATCTCGTAGGAGCTCCCGCCGACCTCCAGCGTGTCCTTCGCACCGAAGCTGTCCTTGCTGGTTCCCGCGCTGGCCATCGACGTCTCTCCTCAAGAAATGTGCGGTCTCGGTGCCCACCCAGGGCCCATCTTGCCCATCCCGCACGACGTGCGGGAAGCCGGTCTCACCGAATCCGGATTTTTATCTTGATATCAAGATACACGACGTCGACGATTGTCCGCGGACCGGGCACTCAGGCCCTGGTCCGGCCGATCGCCTCGACGTGGACGGCCGGGTCGGAGGTGAACCGCTCTCCGGGTCCGCCGGGACCGTAGACGACGAGCTCGTCGAACCCGAGAGCCTGCGCCCGGTCCACGGCCTCGAGGTACGCCGCGACGCTCCCGGTCGGTCGCACCGTGCCGTAGCCGAGCAGGAGCGACCGGCGCAGATCCTGCGGCTCGCGGCCGACAGCCCGGCAGGCCGCGGCCATCCGCTCCACCTGGACGGCGACCTCTCTCCAGTAGTCGTCCGGTTCGGCGAGGCTCGAGCTCGGGCCTCCGTAGGTGTTCCACGCGTCGGCATGACGCGCGGCCAGCTCGATCGTCCGTGGGCCGTGCGCGGCGAGCATCAGGTACGGCCTCGTGGCGCCCTCGGGCACGGCCGTCGTCTCCAGGCCGGCGAAGCTCCTGGTCCGGCCCTCCCAGTCGGTCGCGCCGTCGAACACGGCGACCATGCCCTCCACCACGTCGACGAGCCGGCGGTGCATCTCACCCTGCGTCGGGACCTCGCCCCGGTCGGCCTGCGCACACCGGGGCGAGCCGGCGCCGAGGCCGAGCACGAGACGGCCGGCCGAGACGTCGTCGACGGTCGCCGCGAGCCTGGCGAGCGCCACCGGGGAGTGCAGGGTCGCCGAGGCCACCAGCGTGCCGAGCTCCATCGTCGTGGTCACGCCCGCAGCCGCCGCGAGGGTGGTGAACCCGTCGGCCAGCCAGCCGCCTGCCGCGGTCGGGTGGGTGAGGTGGTCGTAGACGTAGGCGACGTCGTAGCCGATCTCCTCGGCCCAGGCGAAGTCGGCCGCCAGCTCGCTCCACGGACGCGTCTGCGGGAAGACGACGCCGAGCCTCATGCGTGCACCTCCGACGGGACCAGCAGGGCGACGCACTCCACGTGGTGCGTCATCGGGAAGAGGTCGAAGGCACGCAGGCTGCCGAGCTCATAGCCGGCGTCCCGGAACCAGGCGACGTCGCGGGCTAGCGCTGCCGGGTCGCACGCCACGTAGGCGACGGCGCGCGGACCGAGGCCGGCGATCGCCTCGACGACGGCGCGCTTCGCGCCTTCCCGCGGCGGGTCGAGCACGACGAGATCGATGCCTCGCTGCGAGCCGAACCCCTGCGACAGCACCCGGTCGACCCGGCCGGCGCGGACCGCGGCCTGGGGGAAGTCGGCGAGGTTCTCCCCCGCCAGCTCGCTCGCCCGCCGGTCCGCCTCGACGCTGACGACGCCTCCCGCACGTCCGACCGCCTCCGCGAGGAAGGCGGAGAACAGCCCGACGCCGGCGTACAGGTCGAGCGCACGCTCGCCCGGACGCGGCTGCAGCATGCCGAGCACCGCCTCGACCAGCACCCGGGGCGCGTCCGGGTGGACCTGCCAGAAGCCGTCGGCCGCGACCCGGAAGTCGCGTCCTGCGACGTGCTCGACCACGACCTCGGCGGACGAGGACCGCGGTCTGCCGCCCTCTCCGGTGGCCGAGCCGGTCGAGACCCGGGCGTCCGGCGCGGCGATCAGGCACTCCTCGACGGGTACGACGTCGTGCGACCGGTGCTTGCGCAGCCCGCGACCACCTCCCGGCAGCGCGACGTACTGCATCCGGGTCCGCCACCGGAGTCCGTCGCGGGTTCCGTCGGTCTCGACTGCCTCGACCACGGGTTCGAGATCGATCCCGGCCAGTCGGCGCAGCTGCTCGGCGACCACGTCGGCCTTCAGTCGTCGCTGGGCCGGAAGGGCGACGTGCTGGAAGTCGCAGCCGCCGCAGCCGCCGGGATGCGCGAGCGGGCACGGCGCCCCGACCCGGTCGGCCGAGGCCTCGAGCACCTCGACCGCGTCACCACGCAGGAACGACTTGCTGACCTCGGTGATCTCCACGACCACCCGCTCGCCGGGAAGCGCGTGCCGGACGAACACCACGACGTCTCGCCGTTCGACCGGATCGGCCTCCTCGGCGGGCTCGCCGACCGGCGCGGGGATCCGCGCAACGACGTGACTGCCGTGCGCGATCGGCCCGGTGCGTGCCTCGACACGGTCGCCCACGGCGAAGAGGGTGCGAGCGGTCACCGGTCGACGCGTCCCCGGCGGATGTCGCCCGCCCGCAGCCGCTGCAGCTGCCAGTCCTCGCGCTCCTTGCCGACCTCGGAACCGCGCAGCTGGTACGGCACCGAGATCACCATGACGCCGGGCGTGAACAGCAGCCTGCCCTTGAGCCGCAGTGCCGTCTGGTTGTGCAGGAGCTGCTCCCACCACCTGCCGACGACGTACTCGGGGATGAAGACCGCGACGACGCCGCGCGGGTTGTGCTCGCGAATCTCGACGGCGTACTGGACGACCGGCCGGATGATCTCGCGGTACGGCGAGTACAGCACCTTCAGCGGTACGTCGATCCGGCGCTCGTCCCACTCCGCGATGAGCCGGTCGGACTCCTGCTGCTCCGTCGCCACGAAGACCGCCTCGAGGACGTTCGGGCGGGTGGCCTTGGCGAACGCGAGGGCCCGCATCGTGGGCTTGTGCAGCTTGGAGACGAGCACCATCGCGTGCACCCGGGTCGGCATGATCGGGTCCTCGTCACCCACGACGAGCTCCTCGGAGACCCGGTCGTAGTGCCGCCGGATCGCCTTCATGATCGCGAAGAACACGACCATCGCCAGGATCGCGATCCACGCGCCGGCGAGGAACTTGGTGACCAGCACGATCACGAACACGACCGCCGTCATGGCGAGTCCGAAGGTGTTGATCGCCCGCGAACGGTACATGCGGCCCCGCACAGCAGGGTCCTTCTCCGTCTTCAGGTGACGGGTCCAGTGCCGGATCATCCCGAGCTGGCTCAGGTTGAACGAGACGAAGACGCCCACGATGTACAGCTGGATCAGCCGGGTCGGCTCTGCGCGGAACGCGACGATCAGGACGATCGCGAGCCCGGCGAGGAACAGGATCCCGTTGCTGTAGGCGAGCCGGTCGCCGCGCGAGCCGAGCTGGCGTGGCGCGAACCCGTCCTTGGCCAGGATCGAGCCCAGCACCGGGAACCCGTTGAACGCGGTGTTGGCCGCCAGGATCAGGATGATTCCCGTCATCGCGACCACGAAGTAGAAGCCGGGCGGGAAGTCGCTGAAGACGGCCCTGGCGATCTGCGCGATCACCGTGTGCTCGTCGAAGCCCCGGGGCAGCGGGCTCCCGTCACCTCGGCGGAGGCGTTCGAGGTCGTTGGGGTCGACGTACTTGAGCCCCATCTGGTGCGCCAGCACGATGATGCTGAGCAGCATGGTCACCGCGATCATCCCGAGCAGGAGCAGGGTGGTCGCCGCGTTGCGGCTCTTCGGCTTGCGGAAGGCCGGCACGCCGTTCGAGATCGCCTCGACACCGGTCAGGGCAGCGCATCCCGAGGAGAAGGCGCGGGCCAGCAGGAAGATCATTGCGGCCGTCCCGATGCTGCCGCCGTAGCCCGGGGCGGGGTGGAGCTGGAGCTTGGCGCTCTCGACGTCGGGCAGGTTGCCCGAGAGGCCGCGGTACAGCGCGTACAAGGTCATCCCGACGATGCCGATCATGAACCCGTACGTCGGCACGGCGAACCACGCGCCGGACTCGCGGACCCCTCGCAGGTTCATCGCGGCGAGCACGACGACCAGAATGCAGGCCCACGTGGTCTCGTGGTGGTTGATGAAGCCGACCGCGGACGCGGCGTTCTGCACACCGGAGGACACCGAAACCGCGACGGTCAGGACGTAGTCGACCAGCAGCGCGCTCGCCACCGTCACGCCGGCGGTCCGGCCCAGGTTGACCGTGGCCACCTCGTAGTCGCCACCACCGGACGGGTAGGCGTGCACGTTCTGCCGGTAGGAGGCCACCACGGTGATCATCACCAGCGCGACCACGAGGCCGATCTTCCACGACCAGACGTAGGCCGAAGCGCCGGCGACGGACAGCATGATGAAGACCTCGTCGGGCGCGTAGGCGACCGAGGACAGCGCGTCACTGGCGAAGACCGGCAGCGCGATCCGCTTGGGAAGCAGCGTCTCGCCGAGCTGCTCGCTGCGCAGCTTGCGCCCGAGCAGCAACCGCTTGGAGAACCCACCGACACCCACGAGCGTCAAGGCTAGGCCATCGGCCGAGCACCGGCCGCCCGCCGTCCGCCTTGCAGTAGCGTTCCCCACGTGCACGTCGTGATCATGGGTTGCGGGCGGGTCGGCTCCACGCTGGCGCGCTCCCTCGAGGACCGCAACCACACCGTCAGCATCATCGACAGCAATCCGGACGCGTTCCGGCGCCTGGGACCGTCGTTCAACGGCATCAAGGTCACCGGCTACGGCTTCGACCAGAAGGTGCTCACCGACGCGGGCATCGAGCGCGCGGACGCCTTCGCCGCCGTCAGCAGCGGCGACAACTCCAACATCATCGCCGCCCGCGTGGCCCGCGAGACCTTCGGGATCGAGCAGGTCGTCGCGCGGATCTACGACCCGGGCCGTGCCGAGGTCTACCAGCGGCTCGGGATCACCACCGTGGCCACCGTGAAGTGGACCGCGGACCAGGTCCTGCGCCCGGCTCCTGCCGGCGGGCGCCGAGCCCGACTTCCGCGATCCGTCCGGGACGATCCGGCTCGACCAGATCCCCGCACCCGACTCCTGGATCGGCCACCGCACCGTGCAGTTCCAGGAACAGTCGCGCTGCCGGATCGCGTGGATCGACCGGCTCGGCGAGGGAATGCTGCCGCAGCGCGACTCGGTGATCCAGGAGGGCGACCTGCTCCACGTCGTCATGCGCGAGGAGAACGCGACGCACGCCTACAAGATCATCGAGCGCGGGCCCGAGGAGGACTGAGCAGCATGCGCGTTGCCATCGCCGGTGCCGGTGCCGTCGGCCGTTCGATCGCCCGGGAGCTGATCACCAACGGCCACCAGGTGCTGCTCATCGACAAGGAGCCCGGCGCGATCAAGCCGGAGCGGGTGCCCGACGCCGAGTGGCTGCTGGCCGACTCGTGCGAGCTGTCCTCGCTGGAGGAGGCACGCCTCGAGCACTGCGACGTGGTCATCGCCGCGACCGGCGACGACAAGGCCAACCTGGTCACCTCCCTCCTCGCGAAGACCGAGTTCGGGGTGCCGCGCACGGTCGGCCGGGTGAACCACCCCAACAACGAATGGCTGTTCACCGAGGCCTGGGGCGTCGACGTGAACGTCTCGACGCCGCGGATCATGTCGGCCCTCGTCGAGGAGGCGGTCACCGTCGGCGACCTGGTCCGGCTCTTCACCTTCCGGCAGGGCAACGCCAACCTCGTCGAGATGACGCTGCCGGCCGGGTCGCCGTACGTCGGCAAGCCGTCGGGGCTGATCCCGTTCCCGGAGAACGTCGCCCTGGTCACCATCCTGCGCGACGGCCAGGTCTACACGCCCGACCCGCAGCAGCCGGTCGAGGCCGGCGACGAGCTGCTCTTCGTCTGCCAGGCCGATGTCGAGGAGGAGCTCGAGCAGGTGCTGGCTCCTCGCGAGAGCCACGCGTGAGCCGCGGCCACGTCCGATAACGGTTCGGCCAAATCTAGACGCGAATCTAGGACATTTCCCCGTTAATCGCCCCACGAGAATCGGGACCGGCGTAGCGTGGGGGCCTGGGCCCGCTCGCTGCTCGGGAGGCTGCGGGGAGGGAAGGCAAGCTCTGGGGGCGAGCGCGCCGCGATCTAGGGAATCGCATTGACGGAGATGCCTGAGGCAGCGCGGCCTCAGCTGCTGCACGGAGGCCGCGAGCCGGGTCAGGTCGACCCTCGCGTCACCGCCCAGGCCGCCGTCGACCTGCGCGTCTCGATGGTGCTCGCGGTGCTCGGCGGGCGGTCCGTCGAGGACGTGGCCGGCGTCTGGGAGATCGAGTCCTCGCTCCTGCACCGCTGGGTGCGCGACTTCCTCGTCGCCGGCTCCGCCGTGGTCACCAACAAGCCGGATCCCGACGAGGCACGCCAGCGCGACCGCTTCCTGGCCGCCTTCGCCCACGAGCTGCGGACCCCGGTCGCCGTGGCCAGGGGCTGGGCGATGTTGCTCGCGGAGGGCGAGGTGCCCGAGCAGCAGGTCCCCGACTCGCTCGAGAAGCTCTCGGATGCGCTGACGCGCCTGTCCGAGCACATCCTCGACGTCGAGCTCTCGGCCTCCGCCTCCCTGGGCCGGGTCCGCGTGAACGTCGAGCCCGTCGACGTCGGCTCGATCAGCGCAGGCCTCGACGGGAGTCCGGGTATCCGTCACGGCGCCGACCTGAAGGTGAACGCCGATCCGGCGCTGCTCGGCCGCGTCCTGCGCGACCTGTGGGCGACCGCCCACCGGGACCCGGCCCCCGAGCGCGTGTCGATCGACGTGGTCGAGGCAGGCTCGTGGCACGAGGTCCGGGTCGTGCGCGAGGGAGCCCCGATCAGCCCGATAGTGCTCCGCGCGCTGTTCGACCCGTTCGGCAACAACGACGACACCACCGGCGTGACCATCGGCCTGTACCTCGCCCGCGCCCTCGTGGTGGCGCACGGCGGGTTCCTCGGCGCCGAGGGTGACGACCAGAGCACCGTGCTGCTCGCGCGGCTGCCCCGCGAGCGACCGGCCGAGGAAGCAGCGACGGAGGCACCAGCAACAGAGGAACCAGCCGGCGGTCCGGAGCCAACAGGGCCCGGGGCGACGGGTGACAAGGGAGGGAAACCATGAAGTTCAAGCTGTCCTGCGGAGACGCCATGCCCGGCTGTTCCGCTCGTTTCGAGGACGAGAGCCGGGACGTGATCCTGGAGCAGGTCGCCGTGCACGCACGCGAAGCCCACGGCGTCGTCGACGTGACGCCCGAGATGCTGACGGCGATCGGGGCGAACATCGTCCCCGCCTGACTCGCCGAGATCGACCGGCCTGCCCCTTCGGTCGGGCCGGTCGATCCGCGTCAGGCCGCTGCCACAGGTGTCTTGTTGCGGCTGAGCAGCCACACCATCGCGGCGAGCGCCGCGATCTGGAGCGGCCACCCCATCGCGAGCTTCGCCACGCCGAGGGTGGCGACCGCGGAGTCCCGGTCCCACCAGTCGTTGCGGCCGGCGAGGTAGACGGGTGCCTGGACGGCGACCCGGACGACGCAGGGCAGCACGAGCAGCCAGGTCAGCTGGCTGCACAGCCTCACCGTCCCCCGGTCGCGGTGCCAGGCGGTCGGGTCCCCCGTGACACTTCCGACCATGAAGCCGACGACCGGCCAGCGGATCAGGATCGTGAAGACCATCACCACCGAGTAGGCCAGGTTGTAGAGGATGCCCGGGAGGAAGTAGGCCAGCGCCTGGTCGTTGGCGTCTCCGCCGCCACGCGCCGCGCGCCAGGCGAAGAGCGCACCGACGCCGATCCCGAAGAGGCTGTTGAGCACGAACTGGGTCGTCGTCCGCTGGCCGATCCGCACGGCCAGCAGCACGAGGGCGCAGCTGACCGCCACGACCACGGAGAGCTTCAGCTCGTGGGAGACGAGGAAGCCGACCGTGAACACCGCGGTCGGCACTGCCGCCTCGAGCATGCCGCGCCGTCCACCGAGCGCCTTCGCGAGCTGACCACGCACGACCTCCTCGACGGTGGTCGCTGCGACTGCGGTCGCCTGGTCGACGTCCCTGTCCTGGCCCTCGGGTGGCACGGGTCAGTACCGCAGGTCGTAGCGCGGGTTGTACATCACGCGGACGCCCCCGTGGACGCCGATGCGTCCGGTCACCCGGATCGTGCGCCCGGGGAAGATCCCGGCGATCCGCCGCCGGCCGAGCCAGAGCACGGTGATCGTGCCCGACCCGTCGAAGAGCTCCGCCTCGAGCGCGGGCACGCCACCGCGGGGACGCAGGGTCACGGTGCGGAGGCTGCCCTGGACGGTCACCATCTCCCTGTCGGGGGCGACGTCGACCGGGACGCAGCCGGACTGGACCGCATGGGTGCGCAGCTCGGCGGCCTCGGCGTGCGACTCGCTCGCCCACTGGCGCAGGCCGCTTCGCAGCCCCTTGGTGATCGACATGGTGTTGAGCCTATTTCCTGCCTGTTCGTGGTGCCCGGGTCTTCGCCGATCGGTCCGCGTTCACTCGGCGAGCGGTGTGGCCTGCGGGGGCATCCGCAGCGGGAGCGCCTCGCCGGGAGCCATCGCCTCGTTGCCGCGGCGGACGGCGACGTTGCGCAGCGCGGTCTCGAAGGGCTCGGCGTACTCGGCGTCGAACGCCGGTCGTCCGGCCATTGTCGCCCGCAGGAACCACCGCGGGCCGGTGTGGCCGATCACCCGGGACGGCTGCGTCAGCGACTCGCCGTTCGGGCCGGTCACCGGCACCTGACACAGCAGCTCCGGGCCGAAGCTGCCGTCCTGCTCGGTCGCGGTGCCACCGCGCCGGGTCGTGTCCGCGGCGATCTCACGGCGTGCCTCGGTCCAGAGGTCGCCGCCGCGGGACGACGCGAACGCGCGCATCTCGAGGACACCCTCGTCCGCGACGAGGAGGACGGTCATCACGGTGCCGGTCTCCTCGTCCACCTGCAGCCGCAGGTCGAGGCCGTCGGGAGGCTGCACGAGAAGGCTGCCGAGGTCGACGTACGCCGCGTCCGGGTCCAGCTCGCTCGCGTCGATCGGCCCGCGAGGACCGTCGGACTCTCCCGCGACGTCCCCGATCGGGCCGGCCACGTCCTCCCCGACGGGGTCGCCCTGCTTGCGACGCAACCTCATGCAAACCCTCCAGTCGATCCGTAGCCACCGGCTCCGCGCGCCGAGTCCGGCAGCTCCTCGACCTCGACGAAGGTCGCGGTCTCGAACTGCTGGATCACCAGCTGCGCGATCCGGTCACCGCGCCTCAGCTCGATCGGCGTCGCCGGGTCGAGGTTGACCAGGCACACCTGCACCTCTCCACGGTAGCCCGCGTCGATCGTGCCCGGTGCGTTGACGATCGAGAGCCCGTTGCGATGCGCCAGCCCGGAGCGGGGGTGCACCAGTGCGACGTACCCCTCGGGCAGCGCCAGTGCGACGCCGGTGGGGACCAGCGCGCGCTCGCCGGGCTTCAGGGTCACGTCCTCGCGGGCGAAGAGGTCGGCGCCCGCGTCGCCGGGGTGTGCGTACTTCGGCATCGGCAGCTCCGGGTCGAGCCGGAGGATGCTGACCTGGACGCGTTCTCGGACACTTCGCTCGCTCACGGGCAGCGACCCTACCCGCGGGCACGCGCCGGCCTGATGTCAGGCTTTGCCCCATGCCGGCGTCCGTGATCTACACCGAGCGCCTCCGGGTGCCGCTGCGCTGGTGGGTCCAGGCGACGATGTTCCTCGCGACGCTCTGGCTGGCCCTCGTGGTCGCCCTTCCGGGCTGGCTCGCCTGGACCGCGTCCGCGGCCTCGTTCGCGGGCGTGTACGGGATCCTGGCCTGGCTCGGCACCGCCACGGTGCTCGTCGCCGACGGGGTCCTGCAGGCAGGCCCGGCGACGATCCCGCTCTCGCGGATCGGCGCCGCGGAGGCACTCGACAAGGACGCGACCCGGCGGGTCCACGGGATCGAGGCCGACGCCCGCGCGTTCCTGGTCACCCGGCCCTACATCGCCCGCTCGGTGAAGGTGCTGGTCGACGACCCCGCCGACCCGACGCCGTACTGGCTGATCTCCTCGCGACACCCCCGCCAGCTCGCTGCCGCCCTCACCGGCTCGCACTGACGCACCGCATCCGGGAGGCGCAGGCCTTGGCATGGGCCCGGGTGCGCGGGGCACTAGGGTGAGGCGAATCCGAGGTGAGAGGTCGACGATGGCGAAGAAGTCCGGTCACAAGGACAGCTCGAAGATCTGGGGGATCTTCTCGTTGCTGGCCGCGGTCGCCGCGGCCGCCGCCGCCCGCAAGGCGCTGAACGCCTCGTGGAAGGCCGCCACCGGCAAGCCCCCGCCCGCCAACCCGGCCTCCCCGGACGTCGAGATGCGCGAGGCGCTCCTCTGGGCCGCGGTCAGCGGCACCATCGTCGCGGTCGCCCGGATGCTGGCGACCCGCCGTGCGGCCCAGTACTACGCCCGCTCGACCGGGCACCTGCCGCCCGGCGTCGCCGACGACGTCTGAGCCGCCCGCCAGGTCTCGTCTGATCGCTCGCTGGCGCTCGCTGCTCGACCACCCTGTGGCTGCGCCCCGGTGGTTGAGCCTGTCGAAACCCTCACCAGGTCTCGTCTGATCGCTCGCTGGCACTCGCTGCTCGACCACCCTGTGGCTGCGCCCCGGTGGTCGAGCCTGTCGAAACCCTCACCAGGTCTCGTCTGATCGCTCGCTGGCACTCGCTGCTCGACCACCCTGTGGCTGCGTCCCGGTGGTTGAGCCTGTCGCAACCCCTCCTGGGCGTGCGAACGGCCGCCTCCCGGGTGGGGGGCGGCCGTCGGTGTTCGGTCGGTGCGGCGCTCAGGCGCAGTCGCGGCAGATCAGCTTCTTCTCGTCGGCCAGCTGGCTGCGGTGGTGGACCAGGAAGCAGCTCATGCAGGTGAACTCGTCGTCCTGGCGAGGCATCACCTCGACCGCGAGCTCCTCGTGGCTCAGGTCCGCGCCGGGCAGCTCGAACGACTCGGCGGCCTCCGCCTCGTCCTCGTCGACCTTGCCGGAATTCTTGTCGTGACGCCGCGCCTTGAGCTCCTCGAGGCTGTCCTCGTTCTGCTCTTCCTCGGTCTTGCGCGGTGCGTCGTAGTCGGTCGCCATCGTCCCTCTCCTGATACTGCGCCGCATCCACGTGATTTAAGGGCGGCGCGCAGATTGTGCACCACATCGGGTCGAAGTGCACATCCATTCCCCGGCATGTCCAGGGACTGGCACAACGAAAGCACCCCACAGGTTGTTCCCGCGGACGTCAGCGGCCGTTCCCGGTGAAGCCACACGACCCCACCAGCCCCAGGAAGCCTTCGTACGACGGGGCGGGAGCGGCCACGACGAGCCGCCGTCCCGAGGCGCCCTCGAGGACCTCGACGACCGCGCCGGCCTCCTCGGCGATCAGCCCACCGGCGGCGTAGTCCCAGGGATTGCAGCCCTCCTCGACATAGCCGTCGGACTGGCCGCACGCCAGCGCGCAGAGGTCCAGCGCACACGAGCCGAACCGCCGGATGTCGGCGACGTTGACCACCAGCCGGGCCACCGCCGCCGCCTGACGCTCGCGGACGGCGAGCTCGTAGTTGAAGCCGGTCGACACCACCGACCGGTCCAGCGGTCGCGGCGCACGGACCTCGATCGGACGGTCGTTCCGGGTGGCCCCGCGTCCGCGGACGGCGGCGTACTCGTCGCCGGTGGCCGCGTTGACCACGACGCCGACCTGCACGGCGCCGTCGACCTCCACGCCGATCGACACGGCGTACTGGGGCAGCCCGAGGAAGTAGTTGACCGTGCCGTCGATCGGGTCGACGACCCAGCGCACGCCGCTGGTCCCGGCGGTGTCGCTGCCTTCCTCGCCGAGGAAGCCGTCCCCTGGCCTCGCGGCGAGGATCCGCTCGAGGATCAGGGCCTCGCTGGCCCGGTCGGCCTCGGTGACGACGTCGGTGGCGCTGCTCTTCGTGGCGGCCACGCGCACGCCGACCTCCCGGCGCGTGCGCACGAGCTCGCCGGCCTCGCGTGCGACCACGAGGGCGAGCTCGAGCAGCTCGTCGTGGAGGTCACCCATCAGTCGCGCCCCTCAGTCCGAGCCGCACAGCGCCGGGCGGTGACCCCGCGGGTTCGCGCAGCAGCCGGCCGCGCACACGTCCCAGGCCGGCGGCACGCCACCCACGGCGGCCCGTGGTGGGTCCTCCCCGCGCTCGACCGCGGCCCGCTCGAGGAGCAGGTCGCGGACCATCGCGACGAACCGCGGGTCGACGCCCGCGGTGGCCGCACGCTCGCACGCGATCCCCAGCTCCTGTGCCGTCGCCATCGCCTCCGTGTCGAGGTCGTAGATGACCTCCATGTGGTCGGAGACGAACCCGATCGGGACCAGCACCACGGCGGGGACCTCGCGGTCGCGCAACGCACGCAGGTGGTCGTTGACGTCCGGCTCGAGCCAGGGCACCGACGGCGGGCCCGACCGCGAGCAGAACACGAGTGCCGAGGGATAGCGATGCCCTGTCTCCTCGCGGACCCGGTCGCTGATCTCGTCGACGACGCTGCGGTGCTGGTGCACGTAGGCCTCGCCGATCGGGCCGCTGGCGCTGTTCATCGAGGTCGGGATCGAGTGCGTGACGAAGACCAGGTGGGCCTCACGGCGTACCGCGTCGGGGAGGGCGGCCAGGGCGGTGAGAGTCGCGTCCACGTTGGGCTCGACGAAGCCGGGATGGTTGAAGTAGGCGCGCAACCGGTCGAGCCGTGGGGCGCCCGGCACCTTCGCGACGGCGTCGGCGAGGTTCTCCCTGTACTGCCGGCAGCCGGAGTAGGAGGAGTACGCCGAGGTGAACAGGCAGGCCGCCCGGGTGATCCCGTCGGCGTTCATCTTGCCCAGCGTGTCGGCCAGGTAGGGGTCCCAGTTGCGGTTGCCCCAGTAGACCGGGAGGTCGATGCCGTTGGTGACCAGGTCCTCACGCACCGCGGCGACCAGCGCGCGGTTCTGGTCGTTGATCGGGCTGCGACCGCCGAACAGGTCGTAGTGCGCGCCGACCTCGACCAGCCGCTCGTCGGGGATGTCCTTGCCCGCGGTCACGTTGCGCAGGAACGGCACGACGTCCTCGGGTCTCTCCGGTCCGCCGAAGGACACGATCAGGACTGCGTCGTAGGGGTCCGGACCGGGGGGCATGTCCAGCATCTTAGGTTCACCAGCCTCGTTAGGGTTCCTCACGCCATGCTCGACACCTACCGCACCGTCTTCGCCCACCGGGGTGCGCTGGCGTTCTCGGCGACGGGGATGCTCGCGCGGCTGCCGATCTCGATGATGACCCTGGGGATCGTGCTGCTGGTCAGCTCGGTGACCGGCTCCTACACGATGGCCGGCCAGGTGTCCGCGGCGTACATCGTGGGCAACGCGGTGGTCGCGATCCCCCACGGCCGTCTCGCCGACCGATTCGGCCAGACCCTCGTCCTGTACGCCGACGCGGTGCTGTTCGCCCTCACGACCGGCCTGCTCGTCCAGGCGATCACCCACGGCTGGGTGACGCCCTGGCCGCACGTGATGGCCGCGCTCTCCGGCGCCACCCTCCCCCAGGTCGGGTCGATGGTGCGCGCCCGGTGGGCCCACATCGTCACCGACGACACCGAGCGACACACGGCGTTCGCCGTGGAGGCGGTCGGCGACGAGGTGGTGTTCGTGACCGGCCCCGCGCTCGTCACCTTCCTCTCCACGCTGCGCGCTCCGCAGACCGGCCTGGTGACGGCGCTCGTGGTCGGGACGGTCGGCACCGTGCTCCTCGCGCTCCAGCGTCGCACCGCACCCGCGCCCGCGCCGGCCGGCGGGCACGACGCGGCGGTGTCGATGCCGTGGCGCCGCATCCTCCCCATCGCGTTCGCAGCCGTGGCGTTGGGCTGCCTGTTCGGGGCACTCGAGGTCGCGACGGTCGCCACTGCCGGCCACGGCGGTCACAAGGCCGCCGCCGGCGTGCTGCTGGCCGGGTTCTCCCTCGGGAGCATGGTGTCCGGCCTGGTGGCGGGAGCGGTGCACTGGTCGGCACCCGACCACCGGCGCTTCCAGGTGGGTGTGGCCGCGCTTGCCGTCACGATGCTGGTGCTGCCGTTCCTCGCCGACCTCGTCGTGCTCGGTGTCCTGCTGTTCCTGATCGGCCTGACTCTCGCACCGAGCCTGATCGCGGTCGTCTCGCTGCTCGAGGCGTCGACGCCACGAGGACGCCTCACCGAGGCGATGGCGGTCTTCCAGACGGGGATCTCGGCCGGCATCGCGCCGGGCGCCTACCTGGCCGGCGTCACGGCCGACCACACCGGCGGCGCGGCGTCGTACTGGGTCTGCGTGGCGTCGGGCGCCGTCACCTTCGGCGCCGCGCTGCTGTGCCGACCGGCGCCGTCCGTGGCCGAGGAGACAACTAGCCTTCGACCATGAGCAGCTGGCGCAACTGGGCGGGCCTCACGACGGTGACCCCGACCGAGGTCCGGACGCCGCGGGACACCGACGACGTCGTTGCGGCAGTCGAGCGGGCGCGCGAGCGGCGTACGACCGTCAAGATGCCGGGCACGGGCCACTCGTTCACCGGCATCGCCGCACCCGAGGGCATCATGCTGAGCCCGGCGCAGCTGACCGGCATCGTCGCGGTGGATCGCGAGGCGATGACCGTGACGGCGCTCGCGGGCACGCCCCTGAAGGTGCTCAACGCCGGTCTCGAGGCGCTCGGGCTCTCGCTGCACAACATGGGTGACATCGCCGAGCAGACCCTGGCCGGCGCCATCTCCACCGGCACCCACGGCACCGGCGGGCTCGTCGGCTCGCTCAGCGCGCAGCTCGCCGGTCTCGAGCTGGTCACCGGCACCGGCGAGGTCCTGCGTGCCTCGGAGACCGAGAATCCCGAGGTCTTCGCGGTGGCGCGCGTCGGCCTCGGCGCCGTGGGCATCATCACCTCGCTGACGTTCCGCGTCGAGCCGATGTTCACGCTCGAGGCGCACGAGTTCCCGATGGTGTGGCGCGACGCCCTCGCCGGCTTCGACGATCTCGTCGAGGCCAACCACCACGTCGAGCTCTTCTGGTTCCCGCACTCGGAGTTCGTCCAGGCCAAGGTGAACAACCGGACGCTCGACGAGCCGGAGCCGCTCAACCGGTTGCGCCGCTGGTTCGACGACGAGCTCGTCGCCAACACCGTCTTCGGCCTGGCCAACAAGGTAGGCAACCGCTGGGCCGGTGCGGTCCCTCGCATCAACCGGCTGTCGGGGCGGGCGCTGTCCGAACGGACCTACTCCGACGTGCCGCACAAGGTGTTCACGTCGACTCGTGAGGTGGTCTTCCGGGAGATGGAGTACGCCGTCCCGCGCGAGGCCGGCCTGGAGGCGCTCCGCGCCGTCCGTCGCTGGATCGACGCCTCGGGGATCAACATCAGCTTCCCGGTCGAGGTGCGTACGACGCCCGCAGACGACATCGCGCTGTCGACGTCGAGCGCACGCGCGTCCACCTACCTGGCCTTCCACATGAACGCGCAGACCGACCATGCAGCGTACTTCGCGGGCGTCGAGGAAATCCTGCGCCGGTACGACGGCCGGCCGCACTGGGGCAAGCTGCACACCCGCACGGCCGCCGACCTCGAGCCCGCCTACCCCCGGTGGGCCGAGTTCCGGGCGGCCCGCGACCGGCTCGACCCCGACCGGCTGTTCGCCAACGACTACCTGCGCCGGGTCCTCGGGAGCTGAGACGCGCCCGCCGGTGGTCGAGCCGTCCCCGGTCGTTGAGCCTGTCGAAACTCCCTGCGTGCCGCACCAGGTCTCGACTGATCGCTCGCTGGCGCTCGCTGCTCGACCACCCGGTGGTTCCGCTGCCCTCCGGTGGTTGGGCAGCCCGAGACGCTCGCTGGCGCTCGCTGCTCGACCACCCGGTGGTTCCGCTGCCCGCCGGTGGTTGGGCGGCCCGAGACGCTCGCTGGCGCTCGCTGCTCGACCACCCTTTCGTTCAGCCTCCGCTGGTCGGGCGGCCCTAGACGCTCGCCGGGCCGCTCGCCACCGGGGCCCGCCAGTTCCGCAGGATCGCCAGCACCCGCCAGCCGAAGCAGACCAGGACGCCGGGCAACGCAACCACCCACACCGTCCATCCCTGCTCCTGGGCGACGACGGCCCAGGTCGCGCCGGCGAGCGCCGGAGTCGCGTAGAGCTCGCTGGAGAACACGACGGGGACCCGGCCCGCGAGCAGGTCGCGGGCCATCCCGCCACCGATGCCGGTGACCATGCCCATGAGTGCCGAGGGGACCGGCCCGAGCCCGTACTCCAGGGCCTTGAGCGCACCGGTCACGCAGAAGAGGCCGAGGCCGGCGGCGTCGAAGACGTTGACCAGGCGCTCCATCCGGCCCAGCGCCGGGTGGAAGGCGAAGGTGGTCAACCCGGCCGCCACCGGAACCAGCAGGTACCGCCAGTCGGAGAGCGCCGTCGGCGGGGTCGCGTCGATCAGCACGTCGCGCAGGAACCCGCCGCCGAGACCCGTCGTACCGGCGAGCACGACGACCCCGAAGATGTCCAGGTGCTTGCGCACCGCGACCAGGCCTCCCGAGATCGCGAACACGAAGATCCCGCCGAGCTCGAGGACCAGCAACAGGGGCGAGTCGTCGACCATGGGAGGGAGCGTAGGCCGTCCGGCACGGACCCCTGCGGCGCGCGCGAAGGTCCCTCGGAGCGGGGTGCGCGAAAGGTAGGCTCGCAGCACGCGGATCGAAGGAGTCGGCAACGATGCAGCACCTCACCCCGGTGGGGCTGAGCAAGGACGGCAAGACCCTCGTCCTGGTCAGCAACTCCGGCGAGGAGTACGCCGTACCGGTCGACCACCGGCTTCGCGCAGCCCTCCGGGGAGACCATGCTCGACTCGGCCAGTTGGAGATGAAGATGGAAAGCGCCCTTCGACCGCGCGACATCCAGGCGCGGATCCGGGGTGGCGAGTCCGCCGAGGACGTCGCCGCCGCCGCGCAGACCACGGTCGACGCGATCATGGGGTTCGCCGCCCCCGTCCTGGCCGAGCGGGCCCACATCGCCGAGAGCGCTCAGAAGTCCTCGATCCGCCGGCGCTCCACCGAGACCAGCACGGCCGTCGGCACGCTCGACCAGGCCTCGCGCCGGCACCTCTCCGACGTCGGCGTCCGCGCCGACGACGTCGAGTGGGACGCCTGGCGCCGCGAGGACGGTCGCTGGACCCTCGTCGCCCAGTACGCCGTCGGCGGCGCCCCGCGGCGCGCGGAGTTCACCTACGACCAGCCCGGCCGGTACGTCGTCGCCGACAACCAGGAGGCCAGGCTGCTGACCGGCGAGTCCAGCATGGCGCCGGAAACAGGCACGCCGGGACGCCGCCTGTCGGCGGTGCCCAGCGACCGGGGCGTCGACGACGAGCTGCCGCTGGGCGACGACGCGATCGAGCTGGTCCGCGACCGTGCGCTCGACCCGGCCGCAGACCACGGCGACGCCGACTGGATCGCGCGGACCGATGAGGAAGCCGAGGACGAGTCGGCGGCCGAGCACCACGACGAGACGGCAGAGGAAGCGGGGGCGACCGGTGCAGCCGCCGACCCGGAGCCGGCCGAGGTCGCGGAGAAGCCGGCGCGCAAGGGCAGGTCCTCGGTCCCGAGCTGGGACGAGATCATGTTCGGCGGCGGCAAGGGCGAGTGACCGGGGTCTCTGGACCGCGCGCTGGACCTGCTTCCTTACTCACGAGTAACATCTGCGCCACTGCGTGACGCACCACCGCGTTGCGAGTTGAATGGGCGTCAGCTCCCCGGAGCGCTGCGTCAGCCCCACCCATCCAGCGGGAAGAGGCTCCATGTCCTACTTCGTCACCGGTGCGACCGGCTTCATCGGTCGGTTCCTGGTCCAAGAGCTGCTCACCAACCGCGAGGGCGAGATCTACCTGCTGTGCCGGGAGGGTTCGCGGGCGCGGCTCGACGCCCTGATCACCCAGCAGTGGGGCGGCAGCTCGCGCCTGGTGCCCGTCATCGGCGACCTGCGCGCCGACCAGCTCGGTGTCGACCCCGAGTGGGTCGCGCAGCACCGCGGCGCGATCGACCACTTCTTCCACCTCGCCGCGATCTACGACATGACCGCGAGCGACGAGCTCAACGAGACCCTCAACGTCGGCGGCACTCGGGCGGCGCTGTCCCTCGCGGGCGCGCTCGAGGCGGGCATCTTCCACCAGGTGTCCTCGATCGCGGCCTCCGGTGACTACCGCGGCCTGTTCGACGAGTCGATGTTCGACGAGGGCCAGGGCCTGCCGTCGGCGTACCACCGCACGAAGTTCGAGTCGGAGAAGATCGTCCGCGAGGAGTCACCGGTGCCCTGGCGGGTCTACCGCCCGGCGGTCGTCGTCGGCCACTCCGAGACAGGCGCGATGGACAAGATCGACGGGCCGTACTACTTCTTCCCGCTGTTCAAGCGGATGCGCGACACCCTCCCCTCCTGGCTGCCGCTGGTGGGCGTCGACCTCGGTGACACCAACGTCGTACCGGTGGACTACGTCGCCAAGGCGATGGACCACCTGGCGCACGTGCCGGACCGCAACGGCGAGGCGTTCCACCTGGTCAACCCCGAGCCGCAGAACACCATCGAGCTGGTGAACACCTTCGCGGCGGCCGCCAAGGCGCCCCAGTTCGCGGTGCCGTTCGACCGCAGCATGACCAGCCGGCTCCCCACCGGCCTGCTCCCCCGGCAGTTCCGTCCCGGAGCCCTGATCGGCGCTGCGCTGCGCACCCCGCCGGCCCACGTCGCGCTGAACCAGACGCTCGGGCGCGTCGGCATCCCGCCCGAGGTGCTCGAGCACGTCTCGTTCCCGACCGTCTACGCGTCGAGCTCCACCCAGAAGGCCCTCGCCGGCTCCGGCCTGGCGGTGCCCGACCTCGAGTCGTACGCCGGCACGCTGTGGTCGTTCTGGGAGGAGGTCCTCGACGACTCGATCACCCGCGACCGGAGCGCCGTCGCCGCACTGAAGGGCAAGACGGTCGTGATCACCGGCGCCTCCTCCGGCATCGGCCGGGTGGTCGCGGTCCAGGTCGCCAAGGCCGGTGCGGTGCCGATCCTCGTCGCCCGCGGCAAGGACAAGCTGGAGGAGACCAAGGCACTGATCGAGAGCCAGGGCGGCCGGGCCTACGCCTACGGCTGCGACCTGTCCGACCTCCAGGCGATCGACGCGCTCACCGAGCAGCTCAGCGGCGACTTCGAGCGGATCGACTTCGTGATCAACAACGCCGGTCGCTCGATCCGCCGTTCGCTGAAGCTCAGCGAGGACCGCTTCCACGACTTCGAGCGGACCATGCAGCTCAACTACTACGGCGCGATCCGGCTGGTGATGGGCCTGCTGCCGAAGATGCGGGCGCAGAAGTCGGGCCACGTCGTGAACATCTCGTCAATCGGCGTCCTCACCAACCCGCCGCGGTTCAGCGCGTACGTCGCGTCCAAGGCCGCCCTCGACGCGTGGAGCAACGTGGTCTCCAGCGAGCTGGTCGGCGACGGCGTCTCCTTCACGAGCATCCACATGCCGCTCGTCCGCACGCCGATGATCGCGCCGACCCGGATGTACGACCGGTTCCCGACGATCAGCCCCGCCCAGGCGGCGGCCAAGGTCGTCACGGCGCTCGTCGACAAGCCGCACGAGATCAACACGCTCACCGGCAACCTCGGGGCGCTGGCCCACACGCTCGCCCCGAAGGCTGCGTTCCGGGTGCTGCACCTGGCCTACCAGATCTTCCCGGACTCGGCGGCCGCCCGAGGGGAGCAGCCCGCGACCCCGACCAACGAGCAGGCGATGATGGCGCGCGTGCTCAAGGGCGTCCACTGGTGATTCCCCGCGACCACCTCGGCGGACCGCTCGGCTGACGTCAGCTCTTCTCGACCGGTCGGCTGGGGTCAGCCACCCACTCGCTCCACGAGCCCGGGTAGAGCGCCGCGTCGATCCCTGCCACCGCGAGCGCGAGGACGTCGTGCGCGGCCGTGACGCCCGAGCCGCAGTACGTCGCGACCTCGCCGCCCTCGTCGGCGAGCACGGCGCCGTAGACCGTGCGCAGCTCCTCGGCGCTCCGGAACGTGCCGTCCTCGCGGAGGTTGGCTCCCGTCGGGACGTTGACCGCGCCCGGGATGTGCCCGGCCACCGGGTCGACCGGCTCCACCTCGCCGCGGAACCGCTCAGGGGCGCGCGCATCGACCAGCGTGTGCTTCGCGGCGAAGCCGAGCACGTCGTCGATCTCGAGCACCGGCAGGTGGCCCGGGTCCGCAGTGAACGAACCGGGAGCCGCGGCGACCGTGGTTGTCTCGACGCCACCGCCGGCGCGCTGCCAGGCCGACCAGCCACCGTCGAGGACGCGCACGTCGCGATGCCCGTGGAAGCGCAGCAGCCACCACGCCCGCGCCGCCGCCCGGCCGCCCCAGTCGTCGTAGACCACGACCGGTCGATCGTTGCTGACGCCGGCCGCGCGCATCGCCGCCTCGAAGACGGACAGGTCCGGGAGCGGGTGCCGACCACGCGGACCGGGCGCGGCGGCGAGGGCTGAGTCGAGGTCGACGTACGCCGCTCGGGGGAGGTGGCCCGCTGCGAACTCGCCGGGACCGCCCGGCCCACCCATCTGGTAGCGCACGTCGAGGATCGTCACGCCGCCGGCGAGATCGAGCAGCTCGGCGGCGGAGACGAGGGGATCGGTCATGGCATGATCCTCCCCGATGGCCGAACTCCAATTCTTCACCGGCACGATGGACTCCGGGAAGAGCACGCTGGCGCTGCAGACGAACCACAACCACGCCGCCCGTGGCCGCGTCGGCCGGATCTTCACCACCCACGACCGCGCCGGCGAGGCGATCCTCTCCTCACGGCTCGGCCTCGAGCACGAGGCCCTCGAGGTGGCCGACGGCTTCGACTTCTGGCGGTACGTCGTCGACGCGCTCACCCACGGGGCGCGGATCGACTACCTGATCTGCGACGAGGCGCAGTTCTACCAGCCGCAGCAGGTCGACCAGCTCGCCCGGATCGTCGACGAGCTGCAGATCGACGTGTTCGCGTTCGGGATCCTCAGCGACTTCCGCACCGAGCTCTTCCCCGGCTCCCGTCGGCTGGTCGAGCTCGCCGACCGCACCCAGGTCCTCCAGGTGGAGGCCCTGTGCTGGTGCGGCAAGCGGGCCACCCACAACGCCCGGACCGAGAACGGAGAGATGGTCACCGAGGGCGAGGTGATCGTCGTCGGTGACGTCGACGACGCGGACCACGAGCCGGCGGAGATCGCCTACGAGGTCCTCTGCCGCCAGCACCACCGCCGCCGGATGACCGCTGCGCGGGCGCGTGCCGTCTCGATGGTCAGCGAGCCGCTCCCGTTCCAGTGAGTCAGGACTGACTGATCCCGAGTCCGTCGATCACCACCTTCTTGCCCGACGTGGTCACGACCTTCACCTTCAACGCGCGCGCCGACGGATAGGCCTTGATCGCGAACACCACGCGGTTGGCCGCGGCGCCCTTCAGGCTGACCCGGCGTACCAGGACGCCGTTCACGAGCACCTTGACCGCTCCGCAGGCGCCGCAGCGCGACGCCACCAGCGCGAGCTGCTTGCCGGTCGCGGAGTAGGTCAGCACCCGACCCTGTGCCGTGGACTTCAGGGCCGTGCCCGCGTAGAAGCCGGACCCGTTGAGCTTGCGCCACCTCTTCTTGCCCGACAGCGACCGGTCGTCCAGCGGGGCCGCCGTGCACTGCGTCGCGGACCAGGCGCCGGTGTTGGCGGACGGATCGGTGGCCCGGACGGCGAAGCAGGCGGTCGTGCCCCGTGCGAGCTGCTGCGACGTCGAGGAGCCGCTCGTGGTGAGGACGTCCGACCACGCACCGCCCGGTGAGCCGGTACGCCGCACCGTCGAGGTGACGGTCGTCGACCAGGTGTCGAGTGCCGTCCAGTGCAGGGGCGCGATCGCCGCGAGCGACCAGGTCGGCAGGCCGTCGAGCGTCGCGGACGGTCCGGACGCGTCGAAGGGTGCTGCCCAGATCGTCGCGGGGGCGAGGATGCTGTACCACGCGACCAGGCCGTCACCGGCAGGGTTCATGGCGGCGTCCCAGACGTCGAAGGCGTGGTCGTGCTGACGTACGGTCCCTCCCCACACACCGCCTTCTCGGACGATCGTGCTCACGTAGGGTCCCGGGGCGGTTGCCGTCTCCTTCATCGCGAGGAGGACGCGACCGTGCTCGTCCCACGCGGTGCTGAGCTGGTCCACGTCGGCGCCGGTCCACACGGGGGTGCTGGTCGGCCAGATCGAGGAGTCGTCCCGGTCGTAGACGACGACGTCGCGGGAGCCGACGCTTCCCTCGAGGACCGCCACGTACGGCCGGCCCCGACCGAAGAAGCCCGGCACCGCTTCGGAACCGTGGCTGTTCGAGATCGCACCCTCGGGCGGGTCGACGCGGTCCCAGTAGTCCTCCCACACCGCACCCGTCGCGTCCCTGATCGCCAGGGCGACGTGGCCCTGGGAGTCGCCTGCGATGCGCACGGGGCCGTACCGATCGAGGCTCGTCGGCGGCGTGACCGGGTTCGCACTCGGATCCTGCACGGCGCCGAGCGTGGTGCTGCCCGGCGGGAGCTCTCGCAGCATCGACCACCACTCGGCCGTCGACCCGTTCTGCTGCAGGTACTCGACGACGACGCCACCAAGGGGATCGACGACGACCTCAGGTGCGGAACCGGCCGTGTTGGGCGTGCCGGCCTGGCTCGACACGGTGACGATGCTCGACCACGAGCCCCCGCGACGTACCCGCAACAAGACCTTCGAGGTGAAGCCCTCCTGCCAGGCCACGGCGACGTCGCCGTTGTCGTTCCCCGCGACGACGGCGTGGAACGGAGTCTGGACACCCTCGCTGAGCGGCACGACCGGCGACCAGACGCCGGACGACGACATCGACCGTGCGAAGACGGTGTTCAACCGACGCCACGCAACGGTGAGGCTGCCGTCCTGGGCAACAGTGGCGTCCATGTCGTAGGGCGACGTGGCGTCGGCTGGGCTCACCTCGATCCCCTGGGCCCACGCTGTGCCCGGTCGGCGCACCGACACCCTGACGGCATAGTCGGCGGTCATGAACACCACGGCCACGACGCCGCCCGACCCGATGGCGGCATGCATCTCGGTCGACAGCGAGCCGGTCGACACCGGCTGGCTCGCGACGAAGCTCGGTGTGGCGGCCACCGGTGTCCACAGCGCAGCCAATCCGAGTGTGACCACCAGCAAGCACGCCACGCGCCTCATGAGCCCTCCTGACCCTGGATGCTCCAGAGTCGTCGCGGGAGAGCCGTGGGCGACATGACCCGGACGGGCCATTGACCGCTCAGCAGACCAGGATCGGGATCTCCATCTCGACGGCCGTGAGCGAGCCGTGCAGGCCGACCAGCATGTTCTCGTAGGGGAAGTCCGCGGTGCTGACGACGGCATGGTCACCGCGCGCCGCGACCACCACATCACCCAGCCGCGGCCGGACCTGGGGTACGACGGGTCCGAACCAGCCCCGCGCGATCGCCTCGTCGCGGCTCAGCACGTCGGCGTGCTGGCCCAGGCGCTCCCGCCAGGTCGCCATCACGTCCTCGACGGCACCGCTCGTGCAGTAGAGGTGCCGGAACCTCGCCTCGCCGCCGAAGAGCCGCACCCCGTCGCGCAGCTCGAGGTGCTTGTCGACGTCCGTGCGGTTGTCCGCCGGACTGTCGACCATGCCGTGGTCGGCGATCACCACCAGCCGTACGCCCGGATCGAGCGCCTCGCGCAGCTGCTCGGCACTCGCGTCGATCGCGGCGAGCTGGGCCCGCCACTGCGGCGAGTCGACGCCGTACCGGTGACCGGTCCAGTCGAGGTCGCCGTCGTAGACGTAGGTGACGCTCGGGTCCTCTGCAGAGGCCGCCACCACGCCGGCGATGCGCTCGCCCACCTTGTCGCCGCCGACGAAGTCCGAGCCGCGGAACCCGCAGAGAGTCAGGCCCGTGTCGACGAACTCGCGCTTGCTCACGACGGTCGCCTGCACCCCGGCTGCGCGCAGCTGTGCGAAGCCGCTGTCGTTCGGCTGCCACTCCAGGGGGTCGACCTGCTTGTCCCACATCAGTGCGTTCAGCAACCGGTCGGTGCCCGGGATGCGGGAGGTGTAGCCGACCAGGCCGTGCTGGCCGGGGGTCAGGGCCGTGCCGAGCGAGGTGATGCTCGTCGCCGTCGTGGACGGGACGCCGGCGAGCCCCGGCTCGCGGAGCAGGGCGTGGAGGAACGGAGCCTGCTCGGGGTGAGCGGCGAGCAGCCGGTGTCCGAGCCCGTCGACGAGGAAGATCACGTAGCGCCGCGCCGGTGGCAGCTCCAGCGAGGTCGCATGGAAGCCGACGTCGACGCCGAGAGCCGTGGCGACCGCGGGCAGCACGTCACCCAGCGTGCGGCCCCCGTACGCCGGCTCGACGAACGTCTCGTCCGGCCCCTGCGCGCTCACCCCTGCGTGCTCGCCGACAGGGTCTCGGCGAAGGCGAGCAGCCGATCGACGGCGGCCTGCCCGTCCGCGGCGGAGCTCAGTCGCAAGGAGAAGTCGTCGGACGCCAGCACGCCGGTGTAGCCGTGGTCGGCCTCGCACTGCGGGTCCGAGCAGTCCGCCGGCTCGAGGTCGATCCGGTTGATGCCGCCCCAGCCGATCGTCACCACGGCCTCCGCCGGCGCCGGGACGGGCGTCGTGGTCACCTCGGCGGGGTTGGCGACCATCCGGTTCACGACCACCGAGCGCACCTGGTCGAGCTTGATCGCCTCGGTCGAGGTCGACGTGTAGGGCATCGGCAGGAGGTCGTCAGGGGCGTGCTCATCGGTGTGGCACAGGATCAGGCGCGTCGGCGTGAGCACGACCACGGTGATGTGCCGCCGGACCTCGTCGCGGTCGATCGTCGGCTCGTGGTGGACCAGGAACGAGACGACCCGCTCGCCGGCCACCGATGCCTGGACGCCTTCGCGGACGACGGCCGGGTAGTAGCCGGTCTGCTCGATCGCGGCACCGAGCTCTGCCGACTGATCCTCGGACGTCACACGCATGATCGCCAGTCTGTCACGCACCCGCGGTCAGTCGTGGAGCGTGTCCCCCGGGTGCACGTTGAGCCGACGGGTGAACCAGTCGGACCGCGGGTCGACCACCGGCGCGACCTTGATCTCCGCATCGAGCACCTTCACCCCGTCGGCCGTCGCGTGGACCAGGCTCAGGTCGATCGCGCAGACCTGCTGCAGGTCGTGCTTGAGGTGCGCCACCCGCCGGAACAGGTCCTCGATGGCGGCGGCGTCGACCCCGTCGCTGCCCCGGTGGCCGAAGAGCAACGGCGCGGCCTTGATCGAGCGCACCGCCTCATAGGCGTCGAGCCCGGTGATCGGCGGGATCAGGTAGGCCTTGTCGCCGACGAGCTCGGTGATCGCCCCGGAGATCGAGAAGGACACCGCGGGGCCGAACAGCGGGTCCTCGAGCCCGTCGATGCGCACCGGTACGCCGGGCGGCGCGGTCCGCTGCACGACGTACGCGGCGTCCTCGACCGAGGTGACGATGCTCGAGAGCTGGTGGTAGGCGTGCCGCATCTCGTCGGCGTCCTCGATGTTGCGCCAGACGTGGGCCAGGTCAGGGCGTTGCCGCAGTGGCTCCGCGGTCGCCTTGAGCACGACGTCCCAGCCGAGCTGCTCGGCGGCGGCGACGGCCTCCTCGGCACTGGAGACGGCGATCCGGTCCCACAGGTTGACGCCGTAGTGGCCGAGCAGTCGCTGGCACTCCTCGAAGGTCAGGTCGCGCCCGTCGGGAGCGCCGATCAGGATCTCCACGAGCATCCTCGCCGCGGCGTCGTGGTCGAGCCCGGTCAGCACCTCCTCGTCGTCGGGCTGGCGGTCGAGCCACGCGGCGTAGTCGACCACCCGGGCGAGGGCACGGACGGCCTGCTCGACCGCCGGGTACGACGGCACCGAGCCCCGTCCCGCCGTGCTGCCGGAGAGGTCGGGCACCCGAAGCAGCTCGGGCACGCCCTCGCGGCCGAGGAAGCTGGAGACCATCGGCTTGTCGGCCTGCTCGGCGACGGCGGCGAGCGCGTTCGCGACCTCGGCCCCGCCGGCGTTGAGCGGCGGGATGTAGATCGCGACGACGCCGTCGACCTCGGGGTCGTCGATCACCGCGTCGAGTGCGTCCTCGAAGTCCTCGGCGGTGGCCTCGGCACCGAGCGCGACGGAGCGGGTCACGGACAGCCCGCTCGCCGCGGCGGCGTCGGCGGCCAGCAGGCCGAGCGCGTCGGAGTTGCCGACGACCGCGACCCGTGAGCCCGCCGGCAATGGCTGGTGGGCCAGCAGCTGGGCCACGTCGAACATCTCGTCGAGCGTGTCGACCTGGATCACTCCGGCCTGCCGGAACATCGCGTCGACGGCTGCCTGCGGCGCCTCGATCGAGCGGACCGCGTGCCCCATCGGCACCCCCTGGGTGGTCCGGCCCGAACGCACTGCGATCACCGGCTTGCTGCGCGAGACGCGCCGGGCGATCCGTGAGAACTTGCGTGGGTTGCCGATCGACTCGAGGTAGAGCAGGACGACCTCGGTGGTCTCGTCCTCCTCCCAGTACTGGAGGAGGTCGTTGCCCGAGACGTCGGCCCGGTTGCCGGCACTCACGAAGGTCGACAGGCCCAGGCCACGGCCGCGCACCTTCTCGAGGATCGCCGACCCGAGCGCGCCGGACTGGCAGAAGAACCCGGCGCGCCCACGCGGGGGCATCACCGGCGAGAGCGAGGCGTTGAGCGAGATGTCGACGGCCGTGTTGATCACGCCCAGCGCGTTCGGGCCGATCAGCCGCAGCCCATAGGAGCGGGCCAGCCCGACCAGCCGGCGCTGTCGCTGCCGGCCCTCCTCACCGGTCTCGGCGAAGCCCGAGGAGATCACGATCAGGCCGTGCACGCCCTTCGCCGCGCAGTCGAGCACGACGTCCTGCACGGCCTCGGCGGGCACCGCCACGATCGCGACGTCGACGTCGCCGGGGATGTCACCGACGCGTGCGTACGACGGCATGCCGGCCACCGCGTCTGCGGCGGGGTTCACGACGTAGACGCGGCCGGCGTAGTCGCCGAGCACGAGGTTGCGCACCAGTGCGGCGCCGATCGTGTCCGAGCGACGGGACGCTCCGATCACCGCGACGCTCCGGGCACTGAGGAATGCGTCGATCGAGGCTGCCTCGGCCCGGTGCTCGCGGGCCGACATCACGCCCACGGAGGTGTCGGTCGGGTCGATGTCGAGCTCGAGGTGCATGGTGCCCTCGTCCCAGCCGTCCTTGACCTGGTAGCCGGCCTCGTGGAACACCTGCAGCATCCGCTGGTTGTCGGGCAGCACCTCCGCGACGAAGTGGTGGATGTCGCGCTCGCGAGCGGCCTGGGCGAGGTGTTCGAGCAGCAGCTGCCCGATCCCGCGGCCCTGGTGGGCGTCCTGGACGAGGAACGCGACCTCGGCCTCGCCGGGCGACGTCTGCTCGTAGCGGCCCACGGCGATGATCCGCTCCGCGACGGTCAGCACGAACGCCACTCGCTCGTGGTGGTCGACGTGGGTGAACCGGCGGACGTCCTTGTCCGAGAGGTACGGCATCGGGGCGAAGAAGCGGAAGTACTTCGACTGGGCCGAGACCTCGGCGTAGAACGCGACCAGGCCCTCGGCGTCGTCGGGCGTGATCGGCCGCAGGTGTGCGGTGCGCCCGTCGCGGAGCACGACGTCGGCCTCCCAGTGCGCGGGATAGCCCCGTTCCACACTCGACGTCGATTCGGCTGCGGTCACCCGTGAAATGTACCGGTCCCGGGTGACGTCGGATGACCTGAGCGTGGCGGTCCGGTGCGCTCAGCGGCGTACCCGGTAACGCAGGTGGAGCACCCTGTCGCCCTCGACCACCGCCGGGTCCTCGAGGAGGCCCTCCGGGAGGTCGGCGGCGCCGAAGTAGCGCTTGCCGCGTCCCAACAGGACCGGTGCGATGTCGATCGCGACCTCGTCGACGAGCCCGGCCGCCACCGCCTGCCCGCCGACGTCGCCCGCACAGACGGCGACCACGCCGTCGCCGGCCAGCTCGCGTGCCTGGGCGACCGCGTCGGCGACACCGGTCGTCACGAAGGTGAACGGAGCCTCCTCGGCGCTCAGGGTCTCGCTCGGGACCCAGTCCGTCGGCGCCTCGTGGGTGACCACGAAGACGCGCTCGCCCACGGACGGGACGCCGTTCCAGCCGTTCGTGGTGTCGAACAGGTGGCGGCCCATCACCAGGGCCCGGCACGAGTCCCACCACGGCTGGCTGTACTCGGCGGACGCCCGCGAGACGTGGAAGGTCCAGCGTCCGCCCCCGCCGACGAGGTCGGTGTCGCCGTTCTCGTACCAGTCGAAGAGCGGACCGACGCTGTCGTCCGGTCGAGCGATGAAGCCGTCGAGCGAGGCAACTGCGTGCGTGACGACCGTGGCCATGGGAACCTCCTGGATCTTTGTCAACCACCTGGTTGCGTACCACCTTGCCCGGGCCTCCGCCACTTGTCAACCGCCCGGTTGAGCACGGGCGGCGGAGAAAGCGGCGTGCCCCGCACCGGGAACGTCCGTCCCGGTTGCGAGAATGCGCCCATGGCCCGCCGTACCGCTCCTGTCCCCGACGACTTCGAAGAGCGCATCCTCGACATCGACGTGGGCGACGAGATGCGCGCGAGCTACCTCGAGTACGCCTACTCCGTCATCTACTCCCGGGCGCTGCCGGACGCGCGCGACGGCCTCAAGCCGGTGCAGCGCCGGATCCTCTACGCGATGTACGACATGGGGCTGCGACCCGACCGCGGCCACGTGAAGTCGTCGCGGGTCGTGGGCGAGGTCATGGGCCGGTTCCACCCGCACGGCGACACCGCGATCTACGACGCGCTGGTCCGCCAGGCGCAGGCCTGGTCGTTGCGGGTGCCGACCGTCGACGGCCATGGGAACTTCGGGTCTCCCGACGATCCCCCGGCGGCGATGCGCTACACCGAGTGCCGGATGGCGCCGGCCGCGCTTGCGATGACGGCCGACCTCGACAAGGACACCGTCGACTTCCGCGCCAACTACGACGGCCGGGAGATCGAGCCCGCCGTGCTGCCGGCGGCGATCCCCCACCTGGTCGTCAACGGGGCATCCGGCATCGCCGTCGGCATGGCCACCAACATGGCGCCGCACAACCTCGTCGAGGTCGTGCAGGCGCTCCGGCACCTCGTCAAGCACCCCGGCGCCGACCTCGATGCACTGATGAGGTTCGTCCCCGGGCCGGACCTGCCGACCGGCGGGAAGATCATCGGGCTGGACGGCATCCGCGACGCCTACGAGAGCGGCCGCGGGTCGTTCAAGATGCGCGCCACGGCCAGGATCGAGTCCGTCACCCCCCGGCGCAAGGGCATCGTGGTGACCGAGCTGCCGTACGGCGTCGGCACCGAGCGGGTCATCGAGGCGATCAAGAAGCTCGTGCAGGCCAAGAAGCTGCAGGGCATCGCGGACGTCAAGGACCTCACGGACCGGGCGAAGGGGCTGCAGCTGGTCATCGAGGTGAAGAACGGCTTCCATCCCGAGGCGATCCTCGAGCAGCTCTACCGGAGCACCCCGATGGAGGACTCCTTCGGCATCAACGCGGTCGCACTGGTCGACGGACAGCCGCGCACGCTCGGCCTCAAGGAGATGCTCGAGATCTTCCTGCGCCACCGCTTCGACGTCGTACGCCGTCGCTCCACGCATCTCCGCGGCAAGGCGGCCGACCGGCTGCATCTCGTCGAGGGCCTGCTGCTGGCGATCCTCGACATCGACGAGGTCATCCAGCTCATCCGGGCCAGCGACAACGCCGAGCAGGCCCGCGAGCGGCTGATGGGGGTCTTCGACCTCACCGAGATCCAGGCCAACTACATCCTGGACATGCCGCTGCGCCGGTTGACGAAGTTCTCCAAGCTCGAGCTCGACAAGGAGCGCGAGGAGCTGCTCGCGACGATCGCCGAGCTCGACGAGATCCTCGCCGACGAGGACCGGCTCCGCTCGGTCGTCTCCGACGAGCTCGCCGACGTCGCCAGGACCTACGGCACGCCGCGTCGCACGGTGCTGCTCGAGTCGTCGGGCGTGGCGACCACCACCACCGCGACTCCGCTGGAGGTCGCCGACGACCCGTGCTTCGTGTACCTCTCCTCCAGCGGACTCCTCGCGCGCACCTCGGACGTGGAGGTGCCGGGTGAGGGCGGCGGACGGGTGCGCCACGACGTGATCGTGTCCGCCGTGCGCTCCACGGCGCGAGGCGAGATCGGCGCGGTGACCTCGGCGGGACGGGTCCGCAAGCTCGGGGTGCTCGACCTGCCCGCGCTGCCGTCGACCGCGACTCATCCGAACCTCCAGGGCGGTGCGCCGGTCGGCGAGCTGCTGCTGCTGGAGCCCGGGGAGAGAGTCCTGGCCCTGACCACCTTCCCGGGCTCCCCCGGCGGGGGCGACTCCCCGGGCCTCGCCCTCGGCACCGCGCAGGGCGTGGTCAAGCGGGTCCACCCGGAGTACCTCTCGAACCGCGACGAGTGGGACGTCATCGCGCTCAAGGACGGCGACTCGGTCGTCGGAGCGGTGGAGCTCGGCACCGGCGACGAGGAGCTCTGCTTCATCACCGACGACGCCCAGCTGCTGCACTTCGGTGCTGGAGGGGTGCGTCCGCAGGGCCGGTCCGGCGGCGGCATCGCCGGGGTCAAGCTGGCGCCAGGCGCGTCGGCGGCCTGGTTCGGCGCGCTCGTACCCGACGACGCCGTCGTGGTGACAATCTCGGGTGCCGGCTCGGCCCTGCCCGGCACCGAGCCGGGCTCGGTCAAGGTGACACCGTTCTCCGAGTATCCCGGCAAGGGCCGCGCCACCGGCGGTGTGCGATGCCACCGCTTCCTCAAGGGCGAGGACACCTTGGTGTTCGCGTGGGCCGGACCCGCGCCGGCGTTCGCGGCCGCCGCGAGCGGCACACCCGTCGACCTGCCCGAGCCGATCGGCCGGCGCGACGGCTCGGGGACCCCGGGGAGCCAGCCCGTCGTCGCCTGCTCGGGTCCGGTCGGCCGCATGGCAGGCTTGGCCCATGACCGCTGACCGACGCCGGGCGTCCAGAGCCGGCGCCGGGATCGCCGTCGCCGTTGCGCTGCTCTCGGCGCTGGCCGGCTGCGGTGGCGGGAGCAAGGCCGACGCACCCAAGGGCGCCGACGCGACGAAGGTGCTCGCCGTGGCGAAGAAGCACTTCGACGACGCTGCCAGCGTCCACCTCGTCCTGGCGACCACGTCCAGGCCGACCAGCGGCGACGCCGTGCTCGGCGCCGACGGCACCTTGACCCACCAGCCCGCCTTCGACGGCAAGGTCAAGGTGGTGCTGAGCGGGTTCACCGCCGACGTGCCGATCGTCGCGGTGGACGGCAAGGTCTACGCCAAGCTGCCGCTCACCCCGAAGTACGCCACCATCGACCCCGCCGAGTACGGCGCACCCGACCCCGCCGAGTTCGCCGACACGTCCAAGGGCATCTCGGGCCTCCTGCTGAAGATCGCGGACGTCAAGGAGGCCGGCACCGCGCGCGAGGGCAAGCAGGTCGTGACCCGCTACTCCGGCACCCTCAGCGGCTCGTACGTCGCGCCGATCATCCCCAGTGCGGACGACTCGGGCACCTACAAGACGGTCATGGGCCTCGACCAGGACGACCGGCTGGTGACGCTCGAGATCACCGGTGAGTTCTTCTCCGGCGGTGGCGACGAGACTTACACGATCTCCTTCGACGACTACGACAAGAGCGTGAAGATCAGCGCGCCGTGACCCGGTCCGCACCGGTCGGCGGCGCGCGGGCGCTGCTCGCCCTCGCCGCCATCGCGGTCGCGTTCGCCGCGGCCGACACCTACGTGGTCGTGCTGTCGCTGCCGGACATGATGGCCTCGGCGGGCCTGAGCGGCGAGGAGCTGCAGCGCGCGGCACCGATCATCAGCGGCTTCCTGCTCGGATACGTCGCGATGCTGCCGCTGATCGGCCGGATCGCCGACCTGCGCGGGCGGTTGCCCGTGCTGGTGGTCTCGCTGCTCGTCTTCGCGCTCGGCTCGCTGGTCACCGCGGCGGCGTACGACCTGCCCAGCCTGGTGGTCGGCCGGTTCCTCCAGGGCGTCGGGGGCGGCGGACTCGTGCCCGTCACGCTGGCGCTGGTCGCGGACATCTACCCCGCCGAGCGCCGCGGCGTGCCACTCGGGATCGTCGGAGCCGTCCAGGAGCTGGGCAGCGTCCTCGGCCCGCTCTACGGGGCCGTCGTGCTCGCCTTCGGCGACTGGCGGGACATCTTCTGGATCAACCTCGCCGTCGGCCTCGTCCTCGCGGCGGCCATTGCCGCCCTGGGCTCCTCGAGGGGTGGTCGAGCAGACGTCGCCGACGGTGGTCGAGCCGACGGTGGTCGAGCGGACCTCGGAGACGGTGGTCGAGCAGACCTCGGAGACGGTGGTCGAGCAGCGAGCGAAGCGAGCGATCAGTCGAGACCCGATCAGTCGAGACCCGATCAGTCGAGACCTCCCGCGCCCGCGCGCAGACCGGACGTCGTCGGCCTCGCCCTCCTCGCCCTCGGGCTCACGGCCCTCCTCCTGGTGATGCGCCAGCCGCACGCACTGGTGACCTCGGTGCGCTGGGGCCGACCGTTCGTGCCGTTCGGCGGTGCAACCTCGATCTGGTGGTCGCCGATCGGGCTGCTCGCCATCGGCCTGGGCCTGGCCCTCGCCGGCTGGCTCGTCCTCGCGCCGCGACCGTTCTTCGACGTCCGGGACTGGTGGGCCACCGTACGTCGCGCCGACCTCGCGGGCGCGGTGCTCCTGGCGATCGCGCTCGGCGGCGTCATCGTCGCGTTCGCGACCGCCGACCCGGAGGTCCAGGTGTTCTCCGCCGCCGGACCGTGGGCCCTCGCCGTCTCGGTCGTCGCGGGAGTGCTCTTCGTGATCCGCCAGCGGCGCGCAGCAGCGCCCCTTGTCCCGCGCGGGTCGTTCGCGCGGCGTCCGGCATGGGCCTCCCTGGTGGTCAGCTTCTTCGTCGGCTCGGCGCTGATCGCCGCCCTCGTGGACGTGCCGATCTTCGCCCGGGTCAGCATCTACGGCGACTCGCAGATCAAGGCGGCGCTCGTCCTCGTCGAGCTTCTCGTGGCCCTGCCGGTGGGCGCGCTCGCCGGCGGCTACCTGACCAGGAGCGTCCCGTCCGGCGCCGTCGCCGCGATCGGCATGGGCTGTGCGGCTGCCGGCTTCTGGACCATGAGCGGCTGGGACGCCGACCAGCTGCACCACCACCTGTCGTCCGGCGCCGTGCTCGCGCTGACCGGCCTCGGCTTCGGCCTCGCACTGGCGCCCGTGAACGCCGCGCTGTTGGCCAGCACGGACGCCGCAGCGCACGGCGTGACCAGCGCCCTGCTGGTCGTGAGTCGCATGGTCGGCATGCTGGTGGGCATCTCCGCACTCACCACGATCGGCCTTCGGCGCTACTACGCCGTCTCGGCCGACTTCCCCTCCCCCAGCGCCGTGTGCCACGGGCACACGCGGTGCGACGCCTACGACGACCTCCTGCGGGGCGCGGGCGTCGAGCAGCTGCACGCGATCTTCGCCGGAGCCGCCGGGTGCGCGCTGGTCGCGGGCGTCGTGGCTGCCGTGCTCTTCCGCGGGGCTGCTACGCGCGGCAGCTCGGCCGCGCTGGTCCTCACGGCGGGTGCCTGATGGAGCTGCCCTGCAGTGCCTCCTCGGTGGCTGCCGGCGAGACACTCGCCGGCAGCGCGCCCACGGCGGCCGGCTGGCTCTGCCTCGAGCAGAACGGTCCGTGGGGGCCGAAGGCCTGGACGTCGTCCCACCTCGACCCGGAGCTGGGCGCTGCGATCGAGGCCGTCGCCGCGGCGAACGACATCCGGCCGACCCTGATCCGGCGGCCAGGACGCCATGCCGATGCTCGCGTCGCCACCGCCAGACAGGTCTTCGTCGCGCACTCACGCCCCGGCGCGACCTGGCTGCTCGAGGCTCGGGTCGACTCCCCCGCAGAGGTGCTCGCGCTCGACTTCGCGGCGGTCGCAGCCGGCGACCGGGAGGCGGTCATCGCCTCCCTGCCGAGCCTGGTGCCGGCCGCCCCGCAGCTCCTCGTGTGCACCAACGGCACCCGCGACACCTGCTGCGCCCGCCTCGGACGGCCGATCGCGGTGGCGGCGTCCGCGCGCTTCCCGGGGCGCGTGTGGGAGGCCACCCACACCTCCGGGCACCGCTTCGCCCCGACCACGGCGCTGCTGCCCTCGGGCTCGCTCCACGGCCGGGTGCTCGACGCAGCGCCGTTGCTGGCTGCGGAGACCGCGGGTGACCTCGAGATCCGCGGCTACCGGGGACGTTCGGTGTGGTCCGGCACCGCACAGGTCGCCGAGGACCACGTGCGCCGCGAGCTCGCCATCACCGGCCTCGACGATCTCGACGTCTCCGGCGCCGACCCCGACTGGCTGGTGTCGCACCGCGACGGACGGCGCTGGCAGGTCAGCGTCACGGCGTACGAAGACGGCGAGCGGCCGGAGTCCTGCGGGAAGGCGAGCAAGCCGGTGACCAGGTACGCCGTGAGCCTGCTACCCCTGCCGAACTGACCGCCTGCGCCGGTCCACCGGTCGGGCTGGTCAGCCCGACGCGGCTGTGCTCGAGGTCACGGCGCGCGGTCCGGGCGCTGCACTACCCTCTGCCGGGTGAGCGCCGACTTCGATGATCTCCTTGCCGCCAACCGCGACTTCGCCCGGGACTTCGGGCTGGCCGGGTTCGACGGGGTGGCTCACGCAGGCATCGCGGTGGTCACCTGCATGGACTCGCGCATCGACCCGCTCGGCATGCTCGGGCTGAAGGCCGGCGACGCGAAGATCTTCCGCAACCCCGGTGGCCGGGTGACCGAGCAGGCCCTCGAGGCGCTGGTGCTCGGGGTGCACCTCCTCAACGTCGGCCGCATCCTCGTCGTGCCGCACACCCGGTGCGCGATGACCTCGAGCACGGAGCTCGAGCTGCAGGAGCGCATCAGCGCATCGGCGGGGCAGGACGCGACCTGGCAACCGTTCCACGTCGTCACCGACCAGCGGGCTGCTCTCGAGCAGGACGTGCGCAAGGTGCGGTCGCACCCGTTGATCCCGGCTGAGACCAAGGTGGGCGGCTTCCTCTACGACGTCGACACCGGCCTGCTCGACCAGCTGGTCTGAGCAGGCCGGCGTCGTTGCGTCAGAGCAGACCGCTGACGAGCGGGGTGTAGCCGGACGACTGGCCGGTGCGGTTCGGGTGGTAGCTCTCCGAGATGGGGTTGGAGAGCCCGTTGAGCCACTCGACGCTGTCGCAGACCGCGTGTCCGATGAAGCGGCTGGTCGGGTTCGCGAAGCCGAAGCCCTTTGCCGATGCTGCCGCGGCCAGCTTGGAGTTGAGCAGGTCGGCGGTCTGGTTGAGCCGGGTCTCCTCGCTCGGGCTGAACCAGGTGGCCGCGTTGCAGTCCTCACCGTTGAAGACGTGCGGGTAGCCGACGATGACGACCTTCGCGTTCGGTGCCTTGGACCTGATGCTGGCGTAGAGCGTCGACAGCGACCCGGGCAGCGTGTTGTTGATGTAGCTCTGCGCCGTGTTGACCGCACCGTCGCAGTTGCTCATCCAGCCGGGCTGCGCACACTCGGTGATCACCGAGGAGAACCCGGCATCGTTGCCGCCGACCGACAAGGTGACGTACGCCGTCCCGGTCGACAGGGCGCCGAGCTGCTTGCTGGTCACGTCGGAGACCTTCGCGCCGGAGCAGGCCTGGAAGCTGAGCGCGTAGCCGCGTGACTGCGAGATCAGGTAGGGATAGGCATAGGTGGAGCGCTGGCACGACGTCCCGTCGCTGATGTAGGTGCGGGTGCCGACTCCTGAGGAGTAGGAGTCACCGAGAGCGACGTACGACGGTCCGGCCGCGAGCGCGGGTGCGATGAACAGCTGCGTGACGAGGGCGATCGCCGCAACGGCGAGGCCTCCGATCCAGGTGGTGCGACGTGGCCTCATCCGAGCTTGTCTCCTTGCGGTCATCCCTCCCGCACGGTCACGCGTGTGACCCGCGTCACAGCAAAGCGGTCGCGCGCGCCGTTGTCCAGCACCCGGCGCCGTTCACCGGAGTGCCGGCTCGCGCTCTCGCTAGCGGGGTTCGAGGACCACGACGGGGATCTCGCGGTCGGTCCACTCGGCGTACTTGGCGAAGTCGGCGTACAGGTCCACGAGCCTGGGCCACAGCGCCGCACGTTCTTCGCCGGAAGCAACGCGAGCCGTGACCGGGCGTCCCCGCTCCTTGCGGAGGTGGACCCGTGTGTCCGGGCTGGCCACCAGGTTCGGGAACCACTGCGGGTTGTTCGGCAGCCCACCCTGGGAGGCGACGACCACCAGGTTCGCTCCGTCCCGGAGGTAGAGCAACGGGGTGGTGAACTGCTTGCCGGACTTCCGGCCGACGTGCTCGAGCAGCAGCGTCGGCACGGGCTTCCTGAAGCCGGCACCGATCCGCCAGTTGCACCCGACGCGCCCGTTCGTGAGCTTGAAGGCGCGGACCTGGGCCCTCGCCATGTACTTGATGAGCGTGACGGTCGCCGGGGAGTCGAGGCCGCCCGGACGCTCGTCGGGCAGGGAGAAGCGACCCATGTCAGTTGTCCTCCGAGTCGGTTGCCGGGGGGACCGGATGTTCCACAGCGCCGGGCGACCCGAGGAACGCCAGGATGTGCCCGGCCACCGTCGTCGGGTCCTCGAGGTGCAGGAAGTGGCCGGTCCGCGGCACGAGCGCCGCAGCCGAGGGTGCCTTGATGCGTGCCGCGACCACGTCGAAGAACCGCGGGTCGAGGGCGCCGTCCCGGTCGCCGTGCAGGTACAGCATCGGACGCAGCGGCTCGGCTGCGAGCGCACGGGACGCCGGCCGCACCAGGGTCCGGTAGTACGACACGGCACCCTTCGCGTGCGCTCGGTCAGGCACGGCCGCCCGAAGCAGCTCCAGGTCCTCGGTCGCGTCGTAGCCCGGCGACCAGGCGGTCCACAGTCGTCGCGCAAGCCAGTGGAAGCGTCGCTCCGCGAGGCCCGGCACCTGGTTGAACCCGATGTACCAGGATCGCGCCGGCTGGCGCAGGACGGCGCGGGTCCAGGTCGGGAGCGTCTCCCGGGTCGGGTTCATGAACGCAATCGGTGGCAGGGCCAGGGCGACGTACCGGTCGAACGGCGAGCTCGTCCGTCCGGCGAGTACGGAGGCAGCCAATGCGCCCCAGTCGTGCCCGAGGAGGACCGCCCGCTCGTCGCCGCCGAGGCGTTCGTGCAGGGCGGCCGCATCGCAAGCAGCAGCCAGGACGGAGAAGTCGCCGTCGGCCGGGCTGCCGGTCGGTGCGTAGCCGCGCAGGAACGGCGCGACCACCCGCCAGCCTGCGTCCGCGAGGAGCGGTGCGATCCTCCGCCACGTCCGGGCACTGTCGGGGAACCCGTGGAGGGCGACCAGCAGCGGGGCATCGGACGAGCCCCACTCGAGCACCGACGCGGTCAGGCCGGGCAGCTCGACGGCGTGCTCCCGCGGCGCGGTCGCCAGGGTCACGGGTGGGACCGCCCGTGGCCGGACGACGCGGCGATGAGGTCCATTGCGGGACCGTACCAACCGGTTGGATCGAGCTACGGACGGTGGCCGGCCACGGGCCTCACGCGTCGATGGCGTCCTGGTCGACCTCGTAGGCACCGGCCACGATGAAGTCCTTGCGCGGTGCCACGTCAGCACCCATCAGCAGCTCGAAGACCTCCGCCGCCGCGGCGGCGTCGTCCACGGTGAGCTTGCGCAGCGTGCGGTGGCGGGGGTCCATGGTGGTCTCGGCCAGCTGGTCGGCGTCCATCTCACCGAGGCCCTTGTAGCGCTGGACGGGGTCCTTCCAGCGGACGCCCTTCTTGGTGAGCTCGGCGAGCTTTCGCTGCAGCTCGGGGTCGGAGTAGGTGTAGACGTACTTCTCCATCCCCTTCTTCGGGTTGGACAGCTCGATCCGGTGCAACGGAGGCACCGCGGTGAAGACCCGGCCCGCTTCGACGAGATCGGGCATGTACTTGAAGAACAGCGTCGCGAGCAGGCAGCGGATGTGGGCACCGTCGGAGTCGGCGTCGGCCATGAAGATGATCCGGCCGTAGCGGGCGGCGTCGAGGTCGAAGGTACGGCCCGAGCCGGCTCCGACGACCTGGATGATCGAGGCGCACTCGGCGTTCTTGAGCACGTCGGCGACCTGGGCCTTCTGGACGTTCAGGATCTTGCCGCGGATCGGGAGCAGGGCCTGGAACTCCGAGTTGCGCGCGAGCTTCGCCGTGCCGAGCGCGGAGTCGCCCTCGACGATGAACAGCTCCGAGCGCTCCACGTCGTTGGACCGGCAGTCGGCGAGCTTGGCGGGGAGGGCCGAGGACTCCAGCGCGTTCTTGCGTCGCTGGGTGTCGCGGTGCTGTCGCGCGACGAGTCGCGTCTTCGCCGCGCCGGCCACCTTGTCCATCACAAGCCTGGCCTGGGCCTTCTCGGCACGCTTCGTCGAGGTCAGGAACCGCTTGAGCTCGCTCGAGACGACCTTGCGCACGATCGAGCGCGCGGCGGGCGTGCCGAGCACCTCCTTGGTCTGGCCCTCGAACTGCGGCTCGGCCAGCCGGACCGTGACGATCGCGGTCATGCCCTCGAGGACGTCGTCCTTGATCACGTCCGCGTCGCTCACCTTGAGCACCCGCACGCCACGCATCGCGTCGTTGAAGGTCTTGGTCAGGGCCGCCTCGAAACCCGCGACGTGGGTGCCGCCCTTCGGGGTGGCGATCACGTTGACGTAGGACCGGATCTCGTTGTCGTAGCCGGTGCCCCAGCGCAGGGCGACGTCGACGGTGAGCTCGCGCTCGACGTCCTGAGGACTCATGTGGCCCTTGTCGTCGAGCAGCGGCACCGTCTCGACGAAGCGCTCGGCACCCTGCAGCCGCAGGACCTCGGTGACCGGCTCGTCGTGGCTCAGGAACTCGCAGAACTCCGAGATGCCGCCGTCGTGCTTGAACCGCTCGGTGACCGGGGTCTCGCCGCGCAGGTCGGTGATCACCAGCTCCAGCCCCGGGACGATGTACGACGTCTGCCGGAGCCGGGTCACCACCTCGTCGTAGCCGAAGGTGGCGTCCTTGGTGAAGACCTGCTTGTCCGGCCAGAACCGGATGCGCGTGCCGGTCACGCCCTTCTTGACGCGTCCACCCTTGTGGAGGCCGGACTCGGGCTTGAAGTCGACGTCGGGCCCGTCGCCCTTGAACACTCCCGGCACGCCGCGCTGGAAGGACATGTGCTGGGTGGCCGGCGAGCGGTCGACCTCGACGTCGAGACGCGACGACAGGGCGTTGACGACCGACGAGCCCACGCCGTGCAGGCCGCCGGTCGCGGCGTACGAGCCGCCGCCGAACTTCCCGCCCGCGTGGAGCTTGGTGAAGACGACCTCCACCCCGGACAGCCCCGTCTTCGGCTCCTTGTCGACCGGGATGCCGCGACCGTTGTCGTGCACCTCGGCGGAACCGTCGGCGTGGAGCGTCACCTCGATGTGCGTGCAGACCCCGGCGAGTGCCTCGTCGACCGCGTTGTCGATGATCTCCCACAGGCAGTGGACCAGCCCACGCGAGTCGGTCGAGCCGATGTACATGCCCGGTCGCTTCCGGACGGCCTCGAGCCCCTCGAGCACCAGCAGGTGCTGCGCGTTGTAGGTGTTGTCGACGATTGCGGGATCCTCTTCGTAGCGGGCGATCCGACGCTCACGGGCGGGTTCGGTCCCGGTGCCGCGTCAGTACCTGAAATCTACTCAACGGCACCGACGCGTCGGCGGCCGACTCGCTCATCTGACGGCGTCATGACCGGCGCTTCCGCGCGTCTCTTGTTACGAACGTGCAAATTCGACGCAACACAGCGGTTCTTATGCCGATGATTGTCCATGGCTTGGGTCACACTCGAGTCATCGTTCGTCTCAACCCGGGTAATTGGGTCGGGCGGGAAGAATCAGCCGTGATTGGATGTTGAGCCCGGTGACAGCCCGGAGAACGTGAGGATCGTCCCCGGAACTTCCTCGCAGGCCCCGCGTTGGAACAGGCACCAGTACCAGGAGAGAGAGAGGCCACCGTGACCACTGCGACAGCCCCGAGTGCGACGCCGCTGACCGCGGTCGACCGCTGTGACCGCTGCGGTGCCCAGGCATACCTTCGGGTGTCCCTGCAAGGCGGCGGCGAGCTCCTCTTCTGTGCCCACCACGCCCGCGAGCACGGCGACAAGCTGCGCGAGATCGCGGCCTACGTCCACGACGAGACCGACAAGCTCGCCGACACCCCGGCCGTGTCCGCGCAGGACGACGCCTGAGGCTCCCTGAGCGCTGACGATGCCCCGGTCCGGTGACCGGGGCATCGTCGTCTCCGGGTGTCGTGGCGAGCGACTTCTCGGCCGCCACGACCGAAAAGACCTCGAAGCGGGCCGACCCGTGCTGACAGGATCGCCACGTGTCCGGTCTCGAGGTCCTCGTCGCGCTCGCGATCGCGGTAGGCCTGATCGGAGTGCTCGTCCCCGCCCTTCCCGGAAGCCTTCTCGTCGCCGCCGCGATCGTGGTGTGGGCGCTCGCACAGTCCGGGACCACGGCCTGGCTGGTGGCCTCGGTGGCGCTCCTGCTGCTGGTCGCGGGCACGGTCGTGAAGTACCTGGTCCCCGGGCGCCGGCTCCAGCGGGTCGGCGTACCCACGCGCACCCTGGCGGCCGGAGCAGTCCTCGGGATCGTCGGCTTCTTCGTGATCCCGGTCATCGGGCTGCTCGTCGGCTTCGTGCTGGGCGTCTACCTGTCCGAGTCGAGCAGGCTGGGCCCTCGCGAGGCCTGGCCGGCGACCGTGCACGCCCTCAAGGCGGTCGGGCTGGGGATCGTCATCGAGCTCGGTTTCGGCATCCTGGCCGCGGCGACCTGGGCCATCGGCGTGGTCGTGACCTGATGGTGGTGCTGCTCGCGCTGGTCTCGGCCACGATGTACGGCCTGTCCGACTTCGTCGGCGGCCTCGTCTCCCGCCGCGTCTCCGCGTGGCCCGCCGCCGTGGTCGGGCAGTTCTCCTCCACGGTGTGCTCGGCCGTGGTCGCGGTCTTCGTCGGCGGCAGCCCCGGCCACACGGACTTCGTGTGGGGTGCCGTCGCCGGTCTGGGCGCCGGGCTCGGTACGGCGTTCCTGTACCGCGGCTTCGAGAGCGGCCGGATGGGCGTGGTCGCGCCCGTCTCCGCGGTCGGGGCGGCGGTGGTTCCGGTGGTCGCCGGGGCGATCGACGGCGAGCGCCCGGGCGCGCTCATGTGGATCGGCATCGCGCTCGCGATCCCGGCGATCTGGCTGATCTCGACGGTGCCGGCCGCCACCCGGGGACTCGAGCGCGCGACGCTCGCTGCCGGGCTCGTCGACGGCGTGCTCGCGGGGCTCGGCTTCGGAGGCCTCTTCGCGGCGCTCGGCCAGGTGCCCGACTCGGCCGGACTCTGGCCGCTCGCCACCGCCCAGGCGTCCTCCGTGGTGGCGGTGATCGCGCTGGCGACAGCCCTGGGGGCCTCGTGGGTGCCACGAAGTCGGCGGGTGACCTGGGCGCTCACCACCGGGCCGCTGGGCGCCTCGGCCACGCTCGCCTTCCTGCTGGCCACCCACCACGGGTTCCTCACCCTGGCCGGCGTCCTGGCGTCGTTCTACCCGGCCGCCACGGTCCTGCTCGCGGTCGCCGTGCTGCGAGAACGCGTCCACCGCGCACAGGGGGTCGGGCTCGCCCTCTGCGCGGTGACGATCGTGCTCGTGTCGGTTGCCTAGCGACGTCGTCCCGACGCAGCGGTCTGTGGTCCCGCCCCCCGAACAGGACCACAGACCGCCCCCGCCGTCTCAGGGGCTCGAGACAGTGCTCCCGTTCGCGATGCTCAGCGTCGAGGTCTCCTGGCAGCTGTCCGGGATGGCTCGCTGCGCCAAGTTCGAGCTGCTGTAGCTGACCTTCCAGGAGTACGGCGCACCCGTAGCCGCGCTGATGGCCGTCGTGTTCGACGTGACGACCGTCTGCGGTGAGGTTCCGGCGACCGTCCGGCCGATCGGCCCGTAGACCGGTGTGCCCGTGCAGTTGGCCGTCGGGTACAGGGTGAAGGTCAGCGTGCCGTTGAGGTTGCCGCCCGCCGGCGCGCTCACGGTCGCGGAGTCGTTCGGGACCCACGACTGCGCGGTCGACACCGACGAGGCGACGGTGCTGACGGTCACGTCCTCGGTTCCGACCGTGCACGACCCGTTGTGCGTGAGGCCACTCGTGTTCGGCGACGAGCCGCTGTAGGTGGCGACCCAGTGGTAGCTCCCGGCCTGCGTGGGCACGAACTGGGGCGCTGGCGAGCTGTAGCTCCCGTTCCCCGAGACGGGCACCGTCGCCGACGTGTAGGCGAGAGTCGTGCAGTTGCCGGGACCGTAGAGCTTGAACGTGATGGTCCCGTCCGCTGCGGCCCCGGCGGTGCCGGTCAGGTTGATCACCGGGTTCGCCGGCTTCGTCGCCGTCCCGCCCAGCAGTGCCGAGTCGCTCACGGACTGACCGAGAGTGACCCCCGCGCTGGCCGTGGTGGACAGCGTGGCTGACACCGGGTTCACGTCGAAGCACTCGCCCGCGCTGGAGTCACCAGAGGACGGGATGCCGTTCGCGCTGTCCCCGCTGAAGGTTGCGCTCCAGCAGTAGCGGCCCGCCGACGTCACGTAGGCGATCGGTGACACCACCGTGACCGGGTACGCCGTACCGCTCAGGTTCGAGGAGCCGACCGTGGTCGCGGTGCCGACGCACGCGTTCGCCGAATCGACCTTGCACAGAGAGAACGCCACCGATCCGGCCGGTGTGGCCGTCCCGCCGGTGACGCCGACCAGCGCCGAGTCCTTGACGCCGACGACCCCGGTCCCGATGGACAGACCAGTGGCTGCGACGTTCGTGGTGCCGTCACTCTGCTTGGGCGTCGTGACCGTCGACGACGAGCAGTTCGTCACCGGGATCGACGGCTGCAGGATCGTGTCCTTGTAGTCCGCGGAGTCAGAGTTGCCGGTCACGGTGCTCGGGATGATGTTCGCGAACGACTTGCAGGCCGTGCTGCCTCCGAAGATCGTGTCGGTCAGGTTGACCGCAGCCTCCCCCCGGAACCCGTCGGGGCTGTACTGCGCCTCGGAGACGCTCGCGACGAGCGTCACCGGCGGGCCGAGGACCAGGTTGGGAGCCGTGCCCGACCAGGTCCTCACCGAGAGGTCCTTGCTGCCCCCCTGCTGGTCCCACAGGATCATGAAGTCGCCGGCCTTGCGGTGCGCCCACGGGTTGCAGCCGGAGACGAGCTCCGCGTCGGTCTTCGTGGAGTAGTCGCACGTGGCTCCGGCCGCGTCCTGCATGAACTCGAACGCAATGAAGCCGCTGCCGCTGTTGGCGTCGCGCTCCCACCCGAAGTACAGCCAGTCCTTGCCGGCGTCGCGCTGGGTCTTGAGCCAGGCCCGACGCAGGTCCACCTGGGCGTTCGGGTTCGTCGTGCCGAGCGTCGGGACGGCGTCGCTGTGGATGACCCCGATCTTTGTGGTGCTCGAGTTGAGCGGGCCCAGCTCCTTGACGTTGCCGAAGACATCGGTGAGCTCGGTCGCGCCGCCGTCCGGCACCGTGCCGTCGATCGCGAAGGGTCCGCTCGCGGCGTGTGCGGGTCCGCTGGCGACGAGGGCGCCGCTCAGCACCACGACGAGAGCGCCGAGAATGCCGACCGTGCGACGTCTGCCCGACCGTTTCCTGCTGCGGGCAGGCGAGAAGAAGGTCTTGTGCATGTGGAGTCCCCATTTCGAGCGTTCACGGACGCGTGCGCGTCCACGCACTGCACCGCGCCGCGACCCCCAAGTCGCTGCCCCGAACCACGGCTGACGAGACTCTCCCCCGACCTTGCTGGCCGATCCCTGACCGCCACGGACAGGACACTGCACGACCGCCCGCGCGCGCAATGGCACCATCGCCCCTGCCCGAACGGCCAGAACGACCTTCAGACGGGCTGATCCGTCTGGGCCATGAGGAAACGGGCGATGCCGGGCCAACCGGTGCGAATCCGCGCCACATCACCGTGGAACACGTTCTCACCAGGAAGTGGAACGTGTTCTAGAGTCGCCGCATGAGCCTCCTGATCGACGACCAGAACCGCGTGCGCACCCTCACCCTGGACCGGCCGGCCGCGCTCAACGCGTTCGACGAGGCGCTGTACGACGCGACCGCCGAGGCCCTGCTGGAGGCGGCCGAGGACCCGGGCGTCGCCGTCGTCCTGCTCACCGGCAACGGGCGCGCCTTCAGCGCCGGCACGGACCTTCTCGAGATGCACCGGATGGCGACCGACCCGACCTTCGAGCGGGGCAAGCACGGCTTCATCGGGCTCGTCGACGCGCTCGCTGCCTTCCCGAAGCCGTTGCTGGTCGCGGTCAACGGCGTCGGGCTGGGAATCGGAGCCACGATCCTCGGGTTCGCCGATCTCGCCTTCATGTCCACCACCGCACGCCTCAAGTGCCCGTTCACGAGCCTGGGAGTGGCGCCGGAGGCTGCCTCGAGCTACTTGCTCCCCCGGCTGATGGGTCGGCAGGAGGCGGCATGGATGCTGCTGTCCGCCGAGTGGGTCGATGCCCACGACGCGCTGAGGACCGGACTCGTCTGGAAGGTGTGCGAGCCCGACGACCTGTTGGCGACCGCCCGAGCCCACGCGGAGATCCTCGCGTCGAGGCCGATCTCGAGCCTCAGGGCCGTCAAGGACACCATGACCGCACCTCTGCGCGCCCAGGTCGCGGCCGCGCGCGAGCGCGAGAACGCCTGCTTCGCCGAGCTCATGGGCGGGCCCGCCAACGTGGAGGCGCTGACCGCCTTCGCCGAGGGACGCGAACCCGACTTCACGGCGCTGCCCGCCGGCTGGTGACCCGACCGCCCCGGTCCGCGGGCACGACTTCCCCAAACAAGTACCCGGCCATCGGCGGCACGTGATTGGTTGTGCCGGTGGGTTTCTCGACGTACGCCGACCTGGCACGGATTCCCGCCGTACGCCGCATCCTCGTCCTCGGCCTGCTCGTGCGCATCCCCCTGTGGTCCTCGGCCGTGGTCATCACGCTGCACGTGGTGACCCACCTCGACCGCTCCTACACCGAGGCCGGCATCCTGCAGATGGTGTACTCCCTCGCCCTGGCGGTGAGCGGCCCGTGGCGTGGCCGCCGGCTCGACCAAGTCGGCCTGCGCGCCGCGCTGGTCCCGTCACTGGTGATGTTGACGGTGTGCTGGAGCATCGCGCCGTGGGTCGGCTACTGGATCCTGCTCGCGTTCGTCGCGGTCGCCGGGCTGTTCACGATGCCGACCTTCTCCATCGTCCGGCAGGTGCTGATCGGTGCGGTGCCGGACGAGCAGCGCACGGCGGCGCTCTCGGTCGACTCCGTGGTCGTGGAGCTCTCGTTCATGATCGGCCCGGTGATCGGGGTGCTCGCCGCGACGTACCTTCCGACGCCCGTGGCGCTGCTGCTCTGCCAGCTGGCCGTGGTGATCGGCGGCATCGCGATGTGGCTGGTCAACCCGCCCATGGGGGTCGCCCCGGACGAGAGCACGTCCCGGCGCCGGGTCTCGGAGTGGCTCTCGCCCGGCGTGGTGGCGATCCTGGCGATCTCCGCCACCGCCGTGCTCATCCTGACCGGCGAGGACCTCGGGACCGTCGCAGCGCTCCGCGAGATGCACCACACGACGTCGATCGGCTGGGTGCTGGCACTGTGGGGGCTGGGCTCGGCGGTGGGCGGCATCGTCTACGGCGCCCTCCGCAGGCACCCGCCTGCCCCGGTCCTGCTCGTCATCCTTGCCGGCTCGACCGCGCTGGTCGCCCTGGGCGACGGGCGCGCGATGTTCACGGTGCTGCTGTTCGCCTCGGGCGTGTTCTGCGCGCCGACCATCACCGCCACGATCGACGACCTGTCCCGGGCCGTTCCGGCCCGCGTGCGGGGCGAGGCGATGGGCTGGCACGGCTCCGCACTCACCCTCGGCGGTGCGGTCGGTGCGCCACTGGTCGGTTGGGGAATCGACCACGGCGGCTGGCAGGGCGGCTTCGAGCTCGCCGGCTTCGTCGGGCTCGGCATGGCCCTGGTCGGCCTCGTGGTGCAGTCAGTGCGGCGCCGGGGTGCCGCAGGCGTGTCCGGCGCCGAGCTGGACGCGGCTCAGTCGAGGTAGTCGCGCAGGACCTGTGACCGGCTGGGGTGGCGCAGCTTCGACATCGTCTTCGACTCGATCTGGCGGATCCGCTCGCGGGTCACGCCGTACACCTTGCCGATCTCGTCGAGGGTCTTCGGCTGGCCGTCGGTCAGGCCGAAGCGCATGCTGACCACTCCGGCCTCACGCTCGGACAGCGTGTCGAGGACCGCGTGCAGCTGCTCCTGGAGCAGCGTGAACGAGACCGCGTCGGCCGGGACGATCGCCTCGGAGTCCTCGATGAGGTCACCGAACTCGGAGTCGCCGTCCTCACCGAGGGGCGTGTGCAGGGAGATCGGCTCGCGGCCGTACTTCTGGACCTCGATGACCTTCTCGGGGGTCATGTCGAGCTCCTTGGCGAGCTCCTCGGGAGTGGGCTCGCGCCCGAGGTCCTGCAGCATCTGCCGCTGGACGCGGGCGAGCTTGTTGATCACCTCGACCATGTGCACCGGGATCCGGATGGTGCGTGCCTGGTCGGCCATCGCGCGGGTGATCGCCTGGCGGATCCACCAGGTCGCGTACGTCGAGAACTTGTAGCCCTTGGTGTAGTCGAACTTCTCGACCGCACGGATCAGGCCCAGGTTGCCCTCCTGGATCAGGTCCAGGAAGAGCATGCCGCGACCGGTGTAGCGCTTGGCCAGGGAGACGACGAGCCGAAGGTTGGCCTCGAGCAGGTGGTTCTTCGCGCGCTTGCCGTCCTCCGCGATCCACTCGAGCTCGTCGAGCATCTTGGCGCTGAGCTTGCCGCCCTTGCCCAGCTTCTCCTCGGAGAAGAGGCCGGCCTCGATCCGCTTGGCGAGCTCGACCTCCATCTCCGCGTTCAGCAGCGGGACCTTGCCGATCTGCTTGAGGTAGTCCTTGACCGGGTCGGCGGTGGCGCCGGCGACCATGACCTGCTGCTCGGGCTCGTCGGTCTCGTCGGCGGCGGAGACCGTGAACGCCTGCTTCTCGTCCTCCACGATGGTGGGGTCCGCGACGACGTCGGCCTCGAACTGCTCGTCCGGTACGTCGACCAGCAGCTTCTTGCCGTCGGGCCCGACAGCCTGGACGGTGGCCTGCAGCTCCTCGGCGGTGACCGCCTTGCCTGCGGCCGCCTTCTTGGCCGGGGTCGCCGCCGCAGCCTTGGCCGCAGGCGCCTTCTTGGCGGGCGCCTTGGCTGCGGACTTCTTGGCCGGAGCCTTGTCAGCGACCTTCTCAGGTGCCTTCGCGCTCTTGGCAGGTGCCTTCTTCGGTGCGGCCTTGGCAGTCTTCGGGGTGGACTTCCGGGTGGTCGCGGTGGACGAGCTCGAGGACACGAACTACCTCTCGGTCAGACGTCTGGGCACTACTCGGGCGCGGCAAAGCCCGTACCTGTCAACAGCCGCACCGCCCATTCTGGCACGGACCTCCACACAACGACGCCACCGCCCACGTGGTCACGTGGCGTCGCGTCGGCCGACACGCGCGCGTGCGCCCCTCGTCAGGCGCGCGCAGCCGCCTTCTTCTCCTTCTTGTACGCCCGAACCTTCGCCAGGGAGTCCGCGTCGACGACGTCGGCGACCGACCGGTGGCCCTCGAGCGCGTAGTCGCCGACCGCCTGCTCCCAGCCCTCCGGGCGTACGCCGAGCTGCTTGGCCACCAGGGCGGTGAAGATCTGCGCCTTCTGCCTGCCGAACCCCGGGAGTGCCATCACGCGCTTGACCAGGTCCTCGCCGCTGGTCGCCTCGGTCCAGATGCGGCTGGCGTCACCGTCGTACTGCTCGAGGAGGAGCGCGGCGAGCTCCTGCGCGCGGCCGGCCATCGAGCGCCCGTAGCGGTGGATCGCGGGCGGCGTCGCGCACAGCTCCGCGAACGTGTCCGGGTCGGCAGCGGCGATCGCCCCCGGGTCCAGGCTGCCGAACCGCTCGAGGATCTTCGCCGGTCCCGCGAAGGCTCGCTCCATCGGGAACTGCTGGTCGAGCAGCATGCCGAGCAGGAGCGCGAACGGGTCCTCGCTGAGCACCTTATCGGCCGCGTCGTCACCGGTGATGTGGATCGCCATGGCCCAAGGATGCCTCACGGCGTAGGGCGAGCGCGGCGCCCAGGGTGACCGTCGAGAAGCACCGGACTCAGTAGACCCGCAGGAGCTCTCCGCCGGTGGAGAGGACGACCGTCCAGGCTGCGTGGCAGACCTCGGCCACGCTCGCGCGCGTGAACTCGCTGGGTGGCGCCTGCCGCTCGCATGCCTTCGCTGCCTCGCTCGTGGGCTCGTAGGCCACGCTGAAGCAGCGCAGGAACCTGCTCCGGAAGGCCTTGCCGGCGACGATCTTGCGGTCCCGCGGCGTCAACAGCGCGTTCGCCGGGTCCAGCGTGTCCTCGCTGAAGGTCGACAGCTCCACCGCGGCTTGATGGCTCAGGCCCGACCGGTTCAAGGTCGCCGTCGAGCAGGCTGCGGCGAGAGATCGGGCCACGTCGACCGGCTCGAGCTCACGGGGAGGTACCACCCGGTCGTCGTCGGACAGGGAGCCGGTCGACGCCGCCTTCGGCCCCCGCGCGGCTCCGGTCTCATCGCTGGAGCAGGCGCACAGCGGTGCCGACAGGACCAGCAGCAGCACGACCGCGCGCCACGCTCTCGACCACGCCCTGTCGTCACGAGTGGTGTGCGTCGCCATCGCGCCAGTGTGCCGGAGGTCGGCGCCGTGGCGGCTGTGGACGACGCCTGCGGGACACAGCCCTGCAGGTCCACGCTTGGCCGATGGACATCGACGCGCTCCCCCTCGCCGGGCAGCTGCGTGCGGCACTCTGTGACTTCGTGACCTCCGCCGGGACGCGAAGGCTGCTGCCGGCGCTGTTCCACGTCGGCACGCCGGGCGGTGGCCGGATCACCCTCCCCCACGACGCGTACTTCGACGCCGGCCTGCGCGCCGATCTCGTCGAGCGTGCGATCGACGGACTCGAAGGGGCCGCCGCCCTGCGGCCGGTCCCGTGGCTGACCCGGACCGGCGACCTGGTGCCGGCCGACTGCGACTTCGCCTGGTTCTCGGCCGCCCGGGAGGGTTTCGGTCGACACGGGCTCGAGCTGCCCGGGTTCTTCGTGATCACGCGTCAGGGCTGGATCAACCTGGCCAACGAGGACGTGATCCGCTGGAAGCGGGTGCGTCCGCGTCCGCGGAGCGACCAGCGGGAGGCCTAGCTCGGCCAGGTGTGCACGGGCTCGTTGCTGTGCATCCGCTCGCGGTACTCCAGCAGCGTCACGCGCACCGCCTCGTCCCGGTCCTTGCCCTCCGACTCACGGGTGCGCACCCGTGCGCGGAACCAACTCGCACCGTTGCGCCCCGTGCTGCAGCGCGCCTCGATGATGCCGAGCAGCCTGCTGCTCTCGTCCGGGTCCGTGCCCCACCGCTCCAGTCCCTCCCGAGCCATGGGGAGCAGCCGCCGCAGCACCAGCTCGGTGGCCGAGACCTGGCCGATGCCCGGCCAGTAGACCTGCGCCTCGATCCCGTCGCGGGCCGCCACGTGGAAGTTCTCCTCGGCCGCGGAGAAAGACATCTGCGACCACAGCGGGCGCTCGTGCTCGGCGAGGGCGCGGGTCAGGCCGAAGTAGAACGCGGCATTCGCCATCGTGTCCGCGACGCTCGGGCCGGCAGCGAGCACGCGGTTCTCCACGCGCAGGTGCGGGGTGCCGTCGACCACGTCGTAGATCGGCCGGTTCCACCGGTAGATGGTGCCGTTGTGCAGCCGCAGCTCGTGCAGGCTCGGCGTACCGCCGGCCTCGAGGACTGCCAGCGGGTCCTCGTCCTCCGTGATCGGCAGCAGGGCCGGGAAGTAGCGCACGTTCTCCTCGAACAGGTCGAAGATCGAGGTGATCCAGCGCTCGCCGAACCACACCCGCGGTCGGACGCCCTGGGCCTTCAGCTCCTCGCTGCGGGTGTCGGTGGCCTGCTCGAACAGCGGGATCCGGGTCTCGGCCCACAGGTCGCGTCCCAGCAGGTACGGCGAGTTGGCGCCGACCGCCAGCTGGATCCCGGCTATGGTCTGGGAGGCGTTCCAGTACGACGCGAACTGCTCGGGGCTCACCTGCGTGTGCAGCTGGGTGCTCGTGCAGGCCGCCTCCGGCATGATCGAGTCCGAGGTCGTCTGCAGCCGCTCGACACCGGAGATGGAGATCGCGATGTCCTCGCCGCGCGCGTCGAGGATCTGGTCGCTGAGCAGCCGGTAGCGCGGGTTCGGGCTGATCGTGCCGGGGGCCAGGTGGCCCGGCTCCAGGGTCGGCAGGATGCCGATCATCACCAGGTGCGCGCCGACCTGGTTGGCCCGCTCCTCGGCGTGGTTGAGGCTGGCGCGGAGGTCGGCCTCGAACCCGGTGATGCCCCGGCTGCCGAGACGGCGCGGCGCCACGTTGATCTCCAGGTTGAACTGGCCGAGCTCGGTCTGGAAGTCCGGGTTCGCGATCGCCTCGAGCGCCTCGGCGTTCTTCAGTGCCGGCCGGCCCTCGTCGTCGACGAGGTTGAACTCGATCTCCAGGCCGGTCATCGGGTCCTCGGCCTCGAAGTGCGCCTGGCGCAGCATCAGCGCGAACACGTCCAGGCACCGGCGTACCTTCTCCCGGTGCGCGGTCCGGTCCGCCCGGCTGAACTCCTGCTGGTCGACCTCCTGGCCCATGTCCCGACCCTAGACGGGTGGGCACTCCGACGGACAGGCCTGCTAGGAGGCGTCCGGCGGCGAGAAGGCGGCGAGGTCCTCCGGGGGGATCCCGGGCCACGCGCTCGGTGGCACCGCATTCTCGAGCAGGTCGCGGATGCGGTCCGCCATCGGGTACCCCCGGTCGACCTCGTCGCAACGGTCGAGCGCACACCACGCGAGCGCTCCCTGCCCGCTCAGCCAGGCCGCGAACGCCAACAGCGACGAGGCCGAGGCGAGCGACGGCAGCGGGCAGCGACGCACCAGGTCGCGCCAGAGCTCGACGTGCTGTGCCGCGTCGTCGCGGGTCATCTCGGCGAGCGCTACGTCGCGCAGCTCCTCCACCGACGTCAGTGCCAGCAGACGCCCGGCATCGTCGGCCGAGAGCCTCGCGCCCTTGCGCAGCTGCCGTCTGACGGTGCGCTGGATCCAGCGTGCTCCGTCGACGACCTCGCCTCCGGTGCGTCCGCGCGACAGCTCCGCGAACCCGATCGCGTCCCGCACGAGGCTCGCGGCCTCCTCGACGGCGCGGGCGTCCTCCGCGTCGACGAACCTGAGGCTGGCCGCGAGCTGCTCGCGGCTCTTGTGGACCACGTGACCGCGCACGACCTGCTCCGCGGTGAACCGGTGCGCCGTGAGGTCGTACGCCTGCCCGCGGTCGTCGACGTCGCCGGCATCGTGGTAGCGGTCGTCGGCGACCCGGAGGACCTCGATCACGTCGACACCGTCGCGGACGAGGCGGGCCAGCACGGCGTCGTGGAAGGCAGCCGCGACCCAGGGATCGGCGGTGTAGAGCAGCAGCGCCACCTGGCGTACCCGGTGGTGGGCGATCACGTCGGCGAGCATCGCGACGACCGCAAGCTGCTCGTCCTCGCCGGTGGGAAGGTCGACGCGTGCGTGGAAGTTCTCGGCTCGTCCGAAGGTCATCAGGACGACCGAGTCGTCGGGATGGAACCCGAGCACCTGGGGCACGAGGGCCACGAGGTCGGCGGGGTTCCGGGCGGTGAAGGTGATCCTCGGCTGTCGCATGGCGTCACCCCAGCGCAGTGCGCCACCACCTCGCCTCACGCGTCCGAGCGATTGTGTGCAGCGTTGTCCGCAGGTCGACTGTGGACGTGAGCGGGCCGAGCGAGCGCAGGCCGAATCTAGGATGGCCGGGTGCGTGACGAGCCGACGATCCTGCACGTCGACCTCGACGCGTTCTTCGCGGCGGTCGAGCAGCGGGACAAGCCCTCCCTGCGCGGCAAGCCGGTGGTGGTGGGCGGCGTCGGCGGTCGCGGCGTGGTCGCCACGGCGTCGTACGAGGCGCGCGCGTTCGGCGTGCACTCCGCGATGCCGACCGCCGAAGCCAGGCGTCGCTGCCCGAACGCCGCGTTCCTCACGGGCCGGTTCCACGCCTACCGCGAGACCAGCCGTGCCGTCATGGAGCTGCTGAGGAGCATCAGCCCGCTGGTCGAACCGCTGTCGCTCGACGAGGCCTTCGTCGACCTCACGTCCGCCGACCTCGCCGACCACTCCGTCGCGACGGTGAGCGCGTTCGCCCGCGAGCTCAAGGAGCGCGTGCACGCGGTCTCGGGCGGCCTCACCGGCTCGATCGGCATCGGGTCGTCGAAGTTCATCGCGAAGATCGCCAGCGACCTCGACAAGCCCGACGGGCTCGTCGTGGTGGCACCCGGCAACGAGCGCGACCTGCTCCGGCCGATGCAGGTCACCGTGATCCCCGGGGTCGGACCCGCGACCGCCGAGAGCCTGCGCCGGATCGGCGTGCACACCGTCGCAGAGCTCGAGGAGATCAGCGCCGACGAGCTCGTCCGCGTCGTCGGGCGGTCCCACGGACAGAACCTGTACCGCCTTGCACGGGCCGACGACGACCGTCCCGTGGTGCCCGAGCGCGAGGCGAAGTCGGTCAGCGTCGAGGACACCTACGACACCGACCACGTCGATCCGCGCCTGCTGCGGGCGCTGCTGGACCGGCAGGCGGGGAAGGTCACGGACCGTCTCCGCAAGGCCCGCCTCTCCGGTCGCACCGTCACGGTGAAGATCCGGCTGCACGACTTCTCGACGCACACCCGCTCGGCCACGCTGCCGGGACCGACCGACGACGCCAGGACGGTTGCCCGGGTCGCCCGGACGCTCCTCGCCGAGGTGGACACCTCGGCCGGCGTGCGGCTGCTCGGCGTCGGTGTCTCCGGCCTCGCGGACTGGATCCAGGACGACCTCTTCGCCGACCCGGCCGACGAGCTCGACGTGGAGATGGACGAGGAGACCGAGTCCGCGCTCGCCTCCCTGTCGCGGCGCCGGGTCTGGGCGCCGGGCATGGACGTCGAGCACGACACGCACGGCCGGGGCTGGGTCTGGGGCGCGGGTCGCGGTGTGGTGACGGTCCGCTTCGAGACGGCGGACACGCCACCGGGGAGGGTGCTGAGCCTTGCCGCCGACGACCCCGGCCTGAGGCCGGTCAGCCCACCACGCGAAGAGTGACCCGCTCCCCCGGCCGCGCCTGCGCACACACCGGGAGGTCATCGGCGACCACGACCGCCACCACTGGATAGCCGCCCGTGGTCGGGTGGTCGTGGAGCAGCACCACCGGCTGGCCGTTCGGCGGCACCTGGACGGCGCCGAGCACCATCCCCTCGCTGGGCAGCTCGTCGTCCCTGGAGCGTGCGATCGGCACTCCGCCGAGCCGCAGCCCGACGCGGTTCGAGTCGGCGAGGACCTCGTACGTCGCCCCGTCGAGCGACTCGACGGCCCGGGTGGTGAACCAGTCGGCGCGCGGTCCGAGCACGAGCCGGAGCTCTTCCGGGCGCCGCCGGGGCACCGCCTCCGTCCCGTACGCCGCGCGCCCCGGCGCCCCCAGGGCGACCCGGTCGCCGGCCCTGAGTGGCCTGGGCCCGAGGCCGGACAGCAGGTCCGTCGACCTCGAGCCGAGGACGGCGGGCACGTCGACCCCGCCGGCGAGGGCGACGTACGACCTCAGGCCCTCGGTCGCCGTCCCGACCCGCACCTCGGCACCTGCGGGAACCGGCACGGGTGCACCCCACTGTGCCGAGCGCCCGTCGACGTGCACCTCGCAGTGAGCGCCCGTGACCGCGAGCGCAAGGGCCACGCCGGGTCGCAGCACGACTCCGCTCGACGTGGTCTCCAGGACTGCCAGCGACTCCGGGTTGCCGACCAGGCGGTTGGCCAGCCGCATCGCCGGGGCATCCAGCGCCCCTGATCGAGGCACTCCGAGATGCGCCCAACCGGGCCGCCCGGCGTCCTGGACGGTCGTGAGCGCACCCGGGTCGACGACGGTGAACGCCCGCTCTCCGGAACCCTCACGCATCGACGAACCGGACCCTGGTGCCGGGCGCGAGCAGTGCGGGTGGGTCGGCATCCGGTCTCCACACAGGCACTCGGGTGCTGCCGATGAGCTGCCAGCCGCCCGGCGAGGCCGACGGGTACACGCTGGTGAACTCCCCGGCGAGCGCCACCGATCCGGCCGGGACGCGCGGACGGGCCTGCTCCCTGCGTCGCACGACTCGATCCTCGGGCAGCCCGGTGCAGTACGCGAAGCCGGGCGCGAAGCCGCAGAACGCCACCACGAACCCCGTGTCCCGGTGCACGCGCGCGACCTCCGAGGTGGTCACGTCCCACTGCCGCGCCACCTCGTCGAGGTCCGGACCGTCGTAGGTGACCGGGAGCTCCACATCGCGGACGTCCGTGGGGACCGGCGCCCGGGTGGCGGGGCTCAGCGCGGCTACCAGCTCGGCCGCCGCCACGAGGTCCGCGAGGCCGTCGAGCAGGACCGTCCGTGCGGCCGGGACGATGTCCAGCGCCCGCAGGTCGTCGGTCCGCTCGGTCAGCGCGGCGTACGCCGAAGCGACCTCGTCGGCGTCGGCGCACTCCACCAGCAGGGCGTGCTGTCCGACCTGTCGCGCGCGCATGGGACCAGTGTCGCGCAATCAGCTCGACGAAGAATTCAGAATGCATTCCCAGGGGTCGGATCGGCGCATTAGCGGCGGCCGCAAGGAATCGAGCAGAAATGATCCGGAATTGATTGTAGGGCCCGCGAAAGTATGAGTTTCGCGGGCCCTACAAATGGATCAGCGGTGATGCTCTGCTCCGAACCGGTCTGGCTCCTCGGCTCCAGCCACCCCATCACCTGGCCGCCTCCGGTGGGTTGCCCCTCCGGTGGAATCCTCGGATCTTCGACCGATTCCCCGCTCCCCTTGCGGGAGGCGGTAGGAGATTTCTACGGGACCCGGCCATCAACGCGCAAGGGTTTTCCGGATGTTTTTCCAAGGAATTCTCGAGTGCACAGGCTTGTCCACAGAAAAGGGCAGGCCATCCACATCCGGACCCCGATCTCCACAGCGTCGCCCACAGGCTTCTGTGGACAACTCCGGCCCGGTCAGGAGTCCGTGCACCACGCTCGGAGCTCGTAACCGGCGGCGATCAGCGCCGTTCGGACGGCCTGTGCGGTGGCGACCGCGTCCGGTGAGTCGCCGTGCACGCAGACCGTGCGGACCTCTCCCCCCTCGGCGAGAGCGACCGCGTTGGCGGCAACCGCCTCGGCGCCGTGCACGAGCGCGCCCGGCTCCGACCGGGGCACGAGGCGACCCTCAGCGGTGTATCCCCGGTCGGGAAAGCCCTCTGGCACCACCACGCGTCCCCGTGCCTCCGCGAGCCGCAACAGGGTCGAGCCGGGCAGGCCGAGCACCGGCAGCGTGCCGCTGCCCCGCAGCACCGCTGCGGCCTGGTCCGCGTCGTCGACCACGCGGTTGTAGAGGGCACCGTGCGGCTTCACGTAGGTGACCTCCACGCCCGCCGCGGCGGCGATGCCGGCCAGGGTCTCGATCTGCTCGGCCACCCACCCCTCGAGCACCTCACCGGCGACCTCCGTCGGCCGGCGCCCGAAGCCTTCCCGGTCGAGGTAGGAGACCTGTGCTCCGACGACCACTCCCCGCGCGGCAGCAGCCGCGCACACCGTCCGCATCAGCTCGGCGTCGCCGGCGTGGAAGCCGCACGCGACGTTGGCGCTGGTCACGACCGCGAGCAGCCCGGCGTCGTCGGTCACACCCTCGCCGAGGTCGGCATTCAGGTCGATGGTTCGCGGGCGCTGCACGCACACATTCTGCCCCGCGGCTGAGAAGTCGCTGAGAACCTCATCGGCACCGCAACTTCGGGTACCCCCCGACCGTCGTACAAGGCAGAAGGCACGATCCGTCAGGGGAATCCCCGGCCGGGGCGGTGCGTTGAGGAGTGTGAGCCCGCAGCATGCTAGCGCGGGTCACCTGAACAGATTGGGAGGCGGCAGTGACCACAAGTCGCACCGAGCGCGAGATCGAGGGCCGCGACAGCGTCGGCCTGTACCTCGACGAGATCGCGCGTACGCCGCTGCTCGACGCCATCACGGAGGTCGAGCTGTCGAAGGCCATCGAGGCAGGGCTCTTCGCCGCCAAGCTCCTGGAAGAGGGCCGCGTCGGCCGCCGCAAGGGCGGCGCGCCGGCCTACGCCACCCAGGCAGAGCTCGAGTGGCTCGTCGAGGAGGGCGAGCGCGCGATGCAGCGGTTCATCAACGCGAACCTTCGGCTGGTCGTGTCGATCGCCCGCAAGTACGGGCGCAGCGCGATGCCGATGCTCGACCTGATCCAGGAGGGCAACACCGGGCTGATCCGCGCGGTCGAGAAGTTCGACTACGCGAAGGGCTACAAGTTCTCGACGTACGCCACCTGGTGGGTCCGGCAGGCGATCACCCGCGGCATCGCGCAGCAGGCCCGCGTCGTCCGGCTCCCGGTGCACGTCGTCGAGGAGCTCAACCAGGTCTCCTCTGCCCGCCGCACCCTCGAGCGCCAACTCGGACGCGAGCCGGAGCCGGAGGAGGTCGCCACCGAGCTCGGCATGGATCTCGATCGCGTGCTGGACCTGATGAGCTGGGGTCGCGACCACGTCAGCCTGGACACCCCGCTGGACGTCGACGGCGACACCTCACTGGGTGACCTGATCGCCCAGGAGAGCTCTCCGGGTCCCGATCTCACCGTGCTCGACACCGAGGCACGCGACCGGCTGAACACCTTGGTCGACCTGCTCGACGAGCGTTCGGCCGACATCGTGCGGTCGCGCTACGGGCTCGTGGACGGCCGGCAGCACAAGCTCGCCGACATCGGCGCCCGGCACGGCATCTCCGCCGAGCGGGTGCGCCAGCTCGAGCGTGAGGCGATCGCCAAGCTGCGACGGCTGGCGGATCCCGACCTCGCAGCCTGAGGCCCAACGCCACGGACCCCCGGCGAGCGCGGCGTCAGCGCAGTCACACTGCGCAGACGCCGCGCTCGTTTGTCGTTCAGAAGGTGATGCCCCGGGCGGCGAACCGGTCGCGCACCAGGTCGGCTGCCTTCTTGCCGTCCCTGGTGAGCGCGACGTCGTAGGTCGCCCGGGCCGCGCCCGAGAACGACGTGTCCGGCGCGTAGTCGAACTGCGAGTCGACCAGCGTCGTGTCCCAGGCGGCCGTGCCCTTGCCGAGCGCGCGGTAACCCTCGCGGATCTCCCAGAGCGCCTGGCTCCAGATCTGGCCGTCGTGGTGCACCTCGCCGGTCTTGTCCGCGACCGTCATGCCGGTGTGGAAGCTGCGGATGCAGTGCGGAGCGTCGGTGTAGGACGTCGAGTCCCAGTCCATCGGGCACGACGGGTCGGCGGCCACCGGCCACCCGTAGTCGTGTGCGGCGTCCAGCCCGACGGTGACGGCGAAGTAGTCGCCCCAGGCCTCACCGATCGACCCGGCCTCCTCGCTGGCGCCGAACCCGGGCACCTGGGAGGCGTGGACGGCGTGGCCGTACTCGTGGACGATCACCTCGGCGTCCTCGGCGTCGTCGACCCCGCCCTTGCCCAGCCGGACGCGGTACGGCTTGTCGGTCTGGTAGGAGTTGTCGCCGCCGTACTGGTCGATCTTGACGTCGAACGACTCGTGGACGATGCCCGGCAGGGTCGACCCGAAGCCGAGCGACTGCAGGTACTCCTGGGCCTGGTTGACCCAGAAGTAGGCCATCACCTGCTCGAACTGGTCCTGGCTGCGGTCGTAGAGGAACGTGTTGGTCGTGCTGAACGCCGGCGTGCCGGTTGCCGACTCGACGGTGGCCCAGGCGCCGCGCAGGTAGCCGGAGCCGTCGAGGTTGCGCAGCTGCATGTCGCGATAGGCGCTCGCGGGCACGGCGGTCGCCGAGTCGTTCTGGTCGGTGAGCGTCTGGTCACCGCTCGACTGGACCGGGTTGACCATGAAGACCCGACCGGTGCCGGTCGAGGAACCGCTGCCGCCCTTCGTGGCCTGCGCCGGCGCCGTGGCACCGAGGGCGGTGCCGAGCACCACCACGAGGGAGAGTGAGAACGCGGCACGGACCGCGGGCCTGGGGATGCGCATGGAGGACCTCCGAGTGGGCTGGATGGACACATCCTGCGGCACGGAGGCCGTCCTGCGCCAGATCCGGGCTCCTGAACGGTTCAGGACCGGAAGATCCACGCATTCAGCGAAGCTCCTCGAGTTGCGCATGGATCCGCTCGACGTGGTGGCGCAGCTCCTCGCGGGTGCCGGTGTTCTCGATCAGGTACGTCGCGACCGCGCGCCGGGCCTCCGGGGTGGCCTGGGCGGCGATGCGGGACCGGGCATCGTCCTCGGTCCAGCCCCGGTCACGCGTCATCCGCTCGACCTGGACCTCTTCGGGGGTCTCCACGACCACCACGGCATCGAACGTGTCGGCTCGGCCGCTCTCGGCGAGCAGCGGGATGTCGTGCACGACCACCGCCCCGGGGGGCGCGTCGGCCTCCAGAGCGACGATCTGCTCGAAGACGAGCGGGTGCACGATCGCCTCGAGGCGGCGCCGGGCCGCCTCGTCGGTGAAGACCAGCGCGCCCATCGCCGCCCGATCGAGCTCCCCGTCAGCAGTGAGCAGCTCCGGGCCGAACTCCTCGACGACCCGCTGGAGTCCGGGCGTGCCCTTCGCGACGACGTCGCGGGCGAGCTGGTCTGCGTCGATCACGACGGCGCCGAGCTCGCGGAGGATCGCCGAGACGGTGCTCTTGCCCGACGCGATGCCGCCGGTCAGCCCGACCCGGAGGGTGCGCTCGCCATTCGTCCCAGCCATGGTGGCAGTATCGCGGACCATGCAGCTCGACGTGGGTGACCGGGTCGCGCTGCTCGTGCCGGGTTCGCCGGCGTACCTGGACGCGGTGATCTCCCTGCTGGTCCGCGGCGTGGTGCCGATCCCGCTCGACGCGCGCCTCACCGACCACGAGCGCACCCGCATCCTCGCCGACCTCGATCCGGCTCTGGTGGTCACCGACGAGGACGAGCTCCGCGCGCTCGCCACCGGATGGGCTCCCGGTGACGTGCCGCTGGCCCGGCCGATGCACGTGACGAGCGGCACCACCGGAAACCCGAAGGGCGTGTGGAGCGGCGTGCTCTCCGCCGAGCTTGCGCGGGCCCTGCTCGCCGAGGAGCGCGACCTGTGGGGCTTCGCCGCCGACGACGTGAACCTGGTGCTCAGTCCGCTCCACCACTCGGCGCCGTTGCGGTTCGCCGTCGGCACCTTGCTGGCCGGCGGGCGAGTCGTCGGCCTGGGCCAGGGGTCGGGCTTCGACGCCGAGAGGGTCACGGCGACGATCGACGGCGAGCGGCCGACGACGATGTTCTGCGTGCCCACGCACCTGCAGCGCCTCTTCGCGCACTGGGATCGTGCCGGGACGCCCGACCTCACCGGCTTCCGGCTGGTCGCTCACGCCGGAGCGCCGTGCCCCGATCCGCTGAAGCGCCGCCTGATCGAGGCCTTCCCACCGAGGTCGACGTGGGAGTTCTACGGCTCGACCGAGGGCCAGTTCACCGCCTGTCGCAGCGAGGAGTGGCTCGAGCACCCCGGCACGGTCGGCCGGGCGCGTCCGGGTCGGAGCCTCCGCGTCGATGCCGACGGCCTGATCTGGTGCCGGGTGCCGCCGCACGCCCGCTTCGAGTACTTCGGCGACCCCGACAAGACCGCCGCCACGTGGCGGGGCGACGAGTTCACGGTCGGCGACCTGGGCCGGCTCGACGACGACGGCTACCTCCACCTGGCCGGGCGGCGCGAGGACCTGGTGATCACCGGGGGCGTGAACGTCTACCCCGCGGAGGTGGAGAACGTGCTCTCCGCACATCCGGGCGTCGACGACGTCGCCGTCTACGGCGTACCGGACGAGCAGTGGGGACAGCGCGTGGTCGCCGCGGTCGTCGGGCCCGCCACTCGCGAAGAGCTGGATGCCTGGGCGAGGGAACGGCTGGCCCCGCCGAAGCGACCCAAGGACTACCAGTTCCTCGGCGAGCTGCCCCGCACGGCCACCGGCAAGGTGCTCCGCCGACGCCTCACGGGTGAGGGCTGACCACGCGCTACGGTGCCGGTGAGGAGGAACCAGCATGGGAGTACCGGGGAGCCAGGCGCGCGGCGAGCCGCCGGCCGGCCTCGCGTCGACGGAGCTGTTCGCCGTGGACGCCTACCGCCACGAGTTCGACGCGACGGTCGCGGAGGTCGACCACGAGAACGGTCGCGTGCGCCTGGCCCGCACAGCCTTCTATCCCGGTGGCGGCGGGCAACCCTGTGACCTGGGCAGCCTCGAGACGGCGGACGGGACGCTGGCCGTCACCGGCGTACGCCGCGATCGCGGGTCCATCTGGCACACCGTCGACGGCTTGCCGCCCGAGCCGGGGACCGAGGTGCGCGGCCTGGTCGACTGGACGAGACGCCACGCGTTGATGCGGACGCACACGGCGTTGCACGTGCTCTGCGGCGTGATCTGGGCGGACTACCGGATCCCGGTGACCGGCGGCAACATGGAGCCGCTGCAGGGCCGGCTGGACTTCCCGTTCGAGTCGATGTCGATCGATCTGGGCACCGCCATCGAGAGGCGGATCAACGAGGAGATCGAGAAGGCCCACGAGATCGTGGTGGACTTCCTGCCGCGCTCGGTCGCGGACGCGGACCCTGCGCTGATCCGCACGGCCGCGGACCTGATCCCCCGCGAGATCGACCCGCTGCGCGTCATCGACATCGTCGGCCTCGACCGGCAGGCCGACGGCGGCACCCATCTGCTGTCGACCGCCGAGGTGGGCGGAGTGCGGGTCACGAAGACCGAGAGCAAGGGCAAGGGCAACAAGCGCATCCGGATCGAGGTCGTCGACGACCTCCCGGGTGCGTGAGGTGGTCCCTCAGGCCGTCCGGTCGGCGGAGCGGCTGAAGGACTGGCGGTAGCCCTGCGGGCTGATCCCGCGGACCCGGGTGAAGTGCTGCCGCATCGTCGCGGCGTTGCCGAAGCCCACCTCGGAGGCGATCCACTCGATCGACGCGTCGCTGGCCTCGAGGAGCTCCTCGGCGGCCATCACCCGCTGGTTGGTGACCCACGCGTGGGGAGTCGCCCCGGTCTCGGCACGGAACCTGCGGGCGAACGTGCGTGAGGACATGTGTGCACGCCGGGCGAGCGCCTCCACGCTGTGGTCCTCGGCGAGGTTCTCGGTGATCCAGAGGAGCAGCGGGCCCAGGGTCTCCGCCGAGCAGTCGGGTACGGCGCGGGCGATGTACTGGGCCTGTCCGCCCTCACGCTGCGGTGGCACGACCATGCGCCGCGCGACCATGGAGGCCACCCGGGCGCCGTACTCCTTGCGCCACAGGTGCAGGCACGCGTCCAGGCCGGCGGCGGAACCGGCGGCCGTGATGACCGGGTCCTCGTCGACGTAGAGCACCTCCGGGACCACGCACGCCTTCGGGAACCGCTGCTGCAGCTCGTCGGTGTACATCCAGTGCGTCGTGCAGTCGCGGTGGTCCAGCAGCCCGGCCGCGCCGAGGAGAAAGGCGCCGGAGCAGACCGACATCACCCGAGCGCCGCGGTCGATGGTCTCGCGGAGGAAGCCCAGGATGTCCTGCGGAACGTCCCAGCTGCGCTGGAGCGCCGGTACGGCGACGAGATCTGCTTCGGCTGCACGGTCGAGTCCGTGCTCGACGGTGAGCCCGAAGCCCATGCTGGTCTGCACCTGCCCGGGCTGCTTGGTGCACACCGCGAAGTCCAGCTTCGGCACGCCGTGCTCCGTGCGGTCCACGCCCCAGGCCTCGCAGAGCACGCCCAGCTCGAAGGGGGCGACGCCGTCGAAGGCAAGGACGGCCACGTTGGTGAGCATCCCGCGAGCATGGCACGGATCTGGCAGGAAATCGAGGGCAGGGGGCATATCTGCCACTGGTGGCAGGATCAGAGCGAGCGCAGCATTACTGCCATGACCACCACACTGATCACCCTCACTGCCCTGATCGCGCTGCTCGCGGGCCTGGTGGCGCTGGTCCTCTTCGCCCGCGGCGACTCGTTCGCCGGGCCGGGCACGGCGTACCGGCACACCGACGAGCTCGGACCCTTCGGGTTCCGGCGCCGCCAGGCCTGAGAAACACTCGAGCCCGACCCCCTGAGGGGTCGGGCTCGATGCGTGTGCGGGACTGCGGCTCAGGCGCCGCCGCCGGTGAGCTTCTCGCGAAGCGCCTGCAGCGCCTCGTCGGAGGCGAGCGAACCGCCCTCCTCCGCCTCCGGCGTGCCGGCGTCGCTCGAGTAGGACGTCGCCTCGCCGGCCTCGACCTCGGCCTGCTTGGCCTCGGCCTGCTGCTTGACGTGGGCCTCCCAGCGCGCGTGGGCCTTGGCGTACTGCTCCTCCCAGACCTTGCGCTGCTCGTCGTAGCCCTCGAGCCACTCGCCCGTGTCGGGGTCGAAGCCCTCGGGGTAGATGTAGTTGCCCTGCTCGTCGTAGGTCGCGGTCATGCCGTAGAGCGTCGGGTCGAAGTCCTCGGCCTCGGCAGCGGTCGAGGTCTCGTTGGCCTGCTTGAGCGACAGCGAGATCCGGCGACGCTCGAGGTCGATGTCGATGATCTTGACCATCACGTCGTCGTTGACCTGGACGACCTGCTCGGGGATCTCGACGTGGCGCTCGGCGAGCTCGGAGATGTGCACCAGACCCTCGATGCCCTCCTCGACGCGGACGAACGAGCCGAACGGCACCAGCTTGGTGACCTTGCCCGGGACGATCTGGCCGATCTGGTGGGTCCGGGCGAAGTGCTGCCAGGGGTCCTCCTGCGTCGCCTTCAGCGACAGCGAGACGCGCTCGCGCTCCATGTCGACGTCGAGCACCTCGACGGTGACCTCGTCGCCGACGGCGACGACCTCGCTCGGGTGGTCGATGTGCTTCCAGGACAGCTCCGAGACGTGCACCAGGCCGTCGACGCCGCCGAGGTCCACGAACGCACCGAAGTTGACGATCGAGGAGACCACACCCTTGCGGATCTGGCCCTTCTGCAGCTGGGTGAGGAAGCCGTGGCGGACCTCGGACTGGGTCTGCTCGAGCCAGGCACGGCGCGAGAGGACCACGTTGTTGCGGTTCTTGTCGAGCTCGATGATCTTCGCCTCGAGCTCCTTGCCGACGTACGGCTGGAGGTCGCGCACCCGGCGCATCTCGACCAGCGACGCGGGCAGGAAGCCGCGCAGGCCGATGTCCAGGATCAGGCCACCCTTGACCACCTCGATGACGGTGCCGGTGACGACGCCGTCCTCCTCCTTGACCTGCTCGATCGTGCCCCAGGCGCGTTCGTACTGTGCGCGCTTCTTGGAGAGGATCAGCCGGCCTTCCTTGTCCTCCTTCTGGAGGACGAGGGCCTCGACCTTGTCGCCGACCTCGACGACCTCGTTGGGGTCGACGTCGTGCTTGATCGAGAGCTCGCGCGAGGGAATGACGCCCTCGGTCTTGTAGCCGATGTCGAGCAGGACCTCGTCGCGGTCGACCTTGACGATGGTGCCCTCGACGATGTCGCCGTCGTTGAAGTACTTGATGGTCTCGTCGATGGCGGCGAGGAAGTCCTCCTCCGACCCGATGTCGTTGATCGCGACCTGCGGGGCGGCGGAGAGGGTGGGGGTGATGGTCATAGGGAAATGGATCCTTGGGGTGGACAGATGTCGTGCGGGCGCGCGCGGAAGCCGGTTTCACCATCACGGATTGAGGACAGCGAGCGAGAGACTGCTCCGTCTGAGACTCAGGCAGACCTCTGGCGCATCTCACAGGGTACGGCGTCCCGCCTGCCCACGTCCAACCGAACGACCTCGGACGAGGGTGCCACACTGACCGCGTGCAGACCGATGACGTGGAGTCTGTCCCGCGCGACCACGCGCCGCAGACCGTGCGCGCCGAGCGCAGGCCGGTCGACGAGCACGACTCGCTGCGGGCGAACCGGGCGGACTGGGACCGCTACGCCGACGAGTACCAGGCCACGCACGGTGAGTTCCTCGGCGACGCCGGCTTCCTCTGGGGGCCCGAGGGCGTGCGCGAGGACGACCTGCACGCGCTGGGAGACGTCTCCGGGCGCCGGGTGCTCGAGCTGGGGTGCGGAGCCGGTCAGTGCTCGCGGTGGGTGCTCGGCCACGGCGGGCTGCCCGTGGGCCTCGACGTCTCGCTGCGACAGCTCCAGCACAGCCGTCGCATCGACGTCGAGCTCGACACGTCCGTCCCGACCGTCTGCGCCGGCGCAGCCGCGCTGCCGTTCCCGGACGCCTCGTTCGACATCGTGTTCTCGGCGTTCGGTGCGCTGCAGTTCATCGCCGACGCCGACGCGCTCGTCGCGGAGATCGCACGCGTGACCCGGCCGGGCGGCCGGCTCGCGTTCTCCGTCACCCACCCGACACGGTGGATGTTCCCCGACGACCCCGGCGAGGGCGGTCTGCTGGCGACGCAGTCCTACTGGGACCGCACGCCCTACGTCGAGGTGGACGACGAGACCGGCGAGACGGCGTACGTGGAGCACCACCGCACCCTCGGGGACTGGGTGCGGGCGCTCGCGGCGGCCGGCTACCGGCTGGTCGACCTCGTCGAGCCGGAGTGGCCGGCCGACCACGACAGGGTCTGGGGCGGGTGGAGCCGCGTGCGGGGAATGCTCACGCCGGGCACCGCCCTGTACGTCGCCGACCTCAGCCGGTGACCGGCACCCAACCGCCGGGAGGATCCCGGCGTGGTTGCTCGATGCCGGTGAGGCCGTAGTTCTGTCCGCGCCTCGGGACGCTGGTCAGGCCCAGCCCGTCCCAGAGGTCGTCGCGGACGTAGAACGCGTTGACGCCCGCGAGGTCGCTGTGGGCCAGTCGGTAGCCCTTCTCGGCCGCGACCACGTCGAGCGCGGCGAGCGTGCTTCCGAACGCGCCCGACCCGTCCCACCCCTGGTCGGGCGAGTACGGCTGCGCCATCGGGCCGGGATCGAGGATGCCGGAGTTGTACTCGATCACCACGAGGCGAGGCCGCACGCGCGTGAGAGCCCGCCACACGTACAGGTCGTTGCCGTCGATGTCGATCGAGAGCAGGTCGAGGTCGTCCGGCACGCCAGCGTCCTCGAACACCGAGTCGACGTTGGCCGCCGTCACGGTCTCGTGCCGCACGTCCACGGGTCCGTGCAGGTACTTGCGTTGCACGCGCTCGAAGTGATCGTCGTCGGCCTCGATGAACAGCCCGGACCACCCGAAGATGTCGGCGAGCATCACGCAGTTGCCTTCGGAGCCGTCCTGGATGCCGAACTCGACGAAGTAGCGCTTCGTGACGCCGATCCGGTTGAAGATCTCGACGATCACCCCGTCCTCGCCGTTCTGCGAGAACACCTTGAGCTCCGACGCGCTGAGGTCGGATCCCGCGTACAGGGAAGGATCCGCACGACGAGCGATCTCCGCGACTGCGGCGAACCTGCGGTCCATCTCCACGGGTCGATACAGCGCGTAGGACCGCAGGAAGGCCCTCGCCCGTGACCGGACCGGGCCACCCACCTTGAACATCCGGCCAGTGTAGGAGTGCCTGGGCCCGACGTCCGCGATGCGCGGCAGTACGGTGGACCGGTACCGTCTCGCCGAAGGTTCCCAGGGAGGGAGACGATGGACGAGGCGGAGATCCGAAGATCTGCCGAGCTCGAGGACAGGCACTGGTGGTATGCCAGTCGACGCTCCATGGTGCGCCGCGAGCTGGCGGGCCTGACCGCCGGGCGGGCGCTCGACGTCGGCTGCGGTTCCGGCGGCAACAGCGACGTCCTTCGCCGTCTCGGCTGGGACGTCACCGCACTCGACCACTCCGAAGAGGCAGTCACCTCGACGCGGCGCCGGGGACTCCGGGTGTTGCGCGCCGACGCCCGGATCCTGCCCTTCCCCGGGTCCACCTTCGACCTGGTCATCTCCACTGACGCCTGGGAGCACGTGGAGGAGGACGACCTCGTCGCCGACGAGGCCCACCGCGTGCTCCGGCCGGGTGGCACGTTGTTCGTGGCGGTCCCGTCGGGCACGGACCTGTGGAGCGGCCACGACGTGGCGCTGGGGCACCATCGTCGTTACGAGCGCGAGAGCCTCGTCCGGCTGGTCGAGCACGCAGGCTTCCGGGTCGCCGACGTGTTCAGCTGGAACGTCCTGCTGCGCCCCGTGGCCAAGGCCAGGCGCACGAGGCGGCGTACCTGGGCGACGTCGAAGAGCGAGATGGTGCCGGTCAATCCGCTGCTGAACCTCGGCTTGCGCGCCACGGTGGGGCTGGAGGCGCTCCTTCCGGTCCGGCCGCGCCGCGGGATCAGTCTCGTGATCCGGGCCACGCGGACATGACCTTGTCGTCGACCCCGGCAGGGCACGAACGACACGGTCTGGGAGATCCACGCATTCCGTGGGTCGTGCTGCTCGACGTCACGACGGCCGTGGCGCTCGGCCGCGTCAGCCTCGAGGAGGGCCTCGAAGACCTCGCCCGCACCGCTGGCTGGTCCGCTCCGTCCTCCTCCGCCGTGGTCGCCGGCGGCCGCCGGGAGCTGCTGGGCGAGCTCGCGGCCGGCGGGTCGCAGGTCGCGCGAGTGGGCGTTCACGACGCGGGCATGGTCCTGGCCGCCCGGCACAACGCGCTCGACGGCCTCGCCATGCTGACGGCCACAGGCCGGCTGCTCGGCTGCGACCTGCGCTCGTCCGCCCGTGGCGTGGGAGCCGATCGGCCTCGCGCGGTCGGGACCGCGGCCGCACGCGGCTGGGAGGTCACCGTCCGCCCACAGGCGCGGGTCGCTGCCTCCGGTGAACCGGCGCCGGGAGACTCCTTTGCCGTGATCCGGGTGGACGGCACGCCACGCACCGCCGATCTCGTGCGCGCCGGAGCCCGAGCAGTGGTCGCGTGGAACCGGGCTCATCGAGTACCTGCGCGCCGGGTCACGGTGGCCGTGGGCGTCTCGACGGTCGGCGCGACCTCGGGAGCTCTGGCCGATCGCAGCGCGTTCCTGCGGCTTCGAAACGTCGAAGGCCTCGAGCTCGACGAGATCCGGGACCTGCTCGCGCACGCTCCGCTCCAGCCCGGCGGCAGCGAGCGCGCAGGGTCGGCCATCGTCACCGCGGTCGCGAAGACAGGGGTACGGATCCTCGCCGGTCGACTCGGTTCCACTCTCCTGGTCTCTCACCTCGGGCAGGTCGAGGCACCTGCGGAGGTCGACGAGCTCGCCTTCTACCCGGTGACCGGGGGCGGCTCGGGACTGTCGCTCGGAGCGGTCACTCTCCGGGACCGTACGACGCTCACTTTTCGCGCCCGGGCGTCACGACACGACGACGAGGGCCTCCGGCAACTACTGGCCCTCGTCGTCGAGGAGCTGGATCGAGCTCCCGATCAGCCTGCTTGACGGCGCCCGAGGGCACCACCGAGGCCGATCAGCCCGAGGCCCACGAGAGCCACCACCCACGGCAGGAAGCCGTGCGCCAGGCCGAGCAGGGCCGGTCGTGCGCCCAGCAGGTCGTAGGTCTCGCTGGTCTCCTTCGGCGTGTAGGCGATGCGCGCCTCCGTCGTGACGAGGTCAGTGCCCTGGTAGCTGAACCAGGACTTGGTCTCGGTGACCTGGTTCACGATCGCCCCGGTGATCGGCTCGACGTAGTAGGTGTTGTGGTTCTGGTAGTAGCTGTCCGCCGACACGTTGTCGTTGCTGGCCTGGCCGACCAGTGAACCCGGCACGTCCTGCTTGCCGACGACGGTCGCGGGGACGTCGTTGGTGAAGATCCACGTCTTGTGGCCCTGCACCTTCGCGGTGCCCTTGTAGGTCGTCGTCACCGGCTTCGCGATGGTGTCGTCCCAGACCTGGTAGGACTTCTTCTCGGCGTAGAAGGGGAACTTGAACATGAGGCCCGAGCGGGTGACCTTCTGGCGGACGCCCTGTTCGGTCTCCATGAAGTTGTCGCAGCAGTTGACGGCCTCGGCGGTCGTCTCGTCGAACGCAGCGCGCTTGACGCTCTGGGAGCGGATGACTCCGTCGGACGACGTGACGGTCGTGGTGTTGACCCAGACGACGGCATCACCGGGAGCCTTCTTCGAGGCGGCGACGTCGCCGACGGTGCGCGCCTGGACGGACAGGTCGGTGGTGATCGGCTTCAGGGTCGCGGTGTCGAACACCGTGGCGTCCTTGGCCACCAGCGAGGTCACCGAGTTCTGGTCGATCGGCGCGACGGCCAGGGTGGGTACGACGTAGAAGTGGACCAGGCCTCCGATCACGAACAGCAGGGCGCCGAGGCCTGCCAGGGTTGCTCCCAGCACCGGTCGGGACCCTCCGTTCGTGCCGCCGCCCGCGGACCTGGGTGCATCGATCAACGTGTTGGCAGCCATCAGCTGGCCCCTTTCATGGTGTTTGCGACGAGTGCGACTGCACCCGCTCGCATGGATTCCCAGTCGAACTGGGCGGCCCAGTCACGGCAGGCCGCCGAGATCTCACTGCTGCGCTCCGGATCCTCGAGCTCCCGAAGCGCGTTCTCGATGCCGACGAGCAGGCGCGCCTGCACGGTGGCAAGGTCGGTGGTGGGCTCCGGGAGGAGCCAGCCGGTGTGCTGGTCGCGAACCGAGTCGCGAAGTCCCGGTACGTCGCGGGCGACCGTCGGCACGCCGTACGCGGCTGCCTCCATGACGACCTGACCCCAGCCCTCGACGTCCGAGACGCACGCGTGCAGCCGCGCCCGCCCGAGCACCGCGGCCTTCTCCTCCTCGGAGACGAAGCCATGGAAGGTGACGTGCTTCTCGATCTCCAGGTCGCGCACGAGCTTCTCGAGCGGCTCACGCTCCGGGCCCCTGCCGACTACGTCGAGGTGCAGCGCGGGCCGGGTCACCAGAAGGGCGGCGACGGCCCGGATGACCAGGTCGACCCGCTTGTGCGAGGAGAGACGGCCGAGCACCACCAGACGGTCGACGGTGTCCTCCGGGACGGAGCTGACCTGGCCGGGCGCGACGTTGCCGTTGTGCAGCAGCGTGATCGGACCATCCCATCCGAGGCGCTCGACCATCGTGCGCCTGGTCGAGTCCGACACCGCCACGGTGGTCACGTTCCGGTAGACGAGGGGCATCACGGTGCCCTCGAGGAAGCGCCCGAACCAGGCGACCGGGGCGGAGAAGTACACGCCGAACTGGTCCTGGTGCACGTGGTGGAGGACCAGCACGACACCGGTACGGCGCCGCGACACCAGCAGCGGCGAGAACATCGGGATGCCGGACTCCATGTCCGTGACGAAGTCGACCGTCCAGCGATGACGCAGCAGCCAGAGTGCTCCGAACAGGTAGTACGTCATCCGCCCACCACGGCGGACGATCCGGATGCCCTCCTGGACCTCGTCGCGGGACTGCCCTGGCTCGCGCGCGGTCAGGAAGTCGACCCGAGCGCCCGCATCGCGCAGTGCGACGGCCAGCTCCCAGGCGTAGCGTTCGGCGCCCCCGGCGAGGGAGTGGTCGGGATCGCGCCAATTGACGACGACGGCGCGCTTGCCGCGAAGGTCCATCTCACGCACCGCCGGCCAGGTCGAGCACGGCCGTCTCCCCGACCTCCGGCTGCAGCGGCGTGACGGCGACGACGCGGACAGTCGGCCGGCTGCGGAGCCGCCAGGCGATGGCGAGCAGGTCGACGAAGCTGCGCAGGCCGTGGCGGAACGGGCTGAACGTGGACCCCGGTACGTCGGACCAGGTCACCGGGAACTCGACGACGCGTGCGCGCTGCTGACGACAACGCGCCAGCACCTCCACGTCGAAGCTGAACCCGCGGATCGAGCACGCGGCGAACACGTCACGGGCGAGCGCCCCTTGCAGGAGCTTGAAGCCGCACTGTGTGTCACCGATGCCCGGGACGAGGCGGGCCGTGGCGCGCCGGTAGGTCGCGGCGCCGATTCCACGGACGCGCGTGTGCCGGTGCTGGGTCTGCGACCCTGCGGCGGACCGCGAGCCGATGACCACGTCGGCTCCCGATGCCAACAGGGCCGCTGCGGACTCGAACGCGTCGAGGTGGGTCGCCCCGTCGGCGTCCATGAAGCCGACCACGTCGGCCGTGGTGGCCGCGATCCCGGCAGCCACTGCCGCACCCTTGCCGCGCACGTCGCAGCGAAGGACCCGCACCGGCATCGCCGGTGAGTCCATCGCAAGGGCGACCGCGGCCGTGCGGTCGGTGCTCGCGTTGTCGACGACGAGCACCTCCAGCGGCGGGCGCGGCAGCTCGGCCGGCGAGAGCGCGTAGGCGCGTAGCGCCTTGAGGGTTGCCGGAAGACGGCGCTCCTCGTTGTAGGCAGGAATGATCAATTGCACGGTGCAGCCCTCCAACCACACGTAGACAACCGCGGCTCCAGCGCGGCCCGCTCAGCGAGGAGCGGTCAGTTGTCTGCGTAGTTGTAGAGCTGGATCTCGGACACGCCGTGCGGACTGCCCTGGTACGCGGCGACACCACCGATGGTTCCGGCAACCCCCACGACCGCCCCCACGACAACAGCGATCAGCATGTTCACTGGGTACTCCCTCCCTGCGTTCCCCTCCCAAGGAAGCGCGTGACGGACGTTACACCGAATTACCGACGAGTACGGACAAACAGCCCTCCGAGTTGCAGAACTGAAACAATCCCCACGAATCCGGCGACAACGTCTCCTGCCACGACGATCCAGCGCGGCGGGCCCGGTCGCAAGGGGCCAAGGTCCCGTGTGGGAGCACCGAGGTCGACGAGCCTGAGCCAGTGCCCGTCGAAGGCCGTCGCACCGACAGGGACGTCGTCCTCGGCGACACCGTTGCCCTTCTCCACGAGCACCCACCGGACGCCCAGCTCTCGCAGTGCCCGCGACCGATCAGCAGCGTGCAGCGCGTCTCCGATCTCGAGCAGGAACGGGTCCTCACCCGGCACCACGTCGTGGCGCAGGAAGTGGCGATCGTCGATGAGCACGTCACCGGGCAGGAATCGGGGCGCTGGGTCGAGCACGGCGTGGTAGCCGTTCCAGCCGTAGCCGCGATAGCTGCCGGTCCACGGCAGCACCACGGTGGCGCCGTGCCCTGACGCCACTGCGCCGGCGACCCGTGACCAGTCGCCGGGATACGACACCGGCTCGAGGGCACCGGCCAGCCCCCAGGCCAACGAGGGCAGCAGCACCACGGGGGCGATCAGCAGGAGGGCTGCGATCGCGCCTCGACCGGTGCGATCCTGTCCCGCGCGAGCGCCCTCGCTCGCGCCCGCGCTCGCGCTCGCGACCAGTCGGTCCACGAGAGCTGCCGCGCCGACGGCGAGCACCAGGCCGAACGGTGCCAGGTAGCGGTGGGAGTCGCGCAGGAGCCCGAGCGCGGTCCAGTCCACCGACATCGTGCCCAGCGCGTGTCCCACCGGTCCGATCGCCGGCACGATCGCAAGGACCAGCGACGCGCCGCCGGCGGCGGCGACGCCCCTGGTCGTGGCGCGACCGAGCGCGGACTCGGCGTACCGGAAGGCAACGATGAAGGCCACGGCGAGTGCGGTCGCGGCGCCCACGACCACCACGTGGGTCCGCTCGGGCGGGATGATCGAGGTCTTCCAGATGCCACCCATCGACAGCAGGCTGACCAGCGTGCCGAGCGAGGACTCACCTCGCGCGGCGAAGTCGCCGAACTGGGCGCTCGACGCGTGGAGGTCAGGTCCCAGCACGGCCGGCAGGATCCACGGCAGATTGGCAGCGACGGCGAGGCCGCAGAGCGCGGTGATCTTGCGAAGGGCGGACCGCCCGGCGCCGACCACGGCCACGCCCACGATGACCCCGACGATGCCGACAGAGGGTGCGCACACAGCACTGAGCACCAGCAGGAGCGCTGTCGCGGGCCAGCCGCCGCGCTGTCCCTCGCGCGCCCGCGCAGCAGCCATGACCAGCCAGGGAAGGAGCGCGTAGCCGAGGACGGTGGCCCACTGGCCGATCGCGAGGCGCTCGTCCACCCACGGGTTCCAGAGGAAGACGACGACGGCCGCCAGCTGACCGGATGCACGCATCCCGCGAACGAGCCGCGCGATTCCGAGCCCACCTCCCAGGAACGCCGCGGTGAGCAGGAGGCGCTGCAGGAGCGCCCCGGGGATCACGTTGTCGACGAAGGACACCAGCGCATCCATCGGCACGGCCCGCGGGACCGACCCGTCGAGGCCGAGGAAGGCCGGCTTCCAGGGTTGGTCGGGGACGAACACCATGTCGCCGCGCAGCGCGATGCCGCCGCGCACGTACAGGGGGCCGAGCACCACAGTCGTCACGACGAGCACGGCCAGCCAAGCAGGCCACCGTGCCCGCCCCGAGTCAGGCGCGCTCATCCCGTACCCCGACGAGGCCGACCCCCAGTGCGAGGACCGCTCCCGTCCCCGCGAGTACGTCCGCGACATCGGGCGGGAACCCCCGACCGTGGGCGATGAAGGTCCCGGCCGTGACCAAGGCGCCCGCGGCCACGAGCAACCCTGCGCCGACCACCTTGTACCGCCTGGCGCCAGGAAGGAGGGCGATCAGCACGCCGGCGAGTCCGGGCAACCCGGCGAAGATCCACGCGGCGACCGGCAGGACCACGCGTGGCAGCCGTCCTGCCGAGCGGCGGCGTCCACGACTGCGGACGACGACCCGCGGCTCGGCCCCCGGCGCCGGACGGGTGCGGATCGCCACGAACAGAGCGACCAGCATCAGGCCGCCGGCGACGACCGCGCCTCCGACCAGGCCGATGAGGTAGGTCCGCTGGGGGCTGTAGCGGATCGACACGCGGCCACCGGCGCCGGCGGGGATCAGCCACCCCTGGGCCCACCCGTCGATTCGCTGCGGCTGGAGGGTCTTCCCGTCCAGCGAGGCAGTCCAGCCCCTGTTCCAGTTCCCACGGGTGACCAGGAGCGCCTCGTTCCCGGGGCCGACCTCCGCTCGCCGGGTGGTGGCGGTCTGCTCCAGCAGTCGCAGTGACCGCGAGGGCCTCGTGGCGGCACTGCTGTCGACGAACGCGCCCGGCTCCGCGAGCACCACCCGGACCGGCTGGAACTGCGGGGTCGAGGCGACCCGGACCCGGTGGGGGCCGCCGGAGATCCGGACCGGCTCGCCACACAGGGAGAACGACAGCGGACCGGAGCTCGCCACGTCGCCGACCAGTCCGTCCACACGGGTGGGGTGGCGTCGCCCGTCGACGTACACCTCGGGTCCGAAGCCGCAGAACGCACCCGTCGTGGCGGCGCCGTCGAGCGGAATCGCCGTGGCTGCAGGACCGAGGCGCAGATCTCCGACACCGATGGGCCGGCCGTTCCGTGTCGGGTTGTGGAAGGTGACCTCGACGTGCCTGGTCACCAGCCGCTTGAACGTGCCGAAACCGCCCAGGTCGACGACCCGGGTGCGGTGTCCGGCGACCAGCGTCGCCGATGCCGGCGCGACGCCCGGGGCCGACGGGGCGGCGACGGCGATGTGGTCGATGCGCCGCGGCTTCTCGAAGTCCACGACGAGCGTCGGGCTCGTGTCACCCGGGCTGGCGATCCAGGACGTGGTCGGCGTGCCGTCGTAGGCCATCCGCGCCGACACCGTCGGATCGTCGAAGTAGGTCGACGACGCGTGCATCGTGACCGCGCCACCGAAAGGGTCGAGGAGCGTCTGCGTCGCTGGATCGGCACGCGCCACGACAGTGCCCGTCACCGAGAACGTGCCGGCGCGGTCGAGCGTCACCTCCCGATCGATTCCCGCGGACTCCTCCGCCGGCCGGTACCGGTAGGGGTCGCAGTCCGGCGCGACGAGCGTCGGGACGCATGGACGCGACTCAGGGGTGCTCCGGAACAGGTACGCCGTCGGCGCCACGGTGTGCACCGGTGGGACCACGAGGCTGCGTTCGACGGGAAGCCCGGTCGCCGAGATCTCCCGGATCGAGACCTGCGTGCGAGTGTTCTTCCCGACCGCCGCGACCCGGATCCGCAGGGACTTGCCGCGCGCCCCTTGCAGGTTCGCGGTCGCCCGGCCCGTGGAGGGGTCGACACGAGCCGTCACCGACCGGCCGGCCGCCGACACCTGCCAACGCAGCACTCCGTCGCCGGAGGGATCAGCGTCGGACTGGATGTCCACCTCGCCGAAACGCTGGGTGCCGTCGTACCGCACGGAGAGCCACTGTCCCAGCGGTCGGCTGGGAAACGCGGTGGTCCAGCCGGTCTTCGGATCCCCGTCGACGGCCGCGAAGGGTGCGGTCTCAGGGCGTATCTGACCCAGGCTCTGCGGATATGCCTGCGACGTCGACGCGTCGACGTACCGGATCCCGTGGTAGCGAGCGACCACCGGACGCGCGCCCGGCGAGCCGGGGTAGTTCTCGACCCGCCGGACCGCGTGTCGCGGTTGCCCACGCGCAAGAACTGCGCCCTCGGCGGCGTGGACACGTCCGAACTGCCGCACCCTCATCTGATAGCCGTCTCCCACGACCTGTGCCTTGCGAGTCCAGCCCGAGTCACCTGCGACGATCGTCGCGTCCTCCTCCCCGACGAGGGAGGACCCGACGGCGTTGAGGACGTCCGCAGGCCCCGATGAGACCGTACGGGCCGATGCGGCTGATGCGACGGTGAGGTCGCCGCCGGTCGTCCGGCTTCGCGAGGTCACCTCGAAGACCTCGATGGCCGGGCCGAAGTCGAGCGCACCGAAGGTGGCAACCCGGCGGATCCCGCTCGACCGTGCGAGCGCGATCGACACCACGCTGCTCGGCGGTGGATCTCCCAGCTCGGGATCAAGGTCGTGGCGCAGCAGCACGAACCCGAGCCCCAGCCGGTGCAACATCGCCCCGAGCTCGGCCGATCCGGAGCCCGTGTCGAGCACGTCCTCGAGGTTCGACAGCATCCTGATCGTCTCGGGTGGCACGAGGGGGACCTGCGACCGGGTGACCCAGGGAGAGTGCGCCACCATCGACATCGGCTCGTCCATCGTCCAGCCCCACGTCTGGATGCCGAACCCGCTCCCGGGCACCACCCACGCGGCGTTCTGGCCCCGCTGCTGTGCGAGGAAGTCAGCTGCCTGCGACCAGTACGACGGGAGGGACTTCCAGCCTGGCGTCCGCAGGTTGAGGGCGAGGACGGGCTGCGCGGCCACGACGACGAGCAGGCAGGCGCCGGCTGCGGCGACGCGGACCAGTCCCGGGCGCACGCGATGTCGGCTGTCGCGGAGTCGTACGGCCAGCGCCGCGAGCTGGCCGAGCGCAACCCCGAAGCCGACGGCAAGCGGAAGACGCATCATCGGATCGGCCTTGGACACGTTGCGCAACAACGCCAGGGGGTGGTCGAGGACGGACTGCACCGCTGGTGCGAGCGGGCTCTGGATCCACGTGGAGGAGGTGTGCCCGACGGTGAGGCAGACCAGGCCGAGGGCTGCGCTCACGACGAAGGGCGTTCGCCAGGGACTTCGGAAGTTCGCGAGCCCGACGAGCGACATCGCCACCACGAGCGCCGTCGTGACCACCAGCACGGGGTTGTAGTCCAGCGTCCATGCGGCGGGCCAGGTCTTCTCGGCGCCCGTGGTCAGGTAGCCGACCCAGTTGCTGGCGCCGCGCAGGCCGGCATCGAACCCGGTGGTCGCAGTGGTGTTCCGGGAGTCCTCGACGTAGTCGAAGAACCGAGGAGAGTAGGAGTTCAGCTCCAGCAGCGAGAACACCCACCATGCGCTGACCAGAGCTGTGCATCCCGACCACCAGCCGAGAAGGGACCAGCGGGCCAGACCGCTTCGACAGCCCCACCAGATGGTGATGACCACCAGGGGCAGGCCCCCGACGGTCGCGGTCCCGTTGACTGCGCCGCTGAAGGCGAAGGCGGCCGCCGAGAGGAGCGCTCCGACGCGCGGGGTCACCCGCCCGCGCAGCACCCACAGCACGGGGAGCAGGACCCACGGCAACACCGCCTCGGGCAGCATCTCAGCGCTGCGCACTCCGATCTCGCTGATGACCCGTGCGTTGAGCCCGTAGGCGAGCCCCGCGACCACGGCGGGCCACGCGCCGATGCCGAGCTGCCGACAGACCAGCCGCGCACCCTCGCACGCGACCACGACGACGAGCCACGACCACAGCCGCTCGGTGACCCAGGCCGGCACGTGGACCGCCTGGAGACCGGCGAAGAACGGCCCCATCGGGAACAGGTAGCCGTACGCCTGGTTCTGCAGCTCGCCCAGCGACGTCTGGGGGTTCCACAACGAGAACGTGCTGCGCAGCAGCTCCCCCGGCGCGTCGAGGAGAGCGGCCTTCGTGTCCGAGGTCGTCTGTCCGGCCTTCTCGAACATCATCGCGACCAGCAGCACGCCGTACGCCGCGGCCGAGGCCAGACGGGTGCCGACGTGGAGTGCGCGCATGTCCGCAGTCACGTTACCCAGTCGCCGGGGCATTCCGGTCGGGCGCCACACGGGGGTCACAGATCGATGACGAGGTACGCGCGCGACGTGTCCCGCGAGCTCGTCGACCCGAAGCCCGGGCGGCGCAGGTATGCCCTCAGCACGAACCGCAGCAGCGCCCGCACGTCCCGCCTGTGCTTCGCGCGCATCGCGTCGAGGAACGCCGCGTCTCCGGCGACGATGCCCTCCTGGAACAGCCACGACTGGCGCGCGTCCGGCGCGGCCGCGCGGACCATCGCCCGGACCTGCTCCTCTCGCGGCAGTCCGTAGCGGAGGTGTTCCTCGAGGAAGTCCAGGCTCAGCCCCAGCTCGGCTCGGAGCTGGGCCTGCAACCGTCTTTCAGCGGCGTCCTTCTCCGTCGAGCCCAGCGGCCAGCACAGCACTACCCTCCGCCGGCTCACCCGGATCAGCTCGGCGACGTGCGCCGCACGGCCACCGGAAGGCACGTGCTCGAGGACGTCCGTGCTGAGCACCACGTCGAACGCACCGTCGGGGAACGGGAGTGACTCGCCGGAAGCGAGGACCACGTCAGCTGGAGGCTCGACGTTGACGCTGGTCACCTCGGCGGGCCGGAGCAGGCTGGCCATCTGGCGACCGCGCCCCCCGACGTCCAGGACGCGCACGGCGTCCTGGGGGACCTGCGCCGCAGTCAGGGTCATCCGGCGCCACTGGTCGGGCTGCCACCGCAACAGCGCCAGCGCCTTCGCGACCCGGAATCGGCTGCTGCGCCGAACCGCGACGGGTGCCGACACCCTGGCCTCCTGTCCGACTCGGCCCTGTCCGGCTCGCCGAGCGAGACCACCATAGGGTGTCCTGCATGACCGTGCGGCCGAACACCGAGGCGCGCCCGAGCCCGTTGCGCCGCCCCGGCGCCATCGCCGTCGCGATGGCAGTGATGAACCTGTCGGTCTACGGGTTCACGATCGTGGCCGCCCACCTGCTCGGCCCGCGCTCGTACGGCGCCCTGGCCTCACTGCTCGCGACGCTCCTCGTGATCGGCGTGCTGCAGCTGAGCCTGCAGGCCACGGCAGCGCGTCGCATCTCCGCCGATCCCGAGCACGTGGCGCAGATCGAGAAGACGGTCCTGGGAGTCACCTATCGGGCGTCCCTGGCGATCGGGCTGGTCCTGCTCCTGCTGACGCCCCTGGTCAACCGGGTGCTCAAGCTCGACAGCCTCACCACCGCTGCCCTGGTCGCGGTCACCGCCGTCCCGATGACGATGATGGGCGGCCAGGCCGGCGTGCTCCAGGGCGAGCGCCGCTGGTGGCCCCTCGCCGTCATGTACGTCGCGAGCGGGGTGCCGCGGCTGGTCATCGGCACTGCGCTCATCGCGTGGCGTCCGAACGAGACCAGCGCGATGCTCGGCGTCGCTCTCGGCGCGGTGCCTCCCGTCATCCTCGGCTGGTGGGCGCTGCGCCGCGAGCGGGTCCCCGGGGTCACCAGCGAGAAGCACGGCTTCCGACTGGTGCTCAAGGAGGCGGTGCACAACTCCCAGGCGCTGCTCGCGTTCTTCGCCCTGTCCAACGCCGACGTGATCGTCGCCCGCAACGTCCTGCCCGAGCACGACGCCGGCCTCTACGCCGGCGGCCTGATCCTGGCCAAGGCGGTGCTGTTCCTGCCGCAATTCGTCATCGTCGTCGCGTTCCCGGCGATGTCGACCGCCGACGAGCGCCGCAGCGCGCTCACCCGGAGCCTGGCGCTGGTGGGCGGCCTCGGAGTCTGCGCGACGCTCGGCGCCCTGCTGCTCAAGGACCTCGCGCTGGTCTTCGTCGGCGGCGACCAGTACCACGAGATCGCCTCGACCCTGTGGGTGTTCGCGGTCCTCGGCACTGCGCTGTCGATGCTGCAGCTCCTCGTGTACTCCGTCCTCGCCCGCCAGGGCCGACGCCCGGTGTACCTGGTGTGGGCAGCGTTCCTGACCGTCGTCGGAGTCGGCAACTTCGTCACGTCGCTGCACGCCCTGGTCACGCTCGTGGTCGCCACGGACCTCGTGCTGTTCGCGCTCCTGCTGGCCCTGAGCCTGTACACGTTGCCGCGAGCAGCAGCCGCCGATCCCGGGCGCTCATAGCTCCAGGCTTCCTAGTGCGCCGCCTCGTGCCAGCTGCGGCCGGTGCCGACCGAGACGTCCAGCGGCACGGTGAGGTCGGCGGCCGCGGCCATCTGCTCGCGGACCAGGGACTCCAGCGCCGCGCGCTCCCCCGCCGCCACCTCGAACACGAGCTCGTCGTGGACCTGCAGCAGCATCCGTGAGGCCAGCCCCGCCTTGCGCAGGGCCCGGTCGACGTTGAGCATCGCGACCTTGATGATGTCGGCGGCCGATCCCTGGATCGGCGCGTTCAGCGCCATCCGCTCGGCCATCTCGCGACGCTGCCGGTTGTCGCTGGTCAGGTCCGGGAGGTAGCGGCGACGACCCATGATCGTCTCGGTGAAACCGGTGCGGCGGGCCTCGTCGACCACGCCGGCCAGGTAGTCGCGGATGCCGCCGAAGGTCTCGAAGTACTCCTCCATGAGTGCCCGTGCCTCGCCGGTGTCGATCTTGAGCTGCTGCGAGAGCCCGAAGGCGGACAGGCCGTAGGCAAGGCCGTAGTTCATCGCCTTGATCTTCGCGCGCATCTCGCCGGTGACCGCCGACGGGTCGACCCCGAAGACCCGGGCCGCGGTGACCTGGTGGAAGTCGCGGCCAGAGTTGAACGCCTCGATCAGGCCGGTGTCCTCGGAGAGGTCGGCCATGATCCGCATCTCGATCTGGCTGTAGTCGGCGGTGAGCAGCTCGTCGTAGGCCTGACCGTCGATCGGCGACCCGACCACGAAGCCCTGCCGGATCCGGCGGCCCTCCTCGGTGCGGACCGGGATGTTCTGCAGGTTGGGCTCGGTGCTGGACAAGCGGCCGGTGGCGGCGATCAGCTGGTTGAACGTCGTGTGGATCCGGCCGTCGGGCGCGACCGTCTTGAGCAGGCCCTGCACGGTCTGGCGCAGCCGGATGACGTCGCGGTGCCGCAGCAGGTGGAGCAGGAAGGGGTGCTCGGTCTTGACGAAGAGGTCCTGGAGCGCGTCGGCGTCGGTGGTGTAGCCAGTCTTGGTCCGCTTCGTCTTGGGCATCCCGAGCTCGTCGAAGAGCACCTCCTGGAGCTGCTTGGGCGAGCCCAGGTTGATCTCGCGCCCGATGACCTCGTAGGCGTCGTCGGCCGCCTCGCGCACCCCCTCGGCGAACTCCGCCTCCAGGCCGGTCAGCAGGTCCTGGTCGACCGCGATGCCGACCTGCTCCATGCCGACGAGCACCTCGACCAGGGGCAGCTCGATGTCGGAGAGGAGCCGGGCGCCGCCACGCTCGCCGAGCTCGGTCTCGAGGGCCTCAGCGAGGTCGACGACCGCACGGGCGTGCAGCATGGCGGTCTCGCCCACCTCGTCCCCGGTCTCGAAGAGAAGGCCCTGGTCCTCGGCGGCCTCCTGCTTGAGCTCGCGCTTGAGGTGGCGAAGCGTGAGGTCGGCCAGCGCGTAGGACCGCTGGTCCGGGGCCACCAGGTAGGCCATCATCGCGGTGTCGGTGGCCAGCCCGGCGACCATCCAGCCGTGCGCGCGGAGCGCCAGGAGCGGGCCGTTGGCGTCGTGGACGATCTTGGGCCGGTCGGGGTCGGCCAGCCAGCTCGCCAGCGCGGCGTCGTCCTGCGGGGTGAGCCCGGTGGCGTCGACGTACGCCGCCTCGCCGTCGGCCCGGGCGAACGCCAGCCCGTCGACCCGGCCGGTGCCCGACGCCCAGCTGCCGCGGATGTGCAGGCCCACGGGATCGGTGCCCAGGCCGGCGAGCCAGTCGGCCAGCTCGCCCGGCCCGAGGGTGCGCCCCGCCAGGTCGAAGCCCGCCTCGACGAGCGGCTCCTCCGCCGGCGCCATCGTGTCGAGGATGCGGGTGCGGAGCTCACCGCGGAACTCCAGCTCGTCCAGGAGCTCGAGGGCGGCCTGGCGGTCCCACTCGACCAGGCCGAGGTCGATGGGCGCGAGCTCCAGCGGCAGGTCGCACACCAGTGCGTTGAGCCGTCGGTTGCGGATCACGTCGTCGAGGTGCTCGCGCAGCGACTCACCCTTCTTCCCGGTGATCTCGTCGGCGTGGGCGATGACGTTGTCGAGTCCGTCGTACTGGTTGAGCCACTTGGCGGCGAACCCCGCGCCGACGCCGGGGACCCCCGGAAGGTTGTCGGAGGTCTCGCCCACGATCGCGGCGAGCTCGGGGTAGCGGGCCGGGGGCACGCCGTACTTCGCCTCGACCGCCGCCGGCGTCATCCGGGCGAGGTCGGAGACGCCGCGCATGGGGTAGAGGACGGTGGAGTCCTCGGTGACGAGCTGGAGGGAGTCGCGGTCGCCGGTGAGGATCAGCACCTCCATGCCGGCGTCCAGGGCCTGCGTTGCCAGCGTGGCGATGATGTCGTCGGCCTCGTAGCCGGCGTAGGTCAGGTGCCGGATGCGGAAGGCGTCCAGCAGCCGCTGGATCAACGGCAGCTGACTGCTGAACTCGTCGGGCGTCTTGTTGCGCTTCGCCTTGTACTCGGAGTACTGCTCGAGCCGGAACGTCTGCCGCGACAGGTCGAAGGCGACGCCGACGTGGGTCGGCCGCTCGTCACGCAGGACGTTGACCAGCATCGAGGTGAAGCCGTACGCCGCATTGGTGTGCTGTCCGGTGATCGTGGAGAAGTTCTCGACCGGCAGCGCGAAGAAGGCGCGATAGGCCAGTGAGTGGCCGTCCAGGAGCAACAGGCGAGGGCGGTCGGCAGCGGTCTCAGCGGGCACGTCCCGACCCTAATGGGTCGCCCCGACAACCGCGCCGTCGTCCCCAGCGGGGAGGATGAGGCCCATGAGCGACGACTACGACCTCGACGAGTTCCTGTCCAGGATGCCCCAGGGCATGGGTGCGCTGAACGAGAAGCTGGGCATCGAGCTGCTCGAGATCTCCCCCGAGCGCGTGGTGGCGACGATGCCCGTCGAGGGCAACACCCAGCCGTACGGTCTCCTGCACGGAGGCGCGTCCGTGGCGCTCGCCGAGACCCTCGGCTCCATCGGCTCCGCGCTGCACGCGCTGCCCGACAAGCTCTCGGTCGGCGTGGACATCAACGCCACCCACCACCGCGCGGCCACGAGCGGCACGGTGACCGGCACCGCCACCGCGATCCACCTCGGCCGCAGCTCCGCGGCGTACGAGGTGGTGATCACCGACGAGGACGGCCGGCGCGTCTGCACGTCGCGGATCACCTGTGCGCTGATTCCCGCGCAGAAGTTCAGCTGAGCTCTACTCCTGGGTCTCGCCGAGCGGTGCCTGCCCCAGGCGACGCTGGATCGAGCGACGCTGGGCGAGCACGCGACCGAGCTGGCGCCGGGCGTCGTGGGTGCGGATCGGCTCGGGGCTGAGCTTGCGGCGTACCGTCGCCGTCGTCGCGATCCGCAGCGTGGCAGCGGTGCCCAGGCCGAGACGGGCGAGGAAGCGGTTGGTGTCGCGCGAGCTGCTGTTGGTGATTGCGGTGACGTGGGTGACGTCCTTCTCCTCCGCCCAGGAGAGCGCGGCGTCGAGGAGGGCGCGGGCGTAGCCGCGCCGCCTGTGGTCGGGGTGCACCTGGAGGAACGAGGTGTGCACGGCCGTCTCGGTGTTCAGCGGGCTCAGTGAGGCCCGGCGGAGGTGGACGGTCGCGACCACGTGCCCCTCCGCGAGGCCCACCAGCATCCGCTCGTCCGGGTCGGCAGCGATCTGGGCCAGCGCGCGCTTGGCCTCGTCGACCGGCCTGGGCGTGCTCTCCTCGGCGGTCCGCCGATCCTCCGCCCACAGGCGCAGCAGCTCGGACACGTCCTCAGGACGTGCGTCGCGGATCTCGAGCGCAGAGCGGGACATGGACGGCTCCTCCAACCCCCGTGGTGGTCCGACTGGTCAACGGCGCACACACTACGCCGCCGTAGGGTGCCGGGGTAAGCCCCCAGCTAGCACCGATGTGAGCGTGCTCATGGATCGGCACGAACCGACGTTTCGACCCGCTCAGACATCGCCGCCCAGGTACGCCGCCTTCACCGACTCGTCGCCGGCGAGCTCGTGGCCGGTGCCCGACCGGACGATCTCGCCGGTCTCGAGGATGTGGGCGTTGTCGGCCCGTTTGAGCGCCTGGGCGGCGTTCTGCTCGACCAGCAGGACCGTGGTGCCCTGCTCGTTGATCTCGGTGATGATGTCGAAGATCTGCTTGATCAGCTTCGGCGCGAGCCCCATCGACGGCTCGTCGAGCAGCAGCAGGCGCGGCTTCGCCATCAGCGCGCGGCCGATCGCCAGCATCTGCTGCTCGCCACCGGACATGCTGCCGGCCGCCTGCCGCTCGCGCTCCTTGAGCCGTGGGAACAGGTCGAAGACCCGGTCCAGGTCGGACCGGTACGCCGGCGACTTGCGGTCCTTGCGCACGAACGCGCCCATGTCGAGGTTCTCGAGCACGGTCATGCCCGGGAAGCAGCCGCGTCCCTCCGGGGACTGGCTGATGCCCAGCAGCACGCGTTCGTACGGCGGCGCGTGGGTGATGTCCTTGCCGTCGAACCGGACCGCACCGGCACGCACCTTGCGCAGACCGGAGAGCGTCTTGAGCGTGGTGGTCTTGCCGGCACCGTTCGCCCCGATCAGCGAGGTGACCGTGCCCTCCTCCACGCTGAAGCTGATGTCGCGGATCGCCTCGATGTGGCCGTAGTTGACGCAGAGGCCGTCGACCTCAAGAAGCATCTTCTTCCTCGACTCCCAGATAGGCGGCGATCACGGCAGGGTTGTCGCGGATCTCGGCGGGCACTCCCTCGGCGATCTTCCGTCCGAACTCGAGGACGACGATCCGGTCCGTCACCCCCATGACGAGCCGCATGTCGTGCTCGATGAGCAGCACGGTGTAGCCCTGGTCGCGGACCTTGCGGATCAGGTCCATCAGCTTGACCTTCTCGGCCGGGTTGAAGCCTGCGGCCGGCTCGTCGAGGCACAGCAGCTTGGGTCCGGTCGCCATCGCACGCGCGATCTCGAGCCGGCGCTGGTCGCCGTACGAGAGGTTGGCTGCGAGCTCGTCCTGGCGTGCCGTGATCCCGACGATCTTCAACAGCTCCTTGGCCCGCGTGGTCGACTCGTCCTCGGTGTGCCGGTGCCGCGGCGTGCGCAGCAGTGCGTCCCAGAAGCCGACCTTGCTGTGCGCGTCGGCACCGACCATGACGTTCTCCAGCACGGTCATCGACCGGAACAGCCGGATGTTCTGGAAGGTGCGAGCGATGCCGAGCTGGGTGATCTGGTGGCGCTTGAGCTTCGCGAGCGGGGTGCCGTCGAACCGCACCTGCCCCGATGTCGCCTGGTAGACCCCGGTCATCACGTTGAAGCAGGTGGTCTTCCCGGCACCGTTCGGGCCGATCAGCCCGAGGATCTCGCCCTCGCGGATGTCGAAGGTGACCGAGTCCAGGGCGGTCAGGCCTCCGAACTGGATCGTGACGTCGTCCACCTCGAGCAGGCTCCTTGCCTGCGTGACCGGCTCAGTCACTGACGATCCCCTCCCCCTCGAGCTCGTCTATCTCGGCCGCCAGCAGCTTGGCGCGACGGGTGCGGCGCGGTGGCAGCAGACCCTCGGGTCGCCACACCGCCAGGACTGTGAGTGCCAGGCCGAAGACCAGCAGCCGGTAGTCGGAGAACGACCTGAACCGCTCCGGCAGGTAGGCCACCAGCGTCCCTCCGGCCATGGCACCCCACCGGTTGCCGGAGCCCCCGACGATGACCGCCGCGACGAAGAGCATCGAGAGCAGGAGCGGGAAGCTGTCCGGGCTGATGTAGCCGCCCTGGCTGCTGGCGTAGAACGAGCCGGAGAGGCCACCGATGGCCGCACCGAGCGCGAACGCCATCAGCTTGTACTTGAAGGTGTGCACGCCCATCAGCTCGGCGGCGTCCTCGTCCTCGCGGGTGGCCTCCCAGGCCCGGCCGACGCGGCTGGCCTTGACGAGCCGGTCGCCGACGAGGACCAGGATGAGGGCTGTCAGGAGGAGCCAGTAGTACGGGATCGCATCGACGGCGCCGAAGACCAGGAAGTGCGTCTCGTGCACCTTGTCGAGGGACGGCACCCAGCCGTTCCACTTCAGGTGCGGGATGGCGAACAGGCCGCCCGGGTCGAAGGGCGGATCGGGCTTCTTCCCGATCGTGTTCGGGTGCGGGATGTCCTTGATGCCCGCGGAGGCGCCCAGCCACTGCACGTTGTTCACGCAGATCCGGATGATCTCTCCGAACCCGAGCGTGACGATGGCGAGGTAGTCCCCGCGGACGCGAAGTGTCGGGGCGCCGAGGATGACGCCGGTGACCATCGTGACCGCGATCGCGAGCGGTAGTGCCAGGAAGAACGGCCAGTGCCAGTGGTACGTCGTCAGCACGCCTGTCGTGTACGCCCCGACGGCGTAGAACCCGACGTAGCCCAGGTCCAGCAGGCCGGCGTACCCGATGACGATGTTGAGGCCGAGGGCGACCAGCGCAAACGCGGCGACGCTGAACATGACACCGCCGAAGTCGATGCTGTTCGTGGTGATGATCGGCGGCCTGAGCAGCGGCAGCGCGTAGCAGAACAGCACGAACACGAGCACGAGGAGCACCTGCGCCACCCTCGGGAGCGCGTTGTAGCGGTCGACGACGCCGTCCCACCACAGACCCAGCCGCTGAAGCGGGCTGAGCTGGACCTGCGGAGTCGGCGGAGTACCGGTGACCGTGCTCATGCCCGCGCCTTTCCGAGTGCCTCGCCGAGGAGTCCGGACGGTCTGACGAGGAGGATCAGGACGAGCAGCACGAAGGCGACCACGTCCTTCCACTCCGAGCCGAAGACGGCAGAGCCCCAGTTCTCCATGACGCCGAGCAGCAGACCGCCGAGCAGGGCGCCCCGCAGGTTGCCGATGCCTCCCATGACGGCTGCGGTGAAGGCCTTCACGCCGAGGATGAAGCCTGCGTTCTGGCGGGTCGACCCGATCTTGATCATGTAGAGCGTGGCCGCCGCGCCGGCCATCAGCCCGCCCACGAGGAACGTGACCTGCACGACGCGGGTGGAGTTGACCCCCATGAGTGCCGCCGACTCCGGGTCCTGGGCGACGGCCCGGATGCCGCGACCGAACTTCGTGCGGCGGACGAACATGTCCAGGGCGAACATCATGGCGAGCGCCGCAACGATCACGACGAGGTCGACGTCGGTGACGTCGTACCCGCCGATGTGGAACAGGCCGTGCGGCTGGATGCTGACCGGGTTCGAGTACACGTCGCGTGCCTTGTTGGGCGAGACGTAATTGCTGAGGTTGTCGTCGAGGCCCACCCACTTGGCGAACCGGTCACGAAGGCCCATCGCCTCGGCCAGTGCGAACGAGGCGCCGATCGCGGAGATCAGCGCGATCAGCTTCGGGGCGTTCTTGTTGATCAGAGGTCGATAGGCGAAACGTTCGAGGAGCAGGGCTATCGCCGCCGACATGAGCATGGCCGCGACCAGGGCGACCAGCAGTATCGGGAGCGCCCGACCGAGGCTCCAGGAGGCGTCGCCCGTGCCGTGCAGCAGGACGAACGTCCACGCCACGGCAAAGGTCCCGTACATGAAGACCTCGGAGTGGGCGAAGTTGATCAGCTGGAGGACGCCGTACACCATCGTGTAGCCGAGGGCGATGAGCGCGTAGATCGCGCCGAACACCAGCCCCCCGACCGTGAAGTCGAGAAAATTGTTGAAGTTGCCGAACAGCGCGCCGAGGTCCAACGGAGTCCTCTCAGGGTGATCGGTTGCGGCCGGGAGTCTCCTCCCGGCCGCAACCTCTCTGTGTGCTGCAGATCCTTCTCGACTGCTACTTGATCGCCTCGGGGTTGGTGACGTCGAGCTTGCCGTCGGCCACCTTGTAGACGTAGATGGTCGACTGCTTGATGTCACCCTTGTCGTCGAACGCGATCGGACCGCTGGCACCGTCGCCGGTGTAGCTGCCGATGAAGGAGTTGATGTCCTTCGCCGAGTCCTTCCCGGCGGCCAGAGCAGCCAGGAAGATGTTGGTCGCGTCGTAGGCCTGCGTGGCGTACAGACCAGTCGCCTTGAAGCCCGACGGCGCCGGGCCGGCCGGAGCCGAGAGCAGCGCACCGTTGGCAGCCTGCGCGCCGGCGACCGTCACGAAGTTCGGGTCCTCCGCGCCGTCACCGGACATGAACGTGCCGGTGAAACCACCCTGGCGCAGCTGCTTTGCGAGCAGGCCCGCCTCGGTGTAGTAGCCGCCGTAGAACACGGCGTCGGCACCGGAGGCCTTGACCTTGGTGACCACGGCCGACATGTCGGTCTGGCCCTTGGAGATCTGGTCCGAGGCCGTGGCCGCAGAACCGAGCGACGACTTCACCTTGTTGGCGAGGCCCTTGCTGTAGTCCTGGCCGTCGTCGATCACGTAGATCTTCTTCGCGCCGACCGTCTCCGTCAGGTACTTCGCGTCGGCAGCTCCCTGGGCGTCGTCGTTGCCGATGACCCGGTGCCACGTCGTCCAGTTCTGCTGGGTGATCGTGACGTTGGTCGCCGAGGGGGAGATCGACGGCAGGCCCGCTTCGAAGAAGGTCTTGCCAGTTGCCAGCGACTCACCGGAGAAGCCCGGACCGACGAGTCCGAAGATCGAGTCGTCGTTGATGATCTGGGTCGCGAGCGCCGGCGCCTTGTCCGCGCTGCCCTGCGAGTCGAACGTCTTCAGGCCGATCTTGCAGTCGGCGTTCTTGGCGGTGTACTCCTCCAGGGCCAGCTTGATGCCGTTGACCATGTTCTGGCCGAGGGCACCCGCGTCACCGGTCAGGGCTCCGAGGAACGCGAGGTTCTTGCCGCACAGGGCGCTCTTCGAGCTGCCCTTGTCACCGCTGGAGCTCTTGTCGTCGTTGCTCGAACCACAGGCACTCAGGGTGAGCGCAGCGATACCGGCCAACGCGACGAGGCCGCGCAGGGACTTCTTGGAACGGATCATCTTTCCTCCGCTTTCGGGGTGGATCGCGATCGACGCTCGGCACGATCACGTGTTGTGCCCGGGACGCTAGCACCAGCAGTTCTCCCTCGGGCGCTCGTCGTCGGGTCGATTCTCACTGTTGCGAAGTTGTGACCGCAATAGGCCCATTCGGGGAAGTTTGGTGCATCCCGCACGTCTTCAGCCGTCTAGCGCGGCCGTTTTCCGGTGCCTCGGTCTAGCGGAGCTCGATGCCGTGCTCGACGACACCGACGGCGACGTCGCGCATGGAGAGTCGCAGGTCCATCGCCGTCTTCTGGATCCAGCGGAAGGCATCCGGCTCGCTCAGCCCCAGCTTCTCCTGCAGCACACCCTTGGCGCGGTCGACGAGCTTGCGGGTCTCCAGCCGCTCGCTGAGGTCGGCCACCTCGGCCTCGAGCTGCTGCAGCTCGGCGAACCGGCTCACCGCCATCTCGATCGCGGGCATCAGGTCGGACTTCCCGAATGGCTTGACCAGGTAGGCCATCGCGCCGGCGTCGCGCGCGCTCTCGACCAGGTCGCGCTGGCTGAACGCCGTGAGCATGACCACCGGCGCGATCCGCTGGGACGCGATCCGCTGGGCCGCCGCGATCCCGTCGAGCCGCGGCATCTTCACGTCGAGGATCACCAGGTCGGGGCGGAGCTCCTCGGCGCGTACGACGGCCTGCTCCCCGTCCTCGACGGCCGCGACGACGTCGTACCCCTCCTCGGCGAGCATCTCGGCGAGGTCCATCCGGATCAGCGCCTCGTCCTCGGCAATGACCACGCGGCGCGTGGGTGCGCTGGAGGCACCGCTCTGCTGACTCACCGGGACAGGCTATCGAGGAGCGCTCCGGTACCGTATGGACGCCCCAGCCGGGTTGGCGGAATCGGCAGACGCGATGGTCTCAAACACCATTGTCCGAAAGGACGTGTGGGTTCAAGTCCCACACCCGGCACCAACGTCGGTCGTGTGCTGAAGTGGCTGCCATGGCGACCACCTGAGCACTCGACGGAACGGTTCGGCGACAATCAGGTGGTGCTCCTCGGCCCCGACGATCCGATCGGCTTCACTCCGTGCCGGATCGTCGTCAACGGCGCGTCGGGTGCCGGCAAGAACACCCTCGCCCGGGCGCTCGCGACGCGGCTCGAGTTGCCCTACACGGAGCTCGACTCGCTCTTCCACGGGCCCGGCTGGACCGTACGCGAGAGCTTCCTGGAGGACGTCCGTGCGATCGCTGCGGGTGACCAGTGGGTGTGCGAGTGGCAGTACGACGCGGCGCGACCGGTCCTGCTCGAGCGGTGCGACCTGATGGTCTGGCTCGACGTCCCCCGCCTGCGAACGACCTGGCGCGTGGTCCGAAGGACGCTGCGCCGCCGAATGCGACGCGAGGAGCTCTGGAACGGCAACCGCGAGGGCCCACTCCGGCGCATCTTCACCGACCCCGAGCAGATCATCCGGTGGGCGTGGTCGTCCCACCCCCGGGTGGCGCCGCGGATCGAGCAGGTGCTCCGGGAGCGACCCCAGCTGCCCGTCGTACGGCTGCGGACTGCGACCGACGCGGACCGCTGGGTGAGTCGGGTCAGCGGGGGCGGCGGTACGCCGGGGCGACCTCGTTGATGGCGTCGCCCATCCGGTGGATCCGGAGCGCGTTGGTCGAGCCCGGGATGCCCGGCGGGCTGCCCGCGATGATCACGACGAGGTCGCCCTCCGACACGCGCCCGATCGCGAGCAGCTGCTCGTCGACCTGACGGACCATCTCGTCGGTGTGCTCGACGGCGACCGTCTTGAAGGTCTCGACGCCCCACGTCATCGCAAGCTGCGAGCGCACCTGCGCCTCCGGGGTGAACGCGAGCACCGGGATCGAGCCGCGGTAGCGGGCGAGCCGGCGAGCGGAGTCGCCGCTCTGTGTGAAGGCGACGAGGTACTTCGCGCCGACGCGCTCGGCCACCTCGGCCGCCGCCTTGGCGACGACGCCACCGCGGGTCTTCGGCTGCCAGTCGATCGCCGCCATGCTGTGCAGCTCGTGGTGCTCGGTGGACGTGATGATCCGCGCCATCGTGCGCACGGTCTCGATGGGGTACTCCCCCACGCTCGTCTCGCCGGACAGCATCACCGCGTCGGCTCCGTCGAGCACCGCGTTCGCGACGTCGGAGGCCTCGGCGCGGGTGGGCGCCGGGTTGCTGATCATCGACTCCAGCATCTGGGTCGCGACGATCACGGGCTTGGCGTTGCGACGGGCCTTCTCGACGACGCGCTTCTGCAGGAACGGCACGTCCTCCAGCGGACACTCGACCCCGAGGTCGCCGCGGGCGACCATGAAGCCGTCGAACGCCTTGACGACCTCGTCGAGGTTGTCGATCGCCTGCGGCTTCTCGATCTTGGCGATCACGGGGAGCATCACGCCCTCCTCGCGCATCACCTGGCGCACGTCCTCGACGTCCTTGGCCGAGCGCACGAAGGACAGCGCGATGAAGTCGACGGAGAGGTGGAGCGCCCAGCGCAGGTCCTCGATGTCCTTCTCCGACATCGCCGGCACGCTGACCGGCACGCCGGGCAGGTTGATGCCCTTGTGGTCGCTGACACGGCCGCCGACCTCGACCCGGGTGTGCACCTCGGTGCCCTCGACCGCGGTCACCCGCAGTCGTACCTTGCCGTCGTCGATGAGGATCTGGTCGCCCTCGCGGACGTCGCCCGGCAGGCCGTCGTACGTCGTGGGGGCGATCTCGTTGTCACCGGAGATGTCGCGCGTGGTGATCGTGAAGGACTGGCCGGTCTGCAGTCGGGTGCCGCCCTGGGCGAACCAGCCGAGCCGGATCTTGGGGCCCTGGAGGTCGGCGAAGATGCCGACACCGTGGCCGCTCTCGTCGGACGCCTCGCGGACCAGGCGGTAGACCGCCTCGTGCTCGGCGTACGTGCCGTGGCTCAGGTTCAGCCGGGCGACGTCCATGCCCGCGTCGACCAGAGCACGGATGCTCTCCTTCGTCGACGTGGCCGGCCCCAGCGTGCACACGATCTTTGCTCTCCGCACGCGACGACCCTACTGGAACCGGACTTGAACGATCCAATTCCGCCGAGGCGTCTCAGCTGAAAATCAGAAAGGCGCCGAGGCGGCGCAGATGAAAGACCTGGTCTTTCATCTGCGCCGCCTCGGCGTGGTCTGGATATTCATCGGGGCCGCCTCGGCGTGGTCCGGGCTTTCATCGGGGCCGCCTCGGCGCGGTCTGGGCTTTCATCCGCGCCGCCTCGGCGATGGGTCAGACGGTCAGCGGGCGCTCGGTCGGCGGGATCGGGGCGGGCAGTGTGGTCGCGCTGGTGAGGTAGGTGTCCACCGCGGCGGCAGCCGCCCGGCCCTCCGCGATCGCCCAGACGATCAGCGACTGGCCGCGTCCGGCGTCACCGGCGACGAAGACCCCCTCCACGCTCGTCGCGTACGACGCGTCGCGGACGACGTTGCCGCGCTCGTCGAGCTCGACGCCGAGCTGCTCGACCAGCCCCTCGCGCTCCGGACCGACGAAGCCCATCGCCAGCAGCACCAGCTCCGCGGGGATCTCGTGCTCGGTGCCCTCGATCGGCTGGAACTTCTCGTCGACCTCGACCAGGCGCAGCGCCCGGACGTTGCCCTGCTCGTCGGCGAGGAACTCCTGGGTCGACACGGAGTACGCCCGGTCGCCGCCCTCCTCGTGGGCCGAGGACACCCGGAAGGTCATCGGGTACGTCGGCCAGGGCTGGTGCGGCGGCCGGTCCTCGCCCGGACGCGGCATGATCTCCAGCTGCGTGAGCGACTTCGCCCCCTGCCGGATCGCCGTGCCGAGGCAGTCCGCACCGGTGTCGCCGCCGCCGATGATCACCACGTGCTTGCCGTCGGCCCGGATCTGGCCCTCGACCGGCTCGCCGAGCGAGGCCCGGTTGGACTGCGGGAGGTACTCCATCGCCTGGTGGATGCCGCCGAGCTCACGACCCGGCACCGGGAGGTCGCGGGCGACCGTGGACCCGATCGCGAGCACGACGGCGTCGTACCGGTCGCGCAGGTCGAGGCCGGTCAGCTCGTGGCCGACGTCGACGCCGGCCCGGAAGACGGTGCCCTCGCGCCTCATCTGCTCGAGGCGCCGGTCGAGGACCTTCTTCTCCATCTTGAACTCGGGGATGCCGTAGCGCAGCAGCCCGCCGATCTTGTCGGCCCGCTCGTACACGGCGACCGTGTGACCGGCGCGGGTCAGCTGCTGGGCCGTGGCGAGCCCGGCGGGACCGGAGCCGATCACGGCGACGGTCTTGCCCGACAACCACTCCGGCGCCTCGGGCCGCACGTTGTGCGACTCCCAGGCCCGGTCGATGATCGCGACCTCGACGTTCTTGATGGTCACCGCGGGCTGGTTGATCCCGAGGACGCAGGCGGTCTCGCACGGCGCCGGGCAGAGCCGGCCGGTGAACTCCGGGAAGTTGTTGGTGGCGTGCAGCCGCTCGATCGCCGCGTCCCAGTCGTCGCGCCAGACCAGGTCGTTCCACTCGGGGATGATGTTGCCGAGCGGGCAGCCCTGGTGGCAGAACGGGATGCCGCAGTCCATGCAGCGCCCGGCCTGGGTGCGGATGATCGGCAGCAGGGCGCGGCCCGGTCCGCCCGGGTACACCTCGTTCCAGTCGTGCACACGCTCCTCGACCGGGCGCCGCTCGGCGACCTCGCGGTCGTGCTTCAAGAAGCCCTTGGGGTCAGCCATGGTGCGTACCTCCGCCTCGGGTGCCCGGGGTCTGCTCACCCATGGAGCACCTCCATGATCCGGGCCGCGGTCTCGTCCTCGTCGAGGCCCTCCTCGAGGGCCTCCTCGCGGGCCTGGAGCACCCGCTTGTAGTCACTCGGCATCACCTCGGTGAACCGCGCGAGGGACGCGGGCCAGTCGGCCAGCAATGCCTCGGCGACCGGCGAGTCGGTCTCCTCGAGGTGCCGGCGCACGAGCATCTCGAGCTCGTCGGCGGCCTTGCCCTCCACCTTCGCCAGCTCGACCAGCTCGGGGTTGACCCGGCCCTCGACGAGGTCGAGCACGTAGGCCACACCGCCGCTCATGCCGGCCGCGAAGTTGCGCCCGGTGCGGCCCAGTACGACGACGGAGCCGCCGGTCATGTACTCGCAGCCGTGGTCGCCGACGCCCTCGACGACCGCCGTCACGCCGGAGTTGCGCACGCAGAACCGCTCACCGGCCTGGCCGCGCAGGAAGATCTCACCGGAGGTCGCGCCGTAGCCGATGGTGTTGCCGGCAATGATCTGCTCCTCGGCGGCGAAGGTCGCCGAGCGGTCGGGCCGGACGATGATCCTCCCCCCCGAGAGCCCCTTGCCGACGTAGTCGTTGGCGTCGCCCTCCAGCCGCAGGGTGATCCCCGGCGGGAGGAAGGCCCCGAAGGACTGGCCGGCCGATCCGAGGAACGTCAGGTCGATGGTCCCGGGCGGCAGCCCCTCGGCCCGATGACGCTTGGTGACCTCGTGGCCCAGCATCGTGCCGACGGTCCGGTTGACGTTGCGGATCGGCAGCTGGGCGCGCACCGGCTCACCGTGCTCGAGCGCCGGACGGCACAGCTCGATCAGCTCGTTGTCGAGAGCCCGATCGAGCCCGTGGTCCTGGCCGGTGGTGTTGCGCCGGGGGGCGCCCTCCGGCAGGTCGGGCACGTGGAAGATCGGCGCGATGTCGAGGCCCGCGGCCTTCCAGTGCTTCACGGCGCGCTCGGCGTCGAGCGCCTCGGCGTGGCCGATCGCCTCCTCGAGCGAGCGGAAGCCCAGCTCGGCGAGCAGCTCGCGGACCTCCTGGGCGACGTACTCGAAGAAGTTCACGACGAACTCGGGCTTGCCGGAGAACCGCTCGCGCAGCACGGGGTTCTGGGTGGCGACGCCCACCGGGCAGGTGTCGAGGTGGCAGACACGCATCATGATGCAGCCCGAGACCACCAGCGGTGCGGTGGCGAAGCCGTACTCCTCGGCGCCCAGCAGGGCGGCGATGACCACGTCGCGGCCGGTCTTGAGCTGGCCGTCGGTCTGCACCACGATCCGGTCGCGCAGCCCGTTGAGCAGCAGCGTCTGCTGGGTCTCGGCCAGGCCGAGCTCCCACGGTCCGCCGGCGTGCTTCAGCGACGTGAGCGGCGAGGCGCCGGTGCCGCCGTCGTGGCCGGAGATGAGGACGACGTCCGCGTGCGCCTTCGACACGCCCGCCGCGACCGTGCCGACGCCGACCTCCGCAACGAGCTTGACGTGCACCCGTGCCTGCGGGTTGGCATTCTTCAGGTCGTGGATCAGCTGGGCGAGGTCCTCGATCGAGTAGATGTCGTGGTGGGGAGGCGGCGAGATCAGCCCGACACCCGGCGTGCTGTGCCGGGTCTTGGCCACCCATGGGTAGACCTTGTTGCCGGGCAGCTGGCCGCCCTCACCGGGCTTGGCTCCCTGGGCCATCTTGATCTGGATGTCGTCGGCGTTGGTGAGGTACTCCGAGGTGACCCCGAAGCGGCCGGACGCGACCTGCTTGATCGACGAGCGCCGCTCCGGGTCGTAGAGCCGGTCGGCGTCCTCGCCGCCCTCGCCGGTGTTGGACTTGGCACCCAGCCGGTTCATCGCGATGGCGAGGTTCTCGTGCGCCTCCTGCGAGATCGAGCCGTAGGACATCGCTCCGGTCGAGAACCGCTTGACGATCTCGGAGACCGGCTCGACCTCCTCGATCGGGATCGGCGTGCGCCCGAGCGCGGCCGGTTCCTTGAACCGGAACAGCCCGCGCAGCGTCATCAGCTTCTCGGCCTGCTCGTCGACCAGCCGGGTGTACTGCTTGAACACGTCGTAGCGACCGCTACGGGTGGCGTGCTGCAGCCGGAAGACGGTGTCGGGATTGAACAGGTGCAGCTCACCCTCGCGGCGCCACTGGTACTCGCCGCCGATGGCGAGGTCGCGGTGCGCCGGCGCGATGCCGTCGACGGGGTACGCCGCCCGGTGGCGCCGGGACACCTCCTCGGCGATCGTGTCGAGGCCGACACCGCCGAGCTTGGAGGTGGTGCCGGTGAAGTACTTGTCGACCAGCTCCTCCGACAGCCCGAGCGCCTCGAAGATCTGCGCACCGGTGTAGGAGGCGACCGTGGAGACGCCCATCTTCGACATCACCTTGAGCACGCCCTTGCCGAGCGACTTCACGAGGTTCTTCACCGCGACGTCCGGCTCGGTCTTGACGTAGAACCCGTCGCGCGCGAGGTCCTCGACGGTCTCCATCGCCAGGTAGGGGTTCACCGCGGCGGCGCCGTACCCGATCAGGGTCGCGACGTGGTGGACCTCGCGGACGTCGCCGGCCTCCACGATCAGGCCGACCTGGGTGCGGGTCTTCTCGCGGACCAGGTGGTGGTGGACGGCAGCGGTCATCAGCAGCGACGGGATCGGCGCGTGGATCGCGTCGGAGTGCCGGTCGGAGAGCACGATGATCCGGGCGCCCTGGGCGATCGCGGACGACACCTCGGCGCAGATCTCGTCGAGCCGGCGCGCCAGGGCCGCTCCCCCGCCGGCGACCTCGTAGAGGCCGCGCGAGACGTGGGTGATGAAGCCGGGCATGTCGCCGTCGCGGTTGACGTGGCGGATCTTGACCAGCTCGTCGTTGGTGATCACCGGGAACGGCAGCACCACCTGGCGGCACGACGCCGGCGTCGGCTCCAGGAGGTTCGCCTCCGGGCCGATGGTGCCGTTGAGGCTGGTCACCAGCTCCTCGCGGATCGCGTCCAGCGGCGGGTTGGTCACCTGGGCGAACAGCTGGGCGAAGTAGTCGAAGAGCTGTCGCGGGCGGTCGGAGAGGACCGCCACCGGGGTGTCGGTGCCCATCGAGCCGATCGGCTCGGCGCCGTTGTTGGCCATCGGGGTGAGCAGGATGCGCAGCTCCTCCTCGGTGTAGCCGAAGATCTGCTGGCGCCGCGTGACCGAGGCATGGCTGTGCACGATGTGCTCGCGCTCTGCGATGTCACCGAGCTTGATCAGGCCCGCGTGCAGCCACTCGTCGTAGGGGTGCTCGGCGGCGAGGGCCGACTTGATCTCCTCGTCCTCGATGATCCGGTGCTCCTCGATGTCGACCAGGAACATCCGGCCCGGCTTCAGCCGGCCCTTCCGCACGATCGTCGCCGGGTCGAGGTCGAGTACGCCGACCTCGCTGGCCAGCACGACCAGGCCGTCGTCGGTGACCCAGTACCGGCTCGGCCGGAGGCCGTTGCGGTCGAGGACGGCGCCGACCTGGGTGCCGTCGGTGAACACCACGCACGCCGGGCCGTCCCACGGCTCCATGAGGGCCGAGTGGAACTCGTAGAACGCCTTCCGGCTGGCGTCCATCTCGGTGTGGTTCTCCCACGCCTCGGGGATCATCATCAGCACGGAGTGCGGCAGGCTGCGGCCGCCCATGTGCAGCAGCTCGAGCACCTCGTCGAACGAGGCGGAGTCGCTGGCGCCCGGTGTGCAGATCGGGAAGAGCCGCTCGAGGTCTCCGGGGATGATCTCGCTGGACAGCAGCGCCTCGCGGGCGCGCATCCAGTTGCGGTTGCCCATCACGGTGTTGATCTCGCCGTTGTGCGCGATGAACCGGTAGGGGTGGCTCAGCGGCCAGCTCGGGAACGTGTTGGTCGAGAACCGCGAGTGCACGACCGCGACCGCGCTCTCGACGCGCTCGTCGACGAGGTCGGGGAAGACGTGGTCGAGCTGCTCGGTGGTGAGCATGCCCTTGTAGGCGATGGTCCGGCCGGACAACGACGGGAAGTACACGTCGGCCTCGTGCTCGGCCCGCTTGCGCAGGCAGAACGCGAGTCGCTCGAGGCCCATGCCGAGCAGACGGCTGCCCTTGGAGGCGACGAAGAGCTGCAGGAAGGTCGGCATCGTCGAGAGCGCCGTTGCGCCCAGTGACGACGGGTCGGTCGGCACGTCACGCCAGCCGAGGACGGTCAGCCCCTCCTCCGCGGCGATCTCCTCGACGCGCTTGCGGGTCTTCTCGACCTGGCCGGCGTCGCCGGGGATGAACGCGGTGCCGACGGCGTACGCGTGCTGCGCGGGGAGCTCGAAGCCCAGCTCGGCGGTGACCTCGCGGAAGAACCGGTCCGGCACCTGCAGGAGGATGCCGGCGCCGTCGCCGGAGTTCGGCTCAGCGCCCGCGGCGCCACGGTGCTCGAGGTTGCGCAGCGCGGTGAGCGCCTGCGCGACGATGTCGTGGCTCGGAACGCCTGTCAGGGTCGCCACGAAGGCCACGCCGCACGCGTCGTGCTCGTGGTCGCCGTCGTACAGCCCCTGGGGCGGCGGGAATGCCTGCAACGCACTCTCCCGTCGTCGTCTTGCGCACGAGGGCGGACCATGACGGACCCGGCTCGGTGCGGCGGTGGAAGCATGCTGCACAGGACTTCGCTGGCCCATGCGGAGAGATCAGCCTACAACAGGGATCGGCCGGCCAGCGCGCCCATTTCGTGGGACGGAGGTCTCAGATGGTGGACGTTGAGCGGGGATGGGTGGTGTTCCTCGTGGCTGGCTCCCCGACGGCCGTGATCCCGGTGCTCACGCGGGGGCTGGCTGTCACCCGGTGACTGCCAGGCACCGCACAACGAACGCTCAGACCGACAGCCGACGGCAAACCCTCCCGGCACGGACCCCCTCGTCGCTGCGTTCTCCCAACCACGCAGAGTGGCAACCCGCGGACCAGCTCAGCTCGAAGGAGAGCCGTTCGAGGAATCAGCCGGCTCGACGTCAGCCGGCTCCACATCCGCCGGCTCGACGTCAGCAGCCCCGACCTCAGCCGGCTCGTCCGCCGATCCGCCCGGCTCCCGCCCGTCGACGTACACGCTGTCCTCGCGGCTCGCCGGCGCCGGGTGCCGGCGGCCCGCGACCACGAAGTAGACCAGCGCGCCGACGAACAGGCCGACCGACATCCACTCGCCCCACCGGAGTCCGAGCACGTCGTTGAGCTCGATCGTGTCGATGCGCAGGTGCTCGATCCAGAACCGACCCAGGCAGTAGCCCATGACATAGAGGGCGAACGCGCGGCCGAAGCCCAGCCGCAGCCGCCGGTCGAGCCACACCAGGAGGGTCAGGACACCGAGGTTCCACAGCGACTCGTAGAGGAACGTCGGGTGGAAGGTGGTGAACTTCTCGTAGCCCGGCGGACGGTGCCCGGCGTCGATCTCCAGCCCCCACGGCTTGCTGGTGGGCCGGCCGAAGAGCTCCTGGTTGAAGTAGTTGCCCCAGCGACCGATCGACTGGGCGAGCAGCAGCGCCGGGGCCAGTGCGTCCATCAGCGGCAGCATCCGGATGCCGTAGTGCCGGCAGCCGAGCCAGGCTCCGACGGCCCCGCCCGCGATGGCGCCCCAGATGCCGAGCCCGCCGTGCCAGACGGCGAGGGCGTCCCAGGCGTTCTTGCCGGCCCCGAAGTACAGGTCGTGGTCCGTCGCGACGTGGTAGAGCCGCGCACCGATCAGACCGGCGGGCACCGCCCAGAGCGCGATGTCACCGACCTCGCCGGAGCGTCCCCCTCGAGCGGCCCAGCGCCGCTCGCCGAACCACACCGCGGCCACGACGCCGAGGATGATCGCGAGCGCATAGGCCCGGATCGGCACGGGTCCGAGGTGCCACACCCCCTGGCCGGGGCTCGGGATCGACAGCGTCGTGATGAACGGCGCGATCAGGTTCGCGGTCACAGGGGCTCCTTCGTCACGACTTCAGCAGCTTGATGATGTCAGCCGCCATCGCGGCGGGCGACGTTCCCTGCGTCCAGATCGTCTGGGCCCGGTCGCCCGCGATCCCGAAGACGTACGTCGAGTGGTCGACCTCGTAGCCGCCGCTGGGCAGCTTCTGGCCCTTGTCGACGTAGACCTTGAGCGGGTCGCCGAGGGCGGTGATCTGCTTCAGGTCGCCGGTGACGCCGGTGAACGCCGGGTCGAACCTGGCGAGGTAGCTGCGCAGGACCGGCCCGGTGTCGCGCGCCGGATCGGTGGTCACGAACACCACGCGGACCTGCGTGCGCTGGGTGTCGTCGAGCCGGCTCACCGCACTCGCGATCGAGCTCATCACGGCCTGGCAGATGTCCGGGCAGTTCGTGTAGCCGAAGAACACGACCTTGAGCGGCGTCGGGTCCTTCGCCAGGGAGTACGGCTTCCCCTCGGCGTCCGGGAGCGTGATGTCCGGGACGAGGTACGGGTCGTCGAGGTGGGTGCCGTGGTAGCCGTCGTCGTCGCCCGAGACCGCGGAGACGGGTGCCCGATCGGCCGCACTTCCGCAGCCGGCGACGCCCAGGGCCAGCACCGCGAGCAGCGCTGCGAGCGCCCGGCGGGGCTCAGCCACGCCGCACACCTCGCGCGAGGTCCTCGGTGAGCGCCCGGAGCGCGGTGAGTCCGGCATCACGGTCGGTGCCCGCGTCGAGGAGGGTGCGCACGAATGCCGAGCCGACGATCACCCCGTCGGCGTACGCCGCCACCTCGGCGGCCTGGTCGCCGTTGGAGACGCCGAGCCCGACGCCGATCGGCAGGTCCCCGCCGTACGACGCCACCGCCGTGCGGGTGCGCTCGACGAGGGGGCCCGCGAGGTCGCTCGTGCTCGCGCGGGCGCCGGTCACGCCCATCACCGCGGTGGCGTAGACGAAGCCGCGGCAGGCCGCCGTGGTCATCGCGAGCCGCTCGTCGGTCGACGACGGTGCGACCAGGAAGACCTTGTCGAGGTCGCGTGCATCGGCCGCCGCGATCCACTCCGGGCCCGAGTCAGGAGTCAGGTCGGGCGTGATGAGACCGGCTCCCCCGGCGTCGGCCAGGTCGGCCGCGAACCGGTCGACGCCATAGCGCTCGACGGGGTTCCAGTAGGTCATCACCAGGGTCGGGACGCCGGTGGCGGCGACCGCCTCGACGGTGCGCAGCACGTCGGTCGTGCGCACGCCGCCTTCGAGCGCCTGCTGCGCGGCGGCCTGGATCGTCGGCCCGTCCATCACCGGGTCGCTGTAGGGCAGCCCGATCTCGATGACGTCGCAGCCGGCCTCCACCATCAGCCTGAGCGCCTCGATCGACCGCTCGACCGTGGGGAACCCGGCCGGCAGGTAGCCGACCAGTGCCGCCCGGCCCTCGGCCCGAGTCGCCGCGAAGGCCTTGCCGGTGCTCACTGCCCGCCCTCGGTCTCGACCGGCGCGACCGCCGGAGGAGCCGGGTCGCCCAGGCCGAACCACGTCGTCGTGGTCTCCATGTCCTTGTCACCGCGTCCGGAGAGGTTGACCAGGATCGTCGAGCCCGGAGACTCCTTCGCCAGCTTCAGAGCACCGGCGACGGCGTGCGCCGACTCGATCGCGCAGATGATCCCCTCGGTGCGCGCCAGCAGCGCGAGCGCGTCCATGGCCTCGGCGTCGGTGATCGGCAGGTAGTCGGCGCGGCCGCTCTTCGCGAGATGGGCGTGCTCGGGGCCGACGCCCGGGTAGTCCAGGCCGGCCGAGATCGAGTGCGACTCGATCGTCTGGCCGTCCTCGTCCTGCAGCACGAAGGTCCGCGCTCCGTGCAGCACGCCGATGTCCCCCGCCGTGATCGTCGCAGCGTGCCTGGGAGTGTCGATGCCCTCGCCGCCAGCCTCGAACCCGACGATGCGCACGTCGGTGTCGCCGAGGAAGGCCGTGAACAGCCCGATCGCGTTCGACCCACCGCCGACGCAGGCGGTGACGACGTCGGGCAGGGCGCCGGTCAGCTCGAGGCACTGCGCCCGGGCCTCGTCGCCGATACCGCGGCAGAAGTCGCGGACCATGGCCGGGAACGGGTGCGGTCCCGCTGCGGTGCCGAAGCAGTACGCCGTGTGGTCGACCGTCGCGACCCAGTCACGGATCGCCTCGTTGATCGCGTCCTTGAGGGTGCGGCTGCCGGAGTCGACGGCCCGCACCTCGCTGCCCAGCAGCCGCATCCGGGCGACGTTGAGCGCCTGCCGTCTGGTGTCCAGCTCGCCCATGTAGACCACGCACTCCAGGCCCAGGTACGCCGCCGCGGTGGCCGTGGCGACACCGTGCTGCCCGGCGCCGGTCTCCGCGATCATCCGGGTCTTGCCCATCCGCTTGGCGAGCAGCGCCTGGCCGAGCACGTTGCGGATCTTGTGGGCCCCGGTGTGGTTCAGGTCCTCGCGCTTGAGCAGGATCCGGGCACCGGCGACCTCGGAGAGCCGGGTCGCGTCGTAGAGCAGGCTGGGCACGCCGGCGTACTCGCGCAGGAGGCGGTCGAACTCACCGGTGAACTCGGGGTCCGCCATCGCCTCGTGCCAGACGGCGGTGAGCCGGTCGAGCTCGCTGATCAGCGCCTCGGGCATGAAGCGCCCGCCGAAGTCGCCGTAGGTCCCCTCGGTCACGTGCGCACACCTGCCCGACGCATCGCGTCCACTGCTGCCGCCGGGTCGCCGTCCCTGACCAGCGCCTCCCCGACCAGGACGACGTCAGCACCCTGCTCGGCGTAGCGGGCGGCGTCGTCCGGTCCCGTGACGCCGGACTCGGCGACCTTCACGACGTCGTCCGGCAGCAGCCCGACCAGCCGGCCGAAGGTGCCCGGGTCGACGTCGAGCGTCTTCAGGTTGCGGGCGTTGACGCCGACGAGCTCCGTGCCGGCCGCGAGCGCTCGCCCGATCTCGGCCTCGTCATGCACCTCGACGAGCACGCTCAGCCCCAGCTCGCGGGCCTCGGCGTGGAGCCTGGTCAGCGTCGGGTCGTCGAGCGCTGCGACGATCAGCAGCACCAGGTCGGCGCCGGCGGCGCGCGCCTCCAGCAGCTGGTACGTCGAGACGATGAAGTCCTTGCGCAGCAGCGGCGTCTCCACTGCCGCGCGCACCGTCCGGAGGTCCTCGAGGCTGCCGCCGAACCTGCGCTCCTCGGTGAGGACGGAGATGGCGTCGGCGCCCCCGGCGGCGTACGCGCGCGCGAGCGCGGCGGGATCGGGAATGGCGGCCAGGTCTCCCTTGCTGGGCGAGCGGCGCTTGACCTCGGCGATCACGCTGAGTCCGGAGGATCGGAAGGCCGGCATCGGGTCGCGGGTCACCGGTGCTTCGGAGACCAGCGCCAGCAGGTCGGCCTCAGGCACCGCTGCCTGGCGCACCGCGAGGTCCTCGCGCACCCCGGCCACGATGTCGTCGAGCACGGACATGGGGCTGGCCTCACTGGGGATCGTCGGGACGGCGGGGGCGGTTCAAGGCTCTCACGTGGGCCCACGCCACCGGCTCGGAGGTCCGCCACGGGAGACCGCCGCCGCCCGTCGGTCCCGCGCGTCGGTGATGTCGACCAGTAGGTTGCTGTCGCACCGACCCACGGAGGACCCGATGAGCTATCCGCCCCCGCCCGGCCCCGACGGCGCCGACGCCACACCGCCGCCCCCGCCGGCCCAGCCCCCGACCCCGCCGTACGGCGCGCCGCCGCCCGCCCCGCCCTACGGCGGGCCGCCGCCCGGGTACCCGCCCGCGCCGGGCGGCTACTACGGGCAGCCCATGCCCAGGGGCAACCAGAAGGCGCTGTGGTCGATGATTCTCGGCATCCTGAGCCTGATCTGCTGCGGCGTGATCACCGGCGTCGTGGCGATCGTGCTCAGCCAGCAGGCCAAGCGCGAGATCGCGGCGTCCGGCGGCATGCAGACAGGCGCAGGTCAGGCCCAGGCGGGCTTCATCCTGGGGATCATCGGGATCGCGCTGACGGTGATCGGCCTGATCGCCTTCGCGGGCAGCGGCAGCTTCAGCTAGGGCCTCCGGTCAGGCGACGTGCCAGGCCGTTCCCCACGGAGTGTTGCGGTAGATCGCGAAGGCGATCGCAAGCACGCAGTAGCCCACCAGCAGCGGCCGCACGAGGTTCGCCGGAAGCGTCCGGGACGAGGCCGTCCAGCCGCGGTACGCCCAGAAGGCCCAGAGCCCGAGGATCAGCGGGAGGGAGCCGACGAAGAGCAGGTTGCTGTGCGCCGCGTCCAGCAGCTGGCCCCGGCCGAGGTCGTTGACCGACCGCAGGCCGCCGCACAGCGGGCAGTCCCAGCCGGTGAGCGCCTTGAACGGGCACAGTCCCCACGACCCGTGCTGGTGGGGATCGCGCAGGCGGAGCGCGAGGGCGGCGACACCGACTGCGGCCGCAGCGCCGAGTGGTGCGCGCAGCCGGCGCGCGCGAGCCCCCTGAAGCTCCGGGACACGCGCGAGGATCGCCATCAGTGGCCCGTGTGGTAGCCCATCCGCGCCATCACGTAGCCGACCGCGATCGCGATCGGTGCGAGCGCGACGCCGATCCAGAAGATCGCCATCGAGTCCACCATCAGGCCGATCCCACCCACCACGAAGCTGGCCAGCGCGATGGTCACCGCTGTCCAGGCTGCCGGGGTGTTGCCGTGGTTGTCCGCCATGGGGTGACTCCTTGTCGATGCCGTACCTCTGGGCGTGAGCATTCTAGGGGGACGGCGGCCCGGTACGACGGCTCGGGTCGGTCGGGTCCAGACCGGCGTCCAGGGCCTTCCACAGGTCGGTGTCGTCCGTGCCCGTCGCGCGGGTCGCCGGAGCGTCGTACCGGCTGCTCATCGTGGGCCAGCGAGGTGCGAGCCGCCAGGCCACCACCAGGGCGAGCGAGCTCAGGACGGCGGCGAGCGCGCCGGTCAGGAACCACCCGCTCGGCTGCACGCCCAGGCCGGCCCCTGACGACCCGAGGCTGTCGCGCAGGTCGTCGGGCAGCACGAACGGCGCTGTGGCCGCGCATGCCACGACCCCGAGCGCGGCAGCGAGGGCGATCGCGACCAGAAGTCTTCGCCAGGCACCACGCGAGACCAGGACCGCTCCCCAGCCCGCGAGCACGACCAGCGACAGCGCGAGAGCCAGCGGCATGTCGATCGTCGTCTGCGACGACGGCACGCCGGGCATCGCCGGCTGGTCCGAGGCGAGCCCGAACCAGGGCTTCGCCGAGGCGAGCGCGCAGAGGGCTGCGGAGGCCAGCCCCAGCCCGGCCGTCGGCGCGAAGCCGGTGCGTTGACGCGGGTCAGCCATCGGAGAGCAGGTCGGCGTCGAAGCAGGTGCGCGCTCCGGTGTGGCAGGCAGGACCCTCCTGGTCCACCTTGACCAGCAGGGTGTCACCGTCGCAGTCGAGGCGCACCTCGACGACGTGCTGCCGGTGCCCGGAGGTCTCGCCCTTGACCCAGTACTCCTGGCGCGACCGGCTCCAGAACGTGCCCCGGCCGGTGGTCAGCGTCCGGTGCAGCGCCTCGTCGTCCATCCAGCCGAGCATCAGCACCTCGCCGGTGTCGTGCTGCTGCACGACCGCCGGCACCAGGCCGTGGCCGTCGCGCTTGAGCCGCGCGGCGATGTCGGGGTCGAGGGAGGACGTCACCCCGGCGATTATCCCCGAGCGGGCACAAACGCTGCGCCCAAGTACGCCGAGCGGGCACGAACGCGGCCTGAAGGTACGCCGAGCGGGCAAGAACGCACCCGAAGCGCGTGTCGACCGGCAGACATGCCGCGCGGCAAGCAACGAGCGTTTCTGCCCGCTCGGCATCGTCCCGGACAGCGTTTCTGCCCGCTCGGCGTACTCCGCAGCAGCGTTTCTGCCCGCTCGGCGTACTCCGCAGCTGCGTTTCTGCCCGCTCGGCGGTCAGGTGGCTTGCTGGGCGACCCAGGACGAGTGCAGCCGTCCGTAGACGCCACCCTCGGCGACCAGCGCCGCGTGCGGCCCGCGCTGGACCACGCGGCCCTGGTCGAAGACGATCACCTCGTCGGCGTTCTCGGCCGTCGACATCCGGTGGGCGATGGTGACGCTGGTGCGACCCGACATCAGCGCCTCGAGCGCGCGACCGATGCGCATCTCGAGCGCCGGGTCGACGGCGCTGGTGGCCTCGTCGAGCACCAGCAGGTCCGGGTCGGCGAGGTGTGCCCGGATCAGCGCGGCCAGCTGGCGTTCGCCGGCGCTGAGCGACTCACCCCGCTGGCCGACCCGCGTCTCCAGGCCCAGTGGCAACCCGTCGAGCCAGTCGGCCAGGCCGAGCTCGGCCGCCGCCCGGCGTACGTCGTCGGGGCCGGCGTGCAGGTCGCCGTACTGCGCGTTGGCGATCAGCGTCGAGTCGAAGAGGAAGCCCTCCTGCGGCACCAGCACGACCCGGCGGCGCAGCGACGCGAAGGTCACCGTGCGGAGATCCTGCCCGGCCAGCCGGACCTCGCCCGCCACCGGGTCCACCAGGCGGGTGAGCACCTTGGCGAAGGTGGTCTTCCCCGAACCGGTCTCGCCGACGACGGCGACGCGAGTGCCGGCGGCGATGTCGAGGTGGACGTCGCGCAGCACCAGCGGCCCGCCCGGGTAGGCGAAGTCGACGTGGTCGAACGCCACGTCCAGCGGGCGGTGCGGCAGCTGCACGCCGCGCTCGCCCGGGTCGTCGAGGTCGGCCGGGGTGTCGAGGATGCCGATCACCCGGCGCCACCCGGCGATCGCGTTCTGGGCGTCGGTGAGCACCTGCGTGCCCATCTGGACCGGGCTCACGAACAAGGTGACCAGGAACGCGAAGGCGAGCACCTGTCCCGAGGTGATGTCACCTGCCCAGAGATGTCCGCGACCGAGCCAGATGCCGACCAGCAGGACCAGCGCGTTCGCGAGGCCCGCCGAGACACCACCGAGGGAGAACGAGAACGCGGTGAGCCCCTGGGCCTTCGTGCTGGCGGTCTGGTAGGCCCCGATCGCGTCGTCGATGCGCGCCTGGGTGCGGCCCTCGATCGCGTGCGTCCGCACGACCACGGCGCCGACCACGGGCTCGGACACGGCGGCGAGCATCTGCCCGACCATTCGGCGGACCACGCCGTAGGCCTCCGAGAGCTTGCGCTGGAAGAAGCGCAGGGAGAGGAACAGCGGGGCGAAGCACACCCACACGACGATCGTGAGCTGCCAGCTGTAGAACAGCATGATCAGCGTGGCGACCACGATCTGGCCGACGCTGATGATGCCGATGATCCCGCCGAAGACCAGGAACTGGCTGACCTGGTCGACGTCGCTGGTCACGCGGGAGACCAGCGAGCCGCGGCGCTCGGTGTTCTGCGTCAGCAGGGGCAGGTCGTGGACGTGTCGGAAGGCCTTGATCCGCAGGGTCGCGAGGCCGCGTTCGGCACTCGTGAAAAGGCGCGCCGTCATCAGGTACGCCGAGACGCCGGTCAGCACCAGCGCTGCGGCCGCGAAGAACGCCATCCTGGTCACGAAGGCCAGGTCGATCCCGTGGGGACCGTTGATGCCGCGGTCGAGCGTCTGCTGCACGACGATCGGCACGACGACCCGCCCGGCGGTGCCGAGCAGGGCCAGGGCCAGCGTGCCCCAGAAGCCCTCCTTGAGCTCGGGCGAGATCTCGGCGCCGCGCTTGATCGTCTGCCAGGCCGAGATCTCGTCGCCGGTGGCCATCGAGGTGCCCGCGGCGGCAACAGTCACGCTCATGTCGGCACCTCCTCGTAGGCGTTGACCAGGCGGGCGTACGCCGGGTTGCGGGCGAGCAGCTCGGCATGGCTGCCACGGTCGGCGATCCGGCCGTCGTCGAGGAAGAGCACCTCGTCGGCCAGGCCGATGGTCGCCTTGCGGTAGGCGATGAGCAGGAGCGTCGAACCGGTGGAGCCGGAGCGCAGCGTGCTCCTCATCGCCGCGAGGATCCGGGCCTCGACCTCGGGGTCGACCGCCGAGGTGGCGTCGTCGAGGACGAGCAGGCGCGGCCGGCGTACCAGCGCCCGCGCGAGCGAGAGTCGCTGTCGCTGACCCCCGGAGAGCGTCGTGCCGCGTTCGCCGAGCCGGGAGTCCAGGCCCTTCGGCAGCGCCGCGACGAACCCGTCGGCCTGTGCGGTCCGCAGGGCAGCCCACACGTCCTCGTCGGCGACGTCCTCGCCCAGCGTGACGTTGCCGCGCACGGTGTCGTCGAACATGAAGGCGGTCTGCGGCACCAGCGCGACGTGCCGGGCGATCTCACCGGCAGCCAGGTCGCGCAGGTCGGTGCCGTCGAGCAGCACCCTGCCGCCGTCGGGGTCGACGAGGCGGGTGAGCAGCGTGGTGAGGGTGCTCTTGCCGGCCGCCGTCTCGCCCACGATGGCGACGGTGCGGCCGGGCTCCAGCGCGAAGCTCAGGTCGGCGAGCAGGCGCTGGCCGCGGACGTAGGAGTACTCCAGCCGATCGACATCGAGCCGTGCGGCGCCGTCCGTGCCGGCGAGCCGCACGTCGCCGTACGTCGTGTCCACGTGCTCGTCGAGCACCCGGTGCACCCGCCGGAAGCCGACGACCGAGCGCGGGAACTCCCCCAGCAGCCAGCCGATCGAGCGGATCGGGAACGCGACGATCGTGAGCAGGTAGGCGATCGTCACCAGGTCACCGGGATCGGCGGCGCCGTTGCGGATCCGCCAGACGCCGACACCCAGGACGGCGAGCACGCCGAAGCCCGGCAGCGCCTCGAGGAGCGGGTCGAAGACTGCGCGGATCCTGCCGACCCGGACGCCGAGGTCGCGCAGCTGGAGCGCCTTCTCCGCGAAGCGCTCGGTCTCCTCCGCCTCACGGCCCAGCGTCTTGACGACCATCGCGCCGTCGAAGGACTCGTGCGCGACCTCGCTGAGCTCGGCGCGCAGCGCCTGGATCCGGGTGAACAGCGGTGAGGAGAAGCGCTGGTAGGTCAAGGTGGCAGCGGTGACCAGCGGGAAGACCATCAGCCCGACCGCTGCCATCGGCAGGTCGACCAGCAGCATCTGCACGACCGCGATCACGACCATCGCCAGCGTGCCGACCGCCATCGGGAGCGGCGCGATCGGCGCCCAGGCGGCCTCGACGTCGGAGTTCGCGTTGGACAGCAGCTGCCCGGCCGGGTGCTTCTGGTGCCAGGACATCGGCAGCCGGAGGTGTTGGGCGGTGACCTCGCGCCGGTACGCCGCCTGCATCCGGTACTGCATCACCCCCGCACCCAGCCGGCGGGCGACGATGCCCACGGCCCGGAGGATCGCGACGCCGAGGAACAGCCCGAGCACGGCGAGGATGCCGCCGGAGGTGGTCGTGCCGTCCTCGAAGGCAGGGAGCACCACGTGGTCGGTCGCCCAGCCGAGGACCCAGGCATCGGCGACGGTGAGCGCGCCGAAGAGGACGCTGCCGAGGGTCGAGACCGTGAAGATCCACGGCTGCCGCCGGATCGCCACACCGAGGACCTTGAACCCGTCGAGCAGGGTCGTCCGTCCGGACTCGGCTGGGTCACTCACAGTGGGGCAACCCTAGGCGGGGGCCGTCTGTTCCGCCCACCTGATTACGACGAGGTTCGCGAGGCCCTAGTCGACCGAGACGTGCACGTGGTCGTAGTGGTTCGCGGTCTCCGAGCCCCGGCTCGGCATCGCCCGCCAGCCCTCGCTGGAACGCACCGGCGTCCAGATGTGCTGGCGCCAGATGATGTCGAAGAGGCCCAGTTCGGACGCGTGCGCCTGGAGGAACTCCGCGATGGAGTTCCCCAGCGCGACGTCGCTGGTCATGATGTCCAGCGCCTTGCCGCTGCTGTGCTCGCCGTGGTTGTCCCACCCGCCGTACTGCGAGACCTGGGGGAACGCGTGGCACACGGCGCGGTAGAGGCGGACTGCTCCGGAGGTGAGCCGGTACTCGACCGAGGAGTCCGGGCAAGGCGCGTCGCTCAGCGGCAGGTGTGCGGGGTCGGTCGGCTTCTTCTCCACGAGGTACGCCGCGGTCACCCAGGCGACCGTCCTGGCACCCTCGTCGCGCACCAGCACCTGCGCGTAGTCGCCGCTCTGCTGGCCGGTGACCCGGACCCGGGAGACGGCCTTCATCTCGCCGAGGACGCGGGCGTCCTGGTCGGGAGTGGCGCGCAGGTCGAGGGCGGCGGTCGTCCAGAGCCGGCCGGCGACCTTCGGGTCGATCAGCGCCGTGACGGCCTGCCGGTCGGTGTCGCGGGAGACCCCGACGGCGCGCTCGGCGACGACGTGGTCGCCCGCTGCCGACGCAAGGTCGTCACTGGCGTAGCGGCTCAGGTCGAGGGGCTGCGAGCCGCCTCCGGAGACGGCGACACCGATGCCGACGACGGCACTGGTGACCAACGGGGCGGCCAGGAAGGCGATGCGTCGGTTCCGGGATGCTTGTGGCGCAAGGCTGTGTCTGCCTCGGGTCACGAGACGTCCTAACGTTGACTACAAGGGCGTGCCCTCGCGTGGAGGGCCACGCCATCAGAACACGGCTAGCCGCCGGAACGCGAATCAAAGCGGACATTTGCGACGTGAGTCGGGCCACCCGGCGTGACCGGGGTCACCCGGGCGGACTCAGCCTCCGGTGGTCTCGTCGGCGTCCTCGCGCACGACCAGGCCGCGACCGTCGGTGTCGTCGAGCCATCCCTCCGGCAGCGCCACCCTCTTCCGGGGGCTCCCCTGCCGTCCGCGCGGCGCGCCGAGGACCACCGTCGGGAAGGGCTCGTCGGGGTCCAGCTCGGCGAGCAGGGCGTCCAGCCGCTCGAGGGTGGAGACGAGAGCGAGCTCCCGACGGAGCTCGCCACCGGCAGCGAAGCCCTTGAGGTACCAGGACACGTGCTTGCGGAACTCCTTGCAGCCGCGCTCCTCCCCCATGTGCCGGCAGAGCAGCTCTGCGTGCCGGCGCATCATCGTGCTCACCTCGCCGAGGGTCGGCAGGGTCGGCGTCTCGACGCGGTCGACAGAAGAGCGGTTCGCGAATGCGGCGGCCAGGTCGCGGAACAGCCACGGCCGGCCCAGGCACCCACGGCCGACGACGACTCCGGCTGCACCCGTCTGCTCCACCATCCGCAGGGCGTCCGCCGCCTCCCAGATGTCGCCGTTGCCCAGCACCGGGATCGACACGTGCTCCACCAGGCGAGTGATCGCGTCCCAGTCGGCCGTGCCGGAGTAGCCCTGCAGCGCGGTGCGGCCGTGCAGCGCGATGGCCGCGACCCCGGACTCCTCCGCGATCCGGCCGGCGTCGAGGTAGCTGAGGTGCTCCGGATCGATGCCCATCCGCGTCTTCATGGTGACCGGTACGTCGTACCGGCTGGCGGCGCCGACCGCTGCCCGGAGGATCTCGCCGAGCAGGGTCCGCTTCCAGGGCAACGCAGCTCCCCCGCCCTTGCGGGTCACCTTGGGCACCGGGCAGCCGAAGTTGAGGTCGACGTGCGCGACGCCGTAGTCGGCGCAGAGGATCTCGGTCGCCTTGCCGACGTACGCCGGATCGGTGCCGTAGAGCTGGACCGAGCGGACGTCCTCGAGCTCGTCGAAGACCAGCATCGACCGCGTGGTGGCATCTCCCTCGACCAGGCCGCGGCTGGTGATCATCTCGCAGACGAAAAGCCCAGAGGAACCCTGCGCTGCAACTTGTTCCATACACAGCCGGCGGTAGGCGGCATTGGTGATGCCGGCCATCGGTGCCAGCACCACCGGGGTGTCGACCCGGAGAGCTCCGAGCCTCAGACCATTGCTCAGGACGACTTCTTCTTCTTCTTCTTTTTCTTCGGCGTGGCCGGCGGCGTCGTCGCCGGCGCCGTGACGTCGCCCTTCCACACGATCGGCGCGACCGCCTGCAGCGGGCGGAAGCTCACGCCCGTGAGCTTCCCGTGGTCCGGGACGAGGTACACCAGGCACGTGGTCACCGTCGCGTTCGGCGCGAACGTCGTCGGCAGCGGGGTCGAGGCGCACGGCGCGAACGAGTTGGTGAAGCTCGACGCCTGGATCAGCGTGTTGGCGTCGTCGACCGCCCAGAGCGGGATCGGGGTCTGGCCCACGTCGCCGTCGCCGACGTTGGTCACGGTGACGTTGACGTAGTACGGCGTTGACTCCTTGGTGCGGTCGTCGAGCACGTAGGTGCCGAGGTCGGCGATGGTGCCCTCCGCCGCGGAGTTGACGGTCAGCTCCAGCACGGTGTTGCGCTGGGAGTTCGGCTCGTAGGCCACCGTCGCCTTCTCGCCGAACTTCAGCTCGGCCCCCGCCTTGGTCAGCACGACCCCGGACGGCACGTTGACGTCGGCCGTCGGCACCGTGACCGACGGCTTGGTCGTCGGCTTCTCCTCGCCCCCGCACCCCGAGAGGACGAGCGCCGCGGCGACCACGGGGATCGTCCAGCGGAGGGTGGCGCGGCGCAGTGCGGCGGGAGCAGGGTGGGTCACCCGCACATTGTGCACAGGCGCACCGCCGTTGCGGTCCGGGCGCCGCTCCGAGGCTCCGGACGCCGGCGTCAGCATGCGCCCAGGCGCTCGGCGAAGTAGGTGCGCAGGCCGTCGAGCGAGATCCGGTCCTGGCTCATCGAGTCGCGCTCGCGCACCGTCGCAGCGCCGTCCTCGAGGCTCTCGAAGTCGACGGTGACGCAGTACGGCGTACCGATCTCGTCCTGGCGGCGGTAGCGGCGGCCGATCGCGCCGGAGTCGTCGAACTCGACGTTCCAGAGCTGGCGCAGCTCGGCTGCGAGCGCCCGGGCCCGCGGCGTGAGGTCCTCGTTGCGGCTCAGCGGCAGCACCGCGATCTTCACCGGCGCCAGCCGTGGGTCGAGCCGCAGGACGGTGCGCTTGTCGACCCCGCCCTTGGTGTTGGGGGCCTCGTCCTCGGTCCAGGCGTCGACGAGGAAGGTCATCAGGCTGCGCGACAAGCCGGCCGCCGGCTCGATCACGTAGGGCGTGTAGCGCTCGTTGTTGGCCTGGTCGAAGTACGACAGGTCCGTGCCGGACGCCTTGGAGTGCACGGTGAGGTCGTAGTCGGTCCGGTTCGCGATGCCCTCGAGCTCACCCCACTCCGAGCCGGCGAAGTTGAACCGGTACTCGATGTCGACCGTGCGGGTGGAGTAGTGGCTGCGCTTCTCCGCGGGGTGCTCGAAGTGGCGGAGGTTCTCCTCACGGATGCCGAGGTCGACGTACCAGCGGGTGCGCTCGTCGATCCAGTACTGGTGCCACTCGGCGTCCTCGCCGGGCTTGACGAAGAACTCCATCTCCATCTGCTCGAACTCCCGCGTGCGGAAGATGAAGTTGCCGGGCGTGATCTCGTTGCGGAAGCTCTTGCCGATCTGCGCGATGCCGAACGGCGGCTTCTTGCGGCTGGAGGTCACCACGTTGAGGAAGTTCAGGAAGATGCCCTGCGCGGTCTCCGGGCGCAGGTAGTGCAGCCCGGACTCGTCCTCGAGGACGCCGAGGTAGGTCTTCAGCAGGCCGGAGAACTGCCGCGGCGGCGTCCACGCCCCGCGGGTGCCGCAGTTGGGACAGGCGACGGTTGCGAGGTCGACGTCGTCGGGCGAGCTGATGGTGTCGCCCTTCTTCACGGCCTTCTCGAAGACCGCCTCCTGGAGGTGGTCGGCGCGGAACCGCTTGTGGCACGACTGGCACTCGGTCAGCGGGTCGGTGAACGTGGCGACGTGGCCCGACGCCTCCCACGTCTGGCGCGGCAGGATCACGCTGGAGTCGAGTCCGACGACGTCGTCGCGCGACTGCACCATCGAGCGCCACCACTGGCGCTTGATGTTCTCCTTCAGCTCGACGCCGAGCGGGCCGTAGTCCCAGGCCGAGCGGGTGCCGCCGTAGATCTCGCCACAGGGGAAGACGAAACCGCGGCGCTTGGCGAGGGAGACGACGTTGTCGACGACGGAGACGGGCTTGTTGGCCACGGGTGTTCAGCTCCTGCACACTTCTGGAGAGCTCTTCTGCCGACTGGCTGCCGGCGAGCGAGAGCACACCCTATCGAGTGCAGATCAGGTGGCGCTCCTCGGAATCGACTCGTTGAGCTCGCCGTCGAGGTCCTCGAAGGCGCTGGGCTCGTCGATCGCGCGGCTCAGCAGCGGCACGGCGCCGACCTTCACGTCGTACGTCGAGAGCGCGCGGCGGTAGCTGCCGACGTCACGCCACCGGGTCACCATCGCCCACAGCGACGGGTCGTCGACGTTGCGGCCGAGCCGTCCGTCCTCGTAGCCCGCCTGTGCCGACAGCACCGCGAGCGCGGCCTCCAGGTCGCCGCGGAACGCCGCGTCGGGCTCGCGGAACCTGTTCACGACCAGCACGCGTCGATCGTAGACCGTCGATGCGACTTGACAATGATTCTCATTTCAAATGAGAATCATTGTCATGCGCCTTCGGACCCTCGCTCCGGTACTCGCCGTCCTGGTGGCCGCGCCGCTCTCGGCGTGCGGCGCCGGGTCCGGCGACGGCCGCCCGACCGTGGTCGCGTCGTTCTACCCCCTGGAGTACGTCACCGAGCAGCTCGCCGGCGACCACGTCCGGATCGTCGACCTCACCGCCCCCGGCGTGGAGCCGCACGATCTCGAGCTGACCCCGCGCCAGGTCGGTGAGGTCGCGGACGCCGACCTGGTGGTGTACGAGTCGAAGCTCCAGCCCGCCGTCGACAGCGCCGTCGGCGAGAACGCGAAGAGCACGAGCCTCGACGTCGCACCGTCGGTGGAGCTCACCGCGGGCAACCCGCACTTCTGGCTCGACCCGTTGCGGCTGGCGCACGCGGCGACGGCGATCGAGGCGAGGCTCGCGGAGGTGGACCCGGCGCACGCCGACGACTTCGCGGCGAACCTGGCCACCCTGAGCGAAACCTTGACCGGCATCGACCAGGACTTCACGACCGGGCTCGCCGACTGCGAACGGCACGTGATCGTCACCAGCCACGACGCCTTCGGCTACTGGAGCCGCTACGGACTGACCTCCGAGCCGATCGCCGGGCTGTCTCCCGACGCCGAACCGAGCGCCTCGCACCTCGACCAGCTGCGCTCGCTCATCGAGAAGGACCACATCACCACCGTCTTCAGCGAGACGCTGGCCAGCCCGAAGATGGCCGACGTCCTCTCCCACGACCTCGGAGTCGCCTCGGCCGTGCTCGACCCGATCGAGGGGATCGCCAAGGGCAGGTCGGCCGACTACGTCTCGATCATGCGCGCCAACCTTGCCGCGCTGCAGAAGGCCAACGGGTGCAAGGTGTCCTCATGAGTGCCGTCATCGAGATCACCGGCGGCGGGGTCACCCTGTCCGGCCGGCCGATCCTGCGCGACGTCGACCTCCACGTCGAGGCCGGAGAGGTGGTCGCCCTCCTGGGGGCGAACGGCTCCGGCAAGTCGACGCTGGTCAAGGCGGTGCTTGGGCTGCTGCCGATGTCGGCGGGCCACGTGCGGCTCTTCGGACGGCCGCTCGAGGACTTCGACGCCTGGCAGCGACTCGGCTACGTGCCCCAGCGCTCGACGATCACGCAGGGAGTCCCCTCCACCGTGCGCGAGGTGGTCGCCGCCGGAAGGCTCGCGCGCCGGCGTCCGTTCCAGCTGCCCCGGGCCGAGGACCGGCTCGCCGTACGGGACGCACTCGAGGCCGTGGGGCTGGCCGACCGTGCCGCCCAGCAGGTAGCCACGCTGTCGGGTGGCCAGCAGCAGCGCGTGCTGATGGCCCGCACGCTGGCCGGCCAGCCCGAGCTGCTGGTGCTCGACGAGCCGAACGCCGGTGTCGACCTGGTCAGCCAGCAGGCGATCGCCGCGACCCTGGCCGACCGCGCGCGAGCCGGGTCGACCATCGTCGTCGTGCTGCACGAGCTCGGGCCGTTCGAGCCGCTCATCGGGCGCACGGTCGTCCTCCGCGAGGGCCGGGTCACCTACGACGGCGCACCGAGCTCGCTGGAGCAAGCCGGGCACGGTGAGCACTGCGAGCCGGACGAACGGCGCCCTCCCGTCGCTCCGATGTCCGGCCTGCTCGGAGAGGAGCACTGATGTTGGACCTGCTCTCGCAGCCGTTCATGGTTCGGGCGCTCATCGCCGCCGCCGCGACCGGTCTCGCGGCACCGGCAGTCGGCACCTTCCTGGTCCAGCGCCGGCTCTCGCTGATGGGTGACGGCATCGGGCACATCAGCGTGACCGGGGTCGCGCTCGGTCTCCTCACCGGCACGTCGCCCACCTTGACCGCGGTCGCCGTCGCCATCTTCGGGGCGGTGGCCATCGAGCTGATCCGCTCGTCGGGGCGCGCGTCGGGCGACGTCGCGCTGGCGCTGATCTTCTACGGAGGCCTGGCCGGTGGGCTCATGCTCGTGTCCATCGGCGGTGACGGCGTCGCCACCCTTCAGTCCTACCTCTACGGCTCGCTGCTCTCGATCTCGCCGCAGGACCTCTGGGTCAGCATCATCCTCTTCGGGGGCGCGGTCATCTCGCTGTGCCTCGCCCTGCTCCCCCAGCTGTTCTCGGTGTCCAACGACGAGGACTTTGCGCGCACCAGCGGCTTGCCGGTGCAGTTCTACAACGTCCTGATCTCGGTGCTCGCGGCAGTCTCGGTCAGCGTCGCCATGCGCACGGTCGGCCTCCTCCTCGTCAGCGCCTTGCTGGTGATCCCGGTCGCCACCGCCCAGCAGTTCTCGAGGGGCTTCCGGTCCACCATGCTGTCCGCGATGCTCGCCGGGCTGGTCGCCTCGCTCGCCGGGGTGGTGGTGTCGTGGTACGCCGACGTGCCGCCCGGTCCGTCGATCGTGCTCGTCGCTCTCCTCGGCTTCACCGTCACCGCGCCCGTCGGCATCGTGCTGCAGCGTCGGCGCCTGGCCCGGGTGCCCTTCGAGATGCCGGTGCGGCCCGAGGAGCAGGTCGTGGAGGAGAACCACCGCCACGAGCACGGCCCGCGCTGCGGCCATGTCGCGGTCGAGCACGGCGACCACGTCGACTACATCCACGACGGTCACCGGCACGCCGTACACGGAGGGCACTATGACGAGCACTGAGGACCGGAACGCGCAGGGCCTGCGCCCCACCCGGCAGCGACGAGCCGTCGCCGCGGCGCTCCAGGAGTTCGACGACTTCCGGAGCGCCCAGGAGGTCCACGAGGCGCTGAAGGCGGGCGGCGACAACGTGGGCCTGTCGACGGTCTACCGCGCCCTGCAGGCGATGGCCGACGCCGGCGAGCTCGACACCCTGCGCGCGGAGGGTGGCGAGGCGGTCTACCGACGGTGCAGCGGCAGCCACCACCACCACCTGGTGTGCCGCAGCTGCGGGGCGACCGTGGAGGTCGAGGGTCCCACCGTCGAGCGCTGGACCCGCACCGTCGCCGAGGCCCACGGCTACGCGGACGTCAGCCACACCCTGGAGATCTTCGGCACCTGCTCGCGCTGCGTCTGAACCGCCGAGGCGGCTCAGATGAAAGCCCCGGAGTCGCCGAGGCGGCTCGGATGAAAGCCCCGGAGTCGCCGAGGCGGCTCGGATGAATGCCCCGGAATCGCCGAGACGGCTCAGATGAAAGTACGCCGCTGCGCGATCGTCGCCCGGGCTTCGGCTAATCCCGCCCGCAGGATCTTCTCGAGGTCCTGGTTGCGCCCGTGCAAGTTCTCCTTGCGTACGACACGCAGGACCCACCCCTCCTGGTCGGTGATCCAGGACCGCCGCTCGGCGTCGTGCTGGGCCCGGTCGGGGCCATGGAACTCCTCCCCGTCGAACTCGACCGCGAACTTCAGGTCGTCGACGCCCAGGTCGACCCAGTACAGGCCCTCGGTCACCCAGCTCGGCGCCGCGACCGGTCGCTGCGGTTCGGGAGTAGGCAACCCGGGACAGTCGAGCCACCGCAACCTCAGGATGGACTCTTCGGGCGACTCCGCGCGCGCGTCCGCGAGAGGCGCCAACGCACGCAGCTGTCGAACCCAGCGATAGCCGCGGAAGCCTGAGGACGCCTCGAGAAGCTGCTCCTTGTCGAAGGATCCGAGACGCAGCATCGAGTCGAGCGCGGCCAGCGCTTGCTCGCGCCTGAGCAGCCGGCCGAGATCACAGGCGGTTCGCAGTGGCGTCGTGACCCGCACGCCGCCCACGACCATGACGTCCTCGTCCGGCATCATCCGCTGACCGCTCGCCAGCAGCTCGGTGCGCAGACGGCACCCACGGCCGCGGTGGAACACCGAGACCCTGGGCACCACCTGGTGGTCGCCGGGCGCCAGGATCCTCGGCGCGCCGTGCAGCCACCCCGCGGTTCGATCCGTCACGACCGCGCCGGGCGGCACGACGAGTCGCAGCGTCGCCACGCGCAGATCCAGGCTGTCGTCGACCTGCGAGGCGACGTACACGCCGGCGATCAGCCGGCGGAGGAGTCCGAGCTGGACCAGTCGCGCCAGCTCGGAGGAGTGGATGCCGCGCGCGCGAGCCATCGCGGAGGTGAACGGTGCGTCGAGTGGGAGCGGGAACCGATCGTCGAGCAGTGACAGGTCGCGGGTGAGGAAGGGCATCGCCATCGACTCAGGATCCGCGGCTTCACTCCTGCCGCGTCAGCTCCGTCCACAGGGCCCTTTCATCTGCGCCGCCTCGGCGATCCTGACGTTTTCATCTGCGCCGCCTCGGCGATCTCCGGGCTTTCACCTGCGCCGCCTCGGCGATCGGTCAGGCGGACCCGTAGCGACGGTCCCGTTTGGCGTACTCCTCGATGGCCCTCCAGAACGCCAGCCGGTCGACGTCGGGCCACAGCACGTTGCTGAACACCATCTCGGAGTACGCCGCCTGCCAGAGCATGAAGTTGCTCAGCCGCTCCTCCCCCGAGGTGCGCCAGACCATGTCGGCATCGGGGACCTCCGGGACGTACAGGTAGCGGGCGAACGTGCGCTCGTCGACGCGCGAAGGGTTGAGCCGACCGGCCGCGACGTCGTGCGCCAGAGCCCGCGCGGCGTCCGCGATCTCGGCACGGCCCCCGTAGTTGACGCACATCGTCAGGGTGAGCACGTCGTTGTCACGGGTCAGCTCCTCGGCGACCCGCAGCTCGTTGATCACCGACCGCCACAGCCGTCGCTCTCGGCCGGCCCACCGCACGCGGACTCCGAGCTCGTGCAGCTCCTCGCGGCGTCGCCGGACCACGTCGCGGTTGAAGCCCATGAGGAAGCGCACCTCGTCGGGCGAGCGGGACCAGTTCTCCGTCGAGAACGCGTACGCCGAGACAGCCTGGACGCCGATCTCGATGGCGCCCTTGACCACCTCGACCAGGGACTGCTCGCCGCGCTCGTGGCCGGCGGTCCGGGGCAGTCCGCGCTGGTTCGCCCAGCGCCCGTTGCCGTCCATGATCACCGCCACGTGCCGGGGCACGAGCTCGGCCGGCAGGTCCGGCGGTGTCGCACCGCTCGGATGCGGTTCAGGCGCGCGGAAGCGGCGGCTGCTGGGCTGCTTCCTCACGAGACGTCCTCGATCGGCGCCGGAGCCGCCATGAGCGAGTCGTTGGCGTAGGGCATCGAGCGCAGGCCGCGCTCCAGGTGCCACGAGAGGTACGCCGAGACGAGTCCGCGGGCCTCCCGGCGGTGCCGGTCCTGCGCCGCGTCGACCACCGGCCACTCGCCCGCGAGCAGTGCACCGAGCAGGCGCACGGTCTCGCTCGCCGGGTGCGCCGACCCCGGAGCGCGGCACGACGAGCAGAGGACCCCGCCCGATGCCGGGTGGAAGGCGCGGTGCGGGCCCTCCACGCCGCAGCGCACGCAGCCGTCGAACGACGGGGCGTAGCCGGCGACCGAGAGCGAGCGCAGCACGAAGGAGTCCATCACGTCGGCCGGGCGGTGCTCACCGGCTGCCATCGCGCGCAGGGCGCCGACGAGCAGCAGGTACTGCTGGACCGAGGGCTCGCGCTCCTCGGCGACGAGCCGTTCGGCGGTCTCGAGCATCACCGAGGCGGCGGTGTACCGGTCGTACTCCGCGCTGATCGCCTCACCGAAGGGCGACCGGGTCTCGGCCTGCGTGATCACGTCGAGGTTGCGACCCTCGGCGAGCTGGAGATCGACGTGGGTGAACGGCTCGAGCCGGGAGCCGAACCGCGACGTGGTCCGGCGTACGCCCTTGGCGACGGCGCGCACCACGCCGTGCTGACGGGTCAGCAGGGTGATGATCCTGTCGGCCTCAGCGAGCTTGCGCGTGCGCAGCACGATCGCTTCGTCGCTGTACAGGGGCATGCGCCCATTGTCGCGCGTCCCCGGTCACGGCGCGCCGCCGACTCGCTGCGCCTGGCTATCCAGCGGCTCGCTGTCCGGCCAGCGGAAGCCGGATCTCGAACGTGGTGCCGACGCCGACCGTGCTGGTGAGATCGATCGAACCGCCGTGCGCCTCGACGATCGCCTTCGAGATCGCCAGACCGATCCCAGTCCCGGGGATCGCGTCGATCTGCACCCCGGGTGAGCGGAAGAACTTCACGAACACGTCCTCGAGCTCCTCCTGCGGGATGCCACGACCCGTGTCCGCGATCTGGATGACTGCCTCGTGGCCGTCACGCCGGACCCGAGCGGACACGTGACCGCCTGTGGGGGTGAACTTGATGGCGTTGTTGAAGATGTTGTCGATCACCTGCGAGAGCCGCTCCGGGTCGCCCTCGACCTCCAGCGGCCCGATGCCCTCCAGCTCGAAGCTGAAGGTCAGTCCGTTGAGCGCCGCGGACCTCTCCGCCTCCGTCGCCGAGGTCCGCAGCACCTGGTCGACGGGGACCCGGCCCAGGCGCAGCTCGGCCTTGCCCAGCTTGAGCGCGTCGGAGAGCAGGTCGTCGACGAGCCGGTGCAACCGGCGCGCGTTGCGCTGGACGGTCTGCAGGAACGGTGTGGCCTCCGGGGGGATGTCCGGGACGTCCTCGAGGAGCACGTCGACGTACCCGACGATCGAGGTCAGCGGCGTGCGGAGCTCGTGGCTCACGGTGGCGACGAACTCGTCCTTGAGGCGTGCGGCCGTCATCAGCTCGGTGACGTCGTGGTAGGCGAGCACGGCGCCGTCGAAGGTCCCCTCAGTGGTGAAGAACGGCGAGACCGACACCGCGAAGGCGCGCCGCAGACCCGGGTCCTCCCCGACCCAGATGAGGTAGTCGCGCAGCGTCTCGCCGTGCATGGCCCGCCAGGTCGGCAGCTCGTTGCGGGCGAGCTCGGTGAACCCGTCCGCGGCGAAGGTGAAGCCCTTCTGGTCCGGTGAGCCGTCGTGGCCCTGCGGGTAGGCGAGCTCCATGAACCGCTGGTGCCGGGGGTTCATCGAGTGCACCCGTCCGTCGGCGTCGAGGGTGAGCAGCCCGACGTCGACGCTGTCGAGGATCGCCTCGTTGAACCGCCGCTGGTCGGCGCTGTCCGCAACTGCGCGCTCGAGCATCCGCTGCGCGTCGGCCGCCTCGTCCACCTTGCCGAGCCAGAGCTCCGCGGTCACGGCGACGACCAGTGAGCAGAGCACCGTGATCAGCAGGACCTCTCCCATCCCGGACACCTCGTTGCTCGACGGGTCCCGCTCGACGAAGATCGGCACGAAGGACACCAGCACGGTCATCGCGGTCAGCACGACGCCGCGCCGGCCGAACTGCAGCCCGAGCCAGATCGCGGGGAACACCAGGGCGATGCCCAGCGTGCTCTCCGGCATCACCCGCATCAGGCCGAGACCGAGCACGTCGGCGGCCGGCACGACGACCGACCACTGCTCGGAGAGCCGTCCGACGCCGACGAGGTGAGCGACGAAGGTCGCCAGCGCGACCACGACCAGACCGGTCAGGTACGACGGGCGCAGCTCTGCGTCCTGCAGGAGCGTCACCAGGCACACGTCGAGCAGCACCGGCACCAGGAAGAGGTACTGCGCGACCCGCGGGTCGGCGTGCTCGCGACCCAGCAGCTGCTGGATCCCGAGGATGAACGCCGATCTGGATCGCATTCGACTGCCGCCTCTCACGCGACCCGGGAATGCAGCCGAGCGTAGTGGCCGAACTGACGTGAAACCGGCATATCGCTCACATTCGCCGGAGGGCGATCAGCTGCCGAGCAGCCGGCTGCCGGCAGCGGACTCGAAGCACTCCGCGACGAAGCCGGCCGCCAGGTTGTCGAGGCGCTCGGGCGCGACCCGCCACTCCAGGATGCTCCGTGCCGCGACGAAGCGGGCCCCGACCAGCTCGTCGGCGAGCATCTCGGCATCGGCCGCAGGATGGATCGGGTCACGGGTGTGCCCGACGACGAGCGCGGGGGCGTCGATCGCCCGCCGCTGCCGCGAGAAGGGCGCCACCCTCCCGTAGAAGAGGCCGTGGACGGTGGCCGCCATCGCGGCGGGCCGCTGGTCGAGGGTGTCCAGGCCGATGCCGACCCAGAACGGCACGATCCCGCGCGGGACCGCACGGGACAGCTTGCGGACCCCGCTGACCGCGAACGGCAGGAACCTCGAGACGAACAGCAGCGGCGCGAACGCCAGGATCCCCGCCTCGACGGCGTTGTCGAGGACCGGCATCTCGATGAGCAGGCCCTGGATGCGCTCGGGAGCGAGCACCGCTGCCTCGAGGGAGACGTTCGCCCCGAGCGAGGTGCCGCCGAGGACCGCCCGCTCGGCGCCCAGGTGGTCCAGGAGCGCGATCACCTGCTCCCCGAACGCGGTCATCGAGTACAGCAGCGGGTCGGCGGGCCGGTCGGAGCGACCGTGCCCGAGGAGGTCGACGGTGACGACGTGGGCCCCCGTCGCGGCGAGCTTGCGGGCCAGCGGCTGGTGCATCCGCCGCGGCATCAGCTGGCCGTGGACCAGGACCACCCAGCGCTCCCCCGCGCCGTACTCGGTGTACTCGATGCGGTGACCGTCGTGGAAGAACTGGCCGATGCGTTCGGAGACCAGGGACATGACTCCGAGTTTCCCACGACGGCGCGCACGGCACGGCGACAATCACGGGGCGCGAGTCGTGCTGTTCACCCTCGGAACCACCCGATTTCGGGGAGAATCGCCCAGTGGCGACTCCCGGCGGACCGACCCCCGTCTGGCGACGAATCCTCGTCGCCGGGCTGGTCCTCGCCACCCTCGCAGCCGGCGAGATCGGGATCGAGCTGTCCAAGGCGACCGACACCACGGCCAGCTGGTGGCCGGCGGCCGGCGTCGGGGTGATCACCCTGTTCGTGGCACCGCGCTCCTGGTGGCCAGGGCTCGTCGGAGCGCTCTTCGTCGCGAACCTGCTCGCCAACCTCCTCGGCGGTCGCCCCTGGGACGCGTCGGCCTGCCTCGCCCTCGCCGACGTGGCCGAGACGGTCCTGGTCTGCTGGGGCACCCGGCGGCTCGTCGGGCGCCACCTCGACGAGCTGGCCGACCTGTTCTGGCTCCTCCTGGTGGCCCTGGGTGGTGCCGTGGTCGCCGGGTTGGGCGTCGCGCTGACGTCACAGAGCCTTCTCGGTGGTGACTTCGACGCCACGATCGTTTCGACCACCGGTTCGCACCTGGGCCTCGGTGATCGTGCTGGCGCCGCTCGCCATGCTGCCGCGCGGCACGGTACGCCGCCCGCGGACCGTCCCCGTCACGCTGCACGGCTTCCTGCTCGCCGTGGTCACGATCTTCTCCTTCGGCCCCGGCACCGAGCTGAGCCTCGCGTTCGCGCCACTGCCGTTCCTGATCTGGGCGGGGGTCGCGTTCGGGTCCCGGGTCGTGGTCATCGAGCAGGCACTGATGGCCGCGGCGATCACCTGGCTGACGGTCGGCGGGTTCGGCCCCTTCGCCACCGTCCACCACCCTGCCGGGAGCACGAGCAGCAACCTGATCACCCAGCTCTACCTGGTGTGCCTGGTCGTGACCGGTCTGCCCCTGGCCCTCGCGGTCCGCCAGCAGCTGCGGGCAAACCTGGCGGTGCGCAACGAGCAGCGACGCACAGAGGCGGTCATCGAGTCCTCGACGATGCCGATCATGGTCACCGACTCGAAGGGGATCATGCTCGCGCTGAACCCTGCGGTCACCCGGCTGACCGGCTTCACCGCGGACGACCTGGTCGGGCGGGCGTTCTGGGAACGGCTCCAGCGCCCGGACCAGTGGCAGCGGGTTCGCGACGCGTTCGCCGACCCCGAGCACATCCCGCTGCACGGCGAGACGGTGATCTGCACCTCGACCGGTGGTGAGCGGGTCGTCACGTACGCCAACGGCGTCTACCACAGCCCCGATGACGGGTCGCTCCAGTTCGTCCTCACGATGACCGACATCACCGACGAGCGCGCCACCCAGCACCTGCTGCAGCACCTGCTGCGCTCCGCGACGACCGTCGCGATCGTCGGCACCGACCAGACCGGCAGGATCACGATCGTCAACGCCGGCGCGGAGGCGCTGCTGCGCTTCGACGCCCGATCCGCGGCGTCCCGCTCGTTCCTGGACTTCCTCGACCACGACGAGATCGCGGCGCGGGGTGTGGCTGCCGGCGTACCCGCGGGCTTCGAGGCGCTCGTCGACGGAGTCACCGATGCAGGGGCGAGGACGCGTGACTGGACCTGGGTGCCGCCGGACGGCGTCCCGCTGGTCGTGTCGATGACGACGAGCATGATCGCCGACGGCTCGAACCAGCCGATCGGCTACCTGTTCGTGGCGCGCGACGTGACCGAGACCAGGCGGAACCAGGAGCTCCTGCGCGAAGCACTCGAGCGCGAGCAGCAGGCGGTCGACCACCTGCGTGCGCTGGACGACGCCAAGGACGAGTTCGTCAGCACGGTCAGCCACGAGCTGCGGACCCCGCTGACCAGCATCATCGGCAGCATCGAGCTGCTCGTCGACGGCATGGCCGGTGAGCTGGAGCCCGCCCAGAAGCAGATGGTCGACGTGGTCGAGCGCAATGCCGAGCGACTGCTGGCGATGGCGAACGACCTGCTCACCCTGGCCAGCTACGAGGGAGCCGCGATGCAGCCGCCGTCACGGCTCGAGGCGCTCGACCTCCGGACGGTGGTGGACGCGAGCCACGCATCCGTGACGGGCCTGCTCTCCAGTCGCCACCTCGAGCTGCACGAGGAGCTGCCCGACGAGCCGGTGGTCGTGCTCGGAGAGGCCACCTACCTCGAGAGAGCGGTGACGAACCTGCTGTCGAACGCGATCAAGTTCACCCGCGACGGCGGGCACATCACCACCCGGCTGACCGTGGAGGACGACCACACCTGCCGCCTGAGCGTGAGCGACACCGGCCTCGGCATCCCGCCCGACGAGGTCAAGGACGTCTTCCAGCGCTTCTTCCGCTCCAGCAACGTCCGCGCCGACGCCATCCAGGGCACCGGCCTGGGCCTGTCGATCGTGCGTTCCATCGTGGAGCGGCACCGGGGCCAGATCGACGTGCAGTCGCGCCAGGGAGAGGGCACGACCTTCACGATCGTGCTCCCCCTGGCGGCCCGCCTCAGCCCGATGGAGACGCGGGTCAGGACCGGTTGACCGCGGAGACCACCGCGCGCAACGACGCGGTGACGATGTTGGCATCCAGCCCGACTCCCCACAGGACCTCCCCGCGCACGACGCACTCCACGTAGGCGGCGGCGATCGCGTCGCCGCCGGAGGAGAGCGCGTGCTCGTGGTAGTCGAGCACCCGGACGTCCCAGTCCCACGCGGGATCCAGCTCGCGCAGGCCGTTGATCGCGTCGACGAACGCGGCGATCGGGCCGTTGCCGGTGCCGTGCAGCTCGTGCAGCCGGCCGTCGACGTACACGTTGACGGTGAGCTGGTCCTTCTCGCCCGCAGCGGACGACGTGTGCACCGAGTTGAGCCTGATCGGGGTGTCCCGCCCGAGGTACTCCCCCTCGAACGTCGCCCAGATGTCGTCGGCGGACATCTCCCGGCCGGTGTCGTCGGTCTGCTGCTGGACGACCCGGCTGAACTCGATCTGCAGCCGGCGCGGGAGGTCGAGGTTGTGCTCGGACTTCATGATGTAGGCCACGCCGCCCTTGCCGGACTGGCTGTTGACCCGGATGACCGCCTCGTAGCTGCGGCCCACGTCCTTCGGGTCGATCGGCAGGTACGGCGCCTCCCAGGCGATCTCGGAGACCGGCCTGCCCTGCTCGGCGGCCAGGCGATCCAGGTCCTCCAGCCCCTTCTTGATCGCGTCCTGGTGCGAGCCGGAGAACGCCGTGTAGACGAGGTCGCCCGCGTAGGGATGCCGTGGGTGCACCGGCAGCTGGGTGCAGTACTCGACGGTGCGGCGGATCTCGTCGATGTCGCTGAAGTCGATCTGCGGGTCGATGCCCTGGCTGAAGAGGTTCATCCCCAGGGTGACCAGGCAGACGTTGCCGGTGCGCTCGCCGTGGCCGAACAGGCAGCCCTCGACCCGGTCGGCGCCGGCCATCATCGCCAGCTCGGTCGCGGCCACGGCGGTGCCCCGGTCGTTGTGCGGGTGCAGGCTGATCGTGGTGGACTCGCGCCGCGTCAGCTGCCGGGAGAACCACTCGATCTGGTCGGCGTACACGTTCGGAGTGGCCATCTCGATGGTGGCCGGCAGGTTGAGGATGATCTCGCGGCCGTCCTCGGGCTGCCAGACGTCGGAGACGGCCTCGCACACCTCGACCGAGAAGGGCAGCTCGGTGCCGGTGAAGATCTCCGGGCTGTACTCGTAGCCGATGACGGTCTTGTCGAGGTGGTTCTCGGCGTGCTTCATCACCAGCTGGGTGCCGCGGACGGCGATGTCCTTGATCTCGTGCTTGTCGGCGTGGAACACCACCCGGCGGAACAGCGGTGCGAGCGCGTTGTAGAGATGGATGTTCGCCTTCGGTACGCCGACCAGCGACTGCACGGTGCGCTCGATGAGGTCCTCGCGGGCCTGGGTCAGCACCGAGATGGTGACGTCGTCGGGGACCTTGTCGCGCTCGATCAGCTGGCGCACGAACGCGAAGTCGGTCTCGCTCGCGCTCGGGAAGCCGACCTCGATCTCCTTGTAGCCCATCGACACGAGCAGGTCGAACATCCGGTGCTTGCGCTCCGGGCTCATCGGGTCGATCAGCGCCTGGTTGCCGTCGCGGAGGTCCGTGGACAGCCAGCGCGGCGCGTGGGTGATCTGGTTGCTCGGCCAGGTGCGGTCCGGCAGGTCCACCGGCGGGAACGCGCGGTAGCGGTGCACGGGCATGCCGCTGGTCTTCTGGGTGTTGGTGAACCGGTCCAGCCGGGAGTTCTCGAGGGTCATGTTCTCTTCGCTGTCGTCAGGAGTGGAGCCGGCGTACGCAAGCACTCCGCAGCGAGGGGGTCCGGCGTGCTCAGACCTCGCTGCGGCAGCGAAGGAGAAGCCGGCGCATCGACATGACCGGCTCAGCATAGCGGGTGCCTACGCTGGCCGCATGCCCCGGCTCCTGGTCATCCATCACTCGCCGACCCGCGCCCTGCAGGCCCTCACCGAGCGCGTCCTGGCCGGCACCAGGGACGAGTCGATCGAGGGGGTGGAGGTGGTCGAGCGGCGCGCACTCGACTTCGCCACCGGCGACGCGACCCATGAGGACCTCCTCGACGCCGACGGCTACGTCCTCGGGACGACGGCCAACTTCGGCTACATGAGCGGAGCGCTGAAGCACGTGTTCGACGCCACGTTCCTCCAGGTCGGCGGCGCCCTGGACGCCGGCGGCGGGGCCGGCGAGTCGCAGGGACGGACCGCGGGCCGGCCGTTCGGCCTCTACGTGCACGGCCGCTACGACACCACGGGCGCGGTCAGGTCGGTGCTGTCGATCACCGGCGCGCTCGGCTGGAAGCAGGGGTACGACGTGCTCGAGGCGATGGGCGACGTCGGCGACGCGGACCTCGAAGCCGCCTACGAGCTGGGCGGTACGATCGCCGCGTTGCTGATCGGCTGAGAGGGGCCGGCTGGAGGAGGGTCCGTGGTCCGACGCATCGTCGTCCTCCTCGCCCTGGGGCTGGTCGCGGCGGCGTGCGGCACACCGGCCCACCACGACACCGAGGCGGACCGGCTCGCTGCCCCGAAGGTCGGCACCTGTCGCAACCTGACATCCCGCGACCTCGACGAGCCGACGAACGCCAGTGCGCACGTGCCGTGCAGCAAGCCGCACACCGCAGAGACGTTCTCGGTGGGGGCGCTTCCCGACAGCACCGGCACGGCGTACGACGACAAGAGGCACGGCGCCTTCGTCTTCCACGCGTGCAGCGAGTCGTTCCGCGACTTCCTCGGCGCCGACGAGAGCCTCGCGCTCCGCGTCCAGCTCTCCTGGGCCTGGTTCCGGCCGTCGGAGCGCGGCTGGGCCCGCGGCGCCCGCTGGTACCGCTGCGACGTGGTCGGCGGTCCTGAGGGCACCAAGCGGCTGCGCCCGCTCCCTGCGGAGGCGAAGGGGCTGTTCGCGGCCGGTCAGCCCGACGCCTGGCTCAGCTGCGCCCACGGCGCCACGTTCGCCTCCTCGACCAAGGTGTCGTGCTCGCAGCCACATGACTGGCGGGCCATCTCGACCATCAAGGTCGGTCAGCCGAAGGATCCCTATCCGGGTGACCGGATCGTGCAGGTGCGCTCGCGCGACCTGTGCTCGGACTGGATCGCAGCGTGGTCGCACTACCCCAGCGACTACCAGTACGCCTACACCTGGTTCCACGAGGCCGAGTGGTCGGCCGGCAACCGCCGCTCGATCTGCTGGACGAGGACGGACAAGTGAGGCGGCGTACGACGGTTCTGGTCGCGAGCGCCGTGGCCGCCGCGGCCCTGCTGTCGGCGTGCAGCAGCGACGACCGCCCCACCGCCCAGGGCACCACCGCCTCCCCCACCGCCACGGTGGCGCCGCCCGCACCGCCACCGCAACACGCCTGCTACGAGCTCGACTACGCGGCGGCAGCGAAGCCGACGAGCACGGCCGGTCCGGTGCCGTGCAGGACCGCGCACACCACCGTGACGATCCGCGTCGGCACGATCGACCCCGTCGTGGACGGCCACCTCCTGGCGGTCGACTCGGACACCGTCCAGCAGCAGATCGCGACCCGTTGCCGCGCGCGGCTCGCCACCTACCTCGGGGGCGACGAGGAGACCCGCCGGCTGAGCCGCCTCGCCGTGGTGTGGTTCAGCCCCACGCTGGCCGAGAGCGACCGGGGCGCTCTCTGGTTCCGCTGCGACCTGGTCGCGCTCGCCGGCCACGACCAGCTCGCGCCGTTGCCCAGGAGGACCCGGGACCTGCTCGCCGCCGACGGCGCCCTCGACCAGTACGGCACCTGTGGCACGTCCTCGCCGGCCGCGTCGCGGTTCGAGAGGGTGATCTGCTCCGCGGCGCACTCGTGGCGGGCCCGTGCGACGATCGACCTCCCCCAGGGCAGCAAGTACCTCGGCAAGGCGGCGGGCGCTGCCGCCGACGCCAGCTGCCGCGACATCGAGTCGCGGGCTGCCAGCGACATCCTCAAGCTCAAGTGGAGCTTCGAGTGGCCCACCCAGTCGCAGTGGGCGGCGGGCCAGCGCTACGGCTACTGCTGGACCCCGGACCCTGGCTGAATGCCCGCCCCGAGGTCAGCGGACCGGGAGGCCGGCGTCCACGAGGGCAGCCTTCACGTCGCCGACGCGCAGTGTGCCGAAGTGGAAGACACTGGCGGCCAGCACGGCGTCGGCACCCGCCTCGACCGCAGGCGGGAAGTGCTCGGCCCGCCCGGCGCCGCCGCTGGCGATCACCGGGATGCCCACCGCCGCTCGGACCAGCCGCACGAGCTCGAGGTCGAACCCGTCGAGCGTGCCATCGGCGTCCATCGCGTTGAGCAGGATCTCCCCGGCGCCCAGCTCCGCAGCCTCGACTGCCCACGCAACGGCGTCCTTGCCGCCCGACTCGCGGCCGCCGTGGGTGGTCACCTCGAAGCCGGAGTCCGTGCCCGGCGCCCGGCGGGCGTCGACCGACAGCACCAGCACCTGGTTGCCGAACCGGTCGGCGATCTCGGCGACCAGCTCGGGCCGGCGGATCGCGGCGGTGTTGACCGCGACCTTGTCGGCGCCGGCCCGCAGCAGCCGGTCGACATCATCGACACTCCCGACGCCACCACCCACGGTCAGCGGGATGAAGACCTGCTCGGCCGTGCGGGACACGATCTCCATCGTCGTCGCCCGCCCTTCGTGCGAGGCCGAGATGTCGAGGAAGGTCAGCTCGTCTGCGCCCTCGGCGTCGTAGAGCCGGGCGAGCTCCACGGGGTCTCCCGCGTCGCGGAGATCGGCGAAGTTCACGCCCTTGACGACCCGTCCGCCGTCGACGTCGAGGCACGGGATGACGCGCACGGCCAGGCTCATGAGACGAACCGGTCGGGCCAGGTCAGTCGCAGCGCGTCCTCGAGCGTGAACCTTCCCTCGTAGAGCGCTGTGCCGATGATCGCGCCCTCGACGCCGACCGGGACCAGGCCCATCAGCGCCCCGAGGTCGGCGAGCTCGGTGATGCCCCCCGAGGCGACGACGGGGCGGTCGGTCACGGCACAGACGTCGGTCAGCAGCTGGAGGTTCGGCCCCTGGAGCATGCCGTCCTTGTTGACGTCGGTGACCACGTAGCGCGCACAGCCCTCCGAGTCGAGTCGGGCCAGGACGTCGTACAGGTCGCCGCCCTCGCGGGTCCAGCCGCGTGCGGCCAGCGTCGTGCCGCGCACGTCCAGCCCGATCGCCACGCGGTCGCCGTACGTCGCGATGGCGGCCGCGCACCAGTCGGGCCGCTCCAGCGCCGCGGTGCCGATGTTGACCCTGCGGCAGCCGGTCGCCATCGCCGCCTCGAGCGACTCGTCGTCGCGGATGCCGCCGCTCATCTCGACCCGGATGTCGAGCCGGCCGACGATCTCCGCCTGCAGCTCACGGTTGTTGCCCCGACCGAACGCCGCGTCCAGGTCGACCAGGTGCAGCCACTCGGCACCCGCGTGCTGCCAGCGCAACGCGGCCTCGACGGGGTCGCCGAAGCGCTTCTCCGAGCCGGCGACGCCCTGCACCAGCTGGACGGCCTGGCCGTCGGCGATGTCGACGGCGGGCAGCAGCTCGAGGTGGGGATCGGTCACGAAGGGCTCCTCGGGTCACGGGTCGTCGGGATGGGCCGGCTGGGTGGGGTCACAGCGAGCCGACCCAGTTGGCCAGCAGCCGGGCTCCGGCGTCACCGGACTTCTCGGGGTGGAACTGGGTCGCGCACAGCGGTCCGTTCTCGACGGCGGCGACGAACCGGTCGCCGCCGTGCTCGGTCCAGGTGACTCCCGGCTCGCGCGTGCGGCCGTTGGTCACCAGGGTCCAGTCGCGCACTCCGTAGGAGTGCACGAAGTAGAAGCGCTCCTGCTCCACCCCCGCGAAGAGGGCACTGCCCTCGGGCACGGACACGGTGTTCCACCCCATGTGCGGGACCACCGGTGCCTGGATCCGTTCCACCGTGCCCGGCCACTCTCCGCAGCCCTCGGTGGTGACACCGTGCTCCACCCCGGTCTCGAACAGCACCTGCATGCCGACGCAGATGCCGAGCACCGGTCGACCCCCCGCGAGCCGGCGGCCGATGATCTCCGGGCCGCGGACGCGCCGCAGGCCCGGCCATGCACGCGGCGAACGCGCCCACGCCGGGGACGACCAGGCCGTCCGCGTCGAGCGCCGCTCCGCGATCGCCGGTCAGCGTGACCTCGGCACCCGCACGCTCGAGGGCGCGCACGGCCGACCGGAGGTTGCCCGAGCCGTAGTCCAGGACGGTGACTCGGGGGCTCATGCGGGGTCCCTGCAGCATTGTTCGGCGGAGGAGCGGAGCGGGGGAGGCGAAGAACGTCGGGGGGTGCTCAGAGTGTGCCCTTCGTCGACGGCACGCCGGTCTCGCGCGGGTCGAGCGCGATCGCGTCGCGCAGTGCGCGCGCGACCGCCTTGAACTGCGCCTCGACGATGTGGTGGGGTTCGCGGCCGGACAGCACCCGGACGTGCAGCGCGATCTGGGCGTGCTGGGCGAGGGTCTCGAAGACGTGCCGGGTCAGCGACCCGAGGTACCCGTCGCGGCCGATGGCGACGTACTGCTGCCCCTCGGGCTCGCCGACGTGGACGCAGTAGGGCCGGCCGGAGACGTCGACGACCGCCTGGACGAGCGTCTCGTCGAGGGGCACGGTGGCGTCGCCGAACCGGCGGATGCCGGCCTTGTCGCCGAGCGCCTCGAGCAGGGCGTCGCCGAGCACGATCGCGGTGTCCTCGACGGTGTGGTGGGCGTCGATGTGGGTGTCGCCGTCGGTCTGGACGGTGAGGTCGACCAGGGAGTGCCGGGCGAGCGAGGACAGCATGTGGTCGTAGAACCCGACTCCGGTGGTGACGTCGGCGCGGCCGGTGCCGTCGAGATCGAGCTCGACGAGGACCTTGGACTCCTTGGTCTCGCGCTCGATCCGTGCAGTGCGACTCATCCCAGTACCTCCAGCAAGGCGGCGCGGAACGCCGCCATCTCCTCCGCGGTGCCGATCGACACGCGGAGCCAACCGTCGGGCCCAGTCTCCCGGATCAGGACTCCCCTATCCAGCAGACCCTGCCAGACCGCGTGGCGGTCCTCGAAGCGGCCGAACAGGCAGAAGTTCGCGTCCGAGTCGGCGACCTCGAGCTCCTGGTCGCGCAGCCACGCCACCGTGCGGTCGCGCTCCTCGCGCAGCGCGGCGACACTCGCGAGCAGCTCGTCGGCGTGGCGGAGCGCCGCAACGGCGGTCGCCTGGGTCACCGCCGAGAGGTGGTAGGGCAGCCGGACGACGCGTAGGGAGTCGCAGATCTCGGGCGCAGCCGCGAGGTAGCCGACCCGGGCTCCGGCGAGCGCGAAAGCCTTGCTCATCGTGCGGGTGACGACCAGGTTGCGGTGCGTGTCGAGCAGCTCGAGCGCGGAGGGAGTGCCTTCCCTGCGGAACTCGGCGTACGCCTCGTCGATCACGACGACGCCGTCGTGCCGGGCCGTCAGCTCGCACAGCGTGCCGATCACGTGGTGCGGGAGCGCCGTGCCGGTGGGGTTGTTCGGCGAGGGCAGCAGCACCACGCTCGGCCGGTGCTCGTCGACGAGCGCCTGCGCGTGGTCGAGGTCGAAGGAGAAGTCCTCGTGCCGCCGGCCCGCGACCCAGGCAGTCATCGCGTCGCGTGCGTACTCGGGGTACATCGAGTACGTCGGGGCGAACGACACCGCCGTGCGGCCGGGACCTCCGAAGGCCTGCAGCAGCTGCAGCATGACCTCGTTCGAGCCGTTCGCCGCCCAGACCTGGTCGGGTCCGATGCCGTGGCCACCCGACATGTTGAGGTACTCGGCGAGGCCCTTGCGCAGCTCGGTGAACTCGCGATCGGGATAGCGGTTCAGGGTCGTCGCGACCTCGGCGACCGCGACCGCGATGTCCGCTACCACGCGTGCCGACGGTGCGTAGGGGTTCTCGTTGACGTTGAGGGCCACCGGCACGTCGAGCTGCGGCGCGCCGTACGGCTCGATCCCGACCAGCTCCTCTCGCAGCGGCGGGAACCTGCGGTCGGCCATCACGGCTCCCGGGTGCGCAGCCGCACGGCAGCGGCGTGCCCGGGGAGGTCCTCTGCCTCGGCCAGGTTGACGACGTGGGCGGCGACGTCGTCGAGGCCCTCGCGGGAGTACTCCACGACGTGCACCGCCTTGCGGAACGCGCGCACGGAGAGCCCCGAGCTGTGGCAGGCGCAGCCGGCTGTGGGAAGCACGTGGTTGGAACCTGCGCAGTAGTCCCCGAGCGACACCGGGGAGAAGGACCCGACGAAGACCGCGCCGGCGTTGCGCACCCTGGCGGCCACGGCGGCGGCGTCGCGGGTGTGGATCTCGAGGTGCTCGGCGGCGTAGGCGTTCACGACATCCAGCCCCTGGTCGAGGTCGTCGACGAGCACGGCGCCCGACTGCCGCCCGGTGAGCGACGTGCGGATCCGCTCGCTGTGCTTCGCGGCGGGCACCTGGCGCTCGAGCTCGGCCGCCACCGACGCGATCAGCTGGTCGGAGTCGGTCACCAGCACCGACGCCGCGAGCGGGTCGTGCTCGGCCTGGCTGATCAGGTCGGCCGCGACGTACGCCGGGTCGGCAGTGTCGTCCGCGAGGATGGCGATCTCGGTGGGACCAGCCTCGGAGTCGATGCCGACGACGCCCTTGAGCAGCCGTTTCGCCGAGACGACGTAGATGTTGCCGGGGCCGGTCACCAGGTCGACGCGGCGGCACGGGCCCGCGCCGTACGCGAACATCGCGATCGCCTGGGCCCCTCCCACGGCGTACACCTCGTCGATGCCGAGGAGAGCGCAGGCCGCGAGGATGGTCGGGTGGGGCAGTCCGCTGTGGTCACGCTGCGGCGAGCTGGTGAGCGCGATCGAGCCCACGCCGGCGACCTGGGCCGGCACCACGTTCATCACCACGCTCGAGACCAGGGGGGCCAGCCCGCCGGGCACGTACAGGCCGACCCGGTCGACGGGAACCATCCGCTGGGTCACGCGCGCACCCGGGCCGAGATCGGTGACGACGTCGGCCTCCAGCTCGGCCTCGCAGGTCGTGCGCAGCCGCCGGATCGACTCCTCGAGCCCGGCTCGCACGTCGGGGTCGAGCGCGTCGAGAGCGCGGTGGAGGGCCTCGACCGGCACCGCGATGTCGGTCTGGTCGACACCGTCGAACTGCGCGGAGAACTCCAGGATGGCCGGTACGCCGCGCTCGCGGACCTCGTCGCAGATCGGCCGGACGACATCCACGGCGGCGTCCACGTCGAACTCGGCGCGCGGCACCAGGGTGCGGTAGTCCGGGGACGCTGCAGCCGTGCCCCTGAGGTCGACACGGCGGATCATGGCACCAGTCTAGGGAAACCGACCGCCGCGCCTGCGCCGGATTTCAGTGCGCGGGCACCCGGGGCGGCTAGCGTGAGCGTCGTGACGAAGGTTCCGGTGTTCCCGCTCAACGCGGTGCTGTTCCCGGGGGTCGTCACGCCGCTGCACATCTTCGAGGACCGCTACCGCGCCCTGATGCGCGACCTGCTCGCCATGCCGGATCCCGCGGATCGCATCTTCGCCGTGGTCGCCATCCGCGAGGGCTACGAGGTCGGTGACCGCGGCATGCAGTCGCTCCACCGCGTCGGGACGCTGGTGCAGCTCACCGAGGTCGAGCGCTACGACGACGGACGCTTCGACATCGAGGTCACCGGCCGGCAGCGGATCGTGCTCGACGAGGTGGACCCGGCAGGCGAGTACCTCACCGCCCGTGGCGAGCTGGTCGCCGAGGAGGCCGACACCACCGAGGCCACCGACGAGGCGGCATTGTCCCTCGCCGCGTTCGAGGAGTATCGCGACGCCCTCTCGTCGATGCGCGGCGGGCCCGTGCTCGCCGGACCGATGCCCCGCGACCCGGCGTACCTGTCCTACTCGCTGGCCGCGACCTGCCTGCTGAGCCAGCGGGAGCGCCAGGACCTCCTCGAGGCACCCGACGTGCTCACCCGGCTGCGGATGCTGCGCCGGTCGCTGCGCGAGGAGATGCGCGCCATGCGCGCGCTGCCGAGCCTGCCGGCGACGGAGGTCGCCCGGACCCGCTGGTCCCCCAACTAGCCTGAGCCGTCATGGCGAGGAAGAACACCGCACCCGGTACGCCGGCGACCGTGGCCCTGACCCGCGCCACGATCCCGTTCACGACGCACGCCTACGAGCACGACCCGGCAGCCGCCTCGTACGGCCTCGAGGCCGCGCACGCACTCGGCCTCGACCCGGCCACGGTGCTCAAGACGCTCCTGGCCGACGTGGACGGCAGCCTCGTCGTCGGGATCGTCCCGGTCACCGGCCAGCTCGACCTGAAGGCGCTCGCGACAGCCGTCCAGGGCAAGAAGGCGACGATGGCCGACCCGGTCGTGGCCGAGCGGGTGACCGGCTACGTCGTGGGCGGCATCTCGCCGATCGGCCAGAAGCGCTCACTGCCGACCGTGCTCGACGAGTCCGCGGGCCGGCACCCGGTGGTCTACGTGAGCGGTGGTCGCCGCGGGCTCGACCTCGGCCTGGATCCGGACGACCTCGCCCGGGTCACCGGCGCGACCATCGCGCCTATCGCGCGGCCGGCCGGCTGAGCCCTCAGTCCGTGGTGAGCTTCACGAGCGCGTGGGTGACGTCGTGGTCGATCCACGAGCTGATCCCGAGCGCGCGCAGCGGCGCCGTGTTCGAGTCCAGCTCCTCACCGGAGCCGGGGCCCTCCTCCCGGGTCACCGCGTCGACGATCAGGTCGCGCCACTTCGAGTCGAAGTCGACGTAGAGGATCGCCGCCGCCTTGTCGGCGTCGGGGACGACGTCGCGGAACCTGTCCTGGTTGCCCAGGTGGCCGTCCTTGAGCAGCTCGTCGGCGGCGTAGTCGCCCGGACCGATGGCGACCTTGCCGCCGGCGTCGTCGATGTTGAGCGGGATGTCGGACAGGGCCGTGCCGGTGTGCTCCTCGATCTTCGAGATGACCGCGCGGATCCTGTCGGCGTCGCCGTGGACGACCAGCCCGATCGGCACGTCCTCCGGCCCCTGGATCGCGTCGAGCGAGTCGGGGGCGTCACCGCCCAGTGAGAGCGTGACGGCGCTGCCGAGGAGCGTCTGCAGGTCCTCGGGAAGGTCCAGGCCGGCAGCCGACTCCGCCTGTGACGTCAGGTCGTCCGCGCCGTCGCCCAGCTGGTCGAGCAGCCTCTTCGCGTAGTCCTTGCTCACGCCCAGGCCCAGCGCGACCGAGGTGTCGCCGGGGAGGTCGCCGACCTCGGCACCGACCCTCGACACGCTCGAGAGCGGGCGCAGACCGCCGCCGGCGATCGAGAGCTCCATCCCTCCGTCCGCGAACCGGACGGTGCCGCCGAGGCCCTGGAACCCCTTCAGCGCTTCCTCGGTCGCCGGGGCACCCGGCGATCCGGTCCCGAACCCCAGGAGGTGCCCCCCGGTCTCGTCGAGCAGCCGCGACAGGTACTTCGTGGACGTGTTCCCGACGTAGAAGCTCAGGACTCCTGCATCACCGGCCTCGCCGGTCCACTTGCGGTACGCCGCGTCGTCGGCCAGAGGCTTGGCCTTCCCGTCGTCGAGGACCCGCCGCGCGTGCTCGACGCTGTCGCTCGCGATCAGGTAGTCGTCGCCCACGACGTAGCCGAGGACCTCGGGGTGGGTGCACTTGACGATGGCGGCGAACCCCGCCTCGGCCTTCGCGCGATCACTGATCTGCAGGGCGATGACCGGAGACGGGCTCGCTCCGCCCAGGTCGACGCCCGCGAACGCGGCCCGCTTGCCCAGCCACGGCTTGACGTCGCGGTCGAAGTCGAGCTTGCAGCCACTCGACCCGGTGGCCTTGTCGAAGACGAACTCCCGCAGGTCGTCGTCGGCATGCAGGCCGAGGCTCTCCTTGAGAGCCGGGAAACGCCGGATCGACTTGATCGCCGCGATCTTCTGTCCGGCCGAGGGGTCCAGGTCGACGCTGACCAGGGCGATGGTGCTCGCCGGCAGCACGTCGGCCGGCTGCGGGCCGCCGCCGTCGAGGTAGGAGTACGCCGCGTAGGCGCCGCCTCCGAGCACCGCGGCCACCGCCACCGCCACCGCTGCGACGACCGGGAGACGCCGCGAGCGCCTGGCGGCGCCCTGCGGTCCGACGGTCTCGACCTGCGCCGAGGTCTCGAGAGGAGCGGTCGGCTGGTCGTCGGACATCGGAGCTCCGGTTTCGGGTGAAGAGGTCTGGCGGCGGAACCCTACTCGCGTTCGGGGCCGCTCACCCCTCGTTTGCCCCAGGCGCGGGCTCCTCATGACCGCGACGGTCATCGGAGCTCCACAGGACACCGACCGCGCCCAGCAACGCACCCAGCGGCCAGGCGAAGTCCACCCCGGCGGTGTGGGTCTTGAGCTGCAGCGGCACCTTGTGGCCCACGGCCACGTCGGACAGGACGTCCTTCGGGTTGGCCGGGCCCAGCCACACCCCGAGGCGGAGCATCAGCCAGGACGCCAGCAGGCCCCCGAGCGCCACCAGCACCACGGTCGCGACCGGGTCTCGGCGACGCAGCGTCAGCAGGGCGATCCCGCTCACCAGTCCGCCGAGGGCGCCGATGACGAAGAACCAGCCGTCGGCCGAGACCTGGCGGCCGAGCTGCTCCTCGTCCATCTGCGCGTTCGTCGCCGTGCGGGTGAACTCGGCCAGCGGCGTGACCTGCCACCACACCAGTGCCCCGATGGCAGCAGCCACCGCGAACCAGGCGACGACCACGACGGCGTCCCGCACCAGCGGGTGGCCGAGGAGGGCAGGGCGCGTGGGCTGCGCCTCGGTCTGGGTCAGCCCACGCATCCGGGGCCCAACAGCTGCTTGAGGTCGGCGAAGAGCGCCGGGCTCGGCGTCACGCGGAGGCCGTCGTCGAGGCGCATGACCTTGGTGGACTCCCGCGCCATCAGCTTGAGCCGGACCTCGGACATCCCGGGATGGGTGCCGAGGACCTCCTTGAGCTGCTCGACGACCGGTGCGGTGCAGCGGGTCAGTGGCATCGAGATCACGACCGGTCCTCGGGCGACGTCGTTGAGGTCGGGCAGCGTGACCTCCTGGCCGTGCAGCTCGGGCTGGTCCTTCTGCCGCGACAGCCGGCCCTTGACCGTGACGATCGCGTCCTCGGTCAGCACGTTGGCGGCCAGCTGGTACGCACTCGGGAACAGCAGCACGTCGATGACACCGTCGAGGTCCTCGAGGGTGACCATCGCCCAGGTGTCGCCCCGCTTGGTGATCTTGCGCTGCACGGAGGTGATCAGTCCCGAGACGACGACCGTCGAGTTGTCGGCCCTCTCCTCGTCGAGCATCAGCTGGCCGATGGTGCAGTCACGGGCCGCAGAGAGGACGTGCTCCATGCCCAGCAGCGGGTGGTCGGAGACGTAGAGGCCGAGCATCTCCCGCTCGTGCCCGAGCAGCGTCATCTTGTCCCAGTCGTCGATGTCGGGGACCGCGACCGAGATGCCGAACCCGCCCGCGTCACCTCCGCCGAGGTCGTCGAGACCCGCGAACAGGGAGTCCTGCCCGATGGCCTCGTTCTTCTTGATGTCGACGTACTGGTCGACCGCGACCTCGTGGATCGCCACCAGCGCGCGACGTTTGTGCTTCATGTCGTCGAAGGCACCGGCCTTGATCAGCGACTCGATGACCCGCTTGTTGCACACGACCGCGGGCACCTTGTCCATGAAGTCGTTGAAGTCGGTGTAGCGGCCCTTGTCGCGGCGCGCCCCGACGATCCCGTCGACGACGTTGTGGCCCACGTTGCGCACGGCGCCGAGGCCGAACCGGATGTCGGTGCCGACGGGCGTGAAGTTGGCGTCGGACTCGTTGACGTCGGGCGGCAGCACCTGGATCTTCATCCGGCGACACTCGTTGAGGTAGATCGCCATCTTGTCCTTGTCGTCCTTCACCGACGTCAGCAGCGCGGCCATGTACTCGGCCGGGTAGTTCGCCTTGAGGTACGCGGTGTAGTAGGACACCACGCCGTACGCGGCGGAGTGAGCCTTGTTGAAGGCGTAGTCGGAGAAGGGCAGCAGGATGTCCCACAGCGTCTTGATCGCGTGCATCGAGTAGCCGCGCTCGGTCATGCCGGCCGAGAAGGTCTCGAGCTGCTTGTCCAGCTCGGACTTCTTCTTCTTGCCCATCGCGCGGCGCAGCAGGTCGGCCTGTCCGAGCGAGTAGCCGGCGAGCTTCTGCGCGATCGCCATCACCTGCTCCTGGTAGACGATCAGCCCGTAGGTCTCGCCCAGGACGTCCTCGAGGGCCTCGGCCAGCTCGGGGTGGATCGGCTCCACCGGCTCACGCCCGGTCTTGCGGCGGGCGTACTTGTTGTGGGAGTCCGCACCCATCGGGCCCGGGCGGTAGAGCGCACCGACGGCGGAGATGTCCTCGAAGGTGTCCGGGCGCATCGAGCGCAGCAGCGCCCGCATCGGCCCGCCGTCGAGCTGGAACACCCCGAGCGTGTCACCGCGCTGGAGCAGGTCGTAGGTCTTCGGGTCGTCCAGCGTGAGCTTCTCGAGCTCGACGTCCTCACCGCGGTTGGCCTTGATGTTCTTCACCGCGTCGTCGAGCACCGTGAGGTTGCGCAGCCCGAGGAAGTCCATCTTGATGAGGCCGAGCGCCTCGCAGGTGGGGTAGTCGAACTGCGTGATCATCGCGCCGTCCGCCGGCCGCCGGAGCAGCGGGATCACGTCGACCAGCGGCTCGCTGGACATGATCACCCCGGCTGCGTGCACGCCCCACTGGCGCTTGAGGCCCTCGATGCCGATCGCGGTGTCGACGACCTGCTTGACGTCCTGGTCGCCGTCGTACAGGGCCCGGAACTCGCCGCCCTCGCCGAAGCGCTTGTGGGCGGGGTCGAAGATCTCCTGGAGCGGGACGTCCTTGCCCATCACCGATGCCGGCATCGCCTTGGTGATCCGGTCGCCCATCGCGAAGGGGTAGCCGAGGATCCGTGAGGAGTCCTTGACGGCCTGCTTGGCCTTGATCGTCCCGTAGGTGACGATCATCGAGACCCGGTCCTCGCCGTACTTCTCGCTGACGTAGCGGATCACCTCACCGCGCCGGCGCTCGTCGAAGTCGATGTCGAAGTCCGGCATCGAGATCCGGTCGGGGTTGAGGAACCGCTCGAAGATCAGGCCGTGCTGCAGGGGATCGAGATCGGTGATCCGCATCGCGTAGGCGACCATCGACCCCGCGCCCGAACCGCGACCGGGGCCGACCCGGATGCCGTTGTCCTTTGCCCAGTTGATGAAGTCGGCGACCACGAGGAAGTAGCCCGCGAAGCCCATCTGGGTGATCACGCCGACCTCGAAGTCGGCCTGCTTGCGGACCTCGGCGGGGACGGCGTCGGGGTAGCGGTGCTGCAGCCCCTTCTCCACCTCCTTGACCAGCCACGAGACCTCGTCCTCACCCGGCGGGCAGGGGAACCGCGGCATGTAGGTGCCGTTGCCCTCGGTGAACTCGACATTGCAGCGCTCGGCGACCAGCAGCGTGTTGTCGCAGGCCTCGCGCAGCTGGTAGCGGTCGACCCACAGCGCCCGCATCTCGGCCGGGGACTTGATGTAGTAGCCGTCGCCGCTGAACGCGAACCGCTGGCCCGGTCCGTCGCCGGCGGGGATCGTCATGGTGCTGCCGGAATTGATGCACAGGAGGTGCTCCTGCGACTTCGCGTCGGCCTGGTTGACGTAGTGGGAGTCGTTGGTGGCCAGCAGCGGGATCTGCAGGTCCTTCGACAGCGCGAGGAGGCCGTCGCGGACCCGCCGCTCGATGTCGAGGTCGTGGTCCATCAGCTCGAGGAAGTAGTTGTCCCGGCCGAGGATGTCCTGGAACTCACCGGCGACCTTGCGGGCCTCGGCGTAGTTGCCGTAGCGCAGGTGCACCTGCACCTCGCCGGACGGGCACCCGGTCGTGCCGATGAGACCTCTGGCGTGCTGTGCGAGGAGCTCGCGGTCCATCCGCGGCTGCTTGAAGAACCCGTCGCGCCACGAGCCGGTCGAGAGCCGGAACAGGTTGTGCATGCCCTCGGTGGTCTCCGAGAGCAGCGTCATGTGGGTGTACGCGCCGCGCGCCGAGACGTCGTCGGGGCCGCCGTCGTAGAAGTTGACGCCCTTGCGCTCGAACCGGGAGATGTTCGGCGTGAAGTACGCCTCGATCCCGATGATCGGCTTGATGCCCGCGGCCCGCGCCTCCTTGTAGAACTCGTAGGCGCCGAAGACGTTGCCGTGGTCGGTCATCGCAATGGCCGGCATGCCGAGCTCGGCGGTGCGCTGCGCCATGTCCTTGAGCCGGGCGGCACCGTCGAGCATGGAGTACTCCGTGTGCACGTGCAGGTGCACGAAGGAGTCGTCGGAGCCGGTCGCCATGGAGCGGGTTCTCACCTTCCCGGAGGGTCGCTGGACGGCACGCGCGGAGGCGTCTGAGGGGAAGATCGCCAGCGTACGACGACAGTGTGCCAGCCACCGCTGACAACACGCGTGGGTGCCGTCGGATCAGCCGGTCAGCGCCCGGCCATCGCCTGCAACCGGGCAATTCGGTCCGCGGTCGCCGGGTGGGTCGAGAACAGCCGGGAGACGTCCTGGCCGCGGAACGGGTTCGCGATCATCAGGTGGCTCGCGTTCTGCAGCTGCGGCGTCGGCGCGAGCGGACGGGCCGCGACGCCGTGCTCCAGCTTGGCGAGGGCGCTGGCGAGCGCGAGCGGGTCACCGGTGAGCCGGGAGCCGTCCTCGTCGGCGTCGTACTCGCGGGTGCGGCTGATCGCCATCTGGATCACGGCGGCGGCGATCGGGGCGAGCAGCGCCATCAGCAGCAGCACCAGCGGGTTCGGGCGGTCCTCGTCGTTGCTGCCGCCGCCGCCGAACATCGAGGCGAACATCATCAGCTGGGCGACCGACGTGATCACGCCCGCGAGAGCGGCGGCCACCGAGGAGGTCAGGATGTCGCGGTTGTAGACGTGCATCAGCTCGTGGCCCAGCACGCCGCGCAGCTCACGCTCGTCGAGGAGCTGGAGGATGCCCTCCGTGCAGCACACCGCGGCGTGCTCGGGGTTGCGGCCCGTGGCGAACGCGTTGGGCGCCTCGGTCGGGGACACGAACAGGCGCGGCATCGGCTGTCCGGCCGAGGCGGAGAGCTCCTGCACGATCCGGTACATGGCCGGCTGCTCCGCGGCGGTCACGGGGTAGGCACGCATCGCCTTGATCGCGATCCTGTCGGAGTTCCAGTAGCCGTACGCCGTCATGCCGACGCCGAAGAGGGCGAACAGCCAGATGAACGCCGCGCTGCCCGTCGAGGCGCTGACCAGTCCGCCGATGGCGAGGAGGAGACCGAAGATGCCGCCGAGCAGCAGGGTGGTCTTCAGCCCGTTGTAGTGGTTGTGCATGCCTTGTCAACGCTCCTTCGGCCCCGCGCGTTCCCGGTGCGGGGAGTGGTCAGCGCCACCCGCGTCCCGACTCGTAGGCGCTCAGCGACTCGGTGATGACAGCGTCCATGATCCGGGCGATCGCCTCCGCGCCGAGTCCCGGCGAGTGGGTGGCCATCCGCTGCACCATCTTCTCCGCGATCTCCCGTTCCCGCTGCGGGTCACGACCGCCCTGGCCGGGTTGCGACTTGTAGTCCTGCACGCTCGCCGTCAGTGCGAACCTGCGCGCCAGGACGAGCGCCAGCTCGTCGTCGACCTCGTCGATCTGCCGTCGCAGGAAGGCCACCGGGTCGGCACCGGGCCAGGCCATCCGCAGGTCGGGGCACCGCTCCTCGTTGCCCGAGCCGTCGGTGTGCTCGAGCTCGACCAGCCCGTGCCGGCGGTAGAAGCCGCGCGCCCGGTCGTTGCTCGCGAAGACCCAGAGCGCGAAACCGTCGGGCCGGCGCGCCTTGGCGAGGTCGAGGAGGGCCGTGCCGACGCCGAAGCCCTGGTGGTCCGGACCCACGTAGAGCGAGTCGAGGAAGGCCTTGTCGAGGGTGGCGAAGCCGAGGACCTCGTCGGACTCCGCGACCCAGACCTCCTTCTTGACGATCTCGCCGGTCGTGTGGGCCAGCACCGACTCGGGCGTGTGCAGCTGCGGTGGCATCGCCGGCTCGGAGGCGCGACGCGTGGCGAGGTAGAGCTCGGCGATCTCCTCGGCGTCGTCGGTCGCGGCCGGACGCAGCACCAGGTCGGCCCCCTCGCGCACCTCGTCGGCCATCAGTCCCAGTTCCGGACCTGCTCGAGCGCTGCCGCGAGGTCCTCGGGGTAGTCGGACTCGAACTCGACGTACGCACCGGTGTCGGGGTGCTCGAAGCCGAGGCGGACGGCGTGCAGCCACTGTCGCTCGAGCCCGAGGCGGCGGGCGAGGGTCGGGTCGGCCCCGTAGGTGAGGTCGCCCACGCAGGGGTGCTTCAGCGCCGCCATGTGGACCCGGATCTGGTGGGTGCGGCCCGTCTCCAGCTGGACCTCCAGCAGGCTCGCGAACCGGTGGGCCTCGAGGGTCTGGTAGTGGGTCACGCTGTGCTTGCCGTCGTCGCGCACCGCGAACTTCCAGTCCGACTTCGGGGCGCGCCCGATCGGGGCGTCGACAGTGCCCTCGAGCGGGTCGGGATGGCCCTGGACGAGTGCGTGGTAGGTCTTGTCGACCTCGCGGTGGCGGAACGCGTTCTTCAGCACGGAGTACGCCCGCTCGCCCTTGCAGATCACCATCACGCCCGACGTGCCGACGTCGAGCCGCTGCACGATGCCCTGGCGCTCGGGGGCGCCGCTGGTGGCGATCCGGTAGCCGGCGGCACGGAGGTGGCCGACCACGGTCGGTCCCGTCCAGCCCATCGACGGGTGCACGGCGACGCCCACCGGCTTGTCGACCACGACGATCGACTCGTCGTCGTGCACGATCTTGATGCCCTCCACCATCTCCTCGTGCACCTCGAGCGGATCTGCCGTCGCGGGCAGGCTCACCTCCAGGAGGCTCCCGGGGACCAGCCGCTCGGACTTGGCCGCCGCGGCGCCGTCGACGCGGACCAGGCCCTGGCCGAGGAGGTCTGCGGCCTTGGACCGCGAGATCCCGAACATCCGCGCAAGGCCGGTGTCCACCCGTTCACCGGCAAGGCCGTCGGGCACGGTGAGGGCCCGCTCCTCCGCCGCGGAGGTCATCGGTCCGCCTCCGGCGCCGGCACGTCCTCGGTGCGCCCCCCGAGGGGTACGCCGCGCACCGACAGGATGACGATCAGCAGCGCAGCCACGTTGATGCACATGTCGGCGACATTGAAGATCGGCCAGTGCGGCAGCTGCAGGAAGTCGATCACGTGGCCACGCAGGAAGCCGGGCTCACGGAAGACCCGGTCGGTGAGGTTGCCCGCGATGCCGGCCAGCAGGAGCCCGAGCGCCCAGGCCCAGCCGGTCGTGCGCACGCGCGTGGCCAGCACCAGCACGACGGCGAACGCGACCACGGCGAAGACCGCGATGACCGGTGTCAGTGAGCGGCCGGTGCTGAAGGCGGCGCCCGCGTTGCGGGTCACGTTCAGCCTCAGCAGGGACCCGACGACGTCGACCGGACCGCGATCGGCAAGCTCACGCTCTGCGACCACCTTCGTGCCCAGGTCGACGAGCCACGCGACGAGCGCGACTCCCGCCAGGAGGCTGGGACCGGATGGCCGAGGACTCGATGTGCGGTCGCGGGTCAGCGACGCTCCTCGCGCTGCTTGCATGTCATGCACATTGTGGCACGCGGGAAGACCATCAGCCGATTCTTGCCGATCGGGTTGCCGCACATCTCGCAGACACCGTAGGTGCCGTCGGCGATCCGTTCGAGTGCGTGCTCGGACTGCATCAGCATGTCGCGGGCGTTGTTGACGATGGTCATCTCCTGGTCACGCTCGAAGGTCGCGGACCCGACGTCGGCCTGGTCGCTCCCGGCGCTCTCCCCCGCGTCGCGCATCAGGTCGGCCAGGTCTCCGGCGACCTCCTCGAGCTCACTGCGCAGCCGCTTGACGTCGGCGCGGAGCTGGTTGCGGACCTCGTTGAGCTCGTCCTTGGTCCAGGGTTCCTCTGCCTCGAGGACGACCAGCTTCGCGGCCGACGTCCTCGGCGTCGGAGCGGCCTTCTTTGCCGGAGCCTTCTCTGGGGCGGCCTTCGTCACAGGTGCTGCCTTCGTGGTGGGTGGGGCGGGAGGCGCCGGCGACTTCTTCACCGGGGCCTTGGGGGGAACGGGTGCGGCCTTCCTGGCCGGCGTCTTGGTGGCGACCGCCTTCTTGGCCGGCGCCTTCTTGACCGGCGCCGCCTTCTTGGCGACCACCTTCTTGGCGGCGGCCTTCTTGGCCGGTGCCTTCTTGGCGACTGTCTTCCTGGCCGGTGCCTTCTTGGCGACTGTCTTCTTGGCCGGCGCCTTCTTGGCCGGCGCCTTCTTGGCCGGCGCCTTCTTGGCCGGCGCCTTCGTGACCGAGGCCTTCTTCGACACTGTCTCCTTGGCGACCGTCTTCCTGGCCGGGGTCTTCGCGACCACCTTCTTCACCGGGGCCTTCTTGGCGACCACCTTCTTGGCGACCACCTTCTTGGCGACCACCTTCTTGGCGGCCGCCTTCTTGGCGGGTGCGGCCTTCTTGAGGGCGACGGTGCTGCCCGTGGGCGCGGCCTTCTTCGCGGGGCGCGTCGACGTGGCCGAGCGCCCGACGACCTTGCGCGCGGCCGCGCCTGCCCTGCTCACCAGAGAACGGTTACCGGTCCTTGCCATGAGTGCTGCGCCCCCATCGGGCCGAAGAGATGTACGACCCAGGTCCGAGGCACCGGGTCATAACCAGTGGGCGCGAGGATATGTGCAACTCACAAGCCCTTCAACCCGCCGTACCGGGGAATCTGCGGTGATCTTGGGCGGGGGGCTCTGGCACACTGGGCGGTGCTGCACGACATCGATGGGACCAGTAGCCCTTCGTACGGCCCAGAGCGACCCGGGAATGGTGTGAGCCCGGGGGCACGACGAGGACGCGAACATCATCCCGGAGTCGCCGGAAGAATCGCCTCCACGGCCGGTGGTGGCGGACTAGACCCGGCAGCGGCGAACGATGAAGAGGGCCGTCCCCGGGCGGCCAAGAAGGGTGGTACCGCGGGAGACCCGTTCTCTCGTCCCTTCGTTTGGTTTCGACAGGCTCCCGCTACGGAACAGACGAAGGATCCCCGTGACCCAGTACCGCCCCGTCCCACCGCAGGTGGACCTCCCCGCGCTCGAGCGAGACGTGCTCGCCCTCTGGGAGGAGCAGCAGACCTTCGCCCGATCGGTGGAGTTGACCCGGGACGGCGAGCCGTGGACCTTCTACGAGGGCCCACCCACCGCCAACGGCATGCCCGGCACCCACCACGTCGAGGCGAGGGTCTTCAAGGACGTCTTCCCCCGCTTCCAGACCATGCGCGGCCGGTACGTCGAGCGCAAGGGCGGCTGGGACTGCCACGGACTGCCGGTCGAGCTGGCGGTCGAGAAGGAGCTCGGGTTCACCGGGAAGGCCGACATCGAGGCGTTCGGGGTCGCCGAGTTCAACGAGCGGTGCCGCGAGTCGGTGCTGCGCCACGTCGGCGCCTTCGAGCAGATGACCGAGCGCATGGGCTACTGGGTCGACACCGAGAACCCCTACCGCACGATGGACCCCGGCTACATCGAGTCGGTCTGGTGGGCGCTGAAGCAGATCCATGGCAAGGGCCTGCTGGTCGAGGACTACCGGGTCGCGCCGTACTGCCCGCGCTGCGGCACCGGGCTCTCCGACCACGAGCTCGCCCAGGGCTACGAGACGGTCACCGACCCCTCTGTCTACGTCCGCTTCCCCCTGACGAGCGGCCCGTACGCCGAGCTGCCGAACGGGCAGAGCGCTGCCCTGCTCATCTGGACGACGACGCCGTGGACGCTGGTGTCCAACGCCCTGGTCGCGGTGAAGCCGGACCTGACCTACGTGACCGTCACCGATGGCAGCGAGACACTGGTCGTGGCCGAGTCGCTGGTGGGTCAGGCACTCGGCGACCAGTGGACGGTCCAGGACCGATTCGCGGGCAGCGAGATGGTCGGCTGGACCTACCAGCGGCCCTTCGACCTCATCGAGTGGCCGGGCCGGGCGCATTTCGTCGTGGCCGAGGACTACGTCACCGCCGAGGACGGCACCGGGCTCGTGCACCAGTCCCCGGCCTTCGGCGAGGACGACTTCCTCTCGACGCGGCGCAACGGCGTCGAGATGGTCAACCCGATCGACACGACCGGCCACTTCGAGGACTCGGTCCCCCTGGTGGGCGGACAGTTCTTCCGGCACGCCAACAGCGACCTGGTCGCCGACCTGGAGAAGCGCGGCATCCTGTTCCGGCACGTGCCGTACGAGCACAGCTACCCGCACTGCTGGCGCTGCCACACCGCGCTGCTCTACTACGCGCAGCCGTCCTGGTACGTCCGCACCACCGCGATCAAGGAGGCGCTGCTCCGCGAGAACGAGGGCACCAGCTGGTACCCCGACACGATCAAGTGGGGCCGCTACGGCGACTGGCTGAACAACAACATCGACTGGGCGCTGTCGCGCAGCCGCTACTGGGGAACGCCGCTCCCGATCTGGCGCTGCGCCGAGGGTCACCAGACCTGCGTCGGCTCCCTGGCCGAGCTGAGCGAGCTCACCGGCAGGGACCTGTCCGGGCTCGACCCGCACCGTCCGTTCATCGACGAGATCACCTTCCCCTGCCCGGTGGACGGCGCCACCGCGGAGCGCGTCCCCGAGGTGATCGACGCGTGGTTCGACTCCGGGTCCATGCCCTTCGCCCAGTGGGGCTACCCGCACGTCGAGGGCTCGACGGAGCGGTTCGAGGCGGCGTACCCGGCCGACTTCATCTGCGAGGCGATCGACCAGACCCGCGGCTGGTTCTACACGCTGATGGCGATCGGCACGCTGGTCTTCGACGAGTCGTCGTACCGCAACGTCCTCTGCCTGGGCCACATCCTCGCCGAGGACGGCCGCAAGATGAGCAAGCACCTGGGCAACATCCTCGAGCCGATGCCGCTGATGGAGGAGCACGGCGCCGATGCCGTCCGCTGGTTCATGGCGTGCTCCGGGTCGCCCTGGGCCGCCCGGCGGGTCGGCCACGCGACCATCCAGGAGACGGTACGCAAGGTGCTCCTGACCTACTGGAACACGGTGGCCTTCCAGGTCCTGTACGCCGGCACGTCGAGCTGGTCGCCGGGAGACCCGGCGCCCGAGCTCGCCGACCGGCCGGTGCTGGACCGGTGGGCGCTGTCCGAGGCCCACCGACTGGTGCAGTCGGTGACCGAGGCCCTCGAGCGCTTCGACACCCAGCGCGCCGGCAGCCTGCTCGCGGCGTACGTCGACGACCTCTCCAACTGGTACGTCCGCCGGTCACGCCGGCGGTTCTGGCAGGGCGACCCGGCCGCGCTGGCCACGCTGCACGAGTGCCTCTACGTCGTCACCTTGCTGATGGCGCCGATCACTCCTTTCATCACCGAACGGGTGTGGCAGGACCTGTTCGCCAGCACCTCGGCGCAGCTGCCGGCATCGGTGCACCTCGCGGCCTGGCCGAGCGTCGACGGGAGCCTCGTCGACGACGAGCTGGCGGCGCAGGTGTCGCTGTCCCGCAGGCTGGTCGAGCTCGGCCGAGCGGCCCGCGCGGACGCGAAGGTCAAGATCCGGCAGCCGCTGCGGCGCGCGCTGGTCGGCACGTCCGCCCATGAGCGGCTCAGCGACGAGCTGCGCGCCGAGGTCGCCGAGGAGCTGAACCTCGGTGGGCTCGAGCCGCTCAGCGCGGCCGGCGCCGACCTCGTCGAGCACTCCGCGAAGGGCAACTTCCGCGCGCTCGGCAAGCGGTTCGCACAGGACACCCCGAAGGTCGCGGCGGCGATCGCCGCAGCCGACCCCAGCGAGCTGTTCGCCTCGCTGACCACCGACGGCAGGGCGGTGGTGACCGTGGACGGTGCCGACGTCGAGGTCCTCGCCGACGAGGTGATCGTGTCCGAGCGGCCGCGCGAGGGCTGGTCGGTGGTCAACGAGCAGGGCGAGACGGTCGCCCTCGACCTCGAGATCACCCCCGAGCTGCGCCGTGCGGGTCTCGCCCGCGAGGCGATCCGGTTGATCCAGGACGCCCGGAAGAACAGCGGGTTCGACGTCTCCGACCGGATCGCGCTCTCCTGGTCGGCCGAGGGCGAGATGGCCGCGGCCCTGGCGGAGCACCGGGACCTGGTCGCGGGCGAGGTGCTTGCCTCGACGATGGCAGAAGCCGAGTCCGCCGACACCTTGACGGTGCATGACGACGAACTCGGCTTCAGCTTCACCGTGTACCGGGTGTGAGTCCGGAGAGGTGAGCCCGCCGGGGCGGGCCCGGGATCAGTTGTCCCCCGGCTCCTCGCCGAGGATCGAGCGGAGCCGCTTGGGCGCGTGGTCGCTCGCGGTCGGCAGTGACGCGACCGCGTTGCCGTTGCCGTCGAGCGCCTCGAGCTGCTGGGTGAAGTAGCTCTTCAACCGGCTGCGGTACTCGCGCTCGAAGGAGCGCAGCCCCTCGATCTCGCTGTTGAGCTGGTCGCGCTCCTTCTCGAGGTTGCCGAAGATCTCCTTGCGGCGAGCCTCGGTCTCGGAGTCGAGCATGGCCGCGCGCGTGCGGGCGTCGGACTCGAGCCGGTCGCTCTTGGCCTTGACCTCGGTCTCGAGGCGCTCGGCCTTCGCGCGGGCCGCACCGACGATGCGGTCGGCCTCGTCCTTGGCCTCTCCGACGAGCTCGTCGGCGTTGCGGGTGGCGATCTCGAGCAGCTTCGCAGCGGCGCTGGAGGCGTCGGCGACCGTGGTCACCTTGATCTCCTGCGCCGGAGCGGCCGCGGCGACCGGGACGGGCGCGGGCGCAGGTGGTGGAGTCGGCTCGGGAGCCCGCTCGACGACCTGCGGCGCCGGGGAGCTGGACTCCCCGCCGCTGCGCTGGGCGGCCGCGAGCTTCTGCCGAAGGTCCTCGTTCTCCTTGTTCAGCCGATCGAGCTCCGCCTCCACCTCGTCGAGGAACTGGTCGACCTCACCCATGTCATAGCCCTCACGGAGCCGGACGGGAGTAAAGCGCTTGTTGCTCACGTCCTCAGGCGTCAGCGGCATGACCTCACCCAATCTTCGTTAGTCGGACATCACGTTTGCCGGATTGAACAATAGCCCGTCCGCGATCAGGCCCACACCATGCGGTTGATGTAGAGCAAGAGGTAGCAGATCAGCAGCACGGCAAGGAAGCTGAGGTCCAACGAGACGCTGCCGATCCGCAGGGGCGGGAACACCCGGCGGAACGCCTTGATCGGGGGGTCGGTCGCGGAGTAGACCCCTTCGAGCACCACCAGCACCGGGCCGTGCGGGGTCCAGGACCGGGCGAAGACCTGGATCCAGTCCACGACGAAGCGGATCAGCAGCAGGATGATGAACGTCCAGATGACCACGTCGATGATCTGGCCGACAGGATTCACTCAGCCCTCAGCTCTGGTTGAAGAACCCACCCTCGGCGATGCGCTGCTTGTCCTCGGCAGCAACGTCGACGTTGGGCGGAGAGAGCAGGAAGACCTTGTTGGTGACGCGCTCGATCGAGCCGTGGACCGAGAACACCAGGCCGGCGGCGAAGTCGACGAGGCGCTTGGCGTCGCCGTCGCCCATCTCGGAGAGGTTCATGATCACCGGGATGCCGTCGCGGAAGTTCTCGCCGATCACCCGGGCCTCGTTGTAGGTGCGCGGGTGCAGGGTGGTGATCCGCGACAGGGGCGCCATCGCCCGCGGCGCCACGGCAACCGGGCCGTCGGACCGGACCGGCGCGGCCGGGCCGCGACGACGCTCGGAGATGCTGGACACGGGACGCGCGGCGGCCGGCTCGTCGTACTCGGTGTCGAGCTCGGCGTACTCGCCCTCGGCGTCCTCGAGCAGCCCGAGGTAGACGCCCATCTTCCGCATCGCGCCGCTCATGTTCCTCTTCCTCTGCGCTCGGTGCCGCACCTGGGTACGGCGACGAATCCTGCTTGGGACATTACTTGATCGATGGCCTCGGACCGAGGACCGCGGAGCCGACACGCACGTGTGTCGCGCCGCACCTGACGGCCTCCTCGAGGTCGCTGCTCATCCCGGCCGAGACCACGCGCGCGCCCGGGTGGTCGCGCCCGAGGTCCTCGGCCACGACGGCGAGCCGCTCGAAGGCGGCACGTGGCGGCTCGCCCAGGGGTGCGACCGCCATCACCCCGCGAAGCCTGAGTGACTCCGACGCCGCGATCGCGTCGGCGATCGGCGCGACGTCGCCCGGCCTCGCTCCCCCGCGCCCGGTCGCATCCGTCGCGTCGAGGCTCACCTGGACGAGACAGTCGACCGGCCGGCCGCGGAGGTGGGCGCCTCGGTCCAGCGGGCCGACCAGCTTGAGCCGGTCGACCGACTCCACGACGTCGCTGTACGCCGCCACGGCAGCCGCCTTGTTGCTCTGGATCGAGCCGATGAAGTGCCAGGTCAGCCGGAGGTCGGCACAGGCTGCCGCCTTGGCCGAGGCCTCCTGGTGACGGTTCTCGCCGACGTCGCTCACGCCGAGCTCGGCGAGCAGCCGGACGTCGGACTCGGGGAAGAACTTCGTGACCACGACGAGCGACACATCGTCGACGCGCCCGGCTGCGTCGCACGCCGCTGCGATCCGGCCGCGGACGGCGGCGAGGCCTGCGGCGAGCTCGTCACGGCGGCTGCGCTGCCCGTTCATCGGGGCCGTCTCCGCACCAGGCCGGCGAACCGGCCCGCTCGGGCACCGTCGCGTCGGTAGGAGTAGAGGTCGGCGGACTCACGCGTGCAGGTGGCGACGTCGTGGACCTCGACGCCGGCGGCCTCCAGCTGGGCGCGTACGCCGGCCCCGATGTCGAGCGCCGGGGTGCCCCACGAGGTGGTCGACACTGCTTCGGGCACCAGCTCGCCCACCGCGGCCTGCATCGCCTCGGGCACCTCGTAGCAGGAGCCGCAGATGTGCGGGCCCACCCAGGCCGCGAGACGCACTGCCCCGAGGCCGCGCATCCGCTCCACGGCCGCCGGTGCGACGCCGGCCACGAGCCCGAGCCGCCCGGCGTGCACGGCTCCCACGACACCCGCCGCGGGATCGGCGAGGAGGACGGGCACGCAGTCCGCGACCCGCACCACGAGCACCTGGTCGGGTGCGGAGGTCACCAGTGCGTCGGCCTCGGGGCGCTCGGTGGAGTGCCGGTCCTCGACGACCTCGACGGTGCTGCCGTGCACCTGACGCATGTCGGCGACGACGGCACCGGGCGCGAAGTCGTCGACGACCAGGCGCAGGTTCGCGGCGTGGGCACCGGCATCCTCACCGGCCTCGAGGGCGAGGTCGAGCTCGTCGCCGAGCACGGCACTGGCCCCGCCGTACCTGTCGGTGAAGGCCAGGTCGACGGGGCCAATGGAGGTCCGCCAGTGGTACACGCTGTGCCGCGCCGCCCTACTTCAGGAAGTCGGGGACGTCGAGGTCGTCGTCGAAGACCGGCGCCTTGCGACCCGGCGCCGGAGTGGCGGCACCGACCGGCACCGGCTCCTTGCGCCCGGGCTCGCCGTGCCGTTCGGCCGGCTGTCCGGTCTGACCCTCCTGGCGCTGCTCGGCGAGGGCCCGCGCGGCCGCCCGGGTCTCCTCCTGGGTCTGGGCCGGCCTGGCCGGCGCCGGACGGCGCAGGCTCGGAGCCTCCTCGCGACGCTTCGGGCGCCCGCCCTCGAAGCCCGCCGCGATCACGGTGACCCGCACCTCGTCGCCGAGCGCGTCGTCGATGGTGGCGCCGAAGATGATGTTGGCGTCGTCGTGGACCGCGTCGGAGACCATCGCCGCGGCCTCGTTGATCTCGAACAGGCCGAGGTCGGAGCCGCCCGCGATCGAGAGCAGCACGCCCTGGGCGCCGTCGATGGACTCCTCGAGGAGCGGGCTGGAGACGGCGAGCTCGGCGGCCTCGACCGCGCGGTTCTCGCCGCGGGCCGAGCCGATCCCCATCAGGGCCGAGCCCGCGTTGGACATCACCGACTTGACGTCGGCGAAGTCGAGGTTGATCAGGCCCGGGGTGGTGATCAGGTCCGTGATGCCGGAGACGCCCTGGAGGAGCACCTGGTCGGCCTGGCGGAACGCGTCGAGCATGCTGACGTTGCGGTCCGAGATCGAGAGCAGCTTGTCGTTCGGGATCACGATGAGGGTGTCGACCTCCTCGCGGAGGTTCGCGATGCCGTCCTCGGCCGACTGGGCACGGCGGCGGCCCTCGAAGGCGAACGGTCGCGTGACCACCCCGATGGTCAGCGCACCCAGCGACCGGGCGATCTTGGCGACGACCGGTGCACCGCCGGTGCCGGTGCCGCCGCCCTCGCCCGCGGTCACGAAGACCATGTCGGCGCCCTTGAGCACCTCCTCGATCTCGTCGGCGTGGTCCTCGGCGGCCTCGGCCCCGACCTCGGGGTTGGCGCCGGCGCCCAGGCCACGCGTCTTCTCGCGGCCGATGTCGAGCTTGACGTCCGCGTCGCTCATCAGGAGCGCCTGCGCATCGGTGTTGATCGCGATGAACTCGACGCCCCTCAGCCCGACCTCGATCATCCGGTTGACGGCGTTGACTCCACCTCCACCGATACCCACGACCTTGATCACGGCCAGGTAGTTCTGTGGTGCTGCCACGGCGGGTGCCTCTCGGTCTGTGTCGTCGCCCTGCCCGACTGCACGGCGACTCCGGGTAGTTCGGGGAAGCGCCCTCAGGTCCGGAACCCTAACCCTCCAGTAGAAGGTTAATGTTATGTCAACCTGAGGTCGTGGAACCAAGGTAGGCAGGGCGTCCGCGGATTCCTTGGCAACACGCCCAAGGATCAGCGAGTTGTCGGACGACCCGGCACGCTGACGTCGATCTCGTTGCCCGGCTGGCCGAGCAGCACGGCCAGGACTGCCGCCTTCTGGCCGGAGTCCTCCGAGCTCCCCCACATGACCGTGCGTCCACCGGCGAGCCGGAGCCGGATCCGGTCGACCGACTCGACGTCGACGCGGTCGACCTTCGCGGCGATGTCGGCGCGCAGCGAGGTGACGACGTGGGCGGCCTCCGCGAGCGCCTCGGCCTTCACGTCCGGCGCGGTGCCGATCAGCGGCAGGTCGTCGGGCTGGCGGGCATAGCTGCCGAAGAGGACGCCGTCCTCGTCGACCGCCTGCAGGCCGGCGCCGCGGTCGACGACGGCGACCGGCGTGCGCTCGGTGATCGAGATCGCGATCGTGTGCGGCCACGAGCGGGAGACCGAGACCGACTTCACCGCCGGCAGCGACTCGACGCGCGCCTGGATCGCCGCGAGATCGACCCGCGCGAGCTGCGTGCCCATCGGCGCCTTCGCGACGGCCTCCACCTTGATCGAGCTCATCGTCTTGTTGCCGTGCACCGACACGTCGCGGACGGTCACCACCGAGGAGAAGAACAGCAGCCAGATGCCACCGCCGACGAGGAGGAGCACCAGGGCGGCGTACAGGAGCGGGCGGAAGCGGCGCAGCCGCTGCAGCCACCGTCGCCGCGCGAAGTCCCGGGCCGCGATCGTCACGGTCTCCTCGTCAGTCAGCGTCATCGCCCACCTCCGGTCGCGTCGGGTCGGACCCGGCGCGCTGCTGCACCACCGAAGGCGACTGCAGCTGGGCGAGCACGGCGGGGCCGAGCAGCGTGACGTCGCCGGCACCGAGGGTCAGGATGATGTCGCCGGGCCGGGCTCGCGCCACCAGGTGGTCGGCGGTCGCCGACCACGACGGCTCGAACACCACGTGCTCGGGGGAAAGCGGAACGGCGCCCGCGACGAGTGCGCCGGTGATGCCCGGCTCGGGGTCCTCCCGCGCCACGTAGACGTCCATCACCACGACCTCGTCGGCGGCGCCCAGCGCCACGCCCATCTCGCGGCCGAAGATCCGGGTCCGGGAGACCATGTGCGGCTGGAACGCGACCACCACGCGCCCGGCGCCGGCGAGCGAGCGCGCGGCCTCGAGGTCGCCGGCGATCTCTTTCGGGTGGTGGGCGTAGCTGTCGAAGACCCTGATGCCGCCGACTTCGCCCTTGAACTCCATCCGCCTGCGCGTCCCGCTGTAGGCGGCGAGCCCGCGGGCCAGGTCGGCGAACGGATATCCCAGCCGGAGCCCGCTGGCCAGGGCGGCCAGGGCGTCGAGCACGTAGTGCCGTCCCGGGATCTGCAGCCGCACCTCTCCGAGGCGGCGACCGTGGTCGACGACGGTGAAGCTCGACGAGGAGCCGACCAGCTCGACCTGCTCGGCACGCACGTCGGCCTGGGCCGACTCACCCACGGCGACCACCGTGATGCCGCGCCCACGGGCGGTCTCCGCCAGGTCGGCGGCGCCGCCGTCGTCGACGCACACGACGAGGAACCCGTCGGGGTCGATGCGGTCGAGGAACTCCACGAAGGCGGCGCGATAGGCCTCGGGCGTGCCGTAGTTGTCGAGGTGGTCCGCCTCGACGTTGGTGACGAGGGCGGCGTACGGCGAGTAGACGAGGAAGGCGCCGTCGCTCTCGTCGGCCTCCGCGACGAACAGATCACCGGTGCCGTCGTGCGCGTTGGAGCCCGACTCGTTGAGCTCGCCGCCGATCGCGAAGGAGGGGTCCGCTCCGCAGTGCTGGAGCGCCACGGTCAGCATGGACGTGGTCGTGGTCTTGCCGTGGGTGCCCGCCACCGCGACCACGCGGCGACCCTGCATCACCGACTCCAGAGCGGCCGAGCGTGGCAGCAGCCGCAGGCCGAGCCGCTCCGCCTCGACGACCTCGGGGTTGTCGGCCCGGACCGCGGTCGACACCACGACGGTGTCGGCGCCGCGGACATGCTCGGCGTCGTGGCCGACGTCGCACCGGGCACCGAGGGCGCGCAGCGCCTCGAGGGTCGCCGACGGCTTGGCGTCGCTGCCGGACACCTCGATGCCGCGGGCGATCATGATCCGGGCGATGCCGGAGAGCCCCGCACCGCCGATGCCGACGAAGTGCACCCGCCCGAGCCGGTCGGCGGGGAGCAGCACCTCGGGGACGGAGACCCTCATCGGTCGCCCTCCCCCGCCGCGAGCTCGACGATGTCGGCCAGCCGCTCGTCCCCGTCGAGCCGCATCACGCCGGCGGCGGCACGTGACATCGCCCCGAGCCGATCGGCGTCAGCCAGGAGGGCCGGCACTTGCGTGCGGACCCACTCGGTCGTGAAGGCCCCGTCGGCGACCAGCAGCCCGCCGCCGGCGTCGACGACCGGCCGCGCGTTGAGCGCCTGCTCGCCGTTGCCGATCGGCAGTGGCACGAAGATGGCCGGGAGGCCGACGCCGGCCACCTCGGTGACGGTGTTGGAGCCGGCCCGGCAGACGACGAGGTCGGCGGCGGCGTAGGCGAGGTCCATCCGGTCGACGTACTGCTCGACCACGTACGGCGGACCGCCGGACGCGCGCCCGACGCTCACCTGGCCCTTCGGCCCGGCCACGTGCAGGACCTGGATGCCGGCGTCGGCGAAGGCGTCGGCCGCCTCGGAGACCGACGTGTTCAGCCGGAGCGCGCCCTGCGACCCGCCGGTGACCAGCAGGGTGGGCAGGTCGGGATCGAGCCCGAAGGCCGCCCGGCCCTCGGCGCGCAGCGCGGGCCGGTCGAGCGTCGCGATCATCCGCCGGATGGGCAGACCGGTGAACACGGCGTGCGGGAGCTTCGTCCCGGGGAAGCTCGTCGCGACGTGGCGGGTCAGGCGGGCGCCGAGCTTGTTCGCGATGCCGGCCAGCGCGTTGCCCTCGTGCACGACCAGCGGGAGCCGGCGCCTGCGCGCCGCGAGGTACGCCGGCACGGACACGTAGCCACCGAAGCCGACGACCACGTCCGGCGCGACCCGGTCGAGCACGGCGACCGCCTCACGGACCGACGTGCGCAGCCGAGCCGGGGTGCGGAAGAGATCGGCGTTCACGCTGCGCGACAGGGGCACGGGCGAGACCAGCTCCAGCGGGTAGCCGGCCGCCGGGATCAGCGTGGTCTCCAGGCCGCGCGCGGTGCCCAGGCAGGTGATCTCCAGCGACGGGTGCCGCCGGCGGAGCGCGTCGGCGGTGGCCAGCAGCGGCGAGGTGTGGCCGGCCGAGCCGCCACCGGCGAGCAGGACGCGTCTCATGAGTGCCTCCTCACGAGGAGCGCCGCGGGCGCGCACCCGCGTTCACCGAGGAGTGCGCGCGCCGGCGCTCCTCCCGACGCTCGCGGAGCACCCCCGCGGCGGCCGGCTCGGCGCGCGCGAACCCGATGACCAGGCCGAGTGCGACCAGCTCGGGCACCAGGGAGGAGCCGCCGTAGGACACCAGAGGGAGCGGAATGCCGATCACCGGCAGCAGCGCGAGCACCATCCCGATGTTGATGACCACGTGGGCCGTCAGCCAGATCACGACGCCGGCGGTGGTGTAGCGGACGAAGGCGTCGCGGGTCTGCATCGCCACCCGGAGGCCGGCGTACGCGATCGTGAGGAAGAGCGCCAGCACGAGCAGGGTGCCGACCAGCCCGAGCTCCTCGCCGAGCACCGCGAAGATGAAGTCGGTGTGCGCCTCGGGCAGGTTGCCCCACTTCTGCTGGCTCGCGCCGATGCCCTTGCCGAGGATGCCGCCGCTGGCCATGCCGAGGATGCCGTGACCGGCCTGCCAGCCGGAGTTCTGCAGGTCCTTGAACGGGTTCTGGAACGAGGTGATCCGGTCGAGCCGCTCGGGGCTGCGCGCCGCCAGGAACAGCGCCGCGACCGAGACCATGCTGATCGCCGCGACGAAGATCCGCGCCGGGACGCCCACCACCCAGAGCATGCCCATGGTGATCGCCGACAGGACCAGCGCGGTCCCGAGGTCGCCGCCGAGCAGCACCAGGCCGGTGATCATGCCGGCGACCGGGAGCACCGGGATCGCCAGGTGCCGCCAGCTGTGCAGCAGCCGGTCCTTGCGCGCATAGACGTCGGCGCACCACAGCACCATCGCGAACTTGGCCACCTCGGAGGGCTGCACCTGGAACGGCCCGACGCCGAGCCAGTTCTGGTTGCCGTTGACCTCGACGCCCAGCGAGGTCTGGGTCAGCGCCAGCATCAGGATCGCCACCGCGAGCATCGGCCAGGCGGCCACACGAAGCAGCTTCAGCGGCAGTCGCGTCGCGATCCAGGCGCACGGCAGCGCGATCAGCACCCACATCAGCTGCTTGGTGGCCCAGTAGTAGCTGTTGCCGCCGTGGTGCTTGTAGGCATCGACGCTGGAGGCACTGAGGACCATCACCATGCCGATCGCGAGCAGCAGGCCGGTGGCGCCGAGGAGCAGGTAGTACGGCGTGAGCGGCCGGTCGAGCGAGCGGCGGAACGAGGTCACCGCGCCGACGACCCCGGCGTCGCCCCGGACAGGACGGGAGGCTGGGCGTCCCGACTGGGCCGTCGCGCTCACGCTCTCTCCTTCACTGCTCGGTGCCGGGCCTCATCCGTTGCACCGCTTCGACGAACGCGTCGCCGCGCGCGGCGTAGTTGGTGAACATGTCCATGGATGCGCAGCCCGGGGCGAGCAGCACGGTGTCCCCGGGCCGTGCCAGCGCTGCGGCCTCGGCCACCACGCGATCCATGGGAGCAGTCTCTCCGGCAGGCAGCGCGAACACGGGCACATCCGGTGCGTGTCGGGAAAGCGCGGCCGCGATCACGGGGGCGTCCCGCCCGAGGAGCACGACGCCGCGCAGCCGCTCACGAACCCTGGTCACGAGCTCGTCGAACGAGGCACCCTTCGCCAGGCCGCCGGCGATCCAGACGACGTGCTCGTAGGCCTGCAGCGACGCCATCGCCGCCGGCGGGTTGGTCGCCTTCGAGTCGTCGACCCAGGTGACGCCGCCGAAGGTGCCCACCTCGGCGATGCGGTGCCCGGCCGGCTTGAACGAGCGCAGGGCGTCACGCACCGCAGCGGGCGGGACGCCGTGGGAGCGCGCGAGCGCCGCGGCGGCGAGCGCGTTCGCGACGAAGTGCGGCGCCTGGCTGGCCAGGTCGGACAGGGTGCAGAGCTCGGCCGCCGAGGTCTCCCGGTCCTCCACGAAGGCCCGGTCGGCGAGGACCTCCTCGACGACGCCGACCATGCCGACGCCGGGGGTGCCCAGGGTGAACCCGACCGCACGCGCACCCTCGACCACGTCGGCGTCGCGCACGAGCTGCTCGGTGACCGGGTCGGCGACGTTGTACACGCAGGCCCGCTCGACGCCCTGGTAGATCCGGCCCTTGTCCGCGACGTAGTCGTCGAAGGACGAGTACCAGTCGAGGTGATCCTCGGCGACGTTGAGCACCGCGGCCGACTGGGCGCGCACGGACGAGGTGTAGTGCAGCTGGAAGCTGGAGAGCTCGACCGCGAGCACGTCGTACGGCGTGGGGTCCATCACCGCCTCGACGATCGGCAGCCCGACGTTGCCGCAGGCGACCGCCCGCAGGCCCGCCGCGCGCAGGATCGCCTCGAGCATCTGGACCGTGGTGGTCTTGCCGTTGGTGCCGGTGACCGCCAGCCACGGGGTGTCGTGCCGCGGGTCGCGGAGCCGCCAGGCGAGCTCGACCTCGCCCCACACCGGGATCCCGCGCGCGACGGCCTGGGTGAGCAGAGAGGTGTCGGGGCGCCAGCCGGGCGAGGTCACCACCACGTCGACGTCGTCCGGGAGCTCCGCCGTGCTGCCCTCGCCGAGGCGCACCTCGGCGCCGAGCACCTCGAGCAGCGTTGCCTTGTCCGGCCGGTCCCCTGCCTCCGACTCGTCCAGTGCGACCACCGAGGCGCCGAGATGCGTCAGGTTGTCGGCCGCCGCGAAGCCCGACACCCCGAAGCCCGCGACGACCGCACGGACGCCCTCCCAGGAGTCGAGCCGGCCGAGCTCGTCGAGCCGGGGGGTCCGGCGATCAGGCACCGGCGACCCACTCGGCGTAGAAGATGCCGAGGCCGGCAGCGACGAAGACGGCTGCGATCAGCCAGAACCGGATCACCACGGTGATCTCCTCCCAGCCGAGCAGCTCGAAGTGGTGGTGGAGCGGTGCCATCCGGAACAGGCGTCTGCCCTTGGTCAGCTTGAAGTACCCGACCTGGAGGATGACCGACATCGTCTGGAGCACGAACAGCCCGCCGAGCAGCACCAGCAGCAGCTCGGTGCGGGTCAGCACCGCCATCCCGGCCACTGCGCCGCCGAGGGCCAGCGAACCGGTGTCGCCCATGAAGATCTGGGCCGGGGAGGCGTTGTACCAGAGGAAGCCGAAGCAGGCCCCGGTGATCGCGGCGGCGACGACGGCGAGGTCCAGGGGGTCGCGGACGTGGTAGCAGGAGCCGGCCGTGGAGGTGAGGTCCAGGGCGACCCGGCGCCCGCCGCAGGCCTGGTTGTTCTGCCAGATGTTCATCAGCGTGTAGGCGCCGAAGACCATCATCGAGGCGCCGGCGGCGAGCCCGTCGAGCCCGTCGGTGAGGTTGACGGCGTTGCTGGTGCCCGCGATCAGCAGCACGATGAAGAGCACCAGCAGCACCGTGGGCAGGGCGAGCTTGTCGATGTCGCGGGTGAACGAGATGGCGTGCCCGGCGGGCGTCTCGCCGCGGTGGTTCTCGAGCGGGCCGGCCCGCCACAGTGCCAGCCAGGCGAACACGAGGGCGACCACGGTCTGGCCGATGAACTTGGCCTTGCTGCGCAGGCCGAGGTTGCGCTGCTTGTAGATCTTGATGAAGTCGTCGAGGAAGCCCACGACGCCGAGTCCGACGAAGAGGAAGAGGAGCAGCAGCGCCGAGAGCGTGATGTCGGAACCGGTGATGAGCTTGGCCAGGAAGTACGCGAGCAGGGTTGCCAGGACGATCACCAGGCCGCCCATGGTCGGCGTGCCGCGCTTGGTGTGGTGCGTCGTCGGACCGTCGTCACGGATCAGCTGCCCGTAGCCGCGGGCGGCGAAGACCTTGATCGCGAGCCGGGTGCCGAAGATCGTGAACAGCAGCGAGAGGCCTCCGGCGAGCAGGATCGCTCTCACGGGCTGTCCTCCTCCGTCTGCTCTCCGGGGTCTGTCCGCGGTCGGTCCGGCTGGTCTGCCAGCAGCGCGAGCGCGAGGCGCTCGAGCCCCGCGGCGCGCGACGCCTTGACCAGGACCACCTCGGCGCCGCCGACATTGTCCCGCACGGCGTCGGCCGCCTCCGCCACCGACGCGTAGAAGGATGCCCCACGAGCCGTCTCGGTGATCGACCGGGCCCCGTCGCCCACCACGACCACCCGGCCGATGCCGAGCTGGGCCGTCAGGGCGCCGATCGCACGGTGCTCGGCCTCGCCGGACTCCCCCAGCTCGCGCATCTCTCCGAGCACGGCGACCGTGGGGCGGCCGGTGCGCCGGCCGATCCCGGCGAGCGTCTCCAGCGCGGCACGCACGGAGTGCGGGTTCGCGTTGTAGGCGTCGTTGACCACCACGAGGCCGTCGGCACGCTCGCGCAGCTCCATCCGCCAGGGTGAGAGCACCTCGATCCGCTCCAGGGAGGCGCCGATCTCCTCGAGGCCGAGGCCCAGCGCCGACGCGACCGTCGCTGCGGCGGCGGCGTTGGTCGCCTGGTGCTCCCCGAGCAGCCGGAGCCGGACCCTGACGCGGTGCGTGCCCTGGTGGAGGTCGAAGGACGGACGACCCAGGTCGTCGAGCTCGAGCGACTCCAGGCGCAGGCTCGCGCCCGGTCCGCGCCCGAAGGTGCGCACCCGCGCTCGCGTGCGCGGCGCCATCCCGGCAACCAGCGGGTCGTCGAGGTTGAGCACGGCGATCCCGTCGGGCCCGAGTGCCTCGACGAGCTCGCCCTTGGCCTGGGCGATCGCCTCCTGGGAGCCGAACTCGCCGACGTGGGCGAGCCCGACGTTGAGCACCAGCGAGACGTCGGGAGGAGCGATCGCGCACAGCTCGGCGAGGTGGCCGATGCCGCGGGCGCCCATCTCCAGCACCAGGTACGTCGTACCGGGATCGGCGCGGAGGACGGTCAGGGGCAGCCCCAGCTCGTTGTTGAACGACTGGTACGTCGCCACCGTCGGCGCCGAGTCGGACAGCACCGCGGCCAGCATGTCCTTGGCGCTGGTCTTGCCCTGCGACCCCGTGATCGCGACGACTCGCAGCTTCCGCCCGGACCGCCGCAGCCGTCGCAGCACCTCGGCCGCCAGCTGCTGCAGGGCCTGCTGCACGTCGGGCACGACGACCGTGGGCACCCCGGTCGGTCGCGACCCGAGCACCGCCGCGGCTCCGCCCTCGACAGCGGCCTCCGCGAAGTCGTGGCCGTCGACGTGCTCGCCCGCGATCGCGACGAACAGGCCTCCCGGCTCCGGCCGGCGGGTGTCGAGGAACGCGGGTCCGGTCACGGCCGTCGCGGCGTCGCCGGCCACCGTGCCGCCGACGATGCCGGCGATCTCGGCCACGGTCAGCGTGATCACCGGAGCTCCTCCAGTGCTGCCCGCACCTCGTCGCGGTCGTCGAAGGGATGCACGACCCGGTCGTCGGGACCGCCGATCTCCTGACCGGTCTCGTGGCCCTTGCCCGCGACGAGCACGGTGTCGCCCTCGGCGGCGAGCCCCACGGCACGCCGGATGGCCTCCCGGCGCGAGCCGACCTCGAGGACCTCGGCGCGCTCGTCCTCGGGCACGTCCCGCGCTCCGGCGAGCACCGCTGCCCGGATCGCCGACGGGTCCTCGCTGCGTGGGTTGTCGTCGGTCACGACGAGCACATCGGCGAACCGTGCGCCGATCGCACCCATCACCGGCCGCTTGCCGGTGTCCCGGTCGCCGCCCGCACCCACGACGAGCAGCAGCCGACCGGCTGTCAGAGGACGCAGTGCGGCCAGGGTGGCCTCGAGCGCGTCGGGCTTGTGCGCGTAGTCGACCACCGCCAGGAACGGCTGCCCGGCATCCACCCTCTCGAGTCGGCCGGGCACGCCGTGGCTGCGGGCGATCGCGCGCGCGACCGGCCCGGGGTCGAAGCCCGCCTCGGCGGCGAGCGCGACGGCGCACAGCGCGTTCGCGACGTTGAACGCGCCGGTGAGCGGCACACCCGCGTCGAACCGGTCACCCTCGCGCGACACCACGGTGAAGCGCGACCCGTCCGGTCGGAGCTCCACGTTCTCCGCCCGCCAGTCCGCGTCGGCGCCTGTCGGGGAGAAGGTGCGCATCTCGATGCCCGCCTCGTCGTGCAGCCGGCGGCCGAAGGCGTCGTCGACGTTGGTGATCCCGAGCCTGGACCGCTCGGGCGTGAACAGCGACGCCTTCGCCGCGAAGTAGTCCTCGAGGTCGGCGTGGAAGTCGAGGTGGTCACGGCCGAGGTTGGTGAAGGCCGACACGCCGAAGACGACGCCGTCGACGCGGCCCATCACGAGCGCATGGCTGGAGACCTCCATCGCGCAGGCCTGCACGTGCTGCTCGCGCATGACCGCGAACAGTGCGTGCAGGTCGGGTGCCTCCGGGGTGGTCAGCGCGGTCTTCACGTCGCGACCGTCGATGCGCGTGCCCACGGTGCCCACCGAGGCAGCCCGGACGCCGGAGTCCTGGAGGGCGGACTCGAGCAGCCGGGTCGTGGTCGTCTTGCCCTGGGTACCGGTCACTGCCATCAGGGTCAGGGCACGGGCCGGGTCGCCGTACAGCCAGCCGGCGAGTGCTCCGAGCAGGGGACGCGGCTCGGTCACGACGAGCACCGGCACGCCGGCAGCGCGCGCCTCCGGCTCGCCGGCGTCGTCGGTCAGGACGGCGACGGCTCCTGCCGTCACGGCGTCGCGCGAGTACGCCGCGCCGTGGGCGTGCGTGCCGCGGAGTGCAGCGTAGATGTCCCCCGGCAGCACCCGCTGCGAGCTCAGGGACACACCGGTCACGACGACGCCTGCGGGATCTCCGAGGGTGCGGGCACCCAGCCGGCTCGCCACCTCCGTGAGCGGCGTGGCCACCGGATCCGCCGGGCGGGTCAGGCTCGCCTCGTGCACCTGGGGAACCCTCCTCGTCCCGTGGCCGTGCTGGGTACCCCGCGAACCTACCGGTTCACCACTCGATCGGGAGATGCGCGGGCTTGGTGCCCGTCGGCGGCACGGCGTACTTCTGGAGGAGGTACGTGAGGATCTTGCGGAAGACCGGACCGGCGGTCCCGCCACCGCTGGCGGCGCCCTGCGGCTTCTGGATCACCACGTAGACGGTGAAGCGCGGATTGTCGGCCGGGGCGAAGCCGGCGAAGGACACTGCCAGCGACCCGTCGTAGCAGCCACAGGTCGCACCGACCTGCTGGGCGGTGCCGGTCTTGCCCGCGACCCGGTAGCCGGCGATCCCGGCGGCGGGTGCCGTGCCCGCGCCCTCGGTGGTCACCATCTCCATCATCTTCGAGACCTTCTCCGCGGCAGCGGCGCTGATCACCCGGTGCCGGGTGGCCACGTCCGTGCCGACCTCGTCACCCGAGGACGTGGTGGCACTGCCCTTGACCAGGCTGGGACTGATGAGCTCGCCGCCGTTCGCCACGGTGTTGATGGCGGTGGCCATCTGCAACGCATTGACGGAGACGCCCTGCCCGAACGAGGCGGTCGCCTGGGTCAGCTGGGTCCACGTGTCCGACGCAGGGAGCAGACCGCGGGTCTCGCCGGGCATGCCGATGTCGGTGCGGTGCCCGAGGCCGAAGAGATCGAGGTAGCTCCACAGCTGACCGGGCTGGTACTGGCGCGCCGCGAGCACGGTGCCGATGTTGGAGGACTTGGCGATCACGCCCGCGAGCGTCAGCCGGATGGTGTCGTGGTCGAAGTAGTCGTGGATCACGCGGTCCGCCACCGGCAGCTGCCGGGGCACCCGCACCTTCGTGCGCGGTGAGACCAGTCCCTTGTCGAGCAGCCCCGACATGGTCAGCACCTTCTCGACCGACCCGGGCTCGTAGACGTCGCTCAGTGCGCGGCTGCCGAGGTCGTCCTTGCTGGCCTCGCCCGGCTTGTTCGCGTCGTACGACGGGTAGTCGGCCAGCGCCAGGATCTCCCCGGTGCGCGAGTCGAGGGCGATCGCCGCACCGGACTCGGCGCGAGCCTGCTGCACCGCCGTCCGCAGCACCCGCTGCGAGTACCACTGCACGTCCCGGTCGATGGTGAGGGTGAGGCTCTTTCCGTCGACCGGCTTGGTCTCGGTGTTCTCGCCCAGCGGGATCCGGTTGCCGGCGCCGACCTCGTAGGTCTCGCTGCCGTCCTTGCCGGCGAGCAGCCCGTCGAAGGAGCGCTCGAGGCCACCACCGGTGCCGGGCTCCCCGGGGACCTTCATGAAGCCGACCAGGTTGGCGGCGACGTCACCACCCGGGTACTCACGCACCGGGTCGAGCCGGGTGTCGACACCCTTGAGGCCAGCCTTCTCGATCGCGTCGACGGCATCGGTCGCCGCGGTGGCCGGGACCCGGCGTGCCACGTAGGCGAACCGGGCGCCCGGACGATCGGGGTTCTCGCGGAGCTTGCCGAGGATGTCGAAGTAGTCGAGGCCCAGCCGGTTCGCGAGGATGCGTGCGATCTCCTCGGCGTGGTCGTCGGTGCGCTTCGGGTCCGCCACGATCATCAGCCCGCTGACCGACTCGGCCAGCGGCACGCCGTTGCGGTCGTCGATCGAGCCACGGGTCGCGGGCAGCGGCACGGTGACCAGCCCCTCCGCGTCCGCCTTCGCGGCATAGGCCTTCGGGTCGAGGCCCTGCAGCTCGAAGAGTCGCACCCCGAAGACCGAGATGACCATCGCCAGCACGATCAGCCCGACCCGGAGCCGGAGCTCCGAGGACCCGCGCCACCGGCCGGCCGGGCGTCGTGCCGGGCTCACGGGGCGGTCCCGGGGTTCGTGGTCGGGTTCGTGGTCGGGTTCGTCGCCCGGTTCGTGGCCGGGTCGGCGCCGGGATCAGTGCCGGTCCCGACGACGGCGGGCACCCGGATGACGATCGGCTTGCGCTGCAGTGCCGCCGGTAGCCCCGGGGGCAGCGGCTCGATGCGGACGGCATCCTCGGGACTTGCCGGGGTCGGTGTCCCGACGACGCTGCCGTCGGAGAGCCGCACGAAGGCCGGTACGCCGGGCGCGACCATGCCCAGCGCCTTGCCTGCCTCGGCCAGCCGCTGCGGGGCGCGCAGCTGCTCGAGATCGATGTCGAGCGCCTGCTGCCTGGCCGTCAGGTCGTCGGCATGCTGCTGCAACCGGGTGGCGTAGAACGACGCCTGCTGCATGTGGGTGTTGAACATGAGCAGCCCCACGACCCCCGCGCCGAGGATCGCGAAGACCAGCACCGCGAAGGGCGCCCTCGGCGGTCGCGTGCGGCGTACCGGGACCAGCGACAGCCGGGCCCGCTCGACGGCTGCCTCGGCGAACCGGGGCGCCCGCGCGCGTGCCTGTGACATCAGCGTGCTCATGCGACCGCTCCCCGCACTCGCTCGGCTGCGCGCAACCTCACCGAGGCCGCCCGCGGGTTCTCGGCGATCTCGGCGTCGGACGCCTTCTCCGATCCCCGGGTCACCAGCCGCAGCTCGGGCTGGTGGTGCTCGGGGACCACGGGTAGTCCCTCCGGCGCCGTGCTTCGTGCACGGGCGGTGAGTGCCTGCTTGACGATGCGGTCCTCCAGCGAGTGGTAGCTCATCACCACGACGCGGCCACCGACCGCGAGCGCGTCGATCGCCGCGGGGATCGCCCGGCGGAGGACCCCGAGCTCGTCGTTGACCTCGATGCGGAGCGCCTGGAACGTGCGCTTCGCCGGGTGGCCCCCGGTACGCCGGGCCGGCGCCGGGATCACCTCGCGGAGCAGGTCGACCAGCCGCGCGGACCGGTCGAACGGCGCCCGCTCCCGTTCACGGACGATGGCCCGGGCGATCTGCCGGGCGAACTTCTCCTCGCCGTAGGCCCGCAGGATCCGGGCCAGGTCGGCTGCCGGGTAGCTGTTGAGGACCTCGGCCGCGGTGATCCCGCCGGTGTCGTCCATGCGCATGTCCAGCGGCGCGTCCTCGGCGTACGCGAACCCGCGCTCGCGCAGGTCGAGCTGCATCGAGGAGACGCCGAGGTCGAACAGCACGCCCTGGACCGAGCCGATGCCCAGGTCGGCCAGCACCTCGGGGATCTCGTCGTACACGGCGTGCACCAGCGTGGTCCGTCCGGCGAAGGGTGCGAGCCGTTCGCCGGCCCGCTCGAGGGCGTGGACGTCGCGATCGACGCCGACGACGTGCGCAGCCGGGCAGCGCGTGAGGACGGCCTCGGTGTGCCCACCCAGTCCGAGGGTCGCGTCGACCAGGATCGACCCGGGTTCCTGCAGCGGGGGTGAGACCAGCGCGACGACCCGGTCGAGGAGCACCGGGACGTGGGCGAGGTCGTTCATGCCCGCCCTACTTCCCGAGCCCGGTGAGCAAGGTCAGCGCCCCGGCGAGCGCGACGCTGGTCGCGGCCGAGAACGCCATCAGCGCCAGGCCGTCGCGCACCTCGTGGCGGACCCGGCGCGCGGGCCTCACCGGTGCGGCGTGCGGACCGCTGATCGGTCCGGCGACTCCGTTCATGCTTCGACCCCTGGCTGGCTGGATGCGGGTGGTGAGTAGTGGAGGAGGGTGATCGCCGGGCCAGGTTCCCGTCCGCTCTCTCCTCGTGGCGCTGAGTTCTGGAGCCGGGGAAGGTGCCCCAGACGGCAGCCCCGGTACGGGGAGGAGCGGACGCGAGCCTCGTCCTGCGATCACCGATGTGGAGTTGTGGCCGGTCCCGGTACCGGCGCTTGGGGTGGTTGGTGTGGTTGCGGAGGCCGGGTCAGAACCCGGGGAAGATCTCCTCCTGGACGTCGGAGAAGGCGCTCTCCTGCTGGGCGGTGTAGTCGGTCCAGGCCTGGGGCTCCCAGATCTCGACCCGGTCGTAGATGCCGATCACCACGCAGTCCCGGTCGAGCGCGGCGTACTGGCGCAGCTCGGGGGTGATGGTGATCCGGCCCTGCTTGTCGGGCACCTGCTCGGAGGCGAGCGCGAAGAGCATCCGCCCGTAGGCACGGAGCCGGGCATCGGTCTGCGAGGCGTTCTTGAACCTCTCGGTGAAGGCGGCGAAGTCGGCCTGCGTGCGCATGTCGATCGAGCGCTCCTGCCCCCTGGTGATCACCAGTCCGTCCCCCATCGCCTCGCGGAACTTTGCCGGGAGGAACAGCCGCCCCTTGTCGTCGAGCCGGGGTCGAAAGGTGCCGGAGAACATCGCGCCACCTCTCCCGCTCTTCCTCCACTTTCCCCCACGATACTCCACAACCCTCCACCGTCAACCACATTCGCTCCCTTTCCCTCCTCTTTCGCGCCCGTTCCCGCTCTGGGCCCGCCCGACGGATGCACCACCGCCTCTTCCGTGATGAGGTTCACTAGGGGCATGCACGAAGCACCTGCGAGCGCGCCGTCCCCGATCGGGACGACCGCCACCGGCCCGACACCCACCACCGCTGCGGACCTCGACACCCTTCGTTCGGTCACCGACCGTGTTCGCGCGAACATCGAGCGGGTCATCGAGGGCAAGCCGGAGGTGGCCCGCGCCGCCGTCGTGGTGCTGCTCGCGGAGGGGCACCTGCTGATCGAGGACGTGCCGGGCGTCGGCAAGACCATGCTCAGCAAGGCACTGGCCCGCTCCATCGACCTCACCGTCCGCCGGATCCAGTTCACCCCGGACCTGCTGCCCTCGGACGTCACCGGCGTCTCGGTGTTCAACCAGGACACCCGCGAGTTCGAGTTCCGTCCCGGGGGCGTCTTCGCGAACATCGTCATCGGCGACGAGATCAACCGGGCCTCGCCCAAGACCCAGTCGGCGATGCTCGAGTGCATGGAGGAGCGACAGGTCACTGTCGACAACCAGACGTTCTCGCTCGAGTCGCCGTTCATGGTGATCGCCACCCAGAACCCCCTGGAGATGGAGGGCACCTACGCGCTTCCCGAGGCGCAGCGCGACCGGTTCATGGCCCGGGTGTCGATGGGCTACCCGGTCGAGGCGGCCGAGATCGCGATGCTCTCGGCGCGCGAGACGCGCAGCCCTCTGGACGACCTCGAGCCGGTGACCGACGCCGCCGAGATCCGCAAGCTCGCTTCGGTGGTCGCCGGTGTGCACGTCTCGGACGCCGTGCAGCGCTACACGGTGGCCATCTCGACCGCCACGCGCCGCTCCGCCGAGCTCAGGCTCGGTGCCTCCCCGCGCGCCACCCTCCACCTGGTCAGGGCCGCGAAGGCGTGGGCTGCGATGTCCGGGCGCGAGTACGTCATCCCCGACGACGTGCACACGCTCGCTCCCTCGGTGCTCGCCCACCGGCTGCTGCCCACGGTCGAGGCGGCCATGAACGGCCGCGGCCCGGGCGACGTCCTCGCCGGCATCCTCGACTCCGTGCCCGTCTCTGACGTCGCAGCGGGCACGACCGGCCGCTGATCCGGTGTCCGTCCTGGCCGCGTCCGACCCCCACGCCGCGCCCGTGCCCGCGAGCGCTGCAATCCGCGAGGCGTTGCGCGGCTTCACGCTGCGCGGGCGCAGCTTCATCGCGGCCGGCGCCACGGCTGCCCTGTGCGGCATCGTGCTCGGCGAGCGCGACCTGGTGCGCATCGGTGCCCTCGTCGTGCTGCTCCCGCTGTTCGCCGCGCTGTGGGTCGCGCGCTCGGGCAACCGGCTCGGGCTGGCCCGCACGCTCGGCGCCTCGCTCGTCGAGGTGGGTCAGCGGGCCGTCGTACAGCTCGAGCTGACCAACGTCGGGCCGACCACCGGCGTGCTCCTCATCGAGGAGCAGATCCCGTGGGCGCTGGGATCCCGGCCGAGGTTCGTGATCGACACGATGCGCCCGGGCTGGAGCCGGCGCATCGAGTACGCCGTGCAGGCAGACGTGCGCGGCCGCTACCAGATCGGTCCGCTGCGCGTGCGCGTCGGCGATCCCTTCGGCCTGCTCGAGCTGCACCGCACGTTCACCAAGACCGCCCACCTGGTGGTGATCCCGGCGACGGAGGCACTGCCGGCAATCCCCCTGCTCGGCGCCTGGACCGGCACCGGTGACAACCGGCCGCGCCCGTTCGCGAGCGGCAGCGCAGCCGACGTGACGGTACGCGACTACCGGATGGGCGACGACCTGCGTCGCGTGCACTGGCGCAGCACCGCCAAGGTCGGCGCGCTGATGGTGCGGCGCGAGGAGCAGCCCTGGCAGTCGCGGTGCACGCTCTTCATCGACAACCGTGCCCGGTCCCACCGCGGCCAGGGCCCGCACTCCTCACTGGAGCGCGCCGTCACCGCGGCCGCCTCCATTGCCGTCCACCTGACCACCCAGGGCTACCAGGTGCGCCTGGTCAGCGCCCTCGGCGAGGAGATCGAGCACGGCTGGCACGACGGTGACGTCGCGAGCTCCGCCCGCCCCTTGCTCGAGCGCCTCGCGGTGCTGCCGACCGTCGAGACCGCCGAGCTCTACACCGGCTGGGTCGACGAGAGCGTCACCTCGGGCATGTGCGTCGCGGTCCTCGGCGAGGTGAACCAGCACGACCGCGACTTCCTCTCCGGGCTGCACCATCGCGGGAGCGCCTCCTACGCGGTCGTCCTCGACGTCGACACCTGGGCGGCCCGGATGGCCGAGCCGGCCTTCGCGCGACGGCCCGGCGAGCTGGCGGTGGCCTCCTGGCTGCGCCACCGCGGCTGGAAGGCCTCCGAGCTGTCCCGCACCGGGTCGTTGCCGACCACCTGGCAGGAGCTCGGCCGATGACCGCTCGACGCCTCTTCGCCCGAGCACGGCGCTTGCTGCACTCGCCACTGGGCCGGGAAGCCGCATGAGCAGCCGGTTCGCGCGCAGGCTCGCCACGGCGGCGATCGCCGGGACGATGGCGTGGGTCGCCCTCTGGTCGTGGGGCGGGCTCGTGGAGCAGCCCGGCCACTTCCTGTCCCCTGCCCTGCTCGGCGCGGTGCTCGTCGTCGGCGTCGGCTCGATCGGGCGGACGCTCGGGTGGCCCTGGTACGCCGTGCTGCCGAGCCAGCTGGCCGTGCTGGTGCTCTGGCTCGACCACCGCTACGCGGCAGCCGCCGCCTGGGGCGGCTGGGTGCCGACGCCCGGGAGCATCCACGACGTCGCCGACCGCATCCATGCGGGCGCGGTGGCGGTGAACACCTTTGCCTCGCCGGTGAGCGCCGAGCACCCCGAGACCTATGCCTACCTGCTCGCGACGTCGCTGCTGGTGCTGCTCTCCACCGACCTGCTCGCCTGCGGCCTTCGCCGGGTGCCGTGGGCCGGGCTGCCGGTGATCGTGACGCTGACCGTGCCGATCAGCGTCCTCGAGGCGAGCCTGTCGTGGGTCGTCTTCGTGATCACCTCGCTGCTGTTCATCATGCTGCTGGCGACCGAGGAGACCGAGCGGGTGCTCGGCTGGGGCCGCTCGGTCGCCGGTCGCGGTGAGCGGATCGACTCGCTCGACCAGGTCGTCAACGGGTCGACGGTCCGCGGATCCGCGATGCGCATCGGCCTGCTCACCGCAGCGGGCGCGCTGGTCCTGCCCATCCTGGTGCCGGTGACCGGCGGCCTGCTGAAGGGCAACGGCGACGGAGGCGGCAACGGGAGCGGCAATGACAGCAACGTGACGCTGCGCAACCCGATCGTCGACCTCCGCCGGGACCTCATCAGCCAGAACCACATCCCGCTGGTGGAGGCCCAGACGACGGGCGACCCCGGCTACCTGCGGCTCACCGTGCTCGACAAGTTCAGCGGGGTCGAGTGGCTGCCGTCGGCGCGGCAGCTCGCGAAGTCCAACAACGCCAACGGCAAGCTGCCGACCGCGCCGGGCATGCAGATCAACGCGGCCGGCACCGACGCCAACTGGTCCATCCGGCTCCTCGACGGGTTCCAGAGCACCTGGCTGCCCACGCCGTACCCGACCCGGAGCATCGACATCAAGAAGGGCGACTGGCGCTACGACCTGAGGACCCTGGACGTCGCCAGCGTCGACAAGCAGGACACCGCGGGGCTGTCCTACAACCTCGTCGGGTTCACCCCGGAGCTGTCCCCGACCCGGATGCAGGCGGCCCTCACCGCGCCGTCGGCCGTCCGCGCGCCGATGACGTCGGTGCCCGGCAACCGGCCCTCGGTGATCACCCGGATCGCGCAGGAGGTGACCGCGGGAGCCACCACCGACTACGACCGGATGGTGGCGCTGCAGACGTGGTTCCGCAACACCGGCGGCTTCAGCTACTCCCTCGAGCCCGCGCCCGGCAGCGGCATCTCGCAGCTGGTCCGGTTCATCACCACCGACAAGGTCGGCTACTGCGAGCAGTTCGCCGCCGCGATGGCGGTCATGGCCCGCTCGCTCGGCGTCCCGGCCCGGGTCGCGGTCGGGTTCCTGGCCCCGCAACGCCTGCAGGACGGGACGTACCTCTACACGAGTGACGACCTGCACGCGTGGCCGGAGATCTACTTCAGCGGCACCGGCTGGGTCCGCTTCGAACCGACTCCCGCCGCGCGCACCGGCACGACACCGCCGTCCTGGACGGTGGGCACGGGTGCACCGACGACCCGGCCCACCGGCCCGAGCGCGACGGCGGCGCCCAGCCAGGCGCCGACCAAGGCGCCCCGCGAGCTGGACAAGACCGCGTCGGCGAAAGGCTCGTCGGAGGCTCGCGCGACGGCCGTCGGCTGGGCCGTCGGCGTCCTGCTGCTGGCGCTCGTGCTGGCACTGCCCCGGTGGGTGCGCTCACGTCAGCGCCGGCGGCGGCTCGGCGACCACCGGCTAGGACCGGTGAGCGACGACGCCCGGGTCCTCGCCGACGGTGCCTGGGCGGAGCTGGTCGCGACCGCCCGCGACCTCGGCATCGCGCTGCCGCTGCAGCGCTCCGTGCGCGAGATCTCCGGCGCGCTGCGACGCCGCACCCACGGCACGACCGATGCCGTACGCCGGCTCGAGGAGCTCACCCTGTTCGTCGAGCGGGCGCTCTACGCACGTCCGTTCGCCGTCGACCCGGCCACCCGCCAGGCCGTGGTCGAGGCCGTCGAGAAGTGGTCGGACCTCATGGACGCCTCGGTCGCGACCAGCCGCAGCCGGGTCGCCCGAGTCTTCCCGCGGTCGGTGTTCGACCGGCGGACAGCCTCACTCGTGGTCGACCGGCAGGTGGAGCTGGCCGGAGCCGGCGCGCCGAGCGGTCAGTAGCCGCCCTGGTCGCGGCGGTGCTGCCAGCGCTGCTCGAGCCGCTGCATGAACGTGCCCTGCCGACGGTCTCGCGGCTGACGGCGGGGGCGCTTCGGCTTGCTCGCGCGACCGCCGTCGAGGACCTCGAAGCGGTGCGGGTGGTCGTCGAAGTCGAAGAGGGCGTCGGCCGGCTGGGCCGGACGCTCGTCGCTCACCCGATGGCCGCGCCAGGCGGCCAGGCCGACGGTCGCGGAGCCGAGCATCACCAGGAAGCCGACGATGCCGAGCCAGGTCATCCGGGCCATCGCGCCGCCCATGAGCAGCGCGATGCCGCCGACGAACACGACCGCCGCAGCCATCGTGCGCATCCGGGCCATCCGGCGCAGCGTGCGCCCCTGCAGGGCGGAGACGAACTTCGGGTCCTCTGCGGCGAGGGCGCGCTCCATCTGCTCCAGCAGACGAAGCTCCTCTTCCGACAGCGGCACGACGTCCTCCAACGATCCGGTGCTCAGGTGCTCTTGATTCCGCAAGTCTAGGCAGCCTGCGCGAAAGTCGGTACCCGAGATCGGGAAATTCACGCAAGCGGGCGCGGTCGCCGCGACCGGCTCAGAGCCCGCTCAGAGCCCGCTCTGGGCCCGCTCCGGGCATGCACTGGACCTGCTCTGGGCCCGCTCATGGACGGTCTGCGGTGAACAGGGTCGCGGGCCGCACCACGCCCCGTCCGAAGCGGAGATGGACCTGGTCGACGGCACGGTCCGCGGCCGGCCAGCCGTGCTCGCGCTCCCCGATGACCAGCTGGCGATGGGCCCGCTCGAGGGGCAGCAGGCCCTCCACGCGCACTCCGACGAGCCGGATCCGCAGCCGCCGTTGCTTGAGGGCGTCGAACAGCCGGAGGGCCTCGGCGTGCACCTCGCCGGTGACGTCCGTGGCATCGGGCAGAGTGCGGGACCGGGTGAGGGTGGTGAAGTCGGCGTAGCGGACCCGCAGGGCCACCGTCCGCCCGGCAACCCCTGCACGTCGCATCCGGGCGGTCACCCGGCCGGCGAGCCGCAGCAGCTCGCGGCTGATCACCTCGCGATCGGCGACGTCGCGGCCGAAGGTCTCCTCGGCGCCCATGCTGCGCTCCGGATCGTGGTCGCTGCGCCGCGGTGTGAGCGTGCTCCTGTCGGTGCCCCAGGCGAGCTCGTGCAGCTGGGCGCCCAGCGCCCTGCCGACAAGCAGCTGGAGCGTGGACCGCGGGGTCCGCGCCACGTCACCCACCGTGGCAAGGCCGATCCGGTGCAGCCGCGCGCGGGTGCGCGGTCCGACGCCGAAGAGCTCTCCGACATCGAGGGGATGCAGGTAGCCGACGACCTGGTCGGGTGGCACCACGAGGACACCGTCGGGCTTGGCCCGGCGGCTCGCGAGCTTCGCCACCGAGACGGTGCCCGCGACACCGACCGAGCAGTCCACCCGTTGCTCGTCACGGACTCGAGCGCGGATGTACTCGGCGATCTGCACCGGCGAGCCGAGCCGGCGCACCGCGCCGGAGACGTCCAGGAACGCCTCGTCCAGGGAGTACGCCTCGACCAGGGGTGTCACCTCGCGGAAGATCTCCATCACCGATCGCGACACCGTCTCGAACTCGCCGAACTCGGGCGAGACGCGCACCGCCTGCGGGCACAGCTCCTTGGCCATCCGGCCGGACATCCCCGAGCGCACCCCGAAGGCGCGCGCCGGGTAGTTCGCGGACAGCACGACACCACGGTGCCCCCCGCCCACGATCACCGGCAGGGCCTGGAGGTCCGGGCGGTCACGGATCGCGACCGACGCGTAGAACGCGTCCATGTCGACGTGCAGGATCGGGCAGGCCAGTGACCGGTCCGCCGGCCTCACCGGACACCTCGTTCGCGGGGCGACGGCCCGGGTGCGCGCTCGGTGTCCGGACCCGGGTCAGCGGCGGGCGAGGGTGTGGATCTGGGCGGCCAGGGTGAGGTACTCGGGCCGGTCGGCGACGGCACGCTCGAGGTCCAGCAGACCGTCGACCGCACCCGGCTCGAGGTCGAGCAGGGCCGAGGGCACCAGGTCGGTGAACACACGTACGGCGTGCATCCCGATGAGCTCGAAACCGGCCTCGGCCACCAGGTCGGCGACCTCCGCCGCCGTGAACCGGCGCTCGTGCTCCGCCGAGGTAGGCGTGCCGCCGAGCAGGTCGCGCGCCTGTGCGAAGTGACCGGCCATCGCACGGCCGAGCACGGCGGCGTGGCGCTGGCTGACCAGCAGGCTGAGGGTGCCGCCGGGGCGCAGCAGCCGGCCGAGCACCGCGAGGGCGTCAGCCGGGTCGTCGACCAGCCCGAGCACCTCGTGGCAGAGCACGAGGTCGGCGGTGGCGGCCGGGACCAGGTCGACCGCGTCGGCCAGGTCGCCCTGCCGACCGCTGACCAGCTCAGCGACGCCGTGCTCCCGGGCTCGCCGGTCCAGAGCCGCGAGCGCGTCCGGGCTCGGGTCGATGACGGTGACGCGGTGCCCGAGCTCGGCGACGCGCACCGCGAACCCGCCGGTCCCGCCGCCGACGTCGAGCACCGTCTGCCCCGAGGGACCGTCGTCGAGAGCTCGTCGGCAGGCCTCCCAGACGACCGCCGTGCGGGTGGCAGCGCGGCGCTCGAGGGGGCGTTCCATGCGGTGAACACTAACGACGTCACCGGGGCGTGGTCAGGCCACCTGGAACGGGGCGTGCCCGGTCACGCCGAGCGAGGTCTCGACGACGGCGAGGAAGCGGTCGGCGTCGCGGACCAGGTCGTCGGCCTCGCGCTCGGTGACGGCACGTCGCGACCCGGCCTCGGCAGCGGCCCGCTTCGCGGCGCCCGCCGCGAAGAACGTGGCCCACTCGCGCAGCTCGGGGGCGACCTCGGCGAGCAGCACCCAGGCGTTCTTCTGCCGGCGCTTCTGGACCGGCATCGGCTGCGCGCGCGCCGCCAGCAGCGCAGCCGTCGCCCGCAGCGCGGCGACGTGGGCGAGGGCGTAGCGCCGCGGAACGTCGGTGCAGGTGATCGCCTCGCGCAGCGACTCGGCGGACCGCTCGAGGTAGGAGTGCGTGGCTGCGGGCAGGTGGAGGTTCATCTCGCCCTCAGTCCAGGGAGCCGGCGAGGCGCCAGACGCCCTCGCTCCAGTCGAGGGTGAGGTCGAAGATCCCGAAGCCGGGATCGTCGACGGAGGCGACGGAACGACCGCGGGCGGCGGCGACCCGCCAGACCTCCCGCTGGGACACCAGCTCGGAGTGCCCGGGCGCCTCCTCGGGCCGTCGCAGCCACCAGGCGCCCGACTCCATCCAGTGCGCGATCACCTCGCGCACCTGCCAGAGGCGACCGCGCCAAAGGAACTGGTCGGGGCCCTCCTCACCCTCACCGGCGAGCACGTCGCCCGGACCCTTGCGCACTTCCACCAGCTCGTCGTACGGCCGCACCCGCCTGCTCCTTCCGTTGTCGGCGGCCCGGTGGACGATGGGGTCGAGTCACCGCCACCGGGCCGTTGATCGAACGTGTGTTCGAACGATTCCAAGGTACACCCGGCCACGGACAGCCCGTCAAGCAAGAACCGCACGGGGCCTCTGCAGCCGGTGGGATAACTTGCCGACCATGAGCGAGCACCCCTCCATCGCCGGCTTCCGCGCCGAGCTCCAGGCCCGCGGCGGCCGGGGCCGGATCGTGGTGCTCCCCGACTCCGTGCACACCGCCGCGCTGGCTGCCGAGGCGCTCGGGTGCGAGGTCGGCGCGATCGCCAACAGCCTGCTCTTCGCCGCCGCGACCGACTCCGGGGAGCGGGTGCCGGTGCTGATCCTCACGTCCGGCGCGCACCGGGTGGACACCGCGAAGGCGGCGGCGGCAGTCGGCGCGCCTGCGCTGGAGCGGGCGACTCCCGACTTCGTCCGGGAGCACACCGGTCAGGTGATCGGCGGGGTGTCGCCGTTCGCCCACCCGCGGCCGGTTCGCACGTTCCTCGACCCCACGCTGCGGCAGTACGACGAGATCTGGGCTGCCGCGGGGCACCCGGCCGCTGTCTTCTCGACCACCTACGACGAGCTGCTGGAGATGACCGGCGCCGAGGAGATCGAGGTCAACTGATGTCGCCGCGGCCGCCCGTCGAGATCTGGATCAACCCGGCGTGCTCGAAGTGCCGCACGGCCAAGGAGAACCTCGACGCGGCGGGCATCGAGTACGTCGAACGGCGCTACCTCGACGACCCGCCGACGGCCGCCGAGCTCGCCGGTGTCCTCGACCGGCTCGCTCTCGAGCCGTGGGACGTCGCAAGGCCGGCCGAGACCCGGGAGGCCGGCATCGACCTGCCCCGCGACGCGGCGCACCGCGACGACTGGATCGAGGCGATGGTCGCGCACCCACGCACCATCCAGCGCCCGATCATCACCGCCGCCGACGGGACGACGGTGGTGGCCCGCGACGCCGAGACGCTCGCCGGGGTGGTGAAGCGGGAGGCCCCGACCGGCTAGTAGAGGCCGTCGAGGTACTGCGGGCCGTAGTACTCGTCGAGCTCCTCGAGGGTCTTGCCCGACGGCTCGAGCTCGTGGGCGATCACCGCCCGCCGGGGCACCTGTGCGTCCGGCTCCCAGGACGCTGGTTCCCACAGCCGCGAGCGCAGGAACGCCTTCTGGCAGTGGTGGAAGACCTCGTCGATCTCGACCACGACCGCGAGCACCGGTCGATGTCCCTTGACCCGCATCGCGTCGAAGAACGGGGCGTCGGAGGCGAGCCGCGCCCGGCCGTTGACCCGGAGCGTGTCGCCCCGGCCGGGGATCACGAAGAGCAGGCCGACCTGGGGGTTGGCCAGGATGTTGCGGTAGCCGTCGGCGCGCCGGTTGCCGGGCCGCTCGGCCAGGGCGATGGTCGTGTCGTCGACGACGTGCACCAGGTCACCTGCCGGATCGCCCTTGGGTGAGGCGTCGCACGAGCCGTCGGGTCCGGCGGTCGCCATCACGCAGAACGGGGATGCGGCGAGCCAGTCGCGGTCGAGGTCGGTCAGCGAGCGGCGTACCTTGTCGCGGGCGCGCTGCTGCGGCTCACCGAGCAGGCCGACGAGCGCCTCGACGTCGGTGATCTCCGTCCAGGCCGGTGCCGCGGTCTCGTCCACGTGCCCGAACCTACGGCAGCCCGACTGCCCGGGCGACCTGAATATGCTGCCGGCGTGGACCTGGTGCCGATGGTGTTCTCGACCGGCTGGGCCAGCGGGGTCAACGCCTACCTGGCGGTCCTCGTCCTGGGCATCGCCGACCGCGTGGGCGACTTCTCCTCGATCCCGGACAGCCTCGGGCGCACCGACGTGCTCGTCGCCGCCGCCACGCTCTACGCGATCGAGTTCGTCGTCGACAAGATCCCCTACCTCGACTCCACCTGGGACGTGGTCTCCACCGTGATCCGGCCGGCGATCGGCACCGCGATCGCGTTGCTGGTCTCCGGCGACGCGGGCTCCGTGCAGCAGGCGGCGTACGGCGCGCTCGGGGGCGGCACGGCGCTGGCCAGCCACCTCGTCAAGGCCGGCGGACGCCTCGCCCTCAACGCTTCCCCCGAGCCGGTGAGCAATGTGGTGGCGAGCCTCGGGGAGGACGTGGCGGTCGTCGGGGTGGTGCTGCTGGCGATCCAGCACCCGTGGCTCGCGCTCTCGCTGGCCGCCGTGCTGCTGGTGGTCGGCGGGTATGCCGTGTACCACCTGCTCAGGCTCGTCCGCCGCGGCTGGCGGCGCTGGAAGGGCACAGCGGCACCGGCGTGACGGACGCCCGCACGCCCGGACCCTAGGGTGTGCGCATGGCACGGGTGGTGGTGATCGGCGGTGGCTTCGGCGGGCTGGCGTCCGCGGCCCGGCTCGCCAAGCTGGGTCACGACGTCACCCTCCTCGAGGCGTCCGACCGGCTGGGAGGCGCGCTCGGCCACGTCGAGCAGGACGGGTTCCGCTGGGACAGCGGCCCCTCGACGACCCTGCTGCCGGCAGTGATCCGGGACTTCTTCCGCAAGTCCGGGCGGCCGGCCGAGAAGGAGTTCGACCTGGTGCCCGTCGACCCGGTGCAGCAGCACCGGTTCCCCGACGGCACCGTGCTGGACCTCCCGGGAGGGAGCCGGGCCGCACAGCTCGCCGCCGTCGCGTCGGCGCTCGGCGAGGAAGCCGGCCGTGCCTGGATCGCGTACGTCGACTCCTTCGGCGACGTGTGGGAGACGCTGCGCAAGGACTGGTACGAGCGGCCGTGGTCGGAGGAGCACGCGAGCAAGGAGGCCCGCGACCTGCTCTCGACACGGCTCACGCTGCACCGGCTCGTCAACCGCGAGCTCCGCGACGACCGGCTCCGGCTGCTGGCCTGCCACCGCGCGGCGTTCGACGGGCACGAGCCCCGCAACGTCCCGGCCTGGGAGGGCGTCTGGTCCTACGTCGAGCAGAACTTCGGCGCCTGGACCCTGCCGGGCGGCATGGGCCAGCTCGCCGACATCCTCGCGTCCCGGCTCGAGACGCGCGGCGTCACCGTGCTGACCGGCAACCCCGCGCGCGACCTGGTCGTCGAGGACGGACGCGCCCGGGCCGTCCGCGTCGACGAGGGCACCGTCGACGCCGACCACGTGGTGTGCGCGATCGACCCGCGACGGCTGCCCGCGCTGGCGGCGTACGTCGCCCGGACGATGCCCGCGATCCCCCCGTCCCTGTGCCACATCGGCGTCGTCGGGGAGGTGCCCGACCTGCCCGCCGAGGTCGTCCTCTACGGGGACCCCACGCTGGTGCTCCGGACGACCGGCACCGCGCCCGAGGGCGCGCACGCGTGGACGGTGCTCGGACGCGGACGGCTGGCCGAGGACATCGTCACCGCCCTGCACCGGGCCGGCGTCCGGATCCGCGACCAGGTCGAGGTCCGGGTCGACCGCTCGCCCCGCGAGCTCGTCGAGCAGTGGGGCGGCTCCCCTCTCGGCGTGCTCTGGCAGGGCCGCAACACCCTGGTCCACCGCCTCGGCACGCGGACCCCGGTCGCGGGTGTCTACATGGCCGGTGCCCACACCACTCCGGGCTCCGGTCTTCCCAGCGTCGGCCTGTCAGCGGCCCTCGTCGCTCAGGTGATCGGCCCCGCCTAGCCGCGAGCGGGCAGAAACGCAACCCTGCAGTACGCCGAGCGGGCACAAACGCAGTGCCGGAGTACGCCGAGCGGGCACAAACGCTGCCCAGGAGTACGCCGAGCGGGCACAAACGCTGGATGTGTCGGCGAGATCCATGCGCGCCGACGTACCTCGGGGCCGAACGCCGGGGCCCGCTCGGCGTGCCTCGGCGCTGCTTTACTGCCCGCTCGGCGTACATCCGCGCAGCTTCTGTGCCCGCTCGGCGTGCCTCGGCGCTGCTTTACTGCCCGCTCGGCGTACATCCGCGCAGCTTCTGTGCCCGCTCGGCGTGCCTCGGCGCTGCTTTTCTGCCCGCTCGGCGTCAGGCGTGGCAGGCGAGGGACTGGTAGATCTCGCGGGTGGCCTTCGAGCGGTTCAGCGTGTAGAAGTGCAGCCCGGGGGCGCCGCCGTCGAGCAGCTCGTCGCAGAGCTCGGTGGCGATCCGGATGCCCTCGGCGCGGACCGCGGCCGGGTCGTCGGCGAGCGGCTCGATCCGGCGCAGGATCTCCTCGGGCATCTCGCGTCCGGACAGCTCGACCATCTTCCGCATCGAGCCCAGGGCGAGGATCGGCATGATGCCGGGGAGGATCGGGATTTCCACACCGGCACCGCGGGCCCGCTCGACCAGTCCGAAGTAGTCCGAGGACCGCAGCACCATCTCGGTGATCGCGAACTCCGCGCCCGCGTCGTACTTCTCACGCATCACCCGTACGTCGTGGTCCAGACCCGGCGCGTCGCGATGGCCTTCGGGGAAGACCGCGACGCCGACCGCGAACTGGTTGCGGCGCCGGACGAGCTCGACCAGCTCGCACGCGTAGTCCAGCCCGCCGTCGGTCGCGGTCCACGGCGTGCCGGGACCGCCCACGGGGTCGCCGCGCAGGGCTAGCACGTTCTCCACGCCCGCAGCAGCGAGCGCGTCGAGGATCTCCTCGAGCTCGGCGACGGTGTGCCCGACGCACGTGAGGTGCGCCATCGGCGTCATCGACGTCTCCCGGGCGATCCGCCCGGTGATCTCGATCGTCCGGTCGCGGGTCGAGCCGCCGGCGCCGTACGTCACGGAGACGAACGTCGGCCGGAGCGGCTCGAGCTCGCTGATCGAGCGCCAGAGGATCTCCTCGCCGGCGGCATCCTTGGGAGGGAAGAACTCGAAGGAGAAGGAGCGCTCGCCTCCGGAAAGTCGGGTGGCGATGCTCGTGGTCGGGTGCGCGGCCATGGCGCCGAGAATACGGGCGCTACGCTCGCGCCGTGAGCGAGTCTCAGGAAGTCGTAGCGCCTCCGTGGGACCCGGCGGCGTTCCGTTCGGGCGTCGAGGACGCGCTCCTGGACTTCATCGACCAGCAGTCCGCGTGGCTCGCCGAGCTCGGTGAGGACGCCACCCGTCTCGTCGACCACGCACGGCTCAGCGTCACCGGTGGGAAGCGGTTCCGGGCGGCCTTCTGCTGGTGGGGCCACCTCGCCGTCGCCGAGCCGGACGACCGTGCGGCGCTGCTCAAGGCCTGCGCCTCGCTGGAGCTGCTGCATGCCAGCGCACTGGTGCACGACGACGTGATGGACGCCTCCGACGTACGCCGGGGCCGGCCGGCCACCCACCGTGCCTTCGAGGCGCTGCACCGCACGAGCGGCTGGTCCGGCGGCGCCGAGCAGTACGGCGCCGCGGCCGCGATCCTGCTCGGCGACCTCCTGCTGTCCTGGTCCGACGAGCTGCTCCGCACCAGCGGGCTCCCGGCCCCACGGGTGCTCGACGCGCTCGGCTACTTCGATCTCACCCGCAGCGAGGTCGTCACCGGCCAGTTCCTCGACGTGTCCGCCCAGGCCCGCGGCACCAGCGACGTCGAGGTGGCGATGACGGTGCTGCGCTACAAGTCCGCGAAGTACTCCATCGAGCGCCCGCTCCACATCGGCGCCGCCCTCGCGGGTGCGGACGAGGAGACGATGGCGCAGCTCACCCGCTTCGGCCTGCCTCTGGGCGAGGCGTTCCAGCTGCGCGACGACCTCCTCGGCGTCTTCGGCGACCCCGCCGCCACCGGCAAGCCGGCCGGCGACGACCTCAGCGAGGGCAAGCGCACCGTCCTGATCGCGCTCGCCCTGGACGCGCTCGGCCCCGACGACCGCAAGCACCTCGACACCAGCCTTGGCCGCGCGCTGAGCGTCGACGAGGTCGCCGACCTGCGGGCGCTGATCGACGCCAGCGGCGCACGCAGCCAGGTCGAGGACGTGATCGCCGCCCTGACCGACCGGGCGCTGTCCGCGCTGGACGCCGCGGACATCCGCGCCGAGGCGCGCGGCGTGCTGCGCGACCTGGCGGCCGCCGCGACCCAGCGAACGGTGTGACCGGCCGCTAGCCGTCCAGCGACGGTACGTCGATCTCGGGGCCGTCTCCCCGCAGCAGCACCGTCATCGGGCAGTGACCCTCGTTCGCGCGACCCGCGAGGATGTCGGCTGCGACCTCGAAGGCACGCTCGTCGGACCGCGCGAGTGGCCCCCAGCCGTCCCAGAGCAGCACGATCGGCTTGCCGTCGAGGTCGCGCAGGCAGTCCGCGAGGGCGTCGAAGTTGTGGCCGAACGTGTCGGGGAACTCCAGCGTCTCGGCCAGCGCCTCGAGCAGCTCGGTCTTCTCCTGGTGCGTCCAGCCGTCGACGTAGCCGAAGCGCGCACCCGCGTGCTCGACGGTGTGGCGCACGTCGTCCGGCGGGAACGCGGCATGCCACTGGTAGATGCCCGGCGGGTGGTGCCCGGCGAGAAGTCCCGCGAGTCCGCTCACTACTGCTCTCCTCGGTTGCTTGCTCGTACCACGGTCATAGCCCGCCAACCGCCTCGAAGGCAAGACCTCGGAGCGCACCGGTCACAACGACATCGCCTGCGCGCGTCGCTTGACCTCCGATCCCCGGTTCTCGCGGAGCGCGTCGATCGGGCGACCGGGCAGCGAGTCGTCGCTGGCGAACATCCAGGCGAGGATCTCCCGATCGTCGTACCCACCGTCGTGGAGCAGGGTCAGCAGCCCGGGGACGCCCTTGACGATCTCGCCGTCCATGATGAGCTCAGCCGGCACCTGCTGGCCGGCCTTCTCACGGGGCACGGCGGCGGCGAGCTGGTGCTCGCGGATCAGCTGGCGCACCTTGCTCACGGAGACGCCGAGGGCCACCCCGGCAGCCTTCCAGTCCAGCCACTCGGGGATCAGTGCGCCGAGATCCGCCGTGTCGGAGGCCGGGCGCGTGGAGATGTCGTCGGTCACACCTCCATGCTGCCAGCCGCGCCGTGGTGCGGCGATTCCGGCCTCCTCCCAACTAGACTCGACCCTCGATCGGGGCCTTCCCCTCCCGGTCCGGGCTTGGAGGACGTTGTGGAGCGCACGGAGGAGGGTCGTCACGACGACCCGCTGATCGGCCGCATCCTCGACGGCAGGTACCGCGTCGGCGCGCGCATCGCCCGCGGGGGCATGGCCACCGTCTACCAGGCCACCGACCTGCGCCTGGACCGCACGGTGGCGGTCAAGATCATGCACGCCGGACTCGGTGACGACCCGGAGTTCGTGGCCCGGTTCGAGCGCGAGGCACGGTCCGCGGCGCGCCTCTCGCACCACAACGTCGTCGCGGTCTTCGACCAGGGCGAGGATCGCGGCACGGTGTTCCTGGTCATGGAGCTCGTGCCCGGCCTGACCCTGCGCGACGTGATCCGCAAGGAAGCGCCGATGGAGCCGGGCAAGGCGCTCGCGATCCTCGAGCCCGTGCTCGCGGCGCTGGCCGCGGCCCACACCGCCGGCATGATCCACCGCGACGTCAAGCCGGAGAACGTGCTGCTCTCCGACGACGGCCGGATCAAGGTCGCGGACTTCGGGCTGGCGCGCGCGGTCAACGCCGAGACCCAGCACACGGCCACCGGCGGCGTGCTGATCGGCACCGTCTCCTACCTCTCCCCCGAGCTCGTCGTCGACGGCAAGGCCGATGCGCGCTCCGACGTGTACGCCACCGGCGTACTGCTCTACGAGATGCTCACCGGCCACAAGCCGCACCAGGCCGACAGCCCGATCCAGGTCGCCTACAAGCACGTGCACGAGGACATCCCGGCCCCCTCGCTGCGGGTGCCCGGCCTGCCGCCGTACGTCGACGCGCTGGTCGCGCGCGCGACCGCCCGCGACAAGGACCTGCGGCCCTCGGACGCGCGCGTGCTGCTCCACCAGGTACGCCGGGTCCGGCAGGCGCTCGACCACGGCGTGGCCGACGACCCGGAGCTCACCGCGGACCTCACGCCGAGGACCAGCCACCCCGACAGCGTGCCGACCGGCGAGCTGTTCCTGACCAGGGACGTCCGTCGCGATCCTCCCCGCGCGGTCGCCTCGCCGCGCGACGTCGTCTTCGACCCCGACCTCGAGATGACGGCACCGGTCGGCCCGCCGATGGCGCCCACGTCACGCACCGCCGCGACGCCACCGCGGCCACCGGACTCGCCGCCGCCGGTCGTGACCGGGGCCGACCGGCCACGTCCTGCTGCTCGACGCTCCCGCCGCGGACCGGTCCTGCTGGTGTCCGTGCTCGTCCTCGCGCTGCTGGTCGGCCTCGCCGGGTGGTACCTCGGCGTCGCGCGCTACACGCACACTCCGGCGGTGATCAACATGTCCGCCGCCGCCGCGAAGGTGAAGGTCGAGAAGGCCGGTCTGACCTTCAGGACCGGCAAGTCGGAGTACTCCGAGACGGTGGCAGCGGGCTCCGTGGTCCGCACCGACCCCAGCGCGGGGTCCCGCATCAGCAAGCACGGCACCGTCACGGCGGTGCTCTCGCTGGGCCCCGAGCGGCACACCGTGCCCGACGTGCGCGGCAAGAGCCTCGACGACGCCCAGGCCATGCTCGGCGACGCCGCCCTCTCGTTCGGCCAGAAGGTGGAGAAGTTCAGCCAGAAGGTCGCCAAGGACACCGTGATCACCACCGATCCCGCCCCCGGCACACCGCTGCGCCGGGGCACCGCGGTCAACGTGGTGGTCAGCAAGGGCCCGCGGCCGATCGACATCCCCGACTGGACCGGCCGCAACGGCGACAAGGCCGTGGACGCGCTCGACCGGCTCGGCTTCAAGGTCGACCGCTCCGACGACTTCAGCGACACCGTGCCCGCCGGCAAGGTGATCTCGCAGAGCCCGAGCTCCGGCACGGGCTTCAAGGACGACCCGGTCAAGCTCGTGGTCTCCAAGGGACCGGCCCTGGTCGCGGTCCCCCACGTCAACGGCCTGAAGGTCGACGACGCCCGGCACGAGCTCGAGAGCCTGGGCTTCCAGGTCGACGTGGTGGAGAACCCCCTGTACGTCGGCGCCGGCTACGTCGTCGGTTCCAACCCGTCCGAGGGCCAGCTCGCACCCCGGGGAAGCACAGTCACGCTCAGCATCGTCTGAGCCGGGACTCCGCGAGGAACGAGCGGAGTCCCGACGCGAAGAGGTCGAGCGAGGCCGCGGGTGAGCCTGCGAACCCGCGACGCCGGGTCGAGACCTGAGCCGGCGAGGAACGAGCGGAGTCCCGACGCGAAGAGGTCGAGCGAGGCCGCGGGTGAGCCTGCGAACCCGCGACGCCGGGTCGAGACCTGAGCCGGCGAGGAACGGGCGGAGTCCCGACGCGAAGAGGTCGAGCGAGGCCGCGGGTGAGCCTGCGAACCCGCGACGCCGGGTCGAGACCTGAGCCGGGACTCCGCGAGGAACGGGCGGAGTCCCGGCTCAGACAGGTCGAGCGAGGCCACGACAGCCCTCGCCCGGTGCCGGCTACTGCTCCGCCGGGACCTCGACCGGCGCCGGCTGCCGCCTGACCACGAAGGTGACCAGCAGCATGGTCACGACCAGCATCACCGTCGCTGCCTCGAAGGCCGCGTGGGCCCCCGAGAGGAACGTCTCGTGGGCACGGGCCACCGCATCGAGCCCCGGCGCCAGGTGCACCGACCGGCTGGCGTGACCGGAGACCGTCACCAGCCCGGCGAGGCCGAGCGCCGAGCCCAGCTGCTGGGCGACGTTGACCAGCCCTGCCGCAGCACCCGCCTCGTGCGGCTGCACGGCATGGAGGGCCGAGGTGGTCAGCGGCACGAACGCGAGCCCGTTGCCCAGGCCGAGGACGACCAGCGACACCAGCACGTCGGCGTACCCGCTCCCGGCATCGAGCCGGGTGAGCCAGGCCAGCGACAGCAGCGTCAGACTCGAGCCGGCGATCAGCACCACGCGCTCGCCGAAGCGCTCGACCAGGTCGCGCGAGGCCGCCTGCGAGGCGACGAAGAGCATCGCGGTCAGCGGCAGGAACGCGAGCCCGGCTCGGATCGGGCTCAGGTCGAGCACGTCCTGGAGGTACTGGGTGAGGAAGAAGAACGCACCCATCGCGCCGGCGATCAGGAAGGCGCGCGCCAGCAGTGCACCGCTGCGCACCCGGCTCGCGAACAGCGACAGCGGGGTGATCGGCTCCTCGGCGGTGCGCTCGACGGCCACGAAGGAGGCGAGCAGGCCGACGCCGAGCACGAGCGCGACGAGGGTGACCGGGTCACCCCAGCCGTCGCTCGCGGCGTGCACGAAGCCATAGACGAGCCCGGACACCCCGAGCGTCGAGGTGATCGCGCCGGCCAGGTCGAAGCGACCGTGCCGACGCGGCGTGTGCGGTACGGCGATCCACGCCGCCGTCGCGACCGCGGCACCGATCGGCACGTTGACCAGCATCACCCAGCGCCAGTCGGCGACCTGGATGAGGATGCCGCCGAGGACCATGCCCAGCGAGGCTCCGCCGATCGACATCGCGGTGAACAGGCCCATGGCACGGGTGCGCTCACGGCCCTCCGGGAACATCGTGGTGATCAGCGAGAGGGTCGCCGGAGCCGCGAACGCAGCACCGACTCCCTGGGCGACACGGGCGGCCACGAGGGCGGCGCCGGTGGTCGCGAAGCCTCCTGCCAGCGAGGCCAGCGTGAACAGTGCGATCCCCGCGAGGAACGTCGGCCGCCGGCCGAGGAGGTCGCCCGAGCGCGCGCCCAGGAGGAGCAGCCCACCGAAGGCGAGGCTGTAGGCGTTGACCACCCACGACAGCCCGGTCGGGGAGAAGTCGAGGGCCTGCTGCATGTGCGGGAGCGCCACGTTCACGATGCTCATGTCGAGCACGACCATCAGCTGTGCGGTCAGGATCGTGGCGAGGACGAGGCGTGGCCGCTCGGGACGCTGCCTGGGTCGCAGGCGGCGCTCACGGCGGGATGGTTCGGTTGCTTCGATCGCCGGGATCTCGGCGATAAGTTGGTCGGACACAGTGGTTTCCGTTCCGCGAGAGGTATGATTCGGAGGGCGCCTCCACTTACAATACGGAGGCCTCCTCCGCTTATCAAGGGATTTAACGCCGATGACCGACACGACCGCCGCCGAGGCCCCCGCCGGGGCTCCGAAGCTGCGCGCCGACGCCGCCCGCAACCGGGCCCGGCTGGTCGAGGCGGCCCGCGAGCTGTTCCTGGCCGGCCCGCCCGATGCCGAGGTCTCCCTGGAGCAGGTCGCGAAGTCGGCCGGGGTCGGGATCGGCACCCTCTACCGGCACTTCCCCACGCGCCTGGACCTGCTCGAGGCGGTCTACCGCGAAGAGGTCGACGGGCTCCGGCAGGCGGCCGACCGGCTCGCCGCGGCGCACCCTCCGCTCGAGGCGCTGGAGCTCTGGCTCGAGGTCTTCGCCGACTACGCCGCCACCAAGAAGCACATCTTCCACGAGCTCGTCGAGGCGACCGGACGCGACTCCGAGCTGATCACCCACTCCCGCGCGACCATGACGGCCGCGGCCGAGGCGATGGTCGGCGGCGCCCAGGAGGCCGGCGAGATCCGCAAGGACATCACGGCGCTCGACGTGATCCGCCTCGTCGGCGGCTGCACGATGATGCCCAACTTCGACCGGGCCCAGCTCCGCCGCATCATGAAGGTCGTGATGGACGGCCTCAGGGCCGACTGACCGGTCGTAGGGTTGGCCGGGTGCGCAACCCGGTCGGCTCCCACGTCTTCGTCGGACGGGGTCTCGTCTCCGGCGCGCTGCGCACGGCCGAGACCATTGCTGCCGAGGCCGTCCAGGTGTTCGTCGGCAACCCGCGCGGGTGGGCGCCGAGCGCCGGGGACCCGGCCGTCGACGAGGCGTTCCGTACGACGTGCGCCGACCGTGGTCTGCGCAGCTTCGTGCACACGCCGTACCTGGTGAACCTGGGCTCCCCGACCGCCGCGACCTACGAGCGGTCGGTCGCCACCGTCGAGCACAACCTGCGTCGTGCCGCCCGGCTCGGTGCGGAGGGCGTGGTGGTGCACACCGGGTCGTGCGTCGACGACGGCAACGTCGACGCCGCGCTGCGCCAGGTGCGCGAGGGCCTGCTCCCGGTACTCGACCGGCTGGAGCACGACCGGTCCGCCGGGACACCCGCTGACGAGGGACCGTGGCTGCTGCTCGAGCCCACCGCCGGCCAGGGCCGGTCCCTGTGCGGCCTGGTCGAGGAGCTCGGGCCCTACCTGGACGCTCTCGGGCGGCATCCCCGTGTCGGCGTCTGCCTCGACACCTGTCACGTCTTCGCTGCGGGCGCACCGCTCGACGAGACCGGAGGCGCGGCCCGGACGCTCGACCAGCTCGTCGAGGTCGCCGGACCCGGACGCCTGCGGCTCGTGCACGCCAACGACTCGAAGGACCCGCGCGGCTCGCTGCGCGACCGGCACGAGCGGATCGGCGACGGGCACATCGGCGAGGACGCGTTCGTCGAGCTGTTCCGGCACCCCGCCACCGAGGGGGTGCCGTTCGTGGCGGAGACGCCCGGGTCCGGGGACGGCGGCGTGCCCGGCAGCTGCGTGCCGCTGCTCAAGAAGCTCCGCGAGCCCGTGGGCGAGCGGTGACGGCGCAGGTCCTCGCGGCACGCGAGCGCCGGCTGGCGCTGCTCGCCACGCTGACCCTCCTGGCGATGACCGCGTGCTGGGGCTCGACGTTCTTCCTGATCCACGACCTGCTCGACCGGGTGCCCGCAGTCGACTTCCTGGCCGTGCGGTTCACGATCGCGAGCGCGGCCCTGCTGGTGCTCGCACCGCGCGCGGTCGCCCGCCTCACCCCCGAGCTGCGCCGGCACGCGCTCGTGCTCGGCGTCCTCTACGGCGTCGCGCAGATCCTCCAGACGGTCGGCCTGGCACACACACCGGCGAGCGTCTCGGGCTTCATCACCGGCATGTACGTCGTCTGCACGCCGCTGCTGGCGGCACTGATCCTGGGCACGCGGATCACCTCGCTGACCATGGTCGCGGTCGGGCTGGCCGTCGCCGGGCTCGCCGTACTGACCCTCCAGGGCTTCAGCATCGGGTACGGCGAGGCGCTCACCCTGGTCGCCGCGGTCATCTACGCGCTGCACATCGTCGGGCTCGGCGCGTGGTCGCGCCCGTCGGACGCCATCGGCATGTCGATCCTGCAGTGCCTGGTCATCGCCACGATCTGCCTGGTCGCCGCGGCGCCCGGCGGGATCACCCTGCCGGACCGGACCGGCGACTGGCTGGCCGTGGTGTACATGGCGCTGTTCGCCGGCGCCGCCGCCCTCCTCGGGCAGACCTGGGCGCAGGCCCACCTGCCTCCGACCCGGTCGGCGATCATCATGAGCATGGAGCCGGTCTTCGCCGCGTTCTTCGCGGTGCTGCTGGGCGGCGAGTCTGTCAACGCCCGAATGCTGGTCGGCGGCGCCATGGTCCTCGGGGCGATGCTGCTCGTCGAGCTGGTGCCCCGGCGACGCATCGAGGCCGAGGTCCCGCACATCGCCGTCTGAGCGGTGGCTCCGCGAGGAACGAGCGGAGGCACCACGCGAAGAGGTCGAGCGAGCCTCGCGGTGAGCCTGCGAACCGCGAACGGCGGGTCGAGACCTGAGCGGTGGCTCCGCGAGGACCGAGTCGGCCGGACCGCGTCAGAGCGCAGGCAGCAGCAACGCGGCGTCGCCGAACTCGTGCCAGAGATAGTCCTCGGCGACGGCAGCCTCGTAGGCACGCTGGGTGAGCTCGGGGCCGGCCACGGCCTCGACCAGCAGCAGGTGCGAGGCGTGCGGGTCGTGCCAGCCGGTGACCAGCCCGTTGACCACTCGGGGCGGGTCGGCGGGCGTGACGACCCGCTCGGCCCAGCCACTGCGCGCGACCACGGTGCCGTCCTGGCCGACCGCCGACTCGAGCGCCCGGGTGACCGTCGTACCGACCGCGACGACGCGGCCACCGCCGGCGCGCACCGCGTTGACGAGGCGCGCGGTCGACGGCAGGACGCTGAACCGCTCGGCCTGGGGTGCCTCCCCCGCCTCCTGCGACGAGACGCCGGTGTGCAGCGTGATCGGCGCGATCGCCACGCCCTTCGAGACCAGCCGGGTGACCAGGCCGTGGGTGAACGGCCTGGCCGCTGAGGGCATCTCGGCGCTTCCCGGCCGCGAGGCGAAGACCGTCTGGTACGCACTGAGCGGGTAGCGCCGCGGCAGGTAGCCGTAGGCGATCGGGCGACCGTGCCGGTCGAGGTGGTCCTCGAGCGGTCCGTCGACGCGCGCGCGCCACAGCCGGTTGCCCTGCCCGGTCGGCGAGGAGCCCGCGCGCGGGTAGGCCGCCACGAGGGTCACACTGACCGGTCCCGCGTCGAACCGGTCACCCGGCTCGGCGTCGAGCACCGCTCGCGATCCGTCGACCGGCGTGCGGACCTCCGTCACCCAGGTGCCGTCCTCGAGCGGCGTCGCCAGGTGCAGCACCACCGGGCCGTGCCCCAGCCACTCCGCGTCGATCTCTCCGGGAATCGTCGCGGAGTCGTTGACCACCACGAGGTCGCCGGCACGCAGGTGGTCGGGCAGGTCGCGGAACCGGGCGTGGTGGACGCCGTCGGGCGAGGCCACCAGCAGGCGCACGTCCTCCCGGGACAGGCCGCGTGCCTCGGCCGGTGCCGGGGCGACGGCATCGGCCTTGGGGTCGAACCGGATCGAGGACCGTTCTTCCAGGATGCGCACGTCAGCCACCCACCCTCTGCACGGCCGGCAGCTCGGCGGCTCGGTAGCGGCCCGAGGGCGGTCGGTCGGCGAGCAGGGCCAGGAAGTGCGGGACGACCGTCTCCGGGAGGGGGCGGTCCGAGATGTCCTCTCCGGGGAACGCGTCCTGGTGCATCTGGGTGCGCATGTCGCCCGGGTCCACGGCGTACGCGCTGATCTCGGGGTTCTCCTCACCGAAGGTCAGCGTGAGGTGGTCGAGCGCCGCCTTCGACGTGCCGTACAGTCCCCAGCCCTCGTAGTGCTCGACGCCCGCGTCGGAGGAGATCGAGACCAGCACGCCCTTCGACGCGACGAGCATCGGCAGCAGGACAGCGGTGAGTGCCATCGGCGCGCCGACGTTGGTCCTCCACACCTGGTCCAGGTCGGCGATGGATGCGTCGGCCAGGTGCGGCAGCGGCGTGGGCCCGAGCGTGCTCGCGTTGTGCACGAGCAGGTCGAGACCGCCCTCCTGCTCCGCCGCGTCGACGAGCGCACCGCGGTGCCAGTCGTCGGTGACGTCGCCGGGCACGGTGACGATGTCGGGGTGGTCGGCTGCGGCCGCGAGCCGTTCAGCGTCCCTGCCGTCGACGACCACGCGCCAACCGTCGACGGCGAGCGCCCGCGCGAGGGCCAGGCCGAGGCCGGCGGAGCCGCCGGTGATCACTGCAACAGACATGGAATCTCCTTGATCGGGATGCCTTCGTCTGCGATTCTTCAAGTTCAAGTGAACTTGAGGTCAAGCACAAATGGAGAAGTGATGGACGCCCACGACCTGCTCACGGTGACCGAGGTCTCCCGACGCAGCGGCTTCGCCGCCTCGGCCCTGCGCTTCTACGAGGACCAGGGCCTCATCGAGGCGACCCGGAGCACCAGCGGGCGCCGCCGCTACGAGAGATCCGTCCTGCGGCAGCTCGCGTTCATCCGGGCTGCGAGCAACATCGGGCTGTCGCTGGCCGAGGTCCGCGAGGAGCTCGACCGCCTCCCCCGCGGGCGCACCCCCACGAAGGCGGACTGGCACCGGATCTCGAACCACTGGCGGGCGCGGCTCGACGAGCAGATGGCGGCACTCGCGCGGTTGCGCGACGGCCTGGACTCCTGCATCGGGTGCGGCTGCCTCTCGCTGAAGCACTGCTCGTTCGCGAACCCCGACGACCTCGCTGCCCGCACCGCGAACGCTCCGGGCGCGGCGTACCTCCCGGCGATCCTGCGCCGGCCGCAGCCGACACGCTGAGGCAGCCGCGTCGCAGTCTCGGACAGCGATATCGCCGTCCGGACTGTGGACGCGCCAACTAGGGTCGGCCCATGGTGGTGGTGATGGCTCCGGATGCGACGGAGGAGCAGATCGCGCACGTCACCGAGCGCGTCGAGAGCGTGGGCGGCCAGGCCTTCGTCAGCCGCGGCGTCGTCCGCACGATCATCGGCCTCGTCGGCGACATCGACTCCTTCCACGGCCTGAACCTGCGCAGCATGCCGGGCGTGGCCGACGTCCACCGGATCTCAGACCCGTTCAAGCTGGTCAGCCGGCAGCACCACCCCGACCGCTCCACCGTGTGGGTCGGCGGCAAGGGCCACCAGGTCCCGATCGGTCCGGACACCTTCACCTTCATCGCCGGCCCATGTGCGGTCGAGACCCCGAGCCAGACCCTCGACGCCGCCGAGATGGCCAAGGCTGCCGGCGCCACCATCCTCCGCGGCGGGGCGTTCAAGCCGCGCACGTCCCCCTACGCGTTCCAGGGCCTCGGGGTGAGGGGCCTGGAGATCCTGGCGGACGTGCGCGAGGTCACCGGGCTCCCGATCGTCACCGAGGTCGTCGACGCACGCGATGTCGGCGTCGTGGCGGAGTACGCCGACATGCTCCAGATCGGCACCCGCAACATGGCCAACTTCGGGCTCCTCCAGGCCGCCGGCGAGGCAGGCAAGCCGGTCCTGCTCAAGCGCGGCATGACCGCGACCATCGAGGAGTGGCTGATGGCGGCCGAGTACGTCGCCCAGCGCGGCAACCTCGACGTGGTCCTCTGCGAGCGCGGCATCCGCACCTTCGAGCCGACGACGCGCAACACCCTGGACATCTCCGCCGTGCCGATCGTGCAGTCGTGGAGCCACCTGCCGGTGATCATCGACCCGTCGCACGCCGGTGGCCGGCGCGACCTCGTCGTACCGCTGTCCCGCGCCGCCATCGGAGCAGGCGCGGACGGCGTGATCGTCGACGTCCACCCCGACCCGGAGCACGCGCTGTGCGACGGCCCGCAGGCGCTGTTCGGCGCCGACCTGCGTGCGCTCGCCCAGGCGGTGCGGCAGATCCCCCCGGTCGTCGGGCGCACGGATGCACGGGAGCGCATCCGCAGCTGACTCAGGACGCGATGTCGGGTGTCTCGTCGCTCTCGGCCCTGGCGGCGGTGCGCGCCCGGTTCTCGGCTCGGCGCTCGACGAAGCGGGTCGCCTGGGCGTCGAGACCGTCGAGGAACGCCGCGAGCTCGGCACGGGCCTGCTCCCCGACCTCGCCCAGGTCGGTGCGGTCGAAGACGGCCCAGTGCCGCAGGATCGGCATGATCACGTCGTCGTGGTGCAGCCGGAGGTCGTAGATGCCTGCCTTGGCGATGATCATCGAGTTGCGCCGGAAGCCGGCCATCGTGGCGCCGGGCATCTCGAAGCCGATCACCTCGTCGGCGATGGCCCGCATGGTGGCGTCCGGCGCGATCTCGAGCGCGGCCGCGACGATGTTGCGGTAGAAGACCATGTGCAGGTTCTCGTCCTTGGAGATCCGGGCGAGCATCTGGTCCGCGATCGGGTCCTGGGTGACCTTGCCGGTGTTGCGGTGGGAGACGCGCGTCGCGAGCTCCTGGAAGGACACGTAGGTCACCGCCTCCAGCGCGGTCTTGTCCCCCGAGTCGTAGCCCGAGGTCATGTAGTCGATGCGGGCGCGCTCGAGCTCGACCGGGTCGACGCCGCGCGTCACCACGAGGTAGTCGCGCATGGCGATGCCGTGGCGGTTCTCCTCGGCCGTCCACCGGCCGACCCAGGTGCCCCAGGCGCCGTCGCGCCCGAACCGGGTGGCGATCTCGCGGTGGTAGGAGGGCAGGTTGTCCTCGGTGAGCAGGTTGGTCACCATGGCCGCCTTGGCGGTCTCGGACAGCCGCGACTGCTCGGGCGACCAGTCCTCCCCGCCGAGGAACGCGAAGTCGCGACCCTCGCTCCACGGGACGTAGTCATGGGGATGCCACTCCTGCGCCATCGCGAGGTGGCGGTCGAGGTTCTCGGCCACGACCGGCTCCAGCTCTTCCAGCAGATGGCTCTCGGTGCTCACGCGCGCTCCCTCGCTCGACTTCGTAAGACCCTACGCCGCCTCAGGCGAGGATCGTGCCCAGCACCTTCGCCGCCTGCTCGGCGTCCTCGCGACCGATGTCCAGGTGGGTGAGCAGCCGGACCCGCTGCGGTCCGACGGCGCCGATGCGCACCCCCTGCTCACCTGCCGCTGCGACCACCTCGGCGGCGGACGGCACGTCGACCACGACGATGTTCGTGGGCACGGTGGCCGGGTCGACGCCGCACGCCTCCGCGATCAGGCGCGCGTGCGCGTGGTCCTCGGCCATCCGGTCCAGGTGGTGGTCCAGGGCGTGCAGCCCGGCCGCGGCCAGTACGCCGACCTGGCGCATGCCACCGCCCAGGCGCTTGCGCCGGATGCGGGCCTCCTCGACGATCTCCGCGCTGCCGAGCACGAGCGATCCGACCGGCGCACCGAGTCCCTTGGAGAGGCACACCGAGATCGTGTCGGCGACGGCGCCGTAGTCGGCGAGCGGCGTACCGGTGGCGACGTGGGCGTTCCAGATCCGGGCGCCGTCGAGGTGCACCGCGCAGCCGATCGTGGTGGCCCAGTCGCGCAGCGCGCGCAGGTCGTCGATCGGCAGCACGGCACCGCCGGCGAAGTTGTGCGTGTTCTCGACAGAGACGGCGGTCGTGCGGACGAAGAAGGGGCCCATGTCCGCGGCGTACATGGACCTGATCGCGTCGAGATCGACCTGTCCGTCAGGGTGCGACCAGGTCCGCGTGGTGAGCCCGGTGAGCGCACCGTGGGCACCGAGCTCGGCGCGGACGATGTGGGCGCGCGCCTCGCAGAGCACCTCCTGGCCCGGACCGACCAGGGCCGCCACGGCGAGCACGTTCGCCATGGAGCCGGTGGGCGTGAACAGGGCCGCCTCCTTGCCGAACATGCCGGCCACCCGCTCCTGCAGGCGGAGGACGGTGGGGTCCTCGCCGTAGACGTCGTCCCCGACCTCCGCGCGCGCCATCGCCTCGCGCATCTCCGGGGTGGGGCGCGTGACGGTGTCCGAGCGCAGGTCGATCATCGCTCGAGCGTAGCGATCAGGAGATCGCGACCGTCAGCGCCGGTGACCATCCGGAGACGCCGGCACCGACGTTGCGGGTCCTGGCCTCGACCAGGTACGTGCCGGTGCGCGCCGGGTCGAAGGAGGCCGCCCGCTTCGCGGTCGCCTTCCGGTACGACGTCCACCTGCTCGTCCCGACCCGCTTGAGCCGGACGTCGAAGCGACGGTTCGCCGGGGTGCTGGTGCGCACCGACCAGGTCAGCCGCCAGCCGCTCGCCGACGACCCGGACGCCCGCACCGGCACCGACACGCGCCCCGTCATCGACGGGTGCATCGAGCAGTGGTAGCCGAACGCTCCGGCATCGCGGAACCTGACCTGGTAGCGGTCGCCGCTGTCGCGCGCTCCCGAGCTCCAGAACCTCTGGTTCGAGGTGGTGGTGTGCATCGAGGCGAAGGCCCACGTCACCGTGTCGCCGAGGCCGGTCGTGACCGCTGCGGGGGTGAACGAGAAGTCCTGCACGGACACCACCGTGTCGGCGGCTCGGGCGGACGCGAGCGGTCCGAGGAGCACCAGTCCGAGCAGGGCGATGAGCGCGGCGATGCATCGCGGCGCGCGAGGGGGCGTCATGCTCTCCCATACGGCCAAGAGACCGCGCCGGTTCATCCAGTCGGAACGTCGTCAGACGTGGTGCATGGCAAGGCGGACGAGCGAAGGCGTCCTTCAGCGGAGCGCAGCGGAGCGGACGTCGAGCGAGGACAAACGCAGCCAGGCGCCGCGTATGGCGGCGTTTCAGGCCTTGCGCAGCATCTCGGCGACCAGGAACGCCAGCTCGAGCGACTGGACGCGGTTGAGCCGCGGGTCGCACACCGACTCGTAGCGCTCGGCGAGGTTGATCTCGGCGAGCTCCTCGCCGCCGCCGACGCACTCGGTGACGTCGTCGCCGGTCAGCTCGACGTGCACTCCGCCCGGCCAGGTGCCGACCGCACGGTGGACGTCGAAGAAGCCCTGCACCTCGGCGATAACGTCGTCGAAGCGGCGGGTCTTGTAGCCCGACGACGCCTCGTAGGTGTTGCCGTGCATCGGGTCGCACACCCAGGCGACCTGGACGCCGGCCGCGTCGACCTTCTCCACCAGCGGGGGCAGCAGCTCGTTGACCCGCTCCGCACCCATGCGGGTGATGAAGGTGAGCCTGCCGGCCTCGTTGTCCGGGTTGAGCCGTGCGGCCAGCGCGATGGCGTCGTCGGCGCTCGTCGTCGGGCCCAGCTTCACGCCGATCGGGTTCCGCACGCGGCTGAGCAGCTCGACGTGGGCACCGTCGAGCTGACGGGTGCGCTCACCGATCCACACGAAGTGTGCCGACACGTCGTACGGCAGCTGCGTGCGCGAGTCGATGCGCGTCATCGAGTGCTCGTACTCGAGGAGGAGCGCCTCGTGGCTCGAGTGCATCTCGACGCGGTGGAACTCGTCGGGGTCGGCGCCGATCGCCTTCATGAAGGTCAGGGCGCGGTCGATCTCGCTCGCCACCGCCTCGTAGCGCCTGCCGACCGCCGAGCTCAGCACGAAGTCGGTGTTCCAGGCGTGCACCTGGCGCAGGTCGGCGTAGCCACCGGTGGTGAACGCGCGCACGAGGTTCAGCGTCGCGGCCGAGGCGTGGTAGACCTCCACCAGCCGCTGCGGGTCGGGGACCCGCGAGGCCTCGGTGAAGTCGTAGCCGTTGACCGCGTCACCCCGGTACGCCGGGAGGACGGTCCCGTCGCGCGTCTCGAGGTCCGACGAGCGCGGCTTCGCGTACTGCCCGGCGAAGCGGCCGAGCTTCACGACCGGCACGGACGCGGCGTAGGTGAGCACCACCGCCATCTGCAGCAGCACTCGCAGCTTGTTGCGGACGTTGTCGGCGGTGACGCCGTCGAACGTCTCGGCACAGTCGCCACCCTGCAGCAGGAAGGCCTCGCCGCGGCTCACCGCGGCGAGCTTGTCCTTGAGCTTGTCGCACTCCCCCGCGAAGACCAGCGGCGGGAACGAACGCAGCCGAGCCACGGCCGCATCGACCGCCACCGGGTCCGGGTACGCCGGCTGCTGCGCGGCGCCCATCGCGTGCAGCGCTGCGAGGTCGGGGATCGGGCCCCCGGAGATTTGGTGTGGCACCGGCCAATCCTACGTCCCGGGCCGTTTCCACCCGGCCGCATCTCCTGCGGCGGACGCCTCAGGCGTTCACGGGCGCGATCACGTCGAGCCGCTCGAGGAGGTCGAGGGTGACCTCGGCGTACGGGTTCCCGGCGACGCGGTCGCGGACCACGTCCCAGTCGACCTGCTCACGGAGGGCGCGCGCGGTCGGCACCACCGCGGCGAGGTCGCAGTAGCGCTCGGAGAGGACGGCGAGCTTCTGCACCAGCAGGTCGGTCGCCGTGAGCACCGGCATCCAGACCGAGAGCACCTCGGCCTCGGAGGCCCGCTCGAGCACGTCGCGCACCTGCGGCCAGCCGGGCGCGCGGTAGAGGACGTCGACCATCGAGTCGTCGGTGAAGACCTTGAAGAGCCAGTCCTCGGGCGGCTGGACGATCTGCAGCCCCTGCTCGGCGAGGAGCCCCGCGGCCTTGTCGGCGTCGTCGGGGTCGATGAGGAAGTCGACGTCGTGGTCGGGCTCGGGGCCGCCCAGCGCCCAGGCGGCATAGCCGCCGGTCAGCGCGAACGGCACCCCGGCCTCCTTCAAGCTCGTCGCCACGCGCTTGAGGGCCTCGCGCAGGTTCGCCTGGTCCTCTCCCATGGCTTCCTTGTTCCCGGAGGGCCCCCGCGCATGCCGGAGGGACGGTCGGGAACCGCCAGCACGATGCGCGTCGCGACCTTCAACATCCTGCACGGGCGCAGCCCCGACGACGACCAGGTGCACGTCGACCGGCTCGCCGCGGCGGTGGCGACCCTCGACGCGGACGTGCTCGCGCTGCAGGAGGTGGATCGCAACCAGCCTCGCTCCCGCAACGCCGACCTCACCCAGGTCGCCGCCGACGCGATGGGAGCTCGCGAGCACCGGTTCGTCGCGGCGCTCTCCGGCAGTCCTGGGTCGACGTGGTTCGCGGCCACCGGCGAGGAGCAGCCCGACGACGCGGCGTACGGGATCGCCCTGCTGAGCCGCTACCCCCTCAGCGCCTGGCAGGTGGTCAGGCTCCCGGCGATCAGGACCCGCGTGCCGATGCGCTTCGGACGCCGGCTGCTCCCGACGTGGGTGCACGACGAGCCGCGCGTCGCCGTCGTGGCCGACGTCGCCGCGACCGAGGGGCCGCTCACGGTCGCGACCACCCACCTGTCGTTCGTGCCCCGCTGGAACCGGCACCAGCTGCGCCTGCTCGTGCGCGCGCTTGCCGGACGCCGCCGGCCGCTGCTGCTGACCGGCGACCTGAACATGGACGCCAGGACCGCCGGCCAGGTCACCGGCCTGCAGCCGCTGGCCACGCACGCGACCTTCCCGTCCCCGGAGCCCCACGAGCAGCTCGACCACGTGCTCGCGGACGGCCGCCTCCGCGCGACGGCGTCCGAGGCAGTGCGGTTGAACGTCTCGGACCACCGCGCCCTGTACGTCGACCTGGCGTGACCCGGGTCAGCCGAAGAAGACCTCCGCCTCGGCGTACTGGTCCGGCTGCACGAGCTTGAGCTCGCCGGTGCCCTCGACCAACGGCACCCGGACGATGTCGGTGCCGCGCAGCGCCATCATCGTGCCGAAGTCGCCGTCGCGGACCGCCGCGACCGCGTGCAGGCCGAAGCGCGTGGCCAGCCATCGGTCGAACGCGGTCGGCGTGCCACCACGCTGGATGTGACCCAGGACGACCGCCCGCGCCTCGTGGCCGGTGCGGCTCTCGATCTCGTTGGCGAGCCGCTCTCCGATGCCGCCGAGGCGGACGTGCCCGAACGCGTCCTTCTCCCCCGACACCAGCGTCATGTCGCCGCCCTCGACCGGCACCGCGCCCTCCGAGACCACCATGATCACGGCGTACTTGCTCTCGAACCGCTCCATGACGTGCTTGCACACCTGCTCGATGTCGAACGGGCGCTCCGGGATCAGCACGACGTTCGCGCCGCCCGCGATGCCGCTGTGCAGCGCGATCCAGCCGGCGTGCCGGCCCATCACCTCGACGACGAGCACGCGGTGGTGCGACTCGGCGGTCGTGTGCAGCCGGTCGATCGCCTCCATCGCGATGTTGACCGCGGTGTCGAAGCCGAAGGTGAAGTCGGTGCCGGAGAGGTCGTTGTCGATCGTCTTCGGCACGCCGACCACGTTGACGCCGAGGTCGTGCAGCTTGGTTGCGACACCGAGGGTGTCCTCGCCACCGATGGCGATCAGCGCATCGACGCCGGCTTTGGCGAGGTTGGCCTTGATCTGCTCGACTCCGCCGTCGACCTTGAACGGGTTCGTGCGCGAGGAGCCCAGGATGGTGCCCCCGCGAGGCAGGATGCCGCGCACCTCAGCGATCCCCAGCGGCATGGTCAGGCCCTCGAGGGGTCCCCGCCAGCCGTCGCGGAACCCGACGAACTCGTAGCCGAACTCCTTGACCCCTCGGCGGACGACCGCCCGGATCACGGCGTTCAGGCCGGGGCAGTCCCCGCCCCCGGTGAGCACTCCGACGCGCATCTGCACTCCTCAATTGGATCGTTAAAGTGACCCGGCACACACTAGTTGAAACTCGCTAGGGTCGCGCCATGACCTTCTCGATCGTCGGACACGGGACGGACGCGCGCGGCGAGGCCGCGTGGGGCGTGGCCGTCGCCTCGAAGTTCCTCGCCGTCGGAAACGTCGTCCCGGCCGCGGTCGCCGGCGTCGGCGCACTCGCCACCCAGGCCGACGCGAACGTCGCGTGGAAGGGCATCGGCCTGTCGTTGCTCGACGAGGGCGCGACCGCCGGCGTCGCCCTGCAGCGGATGATCGAGGAGGACGACAAGCGCGACCACCGCCAGCTCGGCATCGTCGACGTCGAGGGTGGCGCAGCCAGCCACACCGGACCGGCCTGCCTCGACTGGGCCGGCGGCGTCTCCGCACCGGGTGTGGCGATCCAGGGCAACGTGCTGGCCGGCCCCGAGGTCGTCGACGCCATGAAGCGCGCCTGGGACGAGACCGCCGACTCCCCGCTCGCCCGCCGCCTGCTGGCCGCGCTCGCCGCCGGTGACGCGGCCGGTGGCGACCGGCGGGGCCGTCAGTCCGCGGCCCTGCTCGTCGTCTCCGACGGCGCGGGCTACGCCGGCCTCGACGACGTCGCCGCCGACCTGCGGGTCGACGACCACCCGGAACCGGTGACCGAGCTGGCCCGGCTGTTGGACCTCAACGACTTCTACCTCACCGCGTCGACCGACGCCGAGAAGGTTCCGGTCACACCCGAGCTCGCCGCCGAGCTCGAGGAGCTCGCCCGGGCTGCGGGGCACCCGGACCTCCAGGCGTGGGCCGGCACCGAGAACTACGAGATGCGGGTCGCCGAGGACGGCAGCTGGATCGACCAGAAGGTGCTGGACCTGCTGCGCGAGAGCGGAGGAGACCGGTGAGCATCCTCGCGATCGACGCCGGGACCACCGGCGTGACGGCACTCGTGGTCACCCCCGAAGGCGCCATCGCTGCCAGGGGCTACCAGGAGTTCGCCCAGCACTTCCCGCAGCCCGGCTGGGTCGAGCACTCGCCCGAGGAGATCTGGCAGGCCACGCTCGAGTCGGCGAGAGCCTGCCTGAAGGCCTGGGGCGGCGACCCCGCCGCCCTCTCGGGCATCGGGATCACGAACCAGCGGGAGACGGTCCTGCTGTGGGACCGCGAGACGCTCGGCTCGCCGCGGCGCGCGATCGTCTGGCAGGACCGGCGTACTGCCGAGATCTGCGAGCGCCTCAGGGCCGAGGGCCACGAGCCGCGGGTGGCAGAGCTCACCGGCCTCCGGCTCGACCCGTACTTCTCCGGCACCAAGCTCGCCTGGCTCGCCGAGCACGAGCCGAACACGTGGGCGCTGGTCGAGTCCGGCCGGTACGCCGTGGGCACCGTCGACTCCTACCTGGTCGCCCGGATGACCCGGGGCACCTGGCACATCACCGACGTCTCGAACGCGTCCCGCACGCTGCTGTTCGACCTCGAGCGGGGCGACTGGTCCGAGGAGCTGTGCGGGCTCTTCGGCGTGCCACGCGACGCGCTGCCCGAGGTGGTCGACAACTGGGGCGAGCTCGCGCGCACCGAGCCGCGCAGCTTCCTCGACCTGGACCTGCCCATCGCGGGCATCGCCGGCGACCAGCAGTCCGCGCTCTTCGGGCAGACCTGCTTCGACGAGGGCGACTCGAAGTGCACCTACGGCACCGGGTCGTTCATCCTGACCAACACCGGCAGCCAGGTGGTCCGCTCCGACGCGGGCCTGTTGTCGACCGCGGCCTGGCGCTCCCCCGACGGCGTTCTCACCTACGCCCTCGAGGGCGCGATCTTCGTGACCGGAGCCGCGGTCCAGTGGCTGCGCGACGGCCTGCAGATCGTCGGCACCGCGGCCGAGACCGCGGCGATCGCGGCGACCGTCGACTCCTCCGACGGCGTGGTGTTCGTGCCGGCCCTCACCGGGCTCGGCGCGCCGCACTGGGACCCGCGCGCCCGCGGCACCATCCTCGGCCTGACCCGCGGCACGACGCGCGCCCACCTCGTCCGCGCGACGCTCGAGGCGATCGCGTTCGAGGTGCGCGACGTCATCGACACGGTCACCCCGGAGACGGCGCTGGCCTCGATGAAGGTCGACGGCGGTGCCGCGGCGAACGACCTGCTCTGCCAGTTCCAGGCCGACCTGCTCGGCGTACCGGTCGACCGGCCGCGGATCGTCGAGACCACCGCCCTCGGCGCCGCCTTCATGGCCGGCCTCGGCACCGGTGCCTGGGACTCCACCGAGGACCTCCGCTCCTCGTGGCAGCTCGACCGGACCTTCACCCCGGACCCTGCCGCCAGGGAGCGCACGCAGACCGCCTACGCGCTGTGGCAGAAGGGCGTGGAACGCGCCAAGGACTGGGCCTGAACCGAAATCCCCGGACCCCTCCCCAAATCTTCCGCCGAGGCGGCGCAGATGAAAACCCAAGACGCGCCGAGGCGGCGCAAACGAAAGGCGAAATCGCGTCGAGGCGGCTCGGATGAAAACGAACGCCCGGCCCGGACGGTCTCAGAAGTTTCATCTGAGCCGCCTCGGCGATCCCTGGGCTTTCACCTGAGCCGCCTCGGCGATCCCTGGGCTTTCACCTGAGCCGCCTCGGCGATCCCTGGGCTTTCATCTGAGCCGCCTCGGCGGAAATTCAGGAGAGGGCCTCCAGGGCCTTCCGGGCGGCGGCGAGCTCCTCCTCCGCCTCCTCGAGTACGACGGCCGCGTCGCTGCGCGCGCCCTCGGCCTCCTCGAGGTCCTCGTCGACGGCGTCCACGTCGTCCTCGAGCTCGGCGAGCCGGCGGCGCAGCTCGTCGATCTCGCCCTGCAGCTGCAGGCGGCGGGCGTGGAGCGTCTTGAGTCCCGCCTCGACCTCGTCCAGCTCTGCGCGCGCCTCGTCGACTGCCCGAGACGCCTCGTCGACCTCGTCCTGCGCGGCCTCACGGCGCACGCGGTCGTCCTCGGGCACGAGGTGCAACGAGGGCGCCTGCCGCTCGGTGGTCGTCGCGCGATGGGACTTGCCGACGGCCTCCGGCACGGCGCAGACGGCCTGGACGTCGAGCTCAGAGATCCCCGTCGAGGTGAAGGCGGTGAGCACCAACCCGGAGCGCACCACCTGCGCGGCGACCGGGTCGAGCATCGCCGCCGTGAGCATCCCCTCGACCTGGTCGACGACCGTGTCGGTCAGCCGGACGTCCTGCTCGTGTGCGAGGTCGCGTGCCGTGCCCGCCAGCGCGTGCGTGAGCTGCCGACGCTGCCGGGTCAGGGCCCGCAGGTCCTCCCCCGACATCGACTCCGCCGCAGCGCGCAGCGACTCACCGAGTGCCAGCACCTGGTCGATCTGCTCTGCTTCACGCCGGATCAGCACGTTGAGCGCCCACGCGGCGATCGAAGGCTTCCTCAGCGCCTTGATCCGGGCGGCGAGCCCCTTGTCCGCCTGCTCGCCCGACGCCGCGCCCTTGGCTGCTGCGTCGCGATCGGGGGTGAAGTCCGGGAGCGGGCCGGCGTAGAGCCGGTCGGCGACCTCGAGGAGGCGGGGCGGTGCTCATCGGCCCAGCTCGTCCAGCAGGGCCTGCACGGCCTGGCCACCGGCGAGCGCGCGGATCCGGCCGCGGTCGCCCTCGAGCGCCAGCCGCCGCACCTGCTCGCCACGCGGTCCGGAGATCCCCACGAAGACCGTGCCCACCGGCTGGTCCTCCTGCGTGTCCGGCCCGGCCACGCCGGTGGTCGAGACCGCCCAGTCGGCGCCCATCAGCTTCCGCACGCCGGCGGCCATCTGGGACGCGCACTCGGCGGAGACCACGCGGTCGGCGGTGACGCCGAGCAGGTCGTGCTTGATCCTCGTGGCGTAGGCGACCACACCGCCGACGTAGCTGACCGACGCACCCGGCGTACCGCTGAGCAGGTCGGCCAGGCCGCCGCCGGTCAGCGACTCTGCGCAGGCCACGGTGGCACCGCGGCGGGTCAGCTCCCGGTGCAGCTCGGCGGCGAGCTCGGCTGGTTCCACAGGTCAGAGGTTAGTGTCTGCGGACATGGCGACGGCGACCCCACATCCGGACCACGAGGGACGTGCCGCGGCCATCGAGGACTACGCGGTGATCGACGACGGCCACACGATCGCACTCGTGAGCCGCCACGGCTCGATCGACTGGCTCTGCCTGCCACGGTTCGACTCCCCCTCGTGCTTCACGCGTCTCCTCGGCGACCCCGACGACAGCCACTGGTCGCTGACCGTCCCCGAAGCCGGCGCGACCTCCGAGCGCCGGTACGTCGAGGACACCAACGTGCTCGAGACGACCTGGACGACGCCGAGCGGCCAGGTGAGGGTCACCGACTTCATGCCGATCCGCGACCGCCGGGCCGACATCGTCCGCCGCGTGGAGGGGATCCGCGGCACCGTCCGGCTGCGCCACGAGCTGGTGATCCGCTTCGACTACGGCCGGATCCGGCCGTGGGTGCACCGCGCCACGGCGTTCGGCCGGCAGGTGATCATCGCGGTCGCCGGCCCCGACAAGGTCGTGCTCGCCGGATCACGGCTGCCCCGAGTCGTGGTCGAGGGCCAGCACGAGGACGAGTTCGACGTGTCCGCCGGAGACCGCTTCGACTTCACGCTCACGTGGGTCCCGTCGCACCGCGACGTCCCCGAGCCGCTCGACGTCGACAGCCGGCTGGAGCGGACGATGGAGATCGAGCGCAGGTGGGCCGTCGAGACCGAGTACGACGGGCCGTTCCGCGCCCCGGTGATCCGCAGCCTGCTCGTGCTGCACGCCATGACCCACGAGGACACCGGTGGCATCGTGGCCGCGCCGACCACGTCCCTTCCCGAACAGTTCGGTGGCGAGCGCAACTGGGACTACCGCTACTCCTGGCTGCGCGACGCCGCCCTCACGGTCGAGGCGGTGATCGGGACCAAGCGGCCGGACCGTGCGGCCCCCTGGCGCGACTGGCTGCTGCGGACGGTGGCTGGTGACCCGGAGGACCTCCAGGTGATGTACACGGTCGACGGCGGCCGGCACCTGCCGGAGCACGAGCTGGACCACCTCGCCGGCTACGCCGGGTCGCGACCGGTCCGGATCGGGAACGCCGCGGTCGACCAGCGCCAGACCGACGTGATCGGTGAGGTGATCTGCGCACTCGCGACCGCGCGCGACGTCGGTCTCGAGGAGACCCCCGACGGCTGGAGCCTTCAGCGCAAGCTCGTCGAGCAGCTGGCGCAGACGTGGCAGCAGCCGGACCACGGCATCTGGGAGATCCGCGGCCCCAAGAGGCACTTCACCCACAGCAAGGTCATGGTCTGGGCCGCGTTCGACCGCATGGTCACCGCAGTCGAGCGACACGGCCTCGACGGACCGGTCGAGCAGTGGCGAGCCCTCAGGGACGACGTCCGCGAGCAGGTGATGGCGAAGGGGGTCGACGCCCGGAGGGGGTGCTTCACCCAGCACTACGACACCACCCAGGTGGACGCCTCGCTCCTGGTGCTCCCGGCCGTCGGGTTCGTCGCCGGAGACGACCCGCTGATGCTGGCCACGATCGACGCGGTCGAGCAGGACCTCATGCGTGCGGGCCTGGTGCTCCGCTACCGGACCAGCACCGGGGTCGACGGCCTCGCCGGCGACGAGCACCCGTTCCTCGCCTGCTCGTTCTGGCTGGTCGCCGCCTACGCCCGCGCCGGGCGCGTGGACGAGGGTCTCCAGCTCATGGAGCGCCTCGTCGGCCTCGCCAACGACGTCGGCCTGCTCAGCGAGGAGTACGACGTCGACACCGGGCGGATGGCCGGCAACTTCCCGCAGGCCTACTCCCACCTCACGCTCGTCCAGGCGGCGCGGGCGCTCGCCGGCGTGACTGGGGGTCGTCTCGCGCGTTGACATGGTGACGGTTCCGGCGACCGGTCCAGTCAGTTCCCTGACCGGTCCAGTCCACCAATTCGCCACAAGTACGACACTGGAACCGTAGCAACTCCACACATTTGGGGAGGAACCATGGACGAGTCGGACAGCGGCACCATTGCCGAGCGCGAAGAACGCGCGGCCCGGGAGTGGGCCGAGCAGCAGCGTGCCCAGGCCCGGTCGCAGTTCGCGACGCCGTCCTGGATCGGTCCGGACCGCGGCACTGCCACGCCGCACCAGGTCCCGGCGCAGGCCGAGCCCGAGCACGACGAGCTCGAGTACGTCGTACCCGTACGCTCCGGCCCGCCGATCCCCGAGACCGCGCACTGGTCGGAGACCGCCAAGCCCCGCGTCGTTGCCGGCACCCTGCTGGTGCTGGCACTGGCCGGCGTCGTGACCTCACTGGTGCTCACCATCACGTCCCAGTCCCCGGTCGCCATCGCCGGGCTGGCCGCGAGCGCGATCGTTGCCGTGATCTTCCGCGGCGCACTCATGGCCGCGCCGATCACGACGGTCGAGCTCAAGGGCTCGGTGCTGCGCATCCACCGCGGCGGACAGCTCGACGTGGTGAACCTCGCGGACCCGATGCACCTGGTCGACCTGATCGGCGACCCGGAGCAGCCCAGCTGGCGGCTCCGGCTCGAGGCCGTCGACGGACGAATCGTCGAGCTCGGCCCGAAGGAGGTCGACCCGCGGGAGCTGCACCGCGTCGTCGTGCACTACCGGGCGATCGCCGAACGCGCGCGGCGCGAGCGCGAGGAGCGCTTCAAGCGCTGACCTGCCCCGTCGGTCAGGTGGGCTGCCGGTCCTCGACCGTGCGCCGCTGTCGGACCACGTCGCGGGCGAACTCCAGCCCGGAGCTCACCGTGAGCGCCACCGCGATCCCCATCAGGACCGCGGCGATCCACCACACCACGTCACCGGGCACGTCCCAGCCTCCTGAGAGGTGCTTGAACGGCGCGACGAAGCCGCCGAGCGCGAGGGCCTGCGCCATCGTCTTCACCTTGCCGCTCTGCCGGGCCGCCATCACCACCTGACGGGCGATCGAGAGCCGGGCGAACGTCACCGACCACTCGCGCACCAGCACGAGGATCGTCACCCACCACCAGAGCTCCCCCACCACCGAGAGCCCGATGAACGCCATGCCGGTGATCGCCTTGTCCGCGATCGGGTCGGCGATCTTGCCGAAGTTCGTGACCAGGTTGTGCCGCCGGGCGATGTCACCGTCGATCTTGTCGGTCACCATCGCGACCACGAAGAGACCGTAGGCGAGCCAGCGCCATCCGTGGCTGTCGCCACCGTCGTGCAGGAGCGCCCAGCCGAAGACCGGGACCATCGCGATCCGCAGCGCGGTGAGGGCGTTCGGCACGTTCCAGTTGCTGGGCGGTGACGACGGGTCCTGCTCCGCGCTCATCTGCTCCCTCTCGGTCAGCCGGCCAGGCCCCGGATCGGGTCCGCGACCAGGTCGACACCCTCCGTGGCGATGACGACGGCTTCGATCATGTCACCCACCCGGGCACCGGCCGGCAGCGTGGTCAGCGTCGTGGACCCGTCCACCTCCGGACCCTGACAGGCTGCTCGCCCCTCGACCAGCTCGCCGTCGACGGTCTCCAGGAGCACCTCGACCCGCTCCCCGAGCCGGTCCTCTGCCCGGCGGGCGGTCACCTCCTCGGCCAGCCCGGTGAGCCGCTCGACGCGCTCGGCGATGACCTCGTCGGCCAGCTTCCCGGCGTACGACGCGGCCTCGGTGCCGTCCTCGTCGGAGTAGCCGAACACCCCGATTGCGTCGAGCCCGGCCTCGGCGACGAAGTCGCACAAGGTCTCGAAGTCCGTCTCGGTCTCGCCGGGGAAGCCCACGATGAAGTTCGACCGGACCCCCGCGGCGGGCGCCTGGCTGCGCACGTCGGCCAGGAGCGCCAGGAACGAGTCCGGGTCACCGAACCGGCGCATCCTGCGCAGCAGTTGCGCGGACGCGTGCTGGAAGGACAGGTCGAAGTACGCCGCCACGCCGGGTGTCTGCGCGATCGCGGTGACCAGGCCGGGCCGGGTCTCGGCCGGCTGCAGGTAGGAGACCCGGACACGGGTGACTCCGTCGATGCCGGCGAGCTCGGGCAGCAGGGTCTCGAGGAGCCGGATGTCGCCGAGGTCCTTGCCGTAGGAGGTGGAGTTCTCCGAGACCAGGAACAGCTCACGGACGCCCTGCTCCGCGAGCCACCGCGCCTCGGAGAGCACGTCTCCGGGCCGCCTCGAGACGAAGGAGCCGCGAAAGCTCGGGATCGCGCAGAAGGTGCAGCGCCGGTCGCAGCCGGACGCGAGCTTGAGCGGCGCCATCGGGCCGCCGTCCAGCCGACGTCGCACCGATCGCGGGCCGGTGGCAGGGCCGCCGGCGCCGAGGGTTTCGACAGGCTCAACCACCGGCACGGAGTGGCCGGGGATCGTCACGTCGACGCCGCCGCGCTCGACGGGGCTGATCGGGAGCAGCAGCCGCCGGTCGCTCGGGGTGTGCGCGGCGTGCTTCTCGCCGGCGAGGATCGACCGCAGCCGGTCGGCGATGTCGGGGTAGTCGTCGAACCCGAGCACCGCGTCGGCCTCGGGCAGCGAGGTGGCGAGCTCGGCGCCGTACCGCTCGGCGAGGCATCCGACCGCGACGACCGAGCGGGTGGTGCCGTCGTCCTTGAGGTCGGCAGCCGCGAGGAGCGTGTCGACGGAGTCCTTCTTCGCGGCCTCGACGAAGCCGCAGGTGTTGACCACGACGGTCTCGGCGTCGGCGGGGTCGTCCACGAGCAGGAAGCCGCCCGCCTCGAGCTGGCCGGCGAGCTCCTCGGAGTCGACCTCGTTGCGGGCGCAGCCGAGCGTCACCATCGCGACGGTGTGACGAGGAGTGGCCGTGGGGCTTGAAGTCATGACGCAGCGAGTATGACGGCCGGGCCCGCCGCGCGCGAAATGCGCGAGACGGGCCCGGACGGTGGGGATCAGCTCGCGGCCTGGGCGAACTTGGTGGTGTAGGTCTTCGACAGGTCGATGTCGTCCTTCTTCGCCTTCACCGTGTCGCTGAACGTGCCGAGCACGTCGAGCACGGTCTGCGGGCCGCCCTCCGGCATCACGCCGTCGGTGGTGAACATCGGCGAGGAGTCCTTGATCGCCTGCTCGTAGAGAGCCGGGTTGCCGCCGGCGTAGTCGGCCGGCATCTTCGCGGCGATGTCAGCGGCACTGTGGGTGTGGATCCACCCGAGCGTCTTCACGAACGCGTCCACGACCTTCTGCACGGTGTCGGGATTGTTCTTCACGTAGTCGCAGTCCATGTACATGGAGGCTGCCGGGTAGAGCCCGCCGAGGGCCGCCTTGGTGCCCTCCTCGGTGCGCATGTCCAGCAGCACCTTGCCCTTCCCCTGGCTGACCACCTGGGCGATGGTGGGGTCGGTGGTCATGCCGGCGTCGATGCCGCCGTTGTCGATCGCGGCCAGGAACGTCGACCCGGCGCCCGCGGTCACGGTCGTGTAGTCCTTCGTGTCGACGCCGTGCTTGGTCGCGAGGTACTGGGTCAGGTAGTCCGTCGACGAGCCCGGGGAGGTCACGCCGAGCTTCTTGCCCTTGAAGTCCGTCGGCGCGCCGATCGCGCCGGCCGCCTTCGTCGAGACCACCTCGGCCTCACCGGGCACCTTCGCGAACTGCACGACGCTCTCGATGCACTTGCCCTGGGCCTGGAGGGTGACAGTGTGGTCGTAGAAGCCGACCACGCCGTCGACCTTGCCGGCGACCAGGACGTTCTCCGCGGTCGCGCCGGACGGCTCGGTCTTGAGGCTGACGTCGACACCGGCGTCCTTGAAGTAGCCCAGGCGCTCGGTGAGCATCGCCGGGAGGTAGATCACCTTGTCGATGCCGCCGACCATGATGCTGACCTTCGGCGTCCCCTTGGCGTCGTCGTCGGAGCTGGCGGAGCTGCTCCGACCGCAGGCGGCCATGGAGGCGGCCAGGGTGAGGGCGACGGCGCTCGCGGCGATCCGTCCGGTGGTGGTGCGCAACATTGGTTTCTCCTGTTCGTGGGCAGATGTGCCCGCTGGTGGGGTGAGAGACGTGCTGGGTATCAGATGCCGGCGGCCTGGCTGTTCGACGGCGGCCGCCAGGCCGTCAGTCGCTTCTCCAGCTGGGTGATCAGCCACTCCGCCCCGAGCGCGAGCACGGTGACGACGACCATCCCGGCGTAGATCCCGGCGGCGTCGAAGTTGCCCTGGGCCTGGTTGATCAGCAGGCCCATGCCCTTGTCGGCGCCGACCACCTCGCCGACGACCGCACCGATCAGCGCGAACCCGAAGGCGACGTGCATGCTCGCGAGGATCCAGGAGGTCGCGCTCGGCAGGATGATGGAGCGCATCAGGTCCCACCGGGAGGCGCCGAGGATGCGGGCGTTGTCGACGAGGACCTTGTCCACCTCGCGGGCGCCCTGGAACGCGTTGAAGAACACGGCGAAGAAGACGAGCACGAACGCGGTCGCCACCTTCGAGGACATCCCGAGGCCGAACCAGATCACGAACAGCGAGGCGAGCACGATGCGCGGGATCGCGTTGGCTCCCTTGATGAAGGGCGCCAGTACGTCGGCGAGGAACTGGCTGCGCCCGAGGACGACTCCGAGCACGACGCCGGCAACGGTGCCGATCAGGAAGCCGAGCACCGCCTCCTCGAGGGTGACCCCCATGTTCGACCAGATGGACCCGTGCGAGGTCCCGTCCTGGAACCAGGTCACCAGCTTGTCCCAGATGGCCGTCGGCTTGGAGTAGAAGAACGGGTCGATGACCGTCCGTGCCGCCAGCTCCCAGCTGCCGAGCCAGACGGCCACGAGGAGCACCCGGACGCCGGTCACCACCCACGGTGAGCGACTTCCCCCGCGACGTCTGCCGAGATCGAGGCGGCCGCGTGCGGCCTTCGGATCGATCGGCCGGGCCTCGCCCGCCACCAGCAGGTCATGCGACATTGGCTGCTCCTCTTGCTCGGGTGATCTCGACCTCTTCGCGCAGCGAGTCCCACACGCGCCGGTAGATCTCCATGAAGTCGTTGGTGAGGCGGATCTCCTCGACCTTGCGCGGGCGGGGCAGGTCGATCGGCACGGCTTCCTTGACGGTGCCCGGACCGGCGGTCATCACCACGACCCGGTCCGCCAGGCTGATCGCCTCGGTCAGGTCGTGGGTGATGAAGACGACCGCGGCGCCGGTGCCCGACCAGAGCTCGAGGAGCTCGTCCTGCATGTGCTCGCGGGTCTGCACGTCAAGGGCGCCGAAGGGCTCGTCGAGCAGCAGGATCGAGGGCTCGCCGATGAGCGACTGCGCCATCGCCACGCGCTTGCGCATGCCGCCGGACAGCTGGTGCGGGTAGCGGTCCTCGAAGCCGCCGAGGCCGACCCGGTTGATCCAGTCGCGCGCCTTCGCGTGCGCCTCGGACCGGGCGACCTTGTGGTAGCGCAGGCCGAGGGCGACGTTGTCCAGGACGTTCTTCCAGGGCAGCACCGCGTCGGTCTGGAACATGTAGCCGATGCCCTCGGGGATCCCGGTGACGGGCCGGCCGTGCACCTCGACGGTGCCCGCCGATGCGGGCTCCAGGCCCGAGACCAGAGACAGCGTCGTGGACTTGCCGCAGCCGGTCGGTCCGACGATCGTGACGAACTCGCCGGCAGCGACGTCGAGGGTGACGTCGGTGAGGGCGGTGAACGGCGCACCACTGCGGGTCGCGAACCTCTTGGTCGCTCCCCGCAGCGAGATCGCCGGTGGGGTGAGTGGGGTCATGGGCCGGGACGCTAGGTGGCTATGACGTGGGTCACTACCCTTGCGCGCATTGCGTCGGCAGTGCGCACAACCTGCGTTCTGCGCATTCTGCTCAGCCTGTCTGGAAAGGCGGTCGCCGGGCTACCGTGAGCGGGTGCCACGCCCTCATCGCGTCCCCGCGACGCGGCGACCGCGGCTCCGGCTCGGCTCCCGGATCGCGGTGCTCACCGCGCTGCTGCTGAGCCTCGTGGTGCTGCTCGGGACCGCCGCTGCAGTCGTCGTCCTGCGTCGCGATCTGACCGAGCAGTACGAGCAGCGGGCGCTCGCGATCGCCCGTTCGGTCGCGCAACTCCCGGGGCTTCCGGCCGCCGTCACGGGGTCGAGCCCGGCGCCCGAGGGTCCGGTCGAGCAGGAGGCCGAGGCGGTACGCCGGGCCACTGGCGCGCTCTACGTGGTCGTCACCGACGACCGCGGCATCCGGTTCAGCCACCCGACCCGCGCGCGCATCGGCGAGCGCGTGTCGACGAGTCCGGAGGAAGCGCTCTCCGGCCACGACGTCGTCACCGTGGAGCGCGGCACCCTGGGCCGGTCCGCACGCGGCAAGGTGCCACTGCGGGACGACAGCGGGGCCGTCGTCGGCGAGGTGAGCGTCGGGATCGAGATCGCGGCGATCGACCAGAAGACCCGGGCGCTGGCGGTCACGCTCGGCCTGATCGCGCTGGTCCCGCTCGCCCTCGGGATCATCGGGGCGATCAGCATGGGCCGCCGGCTCCGGCGCACGACGCTCGGCCTCGAGCCCGAGCAGATGGCCGACCTGGTCCGCGAGCACGAGGCGGTGCTGCACGGCGTCACCGACGGCATCCTCGCGGTCGACAACTCCGGACGGGTCACCGTCACGAACCCCCAGGCCGTCCGGCTGCTCGGCTCGGTGCCGCGCCGCGGCGAGGCCCTGGACCCGGCGGCCGTCGACCCGGCCGTGGTCGAGCTGATGACCCGCCGGCCGGCACCCCGCGGCGCGCTCCGGATCGTCGCGGACCGAGCCGTCCTCGCCACCCGTCTCCCGGTGCAGCGCGACGGCCGCGACCTCGGCGAGGTGCTGATCCTGCGCGACCGGAGCGACCTGGACACGCTGGCCCGCGAGCTCGAGGCGACGCGAGCGCTCACCGATGCGCTGCGGGCGCAGGCGCACGAGCACACCAACCGCCTGCACGCGCTCGCCGGGCTGCTGCACCGGGGCCACGTCTCCGAGGCGCTCGCATACCTCGAGGAGCTCTCCGGTACGACGACCTGGGTGGCCGGCGTCGACGACCCCTACCTCGCCGGCGTCCTGGCCGCCAAGGCAGCCGCCGCGTCGGAGTCGGGCGTGACCTTCGAGGTGACCCCCGAGAGCTTCGTCGCCGGACGCCTCGTCCGGCCGCTCGACACCGTGACGGTGGTCGCCAACCTCCTCGACAACGCGGTGCGCGCCGCCGCGACCGGCGTCCGGGAGCCGGCCCGCGTCGAGGTGACGCTCCTGTCCGACGAGGAGGACCTGGTCGTCCACGTGCGCGACACCGGGGACGGCGTACCTGCCGACGCGGCCGAATCGGTCTTCGACCACGGATGGACCAGCAGGCCGGACGAGGCCGCCGGACACGGGCTCGGGCTCTCCCTGGCGCGGCACACCGCCCGCTCCGGCGGCGGCGACATCGTGCTGATCGACCCCGGCGGTCCTCCCCCGGCGTCGCACGGCGCGGTGTTCGAAGCGAGGCTGCGGGGCGTGATCGGCGCGACGGCGAAGGAGATGACCCCGTGATCCGGGTGCTCGTCGTCGAGGACGACTTCCGGGTGGCTCGGTTGCACGCCGACCTCGTGGCAGGAGTCGAGGGGATGGAGGTCCTCGGCGTGGCGCACACCGCCGCGGATGCCCTGGCGATCGCTGCTGCCGAGCACCCCGACCTCGTGCTGCTCGACGAGTACCTCCCCGACGAGCGCGGCACCTCGCTGATCGGGCGCCTTGACGCCGCCGTCATGCTGATCAGCGCGGAGACCGATGCCGGGGTGATCCGGCGCGCGGTCGCCCGCGGGGCCGTCAACGTCGTGCTGAAGCCGTTCGGGCCGGCGGTCCTCGTCGGGAGGCTCGCGGCCTTCCGCCGTTTCTGGGCAACGCTGGAGTCCGGGCAGGCGGACCAGCGGGCCGTCGACCGCGCACTTGCCGTCCTGCGCGAGGGCGACTCGCCCGCCGGGGCGATGCCGAAGGGTCGCTCGGCAGTGACGGCCGAGGCCGTCCGGGACGCCCTCCAGGCGGCGGACGACGCGCTCACCGCGCAGCAGGTCGCCGACGCGACCGGCGTCTCCAGGGCCACCGCCCAGCGGTACCTCGCCGACCTGGTGTCCGCCGGCCGGGTCGACCTGCGCCTGCGCTACGGCTCGACCGGCCGGCCGGAGCACCGCTACACCTGGCGCGGCTGATGCTTGACTTCCCCGGACCACCCTGTCGTATTCGCCTGTCGCCGTTCGTGGCACAGGTGGGAGCGGGCCACCGGGGTCTGCACCACGAGAAGGAGCGCTCATGCCCGAGTACCTCATCTACTTCAACCAGCAGTGGGTCGGCGACCACACCGAGGAGTGGTTCCGCGGGCGCGGACCGCTCGCGATGGCCGTGATGAACGAGATGAAGGCCGCCGGGGTCTACGTCTTCTCCGGCGGGCTGGAGGAGCCCGACGAGGGAGCCCTCATCTACAGCGCGGACCCCACCAGTGGCGTGGTGGCGATCTCGGACGGGCCGTACGTCGAGACCAAGGAGTACCTCGGCGGCTTCGCGCTGGTGGACGTCGCCGACGACGAGGCCGCGAAGCTCTGGGCGGGCAAGGTCGCCGAGGCGTGCGGCTGGCCGCAGGAGGTCCGCCGGTTCAAGCCGCAGCCTCGCACCGACTGAGCGCGTGGGCCACGCTGGGCCTGTGACCTCCTGGGTGCTCCACGTCGACCTCGACGAGTTCCTCGCCGCCGTCGAGGTGCTCAGGCGCCCGGAGCTCGCCGGTCTGCCGGTGGTCGTCGGCGGCCGCGGCGACCCGACCGAGCGCGCAGTCGTGTCGACGGCGTCGTACGCGGCTCGCGAGTACGGCATCCGCTCCGGCATGCCCCTCAAGACCGCCGTACGCCGCTGTCCCGACGCGGTCTTCCTCCCCGTCGACCGGCCGGTGTACGAGGCCGCGTCGGCCGAGGTGATGGCCACCCTGAAGTCGGTGCCCGGCGCGACCGTCGAGGTCCTCGGGTGGGACGAGGCGTTCGTGGGCGTCGAGACCGACGACCCGGAGGGGCTCGCCCGGCAGATCCGGGCCGACGTGCTCGCCGCCACGGGGCTGCACTGCTCGGTCGGCATCGGCGACACCACCACCCGCGCCAAGATCGCCACCGACTTCGGCAAGCCGCGCGGCGTCTCGATGCTCACTCGCGAGACCTGGCTGCCGGTGATGGGCGAACGCCCCACGACCGCGCTCTGGGGCGTCGGATCACGGGTCGCCGCACGGCTCGCACGGCACGGGATCGGCACGGTGGCCGAGCTCGCCGCGGCCGATCCCGATCTGCTGGTGGCGGAGTTCGGGCCGACCATGGGCCCGCACTACGGCCGGCTCGGGCGCGGAGGCGGTCGCGCGACCGTCGACGACACGCCCTGGGTGCCGCGGGCGCACGGCCGGGAGACCACCTACCAGCGCGACCTCACGTCACCCGAGGAGATCGCGGCCGCGCTCGGGGACCTGTCCGTCCAGGTCGTCGAGGACATCGGGCGCGAGGGCCGGCCGTGCGCACGCGTGCACCTCAAGGTGCGGTTCGCTCCGTTCTTCACCGTCCAGCGAAGCCGCAAGCTCGACGAGCCGACGACCGATGCCGACGAGGTCGCGCGCACGGCGCTCGACCTGCTCCGGGGCCTCGGGGACGACCGGCCGATCAGGCTGCTCGGTGTGCGTGCGGAGATGGTGCCGCCTCCCGGCGGCTACTGAGCATCAGCCGAAGCGCTTCGAGCCGGCCTTGCCCGCGACGCCGACGGTGCCCATCGCGTCGCCGTCGACGGTCACCTCGATCGCGCCGCCGTTGTCGGTCTCGACCTTGAACGGTGCCAGTCCGACGATCTTGCGGTGGTGGGTCATCGGGAGGTCGCCTGACCAGAGCACACGTCCGGTGCGGTCCTTGACCGCGACGTGCGCACCCGCGTGGGCGGCGGTCACGGTCATCGGGGTGGTCTTCATCAGCGGTGAGGTGATCGGCTGCTGATGGGCGGCCAGGCCGGCCGACTCACCGCCGCCGGCCGGAGGCACCGCGACCTGGCTGGGATCGCCGGAGAGGAGCCGGGCGACGCCCCACACGAGCGCGAGGCAGAGCACCGCGCCGATCAGCATCGTCCACTGCGGACCGCCCCGGGTGGCGCGCATCCCACTGCTCATCCCGGTGGCCAGCTCCGCTTCGAAGACGCGACGAGCGTTGATGGGGCCGCCGGCGTACCGGTCGTCGTACTCCTTCATCAGCGGCTCGAGCGTCAGGCCCAGGACGCGGCTGATCGTGGTCAGGTGGCCGCGTGCGTAGAAGTCACCGCCGCAGGGTCCGAAGTCGTCGACCTCGATGGCCTCCAGGACGTGCGGGCGGATCCGGGTGCGCTCGCTGAGCTCCTCGATGCTCATGTCGAGCATCTCGCGGGCGTGCACGATCTTCGCGCCGATGACCGGCTCGTGCGGGGCGTGCACGGTGAGGTCGTCGACCTCGATCTCGACGGGTACGTCCTCCCAGGCCTCGGCGTGGACGAGGTCCGGGACCTCCTGCTCGTCGAGGTGCGGCTGCGGAGCCTCCAGGTCAGGCAGGCGCTGGGCGGGCACGACGTGCCCCGACTCGCGGCCGATCGCCGGATCGTCCAGCCGGACCTCGACCCTCGCCGGCAGGCTCAGTGGCCGCACCGGGTCGACGGGCTCCGGCAGCACGATCTCGTCGGTCGTCTCGACGTCGCCGTGGACCTCGCCGGGCATGACGGCGCCCTCGAGTCCCCCCTGACCGTCCCCGGAAAGCTCGTCGTCGAGGTCGTCCTCAGGTGGTGGGGGCAGCTCGAAAGCGGCCTCCGGCTCGACCTCGGGTCTTGGCGGAGCCACCACCTCGTCGAGCTGCGCGAGCTGGCGCCCGCGGAGGTGCACCACGTCGGTGCGGCCGTCGGCCAGGGCGGAGAGGTCACCGCCGAGGTCGGTGCTGTCGGTGGTCGTGGTGAGACCGAGCGGCACGCTGAGCGCGGCGCCGTACCAGAGCTCGTTCCAGCGCAGGTTGAGCCTGCCGAGCACGGTCAGGTAGTCCATGGACGATCGCGGGTCGCGCGGTACGACGACCAGCCGGCCCTCGCGCAGCGGGTTGTCGGCGTGCTCGACGACGACCTGGCGCAGCGATCCCCACGGCAGTCCGCGCCAGGTGAGGCCCACCCGCAGCCGGATGCCGTGCTCGTCCGCGACGAGCACCGGGACGCGCGCGGACGCGAGCACGACCACGTGCAGAGCCGCCACGAGGAGCAGCACCAGCCCGGCCAGCGTGTCGAGCAGTCCGTGCCCACGAAGGAGGTAGCCCAGGCCGATCACCGCGGCCAGGCCGGCGACGACGCCGCTGAGCCACACGTTGCGGCGGATCACGACGACGGCCTCGTCGATGCCGGTGCGCTCCTCCGCATGGGCGCCTGAAGTGGTCCTTGACGTCACAGCTCCCCCTGGAGGGTCGCGACGACCGCGTCGATGTCGTCTGGCTTGACCAGCACGTCCCGAGCCTTGGAACCCTCGCTGGGGCCGACCACGCCCCGGCTCTCGAGGATGTCCATCAATCGCCCCGCCTTGGCGAAGCCGACGCGCAGCTTGCGCTGCAGCATCGAGGTGGAGCCGAACTGGGTCGACACGACCAGCTCGACGGCCTGGATCACCAGGTCGAGGTCGTCGCCGATGTCGTCGTCGAGCTCGCGCCTGGACTGCTGGGGCGCGGTGACGTCCTCGCGGTACGACGGCTCGAGCTGGTCCTTGCACCGCTGCACGACCTGGTGGATCTCCGCCTCGGTCACCCAGCTGCCCTGGATCCGGGCCGCCTTCGACGCCCCCATCGGCAGGAACAGCCCGTCTCCCTGGCCGACCAGCTTCTCCGCGCCCGGCTGGTCGAGGATGACCCGGCTGTCGGCGAGGCTGGAGGTGGCGAACGCCAGCCGCGACGGCACGTTGGCCTTGATCAGGCCGGTGACCACGTCGACCGACGGTCGCTGGGTGGCGAGCACCAGGTGGATGCCGGCCGCTCGGGCCAGCTGGGTGATCCGGACGATCGAGTCCTCGACGTCGCGCGGGGCGATCATCATCAGGTCGGCGAGCTCGTCGACGACCACCAGCAGGTAGGGGTACGCAGACAGCTGACGCTCGCTGCCGGGTGGCACCTTGACCTTGCCGGCCCGCACCGCCTTGTTGAAGTCGTCGATGTGCCGGAAGCCGAAGTTGGCGAGGTCGTCGTAGCGCATGTCCATCTCGCGCACGACCCACTGCAGCGCCTCGGCGGCCTTCTTCGGGTTGGTGATGATCGGCGTGATCAGGTGCGGGATGCCCTCGTAGGCGTTGAGCTCGACCCGCTTCGGGTCGACCAGGATCATCCGCACCTCGTCGGGCGTCGCCCGCATCAGCACCGAGGTGATCATCGAGTTGATGAAGCTCGACTTTCCCGATCCGGTGGCGCCGGCGACCAGCAGGTGCGGCATCTTGGCGAGGTTGGCGACCACGAACCCGCCCTCGACGTCCTTGCCGAGCCCGGCCACCATCGGGTGGTGGTCACCGCGCGCGGTGTTGGACCGCAGCACGTCACCCAGCGAGACGATCTCCTTGTCGACGTTCGGGATCTCGATGCCGACCGCGGACTTGCCCGGGATCGGCGACAGGATCCGCACGTCTGCCGAGGCGACGGCGTAGGAGATGTTCTTCGCGATGTTGGTGATCTTCTCGACCTTCACCGCGGGACCGAGCTCGACGACGTACCGCGTGACGGTCGGGCCGCGGGTGTAGCCGGTCACCTGCGCGTCGATCTCGAACTCCTCGAAGACCTGCATGAGGCGCTCGACGATCTCGTCGGAGGCCTTCGTGCGCGCCTTGTGCGCACTGCCCGGCTTGAGGATGTCGTTCTCCGGCAGCGAGTAGGCGATGTCGCCGGACAGGCTCAGCTGCTCGACGCGGGCCGGCAATGGCGTGTGCGGGGGCGGCTCGAGCTCTGCCTTCTCCTCCTCCGGCTCCGGGTCGGGCACGGACTTGCCCCGCTTGGTGAGCTCACGGCCCTCCAGGAGCGGCGTGTCGTACGCCGGGTCGCCCATCTCGGGGTCGAGGTCGTCGAGCGCCCGGCGACGGCGCCGCTTCGTGGCGGTGGTCTCCTCGACGGGCTCCTCCTCGACGTGGCGCCCGAGGAGGCGGTCGCGCGCGTGCCGGAGCCGGGCCGGCACCTGGTAGACCGGCGTGGCGGTGACCACGAGCACGCCGAACAGCGCGAGCAGCACCAGCAACGGCACCACGACGTACCCGGTGTGCAGCAGGTCGGTGAGCAGCTTGGCGACGACGAACCCGAGTGCGCCACCCGCCTGCTGGAGCTTGGTGGTGTCGCCGAGCTCGGGCTTCGGCGAGCCGTTGGCGATGTGGATGATGCCGAGCGTGCCGAAGAGCAGCGCGGCCCAGCCGACGATCTGCCTTCCGGCGGGGCCGTTGGCGTCGGGGTCGCGCAGGTTGCGCCACGCGACGTAGCACAGCATCAGCGGGACGAACCACGCGAGCAGGCCGACCGAGCCGGCCACGACGGCGCGGGTGCCGGCGAAGATCGACCCCGGCAGCTGCCACCACACGGACGCGGCCACGACGACCGCGAGGGCGACGAGGAACAGCCCGGCGCCGTCACGGCGGTGCTCCGGCTCGAGGTCGCGGGCGCCCTGGCCGATCCGACGCGCTCCCGCGCCCACTCCCCCGGCGACGCCCAACCACACCCCGGAGACGCCGCGGCCGAGCGCCCCGAAGGTCCGCGAGACCGGTCCCGGCCCGTTGCGCACCGCGCGCGGTGCCGGGCGCTTGGCCTTCGTCGGCTTGCGGGCAGGCTTGCGCCTGCTCGTCGTGGAGCTTCCCGACGACCGGGACCGCGAGCTCGAGCCGCCCTTGCGAGACGTGCTCCTGCTACGCGACGCCGGCGGGGAAGACGTACGGGTCGCCATGCTCCGCAATGTACGGGATTTCCCCACAGGTCCCATGCGTCACACGCCGCGCGGCGGTTTCGTGTCGCGGGGCTCTGCGAAGCCGGTCAGCCGCCGGCGAGGCCGTGGAGCCACGGCAGCACGACGAGCAGCGTCGGGAGGACGAGCACGCCTGCGGCGATCAGCAGCACCACCACCGCCTGGACCGGATGCCGGGCCTCGTCGAGCAGCAGATCCAGGCGAGCCCGCAGGCCCGTGCCCGAAGCAGCGAGCGCCGACTCCGGTGCTGCGGTTGCGCCTCCTGCGGCCAGCGCCTGGAAGGCGCTGACGAGCGGCTTCGCTCCGTGCCGTCGGCGAGCGGCACGGTCCGCCAGCACCTCGACCAGCAGCCGGACCTCCTCGAGCGCCTGCTTCGACGTGACCACGGCAGGGAAGGCCCGCTGGAGCACCGTGAAGGCCTCGAGCACGAGGTCGTGCCGCGCCCGCACGTGGGCGCGCTCGTGCGCGAGCACAGCGGCGAGCTCGCCGGGAGCGAGCGACTGCACCGTCCCGGTGCTCACCACCACCCGCGAGCGCAGCCCGGGCAGGCAGTACGCCGTGGGCGCCGCGTGCTCGAGCACACGGACGCCGCCGCGGTCCTCGGCCAGCAGGTCGACCAGCTGCCGGTGCCGCCGGCGCAGGCCGCGCAGGTCGGTGCCGACGCGGTGGCCGGAGAGCAGCAGCCGGGCGAGCACCAGGCCGGTGAGGGCGAGCGGGAGAGCCGTGACGGCGTACGCGAGGACCGAGCTGTCGTCGTCGAGCCGCGAGGTCACCAGCGACAGCCCGGCACCCAGAGCGGCCAGAACTCCGGCGAGCGCGACCGACTGCCAGAGCACCATCGCCGCACGCGGCGTGCGCCGGAGGCCGGGGAGGTGCGTGAGGGCCCACGGCACCGGGCCGGCGAGCACGATCGCCAGCGCCGCCAGCACCGCCGTCGTCATGACTTGGAGCGGCGCTCCAGCTCGGCGAGCGCGTCGCGCAGGGCCCGGCGGTCAGCGGCGCTCGCCTCGCCGACGAAGGCGACCAGCGCAGCCTCCCGGTCGCGCTTGTTGGTCTCCTCGGCGAACTCCCCCAGCGCCTGTCGCATCACCTCGGCGGTCATCGCGCCGCGGCTCTGCGTCGGCCGGTACCGCCATGCGCGGCCCTCGCGCTCGCGCTCTACGATCTGCTTGCGGGCCATCCGGTCGAGCACGGTCATCACGGTCGTGTAGGCGAGGTCGCGATCCTTCGCGAGCACCTCGTGCACCTCGCGCACGGTCAGCCAGCCGTCGCCGGCGCCCCACAGCGTCTCCAGGACGCTGCGCTCGAGATCACCGAGGTTGGAGCGGGCCACGCCCAGATACTACCTGACGTAGTAGGCAGGAGTCGGCGAGCCGCCCGACGTCGCCGGCTCGCGGACCTGGCCGGTCGTCCGCGACCGCCCGGCCCGAAGTTCAGGGCTGGCACGGATTCCCGCGCGCCGCCGGAGGAGCACCGTACGAAGGGTCGATGCATGTGTTTCGCCATGAAGCGCATCCGGACCAAGGAGAGCAAATGAAGACACGGATCCTGCTCGCCCTCGGAGTCGCCTTCACGGCAGCGCTCCCGGCACTCATCCCGCTCGCGGCGACTGCGAACCCGAGTCGTCCGAGCGGAGAGATCCTCTTCGCCCGGTACGACCCGTCCCTGGACGACACCGTGCTGTACACCGTCAACCCGGACGGCACCAACGAGCACCAGGTGGTGCCGTTCGCGACCGAGTGTCCGCACTGGTCGCCGGACAGCAGCCTGATCGCCACCTGCGGGACACCGCTCTCCGGCGCCGACGGCGCGACGATCATCGATCCAGACACCGGCGACTACCGGGAGATCCCCGGGCCCGACCCGACCCTGACCACGGCGTGCTACCTCTGGACGCCCGACGCCGAACGGCTGGCCTGCGAGAGCTGGAGCGACGACGACCCGAGCCGCAACGGGATCTACACCATCCGCATCTCCGACGGACAGGACCTGCGCATGGTGACGTCGAACCCGTTCGGGGACGACACGCCGGCCGCGTACTCGCCGAACGGCAAGAGCCTGCTGTTCATCCGCAGCGACGGAGACGGCAACAACCTCGGCCTGTTCGTCGTGGCAAGTGACGGCAGCCACGAGCGCCGGATCGCTCCGGCCGGCGTGACGTGCTGCTCCGCCGGTTGGTCCCCGCAGGGCAACGACATCGTGTTCTCGCGGCACGTGACACCCGACGTGCACAGCTCGATGTGGATCGTGCACGCCGACGGCACCGGGCTGCGCGAGATCCCGGCCCACCCGGCCTTCGGGTGCGGCGGATTGAACAGCGACCCGAACGCAGGCGGCTGCTTCGACCCACGGTGGTCACCCGACGGCACCCGGGTCGTCTTCGGCAACGGCGACGACGCGCTGGGCCGCAACGTCTACTCCGTCCGGCCGGACGGCAGCGGCCTGGTCCAGGTCACCCATGGAGACGCGTCCGAGTCCAGCGAAGCGCCCGACTGGGGCAGCCACCCGCTCGCGCGGTAGAGCCGGCTCGAGGGATCCCTGGTCCCTGGAGACGGAGTCCTCAGCCTCCGGCGGCGTGCCCGCGGTCGAGCAGTCCCCGCAGGTACGCCGCCTGGCCGAGGTGCTGGGTCGCGTCGTTGACCACGCTGACCAGCCGGACGCCGAGGGTCACCGGCGGGTCCCAGCGCTCGTCGACGATCCGGTCCAGGTCGTGCGCCGAGAGGCTGCCGACGTACTCGACCGCGCGAGCGGCCGTGGCGTCGTGGTAGCCGACGAGGAGGTCGCGCTCGACCCGCACGCGGGCGACCTCGTCGGCGCTCTGGCCCCAGCCGTGCACCTCCGGCGGGAACGGCAGCCCGAACCGGTCGTACCAGCCGTCGGCGGTCCACACCTGCTCGGTGCCGGCGACCTCGGCGATGTGGTCGTCCTCGACGCGCGTGAGGTGCCACACCAGCCAGGCGATCGAGTTCGATCCCTCGTCGGGGCGCCAGGCCAGCTGGTCGGCGTCGAGGCCGCCGACCACTCCGGGGACGTCGTCCCGCACGCGACCGAGCGCATCACTCAAGAGCTCTCCGATGTCCATGTGACCACTGTCCCGCACGCCGGGGACCTTGTCCCCTCCGCGGCACCGCGGGCGTCGAGTACTATCTACTACGTTGTGTAGGAGATCATTGTCTCGACGGGAGCACCCCCCATGGATGTCACGGACATCGCCCGCTGGCAGTTCGGAATCATCACGGTCTACCACTTCCTCTTCGTGCCGATCACCATCGGCACCAGCGCGATCGTCGCGGCCTTCCAGACCGCCTGGGTGCGCACAGGGAGGGAGGAGTACCTCCGGCTGACCAAGTTCTTCGGGAAGCTGTTCCTGATCAACTTCGCGATCGGCGTGGTCACCGGAATCGTCCAGGAGTTCCAGTTCGGCATGAACTGGTCGGACTACTCACGCTTCGTCGGCGACATCTTCGGAGCACCGCTGGCGATCGAGGGGCTGCTCGCGTTCTTCCTCGAGTCGACGTTCCTGGGACTGTGGATCTTCGGGTGGGGGAAGCTGCCGAGGAACGTCCACGCGGCGACGATCTGGGCGGTGCACATCGGCACCCTGTTCTCCTCCTACTTCATCCTCGCCGCGAACTCCTGGATGCAGCACCCGGTCGGCTACAAGTACGACGCCAAGACCGGCCGCGCCGAGCTCACCGACTTCTGGGCGGTGATGTTCAACAAGGTCCAGCTGGTGACGTTCCCGCACGTGGTGATGTCGGCGTACATGACCGGAGGCGCCTTCGTGCTCGGCGTCGCGGCGTACCTGCACCTCAAGGAGCGTCGTGCGGTCAGCAACGAGAGCGACGCACCGCTCTACCTGAAGGCCGTCAGGATCGGCGCCGCCATCACCCTGTTCGCGGGTCTCGGCGTCGCGATCAGCGGCGACATCCAGGGCAAGATCATGACCGAGGTGCAGCCGATGAAGATGGCTGCCGCGGAGGCGCTCTACGACACGTCGAAGCCCGCGTCGTTCTCGATCTTCACCTGGGGCACGCCCGACGGGAAGCAGGAGAAGTTCTCGGTCACTGTGCCGCACCTGCTGTCCTTCCTCGCCACGGGCTCCACCAACGGCAAGGTCGACGGCATCAACCAGCTCCGCGACCAGTACAAGGCCAGGTACGGCAAGGAACCCGGGGGCCAAGTACTACAGCCCCGGCGACTACACGCCGATCATCCCGGTCACGTACTGGTCCTTCCGCTTCATGATCGGGCTGGGCGTCTTCGCCGCGGCCGGTGCCGCGCTGATCCTGCTGATCACCCGCAACGGCGGCAGACCCCTGGGCGTCTGGTGGCCACGGCTCGCGATCGTGTTGCCGATCGCGATGGTGCTCGCCAACTCCTGGGGGTGGTTGTTCACCGAGATGGGCCGCCAGCCCTGGGCCGTCTTCGGACTGATGACCACCCAGCAGGCGGTCTCGCCGGGCGTCTCGGTCTTCGAGGCCTGGGTCTCGATCATCGCCCTCACCCTCCTGTACGCCGTGCTCGCCGTCGTCGAGTTCGGGCTGATGTGGCGCTACATCAAGCTCGGCGCCCCGGCCTACGAGGAGCCACCCGACCCCGCCGACGCCGACGACGACCGCCCGCTCGCGTTCGCCTACTAGGAGCAGACCATGGAGCTCACGACCGTCTGGTTCGCACTCATCGCCGTCCTCTGGATCGGCTACTTCACCCTGGAGGGATTCGACTTCGGCGTCGGCATGCTGCTGCCGGTCATCGCCAAGGACGACACCGAGCGCCGGGTCCTCTACAACACCGTCGGCCCGGTCTGGGACGGCAACGAGGTCTGGGTCCTGGTCGCAGGAGGTGCGACGTTCGCCGCCTTCCCCGAGTGGTACGCCACCCTGTTCAGCGGGTTCTACCTGCCGCTGCTGCTGATCCTGCTCGCGCTGATCGTGCGCAACCTCGCCTTCGAGTACCGGGCGAAGCAGGACGACGACGCGTGGCGCCGCAATTGGGACCTGAGCCTGACCATCGGCTCGTTCGTCCCTGCGCTGCTCTGGGGCGTTGCGTTCGCCAACATCGTCGCCGGCGTACCGATCGACGCGCACAAGGAGTTCACCGGCAACCTGTTCACCCTGCTGAACCCCTACGGCCTGCTCGGTGGCGTCGTCACGCTGCTGCTGTTCGCGACCCACGGCGCGATGTTCATCGCCCTGAAGACCGACGGTGACATCCGGCACCGCGCCCGGGCGCTCTCCGTGCAGCTCGGGCTGGCCGCCGCCGTCGTGGCTGTCGCGTTCCTGGTGTGGACGCAGGCCAAGACGGGGTCGGCGTCCTCCGCCGTCGCGTTCGTGCTCGCCGCTCTCGCCCTGGTCAGCGGGATCTACGCCGCCTGGAAGGGGCGTGAGGGCTGGGCCTTCGTCGGCACCTTCGTCACGATCGCGCTCGCGGTTGCCGGTCTGTTCTTCGCGCTGTTCCCGGACGTGATGCCCTCGACCACCAGCAGCGGCTTCTCGCTGACCACGTCCAACGCGTCCGCGACCGGCTACACGCTGACGGTGATGACCTGGGTCGCGGTGATCTTCACGCCCGTCGTCCTGGTCTACCAGGGCTGGACGTACTGGGTGTTCCGCAAGCGGATCGCCACCCACCACATCCCGGCGATCGACCCGGCCCAGGTGCCGGTCAGCGCCCGCTGACGGCGCCGCGATGAAGCCGGTCGACCCACGGGTGCTGCCGTTGCTCGCCCCGGCCAGGTCCGCCCTGGCCGGGGTGGTCCTCGGCGGGGTGCTGGGCGGCGCTCTGGTCACCGCGCAGGCCTTCGCCGTCGCGGCCCTCGTGGCGCAGCTGCTGAGCTCTGCCGACGGGGGCGGCTGGCACGCCGCGGCCCTGTCGGTCGTCGGTACGGCGTTCGCCCGTGCCGCGGTCGGCGCGTACGCCGATGCCGCCGCCGCCCGCGCGGCAGGTCAGGTGTCCAGGAGCCTGCGCACGCAGGTGCTCCGCGCCGCCATCGACCTCGGAGCAGTCGGCCTGTCCCGGCACCGGAGCGGCGAGCTCGGCCTGCTCGCGACCCGCGGCGTCGCCGCGGTGGAGCCCTACCTCACCCGCTTCGTGCCGACGCTCGTGGTGGCCGCGGTCCTGCCGCCCCTGACCGTCGGACTGATCTTCAGCCAGGACCTCTGGGCCGGGGTGATCGTCCTGACCACCCTTCCGCTCGTGCCGGTCTTCGCCGTCCTCATCGGGATGGCGACCCGGGACCGGGCCGATCGGCAGTATCGCGCGCTCTCCCGCCTGGCCGGCCACTTCGTCGACGTCGTCCGTGGACTGCCCACGCTGGTCACGCACAACCGGGCAGAGGCACAGTCGAGCAGGATCCGGGCAGTCACCGACCGGTACCGCAGGACCACGCTCGACACGCTCAAGCTGGCGTTCGCGTCGAGCGGTGCCCTCGAGCTGATCGCCACCCTGTCGGTCGCACTCGTCGCCGTCAGCGTCGGCCTGCGCCTGGCCACCGGCGGGCTCGACCTGCGCACGGCACTCGTCGTGCTGCTGCTCGCCCCCGAGGCCTACTGGCCGTTGCGGCGGGTCGGGGCAGAGTTCCACTCCGCGTCAGAGGGTGTCGCGACCCTGGTCGCGGTCCAGGACCTGCTCGAGGAGGCAGGCGCCCCGAGCCCGGGCACGCCAGGGCCAGGATCAGGCGCGCAGGTCGAGGAGGGTCGGCGCACACCCGAGCTCGCGAGGGAGGGCGCGACCCGTCTCGAGACCCGCGTCGACCCGGTGCCCCTGCACATCCGCGACCTCGTCGTGGGCTACCCCGACGGCACCCGGCCGGCACTGGTGCTGCCCGACGCGACGATCCCGGCACCGGGCCTGACCGCGATCGTCGGGCCCTCCGGGTCGGGCAAGTCCACGCTGCTCCAGGCGCTGCTCGGCGAGCTGCCGGCCGATCACGGCGACATCACGCTCGCAGGTGAGCCGGTGGATCCCGCTGAGTGGCGCCACCTCGTCGCGCAGGTGCCGCAGACACCCTGGCTGACCGCCGGCACCATCGCGGACAACCTGCGCATCGGCCGCCCCGGCGCCGAGGACAGGGAGCTCTGGCGCTCGCTGGCGGACGTCGCGCTCCAGGAGGTGGTCGCCGGCCTGCCGCTGGGCATCGAGACACCCCTCGGCGAGGACGGCGCCGGCCTCTCCGCGGGACAGCGGGCCCGCCTGGCGCTGGCACGGGTGCTGGTCGCCGACCGGCCCTACGTCGTCCTGGACGAGCCCACGGCCCACCTCGACGCCGAGACGGAGCAGGTGATGCTGGCGACGCTCACGCGGCTCGCCCAGCACGCCACCGTCGTCGTCGTGGCCCATCGCCCCGCGGTCGTCGGCGCGGCCGACCACGTGATCGCCCTGTCCGCACCGGACGTTCCGGACACGTCGGTCGAGCCGCACCTCGAGGTCACCACGCAGCCCGCTGGCGAGCAGCGCACGGAGGTCGACCAGAGCGTCTCGACGGACCCGACGACCGGGCGCTCGAGCGGGAGGCGACGGCTCGCCCTCGGTGCCGCCCTCGCGACGAGTGCGTCGGTGTCCGGGGTCGCCCTGACCGCGACGGCCGGGTGGCTGATCGCCAGGTCCGCGCAGCACCCGCCGGTCCTGATGCTCATGGTCGCGATCGTCGGCGTCCGCACGTTCGGTCTCGCGCGACCCGCGCTGCGGTACGCCGAGCGGCTGGTCTCGCACGATGCCGCGCTTCGACTGCTCGCCGAGACCCGTGCCCACGTGTACGACGTCCTGGTACCGCTCTCGCCGGCCCGCCTCGGCCGCCACCGCGGCGACCTGCTGAGCGCGGTCGTCGACGACGTGGACGCCCAGCTCGACGAGCAGCTTCGGGTCCGGCAGCCCGTGCTCGCCGCAGCCGGCACGGCCGTGCTGGCCACGCTCGTCGCGCTGCTGGTGCACCCGGCCGCCGCGCAGCCCGTCGCCGGCCTGGCGTTCGGGGGCGGCGCCGCCGCGTTCGCACTCGCGTGGCGGGGCTCACGGCAGGCGGAGTCGTCGTTCGTCGCCGAGCGGGCCACGCTCTCCGCCGAGATCGTCGCCACCCTCCAGTCAGCCCGTCAGCTGGTGCTCTGGGGAGTCGACGACGACGCCGTCGCGCGCACCGGGCAGATCGGTGGCCGGCTCGTGACTGCGGCCCGGCGCAGTGCCCGCTCGCAGGCCGCGGCGAGGGCGCTGCTGCTGGTGCTCACCGGCCTGGCCGTCGCCGGCACCGCGTGGCTGGCGGCCCCCGCCCTCGCCGTCGGCGCGGTGTCAGGTCCGATGACGGCGATGCTGGTGCTGCTGCCGCTCGCGATGCACGACGTGCTCGCCACCCTGCCGGACAGCGCCTCGACGGCGGTGCGCACCCGTGCCGCGCGTGCGCGGCTTGCTGCCCTCGAGGAGCTTCCCCCTGCCGTCACCGAGCCCGTCGTGCCCGTGGCGCCGACCGACCCGTTCGACGTGCGCCTCGAGCAGGTTGCCCTCGGCTGGACGGACCGCGTGGTCGTCAGCGACCTCGACGTCGACGTACCGCAGGGCCGTGCGCTGGGCGTCGTGGGGCCCTCGGGCTCCGGCAAGTCGACGGTGGCCGCGACCCTGGTCCGCCACCTCGCCCCGATCCGGGGCACCTACCGGCTCGGGGGTCTCGACGCCCAGCGGATCGGCTCCCACCAGCTTCGCCGGCACGTCGGCCTGGTCGACGACGACCCGTACGTCTTCGCCTCGTCGCTCCGCGAGAACCTGCGGCTGGCCGCACCGGAGGCCGACGACGCTGCCCTCCTCGCCGCCGTGTCCGCGGCCGGGCTCGGTGACTGGTACGCCAGGCTGCGTCACGGACTCGACACCTCGCTCGGCGACGGAGGGACCGGTGTCTCCGGCGGCGAGCGCGCCCGCATCGGGATCTGTCGCGCGCTGCTCGCGGACGCGGAGGTGCTGGTGCTCGACGAGCCCACGGCGCACCTCGACACCGCGACCGCCCGGGCCGTCACCGACACCGTCCTGGCCGCCCGGCTCGGGCGCTCCCTGGTCTGGATCACCCATGAGCACGTCGGCCTGGCCGAGATGGACGCCGTCGTCGACCTCGGTGCGACGAGCAGCGAGCCGTCAGCGCTCCTGGACCGGCCATTCGGCGAGCGCCCGCTCACCCACGGGTAGCCGCACGCGGAAGGTGCTGCCCTCGCCGAGCGTGGACTCCACCACGATGTCGCCGCCGTGCATCTCGACGATCCGCCGCGAGATCGCCAGGCCCAGGCCGGTGCCCGGGATCGACAGCGCCTCGGGATTGCTCGACCGGTGGAACGCGGAGAACAGGTGCGTCTGGTCGACCTCGGAGATGCCCAGGCCGTTGTCGGTGCAGGCCACCTCGGCCCAGGCGCCGTCGCGGCTGACCGCGACGTCGATCCTGCCGCCGGGCGGGGTGTACTTCACCGCGTTGCTCAGGATGTTGTCGATGACCCGGGCCAGCTCGTCGGGGTCGCCGTAGACGACCACCGGCTCCGGCGGGCAGACCAGCTTGAACGGCAGCCCGCCCTGCTCGGCCTGCAGCGCGAGGAGGTCGAGGCTGTTCTCGCAGACCGTGGTGAGGTCGACCGCCCGGCGCACGTGCTCGCGCCGGTCCTGGATGCGCGAGTAGTTCAGCAGGTTCTCGATCAGCCGGTTGAGCCGCTGGGCGTTGCGGGAGATCGCCTGGATCGAGTCACCCGTGGTGTCGATCTCCTCGAGGAGCTCGGTGTGCCCGATGATCGAGGTGAGCGGCGTCTTCAGCTCGTGCGAGATGGTGGCGATCAGCTCGCCCTTGTAGCGGTCGATCTCCTGCAGCTCGGCGACGAGTCGCCGCTCGGTCTCGTAGAGCCGGGTGTTGAGCACCATCCGGCCGAGCTCGCGGCTGATCTGGTCGACCGCGTCGACCTCGGCCTCGGTCAGCTCGGCCACGTCCGTGCCGCGCAGGACCACCAGGTTGCCGAGCAGCTCACGCCCCGCGGCCACCGGTACGGCGGCCAGGCTGGCCGCGCCGTACAGGTCGAGGATGTTCTGCGCACCCCACAGGCTGGGCTCCGCGGTCTCGCGGGCGACCACCAGGGGCCGGCCGAGCTCGTGGGCCGCCCGCGCCAGGTCGCGGCGCACGCTGTCGTGCCGGTGCGTCGGCGCCCGGTCGGGGTAGCCCGCGGAGTACTCGGTGCCACCCGCCTCGCCGTCGGGGAAGCAGTGCACCCAGACCTGGGTGGCCCGCAGGCCGCTCGCGATCGCCTCGGCCGCCTCGTGCAGGGTCAGGTCGAGCCCGAGCAGCCGGTCGGCCGCGGTGACGCGCTGCAGGGTCTCGCCGAGCCGCACCTGCTCGGCCAGGCGCTCGCGCTGCTGGGCGTTGGACATCGCCAGGCCCGCCTGCACGACGAACATCTCGAGGAGCTCCCGGTCACGGCGACCCGGGATCCGGTTGTCCGGCGGCAGGTCGACCGACATGTTGCCGAGCAGCTCGCCGGTGGCGCTGTAGAGCGGGGCGTAGAGCGCGTCCAGCGGGTGCCAGGCGTCCTCCTCGTCGCCGGGCGCGAAGTCGGGGATCCACGCCGCGCCCATGACCTCGTCGGGGAGCCGGCCGTGCGGCACGTAGCGCAGGATCCCCCACTCGTCTGCCTGGGCGAACTCGTTGAGGATCACCGAGACCGGAGTGCGCCGGCCGATGATCTGGTCGCGCACGTCGTCGGGGCCGGCCACGGTCGTCATCACGAGGGTGTCGCCCTCGAGCCGCGCGATCGCGGCGATGCCGAACCCGAGCACCTCGACCACCCCCCGGGCGATCTCCTCGAGCACGTCGAGGGTGTCACCGGAGGAGTTGACCCGGCGCATGAGCTCGTAGAGCTTCCGCACGCCGTCCGGGCGCGGTGCGTCCTTCGCAGTCATGGTCCTTCACTCCCCGGGCGCAATCCCCCTGCGCGCTGGGTCCAGACTAGGGCCCGCCGCGGTCAACATGCCAGAGAACGCGAAAGTCTCAAATGTTGCGAACCGGGCGGTGCTACATCTCCAGGAACGTGTCCTCGTTCTCCCTGATCTCCGACTCCAGCGCCTCGTTCAGGTCCTCGGTGACCGCAGAGCGGGTCGAGTCGGGCGAGATCGTCGCCCAGGCGCGGTCGATCGCGCCGGCGACGTCGATGAGCCGGGCGGCCGCGATGTGCGGCTTGGCGACCTCGCGGGCGACGTACCGGGCGACGAAGCGGCGCAGCTCGCCCTCGACGTTCGCGACCCGCTGCATGATCGACGCGCGCAGGCCCTCGGCCCGCACCTGCACCTGCACCTCTGAGCTGGTGGGCGGGACCACCTCGATGTAGACGCGGATCCCGCTGACCGCCCGCGCGGTCAAGGTGAGCGGGACCAGCAGCTCCGCGTGGAACGTGTGCGTCTCGACCTGCAGGTCCAGCTCGAAGGTGAGGTCGACCGGCAGCTCTACCCGATAGCTGATCTCGTCCCCGGCGATCCGGCTGGCCGTGGCGGAGCCGATCGCGCCGTACGCGCGGACCTTGGCGATCTTGCCGGGGCCGACGCCGATCGGGCCGAAGTCGATCGGCTGGCCGGCGATGTTGTCGACCGCGCCGAGGATCCGGTCCCCGCTGACCGCCTCCGCGAAGAAGTCCGCGCCCCACTGCTGGTAGCTGACGAAGTCCGCCTCCGCCGGCGGCCCCGGGACCGGCTCCACCTCACGCCTCCAGGACGACCGGGATGATCATCGGGCGACGACGGTGGGTGTTGCTCACCCAGCGGCCGACGACCCGCCGGATCGTCTGCTGCAGCTGGTGGGTGTCGTCGACGCCCTCGCTGAACGCCTTCGCGAGCGCGTCGATGATCGGCTGCCGGATGGCGTCGAAGGCGCTGTCGTCCTCGGCGAACCCTCGCGCATGGATCTCCGGCCCGCTGAGCACCTTGCCGGTCTGGGAGTCGACCACGACGATGACCGAGACGAAGCCCTCCTCACCGAGGATCCGGCGATCCTTCAGGCTGCTCTCGGTGATGTCGCCGACCGACTGGCCGTCGACGAACACGTAGCCGCAGTCGACCTTGCCGACGAGATCTGCCTTGCCGTCGACGAGGTCGATGACGATGCCGTCCTCGGCCAGCACGACCCGGTCGGCCGGCACCCCGGACGCGATCGCCAGGTCGGCGTTGGCCTTCATGTGCCGGAACTCGCCGTGCACGGGCATCACGTTGCGCGGCTTGATGATGTTGTAGCAGTAGAGCAGCTCGCCCGCGCTCGCGTGGCCGCTCACGTGGACCAGGGCGTTGCCCTTGTGGACCACGTTGGCGCCGCCCCGGATCAGCCCGTTGATCACCCGGAACACCGCGTTCTCGTTGCCGGGGATGAGGCTGCTCGCGAGGATGACGGTGTCGCCCTCCTCGAGGCTCACGAAGCTGTGGTTGCGCTGCGCGATCCGGCTGAGCGCCGAGAGCGGCTCGCCCTGCGAGCCGGTCGAGATCAGCACGACCTTCTCCGAGGGCATGTCAGCCAGCGCCTTCGCGTCGACCAGCAGACCGGGCGGCACGGTCAGGTAGCCGAGGTCCCGGGCGATCGCCATGTTGCGGACCATCGAGCGGCCGACGTAGGCGACCTTGCGGCCGTGGTCGGCGGCGGCGTCCATGATCTGCTGGACCCGGTGGACGTGGGAGGCGAAGCAGGCCACGATGATGCGCTGGCCGCTCTGGTGGAACACCCTGTCCAGGACCGGGGCGATGTCCTTCTCCGACGTCGTGAAGCCGGGCACCTCTGCGTTGGTCGAGTCGGTGAGGAACAGGTCGACGCCCTCCTCGCCCAGGCGGGCGAAGGCGCGCAGGTCGGTGATCCGGCCGTCGAGCGGCAGCTGGTCCATCTTGAAGTCGCCGGTGTGCAGCACCAGCCCGGCACCGGTCCGGATCGCGACCGCGAGCGCGTCGGGGATCGAGTGGTTGACCGCGACGAACTCGAGCTCGAAGGGCCCGAAGCTCACCCGGTCACCCTCGGCGACGACGTGCTGGACGGTGTTCTTCAGCCGGTGCTCTCGCAGCTTGGACCCGACCAGCGCCAGGGTCAGCTGCGAGCCGACCAGCGGGATGTCCTCCCGCTCCCGCAGCAGGTACGGCACCGCGCCGATGTGGTCCTCGTGGCCGTGGGTCAGCACGACCGCGTCGATGGTGTCGAGGCGGTCACGGATGGCGTCGAAGTCGGGGAGGATCAGGTCGACGCCCGGATGGGTCTCCTCGGGGAACAGGACACCGCAGTCGACGACCAGCAGCCGGCCGTCGTACTCGAAGACGGTCATGTTGCGGCCGACCTCGCCGAGCCCGCCCAGCGCCGTGACGCGCAGGCCACCCTTGGGAAGCGGGCCGGGGATCGTCAGCTCCGGATGCGGATGACTCATGCCAGGCCTCGCTTCGCATCGGCCAGGCACGAGCCGGACTCACAGTGCTGAACGGTGAGCTCGCTGCGCTCGCTCACAGGAGACCCGCCACCGTCAGGCCGTCGCGCAGCGCTGCGACTTCTTGGTCGTCGAGCTCGAGGAGCGGGCCGCGGACCCGTCTGTTGTCGAGCACCCCGGCCAGCTGCAGCGCCGCCTTGGCGGTGGTGGCGCCGTAGTTGGCGACGCCCATCACGGCGTCGAACGCCGGCAGGAGCCTGGTGTACGTCGCCAGCGCCGCCGCGTGGTCACCGGCGAGGAAGGCGTCGATCATCTGGGCCAGCTGGGGGCTCGCGACGTGGCCGACGACGGAGACCAGCCCGCAGCCACCGTGCGACAGGAAACCGAGCGTGGCGGGGTCGTCGCCCGAGTAGACCGCGTAGCCGAGGTCGACCAGCCTCGCCGCCCGCGGCAGGTCGCCCACCGCGTCCTTGACGGCGATGACCCGGTCCCACTCCGCCGCGCGCGCGTAGGTCTCCAGCGCGATGGTCGTGCCCGTGCGGCCCGGGACGTCGTACAGCATCGTCGGCAGCTCGCCGGCCTCGACCACCCGCCGGAAGTGCTCGAGCACCCCGGCCTGCGACGGCTTGTTGTAGTACGGCGTGACCAGCAGCATCCCGTCGACGCCGATCTTCGCCGCCTGACGAGCGAGCTCCATGGAGTGGCCCGTGGAGTTGGTGCCCACACCCGCCACCACCGTGGCTCGGTCGCCGACAGCGTCCTTGACCGCGGCCAGGATCTGGCCGTCCTCCTCCACCGTGGTCGTCGGCGACTCGCCGGTCGTCCCGGAGACGACGAGGCCCTGGTTGCCGGTGCTGACCAGGTGGTCGGCCACCCGGGCGACTCCGTCGAGGTCGACGGATCCGTCCTCGGCGAAGGGAGTCACCATGGCGGTCAACAGGCGACCGAACGGCGCGTCAGGCAGGCTCATGGGACCTAGGCTAGTGCGCCGCCTCGGCAGGGTTTCGCTGCCATTGCCCACGCGGTCCGGATGTCCCCACCGGTGCGCGGTGCGCACGGTACCTTCACCCCCATGAGCCTCACCCGCATCGCGTCCGCGACGGCGCTCGCCGGCATCCTGACCCTCGCCGCCGCCTGCGGCGGCAGCAGCGGTGACTCCGACCAGGGCGCCCTCGGCTCCACCGTCGGGTCGAGCCCGACCACGGCTGCTCCGGTCACGCCGACCCCCACCCCGACGAAGAAGCCGCACGCCACCGCGAGCCCCTCCCCGACCCCGACCGGTTCACCGACCGCCGGCGACGGCGACAGCGTGGGCGACGACGAGCCGTTCACGGCCGGCGGTGGCGTGTGCGGCAAGCTCACCGCCAGCCAGGTCGGGACCGTGATCGGCTCCGGGGTGCGCGGCGCCGGACTGCCCGGCGGCGGCTGCGAGTTCGACCACGTGGATGCCAAGGCTCCGTCGGTCACCGTCAAGGACACCGCCTACGCGGGCATGGAGGCCGCGAAGACCGACGCAACGTCGGCGGTCGAGGGCGAGCCCCAGGACCTCTCCGGGATCGGCTCCGGCGCGTTCGTGGTCACCGGCACCGTCTTCGGCGGCAACGAGGTGCAGGGCGCCGGTGCGGTGCACGTCGGGTCGCGGACCCTCAGCGTGTGGGTGATCCAGCACAAGGCGCTGTCCGAGACCGCCGTGCGCGACCTCGTCGTACGGATGCTGCGGCTGGTCGCCGCTGCCGCTCGCTGACCCTAGGCTCGCTCGAGCCAGACGAACTCGTGCGGGACCTCGGCCCCGAGGTGCTGCTCGCGCCGGGTCTCGACCCAGTCACTGCGGTCGAACGCCGGATAGCGGGTGTCACCCTCCGGGCGCAGGTGCACCTCGGTGAGCACCTGCGCGTGCGCCCGCTCGATCGCCTCGGCGTAGACCGCCGCTCCCCCGGCGACGTAGACCTCGCCGGGCAGGTCGGCCGCGCGTTCGAGTGCGCTGTCCAGGCTCGGCGCGACGAGTACGCCGTCCGCGGTCCAGCCCGGGTCGCGGGTCAACACGATCGTCGTACGTCCCGGGAGCGGCCGGCCGATCGAGTCGTAGGTCGCGCGCCCCATCACCAGCACGTGCCCGAGCGTGAGCGCCTTGAAGTGTGCGAAGTCCGCGGGGATCCGCCACGGGATGTCGCCGGCGTTGCCGATCACGCCGTTGTCCGCGACGGCCGCGACCAGGGTGATCGCGGCACGCGCCTCAGACGGCAATGGGTGCCTTGATCGCGGGGTGCGGGTCGTAGCCCTCGATCGCGATGTGCTCGAGGTCGAAGGCGTCCAGCTCGGTGACCGAGGGGTCGAGCACGAGGGTCGGCAGCGGCCGTGGCTCGCGGGAGAGCTGGAGCCGGGCCTGCTCGAGGTGGTTGGTGTAGAGGTGGGCGTCGCCGAGGGTGTGCACGAAGTCGCCCACCTCGAGCCCGGTCACCTGGGCGACCATGTGGGTGAGCAGCGCGTACGACGCGATGTTGAACGGCACCCCGAGGAACACGTCGGCCGACCGCTGGTAGAGCTGGCACGACAGCCGGCCGTCCGCGACGTAGAACTGGAACATGGTGTGGCACGGTGCGAGCGCCATGTCCGGGATGTCGGCGACGTTCCAGGCCGACACGATGTGCCGCCGGGAGTCGGGGTCGCGACGGATCTGCTCGACGACCTGGCCGAGCTGGTCGATGTGCCGGCCGTCCGGCGCCGGCCAGGAGCGCCACTGGTAGCCGTAGACCGGGCCGAGGTCGCCGTTCTCGTCGGCCCACTCGTCCCAGATGGTGACGCCGCGGTCCTGCAGCCACTTCACGTTGGTGTCGCCGCGCAGGAACCACAGCAGCTCGGCGAACACCGACCGGGTGTGCACCTTCTTGGTCGTCACCAGCGGGAATCCCCGGGCGAGGTCGAAGCGCAGCTGGTGGCCGAAGACGCTGAGCGTGCCGGTGCCGGTGCGATCGGACTTCTCCACGCCCTCGTCGAGGATCCGGCGGACGAGGTCGAGGTAGCTCTGCATGGGGAGAACCTAACCCCGGAACCACCGCCGCCGGCGACGACACCGCGGGGAGATGCCGAGACCGCTCCCTGACCGGGCCCCGTTCGGCGTGCGTGTCAGACTCCGAGGGTGCTCCTGGGACTCACCGCCGCGCTCGTGGCCGCGGCGATCTTCGGCTGCGTGTCGGTCGCCCAGGCAGCGGTGATCCGGCGCCGCGGGCTGTTCTCGCCGCCGATGGCCGCGGTGCTGCTCGGCTACCTGGTCGGGTGGGTGCTGCACCTGGTCGCCATCGGCGAGCTGCCCCTCTACCTCGCGCAGGTCGGCGTCGGCGCGTCCCTCGTGGTCACGGCGCTGGTCGCCGCCTTCGTGATGGGCGAGCCGCTGGCCGGCAGGCACTGGGGGGCGGTCGCCGCCATGGCCGGCGGGCTGACCCTCCTCGCGGTCTCCGCAGGCGACGTGGGCAGCTCGGAGTTCTCCACCACGACGACGATCGTGCTCTACGCGCTGCTGGGCACCAACGCGCTGCTCGGCCTCGTGGTCTGGCGCTGGGGCGGCGAGCTGAGCGGGGTGGTGCTCGGCATCCTGGCGGGCACGGCGTACGGCGGCTCGCCGGTCGCCACCCGGGCGCTGGTCGACCCGACGCTCGACGTGCACACGATCGCCCCGGCCCTGAGCATCGGTCTCTTCGGCGCCCTCGGCTTCGTGCTCTACTCCGCGGCGATGAAGCGCGCCTCGGTGACGGCGACGACGTCGCCGGTCGTACTGCTCTCCACCGTGATCCCGGCGGTCGTCGGGCTGGCCACCTTCGGCGACGAGGTGAGGTCTGGGTGGTGGCCGCCGGCCGTGTTCGCGTTCGCGGTCAGCGTCACCGCGGGCGTCGTGCTGTGCGGTGCCGAAGCGCGCCTCGAGCTGCTCGACGAGGTCACCGACCACGAGGAAGCCGACGAGGCGCGCTCCCAGGGGTGACGGCTCTCGCCGCAGGCCGGGTCGTGCCGCCCCTGCGAGACTGGCCGGCATGGAGGTCTACCGAACCGACGAGGCTGCCTTCGCGCAGGTGCCGGACTTCCCCTGGGAGCCGGCGTACGCCGACGTCGCCGACCCCGACGGCGGCACGCTGCGCATGGCCTTCGTCGACGCCGGGCCTGCCGACGGACCGGTGGCGCTGCTGCTGCACGGTGAGCCCTCGTGGTCGTTCCTCTACCGGCACGTGATCCGGGTCCTCACCGAGCGCGGCATCCGGTGCGTGGCGCCCGACCTGGTCGGCTTCGGCCGCTCCGACAAGCCCGTCCACCAGGCCGACTACTCCTACGCCCGGCTCGTCGAGTGGACCCGGGAGCTGGCCTTCGACCACCTCGACCTGCGCGACGTCACCCTGGTCGGCCAGGACTGGGGCGGACTGATCGGGCTGCGCCTGTACGCCGAGCACCCCGACCGGTTCAGCCGGGTGGTCGCAGCGAACACCGGGCTGCCGACCGGCGACTTCGACATGCCCGAGCTGTGGTGGCTCTTCCGCGGCGCGGTCGAGAGCGCCGACGTGCTCGACATCGGTCGTCTGGTGGCCGCCGGCTGTGTGCGCCCGATGGCGGACGAGATCCGTGAGGCCTACGACGCGCCGTTCCCCGAGGAGCGCGCCAAGGCCGGCGCCCGGGCCATGCCCGGACTCGTGCCGACCCGCCCCGACGATCCGGCCGGCGAGGCCAACCGTGCGGCCTGGGCGGTGCTGTCGGCGAGCGAGAAGCCGTTCCTGGTCGCGTTCAGCGACAGCGACCCGATCACCGGCGCGATGGCACCGATCCTGGAGAAGCTCGTCGCGGGCGCCCGGGACCTGAGCCACCCGACCATCCGCGACGCCGGCCACTTCCTGCAGGAGGACGCGGGCGACGAGCTCGGTCGGGCCATCGCGGACTTCATGGCTCGTTGAGGGCCTCGACCCCACAGTCGCCGGATTCGGAGCACCCCGGTCGGCATCGGGAGAGCGGACTCGCCCCCGGCAGTCTCGGGCCTGCTCGCGAGCAGGTCTCACGGCGCGAGCTGTCAGCGTGCGATGGTCCGGCCCGCGGTCGCCATCAGGAGCTCGGTGCCGGTCGCGTCGCCGGGCGGCTCCGTCGGCGGCTTGACGAGGCCGAGCTCGACCGTGTGCTCGGTGCACGTGAGCGCCACGACGTCGGCCATCGCCGCGAGCGTGTCCGCCGGGAAGTCGATCGCGCGGCCCAGGCTCGCGGACAGGTCCCAGGCGTGCGCGGCGGCGTCGATGATCGCGAAGTCCACGACGACCGTGCCGGGGAGGACGCCGAAGGGCGTGTCGTGCTGCGCCGTCATTACCCCGTCGCTGCGCCACAGCTCGAGCGCCCGGGGGATGACCTCGTCGGCGATCGGGCCGAGGTCACCGTCGTACGGGACGGCGCCCATCGACTCCTCGAGCGTCATCAGTTGCTGGCCGGTCACGGTGCCCGCCCAGAACAGCTGGTTCTTGAGGACGTGGCTGGCGAGGCGGCGTACCGTCCACGGCGGGCAGTTGGTGACGACCTCCATCTCCGCCTCGCCGAGCCCGTCGATCACGTCGGCCAGCTGGCCCTCGGCGTACTCCAGGAGCATCAGGTGATCCATCGCGCACCTTCCCTCGCCGGTCGGCAGATCCGACCAGGCAGCGCGGCCATCCCGAGCCCCGTCGTCAGGATCGGCAGCGCCGATCCTGCGCGTGTGGCGACGTCGGTGCCAGACTAACGCGGTGAGTGCCCCGTCCGGCCACGGCAACCTGCCACGTTCCACGGCCGCCACTCTCGTGGGGCGCTCCCGGGAGTTGCCCGAGGTGGCCGCGCTGGTCCGCACGCGACCCCTCGTCACCCTGACCGGCGTCGGAGGCGTCGGCAAGACGCGGCTCGCGCTCGCGGTCGGCGCGAAGCTCGCCGAGGAGTTCCCGGACGGTGTGTGGCTGGTCGAGCTGGCGCCCGTCGGCGATGGCGAGGCGGTCCCGGACGCGATCGCCTCCGCCCTGGGGATCACCGCGCAGGGCGGCGCGCGCGTCATGGACACGGTGGCCGAGGCCCTGGCCGGTCGGCGCGTGCTGGTCGTGGTCGACAACTGCGAGCACGTGCTCACGGCCGCCGCAGCGGCGATCGGCGAGATCCTCGAGCGCTCCGACCTCCCCCGTGTCCTGGCGACCTCGCGGGAGCACCTGCGCGTGCCGGGCGAGGCAGTCCTGACCGTCGCGCCGCTCGCCGTCGACGGAGTGACCTCCGACGCGGTCACCCTCTTCGTCGAACGGGCTCGTGCGGTGCGGACCGGGTTCGGCATCTTCGACGAGCAGACTGCGAACGCCGTGATCGGGATCTGCGCGACCCTCGACGGGCTGCCGCTCGGGATCGAGCTGGCCGCGGCCCGGATGGCAGCGATGAGCGCGGTCGAGGTGTCCGACCGGCTCGGCGACCGCTTTCGGCTGCTGACAGGACCCGAGCTCGGCCCCGATCGGCAGACGACGCTGCGCCACACCGTGGCCTGGTCCTACGACCTCCTCGACGACGCCGAGCGCGCGATCCTCCGGACCGCTTCGGTGTTCTCAGGTGGCTTCGACCTGGCGGCCCTGTGCGCTGTCGCCGAGGCGGAGGACGACATCGAGGTGCTGCGGATCCTGGACTCGCTGGTGCGCAAGTCCCTCGTCATCGCCCACCTCGGCTCCGCAACGACCCGGTACAGCCTCTTCGAGACCATCCGGGGGTTCGCCGACGAGCAGCTGGCGGACACCGGGGAGGGCGCGGAGACCCGCGACCGCCACGCGTCCCACCTCGCGGGCGAGGCTGTGCGGCGGTGGGAGCTCTGGAACGGCCCCCAGTGGCGGACGCAGGTCGACTGGGTGCAGGTCGAGCTGGCCAACCTGCGATCGGCGTACCGGTGGAGCCTGGAACGCGCTCAGGTCGAGACCGCCACGGCGATCGCCGCGCACGCGGCCCTGATGGGGTTCTCCGTCGAGCTCTTCGAGACCACGGGATGGGCCGAAGCGGCCGTCCCCGCCGCGCAGCGTGCCGGCGTCCGGTGGCTGCCACGCCTGTACGCCGCCGCGGGGTACGCCTGCTTCGTCGGCCGTGCCGAGACGGCGACCGCGAACGCCCACCGGGCCACCGAGCTGGAGGGCCGGCCCGGCTACCAGTCGTGCGAGCCCGGCTACGCCACGTTCATCGAGGCCCTGGGCCAGGCCTACAGCGGCAACCTCGACCGCTACGTCGAGCTGACCAGCCAGGTTGCGGCGTTGCCCGGCACCGCGCGGGCCTACGGCATCGCGGCGTACGTCGACGGCCTGCAGTCGGCCGGACGCGTCGAGGAGGCGCTGGAGCTCGCCGAGCCGGCGCTGGCGGCCGCACGCGAGCTCGGAAACCCCTACTGGGTCACCTACTCGCTCTGGATCGTCGGGCTGGCCTACTCGAAGGCCGACCCGGAGCGGGCTCTCAGCACCTGGGACGAGGCCGTGACCTACCTCGGCGAGCACGACGTCAGGTTCTTCGAGGGATTCGTGGCCCGCGACGCCGCGCTGCTGCACACCTCCGACGGCCAGCTGGAGACGGCACTGAGCCTCTTCGACGTGTCCATCGGGGCCTTCGTGCGCTCCGGCGCCGCATCGCAGCTGGTGATCTCACTGGCGAGCCTGCCCGCGCTGTTCGCGCGGCTCGACCGTGCGGGGGTCGCCCGGACGCTCCTCGGCGCGATGGCCGGCGAGGCGGGGAGCGCGCACCACGTGCCGGGCCTCGCCGATCTCCGCGGACGGCTCGACGAGCAGCTCGGGCAGGAGGCGGCAGAGCGGTTCGAGGCCGCCGGCGCCGCGATGGACGTTCGCGACACGGCGGCGTACGCCCTGCACCAGATTGACCTCGCCCGCCGTGCCCTGACCGCCGCCGGCCAGGACGCCGCCGGGGCGGCCGGGCTGACCGCCCGGGAGACTCAGGTGCTGCGCCTGATCGCCGGCGGAGAGAGCACTCGCGAGATCTCCGAGCGCCTGTTCATCTCGGCCAAGACCGCCGACAACCACATCCAGCACATCTACATCAAGCTCGGTGTCACCAACCGGGCCGCCGCCACCCGGTGGGCCTTCGACCACGAGGTCGTCGCCGCAGAGCACGCGTGAGCCCCCTGGGCACCCGCCGTGCCCACCTGGGGACCCCAAATGGGGGAATCTCCCCATGTGCTCGGGCCCGGATTGCCGGAGGCTTCGGGTCAACCGGCCACCAGGCCGGGGACACCGGGCCCCACAGGTCCACCACGGGAGGACGACGACATGATGCTCGCGACGACGAAGGTGAAGGACCTCGACCACTTCCTCGAGGTGTTCGGCACGAAGGGAGCCGACAAGCGTGGCTCGCACGGCTCGCAGGGGGCCACGGTCTACCGCGACCCGATCGAGGAGGACCGCGTGTGGGCGGTCTTCGACTGGGACGAGGACGGCTGGACGGCGTTCGCCACCGACCCTGAGACGCCGGGCATCATGCAGGAGGCCGGCCACCTGGGCAGGCCTTCGCTGGGCCAGTACCTCGGCAGCTTCAACGCCTGACCGGCCACCACAGGTCCCGAGAGACCCCCGGCGTCAGCGCAGGGGGTCTCTCGGCGTCTGCGTCCTGAGCCGCACGGGCGCTGCCCCCCGGCCCAGCTGCTCGGGAACGTGTCGATCGCTCCTTCCCGTCGCCGAGTGGTGTCGCCGTGCCGTGCGCGGTCAGGCTCCGGGATTCCCGGCCGGCTGGCACCGGGCTGACTGATCGGCCGAAGGCACGAGGATCGCCGCGTGCGACCAGCCGCGTCTCACGACCGCGACGGCCCGGTCTCCTCGGCGGTCTGCTTCGGCCCGCTCGTGTCGTCCTCGTCGACCACTCCCCCGCCGCTCACCGCGACGTTGGCGTCCTGGTCGGCAGAGGGTGGCTCTTCGTCGGGCGTGCTGGTCGGCGTCCCGAGTGCTCCGCCGTCACCGGATCCTGTTGTCGGGTCCTCACTCATGAGCCCTCCGCTACCCGAGGGCAGCGGCTGAAAACGACTCTCGCGGGTACCTCGTTGCCATGGACCAGTCGCGCGTGCCCGTCATCGAGGCGTTGCAGGCGTACCGCTCGCGCGGCGACATCACCTTCGGACCTCCGGGTCACCGGCAGGGTCTCGGTGCCGACCCAAGGGTGCTGTCGATCCTCGGTGAGGGCGTCTACGCCTCCGACGTGCTGACGTTGAACGGGCTCGACGATCGACGGATGTCCCAGGGCGTCCTGGAGAAGGCCCAGGAGCTCATGGCCGAGGCGGTGCGCGCGGAGAAGGCGTTCTTCTCCACCGCCGGCAGCTCGCTCTCGGTCAAGGCCGCCATGCTCGCGGTGGCTGGTCCGGGCGAGACGCTGCTGATCTCCCGCAACGCCCACAAGTCGGTGATCTCCGCGGTCGTCATCAACGGCACCCGGCCGATCTGGGTGAGCCCGAAGTTCGACCACGACCGGCACCTGGCCCACCCGCCCGAGCCGGACGACGTACGCCGCCAGCTCCAGGCCAACCCGGACGCCAAGGGGATGTTGCTGATCACGCCGACCGACTGGGGCAGCTGCGCCGACATCGCCGGCGTTGCCGAGGTCTGCCACTCCTTCGGCGTTCCACTGATCGTCGACGAGGCATGGGGCGCGCACCTGCCCTTCCACGACGACCTGCCCGCCTGGGGGATGGACGCCGGGGCCGACGTCGTGGTCACCAGCGTTCACAAGATGGGCGCCGCCATCGAGCAGAGCTCGGTCTTCCACCTCCAGGGCGACCTCGTCGACCCGGTGCGCCTCAAGCAGCGCGAGGACCTGCTCGGGACCACCAGTCCGACGAGCCTGTCCTACGCGACCCTGGACGGCTGGCGCCGTCAGATGGTCGAGCAGGGCACCGAGCTGCTCGGAGCCGCGATCCGGAGAGCAGAGCGGGTGCGAGAGGCGGTGGGCGAGCTCGAGGGCATCACCGTGCTCGGCTCGGAGATCGTCGAGGAGGGGCTCGCGTTCGACAACGACCCGCTGTCATTGGCCTTCGACGTCACCGGTCTCGGGATCACCGGCTACCAGGCGGCCGAGCTGGCCCGGGCGAAGTACCACGTGAACTTCGGCGCGTCGGACACGCACCGGATCAGCGCGCGGCTCACCCACGCCGACACCGACGAGCGCATCGACTCACTCGTCGCGGTGCTCACGGCACTGACCACCGACGCCGCCGACCTGGAGGCCCCACCGAAGGTCGAGTTCCCGTCGCCAGGAGGGCTCGAGCTGGAGACGGTGATGCTGCCCCGCGAGGCGTTCTTCGCCGAGGTCGAGTCCGTCCCCGTGAGCGAGGCGGCGGGCCGCATCGCGGCGGAGCTGGTCAGCCCGTACCCGCCCGGCGTACCGGTCCTGGCGCCCGGCGAGCGGATCAGCCAGGAGACGATCGACTACCTCACCAGCGCCCACAAGGCGGGTGCGCTGCTCCCGGACCCTGCGGATCAGGAGTTCAAGACCGTCCGCGTGGTCGTGCACGAGCCCTGACGCACGCACGCGGGTCACATCCGCAGGCGTTCGGCGCCGATGGTGGTGTCGTCGCCGTGGCCGGTGTGGACGACGGTGTCGTCGGGCAGCGTGAGCAGCTTCGACCGGATCGACTCCACGATGAGGTCGCCGTCGGAGTACGACCGACCGGTCGCTCCGGGTCCGCCGTTGAAGAGCGTGTCCCCGGTGAACACGCAGCCCAGCTCCGGCGCATGCAGGCAGACGGCGCCCGGCGCGTGGCCCGGAGTGTGCAGGACGCGCACCGAGGTCCCGCCCACGGTCAGCTCCTGACCGTCGGACAGGTCGACGTCCCAGAGGTGGTCGGCATGGGTGAGCTCCCAGAGTGGCCGGTCGGCCGGGTGCAGCAGGATCGGGGCCACCACGCGCTCCCTCAGCGCCGGAGCGACCCGGACGTGGTCGTCGTGCGCGTGGGTGCAGACGATTGCGCGCACCCTTCGGCGGCCGACGACCGCCATGATCGCGTCGACGTCGTGCGGGGCGTCGATGACGAGGCACTCGTCGTCGTCGCCGACGACCCACACGTTGTTGTCGACGTCGAAGGTCTGGCCGTCGAGGCTGAACGTCCCCGAGGCCGTCCCGTGGTCGACGCGAACGCTCACAGGACCACCACGCTGCGCAGTACGCCGCCGTGGTGCATCTTCTCGAAGGCGGCCTCGACGTCGCCGATGCCGATCTCCTCGGAGACGAACGCGTCCAGGTCGAGCCGGCCCTGCTGGTAGAGGTCGACCAGCATCGGGAAGTCCCGGCTGGGGAGGCAGTCGCCGTACCAGCTCGACTTCAGTGCACCACCGCGGCCGAACACGTCGATCAGCGGAAGATCGGGCACCTTCATGTCCGGCGTCGGGACGCCGACCATGACCACCGTGCCGGCGAGGTCGCGGGCGTAGAAGGCCTGCTTCCAGGTCTCCGGCCGGCCGACCGCCTCGACGACGACGTCCGCGCCGTCGGCACCGTCGTAGAACTCACCGCAGATCCGCTTGATCTCCGCGACCGGGTCGAGCTGCGAGGAGTCGACCGTGTGGGTGGCGCCCATCCTCTTGGCGGCCTCGAGCTTCTGGGCGTCGATGTCCACGGCGATGATCGGGTTGGCACCCACCAGCGCCGAGCCGGCCACCGCCGCTACGCCCACACCGCCGCAGCCGATGATCGCGACGGACTTGCCGCGGGTCACCGCGCCCGTGTTGATCGCCGCACCGATGCCCGCCATCACCCCGCAGCCCAGCAGGCCGACGGCGGCCGCACGCGCGGAAGGATCCACCTTGGTGCACTGGCCGGCCGCGACCAGCGTCTTCTCCGCGAACGCGCCGATGCCCAGCGCGGGCGAGAGCTCGGTGCCGTCCTCCAGCGTCATCCTCTGGGTCGCGTTGTGGGTGTTGAAGCAGTAGTGCGGGTTCCCCCGCCGACACGCACGGCACTCGCCGCAGACCGCCCGCCAGTTGAGGACCACGAAGTCCCCGGGCGCCACGTCGGTCACGCCGGGGCCGACCGCCTCGACCACACCCGCCGCCTCGTGGCCGAGCAAGAAGGGGAAGTCGTCGTTGATGCCACCTTCGCGATAGTGCAGGTCGGTGTGGCACACCCCGCAGGTCTGCACCCGGACGACCGCCTCACCCGCACCCGGGTCCGGCACGTTGATCGTCACGATCTCGACCGGCCGGCCGCGCTCCAGGGCAACGACCGCCTTCACCTGCTGCATGAGCTCTCCTTGGTCGGGTCGCCGCGGTGGTGCGGCACTCTCGAGGGAACCAGGACTATGACACCCGCGCGACTCCGCGGACCACCTCTCGGCGCAGGAGAGCGCGCACTCAGCCGTCGTAGTCGAGCACGAGCCGGTCGGTGAGCGGGCGGGACTGACACGTCAGCACGTAGCCACGCTCGACCTCGTCCGGCTCGAGGGCCCAGTTGGCGTCCATGGAGACCGAGCCCTCGGAGAGATGGGCGCGACAGGTGCCGCAGACGCCACCCTTGCAGGCGTACGGCGCGTCGCCGCGCACCCGCAACAGGGCGTCGAGCACGTGCTCGCCGGGCTGGACGGTGAAGCCGGTCCGCAGCCCGCCGAGCGTCGCCGTCACCTCGGTGCCGGTTGCCGGGGAGTCCGCGACAGCGACCTGGGTCGGCGCCTCCGCGTGGAAGAGCTCGGTGTGGATGGTGCCCGGGTCCACCCCGTCCGCGACGAGTGCCTCGTGCAACGCGGTGACCAGGTCGAACGGCCCGCAGAGGAACCAGCCGTCGGCCTCCCCCACCAGCGCCGACCGGATCGCCCGGAACCGCTCTGCGTCGAGACGCCCCGAGAGGAGCTCGCTCTCCTGGAGCTCGCGGGTGAGCACGTGCACCAGCTGGAGCCGCGTCGGATGCAGGTCCTTGAGGTCGGCGAGCTCGTCGAGGAACATCACGTCGCGCTGGGTGCGGTTGCAGTCGACCACGCTCACCTGCTCGACCTCCGGGTCGGCGAGCGCGGTCGCCATCATCGACAGCACCGGAGTGATGCCGGAGCCCGCGGCGACGAACACCGGCCGCCGCAGCCCGGAGAGCGCGGTGCCGAACCGCCCCATCGGCGTCATCACCTCGAGCTCGTCGCCGACGTGCAGCTCCTCGAGCACCTTCTGGCTGAACATCCCGCCCGGCAGGCGCTTCACGCCGATGCGGAGGACCGGCGAGGTCGACGGGACGCACAAGGAGTACGACCGCCGGATCTCGTCGCCCGGCACCCGGATGGCGACGTGCTGCCCCGGGCTGAAGGTGTACGCCGCGCGCAGGGCGTCCGGCACGGCAAGGCTGAGCGCGACGGAGTCGTCGGTCAGCGGATGGATCGCAGTGACGAGCAGCGGATGGAACTCGGGCCGGGCCACGTGCTCAGTGCTCCTTGAACCGGTCGAAGGGCTCGGCGCAGTCGTTGCAGACCCACAGCGCCTTGCAGGCGGTCGAGCCGAACCGGCTGAGCTCCCGGGTGCCCGGCGAGCCGCACTGCGGGCACCGGACGGTGAGGGTGAGCGGCACCCCGGTCGTCGACGCCGCCCGAGGTGGTGCGATGCCGCCCTCCGCGAGCTTGCGCCGGCCCTCGTCGGTGAGGTCGTCGGTGGACCAGGCGGGCGCGAGCACGGTGTGCACGACCACGCAGCGGCCAGGCAGTGCGTCGTGGACCGCCTGCTCGATGTCGGCCCGGATCGCGTCCATGGCCGGGCATCCGGCATAGGTGGGGGTGATCGTCACCTGCACGACGTCGTCCTCGACCCGGACGTCGCGCAGCACGCCGAGGTCCTCGATGGTGACCATCGGCAGCTCGGGGTCGAGCACGGCCGCCACGCAGGCCCGCGCCTCGTCGGCGAGGAGCCGCCCGGTCGTCGTGGTCACCATGTCGCCCCCGGGTGCGACCGGGCGAGGTGCTGCATCTCGGCGAGCAGGAAGCCCATCGCCTCCGTGTGCCGACCGCTGCGACCGGTGCTGACGGCCGGCCTCGTCGCCGGCTCGTCGAGGGTCGCCTCGGCGAGCGTCTCGCGCACGCGGCCCAGCGCGGGACCCTCCAGCTGCGCCGGGTCCACGGCGGCGCCGCTGCTGAGCAGGTGTGGCGGGAGCCAGCTGTCGTCGAAGAGCTCCGCCACCCAGGGCCACTCCTCGTCGACCGCCGCCTGCATCCTGGTGTGCGACTCGGGCGTGCCGTCGCCGAGCCGGAGCACCCACTGCCGCGCGTGGTCGCGGTGGTAGTCGACCTCCTTGACCGCCTTCCCCGCCACCGCCGCGAGGATCGGGTCGGTCGAGTGCTGCAGCCGTGAGTAGAGCTCGCACTGGTACGCCGAGAACAGCAGCAGCCGCGCCATCGTCACCGCGAAGTCGCCGTTCGGCCGCTCCACGAGGGACACGTTGCGGAACGCCCGCTCGTCGCGGAAGTAGGCCAGCTCGTCCTCGGTGGCCGGTGGATCGGACAGCGAACCGGCGTACTCGAGCAGCAGGCGGGCCTGGCCGAGGAGGTCCAGGGCGATGTTGCCGAGCGCGACGTCCTCCTCGATCTGCGGCGCGTGGGCGATCCACTCGGTGAGCCGGTGCGAGGCGATCAGCGCGTCGTCGGCCAGCGCCAGGACGTAGTCGTGGAGGGCGGCGCCGGTGGCCTCAGATGTGGAGGTCATCGGGTACCTCGTAGAACGTCGGGTGCCGGTAGGCCTTGTCGGCCGCCGGGTCGAAGAAGCTGTCCTGCTCGTCGGGGCTCGTGGCCGTCACGGACGCGGAGGGCACCACCCAGATCGAGACGCCCTCCTGGCGGCGGGTGTAGACGTCGCGCGCGTTGCGCAGCGCCATCTCGGCGTCGGTGGCGTGGATCGAACCGGCGTGCACGTGTGCCAGACCGCGCCGGGGGCGGACGAAGACCTCCCAGAGGTCGCCGGCCGAGCGTGTCGAGTCCATCACGCGACCTCCTCGGCCCGGCGCGCGTGCTTCTCGGCGTACGCCGTCGCCGCCTCGCGCACCCAGGCGCCGTCCTCGTGCGCCCGCACCCGGGTGGCGAGCCGCTGGGCGTTGCAGGGCCCGTTGCCCTTGACCACCTCGTAGAGCTCGGTGAAGTCGATCTCGCCGAAGTCCCAGCCCTCCCGCTCGGCGTTCCAGCGCAGGTCTGGATCGGGCAAGGTCAGCCCGAGCACCTCTGCCTGCGGGACGGTCATGTCGACGAACCGCTGCCGCAGGGTGTCGTTGGAGAACCTCTTGATGCCCCAGGCCGACGACTGGGCGCTGTGGGTCGAGGCGTCGTCGGGCGGTCCGAACATCATCAGCGACGGCCACCACCAGCGGTCGACGGCGTCCTGGGCCATGGCGTGCTGGGCGTCGGTGCCGCGGCTCAGCGTCTGCAGCAGCTCGAAGCCCTGGCGCTGGTGGAAAGACTCCTCCTTGCAGATCCGGACCATCGCCCGGGCGTAGGGGCCGTAGGAGCAGCGGCAGAGCGGCACCTGGTTGACGATCGCGGCCCCGTCGACCAGCCAGCCGATCGCGCCGATGTCGGCCCAGGTCAGGGTCGGGTAGTTGAAGATCGAGGAGTACTTCTGCCGACCGCCGTGCAGAGCGTCGAGCAGTTCGTCGCGGGAGACGCCCAGGGTCTCGGCAGCGGCGTACAGGTAGAGGCCGTGGCCGGCCTCGTCCTGCACCTTCGCCAGCAGGATCGCCTTGCGGCGCAGGCTGGGCGCGCGGGTCAGCCAGTTCCCCTCCGGCTGCATGCCGATGATCTCGCTGTGCGCGTGCTGGGCGATCTGGCGGACCAGGGTCGCGCGATAGGCGTCGGGCATCGCGTCACGCGGCTCGACGCGCTCGTTGGCCCCGATCAGCTCCTCGAAGGTGGTCACGCCCCCGAGGGTAGCCCAGCGATGTTACAGACGACACGTCGCACGACGGTCCAGGTGTAACGCGTTCAGGCCAGCAGGCCGTGGCGCAGGGCCGTCGCGAGCGTGGGCGCAAGCGGGAGGCGTGGCAGCAGCGTCGTCTGGAACGCGTGGTAGATGTCCGGCTTGCCCGACCAGGTCCCGCTGCTCGGCCGATTGTCCGGCGCCAGCTCGTGGTGCCACGACCCGTGCGCGGTGTCCAGGAAGTACGCCGCGACGTGGTCCCACCACACGTCGTACCACCGTGCGTACGCCGGCTCACCGGTCGCGGCGTGCAGGGCAGCGGCCGTCGCGGTGGCCTCCGCGACGACCCAGTGCATCCGCTCGTGGACCACCGGGCGGCCCTCCCAGTCGACGGTGTAGACGAAGCCGTCTGCCCCGTCGACCGCCCAGCCGTCGCGCACCGCGGCGTCGAAGAGGGAGATCGAGTCCTCGAGCAGCCACTCGGGAGCGTCGGGTCCGAGCGCCGCTCGGAGGTGCAGCGCGAGGCGCGACCACTCCAGGGCATGGCCGATGGTCGCGCCGTACGGCCGGAAGGGGTGCGCCGGTTCGTCGCGGTTGTAGTCCGGTCGCGGCGTCCAGGTCTCGTCGAAGTGCTCCGGGATCCGCCAGTGGTTCCCGCGCGCGAGGCCGTGGACGACGCGGGTCAGGATGCGCAGCGCCTTCGCCCGCAGCTCGTCGTCGGCCAGGACGTCGGCCGCCGAGAGGAGCGCCTCCACCGTGTGCATGTTGGCGTTCACGCCGCGGTAGCCGTCCAGGACCGCGAACGCCTCGTCCCACTGCTCGACCACCATGCCGTGCTGCTCGTCCCAGAACCGGGTGAGCAGGATCTCGAGCGCCTGCTCCAGCAGGTGCCGCCCACCGGGACGCCCCGCCGCCGTGGCGCTCGCTCCGGCGAGCACCACGAACGCGTGCTCGTAGGCGGTCTTCTCGGTGGTCGCCGGTCCGCCGGCATCCACCTTGGCGTACCAGCCGCCGTGCTCGTCGTCGTGCATCCGGCCCGCCAGCGCGGCCACACCGTGGTCGGCAAGCGCGCCGGCGCCCGGCTTCCCCATCAGGTGGGCGAGTGCGTAGACGTGCGTCATCCGGCAGGTGATCCACAGCTCGACGGGCCGGTCGAGCTCGGGCCGGCCGGCGTCGTCCAGCCAGGCGAACCCGCCGTCGGGATGGCGGGCGGCGCTGCCGAAGCGCAGCAGCCGGTCTCCTTCGGCCTCGAGCCAGCGCGCGTGCCCGCTGCTGCCGAGCCGTGGTTGCGTCATCGCCTCCATGATCTCGGTCGTTGCCGCAGAGGGGAACACCCGGGCGCTCTCCGGTCCGGCGAGCCGCCCTGCTTGGATGGGCCGGTGAACGCCGATGTCTCCTGCCGGGTCGCCTGGGCCGACGACGCACCTGCGATCGCCGCCGTGCAGGTGCGCGCCTGGCGGACGTCGTACGCCGCGCTGCTCCCGGCCGACCTGCTCGAGTCGATGGCGGTCGAGGAGGTCGCTGCCGGATGGCGCGAGTCCCTGAACCGGCCACCGGATGCCCGCTTCCGCGTGCTGGTCGCGCTCGAGCGCAACCTGGTGACCGGGTTCGCGGTGACCGGGCCCGCGGCCGACCCCGACTGCGACCCGGTCGCGGACGGGGAGGTCACCGACCTCACCGTGGACCCGCACAAGCGGCGCGCCGGCCACGGGTCCCGGCTCATGCAGGCGACGGTGGACACCCTCAAGGCCGACCGGTTCACCCGGGCGGTGACCTGGCTGCCGTCCGAGGACGACGAGACCCGAGGGTTCCTGACCGCCGCCGGCTGGGCCCCGGACGGTGCGCACCGCACCCTGGACCTGACCGGCGACGGCTCCGTCCAGGTCAAGCAGGTGCGGCTGCACACCGCCCTGGCCTGATCAGGCCACGCTCACCGCGCTCCACGCCGCGGCGACCGCGTTGTACTGCGTGCTGCCCGCGCCGTAGAGGTCACGGGCCGCGTTGAGCGTGGCGGTGCGGGCACCGGAGTAGTTCGTGCTCGACGTCATGTAGACGGTGAGCGCGCGGTACCAGATCGCGGCGGCTGCGTCATGGCCGATCCCCGTCACGGTCGAGCCGTTGCAGGTCGGGCTGTTGTACGAGACGCCGTTGATGCTCTTGGCGCCGGAGCCCTCGGACAGGAGGTAGAAGAAGTGGTTGCCCACCCCCGAGGAGTAGTGCACGTCGAGGTTCCCGGTGCTGCTCGTCCAGCAGTTCGCCGAGCTGCCGTCCGCGGCCGGGTTGTCCATCCTGCGGAAGCCGAGGTGCTTCTTGAGGTCGAACTGCTCCCCGATCAGGTAGTCACCCGGGTCGTGGGAGTTGTTGGCGTAGAACTCCACCATCGTGCCGAAGATGTCTGAGGTCGCCTCGTTGAGGCCGCCGGACTCACCGCTGTAGGTCAGCCCAGCGGTGTGCTCGGTGACGCCGTGCGACATCTCGTGGCCGGCCACGTCGAGCGAGGTCAGCGGCCCGTAGCTGGTGCCGTCACCGTCGCCGTAGGTCATCTTGGTGCCGTCCCAGAAGGCGTTGACGTAGTTCGAGCCGTAGTGGACCCGGTTGTACGAGCCGGTGCCGTTGCCGAAGATGCCGTTGCGGCCGAAGGTGTTCTTGTAGAAGTCCCACGTCATGTTCGTGCCGTACTGCGCGTCCACGGCAGCAGACTCCCGCGAGGTGGTCGCGCCGTTGCCGAAGCTGTTGTCCGGGCTGGTGAACAGCGTCCCGGTCTGGCAGCCCCAGCCGAGCAGCTGGCACAGCGTCCCGTCCGAGGCGTTGCCCATGTCGGTGGTGTAGGTGTTGCCGCGGGTCGGGTCCTTGAGCTGGTACGTCGACCCGGACAGCGTCAGCTGCAGCGGCACGAGGCCTCCGTAGAGCGACTGCCCGGAGCCGTCGGCGGTCTCGATCTGCTGCTCGGTGCGGAGGACCGCGCCGGTGCGGGCGTCGACGTACGACGCCAGCCGGCTCGGCGTACCGTCCGCCTGGACTCCGCCGCTGATGACACGCCAGGTCAGCCGAGGCGTGGCGCCGGTGGCGTCGACGACGAGCGTCGCGGTCTCGGCGTGGTCACCCCTGATCGTCCGGGTGACGGCGCTCAGGGCGACGGCCGCTGCCTTGGCCGCTGCGGCGCTGACCGACGGCGACGTGCTCAGGCTCAGCGGGTTGTCGAGGGTCTCGCTCGCCCCCTTCCACGCCTCTGCCTTCGTCTGGTGGACGACCAGGTCACCGCCGACCACCTCGAGGCCGTGGTAGGTGCGGTGCAGCCGGACGTGGGAGGCGCCGTTGGCGTCCAGGACGGTGCCGACCGCCGTGAACGCCTGGTCGGCGCCGAAGGCGGTGGCTGCGAGGTGGGACTTCGCCGACGCGATCGCCGCGGCGACGACGGAGTTCCTGTCGCCGGGGACTGCGCTGCTCGCCGATGCCGAGGGGGTGAGGGCGGTGACTCCGGCAAGAGCGGCGGCAGCGGCCGCCGCGGCGAGGCCGGTCTTGAACGGGATGGGTGCACGGGTGCGCATGCGGGTTCCTTCCGAGATGGAGGACTGGGAGGGGATCCTCTGAGGTCACCTTGTCCCTTGAGCGCGCTGTTGGGAAGACCCGATCGCTGCGCCGCACGAAAGTGCAGCACGCTCACGACCCGGTGGTCGACTCAGGTCCCAGTGATCGTGCTCAGCGCCCGGTGATCGAGCTCAGCGCCCGGTGATCGAGCTCAGTCGAGATCCAGGAAGGACTCCAGCCCGACGGTCAGGCCCGGAGCCCCACCGATCCGGCGCAGGCCCAGGAGCACGCCGGGCGTGAAGGAGGTCCGGTCCATCGAGTCGTGGCGGATGGTGAGCGTCTCCCCCAGTCCTCCCAGGACGACCTCCTGGTGGGCGACCAGGCCCCGCACGCGCAAGCCATGGACGTGGATGCCCTCCACCTCTGCCCCGCGCGCACCGTCGAGGCCGCTGCTGGTCGCGTCCGGGGGGTCGCCCATCCCGGCGTCGCGGCGCGCAGCCGCCACGAGCTGCGCCGTGCGACGAGCCGTGCCGGACGGCGCATCTGCCTTGTCCGGGTGGTGCAGCTCGATGATCTCGACGGACTCGAAGAAGCGCGCAGCCTCTGTCGCGAAGCGCATCATCAGGATCGCGCCGATGGAGAAGTTCGGGGCGATCAGCACGCCGTTCTCGGGCTGACCGTGGAGCCAGCCGCGCACCTGCTCGAGACGGGCCTCGTCGAACCCGGTGGTGCCGACCACCGCATCGATGCCGTGCTCGATGCAGAACTGCAGGTTGCCCATCACCGCGTCCGGATGGGTGAAGTCGACGACCGCGTCGGCCGCCGTCGCGACCAGCGTCTCGAGGTCGTCGCCCTCGTCGATCTCGGCGACCAGCTCGAACTCGTCCGAGGCGGCGACCGCCTCGCAGACGACGCGACCGACCTTGCCACGGGCGCCGAGCACACCGACCTTGAGAGCGTTCACGCGGGTCAGCGTAGTGCGTGGGTCGGGACCACTATGCGCAGCCGATCGGCCCGAAGACTGCGCCGAGCAGTCCTCATGAATGCGTGGAAGGCCAGCCGCACCACCGGCGCGCCTCGTCTCCGAGCGTTAGACGTGTGAAGGGCGCCGACGCAGGCGGGCGGCCTCGGGCTCGGTGAGGGTTTGGAGGACGGTGCGCCCATCGTCCGCATCCGGGCACAGGCGGATCGCGGCAAATGAGAGTGCGTTGCGGGCCAAGCGCCGGCTTCGGCTTCGGCTTCGGCGGGCATTCTCGTAGGGAGGCGCGGTTAGGTGATGAGATCAAGCGACCGCACCGCCGCGTGTGAGGGCTGGGGTCTCCCCTGGGCGTCAGAGCTGGACGATGCCGTGAGTGTTCCCGTCCGGGTCCTTGAACCATGCCACCCGTTCGTCGCCCAACTCGGCGATCCCCTTCTCGTTCGTCTTGAGCCGGTCTGTGTCGTAGTGCTCGAAGGTGACGCCGTTGGCGGTCAGCTCGTCCACTGTCCTCTCCACGTCAGCGACCTCCCAGGCTGCGACCGTGCTGCCTGACTTACCGGCGCTGGCGGGCGAGGGATAGTGGATCTCACGTCCCTCTCCGCATTGGTAGGTGATCCCGCCGTCGAAGATCGGCCGGCCGTCTGAGAGCCCGAGCTTGGTCTCGTAGAACTCTCTTGCCTGGGTCATGTCAGACACCGGCACTGCTGGTTCGACCCTTGCGTCCCGCAAGCTCATGTCCGCTCCGTCTCCTCGCGACTAGAGACCGATGGAATCCCAGAGCCCTCACCTCAGTCAAGGTCGTCGGCTCGTCCGCACATCAGCACGAGAGTGCGCGTGCACGCGACGATGTGACGCACCTCGTAAGCCAGGGAAATGCGGCACCGCACTAGCACTGGCTGGGGTTCGTTGCTGCGCGCTCGCGGGGGTCCGGTGACGCAAGGATCCAGGCGAACGCACGAACACATATGGCACACCGGTTGCCTTCACAACCGAACTGGTGTACGATTGCCGTACGTCGAGGTGATACAGACGGCTCAGGCCTCGGCGGGCGAGTCCCTCGCCGCCTCCGCACAGGCACGCTGCCCGTCACAGGTGCGACCGATCCAGGTCAACGTGTGCGAGGAGGTGCCGCGATGTCGGCCGACCCGATGGTTCCGGGCGCGTTCGTGCACCCGTTCTTGCGGGGTGTGGACCAGATCGCCCTCGCGGTCGACGCCACCGCCGCGTCGCACCCGGACCTGATGAGGACCGAGGAGAAGGCACACGCGCTGCGGGAGCTGGCGCGCCTCGAGTCGGAGGTCGCCGGCCTGAGACTTCGCGTGCTGGGCTGCGCCGACGACGTCGCGGCCGCGCACGGTGCCCGTGATGCCGCGTCGTGGCTGGCCCACGAAACGCACCTCGATCGCGGGCCGGTACGCCGGGACGGCCAGCTCGCGACGGCCCTTGCCGACCGCTGGGGACGCCTCGAGGCCGGCCTCGTCGGCGGCGCGCTCAACCTGCCGCAGGCTCGGGCCTGCGTCGAGGTCCTCACCGACCTGCCCGACGACCTCGACCCGACGCTGGTCGACGCCGTCGAGGCACAGCTCGTGACATTGGCCGCGGACTGGCCGCCGAAGGATCTGCGGATCCTGGGCCGCAAGCTCCTCGAGGCGATCGACCCCGAGACCGCCGACGCGCACGAGGCACGCAAGCTCCACGACGAGGAGCGTCGGGCCCACGAGTCCACGAGCCTCACCTTCGCCCGTCTGGGCGACGGCCTCACGCGCGTGACCGCGACGATGCCGGACGCGGCCGCCAATCGGCTGGCCACCTATCTCGACGCGTTCACGAGTCCTCGTCACCAGACCGCAGCCGGCAGCGAACCCCCCGCATCCTCCTCGGAGTCCCGCGGGCCCGCGCGGGTGCAGCGCGGCCAGGCGTTCGTGACGCTGCTCGAGCTCCTCGACCCGGCGCGCCTGCCGGCCCATGGTGGTGACGCCACCACCATGATCGTCACCATCGGCCTCGACGACCTCCGGGCCGGGCTTGCCGCCGGGACGATCGTCGGCCACGACGTCGATCGGCTCAGCGCGTCCGAAGCCCGCCGGCTCGCCTGCGGCGCCGCCCTGGTCCCGGCCGTGCTGGGCTCCGAGAGCGAGGTGCTCGACCTCGGCCGGACCAGCCGGCTGTTCAGCCGGGGGCAGCGCAAGGCGCTGCGGATCCGCGACCGACGCTGTCGAGCCGAAGGATGCGACGTCCCGGCAGCCTGGACCGAGGCGCACCACAAGGATCCGTGGGCCGGTGGGGGCGCGACCGACCTCGCGAACGGCATCTGCCTGTGCAGCTTTCATCACCATCGCGCCCACGACGGCGCCTACGTCACCGACCACCTGCCCGACGGAGACGTGCGGTACCGACGCCGTACGTAGTAGAGGAGGAACCATGCCCGATCTCGGGATCGACCAGGAGGCCGAGGCGATCGTCCGTGCCCTCGCCGACCGCGCCACTGCCCCGCGGCCCCGCGAGTGCCTGGCATGCTTCGTGGCGCGGATGCTGGAGGAGTTCGGCTGCGACTGCACGCTGCGATTCGCTCGCCACTACCGAGACGTTCGTGCGCCTCGGGCATCCGGGCTCGAACGCAGGCTGGGCTCGATGGGCGGATTCTGCGACTGCGAGATCTTCCTCAACGGCCTGCAGCGCGCCGACCTGTCGCGGGAAGAGGACCCGGCGCCACCGCCGCCGCCATGCCGAGGAGCCCAGCGCGGATCCACCCAGGCGTGCGGACTGTGGATGCGCCACGGCTGGTGAGCATCGGCAAGGTTGCGGCCTAGCGGCTGGCCGGTCCCACGACTGCCAGCGTCTCGGGGCGGCTGAACAGGTCGGCGGCGAGGCTGTTGACGTCGTCCAGCGTGACTGCGTCGAGCCGGACCAGCACCTCGTCCAGGGAGAGAAGCCGGTCCTGGAACAGTTCGACCTCGCCCAGTCGGGTCATCCGCGAGCCGGTGTCCTCCAGGCTCAGCACCAGACCACCACGCATCTGCCCGCGGCCGCGATCCAGCTCGTCCTGGGTCAGGCCCGAGTCGACGATGCGTCCGAGCTCCGCCCGCACCACCTCGAGCACCTCGTCGGACTTGCCGGGCAGCGAGCCGACCGAGACGCCGACCATGCCCGCGTCGGAGTAGCTGGTCGCGAAGGAGTAGACCGAGTACGCCAGGCCGCGGCGCTCCCGCACCTCCTGGAAGAGCCGCGACGAGGATCCGCCGCCGAACGCCGCGTTCAGCACGCCGAGCGCGTAGCGCCGGTCGTCGGAGCGGGTCATCCCTCGCATGCCGAGCACCTGGTTGACCTGCTCGAACGCACGGCTGGTGCGCACGTCGCCGGACTTCGTCGCGCGGGGGCGCGCGGCGAGCCGTGGCGGCAGCGCCCGCGCGGCGTCGTCGTCGAGGAAGCCACGACGGGAGAACGCCTTCTGCACCAGGCGTACGACGTCACGGTGGACGACGTTGCCAGCGACCGCCACGGTCATCGCCGGGGCGACGTACCGGGAGCGGTAGTAGCGGTTGACCTGCGCGCGAGTGAGCGCCTGGATCGACCCGGCGCTGCCGGCGATCGGCCGGGCCAGCGGGGTGCCGTCCCAGGCCTTCGCGGCGAAGAGGTTGTGGACCACATCGTCGGGATCGTCGTCGTGCATCGCGATCTCGTCGAGAATCACCTCGCGCTCCGCCTCGACGTCGGCCGAGTCGATCCGCGAAGCGGTCATCATCTCGCCGAGCACGTCGACGGCCATCGGGAGGTCCTCGTCGAGCACGCGGGCGTGGTAGCAGGTGTACTCGCGCGCCGTGTAGGCGTTGAACTCCCCGCCGACCGCGTCGAGCGCGGACGAGATGTCCATCGCCGAGCGGCTGTCGGTGCCCTTGAACAGCAGGTGCTCGAGGAAGTGCGACGCACCGTTCAGCGCCGGCGACTCGTCACGCGACCCGACACCGACGAAGACCCCGATGGCCGCGGAGCGGACACCGGGGACGTGCTCGGACACGACCCGCAGTCCTCCCCGAAGGACGGTCCGTCGGACGCCTTCGATGAGGGTGCGGGTCGTGCCGGGCTTCTGCTCAGCGGCGAGGGTCACTCAGCCGACTCTGGGGCCGACTCGTGAGCCGACTCGTCGGACTCCGGAGCCGCGTCGCCCGCGCCCTCGTCGTCCACGACCGGCACCAGCGACAGCTTGCCGCGGTCGTCGATCTCGCCGATCGCGACCTGGATCTTCTGGCCCACGGAGACGACGTCCTCGACGTTGTCGACCCGCTTGCCGCCGGCGAGGGCACGCAGCTTGCTGATGTGCAGCAGGCCGTCCTTGCCGGGCATCAGCGAGACGAACGCACCGAAGTTCGTCGTCTTGACCACCGTGCCGAGGTAGCGCTCGCCGACCTCGGGCATCGTCGGGTTGGCGATCTGGTTGACCGCCTGCCGAGCGGCTTCGGCGGCCTCTCCGTTGGTCGCACCGATGTAGATCGTGCCGTCGTCCTCGATGGAGAGCTTGGCGCCGGTGTCGTCCTGGATCTGGTTGATCACCTTGCCCTTGGGGCCGATGACCTCGCCGATCTTGTCGATCGGGATCTTCACCGTGATGATCCGCGGCGCATACAGCGACATCTCCTCGGGAGTGTCGATCGCCTCGGCCATCACGTCGAGGATCGCCAGTCGGGCGTCGCGGGCCTGGGTCAGGGCACCGGCCAGCACGTCGGCGGGGATGCCGTCGAGCTTGGTGTCCAGCTGCAGCGCCGTGACGAACTCCCGGGTGCCGGCGACCTTGAAGTCCATGTCGCCGAACGCGTCCTCGGCACCGAGGATGTCGGTGAGCGCGACGTAGCGCATCTCGCCGTCGACCTCGTCGGTGATCAGACCCATCGCGATGCCCGCGACAGGCGCACGAAGCGGCACACCGGCCTGGAGCAGCGACAGGGTCGACGCGCAGACCGAGCCCATCGAGGTGGAGCCGTTGGAGCCCATCGCCTCGGAGAGCTGGCGGATGGCGTACGGGAACTCCTCGCGCGTGGGCAGCACCGGCAGCAGCGCGCGGCGCGCGAGCGCACCGTGGCCGACCTCGCGACGCTTCGGCGAGCCGACGCGTCCGGTCTCACCGGTGGAGAACGGCGGGAAGACGTACTTGTGCATGTAGCGGCGCGACGTCTCCGGGGAGAGGGTGTCGAGCTTCTGCTCCATGGTCAGCATGTCGAGGGTGGTGACGCCCAGGATCTGGGTCTCGCCACGCTCGAACAGCGCCGAGCCGTGCACCCGCGGCAGCACCGCGACCTCGGCGGACAGCGTCCGGATGTCGGTGAGCCCACGGCCGTCGATACGGACCTTGTCGCGGAGCACCCGCTGGCGGACCAGCGACTTGTTCAGCGAGCGGAACGCGGCGCCGATCTCCTTCTCACGACCCTCGAACTGGCCGGCGAGCTTCTCGAGCAGGCCCGCCTTGATGGCGTCGAGCTTGTCCTCGCGCTCGTGCTTGCCGGCGATGGTCAGCGCGGCAGCCGTCTCGTCCTTCACGGCAGCCTCGACGGCGGCGTACGCGTCGTCCTCGTAGTCGAGGAAGATCGGGAACTCCTCGACCGGCTTCGCGGCCTGCTTGGCCAGCTCGGCCTGCGCCTCGCACAGCTGCTTGATGAACGGCTTGGCCGCCTCGAGACCGCCGGCGACGACCTCCTCCGTCGGCGCCTGCTTGCCCTGGTTCTGCACCAGGTCCCAGGTCGTCTCGGTCGCCTCGGCCTCGACCATCATGATCGCGACGTCACCGGTGTCGGTGACCCGGCCCGCGACGACCATGTCGAACACGGCCTCCTCGAGCTGGCTGTGGGTCGGGAACGCGACCCACTGGCCGTCGATCAGGGCGACGCGGGTGCCACCGACCGGGCCGCTGAACGGCAGGCCGGAGAGCTGGGTGGACGCGGACGCCGCGTTGATCGCGAGCACGTCGTACGGGGCGTCGGGGTTGAGCGCGAGGACGGTGATGACGACCTGGACCTCGTTGCGCAGGCCCTTCTTGAAGGTCGGGCGCAGCGGCCGGTCGATGAGCCGGCAGGTGAGGATCGCGTCCTCGCCGGGGCGGCCTTCGCTGCGGAAGAACGAGCCGGGAATGCGACCCGCGGCGTACATCCGCTCCTCGACGTCGATCGTCAGGGGGAAGAAGTCGAACTGTTCCTTGGGCTGCTTGCCGGCGGTGGTCGCCGAGAGCAGCATGGTGTCGTCGTCGAGGTAGGCGGTCACCGAACCGGCGGCCTGCCGGGCGAGGAGCCCGGTCTCGAACTTGACGGTGCGGGTGCCGAACTTGCCGTTGTCGAGAACGGTCTCTACGGCGGAGACGACGGGTCCGTCAGATGAATTGTTCAAAGGGTCGTATCTCTCTACTTCGCGGAGCGAACCGCGAGCCCGCAGTGCTGTTGCCAGTATTGGGGGGCGCCTGCCCTGTATGGGGGCCGGTCTTCGATCGAGGCCCACGGGAGTCGACGGTGGTTGAGCCTGTCGAAACCCCGGAGGCCACTACCAAAGGCCGGCGTTCGCGGGCCGCTCCTGTGGGTGGTTGTTCTCTTCAGTTGTGGTCAGGTCAGTTGTGATCAGGGTGGTACTCGGTCAATGCAACACGGCGACCCACCGTGAGGCGAGTCGCCGTGCGAGAGTCATCGACGCAGGCCGAGGCGCTGCACGATCGAGCGGTAGCGCTCGATGTCGGTCTTCTCGAGGTAGTTGAGCAGCCGCCGGCGCTGGCCGACCAGGAGCAGCAGGCCACGACGGCTGTGGTGGTCGTGCTTGTGCTCCTTCAGGTGCTCGGTCAGGTGCGAGATGCGGTGCGACAGCAACGCGATCTGCACCTCGGGGGAGCCGGTGTCGCCCTCGGCGGTGGCGTACTCGGCGATGATCTGCTTCTTGGTCTCCGCGTCGGTACCGATGGACACGTGAGCTCCCTTCCATGTTCGCTGCGCGGCGCGCCGGGGCACATCCACCCGGGCACTCTTGATCCGCGGCCGTTCGACGGCAACGCCCAAGGCTATCAGCGGGTCCCGCGGAGCAGAAATCGTCGATCGTGGAGGATCCGGGCCACGTGGTGACCTGGATCCTCCACGTTCGACTCAGCTCGCCGGGGGCACCGCCGTCGGCTGCCGGCCGGTCTTGATGCCCGGCAGCGAGACCCCCGGGACCTGGGCCATCGGGAACGGCCTGATTGCCGGCGGGACGGCCTCGGTGAAGGCCGTCGCAGACGGCTTGTTGCTGTCCTGGAGGCGGGTCGGGATCGGGAACACGTTCAGCAGCTGGGTGCTGCCGTTCGTCCAGGGGTAGAAGACGAGCGGCCGGTCTTCGTTCGGGTCGTCGAGGTACTCGGACTTGCCGGCGACGTTGATCGGCTGGCCGTCCTGGTCGAACAGCTGCACCCCGACCAGCGGGCGACCGTGTCCGTCGTACGGGAAGATGTTGCTCACCGGGCGACCGTTGACGGTGACGCCGGCGTGCGCGGCGGCATCGCGGATCGAGCGAGCCCCCTGCTGGAAGCCGAGCTCGTAGGAGCGCCCCGACCCGTCGGTGCGGGTGTGGCCGAGGCCGCTGAGCACCACCGGGACCATCAGGACGGCGAAGACGTTCAGGCCCAGGAGAAGCGTGCGCAGGCCCGCACCCGTGCGCCAGCGCTCGCCGGGCCAGAGCCGACCACGGCCGAGCTGCACGCTGAGGACAACTGCAGCGATGATGACGATTGCCCCCGGGACGTTCGATCCGGGCACGACCTGCAGTGACCACTCACCGAAGAAGTACGCCGTGAGCTCGACGGCTATCCACCCGCGGAGCACCCACCACGCAGGCTGCATCGACGCGAGCACGGCGGACCCGTCGCCGGGCAGCGCCCCCGCCAACCGGTCGAACCGCCGGTGCGCGTCGTCGAGGAAGGAATGCACGCCCGCCGACAGGTCGACCTGGCGTCGCGACGGGCCCATCTCCGGAGCCAGGCCCGCGGCAGCACGGAGCTCACGCGCGTAGGCAACCGGATCGCCGAGCGCCTCCCCGCCGTGCTCCGCGACCAGGTCGGTGAGGTCGGCCTCGAGCCCGTCGAGGATCTCCCGCTGCTCCTCGGGGTCGAGATCGGCGAGCTGCGCACGCACCTTGGTCAGGAAGGCCTGCACCTCAGGCGTGACGGTGATGGTGTTCATGCGGTGGCTCCCTCTCGTGTGCGCTTCAGCAGGCCGGTGACCGTGCTTGCGAAGACCGTCCAGTCGTCACGCTGCTGCTTGAGCTGCGCGCGACCGGTCGGGGTGATGCCGTAGTACTTGCGGTGCGGTCCTGACTCCGACGGCACGACGTACGAGGTGAGCGCTCCGCCCGAGTAGAGCCGGCGCAGCGTGCCGTAGACCGACGCGTCGCCGACGTCGGACAGGCCGCCGTCGCGGAGCCGGCGGACGATGTCGTAGCCGTAACCGTCCTCGCCGTCGACCACCGCCAGCACGGCGAGGTCGAGCACTCCCTTGAGGAGCTGGGTGGTGTCCATGCGGTGCACGGTACTACGGAATGCGCAGTACTACGCACGACACACCGGCGTGTCGGAGCAGCATGGAACGATCGGCCGCATGACGACGACGCTCGGTGTGTGCAACCTGTGCGAGGCGATCTGCGGGCTGGAGCTGACCATCGAGTCGGGTCCGCAGGGCGACCGCGTCACGGCCATCCGTGGCAACGACGCCGATCCCCTGTCGCGGGGCCACATCTGCCCCAAGGGGGTCGCACTCGCCGACATCCACGCCGATCCTGACCGGCTCCGCGTGCCGATGAAGAAGGTCTCCACGGGCTCCGGCACCGGCGAGGCCGAGTGGGTGGAGACGACGTGGGACGACGCGCTCGACCTGGTCGCGACGAACATCGCCAGGACGATCAACGAGCACGGCACGGACGCGCTCGGCATCTACCTGGGCAACCCGAACGCGCACTCGCTGGGGTCGGCGACCCACGGTGTGCGGCTCGTGAAGGCGTTCCGCAGCCGCAACCGGTTCAGCGCGTCGTCGGTCGACCAGATCCCGCACCAGTTCGTGGCCTCGGAGATGTTCGGCCACCAGCTGATGATCCCGATCAGCGACATCGACCGCACGTCGTACTTCCTGGTCTTCGGGGCCAACCCGATGGCCTCCAACGGCTCGCTGATGACCGTTCCCGACTTCCCCAACCGGCTGCGCGAGCTGAAGAGGCGCGGCGGACGGATGGTGGTCTTCGACCCGCGCCGCACCGAGACCGCGAAGGTCGCCGACGAGCACTTCTTCGTGCGCCCCGGCACCGACGCGGTGGTGCTGCTGGCGATGGTGCACGTGCTCTTCGCCGACGGGCTGACCCGTACCGCTGCCTACGTCGACGGGGTCGACCGCGTCCGCGAGCTGGTCGCCGACTTCACCCCCGAGCACGCCGAGACGGTGAGCGGGGTCACCGCGGTCGACATCCGCCGGATCACCCACGAGTACGCCGCAGCCGACGGTGCCGCGGCGTACGGACGGATCGGGCTGTCGACGCAGGGCTTCGGCTCGGTGTGCCAGTGGGCGCTGAACTGCCTCAACATCCTCTCCGGCAACCTCGACCGCGAGGGCGGGATGCTCTTCACCGAGCCCGCCGTCGACTTCGTCAAGCGCGGCCTGGTCGGGCGCGGACACTTCGACAAGTACCGGAGCCGGGTCCGCAACGCACCCGAGTACGGCGGGGAGCTGCCGGTCAGCGTGTTCGCCGAGGAGATCGAGACGCCGGGCGAAGGGCAGATCCGGGCGGTCCTCACCATCGCCGGCAACCCGGTGCTGTCGACCCCGGACGGCAAGCGGTTGGGCGAGGCCTTCGACAAGCTCGACTTCATGGCGGCGGTCGACATCTACCTCAACGAGACCACCCGGCACGCCGACGTGATCCTGCCCCCGACGACGGCGCTCGAGCGCGACCACTACGACATCGTCTTCCACGGCCTCGCGGTGCGGAACACCGCGCGGTTCACGCCGGCGCCGCTGCCCAGGCCGAAGGGCGCGCGCCACGACTGGGAAATCTTCCGCGACCTCACCCTGCGGATCCAGGCACGCCTGGACCGCAAGCCGCCGCTGGCGGCGAGGCTGCGGGAGCGAGTGGTGCAGTCGCTCAGCCCGACATTCCTGATCGGGATGCTGCTGCGCACCGGTGGGCGCACGACGATCAGCGAGCTGCGCAAGCATCCCGAGGGCGTCGACCTCGGGCCGCTGCGCCCGACGCTGCCCGGCCGGCTGCAGACCAGGGACAAGCGCATCCCGCTCGCGCCGCCGGTGATCACCGACGACCTCGTCCGCCTGCGCGCGAGCATGGCGGAGCTCTCCCAAGCACCGAGGGACGGCCTGGTGCTGATCGGCCGGCGCCACCAGATGACGAACAACTCCTGGATGCACAACACCGAGCGGCTCACCAGGGGCCGTACCCGCCACCAGCTCCTGATGCACCCCGACGACCTCGCCGCGCGCGGCCTCGCCGACGGGTCGCTCGTCGCGGTCAGCTCGCGGGTGGGCTCGGTGACCGTCGAGGTGGCGGCCGCCGACGACATGATGCCCGGGGTGGTCTCGCTCCCCCACGGCTACGGCCACCAGGTCGACGGGACCCGGCTCGGCCAGGCCTCGAAGGTGGTCGGCGTCTCGATCAACGACCTCACCGACCCCGAGCGGCTCGACCTGTCCGGCAACGCCGCCCTGAGCGGCGTACCCGTGACGGTGGCTGCGTCACCGGCCGGTGGTTGAGCCTGTCGAAGCCTCGCGCAGGGTCCGCAGCGCCAGCCGAAACGCCTCTGCTCCTGACCCGAGCGCGTCGAAGAAGTCCTCGTCGCACTGCTCGACGGCCTTCACCGCCTGCTGCACGAGCGCGACGCCCACCGCGGAGATCCTCAGGGCGAACGCCCGGCCGTCGCCGGGATGCGGCTCGCGGGTGAGCCAGCCCTTCCCCTCGAGGGCTCGGACGACCTGCGAGGTCATCATCGGGTCGGTCGCGGCATGGTCGGCGAGCACCCGCTGGCTGACCGGCGGGGCGGCGGGGTCGTCGCTGGACAGCCAGGCGAGTGACGCCAGCAGCACGAACTGCACGTGGGTCAGCCCGAACGGCTTCAGGACCGCCCGCTGCGAGGCCTGCCAGCGGTTGGTGACCTGCCAGAGCAGGAGGCCGGCACTCTCGTCGGCGTCCTCGAAGCGGGTCCGCAGCCGGCTCATGCGCCGGCGCCCACGGGTCCCTCCGGCGCGGTCTGCTCGGCCTCTTCGGCTCGGCGGGCGAGCCGCTCGAGATCCGGCAGCATCGACTCGCGCACACCTTTGCCGAGGATCAGCCGCCAGACCGGCGCCAGCGGGCCGGTGAGCGTCGCCTCGACGGAGACGGTGGTGCTTCCTGGGACCGCGTCGACGAGGTGGCGGAACGTGAGCTTCGCGCCGACCAGGCTGGACACGTCGGTGAACTCCTTGCCGTCGACGAGGCGGGCGACGACGAAGGCGACCTTGGGGCCGCCCTTGGGCTTCAGCGCGCCGGTGGCTCCTTCGACGAACGGGCCGTCGAGACGGACCCACTCGGTGTCGAGGTTCCATTCCGGCCAGCGGGCCATGTCGGCCCACTCGGCGAAGAACGCGGCGGGCGAAGCGGTCGAGGTGACGGTGGCAGAGGCGAGGTTGGTCATGGATTTAGTATGCGCGCTTATTAGTTAAGGGTCAACCCGGGCATGGCAGCGGGCCCCTCTGGTCCGAGGGGCCCGCTGTCCGGTCACTGGCTCAGACCAGCTGGTACGCCGGGTCGCTCTCCACCACCTGCTCCCCCGCCGGTCGCCGGACACCGCGGCCCCAGGCGCGCTCGCCGAGCAGGGTGAGGATGGCCGGCAGGAGCACCAGCCGGATGACGGTGGCGTCGAGCAGGATCGCGGCGGACAGGCCGACGCCCATCATCTTCATCTCCAGCATGCTCAGGGTCGCGAAGATCGCGAACACCGAGACCATCACGGCGGCCGCGCTGGTCACCACGCCGGCCGTGTCGGTGACGCCGCGCTCGACGGCCAGCCGCGACGGGAGCCCGTTGCGCAGGTGCTCGCGCACCCGACTGAGCACGAAGACCTGGTAGTCCATCGACAGCCCGACCAGGACCACCAGGATGAACATCGGCAGCCAGTCGATCACGAACCCGGGCGAGGAGAAGTCGAGCGCACCCTCGAACCAGCCGTGCTGGAACACCAGCGTCAGCAGACCGAACGCCACCCCGACCGAGCCGAGGTTCAGGACCGCGGAGACCAGCCCCAGCGTCACGCTGCGGAACGCCAGCCCCATCATCAGCATGGTGAGCAGCAGCACGAACCCGATCACGATCGGCAGGTAGGTGCGCAGGTGCTGGTCGTAGTCGTGGTCGGCGGCGACACTGCCGCCCACCGCGTGCTCGACGCCGGCCCGGTCCACGCCCTCGAGCGCCGGTGGGACGAGGTCGTCCCGCAGCCGGTCCACGGCACCGCCGACACGTGAGTCGGACTCGTCGTACCGGGTCAGGAGGTGCAGCACGGTGACGGTGTGATCGGCGGAGACCTCGATCGGCTCGGGCAGTCCGCCGACGAAGTCGGGGCTCGCGATGGCGGACCTGTCGAGCCCGAGAAGGGCGCGCCGGACCTCTGCCTGGCTGCCCGCCGGCGCCTTGACCACGACCGCGAGCTTCGCGCCCTGCGACGGGAACTCGGCGTCCATCGTCCGGAAGGTCTGCACCTGCGGGATGTCGGCCGGCAAGGTGTCGAGGTTCCCCTGGTGGATCTTCATGCCGAGTGCAGGTGCTGCCATGGCGACGACCAGGACGCCACCGGCCACGAGAGCCGCCTTCGGGTGCCGCACGACCGGGCCGACGACGTGGCGGCTGATGCCCCCGCGCCCGATCCGGCGGTTGACCCGCCACAGCAGCGGGAGCCGCGGCCGGTCGACCCAGTGGCCGAGCCTCGAGAGCAGCGCGGGCAGGACGGTGATCGACCCGAGCACCGCGATCGCGACGACCAGGATCGACCCGGTCGCCAGCGAGTTGAAGGTGGCGCCGCCGACGACGTAGAGGCCGGTCATCGAGGCGATCACGGCGAGGCCGGAGACCACGATCGAGTGGCCCGACGTACGGGCCGCGATCTCGACCGCGTCGACGGTCCCGCTGCCTCGCTCACGCTCCTCGCGCTCGCGCTTGAGGTAGAACAGCGAGTAGTCGACACCGACCGCCATGCCGATCAGCACGATCATGCTGCTCACCGTGCTCTCGGCGTGCACGAGGTGCGACAGGGGCGCGGTGACGCCGATGGTCGCGGCCACGCTGCTGGCCGCGATCAGCACCGGGATGCCGGCCGCGATCAGCGCTCCGAACGCGAGCAGCATGAGGATCAGCGTCACTGGGAGGCTGATCCCCTCCGCGGACGACAGGTCCTCACCGACGCGGTCGTTGATGCCGCTGTCGATGCTCACGTCACCGGCCTGCCGGATCTGCAGCTCGGGGTGCGTCTTCTGGGCCTGGTCGGTGACCTTCTGCAGCGCACTGACGTCGTCGGTGTCACGGGAGAGCTGGATGTCGACCATGAGTGCCTTGCCGCTGGGGCTCCACTGCGGGTCGGCCACCTCGACCACGTGCGGGAGCGTGCGCATCGAGGTGGCGATGCCGGCTGCGATCGTCTGGGCCGCCGACCTGTCGAGGGCACCTGCGCCACGAGCGGTGATGAGGACGTCCTCGCTCGGCAGCGGGTCCATCCCGGCGTCGCGCACGATCTGGTCCGCACGCCCGGACTCACCGGTGGCGTAGTCGGCGTCGTCGGTCTGCACCGTCGGTACGGCGACGGCCAGGCCGACCGCCACCAGCACGAAGGCGAACCACATGCCGATGGCTCGACCGGGATGGTTGGCGCTCCAGCGCGCGGCCCGGAGTGGTATCCCCGAGAGGGGGTTCCTGGTGGACATGAGCTGCTCCTTGTCTTCTCGTTCCCGCACCTGACAGGGGATCTGCGTCCAGCCTCGTGGCGCGGGACAGCGGGGTCAGGGGCACCAGATCCACTTCGAAGGTGGACCCAGGTCCACCGTGCGGACCGGCTCGCTCGGCCAGAATGGGGAGATGACCTCCCTCGCCGTGCCGCCGCCGCCCGGACGCCTCCGGCTCACCGGCTACGCGCTCGCCGAGGTGCTGCTCGCGATCCCGACGCTGCTGCTCTTCGTGTTCACCGTCGTCGGCGGCGTGGTCGCGATCGCCTGGATCGGGCTCGGCGTCCTCGCGCTGACCGTGCCCGCGATGCGATGGATCGCCGATCGGCACCGGCGCTTCGCCGGCCGCACCCTCGGGATCCCGGTGCCCTCGGAGTACCGGCAGCCCGCGCAGGGAGCCCACCTGGTCGCCCGGGTCACGACCTGGGCACGTGACCCGATGACCTGGCGAGACCTGGGCTGGGCCCTCGCGTCGATCACGCTCGGGTTCGCGCTGTCCCTGCTCACCGTGCTGCTCCTGCTCGTCATCGTGACCGGAGGGCTGTGGTGGTACGGCGCGGAGGCGGTCATGCGCGCCCGGGCACGCCTCGACCTGTTCTTCCTCACCTACGGGCACACCGAGCGACTCGAGCAGCGGGTCCAGGTGCTGACCGAGTCCCGCGCCGAGTCGATCGACCACTCGGCCACCGAGCTGCGCCGGATCGAGCGCGACCTGCACGACGGCGCCCAGGCACGGCTGGTCGCGGCCAGCATGAGCCTCGGGCTCGCGGAGGACCTCTTCGCGAGCGACCCCGAGCAGGCGCGCAAGCTGGTCTCCGAGGCGCGGTCCACGACCGGGGCAGCGCTGGGCGACCTGCGGTCCGTCGTACGAGGGATCCATCCGCCGGTGCTCGCCGATCGCGGGCTCAGCGGTGCCGTCGAGGCGCTGGCACTGGACATGGCGGTCCCCGTCTCCGTCGAGCACCACCTCGACGGCCGGCCGGCGGCGCCGGTGGAGTCCGCCATGTACTTCGCGATCGCCGAGTGCCTGGCCAACACGGGCAAGCACTCGGGGGCCAAGCACGCCTGGGTCGAGCTCCGGCACGCCGACGGCGTGCTCACGGCGGTCGTCGGCGACGACGGTCGCGGGGGCGCGGATCCCGAGCGCGGGACCGGCATGCGCGGGGTGATGCGGCGGCTGTCGGCGTTTGACGGCACGATGAGGGTGTCGAGTCCCGACCGGGGACCCACCCTGATCACGCTGGAGGTGCCGTGCGACTTGTCCTCGCCGAGGACCACGCCCTCCTCCGGGACGGCCTGATCCGGATCCTCGAGGCGCACGGCTTCACCATCCTGGCGGCTGTCGACAACGCCCCCGAGCTCGACGCGGCGCTCGCGGACCCGGCGGCCGAGGCCGCCGTGCTCGACGTCCGGATCAAGCCGTCGTTCACCGACGAGGGGCTGCGCGCCGCCGTCGACTCCCGGGCCAGGAGGCCGGGCTTCCCGGTGATGGTCCTCTCCCAGTACGTCGAGCACCTCTACGCCCGCGAGCTGCTCGCCAGCGGCGAGGGCGCGATCGGCTACCTGCTCAAGGACCGCGTCTCCGACGTCGCCGACTTCGTCGACGGTGTCCGCCGGGTCATCGCCGGCGGCACCGTGATCGACCCGGAGGTGATCGCCTCGATCATGGCGCGCCGCCAGGAGGAGCCGCTCGACCGGCTCACCGCCCGGGAGCGCGAGGTGCTCGGGCTGATGGCCGAGGGCCGCTCCAACGCGGCGATCGCGAGCGCCCTGTTCGTCTCCGAGAAGGCCGTCGCCAAGCACAGCAACAACATCTTCACCAAGCTCGACCTGCCCGTCGACATCGACGACAACCGCCGGGTCCGCGCAGTGCTCGCCTGGCTCCGCGCCTGAGTGTTCAGCCGGCGAGCAGGGTGCGGGTGCGCGCGACGTCGTCGTGCATGGTCGCGACGAGCGCGTCGACGCCCTCGAACTTGACCATGCCGCGGATCCGGGAGACGAACGAGATCTCGACCCGCCGGCCGTAGAGCTCGAGGTCGGTCCGGTCGAGCACATAGGCCTCGACCCGCCGCTCCCGGACGCCGTCGAAGGTCGGGTTCGTGCCGATCGAGATCGCGGCGGGCATCGGCTCCGACCCGGCGCCCGGCTGCGGCTCGTCGAGGACGCGCAGCCAGCCGGCGTACACGCCGTCGGCCGGCACGGCCAGGTCGCGGACCGGCACGTTCGCCGTCGGGAAACCCAGCTCGCGGCCACGGCGATCCCCCTCGACCACCTCGCCGGTCACCGAGTAGGGCCGGCCCAGCGCCTCCGCTGCCCCCTCGACGTCGCCTGTGGTCAGGCAGGTGCGCACGTACGTCGAGGACCACACCTGCGGGCCGCCGTCGAGCGCGACCCCGTCGACCACGAAGTCGCGGTCACGTCCTTCACGCGTCAGCGTGCCGACGTCGCCGGCCGCGCGGTTGCCGAAGCGGAAGTTGGCGCCGACGACCACGTGCCGGGCGTGCAGCCCGTCGACGAGGATGCGCTCGACGAACTCCTCGGGGGTCCACTGAGCGATGTCGCGGGAGAACCTGACCACGAACACGTCGTCGGCCCCGGCCGCGGCCAGCAGCTCGCAGCGGCGGGCGAGGTCGGTGAGCGTCATCGGCGCGTGGTCGGGCCGCAGCACCGACATCGGGTGCGGGTCGAACGTCACCGCGACCACGCGCAGCCCGTCGTCGTCGGCGACCTCGCGGGCTCGGGCGATCACGTGCTGGTGGCCGAGGTGGACGCCGTCGAAGTTGCCGATCACGACGACGGTGCGGCCGAGATCGGCCGGCACCTCGTCCAGGGAATGCCACACGCGCACGCGCCGAGACTACTGGGCAGGCTCGGTGCCCAGCTCACGCGCCTCGACGACCGCGTCGAGGTCGATCGGGCCGTAGACGTGCGGGAAGGTCTCGTCGAGACCCGGCACCGCCTCCTCGCGGACCTCGGCGGCCAGGCGGTCGGGGTCGATGACGAGCAGGACCAGCGGCTCGTCGACGCCGGAGTAGAACCGCTCCCTCACTGCGCGCCACTGGTCCGCGCGCGAGGCATGGATGAACCCCTCCTCGGCCAGTGTCCGGCCGAGCGTCGACACGGCGTACGCGCCGGCGACCTTGGCGGCCTCCCAGTCGCTCGCGAGCGCGAGGTGGTGGATCGGATCGGTCATGGCGACCTCAGACGAACACGGCGACCGCGCGCGCGAGGTCGCCGTCCTGCTCGTAGAGCGCGAGGAACTCACCGTCGGGCGCGAACAGCGCATGGGGACCCTCGCCACCGAGGCGAAGGTCCAGCTTGCGGCCGTACCGGACGTCGTCGGCGTGCTCGCCGGACAGGTCGACGGCGGGGAATGCCGCACGAGCGGCGTCCGCGATCGGGATGACCCGCAGCTCGTCGAGGTCGCCGGACGCGAGGTCCAGCGAGAAGGGCCCGACCGCCGTGCGGCGCAGCGCCGTCAGGTGGCCACCCACACCCAGGGCGGCACCGACGTCGCGCGCGATGGCCCGGATGTAGGTCCCGCTCGAGCACCGGATCCGCAGCCGGAAGTCGAGGAACTCGCCCTCCCGGCTGAACTCGCCCAACTCGATCGCGTGGACCGTGACCGGCCTGGCGGCGAGCTCGACCTCCTCGCCGGTGCGCACGAGCGCATAGGCGCGCTTCCCGCCGACCTTGATGGCCGACACCGTCGAGGGCACCTGCATGATCGGGCCCTCGAAGTCGCCCAGCGCTGCCCGCACCGATTCCTCGTCGACCGCGGCGGCAGACGTGTGGGCGACCACGTCGCCCTCGGCGTCGTCGGTCGTCGTGCTCGCGCCGAGGCGGACCGTGGCCTCGTAGGACTTCTCGGTCAGGGTGAGGTGGCCGAGCATGCGGGTGGCCCGGTCGATCCCGATCACGAGCACGCCGGTCGCCATCGGGTCGAGCGTGCCGGCATGGCCGACCTTGCGGGTGCAGGCGAGGCGGCGCACCCGCGCCACCACGTCGTGCGAGGTCATCCCCGCCGGCTTGTCGGCGACGACCAGGCCGGCCGGTGGCCGACCGGTAACGCCGCGGTGGTCGAGCTCGTCCGGGCTCACTCGTCCTCGTCGACGACGTCGTCGAGCTCGTCCTCGACGCGGGGCTTCTTGTACGGGTCCGGCTCGCCGGCGTACACCGCACCGCTCGCGGAGGCCGCCACCGCCGCGTCCGCCTCGCGCGCCTGCTCGAGCAGGTCGTCGATGTGCCGCGCGCTCTCGGGGAGGGCGTCGTGGATGAACTCGAGATTCGGCACGTGCCGCATCCCGAGCTGCTTGCCGACCTCGGAGCGGATCAGCCCCTTCGCCGACTCGAGCGCGGCCGCGGTGGCCGCGAGGTCCTCGGAGCTCTGCTCCTGGTCCAGGGCGAAGACGGTGTAGAAGATCGACGCCTGCTGGGTGTCGCCCGAGACCCGGACGTCGGTCACGGTGACGAACCCGAGCCGGGGATCCTTGACCCGCCGCTCGAGCATCTCCGCGACGATCACCTTGATCCGGTCGGCGATCTTGCGGACGCGTGGGCTGCTCATGGTTGCTCTCTACTCCGCGGTGAAATTCACTACTTCAGTAGTGAAACCTCCGCTTCCGTCACGGAATTGGATACGGGGAGCGGCGAATTCACTACGGAAGTAGTGAATTCGCCGCCGCCCGGGGACTCTCAGGACCTCGGGATCTCCCGCATCTCGAAGGCCTCGACGATGTCGCCCTCCTTGATGTCGTTGAAGCCCTTGACGACCAGACCGCACTCGAAGCCCTCGCGGACCTCGGCGGCGTCGTCCTTCTCGCGCTTCAGCGACGCCAGGTCGGCACTCTCGACGACCACTGCGCCGTCCCGGATCACCCGCACCTTGGCGTTGCGCCTGATCACGCCGCCGGTGACCATGCAGCCGGCGATGTTGCCGATCTTGGAGGACCGGAAGATCGCCCGGATCTCGGCCTGGCCGAGGACGTTCTCCTCGTACTCCGGCTTGAGCATGCCCTTGAGCGCTGCCTCGATCTCCTCGATGGCGTTGTAGATCACCGAGTAGTACCGGATCTCGACGCCCTCGCGCTCCGCCAGCTCCGTCGCCTTGCCCTGGGGTCGGACGTTGAAGCCGATGATGATCGCGTCGGAAGCCGCAGCGAGGTCGACGTTGGTCTCCGTGATCGCACCGACACCGCGGTCGATGACCCGCAGGGAGACCTCGTCGCCGACGTCGATCTGGGCCAGCGAGTCCTCGAGGGCCTCGACCGAACCGGACACGTCGCCCTTCAGGATCAGGTTGAGCTCCTGGCTCTCGCCCTTCTCCATCGACGCCATGAAGTCTTCCAGGCTGCGACGCACGCGGCGCTTGGCCTGCATGGCCGCACGCTCCCGGGCCTCACGCTTCTCCGCGATCTGGCGCGCCATCCTGTCGTCCTCGACCACGATGAAGTTCTGGCCCGCTCCGGGTACGCCGGAGAGACCGAGCACCATCGCCGGACGGGACGGCTCCGCGACCTCGAGGTTCTCGCCGTACTCGTCGAGCAGCGCCCGCACGCGACCGTGGGCCGGACCGGCGACGATCGAGTCGCCGACGCGCAGGGTGCCGCGCTGGACCAGGATCGTCGCCACCGGGCCACGACCGCGGTCCAGGTGCGCCTCGACCACGAGGCCCTGGGCGTCCTGGTCGGGGTTGGCCCGCAGGTCGAGCGAGGCGTCGGCGGTCAGGACGATCGCCTCGAGCAGCTTGTCGAGGTTCAGGTTCGCCTTGGCGGACACATCGACGAACATCGCGTCGCCGCCGTACTCCTCGGGGACCAGGCCGTACTCGGTCAGCTGGCCGCGCACCTTGGTCGGGTCCGCGTCCGGCTTGTCGATCTTGTTGACCGCGACCACGATCGGCACGCCTGCGGCCTTGGCGTGGTTGAGCGCCTCGACCGTCTGCGGCATCACGCCGTCGTCCGCCGCGACCACGAGGACCGCGATGTCGGAGGACTTCGAGCCGCGGGCACGCATGGCGGTGAACGCCTCGTGACCGGGGGTGTCGATGAAGGTGATCCGCCGGTCCTGGCCGTCGACCTCCGCGTGGACCTGGTAGGCGCCGATGTGCTGGGTGATCCCACCGGCCTCCTTCTCCACGACGTTAGCGTCGCGCAGCGCGTCCAGCAACTTGGTCTTTCCGTGGTCGACGTGACCCATCACGGTGACGACCGGCGGCCGGGCCACCAGGTCGCCCTCGACGCCCTCGTCGGAGCCGAACTCCAGGTCGAAGGACTCCAGCAGCTCGCGGTCCTCGTCCTCGGGGGAGACGACCTCGACGACGTAGTTGAGCTCCTCACCGAGCAGCTCCAGGGTCGCGTCGTTGACCGACTCGGTCGCCGTGACCATCTCGCCGAGCGAGAAGAGCATCTGCACGAGCGATGCCGGGTCGACGCCCACCTTCTCGGCGAAGTCGGTCAGCGATGCACCGCGGGCCAGGCGAACGGTCTCGCCGTTGCCCTTGCGGACGCGGATGCCGCCGATCGTCGGCGCCTCCATCTGCTCGAACTCCTGGCGACGCGCGCGCTTGGACTTGCGCCCACGACGCGACGGACCGCCGGGGCGACCGAACGCACCCTGGGTGCTGCCGCGCTGGCCGGGACGACCACCGCCAGGACGGCCGCCACCGGGGCCACCGCCGCCGGGAGCACCGCCCGGAGCACCGAAGCCACCCCGTCCGGGAGCACCGGCGCCGGGACGGGCGCCGGGGCCACCGCGGCCGGGAGCACCGGCACCCGGGCCGCCGCGACCCGGACCACCGGCACCAGGACCACCGGGACGCGGGCGAGCGCCGCCCGGTCCGCCGCCGAAGGCGGCAGGAGACTTGGGCATCATCGCCGGGTTCGGCCGCGGCATGCCGGGACGTCCGGCGGGAGCGGCGGGCGCCGCTCCGTCGCGAGCGGCCGGCGGGGCCGGGCGCCGGCCCATGCCCTGGGTCGACGAGAACGGGTTGTTGCCAGGCCGTGGGGCGCCGGGACGTGCGCCGGGGCGCGGGGCGGCCGGTGCGGGAGCAGCCGACGCGGCAGCCGCGGGCGGCTCCTCGGCGGGCGGCTCGGGCGCCTCGGGCGCTGCCGGCTCCTCGGCGACCTCGGGCTTCACGACGCGCGGGCCGGGACGGGGCGCAGCCTTCGCGGCTGCAGCCGGCTCGTCGTCGACCTCGGCGCCGCGGGCGGACTCGACCACCGGGGCCGCCTCGGGGACGGACGGTGCAGCCTGCTCGGCCTCGGCCTCTGCGGCCGGTGCGGCCGCCTTCTTGGCGGGTGCCTTCTTCGCCGCCTTCTTGGCAGCGGTGGCTTCCGCCTTGGCGCTCAGCTCGGAGCCGTACTTGTCTTCGAAGCGCTTGACGACGGGGGGCTCCACCGTCGAGCTGGCTGCCTTGACGAACTCACCGAGTTCGCTGAGCATCCCCAGGACTTCCTTGCTGGAGACGTCGTACTTCTTTGCGAGTTCATGGACTCGGACCTTGGCCACGCTGTTCCTCCTGGTCCGAGCCCGGGTGACCGGGCGTGCGGACCGCTAGTTGATGTGCACGCTCATCGCGCTGTACCGATTGCGAAGGGTCTCATCGCAGGCTCATGAGCTGATGCTCCAGTTCCTTCTCGGATTACTCGGTCACTGACTCGTGGAGATACTGCCTCAGGACTGCCAGGCCCAACGCTCCCCTGCCGTTGCGCCCCCCGGCATCATGCCGCAGGGCCCTGGCGAAGGCACGTTTGCGCTCGGCGAGCTCGAAGCACTCGAGGGTGGGGTGCAGGTGCGCTCCACGTCCCGGTGCGGTGCCACCCGGATCGGGTACGACGGCCCAGGAGGTCTCCTGTCCGTGCGCGACCGGTCCTGCGACGACTCGCAGCAACTCACGCTTGGCGGCCCGTCTGCGACACCCGATGCAGGTCCGGACCGGACCGGCAGGGTTGTCACGTGGAGTCACCAGCGGCGAGTCTAGCCCGTCCGGGCCCCAACGCCGAACCCGGAAGGGTCATTCCTGTGTGGCGTCGTCCCGCGGCGTCCGTGCCTCCCGGGCGGTGCCGGGAGCCTCCTCGTCGGAGCGGATGTCGATGCGCCACCCGGTCAGCCGCGCGGCGAGGCGGGCGTTCTGGCCCTCCTTGCCGATCGCCAGGGACAGCTGGTAGTCCGGTACGACGACCCGGGCCGACCGGGCTGCCAGGTCGACGATCTCGACGCTGGACACGCGGGCCGGGCTCAGGGCGTTGCCGACCATCTCCCCGGGGTCCTCGGAGGAGTCGATGATGTCGATCTTCTCCCCGTGCAGCTCGTTCATGACCGCACGGACGCGCTGGCCCATCGGGCCGATGCAGGACCCCTTCGCGTTCACGCCGGGCACGTTGGACTTCACCGCGATCTTCGTGCGGTGGCCGGCCTCGCGCGCGATGGCGGTGATCTCGACGGTCCCGTCCGCGATCTCGGGGACCTCCAGCGCGAAGAGCTTCTTGACCAGGTTCGGGTGGGTGCGCGAGAGCATCACCTGCGGGCCGCGCATGCCCTTGCGGACGCTGACCACCAGGCACTTGATCCGGGTCCCGTGCGAATAGTCCTCGCCGGGCACCTGCTCGCCGGCGGGAAGCAGCGCCTCGATCTTCCCGAGGTCGACCATCACGTCGTTCGGGTCGCGGCCCTGCTGGATCAGGCCCGAGATGATGTCGCCCTCCTTGCCGGAGAACTCGCCGTACCTCATCTCGTCCTCGGCGTCGCGCAGTCGCTGCAGCATGATCTGCTTCGCCGTCGTCGCCGCGATCCTGCCGAAGTCGGCCGGGGTGTCGTCGAACTCCTCGCCCTCCGGCTCGCCCTCGTCGTTGGCCTCGCGGGCGAACACGACGACGTGGCCGCTCTTGCGGTCCAGCTGCACCCGGGCGTTCTCGAGGGCGCCGGGCGTCTTGTGGTACGCCGTCAGCAGCGCCTGCTCGATCGCCTCGACGAGCACGTCGAACGAGATCTCCTTCTCGCGCTCGAGCATCCGCAGGATGCTCATGTCGATGTCCACTGCTCAGCTCTCCTCGTCCTGCGACCCGTTCGCGGGCCTCTTGAACTCGATCTGGACCTTGGCCTTCGCCACCTCGTCGAAGCCGATCCTGCGCGTCGTGCCGTCGACGTCGAGGTCGGCGCCGGCCTCGTCGGCCACCACGATCCGGCCGGTGACCTCCGCGCCGTCGGCGAGCGTCACCTTGACCAGCCTGGTGGTGTTGCGGCGCCAGTGCCGCGGCAGGGACAGGGGCCGGTCGACGCCGGGCGAGGACACCTCGAGCGTGTAGGAGCAGCCACCCATCACGTCGGAGTCGTCGAGGACGCGCGACACCTCTGCGGTCGCCGCCGCGATGTCGTCCATGTCCACACCGCCGTCCTTGTCCACGGCGACCCGCAGCACCGAGCGCTTGCCGGCCTTGGAGAGGTCGACCGCCTCGAGGTCGAGGCCGAGCGCCTCGATCGGCTCGGCGAGCAACCCAGCAAGACGGTCGACGATGTCCGGCGTGCTCGGGACACTCATGGCGACCTCCTGCTGTGTTGTTGTGGTTCCACAACACTAGGGCACGCCTCGTTACGATGCGCGGTGATGACCCCCCAGACACGTCCGGCCACCCAGGCCCGGCTGAGCCGCCGCGCGCTCGGGCTCGGCATCGGGCTCGCCGGCGGACTGGGCCTCACGGGCTGCGCGCTGAACAACCCGCTCAGCGACGAGGCGACTCCGGCGGCCCGGGCGGTGCATGACCTCGCGCCCGACGTCGCGATCGCGGTCCAGGCGGTGACGCTGATCCGGGCGGCGCAGTCCGCTGTCACCGCGACCGGCGCGCAGCACGCGGGTCTCGCCGCCCGACTCGCCGGGCTGCTCGACGCCCACCGGACCCACCTGGCCAAGGTGGTCGACGCGGTGCCGTCCGGCGTGGACACCACACCAGCCACCGGCACGCCGTACGCCGTCCCGGCGACACCGGCCGCCGCGCTCACCCAGCTCACCACCACCGAGCGCGGCCTGCACGACGAGCTGGTCGGCCTGGCCCTGCGCGCCCAGAGCGGGCCCTTCGCCCGATTGCTCGGGTCGATGGCCGCCGCGCTGTCCCAGCAGCTGCGGGAGCTGGTCCGATGACTCCTCTCCAGGCGCAGCAGGCGACGCTCGCCGGCGAGCACGCCGCGATCTACCTCCTCGGCGTGTTCGGCGCCCAGGCGTCGCAGTCGCGCCAGCCGGCCCTCTACGCGCGGCTCCTCGACGCCTTCCGCGTGCACCGCAGGCGCAGGGACCAGCTCACGGTCGTCATTGCGGCGGCAGGGGCCGACCCCGTCGCTGCCGAGGTGTCCTACGACCTGCCCGCGTCGCTCACGACGACCGCAGAATTGAACGATGCGGCGCTCCAGGTGGAGCGCCGCATCGCCAGGACCTACGGCCAACTCGTCGAGAGCACCGCCGGCGCAGAACGCCGATGGGCCCTTGTCGCTCTCGACGACTCAGCCGTCCGTCAACTGGAGTTCCGAGGAACCCCCGAGATGTTCCCCGGGACTCCTGAATCCTGACCCGAGACGTTCCGAAACGGAAGGATGAGCCCGCTTCCGGTTCATGCACTGCACATCCCGGCAACAATTGAGGGGATCTCCGCGAGCGTGTGGGCCACCGCGTCCGGCTCCCCCTCGGTGTGTCCGACCTGCTCTGCGGGGATCACGCTGTGCGGGACGTGGATCGCCTTCATCCCGGCGTTGTGCGCCCCGAAGATGTCGTCGAAGAGCCGGTCCCCGACGTACACGCACCGAGCCGGGTCGGAGGCGCCCACCGCCGCCATCGCCGCCTCGAACGCGTGCGGCGCGGGCTTGGTCCAGGGGATCTCACTCGTGTACACGTCACCGTCGACCAGGTCCAGGACGCCGTCCCGGCGGAAGAAGCCCTCGTGCCACCTACGCGGCCAGATCGTGTTGGACAGCACCCCGACCTTGATCCCGTCCTCCTTCAGGCGCCTCCACATCGGCCCGACCTGCGGGTCGGTGAGCGTGTGCGGCTCCCAGAACTCGTAGTAGGCGCTGAGCAGCTCCGGGTCGTGGTCGAGCCCCGCCTCCGCGAACAGGTCCTCGAGGGTCGCGCTGCGCTGGTGGTCACGGCTCCAGCCCCAGACCGTGGCGCCGGCCCGGTGCAGCCGCGACGCGTGGGCCCGGCGGTCGTCCGCGGTCGTCGAGCCGGACGCACCCGGCGTGTGCAGCACCGCCTCCGCGAGCGCAAGCGACTCGGCGTGGAAGTCGATGTCGTGCCACGCCGTGAGGGTGCCGCCCCAGTCGAAGATCACGGCCTCGATGCGCTCGTTCATGGGCCGACCCTCTCATCGCGCCGGTGCCGGCGCGATCCGGTTTCGAGCCCTCGGACCGCCGGTCAGGACTGCGCGAACTCGGCGATGTGCCGGGTCAGGGCGGCAGGCTGGTCCAGCGCGACGAACGTGCGCGCGCCGGGGATCTCGACGAGCCGGCTGTCGGGAAAGGTCTCGGCAAGGCGATGGGCCAGCGCGATCCGGAAGAACCGGTCCTCAGGAGCCCATGCCAGCAGCACCGGCCGCTCGAACCGGCCGAGCCGCGTGCCGACGTCGGCGAGGTCGCCCGGTCGCCAACCGCGGAGGAACCGGGCCGTGTCCCGGCGTACCGCCGGCTGGTCGAGGTAGGGGCGCACCCAGTCCTCGCTCTCGTCGGCCGTGAGCGATCGGGCGACCAGAGGTCCGAAGCCGAGGGGCCCGTTGCGAAGCCAGCCGGCCCGCACACCCTGCATGACCGCTCCCGCAGCGAGCGGGTGGCGGCCCAGCCGGAAGAGCAGGTTGAAGGGGAACGGCGGGAACGTCTCGAAGGCGTCGCAGTTGGTCAGCACGAGCCGCCCGATCCGGGAGGCGTCCTCGTCGAGCAGGAACTGGCAGATCGCTCCGCCGGTGTCGTTGCCGACCAGCACCACGTCGTGCAGGTCGAGCCGGGCGAGGAAGTCGAGCACGATCCGGGCGACGTGGCGGGGCGAGAGCTCCGCGTCGGCCTTCATCGGGGTCGGGTGCGAGCCGATCGGCCAGGTCGGGGCGAAGGTGTGGAAGCCCTGCTCCGCCAGCCGCTCCGGTACGTCGCTCCACAGCCCGTGGTCGACGAGGAAGCCGTGCACGAACACGACCGCACGACCGTCGACCGGCCCGGACTCGCGGTAGTGGATGGTGCCGCCGTCCAGCTCGATCTGCTGTGCTGCGGCGTTGCGCGTCGTGCTCATCCCGGCCTCCGGTCTAGGGTTGCGTACAAGATGTACGTAACTTACGGACAGGTTGTATGGAAAGCAAGCGGAATCGGCCCCCGGGGACCCAGGCCCCCCGGACGCAGGCGCAGCGCACGGCGGCAACCCGCGCCGCCCTGGTCGACGCCGCACGCATCCTGTTCGCGGAGCGCGGGTTCGCCGACGTCGGGACCGACGAGATCGCGCGCGCGGCGGGCGTCACCCGTGGGGCGCTCTACCACCAGTTCGACGGCAAGCTCGAGCTGTTCGCGGCGGTCTTCGAGCAGGTCGAGGCCGAGATCGCCGCGCGCATCGGCGCCGAGGTCTTCGTCGTCGAAGCCCAGGACATGGCCCGGGCGCTGCACGTCGGGGTCGACGCCTGGCTCGCCGCCAGCGCGGAGCCCTCGGTGCAGCGGCTGGTGCTCATCGAGGCGCCCGCGGCCCTGGGCTGGGAACGCTGGCGCGAGATCGGCCACCGGTACGGCGTCGGGTTGGTCGAGAGTGCCGTCGAGGGCGCCATCGCCGCGGGCGTGATGGCAGAGCAGCCCGTGGCTCCGGTCGCCCACCTGCTGATCGGAGCGCTCGAGGAGGCCGTGCTCTACGCGGCACGAGCAGACGATCCGGCCCTTGCGACCGAGGAGGTCCGGGCCGCGCTGCACCGGCTCATCGCCGCACTGATCATCGACGCGTGAGCCGCAGCAGGTTCAGCCTCAGCCGTGGGCGAGGTGCACGAGGTGGTTGACGGCCTGGAGGAACGGCACCTCGGTGCGCTCGCCCGACCGGCGGTCCTTGACCTCGATGGTCCCCTCAGCCAGTCCCCGCCCCACGGTCACGATCGTCGGCACGCCGATGAGCTCGGCGTCCTTGAACTTGACCCCTGGGCTGACCTTCTCGCGGTCGTCGTACAGGACCGTGAGGCCGCGCGCGGCCAGCTCGTCGGCGATCTCGGCGGCGGCGGCGAACACGGCGCCGTCCTTGCCGGTCGCGACGATGTGCACGTCGGCGGGTGAGATCTCGCGGGGCCAGACCAGGCCGAGCTCGTCGTTGTTGCCCTCCGCGATCGCAGCGACGGCCCGGGAGACGCCGATCCCGTAGGACCCCATCGTCACGGTGACGAGCTTGCCGTTCTCGTCGAGGACCTTCAGGTCGAGCGCCTCGGCGAACCAGCGGCCGAGCTGGAAGATGTGCCCCATCTCGATGCCGCGGGCAGACTCCAGCGTGCCGTCCTCGCAGTTCGGGCAGGCGTCCCCGTCACGCACGTCGGCGGCCTCGATGGTGCCGTCCGGCGTGAAGTCACGACCCACGACGAGGTCGATCACGTGGCTGCCCGGGACGTCGGCGCCGGTCACCCACCGGGTGCCCTCGGAGACGCGCGGGTCGACGACGTACCGGATCTTCGACGCCGACCCCTCCCCCAGGGCTCCCGGACCGATGTAGCCCCTGACCAGGGCGGGGTGCTTGCGCAGCTCGGCGTCGTCCATCGGCTCGACCTCGATCGGCTCGAGCTGGCCCTCCAGGCGCCTCTGGTCGACTTCACGGTCGCCGGGGACGCCGATCGCGAGCGGCTCGCGGGTGCCGTCGGGGTGCTTGAGCACGACCAGGACGTTCTTGAGCGTGTCGCCGGCTGTCCAGGGCCGGTCGTCGCGGGGGAACTTCTCGTTGAGGTGGTCGACCAGCGTGTCGATCGTCAGGGTGTCCGGCGTCTGCTCGGCGTGCGCGGCCGGGGCGTCGTCGTACGCCACGGGTGCCGGCGCGCGGACCGTGACGGCCTCGATGTTGGCGGCGTAGTCGCAGTTCGTGCACCGCACGTAGGTGTCCTCGCCGACCTCGGCCCTGGCGAGGAACTCCTCGGACTTCGAGCCGCCCATCGCGCCGCTCGTGGCCTTGACGATGGCGTAGTCGAAGCCGAGCCGGTCGAAGGTCTTGATGTACGCCGCGCGGTGCGCGGCGTACGACCGGTCGAGGCCCTCGTCGGTGGTGTCGAAGGAGTAGGAGTCCTTCATGATGAACTCGCGGCCGCGCAGCACGCCTGCGCGGGGACGCGCCTCGTCGCGGTACTTCGTCTGGATCTGGTAGAGCCAGACCGGCAGGTCCTTGTAGGAGGAGTACATGTCCTTCACCGCGAGGGTGAACATCTCCTCGTGCGTCGGGCCGAGCAGGTAGTCGCCGCCCTTGCGGTCCTGGAGACGGAAGATGCCGTTGCCGTACGTCGTCCAGCGGTTGCTGGCCTCGTAGGGCTCTCGGGGCAGGAGGGCTGGGAACGACAGCTCCTGGGCGCCGATCGCGTCCATCTCCTCACGGATGATCCGCTCGACGTTGCGCAGCACCCGCAGACCGAGCGGGAGCCAGGTGTAGATGCCGGGAGCGGCCCGGCGGATGTAGCCGGCCCGCACGAGCAGCCGGTGGCTCGGCACCTCCGCGTCCGCCGGGTCCTCTCGCAGGGTCCGCACGAACAAGGTCGACATCCGCATGATCCGCGGGGTCCCCGCGGAAGCGCGAGCGGAGCCAGTGGTTTCGTGGGGTGCGATCATGAGCAGAGGCTATCTGCGCCGACTCATCCGGAACGACCGGGTTTGGGGCGGTCAGGCCCTGCCGGCACGCCAGGCGCCGCGTACCAGCGGCAGCTGCAGCGGAAGCCGGGCCCACGCGGCCGCCTTGAACGGCACGTTCCGGCCGCGCTGGGCGTCCAGGGCCATCTTCACGTTGCCGGGGAACACGCCCACGAGCAGCGCCGCTCCGGCCAGGCCGGCCAGCCGGCGCGTCGGCGGGAGCAGCATCCCGACCGCGCAGAGCAGCTCTGCGACACCGGACGCGAGGATCACCTCACGGTGTGCGGGGACCCGGGCGGGCATCAGCGGCTCGTACACCTCGGGCTTGACCAGGTGCACCGTGCCGGAGACGAGGAAGGCGCCGATCACGATCTTCGCGTCCCGGCGCAGGGGTGCGGACATGCCGGGAGTCTAGAACCGCCGAGCGGGCAGAAACGCTGCTGCGCGGCCCGCCGAGCGGGCAGAAACGCTGCCGCGCGGCCCGCCGAGCGGGCAGAAACGCTGCTGCGCGGCCCGCCGAGCGGGCAGAAACGCTGCCGCGCGGCCCGCCGAGCGGGCAGAAACGCTGCCGCGCGGCCCGCCGAGCGGGCAGAAACGCTGCTGCGCGGAGCTGGGAGGAGCCACCACGGCTGACTAGGCGAGGCACGACGGGCAGCTTCTCTGCCCGCTCGGCGTACTGCGGCAGAGCTTTTCTGCCCGCTCGGCGTACTGCGGCGCAGCTTTTGTGCCCGCTCGGCGTACCGGGGACCAGCTTCTCTGCCCGCTCGGGTCAGAACATGATCGTCGAGAAGGTGCCCGACTGCCGGAAGCCGACCCGCTCGTACGCTGTGCGGGCGGCGACGTTGTGGCCGTTGACGTAGAGCGCGACCGTCGGGGCGATCTCGCGGAGGGCCACGTCGACCACGGCCGCCATCCCCTGCGTGCACAGTCCCTCGCCGCGCCGGTCGGGATCGACCCAGACGCCCTGGATCTGGCAGGCCGCAGGGGTGGCGCAGGCGATCTCGGCCTTGAAGAGGACCCGCCCGTCCTCGATCCGCGAGAACGACCACCCGCGGTTCACCAGCTGCGCGACGCGCGCACGGTAGAGGTTCCGGCCGCCGTCCGCCTCGGGCGAGACCCCGACCTCCTCCTGGTACATCGCGACACAGGCCGGGTACAGCACGTCGATCTCGTCCGGACTCGTCCGGCGGACCGCGGGATCGGGCTTCACGAGCGGCGCCGAGGAGATCTCCAGGTGCGGCTGGTCCCACCGGACCTCACGGGGGGTCCCCCACTCGTCGGCCAGGTCGGTCCAGAGCAGCTCGACGGCGTCACGAGGACCCACGATGGTGGAGCTCAGCCGACGCTGCCTCGTGGCCCGATCGGCGAACGCGGCACAGGACTCGGCGGTGCCCGCGACCGGGACGAGGTTGGCGCCGACGTGGCACAGCGAGCGGAGCTCGCCGTCGACGACGTACCCCCACATCTGGCCGCCCAGCCACCGGGGATCCAGCTGCGTCATCCGGCTGCGGTACTCGACGAAGACGTTGGCCACCGGGTCATCGGCCAGCACCTCCAGAGCGGCGGGCAGATCGGCCGGTCCGAGCACGCGTACGCCGTCCGACCGACCCTGCGGCCGCTCCCCGGACCGACCCTGCGATGCGAGCACATGGGGACTGTACAGACCGATACGGTTGCCCCATGCTCCATCAGCGCACGTGGGCCCGCACGGCCGTGCGGGTCTGCGTGGCGAGTGTGCTGGCGCTCGGCGTGCTGGGCTGTGGGCAGGGCGCGAAGCCCGATTCGGCGACCAAGGGTGCCGCTGCGGTCAAGGACTGTCGTGCCCAGTGGGCTGAAGTCGGCGACAGCGTCCTGGGGCTCGACCAGGACAAGAACCCGTCCGCGCTGCCCGACCGCTGGAACACCGTGATCGCCACCGTGGACTACTACAAGCACACGACCACGGCGAAGAACTGCCAGCAGCTCGTCGAGACGCAGCTCAAGGCGATCACCTCGCTGCGCCAGTTCAGCGAGAAGCTGCGGCCGTACGACATGACCTACCAGCTCGACCAGGTGCGCGCCGCCGTCGACCTCTACCTCAGCGACCCGCTGCCCGCAGCGGTCCGGGACGCGAACCACAAGCTCGTCCGGCCCCCGACCAAGGCCGCGGTGAAGCAGGCGATGCAGACGCTGAGCGACAACGCCCAGATCGCCGACCAGGAGCTGCAGCCCGGTTGGGAGCAGACGAAGTCGGTCGACCTCACCGACGTCGAGGCACTCACCACGACGATGCAGGACCTGGACTTCCTCGCCCAGGACAGCCCGCACTGGCGCCAGTGCGAGGACGCCCTGCAGGTGCTGGTCGCGGGGATCCGCTTCCAGGAGGGGCTGGCCGAGGGACAGGCACAGTCGCCGTCGACCGCTCCGACCGACGCGACGACTCCGGCGGGCTAGCGAGGGGTTTCGACAGGCTCGACCGCCGGTCGGCTACGAGACCGTCACGTCCGCCGACGCACCCTCGACGGGCTCCATCCCCTCGGCGAGCCGCAGGGCCTCCTCGATCAGCGTCTCCACGATCTCCGACTCCGGCACCGTCTTGATCACCTCGCCCTTGACGAAGATCTGGCCCTTGCCGTTGCCCGACGCCACCCCGAGGTCGGCCTCGCGCGCCTCGCCGGGACCGTTCACGACGCAGCCCATCACCGCTACCCGCAGCGGGACCTCCATGCCCTCGAGACCCGCGGTCACCCGCTCGGCGAGGGTGTAGACGTCGACCTGCGCGCGCCCGCACGACGGGCAGGAGACGATCTCGAGCTTGCGCGGCCGCAGGTTGAGCGACTGCAGGATCTGGATGCCGACCTTGACCTCCTCGACCGGCGGAGCCGACAGGGAGACGCGGATGGTGTCGCCGATGCCCCGCGAGAGCAGCGCTCCGAAGGCGGTCGCCGACTTGATCGTGCCCTGGAACGCCGGGCCTGCCTCGGTGACGCCGAGGTGCAGCGGCCAGTCACCCGCCTCGGCCAGCAGCTCGTAGGCCCGCACCATCACCACCGGGTCGTTGTGCTTCACCGAGATCTTGAAGTCGTGGAAGTCGTGCTCCTCGAACAGTGACGCCTCCCACACGGCCGACTCCACGAGCGCCTCGGGGGTGGCCTTGCCGTGCTTCTGGAGCAGTCGCGGGTCCAGCGAGCCGGCGTTGACGCCGATCCGGATCGACGTGCCGTGGTCCTTGGCAGCTGCCGCGATCTCCTTGATCTGGTCGTCGAACTTCTTGATGTTGCCCGGGTTGACCCGTACGGCGGCGCAGCCGGCCTCGATCGCCGCGAACACGTAGCGCGGCTGGAAGTGGATGTCGGCGATCACCGGGATCTGCGAGTGCCTCGCGATCTCCGGCAGCGCATCGGCGTCGTCCTGGGACGGGCACGCGACCCGGACGATGTCGCACCCGGTCGCGGTCAGCTCGGCGATCTGCTGGAGGGTCGCGTTGACGTCGGAGGTCAGCGTCGTGGTCATCGACTGCACCGACACCGGCGACTCGCTGCCGACGCCGACCTTGCCCACGCGGATCTGCCGCGTCTGGCGGCGGGGCGCGAGGACGGGCGGCGGGGCAGCCGGCATGCCGAGGGAGACCGATGTCATGGGCTCGATCCTAGTTCGCGGCGCCGCAGCGTCCGTCAGGAGATCTGCACGGGCGCCACGATGTCGGCGTACACGAGGATCACGGTCATCAGCAGCAGCAGCCCCGCGACGACGTAGGTCACCGGCAGCAGCTTGGCGGCGTCGACCGCCCCCGGGTCCGGCCGCCCGAAGATCCGGGCGGCGCCTCGCCGGGCCGCCTCGTAGAGCGTGGTCGCGATGCCGGCGCCGTCGAAGGGCGGCAGCGGCACCAGGTTGACCAGGCCCAGGAAGAGGTTGAGGCCTGCCAGCAGCAGGATCACCGAGAAGAACCGGTCCGCCACGGAGCTCGTGTCGTCGGAGGCGAACTCGCCGGCGACGCGGCCCGCGCCGACGACGCTCATCGGGCTGTTCGCGTCGCGCTTCTCCAGGCCGAGTGCGGCCCGGGTGACGTGGTAGACCTTGTGCGGCATCGCCCCGATCGACTTGAGCGTCTCCCAGGTGCCGTCGACCATGAAGCTCGTCACGTAGCCGAGGTCCTGGTGCTCGCGGTGGAGGGTCGGCCTGATGCCGAGGAACCCGCCGTTGACGGTCTTGGTCGGGTCATCGAGCGACGGGAGCCCGTTGATCGCCGTGTTTGTGCGAAGGGTCAGGGTCTGGCCCCCTCGGTCGACGCCGATCGCGGCCTGCCCGGCCTCGTTGGCGCGGATCAGCCGCTGCAGCTGGTCGTAGGAGGTGATCGCCACGCCGTTGAACGACACGACCCGGTCGCCGGGCTTCAACCCCGCTGTCAGGGCGGGAGTCGCCGGGTCCTTCGACGAGCAGGTCCCCGCGGGCTGGTCGACCCGCACGACCTTCACGCACTGGGAGACCGTGCTGACCGTCGTCGTCGGCTCGTGGGTGCCGTAGCCCATGAAGACGAGCGCGAAGAGCAGGAACGCGAGCACCAGGTTGATCGTCACCCCGGAGCCCATGATCACCACGCGCTTCCACCACGGGAGCCGGTAGAACAGCCGGTCGTGGTCTGCGGGGTCCACGTGCTCGTACTCCGCGGAGCGGGCGTCGCTGACCAGCTGGGCGAAGATGCCGGTGTTGCTGGTGCGGGCCTTCTCCGGGTCCTGATCGGGAGCCGGCGGCAGCATCCCGACGAGCTTCACGTAGCCGCCGAGCGGGATCGCCTTGAGGCCGTACTCGGTCTCACCCCGGCGCCGCGACCAGACCGTGCGACCGAACCCGATGAAGTACTGGGTGATCTTGACGTCGTAGAGCTTGCCGGGGACCAGGTGCCCGACCTCGTGCAGGCCGATCGAGGCGGCGACGCCGACCGTGAACAGCACGACGCCGGCGACGTACATGAGGGCGTCGGTCATCGGGCGGTCTCCAGGAGGCGGGTCGTCTCCTCGCGGGCCCAGGCGTCGGCGGCCAGGACGTCGTCGAGAGTGAGGTCTGTCGGCGTCGAGCCTACGTCGTGGCGGTTGACGCGGTGCAGCTCGAGGACGGCTGCGACCGTGTCGACGATGCCGGTGAACCCGAGCCGCCCTTCGCGGAAGGCCTGCACGCAGACCTCGTTGGCAGCGTTGTACGCCGCGGGCGCGGTGCGGCCGCGGGCACCCGCCTCACGGGCGAGCCGCACCGCGGGGAACGCCTCGTCGTCGAGCGGGAAGAACTCCCACACCTGCGAGCGGGTCCAGTCGACGGCCGGCGCGGTGCCCGGCACCCGGTCGGGCCACGCGAGTCCGAGCGCGATCGGGATCAGCATCGTGGGCGGGGACGCCTGGGCGAGCGTCGACCCGTCTGCGAACTCCACCATCGAGTGCACCACCGACGTCGGGTGCACGACGACCTCGATGTCGTCCATCGGGATGCCGAAGAGGAGGTGGGCCTCGATCACCTCGAGACCCTTGTTGACCAGCGTCGCCGAGTTGATCGTCACCACCGGGCCCATGTCCCAGGTGGGATGTGCGAGCGCGTCCTGGGGGGTGACCTCGGCAAGGTCCTCCCGGCTCCGGCCCCGGAACGGGCCGCCGCTCGCCGTGAGCACGAGGCGGCGTACCTCCTCGGCGCGACCGCCGCGCAGGCACTGCGCCAGCGCGCTGTGCTCGCTGTCGACCGGGACGATCTGGCCCGGAGCCGCGCGGGAGGTGACCACGCTGCCGCCGATGATCAGGGACTCCTTGTTGGCCAGCGCGAGCGTGTTGCCGGCCTCGAGGGCCGCGATCGTCGGCCGCAGGCCCACCGCTCCGGTGATGCCGTTGAGCACCACGTCGGCGCGCATCGACGCGGCCTCGACCGAGGCGTCCTCGCCGAGACCGCTGATCTTCGGGGAGAACTCGGCGACCTGGGCGTCGTACAGCTCCGGCTGCGAACCACCCGCAGTCAGCCCGACCACCCGGAACCGGTCCGGGTTGGCGCGCACGACGTCCAGCGCCTGGGTGCCGATCGAACCGGTGGAGCCCAGGATCACGACGTCGCGTCTGCTCACCGGACCATCCTCCCAGCCGTGGCAGCATGAGCGGCATGGACCTCGCCGCCGCGCGATTCCCGCACGCCGGCCTGCGGGACGCGTTCTACGAGAGCTACTACCTCACCGCCCACGACCCGGACGCGCCCCGCGCCCTGTGGCTGCGGCACACGGTGTGGAAGGCGCCCGGCCGAGAGCCCGTCGGCTCCGTGTGGCGCACGTGGTTCGACCTCGACGGGCCGCATGCCGACAAGCGGTCCACGCCGGACCTGGCCGTCGGTCCCTTGATCCGGGTGGGCGACGCCGTGCTGTCGCCCACCGGCGCGACCGCGCCCGACTGGGAGATCACCTGGGAGGGTGACGATCCGCCGTTCCCGCACCTGCCCGTGCCGTTCCTGTACGGCGCACCGCTGCCCCGCACGAAGTCGGTGAGCCTCCGCCCCCGCCTCCGGTACGCCGGGCAGGTGCGCGTCGACGGCCGGGAGATCGACCTGGACGGGTGGACCGGCATGGTCGGGCACAACTGGGGCAGCGAGCACGCCGAGCGGTGGATCTGGCTGCGCGGCGCCGGCCCCGACTGGCTCGTGGACGTGGTGCTCGGGAGGCTCCGGCTCGGCCCCGTGACGACGCCGTGGATCGCCAACGGGGTGCTCGAGCGCGGAGGACGGCGGACCCGCCTGGGCGGACTCGGCCGGCCGGTCAAGGTCGCCGACCGCGAGGACGGCTGCCGGGTGCGGGTGAGCGGGCTCGACCTCGACGTCGACGCGCCGGTCAGCACCCTGGCCGGCTGGACCTACAGCGACCCGACCGGAGGGCACCACCGCGTCGTGCACTCCTCGGTCGCCCGGATGGTGGTGCGCACCGCGGACACGTCGCTCGAGTGTGCGCACGGCGCGACGTACGAGATCGGCCGCCGGCAGATGCCGACCCTCGCCGCGATGCTGCCGTTCCCCGACCCGTGATCGGAGGGTGGCGCCCCCGCCACCCCCCGACGCTCGCGACTCAGCGCGGGTACGCGCGGTCCAGCTGCGCTTCTCCGCCGAAGGTCTCGAACCGGATGAGCTTTCCGTCGTCGTCGTAGCTGAGCACGTCCGCGGAATCCGCCTCGTTGCCGTCGAGCTCGTTGTGGCAGAGCACCACGACCCTGTTGCCCTCGGCGATGAACTCCTTCGGGGTGTTCTTGAAGCCCTTCTCGACGAGCTTCATCCAGAAGCCGCCGACCTCCTCCTTGCCCCGATAGGTGCCGGTCAGGGCGTTGTCCCCGCCGACCACCCACTCGATGGAGTCCGAGATGTCCTTCATCGCACCTTCGGGGTCCATGGCGCCGAACGCCGCGTACCCGTTGACTGCAGCCTGCTTGTTCACCGTTGCTTCCATGCCGAACCTCACTTGGTCCCCCTCGATCCCGACGCTAGGACGATGCCGGGGGACCCGCCAGACCCGAAAGGGTCATCCTCGCGGGAGGAGGAGCTCCGCGTAGTCCGGGAAATTCACTACTGGCGTAGTGAATTGGCCGCTTCCCGTACGGGATCTCGTACGGGAAGCACCAGTTTCACTACGCCCGTAGTGAATTTCGCCCACAGCCCGAGCGGCCAGCTGGCCCAGCAGCTGGCGGGTGTCCGGCACGAACGCGAACTCGGGGTCGGCGAGCAGCGTCGCCAGCTCGGCGAGCGTCACCCATCGACCCTCCGCGACCTCCTCGGGCTGGTGCACGACCGGCCCGTCCCAGACCGTCTCGTAGGCGTGCTCGAAGCAGCGCGTGGTCTCGTCCTCGTACAGGTGGTCCCCGAGCGCGGTCAGCACGGCACCCGTGATCCCGAGCTCCTCGGCGACCTCACGCAAAGCCGACTCGTGCGGCTCCTCGCCCACCGCGATCACTCCCCCGGCTGCGGCGTCCCAGTGACCGGGCGCCCAGTCCTTGGTGTCGGTGCGCCGGTGCAGGTAGATCCGCCGGGCCGGGTCGCGGACGAGGACCGCCGTCGCGGCGTGACGCAGGTTGTCCCGGCGTACGACGGAGCGTGGCGCGCTGCCGACCACGCGCCCGCTCTCGTCGACGAGTGCGACGGGCTCATCGGACACCTTGCTCGTACCTGGCACGGTGTCGGCTCAGAGGCTCACGGCGACGTACTTGGTCTCGAGGTACTCCGCGATCCCCTCGTTGCCGCCCTCACGACCGGTGCCCGACTGCTTGACGCCACCGAACGGCGCGCCCGCGTTGGACACCAGTCCCTGGTTGAGGCCGATCATCCCGGTCTCGAGCGCCTCGCAGACGCGGAACGCGCGGTTGAGGTCACGGGTGAAGACGTAGGACACCAGGCCGAACTCGGTCTTGTTCGCGGCGGCGATCGCCTCGTCGTCGGTGGCGAAGGTGGCGATCGGCGCGACCGGCCCGAAGATCTCCTCGCTGAGCACCCGGGCGTCCGCGGTGACCCCCGTCAGCACGGTCGGCTCGTAGAAGTAACCCGCTCCGTCCGGCCGTCGCCCGCCGGTGACGCAGGTGGCGCCCTTGCTCACGGCGTCGTCGACGAGCTCGGCGACCTTCGCCTGCTGCTTGTCGTCGATCAGGGGGCCCACGTCGATGCCCTCGTCGGTCCCACGGCCGACCTTCAGCGCACCCATCCGCTCGGCCAGCCGCCGGCCGAACTCCTCGGCGACCGACTCGTGGACGTGGAACCGGTTGGCCGAGGTGCACGCCTCGCCGACGTTGCGCATCTTCGCCAGCATCGCGCCGTCGACGGCGGCATCGAGGTCGGCGTCCTCGAAGACGAGGAACGGCGCGTTGCCGCCGAGCTCCATCGACACCTTGAGCACCTGGTCGGCGGCCTGGGCGATCAGCTTGCGGCCCACCTCGGTCGAGCCGGTGAAGCTGAGCTTGCGCAGCCGCGGGTCGGCGATGATCGGCGCGGACACGTCACCCGAGCTCGTCGAGGTGACCACGTTGAGCACGCCGGGCGGCAGCCCGCACTCCTCGAGGACCTTCGCCAGCGCGAGCATCGAGAGCGGCGTCTGGTGGGCCGGCTTGACCACCATGGTGCAGCCCGCCGCGATCGCCGGGCCGATCTTGCGCGTGCCCATGGCGTTCGGGAAGTTCCAGGGCGTGATGAAGAAGCAGGGACCGACCGGCTGGCGCATCACCAGCACGCGGCTCTGCCCGTTGCCGGCCGTCTTGTAGTAGCCGTCGATGCGCAGCGCCTCCCCGGAGAACCAGCGGAAGAACTCCGCGGCGTACGCGATCTCGCCCTTCGACTCAGCGACCGCCTTGCCCATCTCGAGGGTCATCAGGAGGGCGAGCTCGTCGGCCTGCTCGCCGAGCGCCACGAAGGCGCGATGAAGGATCTCCGAGCGCTCGTTGGGCGGGGTCGCCGCCCACGCCGCCTGCGCGGCAACCGCACTGTCGAGGGCAGCGAGGGCGTCCTGCGGGGTCGCGTCGGCGACCTCGCAGAGGGTGGCCCCGGTCGCGGGGTCCTCCACCGCGAACGTGGCGCCGCCGCTCGCGTCGCGCCACTCCCCGCCGATCAACAGCTGCTTCGGGACCGCCTCGAGGACCTTCCGCTCCTCGGGCCGAAGCTCGGTGCTCCCAGTCATCCGCTCTCCTCCACTCGTGCCGCCTCCGGTCCACCTTAGGGTCGCGGTGTGCGCGTCGTCAGCCTGCTCCCCTCCACCACCGAGATCCTCTTCGCGATCGGCGCCGGCGAGGAGGTCGTCGGCGTGACGTTCGAGTGCGACCACCCGCCCGCGGCACGGTCCCGGCCGATCGTCTCCACCTCGACGATGCCCGAGGACCTGACGCCGGCCGAGATCGACGCGTTCGTGGCGGCAGCCGTGGCCCGCGGCGAGGACCTCTACCGGCTGGACGAGGGCGCGCTGGCCGGTCTGGACGCCGACCTGGTCGTGACCCAGGACCTGTGTGCCGTCTGCGCAATCGACGTCTCGGTCGTCGACGACGCCCTGGCGCACCTCGGTTGCACGGCGGACGTGCTGACCATCGACCCGCACACGCTGGAGGAGGTGTTCGCGTCCATCGAGGCGCTCGGCGCCGCCACCGGGCGGGTCGACGAGGCTCGCGCGCTGGTCGCCGGCCAGCGCGACCGGCTCGCGGCCGTGGCCGCACGCGTCGCCGGACTCGAGCGCCCGCGGGTGCTGCTGCTGGAGTGGACCGACCCGCCGTACGCACCGGGGCACTGGATCCCCGAGATGATCGCGCTCGCCGGCGGCGACCCGGTGCTCGGTACGCCGGGTGAGAAGTCACGGCGGGTCACCTGGGACGACGTGCACGCCGCTCGGCCGGAAGTGGTCGTGGTCGCCCCCTGCGGCTACGACCGCGCCGGCGCGGCTGCGCAGGCCGACGAGCTGCAGCGCTCCGGGCTGCTGCCGACCGCGGTGCGGGTCGTGGCGGTGGACGCGAACGCCTCGTGGGCGAGGCCCGGCACTCGCCTGGTCGACGGCGTCGAGGAGCTCGCGGGCCTGCTGCACCCGTAAACCCTTTGCAGCGGCGGCGATCCGCGAGGATGCTCTGTCGTGGTCGAGCCCGGCGTGCGGGCTCCGGAAGCAGAGGAGGCGTGACATGTCCATCACTGTCACGGGCGTGCCCGCCCACCACCTCTCACACTTCCGGAGCAACCACGTTGAACACCGACAGGTCCCACGCCAGCGCTGAGCTGGACCCACCGCTCGACCCCGGCTTCGTCTGCGACTTCCGGCCGCTCGACGACCTCCCCGACGGCCAGCGCTACTCCACCTACTGGGACGTCGAGCCGCTCATGCGCGGCCCGAGGCCCACGCCCGACTGGCTGGTCACCGACCGGGCGGCCATCGACACCGAGCTCGGCGTGCTCAAGACCGGCAAGGAGGCCGAGGTCTTCGTGCTCGAGCGTGCCGTCCCGCCCGGGTTCGAGGCTGCGCCCGGGCGCCAAGCGCCCGGGTCGTGCGTGCTCGCCGCGAAGCGCTACCGGGCTCCCGAGCACCGCAACTTCCATCGCAACGCCGGCTACACCCAGGGCCGCCGGACCCGCGACTCGCGCGAGGCGAGGGCGGTCGCGGGCAAGACCGCGTTCGGCCGCAGGGCAGCCGCGGCGCAGTGGGCCTGGGCCGAGTGGGAGTCGCTGAAACGCTGCCACGAGGCCGGCGTGCCGGTCCCCTACCCGGTCCAGATCGACGGCACCGAGATCCTCATGGAGCTGGTGACCGTCGACGGCGAGGCGGCGCCACGCCTCGCCAACACGCGACCGAGCCCGGAGCTGCTCCGGAGCTGGTTCGACCAGGTCAGGGACGCAATGACGGCGCTCGCCGTGCACGGGCTCGCGCACGGCGACCTCTCGCCGTACAACATCCTCGCCGCGGGCGAGCGGATCGTGGTCATCGACCTGCCGCAGGTCGTCGACCTGGTGGCCAACCCGCTCGGTGCCGACTTCCTCGAGCGTGACTGCCACAACGTCTGCAGCTGGTTCGTGCGCCGAGGGCTCGACGTCGACGAGCACTCGTTGTTCGCGGACCTGATCGGGAGCGCCTGGTGAGCGCGGCGGCCCGTGGATCCGTATCTTCGATCCCGTGCGCCCCACCGAGATCGAGACCCTGGCGGAGCTCGACGAGCTGGTGAGCCACGGCACGACCTCGCTGGCCGGCGTGCACCTGCAGTCGGTCGACCTCTCGGGCCGCGCCGACGTGCTCGCCCGGCTCGAGGTCAGTCGCGCGGTGTTCCTCGGCTGCCGGTTCACCCCGCGCAGTGAGGCGGACATCCGGGCGCGCGGTGCGCTGGTGTTCCCGTCCGTCCCCGACCTGCCGTTCGATCCCTACCGCGGCGCGCTCTACACCCCCGCCGAGCTGTACCGCGGCCTGGAGGACGGATATGCCGCGACGCTCGACGCCGTGACCTACGCGTGGTCAGTGAGCCCGCGGTCGCTCGACCGCAGCCTCGCGATGGCCCTGCACGACCACGCGATCGACGACGCCGTCGAGGAGTTCGCCGCGGGCCGCCGGCTCGTCGGGGTGATGGGCGGCCACGCCGTGCCACGGGACTCCCCGGCGTACCTGGCCGCGGCCCGCCTCGGGCAGGACCTCGGCTCACGGTTCACCGTGCTCAGCGGCGGTGGTCCCGGCGCGATGGAGGCGGCGAACCTCGGCGCCTGGCTCGCCTCGGCGACCGGGGAGGAGCTCGTCGCGGCGGTCTCTGCGGTCGCGGCCGTGCCCGACTTCGCCCCTGACGTGACCGCCTGGGCCCGCGCCGCGTTCAGCGTGCGGGAGCAGTGGCCCGACGGCACTGTCTCGCTGGGGATCCCGACCTGGTTCTACGGCCACGAGCCGCCGAACGTCTTCGCCGCGGCGGTCGCGAAGTACTTCCACAACGCCCTGCGCGAGGACATGCTCGTGCGGCTGTGCCGCGCCGGGATCGTCTTCCTGCCCGGGGCCGCCGGCACCGTGCAGGAGATCTTCCAGGCCGCGTGCGCGAACTACTACGGCGAGCCGGCCCTGGTCGCGCCGATGGTGCTGGTGGGCCGTGACCACTGGACGGCACGGCTACCGGTCTGGCAGCTCCTCGACGTCCTCGGCGAGGGCCGCGCGTTCGGCCCGCGACTCCATCTGGTCGACGACCCTGCCGAGGTGCTGCCCGTCCTCCTCGAGGACGGCGGTGGCCGGCGGTAGGTCCTGGTCGTCGGGGCGACGCAGCTTCCACGGCTCGAGCCGGCGGTAGCCCTTGACCGACGTACGCCGCATCCGGCGCAGCCTGAAGTCCTCGTGGTCGTGCAGCGCCTCGGCCAGCTCCTTGTCGGCGAGCACCCTGCCCGGACGGGCGACCGAGGTGAGCCGCGCCGCGATGTTCACCGTCGGGCCGAACACGTCGCCGAGCCGGTTCAGCACGGGTCCCCAGGCGACGCCCGCCCGCAGCTGCGGGAAGTCCTCGTCGCGGAGGTGCTCCTCGACCAGCTCCAGCGCGATGTACGCCGCATCCTCGGGCCGATCGGCGGCGAACAGGATCTCGTCGCCGATCGTCTTGATGATCCGCCCGTCGTGCGCGGTGATGATCGCCAGCGCCCTGGCCTCGAACACGTCGACCAGCCGCGCGAGCTCCTCCTGCCTGAGTGACCGCGTCTGCCGCGTGTAGCCGACGATGTCGGCGAACCCGATGCCGGTGCTCACCGCGCCCTCGGCGTCGGACGGCGGAGCGAGCAGGAGACGCGACGCGGCGCTGAGCACGTGCCGGCGCCAGATGTAGCTCTGCACCTGCTCGATCACCGGGGTGACCTCGGCGATCACCGCGGCCAGGTCGTCCTTCGCCAGGCTGGTCGGGTCGAGCGCCCGGCCGAGGAGGCCGAGCTGCCACTCGGCGAGCCGGGCGAAGCTTCGCCCGAGCGTGCGGATCAGGGCCGCCTCGTCCTCCTGGTCGACCATGCCCAGGTCGTGGAGCCTCTGGGTCAGGCGCATCGCCTCGAGGTCGGCCTCGGTGAACGCGACCTCGTCGTCGTCGACCGCGGTGAAGCCCAGCGAACGCCACCGCTGCCGGGCGACCTCCATGCTGATCCCCACCGCGTCGGCCACCTCCGGCCCGGTGAGCGTCGGCACGCTGCCCAGGAGGTGGGTCTCGAGCATCTCGACGATCTGCTGGGGGTCGAGCTGGTCTCCGTCGGCCACGGGGCGCATCCTTCCCTGTCGGCGCGTCCGCGGTCCAGACCGGGCGTGACCGACGTCACGGCCCCTCGTTGGGCAGGCATGGAGCTCTCCAGACGCGGACTGCTGCGCTCGGCCGCAGCCCTCACCGGCGCCGCGGCCGCCGCCCCCCTCTACTCCTCGCTCGCGGAGTCGGCCGTCGCCGGCACGACGAGCGCCGCCGCGACGACCCTCGCCGGCACCTACGGCCGGGGCGCGCCCGACGCCAAGGGCTACACGAAGATCGTCCGCCTGCCCGGTGAGCCGCACCTGGTCCGCACCGACCTCGGGATTCCCGCGGCACCGGGACGGGTGACCTCGCGACGGCCGCTGCTGGCCTTCGCCCAGCTCAGCGACGTGCACGTCGTCGACCACCAGTCGCCGGCGCGCGTGGAGTGGCTCGACCGGTTCGAGGACCCCAACGACCTGAGCCTGAACCCCGGGCTCCTCGACGCGGCGTACCGGCCGCAGGAGATGCTCAGCACCCAGGTGATGGACGCGATGGTGCGCACCGTGAACGCCGCCGAGACCGGTCCGGTCACCGATCTCCCGCTCGCGTTCCTCATCGAAACGGGGGACAACTCCGACAACTGCCAGCGCAACGAGGTCCGCTGGAACATCGACATCCTCGACGGCAAGGCCGGCATCAGGCCGGACAGCGGTGCGTACTCGCGCTACGACGGCGTGATGGACGGCAACATCCTCTACTACGACACGCACTACTGGCACCCGGGCGGCACGCCGCTGCTCAAGCAGGACGACATCTACCGCGCGCAGCACGGCTTCCCGCGCATCCCGGCCCTGCTGGACGCTGCCCGGGCGCCGTTCGACGCGGTCGGGGTGAAGATGCCGTGGTTCACCTGCTTCGGCAACCACGACGGCCTCATGCAGGGCAACTTCCCGGCCAACAGCACCCAGCTCGGAGCGCTCGCCACCGGCAACCTGAAGGTGATGAGCAGCCCACTCGGGCTGAGCCAGTCTGACGTGATCAACGCCCTCGAGCGGCAGGACCTCGACGGGATCATCGACAACCTCCTGCTCTCCCCGCTCGCACGGATCGTCCCCGGCGACCCCGCCCGCAGGGTGATCAGCCGCGCGCAGATCATCGCCGAGCACTTCGACACGACGGGCACGCCGGTCGGACACGGCTACACCGACGCGAACCGGCAGAACGGCACGGCGTACTACACCTTCGACCGGGGGCCGTTCCGCTTCGTCGTGATGGACTCGGTCAACCCGAACGGGTACGCCGACGGCTCCCTGGACCAGGCGCAGTTCGCCTGGCTCCAGACCACCGTCTCGTCGGCCGCGGGCAAGGCCGTGATCGTCTTCAGCCACCACACGTCCGACACGATGGGCAACCCGCTGGTGCTCACCGGCCTCGACGCGAGCCCGCGGGTCCTCGGTCCGGACGTCACCAGCTTCCTGCTCTCGCAGCCACGGGTGATCGCGTGGGTCAACGGCCACACCCACCGCAACCAGATCACGCCGCACGCGCGCGCGGACGGCAGCGGCGGCTTCTGGGAGATCAACACCGCCTCGCACATCGACTTCCCCCAGCAGGGGCGACTGATCGAGGTGGTCGACAACGGCGACGGCACCTACTCGATCTTCACGACGGTCATCGACCACGCGGGTCCGGCCGACTACGCCGGCGTGCTCTCCAACCCGGTCAACCTGGCCGGGCTGTCCCGCGAGCTCTCGGTCAACGACCCGCAGGCCAACATCGCCCCGCGCTCGGGTCCGGTGCTGGCGCGCAACACCGAGCTGCTCCTCGCGACGCCTCCCGAGCTGCGCGGCGCCCATCCGGCTCCGGTCACCTCGGCCGTGCCGCAGGGCGTCGCCGTCGGCTGATCCGGTAGGACGCTCAGGCCTCGACGGCGGCCAGCTGACCGCAGGCACCGTCGATCTCGCGTCCGCGCGTGTCCCGGACGGTGGTCGGCACGCCCTTCGCCTCGAGGCGGCGGACGAACTCCTTCTCGTCGCGCGGGTCCGACGCGGTCCACTTCGAGCCGGGCGTCGGGTTGAGCGGGATCAGGTTCACGTGGACCCAGCCCCAACGGGAGTCGTCCTGCGGGCCGAAGCCGTGGAGCACGTCCGCGAGCAGGTCGGCACGCCAGGCCTGGTCATTGATCCCGCGCATCATCGCGTACTCGATGGAGACCCGGCGCTTGGTACGGCGGGCGTAGTCCCACGCCGCCTCCACGGTCTCGGCGACCGAGAACCGGGTGTTGATCGGGACCAGCTCGTTGCGCAGCTCGTCGTCCGGGGCGTGCAGGGAGAGCGCCAGCGTCACGGGGATGCCCTCGTCGGCGAGCTGCCTCATCCGCGGGACGAGGCCGACCGTGCTCACCGTGATCCCGCGGGCGGACATGCCGAGCCCGTCCGGCGTCCGGTCGGTGAGGCGGCGTACGGCGCCCATGACGGCGTTGTAGTTGGCCATCGGCTCGCCCATGCCCATGAAGACCACGTTCGACACGCGCCCCGGGCCGCCGGGGACCTCGCCGCGGGCCAGCGCACGCGCGCCCGCGACCACCTGCTCGACGATCTCGGCGGTGGACATGTTGCGCTGCAGCCCGCCCTGCCCGGTCGCGCAGAACGGGCAGGCCATCCCGCAGCCGGCCTGGCTGGAGACGCACATCGTGGTCCGGCCGGGGTAGCGCATCAGCACCGACTCGACCAGTGCTCCGTCGAAGAGCCTCCACAGCGTCTTGCGGGTCGTGCCCCTGTCCGCCTCGAGCGTGCGCAGAGGCGTCATCAGGTCGGGAAGAAGGCCGGCGACGAGCTCGTCGCGCTGGCCGGCGGGCAGGTCGGTCATCTCGGCCGGGTCGTCGACCAGCCGTGAGAAGTAGTGGGTCGAGAGCTGCTTCGCGCGGAACCCCGGCAGGCCCAGCTCCTCGAGCCGCGCCTTGCGCTCGGCCGGCGTCAGGTCCGCGAGGTGCCGGGGTGGCTTGCCGCGGCCCTTGGGCTCCTCGAACACGAGGGGGAGGGTCTTGATCGGTTCTGACATGACCGGGTGATTCTCCCATCCGGAGGGGCGGGGGCCCAATTCACTACTGGCGTAGTGAATTGCCCGCTTCCCGTACGCGATTCCGGTCGGGAAGCCCGCATTCTGGTGTGGCTGCGGGGAAGGCAGCGGTGTTGAACTTTTCCCAGGACCTCCGCGTGGTGTCAGATGTGGAGGTGGTCCATTCGCCCGACCTGGACGAGCAGCTGATGCGCACCGCGTGCGAGCAACATGCCGACGCGCTGTGGAGCTTCTGCCTGCGGCTCACGCGGGGCGACGCGGCCCGCGCCGAGGACATCGCCCAGGAGACGCTGCTCCGGGCGTGGCGTCACCCCAGCGTGCTGGGTCGTGAGCCCGACGGGGTCCGCGCATGGCTGTTCACCGTCGCTCGCAACGTCTCGATCGACTCGTGGCGCGCACGCTCGGTCCGGCCGGAGGACAGCACCGACCCGGTCGACCTCGAGCAGGCGGTCCCCGACCGGACCGACGACGTGCTCCAGCAGTGGCTCGTCGTCGATGCCCTGCGCTCGATCAGCCCGGACCACCGCGCCGCGATCGTCGAGTGCTACTACGGCGGCCAGACCGTCGCCGAGGCGGCCGAGCGGCTCGGCGTACCGCCGGGGACGGTGAAGTCGCGGCTGCACTACGGCATGCGCGCGCTCCGGCTCGCGCTCGAGGAACGGGGGGTGACCCGATGAGCGTCACCTGCGACTCGGCCGCCGCCTACGTGCTCGGCGCGCTGCCGGCCTCCGAGCGGCCTGCCTTCGAGGCGCACCTGGCCGGCTGCCCCGACTGCCGCCAGTCCGTCGCCGAGCTGGCCGGCATCCCGGGCCTTCTCGCCCGCGTCTCCACCGACGACCTCGCCGACCCGGTGCCGGTGCCGGACACGCTGGTGCCCCGACTGCTGCGCGCCGTACGCCGGTCCAGCCGCCGGCGCCGCCTCCTGGTGGCATCGTTGGGCGCAGCCGCGGTGGTCCTCGCGGTCGCAGGCACGGCCGTGGTGGTCGACCGCTCCGGCAACGACGGGGCCGGTGCGCCGATGACCGCGATGAAGGCGGTCGTGAGCAGCCCGGTGACCGCCCGTGCGACGTTCGTCCGCCACCCGTGGGGCACAGAGATCGACATGGAGTGCCGGTACGCCGACAGCTCCCCGTGGTCGCGGCCCTACGACCTCGTCGCGGTCGACGACAAGGGCACGTCCTACGACCTCGCCACGTGGGTCGTCGGCCCCGGCAAGACCGCCTCGGTCAGCGGCTCGGTGCCCGTGCAGCCCGAGCACATCGACAGGCTCGAGATCCGGTTGTCCTCGGGCACACCGCTGCTGCGGCTCTCGCCGAGCTGACCTCAGTTGAACACGAGGTAGTGCAGCAGCAACCAGATCGGTGCGATCGTCGCCAGCAGCGAGTCGATCCGGTCCATCAGGCCTCCGTGGCCCGGGATGATCTGGCTCATGTCCTTGATGCCGAGGTCACGCTTCATGACCGACTCGACCAGGTCGCCCAGCGTCGCCATCACCACGGCGATGAGGCCGAGCGCGACGCCGACCCACCACTCTCCGTCGAGCCAGTACATCAGGCCCACGCCGGCCCCGACGCAGGCGGCCGCCGAGCCGGCGAAGCCCTCCCAGGACTTCTTGGGTGAGATGACCGGGGCCATCGGGTGCCGGCCGAACAGGACCCCGGCGACGTACCCACCGATGTCCGAGGCGATCGTGAGCAGGATGAAGGCGCAGATCCCCTTGACGCCGTCGTCGAGGTGATCGGTCGTCGTCCAGTCCCCGCCCTCCGCGAGCAGCAGCGCGACGAACGAGCCCAGGAAGGGGACGTAGATCAGGGTGAACACGGCCGCGGTGGCGTTCTGGACGAAGCCGTCCACCCCGCGACGCAGCAGCCACAACATCACCACCAGGGCGGTCACCGCGGTGGCGGTCACCAGCGCCGGCGCGCCCCAGAAGTACGCGACGGCAACCATCACCACACCGCCGACCATCAGCGGCTGCTCGGGGATGTCCACCCCCTTGGCCGCAAGACCCCGGTGCAGCTCCCAGATCGCGACCACGACGGCCGCCGCGACAATGAGCATGAAAGCGCTCTTGAAGAAGAACAGCGAGCCGGCGATCGCGACGAGGAGCACGACGGCAGAGCCGACCGCCGCCGGCAGGTTGCGGCCTGCGCGGCCGTAGTCCTTGCCGGGTGCGGGTGAGGTCGCGCCGGTGGTCGTCATCGTGGGCTCAGACCTCGAGGAGCTCCGCTTCCTTGTTCCGCAGCAGCTCGTCGATCTGGTCGGTGTGCTTCTTGGTCGTCGAGTCCAGTCGCTTCTCCGCGCCGGTGACGTCGTCCTTGCCGACCTCGCCGTCCTTCTCCAGCCGCTCGAGCTCCTGCTTCGCGTGCCGGCGGATGTTGCGGACCGCGACGCGGCCCTCCTCGGCCTTCGTGCGGGCGACCTTGATGTACTCCTTGCGGCGCTCTTCGGTGAGCTCGGGGAACACGCAGCGGATCACCTTGCCGTCGTTGGACGGGTTGACGCCGAGGTCGGACTCGCGGATCGCCTTCTCGATGGCCGGCATCGCGTTCGCGTCGAACGGTGCCACGAGGATGATCCGCGCCTCCTGCGAGGTGAACGACGCCAGCTGCTGGATCGGGGTCTGGGTGCCGTAGTAGTCGGCGGTGAGCTTGGCGAACATGGCCGGGTTGGCCCGCCCGGCGCGGATCGCGGCGAACTCCTCACGCGCGACGCCGACGGCCTTGTCCATCTTCTGGTCGGCCTCGTTGAGGGTCTCGTTGATCACAGGCTCTCCTTGTTTCCGCTGGTGTGTGCGCTGCTCACCAGGGTGCCGATCTTCTCACCCTGGACCACCCTGAGGATGTTTCCCTCGGGCTCCATGCCGAATACGACCATGGGCAGGTCGTTCTCCATGCACAGGGCGAAGGCGGTGGCGTCGGCGACCTTGAGCCCGGAGGCGAGCGCCTCCTGGAAGGTCAGCTCGTCGTACTTGATCGCGTGCGGGTCCTTGTGCGGGTCGGCGCTGTAGACGCCGTCGACGCCGTTCTTGCCCATCAGCACGACCTCGCACTTGGTCTCCAGCGCGCGCTGCGCGGCGACGGTGTCGGTCGAGAAGTACGGCATGCCCGCGCCGGCACCGAAGATCACGACGCGGCCCTTCTCCAGGTGCCGGATCGCGCGACGCGGGATGTACGGCTCGGCGACCTGGCCCATGGTGATGGCGGTCTGGACGCGGGTCTCGATGCCTTCCTTCTCGAGGAAGTCCTGGAGCGCCAGGCAGTTCATCACGATGCCGAGCATGCCCATGTAGTCGGCGCGTGCCCGGTCCATGCCGCGCTGCTGGAGCTCGGCGCCGCGGAAGAAGTTGCCGCCGCCCGTGACGACCGCGACCTCGACGCCGGCACGCTGCACCGATGCGATCTCGCGGGCGATCGTGGCCACGACGTCGGGGTCGACGCCGACCTTGCCGCCGCCGAACACCTCGCCGGACAGCTTGAGGAGCACCCGCTTGTACGTCATCTCGTCTCCCCTGCCGCCATCGGTTGGCCGAGCCTGTCCGGACCAGGCGCGTGCGGGCGCACGAAGGCCGGTCCGATGATCGTTCTCGGGCTCATCGGACCGGCCTCCTCGTGCTCGTTTGTCGAAACCTAACGGATCCGGACCGGGTCAGGCACCGACCTCGAAGCGCGCGAAGCGCTTGACCGTCGTGCCGGCCTCGTCGAGGACCTGCTTGACGCTCTTCTTCGACTCGGTCACCGACTCCTGCTCGAGCAGGACGATCTCCTTGAAGAACCCGCCCAGCCGGCCCTCCACGATCTTCGCGACCGCGGCCTCGGGCTTGCCCTCCTCGAGCGTCTTCTTCTCCAGGACGTCCTTCTCGGCAGCGACGACGTCGGCGGGGACCTCGTCGCGGGTGAGGTACTGCGGCTTCATCGCCGCGACCTGCATCGCGGCTGCGCGCGCGGCGGCCTCGTTGCCGTCGTACTCGACCATGACGCCGACCGCGGGCGGCAGGTCGGCCGCACGCTTGTGGAGGTAGACGACGGAGGGACCCTCGAAGTACGCCACCTCGCCGAGCTCGATCTTCTCGCCGATGGTGATCGCGAGGCTCTCGACGATGTCACCGACGGTCCTGCCGTCGATCGCGACCGCCTTGAGCGTGTCGATGTCACCGGCCTTGGCGGCGTTGGCGGCGTCGGCGATCCGCTGGGCGGTGGCGACGAAGTCCTCGTTCTTGGCCACGAAGTCGGTCTCGCTCTTGAGCTCGACCAGGGCTCCGCCGGATGCCGCGACCAGGCCGGCAGTGGCCTCGCGCTCGCCGGCGCGCTTCTCGGCCTTCGCCTGGCCCTTCACCCGGAGGATCTCGACGGCCTTGTCGAAGTCGCCGTCGGCCTCCTCGAGGGCCTTCTTGGCATCCATCATCCCCGCGGCGGTCTGGTCGCGGAGCTTCTTGACGTCGGCAGCGGTGATCGCCACGCCTCAGTCCTCCTTCGTCTCTTCGGTGGTCGCCGTGTCCGTGGCAGCGGTCTCGGCCGCCTCCGCAGGAGCCTCGGCGACGGCGTCTGCCGGGGCCTCGGTCACGGCCTCTGCCGGAGCCTCGGTCACGGCCTCTGCCGGAGCCTCGGTCACGGCCTCTGCCGGAGCCTCGGTCACGGCCGGAGCCTCGGTCACGGCCTCGGCGGCTGCGGCGGCCTCGGGCGCCTCGGCGGCCGCACCCGTCGACTCAGCAGCGGGTGTGGTCTCGGTGGCGACGTCGCCACCGGTCGCCTCGACGGCCGCCTTGTCGGCCTGGCCCTCGAGCAGGTCGCGCTCCCAGTCGGCCAGCGGCTCGTCGGAGCCGATCGCCTTGGCGTCACCCTCGGTCCGGGCGCCGGAGCGCGCGATGAGACCGTCGGCGACGGCGTCGGCAACGACCCGGGTCAGCAGGCCGACTGCGCGGATCGCGTCGTCGTTGCCCGGGATCGGGTAGTCGACCACGTCGGGGTCGCAGTTGGAGTCCAGGATCGCGATGATCGGGATGCGCAGCTTGCGGGCCTCCTCGACGGCGAGGTGCTCCTTGTTCGTGTCGACGATCCACACCGCGGACGGCGTACGGCCCATCTCGCGGATGCCGCCGAGGGTCTTGTCGAGCTTGACGTGCTCCCGCTTCATCTGCAGGAGCTCCTTCTTCGTGCGGCCCGAGCCTGCGACGGTCTCGAAGTCGACGTCGTCGAGCTCCTTGAGCCGGTTGATCCGCTGGCTCATGGTCTGGAAGTTGGTGAGCATGCCACCGAGCCAGCGCTGGTTGACGTAGGGCATCCCGACTCGGGTGGCCTGCTCGGCGATCGACTCCTGCGCCTGCTTCTTGGTCCCGATGAACATGATCGTGCCGCCCTTGGCCACGGTGTCCTTGATGAACGCGTAGCTGGTGTCGATGTAGGACAGCGACTGCTGCAGGTCGATGATGTAGATGCCGTTGCGCTCGGTCATGATGAAGCGCTTCATCTTGGGGTTCCAGCGACGGGTCTGGTGCCCGAAGTGGACGCCGCTCTCGAGGAGCTGGCGCATGGTGACGACGGCCATGCCGTTGGTTTCCTTCTGTTCGGGTCCGGGCACGGCTGAGCGCCCGAACCAAATTTTCAGTTCGTTGCAGCGAGCGGGTGCTCGTTGCCCTGACGCCCGTGCGCGATCCGACCCGACGCTGGATCACTCCAACGGGGGACCGAGGACCGTCGCCCTCCCGCGAAGGAGCCGGAGGAAAACGGGCGTGCGAAGTCAACCCGGATGGGTTGCTGGAGGCAGTCTAGCCGTCGGGCGCAGGGGTGTCGAAACGGCCGTGGCCACCGTGACCGCCGCCGTCCACAGCCCTGCCGCCGCGCTCGCTGTCCACAGCCGTGGACGTCTGCGTCGCGCTCGCTGTCCCGGGCGCCGACGCTGGCCCGCATGAAGGCCTTCCTGCTCGTCCTCCTGCTCCTCGCGGCGATGGCTGCGGCTCCGGGCGAGGCCCGCGCCGAGGCGACCGGGCCCGCCGTGTGGCCGCTCGACCCGGCCCCGGCGGTCGTACGCCGGTTCGACCCGCCGGACACGGCCTGGGGTGCGGGACACCGGGGCGTCGACCTGCTCGGTCGACCGGGTCAGGAGGTCCGCACGGCCCTCGCGGGGACCGTCACGTTCGCGGGCACCCTCGCCGGGCGAGGGGTCGTCGTGGTCTCCCACGGCGCCACCCGGACGACGTACGAGCCGGTCGATGCGACAGTCGCGGTGGGCGACACGCTGCCCACCGGCGGCCCCATCGGCATCCTGCAGACAGGTCTCAGCCACTGCTTCCCGCAGACCTGCCTGCACTGGGGGCTGCTCCGCGGCGAGACCTACCTCGACCCGCTCTCGTTGCTGGGCCACGCGCCGGTGCGGCTGCTCCCGCTCCTCCTGCTCGCCGCGGTCATGCCCTGGGGTGCGCCAGCTGGTACGCCTTTCGCAGCCGCTCTGCCGTGACGTGGGTGTAGACCTGAGTGGTCGCGAGCGACGCGTGCCCGAGCAGCTCCTGGACCGTGCGGAGGTCGGCGCCGCCCTCGAGCAGGTGGGTGGCCGCCGTGTGCCGCAGGCCGTGCGGTCCGAGATCCGGAGCACCCGGTACGTCGGCCAGCCGGCGGTGCACCATGCTGCGCACCGCGCGCTGGTCGACGCGACCGCCGCGCGCGCCGAGGAACAGCGCCGCACCTGCGCCGGGCGCCACGAGGCGCGGCCGCGCCTCGTCGAGCCAGCGGCCCAGGGCCACATCGGCCGGCAGGCCGTAGGGCACGGTGCGCTCCTTGCGGCCCTTGCCGAAGACCCGGACCACCCGGCGCGACCGGTCGACGTCGTCGAGGTCGAGGCCGCAGAGCTCACCGACGCGGATGCCGGTCGCGTACAGCAGCTCGAGGATCGCCACGTCCCGCAGTCCCACGGCGCTGCCGTCGTCGGCTGCGGCAGCGGCCGCGTCGAGGAGGGCTCGCGCCTGGGCGACGTCCAGGGCTGACGGCAGCGGGCGGTGTGCCTTCGGGCTGCCGAGCTGGGCGCCGGCATCGACGCCGGCCCGGCCCGTCCGCAGGGCCCAGGCCGTGAACACGCGCACGGCGGTCGCCCTGCGCGCCATCGTCGTCCGGGCCTTGCCGAGGGTCTGCTGGTTGGCCAGCCAGCTGCGCAGCGCGCGCACGTCGAGCTCGTCGAGAGAGACCAGCCCGAGCGCCCGGGCGTGGGCCAGCATCCCGGTCACGTCGCCGAGGTAGGCGCGGACGGTGTGGGGCGTGAGGTCACGCTCGGAGACCAGATGGCGCTCGTAGGCCGCCAGCGCGACGGCGAACTCCTCCGGGAGCTCCTCGGGCAGGTCGGTCACCCGGCCAGCGTACGAAGTGCGGCAGCGATCAGCCGGGAGGCGCGAGGCGCCATCGGCCGCTCGCGTGCTCGACGAAGCCGGCGCTGTGGAGGCCGAGGAGCGTCGCCTCCACGCGGTGGGGAGCGAGTCCCGCGGCGTGGGCGATCTGGGCCGACCGCGCCCCGCGCTGCACGGGGACTGCGTCGAGGACCTGGCGCTGCTCCGTGCTGAGCAGGTCGCGTGGCCGCGCCGCTTCCTGCACGTGACCCTTCGTGTGCGCTCCGACGGGGGCGACTGCCTCGAGCACGTCGTGTCCGTCGGTCACCAGGAGCGCGCCGCGCACGCGGATCAGCTGGTGGACGCCGGCCGAGGGTGCGCTGGTCACCGGCCCGGGCACCCCCATCAGCAGCCGGCTCAGTCCGGCAGCCCAGTTCGCCGTGTTGAGCGCACCGCTGCGGATCGCTGCCTCGACCACGACGGTGCCCTGGGCCAGCGCGGCGATGATCCGGTTGCGCGCCAGGAAGCGGATCCTGGTCGGAGCGCACCCGGGAGCCGCCTCGCTCACCACGAGTCCCACGTCGGCGATGTAGTCGAGCAGGCGCTTGTGGGCGAGCGGGTAGGCGCGGTCAACGCCACAGGCCAGGACGGCAACGGTCGGCCCGTCGACCGCAAGCGCCCCGCGATGGGCCGCGTTGTCGATGCCGAAGGCCGCGCCGGAGACGACCGTGTGCCCCGCCTCCCCCAGGGTGGCCGCGATGTCGCCCGCCACCGAGCCGCCGTAGGTCGTGGCCGACCTGGAGCCGACGACGGCCACCGCCCTCCCGGTGAGCTCGTCCAGCCGACCGGGGCCCTTGACCCACAGGCCCAGCGGGACCCCGCCACGCTCGTGGAGGCACGGCGCGTGGGCGAGGTCGTCGACCGCGACCGGCCACTCGCTGTCGGTCGGGGTCACGAAGCGGATCCCCTGGCGCGCAGCGCGATCGAGCTCCTCGTCCGGGTCGGCGCGCGCCAGCCGGGCCGCGAGGTCGTCCTTGAGGTCGCCCTGCGCTCCCTGGGTGCGCAGCCCTGCGAGGACGGCCTCGGCCCCCAGCTCGGAGACCAGGCCGGTCAGGCGCGGATCGCCGGGCTCACCGACGCGGCTCAGCACGACCCGGGCGGCGCGCTCGGGGTCGACCCGGGTCGCGGTCACGCCGCCCCTCCGAGCATCGCGAGGTCGAGAGGCAGGGCCGAGCGCAGCCGGAGCGCGACCTCGACCTCGTCCGGACCCGGCCGGTCGAGTCCTCGCAGGTCGGCGACCGACCAACTGACGCGGTGCACGCGGGTCGCGCCTCGACGGGTCAGCATGCCGGCGTAGACCTCCTTGTCGAGCCGCTGCGCGGCCGCCGGATCGACGGGCCAGCGCTCGCGCAGCAGCGGGCCGGGCACGTGGGCGTTGAGCCGCCACGGCGTGCCGTCGTAGCGCGAGCGCTGACGCTGCCGTGCGGCGGTCACCCGTGCGAGCACGGTCGCCGACGACTCGGGCTGGGCGAGCTTGTCGTGAAGCTCGCGCTCCTTGACCGGCTCCACGAAGCGGGTGATGTCGATGCGGTCGGCGATGGGCCCTGAGAGCTTGCGGCGGTACTCGCGTCTCCTGACCTCGCTGCAGGTGCACCGGTTGTCTCGATGGGCCGGATGAAATTCGCCACAGGGGCATGGGTTGGCTGCGAGGACGAGCATCCCGGCTGCGGGGTAGGTCGCGTCCTCGTCACCGCGGGCGATGGTGATCTCGCCGCTCTCGAGCGGCTGGCGGAGCGCTTCGACGATGTCGCTCGGCAGGAGCGGGAACTCGTCGAGGAAGAGCACACCGAGATGGGCCTTGCTCACCTCGCCCGGTCGCACCCGCCCACTGCCGCCGCCCAGGATGCCGGCACGGGACGCGGAGTGGTGCGGGGCGCGGAACGGCGGCCGGGTCAGCACAGGCGTCGTCGCCGGCAGGGCCCCGCACAGCGAGTGGATCGCCGTCAGCTCCAGGGACTCCTCCGGGCTGAGGTCGGGCAGGATCGTGGGAAGTCGTTCGGCGAGCGTGGTCTTGCCGGCACCCTTCGGGCCGGTCAGCAGCATGTGGTGGCCGCCGACCGCCGCGACCTCCAGTGCGTAGCGCGCGTCCTCCATGCCGAGCACGTCGACCAGGTCGACGTCCTCGAGCCGGGCCTCGCCCCGCCAGCTGAGCAGGAGCTGCCCGGTCGGCGGCTCGACCGGCGGCGCCTCCGGGATCTCCTCGTCGCCGTTGAGCAGCGCGACGACCTGGCGCAGCGAGCGCACGCCGTACGCCTCCATCCCCGGCACGAGCGCGGCCTCCCCGACCTGGGGCTCCGGCACGATCACGCGCGTGATGCCTCTCGCCGACGCCGACATCACCATCGGGAGCACACCGGGCACGCAGCGCAGGCGGCCGTCGAGGGTGAGCTCCCCGATCAGCACGACACCGTCCAGCGCTCCGGCCGGGAACTGGACCTCGCTCGCCGCGAGCACCCCGACCGCGATCGCGAGGTCGAAGTGCGGCCCCCGCTTGGGCAGGTCGGCCGGCGAGAGGAGGATCGTGATCCGCCGGCTGGTCGGCCACCTGTAGTCGCTGTTCTCGATCGCTGCCCGGCAACGGTCGCGGGCCTCGTTGATCGACGCGTCCGGCCGCCCGACGAGGTTCGTGGCGATCTGCCCCTGGGTGACGTCGACCTGCACGTCGATCACGTGGCCGACGGCACCCTGCAACGACACCGTGCGCGTGCTCGCCCACATCAGCCGCGCCCCCGCATCAGCCCAGTCCTCGCAGGTGCTCGACCTCGGCGGCGCCGCGCAGCGACCGGACGACGGCCACCACGTCGAACCTCACGTCGGCGGCGACCACGCCCCGCTCCTGCATCCACCGGTCGGCCAGCCGGACGAGCCGCTCGGTCTTGGTCGCGTCGACCGCCGCCAGCGGGTGCCCGTACGCCGTGCCGGTGCGCGTCTTCACCTCGCAGAACACGAGCGCGTCACCGTCGCGGAGCACGAGATCGAGCTCGCCCGCGTCGCACCGCCAGTTGCGGTCGACCACCCTCATCCCGAGATCGGCGAGGTAGCGCGCAGCCACCCGTTCGCCGTACGCACCGAGTGCGCCGTTCTGCCTGCCTGTGCTCACCGGACCACCTCCGCACCGGAGGCTTCCGCAGGCCGCGACCCGGGCGCACCCGGAACCGCCTCGCCTGTGCAGACCTGCCCCGCAGAACGGGTCTGTACACGCGAAACGGCCCCAGGCCCGAGCTCAGCCGCCGGCCCGGCGGGCGCGGAAGACGTCGGTCAGGTCACCGCACCAGCCGGACGACCTTCGGCCCGGTCCCGAGGTAGTCGGTCATCGGTCCGTCGTAGTTGTCGGGTGGCGCCGGCAGTGCCGTCGGCTCGATGGTCATGAAGCGCAGTGCACGCAGGGTGTCGCCGGCCGCGTTCATCAGCAGTCCGTGGTCGTCGTCCGGGCTGATCCCGAGCAGCGCCTTCACCCAGGCGTCGACGATGTCGAGCACCATGTCGACCTGGTCGAGGTAGTGCGGCGCGTCCTGGGTGATGAAGATCGGACGGTAGGTCAGCACCGGGTAGTAGTTCGCGCTGTTCGGCGCCACCGGGCTGGAGATGACCGGCACCCACATGAACCGCGCGGACCTGTAGAGACCCGGCAGCAACGCGCTGTCGGGCGTCACCGCGGGAACTCCTGGGGTGAGGTAGGTGCTCAGGTTGAAGAACATCGGCTCGGTGAGCAGGTTCACCCGGTCCGGCTTCACGAAGTCGGTGAAGTGGTCGTCGTTGATCTGCTCTCCGGGGAAGCCCGGAAGCGTGAAGGAGCGGCTGCAGGGCGAAGAGCTCGTGCAGACCAGCCGGCCCGCGGCCGTGTAGGAACTGCTGTGCGTCGAGTTGTTGGCCGGGATGGTCTCCGACGGGCCGATCATCCCGTCGGTGAACTCCTTGTAGGTGTTCGCACCCTGCTCGGGCATCACGCAGTTCGGCTCCGGGTGCACGCCGCCGTTGTCGTAGATGTTCGGCATCTGGTTGTTGCACGAGACCAGGGCGGTGGCGTCGTTGAGCGCGTTGAGCATGCTCGGCACGCTGTTGACCGATCCGGTGTTGACCGTGAGCAGGTTCGGGTTGGGCGCGATCGGGTGGTCCACCCCCGCCTTGAGGCTGTAGTCGAGGTTGCCGGGCGTGCCGACCTGGAGGTCGCGTGGGGTCTTCAGCAGGCGGGCACAGCCGAGGAGGTCCTGGGTCACGCCGGGAAGCTGGACGTTGAACTCGACATCGGTCTTCGAGTACACGTAGTTCGACGAGCCCACCGCCTTGACGCCCACCCGCACCTTCCACGTGCCGACCTTGTTGAAGACCGCCGTCGGGATGGGGGCCACTCCGGTGCCCAGCAGGCTGAGCAGGCTCACCGGCGTCAGGTCCGAGTACGGCAGCGACGCGACAGTGGCGCCGGTCTGGTCGCCCTGCGCGAAGACGAGCCTGATCGCCGGTCCGAGGCCGAGCACCACGGTGCCCCACCCGTTGCCGGTCCAGGTGACCGGTCCAGGGTCGATCCCCTGGATCGCCGACGTCACGCTCGGCACGTTCACTGCGATCGAGTTCGAGGTGCTCATCGACGTCGGCCACTTGGTGACGACGTTGTCGATCTTGATCGGCCCCGGGGCGATGTAGTTCAGCGGCAGGATGCCGGTCAGCGCGTTGCCGATGCCGCCGGGGAGGTTCATGGCCGCGCTGAGCAGGCAGTTCAGCGACAGCGACATCGGGGTGACGGAGCCTGGTGAACCCACGCGTGCGGTGGCTGTCTTCGTCTGCATCGAACCGGACCGGCCCGCCACGGCTCCCAGTCCGAAGTCGATCTTGGCGGCAGGCGTGGTGACCTGCACGTAGGTGCCGGTCCCGCCATCGATGCTGGGGAACGTCACGTTCCCGGCGGACAGGAGCCGGCTGGCGTAGGAGTTGAACGCGGAGCTGCCTGACTCGGGGGAGCTCGGGCAGCTGGGCATGGTGGTATCCACCTCGGTCTGCCCGTAGACCTCGTTGCAGACGATGTAGTAGGCGGCCGCCTTCGCGACCTGGAGCTTGCCCGCGTCGTCGTACGCCGGGAGGTAGTGCGCCGCGAACACTGCAGCCTGGTCGGCCTGACCCTGCAGGTTGCCGCGACGGGCCCAGGTGTTGCCGAGGTCAACGGCGAGCGCGCCGGCGGCGAGCATCGCGGTCGCGGTGATCGCGGTCATGACCGCGATGAGGCCACTCTGGTCATCGCGTCGATCGAGAAGTCGCCTGATCATGTCAGCAGCCCGCCGTGGTCAGCTTGACGTTGTCGAGCCGGTACGTCGCTTCGGACAAGAGCTTTCCTCCGTTGGGAAGCGGGACAAGCCCGCCGAGGTCGAATGACGTCTGCAGGCCGATCGACACAGACACGTCGACTCCGACCGTCGGGAGCGCGTCGACCACCGTGACGCCGATCGCGCTCAGCGGAAGGTCGGAGTCCACGAGCCCGGTGATAGACGGAAGGGCATTCTTGACCGTGGTCTTCACGCGGTCGATCAGCTGGGCGCAGTTGAAGGTGCCGACGATGTTCTGCAGGGGCAGCCGGCTCGACAGCGGCTCGACCTTCTGGGCCTGCCAGAAGTAGCTGCCGTAACTGATGATCCCGAGCACGAGGGGGATCAGGAAGAACGAGATGACCAGTCCCGCTTCGACTGCTGCAGCACCTCGCTCGGTGCGCCCCGCGCCTCGGGTGCTCATGAGCAGTCCAGGGCGCTGGGCGGAATGTTCTCGACCCGAGCGGTGGCCACCTCGGTGATCCGGCCGCCGCCGGGGATCGGCAGCAACGTGGGCGCCAGGGTCTCGGCCGTGACGGTGACCTCGACCAGGTCACCGACGACGGCAGTGTTGCTGGCGTTCAGGTAACGCATCGCCACCGCCACGTTCTTGCCAGCGCTGCTCGCCTTGCCCACCGCCTGGGTCTGGGTACACGCCCACTTGGTGCCCACCGCGAGCTGGCGGGCGGACTCGCGCGCACTCGCCGCCGCCGTGGAACGACCCCAGAAGTAGGTGCCGTACTGGATGACCCCGAAGATCGCCGCGAACACCACCGGAAAGATCAGCGCGAACTCGACGGCGACGGCACCACGCTCGGACCGGCACGATCGTGCAGTGAACATCCCCATGTCTCCCTCTCCCCCGTGCTAGCAGAGAATAAGGGAATTGGTAGGAAATGTCCGCTTTGGTCTAGTTTGAGGTAGACCAGTCCCTCAGCCGACCAGTCGGACGATCGCACCTCCCAGGGACGGGTCGTAGTCGGTGGTCTCGGACTCCTCCTCGGTGGGCAGGGCGTCGCGGTTGAAGGTGAACACGTGCAGCACCTTGACGGAATTGCCGTTGATCTCCAGCCCGTTCGCACTCGTGGCAGCGGTGGTCTGCGTCTCGTCGGTGATGAAGCCCGGGACGAACTGCCTGATCGGCTGGAAGCTCTTCTGTGCCCGGTCGGAGGCGTAGACCACCGGCATCCACACGAACCGCGGCGAGTCCATCACCGCCGCGTCGAGCATCGACGTGGTCACCCCGGTCGCCGAGGTGATGTCGGCGAGCGTGGCGTGATCGCGCAGGTAGCACGAGAGCACGTCGTTGTTGATGACGTGTGCGTCCATCGTGACGTCGCTGCGGCCCGGGCAGCTGGTGTGCCCGTGGGCGACATCGAGGCGTCCGGGAGTGCCGTCGCCGAGCCCGGCGACGAGTCCGTCGTACGTCTTCGGACCGTCGTTGCCGGTGTCGCCGACGATGCAGTTGTTGCCGTTCCGGGCGGTGTCGTCGAGCTGCGAGCCGGGGAGCGGGCTCGCCGGCTCGTCGCACTGCTTGCGCTCTGCCACCGCGTCGGGGAACTTGTACTCGACGAGCCGGTGGTCGATGCCCAAGGCGATGTTGCGGGCGAACCGCGTCTGCTTCGAGCCGCCCTCGTGGCGGGGGCTGTCGAGCTGGCCGAAGTTGCCACGTTCCTGCCCGAGGCAGCCCACGGAGATGCCGGTGTCGACGGCTGTCGGCGTCGCCGATGGCGTGGCCGTAGGCGCGGGACCGCCCGTGACCCGGATCACCAGATGGTTGCTCGAGTAGGTGAACGAGTTGTTCTTCTCCGCGAGCGCGTAGACGTACCAGTCGCCCGCGATCGCCGACACGTCGAACCCGCTCACCTGGAACTGCGGCAGGCTGAGGCCGCTGCCGCTGATCGTCTGGGCAGCGAAGTCGACGTACGCCGTCCCGCTCGGCGGGTAGGCACGCAGGGTGATCTTCTTGACGCCGCCGCCACTCAGGCCGCTGACGCTGTACCCGTTGACCTGAGTGGTCCCGCCGAAGCCGACATCCGTGACCGCTGCACCGTTGAGCGTGTGGCCGCCCACCTGGGCCGGGTCGGGGACGAACCGCGGTGCGGCCGTAGCAGTGGCCGTCGCCGTGGGAGTGGCGGTCGGCGTCGCGCTGGGCAGGCTGCCACCCTGCGTGGTGTCGGCTTGCGTCGGACCGTATCCGCACCCGGTGGGCAGCCAGAACGGGATGCCCTTCTTCGACGGGAGGAGCGAGGAGACGACCCTGACGGTCGCCTCTCGCTGCACGTGGGTCTTGTCGATACCGATGACCGACGCGAAGCCGAAGTCGACCTCGGCCTGCGGTGCGAGGACCCGCATCTGGGTGCACTTGTCGGAGCAGGGCGTCCCGTCGTTGTTCTGGAAGATCACCTCGCCGTTGGTGAGGTCGTTGTCCACCAGCTGTGCGCCGGTGACCGTCGCCTGGCCCTGCGCGCGGTTGTCCGCGTCGCTGAGGAAGCCGGCGACCTTGCCGGCGATCGTCAGCTTGTTGGTCGCGGTCATCGGCAGCATCCATCCGGCGCTGAGGGCACTCACGTCGACCTGCTTCTGGACGGCCCGCCCGCGGGCCCAGGCGTTGCCGAGGTCGACCGCGAGGGCTGCGCAGCCGAAGAGCAGCACCGAGAGCAGCGCGACCATGATGGCCACCGTCCCGCGCTCCGTGCGCGTGCGCGCGCGCCGCCAGATCATGAGCACCCCTCGGGCGGGTGGTCGCGGTCGTAGCGCTCGATCCGGGCTTCCGCCGTCGAGGTGACCAGGCCGTCATGGATGAACGGAACGAACGGGAAGTGCATGTCAACGCTCTTGAACTGCACGGAGATCCGGACGGTGTCGCCCTCGGTCAGTCCCTCACCCTCGGAGTCCGTGTCGGCGTAGGAACGAGTGACCGTCGCCGTGGAGCCAGTGCCGCTCACGCCGTCGACCTGACCTCGTACGGCGGACCTGAACGCCGTGCAGGTCTTCGTCGCCGTGTCGCCGACAGCTGCCATCCGCGCCGCGCTCCGGGCGATGTCGCTGCCACCCTGCATCGACCAGAAGTAGAGGCCGTACTGGACCGCGCCGAAGAGCAGCACGAGCAGCGGCATCATCACCAGCGCGAACTCGACCGCAGCGGCCCCGTGTTGCGCACGCCCGTGGTGCACACGTGTGCGGCTTGCCACCGGTACCCGCCCGCAATTGACCATATAGGCAGAATAGTGGCAAATGTCCGTTTTAGATCGGTTTTCGAAATATGGCCACAGCCGCCACGTGAGCCGCTCGGACTTGGACTCAGTCGACGAGGTGGACGATCGGGTTCCCGACTCCGAGGAAATCGATCAACGGGATGTCGCCGTCCTGAGGCAGGGCCTCCCGATTGAAGAAGAACACCTTGATCTGCGTGATGCCGCTGCTGTTGACCATGATGCCATTGCTGGCGCTCGCGGCCGTCCCTGGCTTCTCGTCGGTGATGAACGCCGGCCGGAAGTCGATGATCGAGTACTTGTTGGAACCGCCCGACGGGGCGACCTTCAAGACCGGCACGTAGCCGACGCGCGGCGAGTTGAGCAGGTCGGCGGTGAACGCCGGCCCACCGCTGTACGTCGAGCTCTGCACGTCAGCGAGCTGCTTACCGGGCAGCAGGTAGCAGCTGAGCGTGTCGTTGTTGATCGTGTAGTCGCGGCCACTCAGGTGCACCGTCCGGCTCGCGCTCCCGCCCCCGGGGGCGCATCCGGTATGCGTCGGTGCGGTCGTCAGCAGGCCGTGGCCCGAGTTGTACATGATGAAACCCTGGTCGGCGTCGCCGGTCGTGACGCCTGTGACGGTGTCCACGCAGTTCGTGTCGGGCTTCAGCGGGGTGGCGCCGCCACCGGTCGACACCACGGCGAAGTTCACTCCGTCGACGCAGGTGCCCGGGGGCGAGGCGGTGTGGGTCCTCGCCCAGTCGTGCACCACCAGGTGGAGGGGATCCTGCAGGCCGTTCGCAATGTTCTTGTACAGCTGCTGGGCCGTCGGCACGTCGGTGCGCGGCAGCTTGATCGTGCCGAAGTTGCCGGCCGTCGGATCAGAGTCGCACTCGAGGACGGTGCGCCCGACAGCCAAGGGCTGAGCCTCGGACCGAGGCGTCCACTTCCCCGAGCCGTTGTTGAACGCCCGCACGTACCAGGTCGTCTCGACCTGGGCGACCGAGTTGGGGATGTTCATCCCGAGCTGGCCCCCGGCATTCGTGGTGTACGGCGTCACCAGCGGCGTCTGGGTGCTGTCCGAGGCGGACCAGAACACGGGTTGTTCGACGACTGCGGCGGGACTGGTGTCGTCGCCACGGAAGAATCCGAACTTGGTCAGGTTCTTCCACGCCGTGGAGTTGATGAGCATGGTGTTGCCGGTCGAGTTGAGGGGCAGCGCGGCCACGGTGTTCGCCGCGGAGTCCTTGACGACCAGGCTCCCGTCGATGACCTTGTTCTGGCTGTCACTGTCGCCGTCGAACGCCAAGGGCGGCACAGCCGTTGAGCCGGACGCGGGATCGGTCAGCGCCTGTTGGCCCCAGTCGCACCCAGAGACCGCGAACATCGGGAAGATCCGGGGGCCCGGGCTGAACACACCGACGGTGGCCCTCGACTGAACGTCCGTGCCGTCGACGCCAAACACCTTCGCAAAGCTGAAGTTGACCGAGGTCCGCGGGGCTGTGACCTGGAGCCGGCCCCGGGCGGTGAACCGCACCTCACCGTTGACCAGGCAAGCTACGGTGGGCGTTGCCGGGCAGTCGGTCAGTTGCGCAGTCGTCACGCAGTTGTTGTCCACCCAGCAGGCGCGGTCGTCGTCCTCCGGCTGGTTGCTGTTCAGCGATGCGGCGACCTGCGCGGTGACGGCGGCCGGCACGATCGATCCGGCGGCGCCCGCAGCGATCGCCAGGGGGTTGGCCTGGCCCGCGTCGATGGCGGCGAAATCCGCCTGGTTCTGCGTGTCGGTTTTGCGCGAGATCGCGTTGCCGAGGTCCATGCCGAGCGCAGCGACCGACACCAGCAGCACGATCATCAGACCGAAGATCACCGCGAACGCTCCGCGCTCGTCGCGCGCTCTCCGATTCAGCTGCATGACCCGCTCGTATCCGTGTCCTCGAGTCGAGCATGCACGGTCTTGGTGATCTGGCCGTTGTGGGGCATGGGGATCAGTCCGAGGATGCTGCCGTCGGCCGTCAGCGTGATCGTGATGTCCGTGCCCCTGGTGGTGGGCATCGCCGACGGGTTCTTGTCGACACTGCTCACCATCGGCGCCTGGTTCTGGGCGAGAGTCAGGGCCTGGTTTCCGCTCCAGCAATCGCCCACCTGGAGGCGGCGTACGACGTTGCTCGCGGCGCCGCCGGTCGTCTGGGCCACGTAGAAGAACCAGCCGTACTGGATCATCCCGAAGACGAGCAGGATGAACGGAATCGAGATCAGGGCGAACTCGACTGCGGCGGTACCGCCGTCGTCTCGAGAAGCCCTTGCGCCCATCACTCTTCCCCCATACTTCTGTGTCGCTGCTTCCCGGCACCGGGCGCATGACAGCCGCGGTTGTTCACAATAACGACGAATTGCCCTGCAGGTACCGGGTTTGGGACCAATGGTCTAGACGGAGCCTCCGAACGGTCAGCGTTCGTTGACCGATGGTTCCGAATCGGACGATCCTCCCAACCGCCGCATCCGAGCCGAACGGTCGATGCCCTGACGCTCCGTGCCCGAGAGACTGGTCGACCAGATCCGACTCAGGTCGGACACGCGAGCGACGTGGGAGCGCCCGCGCGTCACGGAACGGCGGGGGGTCGGGAACGTGGTCGAACCGGGACTCCGGCGCGGTCTGTCCCGACCGTCGTGGCCGCGCACCGAGAGTGGGGCCGCGGCGGTCGAGTTCGCCCTGGTCAGCAGCATCCTGTTCCTCCTGGTCTTCGGCATCATCCAGTACGGGCTCTACTTCAACGACTCGCTCAGCACCCGGCAGGGCGTGCGTGAGGCGGTGCGCCAGGCGGTCGTCGAGAGCTTCTCCTTCCAGTCCGGATGTACGACGGGGGCGAACTCCGTCCAGCTTCGCTGCTCGACCGGCAAGGAGATCGGGGCCATCACCGGGTCCCCGCTGGTCAAGGTCGACGCCACGAACTGGCAGAAGGGCAAGCCGGTCGTGGTCTGCGCCATGGTCCACTCCGACGGCGTGATCGGCCTGCTGCCGATGCCGCACGGTGGCTGGATCCTCTCGAAGACCCAGATGTCGATCGAACAGGTGACGCAGGCAGGGACCTGGACGAACACCCAGGACGCAGCGCCCGCGAGCAGCCCCGGTTGGGGATGGTGCTGATGCCCGCCCGGCGCCGGGCGTCGTCCGCTCGTTCCCGGGAGGACGGGGCGGTCGCAGTCCTCGTGGCACTGTGTGCCGTGGCGCTGTTCGTCATTGCCGCACTGGTCGTCGACCTCGGGCTTGCCCGTGACACACGCCGGCAATCGCAGAACGCGGCGGACGCAGCTGCCCTGGCCGCGGTCAACGTGCTCTACCCGACGTCGGGCAAGTGCTCGGACGGCACGTCGACCCCGAGCTCCGGGTGCAAGCCCGACGCGGCTGCCGCCGCGAAGCAGTACGCCGAGGCGAACTTCGACCTCACTGCAGCGGACTGGGCAACCTGCGACACACCGCCGACCGGCTTCACGAGCGTCCCGACCTATCCCACGTGCATCTCCATCGACGCGATCGGGCGCCACGTGTGGGTCAATCTGCCCGCTCGGCACGTCAAGACCGGTCTCGGGAACTCGGCCGGCATCTCCGACGTACCGGTGGCGTCCGGAGCGCGCGCAACGGTCACTGTAGGCGCCCTGAGTAACTGCGGTCTGTGCATGCTCGGCGCCAACATGACCCACACGATCCAGAACGGCAACATCACCGTCGCCGGGACCAGTGTCCAGGCGAACGGGAACCTGAGCACCGCCAACAACGGTGCCGTGGCGGTCACCGGCGGCAGCGTGCAGGTGCAGGGCACCGCCGCGGGCAACATCAGCCCTGCCGCGACCACCGGTAGTCCGACGCTGGTCGACCCGCTGGCCGGCGTGCAGCTGCCGAGCGCCGCGAACAGCTGGTTCAACGTCCCGGCCGGGTTGAAGGCCAGTATCTGCACGCAGGGCCCGGGCTTCTACCAGAGCCCCACCATCGGCAACAACTGCGTGCTCCAGCCCGGTCTCTACGTCATCACCGGCGACCTTCACCTGTCCGGACAGAACTCCATCAACGCCACCGCCGGCGTCACCCTGTACTTCGCCTGCGGCACCTCACCCGCCCCGACCCCCTGCGCGTCCGGAGGCCAGGCAGGTGGCTCGATGACCTACACCGGCCAGGCCACCCTCTCCATCCACCCGCCGACGACCGGGCCGATGAAGGGCTTCTCGATCGTCGCCGATCGGAACAACACCTCTGACATCGAGCTGAAGGGCAACGGAGCCGGATCCGTGACCGGCACCATCGACGCCGCGAGCGCCGTCCTCGGATTCCGGGGCAACGGCGCTGGAGCGATGGACTCACTGGTCGTCGTCAAGGACGTCGACTTCCGCGGCAACCCGTCGACGATGTCGCTCGTTTACACCGGGTCAAACAACGCCGACCTGCCTCCGAGCGATCCCGCCCTGGACCGCTGAGCCTCAGGGCTTCGGCAGCTCGAGGTCGTCGGCCTTGTTGAGCTCCTCGACGTTGACGTCCTTGAAGGTCAGCACCTTGACGTTCTTGGCGAAACGGGCCGGGCGGTACATGTCCCACACCCAGGCGTCGGTCATGGAGACCTCGAAGAAGACGTCGCCGGCCTCCGTGCGGGCCTTCACGTCGACCTGGTTGCACAGGTAGAAGCGCCGATCGGTCTCCACGACGTACTTGAAGATGCCGACGACGTCGCGGTACTCCCGATAGAGCGTCAGCTCCATCTCGGTCTCGTACTTCTCGAGGTCCTCAGCGCTCATCGCAGACCTTCCCTTGAATCCAATAGGTCGAGCTCGAGCTGCGGCTCGAGGCTGATCGGTGCTTCGTCGCAGATGCCCGCGGCGCGGCGTACGTTGACGAACCTCATCCGGTGGATCGGGCACGGACCGTGCTCGGTCAGCGCCTCGGAGTGCTCGTCGGTGATGTAGCCCTTGTGCGTGGCGAAGTCGTACTCCGGCCACTGCTGGTGCAGCTCGGTCATGATCCGGTCGCGGGTGACCTTGGCGATCACCGATGCTGCCGAGATGCAGGCGGCGACGCGGTCGCCCTTCCACATCGCCAGCCCCGGTACGCCGAGCCCGTCGACGGGGAACCCGTCGGTGAGCACGTACGCCGGCCGCACGTCGAGCCTGGCGAGGGCCCGTCGCAGCGCCTCGACGTTCGCGACGTGCATGCCGAGCCGGTCGCACTCCTCGGACTCCACCACCACGACCGACCAGGCCAGCGCCCGGCGGGTGACCTGGGCGTAGCAGCGCTCGCGCGCCTTGGCCGTGAGCAGCTTGGAGTCGTTCAGCTCGGGGACCAGGCCGGCCTTGCCCTCCGGCAGGATCGCCGCGGCCGCGACCAGAGGCCCGGCGCAGGCACCACGCCCGGCCTCGTCGACCCCTGCCACCGGCGCCAGACCGGCGCGGCGCAGGGCGCGCTCGTAGCCGTACAACCCGGCATCGCGCCGGATCGTGGAGCCGCGAGGCACGGGACTCATCGGTGGAGGCTCATCAGGTGCTCGTCAGGGGTTCGGGATCGCCTTGAACGTGTCGGGCGTGTGGATCCATTCTGCGCGCTTCCACGGCCAGATGAGGGCCCAGACCTTGCCGACGACCAGGTCGTCGGCCACGAACCCGCCGCCGGGCTGGCCCATGTGGAACCGGGAGTCGGCCGAGTCGCCGCGGTTGTCCCCCATCACCCAGAGGTGGCCCTCCGGGACCCGCACGTCGAAGGTGTCCTCCGACGGCAGCGTCCCCTTCGGCAGGTAGGACTTCTCGTCGAGCGCCTTGCCGTTGACGGTGACCCGGCCCTCGGAGTCGCAGCACTTGACCCGGTCGCCGCCGATGCCGATGACCCGCTTCACCAGGTGGCCACCGGACGGGTAGAGGCCGACCGCCTCGAGCGTCTTGGTGACCGGGTTGCTCGCGGTCCGCGTCTCGTCGCTGCTCAGCCAGTGGGCCGGGTCCTTGAACACGATGATGTCACCGCGCTTGGGGCCCTTGTCGCCCCAGTAGGAGACCTTCTGCACCAGGATCCGGTCGTTCTTGATGAACAGCGGCTCCATCGACGGGGACGGTATGTAGAACGCCTGGACGAAGAAGAACTTGATCCCGACCGCGAGCACCAGCGCGATGGCGAGGAGGAGCAGGCTCTCCTGCCAGACCGGCAGCGATTCCTTCTTGTCCTTCTCGGCGGTCGCGGAGCTCGCCGCAGAGGGGTCAGTCACGTGCGGAGCCTAACCGTGTGTCCCAACGCTCGGTGCATTTGAAGAGCGTGGCGGGACATCAGGCCTCGCGACGCTCCTTGATCTTGGCAGCCTTGCCACGGAGGTTGCGCAGGTAGTAGAGCTTCGCGCGGCGGACGTCACCACGGGTGACGATCTCGATCTTCTCGAAGATCGGGGAGTTCAGCGGGAAGGTGCGCTCGACGCCGACGCCGAACGAGACCTTGCGGACCGTGAACGTCCGGCCGACGCCCGAGCCCTGGACCCGGATCACGACGCCCTGGAAGAGCTGGACGCGCGAGCGGTTGCCCTCGACGACCTTGACGTGGACCTTGACGGTGTCGCCGGCGCGGAAGGCCGGGACGTCGTCGCGCAGGGTGCCTGCGGACAGCGCGTCGATGACGTTGGTCATGATGTCTCCTCGCGAGTGCCACAGGTCAGCCGCGGACAGTGTTGGATCGGTGTCGGCCAGTCAGGTGGCCTCGCGCTGCGCCCCCTGTGGCAGGTGCTCACGCGGATCTCCGGGATCGGACTCCGGACGATCGTGGCCGACTGGGCCAAGGAGCAAGTTTGCCAGAGGTCGGGGGTCTAACGGAAATCGGCCGGTCGCGGCTTGGTCAGGACGACGACGCCCGGCTCGATCTCCCCGCGTAGCCGGTAGCCGGCCTTCCGGTACATCTTCTGGTTCTGCAGGCTCCCGCTCCCCGTGAACAGCTCGAATCGGCCGGCGCTCTCGGGGGCGACCTGCTCGATCAGCTCCAGCAGCCGGCGACCGAGCCCCCGGCCCTGCAGGTCGGGCGCGACCATCAGCCGGCCGATGTCCCAGACGGCGCCGTCGGGCCGCTCGTGGAGCCGGGCGCGCACCGCGGCGACCAGGCGGCCGGCCGAGCGCACCACCAGGACGGTGTCGGTGGCGATCCAGCGCTTCAGGTCGGCGTACGTCTCCTCGAGCGCCGGGATCACGACGCCGGGGTTGGCCTGCTGCTCCTGGACCCAGCACGCACGCTGCAACGTGAACAGCTCGCCGGCGTCCGCAGCTTCGACCGGCCTGATCTCGAGGTCGTCGAGGAGCTCGGAGGGGTGCCGGAGATCGGGTCGGCGCTCCGCCGTACGACGCAACGCCTGATCGCGCCGCCAGGCCGCGATCCGGGCATGGTCGCCGGAGAGCAGGACGTCGGGCACCGCCAGGCCGCGCCACTCGGGCGGCTTGGTGTAGACGGGGTACTCGAGCAGGCCGTCCTGGTGCGACTCCTCGACGATGGAGTCGGCATTGCCCATGAAGCCCGGCAGCAGCCGCGCCACCGCCTCGATCACGACGAGCGCCGCGACCTCGCCGCCGTTGAGGACGTAGTCGCCGAGCGAGACCTCGCGCACCTGCAGGCGCGTCGCCGCGTGGTCCAGGACGCGCTGGTCGATGCCCTCGTAGCGTCCGCACGCGAACACCAGGTGCTCGTGCGTCGCGAGCTCCTCGGCGACCGCTTGCGTCAGCGGCACCCCGGACGGCGTCGGGACGACGAGCGTCGCGGCATCGGGCGCCACCGCGTCCAGCGCCTCGCCCCACGGCTCCGGCCTCATCACCATGCCGGCGCCGCCGCCGTACGGCGTGTCGTCGACGGTGCGGTGCCGGTCGTGGGTCCAGTCCCGCAGGTCGTGGACCCGGACGTCGAGGAGGCCGCGCTCGCGTGCCCTGCCGGCGAGGGACAGCTCCAGCGGCGCCAGGTAGTCCGGGAAGATCGTGACGACGTCGATCTTCACGAGGCGTCCGGTCGCAGCAGGCCTGGACGGTCGTCGACCACGATCCGCCCGCCCGGTACGTCGACCGCCGGGACCAGCGCGGCGACGAAGGGGAACAGCACCTCCACGCCGTCGACGTCGATGTGCAGCAGGTCCTGCCCGGTGCCGTGGGCGACGGCGACGACGGTGCCGAGCCGCTCGCCCCGACTGTCCTCGACCGCGAGGCCGACGAGCTGGTGGTCGTAGAACTCGTCGGGGTCCTCCGGGGTCTCCTCCGGGTCGACCGGTACGACGAGCACGGTGCCGCGAGCCTCCTCGGCGGCGGTCCGGTCGGGGATCTCCTCGAAGGTGACGAGCAGCCTGCCGGAGTGCCACCGGCTGCCGGCGACGGTCAGCGCCTCGTGCGTGCGCGCGCCGGGACGGTTCCGCTCCGTCTGCAGCCGCGCACCGGCCGCGAACCTGCGGTCGGGCTCGTCGGTGCGCGGCTCGACCGCGACCTCGCCCTTGAGGCCGTGCGGGCGGGCGATCCGGCCCACGACGAGGTAGTCGTCCACGCTCACCTTCCCTGGGATGACAACGGGCACCGACTCGGAGGAGTCGGTGCCCATTGTGGCTTGCCCGCTGGTCGAGCCACGCGGGCTCCGGCTAGCGCCTGCGGTCCACGTCCACGCTGTGCCGTCTGCTTCGCGGACGCGGCCCTCCGGCTAGCGCCTGCGGTCCACGTCCACGAAGTCGACCCGAGCGCCACCCCGACCGGCCAGCGCCGAGATGACGGTGCGGAACGCGGTGGCGGTGCGGCCGCCGCGGCCGATCACCTTGCCGAGGTCCTCGGGATTGACCCGGACCTCGAGGATCGATCCGCGACGCAGCTCCTTGTCGCGCACCGTGACGTCGTCGGGGTGGTCGACCACGCCACGGACCAGGTGCTCGAGCGCCTCGGCCAGCATCGCGGTCAGGCCTCGTCGGTGGCCGCGGGTGCCTCGTCGGCAGCAGCCTCGGCGGGGGCGTCAGCGGCCGACTCTTCAGCGGGAGCCTCCGAAGCAGGCGCCTCTTCGGCCGGAGCCTCGGCAGCGGGTGCCTCGGCAGCGGGAGCCTCCGAAGCGGGTGCCTCCGAAGCGGGTGCCTCCTCGGCCGGAGCCTCGGCAGCAGGAGCCTCGTCGGCAGGAGCCTCGTCGGCCTTGGCCTCGGCGGGCGCTGCCTTCTTGGCGGTCTTCTTGGCGGCTGCCTTCTTGGTCACCGCCTCGGACTTCGGCTCGCTGGCCGCGTCCTTGAGCGCCTCGTTGAACAGCTCGGTCTTGTCCCGCTTCGGCTCGGCGACCCGCAGGGTGCCCTCGGTGCCGGGGAGGCCCTTGAACGTCTGCCAGTCACCAGTGATCTTGAGGAGGGCCTCGACGGCCTCGGTCGGCTGCGCGCCGACACCCAGCCAGTACTGGGCCCGCTCGGAGGTGACCTGGATGAACGAGGGCTCCTCCTTCGGGTGGTACTTGCCGATCTCCTCGATCACACGACCGTCCCGCTTCTTGCGGGCGTCGACGACGACGACGCGGTAGTAGGGCTGACGGATCTTGCCCATGCGCTTCAGGCGAATCTTGACGGCCACGTTAGTGGTGTCTCCTTGGATGTTCTGTGGTGGGCGAGCGACCGCAGACCAGGTGGGGACCGGGTCGGCCACTCGAAGGGCGCTGCCGCGTCGGGATGAGAGGGTCCCTCGGCTGCTGCGACTCAGCGCGCCATTCTGCCAGAAGCCCGCGGCCACGTGAAATCGCGTCCCGGGCGGCCCTCAGCCGGCCGCCGAGCCCTCCACCAGCTCCTTGAGCCTCGCCAGGTCCTTGCGGGTCGCCCGGATCATCGCGCGCTCGAGGACCGGAGCGGTGAAGCGTGCGAATCCCTTGGGCGTCCCACGGTTCCCCAGCGTCATCCGGGTGCCCTCCGGGACGTCGCACCAGGTGTAGGTCGTCTCCATCGGGAACGGCCCGTCGGACGTCCGCATCACGAGTCGCTCTCCAGGTACGAGCTCGGCGACCTCGTAGGTGTACGCGAGCCTGCGGCCGAGGAACTGGGCCACGAAGTCCATCCGCGAGCCCACCCGCAGCGGCGGATCGGTCTGCCACTGGACCGAGCGGATGTTCGCGTACCACTGCGGTGCGTTCGAGGGATCGCCGGCGTACGCTGCGACTTCGGCGCGCGGACGCCGGATCACCGTCTCGACCTCGACGTCGACCTTCACGCGACGACCCTCCCCCGCAGCACGACGCAGGTCGGCTCGCGGAGGACGCCGAGGTCCGCGAGTGGGTCACGCGGGTACACGACGAAGTCGGCCGGAGCGCCCTCCTCGAGAGTCGGGTTCCATCCCAGCCACTCGCGCGCGCGCCACGATGCGGCGCCGAGCACGTAGTCGGCAGGCAGCCCCATCTCGACCATCGCGCGCATCTCCTCCTCGAGGCACCCGTGGCGGGACGACCCGCCACCGTCGCTGCCGACGTACAGCTCCACGCCTGCCTCGTACGCCGCCATCAGGACGTCGCGGCGCTGCCGGAACAGTCCCTCCATCGTCGTGGCGTACGCCGGGAACCGCTCGCTCGCGGCGGCGACGTACTCGGGGAACTTCGCCGTCTGCTGCACCGTCGGCACCAGGGCGACACTCTGGGCGACCATCTGCGCGATGTGCGCCTCGGTGAGCCCGGTGCCGTGCTCGATGCAGTCGATGCCCGCGTCGAGGAGCGGCGACAGCGAGCCGGTGCCGAAGCAGTGCGCCGTGACCTTCGCGCCGTTGTCGTGCGCCACCGCGATGGCCACGGCGACCGCCTCGTCCGGGAACGACGGCGCGAGGTCGCCGTTCTCGCGGGAGATCCAGTCCCCCACGAGCTTCACCCAGCCGTCACTGCCACCCGCCTCGCGGGCGACGCACTCGGCGAGCTCGTCGGGCTCGATCTCGTGGGCGTAGTTGCGGAGGTACCGCTTGGTGCGGGCGATGTGCCGTCCGCAGCGGATCAGCCGCGGGAGGTCGTCGCGCTCGTACACCCAGCGGGTGTCCGCAGGTGACCCGCAGTCGCGCAGGAGCAGCACGCCGGCATCACGGTCGGCGACCGCCTGCTCCTCGGTCGTCGCGTCGTCGACCGCGCCTTCGTCCTCCAACCCCAGGTGGTTGTGCGCGTCGACCAGCCCGGGCACGATCCACCCCTCGGCAACCGTGTCGGCGCCGGCCTGCGGCTCGCAGGTGACGCGGCCATCCACGACGTACAGGTCGGCGGTCTCGCCGGCGGGCAGGACGACTCCTCGGAACCTCTCGATCGCCATGCCGGCGACGTTAGCCGACCCGCGCCGGGACGCCGAGCGGGCACAAACGCTTCGCGGCGGTACGCCGAGCGGGCACAAACGCTTCTCAGACCAGATCGCCCGTCGCGGCAACCAGCGAGGGCAGCCGAGTGAGCCGTCGCCAGGATCGGCACTTCTGCCCGCTCGGCGTACTCCTGCGCTGCTTTTCTGCCCGCTCGGCGCCCTTCCGCGGTGCTTTTCTGCCCGCTCGGCGACTACTTGAGGTACTTGGAGAGGTCCGGGAGCTGGCTGGGGTCGAAGTCCTCGGGGAGCTCGGCGGGCAGGCCGAACGCCGAGCCGGCCGGCGCCGCCTCCTGCTGCGACTGCTGGGCAGCCTTCGCCGGGTTGCCGCTGCGGCGCGCGCCCTTGCCCTTCTTCTGCTGCGGCGCCTGGCGCCCCTTCGCCTTCTTGCCCAGGCCCATGCCGGGCATCCCCGGCATGCCGGGCATGCCTCCGCGGGCCATCTGCTGCATCATCTTGCGGGCCTCGAAGAAGCGGTCGACGAGCTGGTTCACGTCGGCGACGGTGCGACCCGCGCCCTTCGCGATGCGGGCGCGGCGCGAGCCGTCGATCATCTTCGGGTTGGCCCGCTCGGTCGGCGTCATCGACTGGATGATCGCCTGGATCCGGTCGATCTCGCGCTCGTCGAAGTTCTCGAGCTGGTCACGGAACTGGCCCATCCCGGGGAGCATCCCGAGCATCTTCGTCAGCGAGCCCATCTTGCGGACCTGCTGCATCTGCTCGAGGAAGTCGTCGAGCGTGAACTCGCCGTCCTGCAGCTTCGCCGCTGCCTTGGCGGCCTGCTCGGCGTCGAAGGTCTTCTCGGCCTGCTCGATCAGGGTGAGCAGGTCGCCCATGTCGAGGATGCGTCCGGCCATCCGGTCGGGGTGGAAGAGGTCGAAGTCGGTGAGCTTCTCGCCCGCGGACGCGAACATCACCGGCTTGCCGGTCATCTTCGCGATCGACAGGGCGGCGCCGCCGCGTGCGTCGCCGTCGAGCTTGGTGAGGACGACGCCGTCGTACCCGACACCGTCGAGGAAGGCCTGCGCGGTGTTGACGGCGTCCTGGCCGATCATCGCGTCGACGACGAAGAGGATCTCGTCGGGGCTGACCGCGTCGCGGATGTTCGCCGCCTCGCGCATCAGCTCCTCGTCGATGCCCAGCCGGCCCGCGGTGTCGATGATCACCACGTCGTGCAACGTGCGCTTCGCCTCCGCGAGGCCCTGACGCGACACCTCGACGGGGTCACCGACACCGTTGCCCGGCTCGGGGGCGAACACGGTGACGCCGGCGCGCTCGCCGTTGACCTGCAGCTGGTTGACCGCGTTGGGCCGCTGCAGGTCGGCGGCGACGAGCAACGGGCTGTTGCCCTGCTCCTTCAGCCAGAGCGCGAGCTTCGCGGCGAGCGTGGTCTTGCCCGACCCCTGGAGGCCGGCGAGCATGATCACCGTCGGCGGCGTCTTGGCGAACCGGAGCCGCCGTGTCTCCCCGCCGAGGATCGTGACGAGCTCGTCGTTGACGATCTTGACGACCTGCTGGGCCGGGTTCAGCGCCTGGCTGACCTCCTCGCCTCGCGCACGCTCCTTGACGGCGGCGATGAAGTCCTTGACCACGGGCAACGCCACATCGGCCTCGAGCAGCGCGAGCCGGATCTCGCGCGCGGTGGCGTCGATGTCCGCCTCGGAGAGCCGGCCCTTGCCGCGCAGGCTCTTGAAGGTCTCGGACAGGCGGTCGGAAAGCGTGGTGAACAAGTGATTCCTCGGCTCGTACGGCGGAATGGCCCGGTCGCAAGCCTAGACGAGCACGCCACTGCCCTTGGACGCGCGACGCATCGGGGGCCGGCTCAGGATTCGCCCGGACCGCTGAGCGCCGCACGTACGGCGTGGGCCGCATCGGCCGCCCGCGTGTCGCTGAGCGCCCCCGCCTGCGCCTCCTGGACGTAGAACACGTCGACCGCCTGCGGCCCGAGGGTGTCCACGTGGGCGGAGGTCACCGTCAGCTCCAGCCGGGCGAGCGCGGCGCACACGAGGTGCACGACCCCGGGCCGGTCGGCCGCGCGCACCTCGAGCACCGTGGCACGGTCGGACGCCTCGGCGCGTACGACGACCGTCGGTGCCAGGGTGCTCGCACTGCTCGGACGCAGCCGGCTCGACGGATCCATCCGACCGTCGGCGATCGCCTCGAGGCGCTCCCGCAGGACCGCGGCATCGAGGCCGGTGCGATCGACGTGCCAGACCGAGACGCCGTAGTCGTCCATCGTCCAGGCACGAGCCGCGCGGACCGAGACCTTCTGGAGGGCGAGCATGGCCGCCGCATCGGCGAGCAGGCCGACCCGGTCGCCCGAGATCACCGTCACCACCGCCCCGTCGGCCGACTCCTCCACGGTCACGGCGACCTTCCTCGGGTCCTTGCGCACCTGCTTGGGGATGGTGAGCTCGCGGCGCGAGGTCTCCTCCTCGGTCGCGTCCGCGGACACCTCGGACAGCTCGGCCGCGCTCCGGCGTACCAGGCTGCGCACGAGCGAGGCCCGCCACGACGTCCAGGCCTTCTCAGACGTCGCCTTCGCATCTGCCTCGGTGAGCGCGAACAGCAGCTCGAGCTCCTCTCTGTCGTGGATCCGGCTGGTGACCAGCTCGACGGTCGCGGGGTCCTCCGCGTCGCGCGTCGTCGCGGTCTCCGGCAGCAGCAGGTGCCAGCGCACCAGGCTCGCGACGAGCTCGGTCTCGCGATCGTCGAAGCCGATCCGCCGGGCGATGTCCCGGGCGATCGGCTCACCGGCGACGCAGTGCTCGGTCAGCTGTCCCTTGCCGATGTCGTGCAGCAACGCCGCCACCATCAGCACGTCGGGTCGGGACACGCGCCGGATCAGCGCCGATGCCTCGATGCAGGTCTCGACGAGGTGCCGGTCGACGGTGAACCGGTGCACGGTGGACGCGTGCGGCAGCAAGCGGACCCGCTCCCACTCGGGCAGGAAGGTCTCCAGCGCATCGGTCTCGTCGAGGGTCTCCCAGATCGGCAGCAGCCCCGGCCCGGCGGCCAGCAGCCGGACCAGGAGGTCCCGGGCCTCGGCCGGCCACGGCTCGGGCAGCGGAGGTACGTCGGACACCAGCCGGGCCGTCGTGGTCGGCTCCAGCACCAGGTCGCGCTCCGCCGCCTCGGCAGCGGCCCGCAGGAGCAGGAGCGGGTCGCTCGTCGGGCGCGCGTCGCGGTCCAGGACGATCTCCTCGTAGGCGACCGCCAGCCCGCCGCCGATCGCCTCGAGCTGCGGCCGTCTGCCCGCGTTGGCCCTCGGCGGTCGCCGGAGCACGGCGTCGACCCGCCGCCACGTGAGCCGTGACAGGTGGGTCATCCGCCGACCCAGGGTCCGCACGTGCAGCTGGACGGCAGCCGCGTCGGCAAGGTCGAGCAGTGGAGCCATGTCCGCCCACTGCTCGGGCGCTATCCGGTCGTTGCCCCGGCCGGCGACGGCGTGCAGCGCGTCCCGCACGTCGAGCATCGCCTGCCGGCAGCTCTCCAGCTCGCCGTGCGGCACGTCGACGAGCCAGGTGGCGACCAGCGCCTTCAGCACGGTCGCGTCGCGCAGGCCGCCGGTCGCCTCCTTGAGGTCGGGCACGGAGTTGTGGGCGAGCTCACCGAGGAGCCGGTTGCGGTCGCGGACCAGCTCCTGCAGCTCGGGGAGCCGGGCCTTCGCGTCCCGGCGCCAGGCGGCCAGGATCGCCGTACGCAGGCGCAGCGTCAGGTTCGGGTCCCCGGCCAGGTGCCGGACGTCGAGCATCCCGAGCGCGACCTTGAGGTCCGAGGCGACCTGCTGGAGCACCTCGGGGACCGAGCGCACCGAGTGGTCGATCTTGAACCCCGAGTCCCACAGCGGGTACCAGATCTGACCGGCCCAGTCCCCTGCCGCCACGCCCTCGTCGTGCACCAGCACGATGTCGAGGTCGCTGTAGGGCGCGAGCTCCTCCCGCCCGTAGCCGCCGACCGCGACCAGGGCGACTCCCGTCTCGGGGGCGCCCACCGACTCGTAGGCCTTCTGGCAGAGGGCGTCGGCCTCGGCGGCACGGGCTGCCCTGTCGGTCGCCGTCACGGCCCTGGCCGGTCTCGAGCCGGTCGCGGGCACGTCCCGTGCGGCCTCATCAGATCGCGAGCTCGTCGCGATCGCCGGTGCGGACCCGGACCACGGTCTCGACCGGCGAGATCCAGACCTTGCCGTCACCGATCTGGCCCGTCTGGGCCGACGCCACGATCGCGTCGACGACCGCGTCGACGTCCTGGTCGTCCACGACGATCTCGAGCCGGATCTTCGGCACCAGGGCGATGTCATACTCGGCGCCGCGGTAGACCTCGGTGTGGCCCTTCTGCCGGCCGTAGCCGCTGACCTCGCTCACCGTCATCCCGGTCACGCCGATCGTCTCGAGCGCGGAGCGGACGTCCTCCCACTTGTGCGGCTTGATCACTCCGGTCACCAGCTTCATGGCGCGTCCTCTCGGTCGTGTTCGGTGGTCACTGGCTGTCCTGGTGCCCGAGGAACCCGGAGGTCCGGGCCCCGGCTGTCGCGTGCAGGTCGTAGGCCGTCTCGGCGTGCACGACGAGGTCGATGCCGGTCACCTCGTGCTCCTCGTCGATCCGCAGGCCCACCAGCCGGTCGACCACCAGTCCGATGATGCCCGAGACCACGAACGCGTAGGCGAGTACGACGCCCGCACCGAGCGCCTGCCTGCCCAGCTGGTCGGCGCCGCCGCCGTGGAGCAGGCCGTCGACCCCGGCCGGCGCCGCCGCCGTCGCGATCAGCCCGATGCCCAGCGTCCCGACCAGCCCGCCGACGAGGTGGACGCCGACGACGTCCAGCGAGTCGTCGTACCCGAAGCGGTACTTCAGCCCCACCGCGAGCGCACAGATCGCACCCGCCGCCGCACCCATCAGCAGCGCGCCGAGCGGGGAGAGCGACGAGCAGCTCGGCGTGATCGCGACGAGCCCCGCGACCAGCCCCGAGGCAGCGCCGAGCGAGGTCGCGTGGCCGTCGCGCAGCCGCTCGAGCGCCAGCCATCCCAGCGAGCCCGCGGCACCCGCGCACAGGGTGGTCGCGAAGACCACGGCCGCGGTGTGGTCGGCCCGGAGCGCCGAGCCGGCGTTGAAGCCGAACCAGCCGAACCACAGCAGCCCAGCGCCGAGCATCACCAGGGTGAGGTTGTGCGGCCGCATCGGGTCCTTGCCGAAGCCGACCCGTCGCCCCACGACCAGCGCCAGCGCGAGGGCCGAGCCGCCGGAGCAGATCTCGACCGCGGTTCCGCCGGCGAAGTCCACGAGCCCGACCTTGTTCGCCAGCCAGCCACCGGAGTGGCCGTCGTGGTCGAGGTCGAAGACCCAGTGGGCGACCGGCGCGTAGACCAGCACGGTCCACACGGACACGAACACGATCCAGGCCCCGAAGCGGGCACGGTCGGCGATCGCGCCGGAGACCAGCGCACCGGTGATCACGCAGAAGAGTCCCTGGAAGACCGCGAACAGGATCACCGGGACCGTCAGCCAGCTGTCGGCCGACGACCGCACCAGGGACTCGAGGCCGAAGTGCTGCAACGGGTCGCCGAGCAGCCCGCCCGCGACGTCGTCTCCGAACGCCAGCGAGTAGCCGACCAGCACCCAGACGACCGTGATCGCGGCCAGCGCCCCGAAGGTCATCATGATCATGTTCAGCACGCTCTTGGAGCGCACCATGCCGCCGTAGAACAGGGCCAGCCCCGGCGCCATCAGCAGCACCAGGGCGGAGGCCGCCAGCAGCCAGGCGGTGTCGCCGGCACTGATCCTGGTGAGGTCCGAGGCAAGCGCGGGCAGGCCGATATGGGCGTCGGTGAGGGACGTCATGGCCGGTCACTGTGTCCCCCGTTCGTTACAGGCGTGTTACGGCACACCAGCAGGGTCAGTGGGCGAGATGCCCACCGACCCTGCCGGCCCGTGTGTCTGCTCCTGGCTAGATCGCCGCCTCGTCGCGCTCACCGGTGCGGACCCGGATCACGCTGTCGATCGAGGAGACCCAGACCTTCCCGTCACCGATCCGGCCGGTCTGCGCCGCCTTCACGACGATGTCGGTGACGTCGGCGACGTCGCCGTCGTCGACGACGATCTCGATGCGGATCTTCGGCACCAGCGCGATGTCGTACTCCGCGCCGCGGTAGACCTCGGTGTGGCCCTTCTGCCGGCCGTAGCCGCTGACCTCACTGACGGTCATGCCGGTCACGCCGAAGGTCTCGAGGGCCTCGCGGACCTCTTCCCACTTGTGCGGCTTGATCACCGCGGTCACGAGCTTCATGCGGTGACACCTTCCTTGATGGCGCCGGTGGTCCCGACCTTGCCGAAGCGGCTGGTGGACGTCCCGAGGTCGTACGCCGTCTCGCCGTGCAGCACGAAGTCGATGCCCTCGACCTCGTCCTCGGCCGGCACCCGCCAGCCGATCGTGTACTTGATCGCCAGGCCGAGCGCGAGCGTGACCACACCGGAGACGACCAGCGTGAACAGCACGCCGATGAACTGGTGCCACAGGAGCGTGAGGTCGCCGCCGTAGAACAGGCCGTTCATCTTCCCGAACAGCCCGTCCACGCCCTGGGGGGACTTGTCGGTCCCGAGGAACCCGATCGCCAGCGCACCGAGGATGCCGCCGACCAGGTGGACGCCGACGACGTCGAGCGAGTCGTCCAGGCCCAGCTTGAACTTCATGCCGACGGCCACGGCGCAGACCATGCCTGCGAGGGCACCGATGATGAGGGCACCGACCGTGTTGACCGCACCGCAGGAGGGCGTGATCGCGACCAGGCCGGCGACCACACCGGATGCGGCGCCGAGCGAGGTGGCCTTGCCGTGCAGGAACCGCTCGACGAGGAGCCAGCCGAGCATGGCCGCCATCGTGGCGAGCGTCGTGTTCATGAAGGTCACGCCGGTCTCGGAGTAGAACTGGGCCGAGAACTTGGCCGGGTCCTTGAGCGAGTCGGAGGTGAAGACGATCGATCCGACGTTGAAGCCGAACCAGCCGAACCAGAGCAGGCCCGCACCGATCATCGTGAGGGTGAGGTTGTGCGGCCGCATCGGCTCCTTGGGCCAGCCGATCCTCTTGCCGATGATGAGCGCGAGCACGCCGCCGGCGATACCGGCGTTGATGTGCACGACGGTGCCGCCCGCGTAGTCGAGGTTCGGGAACTTGCTGTACAGCCAGCCACCACCCCACACGTTGTGGGCGATCGGGAAGTACGCGAGCGTCACCCAGCCGACGATGAAGACGATCCAGGACGACAGCTTCACGCGGTCGGCGATGGACCCGGAGATCAGCGCCGCGGTGATGGCCGCGAAGGTCAGCTGGAAGAGCACGTAGATGTAGTTGCCGTGACCGACACCGTCCAGGCCGAACATGCTGAACGGGCTGGCGATCAGCTTCCCGTTCCCGTTGCCGACGCCGTCACCGCCCCAGCCCATCGACCAGCCCCAGAGAACGAACACGATGCCGACGACCGCCAGGGCGACGTAGGACATCATCATCATGTTGAGCACGGACTTCGAGCGGCTCATGCCGCCGTAGAACAAGGCCAGCGCGGGCGTCGTCATCATCAGCACGAGTGCTGTGGCGACGATCATCCAGGCGTAATAGCCGTCCATCGGACCTCCATTGGTGAGCGAGCAGAGAGTCAGCGACGGGCCTGGATGCCGGACGACGGTGTCGGGGCCAGGGCCAGCCACGCTGTCGCAGGAAAGACTCGTGCGTCGAGGTTTCGCGGAGCCGTGCCCGCTCGTTTCGGTTCCGTGACACCTTCGGCGACTGTGTTACGAACATGTGAACGAGCGACAAAGAGGGGCAAAGCGCGCCATCCCAACTGGGTCATTTCTGGGTGTTTGCCACCCGGTTGCTTGACGGGAGCCCTACGGTTTCCACGTGTCCATGTCTGCGGGCCCTGCGCAGCCGGAGGAGCCAGCCGCTCCTGCCCGGCGCAAGGGCCGACCTCGCGACTCCAGCGCCGACGAGCGCATCCTCGCCGCCGCGGCGGAGCTGATCCTCAAGCGCGGCTTCGACAACATGACCGTCGACGAGGTCGCGGCGATGGCCAAGGCCGGGAAGGCGACCGTCTACCGGCGCTGGGCGGGCAAGGAGGACCTGGCGTTCGCGGCGCTCGAGCAGCTCTACAGCACCCAGCTGCCGATCCCGGACACCGGGAACGTGCGCGACGACCTGGTGATGGCGACCCGGCTGGCACTGGAGTTCTCGGCGTCGGAGACCGGACGGTCCTACATGCGGATGACCTGCGCCGAGTCCCTGCGTGACCGCCGGATCGGCGCCCTGTACACGGCTGCCTTCGAGGCCCAGGAGGAGGCGGCCCGGGTGATGCTACGGCGCGGGATCGCCCGCGGGGAGCTGCGGCCGGACTTCCGGATGGACCTCGCCGTGGACTGGTTCGCCGGGATGATGATCCTCTACGCGATCATCGAGCGCGATGTCCCCTCGGTCGACGAGGCGGAGGAGCTCGTGGACTTCATGTTCGACGGGATCGGCGCCCGGTCCGGGGCCTGACCGCACTCACGCCTGGTCGGCCGGCGACTCGCCGAGGATGGCGTCGACGAACGCCTCGGGATCGAAGGGCGCGAGATCGTCGGGCCCTTCGCCGAGACCGACCAGCTTGACCGGTACGCCGAGCTCGCGCTGCACCGCCACGACGATCCCGCCCTTCGCCGACCCGTCGAGCTTGGTGAGCACGATCCCGGTGACGTCGACCACCTCGCTGAAGACCCGTGCCTGGACCAGGCCGTTCTGGCCCGTGGTCGCGTCGAGGACGAGCAGGACCTCGCGCACCGGCACCTGCTTCTCGATGACCCGCTTGACCTTGCCGAGCTCGTCCATGAGCCCGGCCTTGTTCTGCAGCCGGCCGGCAGTGTCCACGAGCACCACGTCGGTCCCCGCGTCGATGCCCGCGCGGACCGACTCGAAGGCGACGCTGGCCGGGTCGCTGCCCTCGGGCCCGGCGACCACCTCGACGCCGACGCGCTGTCCCCACGTGGTCAGCTGCTCGGTCGCGGCGGCCCGGAACGTGTCGGCCGCGCCCATCAGCACCGACCGGCCCTCGGCGACCAGGACCCGGGCGATCTTGCCGACGGAGGTGGTCTTGCCCGAGCCGTTGACGCCGACGACCAGGACGACGGCAGGGTGCTCCCCGTCGAGGTGGAGACTGCGGTCCATGCTCGGGTCGACGAGCGTGAGCAGCTCCTCGCGGAGCACCGAGCGGACGTCGCTGGTCGACCCGCCCTCGACCCGCAACCGGGTGCGGAGCCGCTCGACCAGCTCACCGGTCGGCCCGACGCCGACGTCGGCCGTGATCAGCGTGTCCTCGATGTCCTCCCAGGTGTCGTCGTCCAGCCGGTCGCGCGAGAGCAGCGAGAGCAGGCCGCGACCGAGGCCACCCTGCGAGCCGGCGAGTCGCTGCCGCAGCCGGACCAGCCGGCTGGCGGTACCCTCCGGCCGCTCGAGCGTCGGAGTGGCCGATCGAGGCTCCTCCGCCACTGGCGCCGGAGCCTGCGGCGGGACGCCCTCGCGTGCGTCCGCGACTGTCGGCCGGGGAACGGGCGCCGACGTACGCCGGCCGCCCCGGACGAGCAGCCCGACGACGAGCCCGATCGCCAGGAGCGCGACGACCGCGATGAGGATGATCAGCACGGGAAAGGCCATGCGGCAATCCAACCAGAGGGCGGCCCGTCCGACCGCCGTGCCCTCAGCGGTGGGTGTGCTCCCGGTCGCTGTCCGCGGAAGGAGCGTCGAGGAGGTCGCCGACCGTCTCCACGCCGCGCTGCATCACGTCGCCCAGCCACGGCGCCACCGGGACCTCCTCGCCACGGTGCGGGTAGGCGACGTAGATCACGACCGCGGCGGCGACCAGCAGGATCACCAGCATCAGGAGCACGAGCACGACCATGTCAGCGAGGTCCTTACCGAGAGAGTCCAGGCGGTGTACCCATTCTCACGGGTTCCACCAAACCGTGCCTACTCCCGGCCCGTCCCCGGAACGACCAGCGGCTCGACGACCGCCCGGATGGCGTCCGGGATCGGGGTGCTCGCCCGGCCGCTGCCGCGGCCGGTGTCCGCGGTCGCCTCGACGTAGACGTGCACGAACCGGCCCTCGGCCGCGGCTTCGTCGCCCGGGCCCTGGAAGATCCCGATCCGGTAGACGACCGACGAGATGCCGACCCGGTCCACGACGAGCCCGAGGTCGATCGGCTCCGGGTAGCCGACCTCGCGGAAGTAGCGGCACGAGACCTCCGCGACCACCCCGACGGCCGGCAACGCGCGGATGTCGGTGCCGGTGGCCTCGGCGAGGTGGGCGTTGACGGCGGTGTCGATCAGCTCGAAGTAGCGCGCGTTGTTCATGTGGCCGTAGACGTCGTCGTCGGCCCACCGGGTCGTGGCCCGGCGCCAGACGACGTAGTCGGCCCGCGTCGGTCCCGCCGCTCTCCGTGCCCCCGCGTCGTCGCTCACGCGGGTTCGGACTCGCGGAGCCGCTGGGAGATCACCGCGGAGATGCCGTCGCCGCGCATCGAGACGCCGTAGAGCGCGTCGCCGACCTCCATCGTCCGCTTCTGGTGGGTGATCACGATCAGCTGGGAGTTCTCGCGCAGCTCCTCGTAGATCTCCAGCAGCCTGCCGAGGTTGGTGTCGTCGAGCGCCGCCTCGACCTCGTCGAGGATGTAGAACGGCGACGGCCGGGCCTTGAACAGCGCGACCAGGAACGCGACCGCGACCAGCGAGCGCTCGCCGCCGGAGAGCAGCGAGAGTCGCTTGACCTTCTTGCCCGGCGGCCTGGCCTCGACCTCGATGCCGGTGGTCAGCATGTCGTCGGGGTTCGTGAGCACGAGCCGGCCCTCGCCGCCCGGGAACAGGCGCGAGAAGGTGGCGTCGAACGCCTTGGTCACGTCGGCGTACGCCGCGGTGAAGACCTGCTCGACCCGCTCGTCTACCTCGCGGACGATGTCGAGCAGGTCGCGCCGCGTCCGCTTGAGGTCCTCGAGCTGCTCGGTGAGGAACTTGTGCCGCTCCTCCAGCGCCGAGAACTCCTCGAGGGCCAGCGGGTTGATCCTGCCGAGTTGGGCCAGGGCCCGCTCCGCTGCGCGCAGCCGCTTGAGCTGCTCGTCGCGGTCGTAGGGCACTGACGGAGCCGGCGCCTCGTCCTCGGTGGTCTCGGCGACGTCGTCACCGCGCTCGACGTCGACCGGCGGGACCAGCTGGTCGGGACCGTACTCGGCGACCAGGGAGTCGGCGTCGAGCCCGAGCTCCTCGAGCGCGCGCTCCTCGAGCTGCTCGATGCGCATGCGCTGCTCGGTGCGGGCCATCTCGTCGCGGTGGACGGAGTTCACCAGCTCGTCGAGGGTCGTGCCGAGCTCACGCAGGCGTTCGCGGGCAGCGACGAGCTGCTGCTCTCGACCGGCCCGGCCGCGCTCGATGCCGGTGCGCTGGATCGCTGCGAGCTCGATGGACTCCTCCAGCCGCGCCAGTACGACGGCGACCCCGCGCCCGACTGCCTCGGCCACCCGCCCCTCGCGGAGCAGCTGCTCGCGGCGCGCGATCGCCCGTGCCCTGGCCTCGCGCTCGGCCCGAGCGGCGTTGCGCAGGCCGTCGGCCCGGCCGTGGAGGGCCCGGGCACGCTCCTCGGCAGTGCGCAGGGCGAGCCGGGACTCCATCTCCCGCGCCCGCGCCGACCTGGCGTCCTCGGCCAGTCGCTCGCGCTCGTCGGTGTCCGGCTCGTCGTCGTCGGAAGCCTCTGCCTGCGCCAGCCGCTCCTCGAGCTCGGCCAGCCCGGCGAGGTTGGTGCTGTGGGACTCCTTCGCTGTTGCGATCGCCTGCTCCAGGCGCGCCGCCTCGGCCTTGGCGGAGCGCGCCTGTGCGCCGTACTGGCCGAGCTCCTCGGCCACCGCGGCGAGGGCGGCGTCGGACTCGTGCAGCTTGGCGAGCGCGACGTCGACGCGGCGGGAGGCGTCCTCGCGCTCGGACTCCAGCGTGGCAAGTGCGAAGGTGAGCCGCTCGAGCTCGTGGCTCGCGCGGGCCAGGGCCTCTCCGGCCTCGTCGACGGCAGCCTGAACCTCGATCAGGCTGGGCTGGCTCGAGGAGCCACCCGAGGCGAAGTGGGCTCCCAGCAGGTCGCCGTCGAGCGTCGCGGCGGTCACGTCGGGCACCTCGGCGACCAGCGTGCGGGCGGCGGCCAGGTCGTCGACCACGGCCACCTTCGACAGCAGGCGTGACAACGCCGGTCGCAGGTCCTCGGGGCACTCGACGACATCGATGGCGTAGACGGCACCGGCGGGCAGGACCGGCCAGCTGTCCTGCGTCGCGGGCCCGCCGCCGAGGAGCAGCCCCGCACGACCGAGGTCGTCGGACTTCAGGTGCCCGATGGCGGAGATCGCGGCGTCGACGTCGCGGACGGCGACAGCATCGGCCGCACTGCCCAGCGCAGCGGCGAGAGCGGCTTCGTAACCGGTGCGCACGCTGAGCAGTGCAGCCACCGACCCGAGCAGCCCCGAGACCGATCCGGAGGCGGCCAGCAGCGCGCCCGCGCCGTCCTTGCGGTTCAGGCCGAGCTCGAGGGCCTCCTTGCGCGCGACGAGGGCACCGCGCTCCCGCTCCGCGGTCTGTGCCTCCTCGCGCAGCTTGGCGAGCCGGTCCTCGATGTCGCCGAGCAGGCCACTGGCCGCCTCGTGCTCGGCGTCGAGTCCCTCCTCGCCGGCGTCGAGCCCGGCGACCCGGGTCTCCAGGGAGGTGAAGCTCTGCTGGGCGCGCTCGGCGCGGGCGAGGGCATCGGCACGCGCCTCCGCCAGCCGGGCGACCTCGTCCTCGGCGGCGGCCGCACGGCTGCGCAGGCCGTTGACCTGGCCGTGCAGGCGGGCCAGGCCCTCGCGGCGATCGGCGGCGGCGCGCTGGAGCCCGGCGATGCGGCGCTCCTCGTCGGTGAAGCGCTGCTCGGCAGCCTGCCGGTCGGTGACGGCCTCCTCGAGAGCCGTGCGGTTCTGCGCGACCTCTTCGAGGATCCCGGTCTCCTCCACCTGCACGCGCTCGGCCTCGGCCTCCAGCTCGTCGGGGTCACGGCCCGAGGGCACCCGCTCGTCGGCGACCTGCTGGGCGTTGCGGACCCGCTCGCCGGCGAGGCTGGCGGTCCCGCGGAGGCGCTCGCGCAGGCCGGAGAGGGAGAACCAGGTCTCCTGGGCGCGGGACAGGGCGGGCAGGTCCTCGCGCAGGGCGGCCTCGAGGCCGGACTCCGCCGCGCGCACGGACGCGATCTCCGCCTCGACCTCGGCCCGCTTCGCGACCAGCACGCTCTCGTCGGCGAGCTCCTGCTCGAGCGCCTTGCGCGCCGTGGCCAGGTCGTCGGCCATCAGACGGGCCCGGGCGTCGCGCAGGTCGGCCTGCACGGTCTGTGCCCGCCGGGCGACCTCGGCCTGTCGGCCCAGCGGCTTCAGCTGGCGGCGGATCTCGCTGAGGAGGTCGCCGAGGCGGGTGAGGTTGCCGTCGGTGGACTCGAGCTTCCGCAGCGCCTTCTCCTTGCGCTTGCGGTGCTTGAGGACGCCGGCCGCCTCCTCGATGAACCCGCGGCGGTCCTCGGGTGTCGCGTGCAGGATCGAGTCGAGCTGACCCTGACCGACGATCACGTGCATCTCGCGGCCGATGCCGGAGTCGGAGAGGAGCTCCTGGACGTCGAGCAGGCGGCAGGGAGTGCCGTTGATGGCGTACTCGGAGCCGCCGTTGCGGAACATCGTGCGGCTGATCGTGACCTCGGCGTACTCGATCGGGAGTGCCCCGTCGGCGTTGTCGATGGTCAGCTGCACCTCGGCGCGGCCGAGCGGTGGCCGGCCCGAGGTGCCGGCGAAGATGACGTCCTCCATCTTGCCGCCGCGCAGGGACTTCGCACCCTGCTCCCCCATCACCCACGCGAGCGCGTCGACGACGTTGGACTTGCCCGAGCCGTTGGGTCCGACGATGCAGGTGATGCCGGGCTCGAGCTGGAGGGTGGTCGAGGAGGCGAAGGACTTGAACCCCTTCAGGGTCAGGCTCTTCAGGTACAAGGTGAGGCTCCTCAGTCCGGTGTGCTGACCACGCAGTGCTGACCACAAGGCCTGTGGGCGCGAACAGGGATCCTATGCGGGACTCCTGCCGGGGGAAGCGGCAACGTCGAGACTACGTGGAGCGACGGACGGTACGGCGGCACGCCCCGCGTGTCGCCCTCAGCGGTCCACCGGGTCCTCGTGGGCGATGTGCCGCAGCTGTCCCCAGATGAGCACGACGAACAGCGCGGAGCCGCCGAAGGCGAACCAGAACGGCGCCGTGACGCCCCAGTGCTGGGCCAGCGGCCCGCCGATCGCGGCCCCGATCACCAGGCCGCCGCACACCCCGAGCATGTTGACCGATCCGACGCGGCCCTGCAGCTCGAACGGCACCGCCCGCTGACGCACGGTCGTCGAGGTGGTCCCCCAGATGAAGGCATGGGCGCCGAAGACGAAGAAGATGCCGAGCGCGACCGCCGGCTCGGTCGTCAGGGCCAGCGACAGGTGGGTGAGCGTCTCGATCACGAGGCCGACGCGCATGATGTTGCCGAGGCTCACCCGACGCGTGATCCACCCGTACGACGCGGTCCCGGCGAGGCCCCCGATCGCGGAGGTGGTGGTGAGCAGCCCGAACCCGACCGGACCCATGCCGAGGCGCTGGGTCGCGTAGAGGACGAGGACGGACCAGGCCGCGCCGAAGGTGATGTTGAACGTGAAGATGGTCAGCACGAGCGTCCGCACAGCGGCGTGGTGGCGCACCCAGCGGAACCCCTCCGCGATGTCGGCACGAAGGTGACCGGGCTGCTCCAGCGCACGTCCGTGCGGCGGCAGCACCACCCGCGACACGAGGCCCGCGCCGGCGAGCATCAGCACCACCTCGGTGGCGAACGGCCACGCGGACCCGGCGGCGAACAGCGCAGCGCCGAGCGCCGGGCCGGCGAGCTGGTTGAGCGTGATGAAGCCGCCCATCAGCCGGGCGTTGCCGATCGCCAGGTCCTGGCGCTCGACCAGCATCGGCAGCAAGGTGCCCGAGGTGTTGTCCGCGAACACCTCCGCGCATCCCAGGGTGAACAGCGCGCCCAGCACGACGGGTGCCGAGACGACGTCCGACGCGATCGCGACGACCAGCGTGGCGAGCACCGCGGCCCGGACCAGGTTCACGGTCACCACGATCAGGCGCCGGTCCAGGCGATCGGCCAGCACGCCGGCGTACAGGCCGAGGAGCAGCTGTGGGAGCCACTGGAGCAGGGCAGCCAGGGAGACGACGAACGGGTCGTGGGTCTGCGAGGCGATCAGCAGCGGTCCCGCCGCGACGGCGATCCCGTCGCCCAGGTTGGTCGCCCACGACGAGGCGATCAGCCACCGGAAGCCGACGCCGAGTCGCCGAGGGGCGATCGTCTCGACGAGCCTGGTCACCGCGGCACCCTAGGCCGACGGGGCCCCAGGCGCACCGGGTTATCGGCTGCCCGCGCCCAGCCCCTTGAGCCCGCTCACGAGGAGGTCGACGCCGAAGGCGAAGCGGTCGTCGCCGGAACCGGTGGTCATCGTCTCCGCCATGGCGGAGAGCAGGGGGAAGTGCTCTGCCGGCAGGCTCTGGAAGACCTTGCGGACCTCTGCGACGACCGCGTCCTCGGTCTGGTGCTCGACGGAGGCGGCCTCGTCGCGATCCTGGCCGCGATGCCGCTCACGCCAGATGTCCTCCTCCACGGCGACCGACGCCACGTACAGCGCCGCGACGTCGACGAACCAGGCGCAGTGCTGGTCGGAGACGCCCCCCGCCTTGAGCAGCGCGATCAGTCGCTCGGTGACCATCAGCAGGCTCGGCTGCAGGGGGATCATGCCCAGCGTGCACCGGGCGACACCCGGGTTCGCACGGTAGAGCGCGAGCATGTCGATCAGGCTCGCGCGCAGCTGGTCGTCCCAGTGGTCCGGATCGGGCTCCGGGATCTGCCACTGCCCGCACACCCAGCCGACGACGAGCTGGTCGAGCTCTGCCCGGTTGGCGACGTGGGCGTAGAGCGAAGCCGGGCCGGTGCCGAGCTCGCGGGCGATCGAGCGCATCGTGACCGCGTCGTACCCGCGCTCGCGCAGCTGCTCGACCGCGACCGTGACGATGCGGTCCGCCGAGAGCCGGTCGTGCGCGTCCGGCTTGCGCGGGCGGCTCTTCTGGCCCCCCAGCATCCGCGATACCAGCGCGCTCACCTGCTCGGCGACCTCCTCGGGAGCGGTCACGGTCACCGCCTTCCCCAGCTTGAAGGTCCTGTCCCCACTCATGCCGCCAGTGTAACCACATTCAACGAACATTGTTCTTGACGAACGAACGGTGTTCGCGATAGAACGGTGTTCGTCAATCTCGAACACCGTTCGTCAGGAGCCCCCATGTCCACCGCCACCGCCTCGGCACCGTCCGCACTTCTCGGTCCGGACGGCTACCGCTACCGCTACCGCTGGATGGTCCTCGTCGTCGTGATGGTCGCCGACGTGATGGACCTGCTCGACGCGACCATCGCCAACCTCGCCGGACCCTCGATCCGGCACGACATCGGCGGCAGCGACACCACCCTGCAGTGGGTCCTGGCCGCCTACACCCTGACCTTCGGTGTGGGCCTGATCACCTCCGCCCGCGCCGGAGACCTCTTCGGACGCCGCCCGCTGTTCCTGATCGGGATGGTCGGGTTCACCGCGGCGTCACTCCTCTGCGGGCTCGCGCCGAGCGCGGGGCTGCTGATCGCCGCCCGGGTGGCCCAGGGGTTCTTCGGGGCGGTGATGATCCCCCAGGGCCTGGCGATGGTGAAGTCGTCGTTCCACGAGGACGACCTGCAGAAGGCACTGATCCCCTTCGGGCCGGTGATGGGCCTCGCGGCCGTGCTGGGTCCGATCCTCGCCGGCCTCCTGCTCAAGGCCGACCTGCTCGGCAGCGGCTGGCGCGCGATCTTCTGGGTGAACATCCCGGTCGGTGTCGCGGCGTCGTACCTGGCGATCCGGTACCTGCCCAAGAACCTGCACAGCCACCTCGAGCGCGACCCCGGCGCCCGCCTCGACCCGCTCGGTACGACGCTCCTGACCGCCGCCTCGGTGACCCTGATCTACCCGCTGGTCCAGGGCCACGAGCAGGGCTGGCCGGGCTGGATGTTCGCGATGCTGGGAGCCAGCGTCCTGCTGTGGGGCGCCTTCGTGTGGTCCGAGCGCCGGACCGCGCACCCGGTGATCGAGCGCTCGCTGATGACCAACCGTGCCTTCGTCGGCGGTCTGGTGTTCCTGGGCACCTTCTTCACCGCGATGTCCGGCTTCATGCTCACCATCAACCTGTTCCTGCAGTACGGCCTGCACTTCACCCCGATGCACACGGGCGTCGTGCTCGCCCCCTGGGCGCTGGGGATGGCCGTCGGAGCCGGGGCCTCCGGTGCGGCGCTCGGACCGAGGTTCGGCCGGCGCGTCCTGCACGGCGGCCTGCTGGTGCTCGCCGCCGGCCTCGGCCTGGTCTGGCTCAGCATCGGCGCGCACGGGATGGACACGAGCGGCTGGGACCTGGCGCCCGGGTTCTTCGTCACCGGCCTGGGCAGCGGGGCGATCTTCGCCCCGCTCTTCGACATCATCCTGGCCGGTCTCGGCGAGCAGGAGATCGGCTCCGGCAGCGGGGTGCTCAATGCGGTCCAGCAGTTCTGCGGAGCCCTCGGTGTCGCGGTGCTCGGCTCGGTCTTCTTCCAGCTGCTTCCCGGCCACGGGTTCGCGGACTCCATCCGTGGCCTGATCGTCATCGGGGTCGGCTGTTACGCCGCCAGCTTCGCTGCGGCGTTCCTGCTGCCGAAGGCCGCGAGGGCCGACGGCGAGCTGGTCCACTAGACGCGGACCGGGGATCAGGCGGGCTCGAAGACCTCTTCGTCGGCGGACGCGGTGGTCATCGAGGCGAGCGTGTCGTTCTCCATCTGCAACCGGAGCGCGACGGCTTCGAGGTCCGCGATCCGTTGCCTGAGGAGGTTGTTCTCACGAGCGAGTCGGGCAGTCACGCGGGGATCGGTGCCGCCCATGTAGCCGAGGAGAGCCTTGGCCATGGATATGTCCTCCGGAGGAATTTCTTGGGGTGAGGCCCGCTGACCGGGCCGCCTCCAAGAGTCTCATGGACACCGATGCAGTATCAACCCCCAGCCGAGAGCGCTAACCGTCTCCCCGGGCCCGGCGGGCGCGGGGAGGCGGTTGGCACCGGGGGCAGAAGAACGACGACCGGTTCATGAAGCTGACCCGCCTGATCGGCGTACCGCACCGGGAGCAGGGCTCGCCCTCACGGCCGTAGACCTCCAGCGACCGGTCGAAGTAGCCGCTCTCGCCGTTCACGTTGACGTACAGCGCGTCGAACGAGGTGCCGCCCTGGCCGAGGGCGGCGGACATCACCTCGCGGGCGGCGGCCAGGACGCGCTCGACGTCGGCCACCCGCAGTCCCAGTCCGGGGCGGTCGCCGTGCAGCCGTGCGAGCCAGAGCGCCTCGTCGGCGTAGATGTTGCCCACTCCGGAGACCACGGCCTGGTTCAGGAGGATCCGCTTGATCCCCGAGGCGCTGCGACGGACCCGGCGGACGAACGCCACGTCGTCGAACGCCGGGTCCAGCGGGTCGCGCGCGATGTGCACCAGCTCGTCGGGAAGATCGGCGCCGCCCGGCGAGAACGACAGGCCGCCGAACATCCGCTGGTCCACGAAGCGCAGGTCGAGCGGAGGTCCGCCGCTCGAGGAGCCGAGGCTGAAGCGCACGCGCAGGTGACGCTCCAGCGGCGCCTCGGGCTGCTGGACCAGCAGCTGGCCGCTCATGCCGAGGTGGCCGAGCATCGCGTCCCCGGTGTCGAGGGGCAGCCAGAGGTACTTCCCGCGGCGGCGGGCCGCCGTGAAGACGCGGCCGGTCAGGCGTGCGGCGAAGTCCTCGGGTCCGGGCAGGTGCCGCCGTACCGGGCGGGTGTGCAGCACCTCGACCGACTCGACGGTGCGACCGAGCACGTGGGCCTCCAGCCCACGCCGGACGACCTCGACCTCGGGGAGCTCAGGCACCGGTGGCGTCGGCGCCCGCTGTCGCGGGCAGCTCGTCGGCGAGCGTGCGGTACGCCGACTCGGCCGCCTGCTGCTCGGCCTCCTTCTTCGACCGGCCCACGCCGTGGCCGTGGAGCCGCTCGGCGACGCGCACCTGGGCGGTGAAGGTCTTCATGTGGTCGGGGCCCGCGTCCTCGATCACGTACTGCGGCACGCCCAGGTCGTGCTCGGCGCAGAACTCCTGCAGGCTCGTCTTCCAGTCGAGGCCGGCGCCGAGAGCGGCGGCCGCGTCCAGGAGCGGGTCGAAGAGCAGGTGCACCAGTCGGCCGGCACTCTCGAAGCCGCCCGAGAGGTACGTCGCCCCGATGATCGCCTCGACGGTGTCGGCCAGGATCGAGGACTTGTCGTGGCCGCCCGTCGAGTCCTCCCCCTTGCCCAGCCGGATGTACGGCCCGAGCCCGATCGTGCGGGCCACCTCGGCCAGCGCACGGGCGTTAACGACGGCCGCCCGGAGCTTGGCCAGCCGGCCCTCGGAGAGGTCTGGGTGGGTGGTGTAGAGCGTCTCGGTGATCACGATTCCGAGCACCGAGTCGCCGAGGAACTCCAGGCGCTCGTTGGTCGGCAGGCCGCCGTTCTCGTAGGCGAACGACCGGTGGGTCAGGGCAAGCTCCAGCAGCTCGGCATCCAGCACGGGATCGCCGAGGGCAGCGCGCAGGTCTTTCAACGACTCGGCGTCGTCGGGCTGCTGGGTCACGACAGCGTCAGAGGACGTTGTCAGATCACTTGCCGGCGGTCGGCCCGGGCGCCGTACTGGCCGCACTCGGGGCAGGCGCGGTGCGGCAGGTGCTTGGAGCCGCACGCCGGGTTGGTGCAGGTCACCAGCGAGGGCGCAACGGCCTTCCACTGCGAGCGACGGTGGCGCGTGTTGCTGCGCGACATCTTCCGCTTCGGGACAGCCACGGTGTACTCCTTGTCCGGGTCAGCGGTGCTGACCGGTCGCTTGGTCGGTGCTTCAGTCTTCGTCTGCTGGTGCCGGCTGCGCCGCGACATCGGCCAACGCGGCCCATCGTGGATCGACGGGCTCGTCGTGCCGGTGGTCCGGGTCGTCCGCCAGGCGTGCGCCACACTCGACGCACAGTCCCGGACAGTCGTCCTGGCACAGCGGCTGGAACGGCAGTGCGAGCACCACCGCGTCCCGCAGCACCGGTTCGAGGTCGAGTAGGTCTCCCTCGAGCCGGCTGACATCGTCGTCCTCGTCGTCCCCGTCGGCGGGCTGGTAGAGGTAGAGCTCCTGGAGATCGACCGTGATGCTGTCCTCGATCGGCTCCAGGCACCTCGCGCACTCGCCCTCGAGGTCGGCCGAAGCCGTCCCGGTGGCGAGCACCCCGTCCATGACCGCCTCGAGCCGCAGGTCCAGTTGGACCGGCGAGCCCTCGGGTACGCCCAGGATCTCGATGCCGAGCTCTGCAGGGGCTTCGGCCGTCACCGACACCTTGCGCTGGGACCCCGGGCGGCGGCCGAGCTCGCGTGTATCGAGCACGAGCGGCGCTCTCGGGTCGAGCTTGCTACGCACGGTGTCACTTCCGGTTGAGGCTCTGCAGAACCTACGGGAGTCTAGCGGCAGCCCCCGCTCCCCGCCAAAACGACCGCCGAGCGGGCACAAACGCTGCTCCACGGTACGCCGAGCGGGCACAAACGCTGCACCGCAGTACGCCGAGCGGGCACAAACGCTGCACCGTGGTACGCCGAGCGGGCACAAACGCTGCTCCCGGGATCGGCCGACGTCGACGGCGGCCGGGCCGGCCGAAGGCAGGGCGTTGTTCCGAACGAAGCTTCTCTGCCCGCTCGGCGTGCTGCGGGCGAGCTTTTCTGCCCGCTCGGCGTGCTCCGGGTGAGCTTTTCTGCCCGCTCGGCGTCAGCGCTCGAGGTGGTCGGGGAGCACGATGTCGTCGACGTCGCTGTCGTCGCCCAGCCGGTGCGAGTGGCCCCCGGAGAGCTTGGCCCGGCCGCGGCGGACGAGCTCGAGCGTGCGCTCGAGGGTGAGCTCGAAGTTCGCCAGCTTCTCCTCGACGTACTGGTCGGTCTCGGCCTGCAGCTCGGCCGCCGCCCGCTCGGCCGCCTCGGTGATCTCCGCCGCGCGGCTCTCGGCCAGCCGGAAGACGTCGGTCTCGGAGACCAGCCGCTCGCGCTCCAGCTCGGCGGCGCGCACGATCTCCTCGGCCTGGCTGGTCGCCGCGGCGAGGGTCGCGTCGCGGCCCCCGACCACCTCGGTGGCCTGCGACAGCGTCTGCTCGATGGCGGCGTCGAGCGCGGCGATCAGGTCGAGGAACTCGGCCCGGTTGATCATCGCCGATGCCGACATCGGCATCGAGCGCGCCTCCTCGACGGCGGTGCGCAGCTCACGCAGGCGGGCGTCGATCTCGCCCCTCACCGCGTTCACCGGTCCGCGCCACCCTCTGACTCGGCCCTCTTCTCAGCGAGACGGGCAAGGAGCCGCTCGAGCACGAACGGCGGGACGAGAGCCGAGACGTCACCGCCGTACATCGCCACCTCCTTGACCAGCGAGGAGGCGAGGAAGGAGTACTCAGGGCTGGTGGGGATGAACACCGTCTCCACGTCGACCAGGGAGGAGTTCATCTGCGCCATCTGCAGCTCGTAGTCGAAGTCGCTGACCGCCCGGAGCCCCTTCACGATCGCCCGGATGCCGTGCTGCTCGCAGAAGGTGGTCAGGAGCCCGTCGAAGCCGGCCACGGTGACGTTCGGGAAGTCTGCGCACGCCTTCTCGAGCATCTCGATGCGCTCCTCGGCGGAGAAGAGCCGGGCGCTGGCCTTCGACTTGTTCACGCCGATCGCGACGACCACCTCGTCGAAGAGCTGGGATGCGCGCGACACGATGTCGATGTGCCCGTTGGTGACCGGGTCGAACGAACCGGGACAGACCGCTCTGCGCACTGTCTTCTCCTGTCACGTCTCGGCGGAGGAGCCGCCTCCGAACGCGTCCGGATCGGTGTCCACCGGCTTTTCGGACCCCGTCGGGTGGCGCCGAAGGTACCAGAGCACCGTCTCGCCGTACTTCTTCTTCCGGCGAAGCTCCAGACCGGCGGGCCATGCCGGTTCCACGCTACGCGCCGAGCGCTCCACGACGACAGCGCCGCCCTCCTGTACCCACCCGTGATCGACGAGCAGCGAGAGCACGTGGGCCACCTCCTCGGCGGTCAGCGGGTACGGCGGATCCAGGAACACCACGCCGTACGCCGCGACGGGTGCCGCCGCGAGCACGGCCGCCACCGGCTGCTGCCGCACGTCGAGGGCGAGGCCGGTCGACGCCGCGTTGGCCGAGACGACCTGCGCTGCGCGACGACCGGACTCGACGGCCGTGACGCCCTCCGCGCCACGCGACGCGGCCTCGAGAGCGACGGCGCCCGATCCGGCGTACAGGTCGAGGAAGCGGAGGCCCCGCAGCGTCCCGAACTCCGCCTCGAGCGCCGAGAACAGCGCTTCGCGCACGCGATCGGAGGTCGGTCGGGTGGCGTCGCCGGGCGGCGTCTGCAGCCGCCGGCCGCCGGCGGTGCCGCCGATGATGCGCGTCATCGGCCGTCAGCCCTTGTCCAGGAAGTCGGCCTGCTCGGACTCCTCGACGGCCAGCACCGCGGCCCTGAGGTCGGGCGCCTCGTCGAGCTCCGGATCCTGCGCGAGGTACGCCGTCGCCGCCTCGCGGGCGGAGGCGATCACGTCCTCGTCGCGGAGCACCGACAGCAGCCTCAGCTCCGAGCGCCGGCCGCTCTGCTCGACACCGAGGACGTTGCCCTCGCGGCGCTGCTCGAGGTCGATCCGCGAGAGCGCGAAGCCGTCGCGGGTGGACGCGACCGCGCTCAGCCGCTCCATGCTCGGGCTCTCCGGTGAGGTCGCGGTCACGAGCAGGCAGAGCCCAGGATGACCCCCACGGCCGATCCGGCCGCGCAGCTGGTGCAGCTGGGAGACACCGAAGCGGTCGGCGTCGAGGATCACCATCACCGTGGCGTTGGGGACGTCGACGCCGACCTCGATCACGGTCGTCGAGACCAGCACGTCGACGTCCCCGGCCGCGAAGGCCTGCATGACGCGGTCCTTGTCGTCCGGCGTCATCCGCCCGTGCAGCATCTCGACCCGCAGGCCGCTCAGCGGCCCGGCGGCCAGCTCGGGTGCGAGGTCCTCGACGGAGAAGAGCTCCGGTCCCTCCTCGGGAGGCGGCTCGTCGCCGATCCGGGAGCACACCACGTAGGCCTGCCGGCCCTGGCCGACCTCCTCGCGGATCCGCTGCCAGCCACGGTCGAGCCAGGTCGGCTGCGCCCGGATCGGTACGACGGTCGACTGCACGTCGCCCCGACCGGCCGGCAGCTCGGTGAGCGTGGACGTGTCGAGGTCCCCGAACACCGTCATCGCGACGGTCCGCGGGATCGGCGTCGCGGTCATCACCAGCACGTGCGGCGGGTTGCCCGCCTTGCCGGTCAGCGCGGCGCGCTGCTCCACCCCGAACCGGTGCTGCTCGTCGACCACGACCAGGCCCAGATCGAAGAACTGCACCTTCTCCTCGAGCAGGGCATGGGTGCCGATCACGATGCCCGCGTCGCCCGAGGCTGCGTCGAGCATGGCCTGGCGCCGGGCTGCGGTGCCCATGGAGCCGGTGAGCAGGGCGACCCGTGTCGCACCGTCGGCCGCGCCGAGCCGGCCACCCTCGCCGAGGTCCCCGAGCATCGCCTGGATGGAGCGCAGGTGCTGCTGGGCGAGCACCTCGGTGGGGGCGAGCAGCGCCGCCTGGCCACCTGAGTCGACGACCTGCAGCATCGCGCGAAGCGCCACCAAGGTCTTGCCGGAGCCGACCTCACCCTGGAGGAGGCGGTGCATCGGGTGCACGGCGGCCAGCTCGGCCGCGATCTCCGCCCCGACGGCGGCCTGGCCGTCGGTCAGCGTGAACGGGAGACGCTCGTCGAAGGCCGCGAGGAGCCCGCCGTCACGGCCGGGCCGCGGGGTGGCCGGGAACGCGCGCAGGGCCGCCCGGCGCCTGGCCAGCACCGCCTGGGTCACGAACGCCTCGTCGTACTTGAGCCGCTTGCGGGCCGCGCCCAGCTGCTGGTGGTCGTCGGGGCGGTGGATCCAGCGCAACGCCTGCTCGAAGCCGATCAGCATCTGCTCGGTGCGCACGCCACCGGGCAGCGGGTCCGGGAAGTCGTCGAGGAGCTCGAGGGCGAACCCGACGGTCTCCTCGATCTGCCACGTGGTGAGCTTGCCGGGAGTCTTGTAGATCGGGATCAGCGCGGGCATCGCGTCGAGCGCGTCGCCGTCCTCGACGTACATCCGCGAGTCGGGGTTGTTCAGCTCCCAGTGGTTGTTGAACCACTTCAGCTTCCCCGAGAACATCCCGACCCGGCCGACGGCGTACTCCTTCGCGTGCCAGTCGGAGGCGCCCTTGGTGCGGTCGAAGTAGGTCATCGCGAGGGCGCCGTCCTCGGCCTTCACCCGCACCTCGAGCCGGTACGCCGTGCGCTTGGTACGTCGGTCCTGGTAGCTCTTCTGCTCGCAGTGCACGATCTCGCCGACCAGGGAGAGGTAGTCGCCCTCGGTGAGCTCGCCGAGATCGCTGAGCCGCCCGCGGTCCACGTAGCTGCGTGGGTAGTGGCTGAGCAGCTCGCCGACCGTCCCGAAGCCGGTCTCCTTGACCACCTTCGTCGTGGCCTTGCCGGTCACCGTCGTGAGCGGGGAGTCCCAGGACACGCGCACCATGTCAGCGCCTCTCGAGAGCCGACGTCACTCGACCGCCACCAGCAGCGGGTAGCGCGCCTGGCCGCCCTCGTAGACCAGCACGTCGACGCCGGGGTGGTGTGCCTCGACCCAGGCCTGGCAACGCTCGGCGAGGCCGTCACCGTCCTCGCCGGTGACCAGGGTGACCAGCTCGCCGCCACCACCGAGCAACCGGTCGAGCACGGCCGTGCCGACCTCGAACAGGTCGTCGCCGACGACGGCGAAGTCGCCCTGGAGCACGCCGAGCACGTCACCGGGCTCGCACGGCCCGGCGGTGGTCATCGCCTGCTTGGAGGCGACGGTGACCGCGCCGTGCCGGGTGCCGCGCGCTGCCGACGTCATGTGCACCACGTCGGAGTCGAACGGCCGCCCCGGCTCGTGGACGGCGATCGCCGCGATGCCCTGCACCTGGGCCCGGGTCGGGACGACCACCACCCGGACGTCCCCGTGCTCCTCGGCCGCCGCCGCAGCGGCGCCCGCGACCCCGACGGAGTCCGGGTCGTTCGGCAGCACCACGACCTCATGGGCACGGGTCTCCTCGATCGCGGCGAGGATCTCGCCGGTGCTCGGGCGGCGACCCGGCACGCTCTCGATCACCACGGCACCCGCTTCGCGGAAGATCGAGGCGAGCCCGCTGCCGGCCGCGACGGCGACGACCGCGCGACCCCTGGGCTCGGCGCGCTTCTCACGAGCGCGGACCATCTGCTCCGCGAAGTGCGTTACCCGGATCCGCCGCGGCCGTCCGGCGTCGATGCCGGCCTCGACGGCCGCGCCGACGTCGTCGGTGTGCACGTGCACGTTCCAGAGACCCTCGCCGCCGACGACCACGAGCGAGTCGCCGAGCGCCTGCAGCTGCGACCGCAGGCCGGCGATGGCGTCGTCCTCGGCGTCGAGCAGGTACATCACCTCGTACGCCGGGCCGTCCGGACTCAGGTCACCGGTGGGGACCGGCTGCGGGATGACGTGGCGGCCCATGGTGGCGGGCGCACCCACGGGACGGTGGCCGGTGACCGCGGTCTCGGCCGCGTCGAGGATCACGCACAGCCCACGCCCGCCCGCGTCGACGACGCCGGCGTCGTGCAGCAGCTTCATCTGGTCGGGCGTGCGGGCGAGAGCTTCGCGCGCCTCGTTCGCCGCCGCGGCGAGCACGTCGCCGAGATGTGCCTCGGGGTCCTTCGCCCGGCTCACGGCAGCCAGCGTCGCCGCGCGGGCCACCGTCAGGATGGTGCCCTCGACCGGCTCTCCGACCGCGGCGTACGCCGCCTCGGTGGCGAGCACCATCCCCTCGGCCAGGAGGTCCGCGGACCGGTCGTCGGGGCCGCCCTGTCCCATCCGCCGCAGGAGCGCGCCGATCAGCTGGCTCAGGATGACTCCGGAGTTGCCCCGGGCACCGAGGAGCGCGCCGCGTGCGTAGGCGTGCAGCGCAGCCTTGAGGTCGGGACCCTCGCCCGCGGCCGCCAGGTGCTCCTCGAGGGCGTCGTGAGCGGCGTCCATCGTCAGGTACATGTTCGTGCCGGTGTCGCCGTCGGGCACCGGGTAGACGTTGAGCGCGTCGATCTCCTCGCGCGCCTCGGACAGCGCCTCGACCGAGAGGGCAGCGAACCGGCGTACCGCAGCCAGGTCGAACGTGGCGATCTGCTCGCCCGTCCTGGTCCCGCTCCGGCTGTCGCTGCCCATGTCTCCTCGTGGGTCCTGTCCTCGCTCGACGATGCGGGTCACACGCTAGTGTCTCGGTCCTCGATTCGCGCCGAGGGCCGTCCGTCGTCTATTCTTCTTCGGTTGCCCGAGTAGCAGGCGCGGTCCCCGACCCGCCTGCGGTGCCCGGGCTCACGACTTCGAGACCCGCATCAGAACCCAAGGAGTGCCCGGTGGCTGCCGTCTGCGACATCTGCGCGAAGAAGCCCGGCTTCGGCAACAACCGGCCGTGGTCGCGCAAGATCACCAAGCGCCGTTTCAACCCGAACATCCAGCGCGTCCGGGCGACCGTCAACGGCACCCCGAAGCGCCTCCACGTCTGCACCGGCTGCCTCAAGGCCGGCAAGGTCACCCGCTGACCTGAGGCTCCTGCGACGGCGCGTGTGCTGCGGCACCCGCGCCGTCTTGCATGTCTGAGCCCCCGGTGGTTGAGCCTGTCGAAACCCTCGCCAGGTCTCGTCTGATCGCTCGCTGCGCTCGCTGCTCGACCACCCGGTGGTCGCCAGGTCTCGTCTGATCGCTCGCTGCGCTCGCTGCTCGACCACCTGTGGTCCGGTCGCTGCTCGACCACCTGTGGTCCGGTCGCTGCTCGACCACCCGGTGGTCCCGGTGGTTGAGCCTGCTCTCCGGATCTCAGAAGTGCGTGTGCCCCGGCACGCCCTCGTAGGCGGCGCCGTCGACGGTGACCGCGGGGGCTCCCTCCTGTGCGGCACTGACCCTGCCGATCTCGCGGAAGCCGTCCGGGAGGGCGGTGCGTGCGGGGAAGGTCGCCACCAGCGGGTGGTCCTCCCCTCCTCCGAGGACGAACTGCATCGGGTCCACGCCGAGTGCGGCGCCCACCGCCTGCAGCGGCTCGTCCAGCGTGAACGCGGAGCTGTCGATGTCGATGCAGACACCCGAGTCCTCCGCGAGGTGGCCGACATCGGCCACGAGGCCGTCGGAGACGTCGATCATCGAGGTCGCCCCGGCCTCCGCCGCGACCGGTCCGGCCTCGTACGGCGGCTCCGGCCGCTGGTGTGCCTCGACCAGCACCCGTGGGGAGCGGAACCCGCGGCCCAGCACGGCGAGGCCCGCCGCTGCCCATCCCTGACGACCTGCGATCGCCAGCACGTCGCCCGGCTGGGCGCCTGAACGCAGCACCGGAGCGACCGTGCACTCCCCGAGCACGGTCACCGCGATGACGACCTCGGAGCTCGCGGTCAGGTCGCCGCCGACGATGCTGGCGCCGACCAGTGCGGCCTCCTCGGCCAGGCCGTCGGCCAGGTCGAGCACCCATTGCGCCGGGAGGTCGCGCGGGACGGCGAGGCCCACGGTGAGCGCGGTCGCGCGACCGCCCATCGCATTGATGTCGGAGAGGTTCTGGGCCGCGGCCCGGCGGCCGATGTCACCGGCACTGGCCCACTCGCGGCGGAAGTGCCGGCCCTCGACGAGGAGGTCGGTCGACACCACGACGTGGCCCTTCGGGGTGCGGAGCACGGCGGCGTCGTCACCCGGGCCGACGTACACCGCTGCGTTCTGCTCGAAGCGACCGGTGAGCAGTCGCACGAGACCGAACTCGCCCAGGTCGGCGACGGTGGCTCCGGCGGCGACCGGTGTCGGGGACGTCATGGACGCAACTCTTCCATCCCGGTGGGGCCACGCTGGCCACGTGGTCTCCGTGTTCCACCGGCCAGCGGGGTCCGGTAGGTTGCAAGTCGGTCCACTCACGCGCAACGAGGGAGACGCAATGGTTGTCCAGGCCTACATCCTGATCCAGACCGACGTCGGCAAGGCGGCCGAGGTCGCGGCCGCGATCACCGACATCAAGGGCGTCATCCTCGCCGAGGACGTCACCGGTCCGTACGACGTGATCGTCCGCGCGGAGGCACGCAACGTCGACGAGCTGGGCAAGCTGGTGGTCGCGAAGGTGCAGACCCTCGACGGCATCACGCGAACGCTGACCTGCCCCGTCGTGCACATCTGACCCGGCCCGCGCCCTGTCGACTTCCCGACGCCCGTCACCCCGCTGGGTGGCGGGCGTCGTCGCGCACATGCTGCTCGCTGGCCTCTTGCTGTCGGCGTGCGGCAGCGACGCGGTGTCCGTCGACCGGTTCCCGGTGAGCGCCGCCGGGCACGCCGGCTGCCAGAGATTCCTGGCCGCCCTGCCTGGGAAGCTGGCAGACCAGCCCCGGCGCACGGTCACCGGCAGCACGTACGCCGCGGCATGGGGCGATCCGGTGATCGTGCTGCGCTGCGGCGTGGCACTCCCGAAGGGCTTCGCCGGCGACCCCTGCTTCACGCGCAACGGCATCGGCTGGTCGATCCCGGTGGCCGCGGCCGACGACCTCGGTCGCGACCTGGTGATGACGCTGGCCTTCCGCAGTCCCGTGGTGCAGGTGCGAGTCCCGGCGCACTACCGGCCGGACGCCCCGGCCGACGTGATGGCCGACCTCGACGCCGCCGTCCGGGCCCACACGACCGCGCACGGGAAGTGCACCTAGACGATCCTCGTCGCGGTTCGCGCCGTCTCAGCGCAGGCCGGTCGTCCGGTTGAGCGCCAACTGGACCAGGCGGTCGACCAGCTCCGGATAGCTGACTCCGGAGGCGGCCCACATCCGCGGAAACATCGACGTGCTGGTGAAGCCCGGCATCGTCTCGACCTCGTTGACCACGACGCGCCCCTCCGGGAACACGAAGAAGTCCACGCGTGCCAGGCCCTCGACGTCGAGCGCCGCGAAGGCCTGGACGGCGAGCGCGCGCACCTTCGCCGCGACCGCCGACTCCAGGTCGGCGGGCACGTCGAGCACGGTGTTCTCCTCGGGGAGGTACTTGGCCTCGAAGTCGTAGAACTGGTGTGCTCCGTCCACGCGGATCTCCGCGATCTCGCTGGTCTCAGGGGCACCTCCGGCGAGGCTCTGCAGCACACCGATCTCGACCTCGCGCGCGTCGACGGCCGCGGCCTCGACCAGCACCTTGGGGTCGAACCTCTCGGCCTCGGCGATCGCGTCACCGAGGTCGGCGGGCGAGTCGACCCTGCTGATCCCGTGGCTCGAGCCAGCGCGCGCGGGCTTCACGAACACCGGGTAGCCCAGCGCCTGCACCGACTCGGTGACGGCGGCCGGGTCACGCTCCCACTCGCCCGGGCGGATCGGCACCCACGGCAGCACGGGGAGGCCCTGGGCGGAGAAGAGCAGCTTCATGAACATCTTGTCGGTGCCGACCGCTGACGACAGCACGCCGGCGCCGACGTAGCGCACGCCGGCGAGCTCGAGCAGGCCCTGGAGGGTGCCGTCCTGGCCCCACGGTCCGTGCATCACCGGGAACACGACGTCGACCTCGCCCAGGCTGGTCGGTACGTCGCCCGCGGCCTGCACGACCAGGCCTCCGGGGGAGTCCAGTGCCGGTCGCAGGGCGACCTCCCGGTCGCTGGTCACCGACGGCAGCTCACCGGCCGGACCGAGCGCGAGCCTGCCGGGCTCCCCGGACTCGAGCACCCAGCGGCCGTCGGGCGTGATGCCGATCGGGATCACGTCGTACTTGTCCCGGTCGAGCGCCGCCAGCACCCCGCCGGCGGAGACGCAGGAGATCGCGTGCTCGCTCGAGCGACCTCCGAAGACGACGGCGACCCGAGGCTTGCGCGGCGTACTCCCCTGCTCACTCACCCGGCCGACCCTATCGAGCGACCGCCTAGCCTTGGCCCATGCGTCCCGCCACTCGCGTCGTCCACGCCGGCCGCCCGCCCCACGCGGCCGACCAGCCCCTCAACGTCCCGATCACGATGGCCTCGACGTACGTCGCCGGTGGCGACCTCGAGTACGGGCGCTACGCGAACCCCACGTGGACCGCTTTCGAAGACGCTCTCGGCGAGCTCGAGGGAGGACGGTGCCTGGCCTTCGCGAGCGGGCTCGCCGTCGTCGCCACGGTCCTGGACCTCGTCGGCAACGGAGAGACGGTGGTCGCGCCCCGGCACGCCTACAACGGCACCACCAGGCAGCTCGCCGACCTCGAGGCCCGCGGCCGGGTGCGTGCGCTGCTCGTCGACATCGCCGACACCGAGGCGGTGGTCGCCGCGTGCGACGACGCGGCACTGGTCTGGGTGGAGTCGCCGACGAACCCTGCGATGGAGGTCGCGGACATCCCGGCGATCGTCGCGGCCGCCCACGCAGCGGGAGCGCGCGTCGCCGTCGACAACACGTTCGCCACTCCCCTGCTGCAGCAACCGCTCGACCTCGGCGCCGACCTGGCGGTGCACTCGGCGACGAAGTACCTCGCCGGTCACTCCGACGTGGTGATGGGCGCGGTGGTCACGCGCGACGACGAGCTGCACGACGTGCTCAAGGGTCGGCGCGACGTCATCGGTGCGATCCCGGGCCCGTTCGAGGCATGGCTGGCACTTCGCGGGCTGCGCACGCTGTCGCTGCGGGTCGAGCGGGCGCAGGCCAACGCCGCCGAGCTCGCCCGGCGGTTCGAGCAGCACCCGTCGGTGGTGGAGGTGCGCTACCCCGGGTTCGGCGGGATGGTCTCGATCGTGCTGGCGGACGCCGAGTCGGCCGACGCGCTCTGCCTCGGTACGTCGCTCTGGGTGCACGCGACGTCCCTGGGCAGCGTCGAGTCGACCCTGGAGCGTCGCCGACGCTGGCGGTCCGAACCGGTCACGATCCCCGAGGGGCTGGTTCGGCTCTCGGTCGGTATCGAGGACGTCGACGACCTCTGGGACGACCTGGCGGCGGCGCTGCCGTCGACGGCCTGACCAGACCTTCGGACTCAGTCGCGCTCGGCCTTGGTGTCGCGCGCGATGAACGCGTCCATCATGTCGCGGGCGCTGATCTCACCACGGACCACGGCGTCGACGTGCTCGGCGATCGGCGCGTCGACGCCGGTGTTGCGCGCGAGCTGCAGCAGCGACGAGCACGACTTGGCGCCCTCGGCGACCTGCTTGGTGCTCGCGTAGATCTCCTCGGTGCTCATGCCCTGCCCGAGCCTCTCGCCGAACGTGCGGTTGCGCGACAGCGGTGAGGAGCAGGTGGCGACCAGGTCACCGAGCCCGGCGAGGCCCATCAGCGTCAACGGGTCGGCGCCGAGCGCCATCGCGAGCCGGGCGGTCTCGGCGAGTCCGCGCGTGATCACCGACGCCGTGGTGTTGTCGCCGAAGCCCAGGCCGACGGCCATGCCGACGGCGAGTCCGACGACGTTCTTGTAGGCGCCGCCGAGCTCGCAGCCGAGCACGTCGGTGCTGCGGTAGGGCCGGAACGCGCGTGAGTGGCACAGCGCCTGCAGCCGTCGAGCGACGTGCTCGTCCTCGCAGGCCACGACGCTCGCCGCCGGCTCGCGCGACGCGATCTCCGGAGCGAGGTTCGGCCCGCTCACCACCGCGATCCGGTCGGGACCGGCTCCGGTGACCTCGGCGATCACCTCGCTCATCCGCTTCGTCGTGCCGAGCTCGACGCCCTTCATCAGCGAGATGAGGACAGCATCGTCCGGCAGCAGCGGCGCCCACTCGGCGAGGTTCTCGCGCAACGTCTGCGAGGGCACCGACAGCACGACGAACTCGGCGCCGTCGAGCGCCTCCGCAGGCTTGGTGGTGGCCCGCACGCGCGTGGGCAGCTCGATGCCCGGGAAGTAGTCGGTGTTCTCATGCTTGTCGTTGACGTTGGCCACCACGTCGTCGCGACGGGCCCACATCGTGACGTCGTTGCCCGCGTCGGCCAGCACCAGCCCGAACGCCGTACCCCACGACCCTGCACTGAAGACTGCCACTCGGGCCATCAGGCACGCCTCCTCTTCTTGTCCTTGCTGCCGTGGTGACCGGTGTCGTCCTTCTGCGGGTTGCCGATCTGCCGGACGCCCGCGGAGCGCGGGTCGAAGCGCTCGGGCGGCGGCGTCTCGCCACGCAGGTCGGCGACCAGCTCGGTGATCGCCACCATGATCCGCTCGGTGGCCTCGTGGAGGACCTCGTTGGTGATCGGCTGTCCCAGCAGGTCGCTCAGATCGACCGGGTCACCGACCTTGTAGCGGGCCTTGCGTCGCGGGAAGGCGTGGAAGCGCAGCGAGTACGCCGGCAGGATGTCCTGCGCCCCCCACTGCCCGATCGGGACCACCGGGCAGCCGGTGGTCAGCGCGATCCGGGCCGCGCCGGTCTTGCCCCGCATCGGCCAGCCGCCGGGATCCTTGGTGATGGTGCCCTCGGGGTAGACACCGACGCACGCGCCGTCGCGCACCGCGTCGCACGCCGCCTCGAACGCCTTCGCCGCATTCGTGGTCAGCCTGGAGACCGGGATCTGCCGGGCGTCGCGGACGATGTACTTGATCAGCGGCGTCTCGAACAGTGCGTCCTTCGCGAGGTAGCGGACCAGCCGGCCGTGCTCGTAGAGCAGCCAGCCCAGGGTGAGCGGGTCGATGTGGGAGACGTGGTTCATCGCGATCACGCAGCCGCCGGTGGCGGGGATCTTCTCTCCGTCGATCCACTCGTGCTTGGTCGTGGTGAGCAGGAGCGGCTTGAGGATCGAGACGGCTGTGGTCCAGGCCCAGCCACGCCGCTCCTGGAGCTTGCGGACCTTCAGCATGTGCCTTCTCCTCCTCCCGCTCTACCCGTGCAGGAAGAGAGTACCGACGCGGCTGGGAGGATCGTCCCGTGACGACACCGCGCTTCTCCCTGCTCGTCCCGGTCAAGAACGGGCACGGCGCGAAGACCAGGCTCGCCGGGATGGAGGCCGACGGGCGCGGCGACCTGATGGCCGCGTTCGCGCGCGACGCGATCAGTGCCGCTCGCCGGACACCGCTGGTCGAGGTGTACGTCGTCGGCGATGCCTCCGCGCTGCGCGAGCTCGGCCGGGAGCTCGACGTACCGATCGTCGCCGACGAGGGAGACGGCGACCTGAACCAGGCCCTGCGCCGCGCAGCGGCGCGCGTCGCGATGCCGGGGCGGGGTGTCGCCGTGATGCTCGGCGACCTTCCCTGCCTGCGCACCGACGACCTCGAGCTCGCCCTCTCCCGCGACGGACGCGCCTACGTGGCCGACGCTTCCGGCACCGGAACCACGCTGCTGCTGACACCGCCGGGGGCAGAGCTCGACCCGCACTTCGGTCGCGACTCGGCCCGGGCGCACGCGGCGAGCGGCGCGGCGCACGTCGCCGGCGAGCTCAGCTCGTTGCGGCTCGACGTGGACACCAGCGACGACCTCGACGACGCATTGGCGCTCGGGGTGGGCGCCCACACCGCGGCTGCGCTCGACCGCCTGGGCTGGACATCGCGCCGGCTCTCCCACGGCCGCGAACAGCCGAACGGCGGCGCCCCCTGAGGGACGCCGCCGTTCGATGATGCCCGAGTCAGTCGTCAGCGCTTGCGGGCGGTCTTCTTGGCCGGAGCCTTCTTCGCCGCCGTCTTCTTCGCAGGTGCCTTCTTGGCAGCGGTCTTCTTGGCCGGAGCCTTCTTGGCCGCGGTCTTCTTCGCAGGTGCCTTCTTGGCGGCCGTCTTCTTGGTGGCGGTCTTCCGGGCCGGGGCCTTCTTGGCCGCCGTCTTCTTGGCCGGAGCCTTCTTGGCAGCGGCCTTCTTCGCCGGAGCCTTCTTCGCAGCAGCCTTCTTCGCAGGTGCCTTCTTCGCCGTGGCCTTCTTCGCCGTCGCCTTCTTGGCCGTGGTCTTCTTCGCCACGGTCTTCTTGGCGGCGGACGCGGACTTGGTCGCCGTCTTCTTCGCGGCAGCGGCGGTCCGGCTCACGGCGGCGACCGGCATGGACGCCGCTGCAGCAGCCGGGAGCTTCTTGGCGCCCGAGACCACGGCCTTCAGCTCCGCACCGGCGCTGAACTTCGGCACCTGTGTCCGCTTCGACTTCATCCGCTGTCCCGTGGCGGGGTTGCGCACCCAACGGGCCTCGCGGACGCGCTTCTCGAACGACCCGAAACCGGTGATCGCGACCTTCTCGCCCTTGGCGACCTCGCGGGTGATGGTGTCGAGCACCGACTCCAGAGCGTGCGCCGCCGCCTTCTTGTTGCCCTCGTATCGGGCAGCAAGAGCGTCGATCAACTGACTCTTGTTCACAGGATTCCCCTTCATGAACGACTGGCATCGAGCGCCTTGCTCGACTTTCCCTTTGCACGCTAGGCAATAGTGACCATGCCCACAATGCATGTCGGCGCGTGTCGCGCCGCGAAATTGCGACGCAATCCGAGGCGTACGAAAACGCATTTGACGCGCAACGGGCATCGCCATCTCATGAATGGCCGAGTTTCCCCTTACAGGGATGGGAAAACTCTGCTTCGGCGAAACGCGTCAGTCGCAGGTGAAGCGAAAAGAACCGCGTCAGCGATTCAGAGCGTCGCCGGCTTCCAGCTCGGACGAGTTGCTTCGTACGACGCGATCTCTTCCTCACGCGACAGCGTGATGCCGACGTCGTCGAGGCCCTCGAGCAGACGCCAACGCGTGTAGTCGTCGATGTCGAAGGAGTCGATGATGGCGTCCGGTCCGTCGCCCGCCTTGACGGTGCGGGTCTCCAGATCGACGGTCACCGTCGCACCCGGGTGGTCGTCGAGGTGATCCCAGAGCTTCTGCACGACCTTCTCGTCGACCTGCGCGGCGAGCAGACCGGCCTTGCCGGAGTTGCCACGGAAGATGTCGGCGAACCGCGAGGAGATCACGACCTTGAAGCCGTAGTTCTGCAGCGCCCACACTGCATGCTCGCGCGACGAGCCGGTGCCGAAGTCCGGGCCGGCGACGAGGATCGACGCGGCGGCGTACTCCGGCCTGTTCAGGACGAAGGCCGGGTCGCTGCGCCACGCTGCGAAGAGGCCGTCCTCGAAGCCGGTGCGGGTGACCCGCTTGAGGTACACGGCCGGGATGATCTGGTCGGTGTCGACGTTGCTGCGCTTCAGCGGAGCGGCGACACCGGTGTGGGTGAGGAACTTGTCCATCTCAGGCCTCCGGAGCGGTGGTCGAGCCCGTCGAGACCAGGTCGGCAGGCGAGGAGAGCGTGCCGCGCACGGCGGTCGCCGCGGCGACGGGGATCGACACCAGATGGGTGCGGCCGCCCTTGCCCTGGCGTCCCTCGAAGTTGCGGTTCGACGTCGACGCGCTCCGCTCGCCGGGCGTGAGCTGGTCGGGGTTCATGCCCAGGCACATCGAGCAGCCAGCACCGCGCCACTCCGCGCCGGCCTCCTTGAAGATCACGTCGAGGCCCTCGGACTCGGCCTGCATCCGCACCCGCACCGAGCCGGGCACGACGAGCAGGCGGGTGTCGGGGTCGACCTTGTGACCCTTGATGATCTCCGCGGCCAGGCGCAGGTCCTCGATCCGGCCGTTCGTGCACGAGCCGACGAACACGGTGTCGACCTTGATGTCACGCATCGCGGTGCCGGCCTCGAGGCCCATGTACTCCAGCGCCTTCTCGGCTGCGACCTGGTCCTGCGGCTCCTCGAAGTCCGCGGGGGTGGGCACGACCCCACCGAGCGGGACACCCTGCCCGGGGTTGGTGCCCCAGGTGACGAACGGGGTCATCTGCGAGGCGTCGAGGACGATCTCCTCGTCGAACTGCGCGTCCTCGTCGGTGACCAGCGACCTCCAGTGAGCGACGGCAGCGTCCCAGTCGGCGCCCTTCGGCGCCTCGGGCCGGCCCTCGAGGTAGTCGAACGTGGTCTGGTCGGGTGCGATCAGCCCGGCCTTCGCACCCCACTCGATGCTCATGTTGCAGACGGTCATCCGACCCTCCATCGAAAGCTCCTCGATGGCCTGGCCGCGGTACTCGACGATGTAGCCCTGTCCGCCGCCGGTGCCGGTGTGCGTGATCAGGGTGAGCACCAGGTCCTTCGCGGTGACGCCCGGCGGGAGGCTGCCGTTGACGGTGACGGCCATCGTCTTCGGCTTCGCCTGCATCAGCGTCTGCGTGGCCAGCACGTGCTCGACCTCGGAGGTGCCGATGCCGAAGGCGATCGCGCCGAACGCGCCGTGGGTGCTGGTGTGGCTGTCGCCGCACACGATCGTCATGCCCGGTTGGGTCAGGCCCAGCTGAGGGCCGACCACGTGCACGATGCCCTGCTCGATGTCACCGAGCGGGTGCAGCCGCACCCCGAACTCCTCGGCGTTGCGGCGCAGCGTCTCGACCTGGGTGCGGGACACCGGGTCGGCGATCGGCTTGTCCCAGTCCAGCGTCGGAACGTTGTGGTCCTCGGTCGCGAGGGTGAGGTCGGGTCGGCGTACGGCGCGGCCGGCGAGGCGCAGCCCGTCGAACGCCTGGGGCGACGTCACCTCGTGGATGAGGTGGAGATCGATGTAGAGGAGGTCGGGCTCTCCGTCGGCAGTGCGGACGGACATGCTCGTCCCAGACCTTCTCCGCCAGGGTCTTGCCCATGACCTCTCCCTTCCACGGCGGCCTTTCCCGTGGTGGCCGCCTCGCCGTCGAACGTGACCCAACCTACTCTTGCATCCCATGATCTGAGACGGCAGTATTGGTATATGGACAACTCTAGCGGAGTCGGCGTGCTCGACAAGGCCGCCCTCGTTCTCGCTGCCCTCGAGTCCGGACCCGCCACGCTGGCCGGCCTGGTCGCCGGCACCGGCCTCGCCCGGCCGACCGCGCATCGGCTCGCCGTCGCGCTGGAGCACCATCGTCTGGTCGCGCGCGACATGCAGGGACGCTTCGTGCTCGGGCCGCGTCTGGCCGAGCTCTCCGCTGCCGCCGGCGAGGACCGTCTCCTCGCTGCTGCCGGCCCCGTCCTGGCACGCCTGCGCGACATCACCGGCGAGTCGTCCCAGCTGTGGCGCCGGCAGGGCGAGTACCGCGTCTGCGTCGCGGCCGCCGAGCGGCCGAGCGGGCTGCGCGACACGATCCCGGTCGGCTCGCAGCTCACCATGCGCGCCGGCTCGGCGGCGCAGATCCTGCTCGCCTGGGAGGATCCGGAGCGGATCCACCGCGGCCTGCAGAACGCTGCCTTCTCGGCCACCGCCCTGTCCGGCATCCGCCGGCGCGGCTGGGCACAGTCGGTCGGCGAGCGCGAGCAGGGCGTCGCCTCGGTCTCCGCTCCGGTGCGCTCCCCCAGCGGCAAGGTCATCGCCGCCGTCTCGGTGTCGGGCCCGCTCGAGCGGCTCTCGCGGCAGCCCGGCCGGATGCACGCACCGGCGGTGCTCGCCGCGGCCGACCGGCTCTCCGAGTCGCTCCGACGCGCAGCGGCCGAGTAGTCACCTCAAGCCACGAGGAGGCCGACCCCGAGAGTCGTGAGGGACGCGGCCAGCACGAGCCCACCGGCGTACACCACCGCGATGAAGCCGTTCGGCCGGGTCAGCGCCCTGCCTGCCGACGCGGCGAAGAAGCCGGCCGGCATCAGGATCGCAGCGACCGGCACGCCGGAGCGGGCCAGCCACCCGAGAACGCCCGTGAGATCGGTCTGGTCGACGTACACCTGGGCCAGCAGCCCGAGCACGAGCAGCACGCCCGCGTGGGCGTGCCCGGCGCGGGCGAACCCGATCTGGAACGGCGTGGCGCCGGCCGCGTCCTTCCAGAGCTTCACCAGGTAGAGACCACCGGTCTCGACGGTGACGAGGGACAGGAACAGGATCCCCGCGAGGATCCGGGACTCATCGGACATCATGCCTCCATTGGATAGTGCGACTCCCCAATATTGGACAGTTCCACTATCCAATGTCAACATGGATCCCATGTGGATGGCCGAGCTCGCCGCGCGGTCCGGGCTCAGTGTCGCGACGATCAAGTACTACCTCCGCGAGGGCCTGCTCCATCACGGTCAGGCGACCGGCGCGACGCGCACCCGGTACGACGAGTCACACGTCCGGCGGCTGCGTCTGATCCGCTCCCTCACCGAGGTGGCCGGGCTGCGTCTCGACACCGTCGGGCAGATCCTCGAGGACATCGAGAGCGCCGACTCCTGGCACGAGGCGGTCGGCAGCGCCCACGTCCGGCTCGCCACGGCCGACTCCGCTCCTGCGACCGAGGAGTCCAGGCGCCGCGTGGACGACTTCCTCGAGCGCCAACGCTGGTCACTTGGCGAGGACAGCCCACAGCGCGAGCTGCTGGCCCGGTCGCTGGATGCCCTCGCGGGCCTGGACCATCCGCTCAGCAACGAGCTGCTCGACCTGTACGCCGAGGCGATGCGACCGGTCGCCGCGCACGAGGTCGCCGCGGTCCGTTCGCCGGACCGTGAGGCAAGTGCCGAGGCGGCCGTCGTCGGGACGCTGCTCCAGGAGCCGGTGCTGCTGGCGGTGCGGCGGATCGCCCAGGAGAACGCTTCGCGCGAGCAGCGCGACTGAGCACTGTCCGCTCCTCAGTCGGCGTCGGGAAGAGCCAGCCAGTCCGCCCAGGACAGGTCGCGGCCGACGTACCGAGGCCGCTGGAGGGGCCAGCCCTCAGCGATCCAGCGGGGCACGAAGGCATCGAGGGCCTGCTCGACCGCTCCACCGACCAGCCGGTCGACGACCCACCACGAGATCTCCGCATCCGCACCGGCCTTCTGCGGCGGATCGACGTAGACGCACCCGAGCAGCTCGGTCTCGTCGGTGTCGAAGAGGGCATAGTTGAAGGACTCGTGCGCCTCGATCTCTGCCTCGTGGCGCGCCAGGTCGTCGCGGTCCTGCTCGGTCGTCATGGTCGCGGGCGGCCATCCCCACGCCTCGCCGTAGATCGACCACAGCCGCTCCTGCGAACCCATCACGGCCGGCATGTCGAGCTCCACGTCGGTGGCCCGGATCGGCCGCAGGTGGTGGCCTTCGTCCAGCCGGACGGTGGTCGGGTGCTGCCAGTCCTCGGGCAGCCAGGGTGCGCTGGTCACTGCGGTCCTCCTCGACATCGGGCCGCCGGTCGCGGCCGGCCCAGCCTCGCAGAACGCGCCCCGACCAGGTGACCGACGCGTCTAGAACAGGGCGTCCTGCTCGAGCTGGAGCAGCAGCTGCTTGCGGTCGAGGCCACCGGCGTACCCGGTGAGCGAGCCGTTGGCGCCGATCACCCGGTGGCACGGGATCACGATCGGGATCGGGTTGCGCCCGTTGGCGAGGCCGACTGCGCGAGACGCGGCGTTGGTGTGGCCGAGCCGGTGGGCGACCTCGCCGTACGACGCGGTCTCGCCCCAGCCGATCAGCCGCAGCTGGTCCCACACGCCACGCTGGAACGTGCTCCCCTGCGGGGCCAGCGGGAGGTCGAACTCCTTCAGGTCACGGGCGAAGTACGCCGTGAGCTGGTCGACCGCGCGACGCAGCAGGGCGTCTTCGTCGGCCCGCTCGCCGATCGGCCTGCCGTCGGCGAGCCCGCGGAACGGGCTGAACTCGATCGCGACGATCGACTCGTCGCGCGCGACGATCCGCAGGTCACCGATCGGTGAGGGCATCACGGTCCACACGGTGCTCGTCCTCTGCGTCTTCTCGCTCGTCGTCGTCACCCTATGACTCCTTCTCTTCGATGTGCTCGGGATCGGTGTGGCCGAGTGACGACCACAGGTGGATCAGCGCGTAGGACCGCCAGGGCCGCCAGCGTTCGCTGCGGCCGGCCACGTCGTCGATGCCCAGTCGAGCAGCGGCATGGCGCACTCCCACGTCGGTGGGCAGGAACACGTCGGGGTCACCGAGCATCCGGAACGCGACGTAGTCGGCGGTCCACGGTCCGATCCCCGGGAGCGCGAGCAGACGTGCACGCACCTCGGCACGGTCCCCGCTCCGATCGAGCACGACGGACCCGTCGGCCAGTGCGCCGGCGGCCGCGATGAGCGCGCGACCGCGGGCTCGCGGCATCGCGAGCTCCTCGGGATCGAGGCCGGCCAGCGCGTCCGCGGTCGGGAACAGCCGGGTGACGTGGTGGTCGCCGGCGAGCTCGAGCGGCAGACCGATCTCCGCGACCAACCGCGTCGCGAGGGTGCGCGCAGCGACCACGGTGACCTGCTGCCCGATCACGGCACGTGCGGTGAGCTCGACGCCGTCGACATGACCGGGCACCCGCAAACCCGGCCGGCGCCTCACGAGGGGGGCAAGGTGGCGGTCGCCGCCGAGCTGGTCGTCGACCGCGATCGGGTCGCAGTCCGCGTCGAGCAGGCGCCGGGTGCGCTCGAGGGCCGGAGCCAGGTCGCGCGCGTCGGCCAGGGTGAACCGGCACGGCACGTAGCCGTCCGGGCGGCCGACGAGCTCGACCCGGACGACGCCGGGTCCGTGCGGCAGGGACAGAGAACGCTCGTACCAGCCCTCGCCGACCGCCTCGATCCCCCGAACGGCGCGGAGCGCGAGGAAGTCGAGGAGCTCGGCACCCGCGAACGGCTCGCGTACGCCGATCCGGGTCGCGATCGTCCCGGAGGTCGCTCGCCCGCCACGGCGTCCTCGCAGGTCGGTCGGCGTCGCGGCGTACACCTCACGGACGGTGTCGTTGAACTGCCGGATGCTGGCGAAGCCGGACGCGAAGGCCACGTCCGCGAACGACATCGACGTCGTCTCGACCAGGACCCGCGCGGTCTGCGCGCGCCGGGCTCGAGCAAGCGCCAACGGTCCGGCGCCGAAGGAGCTCGTCACGAGCCGGTGCAGCTGCCGCTCGGAGTACCCGAGCCGCCGGGCCAGGCCGTCGACGCCCTCGCGGTCGACGATGCCGTCGGAGATCAGGCGCATGGCGCGGCCGCCGACATCGGCGGCGAGGTCCCACTCGGGCGAGCCCGGTGTCGCATCGGGCAGGCAGCGCTTGCAGGCCCGGTAGCCCGCCTGCTGGGCAGCAGCGGCACTCGGGTAGAAGGTCACGTTCGCGAGCTTCGGGGTCACCGCGGGGCAGCTCGGCCGGCAGTAGATGCCGGTGGTGCGCACGGCGGTGTAGAACACACCGTCGAAGCGCCGGTCGCGGCTCTTCAGCGCCCGGTAGCAGGCCTCGGTGTCGGTGAACATGACCCCAGTCTGCGGGTCGTTCAGCGACACTTCTAGCGGAAATCAGCCACTGCCGTCGGCGGGCTTCGGCGGACCCGGTCATCCGCAGCGCTTCCGGGCGCGGCGCGCTGTTCACGGCTCGTTCACCCGACTGTCGGGACCGGTGCACCGGTCGCTGCAAGGGTCCGAGTCGTCCCGTCCCACCGACCACCCGAGGTACCCATGCCTGCACGACCGACCCGCGGCCTCCTTGTCGCCGCGGTCCTTGTCCTCGGTGCTGCCGGTGCAGCCCCGGCCGCCGCTTCGGCCGGACGGCACGGCGAGGACGGCGACCGCGACTCCGGCTTCAGCTACGCGGTGTACGGCGACGCGCCGTACGGCACGTCCCCGACCGACACCAGCGAGACGGACGCAACTCCTGCGTTCATCCGGGCGGTGAACGCGGACAAGGCGGTCTCAGGTGTGCTGCACGTCGGCGACATCCACTCGGGCAGCCAGTACTGCACGCAGGCCTACGACCAGCAGATCGCCGACCTCTGGGCAGGCTTCTCCGACCCGGTCGTCTACACACCCGGCGACAACGAGTGGTCCGACTGCCACAAGAAGAAGGAGGGCGGAGGCGCGTACAACTCCGCCACGGGCCAGATCGACTACGTCAAGGACTCCGGCGGGAACCTGGTCGACTACTCCGGCGGCAACCCGGTCGACAACCTCGCCCTCGTGCGCTCGTTGTTCTTCGCCTCGCCCGGCGGCACGCTGGGCAGCGGCCGCCTGCACGTGCTTTCGCAGGCGCAGGTCGACAACCGCGCGCACCCCACCGACGGTCAGTACGTCGAGAACGTGATGTGGGAGCGCGACGGGATCCTCTTCACGACCATCAACGTGCCCGGCGGCTCCAACAACGACGCCGATCCCTGGTACGGCGCCCCGGTGGCCTCACCCCAGCAGACGACGGAGGCGGCCAACCGCACCGCCGCCGACCTGCGCTGGCTCGACCGCGCCTTCAGCACTGCCGGGCAGGTGCACGCGCGATCCGTGGTGGTCATGACCCAGGCCGACATGTGGGACCTCGACGGCAAGGACGCCGCCCACCTGGCCAACTACGAGCCGATCGTGAGCAGCCTTGCTACCCACACCGAGGACTACGGGAAGCCCGTGCTGCTGCTCAACGGCGACTCGCACGTCTACCGCTCCGACAACCCGCTGCAGCAGGCGTCGCCGTGCACGGGCGACCAGGCGGTCTGCGGGCTCGACGCCTGGACCAGCCACCCGTCGTACGACGTGCCGAACTTCCATCGCATCGTGGTCCACGGGAGCACCGTCCCCCTGGAGTACCTGCGCCTGACGGCAGGCACCAGGAACCAGGCGACGACAGAGACGTCGTTCGGGCCGTTCACCTGGCAGCGCGTCACCGAGTGACGGCCGGCACCCTCTCGTCCTGAGGCATCCCTAGGACAGGGCAAGGGCATTGTCGATGCCCTGACTCAGGAGGTCATCGGAAAGCTTCCGGTCGGCCACGGCCCGGGACAGCTGGAGCGTCCCGATCATCGACGCGAAGACGGCGAGCGCGCGCACCCGGGCTGACCGCCTGTCCGGCGCCTGGATGACGGCAGCGACGTCGTCCATGACGGCGAGCAGTCCATCGGTGTAGGCCCGCTTCGTCGCATCGCTACCACGCACGATCTCGTCGAGGAGTGCGGCGGAGGGACAGCCGTCGCCGGGGTTGTCGCGATGGGCCGGCGAGAGGTAGTCCCGCACGAACTGCTCGAACTGCGAGCGGTCGAAGGGACCCGCGCCGAAGCTTTCCCGTTGGCTGCGCAACTGGTCGCCCACGACAGTGGCCACGAGGTCGTCCTTCGAAGAGAAGTGGGCGTAGAACGCCCCGTTGGTCAGCCCCGCGTCCGCCATCAAGGCCGCGATCCCCGAGCCGTCGATGCCGTCGCGCTTCAAGCGGCGGCCGGCCCGGTCGAGGATCCGGCGCCGGGTCACGTCCTTGTGCTCACTGCTGTACCGAGCCATGTTCCCTGCCTTCTCGCGCCGGTTGCGTGCTTTCGATCCTAGCTGTATGGTCTGTTCATCGTAATATTACGACTATAAGCCAAAGGACAGCAGATGCATACTGATCAGCCAGTGGCGCTCGTGACGGGCGCATCGTCAGGAATCGGACGGGCAGCGGCTCTCGCCCTGGTCGACGCGGGCTTCACCGTGGTCGGCACCAGCAGGAAGCCGACGACCGCAGCCTCCGACGGGATCACCTTCCTCGGCCTCGACGTGGCCAGCGACGAGGCCGTTCGCTCCGTGGTCGACGAGGTGATCGGGAAGTTCGGCCGGATCGACGTCCTGGTCAACAACGCCGGCATCGGGGCGTTCGGTGCGGCCGAGGAGAGCTCGATCGGCCAGACCAAGGACGTCTTCGACGTCAACGTCTTCGGCACGATCCGGATGACCAACGCAGTGCTGCCGCAGATGCGTGCCCAGGGGTCCGGCCGGATCGTCAACGTGTCCTCCGTGCTCGGACTCGTCCCGGCGCCCTACATGGCGATCTATGCCGCCACGAAGCACGCCATCGAGGGCTACTCGGAGTCGGTCGACCACGAGGTCCGTGAGCACGGCGTCCGGGTGCTGCTCATCGAGCCGGCGTACACGAGCACCGGCTTCGAGGCGAACAGCCTGGTGGCGGACTCGCCGCTGACGGAGTACGCCGAGCAGCGGCACCTCTCCGGCGAGGTGCTGGCAACGGCCATGCGCGGAGCCGACGACCCCGCAGTCGTCGCCAAGGTGATCGTCGCGGCTGCGACGGATCGCAGGCCGAGGCTGCGCTACACCGCAGGACCCACCGCCGGACGCGTCAGCGCACTCCGCCGGTTCGTGCCCTCCGGCGCCTTCGACAAGCAGATCCGGAAGCTGAACCGCCTCGCCGGTTGAGACGGCGTCGAGGTCTGTCGAGGCATCAAGAGCCGAAGGTCCAGGACTTCGCCCACGGCCAGCGGGCCTGGTCCACCTCCACCTCAGACGCCCAGGGCCGCACGGATGGCACTGGCCCGCTCGGTCGAGAACACGCCGGTGTCCAGCAGGTCGAGGATCGAGAGCACGCCGCCGCTGGAGGCCCAGCTGCCGTCGTCGATGACCCGGAAGTTCACCCACCACGCCGGTGACGGCTCGATGAGGCCGAGGGCCTCGGACATCGCCGCGAGGATCCGCTCGATGACGTCCGCTCGGGTCGGGCGACCCCAGTCGGCGTCCATGACGGCGACGTCGACGTGGATCAGGTCGACCGGCTCGGGCATGTCGGCGAGCAGGATGCCGCCGATCGCGACGTGATCGAGGTCGCGCTCGACGAAGTGGACCTGGAACCCGACGCGGGCGGCCGGCTCGTCCCGGCCTATCTCGGGCACCAGCACGGCGTCGGTCAAGGTGCGCGCGAGGGTGCGTCGCTGGTCGAGGCTCAGCCGGCCCGAGGGAGTGTTCACGGTGATGACGGTCATCGACGCTCCTTGTCCTGCCGAGCGAGCTGCGGGGTGTCGGGGAGTCCGAAGCAGGCGCGCCGCATCAGCTCGCGCTGCCCGCGTCGGTGGGCTGCGCGAGGGCGACCAGGTCGGCGTACCGGATGAGCTGACCGCCGGCGCCCCAGGCGCCGTCGGGCTGCTCGTTGACCAACACCCACACGCGGAGCGCCTCCCCGGCATCGAGACCGGCGGCGGCCAGGACGACCTGGGTCACCTCCTCGACCAGTCCGGACTTCCGCCGGTCGGACAGCGCCCCGGCGGGGACAGTCACGTCCACGCGGAAGCGCGGCTCGTCGTCCTCGGCGGTGACCTGCGCCCCGGCAGGCAGCTCGTGCAGGAAGGACCACGCCTGAGCACGGAAGAACGCGGTGTCCGGGGCACCCTCCCACTTCAGCAGCACGCCGGCGAGCGCCTTCTGGATGGTGGCCCGGCCTTGGTCGGTCAAGGCGCCTGCGGGGGCGGTGAGCTGGATCTGCGGCATCAGAGGACTCCTTCGGATGGGTTGCTGCTGAGGTCGAGCGGAGGTCGGTGGAGCACGAGCTTGGTGGTGTGCGCGGCGTACGCCTCGGGTGCGTCGTCCCAGTCGGCGAGCAGGCTGGTGACCTGCTCGGCCGGGAAGCCGCTCGTCGCCACGAAGTCGAGCAGCTCCGGAAGCACGGGACGGACGTGGGACACGCCCACCTTCAGCGTCGCGCTGGTGGCGTACATGTCCATCACGGGAACCCTGGTGGAGGGCGCGAGGTAGTAGCCGGTGCCGGTGCACACGCCTCCCGGACGCAGCGCACGTACGGCGTCCCGCAGGCCCTGCGCCTTCGACGAGGCCTCGACGACGACGTCGTAGCACCTGTCGCCGGGCACCGAGCGGCCGCGGTCCTTGTCGGTCTTGCGGGTCGTGGCGCCCAGTGCTGCCGCGATCTCGAGACGGGCGTCGCGATCGTCGACGTAGTCGACGACCTGAGCTCCGTGGACCACGGCGAGGCCGGCCGCGTAGAGCCCGATGCTCTGCCCTCCCCCGCCGAGGACGAGGACGGATCCCCCGGGGCGCTCGCGGAGCGGCGGGACGACGGAACGCCAGGCGTCCGCCAGGTTGTCGCTGGCCGCCGCGACGCGCAGCGGGTCGACCCCGTCCGGGACCGGCACGAGCATGTGGTCGGCGTACGGGATCCGCAGCGCGTCGGCCACCATCCCGCCCCACGCCCCCGAGGCGGGTCCGAACCCGAACGCCGACAGTGTGCCGCCCGGGCTGAGTGCGGACATGGTCGAGCACTTCGCGGTGAGTCCTGACCGGCATTCTCGGCAGGTCCCGCACGAGACCGCCCAGGGCACGACCACGACGGCACCGACCTGCAGGCCGGTCACGGCGTCGCCGACCGCGGTCACCTGGGCGATGCACTCGTGGCCGATCCCGAAGGGCCCCTGGAACGGCACCGGCCCGGCGATCGCTGCGACGACCGGATCGATCAGCCCCAGCTTCAGGCCGGCCTGCATCGCGCGCGAGACCGGGCGGTGGATCGGCAGCACGTCACCGTCACACCGGCTCGCCACGAACGGCCGCACCACTGCGTCGGTCGGCTCGAGCAGCACGGGATCCGGCCGGTCGCGCCACTCCAGACGACCCGCCCGGACGAGGTTCAGCTCCTGCATCGACGACGCTCCTTGCTATGATATGACGCATAGCATAACCACAAACCAGGAAGGGGACGCACGTGGGTGCGACCACCGACACCCGGGCCCGGATGATCAACAGTGCGGCGCTGCTCCTGCGCGAGCACGGCGTCGCGGGCACCTCGATCGCTCGGGTCCTCGAGCACAGCCGGGGACCGCGCGGCTCCGTCCAGTTCCACTTCCCCGGCGGCAAGGCACAGCTGCTGACCGAGGCGCTTGCCTGGGCCGGCGGTCTCATCAGCAAGGTGCTCTCCCAGGCGCAGGCCCGCGGCGACACGCCGGCCGATGTGGTCAACGCGATCTGCGAGCACTACAAGCGACAGCTCGCGAGCTCGGACTTCCGTGCTGGCTGTCCGGTCGGCGCCGTGGCGCAGGAGGCGTTCGCGGAGCCGAAGCTCGGCACGTCTGTCGCTGGGGTCCTCGACGACTGGGTGAGCGGGCTGAGGGCCGTGCTCGTGACCGCTGGGCACGACCAGACCGAGGCCTACGACCTCGCCGTTCTCTGCGTGTCCTCGATCGAGGGGGCCATCACGCTGGCCCGCGTTCAGCGATCCACCAGGCCGATCCAGATCGTCCAGGAACGGCTCATCCCCCTGCTGTGAGAGCCACCGCACGTCGCCGGTTCGGACGGAGTTGTGGGGACCAAGGTCCCGAAACGGGCCAAAAGCGGTCATAGGCCGCAGGTGGCGCCGCCATGCTCGGGGTCCGGACAGGGGAGGATCCATGAGCAGCAACGCCATCTCAGCGAGCGCCAGGTACGTCGGTGCCCGCACCGCGCCGCGGACCGTCACCCGTACGGCCCGCCACGTCGAGACCGCCGGCTGGGCCGAGCTGCTCGGTTCGCCCGCGGCCGAGTCGGCGCGTTCCCGCAGGCTCGCCCACCTCGGCGGGGTCGCGGCGATGACGGCCCTCGTGGGCTACCTCACCTGGCGCCTGGCGTTCACCCTGCCCGCCACGGGCCCCAACCGTGTCGCCGCTCTCGTCCTCATCGCGTTCGAGGGGATCCCGCTGGTCGGCATGACGTTCCGGCTGGCCACGCTGTGGAACATCGACTCCGCTGCTCCCCCGCCCGTCACCGAGACGCCGGCCGGGACCCGGGTCGCCGTCCTGATCCCGACGTACGACGAACCGGCCGAGGTGATCCTCCCGACGATCGCCGCTGCCTGCGCCCTCGAGCCCGCGCACGAGACCTGGGTCCTCGACGACGGCGAGAGGCCGTGGGTCGAGGAGATCTGCCAGGAGTACGGCGCCCGGTACGTCGCCCGCGAGGTGCACGACCACGCGAAGGCCGGCAACCTCAACAACGCGCTGGCCGTGATGGACGCCGAGGCCGCCGAGGGACTCGCGGAGCACATCGACGTGATCGCCGTCCTCGACTGCGACCACGTGCCGCTGCAGAACTTCCTCACCGCGACGCTCGGCTGGTTCGAGGACCCGGGGATCGGCCTCGTGCAGGGGCCCCAGAGCTTCTACAACGCCGGCGCGTTCGACGACGACGGCGTCAACGGCGAGCAGGGCCTGTTCTTCAACGTCCTCATGGCGGCCCGGAACCACGCGCAGGCAGGCCCGTTCTGGTGCGGCTCGACGTCGCTGGTGCGCACAGCGGCCCTGCGCCAGATCGGCGGTGTCGCCACGGACACCATCGTCGAGGACATGCACACCACGCTCGGCCTGATCCGCGCCGGCTGGCGCACGGCGTACCACCACCAGACGCTTGCCGTCGGCCTCGCGCCGGCGACTGCCGACCAGTACCTCCTCCAGCGCCGGCGCTGGGGCATGGGTGCCATGCAGGTGCTGACCAAGGAGCGCCTCTGGGCCGCGAAGAGCTGGATGTCGTGGCGCAACTACTACGAGTACATCACCGGCACGCTGTGGTGGCTCGAAGGCGCTGCCACCGTGCTCGTGCTGATGCTGCCCGTGACATTGCTCGCCACCGGTGCACAGACCTCGACCGCGTCCCCGGCCGCGTTCACGTCCGTGTTCGCCGCCGCCTTCGTCCTCCGGCTGTGGGGCGCGAAGCGTCTCTACCGCCACCAGCTGAGCTGGACCAACGCGCTCGCGCTGCGGATCCTCCGCATCCCGGTCGGGCTCTCCTGTGCCTGGTGGCTGCTCACCCGGCGGACCCTCGAGTTCCAGGTGACGCCCAAGCAGGGCAGCGCCGAGCGCACGCTCGGCCGCGTCCCCCGCGTGCTGTGGGTGCTTCTCGCCGGACTCAGCGCCGTCGTCGGGTACGCCACGGCCGGACTCGCCGGGGTCGTTCCCTGGCACGCGTCTGCAGGCGCGACCGTGGCCTCGGGCGCCTGGCTGGTCATCGCGGCCACCGCGGTCGGCCTGGGCGCCCGCCGGATCCGCGCGGCCGAGTTCGCATCGTCGCGTCGCAACGCCCACCGGTTCGGCGTACGGACCGGCGTGACCCTCGACGGGGTGCAGACCGAGCTCCTCGACATCTCCGTCGGCGGGGTCTCCGTCCGGGTCCCGAGAGCACGCGGCCAGGTGAGCGGGATGGTCGAGCTCGGACTGCCGGGCACGGCGCCGGTGAAGCTGTACGCCGTGCGCGCCACCGACCACGACGCCGAACTGGTGTCGCTGCGGACCCTGCCGGGCGACTGGGCCGCCATGCGCACGCTCGCGCTCTGGCTGTTCCACACCCCTGCCGGCGCGGTGCCCTCGCTGCCGCCGGGCGTTCCTGCCGCGGCCTCCGTGGAACCGGCACCCAGCCTGTCCGTCCGGCAGAGCCGGGCAGCGTCGGCGCGGGTCCGCGAGATGGCGCCGGCCCTGCTCTGATCCGGACGGGACCCGAATCGGCCCCACGCGATGATCAGACACAGCGGCGCCGTGCTGGGTTACGACAGGCTGAACCACCGGCGTGCTGACCACTGGCGCCAAACACAACAGCCCGGTCCTGGCGAGAGGATCGGGCTGTTGGGCGAACGTACCCCCGACGGGATTCGAACCCGCGCTACCGCCTTGAGAGGGCGGCGTGCTAGGCCACTACACAACGGGGGCATTGAGCGGACGCGACTCTATCGAACCCCCGGATCGGCGACCAAATCGGCCGCCGGCCGGCACTGAGCCGCCGTCACTCGCTGGGATACAAGGACTCGAACCTTGACTAACTGGACCAGAACCAGTCGTGCTGCCAATTACACCATATCCCACTGAATCGGACCGGCCGCCGGCGAAGAATCGCGGCGGCTGGACCGAGGGGAAACCTTACACGGGCGGCGTTGGGGGGACCAAAACGGCCGGCGCCCGCGGAGGTACGACGGGAGGTGTGCTGCGACTGTTCAGCCCCATCGACCGGGCGACGAGGAGCACCAGGACGAGGTAGACGCCGTTCTGAGTGATCGTCAGCGGGATGTTCCACCAGGAGATCTCGGTGACGTTGAGCGAGTCGTCGATGCTGCCCAGCAGCAGCGCGACGCCGAAGGCCACCAGGTTGTTCCAGATGTGCAGCGCGATGCCGGCCTCCAGACCACCGGTGCGGTAGACGACGTACCCGGCCATCAGCCCGAAGGTGAACCGGTCGAGGAACAGTGGCGCGTTCTGGACCCCGTGGGCGAGCGCGAACAAGGTGGCGCTGACCAGGATCGCGACCCACGGCCGCCGGCTGAGTGATCCGAACGCCTGCATCGCGTAGCCGCGGAACGCGTACTCCTCCCCCATGGCCTGCAGCGGGGTGGTGAACAGCACGACCAGTCCGAGCGCGACGATCCTCGAGGTGATGTGGTTCGGCGACGACCCGAGGTCGTTGGGATCGGTCGGCAGCAGCGTCCCGACCACGGCCTGCGCGATCATCGCGACGACCGCCAGCCCGAAGCACGCCCAGAAGAACCGCCACCTGATCCCCGGCTTCACCGACATCAGCCACCGCGGTCGCATCCGGTGGAGCCAGCGCACGACCCCCCACGTCACCGGGACCAGCGCGGCGAGCGCCAGGTTGAGGTAGAGCATGCCCTGCCAGGTGACGTGCTTGAGGGACGCCGCGTCCTCGAACGCCTTCGAGAACGACCCGTGGTGGTCGAGAGCGACAGTGGCGGCCAGCAGTGGCAGCAGCACCACCGGCGCCACGACGAGCATCCCGAGGATCACCAGGACCACCCCGACCATCGGCCGCCACGGCGCATAGGTCCAGTTCCGCAGCATCAGCGGGTAGGAGCGTGGCTCCGGATGGGGGTGCGCCAGCGCGACCGGGCTCGGGAGAGGGTTCGGGGCGCTCACCTCGGACCGTCCGCCTCAGGCCAGCGCCGCGCCGAGGCGGCCGAGCGAGGTCTCCCGGCCCAGCAGCTCGAGCGACTCGAAGAGCGGCGGCGAGATCCGGCGGCCCGTGATCGCGATCCGCACCGGCCCGAACGCATTGCGCGGCTTGAGGCCGAGCTCCTCGACGAGCGCGGTCCGGAGCGCGCCCTCGATGGCTGCGGTGCTCCACTCCTCGAGGCCGGCCAGCGCGTCACGCGCGGCGGTGACGACCTCGCGGGCGGCGTCGTCGTCCAGGCTCTTGCGTGCCTCGTCGTCGTACTCGACCGACGTCGCGAACAGGAAGTCGAGCATGTCCGGGGCTTCCGTGAGCTTGTTGATCCGCTCGGCGATCAGCGGCATCGCCAGCTCGAGGAGCTTGGCGTCGGCGTCGCTCACCGGGTCGCCGAGCACGCCCGCGGCCTTCAGGTGGGGCAGGACCCGGTCGGTCATCTCGTCGAGGGACAGCAGCCGCATGTGCGAGCCGTTGATCGCCTCGGCCTTCTTGAGGTCGAACTGGGCGGGGTTCGGGTTCACGTCGGCGATGTCGAACGCGGCGACCATCTCCTCGAGCGAGAAGACGTCGCGGTCAGGACCGATCGCCCAGCCGAGGAGGGCCAGGTAGTTCAGCAGTCCCTCCGGCAGGAAGCCCTGGTCGCGGTACATGAACAGGTGCGCCTGCGGATCGCGCTTCGACAGCTTCTTGTTGCCCTCGCCCATGATCAGCGGCAGGTGTCCGAACTGGGGCACGCCCTCGGAGACGCCGAGCGCGACCAGCGCCCGGTGGAGCGGGATCTGGCGAGGAGTGCTGGAGAGCAGGTCCTCGCCCCGGAGCACGTGGGTGATCCGCATCAGCGCGTCGTCGACCGGGTTGACGAGGGTGTAGAGCGGGTCTCCGTTGGCGCGTGCGAGCGCGAAGTCGGGTACGTGGTCGCTGTGGAAGGTCACCTCACCGCGGACCAGGTCGTGGAAGGTGATCTCGCCGTCGGGCATCCGGAACCGGACGATCGGCTGCCGGCCGTCGTCGACGAACGCGTTCCGCTGCTCGTCGGTGAGCTCCCGGCAGAAGCCGTCGTACCCCTGCACCTTGGAGCCGGAGGCCTTGCGCCGCGCGTCGACCTCCTCGTTGGTGCAGAAGCACTCGTAGGTGTACGACGACGCCGCGAGCTTCGCCAGCACGTCGCGATAGAGGTCGTCGCGCTCCGACTGGCGGTACGGGCCGTACGGGCCGCCGACGAGCGGGCCCTCGTCCCAGTCCAGGCCGAGCCAGCGCATCGACTCGACCATCGCGTCGTAGGACTCCTGGGTGGAGCGCTCCTTGTCGGTGTCCTCGATCCGGAAGACGAACGTGGCCTGCTGGCCGTTCAGCGCTGCGTGCCGCGCGAAGACCCAGTTGTAGAGGGCCGTGCGGGCGAAGCCTACGTGCGGCGATCCCGTCGGGGAGGGACAGAACCGGACTCGGATCGCTTCAGTCACGCTGCTTCACCTGGTTGGTCAGATTGCCGATGCCGGAGATCGAGACCTCGACCTCGTCGCCGACCTGCATGGGGCCGACACCCTCCGGGGTGCCGGTGAGGATGACGTCGCCGGGGAGCAGCGTCATCACGGAGCTGACGTGGGCGACCAGGGCCGGCACGTCGAAGATCATGTCCTTGGTGCGGCCGTCCTGCTTCACGTCACCGTTGAGGAAGGTCTGCACCCGGAGGTCGCTGACGTCCAGCTCGGTCTCGACCCACGGGCCGAGCGGGCAGAACGAGTCGAAGCCCTTGGCCCGGGTGAACTGCACGTCCGAGCGCTGCAGGTCGCGGGCGGTCACGTCGTTGCCGACCGTGTAGCCCCAGACGACGTCGGCCACCTTCTCGACCGGCACGTCCCGGCAGATCCGGCCGATCACCACCGCGAGCTCGCCCTCGTAGTGCACCTCGCTGCTCTGCCGCGGGTAGAAGATCGGGTCGCCGGGCCCCACCACGCTGGTGTTCGGCTTGATGAACATCAGCGGCTCGTCGGGGACGTCGCCGCCCATCTCGGCCGCGTGGGCGGCGTAGTTGCGGCCGATCCCGACGACCTTGCTGCGCGGCAGCACGGGCGAGAGCAGGCGCACCTCGGAGAGCGGGTACTCCTTGTCGGAGAGGTGCAGGCCGACGTACAAGGGGTCGCCGTTGAGCGCGACCACCACGCAGTCCTCGTCCGGCACACCCTGCTCGTCGACCTCGCCGGTCACGACCCCGAACTGGGGGTCCTCTCCGGTCGTGAACCTCGCGATACGCACCGGGTGAGCCTATCGACGTACCCTTCAGGCCGTGCAATCGACCGTCCTGGGCCCCGCGACGTGGCGGCCGCGCGCCGCCGCGCACGAGGAACGGGTCGATGCGTGGATCCAGCCGCACCTCGAGCGCCGGCGCCGGGGCGTCGCCCATCCGGTGCACGACTTCCTGTTCACCTACTACTCCCAGCGACCCGCCGCCCTGCGTCGCTGGCACCCTGGGTACGGCGTCACGCTGGTCGACGCCCCGGAGTACGCCGGCCTCAAGGGTTACTGCCCGACCGGCGGCGGCCGGGCAGTCGAGACCACCGTGACCAGCGAGCACCTCTCGGGCCAGCGCTCCCTCATCGAGTCGATCCGCAGCCTCCTGGTCTCCACCGCGTCCCGGCCCCCGGCACTGGGCTGTTTCGGGCTGCACGAGTGGGCGATGGTCTACCGCACCGAGGCAGTTCGCCATCCCACGCCGCTCCGACTCGGCGCCGCGGCGACCGACACCGTGGTCGAGTCGCACCGGGTGGCGTGCTCGCACTTCGACGCGTTCCGGTTCTTCACCGAGCCCGCCCGCCCGCTCAACGTGCTGCAGCCGGACCGCGACGACCGGGCCGGGTTCGAGCAACCCGGCTGCCTGCACGCCGGCATGGACCTCTACAAGCACGCCTTCCGGCTCACGCCCCTGATCGCCTCGGAGGTGGTCGCCGACTGCTTCGCGCTCGCCTGGGACATCCGCGAGCTCGACATGCGCGCGTCGCCGTACGACCTGGCCGACCTCGGCTACGCACCGGTGCGGATCGAGACACCCGAGGGCAAGGCCGAGTACATCGCAGCACAGCGGGAGTTCGCCGAACGTGCGGCGCCGCTGCGGCAGCGGCTGGTCGAGCAGTGCGAGTGGTTGCTCGACGCGACCTGAGCACCTGAAGGGCGCCGAATTCGGGTGGCGCCGGGCATAGCCTGATCCTCGTGCTCACCATGCTGCTGACCTTCGTCCCGGTCGCGGTCCTGCTCACCCTGACCCCGGGTGCCGCGACCGTGCTCGTGGTGCACAACGCTGCCCGGCGCGGCCGGCACGCAGCTCTGATGACCACGCTCGGCAACTCGGTCGGCGTCGCGGTCTGGGCACTCGCGACGGCAGTCGGCCTGGCCGCGGTCGTCGCGGCGTCCGCCGTCGCCTTCACCATCGTGAAGCTCTGCGGAGCCGCGGCCCTGGTCTACCTCGGCATCCGTGCCCTGCTCCATGCGGGCGAGGAGCCCGCGCAGCCGACCAGTCCCGTCCGCAGGCGCTCCGCGTTCCGGGCCGGCCTGACCACGTCGATCGCGAACCCGAAGCTCGCCGTGTTCTTCATGGCGCTGTTCCCCCAGTTCGTCCCGGACGGCGAGCCGGTGCTTCCTGCAGCGGTGACGATGGCCGCGGTGATCGTGGCGCTCGACCTCGTCTGGTACTCCGTCCTCGCGGCCCTGGTCGCACGTGCGACAGACGCCTTCCTCCGCGGTGGCTGGCTGCGCCGAGCCGAACGGCTCTGCGGCGGCGTCCTGGTCGGCCTGGGCCTGCGGCTCGCGCTCGAGGAGCGCTAGCTAGCCGGTCTCACCAGCAGGGTGGGTGCCGGTCGATCCACGGTGCGGCGGACTCGACCTGGGCCGCCAGCGACAGCAGCGTCGCCTCGGCGCCGGGGCGCGCAGCGAGCATCACGCCGACCGGCAAGCCGTTCGCGCTCTGGTGGAGGGGCAGCGACACGGCCGGGCTGCCGGTGACGTTCCACATCGAGGTCCACGGCGTGAACCGCTTCTGCGCCTCGAAGTCCGCCGCCGGGTCGTCGTCGTCGCGCAGCGCACCGACCGGGAGCGGCGGCGTGGCCAGCGTCGGCGTCAGCACGGCGTCGTACGGCGCGAGGGCGGCGAGCGTGCCGGCAGCCACCCGGCGCAGCTCCCCGAGCGCGAGGCCGAAGTGCGGTCCGCTGATCCGTTCTCCCCACTCACCGAGCCACCGGGTCAGCGGTCGTAGCCGGGCCCTGGCCTCCGGCGGCAGGTTGACGGTCGACAGGGCGGTGAGCACGGCCCAGTTGGTCTCGAAGACCGGCACGGCCTCCCGCGCGAGCGGCGGAGCGATGTCGACGACGTCGTGGCCCAGCGACTCGAGCAGCCGGCTCGCGTCCTGCCAGGCCCGCAGGCACTCCGGATCGACCTCGGCCTCGGCGATCACCGGCTCGGCGAAGCGGGCGATCCGGAGCCGTCCGGGCGGACGGGAGCAGGCCTCGAGGAACGGTCGGGCCTCGTCCGGGGCCCAGAACGGGTCGCCGACCGCACGCCCCGCCATCACGTCGAGCAGGGCGGCCGCGTCGGCCACCGAGCGGGCGAGGGATCCTGCGGTCGCCAGTCCGGTGACTTCGCCGTACATCGGCGACCCGGAGATCCGGCCACGAGTCGGCTTGAGACCCACCAGCCCGCAGCAGCTCGCCGGGATCCGGATGGAGCCCCCGCCGTCCGAGCCCTGGGCGATCGCGACCAGGCCGGCGGCCACCGCGGCGGCGGCTCCCCCGCTGGAGCCGCCCGCCATCCGAGTGCGGTCCCAGGGGGTCACCGCGGGTGGGGCGACGTCCGGCTCCGTGTAGCAGGGCGAGCCGAACTCCGGGGTGTTGGTCTTGCCGAGGCTGACCATCCCGGCGGCCTCGATTCGCAGGACCAGCTCGTCGGAGAAGTCCGGGACGAAGTCGGCGAACAGCGCCGACCCGTACGTCGTCCGCACCCCGGCCGTCGAGTTGAGGTCCTTGATCGCCGTCGGCACGCCGGCGAGCGGACCGGCCGCGGACACCGAGGCCGACGTGTCACGGGCACGCTCAGGGGTGACGGTGACGAACGCGCCGAGCGGCTCGTCGAGCCGCCCGACGCGTTCGAGGTAGTGGTCGACCAGCTCGCGTGAGCTGACCTCGCCCGCCTTGATCGCCGCACCCTGCTCGAGGGCCGTCAGGTCGTGGAGCTCGCTCACCCCGGCGACGATAGACCGCCGAGGCGGCGCAGATGAAAACCCTGATCCCGTCGAGGCGGCGCAGATGAAAGAAGTCTTCTTTCATCTGCGCCGCCTCGACGGGTTTCAGGCTTTCAGGTGCGCCGCCTCGACGGGTCTGTCAGGCGGCGGAGGACTGCGCCTCGGGGTCGAACTCGACCAGCGTCCGCAGCGCGGCCTCGAGCTTCGAGCGGACCTCGGGGTCGTTGAGCACGTCGACGTCGATCGAGGTCTGCGAGACGTTCACGTCCTCGACGACGATGGCGCCGGCGATCTTGACCGAGCGGCGGGCGTCGTCGTGGGCCCACTTGCCGCCGTACGGGGTCGGGGTCACGCCGATGACGCCGAACGGCTTCCCGGAGATCGCGCCCACGCCGTAGGGCCGCGAGAGCCAGTCGATGGCGTTGTTGAGCACCGCAGGCATCGTGGCGTTGTACTCCGGGGTGACCGCGAGCACGCGATCGGCGTTGCCGACCTGCGCGCGGACGCGGGTCACCAGCTCGGGGACGCCCTCGCCGTCGACATCCTCGTTGTAGAACGGCAGGTCACCCAGGCCGTCGACGATGTCGATGACCGTGCCTGCCGGCGCGAGGTCGCGAAGGGACTCGGCGATCTGCCGGTTCACGCTGTCGGCGCGGAGGCTGCCGACGAGGACGGCTACGTGGGTCATGTGCTGCTCCTGACGAGAGGGGGACGCTGTCAGGGCCTAAACGGACCGTGGTCCGGATTCATTCCCGGCACCGAAAATCACTTTCGTCCCGTGGGCCCGCGCCTAGGGTGGCGACCATGCCCGAGCGCCCACTGCTGCCGATCCTCGGCCAGGACGTGCGCGAGCGCAGCGACGCGGCCCGCAACCGCGAGGCGCTCCTCGCGGCCGCGCAGGAGCTGATCGACCGGTGCGGGGTGGACGCGGTGACGATGGACGCCGTGGCCGAGACGGCCGGCGTCGGGAAGGGCACCGTGTTCCGTCGGTTCGGCAGCCGTGCCGGGCTGATGGCGGCCGTGCTCGATCGCTCCGAGGCCGCCTGGCAGGCCAGTGTGATGTCCGGCCCACCTCCGCTGGGCCCCGGCGCACCCCCGCGCGAGCGCCTGCTCGCGTTCGGCCGGTCCCGCCTGGAGATCTCCCTGCAGCACGCAGCGCTGCTGAACGCGGCCCAGGCGTCCGGGCGACGGAGCTACGCGGCGTACGCCTTCATCGCGACGCACGTGCGCTACCTGCTCGACGAGCTCGACGTCGCCGGTGACATCGCGCTGCTCGCGACGGCGCTCCTCGCGCCGCTGGAGGTGCCGATCCTCGAGCAGCAGATCGCGGTGGAGCAGATGGACATCTCCCGGATCGTCACGGGTTGGGAAGACCTCGTCGACCGGGTCATCGCCCGCAGCAGGGCGCCCCGATGAGGATCGTGATCGCCCTGGGCGGCAACGCCCTGCTGCGCCGCGGACAGCCGATGACGGCCGAGAACCAGCGCGCCAACATCCGCGCCGCCGCCGAGCACATCGCCGCCGTCGCGGAGGGCAACCAGATCGTCGTCGCGCACGGCAACGGTCCGCAGGTCGGGCTGCTGGCGCTGCAGGCGGCGGCGTACGTCGACGTGCCGGCGTACCCGCTCGACGTGCTCGGCGCCCAGACCGAGGCGATGATCGGCTACGTCATCGAGCAGGAGCTGGGCAACCTGCTGCCGGAGGACCAGCCGCTCGCGACGATCCTCACGATGGTCGAGGTCGACCGCGACGACCCGGCGTTCACCCACCCCACGAAGCCGATCGGTCCGGTCTACCCGCGCGACCACGCCGTCGTGCTGGCTGCCGACGCCAAGTGGAGCATCGCGCCGGACGGCGACGGTTTCCGCCGGGTCGTGGCCAGCCCGAGACCCAAGCGGATCTTCGAGATCCGTCCGATCCGGCAGCTGCTCGACCGAGGCACGATCGTGGTCTGCGCCGGCGGTGGCGGGATCCCGACCGTGTTCGACGAGCACGGCGACCTGCACGGTGTGGAGGCGGTCGTCGACAAGGACGCGACCTCCGCAATGCTCGCCGAGGAGCTGGCCGCGGATATTCTGGTGATCGCGACCGACGTCGACGCCGTCTACGTCGAGTGGGGTACGCCGGACCAGCGCAAGCTGGACCGGACCACGCCCGACGAGCTCGACTCACTCGGTCTCGCCGAGGGCTCCATGGGCCCCAAGGTGAAGGCCGCCGCGGCCTTCGTGCGGGCCACCGGCAAGCGGGCGGTGATCGGGTCGCTCGAGGAGCTCGGCGCCTTGGTCGCCGGCACCGCCGGCACGGTCGTCGAGACCGGTGGTCGGTAGGTTGGGCGGCAACCGCCTCGGAACCACGGTCGTCGCTATCGGCCTGGCGGCTCTGGGCGTCATGGTCGGCGGCTGCGGTGGTCGGTCACCGTCCGCGGAGCCGCACAGGACGTCTGCGACCGGTGCGACGGCCCCCGCGAGCCCGACACCCAGCCCGTCACCCACGCCGTCGACCCCGCTGACCACCTCGGCGGCGCCGACGACCGTGCCAGCACCCTCAGCGGGCGAGTCCACCGACCCCCGCTGGCGGTTCTACACCGACGACCACGCCTGGCACACGTCCCCGTGGTTCGCCGGTCAGCACCGGGTGATGATCGGCTTCGGGTGCAATACGGCGCCGTGGTACTCCCACGACGCGCGCTGCCCGGGCCACGAGGGCTTCCACCACGGCATCGACGTGGCCATGCCGTGCGGCACGCCGCTGTTCTCGGCCGTCGACGGCGTCGTCGTCGACCCGTCGTCGGCCGGCGCACCCGGATCGGCGTACGGGGTGAATCCGTTCCGGATCCGTTCGGATGGCCACGACATCCTGATCGGCCACACCATCCACGTCTTCGTCAGCCCCGGCCAGCGCGTGCACGCCGGCCAGCGGATCGCGCTCGCAGGTGACAGCGGCGCTCCCGACGGCTGCCACCTGCACTTCGAGGTACGCCGGGCCGGCGGCGGCCTCTCGGCCGCGACCGACCCTGCCGGCCTGTTGCAGCTGTCCTAGGCCCCGTGCCGCCGGAGGCCGAACGTCAACCCGTCGATCAGCGCCTCCCAGGACGCCTCGATCACGTTGTGGCCCACACCGACCGTGACCCACGACGACTGCCCGTCCGTGGTCTCGATCAGCACGCGGGTGATCGCGTCGGTGCCATGGCCCTGGTCGAGGATGCGGACCTTGTAGTCGATCAGCTCGAACTTCACGACCTCCGGGTACAGCCGCTCGATCGCCTGCCGCAGGGCGTGGTCGAGCGCGTTCACGGGTCCGTTGCCCTCGCCCGTGACCACCAGGCGCGACCCACCCGCGAGCAGCTTGACGGTCGCCTCCGACGATGCCTCCGCCTGCGGGCTCGAGTCGGTGATCACCCGCCAGGACTCGACCTCGAAGTACGCCGGCCGCGCACCCTCGACCTCCTCGGCGAGGAGCAGCTCGAAGGACGCATCGGCCGCCTCGAAGGTGTAGCCGCGGAGCTCCATGTCCTTGACCCGACCGGTCACCCGGGACACCAGGTCCTTGCCGAGCTCGAAGCCGAGCTCCCGGCCCTTCAGCTCGATCGAGGCGCGGCCCGCCATGTCCGAGACGAGCAGGCGCATGTCGTTGCCGACGCCTTCGGGGTCCATGTGCTGGTAGAGGCTCGGGTCGACCTTGATGGCGCTCGCGTGCAGACCGGCCTTGTGGGCGAAGGCCGAGACGCCGACGTACGGCTGCCGGGAGGCGGGCGGCACGTTGGTCACCTCGGCGACCGCGTGCGCGATGCGGGTGGCCTCGCGGAGCAGGCCGGGCGGAAGCACCCGGCGGTCCAGCTTGAGCTCGAGGTTGGCGACCACGCTGACGAGGTCGGCGTTGCCGGTGCGCTCGCCGTACCCGTTGAGGGTGCCCTGGACGTGCGTGGCGCCGGCGTCGACAGCGGCCAGGGTGTTCGCGACCGCGCAGCCGGTGTCGTTGTGGCAGTGGATGCCGACCCGTGCGCCGGTGGTGCTCACGACGTCGTCGACGACGTCACCCACCCAGCCGGGCAGCATGCCGCCGTTGGTGTCGCACAGCGCCGCGACCTCGGCGCCGGCCTCGAAGGCGACCCGGAGCACCTCGAGGGCGTAGTCGCGGTTGTCGCGGTAGCCGTCGAAGAAGTGCTCCGCGTCGAGGAAGACCCGCTGCCCTTCGGCGGTGAGGTGGCTGACGGTGTCGCGCACCATCGCGAGGTTCTCCTCGAGCGTGGTCCTCAGGGCGAGCTCGACATGGCGATCGTGAGACTTCGCCACCAGCGTGACGACGCCGGCGCCGCTGTCGCGCAGAGCGGCGACCAACGGGTCGTCCGCGGCCTTGACGCCGGCGCGGCGGGTCGCGCCGAAGGCGGCGAGCTGCGCGTTCTGCAGCGCCAGCTCCTCACGAGCCCGGGCGAAGAACTCGGTGTCCTTGGGGTTCGCGCCCGGCCAGCCACCCTCGATGAAGCCGACGCCGAGCCCGTCGAGCTGGCGGGCGATCGCCAGCTTGTCCGCCACCGACAGGTTGAGGCCCTCCTGCTGCGCGCCGTCGCGCAGGGTGGTGTCGTAGACGTGGAACTCGTCTCGGCTGGTCATGTGGTGTCCTCGGTGGTTGAACTTGTCGAAACCCGGTCCAGGCAACAAAAAAACCTCCCGGTGGACGAGAGGTCGGCGCGGCGGAAGGTCCGTCGCGCTAGCTGATAATGATCCGTGCTGCCTGCATGGCCACGAGTCTGCCACAGGCACACCCGTCCCGCCGAGGCGTCTCAGGTGAAAGCCGATCCCACGTCGAGGCGGCGCGGATGAAAGTCGATGTGCCGTCGAGGCGGCGCGGATGAAAGAGGATTCCTTTCACCCGCGCCGCCTCGGCGGTGTTTCGGCTTTCATGTGCGCCGCCTCGGCGGGGCTTCGGGGTCAGAGGACCCTGTGCATCCAGCCGAAGGTGTCGTCGGCGCGGCCGTACTGGATGTCGACGAGGGCCTGGCGGATCTGCATGGTGAGCTCACCGGCCTCCGTGGAGCCCTGCACCTCTCCGCCGGCCCACTTCAGGGTGCCGACGGGGGTGACCACGGCTGCGGTGCCGCAGGCGAAGACCTCGGTGATCTCGCCGGACGCGACGCCCTCGCGCCACTCGTCGATCGAGAACTTGCGCTCCTCCACGTGGTGGCCGGCCTTCCCGGCGAGGTCGATGATCGCCGAGCGGGTGATGCCCTCGAGGATGGTGCCGGTCCCGGGCGTGACGATGTGGCCGTCGGCGTACACGAAGTACATGTTCATGCCGCCGAGCTCCTCGACGTACCTGCCGTCGCCGGCGTCGAGGAAGACCACCTGGTCGCAGCCCTGGTCGATCGCCTCCTGCTGGGCGACCAGGGAGCTGGCGTAGTTGCCGCCGGTCTTCGCGGCACCCATGCCGCCGCGGCCGGCACGGGTGTACTCCTCGGTGAGCCAGAGCGTCAGCGGCTTGACGCCGCCCTTGAAGTAGGCACCCGCCGGCGACGCGATCACCATGAAGGTGACGTGCTGCGAGGGACGCACGCCGAGGAACGCCTCGGTGGCGATCATGAACGGCCGCAGGTACAGGCTCTTCTCGGTGCCCGGCTCGGGGACCCAGCGCTGGTCCACCTCCACCAGCGCGTCGACGGCCTGCACGAAGTCCTCGGGCTCGAGCACGGGCAGCGCCAGCCGGTGCGAGGAGCGCACCATCCGCTGGGCGTTCTCCTCCGGCCGGAAGGTCCACACGGAGCCGTCGTCGTGACGGTAGGCCTTCATGCCCTCGAAGATCTCCTGCGCGTAGTGCAGCACGGCGGTGGCCGGGTCCAGCGTCAACGGTCCGTACGCCGTGACGCGCGCGTCGTGCCAGCCCGCCTCAGGGGTCCACTCGATGGTGAGCATGTGGTCGGTGAAGTGGATGCCGAAGCCCGGGTTTGCCAGGATCTCGGCCACGTCGGCGTCTGTGCGCGGGTGGGCCGAGGGGACGATCGAAATGTCCAGGGTCATGACTGCACGGTATCTCTCTGTCGCGGATATGTGGACGTCCATCTACCTCGGCGCCCACACCGCCGGCCGGGTCGTCGGGAAGTCGGGCGAGGCGCCTGGCGCCGGTCCGGGATCCTCCCGGGTCCGGCGTCAGCCGGCTACTACTCGCGCGGCGATCGCGTCGCCGACATCGGCCGTCGCCCGCTTCTCCCCCGCGGTGCGCGCGGCGAGGTCCGCGACGACCGCGCTCTCGACCGTGCGCGCGGCGTCGTCGAGACCGAGGTGGTCGAGCATGAGGGCGACCGAGAGGATCGCCGCAGTCGGGTCGGCCAGCTGCTGTCCGGCGATGTCGGGGGCGGAGCCGTGGACCGGCTCGAACATCGACGGGGCGGTCCGGTCGGGGTTGACGTTCCCGCTCGCCGCCAGGCCGATGCCACCGGTGACCGCCGCAGCGAGGTCGGTGACGATGTCGCCGAAGAGGTTGTCGGTGACGATCACGTCGAAGCGCGAGGGGTTCGTGGTCAGGTGGATCATGGTGGCGTCGACGTGCATGTAGTCGGTGGTCACGTCCGGGAACTCCCGCGCGACGTCGGAGAAGATCCGCCACCACACCGAGCCGGCGTGCACCAGCACGTTGGTCTTGTGGACCAACGTCAGCTTGCGGCGCGGCCGCTTCCGGGCGCGGGCGAAGGCGTCGCGCACGACCCGCTCGACGCCGAACGCCGTGTTCACCGAGACCTCGGTGGCGACCTCGTGCGGCGTACCGACGCGCAGCGCGCCGCCGTTTCCGGTGTACGGACCCTCGGTGCCCTCGCGGACGACGACGAAGTCGACCTCGCCGGGATCGGCCAGGGGCGACACCGCACCCGGGAAGATCCGGGACGGCCGCAGGTTCACGTAGTGGTCGAGCTCGAAGCGCAGGCGCAGCAGGAGCCCGCGCTCGAGGATGCCCGGCGGCAGGTTCGGGTCGTTGGGCTTTCCGCCCACCGCTCCGAGCAGGATCGCGTCGTGCTGGCGGATCTCGGCGAGCACCGAGTCCGGGAGCACCTCACCGGTCGCCAGGTAGCGCTCGGCCCCGAGGTCGTAGCGTGTCGGCTCGAACTTCACCTGGGCAGGCGTGACCGCCTCGAGCACCTTGAGGGCCTCGGCGGTGACCTCCGGCCCGATCCCGTCGCCCGGGATCACGGCGAGCTTGAGCGACTGGTTCCCCTGCGGGGGTGCGGTGGGCATGCGATCGAGGCTAGTTGTCGTCCGGGCGCTCGCCACCGTTGTCTCGCAGGTCAAGCGCCGCCTGGACGGCCTGGTGCGAGGACGGGTCGTCGGGGTTGTTCCGGGCGGGGCCCCATTCGGGGTACATCTCGTACATGTCTGTTCCTACGTTCTCTCGAGGCATGCGGTTTCGTCGGACGGGATGGATGCCCTCCGTCGAGACTCGACTCGTGATCGAGGAGTTCGAGAGACCAAGCGGGGATGGTGCCGTGCCGACTCGCTCGCGGAGGATTCGTAAGGCCGAATGGCGGGAACGCCGGACTCCGCGGCGAGGTGGCCCTACTTAAAAGGCCTCGCCACGGCGGCAAATGAGTACGAAGTTCCTCCGCATGGTCCGCCAAGAGTAGAACGGCTGACCTGTCGGCGCCCCGAGTTTGGGAGACATGTCCCACCATCCGAGACTTCGCCGGGATCCGTGGACGCCGCGTGGGCATTTGCAAGACTCACGACATGAGCGCTCCCCCGGACCTGCCGCCGATCGTGGCACGGGCGTTCGACGTGTCCCGGCGAGCGGGCTACGTGTCGTTCTGCCGCAACGAGACCGGCCGGCTGCTCGCTGCGCTGGCCGCGACCCGACAGGGCACCCTGGCGGAGTTCGGCACCGGCTGCGGCGTCGGTACGGCGTGGCTGCGGTCCGGCGTCCGGGCCGGCGCGACGATCCTGTCCGCCGAGCTCGACGAGAAGCTCGCGGTCGCCGCCCAGGACATCTTCGAGCACGACCCCCAGGTCGAGGTGCTCGCCGCGGACTGGTCGACGCTGCTCAACAAGGGCCCCTACTCGCTGCTGTTCCTCGACGCCTCCTCCCCCGAGGACGCCTCCGTCGACTCGGTCGTCGACCTGGTCGAGCCCGGTGGGATCGTCGTGATGGACGACTTCACGCCGTGCGAGGTCTGGCCGCCGATCACCGCCGGTCGCGTCGACGCCCTCCGCGAGAGCTGGCTGATCGACGAGCGGTTCACCTCCGTCGAGGTGATGGTGGCGCCCGATGCCTCGGCGCTCATCGCGACGAGGAACTAGGCGGCAACCTCCGCTGCGGACGGGTCAGGCACGGCCGCGGCCGGCTCAGCGCGAGGCGGGACCTGCCGGCGCTCCGGCAGCTCGACGATCGCCAGCGGCAGCAACCACTGGACGAGCGGGCCGATCGCCACGGCGTACACGATCGTGCCGAGGCCCACGACACCGCCGAGCATCCAGCCGACGGCCACCACGCTGACCTCGATCGAGGTCCGCACGAGCCGGATCGAGATGCCGGTGCGCCGGTGCAGGCCGGTCATCAGGCCGTCGCGCGGCCCCGGGCCGAGCTGGGAGCCGATGTAGAGCGCGGTCGCGACGGCGTTGAGGAACACGCCCGCGACCATCAGCGCGAACCGGCCCGGGACGGACCCCGGCACCTCGATGGCACCCAGGAAGAAGTCGGCGGAGAGCCCGATCAGCACGGAGTTCAGGATCGTCCCGACACCGGGCAGCTGCCGGAGCGGGATCCAGCCGAGGAGCACGACGCCGCTCATCAGGATGACGGCCGTGCCGAAGGTGATCGGCAGGTGCTTGGCCATCCCCTGGTGGAGCACGTCCCACGGGTCGTTGCCCAGCGTGGCGCGGATGACCATCGCCATCGTCATCCCGTAGAGCACGAGGCCCACGACCAGCTGGGTGAACCGGCGCGTCAGGCGGCCGGCTCGCAGCTGGGCGACCGGACCCAGCCGGGCGAGGTCGCGCCGGACGGCCGGCTGAGAGCGCGGCCGGCGAGTGCGGGGCGGGCGCCCCGGGGAGGGGGTGCCGAGGCGGGCGGTGGGGTCGAAGGCTCCGGGCATGGGACCAGTCCACCGCAGACTGGACTGGTCTCCAATAGCCAATCGTGATTCACTGGCCTGCATGAACGAACGCGTGCTGTCCGCCTCCCGCGTCGCCAGCCTCGTCGGTGACTTCGACCGGAGCCCGGCCTACCAGGGGCTCGCGGAGGGGCTGCGGATCCTGATCACCGACGGCCGGATCCCCTCCGGCGTCCGGCTGCCGAGCGAGCGGGAGCTCACCGACGCACTCGGGGTGAGCCGCACGACCGTCGCGCGCGCCTACGCGCACCTGCGCGAGCGGGGTTTCATCGTGTCGCGGCAGGGGTCGGGGAGCGTCGCCAGCCTGCCCGCCTCGCGCGGGCTCCGCGGCGACCACCTGCTTCCCCCGGGCGACTTCCCCCCCGGCAAGCTCGACCTCACCTGCGCGGCGCCCGTGCCCGGTCCCGGCCTGCTGGCGACCTACCAGCGCGCGGTCGCCGAGCTGCCCCAGTACCTCTCCGGCACCGGCTACTACCCCTCGGGACTGCCGCTCCTGAAGGAGGCCGTCGCCGACCGGTACGCCGCCCGCGGGCTCCCCACCACACCGGAGCAGATCATGATCGTGCCGGGTGCGCTGTCCGGACTGGCGATCGTCGCGCGGGCGCTGGTGAAGCGCGGCAGCAGGGTGCTGATCGAGAACCCGACCTACCCGAACGCGATCGCGACGATGCGGCACAGCGGCGCGAGGCTGGTCAGCAGCGACGTCGGCCGCGACGACCCGCACGTCGACGGCCTCGTCGACGTGGCCCGGCAGGTGAGCCCGACCCTCGCGATGCTGATCCCCGACTTCCACAACCCGACCGGCCACCTGATGCCGGACGCCAGCCGGGGGCGGGTCGCGCACGCCTTTGCCCGGGCCGGCACCCGCCCGGTGATCGACGAGTCGATGGTCGACCTCCCTCTCGACGGCCAGCAGATGCCCGCACCGTTCGCGGCGTACTCGGCCGACGCGGTCACCGTCGGCTCGCTCAGCAAGCCGTTCTGGGGCGGGCTGCGGGTGGGCTGGGTCCGCGCACCCCAGGAGCTGGTCGACCCCCTCTTCCGTGCCCGGCTCAGCCTTGACCTCGGGACGCCGCTGCTCGAGCAGCTCGTCGCGGTGGACCTGATCCGCACCGGAGCGGGCCTGCTCCAGCACCGGCGCGACCAGCTGAGGCAGTCCCGCGACGCGGCGGTCGCCGCGCTCGCCGAGCACCTGCCCGAGTGGAAGGTCCGGCAGCCCTCCGGCGGCCTGAGCCTGTGGTGCGAGCTGCCCGACGACCGCGCCCACTCCTCCGACCTGGTGCCCTACGCCGCGGGCCGCGACGTGCTCATCGTGCCCGGCCCGGCGTTCGCCCCGGAGGGCGGGCTCGACAGGTTCCTGCGGATCCCCTTCACCGGGCCACCGCAGGTGCTCGAGGACGCGATCGCGCGCATCGCCGCCGCCTGGCGCGATGCGCCGAGCGGGTCGGCCACCACGAAGCGGTCCGCGCCGACGCTGGTGGCCTGAGGCTCAGGCGGTCAGGTCGACGCCGCGCACCGAGTCGGCATTGATCGACGCCTGGATCGTGTCCAGCACCTCCGGCGCGATCGCGGAGTCGACCGACAGCGCCACGAGCGCCTTGCCGCCCTTGGCGTCGCGCGAGACCTGCATGCCGGCGATGTTCACGCCGGCCTCGCCGAGGATCTGGCCGACCGTGCCGACCATGCCCGGACGGTCCTCGTAGCGGAAGAACGCCAGGTGGTCGGTCGGCTCGAGGTCGACCAGGAAGCCGTCGACCTCGACGAGCCGCTCGCGCCGGTTGATCCCGATCAGCGTGCCGGACACCGACGACTGCGACCCGTCGGCGAGCGTGCCGCGGATCGTGATCAGGTTGCGGTGGTCGGGGCTGTCCGGGTCGGTGACCAGGCGTACGGCGGTGCCCCGCTCGGCCGCGAGCAGCGGCGCGTTCACGTAGGACACCTGGTCCTCGACGATGTCGGCGAACACGCCCTTGAGGGCCGCGAGCTCGAGCACCTTCACGTCGTGCTCGGTGATCTCCCCGCGCACCTCGACGTCGATCGACTGGGCCACCTCGCCGGCCAGCGAGGTGAAGATCCGGCCGAGCTTCTCGGTCAGCGGGATGCCGGGGCGCACGTCCTCGGCGATCACGCCGCCCTGCACGTTGACCGCATCCGGCACCAGCTCGCCGCCCAGCGCCAGCCGCACCGAGCGAGCGACCGCGATGCCGGCCTTCTCCTGGGCCTCGTCGGTGGAGGCACCGAGGTGCGGGGTGGCCACGACGTTCTCGAGCTCGAACAGCGGCGAGTCGGTGCACGGCTCCTTGGCGAACACGTCGACCCCGGCCGCGGCGATCTGGCCGGTCTTCAGCGCGTCGTACAGGGCGGCCTCGTCGACGATGCCGCCGCGGGCCGCGTTGACCAGCACCAGGCTGGGCTTCGCCTTGGCGAGCTCCTCGGCGCCGATCAGGCCGACCGTCTCGGCCGTCTTGGGCAGGTGGACGCTGATGAAGTCCGCCTCGGCGAGCAGCTCGTCGAGCGTGACCATCCGCACGCCCATCTGGGCCGCGCGGCCGGCCTGCACGTAGGGGTCGTAGGCGATCACGTTCATGCCGAAGGCGGAGAGCCGTTGGGCGACGAGCACGCCGATGCGGCCCAGCCCGACGATGCCGACGGTCTTCTCGTACAGCTCGATGCCGGTGTACTTCGACCGCTTCCACTCGCCGTTGCGCAGCGCCGCGTGCGCCGGGCTGATGTGGCGGGCCGCGGCCAGCATGAGGGCGACCGCCAGCTCGGCGGCCGAGGTGATGTTGGAGGTCGGGGCGTTCACGACCATCACGCCGCTCTGGGTGGCGGCCTTCACGTCGACGTTGTCCAGCCCGACGCCGGCGCGGGCGATCACCTTCAGCTTCTTCGCCGCGGACAGGGCCTCGGCGTCCACCTTGGTCGCCGAGCGCACCAGGATCGCGTCGACGTCGGCGATCGCCGCGAGCAGCTCGGCGCGGTCGGCGCCGTTGCAGTGCCGGATCTCGAAGTCGGGGCCGAGAGCCTCGACGGTGGCGGGGCTGAGCTCCTCAGCGATGAGTACGACGGGCTTGCTCACGTCAGATCCTTCAGGTTGCGAAGTCGGCACGAAGAGCGGGCCGTTTCGGGTTGCGGACGGCCCGCCGCGCACGACGTTGTGCCCTCGCCGACTCTACCGGACCGGCCCGGCGCCCCCGCGGGGATTCCGCGCCCTGGCGTGCCGCCGGGTGGTGCCCGTCACGCGTCGGCGAAGAAGTTCGTAGGACCAGGCTGAGGATGTCCTGAAGGTGGGCTGTCCGGCACCTGCGGGATGGCATCGTGCCGGTGTGCAAACCGTGCCCTGTCCCCACTGCTCCGAGCCGATCAGGCCCACTGCGACCTTCTGCCTCGCCTGCGACCGCGTCATCACCGACACCGAGCGCGGACTTTCGGTCGCCGAGCCGGTGCCCGCCTCCGTCGGCCGGCCCCTGGTCGGCCTCGTGGTCGCCGCGGCCTGCGTCGCGCTGCTCGGCGGGGCGGCGTACGGGGGCGTGCGGATCTACCGCCACGCGCACGTCGCCTCTGCCGACGCCGCCAGGAGCGACGTGCGCCGCGGCTTCAGGCTGCTGGTCTCGGCGGAGAGCGGCCAGGGCAGGGCCTGTGACGAGCTGGCGCCCGTCGTCGCCCCGCCGGCCCCGAAGACCCGCGAGGAGTGCCAGGCGGTGCTCGGCGAGGACAGGAGCGCCCACCTGGACACGATCAGCGTCGGCACGCCGCACTTCGGCACCGGCACGGGAACCGTGCAGGTGAAGGCGACCATCACCGACGACGGCGGCACCCACGCGGTCGACGAAACGGTCCGGCTCGTCGAGGTCGGCCGGCACTGGCGGATGGCCTGGGACGGCAAGCCGGCGGCGAGCCGGACCTGAGGATCCGCCTGACACCCGGCCCGACATAGGCGAAGGGCCCAGCAAGTATGAGTTGCTGGGCCCTTCTGGGTGACCGGAGCACGGTGACTTTCCAGTCGACCGGACCTACGCTCCGACCCACCGGCTGTCACCTTGCCGGCTCCGGAAGGTTGCCCCTCCGGAAGGTCCTCACTTCGATCCGATCCCGCTCTCCCCGAGGGGATCGCGTAGGAGATGTCTACGGGTCCGCGACCTGCCGTGGCAAGGCCTTTCGCCTGCTATTTCGGCGAATTCGCGATCGACGGCGCGTTCTCCACAGTTCTGCTGCCGTCGTCCACAGGAAAGCCCCGATGTCCACAGACGCCGCGGCCTGCTGTGGACATCCTGACTGGACCAGCGGCTCAGGTGCCTCTCGGCGCGTAGCGCAGCAGCACATTGTCCGAGCCGTCGAGTGCCCGCGCGCCCAGCAGGCGCAGCTCGACCGGATCGTCGAAGACCGCGCCACCCGCGCCGAGCGTCCGGGGGCTGACGACCAGGTGGACCTCGTCGACGAGCCCGTCTCGCAGCAACCCGTTCCAGGTGGTGCGACTGGCGAACACGACGAGGTCGCCGTCGTCGCTCCGGCGCTGCTCCCCGATCCACGCCGCCACGTCGGCGCGGCGTACCCGGGTGGTCGTGGCGGTCCAGGGGTTCTCGTGGGCCGGCTCGAATCCGTCGCTGACCAGGATCTTCGGGACCTGGTTGTAGATCCGGCTGAACTCCCGGTTGGTCGGGCTCAGTGCCGGGTTGGCCGGGTCGTCGGGCGCGTCCGCGACGAACGGCCAGAACGAGCTGAACATCTGGTACGACGTGGCGCCGAGCAGGACGGCGGCGGCGCCGCGGATCCGTTCGAGGTTGTAGGAGTCGAACGCGCCGTCCATGTTCAGGGCCAGCGGGCTGCCCTCGGCGTCGCGGTCGAAGCCGTCGAGCGAGACGATGTTGGTGACGATCAGGGATCCCATGGGGTGCTCCTTCGTAGTCGGGTCGATGGCTGCACCCGTTGAGAGACACGCGGACGCACGGACTCATCGGTCCCGGAGAACTTCCTTGCTGCCGGAGGTCTCGACAGGCTCGCCGGGTGGGTCAGAGGCTCGCGGGCAGCCCGAGGCGTCCGAGGCACTTCGGGTCGAGGAACGACGCGATCCAGCTGATCCGGCCTCCTGCGATCGTGAGCACGTTCAGGGCGCTGAGCCGGAGCTCGCCGTCCACCTCCTGGTAGCAGGCGAGCGCCGGCTGGCCGTTGACCTGGACGGGCCGCGCGCGCCATGGCGTCGCGAAGACCCTGCGTGCGAAGAAGCCCCCGACGTCCTCGCGCCCGTCGAACCAGGTGGGAAGGGGCGGCATCGTGAACCGGACGTCCTCGGCGAGCAGGCTGACCAGGGCGTCGACGTCGCGGCGCTCGAAGGCATCGACGAAGGCCGTGACCACCGCATTCTCGATCTCGGCCACGCCGACCGAGGACTGCTCGCGGTCCGGCACCCGCGCCTCGACGCCCTGCCGGGCGCGCTGCAGCGCGCTGGTGACCGACGCGACCGAGGTGTCCAGCTGGTCGGCGACCTCGGCCGCGGAGAAGTCGAGCACGTCGCGCAGGATCAGCACCGCCCGCTGGTTCGGCGGAAGGTGCTGGAGGGCCGCGACGAAGGCGAGCCCGATGGTCTCCTTGCGCTCGTACGCCGCGTCCGGATCGGTCCACGGCTCGAGCCATGGTCCGGGCTCGGGCATGCCGAGGTCGTCGTCGGGCGACCGCGCGGGGCCGTGGTCCCAGGAGAGGATCCGGCGCTTGCGCTGGTCGGCCATTCGCAGGCAGACGTTGGTGGCGATCCGGTAGAGCCAGGCGCGCAGCGAGCTGCGCTGCTCGAACCCGCCGATCCCCCGCCAGGACGCCACCAGGGTCTCCTGCACCGCGTCGTCGGCGTCGTCGGCCGAGCCGAGCATCCGGTAGCAGTGCACCCGGAGCTCGTGGCGATGGGGCGCAACCAGCTCGGCGAACGCGTCGTGGTCTCCGGCCTGGGCTGCGGCGAGGGTCACGGCACGCAGTCTTCCGCCGCCCGCCCGGACGAGGAAGCTCATTTCAGGCCGGCAACGAGCTCCGGGCGGTCAGTCGGTGCCGAACTCCATGGCCGCCTCCTCGAGGGCGGCCTCCTCGTCACCGGTCAGCGACTCGTTGAAGGTGATCTGGTCGAAGCCGCCGGGCGGCAGCTCGCCGTACAGGATGCCGTGCTCCACCCGGACCTGACCCTGCTCCATCGGCTGTGCCGCGTAGAGCTCGAGCTTCTCGCGCGAGTCGGCGATGTCCAGGTTGCGCATGGTGAGCTGGCCGATCCGGTCGGTCGGGCCGAAGGCGGCGTTCTCGGTGCGCTCCATCGACAGCTTCTCGGGGTGGTAGGAGAAGGCCGGGCCTTCCGTGCGCAGGACCGTGTAGTCCTCGCCGCGACGCAGCCGCAGCGTCACCTCCCCGGTGACCAGCGAGGCGATCCAGCGCTGGATGGCCTCGCGCAGCATCAGCGCCTGCGGGTCGAGCCAGCGGCCCTCGTAGAGCAGCCGGCCGAGCCGGCGACCCTCGGCGTGGTAGCTCGCGATCGTGTCCTCGTTGTGGATGGCGTTGAGCAACCGCTCGTAGGCGATCCAGAGCAGCGCCATGCCGGGCGCCTCGTAGATGCCCCGCGACTTCGCCTCGATGATCCGGTTCTCGATCTGGTCGGACATGCCGAGGCCGTGGCGCCCGCCGATCGCGTTGGCCGCCTGGACCAGCGCGACCGGGTCGTGGTCGTACGTCGTCCCGTTGATCGCCACCGGGCGACCTGCGCGGAACTCGACGGTGATGTGCTCGGTGGCGATCTCGACGGCCGGGTCCCAGAACTTCACGCCCATGATCGGCTCGACGGTCTCCAGCGACACGTCGAGGTGCTCCAGCGTCTTTGCCTCGTGGGTCGCGCCCCAGATGTTGGCGTCCGTGGAGTACGCCTTCTCCTGGGAGTCGCGGTAGGGCAACCGGTGCTCGATGAGCCACTGGCTCATCTCGGCGCGGCCGCCGAGCTCGGCGACGAAGTCGGCGTCGAGCCACGGCTTGTAGATCCTCAGCGCGGGGTTCGCCATCAGGCCGTAGCGGTAGAACCGCTCGATGTCGTTGCCCTTGAACGTCGAGCCGTCGCCCCAGATGTCGACGCCGTCCTCGTGCATGGCGCGCACCAGCATCGTGCCGGTGACCGCGCGCCCGAGCGGCGTGGTGTTGAAGTACGCGCGACCGCCGCTGCGGATGTGGAACGCCCCGCACGCCATCGCGGCGAGGCCCTCCTCGACGAGCTGCGCCTTGCAGTCGACGAGGCGGGCGATCTCCGCGCCGTACTCACCCGCTCGGCTCGGCACCGAGGCGATGTCCGGCTCGTCGTACTGGCCGATGTCGGCGGTGTAGGTGCAGGGCACCGCGCCCTTCTGGCGCATCCAGGCGACCGCCACCGAGGTGTCGAGACCGCCCGAGAAGGCGATGCCGACGCGCTCGCCGACCGGGAGTGAGGTGAGGACCTTGGACACCCGAGAAGTATGCATGACAATGCATGGCCATGCAAAACGTTGACCCTGATCGAGCAGCGAGGGAAGCCCTCAGTCGAGACCCCGGTCAGACAGCGCAGCCGTCGGGCCCGCACGCGTCGGCTCCGCCGACGAGGTCGAGTGCGGGATGGCTCTCCGACCATGCCTTCTCGAGGACCTGGGCGAAGACCTCGCTGGGCTGGGCGCCCGCGATCCCGTACTTGCGGTCGACCACGTAGAACGGCACGCCGGTCGCACCGAGCGAGACCGCCTCGCGGACGTCGGCCTCCACGGCATCGGCGTACTCGTCGCCGGCCAGGACCTCCTTCACCCGGACCTCGTCGAGACCGAGGCCGGCAGCGATCCGGAGCAGCGTGTCGTGGTCGGCGACGTTCTCGGTCTCCACGAAGTACGCCGAGAGCAGCGCCTCCTTGAGCCGGCCCTGGAGCTGCGGGCCGCCGGTCTCCAGGGCCAGGTGCAGCACCCGGTGCGCGTCGACGGTGTTCACGCGCAGCGACTGGTGGTGGCGGAAGAGCAGGCCCTCCTCGGCCGCGACGGCCTCGACGCGGTCCACCATCTGGCGTCCGGCCTCGGGCCCGCCGCCGTACTTGCGGCCGAGGGCCTCGGCAACGGTCTCGACCGGGTCCTTGGGCGCTGACGGGTCCAGCTCGAAGGACCGCCAGACGATCTCGACGTCGCCCGCGTGGTCGAAGGACGCTAGTGCAGACTCCAGCCGGCGCTTGCCGATGTAGCACCACGGGCAGACGACGTCGCTCCAGATCTCGATACGCATGATGGTTGAACAGGCAACCGACCCGGATTTGTTCCACTCCCCCGGGGTCGGCTCAGGGTCCGCTCAGGGGTGAGTCCGGCGTTGTCCCCGATGTGGTGATCGGCCGGGACGGCGAGGCTTCCACTCATGATCACCATCGAATCTCTCAGCGTGAAGTACGGCCGGTTCACGGCCGTCGACGACGTCTCCTTCACCGCGCGCTCAGGACGGGTCACCGGCTTCCTCGGCCCCAACGGCGCCGGCAAGTCGACCACCATGCGCGTCATGGTCGGCCTGACCACTCCGACCACCGGGCGGGCGCTCATCGACGGGCGGCCGTTCGCCGACCTGCCGAACCCCGGCCTGGAGGTCGGCGTCCTCCTCGACGCCTCTGCTCAGCACGCGGGTCGCACCGGCCGGGAGATCCTCACGATCGCCCAGCGCACCATGGGGCTGCCCAAGGCGAGCGTCGAGCAGATGCTGCACAAGGTCAGCCTGACCGGCGCCGAGGCCGACCGGCGGGTGCGCAACTACTCGCTCGGGATGCGCCAGCGCCTCGGCATCGCGACCGCGCTGATCGGCGACCCGGAGGTCCTGATCCTCGACGAGCCCGCCAACGGGCTCGACCCGGCGGGCATCCGGTGGATGCGCGACCTGCTCCGGGAGTACGCCGACAAGGGCGGCACCGTGCTGCTCTCCTCGCACCTGCTCCACGAGATCGAGGTCATCGCCGACGACATCGTCGTGATCGGCAACGGACGGATCGTCGCGCAGGGCACCAAGGCCGAACTGCTCGACGCCGCCGGGACCGTCGTACGGGCCGCGGAGCACGTCGTCCTCGGCCGTGCCCTCCAGAACGCCGGTGCCACCGTCACGATCAACCCCGACGGTGCGGTGCACACCGACGCAGATCCCACCCGGGTGGGGCAGGTCGCGCTCGCGGCCGGCATCGCCCTCACCGAGCTCAGGACGGCGGACAGCGCCGGCCTCGAGGAGATGTTCCTCGAGCTCACCGCCGAGACCCAGCGAGAAGGAGCAGCAGCATGAGTACCACGACCCTCGAGGCCCCGGCGGCGACGCGACCCGTCCCGCGCGAGTCCCGCACGATCCAGCCGATCCCCATGAGCCGCATCGTCGGCGTCGAGCTGCGCAAGATGTTCGACACGCGTTCCGGCTTCTGGCTGATGACGAGCATCGGCATCACCGCGGTGGTCGCCACCATTGCGACGCTGCTGTTCGCTCCCAACGACGAGCTCACCCAGGACGCCTTCGCCGGCGCGATCGGCTACCCGATGGCAGTGATCCTGCCGATGGTGGCGATCCTCTCGGTCACCGGCGAGTGGAGCCAGCGCAGCGGCCTCACCACCTTCACGCTCGTCCCCCACCGCGGCCGGGTGATCGCCGCCAAGGCGCTGGCCACCCTGACCGTCGCGGTCGTGTCGATGTTCGTGGCACTCGCCGTCGGTGCGGTCGGCAACATCGCCGGCTCTGCCATCGCCGGTGTCGACACGGTCTGGGACATCTCCGTGCTGAACTTCGGGCTGATCATCCTCGGCAACGTGCTCGGCATGCTGGCAGGGCTGATGCTCGGGATCGTGCTGCGGAACTCGCCCGCGGCGATCGTCGGCTACTTCGTGATCTCCTTCATCATGCCGGCGCTGTTCATGGTGCTGGCGAACGCCCAGGCGTGGTTCAAGGACACCTGGCCCTGGATCGACTTCAACTACGCCCAGGGCGCGTTGTTCAACGGCGACCCGAGCGCAGCGGACTGGGCCCACCTCGGCGTCACCGGGCTGGTCTGGCTGGTCATCCCGATGGCGGTCGGCCTGAAGATGATCATGCGGTCCGAGGTGAAGTAGACCCTGGCACGACGTACTCCCCGAACAGAACTGCCGCTTCCCGTACGCGATCGCGTACGGGAAGCGGCAGTTTCACTACTGGCATAGTGAATTGCCGGCACGACGTCAGCGCGTGGCAGTGCCCTCGACGTAGTCGGAGTCGTGGCTCTTCACCCAGGCCATCAGCTTGCGAAGCTCGCGGCCGGTGCCCTCGATCGGGTGCGCCTCACCCTTGGCGCGCAGGGCCTTGAACTCCGGGGCGCCGGCGTCCTGGTCGTCGATGAACCGCTGCGCGAACTTGCCGCTCTTGATGTCGTCGAGCACCTCGACCATGTTCTGCTTGACGTCGGGCGTGATCACCCGGGGGCCGGAGACGTAGTCGCCGTACTCCGCGGTGTCGGAGACCGACCAGCGCTGCTTGGCGATGCCGCCCTCGTACATCAGGTCGACGATCAGCTTGAGCTCGTGCAGGCACTCGAAGTAGGCGACCTCGGGCTGGTAGCCCGCCTCGGTGAGCACCTCGAAGCCGTACATCACCAGCTGCGAGGCGCCGCCGCACAGCACTGCCTGCTCACCGAAGAGGTCGGTCTCGGTCTCCTCGGCGAAGGTGGTCCTGATGCCGCCGGCGCGCAGGCCGCCGATGCCCTTGGCGTAGGAGAGCGCCAGGTCCCAGGCCTTGCCGGAGGCGTCCTTCTCGACCGCGACGAGCACCGGGACGCCCCGGCCGTCGACGTACTCGCGGCGGACCAGATGGCCAGGACCCTTGGGCGCGACCATGAAGACGTCGACACCCTCGGGCGGCGTGATGTAGCCGAAGCGGATGTTGAAGCCGTGGCCGAAGACCAGGGTGTCGCCCGGGGTCAGGCCCGGAGCGATCTCCTCGGCGTACAGCTTCCGCTGGTGCTGGTCGGGCGCGAGGATCACGATCACGTCGGCCTCTTCGACCGCCTCGGCCGGGGTCAGCACGCGCAGGCCCTCGGCCTCTGCCTTCTCGCGGCTCTTCGAGCCCGGCTGCAGGCCGATGCGGACGTCGACGCCCGAGTCGCGCAGCGACAGCGCATGGGCGTGGCCCTGGCTGCCGTAGCCGATCACGGCGACGTGCTTGCCCTGGATCAGGGACAGGTCGGCGTCGTCGTCGTAGAACATTTCAGCCACGGTGGGCTCTCCTTCTGGTTGCGGTGATCGCGTTTGTCGTACGTCGGGTGGGAAGCGGCCGGGTCGGCCGGGTCAGACCGCCTTGGGCACCGGCACGGGGACCGGCCTGAGGGTGCGCTCGCTGATCGAGCGGCCGCCGCGGCCGATGGCGACCAGGCCGGACTGCACCAGCTCGCGGATGCCGAACGGCTCGACGACCTTGAGGAAGTCGGCGAGCTTGCCGGAGTTGCCGGTGACCTCGAGGGTGATCGCGTCTGTGGCGACGTCGACGACCCGGGCCTTGAACAGCTGGACCACGTCGAGCACCTGCGAGCGGCTGTCGACGTCGGCCTTGACCTTGACGAGGAGCAGCTCGCGCTCGATCGACTCGCGACCCTCCAGCTCGACGATCTTGATCACCTCGACGAGCTTGTTCAGCTGCTTGGTGACCTGCTCGAGCGGGGACTCCTCGACGTTGACCACGATCGTCATCCGGGAGATCTCGGGGTGCTCGGTCGGACCCACGGCCAGGGAGTCGATGTTGAAGCCGCGACGGCTGAACAGGCCGGCGATGCGGGCGAGGACACCGGGCTTGTTCTCCACAAGCACCGAAAGAGTGTGAATACTCATCAGAGGTCGTCCTCCTCGAACTCGGGGGCCAGGTCCCGGGCGTACTTGATGTCGTCGTTCGACGTGCCCGCGGCCACCATCGGCCACACCATCGCGTCGCGGTGCACCCGGAAGTCGACCACGACCGGGACGTCGTCGATCTCCATCGCCTTCTTGATGGTCGCGTCGACGTCGGTGGCGTTGTCGCACGAGAGCCCGACCGCGCCGTACGCGTCGGCGAGCTTGACGAAGTCGGGGATCCGGCGGCTCGCTCCCGTGTGCAGGTCGGTGTTGGAGTAGCGGCCCTCGTAGAACAGCGTCTGCCACTGCCGGACCATGCCGAGCGACTCGTTGTTGATGATCGCGACCTTGATCGGGATGCCCTCGATCGTGCAGGTCGCGAGCTCCTGGTTGGTCATCTGGAAGCAGCCGTCGCCGTCCACCGCCCACACGGTCGTGTCGGGCCGGCCCACCTTGGCCCCCATCGCGGCCGGCACGGCGAAGCCCATCGTGCCGAGACCGCCGGAGTTGATCCACGTGTTCGGCTTCTCGAAGCCGACGTAGTGGGTCGCCCACATCTGGTGCTGGCCGACCCCCGCCACGTAGATCGAGTCCGGACCACTGATCTGGCCGAGGCGCTCGAGGACGTACTGCGGAGCAAGGCCGTCCTCGGAGGTGTCGTAGCCGAGCGGGTAGCGCTGCTTCACGCCGGCGAGCATCTTGACCCAGCCCTCGTAGTCGCCGGTGTTGCCGGAGTCCTGCTCGGCCTGGAGCGCCACGATCAGGTCGGCGATGACCTCGCGGCAGTCACCGACGATCGGCACGTCGACCATGCGGTTCTTGCCGATCTCCGCGGGGTCGATGTCGGCGTGGATCACCTTCGCACCGGGCGCGAAGGAGTCCAGCGCCCCGGTCACCCGGTCGTCGAACCGCGCGCCCAGGCTGATGATCAGGTCACTCTTCTGCAGGCCCGCGACCGCCGCCACGGTGCCGTGCATCCCGGGCATGCCGAGGTGCTGCGGGTGGCTGTCGGGGAAGGCGCCCCGCGCCATCAGCGTGGTCACCACCGGGATGCCGGTCATCTCCGCGAGCACCCGCAGCTCCTGGCTGGCGCGTGCACGGATGACGCCGCCACCGACGTAGAGCACCGGCTTGCGCGCCTCGAGCATCAGCCGGGTCGCCTCGCGGATCTGCTTGGCGTGCGGCCGGGTCACGGGGCGGTAGCCGGGGAGGTTGAGCTCGGTGGGCCAGACGAACTCCGTCATCGCCTGCAGCGCCGACTTCGCCACGTCGACCAGGACGGGCCCGGGACGACCGGTCGAGGCAAGGTAGAAGGCCTCGGCCACGGTGCGCGGGATGTCGGCCGGGTCGGTGACCAGGAAGTTGTGCTTGGTGATCGGCATCGTGATGCCGCGGATGTCGGCCTCCTGGAACGCATCAGTGCCGATCTGGGCAGCCCCGACCTGGCCGGTGACCGCCACCAGCGGCACCGAGTCCATGAACGCGTCCGCGAGCGGGGTGACCAGGTTCGTCGCGCCCGGTCCGCTGGTCGCCATGCAGACGCCGACCTTGCCGGTCGCGGCCGCATAGCCCTGCGCCGCGTGACCGGCGCCCTGCTCGTGGCGCACGAGGATGTGCCGGATCCGGGAGTCGAAGAGCGGGTCGTACGCCGGGAGGATGGCGCCGCCGGGGATGCCGAAGATGTTCTCGACGCCCGCGCTCTCCAGCGACTTGATCAGGCTCTGGGCACCGGTGACCTGTGTCCCGGTGGTGGCCTCAGTCATGGCTTCCTCATCGTGTTGCCTGTCGAGTAGTTCGGTCCAACAAAAAACCCCTCGGCCGGGAACGGCAGCGAGGGGTCGACGCGTGGGCGCAGAGGGTGGTGGCCTCAGCTCACGCGTCGCGTGCGTACGAGAATCTCCAGACGCATGCGGACATGATGCCCCTCGCGCGTCTCCGCGCTCAACTCAGTCTGCCAGCGATCCCATGATCTGGGACAGACATCTTGGATGGTGGCGCTCGCGGTGCGTGCGAGAGTGGATCCATGTCAGCGCCGCGGCGACGGTTCGGCACCCTGGTGGCGACCGCGAGGAATGCGTCGGTCGGGGCTCCGCGGTTGTACCGCGCGGCCCGGCAGGCAGGCGCCAGCCCCACCGAGGCGCTCGACGTGCTGGCGACCAGCGCCGCGGCGCTGGTCGTCGCGGCACGGCACGGCTCGGGGAAGCCCGGGCGGCAGAACGCCGTACGCCACTTCACCTGGCAGGCCGTGATCACGGGCCGGCACGGGATCCACGTGGCGACCGCCGTCGCCGACGCACAGGAGCGCGGCAGCACCCGGTTGCGCGACACGGCCGTCGACCAGCGCAACAACGCCGCCGGGCAGGCCTGGGGCCACGCGCACGCCCACCAGCTGGCGGAGGGGTCGGTGCGCGCGGCCGTGGACGTCGCGTCGTCGGCAGCCGGCGCCAAGTGGTCCGCCGGCGAGCTCGCCCGGTGAGTCTCAGCCGCGGAGCGACGTTCGCTGCTGCCCTTCGTCGTCGAAGTTGGCCGGGTCCAGCCAGGCCTCGAGGGCACTGCGGACCCCCGGCCACTCCGCGTCCGTGATCGAGAACCAATCGGTGTCCCGGTTGCGGTCCTTGTAGACCAGCGCGTTGCGGAAGGTGCCCTCGTAGGTGAAGCCCAGCCGCGCAGCCGCTCGTCGTGACGGCTCGTTGAGCGAGTCGCACTTCCACTCGTAGCGACGGTAGCCGAGGTCGTCGAAGACGTGACGCATCATCAGGTACATCGACTCGGTCGCCGCCGTGGTCCGTTGCAGCTCGGCCGACAGCGCGATCCCGCCGACCTCGGCCGAGCCGTTGAGGTGGTCCAGCCGCAGGTACGACGCGACGCCGACCGCGCGGCCCGCAGAGGTGCAGATCGTGTGCGGAACGGCTCCCGGGTCGTCGTTCAGGTCGCGCAGCCACGCGTCGAGGCCGGTGGGCTCGGCGAACGGGCCGACCGCGAGGTAGGTCCAGATGCTGGCCGGCGAGCGCTGGACCAGGGCGTCGTACAGCTGCGGCAGGTGGTGAGCGGCGACCGGTTCGATGCGCGACCAGTGTCCGACCAGCGTCACGGGCCTGACCTCCGGCCGCGGTCTCCACTGGACGGCGCGACCGATCGGCTGTCCGTGCTCGTTGGTCCGCGGCTCGCTCACCGGCGCATCGTAGGCGGGCGGTCGCCGGTGAGGCTCGGCATTTCCGTGCTACTGGAAGCTGACGAACGAGACCCGTGGCCGGATGGCGAGCACCTGCGCCGGACGCATCCGGTGGACGTCCTCGTCGTAGAACAGCTTGAACCCCAGGGCGAACTGCCGCGGGCGGATCACGGCGTGGAAGGTGGCGAGCTTCTGCTGCGGAGTGCCGAACCCGTCGACGTGCTGGACCAGGGCGAGATCGTCGCGGTCACGGACTCGTTCGATGTGCCGGATCATGTCGATGCGGAACTGGTGCAGCATGAAGACCTTCTCCGGCAACCCTTCGGCGGCCGTGAGGTCCTCGAGCCAGGCCGAGACGCGGTTGACCTCCGCGGCCGACACCGAGCCGACCCGGCGCCCGGGCACGCCGTGCGGGCCCATCCGCCACTCCGGGTCGAGGGCCAGCCCGACCCACGGATCGCGGAGCGCCCACCGCCAGCTCTTCGCGACGTCGAGGAAGTCGGCGCGACCGGGCTGCAGGTCGAGGACCAGCAGCGCGCCGTGCGCGTGCGCCGCGTCGATGTAGCGCTGCACCGCCGCGCGGGGGATGTTGGAGCTGTAGGTGCCGGTCTTCGTCGGACTGGCGTGCGCCACGGTGACGATCAGCTCGAAGACCGGTTGCACCGTGCGGCCGTCGCGCCCGAACGGAGCGGCGGCACGCAACAGGCGCGGCATGATCTTCTCCGGGGTGTCCTCACCGAGCACGCCGAGCGAGCCCGTGCCGGCGGTCCCGTAGTAGGCGACGAGGAACCGGCCGTCGGCGAAGATCCGGCGGCCACCGCCGGGGAGCTCGGGAATCGCTGCAGGTGCAGCGGCCGGCGGCGTCGCGGCCGCCGGCGCCCGCAGCCCACCCGCGACCGGCGGTGCGGGCAGTACGGGTGCGTGCGGCACGACCTCGCCACGCGGGTGGCCGCCGTCGTCGAGGTGCGAGACGCCCCCGACCAGCGCGAGGAAGCCGACCAGGGCCAGCAGCACGAGGAAGATCTGGGGACCTTGACGGTCGCCGTTCGGCACAGACATCGCGGAAAGCGTACGGGCGCAGAATCGCCCGGCGCGGCGTTGCCCGTTTCCGGGAGTTTCCGGTCAGTCCTCCGGGATCACCAGGTGCTCCATGGCCGAGTTGACGGCGATCTCCCAGCGGAACCCGTCGGGATCGGCGAAGTAGCCCGTGTAGCCGCCCCAGTCCCGCCGCTGACCCGGCTGCACCGGGTCGGCACCGGCTGCGCGCGCGAGGTCGAGGATCGCGTCCACCTCCTCCTCGGTGCGCACGTTGTGGGCGATCGTGATCGGGACGATGCCCTCGCCTCGGCGTACCGGACCGACCTCGGCCTCGAACCCCGCCTCGGCCCACAGCGACAGCATCAGGTGCTCGCCTGCGCGGATCATCAGCACCTCGTCGGGGACGTACAGCTCCGCGCTCCAGCCGAGGCCGTCGAGGTAGAACGTCCTGGTCGCCTCGAGGTCGCCGACCGCGAGAGTGAGGAAGCTGATCCGCTGGTCCACGTCAGCCGCAGACCGCCCCGTGGGCAGCGGACTGCACGACCTTCGCGTACTTGCCGAGCACGCCGCGCGTGTACTTCGGCGGGTTCGGGATCCAGCCGTCCTTGCGCGCCTCCCACGAGTCGGACCCGTCGGCGAGCTCGACGTCGAGCGACCGGTTGGCCACGTCGAGGGTGATCGGGTCGCCGTCGCGCACGAAGGCGATCGGGCCGCCGTCGGCCGCCTCGGGCGCGATGTGGCCCACGCAGAGCCCGGTGGTGCCACCCGAGAAGCGGCCGTCGGTGACCAGCAGGACGTCCTTGCCGAGGCCGGCGCCCTTGATGGCACCCGTGATCGCCAGCATCTCGCGCATTCCCGGGCCACCCTTCGGGCCCTCGTAGCGGATCACCACGACGTCACCGGCCACGATCCGGCCGGCCTCGAGCGCGTCCATCGCTGCCCGCTCGCCGTCGAAGACCCGAGCGGTGCCGGTGAACACGGACTCGTCGAAACCGGCCGACTTCACGACGGCGCCCTCGGGGGCGAGCGAGCCCTTGAGGATCGTGATGCCGCCGGTCTTGTGGATCGGCTCGCTGAGCTTGCGGATCACCTCGCCATCGATCGAGGCCGGGGCCAGGGCGTCGAGGTTCTCGGCCATCGTCCTTCCGGTGACGGTGAGGCAGTCGCCGTGCATCAGCCCCGCATCGAGCAGCGCCTTCATGACGACCGGGATGCCACCGATCTTGTCGACGTCGTTCATCACGTAGCGCCCGAACGGCTTCAGGTCGCCCAGGTGGGGGACCTTGTCACCGATCCGGTTGAAGTCGTCGATGCTCAGCTCGACCTCGGCCTCGCGAGCGATCGCGAGCAGGTGCAGGACCGCGTTGGTCGAGCCGCCCAGGGCCATCACGACGGCGATGGCGTTCTCGAACGCCTCGCGCGTCATCACCTGGCGCGCGGTGATGCCCTGGCGCAGCATGTTGACGACCGCCTCACCCGAGCGGTGCGCGAACCCGTCGCGGCGGCGGTCGACCGCCGGCGGCGCGGCGCTCCCGGGCAGCGACATGCCGATCGCCTCTGCCACCGAGGCCATCGTGTTCGCGGTGTACATGCCACCACAAGCGCCCTCACCGGGGCAGATCGCGCGCTCGATCTTGTCGACCTGCTCGCGGGTCATCCTGCCGGCCAGGCAGGCCCCGACCGCCTCGAACGCATCGATGATGGTGACGTCCTGCCCGTCGACCTGGCCCGGCATGATCGACCCGGCGTACAGGAACACCGAGGCGAGGTCGAGGCGCGCAGCCGCCATCAGCATGCCCGGCAGCGACTTGTCGCAGCCGGCGAGCAGCACGGAGCCGTCGAGGCGCTCGGCCATCATCACGGTCTCCACGGAGTCGGCGATCACCTCGCGGCTGACCAGCGAGAAGTGCATGCCCTCATGTCCCATGGAGATGCCGTCGGAGACCGAGATCGTGCCGAACTCGAGCGGGTAGCCGCCCGCGGCGTGCACGCCGTTCTTCGCGGCCTTCGCGAGCCGGTCGAGGGACAGGTTGCACGGGGTGATCTCGTTCCAGCTCGACGCGACGCCGATCTGGGGCTTCTCGAAGTCCTCGTCGCCCATGCCGACCGCGCGCAGCATCCCCCGGGCGGCTGTCCTCTCCAGCCCGTCGGTGACGTCGCGGCTGCGGGGCTTCAGGTCGGGGGCCGAGGTGCGGGGCTGCGTCATGGGCTCATTGTCCCCGACGTCCACGGCGACGGCTCCGCGGTGCTCGGATCGCGGCATCAGGCAATCAGCCGTACGCCGGTCCGGGCGACGCTATCGTCCGGGAATGGCCCATCGGGGAGCGCAGCAGTCGTGGGTGACGGCGCCGTGAGCTCGACCGGGCTGGTCGCTCTGCGCCAACCCGACATCCGCCGGCTCGAGCTCGGATGGCTCCTGTCGCTCGCCGGCACCTTCAGCTACACGGTCGCGCTGCTGGCGTACTCGTACGCCGAGGGCGGGGCGAACCTCGTCGCGGTGTACGGCATCGTCTCGACCGTCCCCGGCGCTCTCCTGACACCGATGCTGATGAGCCTGACCGGCCGGGTCGGCAGCGCCACGATGCTGCGCTCGACCACGGCGGTGCGCACGTTGCTGGTCGCGGCCGCCGCGGGTCTCGCCGTGGCCGACGCACCGGCGGCTCTCGTCGTCGGCTTCGCTGCAGCGGCGCACTCGCTCTCGGCGACCTTCCGGCCGACCCAGGCATCGGTGCTCCCGTGGCTGGCGCGCACGCCCGCCGAGCTCACCGCAGCGACGGTGGCCGCCACGATGGCCGAGAACCTCGCCGCGCTGATCGGACCGGTGCTCGCCGGCACCGTGCTCGCGTTCGCGGATGCGCAGACGGCCATCGCGGGGTCCGCGCTCTGCCTGCTCCTCGCCACCCTCAGCCTGCGACGGCTGTCGGTACCGGAGGGAGCCCATCAGGACGCGGGACCCGTCCAGCGCCGCGGGCTGGTCCGGGACGCGATCGAGGGCGGGGTTGCGCTCGCGCGGATCGGACGACCGGCGGGGATCGTGGTCCTCGCGTTCGCGCAGACCTTCCTCCGAGGCGCCCTGCTCGTCCTGATGATCGTCCTCGCCCTCGACACGCTCTCGCTCGGCGACGACTCCATCGGCTGGCTGAACGCCGCGATCGGCTTCGGTGGCCTGGCGGGGGCCGCCCTCGCCTCCCGGCTGGTCCGGATGACGACCCTCGGCCGGTGCTTCCTCGTCGGCGCCGCGGGCTGGGGCCTCGGCGTGCTTGCCCTCTCGGGCGCTCCGACGGCGGCAGCCGCCTTCGGAGCACTGGTGCTCGTCGGCATCGCGAACGCTTTCCAGGACGCACCGGCGTTCGTGCTGATGCCCCGCATCCTCGGACCGGAGCTGGCCGGGCGCGCGCTCGGGGCGTTCGAGCTGGTGGTCATGACCGGGATGGGCCTCGGGTCGCTGGCAGCGCCGCGGCTCGCGGACTGGCTCGGCGTCCGCGCGTCCTTGCTCGTGCTGGGAGCCGGGCTCGTCGTCCTGGCGGCTGCCTACATCACGCCGTTCACCAGCCTGGACCGGACGATGCCGAAGCCGCGACCGGAGGCCGCGGGACTGCGCACGATGCCGATCTTCGCCGCACTCCCCCTGGTCGTGATCGAGCAGCTGGCGATCGAGGTCGAGACGCACGAGTACGCCGACGGCGAGGTGGTCATGCGCGAGGGCGAGCCGGGCGACCGCTTCTACATCGTGCGGGAGGGCTCGGCAGCGGTCTCGGTCGCGGGCGTCCCCCGCCCGGCGCTCGGACCCGGGGAGGGGTTCGGGGAGATCGCGCTGCTGCGCGGCGTGACGCGCACCGCGACCGTGACAGCCGCCGGGCCGTTGCGCGTCCTTGCCCTCTCCCGCGAAGCGTTCCTGAGCGCTGTCTCGCGCAACCAGGTCAGCGCCGAGGAGGCCGAGACACTGGCCCGCCAGCGCCTGGCGTCCGACCCACCGTCGGCGTGAGGGATCAGATCGCCGCCGCCCGCACGCACATCACGTCAGGCAGGTTCGCCACGATCTGCCGCCAGCTCTCACCGCTGTCCGAGGAGCCCCAGACCGTGCCGTTGCGGCCACCGAAGTACAGCCCGGCACTGTCCTGGGCGTCGGTGCACATGGCGTCGCGCATGACGCCGACGTAGAAGTCGTCGGGCAGCCCCTCACCGAGCGCCTCCCACGACTTGCCTGCGTCCTGCGACCGCCAGACCCGGGCCTGCGCCTCCGGTGGGTAGCGGCGGTCGCCACCGTTGAGCGGGAAGACGTAGACGGTGTCGGCCTCATGCGGGTGGACGACCACGGGGAAGCCGAAGTCGACCGGCAGGCCCTCGGCGATCGACTCCCAGGACGCGCCGTGGTCGTCGGAGCGGTAGACACCGCCGTGGTTCTGCATGAACAGCCGCTCCGGCCGCGACGGGTGGCGCGCCACCTTGTGCACGCACTGGCCGAACTCCGGGTACTGCTGGCCCTCCGGGAGGAACCCGGCTCGCACGCCGTGGTTGCGCGCCTCCCACGAGGCGCCGCCGTCGGAGGTCTGGTAGCAGCCACCCGTCGAGATCGCGACCGTGACCGAGTCCGGGTCGTCGGGGTGGGGCAGGATCGTGTGGAAGGCCTGGCCGCCGAAGCCGGCGCCCCAGTCAGGGCGGTGCGGGTGGTCCCAGAGCCCGCGCTCCAGCGTGAACGTCTCGCCGTTGTCGTCGGACCGGAACACCGCGCCCGGCTCGGTGCCGGCGTACACCGTGTTCTCGCCCGCAGGGACGAGCTGCCAGACCCGCTCGACGGAGGTGTCGAGGTCCTCGGGGAAGTGCGCACCCGCCGTCGGGCGCCAGGTCTCGCCGAGATCGTCCGAGACCTGGATCTGCGGACCGGTCCAGGGCGAGGCAGCGCCGGCGAAGAGCCGGGGCCGGTCACCGCGCGTGTCGACCATGCAGGAGTAGACCTCGGTCATGTCGAAGTGGGGGCCGTTCCAGGTCCAGTCCGTACGACGCTCGTCGGACCGGCCGACCCACAACCCCTTGCGCGTGCCCACCATCAGGATCGTGTCTGCCATCCGCTGAGCATGCTCCTCCCGCCGACTCCCCTCAAGATCAATTGCGGCCCGTGCGTGAAGCGGAGTTCACGCACTCGTCACACGTGTGTGACCACCCGGTCCCCTCGCCCGCCTAGGTTTCGATGCACGGCCCCGGTGACCCGGGACGGACAGGGAGGGAGGAACCGGATGATGAGCCGCCTGATCGCCGCCACGCCGCTGGTCCTCGTGGGCCGGTGGGCGACCCACAGCCAGGAGCAGGCACGCCGCAACGCGATGGCGTCGTGCACCGTCCTGGCGGCACGTCGACTCGAGCGCCTCGAGGTCGAGGCCTTCGTCGTCGAGCACCTGGCACGCCGGGCCCCGTCGCACGGCGTCTCGACCGAGCGCACCCTGGCACTCGCCGCTCGGCCACAGGCAGGCGCCGAGGCTGCCCCGATGCGAGGGGTCGGCTGACCGCACCCCGGGTGATCTCGGACACCAAATCCCTCCTCACGCAGGAGGGTTGGGGCAGACTCAGGACCATGTCTGCCGAGGTCACGGCGCCTGCCGCGCTGCACGTCGTACCCGAGCCTGCCCTGCGCCCGGCCGAGGCACCGACCGCACCCCAGGTCCGGCACTACACCGTGACGGCCAAGGACGGCACCGAGCTCCGGGCGTGGACCAACGACGTCGACGGCACCCTCACCGGGCCGACGGTGCTGCTCTGCAACGGCCTGGGCACCGGCCCGTTCAGCTGGCCGGCCCTGCTCGAGCCTGACTGCGGCGTCCGGGTGATCTCCTGGTACCACCGCGGCACCGGCGGGTCCGGGCGACCGGCCGACCGGACCCATGTCGGCATCGAGCACTTCGTCGAGGACGCACTCGCCGTGATGGACGACGCCGGCGTCGCGTCGTGCCCGGTGATGGGCTGGTCGATGGGCGTGAACACCGCCTTCGAGCTCGCCTACCTGCATCCACACCGGGTCTCGGCGCTCTTCGCCGTCGCCGGAGTGCCCGGCGGCACGTTCGCCTCGATGCTCGCGCCTCTCGGAGTGCCACGCTTCGTCCGCGCCGCGATCACCGTCAACGCCGCCCGGGCCATGGGCGCGGTCGGCAGGCCGCTTTCGCTGGTGGCCCGCCGGCTGCCGGTCGGACCGCTGACGGGAGCCGTGATCACCCACAGCGGCTTCATGCTGCCGGTGCCCGACGTGGAGATGGCCCGGCGCGCCGTCAAGGAGTTCCTGACCACGCCGATCGACTGGTACATGCACCTGGCCGTCACCACCTCCAGGCACGTCCGGGTGTCGCTTCGTTCCATCAAGGTGCCCGCGACCTTCGTCGCCGGACGGTGGGATCTGCTCGCGTCCGCCGAGGACATGCGGACGGCGTCGGAGCGGATCGCCGGGTCGGCGTACGTGCGGCTGAACGCGAGCCACTTCGTCAACATGGAGAAGCCGGACGAGGTGCACACCCTGCTCCTCGACCTGCTGGCGCGGGTCTGAGCGAGCGCTTCCGAAAGGACTGAGATGCGGGCGGTTCGACTTCACTCCGACGGCCTCCGGCTCGAGGCCCTCCCGCAGCCGGTGCCGGGCAGCGACGAGGTGCTGGTCCGCGTGCATGCGGCCGCGATCACCCGGGACGAGCTGACCTGGCCGACCGACCGGCTGCCGGCGACACCGTCGTACGAGCTCTCGGGGGTCGTCGACGGCACCGGCGACGAGGTCATGGCGCTGACGCCGTTCGACCGCGACGGCGTCGCCGCGGAGTGGGCGGTCGTGCCCAGGCACCTGCTCGCCCCCAAGCCGCCCGACCTGAGCCACGAGGAGGCAGCGGCCCTGCCGATGACCGGCCTGAGTGCGTGGCAGGGCATGGTCGTCCACGGCAAGCTCACCGCCGGCGAGCGGGTCGTCGTGTCCGGAGCACGCGCCGGTGTCGGCCAGGTGGCCGTCCAGCTCGCTGAGCGTCTCGGCGCGGTCCTCGTCGGTGACGACGAGCCCTGCGACCTGCTCTTCGACACCGTCGGCGGCGAGTGGCTCACCCGCGGAGCGGAGCGAGCGAGTCGGGTGGTGACCATCGCCGCCGAGGCCCCAGGGGCCGTCTACTTCATCGTCGAGTCCGACGGTGCCCAGCTCGCCGCCCTGCCGCCGCTGCGTCCAGCGATCGACTCGGTCTTCCCGCTCGAGGAGTTCGCCGCCGCGTTCGCGCGCGTCGAGGCCCGCGGCAAGACCGGCAAGGTCGTGCTCGTCCCCTGAGGGCCGCTCGCCCCGCCGTTACATTGGGGCAGGTGAGGCATCCCGGGGTGATCGCGTCGGTCCTGGCGCTGGCCGGCCTCGTCGCGGGCTGCGGCGGATCCGGATCGAGCGCGCCGGAGCCCCGGACCACGACGGCCTCGCCGCAATCGTCGTCAGCGTCTTCGTCGCCGCCGACTGCTGCGACTCCCTCGTCCGGTACGCCGCGGGTGATCGGCACGGTCGCCCGCAATCTCGCCGTGCCCTGGGGCATCGGCTTCCTGCCCGACGGCTCGGCACTGGTCACCGAGCGGGACACCGGCCGGGTGCTGCAGATCTCCGGCTCCACGGTCACCGAGGTGGGGCGGATCGGCGAGACCGACGTCCAGGGTGGCGAGTCCGGGCTGCTGGGGCTCGCGGTCTCGCCGTCGTACGCCGAGGACAAGCAGGTGTTCGTCTACGCCTCGACCGATCGCGACAACCGGGTCCTGAGGATGAACTTCGACCAGGGCCACCTCGGCGCGCCCACGCCGATCCTGACCGGCATCCCGACCGGCTTCCGGCACGACGGCGGCAGGCTGGCGTTCGGACCCGACGGCGACCTCTACGTGTCCACCGGCGAGACGGGGGTCGGCGAGCTCTCCCAGCGCAAGGACAGCCTCGCCGGCAAGATCCTGCGGATCACCACCGACGGGAAGCCCGCACCGGGGAACCCCGACCCCGGCTCGCCGGTGTGGACGCTCGGGCACCGCAACGTCCAGGGACTGGCCTTCGACGGCGCCGGCCACCTCTGGGCGTCGGAGTTCGGCGACCAGACCTGGGACGAGCTCAACCTGATCGAGAAGGGCACCAACTACGGCTGGCCGGACGTCGAGGGGCGGGGCACGCAGTCGCAGTACCGCAACCCCCAGGTCGTCTGGCCCACGTCGCAGGCGTCGCCGTCCGGCCTCGCGTTCCTGGACGGGCACCTCTGGCTCGCGTCGCTACGGGGTGAGCGCCTCTGGCGGATCGACGTCGCCGGCACGCGCGCCGCGCACCCGGCTGACTTCTTCGTCGGGAAGTACGGGCGGATGCGGACCGTCGTGGTCGCGCCCGACGGCAACCTCTGGGTCACCACCTCCAACCGCGACGGGCGCGGCGACCCGGCGGACGGTGACGACCGGATCCTGCTCGTCCGGCCCTGAGCCGGCGGTCGCGACCCGGCGTACGTCCGCGCGGCGCCAGGCCCGGCGCAGGGTGACCAGCACCGGCGGGCCGAGCACCGTCAGGGCGACCGCATTCGTGATCGCCCGGCCTGTGTCCCAGCTGCCGGTCGAGGTCAGCAGCGTGTAGACCGCGAACCGGTGCAGGTTCTCCCAGACCGGGTCGCCGGGCACGAACGACAGCGACCCCGTGTGTCCGGGCACGTCGACGCCGAGCGCGAACGGCCAGCCGGAGAGGTTCATCAGCAGCCCGTACGCGTACGCCGCGACGATGCCGTAGACGACCAGCATCGCGATCTCCGCGCGGCCGCGGACCCGGCGCGGGAGCAGGCCGGCACCCATGCCGACCCACGCGGCCGCGAGCATCTGGAACGGCAGCCAGGGCCCGACGCCGGCAGTCATCAGAGCGGACGCGAACAGCGTGGTGCAGCCGAACGCGAACCCGAACCCGGCCCCGAAGACCCGGCCCGCGAGGACCAGCAGGAAGAAGACCAGCTCGACCCCGCCCGTGCCCGCCGAGAGCCCGCGCAGCACCGAGTTGATCGCGGTCAGCACGCCGAGCATCGCCAGCACCTTGGCGTCCATGCCGCCCTCGCTGACCTCGGCGAGCACCACCGCCATCACCACCGGCAGCAGCGCCAGGAACACGAACGGCGGGTCGATCCGCTCCGTGCCCGGCTGCACCCGGACCAGCAGCGGCCAGAGGAACATGACGAGCCCCGCGATCGTCGCGAGCAGCAGCACCGCCGCCGAGCGCGGCCCGAGGGGGACGGCGACGGACGGGCGGCTCATCGACCGGCTCCGGCCACGGGCGTGGTGGGGGCGAGTGCGGCGCTGACCTGGTCGACGGTCAGCCAGCCGGGGCCGAGCACCTTCTGCACCTGTGGCGCGAACGCCGGGGTCTCCGCCAGCACGTCGCGCACGGGACCGGCGGAGACCAGGTCACCGTCGGCGAGGACCGCGACCCGGTCGGCGACCGTCGCGACGAACTCGACGTCGTGGGTGGCGAGCAGCACCGCGGTGCCCTGTGCCGCCAGGTCGGCGAGGATCCGGTGCAATGCCGCCTTGCCGGGGTAGTCGAGCCCGCGCGTCGGCTCGTCGAGCAGCAGCACGGGCGGTGCCGAGACCAGCACGACCGCGAGCACCAGGGCCAGCCGCTGACCCTCGGACAGGTCGCGCGGGTGGGTGTCCGGATCGACGCCCGGGACGAGGCGGTCGAGCAGGGCGCGCGTGGCACCCTCGCCCGACGCGGCGTCGCGGTCGGCGGCGGCACACTCCTGAGCGACCGTCTCGAGGTAGAGCAGGTCGGCGGCCGTCTGCGGCACCAGGCCCACGAGGCGCCGGCGCTCCTCGGCGGACACGTCCGCGGGATCGACCCCGCGGACCGACACGGTGCCGCCGTCGCGCTGCCCGCTGCCCTGCAGCGCCCAGAGCAGCGACGACTTGCCGGCGCCGTTGCGGCCCATCAGTGCGGTGACCGTGCCGGCCGCGAGGGTGAGGTCGACCTCGCGCACGGCCACCCGGCGACCGTGGCGCACCACGGTCCCGCGCGCGACCAGCACCTCGGCGGACGGTACGGCGGGCTCGCTGGTGGGCTGTCGCGGGAGCCGGGCGCGCAGCTCTCCCGCGCGGCGACGGGCGTCGCGGACGGTCAAGGGAAGCGGGTCCCAGCCGGCGCACCGGCCCAGCTCGACGAGGGGCGGCGCCACGGTCGCGTCCCGCAGCAGCGTCGCCGGATCACCGGTCCGCACTCCCCCGTCGCCGGTGAGCAGGACCAGCTGGTCGGCGTACGGGACGACTCGCTCGAGCCGGTGCTCCGCGATCACCACCGAGAGCCCGACGTCGTGGACGAGACGCGTGAGCGTCGCCAGCACGTCCTCGGCGGCCGTCGGGTCGAGGGCGGAGGTCGGCTCGTCGAGCACCAGCACGTGGGGGTGCATGGTCAGCACCGAGCCGATCGCGACGCGCTGCTGCTCCCCGCCCGAGAGCGTGCGCAGGTTGCGCCTGCGCAGTCCCGCGATGCCGAGGAGGTCGAGGGTCTCCTCCACGCGGCGGCGCATCGTCGCGGCCGGCAGGCCGAGCTGCTCCATGCCGTAGGCGAGCTCCTCCTCGACGACGTCCGTGACGAACCCGGCGGCCGGGTCCTGCCCGACGTACCCGACCGTCTCGACCCGGTCGCGCGGCGGCAGGTGCAGGACGCTCACGCCGTCGACGAGCACGTCGCCGGTCAGCCGGCCGCCGGTGAACGCGGGCACGAGTCCGTTGAAGGTGCCGAGCAGGGTGGACTTGCCGACCCCGGTGCGACCCGCGACGAGCACCAGCTCGCCGTCGGCCACGGTCACGTCGACCGCGCTCAGGACCGGACGGTCGCCGTAGTCGACGCTGAGGTCGCGCAGCTCGATCACCGGCGCGCCCCCTCGTCCGTGGTCAGCGACGGCGGCGGCGCGAGCACGGCGGCGAGCGCGCCGACCAGCGCGGCCAGCAGTGCGGTCGCAGTCACGACCGGCGCCGCGTCGACCGGGGGGTGGAGGACGACGAAGTCGTCGGACAGGACGGTGTAGGTCAGCAGCGCCCCGGCCAGACCGCTCGCGGCAACGAGCACCTCGGCCGTGCGCCAGCGGTCGGGGCGATAGCGGGTCCGGCGGACCCGAGCGCCGGCCGAGACGAACCCGGCGACGGCGACTGCGACGCCGACCGTGAGCATCGGAGCCGCCAGCCAGCGCGGCGCGGTGTGGTCGAGGAGGCCGTAGGTGCCGACGCAGATGCCGGCGAGGCCCGCGAGCATCAGCGCCCCGGTCACCATCCTCCGGCGCCGGCCCAGATGCCCGGAGCGTCCGTAGCCGCGCGCGTCCATGCCGGCCGCGAGCGCCAGCGAGCGCTCGAGCGCGTCCTCCAGGACCGGGACCACCACACCCCTCAGCCTGCCGGTACGCCGCCCTGGCACGCCACGGAGCCGGCGCGCGCGTCGCACCCGCTGCACGCTGTCGGCGAGTTGCGGGAGCACCGCCACCGACACGGCGACCGCCGTGCCGACCTCGTAGAGCGCCGGCGGCATCGACTTCAGCAGCCTCTTCGGGTCGGCCAGGGAGTTCGCGGCGCCGATGCACACGAGCAGCGCGCCGAGCCGCAGGCCGTCGTAGAGGCCGGCGAGCACGGACTCACGGGTCACCGGCCCGAGCAGCTGGATGCCCGCCACCCAGTCGGGCAGCGGGATCTCGGGCAGGTCGAGCAGGACGTGCCCGCCGACGACCTCGCCGCCGAGCAGGATCCGGAACAGCACCCGGATCACGACCACGACGACGGCGAGCGCCAGGTAGAGCTTGAAGGAACCGGACCACGGGTGGTCCGAGCGCCTGCTCGCGACGACCAGACCGGCGACGACGACGAGCGCGACGAGGAGGACCGGATTGGTCGTCGCCGAGGCCGTGGCGGCCAGCCCGAGCGCCCACAGCCACCAGGCACCGGGGTGCAGGTCGCGCGGGAGCCGGGCCGGCCGTCCAGTGCTCACAGCCGCGCTCGACGCACCCGCCACACGGCACCGGCAACGCCGCCCAGGACGACGACCGACCCGACAGGCAGCCACCACGGCAGCCCGTCGCCCGAGTCGGCAACCGGGTCGAGCGTCGTCTCAGGAGACCCAGTGGCCGCCTCGACCGACGCCGACGCCGAAGGCGTGGTCGACGCCGACACGGTCGCCGCGGCCGAGGGTGTCGCCGAGGCCGTGGCCGACGGAGTGACCGACGGCGATGCCGAGGTCGAGGGCGTCGCCGAACCCGACGCCGGCGCTGCCACCGAGGCGTGCGCCGTCGGCCTGGCCGTGGTCGGAGTGGTCTTCGGCCGCACGGTCGATGCCGAGGCCGATGGCTGCGCCGCCGACGGCGGTGGCGCCGGAGCGGTGCCGGGCAGGTCCGCGTCGCCGCCGTTCTGCCACGAGAACGCCACGGTCGCGCCGGCCGGCACGGTCAGCGAGCCGACCGCGACGCTGGAGTACTTCCACCCCGACGTGCCGTCCGACCAGTACAGCCCCCAGTACGCGTCGGCGGGCGAGGTGTTGAAGCACGGGTCGCTCGTCGGCACGCCGTCCACCTTGCAGACGAACCCGGGCTGGCGCTGCGCATAGCTGAGGTGGTGCCCGGTGTTCTCGAACGCCCTGGCCGCGTTGCGGTTGCCGCTCGCGTCGCAGTCCGTGGCGATGCCGCCGCCGAGGGCACCGCGGTCGACCACCACGTTGATGCCCGATCCGGAGCAGTACCCCGCCGCCGAGGCGGGTGCCGGCACGAAGCCGGCTCCCGCCACGGCGAGCACGACGAGGAGCCGTCGTACGCCGAAGCGCATCAGCGCACCACGCGGACGACCACCCGGCCGTGCCGGATGGTGGGGAACTCGCCCTGCGCAACGATCCTGGCCTTGCCCAGCTTGTGGCCGACCCGCAGAGAGCGCACGAACCGACCTGCGCTGTCCGCGATGCCGGTGCGGACCGCGGTGCCGCGGAAGAGCAGCTGCACTCGTTCGCCGGGAGCGAGACCGGTGACCGTCACGCGGAGCCGGCTGCCGCGGTGCTTCGTGGACCTGGCCGGTGTGACGGTGAGCGTCGTCGCCCCGAGCACCGAAGTCCGGACCGACGCGGTGCCGGCTCCCCGGCCCGAGACCGTGGCGGTGAGATCGGCGGTGCCGGCCGGGAGCTTCAGGGCAACCGCAGCCGAGCCGTCGAGACCGGCCGCCGCCGGAGTCGCCGAACCCACGCCGGTGAGGCAGACCTTGTCGCCGGGAACGGCGCCGTGGACGCGGTAGGTGACCATGGTGCCTGCCTGCACGTAACCGGTCGGACCGGCCAGCGTGAGGTTCTGCGTCCCTGCGGGTGCGTACGCCAGGGCAGGCAGCGCCTGGGCGGTCGCGCGTCGCCACTGGTCCGAAGTCGCGGACGAGATGCCCGACGCCCGGCCTGTGGCGAGGGTCGCGTCGTCGTACCCGATGGCGCCGGGTTGGGTGGACAGCCCGTCCGGGCACGAACCGAGCTCGTCGGCCTGGTGCTGGCGGACCCATACCGCAGCGGCCGTCGCTGCGTCGGTGTCGCCGAGCGCACCGAGGGCCCACCCGGCGAGCCCGGTGCTGTTGGCGTTCTCACCCGAGGTCGATGTGCCGCCACCGAAGGAGCCGTCGGCGTGCTGGTCGGCCAGCAGCCAGGCCTCGGCCTTGCCGATCGCGCGGGCGGCCGCCGCAGAGGTGTCGATCTGTGGGAGCAGCATCCGCACGACGGTCGAGGTCACGTCCGGATCTGCGGGGCTGTCACCGCTCGCGCGGCCCTCGTCGCAGGTCTGGCCGGGATCGGCCGCATCGAGCCTCGCCGGACTGAGCCGGAAGTAGCCAGCAGCGCATTGCTGCGTCAAGAGGAAATGCAGCGCGTCGTCGGCCTCGGCGGTGGCACCGGCAGTGTGCAGCGCAGCCACCGCGAACGCCTGCCCGATGTTGTTGGCGTAATTGCCGTAGAAGCTGTCGTCCGTGATGCGGCCGACGATGCCGGCGGTCGAGGACACGCGGGCCTCGAGATCCGCCAGCAGGTCGCGGCCGCTCCAGGCGCCGAGGTCGGCGACTCCTGCGGTCTGCGCGAACACGATCGACTTCGCGAGCGCCCCGGCGTAGATGCCCACCTGCTTGAAGTCGTACGGCGGATTGAAGTCGTACTCGTCGGCCACTGCGTAACCCTGGGCGATCTTGGGGCCGACTGCGTCCGCCACCGTTCCGACGGCCGCATCCTCGCCAGCCGCGTCCAGGGCGAAGCCCGCGTCCAGGGTGGAGCCACAGTCATAGCTGCAGTCCCCGTTGAAGATTCCGCTGCTGAGCTGGCCCTCGAGCCAGGTGGCGCCGATCGTGACCGGCCTGGGGTCGGCGGTGGCGGCCTGGGCCGGGCCCCCGACCAGGGTGAGGCCGGTGACCGTGAGCGCGCCGGCTGCGACGAGCGCGCCGAGGCGTCTGAGGTGCGACATGAGGTTCCTTCCCGCTGCTTCAGCGGGAGGCATGTCGGCGACCCGCTGTTGATCCGCGACAGCGATGTGGTGGAGACGTCTGCAACGGGTGCTCCGGCTCGCGGTCGACTCTCGGGGAGGATCGACGGCCTACGGTTGCGGGTCAGCGCCGGACTTGGACCGGCTTTCCCCAGGTGCGGACGTGATGGAGTTGTCTGCGTCCTCCGACGGAGGAAACGCCTGACCCTAGCACCGGCGAATCAGGCCAGCTTCTCCAGGATCAGCTCCCGGACGCGGCCCGCATCGGCCTGCCCGCGCATGTCCTTCATCACCGCTCCGATGAGCGCGCCGGCGGCCGCCACCTTGCCGTCGCGGATCTTCTCCGCGACGTCCGGGTTGGCCGCGATCGCGCGCTCGACGGCCTCGGCCAGGGCACCCTCGTCGGAGACGATCGCCAGCCCACGGGCGGCAACCACTGCGTCCGGATCGCCCTCGCCGGCGACGACGCCGTCGATGACCTGACGGGCCAGCTTGTCGTTGAGGGCACCCTCGTCGACGAGGGCCTGCACCCTGGCCACCTGTTCCGGCGTGATCGGCAGGTCGGTGAGCTCGACGCCGTCCTCGTTGGCCCGGCGGGCGAGGTCGGAGAGCCACCACTTGCGGGCGGCCTGCGGGGTGGTGCCCGCGGCCACGGTGGCCTCGATCACGGGGATCGCACCGGCCGCGACGACGTCACGCATCTCCAGGTCGGCAAAGCCCCACAGCGCCTGGAGCCGCGCTCGGCGCTCTCGCGGAGGTTCGGGCAGCGTCCCGCGGAGCTCCTCGACCCACGCGCGCGAGGGTGCCACCGGCACCAGGTCCGGCTCGGGGAAGTAGCGGTAGTCCTCCGCGTCGGACTTCTCACGGCCCGAGGTGGTGACGCCGGTGTCCTCGTGCCAGTGCCGGGTCTCCTGCAGGACCGACTCCCCCGCCGCGAGGAGCGCAGCCTGCCGGGAGATCTCGTAGCGGGCAGCGCGCTCCACCGAGCGCAGGGAGTTCACGTTCTTCGTCTCGGTGCGGGTGCCGAGCTTGTCCGATCCGGCGGGAGCCAGCGACAGGTTCACGTCGCAGCGCAGTGACCCCTGCTCCATCCGTACGTCGGAGACGCCCAGGCCGAGCAGGATGTCGCGCAGGGCGCCGACGTACGCGCGGGCGACGGCCGGCGCCATCTCCCGAGCCCCGGTGATCGGCTTGGTGACGATCTCGATGAGGGGGATCCCGGCGCGGTTGTAGTCGACCAGGGAGTAGTCGGCGCCGTGGATGCGGCCCGTCGAGCCGCCCACGTGCAGCGACTTTCCGGTGTCCTCCTCCATGTGGGCGCGCTCGATCTCGACCCGGTAGGTCTGTGCCTCGCCGGACGCGTCCGGGACGGTGACCTCGGTCCAGCCCTCGTAGGCGATCGGCTCGTCGTACTGCGAGGTCTGGAAGTTCTTCGGCATGTCCGGGTAGAAGTAGTTCTTCCGGGCGAAGCGACACCACTCGGCGATCTCGCAGTTCAGGGCGAGCCCGATCCGGATCGCGGACTCGACCGCCTTGGCGTTGACCACGGGCAGCGACCCGGGCAGGCCCAGGCAGGTCGGACAGGTCTGCGTGTTGGGCTCCGCGCCGAACTCGGTGCGGCAGCCGCAGAACATCTTGGTGACGGTGTTGAGCTCGACGTGCACCTCGAGGCCCATCGCCGGGTCGAACCGCTCGAGTGCCGACTCGAAGTCCATCAGCGGCTCCGTCATCGGTTCACCTCCGACTTCGGGCGGTCGGCGGCCAACCGGTGATCGAGCCTGTCGAGATCCAGCAGCGGCCCGCCCCACTCCTTCTCGAGCAGCGCCTCGAGGGCAGCACCGACGCGGTACAGCCGGTCGTCGGCGAGCGCCGGGGCCAGCACCTGGAAGCCGACGGGGAGCCCGTCCTCCGGCGCGAGCCCGGCCGGCAGCGACAGCCCCGGTACGCCGGCGAGGTTGGCGGGGATCGTCGCGATGTCGTTGAGGTACATCGCCAACGGGTCCTCGAGCTTCTCGCCGATCCGGAACGCGGTGGTCGGCGCGGTCGGCGAGACGAGCACGTCGGCCTGCGCGAACGCGGCCTCGAAGTCGCGGCTGATCAGGGTGCGCACCTTCTGCGCCTGCCCGTAGTACGCGTCGTAGTAGCCGCTGGACAGGGCGTAGGTGCCCAGGATGACGCGGCGCTTCACCTCGTCGCCGAAGCCGGCGTCCCGGGTCGCGCGCATGACCTCTTCGGCGCTCGGCGCCTCGACACCCTCGGGGAGCACCCGCAGGCCGAACCGCATCGCGTCGAAGCGCGCGAGGTTGGAGGAGGCCTCGCTCGGCATGATCAGGTAGTAGGCGGCCAGCGCGTGCACGAAGGTCGGGCACGACACCTCGACGACCTCGGCGCCCGCGGCGACGAGCAGTTGGACCGCCTCGTCGAAGCGCTGCTGCACCCCTGCCTGGTAGCCCTCTCCGCCCAGCTCCTTGACCACCCCGATGCGCACGCCGCTCATGTCGGCCGCCGCTCCCTGCCGGGCCGCCGCGACCAGCGCCGGCAGTGGCGCGTCGACGCTCGTCGAGTCCAGCGGGTCGTGGCCGCCGATCACCTCGTGGAGCAGCGCGGCGTCGAGCACGGTCCGGGTGACCGGACCTGCCTGGTCGAGCGAGCTCGCCAGCGCGACGAGGCCGTAGCGCGAGACGCCTCCGTAGGTCGGCTTCACGCCGACCGTGCCGGTGACCGCACCCGGCTGGCGGATGGACCCGCCGGTGTCGGTGCCGATCGCGATCGGCGCCTCGAACGCCGCGACCGCGGCGGCCGAGCCTCCCCCGGAGCCACCCGGGATGCGGTCGAGGTCCCAGGGATTGTGCGTCGGACCGTAGGCCGAGTGCTCGGTCGACGATCCCATCGCGAACTCGTCCATGTTGGTCTTGCCGAGGATCGGCAGGCCGGCCGCCCGCAGTCGCGAGACGACCGTCGCGTCGTACGGCGGCACCCAGCCCTCGAGGATCCTGGAGCCGGCGGTGGTCGGCAGCCCCTCGGTGACGACGACGTCCTTGACCGCGATGGGGACGCCGTCCAGCGCTGACGCCGGTGTGCCCGCGGAGCGCCGGGCGTCGGAGGCCTCGGCCTGGGCAAGGGCACCCTCGGCGTCGACGTGCAGGAACGCATGCACGGCACCGTCGACCTCGGAGATCCTGTCGAGGCAGGCCTGCGTGAGGGCGACGCTGGTGGTCTCACCGGCGGCGAGCGCGTCCGCGAGCTCGGCCGCGCTCCTCCGGATCAGGTCGGCGTCGGCGGCGGGCGCACTCACTGCTCGTCCCCGAGGATGCGGGGGACGGCGAACCGCTGCTGCTCGGACGCCGGCGCACCGGACAGGGCCTGCTCCGCGGTCAGGCACCGCGCCGGCTCATCCGCGCGGAACACGTTGGTGAGCGGGACGGCGTGCGAGGTCGGCGGAATGTCCGCGGCGGCCACCTCGGCGATCGAGGCGATGCTCTCCAGGATCACCGAGAGCTGCGGGGCGAGGTGGTCGAGCTCGGCTTCGTCGAGCTCGATCCGGGCGAGGTCCGCCAGGTGGGCGACCTCGTCACGGGAAATCTCGGGCATGGCGGCAATCCTAGGAGTACGCCGCCCGGGCGCCTCCCTCGGGACGGACGCTCCTACGCTGCCGCCATGGAACCCGTCCTCATCGCAGACGAGCGCACCCAGGTCGAGGCCTTCCTCGACAGCAACCGCGACGAGCTGGTCGGGACGCTCGAGGGTCTGACCGAGGAGCAGGCCCGGCGCCGGCTGGTGCCGTCGCTGACCACGCCGCTCGGGCTGGTCAAGCACGTCACGTGGGCCGAGCAGGTGTGGTTCCACGTCGGCGTCGCCGGCCGGACCCGCGAGGAGCTCGGCATCCCGCAGCAGAACGAGCCGAGCTGGGAGCTGACCGACGACGACACCGTGGCCTCGGTGATCGACGACTACCGCCGGGTGTGCGCGGAGGCACGGGAGATCGCCGCGGCGTACGCGCTCGACGACCTGGTCCTGCACAACCGCCGCGGGCCCCTGACGCTGCGCTGGCTGTACCTGCACATGATCGAGGAGACGGCCCGCCATGCCGGGCACGGCGACATCCTGCGGGAGCAGATCCTCGCCGGTTCGTGACGACGCGGAAGTGGTATAGACCACCTCGGGCGGACGCTGCCGAACCCAATTGACTCGCCCGGCAGCGCCGGGAAGACTCGGGTACTCACCGGTTCCACAATGCACGGATCATCTTCGGGAATGAGAGCGTGAGCCAGCAACGACCCCAGGGCCGGAGACGGGCGCACGAAGTGGCGGACCCTGCCGGCATCGAGCCGGCGTCCTTCGCCGAGCTGGCGACGATGTGGCGCAGCGTCTCCCACGCCCACGCCGTCCTGGACCACCTCCGGCAGCACTTCCTCGACACCGACCTCGACGCCCTCCTGGCCGAGCAGCTCTCGCTGGTGCCGGTGCTGCACGACTGGAAGCCGGTCACCGAGACCGAGGCACGCGAGCTCAGCTACCTCCTCGGGCTGTACGCGGACCCGCCCCTGGACGCCACCCGCGAGGAGGTCGCGCACACCGCGAACGTGACCATCCGGTGGATGGCCGCCCGACGCGGCAGCGGCGACCGTTCGGGCTGAACTCATGGGGACCAACGTCCCGAATCGTCCTGAAACACCTAATTGGGGCGAGAAGGGGTCGATCCTGTTGCTAACGGACAGGGGAGGGTCCCAATGAGCAGCAACGCAGTCTCGATGATCAGGTTCGCTCGGGCGACGCACACCGACACCAGGAACGCACGGCCACCGCGCCGGCGGGACCGGGTCGCGACCGAGGTGGCCGCCGCGCCGGGCGCCCGCCTGTCCTACGCCTTCCTGGTCCTCGGCGGGCTGGTGGTGCTCGGCTCCGAGCTGCTGCCCACGCCCCGGCTGTCCCAGGACCTGGTCTACGACCTCGTCAGCGCCTCGGTGGTCGTCGCGATGCTGGTGGGCGTTCGTCGCTACCGGCCCCGCGCACGCCAGGCCTGGTACCTGATGGCCGCAGGCCAGTCGCTGTGGGTGCTCGCCGACACGAGCTTCAACTGGCAGCAGGACGTCATGCACGTGACGGCGTTCCCGACGATCTCCGACGGCTTCTACCTCCTCGGCTACCCGCTGATCGCGGCCGGTCTCGCCCTCCTCGTCCGCGACCGGATGCGCGCACGGGCCGACATGGGCCCGCTGCTGGACACCGCGACCGTGACCGCCGGCCTGTGCCTGCTGTCCTGGGTGCTGCTCGCCCGGCCCACGATCGAGAGCCTGCACCACTCCCCCGGCGCTGCGGCGGTCGCCGCGGCGTACCCGGCCATGGACATCCTGCTCGTCGGCGCGCTGGTCCGGCTGTTGAGCTCGCCCGGAGGCCGCTCGCCGGCATTCCGGCTGCTGCTCGCCGCACTGACCCTGCTGATCGCAGCCGACACGCTGTCGGTCGCCTTCGACCTGTTCGCCACCAACACGGTGAGCGTGGTCGAGTACCTCTGGCTGTTCTCGTACGTCGCCTGGGGCGCCGCCGCGCTGCACCCGTCGATGGCCGAGCTCTCCGAGACCGTCACCAGGCCGGACCTGCACTTCCGCGGACTCCGGCTGCTGGCCGTCGTGCTCGCGACCCTGATCTCCCCCGCGATGCTGACGGTGCACGAGGTCACCGGAGTCGCCGTCGACGTCTGGGCCGTGATCATCGGTTCGGTCGTCATGTTCCTGCTGGTCGTGGTCCGGATGAGCATCGCCATCGAGCAGATCGCCGCGGCCCACGAGGCACTCGAGAAGCTCCAGGACGAGCTCGCCGTCCAGGCGACGCACGACCCGCTGACCGGGCTGGCGAACCGGACGCAGTCCATGCGGCTGCTCGCCGGTTCCCTCGGCCGCAGCCGCCGCAGCGGCAGCACGACCGGACTGCTGTTCATCGACCTCGACGGGTTCAAGGCGGTCAACGACAACCACGGCCACCGCACCGGTGACGAGGTCCTGCGCCAGGTCGCGCGAAGGATGGAGCTCGAGATCCGCGACGGCGACTTCGTCGGCCGGCTGGGTGGCGACGAGTTCCTCGTCGGCATCGAGAACGTCTCGGGCGAGAACAGCGCCATGTCCCTGGCCAGCCGCCTGATCGCCGCTGTCTCCGAGCCGATCCAGGTCGACAACGACCTCGTCGTGCACGTCGGTGCGAGCGTCGGCCTGGCGCTCGGCAAGGGCGGCGAGACCGACGTGGAGACGCTGCTGCACGAGGCCGACGTGGCGGTCTACCGCGCCAAGGCCGCTGGCAGGGGCTGCACCGAGCTGTTCAGCGGGGCCGTCCGGGTCGAGCTGCAGATGCACAACGACCTCGAGCGGGCGCTGCGCCAGGCGATCGTGAACGACGAGCTCCTGGTGCACTACCAGCCGATCGTGCACGTGCCCACCGGACGAGTGGACGGCTACGAGGCCCTGGTGCGCTGGGACCGGCCCGGTATCGGGCTGCTCCACCCCGACTACTTCCTGCCGGTCGCGGAGAGCTCCGACCTGATCTGCGAGCTCGACGCGTGGGTGATGCGGGCCGCGATCGCCGAGCTGGCGAGGTGGAACGAGCAGCGCGGTGACACCGCCCTGCAGCTCGCGGTGAACGTCTCCGGACGACACGTGAGCCAGGCCCGGATCAAGGACGACGTCGCCTCGGCCCTGCGGTCGCGGAAGATCCAGCCGCACCAGCTCGTGATCGAGGTGACCGAGACCGCGCTCATGGACGGCAAGATGGCCGCCGCCAACCTCGAGATCCTCCGCGAGATGGGCGTGGTCATCAGCCTCGACGACTTCGGCACCGGCTACCAGTCCAGCGCCCAGTTGTCGCGGCTGCCGGTGGACATCGTCAAGATCGACCGGCACTTCGTCGACGTGGCGTCCACGACCTCGCGCAGCCTGCTCGAGCTCATGGTCAAGACCGCGCACGCCTTCGGCGCCCGCGTCGTGGCGGAGGGCGTCGAGCACCCCGAGCAGCTGCGGATGGTCAGCCGGCTCGGCTGCGAGTACGCCCAGGGCTACCTCCTGGGGCTCCCGGTCGCCGGCGACCGGCTGCAGCACCAGGACGACGACCGCGGGAAGCAGCTCGGTCAGACCGCCTGAGGGCCGCCCTCGAGCAGCCTCTTGAACGCGTCCTCGTCCAGGACGGGTACGCCGAGCTGCTCGGCCTTGTCGGCCTTCGAACCAGGGCTGTCACCGACGACGACGTAGTCGGTCTTCTTCGACACGCTCGAGGAGGCCTTGCCACCGCGCGAGACGATCGCCTCCTTCGCGCCGTCGCGGCTGAAGTCGTCGAGCGAGCCGGTGACGACCAGGGTGAGCCCCTCCAGGGTCCGCGGGGTGGAGGCGTCACGCTCGTCCTCCATGCGCACGCCGGTGGCGGCCCACTTGTCGACGATCTCGCCGTGCCAGTCGCCGTCCGGCCCGTCGAACCACTGCCGGACCGACTCGGCGATGGTCGGACCGACGCCTTCCGTCGCGGCGAGCGCCGCCTCGGACGCCTCGCGGACCGCGCTCATCGACCCGAACTCGGTGGCCAGTGCCCGCGCCGCCGTGGGACCGACGTGCCGGATGGAGAGCGCCACGAGCACGCGCCACAGCGGCCTGCCCTTGGCCTTGTCGAGGTTGTCGAGCAGCTTGCGCCCGTTGGCACTGAGCTGCGGACCGTCCTCCCCCTTCTTGGCCGCCCGGGTGAACGCCAGCACCGTGCGGAGCCGCTCCTCGTCGAGGGCGAAGACGTCGCCCTCGTTGGCGATCACCTCGCCGTCGAGCAGCGCGACCGCGGCCTCGTAGCCGAGGCCCTCGATGTCGAACGCACCGCGCCCGGCGACGTGGAAGACGCGCTCACGGACCTGGGCCGGGCAGTAGCGGTGGTTGGGGCAGCGCAGGTCGCGGTCGCCCTCCTTCTGCTCGGCGAGCGTGGTGCCGCAGGAAGGACACTCCGTCGGCATCACCCACTCCGCGAGGCCCTCGGGGCGGAGCGCGAGCACCGGTCCGACGATCTCGGGGATCACGTCACCGGCCTTGCGCAGCACCACCGTGTCGCCGGGGCGGACGTCCTTGCGTCTCACCTCGTAGGCGTTGTGCAGCGTGGCGTTCTCCACCGTCGACCCGGCGACCTTGACCGGCTCCATCACGCCGAAGGGCGTCACCCGGCCCGTGCGGCCGGTGTTCACCTCGATCCGCAGGAGCTTGGTGTTGACCTCTTCCGGCGGGTACTTGTACGCGATCGCCCACCGCGGAGCGCGTGAGGTGGAGCCGAGCCGGCGCTGGAGTCCGACGTCGTCGACCTTGATCACCACGCCGTCGATCTCGTGCTCGACGTCGTGCCGGTGCTCGCCGTAGTGCTCGATGTAGTCCTCGACCGCGCCCAGGTCGGGCAGCACCCGGACCCGGTCGCTCGTGGGCAGCCCCCAGGCCCGGAGCGCGGCGTACGACGCGGACTGGGCCGTCGGCTCGAAGCCCCTCCTGGCACCGATGCCGTGGCACACCATGCCGAGCGCCCGGGTCGCGGTGACCCGCGGGTCCTTCTGCCGCAGCGATCCCGCGGCCGCGTTGCGCGGGTTGGCGAACGCCGGCCTGCCGGCCTCGGTCATCGCGACGTTGAGCTTCTCGAAGGCCTCGGTCGGCAGGAAGACCTCACCGCGCACCTCGACGAGCTCGGGCACCGGGAACTCCTCGGTCGCACTCAGCGCGTGGGGGATGGAGTCGATCGTCTTGACGTTCGGCGTGACGTCCTCGCCGGTGCGCCCGTCGCCGCGGGTCAGGGCGCGCACCAGGCGACCGCGCTCGTAGAGAAGGTTGATCGCCAGCCCGTCGACCTTCAGCTCGCACAGCAGAGCGGGGCTCTCCACCCCGTCGCGGGCCAGCCTCGCCTGCCAGGTCTCCAGCTCCTCGAACGAGAACGCGTTGTCGAGGCTCTGCATCGGCTCGATGTGGTCGACGGCGGTGAACTCCGTCGACACCGCACCACCGACCTTCTGGGTCGGCGAGTCCGGTGTGCGCAGCTGGGGGAACTGCTCCTCGAGCTCCTCGAGGCGACGCATCCGCTGGTCGAAGTCGGCGTCGGAGAGGGTCGGGTCGTCGAGCACGTAGTAGCGGAACCGGGCCTCCTCGAGCTGCTCGGTGAGGTCCTGGTGCTCGTTGCGGGCAGCGACGAGGTCGTCTGCGAGAGTCCCGGATCGTCGCTCGCTGCGCTGGCTCATGGGCACCATCCTGCCCTGTCACGCCGACACGCTGCAGGACCCGGAAACCCCACCGGCGGATCGAAATCCGGGGCGCGGCGTGGCGGGGCGCGGTCCTGCCGTGGTCGGGGAAGGCACAGCGACGACGGGCTCCGCGGTCGGCTGGGTCCCCTTTCGGGTGTGGATCTGTTGATGGCGGCGATTCCGTGCCAGCTGGTGACACCGGATGACCGCTGTCTTGCCGCTTCGGGCCTGCGAGAGGATGCCCGCATGCCCGCACCCTCCGACGACCGCCTCCGGGTCCGGCCGCTGCCGGGCGCGGCGCGCGGGCTGGTGCTGATGCTGCACGGAGGTGCCGAGCACGGCCCCGAGCAGATCGACGACCGCAGCAGGGCCTACCGGCGGACCGGGTGGATGCGCCACGCCATCGCCGGCCGGCTCGAGCGGGCAGGCGTCGGGGTCGCGCTGCTGCGGTTCACGGTCCGCGGGTGGAATGCCGAGCTGTCCGAGGTGCCCTCGCCGGTGGCCGATGCGCGAACCGCCCTCGGACAGCTGCGCCAGGACCACCCCGGCCTGCCCATCGTGCTGCTGGGGCACTCGATGGGGGCGCGCACCGCGGCGTGGGCCGCCGACGACCCCGCGGTCGTCGGTGTCGTCGGCCTGGCACCGTGGTTTCCGCCCGGCGACCCGGTCGAGCAGCTGGCCGGCAGGCACCTCGTGGCGGCGCACGGGCGCCGCGACCGGATCACCAGTCCTCGTGCGACGGCCGAGTACGTCCGGCGAGCTGCGGCGACCGCCGCGTCGGCCAGCTTCGTCGACATGGGCCCGCTCGGGCACTACCTGCTCCGCGGCGTACGCCGCTGGAACGCGACCGCGGTCACCGAGTCGCTGGGCATGCTGGACCGCGTGGTCCCCGGCACGGTGGCGGGCATCACGTCGCCGGAGTGAAACCGACCCACTCCGGGGTGCGTTCCACTGGGGAGAGTCCCCGACCGGAAGTACGCATGTCCCTCCACGAGCCCAGATCAGGCCCCGCCCGTCCGCCGCAGCATCCCCGACGAACCACCGCGCCTCGGCATCAGCTTCAACCAGCTGGTCGGCAGCGCGCTCGCGGCCGCGGCCGCCGCGTTCGGAGCGTCGTACCTGGGCGTCGCCGGCACGATCATCGGTGCGGCCGTCGCCAGCGTGATCGCGACCGTGGCGACCGCGATGTACTCGCGGTCCCTGCAGCGAACCCGTGAGGTCGTGCAGACCACCGTGACGCAGTGGGGCCGGTCCGCTGCGATCGCGCCCGTGGCGGACCCGAATGCGCCCGAACCGCCTGCGGATGGCAAGCGGCGCCCACGCCTCGGTCTCGCTGTCGCGGCGGTCGCGGTGATGGCACTGACGTTCGGCGCCCTGACTGGAGTCGAGTCGATCCTCGGTCAGCCGATCGCGACCCTCCTCGGCGGCTCGCACGCGTCCGGCACCACGCTCGGCTCGGTCGGCGGCACGGGCTCCTCGGAGCCGGCCCGGCACCGGACCAGGACGACCCCGACGCCGACGCCGACCCCGTCGAGCACGCCGACCGCGCCCCCCAGCGCCGAGCCGAGCGCCACCACGCCGGACACCACGCTCCCGGCGCCGGCTCCGAGCACCGACCCGAGCGCGAGCCCGACTGCCCCGGCTCCGACCCCGGAGCCGACGCCTCCGGCCGGCTGAGCCGGCGCCCAAGAATTATTCGTTTGGCGGGAATGGCACTGCCCCCTACTCTGTTGATGGAACGAAACGGTTTCGTTTCATCGAAGCTCAGGAGGGTGGTGGAGGCCCGGTGATGATGAAGAAGATCGCGCAGGCGCACCGCCCGCGCGTCGAGGGCGAGCGCGAGGACGAGATCCTCGACGCCACTGTCGAGCTCCTCATGGAGGTCGGCTACGACCGGCTCACGATGGACGCCGTGGCCAAGCGCGCTCGCGCCAGCAAGGCGACGCTGTACCGGCGCTGGGAGACCAAGGCGAGCCTCGTGGTCGAGGCGCTGGTCCGCGCCAAGGAGGCCCCGCACCCGGTCGAGCACGACACCGGCAGCCTCCGCGGCGACCTGCTGGCCACGTTCTGCGGCCACGAAGGGCTCAGTGGCGCCGCCACCGGCGTCATGGGCGCGATGATCACCGCGGTCAGCACCGATCCGGACTTCGCCGAGGAGTTCCGCGAGAAGTTCATCGCACCGAAGCTCGAGCTCGGCAACGCGATCTACGCCCGGGCCCAGGCCCGCGGCGAGATCGCCGAGGACATCGACGTCGACATCATCGCTCCGGCCCTCGCCGGGATCCTGATGCACCGCGCCTTCATCCTCGGCGGCTCCGTCGACGACGCGACCATCGAGCGCGTCGTCGACCACGTGATCCTCCCCGCCGTACGACATCCCTCGTGCGGCGTGCCCGGACCGGGCAGCACCCATGGCAACCACAAGTTGAAGCAGCACAAGACAAGGACGACGACATGACAGACACCGCAACAGCTGTCGGAGACTCCACCGAGGCTCCCGGCAGCCACAAACACCTCGGCTGGGCGCTTGTGCTCATCTGCGTGGCCCAGCTGATGGTGGTGCTGGACAGCACCATCGCCAACATCGCGCTCCCCTTCATCCAGCACGACCTCGACGTCTCGCAGGCCAACCTGCAGTGGGTCGTCACCGGCTACGCGCTGGCCTTCGGTGGCCTGCTGCTCCTCGGTGGTCGTCTCGGTGACCTCTACGGTCGCCGGCTGATCTTCATGGTCGGCGTCACCCTCTTCGCGGTCGCCTCCGGCCTCGGCGGACTCGCCCAGAACGAGCTGATGCTGCTGGCCTCCCGTGGCCTGCAGGGCCTCGGTGCCGCGCTCGCGGCACCGACCGCGCTCGCCCTGATCGCCACCAACTTCCCGGCCGGGCAGGCGCGCAACCGCGCGTTCTCCGTGTACGCCGCGATGTCGGGCGTCGGTGCGGCCGTGGGCCTCGTGCTCGGTGGCTGGCTCACCGGCCTGCACCCGCACCTCATCGGCACCGACATCAGTGGCTGGCGCCTGACCTTCCTGATCAACGTGCCGATCGGCCTGGTGGCCGCGTGGGCGGCACCGAAGGTGCTGGCCGAGTCCGAGACGCACCCCGGTGAGCTGGACCTGCCCGGCGCCGTCAGCGGCACCCTGGGCCTGGTCTCGCTGGTCTACGGCATCTCGCGCGCCGGTGACCAGCGCTACGGCTGGGGCGACGGCCTGACGATCGGCTTCATGGCGGCCGGCCTCGCGCTGCTGGCGCTGTTCATCGTGATCGAGCGTCGCGTGGAGCACCCGCTCCTGCCGCTGCGGATCCTGACGAACAAGACCCGCGCGACAGCCTTCGTGTCGATGATGATCGTGCCCGCCGCGATGTTCTCGATGTTCTACTTCCTCTCGCAGTTCGTGCAGAACGTGATGGGCTACAGCCCGCTCCACACCGGCTTCGCGTTCCTGCCGTTCAGCTTCGGGATCGTCGCCGGCGCGGGCATCGCGTCGAACCTCTCGAGCAAGGTCAACCCGCGCTGGGTGGCCGGCACCGGGACCGCCCTGGCGGGCGTCGCCCTGCTGATGTTCTCGCGGCTGAGCATCAACGACTCGCCCTCGGCGATCCTGAGCGCGGCGGCCAACGGCGGCCACCTCGGCACCTCGGTGAACTACTGGACCGACCTGTTCCCGTTCATCGTGCTGATGGCCACTGGCATGGGCCTCACGTTCGTGCCGATGACCCTGGCCGCGGTGCACCGCGTCGACCACCGCGACTCCGGTGTCGGCTCGGGCGTGCTGAACACGATGCAGCAGGTCGGTGGCGCGCTGGGCCTGGCGACGCTGTCGACCGTGGCGGTGTCCACGATCAACGACAAGGTCGCCTCGCTCATGGGCGCCCTCGGGAGCGCGGGCCACGACCCCGCGGTCGCCGCGGTCGTCGGCAAGCAGGCCGCGTTCACCGCGGGCGGCACGAACGCGTTCCTCACCGGTGCCTTCATGATCTGGGCGGCCAGCCTGATCGTGTGGATCTTCCTCGACGTGAAGCACGAGGAGATGGCCACCGACGAGCTGCCCGAAGGTGTCGTGGTCTGAGCCGCCGAGCGATCCGCTAGAGCCGAGAGGCGCTGGCCCTGACCAGGGCCAGCGCCTCTCGCGCGTACGACGGCGTCGCGCCGGCCAAGCCGCAGGCCGGGGTGAGGACGAGGCGGTCCACGACCTCCTCGAGGTCGAAGCCGAGCATGTCGAGCAACCGCTGCACCCGCTCGACCACCTGCTTGTCGGTGGGCGTGCGGGCCGGGTCGGTCGACGGCACCACACCGAGGAACACCCGGTCGCCGCCCTCGAGGGCGGCACCCAGCTCGTCGTACGCCGCGGCACCCAGGACGTCGAGGTCGACGGAGATGCCTCGCGCGCCGGCGCCCCGCAGCAGGGCGATCGGCACGTCGGCCGCGCAGCAGTGGGCGACGGGGGTCGCGCCCGACTCCTCGATCGCGCCGAACAGCCACTCCAGGGCCTCCGACGCCGCCGGCGGGCCGACCGACCGGTGCCGGCCGAAGCCGGACGCCGTCGGCACCCGGGCCGCCAGCACGGCGGGGAGCGCGGGCTCGTCGACCTGGACGACGACCGACGCAGCCGGCAACCGCCGGCGCACGTCGGCGACGTGCACGCGGACACCCTCGGCGAGCGCCTGCGCCAGCTCGCGGCGGGCGCCGTGGTCGGCGAGCACGCGGTCGCCACGAGGACGTTCGACGGTCGCGGCGAGCGTCCACGGGCCGGCCACCTGCACCTTGACCTCGCCCGCATGACCCTGGGTGTGCTCCTCGAGCGCGTCCAGGTCCTCCCCGATCAACGAGCGGGCGCGGCGATGGTCGACCCCCGGTGCGTCGGTCAGCCGCCACCCGGCCGGCTGCAGGTCGAAGCCGAGGTCGGCGACGAGCGCGAGGGCGCGGCCGGTCATCGCGGCGATCACGCCGCGGTCGGGCAGCTCCGGGAGGTGGGGCAGCTCGGGCACCTCGCCGAGCACGATCCGCACGGCTTCGTGGATGTTGTCACCGGGCAGCGAGCCCACGCCGGTCGCGACCGCTCGTCGGGTGCTGCTGTCGCCGGTCACAACCGGACCCTAGCCTCAGTGGCGCCCGGCGCTCCGGCCGCGTAGGACCAGCGCCGCCAGGAGGACGACCGCGGACTCGGTCACGACGGAGACCACGCCCAGCGGCTCGAACCAGTTCCCCACGTCGTCGGCGAGCTGCGGGAACGCCACCAGGCGCGTTGCGGCGTACCCGACGACGGCCGCCCCACACACCGGCAGCGCCGCCCGGTAGGCCCAGGTGGCATCTGCCACGGCGACGGTCGCGCCGATCGCGAGGCAGGCGCCGGTCAGGAGGACGAACAGGACGCCCATGTACGGCGCCTCCTCGAGGTGCGGGCCGATCACCGGGATGTGTGCGGCAGCGGCTGCGGTGACCGCGCCCACCAGCAGCCATCGGGAGGACGCGTGCTGGTCACGCGAGGTAGGGATCGTTGCGGACACGCCGTCCACCTGACTTCCTTGTCGTTGCGGGGTCGGTCCTGCCCCGGCGGGCGCCGGGGCAGGACCGAGGCGATCGGCTGGTTCAGCCGAGCTTCTTGTTGTCCGCGATGCCACCGGCTAGCGTCTTGGCCGTCATCGGCATGTGGTCGGCGGCCATCGAGAGGTCCATGAACACCATGCCGTCGCCGGCGACCAGGGAGTCGATCGTCGTCAGCACGGTCTGCACGTGCGGGACCAGCTCCTTGGCGACCGCGGCGGACGGGAGCTGGGGCACCACCGAGTGGATCAGCTCGCCGAACGAGGTGCGGTAGCCGTCGAGGTCCGAGGTGGCCTTGTCGGCCATGGCCTGGTCCTTGGTGGCCTTGCCCAGCGTGTAGCTGACGAAGAAGCCGATGTGCTGGCGCCACGACTCCAGGAACGGCTGCTCCGCGTCGGGGTACGCCGAGCCGACGGCCTTCGACAGTGCCACCGAGTTGCCGTCCAGTGCGGCCACCGCGGCCTTCACCGAGGGGTCTTCGAGGTTGCCGCCCTTGCTGACCGCCTGGGCCAGCGCGATGCCGGCGAGGTCGACGTGGGAGTCGAGCAGGTACGTGAGGCCCGAGCGCAGGCCGGACGCCGGTGAGTCCGGGTCGCCGGAGAGCTTGGCGTTCCTGGCGATCCCGCCCGCGAGCGTGTCGGCAGTCATCGGCATGTGGTCGGCAGCCGTCACCAGCCTGGCGAAGGCGTGCCCGTCACCGGCGACGAGCGAGTCGATGTACGCCTCGAGGCTCGCCACGTGCGGGACCAGCTCCTTGGCCACGGCGTCCGCCGGCAGCTCGGGAACCACCGAGTGGATCAGCTCACCGAACGAGGTCCGGTAGCCGTCGAGGTCCGACGTGGCCTTGTCGACCATGGCCTGGTTCTTCGTGGCCTTGCCCAGCGTGTAGTCGACGAAGAACCCGATGTGCTGACGCCACGATTCGAGGAAGGGCTTCTCGGCGTCGGGGTACGCGGCTCCTACTGCCTTCGACAGCGCCACCGAGTTGTCGTCCAGCGCCGTCACGGCGGCGGTGACGCCGGGATCCTTCAGGTTGCCACCCTTGTCGACCGCGGTCTTCAGCGCGATGCCGGCGAGGTAGACGTGCTGGGTCAGCAGGTGGGTGAGGCCGGCGCGCAGCTCGGCGGCCGGAGTCGCCGTCGCGGCCGCACCGCTCAGCGCGGCCGTGCTCGACTGCGACGACGCGGCCGGGGCCGAGCCGTCGCTGGACGAGCCGCAGGCGGCGAGGGAGACGGTCATGAGGGTGGCCACCGCTGCGGCGGCGAGCCTGGTCTTGTTCGAAGAGGGAAGCACGGGTGTTCTCCTTGCGGGTCGGAGGAAGGGATCGGGCTCTGAGAGGGAGGGGTTACGGCGTCACGTCGATCTCGCCGGACATGCCCTTGTGGATCAAGCAGTAGTAGACGTACCTCCCCGGCTTGTCGAAGGTGAACGAGACGTCCTTGCCGCCTCGCAGGGGCATGTCGATGAGGCCGTCGGGGTGCTCGGCGGTCCGGAGCCCGTTGGAGCCGGCGGTGAAGGTGCCCGTCGTGACGGTGTGTCCGATCGAGTCGCTCGCCGACCACGTCACCGTGGTGCCTGCCTTCACCGTCAGCTTCTCCGGTCCGAAGCTGAGCAGCTTGGTGACCACCGTCGTGGCCTTGTCGTGGGACGGGGCCGGGCCGCTGTCCGGCGTGCTCGACGAGCCGCAGCCGACCAGCGCCACGACGGCGAGCGACGTACCGGCGAGAGTGGCGATACGGCGGTGGGTGATGTTCATGCACCTCGTTCGGAGCTGCACCACCGACGGATTGGACTAGCGCGTCCAGCCGACCGCGTTGAACCACCACAACGCACTCAGCCACCACGTGGCGACGAACACCGCGAAGAGAAGGCCGCCGAGGATCGGCACGACGATCGGCGGGATCCTCCGGACCCGCAGGGCAGCCATCTTCGCGACGAAGACGCCGTAGAACAGGCAGCCGAGCACCGAGTGGGCGGTGGTGCGCGTCGTCGAGGTGTCGAAGCCGAAGGCGTAGAGGCAGTACCACGCGATCGGCAGCGTGAGGACGATCGCTGCGACGCCGCTGGCCCGGTGGATCGGGTGGACCGCACGGGGAGCCGATCCCAGCCCCGGCAGGCGGCCGTAGATCCACAGCGCGGTCGTCACCTGGAGCAGCACGAGCACCAGCACCAGCGTCGCCAGCCAGGCCTTGAACGTCTGCATCGAGCTGAACCCGAAGGTCGACAGGCTGCGCGGCTGGCCGACCGTCGACCCGAGCGCGCCGAGAGTCACGGCGACCGCGGTGCCGGCGAACAGGACGCCGAGGACGAGCCGGGCGCTGTCCCGGCGAGGTGGTGCGTCGGCACGGACATGGGCCATGGGGTCACCGCGTTCCTGGAGTGGGGATGACCGTTGTTCGGCGCACACGCTCGCCCGGATGGTTCGGCCCTGTCCGGGAGCGCGTACGGCCACGAAGAAACCCTGGGTCCGGGCCAATCCGTGCACGGGACGGCGCCGAATCACCACCTGAGACGGATCCACGACCCCGGATCCGCCGCCGTCACACCCCGAGGAGACGAGGATGGCCCCGTGTCCCACCTGAGCCCCGTTCCGTCGGGCGAGAGTCTCCCGGAGGACACCGGCACGTCCCTGGCCGTCCTGCTGCGCCGGTGCGCGCTGGGCGACGAGGCCTGCTTCGCCCAGCTCTACGACCTCACGTCGCGCCGGGTGCACGGCCTCGTGCTCCGGGTCGTCCGTGACCCTGCCCAGGCGGAGGAGGTCACCCAGGAGGTCTACCTCCAGGCGTGGCGCACCGCCTCCCGGTACGACGAGGCGAAGGGAAGCGCCCTGGCCTGGCTGATGACGCTGGCCCACCGGCGGGCGGTGGACCGGGTGCGTGCCGCGGAGGCCGCGTCACGCCAGGACACGACGTACCACCAGGGCAGCCACGACGTGCCGCACGACACCACGGCCGAGGCCGCGGAGGGCTCGATCGAGGCGCGACGGGTGCGCACCGCGCTCACGCAGCTGACCACGGTCCAGCGCGAGGCGCTGGAGCTCGCCTACTTCGGTGGCTACACGCACACCGAGGTGGCCACGATGCTCGACCTCCCGGTCGGCACCGCCAAGACCCGCATCCGCGATGGACTCATCCGGCTGCGCGACGCGATGGGAGTCGGGCAATGAGCTCCTCCGGGAACGCACACGAGATCCACGCCCTGTCCGGCGCGTACGCCGTGCACGCGCTCGACGACGAGGAGAAGGCACTGTTCGAGGCGCACCTCGCGGCCTGCGCCACCTGTCAGGCGGAGGTGGCCGGCCTTCGCGAGGCGACCGCGTCGCTGGCGGAGTCTGTGTCGACCGATCCCCCCGCGGCGCTGCGCGACCAGGTGCTCGCCGGGATCAAGAACGTCCGGCCGCTCCCGCCCGAGCTCGAGCAGCCGGCACCCGCCAGGGTGCGCACGCTCCCGGTACGCCGCCGGCTCACCGCGCTGGCTGCGGCCGCTGCGCTCGTCGGCGTCGCCGGTGTCGGCACGGTGGTGTGGCACCAGACCACGAGCTCGGACCAGGGGTCCTTGACCGCCGCCGACCGGGTGCTGCGGGCAACCGATGCGAAGCGGGTCGACCTCACCCTGGAGGGCGGTGGCAGGGCGAGCGTGGTGCGCTCGGTGTCCCAGGGCAAGGCGGTGCTGATCGCCCGCGACATGCCCCGGGCGCCGGCCGACCGGGTCTACGAGCTGTGGCTGCAGACGCCGGGCGGCGTGATGGTGCCGGCCGGACTGATGGACGGTGGCAGCGCGACCGTCGTGCTGCGGGGCGACGCATCCAGCGCGACCGCTGCCGGGATCACCGTCGAGCCGAAGGGCGGCTCACCTGCCCCGACGACGGCGCCGGTCGCGCTGTTCGACTTCGAGCGGGCGACCTAGGTCCGCCATGGGCACCACTTCCATCCGCCGCGTCGGGGTCATCGGCAGCGGCGTGGCAGGGCTGACCGCCGCCCACGTGATCGCGGCCTCCGCGGAGGTCACCCTCTTCGAGGCCGACGACCGGCTCGGCGGCCACGCGGACACGCACCTGGTGCAGACTCCGGGCGGCACGCTCGCGATCGACACCGGCTTCATCGTGCACAACGAGCGCACCTACCCGACACTGATCCGGCTCTTCCGCGAGCTGGGCGTGCGGACGCAGGCCTCGGACATGTCGATGTCGGTGCGCTCGGACGCCGCGCACCACGGGTCGGGGCTGGAGTACGCCGGGGCGAAGGGGATCGCGGGGGTGTTCCCTTCGTGGCGCAACGTCGCGCGACCGGCGTACCTGCGGATGCTGCTGGAGGTGCCACGGTTCCACCGCCTGGCACGTCGGCTCCTCGAGGACGGGTCGGCGGACGAGCGCACGCTCGCGGCCTTCCTCGAGGAGGGCAGCTTCTCGGCGTACTTCCGGCGGCACTTCATGGCGCCGCTCGTGGCCGCGGTCTGGTCCTGCGACCCGGAGCTGGCTCTGGAGTACCCGGCGCGCTACCTCTTCGAGTTCCTCCAGCACCACGGCATGCTCGCGATCTTCGGCTCTCCGAAGTGGCGCACGGTCACCGGCGGCTCACGGCAGTACGTCGACAAGGTGGCCGCGGCGCTGCTGCGGCGCGGAGCGACCGTGCTGCTCGGCACCAAGGTGACGTCGGTGCTGGAGACCCGGGACGGGGTCGAGGTGACCGACGGCAACGGCGTCGTCCGCACGTTCGACGCGGTGGTGGTCGCCGCCCACCCCGGACAGGCGCTCGCCATGCTCGCGGAGCCGACGCCCCTCCAGGCCGAGCTGCTCTCCTCGATGCCGTACTCCTCCAACGTCGCCCAGCTGCACACGGACACCTCGCTGTTGCCGCGCAGCCCCCGGGCGCGGGCGTCGTGGAACCACCTGGAGCGCCCGGACCACCCGGGCGTGACGGTCACCTACGACCTCACCCGGCTGATGGGGCTGCCCTGCGCTTCCGGCAACGGGGTCGACGGCACCCGCTACCTGGTCACGCTCGGCGCGCCCGACCTGGTCGACCCTTCGACCGTCGTGTCGACGCGGCACTACGAGCACCCGGTCTACACGCCCGGGTCGGTCGCGGCCCAGCGCCGGCTCGCCGAGATGGACACCGACAGGCTGGCGTTCGCGGGAGCCTGGCACGGCTGGGGGTTCCACGAGGACGGCGCCCGGTCCGGTGCTGCCGCCGCGGAGACGCTCGGCTTCACGTGGACCGAGCCGGCGGGGGCTGTCAGCGCGCCGAGGATCTACCGCAGCACGGTGAGCCACGCCCGTCGATCCCCGGTCAAGCACCGGTTCCGGCACACGACCCATCTCTGGCTGATCGACCTCGACCGGATTCCCGATGCGGGGCGGCTGGCACCCCTGCTCGGCTCGTTCGAGGCACGCGACCACCTCGGCGACCCCACCCGGAGCATCCGGGAGAACGTCGAGACCTTCCTCGCCACCGAGGGGATCCGGGTCGGCGGCGGCCGGATCCTGATGGCCGCCAACGCACGGGCCCTGGGCTACAGCTTCAACCCGATCAGCGTGTTCTGGTGCTTCGACGCCTCGGGGAGCCTCGCGGCGACGGTGGTCGAGGTGCACAACACCTACGGTGACCGGCACGCCTACCTGGTGCATCCCGACGCCGCCGGGCACGCCCTCGTGCCCAAGCAGATGTACGTGTCCCCGTTCCACGGCGTCGACGGCCACTACGAGCTCGTCTTGCCCGTCCCGACCGACCGGCTGCAGATCGCTGTCAGGCTCGTCACCGCGGACGGCGCGGTCTTCGACGCCTCCGTGACGGGCCGGGCGGCTGACGTCCATCCGCTGCGTACCGCGCCCGCCGCACTGCGCGGCGCGCTCCTGATCCGCGCCCACGGCGCCTGGCTGTGGGCGCGTCGCCTTCCGGTCCGACCCCGACCGACCCATCACCAGGAAGATGTCCGATGACCACGATCTCCACTGCCCCGGCTCTGCAGCCGACGTCTCCTGACGTCGAGCGCTGGCCCGCGCTGGCGTCCCGTCCCCGCGGACCCAAGGCCCGGGTGGCAGCCGCGGTGGCGCGCCAGGTCTTCGTGCAGGCGACGCACCGGCTCGGCATCACCGTCTCCTACGACGGAGCTCCGGCCGCCGGACGTCCCGCGGACCTGGTGATCCACCGGCCGGAGGAGTTCTTCACCCGGATCGGCAACCAGGGGCTGATCGGCTTCGGCGAGTCCTACATGTCGGGCGCCTGGGACGCGCCGGATCTCGCGGGCACGCTGACGGTGCTCTGCACGCAGATCACCGAGCTGATGCCGCTCTGGATGCGCCGGATGCGGGCGGCGTACGTCGCTCGGCCGCCGAGGTCGCAGCGCAACACCAAGCGCAACAGCCGGGCGAACATCGCGCACCACTACGACCTCTCCAACGATCTCTTCGCCACCTTCCTCGACCCGACCCTGAGCTACTCGGCGGCGATGTTCGACAGCGACGAGGTCACCGAGGTCGACCACGTCCGCCTGCTTCCGCCCTCTGCCGGTGGCGACCTGGAAGCGGCCCAGGCGCGCAAGATCGAGCGGATCCTCGACGCGGCCGCGGTCGGCACCGGCACCGAGGTCCTGGAGATCGGCACCGGTTGGGGCGAGCTGGCGATCCGGGCTGCCCGCCGTGGCGCCACGGTCCGCTCGGTGACGCTGTCGCGTGAGCAGCAGGCGCTGGCCCGTGAGCGGATCGCCGCTGCCGGCGCGTCCGACCGGGTCACCGTGGACCTGCTCGACTACCGCGAGGTGCAGGGGACCTACGACGCGGTCGTCTCCGTGGAGATGGTCGAGGCGGTCGGGCACGAGTACTGGGCGACGTACTTCCAGACGCTCGACCGGCTTCTCGCGCCCGCCGGCACGGTCGCGATCCAGGCGATCACGATGCCGCACGAGCAGATGCTCGCCACCCGCAACACGTGGACCTGGATCAACAAGTACATCTTCCCGGGCGGCTTCCTCCCCTCGGTGACGGCGATCGACGAGGTGGCTCGCGCACACACCTCGCTCCGGCTGACCGGGCGCACGGCGTTCGGTGGTCACTACGCCGAGACCCTGCGTCAGTGGGAGCAGCGGTTCCTCGGCGCGCGTGGAGAGGTGCTCGGGCTCGGCTTCGACGAGACCTTCGTGCGACTGTGGCACTTCTACCTGGCGTACTCGCGCGCCGGGTTCGCGTCGGGCTACCTCGACGTGCAGCAGCTGACGCTCGGGCGGGAGAGCCGGTGACCGATTTCCTGCTGGTGAGCGCGGCGGCCGCGGCCGTCTGTCTGGTCGCCATGCTGCTCACCGCGTACGCCGCCCGTCGCGCCGGCCGCGTGTCGGTCGTGGACGTCACCTGGGGGATCGCGCTGGCCGCCGTCGCGTTGGTGTCTGCCGTGCTCGGTGACGGAGACCCACTGCGTCGCTGGCTCTTCGTCGCCCTCGTGACGGTGTGGGGATTCCGGTTGTCCTGGCACATCTGGCGGCGGAACACCGGCCACGGCGAGGACCCGCGCTACACCGAGCTGCTCGGCTCGAAGCGCGGTGGCCCCGTGGTGCGCGTCTGGATCCCGCAGGGCGCGGCGATCTGGTTCGTGTCCCTGCCCGTGCAGGTCTCGGCGGTCGCCGGCGGCGGGATCGGCGCGGTGGTCGGTCTCGGCGTCGCCCTGTGGGTCGTCGGTGTCTTCTTCGAGGCGGTCGGCGACGCCCAGCTGGCGGCGTACAAGAAGGATCCGGGTCGTGGTCCGGTGATGGACCGCGGCCTGTGGCGCTTCACGCGCCACCCCAACTACTTCGGCGACGCCTGCGTGTGGTGGGGACTCTGGACGATCTCCGCCTCGGCGTGGCCGGGGGTGCTCACCGTGCCCGCACCGCTGGCGATGACGTACTTCCTCGTCTACGCGACCGGCGCGAGACTGCTCGAGGAGACGATGATGAAGAGGCCCGGCTACCCGGCGTACGCCGCCCGCACCTCGATGTTCGTGCCGCTGCCACCCAGGCGCGCGGCGTGAGCGTCACGCGCCGGCACGTCGGTCGGCGGGCCGCCGCCTGGCTGGTCGCCGGCGGTCTCGTCGTGGCGTTCGGCGCCGGGTGTTCCTCCGACGACCGGTCAGGTCCGGCGCACACCGAAGGCGCGCGTCCCCGTCCCTCGATCTCCGCTCCGACGACGGGCGACTGCGTCGGCCGGGTCGACGCACTGATCGACTCCCGCACGATCCCCCGCGCCGATCGGGACTACGCGATCGGGATGTGCCAGGCCGGCCGCTGACCCGGTTCCTGGCTTCCGGGGGCCGTCCTCACCCGGCGTTCTTGCCAATCACGAAGTCGAAGGCCGCCGGCTCCTCACGGTCGTCGACGACCTTCGCCGGACCCGGCGAGGTGCCGGCCGGCACTCGGAGGTCGGCAGAAAAGCCCAGGTCGGGCCCTGCGGGCTCGAACCGACCGAGGTCGACGATCGTGCCATCAGGCAGCGTCGCCACCAGATGGACGGGGTCCAGTGGCTCGAGCGGGGCGTTGCTCCCGGTGTCGTTGCACGTGCTGGTGTACCAGTGCCCGTAGATCCTGATGACGTCGCCTGCCGCGACCGTCGGCGCCGGCCCGTCCCGCCTGTTGTCAGCGGGCTGGTCGTCGATCCACGGCCCCGCACAGGAGGCTCCCGAGCCCGACGGACCAGACCTCACCGGGCTGCTGCCGCACCCCGCGACGACGAGCAGGAGGAGGAGCACCCCGACTGCGCGCCTGGAGCCGACGCCAGCGGTCATGCTTCGAGCCTGCATGACTCTGGGACGTCTGTCAGGCCGATCTCGTTCCCAACGCGGCAAGGACCCGCACCGAACGTGATCGAGACCCGAGGCACGGAGCCCAGCCAAGGTCGTCGCGAGTAACCGGCCGGTGGTCGAGCAGCGAGCCTGCGAGCGATCAGTCGACACCTGGTGACCCGGGGCAGGGAGCCAGCCCAAGGGCGGCCGAGACCTGCTGACCCGACAGCGGGACACAGCCCGAGGGTGGTCGAGCAGCGAGCCTGCGAGCGATCAGTCGAGACCTGGCGACCCGGGGCAGGAAGCCAGCCCAAGGGCGGCCGAGACCTGCTGACCCGACAGCGGGACACAGCCCGAGGGTGGTCGAGCAGCGAGCCTGCGAGCGATCAGTCGAGACCTGGCGACCCGGGACAGGGAGCCAACCCAAGGGTTGCCGAGACGTAACCGACGGGTGGTCGAGCAGCGAGCCTGCGAGCGATCAGTCGAGACCCGGTGACCCGGGGCAGGAAGCCAGCCCAAGGGCGGCCGAGACCTGCTGACCCGACAGCGGGACACAGCCCGAGGGTGGTCGAGCAGCGAGCGTGCGAGCGATCAGTCGAGACCTGGTGACCCCGGGCATGCTGGTGGCCCCGCCGGGTCCCGGCGGGGTGTGGGTCAGCTGGTTCGTCGTGGTGGTGGGTCGACGAGTGGTGGGGTGAGGTCTTGGGTGCCGGTGGTGTCGCGCAGGTAGGTGTATCCGTAGGGGGATCGCCACAGGTAGGAGCCTGGTTCGACCATGGTGTAGGTCCAGTTGCCGTGGGTCTTCATCCGGTGGTGGCCTCGGCACAACGGGGCGAGGTTCTCGGTGCTGGTTTGGCCCGGTGGTCCGTCGGGGTCGTAGGCGATGAGGTGGTCCTTGTCGCAGGACCGGGCGGATCGTTGGCACCACGGGAACACACAGGTGCGGTCGCGCAGCTCGACCTGTTCGGCGATCCGGTCAGGCACCCGGTAGGCATCGGTTTCGAGGTGCTGGTTGAGGTCGATGACGGGTTTGACGACGATCCGGGACGTCTCGGGGCGCCTGCACCACTCGGCGACCTGCCCGGCGGTGAGGACCTGTCCGCCGGCGTTGTCCAGCAGCACCGGGGTATTCGGGTCACCGGTGGCCAGGGCGTCGGCGGAGAGGTGCACGAACAACACCACCTCACGCCGCCGCCCACCGGACCGGCCCCGACGCAGCACCCGCCCGGTCTCGGACCGGGCTTCCTCGGAGCCCAGGGTGCCTGTCCCGGTGGTTGAGCCTGTCGAAACCCCGGTGGCCTGGAGAGGCAGCGTGTGTTCGCCGCGGGCGATCATCCCGACCGCGGCTGCCCTTCGGGCGTCCAGGGGTTCGGTGGAGCCGAGGTCGGCGAGCTGTTGGGCACCAGCGGTGACGGCGTCGGCGAGGTCCAGGGCGTCGGCGAGGTCCAGCTCGCCGTGGACCCGGGAGGTGCCGGCGAAGGAGACTTGGTCGTGCTCGATGCTGAAGTACCGCTGGTCGGCAGCCCGGGCACGTTCTTCGGCGGCGAACTCGGGCATGAACCGGGCGATGGCCTGGTCGACCAACCGTTGGGTCTGGGCCGGTCCGGTCTTGTGCGCGAACGGCGCCAGCTGGGCATCGACGAACTGGGCGGCTTCGTGGGTCAGGTGCAGGGTGGCTTCGGCGATCCGCTTGGCCCGCCAGGCCACCAGGGTGCCTTCCTGGACCCGGAACCAGGTCTTCGGCAACCGGTGGGCCAGCTCGAGGGCACAGGCGATCAGGTCGCGTCCGGACCGGTCGGTTAGACCCAGGGCGGTGGCGAACTCCCCGACCGCGAACTCGCTAACCAGTGGGCACCCTTCCCCGCCGATCGGGATCCCGGTGTCGCGGCCCTCGGCGACCACCCAGGTCGCCGCCATATCCAGGTCGTCGACAACATGGAGGTGGGCCCACTCCAACGCGGCGGCCAACACCCCGGCCTCGGCAGTGTTGGCCTGGGTGCGGAACGCTCGGGCAGCACCCAGCACAGCGGCTGCGTCCAGAGTGGTGGTGCCCGAGTCCATGTGATGAATCTAGGGGTGACCACCGACAGAACCGGCCCGGTTTCGCCTTACCGGGATGGGAATCGGAGAACTTTCTCGAAGAATCTTCGTTCGGCTCTCTGCTGATGTCACCGGGTCTCGTCTGGTCGCTCGCAGGCTCGCTGCTCGACCACCGGTGGTCGGGTCTCCGTCAAGCTCACCGGGTTTCGAGACGGTCGCTGCGCGACCTCCTCAACCACCCGAGCAGCCGAACCGCACCCGATCGCCCAGCCCAGCCCCGCGGCGTACTGCGTCGTCGCTGCCAAGAACCCAACCACCCACGGACTCGAGGTCTCGACTGGCCGCTCGCAAGCTCGCTGCTCGACCACCAGTGGGTCCGGTCCCTGCCCAAGGTCACCAGGTCTCGACTGGCCGCTCGCGAGCTCGCTGCTCGACCACCAGTGGGTCCGGTCCCAGCCCAAGGTCACCGGGTCTCGACTGATCGCTCGCAGGCTCGCTGCTCGACCACCAGTGGTCCGGTCCCTGCCCGACCTCACCGGGTCTCGACTGGCCGCTCGCAGGCTCGCTGCTCGACCACCAGGGGTTCGGTTCCCTGCCCAAGGTCACCGGGTCTCGTTTGGTCGCTCGCAGGCTCGCTGCTCGACCACCCGGGGTCGGGTCCCTGCCCGACCTCACCGGGTCTCGACTGGCCGCTCGCAGGCTCGCTGCTCGACCACCAGTGGTTCAGTTCCCAGCCCAAGGTCACCGGGTCTCGACTGATCGCTCGCAAGCTCGCTGCTCGACCACCAGTGGTCGGGTCCCACCGGACCTCACCGGGTCTCGACTGATCGCTCGCACGCTCGCTGCTCGACCACCTGTCGGTTGGGGACCGCACCCGAGCGCCCAACCCTGCCCAGCGGCATACGCCATGGTCGCCGCCAATAACCCCGCCACCCACAGACCCCGAGGTCTCGCTGCTCGACCACCCGCAGAGGCGCTGCCAACAGCTACCGGACTGTCTGCGCGATCGTCCCGGAGCCGACCACCCGGGTGCCTTCGTAGATGACGCAGGCCTGACCCGGGGCGATGCCAGAGGCGGGGTCGCGCAGCGTGACCGAGAAGCCGGTGGCTGACGGGACCACGACGGCACCGTGCTCGTCGCCGTGGGCGCGGAGCTGCACGGTGCACTCGAGCGGCGCGGAGGGTGCGCCGGCGCACCAGAGCGGCCGGATGCACTCGAGGCCATCGACGGTCAGGGCCTCGCGCGGGCCGACGGTGACCGTGCCGGAGACCGGTTCGATGTCGAGGACGTAGCGCGGGCGACCGTCGTCGGCCGGTGTGCCGATGCGCAGGCCCTTGCGCTGACCGACGGTGTAGCGCCACGAGCCCTCGTGCGACCCGAGCACCTCACCCGAGGCCGAGTCGACGATCGCGCCGCCGCGGTTCACGTCGGAGAGCTTCTCCGCGAGCCAGCCACCGGTGTCACCGTCACTGATGAAGCAGATGTCATGGCTGTCCGGCTTGGCGGCGACCTGGAGCCCGCGGCTCGCGGCCTCCTCGCGCACGAGCGACTTGGGCGAGTCCCCGAGCGGGAAGAGCGAGTGGGCCAGCTGCTCCTGGGTGAGTACGCCGAGCACGTAGGACTGGTCCTTGCCGGCGTCGACCGCCCGGTGCATCTCGACGGTGCCGCCGGGAGCCGTCCGCAGCTGCGCGTAGTGACCGGTGACGACGGCATCGAAGCCGAGCGCGAGCGCCCGGTCGAGGACGGCCGCGAACTTGATCTTCTCGTTGCAGCGCAGGCAGGGGTTCGGCGTGCGGCCGCCGGCGTACTCGGAGAGGAAGTCCTCCACGACGGCTTCGTGGAACTGGTCGCTCAGGTCCCACACGTAGAACGGGATGCCGATGACGTCGGCCGCCCGCCGGGCGTCGTTGGCGTCCTCGATGGTGCAGCAGCCGCGGGCGCCGGTGCGGTAGGACTTCGGGTTGCGCGAGAGCGCGAGGTGGATGCCGGTGACGTCGTGCCCGGCCTCAGCGGCGCGCGCGGCCGCGACGGCCGAGTCCACGCCGCCCGACATCGCCGCCAGGACGCGCATCAGGCCCTGCTCCTCAACCCAGCGACCTCGAGCTGAGTCCGGCGGCGCGGGCCCGCTCGACGACCGGCCCGATGGCGTCGACGAGGGCGTGCATGTCGGCCTCCGTCGACGTGTGGCCGAAGGAGAACCGCAGCGAGGCGCGTGCCTGCTCGTCGGAGCAGCCCATCGCGAGGAGCACGTGCGAGGGCTGGGGTACGCCGGCGTTGCAGGCCGACCCGGTCGAGCACTCGATGCCGCGCGCGTCGAGCAGCATGAGCAACGAGTCGCCCTCACAGCCGGGGAAGGTCAGGTGCGCGTTGCCGGGGAGCCGGTGGTCGACCAGCGACACCGGGTCGCCGTTGTACGACGCCTCGGGCACCACCTCCAGCACCTTCCTCACCAGCCGGTCACGCAGCTCCGCGAGGCGCACCGCCAGGTCCGCCTGGTGCTTGACCGCGAGCTCGCAGGCGGTCGCGAAGCCGGCGATCGCCGGTGCGTCGATGGTCCCGGACCGGACGTCGCGCTCCTGCCCGCCTCCGTGCATCAACGCGGTCAGCTCGACCTCACGACGCAGCAGCAGCGCGCCGACGCCGTACGGGCCGCCGAGCTTGTGGCCCGTGAGCGACATGGCGTCCACCCCGGAGGCGGCGAAGTCGACCGGGATCTGACCGACGGCCTGGACGGCGTCGGTGTGCACCGGGATGCCGTGCGCATGGGCGATGGCCACCACGTCGGCGATCGGCTGGACGGTGCCGACCTCGTTGTTGGCCCACATCACCGAGACGAGCGCGACGCTCTCCGGGTCGGCCTCCACGGAGGCGCGGAACGCGTCGAGGTCGATCCTGCCGAGCGCGTCGACCGGGGTGAGCACGACCTCCGCGCCCTCCTCGTCGGCGAGCCAGTGCAGCGGGTCGAGGACCGCGTGGTGCTCGACCGCGGTGCTGATGATCCGGGTGCGGCGGGCGTCCTCGGCCGTGCGCTGCCAGAACAGGCCCTTGACCGCCAGGTTGTCGGCCTCGGTGCCCCCCGAGGTGAACACGACCTCGCCCGGCCGGCACCCGAGCACGCGCGCGAGGGTCTCCCGGGACTCCTCGACGACACGGCGCGCGGCACGCCCGGACGCGTGCAGCGAGTTGGGGTTGCCGACGTTCCCGAGCTGGGCGGTCATGGCCGCCGCCGCCTCGGGGAGGATCGGCGTCGTCGCCGCATGGTCGAGATACACGGTCATCGCTGGTCAAGCGTACGGCGTACCGGTCAATCGGCCCGCGCACGCCCACCCCGGCACCTACACTCCGGCCATGAACTCGGTCTCTCGGGCCTCGTGGCGCGCCCCGGCTCTTGCGTGTCTCGCAGTGCTGACCCTTGCGGGATGCGGGGCTTCCGGCGACCCAACGGCCGGCGCCACCACCTCGGCGCCCACCGTCGCCGTGCCGTCACCGACGGTCACCTTCACGGACGATCCGACGGACGACGCCACAGACGACCCCAGCGAGGACCCCACCGCCAGTGCGGACGTCCAGGTCGTGAAGATCAGGAAGTTCGGCGTCTCCTTCGAGCTCCCGAAGGGCTGGATCACGCTGGACGCGAAGAAGGTGCTCAACGGGGGCGTCAAGAACGCATTCCTCGCGGAGATGGCCGAGCGCCTCGGCGTCACCCAGCAACAGCTGCTGCAGTCGTTCTCGACGCTGGTGCAGACGTTTTCCGTCAGTGACGCGGGCGCGGTCCACGGGTTCCTCTCCAACGTGAACACCGTCGGCCAGGAGGGTGACGTCAACGACGACCAGCTCAAGCTGCAGCTCGCGACCATCGGGGCCAAGCCCGGAGAGCTGGGCCACGCCACCACCGATGCCGGTGAGGTCACCCGGATCCCCTACGTGCTCACCTCCAAGGCCGGGGTCACGATTCGCGGCGTCGCGCTGGCCGTGCACACCTCGTCCGCGACGGTCCTCATCACCGTCTCGTCGTCATCGGCATCGGAGTCCGGCCGGCTCGCAGACCAGGTCCAGTCCTCGCTGAAGACGCTTCCAGGGACCGCACCGGGGGCCTGAGCACTCAGCGCAGCGCCAGCCGCGCCACCAGCGCACGGTGGTCGGAGCCGCCCACCCGGAAGGTCTTCGTGGAGATGGCCGAGAGCTGACGGCTGACCAGCACGTGGTCGAGCGTGAGCACCGAGACCCCGAAGGGCAGCGCTCCGGCGGCATCCTCGGCGCCGGGCCAGGTCGGCTGCCAGCCCGAGTTGGCCTGGCGCGCGGCGTCCGCAAGGCCGAGCCCCAGCAGCCGGCGAATCGGCCCGTGGTCGAGCGTCGCGTTGAAGTCGCCGGCGACCACCAGCGGGCCCGCGGCATTGCGGACGACCTCGGTGATCAGCCGGAAGTCGGCTCGCCACTTGTCGGGCCAGCCCATCGGCTGCGACGTGTGCAGTCCGAGGAGGGTGAAGGGCCTCGGCGCCGCGACCCTCATCCCCCAGGCACCCTTGGACAGCGGCACCGCGGCCACGTCCTGCAGCGGGTAGCGGGAGAGCACCACGGTGCCGAACGCGCCGGGCTCCGGCAAGCCGGCCACGTAGGGCAGCTCCTGGCGGAGGCCGGCCAGCGCGAGGTACTCGTCCTCGGTGACCTCCTCCAGCACCACGACGCCGGCTCCGCTCTCGCGGGCGATCCGTACGACGTCCGCGGCGTCGGCCTGGCCCAGTCGCAGGTTCGACGTCATCACCGTGACGTCGGGTCGGCCGGACGCGTGCTGTCCGGCGTACGCCGGCACGAGCAGCGCCGCGTGCACCAGCACACCAGCCAGTGACACCAACGTCGTCACGGTGGCACCGGTGCGCATCCGGCCACGGAGCGACCGGCGCAGCGCGAACCACGCCGTCGCAGCGATCGCGTACCCGGTCAGCGCGAGCGGCACGAACGCGGTCGCCACCACCAGCGGCCGTGCAGGCGGCGTGAACAGACGGCAGCCGGTCAGCAGCAGGGAGACGGCCAGGGTCGCCGTTGCGACGAGCGCGACGGCGACCCTGGCCGTTCGTCGCAGCCAGGTCGGCAGGTCAGCCCTTGCGCTTGGTGACCTCGGCGGTGGCCGCCGGGAGCACTGTGTGCAGGTCGCCGACCACACCGAAGTCGACCAGCTCGAAGATCGGCGCCTCTTCGTCCTTGTTGACCGCGATGATCGTCTTCGAGGTCTGCATGCCCGCGCGGTGCTGGATCGCGCCGGAGATGCCGGCCGCGACGTACAGCTGCGGCGAGACCGTCTTGCCGGTCTGCCCGACCTGGAAGGCGTGCGGCTTCCAGCCGGAGTCGACGGCCGCGCGGGAGGCCCCGACGGCCGCACCGAGCGAGTCGGCGAACGCCTCGACCGGCTCGAAGTTGCCGCCGGTGCCGCGACCACCGGAGACCACGATGGCGGCCTCGGTGAGCTCGGGACGGCCGCTGGCCTCACGCGGCTGGGAGGCGACGATCTGCGCCTTCTTCGCAGAGTCGGAGATCGTCGCGGAGAACTTCTCGACCGAGGCGGCGCCGGCGGACTCCTCCGGAGCCGCGGCGTTCGGCTTCACCGTGATGATCGGCGTGCCCTTGGTGACCTTCGCCTGGACGGTGTAGTTGCCCGCGAAGACGCTCTGCGTCGTCACCGGGCCGGGGCTGCACGTCGATCGCGTCGGTGATCAGGCCCGACTCGAGCTTGATCGCCAGGCGACCGGCGATCTCCTTGCCCTCGCCCGAGGAGGTGATCAGGATCGCGTCGGGGTTGGCCTGCGCAGCGATCTGCTGGAGCACCTCTGCCTTCGGCGCGACCAGGTAGCCCTTGGTCTCGGTGTCGTCGACGACGTAGACCTTCTCGGCGCCGTACTTCTTGACCGCGTCGACCACGCCGTCGGCCTTGTCGGCCGCGCCGATGAACACCGCGGACGGCTCGCCGAGCCGCTTCGCGATGGTCAGCAGCTCCAGGGTCGGCTTCTTGACCGCGCCTTCGGCGTGGTCGACCAGCACCAGAATCTCGCTCATGTCTCTACGACCTCTCAGATGAACTTCTTGGAGGCGAGGAACTCGACCAGCGCAGTGGCGCCCGAGCCGTCCTCGTCGGTGACGATCTCGCCGGCAGTGCGCGGCGGGCGGGCCTCGGTCGCCTCGACCGCGGTCCACGCGGCCGCGAGGCCGACCTCGCCGGCGTCGACGCCCAGGTCGCCGAGCGACCAGGTGTCCAGCGGCTTCTTCTTCGCGGCCATGATGCCCTTGAAGGAGGGGTAGCGCGCCTCGCCCGACTGGTCGGTCACGGACAGCACCAGCGGTGCGGTCGCGCCGATGACCTCGGTCGCGGTGTCGCCGTCACGCTTGATCCGGAACTGGTCGCCCTGGCTCTCCACGACCGAGCCCAGGGTCACCTGCGGCAGGTCGAGCCGCTCGGCCAGCATCGCGGGTACGACGGACATGGAGCCGTCGGTGGACGCCATGCCGCAGACCACGACGTCGACCTTCTCCCCGCTCTCGCCGAGCTTCTGGATCGCCGCAGCCAGCACCTTCGAGGTCGCGGGAGCATCGGAGCCGGCGACCGCGTCGTCGACCACGTGCACCCCCTTGTCGGCGCCCATCTGGAGTGCCTTGCGGATCGCGTCCGCGGCCTGCTCGGGGCCGACCGTGAGCGCCGTCACGGTGACGGAGTCCGGCTCAGCGTTCTTCTCGCGCAGCTGCAGGGACTGCTCGACGGCGTACTCGTCGAGCTCGGAGAGCAGCCCGGGGACGGCGACGCGGTCCACGGTGTTGTCCGCCTCGAACTTCTGCTCGGCGGTCGCGTCGGGTACGTACTTCACACAGACGACAATGTTCATGGCAGATGACGGCCCGCGAGGGCCCCTCCTGGTCAGAGTTGGTTTCCTGTGCGGGGCGTCGCAGGCTCAGCCCCGGGATCAGGTTCGATCAGGTTACTAGCGAGTCGACCGACCAGAAACACCGTCCCGGGTGGGGTCGGTCACAACGCTCAGAGGGTGGAGCGTGGCGCGAGCAGCCGCTGCAGGTAGCGACCGATCGCGAGGTAGACGATCGCGGCGATGCCCCAGTTGACCACGGCGTCCTTGGTGGCGGCGTTGGTGCCGTGGAACTCGAAGATGCCGTTCTTGCGGCTGAACGGCCCGTCGATCACGTCGGCGAAGTTCAGCACGAACTTGACCAGCTCGTTGTCCTGGCTGACGTTGTCGCGCGCCGCCACCAGGAACGCACCAAGGGCGAGCACCACCGAGAACAGCAGGAACACGACCCGCAGGATCCGCGCCATCGTCTCGCGCAGCTGGTCCTTCTCCGCGCGCCGGGTCTTGGCACGCTCCGGGAACGGCTGGTCCGACTTCACAACTTTCGCCACCGGGGCTCCTCTGATGATCTCCGCTGGTTGCGTCTCGCTGGTCAACGACCGGGCATTCAGGACGTTAGGCGTACCGGGGGTCAGCGTCCCTCGAACTCTGCCTTCCCGGGACCGTTCTCGACAAATGAGCGCATCCCGGTCGTGCGGTCCTCGGTCGCGAACAGCGCGGCGAACTGCTGGCGCTCGATCTCGAGGCCGGTCTCGAGGTCGACCTCCAGGCCTCGGTCGATGGCCTCCTTCGCCGCGCGCACGGCGTACGACGCGGCGTGCGTGAACTGCTGGGCCCACGCGACGGCCTCGGCGTACACCTGCTCGGCCGGTACGACGCGGTCGGCCAGCCCGATCCGCAGCGCCTCGTCGGCGTCGACGAACCGGCCGCTGAAGATGATGTCCTTGGCCCGGCTGGGTCCGACGAGCCTGCTCAGCCGCTGGGTGCCGCCGGCGCCCGGGATGATCCCGAGCAGCACCTCGGGCTGGCCGAACACGGCGTTGTCGGCCGCGATCCGGTAGTCGGCGCACAGCGACAGCTCGCACCCACCTCCCAGCGCGTAGCCGTTGACGGCCGCCACGACGGGCTTCGGGATCCGCGCGACCGCGGTGAACGCGGAGGTCAGGCCGGTGGAGCGCTTGACCATGTCGGTGTAGGACATGTCGGCCATCTCCTTGATGTCCGCCCCGGCGGCGAACACGCGCTCACCTCCCCACACGACCACGGCCTTCACGTCGTCGCGCAGGCTCGCCTCGCCGGCCAGGGCGCGGATCTCCTCCTGGAGCTGCTCGTTGAGCGCGTTCATCTTCGGCCTGTCCAGCCGGAGCGTCCCGACGCCGTCGGCGACCTCGAGACGGACGAACTCGGTGGTGGCAACCTCACCCATGCGTGCAGACCTCCGCGGCGGACCGATGTGACCGGCACAACCTATCGCCGGACGGTGCCCGCCCGGCTGCAATGATCTCCCGGTGGCACTGGAGACCTGGGAATGGCACAGCCGTGAGGAGCACGCCCCGGTGTGGCCGGGCCAGTCCTGGCCGCTCGGAGCGACATGGTCGGAGGAGGCGACGAACTTCGCGGTGTACTCCCCCGAGGCGACCGCGATGTGGGTCAGCGTGTTCGACGAGGACGACCGGGAGACGTCGTACCAGCTGACCGAGCACACGCTCGGCACGTGGCACGGCGCCGTGCCCGGGCTTCCCGTCGGCACCCGTTACGGGCTGCGCGCCTTCGGCCCCTGGCAGCCCTCCCAGGGACTGCGGTTCAACCCGCACAAGCTGCTGCTCGACCCCTACGCCCGTGCTGTCAGCGGCGAGCTCGACCCCGTGCCGGCGATCTACGGCTACGACTTCGACGACCCGGAGCGGCAGAGCACGAGCGACTCGGCGGCGTCGATGCCGCGCAGCGTGGTGGTCCACGACGCGTTCGACTGGGGACCCGACGGCGACCCGCCGGTGCGACGCCGCTGGCGCGACACCGTGATCTACGAGCTCCACGTGAAGGGCTACACCAAGCTGCACCAGGAGATCCCCGAGGAGCTGCGCGGCACGTACGCCGGGCTCGCGACCCCGGTGGTGATCGACTACCTCAAGGAGCTCGGCGTCACGGCGGTCGAGCTGCTGCCGATCCACCAGTTCTTCTCCGAGCCCCGGCTGGCGCAGGACGGTCTGGTCAACTACTGGGGCTACAACTCGCTGGGGTTCTTCGCACCGCACGGCGCCTATTCGTCGTCAGGTGACCGCGGCGAGCAGGTCACCGAGTTCAAGCAGATGGTGAAGACCTTCCACGAGGCGGGCATCGAGGTGATCCTCGACGTGGTCTACAACCACACGGCCGAGGCGGGTGCGCTGGGTCCGACGCTGTCGTTCCGCGGTCTCGACGACCGCGGCTTCTACAAGCGCGTCGCGGTCGACCCCGACGACGAGGAGCAGGACATCCCCGCGCACGCCCGCTTCGACGACACCTACTGGGACGTCACCGGCTGCGGCAACACCGTCAATGCCGGCAACCCCCAGGCGCTGCGGCTGATCCTGGACTCACTGCGCTACTGGGCGACCGAGATGCACGTCGACGGCTTCCGGTTCGATCTCCTCTCCGCGCTGACCCGGTCGGGGTACTCCGTGGACATGTCCGGCCACCTGCTCACCACGATCGGGCAGGACCCGGTGCTGCGGCACGCGAAGCTGATCGCCGAGCCGTGGGACGCCTCGGGTGACGGCTACCGGGTCGGCGAGTACCCGCCGCCGTGGGTCGAGTGGAACGACCAGTTCCGCGACACCATGCGCGACTTCTGGCGCGGCCAGTCCGACGGCATCCGCACGGTTGCGACGAGGCTGGCGGGCTCGTCGGACCTGTACGCCGACGACGGCAGGTCGCCGTACGCCTCGGTGAACTTCATCACCGCGCACGACGGGTTCACGCTGCGCGACCTGGTCTCCTACGAGCACAAGCACAACGAGGCCAACGGCGAGGACAACAAGGACGGCACCGAGGACAACCGCTCCCAGAACTGCGGCGCCGAGGGCGAGACCAAGGATCCAGAGATCGCCGCCCGGCGGCAGCGCATCGCCGCCAACCTCATGGTCACGCTGTGCCTGTCCAACGGCGTCCCCATGATCACCGCCGGCGACGAGCGCGGCCGCACCCAGCACGGCAACAACAACCCCTACGCCCAGGACAACGAGATCTCGTGGGTCGACTGGCGGCCCGACGATGCGTGGCTGGGCATGTGGGACATCACCCGCACGGCGCTGAAGATCCGGCGGGAGCACCCCGCGCTGCGCCAGCGGCACTGGTTCGAGGGCCGGCCGGCGATCAAGGGCGGCCCCAAGGACCTGGCCTGGATCCATCCGGAGGGCCGGGAGATGACCGCCGAGGACTGGCACGACGACCAGCTCCGGGTGATCGGCATGTTCGTCTCCGGCGACCCGCTGCGCTCCCCCGGCCCCCGCGGCGAGCAGCAGCGCGACTCGTCCTTCCTGCTCTGGCTGAACGGGTCGACCGACGACTGCGAGGTCCGGCTGTTCGAGAACTCGTGGGTCCAGTCCGGATCCGTCGTGCTCTCGACCGACTCCGAGCTCATGTCGGGCACCGGTACGTCGGTGCGCGCCGGCGAGGCCTTCGTCCTGCGGGCCCAGTCGCTGGTGGTGCTCCAGGAGGACTGAGAAGTGGCGGCGGCGCACGGCGGGCAGCGTTTGTGCCCGCTCGGCATACCCGCGGGCAGCGTTTGTGCCCGCTCGGCGTACCCGCGAGCAGCGTTTGTGCCCGCTCGGCGTACCCGCGAGCAGCGTTTGTGCCCGCTCGGCGTCAGGCCAGGGCCACCAGCCCGAGCTCGGCGGGCGAGGCCAGCCCGGGGTGCTTGGGCAGCACCCGGACGGTGTAGCCGAACGGGCCGGGGCGGTCGAGCACCAGCCGTCCCTCGAACCGGTGCCGGCCAGCTTCGTAGGACTCCGCGACCTGCAGGTCGGCGATCGCCGCCGTCACCAGCTCGTCCTCGCCCTTGACCCGGCCGTGGACCACCTGCACCTCGACGTCGTCGATCCGCAGGTCGCCGAGTGACACGAACACCTGCAGGTCCAGGCCGCCGCCGACCTCCGGGGAGTCGGAGAGACCCGCGGTGTCGATGTGGTCGATGCGGACCTGGTCCCAGCCGGCGCGTACGCGGGCCTTGAACGTCGCCAGCTCGCGGGCGCCGTCGAAGGTCTCGTTGATCCCGCGTGCCGCGGCCGCCGCGGGCGCGTAGAGCTGCTGGACGTAGTCGCGCACCATCCGTGACGACAGCACCCGGGGCCCGAGCGACTTCAGCGTGTGCCGGACCATCTCGATCCAGCGGCTCGGCAGGCCGTCCTTGCCCTGGGAGACGGTGTCGTAGAACCGGGGCGCGACCTCGAGCTCGATGAGGTCGTAGAGGGCGTTGGCCTCGATGTCGTCACGAACGTGCTCGTCGGCGATGCCGTCGGCCGACGGGATGGCCCAGCCGTTGTTGCCGTCGTACCACTCGTCCCACCAGCCGTCGAGGATGGAGAGGTTGAGGGCGCCGTTGAGCGCGGCCTTCATGCCGGAGGTGCCGCACGCCTCGTAGGGCCGCAGCGGGTTGTTCAGCCAGACGTCGCAGCCGGGGTAGAGCGGCTGGGCCATCGCGATGTCGTAGTTCGGCAGGAAGACGATCCGGTGGCGCACCTCCGGGTCGTCGGCGAACCGCACGATCTCCTGGATCAGCGCCTTGCCGCCGTCGTCGGCGGGGTGCGCCTTGCCGGCGATCACCAGCTGCACCGGCCGCTCCGGGTCGAGCAGGATGCGCTTGAGCCGCTCGGGGTCGCGCAGCATCAGGGTCAGTCGCTTGTACGACGGCACCCGGCGGGCGAACCCGATGGTGAGGACGTCCGGGTCCAGTGCCGTGTCGATCCAGCCGAGCTCCGCCGGAGCCGCGCCGCGCTGCTGCCAGGACCGGCGCAGCCGGGCCCGGGCGTCGTCGACGAGCCGCTGGCGCAGCACCCGCTTGGTGGCCCAGAGCTCGTCGGAGGGGACCTTGTCCACGACGTCCCAGACGTTCGGGTCGTCGTTGCCGCCGCCGAAGGACGCCTCCGTCGCGCCGAACTTGGCGGCGAGCTCGAAGACCTCGCGCGCGACCCAGGTCGGAGCGTGCACGCCGTTGGTGATCGAGGTGATCGGCACCTCGGTCTCGTCGAACGCGGGCCAGAGCCCGTTGAACATGTGCCGGCTGACGTGGCCGTGCAGCTGGGAGACGCCGTTGGCGCGCTGCGCCAGCCGGAAGCCCATCACCGCCATGTTGAACACGTCGGGGTCGCCGCCCTCGTAGTCCTCGGTGCCGAGCGCGAGGATGTCGTCCACCGGTACGCCGGGGACGGGGCTCTGCGTGCCGAAGTACTGCGCGATCAGGTCGCGCGGGAACCGGTCGATGCCCGCCGGCACAGGAGTGTGCGTGGTGAAGAGCGTGCCGGCACGGGTCACCTCGAGCGCGGTCGCGAAGTCCAGGTGCGGGCCGCTGTCGGTGACCGAGAGCTCGCGGATCCGCTCCACCCCCAGGAACCCGGCATGCCCCTCGTTGGTGTGGAACACCTCGGGCGGCTCGGCGCCGGTGATCCGCGAGAACGTGCGCAGAGCGCGGATCCCGCCGACCCCGAGGAGCAGCTCCTGGAGGAGCCGGTGCTCGACGGTGCCGCCGTACAGGCGGTCGGTGACGTCACGCAGCGGCTCGGGGTTCGCCTCGACGTCGGAGTCGAGCAGCAGCAGCGGCACGCGGCCGACCTGGGCGACCCAGATCTGTGCGAGCAGCGGGTGGTCGCCGGGGATGTCGAGCGACACCTGGGCGCGGGAGCCGTCGGCCTCGCGCAGCGGCGTGATCGGCAGGCCGTCTGGGTCGAGCACGGGGTAGGTCTCCTGCTGCCACCCCTCCCGCGAGACCGCCTGCCGGAAGTAGCCGTGCCGGTAGAGCAGGCCGACGCCGACCAGGGGCACGCCCAGGTCGCTGGCCGTCTTCAGGTGGTCGCCCGCGAGGATCCCGAGGCCTCCGGAGTACTGCGGCAGGACCGAGGTGATGCCGTACTCAGGTGAGAAGTAGGCGACCGAGCGCGGCAGCGTGTCGCCGGCGGCGACCCTCTTCTGGAACCAGCGGTCGCCGGTCAGGTACTGGTCGAGATCCGCGCCGGCGAGCTCGAGCATGCGCAGGAACCTCTTGTCCTTGGCCAGCTCGTCCAGGCGATCGGGCGACACCAGCCCGAGCAGCTTCACCGGGTCGCGGCCGGATGCCTCCCACTGCTCGGCGTCCATCGCCGCGAACAGGTCCTGGGTCTCCGGATGCCAGGACCAGCGGAGGTTCGTAGCCAGCTCGAGCAGCGGCTGCAGCTCTGCGGGGAGGACGGGTCGGACCGTGAATCGTCGAATTGCGCGCACCGGACGACCGTAGCCGACATCGACTTGATCGTTCCAATTATCGGGGCGATCCGGGACCGGCCGGCCGGCCTCCCTCGAGGTGCAGGCCGACGCCGCCCCGGCCCGGGGCACCCCGATGGGTCACCATGAGCACCGCCCGGCTGCCGTCGAGCAGCCCGTCGAGCAGCCGCTCCTCGGTGTCGGCGTCGAGTGCGCTGGTCGCCTCGTCGAGCACGAGCAGCTCGGGGTCGCGCAGGAGCGCGCGGGCGATGCTCAGCCGCTGCTGCTCGCCACCGGAGAGCTCGGTGAGCTCGTGCAACGGGGCCTGCAGGCCACCCGGCAGCCGGCGTACGACGTCGGCGACCTGGGCGGCCTCGAGGGCCGACCACGCGTCTGCCTCGGTCGGGTCGGCGCCGGGCGCGACCGACCAGGCGAGGTTCTGCCACACGGTCCCGGGCACCAGCACCGTCTGCTGCGGTACATAGCCGATCCGCCGGCGCCACGAGGCCAGGTCGGCGAGCGGTACGCCGTCCACGCACACCTCGCCGCTGTCGGGACGCAGCAGCCCGAGAACCACGTCGAGCAGGGTGCTCTTGCCCGCGCCGCTCGGCCCGGTCACGACCACCAGCCCTCCGCGAGGGATCTCCAGATCGACGCCGGAGAGCGCCGGCGCGGCGTCCTCGGCGTACGAGACCGAGATCTCCCGCAGGCAGAGCAACGGGGCGTCGGGCGAGCGCTTCGCGGGCGCACCGGGCGCGACCGCGGCGGCAGGCTCGGGACGCGCGCGAGCCTCGGCGGCGAACGCGCTCAGCCGGTCGAGCGAGGCAGCGTCGTTCCCGAACTGCTGCGCGGAGGTCAGCAGTCCCTGTGCGGCACCGAGCAGCCGGGTCGCCACGACCGCGAGGGCGGCGAGCTCGGCCAGGGACATCCCGGCCGCCCGTCCGCCGAGGATCAGCGCCAGGACCGCGAGCACGACCGCGACACCGGCCGCGGCCGAGATCGCTCCGGCCCGCGTCACGAAGGACCGGCGGACCTCTCTCAGGCGCGCGGCTTCGCCCCCGACGAGATCGGACCATGCGGCCGATGCGTCGTGGGCACGCATCACCCTCAGGGAGGTGAGCGAGTCGCTGAGGGCGGCGCCGAAGTCGGCCATCCGGTCGCTCATCGTGCGGCCGAGGCGCGTGGCCCCCCGCGTCGAGCGGACAGTCACGAAGGCCACGAGGACCAGCGCGAGCACCGTGACGCCGCCGACCAGCGGGGCGAGCAGCACCGCGACGGCTGCGGTCGCCGCCAGGACGAGCGCGCCCACCAGGAGCCGGAGCACCATCGCGAGCGCGCTGTGCACCCGCTCGACCTCGGTGGTGAGGCTGGCGACGAGGTGGCTTCGGCGCTGGGTCGCCAGGAACGACCAGTCGGCGCGGTAGAGGTCGTCGATGAGCCCGAGCCGGAGCGCGTCGACGGTGGCCAGCCTGATGTCGACCGCGAGCACCGCGGCACGCCACTGCGCGAGCCCGCGCAGGCACACCACGGCGATCACCAGCGTGAACGCCTCGGCCAGGGAGAGGCGCAGGCTCAGGCTCGGTACGCCGAGGCGGGCGGACCCGTCGAGCGCCTGGATCACGGGCACCAGCAGGACCAGCCCGAGACCCTCCATCACCGCGACGACCAGCTGCAGCGCGATCAGGGTGGCGAGCCGGCCGCGGCCGACGGTCCGGGCCATCAGCGCCAGGCTGGCGCGCGCCTGCCCGATCACGCGCCCCGCCGTTCGCCGAGGTGGCTCAGGGACCGACGGGTCAGGTCGCTGGTCCTGTGCCCGATGCCCACCGGGACCCCTCGCCAGGCGGAGGCTCCCGGGACGTCCCGCACGGCCCATCCCGGGAGGATCACGGTGCTCACGGTGCGGGACACGTCCCGCGGAGTCCTGCTGGCGGCGAGCTGGTAGCGCACGTAGGGCCAGAAGCGGCTCCCGGGCCCACCCCACTGGTGCTCGTCGGTCTCCTGCCTGCGGACCGCGGCCGTGACCGTGCGGTCTCGAACGCGTGGGGACACCCGTGCGATGCGGTCGCGGACCCAGCCCGGCACGTCGGGCGGGAGTCCGACGAGGACATCGGTGACCAGAAGTGCCCGGACGGCCAACCCCGTCAGGTGGTCGGGGTCCCAGGCACCGTCGAGCCGGGCCGCGCGGCTGATGTCGACGAGCGAGCGGAGCCAGAGCCACTCGTCACGCGCCGCGTTCAGGCAGAGGTGGGCGAGTGCGTCACGCGGCGACAGGGTGGAGACCGCGACGCCGCCCAGGTCGACCACCTCTCGACGGCCCCACAGGACGTCGAACGGCGGGAGCCCGTCCAGGGTCGGATCCAGTCGCCAGTGCAGGTCGACCGAGCACGAGGCGCCGTAGAAGGTGAGCTCGTTCGAGGTGTGCAGGAGCCGCCGCCACGCCCAGGTGTCCCGCTCAGGCAGGGGCACCGACGAGCGCCAGCCCTCGGCGGCCAGGTGGTCGACCACGTCGTCGACCGAGCGGGCGTCCACCAGGATGTCCAGGTCGCCGAACCCGCGGGCACCGACGTCGCCCGTCGTCTGCACGGCGAGCGCCGGGCCCTTGAACGCCAGGAACGGGGTGTCCGCCGCGTCGAGCAGGTCGCGGACGTGGGCCAGCTCGAGGAGCTGCAGGGGGACCAGCTTGCGGCTCGCCGTACGCATGTGCGCGAGCCCGTCGAGCAGGCCGTCGGGCAGCTGCAGTGCGGCTGCCTGGTCGTGGACCAGCTCGACCACTCGCTGGCGAGCCGTGGCGGCGAGGAGGCTCCCCTCGTCGCCCACCGGCTCGCCCCGAACCGGATCGACCCCGTGCCCCGCCTCGGCGAGCAGGGCCGTCCGCACCCAGCCGCGCACGCGCCGGGTCACGGCCGGGGAGGGTTCCACGGGGACAGGCTAGGTGGGTGGGCACCGGTCGGGGATCGAAACTCGCGCAGTCCTCCGCCCGGGTGATCCGACTAGCCCATCTGGGCCATTTTTCCCTGCCGCGTGACGTAGGAGCCTCCTGTGTCGTTGTGTGGCCGAAGGGGAACAACCGACAGGAGCTGCACATGACCGGTTCGGCCAAGGCCTACAGTGCGCCTCGACTCGAGTCACTGAGCCTGCGCTCGACGCGGGACATCGACATCCAGGTGTTTCTGGGTGGTATCAACGCGCATGTCCACCTCGGGCTGGGCGGCCTGCTCAGCTGAAGGCACAACCCCAACTCAAGGCACCGGACACGGTGTCGGCCGAGGCCACGACCATGCCGACGCATCGCCTTCACAGACGCTTCGGACGCATGGTTCGTGGCTTCGTGCTTCTCGGACCACGTGACGGGACCCGTGTCGTCGTCGCCTGGACCCTCCTCGGCATCACCCGGTTCGCCATCCTGGTGCTGCCCTTCTCCGTCGTGCGCCGCGTCCTCGGCGAGCACCGGGGTGCAACCACGACCGGCGCCGTAGCGGCGCTCGATGACGCGACCGCGATCCGTGCGGCCCGGATCGCCGCGACCATCGGGTTCGCGGCCCGGCACACGCCGTGGCGCTCGGAGTGCTATCCGCAGGCCCTCACCGCACGTGCCCTCCTCGGCGGCGCCCGGGTGCCGCACGTGGTGTCCTTCGGCGTACGCCGTGACGGCGGTCAGCTCGTCGCGCACGCCTGGGTGCACGCCGGCGAGGTGACGGTCACCGGCGGCACCGGGCACTCCTACACCGAGGTCGGATCCTTCTCGTGGGCGCCGCGGTCGCCCCGGCTCCGGTGAACGCCGTGGCGGCCCCGCACGGCCGGTACCGCTGCTACGGCCTGACCATCGACAGCGAAATCCCACTTCCCGACCTGGGGCCGGCAGCTGCCCCGGGCACCGCTCCGGACGTGACGGTCCGCCGGGTCTCGCTCGGAGACCCACCCGCGTCCGCGACGCTGCTCCCACTGGGCCTCTGGCGCGACGCGGCCGACATCGGGCTCGTCGTGCCGGGCACGGGGTCGATCCTGGTGCGCGACGGACGCGAGATCCTCGTGGACGCGACCGCCGACGCCGATCCGGCGACGGTCCGCCTGTTCGTGCTCGGCACCGCCATGGGGGCGCTGATGATGCAGCGCGGCAACCTCGTCCTGCACGGCAACGCCTTCCGCGTCGGCGACGCGTGTGCCGTCGTCGTCGGACGCTCCGGGGCCGGGAAGTCGACCCTGGCTGCCGAGCTGATGCGACGCGGGCACGACGTACTCTCCGACGACGTGGTGCCGGTCGACGCCGTGGGCAACGCACTTCCCGGCTACCCGCGGATCAAGCTCTGGGACGACGCCGTGGCGCGGCTCGGGCTCGACAGCGCGGGCCTCGACCGGGTGACCACCTCGGTGGAGAAGTTCCAGCTGCCGATCTCGCGCCCGTGCACCGAGCCGCTGCCGCTGCGCTGGGTCTACGTGCTCGAGCGACACGAGCACCCCGAGCTCGTGGTCACCCCCGTCGGCGGGGCCGAGGTGTTCTCACTGCTCCACGAGCACACCTACCGCAACGAGCTCCTGGCGGGCGACGAGGTCCTGCGCGAGCACCTCACCCAGTGCGCCCGGCTCGCCGCCGGCACGCGGATCAGCCGGGTCACCCGGCCGGCCGCCACGATGACGGCAGAAGCCACCGCCGACGCCGTCCTTTCCGACATCATGGGCCGGTCCGATGCTGCCGGCACGACCAGGGAGAGCGCATGAACACCCGTCCGGCCGAGGAGGCCACCTACGTGCGCCGTCCCGGCCTGCACGCCGTCGAGATGGACGGGGAGCTGGTGATGATGGGCCTCGAGCAGGGTGAGTACTACGGGCTGCGTGACGTCGCCGCGTCTCTGTGGCAGCACCTTTCCGAGCCCCGCACGACCGAGCAGCTGTGCGGCCTGGTGGCCGACGAGTACGACGTGACCTCCGAGGCCTGCCGCGAGGACGTCGTCGCCTTCCTCGACGAGCTGGCCGCCAAGAAGCTGGTCGAGCGCCACTGACGACGGATTCAGTTGCGTGACGGCTCTTCGGCGACGGATACTGCATGCCAATCCCCCCTGTTACCACGCATCCCGTCACGGAGGCACCGATGAGCGTCACGCACGAGCACCGCACCGGCGGGCCGGCCCTGCCCCAGGAGCGGCGGCTGGTGACCGAGATCCCGGGTCCGCGGTCGCGCGAGCTGCAGCAGCGGCGGGTGGCGGCGGTCGCGGCCGGCGTCGGCAGCGTGCTGCCGGTCTACGTGACCGCGGCCGGCGGTGGCGTGGTCGTCGACGTCGACGGCAACTCCCTGATCGACCTCGCCTCGGGCATCGCGGTCACCTCGGTCGGCAACGCCGCGCCGCAGGTCGTCGCGCGGGTCACCGATCAGGTCGCGGCGTTCACCCACACGTGCTTCATGGTCGCCCCCTACGAGGGCTACGTGGAGGTCTGTGAACAGCTCGCCGAGCTCACGCCGGGCACGCACGCGAAGAAGGCCGCCCTGTTCAACTCCGGGGCCGAGGCGGTCGAGAACGCCGTGAAGGTCGCGCGCGTGCACACCGGACGCGACGCCGTGGTCGTCGTCGACCACGCCTACCACGGCCGCACCAACCTGACGATGGCGATGACCGCGAAGAACATGCCCTACAAGGAGGGCTTCGGTCCCTTCGCCGGCGAGGTCTACCGCGCGCCCGTCTCCTACCCGTTCCGCGACGGGCTCAGCGGCTCCGAGGCCGCCGCGCGCGCGATCGACATGATCGACAAGCAGGTCGGCGCCACCAACGTGGCGTGCATCGTCGTCGAGCCGGTGCTGGGTGAGGGTGGCTTCATCGTGCCGGCGCCCGGCTACCTCCCGGCGCTCGCCGAGTACGCCGCCGCGAAGGGCATCGTGTTCGTCGCCGACGAGATCCAGTCAGGGATGTGCCGCACCGGCACCTGGTTCGCCAGCGAGCACGAAGGCGTCGTACCCGACCTGGTGACGGTCGCGAAGGGCGTGGCCGGTGGGCTTCCGCTCGCGGCCGTGGTCGGTCGCGCCGAGATGATGGACGCCGTCCACGCCGGCGGGCTCGGCGGCACCTACGGCGGCAACCCGGTCGCGTGCGCCGCCGCCCTCGGGTCGATCGCGACGATGAGGGAGCTGGGGCTGGACGCGCGAGCCCGCGAGATCGAGGCGCTGCTCGTCGGACGGCTGCGTGAGCTGGCCGCAGCGTTCCCGGCCATCGGCGAGGTCCGCGGCCGCGGCGCGATGGTGGCGATCGAGATCGTGGAGCCGGGCACCACCGTCCCCGATCCGGCGATGGCGGCGCGGCTCAGCGCGGGCTGTCACCAGGCCGGTGTCCTCACCCTCACCTGCGGCACCTACGGCAACGTGCTCCGGTTCCTCCCGCCCCTGGTCGCACCGGACCACCTGCTCCACGAGGCGATGGACGTGCTCGCCGAGGTCGCGTCGATCTGAGCGACGCAGTCTAGGGCCGGCGGCGGGCGCGCACCACGAGCCAGGCGACGACCGGCAGCAGCGCGGCCAGCACCGCGAGCACCACCTGGCCCGCGGTGGTCACCTCGCGCGGCCTCCGGTGGTCGATGCCGTAGTGGCCGCCCCCCATCAGCGTGTAGCCGCGAAGCGTGGTCACGATCGAGAAGACGCATGCGGCCGTCCAGACGACGGCGGCTGCGACCCACGTCCGGTCGCGGCGCAGCGCCCGGACGACGCCCCACGGACCGACGGGGAGCAGGAAGGAGAAGATCAGCAGCTCCGAGACGCGCGCAGACACGCGCGCATCGTATGCGTCAGGTCGCGAGCTCCTGCTGTCCCCATGGACTGCCGTAGGCGGTCAGCAGCTCCAGGAACGGCACCGCGTCGAACGCCTCCGGTCCGAGCACGCCCGCACCCGACCAGGCGCCGGTCGCCAGCAGCTCGAGGGCGACGACCGGGTTGACGGCCGTCTGCCAGACCACGCACTGGTGGCCGTACTCCTGCATCGACCAGTCGTTGTCGACCACGTGGTAGAGGTACGTCGACCGCGGCGCGCCGTCCTTGCCCGTGCCGGTCACCCACAGTCCGGCACACGTCTTGCCCTTCATCCGCGGTCCGACGGTCGCGGAATCGGGCAGCACCGCTGCCACCACGTCACGGGGCGACACCTCCAGGCCCTTGACCCGCACCTTCTCGGTCCGGTCCAGGCCGAGCGTGTGCAGCACCTTGAGGATGTTGATGAACTCGTCGCCGAGCCCGTACTTGAAGGTGGCCCGCTTGCAGTCCACCCACCGGGGCATCAGCAGCACCTCCTCGTGCTCGACGTTCACGCACTCCACGGGGCCGATCCCCTCGGGGAAGTCGAATACCTCGGGCTCGCTGAACGGCGGCGTCGTGAACCACTCACCCTGCCCTGATCCGTCACCGGCCCAGATCACCGGCGGGTTCAGGCACTCCTCGATCGTGGTCCACATCGAGAACGACGGCGCGAAGATCTCGTTGCCGTCGTCGTCGGTGACCACGAGATTCGCGCCGTCGCGCGTCCCGAGCTCGTCGATCTCGGAGAAGAGGTGGTCCGCGGCGTACCGTGCGAAGACGTCGGAGAGCCCCGGCTCGACGCCGATCCCGACCAGTGCCAGCCGGCCCGCGGACTCCCAGTCGCCGGCGGCGGCGAACTGCTCGTCACCGAGCTTCACGCCGGTCTTCGAGTACGGCGCCTCCGGGTGCGGCTTCGACAGCGACATCGCCATGTCGAGGTAGTCCGCGCCGGCCGCGAGAGCGCCCTCGAAGACCGACATGTTGAACACCGGGTCCACGGCGTTCATCACATGGGTGATGCCGTGCTCGCGGCACAGCGCCGTCACCGACTCCGCCGAGGAGGCATCGATCCGCGCAGCGACGTACCGGTCGTCGGTGGCCGCCGCCTTCGCGGCCCGTTCCGGGTCGTAGTCGGCGACGACGACCGTCTCGAAGAAGTCCCGGCGTGCGGCGATCGCGGTGAAGGCGCCGCCCACTCCACCGACACCGATCAGGAGGATCCGCACGGCTCAGCCCTCGCCCAGGAAGGACATCACGTGCTTGATCCGGGTGTAATCCTCCAGGCCGTACATCGACAGGTCCTTGCCGTAGCCGCTGTGCTTGAACCCGCCGTGCGGCATCTCGGAGATGAACGGGATGTGGGTGTTGATCCAGACCACCCCGAAGTCCAGGTCGCGGCTCATCCGCAGCGCCCGCTGGTGGTCCCTGGTCCACACGCTCGCGGACAGGCCGTATTCGACGCCGTTGGCCCAGCGGAGCGCCTCGTCCTCCACGGCGAACCGCTGAACGGTGATCACCGGGCCGAAGATCTCGTTCTGGATCTGCTCGTCGTCCTGGCGCAGACCGGAGAGCACCGTGGGCTGGTAGAAGTAGCCCTCCTCGCCTCCGGACACCTGGGCGCGACCCCCGCCCGCCTCGACGCGGGCGTGGTCGGGCAGCCGGTCGACCATGCCGCTGACCCGGGACAGCTGGTCGGGGTTGTTCAGCGGGCCGTAGAGGACGTCCTCGTCGTCGGGCATCCCGGTCCTGGTGTCGCGCGCCTGCTCGGTGAGTGCGGCGACGAAGTCGTCGTGGATCCGCGGCCCGGCGAGCACCCGGGTCGCCGCCGTGCAGTCCTGACCGGCGTTGAAGTAGCCCGCGGTCGCGATCGCCTCGGACGCTGCCTCGAGGTCGGCGTCGTCGAAGACGATCACCGGTGCCTTGCCGCCGAGCTCGAGGTGGACCCGCTTGACGTCCGCCGCGGCGGCTCCGGCGACCTCCATGCCGGCCCTGACGGAGCCGGTGATCGAGACCATCTGCGGCGTCGGGTGCGAGACGAGCAGCCGACCGGTGTCCCGGTCGCCGGTGACGACGTTGAGGACGCCCGGCGGCAGGAACTCCTGGCAGATCTGGGCGAGCAGCACCGACGACGCCGGCGTCGTGTCGCTCGGCTTGAGCACCACGGTGTTGCCGGCGGCGAGTGCCGGCGCGATCTTCCAGATCATCATCATCAGCGGGTAGTTCCAGGGCGTCACCTGGCCGACCACACCGACCGGCTCCCGCCGGATCCACGAGGTGTGGCCCGGGAGGTACTCCCCCGCCGACTTGCCCTCGAGCACCCGGGCGGCGCCGGCGAAGAAGCGGAAGTGGTCCGAGCTCGGCGGCAGCTCCTCCGACGCGGTCAGGCCGATCGGCTTGCCGGTGTCCTTGACCTCGACAGCGGTGATCTCCTCCGCGCGCGCGTCGATCGCGTCGGCGATCCTCAGCAGCGCCTCGCTGCGCTCCTTCGGCGTCGTCCGGCCCCAGGTCTCGAAGGCGGTCGCGGCCGCGGCGTACGCGCGGTCGACGTCCTCGGCGCCGCTCGTGGGCGCCGTCGCGTAGACGGCGCCGGTGGTCGGGTCGACGACGTCGTAGGTCGCGCCGGACGCGGCATCGACGAGCTCGCCGCCGACGACGTTCTGCAACAGCGTGGGGGGATCGGTAGGTGCCATGGCGCAAGTCAAGCCGGACGCGTGGGCGCCGGTCAAGCGACTGACAACGAAATCCGCAGGTTGAATCGCTCCTCACCAGCGATTGCGTCGCCAATGGGGCGATGGAGTGACGGATTCACTTGCCGAACGCGAGGGCACTTGGCAGACTGGCCGCCATGACCGAACCGAGCTCCAGCGGCACCCAGGACGCCGGCCAGCAGGCCGCGCGTGACCACCTCTGGATGCACTTCACCCGGCACTCCTCCTACGACCAGGCCGAGATCCCGACCATCGTGCGGGGCGACGGCGCGTACATCTACGACTCCCACGGACGCCGCTACCTCGACGGGCTCTCGGGCCTCTTCGTCAGCCAGGTCGGGCACGGGCGCACCGAGCTCGCGGAGGCCGCGGCCAAGCAGGCCGCAGAGCTGGCGTTCTTCCCGCTGTGGTCCTACGCCCACCCCGGTGCGGTCGACCTGGCCGCCCGCGTCGCGGGCTACGCCCCCGGCGACCTCAACCGCGTCTTCTTCACCACCGGCGGCGGCGAGGCGGTCGAGTCGGCGTGGAAGCTGGCGAAGAACTACTTCAAGCTCACCGGCAAGCCGGGCAAGCACAAGGTGATCAGCCGGGCGATCGCCTACCACGGGACCCCGCACGGCGCCCTGTCCATCACCGGGCTCCCCGGGATGAAGGCCCAGTTCGAGCCGCTGGTTCCCAGCGCCTTCCGGGTGCCGAACACGAACTTCTACCGCGCACCGGACCAGTTCCAGACCGGCGGCCCCGACGACGAGCGGGCCTTCGGTCGCTGGGCCGCCGACCGGATCGCCGAGGTCATCGAGTTCGAGGGGCCCGACACGGTCGCGGCGGTCTTCCTGGAGCCGGTGCAGAACTCAGGTGGCTGCTTCCCGCCGCCGCCGGGCTACTTCGAACGGGTCCGCGAGATCTGCGACGAGTACGACGTGCTGCTGGTCAGCGACGAGGTGATCTGCGCCTTCGGGCGGCTGGGCCACATGTTCGGGGCCGAGCGCTACGGCTACCAGCCCGACATCATCACCTGCGCCAAGGGGCTGACCTCCGGCTACTCGCCGCTCGGCGCGATGATCGCGACCGACCGCCTGTTCGAGCCGTTCGCCAAGGGCACCGAGTCGTTCCTGCACGGCTACACCTTCGGCGGCCACCCGGTCTCGACCGCGGTCGCGATGGCCAACCTGGACATCTTCGAGCGCGAGCAGCTCAACGAGCACGTGCGCGACACCGAGGGCGACTTCCGGGCCACCCTGGAGAAGCTGCTGGACCTGCCGCTGGTCGGCGACGTCCGCGGCGACGGGTACTTCTTCGGGATCGAGCTGGTCAAGGACAAGGCGACCAAGGAGACCTTCGACGACGCCGAGTCCGAGCGGCTCCTTCGCGGATTCCTCTCCAAGGCGCTCTTCGACGCCGGGCTCTACTGCCGCGCCGACGACCGCGGCGACCCCGTCGTGCAGCTGGCGCCGCCCCTGATCTGCGAGCAGTCGCACTTCGACGAGATCGAGTCGACCCTCCGCTCGGTGCTCACCGAGGCCGAGAACCATCTCTAACGGGTCAGCCGGCGAACACCTGAGGTCTCGACAGGCTCGACCACCGGCGGTTGAGCCTGTCGAAACCCGGTGACCCAGGCAGAGAGGCGCGTCAGACGCTCAGCGCCCGGGCCCGTCGCCGGTTGTTCAGCTCGCTGCTGATCACGATCGCGATCGCGATCACGAACATCAGCGTGCCGATCACGTTGACCTGCATCGGCACTCCGCGTTGCGCGGCGCCCCACACGAACATCGGGAAGGTCGTGGTCTGGCCGGCGTTCAGGTTGGTGATGATGAAGTCGTCGAAGGACAGCGAGAAGCTCAGCAGGGCCGCCCCGAGGATGCCTGGCAGCGCGAGCGGGAAGGTCACCCGCCAGAAGGTCTGCCTCTCGTCCGCGTAGAGGTCCATCGCCGCCTGCTCGAGGTTGTCGTCCAGCCCCGCCAGCCGAGCGCGCACGGTGACGATCACGAACGACAGGCAGAACATCACGTGCGCCACGAAGATCGTCCAGAAGCCGAGCCGGCCGCCGAACCCGGTCGACACGAACAGGGCCAGCAGCGAGGACCCCATCACGATCTCGGGCGACGCCATCGGCAGGAAGATCACGGTGTTGGCGATCCCTCGGCCGGTGAAGTCGTGCCGCACCAGGCCGAACGCGGCCATGCTCCCGATGATCGTGGCGACCAACGTGGCGAGCAGGCCGATCCCGACGCTCAGCCCGACCGCGTGGCACATGCCGGCCGGCCCGCAGGGGTGCGCCCAGTTGTGCAGCGTGAAACCCCGGAAGGCGTAGACGTTCTTGGACTTGCCCGGGTCGTTGAAGCTCATCAGGACGACGACGGCGATCGGGACGAACATGTAGGCCAGCACCAGCAGCCCCAGCCCGAGCACCAGGTGCGCGCGGATCCATCGTCCGGCGCTCGCGAGCGGGCTCATACGAGGTCCTCCGTGCCGATCTTGCGGATGTAGGCGAGGACCATCGCGATGATGATCACCATCACGATCAGCGACAGCGCGCCGGCGGTGGCGTAGTCCTGGCTGGACGTGAACAGGCTCTGGATGACGTTGCCGACCATGCGCTCTCCGGGGCTGCCGAGCAGCTGGGCGTTGATGTAGTCGCCGGCGGCCGGGATGAAGGTGAGCAACGTCCCGGCGACGACGCCGGGAAGGGAGAGCGGCCACGTCACCTTGAAGAACGCCTTGAACGGCGACGCGTACAGGTCGCTGGCCGCTTCCACGAGCCGGCCGTCGATCTTCTCGAGGCTGGCGTACAGCGGGAGCACCATGAAGGGCAGGAAGTTGTACACGATGCCCGCCACCACCGCGATCCAGGTGTTCAGGAGCCGGCCGTCGTGGCCGAGGATGTGCAGGTGCTGGAGCGTGGACACCACGAACCCGTGGTCGGCGAGGATCAGCTTCCACGACAGCGTCCGGAGCAGGAAGCTGGTGAAGAACGGGGCGATGACCAGGACCAGGAGCAGGTTGCGCCACCGGCCGGCCCTGAACGCGATCGCGTACGCGAGCACGTAGCCGATCACCAGGCAGATGAGGGTCGCGAGGCCGGCGTACCAGAGTGAGCGCAGCAGCTCGGCGTGGTAGTCCTTCAGTGCCGTCCCGAAGTTCGCGACGTGGTAGCTCACCTTGTAGCCGGTGAGGACCGATCCGTTGGGGTCGAAGAGGCTCGCGGAGACCAGCGAGTAGAAGGGGACCACGAAGAACAGGCCGAGCCAGATGGCTCCGGGCGCCAGGAGCCAGTACCCCGTCCATCGGCTGCCGCCGACGCGCTTCGCGCTGTTCTCCGCCGCCCGCGCCGGCGCGGTGAGCGCCGCCATCAGTCGTCCTCGATCCCGGCATTGACGTCCTGGGTCGCGTCGAGGAGGAACGCGTACTCCGGGCGCCAGGAGAGGTCGACCTTCTCGCCGTACGCGAAGATCTTGCGGCGCCCGGTGTTCTGCTCGAAGACCTGGAGCTCCTGGCCCCAGGGCATCCGGACCAGGTACTGGGTGCTCACCCCGACGAAGCTCACGTCGGTGACGATCCCGCCCTCGAGGTGGTTCCCCGGCGCGTCGATGTCCTCGCCAACCTCGGCGATGAGGACCTTCTCCGGCCTGATCCCGACCCAGCCGGCGTCACCGTCGACGTGCGAGCGGTCCGTCGGGACCGACACCATGATCCCGTGCATGTCGACCCTGACGGTGTCGCGCTCGCGTCCGAGGACCTTGCCGGCGATCAGGTTCGACTGACCGAGGAAGTTGGCGACGAACGTCGTCCTCGGGTTCTCGTACAGCTCGGCAGGCGCGCCCATCTGCTCGATCACGCCGCCGTTCATCACCGCCACGGTGTCGGCCATGGTCATGGCCTCCTCCTGGTCGTGGGTGACGTGGACGAACGTGAGCCCCACCTCGGTCTGGATCCGCTTGAGCTCGATCTGCATGGCGCGGCGGAGCTTCAGGTCGAGCGCACCCAGGGGCTCGTCGAGGAGCAGTACGTCGGGCCGGTTGACCAGTGCCCGGGCGAGTGCGACCCGTTGCTGCTGGCCGCCGGACAGCTGCTGCGGCTTCTTCCGCGCCTGGCCCCCGAGCTCGACGAGGTCGAGGATGTCGCCGACCTGCTTGTCCACCTCGGCCGACCTGCGCCGGCGCAGCCCGAAGGCGACGTTCTCGTAGACGTCGAGGTGCGGGAAGAGGGCGTAGCTCTGGAAGACCGTGTTGACCGGCCGCTGATAGGGCTTGGCGTAGGTGATGTCGGTGTCGCCGACGCGGATCGTGCCGGAGGTCGGCGTCTCCAGCCCGGCGACCATCCGCAGCGTGGTGGTCTTGCCGCAACCGGAAGGGCCGAGGAGCGCGAAGAACGACCCGTGGGCGACGTCGAGATCGAGCGACTTCACCGCGGTGAACGACGCGAACTCCTTGGTGACCTGGGAGAGGTGCAGGCTGCGGCTGCCCTCAGACGCCTGTGACATTGGAGAACTGCCTTTCGTACTCGCGGGTCTGGTACTCCTTGAGCGCCATGAACCGGTGCGTCGTCTTGAGGGTCTCCTCGGTGGGGAAGATCAGCGGGTTGTCGACGTTGTCCTTGTCGACCTTCTCCATCGCCTGCTGGGCGCCCTTCACCGGGCAGATGTACTGGTTGTAGTCGGCGAGCCGGGCCGCGACCTCGGGGTCGTAGTAGTAGTCGATCCACTTCTCGGCGTTCGCCTGGTGGCTCGCGAGGTTCGGGATCAGCATGTTGTCGGCCCAGATCATCATGCCCTCCTCGGGAGGGACGAAGACCAGGTTGTCGTCGCCCGCGTTGGCGATGTCGCCGGACCAGGCCTCGCAGGCGAGCACGTTGCCGGCGGACAGGTCCTGGACGTAGTCGTTGCCGGTGAACCGGCGGATCTGGTGGTCGCTGGTGGCCCGGGTCAGCGCCTCCATGGCGACGCTCCACTCGTGGTCGGTGAACTTCGCCGGGTCGGCACCCTGGCTGAGCATGATCAGCCCCATCGTGTCGCGAAGCTCGGTCAGCATCGTGACGCGGCCCTTGAGGTCCTTGCGGTTCAGCAGCTCGCCGTACGACTTCACCGGCTTCTTCAGGTACTTCTTGTTGTACGCGAGTCCGGTGAGCCCGCTCTGCCACGGAGCGGAGTACTTCCGCTCCGGGTCCCACGCCGGGTGCGCGAGCGAGTCGATGATGTTCTCGTGCAGGTTCGGCACCTTGCCGGCATCGATGGGCTGGATCCACCCGACGTCGATGACCCGCGCTGCCATCCAGTCGGTCAGCACGATCATGTCGCGCTTGGTCGACTGGCAGGACCCGAGCTGGTTCTTCACCTTCGCGAAGAACTCCTCGTTGTCGTTGACGTCGTCGGTGTAGCTGACCTTGATGCCGGTCTTGGTCTCGAAGTCGTCGAGCGTCGAGGGCTGCTTCTTGGTCGCCTCGTCGATGTAGAGCGGCCAGTTCGAGATCACGAACCGCTTGTCGCGCGCCGACTCGTCGACCGCGCTGCAACGCCTCGGGTCCTGGGTCAGCCCACCGGTGCCGAACGCCGGCAGGACCGCCACGCTGCCGACCGCGAACGCTGCCCCGGCCGCGCCCTTGAGCACTGATCGGCGGCTGACCCCGAGTGTGCTGACCACGGAACCTCCCTCTGTGATTGCGAGGATCGTGACACGCGAGCCCGGTCTCGACAAGGGATTCCGTTGTGAATATCTCATTTCACAACGAAAACCGCTGCGTTGCGCTTGCCCTCCGCCCGCCGGAGGTGAACCATGTGCCGCATGGCCGAGAACGCGGAGTCCCCGTCGGGGCGACACACCCACCTCGACGAGGTCTCCAAGGCGATCATCGAGCAGCTCCAGCAGGACGGCCGGCGCGCCTACGCGAAGATCGGCCAGGCAGTGGGTCTGTCGGAAGCCGCCGTGCGCCAGCGGGTCCAGCGCCTGATCGACAGCGGGGTCATGCAGATCGTCGCGGTGACCGACCCGATGGAGCTCGGCTTCGCCCGCCAGGCGATGATCGGCCTCACGGTCGAGGGCCCGCTCGAGCCGGTCGCGGACGCGCTGGCCGAGATGGAGGAGATCGAGTACGTCGTGATCACCGCCGGTGGCTTCGACATCCTCGTCGAAGCGGTGTGCGAGAGCGACGAGCACCTGCTGTCCGTGCTCTCCTCACGGATCCGCGCGATCCCGGGCGTCCGCGGCACCGAGACGTTCGTCTACCTGAAGCTGCGCAAGCAGACGTACTCCTGGGGTGTGCGCTGAGCGTCCCGCCGTCCCTCTGGCACGACACCGCGGACGACGACTTCCGTCCGCGCCCCGCACTGTCCGGCCCCGCGGCGTACGACGTCGCGATCGTGGGTGCCGGGTTCACCGGTCTCTGGACGGCCTACTACCTGGTCAGGGCCGACCCGACGCTGCGGGTCGCCGTGCTCGAGGCAGAGGTCGCCGGGTTCGGTGCCTCGGGCCGCAACGGCGGCTGGTGCAGCGCACTGTTCCCGACGCCGTGGCCGACCCTCGTGCGCCGCTCCTCGCCGGCCGAGGCGCTCCGGCTCCACCGGGCCATGGCCGACACCGTCGTCGAGGTCGGCAAGGTCGCCGAGTCGGAGGGCATCGACGCGCACTACGAGCGTGGCGGCACCGTGACGCTGGCCCGGTCGGCGGCACAGCTGACGCGTCTGCGCGGTGAGGTGGCCGCGGCATGCGAGCGCGGGTTCGGCGAGGCCGATCTGACGCTGCTCTCCGGCGACGAGGCGCGGGCCCGGCTCGGCGCGACGGACGTCCTGGGCGGCATGTTCACCCCGCACTGTGCTGCCGTCCACCCGGCGCGGCTGGTCCGCGGCCTCGCGCGCACGGTGGCTGCGTGCGGTGTCGCCCTGTTCGAGCAGACCCCAGTCCGGGAGATCGGGCCTGGCTTCGCCCGCACCGACGCCGGCCGGGTCACCGCGGACGTGGTCGTCCGCGCGACCGAGGGCTACACCCCGCAGCTGCCCGGCGCCCGGCGATCGATCGCGCCGGTGTACTCGCTGATGGTCGCCACCCAGCCCCTTCCGGACGCGGTGTGGGACACGATCGGGCTGTCCGGCCGGCCGACCTTCAGCGACGGCCGGCACGTGATCGTCTACGGCCAGCGCACCGCGGACGGGCGGCTGGCGTTCGGCGGGCGCGGCGCGCCGTACCACTTCGGCTCGCGGGTGCGCCCGTCGCAGGACCAGGCGCCACGGGTGTTCGCGAAGCTTCGTCGGACACTGGCCGAGCTCCTCCCCCAGCTCGGCGACGTGCGGTTCACCCATGCCTGGGGCGGACCGCTCGGCATCGCCCGCGACTGGTCGGCGTCGGTCGGCCTGGACCGGCGTACCGGCCTCGCGTGGGCGGGCGGGTACGTCGGCGACGGCGTCGGCACCAGCAACCTCGCCGGCCGCACGCTCGCCGATCTCGTCCTCGGCCGCGACAGCGATCTGGTCACGCTGCCGTGGGTCGACCACCGCAGCCGCGCGTGGGAGCCGGAGCCGCTGCGCTGGCTCGGCATCAACGCCGGCCTCCAGGCCATGCGCCTCGCCGACTGGGAGGAGCGCCGCACCGGACGCCCGAGCGTGGTCGCACGCGCGATGGCGCCACTCATCCACGGCTAGGGCCTCGGAGCTCCGCGGCACCGATTATCGAGATGTGCGGCACACCCGCCGCCTCTAGGGTCGAGACATGGCGAACCAGACGATCGGCCTCTCCGATGACCTCGCTGCCTACGTCCGTGAGGTGGGCGTCCGCGAGCCGGACGTCCTCGCGCGGCTGCGCGAGGAGACTGCCACCCTCCCGCGGCACGGCATGCAGATCGCGCCCGAGGAGGGGGCATTCCTGGCGATGCTGGTCGAGCTGGTCGGGGCACGACGATGCATCGAGGTCGGGACGTTCACCGGCTACTCCTCGCTGGCCGTGGCGCGCGCGCTTCCCGACGACGGGACACTGCTCTGCTGCGACGTGTCGGAGGAGTGGACCTCCCTGGCCCGCCGCTACTGGGATGAGGCGGGGGTCAGCAGCAAGATCGACCTCCGGATCGCGCCGGCCTCGGAGACGCTGGCGGAGGTCATCGCGGCGGGCGAGCAGGCGACGTACGACTTCGCGTTCATCGACGCCGACAAGAGCGGGTACGACGGCTACTACGAGCAGCTGCTCCAGCTCGTCCGGCCGGGCGGCCTGATCGCGATCGACAACACGCTCTGGGGCGGAGAGGTGCTCGACGCGGACACCGACGACGCGGACACGCGCGCCCTGCGCGCGCTCAACGAGAAGCTGTCGACCGACGAGCGCATCTCACTGTGTCTCCTGCCCGTGGCTGACGGCGTCACGCTCGCCCGCAAGCGCTGAGGCCATCGGTCGTTGCGCCTGTCGAAACCCAACCGCCGTGCTCAGCGGAAGGTGAGCCAGCTGCCGACGATCCCGGGGATCAGGCCGAGGAGCAGCCAGGCAGAGAGCGGCGAGCGCCGGTGGATCGCCCTGGCGACGGCCACCGCCATCACCCCGAAGGCCGCGGCGATGACGTTCAGGCCGACCTGGGCGCCGGCGCCGCGCTCCTCGGGCAGGAACATCGCCGCCAGGATCAGGCCCGCCGACATGTGCAGGATCGTGGTGACCGCGAGCGCGGACAGCACCCATTGCTGAACGGTGGTCAGTCGTTGCCGCTCGGCTGCGAGATCACGTGGGCGCCGCGGAGCATCCGGGTCGATCAGGTGCCGCGGTCGCTTCCGCGGCGCGGTCGACTCGGCCGAGACCGGCAGGCTGTGATCGTTCGAGGTAGTCATCTGTAGGGAGAACGTCCGGCACGAGCGGGCCATGCCCGGACCCGCCGTGACCGCAGTCACCACGTTCGGCGGGTTGAGCCTGTCGAAACCCTCGACCACCTGTGGTCGGCACCCTGCCCAACCTCACCAGGTCTCGACTGATCGCTCGCTGGCGCTCGCTGCTCGACCACCCTTCGGTTGAGCCGGTCCAGGCGGCGCGGTGGTTGAGCCTGTCAAAACCCTCGACCACCTGTGGTCGGCACCCTGCCCAACCTCACCGGGTCTCGACTGATCGCTCGCTGGCGCTCGCTGCTCGACCACCCTGTGGCTGGTTCGGCTCCGGTGGTTGAGCCTGTCGAAACCCTCGCCAGGTCTCGACTGATCGCTCGCTGGCGCTCGCTGCTCGACCACCCTGTGGCTGGTTCGGCTCCGGTGGTTGAGCCTGTCGAAACCCATACCCGGTCTCGACTGATCGCTCGCTGGCGCTCGCTGCGCGACCACCCTTCGGTTGAGCCGGTCGAGGTGCCCCGGTGGGGGAGCCGGTCGAGGCGGCGCGGTGGTTGAGCCTGTCGAAACCCTCGACCACCTGTGGTCGACACCTGTTCGGGTGCTTGCGTCGAAGGCGCCGAATGTCTGCTCGCTCGTCGGGCACTTGGCGACGCATGGACAGTGAGCCGGAAGGATCTCTCGGGCTCTGGGCGGTGCCCCGGGTCGTCGTGGTGACCCAGTTCGTCGCCGGAGCAGTGTTCCTGTTGATGGCGCTGGTCAACCTGGCTGGCTCCGAGCCCAGTGGCTGGGAGCGTTTCCTCGGCGTGGCGGCGGCTCTCGTCGCAGGGATGGCCTTCGGGGTCGCCGGCAGCCTGCGGGCTCTCGGGCGCATGGTGCGCCGCCACATGGACGCGTGGCATCCCGACGTCCCCGCCCCGGAGGCACGACGCACCGGGGTCACACCCGTCGAGCGGTGATCCCGCCGCTCGGCACGTCCCGGCCGGCTCCCCGCCGGTCCCTGTTTGCGTGATTCGTCTCGATTCGCAAAGGTGGAGACCATGGTCGGTCGCATCCCAGTCCTCGATGTGACGCCCGTCGTGGAGCACGGGCGCTACCCGGCCAAGGCCTCGGTCGGCGAGGAGTTCTCGGTCACCGCCCTCGTGTTCCGTGAAGGCCACGACCAGCTCGGTGCGGATGTGGTCCTCACCGACCCCGACGGCGTACGCCGACCCCCCGTGCGCATGCGCGAGGTGCCCGAGCAGGTCAGCCGGATGGCGGCGACGGTCGCCGCCGACGCGCCGGGTGGATGGACGTTCTCGATCCAGTCCTGGAGCGACCCGCTCGCGACCTGGCTGCACGACGCGGGCATCAAGATCCGGGCCGAGGTGGACGTCGAGCTGATGTTCACCGAAGGGGTCCTGCTGCTCGATCGCCTGCTCGGCCAGCTCGACGGCACCGAGGTGAAGGGCAACCCGGCGAAGAAGGCCCTGACCACGGCCCGCAAGACGGTCGCAGCGGCGATCAAGGCGCTCGACGACGACTCCCGGCCGGTCGCGGCCCGCCTCGCGGTCGCCGAGAGCCCCGAGCTGAGTGCGGTCTTCGCGGCGCACCCGCTGCGCGACCTGCTCACGGTCGAGGGGCCCTATCCGCTCCAGGTCGACCGCCAGCGGGCGCTGTTCAGCAGCTGGTACGAGTTCTTCCCCCGCTCGGAGGGGGCGTACGTCGACGACGACGGCGTGGTCCACTCCGGCACCTTCGCGACGGCGGCCCAGCGCCTCGACGCGGTGGCGGCGATGGGCTTCGACGTCATCTACCTCCCGCCGATCCACCCGATCGGCGAGGTCAACCGGAAGGGCAGGAACAACACCCTCAATCCCGGGCCCGAGGATGTCGGCTCACCCTGGGCCATCGGGTCGAAGAAGGGCGGCCACGACGCCGTCCACCCCGATCTCGGCAAGCTGCGCGACTTCGATGCGTTCGTGAGGCGCGCGAAGCAGCTGGGCCTGGAGGTCGCCCTCGACCTCGCACTGCAGGCTGCGCCGGACCATCCCTGGGCCAAGAAGCACCAGGAATGGTTCACGACCCGGGCCGACGGCTCGGTCGCCTACGCCGAGAACCCGCCGAAGAAGTACCAGGACATCTACCCCGTCAACTTCGACAACGACCCCGAGGGCATCTACCAGGAGGTCCTGCGGATCGTCCGGCACTGGATGAAGCACGGCGTGCGCATCTTCCGGGTCGACAACCCGCACACCAAGCCGGTGCCGTTCTGGGAGCGTCTGCTCGGCGAGATCCGCGAGACCGATCCCGACGTGCTGTTCCTCTCCGAGGCGTTCACCAAGCCGCCGATGATGCACGCGCTCGGCAAGGTCGGCTTCCACCAGAGCTACACGTACTTCACATGGCGCACGACGCGCGAGGAGGTCGAGTCGTACTTCCACGAGGTCGCGCACGACAGCGCACACTTCATGCGGCCGAACTTCTTCGTCAACACCCCGGACATCCTCCACGAGTTCCTCCAGTACGGCGGGCCGCCGGCGTTCAAGATCCGCGCTGTGCTCGCCGCGACCGGGTCCCCGAGCTGGGGCGTCTACGCCGGCTACGAGCTGTGCGAGCGCGTCGCCGTGAAGCCGGGGAGCGAGGAGTACCTCGACTCGGAGAAGTACCAGATCCGGATCCGCGACTGGGAGGCCGCCGAGGCCGAGGGACGCTCCCTGGCGCCCTACCTGACCCGCCTCAACGAGATCCGCCGTGCCCACCCTGCGCTGCAGCAGCTGCGCAACCTGACGGTGCACGCGAGCGAGGACCCCGACATCGTGGTGTTCAGCAAGGGCCGGGTCTCGACAGGCTCGACCACCGGAGGCGGCTCGACCACCCCAGCCGGCTCGACCACCGAAGGTGACGGCGACTGCGTCGTCGTGGTGGTCAACGTCGACCCGCACAGCGCGCACGCGACCGTCGCACACCTCGACCTGGCCGCGCTCGGACTGCCACCCGGGGCCCGGTTCGACGTGCACGACGAGCTCAGCGACCAGACGTGGGTCTGGGGCTCCGACAACTACGTCCGGCTCGACCCGGCGGTCGAGGTCGCGCACGTCTTCAGCGTGAGGAGCAGGGTTTGACGCAGGTGGCAGCTCGCGACGACGAGGAGGGCGCGCTCTCGATCGAGCCCGAGTGGTTCAAGACAGCGGTGTTCTACGAGGTCCTGGTCCGCAGCTTCAAGGACTCCGACGGCGACGGTGTCGGCGACTTCCGGGGACTGATCGAGAAGCTCGACTACCTGCACTGGCTCGGCGTCGACTGCCTCTGGATCCCGCCGTTCTTCACATCTCCGCTCCGCGACGGCGGCTACGACGTCGCCGACTTCACCGGCATCCAGCCCGAGTGCGGCACCGTCGACGACTTCCACGCACTTCTCGACGCCGCCCACTCGCGCGGCATCCGGGTGATCATCGACTTCGTCATGAACCACACCAGTGACCAGCACGAGTGGTTCCAGGCGAGTCGCAGCGACCCGGACGGACCCTACGGAGACTTCTACGTCTGGTCCGACACCGACGAGCTCTACGAGGAAGCCCGGATCATCTTCGTCGACACCGAGCCGTCGAACTGGACCTGGGACCCCGTGCGCCAGCAGTACTTCTGGCACCGCTTCTTCTCCCACCAGCCGGACCTCAACTTCGACAACCCCAAGGTCCACGACGCGATCCTCGAGGCGATGTCGTTCTGGCTCGGCATGGGCCTCGACGGCTTCCGCCTCGACGCGGTCCCGTACCTCTACGAGCGCCCGGGCACCAACGGGGAGAACCTGAAGGAGACCCACGAGTTCCTCAAGAAGGTGCGCTCCTTCGTCGACGACAACTACCCGGGCACCGTCCTGCTCTGCGAGGCAAACCAGTGGCCGAGCGACGTCGTGGAGTACTTCGGTGACGCGACGGTCGGCGGCGACGAGTGCCACATGGCCTTCCACTTCCCGGTGATGCCCCGCATCTTCATGGCCGTGCGCCGCGAGTCGCGGTTCCCGATCTCCGAGATCATGGAGCAGACGCCGCCGATCCCCGCGGGCTGCCAGTGGGGCATCTTCCTGCGCAACCACGACGAGCTGACCCTGGAGATGGTCACCGACGACGACCGCGACTACATGTGGTCCGAGTACGCCACCGACCCCCGAATGAAGGCCAACATCGGCATCCGCCGGCGACTCGCGCCGCTGCTCGACAACGACACCAACCGGATGGAGCTGTTCACCGCCCTGCTGCTCTCGCTCCCCGGCTCACCGGTGCTCTACTACGGCGACGAGATCGGGATGGGCGACAACATCTGGCTCGGTGACCGCGACGGCGTACGCACTCCGATGCAGTGGACGTCCGACCGCAACGGCGGCTACTCCGTGGCGACGCCGGGCAGGCTGCACCTCCCGCCGATCCAGGATCCGGTTTACGGGTACCAGGCAGTCAATGTGGAAGCCGAGCTCGACAACTCCTCCTCGCTGCTGCACTGGACGCGGCGGATGATCCACGCGCGCAAGCAGCACCCGTGCTTCGGGCAGGGCGACTTCGGCGACCTCGGCGGGTCGAACCCCTCAGTGCTCTCCTACGTCCGGGAGCACACCTACGCGACCGAGGACGGCGGGAAGGCCACCGACACCGTCCTGTGCGTCAACAACCTGTCCCGGTTCGCGCAGCCGGTCGAGCTGGACCTGCGGCGGTGGGAGGGCGTGGTCCCGATCGAGCTCCTCGGCGGCGTCCGCTTCCCGCAGATCGGCGAGCTCCCGTACCTCCTCACTCTCGGTGGCTACGGCTTCTACTGGATCCGGCTCCCCGAGCCCGAGGACGGTGACTCCGATGACGCATGAGGACGCACGCAACAAGTCGCTGACCCTGTGGGTCGGGGACGCCCGCTGGTTCGGCGGCAAGGGCCGTGACTTCGAGATCACCGCGGTGCGCGAGATCCCGCTCGCCGACGGCGTCACGACCACGCTGGTCACGGTCAGCTACGCCGACGGGGGCAGCGACCTCTACCAGGTGCCGATCTCGTCGTACGACGACCCGCAGGAGCGCCTCGGCCACGCGATGATCGGCGACTGGGACGACCGGTTCCACTACGACGCCGTGCACGACCGCGAGGCGATGCACGGCTGGCTCGCAGCCTTCGCGGTCGCCACCCCGTCCTCCCCCCACGGCTCCTTCCACCGCGTCGAGGACCGTGAGCTCGACCTGGACTCGCACTCGACGCTGTTCTCGGGCGAGCAGAGCAACTCCTCGGTCGCCTTCGGCGAGGACAGCCTGATGAAGGTCTTCCGGCGGATCACTCCCGGCACCAATCCCGACATCGAGGTGCACGAGGCGCTCACCCGCGCCGGCAACACCCACGTCGCGCAGCTCTACGGCTACGTCGCCGCCGACGACCTGCACCTGGCGATGCTGCAGCAGTTCCTCCGCACCGCGAGCGACGGCTGGGACCTCGCCCTGGTCAGTGCCCGCAACCTGTTCGCCGAGGGCGACCTCCACGCCGACGAGGTCGGCGGCGACTTCGCCGGAGAGGCCTACCGTCTCGGTGCGGCCGTCGCCGAGGTGCACGAGTTGCTCGCCGAGGAGTTCCCGACCGAGGTGATGGACCTGACGGGAACGGCCGCCGGCATGCGCGACAGGTTGACGGCTGCGCTCGATGTCGCGCCAGGGCTCGCCGAGCACCGCGACGGCCTCCTCGAGCGATTCGACGCGATCGCGGCGATCGCTCCGGGCCCCCACCGCGCGCAGCGCGTCCACGGTGACCTCCACCTCGGCCAGACGCTGCGCACGTCTCTGGGCTGGAAGCTCGTCGACTTCGAGGGCGAGCCCGCCAAGGACCTCTCCGAGCGCCGGCTGCCCGACTCCGGGTGGCGTGACGTCGCCGGCATGCTTCGGTCCTTCGACTACGCCGCGCGCGCAGTGGCCCGCGACATGTCGCCGACCGACGACGACGAGGCCGCCCAGATCGCCTACCGCGCCGAGGAGTGGGTCACCCGCAACACCACCGCGTTCCTCGACGGCTACGTCGGCCAGCGCGACGCGCCGCTGGACGACGACGAACGCGCGCTCATCACCGCCTACGTCGCCGACAAGGCCGTCTACGAGGCGGTCTACGAGACCCGCAACCGGCCGACCTGGCTGGACATCCCGCTCGTCGCCCTGCACCGCATCGCCGAAGGCACCACCGAGTACGCAACGTCGATCCCAGGCACGGAGTCCCGATGACCCGACCCGCACCGAACGTCCCCGACCAGAAGCGGCCCGCCCACCACCGCGAGCCGACCGCTCCCCCGGCGCCGCCCGCCGAACCGCCCGCGCACCGGGAGCGCACCCAGCCCGACGGCACTCCCCTCGTGTCGCCGCTCGGCGACCTCGACCTGCACCTGATCGGCGAGGGCAAGCACCACCGGCTCTGGGAAGCGCTCGGGGCCCAGCTCCACGGTGACGGAGCCCGGTTCTCGGTGTGGGCGCCCAACGCCCGCGAGGTCCGGCTGATCGGCGACTTCAACGGCTGGGACCGCTCCACGATGCCGATGCAGCGGCGGCCGGAGTCGGGCGTCTGGGAGGTGGTGGTCCCCGGTGTGAAGTCCGGTGCCCGCTACAAGTACGTCGTGGCCGGCGCCGACGGCGAGTGGCGTGACAAGGCCGACCCGATGGCCCAGCACACCGGCGTACCCCCCGAGCAGCACTCGGTGGTCTTCGAGACCCGGCACACCTGGGCCGACGACGAGTGGATGGCCGCACGAGCGGGGCTCGCCGACCCGGCCCGGCCGATGTCGGTCTACGAGGTGCACCTCGCCTCGTGGCGCAAGCACCTGGACGGCTCTTGGTACGGCTACGACGCGCTGGCCGACGCGCTCGTCGAGTACGTCGTCGACATGGGATTCACCCACGTGGAGTTCCTGCCGGTGATGGAGCACCCGTTCGGCGGCTCGTGGGGCTACCAGGTGACGTCGTACTACGCGCCCACCTCGCGCTTCGGTGACCCCGACGGCTTCCGCCGGCTCGTCGACCGGCTCCACCAGGCCGGCGTCGGCGTGATCCTGGACTGGGTGCCCGCGCACTTCCCGAAGGACGAGTTCGCGCTCGCGCGCTTCGACGGCACCCCGCTCTACGAGGACCCGAACCCGCTCCGCGGCGAGCACCCCGACTGGGGCACGCTGGTCTTCAACTTCGGCCGGCTCGAGGTGCGCAACTTCCTCATCGCCAACGCGCTGTACTGGATGGAGGAGTTCCACGTCGACGCGCTGCGGGTCGACGCGGTCGCCTCGATGCTCTACCTGGACTACTCGCGCGGTGCCGGCCAGTGGAGCCCGAACGTCCACGGTGGCCGGGAGAACCTCGAGGCGGTGGCGTTCCTGCAGGACCTCAACCGCGCAGTCGACCACCACGTGCCCGGCGGCCTGGTGATCGCCGAGGAGTCCACGTCGTGGCCCGGCGTCACCACGTCCACCGACGACGGCGGCCTCGGCTTCGGGCTGAAGTGGAACATGGGCTGGATGCACGACTCCCTGAGCTACGTGCAGCGCGACCCGATGTACCGCTCCCACCACCACGGGCAGCTCACCTTCAGCCTGGTCTATGCCTGGTCGGAGCGCTACGTGCTGCCGATAAGCCACGACGAGGTCGTGCACGGCAAGGGCTCGCTGCTGCGCAAGATGCCGGGCGACCGGTGGAAGCAGCTGGCCGGCGTACGCGCCTTCCTGGGCTACCAGTGGGCCCACCCGGGCAAGCAGCTGTTGTTCATGGGCACGGAGTTCGCCCAGGAGGGCGAGTGGGCCGAGTCCCGCGAGCTGGACTGGCAGCTGCTCCAGGACCCCGGCCACGCGGGTGTCCAGCAGCTGGTGCGCGACCTCAACCGGACGTACGCCGACTCGAGGGCACTGTGGACCCAGGACCACATCCCCGGCGGGTTCCAGTGGCTGATCGCCGACGACGCCGCCGCCAATGTCATCGCGTTCGTGCGGTGGGGCAACCAGGGAGAGGCGCTGGTGTGCGTCTGCAACTTCTCCGGGATGCCGCACGAGGGCTACCGGCTGCCGCTGCCGGCCGCCGGCGAGTGGCGTGAGGTGGTGAACACCGATGCCGAGGTGTACGCCGGGTCCGGCGTCGGCAACCTCGGCGCCGTCACTGCGCACGACGAGCCGCACCACGGCCAGCCCGCCAGCGCCTCGGTCCGGCTGCCCCCGCTCGCCACCCTCTGGCTGGCGCCGGCACCCGCCCCCGGTGGCTGAGCCCGCCCGAGAACCGCACTCCGGTGGTTGAGCCTGTCGAAACCCCCTCCCGAGCCTCGACAGACCGGACCACCGTTGCGCCCGTAGGCTGACCGCGTGTCCGCCGAACTGACCCCGATCGCCCCCGGCGTGGTCCGCCTCACGTGGCCGGCCGATCTCCAGGCCGACGGCCTGGGACCCACCGTGGACGTCGTGCGGGTCGCCCTGGCGAAGGCGTTCAGCGAGGGGCACCACCGGGTGGAGGTGCTGGTGGACCCCGACGACGAGGTCGCCCAGCGGATCGCCACGTTCTCCGGTCTGATGCGCGAGGGGGTGGCCCGGCAGATCCACGGCGGTGCCGACCGGATCGTCTACGCCCGGCTCGCCGACGACACCCCCGTGGAGGAGCCGATGGGCTTCCGGCGACTGCTCAACTCCTTCCTCCCCCGCAAGCGCGCGATCAGCCAGATGCTGATCCGTTCGACCGACGACCGCGTGCTGTTGTGCCGGCTGACCTACAAGAACGACTGGGACCTGCCCGGCGGCGTCGTCGAGGTCGGCGAGTCACCGCGGCTCGCCGTCGCGCGCGAGGTCGAGGAGGAGCTCGGCCTGACCATCGAGGCCGGGCCCCTCGTGCTCACCGACTGGCTGCCGGCGTGGGGCGGCTGGGACGACGCGGTCTGCCTGGTCTTCGACGGCGGCGCGCACGACGAGTCCCTCGTCGAGCGGATCGTCCGCCAGCAGCGCGAGATCAGGGACGCCCGTTTCTGCACCCTCGAGGAGGCCCACGACCTGTGCGCGGACTTCACGGCGCGCCGGCTGGTGGCCGCACTGCGCAACGTCTCCGACGACCCCGGTCCGGCGTACACCGAGAGCGGGATCTGAGGGACCTCAGCCCTGGCCGGAGCCTTCGGTGACGCCCAGCTGGTCCTGCGTCGGCCATCCGGGCGAGGGGTCGCAGACGTCACCGGCTCCGTCGTGATCGGTGTCCTCCTGCCCCGGGTTCGCCATCTTCGGGCAGTTGTCCGTGTCAGCGCCGACCTCGTCCCCGTCCGGAGTCGCCGCGACATGGGTGGTCGCGCTCGTCGTTCGACCGTCCGCATCGGTGACGGTCATGGTCACGAGCCCGTCGAACGCACCGGTGTAGGTGTGCGTGACCCTCGGGTCGCCAGTCACCTCGTCGACACTGCCGTCACCGTCGAGGTCCCACGCATACTTCACCAGCGCGCCCGCGCGGGCGTACGAGCCTGACCCGTCCAGCTCGAGCGCCTTCCCCAGGCGAACGACGTACGGGCCGTTGATCCATGCGTACGGCGCCGCGCCACTCGCGCTCGCCGAGGGGCCCACCGGCAGCACCGACGGCTCCGCCGCTCCGGAAGTCGGCTGCCCCGAGGGCGAGGTGTTGCCGGCATCTCCGCAGCCCGCCAGCACGCAGGCGAGCGCGAGCACCCCGCCTGCCGCCGGCCCGAGCCGTCTTCTCATCGTCGCCGCCTCGCGCCTACTTGAACTGGAACCTGGCCTGGTGCGTCGACCCGTCGGTGAGCCTCAGGGTCAGCATCCTGCAGGTGCCGGACCACGCCTTGGCCGTCTGCCAGACGTAATTGTAGGTATCGGTGCTTGCGTCGTAGTGGAGTCCTGCGGTGCTCGTGGTCGTCTGCTCGACGGCGTCCACCGGGTCACCGGTGCTGCACACCACGGTGCTCGAGGTCGGAGATCCAGCGGCGAGGATCGCCGTTCCGCGGTCACCGCCGAGCTTGAACTTGACCGGAACCGACAGCCCTGCCTTCACGAGGTTGACCGTCGGGAGGTTGTCGACGGGCGGCAGGAAGCCGGTGAACGGCCACACGCTGCCGAAGCCTTCGGTGACGCCGTCGGCGTCGGTCGTCGGCCAACCGGGTGTGTCGTCGCACATGTCGCCGACGCCGTCCTGGTCGTAGTCCTCCTGTCCCTGGTTGTCGATGCTCGGGCAGTTGTCCGAGGCCGCCGGTGTCTCGTCACCGTCATCGGTGATCCCCAGGTGCGTCGTGGCGAGGGCCGTTCGGCCGGAGGTGTCCGTCACTCGGAGTGTCGCCAGGCCCGAGTAGGCGGTGGAGAAGGTGTGCGACACCGTGGGCGTCGTCGTGGTCTGGTCGAATGTCCCGTCGGAGTCGAAGTCCCACTCGTAGCTCGCGATGCTGCCGTCGGTGGCGTACGAGCCCGATCCGTCCAGCGCGAGCGTCGACCCCACCTTCGCGACGTACGGCCCGTTGATCCAGGCGTAGGGCTTCTTGAGTGCGGTCTGCAGTGCCGTGATCAGCGCACCGGGCACGTCGGCCGCCGAGTTGGCGTCGATGAGGGAGCCGCCGGTGGTGGACGCGATCTGGCCGACCTGACCGCCGTACGCCGCATCGCCGGTGTCGACGAGGTAGACCTCGGCCGGGTCGACCGCGAACGCGCGCGAGATCACGTCGTCGGCGGTGTAGCCGGTCACCGGCTCAGGGTCGTGCGGCGGCGCGTCGGCCAGCACGATGACTGCCTTCTTCACGCCGGGACGCCACGGCAGGTCGAGGCCGGCCATGATGCCGGAGTACATCGACTCCGGCCAGTCTCCGCCGCCGGCCACCGTCACGGTGTTGAGGGCGGACTTGATCACGTTCCCGTCGGAGGTGAAGCCCTGCTCGACCCGGGACGGATAGTCGCTGGGGTCGCCCGTCCACTCGGGCTGGTCACGGTACGTGACCAGCGCGAACCGTGCACTGGTCGTCGCGCTCGACACCTGGTCGACCAGAGATGTCGCGTACTGCCGCACGGCATCGATGCTGGAGCCCATGGAGCCGGTGGTGTCCAGGACTAGGACGACGTCGATGTCGCCACCCGCACCGACGGTACCGGCGCCGGCGCCGTAGGTGCCGCCCTGCGACAGCAGGCTTGCGTACTCGGTGTGACCGGTCGGGTTCATGTGGTACCACTCGAGCTTGATCTTGGTCTCGAAGAGCTCCCAGATCCACCGCTGGCTGTTGCGCGACAGCGCGGCGCCGTCCGGCTCGTGCCCGTCGAAGAGCTGCGGTACGCCGGTCAGGTGGATGACCTGCCCGGGATGACCGACGTTGGCGTCGGCGACGATCCCGTCCTGGGCCTGGTCGCCCGCCTGGCCCAGGAGCCTCACCGCGTCGGCAACCGGGTAGGTGTAGCGGTGGAAGATGCCATCGGTGAGGTCGTAGCCGTTGTCCTGGGCGAGCAGCGGATAGCCGCCCAGGACCACCCGGGCGTCCTCTCGGAGACCCCGTCCACGCATCGCGTCCACGATGTCGAGCACATGCTGGTGCACCCCGTCCAAGGCTCCGTAGGCGGCGTTCACCTTCTCCTCACAGTCCCGGGCGCTGCGCGGGCCAGGCACGAAGCACTGCGTGACGATGTCGGAGAAACCGATGTCGTTGCCGCCGATCGTGAACAGCACCAGGTCGGTGTCCGCCCCGATCGCGTCCACCTGTGCCTTGAGGAAGCGCGTGCAGCGATAGAAGATCTGCGCCCCACTGACGAAGGCGTTGCTGTACTGCCAGTACTCCTCGTCGGGGTAGTCATGGGTGTTGCACGGGTCCGCGTCCTCGACCATCGCCAGAGCTTCGGACTCCGTGGGCACGTCCCCGCCGAGCGGCAGGGTGATCGCGCCGCCGCTGTCGTCCATCTTGCGATCGTGCAGCACGTTGTCGGTCACGCCGCCCGAGCAGGCGCGGTTCAGGAAGGTGACCGCGTATCCCTCGGCCTGGAGGTGGTCGACGTACTGCTCCGCCCAGTTGGAGTGGCTCCGGTAGCAGTCCTTCGGTCCGTAGTAGTCACGGTCCCCATTGGCGTCGCGCGCACCGTTGCCGGCCGAGTAGGAGTCACCGAGCAGCACGATCTTGAGCGGTCTCGCGGTGGTGCCGGGGTCAGCTGCCCCGACCGGCGCGGACGCGAAGCCGGCGCCCAGGAGAAGCGCGAGGACGACGACGCCCGCCAGTGACGCGATCCGTACTCTCTGCACGATGTACTCCTTGTCGACGAGGGGGTGCGCCTCTAGAACGCGGTCAGGTAGACGGTGAGGGCGGGGCCGCCACCCAGGGAGCCGAAGGTCACCAGCAGTTCCGCTCGGATCCCGTCGATCCGCTTGGTGGCGCCGAAGGAATCGGGTCGGGAGCTCTCGGGCGTCCAGCCGTGGTCTCGCGCAAAGGCGCCGGCAGCGGCCACTGCCTCCTCGGGTGCAACCTCGCCGAGGGAGAACCTCCGGGTGATGCTCGCGTGGACCGGCTTGCCCAGGGTGGTGCCGCTCTTCTCCTTCGACTCCTTCTCGAGGTGCGTGCCGCGCACGGTGAAGGTCGCCATCGGATCGCGTTCGAGCGATCGCAACGAGGAGTCCGTGCCGCAGCCCGAGGTGCTGAGAAGTGCAAGGAGCAACGCCACAGGAACGGTCCGTCGCATCCCGAGCATGAACGATCCCCCGATCGGATGGTTGCTGCACCGGAGGCTAGTGAGCCAAACGGCCAGTTGGACATGACGAGAATTGACTAGATCAGTCACGCGACGGCAAGCCCGGACAAGGACGCCAACCGGTGCCACATGGCGCGGACCGTCGAAACGGGAGACGCATTCCGACCGCTTTAAACAGTTGGGTTCAAGCGCGCTTGAACTTCTAGGTTGACGCTCACAGCACAGGTGACGAAGAGGCGGGGAGAGAGCCATGACCATCGACCACATCGCGATCCGACCGGGCGACGCGGAGTACGACGCGGCCAGGACGATCATCGTCGGGACTGCCGAGCCGGCGGTCGTGCTGCGCCCGGGCGACACCGCCGAGGTCGTCGCGGCGCTGGAGTACGTCCGGGCCGCCGGGCTCGAGCTCGCCATCCGCAGCGGCGGCCACAACGCACTCGGCTTCGGCAACAGCGACGGCGGCGCGGTGATCGACCTGAGCCGGCTGGACTCCGTGGAGTTCCTCGGTGGCGGCAAGGTCCGCATCGGCGCCGGCGCGAAGTGGGGTGCTGCCGCGGCAGCGCTCGCAGAGCATGGACTGGCGATCACCTCGGGCGACACCGTCTCGGTCGGCGTCGGCGGACTGACCCAGGCCGGTGGCATCGGCTGGATGGTGCGCAAGCACGGACTCACCATCGACTCCGTCCTCGGTGCCGAGGTGGTGACGGCGGGTGGCGACGTGGTGCGGGCGGACGCCGACACCAACGCCGACTTGTTCTGGGCACTGCGGGGCGGCGCCGGCAACTTCGGCAGCGTGACCTCGTTCGACTACCAGGCCCAGCCCGTCACCACGGTGCACTTCGGCACATTGTCGTTCGCGCTCGACGACGTGCCGCAGCTGCTGAAGAGCTGGGCCGCGACGATGGAGTCGGCTCCCGAGGAGCTGAGCACCGCGCTGGTCCTGATGCCCGGCTTCGGTGCCTTCCCGGCCGGCGCCGTCCTCTACGTCGCCTACTGCGGAGACGACGCCTCCGCGATCGACCCGCTCCGCTCGCTGGGCAACCTGCAGGCCGACACCGTGACCGAGAAGCCGTACGCCGAGGTCCTCGAGGAGGCGCACCCGCCGGAGGGCATCCAGCCGGTGATCGGGAACGCGTTCGTCGAGCAGCTGTCCGGCGACGTCATCGACGCGATCGCGACGGCGTACTCGGCCGGGACGGCGGGCCGGGTGGTGTTCCTGCGCAGCCTGGGCGGCGCGTTCGGACGGGTCGCGACCGGCGCCACGGCGTTCGCGCACCGGGCCGCCCAGGTGCTGGTCGTCTCGGCCAAGTTCCTGCCCCTGGACGCACCGGAGGAAGCAGTCGCCGCGGCGCGCGCCGAGTGGCAGACCATCGGGCGCCACGGCATCGGCTCGTACGCCGGCTTCCTCGGCTCCGACACCGCCGAGGACCTCGCGGCGCTCTACCCGCCGGAGACGCTCGCCCGGCTCGTCGAGGCCAAGCGCTCCTGGGACCCTGACAACGTCTTCCGGCGCAACTTCAACATCCGGCCCTGAGGGCTCCGGGCCTGCCGGACCGTCACGAGCACGCCGGCGAGGACGACGACGCCGCCGAAGGCCTCCGGGGCGTTCACGCCCTGACCGAGGAGCACCCGGGCGCTCAGCATCGCGACCGGCGGCGCGATCAGCACGAAGGGCACCACTGACGACGCGGGATAGCGGTTGAGCAGTCCGTTGAAGATCGAGTACCCGACCAGCGATGCCAGCACGGTGGTGTAGAGCGTGGAGGCGAGCGCCTCCGGCCCGAGCCCGCGGAGCGCCGTACCGACGGTGTGCGGCCCGTCGAGCCACAGGCTGAGCAGCAGCAGCGGCGCGGGCACGACCAGCGACGACCAGACCACCATGGACAGGCCGTTGGCGGTCGGCGCCGCCGACCGACGCGCGACGACGTTGCCGATGCCCCACGACAGCGCGCCGCCCACGCAGAGCAGCAGCGCGAGCAACGGCACGTGGCCGCCCCGGCCGATGCCGACGACCACCAGGCCGGCGCACGCGAGCAGGATCCCGGCCACCTGGCGCAGCGAGGGTCGCTCACGCAGCCACACCGCCGCGATCACCACCGTGAACACCACCTGTGCCTGGAGCACCAGCGCTGCCAGGCCGGGCGGCATCCCGAGGTGCATCGAGGTGTAGAGCAGGCCGAACTGGCCGAGCGACATGAAGACTCCGACGGCAGCGACGACCCGCCACGGCGCGGTCGGCCGCGGCACGAGGAACACCGCGGGCAGGACCACACCGGTGAACCGCAGCCCGACGAAAAGCAGCGGCGGTACGCCGTCCATGCCCCACTGGATCACCACGAAGTTGAAGCCCCAGATGACCGCCACGAGGGTGGCGAGCAGAGAGTGGCGGGCCGTCATGCCGGACAGTCTGGGCGCCCGGACAGTGAAGCACCAGCGATTACATCTGCACCGAAACATGTAGCATCGCTGCATGATGGATCTGGCGGCCCTCCGCTCGCTCGAGGCGGTCCACACCCACGGGTCCGTGGTCGCGGCCGCCCAAGCCCTGGGGTTCACGCCCTCCGCGGTGTCCCAGCAGATCAAGCGCCTCGAGCGCCAGTCAGGTGTCGAGCTCCTCGAGCGGGTCGGGCGGGGCGTCGTCCTGACCGGACCCGGCCGCATCCTCGTCGAGCAGGGCGCCCGGATCGCCACCGACCTCGAGCGCCTGGAGACCGACCTGCACGCGCACGCCGGCGAGGTGACCGGCGACCTCGCCCTCGTCGGGTTCTCGACGGCCATGCGCGGGCTGATCGGTCCGGTCGTCGCGGACCTCATGGAGAAGCACCCGGGTCTGCGCGTCCGGCTGCGCGAGCTGGAGCCGTGGGACGCAGTGGCCGAGGTGGCCGCGGGCGCCGCCGACGTCGCCCTGGTCCACCGCTGGGGCGACGTCGTCCTGGAGATCCCCGGACACGTCGAGCGGCAGGTCGTGCATCACGACGAGGCGGAGGTGATCGTGCGCGCGGACCACCGGTTCGCCGCACGTGCCCACGTCACGCCGCACGACCTCGCCGACGAGCCGTGGATCGCCACCCCGGAGGGCACCATCTGCCGCCAGTGGCTGATCCGGATGTACGCCGGCACGGGCCGTCTCCCCCGGATCGAGCACACCTGCATGGAGTTCGCGTCCCACCTCGCCCTGGTGTCCGCCGGGCTCGGCATCGCCCTGATCCCCCGGCTCGGACGCGGACCACTCCCCGAAGGCCTCCGGGCGGTGCGCGTGCAGGACCCGGTGCCGAGCCGCGAGGCGATCGTCCTCTGGCGCCGCAGCCAGGCCCGGTCCCCCGCCATCCGCGCCCTCGTAGAAGCCCTGAAGGGCTGAGGCCGGCCGACCGCCGGGTGACGACGCGTTCCCAGGGGCTCAGGGCTCGTGGAAGCCGATGGTGCGGTGGGTGCCGTCGCACAGGGGCTTGTTCGCCGACCCGCCGCAGCGGCAGAGCATGACGCGGTTGCGGGTCTCCCAGGACTCGCCGTCGGCACGCTCGACCGGGATCCGTCCGGTGACCCAGAGTCCCGACGCGAGGTCAGCCTCCTCCTCGATGACGGAGATCTCCTGCGGCAGGTCGGCCTCGTTGGCTTCCTCGTCCGGCCCGAGTGCGTAGCTGAACGAGCCGGACGGACAGCGGTCGACCTGGGCGGTGACGAAGGTGCGGACGTCGCTGTCGTCGACGTCGTGCATCATCTTCGCGATCGACCGTTCGCGGCCGATGCAGAAGGCGGCGTGCATGCACAGGGAGTTGACCCGCCGGAGCGAGATGCCGTCGGCGTCGATCCGCCATGCCTGCTCGTCGTACGCGGTCGTGTCCGCGGACTCCGTCCCGTCGAAGCGCACCACGGCGTGCGTGCCGTCGCAGAACGGCTTCGACGACGACTGCCCGCACCGGCAGAGCGCATAGGTCTCCTCGGTGGGGATGGCCTCGCCGATGCGCCACGTGACGGACTTCCCGTTGTCCGCCACCACCTTGACCTTCCGTCGCAAGGGCACCTGACCGTGGACCACGTAGGGCCCGTGCGGCAGCACCGTCACCCGGCGAGCATCACCCACGCGCCAGCGCCGGTCCGCCGGCTCGACGTACTCGAACGTCGGGCCGGCCACGCCGTCACCGTCCTCGGTCGGCAGCTCCATCAAGAGCTGCGCCTGGGCGCGCAGCGCGTACATCTCGCCGGTCGCGACGGGCAGCAGCCGTGGACTGCCGTTGAACGCACGCTCGAGGAGATGCAGCAGCGCGCAGTAGGTGTGGTTGAACTCCTCCTGCGCGACGCGGATCACGCTGCCCGGTGCGTGGTCGCTCGTCCGGGGGTTTCGTCGCATCGGCCGGACCCCTTCCCAGTCGACGCGGACCGGCTCGCCGGTCGGGCCGGACGCGGGTGTGTCCCCACGGCGGAACCGGCGGCCGACCTTGAGCTCGAGGAACCGGTAGTAGTGGGCCACCTCGTCGCGGTCGGCCTGGAACATCTGGTGGTCGCCGTCCCACACGTCGTGGTGGGCGGCACCTTCCCCCTGCTCCACGATCTCCGTCAGGGCGTCGAGTGCGCTCGCGAGGTCCTGGACGGCGATCACGCGACCGCTGCCGCCGTACGGGAAGTCGGCGGCGATCTGCCGCGCCGGATCGCCACCGAACACGGCGTCCTCGCCGAGCTCCGCGCAGAGCCGGAGGATCCCGGCCTCGATGGCCTCGTAGAACTGGCCGATCGTCTCGTAGTGGTCGCTCTCCGCAGGTGCGCCTGCCCTCGCCGGCTTCTCGATCGCCAGGAACAGCTCGAGCGCCTCGGTTCCGAACGGCACCAGCGAGATGGCCAGGGACCGGTCACCGTGCGGGAGGTACGTCGGGTAGCCGGGCAGCAGCCGGGGCGAGTCCAGGACCGGCGAACCGCCGACCGCGTTCAGCAGGTTGGCAGCCAGGGTCAGGTGGAGCATCTCCTCCATGAACACGCTGCGCACGACCTGGGTGGCCTCCGGGTTGCGCTCCGGATCGAGCGAGAAGAGCGCCGTGAGGTAGGGCGGCAGCGTCGCGTGCTCCAGCTCGATCGCCCACTGGAGGTGCTCTCGGAGGGCCTCGAGCGTCGCGATCGGCGCAGTCGTCGGGATCGCTGTGGTCACAGGGGCCTCCTCGAGCTTCGTGACGGCTTGCTCATGATGACGGCTGGTGGCGGTCTGTTGCGAGGGCTGGTCCGGGCGACGAGCGGGTCCAGTCGCTCTCTGCTTCCGGCGTAGCGGGTTGCCGCTCCGGTGAAACCCAGTGAGTCCCGTTCTTCTCTGCGACTCGACCCGGACCTGCTCAGTGCTCGAGTCCGGTCACGCGGACCGGGTCTGAGCCTCGCTCCACTCGGTGAACGAGCCGCTGGTCTCCGCCCAGGCGGGAAGCAGCGACTCGTCGCCGGAGTGCAGACGTGCGCCGAGGAACAGCGCGTCGGTGTCGGGCACCACCCGCCTGGAGTCGTGCGCGGACGCCAGCACCTCGCGCGCCAGCTCGTCGAGGAACCAGTCCTCGGGCCCGGCAAGCTCGAACGACCCGTTGAGCGGGACGCCACGTGCAAGCCGGCACAACGTCGCCGTCACGTCGGCCGCCGAGACGGGCCGCACCCGGACAGGGGCAGCCGCACCAGGTGCGTGGTCGCGACATGATCGACGAGCTTGGGGATGTTCTCGTAGAACAGCGTCGTCCTGAGCATCGAGTGCGGAACCGGGGACTCAGAGACCAGCCGTTCCTGGGCGACCTTGCCGCGGAAGTAGCTGCTGTCGAGTCGCTCCGCCCCGATGATCGAGAGACCGACATGGTGTTGAACGCCCACGGACTCCTCGGCACGAAGTACGTTGCGGGTGCAGGTGTCGAAGAAGCTCAGGCCCTGCTCGTACTCGTACGACGGACGGTTCATGTTCAACACGTCCACGACGACCTGCACGCCCTCGAACGCCTCCCGGAGCCCCTCCCCGGAGTACGCATTGACCCCGGTCCTCCGTGACACCACGGCCACCTCGTCACCGTGGTCCCGCAACAAGCTGACGACCCGGGCACCGATCAGGCCCGTACCTCCGACGACCGCTACGTGCATGGCTCGACCCTTCTCCTCGAGAGTTTTACCGGTTGACCGGAGACCCTGCGCAGATGTGACAGCGTCGAGGCGATGTCACAGATCCGCGACCGGCTCGGTCATAGCCACAGCGCACCGGACCCGGAGAGAAGAGCACCGCGTTGATCGCATCGTCGTACCCAGGCACTGGGCCGCGTTGCCGCTGCGGGTGCCCCTACCTGCGCGGTCTGGTCCTGCTGCCCCTCGTGCTGATCGCGTCGGGCCGCGGCGGGGTGGTCCTTGCGGGGCCGACCGTGCGAGACCTGCCGGTCGAGTCACTCACCTGCAAGGCGTGCGCGCGGCAGACCGTCACCCGCGACCTGCCTCCGATCGGCATCGACGTGGCTGCCGTGCTGCAACAGCTGGCCGGCGGGCGCGCCATCGCGCCACCGCCCGGCGAACGAGGCGGTTCGCCGACCTGCACCTGCGGCGAACAGGCCCTCACCTGGTCGTCGGTCGTCGGCCTCTCCGTCCACGTCGCCGGTGCCACGATGCGTGGCGAGGTCTCCTCGAGGCAGGCCGTACCGACCGGAACACTCTCGTGCGGGGCGTGCTCCCGCTCGTGGGACGGCACACGCGCCGACCTGCCGCCCGTGATCCGGGAGGCGCTCAGCACGTTCACCGGTGCGCTGGCACGCGGCGCCGTGGCGTTGCCTGACTGACACCGGCCGGGGTGTCACAGCCGCGCGGACCCGCTGGTCAGTAGGACGGGAGGCTCGCGTGAGCCCCCGCCCCATCGGAATCCCAGAGAGGTGCCACTCATGAAGGTCGTCGTCATCGGCGGAACCGGGCTCATCGGCTCGAAGGTCGTCGAAAAGCTCAACGCACACGGTCACGACGCGGTCCCCGCCGCGCCGCAGACCGGCGTCAACACCCTGACCGGAGAAGGACTGGACGACGCCCTGAGCGGCGCCGACGTCGTGATCGACGTGTCCAACTCGCCGTCCTTCGCGGACGACGACGTGATGAGCTTCTTCGTCACCGCCACCACCAACATCCTCGAGGCCGAGAAGAAGGCCGGTGTCAAGCACCACGTCGCCCTCTCCGTCGTCGGCACGGGGACCCTGCCGGACAGCGGCTATCTGCGCGCCAAGGCGGCGCAGGAGGACCTCATCAAGGGGTCCGGGCTGCCGTACTCGATCGTCCACGCGACCCAGTTCTTCGAGTTCACCCGGGCAATCGCGGATGCGTCGATGGTCGACGGGAAGCTGCACCTCGCGCCGGTTCACTACCAGCCGATCGCATCCGATGACGTCGCCTCGGCCGTGGCTCGCGTCGCCATCGGCGCACCGCTGAACGACACGAAGGAGATCGGCGGCCCGGACAAGGTGCGCATGGACGAGTTCATCCCGGCCGCGCTGGCCAAGTCCGGCGAGACACGCGACCTCGTCGTCGACGAGCACGCGACGTACTTCGGCACCGAGCTGGCCGACAACAGCCTGGTGCCCGGACCTGACGCCGAGCTCGGCTCGATCACCTACGAGGCATGGGCCAAGGAGTCCGCCTGACCGATCGGGTCCCGCCACGTCTCGTGGCGGGACCCGAAGGCGCGGACTCAACTGCTTGCAGCACGCGACCCACGTTGCCGCACTTGGCTGGCGTCGTCCTCCGGTATCCGTTGAGCGGCCAGCTGGAGCGGGGCATGGTGGCCGATGACGAGCGCCGTCAGCCCGATCAGCGACCAGCCGACCAGCACGGCGACGTGGCTGCCGGCCCCGTTGCCGTCGAAGTAGGCGGTGCTTCGCAGGGCACTGGCTCCGGCGCCGGGCGGCAGGAGCTGGCCGACGTGGTCGGCGAAGCCGGGGAGGAGCTCGGGTGCGGAGCTGCCGCCGGAGAACGGGTTGCCCACGAAGACCATGAGCGCCGCACCGAGCCCGAGACCACCGGCGCCGATGAGGGCGATCAGGCCCGCCGTGCTGCCGCTGATCGCGAAGATCGTGAGCGCCAGGACGCCCCAGTCCGACAACGGGTGGTCGGGGAAGGCTCCGAGGTAGGTCTGTGCGATGAGGTAGACCACCGCGGCCGAGGCGGCCGACACGACCGCCAACGCCAGGATCTGCCGCCAGGCGGGCCGAAAGCGCACGACAAGACCGGTGGCCGCAGCGGCGAGCATCGCGCAGATGGTCAACGGGAGCAGACTGGAGGTGAAGACGATGCCCTTGTGGTCCTGCGGCGACAGCGGGACCACGTCCTCGACGTGGAGCTGCCGAGCTGGTTCGTACGGGGCTCCGGTCGCCGTCGCCGCCTGCTCGGCCAGGGTGCTCGCGACCTGCTCGAGTGCCTGGGCGATCGCGGGGCTTGCCGCACTCGCGTCGAGCAGCCGCACCTGGTCGCCCGTGACCTCGAACGCACCGTAGATGTCGCGATCGCGGATCGCGTCGCGTGCGAAGTCGCGGTCGGCGTACAGGTGGAAGTCGAACCCCTCAGGGCGCGCGGCACCGACGTGCTCGATCAGCCGCTGGCTCCCCTCGGTGGAGCCGATGACGCCGACAGGCACGTGGCGTGGCTCGATGCGGGCAGTCGGCCAGGCGAAGGCGAGCACCGCCAGCCCGACCAGCACAGGGAGGACGACGGCGACGACGGCGAGCCGTTGCCAGTGCTGCAGCCCTGCCAGGACCTTCGTTGCCACAGGGACTCCTTCTCCAGAACGACGTTCTCGTATCCGACCCTTGACCGGCGAACGCGCCGTGTTGTGACATCCGGGAGCCCTCGACCGCGGTGCGGACGGGCTCTGTCCGCAGCGGGGCAGCCGTGGCAGCATTTGGGATGCGGCTCGGCGTCGGGTGAGCAGAGTCTGCGGTCCTTTGACGAAGGAGCTGACAGACCATGAGCAGTGTCGAGGATGTCTCCGGCCGCGACCTCGAGTCGGCTGTCGACACGTTCAACGAGGCTCGGCCCCGGCTCTTCGGGATCGCCTACCGCATGCTCGGCAGCGTCGCCGAGGCCGAGGACATCGTCCAGGAGGCATGGCTGCGCTGGCAGCAGACTGACCGCGACGTCGTACGCAATCCAGCCGGGTTCCTGACCACGGTCACCACGAGGCTGGCGATCAACACCGCCGGATCGGCACGGGTCCGGCGCGAGCAGTACGTCGGTCCCTGGCTCCCTGAGCCGGTCGACACGAGCGCCGATCCGAGCCTGGGCGCCGAGAACGCCGAAGCACTCGAGACCGCGATGCTGACGCTGCTGGAGAAGCTGGGCCCGGAGCAGCGCGCGGCCTACGTGCTCCGGCAGGCGTTCGACTACTCCTACGACCAGATCGCCGAGATCCTGGCCACGTCCGCGGCGAACGCCCGCCAGCTGGTCAGCCGCGCGAACAAGCACGTGCGGTCGAGTCGCAAGGAGGCCGTGGACCCCGCCGAGCACCGTGAGCTGCTCGAGGCGTTCGTCGCGGCTGCCCGGGACGGCGACGTGAAGCGGTTGGAGCGGGTGCTCGCCGCGGAGGTCGTCAGCACCACCGACAGTGCCGGCCAGGCTCCGCGGGCAGCACGTCGCCCGGTCCTCGGGCGGGAGAACGTCGCGCGCTTCATCGCAGGCTGGTCCGACTGGTGGGTCGGCACGACCATCACGTTCGTCGAGACCAACGGCCGGCTCTCGGTGCTGGCCCGGCGGGACGACACCCCGGCGGTCCTGTTGAGCATCAGCACGTCTCCGGAGGGCATCGATCAGGTCATGTGGGTGATGGCACCCGACAAGCTCTCCCACCTGCCGGCCTGACATTCGGCGCCGCCCGGTGTCACGGACTCCGGCCGTCGTCGGTCATCAGTTCATGACGAACCCATCGAAGACCCCCGACCTCGCCGCCATCGCGCACGAGGCCGAGGCGGAGATCCTGACAGCCGAGAGCGTCGAGTGGACGGCCACGCCCGACGACGTGACGGTCGAGCTCAGCACTGCCGAGCTCGGCTACTACGAGGCCGAGCTCGGCAGCCTGCGGGACGCCGCGGGGACGCTGGACGAGGCGGAACACCTGAGCGAGTGACCGGCCCGAGACGGTCGCCGCACTACGGCATCGACTTGTAGACCTCGAAGGTCGACTCCTCAGGTGGCGTCGCGAAGCCGCCCTCGATCCCCTGCTGCATACGCGGCATCAGGACGTCGTCGCGGAACCGCTCCCAGCTGCTCTCTGACTCGTGGACGGCCACGATCATCCATCCGTCGGCCGAGGGACCGGCGACATGGGAGATCTGCCCGTCCGGCAACGTGTCCGGCGTCGGGTGGACCGCAGCGATGGATGCCTCGTACTGCTCCTTGGTTCCACCAGGAAAGTGGTGGACAACTCCGTGGGCCATGACGGCCTCCTGTCGATACGCGTTCCACGTCAGGGACCTGACGTGGCGAGATGGCCGTGGTCGCGCCCGACGTGGCGCTCCGGGAAGACTCGACGAATCGGTCATCCACTTCGGACGCTAGACCTCCGCGCCACCAAAGACCATGGAGCATCCGGGCCGTTGTCCGGTCCGACTGCGGGCCGACCGCGAAGCCCACGGTCTCCGGCGCTCTCAGGCTGCCGCGCCCGGCCCGGGCAGCACGTCGATGTCCTTCGCGTGCATCGGCTCCCCGCAGTGGCTGCAGCGGGGGTCGACGTGGCTGACCTCGCCGCACGCGTGGTGGCGGTACAGGACCGGTGGGCCGGCCTTGCCGGCGAGCCACTTGTCTCCCCAGCCGACCATCACCATGAGCACGTCGAAGAGCTCGGTGCCTCGCTCGGTGAGGTGGTACTCGTAGCGGGGTCGGTTGTCGTAGGGACGTCGCTCGAGGATGCCGCGCTCGACGAGGTGGTTCAGGCGCTCGGTCAGCACCTTGCGGGAGATGCCGAGATCCTGCTGGATCTGCTCGAAGCGGTTCATGCCGACGAAGACGTCGCGAATCACCAGCGGCGTCCAGGGCTCCCCCATCACGTCGAGGGTGCGGGCGATCGAGCACGCCATGTCGCCGAAGTTCGTGCGTTGCATGGAGTCAGGCTACCACTTGGCGTTCCCTCAAGGAACTTTGTCTGCTAGGGTCACGGAGTCTCTTCAAGAAACTTCGAGAGGAACCACGATGACCACCAGCGCCGCCCTCGACACCGATCTCGTCGCCCTGCTCGACGGCACCGCCATCGCCCACCTGGCGACCGTCCTGCCCGACGGCACACCGCACTCCGTGCCGATCTGGGTCGGGACCCACCAGGACCACGTGGCGATCATGACCGGTCCTCGCTCGCAGAAGGCTCGCAACCTCCAGCACGACCCACGCGTCGCAATCTCCCTGACACCGGCGGACAACCCGTACTCGCCAGTCGTCCTGCGCGGCCGTGTCGTCACCTGGCTGTCCGGCGACGAGGGGTGGGCCGTTGTCGACGCGATCGCCGAGAAGTACATCCATGCGCCGTACGACCGCGGCCAGGAGCGGGTCGTCGGCATGATCGCGGTCGACCACTTCCGGATCGGGATGTGAGTGCCATGAACGCCGTCAGCGACGAGCAGATCCAGGAGTTGGCCGCGACCGGAAAGCCGTACAGCCTGGTTCAGCTGAGCTGGGCGCCGGGACGCCACCAGCAGGGCGCGGACGCCATCGAGCGCGAACACCAACGGCGAATGGTGTCGCTGCGCGCAGCGGGCACGATCGCCATTCTCTGCCCGGTGCTCTCCGAAGGACTCTGCGGCGTCGCGATCATGACCCAGACCCCGGAGCAGGCTCGCGAGACCATGGCCGCCGACCCGTGCGTCCAGGCCGGGATGATGACGGTCGAGGTGCTCCCCTGCGTCGGATTCCCCGGCGACTCGTTGCCGGGCTGAGTCCCCACGGTCGCGCCCGGAGCGCCCGGCGCGAACACAGACGAGACGAGGATGGGCCACTCATGTCACACGTACGCCGCTTCGACCACGTCGGCGTCACCGTCGCCGACCTCGACACCGTGACGGCGTTCTTCGAGGCGCTCGGCCTCGAGGCTGGCGAGAAGATGTTCGTCGAGGGCGACTTCCTCGACACGGTCATCGGGATCCCGGACTCCCGGACCCAGATCGTGATGCTTCGAGCGCCGAACGGAGGCACGACGCTGGAGCTCTCGAGCTTCAGTCGACCCGAGCACCTGCCCGGTTCGCCGACCGCTCCGGCGAACCAGCTCGGACTGCGCAACGTGGCCTTCGAGGTGGACGACCTGCAGGCAGCGGTCGATCAGGTCGCTGCCGACGGCTACCAGCTGGTCGGTGGCATCGGCGAGTACGAGGGCGTCTGGCGGATGGCCTACGTACGGGGTCCGGAAGGGATCATCGTCTCGCTGGCCGAGCAGGTGAGCTGAGAGTCCGGCGGGTCTCGACAATCTCAGGCACTGCGCACGGCGGCGGCCGCAGCGGCAGCGCGGGACCTCACGCCCAGCTTGACCCGCGCGTTGGCGACGTGGCGGTGGACGGTGTGGGGGCTCAGCACCAGCCGCTCGCCGATCTGCGCATCGGTCAGGCCCTTCGCGACGAGTGCCAGGATCTCGCGCTCGCGCTCGGTCAGGTCCTGCGGGCCCGGGGCCGGTGACCGGGTCGGGACGTGGTGTCCCAGCCCTCGCAAGGTCGCGTCGGCGACCGCGCCGGCGTCCCCGAGCCAGGGGAAGTGATCCTCGCCCTCGAGAGCAAGGAACGTGGCGTGCGGCATCCTCTTCGCAACGTCGACGCCGAGCGCGAACGGTACCGCCCGGTCGTCGCGTCGGTGCAGCACCGTGGTGGGCACGTTGATCCTGGACAAGACCTCCCGAACGTCGAGCTCGTACGTCGCCGCCAGGGCGTCATGGGCCTGCTCGCGGCGCGCGGACTGGCGCTGGAAGACCGCGAACTGGTCCCGCTCAGCGCTGCTCGCCCCCGGGACGAAGACGTCTGCCAGCAGCCGCGAGCCCAGACCCCAGTGCCCGGCGACCGCCTCCAGCATCGCCTGTCGCGCGGATGCCGGTGCGATCTCCGCGCCGTACGCGAACGCGCCGTACAGCACCAGGTGCGAGACCCGGGCCGGGTGCGCGGCCGCAAACCCCGCGGCCACCCCTCCTCCGGAGGAGGCGCCCAGTACGTCGGCGCGGTCCAGGCCGAGCTCGTCGAACAGCCCGAGCACGACGGCCGTCTCGTGCCCGAGGTCGGTCGGCGCGTCGCCGTCGGGCTCTGATGCCCCGCGACCGGGCTGGTCGTAGCGGACGACGGTGTGGTGACGCGCCAGTCGCGAGACGTAGTCGCGGAAGGCGGGGTCCTGCCAGTTCAGCACCAGGTGCGAGCACCACCAGCCGCCGATGACCAGCGGCGGGCCGTCGCCGACGACGCAGTAGGCGACGTCCCGGCCATTGATCGCCGCGTGGCGGACGACCTGATCGGTGAGCTCGAGCATGATCAGCCTCCTCCTCAGCCGACGAACCGGGCGACCGTCTTGACGGCCCACTGATGCCGCACGGCGACCCAGACGGCGCGGGCTGATGCCACGACGCCACCATCCTCGTCGATCATCGCAGAGGCGGTCTGCACCGAGCGGTTCCCGACCTCCCGGGTCCAGCCGACGACCACCAGGCTCTCGGTCACCTCGACGGGTCGGGCCTGGTGGGCCTCCAGGCTGCCCAGCAGGCAGAACCTCCGCGCACGCAGGTCGGCGGCGGCGTAGCTGGGGCAGTCCAGGGCGCCCCAGATCGCCGCCCGGCGGACCAGCCCGTCGACGGCGTACCCCGCGGTGGGTCGGAACGGTGCCGCGAGGATGTCGGGATCTGTCTCCAACGGCCCGGGCGTGACCCCGAGTCCGTCGCGGCGCTCGGGGCCGCAGACCACGCAGTCCGAAAGCGGGTGCCGTACGCCGCGCAGCGGATGGCGCTCGCGGGCTGACTCGGCCTGCGCGGCCGTGGGCCTCACCGGTGGCTCCAGCACGAACGGCTCGGCCGCCTCGGCGACCGCGATCAGCCGGTCCTCGCACCACACCTGAGCCCGAACCCCGGAGATCTGAGCACTCAGATCGGTCTCGAGGGGCACCTTCCGATGCAGCGTCACCTTCGCGGTCCCGCCGACGAGGCCGGCGAAGGTCCCGCAGGCGAAGCCTCCGTTCGACATCCGCTTGGGGCCGTTCTCGCGCCCCGAGAGGCGCACCGACGTGGTCGTCATGGTGTTCGTCATCGGTCCAGCACAGCGGAGATCAGAGCCGGCCACGTCGCCGGATCCGGCCATCTTCGGATGGCCGTTTCCGGCCATGCGACGCGCCGGCGCGGTCCCGCACCATCGAGGCATGACGAACTCGAGAGCAACACGTGGACAACGCTTCTTTGCACGCTGGTACCCATCGGTGATGGGCAAGTCCGAAAGCGCCGGTCAGGGCAACCTGCGCCGCGACCAGCTCGCCCAGGCAACCGGCCGAACCCTGGAGATCGGCGCCGGCAACGGCTTCTCGGTCCCGTACTACACCGACCGGGTCGAGGCGCTGACCTTGATCGAGCCGAACCCCGAGTTCCGCCGGCACCTGGACTCGATGGTCGCGACCGCGAAGCCGAGGAAAGTCGTGGTGGTCGACGGCGACGTGCACGCACTCGACTTCCCGGACGCATCCTTCGACACGGTTACTGCATCCCTGGTGTTCTGCTCCGTGACCGACCCCCGGCGGGCGCTGGCAGAGGTCCACCGGGTGCTTCGGCCGGGTGGTCGGTTCCTCTTCCACGAGCATGTCCGCGGCGGCGGTCTGCGAGGCGTGGTCCAGGACGTCATGACCCCGCTGCAGCGGCGCCTCGCCGACGGCTGCCATGCCAACCGGGACTTCGAGGCACTGCTCTTCGAGTCCGATCTCGAGCTGGACGAGCTTGTCCGGACGCGGATGCCGGCCGCAGCGCCGACCGTCGTGCCGCTCGTGATGGGTGCCGCACGACGGGTGGCGTGACCTCGCTCCGAGCAACAACGCCCCCACGTACGTCGGGATCGCCGCCGGGCTCGAGGAGAACCGGTCGTCGGCTGCTGGGGCCGTAGCCCTCCGAGAAGTGCGCACTCCTTGGCAACATCCGGTACTTGATTACGCAAGGTAGCGGGCATAATCTTCTTGTGTGCCCGCGAACGCCCACGACCCGCAGCTGCTGAAGGGGATCCTCTCCGTCCTGCTGTTGCATCTGCTGGCCGAGGAGGAGTCCTACGGATACGACGTCGTGAGGCGGCTGCACGACGTGGGGCTGACCGATGTTCTCGACGGCACCGTCTATCCCGCCCTGGCCCGACTCGAGCGTGAGGGCAAGATCTCCGCACGCCTGGTGGCCTCGAGCTCGGGGCCAGCGCGCAAGTACTACCGCCCGACGACGGCCGGCTACGCCGCACTTTCCGAGGGCATCGCCCAGTGGGAAGCGCTCGTCGGCGTCGTCGGCCGGCGGCTCGCCCGGCGCATTGATCCGCCCTCCACGGAAGGTAGCTGAGATGAACGCGAACCTGTCCCTGCTTGACCGGCTTCGCATCGAGCGGCTGGTGTGGAGCCTCGACCAGCAGCTCTACGACCTGCCCCGCGCAAGTCGCATCTCCACGCGCCGGGACGTGCGGACGAACCTCACCGAGGCGGCCCAGGAGGTCGGCGCCCGCCAGGCGATCCGAAACGTGGGTGGGAGCCGCCAGCTCGCGGAGGGCTACCTCGCCGCGCGCTTCGGGGACGGCCCCCGGCCATCGTGGATCGCCGCCGCGGTGTTCCTGATGGCGACGGCGCTGTTCGCGACGTCCTTCCTCACCGATGCCGCTCTCGCCTACGCCCGCGGCGTCTCCGACGCCGACCCGCATGCAACCGGCACGTTCACCTACGACGGCCTTCGTTACTTCCAGACCCAGGTGACCTACACGTTCTCCGACGGCAGTCAGACCCATGTCGGAGGCGCGTTCAGCATCGTGACCTGGCTGCTGCTGTTCGTCGGCACGATCCTGGTCGGCCGACTCTGGCGAGCGGTCCCAGGCTTGCGCCGACACTGAGCGCGGACGCCGCAGCTCGAGAACACACTCCCTTCGTGCAGGGCGATGCTCTCGTTCCTTGCCGGGCCTTGGCGGGGTCAGCCTCGCGGCGCACTCTTCTGGTGGTCCAGCGTGGAGGACCACGTCACAAACGGCCAGGCCTCGCGAAGCCACTGGGGGACGAAGTCGTCGAGAGCCACCTCGAGCGCGGAGCCGACCATGTCGTCGACAACCCACCAGGACACCTCGGCGTCGGATGCCTCGTCCTGGGGCGGATCGATGTAGACGCAGCCCAGGAGTGCGGTCTCGTCGTGGTCGAACAGTGCGAAGTTGAATGACTCATGGGCCTCGACTTCCGCGAAATGACGCTCGAGGTCCTCCCGGTCCTGTTCGTACGTCATGGAAGACGGCGGCCATCCCCACGCCTCGCCGTACAAGGTCCAGAGGCGCTCGCGGGAGCCCATCACGGCCGGGAAGTCCAGGTCGACGTCGGAGCCGCGAATGGGACGGAGGTGGAATCCCTCGACGAAGTCCACCCGGGTCGGGTGAGCGAAGGCCGCTGGGAGCCACGGCTCAGCAGGCAGGTTCACTTCAGGCTCCTTCATGGCAGTGCTCCTGGAATTGACGACCGAGGTTACTGTCCCCGGGCGGGCGTCGTCGTCCCGTGGATCCGCTTGTCTCCGGAACGCCCGTCGGCCCAGGACGGTCGTTGCAGCCAGGACTCCTTTCCCCTTGGTGGCGCCGGCTCGGCCACCCGAGTCGGGGATCTCGGCTCCACGATCCCGGCGTCGCCCTGTCGTGGGAAACTGCACGTCCGAGCGCTGTCGCTCCCTCCTGACCGGGGAGAACCGACGGCCCCGACCCAGAGGAGCAGCGTGACCGAGTCGGCAAGGGCGAGTGACCAGGCCTGGGCGGACGTGGGGCGTGCGTCGTACGTCTCGTTCACCAACTACCGCAAGGACGGCACGCCCGTCTCCACGCCCGTGTGGATAGCACCGGACGGCGACGACCTCTACTTCTTCTCGGACACCGGCGCCTTCAAGGTCACGCGCATCCGCAACAATCCGGCGGTCACCCTCCAGCCGTGCGACGTCCGCGGACGTGTCAAGGCCGGCGCCCCGCTGGTCACTGGCCGGGCCGAGGTCCTCGACCACTCCGACACACCGCGAGTACGACGCATCGTCAACCGGAAGTACCGGCTCCAGGGGACAATCGGAACCCTGTTCAGCCGGCTCCGAGGCGTCGAGGCATCGATCCCCATCCGCATCCAGAAGGCATAGGCGGTTCGACCGCGTCCGGCTCAGTTCGACAGGTCGGTCGGGCCCATGAGCAGCAGAGGAAGACACGTGCGCACTCTCGTCACCGGATCACGTGGGAAGGTCGGCCGCGCCGTGGTTCGCGTCCTCCAGGAGGCCGGGCACACCGTGACCGGGACGGACCTGACGCCGGCCGACTTCGATCGCCACCCCGAGGGCACGCCGCCTTACCTGGTGGCCGACCTCACCGATGCCGGGCAGGTGTATGCGCTCGTCGGCGGGATCACCGAGGGCGAGGGTGCCAAGGCGGGGCCGTACGACGCGGTCGTGCACTGCGGCGCCCTGCCGGCGCCCGGCAGGCACGCGCCACACCAGGTCTTCGGCAACAACCTCATGGCGACGTTCAACGTCGTGGAGGCGTGCGTTCGATGGGGGGTCCCGCGGCTGGTCAACATCTCCAGCGAGACGGCTCCGGGTTTCATCTTCGCCGAGCGCCCCTTCTTCCCGGTGTACCTGCCGGTCGACGAGGACCATCCCCTCATGCCTCAGGACCCCTACGGTCTCTCGAAGGTCTTCGGCGAGCAGATCTGCGACGCCGCCGTACGCCGGTCTGATCTGCGCTGCGTCAGCCTGCGACCGACCTGGGTGCAGGACGCCGACTCCTACCTCAGGAACCTCGGGCCCGTCGTCGCGGACCGGTCAGCGCCGAGCATCACCGGATGGGCGTACGTCGATGCCGAGGATCTTGCCGAGGCTGCCCGGCTCGCGACCGAGTGCGACCTGGCCGGCCACGAGGTGCTCTACGTCGCCGCGCCCGACACGATCGGTGGACGGGACCTTCACGCCGCGTGGCGCGAGGCCTACCCCGACGCGCCGACCCAGCTGCGCGAGGTGTCCCGCCCCGACGCCAGCGGGATCAGCACCGCGAAGCTCGAGCGCCTCCTCGGCTGGACAGCCAGGCGCAGCTGGCGCGACTACCTGACCGAGGACGGAGAGCCCTTGGTCGCGCCCAGCCGTTGATGTCGTCCACCGATGAGTCTTGACGCTCTCGCCGGTCTACCTGGCATCGGATCGCAGTCGAGAGCAGAGAATGGGACGGCCGCCATGACGCAGAGCATCAGGTTCAACGCCGAGCTCGAGCTCGCGGGCAAGACCGCCGCCGGGTTCGAAGTGCCGGACGACGTCGTCGCAGGACTCGGAGGTGGTCGCCACCCCAAGGTGGTTGTCACGGTCGGCGGCTACACGTTTCGGACCTCGATCGCCAAGATGGGCGGCCGCTACCTGCTCGGCGTGACCGCGGCGCGCCGGGTCGAGGGTCACATCGCCCCCGGCGAGGTGTACGACGTCGAGCTGGCCCTCGACACCGCACCACGCGAGGTGGAGATTCCCGGGGACTTCGCGGCGGCCTTGTCGGGGCACCAAGAGGCGAAGGACTTCTGGGATGGCCTGTCCTACAGCAACCAGTCGTGGCACGTGTTCCAGGTGACGGGGGCCAAGAAGGCCGAAACGCGCCAGGCGCGCATCGAGAAGTCCGTTGCGATGCTGGCCGCAGGTCGCGCGCGCTGACGCGGCGCACCGACCGGGACGGCTGTCTGGCGGCCGTGGCCGACGCGGCAGAAGGAAGATTGGCCGCGCAAAGCAGGGGTACGACCGCGGAGAAGCCCATGCACCAGTGGTCAGCGGTGCCCGCGACCGGCGCGAGCCCGCGATCACCTGCAGAAGAGGAGCCTCGCGATGATGTTGTCAGCAGGCGTGCACGTGTTGCGGTTCGCCCTCATGGCGGTGGTGGTGCTGGTCATCGTGGGCGGCGGCGTCTACTTCGGTTTCTTCAAGGCAACGCACGAACGATCCTCGTCACCGACCGGTCCGACACGTCCCGCTGAGTCCGACGAGCCCCACCGAGGCAACCGCGACGCCTGAGCGCCGCTCCTCCCGCCCTGTCGCAAAGAAGGTGCCGCGACTACGTGGTGCCGTAGCCCAGCTCCGTGGCGGTCTGACGGGCAGCATCGGTCATCGGCACAGCGACCACGGCAGTGCCGTACGCGCAGATCTCCGTCCAGGTGTCGGCCATCTCCGAGGTGTCGAAACGCATCGCCACGACGGCATTGCCGCCGCGATCCCGGGCTGCCTGGATCATCCGAGCCATCACGTCGTTCCGGCTGTCGACCAGGTTCTTGGTCATGCCCTGGAGCTCGCCCCCGAAGATCGACTTCAGGCCGGCACCGACCTGGCTGAACGCGTTGCGCGAACGCACGGTCAGTCCGAAGACTTCGCCGCAGACCCGCTGGATCTCCCAACCTGGGATGTCGTTCGTGGTGACGACGAGCATGGACGGACCCCTTCGGTCATCGGGCAGTGAGCGGGACCCAGACTACGGCTCACTCGCCTCACCGCTCAGACGTAGCGGACGCCCGGGCAGTCGAGGCACTCGTAGTAGCTGACCCGTCCCCAGGTGTCGAACTCGACCGCACGCAACTCCCAGACGTGGACGTGTGGCGCGTCGAACGGGTCGCGCGGGGCTGACAACGACTCCGCGGCGCTGGTGCCGACGACGTGCATGGTGCCTCCCACTTCGGGCCGGAACCCTGACCGTGTACAGCTATAGACGCGCCAACCCGCCGCGAGGTTGCGTCCAGCGGTGGATTCGTTGCGGAGAGACCGCCGAGACCTAACCGGATGCGGTCGTCGACGCCAGCAGGTGCCGCGCCCGGCGCCCGAGGTCGTTCAGGTCGACGCGGCCGGCGTCGGCCGCTGCTGCCAGGCGTGCGGCAAGGTCGAGTGCCTCGTCGAGGTCGGGTCCGGCGAGGGCGGACTCCTGGCCCATGTCACGCAGGATCGTGACCTCGGTGCGCGAGGCGATCAACGGGTCGGCGACCCCGTCGATCCACACCCGGGTGCGCCGGCCGTCGCCGCGTTCATCCCCGGTGATGCGCTCGAGCGCGAAGATCCGGTCTGCACGCGCGAACTTGCCGAAGCCCAGGGCCACCATGCGCGAGTCGGATGCCACCCGACCATCTTGGCACTGTCCGGCGACTTCGGTCCTGCCTCCGCACCCAGGTCGGCCCCCAGCGGACTGGGGGCCGAACTCTCGATGCAGGAGCGACGGCTCAGACCGGCACGGCGGCGACCTCGCCGTTCCTGGCCGCCTCGGAGTGCGCCTTGCTGTCACGACCGGAGATCAGGAACGCCGTGAGGACCGCACCCGCGACCGCGAAGCAGGCGCCGACCAGGAACGCGTCGGCGAACCCATCGGTGAGCGCCGTCGCCCGGTCGGCCCCGGTGGCGAACGCGTCCTTGGTCGAGGAGTTCGCGATCGTGGCGAGGATGGCCAGGCCGAGCGCACCGCCGACCTGCTGGCTGGTGTTGATGAGTCCGGACGCCAGTCCGGCCTCGTGGGGCTCGGTGCCGGTCACCGCGGCGATCGTCACCGGGACGAACGAGGCGCCCAGCCCGATGCCCGCGAGGATCGACGGACCGAGCACGCTGCCGACGTACGAGCCGTCGGGCGGGATCTGGCTGAACCATGCGAGCCCGACGGCGACGAAGATCATCCCGACGATCAGGACGTTCTTGAACCCGACGCGTGTCACCAGGGCACTGGCCACCCCGGCGGTGAGGATGATCGCCACGGCGAGCGGCAGGTACGCCACGCCCGCCTCGAGGGCGTCGAACCCGAGCACCTGCTGCAGGTAGAGCGTGATCATGAAGAACATCGAGAACAGCGACATCCCGATCAGCACGCCGATCAGGTTGGCTCCCCGCAGGGTGCGCAGCCTGAAGATGCCGAACGGCACCAGCGGCTTCCTGGTCCGCAGCTCGACCAGGACGAAGGCGACGAGCAGCGCGGCCGCCGCGACCAGGCGCCAGACGGTCTGCGCGGAGGACCAGCCCACGTTGGTCGCGTCGACCATCGCGTAGACCAGCAGGGCCAGTCCGGCCGAGACAGTGATCGCACCGGGCAGGTCGAGGGTGCGGTCGCTCTCCTCCTCGGCAGTCGACTCCCGCAGCCGGAGCGGTGCCTGCCAGACGATGAAGGCGCCGATCGGGACGTTGACGAAGAGCACCCACTCCCAGCCGGCCCACTGGGTCAGCACCCCACCGAGAAGTACGCCGGCGGCGCCACCTGCGCCCGCCACGGCTCCCCAGATGCCGAGGGCCTTGTTGCGCTCCTGGCCCTCGGGGAAGGTCGTGGTGATGATCGACAGAGCTGCCGGCGACGCGATCGCGGCACCGAGGCCCTGGGACGGCGCGCGCAGCGATCAGCCAGGTCTCGTTCTGGGCCAGGCCACCGGCCAGCGAGGCCAGTGCGAACAGCGCCATGCCGATCATGAACACGCGTCGACGACCCAGGTAGTCGGCCAGGCGTCCGCCGAGGAGCAGGAAGCCGCCGAAGGTCAGCGTGTAGGAGTTCACCACCCAGGACAGGTCGGCCTGGGAGAAGTCGAGCGCCTTGCCGATCGAGGGCAGCGCGACGTTGACGATCGAGGCATCGATGACCACGACGAACTGGGTCATCGCGAGCAGCGCCAGCGCGAGGTTGCGCGCCCGCGGCGTACTGAGGTCTGGCTGGGGCATGAGGGGTCTCCTGGTCAATATCCGGAACCGAAGTTCCACTTCCGCTTGTGACGATACGGAAGTATGATTCCGCTTGTCAACGCCTTATCGTGAAGCACACGGATCCGGTCTCGAGATCCATCGAAGCAGCCAGGAGGGACAGTTTCGTGACCACGACGCAACGCCCCCTGCGCGCCGACGCCCAGCGCAACCTCGAGCGGATCATCGCCTCCGCGCGCAGCTTGTTCGCCGAGCACGGAGTCCGGGCACAGATGGAGGACATCGCCGCAGACGCCGGGGTCGGCATCGGCACGCTGTACCGGCGGTTCCCCACCAAGGAGTCGCTGATGACGGCCCTGGTGCGCGAGCGCTTCCAGGAGTTCGCGGTGATCGCGGCGGAGGTCGAGAAGACCGTCGACCCGGCCGACGCCCTCGCCGTCGTCATGCGCCGGCACGCCGAAGCGGTCGAGCACGACGCGGCGTTCCAGCTCGCGATGATGAACCTGGACAGCTTCCACTGGGAAGGCATCGAGGACGACAAGAAGGACCTCAGGGCCACGGTGGCGCGGATCATCAAGGGCGGCAAGAAGGCCGGGGCTGTGCGTGCCGACCTGCGCTGGGAGGACTACGGCATGCTGATGTGCACCACGACGGCGGCGATGTACTTCGTCGCCGACAAGTCCGCCTGGCGACGGCAGCAGGAGATCCTGCTGGCGGGTCTCCGCCCGGAGTGCGGCTGACCCTGCGGCGATTCGCCAGCCCAGCTCCGACGGCTCAGCTCCGACGGCCCAGCTCCGACGGCTCAGCGGAGTGCCGGATCGGTGCGTAACAATCGCGCCGGTCGCGGACACTACCTACACATGGAGCAGAAGCGGGACGCCGACGAGTTCACGCATGCCTGGCATCGTGACGGGCCGCGGGTCGCGGCGTACGCGCGGCGGCACGTCCCGGCCGGGGAGGTGGCCGACGTGGTCTCCGAGACGTTCCTCCAGGCGTGGCGGCGCTGGGACGACGTGCCCCGGCCACCCCTCGCCTGGCTGATCGGCACCGCCCGCAAGGTGGCGGGCAACCAGCGCCGCGGCGGCAGCAGGCAGGCGCCGCTGCAGCAGCGGCTGGAGCTGCTGCGAGACGCCGCCCAGTCGGCGGAGGACGCCGGCCTGCTCGCGACGGAACGCATCGAGGCGCTCGCCGCGCTCTCGGCACTCCCCGAGCAGCAGCGCGAGGCGCTCCTGCTCGTCGCCTGGGACGGGCTGACTCCCCAGCAGGCCGCCGTCGCGATGGGCGTGCGGCCGGGCACGTTCCGGGTGCGGACCCACCGAGCCCGCAAGGCGGCGCTGATGGCCCTCGATCAAGCCGATTCCCCCACGTGGCTCACGCGAGTGAGCCTGCCGTCCCTGTCGAAAGGTGGCATCGAATGAACACGCACACGCTGGACGACCGCATCGCAGCACTGGCTCCGGCTCCGGAGGCCCTCGACCAGGAGTGGGCACGCGCCACCCTCGCGGACATCCTCGCCGACAGCCCGCCGCGGCCACTGGGTCTGCGCAACAGCCGCCGCCTCGCCGCGATCGGCGTTGCGGGGGTCATCACCCTGGGCACGGGCGTGGCGGCGGCGGGCTTCGGCTCGATCGACGCGGTCAAGGACACCCTGCTGGGCTTCGCGTCGCAGCCGAACACGACGGGGAACGGGATCGGGACCCTGCACACCCCGCAGCTGGTCGCCGAGTTCCGTCGCAGCAACGGCAAGCTCTTCGCGTTCTGGATCGCCACGAGCTCGTCGGGGAAGGTCTGCTTCGCCTACAGCGACGCCTCCTGGGACGGTGAGGGCACGCCCACGGCGAAGCAGCTGGAGTACGGCTGTGGGATCGACGTCAGCGACCCGAGCGACCCCGACCGGGTCATCCCGCTGGAGCGCCCGGACCAGCTGGGCGGCTTCTTCAAGGACGAGGAGCCGATCCTGTACGGCGTGTCGCCGTACCCCGACAGCGCCGAAGTGCAGGTGCGAGGTGTCGGCGTCGACCTGACCCTCCCCGTCCGGGCCGACTCGCACGGCTACGGAACATCCCTGCCCGACGCCGGTGGCGCGGACTCGCTCACCCTGACGTTCCTGGACTCCGCAGGTCGCACCCTCGGCACCAGGACGGTCGTCGCACCCGTCGGCTGACGCCCGACGGCCACGGCTGCACGAGTCGTCGATCGGGCCGGCTCAGGCCAGTCCGTCGAACGGCCGGACCTCGACCTTGGCGCGGCACGCCTTCGAGGCTCCGGCCGCGAGCTCGAGCGCCACCTCGAGATCGGGTGCGTCGATGACCCAGAAGCCCGCGAGCATCTCCTTGGTCTCGAGGTAGGGGCCGTCGGTCGTCATCGGGCGCTCGCCGCGGCCATCGACGACGGTCGCCGTCGACGCCGACTGGAGACCCCCGGCGAACACCCAGTAGCCGCTGGCCCGGAGCTCGTCGTTGAACGCCCCCGTCGCGGCCAGCGCCGCCTCCATCTCCTCCCGGGAGCCGTAGTTGCCGAACTCGTCGACCTCCGCCGGTCCGTGCACGGTGAACAGGTAGTGCGTCATCCTCGATCCTCCTCCGTCTCCGACAGTCCCGACGGGCACCTTCCACCACGGACGCACCCCACCAGCGAGCTCACAGCCACTCGTTCTCGGTGGCGATCCGGATCGCGTGGATCCGGTTGCGCGCGCCCAGCTTGTCGGTGGCCGAGGCGAGATAGTTGCGCACGGTGCCGTGGGACAGGAACAGGCGGCCGGCGATCTCGCGCGGGTCGAGGCCCTCGGCCTGCAGGCGCAGGACGTCGGTCTCCCGCGGTGTGAGCGGACTCGGCCGGGCGTCGAGCGCAGCCAGGGCCACTGCCGGGTCGATGACCCTGGCGCCTCCGGCGATGTCGCGGATCGCGCGGATGAGGTCGACTGCCGGGGTGTCCTTGGCGAGGAAGCCGGCGACGTTGTGGGCCAGTGCGGTCCGCAGGTTCGCCGGTTGGGCGAGCGCAGTGAGGATCAGCACCCGGCACTCGGGGAGATCGACCGCCAGACGACCGGCGGCGGTCAACCCGTCCTGCCCCGGCAGGTCGATGTCGAGGATGGCGATGTCCGGTTGCCACCGGCGCGCGGCCGGCAGGATCTGGTCGCCGTGAGAGACCTGCGCGACGACCTCCATGTCGTCCTCGAGGCCGAGGACGGCGACCAGGGTGTCGCGAAGGATCGCCGTGTCCTCGGCGAGCAGGAGCGAGATCATCCCTGCAGCACCGGGACCCGGTCGTGCCCGTGCGCCCCGGAGCCGGGCACGGCTGCGGTGAGGGTGAACTCGTCGTCCTCGATGCGGGTGTTCAAGGTCCCGCGCACGGCGTGCAGGCGCTCGGACATGTTGACGAGTCCGCGGCCGGGCTCCCCGCCGGGCGTCTGGACGACGCCGTCGTTGGAGACGACCAGGGTGTGGCCGCCGCCGGCACCGGTGAGCCGGATCGAGCAGCGGTGCGCGCGACTGTGCCGGAGCACGTTCGTCACCGCTTCACGGAGCACCGGAGCGAGCACGTCGACATTGTGGAGAGCAGCGTCCACCTCCATCTCGGTGTGGATCCCGGCCGCGGCGAGGCTGCTGCGAGCCGTTTCCACCTCGGTGGCGAGGGTCAGGCTGACCCGGTCGCCGCTGACCGCCTCGACATCCGTGTCGACCAGCCGGGTCAGGTGGAGTGCCTGCACCGTCTCCTGGCGCGACCGCTCCGGGTCCTGGTCGAGCAGCGCGGCGGCGAGGTCGGTCTTGAGCGCGATCGTGGAGAGCCCCAGGCCGAGCATGTCGTGGGCGTCCCTGGCCAGCCGGAGCCGCTCGGAGACCCGGGCAGCGTCGGCCAGCGAGCGCTGGGCCTGGTGGAGGTCCTCCGCGGCCCGGGTGAGCCGGGCGAGCCCGTAGACCAGCAGCGAGGTCGCCGTGGAGATGGCGGTCGCGTACACCGACCACTCCAGCGTCTGCTTCACCCCGCTCGGATCCACCGCCACGAGCACGGGTACGACGACCACGACGCCGGCGAACAGGAGCCAGCGGACCCGGTGCCTGATCAGCAGCAACGAGCTCGCCGCCAGGAAGGTCAGCAGGACGAGGCTGGACGCTCCGGCGTACCGGTAGAACACGAAGCAGAGCCCGCCGAGCGCCGCCAGCGTCCATGGCCACTGTGAGGGCCGAGCGTCCCCGTCGGAGCCGGAGTGGCGCAGCTGGATCGCCACCACGACCACCGCGACGCAGACTGCTCCGACGACAACTCCCGGGCCGGGCCGGTAGGTCCCGAACGGCACGGTGACGTTGACGAGGTACTGGACGGCGTACACGAGCAGGACGCCGTGGATGATCCCCCGAGCCAGCCGTGGGGCGACCGTGTCGCCCGCCTCGGAGGCGCCGCCCGGAGGGACCGCGTCCGGCAGGTCGAGCGCGAGCCGGCGGGCATCGGCTCCGGCCTCGCGCGCCTCCCGGCCCGCCTCGCCGACGAGGTCGCGGCGCGTGCTTGCGGTGTCCGCGGCAAGGGTTGCCGCAAGCAGCTCACCGATCCGGTGCAGCCGCTGCTGGACCGTCTCCTGCAGGTGCCGGGTCGCGGTCAGCCGCTGGCCCGCGACCTCGGCCCGGGCCAGGGCGTAGCGGTTGGCGTCCAGGCCCTCCACGATGTCGGCGAGCCGGGTGAGCCCGAAGAGGATCAGGCTCTGGTTGACGAACGCGACGAGCAGCCAGGTGATCGCGGCGCCCCGGGGTTCGTAGGGAAGCCCGACCACGCTCCACAGAGTGACCTCGAGGATCGCGAGCGCGCCGTACGCCGGCCAGGCAACGCGACTCGGAAGCAGCACCAGCACGAGCCCGGCGAACAGACCGGACACGCCGGCGACCCAGTGCTGTCCGAACAGGGCGAACGGCACGACGGTGAGCACTCCCTGGACCGCGAGGAGCTGCCAGCGATAGCGGGCCCACGCGCCGCGGAGCCGGCCGCTGGCGTACCAGCCCGGCAGCACGAAGAGTGCCCACACGAAGGGGAGGTAGCGGTGGTCCGGGTGCGGGAAGGCGTCCAGGGAGCGACCGACCAGGCTGCACGCCAGCGCGACGAGCACGAGGCTCCGAGAGCCTGGTCGTGGGCCTGGCGGCGACATGGAGGTCCTTCGGTTCGGGTCCCGACGATGCTGACACGCGCGGACGCCCGCAGGGTAGTGCGTTCTGCACACCCCGGCAGTGCAGCGTGCCGGGCGAGGTCGTGCCCGGGCACACTGCCGCACGAGGAGTCGTCGAACGAAGGTGGACCTCGTCCGACAGACCTCAGGAGGAGTCATGATCCCGACCGACACGCAGCTGGTCCTTCGCCGCAGCTACCCCGCCTCGCCCGAGCGGATCTGGGCACTGTGGACGACGCCCGAGGGCATCGCCTCGTGGTGGGCGCCAGAGGGCTTCCGCACGTCCGTCGACGCCCTCGACCTGCACCCGGGCGGCGTCCTGGTCTACACGATGAGGGCGACCGGCCGCGAGCAGATCGCGTTCATGGAGCAGGCCGGCATGCCGCTGTCCACCACCTCCCGCAAGGAGTTCACCGAGATCGAGGAGCCGACCCGGCTCGCGTACACCTCCCTCATCGACTTCGTGCCTGACCACGAGCCCTACCAGCACCTGACCGTGGTCACGCTCGACCGCACCGCGGCCGGCACGGACGTGATGATGGAGATCGAGCCGCTGCACGACGAGGTCTGGACCGCACGGATCCAGGCCGGCCGCGCCAACGAGCTCGACAACCTGGGACAGGTGCTCAACAGCACGGCCCTGCGGGGCGAGCTCCGCAGCTACTGATCCACGAGACAAGGAGAGACTGGATGGGACACGTACGGCGTTTCGACCATGTCGGCATCACGGTGGCCGACCTGGAATCGGCGGTCGAGTTCTTCGTCGGGCTGGGCCTCGAGGTCGAGGGCACCGGATCGGTGCAGGGCGAGTTCGTGGAGACCGTGTGCGGCATCCCGGGCGCGCACTGCGAGATCGCGATGCTGCGCCCGCCCGGCGGCGGGTCGCTGCTGGAGCTGTCGAGCTTCGTCACGCCCGACCACGTGCCCGGCTCCCCCACCGCGATGGCCAACGAGGTCGGCATCCGCAACGTGTCCTTCGAGGTCGGTGACCTCGAGGCGGCAGTCGACGCCGTGGCTGCGGACGGGTACGGGCTCGTCGGCGGGATCGGCGAGTACGAGAGCAGCGTGCGGATGGCCTACGTGCGCGGACCCGAGGGCATCATCGTGTCCCTGTTCGAGCAGATCGGCCGAGGGAGCACATCATGACCGCGACGTACACCGCCGACATCTTCTCCACCGTGGATGGCTACGGCGCACCACAACCCGGCACCTGGGGCGGCTACTGGGACACGCAGAGCGCCGACCTGCTCGACCACCGGAGCGCACAGTACGCCGAGGCACAGCACATGGTCTTCGGCGCCAACACCTTCGGCCTGCTCGCGAAGCTCCGGCAGATGCTGGGCTCGAGCACCGAGGCCGACAAGGCCGGTGACCCCTGGATCACCGCGATGACGAAGCTGCCGGCCACCGTGGTCTCGGACCACCTGCAGGAGCCGCTGGACTGGCCCGACGCGACGGTGGCCCGCGGCGATGCCGTCGACGTGGTGGCCCGCCTCAAGGAGGAGTCGGACGTGCCGCTGCGCTCGCACGGGAGCGTGTCGATGAACCGGTCGCTGATGGCCGCCGGACTGGTCGACCGCCTCCAGCTGACGATCTTCCCGGTGATCACCGGCCGGACCGGGGCGCACCCGATCTTCCACGGCGCGGCCGACTTCGACCTCGAGCTGATCGAGAGCCGGACCTTCGCGGGCGGCGTACAGGAGATCGTCTACCGGCCCACGCTGCACCTCTGACTACACCGGGCCGCGTGCGAAGCGTCGTCCTGTGCGACGCTGCCGGGGGCGGCCCCGATTCGCCCGCAACAGCTCGACGAGAGGCATCTGATGGCTCAGCAGACCAGCGTTCGCTACACCACTCGCGACCCGGCAGCCGGGGACGCGAACCAGAGGCTGATCGACGCGGTCTTCGCGGAGCTCGCCCAGCTCGAACCCGAGGGCCTGTCCTACCGGGTTGCCCGCTCCGACGACGGGCTGTCCTTCGAGCACGTCGCCGTCGTCGAGAGCGAGCCGAACCCACTGCTGTCGCTCGCCTCGTTCCAGGCGTTCAGCTCGACCGTCGCGGAGCGTGTCCTCGAGCCTCCTGTGGTCCGGACGGGCGAGGTCGTCGCACGCTACCGCTGATGCCCCGCCGCTTCTAGGCGCCCACGAGCTCCGAGAGCTCCACGAGGCGGTTCGAGAAGCCCCACTCGTTGTCGTACCAGGCGAAGACCTTGACCTGGTCGCCGACGACTTGGGTGAGGGGCGCGTCGAAGATCGCGGAGTGCGGGTTGCCGACGATGTCGGCGGAGACGAGGGGCGCCTCCGAGTAGGCGAGGTACGGCGAGAGCGTGGGGCCGTCTGCCGCCGCGCGGAACGCCGCGTTGACCTCCTCGACAGTGGCCTCCCGCGAGAGCTTCACGGTGAGGTCGGTGATCGACCCGACCGGCACCGGCACCCGCAGCGCCAGGCCGGTGAGCTTGCCGTCGAGCTCGGGGATGATCCGTCCGATCGTGCGCGCGGCACCCGACGAGGTCGGGATCGTGGACACGGCCGCGGCGCGAGCGCGCCGGAGGTCGCCGTGCGGGGCGTCGTGGAGGCGCTGGTCGCTGGTGTAGGCGTGGATCGTCGTCATCAGCCCGGACTCGACGCCGAACGCGTCGTGCAGCACCTTCGCCATCGGCGCCAGGCAGTTGGTGGTGCAGGAGCCGTTCGAGAACACGTCTCCGGTGACGTCGAGGGCCTCGTCGTTGACCCCGAGCACGACCGCAGGCACCTCGCCGTCGGCGGGCGCCGAGATGATCACCTTGCGCGCTCCGGCCGTCAGGTGCTGGCGTGCTCCGGCGGAGTCCGCGAACCGGCCGGTCGACTCGATGACGACATCGACACCCTCGTCACCCCACGGGATTCCCGACGGCTCCCGCTCGGACGTCACCCGGATGCTCGCCCCGTCGACGAGGATCGCATCGCCTTCGACCCGTACGCCGTCCAGGTGCCCGCTCAGCGAGTCCCACTCCAGGAGCGAGGCCAGCGTGCTGGCGTCGGCGATGTCGTTGATCGCGACCACCTCGACCTCGGCGTCGCTGCTCAGGGCGGCGCGCAGGTAGCTGCGGCCGATGCGGCCGAAGCCATTGATACCGATCCGAACTGTCATGGTGTCTCCTCGTGGGGTTGGTCAGTGAGCGTCCGTGCCACGCGCCGCCTCGAGCAGGGCCACGGCGCCACGGATCGCCGCGTCCATCGGGCCCTGCTCGCCCTTCGCCCGAGCCAGGACGTAGCCGCCCTGGATGACCGCGGACAGCGTGCGCGCCAGATCCGCGGGGACCGTGCTCGCGGGGAGCTCGCCGGCCGCGATCGCTGCCGCGATCGCCTGCTCCCAACGTCCGAGCACCGTGTCGAAGGCGTCGGCGACGATCGTGATGAGCTCGGCATCTTCGACGACCTGCGGGTCCTGGGTCATCCGGCCGACCCGGCACCCGCGCGTGCCGGGCCGCGGCTAGGTGAGGTAGCGCTCGATCCGCTCCATCGGCGTACCTTCTCCCTCCAGCAGCAGCGACGAGTCGCCCATCGCGTCACCGACGACCGCCGACAGCGCCTCGACGGCCAGCGCGTGCTTCCCGCTGAAGTGGTGGTACATGCTGCCCTGGCCGACGCCGGCCCGCGCCATCACGTCACGCGGGCTGGTCGCGGCGTAGCCGCGCTCCCACATGAGCTCTGCCATCGCTCCGGTCAGCTGCTCGCGGGACGTCATGCCCGCACTGTAACCACTGGTATGTACAGGGCACCAGTGCACCGGCGCCGGACCTCGAGGGGCGTCGATCAGCTCGTCTGGAGCACGTAGCCGCGCTTGATCACCGTGCGTACCAGCGGGTGCGCGCCGAGGTAGGGGCCGAGCGCCTCCCGCAGACGAGCGACCGCGACCTCGGCCGTGTGCGGGTCCGCGGACTCGCCGGGGAGGACCTCGAGAAGCCGGTCGCGGCTGACCACCTCGCCGGGGTTGCGAGCGAGCCGGCGCAGGATCGCCAACCCGTTCGGCGACAGCGGCAGCACCTCGTGGTCGAGCGTCGCGGCCGACGCACGGACGTGCAGCACGCCGCACGGCGTGGGCACGCTGTGCGCCTCGTCGCCGAGCGTCAGGATGACCAGGCGGACGAGGGCACCCATCCGCGAGCGATCCGGGTGGACCGGGCGCAGGCCGGCGTTGGCCAGCGGGTCGGCCGTGACCGGACCGACCGCGGCGACCAGCAGGCGTCCCGAGGAGACCAGGTCCCTCACCACGTCGGTGATGCCCTGCGTGTCGAGCTCCGCGATCCATGCCGAGGCGGCCGGTGCGGAGGTGAACATCACCGCGTCGAACGCGCCGGCCGCGACCTGGAGCGCCGTGTCGGCGACGGCTGTGGAGTCCGCGGGCGGGCCCCAGCGGTAGACCTCGAGCGGGACGACCACCGCACCGCCCGCGACCAGCTTCGCCTCGAGGTGCGGGTCGCCGGCCCCGTGGTGCTGCACCGCGACCCGGGTCCCGGTCACACCCTCGGCCAGCAGGAAGTCGACGATTTCCGCGGACGTCTCGGACTCGGCCACCCAGTCCGCCCGAAGACCCACCGCCTGCAGCGCGCCCCGTGCCTTTGGGCCGCGCGCGACCAGCCGGACGTCACCCAGGACCTTGACCAGGTCGTCGCCGAGCCCGGCCGCCTCGGCGGTGTCCATCCATCCACGGAAGCCGATGCCGGTGGTCACCACCACCGTGTCGACGCCGGTGTCCAGGACTTCCTGGGTACGCCGGAGCAGCTCCTCCTCGTCGATGTGCGGGACCACCCCGAGCGTCGGCGCGACCACCACGTCGGCCCCGCGCCGGATCAACGCCCCGGCGAGCTCGTCGGAGCGACGCTGGGCGGTGACCAGGATCCGGGTGCCGGCCAGGACCGGGGTGAGCTCGGTCAAGGTCGGCCTCAGGTTTCCATCGGCGCGACCGGGACCGGGTGCACGTACACCACTCCCCCGGCGATCCAGGTGCGGTAGACGGGCAACCGTCCGGACGGGTCCGTGATGCACGCACCGGTCGCGAGGTCGAAGACGTGCTTGAACATCGGCGACGCCACGGTGTCCCGCTGCTCGTCGCCCTGGCCCACGGACCCGACGATCCCGCGAGCGATCACGTTGGCGTCGGCGAACGGGTCGCGGTGCCCGACGGCGTACACGAAGTCGGCGCCGTCGGGGTTGCTGATCCGGAACAGCGCGACCTGCTGATCGCGGACGAGCACCGCGACGCCGCGCTCGGGGATCAGCTGCTTCTTCGTGCAGACGGCAACCCACTCGTTGCGGGCCGCGCCGCCTTCGGCCGCCTCGTGGTCGAGGTCGTTCGCCGTCGGGTCGGTCGTCAGTGTCATCAGCGCACCTCGAGTCTCGGTCCGGCGATCAGCTGTCGCTCGTCGGCGGTGGCGGGCCGACGCTGGCCGCGCTCCTCCACGTAGGTCAGGTCCGGGTCGCCCGACTCGGGGCTGTTGATGAACGAGACGAACTGCGAGAGCTTCTCGGGGTCCGCGAGCGTCGCCGCCCACTCGTCGCGGTAGTTCTCGACGTGGGCGGCCATCGCGGCGTCGAGGTCGGCGCAGATGCCGAGCGAGTCCTCCAGCACCACCGCACGGATCGCGTCGAGCCCGCCCTCGTGCTCCTCCACCCACGGTGCCGTGCGCTGGAGCCGGTCGGCGGTGCGCACGTAGTACATGAGGAAGCGGTCGATCGTGGTGACCAGCGTCTCGGTGTCGAGGTCCTCGGCGAAGAGCTGCGCGTGCCTCGGGGTGAAGCCGCCGTTGCCGCCGACGTAGAGGTTCCAGCCGTTGTCGGTGGCGATCACGCCGACGTCCTTGCTGCGCGCCTCGGCGCACTCGCGCGCGCAGCCCGACACCCCGAGCTTCAGCTTGTGCGGCGACCGCAGGCCGCGGTAGCGCAGCTCGAGGTCGACGGCCAGCCCCACAGAGTCCTGTACGCCGTACCGGCACCAGGTCGAGCCGACGCACGACTTCACCGTGCGCACCGCCTTGCCGTAGGCGTGCCCGGACTCGAAGCCGGCCTCGACGAGCCGCTTCCAGATCGCCGGCAGCTGCTCGAGCCGGGCACCGAAGAGGTCGATCCGCTGGCCGCCGGTGATCTTCGTGTAGAGCCCGAAGTCGTGGGCCACCTGGCCGATCGCAATCAGGCCCGTGGGCGTGATCTCCCCGCCCGGCACGCGCGGCACGACGGAGTAGGTGCCATCCTTCTGCAGGTTGGCCATCACGTGGTCGTTGGTGTCCTGCAGGCGGGCGAGGTCCTTGTCCATGACGTGCCCGGCGCCCAGCGAGGACAGCACCGACGCCACCACCGGGCGGCAGATGTCACATCCGCGGCCGGAGCCGTGGGCGGCGATGATCTCGCTGAACGTGCGCAGCCCGGTGACCGAGACGATGTCGTAGAGCTGGGCCCGGCTGAACGCGAAGTGCTCGCACAGCGCCGTGCTCACCTCGGCGCCGGACTTCCTCAGCTCGGCGTTCAGCAGGTTCTTCACCAGCGGCAGGCAGGAGCCGCAGCTGGTGCCGGCCTTCGTGCAGGACTTCACCGCGCCCAGGTCCGTGCAGCCCTGGTCGCACACCGCGGAGCGGATCGCGCCGGCGCTGACGTTGTTGCACGAGCAGACGTTGGCGGCGTCCGGCAGCTCGCCGGTCATCGGGCCGACGCCGCCCTCCGGCAGCAGCCAGGCGTTCGGGTCGGACCCGAGCTCCGCCCCGAGCATCGGCCGGAGCGAGGCGTAGGCGCTCGCGTCGCCGACGAGGACGCCGCCCAGCAGCGTCTTCGCGTCGTCGGACATCACCAGCTTCTTGTAGACCTTGGCGACGGGGTCGGCGTACACGACCTCGAGGCTGCCGGGCTCCTCGGCGAACGCGTCGCCGAAGGAGGCGACGTCGACCCCGAGCAGCTTCAGCTTCGTGCTGGTGTCGGCGCCCGGGAAGGTCGCCTCACCGCCGAGCAGCCGGTCGACGACGACCTCGGCCATCGTGTTCCCGGGGCCCACCAGGCCCCAGGTGCGTCCGTGGATGCAGGCCACCTCGCCGACGGCGTAGACGTCGGGGACGACCGTGCGGCAGGCGTCGTCGACGACCACGCCGCCACGCTCGCCGACGACGAGCCCCGCCGTCCGGGCGAGCTCGTCGCGCGGCCGCACTCCAGTGGCGAACACGACGACGTCGGCGTCCACGCTGGTGCCGTCACCGAACTCCATCGACGTGACCCGTCCGTCCGCGCCCGCGTGCAGGGCTGCCGTGGCCGTGGAGGTGCGGACCTCGACGCCCATGCCCTCGACGATCCGGCGCAGCGCCTCACCGCCTCCGACGTCGACCTGCAAGGGCATCAGCCGCTCGGCGAACTCGACGAGGGTCGTGGCGACGCCCAGCCCGTGCAGCGCGCCGGCCGCCTCGAGGCCGAGCAGACCACCGCCGACCACGACGCCCCGCAGCGGCGTGCCCTCGGAACCGCCGGACACGCCCACCCAGGTCTCGAGCGCCTGGACGTCCTCGATCGTGCGGTAGACGAAGGCGCCGGGCAGGTCGGCGCCGGCGACCGGCGGCACGAAGGCCGACGAGCCGGTGGCGAGCACCAGGGCGTCGTACGGCTCCTCGCCTCCGGCGACCGAGACGGTCCGCGCCTCGGTGTCGATGCCGCTCACTGCGGTGCCCAGATGCACGGTGACGAGCGGATCGTCGGCGAAGCCGCCGTCGCCGAGGAGCAGGTCCGCGGGGGTGTTGCCGGAGAAGTACGACGTCAGCCCTACCCGGTCGTAGGGCGCGTGCGGCTCCTCGCAGTAGAGGTCGACCTGCCACGCGCCGTCGCTGTCGCGGTCGCGCAGCGCCTCGACGAGGCGGTGGGCGACCATGCCGCCTCCGACGACGCGGAGCCGCCGAGGAGCCGGTCTGCTGGGTTCGTTGCCTGAGTCGTTGGCCAGCGAGGGGTGAGTACTGGACATGTTGGACACCTTAGGAACTCGATGGGGCAGTGATGTTTCGTCGTGTTACGGCCGTGCTACGCCTGCCTCCCATCTCCGGCTGGGCCTCGGTGAGGGGCGTCTCCGGGTCGCTCTCGTTCAGCCAGTCGACGAGTCCGCAGACGACCTCCTTGCAACCGCCGCAGCCGGTGGTCGCCCGGGTGCTCGCAGCGACCTCCTCGACGGTCCCCGCGCCGGCCTCCCAGGCCGCGACGATCTCCTTCTTGGACACGCCGTTGCACCGGCACACCGTGGTCGCGCCGGGCATCCGGACCGGCGACGCCGACTCCTCGACCCGGCCGTCGGAGACGAGCAGGGACAGCGGGTCGACCGGCAGGGGTGTACGCCGGTCGAAGGCGACGCTGAGTGACGCCGACACGTCCGCGGCACCGAGGCAGGTCACGCCGACGAGCGTGTCGTCGCGCACGACCAGGTCCACGTGTCGCCTGCCGGTCGGGTCACTCAGCGTCACGACCCGGTCGGTCGGACGGGCCGCGGAGGCCCGCACACCCATCGTGACGAGGTCGACGCCGGCCGCCTTGAGCCGCACCGCCTCCTGGACCACGGCCGGTGGTTGAGGAGGTTGCGCAGCAACCGTCTCGAAACCCGCAGCAACCGTCTCGACTCCGGCCACCAGCTGACGGGCCAGGCGCTCGGCCTGCCGCCAGCCCGGCGCCAGCAGCCCGGGCGTGCCACCCGGCGCCTGGGCACAGTCGCCGATCGCGTGCACCCGGGGGTCCGCGGAGGTCAGCGACTCGTCGACGACGATGCCGCGGTCCACCTCGAGGCCGGCGTCGCGGGCGAGCTCGGCGTTGGCCCGCACCCCGCAGGAGACCAGCATCAGGTCCGCGGTCAGCAGCCGGCCGTCGGTCAGGCGCACAGCCACCAGCTCGTCGTACGCGCTGATCACCTCGCCGACGCTCGTGCCGGTGATGGTCTCCACCCCGAGGTCGGCGAGCTGCGCCGCCAGCACGCGCGCCACCGGCGCGTCCAGCTGGGTGGCCATCACGTGGTCGTCGAGGTCGATGACGGTCACCGGCACGCCCCGGCGACGCAGCCCGCAGGCCGCCTCGAGCCCGAGCACGCCGCCACCGAGCACGACCGCGTGCTTGGCGTTGATCGCCCGCGCGGCGATGTTGCGGCAGTCATCGAGGGTCCGCAGCACGTGCACGTATCGCGGCTGGGCCTCCAGTCCCGGCAGCGGCGGGACGAACGCACGCGCACCGGTGGCGAGCACGAGCCGGTCGAAGGGGCGACTGGTCCCGTCGGAGAGCTGCACGACGCCCGCCTCGCGGTCGACGGCCGACGCGGCCACGCCGCGCCAGAACTGAACCCGATCGGAGTCCGGCAGCGGCAGCGAGATCGCCTTGAGGTCAGAGCGACCGGCGAGGACGTCGGAGAGCAGGATCCGGTTGTAGGGCTCGTACTCCTCCTCACCGACCAGCTCGACGGAGAACCGGCGGTCCTTGTCGGCGCGGACCAGCTCCTCGACGAACCGGTGCCCCACCATCCCGGCGCCGACGACCACGATCTTCTCCACGTCCGGTCGTCGAACCTGTCGAGTCGTGCTCATGCGGGGACCTCCAACTCCGGTGGATGAGCCTGTCGAAACCCGACGGCCAGGTCGGCTCGGGCGACGGACACGGCGCAGACCTTGAACTCCGGCATCCCGGAGATCGGGTCGGTGGCGTCGTTGGTGACGGCGTTCGCCATGCCCTCGCCGGGCCAGTGGAACGGCATGAACACGGTGTCCGCCCGGATCGCGGTGGTGATCCGGGCCCGCGCGACGGCCGTGCCACGCGGTGAGGTCACCGCGACGTCGTCGCCGTCGTCCACCGCCAGCCGGCGGGCGAGCTGCGGGTGCAGCTCGACGAACGGCTCGGCCGCCGCCTTGTTCAGGGCGGCGACTCGGCGGGTCTGCGCGCCGGACTGGTAGTGCGCCAGGACCCGTCCGGTGACCAGGTAGAGGGGACGGTCCGGCACGAGGTCGTCGGCTGGTACGCCGGGGCTGGTGGCCACCATCCGCGCCAGGCCGTCGGGGTGCGCGAACCCGGTCGGTGAACATCCGTGGCGTCCCGTCCGAGCCGGCCGGGCAGGGCCAGAAGAAGCCTTCCGCCTGCGCGTCGAGGCGTGCGTGCGAGAGGCCGGAGTAGTCGGCGCGGCCGCCCGCGCTGGCCCGGGCGAGCTCGTCGAAGACGGCAGCCGGGTCGGTGTCCCAGGTGCCCGGCGCGCCGAGGCGATCGGCCAGGCCGGCGAGGATCTCCAGCTCGCTGCGCACCTCGCCCGGCGGATCCAGGGCCTTGCGGCGCCGCAGCACCCGGCCCTCGAGGTTCGTCATGGTGCCCTCCTCCTCGGCCCACTGCGTGACCGGCAGGACCACGTCGGCGAGCCGCGCGGTCTCGCTCGGGACGAAGTCGCACACCACGAGCAGGTCGAGCGCCTCGAGGCGCCGGCGCACCGCCAGCGCGTCGGGCGCGCTGACGAGCACGTTCGCGCCGTGCACGAACAGGGCGCGCACCTCGCCGCCGAGCTTGCCGAGCAGCTCGACCGCGGGCACTCCCCTGCCCGGGATCAGGTCCGGGTCGACACCCCAGACCGCCGCGACGTGGGCACGCGCCCCGGGGTCGTCGATCATCCGGTAGCCGGGCAGCTGATCCGACTTCTGCCCGTGCTCACGGCCGCCCTGCCCGTTGCCCTGGCCGGTGAGGCAGCCGTACCCGCTCGCAGCCCGGCCGGGGAGGCCGAGCGCGAGCGCGAGGTTGATCGCGGCGGTCACCGTGTCGGTGCCGTCGGTGTGCTGCTCGGCCCCACGGCCGGACAGGATCGCCGCGCCGGTGCCGCCGCGTGCGGGCGACGCGTCGGCGAGCAGATGGGCGGCGCGCCGCAGGCTCCCCTCCGGTACGCCGGTCACCCGCGCGACCCGGTCGGGCCACCACAGCGCCGCGGACCGTCGTACCTCGTCCCAGCCGGTCGTCCGCGACGCGAGGTAGTCCTCGTCGGCGAGCCCGTCGGCCACGACCAGGTGGAGCAGCCCGAGCAGCAGCGTCTGGTCGGTCCCGGGCAGCGGCTGCAGGTGCAGGCCGCCACCGTCGTCGGTGAGCGCCGCGGTGGCCGAGTGCCGCGGGTCGACCACCACGAGGCCGCCCTTCGTCCGCACCGGGCCGAGGTGCTGCACCAGCGGCGGCATCGTGTCCGCGACGTTGCTGCCGAGCAGCAGCACCGCATCCGCACCCGCGAGATCCGCGAGCGGGAACGGCAGTCCGCGATCGACCCCGAACGCCCGGTTGCCCGCCGCGGCGGCCGACGACATGCAGAACCTGCCGTTGTAGTCGATGTGGCGCGTGCCCAGGGCGATCCTGGCGAACTTCCCGAGCTGGTAGGCCTTCTCGTTTGTCAGGCTGCCCCCGCCGAACACCGCGACCGCGTCCCGGCCGGACTCCGCCTGGATCGCCTGCACCCGGTCGGCGACGTGGGCCAGCGCCTGGTCCCAGGTCGCCGGCTCCAGCTCACCCGACGCGCCCCTGACCAGCGGTGTGGTGATCCGGTCCGGTGCGGTGAGCACCTCGGCGCTGGTCCAGCCCTTCTGGCACAGGCCGCCCCGGTTGGTCGGGAACTCGCGGGGCGCGACGCTGACCCCCTCCCCGGCGTCGGTCGCGGAGGGGGTCAGCGTCATCCCGCACTGCAGCGCGCAGTAGGGGCAGTGGGTCTGTGCTTCGAGCGGACGGGTCACACGTGTTCCTGCGCCATGTCGGACTTCGGGCGGAGGTAGAAGAACCAGGTGACAGCTCCGCAGACCACGTAGAAGGCCGTGAAGATCGCGAACGCGCTCTTCACCGCGCTGACCGGGTCGTCGATCCACGGGGAGCTGAAGGTGATCGGGATGATGAACCCACCGAGTGCGCCGACGGCGCCCACGATCCCGAGCACGGCCGACGCCTCCTTGACCGCCTTCGAGTCCGCGGCGATCCGGGCGGGCGAGCCCGCGGCGCCCGCCTTCTTGGCGCCCACCTTCCAGATCGCCGGGATCATCCGGTACGCCGAGCCGTTGCCGATGCCGGTCGCGGCGAACACGAACAGGAAGCAGATCAGGAACCACGGGAAGAGGTCGGAGTTGTGGTTCACCGCACTGACCACGGCCGGCGGGAACCCGGGGAAGCTCGACGGGTCCTTGGTCCAGGCCGCGATCTTCGCCGGGTCCGGCGCGGGCACGGTGTCGAGCCGGGACAGCGTGAACAGCACGCCCAGGGTGCCGAGGATCATCGCCCCGAACGCACCCAGGGTCACCTTGGCGCCTCCGTACTTGTCGGCCAGCCAGCCGCCGAACGGCCGCGTGATGGACCCGACCAGCGCGCCGAGGAACGCGTAGTAGGCGAAGTTGATGCCGATCGAGGCGGTCGGGATGGGCGAGCGGAAGAAGTTGATCTTGATCAGCAGCGGCATCGCGGCGGAGTAGCCGATGAAGGAACCGAAGGTGCCGATGTAGAGGAAGGCCATCACCCACGTGTGCTTGTACTTCACGACCGCCATCTGCTCACGCGGCTTCGAGTACGCCGCGTGCAGGTTGTTCATGAAGAAGTAGGCGCAGACGGCCGCGAGCACGGCCAGGGCGGCGTACAGGTAGCCGGCCCGCTGGAGCACGATGCCGCTCTGGCTGGCCTTGACCAGCCCGAAGGCGCCGGCTCCGCCGACCACGATCGGCAGGAAGAACTGGATCACCGCGACGCCTGCGTTGCCGCCGGCCGCGTTCAGCCCGAGGGCGGTGCCCTTCGCCTTGGTGGGGAAGAAGAAGTTGATGCTGGCCATCGAGGAGGCGAAGTTGCCGCCACCGAAGCCGGCGGTCGCGGCGATCAGGATGAACACCCAGAACGGCGTGTCCGGGCGCTGGACGACGAACGCGAAGAGCAGCGTCGGGATGACCAGCAGCGCAGCGCTGACCATCGTCCAGTTGCGGCCGCCGAACCTCGGCACCGCGAACGTGTAGGGCAGCCGGAGCAGCGAGCCGACGAGGTTCGGCACCGCGACCAGCCAGAAGAGCTGCTGGGGGGTGAAGTCGAAGCCGACCTTCGCCAGCAGCGCGGCGCTCACGCTCCACAGCAGCCAGACGGAGAACCCGAGGTGCTCGGCGAGGATCGAGAAGATCAGGTTGCGGCGGGCGACCGGCTTGCCGACCGACTCCCAGAAGTCGGGGTCTTCAGGCGTCCAGTGCTCGATCCAGCCGCTGCGAGGGAGGGAGGGTGGCGCGGCCTCGGCTGTTGCCGAGGGCGCGGCGGTCGGCGTGTCGGTGGACATCAGGGCTCCTTGTGGTCACCGATCCGGGGCGGATCGTGACCTGCAAGGTGTCAAGGCGATGTTTCGCAACCCTCACGCGAGTCGTGACAGGTGGGTAAACCGTTCCTCGCAGACCCGTAGGTCGTCGCGTGAAGTCAGTGAACTGGCTCACTGTGCGGGTCGCTTGTGGTAGGCGTCGCGTCACGGCCGGCGTCGCGGGAAATTCACTACGCCAGTAGTGGATCTCGGGCTCCCCGTACGCGATTGCATACGGGGAGCCGGCAATTCACTACGCCCGTAGTGAAACCCGTCCACCTCAGAACAGCGCGGAGGCCAGGTCCCGCCGAGCCCGCTGGACCCGCGGGTCCGCGTTGCCGACCGCGCCGAACAGTCCGATCAGGTGGGTGCGTGCCTGGTCGCGGTCGTCGTCCGACGTACGCCGGACCAGCTCGATGAGCCGGTTGAACGCGTCGTCGACGTGTCCGCCGAGCAGGTCGAGGTCGGCCACCATCGTCTGGGCGGCGACGTCGTCGGGGCTGGCGGCGGCCGCGGCCCGCGCCTCGTTGAGGTCGACGCCCTGGGTGCGCTGGAGCACCTGGGCCATCGAGAGCCCGGCTGCCGCCTCCGCGTCGGCCGGATTGGCGTCGACCAGCTTCTGGTACTCGGCGACAGCAGCGTCGATGTCACCACGCTCGAGGGCGTCCTGGGCCGGGGCGTAGCGCGGGTCGAGGGTCTCCTCCCCGGTCTCGGCGTCGACCTCCCCCGCGCGGGGCTGGTGTCGTCCGGTGAAGCCGCTGGTGGCGAGCTGCTGGAGCACCTGGGTGATCGCCGCTCGCAGGTCGTCGATCGGGGCCGCGCTCTGGAGCAGCGGCATCGGCCGTCCCTGGGCGACCAGGAAGACGTAGGGCACCGAGGGCACCTGCACGGCCTGCGCGATCTGCGGGACGGCGTCGATGTCGACGCGCCCCAGCAGGAAGCGCCCCTCGAACTCGTTGGACAGCGCCTGCAGGTCCTCGGCGAGACGGACGCTGTCCGGGGAACGCGACCCGCTGTAGAAGGCGAGCAGCACCGGGGCGCTCATCGAGCTCTCCAGCACCGCCTGGAAGCTCGACTCGTCCACCTGGACCGTGTAGGCCCCGCTCACGCCGGCACCGCCCTGGACGGGTGCCTGCAGGCCGGACAGGTCGACGGCGCCGGGACGGGAGAAGCTGCGTTCCTGGGCCGGGCCGGAGGGCTGTTGCGTCATGGGCCCATTGTGGCCGATGCCGAGTGAGCCCCGTGGAGGGGCCTTCGCGGGGCCGGACCGCCCGACCGGCCACCACCCGTTCGCGCACGGGGGTCGTCCGTTCGGTCAGATTGCGGGCGTCCTCCTCATGATGGACGCCGAATCGGCCGATCATGGACACATGGTGCATATGGCATCAACCAGGTCACGTGGGAGCGCTCCCCGGCGCCCCTGGCTGCGCGCTGCCTGCGCGGCCCTGCTCTTCCTCCTGTTCGGATTCCTCAGCCAGGCCACCGCCGTTGCGGACCAGCGCGCGAACGGCGTGTGGGCCGCCGCCGGGATAGGGGCACTGTGGCTGGCTTCCGGCAGCCGGCGTACCTGGCCTGCCGACGCGGTGGCGCTCGCCGGGGCGACCGCAACCGTCAACGTGGTCGCCGGAGCCTCGACCGTGACGGTGGTGGTCTTCACCGTCGCGAACCTGGTGCAGGTCGGGGTGTACGTCGTGCTCGCGCGGCGCTGGACCGGGCGCCTGTGGGGCCGCGACGCGGAACCCCTCCATCGACTGGCCGACCTCGGGCGCCTCGCCGCGGTCTCTCTGTCGGCCGGCTTCGTGGGCGCCGCCGCCGCGGCGACCGGGCTCGTGCTGGCCGCAGACCCGCCCGATACCGGTGCGTTCCTGCTGTGGTGGGGCCGCAACGGCGTCACCATGCTCGTCTTCCCGCTGCTGGCGCTGCTGGCCTGGCCCGGGCTGTCCAAGGCCGGTGGCTGGCGCGACCTCGTCGCGATCGTGGTCCGCGCCCTGCGCCCCTCGAGCCTGAGCCGCCTGGTGGAGTCCTGCCTGCTGGTCGGGACCTCGGTCGCCGTCTACGGCGTGCTCTTCGGCCACCGGGAGGCGCAGCCGCTCGCGTTCCTGGTGCTGGCAATGTCTGTCTGGGCGGGCCTTCGCTTCGCTCCGCTGCCGGTGATGCTCCACGGCATGGCCGCGGGCGCCACCGGCCTGGTCTTCACCCTCCACGGAGCCGGACCGTTCGCCGGGATCGAGTCCGACGTGTACCGGGCGCTGGTCGCCCAGCTGTTCATCGCGACCTGCGTGCTGACCGGGCTCGCGCTGGCCTTCAGCCGGCTCGAGCGCGACGAGGCCAATGGCAGGCTCGCCGAGACGCAGCGCGAGGCAGACGAGCGCGCACGACTCCTGGGTGCCGTGCTCGAGTCGATGAACGAGGGCCTGGTGGTCGTCGAGGAGGGCGGCCGCGTGCTGGTCAGCAACGCGGCCAGCAGGGAGCTGCTCGGTCTCGACGCGGTCCGCGACCGGCTCCGGCCCGCACGTGAGTACGCGCTGTTCCACGAGGACGGCACGCCTCTGTCCGACGAGGATCTCCCCCAGCTGCTCGCGCTCCGGGGCGAGGACGTGGCGCCCCAGGACTTCCACCTGCGTACGGAGTCCGTCCCGCAGGGTCGGGTCCTGCAGATCAGTGCGAGCCCGGTTCCGTCCGTGGGTCCCGACGACCGACCCCGGGGGATGGTCAACATCCGAGACGTCACCCTCGAGCGACAGCATCGCGACGGGCTGGCTTCGTTCGCCGGCGTCGTGGCCCACGACCTCTACAACCCGTTGACGCTCGTGAGCGGATGGGCGGAGGCCCTGGAGCAGGAGCTCACCGGCGGCTCGCTCTCGCCGTCCGTGGGCCTGCCGATGGTGAACCGGCTCCGCGATGCGACGGACCGGATGCGCGAGATCATCGGCGACCTGCTCGACTACACCGTTGCCCGCGACCAGTCGCTGCGTCCGGCCTGGGTCGACCTGACCGCGGAGCTGCGTGCGCTGGCGCTGCTCCGGATCGACGGGCCGGGGAACCCGCTGATCACCGTCGGACCCGACCTCGAGCTCTGGGCCGACGTCGGCCTGGTCCGGCAGCTCTTCGACAACCTCCTCGGCAACGCCGTCAAGTACGTCGCGCCGGCCACCCGGCCACGGGTCGACATCCGCGGACGGCGTGACGGCGCCTGGCTCGAGGTGCGGGTCAGCGACAACGGCATCGGCATCCCCGAGGAGGAGCGCGAGCAGGTCTTCGAGACCTTCCACCGGGCCCACCGGCAGGGCTACCAGGGGACCGGGCTCGGACTTGCCATCTGCCGCCGGATCGCCGAGCGCCACGGCGGGTCGATCGTCGCCGAGGCAGGACCGCGCGGAGTCGGCTCCACCTTCGTGGTCAGGCTCCCCGCGGACGCCGGTGGATACGCGCGCGGAAGGTTCCCGGACCGCACCTCGACGGCGCGCACCGAGGAGCCGGTGGACGCGCTCTAGAAGCGCGCCGGCTCGCGGTACTCGCCCCACTCGGCGCGCAGCGCGTCGCAGATCTCCCCGAGCGTGGCCTCGACGCGGACGGCCTCGAGCATGGCGGGGATCATGTTGGCCTCGGTGCGGGCCACCTCGAGCATGTGCGCGAGCGCCGACTCGACCGCGGCCGTGTCGCGGGCGTCCTTGCGTGCCTTCAGTGCACGCACCTGCTCCACCTCGACCTCGTGGGACACGCGGAGGATCTCCAGCTCGGTGGTCACCGAGTCGGTGTGCACGTTGACCCCCACCACCTTCTTGTCGCCCTTCTCCAGCGCCACCTGGTACTGGAACGCCGCCTCGGCGATCTCGGACATGAACCAGCCGTCCTCGATGCCGCGGAGCAGACCACGGGTCACCGGATTGTCACCGCGACGCGTCGCCGCGGCCAGGCCCTCGGTGTCGGCCGACGTGAGCGCCGAGCCGCCCATCGCCAGGATCCTGTCGAAGATCGCGGTCGCCTCGGCCTCCATCCGGTCGGTCAGCGCCTCGACGTACCAGGAGCCGCCGAGCGGGTCGGCGACGTTGACCACGCCGGTCTCCTCCATGATCACCTGCTGGGTGCGCAGCGCGATCTCGGCGGCCTGCTCGCTGGGCAGTGCGAGCGTCTCGTCCAGGGCGTTGGTGTGCAGCGAGTTGGTGCTGCCGAGCACTGCGGCGAGCGCCTCGACAGCGGTGCGCACGACGTTGTTGTACGGCTGCTGCGCGGTGAGCGAGACTCCCGCGGTCTGGGTGTGGAACCGCAGCCACTGCGCCTTCTCGGTCCGGGCGCCGTAGACGTCGCGCATCCACTTCGCCCAGATCCGGCGGGCGGCGCGGAACTTGGCGATCTCCTCGAAGAAGTCCAGGTGGCTGTCGAAGAAGAAGCTCAGGCCCGGTGCGAACACGTCGACGTCGAGGCCGCGCGACAGCCCGAGCTCGACGTACCCGAAGCCGTCGGCGAGCGTGAACGCGAGCTCCTGCGCGGCCGTCGAACCGGCCTCGCGGATGTGGTAGCCGGAGACGGAGAGCGGCTTGTACGCCGGGATGCCCTCGGCGCAGTACTCCATGAGGTCGCCGATCAGGCGGAGGTGCGGCTCGGGACCGAACAGCCACTCCTTCTGGGCGATGTACTCCTTGAAGATGTCGGTCTGCAGCGTGCCGTTGAGGACGGCGGTGTCGACGCCCTGCCGCTCCGCGGCGACGAGGTACATGCAGAACACGGGGACGGCCGGGCCGCTGATCGTCATCGAGGTGGTGACGTCACCCAGCGGGATCCCGTCGAAGAGTATCTCCATGTCGGCGGCCGAGTCGATCGCCACTCCGCAGTGACCCACCTCGCCCAGCGACACCGAGTCGTCGGAGTCGCGGCCCATCAGGGTGGGCATGTCGAAGGCGACGCTGAGCCCGCCCCCGCCGCGGCCGAGGATCATCTTGTAGCGCTCGTTGGTCTGCTGCGCGTTGCCGAAGCCGGCGAACTGACGGATCGTCCAGGTGCGGCCCCGGTTGCCGGACGGGTAGAGCCCACGGGTGAACGGGAACTCGCCGGGCCACTCGCTGTCGTCGGTGCCGTAGGCCGGCTCGACCTCCATGCCGGACAAGGTCGTGAAGTCGGCCTCGCGGACACGCGCCCGGGCGTAGCGCTGCTGCCAGCGCTCTCGTGCTCCGTCGGCCGAGCCTGTCGAGCCGGCCCCGGTGGTCGAGCCTGTCGAAACCATGCTTAGATACTAGGACGTCCTAGTATTTTCACCAAACCCTTCAGCGGATCGGCCAGCCGACCTCGGTCCGGTGGTGCAGGAGGTCGTCCTCGTCGCCGAGGGGGAAGTAGCGCTCCCGCACCGGGCCGTCCGCCGACCTCGCGCGCTCGATGGCCGCCCGCCCGACGACGCTGTAGGCGCTGTCGAGGTCGATCATCGGCCCGTCGTACGCCGTCACGGCGAGCCGCACGCCCGGCAGCTCGTGGGCCACGACCCGCCCGGTGGGCGTCCCCGGGGACCGAACCGGCACGAAGGCGACCAGCTCGGCGACGCCCTCGGTGAAGAACTCGGTCGGGAACAGCGCGCCGTCGGGACCTGTCCGGATCAGCGAGCCGACCTTCACCGCCCGGTGCAGCTCGGCGAACGCGTCGAGCCACCAGCCCAGCGCGTCCTCACCGGTGACGGTGCCGCGGATCGCGATCGTGGCCAGCGGCGGGTCCTCCCTCTCGGAGACCGCGAGGTCCGCTTCGCCACCGGAGAGCATCCGGCGCAGCGACTCGACGGTCTCCTGGGTCTCCTGGAGCTGGCGGCTCATCCGGTCGAGGTGCGCCACGATCACCTGGTTGCGCGTCTCGTCGTCGGGTGCCGCAAGCACGTCGCGGACCTCGTCGACCGGGAGGGCCAGGTCGCGCAGCCGCCGGATCAGCCGGGCGGTGGCGACTTGCTCCGGCCGGTAGTAGCGGTAGCCCGAGTGTGCGTCGACCGACGCCGGCTCGAGCAGGCCCTCGTCGTGGTAGTGGCGCAGCGCCTTGACGGTGAGGAACGTCATCCGGGAGAACGCGCCGATGCTGAGCAGCTCTGCCATGACCGCAACCCTGCACCTTCCGGCAGGGGGAGAGTCAACGCCCGGTGGTCGAGCCGGCCGAAACCGAGCGATCGGGCGAGGGCAGCGGAAGGCGCTTGACCCTCCCCCAGCAGGAGGCTCGAGAAAGGTCGCATGACCACTCTCGACAACCCCCGCATCGCCCCGGCGCGGGCCACGGCCGCCGAGGCCGGACCCGGGCTGCTGCCCCTAACCGTGCTGCTCAGCGGCACCTTCCTGATCGTCCTGGACTTCTTCATCGTCAACGTCGCGCTGCCCTCGGTCCAGGTGGACCTCGGCGCGGGCGACACCACCCTCGCGTGGCTCGTCGCCGGCTACGGGCTGACCTTCGGAGGCCTGCTCCTGCTCGCCGGCCGTCTCGGCGACCGCTGGGGTCGGCGCCGGATGTTCCGCGCCGGGATCGGGCTGTTCGTGGTGAGCTCCGCCGCGTGCGGGCTCGCGCCGAACGCGGCCGTCCTCCTCGAGGCCCGCCTCGTCCAGGGCGCCGCCGCTGCCGCGATCAGCACCAGCGTGCTCGCCCTGATCGGTGACGTGTACGCCGGCCCGCTCCGCCTGCGGGCGCTGGGCACCTACTCCACGGTGATGGGCGTGGCAGCCGCATCCGGCCAGCTGGTCGGCGGCCTGTTGATCCACGCCGACCTCTTCGGGCTGGGCTGGCGGACGATCTTCCTGGTCAACGTCCCGATCGGCCTGGCGGCGTACGCGCTGGCCCGACGGACACTGCCCGAGATCCGGCAGCCGGACGGTGCGCACGTCGATCTCGTGGAGGTCGTGCTCTCGACCGGCGCCCTCGTCGCGTTGATGCTCCCGCTCCTCGAGGGTCGTCGGCTCGGGTGGCCTGCGTGGACCTGGGCCAGCCTGGCGGCGGCCGCGGTCCTCGCGGCACTGGTTGGCGTGCGGATCGGCGTCCTGCGCGCCCGGGGCCGGCGCCCGCTCGTGGACCTCGAGCCGCTCTCCGCGCGCCCCGTGGCACTCGGCGTCCTGGGCCAGACCACGCTGTTCCTGGGGATGGCGTCGTACTTCCTGGTGCTCGGGCTCTACCTCCAGCAGGGCCGCGGGCTCGGGCCGCTCGCGTCGGGACTCGTGTTCAGCATCCTCGCGGTGTCCTACATGGCCGGCACGCGTCGGGCCAACCTGCTGGTGGCGCGCTGGGGTCGGTGGGCGACGGTGGCCGGCGGCGTCGTCCTCGCCGCCGGGCACGGCCTGCAGCTGCTCGCGGTGGCCGAGATCGGCGTCGGAGGCTCGGTGCTCTGGCTCGCGCCCGGCCTGGCACTCGCCGGGGTCGGCATGGGCCTGGCGCTCGCCTCGCTGATCGGAGCGGTGATGGCCACGGTCCAACCGGCCGACGCGGGATCCGTGTCCGGGACGTACTCGACGTTGCAGCAGCTCGGCAACGCGGTCGGGGTCGCGACGATCGGCAACGTCTACTTCGCGCTCGCCGTCCGCGGTGTCGCGCACGCGTTCGAGGTGAGCCTGGTGCTGCTGACCGGCGTCGCCCTTGCCGTGGCCGTGTGCGCGGTCGGGCTGCCGCGGGCGGTGCGTCAGTAGTCGCCGGCCGCCTTGCGGACCGGTCGCAGCAGCTCGGACAGCGCCCGCAGGCCGGCCTCGTCGAGGGCACCGAGCCCGAAGTCGGCTCCGACGAGGTCGGCGGTGGCCTTCTCCACGAGCGCGCGGCCCTCCGTGGTGATCTCGGCGAGGACGGCGCGGCCGTCGTCGGGGTGGGGACGTCGCGCGACCAGCCCGGCCGCCTCGAGCCGGTCGATGATCGAGGTGACCGAGGTCGGATGGACCTGGAGCCGCTCACCCATCTTCCCCAGCGGCAGCGAGCCCCGCGAGGAGAAGGTGAGCAGCACCAGCGCCTCGTAGCGCGCGAACGTGAGCCCGTGCGGCTTGAGGATCGCGTCCAGCCGGCCCAGCACGAGCTGCTGGACGCGCATCAAGGAGGTGACGGCGTGCATCTGGGGCACGCCGTCCCATCGCCTGGCCCACTGGGCGGCGGCTTCGTCGATCGGGTCGAAGGGCAGCACGCGCAGAATCTACGGCAACAGCGCTGCCTCGAGCGTCGAATGCACCCAGGCGTGATAGCGCTCGTGGTCCCAGCCGAGGTCGTCGACGAGCAGCCGGTGGACGTCGGGTCCGGTGATCGTCCACACCGTGGCGGCCGCCTCGTCCGGGACGAGTCCGTCGCGCAGCGGGCCGTTGTCGGCCAGCCACCCGACGAACGCCCGCAGGTTCGCGAGCCGGGTGCGGTGCATCTCCGCGCGCTTGGCGGCCAGCACCGGGTCGACCTCACCGGCCGACCTGATCACGTCGTCCACCGGCCGCGCCCGGCTCGTGCGCCCGGCGATGTCCGCCGCGAACATCGCCAGCTGCCGGCGCTGGTCCTTCTCGGCCCGGACCTGCTGCGGCCCCGCCTGCTCGAGCACGCGCGGACTGCCGTCCTCGCCGGTGACCGCGAAGTTGAGCACCTCGACCACCAGGCCGCGCTTGTTGGAGAAGAGCTTGTAGACCAGGTCCTCGCTCACGCCGGCAGCGGTCGCGATCGCGGCCACCGGCGTACGCGCATAGCCGTCGGCGAGGAACATCGCGTGCGCGGCGCGCAGGATCGCCTCCCGGTTGGCCCGTGCGCGTTCCGCGCGCAGCGCCGACCGGTAGGGCCGGGTCTTGACAGGTTCGCTCATCGGGATCACTCTAGGCCATATTCATTCGGGTTCTACCCGATCGAAATTAGGAGACCACGATGTCGCTCGCGTACGAGATCGCCTACCGCGTCGGGATCACCCCGTGGGAGAAGGCCGGCGAAGCCGCGGCCGAGCAGTTCTCCCGGCTGCTCGACCACGAGGAGGAGTCCCGCACCCGGCCGCTCGGGCGCGCCCTCGACCTCGGCTGCGGGACCGGCACGCACACCGTCGAGCTCGCCGGGCGCGGCTGGTCCGCCACCGGGATCGACGCCGTCGAGCGTGCGGTCGACAAGGCACGGGGCCGTGCCGGCGGGTCGGGCGCGGAGTTCGTCGTCGGCGACGTGACGAACCTGGCAGCCGCCGGACTGACCGGTCCGGTCGACTTCTTCCTCGACGTCGGCTGCTTCCACGGGCTCGACGACGACCAGCGTGCCGCGACCGGGCGTGGCATCACCGCGCTCGCCACCGACGCGGCCACGCTGCTGGTGCTCGCCTTCCGGCCGGGCCGCAGGCCCGTCCTCCCGCGCGGAGCCGGGCAGGACGACCTGGAGCGCGCGTTCCACGGCTGGCAGGTGCTCGCCACCGAGCCGGCCGACACGACGGGCATGCCCGGACCGCTCAAGAAGACCGCGCCCCAGTGGTTCCGGCTCGCCAGGGTCAGCCGCTGAAGCGGGGAGCACCGCGCAGGCCGGCGCGCTGGACCACCCGCTGGATCGCCAGGTCGCGCCCGTCCGGGTCGCCGACGAAGCGGATGTCACGGAGACCCTGGTCCTGCGCCGCGGACTCGAAGGTGAAGTGGCCGTAGCCGAGCACCCGGCCCGTCATCGGCTTCACCACGGTGATGTCGAGGATGCGCCCGAGCGGCATCGTGGCCTGTGACCGGACGAGCACGCCCTTGATCCGGAACACCCGCATGTTGGTGATCACGAACCGGTCCATGTTGGACGCGAGCGCGCGCCACGCCGCCCAGCCGAACAGCCCGAACGCCACCACGAGAGGCAGCCAGGCGATCTGCACCGACGCGACGAGGAACAGCCAGACGAAGAAGACGCCGCCGAGCGCGAGCAGCGCCGGTACGACGTACACGACCCAGTGCTTGCGGACCTCGTCGACGATCACCTCGCCCTCGTCGCGCAGCAGGTGCCGGCCGATCTGGGGGTCGACGAGGAAGCGCGGGAGGACGGCCACGGCCACGAGGCCTTCAGGACTTGATGGCGTTGATGAAGTCGATGAGCGCGCCGAAGAGGGACGTGAGCGCCTGCCAGAGGGCCGCGCCGCCGTCCTTCGTCGTCTGGGCGAGCCCGTTGGGGTCGGTGAACATGTAGAAGCCGATGAACACCACGACGAGAACGACCATGCCCTTCTTCAGCACGCCTGCCATCGTCTGCTCCGTTCGTCGTCGGTCCCACGCGCGCCCGAGAGTGAGTGGCACACACACGTCGATGACGTTTCTACCAACGATCCGCACCACGGCCGGGGAGGCGCGCCCGCAGCTCGCGGGAGCTCAGCGGGCGCGGATGGCGTCGTAGAACGCCTGGATGCCCGGACCGATCCTGGCCAGCTCGATGTACGGCGCACCGCCGGCGGAACCGTCGAGGTAGGCGAACTCGATCTCGCCGTCCATCATCGAGCCGGTCTGGAGCACGGGCACCCCAGCGGCCTCGGCACGGGCACACGCAGCCGCGAGGTCGTCGACGGCGAAGCAGACGTGGTGCAGGCCGGGACCGCGCTCCGCGAGGAACTCGGTGTGCACGGAGCGGCCCGAGAGCGGCTCGATGAGCTCGAGCTGGAGGTCGCCCGCGTAGGCCAGCGAGACATGTGCGGTGAACTCCTGCGGCTCGCCGCGCAGGCGCGAGTGGGCACGGTCGAAGACCACGTCCGGGATGCGGGTCCACGCACCGGTGCCGAACTGCTCGCGGAGCAGCTCCTCGGTGCGGCCGATGTCGTCGGTCACCCAGGCGACCTGGGTGATCGGGCCGTCGGCGATCGGTGCGGGTCCGCTCATGCGCGGTCTCCGTGGTCGATCCAGCGCCGGGTCTCGTCCCAGAGCCGCTTCGAGGCGACGACGTCCAGCGCCTCCGTCGACGGCTCCGCGGGAGCGCAGTGCCGGAAGTAGCCGTGCTGTACGTCCGGGTCGGCCGCACAGTGCAGCGCGGTTTGCGCACCCTGCTCGGGCGTGAGCAGCACCCGGCGCTCCAGCGGCCGGGCGAGCGAGCGCAGCCGCGCGAGCACCGGACTCGTCGCGAGGCCCTGGTCGGCGATGCGCGTGAACACCGAGCCCGGGTGCAGCGACGTCGCGCGCAGGCCCTGCTCGCCGTGACGCCGGTGGAGCTCGGCGGCATGGTGCACGAGCGCCAGCTTGGAGGTCCCGTACGCCGCCCAGGAGTCGTAGGGGTCGAGGCCGTCGAACATGGCGGCGTTCGTGCCACGGTCGTGCAGCTTCGAGACGACGTTCACGACGCGGGCATCCCCTGCCGCGGCGCGCTCGAGCAGCGCCGGCAGCAGCAGACTGGTCAGCTGCGCGGTGCCGAGGTAGTTCGTGCGCCAGTGGATCTCGTGCCCGTCGACCAGTTGCGGCTCGGTCCAGCGCGAGCGCAGGTCGAGGTGGATGCCGGCGTTGTTGACCAGCACGTCGAGGCGCCCGTCGTACCTCTCCAGCAGCCAGTGGGCATAGGCGGTGACCGAGTCCCGGTCGGCCAGGTCGAGCGGGTGCCACGCGAGCCCGCGCACGGGCTCCGACCGGGTGCTCACCGCCACCTCCGCGCCCCACTCCGCGAGCGTGCGAGCCGTCGCCAGGCCGATCGACCCCGGGCCGGCGCCGGTGACGACGACCACACGACCGGCGAGGTCGCGCGGCGTGGCCTTCGAGGCGGTGGGCACGTGGTCTCAGCCCTGGTGACCGGCGCTGCGCGCCTCGGTCGGGTAGCTGGCCAGCAGTTCGTCGGCCGCGGCGTACGGGTCCGTCCGGCCGTCGACGACCTGTGCGGCCAGGTCGTCGAGCTCGGTGCGGTTGTGCACGTCTCCCCACCGCTCCCGCAGCGACGTCACCGCGATCGCCTCGATCTCCTCCCGCGCTCGGCGGAGTCGCCGCGCCTCGAGCTCACCGGTCCCGCGCAGGTGGGCGAGGTGTGCGTCGAGGGCAGCGACGACGTCGCCGACGCCCTCGCCGGTCATCGCGACCGTCTTCACGATCTCCGGGCGCCAAGCACCATCGGGCCGCTCGGCCAGGGCGAGCATCGACCTGAGCTCGCGACGCAGCTGGTCGGCCCCGTCGCGGTCGGCCTTGTTGATCACATAGATGTCGCCGATCTCGAGGATGCCGGCCTTGGCGGCCTGGATCCCGTCGCCCATGCCGGGCGCCAGCAGCACGATCGTGGTGTCCGCCATGGACGCGACCTCGACCTCGCTCTGGCCGACGCCGACCGTCTCGACCAGGATCACCTCGCAGCCCGCCGCGTCGAGCACGCGCAGCGCCTGGGGGGCCGCCCACGAGAGGCCGCCGAGATGGCCGCGCGAGGCCATCGAGCGGATGTAGACGTCGCGGTCCAGCGCGTGGTCCTGCATCCGGATCCGGTCGCCGAGGAGCGCGCCACCGGAGAACGGCGAGGACGGATCCACGGCCAGTACGCCGACCCGCTTGCCCTGCTTGCGCAGCGCTCCGACGAGCGCGTTGGTCGAGGTCGACTTCCCGACGCCCGGCGAACCGGTGATGCCGACGATCTGCGCGCCGCCGTCGGTGCGCTCGCTGGCCGCCTTGCCGAGCCCGGCCATCACCTCGCGGAGCACCGGCGAGGCGTCCTCGACCAGGGAGATCAGCCGCGCGACGGCACGGGCGTCCCCGGACCTGGCCCTCTCGACCAGATCAGGAACGGCCGCCGCGGACACCCCGCGACGGCCGCCCCCGGTGGTCGAGCCTGTGGAGACCACTTACGCCGTCGGGACCCGCACGATCAGCGCATCGCCCTGGCCGCCGCCGCCGCAGAGCGCCGCGGCACCGACGCCACCGCCTCGTCGCTTCAGCTCCAGGGCGAGGTGCAGCACGATGCGGGCGCCGGACATGCCGACCGGGTGGCCCAGGGCGATCGCGCCGCCGTTGACGTTCACCTTGGCGTTGTCGATGCCGAGCTCGCGCGCCGAGGAGATGCCGACCGCGGCGAAGGCCTCGTTGAACTCGACCAGGTCGAGGTCGGCCGGGCTGATGCCCTCCTTCTCGCACGCCTTCGCAGTCGCGGCCGCCGGCTGCAGCTGGAGGGTCGAGTCGGGACCGGCCACCTGGCCGTGCGCACCGATCTCGGCGAGCCACTCGAGACCGAGCTCCTCGGCCTTCGCCTTGCTCATCACGACCACGGCGCACGCGCCGTCGGAGATCTGCGAGGAGGAACCGGCGGTGATGGTGCCCTCCTTGGTGAACGCGGGCGGCAGCTTGGCGAGCGACTCTGCGGTGGTGTCGCCGCGGACGCCCTCGTCCTGGGCGATGACGACCGGGTCACCCTTGCGCTGCGGGATCTCGACGGGCACGACCTCCTCGTCGAAGACGCCGTTCTTCCACGCGACCGCCGCCTTCTGGTGGGACTGGGCGGAGAACTCGTCCTGCTCGGCACGCGTGAGGTTCTGGGCGGCGGCGTTGCACTCCTCGGTGAGCAGGCCCATCGCCTGCTGGGTGAGCTGGTCGTAGAGCGCGTCGTAGGACATCGAGTCGACCAGCTTCACGTCGCCGAACTTGAAGCCCTCACGCGACTTCGGCAGGAGGTGTGGAGCGTTGGTCATCGACTCCATGCCGCCGGCGACGACGATCTCGACCTCGCCCGAGCGGATCAGCTGGTCGGCCAGCGCGATCGCGTTGATGCCCGACAGGCACACCTTGTTGATCGTGATCGCCGGCACGTTCAGCGGGATCCCGCCCTTGTGGGCGGCCGTGCGCGCTGCGTTCTGCCCGGCGCCGGCCTGGATGACCTGGCCGAGGATCACGTAGTCGACCTGGTCGGCGGACACGCCGGCCTTCTCGAGGGCGCCCTTGATGGCGACTCCGCCGAGGTCGGCGGCAGTGAGCGACTTGAGCCCACCGAGCAGGCGGCCGATCGGCGTACGCGCTCCGGCGACGATGACAGATCCGGACATGGGTCCTCCTGAAGTCAGTGGTGAGTCACCACGACACTACCCAGCAACGAGGGCCGCAGGGAGGGGTCTCAGGGCCCCTCCGGTGTCGCCGTCGTCACACCTCGTTGAGGCCCGGACCGGTCTGCACGAGGATGAGTCCATGACCTCACCTGCCCCCCTCGACCTGCCCGCGCACCTGTTCGTGTGCATCGACCACGCGGGCGTGGCGGTCCCCGATCTCGACGCGGCGATCGAGCTCTACACCTCGTCGTTCGGGATGACGTTGGTGCACGAGGAGACCAACGAGGAGCAAGGGGTCCGTGAGGCGATGATCAGCGTCGGTGGCGACTCCGACCCCTCAGGGGGCTGCATCCAGCTGCTGGCGCCGCTCACCGCGGAGTCGACCATCGCGAAGTTCCTCGACCGCTCCGGCCCGGGTCTCCAGCAGCTGGCGCTGCGGGTCCGCGACGTGGAGGCGGTCTCCGCGGTCCTGCGCGAGCGCGGCCTGCGCCTGCTGTACGACGCCCCGCGGCGCGGCACCTCGAACAGCAGGGTCAACTTCGTGCACCCCAAGGACGCCGGTGGCGTGCTCGTCGAGCTGGTCGAGCCGGCTGCCGCGCCGCACTGACATCCCGGACGTGCGGCGGTGAGACGTCGCGCACACGAGCGCTTCGGCGACCGAACCCGCGGGTAACATCCAGCGAGCCCGCCACGAAGCTTCCCCCATCCGAATCTCGACGCAGGAGCCCTCACGTGCAGCACATCCTCGACGCGATCCTCGCCGGCGACACCTCCGCGGAGGACTACGCCAACCTCGCGCTTCCGGAGTCCTACCGCGCAGCGACCGTCCACAAGGACGAGGTCGACATGTTCGCCGGCATGACGACCAAGGAGAAGGACCCCCGCAAGTCACTCCACGTCGAGGACGTCCCGCTGCCCGAGCTCGGCCCGGGCGAGGCGTACGTCGCCGTGATGGCGAGCGCGATCAACTACAACACCGTGTGGACCTCGATCTTCGAGCCGGTGTCGACCTTCGGCTTCCTCGAGCGCTACGGGCGGCTCTCGCCGCTCACCAAGCGCCACGACCTGCCGTACCACGTGGTCGGCTCGGACCTCGCCGGCGTAGTGCTGAAGACGGGCGTCGGGGTGAACGCCTGGAAGCCGGGCGACGAGGTCGTCGCGCACTGCCTGTCGGTAGAGCTGGAGAGCCCCGACGGCCACAACGACACGATGCTCGACCCCGAGCAGCGCATCTGGGGCTTCGAGACGAACTTCGGCGGGCTGGCGGAGATCGCCCTGGTCAAGTCCAACCAGCTGATGCCCAAGCCGCGTCACCTCACCTGGGAGGAGGCCGCCTCCCCCGGGCTGGTGAACTCCACCGCCTACCGCCAGCTGGTCAGCAAGAACGGCGGTGACATGAAGCAGGGCGACAACGTCCTGATCTGGGGCGCCAGCGGCGGCCTCGGCGGCTTCGCCACGCAGTACGTGCTCAACGGCGGCGGCGTCCCGGTCTGCGTGGTCTCCAACGACGAGAAGGCCGACATCTGCCGGAAGATGGGCGCGGAGCTGATCATCAACCGCGCCGAGGAGGGCTACAAGTTCTGGAAGGACGAGCACACCCAGGACCCGCGTGAGTGGAAGCGCTTCGGCGCCAAGATCCGCGAGCTCACCGGCGGCGAGGACATCGACATCGTCTTCGAGCACCCCGGCCGGGAGACGTTCGGCGCCTCGGTCTACGTCACCCGGAAGGGCGGCACCATCACGACCTGCGCGTCCACCTCGGGCTACATGCACGAGTACGACAACCGCTACCTGTGGATGAACCTCAAGCGGATCATCAGCTCGCACTTCGCCAACTACCGCGAGTCGTGGGAGGCCAACCGGCTGATCGCGAAGGGCATGATCCACCCCACCCTGTCCCAGACCTACCCGCTCGAGGAGGTCGGCCAGGCCGCGGTCGACGTGCACAAGAACGCCCACCAGGGCAAGGTCGGCGTGCTCTGCCTGGCGCCGCAGGAGGGCCTCGGTGTGCGCAACGAGGAGCTGCGCGCCGAGCACCTCGACCAGATCAACGCGTTCCGGGGCGTCTGAGTCCTCTCGGGAGCGAGATCCCCTTGGGATTACCGCGTCCCAGCAGGCAGACTGTCGCACTGGACCGGGGATCGATGCACGCCTACCTGCGAGGGAACCGATGACTGAAGACCGTGGCCTGTCAATCTTCGACGAGGAGCAGTCGGGCGATGAGGCGCCGACCCAGGTGATGCCCCGGGTCGAGGGCGCGGCAGGCCCGACGGTCCCCCAGCAGGCGCGCCCCGCTGCCCGCCCGCCGGCGGCGGCGAAGCCGGACACGAGCCCGGCGGCCGCACCCGCGGCGTCCTCGGCCGGCCAGGACGCTGCCGTTCCCCGCGCAGCCGAGGCGCCCGCTGCGGGGCGGCCGGCCGCGGCCGGCGCGAACCTGCCGCTGGTGCGACGTGGTGGCTACGACAAGGACGCGGTCGACCGGCACCTGCGCACCGTGGCCGCCGAGAAGGCCGGCCTGATCGCGAGCCTGAACGAGGCCCAGGGCAAGCTCAAGGCGCTCGAGGCCCAGGTCGGCGAGCTGCGCGAGAAGCTGGCCGAGAACGAGGCACCGTCGTACGCCGGCCTCGGCGGCAAGGCCAGCGAGATGCTCCGCCTCGCCGAGGAGCAGGCAGCCGAGGTGCTGCACCAGGCGAACGCCCAGGTGGCGGAGGTGCGCGTCCAGGCCGACCGCGACGCCGAGGCGATCAGGGCGAGGGCCGAGCGGGACGCCGACGACATGCGGCTGGCCCAGCTCGCCGAGCTCGACGAGCTGCGGGCCCGCACGATGAAGGAGATCGACGCGGAGCGCCGCCGGCTGAAGGCCGACGCCGACGACCACCTCGCGGCGGCCAAGCGCGAGGCCGAGCAGCTGCGGCTGGCCACCGAGCAGGCCGCCAATGCCGAGCGGATCAGCGCCACCCGCGACGCCGAGCAGCTCCGGGCGGCAGTCGACCGCGAGGTCCAGGAGGCGCGGCGCTCCCTGGCCGTCGAGCGCGAGCGGCTGGCCCGCGAGGCCGCCGAGCACCACGGCACCGCGACCGCGGAGACCCAGCGACTCGTCGAGGAGGCAGAGGCTCGCGCCAACGCCGCCGAGGACCGTGCGCGCGAGGCGACCCGCTCCGCCAACGAGCTCCGCGAGTCTGCCGCCACCGAGGCCGAGCACGCGCTCTCCAAGGCGAGGCGCGAGGCCGAGCAGATGGTGAGCGCCGCGAAGAAGGACGCCGAGAGCCTCCGGTCGAGCGGCCGCGCCGACGCCGAGCGCGAGCTCGGCACGATCAAGGCCGAGGTGGACCGGCTGTCGCGCCGCCGCGACGGCATCGTGTCCCAGCTGGCGGCCCTCAAGGACGTCGTCTCCGGCTTCGGCCAGGACGACGGCGCTGACGACGAGGCTGCCGCGGCCGCGCTCGCCGAGCCCGCTGCCGGTGCCGCGTCCGACGACGAGGTGCAGTAGTTCGGTAGGTTCCCGGCATGACCGACGAGTCCGTGCCGGAGCAGACCGCCGACGCGGAGACGGTGTCCTCGCCGTACGGTGAGCCCGGCCCGCCGCTGGAGCACACGCCCTTCTACGTGGGCCTGCTCGGCGGTCTCGGGCTGTTCGTGGCCTACTGGCTGGCGACCCGCTTCCTGCAGATCGGCTCGGTGCTGATCCTCGTGCTCGTCGCGATGTTCCTGGCCGCCGGCCTGAACCCGATCGTCGAGTACTTCATGGGCCGTGGACTGAAGCGGCCCTGGGCACTGCTCGTGGTGATCTCCGGCGTGCTCGTCGCGCTCGCGCTGTTCATCATCGCGATCGTCCCGGTGGTGACGGACCAGATCACCACCATCACCGACAACGCGCCCGGCTGGCTCGACCAGCTCACCCACAACAAGCAGATCCAGGACCTCAACGACCAGTACGACCTGGTCGACAAGGCGAAGGACTACATCGCGTCCGGCGACCTGGCCAAGACCGTCTTCGGTGGCGCGCTGAACGTCGGCCTCAAGGTGCTCTCGCTGCTCGGCAACGTCTTCGTGGTCGTGGTGCTGACGCTCTACTTCCTGGCCGCGCTGCCGAAGATCAAGACCGCGATGTACCAGCTCGCCCCGGCCTCGCGGCGCGACCGGGTCAGCAGGCTGGGCGACCAGATCGTGCGGAGCATCGGCGGCTACGTCTCCGGCGCCTTCATCATCGCGCTGTGTGCCGGGATCAGCACGCTGGTCTTCCTGGTCGTCATCGGGCTCGCGGAGTACGCCGTGGCGCTGGCCCTCGTGGTCGCGCTGCTCGACGTGATCCCGATGATCGGCGCGACGCTGGGCGCGATCATCGTCTGCGCCATCGCCTTCGCGACCGACCCGAAGATGGGCATCGCCAGCGTGATCTTCTACGTGGCGTACCAGCAGATCGAGAACTACATCATCTACCCGCGGGTGATGTCCCGGTCGGTGGAGATCCCCGGCGCCCTGACCGTGATCGCCGCGCTCGTCGGCGCGGCCCTGCTCGGCGTGGTCGGCGCACTGCTCGCGATCCCCACGGCCGCCGCGGTCCTGCTGATCGTGCGCGAGGTCTGGGTCAGGCGGCAGGACGCGCGCTAGCTGTACTTGGCCATCAGGTTGGTCGCAGACGGCTGATAGGTGGGAGTCCTCCGAGCGCGCTGTGACGGCGGCAAGTGTTGTAGTGCTCGAGCCAGGGCGCAAGAGCGGCGGCTCGCTCGTCGTTGCTGAGGAACACCTGGCGGTATGCCCACTCGGTGAGCAGGGTGCGGTTGAGGCGCTCGACCTTCCCGTTTTGCCACGGGCAGTGAGGGCGGATGAAGAGCTGTCTGATGCCGCGAACAGCACAGATCTCGCGCAACGAGTAGCGGTAGGCCCAGGCGTTGTCGGTCATCAGCTCCTCGACTGCGGTGATGCCGTGGGTCGCGAAGTAGTCCAGCGCTCGGGCCAGGAACCCAGCGCAGGTGGTGCCCTTCTCGTCTGCGTGGATCTCGGAGTAGGCAAGCCGGGAGTGGTCGTCGACCAGTGCGTGGACGTAGTCGAATCCGGGTCCATTGGTCCGGTCGCGGGGTATGCCACGGCCATGGACGCGCCAACCGCCGCCGTCGGGGATCCGGCCGAGCTTCTTCACATCCATGTGCGCCAACGCACCTGGATAGGCCCGTTCGTAGCGGACGGCGGTGGCCTTGCTGGCCCGGATCACCTCCCCGGTGATCGGATCCAACGCTGCCAGCTTCGGCACCTGATGGCGGGCCAGCACACGAGAAACCGTCCGAGCCGGGACACCGAGCTCGGCGCCGATCCAGTCGGGACCCCGTCGCTCCCGGTGCCGAACCTCGACGATCGCGGCCTCCACCGCTGGACTGGTCCTGGTCGGAGACCGATGCGGCCGTGAAGACCGGTCGCGCAAACCAGACTCACCCTCCGCGGCGAACCGGTCGAGCCAGGTCTTCACACACTTGCGCGAGACGCCCATCGCTGCCGCGATGTGGGCTTGGGGCCAACCGGCTCGATGCCGCTGAACGATCAGCAGCCGGCCTTGGAACGTGGTGCGGGCACTACTGTGGGACACGAGAACCTCCGGGTTGGAGTGGGCCTTAGACAAGCCACATCCCATTCGGGGGTTCTCACCCGTTCAAGCCGCCACGCCCGCTACCCACGTCATGGCCGGGTACAGCTAGCGCGCGCAGCGTCACCGGGCCCGTCGGCCGCCAAGGACGCGGGCTCTCCCAGCTTCACCACGATGATCCCGGCCAGGACGAGGGCCCCGCCCACCACCTGCACGAGCCCGGGCACCTGGTGGAGCAGCAGCCACGCGAAGAGCAGCCCGGAGAGCACCTCCAGCAGCGCCACGAAGGACGCCAGTCGCGGGCCGAGCCGGCGCGACGCGGCGATGCCGCTGACGTAGGCGATCGCCGCCGTGACGACGCCGAGGGCGAGCACCGGCAGCCAGAACGGCACGGCAGCGGCGTCGAACCGGACGGTCGCGGTGCTCATCTCCACCGGGATCGCACCGACGGCACCGGCCAGCAGCAGCACCACCGTGGCGAGCCAAAGCCCGGCGTCCGCGAGCACCAGCGGGTGCAGGTCGGACTCGCCGGCGGACAGCACGAAGTACACCGCGGCGCCGATCATCGCGACCAGCGCCCACGCGACCCCGATCGTGCTGAGGTCGGCGCCCGAGAGCAGGTCGAGCACCAGGACGAGCCCGATCGCGGCGATCACGGCACCGACCAGCGTGATCCGGCCGGGACGCTGCGTGTGCCGGAGCCACATCCAGCAGACGACGGTGACCGGAGCGGTGTACTCGATCAGCAGGGCGACGCCGACGTCCATGTGCCTGACCGCACTGAAGTAGGCGAACTGCGCGCCGCCCACGGCGAAGACTCCGTACGCCGCGACGACGTGCGCGTCGGCCCGGAGCAGGTGCCAGCGGCCGTCGAGCACGGCCCAGGCCGGCACGAGCAGCACCACCGCGGCCAGGCCGACCCGGGCCACGACCGCGCCACCGGCACTCCAGCCGGCGTCCATCAGCCCGCTGGCCAGCGAGCCGGAGAGCCCGAACGAGCCCGCGGAAAGGACGGCCAGCCACAGCCCGGCGATTCGCGCACGACCGGTGTCATGAGTGATTGCGTCCATGAGTCGTGACGTTACGGCTGGCCTTGGTAAGGTGTCAACGTGATTTTCACTCATGACACCGAGGCGGCCCTCCTGGCTGCCGTCGAGCTGGCGAACTCAGGGCTCGACCCGGACACCATGGCCGCCGTCGAGGACCTCGACCGGTTCTTCGTGCGCTGGGTCTACACCGGCTCGCACACCCACACGCAGGCCGAGCTCGACGCCGTGCGGGCGCTCCGGGCGCCGCTGCGCGCCCTGTTCGGCAGCAGTCGCGACGAGGCCGTCGCCACCGTCAACCAGATGCTGGCCGACGCCCGGGCGGTGCCCCAGCTGGTCCGCCACGGCGACATCGACTGGCACATCCACGCGATCGGGCCGGACGCGCCGCTCGAGACCAGGATCATGGTCGAGACGGCGATGGCGATGGTCGACGTGATCCGGGCCGACGAGATGTCCCGGTTCTCGGTGTGCGCCGACGCTGACTGCGACGGCGTCGTCCTCGACCTCTCACGGAACCGCTCCCGCAAGTTCTGCTCGACCGCCTGCGGCAACCGCAACGCCGTCGCGGCCTACCGCAGCCGGCAGCGCGTCGTCAGTCGGTAGGCACCCGGTCCACGAACCGGCGCAGCACCTCGACGAAGACCTCGGGCTGCTCGGAGTGCACCCAGTGCCCGGCGTTCTTGATCGTGACGCGCCGGTTGCCGGGGAACCAGCGGTCCATCGCCCCGGCGTACTCCTCCTGGACGTAGTCCGAGCGCGCGCCCGCGATCCAGAGCACCGGGCCCTGGTACGGCGACACGCCGGTCAGGCGGTCCTCCGGCCAGTCGGTCAGCTCCGCGAGCTCGTCACCGAGGACGTCGAGGTTGACCTGCCACCGCCAGGAGTCGGCCTCGCGGCGGAGGTTCTGCAGCAGGAAGCCGCGCACGGTGGTGTTGGGCACCGCCTCCTCGAGCTCCTCGTCTGCGTCGTTGCGCTGCCGCAGCGCGTCAAGGTCGAGGCGCTGCATCGCCGCGATGTAGCCGGCGAACTCGTCTGCCGTGCGGTAGGCGACCGGGGACACGTCGACCACACAGAGCCGCTCGACGAGCTCGGGGTGGCGCAGCGCGAGCACCATCGCGACCTTGCCACCCAGCGAGTGCCCGACGAGCGCCACCGGCTCGTCGGCGGGCAGCACGCCCGCGACCTGGTCGGCGATCTCGAGGAAGTCGAAGTGCTCCTCCCACGGCGACCGACCGTGGTGCGGCAGGTCCACGAGCAGGGCCCGATGCTCCCCGGCGAGGGCCTTGGCGATCTGCGTCCAGTTCTTGCCCTGGCCGAAGAGACCGTGCAGGAAGACGATCGGTGACCCGTGGTCGCCGATCGTGGTGGTGTGGAGGCTCGCCTCAGAAGTCACGGAGTCAGTGTTTCAGGCTGCTGTGGTCGGTCTCGTGCATCGGGCTTCGCCCGATCTTCGTGAGCAGCTCTTGCTCGTCTCGGGGAACTCGGGCTCGCGCCCGAGGAAGTCGCGGTGCTGGATGGTTTGATTTTTCTCCGGCGCTGGCGCGCCTCCTAAAAATCAAACATGTCCCCGATGCCGTCGAAGATCGAGCCGATCCCGTCACCGACACCGTCGCCGATCGCGCCGATCCCCTCACCCAGCCCGCCGGCGAGTGCTCCCAGGCCGTCGCCGAGGCCCTCGAACATGAAGCCCATGAAGATCCAGTCCATCGGCCCGAAGCCGCCGAAGTAGCCCCGCGCATACGGCTGGTACGCCGGCCCGCCCTGCCAGTAGGGCACCCGCCGGGATCCCACCATCACCTTGCGGATGTCCGGCTCCGCGCCCGCGCGCACCCGCTCGGCGTCGAGGGCACACGCCGGCACGTCGCGAACTGTGCCGCCCGGCGGGGTGTAGGCGAGGTCCTCGGCCGACGGCCCGTGCCGCGGGTCGAAGAAGCACGGCGGTCGCCTCGTCGGGAGTGCCTCACCGGAGACCCTCGCCCGGACACAGGCCATCGCGTAGCGGCCGTCCTCGATGATCTCGGTGACGTGCTTGACGTCGTCGGGCTGGTCCATCCGGTCGGCGGCCGCCTTCGCGCTCTCGTAGGCGTCCAGGGCGCGCTGGTAGTCCGCTCGCTCTCCGTCATCGGTGAGCGCGCGACCGGCCAGCTCGAGGTCGAGCCGCTGGAGCTCCTCACCGAGCGCCGTGACGTCCTCGAAGGCGAGCTTCTTGACCGGCTCCAGCTCGGCGGCCTTGCGCTCCAGGGCCTTGCGCTTGTTGTTCCGGACCACCAGCCAGACGACCAGCCCGCCGATCGCCAGCATGACGAGGAGACCCATGTCGCAAGCCTACGGGCGGCTCCTGAGGGCCTTCGCCGGGCCCGACCACGCCGGTGGTCGAGCCTGTCGAAACCCTCAGGACCCCGAGTAGTCCCGGAACCCCCGCCTGGTCTTGCGGCCGAGGTAGCCGGCCGTGACCAGGTGCTCCAGGAGCGGCGCCGGCGCGAAGCCGGGCTCGCGGAACTCCAGGTAGAGCTCGCGCTGGATCGCCAGGGACACGTCGTTGCCGACGACGTCGAGCAGCTCGAAGGGACCCATCGGCAGCGCACAGCCCTGCTTCATCGCGGTGTCGATGTCGTCGGCGGTCGCGTAGTGCGCCTCGAGCATCTTGATCGCGTCGTTGAGGTAGGGGAACAGCAGCGCGTTGACGATGAACCCGGCCCGGTCGCCGCACGAGACCGGCACCTTGCCGATCGCGGAGCACAGTGCCCGGGTCGTCTCGGCGACCTCGTCGCTGGTCGAGACCGTGGAGACGATCTCCACCAGCTTCATCACCGGCGCCGGGTTGAAGAAGTGCATCCCGATCACGTCGCCCGGACGGCTCGTCGCCCGTGCGCACGCGATCACGGGCAGCGACGACGTCGTGGTCGCCAGGATCGCGCCCGCCTTGCAGATCTCGTCGAGGTTCTCGAACAGCGTGGTCTTCACGTTGAGGTCCTCGGCGATCGCCTCGACCACGAGGTCGACCTGCGAGAGGTCGTCGAGGCTGGTCGTGCCGGTCAGCCGGCCGAGCACCTCGTCGCGCTTGGACTCCTCCAGCTTGCCGCGCTGGATCGCCTTGTCGAGGGACCGCTCGATCGTCGTACGGACCCCGTCGACCTTCGCGTCGGACCGGCCGACGTACACGACGTCGTACCCGGCCTTGGCGAACACCTCGACGATGCCGGTCGCCATGGTGCCGGTGCCGACGACGCCCACCGTGGCGATGTCGTGGCGAAGCTGCGGCTTGTCGTCGGCGGACGGGGTCCGCTCGTCGGCCACGACGACCGGGCTGTCCGGCTCCTCGTAGGTGTAGAAGCCGCGGCCGCTCTTCCGCCCGAGCATGCCTGCGGTCACCATCTGCTTGAGGATCGGGGCGGGCGCGTGCAGCCGATCGCGTCCCTGCCGGTACATCGTCTCGAGGATCTCGTACGCCGTGTCGAGGCCGATCAGGTCCAGCAGCGCGAGCGGTCCCATCGGGTAGCCGCAGCCGAAGCGCATCGCGGCGTCGATGTCCTCGCGGGTGGCGTAGCGGCCCTCGTACATCGACACGGCGTGGTTGAGGTAGCCGAAGAGCAGCGTGTTGGCGATGAAGCCCGCCTTGTCACCGCAGATCACCGGGTTCTTCCCGACCGCCTGCACCAGCGCCGCCACGTCCTCCAGCACGTCCGGCTCGGTGACCACGGTGCGCACCACCTCCACGAGGTTCTGCACCGGCGCGGGGTTGAAGAAGTGGATCCCCACGACGCGTCCGGGCTGCGAGTTCGCGGTGCTCAGGTCGGTGACCGAGAGCGAGGAGGTGTTGGTCGCGATGACGGCGTCGTCGCGGACGACGTCGTCCAGCCGGCGGATGAGGTCCTTCTTGACGTCGGGCGACTCCACCACGGCCTCGATGACCAGGTCGGCGCCCTTGATGTCGGCAAGGTCCGTGGTGAACGTGATCCGGCCCAGCAGGGCGGCGCGGTCGTCCTCGCTCAGCTTGCCGCGCGCCACTGCTCGCGCGGTGGAGTGGTCGAGGTGGGCGCGCCCACGGTCCAGCGTCTCGTCGTTGAGCTCGACGCCGACCACGTCGTAGCCGGTGCGTGCGAAGACCTCGGTGATGCCCGCACCCATGGTGCCCAGGCCGATGACGCCGATCGTCTTGAAGGTCCGCGGGGTCCGCTCGGGTGCTCCAGTGGTCATGCCCCGCATGATGGCACGGCGCTCACGGCGGGGTCATCGAGGCCAGCGCCCGGTGATCAGCGGTAGTCGTGGAAGCCCTTTCCGGTCTTCCGCCCGAGGTGGCCCTCGGCGACGAGCCGCTCGAGCATCGGGGCCGGGGCGAACCCGGGCTCCTTGAACTCGGCGTACAGCTCCTTCTGGATGGCCAGCGAGACGTCGTTGCCGACCACGTCGAGGAGCTCGAAGGGTCCCATCGGGAAGCCCGCGTGCTCCTTGACCGCGCTGTCGATCGTCGCCAGGTCGTGGGCACCGGACTCGAGCAGCGTCACGGCGTCGTTGAGGTAGGGGAACAGCAGCGCGTTGACGATGAAGCCGGCGCGGTCGCCGCAGGACACCGCCACCTTGCCGACCCGTGCACACAGCGCGCGCACGGACTCGTCGACCTCGGGCGCGGTGAGCTCGGTGGTGACGACCTCGACGAGCTTCATCACCGGCGCCGGGTTGAAGAAGTGCATGCCGATGACGGACTCGGGCCGGGCGGTGGCACTCGCGCACTCGGTGATCGGCAGCGACGAGGTGGTGGTGGCGAGGATCGCGGTCGCCTTGCAGATCCGGTCCAGGTCGCCGAACAGCTGCGTCTTCACGGCGAGGTCCTCGGCGACGGCCTCGACGACCAGGTCGACGTCGGCCAGGTCCTCGCGCGAGGTGGATCCGGTCAGGCGACCGAGCACCTCGGCCTTGGTGGCCTCGTCCAGCTTGCCGCGCGAGATCGCCTTGTCCAGCGACTTCTCGATCGCGGCGCGTACGCCGGACACCTTGTCGTCGGTGCGGCCGACGTACAGGACGTCGTACCCGCTCTTGGCGAACACCTCGACGATGCCCGACGCCATCGTGCCGGTGCCGACCACGCCGACCTTGTCGATGACGTGCCGCAGTTGGGGCTCGGCCGCGTCTGCCCCGGAGGGCTCGTCGGCGAAGGTCCGGCCCTCGGCGACCACCTTCTCCAGCAGGTCGGCGGGCTTGTGGAGGTTGTCACCGGTCACGGCGAAGCGAGCGGCGAGCTCGTCGCGCACCGTCGCCGGCCCGAGCTCGTCGAGCATCGCAAGCGGTCCTGCGGGGTAGCCGCAGCCGAACCGCATCGCCGCGTCGATGTCGCCGCGGGAGGCGTAGGCGGTCTCGTACATGCGCACGGCGTGGTTCAGGTAGGGCAGCACCAGGGTGCGGGCGATCTGCTCGGGAGGGGTCATGCCGGGAGGATCGCATCTTGCTACCCATCAGTAGCCTGCGATTCCACGACTCGGGCTGTGGCGTCGGTCACGTCGCGCCGCTGTGCGGTGGCTGGCTGTCAGGAGCTGACAGCCAGCCACCGCACAAGCGCCGGGCCGGGTAGATTCTCCGCTCGTGAGACTCGTCGTTGCCCGCTGCCAGGTCGACTACGCGGGCAGGCTGTCCGCACATCTCCCGATGGCCACCCGGGTGCTGATGCTCAAGTCGGACGGGTCGGTCCTGATCCACTCCGACGGCGGCTCCTACAAGCCGCTCAACTGGATGAGCCCGCCGTGCTCGGTCCAGGAGATCTCCTCCGACGAGCGCGTCGAGTGGGTGGTGACCGGCAAGAACGACGACACCCTGCGGATCCTGATCGAGGAGATCCAGCACGACTCGACCCACGACCTCGGAGTCGATCCCGGCCTGCAGAAGGACGGGGTCGAGAAGCACCTCCAGGAGCTGCTGGCCGACCACCCCGCGAGCCTCTCCCCCGGCCTCACGCTCGTACGCCGGGAGTACCCGACCGCGATCGGCCCCGTCGACCTGATGTGCCGCGACGCCGACGGCAGGTCGGTGGCCGTCGAGATCAAGCGCCGCGGCGACATCGACGGAGTCGAGCAGCTCACCCGCTACCTGGAGCTGCTCAACCGCGACCCGCTGCTCACCCCGGTGCGCGGCATCTTCGCCGCCCAGGAGATCAAGCCGCAGGCCCGGGTCCTCGCCGTGGACCGAGGCATCGCCTGCGCGGTGGTCGACTACGACGCGCTCCGCGGCCTCGACGACCCCACCGAGCGGCTCTTCTGACCGACCGATCCGTCCGCCCCCGCCGGAATGGGGCCTCATCCCTCGGGTACGACCCGAGGTGAGACCCGCAACCGAGGCAAGGAGGCATGATGACGACCGCACGCGAGATCATGACCGGCGGCGCGGAGTGCGCGAAGGCCACCGACACGCTGGCCGACGCGGCGAAGAGGATGCGTGACCTCGAGGTCGGGGCGCTGCCGATCTGCGGCGAGGACGACCGTCTCAAGGGCATGATCACCGACCGCGACATCGTCGTGCGGTGCATCGCGGAGGGCGGCGACCCGAAGACGACCACGGTCGAGTCGCTCGCGCAGGGCAAGCCGGTGACGATCGGCGCGGACGACAGCGTCGAGGAGATCCTGCACACGATGCGGCAGCACAACGTACGCCGCCTGCCGGTCATCGACGGGCACACGCTCATCGGCATCGTCAGCCAGGCCGACGTGGCCAAGCACCTCCCGGAGGACAAGGTCGGCGAGCTGGTCGAGGCGATCTCGGCTGCCCCGCCCAACGACTGACCGCCAGCCGGACCCGAGTCGCACCGAGCCGGAGCCGCGCCCCTCGCGCAGGGACGCGGCTTCCTGGCGCCGAAGGCCCTCAGGCCAGCGGGATCGTCATCTGGAAGGTGGCCCCGGTCGACTCGCTGCGGACGAGCGCGAGGCTGCCGCCGTGGGCCTCGGCGATCGCGAGCGCGATGGTGAGCCCGAGCCCCGCACCGGGGATCTGCTGGGCGATCGCCGAGCCGGAGCGGTAGAGCCGCTCGAAGATCCGCGCGGCGTCCGCTTCGCGCACTCCGTCGCCCGAGTCGGTCACGTCCACCTCGCCGAAGCCCTCACGGCTGCGCAGCTGGACCCGCACCTCCCCGCCGGCAGGAGTGAACTTGATCGCGTTCGAGAGCAGGTTGTCGATCGCCTGCCCCACCCGGTCGCGGTCGACCTCCACCTGCACGGGAAAGCCGGGGATCTCGACCGTCAGCCTGATCCCCACCTCCGCCGCCCGCGGGCGGGCGGCCTCGACCGCGTCGCGGACGATCGTCTCGAGGTCGTTCAGGTGGGCGCGGATCGAGAGGCCGGTGTCCTCGATCGCAACGAGCGTGAGCAGGTCGTCGACGAGCCGGAGCTCGCGCTCGGCGCTGCGGGCGATCACCTGGAGGAAGCGCTTGCCCTGGGGACTCAGCTCCTCGAGGTCGGCCATCAGCTCGCTGTAGCCGAGCATCGAGGTCAGCGGCGTGCGCAGCTCGTGCGAGACCGTGGCGAAGAACTCGTCCTTGATCCGTTCGGCCTCCTCCTGGGTACGACGGCGCTCGCTGATGTCGCGCACGGCCGCCGAGACCAGGAGGCCGGTGTCCGTCTCCAGGGGTGCGAGCGAGATCTCCACCGGGAACTCCGACCCGTCCTTGCGGCGGGCGTGGAGGTCGCCGGCCAGGCCCATGGGACGCGTCTGCGGCTGGGAGACGTACCCGGAACGGAACGTGACGTGCATCCCCGAGAACCGGTCGGGGACGAGCAGCTCCACCGACTGGCCGACCAGCTCGTCACGGTGGTAGCCGAACCACTCCTCGACCCGGGCGTTGACCAGCACGATGCGGCCCTGGGAGTCCACGATGACCATGGCGTCGGGAGCGGCCTCCAGCAAGCCGCGGAAGAGCCGCTCCTCCTGCCGCTTGCGGGTGACGTCGCGGACCGCGGCGGAGACCAGCAGGCCGTCGTCCGTGTGCAGTGGAGCGAGCGAGATCTCGACCGGGAACTCCGAGCCGTCCTTGCGGCGGGCCTGCAGGTCGTGGCCCGAGCCCATCGGCCGCAGGTGCGGGTCCGCGACGTACGCCTCACGGTGCCGGCGGTGCGCCGACTGCACGCCCGCCGGGACCAGCACGTCGATGGACCTGCCGATCAGGTCCCCAGCGGCATACCCGAACATCCCGTCCGCCTGGGCGTTGGCCATCACGATGCCGCCCTCGGCATCGATCACCACCATCGCGTCGGGGGCAGCCTCCAGCAGCCCGCCCAGCACCGCTGGACGTGCGCGCTCCCCTGAGTCCGTGTCCATCAGACTCCCCTGTCCGTGCCAACCGCGGGCCCCTCAACCCGACGGCTGATGCTACCGAGCCGCAGGGCTCGCGACAGGCGAACCTCGGAGAGGATCGGCGTCGGCTCAGACGGGGAGGTCGCGGGCCTTCCGGATCGCGCGGACGATGCCGGCCATGGCCTCGGTGAGGCTGAAGTCCTTCGGTGTGAACACCGCAGCCACCCCGAGGTCGAGGAGCCGCCTGGCGTCGGAGTCGGGAATGATCCCGCCCACGATCACCGGGACGTCGTCGAGGCCTTCCTTCTTCATCAGGTCGAGCACATCGGGGACCAGCTCCATGTGCGAGCCGGACAGGATCGACAGGCCCACGCAGTGCACGTCCTCTGCGACAGCTGCGGAGACGATCTGCTCGGGGGTGAGGCGGATGCCCTGGTAGACGACCTCGAAGCCGGCGTCGCGCGCGCGTACGGCGACCTGCTCGGCGCCGTTCGAGTGCCCGTCGAGACCCGGCTTCCCGACCAGCAGGCGCAGCCGTCCACCGGCGTTGCCGGCGAGCTCCTCACTGGTGGCCCGCACGCTCTCGCGAACGCGGGTCAGCTCCGCACCGGCCTCGGCAACGCCCACGGCGCCTGCCACTCCGGTCGGCGCCCGGAACCCGCCGAACACGGCCCGCAGCGAGTCCGCCCATTCACCGGTCGTCGCCCCGGCCCGGGCCGCACGGAGCGTCGCCGTCATGAGGTTGGCGCCGGTCTTGGCGTCGGTCGCGAGCGCCTCGAGGGCGTCCCGGACCTCGCCCTCGTCGCGCTCGGCCTTCCACGCCTCGACCGAGGCGATCGCCCCGCGCTCGGCCTCCGGATCGGCGGTCTGGATCGCGGCGTCGAGGTCGGCGGTCAGCGGCGACACCTCGGTGGTCTCGTACCTGTTCACCCCGACGACGATGTCCTCGCCGCTCTCGATGCGGCCCCGGCGCGCGGCGTGGGAGCTGACCAGCGCCTGCTTCATGTAGCCGGACTCGACGGCGACGACGGCTCCGCCCATCGCCTGGATCCGGTCGATCTCGGCGCGGGCCTCGGCCACCATCTGCTGGACCTTCGCCTCGATCACCGTGGAGCCGTCGAAGATGTCGTCGTACTCCAGCAGGTCCGACTCGTAGGCGAGCACCTGCTGGAGCCGCAGGGACCACTGCTGGTCCCAGGGGCGGGGCAGGCCGAGCGCCTCGTTCCACGCAGGCAGCTGCACGGCGCGCGCGCGGGCGTTCTTCGACAGCGTCACGCCGAGCATCTCGAGCACGATCCGCTGGACGTTGTTCTCCGGCTGGGCCTCGGTCAGGCCGAGCGAGTTCACCTGTACGCCGTACCGGAAGCGGCGCATCTTCTCGTCCTTCACGCCGTAGCGCTCGGAGGTGATCTCCTCCCAGAGCGCCACGAACGCCCGCATCTTGCACATCTCCTCGACGAACCGCACGCCGGCGTTGACGAAGAAGGAGATCCGGCCGACCACCTTGTCGAAGTCCTCCGGAGCGACCTGGCCGGAGTCGCGCACGGCGTCGAGGACCGCGATCGCCGTGCACAGCGCGAAGGCGAGCTCCTGCGTGGGCGTCGCGCCGGCCTCCTGCAGGTGGTAGCTGCAGATGTTGATCGGGTTCCACTTCGGGATGTTGTTCACCGTGTAGGCGATGGTGTCCGAAGTGAGCCGCAGCGAGTGCTCCGGCGGGAAGACGTAGGTCCCCCGGGAGAGGTACTCCTTGATGATGTCGTTCTGGGTGGTGCCCGCGAGCTGCGCGTGCACCTCCTTGGGGTCGACGCCGGGGTTCTGCTCCTCGGCGACCACCTGGTAGAGCGCGAGCAGCCACATCGCGGTGGCGTTGATCGTCATCGAGGTGTTCATCTCCACCAGCGGGATGTCCTCGAACAGGTGCCGCATCTCGCCGAGATGCGGGATCGGCACGCCGACCTTGCCGACCTCGCCGCGGCTCAGCGGCGAGTCCGGGTCGTAGCCGGTCTGCGTGGGCAGGTCGAAGGCGACCGAGAGTCCCGTCTGGCCCTTGGCGAGGTTGCGCCGGTACAGCTTGTTCGACTCGGCGGCCGAGCTGTGGCCGGCGTACGTCCGCATCACCCAGGGACGGTCCTTGACCGGCTTCTGCGGGGCATCGTGGGCACTCATGGACCGAGCGTAGGACGTGCCGCTACCGACCGGTATCGGATGTGGAGTGTCTCACTCCGGGAAAGATCACACCGGCCGCCGCGCGCGGGTCGCCGCCGCGTCAGGCGGTCTCGGAGACCTCGTCGGCCGACGACTCCACCGTGACCAGTCCGCGCAGGTGGGCGAGGTGCAGCAGCCGGCGTACGCCGTCGGGGCAGTCCTGCACGGTCACCCGGTGGCCCGACTGGTTGGCCGACCGGCTGGCGACGGCCAGCATCTTCAGCACGGTCAGGTCGGCCGACTCGACCTCGGACAGGTCCAGGACGACGTGGCCGGAGTGCGCCTCGAGGTGGTCGTAGACCGCAGTGCGCAGCTCGGTGATGCAGCGCACGTCCAGCTGACCGCCGATCCGCAGCGTGGTGCCGTCCGTCGCGAGTTCGAGCTGGTCATGCATCCAAGCCTCCCGGAGAAGCGGGCGCCACGTCCTCCTCGGCCCCACGATGAGCACCTTGCCCTGATTCGGCCCGGTTCAACCCCCCGCGTCCGAGGACCGAGACGGGAATGCCCGATCCGGTCTCGCAAAGTGCTCAGAACGCCTCGCGCACCACGTCGGCGCCGAGCCCGGCCAGCACCTCCGCGAACGACGGGTAGCCGCGGTCGATGTGCTGGGACTCCGTCACCGTCGTGACCCCCTGACCGGCCAGGCCGGCCAGGACGAGTGCGGCGCCCGCGCGGATGTCATGGGCGACGACCGGTGCTCCGGAGAGCATCGGCACCCCGCGGACCACGGCGTGGTGACCGTCGGTGTGCAGGTCGGCGCCGAGCCGGGCGAGCTCCTGGGCGAACATGAACCGCGACTCGAACACGTTCTCGGTGATCATCGCGGTGCCCTCGCTCACCGAGGCCAGTGCCATCGCGAACGGCTGCAGGTCGGTCGGGAACCCGGGGAACGGCAGCGTCACCACGTCGAAGGACCGGAGCCGGCGGTCGGCACGCACCGCGAAGCCGCCGGGCGTGGTGGAGACCTCGGCGCCCGCGTCGCCGAGCTTGTCGAGGACCAGGTCCAGGTGACGGGGCTCGCCGCCCTCGACGGTGACCTCGCCACCCGCGATCGCGGCGGCGAAGGCCCAGGTGCCGGCGACGATCCGGTCCGTGACGGTCGCGTGCTCCGCCGGCGAGAGCCGGTCGACACCCTCGATGGTCAGCGTGGAGGATCCGATGCCGTCGATCCGCGCGCCCATCGCCGTGAGCATCCGGCACAGGTCGACGATCTCGGGCTCGCGAGCGGCGTTGTCGATCTCGCTGGTGCCCTTCGCCAGCACCGCGGCCATCAGGAGGTTCTCGGTCGCCCCGACCGACGGGAAGTCCAGCCACATGGTGGCTCCCACGAGGGTGTCGGGCACCTCCGCGACGACCTGCCCGTGCTCGACCCGCACCGCGGCGCCCAGCTCACGCAGCCCCGCCATGTGCATGTCCAGCCCGCGCGACCCGATGGCGTCGCCGCCGGGCAGGGCGACGCTGGCCCGGCGGCAGCGGGCGACGAGCGGGCCCAGCACGGCGATCGACGCCCTGAGCCGGCGTACCAGCTCGTAGGGGGCCTCCCAGCTCAGCTCCTCCGGCACATCGATCCGGACGACGCCGCTCGTGGAGGCCCTGGTCGGGTCGACGTCCGGGTGCGTGATCTCGACGCGGCACCCGAGCCGCTCCAGCAGCTGGCCCATCACCTCGACGTCGAGGATGTCCGGCACGTTGCTGATCACGCTGGTGCCGGGAGCGAGCAGGGCGGCGGCCATCAGCTTGAGCGCGGAGTTCTTCGCCCCGCCGACGTGCACGGTGCCCGTCAGCGGCTGCGCCCGCGGCCCCGCCGAGGTGATCCGGAAGCTCTCCACGACAGGCCACCCTAGCCAGCCCGCTGCCGCCCGTTTGCCCGCACTAGGGTGGGGCCATGGTCAACCTCACCCGGATCTACACCCGCACCGGCGACGCGGGCGAGACGCGTCTGGGCGACATGAGCTCGACCTCGAAGACCGATCCCCGCCTGGAGGCCTACGCGAACGTCGACGAGGCGAACGCCCAGATCGGTGTCGCGCTGGCGACCGGCGGCCTCGACGCCGACGTCCTCGCCCTGCTGACCCACGTCCAGAACGATCTCTTCGACGTCGGCGCCGACCTGTGCACGCCGGTCGTCGCCGATCCGGCGCACCCGCCGCTCCGGATCGAGCAGGAGTACGTCGACCGTCTCGAGGGCTGGTGCGACGAGTACAACGAGCACCTCCCGGCGCTCCGCTCCTTCATCCTCAACGGCGGCACGCCGGCCGCCGCGCAGCTCCACGTCGCCCGCACGGTCGTGCGGCGCGCCGAGCGCTCGGCCTGGACCGCCTGGGCGGAGTACGCCGACTCGATGAACCAGCTCGCGATCACCTACCTCAACCGGCTCTCCGACCTGCTGTTCATCCTGGCCCGGCACGCGAACCGCGAGAACGGCGACGTGCTGTGGGTGCCGGGGGGCGAGCGGTAGGAGTCGCCGCGGATCGGCCGGACGTCACCTGGTGCCAGCCAGCCACAGACCGGCAGACGAACGCTCAGCGCCCGCGGTCCCAGTCCGACCCCGGCGGACCGGACTCCAGCCACGACGAGAACCCGGTCAGCGCCGAGGAGCTCATCGCCAGCTCGGCGGGACCGGCCGGAGTGCTGCACTCGACGATCACGTGGCCGCCGTACAACGCGAAGGACTCGGGGCCCGAGGGCTCACGCTGACCGGTGATGTGCAGCTGCGAGCGCTGCCAGGTGCGGCGCGGGCGGGGAGAGGGCGAGAAGATCCGGAACCACTCCAGCTGCCCGTCGCGGTAGCGACCGAGGCCCAGAACCCAACCGCGCCCGGCCTGTGAGGACCGGACGCGGACGGAGAGCTCGAAGGTGCCCCCGTGGCGGGACAGCACCCTGCGGCGTACGACGAGCAGCAGGCCGTAGCCCAGGACGACGAGCAGCACGACACCGGCTGAGTCGAGCAGCCACTGCCATCCGCTCATCGGGCCCCTCTCGGGCGAACGTCAGTTCGCTGCTGCCATGGACCGTGCCTTCGCCTCCTCGAGCAACCGCTTCGCCTCTTCGTAGTTGCTCTCGAAGGAGATCTCAGCATGCTCGCACAACAACCGCACTTCGTTGTTCGCCACCGAGATGAAGCCGCCGTCGATCGCGGCCACCCAGTGACCGTCGTCCACCGTGCGCACGTCGACCTGACCCTCGTCGAGCACGGACATGATCGGCGTGTGGTTGGCCATGATGCCGATCTCGCCGGCCAGCGTCCGCGCGTTGACGACGGTCGCCTCGCCGGACCAGACCTCGCGGTCGGCCGCGACGAGGGAGACCTTCATCGTCGATGCCATCAGAGACCCTTCTGGATCTCGGCCCACTTCCGCTCGACGTCGTCCAGACCGCCGCACATGAAGAACGCCTGCTCGGCGACGTGGTCGTACTCACCGTCGGCGATCTTGTTGAACGCCTCGATGGTCTCCGAGACCGGGACCGTCGAGCCCTCGATGCCGGTGAACTGCTTGGCGACGTAGGTGTTCTGCGAGAGGAACCGCTGGATCCGGCGGGCGCGGGACACGATGATCTTGTCCTCCTCGGAGAGCTCGTCGACACCGAGGATCGCGATGATGTCCTGGAGCTCCTTGTTGCGCTGCAGAATCTGCTTGATCCTGATCGCGCAGTCGTAGTGCGCCTGCCCGATGTACTGGGCGTCGAGGATCCGCGAGGTCGACGTCAGCGGGTCCACCGCCGGGTAGATGCCGAGCGACGCGATCTCGCGCGACAGCTCGGTGGTGGCGTCGAGGTGGGCGAACGTGGTCGCGGGCGCCGGGTCGGTGTAGTCGTCCGCAGGCACGTAGATCGCCTGCATCGAGGTGATCGAGTGACCACGCGTCGAGGTGATCCGCTCCTGGAGCGTGCCCATCTCGTCGGCGAGGTTCGGCTGGTAGCCCACCGCGGACGGCATCCGGCCGAGCAGCGTCGAGACCTCCGAGCCGGCCTGGGTGAACCGGAAGATGTTGTCGATGAACAGCAGCACGTCCTGGCCCTGCACGTCGCGGAAGTACTCCGCCATCGTCAGCGCCGACAGGGCCACCCGGAGACGGGTGCCCGGCGGCTCGTCCATCTGGCCGAAGACGAGGGCGGTCTGGCCGATGACGCCGGCCTCCTCCATCTCGACGATGAGGTCGTTGCCCTCACGGGTGCGCTCGCCGACACCGGCGAACACCGACACACCGCCGTGGTCCTTGGCGACACGGGCGATCATCTCCTGGATCAGCACCGTCTTGCCCACGCCGGCGCCACCGAACAGGCCGATCTTGCCGCCCTGCACGTACGGCGTCAGCAGGTCGATGACCTTGATGCCGGTCTCGAACATCTGCGTCTTGGACTCGAGCTGGTCGAAGGCCGGCGCCTTGCGGTGGATGCCCCAGCGCTCCTTGACCTCGAGCTTCTCGCCCTCCTCGAGGTTGAGGCACTCGCCGAGGGTGTTGAAGACGTGGCCGAGGGTCGCGTCGCCGACGGGCACCGTGATCGGCGCGCCGGTGTCGGTGACCGTCGCTCCGCGGACCAGGCCGTCGGTCGGCTGTAGGGAGATCGCGCGGACCATGCCCTCACCGATGTGCTGGGCGACCTCGAGCGAGAGCTTCTTGGTCTCCCCGGCGAGCGTCAGCTCGGTCTCGAGCAGGTTGTACATCTCCGGCATCGAGTCGGTGGGGAACTCGATGTCGACCACCGGGCCGATGACGCGGGCGATCCGCCCGGTGTTGGCGCCCTCGGCCCCAGCCGTGGCGTTCTCGTTGATGGTGGCAGTCATGTCTCACTCACTCCCGGCTTTTGGCTTGGTCTGTCTGGAGGCTTTCAGGTAGCTCACTCACAGCCTCATTCATTGGCGGCTTGTGCGTCGGCGAGCGCGTTGACGCCTCCGACGATCTCGCTGATTTCCTGGGTAATACCGGCCTGGCGGGCCTGGTTGGCGATACGGGTGAACTTCTTGATCAGCTCGTCGGCGTTGTCCGTCGCCGACTTCATCGCCTTCTGGCGCGCGGCCAGCTCCGACGCGGAGGCCTGCAGCAACGCGTAGTAGATCCGGCTCTGCACGTAGCGCGGCAGCAGCGCGTCGAGCACCGCGTCCGGCTCGGGCTCGAACTCGTAGAGCGGCAGCACCTCGTCGGCGTCGGGCTTCTCCTCACCCTCGACGACCTCCAGCGGCAGCATCCGCACGCTGTGCGGCTCCTGCACCAGCATCGAGCGGAAGCGCGTATAGACGATGTGCACCTCGTCGACGCCCTCGTCGCTCTCGTCGACGAACGCGTCGATCAGGGCCGCGCCGATCTCACGGGCGTTGTCGTACGCCGGCTGGTCGGAGAAGCCGGTCCACGTGTCCTTCACCGGGCGGTTGCGGAAGCGGTAGTACGCCTCGCCCTTCCGGCCGGCGATGAACGTCGTGATCTGCTTGCCCTCGGCCCGCAGGCGCTCGGCCAGCCGCTCGCCCTCCTTGAGCACGCTCGAGGAGTAGGCGCCGGCCAGGCCGCGGTCGCTGGTGATGATCAGCACCGCCGCCTTGGTCGGGTTCTCCGGCTCGGTGGTCAGCGGGTGGTCGACGTCGGAGTACGTCGCCAGCGCCGAGACCGCGCGGGTCAGCTCGCGGGCGTACGGCGCGGCCTGCTGGGCCCGCTGCTGCGCCTTGATGATCCGGGACGCAGCGATGAGCTCCATGGCACGCGTGATCTTCTTCATCGACTCGGTCGACTTGATCCGTGCGCGGTACTCACGCAGCGATACGGCCATGCCTAGGACCTCTTCTGCTTGACGATCTGCTCCTGCTCGAGCTCGTCATCCGTGACGGGGTCGACCTGGGCCTCGGTGCCGGGCTTGATCGACTTGCCCTCGGCGGTCTCGAACTGGTCGAGGAAGGAGTCGTAGGCCTTCTCCAGCGAGCTGGCGGTGTCGTCGTCGAAGGCGTTGGACTCCCGGATCCCGTCCAGGATGCCGGCGTGGGACCGGCGCAGGAAGTCCAGGAACTCGTTCTCGAACCGGAGCACGTCCTCGACCGGCACCCGGTCCAGGCGACCGGTGGTGCCGACCCACAGCGAGACGGTCATCTCGGGCAGCGGGTACGGCGAGTACGCCGGCTGCTTGAGCAGGGCCATCAGCCGCGAGCCGCGGTCGAGCTGCTGGCGCGACGCCGCGTCGAGGTCGGAGGCGAACATCGCGAACGCCTCCATCGCGCGGAACTGCGCCAAGTCGACCTTCAGCGAGCCGGTGACCGACTTCATCGCCTTGGTCATCGCCGCACCACCCACACGGGAGACCGACACGCCGACGTCGATCGCCGGGCGCTGGTTGGCCGCGAACAGGTCGGACTGCAGGAAGATCTGCCCGTCGGTGATCGAGATGACGTTGGTCGGGATGTACGCCGAGACGTCGTTCGCCTTGGTCTCGATGATCGGCAGTCCGGTCATCGACCCGGCTCCGAGGTCGTCGGACAGCTTCGCGCAGCGCTCGAGCAGCCGGCTGTGCAGGTAGAACACGTCACCCGGGTAGGCCTCGCGGCCCGGCGGGCGGCGCAGCAGCAGCGACACCGCGCGGTAGGCCTCGGCCTGCTTGGTCAGGTCGTCGAAGATGATCAGCACGTGCTTGCCGTCGTACATCCACTCCTGGCCGATGGCCGAGCCGGTGTACGGGGCGAGGTACTTGAAGCCCGCGCTGTCGGAGGCCGGTGAGGCCACGATCGTCGTGTACTCCAGCGCGCCGGCCGCCTCGAGGGCGCCACGCACCGACGCGATCGTCGAGCCCTTCTGGCCGATCGCGACGTAGATGCAGCGGACCTGCTTGGTCGGGTCGCCGGTCTCCCAGTTCTGCTTCTGGTTGATGATCGTGTCGATCGCGATCGTGGTCTTGCCGGTCGCGCGGTCGCCGATGATGAGCTGGCGCTGACCGCGGCCGATGGGCGTCAGGGCGTCGATCGCCTTGATGCCGGTCGCCAGCGGCTCGTGCACCGACTTGCGCTGCATCACGGTCGGCGCCTGCAGCTCCAGCGCGCGGCGCGCCTGGGAGTCGATCTCGCCCAGGCCGTCGATCGGGTTGCCGAGCGGGTCGATGACCCGGCCCATGAAGCCGTCGCCCACGGGCACCGACAGGATCTCGCCGGTACGGCGTACCGGCTGGCCCTCCTCGATCCCGGCGAAGTCACCGAGGATCACGACGCCGATCTCGCGGACGTCGAGGTTCAGTGCCAGACCACGGGTGCCGTCCTCGAACTCGAGCAGCTCGTTGGCCATCGCCGACGGGAGCCCGGTCACCCGGGCGATGCCGTCACCGGCCGAAGCGACGGTGCCGACCTCTTCCTTGCTGGCTGCCGCCGGCTGGAAGTCGGCGACGTACTTCGCCAGCGCGTCGCGGATCTCCTCCGGACGGATCGAAAGCTCCGTCATTTCTTCCCTACTCTCTGTTCTACGAACACTTCGTTGTCTGGGTGAGCCGGGTCAGCCGGCGAGCCGGCGGCCGGCCTCGGCAAGGCGGCTGGACACGGTCCCGTCGACGACCTCGTCGCCGACAGTGACGTGGATGCCGCCGAGGACCGACGGGTCGATCACGGTGTTCAGGTGCACGGTGCGGTCGTACTGGGCCGAGAGGGCCGCGGCGAGGCGCTTCTCCTCGTCCTCGGCCAGCGGCTGCGCGACCCGGACCGTCGCGACCACGCGGTCGCGCGAGGCGGCCGCGAGCTCAACGAACGTGTCGATCGCGTTCGTCAGGGTGAGGTGGCGGCCGCCGGCCGCCTGCTCGACGAGCATCACGGTGCCCGGGTGTGCCCTGCCGTCGAGCAGCGAGCGCACGAGCGCACGCTTGTCCTCGACCGATCGCGCGGGGTCGGACAGCGCGCTGCGCAGGTCGTGGTGCTCGGTGACCGTGCGGCCGAAGTCGAACAGCTCTGCCTCGAGCCGGTCTCCCGCGCCTTCACGGTCGGCGGCGCGGACGATGGCGACGACTCCGAGCTGCTCCAGGGCCGAGCCCAGGTCGCCGCTCGACACCCACCGCAGCCCGGCCGCCTTCGCGACGACCGACCCGGCTGCTTCGGAGACGTGCTTGCCGAAGACCGCCTCGGCGAGACCGGTGCGGGCAGCCGCCTCGGTCGACGGGTCGGTCAGCGCGCGCCGCAGCGACGGCTCGTCGACGAGGACCCCGGAGGCGGCGAACAGCCCGGTGCCGAGCTCGGCACCGTCGCTGCCGCCGTCGACGGCCGCCACGACCTGCTCGGTCAGGGTGGCCAGGGAGTCCGAGGAGGATCCGTGCATCACTGCGTGGCTCCCTGCCCCGCCGTGTCGGCCTCGAGGTCGGCGAGGAACCGGTCCACGACCCGGCTCTGCCGGGCCTGGTCCTCGAGCGCCTCGCCGACGATCCGGCCGGCGAGGTCGGTCGCGAGCGAGCCGACCTCGGCGCGGAGCGAGGTGACCGCCTGCTGGCGGTCGGCCTCGATCTGGCTGTGGGCGTGCTCGACGATCCGGGCCGCCTCGGCCTGGGCCTGCTCGCGCATCTCGGCGATGATCCCCGCGCCCTGCTCACGCGCCTCCTCACGGATGCGCGCGGCCTCGTGACGAGCGTCCGCGATCTGGGCGCGGAACTCCTCCTCGGCCGACTTCGCGTCGGCCTTGGCCTGGTCGAGGTCCGTGAACTGCTTGCGGATCGCTTCCTGGCGGGCCGTCATCGCCGCGTTGATCGGCGGGATGACGTACTTGCCCAGGATGAAGAGGATCAGCAGGAACGCGAACAGCTCGACGAAGAACGTGCCGTTCGGCACGAGGAAGTTGCTCTCGAGCGGTGTCATCTAGTCATTCCCTGTCTGTGGACGACCGGCGAAGGTCACTTGCCGCCGAGCACGAAGACGAACAGCGCCATGAACGCGAGGTTGATGAAGAACATCGCCTCGACCAGACCGACCGTGAGGAAGAAGATCGTCTGCAGGCGGCCCTGCGCCTCGGGCTGGCGGGCGACGCCCTGGATGTAGGACGAACCGGCAAGGCCGTCACCGATGCCGGCACCGATGGCGCCGCCGGCGAGGGCAAGACCGCCACCGACGAAAGCGCCGGCGAGGCTGATGGCCTGCTCAGTGTTCTTGACTGCCATGTCTCTCCTTGAGTTCCACGCCGATCACTCGACGCCTTGGTTGTACAGCTGGGTGCGGCTGAGCGGGCGCTCAGGCCACAGGTTCGGTCACGGATGCGGATGGTGCGTCGTGCGCTTCGCGCTCCTGGTCCGTCGGGTCGACCTCGACGCCGTGCTCGCCGTGCTCCTCGTCGTGACCGGCGCCGGCCATGCCGAAGTAGAGCACCACCAGCAGCGCGAAGATGAAGGCCTGGATGCCGCCGATCGCCATGTCGAACAGCTTCCAGATGATGTTGGGCGCCCATGCGATCCAGCCGGTGATACCCGCGATCAGCGCCAGCATGATGCCGCCGGCGAAGATGTTGCCGAAGAGCCGCAGCGCGAGCGTGATCGGCTTGACCAGCTCCTCGAGGATGTTCAGCGGGAGCAGCACCGGGTAGGGCTCGACGAAGTGCTTGAGGTAGCCCCTCAGGCCCTTCTGCCGGATGCCGTAGGTCCAGACCCCGACCATCGCGAGGATCGCCATCGCGTAGGTCAGGTTGGTGTCGGCCGTCGGCGCCGGGAGCAGGTGGACGTTGGGGTGGTCGAGCTCGCTGGGGATCAGCTCGAGCCAGTTCGCGATCAGGATGAAGAAGAACAGCGCGACGGCGAGCGGCACCACGAACGGGTGCACCCGGCCGAGGTTGTCCTCGACCTGGGTCTGCACCTCGCCGACGACGGCCTCCCAGATCAGCTGGATCTTGCTCGGCACGTGGTCGTCGGGCCGCTTGGTGAGGGCCGAACGGGCCCAGAACCCCAGCAGCACCACGATGATGCCGGCGATCGCCGTGGTCCAGATCGTGTCCATGTTGAACGTCATGCCGGCGAAGTGCCGCTCGACGTGCTCGCCGGGATGGATGTCGATCATGGGGGCGCGGGGCGCGAGCGCGTGGATCATGCGTTCTTCAGCTCCTTCAGAAGCGGGATCGCGGTCATCACCAGCGAGATCAGGCGGAAGATCGCCAGGCCGAGCAGCAGCCCGATGCCGGCGGGCCAGAAGGCGACGGCGGCACCGATCGCGACCACCGACAGGACCGCCAGCCGGACGATCGTCGTACGGGTCAGCTCGCCGCGGGTGGGCTGCGCGCCACCGGTGATGATCCGGAGCAGCCAGAACTCGGTGACGAGGTGGTTGAGCAGGCCGAGCAGGACGCCACCGGCGATGCAGAACGCCAGGGTCCACTCGTCGTACTGGCCGAAGAAGAGGCCGAGCACCATCAGCACGACGGCGACCCAGATCGTCTTGCGCTGGTCGCGGACGACCCGGCCCACGGTCGCGCGCTCGGGCAGGGAGGCGGTCACGGCGGTGCTCTCGTCGGTCATCACTGCGCACCTCCTGCGGCCGTGGTCAGGCGGTCAGCCCCGAAGTGCGCGTCGTACCCGAAGCGCAAAGCCGGTACACCCGAGGACGACGCCGAGCGCGACGCCGACCAGGACGCCGGCCGGCGAGGAGTCGAGGAGGTGGTCGACCAGGAGGCCGACGAGCATCCCGCCGACGACGCCACCGACCAGAAGTCCACCGAGGCCGATGAGGTCGCGGCCACGTAGGCCGCTCTCGGTCGGGTCATCGGCCATCCAGTCTGGTCCGTTCGTGCGGGGGGCATGTGGTCGCCCGGTCGCGAGCCCTGCACGAGTGCGAAGGGCTCCGAGAGAATGTCGGCGGGCGACGACCCGGCGACGCTACCACAGCAGTTCGGCCGCCTGAGAACCGCCTGAGAACGCCCCGGAAGGGGCCTGTTCGCTGCGGTCGTCATGGCGGCCTCTTGTCGGTCGTCAACGGCGGTCGGGGTGCTTGTGAAAAGTAGCACAAACTCCCGGACGGGCGAAACCCGGGGTCCGCGGATCGGCCGATGGGGCCCTCAGCGACCCGTGTCGGGGGCCGGCGAGGTGGCCGCAGCCGGCGCCGGTGCGGGTGTCGCCGGGGGGACAGGGCCGTGCCGTTGCAGGCGCGGCAGCACGAAGGTCAGTGCCAGGGTGACCACCGCCCAGACGACGGTGACCAGGATGCTCAGGACGCTCGCGTACAGGCTGACCAGGACGGCGCCGAAGGCGACCAGCCCTGCCCAGAGCCACATGATCAGCACCGCGACCCGCTGGCTGTGGCCGAACTCCAGCAGCCGGTGGTGCAGGTGCTGCTTGTCCGGGTGGTAGAACATCTGGCCTCGTCGCGTACGTCGTACGACCGCGAGCACGAGGTCGAGGAACGGCACGACGAGGATCGAGACCGGCAGCAGGACCGGGAGCAGGATGACCAGCGATCCGCCGGCGTCGAAGTCGCCGGTCTGGTTCAGCTGGACACCCGCGAACTGGCCGGTGAGCGCGAGAGCCGAGCCGGAGAGGACCAGCCCGAGCAGCATCGACCCGGAGTCACCCATGAAGATGCGGGCCGGGAAGAAGTTGTGCGGCAGGAAGCCGACGCAGGCGCCGCCCAGGCAGGCGCAGAGCAGAGCCGCGGTGATCGCGAGGGTGTAGCCGTTGACGTCGGCGAGCCGGTAGGAGAACACGAAGAAGGCAACCGCGCCGATCGCGACCATGCCACCGGCCAGGCCGTCGAGGCCGTCGACGAAGTTGATCGCGTTGACCGTGCCGACGACCAGCACGACGGAGATGATCATCGCCTGGGTGGGGTCGAGCACCCACTGGCCGACGCCGGGCACGCGGAGCGAGAACAGCTGCACGTTGTTGACGACCAGGAAGCCGGCCGCGACCACCTGGCCGCCGAGCTTGGTGAGGGCGTCGAGCTCGAGCAGGTCGTCGAGCACGCCGACGGCGCAGATGATCGCGCCCCCGATGATCACCACCCCGGCGTCGTGGAACACCGCCGGCTGCGACCGGCTCAGGAACGGCAGGTGGTGGGCCACCAGGAAGCCGGCGCCGAGGCCGCCGAGCATCGCGACGCCGCCGAAGTACGGGATCGGCACCGCGTGCACGTCGCGGTCGCGGACCTCGGCCACCGCACCCGTGCGCATCGCGAGCTCCCGGGCGACGACGCACAGCAGGTAGCTGACCACGGCGGCCGCGAGGAAGACGAGGAGGTACTCACGCACCCGGTGGGGCCTCCTCGGTCAGGTCGTCTAGCGCGACCTCGTCCGCGAGCACGCTGCGCAGCTCCGCGACGGGGACCGCCCCGGCACGCAGCACCCTCGGCTGGGCGCCGGTGCAGTCGACGATCGTGGAGGCGCGGTCGTCCACGGTCGGGCCGCCGTCGAGCACCACGGCGACGTAGCCACCGAGCATGGACGTGGCCTGGTCGGCATCGGTCGCCGCCGGCTTGCCGGTGGTGTTCGCCGAGCTCACCGCGAGCGGTCCGGTGCGACCGAGCAGCTCGAGTGCCACGGGGTCGTGCGGCATCCGCACCGCGACCGTGCCGCGGGTCTCGCCGAGGTCCCACTGCAGCGACGACTGCTCGCGCACGACGATCGTCAGCGGGCCCGGCCAGTAGTGCTCGACGAGGATGCGGGCCCAGCTGGGCACCCCCGACCCGAGCGCGTCGAGGGTGGCGGCCGAGCCCACGAGCACGGGCGGCGGCATGTCGCGGCCACGGCCCTTGGCGTCGAGCAGCCGGCGTACCGCGACGGCGTCGAAGGCGTCGGCAGCCAGGCCGTAGACCGTGTCGGTCGGCAGCACCACCAGCTCACCGGACCTGATCGCGGTGGTGGCGGCAGCGAGCCCGGCCTCCCGCTCCGCGGGGTCGGTGGCGTCGTAGCGGGTCGGCACGGGACTCATCATGCCCGTCTGGCGGTCAGGTAGCGCGGTCGACCGGCCAGGTCCCGGTGATCGCGTACGTCGGCCCAGCGCCCGGCCCTGACGAAGACGCCCGGAGCCGACTCCCCCTGCACGTCGGCATGCTCGGACCCGACGTGGCCGCCCGGCCGCAGCAGCCTCGCGGCGACCCGCTCGAGCACCCGGATCGCCTCCAGGCCGTCCTCACCGGACCACAGCGCCAGGGCCGGGTCGTGGTCGCGCGCCTCGGCCGCGACGCCGTCGTAGGCCCCGAGCGGGATGTACGGCGGGTTGCAGACCACCACGTCGACAGACCCGTCGAGGTCGGGGAACGAGTCCGCCATGTCGCCCTCGCGGAGATCGACCCCACCGCCGGCGAGGTTGCGCGCGGCCCACGCGAACGCATCCGGGTCCAGCTCGACGGCGTGCACGTCGGCCGCGGGCAGCTCGGTGACGACGCTGAGCGCGACCGCGCCCGACCCGGTGCACAGGTCGACGACCACGGGCGGTCGGCCGCGCACCTCGGCGGCCCGCTCGAGCGCCCAGCCGGCGAGCAGCTCGGTCTCGGGCCGCGGCACGAACACTCCGGGCCCGACCGCGAGCTCGACGTGCCGGAAGGCGGCCGTGCCGGTCAGGTGCTGCAGCGGCACCCGGCCGGCGCGGCGCTCGACGAGCCTCGTGAACCGTGCCTCGGCGTCCGCCGCCACGTCCTCGACGAGCGCCAGACGAGATCTCGTGGTCCCGAGGCTGAACGCGAGCAGCTCCGCTGCGTCGTACTCGGGGCTCGCGACCCCTGCCCGATCCAGCCGGTCGGCGGCCTCCTGGAGTAGGTCGCGAGCGCCGGTCATTCGCTCAGGGCCTCGAGGCGCGCCGCCATCTCCGCGGCGACGCACGACTCGATCACCGGGTCGAGCGCACCGTCGAGCACCTGGTCAAGGTTGTAGGCCTTGTAGCCGGTGCGGTGGTCGGAGATGCGGTTCTCCGCGTAGTTGTAGGTGCGGATCCGCTCGGAGCGGTCGACGGTGCGCACCTGCGACCGGCGCGCGTCACTCGCCTCGGATGCGGCCTCCTCCTGGGCGGCCGCGAGCAGCCGGGCACGCAGGATCCGCATCGCCTGCTCGCGGTTCTGCAGCTGGGACTTCTCGTTCTGGCAGCTGACCACGATGCCGGTGGGCAGGTGGGTGATCCGGACCGCGGAGTCGGTGGTGTTGACGCTCTGGCCGCCAGGGCCGCTGGAACGGAACACGTCGATGCGCAGGTCCTTCTCGTCGATGGACACGTCGACCTGCTCGGCCTCGGGCATCACGAGCACGCCCGCCGCCGAGGTGTGCACCCGCCCCTGGCTCTCGGTGACCGGCACCCGCTGGACCCGATGCACGCCGCCCTCGAACTTCAGCAGAGCGTACGGCGCCTCGCCGGGCGCCGGCGTGCCCTTCGCCTTGACCGCCACCGTCACCGACTTGTAGCCGCCGAGGTCGGACTCGGCGGCGTCGAGGATCTCGGTGGACCAGCCTCGCTGCTCGGCGTACCGGGTGTACATGCGCAGCAGGTCACCGGCGAACAGGGCTGACTCCTCGCCGCCCTCCCCCGACTTCACCTCGAGGATCGCGTCCTTGCCGTCGGCCGGGTCACGCGGGACCAGCAGCCGGCGCAGGTGCTCCTCGGCCTCGGCGCGGCGCGCGGCCAGCTGCTCGGCCTCCGCGGCGAACTCCGGGTCGTCGTCGAGCTCACGGGCGGCGGCGGCGTCGTCGCCGAGCCGCTGCCAGTCGCGGTAGGTGCGCACGATCGCCGACAGCTCGGCGTACCGCTGGTTGACCTTCCTCGCCCGGGCCTGGTCGGAGTGCAGGGAGGGGTCCGCGAGGACGTCCTCCAGGGCGGAGTGCTCCTCGATCAGTGCCTCGACTGCCTCGAACACGCTGCCACCTCCTGCCAGGAACTCTGCCGAACGACCGGAACACGCAGAACGCCGGTCACCGCAGCAGCGCTGCGGGACCGGCGTTCGACGAAGCTACTTGGAGGTCTCGGCGTCCTTCTCGGCAGCCTTCTCCGGGGCCTTCTTGGCGTAGCGCGCCTCGAAGCGGGCCACGCGACCACCGGTGTCGAGGATCTTCTGCTTGCCGGTGTAGAAGGGGTGGCAGTTGGAGCACACGTCGGCGTGCAGCGAGCCGCTGGCCGAGGTGCTGCGCGTCGTGAAGGTGTTGCCACAGGTGCACGTCACCTGGGTCACGACGTAATCGGGGTGGATGTCGGTCTTCATGGTTTCCTCTCGGTCTGACAGCCGCCGGGTCGCCCGCGAGCGCGAGCGTGAACCGGAGCCGACCAATGATTGTGCCACCCGGGGTCCCCCCGGAGAAATCGTGGAGAAATCTCGGGCGAGGGTGACACCGGTGTCAACCGCGACGGGGCGTCCCTTGTTCCCGCGCCGGCGTCGTCTCCGCCGCGTCCGGAGCGCCCCCGAGCTCCAGCGGCAGCTCGGCGTGGGCGAGCGGGATCCGCACCCACACCGTCGTGCCCGCACCGAGCGTCGAGCGCAGGTCGACGCTGCCGTGGTGGTCCTCGACGATCGCCTGCACGATCCGCAGGCCGAGCCCGGTGCCGGTGATGCCCAGGCCGACGGCGTTGGAGGCCCGGTAGAACCGCGAGCCGAGCTGGTCCAGCTCCGCCTCGGGGATCCCGATCCCGTGGTCCTCGACGCTCAGGACGGCGTCGTTCCCCTCGGCGAAGACCGTGACCATCACTTCGGAGTCTCCCGGGCTGAACTTCACGGCGTTGCTCACGAGATTGGTGAGCACTCTCGAGATCTGGCTGCCGTCGGCCAGCACGGGGACCGGCCCGCCGGCCAGGTCGAGCCGGATGTCGACCCCCTGCTGCCGCGAGGCGACCCGGAGGTCCGTGACGACGTCGCCGGCCAGCTGGGCGAGGTCGAGGGGCGCGAGCTCGGTGCGCTGGGCCTCCGACCTGGTCAGGGCGAGCAGGTCGTCGATGAGCTCGCCGAGCCGTACGACGTTCCGCTTGGCCGCCTCGATCATCTCGGACTCGGACTGGTGGGCGTGACCGCGCACCTCCTCCTCGAGCAGCTCGAGGTAGCCCAGGATGCTGGTCAGCGGGGTGCGGAGCTCGTGCGAGACGTTGGAGACGAAGTCCGACTTCACCGCGTCGAGGTCGCGCAGCTGCTCGACGACCCGCGCCTCCACCGAGCGGGCTCGGTCGTTCTCGTCGGCCATCCGGTTGATGGCGGTGGCCACCTGCAGCACCTCACGAGGGCCGGTGACCGGTGCGCGGGCATCGTGCTCACCGATCGCCAGGCGGTGGGCGGTGAGCTCCAGCTCGCCGAGCGGCTCGGTCACGCGTCGCGCCACCAGCCGATCGACCAGGAGGCTCAGGGCGGCGGCAGCGAGGACCAGGCCGACCAGGAGCGCGATGATCCGCCGGACCAGGTCGTCGGCATGCCGATCCGCGGCGCGCGAGAGCTCCTCCAGGCGCGTCGAGACGGCGGCGTTCGTCTTCTGCACCTCGTCGAAGAGCCGAAGACCCCGCTCGAACCGTCCGGCGTCGTAGGTCGTCGGACCGACCGGGCCGGCCACCCGAGGCTCGGCGTACGCCGTGAACCAGGTGTTCGCGGCGAGCACGAAGTCGTCCGCCAGCAGAGCCACCTCGGGATCGAGGGTCGCCTGTTGATCCAGCCGATCGCGAAGGATGTGGAAGCGCGCCGCCGAGGCGCGGTACTGCTCCAGCAGCTGGGGGTCGGTGGAGATGCTGTAGCCCCAGGCATAGGTCTCGGCGTCGGTGAGGACCTGGAGCATCGCTGCGTTCGTGCGGGCCACCGGTTCGACCCGCTCGGTCAGGTAGTGGACGGAGTGGTGTGCGCGGGCGGTCGCGACGATGCCGCCGATCCCGACGGCAAGGAGCACCAGCAGGTTCGCCGCGACCAGGGCCGAGAGGTGGCGCCGGACCGAGCTGCGTCCGCCACCTCCGGCCGCGGACGCCATGGCGTCAGGTGCTCCGCGCGAGCACGGCCGCTACTCGCGAGGCGAGCTCTCGCGGACTGAAGGGCTTCACGACGTAGTCGTCAGCCCCTGCGTCGAAGCCCTGCTCGATGTCGGGCTCCTGGGCCCGCGCCGTCAGCATGATGATCGGCACGCTGGCCATCGTGTCGTCCGCGCGCAGCGCGCGGGCCGCGTCGAGGCCGCTCATGCCGGGCATCATCACGTCCAGGATGACCAGGTCCGGCTTGTTCGAGAGGCACGCCTCCACGGCGGCTGCACCATCGGCGACGGGCAGCACCTCGTGGCCGGCGTGCCGCAGCTTGAACACGACCAGCTCGCGGATGTCCGCGTCGTCGTCCGCGATCACGATGCGCGCCATCGCGACCCCCCTCTTCGTACCGCTGTGGAACTCACGTGGCCCCATCCCCGACGGCGCCTGACAGCGCCACGGCGGTCAGCATATCCAGTCGTCCCCGGCGACTCGGGCGTTATGCACGGATCGCTCCTCCCGGAGAGCCGGCAGCCCTCGCAGCGTCAGGACTCCTGGCCGTTGGCCGTGGGGGTCGTCTTCTGGACCTGCATGAGGAACTCGAGGTTGTTCTGGGACTTCTTGAGCCGCTCGAGCAGCAGCTCGAGGGCCTGCTGTCCGTCGAGGCCCGAGAGCACCCGCCGCAGCTTCCAGATGATCGCGAGCTCGTCCTTGCTCATCAGGAGCTCCTCGCGGCGCGTGCCCGACTGGACGGCGTCGATCGCGGGGAAGATCCGCTTGTCGGCGAAGTCGCGGCGCAGCCGGATCTCCATGTTGCCGGTGCCCTTGAACTCCTCGAAGATCACCTCGTCCATCTTCGAGCCGCTCTCGATCAGCGCGGTGGCGAGGATCGTCAGCGATCCCCCGTCCTCGATGTTGCGAGCTGCGCCGAAGAACCGCTTCGGCGGGTAGAGGGCCGCCGAGTCGACGCCGCCGGAGAGGATGCGCCCGCTCGCCGGAGCGGCGAGGTTGTAGGCACGACCCAGCCGGGTGATGCCGTCGAGCAGCACGACGACGTCGTGGCCGAGCTCGACCAGGCGCTTGGCGCGCTCGATCGCCAGCTCGGCGACGGTGGTGTGGTCGGTCGCGGGGCGGTCGAACGTCGAGCTGATCACCTCGCCCTTGACCGAGCGCTCGAAGTCGGTGACCTCCTCGGGGCGCTCGTCGACCAGGACCACCATCAGGTGGCACTCGGGGTTGTTGGTGGTGATGGAGTTCGCGATCGACTGCATGATCATCGTCTTGCCGGCCTTCGACGGCGAGACGATCAGGCCGCGCTGGCCCTTGCCGATCGGGGCGGCGATGTCGATCACCCGGCCGATCAGGTTGGTCGGGGTGGTCTCCAGGCGCAGGCGCTCCGAGGGGTACAACGGGGTCAGCTTGCTGAACTCCACGCGGTCCTTGGCGGCCTCCGGGTCGGCGCCGTTGACCGTGTCGATGACGACCAGCGGGTTGAACTTCTCCCGGCGCTCACCCTCGCGAGGTTGGCGCACCTGCCCGGTGATCGCGTCACCGCGGCGCAGGCCGTACTTGCGGACCATCGACAGCGAGACGTAGACGTCCTCGGTGCCGGGGAGGTAGCCGCTGGTGCGCACGAACGCGTAGTTGTCGAGCACATCGAGGATGCCGGCGCACGGGGTGAGGACGTCGTCCTCGAGGATCTGAAGGTCCGGCTCGCTGCGACCGCCCCGGCCGGGCTGGGGAGCCCCGCCGCTGCCGCCGCTCTGCGGGACAGCGCGGTCACGGCCGCGCCGGCGCCGGTTGCGCCGGCTGCCGGGGTCGTCGTCGCGGTTCGCCTGGCCCTGGTTGCCCTGGTTGGCCTGCCGGTCCTGGTTGCCCTGCCGGTCCTGGTTGCCCTGCCGGTCCTGGTTGCCCTGCCGGTCCTGGGTGCCCTGCCGGTCCTGGTTGCCCTGCCGGTCCTGGTTGCCCTGGCGATCCTGGTTGCCCTGGCGATCCTGGTTGCCCTGCCGGTCCTGGTTGCCCTGGTTCCCGCGGTCCTGGTCACGTGCCTGACCGGCCTCCTCGCGGGGCTCCTGCGCGGCGCGGTCCTGTCGCTGCCGGTCCGGACGCTCGCGCCGGGACTGGTCCCGCTCGCCGCGGTCACCGGCCTGGCCGTCGTCGGCCCGGTCGTCGGGTCGGCTCTCCGGCTGGCGGTCGGCTGCCTGCTCAGGCTTCTGGTCGGCCTTCGGGTCGCGCTTCGCGGCGCGACCCCCGCCCTGGCCCCCACTCTGGCCCCCACTCTGGGCCGCCTTGATCGCGGCGACGAGCTCGGCCTTCTTCATGCCGGTGGCCTTGATCCCCAGGCCGCCTGCGACCTGCTTGAGCTCGGGCAGCAGCATGGTGCTCAGCCCACCTGCCTTGCGTGCCGGAGCGGCCCCGTTGCTCGAGGCCTTGCTCTGCGCCGCACTGTCCTCGGGCGCGGTGCTGCCGGGACCGGCGGTGGTCTGGGTGGTTTCCGTCATGTGGGGTCCTTCCCCCTTGCTGGGCCGGACGAATGGGCGTCGGCTCGGTGCGGTTGCCCGATGCTGCCAAGACACCTGTGCGCACGAAGGCGGAACCGGTGCGTGAGGTCAGATCAGGAAGGATGCGTCTGGGTGTCGCGGTGATCGTGGATCAGGGTGCGATCTCTCTGGACGCTGCCGCCACAGTAGCACCAGCGAGCGGTCAGGACGCCACCGTACGGACGCCGGCGTGGTCCACCGCGAGCGGGTAGGTCGCCCAGCCCGCCGGACAGTGCTCGACCAGCGACCCGGGCCCGTCGACGGTGAGGACGAGCACCGTCGGCCCGGCTCCGGAGACAACCGCGGCGTGCCCCGCCGCGCGCAGTGAGCGGACCAGTGCGAGCGACTCGGGCATCGCCGGCTCGCGGTAGTCCTGGTGGAGGAAGTCCTCGGTCGCGCGCAGCAAACGCTGCGGCGCGTGGGCGAGCGCGGCGACCAGCAGCGCGGCCCGCCCGGTGTTCGCGGCAGCCGCGGCGTGCGGGACGTCCGCGGGCAGCAGCCCCCTCGCTGTCTCGGTGCTGAGCCCTCCCGGCGGGACGAAGACGACCGCCGAGACCTCCGGCGCGATCGGCGACTGGTCGGCCCAGACGTCCTCGCCGTCCTGCCCGGAGATCACGAAGCCGCCGAACAGGGCGGGCGCGACGTTGTCGGGGTGCCCCTCGAGGCGGTTGGCCAGCGTCAGGAGCACGGTGTCGGGCAGCAACGTCGGGCCGTCCTCGAGCAGCGCCCGGGCCAGGGCGAGGCCGCCGACGATCGCTGCCGATGACGAGCCGAGTCCGCGCGCCTGCGGGATGACGTTCTCGCAGCGCAGCCGCAACCCACGCGGCTCGACGCCCGCAGCCGCGAAGGCGGCGGACATCGCGCGCACCACGAGGTGCGTCTCGTCACGCGGGAGTAAGTCGGCGCCCTCCCCCTCGATGTCCACGACCAGCCCGGACTCGCCGGACGCCGCGGCCTCGGCGGTGAGCGTGTCGTGCAGGTCGAGCGCGAGACCGAAGCAGTCGAAGCCAGGGCCGAGGTTCGCGCTGGTGGCCGGGACCTGCACGGTGACCGGACCGCTCACCACGCCGGCGACTGGGTCGGCGGTCATGCGAGTCCGGCGGCCCGCGCGGCTGACTCGACGTCGGCGTCGACGACGTTGTCGACCAGGTCGGTGAACCCGGACAGCGCCGTGTCGATGTCCTTCAGGCCGTGGCCGGTGACGGTCACCACGACGGTCTGGCCGCGCAGGTCGGCGCCCTCGGCGTGCTCGATGAGCAGCCCGGCGACACCGGCTGCGGACGCCGGCTCGACGAACACGCCCTCACGGGACGCCAGGTCGCGCTGGGCGGCGAGGATCTGCTCGTCGCTGGCCTTGCGGAACCGGCCCCCCGACTCCTGCGCCGCGGCGACCGCGAGGTCCCACGACGCGGGGTTGCCGATCCGGATGGCCGACGCGACCGTCTCCGGGTCGGGCACGGGGTGTCCGAGCACCAGCGGTGCCGCGCCCTCGGCCTGCCAGCCCCGCATCACCGGGGTGTGGGTGGCGTCGCCGGAGTCGACGTACTCCTTGTAGCCCTTCCAGTACGCCGAGATGTTGCCCGCGTTGCCGGTCGGCAGCACGTGCACGTCGGGCGCCCGGCCCAGGAAGTCGACGATCTCGAAGGACGCCGTCTTCTGGCCCTCCAGGCGCATCGGGTTCACCGAGTTCACCAGCGCGACCGGGTAGTCGTCGGCCAGCGAGCGGGACAGGCGGAGGCAGTCGTCGAAGTTGCCGCGGACCATGATCACCTGGGCGCCGTGCACGATCGCCTGGGCGAGCTTGCCTGCCGCGATCTTGCCCTGCGGCACCAGCACGAGCGGCTTGATCCCGGCCCGTGCTGCGTAGGCCGCCATCGAGGCCGAGGTGTTGCCCGTCGAGGCGCAGACCACCGCCTTCGCGCCCTGGCCCACCGCGACCGAGAGGGCCACGGTCATGCCGCGGTCCTTGAACGAGCCGGTCGGGTTGTCGCCCTCGACCTTCAGCCAGACCTCCGCGCCCAGCAGTCCGGACAGCCAGCCCGACTGCACCATCGGCGTGCCGCCCTCGCGCAGGGAGATCGTCGGCGTGCCCTCCGGGAGGTCGAGACGGTCGCGGTACTCCTCGATCACGCCGAGCCACTGGTGACGGCTCATGCCTCCAGCGCTCCCTCGACGCGCATCACCGAGGAGACGTCGCGCACGAACGCCATCCGGCGGATCGTCTCGACGGTCGCGGCCAGGTCGGCGTCGCTCGCGCTGTGCGAGACCACCACCAGCTGGGCGTCGTCGCCGCGGCCCTCCTGGCGCACGGTCTGGATCGACACGTCGTGCTCGGCGAACGCCTGGGCGACGGCGGCGAGCACGCCGGCCTTGTCGTCGACGTCGAGCTGCACGTGGTAGCGGGTCTCGGTGCGGCCCATCGGCAGGATCGGCAGCGCTGCGTACGCCGACTCACCCGCGCCGCGCACGTCGGCCAGCCGGTTGCGGGCGACCGTCACCAGGTCGCCGAGCACCGCGCTCGCGGTCGGTGCACCGCCCGCGCCGGGACCGTAGAACATCAGCTGGCCCGCGGCCTCGCTCTCGACGAAGACCGCGTTGTAGGCCTCGCGCACGCTCGCCAGCGGGTGGCTCCTCGGGATCATCGCCGGGTGCACCCGCGCCGAGACAGCCGGGCCGTCGGGGCCGTCCTCGAGCGCGCAGATCGCCAGCAGCTTGACCACGCTGCCCATCTCGCGCGCCGACCGGACGTCGCTCGCGGTGACCTCGGCGATGCCCTCCCGGTAGACGTCCTCGGCGTTGACGCGAGTGTGGAACGCCAGGCTGGCCAGGATCGCGGCCTTCGCCGCCGCGTCGAAGCCCTCGACGTCGGCGGTCGGGTCGGCCTCGGCGTACCCGAGTGCCTGGGCCTCCTCGAGCGCCTCGGTGAAGCCCGCGCCGGAGGTGTCCATCCGGTCGAGGATGAAGTTCGTGGTGCCGTTGACGATGCCGAGCACGCGCGTGACCCGGTCACCAGCGAGCGACTCGCGCAGCGGACGCAGGATCGGGATCGCGCCGGCGACCGCCGCCTCGTAGTAGAGGTCGCGGCGAGCCGCCTCGGCGGCCGCGAACAGGGTGGCCCCGTCGTCGGCGAGCAGCGCCTTGTTGGCCGTGACCACCGACGCTCCGTGGGCCAGTGCCGACAGGATCAGGGTGCGCGCCGGCTCGATGCCGCCGATCACCTCGATCACGACGTCGACGTCGTCGCGGGCGACGAGCGCCTCCGCGTCGGTGGTGAACAGGTCCGCCGGCAGGTCGGCGGCGCGCGCGAGGCCCAGTCGGCGTACGGCGACACCGACCAGCTCGACGGGCGCGCCCACCCGGGCGGCGAGGTCGCCGGCCTGCTCCTGGATCAGGCGCGCAACCTGGCTGCCGACCACGCCGCAGCCGAGCATCGCCACGCGTACAGGTCGTTCGCTGCCAACGCCGTGCTCGTCACTGCTCACCGGGCTCAGTCTTCCACCAGGACGTCGGCGCCGACGTCAAGTCTCAGCAGGTCGTCCTCGCTCTCGCGGCGGACCACGACACGGCTGACCCCGTCGCGCACCGCCACCACCGGCGGCCGCAGCGCGTGGTTGTAGTTGCTGGCCATGGACCGGCAGTACGCGCCGGTGGCTGCCACGGCGAGCAGGTCACCGGGCACGAGGTCGCCGGGGAGGAACTCGTCCTTGACCACGATGTCGCCCGCCTCGCAGTGCTTCCCGACGACCCGGGTGAGCAGGACCGGCGCGTCGGAGCTGCGCCCGGCGAGCGTGCAGGAGTAGTCGGCGTCGTAGAGCGCCGTGCGGATGTTGTCGCTCATGCCGCCGTCGACGCTGACATAGGTGCGGACCGCGCCCCCGTCGAGCTCGACCGCCTTCACCGTGCCCACCTCGTAGACGGTGCACATCGCCGGTCCGACGATGGCCCGCCCGGGCTCGATGCTCAGCCGCGGCACGTCGAGGTCACGGGCCTTGCACTCCTCGGTCACGATCTTGGTGAGCTCGATCGCCAGCTGCGCGGGGTCGGACGGGTCGTCCTGGGTGGTGTAGGCGATCCCGAACCCGCCACCGAGGTCGAGCTCGGGAAGCACGACGCCGACCTCGTCGGAGATCTGAGCGTGCAGCGCGAGCACCCTGCGGGCGGCCACCTCGAAGCCCGACGAGTCGAAGATCTGCGAGCCGATGTGCGAGTGCAGGCCGAGCAGCTCGAGGCCGGGGGTCTCGTGGATCTGCTGCGCCGCGGCGAGGGCGTCGCCACTGCTGATCGAGAAGCCGAACTTCTGGTCCTCGTGGGCGGTCGCGATGTACTCGTGCGTGTGCGCCTCGACGCCGGCCGTCACGCGCAGCATGACCCGGGCGTTCGCGGTCGCGCCGGTCGAGGTCCCTCGGGACACGATCTCCGCCAGCCGCTGGATCTCGTGGAAGGAGTCCACGATGATCCGCCCGATGCCCAGCTCGACCGCCCTGGTGAGCTCGGCGACGGACTTGTTGTTGCCGTGGAAGCCGATCCGTTCCGGAGGTACCCCGGCGCGCTCGGCGACGGTGAGCTCGCCGCCGGTGCACACGTCGAGGAAGAGGCCCTCCTCGACGATCCAGCGCGCGACCGTCGTACAGAGGAACGCCTTGCCGGCGTAGTAGACGTCGTAGGCGGAGAACGCGTCGCGGAAGGCGCGTGCGCGGCTGCGGAAGTCGGCCTCGTCGAGCACGTACGCCGGCGAGCCGTGCTCGGCGACCAGCTCGGTGAGCGGCACCCCGCCCACCTCCAGCACCCCGTCGACCTTGCGGGCCGTCGTGGACCAGAGGTGCTCGACCAGGGCGTTCGGGTCCTCGGGCTGCCGGAGCCAGGCAGGGCCGCGGGCCGACTCCACCGCGTGCGCCCAGCCGGCCTCGTGGGCCCTCACCGGGCGCTCACATGCGCTCCGGCGCGCTGACCCCGAGCAGGTCAAGCCCGTTGGCGAGCACGACCCGCGAGGCCACCACCAGCATCAGGCGCGCCTCGTTGGCCGGCGTGACCGGCTCGTCGCCCTGCGGCAGCATCCGGCACTCCTTGGTGTCGTACCAGCGGTTGAAGATCGCCGTCGTGTCCTCGAGGTAGCGCGCGATCCGGTGCGGCTCGCGCAGCTCCGCCGCGCCCGCGACCACCCGGGGGAACTCGGCCAGCGCCCGCAGCAGCGCACGGTCGCGCTCGTGGCTGAGCAGCGACGGGTCGAAGTCGTCGGGGAGGCTCATCCCGATGTCGGCGGCGTTCTCCATCATCCGGCAGGTGCGCGCATGGCCGTACTGCACGTAGTAGACGGGGTTGTCGTTGGACGCCTTCGTGATCTCGGCGACGTCGAGCACCAGCGGCGAGTCCGCCGGGTAGCGCGCCAGGGAGTAGCGCAGCGCGTCGACGCCGATCTCCTCGACCAGCTCGTCGAGGGTCACCAGCGTGCCGGCCCGCTTGGACAGCTTCAGCTCGACACCGTCGCGGACGATCTTCACGAGCTGGCCGATCATCACGTCCAGCGTCTCGTCGGGGTCGTCGCCGACGCAGGCCGCCATCGCGCGCAGCCGGTTGACGTAGCCGTGGTGGTCGGCGCCGAGGAGGTAGATGCAGTGGTCGAAGCCGCGAGACCTCTTGTTGAGGTAGTAGGCGGTGTCGGACGCGAAGTACGTCAGCTCGCCGTCGGACTTGATCAGCACCCGGTCCTTGTCGTCGCCGAACTCGGTGGTCCGCATCCACAGGGCGCCGTCGTTCTCGTAGACGTGGCCGAGGTCCTTGAGCCGCTGGAGCGTCTCCGGCACCGAGCCGGACGCGTGCAGGGACTGCTCGGAGAACCAAACGTCGAAGTGGGTGTTGAACCGGGCGAGCGCCTCCTGCTGCTCGCGCAGCTGGAGCTCGTAGCCCTTCGCCCGGACGGCCGTGCGCCGCTCGTCGGGGGGCAGGTCGAAGATCCCGGCACTCTCGGCCTCGACCGCCTTCGCGAGGTCGGCGATGTACTCGCCGGCGTACCCGTCCTCCGGTGTCGGCTCCCCGAGCGCCGCCGCCACGATCGAGTCCGCGAAGTGGTCCATCTGGACCCCGCGGTCGTTGATGTAGAACTCCCGGGTCACCGCGGCGCCGGCGGCGCCGAGCCCGCGGCCGATCGCGTCACCGAGGACGGCCCACCGGGTGTGCCCGAGGTGCAGGGGCCCGGTGGGGTTGGCCGAGATGAACTCCACGTTGACCGACTGCCCGGCGAGCACCTCGGTGTGCCCGTACGACGCCCCGGCGGCGACGATCTCGGCCGCCACCTGTCCCTGCGCGCCCGCCTCGACGGTGATGTTGAGGAATCCGGGACCCGCGACCTCGACCGCGCTCACCCCGTCAGCCTCACGGAGTCGCGCCGCGAGCACCTCGCCGAGCGCCCGCGGGTTGGTGCCGGCCTTCTTGGCCAGCTGCATCGCGACGTTGGTGGCGTAGTCGCCGTGGCCCTTCTGGCGGGGACGCTCCACGGTGACCTCGGCGGGCACACCCTCGGGCAGGTCGAGGGCGCCCTCCGCCACGAGGGCGGAGAGGGCGTCGACGACGGCGGCCGAGAGCTGCGCGGGATTCACCGGACAAGCCTATCGGCGGGCACCGGTTTCCAGCGCGGCAGTATCGACCGGTACTGTTCACCTGCGCGCCGCAAGGGTCGACCTCTCGGTGCATGCCTCCGTAGCTCAGGGGATAGAGCACTGGTTTCCGGTACCAGGTGTCGCAGGTTCGAATCCTGCCGGAGGCGCCCTCGTGTCCCACCGGGCGTGATCTTCCGTCCCCACCGATGAGTTCCGCCGCGTCGTGCGGTCTACCTCTGCAACCAACCTCCAGAGGAGCCCACCATGAACGTGTTCACCCGGCACCGCACAGGTGCCTCCAGGTCCACCGTGACCTCACGCATGCGCAACCACCGCGACCAGCGGCCCTTCCTGATCCCCGGGACCCGGCTGTCGGTCTGAACGGCTCTCCGTGGATCCTCAACTGAGGACGCGGCGCGCCTGTTGCTCGACCGCGTGCTCGAGGCCGACCGGCACCGGCGCGATCCGCTCCAGCGGCGGCGTCCGCAGCCGCGTCGCCGCGGCGACCACCTCCGGCCCGAGGACCCGCAGCCGTCGACGAGCAGGCTCCTCGACGAGGCGGAACAGCGCCCACGCGAGCAGGAGGCTCAGCGCGGCGACCACGAGCTCGCCGTACACCTGCACCCGCGGGTCGAGCGGGAGAGCGCCGTGGTCGAGGGCGTCGCGGAAGAGCTTGAGCAGCGGCACGTGCACGAGGTACAGGGCGAACGAGACTCCACCGCCGAGGACCATCGGCGGGCTGCCGAGCCACCGGTGCAGCCGGCTGTCGCCGTGGGCCAGCGCGAGCACCAGCGCGGGGAAGAGCGCGAGCACCAGCGGACCGAGCCACGGCCGGTCGACCGCACCGGCGAGGTAGAGCCATCCGGCGCCTGCGACGACCGTCATGGGCGCCAGCCAGCCGGCGGCACGGGCCAGTCGCGGCAGTTCGTGCTGGGCCGCGGCCGCGAGCAGGACACCGCAGGTGAACTCGCCCGCGAGGCGCACGAGCCACATGTACGGCGCAGCCTGGGTGTGTGCGGTCCCGGTCCACACCAGTGCCGGGAGCAGCGCCATCGCACCGAGGACGATCAGGGAGCCGGGTCCGACCAGGCGCCGGAGCCGCCAGACCGCCAGCGCGAGCACCGGGAAGCACAGGTAGGCCAGCCACTCGGCCGAGATCGACCACGCGGGACCCGTCCAGCTCGTGTTGGGGACGTTGCCGGCGCCCCACTGCTGGACCATGAACGCCTGCGCGACGAAGTGCGACATCGTGAGCGGGACGTTCGGCGGCGTGCCCCACAGCTGGAACCGGAGGGCGAGCAGCAGGCCGCCACCGACGATCGCGAGCATGTAGAGCGGCCAGATCCGGGCCAGCCGGAGCCAGAGGAAGCCGGCCGCGCCCGCCAGCGAGGGGTGCGCGCCCAGCCGGTCGAGGTAGTTGTGGGCGAGCACGAACCCGGAGAGCAGGAAGAAGAGGTCGACACCCAGGTCTCCCTGGCTCACCACCGGGCCGACCATGGAGTCCACCAGCGGGTGCGCGGCGGCGAGGTCGTCGCCGTTGACCAGGTAGATGTGGAAGAGCACCACCCACACCGCAGCCACCAGACGGACGCCCGTCAGCGACGCGATGACCGTGGATCTCGCCACGAACCCCTCCTGGTCGCCTGCCCTTCGCCCGGCCCTGCGGGCACCCTCCCCATGGGGGTTCCCCGTCACGCGACAGGCATGCCGCCACGTGGGGAACACCACAGGGCACGCAGGCGGCAGACTCCTGCCCATGAGCACGACCGTGGTGGCGAGCGCCAACATCCTCTACAAGCTCCCGGAGCGTGAGGCCCGCACGGCGCTCACCCAGGTGCTCGCCCACGAGCCGGACCTCGTCGGGTTGCAGGAGTGGTACGTCAGCCGCCTCCGGCTGCTGCGGCAGTTCGGCGACGTGCGCGTGATCCCCGCGCTGGGCACCGGGCTGCTCGGTCGACCGCACAACCCGGCGTACCACTGGGTCTCGGCGGTGGCCGGCGGCAACGTCGTCGGGGCGCGCGCCGACCGGTTCGAGCCGGTCTCGTCCCGCGTCGTCTTCGTCAGCGGCTTCGGCCGCTCCGACCGGCCCGACCGGGCTCTGGGGCTCGAGCCGCCGCGGGTGGTCACGGTCGGCGTCTTCCGGGACCGACAGGTGGACCGGACCGTCGCGATGCTGAGCTACCACCTCACGCCCGGCGTCGAGGTGGACGCGGCGTACCACCCCGGCCGCCCGCGGCTGCAGGCCCGGCACCGCAGCGACGTACGGCGCCTGGAGAAGCTCATCGCCGAGCACCAGCAGGCCGGCCACGTCGTGTACGCCGTCGGCGACTCGAACTTCGACAGGCTGCGCCTCACCGGACTCACCTCCGCGTGGGACGGCCGGGAGCACCGGCCCGGCACGATCGGCACCGGCACCCGCAAGCTCGACGACGTGCAGGGCCCCGGCCCCGCGTCGCGGGTCACGCTGCTCACCACCCCGTCGGACCACAAGGCCGTAGTAGCGGTCCGCCCGGACTGACCAGCGCGGTGTCTGACCCGTGGACGCCGGGCAGCGACCGGACCCCAGGTGGTCGAGGCCGGACGAGTTTGGGCGGGCGCCCAACCACAGGTGGTCGAGCAGCGAGCCTGCGAGCGATCAGTCGAAACCCGGTGACGCCGCGTCGCGAGCCCAACCCCAGGTGGTCGATCAGCGAGCCTGCGAGCGATCAGTCGAAACCTGGTGACGCCGCGTCGCGAGCCCGACCCCAGGTGGTCGAGCAGCGAGCCTGCGAGCGACCAGTCGAGACCTGGTGACGCCGCGTCGCGAGCCCGACCCCAGGTGGTCGAGCAGCGAGCCTGCGAGCGACCAGTCGAGACCCGGTGACGCCGCGTCGCGAGCCCGACCCCAGGTGGTCGAGCAGCGAGCCTGCGAGCGATCAGTCGAGACCCGGTGACGCGGGGCACCGACCCAACTACCGGTGGTCGAGCAGCGAGCCTGCGAGCGATCAGTCGAGACTTGGTGAGGTCGGGCAGGGTCGCAACCCGGCTGGTTCGGTGGTCGAGGAGGTCGGCCGGAAAATCTCACAAGAAAGTTCGCGGATTCCCTTACCCCCACGGGCTTTCGGGCCAAGGACTGTCGGTGGTCAGCCCTAGATTCAAACCATGGACTCGGGCACCACCACCCTGGACGCAGCGGCCGTGCTGGCCTCGGCTCGTCGGGCCCGAGCGACCGCGAACGCCGCGGAAGCACAGCTGCTCACCGACGCCGTCACCTGGGCGCACCTGCACACGGTGACCGACCCCGACGATGCCGCGACCTGGTGGGTGCCCGAGGGCCGCGACACCGCGATCCCGATCGCCGGCGAAGGCTGCCCACTGGTCAGCGAGTTCGCGATCGGGCAGTTCGCCACCGCCCTGGGGTTGACCGACGGGTCCGGCCGCAACCTGATCGCCCAGGCCCTCGAGCTGGCCCACCGCCTCCCGAAGCTCTGGGCCCGGGTCCAAGACGGATCCCTGGCACCGTGGCGAGCCAGGCGGGTCGCCGAGGAGACCCTGTGCCTGTCCTTGGAGGCCGCAGGGTTCCTCGATGCCCAGGTGGCGCCGTACGCGCACCGCACCGGGCTGGCCCAGACCCAACGGCTGGTCGCGACCGCGATCGCGCAGTTCATGCCCGAGTACGCCCGCGAGCTGCGCGACCGGGCAGCCGACCAGCGCTACTTCACCATCGACCACCAGCAGGTCTCCTTCGCCGGCACCTCCCGGGTCCACGGCGAGCTCGACCTGGCCGACGCCCTGGGCCTCGAGGACGCCATCACCACCGGCGCCCAACAGCTCGCCGACCTCGGCTGCACCGACCCGTTGGACGCCCGCCGGGCCGCAGCCCTGGGGATCCTCGCCCGCGGACAACAACCACTCCCCCTCCACCCCGGATACAGTCCCGACCGACTCCACCGCGGCTGGGTCACCCGGTGAGCCCGAGCGCACCGAGACCGGGCGGGTCACCCGCCGACACCGGGCCCGCGACATCGTCTTGTACGTCCACCTCTCGGCCGAGACGCTGCGCACCAGCGACCCCGATGCCCCGGTGTGGGTCGAGAACGCCGGCGGACAGCTCCTCACCGCCGCCCAGGTCGCCCAGTGGTGCGGTCGCCCCGAGACCGGTCGGGTGATCATCAAACCCGTCATCGACCTCAACCAGCACCAGCACACCGACACCTACCCGGTCCCGGCCCGGATCGCCGAACAGGTCGAGCTCAGGGACCGCACCTGTGTCTTCCCCTGGTGCCACCGACCCGCCAAGGGCTGCGACAAGGACCACGTCATCGCCTACGACCCCGACGGTCCACCCGGCCAGACCTCCACCTCGAACCTCGCCTGCCTGTGTCGGCGCCACCACCGGATGAAGACCCACGGCGGCTGGACCTACACGATCCTCGAACCCGGCACATACCTGTGGCGCAGCCCCCTGGGCCACACCTACCTCCGCGACCCAGCCGGCACCACCGACCTCACCCCACCACCAGTCGACCCACCACCACGACGAACCAGCTGACCCACACCCCGCCGAGCACCGGCGGGGCCACCAGCACGCCCAGGGTCACCAAGGTCTCGACTGGACGCTCGTTCCTCCCTGCTCGACCACCCTTCAGGTCAGGTCCCTGCCTACGTCACCAGGTCTCGACTGGACGCTCGCAAGCTCGCTGCTCGACCACCCGGTGGTTGAGCCTGTCGAAACCCCGACCACCGTTCGGGCGGGTCGGTCCCTGGCCTACGTCACCAGGGTCTCGACTGGACGCTCGTTCCTCGCTGCTCGACCACCCATCGGTCAGGTCCCTGCCTACGTCACCAGGTCTCGACTGGACGCTCGCAAGCTCGCTGCTCGACCACCCGGTGGTTGAGCTGTCGAAACCCCGACCACCCTTCGGGCGGGTCGCTGCCCCACGTCACCAGGGTCTCGACTGGACGCTGGTTCCTCGCTGCTCGACCACCCTTCGGGTCGGTCCCTGCCTACGTCACCAGGGTCTCGACTGGACGCTCGTTCCTCGCTGCTCGACCACCCGGTGGTTGAGCCTGTCGAAACCCCCACCCTGGTCTCGACTGGACGCTCGTTCCTCGCTGCTCGGCCACCTTCGGCTGGGTCCCCGCCGAAGGCCGGCTCCGGGCTCATGTCGAGAACGACTCATCCCGTTCGTCGTACTGGCAGAGACCCACCGAGAGGACCTGTCATGAACGAGCAGAGGAAGCCCGCCGGACCCGCGTCCTACTTCACCTCGATCGAGAAGAAGTACGGCGAGCCGGTCGAGCACTGGTTCGAGCTGATCCGCGCACATGCACCCGCCGGCCACATGGAGTTGGTGACCTGGCTCAAGGGCGACTACGGGCTGGGCCACGGGCATGCCAACGCACTCGTGGCCCACGTGCGTGCGACGACCGCAACAGCTGCCTGAGCGCGACTCAGTCGGCCGGCGGGATGTTCTGGTTGTGCCGGAACACGTTCTCCGGGTCCCAGACCTTCTTGATCTTGCGCAGCCGGCCGTACTTCTCCGGCCCGTACGCCGACTCGACCCGTGCCTGACCTTCGTTGCCGATGAAGTTGAGGTACACGTGACCGGTCGTCCACGGCTTCAGCGCCGAGGTGATCTGCCGGGTCTTGTCGATGTTGACCTGGTCCTGCGCCGGGTCCGGCGGCCACATCGACAGGTAGTGCATGTTGAAGGGTGCCGACCGGTTGCCGAACGCCATCGCCTCGTCGGACACGTCCGCGATCGCCCCGCCGCCGGCGATCACGATCATCTGGGTGAGCGGTGAGACCGGTGGCTGGACGTTGTCGACGAAGGCGTCGATGGCCTCGTCCGGGAACTCGGCGAGGAAGTCGCCGCTCCAGTAGTTGTGCATCCCCTTCGGGTTCGGCGGGTCGAGCAGCTGCTGCACGGCGACGTACGGCATCGGCTGCACCAGGTCGACGGCCGGCGGGCCGAACGACGTGAGCGGCTCCAGCACCCGGCGGCCCTCGTCGACGTCACCGGCGTACAGCAGGATCACGCCGACGGCGGGCATCCCGCGAGCCGCCTCCGGCACGAACTCCTCGGGCGGCGCGGTGATCAGGGCGACGCCGCTCCCCACCTCCCGCGGCGCGTCGAGCATGAAGTCGCGCCAGTTGCGGAGCACCTCCTTGGCCATGAAGCCGGGGTACAGCAGCATGCCGCCGAGGACGACCGGGCCGACAGGATGGAGCGCGAACGTGAACTCCGTAACCACGCCGAAGTTGCCCCCGCCGCCACGCAACGCCCAGAAGAGGTCCGGGTGCGAGTCCTCTGACGCGGTGACGACCTCGGACCCCGCGGTCACCACCTCGGCGGACAGCAGGCTGTCGCAGGCGAACCCGAGCGTGCGCTCGAGCCAGCCGCTCCCGCTGCCCAGCGAAAGGCCTCCGACCCCGGTGGTCGAGACCCGGCCGCCCGTCACGGCGAGACCGTGCTCCTGGGTGGCCGCGTCGACCGCGCCCCAGGTGGCACCACCACCGACCCGAGCCGTGCGTGCCTCCGCATCGACGACCACGTGGTCGATGCCACGCAGGTCGACGCAGACGCCGGCGTCGACCACCGCAGAACCGGTCACGCCGTGGCCGCCCCCGTAGATCGAGATCGGCCGACCGGCAGCCCGCGCCTGGCGGATCGCGACGGCCACGTCCTCGGCGTCGACGCAGCGCATGATCAGCTCGGGCTTGCGGTCGATCAACCCGTTGAAGACGGTGCGGGCGGCGTCGTAGGCGGCGTCACCAGGATTGATCACGGTGCCCTTGAATCCCGCGAGCTCGAACACTGTTTCCATGGTGACCCCCGTGGTCGGTCGGATCCTTGTGACTGTCCGCCCCTGCGGACCCGGCACGCAATAGCGCATGCGGGTCAGTCCGGCTTGTCCCGATCCGGCGCGCCGGGGGCCTTCCGCGACGTGAGTCGTGCCCGATCGAGGGGTCCTTCGTTGGACACGGCGTGTCCCGGACCCGCAGCCTCGCCCTCCCGCTCGCCGTCCTCCTGACCGGCCTCCTCGCCGCCCTCGCGATCGCACCCGCACAGGCCTCCGACCCGCCCCAGCCGGACAGCCCGGCGTACGTCGCTCGCGACCTGCGCAACATCGCCGACGCCTACGGCCGGATCACCGGTCCGGGAGGGCAGCTCGCGAACCCGAGCTACCTGCCGGCTCTGATCCAGCAGTCCACCCTGCTCACAGCCGCCCAGCTGCTCGTCCAGGCGGCGAACCCGACGAGGCTTGCGCTGACGCCGGCCAACCTGGTGCCGGGCTGGAACGTCGGCAACCCGCTCCGCGCCGGCTGGAGCGGCACCCGAGGGCAGTCACGGCAGGTCTCGTTCGTCAGCCGGTACGGCGCGCTGCTGCGCGGCACGGTCTACGCGCCCCTTCCCGGCGCCACCGATCCCTACAGCGGTGCGCCGCTGACCGGCCCGTACCCCGGCGTCGTGATCACGCCGGGCTCGGTCCAGGGCTCGGAGGGCATGTACGTCTGGCTCGCGGAGGACCTCGCCGAGCGCGGCTACGTGGTGCTGACCTACGACGTGCAGGGCGAGGGCACCAGCGAGACCCTTCCGCACACGACCGGCGCAGTCCCCATCCCGGAAGCACTGCCGTTCTGCAACCCGTTCGCCGCCCCGGTCGACGGCAACCTGACCGGCTGTCCCGGTGTGCCGTTCCAGCAGCTCGCCAACTTCACCACCGGCACCGAGGACGCCCTGGACTGGTTCCTCTCGGGCGCCAACCCGTACGACGCCCTGCTGGACCACTCCCCCGACCTGTCGACCGTCACGCCCGGCCGGACCACCCGCATCGCCGTGATCGGCCACTCCATGGGTGCCTTCGCGGTCTCGAAGCTCCAGGCCACGGACCCGCGCATCGAGACGGTCGTCGCGCTCGACAAGCTCGCCGGGCCGAGCGATCCGGCCCTGCCGGGCGCAGGCAGCAACGCCGACAACCGCCCGGTCGTCCCGGCGCTCGCCGTCCAGTCCGAGTACGGCTTCACCGTGGCGCCGTACTTCCTCAGCGGCGAGAGCTCCCTGGTGCCGAGCGCCGGCAACCCGGACCCGATGCGCGAGCGTCGTACCGGCTTCGACGACTGGCGCGCCGCCGGGGTCGACAGCATGCTCGTCGTGCCACGCGCCTCCACCCATCTCGAGTACGCCGACATCCCCTACGTCCTGCCGGCGAGCAGGTGGGGGCAGGCACTCGCCAGCGGCTACGTGCAGGAGTGGCTCGACCGCTACCTGAAGCACCGCGGCAACGACGCCGAGCTGCTGTCGTCCTCCGCCCGGTACCTCGAGCCGCGCGGGGGCGGCGTGTGGGCACCGGTGGTCCTCGACCGGCCGTCGCTGCTGAGCTTCTACTACTGCTCGGCCTACGCGTTCGGATCGGGGGCCGACCGGCACGCCAACGGCGACGTCGCCGGCGTGGGTGGCTGCGCACCATGACCGCGGTCACCCAGCGTGCGCAACATCTCACTGCGCGGGCTGCGTGGCGACACGCCGCGGACTAGCCTTGTCAGCGACCTACCCGGCCAATCCATCGGAAGAGGCGAATCGCGGCCGTGCCAGAGCCCACTGAAGGCAACCCCCTCGCGGCGTTCGGAGCCAATGAATGGCTCGTCGACGAGATGTACGAGCAGTACCAGAAGGATCCCGACAGCGTGGACCCGGCCTGGTGGGACTTCTTCAAGAGCTACACCAACGGCGCACCGCCCGCGAACGCCGCCGCGAAGTCGCCCGCGCAGACAGTGACGGCCCAGAGCGCCACCCCCGACGCACCGCCGGTGAACAACGGCCAGAAGCCGGCCCAGATGACGACCCAGACGCCGAGCCAGACGCCGACCGCGCAGCCGGCAGCCAAGGCCGCACCGACCCCGGTCGCGAAGCCGTCCGTCGCACCGACCCCGTCGGCGGCCACCGACCCGGCCCGCTCTTCGGCACCCGCCCCCGCCGCATCGAAGCCGGTGCCCAAGGAGCCGTCGCAGCCGAAGGCCGCAGAGGCCTCCGACGAGCCGACCTACACCGTGCTGCGTGGGGCGCCCGCCCGCACCGTGCAGAACATGGACATCAGCCTGACGGTCCCGACCGCCACCAGCGTGCGGCAGGTCCCGGTCAAGCTGCTCTGGGACAACCGGATCGTCATCAACAACCACCTCGCCCGCGCCCGCGGCGGCAAGGTGTCGTTCACCCACATCATCGGGTTCGCGCTGGTCAAGGCGCTCAAGTCGATGCCGGAGATGAACGTCGGGTTCGACGTCGTCGACGGCAAGCCGACGCTGATCCAGCCCGCGCACATCAACCTCGGGCTCGCGATCGACCTGGCCAAGCCCGACGGGACCCGCCAGCTGCTCGTGCCGAGCATCAAGGCGGCCGAGGCGATGAGCTTCGCGCACTTCTGGACGGCGTACGAGGAGATCGTCAAGAAGGCGCGCAACAACAAGCTCGAGGTCTCCGACTTCCAGGGCACCACGATCAGCCTGACCAACCCGGGCACCATCGGCACCAACCACTCGGTGCCGCGCCTGATGAAGGGCCAGGGCGCGATCATCGGCGTCGGCTCGATGGACTACCCGCCGGAGTTCCAGGGCGCCTCGGACGAGACCCTCACCCGCAACGCGGTCAGCAAGGTGATGACGCTGACCTCGACCTACGACCACCGGGTGATCCAGGGCGCGCAGAGTGGCGACTTCCTCAAGCGGGTCCATGGCCTGCTCCTCGGCGAGGAGGGCTTCTACGACGAGATCTTCCGGTCGCTGCGGATCCCCTACGAGCCGATCCGGTGGAGCAAGGACATCTCCGCCAACCACGACGACGAGGTCAGCAAGCAGGCCCGCGTCCTGGAGTTGATCCACGCCTACCGCGTGCGCGGCCACATGATGGCCGACACCGACCCCCTGGAGTACAAGCAGCGCAGCCACCCCGACCTGGAGGTCGAGTCGCACGGCCTCACGCTCTGGGACCTCGACCGGGAGTTCGCCACCGGCTCGTTCGGCGGTGAGCGCCGGTTCATGCGGATGCGCGACATCCTCGGCATCCTGCGCGACTCCTACTGCCGGACCGTCGGCATCGAGTACATGCACATCCAGGACCCCGAGCAGCGCCGCTGGATCCAGCAGCGCGTCGAGCAGCCCCACCAGAAGCCGCCCCGTGAGGAGCAGCTCCGGATCCTGCTGAAGCTCAACCAGGCCGAGGCGTTCGAGACGTTCCTGCAGACCAAGTTCGTCGGCCAGAAGCGGTTCAGCCTCGAGGGCGGCGAGACCACGATCCCGGTGGTCGACGAGATCTGCGAGGCGGCGGCCGAGGCGGACCTCGACGAGGTGTGCATCGGTATGGCGCACCGCGGCCGCCTCAACATGCTCGCCAACATCGTGGGCAAGTCCTACAACCAGATCTTCCGCGAGTTCGAGGGCAACATCGACCCGCGCACCGTCCAGGGCTCCGGGGACGTCAAGTACCACCTCGGCGCCGAGGGCCAGTTCCTCGCCGGCACCGGCGACAAGATCAAGGTGTCCATCGCGGCGAACCCGTCCCACCTCGAGACCGTCGACCCCGTGCTGGAGGGCATCGCGCGCGCCAAGCAGGACGTGCTCAACAAGGGCGCGGCCTATCCGGTGCTGCCGCTGCTGGTCCACGGCGACGCTGCCTTCGCAGGCCAGGGCGTGGTCGCGGAGACGTTGAACCTCTCCCAGCTGCGCGGATACCGCACCGGCGGCACGATCCACGTCGTGGTGAACAACCAGGTCGGCTTCACCACCTCGCCCGCGTCGTCGCGGTCGTCGTTGTACGCGACCGACGTCGCCCGGATGGTGCAGGCGCCGATCTTCCACGTCAACGGCGACGACCCCGAGGCGTGCATCCGAGTGGCCCGGCTCGCGTTCGAGTACCGCCAGGCGTTCAACAAGGACGTCGTGATCGATCTCGTCTGCTACCGCCGGCGTGGACACAACGAGGGCGACGACCCGTCGTACACGCAGCCGCTGATGTACGACCTGATCGAGCAGAAGCGGTCGGTGCGCAAGCTCTACACCGAGTCACTGATCGGTCGTGGCGACATCACCGTCGAGGAGGCCGAGCAGGTCCTCAAGGACTACCAGCTGCAGCTGGAGCGTGTCTTCACCGAGGTCCGCGAGGCCGACACCCGGCCCGACGAGTGGACCACCGTGCCGACGTACCCGGAGAAGAAGCTGGGCTCGACGAGCACGACTGCGATCTCGGCCGAGGCGATGAAGCGCATCTCCGACGCCTACGTCACGCCGCCCGAGGGCTTCACCGTGCACCCGAAGGTGCTCCCGCAGCTGCAGCGCCGGGCTGCGGCGATCAACGAGGGCCCGATCGACTGGGGCACCGGCGAGATCCTCGCGATGGGCTCGCTGCTGATGGAGGGACGGCCGGTGCGGCTGGCCGGCCAGGACTCCCGTCGCGGCACGTTCGTGCAGAGGTTCGCGACGATCATCGACCGCAAGAACGCCAACGAGTGGACGCCGCTGGCCAACCTCACCGAGGACCAGGCGCCGTTCCACATCTACGACTCGCTGCTCAGCGAGTACGCCGCACTCGGCTTCGAGTACGGCTACTCGGTCGCCCGACCCGACGCGCTGGTGTGCTGGGAGGCCCAGTTCGGCGACTTCGTCAACGGCGCCCAGATCATCACCGACGAGTACATCACCGCCAGCCAGACCAAGTGGGGCCAGCAGTCCGGCGTCGTCCTGCTGCTCCCCCACGGGTACGAGGGCCAGGGGCCGGACCACTCGTCCGCACGGATCGAGCGGTTCCTGACGATGGCGGCGGACGACGCCTTCGTGGTGGCGCAGCCTTCCTCGCCGGCCAGCCACTTCCACCTGCTCCGGCGGCACGCGCTCGGCGAGGAGCACAAGCCGCTGATCATCTTCACGCCGAAGTCGATGCTCAAGCGCAAGGAGGCCGCCTCGCAGCCGGAGGCCTTCACCCAGGGCTCGTTCGCGCCGGTGATCGGCGACTCGGTGGTCGACCCCGACAAGGTCACCACCGTCCTGCTGTGCAGCGGCCGGATCACCTGGGACCTGATGGTCGAGCGTGGCAAGCGCCAGGGGGACGAGCCGACCACCGCCATCGTGCGGATCGAGCAGCTCTACCCGCGACCCGTCGAAGAGCTCAAGGGCGAGCTGGGACGGTTCCCGAACCTGCGTTCGGTCCGCTGGATCCAGGACGAGCCGCAGAACATGGGCCCCGCGCCGCACTTCCGGCTGAACCTCTTCCCCGAGCTCGAGCAGGAGGTCGCCCTGATCTCCCGGCCCGAGTCGTCCTCGCCGGCGGTCGGCCAGCACTCGCGGCACGTCGAGGAGCAGAAGGCGCTGCTCGACCAGGCGTTCGCCTGAGCCATGTACTTCACCGATCGCGGCATCGAGGAGCTCCAGAAGCGTCGCGGTGACGACGAGGTCACCCTGGCGTGGGTGGCCGACCAGCTGCAGGCTTTCGTCGACATCCATCCCGAGTTCGAGGTCGCCGTCGAGCGGCTGGCCACCTGGCTGGCGCGCGGAGACGACCCGGACGACGACTGAGCACCGCTGACGGCCCGATCAGCCGAAGAAATCCTCAGCGGCCGTGCAACCGTGGGCGGGGCAACGGCGTTTCACCCTCGAGAGCCCCGACAGGGGGCCGACGGACCGGGCCGGCGGAGGTACGGGAATGACGGAAGCAGCGGGAGTGCGCCAACGCACCGAGCCGCATGACTTCGCTGCCTACGTCCAGGCGCGCCAGCAGGCGCTGCTCGGGTTCGCCATCCTGCTCTGCGGCAACCGCGCCGACGCCGAGGACCTGCTGCAGAGCGTGCTGGGGCGGGTCAGCCTGAAGTGGGACCGGCTGGTCGCCGGCCGCGGCGACGTCGACGCCTACGTGCGGGCTGCGCTCGTCAACGCCAACCACAGCCTGTGGCGCCGCGCCTTCCGGCGCCGTGAGCAGCCCACTGCGGAGCTGCCCGAACCGCCGGCCACCGGAGCAGGCGATGACCTGGACCTGTGGGCTCGGGTGCTCCAGCTCCCCGAACGCCAGCGCCAGGTCGTCGCACTTCGCTTCTACGAAGGCTTGAGCGTGGCCGAGACTGCGGCCGCGATGGGGTCGAGCGAGGGCACCGTGAAGAGCCAGTGCGCGCGAGCCCTCGCGCGGCTGCGGGTCGTCCTCGAGGAGGAGCGATGAACGAGAACGAGCTGCAGGAGACCCTCCGGCGAGGGGCGAACGTCGAGCCGTCGTACGACGCCCTCGGACCCAGCCTGCGGGCCGCCCGGCGGATCCGCGCACGCCGTCGAGGCGCGTCGGTGATCGCCTCCGTCGTCGCCGTGCTGGCAGCGATCGTGCTCGTCTCCCGCCTCAGCTCGCCGTCGGACCGGCCGCAGCCGATCGCCCCGACTCCCAGCCCGAAGCACACCGCGACGATCTCGCTCTCGAGCCTGCCCGGCCTGCCGCTGCCGCCGCTGGACCGGCTCGACACGGACTTCGTCTTCCACGGTGCCGACGGACGGAGCTTCGAGCTTGCAAGTCCCGACACCCTCGCCGACGTCGAGCCGAACAAGGTGGAGGGTGCCGCCGGCCTGGTCACCCTGCACCGGACCAGCACGGGCTTCTCCTTCGCGATCGATGGCGGCCAGCCGCAGCAGGTCGTGACCGCGGGCCCAGGTGAGGACTACCGGGCGCTCGCGTCCGGGCCGGGTGGCGCCGTGTACCTGCCCGGCGCACCGGGCCAGCTGGTGGTCGTGCAGCCGGACGGACACACCGCGCACGTGCCCCTGCCGGCGAGCAGGGTCGACGACATCGAGGCCACCGCGGGCTACTACTGGGCCGTCTGGAACCACCGGATCTGGCGGCTGGACCCGGCCGACGTCGCGGCGGGTTGGAACGACCTGGGGCCCGGCGACTCGATGTCGGCGCTCTACGCCTCGCGCGCTGTCTGGGTGCAGGTCTCCGGGGAGTGCTGGGACCTGCACGACGAGGCGTCGTACAAGGTGCTCTGGCAAGGTTGCGCCGGCCAGGTGGTCGACTACGCCAGCCCGGACGGCCGGTACGCGCTCCGGACCGGCGACGCCCGTCCCTCCGACGACGGCTCGCTGCTGCAGGTCGTCGAGGCGAGGACCGGCCGGGTGGTCCTGCAGGCCGACGCGGGTGCGGGTCGCACGGTCGTCGTGGGCGACCCGGGGACGTGGGCGGGCGACGTCGTGATCGCCCGGCTCGACGCCGACTCCGAAGACGGCCGGGAGGCAGTGGCCTGCGACGTGGCCGAGCTGAGCTGCGGGAAGGTGAGCTTCCCCGACAACGTGTTCTGGTGGGGCACGCCCTACACCGGCTGAGGACGTCGCGGCCTCGTCAGTGCCGAGACCGTCTCGCGACGGCGAGCCGGCCGTGCGGACGCAGCCTCAGCGTCGCGACGTGCAGTCGGCGCTCGTCGCCGACCCGTCCCGCGGGCCAGGCCGCGTAGGCGAGCATGAGCCGCCCGCGCGGTCCGCGGAAGGCCGACTCGCCGCCCGGGCCGGCGACGCCGCGGCCGCTGGACAGCAGCGGGCGCCGCTGGGTGCGGCGGCAAGGACCGAGGACGGACCGGCACCTCGCGTAGCCGATCGCGTAGTGCCGGCTGTACCAGCGGTTGCCGGAGTAGAAGAGGAAGAGCCGGCCGCGGTACCTGATCATCGACGGGTTCTCGATCACCGCCCCCTCCCAGCCCCGTGCGGTGCGCAGCAGCGTGTGGGCGTGAGACCCGCGCTTGAACGACAGACCGTTCCGGCCCAGCTGCCTGATCCGGAGGGTCGTGCTCACCCGGCCGGGGATCCCCTCGGTCTTCCACAACAGGTAGCTGTGCCGGCCCGAGCTGAACACGTCCGGGTCGATCGCGCTCTGGTGACGCAGGCACACGAGCGGCCGCGACCGGTGGTGCCGGAACGGGCCGAGTGGCCTGGCGGAGGAGGCGATCCCGATGCAGCGCCTGCCGGGGTGGCGGCGCAGCGGCACGGCGTACGCCGCGAGCCACCGGCCGTTGGGCGCCCGACCGATCGCCGGCGCCCAGATGGGCAGGAACTGACGTCGTCCCACCGGGTGGCGGGCGGCCCAGCGCGGTGCGCCGACCATGGCGTCGTTGGTACGCCGAGGTCCGGTTCCGTGCGCGCGGCGGGCCCGCCAGACCCGACCGTCGACCGAGGTGAGCATCGGCAGCGAGCGGCGGGCGATCGTCGTGCTCGAGGCGATCCACAGCCGCTTGGTCCGGAAGACGTCGGGATCGGGGAAGGAGCCGCGGTAGACGTGCCCGGCGTGGAACCGGTCGGGCCGGCCCGCCGCGAGCACCGGCTCGGCCACGACGGTCAGGATCAGCAGGAGGGAGGTGAGGGTGACGGTCAGGACGGTCTTCGGTGAGGTCACGAGAGGGCAGAGCTTTCGGTCGCGCGGGCCTGGGGACGCCCAGTATGGGAGGGATCGTCCCCAGCGGCTGCCGAATCGGAACATCGACCAGCGAACTGGAACGTGTTCTAGGCTGGCCCCCATGAGCACCGGCCACATGCCCCTGCCCGCGGGCGTCGACACCACCTATCCGCCGGCGCCCTGGCACATGCACGGCCAGCTGTGGCTGTCGCTGTTCCGGGTGCGCGAGGGCGACCATCCCGACCGCGCTCCCGGCGTCTACGGGGTCGCTCTGGTCCGGTACGACGAGCCGAGCCCGCTGACCTACGGCGAGCTGCTGGTCGCCCACCTCGTCGCGACGGGAGCGCCCGGCAAGGCCGCGAAGGCGGTGAGCATCACCGACATCTGGGTCGACTCACCGGCGTCGGTGGCCGGCGGTCGTGCGCTCTGGGCGATCCCCAAGGACCTGTGCGACTTCAGCCACCGCACCGAGCGTCACGGACTGCTCACGCATACGGCCTGGAGCGCTTCGCTGGGCGACCAGCCGATCGTCTCCGCCAGGTTCGTGGACGCGTCGCGCTTCGTTCCCCGGGTGCCCTTCAAGGGCGACACCTGGCAGCGCCGGGACGACGGCGAGGAGGTCACCGCCTCTCTGACCGGGTCGTCGAAGGCCGCGCCGTGCCGGGCGCACTGGGACTTCGACCGCGCCGGGCCGCTCGGCTGGCTCCACGGGAAGCACACCCTTGCCTCGTTCCGGCAGGCGGACTTCCGGATGTCCTTCGGCTGAGCCGGCTCAGGACACCGGGGCGTCCGGGTCCGGGTGCACGCCCGGCGCCGCCACGCCGCCGGTCAGGGAATCGGGGTCGATGTGCAGGTCGGCGTGCGGCGCTGCCGGTCCCTCGGCGTGATCGGCGGCTGCGCGCCGCGCGCTGTCGCGGATCTCGAAGAGCTCGGTGGCGAACCCGCCGACCGTGCCGGCGACGTCCTTGACGGCGCTCGTGAGGATCGTGGCGACCTGGCCCACCGCGCCCGCGGCGGCCTGGACGGTGTCCTGGACGGCATCCTTGCGGATCTCGGCCTTGCTCAGTCGCTCGTTCATGTCACCAGTCTGTCGTCCACACGGCGTCGCGGGCAACGTGGCGCCGATCTCAGCCTGGTGCGACGGTGTGCTCGCCCGCCGCACGGTCGAGCGCGTCGCGGAACACCGGTACCTCGGCGTACAGGCGTTCGACGGCCTCCCGGCCGAAGTGCAGCACGGTGAGCGGCGTCGCCGCGACCACGGTTGCCGACCGCAGCTGACGACGCAGGATGGCGAGCTCCCCGATGACGTCTCCGGCTCCCAGGCGGGCGATCGCCTGGCCGTCGCGGCGCACCTCCACCTCTCCGCGCAGCACGACGTAGGCCTTGTCCGCCGGGGTGCGGTCCCAGATCAGTGACCAGCCCTGCGGCACGGTCACCACGTACCCGGCCTCGACCAGCCGCTGCAGCTGCTCCTCGGTGGCGCCGGCGAAGGTGCCGAGCGAGCTGAGCAGCTCGACCGCCCCAGCCACGTCCGCACGCGGCGCCGGGCCGGTGGAGGTCATCCCGCGGCGGCCCATCACGCAGCCGCTCGATCTGCGGTCTGCGCCCGTCGTGGCTCCGGCCTCCCGGCCGGCTTCCGGTTCGGCAGCGAGAGCCGGAAGATCTTCCGGGCCACGCTGCCCAGCTGCTTGCCGAGCCCACCGGTGTTGTACTCCAGCCCGTACTTCTCGCACAGCGCGCGAACCTCGACCGCGAGCTCGGGGTAGCGCCGGGCCGGGATGTCGGGGAACAGGTGGTGCTCGATCTGGTGCGAGAGGTTGCCGCTCATCAGGTGCAGCAGCTTGCCGCCGCTGATGTTCGCCGACCCGAGCAGCTGGCGGTAGTACCAGTGCCCGCGCGACTCGTCCTCGCACTCCTCCTCGGAGAACGTGGCCACGCCGGCCGGGAAGTGGCCGCAGAAGATGATGTTGAACGCCCAGATGTTGCGGACCAGGTTGGCCGTCGCGTTGCCCGCGAAGGTCAGCGGGAAGAGCGGGCCGGTGAGCGCCGGGAACAGCAGGTAGTCCTTGAGCGCCTGGCGGCGGACCTTGCGCATGATCCCGCTGTGCAGTGCCTTGTTGTCGGCGAAGGTCCGCTTGCCCTTGACGATGTTCTCGACCTCGAGGTCGTGCATCGCGACGCCCCACTCGAAGAACACCATCAGCAGGAACGCGTAGACCGGGTTCCCGAGGTAGTACGGGTGCCACTTCTGGTCCTCGTCCATCCGCAGGATGCCGTAGCCGATGTCGCGGTCCTTGCCGAGGATGTTCGTGAACGTGTGGTGGATGTAGTTGTGGGAGTACTTCCACTGCTCGCCCGGGCAGACGTTGTCCCAGTCGTACATCCGCGAGTTCAGCTTGGGATCGCCCATCCAGTCGTACTGGCCGTGCATCACGTTGTGGCCGATCTCCATGTTCTCGAGGATCTTCGAGATCGAGAGGGCCGCCACGGCCAGCGGCCAGGCCGGGGGCAGGTAGAACAGCGCCCGGCCGGCCACCTCGAACTGCTGCTGGCGCTTGACGACGTTGCGGATGTACGCCGCATCGGTCTCGCCGAGATCGGCGATCACCCGCTGGCGGATCGCGTCCATCTCCTTGCCGAACTCGTCGAGCTGCTCGGGGGTGAGTGTGAGGGTGCGATCCTCGGTGGTTGAGCCTGTCGAAACCATGGTGTCTCCTCAGAGGTTGACGGCGCAGTCGCCCACGGGCGACGAGACGCAGATCCGGATGTCCTCATCAGGCAGCGAGCTCTCCTCGCCAGTGAGGATGTTCTTGACGGTGCCTTCGGTCTTGGTGGTGACGCAGGAGAAGCAGATGCCCATCCGGCAGCCGAACTCCGGCTTCAGCCCGAGCGCCTCGGCCTGCTCCAGGAGGCTGGCGCCGGTGTTCGCTGACGACCGACCGGCCTTCGCGAAGGTGACGTCTCCGTCGGCCGTGCCGCTCGCGACCGCGGGCGGCTTGAAGAACTCGACGCGGACCCGGTCGCTCCCGTCGTACGCCTCGCGCACCAGCTCGACGAGGCCGGCCGGGCCGCAGGCCCAGGTGTCGGTGTTCGCGAAGTCGGGGACGAGCCGGCGCAGCTCGAACTCGCTGAACCGGTGGTCGCCGTGGCGCAGGTGCACCTCGACGTGGTTGTCGTCCGCCGCGATCCGGGCCAGCTCCTCGGCGAAGATCTGGTCCTGCGGCGAGCGTGCGTAGTGCAGGAAGGTGACCTTGCGGTTGGCTCGCCCGTCGCTGTGCCCACGTCGAGGGGCATCACGCAGCAGCGTGCGGACGATCGACATCGCGGGGGTGATCCCGGACCCGCCGGTGATGAAGAGCAGGTGGTTGTTGGTCGGGGTCGCCGCACTCTCGTGGAGGGTGAAGTCACCGTCGGCCTGGCTCAGGTGCAGCATCTGGCCGACCTTCGCCTCACGGACCAGGAACTTGCTCACCTGACCCTCGTCGTGCGCACGAATGGTCAGGGCGATCCGCTCACCCGGCAGGGACGCCGGGGAGGAGATGGAGAAGCAGCGGGTCAGGCGTCGCGCGCTGCCGGGCAGCTCGACGCCGACCTGCACGTACTGACCGGCCCGGTGTCCGCGCCAGGTGCTGGTGGGCTGGAGGGTGAGCGTGGCCACCTCGGCAGAGTCGCTTCGGGGGTTCTCGCGGTGGATGTCGACGACGCGGGCACGCACCTCGGTGGCCGCCCACATCGGGTTGACCATCTCGAGGTAGCGGTCGACCCCGTGCGGCGACGTGAGCGCCGCGAGGGTCTTCGAGCCCAGGATCCGCTCGGCGAGGGTCATGACAGCTCCGGAAGTTTCGGTGTACGTGCGTTCACTGAAACTATGACGGGGTGTCAGAACCGCGGTCAAGCGGATCCGGCGTGACGCCCACCACGGTGCACGGCTGTGCACCGATGATCAGGTTGCGGAAGTCACTACGCTGGCCCGGTGACCGAGACGACGGCCGAGGGCCCGGCGCAGACGCGCGGGGAGAAGAAGGAGCGGACCCGCCGGGCGATCCTCGACGCGGCGCTGCGACTCAGCGAGGAGACCGGTCTCGTCGGGCTCTCCCTGCGCCAGGTGGCCAGGGAGGTCGGGATCGTGCCGACCGCGTTCTACCGCCACTTCGCCTCGATCGACGAGCTCGGCCTGGAGCTGGTCGAGGAGTCGTTCGTCTCCCTGCGCGCGATGATCCGCGACGTACGACGGGGCAACCCGCCGCTCGAGGAGATCGTCGACCGCTCGGTCGAGGTGCTCGACGAGCACGTCCGGGCCCGGCGCGCGCACTTCACGTTCATCGCGCGGGAGCGCTCCGGCGGCTCCGCCGTGGTCCGAGCAGCGGTGCTCCAGCAGTTCGCGCTGTTCGAGCGCGAGCTCGCCACCGACCTGGCCCGGCTGCCGATGGACGATTGGTCCGGCGAGGACCTGCAGGTGCTCTCCCGGCTGATCGTGGTGGCGATGGTGGGGGTGGCCGAGGAGATCCTGGAGTCCACCGAGCGCGAGCGGGCTGCGATCACCCGACGCGCCCGCACCCAGCTGCTGATCGTGATCGTCGGCGCGCAGAACTGGCGCTCGCGCACGCCGGACTGATCAGACCGCGGGCACCCGCTCCGCCAGGCCGTCGCCGAGGTCGCCCTCGGCCATCTCGGGGATCTCGCCCTCCTGGGCCGGCAGCCGGCCGGGGATCACTGTCGCCAGCACGAGCACGACCACGCCCAGCCCCGCGCTGACCATGAACGCGCGGTCGATCCCGTCGATCAGCGCCGGCTTGAAGGCCGCTGAGGTCACCGCGATGCCGGCCGTGAACGACGCCAGGATGGTCAGCGAGATCGCACTGCCGACTGCGCCGGCGATCTGCTGGAGCGACCCGAGCAGCGAGCTCGCGTGGGAGTACAGCTGCGGCGGCACGGCTCCCAGCCCCAGCGTGAACACGGGCGTGAACACGCACGCCAGGCTGGTCATCATCAGCACGTGGGTCGCGACGATCTGCCAGAACGGCGTGTCCAGGCCGACCTGCGTGAACAGCGTCAGGCCGACCAGGATGCCGACCGCACCCGGGATCACGAGCGGACGCCCGCCCACCCGGTCGAACACCTTGCCGACCTGCGGACCGAGCAGGCCCATCGCCAGGCCGCCCGGCATCATCAGCAGGCCGGTCTTCAGGGTGCTCAGCTCGCGCGCGCTCTGCAGGTAGAAGGGCAGCAGCACCAGCGAGCCGAGGAAGCCCATGAACGCGACGACCATCAGCGCCAGCGACAGCGTGAAGGTGCGGTGCCGCAGCGTGCGCAGGTCGAGCAGCGGGGAGTCCGTGCGCTGGAGGCGGATCTGGCGGAGCACGAACAGGGCGACCACGACCAGTGCGCCGGGGATCAGGAGCTGCGGAGCCACCGGCTGGTCCTTCGCGCCCGATCAGGCTCAGGCCGTAGACCAGGCTCCCGAAGCCGAGGGCTGCGCCGACCACGCTCGGGATGTCGATCGAGCCGGCCGTCGGCTCACCGACGTTCTTCAGCCGCGAGAGCCCCGCGAGCGCGATCAGCGCCGCGACCGGCAGCACCAGGCCGAACATCCAGCGCCAGGAGAGGTACTCCAGGATCAGGCCGGACACGGCGGGACCCATCGCCGGAGCGACGGACATCGCCAGGGTCACGTTGCCCATCACCCTGCCGCGATCGCTCTGCGGGACCACGGACATGAGTGTCGTCATCAGCAGCGGCATCATCACCGCGGTGCCGGACGCCTGGACGACGCGGGCCACGATCAGCACCCAGAACATCGACGCGGGCGCGAGCGCCGCCAGGAGCGTGCCGGAGCAGAAGACGACCATCGAGAGGCCGAACGCCTGCCGGGTCGTGACCCGCTGCAGGAACCAGCCGGTCACCGGGATGACCACCGCCATCGTGAGCAGGAACGCGGTGGTCAGCCACTGGGACGCCCGCTCGGTGACCCCGAACTCCACCTGGAGCCGGGGCAGCGCGTTGACCATGATCGTCTCGTTGAGGATCACGATGAAGGTCGCCGCGACCAGCCAGCGGAGCACGGCGATGTCGCCGGTGCTGGTCCTGGCTCCCGCGGTCGGAGCGGCTGAGTCGTGTGACATGCGAGGGTCCTTTGCAGTGCGGGGCGGCCGGGCTCTGGCCCGCCCGGAGAAACGCGGTCACCAGTACGACGAACAGCCGCGGGCGAATCCGACATCGGCGACGTCAGAAACCTACGGGACCCCGCCGACATCCTCGACCGATTTTCGGGTCCGGTGAGTGCCGGTCAGCGCGGGCGGACCACCAGCTCGGGGATCGTGGCGTCCGCAGGCAGGTCGAGCACGTGCAGCACCGAGTCGGCGACGGTCCCGGGTCGCAGCCACCGCGAGGCGTCGTACGTGCGGCCCTCCTGCTCGTGCACCTTCTCCTGCATGGGCGTCGCCGTGCGACTGGGGAACACCGTGGTGACCCGGACGCCGCTCTCCGCCTCCTCGGCGCGCAGCGAGTCCGCGAGCGCGCGGAGGCCGTACTTCGAGGCGGAGTACGCCGACCAGAGCGGGTGGGCGGTCAGGCCCGCTGAGGAGTTGACGAACACCACGGTGCCGCCCGCGGCGCGCAGCGCGGGCAGGAGCGGCGCGGTCAGCACAGCTGGTGCGGTCAGGTTCACGGCGAGGTGGCGCTGCCAGGCGTCGACATCGAGCTCCGCGACCGACCCGAGGTCGACGGTCCCGGCACTGTGCACGAGGGAGTCCAGCCGCTCGAGGTCCTCGGCCAGGTCCGTCGCCCACCGGGTGACCGCGACGACGTCGGTGAGGTCGACGACGGCGCGGGTCAGCCGCACGACGCGGTCGCCACGCGCGGCGAGACGGTCCGCGATCTCCAGGCCGATGCCGGAGCCCGCGCCCGTGACCAGGTGAGTGCGGGTCTCAGAGGACACGGGTGCCGTACATCTCGCCGAGCGGGTCGGCGATGAGCTCGAGCCGGGCGCCGTTGGGGTCGCGGAAGTAGATCGAGGTGCCGCTCTCGCTCTGGTACTCGACTCCGGCCTCGTCGAGCCGGTCGCGCAGCATCGCCCACTTCTCCGGCTCGACCGAGATCGCGACGTGGTGCAGCCCGCCCAGGACCTCGGCGTAGGGCCCGACGTCGAGCCCCGGGAAGTCGAAGAAGGCGATCAGGTTGTCGTTGCCGATGTCGAAGAAGAAGTGGTTCGAGCCCGGGTAGTCGCGGTTCTCGAAGATGTCGGTCAGCGGGAAGCCGAGCAGGCCCGAGTAGAAGCGCACCGTCTCCTCGACGTCACGGCACACGATCGCGAAGTGGTGCAGCCCGCGTGCCGTCGATGCCGGGCGTTGTCCCTCGTCGGCCAGGTAGGTGGACCGGATCCGCTCGCGCTCGACGCCGATCGCGTCCAGGTCCAGCTCAGCCATCGAAGGCGCCCCCGTCCCAGGTCTCCAGCCGGACGAGGTCGGGCACCTCGGCTCGGGTCAGCTTGGTCAGCTGCTTCACAGGCTTGCCCATCGGTACGACGCACGCAACGGCGAACTCCCCCGGGATGCCGAGCAGCTCCTTGACGCCCGGCTCCTCCGCGACCGCCATCGTGGTGATCGTGCCCCCGAACCCCTCGTTGCGAGCCGCCAGCAGGATGTTCCAGACCAGCGGGTAGACCGACGCTCCGGCGACGAGCCCGACCCGGTCGAGGTCCTGGTCGATCGCGGCGACCAGCCGCAGGTCGACGCACACCACGAGCACGACGGCGGCCTCCCTCAACGGCACCGTGAAGCTGTCTGGCACCTCGGTCGCCGCGATCTCGGCATCGGACAGCGCGGTCGGCTCGACCGGGTTCCATGGGCCCTCGCCCGCCTTCCGCTGGGCGACGTACCGGCGGACACCGGGCTGGGTCAGCCCGACCAGGGCCTCGCGGGTGCGCTGGTCGCGGACGAGGACGATCCGGGTGCCCTGCCGGTTGCCGCCGCTCGGCGCGAACCGGGCGTTGTCCAGGATCCGGTGCAGCACCTCGTCGGGGAGCGGGTCATCGGTGAACTCCCGGACCGCGGCCGTGGTCCGCATGACCTCGTAGAGCTCCACCGTGGCCTCCTGACCGCTGCGCTAGCGAGTGAAGACGATCTTCCCGAACACGTCACCCTCGGCCATCGCGGCGAACCCGTCGCGCGCCTGCTCCATCGGCAGCTCCCGGTCGATCAGCGGTCTCGTGCCGGTCGCGTCCAGGAGGTTCACCAGGCTCGCCAGCTCGGACGTGGTGCCCATCGTCGAGCCGACCACCTTGAGCTGCAGGAAGAAGATCCGGGTCAGCTCGGCGTCGTCGAGGTTCGGGCCCGACGTCGTACCGGAGATGACGATCGCGCCGCCGGGCCGCAGCGCACGGATGGAGTGCGACCAGGTCGCCCGGCCGACCGTCTCCATCACCGCGTCGACCTTCACGGGGAGCCGCGCACCGGACTCGAAGACCTCGTGCGCGCCGATCTCCAGCGCGCGCTGCCGCTTGGCCTCGTCGCGGCTGGTCGCGAGCACCTTGAGGCCGCCCGCCCGCGCGAGCGTGATCAGCGCCGTCGCGACGCCACCGCCGGCGCCCTGCACGAGCACGGTGTCGCCGGCCTTGAGGCCGCCCTGGGTGAACAGCATCCGGTACGCCGTGAGCCACGCGGTCGGCAGGCAGGCCGCCTCCGCGAACGACAGCGATGACGGCTTGGCGATGATGTTCTGCCGGGGCACGACCACGAACTCCGCGAAGGTGCCCTGGTGTCGCTCGCTGAGCAACGAGCGCTTCGGGTCGAGCGTCTGGTCGCCGGACCAGGCCGGGTCGTTGATCACGGCGTGCACGACGACCTCGTTGCCGTCCTCGTCGTACCCGGACGCATCGCAGCCGAGGATCATCGGCAGCTGCTCCTCACGGAGCCCCACGCCGCGCAACGACCAGAGGTCGTGGTGGTTGAGCGAGGCCGCCTTCACGGTGACCTTCGCCCAGCCGTCGGGCACGTCCGGGTCGGGCCGCTCCCCCAGCACCAGGCCGGAGAGCACGTCTTGAGTGTTACCAGTGTCGGTCGAGAACTTCTCGGCGTAGACGGCGAACATCTCTCGAGGCTATCGCCGCGCGACACCGTCGCGCCGGGCGGCCTCCGCCACCGCGGCGGCGACCGTCGGACCCACCCGCGGGTCGAACGGCGAGGGGATGATCATGTCGTCACGGGCCTCGTCGGCGACGATCGCTGCGATGGCCTGGGACGCCGCGAGCTTCATGCCCTCGGTGATCGCGCTCGCCCGCGCGTCGAACGCGCCCCGGAAGATGCCCGGGAAGGCCAGCACGTTGTTGATCTGGTTGGGGAAGTCCGAGCGCCCGGTCGCCACGATCCGTGCGTACTTGTGCGCGACCGTCGGGTGCACCTCGGGGTTCGGGTTCGCCAGGCCGAAGATGATCGCGTCGTCCGCCATCGAGGCGACGACCTCCTCGGGGACGGTCCCGCCGGAGACCCCGATGTAGACGTCCGCGTCCTCCATCACGCCGCCCAGCGACCCCCAGCGACCGGTCGTGTCGGCGGTGTCCGCCGCGAGGGCGCGCTTGACCGGGTTGAGGTCGGACCGGTCCCGGTGCAGGACCCCGGCGCGGTCGACCACCGCGATGTCGCGGTAGCCCGCCGCGAGCAGGATCCGGGTGACCGCGACCCCTGCGGCACCCGCGCCCGAGACCACGATCCGCACGGTGTCGTGGTACTTCCCGGTCAGCCGCATCGCGTTCTCGAGCGCGGCGAGCACCACGACCGCCGTACCGTGCTGGTCGTCGTGGAAGACCGGGATGTCCAGCCGCTGCTTGAGCCGCTCCTCGATGTCGAAGCAGCGGGGAGCGGAGATGTCCTCGAGGTTGATGCCGCCGAAGCTCGGAGCCAGCCGCACCACGGTCTCGACGATCTCGTCGGCGTCGGTCGTGTCCAGGCAGATCGGGATCGCGTCGACCCCGCCGAACTGCTTGAACAGCACCGCCTTGCCCTCCATCACCGGCATCGCGGCGCGCGGTCCGATGTCGCCGAGTCCGAGCACCGCGGTGCCGTCGGTCACCACCGCGACGGTGTTGGCCGTCCAGGTGTAGTCGGCGTACAGCGCCGGGTCCTCCGCGATCGCCTCGCACACGCGGGCGACACCGGGGGTGTAGGCCATCGACAGCTCGGCGGGGCCGTTCAGCGCGACGGTCGAGGCGATCTCCATCTTGCCGCCGGCGTGCAGCTCGAAGACCGGGTCGTGCGCGTGCGAGTCCTCGACGTCGGCGACGGGCTCGAGGTCGGGGATCGGGTCAAATGCAACCATCAGGTTGGCTCTCTCGTGACTGGGAACGCAGGTGCGTAGCGTGCTGAGGCTGCTCGACGCGGACCTTGCGTGAGTCCGCGGAGTGCCGGAACAGGGGGGTCACCCAGCGCTCATCGTCTCACAGCCCCCAGGCACACCACAGGGCAACCAGTGCAGGCACGGCCGATCAGGCACCCGTACGCCGGACGCGACCGGGCCGTGGCCAGACGCGCAGGCGCACGACGGCGAGCACCTCGGTCTTGCGCACGGGCGCCCGTCGCGCCCCCGGCGCGCCCGCGTTGTCACTGCCGAGCAGCCACGCCTCGTCGCCCGAGAAGTGCGCCTCCGCGCCGAGGACCCGCTTGACCGCGACCACGCCGTCGGGGAACCGCGCGACGACGACATCGCCCGCGCGGACAGGAGCGTCGTACCGAACCAGCAGGCGGTCACCCTCGGCGAGCGTCGGCTCCATCGAGCGCCCGCGCACCCGGGCGAGACCCCAGCGTGCGCGTTGTCCCATGCGGAGTAGTGTCGCAAGCGACCCTTCGTGGTCACGCCCGGAGTCGATCTCGTGGTCCGGGCCCCCCTGAGCAGCACCCACCGGAGTCAGCCAACAGAAGAGGACCTGAGGATGTTCGCGCGACTGTTTGCACCCCCCGTCGAGGTTTCCGCCCACTGCGATCTGCCCTGCGGTGTCTACGACCCCGCCCAGGCACGCATCGAGGCCGAGTCGATCAAGGCGATCATCGCCAAGGTCGCCGACAACGACGACCCCGACTTCCGCACCCGTGCGGTGATCATCAAGGAGCAGCGCTCCGAGCTGGTCAAGCACCACCTGTGGGTGCTGTGGACCGACTACTTCAAGCCGCCGCACTTCGAGAAGTACCCGCAGCTGCACGGCCTGGTCAACGAGGCCACCAAGCTCGCCGGTGCAACCGGCACCAAGGGCACCCTGGACGCGGCCGTGGCCGACCAGCTGCTCGCCAAGATCGACGAGATCGCCGAGATCTTCTGGGAGACCAAGAAGGCCTGAACGAAGCAACGACGGAGTCGTTGCTTCCTCAGACCTTTCTGGTCGTCAGGACGACTGAGCTCGCGAAGGCGTCACCGTCCGAAGGTGACCCACAGGCAAGTCGTTGCTTCCTCAGGCCTTTCTGGTCGTCAGGACGACTGAGCTCGCGAAGGCGTCACCGTCCGAAGGTGACCACAGGCAAGTCGTTGCTTTGCTCATGCCGGATGGTCTGAGTGCGCCTGAGCTCGCGAAGGCGTCACCGCCGAAGGTGACCGACGCCGCCTCGGTCCGCAGGGAGTCCGCACGGGCTCCGAGCGGACCGAGCGCGGCGTCGACCACGTTCGGGGTCCGGTCGCAGCCCCGACATGCCACGCAAGTCACCAATGTCCACCAACAAACTCGACTTTTGCTACCATCGGCGCATGGCCGCCGTTCCCCCTCACCCCGACCGTGCGTCCCGGCTTTCCCCGGCGGAGCTCCGTGCCCTGGTGGAGGGATACGCCGAGGACGTGCGCACCGGCAGCTACGTCGCCGAGTTCCAGACCGAGGAGCGCTGGCACGTCCGCATCCACACCGACGACGACGTCGACGTCTGGCTGATCAGCTGGACCACGGAGCAGGGCACCGAGCTGCACGACCACGGCGGCTCGTCAGGCGCGTTCACCGTGGTCGACGGCGTGCTGAACGAGTACGTGTGGAGCGAGGTCGACGGGCGCGGCGTGCTGGTCAACAACCTGCGTGAGGAGCGTGACGTCGTCGCGTTCGGACCGGACTACGTCCACGACGTGCGCAATCACCTCGAGTCACCGGCCGTGAGCGTTCACGCCTACTCCCCGCCCATTCGTCTCATGCGGTACTACGACACGGCGGCGAGCAGCCTCGTCGACGCCGGCTGGAACTGGACCGAGGACCCGGAGACGCCTGCGCCCAGGAGCGAGGCGTCGTGACGTTCGCAAGCGTCGAGGACATGCTGGCTGCTGCGCGCGCGAACCTCGTCCGCCTGTCACCGCAGGAGGCGGAGCAGGCGGTGCGGGCCGGTGCCCAGCTGGTCGACATCAGACCGGAGTGGCAGCGTCGCGCCGACGGCGAGATCCCTGGTGCGGTCGTGGTCGAGCGCAACCACCTCGAGTGGCGGCTGCACCCCGCCTCCGAGAGCCGACTGCCGCTGGCCTCGGCGGACACGCGCTGGATCGTCTACTGCACCGAGGGCTACACGTCCTCGCTCGCCGCCGCTTCCCTGGTCTCCCTCGGCCTGGACGCGACGGACGTGGTCGGCGGCATCCACGCGTGGCGCGCAGACGGGCTGCCGACGACCGCCGGCCCGACTCCGGTCGAGCAGGTCGTCACTGCGGCGGCCGACCTGTGAGCCGTCCACACGTCGTGATCATCGGGGCCGGCGCGTCCGGCACCCTCGCCGCGATCCATCTCGTGCGAGAGTCCGGCCGGCGAGCGGTCGGGGTCGACATCACCTTGCTCGACCCGGCGGACCATTGGGGTCGCGGCACGGCGTTCGGCACGGTCGACGACCAGCACCTCCTCAACGTGCCCGCGGCCGGCATGAGCGCCCTGCCAGAGGACCCGTCGCACTTCGTGCAGTGGCGCGGTGGTGAGGCGTACGAGTTCGCGCCGCGACGCGACTACGGGCGCTACCTCGAGGAACTCCTCACCACCTCACTCGCCGGCAGTCTGGTGAACACGACCGTGCACCACGTGCGCGCGCGTGCGACGGGCATCCGTCAGGCGACGTCGGGCGTGAGGGTCTCGGCCGACAATGGCGAGGAGCTGTCCGCGGACGCCGTGGTCCTGGGCTGCGGCCTTCCGGCCGCCGGGTCGTCGTGGGCGCCCCGGTCCGTGCGCGACTCGGCATTCTTCGTCGACGACCCGTGGGCGCCCGGCGCCCTGGACGTCGTACGCCGTGACCGGACCGGACCCGCCGACGTGCTCGTGGTGGGGACCGGCCTCACGATGGTCGACGTGGTCCTTTCGTTGACCGGCGAGCGCAATCCCGGCGACCGGGTGATCCACGCAGTCTCGCGCAGCGCACGGCTGCCGAAGGTCCACGCCCCGGAGCTGCGGCCCGCAGTCATCCCGGACATCTCCACCTGGGGCCACACGCTGGACGAGCTGCGGTGCGCGACGCGTGACCACCTGGCTGCCGTTGCGCTGACGACGGGCGACTGGCGGCCCGGCATGGACGGCATCCGCTTCCAGGTCACGGCGCTCTGGGATCGGCTCAGCGAGCAGGACCGGCTCGAGTTCCTCAGCCACGACGCCGGCGAGTGGAACGTCCTGCGTCACCGGCTTCCTCCGTCGAGCGCCGGTCGGCTCGACGAGCTTCGCCTGCAGGAGCGTCTCGCGGTTCACGCCGCTGAGGTGCTCGATGCGCAGCCCCTGCCACTCGGGGGGCTCCGGGTCGGGCTCTCCGACGGGTCGAGCCGCGATGTCGGGTGGGTGGTCAACTGCACCGGGCCGCAGACCGACGTGCGTGTCCTCGGAGACCCGCTGATCGACGACCTGCTGCGACCGCGTGCCGGTTCCGCGCTCGCAACCCCTGCCACGGCAGGCATGGGCGTCCGGACCGAGAACGGGCGCCTGGTCGACACCGACGGCTCGAGCCGTGCTCCGATCTGGGCGCTCGGAGCGCTGCGCCGTGGCGAGCTGTGGGAGTCGACGGCGGTGCCCGAGATCCGGACCCAGGCGCTGGCTGTCGCCACCAGCGTCCTCGACGCGATCGCTCCCGCACCCCGTCGACTCGCCGACGGACGACTGGTCGGCGGGCACCACCCGGCTGCCCGCCCCCGTGACCCGCTGGGCCTTCCGCTCTCGACGACCGCCGAGGCCGCCGCGCTCTACAACGCCGGACTGGAGCGGGTGATGCGCCTGCAGGACGGTGGTGAGGACCTGCTGCGCGACGCCACCCAGGTGGATCCGGACTTCGCCATCGCCCATGCGGCGCTCGCGCTCCTCGGCCACGAGGCCGGCGCGACCACCGACGTGCAGGCGTCGCTGCGGGCTGCACGGAGCTCGGCGCGGCGTCGAGCCGACGAGCGTGAGCGCAGCTTCGTGGACGTCGTCGGCGTCCGCGTCAAGGACGCTCGTCGTGCCGGCGCGCGAGCGCTGATGGCGCACATCGCCCAGCATCCGCGCGATGCGCTCGCGGTCTCGGCGGCGGTGCCGACGATCGCGTTCTCGGGCGTGACCGACGTGCAGCAGGAGGCCTGGGAGCTCGTCGAGGGCCTTGCTCCGGCCTACGGCGACCACTGGTGGTACATCTCGTTGCTGGCGTTCACCCGCCAGGACCAGTCGCGCTTCGACGAGGCCGGGCTCCTGGCCGAGAGCGCACTGTCGTGCGAGCCGTCCTCCGGGCACGCCGTCCATGCCCTGACCCACGTGCTCTACGAGACCGGACAGCACGACGTCGGCCGGACATGGCTCGACCACTGGGTCGGCTCCAGCGGACAGTCGGCGAGCCACCGCGCGCACTTCTCCTGGCACGCGGCGCTGCACGAGCTCGCACTCGGCGACCTCGAGGCGGTTCGCCACCGCTACTACTCCCAGCTCGCCCCTCCGGGCGTCTCAGGAGTACGCGCACTCGTCGACTCCGCCTCGCTGCTGTGGCGGTGGAAGGTGACGATGTCGCAGCTGCAGCCGGCCGAGACGCCACCGGTGGCGCCGGTGCTCGAGCAGGTCGACCCGGAGCTCCTGACCGCGCCCACGACACCCTTCATCGCCCTGCACGCCGCACTCGCACACGCGGGGAACGGCGACGCGAAGGCGTTGGAGTCGCTCTCGCGACACTGCCGGGACTCCCACGACCCCGCCATGCGTGGCACAGCCGCCACGATCTGCGAGGCCCTGACCCGTGCGCTCGACCAGGACCACGGCGGCGCCGCAGCCCAGCTCCAGGAGACCATGCCGCGGATCGTCGCGCTCGGCGGCTCAGCCGCTCAACGCGAGGTGCTCGAGGAGACGCTGATCGACTGCCTCATCCACGACGGGCAGATCGAGGCTGCCCGGCGGATGATCGACGACCGCCTGGAGAGGCGGCCCTCGCCGCTGGACAGCCGCCGTCGCGACCTGTTGACCTCCGCGAAGCTTGCGGGATAGGCGGCGGAGCCGGACTCCCCCCACGGGTCCGAGCACGTGCGCAGCGGCGATTGCCGCTTCGGTACCAGTCGGTTTCGCTTAGGCTTCCCGCATGCAGTCCGACGCAGAGCTCCGCCTCCCGGCGGACGGTGCCTACGTCGCGGTGCTCCGGATGGCGACCGCTGGTCTCGCCGCGCGCCTCGACTTCACCCTCGACGACATCGAGGACCTGCGGATGGCCGTGGGCGAGGCGAGCGCGATCCTGCTCGAGCGGGCCCGGCCCGGTGGCCGGCTGGTCGCCCGCTTCGGACTCAGCGAGGGCCGCATCGAGGTGGAGGTCTCCGTCGACGCGGTCCACCCGTCCCCGCCGGACCAGAGCAGCTTCGCCTGGCAGGTGCTCACGAGCACCGCTGCCGACGTCAAGGCCACCGCGGGCGAGGACGTCCTGAGCATCTCCCTGGCAGTCAATTCGACGACATCGAGTGCGCCGGCCTGAACGATGACGCAGCACCAGGAGGACGGGTCCTCCACCTCTCGGGAACGCAGTCACGCGCTGTTCGCACAGCTGGCTGCTGCGCACAGCTCTGCCATCGACCGCTCCCGCGCCCGTGGTGAGCTGGTCGAGCTGCACCTGCCGCTCGTCGAGCACTGTGCCCGCAGGTTCCTCAACCGCGGTGAGCCGCTCGAGGACCTCGCGCAGGTCGGCACGATCGGGCTGATCAAGGCCGTCGACCGGTTCGACTCCGACCGGGGCGTGGAGTTCTCGACGTACGCCGTACCGACGATCCTCGGCGAGATCAAGCGGCACTTCCGGGACAAGGGGTGGGTGATCCGGGTGCCGCGGCGGTTGCAGGAGCTGCGGATGTCGATCGCCGGCGCCACCAGCGACCTGTCCCAGCAGCTGGGACGCACCCCGACGTCGCAGGAGATCGCGGAGCGGCTCGGCGTGGCGCTCGAGGACGTCCTGGAGGGGCTCGAGTCGTCGAATGCCTATGCCACCCTGTCGCTCGACGCCGGCTCGGGACACGAGGACGGCATCGGGTCGATGCTGGAGCAGATGGGCGCCACCGACGACGCCCTGGACCACGTCGAGATCCGTGAGTCGATCCGGCCGCTGATCGAGAGCCTCCCGGCGCGCGAGCGGCAGATCCTGGTGCTGCGCTTCTTCCGGCAGATGACCCAGTCCCAGATCGCCGAGGAGGTCGGCATCTCCCAGATGCACGTGTCCCGGCTCCTGGCGCGCACCCTCGCGGAGCTGCGCGACTCGATCAGCTGATCACCCCTCGCGGGGGCCGCCCTCGAGGGCGTCGACGGAGCTGGGCAGGAGCATCCCGACGAGCGCCACCACCGCGGGCACGGCGAGCCCGACGGCGAGCGGCAGCGTGTCGCCCTCGCGGAAGTTCCAGGCGAGGCCGAGCCAGATCAGCTGGGTGAGCAGCACCGGCCCGCGGGCCCAGGTGTGGAGGCGGTTGATCGCCCAGGCGCAGACGATCAGGGCAGCGCCGTACACGAGGAAGAAGACCGAGGTGGTCAGCCCCATCACCAGGCGCTCGGAGGTGATGTGCACGGCCTCGCTGATCCCGTACATCGCCGTGAGGAGGCCCTCGACGAGGGTGAGGCCGGCCGCGGTCACGAGGGGCGCCGGGGCCCCGTGGCGCGAGTACGGCGATCCGGTCTCCATGGCGCGAGCCTAGGTGCTGTGATGAACCCGACCTGCCCGAGGGGTTGTTTCCGGGGCCGGTTGTTGACAGCATCACTGGGTAGCTGCGCCTGATCATCCTTGACGTAGTGACATTCCTGCGTCCGGACCTGAACGGCCCTGCGCCAGGAGCGAACTAGTGAACGCGTTCACACACCTCTAGAAACAGGAGTTCCTCGCCATGGATTGGCGCCACCGCTCCGCGTGTCTCGACGAAGACCCGGAGCTGTTCTTCCCCATCGGCAACACCGGCCCGGCCATCCTGCAGATCGAGGAGGCCAAGCAGGTCTGCCGCCGCTGCGACGTCCGCGAGCAGTGCCTCGCGTGGGCGCTCGAGGTCGGGCAGGACCATGGCGTCTGGGGAGGACTCAGCGAGGACGAGCGCCGGGCGCTCAAGCGGCGCAACGCCCGCGCGCGGGTGCGCACCGCCTGAGCTACGGCAGCGCCAGCTCCACGAGCGTGCCGCTCCCGTCCTGGCGACGGGTGATCTGCAGCGAGCCCCCCAGCTCGCCGATCAGCGTGCGCACGATCGAGAGGCCCAGGCTGCTCGACGTCTCCGGGTCGAAGTCGGCCGGCAGCCCTACGCCGTCGTCGGTGACGCACACCGAGAGCCCTGTCGGGGTCCGGCCGGCCGCCACCTCGATCGTGCCGGCCCGGCCGTCGGGGAAGCCGTGCTCCATCGCGTTCTGGAGCACCTCGGTGAGCACCATCGCCAGCGGCGTGGCCACGTCCGAGCCGACCGTGCCGAACGAGCCGGTACGTCGAAGCCGGACCCCGCCGGCCGACGCGGCGGTCTCGCCGCCCACCTCCCGGACCAGGCCGAGCAGCTGGTCGGCCACCGCGTCGAACTCGACCTCCTCCTCGTAGGTCTGGCTGAGCGTCTCGTGGACGACCGCGATCGCCCCGACCCGGCGGACCGCCTCCTCGAGGGCCTCGCGCCCGCTCGCCGACCCGATGCGCCGGGCCTGCAGCCGCAGCAGGGCGGCGACGGTCTGCAGGTTGTTCTTCACGCGGTGGTGGATCTCGCGGATGGTCGCGTCCTTGGTCACGAGCTCGCGATCGCGCCGGCGCAGGTCGGTGACGTCGCGCAGCAGGATCAGGGCGCCGGTGTGGTCGCCCGTCGGCCGCAGCGGGATCGACCGGACGATCACCGTGCCCTGCCGGTTGCCGAGCTCGGTGTCGCGGGGCGTCCGGCCGCTGAGCACCGCACTGATGGACTCCTCGTCCGGACGCAGCTCGGGCGGCACGAGCTGCCGGGTCACCACCGCCAGGTCCTCGCCGGCCAGGTCGGTGGTGAGCCCGAGCTTGCGGTAGACCGACATGGCGTTCGGGCTGGCGTAGGTGACCGTGCCGGACGCGTCCACCCGGATGAAGCCGTCGCCGACGCGCGGTGAGTCGGCGTGGTCCGAGCGCTGGCCGGCGTACGGGAAGGCGCCGCGGGCGATCATCTGGGTCAGCTCACTGGCGGTCTGCAGGTAGGACAGCTCCAGCCGGCTCGGAGTGCGTACGCCGTGCAGGTTGGTGTTGCGGGCGACCAGCGCGATGATCCGTTCACCGCGGCGTACCGGGATCGCCTCGACCCGGACCGGCACGTCGTCGCGCCACTCGGGGTCTCCCTCCCGCGCGATCCGCCCCTCGCCCAGGGCGGCGTCCAGCAGCGGCCGGCGACCCCTCGCGACGAAGCTGCCGACGACGTCGTCGACAAGCGCGGTCGGTCCCGTGGTCGGGCGCATCTGGCCCACTGCCCAGTAGCCCGTGCCCTCCCGATCGGGCAGCCAGAGCACCAGATCGGCGAACGAGAGGTCGGCGATGATCTGCCAGTCCGCCTGAAGCAGACCGAGCCAGGCGATGTCGTCGGGACCGAGGTCGGTGTGGTCCCGGACGAGCTCGGGGAGCGACGGCACGATGCAAGGGTACGGGTGCAAGAATGCTCGCCATGCCCTCGGGATTCTGGGAACAGGTGGTCGCTGACGGCCTCAAGGTGCCTCAGGAACGATCGCTCGTGGAGATGACCGAGGACCTCACCCGGATGCTCGGCGACCCGGACCCCGAGATCCGCGACGGCATCGCCTTCCCGACGATGGCGACCTGGATCGACGAGGGTGTCTACGACGACCTGCTGGTCGGCCTCGGCGACGGGATGTGCCACGGCCTGGACATCGGGCTCGGCGAGGTCGAGAGCGACACGGTGTTCCGGCGCAGCTTCTCCGCGCTGATCCTGACCGAGTGCATCGACCGCACCACGAAGGCGGCGCTCGGTGGTCCGAACGTCGTGCTCCGCTGGGGCGACCGGATCATGAGCTGGTACGCCCGCGAGCGCGACCTGCGCGGCTTCGTCCCCGGCAAGGGATGGGCACACGCCGTCGCGCACGGCGCCGACGCACTCGGCGCGCTCGCCCGCTCCCCCGTCATGGGACGCCTCGAGCTGACGGTCATCCTCGACGTGGTCGCCGACCGGCTGCTCATGCCGACCGACGCCTTCTTCGTCTGCGGCGAGGGCGACCGGCTCGCCTACGCGACCATGCACCTGCTGCGCCGCGACGTCCTCGGCATCGACGTCCTGGAGCCGTGGGTGGCCCGCCTGGCCACCGGTGCGGTCGGGCGCGGCTCGATCCAGCGCAACCCCTACCTGGTCTCCGGCAACGTGCAGTCCTACCTGCGCAGCCTGCACCTGCAGCTCTCGCTGAGCACCGCGTCCGCGGGCCACCCGGCCGTGCGCTCCGACCTGCTGCTGGTGCTCGCCGACACGCTGCGGTCGACCAACCCGGCGTACTTCAGCTCCCCCGGCGCCCACTGAGGGACGGCCCCGCCTGACGCCTTGTAGCCTCGCCGCATGACGCAGGCAGAGGCCACCGGAGCACAGGCAGCAGACAGCACGAGCGACGCCGTCGAGGCGCATGCCGGCCAGCACGCGGTCGCGGTCGCGCGTGCCCATGGGGTGGAGACGATGTTCACCCTCTCCGGCGCCCACGTCTTCCCGATGTACGACGGCGCGGTCACCGCCGATCCGCCGATGCGGATCCTCGACGTGCGCCACGAGCAGACGGCCGCCTTCGCCGCCGAGGCGACCGGCAAGCTCACCCGCAAGCCGGGGCTCGCCGTCCTGACCGCCGGTCCGGGCGTGACCAACGGCGTCAGTGCCGTCGCGCAGGCACAGTTCGCGGGCTCGCCGCTGGTGGTCGTCGGTGGTCGCGCACCCGCCAACCGCTGGGGCTCCGGCTCCCTGCAGGAGCTGGACCAGCCGCCGATCCTGGCGCCGGTCGCCAAGCAGGCCCGCACCCTGCACACCGCGGCCGATGTCGCCGACGGCATCCACGACGCCTTCACGGTCGCGGGGTCCTCGCACCGGGGCCCGGTCTTCGTCGACGTGCCGATGGACGAGTTCTTCAACACCGCATCGTCGGTGCGACCTGTGGTCACTGCTGCCGTGCCCGCCGAACCGGACGGCGAGGCGATCGTCGCGACGGCGCGGCTGCTCGGGGAGTCACGTCGCCCCGTGCTCGTGCTCGGCACCGACGTGTGGGCCGACGGCGCCGAGGAGGCGGGCCTGCGGCTGGTCGACGAGCTCGGCATCCCGGTGATCACCAACGGCATGGGCCGTGGCGTCATCCCCGGCGGGCACCCCCTGCTGGTGACCAAGGCGCGCGGCCAGGCCTTCGGCACCTGCGACCTGGCGATCGTCGCCGGCACCGCCCTGGACTTCCGCCTCGGCTACGGCGTCTTCGGCGGCAAGGACGACGCCCCGCCGGCCAAGGTGGTGCACCTGGCCGACTCGGCGGGACAGGTGTCCGGGCACGCCGAGCTCGCCGGTGCGGCGTACGGCGACCTGAGCCTGGTCCTCGACGGCATACGTGACGCCGTGACCCGGCTGCAGCGGAAGCCGGACTGGGCCGACTGGGTCTCCGGGCTGCAGCAGACGGTGGCCGCGGCGACCGCGCGCGACGCGGAGCTCCTCGGCGCGACCGCCGACCCGATCCATCCGGCGCGCATCTACGGCGAGCTGGTCCCGAGGCTCGAGGACGACGCGATCGTGATCGGCGACGGTGGCGACTTCGTCTCGTTCGCCGGCAAGTTCGTCGAGCCCAGGCGTCCCGGCGGCTGGCTCGACCCCGGCCCGTACGGCTGCCTCGGAGCCGGTCTCGGCGCGGCGATCGCGGCCCGCCTGGTCCGCCCGTCGGCCCAGGTGGTGCTCCTCTACGGCGACGGCGCCGCGGGCATGTCGCTGATGGACGTCGACACCCTCGTCCGGCACGACCTGCCGGTGGTGATGGTGTGCGGCAACAACTCCGCCTGGGGCCTGGAGAAGGGCCCGATGCAGATGCTCTACGGCTACGACGTCGCCGCAGACCTGGCGCCGCAGACGAAGTACGACGAGGTCGTCAAGGCCCTCGGCGGCGCCGGCGAGACCGTCACCGACCCGGCCCAGATCGGCCCGGCGCTGGACCGCGCCTTCGCCGCGAACGTGCCGTACCTGGTCAACGTGATCACCGACGTGAACGCGGCGTACCCCCGGGCGACGTTCGGGATCTGAAGGACCGCCGAGCGGGCAGAAAAGCTGCGCGAACGTACGCCGAGCGGGCTGAAAAGCTGCCCGGAGGCGCGCCGAGCGGGGCAGCCTTTGTGCCCGCTCGGCGTCGGTTCCGGCAGCCTTTGTGCCCGCTCGGCGTCGGTTCCGGCAGCCTTTGTGCCCGCTCGGCGTCTGTTCGGGATCAGGGAGATGGCGGTGATTCGGTGCCATCAGGTGGCTCGAGATCACCGCCATCACCATCCGCACCCGAACGCCCTCGCCGCTGCGCTTTCCCCGACCACTGCAGATCTCGACCTGGGAGTGACTCCCAAGGGCGCTACAGCCGGGACATGAACCTCTCGGCATCGACGACGACCCGGGTGATCTCCCCCGAGCCGACGAGTGCCTCGCCCATCCGGGCCTCGACGGTGAACCGCACGAGGCGGCCGTCGACGTACGCGACCGTCGCCGTGATCGAGACGGCCGCGCCGACCGGCGATGCGGCCAGGTGCTCCAGGGACACGCGCGTGCCGACCGAGGTCTGGCCGCCTGGAAGGTCCAGGGCCGCACAGGTGGCCGCCTCCGCCCAGGCGAGGAGAACCGGGGTGCCGAGCACCGGAAGGTTGCCCGAACCGACCGCCACCGCCGTGTCGGTCCCGGACACGACGAGCTCCCGGGTCGCACTGCGACCCAGGAGCTCGGAAGGTTCGCTCACCTGACCGTGCGGTCAGGCGTTGGGGCGCTTCCCGTGGTTCGCGCCCTTCTTCTTGCGTGCGCGACGCTTGCGGCCGGTCTTGCCCATGAGAGTTCTCCTACGTTCGGTGGTGAAGCGGCCCACAGTCTCTCAGGTGGGGCCCGGTCGGTCGAATCGAGCCTCGTCGACCACCTCGGTGAAGCTCACCTGGACCGCGCGGATCCGCATCAGGACCTTGTCGCGCAGGTCGTCGGGCGCCGCCTCCTTGCAGGACCGCGCCACCAGGGCCTTCACGGTGCGCTCGAGGTTGTACTCCCGCAGGCACGGCCCGCACTCGTCGAGGTGCTGTTGGATCTCCCCGCAGCTCGCCTGGTCCAGCTCGTTGTCGATGAACACCAGGATCTGGTGGATGACCTCCGAGCAGTCCTTGGTCGTCATTTCGTGCTCCCGACGGTGTCGGAGGGAAGCAGGTCGTTGTCGCGGACGTAGCCCGAGAGCATCTCGCGCAGCTGCCGCCGGCCACGGTGGAGCCGGGACATCACCGTGCCGATGGGCGTGTCCATGATCTCCGCGATCTCCTTGTAGGGGAAGCCCTCGACGTCGGCGAGGTAGACCGCGAGTCGGAAGTCCTCGGGCAGGCGCTGCAGCGCGTCCTTGACGTCCGAGTCCGGCAGGTGCTCGAGCGCCTCCATCTCGGCGGACCTGAGGCCGGAGGAGGAGTGCGACTCGGCGCGGTGAAGCTGCCAGTCCTCGACGTCCTCGGCCATCGACTGCTGCGGTTGCCGCTGCTTCTTGCGGTAGGTGTTGATGAACGTGTTGGTCAGGATGCGGTACAGCCAGGCCTTGAGGTTCGTGCCGGGCCGGAACTGGTGGAAGGCGGCGAACGCCTTGGCGAACGTCTCCTGGACGAGGTCCTCGGCGTCCTGCGGGTTGCGGGTCATCCGCATCGCGGCCGAGTAGAGCTGGTCGAGGAACGGCAGCGCGTCGCGCTCGAACCGGAGCTGGCGCTCGGCCTCGGTCTCGGTCGCGGGGTCGATCTCGGGATCTGTGGGGTCTGTCATCGTCCCCCAGACTACCGAGCGTTCGAGCAGAGCGGTCGCGGTCACGGTGTGAGAACAACCGCTCAGGCCGGAGGATTCCCCACGATGTCGCGCACGATCCACTCGAGCGTCGCCTCGAGCACGACCGCGAGTGCGTCCTCCTGGCCGATGCCGGCCGACTTCGGCACCCGCAGCGAGTGGTCTGCCGCCGGTACGACGGCCAGGTCGATGTGGTCGGGGAACTCCTGAGGCGTCCCGAACGGGTCGTTCTCCCCCTGGATCACCAGCGTGGGCACCCGGGCGCCGAGGAGCTCGGGCAGCCGCGAGGCCTCCGGCCTCCCGGGCGCGTGCAGCGGGAACGACAGTGCGAGCAGCCCCTTGGCACCCACCGTGCGGGCGATCCGGCTGGCCGAGCGGGCGCCCGCGCTGCGGCCGCCGATGATCAGGGGGCTGCGCATCCGCATGGAGTTCATGACGGCCAGGTAGGCCTCGTCGATGGCCTCGGGACGCGGGGCGAGCTTCTTCCCGCGGACCCGCCACGGCATCTCGACGAGCGTCACCGAGACCTCCTGCTGCGGCAGGGTGCGCGCCAGCCGGACCAGGTCCGGGGTGTCGATGCCCGCACCCGCGCCGTGGGTCAGCACCAGCGTCGCGATCGGTCGCTTCGCGCGGCGCACCACCAGGCGGGCATCTCCCTGCGGCGTCGGCACCAGCCTCTCGGGCGGCATCAGGAGCCGTCCCCGGCAGCGAGCTCCTCGAGGGGCAGTGGCTGGACGAGCTCGGGACCGTTGTTGTCCACGTGGGAGACGAGCGTGGACACCGGGTAGGCCTCGAGCAGCCCCGGCGCTGCAGGCTGCAACAGGCCGAGGAGGGCGTCGTGGTCCCGGTTGTCGGGGTCCAGCCAGGCGGCGTACTTGTCCGGGGTGAGCATCAGCGGCATCCGGTCGTGGATCCGGCCGAGGTCGTCCTCGGCGTCGGTGGTGATGACGGTGCAGGTCCACAGCCAGCGCGCCGGGTCGTCGTCGTCCTTGGAGGGGTCGCGCCAGAGCTCGTAGAGACCCGCCATGGCCAGCATCGAACCGTCACGCGGACGGATGAAGAAGGGCTGCTTGCGCGGCTTGCCGGCCTTGGTGCGGCCCAGCGGCGAGTCACCGGTGGGTTCGTACCACTCGTAGTAGCCGTCGGCCGGCAGGATGGCCCGCCGGCGCTCGAACGCGCGACGGTACGCCGGCTTCTCGGCGACCGTCTCCATCCGGGCGTTGATCATCCGGCTGCCGATCTTCGGGTCCTTGGCCCACGAGGGCACCAGGCCCCAGGTGACCACCCGCAGCTGACGCTCGGCCGGCTCCTCGGGGGCATCGGCGACGGCCGGTCCGGACGACTCCTTGCGGGGCGGGCGCTCGACCACGGCGTACACCTGCTTGGTCGGTGCCACGTTGTAGTCCGGCTCGATCCGCGGCGGCAGCGCAGTGTGGATCTCGAACTCCTCGACGATCTCCTCGGGCTCCCGGCTCGAGGCGTAACGGCCGCACACGCTGCCAGCGTACGGGACCGGTCGGACACGACCGGTCGACCTGCGGGCCTCCGCCGCACGCACCGAGAGCCGGACCACGAGCCCCCAAGCCACGTGGTCCGGCCCTGTGCAGGGCGGTGTCCCTTGCGGGCCCCTACGTGCGGGCCAGCTCGTCGAGCAGCGCCGCCATGGCGGCGTGCGACGACGGCAGCCCCTCGATCCAGACCCGAACCGCTCCTCCCAGCGGGTTCGAGTCCGAGATCAGGTCTCGAAGGACCACGACCCGCAGGCCGAGGTCGTCGGTGCGGGGCGCCAGCACGAGCAAGCGGCTCGCGGTGGCCTCGCCGATGCTCTCCTCCCCGGAGAACACCAGCCGCGCCCGGTCGGCGATCCGCGCCATCAGCAGGGCGTGCCCGAAGTGGTCGTCCAGCGACGTCGACGCCCGCGTGGGCAGGTCGACGACGACCAGGGCGTGCCCGGTCGTGACGGGCGTGCCGCTCGCCTCCGCCGCGCGCTGGAGCTCGGCCAGCCGCGCCCGGAGGTGCGCCAAGGTCGCCAGCCCCGTGAGCGGGTTCTCGCAGGAGACCTGGTGCAGGTACCCCAGCGTCTCGTCGCTCCAGGCCACGCTCAGCGCCTCGGTCGAGCCGAAGTCCGGATCGCGCCCGAGTACCTGTGCAAAGGTGGACCGGAGGCCGTCGAGCGCCTCCCGAAGGTCGACCCCGTCCCGGGCCAGCTCCCGGCCCACCACTGCACAGGCGGCGTGCGGCCTGGACCCGGCGACGAGAGCCTCCCCAATTGCCTCGAAGCGTGCGGGTACTGCGTCCCGCAGGCGTTCGGGCATCTCCTGGCTCACGTCGTCGGCGATGACGGTCCTGCGCGACGAGGTCGTGAACAGTCCCATCACCACTCCTTTCCGGCTGCACGTCCGGTTCTTCCGGCTCGGTCCGACCCCCGTCGTGACCGAGTTCGCAGGAGAAACGCCCGTCCAGGGCCTTCATGACGCGAAACCGGGAGGGAATCAGCGGAAGATTTCTGGACAGAGTCGGATCGCTCGGCCCGATTTGGTGTGAAGATGGCGTTACCTATCGCCGATCTTTCCGTTATTGAGACAAATGACCGTTATCGACCAGATGACTCGCCGGGAGCTGAGCGACGCCGAGCTGATCTCGAGCGTGCGCGGCGGTGACGTGTCCGCGTACGGCGATCTCTTCGCCCGGCACCGCGACTCCGCGACCCGGCTCGCGCGCCAGCTCGTCCCCGGTCCCGACGCCGACGACCTGGTCTCCGAGGCGTTCGCGAAGGTCCTCAACGTGCTGCTCGCGGGCGGGGGGCCTGACGTCGCCTTCCGCGCCTACCTGCTGACCGCCGTACGCCGGCTGCACATCGACAAGGTCAGGGCGACCTCCCGGGCGACCCCGACCGACGACCTGACGCCGTACGAGACGGTCGAGCCGGAACCCGACACCGTGATCGCGGGCTTCGAGAGCGGGGCGGCGGCGAAGGCCTTCGCCAGCCTGCCGGAGCGCTGGCAGCTGGTGCTGTGGCACCTCGAGGTCGAGGGGCAGAAGCCTGCCGAGATCGCGCCGTTGCTGGGGATGAGCCCGAACTCCGTCTCGGCGCTCGCCTACCGGGCCCGTGAAGGGCTGCGCCAGGCCTACCTGCAGACCCACACCGCTGACCTGGTCGAGCCGGACTGCCGGTGGACCCACGCCAAGCTGGGCGCCTACGTCCGCAAGGGGCTGGCGCGGCGCGACGTGCAGAAGGTCGAGGACCACCTCGACGGATGTCGCAGGTGCACGGCGATGTACCTGGAGCTCAACGAGGTGAACTCCTCGCTCGCTGCGCTGCTCGGTCCCCTGGTGCTCGGCGGGGCCGCGAGCGGCTACCTCGCCGCGTCCGGCACGGGCGGGGTGGCAGTGGGTGGCGTGCTCGCCTTCCTCGACCGCGCCAAGGACCTCGTGCTCGCCAACGCGCAGGCCGCCGCGGCCGTCGGAGCGGCCGCGGGCGTCGCGGGCGTCACCACCGTTGCGGTGGTGCTCGCCAACGGTGGCAGCCACAGCCCGACCGCGTCGCCGCCCAGGCCGGCGGTCACCGGGCCGCTGTCCGAGGCGCCGGCGCCGAGCGCGCTGCCGCACCGCAAGAAGCACAAGGCCCACCCGGCGGCAGTCCGCACGAGCACGGCACCGGCCGTGGTGCCCACCACCGCGGTGCCGACCGAGGCACCGTCGAGCCCGCAGGCCGAGCACAAGCCGAAGAGCAGCCAGCCGGCCAAGCCGCACTCGATCGCCCCCACGGTCACGGTGGCGCCGCCCTCGCTCGTGTCGGACGTCGCCGTGCGGCTCACCTTCTCGCTGCGCATCGGGCTCCTGAGTCCCGAGCGCGACGGCCTGCTCGGCTACCTCAACGCCGGCGTGACCGGCGTACCCAGTGGTCAGCGGGCCACCCTCACGGTGCGAGTGCTCGGCGGCACACTCGTGAGCCGCGGCAACGACTGCCATGCATCCGGGTCGGTCGCGACGTGCGACCTCGGCCCCGGCGCTGCGCCGCTGGAGTTCAACGTCATCGGGATCCCGGTGAGCGCGACCGCCACGGTCAGCGGTCCCACCGGCTACACCGACCCGGTGAGCGCCAACAACTCTGACACGGTCCTGCTCGGCCTGCTCAGGCTCGGTAGCCTCAGCCAGTGACGTTGAACTCCACCGACGCGCCGTGGGCCGCGCCGCGCGCAACCCGGCCCGTCGACGCACGCGTCGCGCTACCGGGCTCCAAGTCGTTGACCAACCGCGAGCTGGTGCTCGCCGCGCTGGCAGACGGCCCGGGCGTCGTACGCCGGGCGCTGCGGTCGCGCGACACCCAGCTGATGGCGACCGCCCTCACTGCGCTGGGCTCGCGCGTGGACACCCGGCGCGACGACTGGTCCGTGGCACCCGGCATCTCGAGTGACGACGGCCGTCCGGTGGCGGTCGACTGCGGCCTCGCCGGCACGGTGATGCGGTTCCTGCCGCCCGTCGCCGCGCTGCGTGCGGGTGACACCGCCTTCGACGGCGACCCGCACGCGCGCACCCGGCCGATGGCCGAGGTCCTGGGGGCGCTGCGCTCGCTCTGGGTCACCGTGGAGAGCCCGACCAACCAGTTGCCGTTCGTGATCGCGGGTTCCGGGCGGGTGCGCGGAGGACGCGTCGTCATCGACGCCTCGACGTCGAGCCAGTTCGTCTCCGCGCTGCTCCTCGCCGGGCCACGCTTCGAGGAGGGCATCGACGTCCGTCACGACGGCAAGCCGGTGCCGTCGCTGCCGCACATCGAGATGACCGTGGCGTGCCTGCGCGCGCGGGGAGTCGAGGTCGACGACAGCGTGCCGAACCGCTGGAGCGTCAAGCCCGGCCCGATCGCCGCCCACGACGTGACCATCGAGCCCGATCTCTCGAACGCCGCTCCGTTCCTGATGCTCGCGCTCACCAGCGGCGGCTCCGTGACGGTCCCGGACTGGCCCACCGAGACCACCCAGGCCGGCGACGCACTGCGCGACATCCTCGAGCGGATGGGCGCGGAGGTCACTCTCGACGAGAGCGGCCTCACCGTCCGCGGCAGCGCGCGCGATCCACGGCATCGACGTGGACCTGCACGACGCCGGTGAGCTCGCCCCGGCCGTCGCGGCCCTGGCCGCTCTGGCCGACTCGCCCTCGCACCTGCGCGGGATCGCCCACATCCGCGGCCACGAGACCGATCGGCTGGCCGCCCTTGCCGCGGAGCTGACCGCCCTGGGCGGGCAGGTCGTCGAGCGACCGGACGGTCTCTCGCTGCGTCCCGCTCCCCTGCACGGCGGCACGTTCCACACCTACGCGGACCACCGGATGGCCCAGGCTGCCGTCGTCATCGGGTCCGCGGTGCCGGACGTCGTGGTCGAGGACATCGAGACCACCTCGAAGACGTTCCCGGGCTTCGCCCGGGTCTGGGCGGGGCTGTTCCCGGCGTGACCGGCCGGTACGACGAGCACGACCCCGAGTCCTACGAACGCCCGCGCCGGCACACCCGGCCGCGAACCAAGGAGCGGCCGGCCTACGACGAGGCGGTGCCCGCACTGGTCGTGACGGTCGACCGCGGCCGGCTCACCTGCCTGCTCGAGGACGGCACCGTCGTGACGGCGATGAAGGCACGCCAGCTCGGCCGCAAGGCCGTCGTGGTCGGTGACCGGGTCCGGCTCGTGGGCGACACCACCGGCACGCTCGACACGCTCGCCCGGATCGTGCTGGTCGACGAGCGTGCGAACGTGCTCCGCCGGACCGCCGACGACAACGACCCGATCGAGCGGGTGATCGTGGCCAACGCCGACCAGCTCGTGATCGTGGCGGCGCTCGCCGACCCCGAGCCACGGCCGCGGTTGATCGACCGTGCACTCGTCGCGGCGTACGACGCCCGGATGCATCCGCTGCTGTGCCTGACCAAGGCCGACCTTGCGGACCCCGAGACGCTGGTCGGCATCTACCGCCCCCTCGGCGTCGACCACGTCGTGACCCAGCGCGGTGCCGACGTCTCGCAGGTGCGCGAGCGGCTGGTCGGTCGCACCAGCGTGCTCGTCGGGCACAGCGGCGTCGGCAAGTCCACCCTGGTCAACGCCCTGGTGCCGGATGCGGACCGCTCGACCGGCGTCGTGAACGCGGTGACCGGCCGCGGCCGGCACACGTCGACCAACGTGCTGATGCTTCCCCTGCCCGGCGCCGACGGTGTGCCGGACGGCTGGATCGTCGACACGCCCGGCATCCGGTCCTTCGGGCTGGCCCATGTCGACCCCAACCGACTGATCGAGGCCTTCCCGGACCTGCTCGACCTCACGGCCGACTGCCCGCGCGGGTGCACCCACGGCAGCGGCGAGCCGGAGTGCGGGCTCGACGAGGCGGTCGGCGCCGAGCGGGAGCGCGTGGAGTCGTTCCGGCGCCTGCTCGACAGCCGCGAGGCGACGGACTACTGAGTCATCGCCGGCGGATCCCGTCGGGCGATCAGCTCGCCGGAGCCCAGAGCGAGCGCGCTCCTGCGTCACCGGTGAGGTAGACGTAGACCAGGGCGGCAACGGCGACCCCGACGACGGCCACTCGCAGGCCGAGCACGAGGGCCGGACTCGCCGACAGGCGTGCGGCCCGGGTGGTCGCGGGGACCACCAGCGTCGCCAGCACGACGAGGACCGCCAGTGCGAGCACGAGCCAGACCAGCACGTTGGCGCGCTGCTGGTGGATGTCGAGCCACTTGTTGTGGAAGCCCTGGGCCGTGAGCTTGCTGAACAGGTTGCGACCGGTGATGCGGGCCGCCCAGCACGCGCCGGTGGCGATCACCGCGAGCACGGCGGTCGGCCAGCGGAGGAGTTCGCGCCATCGTCCGACCACGACGAACGCGATCGCCGACAGCGCAGCGAGCGGCGTGAACACCACTGCCGTGTGCACCACCAGCGGATGCAGCGGAACGCCGTGGAAGTCCATGTCTCACCCTTTCCGGGGTCGCCCGAGGCGGGCACCACCCTGCCCTACGGTCGCGCCCCCCGTCGGGTTCAGCGCACGGTCCGCGGCCACGATCCTCTGTCCGCATACCCTGTGGCCATGGCCCTTGACTTCACCGACGACCTCCGGCTCGCGCACGTGCTCGCCGATGACGCGGATGCGCTGAGCACGGCGCGGTTCAAGGCACTCGACCTGCACGTGATGACGAAGCCTGACCTGACCCCGGTGACCGACGCGGACCAGACGGTCGAGGAGGGCATCCGGCGCACCCTGTCGCGCGCACGGCCGCGCGACGCCGTGCTGGGCGAGGAGCAGGGCATCACGGGCCACGGCAGCAGGTGCTGGGTGGTCGACCCGATCGACGGCACCAAGAACTTCGTCCGCGGCGTACCGGTCTGGGCGACGCTGATCGGGCTCATGGTCGACGGCGAGGTCGTTGTCGGCGTCGTCTCCGCACCCCAGCTCAACCGCCGGTGGTGGGCGATGCGCGACGGCGGTGCGTGGACCGGCAAGTCACTGCTGCGCGCCAGCCAGTGCCAGGTCTCGGACGTGTCCCGCATCGAGGACGCGTCCCTGTCCTACTCCTCGCTCGGCGGCTGGGACGAGCACGGCCGCCTCGACGACTTCCTGGCGCTCTCGCGGCGCTGCTGGCGGACCCGCGCGTACGGCGACTTCTGGTCCTACATGCTGGTGGCGGAGGGGGCCGTCGACCTGGCCGCCGAGCCCGAGCTGGCGGTACACGACATGGCGGCCCTCGACATCATCGTCCGCGAGGCGGGTGGCGTCTTCACCTCGCTCGACGGCGAGCCCGGACCGTCCGGCGGCAACGCCCTGGCCAGCAACGGCAAGCTGCACGACCAGGCGCTGGCCTTCCTGGGCTCGGTCGACGACGCCTCGCGGCACGCCCAGCGCGGCGGAGGGTCGGTGCACGACCTGTCCGAGCGCCGGCGTCTGCTCGACGACGGCGTGCTCACCGACGAGTGAGCCTCAGCGCACTGCGAGCAGGTCGACCACGAAGATCAGCGTCTCGCCGGGCTTGATCACGCCGCCGGCACCGCGGTCGCCGTACCCGAGGTGCGGCGGGATCACCAGCCGGCGTCGTCCCGCCCACCTTCATGCCCTCGACGCCCTGGTCCCAGCCGGAGATCACCTGGCCGACGCCGAGGCGGAAGTCCAGCGGGGCGCCGCGGTTGTACGACGCGTCGAACTCCTCGCCGGTCGAGTGCGCGACGCCCACGTAGTGCACGGAGACGGTGCTGCCGCTGGTCGCGGCTTCACCGGTGCCCTCGGTGAGGTCCGTGATCTCGAGGTCGGCGGGCGGGGGGCCGTCGGGCGGGTCGATCTCGGGCTTGTCAGTCATGTCGACAGACCTTAGCCCGGCCAGGGAGGCGTCGCGAGACGTGGTGCATCCAAGGCGGAGGAGCGAAGGCGGCCTGGGTGCGAAGCGGCCGTCGAGCGACGGCAGGTGCCGCGTGTCGCGGCGCCTCAGGTCTGGTGGACGTAGGAGTCGAGCTGATCGCGCTCGAACTCGACCTGGTCGATGTAGGCCTTGACCACGTCGCCGATGCTGATCACGCCGACGAGCCGGCCGTCGTCGCAGACCGGCAGGTGGCGGAAGCGACCGTCGGTCATCGTCTTGCGCACCTCGTCGAGGCTGGCGGACGCCTCGCAGGTCTTCACCTCGGCAGTCATGATCTGGGCGACCGTGTCACCGAGCGCGCCCTCGTTGTCGTGGAACCGGCGGACGATGTCGCGCTCGCTCACGATGCCGTCGACGCTCGAGCCGTCGGCGCTGACCACGGCCGCGCCGATGTTGTGCTCGGCGAGCAGGGCCAGCAGGTCGCGAACGGTGGCCTCGGGGCGGATCGTGACGACGTCCTGGATGGCCTTGCCCGCGATGACTTCCCTGATCTTCATGGTTCGAATCTAGTGTCCGGACGATTCGATGCCAACGGTCTGCCCACCCACGGTCACGGTGTCGCCCGGGACGAGCTGACGGCCCCGTCGTGTCTCGACCGCGCCGTTGACCTCCACGAGCCCGCGGAGCAGGAGCTCCTTGGCCTCACCGCCGTCGTCGGCCAGGTCCGCCAGCTTGAGGAGCTGCCCGAGCCGGATGGACGCATCCCGGATCGGCACGAGCCGCACGTCGCCGGCCATCAGCCGACCGCCGTCGAGATCGCGTGGATGGCGACGCCGACCAGTCCGCCGACGATGGTGCCGTTGATCCGGATGAACTGGAGGTCGCGACCGACGTGCAGCTCGATCCGCTGCGCCGCCTCCTTGCCGTCCCAGCGCTCGACGGTGTGGGTGATCACGGCGGTCAGCTCACCGCCGTACCGTCGTACGGCGAACACCGCGGCGTCCGCGGCCCAGGTGTCCAGCCGCTGCCGCATCGCCTGGTCGGCCGCGAGACGATCGGCGAACGCCACCAGCTCACCGGTCGCACGCGCACGCAACGGTCCTTCGCCGTCGGCCAGCGCGTCGAGGAGAGCCCGCTTGGTCGCGTCGAACACCGCCATGCCGCTCGCCAGGAACTGCGGGTGCTCGAGCATCCGGGCCTTGAGCCGTTCCGCGCGCTCCTGGGTGTGCGGCGCGGAGAGAAGGTCGTCGGCCAGCTGCTCGAGCATGCTGTCGAGGGCCTTGCGGGCGCGGTGCTGGGGATCTGCGCGGATGTCGCCTAGCCAGCGGACCGCCTCGAGGTGCAGCCGCTCGGTCACCATGTCGTTGAGGCGGTCGGGAGCCCACCAGGGCGCTCGCTCCCCGACGACCTGGGAGAACGTCTCCTGGTTGTGCACCAGCCAGTGGTGACCCTCCTCGAGCGCGAGGTCGATCAGGCCGTGGTGGGCGTCGTCGCGGAGGATCTCGCGGAGCAGGTTGCCCGCGATCGGCGAGATCGGCTCGAGCACGAGTCGCGGGAGCAGCACCTCGGAGACGAGCGCCTCGACGTCGCTGTCGCGCAGCCGGTTGAGCCCGAGCGTGACCAGCGAGGAGCCTTCCGCGACCACACGACCTGCGTTCACCGGCTCACGCAGCCACTCCGCGATCCGTGCCGAGATCTGCGCCTCCACGAGCCGGTCGCGGATGACCGCTTCCTGGAGGAAGTTCTCCTGCACGAAGTCCTCGAGGCTCTTGCCGAACTCGTCCTTGCGCTTCGGGATCAGAGCCGTGTGCGGGATCGGCAGGCCGAGCGGGTGCTTGAAGAGCGCGGTGACCGCGAACCAGTCCGCGATCGCGCCGACCATGCTGGCCTCCGCGCCGGCGTTGACGTAGCCCCAGAACCCACCGTCGTGGAGCGTGAGCAGGTACACCACGGCGGCGAAGACCAGGAGCGAGACCGCCAGCGACCGCATCCGGCGCAGCCGGCGACGGCGCTCGGCGTCGGCCTCACCCTCGGGCAGCATCATCGACAGGGACATCGCTCAGCGACGCTACCGGACCTCGCGCGACGATTCGTGAGACACCTTCCCGCCGGTCCGGTGGCGGCCTACCCTCTGGCTGTGCGCAGTCCGCTGCGGACAGCCTCGATCGCAGGGGTGGCGGTCGCGCTCGTCCTCTCCCTCCCGACAGTGGCTGCTGCGCGCCCGCGTACGCCGGACCGGGGCCGATCGACCGGCTACACGCACGCCCAGGCCCGCGCAGTCCTCGAGCGGGTCCAGAGGGCGGTGACCCGGAAGCCCGCCGCCCGGCCGGCTCCCGCAACCGATCTCACGCTCCAGCTGCGGGACCTGCGCCGGGCGCTGCCGGCGCTCGACAGCGCCGAGCGGACCCTGGCCCTCGGGCTGATCGGCATGACGGTGCCGGGCCCGAGCGGGAGCTGTGCCGGCGTACTCCTCGGCCCCGCAGTGATCACGTCCGCGCACTTCTGCGTGCACTACTCGAACGGCAACACGGCCTGGGCGCAGACGACCTCGGACACGCTCGAGCACGTCTGGATCGTCGAGGTGGACGGACTGGGTTTCCGCGCACCTCTCCCCGACGCCGACGGGCTCTTCGACGTCTACCTCCAGGAGATCGGCAACCAGGGCTACTACGGGGCATGCGCACCGGCCCAGAGCTCCCGGCACTCCACGTCCTCGTGCGTGCTCGACGACGACTTCGACCCCGCTGAGTTCGGCGGCGCAGCGGCGATCAACTCCCTCAGCGTGACCGCGGCACACGAGTTCTTCCACGCCGTGCAGTTCGGCTACGACACCGACGAGGACACCTGGCTCATGGAGGGCTCGGCGGTGTGGGCCGAGGAGCAGGTGTACCCGCAGATCAACGACTACCTGCAGTACGTGCGGCTCAGCGCGATCACCCACCCCGAGACGTCCGAGGACTACGCCGGAGCCAACTCCTCCGACCTCTTCTACCGCTACGGGGCCGTGCTGTTCTGGAAGTTCCTGTCCGGCCAGCTCGGCGGTCCGGCGATCGTTCGGCGGGTGTGGGAGTACGCCGACGGCGACTACTACTCGCTGCAAGCGGTCGCGGCCGCCCTCGCCGAGCGCGGCTGGTCGTTCGGGCGCGCCTTCGCGCGGTTCGGCGTCTGGAACACGTTGCCGGCGACCTCCTACGACGACCGGGCGCTCTACCCGCCACCCGCGTGGTGGGAGGTCCAGGGGTTGAGCCGGCGGCACCGCACGACCGGCACCCAGTCCGTCGTACTCGATCACCTCGCGAACGCCGACATGCTCATCCAGCCCTCCGGACGGCTCCCCCGGCACACGAAGCTGCGCGTCAGGGTGGATGGCCCGGCACTCTCCGGCGTACCACAGGCGAGCGTGCAGGTGCGTCGCCGCAACGGCACCGTACGGGTCGTCGAGGTGCCCCTGGACGCCGCCGGCGACGGCGTCGTGCGAGTCAGGTTCGACCGCCGCACGGTCAGCTCGGTCGTCGTGACCCTGACGAATGCCAGCACGCGCATGACCGGTTGCGGCACCGACCCCGGCTACCTGTACTCCTGTGGCGGCCACAGCACCGACGACGGCCTCCGGTTCAGCGTGAGCGCGAAGGTCCGGCTCCCGGTGTCCTGAGGGGGCTCAGGCAGGGACCGAACGCGGGTGGTTGAGGAGTCGAGACCTCGAGTCCGTGGGTGGTTGGGTTCTTGGCAACGACGACGCAGTACGCCGCGGGGCTGGGCTGGGTGGTCGGGGCGGGATCGCAACCCCGGGTGGTCGAGCAGCGAGCTCGCGAGCGACCAGTCGAGACCTCGAGTCCGTGGGTGGTCGGGTTCTTGGCAGCGACGACGCAGTACGCCGCGGGGCTGGGCTGGGTGGTCGGGTGCGGTTCGGCTGCGTGGGTGGTTGAGGAGGTCGCGCAGCGACCGTCTCGAAACCCGGTGAACTGGGGCAGGGACCCGAGCACAGGTGGTCGAGCAGCGAGCTCGCGAGCGGCCAGTCGAGACCTGGTGAGGTCGGGCAGGTACCCGACCACGGGTGGTCGAGCAGCGAGCCTGCGAGCGATCAGACGAGACCTGGTGACGGCGGGCAGGGACCGAATCCCGGGTGGTCGAGCAGCGAGGCTGCGAGCGACCAGCCGAGACCTCGAGTCCATGGGTGGTCGGGTTCTTGGCAACGACGACGCAGTACGCCGCGGGGCTGGGCCTGGCGGTCGGGTGCGGTCGCAACCAGGTGGTCGAGCAGCGAGCCTGCGAGCGATCAGTCGAGACCCGGTGAGGTCGGGCAGGGACCCGACCACTGGTGGTCGAGCAGCGAGCCTGCGAGCGGCCGGTCGAGACCCGGTGAGATGCGGCAGAGACCCCACCAAGATTCTTCGAGAAAGTTCTCCGATTCCCATCCCGGCAAGGCGAAACCGGGCCGGTTCTGTCGGTGGCCACCCCTAGATTCATCACATGGACTCGGGCACCACCACTCTGGACGCAGCCGCCGTGCTGGGTGCTGCCCGAGCGTTCCGCACCCAGGCCAACACTGCCGAAGCCGGGGTGCTGGCCGCCGCGTTGGAGTGGGCCCACCTCCATGTCGTCGACGACCTGGATATGGCGGCGACCTGGGTGGTCGCCGAGGGCCGCGACACCGGGATCCCGATCGGCGGGGAAGGGTGCCCGTGGGTCTCGGAGTTCGCGGTCGGGGAGTTCGCCACCGCCCTGGGTCTGACCGACCGGTCCGGACGCGACCTGATCGCCTGTGCCCTCGAGCTGGCCCACCGGTTGCCGAAGACCTGGTTCCGGGTCCAGGAAGGCACCCTGGTGGCCTGGCGGGCCAAGCGGATCGCCGAAGCCACCCTGCACCTGAGTTTCGAGGCCGCCCAGTTCGTGGATGCCCAGCTGGCGCCGTTCGCGCACAAGACCGGACCGGTCCAGACCCAACGGTTGGTCGACCAGGCCATCGCCCGGTTCATGCCCGAGTTCGCCGCCGAAGAACGTGCCCGGGCTGCGGACCAGCGGTACTTCAGCATCGAGCACGACCAGGTCTCCTTCGCCGGCACCTCCCGGGTCCACGGAGAGCTGGACCTCGCCGACGCCCTGGACCTCGCCGACGCCGTCACCGCTGGTGCCCAACAGCTCGCCGACCTCGGCTCCACCGAACCCCTGGACGCCCGAAGAGCGGCCGCGGTCGGGATGATCGCCCGCGGGGAACACACGCTGCCGCTGGAGCCCGGCGGGCCAGCTGACGTGGTGCGGTCCGAGACCGGGCGGGTGATCCGGCCCCGGCGTCGCGGTGGCCGGGAGGTGGTGCTGTTCGTGCACCTCTCCGCCGACGCCCTGGCCACCGGTGACCCCAATACCCCGGTGCTGCTGGACAACGCCGGCGGACAGGTCCTCACCGCCGGGCAGGTCGCTGACTGGTGCGGGCGCCCCGAGACGTCCCGGATCGTCGTCAAACCCGTCATCGACCTCAACCAGCACCTCGAAACCGACGCCTACCGGGTCCCTGACCGGATCGCCGAACACGTCGAGCTACGCGACAACACGTGTGTGTTCCCGTGGTGCCAACGATCCGCCCGGTCCTGCGACAAGGACCACGTCATCGCCTACGACCCCGACGGGCCACCGGGCCAGACCAGCACCGAGAACCTCGCCCCGTTGTGCCGACGCCACCACCGGATGAAGACCCACGGCAACTGGACCTACACCATGCTCGAGCTCGGTGCCTACCTGTGGCGCTCCCCCTACGGATACACCTACCTCCGCGACACCACCGGCACCCAAGACCTCACCCCGGCCCCGGTCGACCCACCCCCACGACGAACCAGCTGACCCACACCCCGCCGGGACCCGGCGGGGCCACAGGCATGCGACAGCGGCCCTAGCCTTGCGTCCATGGACACTCCGGCCGAGATCGGCCTCAAGCGCTGGCACGAAGTCGTCGAGACGCGCGACCCGGGCCTGCTCCCCGGCTGTATCGCCGCGGACGCGGTCTTCCACTCGCCGGCGGTGCACAAGCCGCAGGAGGGCCGTGACATGGTCGCGGCGTACCTCACCGGCGCGCTCGCGGTGCTCGGGCCCGAGGTGATCTACCACGACGAGTGGGCGCGCGATCGCGACGCGGTCCTGCGCTTCACGAGCACCGTCGACGGGCGAGAGGTCGAAGGCATCGACCTGATCCGCTGGGACGACGACGGCCTGATCGTCGAGTTCACGGTGATGATCAGGCCGATCAGGGCGCTCGAAGCGGTGATGGCACGCATGCGCGAGGAGCTCGAGAAGCTCGCCGGCTAACCGACCCAGAAGCCGCGATCGCCGCCGAACCAGCCACCGAACTCGTCCGCGTACGACGACCCGGTGCCGCCGCCTCGCGAGCCCAGGTAGCTGCCCACCACCGCGGCCCCGAGGTCGTCGAGCTCGGGCGCCACGACCCGGCCGTCCACGCGGCGCGCCATCGAGTCGACGAACCGCGCCAGCCCGGGGTCGTCGCCGAGCCGGAAGAAAGTGGTCTGGGCACCGAGCCGGCCCGCGTTGTCGAGCTCCTTGACGCTGTAGGCGATCGTCAGCGGATGCGGCGGGTAGGAGAAGTACACCTCACCGTCGGGCTCGAGGTGCGACGTCGGCTCACCGTCGGTGACGACCAGCAGCACCGGCTGCGCGTTCGGGTGCTTGCGAAAGTGCCGGTTCGCCAGGAGCAGCGCGTGGTGCAGGTTGGTGCCCTTCGCCCACATCGCGTCGAGAGCGGTGAGCTGCTCGATCTCCATCACCTCGGCGTACCGGCCGAAGCCGATCAGCTGGAGGTGATCCCCGCGGAAGCGCGTGCTGATCAGCTGGTGCAGCGCGAGGGCGGTGCGCTTCATCGGCACCCAGCGCCCGTCCATCGCCATCGAGAACGAGGTGTCCACCAGCAGCGCGACGGCAGCCTGGGTGCGGGCCTCGGTCTCCTGGACCTCGACGTCGTCGATCTGGAGCCGCACCACAGGTCTCGACTGATCGCTCGCAAGCTCGCTGCTCGACCACCCCGGGGCGGAGGCCTCCCTCACGACGGCGTTCATGATCGTCCGCGGCACGTCCCACGGCTCGGTGTCGCCGAACGCCCACTCGCGGGTGGCACCTGACCGCTCGCCCGCCGCGCCTGCCGTCCGCAGGTCGCGCTGGCCCTGCCGGCCCGACAGCCGGTTGGCGACGTCGCGGAGCAGCGCCTTGCCGAGCTGGCGCATCGCCTTCGGCGACAGCCGCAGCTGTCCGTCCGAGGTGCGCTTGAGGTAGCCGGAGTCGCGCAGCGCACGCTCCAACTGCTGCAGCGTGCGTGCGCTGACCGCCGCGTCGTCCCCGAGCTGCCGGGTCAGCGCGTCGAGGTCGACGTCGTCCATCCGCGCGCCCTGGTAGGACTGCGAGAGCTGGTCGGAGAGCGCGTCGAGCTCGGCCAGGTCCTGGAAGACGCCGGTGGCGTCGCCGAGACCGAGACCCTGCTCGCCGCCGAACTCCTCCGAGCTGCCCCAGTCCTCGCCCGGTCGCAGCGCCTGCAGGTTGGAGTCCAGACGACTCAGCGAGTCCATCAGCTCGGGGCTGCCGAAGGCCTGCGCGGACAGGGCCATCAGCTCCTCGCGCTGCTCGGGCGTCATCGAGTTCAGCATCCGCTGCGCCGCCGCCGAACGCTGCGCGAGCGCATCGAGGAGCTCGTCGATGTTCTGGGGGTTCTCCGGGAAGAACTCGCCGTGCTGGTCCATGAAGTCTTCGAAGTCCTGCTGCGTGTCCTCACCCAGCCGGTGCTTCTCGAGCAGCCCGTTGAGGTCGCCGAGCATCTCGTTGATGGCGGCGCGGTCCTCGTCGGTGGCGTTCTCCATCGCCTGCTTCATGCCCGCGAACCGCTGGTCGAGCAGCTCACGGCCGAGGAGGTCCTTGATCTGCTCGTACGTCGCGCGCGCCTCGTCGCTCTGCCAGTCGTAGGAGGCGAGCTCGCTCACCGCGGCGGCTGTCGAGGAGGGCAGGTTGTCGAGCTGGACCTCGCGGAACGTGCGGTCGGCGTCGTCCAGGTCGACGTCGCGTGCCAGCTGCTTGCGCTCCTCGAGGACGGCCCGGTCGAGCAGCTCGCGCACCTCCTGCAGGGTGCCGTCGAGCTGGTGGCGCTGCAGCAGCTCCTGGCGCTTGCGCGCGACCCGCCGGGCGAGCTCGTCGAGGCCGTCCTGGTCGCGGCCGCCGCGGCGCAGGAACTCCTGCATCGCACGCTCCGGGGAGTATCCCGCCATCACGTCCTCGCCGATGTGCTCGAGCGCCTCGGCGAGGTCCACCGGCGGGGCGAGCGGATCCGGCCCACCGGCGTAACGGCGGTACGTCGACCGGTGCCGATCGCGGTCAGCCACCGTAGACCGCTTCTCCTCCGTCGGTCTCCTTGGCGACCTTCCGGGCGAGGTAGAGACCTTCGAGGGCGAGCTCGATCGCGCCGGCGCGCTCTCCGTCGTTGGTGGCGTCGAGCCGGTCGCAGATGTCGTCGTACAGCTCGGACTCCCCCAGCACGGGCAGGCCGGCGAGGAAGTCCCGCGCACTGACCTGCTCGCCGGTCGTCACCATCGCGCCCGACTCCAGCGCCTCGACCAGGAGACCCATGTCGAGCCCGGCCAGCCGCGCTCGCACGACCTCCGCGGTCGCGAGCCGGAGCAGGTGGGTGAGGATCTCCTCCTCGCGTCCCTCCTCACCGGTCTCGAACTCGATCTTGCCGCCGAGCACGTCCACGGCCGTCTGCAGGTCGACGACGCGCGCGACCGCCTCGTCCTCGCCCTGGGCCGTCGCGCGGTGCAGAGCCGCGGCCGCGATCGTCTCGGCGCCGGCGATGGCGAAGCGCGCGCTGACGCCCGAGCGCTGGTCGACCGACTGGCTCTGCCGCAGGCCCCGGGTGAAGCGGGCCAGGACCTCCACGAGGTGGTCCGGTACGTCGGCGACGAGCTGGGCCTCCTGGCGGATCACCGCGATCTCGTCGTCGATCTCGATCGGGTAGTGGGTGCGGATCTCCGCGCCGAAGCGGTCCTTGAGCGGGGTGATGATCCGGCCGCGGTTGGTGTAGTCCTCGGGGTTGGCGCTCGCCACGACCAGCACGTCGAGCGGCAGCCGCAGGACATAGCCGCGGATCTGGATGTCGCGCTCCTCCATCACGTTGAGCATCGCGACCTGGATCCGCTCGGCGAGGTCGGGCAGCTCGTTGATCGCGACGATGCCGCGGTGGCTGCGCGGGATCAGCCCGAAGTGGATGGTCTCCGGGTCGCCCAGCGAGCGGCCCTCGGCGACCTTCATCGGGTCGACGTCGCCGATCAGGTCGGCCACGCTGGTGTCCGGGGTCGCCAGCTTCTCGGCGTACCGCTCGTCGCGGTGCCGCCACGCGACCGGGAGGTCGTCGCCCTCCTCGGCCGCCCGCCTCTGCGAGACATGGGTGACCGGCTCGAAGGGATGCTCGCCGAGCGCCGAGCCCGCGATGACCGGGGTCCACTCGTCGAGGAGGCCGACCAGGGTGCGCAGCAGCCGGGTCTTGCCCTGGCCACGCTCGCCGAGCAGGACGACGTCGTGCCCGGCGAGGAGCGCGCGCTCGAGCTGCGGGATCACGGTCGCCTCGAAGCCGTGCAGGCCGGGCCAGGGATCACGACCCTCGCGAAGCGCGGCGAGGAGGTTGCCCCGCAGCTCCTCGCGCAGGGACTTCTGGACGTGGCCGGAGGCACGCAGCCCTCCGACGGTGGTGGGGGCGGGAGGAGAGGTTCGACTCACAGCTCGAGGCTACTCGGCGTCCTCAATCGGCTTTCTGCTCGCGATCAGCAGCCGGAAGCCTCGATGGTCATCGAGCTGCTGCTCCCTGACGTCGAGCCCCGCCGCCTCCAGGCCGGCCACCAGGTCCGCGACGGGGCGGAGCCGGAAGACGGGCGTCGAGACGACCGCGTCGCGGGCCATCGACTCGGGGTCGCCGACGCCGACGACCGCACGGCCGGCCGGCCTGAGGACTCGCGCGATCTCGGCGAACGCCGTGTCCAGCTCGTCGACGAAGTACAGCGTGTTGAGCGTGATCAGGCCGTCGACCTGGCCGGCCTCGAGCGGCAGCCCGCCCAGCGTGCCCTTCGACAGTGAGAGTCGTCCGGCCGCGAGCTCGGCCTCGTGACGGCGACGGGCCGCAGCGAGCATCGTGTCGGACAGCTCGACGCCGTGCACCCGCCCGTCGGGCCCGACCCGGTCGAGCAGGAGCTGGAGCCCGAGGCCGCCACCGAAGCCGATGTCGGCGCCGACCTGTCCGGGGCGCAGCCCGGTTGCCTCGACCGCCGCGGCGATCGCCGTGCTGTTGCCGCGGTTCAGTCCGCGGGCGACGATCCGCCCGCGAAAGCCTTCCGGACGGCTCAGCTGGCGTGCCAGCCCGGCGCGGAACGCCTCACGAAGACCCATGGGTCGACCGTAGGCCCTAGCCGACGCGAAGGTGCCGGTAGCGCGACGTACCGGCGAGGAGGCCGGCGCCTCTTCCGACCAGCGCGTAGATCCGCTTCCGTCCGGTCGAGGACAACCGGATCACCAGCCGGTAGCTGCCGTCGGCCAGGACGACCCCACGCGCCAGCCGCTTCGGCGCCGGCGTGCCGGACGGGTAGGCGATGTCGCACCAGCACGGGCGGATCCCGGTCCAGACGGAGATCCGGCGGCCGGCTCTGTTCGGGAGGGTCTGCCCACGGACAACGACACGCTGGCCCACGCGGGGCGTGCGGTCGGACACCCGGATCGTCGTCCGGGGACTGACCGGCACCTCCCACACGGCCGATGAGCTGGCCGCTCGAGTCGAGTCGCCGGCGTAGTCCCACCTGAAGGCGGTGTTCTGCCAGAGCGGCGGCGTGGACAGGCTGAAGACGCCGTCCGGGGCGGAGACCGCGGTGCCGACATCGGTGAAGGTCGTGGATCCGTACGGCTGCATCATCAGGTGGACGGACGCGCCGGGGACCTCCGCGCCCGAGTCCGTGATCAGACCCCGGACGAACGTGGACTGCCCTGCCGTGAGCGGCGGTCCGCCGACGACCAGCAGCGTCACCACGGATGTCGGCTCGAGCGTCGCGACGGCGCCGGCGGGCGCACCGGATCCGACCAGGACCGCCGCGAGCACGACGGCACACCAGGCACGAGCTGGACTCACGGCGTCCCCCACTGTCGTTGCGTAGCCCGAGGCTAGGGGTCGAGCCGGCCGCCCGGGAATGGCCCACTCGGGCCACCTTCGCGGCACAGCGTGCCGCTGGGCCGGTGCGACGCTAGACCCTCTTGCGGTGCTTGGCGCGGCGCACGCTGACCCGTGTCGTCTCGCTCGCCACCATCAGCACCAGCACCCCGGCGCCGATCGTCCACCAGGCCTGGTCGCTGATCCGCGACGTGACGCCGTCGCGCCCCGCGGGATCCGTCGGCCCGGCGACCTGGGTCAGCTGCTTGGGCGCGGTCCTGCCCGGGTGGCGCACCCGGTCCAGGGCTGCCTTGGCGTCGTCGATCTGCTGCTGGCTTGGAGGCGACACCACCGGTGTGGGCGCGGGCTGCGGAGTCGGGTCACCCCACGCGGGGCCGGCGCCGATGCCGGCGAACGCCGCGACCAGCAGCGCACCGCCGAGCAGCACGCCGAACGGCCGGGCCTGGCGACGCATCAGCGCCGCGGTCCCGAGGTCGCGTCCCATGAAGGGCACAACGACACGAACCGGGCGGCGTCACGCATCAGCGGCCCAGGATCACCGATGATCCGTGTCCGAAGAGGCCCTGGTTGGCGGTGATCCCGATCCGGGCACCCTCGACCTGGCGGCCGGTCGCCTGTCCGCGGAGCTGCCAGGTGAGCTCGCAGACCTGGGCGAGCGCCTGTGCCGGGACCGCCTCGCCGAAGCAGGCGAGTCCACCCGAGGGGTTGACCGGGATCCGGCCACCGATCGTGGTCTCGCCCGCGCGGAGCAGCTGCTCGGCCTCCCCGGCCTTGCACAGCCCCAGGTCCTCGATCCAGTCCAGCTCCAGGGCCGTCGAGAGGTCGTAGACCTCGGCGACGTCGATGTCGCCGGGATCGATCCCGGCCTCCTCGTACGCCGCCAGCCCGATCGACTCCTTGAACGTGTGGGCCTCGACCGGGCTCGACGACTCCAGCCGCCCACCGGCCGGGTCCGTCGAGAGGTTCGGCATGTCCAGCACGGTGTTCGGGAACGTCGGCGTCACGGTCGAGATCGCCTTGACCCGCACAGGGTCGGCCAGTCCGTGGGCGCGGGCGTAGTCCAGGGACGTGAGCAGCACCGCGGCGCCGCCGTCCGAGGTCGCACAGATGTCCAGCAGGTGCAGCGGATCGGCCACCACTGCCGAGGACAGGACCTCCTGCGCGGTGACCTCCTTGCGGTAGCGGGCATTCGGGTTCGCCAGGCCGTGACGGGCGTTCTTCACCTTCACCGCGGCGAAGTCGTCCGCCGTCGCGCCGTACAGGTCCATCCGGCGGCGGGCGTAGAGGGCGAAGTACGCCGGGTTGGTCATCCCCAGCAACCGGAAGCGGAGCCAGTCCGGGTCGTCCCAGCGCTCGCCCGCGTTGGGCGCCAGGAAGCCCTTCGGGGTGGTGTCCGCGCCGACCACGAGCGCGACGTCCGACAGGCCGGCCAGGATCCGCGCCCTGGCGGTGTCCATCGCCTGCGCGCCCGTGGCGCACGCGGCGTACGACGTGGCGACGCGGGCGCCGTTCCACCCGAGCGCCTGCGCGAAGGTCGTACCGGCGACGTAGCCGCCGTAGCCGTTGCGGACCGTCTCCCCGCCGACGACCAGGTCGACGTCCGTCCACTCCACGCCGGCGTCGGCGAGGGCAGCCCGGGCCGCGTGCACCCCGTACTCGACGAAGTTGCGGCCCCACTTGCCCCAGGGGTGCATCCCGACCCCGGCGACTGCCACCTCTGCGCTCATCCGTCGGCCTCCTCGCCGAGCTCGGAGACCGGCTTCCAGCGCCAGATCGACCGCTCTCCGGACTCGTCGGTGTACAGCGGCTCGACGACCAGCTCGACCTCCCGGCCGACCTCGAGGTCGGCCACGCCGTACCCCGACGCGACCTGGCCGAGCACCACGATCCCCTCCGGGAGCTCGACCGCGGCCAGGGCGAACGGCTCGTAGGGATCGGTCGCGGGGATGTAGGGCGGCGGCGGCTGGTACTGCGCGTCGGTGTAGGACCACACACGCCCGCGCCGCGACAGCTCCACGGCCTCGAACTCCGCACCCGCGCAGCGGGGGTTGCGGCAGAAACCAGCGGTCGGCGGGAAGTAGGTGCTGGCGCACGTGGTGCACCGGGAGCCCATCAGCGCAGGCTCCGGCCCGGTCGTGAACCAGCCCTCGATGGCCGGAGCGGTCATGGTCAAACCCCTGTCAGAACTAGAACAGGTTCTCACTATCTCACGTGCAGGACCGACCGGTCAGTCGCCTGTGTCACAGTGGCCGGGTGCTGGTGGCGTGGATCCTGGGCGGCGCACTCGCGGTGTGCCTCGCCGCACTGGTCGTGGCGCTCCGGTTGCTGCGGGACGTGCGCGACGAGGCCGGCCGGCTCCAGCAGACGGTCGAGGCGCAGCTGCAGGAGACCCGGAGTCCGCGGGCGGTGCAGACCGCGGGCCGCGTCGTCGGCAAGATGGTCGAGGCCGCGACGCGCGTGCGCGACCAGGGCGTCGGGCGGATGGTCGTGGCCTCGCTCGAGGACTTCACCCGATGGGCCGCGGAGCAGCGCTCGGCGATCGGCCGGATCGCGGGCGACGACGGGACCGTGACGGTGATGTTCTCCGACATCGAGGGCTCCACGGCCCTCAACGCGAGCCTGGGCGACGCGCGCTGGGTGCGGGTGCTCGCCGCGCACGACGAGCTGGTGGAGACCTACGTCGAGAAGTACCGCGGGCTGATCGTGAAGACCCAGGGCGACGGCCACATGGTGGTGTTCACGACACCGAGCCTGGGCCTCTGCGCGGCCCTGGACATCCAGCGCGCGTTCGGCGCGAAGTGGAACCACAGTCGCGAGCTTCGGCGTACGCCGGTCAGGGTGCGGATCGGCCTGCACACCGGCACCGCGGTCGAGCGTGACGGCGACTACCTCGGGCAGAACGTGGCGCTCGCGGCGAGGGTGGCGGCCCAGGCCGTGGGTGGCGAGGTGCTCGTGACCGGCGAGGTGGCGGAGGCCTGCGCGGACGAGTTCTCCTTCACCGCTGCCGGCTCGACGGAGCTGAAGGGCTTCGAGGGCCTGCACCAGCTCTGGCACGCCGAACGGCTCGGATGAGGCTGCGTCCGGGGCGTCCCGACCTCGGCCCGTACGCCGACCGGTTCGACGTACCGGCTGCGGGTGACGGCCTCGGGGTGACGTTCCTCGGCGTGAGCACGCTGCTCATCAGCGACGGCGGGTCGGCGATCCTCACCGATGGCTTCTTCAGCAGGCCCGGGATGCGGAAGGTGCTGCTCGGACGAATCGAGCCTGACGACGCCCGCATCACCGCGTGCCTGGCGCGCGCCGGCATCACGCGGCTCGACGGGGTGCTGCCGGTGCACAGCCACTTCGACCACGGGCTCGACTCCCCCGTCGTGGCCGAGCGCACCGGCGCGGCCCTGGTCGGTGGGGAGTCGACGGCGAACCTCGGCCGGGGCCACGGCCTCAGCGACGACCGCATCGTCGTGGCGATCCCGGGCGAGCCACTCGTGCTGGGCGCGTTCACGACGACCCTCGTCGAATCCCACCACTGCCCACCCGACCGCTACCCCGGCCCGATCACCGAGCCCGTCCGTCCGCCGGCGAGGGCGCGCGCCTACCGATGCGGCGAGGCATGGTCGATCCTCGTCGAGCACACGAGTGGCCGAACCGCGCTCGTCCAGGGCAGCGCGGGCTACGTCGAGGGCGCGCTCGCCGGACGGTCCGCCGAGGTCGTCTACCTCGGCGTCGGGCAGCTCGGTCTCCAGTCCGAGGAGTACATCGAGACCTACTGGCGGGAGACCGTGCGCAGGGTCGGAGCGCGCCGCGCCGTGCTGACCCATTGGGACGACTTCTTCCGCCCCCTGGACCGGCCATTGCGCGCGCTGCCGTTCGCAGGCGATGACCTCGACGTGACGATGCGGGTGCTGACTCGGTTGGCCGACCGGGACGCTGTCTCCCTGTCGTTCCCGACGGTGTGGCGCCGCGAGGACCCCTGGGCCTAGCTCGGCTCCACGAGCCAGCGGCCGATCAGCGTGCCCGCCTCCTCGAGCAGGAGCGCCAGCCGCATCGGCGTGTCCACCGGACCGCCCTCGAGGATGCGGGGGTGCACTCCGCCGATCGCGCGCGGCACCCAGGTCAGGCACAGCTCGTCGACCGCCCCTGCGTCGAGCAGGTCGCGGAGCAGGTGCGGGCCGCCCTCGCTGAGCAGGTTGCGGAACCCGCGCTCGACCAACGCGGCCTTCAGCGCGGCGAGGTCGACCTGCGACTCCCCCACCACGATGACGTGCTCGTCACCGAGCTTGTCGCGGGCTCCGTCGAGGCCCAGCGAGCCGGAGCACGTGGCGAGCAGGACCTTGCCCGGCGGAGCGTCCTGCAGCTGCTCGGGGACGAGCCCGCGGTGGGACACGACCACGATCGGCACGGCGGCCACCCGGTAGCGCTCCGTGCGCGCCGTGCCCGCACCCACGACGATCGCGTCCGCCTGGTCGCGCAGCGCGTGGAAGACGCGCTTGTCGGCCTCGTTGTTGATCGACCCGCTCTTGCCCGACGCGCCGTTGGCGGCGCCGTCCAGCGTGCTCACCATGTTCACGCGCAGCCACGGAAGTGACGGCGGCCGGTAGAGCCCCGCGAGGTCGGTCGCCTCACCGGTCGCACCGTTCTCGTCGAGGAGGATCCGCATGCTTGCTAGCGACACTGCCACCTCACCACCCAGTACTGCACGCCGTAGGGCGCGTCGTCGTAGTCGACCTCAGCCTCTGCGTCGGAGGGAGCGATCTCAGAGCCGAGCGACCGGAAGGCTTCGACGTCCGCCCAGAGTTCCTCCGCCAGATCGGTGTCGATGCTCGCCAGAGCAGCGGAGTCACCGTCGCGCAGCGCCTGTCCGACTGCCTTGTCGAAGCCCTCGGCGCGCTCGTCGAAGTGACCCGGCGCCTTCTCGGTGCGCTTCGCCGAGCCGTTGCCGATGACCAGGATCGCATCATCGGTGTCGCCCAGGAGAGTGCCTCCGGCACCGCCGACCAGCTGTCGGGCCAGCCGCAGGTGTTGTGCCTCGCAGTACACGGCGACCGGCACCCGGGGCTCGACGAGCCAGCCGATCGCCTCGAGGCACGCTGTGCGCAGGTCGGCAACCGGATCGTCGACCGAGGCGTATCGGTCGAGGAGCGCCAGGACACCGGGTAGGACGACAACTCGGCTCATGCGAGCCCCCTGATCGCCCGCTGCGGCGGCCGCCGGCCGGCGATCGTGCTGACCATGTCGACCACCTGTCGCGTCTCAACGACCTCGTGCACCCGGTAGACGCGAGCGCCGGCGAGCGCCGAGATCGCGGTGGCCGCCAGCGTCCCGGTGAGCCGCTCGCCGACGGGCAGGTCGAGGCTCTCACCGACGAAGTCCTTGTTGGACAGTGACACCAGGACGGGCCAGCCGGTCGCGACCATCTCGTCGAGTCGCCGGGTGAGCTCGAGGGAGTGGAAGGTGTTCTTGCCGAAGTCGTGCGCCGGGTCGATCAGCACGCTGCGGCGGTCGACCCCCGCCGCGACGGCGCGCTCGGCGTAGGCGGTGGTGTCCGCGATCGCCGCGGCCACCACGTCGTCGTACTCGACCCGGAACGGCCGGGTCCGCGGGGTCGCGCCGCCCGTGTGGGTGCAGACGATCGCGGCGTCGAACTCGGCGGCGACGTCCACGAGTGCCGGATCCGCGCCGCCCCAGGCGTCGTTGAGCAGGTCGGCCCCGGCCTCGCAGACGGCGCGGCCCACCGGCGCGCGCCACGTGTCGACCGAGATCACCAGGCCCGGGTACGCCGACCGCACCCGCGCGACGAACGAGACGACCCGCCGCTTCTCCTCGTCCTCGTCGATGAACTCCCCCGGCGCCGCCTTGATGCCACCGATGTCGACGATCTCCGCCCCCTGGTCGACGACCTCGGCGACCCGGTCGAACGCCTTGTCCTCGGCCCAGGTCGCGCCCTTGTCGTAGAACGAGTCGGGCGTGCGGTTCACGATCGCCATCATCAGCGTGGCATCGTCGGCGAACTCCTGGCGCCCGAGCCGAAGGGTCATCCGAGGAGCTCCTTGGCCGGCGGGCGCTCGCTCTCAGGGACGAAGCGGTCGACCGGCTCAGGACGGCCGCCGACCGGGTGGAACTGCCGCAGGGTGCTGCCGTCGCCGTGCCTCGGCGCGACGCCGGCGCGGTCGAGCACCGCGGCGATGATCTGGGTCGCCATCCCGCCCAGGTCCCGCAGTGCCTGGTGCCGGTGTGCCCGCCGGCCGAGGTCGACCTGGGCGATCGCGTCGACGCCCAGGGTGCGCGCGGTGTCGATGAGGGCGGTCGTCTCCACGGCGTAGCCGGTGGGCACCGACAGCGAGGCGAAGTGCGCCCGGCGTACCGCCCACTCGCCGGCGAGCGGCTGGATCAGCCCCGACAGCTCGGGGAAGAGCAGGTTGAGCAGCGGCCGCGCGACGAGCTCGGTGACCCGGCCGCCCTCGAAGGCAGACACGTCGTCCCCGCTCACCAGCGGCCGCTCGTAGAAGCCCTTCACCAGTGCGATCTCCGGCCGGACCAGCAGCGGGCCGAGCAGGCCGGGCACGAAGTGGGTGTCCCAGTCGAGGAGGTCGGCGTCCATGAACACGAGCAGGTCGCCCTTCGTGACGAACAGCGACTTCCACATCGCCTCGCCCTTGCCCGGCACCGAGCCCAGGTCGGGCCGGATCTCGGCGGAGCGGTGCACGACGGCTCCCGCGTCGGAGGCGACGGCATAGGTGTCGTCGGTGGAGTCGGAGTCGATGACGACGATCTCGTCGAGCAGGTCGGTCGTCCCCATCAGCGCCTCCCGGACGCGCGACACGACGTCGCCGACCGTGGCCGCCTCGTTGCGCGCCGGCACGACCAGGCTGACCGTCAGGCCGCTCGTGGACTTGGCCGCGAGCAGCTCCGGGAGCGTCCGGTCGCGCCACGCGCTGGTGTGCGTCTCGAACCATCCGTCGACGTCGAGAGCACGGGCAGTGGACACGTCCCGAGGCTATCGGGCGACCGGATCCGGGCATCACCGGTCAGGCAGGTGCTGACGGGACCTTGACGCGCTCGGGACGGGGATCACCCGGAGGCGTCCCGGTGAAGACGAACCGCCGGTAGGTCCAGAACCGGAAGACGGTGCCCAGCGCCATGCCGACCACGTTGGCGGAGATGTTGTCGTCCAGCCGGCTGGTCAGGCCCAGCACGTCGTGGGAGACGACCAGCGTCACCACGGAGAAGAGGTACCCGATCACGCTGAACAGGCCGAACAGCCCGACCTCGCGCCGGCGAGCGGTGGCCGGCACGTCGCGCCAGGTGAAGGCGCTGTTGCCGACGTAGTTCACGACGATCGCGAGCAGCACCGCCAGCGTGCGTGCGTACGCCGGGTCGCCGCTCGCGAACGGCTCCATCGAGCGGAAGACGTTGAACGCCACGACGTCGACGACGTAGCCGACCGCCCCGACGGCCAGGAAGGACATCAGCTCGGCGTACCGCCACACGAGGACCCGGGTGAGCGCCTCGATCGCGATCGCGCCCGACATCTTCGAGGCGCCGGCGGTGCGATCGGTGAAGGTGATCGGCACCTCCACGACGCGGAGCCCGCGCTGACTGGCGCGCCAGGTGTTCTCGATCTGGAACGAGTAGCCCGTCGACGACGAGTCGAGGGCGCCGATCTGCTCGAGCGCGCTGCTGCGGAACGCCTTGAAGCCCGCCGTGTTGTCGTGGACACCCGTGCCCAGCACGGCCCGCACGTAGCGGTTGCCACCCCACGACAGCAGCCGGCGCTTCCACGACCAGTCCCGCACCCCGCCGCCCGCGACGTAGCGCGAGCCGACGGCCACGTCCGCTTGGTCGAGTGCCGCGAACAACGCGGGCACCCGCTCGGGTGGGTGCGAGAGGTCGGCGTCCATCTGGGCGACCCGGTCGTAGCCGTTCTCGAGCGCCCACGCGAAGCCGGCCCGGTACGCCGCACCGAGACCGCTCTTGCCGGGCCGCTCGAGCAACCGGATCCAGTCGCCGAACCCGGCCTGGGCGGCGACCACCGCCGCGGTCCCGTCCGGGCTGCCGTCGTCGACGACCAAGACGTCGGCGAACGGCGCCGCGCTGTGCACCTCGGCCAGGAGGCGGGCGATGTTGTCGGCCTCGTCGTAGGTCGGGACGACCACGACGCACCGGTCCGCGACCTGCTCGCTCATGGCAGCATCAGCCCTCCGCAGTGGCCGGCGGTGCCCAGCGGAGGCCGGTCGACTCCACGGAGCAGGTAGACGTAGCGCGCGCAGACGCTGCCCATCAGGCGGTAGCGCTGGGTGATCAGGGGCTGCACGCCGCGCTCGCCGAGCAGGCTCCACGTGTGGCGGCCGCGGACGACGACCCAGGTCGGCGCCTCCGGGCCCACGAGGATTCCACGCAGCAGGGTCAGCTCCGGGTCGAGCGTGCGGGAAGGCAGGCTCCACAGGTACGGGTACGGCGAGGACATCCCGGTCTCCTCGACGATGTCGCCGTCGCCGAAGGTCGAGAGCATCGTGTCGCCGGGCCGCAGCGCAGTCGACAGCGAACGGGCGACCACGGCTCCGGGCGCAGGCTGCTCGTGGAGCACCACCGCGACCAGCGACACCACCGCCGAGAGGACCGTGGCGGACACGAGGACGGGCGTGCCCAGTCGGGTCGCGGGTCGGCGTACCGATGCCAGCGCGCCGGTCCCCAGCGCGACCACCGGAATGGCCTGCACGAGGTAGTGCACCCAGTAGCTGCCGCCCGAGATGATCGAGGCCGCGGCGAACGCGGCGGCGACGGCGATCGCCCACACGATCGCGCGCGGCCTGGCACGCAGCCCGAGCGCCGCGAAGCCGAGCAGCAGCGGCACGGCGCCACTGAGCACGGCGGACGCGCCGAGACGGTTGAGCCGCATGCCGGTGCGGTCGCTCGCCGTCGCGAGCAGGACCTTGCCGGCATGCAGCCGGAAGGGGTACGTCGCCTCGTACACGCCCAGCGGCGACGTGCCGTGCGCCATCGCCCAGAGCATCACGACGGCGTAGCCCAGGCCGCCACCGACGGCAGCGAGCGCGAACAGGTCGAGGCAGGTGCGACCGGTCACCCGCCCGGTCCGCCAGGCGACCAGCCAGCAGACCAGCGCGAAGACCACGACGTCGGCCATGTTCTGCTTGACCAGGAGCGCGAGGACTGCCGCGACGCCGGTCCCGAGGGCAGCCCCGCGCGCGGACAGCGGGTCGGTCGACATGACGGCCTCGACGGCGAGACGGAGACCCAGCGCCAGGAACGGCAGCGTGAGCAGCTCGCCGTTGACCGCCTGCGAACCGGCCAGGGGCGAGACGAGGAGCGCCGCAGCGGCGACCGCCGTCCAGGGCGCCGCCGACGCCCCGAAGGCCCGCCGCGCGGTGTCGGCGAGCAGGACGACGGTCACCGCCGCGAGCAGGGCGCCGATCACCCGCAGCGCGACCAGGCCGCCGGCGAGGTCAGCGAGCCGGAAGATGCCGATGAGCAGCGGTGGCCGGTCGACCCAGTAGTTGCCGTAGAGCGAGGAGCCGCCGACGTGCCACTGGGACGCGACCACGAGGAAGCCGCCCTCGTCGGGCGTCGCAGGGCGGCCGGCGAGCGGCAGTCGCGCCGCAACCGTGACCAGCGCTGCGGCCACCACGACGGGCGAGCCGGCCACCCGGAGGCGCCGACCGACGCGCCCGAGGGCCTGATCCACGCTCATGTGTCCAGCGTGCCGCGGTCATGCTGAACCGACCCTGAACGGGTGTCGTCTCAGTCGGCAACCCTGGGCAGCCGCAGGATGAAGAGCGCGCCGCCGGCATCGGACTCGGTGACCTCGATCGAGCCGCCGCAGGTCTCGACGATCTTGCGGACGATGGCCAGGCCGAGGCCACTGCCACCCGCGTCCCGGGCCCGCGCCTCGTCGAGGCGCACGAACCGCTCGAACACCCGGCCGCGGTCGTCGGCCGCGATGCCCGAGCCGTCGTCGGAGATGCGGAGCTCGACGACGTCGTCGTGCTCGGCGAGCGCGACCGTGACGGTCGAGCGCGCGTGCCGGCGGGCGTTGTCGAGCAGGTTGCGAACCACCTGGCCGAGCAGCACGACACTGCCGGACGTCCGTCCGGCACCCACGCCGTGCGCATCGATGTGGGTCGCCGACAGCTCGCGGGCGCGTCCGATCTCGGTGAGCACGACGTCGTCGAGGTCGACCACCTCGCTCGCGACGTCCTCGGCGGCCTCGAGGCGGGCAAGCAGCAGGAGCGCGCTGACCAGCTGCTCGAGCCGCCCGCTCTCGGCGAGCACGTCGTCGGCGAGCGAGGCGATCCGCACCTGGTCGGGGTGCATCCGGGCCACCTCGGCGGACTGGCGGATCACGGCGAGGGGTGATCGCAGCTCGTGGGACGCGTCGGAGACGAACTGCCGCTGAAGTCGCTGTCCCTCGTCCATCCGGTCGAGCATCTCGTTGAGCGTCCGCGCGAGCCTCGGGATCTCGTCGCCCCCCGGCGGGACGGCGAGGCGGCGGCGCGCGTGCGCCGAGGTGATCGCCGCGGTCTCCTCGCGCATCACCTCCACCGGCTTGAGGGCACGACCGACGCTGAGCCAGACGACGAGCGCGAGCACGAGGGCGACCAGCGGGACCGTGACGGCGAGGACACCCGCGGCCTCGGCCCTGGTCTCGTCACGCTGCTCGGTCGACCGGCCGACGATGATCAGCGCGACGTCGCCGGTGCCGGTCGAGGACCTGGCGACGATCGTGAACGAGTCGTGGAGGCCCGGCACCGTGGCCGACTCGGTCACTCCAGGACTCGTGCGCAGCGGCACCTTGAGCCGCTCGGGACGGTCGCTCGCGACAACGTTCCCGTGCGCGTCTAGCAGCTGCAGGACCACGTCGTTGCGTCCGGTGGTCGCCGCCTCGGCGGGCGTCACTCCGCTGCGCAGCTGTGCGTGGATCGCGGCCGCGTCCACGCGCGCTGACTCGATGAGGCTGTGGCTGATCGAGTGCGAGATCATCGCGACGATCACCACCGAGCCGACGGCCGTCACCAGCAGCACGAAGACCGACGCGACCACGGTCACCCGGAGTCGCACCGAGGACTGCATCCGCTCCAGCACGGCCGCCGCCCTCACGAGTCCGATGCCGCGAGCCGGTAGCCGCTGCCGCGCAGCGTCTGGATGTCGCTGCGGCCGAACGGGCGGTCGACCTTGCGGCGCAGCCGCCCGACGTACACCTCGACGATGTTGGGGTCGCCCTCGAACGCGTAGTCCCAGACGTGCGCGAGGATGTCCCTCTTGGTCAGCACCTGGCCCGGGCGCCGCATCAGGAACTCGAGCAGCGAGAGCTCGCGGCTCGTCAGCGAGAGCTCGGTGCCGGCGCGCGTCACCCGGTGGGTGGCGGGATCGAGCTCGAGGTCTCCGACCACGAGCCTCGTCGGTCGCTCGGGTCCGCCGCGGCGCAGCAACGACCGGAGCCGGGCGAGCAGCACCTGGAACGAGAACGGCTTGGTGACGTAGTCGTCCGCACCCGTGTCGAGGGCCTCGATCTGGTCCCAGTCGCCGTCCTTCGCGGTGAGCATGAGGATCGGGGTCCAGTTCTGCTCCGCGCGCAGCGTCTCGCACACCCGGTAGCCGTTGAGCTCCGGCAGCATGATGTCGAGCAGGATCGCGTCGTAGTCGTGCTCGCGGGCGTACCAGAGGCCCTCCTGGCCGTCGTACGCCGTGTCGACGGCGAACCCCTCCGCCTCGAGCCCGGTGCGCAACGAGGCGGCGAGCCGCTTCTCGTCCTCGACGACCAGGATCCGCATGTCCTCGAGTCTGGCAGGTTGCTAGGCCTCCAGAGCCCAGGGACCGTCCGGGACGACCCGGTCTGCGAAGGCGCTGATCTCCTCCAGTGCCTGGTCGGCCTCGGGGAGGAAGCCGGCCGCCGCCTGGAAGACGTGCACCTGGTGGTCCCACACCTGCAGCTCGCAGTCCACACCGGCCGTGACCAGTGCCGCGGCCATCGACTCGGCGTCGGGATGGACGATCTCGGCCGAGCTCACCTGGATGAGCGACGGCGGGAGTCCGCGCAGCTGCGCGCGTGACGGCGCGTCGGGAAGAGCGTGCTCCTCGCCGGCCCGGCGGGCAGCGCGCAGGACCACCCGGGACAGCCCGTCGAAGCAGTTCGGCGGGAAGACCGCACACTCGGCGGCCGATGCCGCCTCGAGCTTGGTGGTGCCGTCGAAGTCGATCAACGGCGACATCGCCACGAGTCCCGCCGGCAACGGCAGGCCCGCCTCCTGCGCGGCGAGCGCGACCTGGAAGGTGAGGTAGCCACCGGCCGAGTCGCCCATGATCATCACCTTCGACGCCGGCACACCCGAGTCGAGAACGTGCCGGTAGGCGTCGAGGGCATCGGCGACGGAAGCGCTGACCGGATGGTGCGGCAGCTGGCGGTAGCCGACCGCGATCAGTGCCGAACGCGTGCCGTCGGCGATCCGCGACATCAGGCTGCGGTGCAGGAACCGGCCACCGACGACGAACGCACCGCCGTGCAGGTAGATCACGACCCGGTCCTCGGTCTGCGGGGTGCGCAGCACCTCCGCCTTGCACCGCGGCAGGCTCAGTCGCTCGTACGTCGTACCGGGCACCGGCTTGAGCAACAGGCCCGCGTAGTCCACGACGAAGTACGGCCAGGGCAGCAGCGGCACCCGCGACCACACCGAGATGAACGGCCGGACGGTGTTGCGCAACGCCGCCGACAGCAGCGCCGACCTACGGCTGCCACCCCCGAACATGGTCGGCTCCGCGCGCCTCTCGATCGCCCGCTCGGCCTCTGGCGAGACCACGACGGACAGTCGTGAGCGTGCCTCCGACGTGCTCATCGGTCACCTTTCCGGATCGGGCGCGGCCAGGCCGCAACCTACAAGGGGAACGCCCCGGGACGGAGACGGATTCCCCGCGATGAACGAGTCGACACGTTCGCTGCTCGACCCATGGGATACCCGGGTGGGTGGTGCGCATGCGCGCGACGCGGGCCGGGTACCCGCGCAGAGTCGGAACACACAGAGAGGCAGCCGATGTACTACGCATTCGCCCTCCTCGCCGTCGTGATCGTTGCCGGAGTGGTGCTGGCAGTGGCCACCGGCCGCCTCGGCGGATCCTTGCGCAGGCACAAGGAGGTGCAGGACGCGCTGCTCTCGGACCGGACCGCGACGCTCGAGTACCTCGTCCCGACCGGTCAGGACCCCGCGGTGGTCATCGCCGCGCTCCACAAGGCGGGCTTCACCGCGGCCACCGATCCGGCACCGTCGGGCCAGCGAGTGCTGATCGAGTGCCCTGAGGGCGTGGAGCACCAGCGGGGAGACGTGCGGTCGATCATCGAGTCCGCCAACCGCTCCACGCAGCAGGAGGGCGCACGTCTGGATCTCGGGGTCCGCTTCTCCGACGAGGCCTGAGCCCGACGACGGTCGCGGGTCCCTCCGACAGGGGCCGAAAGCCTCCTCCCTCGCCGGTTCGCGGCGTGCTTCGCTCGTCGTGACGAGCGCGAGGCGCGTCACGACCACGAGGAGGAGCGATGGCCTTCTGGATGCTGATCCTGGTCTCGCTGGTGGCGCTCGGCGCGCTGGTGCTCTACCTGCTGCGCGACCAGTCGATCGAACGTGACCGTGTCGACCGCCAGCTGCACGACCCGGCAACACCGACCCTGGAGTACGCCGTCCCGACCGGGCAGGACCCGGTGCAGATCCTGGCCGCGCTCGAGCTCGCCGGCTTCACCGCGAGCGTCGATCCCCACCACACCCACCAGCACGTGCTGGTCGGGTGCCCGGACGGCGTCGACCGCCAGCGCACCCTGGTGCGCTCGGTGATCAGCTCGACCGGCCGGACCGAGGTGCGGTTCACGGACGAGGCCTGATCGGTGGATCCTCTCGGGTGCTCCTACTTCTGGCACAGCCGGCAGCGGGTGAGGTTCGGAGCGTCGGCCCCGGCCGGGCGGAGGTCGTCCCGCCCGGCGACGAGGTCGCAGTCGGCGCGGTGCACGGTGGTGCCGTTGCCGGCGACCACGAGGACCGAGCCGGCGTCACGCGGGCGCGCGGCGGGCCGCGCTCCCGAGGCCATCGCGCTGTTCTGGGACACGGCGTCGGCGAGGAGCAGCAGCGTGTCGGAGAGCTGGCGCTGTGACTCCTTCTGGTCCGCTGCCACTCGCGCGAGCCACGACCCGAAGTAGAGGAACCCGCCCACGAACGTGATCCCGAGCCCGAGCAGGCCGCCGGACACGATGTAGGCGTTCTGGTTGTAGACGTACGGCGTGTGCGCGACGCCGTACCAGCCCAGGCCGATCACGACCAGGCCGGCCGGCAGCAGCACGGCGCCGGCGACGAACAGCACGAGGTGCAGCAGCTGGGCAGGGTTGCTCCGCAGCGGCGCCACCCCGTCGCGGCTGCCCGCGCGCGGCATCACGTGCGGCGCGGGGGCAGCAGTGGACGGGAGCGGCGGCACTGGCTGGGCCAGCCCCTGGGTTTGGGTTGTCATCGACTCACACCTTCCTCAGGTCTGGGATGCCGGCCTTGAGGCCGTGGGCGCAGGCGGCCGCGCCGCCGAACAGGAGCACGCCTGCCTGGCGCAGGTACCAGCCCACCCCGCCGGCCAGGGCGAGGCCGACCAAGGTGAGCAGCATGGGGATGCTGCCGAGCGGCGGCAGGCCGTGCACGGCCGCGACCTGCTGCACCGGCGTCGTGACCGCCGCAGGTGTCGCCGCCGGCGGCACCTCGCCGGTCACCGGAGCCCCGGCGGTGCCTGGGGTGCCTGCCGTGCCCGGCGTCCCCGCGCCGGTCGACGTGTCCGTGCCGGTCGGTGCCGACGTGTCGCTGCCGAAGTCGATGTCGGGCACCGTGGTGGCCTTGGCCTCCGCCGAGCCCAGGTGCAGCACCAGCTTCGGGGCGAGCGTGTTCAGGGACAGGATCAGGCCCTTGAGGACGTTGGCCTGCTGCAGGTCGGGGAGCTGGGAGACCAGGTCGTCCAGCGGCAGCTGCGGCAGCTTGTCGCGCAGCCAGTGGGTGTCCAGGGTGATCCGCAGAGCCTCGGCGTCGACCGAGCCGGAAGCACCGTCAGTGGTGACCACGGGCGCGGGCACCTCGATCTGGAGCCCGAACATCTTGAGCAGGTCCGTCAGCGTCGTCGGGAGACCCGGCACCGGCGTGGTCGAGCCGGCCGCGGTGAAGCCGGCGGGGCCGTAGGAGAACTTCTGGCCGGCGATCGTCATCCCGCCGACGTCGACGGTCTGGCTGGTCTTCGCTCCGCCGTCCAGCGTGCTGGCGACCCGGGTCACGACGTTGATGCCGGTCAGCTTGACCAGCCCGCCCAGCAGGCGCAGCTCGCCGATCCGGCTGGTCGCGGTCGAGACGACCTTGTCGCCGTCGTAGTCGGCGCTCGAGACGCTCGTCATCCCGTCGAAGTCGACCAGCAGGCTGAGCGCACCCATCGGGTTGGTCGGGACCGGGTTGTCGGCGTTGCCGGTGGTGCTGCCGGTCAGGATGCTGCCGAGCGCGCCGAGGTCGCCCTTGGTCAGCGAGTCCAGGAGGCTCGGTGCGGCGGTGGTGCTGCCGTCTCCCGGGTCGCCCTCGGGCAGGTCGCCGGAGCCGGTGTAGCCGGCCTTGGCGGTCGTGCGCTTCTCGCCGGCGTTGACCCGCTGGACCATGCCCGGGAACGGCTCCGAGGCGGCCTGCGTGGTGTCGCCCGGGAAGCCGGAGTTCACCTGGACGGGATAGCCGTTGTCGGTGAGGGCACCGGGCAGGCCGAGCTGCTCGCCGAACGTCTTGAGGCCCTCGCCGATCGCCGGGCCTGGCCACATCGCCGACGCGCGCGCTGTCGTGGCCGGCCCCGAGTCGCCGAGAACGCGGGTGTAGGAGAAGTCCATCTCGAACTGCGGCTCGGTCGGGATCGGGATCGCCGGCTCGAAGACCTCGAGCTTCAGCGGGGACGCCGTGGCGGTGACGCTGAACCCGCCGTACGCCGCGGCCGGAGCGATCGCCTGCGCCGGCACCAGCGCGGCGGAACCGGACGCGGCCACCAGGCCGAGGGCGGCGACCGCCGCGGCGACGCGGGTCGAGCGCCGGCCACGGGACCGGCCCGCCGCCCGGAGCCGCCGCGCGACGGTCTTGTCGTAGAGCGTCTGCTCGCTGTCTCGACACGCTCGGCAACCCGACTCGGTCATGCCGCACCTCCCAGGACGATGTCGGCCATGATCGCCTCGATCTCGTTCGGCTCGCCGGTCGCGACGATGCGGCCACCGGTCATCACCGCGGCGTGGTCGGCGATCCTCAGTGCGGTCTGGGCGAACTGCTCGACGACCAGGATCGAGACGCCGCTGGCGGCGATCCGTCCGACGGTGTCGTAGAGCTCCTCGACGATCAGCGGCGCCAGGCCCATGGACAGCTCGTCGAGGAGGAGCAGCGCCGGGTCGGAGGTCAGCGCCCGGGCCAGTGCGAGCATCTGCTGCTCGCCGCCCGACAGCGTGCCGGCCAGCTGGTAGCGGCGCTCGTGGAGCCGGGGGAAGTAGGCGTACGCCGTCTCGAAGACCTGGTCGGCCCTGACCCCGGCGTACGACATCAGGAGGAGGTTCTCCTCGACGGTCAGGTTCGGGAAGACGCTGCGACCCTCGGGGATCGTGGTCAGCCCCATCTGGGCGAGGTCGTCGGGCTTGGCGTTCGTCACGTGGACGCCGGCCATGTGGATGTCGCCCGAGGTCTGCTGCATCTGCCCGCTGACCACCTTGAGCAGCGTGGACTTGCCGGCACCATTGGGACCGAGCAGCGCGACCACCGCGCCCTTCGGCACCCGCAGGTTCACCCCACGCAGCACCTCGATGCGGCCGTAGGCCGCGTGCAGGTCGATGACATCCAGGATCGGGACAGTCATGGCAGCAGCACCTTGGTCTCCTCGACGTCCGTGGCTGCATGGGCGCCGCCGGTCTCGTGCGGGTCCTCGGCGAAGCCGAGGTACGCCCGCTGGACCACCGGGTCCTTGCGGATCTGGGCCGGTGTGCCCTGCGCGATGATCGAGCCGAAGTCGAGCACGTGGATGGTGTCGCACACCGTCATCACCAGGTCCATGTCGTGCTCGACCATCAGCACCGTGCATCCCTCGCCGGCGAGCTCGACCAGCAGCCGGCCGAAGGCCTCGGTCTCCGCCTCGTCGAGCCCGGAGGACGGCTCGTCGAGCAGCAGCAGCCGGGGGTCGCACGCCAGCGCGCGGGCCAGCTCGAGCAGCCTGGCGACACCGGTCGGCACCGAGTCGGCACGCTCGTCGGCGTACTCGGCGATCCCCACGCGGACCAGCAGCTCCTCGACGTCACGCTCGGCGGACCCGTCGACGCTGCGGAACAGCCCACCCAGCCCGTCGTGGATGTCCAGGGCGGTGCGGACGTTGTCCCACACCGTCAGAGAACCGAACGCCTCGAGGCGCTGGAACGTGCGTCCGATGCCACGTCGTGCGCGGCGGTGCACCGGCATCCGGGTGATGTCGTGACCGTCGAGGCTGACCCGACCCGAGGTCGGCGCCTGGAGCCCCGTGATCACGTTGAAGCAGGTGGTCTTGCCGGCGCCGTTGGGCCCGATCAGCCCGGTCACGCTGCCGGGCTCGACCTCGAAGCTCGCGTGGTTGACGGCGGTCACGCCACCGAACCGGACGACGACGTCGTCAACGTGCAACAGCGACATCGCGCTCCACCTCCTGGCCCCGGTCGTCGAGCTCGGCGATCGAGCCGGAGGCCGACACGGCGTCGGGGTCGTCGCCGCGCACCCTGAGCGCCATCCCCGGATACCGCTCGGCGAGCATCGGGTAGAGCCGTTCGATCACCCAGGCGTTGAACCCGAACAGCTTGTTGGCCAGGCCGTTGGGGTCGCGCCCGACGATCACGGCGCCGACGCCGAGGAGCACGAACAGCAGGCCCGCGATCGACGGGTGGTCGGACTGGGCCACCGGCAGGTACATCATGAACACGCCGCCGAGGACGGCGCCGGTCACCGACGTGACGCCCCAGATGACCGCCATCGCGAGCAGCAGCAGGCTCTGGAAGTACATGAAGTCCGCCGAGACGGTGGTGCCGCGCAAGCCGGCGTACAGCGCCCCACCGAGCCCGGCGATGCCCGCCGACGCGGCGAACAGCCCGATCCGCATCCACCGCAGGTCCAGGCCGAGGGTGCCGCAGGCGGCCTGGCTGTCACGCGCCGCGACGAGCATCCGGCCGAGCCGGCCGCGCCGCACCGCGATCACGGCCACGGCGATCAGCACCAGGAAGACGGTCATCAGCACGGTGTACTCCCCCGTGCCGGAGAACTTCAGCCCCAGGACGGAGAGCCGCTCGGCGGAGAGCGGGTTGCCGATGTTGTAGGCGATCGAGGTCTGGAAGACCAGCTTGTCCATCAGCTGCGCGAACGCCAGTGTCGCCAGCGCCAGGTACAGACCGGTGAGCCGCAGCACTGGGATGGCGACGATCGCGCCGACGGCGGCAGCGATGAGCGTGGCGAGCAGCAGACCGAACAGGTTGGGCTGGTCGAGCCGCGAGTAGGCGACGGCACCGACGCCCGCGAAGGTGAACTGGGCGAGAGACACGTGCCCGCCATAGCCGGTCAGCAGCACCAGCGAGAGCATCACGATGCCGTACGTCGCCGCGGTGCCGACCAGCAGCAGGTCGGAGTCGGCCAGCCCGAAGGCCAGTGCCATCGAGAGCAGCACGAGTGCTCCGCCCCAGACGCCGGCCTTCCCGAAGCCCGGCACCGGCGCCGACACGAGTCCCTTGACCTGACCGATCCGCAGCGGTGCCTGGGGAAGCAGCACCAGGACGACGACGAGGAAGACCGTCGGGATCACCGCGGGGAGTCCAGTGATGTCGTTCCCGAAGGGGATGTACTGCAGGTAGCCCACGACGTAGGACTGGGCGAGCCCGAGCGCCATCGCGCCGACATAGGTCATCGGCAGGCTGGTCAGCTTGCCGAGCATCGCCGCGGCGTACGCCGAGATGACGAGCAGCGTCAGGTCGTAGTACTGCAGCCCGATCACCGGAGTGAGCAGGATGCCGGCCAGCGCCGCCAGCGACGTGCCGACCGCCCAGGCGAGCGCCGCGACGAGCTGGGGCCGCCCGCCGTAGAGGCGGAGGAGGTCGGGGTTGTCGACGCTGGCGCGCATCGCGGTCCCGATCCTGGTCCGGGTGAGCAGCACGAAGAGGCCGAACGCCACGAGGGCGGAGAGCACCACCGTGATCACCTCGTGCCACGTGATCACGACGTCGCTGCCGATCTTGATCAGGTGTCCGTCGAAGAACTGCGGCACCTGGCGACCTTCCGCCGGCCAGATCTGCGTTGCGGCCCCGATCAGCCCGATCAGGATTCCGACCGTGACGACCAGGGACACGCCCACCGGGGCGTTGCCGAGGTCGCGGACCAGCACCCGCTGCACGAACACGCCGAAGGCGGGCGCGACCAGGAGGAGGACGACGATCAGGGCCAGCCAGGCCGGCATGCCCTGCTTCTGGCTGAAGTCCCAGTAGACGAAGGCGAAGAACATCCCGACCGCACCGTGGGCGATGTTGAACACCCGGGTGGTGCTGTAGGTCAGCACCAGCCCGCTGGCCGCGATCGCGTACGCCGCACCGGTGAAGACACCGATCAGCGTGTAGGAGATGAACTCGCTCACGCGTCAGCCCGCCGTGTATCCGCCGCAGGTGTACTTGGAGTCACCGGCGGGCACGAAGGCGCCGCCCCTGACCTGCATCCAGCGCACGCACACCGGCGGGTGCTTCGACCCGACCGACATCGGCGAGTGCGCGCCACCGCCGGTCCAGCCGTCGACCGACTTGATGGCAGCGACCAGCGAGGGGCGAGTGAGCTTGCCGCCCAGCTCCAGGGACTTCTCCACGAAGAGCTTCGTCGCGGACCAGGCGAACAGCCCGAAGAAGGTCGGCTGCGCGCCCGGAGCCACCTGCTGGAGCCACTTCTTGTAGAGGTTCAGCTCGGGCTGGCTCTCGTTGAGAGGCGTGAAGTTCACGAAGAAGTTCGCACCCTCGACTGCGCTACCGCCCTGGGTCAGGAAGCCGGGCTCGTACACCGAGGGGTCGTACATCAGCACCTCGGGCTTGAAGCCGGCCGACTGCATCGCCTTCGCGAGGCGCGCGGACTGCTGGTAGGCGCCGAGGAACTGCACGAACTGGACGCCCTTGCTCTTCATCTGCTGGACGTAGGACCCGTAGTCGAACGCCGCCACGTCGATCGGCGCGGTGTAGACCCAGTTCATCCCGCGCTTGGTGCCGACCGCGATCTGGGTCTTGGCGTTCTCGGCAGCGGCGCCGGCGTTGAGGTAGAGGAACGCTGCCTTCTGGGTCGCATCCTTGTGCGTGCGGATCCAGTAGTCGTAGACCTCGTTCTGGTACTCGCCCTTCCCGGTCGACTGCACGCCGAAGCAGGTGGTGCAGTCGTTGCGGGCTCCGGTCACCGAGGCGGTGCGGATGTCGGGCAGCCCACAGGCCTGCGCCGTCGCGGCACCCCCGGAGTCGAAGGCCGACATCGAGCCGACGCCGGCGAAGCTGCTCTCGCAGATCTTCTGGTAGCCCTGCTGGTCGGCGCCGGCGTCGGTCCGCGAGTCGTAGGTGACGAGGTTGAGCTTCCGGCCGCAGATGCTCGTGGTCGCGTTGAAGTAGGCGACATACGCCTTGGTGGCCTGCTGCGCGCCAGTGAAGAGACCGGGCACGGGGCCACTGATGTCGGAGGAGTTGCCGATCGTGATGGTCTTGTCGGTGATGCCGGTCTGGTTCTTGAAGCCGTCGCAGGACCCGACCTTCACCCCGACCGGGCCGGCTGCAGCAGTGTGACCCTTTCCGGGCTTGCCGCCGGTCCCCGCGGTGCCTGTCGTGCCGGCCGTGCCGGTGGTCCCGGTCCCGGTCGTGCCCGCGCCGGTCGTGGCGGTGTCGCTGGGCGTGCCGGTGTCACCGGTCGCGGTGTCCCCCGTCGTGCCGGTCGTTCCCGGGCCGGCGGCGGCCCCTTGGCCCAGGATGTCCTGGTTGGCCTTGAGGGCGACCTTGGGGCTCACCTGGGAGCCGCCGCAGGCGGCGGTGAGAAGGAGTGCCATCGCGACGAGGCACACGGCGACCAACTTGCTGCGCACAGCCGAGCTCCTGACTCCGGTTTGTGACCCCGGCAAGCGGGACCCACATCACATAACGGGCGGATGTGGCGGAGGTTACACTCAAAGTTGTAACAAGTTCTAGATTCGGTCCACGCCGGCGCAGCCTCACCGCGGGCCGGCCGGCGCGGCTGTGGGCGACACGCTGGTCAGGTCCCCGCCCGTTGTCGCTCCACGAACCGGGTCGCCATCCGGAGGGTGAGGCCGGGTGCATACCGCCCGACCCGCCACGCGACCCGCGCCTGCCGCGGGGTGACCACCATCGCCTTGCCGGCGGCAACGCCCGCCAGCACCTGGCCCGCGAGCCGGTCCGGCTCCAGCGGCCGGCGGATTCCCTGTCCCTTGAGGTAGAAGTCGCGTCCCTTGATCCGGCCGATCTCGCCCTGGTCGAGCATCGGTGTCTCGACCGCTGCCGGGCAGATCACGGTCACGCCGACGCCGTACGCCGCGGCCTCGGAGCGCAGTGCGAGCGACAACCCGACGACCGCGTGCTTGGTGGTGACGTAGCTGGTGAGCAGCCCGGCCGCCATCAGGCCGCCCATCGAGGCGGTGTTCACGATGTGCCCGCCGCCCTGGCGGATCATCTGCGGGTACGCCGCGACGACACCGTGCACGACACCGCGGAGGTTCACGTCGATGATCGTGTTCCAGTGGGCGAGCGTGAGGTCCTGGGTCTCACCGAGCAGCGTGATGCCGGCGTTGTTGAAGATCAGGTCGAGCCGCCCCTGCTCCTCGACCACCTCGTCCACCAGCGCCTGCACGGCCGCGGCGTCCGTGACGTCGAGGCGGGCCGCTCGGGCCGTACCGGGTCCCGCGACGGAGGCCGCGGTCCGCTCCGCCGCGGCGGGGTCGAGATCCGCGCAGACCACGGTCGCCCCGGCCGCGACCAGTGCGCGGGAGAGCGCGCCCCCGACGCCACCGCCGGCGCCGGTCACGACGGCGGTCCGGCCGGAGAAACGGCCGGAGACGTGGTCGGCCTTCCGGGTGCTCATCCGAACGCCTTGCTGACGAGCCCCAGGAGGTCGGGGTAGCGCTGCAGGTGGGCGCCGCCGTTGACCTCCACGGTCTCGCCGGTGATCCAGGCGGCGTCGTCGGAGAGCAGGAACCGGATCACCCCACCGATCTCCGCGGGCTCGCCGCTGCGTCCGAGCGGCGTGTTCTCCAGGTAGCTCTCCCGGATGCCGGCGATGTCCATCGCGGGAGCCGTCAGCGGGGTCACGACCAGCCCCGGGGCGACCGCGTTGACGCGCACCCTGCGAGGCGCCAGCTCGAGCGCCGCGACCTCGGTCAGCGAGACCAGGCCGGCCTTCGCGGCGCAGTAGGCAGCCAGGCCGGTGCCGGGCTGGCGGGCGTTGAGCGAGGTCAGCGAGACCAGCGAGCCGCCGTCGGCCACGCGACGGCCGGCGTGCTTGAGCACCAGGAAGGCGCCGGTGAGGCAGACGTCGACGACCCTTCGGAACTCGCCCGCGTCGTGCTCGGTGATCGCACCGAGCGTGCTCACTCCGGCGCAGTTGACCGCACCGTGGAAGCCGCCGTACCGCTCGACGACGCCGTCGAACAGCGCTGCCACCGAGTCCTCGTCGGTCACGTCGACGCCGGCGATCCCGTCCCGTGCGGCGAGGTCCGCGGCCACGACCGTGGTGCCCGCCTGCTCCAGCACGGCCGCCGTGGCCTCGCCGATCCCGGACGCCGCTCCGACCACGACCACGACTCGCTGCTCCGCCATCCGGGCTCCTGACACTCGTCGAGACTGATTGACACACGTCAAATACGAGGCCTACGGTGACGCCAGTCCCCGCGCCCGTCAAGACCCGCCCGTCCGAGGAGCACCCGTGGCCGCACCCACCACCGCGATCATCGGAGCCGGCATCAGCGGCCTGACGACCGCCAAGATGCTCGGCGACTACGGCGTGCCGTACACCTGCTTCGAGGCCTCCGACCGGATCGGCGGCAACTGGGCGTTCGGCAACCCCAACGGACACAGCAGCGCCTACCGGTCGCTGCACATCGACACCTCGAAGTACCAGCTGTCGTTCCGGGACTACCCGATGCCCGAGGACTACCCGGACTTCCCGCACCACACCCAGATCAAGGCCTACCTCGAGGGGTACGCCGAGGCCTTCGACCTGAAGTCCCGGATCGAGTTCGAGAACGGCGTCCAGCACGCCGAGCGGTTCTCGGGAGGCGGCTGGGAGCTGGCCCTCCAGGACGGCTCGACGCGGCAATTCGACTTCCTGGTGGTCGCCAACGGCCACCACTGGGACCCCCGGCACCCGGACTTCCCGGGCGAGTTCACCGGGACCACGATGCACTCGCACCACTACATCGACCCGCGCACGCCCCTCGACCTCACCGGCACCCGGATCCTCGTGGTGGGACTGGGCAACAGCGCCGCGGACATCACGGTCGAGCTGTCGAGCAAGGCCCTGGACAACGAGGTCACCCTCTCGACCCGGTCGGGCGCCTGGATCGTGCCGAAGTACTTCGCCGGCAAGCCCGCCGACAAGTTCTTCCGGACCTCGCCCTACATCCCGCTGTCCTGGCAGCGCAAGGCCGCCGCCGCTCTCCAGCCGTTCACGGCCGGCCGGCCCGAGGAGTACGGCCTGCCCAAGCCCAACCACGGGTTCTTCGAGGCGCACCCGACCCAGTCGGTCGAGCTTCCGCTGCGGCTCGGGTCCGGCGACGTGGTCGCGAAGCCGAACGTCACCTTGCTGGACGGCAGGACCGTCCACTTCGAGGACGGCACCAGCACCGAGGTCGACGTGATCATCCACGCGACCGGCTACAACATCACCTTCCCGTTCTTCGACCCCGGCTTCATCAGCGCGCCGGGCAACCACATCCGGCTCTTCAAGCGGATCTTCAAGCCGGGCGTCGACGACCTCGCGTTCGTCGGCTTCGCCCAGGCGGTGCCGACGCTGTTCCCGTTCGTGGAGAGCCAGACCCGCCTGGTCGCGGCGTACCTGACCGGGCACTACGCACTGCCGGACATCGACGCGATGGAGGCAGCGATCACCGCCGACGAGAAGCTCTACCTGGGCCACATGCTCGACACTCCGCGGCACACGCAGCAGGTCGACTACTTCCTCTACGAGCACGACCTGCGCGCCCGGGAGATCCCGGCCGGACGCGTGCGAGCGTCGTGAGCGACACCGGGGCGTGGAACCGGCTCGTCGACCGGCGTGCCTCCAACCGCGGCGACGCCCGCCGCGACGCGCTGCTCGCCGCCCTCGAGGAGCTGCTCCGCGAGCAGACGCTGGAGGAGGTCAACGTCGCCGAGATCTCCCGGCGCGCCGGCGTCACCCGGTCGGCGTTCTACTTCTACTTCGAGAGCAAGGCAGTCGCGGTGCTGGCGCTGATGCAGGGGCTGTACGACGCCGCGGCGGACGCCAACGAGCTGCTGGTGAAGGCCGAGGGTGAACCCGAGGACCGGGTCCGGCGGGCGATCACGATGCTCTTCGAGTCCGTCGACAGCGCGGCGCACACCTACCGCGCGCTCCTGGAGGCGCGCGCGTCCAGCCCGGCCGTCCGCGACATGTGGGACTCCGGGCGCGCCGACTTCGCCGGCGTCATCGCCGGGATGATCGGCACCGAGCGCGCGGCGGGGCGGGCGATGTCAGGACCGGACGAGGACGCGCTCGCCAAGGTGCTGCTCGACCTCAACGACCACGCGCTCGAGCGGCACTCGCTCGGCGCGAGCCCGAGGCGCGACCGGCACATCGAGGCACTCACGCACATCTGGGTGAGTGCGATCTACGGGACCGACCCGCACAGGAGCGACGCATGACTCCGGAGACCATCACCTTCGACTCGCACGGCACGCCCTGCGAGGCCTGGCACCTCCCGGCTGCCGGCGACGACCTCGCGACCGCGGCGGGCCGCCCGGTGGTCGTGATGGCCCACGGGCTCGGCGGCACGAAGGACTCCGGCCTGCTGCCGTTCGCGGAGGCGTTCGCCGCCGCCGGGATGGACGCCTTCATCTTCGACTACCGGGGCTTCGGCACCAGTGCCGGTACGCCGCGCCAGCTGGTCTCATTGGCCGGCCAGGTCGACGACTACCGGGCTGCGATGCGGGCGGCCGCGGCCCTGCCGGGGGTCGACCCGCAGCGGCTGGTGCTCTGGGGCATCTCGCTCGCAGGCGGGCACGTGCTCTCGGCAGCGGCGGGCCGTGACGACGTCGCCGCAGTCGTGTCCGCCGTACCGCTGGTCGACGGGCTCGCAGCCGCCCGGCACGCCTTCGCGAGCTATCCGGCGCGCCAGATCGCCCGGTCGACCGTCCTCGGCGTCCGCAGCCGCGTCGGCCGCCTCGGCGGTCGCGGACCACGGCTGATGCCGATCGTCGCCCAGCCGGGCGAGGTGGGTGCGTTCACCCTCGCGGGTGCCTACGACGACTACCTCGCGATCGCCGGACCGACCTGGCGCAACGAGATCGCCGCCGACGTCACCCTCGAGCTGGGGAGCCGGCAGCCCCACAAGGACGCCGCGGACCTCCGCTGCCCCGTGCTCGTGCAGATCGCCGACTTCGACCTGAGCGCACCCCCGCAGGCGGCCGCGAAGGCGGCGTTCCGCGCACGAGCCGAGGTCCGCCACTACCCCTGCGACCACTTCGACCTCTTCCCCGGCAAGGCGTGGCACCAGTCGGCGGTGGACCATGCCACCCGGTTCCTCGTCCGCAAGGTGACCCGTGGCTGACACGGTCCAGCAGGCGCTCCTCGCCCTCGCCGGCTCCGACCGGCCCGGCCTCGCGTTCGAGGACCGCCGCTGGACCTGGCACGAGCTGGTCCAGGAGAGCGCGGCCCGCGCCCACGCGCTCGCCGCGATGGCCGACGCACGCAGGCCCCTGCACGTCGGCGTGCTGATGGAGAACACCCCCGAGATGGTGATGGCGCTCATGGCCGGGGCCGTAGGCGGCCACGTGACCGCCGGGATCAACACGACCCGGCGCGGTGAGGGTCTCGCGGCCGACGTACGCCGGGCCGACTGCCAGGTGCTGCTCACCGACGCCGAGCACCTGCCGCTCCTCGACGGGCTGGACCTCGGCGGTGCGAGCGTGATCGACACCGACTCGCCCGAGTGGGCCGAACGGCTCGCCGGCCAGCCCCGGAGTGCGGACGGCTTCCGCGCGGTCGAGGCGATGGACACGTTCATGCTGATCTTCACCTCGGGCACCAGCGGCGACCCGAAGGCGGTCAAGGTCGCCCACTTCATGGTGGTGCTGTCCGGCGCAAACCTCGTCGAGCGCTTCGCGCTGACCGACGAGGACGTCTGCTACGCGGCGATGCCGCTGTTCCACTCGAACGCCGTGCTCGCCGGTGTCGCCCCGGCCCTCTGCGCCGGGGCGACACTTGCGCTCGCCAGGCGGTTCAGCGCGAGCCGCTTCCTCACCGACATCCGGGCCTTCGGCGCGACGTACCTGAACTACGTCGGCAAGCCGCTCGCCTACGTGCTCGCCACCGAGCCGCGTCCGGACGACGCGGACAACCCCTTGCGGCACGCCTTCGGCAACGAGGCGTCCGAGCGCGACATCGAGGAGTTCGCCCGGCGCTTCGACTGCCACGTCACCGACGCGTTCGGGTCGACCGAGACCGCGATCATCATCACCCGCACCGAGGACACTCCCCGCGGCTCGATCGGCGTGCCGTGGGACGGCGTCGCCGTGTACGACCGCGAGACCCGCGCCGAGTGCCCGCGGGCGGTCATCGACGACCGCGGGAGGGTCACGAACCTCGACGAGGCAGTCGGCGAGCTGGTCAACACCCAGGGCGCCGGCTTCTTCGGCGGCTACTACAACGACGACGCGGCGACCGCCGAGCGGATGGCCGGCGGGATGTTCTGGTCGGGCGACCTCGGCTACCGCGACGAGGCCGGATTCGTCTACCTCGCCGGGCGCACCGCCGACTGGCTCCGCGTCGACGGGGAGAACCTCGCCGCGGCGCCGATCGAGTCGATCCTGCTGCGGCACCCCGCAGTCAGCCAGGCCGTCGTGTACGGCGTACCCGACCCGGACGTGGGTGACCAGCTGATGGCTGCGCTCGTCCTCCGTGACGACGCGGCGCTCGGTCCCGACGAGCTCGAGCGCTTCCTCGGAGAGCAGCCCGACCTCTCGCCGAAGGCGTGGCCGCGCTACGTGCGGATCGCCGCGAGCCTGCCCAGCACCGCCACGAACAAGGTCCTCAAGCGTGAGCTGGTCCGTCAGGGGCTCGACACGACCGACCGGCTCTGGACCCGCGGTGAGCGCACCCGCAGCTACACCGGCGAAGGCGTCCTCGACCGCGCGAGGTAGCCCTCGTGGGCCGCAGCGACGGCCGCGCAGAGCACCGCGCCGATCTCGGCAACGGCCGCCACCCAGGCGTACCAGCTCCAGCCGGTGTGGATGCCGAACAGGCTGCCGTTCACTGCGATGAGGAAGCAGGCCAGGGTGGTGGCACCGAAGCCGGCGAGCAGGAACAGCGGGATCCAGTGCTTCCAGCGCACCAGCAGGACGGCGATCGCCACGCCGGCGAAGACGTTGACGACGAAGAGCGCGCCCACCGTGCCCTGGTCCTTGACGCCGTCGAACCACAGGTACAGGTGGACTGCCGCGGACACCACGACTGCCAGGGCGCCGATCCATCGAGTTGACACGGTTGCCTCCGATCCGGCTTCCGAGGAGATCTCTGTCGTTCCTGACTACGGGACCCGGCGCGGGTTGGTTCACCTGTGAGCGGGCACGGGTCGGCCATACTCGGCCCGTGCTCCTCGACGTCCAGCTCGATGCCCGCCCGGACCGGGCGCCCGCGAGAGCGCGTGACCTGGTCGGCGCGGGCGTCGACGGCCTGTTCACCTTCGAGGGCCCGCACGACGTCTTCGTGCCGCTGATCGCCGCGGCCGGGGTGGTCGAGACCGACCTGATGACGAACGTGGCGATCGCCCTGCCGCGCAGCCCGATGCACCTGGCGCACGCGGCGTACGACTTGCAGCTGCTGAGCCGGGGCCGCTTCCGGCTCGGACTGGGCTCGCAGATCCGACCGCACATCGAGCACCGGTACGGCGCGACCTGGCACCGACCGGTCGCGCACATGCGCGAGATCGTCCTCGCGGTCAGGGCGATCCTCGCGTCGTGGCAGGAGGGCACGCCGCTCGACTTCCGCGGCGAGTTCACCCGGCACACCCTGATGCCGCCGACGTTCGTGCCCGGCCCCAACCCGTACGGCGTGCCACCGGTGCTCCTCGGCGCGCTCGGGCCGCAGATGACCCGCACGGCCGCGGAGGTGGCCGACGGCCTGCTGGTGATGCCTTTCCACAGCGACCGGCACTTCCGCGAGCGCACGCTGCCTGCGGTGTCGGAGGGGCTGGCTCGCGCCGGGCGCGACTCCCTGCCGATCCACCCGCAGGTGATCGTCGCGATGGGCCGGACCGCCGACGAGCTCGAGCGAGCCGTCCACGGGGTCCGCACGCTGCTCGCCTTCTACGGCTCCACGCCGGCGTACCGGCCGGTGCTCGAGGTCGAGGGCTGGGCCGACCTCCAGCCGGAGCTCAACGCGCTCTCGAAGACGGGCCACGTCGCGGCGATGGTCGACCTGGTCGACGACCGGATGGTGCGCACCCTGGCAGTCGTCGGCACGCCCGAGGAGTGCGCGGCCGAGATCCGGCGCCGCTTCGGCGACGTCGCCGAGCGGGTGTGCGCCTACTTCCCCGGCTACGACGCGCCGCTCGACCAGATCGGGGCGCTGGCAACGGCGCTGAAGGGCTAGGCCGGGACCGCGAGGACCGTCACGTCTGCCCGGCCGCGGAGCAGCAGCGGCTCGAGCAGCCGCCACCGGGCGCCCTCCTCGGAGTCAGCCCGGTCCACGATCCGCTGGGACGCGACCACGCGCTCGGGGCGCTCCTTCGCCTGCTCGGTCAGCCGAGCGGCCTCGTTGACCGGGTCGCCGATCACGGTGTACTCGAGCCGCTCCGTGGACCCGATGTTGCCGGCGATCACGAGACCGTGGGAGACGCCGATGCCGGCGTCGAGGTCCGGCACCTCTGCGCGGAGGCGCGCGGCCATCGTGCGGGCCGCCGCCAGCCCGGCGCCCGCAGGATCGGGGAGTCCCAGGGGCGCACCGAAGATGCAGAGCGCGGCATCGCCCTCGAACTTGTTCACCAGGCCGCCGTACTCGCTCACGACCGAGACGACGACCTCGAAGAAGCGGTTCAGCGCGTCGACGACCTCGCGCGGCGTCCGTTCGACGGCCATCCGGGTGCTGCCGATGACATCGACGAACAGGGCTGCCGCCTCGCGCTCCTCGCCACCGAGCGCGACCCCCTGCGAGACCGCGAGCCGGGCGACGTCCTGCCCGACGTGGCGGCCGAAGAGGTCGCGCAGCTGCTCCCGCTCGCGCAGTCCCTGGACCATGCTGTTGAGCCCGACCTGGAGCTGCCCGATCTCGCCGGCGTCGTCGACGGTGACCGCGACCGAGAGGTCACCGCCCTCGACGTCGGCCAGGGCGTCGGTGAGCTCGCAGAGCGGCTCCCCGACCGACTTCGCGAACAGCACGGTCGCGAAGAACCCGGTCACGAGCGCCCCGCCGCCGACCACGATGCCGCTCAGGACCAGCTTGTCCAGCGGCACACCCTTCTCACCCGCGAACGCGACCATCAGGATCAGCCCGAGCATCGGCACCCCGGTGGTGAGCAGCCACGTGAACACGGCCTTCTCCCCCACACCTGCGGCCCAGCCGCGCTCCGGCGGTGCCACCTCCAGCACTCGGGCGGTCGCCGGCCGGAAGAGCCGCATCGTCAGCAGGTACGACGTGGCGACGGTGGCGCTCCCGCCGACGAACACCGCTGCGGCCATCTGCACGGCGAAGGTGGTGCTGACATCGAGGTTCGCCACGAAGAAGACTGCGCACGACGCGAGCCAGGTGAGCGCCTGCAACCAGAACAGCCACCACGGCAGGTTGAGCGTGAGGTCGCGCTCGGCCGCCGTCGGCACCGTCCCGTGGACGGTCCAGGCCAGCGTCCGCCGGGTCCGCGGAGCACCGACCGCGCCGAGCACGACCCAGCTCAGCGCGATGCAGACGAGGCCGACGACCACGTTGTCGCGCACGATCGCCGACGTGGAGTAGCGATCGGGGAAGGGCAGCACCACCAGGTACTCGACGAGCAGCACCGCTGCACCGAGGACGTTCGCCAGCCAGACCAGCGCCAGGGTGTGCAGCGTCGTGACGGCCTTCAGCCCCACATGCATGCTGCGATCGTGCACCATCCGGAGCCGCTGCGGGTGACGTTCCGACCTGAGGCGCGAGGCAGAGGGTGACCTTCGGCCCTGATCACGTCGACGCGCTGGTTGTTTGGTGGAAGAGGGGTGACGGCGATGAAGGACGAGCCCGGCGCGGCGTGGGTCGACCTGTACTGGCTGCCGCTCGGGGCAGGCGGCCACGTGGTCCGGTGGAACGGTCGCCTGTACGAGTGGTGGTCCTCGCGGCGAGAGCATCGGCCTCCCGCAGACCTCTACCACTCCGGACTGATGGTGTGCAGCGATGGCGTCACCTACGCGGTCGAGATGGGACCCGTGTGGAACGTGCGTGATCCGGACCGTGGCGTGGTCGCCGAAGGCCCGGTCGGGTCGAAGCGGCTCGGCCGGTTCCGCGCCTTTCGCTATGAGGTTCGTTGCTGGCCTGGGGGTCGCATTCCCGATGTTGCCGAGGCCGTCGAGAGCCCGGTGCGGACCACCTCCGACCCCGCGAGGGTTGCCGCCCTGCTCGAGATGTTCGGCGAGATTCCCGTGCTCACCTGGGGAAGGGACGAGCTGGGCACCGGCCAGATGTGGAACTCGAACTCCGTGGTCGCCTGGGCGCTGGCGAGCACGGGTCACGACCTGGACGCGATCGCCCCACCCCGAGGGGGCCGTGCGCCCGGATGGACTGCGGGTCTCGTCCTGGCACGGCGGCAGCCATCGTTCAGGCGGCCCTGAACCTCCGCAGCCGCAGGCTGTTGCTCACCACGAACACCGAGCTGAACGCCATCGCTGCTCCGGCGAGCATCGGGTTGAGCAGGCCCGCGGCAGCGAGCGGCAGGGCTGCGACGTTGTAGGCGAACGCCCAGAAGAGGTTGCCCTTGATCGTGGCGAGGGTACGCCGGCTCAACCGGATCGCGTCGACCGCGACCCGCAGGTCGCCCCGGACCAGGGTGAGGTCGCTGGCCTCGATCGCGACGTCGGTGCCGGTGCCCATCGCCAGGCCGAGGTCGGCCTGCGCGAGCGCCGCGGCGTCGTTGACGCCGTCGCCCACCATCGCGACGACCCGGCCCTCCGACTGCAGCCGCTTGACCACGTCGACCTTGTCGGCGGGCAGCACGTCGGCGATCACGTCGTCATCGTCGATGCCCACCCGAGCGGCTACCGCACGCGCGACGGTGGCATTGTCGCCGGTGAGCAGGATCGGCCGCAGCCCGAGGCCACGCAGGCCGGCGATCGCCGCCGCCGAGGTCGGCTTCGGCGCGTCGGCGACGACCACGACGCCGCGTGCCGCGCCGTCCCAGCCGACCGCCACGGCCGTGCCGCCATCGGCCTGCGCCCGTGCGAGTGCGCCCTCGAGATCCGCGGGCAGGTGCTGCGACCACTCGGCCAGCAACCGGGGCCGGCCGACGAGCACGGCGTGGCCGTCGACGATGCCCTGGACACCGAGGCCCTCGAGGTTCGCGAAGTCCTCGACCGCGGGCAGGGCACCGCGTTCGCGTGCTCCGGAGGCGATCGCCTGGGCGATCGGGTGCTCGGACGCGTCCTCGAGCGCGCCGGCCAGGCGGAGGACCTCGTCGCGGTCCTCGCCGGTCGCGGCGATCACCTCCACGAGCGCCATCCGGCCGGTCGTCACGGTGCCGGTCTTGTCCAGGACGATGGTGTCGACGTCGCGCGTCGACTCGAGCACCTCGGGTCCCTTGATCAGGATCCCGAGCTGGGCACCGCGGCCGGTGCCGACCATGAGCGCCGTCGGCGTGGCCAGGCCGAGCGCGCACGGGCAGGCGATGATCAGCACCGCCACGGCAGCGGTGAACGCGGCAGAGCCTCCCTCCGCCGCTCCCAGCCAGAAGCCGAGCGTCCCCACGGAGAGCGCGATCACGATCGGCACGAAGATCCCGGAGATCCGGTCGGCCAGCCGCTGGGCCTGTGCCTTGCCGTTCTGGGCGTCCTCGACGAGCCGGGCCATCTGGGCGAGCTGCGTGTCCGCGCCGACCCGGGTTGCCCGGACCACGAGCCGTCCGCCCGCGTTGACGGTGGCGCCGACGACCGCGTCACCGACACCGACCTCCACCGGCACGGACTCGCCGGTGAGCATCGAGGCGTCGACCGCCGAGCTGCCCTCCTCGATCACGCCGTCGGTGGCGATCTTCTCCCCGGGACGGACGACGAAGCTGTCGCCCACGGCGAGCTGGGACACGGGGATGCGCACCTCTGCCCCGTCACGCACCACCGCCACGTCCTTCGCGCCGAGGTGGAGCAGCGCGCGCAGCGCCGCACCGGCCCGCCGCTTGGCGCGCACCTCGAAGTAGCGCCCCGCCAGGATGAACGTCGTCACCCCGGCGGCCGCCTCGAGGTAGATGTTGCCCTCGCCGCTGCCGCGCTCGACGGTCAGCTCGAACGGGTGCTTCATGCCGGTCATCCCCGCGGTGCCCCAGAAGAGCGCGTAGACCGACCAGCCGAAGGCCGCGAGCGTACCCAGCGAGATCAGCGTGTCCATCGTCGAGGCGCCGTGGCGGAGGTTGGTCCACGCGGCCTTGTGGAACGGCCAGGCGCCCCAGACGACCACCGGTGAGGCGAGCGTCAGCGACAGCCACTGCCAGTTGTCGAACTGCCAGGGAGACACCATCGCGAGGAGGATCACCGGGACCGTGAGCACGGCCGAGACGACGAGCCGGTCGCGCCACGGCCGGCTCGGGTCGTCCTCGTCGGGCCCGGCGGTGTCGTCCGGCGACGCGGGCCCGGCGGGCAGCGCGGCGGCGTACCCCGCCTGGCCGACGGTCTCGAGCAGCTGGTCGGGTGTGATCGTGCCGGGGAAGGTGACCTTCGCCTTCTCGGTGGCGAAGTTCACCGTGGCGGTGACGCCGTCGAGCTTGTTCAGCTTGCGCTCGATCCGGTTGGCGCACGAGGCGCAGGTCATCCCGGTGATCGCCAGCTCCACGTCCTGCAGCTCAGCCATGGTCCCCTCCGTCGTGGGAGTCCTCCGAGCCCATCGACATGCCGGACGAGGGCATCTTGTCGACATCGACGGTGAACGCGGCCGTGCGGACGACGCCGCCGACCTGGAAGTCGAAGAAGTAGCGGTACCGCCCGGGCGCCAGCCCGGACACGGCGAACACCGGCGTCGGGCCTTCGGCAGGGTGTGCGTGCAGGTACGCCAGGTCGTCTACGCGGATCACCACGAGGTGGCCGAGGGCGCCGAGGTAGGGCTCGAGCGCGACGGGTTGCCCTGCCCTGGTGACGCGCAGGGTCGCCGCACCGTCAGCCTGGTCGAGCTGCACGGTGAACCCGTCGACCCGGTCCGTCGTGGCCGGCTCGGGCACCGGTCCCGGAGCCGGGTGGCCACCCGTCGTGGAGAAGTCGGCGGTCGCCAGGAAGCCTTCGCCTCCGGTGCTGCCGTCGGCGTACATCCGGTACGCCGAGCCGGGCTCCAGGCGCAGCGCCACGCTCCAGGTGCCGTCGGGCGCCAGCGTGGGGTGCACGTGCTGGAAGTCGGTCAGCTCACGGGTGCCGAGCACGATGAGGTGCAGCTGCTTCTCGTGCTCGACGTCGTACGCCGTGACGGGCGTGCCGTCGGCCGTCTGGAGCTGGAAGGAGACCGGAACGTCCCGCCCGGCGGCATAGCTCCGCTCCGACAGCGCCAGGTGCACGGAGACAGCGGCGGCCGCGTCGTGACCGGAGTCATGAGCGGAGTCGTGCCCGGACGCACCGTGGTCCGCCGCCGGCTCGGTGTCCGGGTCGGTGAGCGCGCCGAGGCCGAACGCCGCGGCGAAGACTGCGGCCAGGCCCGCGACGAACGCGGCGACCTTCACCGGCGTGCTCATGCGAGCTGGTAGCCGGCCTCCTCGACGGCAGACCGCACGGTCGCATCGTCGAGGGGCTCGGCGCTGGTGACGGTGAGCGCTCCGGTCTCGAGGGTCACGTCGACCTTCTCAACACCGGGGATCTCCTGGACCTCCTCGGTCACCGAGGAGACGCAGTGGCCGCAGGTCATCCCGGTCACGGTGCCGGAGAACGTGTAGGTGTCAGACATGGCTGGACTTCCTTCCGGTGAGTGGGTGGTCAGGAGCGCACGAGCCGCGCGATGGCGTCCGAGGCTTCCTTCAGCTTGATCTCGGCCTCCGGTCCGCCGGACCTGGCCGCGTCGAGCACGCAGTGGCTCATGTGCTCGTCGAGCAGGCTGAGCGAGACGGCCTGGAGCGCCTTCGTCATCGCCGAGACCTGGGTGAGGATGTCGATGCAGTACTGCTCCTCCTCGACCATCCGCTGCAGTCCACGGGCCTGACCCTCGATGCGACGGAGCCGCTTGAGGTAGTCGGCCTTGGTGTTGTTGGCGATGTAGGAGTGCTGGTGCTCGCTCATGTCTCGATACTATACCCCCCATGGGTATATGGCAACTGATGCCCGCTCATAAGACGTGAGTCCTCGAAGGTCGCTCGTCCTAGTCTCGGGACATGCTCGAGTCCCAGCGTGAAGCAGTGCCCCGCAACGACGACGGCCCGCTCGACACCGCGCTCGCCTTCCTGTCCTTCGCGCGCTCCTGCGTGCTGAAGAAGGTCGACGGTCTCGGCGACGAGCAGCTGCGGCGGCGCTTCGTGGTCTCCGACACGACCCTGCTCGGCCTGGTCCAGCACCTGGCCGACGGGGAGCGCTACTGGTTCGGGCACACGCTCGCCGGCGACCCGGCGTACGCCGATGTCGACTTCAGCATGGTCGTGCCGCCCGACCGAAGTGCCACCGCCGTCATCGCCGACTACCGCGCTGCGATCGCCGAGAGCGACGCACACATCGCGACGGCCGGTGGTCTGGAGGCACTCACCAGGAATCCGGTGGACGACCGGCCGAAGACGCTCGGCTGGGTGTTGGCGCACGTCACCAGCGAGACGGCCCGGCACGCCGGGCACGCCGACATCCTGCGCGAGCTGCTCGACGGGACGACCGGCCGCTGAACCTGCGCCGGGAGCGCGCCTCGTCAGCCCTCGGGGAGGGAGAAGAGCGCGGGCTCCTCGTGGACGACCGGGGTGGAGACCACGACGGGGTGCACGACAGAGCCGGCGAAGCCGGGGCCGGGGAGCGGCGCGACCTGGCCCTTCCACGACAGGGCGGCGCCGTTGGCCAGCCGGTCGGCGGCCTCGTTCAGCGGGTGGCCGGTGTGCCCCTTGACCCACTCGAACGCGACCCGCCGATCGACCATCGCCAGGTCGAGCGCCTTCATGATCTCGAGGTTGAGGACGGGCTTCCCGTCACCCTTGCGCCAGCCACGTCGCTTCCAGCCGGCCATCCACGTGGTGACCGACTTGATGACGTAGGTGCTGTCGCAGATCACCAGCAGGTCCTCGTCGAGGTGTGCCGTCTGCTGCAGCAGGTCGAGGACGGCGGTCAGCTCGGCCATGTTGTTGGTCCCGTGGGCCCAGCCGCCCGCGGCCCAGCAGTCCTCGTCGACGTACCAGCCCCAGCCGGCGGGACCCGGGTTCCCGAGAGCCGAGCCGTCGGCGGCCGCGATGATCGTCATGGCACGCATCGTGCCATCCTTCCCTCGTGTCTCCGAACAGCGCGCCGACCGAGTCCCTCGCCCAGCGTCTGCTCGACGCACAGGTGCGCCACCACCTCGACCAGCTGACCGGCGACGCGCTCGCGGCGACGGTCTCCGGGTTGGCCGACGACCTGCTCGCGGCGACAGGGAAGCACCCGATCGAGGACCTCGTCGACCGTGAGCAGGTGAAGGCGATCGTGGTCCGGGTGCTCGGGACCGTCCCTGGCAGTGCGGCCGTCGGCGGCATCGTCGAGATGGCCGCCTCCGTCGCGTACGACGGACCCGAGGAACCGTTCCCCGTCGGCGAGCTGATCGACCGCGAGCGGGTCGAGGCGCTGCTGGACTCGCTGCTGGCGCTCGTCCCGGTGGTCGAGCGCGTCCTGGAGCGGCTCGTCGCCAGCCCGCTCGTCGGCACCGCGGCCTCCCGGTTCATGGGCCGCATCGTGGGCGAGGTGCTCCAGGCCAACAAGGCAGTGGCCGATCGGGTGCCGGGCCTCGGATCACTGATGTCGTTCGGGACCAGTGCCGCGTCGAAGGTGATGGGTGCGGCAGACCGGCAGTTCGAGGGGTTGATCGGCGACACCGTCGGCAAGGGCAGCGCGTTCGCCGTACGCCGCCTCAACCGGATCGTCGTGGAGACACTGCGCGACCCGACGACCCGCGAGGCCGTCCTGCAGGCCTGGGACCTCCTCGCCGAGGAGCGGGTCGAAGGCCTCGACCGGTTTGCGAGCCGCGAGGAGCTCGCCGGCGTGGTCGACGCGATCCACGAGCTGGCGGTCGGTGCGCTGTCCACCGAACAGGTCGCGCGCCTCGGGAAGGCTGTCGTCGACGCGTTCTTCGACCGGTTCGGCGGCTACACCCCCACCGAGCTGGTCGACGCGCTCGAGCTGGGCCGCGACGAGCTCGTCGCCGACCTGGTGCGGATGGCGCCACCGCTCGTCGACGCCCTGCGCGAGAGCGGGGACCTGGAGCGCGTGGTCCGGGCGCGGCTCGAGCCCTTCTACGTCTCGCCCGAGGTCAGCGCGCTGCTGGACTGATCAGGACCGTTGCTGCGGCACCCGCGGAGGGGCGTGGTGCGGGGCCGGGACCGGGTCGGTGTCCACGACCACCACGATCGCCACCTCACCGTCGGATCGCGGGGAGAGCGGGGTGACCGACGTGTGCACGCGCTCACCGATCAGCCGGCCCGCGCGCCTCGCCGCCCAGCTCACGTCGACGACCCGCTGTCGAGGGATCGACCTGACCACCCGGACGCAGGTGCCCTCGCGCTGCAGCTCCTGCGCGATCTGGACGGTGAGGTCGTCGTGGAGGTCAGAGGTCATCCACCCCCGTACCCCGACCTGGCCTCGGGCAAACCCCCTGGGCCCGCGGGGTCAGGCCTCCGCCGAGCGGGCCTCCTGGGTGACCTTCTCCCAGGCGAAGCCGTCCGGGTCGGTGAACGGCTCCAGGTCACTGCCGATGACCAGCCGGTGGGAACCGCTGCCCTCGGGCGCGACGCCGGCGTCCTTGGCCAGCGCGCGCCGCTTGTAGAGCGCGAGCCTCACCGGCTCGGAGCCGCTCTCGAACTCGACGTACTTGCTGCCGTAGCTCTTCCCCACGGTGAGGCCCCGCTCCACGTAGAAGCGCTTGGTCGCGGCGACGTCCTCGACGCCGATGAGCACGACGAACGAGTCGATCTCGCCCGTGTCGGGGCCGGAGTCCTTCTTGTTCGAGGTCGCCATCTTCCAGATGGTCCCGTCGGGAGCCTGGATGACGCCGCCCACGCCCCACAGGGACCTGGAGACGGGCTTCAGCGACGTCGCACCGGCGTCCAGCGCTGCGGCCACGAGGCGCCTCACGGTCGCGGGCTGGGAGACGACGAGGGAGAGGGTGACGCCGCGGAAGCCACTTGTCGGCGCGTCCGAGGCCCGCAGCCTCAGCTGCGGGCCGAGGCCGAACGCGGCGGAGTAGAAGTGCTGGGCGGCCGTCAGGTCGGCCACCTCGAGGGTCACGGATTCGATGGAGGTCATGCCGAAGACGCTAGGGCGGCAGCCGCCGCGGTGCTTCTCGATTCCTGACCGGTTCAGTCGTCGAAGCTGACGCGGAGCACGATCCGCTGGTGACCGTCGTGCTTCGTGACCGTCATGCCGAAGGCGTCGAGCGGCTCGGCGTCCGCGCGATCGCCGGTCGCCGCAGTCTTCGCCAGCCAGTCGCCCGAGTCGAAGTCGAGGTAGAACACCGAGGTCGCGTCACCCGCCTGGGGTGCGACCTCCTTGAACCGGTCCGAGTCCCCGAGGCCGGCACCACCCTTGGCGAGCTGGTCCAGGTAGTCGGCGTCGGGGCCGACGACGACGTCGTCGCCCGCACGCCGGGAGAGCAGCCGCGACGCCGCATCGGTGCCGACGCCATCGCGCAGCTTGTCGAGGGCCGACTCGATCCGGGCGGCGTCGCCCCTGATCCGCGCGGCGACCGGCAGGTGCGCGAAGTCATCGCCGGTGATGTCGTCGGGCGAGAACCCGTTGCCGGCGACGATGCTGATGCCGTCGCCGCCCAGCGCCTGGACGTCACCGGGCACGTCGAGCCCGGTTGCCTTCTCGAAGGCGGCGATCGTCTTGTCCTTCGAGCCGTCGGAGAAGGGGTACGCGTCCGCGAGGCGGCTGATCAGCGCGTCCACCCACTCGTCGGCGAGACCGGCTCCGAAGGCGACCGCCGTGTCGGCCGGCAGCCGGGACACCAGCTCGCCGCCCGCGCTGCCGGCGTACGCGTCCGCGGAGGTGCCCACGAGGGCATCGCCGGTGACGACGAGCTCCAACGCACCGTCGGTGAAGCGGGCGACACCGCCGAGCCCGGTGAAGCCCTGCAACGAGGTCCGCAGCGTCGGGTCGATGTGGGGGGCGGGGATCTCACCGACCGAGTCGTAGCCCGCAGTCGCACCGTCCGGTACGTCGTTCTGCGTGGTCATCCCGTCCGGCGACTCGTTGCCGTACATCTGCCGCATCAGCCGGGCCTGCTGCTCGAGCAGGCGGTTCTGCTCCTGCTCGGTGAGCTCCTCGAAGTGCTGGAACCGGCGCTGCAACCTCTCCTCCGCCTTCATGAGCCGCGGGGAGACGTCGGGGGGCTCCGGGACGGAGTCGGCACCCTCGTCGTAGGACGTGCGGACCACGCTCGTCGCCGCGAACCCGGTGATGATCGTCAGGATCGGGTCGGTCGCACCGTCGAGCGCCTCCAGGACGGACCAGCCGGTCCAGGGACTCCGGTCGATCTCGTCGAGAAGCGCCTTGCCGGCGGCCGGGGCGGCGTACAGGGTGACCAGCCCGGGGTCGCCCGCGGCCTTCGTGAGGGTGCGGAAGTCGCCGTCCTGGTCCAGGCTGTGGCGCCCGGCGTCGCGGCCGACCCGAGCGGCGACCGCGTCGTTCCTGGCGAGGACGGCCCAGTCACCGTCGACCGCGTAGCCGAAGTCCTTCGTGTCGCATCCGCGTCCGGCAGCCTTCAGCCCGGCGCGGGCCCGGTCGGCGTCCTTGACCTGGAGGACGACCACCGGCTCCGGCTTGTCCTGGGCCACCACCGCGAACGCGACCCGGTCGCCGATCCAGGGCTTGATGTCGGAGAAGTCCAGGTCACAGCTGCTCTGCGCGGTGATCTTCTCCACGACCGACTGGGAGAGGTCGTCGGCGCTGTCGAGGCCGAGCGCCTTCTTCAGCGTCGGGAACTTCCGCAGCGTGCGGAAGGCCGCCACCTTCTGCTGACCCGGCGGGTCGAGGTCGAGTGCGGCGTACGCGAGGGTGTCGGCGGGCAGCGCCTTGGCCGGCTGGTCCCCCTGGGCCGTCCAGGACTGCCACGCCCAGAGACCCCCGCCGACCACGGCCGCGACCACGGCGGCAACGCCCAGGACCGCGACGTACCTGCGGCTGCGGCCGGGACGGGCTGCGCGCGGGGGTCCCACGATCTCGAACTGCTCGATCGTCGGCTCGGGCCCGGGTCCCTGGTTGCTCATCACGTCGTCCTCGGTCGTGGAAGTCACCGTGCGCGAGCACGCACGGAGAATCTAACGACGACCGGGCGATCGCGGGCCGGAACCGGTGAAGTGACCGCCTCTCGTCGCGCCGACGACCGACTTCTAGCGCGCCTCGACCGGCGAGGCCTCCTCGGCAGGCTCTGCGTCCACCTCGGGCGCTGCGTCGTCAGCTACCGGCTCGCCGCCGTCCTGATCCCCGGTCTGCGTCGCGGCCCGCTCGTCGGCGGCGAACGGGTCGGGCGCCGTGACCGAGCCGGTGAGCGTGGCCAGCATCTGCCGGACGTTGGCGAGCTGGGCGTTGATGGCGTCGCGCCGCTGGGTCGCCGCCGAGAGCTCGCGGTCGGACTCGGCCCGCATGCGGGTGGCCCGGGTGCGGGCGTCGTCGACGATCGAGGTCGCCTGCTCCTCCGCCGCTCGGACCAGGTTGCCCGCCTCCACCTTGGCCGCCGCCTCGGTCTGCTGGGCCTCGGTGCGAGCCGTCTCGAGGGTCTGGGTGGCCTCGTCGAGCCGCCGCTCGACCTGCTCCATCTGCCGCTGGAACTCCTCCTCGGCGACCTTGCGGCGCTCCGCCAGCGTGGTCTCGAAGTCGGCCGCCGACTGGACCGCCTTGGCGCGCTGCTCCTCGTAGATCGCCTCGGCCTCCTGGATCCGCGCGGCCGCGTCTCGCTCGGCGTTGTCGAGGCGCTCGTCCGCCGCTCGACGGGCGTCCTCGACGATGCGGGTCGCCTCGGTCTCTGCAGTGCTGCGCGTGTCCGCGGCGTACCGATCGGCGTCCTCGCGGACTCGCTTCGTCTCCTCCTCGAGTTGCTGGCGCGCCTCAGAGACCTCGGCGTACGCCGTGCGCCGCAGCTCGTCGGCCTCGTCGTTGGCCAGGGTGAGGATCTGTCCGACCCGGGCACCGAGGTTCTCGAACGTGGCCGGCTCGACGACCGCGGGCGCCGGCTCGGGCCGGTCGCGCTCAGCTGCCTCCTGGGCTGCCTCGAGGCGCGCAGCCAGGGCGTCGCGCTGGGCGTTGGCCTGCGCCACGGCCGCGGTGAGCTCCTCGAGGCGGCGGTTGACCTGGGCCGGCTCGTAGCCGCGCCTGACCAATTCGAAGGTGCTGCTGCCGGGGTCGTTCATCGTCACTGTCCCTGTCCCTCTTCTCGACGTACTGACTCGTGGTGGTTCGCATCGGGCGCCGACGACGGCACGGCAAGGGCCTCGATCACCCCGGAGAGCGGTCGCAGCTCCTCCTCGATGGCATCGCGCCTGCGCGCGAGTGCGGCGACCTCGTCGCGGGCGTCGTGGAGGCGCTCCTTGGCCTGTGCGCGGAGGGCATCGGCCTCTGCCCGCGCAGAGGCGAGGAAGGCGGCAGCCTCCTCACGCAGTCCGCGCGCCTCGTCCTTGGCCTCGCGCTGGGTGCGCATGACCTCCTCGGCCGTCTGGTCGCGCAGCAGCTTGGCGCCGGACTCTGCCTGCTCCAGCCGCCGCTGGGCTCGCGCCTCGACCTGGTTGTAGTACTCCTCTGCCTCGCTGCGCAGGCGTTGGGCGTCGTCCTCGGCGCCGGCCCGGATCCTGGCGGCGTCCTCGTCCGCGGTGCGTCGCTGGTCGTGCGCAGCCTGGGCGAGCAGCGCGGCGGCCCTCTCCGCCTCGGCCGACTGCTCGGCAAGGCGGGTGCGCACGCCGGCGGCAACCCTCCCGATGGCCTGGCGTCCGGCGCGGAGCCTGCTGGCCGCGCCCAGGTGCGCGCGCTGCTCCATGCGGGCCACCTCGAGCTCGGCCGTGCCGAGCAGCTCGGCGACGGTCGACTTCGCCCAGCTCATCTGCTCGGCTGCCGCTGCCAGCTCGCGAGTGGCGGACTCCTGGGCCGCCAGGCCGATTCCCTCGGCCTCGGCCTGCGCGAGCTGCACGGCTTCGAGGGCCCGCGCCCGGGCCTCGTCGAGCACCGCGGAAGCCTCCGCACGCGTGCGCTCGGCCTCCCCCTCGGCCGCCGTGCGCAGCGAGGCTGCCTCGGCGGACGCTGCGGCGACGAGCTCCTCGGCGCGGAGGGCGGCAAGCCGCTCGCGCTCCTCGATCGCCTCCGCGCTGGCTGACTCTCGCTCCTCGACCTTGCGAAGCGCGTCGTGGAGGAGGGCCTCGGCGGTGGACTTCGACTCGTGCTGGATCCGCTCGGCATCGCGGCGCGCCTCGACCAGACGCTGCTCGGCCTCCGCCAGCATCGCCGCCGCGCGCTGCTCGGACTCCTCACGCAGGCGGTCGGCCTCACGCCCAGCGGTGCGGATGAGCACCGACGCCTGCTCACCGGCGTCGGCGACGACCTGCTTGGCCTCCTGGGACGCCTCGTCCAGCTGTCGCTCGGCCACCCGGAGGACCCGGGCGGCTTCCTCGCGGAAGCGGTGCGTGTCCGCGGCGTCGGTGCGCAGGCTCTCGGTGAGGGCACGCGCCTCCGCCTCCGCGTCCGCGCGCAGCTGGTCGGCGACGAGCTCGGCCTGGCGCAGCAAGGCGGCCGCTGCGCTCGACGACACGGCCTCGTCGGGCCTCGCGGCGACCGGTTGTCCTGACGGACCCAAGGTCATCGTGATCACTCCCACCCGTGCCTGCTCGACCCAGCCTCGCAGGCAGTGCCCATCCTCGCATCCCAGTTCCCGCGTGGCACACGGGGATCCGGCGCCCGGCCACCGCCGGCCGGGAGTTGAGGCAGATGCCTCACGACCCACCGCGGATCCACGGGGACGCTGGGCCCATGACGACGACACCACGAGAGACCGTTGCGGCCCTGGTTGCCGACCCGCGGCTGGTCGAGGGCCACGACGAGCGCTTCACCGGGTACGGCGTGATGGGGCTGCCCTTCGCCAGCGGCCACTACCTGGCGCTGCGGGACATGGTGGCCAGCTCCGTAGGTCCGGCGTACCGGGCGATCTGGCACCGCGACCCCGCCGGGCACTGGACGATCCACACGACCGGAGACCCCGCGCTGACCTGTCCGCGGTACTTCGGCTCGGTCGCCGCGGCCGCGCACGCACCGAGCCTCGACGTGTCGTGGCGCGACGACCAGGTCCTCGAGGTCTCCCTGGCTGACGACCTGAGCTGGCGCATCGAGCTGGCCCGGACGCCCGCGACCCGGGTCATGACCGCCATGGGCGGCATGCTTCCCGAGGCGGGGTGGAACAGCGGCGCCGTGCTGGGCGCCATGGGCCCGATGGCCCGCACGATGCTCCGCAGCGGCCGGATCCAGCTGCGCGGCGCCACCCCGAACGGCCCGCGGTTCAGGGCCGCGCCGTTGAAGATCTGGCGCGTGGTCGGCGGCACTGCCTCCTGGCGCGGCGAGGACCTCGGGGCGCTCGCACCTCTGGACCACCAGGTCAGGCTCGGTGACTTCTGGCTCCCCCAACGCGGCGTCTTCTTCGCGGGTCGGGCCCGGTTCACTCCCCCGGTCGACCCGATCGAGGCCGTCGGAGCTCCCGCAGGCACCAGAATGGCTCGATGACCGCACCTGATCCGCTGCCACGCCGGGTCGAGGTGCTCGCCGGACTCTCGGTGGCGATCGACCTGGGGCTCGGGCAACCGGCCGAGCACATGCTGCGGTCGGCGGTGGTCGCCTGCGGACTGGCGGACCGGCTCGGACTCAGCCGCGAGCAGAAGGCCACCGCGTACTACACGACGCTGCTGATGTGGATCGGCTGTCATGCGGACTCGCAGGAGTACGCACGCTGGTTCGGCGACGACATCGCCGTCCGTCGCGACGCGTACCTCGTGGACTGGTCCGGCGTGCCGTACCTCCGCTTCCTCGCCGGCAACATCGCGCGTGGAGAGCCGCTCGCCCAGCGCCTGCGCGTGATGACCACCTTGATGCGTGACGCCCGCGGCCAGCTCGCCCAGCTGATCCACTCCCACTGCAGCTCGGCCGCCGCGCTCGCCCGGCACATCGACCTCGGCCCTGCGGTCGAGCGGACTCTCACCTTCGCCTTCGAGCGGTACGACGGCGGCGGGCTCCCCGCAGGCGCCTCCGGTGACCGGATCCCGATCGAGATGCGGATCGCCCAGCTCGCGGACGTGGCCGAGGTGCACGAGCGGATGTACGGCGTACCCGGAGCGGTCGCCATGGCGCGGAGCCGTCGCGGCGGCCACCTGGACCCGGCCGTGGTCGACGCGTTCACCGCCGACGCGGCCTCTCTGTTTCCCGCTCCCGGGGATGACCCCTGGGTCAGGGCACTCTCGATCGCCCCGGACTCGGAGACCCGGCTCGACGAGACCCGCCTGGACGCCCTGTTGACCGCCATCGGCGACTTCGTCGACCTCAAGTGCCCCTTTGCGCTCGGCCACTCCCGCAGCGTGGCGGACCTCGCGGAGCGGGCGGCGGTGCAGCTGGGCCTCTCGCCCGAGGATGCGACCGCCGTACGCCGGGCCGGCCACCTGCACGACGTCGGTCGGATCGGTGTGTCGAACCAGGTCTGGTCGAAGCCCGGCGAGCTGACCGGCTCGGAGTGGGAGCGCGTGCGGATGCACCCCTACCTGACCGATCGCGTGCTGACCCGGATCCCGGGGCTCGCCCGGGTCTCCGTCATCGCCCGTGCCCACCACGAGCACCTCGACGGATCGGGCTATCCCCTGGGCCTCTCCGGCACGGCCCTCGGCCAGCCCGAGCGCCTCCTCGCCGCCACCGTCGCCTACCAGTCAGCGCTCGAGCCGCGGCCCTACCGCGAGCCGTGCACACCCGAAGAAGCCGCGGCTCGGCTGAAGAGCCGTGTGACCCGCGGCGCCCTCGACGCGGACAGCGTGGAGGCCGTCCTGGCGGTGGCCGGACACGCAAGGACGAAGGTGCGTCGCGACGACACGCTCACGCCGCGCGAGACGGAGGTCCTCGGCCTCGTCGCCCGTGGTCTCTCGAACCGGGAGATCGCCACCCGGTTGGTGCTCAGCGAGAAGACCGTCCGCAACCATGTCGAACGGACCTACGCGAAGATCGGCGCGACCAACCGGGTCGGGGCGAGCCTCTACGCCCTGGAGCGCGGACTGGTCACGCCGTCGAGCTGACCCGGCCCGTCGGCCGGATCAGGCCGTCTGGACCCGGCGGACCAGCACGACGCCGTACGCCGCCGCGGCGACGAGCGCGACCGCGCCGTCGGAGAACAACAGCCCGCGCCCCCACTCGAGGGGCGTGTAGGTGTCGGCGACCGCGGCTGCCAGCAGCACGACCGCGGCGCCGCCGAAGGCGGTCATGCCGATCGCCGGGACGACGCCGTCGGCGGGCTGGCTCGTGCGCCGACGGCCCACCCGCAGCACGAGCAGGCTGGCGAGGAGGACCAGGAGCGCGAGGACGCCGCGCAGGACGAGGGTGTCGTCGGCGTTCTCCGCCGCTGCAGCGCTCCGCCAGCCGGCCGCGCCGGGCTGCACCGCGACCCAGTGCGCCACCTGCGCGTGGGAGGGCAGGTAGCCGTGCGGCAGCCCGAACGCGGTGGCCCTCGAGGAGGCTGCGGCGACCACCTGTGCGAGCAGCGTGCCGGCCAGGACCGCCACCGAGCCGACGGCCGTCAGGTGGGCGGCCCCGAGGACGAGCGGCGCGAGCCGGGAGACGACCGGGTCGTTCGCGGCCGCGGCGACCTGTCGCGCCGTGCCGAACCGCTGGATCGCCCGCTCCTGCGCGAGCGCGTCGTCGGCGCCCGCGTCCGGCTCGCGCGCGGTCGTCTCCCGCAGGTGCTCTTCCGCCTCCGCGAGCAGCCGGCGCGCGCGAGCCGGACCGACCCGCAGGCGCACGGCCAGCTCGTCGAGGTAGCTGTCGATGGCGTCCATCACGCCGTCCCGAGGACGGTGCTCATGCTCGCCGAGAAGCGTCGCCACTGCCGGGACTGCTCTGTGAGGGCGTCCAGGCCGGGCGCGGTCAGCCGGTAGACGCGGCGTCGGCGGCCGTCGAGGGTTGCCCAGTCGCTGCTCAGCAGGCCCTCGCGCTCGAGACGGTGCAGGGCCGGGTAGACGGTGCCTTCCGGCAGGTCGAACTCACCTTCGCTGCGACGCCGGAGCTCGGCGATCACCTCGTAGCCGTGCGCCTCCCCGTGCCGGAGCACCGAGAGGATCAGCAGGTCGAGGTGCCCCTTCACCCGTTCTCTTCCCATACCTAGGCAGTCTAGGTATGTTCGGCGCGTGACACAAGAGACAGCGCACCCGGAACTCGTCCTGCCGACGGCCACCGCCGTCGGCGCCCTCCTCGGCTTCCTGGGGGCACGTGTCGTCCTCGTGGGCTCGGGCCTGAGCCTGGTGCCGTGGGCGATCGCCGGCCTTGCGCTCGGCTGGTTCTGCCGATCACGGCGTCTGGCCGCCGCGGGCGGGGGCGTCTTCGGCTTCGCGCTCGCCTTCACCTTCATGACGACCGGGTACGACGGAAGCGAGCCGCTCGGGTCGCGACTGCCGCCCTTCGCCGTGCTCGGCCTGGTCGGCGCGGTCTGCGGGACCGCCCTGGGCATCGCCGGTCAGCGGCTGCGACCTGACGGGCCGTCAACCGCCCCGGATCAGTGAGCCTCTGCCTTCCGCAGGACCGACTGGAACTGCTTGCCGAGCGCGCGCGCCCCGGCGACCGGGATCAGTGCGCCGATGAGCTTGCCGCGAAGACCCTTGCCCACCCGGGTCAGGGAGACGTGCACATCGGTGCCGGCGTCCGCCGGGACCAGCTGGTAGCGCCAGCCGCTGCCCGGTGCCCACAGGTTCGACTCCAGGGTGTCGATCGCGACCGTGCCGGCCGCCGCGTCCCAGGTGTAGCGCTCACGCTCCCAGCCCATCGCGGTGCCCTCGGTGACCTCGGCCCAGTCGGGGCCCTGGTCGTGGACCTGGAAGTGGGCCTCGTCGATGTTGGGCCAGCGCTTCGGCCGGTCCGCGCCGAAGTCGGTGAACAGCTCGAGCACCTGGGCCGGCGACATGGTCGTGTGCACCGTGAACTGCGTTCCCGACATCGGCTGCCCTGACCGGCTAGAGCTTCGACATCTTGGCGAACGGGCTCGTGATCCGCAGCGTCTGCGCGCGGAACTCGACGGTCACCGCGGCCGCCTCCACGTGGACGACGCGGCCCATCCCGTGGGAGTCGTGGGAGATCCGGTCACCCACCTCGAACACCTCGATCGTCGGCTCCGGATCGGGCTTGAACGGACTGCTGGCCAGGTGTCGCCGTGGCCGTGCTGGAGTGCTCATCCCCTCCAGTATCCCCCTCCTCGGTCCTCACGGCGACCACGGGCCGAAAAGTTCACCTCTCACGCGCGCTCCCGCCACGCGCGGACGAAGGCCCCGGGCGGACCCGGGGCCTTCGCTCCTGACGATGCGCGGCTGGTCGCCGCCTGTCTCAGTCGGTCTCCGGTGACGGGATGTAGGCGCCCGGCACCTCGTTGGGCAGGTAGACCTTCGAGTCGCCCGGGTAGGGGACCTTCCAGTCGTGCGTCTGGTACCACGTGTAGCGGTTCATCTGTGCCGGGTGGGCGTAGTCGGCCTTCGCCTGGGCCCCGGTGAAGTGCTGCTTCTGGGCCCACGCGCCCCACGCCGCCGCGGTCGGTGCGTCCTGGGCCGCGACCACGGGAGCCGGAGGCGCGCCGGCAGGCGCGTCCGGACCGCAGGCGGGCACCGGGTTGACGTTCTCGGTCAGGGGGATCTGGTTCGCCACCGCGTTGAACGGTGTGTCGTCGGCACGGGACTGGAACGCGTCGAACATCGGGGTCGCCGCGGCGACCTTCTGGTTCAACGGCTCCGCGCCGAGGATCTGCTCGATCGTGCGGACCATCGAGATCTGCGAGTAGTACGTCGAGATCGTCCTGCCGTGCGCCGCCCACGGGCTGATCACCTGGATCGGCGCCCGGTGGCCGTCGACGTGGTCGACACCGGCCTGGCTGTCGTCCTCGACCACGAAGATCGCCGAGTCCTTCCAGTACTTGCTGTGCGAGATCTCGTCGACGACCTTGCCCACGGCGAGGTCGCCGTCGGCCACGGCCGCGCGCGGTGTCGACGGCCCTCCGGTGTGGTCGCTGGAGAGCCACAGCATCTGGAAGTCAGCCGGACCCTTCTGCTCGAAGTCCTGCTTCCAGACCTGGTAGCGGTACATGTCCGGGATCGACAGGTCGAACGGCGGCGAGAGCGGGTCGCTGATCGCGTTCAGCGACGGGATCACCGATCCGTAGTCACCCTTCAGCTCCGGAGCCGTGAGCTGGGCGGGATCGCCGCCACCCTCGACGCTCTTGACCGTGCAGTAGTACTGCTGCCAGCTGCCCGACGGCTTGCCCTCGGTGTACTCGAACTCGCCGTAGTTGCGGGCGGAGCGGTGCGCGGACTGGATCGCGGTCCACAGGAACCCGGAGCGCTGGTGTCCGAGCACGTCCTCCTCGGTGTCGTAGGAGCGGGTGTACTCGCCGACGCTCGACTCGGTGTACTCCGGGTCGTCGCCCTGCATCAGCCAGTTGTGACCTTCGGCCGAGTTGGTGCCGACGTCGTAGGTGTTGTCGTACAGGCCGAACTGCCGCGCGAGCGCGTGCTGGTTCGGCGTGACCTGCTGGCCGAACTGCGCGAGGGTCGCGTCACCGTTGCCCTCGGGCATGTCGCCGTAGACCTGGTCGTAGGTGCGGTTCTCCTTCACGAGCAGGAAGACGTGCTTGATCGTCGACGGGTCGCCGATGCGCGTGGGAACCGGCACGGCCGGCACGTGCCGGTTGCCGCTGGCCTGCTTCACGTCGGTGTCGGCGGGACCCCAGCCGTTCTGGGCGAACACCTGTGGTGTGTAGGTGTCCCGGACGGCCCCGTCCGACGGCAGGGTGAACCGAGTCAGCGAGGCGGTCGTCCCGTGGGTGCCCCACGCGGTGGCGGGCGTCGTGCCGAAGCCCTGGTTCGAGGTGATCTTCTGCCCGCGGGCGTCGATGCCGCGGCGGTTGGCCACGACCGTCCTGCCGCCGACGGAGAAGACGTCCTCGGGGTAGTAGTCCGTCGGGACCAGGCCGACGTAGCTGACCGGGTCCAGCGCGCCCTTGCCGAGCCTGTAGACCGCGATCGCGTTGGCGCGACCCAGGCTGACCAGGAGCCGGCCGTCCTGCACCGTGAGCCCGTCCGGTGCGTAGCCGATCGACGAACCGCGCCAGGGCTGGGTCGCGATGGTCTGGACGACGTGGTCGTGAGTGGTGTCCACGACCGAGACCGTGTCGTCGTTGGAGTTGGCCACGTAGAGCGCCGATCCGTCGGCGTACATCGCGGTGGGGTGCAGTCCGACCTTCACCGTGCCGACATCGGTGCCCGCGTCCGCTGGGTCGATGACGCTCAGCGTACCGTTGGTCGACGTGCCGAGGTAGGGGTCGGCCGGGACCGCGGTGCCGTAGGAGTCCATCGTCGTGTCGCCCGGGTTCGCCGGCCGGCCGCCCTCGTTGCTGACGTAGAGCCTGCCATCGACGAGCTTCACCTGCCGCGGGGCGATGCCGACGTCCCACGTGCGGGTGATGGTGCCGGCGACCGGGTCGATCGCGACGACGGTGTTCTGCCCGTTGACCGCGGCGTACAGGGTCTTGCCGTCGGCGGAGAAGCTCATCCCGGCGGTCAGCGCCTGCTTGCCGTCGACGGTCGGGATCGCGATCTTGGTGCCGGCTGCGAGCGTGCCGTCGGGATTGACCGGGAACCGGGTGATGCCGGTGGCGTTCGGCATGAAGAGGAGCTTGCCGTCCGGTGAGTAGACCGGGCCCTCCTGGCCGACGGTGTTGTCGGAGGGCTTGAGGTTGGCGCCGGCGGCGGTGCCGGCCCGGAAGACGAGCTGGTAGGTCGAGAGGTCGAAGATCTGCAGCGAGATCGAGCGGTCGCTGGAGGTCGCGGCGAGGAAGCGGCCGTCGGGACTGACGGTGGTCCCCATGAACTTGCCGTACGGCGTCGACAGCCGGTCGCCGAGCGGCTTGAGGATCTGGTCCGAGGAGACCTGCAGTCCGTTCGCGTACTCCGTGCCGACCTTGTTCTGCCCGAAGATCGTGGTGGTGCCGTAGGCGGTGCCGGTGCCGACGACAGCGAGCGCGGCCGTTCCGGCGATGACGAGTCTGAGCTTGCGTTGCCCGAGGAGCCCGGATCGGTCCCCCGCGACGCGCTTGCGCTGGCGCACGACGTGCATGGTGGGTGGTTCCCTTCTCAGAAGACGATGGATCGGAGACGGTGGTCAGAGCAGGTCGACGTAGCCGTCGAACTGCCACAGCGGGTTCGGTGCGTCACCGGACGGCGTGTGCACCTGGAAGCTTCCGTTCACCTCCTTCGGCCCGTCCCCGTCCGCGACGTAGCGCCCTTCGGCGGCGACGTCGAGCTGGTAGATGGCGGATCCCTCCGCGGTCGACCCGGGCAGTCGCCAGGAGACGACGCACCGCCAGTCGTTGCCCGGGCCCCGGTCCGCGACCCGGTCTCCGCCCTTGTCGCAGTCGGCCCTGGCGTGCAGCTCGGCCTCGGTGACGGCCGGCCGGTGCAGCTCGTCGGTCTGCAGCCGGTAGAGATGTGCGTACGCCGTCGACAGCGACGCCTCGAGCTTTCGCCTGTCGATGCCGGAGTCGGCGTTCGGCACGAGCGCCGCGACGAGAAGCGCGGTGAGACCGGTCAGTGCCGCCAGCGGCAGCACGGCCGCAGCCAGCGCACGGCGGCCGGCGCCGTCGTAGGCGAGGTCGGTGAAGTCGCGGCGGACGAAGAGGAGGTACGCCAGCCCGGTCGCCGCCGCTGTCCACGCGAGGCTGACCGCGATCCCGGCGAGGAGCGGCCCGGTCTGCGCGGGCTCCGTGAACAGGCCGCGCCAGGCGAGGAAGGTGTTGCTCGGCAACGACAGCCGGACGGCGACCGGGACCGGCAGCACGAGCACCAGGTCCATGACGAGTGCGAGCACGGCCGGGACGAGCAGCCCCATCGGCGAGCGGCCGAGCACCACCGAGCCGAGCAGGCCGACGGCCGAGAACGCGAGGGTCGGCGGCAGCACGGACAGCCAGGCGAGGAGCACCGCTCGAGCCGCGGCGCCGGGTCCCAGCAGGTGACCGTCGAGGCCGACGAGGGGGTGGCTCCCGACGGCGCTCAGTCCTCCGACGACGCTCGAGGCGCACAGCGCAGTGACCATGAGCACGATCACGGTGAGGCTGGCGAGCGCCTTCGCCACGAAGATCCGGCGCGGAGACCTGACCGCGACCAGGAGGTGCCGCCAGGTGCCCAGCCGGTCCTCGGCCGCGAAGACGTCCCCCGCCACGAGCGAGGTCAGCAAGGGGAGCCCCCAGCTGCACGCGAAGGCCAGCACGACCAGCGAACCCGCCCACCCGGTCGCGTGCATCCAGCGGCCGAAGACCGTGTCGGTCGGGAGAGACGCCTGCGCACTCACGACCGCGACGAACACGGCGGGTGCGACGACACAGGCGACGAGCACGAGCCGGATCCGCCACTGGGTGAGCAGCTTGGCCAGCTCGAAGCGGTAGCCGGGCAGGAGCGGTGCGGGCCGGACCTCGTCGTACGCCGGTGCGAGTGCGGTGCTCACGCGGCGCCGCCCGCCTCGGTGTCGCCACCGGTCAGCGCGAGGAAGGCAGCCTCGAGGGGCGTGACGACTGGGGCCAGCTCGCGCACGGCGACGCCGGCGCCGGCGAGGCGCGCCACCAGGGCATCCATTGTGTCCACGGAACCGCTCACGACGAGCGCCTCGGTCGAACGCCTGCCGCTTGCGGATCGGTCGACACGGAGGTCCGGCAAGCCGGCGGCGATCGCGCGCGCCCGGGCAGGGTCGGAGGTGAGCAACCGGTGGTCGAGCTCGCCGCTCTCGACGGCGAGCTTGTCGAGCGGACCTGAGAAGACCACGCGTCCGGTGGCCAGGAGCGTCACCTCCGAGCACAGGGAGGACAGGTCGTCCATCCGGTGGCTGGAGAGGACGACCGCGACTCCGTCGTCGGCGAGGTCGCCGATCACCCGCTCCACGTGCCGCTTCCCCGCGGGATCGAGGCCGTTGGCGGGTTCGTCGAGGATCAGCAGGCGCGGGTGGGTGAGCAGCGCTGCGGCAAGACCGAGCCGCTGACGCATTCCCAGCGAGAAGCCGCGAACGCGGACGTCGGCGACCTCGCCCAGACCGGCCTTCCCGAGAGCACCGTCGACCTCCGCGCCACGCCCGGAGCGTCCGCCGCGCAGCGCGGCGAGGGCAGCCAGGTTCTGCCGCGCCGTGAGCGAGGGGTAGAGACCGGGGCCGTCGACGAAGCCGGCGACGCCGTCGGCCACGACCAGCGACCGGCCCACCGGCCGTCCGAAGATCTCCAGGGTGCCCGCATCGGCGGTCGCGACCCCGAGCAGCAGGCCGAGGAGCGTCGTCTTCCCCGCTCCGTTGGGACCGACCAGCCCGTGGACCTGTCCCGGCTCGACGTCGAGGTCGACACCGTCGAGGGCGACGACCTCGCCGTAGTACTTGGTGATCCCGTGCGCCCGAGCGGCCGGGGTCCGCTGCATGAGAGTTCCTTTCCCTGGGACCGAGACGAGGCTAGGGAGGCTCGGCTGCGCCGAGAGGTCCGCGAGGAGAACAGCGGGCGAATGACTCGCGAGCAACGAGAGCCACGAGCTCCTTCGAGCGGCCATAGTGGGCTGGTGAGCAGCACCAGGGGACCGAGGAGCTTCGACCCGGACGTGATCGGGAACGCCGAGACCCGGGCGTGGGCGTCGTACTACCGGCGCGAGTGGTGGTCGTTCCTCGAGGCCGCGGTCACGATGGTCCACGAGGGCTTCGGGATGGGATGGCCACGCTCGGTGCGCGGCGCGTACCTCGTCCTGCGGGCCAACCAGAAGTGGGCTCCGAACCCCGGCAACGACCCCGATGCCGCACGTGCCTACATGCGGCGCTTCTACGCACTCATGCTGCGCGACAGCGGTGACCTCCGACTGGATCCCGAGGAGGCGTCACGACGCGAGGTCGCCTGGTGGCACCGGCACCGCCAGCAGCAGTACGACGCGGCGGGCGACGGCGCGCCACTGGTCGAGTCGCTCGTTGCGCTCTACTCCTACGTGTACGACGCGCCCGCCGAGACCGTCCGGGAGGCGGCCGAGCAGCGGGTGCTGGCCATGCAGCACTCGGACGCCTGGGTGCGGGCGGGCTGCGACCTCGCCGACCCGCTGCTCGCCCAGGAGAGGGACGCGCTGCTCGCGTCGTACCGCTCCCTCAGGGTGGCGGTGGGGCGCTGACCGACCGGGGTGCTCCTACGCGGACCGTTCAGACGTCGGTGACCCGCACCCCTGCGTGCGCCTTGTAGCGCCGGTTCACGCTGATCAGGTTCGCCGTCAGGGCCTCGACCTGGTGGGCGTTGCGGCGGCGTCCGCCGTAGACGCCGCGCATGCCGGGCACGGTGTCGGCAAGGGCCTGGACCAGGTCGGTCGCGTCGCGCTCGTCGCCCAGCACCAGGACGTCGGTGTCGATGCGCTCCACCGACGGGTCCTCCAGGAGCGCCGCGCTGACGTTGTGGAAGGCACCGACCACGGTGCTGTCGGGCAGCAGCGCCGCCGCCTGCTCGGTCGCCGAGCCCTCCGCGACCTCGAGCGCGTAGGCGCCTTGCTTGTCGAAGCCGAGGGGGTTGACGCAGTCGACGACGACCTTGCCGGCCAGGGCCGGCGCGAGCGAGGTGATCAGGTCGCCGTGGCCCTCCCAGGGCACCACGACGAGGACCAGGTCGCCGGCCTCGGCAGCACTGAGGTTGTCGGTGCCGGTGATCGCGCCGCCGGTCGCCTCGGCGAGCTCGGCGGCGGTGGCGGCACCCTTCTCCGCGCCCCGGCTGCCGATCACCACGGTGAGCCCCGCCTGGGCGAAGCGGCGCGCGAGCCCGCGGCCCTGCGGACCGGTGCCCCCGAGCACGGCAATGGTCAGGGCCTTCAGGTCGACGGGCTCGGTGTCAGAGGAAGTCACGCGCCCGAGCGTACGGCTCCGGCTCCGGCGGCAGCAGCGAGGGCAACCGCTACGTGGGACGCCTGCCCCACGTCGACCAGGCCGGTGGTGATCCGGATGTGGTCGACATCGGCCGGGGCCACCAGGAACGGCGAGCCGCCGGCGGCCCGGATGCCGACCGTGGTCAGCTGCACCAGGGCCGCGCGCTCGTCGGCCACCGGCAGCCACAGGTTGATGCCGTCGGGGACGGCGATGTCGAGCCCGTGCTCGGCCAGGCACGCACACACGGCCTGCTGCCGCGCCGCATAGGTACGACGCGCACCCTCGACCGCCGCGACCGAGCGCGGCTCGACGAGCAGGTCGAGCAGGATCGTCTGCAGCATCCGGGACGTCCAGCCCGCCCCGAGCATCCGGCGTGCGACCACCCGGTCGAGCACCGAGGCCGGGCCGCCGACCGCCGCGATCCGCAGATCGGGACCGTGCGACTTGGAGAAGCCCCGCACGTGGACGACCTGGTCGGGAAGCCACGTGCCGAGGGAGACGTCGGGCCCGACGCTGATCGCGCCGGAGTGGTCGTCCTCGATCACCACGACGGTCGACCGGGCACGCTTCACGGCGCGTGCGAGCTCCTCGGCGCGTCGTGGGGTCATCGAGACCCCCGTCGGGTTCTGCGCGCGCGGCTGGAGGACCACGGCGGCCGGCTTGCCCTTGAGCGCCCGGCTCAACGAGGCGACCGTCACCCCGGACGCATCGAGCTCGAGCGGCACGATCTCGGCGCCGAGCATGTCCAGCATGTCCAGGAAGGCCGGGAAGCCGGGGCTCTCGATCGCCACCCTGTCGCCGAAGCCGACGACCTGCTCGAGCGTGCGCGCCACGGCGTCCTGGGTGCCGTTGACGACGGTGATCACCTCGGCCGGGTAGGGCCACATCGCCGCCAGAGCGTCACGCAGCTCCGGGAGCACCGGTGACTCCTGGTAGACGTTGGTGTCGGCGGTCGGGCGCACCCGGGCGAACGCAGGCGCGAGCGCGGGCAGCAGGGCCGGATCCGGCGTGCCGCGGGACAGGTCGAGCGGCAGGGCCTCGGCGTACCCGACGAGGCCTTGCACGCGCGGGCTCAGCCAGGGCTGCGGCGCCGCCCGCACGAAGCTCCCCGCCCGGCCCCGCGACTCGACCAGACCCGCACGGCGCAGTGCCTGCCAGGCCGCGCTGACCGTGGCCGGGCTGACGCCGAGCTCGGCGGCGACCTCGCGCACCGTGGGCAGCCGGTCGCCCGGTGCCAGCACACCCTGCCTGATCTGGCGCGCGATCGCCCCCGCGATCCCGCGCGGATCGCGGTCGGTCAGGTCGTCGAGTGTGGCCACCTCACGCCTTCGGTAACGGTCGTGCCGCCAAGTTGACGAAGAGCCTTGCGCCGGACTTCACGGCGGTGATACACCGAGTAACCACAGCGAAATGTTCAGACCGCAAGATAACAGAAACGCCCCGTCTGACCAGCCACCCAAGATCAGCTCCGCGGAGGGACGCATGACCACGGTACGAGCGGCGATCTCGCAGACCACCTGGACCGGCGACAAGGAGTCGATGCTCGACAAGCACGAGCAGTTCGCCCGCGACGCGGCAGCGCAGGACGCGCAGGTGACCTGCTTCCAGGAGCTCTTCTACGGCCCCTACTTCGGCATCACGCAGGACAAGAAGTACTACGAGTACGCCGAGCCCGCCGACGGCCCGATCGTGCAGCGCTTCGCCGCGCTGGCCAAGGAGCTCGGCACGGTGCTGATCCTCCCGATCTACGAGGAGGAGCAGACCGGCGTCTACTACAACACCACCGTCGTGGTGGACGCGGACGGCTCGATCCTCGGCAAGTACCGCAAGAACCACATCCCGCACGTGGAGAAGTTCTGGGAGAAGTTCTACTTCCGCCCCGGCAACCTGGGCTACCCCGTGTTCGAGACCGCGGTCGGCAAGGTCGGCACCTACATCTGCTACGACCGGCACTTCCCCGAGGGATGGCGCGAGCTCGGGCTGGCCGGCGCCCACATGGTCTTCAACCCCAACGCCACCAAGCCGGGCCTGTCCAACCGGCTCTGGGAGGTCGAGGGTCCCTGCGCCGCGGTCGCCAACGGCTACTTCGTGCTGCAGCCCAACCGGGTGGGGCTCGAGGACAACGAGTACGGCGCCGAGGCAGTGAACTTCTACGGCACCAGCCAGGTCATCGACCCGCGCGGCAACTTCGTCGGCGATGTCGGCAGCAGCGAGAAGGAGGAGCTGCTGGTCCGCGACCTCGACCTCGACATGGTCCGCGAGATGCGCGACGACTGGCAGTTCTACCGCGACAGGCGGCCGGACTCCTACGCGCAGATCGCGAAGCCGTGACATGACGACCCTCATCAAGAACGGCACCGTGGTCAACGCGACCGGCGCCACGCGTGCCGACGTCCTCGTCGACGGCGAGTTCGTCGTCGCCCTGCTCTTCCCGGGGACCACGAGCCTGGGCCAGATCGACGCCGACACCGTCATCGACGCCTCCGGCAAGTACGTCATCCCCGGCGGTGTCGACGCGCACACGCACATGGAGCTCCCCTTCGGCGGCACCAACGCCTCCGACACCTTCGAGACCGGCACCCGCGCGGCCGCCTGGGGCGGCACCACGACGATCATCGACTTCGCGGTCCAGCGCGCCGGCGAGCGGGTCGAGGACGGCCTGGCGGCCTGGCACGCCAAGGCCGACGGCAACTGCGCGATCGACTACGGCTTCCACCAGATCGTCGGCGGGGTCGACGAGTTCTCGCTGAAGTCCATGGAGACCCTGATCGACGAGGGGATCACGTCGTACAAGCTCTTCATGGCCTACCCCGGGGTCTTCTACAGCGACGACGCGCAGGTCCTCAGGGCGATGCAGAAGGCCGCCGACCTCGGCCTGCTGACGATGATGCACGCGGAGAACGGCCCCGCGATCGACGTGCTCGCCGAGCAGCTGGTCAGCCAGGGCAAGACCGACCCGTACTACCACGGCATCGCACGCGCCTGGCAGATGGAGGAGGAGGCCACCCACCGGGCGATCATGCTCGCCAACCTGACCGGCGCTCCCCTCTACGTCGTGCACGTCTCGGCCAAGCAGGCCGTCGAGCAGCTGGCGTGGGCCCGCGACAAGGGCCAGAACGTCTTCGGCGAGACCTGCCCGCAGTACCTCTACCTCTCGCTCGAGGAGCAGCTCGGCGCGAAGAGCGACGACTACGGCGCCTTCGAGGGCGCCAAGTGGGTGTGCTCCACGCCGTTGCGCTCGAGGGCCGAGGGCCACCAGGACTCCATGTGGCAGGCGCTGCGCACCAACGACCTGCAGATGGTCTCCACCGACCACTGCCCGTTCTGCATGAAGGACCAGAAGGAGCTCGGCCGGGGTGACTTCCGGGCCATCCCCAACGGCATCGGCTCGATCGAGCACCGGATGGACCTGATGTACCAGGGCGTCGTGACCGGCGAGATCAAGCTGGAGCGCTGGGTCGAGCTGACCTCGACGACGCCGGCGCGGATGTTCGGGCTCTACGGCCGCAAGGGCGTGATCGCGCCCGGCGCCGACGCCGACATCGTCGTCTACGACCCGGCCGGGCACACGAGCATCGGCCACGGCGAGGGCAGGACCCACCACATGAACATGGACCACTCCGCCTGGGAGGGCTTCGAGATCGACGGCCACGTCGACACGGTGATCTCCCGCGGGCGCGTCCTCGTCGACGGCGGGGAGTACCTCGGGGCACCCGGCCACGGGAAGTACCTCAAGCGCGACCTCAGCCAGTACCTCCTCTGAAAGGCGACCCATGGACTTCGGTGTGGTGCTGCAGACCAACCCGCCCGCGTGGCGGACGGTCGCGCTGGCAAAGCAGGCGGAGGAGCACGGCTTCGACTACGTCTGGACCTTCGACTCCCACCTGCTCTGGCAGGAGCCCTACGTCATCTACAGCCAGATCCTGGCCGAGACGCGACGGGTGGTCGTCGGCCCGATGGTGACCAACCCGGCGACGCGGGACTGGACCGTGACGGCGTCGGTCTTCGCCACGCTCAACGAGATGTACGGCAACCGCACCGTGGTCGGGATCGGCCGCGGCGACTCGGCGGTGCGGGTGCTCAACGGCCGGCCCACCACGCTGCAGGAAGTCCGCGACGCCACCCACGTGATCCGCGAGCTGGCCAACTGCCGACCGGTGGAGCACAACGGCTCGACGCTGCAGTTCCCGTGGGCGCGCACGTCGGCGGTCGAGGTGTGGGTCGCGGCGTACGGGCCGCTCGCGCTGAAGACCGCCGGCGAGGTCGGCGACGGCTTCATCCTGCAGCTCGGTGACGTCGACATCGCGAAGTGGATGATCGCCCAGGTGCGCGACGCCGCCGAGAAGGCCGGCCGCGACCCCGACGCGATCACGTTCTGCGTTGCCGCGCCGGCGTACGTCGGTGACGACTCCGCCGCGTCGATGAAGCACATGCGCGAGCAGTGCCGCTGGTTCGGCGGCATGGTCGGCAACCACGTCGCCGACATCGTCGCCAAGTATGGCGAGGGCGCGGACTTCCCGCAGGTGCTCACCGACTACATCAAGGGCCGGCAGGACTACGACTACAACGAGCACGGCCGGGCCGGCAACACGCACACGCAGTTCGTGCCCGACGAGATCGTCGACCGGTTCTGCATCCTCGGCACCCCCGAGCAGCACATCGCCAAGCTCGAGGAGCTCAAGGCGATCGGCGTCGACCAGTTCGCGGTCTACCTGCAGCACGACAACAAGGAGGAGACCCTGCGCCAGTACGGCGAGACGATCATCCCGCCGCTGCGTGACCACGTCACGGCCAAGGCATGACGCGGTCCTTCAGGCTCGCCGGCCGGTTCCTGCTCGGCACCATCGGCGTCCTCGCGGTCGCCGGTCTGTGGGAGGCCTACAAGGCGCTCGGCCCCGCTGACGGCGTCGTGGTCCGAGGAGTCGTGGTCCTCCCCCGCACGACCGACCTGGCGATGCCGCACGTGTGGGACATGTACGACAAGTTCTCCGAGCCGGTGAACGTCTTCGCCGGTCACCAGACGGTCGGCTCGGCGGTCCTGAGCGGCTGCTGGTTCACGCTGCGGCTGGCGGCGACGGGCTGGGTGATCGGGGTCGTGGTCGGCTTCGTGCTGGCGATCCTGATGGCCCGGTTCCGGCTCGCCGAGTCGGCGATGCTCCCGTGGATCGTGCTCAGCCAGACCGTGCCGCTGATCGCGATCGCTCCGCTGGTGCGTCGCTGGGGATCCCAGATCCACATCGGTGGCTGGGTGTGGAGCAGCGAGAGCTCCGTCTCCGTGATCGCGGCGTACCTTGCCTTCTTCCCGGTCGCCGTCGGCGCGCTCCGCGGGCTCCGCTCACCGGACGCCACCCATCTGGACCTCCTGCACGCCTACGGGGTGGGCTGGTGGCGCGGTCTCGTCAAGCTCCGGCTCCCGTCGAGCGTCCCGTACCTCCTTCCGGCCCTCCGGCTCGCCGCCGCGAGCGCAGTGATCGGCACTGTCGTCGCCGAGGTCTCGATCGGCCTGCGCGGTGGCATCGGCCGGATGATCATCGAGTACGCCCAGTCGGCCGGGGGCGACCCGGCCAAGCCCTGGGCCCCGATCTTCGGAGCGATCGGCGTCGGGCTGGTCGCCGCCGGCGCGGTCGGGCTGATCGGCCTGCTGCTGCGGCCCTACCGGCGCGGGGAGGCCGCATGAGCGCGCCCGACCAGGCCGTCCAGGTGCGCGGGCTCGGCCGCGTCTTCGCCGGCGGCAAGGGCCGCGAGGTGGTCGCCCTGGACGACATCGACCTCGACATCGCCCCCGGCGAGTTCGTCTCGCTGATCGGCCCCAGCGGCTGCGGCAAGAGCACGTTGCTGCGGATCGTCGCCGACCTCGACTCGCCCACGAGCGGCTCGCTGACCGTCTTCGGCAAGAGCGCGCGGCAGGCGCGGCTCGACCAGGACTACGGCATCGCCTTCCAGCAGGCAGGGCTGCTGCCGTGGCGCACGGTCGCCGCCAACGTCGGCCTCCCGCTCGAGGTTCACGGCGCCGGTAAGGGTGGACGCGACGCCCGCGTCGCCGAGCTGCTCGACATGGTCGGGCTCACCGACTTCGCCCGGTCCTACCCCGACCAGCTCTCCGGCGGCATGCAGCAGCGGGTCGCGATCGCCCGTGCGCTCGCCGAGAGCCCGCGACTGCTCCTGATGGACGAGCCGTTCGGCGCACTTGACGAGATCACGCGCGAGCGGATGCAGGCCGAGCTCGTGCGCATCTGCGGCGAGAGCGGCGCGGCGGTGCTCTTCGTCACGCACTCGATCCCCGAGGCGGTGTTCCTCTCCGACCGCGTGGTCGTGATGACGCCGCGGCCGGGCCGGATCGTCGACATCGTGGGGTCGCGGCCCGAGGGCGGTCACCGGCGCGACGACGACTTCCGCGACGCCGAGGAGTTCTTCCACACGGTCGCCCGGGTCCGCGAGCTGCTCCACGCCGGTCCGGCGGCGCACGCCGTGCCCGCAGCCCGAGGGGTCGAGAACAGATGAGCGTCGGGACCACCGATCAGGTCACCTCGACGCTGCGCGTCCGGCCGCTGCGGGACGCACGGCTCACCACGCTGCTCGCGCCGACCGTTCTCGGCGTCGTCACCATCGGGGCCTGGCAGCTGGCGATCGACGTCTTCGACATCGACCCCTTCATCGTGCCGTCCCCCGGCTCCATCTGGTCGGAGTTCCTCGACAGCCGCAGCTCGGTCTGGCACGGCATGGTCGGCACCGGCCGCAACGCCCTCTACGGACTGCTGATCGGCGCCGTCCTGGGCATCCTCGGCGCGCTGCTCGCGAACGCCGTCCGCGCCATCGACCTGATGGCACTCCCGATCGTGGCGGCACTCTCGGTCGTGCCGATCGTGGCGCTGGCGCCGGCCCTCTACACGATGTTCGGGGCCGCGGCCAACACCGCGCGTGTGATCGTCGCGGCGCTCACGGTGATCATCCCGGTCTACCTCAACACCCTGCGGGGGCTGCGCCAGGTCAAGCCGGTCCACCGCGAGCTGATGCACGTGTACGCCGCACCGCCGACCTTCGTGGCCCGGACGGTCACGCTCCCGACCGCGACGCCGTACGTGTTCACCGGGCTGCGCATCGCCAGCTCTCTCGCGGTGATCTCGGCCCTGATCGCGGAGTACTTCGGCGGCCCCGTCGACGGCCTCGGCAAGGCGATCACCACCGCCGCCGCCAGCAGCAACTACCCGCTGGCCTGGGCCTTCGTCCTCGGCTCGATCCTGCTCGGCCTGGCGTTCTACGTGGTCACCCTGGTGCTCGAGCTGTGGGTCGCCCGTCATCGAGGGGGCAGCTGAGATGCCGCGCTGCGCCCCGTCACCAACCCATCCCGCACCGACCAATCCCGAGGAGAGAGACATGTTGCGATCAACCCACCGGAGGAGACGGGGCGCGGTTGTCGCCGTCTTCGCCCTCCTCCTCGCGTTCGTGCTGGCCGCGTGCGGCAGCGACGACAGCGGGGACAAGAGCTCGTCAGGCTCCACCAAGCTCACCCCGGTCAAGCTGCAGCTGCAGTGGTACGCGCAGGCGCAGTTCGCCGGGTACTACGCAGCCGTCGCGCAGGGCTACTACAAGGACGAGGGCCTCGACGTCACCATCGCCGAAGGCAGCGCCGACATCGTCCCGATCGACTCGCTGACCGCGGGTGACGTCGACTACGCGATCTCCTGGGTGCCCAAGGTGCTCGGCTCGATCGAGGCCGGCGCCAAGGTCACCGACGTCGCGCAGATCTTCGAGCGCAGCGCGACCACGCAGATCTCGTTCAAGGACAAGGCCATCACCGCGCCGACGGACCTCAGCGGCAAGAAGGTCGGCAGCTGGGGCTACGGCAACGAGTGGGAGCTCTTCGCGGGCATGCAGAAGGCCGGTGTCGGGGTCAAGGACATCTCCCTGGTGCAGCAGGCCTTCGACATGAACGGGTTCCTCGCCGGCGACATCGACGCCGCCCAGGCGATGACCTACAACGAGTACGCCCAGGTGCTGGAGACCAAGAACCCGAAGACGGGCAAGCTCTACCAGCCCGAGGACCTCAACGTCATCAACTGGAACGACGTCGGCAGCGCGATGCTCCAGGACGCCATCTGGGCACCGAGTGACAAGCTCAAGAATGCCGCCTTCGCGGACCAGACGGTGAAGTTCATCAAGGCCTCGATCAAGGGCTGGGTCTACGTCCGCGACCACCCCGAGGAGGCGGCCCAGATCGTCACCACGGCCGGCTCCAAGCTCGGCCAGAGCCACCAGCTGTGGATGACCAACGAGGTGAACAAGCTGATCTGGCCCTCGACCGGGGGCGTCGGGATGATCAGCGACGCCGCGTGGAAGCAGACCGTCGACATCGCGCTCGGCACCAAGAACGAGCAGGACAAGACGATCATCACCAAGCAGCCACCGGCCACGGCGTACAGCAACGACTACGTCAAGAAGGCGCTCGACGAGCTCAAGGCCGACGGCGTCGACGTCATGGGGGCCGGCTTCAAGCCGATCACCGTCACCCTCAAGGAGGGCGGCGCGTAGCGCGCGGCCCTCGTCTGACAGCACGGGACAGCACCACGGGACGGGTCCCGGCCGGGTGGAACCACCCGGCCGGGACACCCGGAAGGAAGCAGCGATGACCCTCACCGACGGACCCCTCCGGTCCGACAGCCAGTCCGGCGACCCGGACGAGCTCACCTACGAGCTCGACCGCGCCCACGTGTTCCACTCGTGGTCGGCCCAGGCCGCGCTCCAGCCGCTGGTGCTCGCCGGTGGGCAGGGCTGCCGCGTCCACGACCACGCCGGCCGCAGCTACCTGGACTTCTCCAGCCAGCTGGTCAACCTCAACATCGGCCACCAGCACCCGCGGGTCGTCGCCGCGATCGTCGAGCAGGCGCAGACGCTCGCGACCGTCGCGCCGCAGCACGCCGTGCGCGCCCGCGGGGAGGCCGCCAAGCGGATCACCGGCCTGGCGCCCGACGGCCTCAACAAGGTCTTCTTCACCAACGGCGGCGCGGATGCCGTCGAGAACGCCATCCGGATGGCACGGCTGCACACCGACCGCGACAAGGTCCTCTCGACCTACCGGTCCTACCACGGCAACACCGGTGCGGCGGTGGTCGCGACCGGCGACTGGCGCCGGATCCCGAACCAGTACGCGCGGGCGCACGTGCACTTCTTCGGGCCCTACCTCTACCGCAGCGAGTTCTGGTCGACGACCCCGGAGCAGGAGTCCGAGCGCGCCCTCCAGCACCTGCGCCGGGTGATCGAGGCAGAGGGCCCGTCGAGCATCGCGGCGATCCTGCTGGAGACGATCCCCGGCACCGCCGGCATCCTCATGCCACCGCCGGGCTACCTTGCCGGTGTCCGGGAGCTGGCCAGCAAGCACGGCATCGTCCTGATCCTGGACGAGGTGATGGCGGGTTTCGGCCGGACCGGCAGCTGGTTCGCGTTCGAGCCGTACGACGTCGTCCCGGACCTGGTGACCTTCGCCAAGGGCGTCAACTCGGGCTACGTGCCGGCGGGAGGCGTGATCATCGCCGACCACATCGCGGCCGACTTCGACCACACCGTCTTCCCCGGTGGGCTCACCTACTCGGGCCACCCACTCGCGATGGCCGCGATCGTCGCCGCCCTGGACGCGATGAGGGACGAGGGCATCGTCGAGAACGCTGCGACCATCGGACGCGACCACCTCGGTCCGGCGCTCACCGCGCTCGCGGAGAAGCACGAGATCGTCGGCGAGGTCCGCGGCACCGGTGTCTTCTGGGCGATGGAGCTGGTCGCCGACCGGGAGAGCCGCACGCCGGTCTCGGCAGCGGTGATGGGACGGGTCAAGTCCGAGCTCCTCGCCCGCAACCTGCTCCCGTTCACCGCGGACAACCGCATCCACGTGGTCCCCCCGTGCATCGTCACGCCCGCCGAGGTGGCCGAGGCCGTCGCGGCGTACGACGAGGTGCTCGGCCTGGACCTGCTCAGCTGACTCACTCACCACAAGCGCCCTGGAGGGACACATGACCGACACCACGACTGCCACCGACCACGAGCTCGAGACCCTCGACCACTGGGTCGACGGCGCGCCGTACTCCGGCTCGTCGACCCGCACCGGCGCCGTCTACGACCCCGCGAAGGGGATCGTCCAGAAGCACGTCAGGTTCGGGTCGGCAGCCGACGTCGACGCCGCCGTCGCAGCAGCGACCAAGGCGTTCAGCGAGTGGGGCAACAGCTCGATCGCGAAGCGCCAGCAGGTGATGTTCGCCTTCCGCGAGCTGCTCAACGCCCGCAAGGGCGAGCTCGCCGAGATCCTCACCGCCGAGCACGGCAAGGTGCTCTCGGATGCCGGTGGCGAGATCGCCCGTGGCCTCGAGGTCGTGGAATTCGCCTGCTCGCTGCCGCACCTGCTCAAGGGCGCGTTCAGCGAGCAGGTCTCGACGGACGTCGACGTCTACACCCTCAAGCAGCCGCTCGGCGTGGTCGGCATCATCAGCCCGTTCAACTTCCCCGCGATGGTGCCGATGTGGTTCTTCCCGATCGCGATCGCGACCGGCAACACGGTGGTGCTCAAGCCGAGCGAGAAGGACCCCTCAGCCGCGAACTGGATGGCCGAGCTGATGACGGAGGCGGGGCTGCCGCCGGGCGTCTTCAACGTGGTGCACGGTGACAAGGAGGCCGTCGACGCCCTCCTCACCCACGACGACGTCGCGTCGATCTCGTTCGTCGGCTCGACCCCGATCGCCCGGTACGTCTACGAGACCGGCACCGCGCACGGGAAGCGGGTCCAGGCGCTCGGTGGCGCGAAGAACCACATGCTGGTGCTCCCGGACGCCGACCTCGACCTCGTGGCCGACGCCGCCGTCAACGCGGGCTTCGGCTCTGCGGGTGAACGGTGCATGGCGGTGAGCGTCGTGCTCGCCGTCGACTCGATCGCCGACCCGCTGATCGACAAGATCACCGAGCGGATGGCGACGCTGAAGATCGGCGACGGTCGTCGGTCCTGCGACATGGGGCCGCTGATCACGCGCGAGCACCGCGACAAGGTGGCGACGTACGTCGACCAGGCGACCACCGACGGGGCGAAGGTGGTGGTCGACGGCCGTGGCGTCGAGGTCGACGGGGAGCCCGACGGCTTCTGGCTGGGCCCGACGCTGATCGACGATGTGCCGACCACCTCGAAGGTCTACACCGACGAGATCTTCGGCCCGGTGCTCTCGGTGGTCCGTGTCTCCGGCTACACCGAAGGACTCGGACTGATCAACTCCGGCCCGTACGGCAACGGCACCGCGATCTTCACCAACGACGGCGGAGCCGCCCGGCGCTTCCAGCGCGAGGTCGAGGCCGGCATGGTCGGCGTGAACGTGCCGATCCCGGTGCCGGTCGCCTACCACTCCTTCGGAGGCTGGAAGGCCTCGCTCTTCGGCGATGCCAAGGCCTACGGCCCGCACGGCGTGGAGTTCTTCACCCGGGAGAAGGCGATCACGGCGCGCTGGCTCGACCCCAGCCACGGTGGCCTCAACCTCGGCTTCCCGCAGCACGACTGACGGTCTCGACAGGCTCGACCACCGGCGGTTGAGCCTGTCGAAACCAACCCGTCTACATTGCAAAGATGACCGCCCGACGTCTCCTGCCCTCCGCCGAAGCCGCCGACCTGCTCAAGCTCGTCCGCGACATCGCCACCCGCGAGCTGCTGCCGAGCACCGCGACCGCCGAGGCCCACTCGGAGTTCCCCCGCGAGGCGTTCCGGCTGCTGGGCCGGGCGGGCCTGCTCGGCCTGCCCTATCCGGAGGAGTACGGGGGTGGCGGGGTGCCCTACGAGCTCTACCTGCAGGTGCTCGAGGAGCTCGGCAGCGTCTCGGCGACGATCGGCGTCGGGGTGAGCGTGCACGCGCTGTCGTGCTTCGGGCTGGCGACCGCGGGCACCGAGGAGCAGAAGCGGCGCTGGCTGCCGGACATGCTCGGCGGCGAGCTGCTGGGCGCGTACTGCCTGTCCGAGCCGCATGCCGGCTCCGACCCGGCCGCGATGCGCACGACCGCCCGGCGCGACGGTGGCGAGTACGTCATCACCGGCACCAAGGCGTGGACCACCCACGGTGGGCGCGCCGACTTCTACAAGGTGATGGCGCGCACCTCGGACGACCGCAACGGCATCTCCTGCTTCCTGGTGCCGGGCGACGCACCCGGCCTCCGGGCCGACCCGGCCGAGCACAAGATGGGCATGACCGGCTCCCCGACCGCGACCATGGTCTTCGACAACGTGCGGGTCTCGGCCGATCGACGCCTCGGCGCCGAGGGCGAGGGTCTCAAGATCGCGCTCGCCGGCCTGGATGCAGGAAGGCTCGGGATCGCCGCCGTCGCCACCGGGCTGGCCCAGGGCGCCCTCGACCAGGCGGTCGCCTATGCCAAGGAGCGCGAGACGTTCGGCAAGCGGATCATCGACCACCAGGGCCTCGCCTTCGTGCTCGCCGACATGGAGGCGGCCGTCCAGGCGGCCCGGGCGATGACCCTGCACGCAGCGCGGCTCAAGGACGCCGGCCTGCCCTACGGCCGGGAGGCGTCGATCGCCAAGCTGGTCGCGACCGACAACGCCATGAAGGTCACCACCGACGCGGTGCAGGTCCTCGGGGGCTACGGCTACACCCGTGACTTCCCGGTCGAGCGCTACATGCGGGAGGCCAAGGTGATGCAGATCTTCGAGGGCACCAACCAGATCCAGCGGATGGTGATCAGCCGCCACCTCGAGAAGGACAACAACGGGACGATCGTGAGCGCGAGCGGGTGAGTAGCCGTGCTCGATCGGGGTACGGCACCGTGAAGGAGACCTCGACCCCGAGGAGGCACGCGATGCCTGGCAAGTCGGCCAACGTGAAGAACAAGGACCAGTACGAAGCGCTCAAGGACAAGGGCATGTCCAAGGAGCGCGCGGCGAAGATCGCCAACTCTCCCAAGGCCTCGAAGCACGGTGGGGAGAAGAGCCACTCCGGCAGCGGAGACAGCTCCCAGGGCGGCACGACCGCGCAGAAGAAGAAGGCGGGACGCAAGGGCGGGAAGGCCGCGCACCACTGATCGAGCGCCGTGGCGAGTGCCGGATCGGCATCTCAGGCTGGAGATACGCCGGGTGGCGCGGTGACTTCTACCCCAAGGGCCTGCCGCAGCGCGCGGAGCTGGAGTACGCCGCGTCGCAGCTGACCTCGATCGAGATCAACGGCTCGTTCTACTCGCTGCAGCGTCCTTCGTCGTACCAGCGCTGGCACGACGAGACCCCCGACGACTTCCTGTTCGCGGTCAAGGGCGGCCGCTTCATCACCCATCTGAAGCGGCTGCGCGACATCGAGGCACCGCTCGCCAACTTCCTGGCCAGCGGGGTGCTCGCGCTGGGTCCGAAGCTCGGTCCGATCCTCTGGCAGCTGCCCGAGCGGCTCAACTTCGAGCCCGACGTCCTCGACGCGTTCCTCGCCCAGCTGCCCCACACCGCCGCCGCGGCGGCCGCGATCGGCGAGCGGCACGATGCGCGCCTCAGCGGCGACCGGGTGGACACCCGGGTCCGCCACGAGCAACGACTCCGGCACGCCGTCGAGGCCCGCAGCAAGACGTTCGACACCGAGGAGTACTACACGATCCTGGCCGCCCACGGTGTCGGCTGCGTGCTGGCCGACACCGCCGGCCGCTGGCCGGTGCTGGACCGCCGCACCAGCGACCTGCGCTATGTCCGGCTGCACGGCGACAAGGAGCTGTACGCCAGCGGCTACACCGCCTCCGCGCTCGACACCTGGGCCAAGCGGTGCCGCGAGTGGATGACGGACGGCGAGGACGTCGTCGTGTACTTCGACAACGACGCCAAGGGCTACGCCCCGCACGACGCGCGTGGGCTGATCGCGCGGCTCGAGGAGTGAGTGCTCGTTGGCAACGTGTCGTAACCAGCCCGCTCACCCGGTCGTTGTCCGGGTATGAATCCCGTGCCGCCGGTCCCCTTCGAGCGCCTGACTGCGCTCAGCCTCGTGGTGGACCAGCAGCTGGGCGATCGCGGCCAGGAGACCCGGGCCTCGGTGTTCAGCCTCTGCATCGAGGCGATCGCGTTCGGCCGCGAGTCGGAGCGGGCGCTGGTCGCGACCCGAGCCCGCTCGGCGGCCCACCTGCTGCTCGAGCTCTCGTGTCCGGAGCTCGGTGAACCGGCGCTGACCGAGCTCGCGCGCGCGTGCGAGCGGGCCGCGGTCGGCGCCTAGTGCGCCGCGGGCGCCGGACGCCTCGCCTCGCTGGGGGGCTCGATGCCGAGCGCGATCGAGGTGGTCACCGAAGGGACGTCGACCGCCACGGGCGCACCGGTCTTGCCGAGCAGTCGTCCGATCAGCGTGACGATCGCGTAGCCGAGAAGGATGCAGGTCGCGCCGCCGAGCACGTCGAGCAGGAAGTGGTTGGCGGTCGACAGCACCACGACGGCCTGCAGGAGCGGGTAGGTCACTGCGGCGACCTTCCACCAGCGTCCGTGGCGGCCCCCGAAGGCCCCACATCTGGATGCCGCACCACAGCGACCAGCCGAAGTGCAGCGACGGCATCGCGGCGAACTGGTTGGTCGCATCACCGAGCCCACGAGGGGCCGAGGCCGCGTTGCCCCACCAGCCGGCGTCGGCGAAGTGCTGCATCACGTCGATGGTGCCGAGCTCGGGCATCAGCCGTGGAGGGGCGAGGGGCCAGTTCGCGTAGATGACCAGGGCGATCGCCGAGCCGACGACCAGTGCCCAGTAGCCACGCCAGTACCGCCAACCGCCGCGACGTCGCGAGAGGACGAGGATGGTCGGGGTCATCACGTAGTGCATCAGGGCGTAGAAGTAGCAGGCCGCGACCGCCAGCACCGGGACGCCGATGATCCAGTGGTCGAGGTTGAGCTCGAGGTGCTCGAAGACCCAGCCCTCGATGCGGGCGATGTCGCGGGCGTGCGCCATGGCGAGCGCCTCGTTGCTGCCGCCGCCTGCGCGCACCGTGTTGTAGATGACGGCGAGCACGGCCATCGCGCCGAGCTCGAGCACCGCGCGGTTGAGCAGCAGCCGGCGCCACGTGACCGCGCGAACCTGCGCGCCTTGCTGGTCGGCCATGGGCACCCCGTTGTGCGGTCGTACGGTCCTCGATCTGCGGGATCGATCAGTGTTCGAAAGCGTAACCAACTAACCGATCGGTAAGCAACGGAGTTATCGTACTGGCATGACCGGCCCGACGCTCACGGACGCGCCCCGCACCCGGGAGCGCATCCTCGACGCCGCCCTCCGCCTCTTCGCGGACAAGGGCTACGAGGCCACCTCGATGCGCGAGATCTCCGAGCAGCTGGGCATCACCAAGGCCGCTCTCTACTACCACTTCGACAGCAAGGCGGACATCGTGCGGGCGATGCTCGCCGACACCGAGCGCCAGGTCACCGGTCTAGTCGACTGGGCGCGCGAGCAGCCCGCCACCCCCGACCTGCCCCGCGAGGTCCTCAACCGCTGGAGCGACATCATGCAGGCGCGCGGCCTTGCCGCGTTCCGGTTCGTGGTCGCCAACCGCCAGGTCATCGAGGACCTGATGCCGGCCCACGGCGGCATGCAGCACTGCCTCGGCGAGCTCCACGAGGTGCTCGCACCTCCGGGCACCTCGGTCGAGGACCAGCTGCGCACCCGGCTCGCGCTGATGTCCATCAACCTGGCCGCGGTGGCCGGCGCCGACATCGACGCGGACGAGCCGGAGATCCTCGCTGCAGCACGCCGGGTGGCGCTCACCCTGCTTCCCGACCGGTGAGTCAGGCAGCAGCGACTCCCAGGCTGTCCCAGCCCAGCGGCTTGGGTGCGCCCTCTTCGTAGAACACGTCGATCTCCATGATCGTGAACCCGGCGGCCTCGACGAGCCCCGCGATGTCACGGCTGAGGTGGCAGCCACCGAAGAGCCGCTTCTGCAACGGTTCCATGCGGTGCTGCCAGCGCGCCACCGACGCGTCCGGCGAGAGTCCGTGCTCGACGAAGTGCAGGGTGCCGCCGGGCCGGAGCACGCGGCGTACCTCTGCCAGGGCTGCGTCCACGTCCGGGATCGTGCACATGGTCCAGGTGGAGACCGCGCAGTCGAAGCTGTCGTCGTCGAACGGGAGCGACTGCCCGTCCAGGCCGGCACGCTCCACCGGCACCGCACTCGCCTCGAGACGCTTCGTCGCCAGCTTCCAGCCCAGGTCGGCCGGCTCGACCGCACGGACACGCGTGACCGCGGCCGGGTAGAACGGGACGTTCAGGCCCGAGCCGAAGCCGATCTCGACGACCTCGCCGGCCAGTCCTGCGCACACGCGCTGTCGGAGCGGCTTGGAGACCTCCATGCCGCAGGCCGCGTTGATGATCCGCGGAAGCACGTGGTCGCCGTAGATGCCCATGGTCGTCCCCTTCGCTCGATTGTGCGAGGCTACGACACACGTGTGGCCTCGACCATCGGGTGAACGCCCTCGTCATCACACCGTCAGATCTCTCCATGGTCCGACCGGGCCGCTAGCGTGCATCCATGAGCTCTCACCTGCCCGACCCGGCGAGCCTCGCCTGGGGCGTCGCCACCGCCGCCTACCAGGTGGAGGGCGCGACCTCCGAGGACGGACGGGGCGTCTCCATCTGGGACACCTTCACCGCGCGGTCGGGAGCAGTCGTCGACGGCAGCGATGGCGTCGTCGCGTGCGACTCCTACCACCGGATCGCCGAGGACGTCGACCTCGTCGCCGGCCTCGGCGTCGACCACTACCGGTTCTCGATCGCCTGGCCTCGCGTGCAGCCGACCGGCTCCGGTCCGGCCGAGCCACGGGGACTCGCCTACTACGAGCGCCTCGTCGACGCGCTGCTCGCGCGGGACATCGTCCCGATGGCGACGCTGTACCACTGGGACCTCCCCCAGCCCCTCGAGGACCGCGACGGCTGGTTGAACCGCGACACCGCGGAGCGCTTCGCGGACTACGCCGAGCTCGTGCACGGGCGGCTCGGTGATCGCGTGCACCTGTGGGCGACGCACAACGAGCCCTGGTGCGCGGCGTACGTCGGCTACGGATCCGGCCGGCACGCGCCCGGCCGGCTCGAGGGCGGGCGCACCCACCTCGCCGCGCACCACCTCCTGCTCGGGCACGGCCTGGCCGCGGCGCGGCTGCACGAGGCGGGCGCCGACGCAGTCGGCATCGTGCTCAACCTGACCCCGGTCTGGCCCGACCGGCCCGAGGCCGCGGAGGTCGCCGACGGCGTCGACGCGATCCGCAACCGGGTCTGGCTCGGTCCGCTCGTCGACGGCGCGTACGACGAGGGCACCTTGCGGGTGGCGCCGGTGCTCGCCGATCCGCAGCACGTCCGCGACGGCGACCTGGCACTCGTCCGCGGCTCGGCCGACTGGCTCGGGGTGAACTACTACACGCCGGCTCGCGTCGACCTGGACGACGGGACCGGGGACGCCGCCGGCGGCGATGCCGGAGTCGAGGAGTTCCCGGGCGTCGACGCCTTCCGGTTCACGCCTCGGCCGCCTTTCACCGACATCGGCTGGGAGGTGGATCCGGGCGGCCTCGAGGAGCTGCTCGTCGACACCCACGCGCGCACCGGCCTTCCGCTGATCGTCACCGAGAACGGAGCGGCCTTCCCCGACGTCGACCGCACCGGGGACGGCGTGGTCGACGACCAGGACCGGATCGGCTACGTCCACGACCACGTGGCGGCCGTACGCCGAGCACGCGACCGGGGCGCCGACGTGCGCGGCTACGTGCTGTGGACCCTGCTCGACAACTTCGAGTGGGCCGAGGGCTACACGAAGCACTTCGGCGTCGTGCACGTCGACCGGGACACGCTCGAGCGGACGCCGAAGGCGTCCTACCACTGGTACGCCGAGCTGGTGCGGTCCTCCCGTTCAGCCCTTGACGCTGCCCGACAGTAGACCGCGCACGAAGTAGCGCTGCCCCGCCAGGAAGACCACCAGGGGTACGACCAGGGAGACGAACGCACCCGCGGCCAGCAGGTGCCAGTCCTGGCCACGCGTGCCGGACAGCTCGGCGAGCCGCACGGTCAACGGTGAGATGTCCAGGCTGCCGCCGCCGAACACCAGCGCGACCAGCAGGTCGTTCCACACCCACAGGAACTGGAAGATGCCGAACGCCGCGATCGCCGGCGCCATCAACGGCAGCATGATCCGCGTGAAGATCCGGACGTGTCCGGCGCCGTCGACCCGGGCCGCCTCGATCAGCTCGGCCGGGATCTCCTTCATGAAGTTGTGCAGCAGGTAGATCGCCAGCGGGAGCGCGAAGATCGAGTGCGAGAGCCAGATCGTGTAGAAGCCGCCGCCGGGAGCGTCGCCGCCTGCGAGCTGCGGCCACAGCTGGAACCCGCCCAGCCAGCTGGGCGCGTGCGGCGGGTTCACGTACCAGGTGAGCAGCGGGATCATCGTCACCTGGATCGGCACGATCTGCATCGCGAAGACGCAGACGAAGAGGAAGTTGCGGCCCGGGAACTTCATCCAGGCGAACGCGTACGCGGCCATCGTCGCGATCGAGATCGGGATCAGCACCGAGGGGATCGTGATCACGATCGAGTTGACGAAGTACGTCGCGAGGTCCGTGTCGCTGCCGTGCAGCACGGCCTTGTAGTTGTCCAGGGTGACGTTCGGGTTGGTGAAGAACGTCCACCACCCGCTGCTCTGCACGTCCGCCTGCGGGCGGAACGACGAGATCAGCAGGCCGGCTGTCGGCACCGTCCACAGCACGGCGATGACGACGGCGGCCAGGGACGCCCAGCGGTTGGTGAGCTGCTGGTGGGCCTTCTCCGCGCGTGCCTGGGGCACGCCGACCGGGACGATCGGCACCGGCACCTCGGGCGTGGTGGTGGTCATCGAGCCTCCAACCTGCGCATCTGACGGATGTTGTAGACCACGATCGGCGTGACCAGCACGAACAGGAGCGCCGCGAGCGCCGCGCCCAGCCCGATGTTGAACGAGCGGAAGCTCTGCACGTAGAACTCGTAGGCGAGCACGCTCGTGCCGAACTGGCCCCCGGTCGCGGTGCGCACGATGTCGAAGACCTTCAGCGTGGTGATGCTGATCGTGGTCAGGACCACGATCAGGGACGGTCTGATCATCGGCACGGTGATGAACCGGAACATCCGCGTGCCGGAGACGCCGTCGAGCCGGGCCGCCTCGACGATGTCGTCGGGGATCGACTTGATCGACGCGGAGAGCACGGTCATCGCGAACCCAGCCTGCACCCAGATCATGATGATGATCAGGAAGAAGGTGTTCCACGGCTCGGTCAGCAGGAACCGGTAGGTGTCCATGCCCACCCACTTGAGCACCTGGTTCGCCAGTCCGATCTGGTCGTTCTCCGTCGCCTTGTAGTCGTAGACGAACTTCCAGATCAGCGATGCGCCCACCAGGGAGAGCGACATGGGCAGGAAGATCAGCGCCTTGGCGAACTTCTCGAACCGGGCCCGGTCCACCAGGACGGCGTACACGAGCCCGATCATGGTGGCCGCGACCGGAGTCACCACGACCCAGAGGGCAGTGTTCCTCAGCACCTGCAGCAGGTCGTGGTCGGTGAGCACCTTGTGGTAGTTGTCGGTGCCGACGAACTGCGTCGAGGCGGAGTTGCGGAAGGACTCGTAGATGGTCCGCAGAGCCGGGTAGAGCAGCCCGAAGCTGATCATCAGCACCGCGGGCAGCACGAAAGCCGTGGTCTGGAGCACTTCACCGCGGCGGGACTTCACCCGGTCGGCGAGCACGAGCACCACGCCCACCACGGCAAGGAACAGCGCAATGGCGATCGTCATCTGGATGAACTTGTCACCTGTCGACATCTGTCGCCCTCCTAGACAGGTCGAGCCGCGCCCGGATCGGCCGCAGCACGGGAAACCGGCCGTGGGGACGCGGCACGCGCGTCCCCACGGACCGGCTCAGATCATCAGCTCGGCCAGGAGCTCTCGATCTTGTCCAGGGCGTCCTTCGTGCTCTCGCCCGTGATCCAGCTGGTCATCTCCTTCCAGAAGCTGCCGGCGCCGACGGCACCGGGCATCTGGTCGGAGCCGTCGAACCGGAACACCGAGTCGGGGTCCTGGAACACCTCGGCCGACAGCTTGTCGATCGGGCTGACGAGGTTGTTCGCGTCGAGACCCTTGTTGGCGCTCACCCAGCCGCCACCCGGAGTGGCCTTGGCCTTCTCGTTGGCCCACGTGTCACTGGACAGGTAGGTCTGGAAGGCCTGGACCTCCGGACGGTCGCTGAATGCGGTGACGAACTCGCCACCACCCAGGACGGGCTTGCCGTTGTCCTGGTTGGTCACCGGGAGGTAGAAGGCGAAGATGTCGCCGTTCTCGGAGACGTCCGTGCCGGCCGGGAAGTTCGCGGCGTAGAAGCTCGCCTGACGGTGCATCGCGCACTTGCCCTTGAGGATCGGCAGGCCGCCGTCCTGGAAGGTGGTCGTGGCGATCGACTTGACGTCACCGAGCCCGCCGTTGACGTACTTCGGGTCCTTGAGGATCTTGCCGACGCGGTCGAGCGCGCTGGCCACGGCCGGGTCGTTGAACGGGATGTCGTGGTTGACCCACTTGTCGTAGGTGTCCGCGCCGGCGTCACGCAGCATGACGTCCTCGAGCCAGTCGGTCAGCGGCCAGCCGGTGGCGTCACCGGAGCCGATGCCCGCGCACCACGGCTTGATGCCGGTGGCCGCGATCGTGTCGCTCAGGGTCATCATGTCGTCCCAGGTCTGGGGGACCGTCCAGCCCTTCTCTGCGAACATCTTCGGCGAGTACCAGACGAACGACTTCACGTTCGCGCCCAGCGGTGCGGCGTAGAACTTGCCGTCGACCGAGCCGTAGCCCTTCCACGCGGGGTCGAACCACTTGTCGACGTTGGCGGCCACCCCGTCGGGGGCCTCGACGACCTTGCCGGTGTCCTTGACGAGCGTGGCGAGCAGCCCCGGCTGCGGCACGTACGCGATGTCAGGGGCGTTGCCGCTCTTGACCCGGACGACGAGCTGGGCCTCGAACTCCTTGGACCCTTCGTACTCCACGTTCGCACCGGTGCAGGTGGTGAACAGCTTGTAGGAGTCCTTCTGTGACTTGTCCTCCGGCGCCACGATGGAGGTGTAGACGTGGACCTTCTTGCCCGTGAGGTTCCCGTACTGCGTGAGGCCGGCGCACTCCGCCTTGCCTTCACCCGGGGACTTGCCGCTCGCCTTGTTGTCGTTGCCGCTGCTGCCACCGCAGCCGGCGAGGACAATCCCCGCCACGGCCACGACAGCGAGCGCACCGACGGTTCGGCGGCTGTTGAGTCGTCGCATCCGTATTGCTCCCTTTGTTTCGTACTGCTTTTCCGGCGGGGCCGCTGGGTGGGTGCGTCGGGTCGCGGATGCCGATGCCTGATGTAAGCGCGTGGCGGTCAGACCTGTCCACGAAACCTCGGCGAAACAAGGTCACGAACCCGTAACGCTGAGAAGATCGGCGACGCGGGTTCCCCTCAGCCGGAATCGGCACTACCGTCCGGGCAGGTTCTCCCTTACTACGGATCGTCCGGCACGTTCCTGCCGGTGAAGGAGTCATGTCATGACGACAGTCAGGTTCGACAAGGCCACCCGGGTGTTCCCGGGCTCGGAACGCCCCGCGGTCGACAGCCTTGACCTCGACATCGGCGACGGGGAGTTCCTCGTCCTCGTGGGTCCCTCGGGATGCGGCAAGTCCACGTCGCTTCGGATGCTCGCCGGTCTAGAGGACGTCGACGAGGGGTCGATCTGGATCGGCGATCGCAACATCACCGACGTTCCTCCCAAGGACCGCGACGTGGCGATGGTCTTCCAGAACTACGCGCTGTACCCGCACATGTCCGTGGCCGACAACATGGGCTTCGCCCTCAAGATCGCCGGCGTCCAGCGCGACGAGATCCGCAGCCGGGTGATCGACGCGGCCAAGATCCTCGACCTCGAGGAGTACCTCGACCGCAAGCCGAAGGCCCTCTCCGGCGGCCAGCGCCAGCGCGTCGCGATGGGTCGCGCGATCGTCCGCTCGCCCCAGGTCTTCCTGATGGACGAGCCGCTCTCGAACCTCGACGCCAAGCTGCGCGTCCAGACCCGCAGCCAGATCGCCGCGCTCCAGCGACGCCTCGGGGTGACCACGGTCTACGTCACCCACGACCAGGTGGAGGCGATGACGATGGGCGACCGCGTCGCGGTCCTCAAGGACGGCATCCTCCAGCAGGTCGACAGCCCGGCACAGATGTACGACAAGCCGGCCAACGTCTTCGTGGCCGGCTTCATCGGCTCGCCGGCGATGAACCTGCTCGAGGTCGGCGTCCAGGGCGAGGCGATGAAGTTCGGCAACGCCGAGGTGCCGCTGCGCCGCGAGACGGCGGGAGAGGCACACCGCGCGGGTCACGCCGTGACCGTGGGCGTGCGGCCCGAGGACATGGAGCTGGTCGGCCAGGGGCAGGGCCTGCCGACGGTGATCAACCTGGTGGAGTCGCTGGGAGCCGATGCCTACGTCTACGGCGTCGCGCAGCTCGGCGACCAGGAGCACCACGTGATCGCCCGCGTCGACGGACGGCGGCCACCCGAGAAGGGCAGCACCGTCGAGTTCGCGCCGAAGGCCGGGCACGTGCACCTGTTCTCGACCGACACCGGGGAGCGGCTGCTCACCTGACCGGGTCAGGCGGCTCGCGGTCTCGGTGGGCATCCCCACGCGGGTCCCCGAACGGGACCGGCGTCCACCGAGGTCCGCACCTCTTGCGTAGCTTGTCCGGTATGTGCAGTACACCGAGTCCTGGTGAAATTTGTCAACATTCTCGGCGTGTCCTGTTGCAAAGTTTCCCAAAACTTCGACAAATCGGACGTTCGGTGCTCCACAATGGCGGACATGGACCCGAACATCGCCGAACTCAGCAAGTCGATCGAGCCCGCCATCCTGGGCCGCCGGCTCCGTAACGCACGTGTCGCAGCCGGCCTCACCCAGACCGAGGCGGCTGGCGGGGACGCGTCCACTGCCTACATCTCGCGCATCGAGGCCGGCCAGCGCCGGCCCGACCTCAAGCTGCTCGCCCGGCTCGCCGACCGGCTCGGCACCTCGGTCGAGGAGCTCCTCGTCGGGATCACCCGGGACAAGCGCGCCGAGCTCCAGCTCGACCTCGACTACGCGGAGCTGGCCCTGGCGTCCGGCAGCCCGAGCGAGGCGCTGGACAAGGCCGGCGCCATCCTCGCCGAGCTGGCCGAGATCCCCGAGTCCAGCGGCTCCGAGCTCGAGCGGCCGGCGAAGTTCGTGCGCGCCTTCGCCCTGGAGGCGACCGGCGAGCTCGACGACGCAATCCTGGCGCTCGAGGAGCTCACCGCCAACCCGCCCTCCGACCTCGACTGGCTGCGCGGGCTCATCGCGCTGAGCCGCTGCTACCGCGAGGCCGCCGACCTGGGCATGGCGATCGAGGTCGGCGAACGCGCCACCGAGACGATCCGCGAACAGGGCCTGGACGGCGTCGGCGAAGCAGTGCAGCTCACGTTGACCGTGGCTGCGGCGTACTTCGAGCGTGGCGACATCGGACACGCGGCGCGCCTGTGCCGCCAGGCGATCCGCGATGCCGAGAGGCTCGACTCGCCGATGGCCCGCGGCTCGGCGTACTGGAACTCCAGCGTGATGGCCTCGCGCCGCGGATCGGTCCGTGAGGCGCTTGCGCTGGCACGCAAGGCCATCCTCTTCTTCGAGCAGGGCGAGGACATGCGCAACCTCGCGCGGCTGCGCACCGAGCTCGCCGTGCTCCAGCTCCGCCTCGACCCGCCGGAGGCCGCCGAGGCGAAGGTCAACCTCGAGCAGGCCGGCCGCGAGCTCGACTGGTCGAGTGCCAGTCCGATGGACAAGGCCGACAACCAGCTCGCGCTGGCACGGGCCAACCTCCTGCTCGGCGATCACATCACGGCGAGTGCCCAGGCAGCGGCCAGCTTCGAGATCGCCCACCAGCACGCACCGCTCTCGGCAGCCGATGCCCTGGTGCTCCAGGGCCAGATCGCCGCGAGCGAGTCACGTACCGACGACGCGGTCGACTCCTACAAGGAGGCCATCCTCCTGCTGAGCGGAGTCGGTGCCGATCGTCGTGCGGCCGAGCTCTGGTTCGAGCTCGGCGGCCTGCTCCAGGACGTGCATCAGCCAGAGGCGGCGCTCGACGCATTCCGACGCGCAGCCGCCTCGACCGGACTCGCGCCGCGCACCTCGATCCACGTCGCCATGGAGCGGGCAGCCGCCGAGCGGCGCGGACACATCAGGTCCGTGCGGTAGAGGCGACCACCATGTCAACCATGACCACGACGAGATACGCGACGGCGCTCCGGCGCCGCTCGCTACGAGATCAGCAGCACCAGCGGTCTGCAGTCGGAGCCGAGGGGGCACCGTCGCTCGCCGTCACAGCCACACCCACGACGAGCGAGGCTGCCATCGTCACCGTCACCATCAGAACCTTGATTGCACGCATCTGGATCCACTCCCCTTGATCGGTCGGGGTCCCTCACGGCCCCGCCTTTACCAACAGTTAGTAACATTCGGGCAATTTGTATGAAGGGTATTTCACCGATAATCGGGTGTTTTGGGGGAAGTGCCCTAGACAGGTAGTGCTGGACGGGTACCAACGCTTGACAAAACAGTCAAACAGTCCGGACCTCGCAGTCCGGGCATCACGAGGGAACGAGCAATGAGCACACTCAGGGAGTTCCTCCTCGAGCGGATCGTCGAGGAGGAGACGCTTGCCCAGCGCGCGATCGACGCCCACGAGGCGGGATACCGCTGGGAGATCGGCGACCCCTCGGACGGTCCGCACTTCTCGCACTGGAACCCCTGGCGCGTGCTCTCCGGGTGTGTGGTCGAAGCGGCTGATCATCGCGGCCCACCGCGATGTGGGTCCGGGTCTCGACCGCCGCGCCGACCCCGACCGCGCACTGAAGCCGCACGCGTGCTCGACCTGCGGACAGTACGACGAGTACGCGATCGACTGGCCCTGCTACACGCTGCGGGTGCTGGCCCTGGACTGGGTCGAGCACCCGGACTACCGCACCGAGTGGCGGCCCCAGCGCCTCAGCTCCGGCGTCGGGCGTGCGCCTGCGACGATCCAGGCTCCCCCGGCGCCGAGCCCGGCTCCGGCACAGCCGGCACAGGAGTCCGCACCGGTGACACAGACGGTCAAGCCCGAGGTGCGCCAGGTCCCGAAGCAGGCCCCCGGAGCCGCCTGACGGAGCGGCTCGCGCGGCTCAGACGAACACGTTCAGGACGAGGACGCAGGCCAGGCCCATCACGGAGATCACCGTCTCCATCACCGACCATGACTTCAGCGTCTGACCGACAGTGAGGCCGAAGTACTCCTTCACCAGCCAGAACCCGGCGTCGTTGACGTGGCTGAAGAAGAGCGATCCGGAGCCGATCGCGAGCACCAGCAGGGACAGCTCGTTGTTGCCCAGGTCGGCCGCGAGGCCGCCGACGATCCCGGCAGTGGTCACCGTCGCGACGGTCGCGGAGCCGGTGGCGAGGCGGACCCCGACCGCGACCAGCCAGCCCAGGAGCAGGGGCGACAGGCTCGAGTCCTTGGCCGCGTCGGCGATCACACTGGCGACCCCGGAGTCGGAGAGCACCGTCTTGAAGCCACCGCCGGCGGCCACGATCAGCATGATCGAGGCGACCCCGGGCAGGCCGGAGCCGAGCGACTCCTGCACCCGCTCACGAGACATGCCCGAGGCGGCGCCGAGCGCGAACATCGCGACGAGCACGCCGACGAGGAGCGCGATCGACGGGTCGCCGACGAAGTCGAGCGTGTCACGCAGCCTCGTGCCCTCGTCCGCGGTCAGGTCGGCGATCGCCTTGAGCAACATCAGCAACACCGGCAGCACCATGGTGAGGACGGCCGCGACGAAGGGTGGCCGGCGTCCGGCGGGCGCCGCCGCGTCGACGGCGTCGCTGCTCTCGTCCGCCGTCTCCTGGACACCACCGCCGCCGTCGCCGACCGCCGTGCCCCCTGACGTCCGGCCGACGGTTGCGGTCCCGCGCGCGAGAGCGGCCGCGCTGGTCTGGTCCGCGTAGACGGGCACGAGACGGTCGAGGAACGGAGCCAGCAGCGGTCCGGAGACGATCAGCGTCGGCACCGCGACGACCAGGCCGAACAGGAGCGTGCGACCGAGGTCCGCGTGCAGCAGGTTGATCGCGGTGACGGGACCGGGGTGAGGGGGCACCAGGCCGTGCAGGACCGAGAGGCCTGCCAGCGCGGGGATGCCGACCCTCATCAGCGACACCTTGGTGCGCAGACCGACCAGGATGATGATCGGGACCAGGATCACGACCCCGATCTCGAAGAACATCGGCAGCCCGATGATGCCGGCGATCAGCGCCATCGCCCACGGAAGCCGCTCCGGACCGACCCGAGAGACGATCCGGTCGACGATCTGGTTCGCTCCCCCGGAGTCGGCCAGCAGCTTGCCGAGCATCGCGCCGAGGGCGATGAGCAGCCCGACGGTGCCGAACGTCGTGCCCAGGCCGTCGATGAAGGCATGGAGCACGTCGAGGGGCGCCACCTGGGCGACCGCCCCCAAGACCGCGGTGCCCAGCATGAGCGCGAGGAAGGGATGGAGCTTGGCCCACACGATCAGGACCACGACAGCAGCGATCGCCAGGATCGCCGCGACGAGCAGCTGGGTGTCACCCGCATCGCTCAGCGTGGGGTCCTGGACCTGGACCAGCAGGGACGGCTCGACCATCGGCTTGGCGCCTCTCTTTCCGGACTCGATCGTTCTGGTTCCCGCTGGATGCGGAAACATGAGCACGAACCGCCGCGGGTACGGGCCGGCGGTTGCCGGACAGGGCGAGGAGGTCGAGATGGCGCACGCGCCGCTGGTCGTGATGGGCGTGTCCGGTTCCGGCAAGTCGACCGTGGGGGCGGCCCTCGGTCAGCGGCTCCGGGTGCCCTTCGCCGACGCGGACGACTTCCATCCGCCGGCCAACATCGCCAAGATGACCGCCGGCGAGCCGCTCGACGACCACGACCGGCACCCGTGGCTGGAGGCGATCGGCGGTTGGCTCGCGAACCATCCGGACGGTGGCGTGATGAGCTGCTCGGCCCTCAAGCGCAAGTACCGCGACCAGCTCCGCCACCACGCCCACGGCACCGTGTTCCTGCTGCTCCACGGGACGCCCGAGGTGATCCGCAAGCGCCAGGCCAGCCGGCCCGGCCACTTCATGCCGGCGTCCTTGCTGTCCTCGCAGTTCGCGACGCTCGAGACGCTGGCGCCCGACGAGCGGGGGCTGGTCGTCGACGTCGACCAGAGTGTCGACGCGATCGTGGAGGCCTACGCCCGCTGGGCGGACGTCTCGGGGGCCTAGGCCACGCCGCTCAGCCGAGCCAGCCGAAACGGACCACGGCGACGAAGGCCGCCGCCAGCAGCAGCACGACGTTCATCGGCAGGACTGCCGGCTCCCCGCGACGCAGGTGGAGCGGGATCGCGCCGAGCTGGACGAGCGCCAGGCCGGTTGCCGCGAGCGCCGTGAGGGTGCCCTCGAGACCCGCGCGCTCGTCGACCACGCCGAGCAGCTTGGGCAGCACCAGGCCGAGCGCGCCGAGGAGCTCGGCGGTGCCGAGCAACCGGACCTGCGCCGTGGTCAGGCTCGTCGTCCAGGGCATCGAAGGCTCGAGCTTCGCCATCGGCCGGGTCGTCTTCAGCGTGCCGGCGGTGAGGTAGAGGAGTGCGAGGACTCCGGCCACGATCCAGGTGGCGATCTCCATGGTTGCTCCTCGCGTCGTGTCGTGGTCAGGGAATGATGACGGTCTTGCCGCGCGCGTGGCCGGCGCGGGCATGTGCGACCGCGGCGGGAACGTCGTCGAGCGGCACCTCCGCGTCGACGGTCACGCGCAGGCGCCCGTCGGCGGCCAGCTCGGCGATCGTGGCGAGCGCTTCCGGTGTCGCTTCGCTGGACAGGTTCACGCCTCGCAGCTCGCGGGTCGCGAGAGCTTCCGGGTCGAGGGCACCGTTGGTGCTGATGACGATGCCGCCGGGGCGCAGGAGCTCGACCAGGTCGGCGCCCTCGCCCGGCTTGCTCACCAGGTCGAGCACTGCGTCGATCCCTCCCGGGTGGGCAGCGAGCACCTGGTCGGCCGTGGAGCCGGCGGTGAAGTCGACGACCTCGGCCGCGCCGAGCGCGCGCAGGTGGTCGACCAGCTCACCCATCGCGGTCGCGATCACCAGTGCGCCCTCTTCGGTGGCGAATTGCACCGCCGACTGGCCGACACCGCCGGAGGCGCCGTTGACGAGGATCGTGCTTCCGGCGTCGAGCCGGGCTGCCTCGACGGCCTGGTACGCCGCGACGCTGGCGGTCGGCAGCGCGGCCGCCACGGCGAACGTGAGCTGCTCGGGCAGCAGGGCCAGCTTGCCGTCGGCAGGAGCGACAGCGAACTCGGCGTAGGAGCCCCGACCCAGGGCGACCTTCATGAACTGGCCGTAGACCCGGTCACCGGGGCGGAAGCGCTCGACTCCGGAGCCGACCGCCTCGACGACACCGGCGCCGTCGGAGCCCATCACGATCGGGAACGGGTGGTCGACCACGCCCCGGAGGGCGCCGTCGATGACCTTCCAGTCGAACGGGTTCATGCCCGCCGCGTGGATCCGCACGACGACCTCGTCGGCAGCCGGCTCGGGCACGGGGACTTCGGCGACCTGCGGCTCGGCGCCGAAGTCGCGGATCACGACGGCGCGCACTCAGCCCACCAGCCCGGAGATCCCGGCCAGGTCGATCCGGTGCGCGGTGTGCTCCACCTTGGCGTGCAGGTAGCGCAGGTTGCTGTCCGAGGCGAAGACTCCGGTCGTCGCGGTGTCGCGCACGACGACACCGAGCTCGCGCAGCTGCCGGGCCTTGTCCGGGTTGTTGCTGAGCAGGTCGATCTCGTCGATGCCGAGGGCTTCCAGCATCTGTGCGGCCGCCGTGTAGTCGCGGGCGTCCTCGGGGAACCCCAGGGCGGTGTTCGCCTCGTAGGTGTCCAGGCCGGCGTCCTGCAGCGCGTAGGCGTCCAGCTTGTTGTAGAGCCCGATGCCGCGGCCCTCCTGTCGCAGGTAGAGCAGCGCGCCGCCCACGCCCGCGATCCGCTCGACCGCCTCGCGCAGCTGCGGTCCGCAGTCGCACCGCACGGAGCCGAAGACGTCGCCGGTCAGGCACTCCGAGTGCAGCCGCACGAGCGGCACGTCCCACGCGGCCGGGTCGCCGAAGACCAGGGCGAGGTGCTCGGCCCCGTCGGAGAGGCCGTGGAAGGTGACCACCTCCGCCGTCACGGCGTACCCGTCGGCGAAGCGCAGCGGGACCCGCACCCGGGTCCGCTCGGTGGCGGCCGGAGTCGCCGGCAGGGCAGTGACTGCGGCGAGGCCGTGGTGGGTCGTGCTCATCAGGGAGCTCCTGTCGATCAGGGTCGTTCAAATTCGAACTTCCGGAGAACCGTAGCGGTTCGTTCGAATTTGAACAAGTCTGTTGTTAGGCTCATTCCATGGCGCGGACGAAGTGGCTCGACGACGAGGAGATGCGTGCTTGGCACGCCTTCCTCGCGGCCGCCTCCCTCGTCGACCGGCGACTCGACCAGCAGCTGAAGGAGGATGTCGGGATCTCGCACCTGCAGTACGAGATCCTCGTCCGGCTCTCGGCGAATTGTGACCACGAGATGCGGATGAGCGAGCTCGCCGATGCGGTGCTGGGCTCGAAGAGCGGGCTGACCTACCAGATCTCGCAGCTGGAGAAGGCAGGTCTGGTCCGGCGTCGCTCCTGCACGTCCGACGACCGCGCCGTCTTCGCCGTGCTGACCCCGGCGGGCGAGCGCGTGCTGGAGCGAGCGGCGCCCGGGCACGTCGCCCTCGTGCGCGACCTGGTGATCGACGTACTCACCCCTGAGCAGCGCGCGGCCGTCGCCGACGGCCTCGGCGAGGTCGGCCGTCGCCTGCTCGACTCGGAGGCGGCCCGCTCCCGGTGACCGACCCGGACAGCGCGGCGCTGGCTCGACGCGCGGCTGCGCTCGTCGGTGCCCGTCGACGCGTCCTGCTCGGGATCACCGGGCCCCCGGGCGCCGGCAAGTCGACACTCGTCGAGCACCTCGTCGACCTGCTGCGCGCGGACCCTCCCGACGGCCTGGACGCAGAGTGGGTCGCCCAGGTCCCGATGGACGGGTTCCACCTCGCCGACGCGCAGCTCGACCGGCTCGGCCGCCGAGAGCGGAAGGGCGCGCCCGACACCTTCGACGCCCCGGGCTACGTCTCGACGCTGCGCCGCGTCCGGGACGAGCCGGAGTCGACGGTGTACGTGCCCGGCTTCGAGCGCGACCTGGAGCAGCCGCTGGCGGCCGCGATCGCGGTGCTCCCCCAGGCTCGGCTCGTCCTCACCGAGGGCAACTACCTGCTGCTTCCGGACGGCGAGTGGGGCGAGGTCCGAGCGGTGCTCGACGAGGTCTGGTACGTCGACCTGGCCGGTCCCGAGCGGGTCCGGCGCCTGTGCGAGCGACACGTCGCGTCGGGCAAGAGCCCGGCTGCGGCCCGGGACTGGGTCGAGCGTGTCGACGAGCCGAACGCGCGGCTGGTCGAGGCGACCCGGGCGTGCGCAGATCTGGTCGTGCGCGCATGGGCCTGAGCCCGATCTGTGCACCTTTTGTCCGTTTTGTCCTCATCTTGGACCCTGGGTGGCCGATGGGAACGGTGTCCATGACCCCTCCCCCAGCTGGAGCCCGCCATGCCGGTCACCCCTCGCCGCACCCTGGCCGCCGTCCTCGTCGCCGGCGCACTCACGTCGATGCCCTTCCTGTCCGCTCCGGCGTCGGCGTCAACGGCCCCGGCCAACTTCGCGGTCGCCTCCGCCGCGCCGGCCGCGCCGGCGGCGCGGACCACCCGTGCGAACGGTGAGTACCGGATCACGGTTCGCGGCTGGACCCGCACGATCGTGCGCGGCAACCAGTCGACCATCAACGGCTGCCGCAGCGCGACGCTCTGGGAGGGTCCGCTGCCCGGGGGTTCCGGCACCAGCTGGCTCGCCGGTCATGACTACTGCGGGTTCTACCGCTGGGACCGGCTCCTCCACGTCGGCGACACCTTCACGGTGTCCACGCCGAGTGGAGCGATCCTGCGCTACGTCGTCACCGGACGCGGCTTCGTCGGGCGCCACAGCGGGAGCGCCGCGGGTCTCATCCACGGGGACATCACGCTGCAGACCTGCCGCGGCTCCGGGACGTCCTTCACCTACGCCCGGCAGATCGGGTCCTGAGCCTCACCGGACGACGTCCCAGACCTGCAGCTGCACGCCGTTGGAGTAGGTCGCGTGCTCGACGAGCGCGAGCCGGGTCTTGTCCTGGTCCTGGTTCGCCCACAGCCTCCGGCCGTCGCCGAGCAGCACCGGGAACACCAGCAGGTGGTAGCGGTCGACCAGGCCGGCGGCCGCGAGCCCCTGGGCGAGCCTCGAGCTGCCGGCGACGATGATCGGCTTCCCGTCGCCCTCCCTGAGCGCGGCGACGTCGTCGAGCGACCGCAGCACGGTGGTGTCGTGCCACAGGGTGGTGTCCGGGTCGGTGCTCGACACGACGTACTTGGGAATCTGGTTGAAGTGCGCGAACTCCTCCATCCCGGGCCACACGGGCGCGAAGAGCTCGTAGCTCACCCGTCCGAGCAGCAGGGCACCGGCGTCCTCCTGCTCGCGCCCCTTGATCTCGTAGGCCGCCATGTCGGGCTCGATGTCCTGGAAGGTCCATCCGGCGTGCCGGAAGCCGTCGTCGCCGCCCGGGGAGTCGACGACGCCGTCGAGTGAGATGAACTCGCTGACGATGAGCTGGCGCATGATGTTCTCCTGTCGATGAGGTCCGGCTTGCTGCCGTCACCCTCTCCACGAACGGCGCCCCCTGGTTCGACAGTCCCGGTCGAAGAAGTTGCGACGTAGGTTGGCGGTCCGGCAGACAGCCGGACCCACCCAACCCGAGGAGAGCGGCGTGCGGCAACGGCGGATCGGCGACACCGAGGTCGGAGCCATCGGGCTCGGAGCGATGCAGCTGTCGGTGGAGGGACGTCCCGACGAGCAGCAGGCGATCGCGACGATCCACGCGGCGCTCGAGGACGGCGTCACCCTGGTCGACACCGCGGACGCCTACCACATCGGTCCGGACGACGTCGGGCACAACGAGTCGCTGGTGGCCCGCGCGCTTGCGCAGTACGGCGGCGACACGTCCGGCGTACTGGTCGCGACGAAAGGTGGCCACACCCGGCCACCCGACGGCTCCTGGGCCATCGACGGCTCACCGGAGCACCTGAAGGCGGCCTGCGACGCCTCCCTGGCCCGCCTCGGCGTGGACGCCATCGGGCTCTACCAGCTCCACCGGCCCGACCCCCGGGTGCCGTACGCCGAGTCGGTCGGCGCCCTGCGTGACCTGCTCGACGCCGGGAAGATCCAGCGGGCAGGCATCTCCAACGCCAGTCCCGAGCAGATCCGGCTGGCGCAGGATGTCCTGGGCGGGCGCCTGGCCAGCGTGCAGAACGAGTTCTCGCCGGACTTCCGCTCCAGCGAGCGGGAGCTCGAGCTGTGCGACGAGCTGGGGATCGCCTTTCTGCCGTGGAGCCCCTTCGGCAACAGCTCGCGTGCGGGCGGCCTTGGATCGAGGCACGAGAGGTTCGGGCGGGTCGCCGAGCACCACGGCGTCAGCCCGCAGCAGGTGTGCCTCGCGTGGATGCTGGCGAAGTCGCCGGTCGTGATCCCGATCCCGGGATCGTCGCGTCCCGAGACCATTCGGGACTCCGCGCGATCCGCGCAGCTGGTGCTCAGCGAGCAGGAGCTCGCGCTGCTCGACGCGGGCTGAGCCCGGGATCGATTTGGACTCCACGTGGGACCGCGGGTAACCTTCACCTCACCGACGCGGGGTGGAGCAGTTCGGTAGCTCGCTGGGCTCATAACCCAGAGGTCGCAGGTTCAAATCCTGCCCCCGCTACGAATTTCAGGCTCGGAATCTACGGATTCCGAGCCTGAAAGCATTTACGAACTTGATCACATGTCCATTTGGTGACGGGTTTCCCGGAGAGCCTTCGCTGCCGCGCCCCCGGGTGACCTACACCGCGAGCACCCGCTCCTCCAGCATTGACGGCGGCTGGCTATGCGGGTCGGACCTGACCCATCTGACCGCCATGACCGCCGCCCACGCCCTTGACCGGATCAACGACTGGCAGACCGCCCTGCACGCGGAGAACAAGAGCCTTGGCACCGTGGCCCAGTACGCCGACGGCGCCGCCCGCTACCTGCGCTGGTGTGCCGGCGGAGACCACCTCCCGATGAGCCGCGCCGCCCTCAACTCCTGGATCGCCGGCCTGCTCGAAGCAGGAGCCGCGCCCGGCACCGCCCGCATCCAACGGCTTGCCGTGCGCCGCTTCGCCTGCTGGCTCACCGCCGGAGGCGAGATCGACACCGACCGGTTCCCCGGCGTCAAGGCGCCCCACGTCGAGCCACCCCTGGTCGAGCCTCTTACCGACGACGAACTGCGCGCCCTCCTCGCCACCTGCGCCGTCCATGGAGAAGGCAGGACCGCCGGGGACACGCTGCATCACCGGCGCGACGAGGCCATCATCCGGCTCATGGTCGAGAGCGCCATCCGCTCCGGCGAGCTCCTCGACCTCCACCTCGACGACCTCGACATCGTCGAGCGGCTCATCACGATCCGCCGCGGCAAGGGAGGGCGGGGAGAGTGATCCCGATCGGGCAGGCCACCACCCAGGCCCTGCTTGCCTACCTCGCCGAACGCGAAGACCATCCGCTCGCCCACACCGCCGACCTCTGGCTCGGACGCGGACCCAAGACCTTCAGCAGGGACGGGCTCTACCGCGGCCTACGGCGTCGCGCCCAGCGCGCCGGAGTCGAGGGCTTCCGTCCGCACCGGCTCCGACACACCGCCGCCCACCGCTGGCTCGCTGCCGGCGGATCCGAGTCCGGCCTCATGGCCATCGCCGGCTGGACCCGCACCGACATGCTCATCCGCTACACCCGCGCCCGCGCCTCCGAACGCGCAGCGGCCGAGGCCCCGCAGGCTCGACCTCGGAAACCTCTGATGGAGATCCCCAACCTGGGACCGCAGGGCAGGCTGGGCGGAGGCAACGTAACGCTGGGGATCGTGACCCTCGATAGTCTCGCGGCATGGTCATGGATGTGAGCGCGGGCGGGTCGGCAGACCTTCCCGAGTCGCTGGTGACCGAGTTGCGCCGTACCGCCACCCAGTTGCTCGGGAACGTTTCGGCGTACGCCGATGACATGCTCGACTACATCCTCGATCGGATCCCTGAAGCCGATGCTGATGACTACCTTCGCGGCCTGACGCTGGGGTCGTGCTCGTCGAACCTCGAGGCAGCACTGTCGATGGTGCGGGCCGGTATCGACGTGAGTTCCGCGACGGCCCCGGTCACCGCCCTGGAGCATGCGCGCGCGATGGCGGCCCGCGGCTACAGCGTCGATGTGATGCTGCGTTTCTACCGGATCGGTCACGCCTATTTCAGTGAGCGCATCCTCGCCGGGATCACAGACGTGGTGCCCGACCCGGCCTTCGCCATTGCGGTGGTAGCCGACCTGCAGCGCTTTGCGTTCGCCTATGTCGACCGCATCTCCAGCGAGGTCGCCGCCGAGTACGTCGCCGAGCTCGACCGCATGCAGAACCGAGTCCGCGCGGCCCGGACTGATGCGGTCCGCGGGTTGATCGCCGGCGACCATATCGACCTCGAACGTGCCGAGCGAACCTTGTCCCACCGGCTCACCGGATGGCAGACCGCCTTCGTCTGCTGGACCGATCGCGATGACGTCGATCTCGCGCGCGTCGGTGCCGCGGTCGGTGCTCACTTCGGTTCCCTTCGCCCCCTGCTCGTGCCGGACGGCGCCCAGGCGCTTTGGGGCTGGGTCGCCACCACGCGCCCTCCCGCAGTAGCGCCAGCGGACCTCGCGCCGTTGGCCGACCAGGTCCCCGCGACGGTCCGGATCTCCATGGGCACGCCGGCGCAGGGCCCTGGCGGCTTCCGCGACTCCCACGCCCAGGCGCAGCGCGGGCGTCGGATCATCGAGCTCTCAGGCCGGGGAGCTCCGGTGACGTCGTACGCCGAGATCGCGCTGGTGGACGCGATCAGCGGCGACCTGGACCTTGCCCGTGCCTTCGTCGCGACCGAGCTCGGTGCCCTGGCGGTCGGCGGGCGCCGCGAGGACGAGGAACGACGGGCGCTGTTGGCAGTGCTCGACGCACAGGGAGGGCTGGCAGCTGCGGCCGAGGTGCTGGGGGTACACCGCAACACCGTGCTGCAGCGAATGCGCCGGGCAGAGGAACGCCGAGGGCGTCCCGCCACAGAGCGGATTGCCGAGCTGCATGCAGCGCTGCGGCTGGTCCATGTGCTCGGCCCGGTGGTGCTCACCTCGGAACCCGGCCGAACCTGAGAGCATGTGCTGCGCGCACACGGACCTGGGCTCGGCACCACTGGTACGGGTGGCCCGCGGTTCGTAGATTGCGGGGCATGTCAGCTACCACCGAGCAATCCGCGCCCCCAGCCACGCGCCACGCGCTTCCCGACGCGGGTGCGGGGGTCCCGACGATCTCGTGGCCCGTGGTCGGCATCTTCTTCGGTGCCCTGGCGGTCTTCGCGTTCTCCACGTGGGCCGCGGTGAGCGACACGCTTCCCGGCCTGGCGACGGTCCTGCTCAGTGCGGCCGCGATCTTCGTGCTGTTCACGGTGCTGCACGACGCTGCGCACTACTCGGTGAGCACACACCGCTGGGTGAACGTGGCCTTCGGCCGGGTCGCGATGTTCTTCGTCTCACCGCTGATCTCGTTCAAGTCGTTCGCGTTCATCCACATCGAGCACCACCGCAACACCAACGATGACGAGAACGACCCGGACCACTTCGTCAGCGGCGCCCCGATGTGGCAGCTTCCCGTGCGGTTCCCGCTGATGGACGTGCCGTACCTGACCTTCCTGGTGCGCAACGCGCGGCGCCGTCCCCGGGGAGAGGTGCTGGAGACAGTCTTCCTGATGGGGGCGACTGTCGCGGTGATCATCACCTGTGCGTTCACTGGACACCTGTGGACGCTGGCGGTGGTCTACCTGATCCCCGAGCGGGTCGCCATGTTCGTTCTGGCCTGGTGGTTCGACTGGTTGCCGCACCACGACCTCGAGGACACCCAGCAGGAGAACCGCTACCGCGCCACCCGCAACCGCGTCGGCTCCGAATGGATCCTCACGCCCCTGCTCCTCTCGCAGAACTACCACCTCGTCCACCACCTGCACCCCTCGATCCCGTTCCACCGCTACGTCGCAACCTGGCGACGAAACGAGGAGGCCTACCTCGAGCGTGATGCCGCGATCGGCACCGTCTTCGGCCAGCAGCTTGACCCGGACGAGTACCGCGACTGGAAACGGCTGAACGGAAAACTCGCCCGACTCCTCCCTGTGCGAATGCCGAAGCGCTCCTCAGCCCGCGCTGCGGAGTTCCACCCCATCCCGGTCGCGAGCGTCGAGAAATTGACCGACGACAGTGTGCTGATCCGGTTCGAGGTGCCCGACGGCCTGCGTGACCAGTTCTCCTTCGAACCCGGTCAACACGTGACCGTTCGCACTGACCTAGGAGGCGAGGGAGTACGGCGCAACTACTCAATCTGCTCCTCGGCAACTTCCGGCACTCTCGCGATCGCCGTCAAGCACATCCCTGGCGGGGCCTTCTCCACGTTCGCGATGGAACAGCTCCGGGCCGGCGACACCCTCGACCTGATGACCCCAACCGGTTCCTTCGGCACAGCGCTCAATCCGCTCGCCACCAAGAACTACGTCGCGATCGTCGCCGGCAGTGGCATCACCCCTGCACTGTCGATCCTGCAGACGACGCTCGCAGTCGAGACCGAGAGCTGCTTCGTTCTGATCTACGGCAACAGGGATGCCGACAGCACGATGTTCCGCGATGAGCTCGCCGACCTCGAGTCGCGCTACGCCGACCGGCTGCGAATCATCCACCTGCGTTCCCGCGATCCACGACACCCGGCGCATCTTCGTGGTCGCGCTGATCGTCCGAAGCTCGAGCAGCTGCTCGACGCCGGCCTGGCCGCTTCGGTCGACGAATGGTTCCTCTGCGGGCCGGTTGAGATGGTGGCCGATCTACGCGACCTGCTCATCGAGCGGGACGCCGATCCGGATCATGTCCACGTGGAACTCTTCCACGGCTACCAGAAGCCCAAGGTCGCCGACGGTTTCACCCCGGCGGCGGTAACGATCGGCCTGCGCGGTCGTCAGCACGAGGTCGAGCTCGCCGCGGGCGACACTGTCCTGGAGTCCGCACTGAAGGCTGGACTGGATGCGCCGTACGCCTGCCTCGGCGGAGCCTGCGGCACCTGCAAAGCCAAGGTACCGCTGGGGTCGGTCGCGATGGAACAAAACTTCGCGCTGTCGCCGGCAGTTGTCGAAGCCGGCTACGTGCTCACGTGCCAATCGCACCCGACCACACCAGTGGTGACTGTCGACTACGACGCCTGAGCTCGCCAACACGTCTTGTCGCGTCGGCGGCCGCTTCTTCCGCGCGACACCATTCCATCCGCACCGAAGGAGAACCCTGGTGTTCGTTGACCGTCTTAGCCTGCTCCGAGAAGGGCTGCCCGCCTCGCTCACGCCCCAAGTGGTCGATCGCCTAGTCGCCCGCGCGACTGCCGGCCCCGACGCCGCGCGCGTCACTACCCGGGCGCCGTACACCGGAGCGCCGATCGCGGACCTGCCGATGGCAAACCCGGCCGACGTGACGGCCTGGGTACTGCGTACAACTACAGCTGCGATGTCGGGTCACTGACCAGCACGAGTCAGCTGGAGATGGTCCTCGGACACATCGCTGACGCGGTCGCCAAGGGAGCCAAGGTCTTGGCTGGCGGCAATGCTCGGCCCGACGTCGGCCCGCTGTTCCACGAACCGACCGTGCTAGCCGACGTCACACCTGCCATGAGTCTGTATCGGGACGAGACATTCGGTCCGGTGGTATCGGTCTACCCGTTCGGTGACGACGACGAAGCTGTGGCGTTGGCCAACGACACCGTCTACGGGCTGAACGCCAGCGTCTGGACCCGCGATGGCATTCGCGGAAGAGCGCTGGCCGCCCGGCTGCATGCCGGCACCGTCAACGTCAACGAAGCGTTCGGCGCGGCCTGGGCCAGCCTCGATGCCCCCATGGGAGGCATGGGCGCCTCCGGCCTCGGTCGTCGCCACGGCGCCGAAGGATTGCTGAAGTACACCGAGGCTCAGACGGTGGCACATCAGCGGCTGCTCGGCTTCGCACCGCCTCGCGGGGTACCCCACCGTCTGTGGGCAAAAGTCGTCACGGCGGCGCTGACCCTGGCGAGACGAGCTGGATTGAAATGACCGTGAACGCCACTACGGGGGTCACGCGTTACGCCCGATTCATTCGTGGATTGCAGGAGCGTCACGTCAACGACCTGCCCGGTGGGCCACGCATGGATGGTTTCGCTGGTGATCGGTACCCAGTCTCTTGAACAAGGCCAATTTTCGTGCACGGCTTGCTCCGATCTCGACACAGCGAAGCGCGGTGCCGCTAGGCGGCCACGCCGGTTGTCCGGCGACGACAGACTCGTCGAGCGGCGTGAGGCGCGAGGTATCAGGTCGGTCATCCCCTGGGTCGGGTTCGGGGGACGATCGTGCGGTCGCCGGAGGTGACCATTACGTGTATCGGTGTGGCGCTAGCACGTAGGAGTGTCGCGAGGCCGCGGCGTCCCTGGCGCCGGGCAAGATCCGGCCCGAGGGCGATCATGAGGGCAGTCAGCGCCGGCAGCGGACGGCCGAAGAGCGTGATCTGGTTGATGTGTGCGGTGTCGTTGAGTACCAGCAGCTGCGCCTCCTCGAACGGCTGGGAGCCGACCCGTGCCCGGTAGGCCAGGGCGTAACTGTTGCCCTGACCGGTCTGGGTGTGGAAATTGATGCCCCTGACTGCGGTGAACGCCGCCGCCAAGAAGTCGCGAACCTGATCGGTTCCCTCGAGGCGGAACTGGTCGGTGAGAGGCGAGGTGACCACGATGTCCGGGCTCAGGCAGGCGAGTGCAGCTTCGACGTCACTACTTTCGGCGGCGGCCCGCCAACGGTCGACGGTCGCTGCAGCGGGGTCAGAGGTGTCGAGCATGGCTTCTCCTGGCATGAAAGGCGATAGGCATTGTGGAGCGAGCTGGTGTCAGCCGGCCAGCTGGTTGAGCTTGCGGATCTGATGGTCGAAGGCCCGGGGGGGCGCGAAGCGGCGCAGGATGCTGGCGCGTCCGGCCAATGTGCCGGCGGTGTAGCGCAGTTTCGGCTTCGGGTCCGTCGCTGCGGAAAGCACAACCTTGGCTACCACGGCGGGGTCGTCGCCGTCCGCGAACGCCGCCGCCATCACGCGGTCGAAGGTCTGCCTCTGCTCGGCATACACCGGCAGTGGCACATCGGGCTCCTCGCGCTTGTCCTCGAAGCCCGTCTTGGTGTACGCGGGTTCAACGAGTAACGACCGGATGCCGTACTGCCGCACCTCGTGGTCCAAAGACTGGGAATAACCCTCGATCGCATGCTTTGAGGCACCGTAGACGGCCATGTAGGGCGCGGGGAGAAAGCCCTGAACGGAGGAGACGTTGACGATCCGCCCGTGTCCCTGGGCTCGCATGTGCGGCAGCACCTCCTTCACCATTCGCATGACACCGAAGACGTTGATCGCGAATACCGCCTGGGCCTGCGCGATCGAGCCTTCCTCGACCGCTCCGACGGCGCCGATGCCAGCGTTGTTCACCAGAACGTCGATGCGCCCGAAGCGTTCGACCACCTGCTGGACCGCGGCGGTGGCCGAGCTGTCACTGGCAACGTCCAGGTCCAGGAACATCACTCCTTCCAGCGGGTGGCGCGCGAGGTGTCGCGGCTTGTGCCGACCACGTCGAAACCTGCTTTGACCAGCGCGAGCGCGGCTTCCTTCCCGATGCCGGACGAGGCTCCTGTTACGAGTGCCACCGGGCGAGTTGTTTTCATCGCGAGCTCCTGAACGCAAAGGGAAATGGTGTGTTGTGATTTCCTACTGACTGGTTTCACTTTAGACTAGTGAGTTGGAAATCGCAACACACCCGTCTAAGATGAGGTGCATGACCGATTCCGACGCGCGTCCCGCCATCCGGATGGCTGAGCAGCCCTTGGCAGTCCGTCCGTGCTCGCTCGCCGGCGCTCTGGAGGTCCTCGGTGAGCGGTGGTCGCTGCTTGCCCTGCGCGAGATCAGCTACGGGGTGCACCGGTTCGCCCGCATCGCCGGCTATACCGGGGCGTCGCGCGACATTCTCGCTGACAGACTCCGCAAGCTGGAGGCAGCCGGAGTCATCGAACGCCGGCCTTATAGCGAACACCCGCCGCGCCACGAGTACCACTTCACCGAGGCTGGGCGGGAACTGTTCCCGGTGATGCTCGCTCTCTCCCAGTGGGGCGACAAGTGGGCAGTGGACAAACCGGCGCTCACACGCTGGCACTCCTGTGGTCAGCCGCTTCAGGTCGATCTGGTATGTCACCACTGCGGCCAGCCGATCACCAGCGAAACCATCCACGCCGAACACGCCGAGCACGCCGACGCCTGACTGGCGGGCCGACAGGCGGCGACCGCGACTAAGGATTTCGCGTTCGAGGTCGTTCGCTGACCCGACCCGGTTGCTGTTCACAGGAGTCTTTGGGCAGGGCGCGGGCAAACGCGCCGACGCTGCAGAGATCAGCCGACGGATTCGGCGACCAGGAAGGAGGTTCACGGTGACCGTGGCACTCGCGACGAGCCCGATCTCGGCTCCGAGTCGACCACGGCGGGCGCCACGTCCCGCTTACCCTTCAGCTGTGGAAGCGTCCTTCGGCGTCCGTGATGGGTGACCTCCCCCCGTACTCCGCCGTGGCGGGCGCCGACCCCGGCGTCGTCCACGGCCTCATCCGCCAGCGGGCCGAGCCGGTGGCGTCGATGACCTTCGAGGCCGCCTGGCAACGCGACCAGGCGCTCATCGCCGCGATCGACGGCGCACTCGGCGACCTGGAGAACGGGCTGGCCGAACCTCGGTCGAACAGGCCCCGGTGGCTGGACGGCCTGGTCCAGCGGGAGCTCCGGGTGGCGTCGAGGACGTCCTGGTCGCGGGAGCGGTTCGTGCGGATCCGGCTGCTCGAGCGACTGGGTCTGGTGACGCTCGACCCCGACGACACCTACGTCCTCGCGATGGTCAGCGCGCTCGGGCGGGACAAGGCCGACAAGCTCCGATCCGATCCGGAGCTCGTCGAACGCGCGCTCTGGCGGGTCTTCGAGGTCGAGGGCGGCGGCGAGGTCAGCCTGACCAACGTCGACCGGTTCGGGGGCGACGAATGGCGCCATGCCTTCCTCGAGCTGGTCGCCGACGGCACCCTCGACCGGACGAGGGTGCTCGAAGAGTGCCTCCGGGCACTCGGACGCGACTTCGCCGCCTACCGGGCAGGCTGGTTCTCGGCGACGTACCTCGCCCTCGAGCCCTCACCCGAGGAGAGCGCCGGCTCCCAGTCCGAGCTGCGCCGGTTGCTGGGCGCCTCCGTGCCTGCGACCGTCGCGTTCGCGCTCAGGCAGCTCGTGGCGATCCACAAGGCCGGAGCCCTGGACCTCCCGGAGACGCTCGAGCTGCTCGCGCCGGCAACGCTCGCCAAGGCCAAGGGCACGGCACTGGAAGCGCTCCGACTCGCACGGGCCGCCGGACCCGACCATCGGATCGCGGCGGTGCGGATCGCGACCACGGCGCTCGGCCACAGCCACGCCGATGTCCAGCGCGCGGCGGCGACGCTGCTCACCGACCTCGGAGAGCGTGAGTCCCTCGCCGGCTCGGGCGACGAGCTCACGCCGAGCGTCCAGGTCGACCTCGGTCTGGCGCTGCGCTCCCGAGTGCCGGTCGCGAGCGAGCGGCTCGTGCAACCTCTCGTCCCAGCCCCCGTTCGCGTCGGTCCCCAGGACCTGGCCGAACGGGCAGCGGCCCTGCTGGAGGACGCCTCCGACCCGCTCGAGCTCGAGGCGGTCCTCGACGCACTCACCGTGCCGGGCAGCGAAGAACGCCTGGTGCCGCTGTGCAAGAGGGCCCGACAGGTTGCCGAGCGAGGAGTGCAGTTCGGGCGCGGCGACGTACGGGTGACGGAGCTGGTAGCCCGGACCGTGTTGGCGCTCCTCGGCGAGCCGACGCCGACCGGAGAGCCGACAGCTCCCGCCCTGCGCTTCCTGGTACGCCGAGCCGGGGAGCTCAGACTGAGCGACGCGCCGCTGCTCGCAACCCCGGACCTGCCCGGCGGCTGGGTCAGCCCCGCAGCACTGGTCGAGCGCCTCGGACGCCACCCGCAACCCCGACACCATGACCTCGTCGCCGCCCTGCTGCGACTCCACCCCGACGACCGCGAGCAGGCGGCTCACCCGGACCTCCCTCCGGCGGTCCGTTTCGCGCTCGGCGGCGTCGCGCCACCCGAGCCCGTAGCGCGGCGACGCCGTGCCGGTCCGGACGCCTGGTGGGTCGCGGCAGAGCGCTCGCGCGCTCCCTACTCCGACGCGGAGGCGCCACAGCTCCACTCGGAGGTCAGCAGCCACGTCTGGCAGCAGAACGGCGCGGAGCGCACGTCTCGGTACACCAGGTTCTCGGTTCGGGTCTCGATCGCCCGCGAGTCGGCCGATGACGAGCCGACCGAGCTGCTGGACGGGCGCACGGACCGGTGGGGCGCGGGAGGGATCAGCCGCGCCACCGGTGATGCGATCCCTGCCCTGGCCGCGATCTGGCCCCACGACGCGGAACACTTCCTGGCCCACACTGCTCTCCCGGTCCTCGAATCCCCGAGCTGGGCCGAGGTCGCCCACGACGTGCCCCCGACCCTCGACGCCCTGGCCCGCCATCCGGGCCGGCTGGGCACGCTCGCCGTGCACACACTCGCCGCCGGCCTCTGCGCGACGCACCGCGACCACCGCCTCCACGCCGTGGACGCGTTCCTCGACCTCGTCCCGACCGGTCGCATCGCAGTCACCGACCTCGCCGTCGTTCTGGCGCAGTACGCCGAGGCATGGCCGGCCAGCAGGTGCGCCGAGTCGCTCACGGCGGTGACGCAGGCCCCAGGCGGCAGCGCCACCGCCGTCGGTGTGCTCACCGAGCTGCTGCCACGACTGCCGGTCGGTCATCGTGGCCTGCACAAGCTGCTCGAGCTGTTGCGCGACGAGGCGCTCCGCCACGGGTGGCCGGTCACGGATCCCGCCCTGGTCGGGTGGCTCGGTCAGCTCTCCGGCTCCTCGTCCGCATCCAGGACCGCACGGCTGCTGCTTGGGTAGGTTGCGACCATGGCGGCGGTCGCGGAGGAGCAGACGTACAGCTACGTGCGCCCGTCCGCCGTCACGTTCGACAAGGGCCGCGCCGAGCTCGTGCTCGCCACCAGTGGTGGGCGCACCACGCGAGGTCCGGCCGCGCACCCGGTCTTCTTCGACGGCTTCCTGGGCCATCCCGAGCAGTCCGCCGCAGCCCTCCTGGCGGTCGCCCGGGTCGCACGGACGCGCTTCTACACCCCACCCGGCATGGTCGCCGCGATCCTCCGCACGGCGGATCCCGTCGTCACGAGCAACGGCGACGGGCTCCGATTCGAGAGCTTCTCCGCCTGTTGCGGCGTTTACGCCCGGTACGACGTCCTGCCCGCGAGCCTGGACGGCCGCGTCGTCGACACCGGCACCACCAACGTCGACTTCAACCCTCCGATGCGCGACGCCCTCGCGCGCGTCGCCGGCCTCGAGCCGCTCCACCTCCGGGTCGGCGAGGACGTCGTGGTGCGGACCCTGGACGCGGAGGTCACCGAGAGGAAGGTCCCGCTGCCCGAGCGGTGGCTGAAGGGCTTTGCGGAGGTCCAGCTGGCGTCGGCCACCGTCTCGCCGGCCTTCGAGGTGGTTGCCGTGGAGGCCAGGCGGTTCATCCGTGGCCTCCCGAGCTCGGGGACCCGCAAGCCGGTGTGGGTCGTGCCCGCGGGGCCCGGGCTGCGCCTCACGACCCGACCCACGCCCGGCGGCGTCTCGCTGTCGAGCCCGGAGCGGCTCAAGCCGCTGGAGCCCTTGCTCCGGTTCGCCACCTCGTTGAGGGCCTACACCGGCCCTCACGATCCGCAAGGCACCGCGGGAGTCTGGGAGCTCGAGCTCGAGGATGCGCGGCTCGTCCTGGCGTTGAGCCCCGAGTCCAGCCGCGGGTTCTCCGGCGAGGGCGGCGTCCTGTGGGACCTCGCAGACGACGAGTCGGCGGACGACGCCGACGCCGTCTCGACGCTCCTTGCCTTCGAGCCCACGATCGACGTCGACCGCCTGGCCGAGGAGGCCGGCCTGCCGGCTGCTCGGGTACTGCGCGCACTCGGGCGACTCGGCGGTGCCGGACGAGTCGGCTTCGACACCGCCCGGGGCGCCTACTTCCACCGCGAGCTTCCCTACGACGCCGAGCGGCTGGCCGCCATGCACCCGAGGCTGCGCGACGCCAGAGCACTGCTCGATGCCGGAGCCGTGCGTCTCGACGGCGACATCGCCCACGTCCGGAGCGGAGATGTCGAGCACGTAGTCCGGCGTACGCCGGACGGGGACCGCTGCACCTGCCCGTGGTTCGCCAGGCACCAGGGCAGCCGCGGACCGTGCAAGCACGCGCTTGCCGTCAACCTGCTGCGCATGCGCCGCGAGTGAGCGCGAGCCGAGGCGGTCAGTCGCCCCAGGTGCGGGCGAGGACGTCGCGGTGGGTCGGCAACGCGTCACGGTGCCGGGTCGCGCCGTCGCCGGTCAGGCACACGAAGATGGCCCGTCGGTCATCGGTGCACATGCTGCGCTTGACCAGGCCGTCCTGCTCGAGCCGTCCGACCGCGCGTGAGAGCGCGCTCTGGCTCAGGTAGATGTCCTGGGCGAGGTCGGTCATGCGGTAGTTCCCGCAGTTCGCGTCCACCAGCCGGTCGAGGATCTCGAACTCGCTGAGCCCGATCGCGTGCTCGTCCTCGAGCGCCTTCTCGAGCGCACAGCTCACCTTGGCGTGCCGATCGAGCAGCTCGCGCCACTCACCGACCGGCGCCTCCGGCGCGCGACGCCCCGAGCGGGAGGCTGCGGGGGCGGCGGTCATGTCTCGGAGGATAGCCAAGAAGCGGCCTTGATGCAACCACATTAAATGCACTTGCATCCAATGCAGACGCATGGAAGGCTCCCGTTCCATGACATCGATCTCGGCTCCACCCGCGACACCCTCGACCTCCTCTGCCTGGCCCCGACGGACCTGGGCACTCCTCATGACCCTCTGCATCGTGCTGTTCCTGGACGGACTCGACGTCTCGATGATCGGCGTCGCCCTCCCCTCGATCGGCCACCGAGCTCGACCTGTCCACGTCGTCCCTGCAGTGGCTGGTCAGCGGCTACGTCCTCGGGTACGGCGGACTGCTGCTCCTCGGCGGCCGGACGGCGGACCTGCTCGGCCGGCGCAAGGTGTTCCTGATCGCGCTGGCGGTCTTCGCGATCGCCTCGCTGACCGGAGGCCTGGTCAGCAGCGGACCGCTGCTCATCCTCACCCGGTTCATCAAGGGCCTGGCCGCTGCGTTCACCGCACCGACCGGGCTCTCGATCATCACCACCAACTTCGCCGAGGGACCGGCGCGCAACAAGGCTCTGTCGATCTACACCGTGTTCGGCGCGGGCGGCTACTCGTTCGGGCTCGTCTTCGGCGGTCTGATGACCAACGTCGGCTGGCGCTGGACCTTCCTCCTCCCGGTGCCGATCGCGCTGATCGCGCTCGCCGCTGCGATCACGCTCGTCCCCCGCGACAAGCCGGCCGAGGAGGGTGGGCACGACCTGCTCGGAGCGGTGACCTCGACGGCGGCCATGCTGCTGCTCGTCTACACCGTGGTGACCGCGCACGAGGTCGGCTGGGGATCCTTGCGCACGATCGGGTCCTTCGTCGGCGTCGCCGCACTGGTGGCTGCGTTCGTGCTCGCCGAGACCAGGGTGGCCCACCCGCTGATCCGCCTGGGCATCCTGCGCAAGGGCACGCTCGTGAGGGCGAGCCTGGCGATCGTCGCGATGGGCGGCTCCTACTTCAGCTGGCAGTTCATCGTCACGTTGTACCTGCAGGACACGCTGAGCTGGTCACCGATCGAGCTGGCGCTCGCCCTGCTCCCGGTCGGGCTGATGGTCACCGCGTCCTCGGTGTTCTCCAACCGGCTCGTGGACCGGTACGGCACCGCCCGGATCATCGCGGTCACGCTGAGCGTGATGGCGGTCGGCTACCTGCTGTTCCTGAGGATCGACACGACGCCGACGTACGTCACCGGGATCCTGCCGGCGGTTCTCCTGATCGGAGTCGGCTGGATCGGCTTCCCCGCCGTGAACATCCAGGCGACGAGCGGCATCGACGACGAGGAACAGGGCCTCGCGGCCGGCGTGCTGCAGACCTCGATGCAGGTCGGCGCGGCGATCGTGCTGGCCGTGACCACGGCGATCATCACGGCGAGCCCGACCGGCCGGCCGACCCCGGCCTCGATGCTCGACGCCTACCGGCCGGGCCTGGTCTTCGCAGCAGTGGTGTCGATCGTGGGCGCGCTCGTCGCGGTCCTGGCGGTCATCCCTCGGCGCGGCAGTGAGGCCGTCGAGGAGATCGAGGCCGACCTCGACGGCGCGACGCCGCAGCCGGACCTCGCCGCTTGAGCAGACGCCGGACAGAGCCCGGTCCCGGTCGCTGCGGCGACCGGGACCGGGCTCAGACCATGCCGGTGGCGTCGAAGATCCAGGAGGTGTCGGCGGTCATCAGCCGCTCGACCCAGCCGGCAGGCGCCGCGCTCTGGACGCTGCCGAAGTCCCAGTAGTCCTTCCACAGCGACACCCGGCCCTCGCGCACGCGGTGCACGCTCACGAACGGCAGCTGCACGACCTCACCCGAACCGAACGTCCAGGTCTCGGAGTGCTCGTACATCACCACGTCGCCCTCGGGGTCGGCGCACACGGCCATCAGCCCGTCGTGGTTCTCGTACGCCGCGAGCTCGAGCAGCCCGACCTGCAGGCGCTTGACGATGTCGGCCGGCCCGCGAGCCGCGGCGGTCGGCCCGACCGGCATGTCGACGTACACGCAGTCGTCGGTCAGCCACTCGGCGAGACCGTCCCAGTCCCGCGCGGAGAGCGTGCGCCACAGGCCGAGCACGGCGTCCTGCGCAGATCGTTCAGTCATGCGGCTTTGTAACACGTCGCGTGCCACGAGGTGCGCCGCCGAAGCGGTCCGCGAGCACGAGCGTCAGCTCGAAGCGGGTGGTCGGGTCGTCCAGACCGTCGCCGAGCAGGTCACGCAGCCGCTTCAACCGGTAGCTGACCGTCTGCGGGTGGATGAACAGCTCCGCCGCGACGTCCCCACGCGATCCCCAGTGCCGCAGCCAGCTGTGCAGCGTACGAAGGAGCCGATCGCGGTTGGCGACCTGGAGACCGGCGAACGGCTCGAGGCGTCGAGCCGCCAGCACGGCCAGGGCGCTCGAGTCACCGCCGCGCACGGCCAGGGTCGCCAGGTGGTCGTCGACGAAGACCGCCTCCCCCGACGCGTCCGCGACGAGCTGGGCGGTGACCTCGGCCAGCCGCACGCCCTCGGCGACACGGCTCCATCCGAGCATCGGGCCGACCACCGCCGACCGGCCGCGCAGCGCCTCCCCCAGCTGCGCCCGGGTGGCACGCCGGCCCTCCCTGACGATCAGGACGGCATCGTCCTGGCGGTCGAGCACGACGCCGTCCGCGCCGTAGCGGAAGCGCGCGTCCCGGGCGTGCTCCGAGGGAAGCAGCACCGGGACGACCGCGTCCAGCCGGCGCCAGCCGACGTCCGCAGCCGCTGCCTTGACGGCCGTCTCGGCGGCGTTGCCGCGCAGCAGCAGCTCGGCGAGCAGCCGACGCCTGCGGTCGGTCTCGCCCGCCTGCTCACGCAGCTGCAGGGCGTAGCCGTCGGTGCTCGCCGCGACCAGCTCGTCGACGTACGCCGTGACGGCATCCGCGAGGTCCAGCAGCTCACCCGTGCCGACGGTGCGGATCTCGGCCAGCCCCTCCGACGCGGTGCGCAGCAGCCCGCGACTCGCCGTCCGCAAGGCAGCGAGCAGCACATCGGGGCTGCGCTCGTCACGCGCCTCGGCCGCACCGAGCGCGACGAAGGTCTCCCGGGCGGGCGGCGGCAACGCCGGCTGGTCGGTGCCGACCAGCTCGAGGAACCGCTCGACGGCGGCGCGGACGGCCGTGTGGGCGTCACGCTCGAACTTGGGGTTCTCGCCGGCCTCGAGCGCGGGGACCGACTCGCTCACGCTGCGCACGACGGCCGCGACGGTGTGCTCGAGCCGGGCACCCAGCACCACGGCCAGCTCACGCGGGAGCCGGGCCCACGGAGCTGCCGGGGCGACGAGGTCGTTCACCCCCCGATCTTGTCATGCCGTGATAGTTCTGGTGCGAATTCTCCGTCTTCCCGCGACGGAGACACGCGCGGCCCGGCGGGCGACGATGGATCCACGGACTCAGCGCCCAGCAAGGAGCCTTCCGATGCAGCACCTCACCTCTCGCCGGCACGTGGTCGACATGTGTCGCACCATGCTCGAGCGTGGCTACCTCAAGGCGACCGAGGGCAACGTGTCCGTGCGGATCCCCGGCCAGCGCCTGTACGCCGTGACGCCCAGCAACTACGACTACGACCAGATGCGGGTCGAGGACATCTGCATCGTCGACTTCGACGGCACGCACGTGCCGGACCCGGGTGGCTCGGGCCTGGCGCCGTCGATCGAGTGCGGGATGCACGCGAACGTCTACCGGGAGCGTCCCGACGTCAACGCGATCGTGCACACCCACCAGCCCTACGCCTCCGCGCTCGCCTACCTGCGCAAGGAGATCCCGGCACTGACCGACGAGCAGGTCCGGTTCCTCGGCAAGCGGGTCGCGATCATCGACTACGCGCCGGCGGGCACCGGCTTCCTGGCGAAGAACGTGCAGAAGAAGGTCGCGGGCGGCGACAACGCGTTCATCATCGCCAACCACGGCATCGTCGCGCTGGGCACGGACCCCGATCGCGCCGTGTTCAACATGGCATTGCTGGAGAAGGTCTCGATCGCCTACCTGCTCGCGCTGACCACGGAGTCCGGCAAGGTCTACACGATCCCGGCGGCGATCCGGGAGATCGCCTTCACCAAGCTGCGCAAGGACGAGAAGCGGATCGCGGCGCAGATCACCGAGTCGGTGCCGCCGGTCCGGGTCGCGCCGACCGAGGACCTGCCGAGTGCGGACGCGACCGCGGCGCAGATCGCGCAGGCGGGTACGCCGGGACCGGAGACCCAGGTCGTGGAGACGCCCGGCAGCGAAGCCGCCCCGGCTCGGCTACGCGATCAGCCGGTATCCCGACGTCGAGGACACGATGCGCCGGCTCAAGGCACTGGTGGCCCAGCCCGTCCGGGAGCTGCGCCACGACGCACTGCTCGGCGTGCTGGACTACTTCGACACCAAGTGCGCGGCCAGCAAGGAGATCACCGACCGGGCGAAGACCCGGATCCCGGGCGGCGTCCAGCACAACCTCGCGTTCAACTTCCCCTTCCCGCTGGCGATCGAGAAGGCCGAGGGTGCCCACCTGGTCGACCGCGACGGCAACACCTACATCGACTTCCTCCAGGCCGGGGGACCCACGATCCTCGGCAGCAACTACGCGCCGGTCAACGAGAAGGTCGCCGAGATCATCCGTGAGTCCGGTCCGGTCACCGGACTGTTCCACGAGTACGAGCTCAAGCTCGCGGAGATCATCAACCGGTACATGCCGCACATCGAGATGTACCGCTCCCTGGGCTCCGGCACCGAGGCGGTGATGGCGGCCGTCCGCGGCGCCCGGGCGTTCACCGGCAACAAGATGGTGGTCAAGCTCGGCGGCGCCTACCACGGCTGGTCGGACTCGCTGGTCTACGGGCTCCGGGTGCCCGGCACCTTCCGGATGAACGCCAAGGGCATCCCGTTCGCGACGACGAGCCACACCCGGGAGTCGTTCCCCCACGACCTCGGCCAGCTCAAGCGCAAGCTCATCGAGAACAGGGCGCTGGGGGGCACGGCGGCGGTGATCGTCGAGCCGCTGGGCCCGGAGTCCGGCACCCGGCCGGCGCCGTACGACTTCAACGCGAAGGTGCGCGAGCTCTGCGACGAGTTCGGCGCGCTGCTGGTCTTCGACGAGGTGGTCACCGGCTTCCGCACCGGGATGGGCGGCGCGGCAGGCTACTTCGGCGTCATGCCCGACCTGACCGTGCTCGGCAAGGCCGTGTCCGGTGGCTACCCGATGGCCGGCGGAGTCGGTGGTCGCGAGGACGTCATGGCGGTCTTCGGCTCCGGCCTGGACGGCAAGTCGGGCGCGCACATCCAGGTCGGCGGCACGCTGTCGGCGAACCCGCTCTCCAGCGCGGCCGGCTACTTCGCCATCGCCGAGATGGCGCGCACCAACGCTCCGGTCATCGCCGGACGCGCGGGTGACCGGCTGACCCGTGGCCTGCAGCGGCTGATCGAGGGGTACGGACTGCCCTACGTCGCCTACAACCAGGGCTCGATCGTGCACCTGGAGTGCAGCGGCGTGATGTTGTTGGACATGCACAACCCGCTGAAGCTGCTCAAGGAGAACAAGCCGCGCAAGAAGATGATGGAGCACATGGGTGCCGCGTACGCCGCCCACGGCCTGATCACCCTGGCCGGGTCACGGATGTACACCTCGATGGCCGACACCGACGAGGTCATCGACGACGCCCTGGCGCGGTTCGACCAGGTCCTCGCCCAGGTCGAAGGGGTCTGACCCGGTGTCGGACGTGCGGCCGGGCACCACAGCGGACCTCGTGGCGCACCGCAGCCGCTGGCTCGTCCTCGGCGCCTTCGGGCTGCTGGTCTGCTCCTCCCAGGTCCTGTGGCTCTCGTTCGCGCCGATCACGCCCGAAGCGCATCGCGCGCTGCACGTCTCCGAGGGCGCGATCGGCGACCTGGCGGTGATCAACCCGCTGATGTTCGTGCTGGTGGCGATCCCGGCCGGGCGCTGGATGGACCGGCGCTTCGGAGCGGCGCTCTCGGCCGGAGCGGTCCTCACCGCGGCGGGAGCCGGGCTGCGCATCGTCCACCCGGCGTCGTACGCCTGGGTGTTCGCCGGGCAGCTCGTGCTCTCGGTCGGGCAACCGCTGGTGCTCAACGCGAGCACCAAGATCGCCGCCCGCTACTTCCCGCCGGCCGAGCGCACGACGGCGATCTCGGTCGCCAGCGCCGCCCAGTTCGTCGGCATCCTCCTCGCGGCAGTGACCGGTGCCGCGCTCTACGACGGCGGCGGCCTGAGGCTCGTGCTGGTCAGCAACGCCGTGCTCGCCGCGGCCGCGGCAGCCGCCGTGCTCGTCGCCGTCAGGGTCCCCCCGGCCTTCCCGACCGAGGCGCACCAGAAGGTGTCCCTGGGCTGGCTCCGGCACGATCCGCTGATCTGGCGGCTCGCCGGACTGCTCTTCGTCGGCGTCGGCGTCTTCAACGCGGTCGCGACCTGGCTGGACAGCATCCTCAGCGACCTCGGGCACCCCGGAGCCGCGGGCGGCCTGATCGCGGTGATGACGCTGGCCGGCATCTTCGGCGCCGCCGTCCTGCCGGCAGCGGCGAACCGGCGCAACAAGCGCCGGGAGGTGCTGCTCGCCACGACGGTGACGACCATGCTCGCCTTCCTCGCCGTGGCCCTCGTCCACGACGTGCTGTTCGCCGGGATCGTGCTGGCCATCGAGGGCTTCGTGCTCCTGGCCGGCCTTCCGGTCGCGCTGGACTGGTCGGAGCTGGAGTCGGGGCCGCAGCGCGCCGGCACCACGACCGGGTTCCTGCTGCTGGCCGGCAACCTCGGCGGGGTCGTGCTCGTCCTGGTCGTCCAAGCGGTGATCGGCAACCCGTACGTCGCCTTGGTGGCGATCTCGGCCCTCGCGATCCCCGGGATCTTCCTGGCGACCCGTCTGCCCGACCACGCGCGCTCACACCTGGACGACGGACGACCTCGACACGAAGGGCTCCGGGCATGAGCGGGCAGCAGTCGACGGTGCTGGTGACCGGCGGCAGCGGCTTCGTGGCGAGCCACCTCGTGCAACAGCTGCTCCGCCGCGGGTACGCCGTACGCGCGAGCGTGCGCGACCTGGCACGCGCCGACAAGGTCCAGCCCCTCCGTCGACTCGCGGCCGGCGAGCCGGGCTCACTGGAGCTCTTCGAGGCGGACCTGATGCGTCGGGGCGCGTTCGACGAGGCGATGGCCGGCTGCCGGTACGTCTTCCACGTCGCCTCGCCGTTCCTGCTGCCCGAGCAGATCCGCGACGGGCGGCGCGACCTTCTGGAGCCGGCCCTCGAGGGCACCCGCAACGTCGTGTCCGCGATCGACCGCACGCCCGGCGTCGAGCGGCTGGTGCTCACCTCGACCGTCGGCGCGATCTTCGGTGACTACGTCGACGTGCGCGAGATGAGGGACGGGACCCTCAGCGAGGACTACTTCAACACCACCAGCACGTTGGCGAACAACCCCTACCACTACGCCAAGACGGTCGCCGAGCTCGAGGCCTGGAGCCTTGCCCGAAAACAGGACCGCTGGAGCATGGTCACGATCAACCCGGGCCTCGTGCTCGGCCCCTCGCTCGGCACCGCGTCGGACTCGGGCAGTCTGTTCCTGATGAACGAGCTGATGAGTGGCTACTTCTTCTACGGGGCGCCCAGCTTCAGCTTCACCTTCGTCGACGTGCGCGACGTCGCGACCGCCCACATCCGGGCCGCGGAGGTCGAGTCCGCGACCGGCCGCTACATCCTCGCGCGACCGGAGATGGTCTCGATGCGCGACATGTCGCGGATCATCCGCGACCGGCACCCCAGCCGGCTCGGCCTCCCGCGCCACGGCGTGCCCGATGCCGTCGTGCGGGTCCTGGGCCCCCGGTTCGGACTGACCCAGGACTACATCCGCAAGCACCTCGCGATCACCTTCCCGGTCGACAACCGCCGCAGCGTCGAGGAGCTCGGGATCTCCTACCGCCGGGTCGAGGAGACTGTCCTGGACCACCACCAGGCCTGGCGCGAGCAGCGTCGTACGAAGAAGGGTCGTCCGTGACCGGACCCTCGTCCTACGTCCTGGGCGTCGACCTCGGCACCGGCGGCCCGAAGGTGGCGCTGGCGACGACGGACGGCGCGATTCTCGGGCACGAGGCCGAGCACGTCGAGCTGATCCTGCTGCCCGGTGGCGGGGCGGAGCAGGATCCCGACGAGTGGTGGCGCGCCATCGTGACTGCCACCCGGCGGCTCCTGGGCCGCGAGCTCGTGCCGGTCGCCGACATCGCGGCGATCTGCATGAGCAGCCAGTGGGCCGGCACGGTGCCGGTCGACGAGACCGGCCGCCACCTGCGCAACGCAGTGATCTGGATGGACGGGCGCGGCGCGGAGTACGCGCGCGAGCTGACCTCCGGTGGAGTGACCGTGCCGGGCGCCGGCTACAACGCCCTCGCCCTGCGCGAGTGGCTGAGCAAGACCGGCGGCGCCCCGTCCCGCAGCGGCAAGGACCCGGTGGGCCAGATCCAGTGGCTGCGCCACGAGCAACCCGACGTGCACGCCGCCGCGACCCACCTGCTCGACGTGCCCGAGTACCTGACGATGCGGCTCACCGGCCGGGCGGTCGCCGGCTGGGACACGGCGGTACAGCGCTGGTGCACCGACAACCGCGACCCCTCGGCCGTCCGGTACGACGAGTCGCTGGCCCGCCGCTGCGGCATCGATCTCGCCAAGCTGCCAGCGCTCGTCCGGCCGGCGACCGTCGTGGGCCCGATCCGGTCCGACGTCGCGGCCGAGCTCGGCCTCCGGCCGGGCGTGCAGGTCATCGCCGGCACCGGCGACACGACTGCCGCCGCCGTCGGCGCCGGCGCGGTCGAGGACTACGTCGGCCACCTCTACATCGGCACGTCGGCGTGGCTGAGCGCCCACGTGCCGTTCAAGCGCACCGACGTGCGCCACAACATCGCCTCGCTGCCGGCCGTCGTCCCCGATCGCTACTGGGTCGCGACGATCCAGGACGTCGCCGGCAAGGCGATCGACTGGCTCATCGACCAGGTCGTCTACCCCGAGGACGGCATGCTCGAGGACCGGCCGCGACCCGACGACGCCCTCGAGCGGCTCAACGCCCTGGCGATGTCAGCCCCGCCGGGGAGCAACGGCGTCGTCTTCGCCCCCTGGCTCAACGGCGAGCGCACGCCCGTCGACGACCCCTACGTCCGTGGTGGCTGGTTCAACGTCTCCCTGAGCACGACCCGTGCCGACCTGGCCCGCAGCGTCTTCGAAGGTATCGCGCTCAACACGCGGTGGATGAAGGAGGCGGTCGAGCGGTTCCTGCGCCGCGAGCTCCCCGACGGCTTCGGCGAGCTCACCTTCATCGGCGGCGGTGCGCGGTCGGCACTCTGGTGCCAGACGCTGGCCGACGTGCTGGGCTGCACCATCCGCCAGGCCGAGGACCCGGTGCTCGCCAACGCCCGCGGCGCGGCTCTCATCGCCGCCGTCGGGATCGGCGAGCTCACCTGGGCCGAGATCCCCGCGAAGGTGCGCATCGCGCACTCCTACGATCCCGATCCGGCACGGCAGGCCGTCCACGAACGGCAGTACCAGACGTTCACCGCGCTGTACCGCAGGAACCGGCGCACCTACGCGCGCCACAACCGGCCGCGGTCCTGAGGGCTCACTCCCCGAGCAGCAGCTCGCACGCGCGCCGTACGTCGGCGTCGGCGTCGTCGGCCGAGGTGCGGCCGTTCAGCACCGACATGAGGACGCCGAACCAGCACTGGATCACCAGGCGCGCGCGCCGGTGGTGGTCGGGCGTCGGGTCGGCGTCGAACCCGGCGGTGCGCATCACGATCTGCTCGAAGGTCGTGTCGATCAGCTCCGAGCCCGAGCCCGGGACCTTCTGGGCGAGGTTGTTGGCCTGGATCATCGACAGGGACAGCTGCGGCTGGGCGAGCATCTCGCGGCCGATCCTGACCAGCAGGTCGGAGACACCGGTCGCCGGGTCGTCGCCCGGCGACGGCGCCACCGTCTCCTCCTCGAGCCGGATCACCTGGGAGCGCATCACGGCGGCGAACAGGTGCACCTTGGACGGGAAGTACCGGTAGAGGGTGGCGATCGCGACGTTCGCCTCCCGGGCGACGTCCTGCATCTGGACGCGCTCGAGGTCGTCGCGTGCGCCGAGCCTCGCGGCGGCGCGGAGGATCCGGCGGTAGCGTGCCTTCTGCCCGGCCGAGCTCGGCTCGGCAGGGACACGAGACTCGCCGACACGCGGCACGACGCCTCCTGGCGGACAGGGACACGGCCGCCGTGCGGCGGCCGTGGCGAACAGTATGGCCGAAGGAGCATCCATGGACACGGACCGCGAGCAGATCGTCGAGGCGCTGGCCGCCGTCGCGGCTGCGCTCGACTCACGCGACTGGGACGCGCTGCGCGGGTGGTTCACCCACGACACGCACGCCTACGGCGTGCGCGGGCAGGACGCGCTCGTCGAGCAGATCCAGGCGCACCTCGGCGGCGTCGGCCCGACCCAGCACCTGCTCGGCAACCACCGGGTGGCCGTCGACGGCGACAGCGCGCGGTCGCGCACCTACGGCCGGGTCCACCACGTCGGTGCCGGCCCGATGGACGGGTCGTCGTACGAGTGCATGGGCGAGTACGACGACCAGTGGGTCAGGACCGACGCAGGCTGGCGGATCAGCCGGCGATGGTTCGAGATCCAGATATCCCTCGGCGACGTCGCCGTGCTGCGTCCGGCCGGACGATGAAGCTCCATCTGCTCGGCGTCCGCGGCTCCACGGCCGCGCCCGGCGCGGAGTTCGTCCGCTACGGCGGGCACACCTCCTCGATCGCGATCACTCCCGAGGGCGCCGACGTGCCGACGCTGGTGCTCGATGCCGGCACCGGCCTGCGCTCCCTGACTGCGCTCCTCGACGGTCGCGCGTTCGACGGCTCCATCGTCCTGAGCCACCTGCACTGGGACCACATGCAGGGGTTGCCCTTCTTCACCGCCGGCGACCGGGAGGCGGCGCGCGTGGACCTCTACGTGCCGGCGCAGGAGGGCAGGTCGGGACGCGACCTGCTCGCGCAGTCGTTCGCCCCGCCGGCGTTCCCGATCACTCCCGAGGGACTCCGCGGCGCCTGGACGTTCCACGCCCTCGACGACGGTGCCCACGAGATCGAGTCCTTCACCGTCACCACCGTCGAGATCGCCCACAAGGGCGGCCGCACGTACGCGGTGCGGGTCGAGGACGAACGCGGGTCGATCGCCTACCTGCCCGACCACGCACCCGCTGCCGGCATCTCCGAGGAGCTCCGGGCGCTGCTCGACGGCGTCGACATGCTGGTCCACGACGCCCAGTTCGTCGAGGGCGAGCGACCGCTGGCCGTCGACTACGGCCACGCCACCGTCCAGGACGCGATCAAGCTCGCCCAGGAGTCGGCCGCCGGCGCGCTGATGCTGTTCCACCACTCCCCCGCGCGGACCGACGCCGCCCTGGACGAGATCGCGGGCTGGGCACAGGACCTGGCCGGCGAGCTGCCCGTGCTCGTCGCACGCGAAGGCCTGGTCCTCGACGTACGGCGTCCGTGACTACTTCTTGCCGGCGTTGATCGCCTGCTCGACGAGGTCGCGCCCCTGCTGCACGGCGTCCGCATAGCCCTTGAGGTCGCCGTTCTTCAGCGCGGCGTCGGCCTCGGCGAACTTCGCGTCCGCCTGCTGCAGCAGCTTCAGTGCCTTGGTCGGCAGCTGCGTGTTGTCCCCGGTGCCGCCGTTCCCGGTGGTGCCCCCCGGGGTCGGCGTGCCGGGAGCCGCCGGCGTCGGTGCCTTGCCGAGCACGTCATCGAGCGCAGCCGTGAGCGTGGGCCCGACTCCGACGTCGGTGCCGAAGGACACCAGCACGAAGCGCAGCGCGGGATAGTTGCCCGACCCCTCCTCACGCAGGGTGTACACGGGCTGCACGTACAACAGCCCATTGCCCACCGGAAGCGTCAGCAGGTTGCCGAAGATCACCTGGGTGCCCTGGCGCTTGAACGGCAGCAGGGAGTTCGCGACCGTGTCGTCGGAGTTGAACTGGTTGGCGATCTGCGAGGGCCCTGATATCTGCGTGCTGTCGGGCAGACGCAGGATCTGGAACTTCCCGTAGGTCGACTTGTCGGCGGCGTCGGCCCCGACCGAGATGAACGACGCCAGGTTCTGCTTGTTGAACGGCACGTAGACCGACGTCAGCGAGAACACCGGCTCCGACCCGGACTTCGTCGCCACCGACAGCCGGTAGGGCGGCTGCTTGCGGGTCGGGGAGTTCGGGTCCTCCGGGATGTCCCACTTGTCGTTGCCCTCGTAGAACGTCTTGGGGTCGGTGACGTGGTAGGCGGCGAGCACGCTCCGCTGCGCCTTGAACATGTCCTCGGGGTAGCGGAAGTGGGCGAGCAGGTCGTCGGGGATGTCGCCCCGCGGCTTCACGACACCGGGGAACACGCCCTCCCAGGCCTTCAGGATCGGGTCGCTGTCGTCCCACTCGTAGAGGGTCACGGTCCCGTCGTAGGCGTCCACGGTGGCCTTCACCGCGTTGCGGATGTAGTTGATCTGGTCCGTCGGCAGGGTCGCGTACGCCGTGCGCGGGTTGATCGCGTCGGAGGTCATGTCGCGGAACGACTTCTTCTCCGACAGCGGGTAGCGGTCGGTGGTGGTGTAGCCGTCGAGGACCCACACGATCTTGCCGTCGACCACTGTCGGCAGCGCGTCGTTGTCGACGGTGAGCCACGGCGCCACCTTCTGCACGCGCTCGCGCGGCGACCGGTTGTACAGCACCTTCGAGTCGGAGTGCACCCGCGAGGACAGCAGGATCTTCGAGTCGCCGAACTTCACGGCGTACAGCGCCTTGCGGAACATCGAGCCGATGCCCACGCCGTCCTTGCCGGTGTACGTGGTGGTCGTGGACGCACCCGTCGTCCCCGCGCCCTGCGGGATGTCGAGCTCGACGTCCTTGCCGCCCTTGGGCTTGCCGACGATGGAGTACTTGGGGCTCTGCTCGCCGAAGTAGATCTGCCCGCGGTAGCCGTCGGGCTGGAAGAGGTCGGTGAGCTGGCCGGTCGGCGGCAGGTCCTCCTCGGCCCAGGCAGGCTGCCCGTCGGAGCTGCTGACCGGCTGCCCGTCCTTGTCCTGCTGGTTGCCGTAGGCCGCGATCATCCCGTAGCCGTGGGTGTAGACCGTGTGCAGGTTCGCCCAGTTCTTCTGCGCGTCGGCAAGGCCGTCCTGGTGCATCTCGCGCGCGGCCACGACGAGGTCGCGCTCACGGCCGTTGATCTGGTAGCGGTCCACGTCGAGCACGGGCGCGACGCTGTAGTAGCCCTTCTGCTGCTGGAGCTGCTGGAAGGTCTCGCTGACCAGGGTCGGGTCGACCAGCCGGATCCCGGGCAACGACGCCGCGTCGGCACCCAGCTGCTGCTGGGAGAGCGTCGTCTTCGCGTCGTACTCGGTGACGCTGGTCTGGTCGAGGTCGAACGCCGTCCGCGTCGCCTTGATGTTGCTCTGGATGTAGGAGGCTTCCTTGTCCGGCTCGCTCGGCTTGACCTGGAACTGCTGGACCAGCGCGGGCCAGACCATCCCGAGCAGCACCGCGGAGAGGACGAAGAGCGCCAGTCCGACCGCGGGCAGCATCCAGGTGCGGCGGAACAGGTTCGCGAAGAACAGCAGCGCGCAGATCACCGCGATCGCCATCAGGATGTTCTTGGCCGGCAGCGTCGCGTGGTCGCGGCTGTAGGTCATGCCGGTGACCAGCCCTCCCCCGGCCGACGTCAGGTCGAAGCGGTCGAGGTAGTAGTCCGCGCCCTTGAGCAGCACCAGCACGCCGAGCAGCACCGAGATCTGCGCCTGCGCCGGGCCGGACACCTTGCCGGTGCGCGCCTGCAGCCGGATGCCGCCGTACACGTAGTGCACGACGAGGGCAGCCAGGAGCCCCAGGATCAGGGCGGTGATCGCGAAGTCGACCAGGTAGTGCAACCACGGCAGCGTGAAGACGTAGAAGCCGATGTCCTTGTGGAAGTAGGCGTCGGTCTTGTGGAAGCTCTGCCGGTGCTCCCACAGCAGGTAGGTGCGCCACTTGCCCGACGCCGAGCCACCGGCGAAGAGCGCGAACACCACGCTGATCGAGATCAGCAGGACCCGGCGGATCGGGGTGATCACGTCACGGTAGCGATCCAGGCTCGCCTGCTCCGGCGAGCTCGCCCGGAAGACGGGGCGCAGCCGGTAGGCGATCCAGAGGTTGCCGCCCACCGCGAGCGCCATCAGGGTGCCGAACACGACGAACATGCCGATCTTGGTCCACACCAGGGTGGTGAAGACGCCGCCGTAGCCGAGGCTGTCGAACCAGAGCCGGTCGGTCCAGATGCCCGCGAACAGCGAGAACCCGATCAGCAGCACCGCCATCACGATCAGCGTGAGCACGAGCGGACGCGGACGCCGTGACTCCGTGCGGACGGGCAGCGGGCGACGCGGCTCCTCGGGGTCGTCGTTGAAGAAGTCGCTCATCAGCTTCCGCTCTCCTCGGGTTCCAGCGTCGCGTGCAGCAGCGTCAGCAGGCCTGGCACCAGATCGGGGCTGGTGAGCACCGAGTCCGGGTCGTCATGTGACCGTAGCCGCAGGGCGCACGCAGAGTCTCCCCCACGCAGCGCAGCGGCGACGATCCGCACCTCCTCGCGGGCGGGATGCTCCGCGGCGAAGGCCTGTGCCTCGGCCGGGTCGTCGGGGATGTGCTCGTCGGCGTCGGGAGGCAGCACGAGCCGCTCGGCGATGGCGGCACAGCCGACGACCTCGGCCGGCCACAGGATCTCCGCGAGGACGTCCTCGAGGCTGCTGCCGGGCGGCAGCGGCTCCTGCTCGACGGGCGTGAAGCCCGGCGCCTCGGCTTCAGGAGCGAGGCCGAGCGCCTCGGCGAGCTGCGGCTCCCGGCTCACCAGCTCGGCGGTCGGCACCAGTGCGAAGAGGCGCTCGGGCCGGTCCCAGCCGCTCTCGGCCGCATGCGCCTCGAGCTCGCGTACGACTGCCCGGAGCGCCTCGCTCTCCGTCGACTCGTCCGCCGAGGTCATCCGGTGCACCTCGGCAGGTCGGCGTGCGGGTGCTCGCGCCACGTCTCGACGTCCTTGATCGCGTCGGTCAGCGTGCTCACCTTCACCAGCCGCATCTTGTCCGGGTCGTAGTGGGAGCGAGCCGCCTCGGCGCAGTTGTCCGCGGCGACCAGGAACAGCTTGGCGCCGTCCCGCTGCGCCGCCGGGAGCTTCTGGCCGATGCCCCCGATCGCGCCGACCTTGCCGTCCGGGGTGATCTCACCGCTTCCGGCGATCGGCTTGCCACCGGTGAGCGAGCCGGGAGTGAGGACGTCGTAGATCCCGAGCGCGAACATCATCCCCGCCGACGGACCGCCGACGGTGTCGGGCAGCTGGATCCTCACCTTGAACGGGAACACGAACTTCTCCTGGATGCTGACCCCGATCCGCGACGCCTTCGGGTCGTCGGGCGCCGGCTTGGTGGTCAGCGTGACCGGCTGCTGCTTGCCGTCGCGACGGATGGTGACCACGGTCTGGGTGCCGGGCTTGACCGCGCGGATCAGTGTGACCAGCTTGTCGGGGTCCGCCGTCGACCTGCCGTCGACTGCCAGCAGCACGTCGCCCTTCTCCAGCTTGCCGGCCGACGCACCGTCCTCGGCGACGTCGGCCACCGCGACCTCCTTCTGGTAGGAGACGCCGAGCGCCGAGAGCGCCGCGGCGGTCGCGTTGTCCTGCGAGGAGCTCATCTCGACGGCCGACTGCTGCCGGTTCGTCTCGTCGGTCTCGCCCTTCTGGTAGATGCTCTTCGGCAGCAGGGCGATGTTCGGGTCGGCCCACCCGTAGAGCAGGTCGAAGAGGTTCGTGCCCTCGTCGGGGCCACCGGCGTACACCGTGACCATGCGGAGCGCCCCGTCGTCGCGGTAGGCCCGGTGGCCGCTCACGCTGACGATCGTCTTCCCGTCGTACTTGCCGAGCACGTTCATGGTCGGCCCGGGACGGAAGGTCACGTAGTTCACCGGCCTGGTGACCGTGACCGCGCCGACCACGACCAGCAGGCCGAAGGCGAGCAGGCCTGCAATCGTGCGGCGACTCATGGCGTCACCCTCTCAAACTGCTGCAACACAGCGGCGATCGGCTACGCCGAGCGGCGACGCTGGGCGACCCCGGTGCTGCGCTCACGCTGCCGGGGCCGGCGGTGCTCGTCGGGGATCGGCCGCATCACCGCGCGGGCCAGCCGCTCGAGCTCGGCGTCGGAGCGCTCACGCTCGGGCCGCTCGCGGCCGACCCAGCCGACCCAGGCCATGGCCGCGCACGTCGTGACGACGGCGGGCAGCAGCCAGAGCAGGATCTCCACCCGCCCATGATGCCCGGCGCCCGGGAGCACGATCGCCGGACACGCCGCGCGGTCACGGCGTGTTGACCCACTCCTCGGTGCCGTCGGCGAACTGCTGGTGCTTCCAGATCGGCACCCGCTCCTTGAGCCGGTCGATCAGCGCACGCGACGCCTCGAACGCCGTGCCGCGGTGCGCGGCGGACACCGCGGACACCACCGCGAGGTCTCCGATGCCGAGCACGCCGACCCGGTGCACGGCGGCAACGGCGACGACGTCGAACTCGGCGGCCACCTCGGCAGCGACCTCGGCGAGGCGCTGCTCGGCAGACGGGTGAGCGGTGTACTCGAGTCGCGACACGCCCTGCCCGCCGTCGTGGTCGCGGACGGTGCCGACGAACACCGCGAGGCCTCCGGCGGCGGGGTCGGAGACGGCTGCCGTCACCTCGCCCACCTCGAGGGGCTGGTCGCGCACTGCGACGAGCGTCACCGCGGCGTGGAGAGGAGGAGCGGAGGTCACACGGAGAGCCTAGGGTCCGTATGGTCCCGCCCGCTAACTTTGGTGCATGAGCACCGGCCCCGGCGACCCCGACGAGACCCCCGACCGCGGGGACGACAACCCGTTCAAGGGCACGCCGTTCGAGCAGATCTTCGGCGCGTTCGGGACCGGCGCCGTGCCGGACCTCGGCGGCCTCGACCTCAGCGCGCTGATGGGGCAGATGCAGTCCCTGATGGCGCCGTACGACGGCCCGGTGAACTGGCAGCTGGCCACCGACATCGCGCGGCGCACGTCGGCCCAGGAGCCGGACCCCAGCCCCGACCGGGCCGCGCAGACACGCGTCGCGGACGCGTTCCGCCTCGCCGACCACTGGCTCGACGACACCACCGCGCTGCCGTCCGGCGTCACCACCACCGCCGCGTGGAGTCGTGCGGACTGGATCCAGGAGACCACCGACGTCTGGCGCGTGCTCGTCGAGCCGGTCGCCGAGCACGTCGTCGGCGCCATGGGCAACGCGATCCCCGAGGAGGCCCGCACGATGGCCGGGCCCCTGATCGGGATGATCGGCAAGGCCGGCGGCGCCATGTTCGGCCAGCAGGTCGGCCAGGCGCTCGGCGGGCTCGCCGGCGAGGTGCTGACCGCCTCCGACATCGGCCTCCCGCTCGGCCCGGCCGGCAAGGCTGCACTGCTGCCGCACAACATCGCTGCCTTCGCCGACGGCCTGGACGTGACCGAGGACGACGTGCTGCTCTACCTCGCGCTCCGCGAGGCAGCGCACCAGCGGCTGTTCACCCATGTCCCGTGGCTGCGCGAGCACCTCATCTCCGCGGTCGAGGACTTCGGGCGTGGCGTCACCATCGACGTCTCCGGCATCGAGGAGTCGCTCGGCCAGCTCGACCCGACCAACCCTGCGGCCATCCAGGACGCCATCAACGGCGGCCTGTTCGAGCCGAAGAAGACCCCCGCGCAGGAAGCCGCGCTCGTCCGGCTCGAGACCACCCTGGCGCTCGTCGAAGGGTGGGTCGACGAGGTCGTCGGCCAGGCCACCGTCGAGCGGATGCCTGCCGCTGCCAAGCTTCAGGAGGCGATCCGCCGGCGGCGTGCCGCAGGCGGGCCCGCGGAGGAGACCTTCGCCGCGCTCGTCGGCCTCGAGCTGCGCCCCCGCCGGCTCCGCGACGCCGCCGCGCTGTGGGGCTCGCTCCGCTCCCGTCAGGGCCACGAGGCTCGCGACGCGGTGTGGGCACACCCCGACCTGCTCCCCACGCCGAGCGACCTCGACGACCCCTTGGGCTTCCGCGAGGACCTGCCGAGCCCTGAGGAGCTCGCCGACTCGGCGTTCGACGAGGCGATCGCCGCACTCATCGACGAGGAGACGCGCGACAAGTCCGGCGACGACGACTCCGCGGAGTCGTGACCCTGCACTCCGACGCGCTCGCCGTCCTCGAGGGCTGGTCGGCGCCCGACGCCGCACAAGAGGCGCGCCGTGCCGAGTACGTCGCACACCTGCGCGCCCGCGCGGACGGGTGCGCCAAGGCGTGCTTCCCCGACCACCTCACCGCGGGCGCGCTGGTGCTCTCCCACGACGGCAGCCAGGTGCTGCTGAACCTGCACCGCAAGGCGCGCCGCTGGTTCGCGTTCGGCGGGCACCTCGAGCCCGAGGACGCCACGCTCGCCGACGCGGCCCTGCGCGAGGGCACCGAGGAGTCCGGGCTGCCCGACCTGACCGTCGACCCCGATCCGGTCCACCTGTCGCTCCACGAGGTCGGCTTCTGCGACCCCCGCGGGACCGTCCGCCACTTCGACGTACGGTTCCTGGCGCGGCTCGGCGAGACCACCGAGCCGGTGGTCAGCGACGAGTCGCTCGACCTGCAGTGGTTCCCCGTCGACGACGTCCCCACCGACGAGCCCGACATGCTCGACCTGATCCGGCTGGCCCGCGCCCGCGTGCGCCCCGGTGGTCGCGCCTGACGAAACCGCTCAGTCGCAGGCCTCGAGCTCGAGGTTGGCGGCCGCCGCGATCCCCTCGAGGTAGCCCTTCGCGCGCTCGGACCTCGGGAACTGGTCGACCCAGCCCCAGAAGCGGGCGTCGTGGTTGGGCTCGATCAGGTGGGCCAGCTCGTGGAGGAGCACGTAGTCGATCACCCAGGTGGGCATCGTGCGCAGCCGGTCGGAGAGCCGGATCGTGCCCTCACCCGTGGTGCACGAACCCCAGCGCGTGGTCATGTTGGAGACCCAGCGCACGGAGGCCGGGACCGCCCGGCCGTGAAGGTACTCGCGGCTCAGCTCCCGCGCACGCCGCATCAGCTGCTCGTCGGTGCGCCGGCCACGCTGGTCGTTGCGCGCGAGCTTGACCAGCATGGTGTCGACCCACTCGGACTCCTCGGCCCGGGTGAACCGGGCGGGAATCATCACGATGACCTTGCCGTCCTTGCGGTACGCCGACACGGTGCGCGTGCGCCGGTGCGAGCGCCGCACCTCCACCTCTGGCCGGTTCATGGCCAGAAATTACCCCCGTGCGCCCCCAAAAAGCGTGCAGACACAGCAGTTGCACGTCAGCCGGCGTCAGCGGCCCCGGCCCAGGCGAGGAGCCGGTCGGCCGGCCACGTGTTGACGATCCGCTCCGGATCGAGCCCCAGCTCCTCGGCACGTGCGCAGCCGTAGACCTGGAAGTCCAGCTGTCCCGGCGCGTGCGCGTCGGAGTCGATCGAGAACAGGCAGCCGATGTCGATGGCCAGCTGGAGCAGCTTCGTCGGCGGGTCCCTGCGCTCGGGGCGCGCGTTGATCTCGACCGCGACGCCGTGAGCCGCACACGCCTCGAAGACGGCGCGCGCGTCGAACTGCGACTGTGCCCGCACGCCGCGGTTGCCGGTGACCAGCCGGCCGGTGCAGTGGCCCAGGACGTTGGTGTACGGGTTGGCGACGGCGGTGGTCATCCTCCGCGTCATCGCGTCGGGCTCCATCGCGAGCTTCGAGTGCACCGAGGCCACTCGCACGTCGAGCCGGGCGAGCATCTCGTCGGTCTGGTCCAGCGAGCCGTCGTCGAGGATGTCGACCTCGATGCCCTTGAGCACCTGGAACCCGCTGCCGGTGGTTGAGCCTGTCGAAACCAGGTGGCTGTTGATCGCGTCGACGACCTCCAGCTGCTGGGTGAGCCGCGCGATCGACAGCCCGTTGGCCACCTTGAGGCGGGGCGAGTGGTCGGTGAGCACCAGGTACTCGTGGCCGAGCTCCATCGCGGTGAACGCCATCTCCTCGATGGGTGAGCCACCGTCGGACCAGTCGCTGTGCGAGTGCAGGTCGCCGCGCAGCGCCGACCGGATGCCGTCGCCGCCGTCGACGAGCGTGCCGCCGAACTCCTGCTCGAGGCGCGCCAGCCGGTCCGGCGTACGGCCCGCGACCGCGGCCTCGATCACCTCGGCGGTCGAGGCCCCGATCCCGCCGAGCTCGCGCAGCGTGCCCTCGCGCACGCGGGTGGCGACCTCGTCGGCGCCCAGCGGGAGGATGGTCGCCGCGGCCGCGCGGAAGGCCTTGACCTTGTAGGTCTCGGCCCGGCTGCGCTCGAGCAGGAACGCGATCCGGCGCAGGGCCGCGACCGGGCCCTCGTCGTACGGGGCTGCGGTCGGGGATGCCATGGCAGCGATTCTCCCCACTTCGGCCCAGCTGCCGCGTGATCCACAGCGCCGGACGGCCTGTCCACACGTTGTCCACAGGGTTATCCACAGGTCGTGGAGAAGCGGTCCAGCCAGCACCTGTACGCCGGATTGACCGTGCCGGGGGCCTCGCCTAGCGTGGCGCCCAGAAAGAGACGCAGAAACGACGCCGATCGACCCGCAGACGGGTCCCACGGATCAGGCCCCCGATGTTCGCCGGGAAGTGCTCGCAAGGGGAAGGCAAGCACCCAGCGGCGGCCGTCGGGGGTCTCTTGTCTGAGCCGAGAGGCCGCGAGGGACGAGCGGCGTCTCGACGCGAAGAGGTCGAGCGAGCCTGCGGGTGAGCGTGCGAACCCGCATCGGCGGGTCGAGACCCTTTCAGACGCCGCGGAACTGGGGCGGCCGCTTCTCCTTCGCCGCCCGGACGCCTTCCTGGAGGTCCTCGGTGGCCAGCGTGATCGGCTGTGCCAGCGCCTCCCACTGGATGGCGGACTCCAGGTCGCGGTGGCCGCCTCCGCGCAGCGCCACGGTCGTGTACCGGCTGGCGATCGGCGCGGTCGCGGCGATCCCCTCGGCGATCGCCTGGACCTCCGTGGCGAAGTCGGCGTCCTCGAACACCCGGCTCACCAGCCCGATGCGGAGCGCCTCCTCGGCGTCCACCCGGCGCCCGGTGAGCAGCAGCTCCCGGGCGGTCGCCGCGCCGACGACGTCGGGCAGCAGGTGGGTCGCCGCCATGCCGGGGTTCATGCCCAGGCGCACGAACGGCACGCTGAGCCGGGCGCTCGCGGCGGCGTACCGGAGGTCACAGGCCAGTGCGAGGCACAGACCCGCGCCGACGGCAGGGCCGTTCAGCGCGGCGATCGTGGGCACCTCGAGGGCGCGGATGGTTAGCCAGGCGCGGTAGAAGGCGATCATGCGCGTGCGCAGCCGGTCGACGGGGGCATCCGGCTCCCCCGCGATCCAGCGCGGGTCGCCGCCGGAGCAGAACGCGCTGCCGGCGCCGGTGACCACCACCACACGGAGATCGCGGTCGACGGCCAGCTGCTCGATCGCGCTGACCCAGGAACGGGTCATCTCCTCCGACATCGCGTTGCGCTGGGCCGGGTTGTCGAGCACCAGGCGGGCCACGCCGGGGCTCGGACGCTCGAGCCGGAGGTGGGTCACGGGCTCTGATTCGGGCGCCATGAGCGGAGAGTAGCCCGAAAAGGACACGCTCCGAACGGGGGTCCCGGTGCACGGAATGCGTGGGCGTGTGGTCTAGGGTCGAATTGGTCCGAGCCGGACCCCGGCGGGTCTTCCCCCAGACTCCCGCCGCGACGACCAGAGCAACATCGATCAAGGAGGCCGTCATGGCGGAGAGCTGGAGCGGCGAGTTCTACTGCGTGAAGTGCAAGGAAAAGCGTGAGGCCGAGGGCCACATCGAGGTCAACGACAAGGGCACGAAGATGGCGAAGGCCACCTGCCCCGTGTGCGGCACGAAGCTGAACCGCATCCTCGGCCGGGCCTGACCCCCACCGACCAACCACGCAACGGCGGACCCACTTCGGTGGGTCCGCCGTTGCGCACGTCCGCAGGCTGTGGAGGACGGTTCGCGCGCGTGCTCCCGGTCGCCTAGCGTCGGACGGCATGCGACTGGTGCTGGCGCCCGGGTTACGAGTGGTGCGTCGCTCCCGGTCCCTCCTGCAGGTGGGCCTGGCGGCACAGCGGCGTGTGCTCCTGCCCGACACCGAGCCGGTACGCCGCACGCTCGGCCACCTCGTCCGTGGAGAGGTGCCGCCCGAGGACGCCGGGACCCGTGAGGTCCTCGGAGCGCTCGCACCCGTGCTGGTCGACGCCACCGGTCTGGTCGCGCCCGGCATCGCCGACGGCGACGTCGCCGCGGCGGCGCTGCGGGATCCCGCCGGCTACCGCGACCGGCTCGCCGCCCGGCAGCGGGCGACCGTCCTGGTGCAGGGCGCCCTCGGCGACGTCGACCCCCTGCCCCTGCTGAGGGCCGCCGGGCTCCGGGTCGTGGACGCTCCCGATCCGGAGCCCACTGCCGTGCTGGTCCTCTCCGTCGGTGAGCTCGACCGCGACCGGGTCGACCGGTGGGTTCGCGCCGGGGTTGCCCACCTCGCCGTCCGGATGGTCGAGGGCGAGGCGGTCGTCGGTCCCTTCGTCGAGCCGGGCCTGACCGCCTGCCTGCGTTGCCTGGACGCTCATCGGGCCGAGGACGACCCGCGGGCCGCCGTACTGGCTGCCGGCCACGCGCGCGCCCGCGACGACCGCCGCGACGGCGTGGCCGAGCCCGTCGACACCGCACTGGCCACGCTTGCGCTCGCCTGGGCCGTGCGCGACCTGGTCTCCCTCGCCGAGGGCGAGCGCCCGTCGACGTGGTCGACCACCCTCGAGCTGTCCGCCACGCTGTCGTCGGTGACCCAGGCAGAGTGGCGGCGACACCCCGGATGCGGGTGCTGCTGGCTGCCGATCGAACACTCGTCCCGCACAATGGCCATGTGAGCACTCCGCGCAACGCCGTCACCCGGACGGCGCGGCTGGCCGCGCTGCCCCTCGGGTACGCCGGCCGCAGCGCCCTGGGCCTCGGCAAGCGGCTCGGGGGCGCGCCGGCCGAGGCCGTCCTCAGCGAGCTGCAGCAGCGCACCGCGGAGCAGCTCTTCCGCACGCTCGGTGAGCTCAAGGGCGGCGCGATGAAGGTCGGCCAGGCGATGTCGGTCTTCGAGGCGGCCCTGCCCGACGACGTGGCGGCGCCGTACCGCGAGCACCTGACCCGGCTGCAGGACGCCGCGCCGCCGATGCCGACGATCACCGTGCGCGAGATCCTCGCCCGCGAGCTCGGCGACGACTACGCAGACCACCTCACCGATCTCGATCCGGTGCCGGCGGCGGCCGCGTCCATCGGGCAGGTCCATCGGGCACGCTGGGACGGTCACGACGCCGCGGTCAAGGTGCAGTACCCCGGCGCCGGCGACGCGCTGCGCAACGACCTGCGCCAGCTCGCGCGGGTGGCGCGGGGCCTCGGCCCCGCCTTCCCCGGCATCGACGTCAAGCCGCTGGTCGCCGAGCTGCAGGCCCGGGTGGAGGAGGAGCTCGACTACCACCTGGAGGCCGAGGCCCAGCGGGTCTTCGCCGCGGAGTACGCCGACGATCCCGACATCGCGGTCCCGGGCGTGCTGGCCGGCACCGAGCAGGTGCTGGTCAGCGAGTGGCTCGACAGCCCGGCCTCGCTCGCACACGTCATCCGCGAGGGCACCGAGGCCGAGCGCGACCACTACGGCGAGGCGTACGTGCGGTTCCTCTTCGGCGCGCCCGCCCGCACCGGGATGCTGCACGCCGACCCGCACCCCGGGAACTTCCGGTTGCTGCCCACGCCCGACGGGGCGCCGGGCCGGCTCGGCGTGCTCGACTACGGCGCGGTCGCGCGGCTGCCCGGGCGCGGCCTGCCGCACACCCTCGGCACGCTCATCCGGATCGCCTGCCTCGACGACTACGAGCAGCTGATCGGCGAGCTGCGCGCCGAAGGGTTCATCAAGGACAACGTCACCATCGACGCCGACCGGCTCCGGAGCTACCTCTCGCCGTTCGTGGAGCCGGCGAAGGTCGAGTCGTTCACGTTCTCCCGGGCCTGGATGCAGGAGCAGTTCAAGCGGGTCAACGACCCGCGCGGCGACGCCTACCCGGTGATGCTGCGGCTCAACCTGCCGCCGGCGTACCTGCTCATCCACCGCACCTGGGTGGGGGGTGTGGGCGTGCTCAGCCAGCTCGGGGCGACGATCCCGTTCCGGGAGATCCTCCAGGAGTCGCTCCCCGGGTTCGACCTCGGCGCCTGAGCGCCCCGGTCCCTCACCACCACTCGGAGTCGAGCTTGGACTCCATGGCGCGCAGGTGCTCGCGCGAGCAGGTGTCGCAGAACCACTTCGTCCGGCCCAGCTCGACCGCCGACGTCCAGGTCAGCGGGGGCGGTTCCTCGTCGGCCTGCTTGCCGCAGAACGCGCACGCGACCGTCGCCATGGGGCCACCGTACGACAGCGCGAACGCGAAACCGCCGCCCGACCGGGAGGTCGGGCGGCGGTTCCTTCCCGCGATCGACGAGAAGTCAGGTGGTGCGCTTCTGCTCAGATGACGCGGGCGAGGGCGAGGCGCGCCTGGGCTGCGGCGCGCTCCGCCTTGCGGGAGAGGCGCCGAGCGGCGGCGAGCTGGTGCCCGCGCTGTGCCATCCGCGCCTGCTCGAGGCGCGAGCGCATATGCGCCCGGGCCAGGTCCTCTGCGAGGAAACTCATCTTCTTGCTCCGATCAAAGTGGGTGGTCATGGCTTGTCGGTGGTCCTTCGGTGCTCGGTGGGGCTCAGGCCGCCACGGGGTTCTTGCGCGGCCGGCCGCGTGGCCTCTTGCGGGGGATCACTACTCCCTGGAGGAAGAGCTCTCCACCCCAGACGCCCCACGGTTCGCGTCGCTCGAGGGCTCCTGCCAGGCACTCGGCCCGCACGGGGCAGCCCTGGCAGAGAGTCTTCGCGAGCTCCACGTCGCTGGGTGACTCGGCGAAGAACAGCTCAGCGTCGTTCGCGCGACACGGCAGCTGCTCCTCGTCGACTCCTCTGGAGTCCAGAACGCTCGTACTCATCTGTCACCTCCTTCTCCTGATGTCGATCGCTTCGGGAAATCTGTGTCTCGGAGCTCCGCGGCGGTCTTGAGAAACAAGAAGGCCGCGGATCCCTTGGTTCGGGTTCCGCGGCCTTGGAGGTGCCGGTCGATGAGTGGGACTCATGTGACTGGTGGACTCCAAGGCGTGCGGGTCGCAACCGGGGTGGCCGTGATGGCATCGAGCTGGCGCTTGCGCATCGGCGTGGCGGCGGAGAAGCCGGCGGCCTGCGGGCAGACGTCACCCATGCCAAAACCGTGGGTGGGCACGACGAGCGTCGACCGCACCACGGTCTCGTTGAGCCAGTAGGCGTTGTTCTTCATGTGTCGTGCACCTCCTCCGAGGCATCGGGCGCCGGCCGTGTCAGAGCCGTCTGCGCGTTTGGCGTGGTCCGTAAACTACGCCCGCCCTCGCGGGCGCGCAAATCATTTTGCCGGCGGGTCCCCGGAGGGTTGTCCGGCCAGCACGGCGAGCACGTCGTCGGCGTACCGCTCGAGCTTGGTGGCGCCGATCCCGTTGATCCGCATCAATGCCGTGCGGTCACCGGGGCGCACCTCGGCAAGCGCTTCGAGGGTCGCGTCGGAGAACACCACGAACGCCGGGACGCTCTCGGCCTCCGCGCGCTGCCGGCGCCACTGCTTGAGCGACTCGAACAGCGTCTCGTCGTAGGGCAGCGGGCAGTCCGAGCAGTAGCCGCGGTTGCGCTCCTTCGCGGAGGCCAGCGGCCGCCGGCACAGGCGGCAGATCGAGGCCTTCGCGCGGCGACCCGGCTTGGCGCCGGTCGGGGCCGCCGGCCGGTCGGTGACCGACTCCGGGCGCATCCCGGCGAGGAAGCGCGACGGCTTGCGGCGCGCCTGCCCACCGGGGTTGCGGGCCAGCGACCACGACAAGGTGAGGTGCTTGCGGGCGCGGGTCACACCGACGTAGAGCAGCCGACGCTCCTCCTCGATCGCCTCCGCGGTGACCGCGTAGGTGATCGGCATGGAGCCGTCCTGCAGTCCTGCCAGGAAGACGGCGTCCCACTCGAGCCCCTTCGCTGCGTGCAGCGTCGCGAGCGTCACCCCCTCCGCGACCGGCGCGTGCTGCTCGTGCGCACGCCGGTCGAGCTCGGCGACGAAGCCCTCGAGCGTCGGAGCGAGGTCGGCGGCGGCGTACTCCTCGGCCTGGGAGACCAGCGCCGCCAGCGACTCCCACCGGTCGCGCGCCTGCCCTCGCGAGGCGGGCGCCTCGGACGACCAGCCCATGCCGGCGAGGACGGCCCTGACCTGGTTGACCAGGTCGTCACGAGCGGCCTCACCGGCCCGGAGGCTCGCCCTGAGGAGCGCGAGTGCCTGCCGGACCTCGGGCCGCTCGAAGAACCGTGCGGCGCCGCGCATGACGTAGGGGATCGCGTGCGCCGCCAGCGCCTCCTCGAAGCTCTCGGACTGGGCGTTGATGCGGAACAGCACCGCCATGTCGCGCAGCGGCACGCCCGCGCGCTGCAGCGCGACGATGTCGTCCGCGACGGCCTCCGCCTCGGCGACCTCGTCGGGGAGCTCGCGCCAGGCGACCGGGTCGCCGGCGGGCTGCTGGGCACGCAGCGTGACCGCACCGGAGGCCGCCGTGGCCGTGCGGCCCTTGAGCAGGTGGTTGGCCGCCTCGATCACCTGCGGTGTCGAGCGGTAGTTGCGGACCAGCTCGACGGTGGTGGCTCCCGGATGCGTGCGGGTGAACTCGTGGAGGTACGCCGCACGCGCACCGGCGAACGAGTAGATGGTCTGCGCGGGGTCACCGACCACGCAGATCTCGTCGCGACCACCCAGCCAGAGGTCGAGGAGGGTCGCCTGGATCGGGCTGACGTCCTGGTACTCGTCGACGACGAACCACTTGTACTGCTGGCGCACCGAGGAGGCCACCCGGTCATCCTCCGAGATCAGCGCCGCCGCGATGAGGAGGACGTCCTCCATGTCCATCCGGCCCTGCTCGCGCTTGAGCTCCTCGTAGGTGCCGAAGACGTGGGCCACCGAGGCCGCGTCGAGGCCGCTCACCTCGCGGTGGCGCGACGGGGCGACCCGCTCGTAGTCGTCGGGGCGGACGTTGCTGACCTTGGCCCACTCGATCTCGCTGGCGAGGTCGCGCAGCGTGCCCTGGTCGACCTGGATGCGGTTGCGCCGGGCAGCGCCGGCGACCACGGGGATCTTCGACTCGATCAGCTGCGGCGGCTCGCCGCCGTAGACCTTCGGCCAGAACCAGCGCAGCTGGCGCAGCGCGGCGGAGTGGAACGTGCGCGCCTGCACCCCGGGGGCGCCGAGCGTCCGGAGCCGGCCCCGCATCTCGCCGGCAGCCCGCGTGGTGAAGGTGACTGCGAGCACCTCGGCGGGGTTGTAGGTGCCGGTGGCCACGCCGTACGCGATCCGGTGGGTGATCGCCCGGGTCTTGCCGGTGCCGGCGCCGGCCAGCACCCGCACCGGTCCGCGCAACGCCTCCGCCACCTGGCGCTGCTCGGGATCGAGCGCCTCGAGCAGACGGCCGGAGCTGATGGCGGCACCCATCGGAATGATTCCCCCCACGTGTCGGTTGGACTTCACGAAGCCTAGTTGCGAGGAGCGACAATCCCGATGTCCGGCCAGCAGTCCGTGCAGTTCACGATGTACTCGACCCCGTGGTGTGGCTACTGCCACCGGCTGAAGAGCCAGCTGGACCGTGAGGGCATCGTGTACGACGTCGTCGACATCGAGCGTGAGCCCGCCGCTGCGGAGCTGGTGATGTCGGTGAACGGCGGCAACCAGACGGTCCCGACCCTGCTCTTCCCCGACGGCACCGCGCAGACCAACCCCTCCCTCGCGCAGGTGAAGGCGAAGCTCGCCGACCTGGCTGCCTGAGGCGCCCTGGACCCGGTCGTCTAGAGCTCCTTGGCGAAGAACGCCTCGGCGTACGGGTTGTCGTTGTAGCGCTCGACCGGCCGGTAGCCGGCGCGCTGGTACATCGCGATCGCCTCGACCAGCGTGCTGTTGGTGTCCAGGTTGACCTGCCGGTGGCCGAGCTCCCGCGCCCGGTCCTCGAGGTGGCCGAGCATCCTCGACCCGAGCCCGGCACCTCGCCAGTCGGCGTGCACCCACATCCGCTTGACCTCGCCGACGTGCGGCGCGATCTGCTGCACGCCGCCGCACGCGACCGCCTCGCCGTCGCTGGTCGCGACCACGAACACTCCGGCAGGAGGTGTCATCGCCGCGGTGTCGCTCGCGCTCGCGTCGCCGCGGTCGAACCCACCGGGGAACCGCTGGTCCAGCTCGGCGAAGTAGCGGCCGACCGCCTGCAGGGCCGCGCGGTCGGTGGGGCTGACCGTGCGCAGGTGCACCGTCGCCGCGCGGACCAGCAGGTCCGCCGTCTCCAGCGCATCGGAGAGTCGGGCGCGAAGGCGGTCGCTGAGCGGGGCGATCAGCGCGGCGGCGCGCTCCTCGGAGCGACGGTCGAGGTCTCGGCGTACCGTCCGGCCCGCGGGCGTCAGCGCGACGAGCCGGCGGCGCCGGTCGGCGGGATCGGGCCCGACCTCGACGACGCCGGCGCGGGTGAGACGGCGGAGCAGCCGGCTGAGGTAGCCGGAGTCGAGGTCGAGCCGCTCGCGCAGCTCGCGGGCGGTGGTCCCCGCCTCCCCGATCTCGAAGATCAGCCGCGAGGCGCCGAGCGGCCAGCCCAGCCCGAGGTAGGAGTCGTCGAGGGCCCCGACCCGCTGGGTGTAGGTGCGGTTGAACCGGCGGAGAGTCGCGGTGTGGCTCCCGCCGGAGTGCTCCATTCTCTGACTCTAGTCAGAGAACGACCTCGGGCACCAGTGCCGCGGCGATCAGGCCCAGCTGAGGGCAGGCGGCCCGAGCCGGGCGCAGCGGGCGTGGCCGCACTCGTCGGTCAGGTGGATCCGGGCGGTGACCTGCTCGGCGTACGGCTGCGGAATGTCGGCCAGCATCAGCTTGGCGCGCCGGAACATCGCGAAGTCGTCGCCCGAGCCCTCTCCCCAGGTGAGGTACACGAAGCGCTCGCCCCGCCGGCCCTGGACCGCCGGCCCCCGGAAGTCCGGCAGGCCGTCGCGGTCGGAGACCTCGATCTCGAGGTCCCAGCGGACCCGGTCTGCGTCGGCCGGCACCACCTCCGTCGGCAGCCGACCGACCTGGACGCCGACGTGCACGTCGGCGTACTGCCCGCAGGTGCGCCCCGGGAGGTGGTGCCCCTCGATGATCAGTCTCACCACTGCCCCGGGAGCGGCCCGCCGTACCAGTGCTCCACCAGCGACCGCGAGATCGAGATGCCGCCGGGCAGCACCAGGGTGCCGGCCTCGGCCTCCGCCTTCATCTGCGCGCGGCTGAACCAGCGCGCGTCCTCGATCTCCTCGCCGTCGACCGAGACTTCCGTGGACTCCGCGAGGGCGATGCAGCCGACCATCAGGCTGCGCGGCAGCGGCCACGGCTGGCTGCCGAAGTAGCTCACCTCACCGACCCGGATGCCGGACTCCTCGAGAACCTCCCGGCGCACCGCCTGCTCGATGGACTCCCCCGGCTCGACGAACCCGGCGAGCGTCGAGTAGCGACCGGGCGGCCAGTCGGGGTGCCGGCCGAGCAGGCAGCGGTCGTCCGGCGCTTCACCGTCGACGACCACCATGATCACGGCCGGGTCGGTGCGCGGGAACTCCTCCCGCCCGCAGACCGTGCAGTGCAGCACGTGCCCGAGCTGCCGAGGCTCGAGCGCGCCGCCGCAGCGCGGACAGTGCCGGGTGGCGAAGAGCCACTCCGCGACGCCGACCGCGTGCACGACCAGCGCCGCCTCCTCCTCCCCGACGTGCTGCACCACGCCGCGCAGGCCGGTCCAGTCGTCGCCTGCGGCCTCGGCTCCGAGGATCACGGCGAAGTGCACGACGCCGTCGAGGTCCCCGAGCAGGACCGGGAGGCCCTCGGGCGCCTCCTCCGGCGAGACCCAGGGCACCCGGCCGTCGACGACCTGGAAGCGCGTGCCCGCGATCACCAGGACGCGTGTCGACTCGTCACGCCACTTCTCCGCGAACCAGGCCTCGTCGACGCGCCGGTCGGCGATCCGGTCGTGCGCGTGCCGGGACAGGGCGATGCGCACGGGCCCGCCGATCGGCCGCTGGCCCTCGGCCGCGTCGCCGCTCACCTGTTCAGCCATGCCGAGAACGCCTCGGTGTTGTACGGCCGGCCGAGGAAGTCCTCGACCAGGTCGGCGGCGTCCTTGGAGCCGCCTGGGACGAGGACCGCGTCGCGGTAGCGCTGGGCGACGTCGGTCGCGAGCAGGTCGTCGCTCCGGAACGCGCTGAAGAGGTCCTTCGCGATCACCAGCGACCACATGTAGGTGTAGTAGCCGGAGCCGTAGCCCTCCAGGTGGCCGAAGCCGCAGTGGAAGTGGGTGCCCTCGAGCGGCGCGACCAGGCTGTACTCCGGGTAGAGCTCGAACATCCTCCTGGTGATGTCCTCGGGCACCTCCATGTGGAGCTTGTACGACATCGCCGCGTAGAACATCTGGGTGCGCGCCAGGAAGCCCTTGCCGAACTCGTCGGCGGCGCGCATCCGCTGCACGAGCTCCGCGGGGATGGGCTGCCCGTCGGCGTCGTGTGCGAACAGCTGCAGCACGGCGGCGTCCCACGCCCACTCCTCGAGCATCTGCGACGGTGCCTCGACGAAGTCCCACTCGGTGGCCACGCCGGAGAACCGCACCCACTCGTGACCGCCGGCGAGCACGTGGTGCATCAGGTGGCCGAACTCGTGGAACAGCGTCACCACCTCGTGGTGCTCCATCAGCCCACGGTTGAAGTTGCACACCAGGACGCCCTCGGGCAGCTGGCGGTCGCGCACGCCGGGGACGAGGTCGAACTGGGCCGCGTGGTTGTACTTGCGGTCGCGCGGGTGCAGGTCGAGGTGGATGCGCCCGATGCGGCTGCGGGATCCGTCGGGCCCGGCCAGGTGCACGTCGTACGTCGTCACCTCGTCGTGCCAGGTCGGTGCGTCGACCCGCTCGTAGGTGAGGCCGAAGAGTCGTCCGGTCACGTCGAGCAGGCCCTGGTGCACCTTGGCGAAGTCGAAGTAGCGGCGCACCTCCTGCCCGTCGACGCCGTACTGCTCGCGCTTGACCGCCTCGAAGCAGTAGCGCCAGCTGGACAGGTCGATGCGGTCGATGCCCTCCTTCGCACCCCGCGCCTCGAGCACGGCGAGGTCGCGTCGGCCGGCGTCCAGGGCCTCTGCTGCGATGCCGTCGACGAACTTCTCGATCGCGGCGCCGCTGCCGATCATCTTGACCTCGGCGTCGAAGTCGGGCCAGCTGGGATAGCCGAGCAGTCGCGCCTTGTCGTCGCGGAGGCGGAGCAGGTCACGCAGGACGCCGTCGTTCTCGGGCCAGGCGAGGTTGAAGTACTCCATCGCCACAGCGCGACGTGCGTCGGCGTCGCGGCTGTGCGTCAGGAAGGGATGGACGTCGGGGTACTCGGTCGTGATCTGCACCCGGCCCTCGGCATCGACCGGATGGGCCTCGACGAAGTCCGGGGGAAGCCCGTCGAGAGCTTCACGGGGCACCAGCGCCTCACGCCGGCCGTCGCGGATGTTGCGCGTGAAGGCCTGCCCCAGCTCGGTCTCGCGCTCGTTGAGACCGCGCAGCTGGTCGCGGGTCCGGTCGTCGAGCTCCACCCCGGCGCGGCGGAAGCTCCTCAGCGCATCGGTGAGCATCCGCCAGGCGCCTTCGTCGAGCGGGTCCGTCCGGACGCTGGAGAGCTGCTCGAACACGGCCCGGTCGAGGTGGAGGTCGCTGCTGAAGCGACGCGCCTCGACCTCGATGGCTTCGGCCAGCTCGATGATGTCCGGGTCGGGGTGGACCGAGGACATCAGGCCGGTCACCGCGAACGCGTTCGCCTGGGCGATCGCCGCGTCGTTCCACACCTGGAGGATCGCGGTGTCACCGGGCTCTGCGTCCTTCAGCGCCGCGACCTGGTCGGCCGCCGTACGCAGCGAGCCGCGGCCGCGCTCCTGCAGCCACTCCGCCCAGCCCGCGGACGTCGAGGGCAACGAGATCGGCTCGAGATCGGTCATGGCTCGCAGGCTAGCTCCCCCGGGGTGACGGCTGCCCACCGATATCTTCGCGTCCATGAGCACCCACATCGCGGCCCAGCCGGGTCAGGTCGCACCCACGGTCCTGCTTCCCGGCGATCCCCTGCGGGCCAAGTGGATCGCCGAGACGTTCCTCGAGGACGCGACCTGCTACAGCGAGGTGCGCGGCATGCTCGGCTTCACCGGCACCTGGAAGGGGCAGCCGGTGTCGGTGCAGGGCTCCGGCATGGGCCAGCCGTCGATGGCGATCTACGTCAACGAGCTCTTCGCGGAGTACGACGTGCAGGCGATCGTGCGGGTCGGCTCCTGCGGCGCGCTCACGGAGGAGCTCGCCCTGCGCGACCTGGTGCTCGCGTCCGGTGCCTGCACGAACTCGAGCATGAACCAGCAGCGCTTCCACGGGCTCGACTACGCGCCGGTCGCGGACTTCGGGCTCCTGCGGGCGGCCCATGACGCCGCCGTTGCACGTGACCTGTCGCCCCACGTGGGGCTCATCTTCTCGACCGACAGCTTCTACTGGCCACGCGCCGAGCTGATGAAGCCGATGGTCGAGCACGGCGTCCTGGCAGTCGACATGGAGGCCTCGGCGCTCTACACCCTCGCTGCAGCGTTCGGCCGCAAGGCGCTGACGATCTGCACGGTCTCGGACCACATCGTCACCGGCGAGGAGACGACGGCGCTCGAGCGCGAGCAGAGCTTCGGCGCGATGGTGGAGATCGCCCTGGCGGCGGTGGGCTAACCCTCGACCAGCTGCTCGAGCGCAGGCCGGTCGGCCAGAGCAGCGGGCCGGACGGTCGCACCCGTGCGGACGTAGTGGAACGCCGCATCGACGTGGTCGAGGGGTGCACCGACCAGCTCGGCCCAGGCCAGCCGGTAGATCGCGAGCTGCAGCGGATCGGCGGTCTGCTCGCGGTTGGTCTTCCAGTCGACGACCAGCCAGCGGCCGTCGGGCTCGGCGTACACGGCATCGATGCGCCCGCGGACGACCTGGCCGGCGAGGACGAGGGCGAACGGCGCCTCCACGGCGTGGGGCACGCGGTCGCCGAACGGACCGGCCTCGAAGCTGGTCACCAGCTGCTCGAGGTCACGCGCATCCTCGATGCCGGCGTCTGCGCGGCCGGGGAGCTCGTCGGGATCGATGACCTGCTGCTGGCCGAAGCGCGCCTCGACCCACGCGTGGAACCGGGTCCCGAAGCGCGCCGCGGGCGAGGGCCGCTTCGGCATCGGCCGGACCAGCTCCCCGACGAAGCCCTCGGGGTCGTCGCGCAGACGCGCCAGCGAGGTCGCCGAGAGGCTCGCCGGCATCGGCACCTCGACCACCGAGGCGTGCTCGGCGACAGCCTCGGCGAGCAGGCGCTCGATGTCGGCGTCCCACTGCGCGACCAGCGACGCCTCGACGGTGTCGAGGTCCTCAGGCTCCTCGTCCGGGTGTGCCTGCCGCTCGATCGCCTCGCGGACCACGGCAGCGGCCCGCACCCGGAGCTGTGACTCCTCGGTGCGGGCGGTCACCGGCCACGGCGCCAGCTGGCCCGCGTCGGCGTACGGGTTGGTCGTCTTCGCCGGCGGCTTCTCGAACCACGGCTCCGGCAGCTCGCCCCAGCCCGCCAGGCACTCGCGCACGATCTCCTGGTACGGCGACGGGCCGAACGGGGTGGCCCGCGAGCCCCAGAGGTACGACGACACCGACATCTCGTGCCGGGCCCGGGTGAACGCCACGTAGCCGAGGCGCAGCTCCTCGGCCTGGTCGACCGCCCGCGAGTCGGCCCGGAACCGCTCCAACGCGGCCTTGTCGTAGCCGTCGAGGCGGGCGAGGTCTCGCGCGTCGCCGCGCAGCGGGTTGGGCAGCACCGACGGGCTGCTGGTCCACAGCGGCCGCGGTGTCTTCGTCGGGAACCGCGACTCACCCGCGCCCACCAGGAAGACGACGTCCCACTCCAGCCCCTTCGCGCGGTGCACCGTGAGCAGCTTCACCGAGTCGGCCTCGGTCGGCGTCGCGATGTCCAGGCCGGTGCCGAGCTCGTCCTCGGCGGTGAGGTAGGCGATCAGGGCAGGCAGGGTGACCTCGCCGTCGACAGCGGAGAACTCCGCGACGGCCTTCACGAACAGGTCGAGGTTGTCGCGGCGGGCGGCGGCCGCCGGGCTCACCGCTGCCGCGAGCTCGATGTCGATGCCGCAGGCGTCGATGATGCGTCGGACCAGGTCCAGGAGCGGCTCACCGGCGTGCCCGCGGAGGTGGCGCAGCTCGGTGGCCAGCAGCGCGAACCGCTCACGGGCCTCGGCGGAGTACGCGAGCTCGCCGGCGTCACCCAGCGCGTCGCACAGGGCGGCCAGCTCGGCGGGGTCGTGGCCGGACACCGCTCGGTCGAGCTCCTCGACGATGTCACTGGCGCGGCCGCGGCCGCGACGACCGCCGGCCAGCTCGGCGGCGCGGCGACCGAGCAGCGCGAGGTCGCGCGGACCGATCGCCCAGCGCGGCCCGGTGAGGAGGGTCAGCAGCGCGTCGTTGGCGGTGACGTCGTGCAGCAGCCGCAGCGTCGCCACCACCTCCGCGACCTCGGGAAGCCGGAGGAGACCGTTGAGGCCGACGATCTCGACAGGGATGTCGGCCCGGCTGAGCTCGTCGAACACCTCTGCGGCATGGGCGTTGTCGCGGACCAGGACGCCGATCTCCGACCAGGCCGGCGTCGGCATCGCGTCGTGGGCCCGCCTGACCTCGGCGGTGAGCCAGGCCAGCTCGGCCGCGCCGTGCTCGTGGACCAGCGCGGTGACGGCACCCTGCCCTGCCTCGGGCTTCGGCCGGAGCGGCTCGACGCCCGGCGTGGCGGCGTACAGCGGGGCGGCGAGCTCGTTTGCCGTCTCGAGGATGCGCCGGTCGGAGCGCCGGTTGACCGAGAGCGGGTACGTCGCGACGTCGGCCGCACCGCCGGCGCGCGGGAAGTCGTCGCCGAAGTGGACGATGTTGGAGACCGACGCGCCCCGCCAGCCGTAGATGGCCTGGTTGGGATCGCCGACCGCGGTGACCGGGTGACCACGCCCGTGATCGGCGTCAGGACCGGAGAACAGCCGCCGGAGCAGTACCGCCTGCGCCACCGAGGTGTCCTGGTACTCGTCGAGCAGCACGACCCGGAACTTGTCGCGCTCGAGCGCCGAGACGTCGGGCTGCTCGGAGGCCAGCCGCGCCGAGAGGGCGATCTGGTCGGAGAAGTCCATCACGCCGTGCCGCCGCTTCGCCTCACGGTAGGCGGCGACCAGGTCGAGCAGCTCGGCGCGGCGGTCGATCGCCGAGACGGCCTGCGCCGACGCCTTGACGTAGGTCGACCGGTTGGCGCCGGCCTCCTCCTCCGCGATCGCCGCCACGAAGCCGCGGCGCTCACCTGCGTCGAAGTCGCGCACCTGCCCGGCATCGACGAGGTGCTCGCTCATCGCGCTGTCGAGGGCCAGGACGTACTGGATGACCGTCTCCGGGTGGTCGCTGAGGAACTGGACGGGCCCGGTGTGCCGGGCCACGACGCGAGCAGCGAGCTGGTAGCGGGAGGCATCGGCGAGCACGCGGGTGTCCGGCTCGTGGCCGATCCGCAGGCCGTGCTCGGTGAGCAGCCCCGCGGCGTAGGAGTTGTACGTCGCGACGGTCGGCTCGAGGACGTCCGGGTCGTCGAGGAAGCCGGCGACGGTGAGCGCCGACCGGATCCGGGTGCGCAGCTCGGCAGCGGCCTTCGTCGTGAAGGTCAGCCCGAGGACCTGGCCCGGCTCGGCGAGCCCCGAGGCCACCAGCTGGACCACTCGCGCCGCCATCAGCGAGGTCTTGCCCGAGCCGGCGCCGGCCACGACGAGAGCGGGCTCGAGTGGCGCCGAGATCGCCGCCCACTGCTGCTCGCTGACGGCGTAGTCGGTGCGCATCAGCTGCTGCAGCTCACGCGGGGAACGGGGTCCGGCCGTGACGTCGGCAGCGGTGACGGTGCTCATCGGTCGAACACCGTGCCGGACCCCTTCACCGGGCAGATGATCGTGAAGGTGCAGTTGCGGCAGTGGTCGCCGGCGTGGGCGACGAACTCCTCGCGGCGGAGCATCGCCGCGACCTCGACGAGCCGGTCGGACATGCCCGTGTGGCCGGGGTCGTCGGGGCGTTGCACCTGCACCTTGGCGTCGTCGCCGGGGGCGGCACGCAGCTGGACCAGCTCCGCACCGCTGACCGGCGCGTCGCCGGCGACCTCAGCGAACGCCCCGTGGCGGGCGGCGTACTGGTAGAGGCCGAGCTGGATGTGCTCGCTGACCTTCGGCCCGGTCGGCGCGTACTTGCCCGTCTTCAGGTCGACGATCACCAGCCCTCCGTCGCCGTCGACCTCGAGCCGGTCGGCGAAGCCGCGCAGCTCGACCTGCTCGCCGTCGGGAAGCTCGACGGAGGTCAGGAAGCTCTGCTCGGTGGCGAGCAGCGTGCGCCGGCGATCGCCGAGGTGCCAGCGCACGAACCGCGAGAGCGCCTGCGCCAGCGCCTCGCGCTCGCGACCCTTGGCCCACGGCGTGCGGAACGTGATCTGGTCCCAGACCCGGTCGACGTAGTCGAGAAGCCCGCCGACGTCGGGATCGGCCGGCAGCTCGTCGCGCGAGATCCGGTCGGCGAGCGCGTGCACGATCAGGCCCACCCCCTGCGAGCTGTTCGACAGCGTCGAGCCGCCCGCCTCGCGCTCGAAGAACCACTTCGCCGCGCACTCGTCGATCTCGCCGAGGTCGCTCGCCGAGAGCCGCAGCGGCCGGTCGCTCTCCCGCAGCGGGCCTGCGGCGTGCGACGGCGCCCGCGTGCCCCACCAGCGGGCCGGGTCTGCCTGGGGCGCCAGCACCCGCTCGCCCGTCCGCGTCGTCGCGAGCCTTGCGAGGCGACGGGCCGCGGCGTCGCGGAGCGCAGGGCCGGTGGCAGGGTCAGCGACCGTGCGCCGCAGGTCGGCGACCACGCCGGCCAGCGAGAGCGGGCGCGCAGGTCGGCCGGCCCGGTGGACGACCTCGACGCCGAGCTCGCGGAGGAACCGCGACGGCTGCTCGCCGTCGTCCTCCGGCGAAGCCACCGCCGTCACCACGAGCCGACGTCGCGCACGAGTGCAGGCGACGTAGAACAGGCGGCGCTCCTCGGCGAGCATCGCGGACACCGGGATCGGCGGCTCCAGCCCGTCGAGGGCGAGACGCTCGCCCCCGAGGAGCGACCGGCGACGGCGTACGTCGGGCCACGACTCCTCCTGGACGTGGGCGACGACCACGACGTCCCACTCCAGGCCCTTGGACCGGTGGGCGGTGAGCAGCCGCACCGCCTCCCCGCGCACCCCCCGGTCGGCCAGCGTGTCACCGGGGATGTCCTGGGCCACGAGGGTGGACAGGAACGTGTCGACGGCGGTGTGGCCGCGCTTGCTCTCGATCCGCGCGGCCGCGTCGAACAGCGCGCAGACTGCGTCGAGGTCGCGGTGCGCGAGCCGTGCGCCCGCGCCACCGCCGGCCGCAGCACGGCGCAGGCGCTCGGGCCAGGACGTGCCCGACCAGAGCTCCCACAAGACCTCCTCGGCCGAGCGACCGTCCGCCACCGCATCGCGCCCGCGTTGCAGGAGGACGACGAAGGCAGCGAGCTTGGGCGCCCCCGGATCGCCGGACTCGACCGTCAGTGTGCCGGTGACGGCCTGCTCCATCAGCACCGGTGACGGCCGCGGCGCTCGGCCCTCCGCGTCGGCGGCGACCTTCTCGCGCGCACGCAGGGCGCGGGCGAGCGCACGCAGCTCGAGGGCGTCGAGACCCGCGAGCGGCGAGAGCAGCAGCGCCTCGGCGTGGCCCTCGACCGCGCCGCCGACGACCACGCGCAGTGCGTCCAGCAGCGGCTGCAGTGACGGCTCGCGGACCAGCGGAGTGTCGTCGGAGGCCACCTCCACGGGTACGCCGGCGGCGACCAGCGCCCGGCGCAACGGCGGGATCGTGGCGCGCCCCGACCGCACCAGCACCGCCATCCGCGCCCACGGGACTCCGTCCTCGAGGTGGGCACGGCGGAGCAGGTCTGCGATGTGCTCGCTCTCGGCGCGAGGCGTGTCGTGGGTGTGCGCCTCGACGCGCCCGGCCGGGGCCCGGGGATCGGGCCAGGGGGCGCGGAAGGCCCGGAACGTGTCGGCGTCGATCGACCCCGACACGCCGATCGCCGAGGCGATGCGGCTGGTCGCCGTCGCCATCCTGGCCCCGAACCGGCGAGTGGTGCGCAGCGCGACGACGGGTGCCGGGGCGCCGTCGGCGCGCGGGAAGACGGCCGGGAAGTCGAGGATGCCGCGGACCTCCGCGCCGCGGAAGCCGTAGATCGACTGGTCCGGGTCACCGACGACCACCAGGTCACGTCCGTCGCCGGCGAGCGCCTGCAGCAGCTCGACCTGGCTCGGGTCGGTGTCCTGGTACTCGTCGACGAAGACGTGCCGGTAGCGCCGGCGGAGCTCGTCGCGGTGGTCGTCGGCGACGCGACCGGCTCGCCGGATGAGGTCGGCGTAGTCCAGCGCTCCCTCGGCGTCGAGCACCTCGTGGTACTGCTCGAGGAACCATCCCGCAGCCACCAGCTCGGGATGGCCGGAGCGCTCGCCGACAGCCCGAAGCGTGGTCGGGTCGAGGCCGCGCTCCCGGGCGCGCGCCAGGGTGTCCTGGACCTCGCGGGCGAAGCCGCGCGTGCCGACCGCGCCGCGGAAGCCGTCGGGCCACCGCACCGACTCCGGGGCATCGGTGAGCAGCTGCTGCAGGACGACGTCCTGCTCGGCCGCCGACAGCAGGCGCAGCGACTCGGCGTAAAGCTCCGGTGGGGAGTAGCGGCGGACCAGGCCGTAGGCGAACGAGTGGAAGGTGGCGCACAGGATCGACGACGTCGTGCGGTCGAGACGCGCGGCCACGCGGTCGCGCAGCTGCTCGGCGGCCTTGCGGCTGAAGGTGAGCGCCAGCACCGACTCCGGATCGACGCCGCGGCCGTCGATGCGCTCGACGATCGCCTCGACCAGCGTCGTCGTCTTGCCGGTGCCCGGCCCGGCGAGCACGAGCAGCGGACCCCCGTCGTGCTCGACCACCCGGCGTTGCTCGGCGTCCAGGGACGGCGGCGCAGTCACCTCGGCACGTCGCGGCACGAGGTGGTAGGACGGGCTGCTCACTGCTCCACCCAACCATTCGGCGCCGACAGGGAGGCGGCGATCCGCAGGATGTCGGGGAACGGTGCAGAAAAGGGTGAAGGGCCCGCACAAGTATGAGTTGCACGGGCCCTTCAGGTGATCTGCGGGTGATTCCTTCGATCGACCTGCTCCTCTGATCCGGCCCGGTGGCTCATCACCGCCACCTCCGGCAAGTTGCCCCGCCGGCTGGACCTTCTCTTCCGAGCTGATCGGCTTTCCCCGAGGGGATCGCGTGAGAGAGTTCTATGCCCTCCGGAGCTCGTGCGCAAGGGACTTTCGCCAACTATTTGTGCGAATTCTCGCCGCTCGGCGTGTCCTCCACAGATGCGGCTCCGCCGTCCACAGGAAACGTGGGTTGTCCACCGGGTTGTCCACCGTTTTCGCCTCAGCCTGTGGATTCAGCCGAGCTCGTCGAAGCCGTGCCGACCGCCCTCTGCTCCGTCTTCGGGGAGCCAGACCGCGGCCCTGATGTCGACCGCGCCGGAGGTGCGCAACGGGGTGCCTTCGGCGAGGTAGGCCTGACGCGCCTCGGGTCCGTGCGAGTCCGGGAGGGTGCCGTCGGCGCGGACGACGCGCCACCACGGCACCGGCCCGCCGTACGCCGCCATGACTGCACCGACCTGCCGCGGACCGCCGTGGCCGACAGCCTCGGCGATCAGCCCGTAGGTGGTCACGCGGCCCGGCGGCACCTGCTCGACGACGCGCAGCACCTGCTCGACGTAGTCGTCGTCCACGCAGGAAGGATGGCACGTCCTGGTCTCGACCCGCCCTGGCGGGTTCGCTCGACCTCTTCGCGTCGCAGCCCTGCTCGTTCCTCGCAGACACCCCAAGGTCTCGACCCGCCCTTGCGGGTTCGCAAGCTCACCCGCAGGCTCGCTCGACCTCTTCGCGTCGCAGCCCTGCTCGTTCCTCGCAGACACCCCAAGGTCTCGACCCGCCCTTGCGGGTTCGCAAGCTCACCCGCAGGCTCGCTCGACCTCTTCGCGTCGCAGCCCTGCTCGTTCCTCGCAGGGCTGCGGCTCAGAGGATCGCAGACCCCGTGAACGTCGCGTGACCGTGGACGATGCGCAGCCCGGGAACTCCGTGCTGGGAGGCGAACGCGACGGCGTCCGCGAGGCTGACGACCGTGTTCTCACCGGTGGCGGTCGACGTCGTGAGGATCCCTACCGCCTGTCCGGCGCTGTCGAGGAAACCGCTGCCCCGCGCTGCTCGACCGCTCGCGAGCGGCGTGGTCACCGTGGCCGTACCCCCGCCGCCAGCGGAGACCTGACCAGCGCGGGGCAGGGTCCGTGCACCAGGTGACGGCCGTGTCAGGCCGAAGACCGTGGTGCCGGCGGCGGGCAGTTCCCCCAACCCGCTCGGACCGCCCCAGTAGGGCATCGTCGCGTCCGCCTGGCGGCGCAGCGTGCCCCGGATCTGGACGAGTGCGAAGTCGTTGGCCGCGCACGTGGCGGCGTCGACCACTCCGGCGCGGCGCAGGGCCCGCAGCGAGGAGTAGCGCAGCTCGCCGTAGCCGAGGGTCCGGCCGCGGTCCGCGAGGCGGACGCGGGTGCCCAGCGGCAGCGGCCGTGCGGCGCAGGGGTTGCCCGTCGCCGCGGTGCGGGTCGCGCAGGAGGCGGCGTACCCGAGGTAGGTGCGGTTCCCGGAGTCGCGGAACACGAAGCTCGCGGTGCACGTCCGCCCGGCCGTGACCAGCTGGGTCCCTGGTCCGACAGCGCTCGCGCCGGCGCTGAACGGAACCGCGGCCACTGGACCAGTCGCACCGCCGAGCACGACCAGGGCGGCCGTGAGGCCGACCAGGACGGCGGCGAGAACTCCCTTGCGGGTGGGCTGGATCTGCATGGGAACAGCGTGCGGCATCCCGGGGCGTTCTGTCGCTTTAGCCCGTTTTGCGGAGTGGACCAGTTCGCCCCTTTTCGGGCGATTTGCTTGACAGGTCCCGGGATCCGTGCAGCGCCGCCCGCTGGCTCAGTACGACGGCTGCGAGGGGTCGACCTGGTTGACCCAGGCGACGACGCCGCCACCGACGTGCACGGCGTCGGAGTAGCCCGCGCCCTTGACGATCGCCAGCGCCTCGGCCGACCGCACGCCGGTCTTGCAGTGCAGCACGATCTGCTTGTCGCCGCCCGTGAGCCGGGTGAGCTCCTCGAGGGCAGTGCCGTTGAGGAACTCGCCCTTCGGGATGAGCACGGCGCCCGGGATCCGGTTGATCTCGTACTCGTTGGGCTCGCGCACGTCGACGAGCACGAAGTCGCGGGCGCCCTCCTCGCGCTCCTTGAGCATGTGCTCGAGCTGCACGACCGAGATGGTCGCGTCGGCTGCGGCGTCGGCGGCCTCTTCGCTGATCGCGCCGCAGAACGTCTCGTAGTCGATCAGGTCGGTGACCGTGGGGTTCTCGCCGCACAGCGCGCAGTGGGGGTCCTTGCGGACCTTGAGCTTGCGGTACTCCATCTCGAGGGCGTCGTAGATCATCAGCTTGCCCACCAGCGGGTCACCGATGCCGGTCAGCAGCTTGATCGCCTCGTTGACCTGGATCGAGCCGATGCTCGCGCACAGCACGCCGAGCACGCCGCCCTCGGCGCAGCTGGGGACCATGCCCGGCGGCGGCGGCTCGGGGTAGAGGCAGCGGTAGCAGGGTGCGTCCTCGACCAGGGTGGGCGCGAACACGCTCGCCTGCCCGTCGAAGCGGTAGATCGAGCCCCAGACGTAGGGGATGCCGAGGAAGTACGCCGCGTCGTTGACCATGTACCGGGTCGCGAAGTTGTCGGTGCCGTCGACGATGAGGTCGTAGCCCCGGAACACCTCCATCACGTTGTCGTTGTCGAGCCGCTCCTCGTGGAGGATCACCTCGACCAGCGGGTTGGTCTCGGCGATCGACTCCTTCGCCGAGAGCGCCTTCGACCTGCCGACGTCGCTCTGCCCGTGGATGACCTGCCGCTGCAGGTTCGACTCGTCGACCTCGTCGAACTCCGCGATGCCCAGGGTGCCCACCCCGGCCGCGGCCAGGTACAGCAGCGCGGGACTGCCGAGCCCGCCGGCGCCGATGACGAGGACCTTCGCGTTCTTCAGGCGCTTCTGGCCGGTCATGCCGACGTCGGGGATGATCAGGTGGCGGCTGTAGCGACGGACTTCGTCGACGGTCAGCTCGGCGGCCGGCTCGACCAGTGCGGGCAGGGACACGACGCTCCTCGGAACGGATCAGGAATGGTGCTCGCGGACCTCAACGCCGCGAGGCCTCTCCATGTTCCCCGAGGGGGACCGCCGCGGGACGGCGAGGTCCGCCATCCGGAACGTCCTACCCGGCGCCGTCGGAGGGCTCGTCGGCGACCGGTGCGGCGAAGACCACGGCGTTCGACTCGTACGTCACGCCGTTCCAGTCGTCGCAGGTGATCAGCACGAGCCTGCCCGGTCCACCCAGGGTGAAGACCTCCTTGGCGTCACGGGCCAGCTGCTCGGTGGAGTAGATCTGGGTGCGCTGCACGACGTACCGGATCCAGCCGGCGTCCGTGCGGACGCGCACCGAGTCGCCCACGACGAGCTTGTCGAGGTGGTCGAGGGCGCCCCCACCGGTGTGCACCGTGTGCCCGGTGACCACGGCGCTGCCGTACTGCGCGCCGGCGGGCTGGCCCTCGCGCCACCAGCCGAGCTGCTGCGGATCCGACGGCGGCAGCAGCGAGCCGCTCTGGCCGCTGATCGCGATCACGCTGGAGTCGACGTGCAACCGCGGCACGCTCACCTCCCGCGGCGGGCCGGCGGCCCGGAGGCGTACGCCGGACAGGCCCTGGGCCTGCTGGACGACCTCGGGCGGCACCACCGAGCTCGTCGGCGGGTCGACAGGCGGATCCTGCACCGGGGTGCCGGCAGCGTGGCCGCCGGGCACCAGGTCGGCGAAGAGCCTCGGCACCGAGGGCGCAGCCCACGGCAGCGCCGCACAGGCGGCGACCACGACGGTCACCAGCGTCACCTTCACGGGCGTGCTCAGGCGACCGCGCGTGCCCGACGAGGTCAGGTTCCGCGACTCGACCCGGGCGATGTAGTCGGCCAGGCCCTCCTGAGGTGGCACCGGGTCGGCGGCGCTGTCCCAGGCAACCACCTGGGCGTCGATCTCGGTGGCGATGCCGGCGCGGGCCGCAGCGCGCTGTGCCAACGCCAGGGCGCGGGCGTTGGCCCGGTCCACGTGTGCCTGCGCCTTGCCCGCCGTCCGCTCGAGCGTGCGCTGCGCCTTCGTGGCCGCTCGATCGGCCTTCGTCCGGGCCTTCGTGGTGACGCCCTCGACCCGGCGCTGCGCCCTGGCGGTGACGCGGGCGATGGCGGCGTCGGCCTTCGCCGCAGCACGTTCGGCGTCCTTCTCGGACCGGGCCTTGGCCAGCGCAACCGCGGCAAGGGACTCCTCGGCCAGTCGGCTGACCCGCGCCTGCTCAGCCGCCGCGGCGCGCTCGGCAGCGTCCCGCGCGCGCGCCGCCTTCGCGGCCTTGCGCTCCGCCTTGACGCGGCCGGCGTCGATCCGCCGCTGGGCCTTGGCGCGAGTGCGCGCCGCCTGCTGCTCTGCCTTGGTCGCGACCTTCGCGGCAGTGGCCGCGTCCCGTTCGATCCGCGCGTGCTCCAGCGCGGCCTCCCGCTCGCGGGCGGCGCGGGCCCTGGCCGCCTCGCGGTCCGTCCTGGCCGTGGCTTCTGCTGCCGACCGTTCGACCCGCTCCTGGGCCTTCTCCTGCCCCGTCTCGGGCACCTCGGTCTCGGCGCTCGGCCGTGGCCGGTCCACTGCCGGCTGGGGAGCAGGAGTGTCTGCATTCGCCGGCTGCGAGCCCGCCGCCGTACCGGCCGTGGGACTCGGGCGCTCGGCGCCGGGCCTCGCCTTCGCCGCGTCGCGCGCGGAGCGCGCCTCCGCCTTGGCTGCAAGGGCTGCCGCGCGGTCCAGCACGGCCTGCTCCTTGGCCGCACGGCGCTTCTCCGCGGCGCGCACCTTGGTGGCTGCCCGCTCGGCCCCTGCGGCGGCGCGGGAGGCCTTGCGCTCGCGCTTCAGCTCGTCTGCGGCGGCAGTCCGCTCCGACCTGCCGGTCGCCTTCGCATCCTTCCGCTCGAGCTCCAGCTCTCGCGCGGCAGCGGCCCGCTCGGACTTGTCGCGTGCCTTCGCCTCGGAGCGCGCAGACCGGCTCTCGGCCCTCGCCTCGCGACGCCGGGCTCGGCCGGACAGTGACGGCTCGGGGGGTGGCGCGAGCTCGGTGCGCTCGCGCTCAGGCTCCCCCGCGTCCACTGGTTCGAGCTCGGGCGCGTGCTGACGCCGCGACATCTGCACCTCCGCCCCCGGCGCGCCCCTCCGCGCCGCCTGCTCAACGGTACGACCGGAGCGGCGCCCACGAGTGGACTTCGCGGACTTCGGGGACTTCTCGGACACCGGCTCGGCGCGACGCCGGCGACCCTGCCGAGGCGCCCCAACCACCGACTCCGCGACCCAGCGTCCCGGCAGCCAGTCGTCGAGCACCTCGACGGGCGCAGCCGGCTCCTCGGCCGATGCGGCGTCCTCCGCCTGGGCGCCGCCGATGAGGTCCTCGACCGTCGCGGAGTCGGCCGGCGCGTCCGACGAGGGTTCCCACGAGTCGGAGTCGGTGCGCTGTGCGGAGATCTTCTCGCCGTGCACCAGCGTGCGCACGGCGTCGAGGAACGACGCCTGCCCGTCGGGCTCGGTGATGTGCGACTCGGCCGGGATCTCGGCCGGGTCGGAAGAACCGGGCTCGTGCTCCACGGCCGGCGTCACCTCAAGCTCCGCATCGAGTGGCGCCCGGTGTCCCTCACCGGGCCTCGCGGCAGCGCCTGCCGCGAGAGCACCGAGGGCGACGACCGGAGTTCCCTCCGGACGCCGCCCTCAGCGGTTGTTCAGATCATGCGTACTGAATCTGGTCGGTGAGGATCAGATCCGCGAGGCGCGGCCGGTCGCCCGGAGACGCAGGCCACCCGCACCGGCCAGCATCACCATGCCGGCGACCATCAGGGCCAGGCCCTGCTCGCCGCGCACGTCCTGGACCGTCGTACCGGCCAGACCGGCGTGGACCACCGTCGGGGTGACCGTCGCCTTGGTGTGCTTGGTGTGCTTGATCTTCGGCGGGCTCACCGACGGGGTCGTCGGCGTGGACACCGTGCCACACACCGCGGCAACCGGGAAGCTGTGCGTCTCGGAGTAGGTCGGCAGACCACCGGCGAAGACGGTGCCCTTGTTGGCCGTGGCGGTCACCGTGATGGTGGCGCCAGGCGCGGCAGGCGCCGTGCTCTGGACGGTCACGTCGGTGTCGTCACCGGTCACCGCGAAGCTCGCCGTGTTGGTGTTGGCGCAGCTCGGGTCGGTGAACTCGACGTCGACGGCGATCTCCGTGTCACCCGGCGGGGTGACCTCCTCGTTGCAGTGGTTGCCGAGGATCGTCTGGTCGCCCTGAGCGGCAACGTGGATCGTCTGACCCTTCTTCACGAACGTGACGTCGGGGTAGATGTCCGACGTGTGGTCAGCGAGCACGTGACCGACGTAGAACGCGTTGACCGACGTGGTCAGCTCGTTGTACGGGTGCGACTCCGAACCCGTCGAGTGGCAGAACGTGACCTTGACGGCCGCGTTCGCCGGCGTGGCGGTCACCATGAGGGCGACGCCGCTGGACATCACCAGCACGCCGAGGGCGGCCAGGAAGGTGGCGGCCCGGCGCGCGGGTGTGCGCTTGTTCTTCAACTTGTTCCCCATTGTGGTTTTCCTGCCCCAGATCCAGTTGCCTCGCGGCAAAGATGAAGTGCCCCCGAGTGAGCATTTGGCCACGCCGCACATTGTCTGGACGGCGTGATGACTACATCCGGACAGAGCAGGGGCCCCGCCGGTAAATACCATTCGACGGCCAAACGATCGAGGGGCGCAAAGCGTCACGGGGCGCTGTCTAGTCCGGGACCGGGTACTGAAATGGCTCAAATCGGACAATAGCCCGAATATTCGCCAAAATGCCTCCGACCGGAAACCCGAATGCAGGTCGGCTCCGTAGCGAGGTCTTTTCCGGTCCGCACGCCGGACGGCCGCAGACGGACGCGACCTGCGGGCGCCGGGTACGCCGGAGTAGGCTCGCCCCGGCATCCGCCACCTGCTCACCTGAGACCTGCACCGCCCAGACCGAAGGGGCCAGCCGCGTGACCACTCCCGCGACCCGTCCGGCCGCCGGCGAACGCGTCCCCCGGGGGAGCCGCCTCCCCCGCCGCGCCCGGCGAGCCCAGCTGCTCGAGTCCGCCCTCGAGGTCTTCGTCGCGCAGGGGTACCACGCGGCCGCGATGGACGACATCGCCGACCGCGCGGGCGTCTCCAAGCCGGTCCTCTACCAGCACTTCCCGGGCAAGCTCGACCTCTACCTCGCCCTGCTCGACCGAGCGGCCGACACGGTCATCGAGCGCACCCGCGACGCCCTGGAGTCGACCGACGACAACAAGCAGCGGGTCGCGGCGACGATGCACGCCTTCTACACCTACGTCGCGAGCGAGGAGGGTGAGTTCCGGCTCGTCTTCGAGTCCGACCTCACCAACGAGCCCGCGGTCCGCGAGCGGGTCGACCGAGTGACCACCGAGTGCGCAGGCCTCATCGCCCACGTCATCCACGACGACACCGGCCTGCCCGACGAGGAGTCCCGGCTGCTGGCCGTGGCCCTGGTCGGAATGGGCCAGGTCAGCGCCCGGTTCTGGCTCCAGGACCGTTTGCAGGGCAGTGTCACGATCGAGCAGGACACCGCGGCCGGCCTCGTCGCCGGGCTCGCCTGGCGCGGGATCCGCGGCTACCCCCGCAACGACGAGACCAGCTGACCCGCACGTCCCCCGCATCCCCCGCACACCCCACTGCACAGGAGGTCCTCCCGATGGAGGTCAAGATCGGCGTCGTGAACGCCAGCCGCGAGCTCACGATCGACACGACGCTGGACGCCGCCGAGCTGGAGGACCAGGTCCGCTCGGCACTCACCTCGGGCGGGGTGCTGACGCTGTCCGACGCGAAGGGCCGCCGGATCGTCGTACCGGTGGAGAAGCTGGCGTACGTCGAGATCTCCACGAGCACCGCCGGGCAGGTCGGTTTCCGCTCCTGACCACGGGGGAACGCTGATCCCAGCGTGACCGACCACGCGCTACCGGGAGCCGTGATGACCGACCAGGACAAGGTGCCGAACCCCTACCTTGCCGCGATCCGGGAGAACCGCCGCCTCAGCGTCGACCCGGCGCACACGCTGGCGACGGTGCTGGACAAGGCCGTCAGCGCGATGGAGGCCGGCGCCTGGATCGGCGGCAGGGCCGACTCCTTCCACTCCGCGCTCACCGGACACCGCACGACCGCGCGCGACGCCGGCCCCCGCAGCCTCCAGGAGTTCGACGACGCCGCAGCGGGCCAGCCCGAGATGGTCGATCCGGGCTCGTGGCAGGTGCACTGGCACAACCTGAGGGCGTGACGTGGCCGAGGTCTCCATCGACATCCAGGCGATGGGCGAGCTGGTCTCGGCCCTCGACGGAGCACGGAGTGACCTGACCGGCGCCGCGACGGCCATCAAGAGCCACCTCTCCCAGGTCTGGCTCGGCTCCACAGCGCGTACGAGAACAAGATCCACATCGTCGACCTGAACGGCACGGACTACACCGCGCCTCTCTTCGGCAAGAAGTGACCAAGGAGCTCCAGTGAACTATCTGTACGGCCGCGCCTGGCACGAGCAGGGGCGGTTCCCCGTCGGCGAGATCAGCGAGGACGAGGCGCGCAAGGTCTGGGACAACGGGCCCCAGCTGGGCGTGGCCGCCGGCGAGAGCCTGGAGCGCGGCTCCGCGCCCGAGTACAGCCTGGAGATGAGCGCGCACGCTGCCGACGTCGACGTCAACCACTACGACGAGTCAGGTTCGGTCGTCGCCTCCCTGGGTTGGCAGACGATCGACGGGCGCCTGTACCTCTCCGACGTCGCCGAGTGGCTCTACCCCGACGACGGGAGCTTCCACGAGATGGACGAGTGCCTGGCCGTCCGCAAGTACCTCTTCAAGCCCGACGGCTACGCCCGGCTCCGCAGCGACGTGAAGGCGGCCGGCGGCGTCACCGTGGAGGAGTTCACGGGCGTCGACGTCTCCGACCACTGGCTCGAACCCCTCGCGTGGGGCGACTGGGACCGGATCGGACGACACCGCCCGACCGCCGCACCCGCCTCCTGAGGCCGCGGGGCAGACAACGGCGGTGCGGACCGACATGATCGTGGTGCGACTGGGCACTCGGAACCCACACTGCGAAAGGTTGGTCACATGCTCTGGACGATCATCGTCACCCTGGTCGGCGGCCTCATCATCGGCCTGCTCGGCAAATGGGTCGCTCCTGGCGACCGGGACAACATCCCTCTCTGGCTCACCGTCGTCTGTGGCATCGTCGGCATGATTCTCGGCAGCCTCGTCTACTGGTGGCTGTTCGGGGGCAACGGACGCTTCGACGGCCACGAGCCCACGTGGGACAACGCCACCAACGGAATCGACTGGTGGCGCCACATCTGGCAGATCGGCATCGCGGCGCTGGCGGTCATGGCGGCGGCCGCCGTCACCGGGCGGAGCCGGCCGAAAGCCCTGACGCGGTAGGAGTCCGGGCGGCAGCGCTCAGGAGGCGAGCTCGAGCTCGGCCATCCTCTTCGCGTGGTTCTCGGTCAGCCGGGTGAACATCCGGCCGAGCGCAGCCAGGTCCAGGCCCGGACGGTCGACACCACCGGCCAGCAACGAGGCCAGCGAGTCGCGCTCCGCAGCGACGCGCTGCGCCTGCGACAGGGCCTCGCCCATGAGCCGGCGGCCCCACAGGGCCAGGGGGCCGGCCACCCGCGGATCCTCGGCGATCGCCTCACGCACGCGCTCGACGACGAAGTCGGAGTGGCCGGCGTCGACCAGCGACGCGATGATCAGGTCACGGGTGTCGGCGTCGAGGAACGCCGCCACCTCGCGGTAGAAGTCCGCGGCGAGCCCGTCGCCGACGTAGGCCTTGACCAGGCCCTCGAGCCAGTTGCTGGGCGCGGTCTTGGCGTGGAAGGCGTCGAAGGGCTTCACGAACGGCCCCATCGCCTGCATCGGCTCCGACCCGAGCGCCGCGATCCGGGCGATCAGCGGCTCGACGTGGTTGAACTGGACCGCGGCCATCTTCCCGAGCGCGAGCTTGTCGGGAAGCGTCGGGGCCAGCCGGGCGTCCTCGGCGAGCCGCTCGAAGGCCGAGATCTCGCCGTACGCGATCGCGCCGAGCAGGTCCACGACCGCGGCGCGGTAGCCCGGGTCCTGGAAGGCGACCGGGATGTCGCCGAACGCGTCCGGACCGGGCGCCGGGGGCGGCTCGTCGGCGGGCACCGGCTGCGCGATTTCGGTCATGGGGGGAGCGTACCGATAGACTGGAGCCGGCAGACGGCCGCCGGGCAGCCTCCGACAGGCCCCGTTGACGCCTCTGGCCCTGACTCCGACTTCCACACAGAACGGCAAGATCCTGACCACCTTCCGAGAGCTCGGGGTACTCCCCGAGATCGCCGCCGCCCTCGAGCGCGTCGGCATCGAGACCCCCTTCGCCATCCAGGAGATGACCCTGTCGGTCGCCCTGATGGGCACCGACCTGATCGGCCAGGCCCGCACCGGCACCGGCAAGACGCTGGCGTTCGGCATCCCGGTCATCCAGCGCGCGGTGGCCCCGCACGACCCCGACTACGAGGAGCTCGTCGCCCCGGGCAAGCCGCAGGCGCTCATCGTCGCGCCGACGCGTGAGCTCGCGCTGCAGGTCTCCAGCGACCTGAGCATCGCCAGCGCCGACCGCGGGATCCGGGTCCTCACCGTCTACGGCGGCGTCCCCTACGAGGGTCAGCTCGACGCGCTCGCGTCCGGCGTCGACGTCGTCGTCGGTACGCCGGGCCGCCTCATCGACCTGATGAACCGCAAGGCGCTCGACATCTCCCACGTCAAGAGCCTGGTGCTCGACGAGGCCGACGAGATGCTCGACCTCGGCTTCCTCCCCGACGTCGAGCGGCTGCTGGCCCAGACCCCGGAGACCCGGCAGACGATGCTGTTCTCCGCGACGATGCCGGCCGCGATCGTCGCGCTCGCCCGCACGCACATGCGCCACCCGATGAACATCCGCGCCGAGTCGTCGTACGAGAACGCCACCGTGCCGGCGACCGCCCAGTTCATCTACCAGGCCCACGACCTGGACAAGCCCGAGATGATCGGCCGGATGCTGCAGGCCGAGGGCTCCGGACTGACGATCATCTTCACCCGCACGAAGCGGCAGGCCCAGCGGGTCGCCGACGACCTCGTCGAGCGCGGCTTCAAGGCCAGCGCGCTGCACGGCGACATGGCCCAGGCGGCGCGCGAGAAGGCGCTGACCCGGTTCCGCGAGGGCAAGATCCAGGTCCTCGTCGCCACCGACGTCGCCGCGCGCGGCATCGACGTGCAGGACGTCACCCACGTGGTCAACTACACCTGTCCCGAGGACGAGAAGACCTACGTGCACCGGATCGGTCGCACCGGCCGCGCCGGCGCGACCGGCATCGCCGTGACGTTCGTCGACTGGTCGGACCTGCATCGCTGGAAGATGATCAACAAGGCGCTCGACCTGCCGTTCGACGAGCCGCTGGAGACCTACTCGAGCTCCGAGCACTTCCTCCACGACATGGGCATCCCGCCCGGCACCAAGGGACGCGTGATCCCCGAGGGCCAGGTCGTCATCCCGCGCCAGCCGCGCAAGGACGACGCCAACGGCCGCGGTGGCCGGGGCGGCCCGCGCGGCGGGCGCAGCGAGACGGGCCGGTCCAGCGGCTCGCGGGGCGGTCGCTCCGGCGGGCGCTCGGAGTCCTCGGCCGCCGCGCCTGCTGCCGAGGCGGAGAAGCCGGCCCGGTCGCGCAACCGCAACCGCCGCCGGACCCGTGGCGGCGGTCAGTCCTCCGCCGCGCCGAACGCCGAGTAGCGCCAGGCTTCAGGCCACCACGACGACCGACGTGCCGACGTCGGCGAAGTTCCACATCCGCAGGGCGTCGGAGAGCTTCTGGCGGATGCAGCCGTGCGACTGCGGCGTGCCCAGCTGGGCGACGGTCTGCAGCGGGGTGCCGTTCTTGCTCGGGATGCTGTGGAAGCCGATGGCCGCATGCGGCCCGTGGGCGAACCGCACGAAGTACTGCATCACGCCGGAGTCCTGGACGCCGACGGCCCAGCGCGCCCGCGAGTAGACGCTGTAGGTGCCGGGGTGCAGGTTGTCGGTGAGGCTGCCCGAGACCGGGTAGGTCGACGTGACGGACTCCTTGGCGTCGACCAGCCAGACCCGCTGGGCACTCCGGGAGAACACCACCCGGCGACCGGATCCGCTGGCGGCCGGGAGGGCCGCGGGGTCGTTGTCCGGCACCACCTCGGCGACGTCGGCCGGGCCGCCGACCCCGGCGTCCGTCTTCGGCGACGGGCTCGTGGAGCGATGCGTGGGGCTCGATGCCGTCGCCACGTCACGCGCGTTGCCCGACGACTGGAGGGGCAGCAGGCCGAGGCCGCCGAGCAGGGCCACCACGGTCACCACGAGCGAGAGGCCCGCCGCCGCCATCCGGCCGTAGCGCGGCCGCACTCGCGGCGGCGGCTCGAGACGGTGGCGGCTCATCCTCAGCTCCGCTTGAGCAGGTTGGCGGCGACCTCGCGGTAGGCGATCGAGCCCTTGTTGCTCCGCGCGGTCGAGAGGACCGACCGGCCCGCCGCGGGCGCCTCGGCGAAGCGGATCGACTTCGGGATCGGCGGCTCGATCACCTCGAGGTCGTAGGTGTCGGAGATCGTGTCGAGGACCGCGCGGGCGTGGTTGGTGCGGCCGTCGAACAGCGTCGGGAGCACTCCCCAGACCTCGAGGTCGCGGTTGGTGAACCGGCGTACGTCGTGCACGGTGTCGAGCAGCTGACCCACGCCTCGGTGGGACAGCGTCTCGCACTGGAGCGGGATCAGGACCGCGGTGGCGGCCGTGAGCGCGGCGACGGTCAGCACGCCGAGCGAGGGCGGGCAGTCCAGCAGCACCCAGTCGTAGTCGTCGAGGTCCTCGATGACCGTGCGGATGACGTACTCGCGGCCGGTGCGGGTGAGCAGGTCGGCCTCCGCGCGAGCCAGCTCGATCGTGGCGGGGAGCAGGTCGACGCCTTCCTCGGTGGTCGCCATCACCTCGGCCGGGGCGACGCCCTTGGTCAGCACGTGGTGGATGGACAGGTCCAGGTCCTCCGGGTCGATGCCCAGGCTGAACGTGAGGCACGCCTGCGGGTCGAGATCGACGAGCAGCACCCGCTGGCCCAGTTCGGCCAGGGCCGTGCCGAGCGAGGCGACGGTGGTGGTCTTCGCGACGCCGCCCTTCTGGTTGGCGACCGCGATCACGTGCGAGGAAGACATCGGGGTCCATCATGCCGCACCCGGGTTGCCGCTGCCGACCACCGGCCGCGATGCTGGCGGCATGTCGCAACCCTCCCCCGCGTCCGGATCACGCTGCGCCCTCGTCACCGGAGCGACCGCGGGCATCGGCCTGGAGTTCTCGCGCCAGCTCGCGGCGCGCGGCCACGACCTCGTCCTCGTCGCCCGCGACGCCGGGCGGCTCGAGGCGGTCGCGGCCGAGCTGCGGACGGTGTACGGCGTCGGCGTGGAGGTGCTTGCTGCCGACCTGACCGACGGGGCGGCGCTCGCGGAGGTCGAGGCGCGCCTGGCCGACCCGGCCCGGCCGGTCGACCTGCTGGTCAACAACGCCGGTTTCGGCCTGAAGGGCAGGTTCCTGGACAACTCCGTCGACCAGGAGCAGGCAATGCTCGACGTGCTGGTGACCGCGGTCATGCGGCTGTCGCACGCGGCACTGGGGCCGATGGCGGCGCGCGGCCACGGCGGCGTGATCAACGTGTCCAGCGTGGCGGCGTTCCTGCCGCGCGGGACCTACGCCGCCGCGAAGGCCTGGGTGAACAGTTTCAGCGAGTGGGCGCACAACGAGTACCGCCCCGCCGGCGTCACGGTGACGGCGCTCTGCCCGGGCTTCACCAAGACCGAGTTCCACGAGAGGATGGGCGTCCGCCGCGGTACGTCGATGCTGTGGATGGAGCCCCAGCCCCTCGTCGCCCGCGCGCTGTCGGACTTCGACAAGGGCCGGACCTTCTCGATCCCCGGTGCGCAGTACAAGGTGATCGTCGCCCTGACCAGGCTGATCCCGTCCCGGGCACTGCAGGGCTACCAGTCGATGGGCCGGAAGTAGCCCCGCTCAGCCGTCGCCGGCGATGAAGGCGCGGACCGCGTCGGCCACCATCTGCACGGCGATCGCGCTCAGCAGCAACCCGGCGATCCGGGTCACCAGGAGCACGCCGCTCTCGCGGATCAGCCGCAGGATCGGCAGCGAGAACCGCATCGCCAGCCACAGCGCGACGTGCACCAGGATCACGCCCAACCCCACCGCAGCGAACTCCGAGAACCCGTCGACCTTCTTGCTGAACACCATGGTGGCGACGATGGCGCCGGGTCCGGCGAGCAGCGGCGTGCCGAGCGGCACCAGGGCGACGTTCGTGTCGGCGCTCGCGGTGTGGCCCTCCTCCTTGCCGGTCAGCAGCTCGAGCGCGACCAGCAGGAGCAGCAGGCCGCCCGCGCACTGCAGGGCCGGCAGCGAGATGTGCAGGTACTTCAGGATCTGCTGGCCGAAGAACGCGAACGCGCTGATCACCCCGAAGGAGACCGCCACTGCCTGCCAGGCGGCTCGGCGGGCCACCTGGGCCGAGCGGCCGCCGGTCAGCGAGAGGAAGATCGGGATCGTGCCGACGGGGTCCATGATCACGAAGAGGGTCACGAACACCGAGGTGAGCAGGACCCAATTCATGGCACGAGGGTAGTGCCGGAAAATTCTTCGGCTGCACGCGCATCAGCCGCGACCACCGGGGTAACGAGCGCCTCAGGGCCCACCAGCCCCCAAACGGTGGGCCCTCGGCGGAAGCCGTCTTGCCCCTCCCCGCCCTCCCCGGCGCGCAGGACGGCTGGTGGGACCGCCCCGCTCACCTCCGGTGGGTGGGGCGGAACCTCTTCGAAGGTCCGGTGTCAGTCCCGGCCCGCGCTGCGGAGGACGACGACCGAGGAGACCCACACGCCATGGCGACAGACCCCGAGCACGCTCTCAGCACCGGATCGCCGGCCCTTGCGGCCCTGATGCTGTCCCTGGGCCGGCTGGTGCTGGGCCGCGTGCTGCTCCCACGGCGCGTCCAGCGCAGGGGACGAACGGTCCCGCCCGCGGGCGAGTGACGCTCACCAGGCCGGGCGAGGTCCTCCGAACGGCATCTCCAGGGCCTCCGGGCCGAAGCCGGTCACATCCGCGAGCAGCCACTCGTCACGCAGCAGCAGCGCGGCGGACGCCGGCCTGATCACCAGCCACAGCCAGCGTCCGTCGGCCTCGCCGGCGAACACCGCCTTGGCGAGCAGGTCGTCGTCGTCACGCGGGTCGACGGCCCACAGGGACACCGTCCGGCCCCCGGCGCGCACGTGGACGGCGTGCGGCCCGTGGCCGACCTGCTCACCCGGGTCGTCGTACGCCGTGCCGGCGCAGCGCGCGCCCAGGCCCACGCCGGAGTCCTCGGAGACGATGGTGACCTCGACCGGACCGTCGAGGTCGCTGGTGCCGACCGTGGTCGTCACCGTGGCGAGGGCCCGCTGCGCCGACGCGACGCACCCGAACTCGGCGATCGACCATCCCGGGCTCATCGGCCACGGCAGGTAGGTCGGCAGGTCACCGACCCGGCCCACCAGCTCGGCGAAGGACGTGTAGTCGGCCACGTCGGGCCGCCACAACGGCGTGATCAGGCCGTGCTTGCGACACGTGAAGGTGTCGTCCGCCTCGGTGACCGGGGACGTGCATCGGGGACAGGAGGCCGCGAGCGACACGGCACGAGGGTAGTGCTCATCCGTTCCAGCGCGCCACGACCGGCGACTCGTGCTCGTAGCCGAGGACGGAGACCGTCGCGGTGTCGAGCCGGAAGAGCCGGCCCTCCTCCACCGGCTGCGCCAGCCACCGTGCCGCCAGCACCCGCGACGCGTGCCCGTGCCCGAAGACGAGGACCCGGCCACCGTGGGCGCGGACCTTGGCCACCACCCGGTCCAGCCTGCGGCCGATCTCCGCCGCCGACTCGCCTCCCGGGCACGGATGGGTCCACACCGTCCAGCCGGGGACCTGTTCGCGGATCTCGGGGGTGGTCACGCCCTCGTACTCGCCGTACGCCCACTCGGCCAGGTCCTCCTCGACGTGGGCGTCGGTGAACCCGGCCAGCTCGGCGGTACGCCGGGCGCGGTCGCGCGGACTGGTCAGGACCAGGTCGAAGGCGACGCCTGCAAGGCGCTCGCCGATCGCCCGCGCGGCCGCCTCACCCGCGGCCGTGAGCGGCACCTCCGTCGTCGAGGTGTGCTTGCCGCTGGCGCTCCACTCCGTCTCGCCGTGCCGCACGATCCAGAGCTCGTCCGCCTCGGGGTGCGTGTGGGTCACGACCAGAGCCTGCTGCGCTCGCGGGCCCTGGACAAGTCAGGCCTCGGCGCCCTGCTCGCCCGGCCAGTTCTTGTCGGGCTGGGGCACCGGCCGCCCGGGCTGCTCGCCGCCCCGGGCCTCGAGGTAGCTGTTCTTGGGCACCATCACCTTGCGGCGGAAGATGCAGACGACCTTGCCGTCCTGGTTGTAGCCGATCGTCTCGACGTGGACGACACCGCGGTCGTCCTTGGAGGTGCTCTCCCACTTGTCCAGCACGGTCGTCTGGCCGTACAGGGTGTCCCCGTGGAACGTCGGGGCGACGTGGCGCAGCGACTCGATCTCGAGGTTGGCGATCGCCTTGCCGCTGATGTCGGGCACGGACATGCCGAGGAGGATCGAGTAGACGTAGTTGCCGACCACGACGTTCTTGCCGAACTGGGTGGTCTCCTCGGCGTAGTGGGCGTCGAGGTGCAGCGGGTGGTGGTTCATCGTGAGCAGGCAGAACAGGTGGTCGTCGTACTCGGTGACCGTCTTGCCGGGCCAGTGCTTGTAGGTCGCACCGACCTCGAACTCCTCGTAGCTACGACCGAACTGCATGGGTGCTCTCCTGTTCCACTGCCGGGACGGCAACCGTCCCATCGTGCCCAAACGCGTCCCGATGGGGAACAACGCCGGCACGTGGGATTGCTCACGACACCGCCCTCGCCGAACCAGGGGACCTTCGCGGGACCAGACGGGGACTTCGCCCCATCCGGACACGACTCTGCACCGACGAGGCTGGAGTGAGGAACCGCAACCCGAGGAGTGGACCCATGAAGGCGCTGGTCGTGTACGAGTCGATGTTCGGCAACTCCGAGCGGGTGGCCCGCGCCATCGGCGAGGGCATCTCGGAGTACGCCGACGTGCTGGTGCGCGACGTGGCGACCGCCGATCCGGGCGAGATCCCCGCAGGCGTCGACCTGCTGGTCGCGGGCGGCCCGACGCACGCGATGGCGATGAGCCGGAAGAGCACCCGCGAGGACGCAGTCCGGCAGGGTGCCGACCAGGGGCTGGTCGAGCGCGGGCTGCGCGAGTGGCTCGCCGCGCTGGCCGAGGACCTGGACGGCCTCCGGTTCACGACTTTCGACACCCGCGTGTCGCGCGTGCGCCGTCTGCCCGGCTCGGCCGCGCACGGAGCCGCACGCGTGCTGCGGCGGCGCAGGGGCCGGATCCTGACCGCCCCGGAGAGCTTCTTCGTGGGCGACGTGGCCGGCCCGCTGAGCGACGACCAGCTCGAGCGCGCCCGCAGCTGGGGCCGCGACGTGGGCGCAGTACTCACCGACCAGCGTCACGCCGACGCCGGCTGAGCCGGCTCAGGAGCCTCCGCCGCCGGCCTTCCGGCGGTGCATCTTCGGCCCGCCGCCGGCGACCTCGGAGCCATGGGCCTTCTCCTTGACCGGCTTGCCCTCCGGTACGCCGCGGTCGTTGGCCTGCTTGCGCTCGAGCGCCTCGCGCATCTTCGCCTTGAGGTCGTCGTTCGCGTTGTTGTCCGGCATCGGTCGGTCCTTACGTCGTGACGGCGTCGTGCTCGCCTCCACCCTGCCATCCGGCCGGTGACGGGTCGACCGGGACCCGCACGAGGGGCCGAACGGCTACTTGCCGGTACCCGCCCGGCCGGTGCCGCCGACCGGCGCGATGGGAGGATTCGGGCATGCCCGAACCAGCTCGCCGAGCGGCGACCAGCGCGTCGTACTCGATCACGATGCGCCTGCACACCAGCCTCGACCACACCCTGATCGGCGCCGTCGCGACCGCCATCGCCGAGGGCGGCGGCATCGTCACGGCGATCGACGTCGCCGACTCCCGCCACGAGGGGCTCGTCGTCGACGTCACGTGCTCGGCGACCGACTCCGACCACTCGGCGGAGATCGTCGCCGCCGTCGAGGCCCTCGAGGGCGTCACCGTGCACAAGGTGTCGGACCGGACCTTCCTGCTGCACCTCGGCGGAAAGATCGAAGTGCGCTCCAAGGTGCCGCTCCGGACCCGGGACGACCTCTCGATGGCCTACACCCCGGGCGTCGGGCGGGTCAGCATGGCGATCGCCCAGCATCCCGAGGACGTCTCCAAGCTGACCATCAAGGGCAACTCGGTCGCCGTGGTGACCGACGGCTCCGCCGTGCTCGGCCTGGGCAACATCGGCCCCGGAGCAGCGCTGCCCGTGATGGAGGGCAAGGCGGCGCTCTTCAAGCAGTTCGCCGACATCGACGCCTGGCCGATCTGCCTGTCGACCCAGGACACCGACAAGATCGTCGAGATCGTCGAGGGCATCGCTCCCGGCTTCGGGGGCATCAACCTGGAGGACATCGCGGCGCCCCGGTGCTTCGAGATCGAGCGCCGCCTGCGGGAGCGGCTGGACATCCCGGTCTTCCACGACGACCAGCACGGCACCGCGATCGTCGTCCTCGCCGCCCTGCAGAACGCCCTGCGCTGCGTCCGGAAGCCGATCGACGGTGCCCGGGTGGTGGTCGCAGGAGCCGGAGCGGCCGGCACGGCGATCGTCACCCTGCTGATGGCCGCCGGAGTCACCGACGTGGTCGTGTGGGACCGCGAGGGCTGCCTCTCCCGTGACGACGAGTCGCTTCCCCCGGCGAAGGCCGAGCTCGCGTCGAGGACCAATCCCCGGCTCGTGCGAGGGACCTTGCACACGGCGCTGCACGACGCCGACGTGTTCATCGGCGTGAGCGGCCCGGGCGTGCTCGACGCTGCCTGGATCGACGACATGGCCACGGACCCGGTCGTGTTCGCGCTCGCCAACCCCGACCCGGAGATCGACCCGGCCGAGGCTGCCAAGCACGCGGCAGTCGTGGCCAGCGGCCGCAGCGACTACCCCAACCAGATCAACAACGTGCTCGCGTTCCCGGGAGTCTTCCGGGGGCTCCTCGACGCGCGCGCGTCCGACATCGACATCGACATGCTCCTGCGGGCCGCGAACGCGATCGCGCAGTCGGTCAGCGACGACCAGCTCAACGCGAGCTTCATCATCCCGAGCGTCTTCAACCCCGAGGTGCCCAAGGCGGTCGCCGCGGCGGTTCGCGGCGACGTCGTCCCGCCGCCTCCGATGTCCGGGAGTAGGCTCTCGCGCTGACCGGCACGGGCCGGCCCCAGGAAGGACGTGCGTGGCCACCCACATCGACGCGAAGGGCATCCGCCTCTCGCGTCCGTACGACGGCCCGCTCGACGTCCTCATCGGCGGCCACCGGGTCTGGTCCTTCAGCACCGGTCGCGACGCCGTGCGCGCCGGATCGGGACTCTTCGTCGCCTGGCCCGGACCCCTCGCGAGCCGGCTCGAGGGTCGGGCCGAGGTGGCGCTCGTCCCGCACAACGGCGGCGACCCGCTCTTCTCCGGGCCGATCCGGTTCGGCCGCTCGAGCGCGCCGCTCGAGCTGCTCGACGAGCTCGGGCACCCGCTCTCCCTGGACAAGGGCGGCCGCCTGCAGCGCACCTTCGAGGACTTCGCCGACGAGTCCCGCGTCGAGCTGATCGCGGCCACCCACCGGGTGCTGGCGGACCTCACCGAGAAGTGCCACCTCGACGCCTACCTCTGCTACGGCGGGCTGCTCGGAGCAGCCCGGTCCGGCCGGATGATCGGCCACGACTCCGACCTCGACCTGGGGTTCCTCAGCCGCTACACGCACCCGTTCGACGTCATCCAGGAGACGCGCGCCGCGGAGCGCCGGATGGCAGCCCTCGGCTGGCGGGTCGTCCGGATGAGCGCGGCGAACTTCAAGATCTGGGTGCCGCTGCCCAGCGGCAAGCGGGCCGGCGTGGACGTCTTCGGCTCCTTCCACGTCGGCGACCAGTTCCACATCACCGGGTCGCTGCGGGGACGGCTCGACCGCGCGGCGATCGTCCCGTTCGGCGAGATCGACCTGGAGGGCGTCACCTTCACCGCACCGGCCGACGTACCGAGGTTCCTGGAGTTCACCTACGGGCCCGGCTGGAAGGTGCCCGACCCGGCCTTCCACTTCGACCACCCGCCGGAGAACGTCCGCCGGATGTCGCAGTGGTTCCGCGGGACCCGCAACCGGCTCCCGCACTGGCAGGAGTTCTACAAGGGCCCGCACGAGCAGGTGCCGACGGCCCCGTCGGACTTCGCCGCCTGGGCCGAGGAACGGATGGAGCCCGGCAGCCCGGTGGTCGAGCTGGGCGCCGGCACCGGCCGCGACGCGCTGTGGCTCGCGCGGCGCGGCCACCCGGTGCTCGCCTCGGACTACTGCTCGGGAGCGCGGACCGCGATCGCCACCGCGGCCAAGGACGCGGAGGTGCGGCTGCCGTACCGGCCGATCAACCTCGAGTCACTGCACTCCTCACTGGTCGCCGCGACACGGTTCGCGCACGACGAGGTGCCTCGGCACGTCTACGCCCGCGGGCTGGTCGACGCGCTCGCCCCGAGCGGGCGGATGGGCCTGTGGCGGTTCTGCGCGGTCGCCGGGCGCCGGGGCGGCCTGACGTTCCTCGAGTTCACGACCGCGGAGGTCGCCGCTGCCGCGGTCGTCGCGGAGATCGGTGCGCGCGGTGGCAGCGTCGTGGAGCAGTCAGGCAAGCAGGGCAGGTGTCGTCTCGTCGTGAGCTGGAGGAAACCATGAGGAACCCGTTGCAGACCGTGCGGGACAACGGGTCCCGGATCAGGGTCCTCGAGGAGCAGGTCGCCGAGCTGATGGACTCCGTCGAGGAGAACCGCCGGCTCAACGAGCGGCTCTCCGACGTGCTCGACGTGGTCACCGAGCTGCTCGTGCCCGCGGTCGACCGCGACGACGCGCGCGTGCGCGAGGCGCTCGAGAAGCTCCAGGGCGGCCGGTGGAAGGCCACCTGAGGACTCGTCGAGTTGGGAGAAGATGCCCGTTGAGTCGGGAAATTCTTTCCCCACTCGAGAGGTGGTTTCTCCCAACTCAACGAGTCACTTGAGCTTGTAGTCCTCCAGGATCCGGCGGCCGATGATCATCCGCTGGATGTCGGCGGTGCCTTCGCCGATGAGCAGCATCGGGGCCTCGCGGTAGAGCCGCTCGATCTCGTACTCCTTGGAGAACCCGTAGCCGCCGTGGATCCGGAAGGAGTCCTCCACGACCTGCGAGCAATACTCCGAGGCCAGGTACTTCGCCATCCCGGCCTCGAGGTCGTTGCGCTCCCCCGAGTCCTTCTTGCGCGCTGCCAGGACAACCATCTGGTGGGCGGCCTCGACCTTGGTGGCCATCTCGGCGATCCGGAACAGCACCGCCTGGTGCTCGGCGATCTTCTTCCCGAACGTCTCGCGCTGCTGGGCGTACTGGACGCCGAGCTCGAAGGCACGGGTCGCGACCCCCACACCGCGGGCCGCCACGTTCACACGGCCGACCTCGACGCCGTCCATCATCTGGTAGAAGCCCTTGCCCGGCTCGCCACCGAGGACCTGGTCGGCGGAGATCTGGTGGCCCTCGAAGACCATCTCGGTGGTGTCGACGCCCTTGTAGCCCATCTTGTCGATCTTGCCCGGGATGGTGACGCCCTGGGCGGTCTCGCCGAAGCCGGACTCCTTCTCGACGAGGAAGGTCGTCATGTTCTTGTAGACCGAGTCGGCGCCCTCGTCGGTCTTCACCAGCACGGCGACCAGGTTGGCCGAGCCACCGTTGGTGAGCCACATCTTCTGGCCGGTGATCGAGTAGCCGTCGCCGTCCTTGGTTGCCTTCGTCTTGATCGCGCTGACGTCGGAGCCGCAGCCCGGCTCGGACATCGAGAACGCGCCGCGCACCTCGCCGGTGGCCATCCGCGGCAAGTACTTCTGCTTCTGCTCGTCGGTGCCGTGCTGCAGGATCATGTAGGCCACGATGAAGTGGGTGTTGATGATCCCCGAAACGCTCATCCAGCCGCGGGCGATCTCCTCGACGGCCAGCGCATAGGTCAGCAGCGACTCTCCGAGACCGCCGTACTCCTCGGGGATCATCAGGCCGAACAGCCCCAGCTCCTTGAGGCCCTCGACGATCTCGGTCGGGTACTCGTCGGCGTGCTCGAGCTCCTGCGCGACCGGGATGATCCGCTCGTCGACGAACTTCACGATGGTCTTGAGGATCTCTTCCTGGATGTCAGTCAGGCCCTCGGTCTCACGCAGGCGACCCATGCTGGTGGTGTCCTTCCGGATGGCTTTGGCAGAGCAGTTCAGCGCAGCCCACAGCGCGCGGGCGGTCGAAGATTACCCGGCAGTATGTCCCTGCTTGCCCCGGTCCGCCATGACGAACCTCACGTCCGCGCGCGACGCGGCTCAGGAGCGGATCACGAGGCGGCGCGTCCACGGGAACCGTGTCGCGAGCGCCTCCCGCAGGCCCGGGGCGGGCTTCGCCTGGAGGTCCTCGAGCTCGCGGCGCAGCTGGTTGCGCTCCATCCGGATCCGGCGTACGTCGTGCAGCATCCGGCCGACGAGCTCGACGGCGATCTCGGCGACCTCCTCGTCGGTGACCGAGTCCACGGACCGCCGCGGCTCGAGGGTGTCCGGCACGAGGAGGTCACGGACGTCACCGATCACGTCGTACCCGGCGGCCTCGACGTGCTCGACCGCGGCAGCCGCTCGCCTCCGGCACTCCGCGAGGATCGCCTCCGTCGGCCAGTACCTCTCGCCGCCGCGGCTGGCCAGCCGCTCGTCCGCGAGGAAGGTCCGGATGTAGACGCCGCGGTCGAAGGGACGCTCGAAGTCCTCGTCCTTCAGGTGCAGGTTGACCCGGCGCAGGGTCTCGGCCTCGGCGACGCCCATCGACTCGTTCGGGAAGGTCGGTGACAGGTCGAAGGCATCCGGATCCAGCCCGACGAGGCCCGCGAACCGCTGCCAGAGCAGCTCGCGCGGGGCACCCGGTGGTGGCAGCGGCAGCAGGTGGACCCGCTCCGGCGGGACGGTCGCCGCCCAGCGCTCGAGCACCAGCCGGACGTCCAGCGTGCGCCAGTTCCACACCGACATCGGGCTCTCGGAGACCTCCGCCTCGGCGAACTCGGGCATCGTCCGCGCGTCGCGGTTCTTCAGGCTCTCCTGCCAGCCGCCGGAGTAGAGGCCGACCGGCTCGCGCGCCGTGACCACGAGGTGGACCTCCGCCGGCGCCAGCTCGCCCACCATCCGCGCAGCCTGTTCCGGTGACGCTCCCGCGAAGAACTCATGGCTGATGAGCGCGGTGCCGTCCCACGCCGCGATCTCCTCCTTGAGCACACCCCACGACTCGCGCACCCGCTCGTCGTAGGTGGCCAGGTTCGGGTCCTCACGAACGATCCTCGTGGCCCAGAGGTGGTCGCGGCGCTCCCGGCCGGGCAGCAGCACGCCCTGGGCGCGCATCCGCTCGCGGTCGGCCCACATCACCGTCTGCAGGTACGTCGTGCCCGTCTTGGGCAATCCGATGTGGAGGTGGACCTTCGCTGCCATGACCGTGTCGGCTCCCGCCGCCTACAGGCTGCGCTGGAACTTCGCGAGCGCGGCGTCGATGCGCTCCCGGTCCTGCGACGCCACCGGGATCAACAGCTCCTGCACCAGGTCGACCAGCTCCGCCACCCGGAGGTTGAGGTTGCGGTTCTCCTGCACCTCGGCCTCCAGCTCGTCGATCCGCACGAACAGGTCCGGGGCAACACGACGGGCCACCCGCTGCCGCAGGCTCTTCCTCACTGCTGCCACTGCGCCACCAATCGGGCCATCGTTCGTTCCTCGGGCTGTCCCGGGGACCCGGACGTGCTCTCCACCCGGGCCTCCTCGCGGTGAACGATAACGGCTCCGCGCGCCTCGAGCTCGGCGGCCACGACACCCGCCGGCACCGCCGCCTGCAGCTGCCCCTCGTGCCGTCGCTGCCCGTCGCCGGTCCAGAACTCGAGGTAGAGGCGGCCCCCGTCACGCAGCGCCATCTCGCTCAGCCGCCAGGCGCCCGAGCGACCGGGCGCCACGGTCGCGTCGACGAGGTGGCGGGCCACCACGACCCGCGGTCCCGGCGCACGCGCGAGCCGCGCACCCTCGGCCAGCACCGACCGCAGCGAGAGGAGGTTCACCTCGCGCACGGTCAGGTCGTGGCCCTCTGCCGCGGCCGCCAGCCTCGCGGCCTCGGCAGCCCGCGGCACGAAGTCGAGGGCGGTGGCCGACGCTCCCTGCCGAGCGAACCACAGCGCATCCCCGGCACGCCCGGCGCCCAGGTCGACGACGTGGGCCGGCACGCCCTCGCGCGCCACCACGAGCCGCGCGAGCGCGCTGGCCCGGTCCGGTGCGGCCTTCTCGCGGTGCTGGCTGTGCTTGCGCTCCCACTCGCTGCGGAGCACGCGGATCCCGCGGAACCAGCCGTTGAGCCGGCGTACCGTCGCGCGCGACGTCTCGAAGTGGTACGCCGGGTCGGGCACCCGCCAGCCCGGACCGTAGGTCGCTTCGAGCAGCCTCTCCGGCTTCGCCGGCACCGGGAACGTGCGGCCCTCGAGCGTCGCCGTCGTCAGCGGGTAGATCCACTCGAGCTCGAACGGCGCACCGATCTCGCCCATCAGGTAGAGCATCGGCGGCCGGTCCCCGACCGGCTCGGCGATGAAGCCGCCGAAGACGTCGAGGCCGCGCTTGAAGCCGTCGCCCTCGATGACGTCCACCCGGAAGGCGATCCCGCTGTAGCGGTAGGTGTCGAAGCCCAGCCCGCTGAGGTGGCGCTGCACCCGGAACGACTCGAGCACGACGTCGACCGGGTGGCTGAACCGGCTCACGTAGCCGAGGTCCGCATCGCTGTCGTGGCCGATGAGGCCGCCCTGGCGCACCGCGCCGAGCAGGGTGCCGTAGGCGAGGAACGCCTCCACGCCGGTCTCCCGGATCGCGTCGAGCACGTGGGCGATCGAGTCGAGCAGCGGGGCCACCTGCTCGGGGGTCCGGCTGTCGAAGGTCTGGGAGAGCCGGTTGGACTTGTCGAGGCCGAGCGGCTTCCCCTCGGCGCTCACCACGGCGATCCGGCCCTCACCGGATCCGAGGCGCACCTCCGCGTCGTACAGGGTGACGTCCGCGACGTGGGCGACCAGGGACAGCCTGGTGCTGCCGTCCAGGAACCGCACGAGCGCGCTCGGCCACGGGGCGAGGCGGCCGCCCGAGCTCGGCGCGCTGTCGCGCCGCAGCCAGAAGGACCAGACCCGCCGGCCGTCGAAGCAGACGTCGACGACGTCGTCGGCGTCGGAGCGGAACCAGATGCCGCGGTCGTCGACGCGGACGCCGTCGACCTTCGGGGCGGCAGCCATCAGGACCCTCAGCCCTCCACGAACGAGTTGGCCCGGGACAGGTCGTCCTCGAAGTCCACCTCGACGATCTGGTACTGGGAGATGTCGACCGCCTCGACGCGGAGGCCGTCGCGCTCGATGGCCAGCTCCAGCCCGCGCTCGAAGTAGTCGTTGTCGTCGACCTCCTCGAGCCGGGTGATGAGCGCGGCCTTCTCGTCCGCGGACACGTAGTTGATGCCGACGGCCTCGCCCAGGCCGCCGACCACCGTCTTCGACAGCTCGTTGATGTAGCCCTCGCCGTCGAGCGTGTACTTGACCTCCTCCTCGGCGACCGAGGCGGTGTTCACGCACACGAAGCTGCGGCCGGCCTCGATCTTGTCGTGGATCAGGGAGAGCACGCGGCGGTCGAAGACGACGTCGCCGTTGAGCCAGAGGACGCCGCCCGGCTGGGACAGCTGCAGCGCCTTCAGCAGGCTCTTCGAGGTGTTCGTCGAGTCGTAGACCTCGTTGTAGACGAAGGAGATGTCGGGCATCGCCTCGATCACCAGGTCGAGCTTGAAGCCGACCACGGCGGTCACGAACACCTCGTCGCCGTACGCCGACCGCAGCGAGTTGACCGCGCGGCGCATGATGCTCTCCCCCGAGGTCAGCGGCGTCAGCGGCTTGGGGTGCGGCTTGCCGAGGCGGGTGCCCAGACCGGCGGCGAGGATGACGACCTGGATGGCCACGAGGCCCTCTCTCTCCACGAATCAGACGCCCGGCTGCGAGCGATCGCGCCATCCTACAAACGGCGCCGTCGGCAAACCGTTCGGCCCGCTGCGTCGCCCCGTGGCACAGTGGCCCGGTGCTGCTGGAGACCGAGCGCCTCCGCATCCGGGACTGGGAGGCCACCGACGCCCCTGCCGTTCTGGACATCGCCGGACGCGTCGAGGTGATGAAGTGGCTCGGCGACGCCCCGCCAAGGCTGTGCACCGATCTCGACGACGCACTCGCGCGGATCCAGCGTTGGCGCGGGCTCGACGACCCACCGCTCGGCTACTGGGCGATCGAGGTCGTCGACGACGGCCCGCTGCACGGCCGGGTGATCGGCGGGGTGCTGCTGGTGCCGCTGCCGAACGGCGACGGCGAGGTGGAGATCGGCTGGCACCTGCACCCCGAGGCCTGGGGTCGCGGCTACGCCTCCGAGGCCGCGCGGGCCGTGCTCCGGCACGGCTTCGAGGGCGGGCTGGAGGAGATCAACGCGGTCACCCACCTCACCAACGAGCCGTCGCAGGCGGTCTGCCGCCGGATCGGCATGGAGCACCGCGGCGTGGTCGAGAAGTGGTACGTCGAGCCGTCGGAGCACTACCTGAGTACTCGTCAGGCCTGGTCACGCGACCACGGCCTCCGCGCCGGCTGACGGCGGCGCGCTCAGGACCACCACCACCATCCCGGCGAGGACCAGCACGAGGCCCACGAACGCGGCCGGCTCCGGCACCTGCCTCAGCCAGGCGGCGGCGATCAGCGAGGCGCCCGGGATCTCCAGCAGGATCGTCAGCGACACGACCATCGGCGAGACGGTGGCGAGCAGGTGGTTGAACACCGAGTGGCCGAGGAGCTGGGCGGTCGCGGCGAGCACGCCGAGCTTGATCCACTGGTCGGCGCCGTAACCGGTCAGTGCCTGTCCGGACGCGAGCGTCGCGACCAGGAGCAGCACTGCTGCGGTGCCGTAGCAGCCGAGGGTGTACGCCGTGGTGCTCATCGTCTGGCGGACCCGCCCGCCGATCACGGCGTAGGCGGCGACCCCGACCGAGCCGAGCAGTGCCAGGCCGTCACCGGCGAGCGCCCGCTGCGAGATGGAGAGGTCCACCCCGGAGACGACCACCGCGCCGAGCACCGCGAGCAGGACACCGGCGAGGACCTGCGCCCGGGCCTCGGCACCCCGCAGCACGTCGTACCCGACGACCCAGAGGACCTGCAGCGACACGATCGCCGTGCTCGACGCGACCGAGGTCATCGAGAGCGAGGAGATCCAGAAGCCGAAGTGCGCCGCGAGGCAGGCGCCGGCGGCGACGACGAGCCAGGCCCGCGCAGAAGGACCTGCGAATGTCGCAGCCGGGACTGCTGGGGTGCGCTCCTGCCCCTCCGGCGACATTCGCATGTCCGGGTGCGCGAGCCGCCACCCCGCGACCGGAGCGATCGCGGCGGTCGCCAGCGCATTGCGCCAGAAGGCGATGGCGAGCGCGGGCACCGCGAGCGACGCCATCAACGGCGCGGCGAGGGACACCGCGAGCGCCCCGACCCCGAGCAGCCCGAACGTGCGCAGCCCGATCGGCCGGGTCACGGCGTCCGGATCTGTCCCCGGGCGATCGGGCGGACCGCGCCCGCGACGTGGACGCGGGTGACACCCGAGGAGCCCGCCTCGATCCGGCCCTCGAGCACGGACGGTCGCCCCAGCTCGGTGCCCTGGCTGATCCGGTAGCTGCCGCCGTCGTCGAGCAGGCTCCTGGCATGCAGCGCCAGGCCGAGCCCGGCCGCGGCGGATCCGGTGGCCGGGTCCTCCGGGACCAGGCCGGGGACGAACACCCGGCTGTGCACCTCGAGGAGGTCGCCGTCCCGGTCGCGCACGGCGTACAGGTTGATGCCGTCGAGCGGATCGCGGGTCTCCGGGAGGTCGGCGACGTCGCGCACCGGCCTGCGCGCGACCCGTGCTCGCGAGACCGCTGCGTCGTCGACCGGCAGGTGCACGAACGTCAGGCCGGTGCCGGCCAGCCAGGTCTCCCCGGCGGCGTCCTCCAGCTCGAGCCCGATCGCCTCGAGGAGCTGGGCCACGAAGCCGTCCCCGATCGGTCCGGCGAGGTCCCGTGGTCCGGCCGAGAGCTCGACCTGGTCGTCGCCGAGACGGACCCCGATCTCACCGGCGCCGCACTCCTGCACCACGTCTTCGGCCGTCACGGCGCCACGCTCGCGCAGGACCCAGGCGGTGCCCAGCGTCGGATGCCCGGCGAACGGGATCTCGCCGCCGGGCGTGAAGATCCGGCACGAGTAGCGACCGGCGTCCACCGGGGTCGGGAACGTCGTCTCGGAGTAGCCGAACTCCCGCGCGATCGCCAGCAATGACTCGTCGGGGAGCCCTGCCGCCCCGTGCACCACCGCGAGCTGGTTGCCGGCGAACGGCTCGACCGTGAAGACGTCGACCACGTCGTACTCGAGAAAGGCGTCTGCCATGACGTCATCCTGCCGTAGGCCGACTACCCGAACCCCTAGGCTTGAACGTCGTGAACACCCCACGACGTCGCGACGTGCGACTCCGCGAGAACCTCGCCTCGGTCTCGCGACGCCGCGGGGACCCCGTATGAGCACCGCACCGACCCGCGTCTTCGCCGCCCGGCTGGCGGGGCTGCAGGTGTTCGACCCTCAGGGAGACCAGGTCGGCAAGGTCCGCGACGTGGTCGTGGTGCTGCGCTCAGACGTCCGCCAGCCGCGCGTCGTCGGCCTGGTCGTCGAGGTCTTCGGGCAGCGACCGGTCTTCGTGCCGATGACGCGGGTGACCAACATCGACGCGGGCCAGGTGATCACCACCGGACTGCTCAACATGCGCCGTTTCGAGAAGCGCACCGCCGAGACGCTCGTCATCGGCCAGATGCTCGACCGCACCGTGACGGTGAAGAGCACCGGTGTCGTCGGCGTCGTCTACGACGTCGCGATGGAGCAGACCCGCACCCGCGACTGGGTCCTCTCCCGGGTGGCGCTCCAGGAGCCGACGAAGGGCTTCCGGCGCCGCGGGCAGACGCACGTCGTCGCCTGGGACGAGGTCGAGGGCCTGCAGCGACGCGAGGCCGACCAGGGTGCGACCAACCTGATCGCCTCGCTCTCCGACCTGCGCCCCGCCGACGCGGCCAACGTCATCCACGAGCTCACCCCGGAACGACGCGGTCAGGTCGTCGCGGCGCTGGACGACGAGCGGCTGGCCGAGGTCCTCGAGGAGCTGCCCGAGGAGGACCAGGTCGAGATCCTGGAGCGCCTCACCCACGAGCGCGCGGCCGACGTGCTCGAGGAGATGTCGGCCGACGACGCCGCCGACCTGATCAACGACCTGCCGCCCGAGACCGCGGCCCACCTGCTCGAGCTGATGGAGCCCGACGAGGCCAAGGACGTCCGCCGGCTGATGTCGTACGGCGAGGAGACCGCCGGCGGCATGATGACGCCCGAGCCGGTGATCCTCCCGCCCGACGCCACGGTGGCCGAGGCGCTGGCCCGGGTGCGCAACGAGGACCTGACCCCGTCGCTCGCCGCGCTCGTCTACGTCTGCCGCGCCCCCCTCGAGACGCCGACCGGCAAGCTTCTCGGCGTCGCGCACATCCAGCGCCTGCTCCGCGAACCGCCCTCCGAGCTCGTCGCCGGCGTCCTGGACACCGGGATCAACTACCTCCACGCCGACGCGACGCTGCAGGACGTCGCGACGTTCCTGGCCACCTACAACCTGGTCGCGGCGCCGGTGGTCGACGAGGACGGCCGCCTGCTCGGCACGGTCACCGTGGACGACCTGCTCGACCACCTGCTGCCCGAGGGCTGGCGGGACCCGAAGGTCGGCACGGCATGACCACGATGTCCCCCGAGGGGCGCCGGCCGGACCGGAAGCTGGAGAAGAGGTCGGAGAAGAAGCCCGACGAGCGCTCGCGCACGCCTCGCCTGGACCTGCCGCGCGAGCTCCGCAGCCCGGTGCTCGGCCGGATCCTCGACCGTGCCACCGCCCCCGACCAGGACCGGCTCGGCCGCTTCGCCGAGCGGTTCGCGCGCTTCCTCGGCACGGCACGCTTCCTGATCTACATGACCCTCGTGGTCGTCGTCTGGATCGGGTGGAACTGGCTGGCGCCAGAAGGCGCGCGGTTCGACGCGTACCCGTTCATCTTCCTGACGCTGATCCTCAGCCTCCAGGCGTCGTACGCCGCACCGCTGATCCTGCTGGCTCAGAACCGCCAGGAGCTGCGCGACCGGGTCGTCACCGAGCAGGACCGGCAGGCCAACGCCCGGGCGCACGCCGACATGGAGTTCCTCGCCCGCGAGGTCGCATCCCTCCGGATGGCACTGGGCGAGGTCGCCACCCGCGACTTCCTGCGCTCGGAGCTGCGAGACCTCCTCGAGGAGCTCGAGGAGCGCCAGCGCGCCGAGGACTCCGAGACCGAGCTCGCGCCGGAGTGAGGTGTGCCATAGTCCCCGGACACCCCGACCGGTCGGGCGGGTCCGACGCGTAGGCTCGCCACCATGACATCCCCCGTCCTCGAGCAGATCCACGCTGCCCTTGCGACCGTGAACGACCCCGAGATCAAGCGCCCGATCACCGACCTCGGGATGGTCGAGTCGGTCGACGTGGACGACACCGGCAAGGTCTCGGTCAAGGTGCTGCTCACCGTCGCCGGCTGCCCGTTGAAGGACACCATCAACCGCGACGTCACCGCGGCCGTCTCCACGGTCACCGGCGTGACGGCGGTCGACCTCGAGCTCGGCGTGATGACCGCCGAGCAGCGGGCCGGCCTGCAGGAGGTCCTCCGCGACGGCCAGGCGCAGCGCGAGATCCCGTTCGCGAAGCCCGGCTCCCTGACCAAGGTGCTCGCGATCGCCTCCGGCAAGGGCGGCGTCGGCAAGTCCTCGGTCACGGTGAACCTGGCGCTGGCGTTCGCCGCGCAGGGCCAGAAGGTCGGCGTCGTCGACGCGGACATCTACGGCCACTCGGTGCCCGCGATGCTCGGCGTGGCCGACAGCCGGCCGACCCAGGTAGACGACCTGATCATGCCGGTGCCGACGTCGAGCGGCGTCTCGGTGATCTCGATCGGGATGTTGAAGCCCCGTCGCGACCAGGTGGTCGCCTGGCGTGGTCCGATGCTCGACCGGGCGTTGGTCCAGATGCTCGCCGACGTCTACTGGGGTGACCTCGACGTCCTCCTCCTCGACCTGCCTCCCGGCACCGGCGACGTCGCGATCTCGCTGGGCCAGCACCTCCCCAACGCCGAGGTCATCGTCGTGACCACTCCGCAAGAAGCGGCCGCCGAGGTCGCCGAGCGGGCCGGCACGATGGCCTCGATGATGCACCAGCGGGTGGTGGGCGTCGTGGAGAACATGTCCTTCCTGCCCTGCCCGCACTGCACGCCCGAGGGCAAGGAGCACCGGCTCGAGATCTTCGGGGCCGGCGGTGGCGCCCGCGTGGCCGCGACCCTGACCGCCCGGTTCGGGTACGACGTACCGCTGCTCGGGGAGGTCCCCGTCGACCTGTCGCTGCGCGAGGGCGGTGACTCCGGAAAGCCGGTCGTCGACGCCGACCCGACCTCACCGTCGGCCGCGGCGCTGTTGGCGATCGCCGACAAGCTCGCCGGCCGCGGCCGCGGCCTCGCAGGGATGCAGCTGGGGCTCACGCCGTCGGCGAAGTTCTGAGCCGTGACCTTGTGAGGAACGAACAAGGTCACGACGCGAAGAGGTTGAGCAAGCCTGCGGGAGAGCTTGCGAACCCGCAGCGGCGGGTCGAAACCCTGATCTCCTTCAACGCTGGTCTCTAGGCTTACTCCATGTTCGGCGTCGGCATCCCCGAGCTCGGGGTTATCGTGTTGGTCGCCGTGATCGTGTTCGGCCCCGACCGGCTGCCCGAGTACGCGCGGCAGGCCGGCCGGATGGTGCGCCAGCTGCGCAACTTCGCCCAGGCAGCCCAGCAGGACCTGCGCGAGGAGCTGGGGCCGGAGTACTCCGACCTCAAGCTCACCGACCTCGACCCGCGCGTGGCCATCCGCCGGCACATCCTCGAGGCCCTCGAGGAGGACGACCTCGACCCGACCGGCAGGCCGGCGGACCGGACCACCCGCCCCGTCCTGGGACTCGACGAGCGCCCGCCGTACGACGCAGAGGCGACCTAGCCGGTCTTCGCCTGGAGCCCGACGACGATCTCGTGCTCCTTGCCGTCGCGACGCACCGTCAAGGTCACCTTCTCCCCGGGCTGGTGGGCGCGGACCGCGACGACGACGTCGATCGAGCCGGTCACCGGCTTTCCGTCGACCTTGACGATCACGTCACCGACCTTCAGGTCGGTCTTGCTCGCCGGGCTGCCCGCGGCGATGCTCTCGACCTTGGCGCCGTCGAGCTTCGCCGTGCCCTGCACGTTGGCGCCGATCACCGGGTACTGCGCCTTGCCGGTGCGCAGGATCTGGTCGGTGGTGACCTCGACCTGCTCGATCGGGATCGCGAAGCCGACGCCGATGTTGCCGCCCTCGTCGGTCGTCGCGGACGAACCCAGCGACGCGATCGCCGAGTTGACCCCGATGACCTGGCCCTGCAGGTTGACCAGCGGCCCGCCTGAGTTGCCGGGGTTGATGGCGGCGTCGGTCTGGACGGCGTTGATGTAGGAGGAGTCGCCGGCCTCGCCGCTGGTCGTGACCGGACGGTTGACCGCGCTGATGATGCCGCTGGTGACCGTCGCGGACAGGCCGAGCGGTGATCCGAACGCGACCACGGTCTCCCCCACGTGCATCTGGTCGGCGGAGCCCACCGACACCGGCGGCAGGCTCTCGGCGCCCTTCACCTGCAGCACGGCGATGTCGTACACGCTGCTGCGGCCGACCACGGTGGCGGTCATGTGGCGACCGTCGTGGTCGATCACCTCGATCGGCCCGTCGTCGCCGGCAGCCTCCGCGACGACGTGGTTGTTGGTGATCACGTGGCCCTGCTCGTCGAGGACGAAGCCCGATCCGGTCGCCCCCTGCGCCTTGCCGTTGTACTCGGCGATGATCTGCACCGTGCTCGGCAGCACCTTCGCCGCGACTGAGGCGATGCTCCGGTTGTCCGCATCGAGCGGCGGCGCCGTCCGGCGCGGCACCTGCAGCACGCCGCCGGACCCGCTGCTGCTGCCGTTGTCGTCGGCCACGAGCGCGCCGGCCACCGCGCCGCCGGCGACGCCGAGCAGGAGGGCCAGCACGCTGACCAGCGGCCAGGTCCAGCCCGGCAGGCGTGAGGTCGACGCGGGCTCGGGGCTGGACGAGTACGCCGGCAGCGGCCCGTACGCGGGCGTCGGGGCCTGGGGGGTGATCTCGGGCTGCGGCCAGGCCTGGTCCGGCTGGCCGAACGTGCCCGGGTAGGGGCGGGTGGGCTCCGGCGACTGGTCCGGTAGCTGCTCGGGCGACGGGGCGGGCCACTGCGCGGGCGACTGGGCAGCTTCCGCAGCCGGCTGCTCCTCAGCGGGCAGCTGGACCTGCTCGGGGTCCGGCGGAGCCCAGGCCGGCTGCTCCGGGGACCCGTTGGCACGCTGCGGGTCCTGGTCGTCGCGATCGCTCACGCGACTATCTTGTCCTACCCCCGAAGGCAGCGTTCTCGACGTCCGCGGTCGCGCCCGTGCCCGCGCTGTCCGCGACCGACGGCGTGGACCGGTTGATCATCGCCGGCGCCCGGTTGCCGGGCACCTCACCCAGGCCCGCGGGCGGGGACGTGACGGCCATGACGGCGAGCACGGCGAAGCTGACCGAGCCGGCGCCCACCAGGGCGGTCGTGGCCCGGCGCCGCGTGGAGCGCCGCTCGATCTCGTCGACCGCGGCCCACGCGTCGACGTCGTACAGCGAGCCCATCAGCGAGGGCGGGGCGGTCACCGGGGGCAGGCTGAGCCCGGCGAGGCGCTGCTTGAGCCAGCCCTCCTTCTCCACGAGCCGGCGACAGCCCGGACAGCCCAGGACGTGCTTCCAGGCTCGCTCCTCCTCGGCCGGGGACAGCTGACCGTCGACCAGCGCCGACGCGGTCGAGCCGATGTGGCCGTGGAGCTTGAGGATCACCTGGCGGACCGTCCCGCGAGCAGCGGACCGGCGACGCGCATCCGGCCGCCGCTCGGAGCCCGGTGCGCCAGGGCCGAGCGCAGCATCGCCCGGCCGCGGTGGATGCGCGAGCGCACCGTGCCCATCTTGAGGTCGAGGACGTCGGCGATCTCCTCGTACGTCAGTCCCTCGACGTCACAGAGCACGACCGCCGCCCGGAAGTCCGGGGACAGGGAAGCCAGCGCGGCCTCGATGTCCGCGTCGAAGGTCTGGTTGAGGTACGCGGCGTCCGGTGTCGCCACCGGGCTCGGCAGCCGGTTGTCGGCGTCGTCGGGCAGGGCGTCGAAGCGGATCCGGCTCTTGCGACGAGCCGTGTCGAGGAAGAGGTTCGTGGTGATCCGGTGGATCCAGCCCTCGAACGTGCCCGGGGTGTAGGTGTGCAGCGACCGGAAGACCCGCACGAAGACCTCCTGGGTGAGGTCCTCGGCATCGTGGGCGTTGCCGGTCAGGCGGTAGGCGAGCCGGTAGACCCGGGCGGAGTGGTCTTCGACGATCTGCTCCCAGGAGGGGACGCCCGCGACCTCACCCTCGGGGGTGGTCGGCTGGGGAGAGGTGGCCATCGGGCGCTCCTTGTTCCTGCGGCTGAGGTCGGTGATCCGGACCATCGACGTTTCTGACCTCCACGCTAGGAACCGATCATGAGAGCCCGCTGAGACGGCACTGAGGCAGGGCCGTCAATCGGTGCTCACCAGGACAACGGGCCGAGCCACTCCCGTGTTCCCCGGCCGGGCGCTCACGCGGCGGTAGGGTTTCGACTGGGCTCGACCACCGTCGCCACCCGCTGATCGAGGAGGCCGTCATCGTCACCGCACCCAAGCCTGCGAGCTGGACCCACTCCGAGGAGTACGTCGGCGAGGACGAGATCCTCGCCGGCGCCCGCGCCCGCGCTGAAGAGGTCGGCGTGGTCCCCATCGGTGCCGGAGCCGGGGCGGCTCTCCGCTTCCTGGCCTCAGTGCTCGACGCGCGTGCGGTCGTCGAGATCGGCACCGGTACCGGCGTCTCCGGCCTGTGGATGCTGCGCGGGATGCGTCCCGACGGCGTGCTCACCTCGGTCGACACCGAGGCCGAGCACCAGCGGCTCGCCAAGGAGACGTTCACCGAGGCCGGCATCCCGCCGCAACGCGCCCGGCTGATCCCCGGAGCAGGGCTCGAGGTGCTGCCGCGGCTCACCGACGGCCACTACGACCTGGTCTTCGCCGACGGCGACAAGGAGGAGTACGTCGAGTACCTGGCCGAGGCGCTCCGACTCCTGCGTCCCGGCGGCGTGGTGGCCTTCGACAACGCGCTCTGGCACGACCGCGTCGCCGACCCCGCGCAGCGCGACCCCGCGACGACGGCCATCCGCGAGCTGGGGCGGACGGTCCGCGAGGACGAGCGGCTCGTGCCGGTCCTGCTGCCGGTCGGCGACGGCCTGCTGCTGGCCAAGAAGGTCTGGGTTCCCGAGGCCTGAGGCGCGTCAGCGGATCAGCCTGTCGGTGGTCGTCTCGACAAAGCTCAACGCAAGGACCCGGGAGCGCCCCTGAGGGAAGAAGGCGCGTCCGACCGTGTCGAGACCTGCCTGATCAGGTCGCGGGGTCGAAGACCACGTTGTTGAACCGGCCCAGCTCGCTGCCCAGGTGCTCGATGTCCTCGGGACCCCAGTCGGCGAGCCGCTGCCCGATCAGCTCGCGCCGCAGCTCGTGCATGTGCGCGAGCCGGCTCCTCGCGTCGGCGGTCACCGAGATGATCGAGGCGCGTCCGTCGGCGGGATCGGGTGAGCGCTCCACGAGGCCCAGCTCGAGGAGCTGGTGGACGACGCGGCTCACGGTGCCCTTGTCCATCGCGAACAGCTCGGCCAGCTCCGCCGCGCGCCTGGGCCCGAAGTCGCTCAGGGTGCCCAGCAGCGTGTAGGACGTCGGGTTCAGCTCGGGATGCACCTGCAGCGCCCGCTCGGCGATCCCGCGCCGGATCCGCCGGAGCAGCAGCCCGATCTCGTGCTCGAGGGTGCGCACAGCGGCGTCCCGGCGCTCGTCGGTCGTCGGGCCGGTCGCGCTCGTCGTGGTCATGCCGCGACCTCCGGCTCGACCTCGTCGGCGCGCTCGATCGTGGTCCGCAGCGGGACCTCGCGGATGAACAGCACCGCGACCAGCGCGAGGAAGGCGAAGGGCGTCGCGATCAGGAAGAGCTCGCCGGTGGAAGCTCCGAACGCGTGCTCGAAGACCGCCCGCACCGGGCCCGGCAGCGTCTTCAGGTCCGGGATCTGGTGGCTCTGGTGGGAGTCGGTGGAGATGTGCAGGGCCGCGAGTCCGCTGGTGACCTTCTCGGAGACCTGCGAGCTCAGCACGGCGCCGAGCGCGGAGACGCCGACCGAACCGCCCATGGAGCGGAAGAAGGCGACCACGGCGCTCGCGGACCCCATGTCGGCCTGCGCGGTGTTGTTCTGCACCGCGAGGACGAGGTTCTGCATCGTCGAGCCGAGGCCGATGCCGAGGACGGCCATGAAGGCGCCCACGACCACCAGGGGCGTCTTCTCGTCGATGAAGCTGAGCAGGAGCAGGCCCACGACGACCAGCACCATGCCGCCGACCAGGAACACCTTCCAGCGGCCCGTCCGCGTGATCGCCCGGCCGCTGACGATGCTGGAGACGAGCAGGCCGCCGACCATGGCGATCGACATCAGGCCGGCGTGCGTCGGGCTCATGCCGCGGGCGATCTGGAAGTACTGGGAGAGGTAGACGGTCGCGCCGAACATCGCGACTCCGACGAGCACGCTGGCGAGCGTGGCGAGCGCGGTCGTGCGGTCGCGGAAGAGGCGGGTCGGGATGACCGGCTCGACGGCGACCCTCATCTCGACGTACACCGCAGCGACCAGGAGCACGATCCCGAGGGCGACCAGTGCCGCACTGGTGCCGGAGAGCCACGCGAAGTCGTTGCCCGCGAGGGAGACCCAGACCAGCAGGGCCGAGACGCCGGAGACGATCAGGCCCGCGCCCAGGTAGTCGATGTGCACCTCGCGGCGCACGACGGGGAGGTGCAGCTTCTTCTGCAGCACGACGAACGCAATCGCCGCGATCGGGATGCCGACGTAGAAGCACGAGCGCCAGCCCAGGCCCGGGGCGTCGACCAGCAGTCCGCCGATCAGCGGACCGCTCACCGTCGCCAGCGCGAACACGGCGCCGAGGTAGCCGGAGTAGCGCCCGCGCTCACGCGGGGTGACCATCGAGGCGATCACGACCTGGACCAGGGCGGTGAGCCCACCGACGCCGAGGCCCTGCACGGCGCGGGCGCCGATCAGCACGCCCATGGACGGAGCGGTCGCGGCGATCAGTGAGCCGATCACGTAGATCACCAGTGCGCTCTGCACCAGCACCTTCTTGTTGAACTGGTCGGCCAGCTTGCCCCAGACCGGGGTGCTCGCTGTCATCGTGAGCAGCGTCGCGACGACGACCCACGTGTAGCCCGACTGGCTGCCGTTGAGGTCGGTGACGATCCTCGGCAGCGCGTTGGAGACCACCGTGCTCGACAGCATCGCGACGAACATCGCGATCAGCAGGCCGCTGAGCGCCTCGAGGATCTCGCGGTGCGTCATCTCGCCGGCGGCCTCGGCCGAGACGGCGGGGGTGCGGGTGGGGCGGGGTGCGTGGGTCGTCGTGGAGCTCTGCGTCATGGTTGTAGTATGCAACTATCTAGTTGGCTCGTGCAACCTTCTGTCACGGAGGTCACACGCCGCGAGCCGTCCGGGCATGCAGCGACCCGCAGGCGTCCTGCGCGCGATGCGCGGGAGGTACCGGCGGACTGTCCGGTCGCCTGCGGGTCGGGTGACTGCATTCGGATTCGCCAGCGCACCACGCCAGCGAGGGTGTGCTGCTAGCGCGCAGCCACCTCACGTGTCCTAGAAGAACTCATTCCTCGGACCACCTCCTTTCCCGTGTCCGACCACGGTACGTTCCCGCACCGCCGCGGACAAAGGGTTATCGGCTCCGGTCCTCAGGCGGGTTCGGCGGCCAGCGGCGCCGTGAACTGCGAGTTGTAGAGCCGCGCGTAGGCACCGCCGGACGCAAGCAGCTCGTCGTGGGTGCCCTGCTCGACGATCGCGCCGTCCTCCATGACCAGGATCAGGTCGGCGTCGCGGATCGTGGAGAGCCGGTGGGCGATCACGAACGACGTCCGGTCCGAGCGCAGCGCCGCCATCGCCTGCTGCAGCAGCAGCTCGGTGCGGGTGTCCACCGAGGACGTCGCCTCGTCGAGGATCAGCAACGCCGGGTCGGAGAGGAACGCGCGCGCGATCGTCACCAGCTGCCGCTCGCCGGCGGAGAGGTTCGAGCCCTCCTCGTCGATGACCGTGTCGTAGCCGTCCGGCAGCGAGTGCACGAACCGGTCGACGAACGTGGCCGTGGCCGCCTCCAGGATCTGCTCCTCGGTCGCCCCGGGCCTGCCGTAGGCGATGTTGTCGCGGATGGTGCCCTCGAAGAGCCACGTGTCCTGCAGGACCATGCCGGTCTGGGCGCGCAGCTCCCCGCGCGGGATCGAGGCGATGTCGACGCCGTCGAGCGTGATCCGGCCTGCGTCCACCTCGTAGAAGCGCATCACCAGGTTGACCAGCGTGGTCTTCCCGGCGCCGGTGGGCCCGACGATCGCGACTGTGTGGCCGGGCTGGGCGACCAGCGACAGGTCGTGGATCAGCGGCCGCTGCGGGTCGTAGGAGAACGACACGTGCTCGAAGCGAACCTCGCCACGGCGACGGTCCGCAGCGGCGACCGGGCCGGTGCCCTCTGCCTCCTCCTCGGGGGCGTCGAGGAGCTCGAAGACGCGCTCGGCCGACGCGACCCCCGACTGCAGGAGGTTGGTCATCGACGCGACCTGCGCAAGCGGCTGGGTGAACTGCCGGCTGTACTGGATGAAGGCCTGCACCTCGCCGAGCGACAGGGTGCCGCTGGCCACGCGGAGGCCGCCGATCACGGCCACCAGCACGTAGTTGAGGTTCCCGATGAACATCATGATCGGCATGATCAGTCCGCTGACGAACTGCGCCGAGAACGACGCCTTGTAGAGCTCGTCGTTCTCCTCCGCGAAGACCCGCTCTGCCTCGGGCTGGCGGCCGTAGACCTTGACCAGCGCATGGCCGGAGAAGGTCTCCTCGATGTGCGCGTTGAGCCGGCCGGTGCGCCGCCACTGCTGGACGAACATGCCCTGCGAGCGCTTCATCACCGCGCCGGTCACCACCATCGACAGCGGGACCGAGATCAACGCCACCAGCGCGAGCAACGGGGAGATCCACAGCATCATCGCGAGCACCGCGACGACGGTGAGGATCGAGGTGAGCAGCTGGCTCATCGTCTGCTGCAGCGACTGGCTGAGGTTGTCGATGTCGTTGGTCACCCGGGACAGCAGCTCCCCGCGCGGCTGCTTGTCGAAGTAGCTGAGCGGGAGCCGGTTGACCTTGTCCTCGACCTCGGCGCGCATCCGCAGCACGGTGCCCTGCACGACGTCGTTGAGCAGGTAGCCCGCCAGCCAGGCGAGCGCAGCACCGAGCAGGTAGACCGAGAGGACCACGAGCAGCACGTGGCCGACGGCGTCGAAGTCCACGCCCTGCCCCGGGGTGACGTCGAGCGATGCGACCAGTGAGGCGACCTTGTCCTGTCCGCGGTCGCGCAGGCTCGACACCGCCTGGGCCTTGGTCACGCCCGCCGGCAGCCTGCCGCCGATCAGGCCGGTGAAGATCAGGTCGGTCGCCTTGCCGAGGATGCGCGGGCCGATCGCGCTGAGGCCGACGCTGACGACCGTGAGCGCGAGGACCGCACCCACCTTCGTCCGCTCGGGGCGCATCCGGCGGACGAGGCGCTTGGCCGACGGGCCGAAACGCGAGGCCTTCTGGCCGACCATGGGACCGCCGAACGGGCCGCGTCCCGGGCCGGGCCCGGCCTGGACCCGTTCGGTCTCCTTGAGCTCGGTGCCGCCGCCGGTGGCCGACTCGGTCGAGTCCGTCGAGACCGTCATGCCGCCTCCTCCGCGCTGAGCTGGGACGCGACGATCTCCTGGTACGTCGTGCACGAGTCGAGCAGTGACGTGTGCGTGCCCCGGCCGACCACCTGGCCGTCCTCGACGACGAGGATCTGGTCGGCGTTACGGATCGTGGAGACCCGCTGGGCGACGATCAGCACCGTCGCCTCCCTTGTCACCGGGGCGAGCGCCGCGCGCAACCTCGCGTCGGTGGCCAGGTCGAGGGCGGAGAACGAGTCGTCGAAGAGGTAGATCTCCGGGCGCCGGATCACCGCGCGTGCGATCGCCAGCCGTTGTCGCTGGCCGCCGCTCAGGTTGGACCCGCCCTGGGCGATCGTCGACTCCAGCCCGTCGGGCATGGCCTCGACGAAGTCGCGGGCCTGGGCGATCTCCAGGGCGTCCCACATCTCGTCGTCGGTCGCGTCGGGCTTGCCGTAGCGCAGGTTGCTGGCGACCGTGCCGGTGAACAGGAACGCCTTCTGCGGCACCAGCCCGATCCGCGACCACAGCACGTCGAGGTCGAGCCGGCGGACGTCGACGCCGCCGACCAGCACGCTGCCCGCCGTCACGTCGTACAGGCGCGGGATGAGGTTGAGCATGGTGGTCTTGCCGGCGCCGGTCGAGCCGATGATCGCGATCGTCTGGCCGGGGCCGGCCTCCAGCGAGACCCCGCGCACGACGGGGACGTCGGCGCCCGGATGGGCGAACTGGACGTCCTCGAAGCGGATCGAGCCGAGGTCGTGGACGTCGCCGACCGGCTCGGCCGCCGGCACCACCGAGCTCTGCGTGTCCAGCACCTCGACGATCCGGTCCGCGCACACCGCGGAGCGCGGGATCATCATCATCATGAAGGTCGCCATCATCACCGACATCACGATCTGCATCAGGTAGGACAGGTAGGCGGTCAGCTCGCCGACCTCCATCTGGCCCGACTCGACGCGGTGGCCCCCGAACCACAGCACGGCCACCGAGGCGACGTTGGCGACCAGCATGACCGTCGGGAACATGCCGGCCATCCACCGGCCCGCCCGCACGGAGACCTCAGTGAGGTCCTCGTTCGCCTCGGCGAACCGCTGGGTCTCGTGCTGCTCGCGCACGAATGCCCGGACGACGCGGACACCGGTGATCTGCTCGCGGAGAAGCCGGTTGACCTCGTCGACCCGCTCCTGCATGCGCCGGAAGTTCGGGACCATCCGGGTCACGATGAAGCCGATCGAGACCGACAGCACCGGGACGACCAGGACCACCAGCCAGGACAGGCCGGCGTTCACGTGCACGGCCATCACGACGCCGCCGACCATCATGATCGGGGACGCCACCATGAGGGTGCCGCCCATGAGGACGAGCATCTGGACCTGCTGGACGTCGTTGGTCTCGCGGGTGATCAGCGACGGCGCCCCGAAGTGCTGGACCTCCCGAGCCGAGAACGACCCCACGCGGTGGAAGATCGCGCCGCGCAGGTCGCGGCCGAACGCCATCGCGGTGCGCGCAGAGAACCACACCGCGGCGATCGAGCAGAGGATCTGCAGGAACGAGACGGCCAGCATGAAGCCGCCGCGGCGGACGATGTAGCCGGTGTCGCCGGCGATCACGCCCTTGTCGATGATGTCGGCGTTGATCTTCGGCAGGTAGAGCATCACCACCGTGCCGACGAACTGGAGCGCGACCACGACGGCGAGCTGCCGGCGGTACGGCTGCAGGTGCTCCCGGACGAGACTGATCAGCATCTAGCTTCCCTCCGTGTGCTCGCCGTCGGCGGCAGCGGACCGCAGGGTCCCGTGCAGCACGACGTCGACGATCTGCTCGGCGCTCAGCATCCGCTGGTCCGAGATGTGCGGGTGGCTCCCCGAGAACGTGAGCAGGCGCAGCAGCTGCACGACCTCCTCGGTCGGCACCCTGAACCGGTCGGCATCGGGGGCCACCAGGCGCCCGACGCCTTCCCGTGCGAGCCGCTCGCGCAGCTCGGGTGCGCCGATGCGCTCGGGCGGGCGGCGTACGCCGAGGGCGATCATCAGCGCGAAGATGCGCACGAAGCGCCGCTGCAGCAGCGAGACCGCCTCGACGAGCCGCTGCTCGAGTGGCTGGGCGAGATCGATCCGGCTGATCGCCGCCAGGAACGGCTCCGGGTCGAACTCCTGCTCGATGACCGCGTCGAACAGCTCCTCCTTGGTCGCGAAGCTGCGGAAGATCGTCCCCTCCGCCACGCCCGCGGCCTCGGCGATCAGCCGCGTCGTGGTGGCGCGGCCGTGCTCCAGCACCAGCGCGCGCGCCGCGGCGAGGATCGTCGCCCGGCGCTCGTCGGCCGGCAACGGGCGGGCACGTTCGCGGGTCACCATGCCCGCGAGCGTAAATGAGTGAGTGCTCACTCACAACCGGTTTTCTCCGCGGCGCGCAGCGTGCCGGGACCAGCGGACCCGTCCGGCGCTCTTGCCAGCAACGGTCGCGGGCATGTTAGATCCTGTTGAGTTGCGTCGTGAAATGGGGATCCAGATGTTGGCACAGCAGCGCAGGCGACAGATCCTGTCCGAGCTGCGCCGCAGCGGCGCGGTCAAGGTGGCCGACCTCACCGGCCTCCTCGGCGTCTCCGACATGACCATCCGTCGCGACCTCGAGCACCTGAGCAACGAGGGGCTCGTCGAGAAGGTCCACGGCGGCGCGGTCGTCGCGCGGCAGGCGACCTTCGAGCCCGGGTTCGAGGCGAAGAGCCGGCTCGCCGAGCCGGCCAAGCTGGCGATCGCCGCCGCCGCCGCCGCGATGATCCGGCCCTCGGGCGCCATCGCCCTGTCCGCCGGCACCACGACCTGGTCGATGGGCGTCCTGGTGGCCAAGATCGCGAACCTCACCGTGGTCACGAACTCGCCCGTCGTCGCCGACGCGATCGCCGTGGAGAACGAGCAGATGCCGGTGATCCTCACCGGAGGCGTGCGTACGCCGAGCGCAGCGCTGGTCGGCCCGATCGCCGACCACTCGATCGCCGGCGTGCACGTGGACCAGCTCTTCCTCGGTGTGCACGGCATGGACCGGAACGCCGGCTTCACCGCACCGAACCTGGCCGAGGCCAAGACCGACCAGGCTCTCATCGCTGCGGCGCGCGAGGTCGTGGTCGTGGCGGACTCCTCCAAGTGGGGCGTCATCGGGTTCGCCGGCATCGCGCCGCTCTCGGCAGCCGACACGGTGATCACCGACAGCGGACTCCCCGTCCGTGCACTCGACCAGCTGCGCGAGCGGGTCGCGAACGTGGTCGTGGTCGAGGCGCACGGTCCCGACGGTGCCGACGCAGTCGCCGACGAAACGGACCCGTCCAGCCGTTGACAGTGACCGCGCTCACACGGTTGACTACTGCCAGTTTCTGAGCGATTTCGTTTGAAACTGTTGACATCCATGGAGGTAGTGATGACGTTGGAGTCCCTCGACCGCAGCGCGTACAGCCGACGGTCCCTGCTCAAGGGCGGCCTGGCCGCCATCGCAGTGGGCGGTTCGTCCAGCCTGCTGGCCGCCTGCGGCGGCTCCGACTCGTCGTCCGGCTCGGGCTCGAAGACGGTGACGATCGGGTCGAACTACTCCGACGCGGGCGTGAAGAAGGCATTTGCGGCAGTCGCCGCCGGGTTCGACAAGTCCTCGAGCCTGACCGCCAAGGTCAACACGGTCGACCACAACACCTTCCAGAACAAGATCCAGACCTACCTGCAGGGCACCCCGGACGACGTCTTCTCCTGGTTCGCCGGCTACCGGATGAAGTTCTTCGCCGCCCAGAACCTCGCCTCACCGATCGACGACGTCTGGGACAAGATCGGTGGCAGCTTCCCGGACTCGATCAAGAACGCCTCCAAGGCCGAGGACGGCCACTACTACTTCGTGCCGCTGTACAACTACCCCTGGGTGATGAACTACCGCAAGAGCGTCTTCGACGAGAAGGGCTACGAGGTCCCCGCGACCTGGGACGACCTGATCGCGCTGTGCAAGAAGATGAAGGCCGACGGGCTCACCCCGATCTCCTTCACCGACAAGGACGGCTGGCCCGCCATGGGCACCTTCGACATCTTGAACATGCGGCTGAACGGCTACCAGTTCCACGTCGACCTGATGGCGCACAAGGAGTCGTGGACCGACGCCAAGGTGGTCGCGGTCTTCGACCAGTGGAAGGAGCTCTTCCAGTACTACAGCAGCGGGCCGAACGGCCTCACCTGGGAGGAAGGCGCCCAGGCGCTCCAGAACAAGAAGGCCGGGATGATGTTCCAGGGTGCCGGCCAGGTGGGCCAGCAGTTCACCCCCGAGAACCTCGCCGACCTCAAGTTCTTCCCGTTCCCGGAGATCGACTCGGCGAACCCGACCGACAGCGGCATCGACGCGCCGATCGACGGCTTCATGATGTCGAAGAACCCGAAGAACAAGGCAGGTGCGGTGAAGTTCCTGGAGTACCTCGGCACCGCGGCCGCCGAGCAGACCTACCTAGCGTCCGACCCGACCGACGTCGGGACCGCGTCCGACTACGACGAGAGCACCTACAACCAGCTGCAGAAGGACTCGGCGGAGATCATCAAGAACACCAAGAACATCGCCCAGTTCCTCGACCGCGACACGCGCCCGGACTTCGCCTCTCCTGTGGTCCAGAACGCCCTCCAGCAGTTCGTCAACGACCAGGACTCCCAGGCGGTGTGCCAGTCGCTGGAGTCGCAGGCCAAGACGATCTTCGCCTGAGGGGTGCCTGCCATCCTTCCGCCGACTGACCGATGAGCACCGACACACGCGCGGCCCGGCCCCGGCGAGCCCGCCGGGGACCGGTCCGGCTCACCGGGCGCGACCGCATCGTGGTGGCCGTGATGATCGGGATCCCGGTCCTCCTGGACCTCGCCTTCATCTGGGGACCGGCGATCGCCACGACGGTGTACTCGTTCACGAACGCGACCGGCGCCGCGCCGGTGAAGTGGATCGGCCTGGACAACTACCACACGCTGGCCAAGGTGGACCCGTCCTTCTGGCCCGCCGTACGGCACAACGTCACGTGGCTGCTGGTGTTCGTGTTCATCGCGACCCCGCTGGGGATGCTCTTCGCGGTGCTGCTGGACCGGGGCCTGCGGGGCAGCCGGATCTACCAGAGCATCTTCTTCCTGCCGGTGATGCTGTCACTGGCGCTGATCGGGATCATCTGGCAGATCATCTACACCACCAACGGCGGACTGCTGAACACCGTGATCGGCCACGGATCGTCGGGGGGCGTCGACTTCCTGGGCAACCCGCACATCAACCTGTGGGCGGTCCTCGTCGAGGCGTCCTGGCGACAGACCGGCTACATCATGGTGCTCTACCTGTCCGGGCTCAAGGCCGTCGACCCGGCCCTGCGCGAGGCGGCCGCGCTTGACGGCGCGAGCAGCTGGCAGACCTTCTGGCGGGTGATCTTCCCCGTGATGCGGCCGATCAACGCGGTCGTCATCGTGGTGACGGTGATCGAGTCGCTGCGCGCGTTCGACCTCGTCTACATCACCAACCAGGGCGGCATCGGCCTCCAGCTGATCTCCGCGATGATCACCCAGCAGATCACCGGCCCGGGGAACCGGATCGGCTACGGCTCCGCCCTTGGCGTCATCCTGCTGATGATCTCGATCGTGCCGATCACCGTCTTCCTGGTGCAGCAGTTCCGCAAGGGGAACGCCTGATGGCCGGCGGCACGCTGGCGCCGGCGTCGCCCGACTCGGCACGGCGACCCCGGACCCGACGCCCCTCCGGCGGGATCGTCGGGGAGTCGCACCGCGTCGGCAACATCGGCGCGCAGGTCTTCCTGTTCGTTGCCGCAGTGATCTGGATCGTGCCGGTGCTGTGGGCGGTCTACCTCTCCTTCCGGCCGCTCGAGGAGACCAACAAGTACGGCTACGTGTCGTGGCCGCGATCGCTGACCCTGCAGAACTACAAGGACGCCTGGGTCAACGGGAACGTCTCGCACTACTTCTTCAACTCGCTGTGGATCACCGTGCCCGCCGTCGTGCTCACCCTGCTGATCGCCTCCGCGCTCGCCTTCGTCGTGGCGCGCCTCAAGCTCCGCTTCGGCCTCGTGCTGCTGCTGGTCTTCACCGCCGGCAACCTGCTGCCGCAGCAGGTGTTCCTGGCGCCGCTGTTCAAGATCTACAACAACGTGATGGTCCCGGACTGGCTCAGCGACTCGGGGAAGCTCTACGACTCATTGGCCGGGCTGGTGATCATCAACGTGTCGTTCCAGCTCGGGTTCTGCGTCTTCGTCCTGAGCAACTTCATGCAGTCGGTGCCGGAGAGCATCACGGAGGCAGCGGTCGTCGACGGTGCGTCGGTGTGGACGCAGTACTGGCGGATCACGCTGCCGCTGTGCCGTCCGGCGCTGGCGGCCATGGCGACGCTGCTGACCACCTGGATCTACAACGACTTCTTCTGGGCGCTGGCCCTGATCTCGAACGGGTCGAAGTACCCGATCACGACCGCGCTCAACGACCTGAAGGGCAACTACGCGGTGAACAACAACCTGCTCTCGGCGGGTGCCCTGATCATCGCGGTGCCCACGCTGGTGGTGTACCTCGTGCTGCAGCGCCAGTTCATCGCCGGGCTGACCCTCGGCAGCACGAAGGAGTAGCGCACGTGTCCGCGATGGAGGCCGTGACGACCGCGCTGGGGGGACGCCTGGCGTTCGGCGGTGACTACAACCCCGAGCAGTGGCCGGAGGACGTCCACGAGCAGGACGTCGCCCTCATGCAGGAGGCCGGGGTCAACCTCGTCAGCGTCGGGATCTTCTCCTGGGCGCTCCTGGAGCCGGAGCCCGGACGCCACGAGTTCGAGTGGCTCGACCGGGTGCTCGACCGGCTGCACGCGGGCGGCATCGCGGTCGACCTGGCCACCGGCACGGCATCACCGCCGGCCTGGTTCCTTCACCAGCACCCCGAGGCCGCCCTGGTCGACGAGCGGGGGGTCCGGCGCGCCTTCGGCAGCCGGCAGGCGTACTGCCCGTCGTCGCCGCAGTACCGCGGCGCCGCTGCCCGGCTGGCCGACGCGATGACGAGGCGCTACGCGGACCACCCCGGGGTGGTGATGTGGCACCTGAACAACGAGTACGCCTGCCACAACTGGCACTGCTACTGCGCGACCTCGGCGACCGCGTTCCGCCGCTGGCTGCGCGAGCGGTACGCCGACCTGGACGCGCTCAACGACGCCTGGGGCACCGCGTTCTGGAGCCAGCGGTACGGCGACTGGGACCAGGTCGAGCCGCCCCGGGAGGTCGCGTACCACTCGTTCGCCAACCCGGGCCAGCAGCTGGACTGGTGGCGGTTCTCCTCCGACGAGCAGCGCGCGTGCCTGCAGGCCGAGATCGATGCGGTGACGGCCGTGTCCGGCAAGCCGCTGACCACGAACTTCATGGGCTTCTTCAAGCCGCTCGACTATCGCGCGTGGCTGCGCGACCTCGATCCCGAGCGGTATGTCGTGTCCAACGACCACTACCTCCTCGCCGAGGATCCCGAGCGCACGCAACAGCTGGCGATGACGGCCGACCTGCTGCGATCACTCGCGGGACAACGGCCGTGGCTGCTCATGGAGCACTCCACCTCCGCGGTCAACTGGCAACCGCGCAACCTCGCCAAGGGAGCCGGCGAGATGCGCCGCAACTCCCTGCAGCACATCGCCCGCGGCGCGGACGGCGCGATGTTCTTCCAGTGGCGCGCCTCGCGCGCGGGCGCGGAGAAGTTCCACTCGGGGATGGTGCCCCACGCCGGCACCCGGAGCCGGCTGTGGCGCGACGTCGTCCGGCTCGGCGCCGACGTCGAGGCGCTCGCCGAGGTCTCCGGCAGCCGCACGGCCCCTGCGCCGGTGGCACTGGTCTTCGACTGGCCGTCGTGGTGGGCCACCGAGCTCGACTCGCACCCGTCGGTCGACGTCGACCCGCTGGCGAGCGCCCGGCGCTGGCACCGGCTCTGCTGGGAGCGCACCATCGGCGTCGACGTGGTCGGGATCGACGACGACCTGTCGGCGTACGGCCTGGTGGTCCTGCCGGTGCAGTACCTGCTCAGCGACGGCGCCGCGGCCCGGCTCGAGGACTACGTCGGCGCGGGCGGGACGCTGGTGGTGACCTACTTCTCGGGCATCGTCGACGAGCAGGACCGGATCCGGCTCGGTGGGTACCCCGGTGCCCTGCGCGACCTGCTCGGGGTCCGCATCGAGGAGTTCCACCCGCTGCCCGCCGGGGGCACCGTCCCGCTCACTGCCCTGGACGGCGGCTCGATCTGGAGCGAGCTGGGAGAGGCCGACGGAGCCGAGGTGGTCTCGTCGTACGCGGCGGGAAGCTGCGCGGGATCACCGGCGGTGACGCGCCGACCGGTGGGACGCGGTACCGCTTGGTACGTCGGCACGGAGCTGTCCGACAGCGGGCTGGCCGCACTGGGTTCCCGGCTCTTCGACGAGGCGGGCGTCCGGGCGGCCGTCGACGGCCTGCCCGTCGGTGTCGAGGCGGTCCGCCGGGTCGGCCAGGCCGGGTCGTTCCTCTTCGTCATCAACCACACCGACGAGGCCGTCAAGGTGCCGGTGACCGGGACCGACCTCTTGACCGGCCAGACCGGCCTGCACGAGGTCGCTGCGGGCGATGTCGCGGTGCTCCGCGAGGACTGAAGACCGGTTGCAACACGACTCACGGCGCCAGCCGCTCGGTCGTCCAGCCGGCACCTGCTCGCCGGTAGACGAGCCGGTCGTGCATCCGGCTGCGGCGGCCCTGCCAGAACTCCACCTGCTCGGGAACGACGAGGTAACCACCCCAGTGCGGCGGTGCCGGAACCTCGGCACCGGCGAAGCGGGCCTCGGCCTCGGCGTACGCCGCCTCGAGCTCCGCGCGCGAACCGACCACCGTCGACTGGGCCGATGCCCAGGCACCCAGCTGCGAGTCCCGGGGCCGCGAGGCGAAGTACGCCTCGGTCTCCTCGCGCGCGATCCGGCCGGCGGCGCCCTCGACGCGAACCTGGCGCTGGAGCTGGTACCAGCCGAACAGCAGGCTGCAGTGCGGGCCGGCCGCGAGCTCGCGAGCCTTGCGCGACTCGTAGTTGGTGAAGAAGACGAAGCCGTCGTCGGTCAGCCCCTTCAGCAGCACCGTCCGGGACGAGGGCTGCCCGTCGACCGACACGGTCGACAGCACCATCGCGTTCGGCTCGACGACCCCCGCCGCCCGGGCGCCCTCGAACCAGTCCCGGAACATTGCGTAGGGGTTGGGCGCGAGGTCGGACTCCTCGAGGCCGGCGAGCTGGTACTCGGCGCGCAGCGAGGCGATGTCGGTCGTCTCCGGATCCATGGACGGAGGTTATCGGCGTCGGCGAGGCGTACGGCAGAATGCCGAGAGGCCCACGGTGCGCGACCCGCACGTCGGCGGCGACGGACCGGTCTCGACCGAGCTCGACCACCAAGGAGATGGCATGACCGAGGTACACCACGGGCTCGAGGGCGTCATCGCCTTCGAGACGGAGATCGCCGAGCCGGACAAGGAAGGGTCGGCGCTCCGCTACCGCGGCGTCGACATCGAGGAGATCGTCGGCAGGATCCCCTTCGAGAAGGTCTGGGGCCTGCTGGTCGACGGCGCCTACGAGCCGGGCCTGCCGCCAGCTGAGCCCTATCCCCTGCCGGTGCACTCGGGCGACATCCGTGTCGACGTGCAGAGCGCGATCGCGATGCTCGCTCCGGCGTGGGGCATCCGGCAGACCTACGACATCGACGACGTCCAGGTCCGCGAGGACCTCGGCCGGGTGGCCGTCATGGTGCTCTCGTACGTCGCCCAGGCCGCCCGCGGCGTCGGCCAGCCGATGGTGCCCCAGCGCGAGGTCGACAAGGCATCGACGATCGCCGAGCGGTTCATGATCCGCTGGCAGGGCGAGCCGGACCCGGCTCACGTGCGCGCCGTGGACGCCTACTGGTCGTCGGCGGCCGAGCACGGAATGAACGCCTCCACCTTCACCGCCCGGGTGATCACGTCGACCGGTGCCGACTCGTGTGCTGCGCTCTCCGGAGCCGTCGGCGCGATGAGCGGTCCGTTGCACGGCGGCGCACCGTCACGCGTCCTCGGCATGATCGAGGAGGTCGAGCGGCGCGGCGACGCCGCGCCGTACGTCAAGGAGCTGCTGGACAACGGCGAGCGGCTGATGGGCTTCGGCCACCGGGTCTACCGGGCCGAGGATCCGCGGGCGCGTGTGCTGCGCCGCACCGCCCGCGAGCTGAACGCGCCTCGCTACGAGGTCGCGGAGGCGCTCGAGAAGGCAGCTCTGGCCGAGCTCCGTGAGCGCCGTCCGGACCGGGTGCTGGAGACCAACGTCGAGTTCTGGGCCGCGATCGTGCTGGACTTCGCCCAGGTGCCGCCGCACATGTTCACCTCGATGTTCACCTGTGCCCGCACCGGAGGCTGGTCGGCACACATCCTGGAGCAGAAGCGCACCGGCCGGCTGATCCGGCCTTCGGCGATCTACACCGGGCCGGCCTCGCGCAAGGCCGACGAGGTAGACGGTTGGCACCAGGAGTGGGCCTACTGACGAAAAGGCGTCTCGGATGCTCGGGTATCGACTCGGTGCGGCGGTGCTCACCGCAGCGGTGGCAGGCACGCTGGGAGGCTGCAGCTCCCACGACGGCCTGACGATCGGCCAGGCCGCTGACCTCGGCTCGAAGAGGCTGGATGCCCTCGAGAGCACCCTCGTCGGCCACGACGAGCCGACCGTCGCCTGGCACGCCGCCACCGGGACCACGCCGAAGTCAGGGTGTGCCAAGGGCGAGGAGCGCTGGACCGGGGTGGCCACCGTGACCGTGCGCGCGAGGAACGACGACGGTGACTCCGCCTCGACCGAGGTGGTCGGCCGCCTGGCCGGCGGTGGCTGGGATCCCGGGCTGCAGGCCGGAGACCTCGACGACGACCCGGCAACGGCGATACCGGCGGTGCGGGTGGGCAAGGATCCCGCCGGCCTCGTCCTCACCGTCACGGTCGAACGTGTCCAGGGCGCCTGGCACTACGTGGTCGCGATGACCAGTGCGTGCGCGTCGCGGTCCTGAGCCGAGTCAGTCCCAGTCGTAGCGGGTCGCCTGTCTCTCGGAGTCGAGCTGGCCGCCCTGGAACTCGCGCGAGTCGAGCATGTTGTCGATGTCGCTGCGGTTGCCGTGGTCGGTGCCGTCCGACCACCGCTGGTAGGCGGCGATCAGGTCGGCGTCCTTCGCGATCGCATCCGGGGCCTTGAGGTGGTCGCCGTCCAGGAGCTCGGGCGGGACCTTGTCCATGCCCGGGTAGTGCGCCTCGAACAGCGCCTGGGCGAGCTGGTAGTCGACCAGGAAGCCGGCTTGGGTGTCGGCATCCTTGAGCAGCGCGAGCCGGGTCTGCTCCGGATCGCCCTTCACCCAAGTGGTCACACCCTTCTTGATCGCCCACGAGGCGGCCTTCCACCCCAGGCTCAGAGCGACACCCTGGGGAGTCGGGACCTTGCCGAGACCGAGCATGACGATCTTGCCGACCAGCGCGCGCATCTCGGCGTCGTGCTTGTCCATGTCGCCACGGACGTCCTCCTGCGCGGCGTACTCCAGCCCGGCGAGGTCACCGAAGACGCGCAGCGTCTTCTCCCAGGCCGCCGACTCGGGGTCGCGCGCGCTGATCTGGCCGGCCTTCACCAGCGAGTCGTGGTACAGCTCGCCCACCGCCTCGTCGAACGGCTGCGAGTAGCGGTCGTCGGACGCGAAGCCGTGGATGAACTTGTAGACGTCCTCGGGCGAGAGGAACATCTTCGGGTCGAGACCGGGGATCTCGTCGAAGTTCGGGGGCCGGGTGAGGCTCGACTGGCGACCACCGGCGTCGGTGCCGTAGGAGCCGACGAGCAGCTCGGGCGCCCACGACGCCGCAATCAGGCCGAGTGCCTCCTTCACCTGGTCGGGGACGTGCTCCACCGAGGCGCTCGCCTGGATGAAGCGGAGCGTGAACTCCGCGGCGGCGCGGCTGTGGTGGCCGCGGCTCTCGTCGTTGGTGCCGGTGGCGGCCTTCATCGCCTCCGCGAACGCGTCGGCGATGTCGTCACCGGTGCCGAGGGCGGTCGCAGCGCCGTACGCCGTCCGGGTGATCTTCTCCAGGTCGAGGCCGTCGAGCGCGAGCCGGGCTGCCTCGGGGTTGTTCTTCAGCGCGCCGAACATCAGCGCGACGTTGTCCTCCGAGAGCCCGAGGCGGTTGCCGAACCCGCCGCGGTAGTCGATGTCGTAGCCGTCCTTCGAGAGGTTCACCAGGCCACTCGCGCGCACCACGTCGGCGGCGTAGCGCGGCGGGAACTCGCCGTAATGCAGGTAGGCCAGCCGGGCCCATGCCTGGGGCGTGTAGTCCTTGTCGAGCGGCTCGGTGAAGCTGTCCTTCAGGTCCTTGAAGGCCTGCGGGGGCTCGGGGTCCTTCATGGCGTTGCCGAAGGCGATGCTCAGGGCCTCCATGTCCTCCTGGGCGGTGTCGCTCCCGCTCGCCTGCATCAGGTCGGGGAGCATCGTGGCCTCCTGGGGCCCGAGCTCGGCGAAGAACGCCGACAGCACGTCCGGGTCGTCGGCGGAGAGGCCCAGCTGCAGCGCCGCCTCGTGGATGTTGTCGGCCGTCTCCCCGTCCGTGTAGGGGTGGTCCTTGATCTTCCGGGCGAGCTCGCGGCCCTTGGCCTCCGCCTCGGCCGTGGTCATCGCCAACGGCTCCGAGATCGTCCACTCCGTGAGTGGGCTCCCGGTGGGGCTCTGCGCCGCCTGGGCCAGCGTCAGTCGCCGGCGCAGACCGTCGACCTCACCCTCGGCCCAGGCACCGATCGCGATGATCTCCGCGAATGCCGAGCAGGTGACGCCGCAGGCGCTTGCCCGGCTCTGCAGCGCCCGAGTCGTGTCCTGCAGCGTCGTGCCGGCCGAGCGGACCTGGCTGACGAGGGCGGACATGCCCGCGAACTTGATCGACGAGTAGTCCCCTCCGCCGCCGCTGTCATCGGGTCGCACCATGGGAGCTCCTCACTCGTACCGGACGCCGTGGTTGACCGGGCGCGTGACCGTGGGCGGTGTCGTCGCGATCTCCGCCTCGACGGCCGTAAGGACCTGCTGCACGAGCCCCGGCAGCCGGCCGGAGCGGCCGGCGATCTCCCCGGCGAACGCGGTCGCCGCCGTGGGCCCGGTCCACGCCGAGCCGTCGTGCATCTGCCGGGTCGCGGCATCGAGGGCCTTGCCGAGGGAGTCCTGCGCGTCGAGGACCGCGGAGCGCAGGCTGGTCAGGGCCGTGTAGTCGGGGTTGGCGACCTCCACGGTCGCCGGCTCCTGCGGCTCTGGCATGGGCTCTCCTTCGTCGTCCGGCCGATGAGTCCTACCCCTTGCGGAGGGCCGGGAAACCGCCGCGCAGGTTTGGGTCTGCCCGGGCAGGACACAATGGACCCATGACGACGATGCTCGGATCGCTCGCCCGCGCCTGCGCCGGCGCCGTTCTCCTGGTGTCCGTGACCGCCTGCGGGAGCGGCGGGAGCGACGCCGTGACCTCCTCCCGGTCGCTCGACCAGCTCGGCGCCCAGCTCGCCAAGGACGGCGACGCCGCGCGGCTGTACCTCGCCGGCTCGGTCGGCGGGCCCGAGGGTGCCGTGAGCGAGGACGCCTCGAAGGACGTCTCGTGCGCCGGTGGTTCCCGTCGCACCTACCGGGCATCCTTCAGCGGTCCGACGTCGGCGGCCGGTGGCGACCACAGCACGTCGGAGGTCCGCAACACCGAAGGCCTCGCCGCCCAGGTCGCGTTCAAGCGAGTCGGCTACGACCTGGCCGGCGACGTCGCCAAGAGCGGCAAGGACCTGCCGGCGACCCTCGAGTTCACCAACGACCCGTCGTCGAAGGACCAGGAGCGCACCTTCCGCACCACGGTGAAGGTCTCCGGTGACACGTTCACCACGACGATCAGCGGTCAGACCGCCTGCATCAAGGACTGACCGGGTCGGCCGGCCGCCGGTGGGCGCGGACCCGCCAGGCGACCACGAGGCCGACGACGATCACGGCCAGCAGGACCGCGATCCCGCGTCCGACCTGGTGCTCCACCTTGTGGTACGACGCCCCGGCGGCGTACCCGACGACGACGAAGACGGTCCCCCAGACCAGGCCGCCGACGGCGTTCCAGACGAGGAACTTCCGGTAGGGCATGTGCGACGCACCGGCGAGCGCCGGCATCATCGCGCGGAAGAAGGCCGTGAACCGGCCGAGGAACACCGCGATCCCCCCGCGACGCCTCAGGAACGCCTGCGCGCGCTCGACGCGGTGCCGTTGCGGGGCGAGCAGCCGGCTGGTGAGCACCCGTGGACCGAAGAACAGCCGGCCGACCTCGTAGCCGACCGAGTCGCCCACGATCGCGGCCACCACGACGACGGCGATCGAGACGGGCAGCGCGATGTGACCCAGACCGGCCCCGACGCCGGCGAGCACCGCGGCGGTCTCGCCGGGGATCACGAAGCCCACGAACACCGCGTCCTCGGCGAACACCAGCAAGCCGGTGAGGACGAGGATCAGCACCGGGTCGAGGCCCAGGATCCCGTCGAGGAGGTGGCTCACCCGGCCAGTCTGCCCGAGTGCCCTGACGGAGGACTGACCCTGCTCGCTCTCATGCGGGTGGCTGCAGCCCGGACTGGAGGGCGAAGACGACCAGCTGCGCCCGGTCGCGGGCTCGGAGCTTCACCATCGCGCGGCTCACGTGGGTGCGCACCGTGTCGGGGCTGACCACGAGCTCCTCGGCGATCTCCTGGTTCGAGCGCCCCGAGGCGACCCACGCGACGATCTCCCGCTCACGCTCGGTGAGCTCGCCGAGCGACGGGTGCACGGAAGCCGGCGCCGGCCCGGATCCGGCGAAGTGCTCGATCACGCGGCGGGTGACCGAGGGGGCCAGCAGGGACCCGCCGTCGGCGACGACCCGGATCGCCTCGAGGAGGCTCGCCGGCTCGGTGTCCTTGAGCAGGAACCCGCTCGCACCGAGGCGGAGCGCCTCGAATACGTACTCGTCGAGCTCGAAGGTGGTGAGCATGACGACCCGCACCGCCGCCAGGTCCGGGTCGGCGCCGACCTCCCGGAGCAGCCCCAGGCCGTCCAGGACCGGCATCCTGATGTCGCAGAGCACCACGTCGGGCCGCATCGCGCGGATCATCGGCAGCCCGCTGCGGCCGTCGGCAGCCTCGCCGACCAGCTCGAGGCCGGCCTCGGAGGCGATCAGCGTCGCCAGGCCCATCCGGACGACGGCCTGGTCGTCGATCACGAGCACGCGGATCGTCGGGTCGCTCACGACGCCGATCCCGCTGCCGGCAGCACGGCCGTGACCGCGAAGCCACCGTCAGGCCCGGGGCCCGCGGACAACGTGCCGCCGAGCGCCTCGACCCTCGAGCGCATCCCGGGGATGCCCATGCCCTGGCCCTCCGCCGCGGTGCCCGTCGTGCCGTGGCCGTCGTCGGTCACCGCGATCTCGACGTCGTCGCCGCGGCGACGGACCCGCACCTGTGCCGTCGAGGCGCCGGAGTGGCGCAGCACGTTGGTGAGGGCCTCCTGGACTACGACGTAGGCGACGGCGTCGACCTCGGGCGAGACGGTCAGAGGCTCGGTCTCGAGCACGACCTGCACGCCACCGGCGCGGACGCGTCCGGCGAGGACGTCGAGGTCCGCGATCCCGTTGCGCGGCGCCCGTGGCGCGGGAGTCCCGGCGTCCGGCGAGAGCCGGACCAGCTCGGCGCGCAGCGCATCGAGCGACTCCTTGCTGGTGTCGCGGATCGCCTCGAGCGAACGACGGGCGGCAGCCGGGTCCTGGTCGAGCACGTGCAGCGCCACGCCGGCCTGCATGGCGATGACCGCGAGCCCGTGGCCGACGCCGTCGTGGAGGTCCTGGGCCATCCGGAGCTGCTCCTCGGTCGCGGTACGTCGTACCTGCTCGGCGCGGGTCTCGCGGCGGCTGCGCAGGGCGACCGCGAGCGCCGCGGAGGCGGTGTCGACCATGGAGAACCACATCACACGCGCGACCGTGCCGAGGGTGCCGTCGCTGTCGACCCTGATCTCGCGGACGACGAGGGCAGCGGCGATCACGAGCAGCGCGCCGCCGGCGTACGGGAGCCACTGCGGGGGCTGGCGCCGTGAGGCGAGAGCGAAGGTCGAGAGGAAGACCGACAGGTAGATCGGCCCGTCCGGGAACGACGGCGAGCCGGCGAAGTAGACGGTGAGCGCCGCGGCGTTCGCGACCACGGTCAGCTCGGGCCGTTGCTCGCGCCAGAACAGCGGCACGACGGCGAGGAACGCGAGCAGCCCGGCCCAGGCGTTGGGCTGTGCGAGATGGCCTTCCTCGCCCCGATGCAGGGTGCCGAGCAGCGAGATCGCGAGCACCAGCAGCACCCACCAGTCGCGGCGCAGGCGGTCCCTCAGCATCTCCACGACCACGACCCTAGGGGCGATCGTGCGTCGCGGCGTCACGACCAGCGCGTATCCGGCGTACGCACGTCTGCGTAGGCCCGAGCCGCTCCCGGGCGGATGTCTGCGGCCCGTCATTCGCCGAGATTGGTGGGCATGGACGAACCAGTGGTGCAGACGAAGGACCTGACCAAGGCGTACGGCAAGGGCGACTCGGCGCGGCTCGCGGTCGACCGGGTCTCGATGACCGTCCGCCGCGGCGAGGTCTACGGCTTCCTCGGACCCAACGGAGCCGGCAAGACCACGACCCTGAGGATGGTGCTCGGCCTGGTCCGGCCCACCTCCGGGTCTGCGACGGTGCTCGGTCGGCCCGCCGGCGTGCCCGAGACCACCGCGCGGATCGGAGCCCTGATCGAGGGCCCGGGCTTCTACCCCTACCTCTCGGGCCGCGACAACCTGCGCACGATGGCGCGCTACCGCGGCCTCCCGGACGCACTCGTCGACGCGGCGCTCGAGCGGGTGGACCTCGCCGACCGTGGCGGTGACCGCTTCAAGTCCTACTCGCTCGGGATGAAGCAGCGTCTCGGCGTGGCGGCGGCCCTGATGGGCGATCCGGACGTGATCGTGCTCGACGAGCCGACCAACGGCCTCGACCCCGCCGGCATGGCCGACATGCGGGCACTGATCGTCGACCTGGCGCGCGGCGGACAGACGGTGCTGCTCTCCAGCCACCTCCTCGCCGAGGTGGAGGAGATCTGTGACCGGGTCGGCGTGATCGCGCGAGGCACCCTGCTCGTGGAGTCCACCGTCTCGGCGCTGCGCGGCGGGCGTCGGCTGCGGGTGGTCGCGACCCCGGTCGAACGGGCCCTCGCGATCGCGATGCGGATCGCGGGCGAGGCGGCCGTGCAGCTCGACGGCAACGCCGTCCTGCTCGACGTACCGGTCGAGCGCACGCCCGAGGTGGTGCGGGCGCTGGTCACCGAGGGGCTCGACGTGCACGAGGCGACGATCAGCGAACGCACCCTCGAGGACGTGTTCTTCGAGATGACCGACACCGGCCTGCATCCCCGGGCCGCCGACCTCACGACCAGTCTGGAGACAGTCCGATGACCGCAACCCTCGAGACACCCGCGGCAACAGCCGGCAGCTCCGCGCTGCAGAGCACCCGCGCCGACCTGCTGCGGCTGCGCAAGTGGCCGGCCGTCTGGGTGACGGTGGGCGCCTGGCTGGCACTCAACGCGATGTTCGCCTACCTGTTCAACTACATCACCTACACGAGCGGCACGAGCAACTTCTCCACCGAGGGCGAGAGCCGGGCGGATCTGCTCGCCGGCCTGCTGCCGTCGGGGCTGCCGGACACCATCCCGCAGGGGATGCCGCTCTTCGGCGGGGCGATCATGATGGTGCTGGGCGCGATCATCGCGGGCAACGGCTACGGCTGGGGCACGTGGAAGACCGTGCTCACCCAGGGACCGTCGCGGGCGAGCACCCTCCTCGGGTCGCTGGCTGCCACCACCGTGGTGGTCCTCGGCGTCCTCCTCGGCACGCTGGCCACCGACTTCGCGATGTCGCTCGCCGTCGCGCTCGGCCAGTCACAGTCGACAGCGCTGCCCGCGCTCGGGGACACCGCGCAGTCACTCGGTGTCGCCTTCCTGGTGATGGAGATGTGGGCCCTGGCCGGGTACCTGCTCGGGACGATCGCGCGCAGCCCCGCCGTCTCGGTCGGGCTCGGCCTGGTCTGGGCGCTCGTCATCGAGCAGCTGCTCCGCGGCGTCGGCGGCTCGCTCGCCTGGGTCGACTCGTTCACCCACGTTCTGCCGGGGACGGCGGCCGGCTCGCTGGTCGGGCAGATGGTCGGTGTCGATCCCGGCGCCCCCGACGCGACCCCGGGGCTGCTCGACGCGCTCTCCTACGACCGGGCCCTGGTCACCGTGGTCGCCTACCTGGTGGCGCTGCCGTTGCTCACCTGGTGGCTGGTCAGGCGGCGGGACGTGGTCTGAGGCGGTTCACAGGCGCCGGGCGAAGCAGCGGCTGAGCGGCGCGTCCTTGTAGAAGCCGAAGCCCGGGATCGGCGTGTAGCCGGAGGACTCGTAGAGCGCGATGGCCTCCGGCTGCGCGAGCCCGGTCTCGAGGACCATCGCCTCGGCACCGGCCGCCCGGGCCCTCTCCTCGACGTGCGCCAGCATGGCGCGCGCCAGGCCGAGGCCGCGGGCCTGCGGCACGACGTACATCCTCTTGATCTCCGCCGTTGCCCGCGTGGCACCGACGAGCACGTCGGCGCGACGTCGCCACGCTCCGGTCGCGACGGCGCGGCCGTCGAGGTAGCCGACGACGAACACCCCGTCGGGCGGCTCGAAGTACGCCGGGTCGAGAGGCGTGTCGTCGCGGCCGCCGTAGCGGGCGACGTACTCCTGCTGGACCTCCTCGACCAGCACCGCCGCGTCGGGATGGGTGATCGGCACCGCCACGACCTGCCACCTCGGCGGCGACCCGGCGGCGTCGTCCATCGGCTGTCCCTCTCGTGATCTCCGTTGCGCGGTGCTGACACAATAGGGACCGGGTGACAGCGTCGTCGCCAGCACTCATCGATCACCGGTTGGTCGAGCCCCGGCGACCGCAGCCGGACTGCTCACCCCATCGACGCGAGGACACACGTGAACGACGCGATCCAGATCCCTGACAGCCTCAAGCCCGCGGACGGACGGTTCGGTGCGGGTCCCTCCAAGATCCAGACCTCCCACCTCGACGCCCTGGCCGCGACCGGCGCCTCGCTGATGGGCACCTCGCACCGCCAGGCTCCGGTGAGGAGCACGGTCGGCCGGGTCCGCGACGGCGTGCGCTCGCTGTTCGACCTCCCCGAGGGCTACGAGGTGGTGCTCGGCAACGGCGGTGCGACGGCGTTCTGGGACATCGCGACGTTCGGGCTGATCCGGAGCAGGAGCCAGCACCTCAGCTTCGGCGAGTTCTCCTCGAAGTTCGCCAAGGCCGCCGAGCTGGCGCCGTTCCTCGACGCCCCCACGGTGATCAAGTCCGAGCCGGGCTCGCGGCCGGTCGCCCTGGCCGAGGCCGGCATCGACGCCTACGCGTGGGCGCACAACGAGACCTCCACCGCGGTGATGGCGCCCGTCCAGCGCGTCGAGGGCGCCGACGACGACGCGCTCGTGCTCATCGATGCGACCTCGGGTGCCGGCGGGCTGCCGGTCGACATCGACCAGGTCGACGCCTACTACTTCGCCCCCCAGAAGTGCTTCGCCTCCGACGGAGGCCTGTGGGTGGCCGTGATGTCTCCGGCAGCCCTCGAGCGCGCAGCGGAGCTCGCGGCCACCGATCGTTGGGTGCCCGCGTTCTTCGACCTGCCGACCGCGATCGACAACTCGACGAAGAACCAGACCTACAACACCCCGTCGATCGCCACGCTGTTCCTCTTCGCCGAGCAGCTCGACTGGATGCTGGCCCAGGGCGGGCTCGACGCCATGGTGGCGCGCACGACCGCCTCCTCCGACGCGCTCTACGGGTGGGCCGAGAAGACGTCGTACACGACGCCGTACGTCGCCGACCCCTCACACCGCTCGCTGGTGATCGGGACCATCGACTTCGACGAGACGATCGACGCCGCCGAGATCGCCAAGGTCCTGCGGGTGAACGGCATCGTCGACACCGAGCCGTACCGCAAGCTCGGCCGCAACCAGCTGCGGATCGCGATGTACCCCGCGATCGACCCGAGCGACATCGAGGCCCTGACCGCCTGCATCGACTTCGTGGTCGACGCGCTGTAGGGCGAGCGGCTTCCGCTTGCGCGGTGGCTGGCTGTCACCAGATGACAGCCAGGCACCGCGTAAGGCAACCGACCTACAGCCGAGCCGCGATCAGCTCGTGCACGTCCGGCGAGAACGCCACCATCCGCGCCTCCTCGACGCCGGTCGGCGTCCCGCGGAGCGTGTCGAGAGCCGCGTCGACCGCGTCCTCACGCGGCCAGCCGTAGATGCCGGCGGAGACCAGCGGGAAGGCGACGGTGCGCGCGCCGAGCTCGTCGGCGACCCGGAGGGCGTTCGCGTAGCAGGACGTCAGCAGGCCGCGGTCGCGCTCGCCGGCGGTGAAGTTCGGCCCGACGACGTGGATCACCCAGCGGGCGGGGAGGTCGCCCGCGGTCGTCCAGCCCGCCTGACCGGTCGCGAGGCCGTCGGGGAAGCGCGCTATGCAGTCCTCGAGGATCGCCGGCCCGCCGGCGCGATGGATGGCCCCGTCGACGCCGCCGCCGCCGCGCATGGCGCGGTTCGCGGCGTTGACGACGGCGTCGACCACCTGCTCGGTGATGTCGCCCTGCACCACGGTGAGGTTCACCTGACCGATCCTGTCACCGCCCGGCCCGGCGTGCCGAGCGGCGGCGCGGTCCGAGGAGCAGGAGCACGACGAGCACCGCGCCCGCCGCTCCGGTGACGAGCGCCGTCACCGGCACCCACCCGTAGCGGTTGCCGGGGACGTCCTTGCCGCCCGAATCGGGACGGCTCGTGCTCGACGGCGGGACCTGCTTCCCGTCCAGGGCTGCGGCGACCGCGTCCGGCAGCGACACCTCGAGGACGGGGCTGTTGCGTCCTTCCGAGCTCAGCCGGATCCGGCCGGAGCTGCCGATCGACACGCCCTCGCCCTGCCGCTGACGAGGCAGGTCCAGCGACGCCACCGGCTGGAAGCCCGGGAACGTGTAGACGACCGCGGTGTCGTACCCGCGCACGAGCAGGTGCTTCCCGTCGGGGAAGAGCGCTGCGTCGGTGGCCCAGAGGTCGACCGAGGCGACGGGCTCCAGCCGGTTCGGCCGGCCGGCATCGAGGTGCAGCGGAGCGGCGTACGCCGTGCCGCCGAGCAGGCCCTTGGTGATGACGTACAGCCGCCCGTCGGGCGCGACGACCAGCGACTCGGCATCGTGGGCGCCGTCCGGGTAGACCAGGTCGTACGACGCGGCGTCGACCGTGTGGTCACCGCGAGCGACCGGCACCCGGTAGACCTGCACGGAGTCGCGACGCGCGTCGTTGTCGCCGATGTCACCGGCCCAGACGACGTCGCCACCCCCGGGAGCGAGCGCCTCGACGTCGGTGACCCGGTCGGCGTACGTCGTGTGCCCGACGGTGCGTCCGGTCCTCGGGTCGACGACGAAGAGGTCGGGGTCACCGCCGGAGTCGTTCATGGTGACCATGACCGACCCGAGGTCCACCAGTCCGCTGGACTCGGTGATCGACGGGTCGACGAAGGAGAACACCACCCGCGCCACCAGCGCGAGGGCGACCGTGGCCCAGCTCACCGGAGGAGCTCAGCGAGCCTCGGGGTGACCTGCCAGGTGCCGGTCAGCTCGGCGTACTCCTCCAGCGCCCGGTCCGCGCTCGCGCCGGTCGCGAGGGCACGGATGAGGGTGTTGCGCGGGGTGTGCTCGCTGCCGACGAACTCGACCACCTCGACCCGGTAGCCCCGGGTGCGCAGCAGCGCGGCGCGCAGGGCGTCGGTCAGCGTGTCCGCGAAGCGCTCGCGCAGGATGCCGTCGCGGGTCAGCAGGGAGTACGGCTCGGGCGCGGGGTGCTCGCGCAGCTGCCGCGAGATGTCCTTGTGGCAGCACGGCGCCGCCAGCACCAGCGGCGCAGCCCACTCGACCGCGCGTGCCAGGGCGTCGTCGGTCGCGGTGTCGCACGCGTGCAGCGCCAGTACGACGTGCGGCGGCTCGTCGAGCCGGACGTCGTCGATGCCGGCCTGCACGAAGCGGACCTCGTCCTGGACCCCGAGCCGCTCGGCAACCTCGGTGTTGTGCCGGCGCGACTGCTCCTTGACGTCGACGCCGACCAAGCGGACCGGGAGGCCCCGCACGCGCCGGAGCCAGGCGTGTGCCGCGAAGGTGAGGTAGGCGTTGCCGCAGCCGAGGTCGACGACCCGGAGCGGGTCCGAGTCGCTCGGGCTCAGCCGGCCGGCGTCGAGCGCGTCGTCGAGCGCCGCCTGGAGCTCGCGCAGGAACTCCTCGACCTGGCGGTACTTCGCGCGCCGGCTCGGCTTGACCCGGCCGTCGCGGTCGCTGATGCCGAGCGCCACGAGCACCGGATCGTCCTCCGGCAGGAGCCGCGCCTTGGTGCGGTCGTGCCCACGGACCGGCTCCTCACCACCGTCCCGGTCCTGCCTGCTCACCATCGCCTCACCGCTCTTGGTCACGCGCAGCTGCAGCGTCTCGGTGCTGGTGTCGACGTGCCAGTTGCCGAACGGCTCGGCGAACAGCTCGTCGAGGACGCCGGCCGGGTCTGGGTGGTTGGAGACGTGCGCCTGGGTCTCGTCGTACCGGGTGACCTGGAGCTGCCGGCCGGACTTGAGATCGACGTACCGGAGCTCGACCCGACGCCACTGCGGGTGCCGGCCCTTCCGGCGCCCCGTCGCCAGCGCGCGCACCAGCGCCCGGTCGTCGAGGACCAGGTCGCGCACGCGCGCGAGGGCGTCGTCCAGCGGTTCGGGCATCGTTCCTACCGGAGCAGCTTCGCCACGACGACGATCAGGATCAGGCCCACGAGGGCGCCGGAGATCACCAGTCGCCGGTAGCGGGGATGCATCCGGAGAGTCTATGCAGGTGGGTCAGGTCGCCAGCGCGGCGTCGTCGCCGGCGTCGCTGGACGCCGCCCGCCACGTGCGCAGCGGGCTGTAGGAACCGTGGAAGAGCGCGACCGCGAGGAGCACTCCGAGCACGGTGAGGCCGCCGCCTCCGATGAGCGTCCAGCGCGCGCCGAAGGTCGCTCCGACCCAGCCCACGACGGGAGCACCCAGGGGCGTCCCGCCCATCACCAGCATCATGTACAGCGCCATCACGCGGCCGCGCATGGCCGGGTCGACGCTGAGCTGCACGGTGGTGTTCGCGCTGTTGAGCATGGTCAGCAGGCACAGCCCGAGCACCGGGGTCAGGAGCGCGAAGGTGAGGTACGACGGCATCAGGCCGAGCACGACCTCGACGGACCCGAAGGCGAGCCCGGCGAGCACGACCAGGCGCTGCCTGGGACGGCCCTCCCGCCTGGCGCCGAGCAGGGCACCGGTCAGGGAGCCGACCGCGAGCGTGGTGCCGAGCAGTCCGTACTCCCCCGGGCCCTTGTGGAAGACCTGGGTCGCCATCAGGGCCGAGGTCATCTGGAAGTTCATCCCGAAGGTGCCGGCGAAGAACGCCGCCACCATGATCAGCTGCAGGTCGGGCCGGCCGCGGACGTAGCGCACCCCGTCGCGGATCATCCCCTTGCCGCGAGGCGCCCGGGCGATCGGTGAGAGCTCGTGCGGGCGCATCGCCTGGAGGGCGCCGATCACCGCCAGGTAGCTGATCCCGTTGAGCAGGATGACCACCCCGGTGGCGCCGATCCCCGAGCCGAGCGCCGCGATCAGCACGCCGGACAGCGCCGGGCCGACAACACGAGCCAGGTTGAACGAGGCGGAGTTGAGCCCGACCGCGTTGCTCAGGTCGTCGGGGCCCACCATCTCGCTCACGAAGGACTGCCGGGCAGGGACGTCGAAGGCCGAGCCGATGCCGAACGCGAAGGCGATCGCGAAGACCATCCAGGGGGTGACCACGCCGCTGAGGGCCAGGACCGCCAGGGCGATCGAGGTGACGCCCATCGCGGCCTGGGTCAGCTGGAGCAGGCGGCGCTTCGGCATCCGGTCGGCGACCAGGCCGGCGTACGGGGAGAACAGCAGCACCGGCAGGAACTGCAGGCCGGTGGTCAGGCCGAGCGCGGTGCTCGCCTCGGCGGCGCTCCCGTGGTGGAGCTGGAGGACCAGCCAGTCCTGCGCGACCCGCTGCATCCACGTGCCGGTGTTGGAGACGACTCCCCCGAGCGCGTAGAGGCGGTAGTTGTGGATCCGGAGGGCGCGGAACGTCGGGCTCAGGACGTGGCCAGCCTTTCGATCAGCGGGGCGACCTGGCGCAGCAGGTCACGCTCGGCGGGAGTGAGGTCCTTCAGCTGCCGGGCGAGCCAGGCCTCGCGGCGGCGGCGGTCGGCCAGCAGGGTCTGCCGGCCCTTCTCGGAGATGTCGACCAGCGTGGACCGGCCGTCGGTCTCGGAGGGCCGTCGTACGGCGTACCCGTCGTCGACCAGGCAGTTCACCGTGCGGGTCATCGACGGCGGCTGCACCCGCTCGTGCGCGGCGAGCTGGCCGATGGTCTGCTCGCCGTGCCGCAGGAGTACGCCGAGCACGCTGATCGACCCGACACCCAGGGCGTTCCCCGGATCGCGCTCGTTGCGCAGCCGCCGGGCCAGCCGCGCCACGCTCACGCGCAGCTGGCTGGCAAGGCCCGCGTCGGTGCGGGTCACGGATTCAACGTCGGGGCTCATATCGTTAGCATAAGTCATTACCCATGCTAAGTATTCCGAATATTTCGCCGAGGCGGCGCGGATGAAAGCCCCAGGTACGCCGAGGCGGCGCAGATGAAAGCCCCAGGTACGCCGAGGCGGAGGGTGGATCAGGTCAGGTGAGCCAGCGCGTGACCGGGTCGATCGCGAAGTAGAGCACGAACAGTGCGGCGATCAGCCACATCAGCTGGTGCACCTCGGCGGCCTTCTGCCGGACCACCTTGATCAGCACGTAGGCGATGAACCCGACGCCGATGCCCGCGGTGATCGAGTAGGTGAACGGCATCAGCACGATCGTGAGGAATGCCGGGATCGCGATCTCGACGTCGTCCCAGTCGATGCCCTTGACCTGCTGCATCATCAGGAACCCGACCAGCACCAGCGCGGGCACGGCGGCCTCGCTTGGGATGATCTTCACCAGCGGCGCGAAGACGATCGCGACCAGGAAGAGCAGGCCGGTCACCACCGAGGCGAGCCCGGTGCGCGCGCCCTCGCCGACGCCGGAGGCCGACTCGATGTAGGACGTGTTCGACGAGACGCCGGCGGCACCGCCCGCTGCAGCGGCGATCGAGTCCACGACCAGGATCTTCTGGGTGTTCGGCGGCACGCCCTCCTCGTCGAGGAGGCCGGCCTCAGCACCGATGGCGGTCATCGTGCCCATCGTGTCGAAGAAGTCGGCGAGCATCAGCGTGAAGATCAGCAGCACCACCGTGACCACGCCGGCGTCGCCCCACGAGTCGAACAGGTTGAAGTGCCCGACCGTGTCGAAGTGCGGGGCGTCGAAGACCTTGTCGGACCACTGGGGAACGGTCAGGCTCCAGCCGAGCGGGTTCTTGTCGGTCTTGGCGCCGAAGTCGCCGATCGACTCCACGATGATCGCGAGCACCGTGGTCGCGATGATCGAGATCAGGATCGCGCCGCGGACCCGGCGTACCCAGAGCGTGATCACCAGAGCGAGGCCGATCAGGAAGACCAGCACCGGCCAACCGGCGAGCTCTCCGGTGGGCCCGAGCTGGACCGGCGTACCGGCGCCGGGCCGGACGAAGCCGGCGTCGAAGAACCCGATCAGCGTGATGAAGAGGCCGATGCCCACGGAGATCGCGACCTTGAGGGGCGCCGGGACCGCATGGAAGACGGCCTGCCGGAAGCCGGTGAGGACCAGGACCAGGATGATCAGGCCCTCGATGACGATCAGGCCCATCGCGTCGGCCCAGGTCATCTGCGAGGCGATCGAGAACGCCACGAAGGCGTTGAGTCCCAGGCCGGTGGCCAGAGCCAGGGGGTAGTTCGCGACCACGCCCATGAGGATCGTGACGATGCCGGCCACCAGCGCGGTGGCCGCGGCGATCGCCGGGAGGTTCGAGCCGTCGCCGGAGCCCCCTCCGAGGAACTTGCCGTGCTCGTCGGCGGCGAAGCCGAGGATCAGCGGGTTGAGGACCACGATGTAGGCCATCGTGAAGAAGGTGACGACCCCGCCACGGATCTCACGCTCGACCGTCGAACCACGCTCGGCGATCTTGAAGTAGTTCTCCAGAAAGGTGCTCACGAGACACGCATAGTGGCAGAGGTCGACGGGCGCCCGCACCCACGAGACGGACAATTAACCCGGCGGATACATTGAGCCCATGTCCGACGAGCAGCCGGTGGTGCACGAGATCGGCAACCGCACCTACATCGTCGCCGACGTCGACCCGCTCGACGTCGACGGCGTGCGTACCCTGGCCGTCGGCACGGGCCTCTGGGCGATCGCGTTCGTGCTCCTGATCCCGTTCTCCGGGCGGCTCAAGGACGACGGTCACCTCTGGTGGATGTGGACATGCGTCGCGGGCTTCGGGCTCGGACTGGTGGGGTGGGACTACTGCCGGAGGCGGCGGAATGCGCGGCAGGCCGCGGAGGGCGACGACGTCGGATAGCTCGGGTCACGACTGCGCGCACCTCACCTTGGTCTCGAGACGCGGACGACGGGCCCTCTCTTCGTTCGGGTCTCTCGTCGGCTCCTCGACCTGATTCACGTTCAAGCCTTCGCTAGCTCAGGCTTGGCGAATCAGAACTTTTCGAAGTCGTCCTCGGAGAGGGTGTCGAACACCGGGTCGGCGAGCGGCGGCGGCAGCTGCTTCTTGCGCAGCTGCGCGTCCGAGTGCGCGCCGCAGCCGTGGCCGAAGGCAACCACCCGGCCGTCGTCGTTGGCGTACTCGTTCGCGCAGACACCGAACGTGTCCGCCAGCGGCCCGGCAAGGCGGACCAGGAAGCCGCAGGACCAGCACTTCGCGGGCGCCGACTGGGCCAGCGGCACGTCGGGTCCCTGCTCGCCGTCGTACCAGCGCTGCGCGGCGAGCTCGCGGCCCTCGATCGACAGCACCCGGACACGGCCCAGGCCGAGCTCCTCGCTGACCTCCTTGACCTGCACCCGGTCGCCTGCGTCGCGGGGCGCATCGTCGCCAGGATCGCCTGAGAGGTACGCCGGGACGAGGCGCGGGTCGTCCTCCTCGACCGGGAGCACGTCACCCGGCGACAGGTCGCCCGGCCGGATCCGCTCCCGCCACGGCAACCAGGACGGCGCGACGATCGCGTCCTGCCCGGGCAGCAGCACGACCTCGTCGACGGTGACGCCCTCGTCGCCGGCCACATGGGCGACGGTGACCGCCCACCGCCAGCCCGGGTAGCCGCGCTGAGTGGCGGCGAAGTAGTGGGTGACGACCTCGGCTGCGGTGCCGGCGTCCTCGGCCACGGCCTCGACGTGGTCGCCGACGACATCGGCGCCGACCTGCTCGACCAGCACGGCGCGGGCGGCGTCGACGGCCGCAAGGGCGACGTCATCGGTCATCATCACCCGGCGATTCTCCCCCATCGACGGTGGGTGTGTCTCGCCGACCCGTGCGAGGCCGCCGTTGTTGGCAGGATAGGAGCCATGGCGGAGGATCCGGAGGGCAGCGAGCCGCGCCGAGGCGACCAGATCGCCGACGCAGCCGGTCGCGGCATCGCGGCCAGCGCCAAGGGCGCGATGGCTGCCGGGCGGGCCACCGGCAAGGGGCTGTCATCGGTGTTCCGGTTCGCCCGCCGAGCCGCCAGCGCCGAGGGTGCGGGCGACTCCGGGCTCAGCAGGCTGATCGAGCTGCACGCGTTCAACGCCGCCGGTGACGCGGCGATCGCCATCTCGCTGGCCGGCACGCTGTTCTTCGCCAACCCCGGCGAGGCCCGCGGCCAGGTGGCGCTGTTCCTCGGGCTCACGATGCTGCCGTTCGCGGTCGTCGCACCGCTGATCGGACCGTTCCTCGACCGGTTCAGCCACGGGCGCCGGTGGGCGATCGGTGCCACGATGGCGATCCGCGCGTTCCTGGTCTGGATGATGGCCGATGCCGTCGCGTCGCAGTCGGTGCTGATGTACCCCACCGCGCTCGGCTGCCTGGTCGCGTCCAAGGCGTACGGCGTCACGCGGGCCGCCACGGTCCCGCGCCTGCTGCCGACCGAGCTGTCGCTGGTCAAGGCGAACAGCCGGATCTCGCTCGCCGGAGTGGTCGGCGCCTCCCTGTCCGCGCCGATGGCGGGCCTCGCATCGACCTTCGGCTCCCAGTGGACGCTGCGCTACGCGTTCGTCGTCTTCGCCGGCGCCACCGTGCTGGCCATCCTGCTGCCGGCCCGGGCCGACGCCAGCGCGGGCGAGGAGGACGTCTCCCTGGGCAGGCGGCGGAGCAAGCTGCAGCTGCCCGCCGACGTCGTGTTCGCGCTCCGGTGCAACGCCGGGCTGCGGATGGTGTCCGGCTTCCTCACCATGTACCTGGCGTTCCTGCTGCGCCAGCACCCGCTCCCGGGCTGGGAGCACCGGACCGCGCTGCTGATGGGCCTGGTGATCGGTGCGGCGGGGCTCGGCAACACCGTCGGCATCGCGATCGCCTCGATGATGCGGCGGGTCAACCCGATGCTCGTGGTCGTGGTGGCGCTCATCGCCGACACCGCGGCCGCCGTCGTCGCCGCACTGCTCTACGGCCTGTTGGCGGCCATGCTGCTCGGCCTGACCGCCGGGGTTGCCCAGGCGATGGGCAAGCTGGCGCTGGACGCGACCATCCAGCGCGACGTACCCGAGTCGCACCGCACGTCGGCGTTCGCGCGCTCGGAGACGCTGATCCAGCTGTCCTGGGTGATCGGCGGCTTCCTCGGCATCGCGGTGCCGCTGGAGATCCACGGCCACGTGCTGCCGAAGCTCGGCCTGGGCGTGCTCGCCGGCCTCGTCGTCGGTTGGACGGTCTTCGTGCTCGCCCGGCGACGTCAGGTCCCTCGGTCCACCGGCGAGCTGGTCCCCTCTGCGGACTAGCCGGTCAGACGTCCAGCTCGTCGGCCAGGCCGCGAAGCAGCTTCGCGGTGGGGCGCGCCGTCTTGGGCTCCGGGTGCCGACCGTGGCGGTACGCCTCCTCGACACCCTCGAGCAGCCGGATCAGGTCCTCGACGATGCCGACCATGTCCTCCGGCTTCTTGCGCTGCGCCTGCCGCTGCGCCACGGAGACGGACCGCGGTGCGTCGAGCACCCGGACCTGGTGCGCCTGGTCGCCCTTGCGCCCCGACAGGATCCCGAACTCCACCCGCGTGCCGGCCTTGAGGGAGGGCACCCCTTCGGGCAGCGCGGAGGCGCGGACGTAGACGTCCTCGCCGTCCTCGCGCGACAAGAAGCCGAAGCCCTTCTCGGCGTCGTACCACTTGACCTTTCCCGTGGGCACTGTGCGACCTCTCTGATCAGCTGAGCTGCGAATGCGAAGGCACAGCGTACGTGCCCGGCGTGGTTGCGGCGACAGGGATTCCATCCTGCGTCGCGAGGGGCATCACCCCGAGTGCAGGTGCTCGTCGAGCCAGGACGGAAACCCGGTCAGGTCCTCGAGCACCACGTCGGTGCCGGCGGCGACCAGCTCGTCACGGGAGCTGCCTCCGGTGAGGACCGAGACGCTGACTGCGCCGGCCGCCCGGGCCCCCGCGACGTCGTGCACGTGGTCACCGACATAGATGCCGGCGCCCTCCTCCCGGAGCACGTCCGCCTTGCCGGTGCCCCAGACGAGGCCCGCGACGAGGTCGACGTCGAGGCCCAGGTGGTCGACGTGCAGCTGGGCGTTCGGCGTGTACTTGCCGGTCACCAGGAGGATCCGTCCGTGGTGCCGGCGCACTGCCGCCAGCGCCTCCTGCGCGCCCGTGAGGTGCGGCGTGGTCCGCACGGCATGGTCCGGGTAGAGCGCGCGGTAGCGGTCGGCGGCCGCCGCGAGCTGCCCGGCCGGCAGGTACGGCGCGAGCATGTCCTCGATCGGCGGACCGAGCGCTGCGGCCAGCTCGGCCGACGGGAACGGGACGCCCAGCTCCTCGGCGAGCACGTCGAGGGTCGCCGCGAAGCCCGGAGCGGTGTCGATCAGGGTCATGTCCAGGTCGAACCCGACGACGAGACGACCGGCCGGGCTCACGGGAGCCGGGCCTGCACGACCTCGTCGAGAACGCCGAGCGGGAGCGAACCGTTGTCGAGCACGGCCGTGTGGAATCTGCGGATGTCGAACGCGGCGCCCTGGCGCTCCTGCGCCTCGGCCCGCATCCGCAGGATCTCCAGCCGGCCGATCATGTACGACGTGGCCTGCCCCGGGAACAGCAGGTACCGGTCGATCTCCGGCCGGCAGACGCCCTCGGTCAGTGGCGAGTTCGCCAGCATGTAGTCGACCGCCTGCTGCCGACTCCAGCCCAGCGCGTGCACACCGGTGTCGACGACGAGCCGGCAGGCACGCATCGAGTCGGCCGAGAACATGCCCATCCGGTCCACGGCTCCGCTGTAGAGGCCCATCTCGTCGGCGAGGCGCTCGGTGTAGAGCCCCCAGCCCTCGGCGTACGCCGCATTGTGGATGTGCTTGCGGAACTCCGGCAGGTCCTCCAGCTCGGCGGCGATCGCCAGCTGCAGGTGGTGGCCGGGGATGCCCTCGTGGAACGCCATCGACTCCAGCTCGAAGGTGCCCCACGACTCCGGCTCGGCGATGTTGATGAAGAACGTCCCGCCGCGCGAGCCGTCGGCCGCCGGCGCGAAGTAGTACGCCTTGCCGCCGACGGTGGTGCCCTGCACCGAGCACGGCGCCTTGGGCAGCACCTCGAACCACCCGGGCATGGCGTCCCAGGCACGCTGCATCGCGATCTCGGCCGCCTCGACGAGCTGCTCGCCGCGCTCGAAGTGCAGCTTGGGGTCGGTGCGCATGGCGTCGAAGATCTGCTGCAGGTCGTCGGTGCCCACGACCTCGGGACCGAGCGCGCGGTACTCGTCGGCCAGCTGGGCGACCTGCTGGAGTCCGATCTCGTGGATCTCCTCGGCCGTCTTGTCGGTCGTCGTGTAGTAGCGCAGGGTCCGGGCATAGGCCTCGTCGCCGTCGTCGAGCCAGCAGAGGCCGGCGCGGTCGTCGGGGCGCGCACTGCCCAGGATCTCGTCGCGCAGCACGTCGCGGTACGCCGCCAGGCCGGGCCGGATCGACTGCTCGATCGCCTCGACCATGCGCGCCCGCCAGGCGTCGGCGTCGACGCCGTCGGGGACTGCCTTCGTGCCGAGCAGGGGGTCCTGGTCGACCGGCGCGGCGAGCGCTGCGTCGATCTGGGCGATCGTGCCGCTGACGGCGAACTCCGGGGAGAGCCGCCCGGCCGCGCGGCCCTCGCGCTGCCGCTCGGCGAGGTCGCGGAAGAACTGGCCGATGGCGTGATACTTGGCCACCATCGCCTCGGCGACGTCGGCCGTCGGCATCCCGAGCATCCCGACGATGACCGGCAGCTGTGTCTGGTGCCCGAAGATCGGGTTCGCGGCGTGCGTCACGAACCGCGCCTCGAGCATGTCTGCGCTCGTGGTGGCCTCGTTGAGGAGCACGTCACGGGTGAGCCGGCGGCCCTCGTCGAGGTCGTCGTCGGCCACGGCCCGCGCGGCGGCGACGAAGCCGCGGAGCTCCGCGATCCGGCGGTCCTCGGCCTCGCGGGTGCAGTCCTCGAACCGGTGGGCGCGGTCGTACTCGCCGAGCAGCTGCGCCTCGGTGGGGCTGGCATCCAGCCAGGCGGAGAAGTACTCCGCCGCGAGGTCGTCGATGTAACTGGGCATTCGGCCGCCTTCCGGTCCGCTTCGAGCCGAGGACTCTGTGTCTCCCGAGAGCAAGCAACTGCGATGAGTCGACGATAGAAGCAGCCGACGACATGGCGACAGCCCGGGTGGTCACCCGGGCTGTCGCGGAACGTCGAGGCAGCGTTCGCGGCCTACGGGACGCGGACCGTCTTCCAGCTGTAGTCGAAGGCGAAGCCCTGCGGGAAGTTCTCCTCGTTGCCGGTCGAGTCGAACAGGCAGAACTGCACGTAGGCGATCCCGTCGTGCAGCTCACCGAACTCCGGCCGCAGCTCGTACCGCGTGACGTGCCAGTGCCCGTCGCAGCTCACGTTGAGGCCGTCGGGGTCCGACTCGCTGAAGTTCCAGTTGGTGTCGTACCAGGCATCGGCGTCGCCGCTGGACGTGTGGTCGGGGTCGACGCCGGCGCCCTGCTTGACCGACACCCACAGGTGGGTGCCGGCCTCGCCGCCGAAGCACTTGTACTTGCCGTTGATGTGGGCCGCGGACCCGTCCGGCGACACGTTGATGTTCATCCCCGTCCAGGCGACCTGAGGAGCGGGGACGTCCGCCCCTGCCGCGGCCGGCATCCCCATCGCCGCCAGCGCTGCCGCCGATCCCACTGCCGCCCATGCCTTGCGTGCCAGTTTCATCCCCGTACCCCGTCTGTTGATGATGCGTGTCCTGAGCACGCTGGCACTCGCAGCTCTGCCCGGCATGATCAATCCGGGCCATTTGTGTCCCGACGGTTTCCGGCGAATCGGAAGATACTTCTCGAAGCGGGTCAGCCGAGGCCCAGACGCGAGGTGGTCTCCTCCCGCATCTGCACCTTGCGGATCTTGCCGGTGACGGTCATCGGGAACTCCTCGACCACCAGGACGTAGCGGGGGATCTTGTAGTGCGCGAGCCTGCCGCTCGCGAACTCGCGCACCCGGTCGGCGTCGAGGGGATCGGCTCCCGGGCGCATCCGGATCCAGGCACAGAGCTCTTCGCCGTACTTCTCGTCCGGTACGCCGATGACCTGCACGTCCTCGACGTCGGGATGCGTGTAGAGGAACTCCTCGATCTCGCGCGGATAGATGTTCTCCCCGCCCCGGATCACCATGTCCTTGATCCGGCCCACGATGTTGCAGTAGCCGTCCTCACGCATCTCGGCGAGGTCACCGGTGTGCATCCAGCCGTCCGCGTCGACCGCCTCGGCCGTCTTCTCCGGGTCGTCCCAGTAGCCGAGCATGACCGAGTAGCCGCGGGTGCACAGCTCGCCGGGCCGGCCGCGCTCGACGGTCTCTCCGGTCGCCGGGTCGACGACCTTGATCTCGACGTGGGGATGGACGCGCCCGATCGTGGAGGTACGCCGGTCCAGGTCGTCGTCGGCGCGGGTCTGGCAGGACACCGGCGAGGTCTCGGTCATCCCGTAGGCGATCGACACCTCGGCCATGTGCATGTCGTCGATGCAGCGCTTCATCACCTCCACCGGGCAGATCGAGCCGGCCATCACGCCCGTGCGGAGGCTGCTCAGGTCGTGCTCGGCGAAGTCGGGGGCGTTCTGCATGGCGATGAACATCGTCGGCACGCCGTACACGGCGGTGCACCGCTCCTCGGCGATCGCCCGGAGCGTGACCGACGGGTCGAACCCCGGCGCCGGGATCACCATCGTCGCGCCGTGCGTGGTGCAGCCGAGGTTGCCCATCACCATGCCGAAGCAGTGGTAGAAGGGCACCGGGATGCAGAGCCGGTCGGTCTCGGTGAAGTTGATCAGCTCGGTGGTGAAGAACCCGTTGTTCAAGATGTTGCGGTGCGACAGCGTCGCGCCCTTCGGGTAGCCGGTCGTCCCCGAGGTGTACTGGATGTTGATCGGGTCGTCGGCCTCCAGGCTCCAGGTCATCAGCTCCAGAAGCGTGACGCCCGGGTCGCTGACGTTGTGCTCGGTCCACTCGGGAGTGCCGAGGAACAGCACGGACTCGAGGGCCGGAAGGTCGTCGCGGACCTCCTCGACCATCGCCCGGTAGTCACTGCCCTTGAACTCCGGCGCGCTGATCAGCAGCTTCACGCCGCTGTGGCGCAGCGCGTAGGCGAGCTCGTGGGTGCGGTACGCCGGATTGACGTTGACGAGGATCGCGCCGATCTTCGCGGTGGCGTACTGGGTGATCGTCCACTCGGCGCAGTTCGGCGCCCAGATGCCCACCCGATCGCCCTTGGTGATCCCGGCCCGGAGCAGGCCGACGGCGAGAGCGTCGACATCGAGGTCGAGCTGCGCGTAGGTCCAGCGACGGCCGGTGGCGAACTCGACGAGCGCCTCGCGATCCGGATGGGCCGCGACGGTGGCCTCGAGGCTGGCACCGATGGTGTGCTCGAGCAGTGGAGGCTCGGTCTCCCCGACAGCGTGCGAGTCCATACCTGACCTTAGGCGCGCGAGCCGAGCCGGCAACAGCCCTCAGGCGTCGCGCTTCCCGAACAGCGTGTACGACGCTGCCATCACCACGACGGCGAGCCCGCCGAACACGACCGCGCCGCCGAGTGCGGACAACGGGTCTCCGAAGGTGCTGCTGGAGTCGGTGAGCACGTCGACCATCCGGGCACCGGCGCTGAACGGCAGGAACCGGACGATCTCCTCGTGGTCGCGCAGGCCGGGGATGAACGCGAAGAAGACACCGATGAGCGTCTCGATGAGCAGCGGCCACAGGAAGATCGACACGAGCGCGAAGGCCTGCGAGCGGGTCACGGAGGTGAACGCCATCGCCAGCCAGGTGAGCAGCACCCCGTAGAGCACCTGCCGACCCACCACACCCCAGGTCTGGGCGGTGAACACCGTGACGTAGTCGTGCAGGAAGAGCGTCGCGATCAGTCCCGACAGCACCATCGTGACCACCCCGACCACCGCGACCCAGGCGCCGACGACGACGTACTTGGCTGTCCACAGGGCCGGGCGGGAGTTCAGCGCGGTGAGGGACGCTCGGATCATCCCGTGGCGGTACTCGTGGCCCCAGGCGAAGATCCCCAGGATCGCCAGGGTGAAGTAGATCAGGCTGGGCACGTGACCGGTCGCAGCGAGCTGGGTCACGACCGCCGGCGCGAGCCCGTCGAGGTCGTCCGCGCTGACGCCCGAGGTGGAGAAGTCGTGGTGGATGGCCCACGAGAACAGCGTCGAGATGCCGGTGCCGACGACGAGGGTGATCCCGGTGAGCCACCACGTCGAGCGGATCGTCCGGATCCGGACCCACTCGTAGGCGAATGCCGCTCTCACGAGGCGCTCCCGACAGGCCCGGCGTGCGCCTGGAACTCCTCGGCCCCCGCGGTGCGCTCGAGGAACGCCTCCTCGAGCGTGGCCACCTTCGGGGACAGCTCGTGCAGCCGGATGCCGTGGTCGAACGCCAGGTCCCCGACGGCATCGACGGCCAGCCCGGTCACCGTGAGGCCGCCGGGATCGAGGGGGGTCACCTGTGCTCCGCGGCCGACGAGCAGCTCGGCGAATGCCGTGGCGTCCGGCGTCCGGACGATCACCGCGTTGCTGCGCGAGCCGCTCACGAACTCCTGGACCGGCCCGGTGGCGATCAACCGGCCCTTGCCGATCACCACCAGGTGGTCGGCCATCAGGGCCATCTCGGAGAGCAGGTGGCTGGAGACGAAGATGCTGCGGCCCTCCGCGGCCAGCGACTTCAAGAACAGTCGCATCCACTGGATGCCCTGCGGGTCGAGGCCGTTGGCCGGCTCGTCGAGGATCAGCGTGTGCGGCTCACCGAGCAGCGCCGCGGCGAGCCCGAGCCGCTGGCCCATGCCCATCGAGAAGCCCTTCGGCTTGGCCTTCGCGACCTCGGTGAGGCCCACCAGCGCGAGCACCTCGTCGACCCGCGAGCGCGAGATGCCGTTGGCGGCGGCCAGCATCCGCAGGTGGTTGCGCGCCTTGCGGGTCGGGTGGAACGGCTTGGCCTCGAGCAGCGCGCCGACGTGGCGCATCGGGTGCCGCAGCTCGGAGAACGGCTTGCCGTCGTACGTCGTGCTGCCGGCACCGTTGTCGAGGCCCAGCATGAGCCGCATCGTCGTGGACTTGCCGGCGCCGTTCGGTCCGAGGAAGCCGGTGACGCTTCCCGGCTCGACGTCGAACGACAGGTCGGCCACGGCCGCCTTGCCGCCGTAGCTCTTGCCGAGCCCGCGGGCTGCGATGGTCGCCATGGCCTCGATCCTGCCATCCCGTCCCCCGCCGGCCCGGCACCTGTCGCGCGCCTGTGGACGTCGCGGCGGCGAGCCGGCGCAACCGGGCCCTACGCTGAACGACGTGCGCGTCCTCGCCAGCACCCCGAACCCCGCGCTGCTCACGTTGCCGTGGAACCAGCCGCTGGAGGAGTGGACCGAGCACGTCGTGCCGGTGCCCCGCGGTCTGTCGCGCCACGTCGTGCGCGTGATCCATCTCGACGGCTCCTTCTACGCGGTCAAGGAGACCCAGGAGGACGTCGCGAAGCGCGAGTACCGGCTCCTGCGCGAGCTCGGCCGCCGCGGCCTTCCCGCGGTGACGCCGGTGGCCGTCGTCTCCGAGCGCCCCGCCGACCGGGGCGCGGCTCTCGTGACCCGACACCTCGCCTTCGCGCTGCCCTACCGCGCGGTGTTCGCCAACGGCCTGCCGCCCGGCGGGCTCCCCCTGCTCGTCGACGCGCTCGTCGTGCTGCTGGTGCGCCTGCACCTGGCCGGCTTCTACTGGGGCGACGTGTCGCTGTCGAACGTGCTGTTCCGGCGCAGCGCGGGTGAGTTCGCGGCGTACCTCGTCGATGCGGAGACCGGCGAGCTGCACGGCCAGCTCTCGGACCGGATGCGCGAGTACGACGTCGAGGTGGGCTGCGAGAACGTGTTCGCCGAGCTGCTCGACGTGCAGGAGGCGCAGCCGGAGATGGCCGGCCAGGTCGACCCGTTCGCGGTGATCGAGCGGGTCAAGGACCGGTATGCGTCGCTCTGGCACGAGCTCACGGCCGAGGAGCAGTTCGGCGCCGACGAGGTGTGGCGGATCGAGCAGCGCGTGGAGCGGCTCGGCGAGCTCGGCTTCGACGTCGAGGAGCTGGCGATGGCGACCGACCCGAGCGGGGCGACCCTCTCGATCCAGCCCCGCGTGGTCGAGGCCGGCCACCACGCCCGCGAGCTCGACGAGCTGACCGGCCTGCAGGTCGAGGACAACCAGGCACGGCGGCTGCTGGCCGACCTGGCCTCGTTCATGGCGCACAACGGGCTCACCGACCGCGTCGAGGCGGCCCGTCGCTGGCGCGCGGAGATCTACGACCGGATCACCGCGATGGTGCCGCCCGAGCTGCGGGGCCGGCTCGAGCCGGCCGAGGTCTTCCACCAGATCCTCGAGCACCGCTGGTTGCTCTCCGAGCGGGCCGGGCGGGAGATCGACATCTTCGAGACGACCCGCGACTACCTCGACACGGTGCTCGCGCGGCTGCCCGAGGAGAAGCTCACCGCCCCCGACTGAACCGGGTGGTCCGTAGAATTGGCCGGATGTCCGCCCTGAGCCGAGTCGAAGGGGCGCCTGCGGCCCCTCGGACCCTCGCCGACCAGCTGCGCAGCTGGTCCGACGAGCGCCTCGGCGCGCTCCTCGACGCCCGCCCGGATCTCGCGGCGCCGGCGCCCGCGGACTCCGCGCAGCTGGCGGGCCGGGCGGTCGTGCGCACGTCGGTCGTGCGGGCGCTCGACCTCCTCGACCGGCTGGAGCTGGCAGTGCTCACCGCGGTCGTCCAGGAGGGCCCGACCGGGTCGACACGGCTGCACGAGGTCGTGCACGCGACGCCTGCCTCCGTCGACGCTGCACTGGAGCGGCTCCACGGGCTGGCGCTGGCCTGGGGCACGCCGGAGGTCTGGCGACCGGTGACGATCGTGGCCGACCTGCTCGGCGTACCCGCCGGGCCGGAGGCACGAGCGGTCCCCCGGCTTCTCGGCGAGGTCGACGAGCGGGCGCGGGCGATCCTCGACCACCTCGACGAGTCCGACGCGGCGGGCAGCGTCGCCGAGGCAAGGGTGCCGTCACGACCCGACCATGCCTCGACGCCCACCGAGCACCTGCTCGCGCGCGGCCTGCTCGCACCACGCGGCGAGCGCCACGTGGTGATCCCGTGGAACGTGCAGCTGCACCTGCGCGGCGGTCGGTCGACCCGCGAGCCGGTCGACGTGGTGCCCGAGTTCGCGGCCGCCGACCGGACGACCGAGGCCATCGACCGGGCCGCCGCCGGCGCCGCCTTCGAGCTCACCCGGCGCGTGGAGATGCTCCTCGAGCACTGGGCGTCCCGGCCCCCTGCCGGGCTGCGGTCGGGCGGCCTCGCGGTCCGCGACCTCCGCGCCACTGCCGAGCTGCTCCACGCGGACGTCCCGACGGCGGCGCTGGTCGTCGAGACCGCGGCCGCTGCCGGCCTGCTCGCGCTCGGGATGAACGACGACCTCGACACCGCCTGGCTGCCGACCGACGCGTACGACGCCTGGGTCACCCGCTCTACCTCGGAGCGGTGGGCGCTCCTGGCGCGTGCCTGGTTCGACAACCCCCGACTGGTCTCGGCCATCGGCGGTCGCGAGGGCAGCGCGTCCAGCAGGACCGGGCCGGTCAACGCGCTCTCCCCCGGGCTCGAGCGCTCGTGGCTGCCCGGCGACCGGCACTCGGTCCTGCGTGAGCTGGCCGGCCTCGAGCCGGGGCGGGCGCTGGCGTCGGGGACCGGCGTACCGTCGCTGGTCGCGCGGCTGCGCTGGCGCCATCCGCGCCGGCCGTCCGCCCGTCTCGAGCTAGTCGAGCCGATCCTCCGCGAGGCTGCGACGGTCGGGCTGGTCGGCCTCGGTGCGGTGCCGGCGTTCGGCCGGGAGCTGGTCTCGGGCCAGGACCCGGCAACGACCCTCGAGACGCTGGTGCCGGAGCCGATCGACCACGTGCTGATCCAGGCCGACCTCACCGCGGTCGCGCCCGGTCCACTCGAGCGCAGCTTCGCGCATCGCCTCGGACTGCTCGCGGACGTCGAGTCGCGTGGTGGTGCGACCGTCTACCGGTTCTCCGCCGACTCCGTGCGCCGCGCCTTCGACTCCGGCTGGTCCGCTGTCGAGGTCAAGGACTTCCTCCGCGAGTCGTCGAGGACCCCCGTCCCGCAGGCGCTCGACTACCTCGTCGAGGACGTGTCGCGCCGCTTCGGGACGATCCGGGTGGGCGTCGCGGAGTCCTTCCTGCGCAGCGACGACGAGACCGCCCTCACCGAGCTGCTGCACCACAAGGACGCCGCCGCCATGAGGCTGCGCCGGATCGCCCCGACCGTGGTGGTCTCCGACCTGCCGCTGCAGGTGCTGCTCCCCCGGTTGCGCGAGCTCGGCGCGGCGCCGGTGGTGGAGGCCGCCGACGGGACCGTCCGGGTGGCTCGTCCCGAGGAGTTCCGTGCGCGCACCCCGCGCCAGCATCGCGGGGCCGGACGCGACGCGGCGCGGCAGGCTGCCAGGACCGCGGCGGTCGTCGCGGCCGTGCGTTCCGGCGACCGTGCCGCCGCTGCTCGTCCGACACGTGGTCCCGCGACCACCCCCGCCGACGTGATGGCCGTGCTCCGCGACGCGGTCGAGACGCGTCGCGAGGTGTGGATCGGCTACCTCGACAACCACGGCACCAGCACCGAGCGGATCGTGCGTCCCGTGGAGGTCGGCGGCGGCCAGCTGTCGGCGTACGACGAGCGGAGCGACGAGATGCGCGCCTTCGCGATCCACCGGATCACGCAGGCGCGGGTGAACGATCAGGCCTCGCAGTAGGCCTTGATGCCCTCGACCTCTATGCGCAGGTAGCGCCGGGTGAGCGTCGAGTGAGCAGACCGACGACCATCCCGATCGGGCCACGCTGCTCGAGGATGGCGGTCACCCGGGCCGTCCCGTCGCCGTTGTCGGTGACCCGGTGGGTGCCCGTGGTGAGCACCCCCGGACCGAGCACCTGCCAGGCGAACTCTCGCCCCGGCTCGAGCCTGGTCACCTGCCAGACCGCCTCCGGCAGCTTGGGCTGCCGGATCCGCGCCCGCGAGCCGACCCGCAACGGCGCCGGGTCGAGCAGCTCGACGCTGGTCACGCTGCTGGTCCAGGAGGGCCAGCGCTCCACGTCGGAGTACGTAGCGAACACGGTCTGCGCCGGAGCGGCGACGTCGGTGCTGGCCTCGAAGCGCATGGGGTGAGGCTACGACTCCCGGACGGGGGGCTCTATCCGTCCGCCGGATCGGGCCACTGGCCGTAGAGCAGCGTCTCGTCGTCACCCGCTCCGACGTCGCGGTAGCCCGCTCCGGTCTGGCACACGTGCCCGTTCGCCGGATCGACGGTCATCAGGAGGTCCTTGCGCGGCCCGTCGGGCGGAGAACCGGGCGTGTGGCTGTGGACGAAGTTGGCGCCGGCGCTCCACACCAGCCTGATGTCGATGAAGCGCTTGTCCAGGTCACACGGCTCACCGGGGTCGAACGGCGTGCCGCGCGTGGCGAAGGCGGTGGCTCCGACGAACGTGCCGACTACCTTGCGCTGCTCACGTCTCGCGATCCTCGCTGCCCAGGAGCGCTCGCGTGCCGTCAGCGTGCCGAGGTGGGCGTCCTGGGCGACGGAGACATGGGGGGTCGCCGTGGACCTGTGCTCGGACCCTGCCTCTCGCGCAGGCTGACTGCATCCCGAGACGCAGATCAGCAGGCCGAGGACACCGAACGACCGCAATGGCATGAGCACATCCTTCCGCTCGACGCGGGTGTGACGCTGTCCCGGCTCGAACGGTTCCGACCGCCGCACATCCGGCGGGAAGCCGGCATGAGGGGGCGATCGGGCGCGTCCGCGTGCTCGGTCCGTTACCGTCGCGGCGTGGATCTGCAGCGACGCATCGTCGAACGTCAGGGCGAGTTCCTGCTCTTCGCGCTGACCCCGCCACGTAGAGCGACCTCGCCGGAGAAGGCCCAGGAGATCTCGGACGCGACGGCAAAGCGACTCCAGGTGCTGGACCTGGACGGCCTGGTGCTCTACGACATCGACGACGAGAGCGACCGGAACCCAGAGGAGCGCCCCTTCCCGTTCCTGCCCACCATGGACCCCGCCGAGTACCTGGACAGGCACCTCACCGACTGGAACATCCCGGTCGTCGTCTACCGCGCGGTCGGGAAGCACACAGAGCCCGAGCTCCGGTCATGGCTCCGCGCCCAAGCACCCGATCGGGTTCTGTCGGTCTTCGTCGGGACCTCCTCACGCGGCAAGCCGGTCGCGACGTCCTTGGCACGCGCCCACGAGCTGCGTTCCGAGATGCAGCCTCACCTGCTGCTCGGCGGGGTGGCGATCCCGGAGCGCCATACGAGGAACGGCGACGAGCACCTACGACTGCTCGCCAAGCAGTCAGCGGGCTGCGCCTTCTTCGTCACCCAGGTGGTCTTCGACGCCAACGCCGCGAAGAACCTCGTTTCCGACTATCGCTACGAATGCGCTGCCCGAGGCGTGGACCCGGTCCCGATCGTCTTCACCTTCTCGGTCTGCGGGTCACTGAAGACCCTGGACTTCCTCAGATGGCTCGGCGTCGACGTGCCGCGCTGGATCCAGAACGAGCTCCGGCATGCCGACGACACCCTGGACGCCTCCTTCGAGCAAGCGCTGGCGACCGCCCTCGAGCTGATGGCCTACTGCCGACGACTCGGCGTCCCCTTCGGACTCAACGTCGAGAGCGTCTCGATTCGGCGGACCGAGATCGAAGCGTCCGTGAATCTCGCCGCTCGCCTGCAGGCCGAGCTGCGCCGCTGAGGCCGCGGCTCACCCCAACGCGACCAGTCGACGCATCATCGGGATGCTGGGGCTCGGGCTCGACCTGATGTTGTCCATCAGGATCCGGGCGTAGAGGCCACGCTCCTCGGGGTCCGCCAATTGCTCGATCATCCGGAGCATGGTCACCGACGGGTACCTCTCGTTCGCGACGATGTCGAGCAAGAGCGCGACGACCTCTGCGCGGATGTCGACCTGGTTCTTCGTAGCCATGTTCCCTCCTGTCCCATGCGGGTTGAACCCCTCGAGGTCACCCGCGACGCGGGTCGTTGCCCAGTGCGCGAAGGATCGACGCGCGGTTGCGACGAAGGCCCCGAGCAAGGCCGGCGCGCCCGTGCTGCTCGAGGTAGCCGATCACCCGATCGAGCTCGTCGAGCGCCGCGTCACTCGCCCCCTGGTAGCGGCGGCGGTCAGCCCGCAGACGAAGGATGCGCCCCTCGAGGTCAGCTGACAGCACCACGGTTCGATCGTCCCTCCCACTCGGCCGCACCGGCCTCCACCGTCCCCGAGGTGCGGCCAATGCCCCGTCCCGAGCACCAGAGTTCGCCCTTACCCAGCGCGGTCCCTCGCATGCGGCACCGGTGGTCCGGTCCCGGTGGTCGAGCCTGTCGAAACCCTCACCAGGTCTCGACTGATCGCTCGCTGACGCTCGCTGCTCGACCACCCGTGGTTGCCAGGTCTCGTCTGGTCGCTCGCTGACGCTCGCTGCTCGACCACCCGGGGTTCCCGGTCTGCTCGACCGCTCAGGTTGCCTCAGCCGAGCAGCTCGGCCACCACGGCACGTGCGGACGCGGCGTCCGCTGCGGCGCGCGCTGCTACCGCGGCGCGCTCGCAGTCGGCGAGCGAGACCTCCGCCAGCGCGCTGCGTACGGCGGCGACCGCACGCGGTGCCATCGAGAGGGAGCGCACGCCGAGGCCGACCAGGACGATGGCCAGCTGGGGGTCGGCTGCCGCCTCCCCGCAGACGCCCACCGGCAGCTCATGTGCAGACGCACCGGAGCACGTCATCGCGACCAGGTCGAGCAGCGCGGGCTGCCACGGGTCGAGCAGTTCGGCGACGTCGCCGAGCTGGCGGTCGGCGGCGAGGGCGTACTGCGCGAGGTCGTTGGTGCCGATCGAGGCGAAGTCGACCGACCGCAGCACCTGGCCGGCACGAAGGGCGGCCGAGGGCACCTCCACCATCACGCCGACGTGCTGGAGCCCGGCCTCGCGGGCCCGGGCCCCGAACGCGTCGGCCTCGGCCGGTGTCGACACCATCGGCGCCATCACCCAGGGTTCGGCGCCGGTGCGAGCGGCCGCCTCGGCCAAGGCCGCCAGCTGCCGTTCCAGTACGTCGGGACGCGCGACCGCCGTCCGGAGCCCGCGGATGCCGAGCGCCGGGTTGTCCTCGTCGGAGAGCCCGAGGAAGGGCACCGGCTTGTCGGAGCCGGCGTCCAGCGTGCGGAACACCACGCGGCGCCCCTCGAACGCAGCGAGCACCGACGCGTAGGTCTCGACCTGCTCCTCGGGCGTCGGCTCATCGGTCCGGCCGAGGAAGAGGAACTCCGTGCGGAACAGGCCGATGCCCTCGACGTCCGTTGCTGCCGCGGCCCGGGCTTCCTCCAGGGTGCCGACGTTGGCGAGCAGCTTGACGGCAACGCCGTCGGCGGTCGCGCCGGGGCCCTGGGCCTGCGAGCGACGCTCCGCGGCGCGCTCCTCGCGGGTGCGCACCTCGTCGACGACGGAGGCCGGCGGGTCCACGTGCACCTGGCCCTGGGTCCCGTCCAGGAGCACGCTGTGCCCACCGACGGCGGCCCGGGCGCCGGCGCACGCGACGACCGCCGGGATGCCGAGGGAGCGAGCGAGGATGGTCGTGTGGCTGGTCGGCCCGCCCTGCTCGGTGATGATGCCGACGACCACGGCCGGGTCGAGCAGCGCGGTGTCGGCCGGCGCCAGGTCTCGCGCCACCAGGACGTACGGGTGCCCCGGGTGCGGCAGCTCGGCCGGTGCGCGACCGGCGAGCGCGTCGGCGAGTCGGACACCGACGTCCTCGACATCGGCCGCCCGCTCGGCGAGGTAGCCGCCGAGGCCACGGAGCTGGTCGGCGTACGACGCAGCTGCGGCCCGGACGGCCGCCTCCGGCTCCTCGCCGGCGTCCACGCGAGCGCGAGCGACCGCCAGCAGCTCGGGATCGGCGGCGAACATCGCGAGTGCCTCGAGCACCGCGGTGCCCTCCGGCGTGGTGGCGGTCGTCGCCCGGAACTGCAGGTCTGCGACGACCCGAGCCGAGGCGTCGTCGATGTCCACGGCGGGCTCGACGTCGACGACGACGCCCGGTTCCCACGAGACGGCGGGTGCGACCACCGTGCCCGGGCTCGCCGGGACGCCGGTCAGCGTCGAGACCATGAGAGTCATGATGCCGCCGCGTCCCTGTCGGTCGAGAGCTCCGCGACCAGCCGGGCCAGGACGCCGTCGGCGTCCTCACCCTCGGCGCTGACCTCGACGGTGTCACCGTGCCGCGCACCGAGCGCGAGCACGCTGAGGATGCTGGCGGCGTTGACCGGGTCCTCCCCCGGCAGGCCGATGGTCACGGTCACTCCCGCGCGGACGGCTTCTCCGGCCAGTCCGACGAAGAGCCCGGCGGGCCGGGCGTGCAGCCCGACGCTGCTGGCGATCACTGCGGTGCGAGTCGGCATTGGATGCTCCTGGTGGGTCGAAGGGTGGGGGCACAGGTGGGGTCGGCGTCGGGGCACGACCCCACCTGGCGCTGGGGTGCGGCCTCAGGCCGCGACGGTCTGACCGGCGTGGGCACCACCGGTTGCCGGGATGCCCGCGGCGTCCGGCAGGTCGGTACGGCGTACCGACTTGGCCACGACGACCAGACCGGAGGTGACCGCGGTGCCGACGACGATCGCGAGCAGGTAGCCCGGGATGCCGTTGATCAGCGGGGTCACCCAGATGCCGCCGTGCGGTGCCGCGAGCTCGCTGCCGAAGGCGGCGACCAGGCCGCCGGTGACGCCGGAGCCGACCATGATCGACGGGATCACCCGCAGCGGGTCCGCCGCGGCGAACGGGATCGCGCCCTCGGTGATGAAGGAGGCGCCCAGCAACCAGGCCGCCTTGCCGTTCTCGCGCTCGGGCTCGCTGAAGAGGTCCTTGCGGAGCACGGTGGCCAGGGCCAGGCCGAGCGGCGGGGTCATGCCGGCGGCCATCACGACGGCCATCACGGTCAGCTGGGTGCCGTGCGAGGCGATCGCGGCGGCGGTGAGGCCGGTGGTGGCGAAGGTGTAGGCGACCTTGTTGACCGGGCCGCCCATGTCGAAGGCCATCATCAGGCCGAGCACGACGCCCAGGACGATCATCGAGCCGCCGGACATGTTGTCCAGGCCAGCGGTGAGCTTGTCGGTGACCCAGGACAGCGGCCGGCCGAGGATCACGATCATCAGGCCGCCGGTGAGGAGCGTGGCGACCAGCGGGATCAGGACCACCGGCATGATGCTGTTGACCGCCTTGGGCACCCGCCAGCGGCTGACCCACAGGGCGAGGAAGCCGCCCAGGAAGCCCGCGACGATGCCGCCGAGGAAGCCGGCGCCGACGGTGCCGGCGAGCGCGCCGCCGACGAAGCCGGGAGCGATGCCCGGACGGTCCGCGATCGCGAACGCGATGAAGCCGGCGAGTGCGGGCACGAGGAAGCCGAAGGCCGCGACGCCGACCTGGAAGAGCAGTGCTGCCCACTGCATGCCGGAGGTGGCGTCGAAGTGCTTGATCAGGTCGGTGATCGGGATCTTGGTGACCTCGATGGCTCCGTCGTCGCCACCGGCGAACCGCGCCAGCATGAACCCGAAGGCGATCAGGATGCCGCCGGCCGCGACGAACGGGATCATGTAGCTCACCCCGGTCATCAGCCACTGGCGCACCCGCGTGCCGACGCCGGCGTCGTGGTCGACCTTCGTGACCAGGCCACGCGAGCCGCCTCCGGCAGCGGCCGGAGCCGAGGCCACACCGGCCTGGGCGGCCTGGACGGCCTCGGCGACGAGCCCGGCCGCGCCGTTGATCGCCTTCTTCACCGGGGCGGTGACGGTCGGCTTGCCGGCGAAGCGGTCGCGGCCGCGCACCTCGACGTCGGCGGCGAAGATGACCGCATCAGCTGCGTCGATGGTGGCCTGCGGAAGCTCCTGCAGGCCGCCGGCTCCCTGGGTCTCGACCTGGATCTCGTGACCGGCTGCGCGGGCTGCCTGCTCGAGGGCCTCGGCCGCCATGTACGTGTGCGCGATCCCGGTCGGGCACGACGTGACTGCTACGAACTTCATCGGTTCTCCACCTCGTTCTTGATGAGCTCGACGACGTCCTTCGGGTCGCCTGCGTTGATGAGGGCCTCGCGGAAGGACTCGTGCACGAGGCGTCGCGCCAACGCGGCGAGCACCGTGAGGTGCTCACCGTTCCCGTCGTCGGGCGCAGCGATGAGGAAGACGATCCGGGCAGGACCGTCCTCCGCACCGAAGTCGATGCCGGTGCTCGACCGGCCGAAGACCAGGGTCGGGACGCGCACGGCGCCCGACCGGGCGTGCGGGATGCCGATGCCGCCCTCGAGGCCGGTCGCCATCTGCGCCTCGCGAGCGCGTACGTCGGCCAGCATCTGCTCGACGTCGGTCACCCGGCCGGCGTCGTGCGCCAGCGTGACCAGCCGCAGGATCGCGCCGTCCTTGTCGGTGGCGCTCGCGTCGAGGTCGAGGTCGACCAGGGTCGCGTCGATCAGCCGCGGCGCTGTGGTCAGGTCGTCAGTCATGCTGTCTCCAGGTGGTTGAGAGCGGCCGTGGCGGCCTCGGTGATGTGGACGTCGTCGGGCCGGACCCGGTCGGGTGCGGGTACGCCGGTGCCAGGGGTCGCGACCGCCGCGGTCGCCCAGGCGACGCCGGCGCGAAGGCCGGCCGCCGTGGTGCCCTCGACGGTGAGCCCGTGCAGGTAGCCGGCGAGCAGCGCGTCGCCCGCGCCGACGGTGTTCTCGACCTGCACGCGTGGGCCCGAGGCGTACCACGCGTGACCGGACTCGACCAGCACGGCTCCGTCGGCGCCCAGGCTGCAGAGCAGGGTGCGCTCGGTGCCCGCCACCAGGTCGCGGCAGGCGTCGACCACCGAGGTGAGGGTGTCGAGCGGCGCTCCGAGGACCTCGCTGAGCTCCTCGCGGTTCGGCTTGACCAGGTCGGGGCCGGCGGCGAGCGACGCGGCCAGGGCCGGACCGGACGTGTCCACCGCCCAGTGGGCGCCGGCGGCGCGGGCCGCGTTTCCGATGACGGCGTACACCTCGGGGTCCTGGCCCGGCGCGACCGAGCCGGCCGTGACCACCCAGTCTCCCGGGCTGACGTGCGCGATCACCGCGTCCGTGACGGCGCGCAGCTCGTCGGGGTCGAGGGCGACCCCGGGCTCGTTGATCTTCGTGGTGGTCCCGTCGGGCTCGACGATCGAGACGTTGGCGCGCGTGCGGTGCCGCCCGGGGACCGCGACGTGGTCGACCCCGGCCTCGGTGAGCTGGGCGGCCAGGGCCGTCCCGGTGCTGCCGCCGACCAGCAGCACCGAGACGACCGGCGTGCCGTGCGCACTCAGCGCACGGGCCACGTTGACCCCCTTGCCGCCGGGGTCGTTGTGCGTGAGGACGGCCCGCTGCACCTCGCCGCGCAGCAGCCGGCGTACCTGCAGCGTGCGGTCGAGGCTCGGGTTGAGCGTGACGGTGATGATCATGCGCGCACCACCTGGAGACCCGCGGCCTCGAGTCCGCTCACCCTGGCGGCATCGAGGCCGGCGTCGGTGATGAGCAGGTCGACGTCCTCGATCCCGGCGAACCCGGCGAAGTGGTTGACACCGTGCTTGGCGCTGTCGGCGAGCACGACGCTCCGCCCGGCCGACCCGATCAGGGCCCGCTTCGTCGCGGCCTCGTCGGCGTCGGGCGTGGTGAAGCCACGCTCGACGGAGAAGCCGTTCGTCCCGATGAACGCGACGTCGACGTAGAGCTCGCGCAGGAACGCCACCGAGGCGTCTCCGACCGCCGCCAGCGTCCGGGAGCGGACGCGCCCCGGGACCAGGTGGACGGTGAGGTTCGGCCGGGCGGCGAGCGCGGTCGCGATCGGCAGGCCGTTGGTGACGACGGTCAGCTCGCGGTCGGCCGGGATCGCCTCGGCCAGCCGCAGCGTGGTGGTGCCGGCGTCGAGGGCGATCGCCCCGTCGACCGGCAGCTCGTTGAGCGCCGCCTTCGCGATCGCCTCCTTCTCCGACGTCGCGACCTGCTCGCGGGTGTCGACGGCGGGCTCGAAGCCGAGGCGCTCGACGGGGATCGCACCGCCGTGGACCCGGCGCAGCACGCCGGCGCGCTCGAGGGCAGTCAGGTCGCGCCGGACGGTCTCGGTGGTGACGTCGAGGCCCTCGGCCAGCGAGGCGACCTCGACGCGGCCGTCGGCACGCGCCCGGGCGACGATCGCTGCCTGCCGTTCCTCTGCGTACACGGTGTCCCCTTCTGGCTCTGCGGGCGATCACGTCGTGTGACCTGCGTCTCTTCGACCACTAGACACCGCGTTCCCACAGAAGTCAAGAGATAACAACAGATTCGGGCATCAATTCACAGGGAAAGCCAACTATGGCGCGTCGGTTCGGTCGCGTTCGTAGACTTGGCCGGTCATGACCGACCGCCCCGCCGAGCCCGCTGCCGGCCCCCTCATCGTCCAGTCCGACAAGACCGTGCTGCTCGAGGTCGACCACCCGCAGGCCGAGGAGGCGCGCCGGGCGATCGCGCCGTTCGCCGAGCTCGAGCGGTCACCCGAGCACATCCACACCTACCGGCTCACGCCGCTGGGGCTGTGGAACGCCCGCGCGGCCGGCCACGACGCCGAGCAGGTGGTCGACACCCTGCTCTCCTACAGCCGGTACGCCGTGCCGCACGGCCTGCTCGTCGACGTCGCCGAGACGATGGCCCGCTACGGCCGGCTCCGCCTCGAGAAGGACCCGGCCCACGGCCTGGTGCTGGCCAGCAGCGATCACGCCGTCTTCGAGGAGGTCGTGCGGAGCAAGAAGGTCGCCGGGATGCTCGGCGAGCGGATCGAGGCCGTGCCCGGCTCGGAGGGCACCGTCGCGGTCCATCCCTCCGAGCGCGGCAACCTCAAGCAGGCCCTGCTCAAGCTGGGCTGGCCCGCCGAGGACTACGCCGGCTACGTCGACGGCGAGGCCCACGAGATCTCCCTGGTCGAGGACGGCTGGTCGCTGCGCGACTACCAGAAGCAGGCGGCCGACTCCTTCTGGCACGGCGGGTCCGGAGTGGTGGTGCTCCCGTGCGGCGCCGGGAAGACGATCGTCGGCGCGGCAGCGATGGCCCACGCGAAGGCGACGACGCTGATCCTGGTCACCAACACGGTCAGCGCACGGCAGTGGAAGGCCGAGCTGCTGAAGCGCACGAACCTGACGGAGGACGAGATCGGCGAGTACTCCGGAGCACGCAAGGAGGTGCGCCCGGTCACCATCGCGACGTACCAGGTGCTCACCACCCGGCGGAAGGGTGCCTACACCCATCTCGAGCTGCTCGACGCGCGCGACTGGGGCCTGGTCGTCTACGACGAGGTGCACCTGCTCCCCGCGCCGATCTTCCGGATGACCGCCGATCTCCAGGCGCGCCGCCGGATCGGGCTGACCGCGACGCTGATCCGTGAGGACGGTCGCGAGGGCGACGTCTTCAGCCTGATCGGGCCGAAGCGCTTCGACGCTCCCTGGAAGGACATCGAGTCGCAGGGCTGGATCGCGCCGGCGGACTGCGTCGAGGTCCGGGTGACGCTCCCGGACGGCGAGCGGCTCGCCTACGCGACCGCCGAGCCGGAGGAGCGCTACCGGCTGGCCAGCTCGACGTTCGCCAAGACTCGGGTCGCCGAGCAGCTGGTCCGCAAGCACCAGGGCGAGCCGACGCTGGTGATCGGGCAGTACCTCGACCAGCTCGACGAGCTCGGTGAGCACCTCGGTGCCCCGGTGATCAAGGGCGAGAGCAGCGTCAAGGAGCGTGAGCAGCTCTTCGCGGCGTTCCGCGAGGGTGAGATCGACCTGCTCGTGGTCTCCAAGGTCGCGAACTTCTCCGTCGACCTGCCCGAGGCTGCGGTCGCCATCCAGGTCTCCGGCAGCTTCGGCTCACGCCAGGAGGAGGCGCAGCGCCTCGGCCGCCTGCTCCGCCCCAAACGCGACGGCCGTACTGCGCGTTTCTACACGATCGTCAGCCGCGACACCGTCGATGCCGACTTCGCGCAGAACCGGCAGCGGTTCCTCGCCGAGCAGGGCTACGCGTACCGGATCATCGATGCCGGGGACCTGTAGGCGGCGAAATTCACTACTGGCGTAGTGAAACTGGTGCTTCCCGTACGAGATCCCGTACGGGAAGCGGCCAGTTCGCTACGCCAGTAGTGAATTTCCTAGCCGAACCGCTGCGCCCGGACCAGCAGGTCACGCAGGGCCGCGGACATGCCCGCACCGCCGGCGGTGCGGGCGTAGCGGGTCGCGGGCGGCGGCGGCACCTTCGGGCAGTCGACGTCTGCGCCTCCGCCGGCCTGCCTCGCCGGGAGCGTGCCCGAGGCGAGGAAGGTGGAGATGCGCGAGTCCACGCAGGTGACGCCCGAGAGCGAACCCGCGTGGGTGGTGCCGCCCACCCCGGCGATCAGTGCCGACGACGGGAACAGCGAGCGCACCTTCAGGGCACCCGAGTACGGCGTGGCCGCGTCCTTCGTCTCGTTCACCAGGAGGAACTTGCCCCCATCGGCGGCCGCAGCGGCCCCGCTGACCGGGACGAGCGTCCGGCTCGGCGCCCGCCACGTGCGGCACGGCGCGTTGAACCACGTGTTGTCCCACGCCAGGAACGGTCGCTTGCGGTGGATCCGCCACGCGTCGTGGACCTGCGTGCTCCACGGCGGCCGGAGCACGTCGCTGCACTGCACGCCGAGGTACACGGCGTACCCGTTGTCGTTGCCCATGTTGGAGCCGGCGTAGATCTTGAAGATCCCGCGTCCCTGGCCGGTCCGCACCAGCTTGGAGTACGCCGCGGCGATCGCGTCCCAGTCGTAGACGTAGTAGCCGGCGTTGATCATCGCGTCGGCCAGCTCGTCGGGTCCGAGCTTGCGGTGGTACGCCGGGTGCCGGTCGAGGCGCTTGACCAGGGCGTTGTAGCCGCGGCGGATCGCCTTCCCGCTGGTGCCGAGGTGGTAGGCGCCCGGGTGCTTGGCCATCCAGCGGAAGAAGATGTTGAGGTTGCGGTCGAAGCCGATCTCCTGCTTGAGGTTGGCGCCGTACCAGTAGTCGGTCGGGTTCACGACCCCGTCGAGGACGAACCGGCCCACTCGCTCCGGGTAGCGGTTCGCGTAGACCTGGCCGAGGTAGGTGCCGTAGGAGAAGCCGTAGAAGTTGAGCTTCGCCATCGGGCCGTCGCCGATCAGCGCGCTTCGCAGGGCCTCCATGTCCTGGACGCTGTCCAGCGTCGACATGTGCGGCAGCAGCCTGGCCGCCGCGCTGGTGCCGCAGTCCCTGGCGTACCCGGCGGTCTTCTTCTTCCAGAACCGCATCAGCTTGTGCGTCCTCGGCACGAAGCTGGGCCGGTTGACGCCGAAGTAGTGGGTGTTGCAGCTCAGTGCCGGGATGCTCTCGCCGACGCCGCGCGGGTCGAAGCCGACCCAGTCGTACTGCTCGCCGACATGGTTCGGGATCGCGCCGGCGAGACCGACCAGGCCGGTGCCGGAGGCACCCGGGCCGCCGGGGTTGGCGAGCATGATGCCCTGGTACGTCGCCGAGGTGTGCGGGCGGATCCGCACGGCGAGCGAGATCTTCTCGCCGCCGGGGTTCGCGTAGTCGAGCGGCACGGCGAACTGGCCGCACTGGTCGCTCGGCCTGTCGGCGCAGGCTGCGAAGCCGGGAAGCGCGGCTGCGTACGTCGCGGCGCTGCTCCCGGCGCTGGGCGCGGCGCTCGCGCCTCCGAGGCTGGCCAGCGAGGCCAACGAGACCGACAGGACGGCCGTGACCACCACGGCGACAAGACGCTTCACAGTTACCTCTCCCGGACAGGCACTCGATCCCACCCCGGATCACCTTGTCGTGCGTCCGGCCCGATGTCCACCGAATCGCCGATAACGGGCATGCGGCCCATCTCGCCGGAGGAAGGGGCTCGCGGAAAACCGGTGTCCCCCCGAACCGGGCGCTGGTAACGTCGCGCGGCCGAAGGAGCGCACCGTGCCATCAAGCCTGCCGCCGTCCGCAGAACCACCCACCGACTCCGACATCCGCCCCGACCCGGTCACCGACCCCGGCGAACCCTCCGGCCTCCGCACCGACGAGCTCGCCGAGGAGCAGGCCCATCTCGACCGATCCCGCGCCGCCCTCGCCCGGATGCGGGCCCGCACCGAGAGCCTCGACTCGGCCGCCGCGGGCGACTGGGTCAGCCGCCAGTTCCTGGAGGCGGCCTTCGCCGAGCGGCGCAAGGCACTGGCCGACGACCCGACCGTGCCGCTCTTCTTCGGCCGGGTCGACTACCTGCAGGACGCACCCGACGTCGGCGGCGAGAGCCTGCACGTCGGCCGCCGCCACATCAGCGACGAGGCAGGCGACCCGATGGTCGTGGACTGGCGGGCCCCCGTCAGCCGCCCGTTCTACCGGGCCTCGCGAGCCGAGCCGCTCGGGCTCGGCAGGCGACGGCGATACGGCTTCGTGCGCGGGCGGCTGACCGGCTACGAGGACGAGCCAATGGTCGTCGAGGGGTCGCGACAGGCTCGACCAGCGGATGCTTACTCCGCGATCCTGGAGTCGGAGATCGAGCGCCCGCGCGTCGGCCCGATGCGCGACATCGTCGCCACGATCCAGCCAGAGCAGGACGCCATCGTCCGAGCAGACCTCTCGCGCTCGGTCTGCGTGCAAGGGGCCCCGGGCACCGGCAAGACGGCCGTCGGGCTGCACCGCGCGGCGTACCTGCTCTACGCGCACCGCGACCAGCTCAGCCGCCAAGGGGTGCTCGTGGTCGGGCCGAACGCGTCGTTCCTGCGCTACATCGGCGATGTGCTGCCCGCGCTCGGCGAGATGGCGGTCGGTCAGACGACGATGGAGGAGCTCGTCGCCACCACGCTGCGGCGGGCCCACGCGAAGGCGATGATCCGCAGCGCCGATCCCGCTGCGGTCGCGACCCTCAAGGGCGACGGCAGGATGGCTCAGGTGCTCTCGCGCGCGGTGTGGTCGCACCTCGTGCCGCCGACCGAGGCCCTCGTCGTCCCGCGCGGCGCAGCCCGGTGGCGGGTCCCGGCGTACGAGGTCGAGGAGACCGTCGCGGTGCTGCGGCGCCGGGACGTGCGCTACGGCGCCGGGCGCGACATGCTCGCGCAGCGCCTCGCCCACGCCGTGCTCGTGAAGATGGAGAGCGCCGGCGACTCCCCCGACGACCGGGTGCAGGACTCCGTCGCGCGGAGCCGGCCGGTCAAGCAGTACGTCGACGCGATCTGGCCCGCTCTCGACCCCGCCCGCGTCGTGCTGCGGCTCCTGTCCGACGCGGAGCTCCTGGCCGCCGCGGCGGAGGGCGTCCTGACCGCCGACGAGCAGGCGCTGCTGCTCTCGCCGAAGCCGGCGAAGGCCCCCGGTTCGGCGCCGTGGTCGCTGGCCGACGCCGTGCTCGTCGACGAGGCGTCCGACCTGCTCGCCCGGCAGCCCTCGCTGGGCCACGTCGTGCTCGACGAGGCGCAGGACCTCTCGGCGATGATGCTGCGGGCCGTCGGCCGTCGGTGCACGACCGGATCGGCCACCGTGCTCGGCGACCTCGCGCAGACGACCACCCCGTGGGGAGTGGGTTCGTGGCCGCGTGCACTCGGTCACCTGGGGAAGCCCGACGCAGTCGTCGACGAGCTGACCCGCGGCTTCCGCGTGCCCGGCGACGTGATCGAGTACGCCGCCCGGCTGCTCCCCCGGATCGCCCCGGAGCTCACTCCCCCGGTGTCGGTGCGACGCGCGCGAGGCGAGCTCGAGGTCGTCGCGACGGATCCGCTCACCGCCCTGGCGGCCACCGTCGACCGGGCTCTCGAGTCCGTCGGCTCGGTCGGGCTGATCGTCCCGGACGCGCTGGTCGACGAGGTCGTCGCCGCGCTCGCGGACCGCCCGTACGCGGTGGTCGGTGGAGCGGAGCGCGAGTCGGTCGAGTTCGACGTCCGCCTCGACGTCGTACCGGCTTCCCTGGCCAAGGGCCTCGAGTTCGACCACGTCGTCCTGCTCGAGCCGGCCGCCATCGTCGCCGGCGAGCCCGACGAGCTCACCGGCCTGCGCCGCCTCTACGTGTGCCTGACCCGGGCGGTCACGTCGCTGGTCGTCCTCCACGGGCAGCCGCTGCCGGAGGCCCTGGACTGACGGCCACGCGACGCCGCGTACGACGCGCCGGCCGGCGCCCGTCGCACCCGGACATGCGAATGTCGCTGCCGGGGCCCATGTGGTGCGCACCGGCCACTCAGGCGACATTCGCATGCCGCTGTACGCCGGCTCAGTCGACCGGCACGCCCAGCGCCCGGTTGTGCGCGTCGTCGAGCAGCATCCGCCAGGCGCGCACGTAGTCGGCGGCGACGTAGGCCTTGGTCCACGAGCCGTCCGGCCGAGCCTCCTCGCCGAGGCCGAACTGCCGGACGCCGGCACGGATCAGCCACGGCACCTGGTCGGAGCTCACACCGCCCTCCGCGAGGAGGAGGCCGGCGACCCTGGGATCCGTGGCACACCGCCGCAGCAGCTCGTCGCCACCCGAGGCGAACCCACGCGTGGAGCCGGCGGACGCCACCGCGTCCAGCCCGGGCAGGTCACGGACCTCACGCCAGGCCCGGCCGGCATCGAGCGTCGCGTCGAAGCCCCGGTGGAAGGTCCACGGCGTACCACCCAGCTCGTGCGCGAGGGCGGAGCAGGTCGCCCGGTCGATCTCCAGCTCGCGGTCGAGGAAGCCGAAGGACATGCCCGCAGCTCCGAGCGTGAGGTAGTCGTGCGCCAGTCCCACGAGCCGCGAGAACTCCGCGCCGGTCGTGCCCAGCCCGTCGTCGAGGCGCAGCAGCACCCGGACCGGCAGATCGGTCTCGCGCAGCACCGCGGACACCGCGGCAGGCTCCGGCGAGCGGCCGCCGAGCTCGGGCGACGCGAGAACCAGGAGCCGGTCTGCCTCACCCGCCGTCGCCGCCTCGGCGTCGCGCGGGTGCAGGACGACGACCTCGAGGAGAGGTCCGCTCTCCGGGGTCGCTGTGGGGTCGGGGGACACAATGTCATCGTGGCATTCGACGACCCCGTGATGACGGCGCGCGCGCTGGTGTTGCACGACCTCGAGTCCACCGGCGTCGCGGACGCGGACACCGTCTCCCTCCTCGAGGAGTCGGTCGCGCAGCGCGCCTGGTGGCTCGAGCAGTGGCCGGAGGGACGCGACTTCGTCGTCGGCCTGGTCGCCCAGGACGTGCAGGACGCACTCCTGGAGACGTCCGGGCGCTGGCCGTTGTGCAAGACCTGCGAGCACACCGCCCACGCCCTGTACGTCGACCCGGACCTCGGTGGGCCCGACCCGACCTGGGTGTGCGAGGAGGCGGGCGTCGTGGTCGCACCGATCGGCGGGCTCTGAGGCGGCCGACGTTCGCGGAGGCGCTGGCTAGCGCAGGTGCTCGGGGCGCAGCACCGGCACCCACAGGGTGTAGCGGTCCGCACGGTAGATGCTGCGGGTGACCTCGACCGCGACCTCGCGGCAGAACGAGCGGCGTGAGATGTGCAGGACCGGCGCGCCCGGCTCGAGCTCGAGCGCCTGTGCCTCGTCCTCGGTGGCGACCGCCGCCACCACGGAGTCCTCGCCCCACGTCGGCATCAGGTCCTGGTCGGCGAACCAGTAGTAGAGGCTGGAGGGCAGCGCGTCGTCGAGGAACCGCGGGAAGGTGTCCAGGGACAGGTAGACGTGCTGGATCGCGATCGGCTGCGCGTCGGCGAGCCGGAGCCGCTCCCAGTGGACGATGGGCGAGCCGACCTCGGTCTCGAGAGCCCGCGCCAGCCCGGGTCCGGCCGCCTCGCGGCGCGCCAGCATCGTGCGGGACTCGGGCACCTTGCCGCGTCGCTCCATCTCCTCGGAGAACGACGACAGCCGCATCTGCATGTCGATCAGCGGCTTGGTGACGAAGGTGCCGCGGCCGGGGATCCGCTCGAGCAGTCCCTGGGCGACCAGACCGTCGAGGGCGTGCCGCACGGTCATCCGGGCCACGCCGAACTGCTCGACGAGGTCGCGCTCGGACGGCGCGGGGCTGCCCGGCTCCGCGTCCACGATCAGGGAGCGCACGTACTCGCGGACGAGCAGGTGCTTGCGTCCGCGCTGCGTTCCGTTGATGGCGTGCTCAGCCAACTGGTGCTCCCTCGGTCCGCCGCAACGATATCGGTGCAGATCGGTGTCCGATGCCGTTTTGGGTGCATCCGTCCGGCGCCGGTACGCCGGATAATGCGGTGCGGCCTGTCGGTCCCCGGTGCCAGACTCGAGCGATGTCCTCTCCCGGCCAGCGACCGTCGATCGCGTCGTTCTGGCACGACCTGCCCCGCGAGGGCCGGCTGATGCTCTCGGTGGTGGCGTTCGAGTTCGTCGGCACGGGTCTGGTCCTCCCCTTCTGGGTCGTCTACCTGCACGAGATCCGCGGATTCTCCCTCGACGTCGTGGGGCTCCTCATCGCCGGGATGTCCGCCGCAGGCGTCGTCACCTCGATGCCCGGCGGCACCCTCATCGACCGGATCGGGCCGCGACGCACGATGATCGGCGTGCTCGTCGCAGCGGTCGTCGGCGAGGTCGTGATGGCCTTCGCCAGCAACCTCCCGCTCGCGATTCTCGGAGTCGCCATTGTCGGCGGCGGCTTCGGCGTCGGCTGGCCGGTCGTGCAGGCACTGGTCTCCTCGGTGGTGCCGTCGGAGATCCGCGCGCGGTACTTCGGGATGAACTTCACGCTGCTCAACCTGGGCATCGGCATCGGGGGCATCGTCGGCGGGCTCATCGTCGACGTCGACCGGCCGGCCACCTTCCAGGCGATGTACCTCGGCAACGCGGCCAGCTACCTTCCGGGCCTCTTCTTGATGATCGTCCCGCTGCGACACATCGGCGGCCCGGTGAGCACGCCGGCCGGCCACGCCGACGACCCCAGGGTCAGCTACCTCTCGGTGCTCCGGGCCCCGGCGATGGGCACGCTGTGCGCGCTCATGTTCGTGTCGGCGTTCGTCGGCTACGCCCAGCTCAACAGCGGCATGCCGGCGTACGCGCGAGCGATCGGCGACGTCTCCACGCGCGGGCTCGGGCTGGCCTTCGCCGCCAACACGCTCGTGATCGTGCTGCTCCAGCTCCTCGTCCTCCAGCGCATCGAGGGCCGGCGACGCACCCGCGTGATCGTGGTGATGGCCTTCGTCTGGGCCGCGTCCTGGGCACTCCTGGGAGCCAGCGGGCTCAGCCCCGGCACCTGGTCGGCGACGTTCTTCGTCGCCGCGTGCGCCTCGGTGTTCGCGCTCGGCGAGACGCTGCTCCAGCCCACCATGCCCGCGATCGTCAACGACCTGGCTCCCGACCACCTTCGCGGTCGCTATAACGCACTGACCTCGGGGTGCTTCCAGGGCGCCTCGATCCTCGGCCCGATCGTCGCCGGCTTCATGGTCGGCCACGGCCTGCATCTGGAGTACCTCGTCGTGCTGGTCGCCGGCTGCGGACTCGTCGCCTGGCTCTCGGTCGCGCGCCTCGAGCCGCAGCTGGGCCCACGCGCCAACGGGCTGCTCCCCCCGGCGCCCGGCACCGTCGCACCCGGCGACGTCAGCGCGCCGGCGGCGCAGCCGGTCGTGGCGCCCGCCGAGCGATAGATCTCGAACATCTGTTCGATCCTTGCTATCGTGGGGTGATGGCGCTCGCCTTCCAGCCCTCCCTCTTCGACACGGAGGAGATCTCCGTGGGATCGCCCAGCGGGCTCCGGCGCACCCCGCTGTCCCGCGGGGCCTGGGTGGACACCCTGCCGGGCTGGTTCACCGGTGCCGACGAGCTGTTCGGCCGGCTGGTGGGCGAGATCCCGTGGCGCGCCGAGCGGCGCGAGATGTACGACCGCGTCGTCGACGTACCCCGCCTCGTGTGCTTCTACGGCATCGGCGAGGAGCTGCCGCACCCTTCGCTCACGGAGGCCCGCGACCTGCTGACCCGGCACTACCAGCCCGAGCTCGGCGAGCCGTTCGTGACCGCCGGCTGCTGCTACTACCGCGACGGCAACGACTCGGTCGCCTGGCACGGCGACCGCCTGGGCCGTTCGCGCACCGAGGACACCATGGTCGCGATCGTCTCGCTCGGCTCGCCACGCAAGCTGCTGCTGCGCCCGAAGGGAGGCAGCGTCGAGCACACGCACTGGCTGGGCCACGGCGACCTGCTGGTCATGGGCGGCTCCTGCCAGCGCACCTGGGAGCACGCCGTCCCGAAGACGACCAGGCCCGTCGGGCCACGGATCAGCGTGCAGTTCCGCACGCGGAACGTCTTCTGAGGGCGCACGCTGCTCGGCTCACGCACTGCACAAGCAGCAGGGCCCCGGTCGTGAGACCGGGGCCCTGCTGTTGGTGTACTTGACGGACGGGACTGTCGGTTTCGAGACGGGCTCAACTCTCCCTCGCAAGCTCGGGAGCGAGGAGCCCTCCTCGACCTGATCCGTTCAACGCGCCTTCGCAAGCTCAGGCGCTACGGATCAGAAGTCCATGCCGCCCATGCCGCCGTCGCCGCCGGGCATGGCCGGAGCCTTCTCCGGCTTGTCCGCGACGACCGCCTCGGTGGTGAGGAACAGGGCGGCGATCGATGCGGCGTTCTGGAGCGCCGAGCGGGTGACCTTGGCCGGGTCGATGATGCCGGCCTTGACCATGTCGACGTACTCACCGGTCGCGGCGTTCAGCCCCTGGCCCGCGGGCAGGTTGCGCACCTTCTCCGCGACGACCCCGCCCTCGAGACCCGCGTTGATCGCGATCTGCTTGAGCGGCGCCTCGGCAGCAAGCCGGACGATGTTCGCGCCGGTGGCCTCGTCGCCGAGCAGCTCGAGCTTCTCGAACGCCTTCACCGTGGCCTGCAGCAGCGCGACGCCGCCACCGGCGACGATGCCCTCCTCGACGGCCGCCTTCGCGTTGCGAACGGCGTCCTCGATGCGGTGCTTGCGCTCCTTCAGCTCGACCTCGGTGGCCGCGCCGACCTTGATCACCGCGACACCGCCGGCCAGCTTGGCCAGGCGCTCCTGCAGCTTCTCGCGGTCGTAGTCGGAGTCGCTCTTCTCGATCTCGGCACGGATCTGGCTGACGCGGCCCTTGATCTGGTCCTCGTCGCCGGCACCCTCGACGATGGTGGTCTCGTCCTTGGTGATGACGACCTTGCGGGCCTGGCCGAGCAGCTCGATGCCGGTCGACTCCAGCTTGAGACCGACGTCCTCGGAGATCACCTGGCCACCGGTCAGGATCGCGATGTCCTGCATCATGGCCTTGCGACGGTCACCGAAGCCGGGCGCCTTGACCGCGACCGACTTGAAGGTGCCGCGGATCTTGTTGACCACCAGGGTCGACAGCGCCTCGCCGTCGACGTCCTCGGCGATGATCAGCAGCGGCTTGCCGGACTGCATGACCTTCTCCAGCAGCGGCAGCAGGTCCTTGACCGTGGAGACCTTCTGGTTCGCGATCAGGACGTAGGGGTCGTCGAGGACGGCCTCCATGCGCTCCGGGTCGGTCATGAAGTACTGCGAGATGAAGCCCTTGTCGAACCGCATCCCCTCGGTCAGCTCGAGGTCGAGGCCGAAGGTGTTCGACTCCTCGACCGTGATGACGCCTTCCTTGCCGACCTTGTCCATCGCCTCGGCGATGGCCTCACCGACGGTGGTGTCGGCGGCGGAGATCGACGCGGTCGCGGCGATCTGCTCCTTGGTCTCGACGTCCTTGCTCATCTCCAGGAGCGCGTCGGTGACGGCCTTGACGGCCGTCTCGATGCCGCGCTTGAGCGCCATCGGGTTCGCACCGGCGGCCACGTTGCGCAGGCCCTCGCGCACCATCGCCTGGGCGAGCACGGTCGCGGTCGTCGTACCGTCGCCGGCGACGTCGTCGGTCTTCTTCGCGACCTCCTTGACCAGCTCGGCGCCGATCTTCTCGTAGGGCTCCTCGAGCTCGATCTCCTTGGCGATGCTCACACCATCGTTGGTGATGGTGGGTGCTCCCCACTTCTTCTCGAGGACGACGTTGCGGCCCTTGGGGCCGAGGGTGACCTTGACGGCGTCTGCGAGCGTGTTCATGCCACGCTCCAGACCGCGCCGGGCCTCCTCATTGAAAGCAATCAGCTTCGACATAACTCGTGCGGTTCCTCACGCAGATGAGTCGGACGGCCGATTCGTCGCCCGCGACGGACGGCCCGGGCTGACCCCCCGGACCCTTCCCGGCGGCGCCTTCGGACCTCGACTTACTCGGCCCTGGTTTTGTCACTCTCACAGGGAGAGTGCCAACCCCAGTTTTAGCACTCGACCCAAGGGAGTGCAAACGTCAGGAGCGCTTTTCGACACCGGTCAGCGGCCGTCGAGGCGGCGCCGGACCATCGCGGCGAACGCGGCACCGTTGCCGGGCAGCTCGTCGAGGTAGAGACCGGGCTCGATCACCTCGAGCTCGCTGAGCGCGAGGGTCCCGTCAGCGAGGCGCAGGTGGTCTACCCGGGCGTAGTCGAGCTGGTGGCCCAGCAGCACTTCCGCTGCCTCGACCGTACGACGGGCGAGAGCGGCCGCCTCACCCGTGACCGGGGCGGCGACGGTCGTCCCGCCGTACATCTCGTGGACCCGGATCTCCCCGGTCGCCGGCCTCTTCTGCGCAGCGGAGACCACCTCGCCGCCGAGGACGAACACCGATCCCTCGCCCTCGGTGCGGACCGACTCGACCAGGGGCTGCACCACCCAGGGCCCCGGGCCGAGCATCGACTCGTCGAGGCCGGCCGGTCCGCCACCGGCACCGTCGCTCGGTCGCATGGAGACGGGCACGACGCCGCGCCCGCCGGCACCGACGCGCGGCTTGACCACGGCACTCTCGAACTCGGCGATGGCCGCGGGCAGCGACTCCTCGCCGTCGACGACGAGCGTCGGCACCACGGCCAGCCCGAGGCCGGCGAGCTCGGCGAGGTAGGCCGTGTCGACGTTCCAGGCGAAGGTGTCGGCGCCGTTCAGCACCTGTGGCACCGCGCGCGTCCAGCGGAGGAAGTCCTCGACGCGAGCGTCGTAGTCCCAGGTCGCGCGGACCGCGACCACTGCGGACGCCCAGTCGACCTCGGTGTCGTCCCACATGACCCAGCGCGCCGTGACGCCGCGGGCGGACAGGGCGTCGTCGAGGTGCGGGTGGCCGGGCTCGCCGTCGCGGAACGCCGCGCAGGTGGCCAGGAGGAGGTCTGGACTCACCCGAACCAGCCTTGCAGGGCTGTCGAATTCTTTGCCGCTCGCCCGTCATCGGGGTGACACACTCAACTCTGAGCGAGAGGAACCACCATGACCAGCTACGCCGTCCTCCTCCCCGGTGACGAGAGCACCTGGGCGACCGCGAGCGCGGAGCAGCGCGCCGCGATGTACGACAAGCACAACCGTTTCGCCGAGCTGCTCGCCGAGCGCGGGCACAAGGTGACCGGGGGCGCGGAGCTCACTCCCAGCGCCGGTGCGCGGACCGTGTCCGGATCGCTCGACAGCATCACGGTGACCGAGGGGCCGTACGCCGAGACGACCGAGCAGCTGACCGGCTTCTACACCGTGGAGACCGACGACCTCGAGGACCTGCTCAACGTCGTCGGCATCCTCGCCGAGAGCGGGGGGCGCGTCGAAGTGCGGGCGTGTGTCGACCACTCCGGCTGACGCGGCGCTCGAAGACTCCTGGCGCGACGAGTGGGGCCGGCTCCTGGCCCTGCTCGTCGCGCAGTACCGCCGCCTGGACCTCGCGGAGGACGGGCTCGCCGACGCGTTCGAGGCCGCTGCCCGAACCTGGCCAGGTGACGGCGTACCGGCCAACCCGCCCGCCTGGCTGCTCACCGCCGCCCGGCGGCGGATCGTCGACCGGCTGCGGTCCGACCAGGTGCTCGCCCGGCGGATGCCCGTGCTGGCCGTCGAGGCCGAGCTGCAGGAGCAGGCGCAGCGCGTGATGGCCGACATCGGCGAACAGGTCCGTGACGAGCGGCTCCGGCTCGTGCTCCTCTGCGCCCACCCCGCGCTTGCGCCGGAGTCGGCGGCTGCGCTCACCCTGCGCCTGGTCATCGGCCTGTCGACCGCGGACATCGCCCGGCTGTTCCTGGTGCCGACACCGACGATGGCCGCCCGGCTCACCCGGGCTCGCCGGCGCCTGGCCGGTGAGGCCTTCTCGGTCCCCGAGCCGACGGAGCTCGGCCGGCGCCTGGGCGTGGCCGCCGACGTGGCCTACCTGGCGTTCACCGCCGGCTACGCACCCGCGTCCGGCGATGCCGCGACCAGGCCGCACCTCGCTGCCGAGGCGATCCGCCTCGTGCGCGTCCTCCGTGAGGTCGCGCCGGGCCGCCCTGAGCTGGACGCCCTGCTCGCCCTCGAGCTCCTCCAGCACTCGCGGCGCGCGACCCGGGTTCATGACGGTGAGGTGGTCGTCCTGGCCGACCAGGACCGCACCCGCTGGGACGCCGTCGCCATCGGCGAGGCTCTCGACCTGCTCACACCGCTGGTGAACGCGCCACCGTCCCGATGGCTCCTGGAGGCGCTGATCGCCTCGGCCCACGCCGTCGCCCCGAGTGCGGACAGGACCGACTGGTCGCGCATCGCCGGCCTGTACGCCGAGCTCGAGGCCCTCACCGGGTCCGGCGTCGTACGGCTCAACCGGGCGGTCGCCGTCGCGGAGGCGGACGGCCCGCTCGCCGGCCTGGCGCTGCTCGACGGTCTCGAGCTGCCGGGGCACCGGCTGCCCGGCACTCGCGCGGAGCTGCTCCGCCGTGCCGGTCGCGAGGCCGAGGCACAGGGCGAGTTCGCCGCTGCCATCGCACGGTGCGACAACGAGCTCGAGCGCCGGCACCTGCTACGGCGTGCCTCCGGCTGAGTCCCGGCCGCAGACCACGCGACGAGAGCGTGGCTCAGTCTCGCGGCCGGGTGCTTTCCCGCTCGACGAGGTTCGTGTGGAGGAGGCGGGTCTGTGGCTGAGCAGTCGGGCGCTCGAGCTGGGCGAGCAGCAGCTCGACCATCGCGCGGCCCATCTCCTCGGGCGGCTGGCGCACCGTGGTCAGCGGCGGGTGCGTGGTCAGGGCGAGGGGCGAGTCGTCGAAGCCGATCACGGCGACGTCCTCGGGAACGCGCCGACCGGCATCGTGGAGGACCTGCAGGGCGGCTGCCGCCATCGGGTCGTTCGCGCAGAAGACCGCGTCCACGTCGGGCCTGCGTCGCAGCAGCTCGGCCATGGATCGCCTGCCGCTGGCCTGGCTGAAGTCGCCGCACGCCACCAGGTCGTCGGTCAGCTCGCGCCCGGCGGCGTCGAGGGCATTCCTGAAGCCCAGGAACCGGTCGCGGCCCGCAGCCATGTCGAGGGGACCTGTGATCGTCGCGATCACGCGGCAGCCGAGCTCGACGAAGAGCTGCGCGGCGAGCCCGGCTCCGCGCTCGTTGTCGACGTCGACCCACGCGGCGCCGACCGTCTCCGCGCCACGTCCGCCGACGACCATCGGTAGCGAGCGGGACCGGATCACCTCGGGCAACAGGTCGTCGTCGTGCAGCGACAGGAGCAGGACGCCGTCGACGTGGTGCGGGCTCAGGTAGCGCTCGAGCTGGGCGCTCCGGGCGCCGGCCTGGGAGAGCAGCAGCACCAGCTGCTTGTCGGCCGCGGAGACCGCCTTGCTGATCCCGCGCACGACACCGGCGAAGAACGGCTCGCCGAAGATGCGGTCCTCGGACTCGGCGATCACCAGCGCGACCGCGTCGGTACGCCGGGTCTTCAGCGTGCGCGCCGCCGCATTGGGGATGTAGTTCAGCTCGGCGACCGCGGCCTCGACGGCGCGTCGGCTCCGTTCGGACACGTGCGCCGACCCGTTGATCACGCGCGAGGCGGTTCCCCGTCCCACGCCCGCCAGGGCCGCGACCTGCTCGAGCGTCGGCCCTGGCGTCGGCCCTGGGGTCGGCCCTGGGGTCGGTCCTGGGGTCGGTCCTGGGGTCGGTCCGGGCGCCGGCTTGCGTGTCATCGAAGCCCTCCCCACCGCGCCGGAGTCGAGGGCCGGAGGCAGATGTCGTGCGATCAGGCGGACGGCGGACCGAATCCCGTGTCGGGCCGCCGTCCGGGCCGCAAAGGTGGCGCGGCCGTACCTGACTTCTTGCACCCGCGCTCCCACATCTGTATGGGAGCGTTCCCACACACACTGTGACGGGCGCCACAGGGCCGTGTCAAGGGTCTTTGGGAACGTTCCCAGAGTTCCTACCCCCGGCGCCGGTATCAGAGAGGTTCGGGCGCGCTCCATGTCCTCGACCGCTCCATGCACGCCACCGACCCCTCTCCCTCACGGCCCCGGCGCACCGCCTCCCCGGTGCGCCGGGGCAACCACTCGCGCGGGCCATTGCCGGGCGCGGCCCGCGGGCGGACAATCGGCTGACGTCGCATCCACTGGGGGAACCATGAAGCTCACGCGCGGTACCGCCCTGGCAGCGCTGCTGCTTCTCGCCGTCGCGGCGCCCGCGGGAGCGCTCGCGCTCGCGGACGACGACCCCGGCACCGGGCACCACTCCTCCCCTGCAGCCGCGGCCGACGACGATGCCGACGAGCAGGGCGACGCAGACGAGCAGGGCGACGACGCCGGCGAGTCGGGAGACTCGACCGATGCGGACCACGCCGACGCCGCATCCGGACCCGGTCGAGCGCACGCCGAGGCGATGAAGGCCTGGGCGCACTGCGTGGCCGAGGCAGCCAGCGGCCCGAAGTCGGGCGAGCACACGGGGCCTCCGAAGGACGCCTGCGGCGACAAGCCGGTCGGGCCGGGGCGGGCGAAGCACGATCCGGGCGACGGCTCGCCCGGCAAGAGTGGTCAGAACCGTCCGGCATCACCGGGCGGCGGCCACGGACGCGGGCACGGCCACAGCTGACCCGAGAGAGCCCTCCGGAAAGCTTCATCGAGAAAGTTGCAAGGAGCGCGGCCCCAACGCACTCCCATCTGTGAACCAACCGCCGGCGCGGACCACCAGGGTCCCGCGGCGAGGACACAGAGGAGTGGACATGAACAAGCTCAACAGGGCCGGCAAGACCTTCAGCACCGTCATCGCCGGCGCAGTCGTGATCGCGCTGTTCGGCACCGGCACCGCCGTCGCCGGCGGGCTCATCACCAGCGCCAAGATCAAGAACAACACCGTCAAGAGCATCGACGTGCGTGACGGCAACCTGAAGGGGGTCGACGTCGCGGACGGGTCATTGAGCGGCGCCGACGTCGCCGACGGCTCGCTCAACGACGCTGACGTCGCAGACGGCACGCTGAGCGGCGCCGACATCGCCGACGGGTCGCTCAGCCACCAGGACGTGGGCGTGTTCTTCGTGACCGTCGAGGCCGACGGCACCGTGAACGCCAGCAGCGGCGGCGTCTCGGTCAGCAACACCGCCACCGGGGAGTACCGGGTCGACTTCAACCGACCGGTCGCGAGCTGCGCCTTCACCGCCACGGTCGGGGACCCGACCTCCGCGGCCGTCGTCCACGGTGAGGCCGACGTGACCGCCCAGTTCCTGCTGACCGACAACGTGCACGTCTACACGCGCACGGCCGGCAGCGCGACACTGGCCGACCAGCCGTTCCAGCTGACCGCCGTCTGCTGAGAGCGCGGACTCACACGACACGTGCCCCCGGAGCTGCGCTCCGGGGGCACGTCGTCGAGCAGGCGGGATCAGCCGCCGGCGACCGCCGGGATGATCGAGAGCTGGGTGCCGTCCGGGGTCGCCGTCGCGAGTCCGTCGAGGAAGCGCACGTCGTCGTTGCCGACGTACACGTTGACGAAGCGACGGATGTCACCGGCGTCGTCGAGGATCCGGGCGCGGATGCCGGCGTAGTTCGCCTCGAGGTCGTCCAGCACGTCCGCCAGGGTGGCACCGGCGACGGTCACCTCGGACTCACCTCCGGTGTAGGTGCGCAGGATGGTGGGGATGCGGACGGACACGCTCACGGAGTGCTCCTGGTGGTCTGGTGAGTGGGCGAGTGGCTAGACGCCGGAGGCCACGAAGGCGTCGTACGTCGGGGCGATGGTGGCCGCCGGACCGACCTGGCCGCCGACGGCGTCGAGGGTCTTGAGGCCGTGGCCGGTGTTGATCACCACGGTCTCGCGCGAGGGATCGAGCTGACCGGTCTCGACGAGCTTCTTGAGCACCGCGACGGTCGTGCCGCCCGCGGTCTCGGTGAAGATCCCCTCGGTGCGGGCGAACAGCACGATCCCGGCACGCACCTCGTCGTCGGTGACCTCCTCGACCGCGCCGCCGCTGCGCCGGGCGATGTCGAGGACGTAGATGCCGTCGGCCGGGTTGCCGATCGCCAGCGACTTGGCGATCGTGTCCGGCTTCACCGGGCGGATCGCGTCCGCGCCGGACTTGAACGCGGTGGCGACCGGGCCACAGCCCGCCGCCTGTGCGCCGAAGACCTTGTAGGGCTTGTCCTCGACGAGGCCGAGCTTGATGAGCTCCTGGAACGCCTTGTCGACCTTGGTCAGCTGCGAGCCGGAGGCGACCGGGATGACGATCTGGTCGGGCAGCCGCCAGCCGAGCTGCTCGGCGATCTCGTAGCCCAGGGTCTTGGAGCCCTCGGCGTAGAAGGGGCGGACGTTGACGTTCACGAACGCCCAGCCGTCCTCCTCGCCGGCGATCTCCGAGGCGAGCCGGTTGACGTCGTCGTAGTTGCCCTCGACGGCGACCAGGGAGTCGGTGAAGATCGCGGAGTTCACCTGCTTGGGGTGCTCGAGGTCGCTGGGGATGAACACCACGGTCTTGATCCCCGCACGGGCACCCGCGGCGGCCACGGCGTTGGCGAGGTTGCCGGTCGAGGGGCAGGCGAACACCTTCGAGCCGAACTCCACGGCGGCGCTGAGCGCGCAGGCGACGACGCGGTCCTTGAAGGAGTTCGTCGGGTTCGTGGAGTCGTCCTTGACCCACAGGTCGGCGATGCCGAGCTCGCGGCCGAGGTTGGCCGCCTTGAGCAGCCGGGTGTAGCCGGGCTCGGTGTTCGGCGAGCCCTCGATGTCGTCGGGGACGGGGAGCAGCGCCTTGTAGCGCCAGATGTTGCGGGGACCGGCCTCGATCTGCTCGCGGGTGACCACCGGGAAGTCGTAGGCGATCTCGAGCGGACCGAAGCACTCCAGACACGCGTAGTGCGGTCCGAGCTCCTGGGTGGCGCCGCACTCACGGCAGACCAGGTGGGTCGCGTTGCCGAAGGCTCCCGCGCGCAGAGCGGTGCCGGACGAGGTCGCGGCGTTCAGGGTTCCAGTGCTCAAGGAGGGCCTCCTTCTCATCTTCCCCGGGGGCCGACTCTCGGCGCGGGACGGATTTGGCACCACACCACGCGGACCCGGGTCGGCTGGCCGACGATCGGAGGCTCGCGTGGCGGTTGCCGGGACTTCAACGGGCCGTATCCCTCAGTCCCTCTCGATGAGCTGTGCTCCAGCGTAGAGAGCCGTCTCAGAATGTGCACATCGATTCCGCCATCCGAGACGGCTGCGTCTCGCGGTCCGGGAAGGCTCAGCTGCTCGCCGCAGCCAGATCTGCGGTCAGCTGGCGAAGCAGCTCCATCACGCCGGCGGGGCCGTCGACGACGACGTCGGCGAGGTCGAGGAGCGTCGGCTCCTCGTCCGAGCCGGAGCACACCATGAGCGTCGGCATCCCCTGGGCGCGGAGCTTTCCGGCCGCCTCGAAGGCAGGTACGTCGCCCAGGTCGTCGCCGACGAACACGACGGCCTTCGCGGCGTACTCGTCGACCAGCCGGTTCAGGGCCAGGCCCTTGTCCATCCCGCCTGCCCGGATCTCGATGACCAGCCGGCCGGGCTCCACCGCGAGGTTGCGGGCGCGGGCTGCCTCACCGAGCACGGGGAGGAGGCGGTCGAACGCGGCCCGCGCGTCCGGCAGGCGCCGGGTGTGCACCGCCACGGCGAGACCCTTCTCCTCGATCCAGGCGTCCGTGGCGTCTCCTTCGCGCAGCATCCGAGGCAGGTCGGAGATGAAGCTGGCCAGGCCCGAGGGCGGCTTCGGCGAGACGACCCGGCGGGCGTTCGACGACCACCGCTCGTTGCCGTACTGCCCGAGGATCACCAGCTCGCGACCCGACTCGCCGATCGCGTCGCCGACCTCGTCCAGGCCGCCCAGTGCGAGCACCTGCCGCGCAGGGCGGCCGGTCACCACCGCGATCGCGCGCACCTGCGCGGACAGCTCGACGAGCACCTCGTGCGAGTCGGGGTGGATCACGGCCACCTCGGGGTCCTCGACGATCGGCGAGAGGGTGCCGTCGAAGTCCAGGGCCACCAGCAGGTCGTCACCGGCACGGACGAGAGCGGCGTACTGCTGGGCACCGTCGGCGGAGTGGAACTCCATGGGTCCACTCAACCAGAGTGGACGAGACCCAGGGCGTCACGCCCTAGTGGTAGTTGCCGGTGAGGATGACGGTGAGCCGGTCGGGACGCATCGGCGCGATCGCTGGCTTCACCCGCGTGATGCCCAGGTCCTGGGCCAGCTCGGCTGCCGCCGCCTTGAGCCGGGTGCCGTAGTAGACGGTGCTCGCGTCGACGGTGCCGTACCAGTTGTCGGTGCCGACCACGCTCCAGCCCGCACGCTGCGCGCGGGTGCCGGTCTTGCCGGCGAGCCCCTGGACGTTGGAGTTGTTGAAGATCGCCACCAGGACGGCGGCACGATGCACCACCGGCTTCTTCTTCGCCGGCGGTGCGGTCGTCGTCGGCTCGCTGACGGTGACCTTCGGCGCGTGCGGTGAGGCGTGCGCCGCGGGAGTGGCCTTGTCCTGCTTCTGGCCGTCGGACTGGGTCGCGATGAACGCCAGCCCGGCGAGCGCCACCAGCGAGATGCTGAAGACCATCAGGCGCGTCGGCAGGACGACACCGCGCTCGTCCCGCCGATCGTCGCCGGCCGGTCGGGTGAGGCGCTGCGCCCGTCGGGACATCGGCAGGCTCAGAGCTCGAAGCCGAGGCGGCGGGCGGACCGCTGCCGCTGCCGGGTCGCCCGCAGACGACGCAGTCGGCGCACGAGCAGCGGGTCGTGCTCGAGGGCCTCCGGGCGGTCGATGAGGGCGTTGAGGACCTGGTAGTACCGCGTCGAGCTCATGTCGAACTTCTCGCGGACTGCGCTCTCCTTCGCGCCGGCGTACTTCCACCACTGGCGCTCGAAGTCGAGGATGCTGCGATCACGCTCCGACAGGCGGCCCGGCTCGTCGGGCTGCGCGGAGTTGAGTGCGTGACTGGCGACCATGGTCGTCGACTCCTCGGGCTGGGTACTGCAGGGGCGTGGTCATTCTAGGCGAGAAACAACAACGATGTCATTTGAACCGCCGAGGGCGTCCCGGCCGTTCGACAGCGCGCGGGGGCCCCTAGGGTGGACACCATGACCCGGGCCGTGAAGAAGGCTGTACGCCGACGGTCCGGTGGCGTGCGGGCCGACCTGGTGATCGTGGCCAACCGGCTCCCGGTCGACCGCGTCGTGCGCGCCGACGGCTCCACCACCTGGCGACGCTCCCCCGGCGGCCTGGTCAGCGCACTCGCCCCCGTGATGGCCGCCAACGAGGGCGCCTGGATCGGCTGGCCGGGCGACGTGGTCGAGGACCTCGACGTCTTCGAGCACGACGGCATCACGCTGGTCCCCATCTCGATCTCGCAGCGGGAGTACGAGGAGTACTACGAGGGCTTCTCCAACGCCACCTTGTGGCCGCTGTACCACGACCTGGTGGCGAAGCCGGAGTTCCACCGCGAGTGGTGGGACGCCTACGTCGAGGTCAACCGGAGGTTCGCCGAGGCCGCGGCGCAGGTCGCCGCCAAGGGTGCGACCGTCTGGGTGCAGGACTACCAGCTCCAGCTGGTGCCGACCCTTCTGCGGGAGCTGCGCAGCGACCTGCGGATCGGCTTCTTCCTGCACATCCCGTTCCCGCCGGCGGAGCTGTTCTCGCAGCTCCCGTGGCGGCGCGAGATCCTCGAGGGCCTGCTCGGGGCCGACCTCGTCGGATTCCAGCTCTCCGGCGCGGCGCAGAACTTCATCCGCCTCGTGCGCCAGCGCGTCGGCCACAAGACGCACCGCGACACCGTGTACCTGCCGGACGGCCGGTTGGTGAGCGCGAAGGCGTTCCCGATCTCGATCGAGACGTCCGTGCTCGAGAAGCTCGCCGACTCCGCCGGCGTACAGGCGAGGGCGAAGCAGATCCGCGACGACCTGGGCAACCCGCGGAAGGTGTTCCTCGGCATCGACCGCCTCGACTACACCAAGGGCATCTACGCCCGCCTGCGCGCGTTCAGCGAGCTGATCCACGACGGGCACTTCACCGTCGAGGACGCGACCTTCGTGCAGGTGGCCAGCCCGTCGCGCGAGCGGGTCGAGCAGTACCGCAAGCTGCGCGACGACATCGACCGGCTGGTCGGGCACATCAACGGCGACCTCGGCCGGATCGGCCGCCCCGCGATCTCCTACCTCAACGCGTCCTTCCCGCAGTCGGAGATGGCGGCGCTCTACGTCGCCTCCGACATCATGGTGGTCACGCCGTTCCGCGACGGCATGAACCTGGTCGCGAAGGAGTACGTCGCCTGCCGGCTCGAGGACGACGGCGCCCTGGTGCTCTCCGAGTTCGCCGGCGCCGCGGAGGAGCTGCGCCAGGCGTTCCAGGTGAACCCCTACGACATCAACGGCATGAAGGCCCAGATGCTGGCGGCGTACGAGGCGGACCCGAAGGATCTCAGCCGGCGGATGCGCGCGATGCGCAAGACCGTCGCCGAGAACGACGTCTCGCACTGGGCGTCGGCATTCCTCGACGAGCTGACGACGCCGCGACCGGCGCACGACAAGCACCTGCGCCCGGTGAAGCGCGCCTGAACGGGCCCGGCGCGATCAGGCCGGCTCGAACAGCTCCACGACGTTGCCCGACGGGTCCTCGCAGAGGATCTGGCGGCCTCCGGGACCGGTGACGACGTCGTTGCGGAACCGGATCCCGGCGGCCTGCAGCTCCTCGACCCGTGCGGGCAGGTCCCCGACGGTGACCACCAGCCGGTTCCAGCCGCCCGGCTCGGGACGACGCCCGTCGGGCATCGGACGGGAGGCCGAGGCAGCCGGGCCGGCGAGCCACAGGTCGAGGTCGTCGCGCTGCACGATCGCCATCGCGGGGGCGTAGCTCTCCTTGACGGTGAAGCCGAGCCGGTCGAAGAACGCGATCGACTCCTCCACGTCGGTGACGATGTAGCGAACCACGGCCATGGTGACTCCCGAGGGATCGGTGAACGTGCGCACAGCCTCGCGACCCCCGGCCGCCGGTCAAGGAGGCCGGTCCCCGCCAGAGCCTGTGCACCGGGTCACTTCCACTCTAGGGTGCGCGTGTGGGGCGCAAACTTCTCAAGATCAACGACTCGGCGTGGCTGTACGCCGAGTCGCACCGGACGCCGATGCAGGTGGCGATGCTGGCCACCTTCGCGGTGCCCGAGGACCGGCCCGACTTCGTCGGCGACCTCTACGCCCGGTGGCGCGAGGTCCGGGAGTTCCACCCCCCCTTCAACTACCTGCTGCGTGCGACCCCCGTGCCGAGCTGGCAGGAGCTCGCGGACGACGAGATCGACCTCGACTACCACTTCCGGCACTCCGCCCTCCCGCGGCCGGGCTCGCAGCGGGACCTGGGTGTGCTCGTCTCGAGGTTGCACTCGGCGAAGATGGACCGCCGCTATCCCCTGTGGGAGTGCCACCTCATCGAGGGCCTCGAGGGCGGCCAGTGGTCGATGTACATGAAGGTGCACCACTCGCAGATCGACGGGGTCGGCGGCGTACGCCTGCTGAAGCGGATCCTCAGCGCGGACCCGGACGCCCGCGACATGCTGCCGCCGTGGGCGATCGGCACCCGCGGCCCCGACCAGTCCGGGCTCCCCGAGCGCCCGGCGACCGCATCGCCAGCGCCCCGGGAGCGGGCGTCGGTCGTGCACGACGGTCGCGAGGTGCTCACCTCGCTCGGACGGACCTATGCCGAGAGCCTCGTCGGACGGAGCGAGCCCGCGCGCGCCGTGCCGTTCCGGGCGCCGAAGACCCTCTTCAACGGGCGCATCCACACGCCTCGCCGGTTCGCCACCCAGCACTACCCGATCGACCGGCTCCGGGCGGCGGCCACGGCGACCGGCGGCAGCCTCAACGACGTCTACCTGACGATCTGCGGAGGAGCGCTGCGTCGCTACCTCATCGAGCTCGACGCCCTGCCCCGGGAGCCGCTGATCGCCAACGTGCCGGTGTCGGTGCGCGGCGGCGAGGGCGCGGGCGTCGGCAACGCGATCACCTTCCTGTACTCGACGCTCGGCACGGACATCGCCGACCCCGTCGATCGCATCCACGCGATCCAGGAGTCGACCCGGCTCGGCAAGCAACGGCTGCCGCACGTCGGTGGAGTGGCGATGGACGCCTACACGACCGTGCTGATGGCGCCGTTCCTCGGCCAGGCGATCCTGGGCTTCGGCGGCCACGGCCGGCCGGCCTCGAACGTCGTGATCTCCAACGTGCCCGGACCTGCCGAGACGCGCTACCTGGACGGCAGCCGCCTCGAGGAGATCTACCCCGTGTCCCTGCTGTTCAACGGTCAGGCCCTGAACATCACGGCGGTCTCGTACGCCGGCCAGTTCAACATCGGGTTCACCGGCTGCCGCGACTCGATCCCGTCGCTGCAGAAGATCGCCGTGTACGCCGGCGAGGAGCTCGACGCGCTGGAGGCAGCGCTCGACCGGAGGCGCCCGGTCAGCGGGCGCCGTACATCCGGCTGACGACCTGGTCCATCACCCGGTCGGGCAGGTGGTCGCGGCTGCCGGTGATCACCCGGGCCCCACGGCCCACGGGGTAGCGGGCCGCCGGGTGCCGGGCGGTCGCCGCCTTGAGGATCTTGCGCGCGACGGCCTCCGGCTTCGAGGCACGCCCGGGCTGGTCGAAGGCGGTGAGCACCTTGTGCGCCCGCTTGGCGTACTTCCCGTAGTCGGTGCTGCCGGAGCGCTCGAGCAGCGAGTCGCGGGCGATCTCGTTCCACTCGGTGATGATCGGCCCGGGCTCGATGAGCACCACCCGGATCCCGAACGGCCTGAGCTCGAGGCGAAGCGAGTCGCTGAACCCCTCCACGGCGAACTTGGTGGCGTGGTACCAGGCGCCGAACGGCTCGTAGAACTTCCCTCCGATCGAGCTGATGTTGATGATCCGGCCGGAGCCCTGCCGGCGCATGTGCGGAGTGACCAGCTGCGTCAGCCGCGCGAGACCGAACACGTTGACCTCGAACTGCCTGCGCGCCTCGTCGATCGGCACGTCCTCGACCGCGCCGTAGGAGCCGTAGCCCGCGTTGTTCACGAGGAGGTCGATCCGGCCCTGCTCGGCGATGATCCGCTCGATCCCGGCGACCATCGAGGCGTCGGCGGTCACGTCCATCGCGAAGACGTGCGCGCCCTGGTCGGCGAGCGCCTCCATGCGCTCGACGCGGCGGGCGGCCGTGTAGACGGTGAAGCCGGCTCCGAGCAGCTCGCGGACGGTGCACTCGCCGATGCCGGAGGAGCCGCCCGTCACCAGGGCGACCTTGGGGGTCTGGTTCATGGGCCATGCCTACCCGGCGCGACCAGTGCTGTCCATCGTCTCCGCGGCCGGGTGCCCGCGTTTCTCCGGCCTCGCCATAACGTTCGCTACCAATTGGTAGTTTTCGAGGCATGGATCTGATCCCCAAGCCGGACCAGGTCGCCTCTGCCGCCAGCAACGTCGCCCACAAGGTGCTGTACGGCGGTCTGGCCGATCTCCGCCCGATGCCCCGGACGCTCATCGACGACGGGCCGCTGCGCGAGGTTTACCACTACCGTCCGCAGAAGCAGGTGCGCGCGACCGGCGACCCGGTGCTGCTCGTGACGCCGCTCGCCGCGCCGGCCACCTGCTACGACCTGCGCCGGGACTGCTCGCTGGTCGAGCACTTCGTCAAGGCCGGCCGGCCGACGTACCTGGTCGAGTACGGCGAGATCTCCTTCCGCGACCGCAACCTCGGGATGGAGCACTGGGTCGACGAGGTGGTGCCCGAGGCCATCCGTGCGGTCAGCGAGCACGCCGGGGGACGTCCGGTGCACGTGATCGGCTGGTCGCTCGGCGGGATCTTCGCCACCCTCGTCGCCGCGGACGACCCGTCACTGCCGATCGCGTCGCTGACCGTCGTCGGGTCGCCGTTCGACGTCACCCAGGTCCCGCTGGTCGCGCCGCTGCGGCCGATCCTCCGGCTCACCGACGGTGGCATCGTGACCCGGCTTTACCGGATGCTCGGCGGCGCGCCGAAGCCGCTCGTGCGACGGGCGTTCCAGCTGAGCAGCGGGACCAAGCTGATCACCAAGCCGCTGGCGATCGCCCAGCACCTCGACGACGCGGAGTGGCTCGCCCAGATCGAGGCGGTCGACCGCTTCACGGCAAACATGATCGCCTATCCGGGCCGGACCTTCGGCCAGCTCTACCACCGGATGCTCAAGGACAACCAGCTCCGCTCCGGGAAGGTGAACGTCAGCGGCCACGAGATCGACCTGGCGTCGATCACGGTGCCGGTGCTCGTCTTCGGCGGCAACACCGACGGCATCGCGCCGATCCCGGCGGTCAGGGCGCTGCTGCCGCTGCTGCCGAACGCCCGCGAGGTCCGCTTCGAGATCGTCCCGGGCGGGCACCTCGGCATGCTCACCGGCCGCGCGGCCAGGCACACGACGTGGGTCGTGATGGACGAGTGGATCGCGCTGCACTCCACGCCGGACGAGGTCGACGAAGGCCCGCGGAAGACACCCGAGAAGACGCCCCGGAAGACGACCCGGAAGACGACCGGGAAGCCGGCACTGGGCAGGTCGACCAGGACCACGAACACCACGAAGACCGCCAAGACCGCCAAGACCGCCAAGACCGCCAAGACCACGAAGACCACGAAGACCACCAAGCCGGCCGGCCCCCGGGCCGCGAAGACCAGCACGCGCACGACGAGGAAGGCAGCCGCCCCATCCGACCAGCCCCCCGCATCCACGCCCCCGCCCGCCGAGGTCGTCGCCGATCGTGGCGCGATCGGCTCCAACCGGGAGCGGCGGTTCACCTCGCGCGGTTCCCGCGACCTCGCCCCGAAGCGGTGACCGGCCCGTCTCGGGCGGTGGATGCCGCTCTCGTGGTCGCCCTGGCCGGCGTGCTCGCCGGCTGCGGCGGGGGGTTCAGCTCGGCCCCGCCGTCCCCGTCCGGCGAGACCATCCGCAGCTACGTGGCCCTCGGCGACGGGTTCACGGCGGCGCCAGACGGCGGCGGCACCGCGGGTGACGAGGGCTGCCAGCGTTCGGACACGAACTACCCCGCACAGCTCGCCGAGCAGCTGCACGTCGCGAGCTTCACCGACGTCTCGTGCGTCGGCGCCACCACTGCTTCCCTCACCACGACGACCAGGGCGGCCAGTGGCGGGGACACTGCCCCGCCCCAGCTCGACACCGTCGGGCACGACACCGGGCTGGTCACCATCGGCATGGGCATCGAGGACCGCGACCTGCTCTCGCACGTCTTCGAGGTCTGCATGGCAGCGCCCTGCGGTTCCAAGGTGCAGGCCCAGACGGTCCTCGACGACATCGGGGCGATGGGGGAGTCGCTCACGGCGGCCGTCCGGGAAGTCCAGGACAAGGCCAGTGACGCGTACATCGTGCTCGTCGGGTATCCGCGGATCTCGCCCGACGAGGCCTCGTGCGATGCGCTTCCGCGACTGGACCCGACGGCCCTCGAGGTCGCCAACCGGCTGCTCGAGGAGATCAACCGCGAGATCAGGGTCGCTGCCCGCGCGACCGGAGCCGGGTTCCTCGACGTTGCGCGCCTCTCGACAGGCCACGAGCTGTGCTCAGCGGATCCGTGGGTCGAGACGACCGGGGCCAGGTCCGCCCCGCTCGAGGTCCGTCCCGTCGCCGCCGAGCAGACGGCCGTGGCGAAGGCGCTCGCGGCCCTGGCGAGAAACCACTGATGCGACGGTTCGCCACCTCGCTGACCTTGCTGCTCGTGACCGTCGGCGCGTCGGCCGGTTGCGGCCCGGAGGAGGCCGGCGGCAACGGTCCCGTCTACGTGGCGCTCGGTGACTCCTACACGTCAGGACCCGGGATCTCGCCGACGGTCGACCGGCTGTGCTCGCGGTCGTCGCTGAACTACCCCTCACTGGTGGCCAAGGCCCTGAAGGCGTCGAAGTTCTCCGACAGGTCGTGCGCGGGGGCGACGACGGCGGAGCTCGAGAAGGCGCAGACCTACCGCTTCGCCCACCTCAACGACCCGCAGCTCGAGGCAGTCGACCGGCACTCGACCCTGGTGACCGTGGGGATCGGCCTGAACAACGGACTGATCTCGACCGGGCTGCTCCTGGGCTGCCTGGAGGTCGACGGTGCGCCCACCGCGGCGTGCGAGCAGTACCTGAGCTACCCGGAGAGTGCCGTCGACGAGCAGCTGGACGCGGCCGCCGGACAGGTGCGGCAAGCCCTGGAGACGATCGCTCACAAGGCGCCGCGCGCACGAATCGTCCTCGTCGGCTATCCCCGGCTGGTCCCGGACGAGGGCAGCTGTCCCGATCGGCTCCCGGTGCCCGACGCTCAGGTGGCGAGGATGCGCGAGGCGATGAGGTACGCGAACGACGCCTGGAGGAAGGCGGCCCAGGATGCCGGGGCGTCGTACGTGGACATGTACACGCCCTCGCAGGGACACGACATCTGCTCCGCCGACCCCTGGATCAGCGACGCCAGGGGGGTGGCCGGCAAGGCCAACCCGCTGCACCCCTTCGGGTCGTACGAGAAGGCGGTCGCTGACGCGGTCGTGAAGCTCGTGAAGAGCGGCTGAGGCATGTCCGGTTGGGTACGACGCGGAGCATGAGTCCGCAGCGGAAGCCGGTGCGCAAGGCAGCGAGCAACGCGACGAGCGCGTCAGTGAGCGGGTCCAGGTCCGCCCGCAAGTCCTCCGCCAAGGGTGCCCGCAAGGCCTCGACACGCAACAGCACGCGCAGCACGGCGAAGCCGAAGACCCGCGCTCCCGAGGACGAGCCGCTGGCGTCGTACCGTCGGATGCGCGACTTCAGCACCACTCCCGAGCCCTCGGGAGTCCGGGCGTCCGGGGCAGGCGACGGGCAGCGCCACTTCGTGGTCCAGCGCCACCGGGCGCGCGCCCTCCACTACGACGTGCGCTTCGAGATCGACGGGGTGCTGGTCTCCTGGGCGGTCCCGAAGGGTCCGACCCTCGATCCGTCGGCCCGGCGGCTCGCGGTGCACGTCGAGGACCATCCGCTGGAGTACGCCGACTTCGAGGGAGTGATCCCCAGCGGTGAGTACGGGGGTGGCGACGTGATCGTCTGGGACCGCGGCACCTGGGAGCCCTACAAGACCGAGGATCCCGCCCGGGCGGTCGCCGACGGCGAGCTCCACGCCGAGCTCCACGGCGAGAAGCTGCGCGGCCGGTTCGTGCTCGTGCGCACCGACGCCCGCGAGGGTGAGAAGGAGCAGTGGCTGCTGCTGCACAAGGACGACGAAGGTGCCGTCAGGGGCTGGGATCCCGAGGAGTACCCGCGGTCGGTGGTGACGGGACGCACCAACGACGAGGTGAAGGCGGACCCCGATCGTCAGTGGCACTCCGACAGACCTGCCGCGGACGCCGCTGAGAAGCTCGACGGCGCGCGCCCGCTGGATCAGGATGACGACGCCCTGCTCGCGCTCGACGAGCTGCCGGCCGACGGCGGCGCCTGGGAGGTCCACGGCCGCGAGCTGGTCGTGACCAACCTCGACAAGGTGCTCTTCCCCGGGCGTGAGGGCGAGGAGCCGGTCACCAAGCGCGAGTTCCTCTCGTACGTCGCCCGGATGGCGCCGCTCGCGGTCCCCTATCTCTCCGGCCGGGCGCTCAACCTGCACCGCTACCCCGACGGAGCGCAGGCGAACGGGTTCTGGCACAAGGAGGTTCCCGGCCATGCGCCTTCCTGGCTGCCGCGGTGGGACAACCCGCTCGCGGACCCCGGGGAGACCCGGACTTACCTGGTCGCCGACGAGCCCGCGGCGCTCGTGTGGGCGGCGAACTTCGGCGCGCTCGAGTGGCACCCGTGGACCTCCCTGACCGAGGCGCCGGAGTGCCCGACGTACGCGTTGTTCGACATCGATCCGGGCGAGGGCACCAGCTGGGAGGAGGTGGTCACGCTCGCGCGGCTGCACCGCACCGCCTTCGAACGGCTGCAGGTGCGCAGCGTCGTCAAGGTGTCGGGCCGTCGCGGGCTGCAGGTCTGGGTGCCGATCGCGCCGGGACCGACCTTCGACGAGACCCGCGCGTGGGTGGAGCGGGTGTCGCGGACGATCGGCCGGCTGGTGCCCGACCTGGTCAGCTGGAAGTGGCAGAAGCGCGACCGGAAGGGCCGCGCACGGCTGGACTACACCCAGAACGCGATCAACAAGACCCTCGTTGCTCCGTACTCGACCCGGCCCGCAGCCGGGGCCCCGGTGAGCATGCCGATCGGCTGGCACGAGCTCGAGGACCCCGAGCTGCGCCCGGATCGATGGACCATCCGCACCGCCTTCGAGCGGTACGTCGAGCGGCCCGATCCGTTCCGCGGTGCGCTCGTGCACGACCAGGTGCTGCCCGACTTCGACTGAGGTCGACCCTCCGGTGGCTCGGTGTGCCGAACCCCCTGGGCCGCTCACCAGGTGTCGAGCAGCTCGGGTTTGCAAGACTCTCCTCCGTGAGCGCGCTCGCCGGACTCGTCGACCAGGGGCTCGTCGCCCCCGACTGGGCCGAGGCGCTGGCCCCGGTCGACGCGGACATCGCCCGGATGGGCACGTTCCTGCGCGAGGAGCTCGCGGCCGGACGCGGCTACCTCCCCGCGGGCGGACACATCCTGCGCGCGTTCCAGCGCCCGCTCGCCGAGGTGAAGGTGCTGATCGTCGGCCAGGACCCCTACCCCACTCCGGGCCACCCCGTGGGCCTGAGCTTCTCGGTGTCTCCGGAGGTCAGACCGCTGCCGCCGAGCCTGGTGAACATCTTCAAGGAGCTGGCCGACGACCTCGGCGTGCCGCTCCCGTCGTGCGGCGACCTCACCCCCTGGGCCGACATGGGGGTGCTGCTGCTCAACCGGTCGCTCACCGTCGGACCGGGCCGGGCGAACTCACACCGCGGCAAGGGCTGGGAGCCGGTGACGGAGTGCGCGATCCAGGCGCTGGCCAAGCGGGGCGGGCCGCTCGCCGCGATCCTCTGGGGACGGGACGCCCAGACCCTCAAGAGCATGCTCGGCCCGGTCCCCTGGGTCGAGTCCGTGCACCCGAGCCCGCTCTCGGCGCACCGGGGATTCTTCGGCTCGCGTCCCTTCAGCCGGGTCAACGAGCTGCTCGTGCAACAGGGCGGCGCACCGGTGGACTGGGCGCTGCCCTGAGTGCCCGCTCGCCCGGGAATAGTGACAGGTAGTTCAAAGTTGAACTATCATGACCTCCATGGACGACCGGATGCCCGCCCTCTACATCGGCCACGGCGCGCCGCCCCTGCTCGACGACCCGGTGTGGTCGGGCGAGCTGCGTGCCCTCGCCGCCTCGCTGCCGAGGCCGAAGGCGGTCCTGATCGTGAGTGCGCACTGGGAGTCGGCGCCCCTGTCGCTGAGCGCCAGTGGACCGGGCACCGAGCTGGTCTACGACTTCGGCGGCTTCGACCCGAAGTTCTACCGGATGCGCTACGACACCCCGGACGCCACCGCACTCGCCCAGCGGGTCGCGGCGATGATGCCCGACAGCGAGCACGTGCACCAGCACTCCTCGCGTGGGCTCGACCACGGCGCCTGGGTCCCGCTGCGGATCATGTACCCCGAGGCCGACATCCCCGTGCTGCAGATGTCGCTGCCGACGCAGGACCCCTACGAGCTGCTCACCCTGGGCAGCCGGCTGCGTGAGCTACGCGACCAGGGTGTCCTGATCATCGGGTCGGGCTTCATCACCCACGGACTGCCGTTCCTGCGCGACTTCCGCATCGACGCCGAGGCTCCCGGCTGGTCCCGGGACTTCGACCTCTGGGCCGCCGAGGCCCTCACCCGCGGTGACGTGGCCGAGCTCGCGTCCTTCCGGACGAAGGCGCCCGGCATGCCGTACGCGCACCCGACGGTCGAGCACTACACGCCGCTGTTCGTGACCCTCGGTGCGGCCACCGACTCCGAGGCCCCGGGCGACCAGGTGATCGACGGCTACTGGATGGGGTTGTCGAAGAGGAGCCTGTTGGTGGCCTGACCGGTGGGAAATTCACTATGCCAGTAGTGAAACTCCGGCTCCCCGATCGAAATCGAGTACGGGGAGCACCAGATTCACTACGGGCATAGTGAATTTCCATGCCCGGGGTCAGCCCCGGAGGATGATCTCCGCCGCCCGCTCGCCGATCATGATCGCAGGGGCGTTGGTGTTGCCGCCGGTGATCGACGGCATGATCGAGGCGTCCGCCACCCGGAGGCCCTCGACGCCGCGCACCTTGAGGTCGGGAGCGACCACGGAGAGCTCGTCGACGCCCATCCGGCAGGTACCGACACCGTGGTAGACCGACGTGGCGCGGTTGAGGATGGCGTCGCGAAGCTCGGTGCCCTGCAGCTGCGTGCCCGGGTGGATCTCGTCCTTGACCGAGCCGCCGAACGCGGCGCCGGCCATGATCTCCCGCACCATCTCGGAGCCCTCGGCAAGCACCTCGAGGTCGGAGCGGTCGGCGAGGTACTGGAAGTCGATCAGCGGCGCCGCGGTCGGGTCGGCGGACGCGAGCCGCAGCGTGCCGCGGCTCTTCGGGTAGATCAGCGTCACCAGCACCGTCAGCGACGTGCGCGGGTCGACCTTGTGCCGGATCGGCTCGTCCTGGTTGGGCGAGACGTACGCCCAGGGCAGCAGGTGCAGCTGCAGGTCAGGTACGTCGGTGGCCTGCGAGGTGCGCACGAAGCCCACGGACTCGAAGACGGAGTTCGCCAGGAACGTCGTACCGGGTCGCGCGACCTCCTTCGCGACGCCCTTGGCGAAGAACCAGGCGTTGCCCTTCATCTTCGCCGAGGTGGCGTGGTAGGTCATCGCATGGAACATGTGGTCGTGGAGGTTGTCGCCGACCGGCAGGTCCGCGACCACCTCGATCCCCTGGTCGCGCAGGTGCTGGGCGTGCCCGATGCCGGAGAGCATCAGGATCTGCGCCGAGCCGACGAAGCCGGCCGACAGGATGACCTCCTTGCCGGCCCGGATCGTGCGCTTCTCACCGTCCTTGTCGACCACGTCGACCCCCGTCGCCCGGCCGCCCTCGATGACGACCTTCGTGACCAGCACCTCGCTCTGCAGCTCCAGGCGCGCGGGCGCGAGGTTGTGCACGTAGCCGCGCGACGCGCTGTAGCGCAGCCCGTCGGCGGCGTTCTGCTGCATCCGCGAGATGCCCTCCTGCGACTCACCGTTGTAGTCGCCGAGCACCTTGACCCCGAGGACGTCGGCGGTCGCCTGGATGAACTGGAGGGTGCCCTCCTGGGGCGCCTTGTTGCGCGTGACCCGGATCGGTCCGCCCGCCCCGCGCCAGGCGTTCTCGCCGTCCTCGAAGTCCTCCATCCGCTTGTACGCCGCGTTGACCGAGTCGGCGTCCCAGCCGGTGTTGCCCTCGGCTGCCCAGGAGTCGAAGTTGGCGCGGTTGCCGCGGACGTAGACCATGCCGTTGATCGAGCTCGAGCCACCGACCACCTTGCCGCGCGGCACCGGCATCTTCCGGTCGAGAAGGTGCTTCTGCGGCACCGAGTAGAAGCCCCAGTCGACGGTCTTCTTGATCTCCGGCACGGCGTGCATCGGCCCGATCATCCCGGGCTTCTTGACCAGGAACTTCTCGTCGGTCTTGCCGGCCTCGAGCAGGATCACGCTGTGGCCGGCCTCGGCGAGCCGGCCGGCGACCGCACTGCCGGAGCTGCCGGACCCGACCACGACGTAGTCGGCTTCGTTGGACCGCTGCTTGGCCATGGGTTCCCTCATTCGTCCGCGCTCGTGGGCCGGGCCACCCGGCCATGGAACTATAACTCGTTCTAGTTTCGGCGGCCAGCGTTGTCGGCGGCCCGACCCGGCGCGGCAGACTGGGTCGGTGCGCATCCTCTCGATCCAGTCCTCCGTCGCCTACGGCCACGTCGGGAACAGCGCGGCGGTCTTCCCCCTCCAGCGCCTGGGCCACGAGGTGTGGCCGGTGCACACCGTGCTGTTCTCCAACCACACCGGCCACGGGGCCTGGCGCGGACCGGTCATCGCCGCCTCGGATGTCCACGACGTCGTGCTGGGGATGGAGGAGCGCGGCGCTCTCGCCGAGGTCGACCTGGTGCTCTCCGGCTACCAGGGCAGCCCGGAGATCGCCTCGGTGATCCTCGACGCGGTCGACCGGGTCAGGGCGGCCAACCCTGCTGCGGCGTACGCCTGCGACCCGGTCATGGGCAATGCCGACAGCGGCTGCTTCGTCGACCCCGCCATCCCCGTCCTCATCCGCGACCAGGTGGTGCCGCGCGCCGATGTGGTCACGCCGAACCAGTTCGAGCTGGGCTACCTGACCGGGCGGCTCGAGGACGTGCGCAGACCGCCACTCGACGCCGTGCTCGAGGCCGCCGACGCCGCCCGCGCGATGGGGCCGGCGACCGTGCTGGTCACCAGCGTCGAGCACGCCGACCAGCCCGACGAGACCATCGAGATGGCCGTCGTGACCGGGGACGGCGCCTGGTCGGTCCGTACGCCGCGGCTGGCGATGCACGCCAACGGCTCCGGTGACGTGACAGCCGCTCTCTTCTCCGCGCACCTCCTCGCGACCGGCGACCCCGGGGAGGCCCTCGCGCGGACGGCGTCGAGTGTCTTCGACCTGCTCGTCAACACGCTCGACTCCGGTGGTCGCGAGCTGCGGCTCGTCGAGTCGCAGGCGGCGTACGCCCAGCCGCGCATGCAGTTCCGGGTCGAGCAGCTGCGCTGAGCGGCGTCGTTCAGGCTGGGCGCCGGATCGTGTCGGCGCCCGGGTGCCGGGCGTCGATCCGCTCGAACATCCTCTCCAGCACTCCCCGCATGTCGGCGGCCGCACCCCGCACCGCGTCGTCCTTGGTGGACGCGCCGTGGGTGACGGCCAGCGGAGCATGCCCGCGCGGGCGCACCTCGAGCAGGCAGCGGAGCTCGGGCGGCCCGACCCGGCTGATCCGCTCGGCGGTCAGGTGGACGTGTGCGCTCATCACCCGCGCAGCGCAGGGACCGAGCCCGGTCACGACCGTGGACGCCACGAACGCGATCAGCTCGTCGTCGCCCTTGACGTGCCGGTCGGTGCGCACCTGGATCTCCATGAGGCCTCCTCGGTTGGCTCCTGCCTCGAGTCTTTCGATCGCGGTGTCGCCCGGACAGGGACGAAGGGCACGGCCGAGGCCGACTTCCGACCCGTTGGGATTGCGCCTCGTCGCAAGCTTCTCGACCGCTGCGCTCAGCCCTGGCCGGGTGTGTCGAGCCTTCGCACCGAGGTGACGGTCGGCGCGCCGTGGACCACCGTGCCGGTCACCCTGACCGGAGCGTGCCCGACCAGCCGGTTCACCTCGAAGGGCCCGTCGGGCGGCAGGCCGGACCGCAGGCTGTCGATCAGCGCCTCGACCGCCGCGCGCTCGCCACCGAGCTCGTCGGACAGCCAGCCGGCGGAACCCCCGGGCGCCAGGTCGGACCGGATCGCGGCCAGCGTCGCGGCGACCGCCGTGCTCTCGGCCAGCGGGTTGGGCAGGTCAGGAGGCGGCTTGGCGGTCCTCCCGCGGACGATCACGACCGGGACCATCAGGAGAGATCCGACGAGACCCGCGAGCAGAACCTGACCCCAGTCCATCACCTGACTCCTGCCGCTCGAATGCCGACCGACATTTCGATCGGCGGCGGCCGGACAGACCTGAGTCGTTCTGCCGAAGCTCCGCTCAGCCGATCCCCGCCGCGGCGTCCAGCTCCTGGAGCAGGTCGTGGGCGGCCAGCTCGACCTCCTTGTGCCGCCACTCGGAGGCGCGGTACACGCAGGCGATCAGGCCGGTGCGGTGCAGCCTGCGCAGGTCGCCGTACACGAACGCGTAGCGGCCCTTGGTCTCGTCGTTGGCACCCTCGGTCAGGCCCAGGTACCAGCCGGCGTACTCCTGCCAGGAATGCCGCTCGAGGTAGGCGTTCTCCGCGTCGGCGCGCGGCTGGACCTCGCCCCAGTCGCTGTCCAGCACGTACTGCCGCGACCGGATCAGCGCCCGCGCGTGCTCGACCCCGGAAGGGTTGAGGGAGTACGTCGCCACGGCGTCCCCTATGCCCGTCGCGGGGCCGGGGAAACCTCATGCCAGCGTCTCCCAGAGCTCCTCGGGCACCTCCAGCTCGAACATCGCGACGTTGTCGTCCACCTGCGCAGCGCCGCGGCAGCCGACGCCGACCTGCGTCACCGCCGGATGGCGCAACGGGAACTGCAGAGCCGCCGCCCGCAAGGGCACGTCGAACGCCGCGCACGTCCGCTCAGGAAGCTGGCAAGGCCCGCCGGGACATCACCCGGGCAGACATCGTCAACCTCATCTGGTCCAACGGCCGGATCATCGACGCCACCAGCGCGAAGGCGCCGACGGCCTGGCGACGTCAGCTCCACCTCATGCTCGACGCGTACCGGGCAGAGCGCGCCCACGCAATCCCTGAACCGCCGATGACCGACGAGCAGCTCTACGACGCCATGGTCCACCTCAGCAAAGTGAAGTAGCGCTCCAAGAACCCCGGGTGGCCTCGGGGTGTCGTCCGCGTGCGACATCACGTCAAAGTCGGCGGATCCAGAACGGGGGCACGACGGGGGCGCGGGCCGGATGCGGCTTCCGCGACGACCAGCTCGAGCACCCCAAAGGGCCTCTGACCAGCGGTTTCGCCTCCGAGCCGGTGACAGGAGTCGAACCTGCGACATCTTCATTACAAGATCGATCCGAGCCTCCGGACGACGGCCAGGGCACCCTCTTCTGAGCGTGAAACGGCGTGATTGGTGATGGCTTGTCAGGGGCGTTTTCGCACGAGCGGGGGCACGTGAGGGGCACGGTCCACGTATGCGGCGGCTACACCTGCAGCCGTTGCACCAGAACAATAGGACCACTCATCGGCAGCCAGGACGCGCGAGCGATGACGTCGAAATCCCGGCACTCGGCCCGGATTGACGCCTCGTGGTGACAGCGGGCCTTGATGATTTCGGACGACACGAGATCGGGATCAGGCAGGTCTTGTTCGTTTCGACGCGGGGAGCGGTGCCGACGTGCTGCCGCGGATAATAAGAGAGGTTTCGATGACTGTCTGCGCAGGCGGCAGTGCTGCGTCGTCGATACGGCGCACTGCTGCCTCGACGGCCGCGACTCCCATCAGCTCGGGATCCTGACGCACCGTGGTCAGGTCGACCGCCGAGAGCCGCGCGATCGGGGCGTCGTCGAAACCGGTGATCGAGACGTCCTGTGGGACGCGGACGCCGCTCCGAACGAGTACCTGAAGCACCCCGACGGCGGTATGGTCATTCGGCGCGACGACCGCGGTGGGGAGTTGCGGCCGCTGCAGAAGGCGGCGAGCGGCAGCCGAGCCGACCTCCTCGAAGTAGTCGCTCGCCGCGTAGTCACCCGGCATCGTCAGGATGTCGGATCCCAGCCCGAACTTCTTGATCGTGCGTTGGTAGCCACGGCGTCGGAGGCCCGCCGCCGGCATGGAGACCGGATCGACGTACGCGATTGCTCTGTGCCCGATGTCCACCAGGTAGCCGACGACAGCGGCGATGCCCTTGTCGCCGGATGACCGCACGACGTCGTAGTAGTCGTTGCCACGGCCGTAGCCGACGTCGACCAGCGGCATCGGGATCCTCTCCGCCACGTCGCACAGCGCGGCGTGGTCCAGCGTGGAACCGATGGCAATCACGGCCGCACAGCGGTGCCCGAGGAGCTCGTCCACGGCGTCCTCGGTGGTCCTGGTCGCTGTCTGGGCGCTCAGGACCACCTCGTAACCGCGGGCGGCGGCAGCCGGATAGATGTACTCGACGATCTCCGGCTCGGTCGAGTGGGCTGGCGCGAATATGACTCCCAGGTCCTTGCTTCGCGCGCGGCGCAGCGACCTGGCCCCGACGTGCGGGCTGAACCCGAGCTCCTTGGCAGCCTGGCGCACACGACGCCTGGTCTCCTCGCTCGCACCGGGAGCGTCGCGCATCACCAGGGAGACGAGCTGTCGGGAGACGCCGAGCTTCGCCGCAATGTCGGCCATCGTCGGCGGGCGCTGGCCGGTGTCGCCAGGCGCGCTGTCGTCGCCGCTCATGAGCTCGCCCTCCCTGGTCTTTGTGCAGAGGTTAGTGCTTCACAGCCAGCGCACCTGGTGTTGCTTGCCTTCGTCGTGCGCGGCGCGTCCCGACAGTGAGGCGGGAACACCGGTCTCCCACCACGCACCCGCCTCGGTCCAGGCGGCATGGTGGACGCGACACACCACGACGGCGGGCCGCCGTTGGCTGCGCGCGTGCTCACGGGCGCGGAGGTACGCCGCCCGCAGGTCGCCGGGGTTGTTGCTGCCTCGGACGTCTTCGACATGGGCACCCAGGGCAGCGGCGTGCGCGGCAAAGTCGACGCGGACGCTGCCGTCGGCGCCCGGTCCCTGGGAGTCGCGGAGGAGGTTGTTGAACCCCTCGGCACCCTGGTTCGTCTGAAGCCTGTGAATCACGGCGTATCCGCCGTTGTCGCAGACGACCGCGACGTACGGATGCCCCGAGAACGCAGCTGAGTAGATCTCCGAGTTCAGCATCAGGTAGGACCCGTCGCCGAAGATCGAGGTCACCAGGCCCGCCGGGTGGGTCACCTCGCGGGCCATCGCTGCGCCCCAAGGCGCGACGACTTCGTAGCCCATGCAGGAGAAGCCGTACTCGAGGTCCATCGTCGCTCCGGACGTCGCGGTCGTGCCGTGCTTGACCTCGCCGGTGCGCCACCCGCCATGGAGCTCGCCGGGCATGCCGCCCGACGCAGCCAGGACGTAGTCGTCCGGGGTGCTGGCGTCGTTGACGATGCCGGTCACCTGGGCGTAGGTGAGGCTGTCGTCCGGGGTGTGTCCGACCCCTCGCAGGCTGTCGATGTGGGCGTCCCACATCGCCTTCACCGATGCGGCACGTTCAGCCCACTGGGCGGGCGCCGACCAGTCGGCGAGGAGCGCGTCGAGCTCTACCAGGGTCTCGCGGGCATCGCCGACGACCGCGTGGGCGTTGTGCTTGACGGCGTCGAAGCGTGCGGCGTTGACCGCGACGACGCGCACACCCGGGGAGAAGCCTGTCCACGAGGAGGTGGTGAAGTCCTGGAGTCGAGTGCCGACGGCGAGCACGACGTCGGCATCGGTCGCCAGGACGTTGGCCGAGGTCGAGCCGATGATGCCGAGCGCACCGCCGTAGAGCCGGTGGTCGTGGGGTACCAACGTGCGCCCAGCGACGGTCTCGACGACCGGGACGTGGTGGCGCTCGGCGAACGCAAGCGCCTCGGCGCCGGCACCGGAGTACCGAGCCCCACCGCCGAGGACGAGCAGCGGTCGTCTCGCGGCACGGATGATCTCGAGGGCGTCGCCGACGGCTCGCTCGTCGGGGCGGATGCGGGGCACGCGATGGAGCCGCGGCGCGAACATGGCGAGCGGGAAGTCGTACTCCTCCGCCTGGACGTCCTGCGGCAGTGCGAGCACCACGGGACCGCAGTCGGCGGGGTCGGTGAGGACGCGGGCCACCTGGGGCAGCGTGGCGATCAGCTGCTCGGGCCTGGTGATCCGGTCGAAGTAGCGCGAGACCGGCCGGAACGCGTCGTTCACCGACACCGTCGGGTCGCCGAAGTGCTCGACCTGCTGCAGCACCGGATCGGGCGCCCGGCTGGTGAACGTGTCACCTGGCAGCAACAGGACCGGGAGCCGGTTCGCGTGCGCAAGACCGGAGGCAGTGACCATGTTCAGCGCACCGGGACCCACCGAGCTGGTTGCGACCATGACCTGGCGGCGGTCCATCGCACGGGCGTACGCGACCGCCGCGAGCGCCATGCCCTGTTCGGTCTGCCCGCGCCACGTGGGCAGGACGTCGCGCACGTCGTACAAAGCGGTGCCGAGGCCGAGCACATTGCCGTGCCCGAAGATCGCGAATACACCGGGGAACAGCGGCACCTCGGTCCCGTCCAACAGCTCGGATCGTTGCGCGATCATCCAGCGCACCAGCGCTTGTGCGGTCGTCAGCCGGACGGTGCCTGTGCTCATCAGCTGTGTCTCTCTCGGGAGCCTGCGGTGAGTTCGTCGAGTCGGCCGCTCGCCGAGGTCACCGGGCAGCGCGGATCGGTCTCCAAGTCGGCCCAGGTGTTCCGAACCCACGCGTGGTCGGGATCGTCGCAGAAGGCCAGCGCCCGGTCGTCTGCGGGTCCGGCCATGACGTTGAGGTAGTACATCGGGTAGCCGGGGGCCGCGATGCAGGGTCCGTGGTAGCCGTGCGGGACGAGCACGACGTCGTGGTCGCGGACCTCCACCAGCTCGTCAATCGCCTCGAGCCCGGCCTCCTCGTGCTCCCGCCCGGTGTAGGTGCGGTGGTAGCCGAAACCGGTGCGCGACGGCGTCACCTGGTCGTCGCCGGCGATCCGGTAGTAGTAGATCTCCTCGTTCACCACGGCGCACGGGTCGGAGGTGTCGTGCTTGTGCGGCGGGCAGGACGACCAGTTGCCAGGCGGGGTGATCAGCTCGCAGCAGATCAGCTTCTCGGCGTGGTCCCACACCCCGGGGACGCCGAAGTTGGTGACCTGGCGGGTCGCGTTCCCGGCACCGCGGACTTCCACCGGCACGTCCTCGGCGGCGCCGTAGCGAGGCGGCAGCGAGCGGGTGCACCGAGCCGCCGGCAGGGCGACCTCGGCTCCGGCCGCGCTGCAGAGTGTCACCACGCTGTCGCGGCCGACGTAGGCGAAGTCGGAGACGGCCGTGAACACCGTCGCGCGGCCGGCAAGCTCGAACGACGCGACCGACCCGCCGAACTCGGCGGTGACCTCCACGCTCAGCGACCCGGCCAGCGGGAGCACGAATGCCTCCGACTCGGTGGTCCGCACGACCTGCGGTTCACCTGCGCGCAGCCGCAGCACCTTCAGCCCGGTCCAGTCCCAACCGGCGGTACCGGGGGTGAGGTCGATACCCGTGTTCCAATCGACCTCACCCCCGGCCCGATGTCGGTGCAGCATCACCGGCCCTGCCTGGGAGCAGCGCGGAGCACACTGGCGGCAGCGGCTACGGCTGCGCCGACGTTCCCCTCAGGTGGGTACAGGAGTGATCTGCCCACCACCAGCCCACGAACAGTGGGCTGGGTCAGTGCCTGCCCCCAGGACGCGAGGTCCTCAGTAGGATCAGGGCCGGGTACGCCGCCGAGAACCACGCAGGGCAGCGTGGTGGCGGCGAACACGGTCCGCGGGTCCTCACACGAGGGCATCTTCAGCCAGGTGTGGGTGCTCGTGGTGCCCAGGCCGCTGGCGACGGTGACGGCACGCGCCAGCGACCGGGCGTCCTTGAGGAGGATGAGTGTGCCGTCCTCGCTGCGGTGGTACGGCAGCGGCTCGACCATGGCCACCAGACCGAGCGCGGCGAGCTCGCTGACCGCGGTGGCGCAACCCTCGATGGTGCCGGCGGTGGAAGGATCCTGGTCGTCGATGCGCAGGAGCATCTTGCCGCCCTCGAGCCGGTTCGCGGCGATGCTCGCGGCGTCGTACCCGGTGAACCGGTCGTCCATGGTCCAGCTCGCGCCATCAAGGCCGCCGCGATTCATGGAGCCGATCACGACCTTGCCTTCGAGTGCGCCGAGCAGGAGCAGCTCCTCGACCACGTCCGGGGTGCCGAGGACGCCGTCGACCTCGGGGTTCTCCAACGCCACCATCAGCCGGGCCAGCAGCGATCGCCGGTCGGCCATCGCCATCGGATCCCCACCGGAGGCCAGCGCCCCACGAGCGGGGTGGTCTGCGGCGACCAGGAACAGCGTGCCGCGCTCGGACAGGATGCGGTCCGGGCGGCGACGGGCGGCGTACGCGCGGGCCACTGCCCCCGGGTCGGTCGCCCGCAGCTCCAGCAGCCCGAGCCACTGCTCGTCGCTCAGGTCCGGGCCGCCGCGTTCCACAGCGATGTCGGTGGTCAAGAAAGTGCTCCTCGGGTAGCGACGAGGGCTTCGAGCTCGTCTGCGGTGGGCATGGCATCGGCGCACGCGAGCCGGGAGGCGACGATCGCGCCGGCCGCGTTGGCGTACTCGGCGATCCGGACCGGCTCCCAGCCGGACAGGAGGCCGTGCACGAGGGTGCCGCCGAAGGCGTCGCCGGCGCCGAGGCCGCAGACCACCTCGACCGGATGCGGCGGGACGACGGTGGCCGATTCGGGCGTGGCGACCAGGACTCCCTCACCGCCCATCTTGACCAGGGCGAGCTCGACTCCGCGAGCGAGCAGCCGGTCGGCGGCCTCGTGCGGGTCGCTGGTGCCGACCGCAACCTGTACCTCTGCGCGGTTGCCGACGACGACGGTGGCGTGGTCTAGGAGCTGGTCGTACTCGGCACGGGCGTCCTCCGGAGACGGCCAGAACATCGGCCGCCAGTCCAGGTCCAGGCACGTCCAGCGACCCGAGCGGGGCTCCGGCCGGCCGCGGTGCTCCAGCATCTCTACGTGGGTGGTCCGCGACGGTTCGACGCTGACGCCGGTGCCGGTCACCCAGAGCACGGGCACGTCCCGAACGACGTCCAGCGGCACGTCGTTCGGGAACAACATCAGGTCCGGTGCCACCGGGTTCCGGTAGAACAGCAGCGGCGGGTCCTCGGCCGGGTTGAGCTCGCAGAACACCACCGGGGTGTTCAGCCCGTCCGCGGTCTCCACGAACGCGGGGTCGACCCCGAAGGTCGTGAGGGCCTCGCGGACGTAGTCCCCGAACCCGTCCAACCCGACCTTGGTGAGAACGGCCGTACGCCGCCCCAGTCGTGCCGCCCCGACCGCGACGTTGGTCGCGGTGCCGCCGAGGAACTTCTGGAACGTCGTCACGTCCTTGAGCGGACCGCCCTGGAGCGGGTAGAGGTCCACCCCCACCCGGCCCACGGTCAGCAGCTCGAGAGGTGCGCTCACCACGTGCTCACGTACTTGTCGATGGTCTCGAGCATGAACAGGCTGGACGCCCGCGCCCGGTCCTCCCAGGCGAAGACGCACGCGGTCATGATGTTGCCCTCGCCCGCGCCGAACCCGAGCCGCCCGAGGGTCTCGAAGAACGTGTCCCACCGCACCTCACCCTGACCGATGTCCAGGTGCTGGTGCACCCGCACCGCGTTGCCCGGTGGGTTGGTGATGTAGCGCAGACCCGAGGACGCGGTGTGGTCGAAGGAGTCGGCCAGGTGCAGCTGGGTCATCAGCGGCCCGGCGTACTCCATGATCTGGACCATCTTCTCCGGCGTGGTCCCGCCCATGTGGAAGGTGTGCGGTGCGCAGTACAGGAACGACACCAGCGGACTGTTGATCCCGCGGATCATGTCCACCGCGACCAGGCCGTCCTCGACGAAGTCGTCGGGATGCGGCTCCAGGCGCAGCTCCACGCCTTCCCTCTCGAAGACCGGCAGCAGGTCCTCCATCGACCGCCAGAACTGCGATTCGCTCAGGCTCGCCGCCTCAGGCCGGCCGTTGAACTCCGAGTTCATCACCCGGCAGTCCAGGTCGACCGTGATCTCGATGGCGCGCTTCCAGTACCGCACTGCGGCCTGGCGCTCGTCCTCGTCCGGCCCCGACCACCGGTAGAGCGGCAGGTGCGACGCGATCTTCACCCCCGCGGCGTCCAAGGCGTTCTTGAACCCCTTCACCGTGGTGTCGTCCGCGCGTGGATGCAGGAAGAACGGCGTGAAGTCGTCCCGCGGCGAAAGCTCGATGAACTCGTACCCCAGCTCCGCCACCAGCGCCGGCAGCTCGAGGAGCGGAGTCGTGCGGAACATGTACGGGTCGAGCGCGATCTTCATCGGTTGGCCTTTCGACATGGCTGGGAGCTCAGGCGTAGAGGGCGGGCTTGTCGCCCAGCGCGATCTCGACGCGTTCACCGGTGTGGAGTGCTTCGACGCCCGCGTCGCAGACGACCTGTGCGGCAAAGCCGTCCCACGCGCTGGGGCCAGTGACTCCCTGCCCGTCTGCGACAGCGTTGATCCACTCCCGGATCTCGACGTCGTAGGCGTCGATGAACCGCTCGCGCCAGTCAGCGGGTACCGCAACGCCGACGCGGTCGGCGCGGCGCAGCACCACCGGGCCGCGATCGGCCAGGGCAGCGGTGCCGTCCTCACCGACGACCTCACCGCGGATGTCGTAGCCGTAGCGGATGTTCACCGAGGTCTCGACGTTGACCAGGACCCCGGATTCGGTCTCGAGGATCATCAGCAGCGGGTCCAGGAGCTCGCCGCCGTGGCTGTTGGGCTTGGCGGCGATCACCCGGATGGCAGCAAACTCCTCATCGAGCAGCCAGCGGGTGACGTCGAAGTCGTGTACCGCGGTGTCGACGATCGCCATGTCCTTGGTGTAGCTCTCCGGCACGGCCGGGTTGCGGTGACCGGAGTAGTACATGAGGGGCGCGCCGACGGCACCTGAGTCGATGGTGCTCTTGAGGGCCCGGTACGCCGCGTCGTAACGCCGCATGAAGCCGACCTGCACGAGCCGGCTGCCGTGGACGACCTCGGCCTCGATGATCCGGCGGCAGTCCTCAGTCGTGGTGGCCAGCGGCTTCTCGCAGAACACCGGCTTTCCTGCCGCGATGCTGGCCAGCACGTACTCGACGTGGGTCGGGCCGGACGACGTGACGATGACCGCGTCGACGTTCGGGTCGTCGATCAGACCCTGCCCCGTGTCGTGGACGGTCGCGTTCTTCAGACCGGCGGCGACCTCGTGAGCGACGTCGGTATTGGCGTCGCTGACGGCGACGACCTCGGCACCGGCGAGGACATGGGTGATCCTCCGGATGTGGTCCTGGCCGATCATGCCGGTTCCGACGACTCCGACCTTGAGGGTCATGGCTGTTCTTCTCTCTGGATGGTGGGGACGGTCAGTAGGGCCAACGCCGGACGGGGCCGAGCCCGCAGCCGACGTAGTAGCCGGCCGTCCGTGCGCCGATCGGCAGGGGGACGTCCGGCTCGACCGGGTAGAGGTCCTGCTCGATGACGGTGAAGAGCTCGCGGTCGAGTCGGCTGAGCCGGTCGAGCAGTGGCGGCATGTCCGGCTCGCCGTACGGCGGCTCGCACATCACCCCGAGCTTGACTGCGTCTGAGAGCGACATGTTCTCGGCGAGGGCTCGCGCGCGGACGACCGGGTCGACGGACTTGAGGTGGACGTAGGTGATCCGCTCGGGGAACCGCTCGACGATCTCGATGTTGTCGCCCTCGCAGTAGGCGATGTGACCGGTGTCGAGGCAGAGGTTGACGAGGTCAGGATCGGTGTCGCTGAGGAACCGCTCGATACGTTGCTGAGTGTCGACGTGGGTGTCCACGTGCGGGTGGAAGACGAGCTTGACGCCGTAATCCTCGTAGATGACCCTGGCGAGCTGGTCGGTGCCGGTCACCAGGTTCTTCCACTGCTCGGGGTCGATGTCGTCGGTTGCGGTCGCCTCGCCGGTGCGCATGTCGGTGTACTGCTCCGGCAGGTGCACCAGGTACTCGGCGCCGACCGCTGCGAGGAGCTTCGCCTCACGGCTGAAGTCCGTGATCGCCTTGTCCAGCGCCTCGCGTCCCTGATGGAGGGCAGCGAAGACAGTGCCACCGCACACGGTCAGGCCCCGGCGGGCGAGCTCGTCCTTGAGCTGCTCGGGGTCTTGCGGCAGGAAGCCCTGCGGGCCGAGCTCGGTGTAGACGTAGCCGACGCGGGCGATCTCGTCGAGGTAGGTCTCCCAGGTGACCTGGTGCGGGTCGATGGCGAACCAGACACCCCAGGAGTCGGGAGCCGTGCCGAGACGGAGCTTGCTGAGGTCGTTCATGCGCGTGCCTTCTAGCTCGAGGTGGGGAAGTGGAAGCTGGCGTCGCTGGCGAGCTCGCGGCGTGGCCAGCGGGCGGTGACGACCTTGGCGCGGGTGTAGAAGGAGACGCCCTCGGGTCCGTGCACGTGCTTGTCGCCGAACAGCGAGTCCTTCCAGCCGCCGAAGGAGTAGAAGGCCATCGGCACCGGGACCGGCACGTTGATGCCGATCATCCCGACCTGAACGCCGCGCTGGAACCGGCGCGCGGCCTCGCCCGAGGAGGTGAAGATCGCGGTGCCGTTGCCGTAGGGGTTGGCGTTGATCAGGGCGATGGCCTCGTCGACGTCGTCGCAGCGCACGACCGAGAGCACCGGCCCGAAGATCTCCTCGCGGTAGACGTCCATCTCGGTGGTGACCTGGTCGATCACCGTCGGGCCCACGAAGAAGCCGGCCTCGTGTCCGGGTACGACGTACCCGCGGCCGTCGACGGTGATCTCGGCACCCTGGTCTGCACCCGTCCCGATCAGGGACTGGATCCGGTCCTGGGCCGCCCGGGTCACGACCGGTCCCATCTCGACCCCGGCCTCGCGGCCGGGACCCACCTTCACGGCAAGGGCACGGTCGTTGACCGCCGCCACCACGGCGTCCGCCGCGCCGCCGACGGCGATCGCGGCGGAGATCGCCATGCAGCGCTCCCCCGCCGAGCCGAACGCAGCGGCGGCGAGATGGTCGGCCGCGAAGTCGATGTCCGCATCCGGAAGCACGATCGCGTGGTTCTTCGCACCACCGAGGGCCTGGACCCGCTTCCCGCTCGCGGTGCCCCGCTCGTGGATGTACCTCGCGATCGGCGTCGAGCCGACGAAGGACACCGCCGCCACATCCGGTGAGTCGAGCAGTGCGTCGACCGCGACCTTGTCGCCCTGCACGACGTTGAAGACGCCGTCCGGCAGGCCGGCGCGCTGCCACAGCTCGGCGATCAGCAGCGACGCGGACGGGTCACGCTCACTGGGCTTGAGGATGAACGTGTTCCCGCACGCGATCGCGATCGGGAACATCCACATCGGAACCATTGCCGGGAAGTTGAACGGGGTGATCCCCGCGACCACGCCGAGGGGCTCCCGAAACGAGTAGGTGTCGACGCCGGTGGACACCTGGTCGGAGTAGTCACCCTTCAAGAGCGACGGGATCCCACAGGCGAACTCGACGACCTCCAGGCCACGCTGCACCTCCCCCAGCGCATCGGAGAGCACCTTCCCGTGCTCGTCGGTGATCAGCTCCGCCAGCTCCGAAGCGTGCGCGTTGACCAGCTCACGGAACGCGAACAGCACGCTCGTGCGCTTGCTCACCGAGGTCTGCATCCATCCCGGGAATGCGTCCGCGGCTGCAGCGATGGCCACGTCCACGTCCTCCGTGGAAGCCAGCCTGACCTCGGCCTGCTGGGCACCGGTGGCCGGGTTGTAGACGGGCGCCGTCCTGGCGCTGTTACCAGTCGTCGGCTTGCCGGCGATCCAGTGGTCGATGGTTCTCAAGAGTCCTCTTCTTTCTGCGTCGTTCCTGGTTAGGGGCAGGCGTTCGCTCGCGGCCCGGCCGGACCACCGATCGAGTCACGTGGGGCGCTCTCAGGCGAGTGCGCGCCCCTCCCGGTATCGGTTCACGCCTTCCATGCCTTCCACGACCGCGGCCGTGAGCTCCTCGACGCTGGTGTCCTCACGCCGGACCTCGAGGATCTTCTTGCCGTGGTTCATCACGATGTGTCGGTCGCACACCTTGAAGGCGTGGTGCAGGTTGTGAGTCACCAGCACCGAGCTCACGCCCTCGTTCTTCAGCGCGACGAGATAGTTCAGCAACGCCTCGGTGGCACGGACCGCGAGCGCACTGGTCGGCTCGTCGAGGATCAGCAGCGAGCGCTTGAAGTGCACGGCGCGAGCGATCGCGACCGCCTGCGCCTGGCCACCGGACAGCGAGCCCACCAGCTGCTTGGCGCTCTTGATTCCCTCGATGCTCACCACGCTGTCGAGGATCTCCGTGGTGATCGCGTCCATCTCCCGGATCCTCATGAAGCCCCACCGGTTGGTGAGCTCACGACCGGCAAAGATGTTGCGCGTGATCGACATGGTCGGGATCAGTGCCGAGTCCTGGAAGATCGTCTCGACGCCAAGGCGCTCGGTCTCGGGTCGAGTGACGCGGGTGATCTCCTCGCCCTCCCAGGAGTACTTCCCAGCGGTCATCGAGACGACGCCGGACATGATCTTGACGAGCGTGGACTTCCCGGCGCCGTTGTCGCCGAGCAGTCCGACGACCTCGCCCGCGCCGATGTCGAAGGAGACGTCCTTGAGCACGGTGTTCGGACCGTAGTTCTTGGTGACGCCTTCGAGGCGGACAAGTGGTGGGGCCATGGAGGACGTCCAGCCGGCCGTCTCCGGGGTGAGGGCGGTCATGTCGCCTTTCCTTCCATGAACTTGTTGAAGACCGCGGCGACGACGATCGCGAGGCCGAGGAAGAGCTGGACGTAGAACCCGGGTGCGTTGCCGAGCACGAGGCCGTTCTCGATGGTCAGGATCAGGGCGGCGCCGACGACCATGCCGGTGACCGACCCGCGTCCGCCGGTCAGCGAGCAGCCGCCGACCACAGCAGCCGCGATCGCCAGGAGCGTGTAGGAATCGGTGGTGCCCGGCTGCATGCCCGAGGTGCGGGCGACGTAGAGAGATGACGCGATGCCGACCATGAGCCCGAGGAATGCGAAGGACTGGAGACGCACGACGGTGGGCTTGATCGAGACCGCCGCAGCCGCCGCAGGGTTGCCACCCACTGCGAAGACCTTGTTCCCGGCACGATGACGATGCAGCATGAACCAGGCCGCCACGCCGAGGACGATCAACCAGATGAGCTGGGACCGGAAGTAGCCATAGTCGCCGGCCATCAGGTCGACCATTGTCTTGGTGCGCACACCGGGGAAGAACGTGGCCGGGGTGCTGCCGTTGACATAGATGCTCACGCCGGTCCAGAAGAACGACATCCCGAGGGTCGCGATGAACGAGGGGATCTTGGTCGTCACGACGATCAGGCCGTTGACCAGCATCACGGAGACACCGACGGCCAACGTGGCCAGAAAGGCAACCGGCCAGCTCGTGCTGTTCGCGGTGCGGATGAAGACGACGCCGCACAGCCCGATCGTGGCGCCGATCGAAAGGTCGAACTCACCGGCGATCATGAGCACACCGGCACCGATGGCCAGGATGGCCAGGACCGGGATGTTCTGGGAGAGAACGCCGGAGAGATTGTTGGAGTTGAGGAACGGGAAGCCGGTCGGGTTCGCCGCAGCGGCAAGGGCGAAACCGACGAGGATCAGCACGTAGACGCCGCTGATCTCCAGGGCTCCGCGGCCCCGCAGGTAGTAGAGGTTGTCCTTGAACCGCTCCATCGGCGTCGTCGGCTGGCTGTCGGCCAGGCGGCGCCGGGTGGGCGACTGCTCCTCGAGCGCGAGAGGGACGTCGGTGGCAGTTGCTCTACCGGTTCCCTCGGGAGTGCTGATCGTCATGGCTTCTCGCTTCGTCTGGGCCCGTACGACAGGAGGCGGGTCGGATGGTGGGCCGGGCCCGGTCGCGATGGCGACCGGGACCGGTCACGGCTGCTACCAGCGGACGCCCTGGAGGGCCTTGTCCTCAAGGTTGGAGACGTTCGACTTGTCGATCAGCGAGTTGCCGCCGGAGTTGATGGTGGACGGTGACAGGCCGAAGTCGAGGAAGAGCCCGGCCTCGAGCACCGGCTGGAAGCCCTGCACGTAGCCCTGCTGGTCGGCGGTCGCGAGAATGCGGCCGGACTTGATCCCGTCGATGACCTGCGGGGAGGTGTCGAAACCGACGATCGGAACCTTCACGCCCGCGGCGTCCTCGGCCTGGACCGCGTTGCGGTGCGGCGTGCCGCCCAACGGCACGATCGCCTTGACGTCCTTGTTCGCCGTGAGCCACGCCTGCATCTTGTCCAGCGCGGGCGCATCCTCACCAGAGGTACGGAGGTAGGTGCACTTGACACCCTTGGACTTCAGCACCGACTCGACTCCGCCACCACGCTGGATGGCGTACTGCTGGGAAGGCTCCTCGGCCGGGCAGAGCACCTTGTCGCCGGCGGAGAGGTCCACCGACTCGAGCAGCTTCTGACCGACGTAGGTGCCGACCTGGAAGAAGTCCTGGCCGACGAAAGCCTTGATGCAGTCCTTCGCCGGGCCCGACGGCGGCACGTTGTAGGCGAACACCGCAATCCCGGCCTTGGATGCCTCGCACGCGGCGTTCTCCCACGCGGGGTCGTTGAACGAGATCACCAGCGCCGCCGGCTTGCTTGCTGCCGCCGCGTTGATCAGGTCGGTCATCTTGCCGACATCGCCCGCCGCAGTCTCCTCCTTGAGGGTGAAGTGCGACAGCTTCGCCGCGTCCTCGGCGCCCTGCTTGATCTGGTTCCAGAACGCGTCCTGGGACGGGTCGTAGTAGGTGATGAACTCGACGTTCCGGCTCTTTGCACGGTCCCCGAAGCCGTCCTTGAGAGCGCTCGAGCCGCCCTTGCCCGGAGAGGCCGACGAGTTGCTGCAAGCGGAGAGGACACCCAGCGACATGGTTGCAACCGCAGCCAGCACCAGCAAGCGGCGCGACTTGTGGAAGGACATAGACACCTTGTCTGAACCTTTCTTCGGCGTCCGCGGGGTTGAGCTTGTGATCTGCGGACGAACGAGATGGTGCCGGAGCTCCGAGTCTCCGGATGTGACGGCTGTCACGACACCCATGGAACTAGCACGAGCCAGTAGATGTCAAGACTTTGTCCTAACATTCTGTCCGACACCGCGGACCTCGCGCCTAGCACGTGCCAGTTCGGCTGTGCTCAGTCCGACCTGCAAACAGCCTGCCGTGGGTTTGTTCTGACATACTCGGGCCATGTCGCCGAAGCGGAAGGACGTGTTGTCCCCGGTGCGGCGGTTCTCGGTCGATCGCACGAGTCCGGTGCCGCTGTACTACCAGGTCGGCCAGCACCTCGAGCGCTCCATCGAGTCCGGGGAGATCCCGAACGGGAGCCTGCTCGGCAACGAGATTGCGCTGGCCGACGAGATGGGACTCTCGCGGCCGACGATCCGGAGGGCCATGCAGCACCTGGTTGACAAGGGACTCATCGTGCGTCGCCGTGGCATCGGCACGCGCGTGGTCCAACCCAAGGTCCGACGGCCCCTCGAGCTGAGCAGCCTGCACGACGATCTGGCCAGAACCGGTCGCTCGCCCACCACGGAGGTGCTCGACCTCGAACAAGTGACCGCACCCGAGGACGTCGCCGCTCTTCTTCGCATCGAGTTCGGGGACCGGGCCACCAGGGTGGTCCGGCTGCGCCGTGCGAACGGCATGCCCATCGCCAAGATGACCAACTACCTCCCGCCGCATGTTGGCGACCTCGACATCGTCCAGCTCGAGGAACGCGGACTCTACGACCTGCTGCGCGAACGCGGGATCCAGCTGCACTCGGCTACGCAGACCATCGGTGCACGCAACGCGACCGCGGACGAGGCCCGGCTGCTCGCCGAGCCCCGTAGCAGCTCGTTGCTCACCATGCAGCGGATCACCTACGACGACAGCGGCGCGCCTGTCGAATATGGAACGCATGTCTACGCGGCCAGCCGCTACAGCTTCGAGATCGACCTCTTGAAGCCCTGACCACCCCTCTCGGATGGGGGACGGAGAGCGCTCGAGGTGCGACCGGTGCTCCGCCGAGGTGGACATCGAGCCAGGGGAACAATCGCCACGTGACGGGATCGCCTCAGTCCCTGTCGTCGACATCTGGGGGCGCACAGAAGAGGCGTTGCGCGGAGCGCAGGTCTGGTGCGATCGAGCGCAGGTGGGAGACAAGATCGGCCGCTGCTGCCAGCAGCTGCTCATCGGTGAGCGGGGCCAGAGCATCGATGATGAACAGCGCGGCTGTGGTCGCGTCGGACAGTCGCGTGCGTCGCCCTTGGCGCCAGTTCCAGCGGCGGCAGGTGACTCCCGCGTCGTCGCACCAGACCACCTCGCCGGGCTCGGGATGCTCGACGATCTCGACGCCGTCTCCCATGGTGTCGAAAGGCTCGCGACCCGTGGCACGGATGAGGTGCGGTGGCCCCTCGTACGCCGCCAGGTCCTCACCACCGAGCGGGACCTTGTGGAGGATCGAGACCGCGTTGTAGATGTCGGTGAGCCGGTTGACCCGCGAGAGCCCGGACTCAGCGCGACGCAACAGAGCTTCGAGGCTGTTGCGGGTCCGCTGCGGCTTGGCGCCGAAGGCTCGGTAGGCGTCGCGCCAGGCAGCGACATGTCCGATCTCCTCCACCGGTCCTTGACGCAAGGCGTTGCGGGCGGCGGCCTCCGCCTGTTCGAGCAGCACGTCGCTCGTGCTGTCGCCCGGTGCGGCCGCATCGAGGCCGTCGACCGCCACCAGGAGGGCGCGGTAGTCCGGGCGGAGCGCGAACACGGCCCGGTCGATGCTCGCGCGCTCGAGGACCGCTCGCAGGTCGAGCTCAGGCATCGTGCCCCTCCGACCTCGTGCCGACCCCTGGCTCGAACACCGCCAGGGCGAACCGCGCACGCTTCTTCCGGCCGTTCGCGTACGAGTGTGTGACGTCGCCGGGCAATGCAAGCGCGTCACCGGTCTCGAGCACGAAGTCGTCGTCGCCGACGGTGATCGACACCGCGCCCTGCTGGACCTGGATCAGCTCCCTGGTGCCGACCGAGTGCCCTCCGCTCTCGTGCCGTTCACCCGGTTCCAGCGTCCAGTCCCAGAACTCGACGACGTCCGGAGAATCGGTGCCCGCCACCAGCACCCCGCGGCCACCTGCTGTGCCGGTCCACAACACCGCGCCCTCGCCCGCCCGGGTCACCTTCACGGGGCCCGGCGCTGGCGGTTCGACGAGTGCCGGCAGACCGATCCCCAGCGCGTCGCTGATGCGCAGCAGGGTGCCCACACTCGGGTTGGCGGCACCCTGTTCGACGTTGGCCAGCGCTCGACGGCTCACGGCAGCAGCCTCAGCAAGCTGATCCAGTGTCCACAGCCGCGCTCGCCTCTCGCGCTTGACCCGGGCGCCGATCGCCGCCGCCAGCGAAGCGGTGGTGGTGTCCATCAGTGCATCATAGTGCACGTTTAGTGCATCGCGAACAGGACGCCCTCAGGCGGCACCCAGCGCTGTGACGATGGACCCGCGCTTCACCCGCAATCGCACCGAGCGACCGACGGCACGTGAGACTCCTCCTTGCCGTCGAAGACGATCAGGCGTGCTCGGTCGACGAACACTGCGTGCGGTTCGGTCCGGACCAACGTCTCGACAACGGCTGCGGCCGTCAGGCCGGACACGTCCCTGACCTCACCGATCCGGAACAGGGATCGCGTCTCCGCGATCACCTCGTTCTCTCCTGCGCGTAACGCGATCGGGACCCGGGGCGCGACGGCCGACGCCGCGATGGCGACTTCGATGTTGTCCAGGTCGAACGATCCCACGGCAGCAACCGCACGTGCCCGGTTCAGGCCGACTCGGCGCAGCACCTCGACGTCCTGGCCCTGACCGATGAAGACCGGAACGCCGGCGCCACGAGCAAGGCGCAAGTTCGGGGCTTGTGCATCCCGTTCCACGACGATGCACGGGATGCCCAGCTTCCGCAGCGCGATGGCAAGGCGGACCCCGACCTGTCCCAGCCCGACCACCACCACGTGATTGCGCCGTGGCGGTACCCGGCGACCGATCAAGGTGAGCGTCCGATCGGACCTGACCCTGTCGACGACACCCGCTGTGAACACAGCGGTGATCACGATCGTGAGGAGCATGAAGAGGCTGGCCAGCACGAGGTACCACGTCCGGCCGTGCAGGTCTGCGTCACCTGGTCCGACCGTCGTGACCACACGAGTGGCGGCGTAGAGGGCCTCTGCAGGGCTCCTGTGCAGAGCGACAGCCGTCAGCAGCCAGTCGGTCACGAGAACCACGGACAGCCCGGTCAGGGCGAGCAGCAGGACCCGGGTGGCGTCGTCGTGGCTCCGAACTGACCGACCGAGTCTCGCAGTCGTCGTGACCAACGGCGGCCGTTGGAGGGGAAGGGCAGGTAGCGCAGGTCGCCCCCCGTCTCGCGCACGAGTCGTCGCGGGCGATCTCCTGAGAGGTCGACCGTCAGCGTGCCGTCCGCCAGGCAGGCTCCGATGATGGAGGGTACGGCGACATCGGCCGGTGAGCTGACCGAGCAGTTCGGGACGACGGTGCCGACCTTGTCGGCCAGGGTCTTGTCGAAGATGGTGGCGACCAGGCGAACGCCAGGCCTGATCTGCTCCACCAGCAGCACGTATCGCAGGGCAGTCACGTCCCCTCGGACGAGGACCGCGACGGCGTCGATGTCCGGGCCCAGCTGCTCGCGGAGCTCACCATCGGAGGGCCTGAGGAGGTGAACGACCTCCACCCCACGGTGCGCCAGCATGGTGCACGCGAGCCGGGTGACCTCGAGATCGCCGATCACCAGTGCCCTCACGGTTCCGAGGGTAGGCGCGCCGTCGGCATCGAACGCCGACGGCACGCCCTCTCGAAGTCCCCTCACGTGGTTGGTCAGCCACTGACCTCGCTGAGCAGGCGCTTCGCCGTCGACCTGCGAAGGACGACGCCCTGGGCGGCCAGGCCCCCGGCGCAGACGAGCAGCACGAGAGCGGGGATGACGAGAAGCCCTTCGACCGAACGAGCCGGCCAACCCAGACCGGGGATTCGATCGGTCGACCTGAAGTCGGCGATGTTCGCGTCGACCGTTCCGGCCAGCGCGTCGAACCGGTCCACGATCCCGCCGAGCACCGACACGTCGGCGTGGCCGGCGTCCTTCTTGAGCAGTGCCGCGGCAACCACCGGGGACTTGGCCTGCAGGGCCGTCGCCACGGCGTCCGGCGTCGTCTTGAGGAGTGTCGGGAGGGCCGGAACGACCTTCGTCTCGAGCTCGGCGTCGGCCGCCCGAACGGCCGCGAGGTAGCGCTGACCCTCGACGATGCTCGACGGACCCTGGGTCGTGAACACGGGTCGGAAGTCAGCGGTGAGGTCGTCGAGCGCTCCGGTCTTGGCAGGCACCCCGAGCGCGAACGTGACCGCGATGACGACGATGCCGAGCGCCGCCGTACCTGCAGCGATCCTGGGGACCAGGGCCGGTCGGGCGATCGCCGCGCCTCCGAGAGCCAGCGCGGCCAGGCCGAGGACCAGGAACAGCCAGGCGACGGCCTTCGTCGGAAGGAACGACGCCGGGATGTCACTCGCCTTGCGGAAGTTGTCCTGGTTCGCCTTCACGGCAGCCGTCACGTCGTCCAGATAGCCCGAGGCGTGCTGCAGGTACGTACGGCCGTCCGCATAGGTGGCGCCGTCGTTGTCCTTGGTGCCGAGAACCTTGCCGACCGCCGGGTACCTCGAGGCCAGCAGGCTGGTGACGTCCTGCGGCTTCGCGTGGAGCTGCTCGGCGAGGAAGGGGATGGTCGTCTTCTGCAGCTCCGCCGTGAAGGCGTCGACGGTGGCGGCGTCGCGGCTTGCCTGGTGGACTCCCGCATTGCTGAACGCGGGCTGGAGGTCACCGGTGAGCCGGTCCGCTGCTGCTGTCTTTCCCCACAGGCCGAGCACGAACGTGGCGAGCACCCACACTGCTCCGATGGCCACGATGGTGGCCAGACTCACTCGTCTGATCATGGTTGATCTCCTCGCTGGCGCGGGTGCGCGCCGTTCGACGGATGGTGCGACTGATGGGTGATCCTTGGGGTCGCGCCGCGCGGGCACCTCACCCACGAGGGTGGTGTGCGGGTGTGACGGGCGTCACCCCGGCGAACAGAGCGACACCTGCCGTCGCCGGACGACTACCGGAGGTCCCACCAGCCGCACCACGCTCCGCGGATCTCGTCCTCGAGCAGCCGCCACGCTTCGGCGTGCCGCGGCAGCTCGCCACCGTCGTCGAGCGTCTTCCAGGCAGCTCGGACGATCTGATCGAGTGCCTGAGTGGGCCGGTCCGGGTCCAGGACCGGACCCGCCACCATGCCTCGCTCGACGAGCAACGGCTCCATCGGTTCGTCGCTCGAGCGTTCGTGGTCGATCAGCAGTGCACGCAGGTCGACCCCGAGGTAGGTCGGTCTCGTCGCCGGATCGCAATGCACCGCGTCGACCAGGCCATGGGCACCTCCGAGCACCATCAACGAGTCCATCCCGGCCGCGACGGCGCCAGCGACGTCGGTGTCGAGCCGATCGCCCACGACAAGCGCGTCCTGACGGACGACCCCGAGCCGGGACAAGGCATGCTCGTACAGGCCCGGTGCCGGCTTGCCCGCGAAGACCGCGTCGACGCCGACCGCAGCCCGGACTGCCTCGGCCAGCGCGCCGTTGCCCGGCGCAAGCCCACGAGCGGTCGGAATCGTCCTGTCGCCGTTGGTGACGACCCACAGGGCTCCTTGCTGGATGCGATAGGCGGCCTCTGCCAGGTCACGCCAGCTCACGTCCGACCCGGCTCCCTGGACCACGGCACGTGCCCGGGGGAATCGCTTCGCGTCTGCGCACGAGAACGGTTCGAGCCCGGCGGCTCGTAGCGCCTCGGCCACTCCTGGGCCACCCACGGCCAGCACGGCGGACCCGGGCTCGAGGCGGCGGCGAACAATCTGCGCAGCGGCCTGCGCGCTCGTCACCACCACCATCAGTGACGTGGGCGATCGCGCTGGTGGAGCGACGCCGAGCTGCTCGAGGTGGGACATCACCTCGGTGGGCGCGCGTGAGGCGTTGTTGGTCGCGAAGGCGACGTGAACGCCCTCTCCCATGACTGATCCGAGCGTCTCCACAGCCCCGGTGACGGCACGGCGCCCGCGGTAGACGACGCCGTCGAGGTCGCAGACGAGCGCGGCGTAGCGGTCGATCAGGCGGCCCTGGACGGTGGCGTCGCCCGGTCTCGTCATCGACGTCGACGGAGTCGATCGAACCGGCTGAGCCAGGGGCTTCCAGTTCTTCCGCCGGCACCGGGTGGAACGCGCCCGGCCACGGAGGCGATCGTCTCCAGGGTCACCAGCCCGTGCGGAAGGGGCCCGGAACCCCCGTAGAGCGGTGTGGCGTGGGGACCGAAACCACTGACCACGAGCTCGGCGTCTGCGACGTCCGAGCCGGTGTACTCGTTGGCGACCACCAGGCAGGGAATGCCGGCGCCATGGGCGGCGCGCAGGCCGTTCCCGGAGTCCTCGACGGCCACGACCTTCGATGGTGCGAGCCTGGCGCCCTGCACGACGGCCCGGTAGACCTCCGGATCCGGCTTCAGGGCCCGTACGTCGGCACCTGTCAGCACGCGTTCGAAGGTGGATCTTCCGAAGTGGAGCTCCAGAAGAGGCTCCACCCAGTGCGGCTGTCCGGTCGTCGCCACGAACATGCGGACGCCATGTCGTTGCAGGGAGCCGACCAGGCGGCGTACCCCGGGACGCAGAGGAATGGATCCGTTGCGTGCCATCTCGGTGACCAGTGCGGTCTTGATCGTGTGCAGCTCGTCGGCGAGCGCCACGGACTGGACCGGGTCGAGTCCGCGCTGGAGGAAGTAGGTCGCGATCCGCCGGCGTCCGCCCGTGATCTTGAGCAGCTCGCCGTACTGCTCGACCGTCCACCGGTCCGGCAGGCCGAGGCAGGCAAATGCCTCGTTGAACGCCACCCGGTGTCCCATCCGCTCGGAGTCCACCAAGGTCCCGTCGACGTCGAAGATGACGGCCTCGAGCGCCTCCGATGGCTGCTCTGGCGGGTGCTCGCCGACGCCACGAACGGCAGGAGACAGGGGATCAGCGGGCATCTCGACATCCCCTCCTGGCCGGCACACCGGCGACGCTAAGGCGCCCAGGAGGCAGCCGCCTCCCCCACCGGATTGGTCGCGTGGGTGAGAAGACGGTGCCTGTCCCCGTGTGGGGTTCGTGGAGGAATCACCCCGGCGCTCACCCCTGGGGAGGTGGTTCGTCCGGCCGGGTGCTCGCACGCTGGGGGGACCGACTCGTTTCGGAGGTCCTCATGCCCACATCTCTGACCGCCGGAGCGGCGGCCGCGGCCAACCAGCTCCGCAGCAGGCTTCGAGAGGTCAGCGCGCCACCGCGAACCTCGAGCATCGGCGAGAGCGGGGCGTGCGTCGACCTGTTCCTCGCTGCGACGTGCAAGCACGTCATGGCGTTGGAGTCCGTGCTCGTGGCCAGTGCGAAGCGCGAGGTCGCCGACACCGAATGGCGTGAGCTGAGCGGCGCCTGCCACCGCCTGCAGCTGGCGCTCAGGACCATGCACGCCCGGCGACGCGGCTCAGCCCAGTTCGTCAGGATCCCCTGGGCGGGCATCCGTCGCGACGTGGCGGAATGCCTGGAGGCTCTCCTGGCCGCTGAAGGGTCAGCCATCGCGCGCCTGGAGGCCGTCCTGCCCGAGGACCACGCTGCCCGGATCGCCGATCGGCTCGCACAGGCCGAGCTTCGGGCTCCGACTCGACCGCATCCTCATCTTCCGCGACGCGGGCTGCAGGGAAGGATCGCCCGCCGCGCGGCATCGCGCGCGGATGCGTTCTGGGACGGCGTGCAAGGACGAGTCGTCGTCGCACGTGCACGGGTCGCCTGATGAGCCGGGCGACACGGGCGATGCGGGACACCGTCGACCGTCTCCTCACTCCCGGCAAGGGGATGATCGCCCCGGACGAGCACCCCGACCGCCTCGCGCGCGCCCTGGGTTTGGACGGCGCGGACCCGGTGCTTCGGAGCCGGCATCGCGCCATGGTGCTCGAGGCTCCCCATCTGGGCCGCTGGATCTCCGCTGCCGTGATCGACGCGGACGGCCTCCGCTTCGGCCTGCCCGATCGCGGCCCCGGCGATCCCATCATCGGTGTGCGGCTCGGGACCGCAAGCAGCCTCTACCCGTACGGCGACGTGACCACGGCTGCCATGAAGGGTCAGGAGATGCGCGCCGCTCTCCAGGGCATCGGAGACCTCGGTGTCGCGTTCCTGAAGTGGCGCGCCGACCTCGACCCGCTGACGGGGACCGCGAAGGCGTACGCCGACAGCGACTACCTCGCCGCGTGCGCTGCGATCAGCCATGCCGCCGGGTTGGTTCCGGTGCTCGACATCGCCATGCCCAACCAGCGCAGCCACAGCCTCAACGTCGCGACGGCCGTCACGGGAAACGCCCTGATCGACCTGTACCGCGCACTCGAGGAGCGTGACGTCGATCCGACGGCCGTCCTGGTGCGGATGAACATGGTCCGCGCCGGCGTGATGCATCCTCAGCAGACCGACCCGGGTGACGTGGGTCGATCCACGATGCGCGTCCTTGCCACGTGCTTGCCCCCGGGAGCACCCGGGGTGCTGTTCATGTCGACAGGCATGCCACGTGACGAGGCATGTGCCGACCTGACGGCGATCGTCACCGAAGGCTTCCGCCTGGGGTGGGATCGCCCGAGCACGTTCGCATTCGGACGCGCTCTCGTCGACCGGGCGACCCGCGCCTGGGCCACAGAAGGTGAACACGCAGCCCACAAGGCGCTCGCCGAGGACTGCGAGGCCGTCACGGCAGCGCTCGCAGGGCCCGTCCCGGCAAGGTGAACCAGGCCGCGGTGCGCCCGCCCGAGCGGACGCGACCGCACCGACTCCTCAGTGCCCGGGCCCAGCGACCCCGCGGACGGCGGAGGCCACGGCGTCGACGGTGAGGGAGAAGTGCTCGAACAGGTCGGCCGCGGGTCCTGACTCACCGAAGCTGTCGATCCCGATGACCGGACCGCCCGCTGAGTGGTAGTACCAGCCGCGGGTTGCACCCGCTTCGACGACGACCCGTGGAATCCCGGGAGGCAGGACCTGGTCCCGGTACTCGGCCGGTTGCCGGTCGAAGAGCTCCACACACGGCATCGACACGACGCGGACCGGGATGTCGTCCAGGGACAGGGTCTGCGCCGCGGCCATCGCCAGTGCCACTTCAGAGCCGGTGCCGACGATCACGGCAGCGGGCTCGGACACCTCGCGCAGGACGTACCCGCCGCGGCTGATGTCAGCTGCCTGGTCCGCAGTGCGCGAGTGTTCGGGCAGGTTCTGCCGCGAGAGGATCAACGCCGTCGGACCGTCCTGACGCTCGATGGCACGAGCCCACGCCTGCACGGTCTCGGCCTGGTCGCACGGACGCCACACATCCAGACCGGGCATCAGCCTGAGCGTCGCCGTCTGCTCGACGGGTTGGTGCGTCGGCCCGTCCTCGCCGACCCCGATCGAGTCGTGGGTGAAGACGAAGATCGAGCGCAGCTGCATCAGGGCGGCCATCCGGATCGCGTTGCGTGCGTACTCGGAGAACATCAGGAACGTGCCGCCGTACGGGATGAGCCCGCCGTGGAGCGCAAGGCCGTTCATCAGGGCCGTCATGCCGAACTCCCGGACGCCGTACGACAGGTAGTTCCCGCCCGCTGCCGAGAGTGCCGAGCTGCCCGACCAGTTGGTGAGGTTCGAGCCGGTCAGGTCGGCCGAGCCCCCGAAGAGCTCGGGCAACGCCGGCGCGAGCTGTTCGAGGGCCAGCTGCGACGCACGCCGGGTAGCCGTCGGAGGTGACTGGAAGGTCCGGGTCTCCTCGAGCGTCGAGGAGACCCGGTCGTGCCAGTCGACGGGCAGCTCGCCCGCCGTCCTGCGTTCGAACTCCGCTGCCTGCTCCGGGTACGCCGACCGGTACCGCTCGAACCGCGCGGCCCAGTCGCTGTGCAGTCGTTCGCCCTGTGCGCGGGCATCCCACGCTTCACGAACCGGCTCCGGAACCTCGAACGGGCCGTACGGCCAGCCGATCGTCGCGCGCACCTCGGCAACCTCGTCGGGCCCCAGCGGTGCACCGTGGACGTCATGGCTTCCACCCTTTCCCGGCGAGCCCATTCCGATCACCGTTCGGCAGCAGATGAGGCTGGGGCGCTCGTCGTCCGCCAGCGCCTGCTTGAGCGCCACCTCGACGGCCTGCGAGTCGTGGCCGTCGACATCGGTGATCACCTGCCAGCCGTACGCCTCGAACCGGGCCGGGGTGTCGTCGGTGAACCAGCCCTCGACGGCACCGTCGATGGAGATGCCGTTGTCGTCGTAGAAGACGACGAGCTTGCCCAGCCCGACCGTGCCACCCAGGGTCCCCGCGAGAGAGCACGCCTCGTGCGAGATGCCCTCCATCAAGCAGCCGTCACCCACGAAGACGAAGGTCCGGTGGTCGACGATGCTGTGTCCGGGCCGGTTGAACTCGAGGGCGAGCAACCTCTCCGCGAGCGCCATGCCGACCGCGTTGGCGAGACCTTGGCCCAGCGGACCGGTCGTGGTCTCGACGCCGGGGGTCAACCCACGCTCGGGGTGTCCCGGCGTCTTCGAGCCGAGTTGCCGGAATCGCTGCAGCTCCTCGAGCGGCAGGTCGTAGCCGGTGAGGTGGAGGAGTGAGTAGAGCAGCATCGACCCGTGCCCGTTCGACAGGACGAACCGGTCGCGATCGGGCCAGTCCGGTGCTGCGGGGTCGTGCCTGAGGTTGCGTCTCCACAGCACCTCGGCGATCTCGGCCATGCCCATCGGCATGCCCGGGTGCCCCGAGCGGGCATTCTCGACCGCGTCCACCGCGAGTGCTCGGAGGACGGAGGTCTCCGGTTGGTACCTCACGTCATCCCACCTTCGCCAGTGCGGCCTGCTGGCGCCGTTCCATCAGGCGCAGGATCAGCGGGGTGAAGATCAGCTGCATGGCGAGCTCCATCTTCCCGCCGGGCACCACGATGATGTTGGGCCGCGACATGAACGAGTCGTGCAGCATCGAGAGCAGGTAGGGGAAGTCGATTCCCCGGGGGTCCCGGAACCTGATCACGACGAAGCTCTCGTCTGCCGACGGGATGAACCGCGCGATGAACGGGTTGGAGGTGTCCACCGTGGGCACCCGCTGGAAGTTCACGTAGGTCCTGGAGAACTGCGGGCAGATGTGGTGCACGTAGTCCGGCATGCGCCGCAGGACGGTGTCCATCACGGCCTCCTGCGAGTAGCCGCGCTTCTCCCGGTCGCGAGTCGCCTTCTGGATCCACTCGAGGTTGATGATGGGGACGACGCCCACCAGGAGGTCGGCGTGCCTGGCCACGTCGACGTCGCCACTGACAGCCGCACCGTGCAGGCCCTCGTAGAAGAGCAGGTCGGTGCCCGCAGGGACTGACTCCCAAGGCGTGAAGGTTCCCGGCTCCTGTCCGTACGGCGCGGCCTCCTCCTCGTCATGGAGGTAGCGCCGGACCTGGCCCGACCCGGTCTCGCCGTACGTGCCGAAGAGCTCCTCCAGCTCGGCGAGGAGGTTCGCCTCGGGCCCGAAGTGCGAGAAGTGGTGCATCCCCTTCGCCTCGGCCGCGGCCATGGCCTCGCGCATGCCCGTCCGGTCGTAACGGTGGAAGGAGTCTCCCTCGACGAGGGCCGGTGTGATCTCCTCGCGCCTGAAGATGTGCTGGAAGGTCCGGGTCACCGAGCTCGTGCCGGCGCCCGACGATCCGGTGATCGCGATCACGGGGTGGAGTGCAGTCATGTCCTGGTCCCTTCAGAGCACGCTGCGGAACAGCGATCGGGTGTTGAACAGGGAGGTGTCGAAGCCGTTGCCGCTCTCGTCGAGCCCGGCGGCGACCGAACGGTCGTACTCCGCGTGGAGCGCCTCGATGCGACGGACCTCCTCGAGGGACCCGAACGCGAGCGGCGCGCGCTGGTGCAGCTGGCTCGGCTCGACCTCCATGATCCGGCGACGACCGGTGGAGGCTGCACCGCCGGCCTGCTCGATGATGAACGAGATGGGATTGCACTCGTAGAGCAGCCGGAGCTTGCCGGGCCGGGACGGGTCGCGTTGGTCGGCGGGATAGAGGAACACGCCGCCGCGGGCGAGGATCCGATAGGTCTCGGCGACCGCGGACGCCACCCAGCGCATGTTGAAGTCTCGCTCGCGAGGTCCCGTCGCACCCTCGAGGCACTCAGCCACGTAACGCCGCACCGGCGGTTCCCAGAACCGTTCGTTCGACGCGTTGATGGCGAACTCCGACGTGGTCTCCGGAATCGTCATCTGGGGGTGAGTGAGGATGAACGCGCCGATGTCGCGATCAAGCGTGAAGCCGTCGACACCGTCGCCGACCGTGATGACGAGCATCGTCGCGGGGCCGTAGACGGCGAACCCGGCGCACACCTGCTCGGTCCCGGGCTGCAGGAAGTCCTCGGTCGTGGGGGGCCGGCCCGTCTCCGGCATCCGGAGCACGGAGAAGATCGTGCCCACCGAGATGTTCACGTCGATGTTGCTGGAGCCGTCCAGCGGATCGAAGACCAGGAGGTACTTGCCGCGCCGGTACTCCTCGGGCACGGGGTAGATCTCCTCGAGCTCCTCCGACGCCATGGCAGCGACGTGCCCGGCCCACTGGATCTCGTTGATCATCACCTCGTTGCTGATGACGTCGAGCTTCTTCTGCACCTCGCCCTGAACGTTCTCGACACCGGCCGACCCGAGGGCGCCGACGAGCGCGCCCTTGTTGACCTGGTTGGCGATCACCTTCACCGCGGTCGCGATCACGTTGAGCAGGCCGGAGAAGTCCCCCGTCGACTCCGGGTGCTGGTGCTCCGCCTCGATCGTCCAGCGGGTGAGCGTCTTCAGTCCTCGGGGCATGTCAGTCCTCCTCGTCGTCGGCCCGGCGGCTGTCGGCGCCCGCCTGGAACAGCGAGCTCCCGTGCACGTCCGCGGCCGTGAGCGTCACCAGGTCGTCCCTCGTCAGCGGGTGGTCGAGCTCGACCAGCCGCTTCGCCTGGCGGAGCCGGCAGCGCTCGATCGCGTTGCGGACGCTGCGGGCGTTGGAGAAGCGTGGCTCCCGCATCCGCAGGGACAGGTACTCCGAGAACGCCGCACGTCCCTCGTGGTCGAACCGGAAGTTCTCCTTGGCGACCATGAGATCGGCGATCCGGACGAGCTCGTCGTGCGTGTAGTCGTCGAACGCGATGTGGTGGGGGACGCGCGACGACAGGCCCGGATTCGCCGAGAAGAACGACTCCATCCGGTCCTCGTATCCGGCGAAGATCACCACCAGGCTGGTCCGCTCGCTCTCCATCTCGGTCAACAGGATCTCGATGACCTCCTGCCCGTAGTCCCTTTCGTTCTCCGGGCGGAACAGGTAGTACGCCTCGTCGATGAAGAGGATGCCGCCGGCCGCCCGCGCGATCGCCTCCTTGGTCTTCGGCGCGGTGTGGCCGATGAACTGCCCGACCAGGTCGTCGCGGGTCACCGTGTGCACCTTCGGTGACCGGATGTAGCCCAGCGCATGGAGCATCTGCGCCATCCGCAGGGCCACCGTCGTCTTGCCCGTCCCGGGTCCCCCGGTGAAGCTCATGTGCAGCGTCGGGCGCGACGACGCGAGCCCGAACTGCTGCCGAGCGCGGTCCACGAGGAGCAGAGAACCGATCTCGCGGACCCTGGTCTTCACCGGCTCGAGCCCGACGAGCTCGTTCTCGAGAGCGCTGAGCGTCTCCTCGACCCGCCCACCCACCTCGGCCTCGTGCAGGTCGAGCTCGTCGTGCTCCCCGAGGAGCTCGACCGAGGTGTCCTCCTGGGGGTGGACGCTCGGACCCTGCGGTGCGGCGGCACCCGGCCGCTCGAAGCCGAAGCGGGCCGGCGCGTCAGCCGCCATCACTCGGCCCTCGCCCGTCTGCGTGCCGGACGGTGACGCCGTAGGTCTGGGTCCGGTCGCTGCCCTCGCTGCGCGAGAGGACCAGCTCCGGCTCGACCTCGGGTCGCTGCACCAGGAACTGCATTCCCGTGGTCTGCCGACCCAGCGAGGCGTCGTACGCGAGGACACGGACGTAGTGGCCGGGGAAGGTGCTCCGGCAGGCGTTGATCTCCGCCATCACCCCGTCGGGCTCGTCGAGGTCGAAGAGCGGAAGGCCCCACATCTCCCAGTAGACGTTGCGCGGGTGCGGGTCGGTGCTGTGCTCGATCGAGACCGGCCAGCCCTTGAGCAGGGCGTAGCGGACCTGGGCCGCGATCTCGTCGTCGGTCAGCGGCGGAAGGTAGGAGAAGGCTCCGTAGCGCACGTACATGGGGTGTCCTTCCGGGTCAGGCGCTGGCCGTCGGAACGGCATCCGGCGCGTCGGTGGAGGTGTAGTCGAAGGTCACGTCGCCCCAGGTCGCGAGTGCGACCTCGAGCGGGCGGCAGTGCTCGGCGGCGGCGCGGAGGACGTCCGGGCCCTCGAGGAGGAGGTCGCGGCCTTCGTTGCGCGCCTTCACGACGGCTTCGAGTGCCACCCGGTTGGCCTCGGCACCTGCCGAGATTCCGAGTGGGGTGCCCGATCGTGCCGCCCCCGAACTGGAGCACCACGTCGTCGCCGAACAGGTCGAGGAGCTGGTGCATCTGGCCGGCGTGGATGCCGCCCGAGGCGACCGGCATGACGCCCGGCATGCTCGCCCAGTCCTGGTCGAAGAAGATGCCGTTCGCGTGGTTGGTCGGGATGTGGTCGTCGCGGAGCGTGTCGTAGAAGCCCCGGGTGGTCGCGGGGTCTCCCTCGAGCTTCCCGACGACAGTGCCTGCGTGCAGGTGGTCGACCCCGATGAGCCGGCACCACTTCGCGAGCACCCGGAAGCTGACGCCGTGGGTCTTCTGCCGCGTGAAGGTGCCGTGGCCGGCGCGGTGCAGGTGCAGGAGCATGCCGTTCCTGCGTGCCCAGTGCGACATCGACTGCATCGCCGTGTAGCCGATGGTCAGGTCGATCATGACCACGACGCTGCCGAGCTCCTTGGCGAACTCGGCCCGCTCGTACATCTCCTCCATCGTGGCCGCGGTGATGTTGAGGTAGTGGCCCTTGACCTCACCGGTCTCGGCCATGGCGCGGTTCACGCCCTCCATGCCGAAGAGGAACCGGTCGCGCCACCGCATGAACGGCTGGCTGTTGATGTTCTCGTCGTCCTTGGTGAAGTCCAGGCCGCCGCGGTTGGCCTCGTAGATGACGCGCCCGTAGTTGCGGGCACTGAGCCCGAGCTTCGGCTTGATCGTCGCTCCGAGCAGCGGACGGCCGTACTTGTTGAGGTACTCCCGCTCCATCACGATCCCGTGCGGCGGACCCTGGAAGGTCTTCACGTACGCCACCGGGATCCGCATGTCCTCGAGGCGAAGAGCCTTCAGCGGCTTGAAGCCGAAGACGTTGCCGATGATCGACGAGGTGAGGTTCGCGACGGAGGCCTCCTCGAAGAGGTCGATGTCGTAGGCGATGTAGGCGAAGTACTCGCCGGGCCTGCCGGGGACGTCGTCGACCCGGTAGCACTTCGCCTGGTAGTGGGTGTTGGCGGTGAGACGGTCGGTCCAGACGACGGTCCAGGTGGCCGTGCTGGACTCCCCCGCGACCGCTGCTGCCGCCTCGATCGGATCCACGCCGTCCTGCGGAGTGACCCGGAAGACCGCCAGCACGTCGGTGTCCTTGGGCTCGTAGTCGGGCGCGTAGTAGCCCATCCCGGCGTAGCTCTGGACTCCCGGGTCCCAACGATCCTTGGTGAGTTCTGCGGTCATGACGGCCTCCGTGGCTGCGTACGGGTCTCGGCGTCAGCGGCTGCTGATGTCAGTTCGTGGGGCAACTGTCCGGCACTCGACACCTCCGGCACAATTGAATGTTCAGTGCCCAAGGCTCAGCGTTTGCTGAGGTAACATCGGCCCGTGCAGCCAGCGCCGGAAGTCAGCCCCAGCCGGATGCGCACCTTCCTCGCCGTCGCCAGCACGGGCTCGGTGCGCTCCGCCGCTGCCGAGCTCCACGTGACCGAGCCGGCGGTGTCCACCTCGCTCGGCCAGCTGCGCAAGGTGCTCGGGGTGGACCTGGTCCGTCGCGAGGGCCGGGGTCTCCGGTTGACCGCAGCCGGAGAGGTGTACGCCGACTACTGCCGCACCGTCATGGGCCTCCTCGAGCAGGCGTACGCCGCTGTGCAGTCGGCAGAGGAGGGACGCCTGCGTCTCGGCGCTGTCGCGACGGCGAGCGAGGTCGTGCTGCCGCCCGCCCTCGCCGCCTTTCGCGAGCTGCACCCCAGGGTCGAGCTGAGCCTCACGGTGGCTCCGCGCGACCAGCTCTTCGACCACCTGCGCCACCACGAGGTGGACCTGGTGCTCGGCGGCCGACCACCGCATGGTGCCGGCTTCGCCCTGCGCGCGACTCGGCCGAACACGTTGATCGTCGTCGGTGCGCCCGGCGTCCGTCCCGACGTGGCGCACACCACGTGGCTCATGCGCAGCCGAGGTTCTGGTCTGCGCGACACCACGCTCGGGCTGCTCAATCGTCTCGAGCTCGACCCGCCACAGCTCACGCTGGGCACGCACGGCGCGGTGGTGGCGTCGGCTCGCAGTGGTCTGGGCATCACCCTGGTGCACCACGACGCGGTCGCAGACGACCTGGCTCGCGGCGACCTTGTCCAGCTCGACGTGCCGCGCACGCCGATGGCGCGACCCTGGGTGGTGGCAACGGCAGCCGTGGCACCGTCGACAACCGAGCTCTTCATCAGCCACCTGACCGACCAGGGCGTGATGGGCCCGTCCGCGTTTCACCCTGTCGACCGCCCCACAGGGTGATCCGAAGCGCTCGTCGCGCCTCCACGATGGGCAGGTCCGTTCCCTGACCTGATCCAGAGGAGAACCATGCCCAGCCCCGTCGACCTGACCACGGTCGCCAGCACGCTCGTCTCGGACGAGCGCGGGATCCTCGCCGCCGACGAGAGCATCGCCACCATGTCGGCGCGGCTGACCGCGGAGAAGATCACGCCCACCGAGAGCAACCGGCGTGACTACCGCGAGCTCCTCCTGACGGCCCCGCGCCTGGAGGAGACCGTCAGCGGCATCATCCTCTGCGACGAGACGTTCCGGCAGCGGCTCAGCACCGGTGAGCCGTTCCCGGTCGGCGCTCGCCGGCTCGGGATCCTGCCCGGCATCAAGGTGGACACCGGGACCAGGCCCTTCGACGGCGCGGCGACGGCGACCGTCACCACCGGACTCGACGGCCTCGGCGAGCGCCTCGCCGAGTACGCCGACCTGGGGGCCGCCTTCGCCAAGTGGCGAGCCGTCGTCGACATCACCGATCCGGACCCGGGCGCACTCACCGCGAACGCTGAGGCGTTGGCAGACTACGCGTCGCTCTGCCAGCAGCACGGCATCGTCCCGATCGTCGAACCCGAGGTGCTCTGCTCCGGGACGCACGAGCTCAGCGCCTGTGCCGAGGTGACCACGATGGCGCTCACCATGGTGTTCGACCGGCTCCAGGATCGCGGCGTCGATCTGTCCGGGATCGTGCTCAAGCCGAACATGCTGACGCCGGGCCTCGACAACGACGACGCACCGGCGCCACCGGTGGTGATCGCCGAGGCGACACTGACCGCCCTTCGGCACACGGTGCCGAGCGACGTCCCCGGCATTGCGTTCCTCTCGGGCGGGCACTCCAACCAGGCGGCCTGCCACAACCTGTCCGCGATCAACCAGTACGCCGGCGACGCACCGTGGCACCTGACGTACTCGTTCGGCCGGGCACTCGTCAGCGACGCCCTGCACGCCTGGGCGGGGGCACCCGGTTTCGTGGGGGTTGCGCAGACGCGGCTGCTCAACAACTGCCGCCGAGCGTCCGCCGCGACCCGGCGGCCCGTGGCCGTGTGAGGCTAGCCCGCGAGCTCGACGATCACCGCCGTGCCGCGCCCCTCCACGGAGTCCACCCGCAGGGAGGCTCCGATCAGCGCGCAGCGCTCGGCGATCGACGAGAGTCCGTAGTGCTCGGCGTCGCCGCTGGACAGCGACCGGGATCGCACCTTCTGCGCGTCGAACCCACTCCCGTCGTCGGTCACGGCCAGCACGGTCGCGTCGCCGGCACGCCGCAAGGAGACGACGGCTCGGTCGGCATCGGCGTGCTTGACCGCGTTGTTGAGCGCTTCCTGCGCGATCCGGTACAGGGCGGCCGCCGTGTGGTCGGCCAGATCGTCGAGGGCAGGATCTGCGTCGCACAGGAAGTCGACCCGCATGGGCGAGCTCGAGGTCACCGTCTGCGCGAGCGACTCGAGTGCGGACACGAGCCCGAGGTCGTCCAGGATGAGGCTGTGCAGGCCGGAGATCGCTGCACGCGTCTCGTCGAAGGCGAGCGACGACAGTCCGCGCGCGGCAGCGATCTGGGTCTGCGTCTCGGCGAACTCGCGCACCTCGAGGGACGTCGAGGCCGCCGACAAGTGGTAGTCCAGCGAGACCAGCGCCTGCGTCACACCGTCGTGGAGATCGCCGGCGATGCGCCGGCGCTCGGCCTCCTGGGCGGAGATCGCCTGGGCGATCAGCTCGTCTCGTTGCGAGTGGCTCTTGCGCGCCTGCTCGCCGAGCTGCTCGGCGGCGATGCGCAGACCGAGGACGCCCGCGAGGTGCTGCACGGCGATCTGCTCGTCGACGGTGTAGGGGCGGCGCTCCTCGCGGTGCAGGCTCAGCACCCCGATGACCTCGCCGGGCAGGCCGTTGACCGGCACGCACAGCCTGGCGACGGACTCGCCGTCGTCCAGGCCCAGCACCCGTCGGTGCACCGGGTCCCGCGGCGAGTCGTGCTCGAGCACCGCGCCCTGGTTGTTCGAGGCGACGAGCCCCATCACGCCGTAGCCGACCGGAATACGCAGGACCTGATCAGCCTCGGCCGAGGCGGGGTGCGTGGCGGCCACACGCAAGGTCGAGCTGCCGGGGTCGAGGAGCATCAGCAGCACGCCCCGACTCGCCCACGACTCGGCCACGGCACCGATCACGCCGGCGAGCTCCAGAGGGTCTCTGCCCAGGACCACGCCGAGGAGCTCCTGGGCCGAGAGTGTCATGCGAACAAGCCCTCGCGGAGAGCCACCGCGATCGCGCCTCCCCGGTCCGACACCTCCAACTTGCGATAGAGGCCGCGAATATGAGTCTTCACCGTGTCTTCACTGACGACGAGCCTGGCCGCGATCGCCTTGTTCGAGTGGCTGGCGACGAGCAGCGAGAGCACCTCGCTCTCCCGCTGGGTCAGTCCGAGGTGGGCGCCCGGCCAGAACTCGCCCGCACTCAGACGGGCGGCAGACAACGCGACGCGACCTGCGAGGGACCCGTCGATGACGATCTCCCCGCCGGCAACGCGCCGCAGGTGGGCCACCAGCTCCGCGCCGTCGACCCGCTTGAGGATGTAGCCCGAGGCCTCCGCACGAAGGGCCTGGTAGAGGTACTGCTCGTCGTCGTAGACGGTCAGGAACACGACGTGGATCGCGGGGTCGGACTGCTTGATCCGCCGGCACAGGTCGAGCCCCGAGTCCTTGCCGAGACGGACGTCCGAGAGCACGATGTCGGGCTGCTCTCGGCGCACGAGCGCGAACGCGTCATCGAGGGTCGTGGCCGTGGCCACGATCTCGACGGCTTCCTGGTGATGGGCAAGCATCGCGCGGATGCCGTGGAGGACCATCTCGTGGTCGTCGACCATCAGGATTCGCAATGGCGGCGCCGGTTCGGTCGCTGCCAGCATGTCGATACTGTAGCCCGATGACACGGGCGTCGATCTATCAAACGGACGCACGATTCAGTTTCGTCTGGATGGATTCTGCGTCGCGCCCGGCGACGTTGCTCGCGGTCGTCTCCGAGCCCGAGAGCGAGCCCGACCGGCTGCTGCCGACGCACCTCGAGGCCCTCGACGACCTCCTCATCGCAGCGGCCGGAGCCGTGGGTGATGTGCTCGGCGGGAGCCGACAGGCGACCACGGCCGAGCGAGCCATCCTCACCGAGCTCTACCGATCCGTGGACCGCGCGGCGCACGAGTACGCCGCGGCAATCGACGCCACCGGCCTGCCCAGCGAGCTGCGCGCGGGCCAGATCCTCGGCACGGCAAGCCTCATGGGTTACCTCGCGCGCGCCAAGCTCGATCTCACCGCGCCCGAGCCACTGGCAGGGGACCTCGACGAGCCCGGCGTGGGCGTCGTCGCCGGGTTCGGCGAGCTGATCGAGGTCAGGCCGGGCGACGCGGCGTACGGCTCCCGGTGGGTGATCCGCACGGAGGACGGCCGCAGGTTCCCGGCATCGCTCTCGATACTGCTCCACGACTCGTCGGGCGTCCAGAAGGACGCAGCTCTCGACGAGCACCGGACGGCACTCAAGGCGGCCGTGGCCGCGGCTGAGGAGACCGGTGCAGATCCGTTCGTCGTGGGTGCCGGGATCGACTGGCTGTTGCACGACTGGCTGATGGCGCATCGCGACGGGCCGTCGAGCGGTGCGGTCGAGATCACGTCGGGGAAGCTCGATGACGCGTTGATGATCGTCGCCGCTTCGGCGGCTTCCGCGCGGATGCGATCGGCCTACGATCCCGGCCTGCTCCGGTTGCCGTCCCTCAACTGACCCGCTCACACCCATGACCACACCAACGGGTGAGGACGCCGGGTGAGCGGTCCGGTGAACTTGGACCATGGCGCCCCTCATCGTTCCGTCCGTCCTGCCCGCTGACTTCGCCAGGATCGGTGAGGAGGTGGCCGCACTCTGCGCTGCCGGAGTGGACCGCATCCAGTGGGACGTCATGGACGGCGTGTTCGTGCCGAACCTCACCTTCGGGCCGGACGTGATCGCAGCGGCTCGCCCGCACAGCTCGGTCGGCTTCGAGGCGCACCTCATGGTGGTCGAGCCGGACCGGCTCCTCCACACGTACGTCGATGCCGGCTGCGAGCTGGTGATCGTGCATGCCGAGGCCTGCACCCACCTGCACCGGACCCTCGCCCGGATCCGCGACCTCGGCGCGCGCAGCGGGGTGGCGATCAACCCGCACACGCCCGTCGACGCCGTCAGGCATGTCCTCGACGAGACCGACCTGGTGCTCGCGATGACGGTGAACCCGGGATTCGGCGGTCAGGCCTACATCCGCGCGGTCGAGCCGAAGATCAGGGCCTTGCGCGAGCTCATCGACGACCACGGCGGTGACATCGAGCTCGAGGTCGACGGCGGCATCACCGACGCGACCGTTCAAGGCGCCGCGGCGGCCGGGGCGGACGTGGTCATCTCGGGCAGCTGGCTCTACCACCAGGCCGATGGTCTTGCTGCGGCTGTCTCCCGCCTGCGGTCGGCCGCGATCGAACCTGACCCACGAATGTCCGGTTCCGGGGTTCACGCCGTGATGTGATGGCGTGGACCAGTTTCCCGCGATGAGCATGGACGAGGGGAGTCACGATGGCTGCGAAGCTGGTCAGGATGCGACGGCTCGAAGACCCCCCTGCACGTCGGCCCGTCGTGCTCGCGATCGCCGGTGACTCCGCCTCGGGCAAGACCACGCTCGCGCGGGGACTCGTCGCCGCTCTCGGCCCCGAACGATGCACGTCCATCTGCGTCGACGACTACCACCGCTACGACCGGGGCGAGCGGCGCAGCCGGGCGATCACACCGCTGGACCCCCGAAGCAACCACATCGACATCATGGAGCAGCAGCTGCAGCTGGTCGCCCTGGGCCGGCCCATCCTCAAGCCGGTCTACGACCACACGTCGGGGCAGCTGGTTCGGCCCGAGTACGTCGCTTCGCGGGAGTTCCTGATCGTCGAGGGCCTGCTGCCGCTGTCGACCCGGCTCGCCCGCGCGTGCTTCGACATCGCGGTGTACCTGGACCCCGAAGAGAGCCTTCGACGCGAGTGGAAGGTCGCCCGTGACGTCCTGCAGCGCGGCTACACCGAGCGAGAGGTTCTCGAGGAGCTCCAGCGCCGCGAGGCCGACGCCGCTGCGTACATCGCTCCGCAACGCCGGTTCGCGGACATCGTCGTCCGGTTCAGCGCGAACGACGGCCCGGCGACCGACCGGGACGCCGGCGTCGCCCTGTCGGCCGAGCTGCTCCTCCGCCCCACCATCCGGCATCCCGCCCTGTCCACGGTGCTGAGCGAGGACCACCGCTCCGCGGTCCACCTCAAGATCGTCAGGGACGACGGCACTCCGACCGACCTCCTGCACGTACACGGCACGGCGTCGCCCGAGGAGACCACCCGGATCGAGAAGCTGATCTGGTCCGCGCTCCAACAGCCGGGCGAGGTGCCCGCCGATCTCGGGCAGACCCGCGGAGCGAGGTCCGAGCCGCTGGCGATCACCCAGCTGATCCTTCTCCACCACCTGCTGCAAGGGGCGGCGGAGGCCACTGCCTGACGACGCGCCAGGTCGTGGGGGTCACGCCCGCGGGCGTGACCCCCACGCGCACGATCGGATCGGGCGAGGATCCCTCCGTGCGGCTCAGGCGCCCCCGGCGCGGATCCGGGGGTTGGAGAGCTCGATCTGGCGCCGGGTCCAGTACTCGAGGAGTGCCGCCTCGTTCGTCGTGAGCCGGTCGCAGACGCGACCCCAGTGCAGCGCGACCGTGTCACCGGTGGCCAGCTCGCCGGCGAAGCCCTCGTCGGTGACGGTCCGGCTCGCCGGCGGTCCCAGACCCAGCTCGCCGTCGTACGTGAGGGGCGTGTGCTCGACGGTCACGGTGTCGCCCGACGTCTCGAGCACGGTGGCCCAGGCGATGCGGCACGAGTCGAGCACCTCGAGGGGCTCGGGCCGCTGCAGGCTCAACATCCTGCTCCACGGGTAGACGGCGAACACGTGGAAGGCGTGCGTCGGCAGCGCCTCCCGGAGGAGCTCGTCATCCAGGTGGGCCCAGTAGTGGCCGGCCTGTGGCTTGATCCTCGCCAGCAGCGCGGTCCCGAACTCGGCCGGCTCGATGAGCTTCGTCACCTGGTTTCCGGTCCAGTAGGCGCGCACGACGTCGGGGTCCAGCGGGTCGGAGAGCCCCGACAGCTCGGCGATGACGTCCTGGTAGGGCCAGGCCCCGGAGAAGCCCCGCGCGATCGCGCGCACGTCGATCGGCGGGTGCTCGCCTCGAGCGCCGGCCAGCAGGCCGTCCGCAGCTTCAGGACCGCAGTAGCCCAGCGCGTTCGGCGCGTGCGCGTACTGGGCGAACAGGCGTTCGCCGGCGGTCCACCGCACGGTCAGGCGTCCGTGCCCTGGCCGACGAGGATCGCGGTCTCCCGGTGGAGTCGCCCGAAGTTGTAGTAGGCCGCGCAGGCACCCTCCGGGGAGACCATGCACGTGCCGATCGGTGTCTCCGGGGTGCACGCAGTGCCGAAGACCTTGCACTCCCAGGGCTTGAGGACCCCCTTGAGCACCTCACCGCACTGGCACGCCTTGGGATCCGCGACTCGTATGCCGGGCATCGAGAACCGCTCCTCGGCGTCGAACTCCTGGTACGCCGACGCGACCTTGAGGGCACTCTGCGAGATGAAGCCCAGTCCCCGCCACTCGAAGTGCGGCCGCAGCTCCATGGTCTCGCCGAGCAGCTTCAGCGCAGCGACGTTGCCCTCGTCCCGGACCACGCGGGAGTACTGGTTCTCGACCTCCGCCCGCCCGTCCCGGATCTGTTGCAACAGCATGTGCACCGACGCGAGGATGTCGAGCGGCTCGAAGCCGGCGACCACGATGGGCAGGCCGTACACCTCGGGGACGAAGCGGTACGGCGCCGTGCCGACCACGGTGGAGACGTGACCAGGGCCCAGGAAGCCGGACAGACGCAGGTCCGGGGACTCGAGGATCGCCTTGATCGGGGGGACGATCGTCACGTGGTTGCAGAACACGGAGAAGTTGGTGACCCCGAGGGCCTTGGCGCGCACGAGCGTCACGGCCGTCGACGGGGCCGTCGTCTCGAAGCCCACCGCGAAGAACACGACGTGCTTGTCCGGGTTCTCGACGGCGATCTTGAGCGAGTCCAGGGGCGAGTAGACGAACCGCACGTCCGCACCGCGCGCCTTGGCGTCCAGGAGCGAGCCTCTCGATCCCGGCACGCGCATCATGTCCCCGAACGTCGTGAAGATGACCCCCGGTTGCTCGGCCAGCCACATGGCGTCGTCGACGCGGCCCATCGGTATGACGCAGACCGGACAGCCCGGTCCGTGCACCAGCTCGATGTTGGCCGGCAGGATGTGCTCGAGACCGTGCCGGTAGATGGTGTGCGTGTGTCCCCCGCACACCTCCATGAACTTGAACTCGTCGTCACCGGCGAGCTCCGTGATGGACCGCACCAGGGCGCGTGCTGCCGCCGGGTCCCTGAACTCATCCACGAACTTCATCGTCTGGGTCCTTTCCTCGAGACCGTGTCTAGGCGATCTCGGACGTCTTGAAGGCGTCCATCTCGTCGGTGTAGTCGCGCCCCATCTTCTTGACCTGGTCGAGGGTCAGCGTCGCTTCGCGCTCGTCGATGAGCGCCATCGCGAAGCCGACGTGCACCAGCACCCAGTCACCCACCTGCAGGTCCTGCTCGGCCAGGAGCCGCACGCTGATGGCCCGTCGTACGCCGCTGACGTCGACGGTTGCGATGTGCTGCTCGGGGTCGACGATTGCGACCACTTGTCCGGGAATTCCCAGGCACATGTCTTCCTCCTCCATTCGTCCTAGGCGCCGGTCAGCAGATCCGCGGAAGCGGGTCGCCGACGAGCATGTCCACGATCCGCGTTCCTCCGAAGGGGGTTCGCAGCGCAACGATCCCGGCCGGCTCGGCCACGATGTCGCCGATGACGGTCGCCTCGGTCCCCGCTTCGTGGGTGCGCAGCGCCGCCACGGCAGCCTCTGTCTGCTCCGGCGGTACGACGGCCACGAACCTGCCCTCGTTGGCGACGTACAGCGGGTCGATGCCGAGCATGTCGCACGCTCCGAGCACCGTCGCGTCGACGGGAAGGAGCCGCTCGTCGAGGATGACGCCCAGGCCCGTCGTCTGTGCCAGCTCGTTGCAGACGGTGCCCAGTCCGCCGCGCGTGGCGTCGCGCATCCAGCGGGTGCCGGGCGCCGCGGCCTGCACGGCTTCACACAGCTCGTGGAGTGGTGCGGTGTCGGACTTGATGTCCGCCTCGAGCGCGAGGTCGCCGCGCGCGAGCATGACCGCCATCCCATGGGCCGCGATCTGGCCGGAGACGATCAGCTTGTCGCCCGGCCGTACCAGTCCCGCACCGAGCATGCGGCCCTCCGGAATGATGCCGACGCCGGCAGTATTGATGAACACGCCGTCCGCAGCACCCCGCGCAACGACCTTCGTGTCACCGGTGACGATCGTGACACCGACGGCCCTTGCGGCGTCCCGCATCCGGTTCGCGATCTCCTTCAGCTTGTCGATCGCGAAGCCTTCCTCGATCACGAACGCCGCCGAGAGCCACTGCGGCCTGGCTCCACTGACCGCGAGGTCGTTCACGGTCCCGTGGACCGCGAGCTCCGCGATGGAACCACCGGGAAACTCGAGGGGCTGCACGACGTAGGAGTCGGTGGAGAAGGCGAGCCGCTCGCCGCTCGGGAGAGTGAGCACCGCGCTGTCACCCAGCTGCTCGAGCTCCGGGTTGCGAAAAGCCTCCAGGAACACGTGATCGGTCAGAGCGGCCGAGGACTTGCCGCCCGCCCCGTGAGCGAGCGTGACCACCTCGTCGATCAGGCGCGGCCGTCGTTGCCGAAAGTCCTCGATCTTGAGCAACATCTGGCTCTCGCGCTCCGCGCGCGGAGCGCTGGGATCCACTCTCATCGAGCACCTCCTGCGGTGGGTACGGCGTGGGTCCGGCTGTGCTCGATCAGGTCCTGGGTGCTCGCCCAGAGTCGGTGACCGACACGTGCCTGGCTCTCCTGGATCCGATGGATCGACTGCGAGCGGATCGTGAAGCAGTGGTCGAGCTCACCGGCAGCGGCGAGCTCAGCCATCCGTCCCCCGTCGTATCCGGCGAAGCCGATCGTGAGCAGTCCCCGCTTGTGGGCTTCGGCAAGAGCGGCAACCAGGTCGTCGGAGTTGCCAGACGTCGACATCGCGACGGCGATGTCCATCGGCTTCGAGTGGGCGATCACCTGGCGCGAGAAGATCAGCTCGAAGCCGACGTCGTTGCCGAGCGCCGTGACCACCGCCTGATCCGCCGCCAGCGACCATGCCGGGAGGGGTCGTCCGGTCGCCGGGTGGGAGAACAGCGACGCGAGCGTCGCCGCATCGGTGGACGAGCCGCCGTTGCCGAAGGTGTAGAGCCGGCCTCCACGCTGGAACCGGTCCGCCATCGCTGCCGCGCACCGAGCGATCTCGTCCTGGAGCTCGCGCAACGACGACTCCTGCAGGCTGGCGGACTCCGCCGCCTTTGCGCGTGCCGATGACGCAAGGTCGATCAGCAACGCATCGGGGTCGTCTTCCTGGCCCTCGATGAACGGGTAGAGGAAGTCGGTCATGAGCCCAGCTCCTCGAGCCGGGTGAGCGCCGCTCCGGCGTGCACGAGCACGAGGTCGCCCGGCACGACGTCACCGACAACCGTCACGTCGACGTCTTCCTCACCCGTCGCCGTCCTGACCAGAGCGGGCCCGTACGCCTCACCGGGTGGCAGGACGACCTCACCGAGCCGGCCTTCGTCGCTGCACGTGATGCAGACCTCGTCGGTGCAGTCGGCCTTCTGATCCAGCAGCAGTCCGGGATGCTCGAAGCAGACGTGGGTGAGCTCCCACAGCAGGTGGTACAGCAGCACGAAGCGTCCGGTCGCCGGGACCATCGGGTCCGTCGAGTCGACCCAGAGGACGTGGTTGGCCGCGCCGGCCTCGGGTCTCTCACCGAAGCCGATCCAGATCGTCTCCGCTCCCCAGGCAGGGGCTCGACGGACGACTTCCCGGATCCGCACGTCTCCGGCGGCAGCCACCACCAGCACGACGTCCCCGGGGCGCGTGGCGAGTCTTGCCTCACCGACCGGGTCCGGCCCCGTCAGCGCGAACGCGGGCAGGGCCCGCTTGCCCATGATCACCGGGTGGACGAACTCGACCGCGACGTGGTGGGCGTGCGGCTCCCAGTCGGGCGAGAGGACCCACAGCGTCGCTCCGGCGTGATACCGGCGCGCAAGTGTGAGCGCCGTCGCGGCGAGATCGGTGGCAAGGTGCTCGTCCATGAGCTCGGCGACGGCGGGTGCAGCGGCGGCGGTCATGACGCCACGTCCGATGCCTCGGCGGGGAGTACGCCGACCTCACGCATCACCCGCACCGTCTCGATGGCCTCGGTGGCGTCGATGCGGGTCAACGCGAAGCCCGCGTGGACGATCGTGAACTCGCCCACCTGGAGATCCGGCAGGTAGTTGAGGCAGATCTTGCGTGTCTCGCCCACGAAGTCGGCGTGGGCATACATCGCGCCGTCCTCCTGCCAGGTGTCGGTGATCCGACCCGGTATTCCCAAGCACATGTCAGTCATCTCCCTCTCGCCCAGAGAGTTGGTGGTTGTGGTGGATTTCCTGCTCGTCGAACGTGAGCGGATCGCGTTCGACACCCGAGAGGGCCTTGAGGAGTCGCGCCCTGCCGACAACCGCCTGGCCGAGGCTCAGGCCGCCGTCGTTGGGCGGGACCAGGTGATGGGTGAGGACGATCAGGCCGGCCCTTTCGAGGGTCTCGGTCAGCCGGCTCACGAGCAGCTTGTTCTGCATCACGCCACCGGTCAGGCCCACGATCTGGACGTGGAGCTCCCCTGCGCGCCGGATCACCAGCAGGGCAGTCGCGTCGGCCACGGCCTCGTGGAACCCGCGTGCGAGCGCGCCGACGTCGGCGCCGTCCCGCAACGCCGACACCAGGTCACGCACCATCGGCCCGAGCTTGAGAATGCCCGTGTCGGCGCCGATCTGGAGGCGCACGGAGCGGTATGCCGATCTGGCCAGGTGCTCGAGCTCGATCGCGGCCTGTGCCTCATAGCCGACCTCGAGCCGGATGCCGAGCAGCGCGGCGATGCCGTCGAACAACCGGCCCGCACTCGAGGTCGGGACCACGCCCGATCCGGAGGTCAGCTGGGACGCGACAACCTCGCGGTCCGCCGCCGGGACCTCCCGTGCCAGCCTGAGGCCCCATGGGTCTGTGATGCCGGCAAGCCTGAGCAGTGCCATCGCCACACGCCATGGCTCGCGCACGGCCTTGTCGCCTCCCGGGAGCGAGAAGTGCTCCAGGTGTCCCACCCGCGTCGCCGAGGAGATGTCGCCGTCGACGTACAGGATCTCGCCGCCCCAGACCGACTGGTCGCAGCTGTAACCGGTGCCGTCGAAGGTCACGCCGAGGCAGACCGCATCGGTCGCGTTGTGCTCGGCGAGCAAGGACGCGAGATGGGCGTGGTGGTGCTGCACCGTGGTCAACGGGATGCCCAGCGCGGCGCTCGTTCGCTCGGCCCAGGCCCTGGTGAGGTAGCCGGGGTGCTCGTCGGCCACGAGGAGCTGCGGATCCACGCCGTGCAGTGCCTGCAGTTGCCGGACGGATCGTTCGAAGGCGTCCTTGCTCTCCAGCGTGCCCATGTCGCCGAGGTGGGCGGAGCAGAAGGCCAGGTCACCCCGGGTGAGCACGAAGGTGTTCTTCACCTCTGCTCCCACAGCGAGCACTGATGGTCCGGATCCGTCGAGCAGCACGGGCAGCGGCGCGTAGCCGCGAGACCGACGGATCGGAAGCTCTGCACCGTCGAGCACGGTCACGACGGAGTCCTCGCACGGGACCGCGATCCTCCGGTCGTGCATCAGGAAGCCGTCAGCGATCTGTCCCAGTCTCCGAACGGCTTCATCGTTCTCGAAGCAGAGCGGTTCGTCGGAGAGGTTCCCCGACGTCATCACCAGCAGGGGCACCTGCTCGAGCAGGAGTGTGTGCAGCGGGCTGTAGGGCAGCATCACGCCCAGCTCGTCGAGACCGGGCGCAACCGCTGCTGCGACGCGGCTCTCCTGTGTCCTCGGCACGAGGACGATGGGCCGTGCCGCCTGGCACAGGAGGTCGGCGGCGGTCGTGTCCAGGTCGACGACGCCCGCGGCCGTGAGGAGATCGCGGGCCATGAGCCCGAACGGCTTCGAAGGCCGGTGCTTCCGCTCCCGCAGCAGTGCGACGGCGCTCTCGTTCGTCGCGTCGCAGGCGAGGTGAAAGCCACCGATGCCCTTGACCGCCACGATCTCTCCGCGCTGGAGGGACGCGACGGCCTGAGCCAGGCACGCCTCGGTGCCCCCGACCCGATCGCTGTCGGTCTGCCACCACACGCGGGGTCCGCACTCGTGGCAGCCGATCGGCTGGGCGTGGTAGCGCCGGTCGAGGGGATCGCGGTACTCGCCGGCACAGGTCGCACACATCTCGAAGTCGCGCATCGTCGTGGCGGGCCTGTCGTAGGGCAGGTCCTCGATGATCGTGAATCGCGGGCCGCAGTTCGTGCAGGCGATGAAGGGGTGGCGGAAGCGCCGGTCGTCGGGATCGGCCAGCTCCGCAAGGCACTCGTCACAGGTGGCGACGTCCGGGGGCACGAGCGTCCGGTCGCCGTGCGACGGCCGGCTCGGCACGATCGCGAACCCTTCTGCGCCGAGGGGACTCAGGTCGACCGCTGTCACCGCGACGACTCGAGCGAGCGGCGGAGCATCGGCCACCACCCGGCGGGTGAACTCCTCGACCGCGTGGGCGTGGCCCTCGACCTCGACGAACACGCTGCTCGCGTCGTTCCCGACGCTGCCGGCCAGCCCCAGGTCGTCCGCGAGCCGGGCGACGAACGGTCGGAACCCGACGCCCTGGACGACGCCTCGAACGTCGATCCGGCGCCGCACGACCGCCGTGCCGGTCATGACCGCTCCCACAGGACGACGCGATTGTTGCCCGAGTCGGCGACGGCCAGGAGATGGGTTTCGTGATCGTCGTACGACGCGAGCCCGTACGGCCAGCACAGAGTGTCCCGCCCGACGTGGTGCCAGCGGTTCTCGCCGGTGCTGGAGAAGTCCGGCTGGCCCAGCACGTGATCCGGCGCGGTCTCGGGATCGTGCGGGAAGTCGTCCCAGACCAGGACGCGGTTGTTCGCGGTGTCGGCGACGGCCAGGCCTGGCGTCCCGGCAACCTCGATCGACGCCGCGCCGTACGGGAATCGGAACATCGTCCCGCTGTGCTTCCGGTAGGGAAATTCCGTGCCGGTGGTGAGGTCCGGCTGGCCGAGGACGAAGTCGGCGGCGGTGTCCTCGGTCGGTACGGAGGCCCAGCCCACGGCACGATGGTTCCCCGCGTCCGCGACGAGCAGGCCACCTCGTCCGTCGCCTGCAAGTGCGTGCGGCCACCGGAACGAGGACGCAGAGACGACGTCGCCTCGGTTCTCCGCCCGATCTGCCGGTCCGTCCTGCCCGAGCACGGCGTCGGCAGGAGTCGCCGCGTCCGACGGGACGCCGTCGCTCCAGATCAGGACACGTCGGTTCCCGGTGTCCGCGACGAGGAAGGCGCCGTCCACCACGGCGATGCCGAACGGCCAGTAGAAGCTGGTGGCGCTCGGCCCACCGCCACGATTCGGCTCGACGGAATCGGCATCGACCTGACCGAGGACCAGGTCGGGCAGCGTGTCGGTGGCTGACGGGACTTCGTTCCACACGAGGATCCGGTGGTTCCAGGCGTCCGCGACGACGAGGCGTCCACCGTCGACCAGGACACCGGTCGGAAGGTTCATGCCGCCAGCCGGCCCGCGGCCGCCGGCCTGCGGGCCCTCGGACACGTCGTCGGCCTGGCCGAGCACGACGTCTGCCTCGGCACCGTCCTCGGCCGGGTGACCGGCGAACAGCAGCACGCGGTGGTTGCCGGTGTCGGCCACCACCGTCCGCGTCGCGTCGAGGTGGACCCCGCGCGGCGCGTAGAGCTGACCAGCGGTCGGGTCCGCGTCGGGGAGGAGGAGTCCACCGGCCGAGGTCGCACCGAGCACAGCGCGTGGACGCCACCCGCCGTACACCGCGGGCAGCCGAGTCGATGCCGTCGGCTCGAACGCCATCGGCTGCAGTGAGTCGGCGGTCGCACCGGGAGGCAGGATCTGGACACGCATCAACCGGCCACCCGGATCCAGACTCGTCCGTCCTCGACCCGGAGCGGCAGCTGCTGGAGCTGCGCACCCGGGAGCGTCTGGCAGTCGCCGGAGAGCGCATCGAAGCAGAACCCGTGCCACTGGCAGGTGAGGGTGCCGGCGACCACGTCGATCTCGGCGTCGTCGAGGCTGTTGCCCAGGTGCGGGCAGCTGTTGACGTAGGCCGCGAGCTGGCCCGCGAGGTTGACGACGACGGCGTCACCGCGGACGCCGTCCTCCGAGACCAGGTCCCGCTGGGAGACCGCGCCGAGGTCGAAGTCCGCGATCAACCCGGCGTCTGCCCAGCCTGGCTGCGGACCTGCGGTCCGCAGCCCGATCTCGGAGAGCCCGATCAGGGCGGGCCCCGGCTCGTTCGGGAGGACCTCGACGCCGGTCACCCCGGGAACTCGCTCCTTCAGCGCCTGCTCGACGCCGTTGCGCATGGTGACCGCCGACATCGAGCAGCCGTTGCAGGCGCCGGACAGCCGCACGTAGGCGACTCCGTCCTCGATCCTGTCCAGCGACACGTCGCCGCCGTGCGACTGCAGCTGGGGTCGAACGGCGTCGAGCGCCTCCCGCGCAGCGGTCAGCGGATCCGGCCTGATCAGCCCGTGCATGAGGAGCACCATCCGCACGCGCGGGTCGTCGACGAGCTCGAAGAGCAGCTCGCGGCCACGCTCGTCGGACTTCAGGGAGCGGACCACGTGCACGAGCATCGCGCGGTGCACGTCGTCCAGGGCCGTGCGCACGGCGTCGACGGCAACGCGTTGAGGACCGTCGAGCAGCTCGATGCCCGCGAGCGCCTCATCGAGGGCTCCGGCCAGGTCCTCCACCTCACGGTCCTCGGGGAGGATGCCGCGATCCGGTCTGACGATGACCTCGCTCATGATCCGACCTCCTCGGGCTCATCGGTCGCGGGCACGGGAATCCGCCCCGGCAGCGCATGGGTGACCCGACCCGAGTCGGGGACCGTCTCGCGCGAGATCTCGTCGAGGATGGAGCGGACCGCCATCACCGAGTCGTGGTCCAGTGCCTCCTCGAACAGGTAGCGAGCCTCGTACAGCCGCGACTTGGCGTGCTCGAAGATGCCGAGGTGCGCGAGTGCGTTGCCGAGGTTCGCGAGGATGCGGGCCCGTCCGAGCGGGTCGGTGTCGCGGCTGCGGGTCTCGAGCACCTCTTCGTACCGCTCGACTGCCTCGACGATGTTGTCGCCCTGGTGGGTCGAGGGTGTGTACACCAGCGCGTTGGCGAGGTTCAGCGTCGCACTGGCCCACTCCGCCGGGTGCTCGTCGCGCGTGAACACCCCGAGGGCGGCCCGCAGCGACTGCATCGCGATGCCGGAACGCAGCTGGTCGGTGGCCTCGATCATCGGCATCGTCAGGTACGCCGCGCCGAGGTTCAGGTGGGCGCTCGCCCAGGTGTACGGCGCGGACTCCTCGTCGACGAGCTGCAAGGCGTTGTAGTACTCGTGGACGGCGTCCTTGAGCGGGCGCCTACCCGCAGCCGCAGCAGCGTGGATGGCCAGTCCGAGCCGGAGGTGCAGCTCGGCGCGAGCCAGCACGAGATCGGTCTCGACCAGGCCGAGGCAGGCGAGCCGGAGGTCGTCCAGGGCCTGGTCCGGGTCAAGCGCGAACTCGTGCCCGATCGTCCCGGCGTTGCCGAGCAGCATCGCGGACAGCGGCGCTGCCGATTGCGCCACCGACTCGGCCGCGTCGTGCAGGAGCGCGATCGCGCCCGCAGCGTCACCGTGGGACAGGAGCTCGCTCGCGCGTGCAGCGTCGAGCAGAGCGACGACCTCGGGAGCGGTCGACGATGCCGGCGGCACGTGGTCGAGGTCGCCGATCGTGTAGCGCACCACGTCGACGAGGTCTGCGAGATGGCTCGGCAACGCGTTCCGGAGCGCCACCGTGTCCACCCCGTCCGGTTCCAGTACGTAGCGGTTGAACACGCTGATCGGCTCGTCCGCCTGCGCGAACTGGGCGGCAGCCTCGACCAGCTGCCCCTTGTGCGCGAGCTCGTGCCCGCGCAGGGCCTCGGGCCAGGTGACCGGCTCGCGCGCCTCGATCAGGGTGGCGCGGGCCTGCTCGACCTCGACGTCGTCGATGTCGTCGGGGACCAGGAGCATGCCGAGCGGGAACGCGAACGCTCCGATCGGTTGCACGGTACGGATCTGGTGCATGGATTGACTCGCCCTTCACCCATGGATTGGTCCCGAGATGTCACGTTCTGCCGTTCGCTTGATCAGGTCGGCAGCGATCTGGGCCCGCCTCTCGGTGAAGTAGGTGCCGACGCGGCGCCGCACCACCTCGTCCTCGAAGACGACGACGATCTCCACGTGCCACTGTCGCCGTTCCTCGACGACGACCGTGTCCACGGCGTACGCCGGGTCACGGTTGACCTTCCGGCCGTCACTGGTCTCGCCCATCTTCATGCAGCTCCCTCGGTTCGAGGTGGACGACGAGCACGCCTCGCTCGTCGTCCCACTTCGTCCGATGCTCTCCCACGGGGAGGTCGTCCGACAGGGTCTCCCGCACCAGGAGGACCCGGTCACCCGCGGAGTTGCGGACCTTGAGCAGCTGGCCGCCGTTCGCGGTGCTCTGCAGCGGCACCAGGAGAAGAGCGGCGGCTCCCCCGGAATCTTGATCGAGGGCCAGCCCGCAGGCGCCGCCGGGGAAGAACTCCTCGGACAGGGCAGCGGAGATCCGCAGGTACCCGCCCTCGGTCACCTCCACGGTGCTCGTGTCGCCGAAGGCGGGGTCGGGGAAGAACTCGCTCCGGACCAGGTTCGCCACCTGCACCATGGCTCGTCGCACGGGTGCGCTGAGCTCGGCACCAGGGCTCAGGGGGCCGGCCTCGATCAGGAACACCGTCACGTCGGTCGGGCACTCCGGACCGAGCAGCCAGCGGGAGAACGCCAGCGCGTGGTCCCAGCGGAACGAGTGCGTGTGCAGCCCGTCGATCGGCGGCAGGTCGGCGAGCTCGCTCCCTGGGACGCGGAAGATCGTGCCGGCCTTCTCGCCGGTGCTCGATGCATCCACGATCACGACTCGCGCGGCACCACGCATCTGGAACGCCACGTCCATGCCGGCTGTGCCGCCGTCGACCATCCGCACGGATGCCGGGACCCCGAGGTCCCACAGGTAGCGGATCAGGACCGGGCCGACGGCGTCGTCACCACGCAGGATGTTGCCGCACCCGATCACCAGCACGTCGCACGGCGCCGGTGCGTACCCGTCGTCGAGAAGCTCGTGGAGACCGGGCGCGGCAGACATCGTCGTTCAGCCCATCCCGTTGATGACGAACTTGTTCAGCTCGCGGCCGGTCTTGCCGTCGTACGCGTGGACGGTGCAGACCAGGCAGGAGTCGAAGCTGCGCGCCACGTGGCCGAGCTCGACCGGGTCGTCCTGGTCGACGATCGGCGAGCCGACGAGCGCCTGCTCGATCGGGCCGAGCACCTCCTGGGCGTCCCGCGGACCGATGTTCCATGCCGTGGGTGTCACCACCTGGTAGTTCGCGATCTTGCCGTCCTCGATGACGATCCAGTCCGACAGCGAGCCGCGTGCGGCCTCGGTGGATCCGAAGCCCTTGCCGGAGACCAGCTCCTCGGGCGTCGTGTAGAACGAGCCCTGCAGGTCGAGCTGGCCGATCCAGTCCATGACCCACTTGAAGTACTTCGGCGCTTCGTGCATCCGCGCCATCTGGCGGACGAAGACCGACGGACCCTTCTTCAGCAGCAGGTCCAGGAAGAGCGGGTCGTTGTCCTGGTGTGCCGCAGCTCCTGGAGCTGCTGCGGCGATCCGGCGCGCGAGCGGGCCGGCCTCCAGGGGCACGTGGCCCATCCCCGGCACGTCGTACCGCGGGGACTTCGCCCAGCTGTACTTGCCCTGGCCGCGGCCGACGGCCGGGTCGATGGGCTTCGTCTCGCCCTCCCACGGATGCAGCGGCCGGTTGCCCTCGTAGAACGAGTGGGTGACGTCCTCGGCGACGCGCATGTGGTCGAACTCGGAGAACGCTCCGTTGGCGTAGACCCCGGACCGGTTGATCAGTGCCTGGTTGCGCCCGTCGACGGTCGGGTTCTCGTAGAGCTCCGGGTCGAAGTACGTGCCGGTGGCCAGGTAGTTCCCGACTCCCCCGCCGTAGGCGTCGAGGCCGACGTCGAGGCAGTAGCGGATGAAGAACCCGCAGTCGGAGTTGTACTGCGACTCGTTCTCGTTGACCCAGGCCTGCATGTCCTCCCAGGTCTCGATCTCCAGCCAGCGGTCGACGGAGCAGCCCAGCCACTCCTTCTCCAGCCAGTTGTCCTTCCAGTGGTTGAGGATCGCGGTCGCGCGGGTGACGTCCGAGAGGGTCGGAGCGCTCATCACGCCGCCGGGCACCATGAAGCTCGAGTGCGGCCACTGGCCACCGAAGATCGCGTAGACCTCGACCGGCTTGTTCGAGAGCACCACGCCCTTCTGGTACGCCGTCCCGACGTACGGCGCGAACCGCCGCACCGCCTCTTCGTACATGGGTGACTTCGCGTAGTTCTTGTTCACCAGGTCCACGGCGAACAACGCGTAGAAGTAGCGCGGGATGGACTGCAGTGTCTCGCAGGCCTGGGCGATGTTGCGGATGAGAGTTGCGTTGTGCGGGACCTGGGTGTTCCAGGCGGTGTCGAGGGCGTAGCAGGCCTTGTAGAGGTGGCTGCCACCGCAGATGCCGCAGATGCGCGGCGTCACGATGAGGCCCGCCTGCGGGTCCTTGCCCTGGAGGATGATCTCGAACCCGCGGAACATCGCGGCTTCGGTCCACGCGGAGGTGACCACACCGTCGGTGATGGTCACCCGCACGTCGAGATCGCCTTCGACTCGGCCGAGGGGGCTGACGAAGAGGTCAACGGAGGACGTCATGTGTTCTCGCCTTTCAGGCAGGGAGGCTGGCGGTGGGAGTCGAAGAGGTGGTCAGACAACGAACATGTCCTCCTTCGACCACTGCGGGGCCGCGATCCGGGCGGCAGCCGCATGGGCCATGTACGTGAGGTGGTCGGCTCCCTCCGGCACCTCCTGCGGAATGACGCCACTCACCTTCTGCGTCTTGAAGACCGTGTCCTTCGCGAGGTCGAAGAACGGGAACTCGGGCTCGGTGCAGCCCAGACAGGGCATGCCGGCACGGGTCTTGGAGGACTGCCGGTTCCAGAGGATCCGGTTGCACGGCGAGTGCGTCATCGGCCCACGGCACCCGAACTCGTAGAACAGGCATCCGGTCCGGGTGCCTTCGCCGAACTTCGTGGTCGACTGCTTGTACTCGAAGAACTGCACGCGGGTGCAGCCGGTCTGGGTGAAGGTCTTGAAGAACGTCTCGGGACGATGCAGGTCGTCCAGCGTGATGTCGCCGGCGCGACCGGTCGCAAGGGCGACGATGATCTGGGTGATCCAGTCGGGGTGGGAGGGGCACCCCGGGATGTTGATCACCGGCAATCCCGACTTCGACTTGAAGTCGGCGCCGAGGAAGCCGCCCTTGGCCCGCTTGTGGAACTGCAGGCCGGTCGACGCCGACGGGTTCGGCTCCATGGCCGGGATGCCGCCCCAGCAGGCACAGTCCCCGATGGCCACCACGATCGAGGCCTGGTTGGCGAGCTCGGTGACCCAGTCCTTCATCGGGCGGTCCGCGAACATGTCGTAGCGGCCGGAGCCGTCGGGACCCTCGATCACGGTCCCTTCGAAGACGAAGATGTCCAGGGGCCTGGCGCCGGTCGCGCAGTCCTTGAAGATCTTCTGGGCGTTCTCACCGAGCTCGAGGCCGAGGGAGGGGTGCCAGAGGAGCTCGAGACCGAAGTCCACGATGAGGTCGACCACGTTGGGTTCCTCGGCGTTCAGGAACGACATCGTGTTGCCGGAGCAGGCTCCGCCTTGGAGCCAGAGAACTGACGACATCTACTGACCTTTCTGTTGGTCCGTGGCGAGCACACGCCCGACGGCCTTGAGGATGCTGAGGGTGTAGCCGAGTCCCCGGGCGATGTCGGGGTCCTTGAGCTGGCGGTACATCGACATGGCTCCCTTGACCTGGATCGGCTGCTCGGCTGCGTCGGACGCACCCTGGTTCACCGCATTGGCCAGCAGCCCGATGTGGGCGAGGGAGTCCGGTGAGAAGATGTCTGAGTCGAGCATGTTGCCGAGGTAGTCCTCGTCAGCCACCCGGGTGAGAGCAGGGGTGAGTTTCGGCAGCGCGGCGGAGAGCGCGGCGAGGCTGCCGACGACTCCGGCCACGTCCACCGGCTCGGCGGGCATCGTCGCGTCCGCGACCGTTCGCAGTTCCGTGACGCTGTCGGCCAGCGCCTCGCCGATCACTTCGCTCCGGCCGATGAACCCGTCCAGCCCGACGACGAGGATTGCGAGCAGATCCACGTGGTCCAACAAGTTCTGGAGGCCGGCGGCAACGCGCGGATCCTCGAGCCGTTCGACCAGTGCCGCGAGCTCAGGCGAGCTCGGCGGCGAAGTTTCGGGAAGGCTGTGGGTCATGGATCCCTCCTCGGGATGAAGAGCCGCCGGACGTCGAACGACGCCGTGTGGTCCACATCACGTTAGGGATGCCTATCTTGCGCTGGCTATCGCTTGAACGCAGTCGCTATCCAATTCGCGCAAACGTATTGCCCCGGATGCGATGGATAGAGGAATCTTCGATCAGCGGAGGTCCTCTTTCCGCGCTCACCGAGGAGGCACCGCGTGTCCCGGTTGTCCAAGCTCGGATTCATCAACACCCGCCGTACGCGGCTTCCCGTGCGGCAGAGGATCCGGTCGCGCGGCGTGCCGACGGCCTTGTCGGAGCACGAGGTGTTCCGCACCGACGACCAGGACGAAGCGGCGGAGCTGGTCAGCAAGGTGCTCGGTCCGACGCGGCTGTATGTGAGGGGCCCTGACCCGACGGCGTTCCAGGCGAGCCTCCACGCGATCCGGCTCCGCGACGTCAGCCTCGCTCACCTGGACTTCCACGTCGGGATCGCGATCGACGTCCCTTCGACCGGTGATCACTACACCGTGCACATGCCGACCACGGGGCAGGCCCTCTGCAAGTACAACGGCACGGTCATCCAGGTCGCGAACTACCAGGGGATCGTCGCCAACCCGGGCACGAACCTGCACCTGGAGCTGGGCGACGACACTCCCCAGGTCCTCGTCCGCATCGAGCGCGACGCCCTCGAGCGGCAGCTGTCGCGGATGCTCGGCCGGAGCATCAGCGAGCCGGTGTGCTTCGACCCGCTCTTCGACCTCACCACCGACGAGGCGGTCCGCTGGCACGGTGCCATCCAGCTCCTCAGCAGCGAGGTGATGACCAACCGGTCGCTGATCCAGCAAGGACTGGGGGGAGGTCCGATCGAGGACCTGATCATCTCCTCGTTGCTCCTGGTGCAGAGGTCCAACGTCCGTGACGACCTGGCCCGGGCAGGGAGACGACTCGGCCGTCGTTCGGTGCGTCTCTCCATCGACTTCATCGAGCGCACCCTCGCGCAGCCGATCACCCTCAGCGACATCGCCCACAACACGCACATGAGCGCGCGGTCGATCCAGCAGGGCTTTCGCGAGGAGCTGGGGACGACGCCGATGGCCTATGTCCGCGAACGCCGTCTCGAGCGCGTGAGGGCCGAGCTCGCGGACGCCGTACCGAGTGACGGGGTGACGGTGACCGCCATCGCCGAGCGCTGGGGCTTCTCGCACCTCGGGAACTTCGCCGTCACCTATCGCAAGCGCTTCGGCGAGTCGCCGTCGCAGACGCTGAGGAAGTGAGCCGTGCACGAGCTGTCCCTGTGCAACGCCATCCGGGAGGTCGTCGATCGCGCCGCCGAGGGGCGCGAGGTCGACACCGTCCACCTCCAGGTCGGCAAGTTCCGGCAGGTCGTTCCCGAGACTCTCTGCTACTGCTGGGGCCTGGTCACCGCAACATCGCCGCTCGCCGGCTCGACGCTCTCCATCGATCACGTGGACATCCGGCTGCGATGTGCCGCGTGCACTCTCGAAACCACACCAGAAGGACCGTTGGCCCTGATGTGTGCCAGCTGTGGGAGCGGCGACGTTTCCATGATCACCGGCGAGGAGTTCCTCGTGACCTCGCTCGACCTCAAGGAGTCCTGATGGGCCGCTTCCACCGCCACGACGACGGCACAGTGCACGAGCACGAGCACGATCACGAGCACGCACACCCGCACGAGCATGATCACGACAATGACCACCACGGCGACCACTCGGCGTACGAGACCGGGGCCGAAAGGGTCATGGTCCTGGAGCGGATCTTCGACGAGAACGATCGCGCAGCGGCGGCAAACCGCTCAGACCTCGACGCCGCCTCGGTGGTCGGGGTCAACCTGATGTCGTCACCGGGCGCCGGGAAGACTGCCCTGCTCGAGCGCACACTGGCTCACCTCGAGGGCAAGGTTCGCGTCGGCATCGTCGAGGGCGACATCGAGACGAGCATCGACGCGGACCGCCTCTCGGGCCACGGCGCCCAGGTCGCCCTGCTCAACACCGGCGACGGTTTCGGCGGGGAGTGCCACCTGGATGCACCCATGGTCGCGAAGGCGTTCACCGATCTCGACCTGCCGTCGCTCGACCTGCTGATCGTGGAGAACGTCGGCAACCTGGTGTGTCCCGCCGAGTTCGACGTCGGCACGCACCACGGCGCCATGGTGTACGCCATCACCGAGGGTGAGGAGAAGCCGCTCAAGTACCCGGTGATGTTTCGATCCGTCGATGCCGTCGTGGTCAACAAGATGGACCTGCTCCCCCACCTCGACTTCGACCTCAGCCTGTTCGAGCAGAACCTCGCTCGCGTCAACCCGAAGGCGAAGGTCATCCACGTCAGCGCGCGCACCGGCGAGGGGATGGACGAGTGGTACCGCTGGTTGGGCTCGCTGACGTAGTACGTGGCCTGCGGCGGGACGACGCACGGCCGAGACGTGCGGTGTGACTGCGGCCAGGACACGGTCAGGACCGCGGGCGCGCGGGACGCCCGCTACCCCACCATGTGGAGGGTCTGGTCGGCGACGGAGACTGACAACGTCTGTCCCCAGGTGAGGGTGAGACGGTCATCCTCCATGCCGTCCCCGAACGCGACCAGGCCGTCGGACTCGATGTCGACGCGGAGGTCTGCCTCGGTGAGCTCGCCCTCGGTGAGCGCGGTGCTCGTTGCGGGCGAGGGCCACGCCTCGCGGACGAACCAGAGGAGGCGTCGTTCGTCGGGAGACGGCAGCGAGAGACGGCTGTGGCGCTCGAGCCACGTGGACCGACACCAGCCGGTCGACCCGGTGCCGGTCGCGACGATGATGCCCGAGGAAGCTTGCCGCTCCCGACTCCCGTCCGGCGGGCGGATCGCATACCTGGCGGTCTGGTGGGTGGGCTGCCCGACGTAGACCTCGTTGAGGGCGACAAGTCGCTGCCCGTCGTCGGTCGTGGCCGCCACCATCGTGCGGTGCTGCGCGATCGACAGGTCGCGAAGGAGCTCTGCCGCGTCTGCTGCCGGATGGGTGACGAGGACTCCCGGATTGCGGAGTGGCTCGGGGTCGATGCCGAGCACGGGCTGGCCGTCGAGGTACTTCGCCACGTTGGCGACCAGGCCGTCCTGCCCCACGATGACGACCACGTCGTCCGGAGCGAACAGGAACCGGTCGAGATCGGTCCGCTCCACCCGCCCCGCCCGCCAGTCGGCAGGAATGGCCGCGCTCACGGCGTCGAGCGCCTGCCGGTCGGCATGGTGACGCTCCTCGAGCTCTTCCATGCTCCGACCGCGCGTGGAGAGGAAGAACGCGGCCTGCCCCTTGGTCCCGTGGCGCGCTACGAGCTCCTCGAGCTCGGTACGACGGTGCACGACGACCGCCCGCGGAGGCAGAGCGCTCACGACGCCGCCGCCTCCCCGATCGCTCCGAACCGTGCCAGCACCGGAGCCAGCAGGTCCGGAGTCAGCACGAGGCTGTTGATCTGGGGCAGGTTCGCCGCGAGCTCCTTGACCGCCAGACCGAACAGGATCGCCTCGGGCAGGTCGCGATAGGCAGCGAGTCGCGCGGCCTCGGCGTCACCTTCGGCCAGGCCGGTGACGCGCGTCGCTTCCGCCTGGGCCTCGGCGAGCCGCTGGGCACGCAGGGCCTCGGCCTCAGCGGCGATGCCGTCCGCCGCGGCACTCTCCTCGGCCTCGCGCCGCGCGTTGGTTCCCCGTTGCGCGACCAGCTGCTCCTCGCGGCGCGCCAGCTCGATCCGGGTCTGCAGCTCGTTCTCGCCGATCGCGCGCTCCCGCTCGACTGCCAGGGCACGGCGCTCGAAGGTGGCCTTGTCGGCATCTTGCTGCACCTGCTCGCGGGTCGGCGTCCTCAGCGCCTTCTCGACCTCCGGCTCCGGCCGCAGTGCCACCACCCTCACTCCGACAACGGCGATGCCGGTGTCGACCATGCGTCCGTCGTGGGTCAGGCCCTGGGTGATCGCGTCCCGGATGGGCGCGACGCCGCCGGCGAGCGCCTGCGTCAGGTCGATGGTTGCGAGCATGTCCATCGCGTATTGCTGGGCGGTCTCGGTCAGCAGCCCCGCGACCTGGTCCAGCGGAGCGCTGCGCCACGCGCCGGTCTCGGGATCGATCGAGAAGTCGATCCGCGTGATCGCGATCGAGGGATCGGTCATCCGGTAGGTGACCGTGGCCTGCACGGTCACGTCCTGGAAGTCCGCGGTCCGGGCGTGGAACAGCAGTGGCAGCTCGCGGTCGTCCATCGGCACCTCCGAGAGCACCGCGCTGAGCGGACGGAACCAGAACGACGCCCCCGTGCCTGCGTGTACGGAGCGGCCGTTGCGGACGTGCTCCACGTGCATGGTCGTGGTGCCGCGCAGGTGTCGCGTGAAGGGGTAGCGGGTGATGTCGGCCATGATGGCCACCTCCATTAATCGTCGTTATGACGATAAGTGTGCTCGCAAGACGCCTTCTCGTCAAGTAGACGATAAAAGGGTTAGGCTGGGTGCATGAAGGGCTACGAGCCGTCGGACTACCCCGCCGTCGCGGTGACGGTCGACCTGGTGGTCCTGACGATCCGCGACGACGAGCTGTGTGCACTGCTCATCCGGCGGGGCGAGGCGCCGCACAAGGGCCAGTGGGCACTCCCGGGCGGGTTCGTCCAGCCGGACGAGAACCTCGACGAGGCCGCGGCGCGCGAGCTCCACGAAGAGACCGGCCTGTCTCCTGACGACGTGCACGTCGAGCAGCTGGCGACGTACGGCGCTCCTCGTCGCGACCCGCGGATGCGGGTCGTCAGCGTCGCCCACCTCGCCCTGGCTCCGGACCTGCCGTCGCCGGAGTCAGGCTCCGACGCAGCAGCCGCACGATGGACCCCCGTCACGTCGATCCTCGACCACAGCAAGCGGCTCGCGTTCGACCACGCGCAGATCCTCGCTGATGGGCTCGAGCGTGCACGCGCGAAGATCGAGTACACCTCGCTCGCCTCCGCCTTCTGCGGCACGGAGTTCACCATCGCCGAGCTGCGCAGGGTCTACGAGGTCGTCTGGGGCGTCACGATCGACGCGCGCAACTTCCACCGCAAGGCGACGAAGACCGTCGACTTCCTCGAGCCCACGGGCAGGACGACGACACGCGACGGCGGCCGCCCTGCGCAGCTGTACCGACGTGGTCCGGCCGAGCTTCTCACTCCCCCGCTCATCCGCGCCGGCCACGACGGCCGGCAGGCCACGTGACCAACAGGGGTTCCGGCAATCCGCTGGCCACGGCAGGCCCTCCTCGCACCGGACTGCCTTCCTTCTCGATCCGACGGCGTCCCGGCACGCTGCCTGTTCGGCCGCCAGCAGCGTCGTCCCGAGCCCGATCATCATCACGCCGCCGGCGGTACCGAGTGGCGTCGAGGCGCTGGGGCCTGCGCGGCATCGCCATCCTGAGCTACCACCCCAAGCCGCCGGCGACGACCTGAGCACCAAGCCGCGCAGTACGCAGACCCGGAAGTCGGTCGAGTGGTCCCAACCCTGCGCGGGTCCCGGCGCCGCAGGAACGTCAGTGGACCTCCGCGCCCAGGGCGAGCTCGAAGCCGGCACCGTTGCGTGCCAGGCCCATGAGCAGGAGACCGGCCTGCTCGAGCAGCGGCGCTGCTTGCCGACGGCCTGGCGACGTCAGCTCCACCTCATGCTCGACGCGTACCGGGCAGAGGGCGCCACGCAATCCCTGAACCGGCGATGACCGACGAGCAGCTGTACGACGCCATGGTCCACCTCAGCAAGGTGAAGTAGCTCCATCAACCCTGGGTGCAGGGTGGCGTCGGCGCACGAGATCAGGTCAAAGGTCGACAGATCTGTGCGTCCGACGCGGCGGTGAGACGCAGATGTCACCTATCCGTGCGGCAGACCCACCGCATCGCTGTCGTCATGGTGCGGCCAGGGACCGCGACCCAGCAGCGGGGTGCTCTGCGGGGCGTCCCTAGATGGGGATCACTCCTACGAACACCGGCAGCCGGGAGTTCTCCTGCTCCAGCACGCCGGCGGGGGCCGGGCTGCTCCGGGCGGGGAGGCCGTCGTACTCACGGACGACGAGGCGGTGTCTCAACCCGTCGTCCGGCACGGTGAAAGCGCCGAAGGCCACGTTGAGCGACCCGCCCACGCGCCAGACGGTGGTCCACCCGGGCACGGCCGGGTCGAGGCTGGTCAGGCCGTCGGCGGGGATGCCCGGTGCTGCCGCTTCCAGCCGCAGCTCCACGGGTCCGGCCCCAGACGAGCCGGACAGGGTGACGACCGGTCGACCGCCGGCGGCGGGGTGGAGGTCGTCGACGCGCAGGGTCCGCCCCGGGAGCAGGCCCACCAGGTCCGTCGTCACCGTGGGCGAGGTCGTGAGGGTGCGCAGGGTGTGCCGCTGGAAACGCACCAGCGTGAGCCGCACGAACGGGAGCACCGAGGCGTCGGCCAGGCCGCCGAACCCGATGTCGGCGAACCAGCGCCCGCCCACGCGGACCACGTCGAAGGGCACGACGCAGATCGGTACGCCGCTCTCGAGATCGCGCACGACCAGCGGGTCGCCCGCGGCGTGGGTCAGCGACGCAGCGGTCGGCTGCGTCGGGGCGGTCGTGGCCATCAGCGGGTCTCGGTAGGCCCGGGTGACGAGCGAGGCGTGGGCGTTGTCCGTCGCGGCGATCTCGCCGTCGGCACCCGCCTCGCGCGGCAGGGTCGCCGCATCGGGACCCGGCGAGACCACCACGCCGAGCTGCTCACCCTCCCCGGTCGTGAACCATGGCGCCGCGAGCTCGACGCGCAGGATCCCGCCCTCCCGCGTCACGACCGGCGTCGTGGTGGTCACGACGATCGGGAACCCGAGGGTTGCCGGCGTCTCGATGAGAGGGTCGATGTCGTCGGGGACGCCGTCGGCGTCGACGTCGTTCGGGTCGACCGGCTCGTCGGAGACGGCGGTCCCGAGCTCGACCCCGACGTCGGTGCGGAAGGCCGGGGTGACGGCGAGTACCACCGGAGCGTCGGGACGTACCGTGCTCGGCACGTGGACAGGTGCGAAACTCCGCCTCCTGGACGAACGCGGACTCCGGGTCGGTGGCGGCGAAGAACTCCCGGAACCGGCTGTGCGCGGCGAACCGGTAGGTGACCAGGCGATGGCGGGTGTCGCCGAAGCGGTGGATGATCGGCGGGAGCACTGCGGCGTCGATGTCGACCGGGAAGGACCCGACCGAGTGGGCGACCGGTGACGAGACCGGCGCGTCGGGCGGGGCAGCCGGGCCGGGGTCGGCCCACTCCTGCCAGGACGCGGCGACGTCGACCTGGGCCGTGCTGTCCCGGTCGATCCCCAGGCGTGGGTTCGCCTTGTCCACGAGCTCGGCGGTGAGGTCGCCGTCGTCGCGCACCGCCTCGAGCGTCCCGGTCGGCTTGCCGAGCGGTGCCCGTACGGCGTGCACGACCTCGAGTCGCAGCGCCGGGGTGACGACGGGGTGTCGCCCGGTCACCACCGCTCGCTGGGCCGAGCTGTCGACGGGGGCCCAGGCGCTGGCCGCGAACCGCTGGAAGTAGCGCGCCTCGACCGCCGACGACACCTCGAGGACGGCACGCCCGGCCGGTGGCAGCCGGACCTCACCGCGCACGGGCGACTCCCAGTTGACCCGCGGCTCGGTGATCGCGCCCGGCTCGACGCCGATCACGCGTACCTGCTTGGGTGCGTGGTCCGGCCATGCCGCGGTGTCCCAGTCGGCGAGCGACGGGCCGCTCTGAGCGAGCCGGCGCGAGACCGGGCGGGTGGTCAGCGACACGCTGTCGGCCGCCGCGTCGGGCACCCACGTGTAATGACGACCGGACTGCGGGACCTCGCTCGAGCGCGGCACCGCGCGGGCGCGACGGACCAGCCGCCAGGTCTCCGGCCCGACACCGTTGAGTCGGTCGTCCCACTCGGCGAGGGTGAACGTCGCCGCCGGCGGCAGGAGCAGCCGGCTGTCGTTGGCGGGGTACGACGCCGCGAGGTCGGCCACCGTGGCCGGCGTCGCCCCGGACGGGTCGCTGCGCACGACCAGCCGGGTCAACGAGCCGCCGGGGCCCAGGCGGTCGGTGTCGACGTGGGGGCGCCGACGCCCCTGGTCGTCGACGGCCACGTCGAGCAGCCCCGCGGGCGGAGGCATCTCGGGCGGCAGGACCGGCTCGTGCCGGGCGTAGGTGATCAGCTCGCTCGCGGCGGTGTCCCCCGCGACGTCGGCGACGCCGAGGGCGCCACCGGCCAGGTCGACGACCCGCAGCCGTAGCTGGTAGCCGTCGCCGAAGCGCAGCTCGGGCCGGGCCAACGGCTCCGTGTCGTCGATGTCGTGCTCCCAGGCGAAGCGGTAGGGCCCGTCGTGGACGACCGCGGCGCGCGCCGGCCGACCGTCGAGCGTTGGTCGCGGCAGCGAGAGACGGTGCCCCTCCCAGCGGACGACCACGCCGTCGGCGTAGACCTCGTCGCCCGTGCCCTTCACTCCGGCGGCGGCCGGCAGGTGGCCCTCCTCGAAGATCCGGCCGGGCCCGATGGTGACGTCGTTGACGGTGTAGTGCGCCGCCCGCCGCATCATCGAGTGCCAGTCCGAGCCGCTGTAGCGCACGTCGAGCCGGTAGCCCAGCACGAGGTCGTCGGCGGTGAGCACGGGAAGGGCGCTCGCGCCACCGCGAGCCCGCCTCGCGGCACCCGCGTTGCTCTCCGCCCGGGCCTGCCGGTCGGCGTACCACTCACCCCGACGTCGGTGAACCAGCTGCAGCCCGACGGTCCGCAGGGCCGGCATCACCGCTCCGCTGGGCGCGGCGGGATCCGGTGCGGCGTCGCTCCCGTCGGTGCGGCGTCGCTCCCTGACCGACGCCAGCTTCGCGTCGGCGAGACGGGCGACGGCGGCGTCGACGTCGAAGGTGTGGACGGCCCAGTCGGGCCGCACGGTGGTCTCCCCGGTGACGGGGTCAGTGACCTCGCTGGCGCGGGTCAGGTCGACCATGCCGTCGACCACCGTGCCGACGACCGTCGTCGCGCCGGCGACCTGCTCGGTGGCCGGCGCGGCGAAGAACCGGCCCTGACGCACCACGAACGCCGTCCGGGGCGAGACCACCCCAGCGAAGTCCACCGGCGGCCGGGGCCACTCGACCGCGACCTCGCCTCCGGCTCCGCACGCCGTGATCGAGGCCCGTGGCACGCGGAGGTCGACGATGAGGCCCAGCGCCCGCAGGACGACCGGGTGCTGCCGCATGAGGGCGACCACCCGGTGGAAGTCCGGGTCGGTGGCGGCCGGGACGGGCGCGGTGGTGTCGGGCTCGGGCGGCGCCGGCTGGAACTGCAGAGCGGCCAGCTGGGCATCGACCGTCGCCGGGTCGCCGACCGCTCGGACCGTCGCCCGGTAGGCGCCGTCGACGTCGTCGGCGTGCTGCCCGGTCGGGGTCACCGAGGTTCGCGGATAGGTCGTTGTGCCGGCGTACGGCGTGACCGTGATCCGGCCGAAGAACTGTTGCCACACCTCCGGCTGGGCGTCGTGGCGCACCACCGCCTCGACGGGCGGAAGGTCCTGACCGGCAGCGGTGCGCAGCCGCACCACCATCGGCGAGGGCGCCTCCGTCAGCCGCTGGGGCCAGTTCGCCAGGCCGTACGACGCGAGGGTGGCCCCGCCCCCGGAGAGCCGGGGCACCAGCAGCACCCGCAGCAGCGCACCGTCGTCGTCCAGCCGGACACCCGGCACGCTGACCAGCATCAGCTCGCTCATCGGGCACCTCCGGTGAAGCTCGCGCGGTAGGCCTGCCAGCGGGCCAGCTCCTCGTCCGTGACCGGCTCGTCGAGCGCGGCGAAGGCCGTCGGTGGGTCGTCGAGGACGCCGCCGGGCTGCTCGAGCGCCGCCTCGATCTCCGGACCGTCCGACCCGCCGCCCTGCAGCACCCATTCGCCGCTGTCGATCTCCACCTTGTCCGACCACAGCGTGAGGTCGATCTCGAGGACGAGGGTCGCGCGCCCGACCAGGCGCGGCCTGGGAGTGATGTCGTAGGCGAGCGCGATCCGCAGCTCGACCGACACCGAGACGACCGACAGGATCTCCAGGCTCCCCCCGATACGGAGGTAGCCGGTGATGCCGACGTGGTTGCCGTCCTGGTTGTACTGCACACCGCCCAGCGCGTGGACCTCCCCCGTCGCGACGACGAAGTCGACCGACAGCTGGGCTCCGAACTCGAGCGACGCTTCGATCGCTGGACCGTCGGCGTCGATGCGCACGTCGACGTACCCCCCGCCCGCGAAGGACAGCACGCTGAGCGAGAAGGGCTTGTCGCGGCTGGCGAAGCCGATCGAGACGGTGACCGGTCGCTGGTCGAACGGCACGTCGACCTCGCTGTGGAAGGACAGGTTGCTCAGCGAGAAGACGCCGCAGGACACCGGCGGGACCGGCACGGCGTACGACGCCGTGACGCCGGTCGGGGTGGCCCGGATGCCGGGCACGTTGCCGGCGAGGTCGACCGCGTCCTGCAGGGTCTCGAGCAGCTGCAGCGGCCCCAGGAAGTCGATGCTCCGGAAGTCGATGTCCAGGGTCGGCGGGTGGGTCGTGACCTGGCCGGTGGGATCCAGTGACACGCCGGGCGAGGATCCGAGACCCACACCCGGGGTGACGTCGACGCCGTACGTCGTCTGCTGGTGGAAGCGCAGCCCGCCGAAGTCCAGCCGGACCAACGGGTCGCCGTCGAAGGGGAACTGCAGCGCGAACGCTCCCACGGCGCAGTCGATGAGCGTCCCGTCGACCTGGGCGAGCACGGTCAGCGACACGTGGCTGTCGGCGCTGGGCCTGAACGCCAGCAGGTCACCCAGCGGCCCGGCCCGCCACTCCATCCGGATCCGCGGCGGGCCGCCCTCGACGACCTCGGAGACCATCGTCGGCGGCTTGAGGTCAGGGGTGAGCGCGAGCAGGTCGTGCAGCTTGAAGCCGAGCAGGGTGGCGGCGTCGCCGAGCAGGGCGGCGGGGTCGGGGTCCGCCAGCAGGCCGGCGACCTGCACGGGGCCGTGGTCGCGGGAGATCCCGTCGGCGACGAGCTGAAGTGCCGCCAAACCACCCGAGCGGTTCGAGGCATGGGTGAAGTCGACCTCCACGTCGCCGTCTATGTCGAAGAGGACCTGCGCCGCGTCACCGTGCTCGAGGTAGTCGGCGGAGAACGACACCCAGGCCGAGGAGTCCTCGGCGCTGAGGCCGGTCAGGGCCTGCACCTCGGGGAGGTCGACGTGCATCGCCCACCGTCCCCGTGATCCCTCCGAGGCGGCCCGACCCAGGCTGGGGGTGAAGAGGGCGTCGCCGATCCCCAGCCCGCCGACCAGGTTGAGGGTGCGTACGACGTGGACGTCCGACGGCTTGGGCGCCGCGGCTCCCACCACGTCGAGGCGCACCCAGCCGACGTCGATCTGGGAGCCACCGGCCGGCAGGACCCCCTGGAGCTCCGAGCCGGCCCAGGCCAGATCGAGCGCGGCGGGCAGATCGGGGTCGTCCAGCGAGTGGTAGGCCGGCAGCCCGAACTCCGGCGCGTCCGGCACGGAGTAGTCGTAGACCAGCATCATCGGCATGCGCACGTCGACGACCTGCTCGCCGCGACTCAGCCGCACCGGGAACTGCAGCCGACCGCCGGCCGCGGACGTCGGCCAGGCCGTGATGGTCTCGGAGTGCTGGAGAGCGGTGATCTCGCGGACCTGCCGGTCCAGGTCGGCGATCCGGTCCTGTTCGTCCAGCCAGGTCTGCGCCGCGCTCGAGATCGCGGGGTCGAGGTCGTAGTAGACGGCGTCCCACACGTCGCGCGGCTGACCCAACGACCCGGCCAGGTTGTCGACCAAGGAGGCGACGACCGCGTCGGCTGCGCGCGCCCGGGCGCGGATCCGCTCGCCGGTCTCGAACGGGACGCTGTGCGCCCGAGCCTCGTCCCAGAAGGCGCTGGCCTGCTGGTTCAGCTCGGCGATCTGGGCCGAGACCGAGGGATCGGGACCGTCGGGCCCCTCGAAGCCGCCTTGGAGATGGCTGATCTGGTCGTCGATCGCGGCGGCGCGGTCCGCGGCGGCGGCGTATGCCGCGTCCTCGTCCGCCAGCCAGCCGAGATCGCCGGCGGCCGCGCTCTGCTCGGCCCATGCCGCGTAGAGCTGGTCGACCCGCCCGTCCCCACGGCGGCGCAGGTCCTCGTAGTCACGGACCTGCCAGTCGACATAGGGACCCCAGACCGCCCGTTGGGCCGCGGCGTCGTCAGTCAGCGCGCGGGACTCGTCGACCAGGGCCTGGGTGTCGGGGGTGACCCGGGTGTGCACGTAGCTCGGCTCGGGCGTCCCGAGTCCCTCGAAGAGGGGCCTGGTCACCTCGACCCGGTCGAAGGGGAAGGTGCGGCTCATCGCCGAGCCGTCGCCGGTCGCGTGGACGGGGTCGCCGATCCGGAGCGTCACCGTGCGCCGCAGTGCCGCCGGGCCCCCGGGCAGAACGCCGCTGACGTCGGGGTCGCGCTCGGTCAGCGTGGTCAGCACGGCGTGGAAGCCGAAGGGATACAGCAGCACCCGCTCGTCCAAGCGGACGTACTGGTCACGGCCGCCGGTCACCCGGTGCGACCAGGAGATGCCGTCCCACTCACCGTCCGCGGTCAGGTTGCCGCCGCGGGTCGTCACCTCCAGACGCGTCGCGCGGATGGGTACTGCGTCGGTGGCCTGCGCTGCGACCTTGGCGCGCTGGTCGGCGCTCAGGGACGGGTCGGGTACGCCGTCCGCCGTGCCGGCAAGCTGGGGGTCGAGGGCACGGAGCGCCAGCGGTCCCGAGCCCCGGGACGACAGCCGCGCCAGCCACACGCCGGCCACGGCCGCGCTCGTCAACGGCGTCGCCGGGTGCTGGCTCACCGCTGCCAACGGCCCCAGCGCGAGCCGGGACGGCAGCTCGATCGAGGTGTCGAGAGGACCGCTCCCCCCGGCTCGGAGGGTCGTGCAAGCGCCCAGCACACCCTCGCCCGTCAGCGTCACGACCGTGCCCGGGGCGACGGCGTACGCCAGCCGACTGGTGCCGGCCAGCTCGCCGACCAGGACATCGGCATTGCGAGGGACGGCCGGGACCGTCTGCTCCTGGACGTGCTGCGGTGGCAGGACCAGCACGATGCAAGCCTCGGCGGAGGACGAGGTCGCAGTGCCACCCACGATGTCGAAGTCGTGGAGGTGGATCCCGAGCACCGCAAGGTCCGCGGCCCGTTCCAGCAAGAAGTCTGCGTCCATCTGAACCCCCTGGGGGAGTGCGCCGCTCCGACCGAACGGGGAGAATCTCGATGATGCCGCTCGCCGGTCATGGTCCACAAGGAAGAACTTCCCGGCTCGGTCGGGAACTGCTTGCAGTAGTCCGCAGCTGCTGCGCGCCGCGTCCTGGGCCGCAGCTTCCCGGGGGGCACGACGGGGCGCGGGCCGGAAATGCGCGCGTGGTTTCGACAAGCTCGCAACGCTATGACCAGCGGTTCAGCCCAGAGCCGGACAGGAGTCGACCGTGCGACATCCTCATTACAAGATCGATCCGAGCCCTCGGACGACGGCCAGGACACCCTGTCCTGAGCGTGAATCGGGGTGGTTGGTGATGGCTCGTCAGGGCCGTTTTCGCACGAGCGGGGGCACGTCAGGGGCACGGTCCGCGAGATCCCGTGCGATCGCACGGTCAGGGATTGGTGGCAAGGAGCGCAGCTGCCTGCCAAGTAGCCACCATGCGTTCGAGGCCCCGGCTGGCAACCTCTTTCGCTGGGAGCTTCCAGAGCGAGTCGGGTAGATCGGTACCCCAGCGGCCATCATCGGAGAAGACCTCCAGGTCGTACCAACCAACGAAGCCGCCGCGACTCAATGCCGCGACCAAGGCTGGAAGGTCGATGATTCCGTCGCCAGGAAGCAGCCGATCGGCGAGAGACCGGGGCGGCTCTCTCCAGTCGTTGACCTGCACACCGAAGATCCTTCTTGCTTCGGATTCCGTGCGCGCAACGATCTCGTCTTCGTCCCAGTGGTGGTACACGTCGTAGCAGATTCCGACATGAGGGCTGTCGATCTCATCGACGAGGTCGAGCGCAGCGTCGAGGCTCCGCACGAACGAGCCGTCGAAGCCGGTGTCTCCACGGCACGGCTCCAACGCCAGCCGCGTTCCCATGTCCGCGGCCACCGCGGCAGCTTCGCGCAGGCCATTGACGACGATGGCTCTCGCTTCAGCAGCGACGTAACCGTCCTCGGATCCCGTGATGACGACGATGCAGTCCGGATTGAACGCGCCCAACCGTCGGATGCTGGCTTTCATGAGTTGGAGACGTATGTGGGGATCATCAGGCCCGGAGTAGGCGAGCGCGGGGCGTACCGGAAGAACGCCGATGCTTGTCGGGATGCACACGGTCGCGCTCAGTCCGCTGTCCCGGAAGGCGGCGATCTGTTCGGTCTCCTGTCCGCGGCGCAGCTTGTCCTCGATCAAGCCAATCCCTCCGGCGCCGACGGATACATACAGCGCGAGGTCCTCCTCGAACGTCGTGTTCGGTGTCGTGAACTCGCAGATTGAAAGCTTTGGTTCTCGCATGTGCCCTTCCTCTTGCGCTTCATCGCGCCTGTGAGTGACCTGCGACCTCGTGGCCGGGCGTCAGAGTCGGCCGCGACCAGCGGCCTCGAGCTCGTCAGAGCGGTGGCTGCACGTCCTCCGAGCATTCGAGGGCAAACACGCGATCTCGCATCGCCTCGAGCTCCGCTGTCACCGCCGCCCGGTTCACGCCGAGCAGCTCTCCATCGCGCTTGACGATCCTGCCGCCCACCAGCACCGTGTCGACGTCGGCACCGTGCGCATTGCCGACCAGCGTCTTGACGACGTCGGTCAAGGGCGAAAGGTTGAGGCGATCGGAGCGCAGCAGAACCACATCTGCGGCCTTGCCTGGGGTGAGCGATCCGACCTCGTCCTCCAGCCAGCATGCGTGCGCGGCGTCCGAGGTGATCGCGGCCAGCGCTTGCCCGGTGCTATAGCGCAACTGCGAGAACTCGTCGACCACCCTGCCCGACACGTTTCTCTGCCGAGTGGCGCTCATCCGCTGGGACAACAACCCGGTCCGGGCTTCGTCGAACTGGTCGCCGCTTGCCGCACAGACGGCGTCCGCGCCGAACCCGGGCCGAAGTCCGGCGTCGAGCATGCGAGCGATCGGTGGCTCACCGAACCCGAGTGCAATCTCGCACATCGGGCTGACCGCGACCCGCCCCCCGGCCTCGGCGATCATCGCGAACTCGTCGTCGTCGGTCGCGCAGCAATGGACGAACTGCATGTCGCTGTCGAGCTCACCGCCGGCATGTAGAGCGGCGATGCCGCGCTTCGAGGGTTGGCCGGCGAGCACATCGATGTGCATGCTGATAGGGACGTCGAGGCGTCGTGCCATCGCGATGTCGGCCCGGGTGATCTCAAGGGACGATGTCTCTGGACCCTGGATTGCCAGGGCCAAGGTGATTCGGTCGTGGTCCGCGAGTGGGCCTTCCCTGAACTCGCGCGCCATGTCCCAGGAGTCACCGTTCTCGACGACCCCGTCGAACTCAGCGAGCTTCCGTTGCATCGACCCACCGAGCGCGAACACCGCTCGATGGGGAAGCTCGAGGTGTGCCTTCAGGGCACTCCTTGCATGCTCGGGGGTATTGATCACGTGACACCAGTCGAAGACAGTCGTGATGCCGTTGTCCAATGCCTCCAGGATCCCGACCTTGTTGCACACGTACAGGTCTTCGGCGGAGTAGTGACGGGCCAGCTTGGGCCAGAGCCCGGAGACCATGTCGGCGAAGACGGAGTCCATCCCCCATGCGCGGACGCCGGTGTACCAGAGATGACGGTGCGCATCCACGAGCCCGGGAATGACGACCATGCCCTCGGCATCGATCCGTTCACAGTCGGCCTCGAGGGAAGGGCCGACGGCGAGGATGCGGCCCGACTCGATCAGCAGGTCTCCTCTTCGGAGGTCGCCGATCCTGGGGTCCATCGTGATGATGGTCCCGCCCTTGATGAGAAGCCGGTCGGTCATCTAGCGCGCCGTGGGGATCACGGGGAGCAGCAGGTGTGACGCGCGCGCTCCGCCCGTGTACACCGCGACGTGTCCGTCGTAGATTTCGGCCGGCCGATCCTCCGGCACGGCGTGGTTCCAGAGTCCCGAGCCGTGCATGTCGATCCCGATGTGCGACGGCGAACTGCCGAGTCCGTGGTCGAAGTCGCGACCGAGGACGCTCAGCGCTAGACGATAGCCGGGTTCGACGACGCAGCTGGCGGTCCAGATCTCGACGTCGAGAGGGTAGACCTCGCCGGGCACCATGGGCTCGCGCTCCTGGTGTGGGTGGTAGGGCATCCAGGGTTCGCTCTTCTCGTGGTCGAGCTTGCGGTGGGAGGCACGGAGCCAACCCAGTGAGATGGGCGCCTTGGGCTCGTTGGCGCCGTGCCACGTCACCTCGTTACCTGCTGGGTCGAAGAGTCGCAGAGCGAGGAAGACGTCGGTGTCCTCCGTGGAATTCGAAAGCCACAACCGGCAGGCCATCGGACCGGTGATCTCGGTCGGCTCGTCGAACGGCGGGGTGAAGTAGGTGACCCCGTCGCCGAACGCGCGGTACTCCTGTGCCGCCTCGATCTCCGGGGCCTCCCAGGTCAGCGAGTCACCGCTGTTGTCCAGATAGAGCTGCGTCCACTCGGTTCGTGCGAGGGGAAACTCCTGCTCGTCACGTGGGACGAACTTCTCCCCGGCGTACCTCACCTGGAGCTGGACCGGTGCTGCCGTCTCCTTCCAGTCACCCTGGCCCTTCAGGTACTGGTCGAAGAACCGGCGCTGAAGGCTGACACCCCAGTCGGTGTAGAAGAGGGTCCAGTGCTCGAGGCCGTGCATCTCGAGGTACTTCTCGGTTGACGCCGCGTGGATGAATCCGCGCACGTTGCCGCGGTTGTGCAACCCCTGGCCGCCCCAGTTGCCGCAGGAGAGGACAGGTACTCGGACCTGCGAGAGATCTGCTGTCCGCTCGGCGAACCACTCGTCGTCGAACCGGTGCTCGCGCAGCTCGCGACCCATCTCGGCACGGTTCGCAGCCAATTCTTCATCCGTCAGGTCGATGTCGCCGGACACCCACATCCCCGTCGTACGGTCCTTCTTGCCACGGCTTCCGAGGCCGAACTGCACCTCCTTGCACTGAAGCGGGAACCAGCGCTCCAGGAAGTCTGAGTAGATCCCGCCGTGGTATGCGGCGTCTCGGTACCACGAGTTGGCGCCCTCCCATGGGCAGATCGCGGCCAGGTGCGGAGGATTCAGTGCAGCGACACGCCACTGGGTGATGGCGTAGTACGAGATGCCGAGAAGCCCGATCTTGCCGTTGCACCAAGGCTGGGCTGCGGCCCACTCGATGGCGTCGTGGTAGTCGCGCATCTCGCGAGCGCTGAAGCAGTCCATGAAGCCCTCGGAACGCCCGGCGCCGCGAGAGTCGACGCGGACGATGGCGTAATCGTGGGGAACCCACTTCTCGGGATCGGCGATTTCCCAGGCCTGGTACTTGTTGGTCGAGCCTCGAGGAACGTCGGGATACTTCTCGCACATCGCGTCCCACAGCACGGTGTAGGGCGCATCCTGGAAGCGGAGATTCTTGCCGTAGGGCCCCATGCTCATGATGGCCGGCACGCGGTGGTCCGGCCCACTCGCCGGTGGACGATAGACGTCTGCCCGCAGAGTCACCCCGTCATCCATGACGATCGGCGCGTCCCACTCGATCCGCATTCCGTCGGCGTCTTCGACCTTGAGGGTTCCATTCACGGTCATGTGATTCGCTCTCCTCCGAACGATCGGTCACGGGCCATGCATCGGCCGGATCTCTGCGCTTGTCCTGGGGACCAGCTGGCGGCTCTACGCTCCATCAAGACTGCGGCGGTGGACGTCCACGATCCGTCCACCGCCGATCCGGCGATGCCGCCGTCTACTCGCCAGTCCACACCTTCGTGTACGCGCCGCGATAGTCGACGTTGCTGAAGTAGTCAGACCCCGATGGCGGCATGTTGTGATCCTTGTCGATCACCGTGAAGCCGATCCCTTCCGGGACAGCCGGCGCGCCGTTGAGGAGACGATTCGTCTCATCGGCGATCGCCCAGGAGGCCCAGCGGTTGTCATATGCTCCACCATCGGCCGAGAGGCCCTGACCAGACCTGATCAGCTCCGTGGCAGCCGCGAAGCCCTCGCCTCCGACCATCAGCAGGTCCTTGGCGCGGCCCGCGTCTACCACCGCCTTCGGCAGTCCGGTGTAGGTGGCGAGCGTGTCGAATGCAAGGACCGCCGCGTTCGCCTGCGGGTACTTCACAAGGTCGGTGGTGAACTGCTGGTTGACCGGGCCGTTGGGCGCGAGTTGATTGCCCTCGAACTTGATCGTGTCGACGATCTGGCATCCCTTGCACTTGGCGAACTCACGCCGCCATGCGTCGCCCATGGACTTGCCCCACGGGCCCTGGAACTCCAGCAGGATCACCTTCGCCTTGCCCTGCGTCTGATCGATCACGTAGTCAGCCTGCTTGGTGGCGAACTCCTCGTAGAACTGCGTGGTGTCCCGAGCACTTTCGGAGAAGATCTCCTTCTGGCTGTAGAGCGAGCCGCCGGGGCAGTCGACGGACGACGCCTCGATCAGCGGAATGCCTGCGGCCTTCGCTTCCTCGAGCGCGGACTTCGCCTCGACACAGTTGATGCCGTGAGCAATGATCGCCGCCGGCTTCTGCGCGATCGCGGTTCGGATGGCGTTCGAGAACCCGTTGTTCACATTGAGCTTTCCGTCGACGACGCTGGCGCTCCAGCCCAGCGACTTGGCAGCCTCGAGAAAGTAGTCTGCGGGCTTGGCGCAACCCGGTGTCTCACCGCCGCACGACACCCAGATGACCTTCGCGCCGGCCTTGGCTTTCGGACCCGATGTCGGCGGAGTCCCCTCATTGCCGGCGTACAGCTGCTGCAGTGTCGGGACGCCCTTCGCGTACGTGGTCGTCGGACTCACGTTGCCTCCCGCCGGCGCCGCGGTCGCATCTGAACCCGAGCCGGCGCCGCAGGCCCCCAACGCGAGTGCCGAGCCCAGGAGAAGCGCGACGCCCATGAGCTGGCGCGGACGCCCTCCGCTCGAGTTGCCGTGTGACCTACCCATTTCCATCCCTTTCCTTGATGTGTCCCGAGTCCTTTTCGCCGGCTGCACCCGGCACCGATCGATCTAGTTCCCGACGCCGACCGAACGCGGTGTCTCGGCGTATGGGGAGTCGGAGCCGTCCTGAGGTGCCGCACGGTCTTCGGAGACGCGCCCCTCATGGCCCTTGTCTCGCGCTCGCTTCATGAACGTGGTGAGCCCCACCGCGATGATCAGCGCGGCGCCGTCGAACACGGGCTGGACCCAGCTCTGTGCGCCGAGCAGGGTGAAGCCGTTCACGCTGACCGCGACGAAGTAGACGCCGATGACCGTGCCCCAGATGTTGTACTGGCCGGGACGAAGCGTCGTCGCGCCCAGGAACACCGCGGTCATTGCGGGCAGCAGGAACGCGCTGGTCGTGTCCGCGCTGGCGCTGCCCGCACGCGAGGTCTGGAGCACACCAGCAGCGGCCGCGACGATTCCCGACAGTACGAAACTGGTCCAGACGGCGCGATCGACATTGATCCCGACGAGCCGTGCTGCGCGCTCGTTCGACCCGATTGCCTCCAGGTACCGGCCGAACGGCGTGTTCATCAGCAGATACCAAGCCGCCAGCGCAACCAAGATGAGCAGGACGAACGGGCGAGGGACGCCCAGCCATGTCTGAGACCCCCAGGCGCCGAACGACGTGGGGATGCCCTTCGAGATGTACGAGCCGTTCGTGTACAGCAGAACGAGACCCCCGAGAAGCGTGTAGACGCCGAGCGTGATGACGAACGCGTTCAGTCCGAGGCCGGCGATCAAGAACCCGTTGACCAATCCGATGAGGGCTCCGACGACCAGCACGACGACGATGCCGAGCGCGATCGGCCATTGGTGTGTGCCGACCGCGGATGCCATGGCGACGTTCGCCACACCAGTGGTTGCGCTCACGGACAAGTCGAAGTTTCCCGCGACGAGTGGGATCACCATGGCCAGCGCCACAAGGCCGGTGACGGCCTGGTTGCTGAGCACGTTCTTCACGTTGGCGTCGCTGGTGAAGACGGTCCCTGTCGAAGGGTTCGCGACGAAGAACCCGAACACCAGGAGGAGCAAGACGGGAAGCCCGCCCCGCTCGAGGGCGCTGAAGACATTCGTCCCGAAGGAGCGCTGGGGCCTACGCGACATGATCTTCCTTCGATCGACTCGGAGTGGCGAGCTGCAGCAGCCTGTCGGCCGAGATGTGCGGAGGACGCAGCTCGCCGACCACGCGGCCCTCCGCCATGACGATCACGCGATCCGTGACGAGAGCGAGTTCCTCGAAGTCCGAAGCAACGAGGATGACGGACGCGCCTTCCCGTACCGCGGCACGGACGAGGCCGTAGATCTCGGCCCTTGCACCGACGTCGACTCCCTGCGTTGGCTCGTCCAGGAGGAGCAGACGCGGCTTGCGTCGCAGCCACCGGGCTAGTACGACCTTCTGCTGGTTGCCGCCCGAAAGCGTGGAGAGCAGCGACCCATCCGATGCCGCTTTGACGCTGAACTCGGTCATCAACGCCGTGGTCTCGCGCTGCAACCGGCGACTCGCAATCCAGGGTCGCCTCCACGACCAGTACTCGCCCAGCGTCGCTGAGGCGATGTTGGCGCTGACGGACAGGTCCGGAAAGGATGCCTCCCCGGCGCGGTCCTCGGGAACGAACGCGATTCCGGCGGCTTTGGCGTCCGCCGGACTCGACAGCTTGATCGGCGTGCCGCCGAGGGTCATGGCACCAGAGTCAACGCGCAGGTCTCCAAAGACTGCGCGGAGGATTTCCGTACGCCCGGAGCCGAGCAGCCCCGCGATTCCCAGGACCTCCCCCCGCGCCACGGTGAGGCTGACGTCCTGGAGGGGGCCGGCCGTCAAGCCCCGGACCTCGAGCATCGGCCGAGCGTCGGTGACGTCCGGCATGTGCAGGAGCACTTCACCGATCGGGCGTCCGATCATCCGCTCGATGAGATCGTCCTGATCAATGCCCCGGTTCTCGAAGGTCTCGATGCGCCGGCCATCTCGCAGGATCGAGATCCGGTCGGACAGCGACAAGACTTCGTCGAGCCGGTGACTGATGTACAGAATCGACTGCCCCTGAGACGCGTACCGGCGCAACGTGTCCAGCAAGAGCTCCACCTCATGCACGGGTAGCGAGGCCGTCGGTTCATCGAGGATCAGCAGGCCCCGAGCGCCGTCGTTCTGAGCTTGTAGTGCGCGCGCAATGGCAACCTGGGTTCGCGCCGCTTGGCCGAGGTCACGGAGCTTCGTACCCGGGTGCGCATTGATCTCGAAGCGCTCGATCAGCTCGCCGGCCCGCGCGCGGAGGAACTTCCAGTCGATCTGTGTGCGGGCCCTGGTCGGGTAGACATGACCCAGTGCGAGGTTCTCGGTCACCGACATGTCCAGGAAGACGCCGAGGTCCTGATGCACGGCGTGGATCCCGGCCTCACGCGCAAACTCAGGCGTAGTTCGGTCCGACGCGCACTCGGCGTCGCCAACGCGGACTGTCCCGCCTTCGTCGCCCTGGTAGATCCCGCAGAGAATCTTGATCAAGGTCGACTTTCCCGAGCCGTTGCCGCCCACCAGCGAGTGGACTTCGCCTGTCGTCAGGTCGAGGTCGACGTTCGAGAGCGCCTTCGTGCCCGGGAAGGACTTCGACATCCCCCGGACCTCGACGGCTGGCGATGGGAGGTTGGGGACCGCACGATCTGGACGCGGTGTGTCAGTCATGGGTCGGTCCCACCTCCTTCTCGGTCGGCCTGAGTCCGTGGCCGATGAGAGCATCGTCACAGCCGGTCCAGAGGCCAGTCCATGGCGGTCTCAACAAGGTTCCGCCAATGCGTTGTGGTGATTTACAACGGCTGTCCGAGCGCGCCTCACCGCGGCTGCGTGGTCGGCGGCACGCGCCTCGGCCGCAATCGAGAGACGTGGCCGAGTGTCGGCAGCGACGGCGATGTGGACGCCTAGGCGCGAAGCTCGCCCGGAAGCGGCCAGTTGGCTGGCGCGTCAGCACGTGACGTGACGTGACGGCGCGCACCACGGGCCCGGGCGAGGATCCGGTGGCATTCTGCGCATGCCTCGTCCAGGGCGCCGACCTTGGGCAGTTCCCACTCGCGCAACATGCTCACCGCGAGCATGCCGCACGCGGTGGTCGTCGTTCCGAAGGTCTTCGCATGAACCCGGCAGATCGCCGAACCACGCCTCGTGCGTCTGACGTATTCAGCAACCTGGAACCAGACCGCCTCGGTCGCCGGGCCGGTCATGCGGACATCAAGCGCGGCTCGGTCTTCGCGCGGACCTCGTCCTCGGTGATGTCCGGGGCGAGCTCGACGAGATGGAGCCCGTCGGGTCGGACGTCGATCACGCACAGGTCGGTGATGATCCGCTGGACCACGGCGCGGCCGGTGTAGGGCAGCGAGCACTCGTTGACGATCTTGTAGGACCCGTCGCGGGCGACGTGCTCCATCAGCACGATCACCCGCTTCGCGCCGTGGACGAGGTCCATCGCCCCGCCCATGCCCTTGACCATCTTGCCGGGGATCATCCAGTTCGCGATGTCGCCGGTCGCCGAGACCTGCATCGCGCCGAGGATCGCGGCGTCGATCTTGCCACCACGGATCATCCCGAACGAGGTGGCCGAGTCGAAGAACGACGCGCCCCGCCTGATCGTCACCGTCTCCTTCCCGGCGTTGATCAGGTCGGCATCCTCCTCACCGGCGTACGGGTAGGGCCCGACCCCGAGGATGCCGTTCTCCGACTGCAGCACCAGCTCGACGTCGTCGGCGACATAGTTCGGCACCAGCGTCGGCAGCCCGATCCCGAGGTTGACGTACGACCCGTCGGTCAGCTCCGAGGCCGCCCGCGCGGCCATCTGCTCACGAGTCCAGGCCATCACGCACCTGCTTCCTGCGGACGCTCCCGGACCGTTGCCTTCTCGATCCGCTTGTCCGCCGCCTGCTCCGGGCTCAAAGCCACCACCCGCTGCACGAACACCCCGGGCGTGTGCACGTTGTTCGGGTCGATCTCACCTGGCTCGACCAGGTGCTCGACCTCGGCGATCGTGACCCGCCCGCACATCGCCGCCAGCGGGTTGAAGTTGCGCGCGGAGTCGCGATAGACGAGGTTGCCGTGCCGGTCGCCCTTCCACGCCCGCACCAGCCCGAAGTCCGCGACGATCGCCTCCTCCAGCACGAACTCGCGGCCCCCGAACACGCGGATCTCCTTGGCCGGGGACGCGAGCTCCACCGAGCCGTCGGTTGCGTACCTCCACGGCAGTCCCCCTTCGGCGACCTGGGTGCCCACTCCGGTCGCGGTGAAGAACGCGGCGACTCCGGATCCCCCTGCACGCATTCGTTCGGCGAGGCTCCCCTGGGGAACGAGCTCCACCTCGAGCTCGCCTGCAAGGTACTGGCGGGCGAACTCCTTGTTCTCGCCTACATAGGACGACGTCATGCGACGGATCCGGCCGGCGCTGAGCAGTCTGCCCAGCCCCCAGTCGTCGACGCCGCAGTTGTTCGACACCGCCTCCAGGTCGGTCACGTCGGTTTCCAGCAGCGCGTCGATCAGCACCGACGGGATGCCGCACAACCCGAAGCCGCCAACGACGATGGAGGCGCCGTTGTCGATGTCAGCCACCGCAGCCCTGGGGCTGGCAGCCACCTTGTCCATGTGCTCACCTCCGCTGGTCGTGGTTCTCGGCTGACAGGATGGCGTTCACCTGATCGGCGTCAGGCCGAGAATGGCTTCCGCCTCGTCCGGCGACGCGATACCGCGATCGAGACTGTCCGCGAGCCGGACTGTTCGTTCGACCAGTGGCTCGTTGCCCTTCGCCAGTTCGCCCTTGCGCAGATAGAGGGTGTCCTCCAGTCCTGCGCGCGCGTTGCCGCCGAGGCTGAGGGCCATGGCGGTGAGCTGGAGGTTGGAACGCCCGATGGCGATGATCTGCCAGATCGAGGCGTCCGGGAGTCGGTTCACCAACGTCAACAGGTTGTCCGCCGTCGCAGCAGCACCGCCCACGACGCCCAGCACTATGCTGAACTGGAGCGGGCCTGCCAAGAGACCTTCGTCGCGAAGCCGGAGACACGCGTCGATGTGCCCGGTGTCGTAGATCTCGAGCTCGGGCTTGACTCCCAATTCGAGCATCCGCGCTGCGAGCCGGCGTACGTCCTGCGGCGGGTTGCGGAACTCACCGCCACCGAAGCTCATGCTGCAGGGATTGAGCGTCGCCATCCGAGGACGAAGCTCGACGAGCTGCTCGCGCTCCTCGAAGGGAACGCTCAGACCTACGCCCGTGGAGAGCTGGATGTGAATCGGGCACCGCTCCCGGATGAGGTCCATCGTGCGGCGGGCGATGTCCAGATCGGCGGTGGGTCGATCCTGCTCATCGCGCAGATGGATGTGTGCCACGGAGGCACCGAGCGCATGCGCCTGGGCGACGTGTTCGGCTATCTCGTGGGGTTGTGTCGGGAGGTGGGGGTTGTCGCTCTTCGATGCGATCGGGCCGGTCGGCGCGACGGTGATGACGACGTTCTTCATGGGGCCTCCATGGTTCTGGGCGCGGTCGACGAAACAGGACGCGCGTCAACCTTGTTCGATCCGGTAGGTGCCGGTGGGGTCGACGATCGCAACCAGCCGGACGATGCACCCATCCCCGCCGACCCAACGCCAGGGGAAGGCGGCGAACGTCATCCGGCGGCCGGTCACCTGGTCCAGGTCGCCGCCGATGTTCTCGAAGCCGTAGATGCCGGCGCTCAGGATCGCGTTGTGGCAGGGCTCCCAGAAGGGAAAGTCTTCCCTCACCGATCGGCCCGTTTCTGCCTCGTACTCGCGTGAGGCCCAAGGAAGCAGCCCTCCGGCTTCTGCTGCGGGACCGTGTGGGCCGATGGCGGTTCCCAGTGGGTGGTCGAGTGCTTGGCAATCGGAGCCCACGGCCTTGACCTTGCGTTCCACGAACCAGTCCCCGGCTTCCTTGTAGAAGCCCGGGGAGTACGCGTAGTACTCCGCGGAGTCGGCGTACCTGCGGTGCCAGCCGGTGTTGACGATGACGAAGTCACCTGCGCGAACCTCCGTCTGAGCAGCGGCTTTCTCGAGATCCTCGGCGGTGACGACCTCCCACTTGTTCTTCGGGACGTCCAGGACGACACCGGTCCCGAAGAAGTTGCGGAGGGGAATCTCGTGGAGGAGCGGGGCGCCCTCGACCACGTGGCCGGGAGCATCGATGTGTGTGCCCGAATGCATCACCGTCGTGATCTTCTGGGTCAGCACCCGGCTCTTCGCCATTCCGTGGAGCCGTTCGATCTTGACGTCCTCGAAGTACGGCCAGGCCGGAACGCCGTGTCCCCACGGGTGGGACAAGTCGTAGAACTGCAGGTCCTTCTCTTGCGGACCCTCGGCCCAGGTGTACGTCATCAGGTGTCTCCTTCGCTCCGAGTGCTTGTCGTGCTTGCTTCGACCGGTGTGTCCCCGTGCCTGTCGGCGGACTCCCGAGCGATGCTTGCCCCCACGTGCGCCGCCAGTGCCGTGCCGGCGGCGGAGCGAGACCCGGGTGGCCAGTTCAGGAATCCGCCGCCCGACGCCGCCCCGTGTCTGCCGGCCGCGAGCAGCTCATCGAGCAAAGGGCTCGGCGCAGTCGACCTGTCGAGGGCCGGGAAGACCGCCTCGTGGATCGCACGCGTCAGCTCGAGTCCGATGTAGTCGGCGTTCTCGATCGGACCCATCTGGGCAAGCCGCAACCCGATCGTCTTGCGCGCGACGAGGTCTACGGTCTTGGCGTCGGCGACCCCGTTTGCCACCAGTGCGATCGCCTCACGCCACAGTGCGTGCTGTAGCCGGTTGCCGACGAAACCAGGCACGTCCTGATGCACCCATACAGGCTCCTTGCCGACGCGGCGCATGAGCGCCATGACGTCGGCAACGGTGACGAGGTTGGTGTGCTCGCCAGGGATGACTTCGACGACCGGGATCAGATCGGGCGGATTCCACCAGTGAGTGCCGATCGCCCGAGATCGGTCGTCCAGGTCTGAGGCGATCAAGGAGATCGGCAGCACCGAGGAGTTGGAAGCGAGGATGGCACTGGGGTTGATCGCGGTGATGTCGGCGAAGAGTCGCCTCTTGACCCCAAGGTCTTCGATCACTGCCTCGGTGACGAGATCGACACCGTCGACGGCCTCGGCCAAGGTCCTCCTCACCTCGACAGTGCCGTGCGCAGAGCCGCGCTCATCAAGGATCGACCGGGCTTCACGGCCGGCGTCCTCGAGCAGGTTGGTTTGACGATCGGTGAGGGTCACCTCGAGTCCGGCGGCAGCGAACGTTCCGGCGATCCTGCGTCCCATCAACCCCGCGCCGACCACAGCGACTCGTTGGAACCGGTGCGCGTCGCCCTCCGCAAGTGGCGTGGAGTGTTCGCTGCGCCCGTGGTCGGACTTCTGGACCGGGTGCGACTTCTCACGTCGATTCGTCATGCCGCCGTCCATCCGCCGTCGAGCACCAGGGACGACCCGGTGATGGAGTCGGAGCCCGGTCCGCAGAGGTAGGCGACAGCAGCTGCGACTTCGTCCGGTTCGATCAGGCGCCGCACTGCGCTGCGCGAGAGGAGCACATCGGTCACGACCTGATCCTCGGAGATCCCGTGGGCCGCGGCCTGGGCTGCGATCTGATCGGCGACCATGGGCGTGCGCACGTATCCCGGCACCACGGTGTTGCTGGTCACGCCATGCGGGGCGCCCTCGAGCGCGATCACCTTGGAGAGGCCCTCGATGGCGTGTTTCGCCGCAACGTACGCGGACTTGTAGGCAGAGCCGCGATGCCCGTGGGCCGACGAGACGTGCACGATGCGCCCCCACCCACGCTCGTACATGGCCGGCAGCACCATGCGGGTCAGGCGGAAGGGTGACTCGACCATGACCCGCTGCATGAGGGCGAATTGGGGGCAGTTGGAAACTGCTCGATCGGCGCGACGTACTGCAGTCCCGCGCAATGCACCACGATCTCGCCGTCCAGCGAGAGATCGTCCAGCATGTCGGGCACTGAGAGGTCGACGATCAACGCCTCACCGTCGACTTCCGCAGCCAGTTGGCGCGTCGGCTCGGACTCTCGATCGATGAGGAGCACGCGCGCGCCGTCGTCCGCAAGCCGCAGGGTGATCGCTCGGCCAATTCCGCTGGCAGCACCAGTGATGATTGCGGTGCGACCCTCGAATGGTTTCGCCGCATGCGTCGCGGTCACCGGCCCCCTCCTCTCCCGGCCTTCGAACCAGCCATCGAGGCGATCTTGGTCCGCGACCCCCGCATGTGCCATGTTTGGTGCCACAAAGAATCCGCAACTTCTTGTGGATATCTATTGAAGGAGCCGGAAATGGCGGAGGGCGCACCTCACTCCGAGGAGCTGACAGCGTGGATGCACGCTATGGCCGAGACCATTCGTGCGATGAACTCGGACGCCGACCTCGAGCGGGTTCAATCGTTGATCGCGCGCCACGTGGTGGAGCTCCTGGACTTCTCGCAGTGCGCGATCACCGTGCTCCAGCCCGACGGGGAAACGCTCAGGCTGACCGGCTCACATGGGCTGTCCAGCGAGTACATCGCGTGGTGGAACGACGCCCCGATGCGCCTGGACGAGGGCACCACGTCGACGGGCCCGCCGACTGTGCGCGCGATCCTGTCTGGTCGGCCGGCGTTCTCGACCGACGTCTTTGAGGAGGCCAGTCAGAAGCGGTGGTCTCAACGCGCTGGGCGTGAGGGTTTTCGAGCGGTCGCATCTGTGCCGTTGTTCGACGCCCAGGACCGGGCGATCGGCACGATCACCGCGTACAGCACCGTGCCGCGGACCTACCCGCCGGCGCTGTTGCGTGGGCTCACGCTGCTCGCCGAACACGCGTCGGCAGCGCTCTACGCCGCCAAGAGACGAGACAACGAGGCGGAGGCCAATCGGCAGCTGTCGCAGGTCAATGCTGGACTCAGCGCGACGCAGGAGCGCAACGACCGCCTCCACGCGATCCAGCGCGAACTGATGAACCTTCTCCTCCGCGGCGCCGGGCTCGACGCGATGGCACAGCTTCTCGCCATCGAGTTGGCGGCGACCGTCGTGATCAGAGACCAGGAGGGCACGACACTGGCCACAGCGCCTCAGGGATCACCGCTTGCCCAGCAGATCGAGCAGATCACGATCGCCGACCGTGGGGACGCCTCTGACGTGGACGACCTGGTCACCGCGTCGGAAGGTTTGTTGACCCTCCCCACGGAGCCGTGGCTGACCGCGAGCTTGGTGCCGGCGCCCAGTGGAGACGCCAACCATGCGTACCTCTGGGCCGCTCGACCAGACGAAGAGACATTCGACGATGACGAGCGCTGGGTGATCGAGGGCTGTGCGCTGTTGATCGCCCTTGAATGCAGTCGAGTCGACCAGCAGGCCCAGGCTGAGGCTCGCCTTGCCACTGATCTGTTGTCGGACCTGCTCTCTCCGGCGGCGATGATGCATCCCGACAGCGTCATGGCCCGCGCGACAGTGCTGGGCTTCGCACCCCAACAGCGCCATGCACTGTGCATGTTCGTGCCGGTGCCTCGGCAGGCGCATGCCGAAGCGCTCGGCCACCTCGTCGCAGCCCTGGCCCGAGCGTGCCGTGCGATCAATCTGCCTGCAGTGCTCGGCGCCGTCGGCGACTCCGTCGTCGTGCTGATCCCCGATGACGAGAAGGCCGGAAACCGGCCCAAGAGCCTTCCGACTCTCCTCAGAGCTGCAGAGCAGGTCCACATCTCCACGAAGTGCCTCATCGGACCTTCGCTTGCCTCACTCGCAGAGGTCCAGGGGCCACTCGAAGTGACCACTCGCGCCAGCCACCTGCTGACCGAATCCTCACCGGATGTCCTGGACCTCCAGGACCTCGGCATCTACGGCCTCCTGCTCGAATCCGGCACGAGCTCGACGCTCCAGAGATTTGCCGAGATGACCGTCCGCCAGCTCCTCGAGGCCGACCGGGGCGAATTGCTCAAGACATTGCAGGTGTGGCTGTCCATGGGCGCCTCGACCAAGGCCACCGCCGAAGCGATGTACGTCCACTACAACACCGTGAGCTATCGGCTCAGGCGCATCTCCGAGATCACCGGCCTTGATCTCTCCGACCATGCTGACCTCATGCGCTTGCAGCTCGCCCTCATGATCCATGAGGTCCGCGGATCGCTGCCTTTGAACGGCAGTGCGCCAGCCGACGCCTCGCCGCATGCTGATAGCTCCGCTTGACGGTGAGGACCTCGTGCTCGCGGATGAGCGACCGCTGCTGCGCAGCCGTAATCCGGACACGACGTGCCGGGCCCGACCAGTGTCCCGCCTTGCTCAGAAGAAGGTGAAGATCCCGTCCGTGACGTTGTATTCCTCGTCGACCAGTGGAATGAACCGCCACTTGTCGAACGCCCCGCACGGGTGGCTGATGCCGCAGACCACTTGGTCGCCGACAGCGAGGGTTGAGTTCGCCGGGATGCGGACGAACGCGTGTTGGTCGTTGAGATCGAAGACCTCGAACGCCCCGCGCACATCAGTCCAGGTGGCGGAGCCTGGCCGGCGGGTGCGCAGGGGCCGCGGCGGTCGGTAGTCGTAGGGACAGTCCCGCTTACCGAAGCCGACTACTGCCAACTCCCGAGTCGGCCGCGACCACACCGTCGCCCACAGCTCGAGCGCGGCGTGGAGCAGACCCGACCCGATCCCGGGACGTTGTCCAAGCGGTGACGTGTGGCCATACATCTCTTCGTCATGGGTCAGGTAGCAACCGCTGCGAAGGATGGTGTGCACCGGCATCGAGAACGCCGAGGGACCAAGATGTTCCACGACGAGGTCGAAGAACGCGCTGCCTCCTGCGGTCACGATGACGGGGTCCGGGTCGCACCACCCAGCCGTACCGACGGCTTCGACGACCACCTTGACGTCGGCGAGGTAGTGACGGATCGCATCGATCTTCTGGTCCATGGACGGCGCCGACATCAACCCCTCGAAGGCGCTCACGCCACGCAGGTGTACGCCGGGCGAGCGGGCCGCCCGCTCGGCAAGCGCGATGGCCTCGCCCACAGTGCGGCAGCCGGTTCGGCCGCCGTCGTACCCCACCTCGACCAGGACGGGGAGCCGGGTGCTCGAGCTGCGCTCCGCGACCACGCGCTCTGCGATCTCGATCCCGGCGACGCTGTCGACGTAGCAAATGAACTCGAGACCCGGCGACTTCCCGGCTGCCGCGTCCTCGAGCTCGGCGAGCACCCACGCGATCGCAGCCGGGTCCACGAGCTGGTTGGCCAAGAGGATCCGCGGCACCCCGAACGCGCGCATCAGCCGAGCCTGCCAAGCAGTTGCAGCAGTCATCCCCCACGCCCCCGACTCCAGCTGGCGAAGGAAGAGCTGTGGCGCCATCGTGGTCTTCCCGTGCGGCGCAAGGTCGACACCGTTCTCGCGGCAGTAGGCCGTCATCACCGCGAGGTTGTGGTCGAGCTCGGCAGCCTTCAGCACCATCGCCGGCATGTCGAGGCCGCCTGCGAGGACGTTCCAGCGCCGATGCACGACCTCGCCGGCCGGCAGCTCCTCCCCCGCCCGCAGTGCCAGGCCCTTGACCCGGGCATCGAGCCTCTTGCCGCGCAGGTCGTCGGTCCGTTGTCGCAGCACGCCCAGAGGGTCGGACCCGTCGTGCCGATCCGGTGGAGTTCGCTGCTCAGTCGAAGCCATGGTGGGCGTGCTCCAGATCTACTAGGTCACGAATCAGCGCGACATGGGGAGGAGTTGAGGCAAGCGAGCAGGACGCTGGGCCATCGACCGCCGAAAGCTCCATTACGCGCCCGGGGAGGAGGACTGCAGCCCCACCTGTGACGACGTCCCAATGCCTGTCACCCTGGGTCACCCGGACGATGCCGAAGGTCGTTACGAGTACGTGCTCCTGCTCGGTCTCGTCGACGGTGAGCGCAGAATCGGCCTCGAGCTCAACCATACGGAACATCAGCGACTGGCTGATCAGGTGGCGCACACGGGCACCGGGTGACGCCTCGATCTGCGGGAGGTCATGGGCAAGGTCGACTGGGGAGACTCCCCACGCTGCGCGTCCTGCGGTAGTCATGGGCTGCTAGCTCTCGCCGTACAGCAGGCCGGCCGTCTTCTGGCGGAGCATCAGGTCGATCTCGTCACCCGTGACGCCCTCCTCGAGGAGGATCTGTACATAGCTCCGAAGTCCTTCGGCAGGGAGGGGGTTGTGGACCTGGCCGAGGTCGGAGGACAGCACGATGTTCTCGGCCCCGATGACCTTCAGATTCTCCACCAGTTGTGGCACCGCCACGGAGAACCACTTCGGCGTCAGCATGCTGAAGGCGTAGTTCAGGGTGGCACCCAGTTCAACGAGCTCCTGCTGCTTCTCGACTTCGGAGAGTTCCGTGAACGGCATGTACGGGTGGTCGACCACGATCTTGGTGATGCCAGCCTTGGAGGCGGCTCTAACTAGGGCGACGGTCTCCTCGGGGCTCACGTGACCGACGCAGAGGACGGCGTCGTACTCCTTGATCAGCTTGAGGCAGTGGCCAAGTCCAGGCACCAGTTCGCCAGTGGCATCTGTGAGCCGGATCGGCTCGGCCTCGAAGTAGAAGTCCGGAAGCGCGATCGACTGCCGAGAGCCGTAGCCGCCGATCTGGCCGAAGTGCTTGAGTTGTTGCACCGTGTCGATCGTCGGCATCCAGACGATCCTGGCGCCCATCCGCAGCGCGTGGTCGACGGCGAACGGGTTGAGGCCGCCATGAACCAGGTTGAGCGTAATGCTGCCGAACACCTCGATGCCGTCGACCTGTCGCATCGCATCCGCGGCGCGGTCCGTGGTCATCGTGTGGTGGCTCTTGAGAACGACGGCCCTCATGCCCTTTTCGCGGGCATCCCGGACACAGTCGATGAAGTTGTGCCGGTGGAACATGGACGGCGCCTGGTGGACGTGGATGTCGATCCCACCACGGAGCAAGTCCAGGTCAAGCCTGCCGCTCATGTCGCTCCTTGCGTCGCTTCCGCTGAACAGTGCTCTGAGCTATTGGACGAGCTCGTGGCGGTACGGCGGGTCGGCGCCCGGCCGAGAGACGGTGACCGCCGCTGCGTGTGCGGCGTGTTCGAGCACGGCGGTCACCTCGTCGCGGGGCAGTGCGCCCAGGTCGGCTCGGTGGCCTGCGCCCAGCAGACGGTGCTCCCACAGCGCGTCGACCAGGCCGGCCATGAAGGTGTCGCCCGCCCCGATGGTGTCGGCCACCTCGACCGGCCGGGACTCGGTCTCGACCTGGCCCTCCCGGTCGAGCCAGAGCGCGCCTTCAGCACCGCGGGTCACGACGACCACCGCCGGGCCGAGGTCGAGGAGCGCCCCCGCCGCGTGGGCATACGAACAGTCGGGATAGAGCGCCTCCAGATCCTCGTCACTCGCCTTGACCAGGTCAGCCACGGCAACCACGGCGTCGACCCGGGCCGCGAGGTCGGGTCCAGTGCCGGTGATCACCGGACGAGCATTGACGTCGTAGGTCACCGCGGACCGCTCGCGCAGCCGGCCCAGGAGCGAGAGCACGTCCTCGGCACCCGGCTGCAGCACTGCGCCGAGCGAGCAGGTGTGCACGACCACTGGATCCTCGTCGGGGCTGACAGGATTGAGCCGCCACTCGAGGTCGAAGGTGTACTCCGCGGCGCCCGCGGTCCCGATCGTTGCCCGCGCGGTCGAGGTGTGGTCGACCGCCGCGACGTCGCAGGCCAGTTCGACGCCAGCGGCAGCCAGGTGTGCGGCGATCATCTCGCCGTGCCGGTCTGCGGCAAAGCTGGTGGCCAACCGAGTTGGCCGCCCCAACCGGGCGAGCGCAACAGCGACGTTGGCCGCACTGCCGCCCACGTACTCGGACAGGTGCCCGTCCCTTGTCTGAACGCTGTCGACAAGTGACTCCCCAACCACAAGCACGCCGCGCTCCATGTCGGCTACCACCAGCAGGAGGATGACGACGATATGAACGAGGATGAAGTAGGTCTGTGCGCTTGCATCTCTTCCTTTACCTCGAGCATCTGCACAGGGCACGTGCTGCGCGACTAGTGAGGACTGAACTCGCCGGCTCCTTCAAGCGACAATCGCAGTGGCTTCGATCTCGACGAGCTGCTGGCGGTCGTAGAGACGACTGATCTGCACAGACGTCTCTGCTGGCAGGACATCGCCGAAGAATTCGCGGCGAACGTCGTTGAACGCGCTGTACTCCTCTATGTCGATCATGTAGGTCACCATCCGGACCACGTCGCCGAGTCCCGCTCCAGCGTCGGCGAGAATCGTTCTCAGACTCGTCAGGATCTGGCGGGTCTGTTGAATGACGTCGCCCACTCCCTGGATCTCTCCATCCGCGTTGCGAGCGGTGAGTCCGGACACGAACACCCACTTCGCTCCCGCAACGTCAACCGTGACGGCATGCGTGAATCCCCCGATAGGTACGAGGTACTGGCTGCTGTTGACGTGTTCGATCGCCATCCTCGCCGACGTTCCTTCTTCCCGCATCAGCCGGCGAAGCGGGCGGACAGCCGCTTCCGTACGTCGGCCACGACCGCTGGCGGCGCGGAGTCAGGGGAACCGGCGCTGTAGGGCGGCTCCGGGGCGTACTCGATGATCAATTGGACGCGCTGCGCCTCCTGCTCGCCCTTGAGCTGCGCGGCAAGCGTGAGGGCCATGTCGACGCCGGCCGAGACGCCGGCGGCCGTGGCGTACTTGCCGTCGAACACGACGCGTTCCTTGGTCGGGATTACCCCGAACTGCTGCAGTTGGTCCAGCGCCATCCAGTGGCTGGTCGCGCGCCGACCCTCCAACAATCCGCTGGCCGCCAGGATCAGGGACCCGGTGCACACCGACGTCGTCCACACGCTCGTCTTGTCGACTGCGCGCAACCATTCATGAAGCTTCCCGTCGGTCATCTGATCGGCCTGGCCGGGGCCGCCGCCAACGAGAACGACATCGGGATCGGTGACGTCATCGAGCGAGGCGGCGACGTCGATGGTGAGACTGCCGAGGTCACTTGTGATCAGGCCCGGCTGCTCGGCGATGTAGACGACCTCAGTGTCGGGGAGGCGCCCCAGGACCTCGTAGGGACCCACCGTGTCCATCGACGTGAAGCGGGGATAGAGGACGATTGCGACCTTCATGATGCTCCTCGGTTTGCCGGTGACTTGCTGACTTCGATGCTGCTGCGCGGCCGAGGCCGCAAGAAGGACGCGTGGCCCACCTGTCATGCCATCTCTTTGCCGTCGACCTCTCACCCTCCGCGAATCGGGCGGCCCGGGAACGCGTCCTGCTGCAGTCGTCCATCACTGACCACCGCGACGCCGTTGACGAGGACATGCACAAAGCCGGTCGAGGGGCTGGTCGAGTGGTGGTACGTCGCTGTGTCGGTCACCTGGTGGGCGTCGAACACCACCACGTCGGCGTCACAACCGGGCTGCAGCCGACCCTTGCGGCGCATCGCGGGCGCGGCACTTTCCAGTATCCGAGCCGGCTCGAGGCTGCACCGCGAGAGCGCCTCGAGCAGGCTCAGCGCGCCGGACTCGCGCACCGTGATCCGCAGTGTGCGGCCGTAGGTGCCGGCGCTGCGCGGGTGCGTCCGCACGTGGTCCGGTGGCGGCCAGGTGCGTGGATCGAATGCGTGCCCCGGCTCCACCACGAACGGGACCGCGTCCGAGGCGATAACAGATCCCGGCAACGTGGCAATCCGGGTTATCCGGTCCGGCTCCGCGTCCTCGTCGAAGGATCGGATGAAGGCCAGGCCCGACGGGTCGCCGGCACGAAGTTCGAGCAAACGTCCGAGCGATGCGACAGTCTCGCCGGTCCGTGCGTACACCACGTCGTGGGGAGTGCCGGTGGCGCCGAGCACGGCCAGCCGGTCGGGACGGAAGTAGTCGGAGCCGATCGAGGTCATCCCCGCGCCGTAGGGGTAGACCTCGCTGGTCACCGTCGCCCCCTCAGCGCGGACCCGCTCAACCAGTCGCTGCACACGATCGAGGTGTCGGGTCGACGTGGAGTTGATGTGGCAGTAGTGCATGTGCGCACCGGTCTCGGCAGCCACCCGGGTCAGCTCCTCGGCTCCGTCCACGACGATGTCCGGGAACTGTTCGACGAGCGGCCGCGCGTGGGTGAACGTCGGGACGCCGACGGCAGCAGCCAACGTTGCGAGGGCGACATACTCCTCTGGTTCAGTGTCCGGCGCGTACCCCAGGAGGATGCCGATCCCTAGGGCTCCGTCCGCCAACTCGCGGCCCATGAGGTCCAACAGGAATGCGGTCTGCGTCGCTGTCGCCCGCTCGCGCCAGGCGTCCTCGCCGAGATGGTCGAGTGGCCCGTCTCCATCGCTGACGAGTGGGGCACCCGCCACCACGTGCCGGCGCATGCGTGCCCAGGAGGCGGAGTAGCCGTAGTTCAATGGCCGGCCCTCGGCGGCGGCGCGCTCGTAGGCGAGCGATACCGGGGCCGCACCTGCCTCGAGCTCGAGCGCGGTTGTCACGCCATCCAGCGCCTGGAGCCGGGCCTCGGCCAGCGACTGCCCGTGGCTGTGCAGGTCGATGAAGCCGGGCGCGACGACCAATCCCCGGACGTCGAGCTCGCGTCGGCCGTCGAGCGGCACTTCGGACACCGAGACGATCCGGTCACCGACGATGCCGACGTCGCTGACGGCATCCAGTCCCGTCTCAGGGTCGAGCACACGGCCGCCGCGCAGGACGAGGTCGCACATCGGAGGTGAGGCCCGATCCGATACGCGTCTCACAGGCTCGGCCCGGTCAGAAGGTCTTGAAGGACGTCGGCAAGTGCCTCGGCGCCGCGCTCACCGTCCGCGTCCTCGATCGCCTCGCCGGGCGCGTGCGACACACCGGTGGGATTGCGTGTGAACAGCATCGCCGTAGGCACGACGCCTGCGAGAACACCGGCGTCGTGGCCAGCGCCAGCATCGAGTTGTGGCGCGGACGGCAGTACCGCGCCAAGCCGTTCACGCAGTGCGCCGTCGAGGCCGACCGCGTCGCCGTAGGACTTCTCCACCAGCGTCAGATCACATCCCTCCTCCGCTGCGGCGATCCATGCCTCGTCGAGGATCGTCGCGACGAGGGATCTCGCGATGTCGTCGTGGTGGTGGCGGACGTCGAGCCAGATCTCGACCCGCGATGCGATCACGTTGGTGCCGCCCGGGACCACCTGGAGACGACCAACCGTTGCGCGCGCTCCCGGAACGCTGCGAGCTGCGTTCCGCACCGCGATCACGACGGCTGCCGCCACGACGACCGGGTCCCGCCTGTCGCTCATCCGCGTGGCTCCAGCGTGGTTGGCCTCACCAGTCACGATCAACCGCCACAGCCCGTGTCCGATGATCGAGGCCCCGATCGCGACGGGCTGATTGACCACCGCGAGGCCGCGGCCCTGCTCGAGGTGCAGCTCGACGAAGGTGCCGATCCGGCCCAAGGTCTCCTCGTCGCGTCCGATGTACTGCGGATCGACGCCCGCGACCGACAGCGCGTCCGCCAAGGTGGTTCCATCGGTGTCGCGGAGCCGGAGAGCGTGCTCGGGCGCTAGCGCTCCGGTCAGGAGCTGCGAACCCAGGCAGGCCTGGCCAAACCGACCGCCTTCTTCCTCGGGGAAGACCACCAGCGCCAGCGGCCGCGTCGCCGTGCGACCCCGGGCGTCGAGGAGATCGAGAGCGGTGAGCGCGGACGCGATGCCGAGTGGTCCGTCGTACGCGCCGCCGCCCGGGACCGAGTCGAGGTGGCTCCCCGTGACCACCGCGCCACTCATCGAGCCGCCGGGACCGGGCCGCCAGCCCCAGAGCAGGCCGTTGCGGTCTGTGTGTACGTCGAGTCCGCGGGCACTCGCTTCGGCGGAGAACCATTCGCGCAGCTCGAGCTCTGCCCGTGTGTAGGCGAATCGCGAGTAGCCACCGCGGCGTAGGTCTCGGCCGACGTCTTGGATGGCGGACAGAAGTCCGGCGACCGTCATCCTGCTCCCCTGCTCCGGTGGCCTGCCGTGCGGACCGTGTATCGCGGCTCGTCGCCCGACACGTGCCGCGCCGCGGACGTGAACACATCTACGGGGCCCGCGACATCGAGGGGCTGTACCCGATCGAACAAAACGACCCGGACGGTGCGGGTCCGCGTCGAACATGTGTGCATGGTCAGGCTCGGACGACTGCTCGGTCGATGAGTCCGCTCAAAGTCTCGGTGAACCGCGCGAACGCGCGGTCGGCCGACGGAACTCGCGGCGCGTAGTCGATCCAAGCGTGCGTGAGCTCAGGGTTGAGTTGCACGGTAACGGCAACGCCGGCCTCCTCCAGCCGTCGCACGTAATCTTCCTCCGCCGAACGCAACACGTCGTGGCCAGCGATCGCCATGAAAGCCGGCGGCAGATCGGCCAGCGACGAAGCCCGGCCAGGCAACGCATACGCCGAGCCTGCGGCCGCCTCGGTCGAGGAGTACTGCGCGAAGTAGAACTCAAGGTCTGCGAGGCGGCCGGGCTCTACCTCCTGCCAACTGGGCAGGCTGAAGTCGTCGTCGATCGCAGGGTAGATGAGCACCTGGAGGTCGATCCGCGGTCCGCCCGCGTCGCGCGCCCACAGCGCGATCGAGGCCGTGAGAGTGCCACCTGCGCTGTCACCCCCGACGATGAGGGGAAGATCGGGGTGGAGGGTGCTCGCCCACACCACTGCGTCGCAAGCACCTTCAAACGGGGCAGGGAACGGGTGTTCGGGCAACATCGGATAGTCCACTGAGACCACCATCGCGCCGGTGTCCCGACTGATCCGACGCGTGACGAAGTCGTGCGTGTCGATGTCGCCGAGCATCCACGCGCCCCCGTGAAGATAGACGACGATTGCGGTTGGTTCCCCGGTCTCGTAGATCCGCACGGGGATTTGTCCGTGGCGGCTCGGCACCTCCATGTCATAGAGCCGATCCACCGTCGGTGGGGTGACGCCGCGAGTGAAGACAGCGATGTCGTCGAGCATCGTCTGGCGCAACTCCTGGATCGTCCGGTCGGCGGCACGCGCAGTCGGCACTTGGAGCTCCGCCATGAGGCGGTCGACATCGGGGTCGATGGGCTGGTCCATGACTCTCCTATGAGCAGGTGTGTGGTATCAGCGCTTGCGATAGATCCGCGAGCGGCGGAGGTGGTCAACGGCAACGGCGCAGACGAGGATCGCGCCGATGATGATGCTGTTGTACTGCGGCGGGATCTCCGTGAGCACGAGTGCGTTGTCGATGAGGGAGAGCAAGACTGCTCCGACGGCGACGCCCTGGATGCTCCCGAGGCCACCCATCAGGCTGACGCCGCCGATGAGGACGGCAGTGATCGCGATCAGGGTGGTGGATGTGCCGCCGGCGGTGACCTGGCCGGCGCCTACTCGAGCGGAGTAGATCAGCCCGGCCAGGCATGCGGTCGCGGCTGCGATGACGTAGAGAGCAAGGTCGAGTCGGACAACGCGGAGTCCATTGCCAACTGCGGCGTCGCGGTTGCCGCCGAGCGCCCGGACGTTGACGCCGAACCTCGTCCGCTCCAGGAGGAACCAGAACAGCACGCCGACCATGAGCGCGATGAGCACGATGATTGGCACTCCACCGACGTCACCCTGGCCGATGCGCTGGAAGTTGTCGGGAAGCGGCAGGACGTCATTGCCGTCAGTGACGAGATTGTCGATCCCGGTCAGCATGTAGTAGGTGCCGAGTGTCGCGATGATCGGCGGCACGTGCAGGTAGGTGATGAACGCGAAGTTCGCCACGCCGACCGCGCCGCAGATCGCCAGCCCGACAAGCGCTGCGAGCGGCCACGGGAGCCCGCTGTCAACCATCAACTTCGTCGCCAGCAGCGCTCCGAGGGTGAAGACCGCGCCCGGCGAGAAGTCGAAGCCGCCTCCGATGATGAGCAGCGCCGCTCCGCAGCCCATGACAAAGTAGATGACGCTGCTACGCAGGATCTCATTGAGGTTGGGACTGGTGAGGAAGAGGCTTGAGCGCGATGCCGCGAGTGCCCCGATGACCACGATCACGATCAGCAGCGTGGTCTCTTGGCGCAGCAGCACTCTGGTGAGCACACTCTCGCGAGCTGAACCATCCGAGGTGGCCCCGGCCGGAGCCACTGGCTTGTCTGTGGTCATGGTCATCACGCCACCTCGTCGTCTTGGCCGGAGCGCGGGCCGCGGTCATCCAAAGGCACGTCGGGGGCCACGGCACCGGTGATCATGCCAATGATCTCCTCGCGCCCGACGTCGCCGACTCGCCGAGTGCCTACCGTTCGACCTAGCCGCAGGACGGTTACCCGGTCGGCATGGGCGAAGACGAAGTCGATGTCGTGGCTGACGATGATCACTGCTTTGCCCGCGCCCCGCAGTTCGTCGATGATCTCTGCGATGTGTGCGGTCTCCTGCACTCCTAGTGCGGCTGTCGGTTCGTCGAGCAGCATGATCGGCTTGTCCATTCGTACGGCCCTGGCGATGGCGACGACCTGCCGCTGCCCGCCCGAGAGCAGGCCGACTGGCGTTCGGACGTTGCCGACGCGCACCTTGAGGTCTTTGAGGACCTTGGCGGCCTCCCGCTCCATCCGGCGTCGATCCAGGACGATGCCGAACTTGCGCGGCAGGTTTCCCAGCGCCATGTTGTGGGCTATGTCGAGGCACTCGACGAGGGCGAGGTCTTGGTAGACCACCGCAATTCCTCGCTCCTGGGCGTCGGCCGCGGAGCGGACGCCGCCGATGTCCACGCCGTTGACGAGGATCTCGCCCTGGTCAGCCCGGTGGATGCCGGAGATGATCTTGATCATCGTCGACTTTCCGGCGCCATTGTCCCCGACAATCGCATGCACTTCGCCCGCGTAGGCGTCCAGTCGTACATCCTCGAGAGCCGATACCGAACCGAAGTACTTGCGGACACCGCGCGCTCGCAGCGCCGGGTCACCCATCAGGACCAGCCTTGGTCCACGAAGGTCTGCACCTGGTCGGCGGTGACAGCCTTGAGCCCGACGGGGACCACCGGGGGCGTCTTGCCCTCCAGCTTGTCGGCGACACCGTCCATCATCTGCGTGCCGAGCGTGCAAACGTTCTGGAGCAGCATCACCCTGGCTGTCCCGTTCTTGATCGCTTCGAGGCCCCCGTTGTCGACGCCGAGCGGCTGGAGGAAGGTCCTTCCCTTGAGTCCCTTCGCCTTGATGGCTGCGGTGGCTCCGGGGGTGGTCGTGCCCATGTGCGTCACGATGTCGGTGATGTCCGGGTGTGCAGTGAGGAGGGCGGTGACCTGTGGCAGCGCCTTGGAGGCATCGTCGCCGGTGAAGACCTCGCCAACGATCTTGACGTTGTTGGTCTTTGCGGCCGCCGCCTTGATGCCGTCGAGCCAGTTCTTGCCCAACCCGGTGTCTGCGGCAGCCACAAGCCCCACCACGTGGTTGCCGGGCTGGGAGGCGACTGCATTGATCATCGTCTCACCGATGAGAGTGAAGTCGGGGCCGATGTTGTAGTCGGCACCACTTTCCGGGGTGCCGGCACCGTAGATCGTGCCGGTGGTGATGCCAGCGGCCTGGGCCTGCTTGAGGACTTGGCCGAATCCGTCGCTGGTCGGGAACGTGATGATGGCGTCCACCTTGTTCGCGGTGGCCTGCTGGACTTGCGTGATCATGGCGTTGGCATCAATGGCCTGGCCGCTGGCGCCGCTCTCCTTGTAGTCGAGGCCACGCTTCTTGGCCTCCTTTTCCATGCAGTCGCCGATCTGCTTCCAGGTCGGGTAACTGGGGAGCGGGTTGACGAACTGGACAACCTTCTTGCCCGAGCTGCCTGCGCCGCCATCCGACTTGGCACTTGCGTCGTTGCCGCCGCAACCGGCCAGGCCCGCGAGGGCGATCGCCGCGGCGGAGAGAGTCGCGAAGGTACGCATGTGACCGAGCCGAGTGGTCGTTGTGGTGGTCATGTTGTTTCTCCTGTTGACGTCCGCGGCTCGGGCCGTGGTGGTGGTTGTGTCGCTAGCTCTGGCAGGTGTGCCGGCGCTTGTGGTTGCCCTCGTGGTTCGTATGGGGTGGTTGGTCTGGACGTGCATGCTGCGAGGCCGAACGATCCTTGGCTGCCCGAGTTAGAGGCTCCGAAGCTCGCTGAGTGGCGGAGGCCGGCTGGGCACCTGCTTGGCAATCGGCAAGTTGAAGATCACCTCTTTCAGCAGGCCATGGGTGGGTGTGTCGACGGCGATCACGACGCCGCCCGATCCGGTCGAATTGCTACTTTGAGCCCGGACCCTGCTCGGAACGAGGCGACTGCTTCGTCGTACTGCTCGATCGGGAACTCATGGGTGATCAGCGGGGCGAGTCGATCACCCCAGACCTGGGCGATTCGCACTGCGCGGTCGAAGCTGTGCAGCACAGCCATGCTGCCGACGACCGAGACCTCGTTCCGGTAGATGTCGAAGGGCCGGACCTTGGCGATCGCGTCAACCTCGGCGACTCCGAAGCATTGGAGCATTCCGCCTGCACGAACCCGGGTCAGCGCGTCCTCGACTGCGCCGACCACGCCGGTGCAGTCGATGACGGTCTCCCAGCGCTGCTCCGGATCGAGCTCATCAGGGTGGGCAACCGGTTGGAGGCCGAGTGATGCTGCGACCGCGCGACGCATCGGGTTGGGTTCGATGACCTGGACAGGCTCCGGGCTCATGTCTGTGGCCAGCAGAGCCATGAGCAAACCCATGGTTCCAGCGCCGTAGATCAGGTAGCGATCGCCCACGCTGCGCGGGAGTCCGTCAAATCCGTGAATCGCGCACGACAGCGGTTCGATAAGGAGCGCGCCAGCATGCGAAACATCGGCCGGTAGGTCGTAGGCCGCGGTCTCCGGCACCACGACGAGCTCGGTTGCAGCGCCGTCGCGGGTGATGCCGAGTGCCTCGTACCGCAGACACAGGTTGCTACGACCGCGGCGGCACTCGGCGCACAGGTGGCAGCTGAGATTCGGGTCGACAGCCACCAGGCTCCCGATTCTGGCCTCGTCCACGCCGGCGCCCGATGCCACGACTTCCCCGTAGAACTCGTGACCTGGGACCACCGGGAAGCGGTCGTAGGGCAGGTCCCCGTCGAGCAGATGGATGTCAGTGCCGCAAATACCGGCGCCGCGAACGGCCACGATCAGTTCTCCGGGGCCGGCTGATGGCTCGGGCGCATCAAGCAGGTCGAACACTCCTGGCCGGGTGACGGCGACTGCTCGCATGAGTCGACTCTCTTCGTGCGCCGGGGCGCTGATCGATTGGGATGTTGGGACCCGATCCTTCCGCGCGGCGACCGATGTGAGCAATGCCACACACGGGCGCTCCAGTGACCGATGTGGGCGCCTGACCGTTCGATCTCAGGCGCGAACCGGGCAGCGTGGCCTCCCCTAAAGCCCGATGACGTCTCACGGCGTGCCCGTTCGGGCGACCGGTTCAGACCCGGATGACGACCGGTCCGAGGGCGTGGATGCGCGACGCTTCGGACGACGAGAGCCTTCGGTCGCTGATGATCACATCGAAGTCGGCCACTTCGGCGAAGCGGCAGAAGCTCGAGACCTTGAACTTGGGACTCACTCCGGTGAAGACGCGTCGCTTGGAGACTCGCATGGCAGTCGCCTTGACCTCGGCGACCGCCGGCTCTGGGGTGGTCAGGCCGTAGTCACGCGAGATCGCATTAGCTCCGACGTACGCCAGATCGATCACGAATCGGCTCAGCATCTCGGTAGCCCAGTGATCCACCGTGGCCAGGGTGTTGCCGCGCATCCGCCCACCGAGGAGGTACACCGTCATGTCGTCTCGCTCGGAGAGGAGAGAGGCAATCGGCAGCGACGCCGTAACCACCCGCAGTCGACGCCGTGGGAGGGCCTGGGCGATCAGTTGCGGTGTGTAGCCCTCGTCGATGAAGATCGTCTCAGCGTCCTCGACGTGCCGGACCGCCTCAAGAGCGATCCGTTCCTTCTCGTCGTGGTGCGCCGTCTCGCGCCATTCGAGACCCGATTCGTAGGCGGCAGTCTCTACCGGGTAGGCGAGCCCGTAGGAGCGCCGCACCAGCCCTTTGGCCTCCAGGGCGGAGAGGTCCCGCCGTGCCGTCTCGACCGAAACTCCAAGCCGCGTCGCCAGTTCGGTGACCGCGACATATCCCTCGCCGCGGGCAATCTCGAGGACCGTCCGTTGGCGATCACCCGCCGCTGCCATGGCCCGAAGCGTAGTCCGAGATCGCATCACGCGCTTCTAGACGCGGAGCCGCGGTGCCGCGACCGGACGCTGCCTCAGGAATCTCGCTCTAGAAAGTAGGTGGCCAACGTGCTGACCCATGCGGTCAAATGTCGCTCGCCTCGCTCGCCCGCAGCGAGCCTTGGATCGCCGAGAACCCCGTTGGGCGCAAGGCTTGCGGTGCCGTCCGCGAAGAGCCGCTCAACGGTTGCTGCATCGAAGGCGCCACAGAATCCACGTTCAGCTTCGTGCATCTGCACTAGTCCTGGATGGATGGCGAGCATGATGGATGTTTCCCATTCACCGGCATGTACTCCGCTTTCCTGCGGCGTGATTTCGTCCTGTGCAGCGACTGAGTGGAATACCTCGAGAAATGCAGCGAGGTTGGAGAAGGGGACGAGCTCGGTGTCGCCGATCATGCCGTCGACCCCAAGGGCGAGTCGGGCGAGGGGTCCGAAGTTGCCGCCATGTCCGGATAACACGAACACCCGCTTCACTCCGTGCGAGCCCAAGCTCGCCACGCACGCCGCGACCTGCTCTTGAAAGCAGCTCTCCGAGATTGAGAGCGTTCCGGGAAACGCCAGATGGTGAGTTGAGACGCCGATCGGCAAGGTCGGGCCGAGCAGCACGTGAGGCATCAACTGGGCGACCCGCCGAGCGGTCTCGGTGGCGATGAGGGTGTCCGTGGCGAGCGGGAGGTGGGCACCATGTTGCTCAATCGCGCCGACCGCGATCAACGCGGAGCGGTGCCCTTCTCTCAGCGCCTGCTCCACCTCGGGGTATGACATCTGTTGGAGAGACTGGATATCCACAATTGGCCCTCACTCACGCCCGTTGAAGGGCTGCGATGATTCGCGTTGTGCTCTTGGGGCATCGATCGAGTCCTACAACAGCCCCGAGGTACGTCTGCTGCTCGATTCCGGTCAACAGTAGTTGCACGAAGCTGCCCCAAGTCCTCGTCGATGCCATCAGTGAGCATCGACAAGATGGGCAAGGTGCTCACTGTCGAGTTCAACGACGTGGTTTCGACCAGCTCGGCCTCCGGTCGGGACACTCTGCCGAGCGGCCTTTGCCTCGGCGCCGGTGACAGGAGTCGAACCTGCGACATCCTCATTGCACGATGATCTCTGCTCGGAGACGATGGTCAGGGCACCCTGTTCTGAGCGTGAATCGGGTGGTTGGTGATGACTGTTCGGGGCGCTTTCGCGCGAACGGGGGCGCGTCACGGGCACGGACCGGTCGTCGATAGCGATGGAAACCGTCTGACCCGGTGACCCGGTTATCAAAGCGGCGACCGCTTGCAGCATTCAGTTGCGGTGGAGCAGGGGGCGACTTACTGCTTTCCCGCCTGGCGCCCGGATGTTGTCCTGCATCAGCACCCCAGCCACCCGGTATCGACCGGTGCGGCGTCCCCCGCCTGCGCGACCGAGGCTGCCTGGATCACGAGCGCGGCGGCGACGGCGCCGGGATCGAGTACTCCGCGCGCCACGTCGCCGACGTAGCTGGCACGCCCGCGCTGGGCTAGCAGGTTCGCGGTACTGCGGGCACCCCCGACCGCCGCCTGTGCCAATCGTGTCACAAACGTGTCACTCCTTCCGGCGTCCCCACGCTGCCTGAGAACTGGCCTGCACTCCTGACTCCAACGCAGCAAGGCTCGCTAGCGACGCTGCGGCGCACGCCACCCAAAGAGCGCACCGGGTCCCGCAGCGGCGGCAACAACTGACCGTGTGCTGCACCCGCGCGCTCGCCGCCACGGCGGCGCTCGGCGATGGTCGAATGCGGCGGTTGGGGCGACTGGAAGCCGGGCCGCGCTTTCGGGGGTCTGGCTCCTCGCGCGTCCGATCAAGCGGCGCGGACGTTGCGTATCCCGATATCCGCCAGGTCAGCTCGGAAAGCAGGGTCGCCATGACCGAGGCCATCAAGATCCGTTCCCACGAGGAGCTGATCGCCGCGATCCCCCACGCCCTTGGCTTCAAGCCGGTGAAGTCGATGGTGTGCGTCCCGTTCGGCAGGGGCCCGATTGCGCGAGTCGACCTGCCAGACGTTGGGGACGAGCTGGAGCCGTGGCTCAAAACGCTCACCGACGTCTACCTTCACTCCCACCGGCCCGAGCGCATCGCCCTGGTCGCCTTTGGCGACGACAGCCCACAGGTGGTCAAGACGCTCAACGCCCTAAGTGATGCTCTGTCGACCGGTCCAGACGTCGGGCCTGTCCTGTGGGTACGCGATGAGGAGTGGACCGAACTCCTCACAGGTGCCCGCGGGACTCTCTCACCCAGCGCCGGAGCTCGAATCGACGCGGAGTACGCCGTCCGGGGCCGAGTAATGCCCGTCGGGTCTCGGGCGGAGTTCGCCGCCGCCATGGTCGGCGAACCCGGCCCTGTCGCAGCGCATCTTGCCCACAGTTGGGAGCGGTTCCGCGGGCTCGACGAGGCCGCCCTCGATGCGGAGGTCAGCTGGGTCGGCACAGCCATCGCGAAGTTCCTAAAGGACCGGCGCTACCTCAGCGATCTCGACGCCGCCCGAGCCCTCGTTGCGATCAGCGACCCGGGAATCCGTGACGCGTCGGCGCTGGCAATAGGTCGAGTGGACGCCCCGGTTCTCGCTGAACTGTGGCAGGACCTCACCCGGCGAGCCCCCGCAGAAGTGCGCGACGGTCCGACGGCCCTGCTGGCGCTGAGTTCGTGGCTCGACGGCCACGGCGCAAAGGCATGGACCGCGCTGGATCAGTTGACCGAACCGAACCGACTGAGCGCTCTTGTGGAGACCGCCCTTCGCCAGGCACTCGACCCCGCAGCCTGGGATAGGGCCGTGCCGGCGGCAACCCGAGCTGTGATGCAGAACGTGGCGCTACATGAGTCCCCGAGCCCAGACACAGGCCGACGGCACGACCCAGGCAACAACCCCGACCCGCCCGGCTCAGCCGCTCGGCGCTGACGAGATCGACGAGTCCCTTCCCAGCGACGTTGTCACCGTTCCTCCACCCGCCAACGTCACACGCGCGCGTTGCAACCCGGAACCGGTTTTCGCGCATACGAGCCGTATCGAGTCAGCCCGCCGCTACCGCCTTGAGAGGGCAGGGCCTGTCCGCCGCATTTGCGCAGGTCAGCGCTTGTACGCAGCCCTGCGGTGTCGTGACTCTGGCACAGATAGGGCACGCGTAACCGTCCCCGCGTCGCTCCTACGTCAGCGTCGCTCGTACGTCAGCGTCGCTCGTACGTCAGCATGTTCGGTGTCGATCCAACGCGAGCGCGGCAACTGGCCGTGGCATAAGTCCAAGGTGTGAGTCCAATGGATTCGAACCCCATGCCTTCTCATTGCGCGCTTCGAGGCTTGCCTTGGGTCGGGACTCGTAGCTTGGCCGCAGTCGATAGCCCGGGACCACTTGTGAACGAGGCTCGGTCCAACCGGACCTTCGCAATCGCTTGAAGCCATAAAGTGATGACACTATGGGAAGCCCGCGAACACTCGATCAAGCACGCGCGTTACTGGACCGCGCGCGAACGAATTGGGGCCAGATGCTCCCCACGCAACCGCGTCGCCGCGTTAAGTGCTCAAGGCTGAGATGGCTTGCACGTCATGTTCCAGTTGCCGACGCGGCGCCAATTCAAGGCCCAGTTAGCCCTTGTTATTGTTGACACTTCAGTATGTCGCGCATCACACTTGGGACGACCGCACAGCCGCCCTTGACCTCGAACCCGCCGATGACGAACCGCCCGCGTGAGGCGGATCGAGCCTCTTCGGCCAGCACACAGGAGCAAAGCCTCAATGACAGCAACGGATGTGGATCGCAAGAAGTCCCTAGGTCTGGACCTCACCGAAATGACCTTCCAAGTCAGTTGCGCCGAGGGCGAGGCAGCCGACATCGAGGTGTACGCGCAACTGTGCGTTCCAACCGACCGAGACGTACGCACCATCCAGGTCCTGCTCCACGGCGCGACGTACAGCAGCACGTACTGGGACTTTCCGTACCAGCCCGAGAGGTACTCCTACGTCGAGTTCATGGCAGCGCAGGGCTACGCCACCTTGGCACTCGATCGGATCGGCTGTGGGCGCAGCACCCACCCCCACAGCAGTCGGGTCGACCTCGACTCGAATGCGTACATCGTCCACCAGATCGTTGGTGCACTTCGTAAGGGCGCCTTCACGCAGGCGTTCGACCGAGTGGTCCTCGTCGGTCACTCGTACGGCACTGTGGTCGCCTCGCGCGAGGCGGCGGTCTATCACGACGTCGACGCCCTGATCCTCTCGTCGGTCCTCCATCAGATCAGCGCCACCGGCGCGGCAATGCTGGGCGAGCATGTTGCCGGCTATTACGCGTCACAGGAGCCCAAGTTTGCGGACCTTGATGAGGGATATCGAACTTTGGCTCCCGGGGTGGATCTCCGTACGCAACTCCTCTTCCAGCGCGACAACGTGGACCCGAAGGTCGTTGAGCTCGACGAGACCCTCAAGGAAACCGTCACCATTGGCGAGATGGAGCATCTTGGCCGGTGGATGACCGACGGCACGTGCAACGAGCTCGACGTTCCTACCTTCCTGGCCGTCGGCGACGGGGACATCCAATGGTGTGCGCCCGACGCTGTGGACTGCTCGAGCAGTGCATCAGTCCGAGCCGCCGAGGCCGCCTTCTACAGTCCCGCTTCCGAGCTCGAGGTGTTCGTCTTGCCGAACGCAAACCACGACCTGAACTTGCACCTGACCGCTCAGGACTGGTTCGGTGCGGCGTGCGGATGGCTCGCTGCACGCGCGAAGGCGTGGTCTTGAGTAGCACCCGTGACGGAGCGCCAAGCGTGCGCGGGGTTGCGCTCTGACCCGCACTGGTGTCGACCTGTGCGCTCAGGTCGGGGCAAGAGACCAACGAGCCTGGTGGATTTGTACTGTCGGCACACGGCTGCCCGTATGACGGGCATGTAGTCAACGAGAGGTATCAGATCCAGTGACTCAACGGCTAGCGGGCAAGAAGGCGTTCGTCACGGGAGCTGCCCAAGGAATCGGGCGCGCGTGCGCCGAAGCGTTCGCTCGTGAGGGAGCCGAGGTCGTCGCCACCGACGTCGACCAGACGACGCTAGCCACACTCGAGGGCTTCCCGGGGATCGGGACCGCTGCTCTGGACGTCGGGGACCCGGTCGCGATCATCAGGTTGGCGCAGGAGGTCGGCCCTGTCGACGTCATCATGAATGTCGCAGCCATCGTCCACGAGGGGTCGATCCTCGACTGCACGGACGACGATTGGGACGGATCGTTCGCGGTCAACGCGAAGTCTGTTCACCGAGTGATGCGCGCGTTCCTACCGGGCTTGATCGAGGGCGGCGGAGGCTCGATCATCAACGTTGTTTCGACTCACGGGATGACGCGGGGCGGGCCTGGCAGGTACGCCTACGCCGCGACGAAGGGCGCTGTCGCGTCCCTCACCCGCGCGACCGCCCTGGATCTCATTCGCATGAACGTCCGCTGCAACTGCATCGCCCCTGGCCCAGTCCTGTCTCCGTCGTTTCTACGTCGGTTCGAGACGCCGGCCGATGGCACAGACGTTCAGGCCAGCACACCGACGCTCCAGCAGGTCGCCGACATGCACCCGCTTGGCCGCATCGGCACTCCGGCGGAGGTGGCCCCATACGCGGTCTTCCTCGCCAGCGACGAGAGTTCCTACGTCACCGGCACCACGCAACTCATTGACGGTGGATGGTCCCTCTGACTGGGGTGGTTCCCTCGTCAATCGTCCACCGCAGCTCGCGCATCGCAGCCATGTCGCGCAGCGTCGACCCGGATCGTTCATCCAGGGGCCGTGGTGCCTTCTGCCGACCAACCTGATCGCCCAGGCGATGCGGCACCCGCCGCTGCGAGCCGGCCAGGACCCGGCATCGAACGCCACTCTCGCCAAATCCGTCAACATGGCTCGTCGGGACTACAGGCGTTGCGCAGCCTCGCGTCACACCTTGCCGAATCAACGTCCTCAGCGCTGCGCTCGGCCGCGGGAACGCATGAGGTGCCCGACATGGGCCCATCCCTCGAGAGCAATCGCGAATACCGATGGCAGGTGGATGAGCCCGATGTTGGATTTCTCGGTACGCAAGTCGTACATGGTGACCCGTGACGCTAGATGTCCGACTGCACGCCGGCGAGGAGCTGGCGGGCCATCACGATGCGCTGGACCTGGTTGGTGCCTCGTCGACGGCCGCCGCGTATGGCGGGATCTTCTCCTCCGCCAGCTCACGGACCACCTTGCGGATGGTGCGGTGCTCCTCCGACGGTGCGCGCAGTGCGACTTCCGAGGTCGTCATCGCACGTCGTAGGTGTAGAAGCCGCGCCCGGCCTTGCGGCCCAGAAGGCCGGCCTCGACCATCCGCTGCAGCAGCGGCGGGGCGGCGTACAGCGGCTCCTTGAACTCCTCGTACAGAGACTCGGCGACCGCCTTGGTGGTGTCCAGGCCGATCAGGTCGGCCAAGGCCAGCGGGCCCTGAGGGTGCGCGGCACCGAGGACCAGGCCTCGGTCGATGTCCTCGGCGGAGGCGAAGCCGGACTCATACATCCGGATCGCGCTGAGGATGAACGGCACCAGCAGCGCGTTGACGACAAAGCCGGCGCGGTCCTGGCAGTCGATGGCCTGCTTGCCCAGCTCGTCCTGAACCCAAGCACGGGCGCGGGCAATGGTGTCTTCGGAGGTGATCAGCGAAGGGACCAGCTCGACCAGTTGGAGAACCGGCACTGGGTTGAAGAAGTGGATCCCCACGACCTGCTGTGGGCGGGAGGTGACCACGCCGAGCTTCATGATCGGGATCGAGGAGGTGTTTGAGGCCAGGATCGCGTCTGGGGAGCTGACGATGCCGTCGAGCTTCTTGAACACCTCGACCTTCGCGGCTTCGTCCTCGACGATCGCCTCGACGACGACGTCCCGGTCCCAGAGCGCGTCGAGGTCGGTGACGATCTGGATCCGTGCCAGTACATCGGCGGCCGGCTCCTGGAGCTTGCCGCGCTGCTCCGCGCGGTCGAGTGACGCCTCGAGCTGACGCTGGGCCTCCTTTGCGGCGTCCGGCCCGGCCTCGGCCACGACCACGTCGAGACCGGACTTCGCGGACACCTCGGCTATGCCCGAACCCATCAGACCCCCGCCGACAATCCCGACTGCTTTCAAGATTCCTCCTCGCGCCAGCAGATCGTCTTCGCTCACCTAGTGTTGACACTATCAGGCCGTCAATGTAGTCGATGTAGTACTTCCCACCCGTCATTCACGCTCAGCCTGTTGACAGTCATGTACAAATCCCGTGCCGGCTCTGCGAGGCCGTCACGAGGCGGTCGCTCACTCGGCGCACTACCTGACCAGCGTCTCGAACAGCGTCGTCGTCTCGACCACACAGGCCAGCGTGGAGTCGTACGTCCTGGTCGAGCAGCGGCAAGCCGGAACCGAGCGGCGCGGGGTCAGAGCGGACTTCGGCGGCCGTGCGATACGTCGACCGGATCTAACGCCGCGAAGCCGACTAGCTGATCGCCTCCAGAGTCCCCGAGTACTGAGACATGGTCACCATGATCGGGACGACCTTCCCACTGCCCGACGACATCGTGCAGCAATGGCGCGACAGGTCCAACCCGATCACGGCCCAGCAGTTCGCGCAGGGCATTACGCGCCCCTGGAAAGAGGGGCCGCGGACCTGTCGGCCCTCAGAGAGCCCCTTCTGCGGCGTCGGCGAGCGAGTACGGGAGCAGCGGGCCGATCGGCTCGGTCGTCGTCGCCTCGACCAGCAGCCTGGCCAGTTCGCGGGGTCGACTGAGGAACGGCGAGTGCGCGGAGTCGATCTCCAGGGGCACGACACCGAGACGACGGGCCTGAGACTGCGCGAGCTCAGGGAAGCAGATCGGGTCCTGCCGACCCATGATGAAGCTCCGCGGGATTTCGGACTGCCAGAAGTTCGGGACGTGCACGGGCACCGAAAGCGGGGCAAGGGGCTCCGGCACCAGTCGCTGATAGGCCCAGTCCGCCAGCTCGTCTGTGCAGTCGCTGTAGAAGGACGTCACCGCGCCCGTCCGCGAGAAGTAGAACGCGGACCCGTCTTCGGTGAGGCTCATGTGGGTGTCGAGGGTGGCCGTGTCGTCGGACGGACGGCCGTCGGTCGCGCCGCCGAGGTTGCTTGAGGTCGTCTCGTAAGGGAGGGGCTTGCCGTCCACCGGGAGGATGCCGGCCAACAGGCACAAGTGCCCAATGTCGTCCGGACGCTCGTTGGCAGCGAGAACCGCGACCACCGCGCCCGACGAGTGCCCCAGCACGAGGTCACCTGGGACCAGAACGTCCAGAACTGCATCCCGATATCCCTCAAGTGTCGCCATTTCATCCCTACGCGACCCATGGCCGGGCAGGTCAGGCGCGATGAGCTCGTGACCCAGCGCCTCCAGTTCCGGACGGAGGAGATCCCAGCACCACGCGCCGTGGCAACCTCCGTGAACAGCCAAAACGCGCATTTGAAGTCCCTTTCCGTCGCCGCTGCGCGCCTCGGTGTGACGCGCGTCTCGTCGCCCAGTACAACCGACGCGAGACGTGGCACGCAAGGCCAACTGGAGAAATAATGTCAGCACTTGGGACATCAGGGCCTTGGCAAGGCAGCATGAGGGCCAAAATCGCTCGAAGTGTCGACACCTTCTTGAACATCCGACAGGCTTCTAATAGCGTGATCTACGTCTCCGGTGACCAACCTCGAGCAAAGTGTCGACAAAGGACAGGATCATCATGACCGCGATGCGCACCACGATGTCCGACAGGCCACTCAGCATCGTCACGATTTTGGAACGAGCCGAGCGGCACCACGGGCACAAGACAATCGCCTCGGTTGAATCAGTCGGGTCCCTGGTGCGACGCACCTACGCCGACTGGGGAGCGCGGGTTCGACGTGTCGTGTCCATTCTCGACCAGTTGGGCATCAGCGAGAACGGAGTGGTGGCGACGTACGCGCCCAATACGCTGCGGCACCTCGAGGTCTACTATGCCGCGCCGTGCTCGGGTCGTGTGATGCACGCGCTCAACACGAGGCTGTCGGCAACAGAGATCGCGTACATCATGAACCACGCTGGCGACGAGGTCGTGTTCGTGGATTCCCACCTCGTCGAGAAGCTGCTGCCAGCGCTGAGCACTGCCACGAACCTCCGACACCTTGTCGTCCTCGGTGACGTCGAGTCCGTCGCGACTGACGTCCACGTCGAGGGTGTCGAGGTCCACCGCTACGAGGATCTGCTGAGCGCAGCCTCGCCCGGCGAACTGCGAGCGCTCGAGGAGCGCTCCCCAGCCGCCGTGGCCTACACGAGCGGGACAACGGGGAACCCGAAGGCCGTCGTGTACAACCACCGTTCGGTTTACCTTCAGGCGATGTCCACCATGACGCGCGACTCGCTCGGTGTGGCCGAGGAGGACGTAGTTCTGCCGATCGTCCCCATGTTCCACGCCAACACGTGGGGGCTGGCGCACGCCTCGGTCGCTGCAGGGTCCCGACTCGTCCTCCCGGGCGCCGACCTCTCGGGCGCCGCGCTGGCGGACTTGATCGTCGAGGAGCGCGTGAGTGTTTCTGCTGCGGTCCCCACAGTGTGGACGTCGGTGCTTCCACACCTTGCGGGCCGCGATGCCTCCTCGCTCCGTGTAATCGTGACCGGAGGAGCACCTGTGCCCGTGGCGCTGAGCGAGGCGTATCGCGAACAGACAGGCACTCCCCTGCTCAACGGATGGGCGATGACCGAGACCTCGGCGACGGGGGCCTGGGGCCGGCTCCTCGGCGAGGAGCGGGACCTGCCGGCGCCCGTCCAGGCCGAACTGCGCGCGACCGCCGCGCACATGGCGTTCGGGATCGAAGCGCGGATCGTGAACGACGAGGGGGAACCGCTGCCGTGGGACGGGGTGGCCTCCGGCGAGTTGCAGGTCCGCGGTCCCTGGGTCACCGTCTCCTACTACGACGATCCCCGGTCCGACGCCTCCTTCTCAGCGGACGGTTGGCTGCGCACCGGTGACGTCGCCACGATCGACCAGTGCGCCCGGGTGCGCCTCATGGACCGCGCGAAGGACCTGATCAAGTCCGGCGGCGAGTGGATCAGCTCGGCGGAGATCGAGTCTGCGCTGCTCAAGCATCCAGACGTCGCGGAGGCAGCGGTCATCGCAGTCACATCGACCTGCTGGTCGGAGCGACCGCTCGCCTGCGTGGTGCGAAAAGAGACGGCTGCGGCTACCGCCGAGGAGCTGCTCGAGTTCGTGAGCCACACGTTGCCGAGATGGAAGGTGCCCGACCAAATCGCGTTCCTGGAGAGCATCCCGCGAACCAGCGTCGGCAAGTACTCGAAGGTCGACCTCAGGGCCCAGTTCGCGGACGTCGTTCTTCCATAGCCGCTCGTCGCAGCCCGCACTCGGCCGTACGCCGTTCCGCGCCCCGGTCGGCTCAGACAACACGGCTCGTTGGTGCAGTGTGACGACGGTCGCGACGGCGAACGGCTGACGACCGTCCGATTGCGCGCGGTGGTGTCCGAGGGCCGACCAGGTCCGCCGCGGATTGGGACACGCGTGCGCGGGAGGCCGCGTAAACAGGACCGGGTTGCCACTTTGTCGGCACCGTCGCGACGGTCGACTACCGCGCTGCGGTGACCAGGCCTCAGGAGAACGGCTTGAGCGACAGACCCCCGTCGACCACCAGGTCGGCGCCGGTGATGTACCGGGCCTCGTCACTAGCCAGGAACACGACCGCAGACGCGACGTCCCATCCCTCGCCACCTAGCTGGATCGGGACCTGGGCGGCGCGTTGCTTCCACAGCACGTCCAGCTCGACGTCGCCGTAGAAGTCCTTGGCTGCGGCCGCTACGAGCGGCGTGTTCATCGCTCCCGGCAGCACCGCGTTCACCCTGATCCCCTGGCCGGCGAACTCGATCGCCGTCGTCCGCGAAAGGTGGAGCAACGCCGCCTTGGACGCGTAGTAGCTCGCGTACGGGAGGCCGAGGTGTCGGATCCCGGCGATCGAGGCGATGTTCACGATCGCGCCGTTCCCCTGCCGAATCATGTGCGGAATGACTGCCTTCATGGACAGGAATGCCGACTTGACGTTGACGTTCATGACCTGGTCCCACGCCTCCTCGGTCACGTCGAGAAGCCCGGCCGACTCGGCGATGCCGACGTTGTTGTCGAGGATGTCGATGCGGCCGAACCGGTCGAGGGACGCCGCGACCGCCCGAGCGATGTCGTCGGCGTTGGTGGCGTCCGCTTCGAGCGCGAGCGCGCGGCCGGCCTCGCTGGCGATGATGGACGCCGTCTCCTCAGCGGCGTCGAGGTTCCGATCCACGCAAACGACGGCCGCTCCGGCCCGGGCCAGCGCAACGGCACTCGCCTTCCCGTTGCCCCAGCCGACACCGCTGGACCCCGCGCCGATCACAAGAGCGACCTTGCCGGCCAGGCGGTCGGACCGTGCAGGCCCAACCGAGTACGTCGATACGGTCGACTCATCTGTGATGTCCTGCGACGCGGCCGGCACCCTCGTGGTCGCCCTCGGTCCGCAGCCGTTGTCGGCGGTCACGCACTTGCCCCGTCCGACCACCAGTGCAGCACACGCCGGCGCGTCAGCTCCGCCACGGCGACGAGCGCGAGACCGAGGACACTCAAGATGACCACGACGGCGAAGGTAAGCGACGACTGGATCGTCGTGACCGAGTCGAGCAGCAGCCGCCCCATGCCTTTGGTTCCGGTCAGCAACTCGGCGGTGACCACGGCTACCAAGCCGAAGCTCACGGCGTTCGGAAGGCTGGCGATCGTCCACGCCATCGTGTACGGGCGCCGGATCTGCCACATCGTCGTCAGCGGCTTCGCGCCGAGGATCCGGGCGTTCTCGAGGATCTCGGGTCGCACGGATCGACCGCCCTCGTAGGCGTTGAAGAAGACGACGAAGAAAACGATCGTGACCGCAGTGAACGTCGTGGCCGTCTGGGTGGGTCCGAAAATGATGACGATGATCGGGATCAGAGCAATGCGCGGCACCGCGTTGAGGGCGAGGATGAACGGTCGGAGGACCTCGCTCAGCCTCTCGTAGTTGCTCGTGAACAGACCGCCCGCAGCGCCCAGAACGGTTCCGAGAGCCGTGCCGATCAGCGTCGAGGTCGCCGTGGACAGGGCCGGGGACCACATCGAGACGTACCCGTCGCTCCCGCGCATCAGCGACACCAAGGTCCGCACGGTGTCCTTGGGCGAGCTGATGAAGTACGGGTCGAGGAACGCGACGTGCGACCGCACGAAGCCGATCGACGGCAGCCACTGCCACAGGGCGAGGAAGACGGCGAGGATCGCCACCTGGATCGAGAGAACCCGCATCCGCCGCGACCGCGGCCGGCATCGAGGCGGGGTAGCGACCGGGGACCCCTGCTCCGCCAGATCGGTCATGCGCTCTTCTCCTGTCGTGCGATCTGCTCGCTGAGGTCGTGCCACAGCCTGCTGTAGAAGCCCAGGAACTCCTGACTTTCGCGCAACTCCAGAACCCGTCGAGCACGCGGAAACGGGACCACGTGAGTGTGCGCCACGTGGCCGGGGCCCTTCGACAAGATCACAACCCGGTCGCACAGCGACGCGGCCTCGGCGAGGTCGTGCGTCACCAGGACGACGGTGGTGTCGAGCGTCTTGAGGATGTCGAGGACGTCTTGGTGGATGCCGATCCGGGTGGGTTCGTCCAGGGCCGAGAACGGCTCGTCCAGCAGCAGCAGACGAGGACGCGCCGCCAGAGCGCTCACGAAAGCCAGGCGTCGGCGCATCCCACCCGAGAGCTGGTAGGGGTACTTCGACCGGACATGGTCAAGGCCCACCAGCTCGAGCAGCCGGTTCACGTGTGCGTCGTCGCGCGCGGCCCGACGGTTCAGCCGACGATAGAGGTGAGCGTTCTCCTCGACCGTGAGCCACGGCAGCAGCGTGTCCTTCTGGAACATCATGGCGAGGGGATGCCGACCCTTGACGTCGAGAGAGTGCCAGACGAGTGAGCCGGACGAGGGCTTGCGACCGCCCGCGAGGATCGTGAGGAGCGAAGACTTGCCGCACCCGCTCGGCCCAGTGATCCCCAGTACCTCGCCCTGGTGGACGTCGAGGGCCAGCCCGCGCAGTGCCTCCGTGCCGTTGGGGTACGACAGCCCTACGTCAGCCAGGTCGGCGAGCGGGGCCATAGTCGTCCCCGGAGCCGCGGTGTCGATCACTGTGCTCCCTGTGCTTTCTCGAAGTAGGACATGTCGATCAGGTTGGCGTAGCTGATGGAGTCCGGGATCGTGCTGCCCTTCAACACCCCGCCGTCCTTGAACTGGTCCAGGGCTACCTTCCAGTCGTCCTCGGTGATGTTCCCGTCGTTGGGCAGGATGAAGTTCACGTCATAGCTGAGGTTCTTGGCCAGCACGTCGACCGGGGTGGCGTGATACACCGACGTCTTGCTGATCGTCGCAGCCGTGACGCTCGGCTCCTGAGACTTCATGTCGGCGCTCGCCCGCTCGAGCGCGGCGATGACCTTGACAACGTCGTCGGCCTTCTTGTCGATCTTGTCCGAGAGCCCGAACAGCACACCTTCGGGGTACTTCACGCTGCCAAGGACCTTGGCCATGTCGGGATCACCGGCCTGGAGGATCACGTGGGCGTCGCTGGACGCGATCACATCGGCGTACAGACTCGCGGTGCCGAGTCCGGCGTCGACCTGGCCGGACTTCACGGCGGCGACCAGAGCGACGGGCGTGGTGAAAGGCACGATGTCCGCACCGAGATGGAGACGCTTGTTGTAGATGTGCGCGTAGGCGTCGCTGGTGGTCCCGGTGCCGGGCGTACCGAGCTTCTTCCCCTTGAGATCCGTAACGCCATGGATGTCGTTCCTGCCCACGATCGCGGCTGCACTGAAACCACCGAGCATGGACAGGACCACCTTGGCGGGCTTCTGCTGCCCAAGGGCTAGCGCGGCCGCCACACCACTGAAGGCGAGGTCGGCCTGTCCGCTCGCGAGCATGGGCACGGCGTTCGCCCCGGCGTTGTCGATCAGCTTGACGTTGACGCCCTCGTCCTTGAAGTAGCCGCGCTCCTGGGCGACGTAGACAGTGGAGAAGGAGGTCGCGCCGGCGGCGACAGCGATCGTGATCGGCCTTTTGCCCTGAGTCCCGGACGCCGATCCGCTGCCACCACAGGCAGACAGGGACGTGATCAGCGCGGCGATGACCAGCGCGAGGGTCAGGCTTCGCGACCTGACGGACGACCTGGAATGAACGCGTCCAAACATCCGGACCTCCTTGACGCGGGGGCCTCACGCCCCCGAGGTGACTACCCTCACATTTGTGCGGAGCGAATGTCAACACTTTGGCGAATAGGCGTCGCCCAAATTCTCGAAGCGCCATCGAGCTCAACCGCCTTTACATCGGCGACCGGCTCACAAGCCTAGGTATGTGTCAACACTCATGGGAGCCAGCGTGCTCGTTGCGACCGCCGCGAGGGCGTCGCCTGCCGCGGGCACGATCAATGAGGGGGACCGCACTGAGTGCGGTCCCCCTCATCGTTTGTTGCTCGTTCTCGACGTCGTCGGCCTCAGCGGGACAGGCCCATCTCTGCCTCCTGCAAGTCGATCGGGTCGCGGCCATCCCGCCGCTGCTCCAGGCACCCTTCGGGCAGCTGCAGGACGCTCGAGTCACCGACGGCTCGGATGTCCCCATAGACCAGAGTGCGGTTCGCGATGCGCCACGCCCCATCGCGACACTCGAACCGGTCGACGTAGCGGGCAATGGCGTGGAGGCGCTTCATGGCCGTGGTCACGCCGTCGTCGTTGACCACCGGTTCGGTCTGGAAGACCTGCACGTAGGTCTCCACACTCGCGAGCGTCGGCGTCGCGAACGTGATCGCCACGTTCGTCACCACGTGGGCGGCGTGCGTCAGGCCGGCGTGCCTCTCGCTCAGGGCGGGGATGAGCCCGGCGGCGGCATTGCCGACGAACCACCCGTGGTGGTCAATGGCATCGGGGTGGAACGCGCTCGCTGCCAGGTCCCAGTCGGTGCGGTCGACGCCTCGGCAGAACCTGAGGAGGCAGTCGTGGATGCGCGTGCGCGCCTCCAGCTCGTCGATGAAGGAGTCGAACACGTCGGTCACGCGATGTGCGGGCGAACGTCCTCGGCGAACCGCTGCATGTTCTCCAGCGTCTCGTTGAGGGTGTCGGCTTGGAAATGCATCGTCAGCCCGGTCAAGCCACGCTCGCGGTACGCGCAGATGTCCTCGATGACCTGCCCGGCCTCCCCGTAGAACGGGATCCGGGCGCCCGAGTCGTTGCGGCTGAAGTTACCGGGCCACAGCATCACGTCCACGTCGTCCGGATCGCGTCCCTCCTTTTCACACATCGCGTGCAGATCCTCCACGGCGCTCGAGAAGCCGTCGGGGGTGTCCATCGGGCGCGTCGAGCTCGTCGAGGCCGGAGACCAAGCGTCGGCGAAACGCGCGACCCGGCGAAGTGCCGCATCGCTCTCGCCCCCGATCCAGATGGGGATGCGGCGGTTGACGGGCTTCGGCTCGAACACGATGTCGTCGAACTCGACCAGGTCCCCGTGGTAGGAGGGGTAGTCATCCGCGAACAACGACCGGAACGCCGCGAGGTACTCGTCGAGCAGCTTCCCGCGCACCTTGAATGACTCGTTCTGGAGCGCGATGTACTCCTCCTCGAGCCAGCCCGGTCCGACGCCGGCGGTCACCCGGCCTCCTGACAGCACGTCGATGGTCGCCAACATCTTCGCTGCCAGGACCGGTGGCCGGTACGGCAGCACCAGCACCATCGTCGTCAGGCCGATGCGCTTCGTGCAGCCGGCGAGGAAAGCCATCGAGGTCAGCAACTCGAGGGAGTTGGCGATGACGACGCCGTCCTTCTTCAGCCAGTGCGCGCCGACCTTGCCGCTGTCCGTGTACGGGTACTTGGTCTCCACCGTGACGGGGTGGACCACGCGGTCGTTCGGTGCGATGTAGTCGTATCCGAGCGACTCCGCCGTCTGGGCCACCGTCTCGACGGACTCCTGCGACGCCATCGGCGACTTGAGCAGCAGTGCAACGCCAACCTTCATCGAGCTTCAGCTCCCTTGCGACTCTTGAACCGGTTGAAGTGTCTGGGCTAGCCGCGCAGGCGCGCCGCGACGTTGGCCCACTCGTCGAGGGCGCGGAGCACCTCGTCGGGCGGAAGCGGCGGGCCGCCAAAGAGAAAGCGGTCGACGCCCATGTCGCGGTACTGCTCGAGCGTGCCGACGTCAACCCGCACGTCGAGGACGTTGGTGACGAACGGCCGACCCACCTCCTGGCTCTTCTCGGCGAGGAAGCGGATCCCCTTCGCGATGTCGTCCATCGTAGGCTTGGGACCGCGCCCCTTGACCGAGATCCAGCCGTCGGCGACCTCGACGATCCGGTCCAGCGTCTTGGGTCCGTGGCCGCCGAGCAGAACGGGCGGATGCGGCGTCGTGGCGGGTTTCGGAAAACTTCGCACGGGGTCGAAGTCGACCAGCTTCCCGTGGAACTCCGCCTCGTCGGCTGTCCAGATCGCCCGCGCGGCCTCAATTGTCTCGCGCATCGCGAGCCAGCGGTCCTTGCCCTGGACCCCGTGGTTGCGCAGCTCCTCGGCGTTCCAGCCGGCGGCGACTCCGATCACCAGGCGGTCCGGGCCAATCACCGCCTCCATGGACGCGACCGCCTTGGCGAAGCTGATCGCGTGGCGCTCGGCCGCGAGGGCCACACCTGTCCCGACCACGAGCCCCGGGGAAGCGGTGGCCGCGGCGGTGAGGGCGACGAAGGGGTCGAGCGCGTTCTCGTACCAGTCCGGCATCCACATCGGGTCGTCGGTGGGCGCCTGGTCCGTGTGCTGGAGGCCACCCCAGGGCGTCTCTCGCCGCACTGGGATGTGGCTGTGCTCGGGCACGTAGAGCGCCTCGAGCCCTCGATCCATGATCTCGCGGCCCAGCTGGACGGGGCCCAGGGTGTAGTCGGTGGTGTACGAGACGACGCCGAACTTCATACACCGACCCTAGTGATCGTGGCTGCAATATGTCAACACTATGTCCTGTCTTCATTGGAGATCGAGCGCTCGCCTTCCGCACTGACTCGCGATCAGAGGTAAAACCTGTTGACATTTTCTCAGCAGCGCGGGAAGGTGGAACCCCGGATCACCAACCTGTCGAGCCAACGCTACGGCGACGCAGGAGCACCCCAAACCGAAGACGGATGGGCCCAGACACGTGAACGATCTCCTGTCCCCCGATCTGCTGAAGGCGCGCAACGTCTTCATCAGCGGCGGAAGCAGCGGCATCAACTTGGCGATCGCCGACATGTGCGCCTCGTTGGGCGCCAACTTGCTCATTGCCGGCAGGACCGAGGCGACTCTGCGCGACGCAGTGACCCAGCTCGGCCGACACGGCACGAAGGTGGTGCATGCCGTCGCCGATGTGCGCGATGGCGACGCCGTGAACGCGGCCTTCGAGCACGGCATCCGCGAACTGGGCGGGGTCGATGCCGCGGTCTGCGGCGCCGCAGGCAATTTCTTAGCCGGAGCCGAGACGATCAGCACCAACGGTTTCAGGGCGGTCATGGACATCGACCTGCTCGGCAGCTTCCACTGGGCCAAGAGCGCGTTCGAGCACGTCCAGGTCAGCCGGGGGACGATCCTCTTCGTCTCGGCGGGCCAGTCGGAGACCGCATTCGCGTTCCAGGCGCACGTGAACGCGGCCAAGGCAGGAGTCGACCAGCTGATGCGGACCCTGGCCGTCGAGTGGGGCACCCACGGTGTTCGGGTGAACTCGATCGTGCCCGGGCCCACCGCGGGTACCGAGGGCATGAGGCGGTTGGCAGAGCTGGTCGGCGATGAGGTGTGGACCTCGATGATTCCCCTCGGCCGCTTCGCCGAGCTGCGGGAGATCGCAGCGATGGCCGCCGTCCTGATCTCCCCCATCGCGTCCTTCGTCAACGGAGCTCAGGTCGTCGTCGACGGCGGCATGATGTTGTCCGGTGCGTCGCCTTTCAACCGGGCCGTGGGCCCTGCGCTCGAGGCCGTCGCCCGGACGGTGCGCTCCTGACTTCGATCCGGTCCAACCTCCGGCCGAGCGGCACCCGTGGTTGAGACCAGCCCCCCACAGGAGGCCACGCGCACGGGGAGCAGGAGAGCGTTCGTTGCTGCGGCCGCGGCGTTGATCGTCGTCACCATGGGCGCGAACATGCCGCTACCGCTCTTCCCGAGGTACGTCGACGCCTACGGCCTGTCGGCCCTCGAGGTCACCAGCATCTTCGCGACCTACACCCTCGTCATCGCCCCTGCACTGCTCGTGTTCGGACCTCTTTCCGACGCCGTCGGCCGACGTCCCGTCCTCGTTGTGGCGCTGCTCGCTGCCGCGTCCGCCGCCGTCGTGCTCGGCTCGGCACAGAGTGTTGAGTGGCTCTATGTCGGACGCGCCCTTCAAGGACTTTCGGTCGGCGCAATTCAGGGGTCCGGAGCGGCGGCTCTGGCTGACACCCATCCGCGGGGCGATCTGGCGAGGGCTGCGGTGGCGGGAACCATCGCCACGTGCGTCGCCACCGCGGTGGGACCGATGACTGCAGGAGTGCTGGGGCAGTACCTACCCGCGCCGCTTCGCTTGTCCTTCGCCGTGGAGCTCGCGCTGGTCGCCATTGCCCTGACAGCTCTGCTGGCCGGCTTCCCGTCGTCGCCCACGGCAAGTCGTCGAGCGATCCGGATGAGCTGGCCGTCGGTTCCGGCGGCCATCCGACCCGCCTTCCTCCGCGCCACCAGCTCAGCGGTCCTCGCGTGGGCGGCGACGGCCCTCTTTCTCGCCCTGTCCCCCACCATCCTCCGGAAGATTCTCGACACCGACAACAGCGTCGTGTCGGGTGGCATCGTGGCGTTGATGCTGGTGACGTCTGTGCTGATCCAGCTGGGCGGGCGCGGACGCGACCACGTCACCCTCCAAGTCGTCGGACTTGCCCTGCTCATCGTGGCGCTCGGCATGTTCGTTGCCGCAGCATCGACGGACTCGGTGCTGCTCTGCGGGGCCTCAGCCGCGGTGGCGGGAGCGGGCCAGGGTCTGGCGTTCAGCGGATCGGCTCGGGCCGTGAGCACGATCGCGCCGAACGATCACCGCGGCAACCTCATGTCGCTGTTCTTCGTCGCGATCTACCTTGGCGTCACGGTCGCCATCGTCGGCCTCGGGCTCCTCTCCACCAGAGTCGGGCTGCTCCCGGCCGTACAACTGTTCAGTGTGGTCGCGTCAGTGGGGTGCCTGGCCGGGATCGTAAGTCAGGTTCGAGCGTTCGTGCTACCCAGATGAAGGAGGAGTGGCGGTGGAGGTACCGGCAACGATGAAGGCGTGGCAGGTCCACGAGTCCGGCGAACCCGACGACGTGCTCCAGGTGAATGACGTCCCCGTTCCCCGACCGGAGCCCGGTCAAGCCCTCATCAGGGTCGCGGCGTGCGGTCTGAACTTCCCCGACGTGCTCCAGTGCCGGGGGATGTACCACGACCGAGCGCCGCTGCCGTTCACCCCCGGCATGGAGCTGGTCGGGGAAGTTGTGGCCGGTACCGACCTAACGGCTGGACGGCGGGTGATCGCCCTGCCGACCTTGCGGTACGGCGCCCTGGCCGAGTACTGCATCGCTCCGGAGCGGGACGTGTTCGCCGTGCCTGACGACATGCGGGACGAGGACGCAGCGGGTTTCGCGATCGTGTACCAGACCGCGTGGCTCGCCCTGCACCAGCGGGCGGCGGCCCAGCAAGGCGAGACAGTCCTCGTGCACGGCGCCTCGGGCGGGGTCGGGATGGCCTGCGTCCAGGTGGCCCGGGCCGCCGGCCTTCGAGTCGTCGCGACGGTCCGCAGCCGGGCCAAGCAAGCAGTGGTCGAGGCATTCGGTGCCGACCTCGTCGTCGACACGACCGAGACCGACTTCGTCGCCGCGGTCAAGGACTTCACGAATGGTCGGGGCGCCGACGTGGTGATCGACCCGATCGGCGGCGAGGTCTTCGGTGCGTCGCGACGGTGCATCGCGTGGGAGGGCCGGCTCGTCGTACTCGGCTTCATGTCGAACGACATCCCCAGTGTGGCCGCGAACCAGGTTCTCCTGAAGAACTTCTCCGTCGTGGGGCTCAACATGGGTGCCTACCGCCAGCGCGCTCCGCACACCGCCCAGCGGGCGCACACGGCGCTGCTGGAGCTCTACGCGAGCGGTGCGCTCCGCCCGGTGCTCCACCCCCTGGCCGACGACACCGACGCTCGCACTGCCCTAGCCGATCTGGCCATGGGACGGGTGTCGGGCAAGGTCGTCGTCTTTCCCTTCAGAGCCTGACTCGCGTGGCGAGGGAGGCGAGCTCGCGTTCGTGACGCGGCAACCGCCCGCGACCGCGTGTCGACCAGTGGGAGCGGAGCTGGCGGGTCAGTTCGGCGGCAGGGTGCTTGGCCTTGGCCTCGCCGAGCACGCCGACGACCCGGTTGCACTCCAGGGCACGGGAGAAGCGTGCGGAGGACGAGTGCGGTCACACATCGGTGAGCCGGACCCCCGCGTGGGACTTGTAGCGTCGGTTCATCGAGATGAGGTTCGCGGTCAGCGCCTCCACCTGGTGGGCGTTGCGCAGCCGGCCGCCGTACACGCCGCGAACGCCCGGGATGACAGACGCGAGGTCCTGGACCCGGTCGGTCGCCTCGCGCACGTCACCGAGCACGAGGACGTCAGTCTCGATCGACGACACGTCGGGATCCTCCAGCAGCACCGCGGACACGTGGTGGAACGCCGCGACCACCGTCGAGTCGACCAGGACATCAGCCGCCTGTTGCGCAGCGGATCCCTCAGCCACCGGCAACGCGAAGGCACCCTGTGCGTCGAAGCCCAACGGGTTCACGCAGTCCACGACAACCTTGCCGGCAAGCTCGTCCCGGAGCGAGACGAGGAGGCCCCGGTGCCCGTCCCACGGCACGGCGACGATCACCACGTCACTCGCCGCGGCAGCCTCAGCATTGGTCAGGCCGCGGGTCGAACCACCCAGCTCCGCAGCAGTCTCTGCAGCACGCTCGGCGGATCGAGAGCCGATGACGACCGACAGCCCGGCTGCGGCGAATCGACGGGCAAGCCCCCGCCCCTGAGGACCCGTACCGCCGAGGACGGCGATGGTGGTCTCGTCGAACCTCGAGTTCACGTTCGGCGACTACACCGTGAAGGCGAGGGCTGCCGCGATGCGCCGACCGAGCTCGAAGTCGCCGTCGATCTCGACCTGGTCGGACACGTCGTCGAAGACGACACGTCCGCCCGCCAGCCGCATGAACAGCGACGACCCCATGCGCAGGATGACGTCGGGGTCCCGCGAGATCTCGGTGACGACCCGCGCACGGTCCGAGACGTCGACGTAGAGGGTGCGCTTCACCGGACCCATCAGCTCGACTGCCACCAGCGAGCCTTCCGGTGCCCGGCCCCGCTTCCCGACGACGAAGCCCAGCGCCCCCACGGCCTCCTCGAGAGAGGCCTCGGCGACCGGGCCGGCGTCGTTGCCGGCCCGGCCCACGGCGTACCGGATGTCCTGGTCGTGCATCCAGCAGTCGAAGACCCTGGTCCGCATGAAGGAGGCATAGGTGCCCTGGCCCGCTGGAGTCCACGACGGGGCCTCGAAGTCGTCGTCGGACATGGCGTGGAGGGCCGCGAGCCGCCCATCGGTCGTCGTACGGAACTCCTCGAGCAGCTCGTCCGGACTGTAGGACCGGTAGTGCTCGACCCAGGCCTCGTTGGTCATGCCGATGGCGTTGCGCACGTGCGGACGGTCAGCGGCCGACGCCGCCGAGGCCACGGCTTGCGAGATGCGATCCTGCATGTCGAGCACGCCCTCTTCGAGCATCTTCTCTGTGCCGAGGACGTGCGCCAGGGTGTCCTTCACGTCCCACCCGGGGAGGACCGGTGTCCGCCACTGGTCGGCCGTCAGCTCAACGGCCAACGCGTCGAGGTCTGCCCAGATCGTGCGCAGGAGCTCGGTGAGGTCTTGCTTCGTCGTCACTTGAAGGCTTCCGTCCGCTCGCGCTGAGGATCGTGCTCTCCGAAGTCGATGACTTCGCCGCGGTCGATGCTCACCCAGTCGCGAGCCTCGAGGTACGGCCTGATGGTCATGTTGATGTACTCCTCGTCCGCCGGGGTCTTGGGGTGCTGCAGCTCGAACAGGTGCGGGAATTCGTCCCACGCTGCAACGGCACGCCACAGCCGGATCGCGGCATCGTCGACGGGTGGGTCCATCAACACGGGGCCGAAAATGCAGTGCCCGTTGGGGAAGAACAGCGTCGGCACGCCGTAGCCCGAGGCATCGATCACCCGCTGGTGATCGGCCTTAACCTCGTCGTTGGTGGTCTCATCGGAGATCGCGAGATCCACGACGGACGAGTCTGCGCCGATGCCTTCCAGCAGGATCCGAGCCACCTCGGGGTCATGCGGACGTCGGCCCTGCAGGTGCAGCGCCTCGCCCGCGACCTTGAGCCACTTGTCCAGCAGTTCCTGGTCGGTGCGCCGCAGGTAAGCCGCGATCCGCATCATCGACCAGCCGTAGGACCACTTCCGCTCCCACGGGTGCTTCTTGCCTTCGACCCGGTTGATCTCTTCCAGGCTGAAGAAGCGCCAGTTGATCACCAGGCCCGTCTGCCGACGCACATCCCGCATCCACCGCGAGGTCTGGAACGCGAACGGACACATGATGTCGAGGTGGAAGTCGATGAAGGCGGGGAACTTGTCGTCGCTCACGGCGCCACCGCCGCACTCTCGGAGGCGTCACGCCACTCGAAGTCGCCCTCACCGGACTCCACGCAGTTGTTGCCCAGGGTGCCGATGCCCTCGACTGTCGTGGTCAGCAGGTCGCCCGGGACGAGGTACTCCGGTGGCTTCCGTCCCTGACCGACCCCGCTGGGCGTGCCCGTCATGATCACGTCGCCCACCTGGAGCGGCACGATGTGGGAGATGTACGAGATCAGCTCGGCGGTCGAGAAGACCATGTCCGACGTGCGCGAGTCCTGGACCGTGCGCCCATTGATATCGCAGGTGATCGCGAGGTCCCGACCATGGTCGATCTCGTCTCCGCTCACCAGGAACGGGCCGAGCGGGTTTGTCTTCTCGAACGTCTTCCCTTGAAGCCACTGCATGGAGCGAAACTGGAAGTCCCGAGCCGTCACATCGTTGCTCACGGTGTAACCCGCGACGAAGCCGAGAGCTTCGCGGGGACTCACCGCTCGTGCGGCTGTTCCGATCACCGCGGCAATCTCCGCCTCCCAGTCCACCGCCTCTGAGCCTCGTGGCATCACGATGTCGTCAGCGGCGCCGATCAACGACTCGGCGTACTTCGCGAAGAGCGTGGGGTACGCCGGCGGATCGGCACCCATCTCGAGAATGTGCTGAAGGTAGTTCGCTCCGACGCAGACGATCTTTCCGGGCCGGGTGACGACCGGTGCAAGGTCCGCACCCGCAAGCGCGATCTCGTCGGTGACCGGAGGCTCGTCGCCCGATGCCAGCACGGTCAGCAGAGTGTCCACGTCCGCGAGCCCGTAGAGCTCCAAGACGTCATCACGCACTCGAGCGGCGCGAGTGGCGCCGCTGACCCGGACGGTCGTGTATTTCATCGTGTTGTGCTCCCAGCGAGTGATCGGGCGCGGCGCATCTGTCGCGACGTCTGCGTGGCGCGGTAGAGGAAACAGAGGCTAGTTTCTAGCGAACCTAACTGTCAACACTTTTTGCACACGGTGGGACCAGACACGCCTCATGTGCGCCTGCGGGGCGCAGAGAACTCCTCTAGAACGGCATTAGGTGTTGACAAAAATCAGCGGCTCACGGCAGCGCCGACGACATCCCACCATCGACGTAGAGGGTGACTCCGCTGATGAACGACGCCTCGTCCGAGGCGAGCATCAGCACCGCCCCGGAGATGTCCTCGGGAAGGCCCATGCGGCGCATGCCTGGCAGGTGGTCACGGATCCAGGCGTCCCGCCCGCCCGCCCATCCCTCTTCGTCATCGAGCACTCCCAAGGTCTTGCGCACCATCGGCGTGTCGATCGTCCCGGGCGCCACGATGTTGACGCGGATACCCCGCTCGCCGTAGTCGAGCGTCGCCGACTTGGCCAGACCTTCGAGGGCTAGCTTGCTGGCGGAGTACGCCGCGGCGTTCGGTCGCGATGCGTGCTGGATGACCGAACCGGTCAGGACGATGGCACCGCCACGCTCGAGCAGGTGTGGGATCTGGAACTTCATCGACAGGAACGCGCCACGGGTGTTCACCGCGAAGATGTGGTCCCACTCCTTCACGGGCATCTCGTGGATCGGCGCGTAGCCGTTGGCGCCCGCGTTGTTGTGCGCCACGTCGAGACCGCCCAGGTAGTCGACGGCTCCCGCGGTCGCCTCGCGCACCGACTCGACGTCGGTGACGTCAACCTCGAAGAAGCGTGCGTCGCCACCTGCGTCCCTGATGAGCTCGACGGTCTGCACGCCGCCCGCCGTGTCGAAGTCGAGGCACGCGACCTTGCCACCCTCGGCGGCGAACGCTGTCGCGCTGGCCCGCCCGATACCAGATCCGGATCCCGTCACGATGACGGACTTACCTGTGAACCTGTGGCTGTTCGGCACTGCTACCTCGTTTCTGGAGCCTGCGCGGTCAGCCGCGTGCCGGCTCGTCGAAGGAAGCATCTGACGGCGCATTGAGCGGTGCGGCGGCCCAGCAGATGACACGTGAGCCATACCGAAGCCAGCGAATCACGCTCCGAATACAAGTGTCAACACTTAGGTTTACTCAGGTAGCGCGTTTCGTAGCGTTCGACGCAATGCGATGGGCTCGTACCGGGGATCGATGTACGTCAGCACCCCGAGTCCGATATGGCCGAGGTGTCGAGTGACCACCTCGGCAGCGCGCTCGCCGTCGCCCGCCTCACATGCGGCGAGGATCTCTTCATGTTCTCGCCTGGTCGGGCCACGGTCGGTTGCCACTCCGTAGTACAGGTGGACGTACCGGGCCGCATGCTCACGCAACTCCTCGGCCAGCCGACGTATGCGGCCGCTGCTGCGCGACATCGACGTCGAGTGGAAATCAAGGTGCGCCTTTTCCCACGCCGCGGGGTTCCCTTCCGCGTCTGCGTCGTCCATCCGCGCGAACGCCGAACGCATGTGTTCCACGTCCTCAGGCGTCATCAACGGTGCGCTGACCAAGACCGCCAACGCCTCGTTCACGCAGCGCAAGCAGTACAGTTCTTCGGCGTCCGTTGCCGTCAGTGGCGACACGCGGCTGCGTCGATTCTGTTCCGAGATGACCAGCCCCTCATTTTCGAGCAGCCTCAGAGCCTCGCGCAGCGGACCCCTGCTGATCTTCAATGCCCTGGCCACGTGGACCTGGTTGACGATGCCGCCCGGGGCCATTCGACCGGAGAGAATCTCGCCTCGAAGGTAGGCATGGGCCGTTGCAGTCGCATCAGGCGCGGCAGCTGGCGGGCGTTCCTCCGCGCCGGGCGCGAGCGTTGCTGACTCGGTTGCACTCAACAGCGGACCCCCATCAAAGTGACGACACTAGCCTGGTCGCAAATCTATCAAATCCGCCTCTGCGCGGAGAGGTACATACCACGGTGCGCGCGTCGTCATGAGCGAAGGCGCCGTGATCCTTGTCCGAGCGTGACGCTGGGACGGTCAATGTGTTCGCGGGGCTGGTCCAGGGAGCCGAGGTGTGAGAGACCCGGCACACCGGACCCTGTCCCCAGGATCCGTTTCGACTCATCGGACGCCCAAGGACTCAACCGCTCAGATGCGTTGACACCCGGACTGAGTCGGCCGGATCGTCCTCGGCCGGGATCGGCGCACTCGATGCGCTCGGCTCGCGGCTTCTCGCAGCGCCTCCTCTGCCGTGCGTTGCCTGCAGGCTGGCGAGCGCAACCGCGACCAACAAGGCCAGCCCGTTGAACAGGGGCGTGATCCAGTAGTCGTTCCCGAAGAACGTCAGCTGCATACCGCTGACGCCGATGGCCAGCGCGTACAGCGCGAGCAGCGTCCCCCACACGTTGGCACGACTCTTGATCTGGGTGGCACCGAAGAAGACCGCGGCGAAAGCCGGGAAGAGATATCCAGGTCCAAGATCGGGTGTGAAGAGGAAGTTCTTGCTGATCAGCAGGATCCCCGCGAGCCCCGAGATCATCGCTGAGGCCACAAGGGACCCCCAAATGATCCGGTCGGTCTCGACACCGGCGAGACGAGCCGCTTCGGGATTACCGCCGGTGGCGAGGATCCCACGCCCCAGCGGAGTGTGCTCGAGCACGTACCAGACAACCAGCGCGAGCAACAACAGGACGTAGACGTCGTAGCTGATGCCGAAGGCGGTTGAGCGAGTGACCTTCTGCAACCAACTCGGGAACACGCCGGAGATCTGCTGGTTGACGCTGACCCGAAGCATGACCGCAGTCAGCAGCTGGCTCACTCCGAGTGTCGCGATGAACGAGTTGACGCGAAGCTTGACCACCAGCAGTCCGCTCAGTGCACCCATCGCCCCGCAGGCGAGGATTGCCACGACCACGGAAGATGCCGGCGGTGCGCCTGCCTTGAGCATTGCTGAGAAGATCCCCGCGGAGAATGCGACCATCGCGCCGACCGACAGGTCGAAAGCGCCCGCCAACAGCGGGATCAGCGCCGCGATGGCGAGCATGCCGACGGTTGCTTGATCAGAGAGCACCAGTCGCAAGGTGGTCGTCGTCGGGAAGACGTCAGGTGCTGTGAGAGTAAACGTGATGACAAAGACGAGCAGCAGCCACCCTGCGCTGAATCGCCGCACGCTCAGAGCGAGGGCACCTCTCAATGTCCGGTGGCCGCCGGCCTCGAGTGGAGACATTGCACGTTCCTTAGGTGGTAGAGACAGGGAAGGTCCCGTACGACGGAGACAGGGTCAATCGATCGATGTTCTCTTCGGTGACTGCCGCATCGTTCAGCTCGGCGATAACACGCCCGCGGTGCAGGATGACGACGTCGGAGCAAAGGCTTGCGAGCTCGTAGTTGTCGGAGGACGAGATGATGATCGTCGTCGTCGCTGAGATCTCGCGAATGACCGAGTGGATCTCGGCAATGGCACCGACGTCTACCGCCTGCGTGGGCTCATCGAGGACGAGGACCTTGGGGTCGACGTGCAGGGATCGGGCCAACACGATCTTCTGCTGGTTCCCGCCGCTGAGCGTGAGGATCGAGCCGTTGACCGTGGCTCCCCTGATATGAAGGCGATCTATCCAGCGTTTCACTGCTCGCGCCTCGGCTTCGGGACGTGTTCGGCTCATTCGGCGCCGGCGTCCCATCGAGGAAATCGTGAGGTTCTCGCGGATGTTCTGATTCGGTATGACGGCATTGGCCAGCCGCTCGGCAGGTACCAGTGCCATCCCCATCCGTATCGCGGCCCCCGGGCGGCCGGGAGGCACCATCCGACCGTCGATCGCGACGGTCCCAGTTCGCGGTGCGCCACCGAGCAGAAGATGAGCGAGTTCCTCACGACCTGATCCAGTGATGCCGGCAACGCCGAGAATCCGCCCCGGACGCACGGTCTTGGTGAATCCACGAATGACTGCGCCACCGACGTCGGCGAGCTCAAGGACCCCCGCAGGATCCGAAGACCGATCCGCGCACACGGGCCGCCGAGCAATGTCACGCCACTCAGAGCTACCGACAACCAGATCGGCCAATCTGTCCTGGTCAAGACCGGCGACGGACTCGTCGGCTACTACCTGGCCGTCCCGCAACACCGTCACGGTCTCGCAGACCGCCATGATCTCCTCGAGATGATGAGAGACATAGAGCACGCCGACAGACTGCAACCGGAGCGCTCGCACAAGCTCGAGTACCCTCGAAACCTCTTGGTCAGGCATCGAGGCCGTGACCTCGTCGAGAACGACAACCCGAGGTCTCGGCGATCCCGGTCGATCGAACAGCGCACGAGCGATACCGACAGCGCTTCGAGTAGCGGCAGGCAACTCACCCACTGGTGTTCGGGGATCCAGCGGATGGCCGAGGCGCTCCAGTTCCTCGGCAACCCGGCCGTGTTGACGCTTCCAGTTGATACGGCTGATTGCGTTCCCCGAATATCCAGAACCAATCGACACATTCTCGGTCACAGACAGCGTCGGGATGAGCCCCATCTGCTGATGCACGAAACGCAACCCAAGTCTTTCGCTTGCTGCCGGATCGGCCCACGCCAGGACCTCTCCACCCACCTCAGCAAGACTCCCGGGATCGGGCTGATACTGCCCAGCCAGTACTTTCACCAAGGTGGACTTCCCCGACCCGTTGTGACCTACCAGCCCCCTGACCTCGCCACTGGCAACACTGAGAGCTACATCAGCCAAGGCTCGCGTCCCGAGAAACGACATCCCCATCGACTCGACGCGCAAGGCAGCCGGTTCGACGTTCGACGTTGCTGTCTCCGCCACGACGGTTCCCTTTCGCTCATAGTGGTGAACCCATCAGGGTCGAGTCGCGAGTGTCCTGGCGACTTCTCGCGGATCTGCGATCGGACAGCCCGGTCACGCGGCTGCTACCGACGGACTTGCGTCGCCACGACGTCTGCGCGCTTGCTAGCTCAGCTGCCAGAGGCGCTTGAACTGGCTCCGGTAGTCCTCCGGGCCCGGCCACAGAGTGTTCGGGTCGCCGACGTTGTCCTCGGTTTGCACCAGAAGCGGGACCACCGCCTTCCAGTTCGGATCCAGATCCATGCCCAGGCTGTACCGCGCCATGGCGTCGACGACCATCCAGCCGGCCCACGGAAGGCCAACCGTGAGACCCATTTGTTGGCTACCGCTCTTGATATCCGCCAGGTTTCCGGGCCCGTTCGAGAAGACTGAGACATCAATCCCGTCAGCACCGAGCTTCAGCCCAGCCGCGCTCGCAGCCGCTGGGAAACCCGTGGAGAAAGCGCCGACAGCGAACACCACATGGTCGACGTGGGGATGTGAGCGGAGATAGCTCACGACCTTGGCCGGGACAGCGCCAGACGTGACGTCCGAAAACGGCACGTCGACGTGGCCGAGCGCGCACGCCGGACAGTTCTTGCTCATCTCCGCCGCGAACGCATCACCGTAGTCCTGAAGCCCCGGAATCGAGGGCACGTTCACGAGGAGGACGTCACCACTGGCCTTGCTTTGGCTGATGACGTAGTCGGCGTTGAGCCTTGCGCCGACTTCGAAGTCGCTGCTGCCGAAGGGATTGCTGAACCGCCAGGCCGCCTTGCTCGGGGGCTCTGGGGCAACAGCAGGGAAGACAGGGATCCCCGCCGCCTTGGCGTCCGCGATGCTGGACTTGATGACGGACTCCGGGACGGACAGGTAGGTGATGAAGTCCGCCTTGGCCTGAATTGCCTGCTGGATCGCGGTGTTCGCAGAAGCGAAATTGCTGACGTCGTAGTTCAGGCGCGTCACTGTCCAACCAACCGCCTTGGCCGCCTCATTGAACGCGTCGATGACCCTCTCGCCGTCGGGAGTGGTGTTCCCGACGAAGAACACCTTCTTGCCGACTGGCGGAGCACTGGTGAGGGGGACGTCGAGGCCGATCGACGTCGGCGGCTTGGCCGCAGCCGCGTACGCCGAGGTCGCTGCATCGAGACCGGCGTTGTCCACCCGAGTGTCTTTGCCATTCGCATTTGAGCCGCAGCCAGACAAGGCCAACGCCAAGGCGGTCGAGCCGGCTGCGAGTTGCAGTGCTCGGACCAGGTATCCGCTCATGTGTTGCTCCCAGGATCTCAGCCGGCCGTCGCGGCCCGGGGTGTGACGTGTGTCCCATACCTTCGACCCAAAGGCTGCTACTGTCAACACTTTGATGAAAGCTCTGGCTCGATCGACGTCAACAAGCCGCTCCAACGTGCACTCGCTTCAAACTCGTCGCCTGCCTGGGCCAAGCCAATACGCGCCCAAATTCCGGGGAGCATTGGGTACTACGGTCCGCAAAATGTCCACACTTCCCGACCGAAGTGACAACAATCAACCTAGGATTTTGCCCATGGACAAGACGAGGGAAGTTCGCGAGTACGACGTGATCATCGTGGGCGCCGGGTCGGGGAACACGATTCTCACGCCCGACTTCGACGAACAGAACGTCGCCATCGTCGAAAGAGCTGCCTTCGGAGGCACGTGCCTCAACCGGGGTTGCATCCCGACGAAGATCTTCGCCTACACGGCCGACACGGCGCAGACGGTGCGACACGCGGGTCGGCTCGGTATCGAGGCCAGCCTGCGGGGTGTGCGGTGGGGCGACGTGGTCGACCGCGTGTTTGGACGAATCGATCCGATCGCAATTGGTGGCCATAAGTACCGAGAGGGCCAGGACGGCACCACTGTCTTCGGTGGAGATGGGCGCTTCATCGAGGACAAGGTGCTGGCCGTCCACTACGACGACGCCGAGGCGGACTATCTGACGGCACCTACAATCGTGCTCGCCACTGGTTCGTCGCCATCAGTGCCGCCCATCCTCGGGCTCGATAGCGTCGACTTCTACACCAGTGACACGATCATGCGGATCGCAAGCCCGCCACGACGGCTCCTGATCCTCGGAGGTGGATTCATCGCCATGGAGATGGCGCATGTCTTCGATGCGCTCGGCTCCGAGGTCGTCGTGGTGGAGGCGCTCAGCCGCCTGCTCATGCGCGAAGACGAGGCGGTCAGTGAGTTGTTCACCGAATTGTCCAACGAGCGGTACGACTGCTATCTCTCGGCTCGTGTGGACAAGGTCCATCAAGACCTCAGTGGTGAGATCTTCATGGACGTGACGGTCAACGGGTCGTCCCGCACCCTGCGAGGCGACGCGCTACTGGTCGCGACGGGGCGCGTCCCCAACAGCGGAGGCATGGGGTTGGAGAGCACCGGCGTGTCCGTTGACGACCGCGGCTACGTGCTCACCGATGAGTACATGCGAACCACCCAACCTGGCATCTGGGCCCTGGGCGACATCACGAACCCGATGCTGCTGAAGCACACCGCCAACGCAGAGGCACGCGTTGTCGCTCACAACATCGCCCACCCCGACGACCTCGAGAAGGTTGACCTGTGGCCGGTTCCGCACGCGGTCTTCGGAGCACCGCAAGTCGCTGCGGTGGGAGCCACCGAGCAGGAGTTGCGCCAGATGGGCGTTGACTACGTCGTCGCCGTGCAACGGTATGCGGACGTCGCATATGGCTGGGCGATGGAGGACTCGGCACACTTCTGCAAGCTATTGGCTGACCCGATGTCACGACAGTTGCTTGGGGCCCACATCGTCGGCCCTCACGCCAGCATGATGATCCAGCAGCTCGTCATGGGCATGAAGTTCGGGCTCACGGTCGACGCAATGGCCCGCGGCATGCTCTACGTCCATCCCGCTCTCACCGAGGTCGTCGAAAACGCGCTTCTCCAGCTCTGAGACGTAGGTGAGGAGAGGGCGCGCAGCTTAGCGAAGCGCGGAACGGAGTACGGAGGACTCGTGAGCTTGCCGAGACATCACAACTAGACCGACCCGTTGGGGTGACGCATACGGACGTAGGCCTCGACCTCAACCGTCATCGCCACGGCTCCTTCGATGACGAGCTGTCCATGCTTCTGCACCAGCGCCCGGTCGGGCCGGTTATAGGAAATGTCCGCGACCGTCAGAATGCCATGGAGCTCGTCGCCAGGGCGCACAGGGCGCAGAAGCTGGACGTTCCGGATCGCGCGCCCCGCCACAATGTCCCAGTGTTGGAAGGCACCGAGCACCGCAAGGCGCTGAAAAATGCTAAGGGTGTGAGCGCCGCTGGCGACGATACCACCGAAGTATCCGCTGGCGGCGGCGACAGGATCGGTGTGGAACGGTTGCGGATCCCACTGGGTGGCGAACGCAATGATCTCCTTGCTCGTCGTCACGTAAGAGCCGAGATCAATCTCCCGCCCGACTACGAGGTCTTCCGCGCACAGCTTGTGCGACGTCATGCGATAGCTCGGCGTCGGACGGTCAGGATCAGCGAAGGCGTCATGCGGTCCATTCTTCGTTGTCGGCCGTAGGAACGGCTGAACGTCAGGCCCGAAGGACACCCGGCCGCCATTACCCGCGGCCAAGGGTGCTGTGGGAGCGCACCGATCGCCGACCCATCAGACCGATCGCCGCCAGACGTGCGCGATCTCGCGCGGATAGTCCGGGTGGCTCGCCGGCACGACCGAGCTGGAGACCGCGGTCTTGCACTCGGGGCAGAAGTACTGGCGGAACTCGATCGGTTCGTCGACGTAGATCGTTGCGTCCTCGACCATCCTCGGCCCGGCGTCGCTTGGACGGCCTCGGCTAACAAGGAGGTCAAGCTTCTCGTCGTCCGGGCTGCCAAAGGATGCCGCACAATGTGCGCAGGCCACGATGACATCACTTCCCTTCGTCACCTTGAGGAAGTTCTCATCCAGGCGCTCTGCACCGTCGATGTCCACCCAGGTCCGCGAGGGTGTGTCCACTCCCCCAACGCCCGCGCCCCGGGCCGCGCGGATCTCGGCCCGGCGCCTGTGCGTTGCGTCGGCATCGATCTGAGCGCCGGTCATCACGACTCCGTAGAGGGTGCGGGCGGCGTCGCTGCTTACTTTGCCGTCCCGGACATCGGCGGCGACGTCCTCGACTTCGCGGGACAACGGGTCGCCATAGCCGCCGCCACCCTGCCAGAGCATCGAGAAGACCTCACCAGGAGCGACATAGGTGTGTCCGTAGCAGGGCTGGACCTCAGGGTGTCCGCCGACCTCGGCCAATGAAGTCGGCAGTTGACCCTGGTCGAGGAGCGCGTTCACATCCGCACCGCGGGCGATGATCTCAAGGCCGCTGTTGCCCGGATAACCTCCGGCCATGCCATTGTTCTGACTGATCGCCTTGCCAGCGGCCGCGAGCACCAGCCCGATCGGCAGGCTCGTGCCATGAGGCGTGATGCCCACAGAGGCACTCACTCCGCCACGCCGCCGGCCCGGGCCACCGGAGTCGATCTCTTCCCGCCGCCACAGGGACAGCACTGGGTACATGAACTCGGTCATCTCGACGTCCGGAACCCGGCCCATCGGAATCCCGAGGAGACCGCCGGTGTCGAGCCCGTCGGCTTCGGGTCTGGCTCCCAGGCCTCCCGCCATCGGGTCCATGATGATTGAGAGGAAGGGGGCCGGAAGGTCGCCGCGCTCGTCGAGGCCGGCGATGACTGCGGTGTCCCACGTGCCGGAGCAGGTCGCTTGCACGTGGCCCTCGGTGACATCCAGAGCGCGGTCGAGCATCTGCGAGAGGCACTCCGCCACCAGATTGCCTGTCAGCCACGCGGGTCCGATCGGCGCGCGACTCACGGCTGCGGGGAAGGTCGCGTTGTTCAACGTTCCTTCCTCACTGAGGATGCTGAAGCAGCGCATCAGTCCACCCGTCGACCAAGGAATGTCGCCGGCGAGATGAGGGAGCAAGGCGAGCATGATGCCTCCGCGCATGCCGGCGTAGGTGCAGTTGATGACTCCCGCCTGCGGATCCGTGCCGGTGAAGTCGAAGGCGAGGTGGTCAGCCTCCTTCGTCATGGTGACGGTGATGCCGTGCAGATTGCGGTCGCCTTCGTGCGATTGATCCTGATAGCCGGTCGCCTTCCACGAGCCATCCGGGATGGCGGTGAGCTTTGATCGCAGTCGGCCCTCGGCGTCGTTCATCATCCGTTTCATGACGGCTTTGACCGTGTCAGGGCCGTACTGCTCGATGATCTGAAGCAACTGATCGCGCCCGACCGAATTGGATCCGACCTTCGCGCGCAGGTCGAGGCCGACCATGAGCGGCACCCGGGAGCGTCGGACCCACATGTCGGCGATGTCGCTCTGCAGCGTGAAGTCACGCACCACCTTGACTGGCGGTGTCGGCAACGACTCCGAGAAGACATCCTCGGCCGCCGGGGAGAACGAGCCGAGGCCCACGCCACCGAGGTCGGCCTGATGGGCAACTGCGCTGGTCCAAGCGAAGAGCTGGCCGTCATAGAAGACCGGTTGGTAGACCATCGCGTCGTTCTGGTGCAGTCCGCCGCCGACCCACGGGTCGTTGCATAGGAACATGTCACCTTCGACGATGCCGGGGTTTTCGGCGCGATGCTTAAGCGTCCAGTAGATCGCGAGGTCGACCGAGCCGACGAGCATCGTGTTGTAGAGGCCGACCTGCACCTCCTGGCCCAGCTCATCGCTGAGCGCAAAGTCGAAGTCGTTCGCGTCCGTGACGATCGGCGACCCAGACATGCGCATGAGCGCTTGGCCCATCTCGTTGGTCACCGACCACAACCGGTGGCGGATGACCTCATAGGTCAACGGGTCGACTGCTTCGATCTGCTCTTGGCTCACGCAGTGGAGCGGCACATGCTTCAGTGCACCCCTCTCCAACTCGTCAAGATCGACCAGCCGACTTACGAATTTCTCCGAACCTGCCACGGGCATGCTCATGCTTTGGCTCCTTCACGGCTGATAACGAGGTTGCCGAGGTCGTCGATGACGCCCGTGAACCCGCCCGGTATGACTGCGGTGGTGGTGGGGACCTCGATGATTGCTGGGCCTGGCAGTACATGACCGGCGCGGAGTCGGGTGTAGTCGTACACCGGAGTGTCGACGAACCCCTTGGAGATGTCGAGGAAGACCGGCCGGACCTCTGACTGCGCCTCCGCCACAGAAGGCGTCAACGAACGTTCCAGGAGCGGGAGTTGCGGCGAAAAGGGCATAACTCCCGTACCGCGGACCCGGTAGGTGATGGCTTGCATGCCGGCCTCGCGGAAGCCCGAGTCCTTCCCGTACAGCTCAGCGTATGCGCGCTCGAAGTCGGCGACGGTCCCGTCGAGGACCGAGTCGCTCAACTCACCCAGGGGCACGGGCACCGGCACTTCGGCGAGCTGCATGGCGTATCGCATGTCGATCTCGCGCTCAAACCGCACCTGTTCGAAGGCGACGCCTTGGCACTCGAGCCCGGCGCGCACCTCGTCCTCGAGCCGCTTGAAGTTGGCGTCAGCTCGGGAGGAGTCGAGCGGGATCTGCGCGGGGTCACTGAGCTCGGCGTTGAGAATAATGTCGGACGAGGCGAGGCCGTAGGCCGAGAATGCCGAGGCGACGGCGCCGAGCGGCACCACGACCTCCGGGACGCCGAGCGAGGCCGAGTATGCGGCACAGAACGCCGGCCCGGAGCCGCCGAAGGCGTACAGCACGAAGTCGCGCGGATCCCGGCCGGTCTCCACTACCGTTTTGCGGAGCAGGTCGCCGGTCTGCGCCGTCTGTGCGACATAGATGGCTGCGGCCGCGTCCTCGATGCTGAGACCGAGTGGCTCGGCGACCTTGACGCGGATGGCCTCTCGGGCGCGCTTGACCGACAGGGGCTTGGCCCCACCCAGTAAGCCGCGTTCCGGCAAGATGCCGAGGACGAGGTTCGCGTCGGTGTTGGTGGGGTTCTCTCCGCCTTGGTCGTAGCACGCAGGACCGGGCACGGCTTGGGCGCTGTGTGGCCCGATACGGAGATTGTTGCCTGCGTCGACCCAGGCGATGGCACCACCACCCGACCCGATCGCGTCGACTTTGAGAGCGGGCACGTTCACGGGGTGGTGGTTGATGATGGTCGTCGCCTCGCGCACCGGCTGGCCGTCGACGATGAGTCCCACGAGGAAGGTGGTGCCACCGACATCGGTAGCGATGATGTTGCGGTGACCGAGCTGGCCAGCTAGGGCCAGCGAGCCGATGACACCTCCGGACAGAACCGAACCAACCGTGCTGATGGCGCGTACGGGTGCCTGGTCGGCGGTGACGGCCCCACCGTTGCTCTGCATGACGAGCAGCGGGCCGGTCAGGCCACGCTCAGTCAGTGTGTTCTGGAGCGACTCGAGGTAGTCACGCAGACCGGGCCCGATCTGCGTACTCATGATGGTGGTGGCGTGGCGAGCGTACTCGCGGATTCGGGGGCTAACCGTCGAGGACGTCGCGACGAAGACGTCGGGATCGGCCTCGTGGATGAGCTCGACGAGGCGCTCCTCGTGCACGGGATTGCGGAATGACCACAGCAATGAAACGGCGATCGCGCGCACACCTTGGTCGAGCAAGTCGCGGATGGCAACGCGCGCCGCATCCTCGTCCAGAGACACCACGATTTTGCCATCGCGGTCGATGCGCTCAGTGACCTCCACGGCCAGACGTTTGGGGATCAACTGGTGATCCTTGGTCTGAGTGATCGGGTTCTGCAACTCATGGGCCCCCCGGCCTAGGTACCGACCCTCCACATTCATGATGAAGATGGAGTCGCGATGACCGCGCGTGCTGATGAAGCCGACCTCGGGCACATTGCCCGTCACCAGCGCGTTGAGCGAGGAAGTGGTGCCGTGCGCGATGTGGTGCGTGTCTGCCAGCATTTCGCGGGTCGAACGGCCGAGCTGCGCAGCAAGAAGATCGAGACTGCTCAGCACGCCGACCGAATAGTCCGGCGGCGTCGACGGCGTCTTGGCCGCGACGATCGTGCCCGTCCCGTCGTCAAGCACCGCGTCGGTGAAGGTTCCGCCGACGTCTACTCCGATGACATATGCCATGGGCCTACTCCTGATCAGACGAGTGTGACGTGAGTCATTATTTGACACAAGTGACGAGTAGTCAACGTTTTTGTCCAACTGCTAGACCCGCCGCAAGACGAGGCGCGCCGCACCCCTCACGAGGTCGAGACGCCGCCGGAATCTCTGCGCCTATCGATCGGCGTGCGTCACGTCCGAACGGTCGACTCTGCGGATCGTGGCTGACCGGCGGCCGCACGAATGACCGCCTAGGTTGCGAGCGTGTCGAAACGCTCCCGGATCCATGGATCAAAGAGGCCGGCAGCAACTGCGTATCCGGTGGGCTCGCCCTCGGCTAGCGGTTGGCCGAAGTGGGCTCCGCGCACCCGGTGGCGCACCTTGTCTGTGGCACCGAGCGCCGCGAACATCCGTGCGGAGTCAGCGGGTAGGGCTGCCTGATCGCCGGTGAACTCGATGAAGATCGTCGGCACCATGACCCCGGCCGCGCATCGCTCGAACCCGGCATTGCTAGTCGTTGCGGACCAAGTCGAGAGCCAGGCATCTGGCGTCGTGAGACGTCCGAAGCCGACCAGTCCGTAGTTGGTCAGATCGGGACGGCGCCCGAACAACGATCCGTAGGGTCGGTCGTTCGGGTCAATGCTGAGGTCGACGTAGCGCGGGTCCGCGTCGGTGCGGTACGTGGAGATGATGCGGGGCGCGAGGGCGGCGCGGCGATCGGCCGGATCCTCGGTGCGCGCGAAGCGTGCACGATGCTCCGCGGCCTGGCCAGCGAGTTCGAGGGCGACGGCGTCGATGTGCTTGATGCGGCGCACCTGGCCCTTGCGGTACTCGGCCAAGAAATCCGCGTCGTACGAGGACTTCGCCGGGCCGGGTACGAAGCCGTTGCCCAGCGCATACATGTCCAACGCCGGTTCGACAGACAGTGCGTCAGCGTCATCGGTGACGGACGGATCGATACAAGACTGGAGGACCTGACCCTGTCCGGGGTGCGGCGCGAGGAACAGTGCGCCGTCAGGCACCGGCATCGGGGCGCCAGAGAGGGAAATCGGTCGACCCGCGGGCGTGACATCGATGCGGAACTCCGGCTCCGTCGCCGCCTGCTCGATGTAGTAGGCCATCAGGGCTCCACCGCCGGAGTGCCCGAACGTCAGCACGTTCTCGAAGCCGAGCTCGTGCAGCCGCAGCTGGCCGGCCGCGACGTCGAGGATCGCCTGCTCGTGCACCAGGTTGAGGTCGTTGTTTGGTGAGCGCGTGTCCTGCGTCCAGACGGAGACGCCGGCGCGGAGGAGATAGCTCACCATCGGGTGGTGCGCCAGCATCTGGCGGGGGTGCGCCAGGCAGACCACGGTGGTGGAGCCAGGGCGTGCGTGGAGCACGCCCATCACGCGCGCCCCGTCGAAGGTCTTCAGCTCGTGCAGGGTCGTCACCACGTCGGCCGGGGTCTCGACGCCGGCTACGTCGCGCCCCGCGCCGAGGCGGTCTACCGCTCCTTCCTGCGCGGTCACGTCACGTCCCGCTCGAGGTCGGAGGACAGGTCCTTCTCGACGGCCGACCTGGAGACCGGGCCGACGGCTGCATCGGACGGCCCCGGCGTGATGCGCAGAACTGCCTTGTCCCACTGGCTCACGTGCCCCGATCGCACGGCGGCCACGGAACTGAACCACACAGCGTTGCGGCAACCCGTCGCGTCGCGATCGATCTCGATGACTCCGTCACTGCTGACCTCGTAGTACGGGCCGCGCTTGACGACATCGACGTCCCGGTCCTTCGCCGCGACCTCAGCGAGCGGCCGGAAGTCCTCGACGTCCAGCACGAAGAGCGTGACGGTCATACGAACGACACCTGGGCCGGTTCGTCAGCGTAACGCTGCGCAATGAGTTCTGCCTTGATTTGGTAGAAGCGCTCCAGTGAGGGATTGTTCTCGTCCACGACTGCCTCCAAGGCATCGACGCTGAGGTTGGCGTCTATGTCGTCCTCGACCGTGATCGGTCGCAGAGGCCGCGTGATCTCGATCAGATAGCCGTTGGGATCCGTGACGTAGATGGACTCCACCGTCTCGTGACGGACCTGCAGCTCGCACGGGTGTGAGCTCTCGTCGAGGCGCCGCCGGTATTCCTTCAGGTCATCCTCGCTGTCGACGTGGATGGCGAGGTGTCGCGCGCGCTTCAACAGCTCGGGAATATTCGGGTCCTCGTACTTCTCCACGCCGAAGTAGTAGAAGAAGGCCAAGCGATCGCCCTGACCGATGTCGAAGAAGAAGTGGATGAAGTCTGGATGTTCTTCTGGGCCCCAGCCAAGCGCGCATGTCGCGTGCACCACCGGGAACCCGAGGATGTCGCGGTAGAAACGGATGGTCTCTTTCGCCTCATACGTTGGGAACGCCGCGTGGTCCACACCCTTTACGGAGTGATCCAATTTCGTCATGTTGCCTCCTGGCCCTTAATCGAGGCGGCGGTGGGTGCCGCCACCATCGAGTCTGACACTAGTGACAAATCTTCGTCAACCGGTGAGCGTCAGAGGACGAGAGCACCACCGCGGCGGCGCAACCTGGGCTACCCGCCGGCGTGGGACGTTCAGCGGCCGTCAGGTGAGGTGGCGCAGCCGTTCGACTTGGCGCTCGATGACGTCTAGAGCATGAGCGGTCGTGAGGGGTTCCGTGGGTTCCGCCGGAGGTGTGAGGATCGCGAGCGCGGCGTCAGCGATCTGCTCGGCAACCGGCGCGCTCGACCGATCGGGACCGGGCTCGAACCACCACGCCACCCAGTTGCACATGCCGATGATCGCCAGGGCCGCGACCCTGACGTCCGCAGCGGAGAACAGGCCCGCCTTGATACCCCGGTCGATGACGTCGATCACGACGTTGAGGGCCTCGCGTCGTCCTGCCAGGTAGTCCTTGGCAAGCGCCGGCGGCAGGGCGGATTCGGAGCGATCCAGCAGCCGAAACCGTCGGCCGTTCGCGGCTCGTTCGGCAACGAGATGTAACGCCAGCCGTCGGATCGCAGTCCGCGGATCCGATTCTTCGACCGCGATCGTCTTCATGTCGGTCACGTTCTGCACGGCGAACTCCGACACGACGTTGGCAAGGATCTCTTCCTTGCTGCTGACGTAGTAATACAAAGCCTGCCGGCTGATGCCTACGGCTTCGGCGATGTCCTGCGGAGTGGTGCCGGCATAGCCACGCTCGGCGAACAACTCCGCAGCCTTCTCGTAGATTTCGATCTCGAGCAGTTCCCGGCGCTTGGAACGTCGCCCGTTAGGTTCTGACTCGGACGAATTCGCAGGAGTCGCCTTGGCGCGGGGCATATCGCGATTCTAGACTCGCCGCCGGACCCGAACCCCCTCAAGGGGTTCGAGCGCCTCGCTCCGTGTCGTCCACCGACGGCGTCGCGCGCCGACGGGACCGACTCGACGGACCGCGCAACTGGCGATGCACAGTCAGGACCTGACCCGTCGCGGCTCTTTGTCGATCACCGCACAGGGCCTCTCGCGGAATCGACACGGAGCGTCGAAGCCTGCCTGCGGAGCGAGCGGCGATCGATCTTTCCCACTTCACTGGCTCGAGGCATCTCATCGAGCCATATCACTCGCTCGGGCCACTTGTATTTCGCGACGCCAAGACCGTCGAGATGCGCACGGAGCTCGTCGATGCCGATGGGGTCACCCGGGCCGGAGATGAAGGCGCACGCTCGCTCTCCGAGTCGTTCGTCGGGCATCGGGACAAGTGCTGCTTCGCTGACAGCCGGGTGCATGACCAGCAAGAGCTCAACCTCACTGGTACTGATCTTCTCGCCGCCCCGGCTGATCATGTCTTTGATCCGGCCGTCGACCGTCAGGCACCGCACACCGTCGATGACCCGGTCGGCCATCAGATCTCCCGACCGGTAGAAGCCATCGCTGGTGAATGCGGTTGCGTTCTGGGCAGGGGCGTTGAGGTACCCCCGAAGCGTGTACGGACCCCTTGCGCACATCTCACCGACTTCGCCAGGCGCCACCGGCTCCTCGGTATTGGGCACGTAGATGCGCACCTCGTCCGCCTCGCTGATCGGAACTCCCACGCCGGCGAGCCGCGCCGATCGCGGGTAGTGCAGCGGCGTGACCGCGCACAGCCCTTCGCCCATGCCAAACACCTGACCCGCCCAAATGTTCTGGGCCTCCAAGGCCTCGAAGTGAGACTCAGGCACCTTCTTGCCACTGAACAGCACACGCTTCAGATGCGACACCTTCTTCATCCGTTCGTCGAGCACGGCGTCGTAGGCGAACGGGCCCAGCAGAACGTCGGTCGCGCCTTGGTCGATCAGGGTCCAGAAGAGGCTGTCGAGGTCCGGGGTGCCGAGGACGACGGTCGCGCCCACGCTGTGGGGGCCTTGCAGACCAATGATGATGCCGGCGTTGTGGATGACCGGACCGATGTAGGCGACACGATGATCCTTGGTCCACTCCATGGCACGGGCGAACTCGAAGCTGTACGCCCAGTACCCAGCTTGGACGCACGGGATGACCTTCGGCACTCCGCTCGTCCCGCCCGACAGTTGGTAGGCCACGACGGACTGGGGACCCATAGAGGACTGGACGTCCTCAACCGTCTGGCGGGCAGCGGCGGGATCGATGCCGATTCCGAGTGACTCGAAGGAGGTGGCGCCGTGGGATGCCGGTCCGTCGATCGTCAGGATGAGGCGAGGCTCGTCAGCGTCGGCGGCCTCCTTGACGGCGAAGTCCACCAGATCGAACCGTGGGTTGGACGCAGCAACGAGGTGGGCGGCTGGAGCCACCTGCCGGCCGATCTCGGAGATCTCGTGGTGACGGTGCAGCGGCAGCGTGCAGACGGGGACCAGCCCGGCCTTCAGCAGCGAGTACCAGGCCACGACGGTGCCGGCGGTGTTGTGGATCTGCAGGAGGACGCGGTCGCCTGGTTGTAGTCCGAGCGCCAACAGTCCAGCGGCCCGGAGGTCTGTCACCGCATCCAGCTCGGCGTACGTCAGCTCCGTGTCGGCGGTGACCAAGGCGACGCGCTCACCGTTCGCGACGGCGATGTCATGCAGGTGTCCGGCGACGGTGCCCTCACGCCAAGCACCGCTCGCGAGGTAGAAGGACTCGACGTGGGCCGGAAACGGCACGACATCCTGTGGGGTGCTGATGGGCATGCTTGACCTTTCCACGGTGACTCAGCCGAGCCGAGTCTCGTATGCGTGAATGACTTCTGCGTTCTCGCGACGGAAGTCCGAGTAGTGGATACGACCAGTGCGCATGAGGTACTCGATGGCGAACTTGATCGGGTCCTGGATGGTCCTGCCCGGTATGCCCTCGTACCAGCCGATGCTGCGCAGGGCAGCTTGTTGGAAGCCGTCGGCAACGGGCTTGCGGCGGGTCTCGAAACTTCGCAGACCGTCCGCGACCTGCCAGTTGGCCTGCTCGAGGGCCTCGATGAGATACACCGCGTCACGCATGGCGAAGCGTGTCCCTGACCCGATCGACGGATGCACCGTGTGCAGTGCGTCACCGATGAGGACGAGGTTCTTGTACGTCCACCGCTCGCAGCGGACGAACTTGGCCTGGAACCACGGCGAGTGGTTGCTCATCAGCTCGTGCCCATCGAGATATCCACTGAAGATCTCTTGGCAGAGCTGGCGCGACGCATCCTCCGTCATGTCTCCGAACCCGTAAGCGTCGAAGGTCTCCTGACCCACTTCGATGGTGAAGTTGCTGATCTCCGGCGAGAAGCGCGCGGCATGGCTCATCACGGCGCCGTGCTCGGTCTGCTGCAGGATGATGGATGGGTTGAAGAACTTCGTCGTCCCGTACCACGCCAGCCAGTTCTCGGTCAGCGTCAGCGAGGACTGGAAGTGCTCGGCGAAGTGCTCGCGGGTTCGGCTGTTCACGCCATCCGCGCCGATCACCAGGTCCCATTCGGCGAGCTCCTCATCGGACACCGTCGCTTGGTCGTCGTGCTCGATCGTCACACCAGCGACTTCGGCCGCCGACTCGAGAACTTCCAGGAGGCTCCAGCGTCCGTTGCAGTGCTGCGGGTCGACCTTGACCTGCACAGTCTCACCGTTGAGCACGATGTCCATCACCTTGTGCTCCATGTTGCCCTCGAGCGCCTCGATGACATCGGGAGCCGCGGGTCGCAGCGCGTCAATGGCACTCTGGCTGAAGGCGACCCCCCACCCGTAGGTCACCCCTTTGGGGTTCTGCTCCCGGACTAGGATCGTCGAGTCCGGGAGCGCTCTGCGCGCCATGATGGCGAAGAACAGACCCGCCGGTCCGCCTCCGACGATGAGGATTCGTGTGCTCATGTCAGGTTGCTCCTGTTCCAGTTTCGAGCCGCCCTCGCCACGCGAACGCCAAGTTGACGGGCGGTCGCCAAGTCGCTCTCGAGCATGCCTTCGATGCCTTGGTCTGAATTCGACTGCGCCATCGCGCCGAGGTACGAGCCGAGGCGGTTGAGGTTCCCGTCGGACTTGTGACTTGCGTCGTTTCCGTCGAGCAGACCGAGGCCGACCCACACCATCCCGTGTTGCATGGCGAAGAGGTTCAGCTGAACCAGCGTGTTGAGCTTGTCGCCGCTATGACCGCCGGAGTTGGTAAAACCGGCCGCGAGCCGCCCCGACCATCCCTGATCGAGCCAGATCTTCGAGGTTGCTTCCATGAAGGACTTGAATGTCGCCGACGCGCTGCCGAGGTAGGTCGGCGAGCCGAAGATGAAAGCGTCGCAATGATCGAGCCCATGTGGATCACCCGCCATCTCGTCGGCGAAGTACAAGCGGGCAGTGACACCCTCCACACTCGCGGCCCCCTCTCCGACTGCCCGCGCCTGGGCCGCCGTGTGGCCGTAGCCACTGTCGTAGACGATGCCGACGTGGACGGACTGACCGGAGACCTCTCCAACGAAGTCGCTCATGACAGCACCCCTTCTGTGGTCGACCAGTCGACCGCAGTGGAGAAAACATTGTCGCCGGCACCAGTCAGCATGATCTCGGGCACGAAGCAGCGAGGGGAGAGCGCGAGCAGGAAGTCGAGCGTCGCAGCGACGTCGTCGGCGGTCATCATGACCGAGCGGACCGACTCGCCAGCCCACGAAGCGCCTGGCGTATCGACGAGTCCAGGCAGGACGGCACAGACGTGAATGCCGTCACGGCTCAGCGCGGCGTGAGATGTTTGGCTCAGGGAATTGAGCGCGGCTTTCGTGGCGGCGTAGACCGCAGCCTTCGCCGGCGACTCCCGCGATGCCAGCGAGCTGACATTGACAACGTGGCTGCGGCCATGTTCATCGGCTGCCGATCGCAGCATGCCCAGACCCTCACGGATCAGCGTAAATGCGGATTTCACGTTCAGTTCCCATTCCAGGTCGAGGTGTTTGTCCGTGACACCTTCGACCGTCGCGACCGCTCCCCGCCCCGCATTGTTGACCAGCATGTCCAGTCGCCCGGCCACCTCCCGATGCTCTGCCATGACGGCAACCGCCGCACCCGCCATGGCGAGGTTGGCCGCCACCGTGTGAATTCGTCCGTTGCCGATGCTGTCGAGCTCCGCATGCGCCTTGTCGAGCTTTTCCTGGTTGCGTCCGCAAATCGTGACGTGCCAGCCCCGACCCGCGAGGCGCGCTGCCATTGCAAGCCCGATACCGGCGGACCCGCCGGTAATCAAAGCTGCCTGTGCGTGACCCATGTACTTCTCCTCTTGCAAAGTGTTTCGACACATTAGACGAAAATTTGTCACGCGGCAAGCGCGAATGGCCCTCGCCCGCCCAACGTGGTGCATGGTCACAGGCGCACGCGACGTCGCCGCCGGCGAGGACGTGCGGTAATTCGAGAGGCGAGCCAAGGACGCTTGCTGCCCGCCCGCGTCAAACGGGCTCGCGCGAGCCGTCGGTGGCTTCCTGGACTTCGTCGCCAGTCCCGCCGAGACCTCAGGCTCCAGCCGTGCAATACCGCGCGGTTCGCCTGGCGCCTCAGGGGCGCGAGCTTGCGAACGTGTGCACGCCCTCAGACGTGACGCGGTTCGCGCCTACCGCGGATGCAGAAGTCCCTTTAGACGGAGAGACCATCAGATCAAGCACCGCGACAACGACATCAGAACCTGCATTGCGGTGTCGTATGTGGCCGCCCGACGGAAGCCGGACTCAGGAAGACATTCCGGCTTCGCGTGACCACGAGGGCTGGAAAATTTGTCAGTTTGTCAGTAGTGTCCAACTATTGACAGTGATGCAGATCACTGTCAGGCTCCCTCAACGTTGGGCGCATCCGGCGCCCTTACTGAGAGGTCCTCATGACGAAATCGACGACTCGAATCACCATGGGAGTCATGGCCGTCGTGGCTGCACTCGTCACTTGCGGAGCATGCTCGTCTGATACGTCCAGTGGCGGCGGCGGGCGCGTGGATTCAGCCGGCCTCGCGACCGCCCAGCGCTCAGTCGATGCGTCCCTCAAGGCGCCCACCAGTCTGGGCATCACCGAGGCGCTCCGCGAGTTGCCCACAGGCAAGCGCGTCTACGAGCTCGAGTTTCCCGGTCCGATCGGCAAGGGCGCCGGCGACGCCGTGGAGGCAGCATGCAAGCAGCTCGGCTGCGAGCTGACGCGCGTCCCGATGGGCGCCGACCCCGCCTCACAGGCTGCGGCCTGGGACCGGGCGGTGCGTGACAAGCCCGATGCTGTCGTCTCGGCCGGTGTCACCACATCCGTGGTCGGCAAGCAAATGCGACAGCTCATGAACGAAGGCGTGAAGGTCGCCGTCTACATCAGCGACGCGAAGTCCGGGGTTGATGTCGACGTGAACCTCGCCGGCTCCGATCGCATGGCGACCGACGGCAAGCTCCAGGCCGACTGGATCGCCACAGATTCCAAGGGCAAAGCCACCGTAGTGGCGTACGACTTTCCAGACCTGCCGTACACCAAGCCGTGGGGTTCGTCCGTCAAGAACAGGCTGAAAGAGACATGCCCCTCCTGCTCGGTCGACGTGCAGCACTACGGCCTCGCGATCGCCAAGGAGTTCCCAAGCCGTGTGGTGAGCTACCTGCAGCAGCATCCCGACATCAATTACATCGCACTTTGCTACGGGGACCAGATCGTGGGCCTTCCGGCAACGCTGAAGGCAGCCGGGCTAGCCGACAAGGTCAAGATCGTCGGACGGGCCGGGACGAGCATCAACTACCAGAACATCAAGGACGGCGGACCCCAGAAGGCCGACGTCGGGTTCCCGGTTCAACTGTACGCGTGGGGAACGGTCGACACCGTGGCACGCCTGCTGGCAGGTCAAGAGCCGCAGTCTCCCTACACGAAGCTGACGCAGCTCATCACCAAGGACACGCTCACATTCGACCCGGCAAGCACCCCGTCCTGGCCAGGCGTGGCCGACTACCAAGCGCAATTCGAGGCGTCGTGGGGCACCGATTCATGACTCTGGACACCGACGCCGCTCATCCCCTACTGGGGGTGAGCGGCGTCTCCAAGAGATTTGGTCACCAGCTCGTCTTGGCGGACGTCGATCTGGTGATCGAACGCGGGCAGATCCATGGCCTCGCCGGCCACAACGGTTCGGGGAAGTCGACGCTCGTCAAGGCGCTGTCGGGCTACTACAGCCCGGAGCCGGGGGCCCACATACGCATCGGCTCGACAGCCGGTCCATGGGAGGCCAGCCACGACATCCGGTCGGCGCACCTGCGCGTGCTGCACCAGGATCTGGGACTCTTCGAGGACCTCAGCGTCGTCGAAAACTTTGCCTTCGCTGCGGGCTTCGCCCGACGAGCCCTCGTCAGCATCGACTGGCGCGCCCAGGAGTCGGCAACGACTGCCGCGTTGCGATCCCTCGGTGTCGAGCTGGACGTACAGCAGAAAGTTCGCGCCCTGACCGCCGTCGAGAGGACGATGCTGGCGGTGGCGCGAGCAGTCTCAGGCCTGCCCGACCACGGCATCCTCATCCTCGACGAGCCGACCGCGACTCTCACGGCGCACGAGGCAGTCCCGCTGTTCGCGATGATCCGGCGGCTGACCGACCGTGGCGCAGGCGTGCTGCTCGTGACTCATCATCTCGACGAGTTCGTCGAGATGGCCGACGTGGTGACTGTCCTCAAGGAGGGCCGAGTGGAGTTGCACTCCCCCATGTCGTCCCTCACCCGAAAAGCCCTTGCCGACGCCGTGACCGGCACCCCCGCCGCTGCGCACCAGGCACCTTCCTCCCGCAGGACCTACGAAAGCTCTCAGCCCGTCCTGCAGGTGGTCGATCTTGCCGGTGGGAGGCTTCGACCGCTGTCCCTCGATATCCGCCCTGGCGAGATCGTCGGCGTCGGCGGTCTCACCGGGTCCGGGCGGGATGATGTCGCGCCGTTGGTTACGGGACAGTCCGCACCCGACGGCGGCGTCGTTCGAGTCAACGGTGTCGTGCTCGAGCGATCAAATCGGTTGGCAAGCGTCCGTGCTGGGGTCGCGTACGCGCCGGCCGACCGCAAGGCACGCGCCCTGTTCCCGAACCATACGGCCGGCGAGAACGTCACGCTTCCCATGCTGAGGCGCTTCTCGCGTCGTCTCCGAGTCAATCGCCGCGCAGAGCACAAAGCCGCATCGTCCGCGCTGGAAAGCTGCGAACTCACGCCCATGGAACCCCAGCGCCAGATCTCGACCTTCAGCGGCGGCAACCAGCAGAAGACCGTCATAGCCCGATGCCTCACCGCTGGCCCGACGGTCCTGGTCCTCGACGAGCCCACCCAAGGCGTCGACGTCGGGGCACGAGCTGCCATCTACCGGCTGATCCGGGACGCCGCGTCCCGAGGCATCGGGGTGCTCGTCGGCTCCTCGGACGACGACGAGCTCGCCGAGCTCTGCGACCGCGCGCTCGTCCTCGTCCACGGCGAGGTCTTCCTCGAGGCACACGGCGCCGCTCTCACCGCCCACCATCTCTCGCAGGCATCGCTCGGCGAGCTCTCTACATCCGGAAGGTCCTGACATGTTTCGCCTGCCAGCCGCGCTGTCGCCACGCAACGTGAGCGCGATCTACGTACTCATCGCCTTGATCATCGTGTTCGGGCTTCTGCGGCCGGACACCTTCCTCACGCGAACGACATTCAATGCCTTGCTGAGCGACCAGGCGATCACCGCTCTCATCGCCGTCGGCCTCGTCGCACCCCTGGCCACCGGAATCATCGACCTGTCGATCTCGGGAGCCATCGCCCTGAGCAGCGTCGCCAGCGCCTCCCTCGCAGCAACCCACGGGCAGTCCACTGGCCTCTCAGTGCTCGCTGCGCTCGCTATCGGCATCGTCACGGGGGTGGTGACCGGGATCCTGATCACGCGCTTCAACATCGAGTCGCTCATCGCCACACTCGGCATGGGATCGGTCCTCGTCGCTCTCGCGCAGGCCGTCAGTGATCAGCAGGACATCACCGGACTGCCCAACGGATTCATCCGTCTGGGTGAGCAGCAGTGGCTCGGTATCAGGGCCGTCGTCTGGCTCTGCCTGTTCTTAGTCGCCCTCATCTGGTACTTCCTCGAGCACACTGCCCCCGGACGACAGCTCTATGCCATCGGGGGGAATATCGACGCCGCACGGCTGAACGGCCTGCGCGTCGACGCACTGCGGATCGTGGCGACCACGATCTCCTCAACGGTCTGCGCGCTGGCAGGGGTATTGGCCACAGCCAGCATCACCGCCGGCAGCGCACAGACCGGGCCCGCCTACCTCCTCCCCGCGTTCGCCGCTGTCTTCTTGGGGTCGACCCAGTTCAAGCCCGGACAGGTCAACGCGTGGGGCACGGTGCTGGCAGTGTTCACGCTCGCCGTAGGGGTCAAAGGATTGCAGCTCATCGGAGCGCCGTTCTGGCTCTCAGAGATGTTCAACGGGGTCGCTCTGCTTGTCTCCGTCGGCATCGCGAGCCGAACCATCCGTTCCCGACGCAAGCGCTGGTCGAATGGGGCTCGGCCTAGGCGTGCGGAGGGCATATCCGAGCATGGCGAAATCCGCGGACCCCACACGCAAAAGGCCTCGCTTTGAGAGTTACAACGCTCGGTCAACCGGTGTTCAGACCAAAGAGGGGCCGACACCGAATCGACCCCGCTCAGTTCCCAGCTGACTGTCTGTCCTCTCAGAGGCGCAGAGTTCGTTCGCGATGGCAGTCACGGTCTTCGCTTCCCTCACGGCCTGCACCTGGGGCGACACGAACTCGCGGGCTCCGGGCGCGATCGCATGAGCCTCCCGAATGGAGCGACACCTCTGGATTACAGTTCCGATCAGAGGGTCGGACGTAGCGCGTTAATTCATACGAGCCCTCGATGTTCTCTCACGACGCCTCGAGCCGATTCCGCCAAGGTTCAGCTCTCCGCGCCGTCGAGTCGTGCCGTCGAGCGGATCTCCGAGCGGACCACCCGAGCCTGCCGAAGTCTCCGGACCGCCGCCTGATCGAGCCCGGTCAGCTTCACCACCTCCGCGACGCTCAGCCTCTCGTTCAGGAGCCTTTCCACCGCGTTCGCAGCCGCGAGTTCCGCGGCCTGCACCGCATGTTCGGCCTTTGCCCGGGCCTCCCACGCCATCTCGACATCGACGGTTGCCTCATCGACTCGCTGCTCCCGTGCCAGTTGGTCCGGGTCCAAGCGCCGCCGCCGCTCTTGGGCCGCCTTCAGCCGACTTTCTCGGGCGCGGCCGCGACCCGCCTGAGCTCGTGCCGCGGTACTCACTGGTGACCACCTCGTTCTGATCGGAAGTCGCGTTCGGTTCACCGCGATGGGTTCACCACTCAGAAGCAACCCCACAGACCCGCCGATCGGACACACGACGTCCGCCTTCAGGAGCCACGCTCGACGCGACCTCCGCTCCCGTGATCGACCCCTCGACAGACCCCCTCACCTGCCTCGGACCCACTGCACCGCCGGGTCTACGAGTCCCGGTTCCGTCTGGAGTCCGGATGGCGACCAGACGGCTTCGTGCTCCCGGTGATCGTGCCGACCGTGGCCGACCTGGGGTGGCAGGACGTGGCTGATCTGCGTAGGCACCCGGGGATGGCCGCGTTTCGCGAGGTCCTTCGTGACGTGGAGCAACAGGCGCTGGACGAGGCGGCGGGCGGGGACCTGGAGGCCGCGGCGCACCACGCATTCGAGCGGTACATAGTCAGCGGCGCAGTCATCGGGAAGAAGAGGGTGGGCGGCCTCGTCAAGACGCACTTGGCCGGGCTATTCATCGGCGGCATCACGGGCGCTGTGACGATCGACTGGGTGGGGCCGGTCGGTTTCGCCGGCGCGGTCGCCCTGGGCCAAGCGCCCGCCGCAGTGAACGACGTCCTGCGCCTTCGGCGCGCGAGGTCGAAGCCGTCTTGGCTCACCGCTTACCAGGTGCTGTCCTCCGCCCCGGCGATACCGAGCTAGATCGAGCCTTCCACTGCGACGACCCGCATCCGAGCGACCCGGGTGCCACCGTGGTCTAACTGGCTGTGCACCTGCCTCACAGTGGGCGGTGTGAGGCGCGTTCTGGCGCCGGCCGAACTGCGGTCTCACCAAAGGTGCAAGAGGTGTGTCGTCTCTCTGGTCTGGATCCTCGAAGGCTTGAAGAGGCTCGTGGTCTGGGTGTTCCGTGGGTCCGAAGGTGGGTTCGCGAGTGATCTGCATGGTGGTCATGAGCTGATCGGCGATCTTGCATCTCGGGCGGCGTCTCGGGGTGCGAGATTTCCGGCGATCTTGTTCGACCGATCTCTCGGGGCGAGATGGTCAGCGTCGGTACATCGCGGTCAACAGCGGTTGCCGTTCCAGGGCCTCTAGTCCCCCAGGACTGGAAACGGACTAGTGCCTGCGTCCTTGCTCCGTGGCACCGTGGATTCATGGCGGCTCGGGCTGCCAAGGCACGAACACTCGGGAGTGACGATGGAACGACTGATGACGATTGACGAAGTGGCGGAGTACCTGCGGGTCCCCGTCCTGACGGTGCGGTGGCTGCGCCAGGAGGGCCGGTTCGCACCGGCTGTGAAGGTCGGCCGGCGGCTGCTCTGGGAGGAGTCGGCGGTGAACCGCTGGGTCGAGCAGAACCGCGAGCATGCCTCCTGATGGGCATCCAGCGCTACACCACGGCGGGCGGAGGCGTCCGCTACCGCGCGAGGATCAAGTTCCACGGGCGCGAGGTCGCGACGCGGGTCTTCGAGCGTCGCCGCGACGCGGAAGCGTGGGAGCGCGAGCAGAAGCGCCGTTTGCACCTCGGCGAGTGGTTCGACCCTCGGCGGGGCCGAGTGCCGCTCGAGGCCGTTGCCGAGGAGTGGTTGTCGTCGCGCAGCGCGGTCAAGCGTCGTACTCGCGAAACCGACGAGTCGACGTGGCGGCTGCACGTCGAGCCGCGGTTCGGCGACCGGCCCGTCGCCTCGATCACCACTGCCGAGGTCGAGCAGTGGGTCGGGTCGCTGGTTGCCGCCGGCCACTCGGCGTCGAGCGTGAACCGCTACCTCGCCACCCTCCGGTCCGTGCTCAACCATGCCGTCCGGGACAGCCGGATCACGGTCAACCCGGCCTCGTTCGTGCGGCCGCCGAGCGGGGCGCACTCGCGACGCGAGGGCCAGTTCCTCAGCATGGCGCAACTGTGGGCGCTGCGGGACGCGTGTGCCGGGCCGTATGCCGACGTGGTGCCGGTGCTCGGCCTGGCCGGCCTTCGGTGGGGTGAGCTGGCCGGTCTTCAGGTCGGGGACCTGCTGGAGCTGCCGGGTGCCGGTCTCCGGCTGCAGCGCACGGTGCTGGCCAGCCGGGCCGACGGCACGCTGTTCGTCGACACGCTTAAGACCAACCGGGCCCGGTCCGTGCCACTGGTAGCCGATCTCGTGCCGATCGTGGCCGGCTGGGCTGCCGGCAAGCGGCCGGCCGACTGGCTGTTCGCGGCACCGGCCGGCGGGCCGCTGAGTGAGGCGAACTGGAAGCGGTCGGTCGGCTGGACCAAGGCGATCGAGGCCATCGGCATGCCGGGCCTCCGCGTCCACGACCTCCGGCACACAGCCGCCAGCGTCTGGCTCGGCGCCGGTGCCGACCCCAAGGTGGTGCAGCGGATCCTGGGGCACGCCTCGGCCGCCATGACCATGGACCTCTACGGACACCTCATCGACCAGAACCTCTGGGACGCGGCGAAGCGGATCGACGAGGTCAGCCAGAACGGGGGCACGACGGGGGCACGGGCCGGAAATGCGGCTTCCGCGACGACGAGCTCGACCACGGCGAAAGGGCCTCTGACCAGCGGTTTTGCCTCGGAGCCGGTGACAGGAGTCGAACCTGCGACATCCTCATTACAAGTGAGGCGCTCTACCAACTGAGCTACACCGGCGTGCAGCCACCGTCCGGGCGGATCGGTGGCGCGCGGGCAATCGTACCGGCGGCCGCCGTCGTGGCAGCCGGCACGATCCGCGACGATGGGGCGGTGGATCACCTGATGCACGAGCCGCACCACGACGGCTCGCCCCTCTACCTCGAGCAGGAGTCGGCTCCGCTCGGCAGCCACGTCGTCGTGCGGGTCCGCAGCAGCGTCCACGCACCGGTCGACACGGTCTGGGTGCGCACCGTGGAGGACGGCGAGCCGTTCTTCGCCCCGTGCTCCGCGGAGCGCACCGACGGCGAGACGGTCTGGTGGACCGGTGAGGTGCACGTGCGCAACCCGGTGCAGCGCTACCGCTTCCTCGTCGTCACCGGCGACACGTTCCGCTGGCTCAACCAGGCCGGCGTGTTCGACCGCGACGTGACCGATGCCCACGACTTCCGGATCACGACGTACGCCGGCCCGCCCGAGTGGGGTCGCGACGCGGTCGTCTACCAGATCTTCCCGGACCGGTTCGCCCGGTCGGCGGCCGCGGACGGGCGACCGCTGCCGCCGTGGGCCGTCCCGGCGGACTGGTCGGACCCGCCGATCCACGATGGACCCGACACCCCGCTCCAGCTGTACGGCGGCGACCTCGACGGCATCGCCGAGCACCTCGACCACCTCGAGAGACTGGGCGTCGACACCGTCTATCTCACGCCCGTCTTCCCGGCCGAGAGCAACCACCGCTACAACGCGAGCACCTTCGACCGCGTCGACCCGCTGCTCGGCGGGGACGGGGCCTACCGCCGGCTCGTCGACGCTGCGCACGCCCGCGGCATGCGGGTGCTCGGCGACCTGACCTCCAACCACACTGGCGACACCCACGAGTGGTTCGTCACCGCGGTCAACGACCCGGGATCGCACGAGCGCTCGTTCTACTACTTCACCGACGACGGGCACGAGGGCTGGAAGGGGCACTCGACCCTGCCGAAGCTCGACCACCTCGAGGAGGAGGTGCGTCGCCGGATGTATGCCGTGGTGCAGCGCTGGCTCGAGTTCGGCCTCGACGGCTGGCGCATCGACGTCGCCAACATGACCGGCCGGCGGGCGGACAGCGATGTCGCCCACGACGTGGCGCGGGAGATCCGCGAGACCTCCGTCGCGGTCCGGCCGGACGCCCTGGTGCTCGCCGAGCACGGCCACGACGCCACCGGCGACCTGGACGGCGACGGCTGGCACGGGACGATGAACTACTACGGCTTCTCGTTCCCGGTCTGGGAGTGGCTCCGCGACCCCGACCACCCGGTGCCCAGCTTCGGGCTGCCCGTCGGTGTCCCTCGCCGCGACGGCGTGGCGGCGGTCTCGGCGATGCGGGACTTCACCGCGAGCTTCGGCTGGCGCGCGGTCACCGCGAGCTGGAACATCCTCGGCTCCCACGACTCCCCCCGCATCCGCACGACGACCGGATCAGTGGCGCTGCACCACGTCGCCGCGGTGCTGCAGTTCACCCTTCCCGGCGTACCGATGGTGTTCGCCGGGGACGAGCTCGGTCTCGAAGGCGTCGACGGTGAGGACTCCCGGCGGACGATGCCGTGGCAGGACCGCGAGCGGTGGGACACCACCACCCTCGACCTGTACGCCGACCTGGCCCGGCTGCGACGCGAGCACGTCTCCCTGCGCCGCGGTGGCCTGCGCTGGGTGCGGATCGGGCCGGACGACCTCGCGTACCTGCGCGAGCATCCCGAGGAGACGCTGCTCGTGACGGTCGCCCGCACGGACACACCCACCCCTGAGCTGCCGGGGCTCGACGAGCGCGTCAGCCTGCTCGCTGTCGGCGACCCCGGCCTGGGCGGCCCTCGGGCGATGGTGTGGCAGGTGCCTCGGTGAGCGTCAGTGCGGCTGCCATGCGTCGTCGTCCGACGTGCGGTTGCTCACCGACCGCGGCAGCTTGCCGTCGGCCAGCTGCCGGACGGTGACCTTCTCGAGCACGTCGCGCAACGAGTGCCGGCTGGCGATCCACACGTGCTGCAGCACCGCTGCCGACTCGTTGTACTGGACCGCTTCCGGGCGCAGGCCGTAGATCGAGACCAGCGGCCCGTCGACTGCCCGGATGACGTCAGCCACGCTGACCTCCTCGGGGTTGCGGTTCATCCGCCAGCCGCCGGACTGTCCGCGCTGCGCGACGAGGATGCCCGCCCGCCGCATGTCGGCCAGGATCGCCTGGAGGAACCCGTGCGGGATGTCCTGGAGCCGGCCGATCTCCTCGGCGCTCACCGGTCCCTCGCCGCCCCGGCGGGCGATCTCGATGAGAGCTCGCAGGGCGTAGTCGGACTTGGCGGTGACGCGCATGGCTGAAGTGTCTCAGATCAGTCGGTTTAGCGCGGATTCATCGAGTGTCGGGCACATCCGAGTGGTCAGTCGAGCCGGTGTACCGGCGACGAGCTGGCTACTCAACGCGGCTCTGGGCGATCGAGTAGAGCGCGACGGAGGCCGCGACACCGGCGTTGAGCGACTCCAGCGTGGAGCTCATCGGGATCGAGACCAGCTGGTCACAGGTCTCGGCGACCAGCCGGGACAGGCCGTCGCCCTCCGAGCCGACCACCACGACGAGTGGCCCGTCGGCCAGGTCGAGGTCGGGCAGCGACACGTCTCCGTCGGCGGCCAGCCCGACCACCATGCAGCCGGCCTGCTGGTAGGCCTTCAGCTGGCGGGTGAGGTTCACCGTCTGCGCGACCGGGATCCTCGCGGCCGCCCCTGCCGAGGTCTTCCAGGCGGCGGCCGTCATGCCCGCGGCGCGCCGTTCGGGGACCAGCACGCCGTGCGCACCGAACCCGGCTGCCGATCGCACCACCGCCCCGAGGTTGCGCGGGTCGGTGACCGAGTCGAGCGCGACGATCAGCGCCTTCTCACCGCGCTCGGCGGCGAGCGCGAGCAGGTCGTCGGGATGGGCGTACTCGTACGCCGGGATGCGGGCCGCCAACCCCTGGTGGACGGCACCGGAGGTCATCCGGTCGAGCTCGGGCCGCGGCACCTCCAGGAGCGAGACACCACGGTCGGCGGCGACCGCGAAGATCTCGCGCAGCCGGCTGTCTCGCTCGGCGCCCTCGGCGACGTACACCGCGGTGATCGGCATGCCGACGCGCAGCGCCTCGACGACGGAGTTGCGGCCCGCGATCCACTCGGTGTCCCCGGTCTTCGGACGCCGCTTCGGACGCGTGGCCGCGACCTTCTCGGCCTTCGCCTTCTGCTTGTGTGCCCGGTGGTAGGGGCGATCCTTGGCCTTCGGGGTCGGCCCCTTGCCCTCGAGCCCGCGACGGACGCGTCCGCCTGAGCCAGCCGTCGGGTTGCCCTTGCCGGTCTTCTTGATGGCGCCCTTGCGGGACGAATTCCCTGGCATCAACTGCTCCCCTCGCCGAGCGTCCACCGCGGGCCGTCTGGCGTGTCCTCGACCTCGATGCCGGCCGCCTTGATCCGGTCGCGGATCGTGTCCGCGGTGGTGAAGTCCTTGGCAGCGCGGGCCTCTGAGCGCTGCTGGAGCAGCCCGGCGACCAGGACGTCGATCGCATGGGTGAGCTTCTCCTCGTCGCCCGAGGAGCCGCCCCATGCCGGGTCCGCAGGATCCAGCCCCAGGACGTCCAGCATCGCCCGCACCGATGCGGCGTTGCCGCGCAGTGCGTCGGAGGGACCGTCGATGACCAGCTTGTTGCCCTCGCGCACCACGTCGTGGATCGCGGCGACCGCGGCCGGCGTACCGAGGTCGTCCTCCATCGCCTCGACGAACTCGGTGCAGAGCATCCCGCCGGTCGGCACCTCGCCCAGCAGGGTCGCGGCGCGGGTCAGGAAGCCCTCGATCCGGCGGAACGCCGACGCCGCGTCCTGCAGCGCCTCGAAGGAGAACTCCACGTGCGACCGGTAGTGCGCCGCCACCATGTAGTAGCGCAGCTCGATGCCGCGCACCTGCTTGAGCACCTCGGGCACCACGAGGGAGTTGCCCAGCGACTTGCTCATCTTCTCGCCGGAGGTGGTGATCCAGGCGTTGTGCAGCCAGTACGACGCGAACCCGAGCCCGGCCGCACGCGACTGGGCCTGCTCGTTCTCGTGGTGCGGGAAGCGCAGGTCGACGCCGCCCCCGTGGATGTCGAACGACGAGCCGAGGTACTTGCCGGCCATCGCCGAGCACTCGATGTGCCACCCGGGGCGGCCCCTCCCCCACGGCGACGCCCAGGACGCGGTCTCCGGCTCGCCGGCCTTGTGCCCCTTCCACAGCGCGAAGTCACGGGGATCGCGCTTGCCGCGCGGGTCGGCATCCTCGGTCGCCTCCATGTCGTCGATCGACTGGTGGGTCAGCTCGCCGTAGTCCGGCCACGACCGCACGTCGAAGTACACGTCGCCGGACCCGTCGGCGGCCGGGTAGGCGTGGCCGCGCTCGATCAGGGTGCCGATCAGCTCGAGCATCTCCGGCACGTGCCCGGTCGCGGCCGGCTCGTAGGTCGGCGGCAGCACGTTGAGGTCGGCGTACGCCTTGTCGAGCTGGCGCTTCATGTCGTAGGCGAGGTTGTACCAGGGCCGGCCCTGCTCGGCCGACTTCACCAGGATCTTGTCGTCGATGTCGGTGATGTTGCGGATGAAGGTGACGTCGTGGTCGCTGGCCAGCAGCCAGCGCCGGAGCACGTCGAAGTTCACCGCCGAGCGCACGTGCCCGACGTGCGGCTCGCTCTGGACGGTGAGGCCACACACGTAGATGCCGGCCTTGCCCTCCTGCAGGGGCACGAAGTCACGCACTTCGCCGGCGGCAGTGTCGTACAGCCTCAGAGTCACCGGGCGAGTCTACTGACGAGGCGGGCCTGTGAAAATTGCACACCAGAGGTGCTGGTGGGGTTAGCGTGGGTCGGTGCGACTCCGACCTTCCCGACGCCTGCTGACCCATCCACGCGTGGTGGTGTCGGTGCTCGTGCTCGTCGGCCTGGCCGTCCCGCTCGGTGTGGCCGGCCACGGCCGCAGCGATCCGCGAGACGCCCGGGTGCGGATGGTCGCCGACCACGGCGTCAGCACGCTGACCCGGTTCACCACGGCCGCCGACTTCGCGGGCGGCACGGCGCGCGCGGCCCGGTACGCCGACGGCGCGCTGCGGGTGAACGGCAGCATCGGCGTCCGGACCGTCGCCGGCAGGAGCTACGCGATGTCCCGGTGGACCTCGTCGTGGGTCGCTCCGGGCCAGGCGTTCGCCGAGCTGGTGCCGTCGTGGTCGGCGCGCACTCCCGGCGGGTCGTGGGTCCAGGTCCTCGTGCGCGCCCGCGACAGCGTGGGCCGGGTCTCGACGTTCAAGGACCTCGGCCGCTGGTCGAGCCACGACCGCACCTTCAAGCGTCGCAGCGCGGGTGCGCAGGCCGATGCGGTCGCGGCGGTCGCGACCGACACGTTGAAGGCGCGACCCGGCGTGGCGCTGGCGGGCTTCCAGCTCCGCGTCCAGCTGATGCACCTGCCCGGTCGCCCGGGTCCGGCAGTGAGATCGCTGTCGGCGGTCGCCTCGCTGCTGACCACCTCCGTGCCGGCGACCTCATCACCGCTCTCGACGACGGCGGTGTCCCTCCCCGTGCCGGGCTACTCGCAGATGATCCACCGCGGCCAGGACCCGGAGTACGGCGGCGGCGGCGAGGCGTGGTGCTCGCCGACGTCGCTCGCGATGGTGCTCGGCTACTACGGCCGGCTCCCCGGTCCGGCGTCCTACGGCTGGGTCGACCGCCGGTACGCCGACCGCTGGGTCAACCAGGTCGCGCGGACGACCTACGACTACCGCTACGACGGCACCGGCAACTGGCCGTTCAACACCGCGGTCGCCGCCACCCGGGTGGCTGACGCCTTCGTGACCCGGCTCGCCGACCTGCAGCAGGCGGAGCGGTTCCTGCGCGCCGGCATCCCGCTCGCGGTGTCGATCCGGTTCTCGCGCGGCGAGCTCGCCGGCGCACCGATCTCCTCGACCGCCGGCCACCTGGTCGTGCTGGCCGGTCTCACCGCCTCAGGTGACCCCGTCGTGATGGACCCGGCCGCATCCGCGGACGCCACGGTCCGGCGCACCTACGACCGGGCGCAGTTCGAGCGGGCCTGGCTCGGCGGGTCCGGTGGGATGGCCTACGTGCTGCGCGACGCGGCCCACCCGCTGCCGGTGCGGCCCGTCGGCGTACGGGCGTGGTGAGCTCCTCGATCGCGTTGACGGCTGAGCCCTTGGGAACGCGTCGGGGACGCAATTCACTACGCCGGTAGTGAATTGCCGGCTTGCCGAATGGAATCCGGTACGGGGAGCCCGAAGTTCGCTACGCCAGTAGTGAATTCCGGAGCGCTCAGACGCCGTACCCACCATCCACGTCCAGCTTCTGCCCACTCACGAACCCGGCACGGTCCGATGCGAGGAAGCAGACCGCCTCGGCGATGTCCACGGCGTTGCCGAACCGTCGCAGCGGGATGTTGCCGCGGGCGGCGTCCAGGGCACGCTCGTCGAGCTCGCCCGAGCCGATCAGCCGCGCGGCCATGCCGTCGGTGAGCATCCCGGGGCCGACGCAGTTGACCCGCACGCCGAAACGTCCCTCCTCGGCGGCCAGGCCACGGACCAGCGCCTCGACGGCCGCCTTGGGTGCCGAGGACAGTCCGTCGCGCACGGGGAACCGCGAGGTGGCCGCGGTCGTCACCGCCACGACGTTGCCGCCCGCCTCGCGCAGCGCCGGCAGCGCCGGCGCGACCACCCGGAAGAACGCCGCGGCATCGCCGTCGAGCTGCGCGGCGAGGTCTGCGGGCGCGACCCTGCTGAGGTGCCGCATCGGCACGTGCGGCCCGGCCGCGTAGACGAGCGTGTGCAGGCCGCCGTACGCCGCCACCACGCGCTCGACCGCCACCGCGCAGGCGCTGTCGTCGTGCAGGTCCATCGCGACTGCCTCGCCCCGCACACCGTGGACGGTCGCCTCGGCCACCGCTGCCTGCGCCTTCTCGGGCGACGAGCGATAGGTGGCGACCACGGCACTGCCGCGCTCACCGAGCATCCGCACGATCGCCCGGCCTATCCCGCCGCTGCCACCCACGACGAGCGCCGTGCCGGCGCGGTCCGCGAAGTCCTGGTCCATGCGCGCAGCGTAGGGCCGCAAGCGCCTAGCCGGCGCTGAACGACACCGAGTGCCAACCGGTCGCGCCGTTCGGCACGACGTCCCTGCGCACCGAGGTCTGCGTGTAGCCGGACTTGTCGGTCGCCCGGACCAGCAGGATGTGGTCGCCTCGCTCGACGTCGACACTGCCGGTCCACTGCACCCACGTGTCCACATCCGGTACGCCGCCCAGCTGCGCGTCCTGCCACGACCCTCCGTCGAGCTGGTACTCGACCCGCTCGATGCCGGTGTGCTGGGCCCAGGCGCTGCCGCCGATCCGGACGGAGCCCGCCGACACGTTGCTGCCGTCGCGCGGCACGTCGATCCGCGACTGCGTCTTGACCGGGCCCTTCTCCGACCAGCCGCGGTCGGTCCAGTACGCGGTGACCTTGTCGAAGCGGGTGACCTCGAGGTCGACCAGCCACTTGGTCGCCGACACGTAGCCGTAGAGACCCGGCACCACCATCCGCACCGGGAACCCGTGGTCGATGGGCAGCGGCTGGCCGTTCATCGCCACGGCGAGCATGGCGTTGCGGTCGTCGGTCAACGCGGTCAGCGGGGTGCCGCACGTCCAGCCGTCGTGCGAGGTCTGCAGCACCGCGTCGGCGCCGGAGCGGACGCCGGCCGCGTAGAGCAGGTCGCGCACCAGCACGCCGGACCAGTAGGCGTTGCCGATGAGGTCACCACCCACCTCGTTGGACACGCAGCACAGCGTCACCCACGCCTCGGTGAGCTGCCTGCGGACCAGGTCGTCGTAGGTGAGGGTCAGCTCGTTGTCGACCATCCCGTGGATCCGCAGCTGCCAGTCCTTGGGCGAGATCGACGGCGCGGAGAGGGCCGTGTGGATGAGGTAGAAGCTGTCGTTGGGCGTGCGCCAGGGCGCGATGCCCGGCACCTTCAGGTCGGCGCCCCCAGGCACCGCGCCCCTCGCGACCGGCAGCCGCAGTAGCTTGCGTGCCTGCTCGACGTGGCGGCGGCTCCGGCTCGCAAAGCGACCCGCCGCGCCTGCGAAGGCCACCACCACCGCGACGCCCCCGACCCGGGTGAGGAACGCGCGACGGCTGGCGCCGCTCGCATCGGTGTCGACGTCAGCGGCAGGTCGCGGCTCCGCGAGCAACGGAGCGGTGAGGAAGCGCAGCGTGACGATCCAGGTGACCAGGCCGACGACGACGGCGAGGCCCGACGCGGTCCCGGAGTCCTCGAGGCGGACCACCGCGGCCAGGCCGACCACTGCGAGGGCGAAGAAGACGGCGTCCGGGACGAGCGGATGACGGGCCGAGAGCAGCCCGGTGGCGGCGCAGATCAGCACCAGGACGACGACGGTCCCGGTGACCAGCAGCGGCTTGTCGAGGTGCCCGACGCTCTTGATCAGCCGGTGCGCGAGCCATCCCGGCGTGAAGTCGCGCACGGCGCTGGCGACGGCGACGACCGGGCCGTTCCTCGCCCCCAGCGCCCAGACCGTCGCCTGGCTCGTGACGACGCCCGCGACGCCGGTGACGACGCCGGCGAGCGCGAGGGACGCGGTCGAGCGATCAGGCCTCACCCGCCCATGCTCCCGCATCACGCCACACGGCGGTCTTACGAACCGCTGACGTCGCCGCCGGGCCGGTTCGGGCATGATCGTCGCGTGGACCTGCGCATCGGCATCGGCACCGACGTACACCGACTCGCCGCGGGGCGTCCGATGCGCATCGCCGGGCTCGACTGGCCCGAGGAGAGCGACGGCCCCGAGGGGCACTCCGACGGCGACGTGGTGCTGCACGCGATCTGCGACGCGCTGCTGTCCGCCGCCGGACTGGGCGACCTCGGCAGCACCTTCGGTACGGCGGACCCGGAGTGGGCCGGCGCCGACAGCAACGCCCTGCTCGCCGAGACCCTGCGCCGGGTCGGCGACGCGGGCTGGTCGGTCGGCAACGTCGCCGTGCAGCTGGTCGGGAACCGTCCCCGGCTGGGCACCCGGCGGGCGGAGGCCGAGGCCGCGCTCGACGAGCGGCACGGCATCAGCGTCTCGATCTCGGCGACCACGACCGACGGCCTCGGCCTCACCGGGCGGGGCGAAGGGGTCGCCGCGATCGCGACCGCGCTCCTCACCCGTCCCGGCCACCTCGGCTGACCGCGGTGTCGGGTGGACCACATTTCCGCAGTTTCCTGTTACCAGAGGGCACACTAAATCCATGAGGACCTTCGACGGACTCGAGCTCGACGTCCGCACCTACGGCCCCGAGGACGCCGGGCTGGCCGTGGCCCTGGCGCACTGCTGGACGCTCAACCAGGAGGACTGGCACTACCAGGTCCGGGCGCTGCAGCGGGAGTTCGGCCACCGGATCCGGATCGTCACCTGGGACCATCGCGGCCACGGGGGCTCCGACGCGGCCCCGAAGCGCTCCTGCACCATCGACCACCTCGCGCGTGACATGGCCGACGTCCTCGACGCCCATGCACCACACGGCAAGCTGGTGCTCGCCGGGCATTCGATCGGCGGGATGACGATGATGGCGCTCGCCCAGCAGCGCCCCGAGGTCTACGACCGGGTCGTCGGCGCCGCCTTCGTGGCGACCTCCTCGGGACAGCTGGACACCGTCACGCTCGGCCTGCCGGAGATGGGTCCGTTCGTGCGCGCGCAGATCCCCCGCGCCCTGGCGCTCCGCTCGCGCACCCTGACCCGCCGTGCACGCCGGCGGGCGCCGATCATCGAGCGCCAAGTGGTGCGGCGCTTCCTCTTCGGACGTCCGATGCGCCTGGCGGACGCCGCCCTGACGGTCGAGGGGATCATCAACTGCTCCTCCGCCACGTTGGTCGGGTTCTACGAGGACTGCATGCGCCACGACCGTGCCGACGCACTCAAGGTGCTCGACGGCATCCCCACGCACGTCCTGGTCGGCACGCGCGACCTGCTCACTCCCCCGGCGCACGCGCGGCGGATCGCCGACCACGTCGAGGGCGCGGTGCTGACCGTCGTACCGGATGCAGGGCACATGCTCACCCTCGAGCGCGACGAGCTCGTGTCGACGACGCTCGTCCGACTCGTCCGCCCGCACGTGTGAACGACGTGGCCGCCATGCCGAGATCGGCGATCGTCGTGCTCGGCGCCGGATCAGGTCGCCGCCTGGGGGCCGAGCGCAACAAGGTGCTGCTGCCGCTCGCCGACAGGCCGGTCCTCGCGCACAGCGTGCGCACGGCGCTCGACGTCGACGGAGCCCATCGCGTCGTGGTCGTCATCCGTCCCGACGACCGGCCCGACGTCGCCGACGCCCTCGCTCCGCACCTGGGCGTCCACGACGTGTGGCTGGTCGACGGCGGCGACGAGCGCCACGATTCCGAGTACCTGGCCCTGCAGGCGCTGCGCGACGACATCGAGCGCGGCGAGATCGACGTGGTCGCGATCCACGACGGTGCCCGGCCGCTGGCGTCGGCCGCACTGTTCCGGGCAGTGATCGACGTCGCCGCACGGGACGGAGCAGCGGTGCCGGCCGTCGTTGCCGGCCGGCTCAGCACCGCCGACGGCGCACTCGCCGCCGACGGCCTGGTCGCCGTGCAGACGCCACAGGCCTTCGACGCACGTGCGCTGCTCGCGGCGTACGACGCGGCCCGAGCCGACGGGTTCGCCGGCACCGACACCGCCGCCTTCCTCGAGCGGTACGCCGACCTGGCCGTCCACGCCGTCGCCGGTGAGCGCCGCAACCTGAAGATCACCTTCGCCGACGACCTCCGGCTCGCCGAGGAGCTGGTCGGATCGTGCGACCCCGACTCAGGGGCGTGACGCGCGGCTGAGTGCTTCGAGGTCGCGGATCTCGGCCTCGTCGTGCACGCGCCGCCCGAGCGGCGGCGCCTCCAGCCAGAGGACCGGAGAGGTCGCCGCCAGCGTCTCGACCAGTCGCGGGAAGTCATCGCTGTCGAGCCGCTCGAGGCCGGAGAGGACGCCGGCCGGGATGACGACCGGCGACGTGACCGCGCGCAGACCCTCCCGATCCACGGTCGCCCCGAGCAGTTCGCCCTCGGTCTGCTTGATCGTGTCGGTGACCGGCCGGAAGCCCACGACGACCGACTCGGCCTCGATGGCCTGCTCGACCGCCTCGCTCAGGAAGGCCACCGGTGTCAGCGGGCAGAGCGGGTCGTGGAGCACCAGGGCGCGGCCCGACTGGCGTACCTGCTCGAAGCTGACCGAGGCGTCGAAGAGGTCGACCCCCGCCTCGCCCAGCGCCCAGGACGCCGCGGCCACCAGCGACTCCCCGTGGACCAGCGCGAACGGCAGCGAGCCACGGCCCTCCACCGGCACCCAGCCCAGCGGCCGCTCCTCGTCCATGGCTCGACCCTAGGCCGCAGGGGAAGCGCAGACGCCCCCGGCCGGTGGCCGGGGGCGCCGCAGTGATCTACCGGGGAAAGCCCGTGGGCTCCCCGTGTGCTCGCTTCAGGAAGCGAGGACCTCGTCGAGGATCGCCTCGGCCTTGTCCTCGTTGGTGTGCTCGGCCAGCGCCAGCTCGGAGACGAGGATCTGGCGTGCCTTCGCCAGCATCCGCTTCTCGCCCGCGGAGAGGCCCCGGTCACGCTCGCGGCGCCACAGGTCGCGGACGACCTCGGCCACCTTCATCACGTCACCGGAGTGCAGCTTCTCCAGGTTGGCCTTGTAGCGGCGCGACCAGTTGGTCGGCTCGTCGGGGACGACGGCACGCAGCACGTCGAACACCCGGTCGAGACCTTCCTTGTCGACCACGTCGCGGACCCCGACGAGGTCGAGGTTGCACGCCGGCACCCTGACGACCAGGTCCTGCTGGGCCACGATGCGGAGTACGAGGTACTGCTTCTCCTCGCCCTTGATGGCGCGCATCTCGATGTCCTCGATGACCGCAGCCCCGTGATTTGGATAAACGACCGTTTCGCCGACGGTGAAAGTCATGTGCTTGTGAACCCCTTTCGAGGTACCCAGTCTAACACGCGCGGACAGCCGCTCCCTCCGCGTTTGCGCAGGTCAGAGCGGCAATCGACGCTTGACAACTCTGCCGTCGATGTGCGTCCGACGCGGTCGGCCCCCTCGGTTTCGTGACGAGGTCGCGCCCGTTGCAGCCACGCCGGCGGTGCCCGTGCCGATAGTTTTCGCCCATGAGCGATGCGGTTTCGACCACGCGATCGGGCCGGGTCCGCGACCTGGTCCGCAGCGCCCACCCCAAGCAGGCCGTGTTCTTGACCGCCGTGCTGGGAGTCCTCGCCGCGATCGACGGGAGGTCCGAGCGCGAGTACCTGCTGACCGCCGCCGCGGTGCTCGCCGTCCAGCTCTCCCTCGGCCTGTCGAACGACCTCTGCGACCAGCACCACGACTACCGCGCGCAGACACCCGGCAAGCCGATCGCGAGCGGCGCACTGCCCGCCAACCGGGCGAGCTACTGGATGTACGTCTTCGTCCTGCTCGCCGTGCCGCTGTCCATGTACTCCGGCACCGCCGCCGGGCTGGCACTCATCGCGACCCTCCCGATCGGATGGCTCCACAACCGCTGGCTGCACCGGACGGCGCTGTCCTGGCTGGGCTGGACGCTGACGTTCGCGCTGCTGCCGGCGTTCCTGGCCTACGGCGGCTGGGGCAAGGGCGTGCACGGTGATCCGCCGACGTACGCGGTCACCGGTGCGGCCGCAGCCGTGGGGTTCTGCCTGCACTTCGTCACCACGCTCGGCGACCTGGTCGAGGACAACAAGTCGGGCGCCCGCAACCTCCCGCTGCGGCTCGCCCTGCGGATCGGCGCGCCCCGCCTCCTGGTGCTGACCATCCTCCTGACCGCCGCGGCCGTGGCCGGTCTCGCGGTGGCCACTCTGACGATCGGGCTGCGTCAGTGAGACGGTAGGCTGCAGCCGCGCCGGACTACCCGCACGGCAGGCCCGCGGCCCGGCGCACGTCCGTCCGTCGCACCGGAGAGGACCCGAGGTCCGTGAAGTCCCCGACCCAGCGTCGCGTCGCGATCGCCGCCCTCCTGCTGGCTCCCGCCCTGACCGCCTGCGGGTTCAACGAGCAGACCGATCAGGTCTACCAGCCGGCCGTGGGCGTCAACGACCGCGCGGGAAACGTCGACATCCTCAACGCCCTGATCGTCAGCGGCACCGACGGGTCCGGCACCTTCGCCGGCACCCTGGTGAACAAGGACCAGACCCAGGACGACCGCCTCGAGAGCGTGTCGGGGCCCGACGTGACCGCGTCCGGCGACTCCGTCAGCATCCCCGCCGCTGAAGCGGTCCCGCTCGCCGACGAGGGCCAGCTGACGCTCGAGGGCGACGCCATCACACCGGGCACCTTCATCGAGCTCACCTTCGTCTTCGGCAGCGGTCAGTCGACCACGCTGAAGGTGCCGGTCGTCGAGGCGGCCGGCGACTACGGCGACGTACCGCTGCCGAGCGCCTCGCCGACCTCGAGCCCGCTCCTCGAAGCCGTCGAAGAAGCCGTCCTCCAGCCCGTCGTCGAGCCCCTCGTCGACCCCCACCGCAACCGGGTGACCGGCTGATGGCAACGCTGATCCTGCTCCGCCACGGCGAGAGCGAGTGGAACGCCAAGAACCTCTTCACCGGCTGGGTCGACGTCGCACTCACCGAGAAGGGCCGCGCCGAGGCGACCCGCGGCGGCGAGCAGCTGGTCGAGGCCGGCCTGCTGCCCGACGTGGTGCACACCTCGCTGCAGCGCCGGGCGATCACCACGGCCCACCTGGCGCTCGACGCGGCCGACCGGCACTGGATCCCCGTACGCCGGTCCTGGCGGCTCAACGAGCGCCACTACGGCGCGCTGCAGGGCAAGGACAAGAAGCAGGTGCGCGACGAGTACGGCGAAGAGCAGTTCATGCTCTGGCGCCGCTCGTACGACGTGCCGCCGCCGCCGATCGCCGACGACGACCCCTGGTCACAGGCCGGCGACCCGCGCTACGCCGACCTCGGCCCCGAGATGCCGCGCAGCGAGTGCCTCAAGGACGTCGTGGCGCGGATGCTCCCCTACTGGGACGCGTCGATCGTGCCCGACCTCGAGGCCGGCCGCACCGTGCTGCTGGCCGCCCACGGCAACAGCCTGCGGGCGGTGGTCAAGCACCTCGACCAGGTCTCCGACGACGACATCGCGGGCCTCAACATCCCCACCGGCATGCCGCTGGTCTACGAGCTCGACGAGAGCCACGTACCCACGGTCTCCGGCGGGCGCTACCTGGACCCGGAGGCCGCCGCGGCGGCCGCGGCTGCGGTGGCGAACCAGGGTCGCTGACGGCCCCGGGTTTCACTACTTGCGTAGTGAAACGGCTGCTTCCCGTACGCGATCGCATACGGGGAGCCGGGGTTTCACTACGGAAGTAGTGAAATTGCCCGCCCGGCCGCTCAGTCGTTCAGGTACGCCGGCTGCTCGCCGGTGACCAGGAAGACCACCCGGCGGGCGATCGAGACCGCGTGGTCGGCGATCCGCTCGTAGTAGCGCCCGAGCAGCGCGATGTCGACGGCCGGCTCGACGCCGTGCTTCCAGTCAGAGCCGAGCAGCTCGCGGAACGACGACCTGCGCAACCGGTCCATCTCCTCGTCGACCTGCTCGAGCTCCTCGGCCGCGGCGATGTCGGAGTCGGCGATGATGTGGCCGACCTTGGCCACCATCACCTCGGCCACCGCGGCCATCCGGGCGATCGTCGGGACGATCTCGTCGGGCACCGCGACCTCCGGCACCCGCAGTCGCGCGATCTTCGCGACGTGCACCGAAAGGTCGCCCATCCGCTCGAACTCGCCGACCATCCGCAGCGAGGCGACGAGCATCCGCAGGTCACCGGCAACCGGGTTCTGCAGCGCCAGCAGGTCGAAGCTGTGGTCCTCGATCCGGACCCGGAGCGCGTCGATCGCCTCGTCCTCGGAGATCACCTGCTCGGCGAGCTGGGCGTTGCCGTCCAGCAGCGCCGTCGTGGCCTTGGACACCGCCTCGCCGACGAGCCTGGTCATCGTCAGCAGGTCGTCGCGGATCGAGTCGAGCTGGTCGGTGTAGGCATCGCGCATGACGCTGAGCGTAGTTCCGCCAGGTGAACGGAGAGCGACGAATCGTGAACGGGGTGCGAACAGTCCTTGAAGGCCACCTCCGCAGGCCGAACAGCAGGTGAAACCCTGCGTACGATCACTGCCGTGAGCTCCACGACGCAAGCCCTCCTGTTCGCCCTGCTCGGGGCGGTCCTCGGGGCCGGCGTCGTCCTCGCGTGGCGGATCAGCGAGGCCCAGACGAGGCCCGCCCTCCCGGTTCCCGGGTCGTCGTTGCCCCCCGGGATCGCGGCGGTGCTCTCGGCGCTTCGCAGCAGCGCCCTGGTCGTCGACAGCAGCGAGCAGGTGCTCAAGGCATCGGCCCCGGCGATCGCCATGGGGCTGGTGCGCGACCGCCGGATCGCCGTACGCGAGCTCGCCGAGCTCGTCCAGCAGGTACGCCGCGACGGCCAGATCCGCGAGACCGAGATCGTCATGCAACGCGCCCCGGGTACGCCGCCCCGGCACGTCTCGGCCCGGGTCGCGCCGCTGAGCTCGCAGCTGGTGCTCGCCCTCGTCGAGGACCGCACCCGCGAGCACCGCGTCGAGTCGATCCGCCGCGACTTCGTGGCGAACGTGAGCCACGAGCTGAAGACACCGGTCGGCGCGATCCGACTGCTCTCCGACGCGGTCATCGAGGCGGCGGAGGACCCCGAGGCGGTGCAGCGGTTCGCCGGCCGGATGCACACCGAGAGCGAGCGGCTGGCAAGGCTCGTGCAGCAGATCATCGAGCTCTCGCGGCTCCAGGGGGACGACCCCCTCGACGAGCCGATGCCGGTGGACGTCGACGACATCCTCAAGCGCGCGCTGGACGAGAACTCGACGGACGCGAGCGCGAGCGGGATCACCCTCGTCCGCGACGGCGAGGAGGGCCTGGTGCTCCTCGGCAGCAGGGAAGCAGGTTGCGGTCGCGATCGGCAACCTGGTCGCCAACGCCGTCGCGTACTCCCCCGAGGGCTCGACCGTCGTGGTCTCGGCCAAGGGTGGCGAGAGCACCGTCGACCTGAGCGTGACCGACCAGGGCATCGGCATCCCGGCGACCGAGATCGACCGGATCTTCGAGCGGTTCTATCGCGTCGACCCGGCCCGGCACCGGTCCACCGGCGGCACCGGGCTGGGGCTGTCGATCGTCAAGCACGTGGCGGCGTCGCACGGCGGCGACGTCCGGGTCTGGTCCGTCGAGGGGCAGGGCTCGACGTTCACGCTCACCCTGCCCAGGAAGGTGGCCACCATGGAGGCACAGTCGTGACCCGCGTACTCGTGGTCGAGGACGAGGAGAGCTACAGCGACGCCCTCTCCTACATGCTGCGCAAGGAAGGCTTCGAGGTGGCGGTCGCCGCGACCGGGCCCGACGCACTCACGGAGTTCGACCGCTCCGGCGCCGACATCGTGCTGCTGGACCTGATGCTGCCCGGCATGCCCGGCACGGAGGTCTGCCGACAGATCCGGCAGACCTCGAACGTCCCCGTGATCATGGTCAGCGCGAAGGACGACGAGGTCGACAAGGTCGTCGGCCTGGAGCTCGGCGCCGACGACTACGTGACCAAGCCGTACTCCCCGCGCGAGCTGGTCGCCCGGATCCGGGCGGTGCTGCGCCGCGGCATCGAGCCGGAGCTGGTGCCGGCGACGCTCGAGGCCGGCCCGGTGCGGATGGACGTGGAGCGGCACGTCGTCACGATCGGTGGCGAGGACGTCCGGCTGCCGCTGAAGGAGTTCGAGCTGCTGGAGATGTTCCTGCGCAACCCCGGCCGGGTGCTGACCCGCGGACAGCTGATCGACCGGGTCTGGGGCTCTGACTACGTCGGCGACACCAAGACCCTCGACGTCCACGTGAAGCGGCTGCGCGCCAAGATCGAGTCGAACCCCGCGGAGCCGAAGCTGCTGACGACGGTCCGCGGGCTCGGGTACAAGCTCGACCTCTGAGCCGCGGCGCCGCCCGGAACGAGCGGGCCGCGGCTCAGGAGAAGCGCCCCCGGCTACAGGCCGCCCAGCGCCGTCCGCCAGATCCCACGGCCGTGCGTGGCCGCGTACAGGTAGCCGTCGGGTCCCACGCTGATGTCGTACACCGTGGTGAGCGGCAGTGCGCTCGGCGTACCGGACTGGCCACCGATCCGCTTCCAGCCCGACACGTCGCCGGTGACCGGGTCGATGACGCCGACCATGACGCCGTAGTCGGTCGCGACGACCAGCTTGTTGCCCACGCGCACGACATCGGTCGCGGGCACGTCCGGCGTACCCGCCGACTCGTTGGTCCACGTCACGCCGCCCGACGCGGTCAGCACGCCCTTCCACACGTGGTCCTGGTGCGCCCCGGGACCCTCGATGAACGTCCGGTTGTAGCCGTTGAAGACCAGGTACACCGTCGCCGTGCTGCCCGAGACGCTGTCGATGAAGACGCCACTCGGGTACCGCGGCGGCAACCCGTCCATGTTCAGCTCGTGCCAGGTGCCTCCGAAGTTGGTCATCACGCCGCGGGTGAAGCCGGTGCTGTTGCAGTTGGTCTCACCGCACCACGCCGCCACCGTCACGTCCTTGGTCGCGTCCTGCTTGGCCGCCGGATCGGCGACCGAGTCGAGACCGACCACCATCCGGTTGGCGGTGCCGAGCGTCGCCCGCTTGGTCCAGCCGTGGCCCGGCAGCGTCGCCGCCTGCTCCGGCGTCGTCGAGAAGCCGCGGTCGTGCGTCCAGACCGAGTTGCCCCCCGCGACCCAGCGCTCCGAGCTCTGGTCACCGGTGTTCAGCGAGCCGCGCACGACCCGGAACGGGGCGGTGAACCGCGGGTTGGCGTCGGGCACGCTGATGTCGTACGACGCCTTGTGGCTCCCGTCGGTCTGCCCGCAGTTCTTCGTGAACCACAGGGTCAGGTAGACGTACTCGTCGAGGATCTGGCAACCGTTGAGCGGGTTGACGATGATGTCGCCACCGTCGCCGCCGAACGGGGAGACCATCTCGGTGTTGCCCTGGTTGTCCTTGCGGTCCCCTCGCAGCAGCGAGCCACCGTTGTCCTGGAGGCCGCCCGCGACCGCGTAGCCGGACCGCTCCGGGTCCGCGCCGACGCCGACCGAGTAGTACTGCAGCGTGCCGAGGCCCTTGGAGTGGCTCACCCAGTCGGTGGCGTTGCCGTTCTTGTTCGACGTGCCCTGGATCGGACGCGACTTCACGCCGCCGTCGTTGCCGACGTACACCCGGTTGCCGTAGGTGACGATCGAGTGCTGGTCGGAGTGCGTTGTCTCCGGGCAGGTGTTCTTCGACGCCAGGATGCTCCAGCAGGAGAAGTCGAAGTTCCAGTACGGGCCGGGCGTGGTCCAGCCCGAACCGCCGTTGGTCGTCTCGTAGACCTCCTCGAGACCCAGCCAGACGTGGTCCGGGTGTCCGGGCTCGGTCTGGATGAAGTTGTTGTACCAAGCCTGCACGCCCGGCCGGTAGTCCAACCCGCCCTTGCCGTGCAGCGCCGAGCCCGAGTCGGAGAGCTTGCCGCTGTCGGCGATCCGGTTCCACGGGCCCGCGAGCGAGCCGCTCGGCGACTTGTAGACGCCGTTCAGCACGGTCTGCGGCGAGTGCGCGAGCTTGGTCGGCGACTCCACGACGGCGTACAGCACCGTCTTGTGACCGGACGAGTCGGTGCCCCAGGCGAACTCGGTGTTGCCGACCTGCTGGTAGCCGAGACCGCCCTGCGGGTTCACCTGGGCGAAGGTCCCGGCGCCGCCGTTGGCGCTGGCGTAGAAGCCGTTGTAGCTGGCATCGCCGCTGCGCCAGGCAGCGTTGAGCAGCACGCGGCCGGCATCGTCGATGGCGACGTCGTTGACGATGTTCTTGTACGGCGTGCTGATGTCGGTGTCCGCGCCGGGGTTCGGCATGAACACGTTGGTCCAGTGCGCAGCGCCGCTGAGCGGGTAGCGCCACAGGCCACGCGTGGTCGCGGCGTAGGCGAAGCCGTGCACGTCGTCGAAGCGGAGCTTGTTGATGCCGCGGCTCTCGAGCTCGACGCCGCCGACCCGGTCGGTGTCCTGGAACTGCGCGGTCGTCGCGCTGGCGTCGGTCGCACGCGGGTTGCGGTACACACCCGAGCCGACGTAGGACGTGGCGCCGGTGTTCGCCTCGCCGGTGGCGTACCAGAGCGCACCGTCGTGGAACTCGAGGTCGCCGGTCGACAGCGAGAGGATGCCGTCCGAGATCGGCTCCCAGGACCCGTCGTCACCGGGGTCGGACAGGTTCGCCCCCAGGCTCTTGCGGAACACGCCGCCGTTGGCGCCGCCTGCGAACAGGTAGCCGCCGCCGGCCGCCAGGCCGGTGATCCGGCCGGCCACGTAGCCAGCACCGCCGGAGGAGTTGGAGTTGTCGGGGTCACGGTAGTTCGCGTCGTCGCCGTCGTAGGGGAGGTCGGTGACCTCCGACCAGCTGCTGCCGTTGGAGGTCAGGCTCCGGAAGTCGCCGAGGCTGCTGGAGAGCTGGCCGGCCGCGACCGAGCCGTAGGGCGCCATCCGGGCGTCGGCGGCAGCGGTCATCGACGCGAGGATCTCCGCGGACTCCGAGTCGGGTCCGCCGACGACACCCGGTACGCCGTGCTCCTCGCCTTCCCGCTCCCGCTCCTCCGCCGCCTCTCCGCCGGTGCGCTCGAGGTAGCCGACGTAGCGCGGCCCGGACTCCTTCGCGCGCTCGTCGTCACCGCCCTGGGCGACCACAAGGCCCACTGCGGCGAGCGCCGCCGCCGCCACCAATCCCACTGAAATCCGCATCCGCCGGGAAAACTTCATCTCGCAGGCCTCTCGCACCGAAGATCCACCGCTCGGGTGGGCGGCGCAGCCACCGTAAACGGCGGACCCGGCCCCTGGGAAGGTTCAGCGATCACGATCTGGTGTGAATACTGGTCGGGTGAGCATCCAGGACGCTGCGACACCGGCGGCGTACGACGTGCTCGCCGACCGGCGCTGGCTGGTCCTGACTGGGGCGGGCGTGTCGACGGACTCGGGGATCCCGGACTACCGCGGGTCGGGCGCGCCGGTCCGGACGCCGATGACGCTCCAGCAGTTCCGCTCCGGCCACACCGCGCGCCAGCGGTACTGGGCCAGGAGCTTCCTGGGCTGGTCGGCGATGGGCACGGCCCGGCCGAACCAGACGCACCACCTGCTCGCGCGGCTGGAGGTCGAGGGTCGCCTGACCGGCCTGATCACGCAGAACGTCGACGGCCTGCACCGGGCGGCCGGCCACCGCGACGTGGTCGAGCTGCACGGCCGGATCGACCACGTGGTCTGCCTCGACTGCGGCGACCGGACCGGTCGAGCCGCGCTCCAGGAGCGGCTGACCGCGCTGAACCGCGCATTCACGGCGACGGACGCCCGAGTCCTTCCCGACGGGGACGTCGACCTCGCGGCGACCGGTGGCTTCGTCGTCGCCGCCTGCGAGGCGTGCGGCGGTGTCCTGAAGCCGGACGTCGTGTTCTTCGGCGAGAACGTGCCGGCCGCGCGCGTCCAGCACAGCGCCGGACTGGTCGAGCAGGCTGAGGCGCTGGTCGTCCTCGGGTCGTCGCTGCACGTCTTCAGCGGTCGCCGGTTCGTCAAGCAGGCCCACGCAAGGGGCATCCCGGTGGTGATCGTCAACCGAGGCGTGACCCGGGGCGATCCGCTCGCCACGATCAAGGTGGACGCCGGCTGCGCCGCGACGCTCGCCGGCTGGCTCGGCTGAGGCTGGCTGCCCGGCCGGCTCAGGCCGACATGGTGTCCGGGACCACGAACGGCTCGTGCGCGGGCGCCGGCATCGGCACGGCACCGTCGGCCGTGCGGTCCGGTCCCTGAGGGGCATCGGGCGCGATGTCCAGCATGGGCGCCTGAGCGCCGACCCGGACGGCGGAGATGCTCTCGAGCCGCACGACGAAGTGCTCGACCCCTCCCCGGTCGAGCACGACACCGAGGCCGTCGGCGGCAGCGATCATGCCGCCGAGCCACTGGCCCTGGACCAGCACCTCGACCTCGTGGCCGCCTTGGTGCGCGCGATCGAGAGCCGTGCCGATGGTGTACTGCATCGAGCTTCCGGTTGCCATCTCATCCCCCTCGCGCGCCGTGGTCCCCACTGGTCAGCGGCCACCTCCATTCTCGCCGCCCAGGCCGGTCAGGGGCGGGAAACGGCGAAAGGGTGCCCGAACGGGTGGTTGACGCCTGCCCGAACGGGTCAGGTCACCGCGCGCGGCTTGCGCCGGGTCACCAGCACGCCGACGACGCAGAGCGCGCCGCCTGCGAACGCGAGCGCGGGCGGCACCTCGTCGAGCAGCGCCCAGGCCATCACCGCGGTGATCAGCGGCACGAGGAACGTGGTGATCGCCTGCTTGCCCGCGTCGGTGTGCCGCAGCGCGAAGGCCCAGAGGCTGAACGCGATCGCGGTGGGGAACACCCCGAGGTAGCCGATCCAGCCGAGGTCGGCGGCACTGCCGTGGCGGACGAGGTCGGCGAGGTCACCCGACCAGGGCAGGCAGACGACCACCCCGATCCAGCAGGCGTAGCACACCACCTCGAGCCCGGAGAGCCGGCGCAGCAGCACCTTCTGGGAGACCACGCCGATGGCGTAGGTGATCGCGGCGAGCAGCGCGAGGAGCACGCCGTCGACGTTGGAGCCGCCCTCGCCGCGCATCGCGGTTCCGATCACCACCACTCCGGCGAAGGCCACCGCGATCCCGGCCAGCAACCAGCCAGTGAGGCGCTCGCCGAGGAAGATCGCCGCGAGCAGGGCCACCACGATCGGGCCGACCTGCACGAGCATGGCGGCCGTGGCGGCGTCGATCCGGCGCTCGCTGTCGTTCAGCGCGATGTTGTAGACGCCGAACCAGGCGACCCCGCACAGCAGCATCAGGAGCAGCTCGGAGCGAGTCATCCTCGATCTGCTGCTCCGCACCAGCGGCAGCGTCAGCGCGAGCGCCGCCACGAGCAGCCGTCCCAGCGAGAGTGCGCCCGGAGTGACGTCGTGCCCGAGGTGGCGGATGGCGACGAACGCCGAGGACCACAGCACGAGCGTGACGGCGATCGCGGCAACCGGCAGCCACGGCGCCGGGCCTGCGACCGGGGGAACAACGGGTTCCGGCACCGGCGAGGGCGGCGTGGGCAGCGGCGCGTCGAGGCTCGTCACCGGGCCGAATCTACGAGGCCGGGGCCGTCGATGACACGCGGTTTTCCGCCGTCGTGCCTCGAGATCGAGCCAACGCTGGGCCCGTCAGCGACCCGGCTCGAGCCATCCCCGGAACGCATCGAGGTTCGCAGTCGACTCACCGTTGGCCAGCCGCCACTCCCACTCCTTGCGGATCGAGGTGGCGAAACCGAGCTCGAGGATGGTGTTGAACGACTCGTCGGCGTACGTGAGCGCGGAGCCGAGCAGGCGGTCGACCTCATCGGGAGTGACCACACCGAGCGGGAGCCGCGCGTCCAGGAAGATGTCGCCGACCGCGTCGAGCGCGAACGCGAGTCCGTACATCCGCATGTTGCGCTCGAGCAGCCAGCGGTACACGCCCTCGAAGTTCTCGTCGGGCTTGCGGCAGACGAAGGCGTGCACGCTGAGCGCGTGCGGACCGACCTCGAGGCGGACCGGTGTCTGCAGCTTGCGCTGGCCGGGGAGCACCACGTCGAAGACGCCCCCCTCGGCCTCCTGCCAGTCGAGCTCACCGTCGCGCAGCACCGCCCGGATGACCTCCGCCGCCCGCTCTCGGCTCCCGGTCATGCAGGGTCCCTGCGGTGTCGTGCGAGCGGGCGGGGGGCGGTGCTCACCGCACCACCTCGACGGCCATCAGGTCGACGGCCCGCGCGTAGACGTCCAGGGTCGCGTCGGCGGTGCGGTCCCAGCTGAAGTCGGCCGCCTGCGCGATCGCGCCGACCGACAGCGCGGCGCGCAGGCCCGGGGCGTCGAGGACCTTCTCGAACACCCGCGCGTAGTCCTCGGGGTCGTGGCCGGAGACGAGCAGCCCCGACCGGCCGTCGGCGACGGCCGTCGTCAGGCCGCCGACGGCCGCGGCGACGACGGGCGTGCCCACTGCCTGGGCCTCGACGGCCACCAGCCCGAAGCTCTCGTTGTACGACGGCACGCACACCAGTGTCGCGGCGGCGTACCAGTCGACGAGCTCGTCGCGGTGGACCGGCGGCACGAACCGCACGACGTCGGAGAGCCCGAGGGCGTCCGCGAGGTCGGCCAGCGCGGTGGGGTGCTCGAGGCCGGTGCCCGACGGGCCGCCGACGACGGCGACGACGAGCCGCGAGCGGCGCGACGGGTCGCGGCGCAGCAGCGCGTCCGCGGCACGGAGCAGCACGTCGGGGGCCTTCAGCGGCTGGATCCGGCCGACGAAGAGCAGCACGTCCGAGTCGAGCGGCAGCCCGAGCCGGGCGCGCGCATCCATCATCGGCACCGGACGGAAGGCGTCCAGGTCGACTCCGGGGTGGACCACCTCGACGCGCGCCGCGTCGGCGTCGTAGCTGTTGATCAGGTCCTTGGCCTCGTCGACCGTGTTGGCGATCAGCATGTCCGCCGCGGCCACGACCTGCTCCTCACCGATGACCCGGGCCCGGGGTTCGGGGAGGTCGCCCTCGGCGAGCAGGTTGTTCTTGACCTTCGCCATGGTGTGCATGGAGTGCACCAGCGGCACGCCCCAGCGGTCGCGCGCGAGAGCGCCGACCTGGCCGGAGAGCCAGTAGTGGCTGTGCACGGCGTCGTAGTGGCCGACCTCGAACTGGGCCTCGGTGCGCAGCACCTCGCGGGCGAACACGCAGAGCTGGCCGGGCAGGTCGTGCTTCGCGAGCCCCTCGAACGGGCCCGACACGATGTGCCGCACGCTCACTCCGGGTGCGATCGGCACCTCGACCGGCTGACTGGAGGCGGTGGCGCGGGTGTAGATGTCCACCTCGACGTCGCGCTCCGCGAGGCGGCGCGCCAGCTCGGTGACGTAGACGTTCATGCCCCCGGCGTCGCCGGTGCCGGGCTGGTCGAGCGGCGAGGTGTGCAGGGAGATCATCGCGAGACGACTCGGTCGCGAGGTGGCCGGGAACGTTTCGTGCGGGTGCGCTCGCCCGGGGAGCGTCGGCTCGTGGTGCTCGCCCGCGCTGTCGCGGGCGGTCTCCAGTGGTTTCACGCGCACACCTCCGTGGGCGACAACCGTGGCCGCCCGTCATCCATTCCCGCGGGCCTGTACCCCGGCGCTGCTCAGCGATGGGTGGGCTCGTAATGGTCCGCGTGGCGGTCGGCACCGCGGCGGAACGCGAGGAGGGCGGCGACGAGGACGATCACACCGCCGAGGAGGTGGGTGGCCGCCGCGGCCCTCCACCCGTCCACCCGGTCGTCGATGGCCTGGTCGACCACCTGCCACACCGAGGCCATCAGCAGCGGGAACGCGATCGAGACGATGATCCGCAGCCAGAACGGGGCGTGCGCCACCAGCGCGTAGCCCGTGACGAGCAGGGCCGCGAGCGTGACGGCGTACCCCGTGACGGCGAGCGTGTGATGCAGGTCCGAGTACTCGCGGGCCAGGAAGGAGAGCCCGCCGGCAGCGCACAGGAGCAGGCCCGCAAGGGCACCGAGCAGGGCGGCCACGACTCTGGGGCTCATGACAGGATGATGGCCCGACAGCCCCGCATCCGCCACAAGGAGGCCTCGCCGTGCCCGCTCCCAGGACGTCAGGGGCCGGCTTCGCGGGCCGCGTCGCGGTGGTCACCGGGGCGAGCAGCGGCATCGGCGCCGCGACCGCCCGTGCGCTCGCCGCCGAGGGATTCCGCGTGGTGTGCGCGGCGCGACGTACCGACCGGCTCGAGGCGCTGGCCGACGAGATCGACGGCGTCGCGATCACCTGCGACGTCACCTCCGACGACGACGTGCGGGCCCTGGTGGGAGCAGCCGGTCCGCGGGTCGACGTCCTGGTCAACAACGCCGGCGGAGCCGCCGGGGTCGATCGTGTCGAGGACGCCGCCCCCGAGGTGTGGCAGCAGATGTACGACGTCAACGTGCTCGGCGTCCTGCGGGTGACCCGCGCCCTGCTGCCGGCACTCCGCTCGGCGCCCGACGCGATCGTCGTCAACGTGGGATCGACCGCCGGCCAGGGCGTGTACGTCGGAGGCGGGGGCTACACGGTCGCCAAGCACGGGCTGCACGCGCTGAGCGGGACGCTGCGCCTCGAGCTCAACGGGGAGCCGATCCGGGTCACCGAGATCGCCCCCGGCATGGTCCGCACCGAGGAGTTCACGCTCAACCGGCTCGGCGGCGACCGCGACCGGGCCGACGCCGTCTACGCCGACGTCGACGAGCCCCTCGTGGCCGAGGACGTCGCCGAGGCGATCCGCTGGGTGGCGACGCTGCCCAGGCACGTGAACGTAGACGAGCTGGTCATCCGGCCTGTCGCCCAGGCGTCCCAGCACTTGCTGCATCGTGGCCCGATCTTCGACCGCGGCCGGAATTCACTACTGGCGTAGTGAATTCCGGGCTTCCCGACCGCGATTGCATACGGGAAGCCGCAAATCCACTACGCCAGTAGTGAATTTGCCTCACCGGTCCAGGTACAGCTGGATCCCCCGTACGACGGCGCGTGCGTACAGCGCCCGGCCCTTCCTCGTGGTCATCCGGTGGGCGTCGGAGGCGTTGCGCATGTTGCCGATCTCGAGCATCGCGACGGGGACGTCGGAGAGGTTCAGCGTGGCCAGGTCGGAGCGGATCGAGAGCGCGGTGCCGCCGCCGACGTACGTCGACCTCGGGATGCCGGTGGCGTCGAACCCTGCGCGCAACGCCTCGGCGAGCGCCCGGGACGACACCGCGATGTCGGTGGTCCACGGGCTGCGTGCGACGGGCGCGATCACGTGGAAGCCATGGGCATCCGATCTGGCACCGTCCGCGTGCAGGCTGACGGTCAGCTGCGCATGCACGCGGGCCCCGAACTCGCCGCGGACGTCGACGCACGGACCCCAGAGCGACTCGCTGTTGCGGGTGCGGCTGAGCAGCACCTCTGCGCCGAGCGCCTGCAGTCGTGCCTGCACCTTGCGCACGATCCGGAAGTTCAGCGTCGCCTCGGGGTAGCCGCCATTGGTGGCGGTGCCGGTGGTGTTGCACGGCTTCTCGAAGCCGCCGGCCGGGACCAGGCGACGGATCTGCGCGGGGAAGTTGTGGTTGCCGAGCTGGTGCCCCGCGTCGAGCGCGATCCGGACGCCCGAGAGGGGAAGGCCCACGGTCACCGGGGCCGAGACGGTCGTGGCAGCTCCCGGACGGCGGGGCGCACCGTCGACCAGTGGCGGCGCCGCGGCGAGCGAGGCCGTCAGGGCCACGACAGCGAGTGCGGCGCCGGCCCAGCGACCTGCCCGAGTCACCGGTCGAGCGCCTTGGCGATCTGCTGGACCGCGTTGTCGATCTCCTGGGCCGCGGCTGCGTGCGCCTCGGCGCCACGACGGTAGGGATCGGGGATGTCCTGCTCGAGCCGGCCGACCGAGGAGCGGTGGGCGCCGGCCCACTTCACCACGTCGGCGGGCGTGCTGGCCTCGGCGTGCTCGGTCAGGGCGGCGAACTCCAGCACCGTGAACGTACGCCGCAACGCCCCCGGCACCTCCGCGAGCACCTGTGACCGCAGCTCGCGGGTCGCGGTGAGGACCAGGTCGCTGCGCTCGACCATCTCGGTGGTGAGCTGGCGGGCCGCGAACCCGGTCGCGTCACCCCCGAAGGCGCGTAGCTCCGCGGCGGCGTACTTGCTCATCGCGTACCCGACCATCGCGCCCACGCCTGCACTGGAGACCTCGAAGCGCTCCGCGGGCAGCCGGGCCGCCAGCAGCCGCTCGCCCACCGGCGAGCGGCAGACGTTCCCGATGCACACGAACAGCACCCGGAACGGGGCTGCGGGGCGTGCGGCGGGATCGCCGGGCAAATGGGACACGACACTCACGATAGACTCGACCGGCGTCATTCGACGCACGCACCCGACAAACCGAGACCTGTCTCACCCCTGCCCGGAAGGCACCGCACCCGATGTCCCTCAGCACCCGTACCGACCTGCGCAACGTCGCGATCGTCGCGCACGTCGACCACGGCAAGACCACCCTCGTCGACGCCATGCTCCTGCAGGCAGGAGCCTTCTCCGCGCACCAGGCGGAGGGCGTCGCGGAGCGGGCGATGGACTCCGGCGAGCTGGAGCGCGAGAAGGGGATCACGATCCTCGCGAAGAACACCGCCGTGCACTACGCCGGACCGGCGGCCGAGGGCAAGCCGATGACGATCAACATCATCGACACCCCGGGCCACGCCGACTTCGGTGGCGAGGTCGAGCGCGGCCTCTCGATGGTCGACGGGATCGTGCTGCTGGTCGACGCGTCCGAGGGTCCGCTGCCGCAGACCCGGTTCGTGCTGCGCAAGGCGCTCAACGCCGACATGCCGGTGATCCTCGTCGTCAACAAGACCGACCGCGGGCGACGCGCGGATCGCGGAGGTCGTCGACGAGACCTACGAGCTGTTCCTCGACCTGCTCGACGAGTCGCACAGCCAGGACGCGCTCGACTTCCCCGTCGTCTACGCGTCCGGCCGCGCCGGCATCGCCAGCCTGGAGGCGCCGGCCAACGGCACCATGCCCGAGGGCGACAGCCTCGAGCCGCTGTTCAGGACGATCCTGGAGACGATCCCCGCCCCGAAGTACACCGAGGGCGCTCCGCTCCAGGCGCACGTCACGAACCTCGACGCCAGCCCGTTCCTCGGCCGCCTCGCGCTGGTCCGGGTGCACGAGGGCAACCTGCGCAAGGGCCAGAACGTCGCCTGGATGCGCCGCGACGGCTCGACCAAGAACGTCAAGATCACCGAGCTCCTCGTCACCGAGGGCCTCGAGCGCAAGCCCGGCGAGGCAGCCGGCCCCGGGGACATCGTCGCCGTCGCCGGCATCCCCGACATCACCATCGGCGAGACCCTCGCCGACCCGGACAACCCGGTGGCGCTGCCGCTGATCCACGTCGACGAGCCGGCGATCTCGATGACGATCGGCACCAACACCTCGCCGCTCGCCGGCAAGGGCCCGAGCAAGAACACCAAGGTCACCGCCCGGCTCGTCAAGGACCGCCTCGACAGCGAGCTGGTCGGCAACGTGTCGCTGAAGATCCTCCCCACCGAGCGCCCGGACGCCTGGGAGGTCCAGGGCCGCGGCGAGCTGGCGCTGGCCATCCTCGTCGAGCAGATGCGTCGCGAGGGCTTCGAGCTCACCGTCGGCAAGCCGCAGGTCGTCACCAAGGAGATCGACGGCAAGGTCCACGAGCCGGTCGAGCGGCTGACCATCGACGCCCCGGAGGAGTACCTCGGCGCGATCACGCAGCTGCTCGCGGTGCGCAAGGGCCGGATGGAGCAGATGACCAACCACGGCACCGGGTGGGTGCGGATGGAGTTCCTCGTCCCCGCTCGCGGGCTGATCGGCTTCCGCACCGAGTTCCTCACCGACACCCGCGGCACCGGCATCGCGCACCACATCTTCGAGGGCTACGAGCCGTGGGCCGGCGAGATCAGGTCGCGGTCGCAGGGCTCCCTGGTCGCCGACCGGTCCGGTGCCGCGACGGCGTACGCGATGACCAACCTGCAGGAGCGCGGCGTGCTCTTCGTCGATCCGGCGACCGAGGTCTACGAGGGCATGATCGTCGGGGAGAACTCCCGCGCCGACGACATGGACGTCAACATCACCAAGGAGAAGAAGCAGACCAACGTCCGCTCCTCCACCTCGGACAACTTCGAGAAGCTGATCCCGCCGAAGAAGCTCAGCCTCGAGCAGTGCCTGGAGTTCTGCCGCGAGGACGAGTGCGTCGAGGTCACCCCGGACGCCGTCCGGATCCGCAAGGTCCACCTGGACGCGAACGACCGGGCGAAGTCCGCCGCACGAGCCCGCAAGGGCTAGCCCTGGCGGTCGTAGACCGACCCCTCCGTGACCAGGGGATCCTGGTCCGGCGGGGTGTCCGCGTCGCAGTGGACCGGGTACGAGCCGTCCTCGGCCGGCCACTCGTCGACGTCGACGTTCGCGACGCCGGTCAGCTTCTTCTTCGTCGAGACCGCGCGCAGGTACGCCGTGCACGCCGCGTCGAGCCTGGTCCACCGCGCGTCGGCGACGGACAGGTAGCGGCCGGTCGGACCGTTGCGGATGGCTCCCGGCCCGGGGAACGACCCGGCGGCCACGGCTTCGCGCACGTCGATCACCGCGATCCGCTCGCGCTCGTGGCGACGCGCGCAGTCGACGAACACGAGCGCCTTGTTGTCGATGCAGGTGCGCCTGCCCGTCGGCATCGCCGCGGTGAACACCGACGCGTACCGGACCGAGTCCGGCTGCGCCCAGGTCAGCGTGCAGGCGAACACGCGTTGTCCCTCGACCCACTGGTCGGGTGCGGCCGGCGCCCAGCCGAGCGTGGCACCGTCCGGCAGCTGCGGGGACATCACGGCGTTCGGCACTCCTGCCAGTGCGACCGCCTTCGAGAGAGCGTCGGTCATGCAGCCGGTGGCGACGCTGCGCGCGACGTCGGCGTACAGGGGTGACTGGATCCGCAGCAGCGTCGCGTAGTCGGTCAGCTGCTCGTCGAGGGCGGGCAGCCGGACCACCTTGTAGACCTCGACCGCGTGGTCGTGCCCGCAGTCGGTCTGCTGCGTGAAGGACGGCCGGTCCGCGACGGCCCGGGCGGCGACCAGGTAGGGCACCGCGAACCGGCTCGACAGCTTCAGGACGTCCTGCGGGTCGGACCCGAGCCGCGAGCCCGTCCAGCAGGTGCCTTCCGCGACCGTCCCGGGCTCGCCGCCGCCGCCGCCGCCGCTGCTGCTGTCGTCCACGCCGGGGAGCGACGCCTGGTTGCAGCCGGCGCCGAGCCCCAGCACGCAGGCGAGCGCCGCGAGGAGGCGCAGACACGGCATCCGACGGCCCTTCCTGTTCGCGGCGTGGAGTGGGGTCATCGTAGGCGGGCGCACTGCCCGGCCCGGCAGGCGTCAGTAGGCGCCCCGAGAGACCAGGACGGCCTTCACGGTCTTCACCATGATCACCAGGTCGATCACCATCGACCAGTTGTCGACGTAGTAGAGGTCGAGCCGGACCGCCTCGGACCAGGGCAGGTCGGACCGGCCGGACACCTGCCACAGCCCGGTCATGCCGGGCCGGACCAGCAGGCGACGGTGGGTGTCCTGCTCGTAGCGCTCGTACTCGTCGACCAGCGGCGGTCGCGGGCCGACCAGGCTCATCTCGCCGCGCAGCACGTTGAACAGCTGCGGCATCTCGTCGATCGAGAACTTCCGGATGAACCGGCCCACCCGGGTGACCCGGGGGTCCGCGCGGATCTTGAACAGCACTCCGTCGTGCTCGTTGGCGTGCGCGACCTCGGCCAGCCGTGCCTCGGCGTCGACGACCATCGAGCGGAACTTGACCATGTCGAACTGGACGCCGTTGGCGCCGACGCGGCGCTGGCGGTAGAGCACCGGCCCACGGTCCTGGAGCCAGATCAGCAATGCGACGGCGAGCAACAGCGGCGAGGTCACCAGGACCAGAGCAGCCGAGACGACCACGTCGAAGGTCCGCTTCGCCCAGCCGCCGGCCCGGTCGCTCTGCGGCTCCTCGACCTGGACGAACGGGAGCCCGGCCACGTGGCGCATGTGCACGCGCGGACCGGCGATGTCGGTCAGCGACGGGATCACCAGCATGTCGAGCTCGAGGCCCTGGAGCGCCCAGCCCAGCCGCCGCAGGTCGGCCGCGGACGAGTACGACCCGCCGGCCACGATGACGCCGTCGGCGCCGAGCTCGACGGCCAGGTGCCGGACGTCGTCGATGTCGCCGAGCACCGGTACGCCGACGTCCTCGGCCTGCTGCCCGCGCGGCACGCACATCCCGACGACCCGGTAGCCCATCCACGGCGCTCGTCCGAGGACGTCGAGGAGCTCGCGCACCGCCTGCGGCGAGCCCAGTGCGATCATCCGGATCGCCAGCCGGCCCTGCTGGCGGGCGATGTGCAGCGTCCGCCGGTCGACGTACCGGGCGAGCAGCAGCAGCGGCGTCCCGAGCAGGAAGAACAGGATCGGGTAGCCACGCGTCGGGTGGTGGGCGGCCACGAAGCCGAACCCGCACGCGACGCCGAAGGTCACCAGCGACGCGGTCGCGATCGCCCGGAACTCCTCGAAGCCGGCGCCGTAGTTGCGCACCCGGTAGGCGCCGAAGACGACCAGCATCGCGAGCCAGAGCAGGATCATCCCGGGGCCGAGCAGCGGCAGCCAGTGGTAGGGGTACGGCGGCTCGAACCAGAGGTCGTCGATGCTCCTCTGGTAGAGCCAGGCGACGCACGAGGTGACGAAGAGGACGCCTGCGTCCATGAGGAAGATGCCGACGAGCATCTGCCGGATCCGGCGCTGCAGGCGCGTGCGCAGGTGCCCGCCGGACTCGACCTCGGGAGGTGACACGGCCAGGTTCTCGTCGCTCGACAGGGCTTCGCTCATCGGCGCCGCGTGTACGACGAGACGGCCGGGCGGACGTCGAGGAGGTACACGAACGCAGCGACGGTGCCGGCGATCGAGAGCACGCCGATCGGGCTCGCGAACACGATGTGGGCGACCAGGCCGAGACCGAGGATCCACAGCCAGGCCGGCTTGGTGAGCTTGTCGGCGGCGCTGAAGACCTCCGCGGGCCGGAAGAGCGCATCGATCAGCGCCCAGCCCTTGATCAGGGCAAGGGCCAGGTACAGCAGGCCCAGGACGCCGGACTCGAAGGCGAACGCATGCACAGGCCAACCCTAGGACCCGGACGGCCGTCGCGTCCGGCGTACCGGAACGTTCCGGTTCCGCCGTCAGGCGGGCGGGGACGCGAAGACCCCCGGGCCGGAGCCCGGGGGTCGACGAGAGGCGTGGGTCAGGAGGCGTTGGCAGCCTTCTTGGCCGGAGCCTTCCTGGCGGTCGCCTTCTTGGCCGGAGCCTTCTTGGCGGTGGCCTTCTTGGCCGGAGCCTTCGTGGCGGGCTTCACCGCGGTGACGGCCTTGACGCCGTCCTTGCGGATGGCGGCGACGAACTTCTCACCGCGGGCAGCGAGCTCGGCGTAGGTGGAGTTCAGCTCCTCGAGCGCCTCGTTGAGCAGCGCCTCGAAGCGGGCCGGGAACTCCCGGGCGTCCTTCTGCAGCTCCGCGATGCGGGCCTCGAAGCGCGCCTGCGCCTCCTTGGCCTCGCCCTTCAGCTCCTCGACGCGGGTGCGGGCCTGCGCCTGCAGCGCCTCGGCGGACGGCCGCTCGGCCTTGGCGACGCGCGCCTGCAGGTCGGAGACGCGGGTCTGCACCTCGGAGAGCCGCACCTGGGTGGCCTTCTGGGCCGCCTTCTGGGCCTCGGTGGCGTAGCCGCGGGCGAGCTCGACCGCGAGCTCGGTGGCGCCGGCGACCGCGAACAGCGGCTTGGCTGCCTCGGTCTTGAACTGCTCGACATTGAACTGGGTCTTGGCCATCTCAGTTTCCTTCTGTTGTGGTCGCCTGGCCGGGGTCCCCGGTCCGGACGTCTGTGGTGGCGCGCTCCTCGTCCGTGAGGGACGCGGTCGTTCCTTCGGCGAGCTCGGGCTCAGGCGCGTTGAGGGCACGGAACGCCTCGTAGACCTCGAGCAGTGCCTGCTTCTGCCGCTCGGAGAGCACCGGGTCTCCGAGGATCGCCAGCTCGACCGAGCGGACCTGGTCGTCGTCCGGGCTGAGGATGCCGGCCTGGACGTAGACCTGCTCGGCGGAGATCCGCAGCGCCTTGGCCAGCGCCTGGAGCACCTCCGCCGAGGGACGCCGCAGCCCACGCTCGATCTGGCTCAGGTAGGGGTTGGACACCCCTGCCTGCTCGGCGAGCTGACGCAGCGACAGCTCGGCGGCGACCCGCTGCTCTCGCAGGTAGCTGCCGAGCGACTCGACGGTCATCCCGACCTTTGACTTCCTGGGCACGTCTCCATCCTGCTAACTCTTGCTAGCAGATGCAACTCCTACCGCGGTGACGACAGTCACAAAACCCTTGCAGTACTGCAGTATTCAACGACATCGACCTGCTAGCAGCAGTCGCGGACGCGCCACCGAGACGGCGCTCACTACGCTGGTCGCCATGTTGCCGGAGATCGCGGAGGTCGTCCGTTCCGGGTTTGTCGAGGGCCACCACTACGGGTCGGTCGTCGCGCTCAACAGCGCCGGCGACGTCGTCTACGAGCGCGGTGAGGTCGGCGCGCCGGTGCTGCCGCGCTCGTGCAACAAGCCGTTGCAGGCCGTCGGCATGCTGCGCGCGGGTCTGGACTTCGACGGGGAGCTGCTGGCTCTGGCCGGCGCGTCGCACTCCGGCGAGCCGTTCCACCTCGACGGCGTCCGTCGCATCCTGAGCGGCGCCGGACTCGACGAGTCCGCCCTGCAGAACCCGCCCGACTGGCCGCTGGACGACCACGCCAAGGAGGACGTCCTGCGCGCCGGCGGCACCAGGACCCGGCTGCAGATGAACTGCTCGGGCAAGCACGCGGCGATGCTGGCGACCTGCGTGGCGAACGGCTGGTCGACCGAGTCCTACCTCGACCCCGCGCATCCGCTGCAGCAGGCGATCGAGGCGACCTTCGCCGAGCTCACCGGCGGTCCGGTCGCGTACGTCGCCGTCGACGGGTGTGGCGCTCCCCTGCTGGGCACGTCGTTGCGCGGACTGGCGCGCGCGTTCTCCGTGCTGGCGACCAGCGACCGGCCCGAGGAGCACCGGATGGCCGAGTCGATCCGGAGCCATCCCGAGTACGTCTCCGGCACGGCCAGGGACGAGCGCGCACTGCTCCAGGCGATCCCCGGCGCGATCGCCAAGGCGGGCGCCGAGTCGTGCTACGTCGTCGCGCTCGCCGACGGACGAGCCTTCGCGCTCAAGACCGACGACGGCGCCTCGCGTGCGCGCCGCGTGGTGATGGCCGCCCTCCTCAACCGGCTCGGCGTCGACACCGAGCCGGGGGTGGACACCGCCGCGGTCCGGCGTACCGGCGTGGCGCCGTTGCTCGGTGGCGGCGTCGAGGTGGGCGAGATCCGCGCCGTGCTCTGAGCGATGCCGCAGGTCAGCGTGGCTGCGCGGTGTACGCCGACCCGGGCACGCCGACCGTCTCCTGCGACGGCATCAGGATCCACAGCACCGGGTAGATCAGGATCTGGCTGCCCGGCAGGACCATCAGCACCAGCACGAAGAGCAGGCGCGCGGTCCACGGGGCGATGCCGAACCGCCGGCCGAGGCCCGCGCAGACACCGCCGAGGACGCGTCCCCGCTGCGGCCGGACCAGGCCCTGGTTGGCGAGACTCTGCTGGATGTCGTTCATGTGGGCTGCACGTCCTTCTCGATCGGCGCCGGGGCCGTTCCCCGGCATTCCCAGTCTGTGCCGCCACCGCGTCGCGCACATCGGGTGTTGCCCTGCCTCGACCCTGATTCCGGGTTCCGTGACGTCGGGGTCGCCCGGATCCCGGTGGCACGCCGCCCCGGACGGGCGTTCTGGCACGATTGCCCGGTGCCAGCCCCGCAGCACTGCCCCTCGCCGCGCGAGCTCGACGACCTCGAGCTGCTGCTGAGCGGGGCATACGCACCTCGCGACCGGTTCGACGACCTCGTCACCCTCGACGCGCCCGCCGGCCAGCTGGACCTGGTCGACCCCGAAGGGCTGCCGCTCGCGCACCGCGCGAGCGACGGGACGCTCACGGCGCTCAGCAAGCCCTCGCACGGTCCCTTCAGACGCCTGCACCTGACGCCCACCGAGGTGCGCGAGCGGTACGCCGGCGCGCTGACCGTTCCCGTCGCGGGCCCGTTGTCGGAGTCCGACCTCGAGTCGATCCGCCGGGCGCGAGGGACCCGACCGGTCGTGCTGCTGGCGCTGTGCGGCACCGGCACGCCGCAGGGCCTGACCGGGGTCGGCCTGATCCGGGCGACGTCGGCGGCAGCCGGCCTGCTCGGGGACGCGCACGTCGTCGCGGCGCCGTTGCCGTCCCACGGCGATGCGGAGACGGACCACCGGCTCGGCCAGGAGGTGGTGGCCGGCTACGCGCCCGGAGAGGTGCTCGCGCCGACCGGCACCGGCGACCTGCCCGACGCGGTCGCGGCGGTCGTCGAGCAGGACCAGCCCGCCGAACGCGGCGTCGTGGTGTTCTTCACCGGCCTGTCGGGCAGCGGGAAGTCGACGCTGGCGCAGGCGCTGAACGACCTCGCCCTCGAGTCCGGGGAGCGCACCGTGACCAGCCTCGACGGCGACGTCGTGCGCCGCCACCTGAGCGCCGGGCTCGGCTTCTCCCGCGAGGACCGGGAGACCAACATCCGCCGGATCGGCTGGGTCGCCGCCGAGATCGCCCGGCACCGCGGCATCGCGATCTGCTCGCCCATCGCGCCCTTCGACGAGACCCGCAAGCAGGTCCGCGCCATGGTCGAGGCGGCCGGAGGCGAGTTCGTGCTGGTCCACGTGGCCACTCCCCTCGAGGAGTGCGAGCGCCGCGACCGCAAGGGGCTCTACGCCAGGGCGCGCGCCGGTGAGATCCCCGACTTCACCGGCATCTCCAGCCCCTACGAGGTGCCCGACGACGCGACCGTCCGGGTGGACACCACCGGACGCACCATCGAGGATGCACTCGGCGACGTGCTCGGCGTGCTGCCCTTCGACCTTCCGGCGACACCCGAGAGCGGAGACCGCTGATGCCCGATCTCTTCACCAGTGACGCGGCGCAGATCATCGCGGCCGGGTTCTTCGTCGGCATCGCCGTCGGCATCACCGGGATGGGCGGCGGAGCACTGATGACACCCGCCCTGATCTTCCTGGGCGTGGGCAACACCTCCTCGATCGTGACCGCCGACCTCACCGCCGCTGCGGTCTACAAGTCCGGCGGCGCGCTGGTGCACTCGCGGCACGGCTCGCCGAACTTCCGGCTGGCCGGCTGGCTGATCGCCGGCTCGGTGCCGATGGCCCTGCTCGGGCCGCACCTGGTCGCGTGGTTCGTCAATCCCGACGACGTCGAGAAGCTGCTCAAGGAGTGCATCGGGTTCGCGCTGCTGCTCGCGGCGTCCACCTACGCGATCCGGCTCTACATCCAGCTGGTCCGCGTGCGGCACGGCAACCCGCACGTCGAGGGCGACCCGCGGATCCGGCCGATCCCGACGCTGCTCACCGGCGCTCTCGGCGGCCTGCTCGTGGGGGTCACCAGTGTCGGGTCCGGCTCGGTGATCATGGTGATCCTGCTCATCCTGTACCCGACCCTCGGCCCGCTGCGGCTGGTCGGCACCGACCTGGTCCAGGCGGTCCCCCTCGTCCTCGCGGCCGCGATCTCGAACATCAGCGTCAACGGCCTGGAGTGGGACCTCACCCTCCCGCTGATCGTCGGCTCGGTGCCCGGCACGCTGCTCGGCGCCCGGTTCGCCTCGCGGGTCCCCCAGTCGGTGATCCGACGCTCCATCGTGATCGTGCTGACGATGTCGGGCATCGCGCTGCTGGACAAGGCCGGCTGGGCACCGCTCGGCGCCGGTGACGACGACACCCATCCGGTGCTGATCGGGGTGATCGGCGTCGCCATGCTCGTGGTCGTGCCGCTGGTCTGGGGCGTGCTGCGCAAGGGCCAGGGCCTGCCGATGTTCGGCGCGCCGACCGTCGCCGAGCTCGAGGGCAACGCGAAGGGCTCCAGGCAGGACGCCTGAGGGCGTTCATCTCCGCGTCACGGAGGTTCCGTAGCATCGGGGCCATGCGTCTCCTGCTCCTCCGCCACGGCCAGACGCACGGCAACACCGCCGGAGCCCTGGACACCGCAGAGCCCGGTCTCGACCTGACCGACCTCGGGCAGCGCCAGGCCGAGGCGGCGGCGCACGCGCTCGCCGAACGCGGGATCCAGCAGATCTTCGTCTCGACCCTCCGGCGCACCCATCAGACCGCGGCGCCGCTCGCCGCGCTGCTCGGCATCGAGCCCCGGGTGCTGGCCGGGCTGCGCGAGATCTCGGCCGGAGACTTCGAGATGGGCGACGACGAGGCGGCGATCGGCGGCTACATCGGCACGGTGGCCGACTGGATCGAGGGCCGGTACGACGTACGCATGCCGGGCGGTGAGTCGGGCCACGAGTTCCTGACCCGGTACGACGAGTCGGTGGCGGAGATCTTCACGGCCCTCGAGGCGGCCGGGGAAGAGCGCGCCCTGCTGGTGAGCCATGGCGCCGCGATGCGCACCTGGCTCTCCGCCCGCGTGGCCGGCGTCGAGTCGCACGCGAAGGCCACCGACCCGCTGCACAACACCGCGTGCATCGAGCTGATCGGGGAGCCGACCGCGGGCTGGACGATCGAGGCGTGGCACTCCGAGCCCGTCGGCGGCGCCTTCCTCGACGACCTGACCGCGCCGGACCCGACCGGCCAGGCCACCGACGAGGCCGTCGAGGAGGCCGCACGTGAGCAGGGTCACGGCCGAAACTAGAACGTGTTTCAGTTCTCGTGAGAGGATGTCAGAGCGGCCCGTCGCACTCGATACGATGGCCGCTGCCCTGCGCGGGTAACCGAGACCGGGCGCAGTCACGAGAGGCCCCCATGACCCAGACCCATCCCGACTACCAGCTGAGCCAGCTCGACCAGCTGGAGGCGGAGTCGATCCACATCTTCCGCGAGGTCGCCGCGGAGTTCGAGAAGCCGGTGCTGATGTTCTCCGGCGGCAAGGACTCCATCGTGATGCTGCGACTGGCCGAGAAGGCCTTCTACCCGGCGAAGATCCCGTTCCCGGTGCTGCAGGTCGACACCGGCTACGACTTCCCCGAGGTGCTGGCGACCCGGGACAGCTGGGTCAGCCGCCTCGGCGTACGCCTCGTCGTCGCCGGTGTCGAGGACGCGATCGCGAAGGGCATCGTCGTCGACGACGGCAAGACCTCGCGCAACCGGCTGCAGATCGGCACGCTGCTCAACGCCATCGAGGAGGAGGGCTTCACCGCCGCCTTCGGTGGCGGGCGCCGCGACGAGGAGAAGGCCCGCGCCAAGGAGCGCGTCTACTCCCACCGCGACGAGTTCGGCCAGTGGGACCCGAAGATGCAGCGCCCCGAGCTCTGGTCGCTGTACAACGGCCGGATCCACGGCGGCGAGCACATGCGGATCTTCCCGCTGAGCAACTGGACCGAGCTCGACATCTGGCACTACATCGGCCAGGAGCAGATCGAGATCCCGTCGATCTACTTCTCCCACCAGCGCAAGGTCTTCGAGCGCGACGGGATGCTGCTCTCCGAGAGCGAGCACAACCCGTGCCGGCCCGGCGAGACCGTCGAGGAGCGCACCGTGCGGTTCCGCACCGTCGGCGACCTGACGCTGACCGGCTGTGTCGAGAGCACGGCCTCGACCATCGACGAGATCATCGACGAGATCGCCGTCGCGACCCTCACCGAGCGAGGCGCCACTCGTGGCGACGACCGGTTCTCCGAGGCAGCCATGGAGGACCGGAAGAAGGAAGGCTACTTCTGATGGTTTCGACAAGCTCAACCACCGAGACGACCGTCGGGCGGTCCATGGACCTCCTGCGGTTCGCCACCGCCGGCTCTGTCGACGACGGCAAGTCCACCCTCATCGGCCGGCTGCTGCTGGACTCCAAGGCGATCTTCGCCGACCAGCTCGAGGCGGTCGAGGCGACCAGCGTCTCCAAGGGCTACGACTACACCGACCTGGCGCTGCTCACCGACGGCCTTCGCTCGGAGCGCGAGCAGGGCATCACCATCGACGTCGCCTACCGCTACTTCGCGACCCCCAACCGCAAGTTCATCATCGCCGACACCCCGGGCCACGTGCAGTACACCCGCAACATGGTCACCGGCGCCTCGACCGCCGACCTGGGCCTGGTGCTCGTCGACGCCCGGCAGGGCCTCACCGAGCAGTCCCGCCGGCACGCGGTGATCCTCTCGCTGCTGCGCGTCCCGCACCTGGTGCTCGCGGTGAACAAGATGGACCTCGTCGACTTCGACCAGGCCACCTTCGACCGGATCCACCAGGAGTTCACCTCCTTCGCGACCAAGCTGAACATCCCCGACCTCGAGGTCATCCCGATCTCGGCGCTCCAGGGCGACAACGTGGTCAACCGGTCCGAGAACATGCCCTGGTACCAGGGCCCGAGCCTCATGCACCACCTCGAGCACGTGCACGTGGCCTCCGACCGCGATCTGGTCGACGCGCGCTTCCCGGTGCAGTACGTCATCAGGCCCAAGTCCGACGACTTCCACGACTATCGCGGGTACGCCGGGCAGCTGGCGGGCGGGATCCTCAAGCCGGGCGACGAGGTCGTCGTACTCCCCTCGGGCATGACCAGCACGATCGCCGCCATCGACCTCTTCGACAACGAGATCGACGAGGCGTTCCCGCCGATGTCGGTCACGGTGCGCCTCGCCGACGACGTGGACGTCTCGCGCGGCGACATGATCGCCCGGGTCAAGAACGCGCCGACCCCGAGCCAGGACATCGACGCGATGGTGTGCTGGATGACCAACGAGCCGCTGCGCAAGGGCCAGAAGCTGGCGATCAAGCACACCACCCGCGCGGGCCGGGCCCTGGTCAAGGACATCCAGTACCGCCTCGACGTCAACACGTTGCACCGCGACACCGAGACCGCAGCGACCGGCGGCCTTGGCCTGAACGAGATCGGCCGCGTCCAGCTGCGCACCACGGTGCCGCTGCTGTGCGACTCCTACTCCAAGAACCGCACCACCGGGTCGTTCATCCTGATCGACGAGGCGACCGGCGTCACCGTCGGCGCCGGGATGATCAACTAGCTCTTCCGCCAGAAGACTCCGGTCCAGTCGATCTGCTCAATGGGATCAGTGATCTTGTGTTCGGCGCGGTAGTCGCTGATCGCCTGCCTGCACCCCTCAACCGCTCCGTAGTCGTCGACGATGCAGTAACCACCCGGCGAAAGCCTGGGGTACAACGCCTCGATCGCCTGGATCGTCGACGAATACATATCGCCATCGAGACGCAGCACGGCCAGTTGCTCGATCGGCGCCGTGGGCAGCGTGTCGGCGAACCATCCGACGAGAAACCGCACCTGGTCGTCGAGGAGGTCGTAGCGCCGGAAGTTGGCCCGCACCTGCTCCACACCGACCCTCAGAGCGTCCTGGGTGAAGAACCTGTCACCGGCGTCCGAGGGATAGCGATGGGGATCCGGTCTTGGTAGACCCTCGAATGAGTCGGCTACCCAAACTGTTCGGTCGGTGATCGCGTGAGCCTTCAGGATGGCGCGCATGAAGATCGTGGCGCCGCCTCTCCACACGCCGGTCTCGATGAGGTCGCCCGGGATGCCCTCAAGGAGGACCCTCTCAACGCAGTACTGAAGGTTGTCCATGCGGCGGTTGCCGATCATAGACAGGGCCCGCGCGGGCCAGTCTCGCCCGTCTTCTCGCAGGTCGGGGTCGTACGGTCGCTTGCGGGCTATCTCGAGCCCGCCTCGGTCCAGTATGGAGGTCACCGTGCGGGCGGCGCGGCCCTTCAGGTTCGTCGGGGTGGCAGTGTTGACCCCGAGGACCTGGTCGCCGTCTTCGAATGCCGCTCCGGTAAGGACTCGCTTGAGCAGTTGGAGATAGAGCTCGGCGGCTCGCGATTGTGTCTCGGGCATGGCGACAGAATGTCACGTCGCATCTTCACTGCACGTCTTGGCAGCGGTCCAGTCGGCCCAGATCGTGCACACAGGCCCTTGCAAGAGCACCCACGAGGTGCGACCGATCGGGTGTGGGCCTGGGACTGCCATTCTCCGAGGCGGCAGCATCAAGTGCGGCGCCTATGATCACCAGGACCAGCGCGACAGATCAAGAGGTAGCGGCAGGCGATGAATCCTTCACCCCGAGCACGTGCCTACTGGGCAAAGAGGTCGACCGTGAAGGGGGCGTTCTGGGACCTCGACTTCCTGCTCTTCGACTTGATCCTGAACGCGCAGACCGACACACGGACAACTGGTGACCTCCTCGAAATCGGCGCACTGTACGGGAAGAGCACGATCCTCCTGGGCCTGAGTGCCACCGCCGGCGAGGAGGTCGTTGTTTGTGACGTCTTCGAGGAAGCGAGTGCCAATCTGGCGAACGACATCGAGAACACGCTGTCCTATCCGGAACTCGCGCGAGCGCAGTTTGAGCAGAACTACAGGACCTGGGTACCCCGGCCGGCACGCGTTGTTCAGGGACTCTCGGACACGATCACCCAGCACGTTGCGGCGAAGTGTCTTCGGTTTGCGCACATAGACGGTGGCCATCACTTCGACGTCGTGGCCGACGACCTGCGAAACACGCGAGACCTGCTTGGCGACCGCGGGATCATGGTCATCGACGACTTCAGGGCGTTGCACACGCCTGGCGTCGCTGCAGCGGCCTGGACTGCGGTGGTCGACGACGGGCTTGTTCCGTTCTGCGTGAGCGAGCAGAAGCTGTACGCAAGCTGGAGCGTCGGGGCCGCAGAGCAGATGCTGGAAACGGTGCGTGCGTGGGCGAGTAACCACACCGGCGAACTGAATGCCGGGGTGCAGAACGTCGCGGGACACTCGATTCTGATCTTGGAGAACCCACTGCCTTCAACTCCCCGCGATCGCCTCGTCCGACTCATTCCGCCAGCCGTCAAGTTGGCCCTGCGTGGCCGGCCGAAGCCCTATCTCGGTCAGCCGCTGTAGCAGCCCAGATGTAGCGGACGCCCCGTTGATGCGACCCTCGCCCTTGAGGATCCGGGTCATCGCCGAGCAAACACGTCGGTGCGCACGCGAACCGCCTGAGACGCGACGACGCACGCCACGAGAGGCAATGCGCCTGTGGCGGCGGAAGACGACACGGCAATCAGCACGACGTTGTGGAGGACGAAGCCCGCGACGACCTCGATGGCGACGACCGCTACGGCGACCGTCACAGCGATCGCCATGAGTACTTCGTACCGTCGAGCGGCGACGAGTACTGCACCGGGTATTCCTGCAAGGAGGTTGACTATCTGACCAGCACCCAGCACCGCAACGAAGACAGAGACGTCTTCGTAGGCAGACCCACCCAGTTGCACGGCCAGCGGCGACACCACGGCCAGAAGGCCGACATAGGCCAGCACTCCCAGGATGGCAGCAAGCCGGATCGCGCGGATCAGACGGGACTGGATGGATTCATAGTTTGAGCGCGCAATCGCCGACGCGAGATAGGGAGATGCGCCGCCGGTGATGGCGGCACCCAGCATGGCGATGCCGCTCACGAGCGTGACGGCTAGGGCATAGGACGCCGTGGTCGCGTCGTCGGCCACGGAGCCAACGATCCAAACGTCAGCGCCACCGATGAGGGTGGCCGCGAAAGTGGTGAGCACCATGGTGAGGTGACCCCGCCACAACGTGCGTCCGCTGAGGAGGGGATGCGCCCGCCACCAGCGCACGTTCCTGGGCAGCATGGCCGTGGCGACCACGCAGACCACCGCAGAAGCGCCTGATGCATCGAGGAGAATTGTCGTGCGGTCGAGCCCGCCTCCGAGAATGCCCTCCACGCCGAGAAGCAGGAGGAAGAGCGGCGCGCGAATCCCATAGCTGGCGAACGCTGCTGGCCCGAACTTGAGGTCAGCGCGGTACGTCTCGGCCACGACCAGACGTACAACATCACTCGCCAGCCAAAGCGCCACCGCCCCGACCTCAATGCCCGAGAGGCCGCTCGACAGGGAGTAGTCGAGCGTGGAGCGACTGAACGGCAGGCACACAAGGACGCTGCCAATCAGGCCTGTGCCGATCGAGAACGCGACGAGGTCTGCGGCCTTGGACCATGCCGCGTCGCTCCCCTTACCCGCCGCAGCGCGAACTTCTGAGACAACGATGCGATCAGCGCCGAATCGAACGAGATTGCCGATCACCGCCACGATCAATGTCAGAACGACCACGTCTGCATAGTTGGCAGGCGTGGTGACAGCCACCATGAGCAAGCCGGCGGCAAACGTGGAGAACGTCGAAGCGACAATTCCCGTGCCTGTCCACAAGGTTCCGTTCGCTAGCTCACCGCCGCCCTTGAGCTGCCTCAAGAGCCGACCTCGCTCGCGGGGAATGACGGGGGACGGCCCCTCGGGAGCACCGGTCATCGGGTGATCGCCTGAGTCGATGAGTCGCGCGACGCCGCGATACAGCCCGCGTAAGGAGCCCGGGCCGACTCCAAGACCAGCACTCTTGACACCTCATCCGATGAGCGGCGAATTGCCCAGACGCCGTGAGATCCGACGATACGACACGTGCCGCCGTTCGTTCGATCTGCCACCACCTGCCAGTTCCGGCCACTCTGCCGAAGCGGACGATGTGTTGCTCTCGCCGGTTCTGCGGCCGATGTGCTCAACTGGACCCGCAGTGATCTGCCCGACATCTAGAGAGGTCGCACATGGCCAAACGGCGCCAGGCAATCGCGGCACTGCAGGCCCTGGGAGTGTCCCGGGGGCTGGCGGTGATATACCGGGCCGCAACCGGACGACGTCCGGCCATCGCGGCGCAGGTGTGGGCGGCCACTGAGGGCCGCCGGCTCCTCGAGCTGGGAGGCCCGTCAGTCATTTTCCGGACCGACAACCTGCTCTCCGTCTACGGCCGTGCGACGTCTATCGACAACGTGAACTACGCCGCGGCAACTCTCTGGGAGTCTGACCTCAAGGACGGTGGAGACTACAGCCCCGAGGGCAAGCCGCTCGGGGTCCAGATGCTGCGTGAGGCCACCGACCTCGGCGATATTGGGACCTACGACACGATCCTGTCGTCGCATCTCATCGAGCATGTCGCAAACCCGTTGCGAGCGCTGCATGAGTGGCTTCGTGTCTGCGCTGAAGGCGGCGCCCTAGTTCTTGTCCTGCCGCACCGAGGAGCGACGTTCGATCACCGCCGCCCGCTCACCACTCTCGACCACATGACGAGCGACGAGCACGCCCGGCGTGGCGAGGACGACACGACCCACGTTGAGGAAGTGCTGCAACGTCACGACCTCAGCCGCGACGAAGGGGTTTCGTCCATGGACGAGCTGGCCCAACGGCTGGCGAACAACGAGCAGACGCGAGCCATGCATCATCATGTCTACAACGTCCGCACCGCCGTCGAGATGGTCGCGCATGTCGGCTGGTCGGTCGAGGCTGCTGAGTTCACCTGGCCCCACATCGTGATCGTTGCCCGCAAGTCAGCCGGGTCGGGACCAGGAACCATCCGCAGCCCCTTCCCCGAGGATCGCGCACGGCGATAGGACATGGCGTGCCAGTCAACCCTCGGCACTCACCGCTGCCGCGTGTGACTGCCGCCATGCTGCAGGAGAACCCACTCATATGGCGTTGATAGTTGGCGTGGTAGCGATGTCTTTCGCCCTAGTACCCGCCGTCACCCTGGTTCTGCGCCGCATGGGTGTGGTCGACGTGCCCAACAATCGATCTTCACACGTGGTCGTCACACCCCGTGGGGGCGGAGTCGCAGTTGGGCTGTCGATGCTGGCCGGGGTCTTGCTGTCGTCTCGCAACATTGGCCAAATCGAAATTGTGCTGCTCGGTGGCGCGACCCTCCTGGGCATAGTTGGCTTCTGTGACGACGTCCGGGGCCTGGATGCAAGGCTTCGCCTCGTGATGCAGGCGACCGTGGCGGCAATCGGTGCGGCTATCGTCACCCGCTCCTTCGACCCGCAAGCCGTCACGATGGCGGCAGGCATCGTCCTGTTTGTCGGCTTCACCAACGCCTTCAACTTCATGGACGGAATCAACGGGATATCTGGTCTGTTTGCCATCTGGTCTGGTACGTGGCTAGCGATCCTCACTGGTCGAGGTGCTCCGGAGTGGCTGGTCGTTTACGGCCTGGCGTTGGCCGGAGCGGCCGGGGGGTTCCTGCCTTGGAACCTTTCGGGCCGCGTCTTCCTCGGAGATGTGGGCAGCTATTTCATCGGGTTTGCCATCGCAGGAGGGGTGTTCGTCGCGGCTCTCAGCGGCGCCGGCTGGCTTGAGTCTCTGGCCCTGTTGGCGATCTACTGCGCGGACACGTCGTGGGCGCTGCTCAAGCGTGTTCGCCGCGGAAGTTCATGGCGTGCGGCCCACAAGGAACATGTGTACCAGAGACTCGTCGACGCCGGCCTCCGTCACCCTGTCGTCGCCACGATTGTCTCCGGCGCAACCGTCATGACCTCCCTCTCCTCTTTTGTGCCGTGGCCGACGCCATGGCGTCTCGGTCTGATTGCACTGATCTGCTACGTCTATGTGTGCCTTCCCAGACTGTTACTGAACAACCGGATCGTGGCGGGCTGAGTGCCCTGTGCCAGCCAAGAGCGGTCCGCTGCAGCAGCCGAGCCACTGCTACTCGCGGTGCCTTCCGACACCGCATTGAGAGGAGCTTGGGATGAAGATCCTGATCACGGGCGGGGCAGGGTTCATTGGACTCCACACCGCCCGTGCGCTGGCGAGTGACCATGATCTGGTAGCCATCGACAACCTGCTTCCGCAGGTTCATCTGGACCCCGAGACGAGCCGTGCCAACTTCCCAGGAACCGTCCTGGTCGCAGACGTGTGTGATGAGGAAGCCTGGAAGCGGATAGGGTCTTGCGACCTCGTCATCCATCTGGCGGCTGAGACCGGAGTTGGTCAGTCAATGTACGAGAAGGATCGGTATTTTCGGGTCAATGTCTCGGGAACAAGCGTTGCCGCGCGCTTCGCCGCTGAATGGGACGCGCCGTTGGTATCGGTGAGCTCTCGCGCCGTGTACGGCGAAGGACGCTGCGAGTGTGAGGCTCACGGCACCCGGTTTGGCGGCCGTTGCTGTGGAGCCGCGAATCCAGCGCCATCCAGCGAGAATGACGAACTTCGGCCAGTGTCATTCTATGGAGAGACCAAGTCGCTAGCTGAGCGTGAGGTTGCCGTTCTTGCAGCACAGGTGCCCACCACGGTGATCCGACCCCAGAACGTGGTCGGCCCAGGGCAGGCGCTTCACAATCCCTACACCGGCGTGCTCGCAGCGTTCCTGGCTCGGCTACGTGAGGGAAAACCTCTCTCGGTGTACGGGGATGGCACAGCCACCCGAGACTTCATGCATGTGGACGATCTGGCAAGGATTCTGGCCTGGGCCATCACGCATCCTCCAGACACAGGTAAAGTTCGCATCCTGAACGCCGGGACCGGCGTGCGCACGACTCTCAACGAACTCGCGGCCACCGCGATCGCTGGCAGCCCACGCACCGACACGACCATCGAGCACGTTCCGGTTCATCGCCCCGGCGACATCGAGCATGCTTGCGCTGACGTTTCCCGTCTGCAAGAGGTGAGAGCCCCGGCACCGCGTTGGACCAGTCGCGATGCCATCGTCGACTTCATCCGGAAGTCTTGGGGGAAAAAGGGCGCGGAGTCGTCGGTCTGGAACGATGCACTGGACGAGCTCTCCGGACGAGGTCTGGCCTGAAAATGCACGACCCTGCAGCGTCATCTCCGGGCGAACCGCCGCGCCAGGTCCACGCACTTGTCGTCAGCTTCAACCCGGGGCCGAAGCTGGCTTCGCTCGTCGAGACGCTTCGCCACGACGGATTGCCGGTGTCGGTCGTCGACAACGGGTCATCCAGTGGGCTGACCGATCTGGATGCGTGCACTGAGATGGGAGCAACGGTCGCGTTCCTCGGCGAGAACACGGGGATTGCAGGGGCCCTTTCCGCAGGGGAGCGACTCGCAGCCCCGAGCGACTGGCTGTTGACGTTTGACCAGGACAGCGTCATAGAGCCTGGCTTCGTTCATCAGCTGCTCAGCTCGGAGGCAGTTGCCGACGAATCGGTAGCCATCGTGGCCCCGTGCATATTCGATGACCGCTCCGGAAATGTCCTGCAGGGTCGTATCGCAGAGATCTCCGCGCACCGAGTCCCACTCGCCATGACGTCCGGCGCCCTCACACGCCGAACGGCTCTCAAGGCCGTCGGCGGATATCGCGAAGAGCTCTTCATCGATCATGTGGACCATGACATCTGTCTCCGACTGCGTCGAGCCGGCTACTCGATCGCCCTGGAGCCCAAGGCGCGAATGCGTCACTCCGTCGGCTCGATGTCTGAGCACCACTTCGGGACCCTGACAATCCGCGCGAGTCACCACGCGGCGGATCGTCAGTACTACAAGTACCGGAACTTCGTCCTCATTCTTCGGAGCCGGATTGCTCTCATTGACACTCCATGGGCTCTGCGGACAGTGGTGTCCCTCGTCGTGGCACCACTGAAGATCCTTGCCTTCGAGAAGGACAAGGTGCACAAGCTGGCAGCCGTCGTGGCCGGTCTCAGAGACGGGATCATGGGGCGCGGGGGCAGACGACCTCGGAGAACGCAACAGTGAACGCGGGTGAAATGACCGGGCGTCGGGTGCTCTTCATCGGCACACCCTTTTTCGGCTACTTCCGGCAGATCATCGCGGCCTTCGAAGCACGCGGGTACGTCGTGGACCACTACGACGATCGACCCAGTGACAAGTCCGTGATCAAGGGCGCCATCAAGGTGCGCCCGTCGGCAATGCAACTCGTGGTGCGACATCATCTGGATCAGATTCTGAAGCGCACTGGCCAGCGGCAGTACGACTTGATCTTCGTGCTCAACGGCAAGGCTCTTACAGAGGCATTCGTGCAGACCTTGCGGGATCGTCAGCCTCAAGCCCAGGCAGTTCTGTACCTGTGGGACGCGATCGAGCTCTACCCTCACGTGCTCGACTTCGCACCCCTTTTCGACCGGCGTTACACGTTCGATCGTCGAGACGCAATGAAGCATCCCCGGTTCGAGCTACTGCCGTTGTTCTACTCGCACGACTACAAGTCCTTGGCAGAACAGCCGGTCACGGACCCCACGTACGATCTGATCACCGTCTGCACGGCACACGCGAATCGATACGCAATCATGAAGAGAATGCTTCCCGAGCTCAGGGCTGATGGCCTCCGCGTGTTCTCGTACCTGTACCTAGACCCGTTGCAACTTGCCTACAACCGCCTCTACGAGCCTGTGTTCAAGGGCGCTCGACTCAGGGATTTTCGGACTCGTCCGATGAACGCCCGCGCATACCTGGAGCTACTGCGCCAGTCGTGCGCCGTGCTCGACATCAATCATTCGGCGCAGACAGGCCTGACCATCCGGACGATCGAAACACTAGGAGCACGCAAGAAGCTGATCACCACCAACCAGGAGGTAGAGGAATATGCCTTCTACGATCCCAGTCGCATCCTTGTCATCGACCCGGCAGATCTGGACGTCGCATCGGTCCGTGAATTCCTCGAGGCGCCGATGACACCGCTCGAGGAGCGTAAATATGAGGCACTGGGAATCGACCACTGGGTGGCGACCATCATTGACCCGGAGTCGATCGATGAATAGGTACTCTCTGGGAGAGCAGGCGAAGGTCGTTTACGCGCTGGTTCTCACGAAACTACGTTTCCGCGGCGCACGACTGGTGCGGCGGCCGGTCTACTTTCGGGGACTGCGTTACGCCGAGATCCATCCGGGACTCACCACCGGCTACTCCTGCCGCTTCGATGTCGGCGGAGACGACAGCACCGGGACGACGTTGACAATCGGCAGAGATTGTCGGATGGGCGACAACGTCCATGTCGTCGCGGGCAGGCGCGTCGACATCGGCCACAGCTGCTTGATGGCGTCCAAGGTCTTCATCTCGGACACAAGCCATGGTGAGTATCGCGGGCCGAACCAGTCGCGAGCCGATAGCAGCCCTCACGATCGCGTGCTCACCTATCGCCCGGTCTCGATCGGTGACAACGTCTGGATAGGTGAAAACGTCTGCATCCTGCCAGGGGTCACCCTGGGCGACGGCTGCATCGTGAACGCCAATGCGGTGGTCTCCACAGATTTCCCCGCCGGATCAATGATTGCAGGCGTGCCCGCACGACTGGCCAAGCGGTGGGACGACGCAACGGGTGCCTGGGAGCCAGTCGGGTGAAGATATCGGTCTGCATGGCCACCTTCCAGGGCGCAGATTTCGTTGCAGAACAGCTCGCATCCATTCTTCCCCAAATTGGGCCCTCTGACGAAGTGATCGTCGTCGACGATTGTTCGTCGGATCAGACGATGGAAATCTTAGAAGGCGTGGGGGATCCGAGGGTCTCCATTCGACGGAACGAACACACGCTGGGATACAGCAGGAACTTCGAACGCGCTCTCGCGTCCGCCACCGGTGATGTGATATTCATCGCCGACCAAGATGATGTCTGGCTGCCGGGGAAAGTAGCTGTATCGCTGGAGGCGCTGCAGCGACACGATCTGATTGTTCACGACGTGCACGTGGTCGATGGCGAACTCAACACGATCGCCGAGTCTCACTTTCGTGAGCACAACGTTCGCGGAGGATTCGTTCACAATCTCTGGAAGACCCGGTACATCGGCGCTGCGATGGCCATGCATCGCAATGTCCTCGCAGCGGCTCTACCGTTTCCACGGCGTTCCCACTTGTGCGAGTACGACTACTGGATCGCGACCTTGGGCGAGGCGTTCTTCGATGTGGGACGCGTCAGGGAACCACTCATGCTGTACAGACGTCATGGCGCCACGGCCTCGACCGGCGGGTACCGCAGCGACAATGGGCTGCGTCACAAGGTTGCCGTTCGGTTCTACACCCTGATCTGTCTCGCGCGACGCCGCGCGCGACGTGGCCGTGGTGGTCGGTGAAGCGCAGAGGTGTCAGGGACGTTGGTATCGGTGACAACGCGACCTCGCCCAAGTGCTGGGATCCCCATGAGAGTGCCTAGCACCGGGTAGGCCAGCGCGAACGACACTCCGGAGTAGCTCAGCGTGTTGTGGAAGAACATGAAGGCGACCATGCTGCCGCCGAGGGCCAACGCAACGCGGACCCAGTCGCCCTTCGAGGCCATCGCGGCAACCGTCACGAGTGCGAGTAGCGCGAAGAACGTGATCCAGAGGCCCAGGAAACCGTTGAATTTCCAGGCTGAAGCGAAACCCGTGGAAACGTTGAAGTAGCTGGCCACGTCGGGAGTCTGCGGGTTGAAATCGGGAAACAGGCGCTTCGTCGCAAAGTCTGGAATCAAGTTCACGACCGTCGATCCGAGATCGTTGAGCGGCGATTGATATGTCACTGCGTAGTTCAAATTGCCGAGCGGGGAAACTGCATACATGTACGTCCAGACAAACTGATGCGGCATCCAGTCCGGGTACTCGCTGGTGAGATGAGCGAGCCGCACAATATGCTCGTTATCAGAGAACTTGTCCCCTTCACGCAGATTTCCCACCCCACCGAATGCGTATGCGACCAAGATTGCTAAGAAAACTCCCCGGATGATTCGGGGGAGTGAAAACGTAACGCAACTACCCACGATGATTCCCGCTGCGAGGAACGACAGGATCATCGCTCCACGGCTGAGGAGGAGCAGGAACATCAGCTCTATGGCAACAAACTGAGCTGCGAAGGCAAGACGTATCGCCTTGCCGCGGGCCAATGCGAATCGATAGGCCACGACCGTCGCGTAGAACATCGCGAACGTCGTCAGCAGCACGCCGACGACGGGGAGCTGGGGAAAATTGCCGTATTCGAATGTCGAACCTCTGAGCACGACATCGACGAACGGTACCTGGCCCACTGCGAGGAACTGCACCAAGAAGCTCGCCACGATCGCCCACGTCACGGCCCAATTGGATCGTACGACGGTCTCGGGCGTTGAACGAGGCGGACACAGCGTGTCGATTCGCCCTTGAAGCAAAGCTCCCGCCCCGGCGGAAACGGAAATGCTCGCGACCAAGAACGCCGTCAACGTCCTGTCCAGAGGGGCGTAGAGGGCGGACCACGAGAACACGTAGAGCAGAAGGATCGTCGCGCAGATGGAAGCGTAGAGAAGCAGGGGATTGAGGAGAAGACTGGCCCTTCCCGCCCGCGGCGGGTGGCGCAGCAAGTCTTGCTTGATGTCCGATTTCCTCTCGCAACGTCTCCCGCGGTGGCACGTGTCAATATCGCGGGATGCCGCCCGTTTCGCAACCCCGTCCCCGCAGAACGAGCACTCACCACTGCCTTGTTCGCGCGGACCCCTCGAGCCGCGCAACCAACGAACGTAGTGTCAGGATCCGTTGATGATCGTTGCCAGCTCACGCCACCCGTCCAGTCCCAGCGGCGGGCGCCAGCCCTGGTCGAGCAACCACCCTGACACCTGTGCTTGTCCGAACCAGAGCATTTCAAGGCGGCGGACGTCGGCTCGCATTCTCGCGGAAGGCAGCGATGCCGCGCGCCCGAGAGCCAATGATGCTCTTGCCACCGGACTCGGTATCCGTGCCGGGACCTTCCCACCAAGGATCGTGAGCACGGACATCGTCGTCATGCCCTCGGACGGCTGGAGGACAACCTGCGGGAGCGCACCGTCGTACTTGCAGAGGAAGGCCACGGCCGACGCCACGTTCTGAACCAGGACTTGCGGAGTGGCGGCCGACCCGTCACCAGCCACGCTAGCCCACGGGGAACGGGCGAGACGACCGATCGTGCGCGTGACATGACGACCAGCTCCATGCACCGAGGTCGGGCGAAACAGAACTGTCTCGGGACAGCCCTCGAGGACCTTCTCCCCCAGCGCCTTCGCGCGACTGTAGGGGCTGAAGGGACGGACGTCAGCGGTCTCGTCGAGGAGAGGGCGCCGGCCTTGCACCGCGGATGAAGAAACCTGCACGAACCGGTCGACGTCCGCCGCAACGGCTGCCTCCCGAATCATCCGCGGCAGAACCGCGTTGGCTCCGAACATCGCCTCCTCGAAATGGGCGCTCGCGTCCGAGATCCCGGCCGCATTCACGACGACGTCGACGCCGTGAAGGGACCGAGCGAGGTCCTCGACGACGGCCGGTTGTCGACTCAAGGCTTGATTGACCTGGGCCAACCCGCCTGGCCGAACAGTCAATCGGGGCGCACGTACCTCTCGCACGTCAACGTCGGCGGACTTGAGCGCCTCTCGCACGGCCGAACCTACGAAGCCCGAGCTTCCCACCAGGGCGACCGCCAATTGTTCAGGCATAGTTCTCCTCAGCTCGGCTGAGCACGCGCGGCAAGACGAGGCACGCACCAGCCAGGGTCGAGAAGAAGAGCATCGTGGTGGGCCTTGGATCCACGCTATAGCGCGAGATGACCCGGACCCCGGCGTTCTGGCTCCATCGCCCCTAGACCTCGACAGTGCTCGGATGTCAGGCAGAGGCTCATGTCAGGCACCGCCGGCCAACGGCGAGGACGCCCCGAGTTGCGTCGCGCAGGCCTTGAGGGACTTGGCCGCCAATTCACCGTGGTCCCACGGATCCATCTCACGCGCCTCCAGCGGATCGAAGGCTGGCACCTGGGTATGCGACACCCGCGGGTGAACTGGACGCTGATCCTGTTCGCCCTCTCCCAGTCGGACCTCGTGCATCTTCTCGCCCTCGCGCAGTCCTGTGTAGACGATCTCGACCCGCTTGCCGGACAGCTCGATCAACTGGCGCGCCACCGCGTCGATCGACACTGGCTCGCCCATGTCCAGGACGAGCGCCTCGCCGTCGCGACCGATCGCGGCTGCCTGGATCATCAGCTGCACGGCCTCCTGGACAGTCATGAAGTAGCGGGTGACCTCGGGGTGGGTCACCGTCACCGGCCCGCCGGCGGCGATCTGGGCCGTGAACGCGTCGAGAACGGATCCGCGGCTGCCCAGCACGTTTCCGAAACGGACGGAGAGGTAGGTGCCTTCCGCCTCCTCGGCGATCGCCGCGGTGAGACCCTCGGCCAGCCGCTTCGAGTAGCCGAGCACGCTGCACGGGTTGGCGGCCTTGTCGGTGGAGATGTTCACGAAGCGCTCGACGTGGTGGGCCTTCGCCGCCTCAAGGATGCTCAGCGTGCCCCAGACGTTGGTCTTGATCGCCTCCCCCGGATACTGCTCGAGCATCGGCAGGTGCTTCAGTGCGGCGGCATGGAAGACGACCTGCGGACAGCGGGCCTCGAATAGGGTGTCGATGTAGAGCGAGTCGCGGATGTCGGCGAGCACTACGTCGTCGCCGTCGAGCATGGCGCGGCCGTAGATCGACAGCTGCACGGCGTGGAGCGCGGACTCGTCACGGTCCAGCATGATCAGCTCGGCGGGCCCGAAGCGGGCGATCTGCCGGCAGAGCTCGGAGCCGATTGAGCCACCGGCTCCCGTCACCAGCACGCGCTTGCCGGTCAGGTAGCCGGCGATCGACTCGATGTCCGTGTCGATCTGGTGTCGACCCAGCAGGTCGGTGAGCTCGAGGTCGCGGACGTCGGACAGCGACACCTGGTGAGGGGTGAGCATGTCCGCGGCGGTGGGCACCACCTTGAGCTCGAGGCCCGCCCGCTGGGCCTGGTCGTGCAGGTCCCGGATGAGGTCGGAGTCGGCCGAGGAGATCGCAATGATCGCAGTCGTCGCCTCGAACCGCTCGGCCACCGCCGCCAGGTCTTGCGTGCCCCCGTGCACCGCGACTCCATGGAAGCGGCGATGACGCTTGCGTCCGTCGTCCTCGAGCATCGCGACCGGCACCCACGGGGCGTCGGCCTCGCCCTGGAGGAAGCGGACGAGGCGCTGCGCCGTGTCGCCGGCGCCGACGATCACTGCGCGGGTCTGGCTCCGCGTCTCGAAGCCCGTCCGTCGCCTGTCGCGCAGCACCCGATAGGCCATCCGAGCCCACAGCATGAGGGTGAGCGCAACGACCGGCGACAGGACGAGGGCGGTGCGCGTCACGAACTGGCCCGCGGCCAGGTTGACGACCAGCTCCGTCACGCCGACAACGGCCGCCACGGTGCCCACCAGGACGACGTCCTCGAAGCTGCCGGCGGCGGCGCGGCCCTGGTGCAGGTGGACGCTCAGGCCGACGACGACGAACAGCGCGCCGCAGAGCAGGCCCAGCAGCAACGAGTTCACCAGCGGGAAGGGACGCACGCCCTCCGCGAACTCCTGCAGCCAGCCCGTGCCCAGGAAGGCCGCCGTCCAGGCCCCGAGGTCGAGGCCGGCCAGCACCACGGTCCTCGACGACGTCCTCAGCACATGATCACTTCCCCCGAAACATTGCCGCCGCAGTGGATGCGCCTTGGACGGACCCGAGCACAGTAACAAGCCAGGAGAACGCCGGTGAACAAGTTGGTCCGGGTCATGAGCGACCTGACCCGCTGCTCGTGCAGGTGTCGCCGACCCGGGTGACCGCCGGGCGGGCGGTGATGCCCGGCGTCACGCTGAGCCGGGCCGGACGGTCCTGGCCCTGCGCTGACCTGATCCGCCAGCTGACCCGCACGGTGTCACCGCGGCTGAGCAGTACGACGGTGCTGGCGACCGGCCGGCCACGATCGTCTACGACGTCGGCCTGGGTCGGCTCGCCGGCCACGCTCAGTTTGCTCAGCTCGCCGCCCTTCGGCCCGTAGAGGCGCACCAGCACGAGCTGTTGGCCCTTCGGCGTGCCGAAGTCGCCCGGGCCCGTGATGAACACCGGCAGCTGGTCGGCCGGCGGGCTGTGCGCCGTGAAGGTCAGGTCCACGTACGCCGCGAACTGCTGCTGGCCACCGGCGCAGCTCTCGGACACCACACGCGGCATGCTGCGCAGGTAGTAGGACATCTTCGAGCCGGTGGCGTCGTTGAGGTAGATGCCCAGCTGCGGCACCCGCGGGTCGTGCGCCTCGAGGTCGCCGGCGACGTTGGTGCCGGCGAGGACGTCCTGCACGTCGGTGTCGAAGGAGTGCACGTAGATCCGGCCCTCGCTCGCGCCCTGGGCCAGCGCCCCGATCAGTGTCTCGGGCGACTCGACACCCGCGGTGACCTTGTCGAACACGTCCCTCGCGACAGTGCGGAAGAACGCGTCCTGGCCCTCGTTGTCCGGGATCCGGAAGTAGACCTGGTTGAGGAGCTCGCTGGTCGCGTTGTCGCTGGTCAGCGTCACGCCGCCGGGAGCCTGCACCGGGCCGGTCGCGCGCAAGAGGTAGGAGAGCGTCACCGCGTCGACGCTGATCACCCCGTCGAGCTGCTGGCCGTGCCGGAGCTGCCACATCTGGCGGACGAGCGCGGCCGTGCGTGGGAACTCAGGGGTGAAGTTGGTGTCCTGGAAGAATTCCGCGAGCTGGGTGTCGTAGAGCGCGTGCTCGGCCGGCGACTGAGGTAGCACCGGCTGGTCGAACTGCCCCACGTCGACGGCGGTGCCCTGCTGGACCAGAGCGAGCTTGCCCCGGTCCGCGCGCAGGACGGCGTACGCCCCCGGCAGTCCGCCGGTCGCGCGGATCTCGGCGTTGTTGTCGAACATCAAGAGGTAAGTCCGTGGGCCGTCCGCGCCCAGCATGCTGGGGAGCACCTGGGCCGTCCGGTCTGCGGCCGTGAGCGCGGAGTCGGCCTGCTCGATCTGCTCGGCCAGGCTGAGCACGCCCTCACGCACCCAGGCATGCAGGTGTGAGGACGTGACGGCACGGGTGCGGTCCACGGCGTCGTTCAGGTTGCGATGGGCACGGGCCAGCTGCGGCTGCAGCTTTGTGATCGCACCGAGGTCGACCCGTCCTTGGCGAGGGATCAGCTTCGCGCGCACGTCGGAGTCGGATTCCTCGACCAGCTCGGCCAAGGTGCCTGAGGCAAGGTCGTCGCCGACAGCGGCCACGGTGCGCACGGCGTCGACGTCGTCACCCCAGACCGGCAGGGCTGCGCCGATCGACCAGAGCGGTCCGTCGGTGCGTCCATGGGCTCGCGACAGCCGGTGCTGCAACCGTGTCAGCGACGCCTGGGCGCCGCGCTGGTCGTCGGCCAGCAGTGCCTTCTTGAGCCTTGGTGCCTCCACCCGCGCGGCCTGCAGGTCGGAGCGCACCCCGAGGACGGACCAGGCCGCGTAGAGGCCGACCGCGACGAGGATGGCGCCGATCGCCCCGAGCCACCGCGCCCAATGGACTGAGCGGGTGTCTCGGGGCGTGCGGTATCGCTGTGGCACTAGGGGTGCTACTGCGTCGCGACTGCGGTCAGCCGCGGAGGCGGGTGCCCACGGTAGCGGAGACGCAACCCTTGTAGACGGAGTTGACGGGCGGCATGTAGCGGGCGTTCACGCGGTAGCGGCCGTTCGCGAGGTGGCGGAAGGCGAACTTCTGCACACCGCCGGTGTAGAGCACGATCTTGCGCTTGACGATCACGTAGGACCCGCCGGCGCGCTTCTTGTACAGGCGCAGCTTCACGTTGCCCGTCGGGACGGCGTTGCCGGCCGTCACGCTGAACGAGACCCGGATGCGGTGGTGGTGGGACCGCGCAGGCACCGAGATGCCACAGGCGGTGGTGACGGAGCCCGGGTAGGCGGTCGACGTCGCATTGGCCGTGGTCGGTACGAGCAGCATGCTGAAGGACAGAGCGAGCGCGGCGATGACGGCCGAGATCAACTTCATGAGGTTTCTCCCCGTTGTTTTGGGTGCACGACCAGGTGTCCGTACCTCCCGCACCTTACACACACGCGACCGGCAGGGTCACCGCTCCGGCGAAGCCAGCGCGGTTCTTCAGCGCCCTTGGCTGAACTAGGCTGTCGCCCCGTGTCCGGGTCCGACCCGGATCACGGCCGACGCGACAGGGGACTCCTCGTGGAACTGCGTGACTACCTCAGCATCGCCCGCCGACGATGGCTGCTCATCGCCGGTGCGGTGCTCGCGGTCGTGGCCGTCGCCGCGGTGCTGACGGCCCAGGCCACGCCGATGTATGCCTCGACGGCCAGGGTGTTCGTCTCCACGACACCGAGCAACTCCACCGACGCCTATCAGGGCGGCCTGTTCTCCCAGCAGCGCGTCAGCTCGTACGCCGACCTGCTCAACGGCCTGGACCTCTCGCAGCGGGTCATCGACGACCTCGACCTGACCATGTCGGCGGTGGAGCTGGCCGGCAAGATCAGAGCGAGCGTCGTACCGGACACGGTGGTCCTGAAGATCACCGTGACCGATCCCAGCCCCATCCAGGCTCAGCGGATCAACGACGCCGTCGTGGCGCAGCTGCAGAAGTTCGTCACGGAGCTGGAGACGCCGCCGGGCCAGGACGTGCCGCTGCTCAAGGCGACCGTTGTCGACTCACCGCGGCTGCCTGACAGCCCCGTGTCACCGCGCCCGGTCCGCAACATCGGGCTCGCGCTCGTCCTGGGGCTGCTCCTCGGGTTCGGGCTCGCCGTCCTGCGCGAGGTCCTCGACAACAGCGTGAAGGGGGTCGCGGACGTGCCGGCCCTCGGCGAGACGCCGGTGCTCGGCAGCATGGTCTTCGACCAGGAGGTGCAGAAGCAGCCGCTGATCAGCGCGCTGTCGCCCCACGCTCCGCGTGCCGAGGCCTACCGCGTCCTGCGTACCAACCTGTCGTTCATTGACGTCGACCAGGCGAGCAAGGCGTTCGTGGTCACGAGTTCGGTGCCGAACGAGGGGAAGTCGACGATCGCGGTGAACGCTGCGATCGCGCTGGCCAGCGCCGGCCAGCGGGTGCTGCTCCTCGACGGCGACATGCGGCGCCCGCAGGTCGCGCACTTCCTCGGCCTCGAGGAGAATGTGGGGCTGACCAGCGTGCTCGTGGGCAGCGTGGGCTACGCCGACGTCCTCCAGCAGCACGCCGCGTCCGGGCTGACAGTGATGACCGCCGGGCCGATCCCACCCAACCCAGCGGAGTTGCTGCAGTCCAAGGCGATGAGCGATCTGCTGGCCAAACTTCGCCACGACTACGACGTCATCCTGATCGACTCTCCCCCACTCCTCCCGGTCACCGACGGTGCGCTGCTCGCCTCGGAGACCGACGGCGCCGTGCTGGTCGTCCGGCACGGGAAGACGACGAAGGACCAAGTGGCCAGCGCGGTCGCTCGTCTGGAGAGCGTCGGGTCAGCGCCGCTCGGGGTCGTCTTCAATATGATCCCGACCAGGCGCGGAGCGAAGTACGGCTACGGGTACGGATACGGCTACGCCCCCAAGGAGGGCGGCCACCCGGCCGCCTCGGTGTAGCGACCCCGCTGACGGGCCACAGCACCGATAGGATCGTCCGGTTCCGGGCACGCACGGAACGCGCCGTCGGGATCTACCCGGGGTCACCTTCCGCGAACGGCGGGTTCGATGCCGTCGCCTTCGGCTCGCTCTGGGTCACGAACTTCGACGACGACACCGTGTGGTGAGATCGCCTCACTGGTTAGGGCAGGCGCTGCGCGGACGTGCCCTAATTCTGGGTTCGCTGGGCCTTGGTGGCCTCTGCGAGGTCACCCAGCCGCTCGGCGTCGGCGTGCTTCTCGGACGCCTTCTGCTCTGCCTGGCGGGCCTCGTCGAGCTCGTTCGCGGCCTTTAGCTGCGCAGCCTTCTTCCGTGCTCCGGCTGCCGACTCGACATTCTTCTTGCGCTGCTCCACGGTGCGGGTGCGGCTCTCCGCCCGCCGGTCCGCCGCGGCCTTCTTGCCGGCAGCAGTCTTCCGCGCGCCGGCTCTGGCCTGCTGCCTGCCGCGGGCCTCGACGGAGTCGGCCTCCTCGAGCCCGGCGACCACGCGACCCTCCGCCTCGTCGCGCTCACGAGCGGCTTCCTCGAAGCCGGCCTCCACCACCTCTCGGGCCTGCTGGCGCTTCCCGGCGGCCCGGCCCTCGAGCTTCGCCGCGGTGACGAGCGTGCGGGAACGCGCGAGCCGCTCAGCGCCGCGCCCGGCGATCTCCGGGTTGCCCAGGACGGTGCCGGCCAGCCGGTCCGCCGAGCCGAGGGCCCGGTCCAGCGCAACTCGCGGGATCGATGTCTCGGAGAGCCTCTCGGACAGCTTCTCGTCGACGAGGGCGAGCGGAAGGCGCGCCAGCTCGTAGGGCAGGGCGATGACGGTGCTGATCATGGTGGTCCTCACTTCTCGGTCTGCGCGCGCAGCTGCGCGGCCTCCTGGTCGTCCACGGCGGCCTCGGTCTGCAGGTTGCTGCTCTCGGCGACCGCGGTGGTCTCGGTCCGGTCCGCGTCGGCAACGAGTGCCTCGGCTTCCCTCACCCGGGAAGCCGCGACGTGGTCGGCCTGCTCGTCCGCAGCCTCGCGACCGACGGCCTCCTGGCGAGCGGCGTCACGCTCGGCCGTCACGTGCTCACGCTCGCGCTGCTGCTCGATCCCGGACTCGGCGCGGGCGGCCTCGGCGTGGGCAGCACGGGTCTGCTCGGCCGCTTCACTGCTGCTCTCGCGCAGCTCCTGGGTGGCCTGGTCACGCTTCGCGTCGGCGACCGCTTGGCCGGTCAACGCGTCCTTCCGCCTGTCTGCCTCCGCCTGCTGGAGCCGTCCCTCCTCCACCAGGTCGTCCTTGCCGCTCACGGCGCCGGCGACCTCCTTCGCCTTGCCGGCAACGCGGTCGAAGAATCCTTCACGGGCCTCTGCTGCTCTGTCGTTGCTCATGCCGTCCCCGTGCCCGCATGGCGGCCGCCGATTCGCGGCGGTCCTTGTGACATGGACCGCAATGTGCGCCAGCGGTGCCGGTGTGGTCAGTGAGGTGCGAGTGGAAGCTAACGCAGGGAGGGCAGGACCCGCTCGCCGTAGAACTCGATCATCGCTCGGTGGTGCGGCCCCATGTTGGCCACGTGGACGGCGTCGTACCCCGCCTTGCGGTAGGTCTCGATCTGCTCGAGGTGCGCATCGGGATCGTTGCCCGCGACCACCGAGCTCTTCGTCGACTCCATCGTCACCAGCGAGCTCGCCTGCTCGAAGTGCTCGGGCGTCGGCAGGACCTGGGCCATCTCGCCGGGGAGCCCGGCGTTCGGCCAGAGCCGGTGGGCGTGCTCCCAGCCTTCCTCCGCCGTGGGCGCGAACGCCACCTTCGCGCCCGCATGGGCCGGCTTGCCGCCCGATGCGCTCTTGAACTGGCGCACCTGCTCCGCGTCGGGTGCGGTGTTGAGGTAGCCGTCGCCGATGCGCGCCGCGAGCTCGATCGCCTTCGGGCCGAACCCCGACACGTAGATCTCGGGCGGCTCCTCGGGGAGGTTGTAGATGCGGGCATGGTCGACCTCGTAGTACTTGCCCTCCCACGTGACGACCTCCCCCGACCAGAGCAGGCGGATCAGCTCGACCGCTTCCTCGAGCATCTCGAGGCGCCGGTCCGCGGTCGGCCAGGGATCCCCGAGGATGTGCTCGTTGAGCGCCTCGCCGGAGCCCACCCCGAGCACGAACCGGCCTCCCGTCAGCTGGCCACACGTCGCGGCGGCCTGGGCGATGATCGCCGGATGGATCCGGACCGTCGGGCAGGTCACCGCCGTGGTCACCGGCAGCGAGCAGACCTGGCTGATCGCCCCGATCATCGTCCACACGAAGGGACTGTTGCCCTGTTCGTCGTTCCACGGGTGGAAGTGGTCACTGATCCACAGGCTCTCGAAGCCGGCCGCCTCGGCCGCGCGAGCCTGCTCGAGCAGGGCCTCCGGCCCGTACTCCTCCGTGGACAGGAAGTAGCCGATCTCCATGGGTTCTCCTTCCGTGGAGCTGGCCAATACCCGCGGTCGAGAGGGTCATGCCGGCGTCGGGCGAGCCCGGCGCGGGTGGCTTTTGACTTCAAGTACTTGAAGTTCCTACCGTCGTAGGGGTGACGACAGCAGCGACCCGGCGCAGCTACACGATCAAGGAGGCGGCCGCCCTCACGGGGCTGCCGGCGAGCACCCTGCGCTACTACGAGTCCATCGGAGTGATCCCTCCGGTCAGCCGCGGCTCGAGCAGCAGGCATCGCGTCTACGGCGAGGACGACCTCGACCAGCTCATGTGGGTCGCCTGCCTGGCGGCCACGGGCATGTCGGTCAGCGACATGCGCCAGTACGTCGCCAACGGTGGCCGCGGCCCCGAGGCGGCGGCGGAGCAGATCGAGCTGCTCGCCGCGCAGGAGCGCCGGCTGGCCGTCGAGGCCGAGCTGGTCGCGCTGCGCCAGCGCTACGTCCGGGTCAAGATCGCCTACTGGCGTGCGGTCGAGACCGGAGACACCACCCGCGCCGACGCGATCTCCGAGGAGGCACGCGCGCTGGCGGACGCCCTGAAGCGCAATCCGAAGCAGTGACGACAGCGCCGCGCTGCGGACCGGGTCCGCGGCCGCCGTGCGCCCGAAAGGAGAACCATGCAGATCACCCGAAGCTCCGCCGCGACCGTCAAGGGTCCGGCGGACTGGTTCACCGGCGACGTGTACATCGACGCCGTGGCGGCCGCGCCCGCGCCGTCGCGAGTGACGGCCAACCTGGTGCACTTCATGCCCGGAGCCCGCACCCACTGGCACCGGCACCCGCTGGGCCAGACGGTGTTCGTCACCGAGGGCGTCGGGCTCTGCCAGCGCCGTGGCGGACCCGTCGAGGTGATCCGCCCCGGCGACCGGGTTCTGTTCGAGGCCGACGAGGAGCACTGGCACGGCGCGGCACCGGACCGGCTCATGGTCCACCTCGCGATCAACGAGGGCGACGACCACCACGACGTCGTGCACTGGCTCGAGCCGGTCACCGACGACCAGTACGCCGCACCGCCGGCGACCTGAACCCAAGCAACGACCACGTCCAGAGACGAAGGAGAACCACCCACATGCGCGTGAACGCCTGCGCCGCCCCTGCTGCCGGCGAACCGCTGGCTGCCACCACCATCGAGCGCCGCGAGGTCGGGCCCCGCGACGTCCTGATCGAGATCGAGTACGCCGGCATCTGCCACTCCGACATCCACACCGTGCGTGGCGACTGGGGGCCGCAGCCGTTCCCCGTCGTACCGGGCCACGAGATCGTCGGCATCGTCGCCGAGGTGGGTGCCGAGGTGACCCGCCACCAGGTCGGCGACCGGGTCGGCGTGGGCTGCATGGTCAACTCCTGCGGTGAGTGCGTGAACTGCCGCAACGGCGACGAGCAGTACTGCCTCAACGGCATGGTCGGCACGTACGCCGGCACGGACCGTGACGGCACCACCACCCAGGGCGGCTACTCCACGCACGTCGTCGTCGACGCGGCCTTCGTGCTCTCCGTGCCCGACGGCCTCGACCCGGCCGCGGCCGCTCCGCTGCTGTGCGCCGGCATCACCACCTACTCGCCGCTGCGCCACTGGAACGCCGGTCCGGGCAAGAAGGTCGCCGTCGTCGGCCTGGGTGGCCTCGGGCACATGGGCGTCAAGATCGCCCACGCCCTCGGCGCCGAGGTCACCGTGCTGTCGCAGTCGCTGAAGAAGCAGGAGGACGGCCTCCGGCTCGGAGCGGACCACTACCACGCGACCTCCGACCCGGGCACCTTCGAGCAGCTCGCCGGCCGCTTCGACCTGATCCTCAACACCGTGAGCGCCGGCATCGACGTCAACGCCTACCTGGGCCTGCTTGCGGTGAACGGCACCCTGGTCAACGTCGGTGCACCGCCGCAGCCGCTCGCGGTGCACGTGATGTCCCTGATCGGCGGGCGCCGTTCGATGGCCGGCTCGATGATCGGCGGCATCGCGCAGACCCAGGAGATGCTCGACTTCTGCGCCGAGCACGGCATCGGCTCCGACGTCGAGATCATCTCCGCCGACCAGGTCAACGAGGCCTACGAGCGCGTCCTGGCCTCGGATGTGCGCTACCGCTTCGTCATCGACGCCGCCACGCTCGCCTGACGGCCCGCGACGCGGGTCGTCGCGCGGTCAGAGGACGTCGACGAGACGCGAGTGGATCGCCCGGGACTGCGGGACGTAGGCCTGGGCCACCTCGCCGAGTCCCTGGACCACGGCGTGGTGGTCGTCGGGGCCGAGGTAGAGCGACTCGCCCCGGTTGAGGCTGAGCTTCTCGCCGGCGGACGTGCGCACGACGAGCTCGCCGCCGGTGCAGATCAGCACGCTGTGGTCGGTGCCGACCAGCTCCACACCGTCGGGAGCGGCGTGCGAGATCTGGGTGACGGCGAGCGCGAACTCCACGTCGGCCGGGGAGAACACCTCGGTGTCGAAGTCGACGAAGTCCGGGGTGACCCGGGCGACCCGCGCCATGCCGGTGTCGAGGCAGGCGACCAGGCCCTTGGGGTCGACGTGCTTGCTGGTCAGGCCGGCGCGCAGCACGTTGTCGGAGGTGGCCATCACCTCGAGGCAGAGCCCGCTGAGGTGCGCATGCATCACCCCGGTCTCGAGGTACGCCGCCTCGCCGGGCTGCAGGGTCATCCGGTTGAGCATCAGGGAGATCACCACGCCGACGTCGTCGGGATGGTGGTCGGCGATCTCGACCACCGTGCGGTAGGCGCGCTTGATGTCCATGCCGAGGGTCGCCAGCGCACGGCACGCACCGACGACCTGGTGCACCTCCCCGGCGTCGACGGGCGTGCTCAGCAGCCACTCGATCCGCCGCACGATGCCGGCGAAGCCCGGGTCGGCGCGCAGGTCGTCGGCCAGCCGCCGGGCGAGCGGTGTGTCGATCGGTCCGAGCACCCGCAGGATCTCGGCGGTCGGACGGAAGCCGATCAGGCTGTCGAAGGTGCTCAGCGCGTAGACCATCTCCGGCTTGTGGTTGCGGTCCTTGTAGACGCGCTCCTGGGCGTCGACCGGGACGCCCTCCTCGTCCTCGCGCGCGTAGCCGATCTCGGCGAGAGACCGGGACGGGTGCACCTGCAGCGAGAGCGGCCGGTCCGCAGCCAGCAGCTTCACCATGAACGGCAGGTCACCGGCGACGTCCGACAGCGGCTGCTCCTTACCGTCGCCGGCGATCGCCGTCGACGGCTTGAGCGGATGGGTGCCGATCCAGACCTCCGCCACGGGTCGCTCCGTGGCCTTGTCGCCGAGGAACCGCGGGATCGCGTCGGCGGATCCCCAGTCGTAGTTCTGGACGCCGTTGCGGAGCCGGTGCATCCGCTCAGACTATCGAGAGCCTCGCGGCGATCGGCGGCTCCCCGCCGTGGTCTGACCGTGCCTCACCCGAGCCGCGGCCGCGCGTGCAGCCCGACCTCGGGGTCGACCACGACCTCCTGCGCGGCGGGCAGACCGTCGGCGTCGAGGACCGCGTCGACGGGTACGGCGCGCTTGACCAGCCCGAGCGCGATCGGACCGAGCTCGTGGTGGCGGGCCGACGAGCCGACGAAGCCGACGTCGCGGCCGTCGTGCCGCAGTGGTGTGCCGGGCTCGGGCAGCCGGTTGGCGGTGCCGTCCAGGTGCAGCAGGGTGAGGCGACGCGGCGGCCGACCCAGTGTGTGCACGCGTGCGACAGTCTCCTGACCCCGGTAGCAGCCCTTGTCCAGGTGGACAGCGGCCCACGGCGCGTCGTCGACCGACACCCAGCCGACCTCGTTGGGGATCGTCCGCTCGTCGGTGTCGACGCCGAAGCGTGGCTCGCCGCGGGCGATCCGGAGCGCCTCGAAGGCCCACAGTCCGGCTGCCGGTCCCGCGGCCTCGGCGTACGCCTCGAGCCGGTCGCGCGGGACCAGGTCATAGCGACCGGCGCCCGCGCCGTCGCCGCCGGCCGGAGCCGGGCGCCACGCGACCGCCAGCTCCGCGGTCACGTCGGCGACCTCGACCTGCATGAGGAAGCGCATCCGGTCCAGCCACTCGACGAGGGCCGGCGCCGCGCCGGGCTCGACGTGCGCGGTGAAAGCCTCACCGTCGTCGACGGCGTAGAGCGCGTGCTCGACGTGGCCCTGCGGCGAGAGCACCAGCGCGACGGTCGGACGACCCGGCTCGAGCTCGGTCAGGTGCTGGGTCGTGAGCGAGTGCAGCCAGGTCAGCCGGTCGGGCCCGCTGACCCGTACGACGCCCCGGTGGGACAGGTCCACGAAGCCGTCGCCGGACTCGAGCGCCCGCTGCTCGCGGTTGAACGAGCCGTAGTGCGCCGCGACGGGTGCGTCGGTGCCGGCGCCCGCCACGGCACCAGGGAGGGCCAGGAGCGGGCTGGGGCTGGTCATGTCCACTCCAACAGTGTGCCCGGTGGCGGCATTCCTGCGCCGCCCGGGCGGGACGGCAGAGCGGGCGCCTGCGCGTCCGGGTGACCCGCCGAAGGAGTTCGCCGATCATGCGTACGTGCCAGATCCATCACGTCTATCGTGTCCGGGGTCGATCATCCGACGGATCGACCCGCATCGCCTCCCTCCCCTGCCGGACTGAACCCTCACGCACCCATCGGAGAACGCCTGTGACCGTGCAGTCCCCCAAGCACCGGGAACCGAGACGGATCGAGGGGCTCGACGTGCTGCGCGGGCTCGCGATCGGACTGGTGATGCTGCACCACGCGTGGACCGACGTCTTCGGCAGCGCCGGCATCGTCGGTGTGCTGATCTTCTTCACGCTCAGCGGCTACCTGATCACCTCGATCCTGATGGGCGACCTCGAGCGCGGCGGCAAGATCCGCTACGGCCGGTTCTACCGCAACCGTGCCCTGCGACTGCTGCCGGCGCTCTACGCGATGCTGGCGGTGCTGGCACTGGTGACCCTGACGATCAACCCGCGCGACGAGCGGGGCACGCTGGTGGCGGGACTCGTCGTCGCGGTCTTCTACGTCGCCAACCTGGTCGACACCGGCTTCTTCAGCATCACGCACCTGTGGACCCTGGCGACGGAGGAGCAGTTCTACCTGGCCTGGCCGCTGGTGCTGTCGATCGGAGTGCGCCTGAGGATCCTGCGGTGGCTGGTTGCCGGCACGGCGGTGGTGATCATGCTCGGCGTCTTCGTCACGCTCGGCGCTGCTCGCGCTCCGGGCCTGATCTACCCGCTTCCGACCTCCTGGGCGATCGCGCTGGTGATCGGCGCGTCAGCCCAGCTCAACCAGGCGCGGATAGCGCGCCGGCTGCCGTCGGTGAGCACCCACGCCGGCCGGGTGGTCCTCGGCACGGCGTTCGCGGCGATCCTCGGCCTCTCGGTGCTCCCCCTGCCGGACAACTGGCCGATCAGCTACTACCTCGGAGGCCCGCTCGTCGCCGTCCTGAGCGTGCTGCTGATCTTCGGGGCCCGGGAGTGGCGGACGATTCCCTCGCAGTCGCTGGCGCCGGTGCTGTGGCTGGGCACCGTCTCGTACGCCGCGTACCTCTGGAACCTGCCGATCGCCCTCTGGGCGGGGACCGACCACAACCACACGACGGCTCCGGTGATCTCGCTGGTCGCGACCCTGGCCGCCGCCGCCCTGAGCTGGTGGCTGATCGAGCGACCGATCGCGCAGTGGCGTGGACGGCGCGACGACCGCGAGGCGGAGCTCCGGGCGGTCTCGGCGCGCGCCTGACGCTCGCCGGCGACGCCCGCGTGCCCGAAGCGCAGCCGGGCCGGCGGTCTGGCGACCGCCGGCCCGGCTGGTGCGTCGACTACTTCTTGTTGAGGCTGAACTGCGCCGAGGTCGACGCGGCCAGGTACTTCCCGGAGTCACCGGCCCACGAGGCCGTCAGCGGGTAGAAGCCCGGCTTCTGGGTGAGCACGATCTGCGACGCCGCGACACCGCTGCTGTTGGTGGTCGCGGTCACCGACTGGCTGCCGATGACGAAGGTGACGACGTAGCCACCGAGCGGACGACCCAGTGCGTCGACCACCTTGGCCGAGACCGCGGTCGCCTTGTTCGGGGCACCCTTGAGGCCGCCGGTGTAGCTGATCGAGCTCGCCATCGGCGAGACCACGAACGGCAGCGAGCCGGTCGTCCCGGAGTCGAACAGCGTCGAACCGGCGTACGCCGCCGACACGGTGTGGTTGGCGGCCAGCTCGGTGACGACGTGGTCGAGCGTGGCATGTCCACTCGCGTTGGTCATCGCCGTGCCGACCACGGTGCTGTCGACGCTGAACACGACCGGCGCGTTGTTGATCGGCGCGCCGAACTCGTCCTGGAGCGACGCCGTCAGCGTGCTGGTGCTGCTGAAGTCGGCCGCCTGCGGACCTGTGTAGGCCAGCGTCGTGGCGTGCGACCGGACGTGCACGGTGAAGGTCCTCAGGGTGCAGGAGCCGTCCTTGTCGCAGACGTTCACCGTCGGGCTGCGGTCGCCGACCGTGGCCCAGGAGTGCGTCTCCGCCGGGCCGCCGTCGTCGATCGAGTCACCGTCGCCGAACACCCAGTCGTAGGTCAGCGTCGACTGGTCCGCCGAGCCGGGGTCGACCGCCTGCGCCTTGAGCGTGAGCGGCTTGCCCCAGGCCACGGAGACCGGCGACGCGGGAAGCACCGTGACGTTCGGCGCCACGTTGGAGACGTGGACGGTGAAGTCCCTGGTGTCGGTGAGCCCGGTCGCGTCGGTGACGACGACCTGTCCGGTGTAGTCGCCGTTGTCGGCGTACGTGTGCTTCGGCGTCGCGGTGTGGCCGGGGCCGCTGCCGTCACCGAAGTCCCAGGCGTACGTCGCCCCCGCCGCGCACGGTCCGGTCGCGCTGGTCGCGAACTGGATCGGGGTGCCCTCGACCCCGTCGGGTGCCGAGACCGCGCCGAGCGTCGGCGCGATGTTGTTCGCCTTGATGGCGCCCATCTCCACCGATCCTCCGGCACCGGTCAGGTCCATCGACGCGTTGCTGGTCGCCACCGTCACGGTGTCGGAGAACAGCTCGGCGCGGTAGCCCGGGAACGGTGGCGCGACCGGCACGATCCAGCCGGCCTGGATGCCGACCTTGCTCTCCACGTGCAGGCCGGGCGTGGAGGAGAACCCACCGAGCTGGTAGCTCAGCGCGTCTCCGTCGGGGATCTTGCAGCCGACCAGCAGCGGGTCGACCTGCGCGTCCTCGCCCAGAGCGAGGTTGCTGGTCCCGAGCACCTGGCTCGGCGTCTTCGCGGTGCGCAGCGTGTGCAGCGCGTCCGGCGTGACAGTCACGTCGGCGATCATCGTCATGTCCAGGTACGGGAGGCCGTAGCCGAAGTCGGAGGGGTCGAAGATCCCGACCTTGGCGCTCTCCAGGTGGCAGCTGTACGCCGCACCGCTGGTCAGCAGCGTGCAGGGACCACTGGCGGTGATCGACTCACCGAGCCCCAGGCCGACCGACCCGAGCGGAGTGTCCAGGTCGAGGTGGCCGTTCACGGAGTACTTGATGCTCAGCGTGCCGCCCAGCGGGTGCGTGTAGTGGACGGTCGGGTCGAGGTTGCGACCCTGTCGGACCTTGTCGGGGTCCCAGTCGACTCCGACCACGGCGGCCTGGTTCCAGGCGCCGTCGGCCGAGAAGGTGGCGGAGCCGCTCAGAGCACCGCTGCTGAACGCGTAGGTCTGGGAGCCGATGTTGCCGCTGCCGGTGAGCGACGTGCCGATGGCACCCGAGTCGGCGAAGGCGGCCGACGGAGCGGCGACCAGTCCGAAGGTGGCCAGCGCGACGCAGGCCACCAGGCCGGTCCCGCGCCGGTGGCGCGAACGGGTCAGGGCCTTGCCGGGTCGGGACGTGCGTGGATGGGACGGACGCAGGTGGAACGGGCGTGGCTGGGACATGCGGGACCTCCGAGTCGAGCAGGCCGCTCCCGAGCGTCTGCCTGCGGATGTGTGTCACCCCCACCGAGGTGGCGGTGGCACCCGCAGATACCCCTGTGCCCGGACTGTCCCGATTGGGAGCCGGAAGTCAGGGCTGGGTGGCGGCGCAGTCCTCGCACGTGCCGAAGACGGTCAGGTGGCCGTAGTCGGGGGCGAACCCGTGGCGCGCGGCGAGCGGCCCGAGCGCGGCCTCCATGTCGCTGCGCTCGACGCTGATCACCTTGCGGCAGCCGCGACAGACCAGGTGGGAGTGCTCGTGGCCGGCTGTCGAGTGGTACGTCGGGGCCCGGTCGCTCAGGTGGGCGTGGTGGATCAGGCCGAGCTCGTCGAGCAGCTCGAGGGTGCGGTACACGGTGGACAGGTTGATCGCCGACGAGTGCCGGCGGACCTCGCCGTAGACCTCGTCGGGTGTCGCGTGCCCGAGGGCCTGGACCGCGGCGAGCACCAGCTCGCGTTGCGGGGTGAGCCGGTGGCCGCTGTCGCGCAGGCGCGCCTGCCAGTCGTTCACCGGCTCACTGCCGTTTCAGCTGGGCGTGGGTGTGCGGCTGCAGGGGCTGGCCCATCGCGGCCATGTCGAAGGCGTACAGGAGATCGCCGTTGACGTAGCCGTACAGCCGCTTGCCGCCTGCGTACTCCTTGGCGGTGGCGGTGCGCGCGACGGTGTCGGTGGTGATCTCGAAGCGCGGCTGCTCCGGGTGCACCTCACCGTGCCAGATCTCGACGAAGCCGGTGTTGTGGGCCGCCACGACCTCCAGGGTCCCGTCCTCCTGGGGCCGGATGAACCCGGTCTCCTGCGCTGCCTCGCGCACGTGGTTGCCCTGGTCGTCGACGATCCACGAACGGCTCATGAAGTGGATGAACGGCCGGCCGTCCTGCTGGAAGAGCAGCTCCTGGCCGAACTGGAAGTCCTCGATGGTGGGGTACTCGCCGTGCCCGTTGCCTGCCCAGGTGCCGATCAGCCACGCCAGCCGGGCGCAGTTGGGGTGGATGTTCGGCGGGATCTCGAACGGCACGTCAGTCGTCTCCGGGTCGGCGCTGGGCGGAATCGGGCTGCTTCGCATCAGGATGGGTGAAGGTGAGGAGGTGGCGCATCGCGACGAGCGCCCACACCGCGACGGCGAGCAGCGCGCACGCCGTCACCACCACGAAGAACGCCTCCACGCGGTCAGCATAGGGTCTGGGTATGCGCAGCCTGGTGATCAAGTGCACGGCCGGAGCAGACGAGCCCGAGCGCTGCAACCAGGCCTTCACCGTCGCGGCCGCGGCGCTCGCGTCCGGCGCGCAGGTCACCCTGTGGCTGACCGGCGAGGCCGCCTGGTTCGGCGTGCCCGGCCGCGCCGAGGAGTTCCACCTCGAGCTCGCCGGGTCGCTCGCCGAGTCGCGCGACCTCGTCCTCGAGCAGGGTCGGCTCGTGGTGTGCTCCCAGTGCGCCGCGCGGCGCGGGATCACCGAGGCCGACCTGGTCGAGCGGGCGCAGGTGGCGGGCGCCGCCACCTTCGCGGAGGATGTGCTCGCCGAAGGCGTCCAGGCGCTCGTCTACTGAGCCACGCCCTAGGGCTCGTACGGGAACGCGCGCTCCAGCGAGCCGTCGAGCGTGGTCGCGAGGTAGCCGGACTCGCCGAACGCGTTGGCGACGTGGATGTCGACGTTCGGCGCGGGGTCGAACTGCGGCCGGTAGTCGATGACCACGTAGGTCTGCGAGACGCTCTCGACGCCGAGGGTCCTGCGGGCGCGGGCGATGTTGTGAACGAGCGCGGGCACGTCGAGCTGGTCGAGGTCGACGGGCCTCGATCCGGGGAAGTTCGCCGAGATGCCGCCGAAGTCGGTCCAGCCGCCGGCGGGTCGGTAGAGCATCCCGGCGTGCCGGTTCGTGCCGGGCTGCGGCACTTGCACGACCACGTAGTCGTCGTACAGCGTGAGGTCGACCACCTTCGTCGTCGACTGCCGGGTTCGGTACTCGTCGAGGAACCACCCGATGCCCACGGCGGTGAGGGCGTACGCCGAGCCGGTGCCGCCCGGCGTCGCCGTGGGGCCGCCGACCGGCTCGTCGGTGACGCCGTCGGTGGGGATCGGCTCGGGGGTGAACAGCTCACGGGTCGGCGGGGCGTCGGACCCTCGCGCGCCCAGGAGCGCCGACGCGCCGAGACCGAGCCCGACCACCACGAGGACGACGATCACGCCGACCGAGCGCAAGGTGCCCTTCGCGAAGGTCTTCGCCTGGTCGGTGACCTTGTCGGCCACCGCCTCCGGGTCCGCGCCAGCCCAGGACGCCGGAGCCGCGGGTGCGGTCGGCGTCGTGCCGCCGGCGGGCGGACCGGCCACGACGGGTGCGGGTGCGGCCTCGAGCTGGTCGAGGTCGCGCGCGATCAGGTCGAGCTCGGCCATGCTCTGGGCCGAGGCGACGTTCGAGAGCCGGATGTCGCGGTCTGCGGTGGCGATCCTTCCCTGGTCCGCGGCGCGCCTGATCCGTGCGACCAGAGCGCTGCGGTCGCGGTCACCCGGCTTGCGCTGCGGGTCGTCCACGCTTGGAGAGTAGGTGCTTTCGGCGGTCTCAACCACCGGAACCGGATGCCGGGGCGAGACCGAGGAGCTCTCGCGCCTCGGCGCCCGACATCGGCGTGCGCTGGGCCAGCCGGCCGAGCTCGGCGGCGCGCGCGACGAGCTGGTCGTTGTGCTCGACCGGCACGCCCCGGGCAAGGGTGAGCACGTCCTCCATGCCGACCCGCAGGTGGCCGCCCTTGCTGAGGGATGCCAGCGCCACCGCGAGCGTGCTGCGCCCGATGCCGGTCGCCGACCAGCTGGTCGTCCCGGCCGGGAGCGCGGCCACCGCGGCGACGAGGGCGTCCGCAGTCCCGGGCATGCCGCCGGGCACACCCATCACGAGGTCGACGTGCACCTTGCCGCCGTACGGAAGCCCGAAGCTGCCCAGCAGCCGATGCAGCGCAGCGACGTGGCCGAGGTCGAAGAGCTCGAACTCGGGCACCACGTGGCGCTCCTGGCTGAGCTGGTAGAGGTCGCAGACGAACGGCCACGGGTTGAGGAACACGTCGTCGCCGAAGTTCGTGGTGCCCATGGTGAGGCTGCACGAGTCCGGCGCCGCGTCGAGCACCCGCAGGCGGGTGTCCAGCGGGTCGTGCACGGAGCCTCCGGTCGATAGCTGCACCACCAGGCCCGTCGACTCCCGCAGCGCGGCGACCGTGTCGGTCAGTCGTGCGAGGTCGAGCGTCGGGCGGTGCTCACCATCGCGGATGTGGACGTGGATCATCCCCGCGCCGGCGGCCTCGCAGCGCTGCGCGGTCTCGACGAGCTCGGTCAGCGTCGTCGGCAGCTGCGGGCAGTCCGTCTTGGTGGTCTCCGCTCCCGTGGGCGCCACCGTGATCAACAGGTCTCCCATGTCGCACAGCCAACCACGGACGGCGGCCCCTATCCTCACGGGATGCGTGCCGTCCTGCAGCGGGTGTCACGGGCGACGGTGTCCGTCGACGGGCAGGTGGTCGGCCGGCTCGACCAGCCCGGTCTGGTGGTCCTGGTCGGCGTAACCCACGACGACGGGCCCACCGAGGTCGCCTGGCTCGCCCGGAAGATCCAGGACCTGCGGATCATGCGTGAGGAGAGGTCCTTGGGAGAGCTGGGGGCGGCGGCGCTCGTGGTCAGCCAGTTCACGCTGTACGGCGACGCGCGCAAGGGCCGTCGGCCGACCTGGGCCGCGGCAGCGCCCGGCCCGGTCGCGGAGCCGCTGTACGACGCCCTCTGCGCCGAGCTCGAGCGGCTCGGGACCCACGTCGAGCGCGGCGTGTTCGGCGCGCAGATGAGCGTCGAGCTCGTCAACGACGGACCGGTCACGGTCGTGCTGGACTCGGCCGGCTGAGGCCGGCGTGCACGGACGGGATGCACGTCACTTTTCGGACATCCGATCGTTCAACTGGTCGCCACGTTCGGAACTCGACAAGGATGCGTCGCCGTTCCGTCTAGACTCCGGTGGTCGGGTGGACCCAGCAACGAGCCAGAAAGTTCAGCGTGGATTTCAAGGAACTGCTGCGTATCGCGCAGCGCCGTTGGCTGACCATCGTCGTCTTCTTCCTGCTGAGCCTGGCCGCAGCAGGCGCACTGACCTACTCGATGACGCCGCAGTACCAGTCGACGGCGCGGATCTTCATCTCCACCGACACCAGTGGCAGCAGCATCGAGGCGTTCCAGGCCAGCGCGTACGCGACCCAGCGAGTGCAGTCCTACTCCGAGCTCGCGACCAGCCGCGAGCTCATGCAGCGAGTGATCTCGCGGTTGAACCTCAACCTGACGCCCCCGCAGCTCGCGGGCAAGATCACCGCCACGGTCGCGACCAACACCGTCATCATCGTGCTGGTCGCCACCGATCCGGATCCGACCGTCGCCCAGCAGATCGCGAAGGCGGAGTCGGAGGAGCTCACCGACTACCTCACCGACCTGGAGACCCCGCCGGGGAAGACCCCGCCGATCAAGGCATCCGTGGTCGATCCGGCGTCCTACAACGCAGGCCAGGTGAGCCCACGACCGGCGCTCAACCTGGTGGTCGGTGGCCTGATCGGGCTGCTGATCGGCTACGGCACCGCGGTGGTGCGCGACATGCTGGACAACACGGTCTCGTCGGCCAAGTCCATCGAGGACACGATCGACTCGCCTGTGCTGGCGAGCATCGCCTACGACAACGACGTGCCCAAGCATCCGCTGCTCACCGAGGCCGGTAGCCACGCGCCCCGGGTCGAGGCGTTCCGCCTCCTGCGGACCAACCTGCAGTTCCTCAACCTGGACACCCGCCCGAAGTCGCTGGTGATCACCAGCGCCGTGCCCGGCGAGGGCAAGACGTCCACCGCGACCAACCTGGCGATCGCGCTCGCCCAGACGGGCCAGCGGGTGCTGCTGGTCGACGGTGACCTCCGGCGCCCGAAGGTCGCCAGCGTGCTGGGGCTCGAGCGCTCGGTGGGCCTGACCACCGTGCTGGTCGGCCGGAGCGAGCTGCAGGACAGCATCCAGAAGCACGCGGCCAGCGGCATCTACCTGCTGGCGAGCGGCCCGATCCCCCCGAACCCCACCGAGGTGCTCCAGTCGCACGCCGCGCAGGCGCTCTTCGACCGGCTGAACCAGATGTTCGACATGGTGATCATCGACGCGCCCCCGCTGCTGCCCGTGTCGGACGCCGCCATCATGGCGCGCGACGTCGACGGCGCGATCCTGGTCGTCCGGCACGGCAAGACGACCAAGGACCAGCTCCAGCAGGCCCGGCAGCGCCTGGCCCAGGTGGACGCGAACCTCTTCGGTGTCGCGGTCAACATGACCCCGCGCCGCGGGAAGGGCACCTACGGCTACGGGTACGGCTACGGCTACGGCTACGAGCCGGAGGCACCCAAGGCCGCCAAGCGCATCAAGACCGCCTGAGCCGCCCGACGCCGACCCGGCAGCGGGTCACCTGGCTGCAGCGACCTCGATCTGGCTGATCGCGGTCGTGTTCCTCGGCCCCTTCTTCACCGCGAGGATCTCCAGGACCAGGGTGTCGGTGCCCGTGCGTGGCACCCTGATCGCCTGGAGCGCCCGCGAGGACGCGTCCGGATCGAGGCGCTGGACCACGCTCACCCCGTCGGCGAGGGTCCAGCGGACCCGGGTGATCCGGTTGTTCTCGGCGTACCGGTCGACGCCGCTGGCCGGATCGGTCTTCGCGTAGCCGGGCACCAGGCCCACCTCGGCCACGTCCACGGCGCTGCCGAGTCTGAGGGTGAGCTTCTCGCCGACGGCCGCGCCCGCGCAGCGCCACGCCGTGTCGGCCTTCGCGTCGATCGCGTTCGCGGGCACGTAGGTGACCTTGTGACCCGAGGAGTCACTCCCCGGAGGCTCGGTGCAGTCGGCGGAGATCGCGTCGACGGACACGGGCGTCACCGGACCGTCCCAGCCACCCGGGGCGAGGGACGGGGCGGCTTCGGAGGCCTTCGGGTGCGCGGGGTTCGACGTGGGTGCCTTCGTGGTGCCCACGGCGCTCGGCCGATCCTTCGCCTTCTGGTCGTCGGCGCCACCGAGGGCCGTCCCGACGGCGTACGCCGCGAGCACGAGCGCGAGGCCGGCGGCGCCGATCACGACGGGGAGGAACCAGCGTGACGAACGCCAGTCAGCGGCAGGCTCCGGCCGAGCATGCTCCTGCGACCGGTGGGTCCCGACCCGGACGACCTCTTGAGGGGGCACCTCGGGAAGTGCGGTGAGCACGGTCTGGTCGGAGTCAGGGCCCGTCTCGAGGGCGCGCCGGTAGGCCTCGCGGTACGCGTCCGCGAACTCCTCGGGCACTTCCGGCGGAGGAGCGTCAGGGATCTCGGGGCCCGGCATGACGCGGCTGAGCCTACCCAACCAGCCGCCGGGACGACCTCGCCCTCACACCGTCACGGTGCGAGGGCGAGGGCGCGGTCCGCAGCGTCGTTCAGAGGCTCACGGAGACCTCGGCGACGACGCCGGTGGCGGCCGTCACCGAGCTGTCGACCGGGTCGGCCTTCGGCGCCAGCGTGCGCAGCGTCCACTCACCCGGTCCGGCGAAGAACCGGAAGTGCCCGCTCGCGGAGGTCGGGACCTCCGCGGTGAACTCACCGGTGCGGTCGAGCAGGCGCACGTAGGCGTTGCCGACCGGCTCGCCGCCCCTGAGCACCTGGCCCTGGATGATGGCCTCTTTGGCGACGTCGACGCCGTCCAGCGAGAGCCCGCCCTTGGTCGCTCCGCACATCAGGCTTCGCCTGCCTCGTCGCCGAGTGCGACCGGGACGCCCACGAGCGAGCCGTACTCGGTCCAGGAGCCGTCGTAGTTCTTGACGTTCTCCTCGCCGAGGAGCTCCTTGAGCACGAACCACGTGTGGCTGGAGCGCTCGCCGATCCGGCAGTAGGCGATCGTGTCCTTGCTCCAGTCGACACCGGCCTCGGTGTAGATCTCCTTGAGCTCCTCGTCGGAGCGGAAGGTGCCGTCGTCGTTGGCAGCCTTGCTCCAGGGCACGTTGGCCGCGGTCGGGATGTGCCCGGCTCGCTGCGCCTGCTCCTGGGGAAGGTGGGCCGGTGCGAGCAGCCGGCCGGCGTACTCGTCGGGGCTCCGCACGTCGACCAGGTTCTGCGCGCCGATCGCCGCGACGACCTCGTCACGGAACGCGCGGATCGAGAGGTCCTGGTCCTGCGCGGTGTAGCTGGTCTTCTCGCGGTTGGGTGCGTCATCGGTCAGCTCGCGGCTGTCCAGCTCCCACTTCTTGCGGCCACCGTCGAGCAGCTTGACGTCCTGGTGCCCGTAGAGCTTGAAGTACCAGTACGCGTACGCCGCGAACCAGTTGTTGTTGCCGCCGTACAGCACGACCGTGTGGTCGTTGCCGACCCCGCGGTCGGACAGGAGCGCCTCGAACTGCTCCTTGTTGACGAAGTCGCGGCGGACCTGGTCCTGCAGGTCGGTGGTCCAGTCGAGCTTGATCGCCCCACGGATGTGGCCCTTGTCGTAGGCGGTGGTGTCCTCGTCCACCTCGATCAGGACGACCTTCGGGTCGTCGAGGTGCTGCTCGACCCAGTCGGCGCTGACCAGTGATGCTTCGCGGCTCATGCGGCTACTTCCTTCGTCTCGGTGTTGGTGCTCTGTGTGGTGGGGCTCTCGTGCAAGGGATAGGTGTTCTGGGGCAGGTGACAGATGCCGTAGACCCGGCACCCGAGGCAGACCTGGACGGTTGCGTTCAGGACCGCGGCGACCAGCGCGAGCCCGGTCGCGGCGTACCCGAGCCACGTGGGTCCGAGCAGGAAGCCCGCCAGGCCGGCGATGACGAATGCCAGCCCGATCCCCTGGGCGAACCTCGGCGGCCTCGGATCCTCCCATCGTGTCGGCGGCCCCAGGCGCGGGCGGACGATCCGGCGGAAGAGCCAGGCTGCCGGCGTGCGCTGCACGCCTGCGACCACGGCGACGAGGAACAGCGCCCCCTGCAGGCCGAGGAAGACAGTGCCGAAGGGGGTCCGCGAGGTCAGCAGGGCGAGTACGAGGACGCCACTGGTCAGCGTCGCGTTGAACTGCGGTCCTCGCGCATCGATGGGAGAGGTGCTCATGAGTGTCCTGAGGTTGGAGAAGGGCATGACGGAGGCTGGGCAGCACTTCGCCGCGGAGACGGACGGGACGGCCACGACGTGGCCTCGTCAGCGTCCGGTCAGGACATTCGACACAGCGACGAGCGCATGCGGCAGTGGTCCACTGCACGGCGCTTGGTCAGCCAGGTCGAGCTCATGGGAAGAGCGTAGGGGCCGCCGCTTCGGGGTGGGAAACGCGAATCCCGAATGTTGAGATGCAGGTCCGTCATTCGAGACGGGTGGTGCGGTGGGCCGCTGCGCTCTCGCCGAGGATGGCCTCGAACGAGTCGGCGCACCCCGCCAGGGCGAACTCCTCCTTCGCGAGGGCGCGGCCGGCCTTGCCCAACGCCAGGGCGCGCTGGTCGTCGGCAAGCACCTCGCCGACCCAGCGCGCGGCCGCCGGCAGCGATCGCTCGTTCGGCGCCAGCACGCAGCCGTCCACCTTCGCGACGAGCGTGGCGGCAAGGTTCTCTGCGGGCATCAGGCCCAGGATGGGCCGCCCGGCGCACAGGTAGGACAGTGTCTTCGACGGCACCGAGAAGGCGCCGGCGTCCTGCTCGAGGAGCACCACCAGCACGTCGCCGGACCCGAGCACGTCCGAGAGCCGCTCGTAGGGCTGGAAGGGCAGGAGCAGGAGCGGCACCTCCAACCGCTCGGCCTCGTCGCGGAGAACCTGCTCGGCCGGGCCCTGGTTGACCACGACCAGCTGCACCGGCTGCCCGGCGTCGATCACCGCGCGCGCGAGCCTGACGAGCAGCGCCGGGTTGTGCTTGAGCCCCAGCGTCCCGGAGTAGAGCAGAGTCCTCACCTGTTCGAGGCCGTGCTCGTGGGACCAGTCGTTGGATCGGGTGACCGGCCGGATCTCGTCCAGTGGCGCCCAGTTCGGGATGACGGTGGTCTTGTCCACGGTCCCCCACCGGCGGTGCACGTCGACGAACGAGTCGGCGATGACCACGACGGCGGCCGCCCGCCGGGCGCACCACTTCTCCCCGGCGCCGATCAGCGCGGCGACCACGGCGAACGACCGGGAGAGCTTGGTGCCGGCGAACGAGCGGATCGCCACCGCCTGCACGTCCTGGTGCCAGAGCACCCACGGGATGCCGCGCAGCCGCAGCACGGCGGCGAGGATCACCAGGGTCGGGATCGGCACGTTGGAGGCCATCACGACGTCCGGTCGGGTACGCCGGACCTGGCGGACCAGCTCGACGCCGAACCGGAGCTCCTGGAGCAGGCGCTTGCCGAAGCTCATCTTCGCGATCACCACACCGACCCCGATCGGATCGAACGCGATCGTCTCACCGGGCTCGGCGCTCAGGTGGCCCTTGCCCGAGGTGTAGGCGTCGCAGTAGGAGTGCGTCACTGCGTGCCCGCGCCGGGACAGCTCGCGGCTGAGCTCCACCTGGAACGGGTGGCCGCTGTAGTCGTGCAGGAGGATGCGCATGTCGGCGTCGGGGTCTGGGACGGACGGCGGGTCAGCCGAGCGAGCGCTTGACCTCGTCGTACACCCAGGCGTAGGTCTTCGCCATCCCGTCGGCCAGTGGAGTGGACGGCGCCCACCCGTAGGTCTGGAGGATCTGGGTGTTGTCGGAGTTGCGCCCGCGCACTCCCTGCGGCGCGTCGAGCTGGTAGTTGCGCGTGCACTTGATGCCCGCGATCTCCTCGACGATCGAGTACAGCTGGTTGATGCTGACCAGCTCGTCGCTGCCGAGGTTGACCGGCTCGGGGCTGTCGCCCTTGAGGATCATCTGGGAGCCGTGCACGCAGTCGTCGATGTACATGAAGCTGCGGGTCTGCTCGCCGTCGCCCCAGATGTCGATCTCGTGCTTGCCGGTGAGCACGGCCGTCGCGATCTTGCGGCAAACGGCCGCGGGCGCCTTCTCGCGGCCGCCGGTCCAGGTGCCGTTGGGGCCGTAGACGTTGTGGTACCGCGCCACCCGGGTGGTCAGGCCGAAGTCCTCCAGGAAGTGCCGGCACATCCGCTCGGTGAAGAGCTTCTCCCAGCCGTAGCCGTCCTCCGGCATGGCGGGGTACGCGTCTGCCTCGGTGAGCGCGGTGATGTTCGTGTCGGTCTGCTTGTCCGCGGCGTACACGCACGCCGACGAGGAGTAGAAGTAGCGCTCGACGCCCGCCTTCTGCGCGGCCTGGAGCATGTGGGTGCTGGTCAGCACCGTCAGCATGCACAACGCCTTGTTGTTCTCGATGAACCCCATGCCGCCCATGTCCGCGGCGAGCATGTAGACCTCGCGAGCGCCCTCGGTGTGCTCGAGGGCGTTGTCGAGGAGCGAGAGGTCGGCCTGGGCGTTCTCGGCGTCCTCGTGCACCTGGTACCACTCCGTGGTCGGCTTGACGTCCACCGAGCGCACCGAGAGGCCCTGCGCGAGCAGGTTGCCGACCAGGTGTCCCCCGATGAAGCCGCCACCGCCGGCGACCAGTACGTCCACGTTGCTCAAGTCCGAGCCCTTCCGTGCGAAGAGAATGGTGAGTCGCGGGTCAGATTCACTCCCGCCTCGCGCAGGAAAACGATCCGCGTGCGCAGGAGTCACGTTACGGGGCGGACCGAGGGGCCGTCGCGGGAACCGGGAATCCTGCGGTCGCCCGGACCGTGCCCTAGGCTCCGCACTCATGAAGCGCGCTTTCATCACCGGCATCACCGGGCAGGACGGCTCCTACCTCGCAGAGCTCCTGCTGGGCAAGGGCTACGAGGTGCACGGCCTGGTGCGCCGGGCCTCGACCCTCAACCGCGGGCGGATCGACCACCTGCACCGGGACAGCAACCTCACGCTGCACTACGGCGACCTCACCGACGGCGTCAGCCTGGTGAACCTCATCCACGAGATCGCCCCCCAGGAGGTCTACAACCTGGGTGCGCAGAGCCACGTGAAGGTCTCCTTCGAGATGCCGGAATACACCGCCTCCACCGACGCGGTGGGCACCTTGCGCCTGCTCGAGGCGATCCGCGCGGCGGGCATCGACTGCCGGTTCTACCAGGCGTCCACCTCGGAGATGTTCGGCGGTACGCCGCCTCCGCAGGACGAGAACACCAGCTTCTACCCCCGGTCGCCGTACGGCGCGGCCAAGCTGTACTCGCACTGGGTGACGGTGAACTATCGCGAGGCGTACGACCTCTTCGCGGTGTCCGGCATCCTCTTCAACCACGAGTCCCCGCGCCGCGGCGAGAGCTTCGTGACGCGCAAGATCACCCTCGGCGTCGCCGCGATCAAGCTCGGCGTCGCCGACCAGCTGCACCTGGGGAACCTCGAGGCGATCCGCGACTGGGGCTACGCGCCGGAGTACGTCGAGGGCATGTGGCGGATGCTCCAGCACGACGAGCCGCAGGACTACGTGCTGGCCACCGGCGTGGGCACGACGGTGCGCGAGTTCTGCGACGCCGCCTTCAGCCACGTGGGCCTGAACTGGGAGGACCACGTCATCTACGACAAGCAGTACGAGCGGCCCACCGAGGTGGACGCACTGATCGGCGACGCGACGAAGGCCCGCGACGTGCTCGGCTGGACTGCCGAGACGACGGCTGGCCGGCTCGCCCAGATCATGGTCGACGCCGACCTCGAGCAGATGCGGCGGCTGATCGCCGAGTGACCCCTCGCACGCACCTGGTCCTCGGCGCCGGAGGGCAGGACGGCTCGCTCCTCGTCGACCTGCTGGTTCGCTCGGGCGAGCGGGTCGTCGCCTGCGTCCGGCCCGAGAGCGCGCGCCCACCGCACGGCTCCGTCGTCGAGCCGCTCGACGTGGCCGACACCGATGGCTTCGCACGCCTCGTCGCCGAGCACTCGGCCGAAGTCGTGCACAACCTGGCCGCGCTGAGCTCGGTGGGCGCCAGCTGGTCGGACCCGGACCGCACCGACGAGGTCAACCATCGTTCGGTCGTGCGGATGCTCGAGGTGGTCGCAGGAGCGCCGGGCCTGCGGTTCGTGCAGGCGTCCAGCGCGGAGATCTTCGGCCCTGTGGCGACGGGAGTCGCCGACGAGGACACCCCTCTCGACCCGCGGAGCCCGTACGCCGAGTCGAAGGCCGCGGCCCATCGCGCGGTCGGCTCGGCACGGGACCAGGGCGTCCTCGCGACGAACCTGGTGCTCTTCGGCCACACCGGGCCGCGGCACGGGGACGGCTTCGTCATCCCCACCATCTGTCGCCAGGCCGTCGAGGTGGCACTCGGGCGGCGTACCCACGTTGAGCTGCGTGACCCGACGATCAGGCGCGACTGGGGAGCGGCACGCGACTTCGTCCGCGCGTTCGTCCTGGCCGCCGACGCACGTGCCGACGACTACGTGATCGCGACCGGAGAGCTGCACGAGCTCGGCGAGGTCACCCGCTGGGCGCTCGAGGCCGCAGGTGTCGACGCGGACGTCCGGCGCGCGCCCGGTGAGCGCCCGGCGGACTTCGGCGGCGTTCGCGGCGACGCCGGCCGGGCGGCCCGCGATCTCGGGTGGACCCCCGAGGTCACGCTGCGCGACGAGGTGCGGACGATGGTCGCCGCCTGTCGCGAGACCGTCGCCTGACGACGCGCGACGATTGGCGCGCCTGCATAGGATCCCCGCGTGGAACGACGCCGCGGAGCCGCCCTGCTCGCGGTCGTGATGGCTGCGGTCCTTGCCGGGTGCGGCGCGTCGACCGATGGCAAGCGCTACGTGCTCGGCGCCGGTGACCACTACGTCGCCCTCGGCGACTCCTACACCGCGGCGCCGGGGATCGGCCCCGCCGACGGCGACGACGGCTGCTTCCGGTCGCAGAACAACTACCCGCACCTCGTGGCGCAGGCCATCGGGCTCGACCTCGACGACGTCAGCTGCAGCGGCGCCAGCACCGACTCGATCGGCGGGCGGCAGCTCGATCTCCTCGGGAAGACGCTGGCCCCGCAGCTGGACGCAGTCGACACGCGCACCGACCTCGTGACGGTCGGGATCGGCGGCAACAACTTCGCCCTCTACAACCTCCTGTCGAGCACCTGTCTCGCGCTGGCGACCAAGGATCCCGACGGCAGCCCGTGTGACGACGCCGACCGGGCCGCCGCGCCGGGCGACGACCTCGCCTCGAAGCTCCAGCAGATCGAGAGCCGGGACACGGCGGTGATCCGGTCGATCCAGGACCGCGCGCCGAACGCGATGATCGTGGTCGTCGGCTACCCGGCGATCGTGCCGGAGCACCGCGCCTGCTCCGACTTCCCGGTCGCCGAGGGCGACCTGCCCTTCCTCCACCGGCTCAACCTCGGGCTCAACGACGCGCTGTCGAAGGCGGCGACCAGCGCAGGAGCGATCTACGTCGACGTCTACGCCGTGACCCGTGGCCACGACATCTGCAGCAAGGACCCGTGGGTCGCCGGCTTGACGGCGTCGCACGGCGCTGCCGCCGTCTGGCACCCGTACGCCCAGGAGCAGAGGGTCGCGGCCTCAGCCGTCCAGAAGGCCCTGAGGGAGCGCTGACACAGCTAGCCGATCAACGCGTCGACGGCAGCCAGCACCCGGGGGACCGGGATGGAGACGTCGTCGGCGATGCCGGCGTTCGAGGGGTGCGGGTCCGTCGGCGTCTCGGCGACGAGGTAGCGGTAGTCCGCGCCGAGCGCCTGGCAGATCGCCCAGAGGCCGCGGTGCACGTAGGTCGACGGGAACATCTCCAGCACCTTCACCGATGGCTGGCTGAACGTCACGTTCGTCAGCCCGGCGCCGTGGGGTGCCACGATCACCTCTGCGGCATGGAACGTGTCGATCTGCTGCTGCACCGTGAGCGTCCCGGGGTCCAGCCGCACGAAGCCGCGTCGCTCGAGCTCGGGGAGCAGCTCCTCCTCCTCGACGTACCGGCGGGTCTGCGGCACCCGGCCGCGCGTGAGGAAGAGCCGCTGCGGCCTGTCCGGGGGCTCCTTGGCGGGGAGCCGGTCGCGCAGCCAGGCCACCATCGCCGGCGGCGCCTGGAGCGCCCAGTTCGGGTTGCTCGGGACGAGCAGGCGGTCGGCGGAGACGGTGCGTCCCTGCCGCGGCTCGATGTAGTCGCCCGGGATGCCGGCGAGGTCGAGGAGCTCGCGCTGGTAGCGCGTCCGGTGCGGTACGACGACCGCATCGACCCGCTCCCCCGGCATCGACTCCTCGAAGACGCCGTAGCGCGCGATCGCGTCGTAGAGGAAGTGGTAGTAGTTCGCCGCGGTCCCGCGCGCGGTCAGGCTGAGGACCGAACCGGGCACGTGCTCGATCCCGCCGAGCGTCGGTCGCAGGTACAAGGGGTGCTCGCGCCAGTCCACGACGCCGAAGTACGTGCTCGTCTCGTGGTCCAGCACGCCTCCGGGGGTCACCGTGGCGCCGAACTCACCCACGAGCCGGCCACCGGCCACCTCGAGGGTGAACGTCGCCGGCACCGCGGCCGCGCGCTCCTCCTCGAAGACCCGGTGCCCGGCCGGCTGTCCCTGCGTCGGCCTGCGGACGACCGTCACCTCGGGAGCCCCGGTGTGCAACGTCACCGCACCCGGCTCCTGTGCCGCGGTGTCGACCGAGCGACCGGTTGCCCGGCGCGCGACGCCGCGCGCACCGAGGACCGGCGAGAGCGCCCGGAACAGGGTCCCGGCCAGGAGCGTCAGGAACCGGTGCGCGCGCTTGAACTGGGGCCACCAGCGGCGGAGTGCGGGTGGAAGCGTCATCTACGTCCTCGGGGTGTGCGTGGGTCGCGGCAGGGTCATTTCATCAGACCGGAGTCGTGCGCGCGCACCGCTTCCAGGCGCTACAGTCTCCACTCGTGACGGCCATGAACACCAAGACCCTGATCGCCAGAGCGAAGCGCGCGAACCCTCAGCTCGTCCGTCACTGGCTGGTACGAAGGGCCCGAGTGAGCGCCGCGCGGGCCGGCATCATGATCACCCGCGTCGACGAGGAGACCCGTCGCTACGTCTCGCTCACGCACAACGACGCGGTGGCGCTCCCGGAGGGCGCCGAGGCGTACCTGAGTGCCGACAACCCCGAGATCGCCGAGCTCGAGGCGGCGTACGACGCCCTGGGCATTCCCGCCGCCGCGCACACCCAGTGGCAGGCAGGCTTCCTGAAGAAGAACCTGTCGATGGCGTGGTTCCGGGGCGACAACGCCTATGTCTGGCAGTTCCGCCAGCTCGGCCAGGCGGCCCGGATCCGGATGTACCTCGCGCTGCTCGACGTCGAGTCGCGAGACGACCTCGGGCTGTTCGACAAGCTCGACGAGGACGGCCTGTTCGGCGCCTGGACCTTCGAGTTCGGCGACCGCCCGTCCGTCAGCCGCGACCTCCTGGACAGCATCAACGAGATCAACTACCTCGACGACCAGATGGGGCTGGCGGGCATCGAGAACCTCAAGGTGCTCGACATCGGGGCCGGCTACGGGCGACTCGCACACCGCATGTCGACCGCGCTGCCCAACCTCGCGGCCTACGACTGCATCGACGGCGTGGCGACCTCGACCTTCCTGTGCGGCTACTACACGAGGTTCCGCCAGCTTCCCGACTCGGTGCGGGTCGTGCGCCTCGACGAGCACCAGAAGCTCGGCGACTCCTACGACGTCGCGGTCAACATCCACAGCTTCTCCGAGTGCTCGCTCGACGCGATCCGGTGGTGGCTCGACCGGATCGCCGAGCGGGACATCCCGTGGCTGCTGATCGTGCCGAACACCCCCGACGAGCTGCGGAGCACCGAGCTCGACGGCAGCATGAAGCCGTTCCGGCAGGACGTCCTGGACCGGGGCTACGAGCTGGTCGACAGCCGCCCCATCCACGACTCCGAGGAGCTCCGGCCGCTGATCAACCTCCACGACCAGTTCTACCTGTTCCGCCGCAAGACCGCCTGACCGCTACTGCTGCGGTCGCATCCTCTCGGGACCGTCCATCCACGGATGGAGCGTCGCCAGGTCCTTGCGGATCGTGGCGGCGAAGATGTTGCCCTGCCGTGAGGCGACCTTGTTGAGCACCCGCTGTCCCTGGGTGAAGACCCGGGTGGCGGACTCGTCGCTCAGGCGCAGCTTGCGCTGCAGCACGGCCGACGCCACCCGTCCGGTGCCGAGGTTCCACTCCGTGTGGAACTCCACGGGTACGTCGTACGCCGGGTCGAAGGCCGCCACCGCCTTGCTCAGCTCGCGCCGGGTCCACCGGTAGACGAAGTTCGGGACGCCGGTCCCGTCGACGCCTCCGGTGTCGTAGCCGTCCGCGATCACGGCCGCCAGCTCGTACCAGCCGACCACGCCGACCTTGCCGGCCGCGCGCATGAACGCGGAGTCCTGGTTCTCGACGAACAGCACCGTCTTGCGCGCGATCCGGTACATCTCGTGCAGCGCCTCGTGCGGCCGCGAGCAGTGGTGCAGGCCGGAGTGACCCATCACGTGGTCGTACGACCCCGACGCCTGCGGCATCTCGTGCGCGTCGAAGGCAGCGCCGCCGATCTCGCTGCTCGGGCTGTCCGGTGCGATGTTCACGAAGCTGACGTTGGTGAGCCCGACCTCCTTGCAGACCATCTCGTCGAAGGTGCCGGCGAACTGCACCAGCACCGAGTCGTCGACACGGATCACGCCTCGGTCGATGTGGGCTCGTAGCAGGCGAGCGAAGGTCGTCGCGCCCGGCTCCGTCATCGGCTCGTACCTTCGGTCACGAGGAGTGATCCTAGGGGATCCGACGACGCCCGGAGGCAGGACTCCGACGGCCGCTCCCGGCGCCGTCGCCGTCCAGGACGCGGCTCATGCCCGCCGGTCGAGCGAGCGCTTCAGCCGGGGCCGGCGCTCGGCGAGCTCGCCGAGCCGGCCCCGCGCACCATCGGCCACGCCGGCCACGATCGCGGCGAGCTTGAGCAGCTTGTCCCGCTCGAGAGCGATGACCGCGACCGCCTCACGGGCAGCCAGCTGGAGGACACGGCGTCGCGGCACGTCGTACCGACGGCTGGCGTCCATCGCGTTGCGCACCATGTAATAGCGTCGCGATGCATCCGCATGGCTCGTGTGGACGGCTCCGTGGCGCCGCGTGTTGGCCCACGTCTGCCGAAGCGTCGCCGCCGCTGTCACGTACACCGGCACACCGCGCTGCCGCGCACGCAGGCAGTACTCCGCGTCGAGGAACTCGATGAAGTAGTCCTCGCGGAACGGACCGAGCCGGTGCCACGCCGGAGCGGTGATCACCGATCCCGACGAGATGACCATCCGAGCCTCGAACAGGCCGGTGGTCTCCCCGGAGATGTCCCGCTCGGGGCCGTCGTCGGGAGCCGGCACGGTCATGGTCACGTCCATGGTCGTCTCGTGGATCTTCGGGCCCAGGATGAACGCGTCGTCGGGCACCTGCTCGCAGACGCCGATCATCGCGCCGAGGAACCCGTCGTCGATCTTCGAGTCCTGGTCGAGCAGGACCACGGCATCGGCGCCGTCGTCGAACAGCGCCTCGGCGCCCCTGTTGAACGCCCCTGCCAGCCCTGCGGTGTTGCGGTTGGCGATCACCCGGACGCCGTCGTCGCGGAGCCTCTCGTGCAGCCGCGTGCTCGGCTCGGGGGTGTTGTCGACCGCCACGAGGCGGTCGCTCTGCGCGCGCGCCGTGGCGAGGTTCTCCAGGAACTCCTCGGTGGGGTTGTAGAGCACGAAGACGACACCTGCGCGCACAGGACCTCAGTCCTGTCGGGGCACGAGACGGTCGAGCACGTCCAGCCCGGCAGCATCCTCCTGGTGCACGAGAGCCACGTCCCAGTACACCCGCCGTCCCGGTCGCCGGGCAGGGAAGTCGTCGAGGATCCGGGCGCGATCGGCCATGTCGGCGACGCGCATCCGGCCGACCACGCTCCCGGCGTGGTCCCACACCGCGGCATCGCGGTAGCCGAGCGCCTCGAGGCGGGGCCACACCGCGGAGGGGTCGTAGCCGGCGATGCGGGTGAGGTACGGGTCGTACTCGAAGAACAGCACCGGTCGCGCCTCGGACCAGGCCTCCGCGATCGCCGGCACGAGGGCGACGTCGTAGCCGTCCGTGTCGGACTTCACCAGCCGCAGGTCCTTGAAGTCGCCGTGCCGGTCGCGGAGCTCCGCGGGGCTGACCGACGGCATCGCGTCGAACTCGCCGCCCTTGACGAAGCGCGTGGTGCCGCCCGTTCGCACGGCGGTCTGGGCGGCAACCGCCTCGTCGACCGTGAGCAGCGACTCCACGACGACGATCCGCTCGTCGGCATCGACGTTGCGGTGCAGGAAGTCGAGGTAGAACCGGTCCGCCTCGATGCAGAGCACGCGGCCGTCGGCCGCGTTGAGGATCTGGAGCGCCGAGTCGCCGACGTTCGCGCCCACGTCGAGCACCGTCAGCGGAGGCGCGGCCTCGGCGAGCAACCGCGCCAGCTCGACCAGGTTCTGCCCGTACGGCGAGCCCGGCCCCGCGTAGTCCGGCAGGCGGTGCGACCACGGGAGCACCATCGTGACGCCCTGCACCTCCCGGACCACGGGACGGCGCGGGAAGCGGTCGCGCACGAACCAGCTCACGCGCACCTTCGTCATTGCCGCGAGGTGTCGAACGGAATTCACCCCCGGATGCTAGCGGTCTGAGCTGCGTCGCAGGTGCCAGACCAGGGCACAACACCAGCCGATCGTCATCCCGACCTGGCCGAGCACCAGACCCCACACCGCACCCTCGGTCCCACCGAGAGCTGCCCCTCCCACGAGAGCCACGACGTTGAGCAGGCCGGTCACGACCTGCACGACCATGGCGAGGTGGAACTGGTGCCGGCCGATCAGCGCCGGCGGGACGCCGCTCTGGGCGGCAGAGACCAGCAGCCACAGCGAGATCGGCAGGATGAGCGGGTCGATCACCGGCCACATGTTGCCGAGCACGGCCTTGCCGACGGGGTCGGGAAGCACGACGAGCACGCCGACGTTGAGCAGCGCCACCACGGTGGAGATGAGCATGGTGCGCCGCTGGTGGCGCATCAGCCCGCGGTTGTCCGGCTTCTCCCGGGAGATGTCCGCGGCCGTCGATGCCTCGACGGCGAGCTGCACGGCGGACGCCGGCCGGCCGAGGAGGATGGAGGCCCTGACGGCGGCGACCGAGACAGGACTGCTCACGAACGTCATCAGGGAGGCCCCGAGCAGCGCGCTGCCCGAGGCGGTGATGTTGCCGACCAGCAGTCGCCACGACTGGTCCCACCGCCTGCGCAGCCAGGCGAGCGAGATCTCGTGCGGGCGGAGAATCCCGTGCTGGGCGAACACCCACAACGATGCCAGCGCACCGCTGCCGGCCCAGGCGAGCGTCAGCCAGAAGAGGTCGGCGACGTCGAAGACCTCGACCAGGGCGAAGCTCGCCACCACCGCCACCAGCCAGGTCGCGTCGAGGAGCACTGCGCCGATCGGCGCGCTCCGGGCGATCGCGATCGCCCGGCCTACGTCGTGGACCACGAGGGCGGGCAGCGCCAGTCCGAGCGCCACCAACGAGGGACCGATCGTCCAGCCTGCGAGAGTCTGCAGGCAGCCGATGACCAGGCACAGCAGGCCGAATGGCACGCCGAGGGCCACGGCGCTCCCGATCACCTCCCGGGGCCGGTGGTCGGCGTCGTCGGGCTGGACGACGACCGACATGCTGATCACTGCCTGGGTCAGGCCGGCGACGACGGTGTACACCAGCAGGATCAGGCTGAACGTGCCGAACTCCACGGCCGTGCCCGCGTGCGCGACCCAGAGCACGGCCAGCAGGTTCGTGATGCTCGAGATCGCCTGGTCGATCGTCACCAGGGTCGCGCGACCGCCCGTGGTGCCGCGCGGCGCGGCGGGGGTGGCGACCGCGGCGTCCGGCGACGACTCGGTCACCGGCGACTCGCCCGCGTCGTCAACCGGTCGAGCAGGTGCCCACCAGCGTGCGTCATGCGAGCGGCCTCTCCGTCTCAGAGCTCGGCCAGGACCCTATCAGCGGGTCGACTCCTCGAGGCGCGGATCGAGGAAGCCCGGCTCACTCCGAGATCGTGAGCGCGATCGGCGCCAGCCGGCGCGCCGGTACGCCGCCGTACAGGTTGCCGCCGACGAGCTCCTGCCTGGTCCAGGCCGTCGAACCGGCGGCCAGCAGCGCGCCCTCACCGACCACCACGCCGGCGAGGAGCGTGCACTTGGTCGCGATGACGGCGCCCTTCTTGAGCTCCACCGGCTCGACGATGACGCCGCCCTCGTGCGGATCGAACGCGTGCGAGAGCACCGTGGTCCGCACTCCCGTGATCCAGCAGTCCTCCGCGATCAGGAGCCCGCCGCTGCAGTCGAGCATGTGGAAGCTGATGATCCGCGAGCCCGCACCCATGGTCAGGCGCCGGTAGTGCTCGGGCGCCTCCCCCCCCGGTGCCAGCGTCACTCCGCACATGATCAGGTTGAAGTACGCGATCATCGCGTCTGGTCCGAGCCTGACCAGATCGAGGTTGCCGAGGATGTTGAAGTTGCCGATCGTCGCGTTCTCGGCCAGCTCGAAGCGGTTCACGTGGCGAACCAGGCAGATCCCGACGTTCGCCGACGGGTGGATGTCGTGGCCCACCAGGTTGAGCAGCTTGATCTTCAGGCGCCTGAACGGCAGCAGGAACGCCAGGGTGGTCAGCAAGTCACGCACCGGCGGATCCTAGCAACAGCGCCGGTCAGAGACCGAGCCGTGCGAGCGCCTTCGCGACGTCGTCCGCCACCTTCGCGCGACCGGTGAACGAGTAGTGCTCCGTGCCGTTCCTGTGGTCCTGGAAGTCCGGCTCCTCGAGGACGGGCTTGAGGAACGCGTCGGGGCCGACCGAGTCGCCGAGCAGAGCTGTCTCGACCCGCGCGAGGTTGGTCTGCACGTGGGCGGCGAACTCACCGGGGAAGAGCTCCTCCCCGCGCTGCACCGGCGGCTGCGCCCAGTACGCGACGGCAGGTACGCCGTACTCGGTGAGTCGCCGACCGAGCGCGCCCAGCGCCGCGAGCCCGCCGTTGTCCTCACCGACCACCTCGCCGTGAAAGTAGTCGAAGCGCAGCCGCTCGATCTCGACGGGCCACGGAGGCGGCCCGTATCCCTCCAGTCGTGACAGATAGCCGTCGATGGTGGCCGCACCGCCCCAGCGCGTCTCGACCGGGAGCTCGCGGAAGGCCCGGATCTCGCCGTGCCGCGGCCCGCCTCCGCGGGCCACGGCTCGGATCCGGCCGATCGGCGGGGACAGCCGGGCCAGAGCCTCCCGGGAGCGGGCATGCCCGTGAAGTGGGTGCCGAGTCACGTGGACAGCGGTGTTCGTCCGGACGTTGATCGCGAGCACGAGCGCCCGGGGGCGCTCCTGGAGCAGGCCGAGCACCCGGAGGACCTCGCCGAACATCCGCGCGTCGTAGCCGGCACCTGCGACGGTGACGACACGGGCACCGGTCGCCTCGCCGATCAGCTCGGGGACCAGCCTGCGGTCGGTGTCCTCGTGGGCCCACGCAAGGCAGGAGCTCTCCCCCAGGACCAGGACGTCGCCCGTCCCGCCTGCCAGGTCGGCGCGTGCGCGCTCGACGCGGACGAGGGTCTGGTCGACCCAGCGATCGCGCAGCTGTCGCAGCCGGCCGCGCAGTTCTGCTCGCACACCCACTCCTTCGCTGCGGCTGAGGGCCGATCGAGGACGAGGCACCACGTCCTCGGACCAGCCGAATCGTACTGGCCATGCGACCGGCCCGCGGCGGGTAGCATCCGTGGCCATGTCCCCGCGCACACAGCCACGTCAGCAGGCGGGATCCGTCCGCTGTCCCGCCTGCGAGTCGACGCACACGACCGTGGGTCCGAAGTCGCACACGCAGTTCCAGATCGTCGCCCGGTGCCGGTCGTGCGGGGCCTGCTGGCTGGCCGACGCGCCGCGCCTCCCGGCGACGCTCAGCGTCGACGAGGTCCCGGAGAACTATGTGGACACCTGGGTGGACAACAAGCGCGAGACGGTCGGGACCCACGAGTGGAAGCGGCAGCTGGAGTGGCTCGGCTCAGAGCTGCAGGGTGTTGAGCGCCCGCGACTCTACGACGTCGGGGCCGGCGACGGCGAGTTCCTCGCCCTCGCCCGTGACGAGTTCGGCTTCGAGGTCGGGGGCAACGACATCCTCGAGGGCGCGATCCTCACCGCCAAGCGTCGCTACGCGGTCGACCTCGACCTCGGGGACCTGAGCACGCTGACCGGCACGAGAGAGGTCGACGCGGTGACCATGTGGTGCGTCCTCGCCCACACCGACCACGGCGATGCGATGGTCGGCGACGTGGCGTCGCTGCTGAAGCCCGGCGGCGTGCTGTTCCTCCAGACGCCGCACCGCACCCTCGCCGACAGGGTGTTGATCGGGGCGAAGTCGGTCACCGGCGGAAGGTGGAGCCGGCTCTCGGACCGGCGGCTCGCGATCCACCACCGGATCCTGCACACCCGCCGCAGCGTCACTGCCCTGCTCGAGCGCCATGGGTTCGTCGACGTACAGGTGCAGCCGCAGGCGCGGTACTCCCTGTCGTCGGAGGCTTACCTCGCATCATTGCGCACGCCGCAGTGGGCTCTCCCACCGGCTGCCAAGGCGATGGACCTCGCCGTCCGGGGCCCGCTGGCGCCGCGCATCGTGCTCGACGTACGCGCGCGGAAGAGGTCGTGATGACGACGCCTTGTCGCACCGCCCCCCACACGACGGAAGGCACCGACTGATGCTGAAGATCCTGGCCGAGGACCTGAGGGCCAGCGTCGACGGCGGTCGCCGCACGGGCCTGAGGTTCTGGGTCTACCTGCTCGCCCGGTCCTCGATCGCCCCGCAGGTGCACGCCCTGGTGATGTTCCGGATCGGGTCATCGCTCCGCGGCACGCCGCTGTGGCCGTTGGCGTACCTGCTGAAGTCGATGGCGATCGTGTGGGCAGGGGCCGACATCCACCCCAAGGCGCAGATCGGTCCGGGCTTCGTGCTGGCCCACGGCACCGGCGTCACCATCGGCGCAGACGTCCGCGCGGGCCGCAACCTGCGGGTGAACACCGGCACCCAGGTCGGAGCGATGCGGCTCACCGATCCGCTCGATCCGAGCCGGCCGACCTACATCGGGGACGACGTGTTCCTGGGAGCGCACGCGATGGTCCTGCAGGACTGCCACGTCGGCGACGGCGCGGTGGTCGGAGCCAACTCCGTCGTCACCAAGGACGTGCCCGACCTCGCCGTGGTCTCGGGCAGTCCGGCGCAGGTGGTCCGCGTGCTCGAGCGGCCGATCGCGGGCGGTCTCCAGTGAGTGACTCCCGGGCCCTCTGCCCCGCCTGCGACGGGTCGATGGAGCTCTTCGACACAGCCGTCGTGCTCGCGCACCACGATGCCACCTACCACCGTTGCCGGCAGTGCGGGCTCGTCGCCGCCCGGGACACCCCGTGGCTGGAGGAGGCCTACGCGAGCCCGATCCACGACGCCGACGTCGGCCTGCTGCGACGGGCACGCCGCTACAGCGCGATCGCCTCGGCGGTCATCCGCTTCGAAGGCCTGACCGGCGGCCGCTTCCTGGACTGGGCAGGCGGGTACGGCGTGCTCACCCAGGTCATGCGCGACAAGGGACACGACTACTGGCACCACGACGCGTACGCCCAGCCCGTCTTCGCGCGCGACTTCCGCGACGACGGAGAGGGCAGGGTCGACCTGGTGACGGCCTTCGAGGTGATGGAGCACCTCGCGAGCCCGAGGGAGGAGCTGGCGGGGATCGCCAAGCGCAGCGACCTGCTGCTCTTCACGACCGAGCTGGTGCCCGACCCAGCGCCGCGGGTGGCGGACTGGTGGTACTACATGCCCGACGTCGGTCAGCACATCACGCTGCACACCGAGGAGTCGCTGCGGCACGTCGGCGACGCCCTGGGCTACCGGCTGACCACCAACGGCCGCAACTGGCACCTCTTCCACCGCAACAGCGTGAGCCCGCGGACGCGGCTGCTGCTGTCCTCCTCGCTGAACCGCAAGGCGCGCACGGCGCGCAACGCCGTTCTGCAGGCACGACAGAAGCTGCGCGGCTGACGCGACCGCGCCGCTCTCAGCGGGCGACGAGCTTGCGGACGAACCGCCAGACGACCCGCTGCGTGATGATCCGGCGCACGACCTTGCGCAGCCACAGGGGCCGCACGATCTGCTTGGCCAGCCGGGACATCTTGCCGTCGATGCGCAGCAGGACGAGCTCGAGCTCCATCTCGACCTCGCGGTCGAGCGCGACCGCAGGCGGGTGGACCAGCGGGAACGCCATCTGCTGCGCCGGCCGTGGCTGGCGGTTGGCGCGCGTGTGGGTCGCGTCGGGCCCGAAGCCGTCGTTCTCGATCATGTACAGCGACGGGGTCGCACACAATCCGGCCTGCGACATGATCGTGACCCAGAAGTGGTGGTCCCAGCCGTACTCGTCACCGTCGGTGGTCAAGGAGACGTTGAGGAAGTGCCGACGCCCGGCGTCGGTCACCAGCGATCCCTCGGCCGGCGGTGCCGGCACCGTGCGGACGGCATCGGCGGTGCGCGGTCGCTGGTCGACCCGTTCGGTTGCGCCCGCGTGGTCGCGGGGGAACAGCGCACGATGCCGTTCCCAGCGATCGGCCCACGTCGCCCAGCCCCAGACGCTCGCCCAGCTGCTGAACGCGTAGCTCTGCCCCTTGAACGCCTCGAACGGCACCAGCTTCTTGTCGCCGGCCAGGAGCCAGACGCGCTGGTCCTCCTCGTAGCGGTCGAGCAGCTCCTCGCAGTAGCGGAAGAACGAAGGGTCCGGGATGCAGTCGTCCTCGAACACGATCGCCCGGTCGACCTGCGTGAAGACCCAGTCGAGGCCGAGCTCGACGTTCGCCTCCAGGCCGATGTTGGACTCGGCGTACCGCTTCTCGACCTTGCAGTCCCAGTCGATGGTCTCGATCAGCTCGCGTACGGCGGTGCAGCGCTCGGCGTCGTCGGAGCTGCCCGGCCGCGGACCGTCGGCGATGACGAAGATCCGCGACGGCTGCACGCGGCGGAACGCGTCGATCACGCGCTCCGTGACGCGCGGTCGATTGAACGCGATCAGGACAACTGGCACGTCAGTCGCCACGGGCGGCTCCTCGTCGGTCGGTCACGCGGGAGGCAAGGCGGGTTGCCCGGGCACTCGTCTCGCTGTGCAGGATCGCACGCGCGACCCGGCGCAGGTGCGGGTTGGTGACCACGCGTCGGACGCGGTCGACGGTCCGGCCGCCGATCCGGCTGATCAGCAGCTCGAGCTCGCGCTCGACCTCGACGTCCAGCGCGACCTCCGGATGACGCAGGGGCAGCGGCATCGGTCGCGCAGGATCGGTGTCCCGCTCGTAGACGCCATGGGTTGCGCCGGCACCGAAGCCGACGTTCTGGACCATGTTCACCGCCGGCGTCGCCGCCAGCGCTCCTTCGGTGAGCATGGTCAGCCACCACTGCTTGTCCCAGCCGTGCCGGACGACGTCGTCGGAGGTCGCTGCCTCGGCGAAGTGTGCGCGGCCGGCACGCGTGACCAGCAGCTCAGGACTGGGCCTCGCCGGCTCGGTGCGCACCGGCGCGAGGCCGTCACTGCCCCGGTGGTCCCGGGGGAACACCGCCCGGTGCCGCTGCCACCGGTCCGCCCACGTCGCCCAGCCCCACACGCTCGCCCACGCCGCGAACCGGTAGCTGTCGTCGCCGAAGCGCTGTGGCGGGACGCCGTGCGAGTTGCCTGCGACCTGCCAGACGCGAGCGTCGTCGCGGTAGCGGTCGAGCAGGTCGGCGGCGTACGCGAAGAACGAGGGGTCTGCGACGCAGTCGTCCTCCAGGACGATCGCGTCCTCCACCTGACCGAACACCCAGTCCAGGCCGGTCTCGACGTTGCCCTCGCAGCCGAGGTTGACGTCGCTGTACCGCCGATCAACGCGGCACGGCCAGTCGACCGAGTCCATCGCCGCGCGGACCTCGGCGCACAGGACGGCGTCGTCGGCCCGACCCTCCCTCGGGCCGTCGGCGACGAGGAAGATGCGCTCGGGCGCGACCGCCCGGATCGCGTCGAGCGTGCGCCGGGTGTGCTCGGGCCGGTTGAAGCCGATCAGGACGACCGACGTCATCGCACGCTCCACGGACGGCGCTCGGGGACGGCGACGGGCCTCCGGTCGGGGATCTGGGTCGGCGGCTCGGCCGCAGGAGCGGTCAGCTCCACGGCCGCCAGGATCGCGAGAGCCATTGGCACCACGATCGTGCGGTCGAGCAGGCCGGGGAAGGTGATGCCGGCAACCAGGAAGACCAGCGGCAGGTAGGAGAGTCGGCGGAGCGGATGGGTCGAGATCAGTGGACGGATCAGGACGTAGCAGGCGACGAGGAACGCGGCGAGCCCGAACACACCGACCGCCGCGGCGACCGTCAGGAACATGTTGTGGTACGTCCCGACGACGATGTCCAGGCCGGTGCCGATGAACGGCGAGCCCAGGAAGCGATGCCAGCCTTCGACGAGCGCGGTCTCGCGTACCGAGTCGGAGACGGCGGCCGTCGGATCGCCGGCGAGACGCGCCAGCGAGCCGCCCTGGCCACCGATCTCGAGCAGGTAGGGGAGCATCGCCAGGCCGAGGGCTCCCCCGGCCACACCGAGGAAGGTCCAGACGCTCGATCGCTCGACCAGCGGGATCAGCACGACGACCGCAGCCGTCGCGACCGTGGCGCCTCGGCTGCCGCTGATGATCAGCGAGACCAGGCTCGCGAACGCGAGCCCGGCGAGGATCACGCGGGCACCGGCGGACGTGTGCCTGGGAATCAGGAAGACGATGATCGCGATGCAGGTGGCACCGGCGAGCCCGAAGTCGTTGGGGTGGTGGCTGAGGCCCTGGTAACGGCCGTTGATGGCAGCACCGCGGGCGAACGCGAACAGCAGGCTGACCATCTGGCCGGCCAGGTAGGACGCGAGCAAGCCGTCCACGACACGACCGCTCGGTTGCCACATCACCAGGACCGCCGGCAGCAGGCCCAGGCACAGCAGCCACTGCGCCAGGAAGACCACGCTGCCCACCGCCGACGGATTCGTCGCCGAGGCGATCAGGCCGATGCCGGCGAGGACAGCGAGGGACGCCACGTAGACGCCGGGCAGGCGGGCCTGCCGGCTGATCACCTCGGGGATGAGCAGGAACATGGCGAGCAACATCAGCAGGTCGGTCGGGGTGGCGACGTTCGCGATGCCCCCGAGGCCCCGGTACATCGGCGCGGTCGCGAAACAGGCCGCGAGGGCGACGATCGCGACCCGCTCCCTGCCCAGGGCTGCGAGCGCGACGATCAGGACTGCCACGAGACATGCAGCGACGGCTCCGACGGGTCCGCTGGTGGCGACCGCCGTCAGGAGCAGGGCGACCAGGACCAGTGCCGCGGTCAGGACCCGGCGTTCGGTGGCCTCCACGCGCTCAGCAGCCGGCTCGTCGGCCCGATGTCACCGTCGGCGAGCAGGCCGTGAGAGACCTCGACGCGGCGTCATGGGCGTCGACGCCGTCGACGATGGGGCACGTGCTCACGCGGTCAGAGTATCGGCAACGGGCGCTCGTGACCGGATAAGGTCTCACATCCGCGCCGATCGTCATGTGTACCCGGAGGACAGCTCATGCACCTGGTCGTCGATGCCGTCGCGGTCGACACCGGGAGCTCCGGCATCGTGGTGGAGAACGTGCTCCGCGGCTGGGTCTCCGCCGCCGGCGACGACACCATCACCGTCCTCAGCGGTCCGGACGGACCGGCGTTCGCCCTGCCCGAGGGCGTCCGCACGGTCCGGCTCGCCCGTCCGCGCGGACCGCTCGGCGGCCTGTGGCTGCGCTCGGTGGGGGTACGCCGGGCCGCCGCACGACTTCACGCGGACGCCGTGCTCGTCGGGGTGCCGGCGAGCAGCCTGGCCGGGACCGCGGCCCCACGCGCGGTGATCCTCTACGACCTCAGGCACGAGGTGCGGCCACAGCAGTTCCCGCTGTCCCGGCGGATCGCCCGGCGGGTCTCGTGGGGCTGGAGCCTGAGGACGGCCGACGCGATCTGCACGATCAGCGAGCGCACGCTCGACGACCTCCGTCGACGTCACCCGCGCCTTGCCCGGCACGGCGTCGCCGCCGTGCTCGGCGCCGACCACGTGGACGGCTGGCCGCCGGTGGAGCCCACCGGCCCGCCGTACGCGCTGGCCTTCGGGCACTTCGCCAACAAGAACGCCGGCGCCGTCGTGGAGGCGTGGGCCCATGCGTGCCGCCACCAGCTGGTCGGCAGCGAGTGGTCGCTCCGGCTCGTCGGCATGGGCGAGCGCGACCGCGCGGCGGCGACCGAGCGGGTCGCTGCGCTCGGCGTGAGCGATCGCGTGGAGCTGATGCCGTGGCTCGACGACGACCGGTTCCGGGAGTGCTTCGCCGGCGCGCGGCTCGTGGTGTACCCCTCGGACTTCGAGGGGTTCGGGCTGCCTGCGGTCGAGGCGATGCGGATGGGCATCCCGGTCGTGGTGTCGGCCGACCTAGCCCTTGCCGAGGTCACCGGTGGCCACGCGGTGACGACCCGATCCGTGGCGCCGGAGGCGCTGGCCGAGGCGATCGCGCAGGCGACGGTGCTGGACACCGACCACCTCGATGCCGCGCGCCGGTTCACCGACCGGATGACGTGGCAGGGCACCGCGGCGACGATCCGCCGGTCCCTGGTCGCGGGCCCGTCGCGGACCGCGGACGCCGGAGTCGGCTAGCAACCCGGTCGCGTGGCCCGGTCGCAGTCAGCCGCCGGCGAACGGCGGCAGGAACTCCACGGTGTCGCCCGGCGCGACCATCACCGTCGCGGGATCGCCGGTGTTCACGGGACGATCGCCCAGGAGCACGGAGCACGTCGCGAGCACCGCGCCGAACTGTGCGGACGAGGCGTGCAGGTCCAGCGCCCGGGACTTCAGTTCTGCCAAGGTGCACGGCTCCGAGAGCTCGACGACGTCCTCGGTGACACCGGCTGCCGCGCGGGCTGCGGCCCAGTACCGCAGCCGGACCTGTCCGGCTGGTGAGTCGGCCTGGCGTGTGAGCGCGCCCATCTCCGATATCCTGCCTCATCGCAGTCGGCCCCGGAGGAGGTGCCCACCCTTGAGCGAGCGAAGCGAGCTCAAAGTTCAGCACAGCCTCGAGTGCTCGTGGCTGCCCGATGCGAAGCGAGGGGGGCCGTGAGCACACTGCTCCTGTTGACGAGCACGACTCAGCCCTCGGCCGACGTGCTGCCCGGGCTCGCGCTCCTCCCCCACCAGGTGAAGATCCTCCCGGCGGAGGGAAGCGCGCTGCTGGAGGCACCTGCCTCTGACGTGGTGCTGATCGACGGGCGTCGCGAGCTCGCGCACGCCCGTGACCTGTGCCGGCTGATCCGCACGACCGGATCGGTGCAGCCGGTGCTGCTGATCGTGACCGAGGGCGGCCTCGCCGTCGTCGCCGCCGACTGGGGGATCGACGACGTCATCCTCGACGACGCCGGACCTGCCGAGATCGACGCGCGCCTGAGGATCGCGCTCGGGCGTCGCGACGCCCAGGATCGTGACGACCCCGAGGCGCACATCATCCGCAGCGGTGAGGTCGTGGTCGACGAGGCGACGTACACCGCGCGACTCGGCAAGCGGACGCTCGACCTCACCTTCAAGGAGTTCGAGCTGCTCAAGTACCTCGTCCAGCACCCCGGCCGGGTCTTCACGCGCGAGCAGCTGCTCCAGGAGGTCTGGGGCTACGACTACTTCGGCGGCACGCGCACCGTCGACGTGCACGTACGCCGCCTCCGCGCGAAGCTCGGCCCGGAGAACGAGTCCCTGATCGGCACGGTGCGCAACGTCGGCTACCGCTTCGTGCTGCCTCCGAAGGACTCCCAACGCGACCACGAGGACGTGCCCGCACAGTGACCGGACAAGTGTCCCCCGGCATCAGGCAGATCGGCGTCGACGAGTTCGGCACGGACGACGGCGGCGGTCCGGCCGCCGAGGTCAGGCGGATCGCCGAGGCCTGCGACGCGGCCGACGGCGTCATCACGCTCAACGAGCAGGCCTGCCTGCAGTTGAAGTACCGCGGCCTGCGCGACGCCTCGCTGTGGCTCGGCGAGGGTGGCTTCGCACTGCTGCACGGGCAGCTCCTCGACCTCGCGGTGCACCCCGATTCGCGCGGTCACGGCATCGGCACCGCACTGGCCGAGGCGGCCCTCGCCGCCACCGACCGGGTGGAGGCGTGGTCCCACGCAGACCACCCGGGAGCGGCCCGCATCGCGGCGCGCTTCGGGATCCCCAAGGAGCGAGAGCTGCGGATCATGAGCCGGCCGACCTCGCTGCCGGTCGCCGACGCGACCGTGCCGCCGGGCGTGCGCATCCGCACGTTCCTGCCCGAGGACGAGGACGCGCTGCTCGCGGTCAACGCGGCGGCGTTCGCGCATCACCCCGAGCAGGGCCACATGACGCACGAGGACTTCCGGGAGCGGGTGTCCGAGGCCTGGTTCGACCCGGCAGGCCTCTTCCTGGCGGTCCCCGAGGACGACGACCCCGAAGTGCCCGTGCTCGGCTTCCACTGGACGAAGGTGCACCGCGACGAGGACCCGCCGTACGGCGAGGTGTACGTCGTCGCCGCCAACCCGAAGGCCGCCGGGCGGGGCCTGGGCACCCTGCTCACCAACGTCGGGCTTCGACACCTGGCCACGCAGGGGGTCGACGAGGTGATCCTCTACGTCGACGGCGACAACGACCCGGCGATCGCCGTGTACGAGCGGCAAGGTTTCACGACGGTGCGCACCGAGGTGCAATACCGCGGCGCGACGCGCTGACCACGTAGCGAAACGGCCCCGGGGAGCACCCCGGGGCCGTTCGCGTGTGGTGCTAGCTCACTTGTGCACACGCACGGTGAAGGTCTTGTCGACCTGAGCCAGCGTGCTGTTGCCCTTGTAGTGCACCGTGTAGGTCTGACGACCCTTCGGCTGGTTCTTCAGCACGACGATGGCCTTGCCCTTGACCAGCTTGACCGCCTTGTGCACGACCTTGGTGCCGCGCATGACGACGACCTTGCCCTTCACCGGCGACTGCTTGGCCGAGACGAGCTTGATGCCGAGCGCCACCTTGCGGCCGGCGTGAGCCCTGGCTTTCACCTTCTCGGTGGCGCCGTACTTCACGACATCGGAGGTCACGGTCGTGGACTGACCGGTGTACTCACCGAAGCCGTCACCGCCGGCCGCCGTGACGACCAGGGTCAGCCGCTTCCCGAGGTCAGCGGCCGTCGGCGTGTACGTCGCGCCGGTGCCCACCTGGGCGCCGTCCCGGAGCCAGGAGTACGAGAACTCGGTGCCGACATTGCGTGTCCAGCGACCCGGGTTCGCCGAGAGCGGGACCCCGACCGTCGGGTAGCCGCCGATCGAAGGCGCCTGCCGGGCGCGCAGCGCGTCGGTGAGCCGGAAGTTGACGCCGGTGACGTTGACTCCCGCGGCCAGGGAGACCGGGGTCGCCTCGGCATAGGTGTCGGCATCCACCCAGTACTGGGACAGGTACGACACGTCCGCGTCCTGGCCGAGTGCGTAGAGGCGAACCGGGCCGGTCGGATCGAGGACGATCCGGTAGTTGCCGGTTGCCGCATCCGTGAACTCGCCCTCGCCCGTGAACAGGGCGCTGAAGAGATCACCGTCGTTGTCGACCGGGAACACTCCGAAGGTGCCACCGCCACCAGTGGGGACGTGCGCGTCGGCCCCGACCCGGATGTTGCCCGAGACGGAGGCGGTCAGCGGCAGCTTCGCGTTCGCCGTCGCGGGCGCCGCCGGATCGACCGTCACGTTGACGACGGCGGCTCCCTTGAACCAGCGGGACCCGCCGGACCAGCGGACCTCGTGCGGCAACGGCGAGTTGAGCGTCACCGGGAAGGACCCGGGGTCCTCGGCCTCGAACTCGACCTTCACGGGGCCGGCGGGCAAGGCGGCGAACGAGTACGTGCCGTCCGGGCTGGTCACGATGTCGTCGATCGGGTCGCCGGTGGTGGCGTTGAAGACGCTGACCAATGCGTTGCCCAGCGGTGCGCCGGCCGCATCGGTGACCGTGCCCTGCAGCTCGATCGTGTTGGCAGCACTGGCCGGGCCCGCGAGGCCGAGGCCGAGCGTCGCGGCAGTGAGCGCCAGCACGGTGCCGGCGGCCGCACGTCGGCCGGCGGTCGACCTGGTGGAGACAGACTTCATTGATCCCCCTTGGAATCACTCGAGAATGGGAGCGGCGGTGAACGTAGCAGTGCCGGAACTCGCGAGCACCGTAAATGGCCGAGGTCAGGCGATTCACCGCGAATGTCCTCTTCGTCATCCACCGAACAGCGTCGCGTTCGAGCCGAACTCCCGGTTGTCGAGTGCCGACGAGGTCTGCTAGTGAGGCGAGCCGGGACGCGAAACGGCCCCGGGATGAGCCCCGGGGCCGTTCGCCATGTGGTCCTTGCTCAGCGGACGCGGACCGTGAAGGTCTTCGTCGCCTTCGCGAGCAGGCTGTTGCCCTTGTAGAGCACCGTGTAGACCTGCTTGCCCTTCGGCTGCCCGTTCACGAGGATCACGGCCTTGCCCTTGACGAGCTTGACCGCCTTGTGGACGACCTTGGTGCCGCGCATCACGACGACCTTGCCCTTCACGGGCGACTGCTTGGCCGAGACGATCTTCACCCCGAACCGCACCTTGTGACCGGCGAATGCCTTCGCCGTGCCCTTGGCGTCGGCCGGGTAGCGGACGACGTCGGTCTGCAGCGAGACCGCCTCGCCGGCGTTCTGCACTGCGGGCCCGTTGAAGTCGGTGTCGGTGTTGACCGCGCGGACGTCCACGACCAGGCGGGAGCCGAAGTCGGCCACCGTCGGCGTGTACGTCGCGCCCGTGCCGACGACCGTGGTCCCGCGCTTCCAGGTGTAGCTGAACTCGGTGCCGGCGTTTCGAGCCCATGTCCCGGGCTTGGCGGTCAGCACGCGGCCGACTGCCGCGACCCCGGAGATCTGCGGAGCCTGTCGTGCGGTCAGGACGTTGGTCGGGCGGAGGTTGATGCCGGAAACCGTCTGGCCCGAGGCAACCGTGATCGGCGTCGCGGCGGCGGGGGTGTCCGCTCCGCTCCACCAGGTCTCGAGGTAGTAGGTGTCCGGACCGGTGACGTTGCTGTCCCAGCCGTCGCCTCCGATCCGCACGGAGCCCGGGTCGGTCGCGACCTTGAAGTTGATCCCGCTCGTCGCCACCGTGTAGTTCGCGACCCTCAGGTCGGAGGTGAAGACATCGAGGTCCCAGCCGTCGGTGAACTCGTGGCCGTCGGGCGCCGAGAGAGTGCCGGTGACGATCCCCGCCTGCGTCAGCGGGAGGTTGAGGGTGCCGTCACTGTCCGCGACGACGGTCACCGGCGTCGCGGTCCCGATCGACCGGGTGCCGCCGTACCAGCGGTCCAGGTAGTAGGTCGTGTCGGCGTAGTCGAAGGTGTTGTGGTCCTCCACCCACACCTTGTACTGACCGGCAACCAGGTCGTCGAACTCGTAGTGTCCGAGCGCATCGCTGTGCACCGTTTCCACCGAGTCGCCCGTCGCAGCGTCGTACACCTCCACGTGGATGCCTTCGAGCGGAGTGCCGCCCACGCCGGTGACGGTGCCCTGCAGGTCGATCGTCGAGATGGCACTGGCCGAACCGGCGACGCCGAGGCTCAGCGTGGCGGCGGCCAGCGTGAGCACGGTGCCCGCGGCGGCGCGGCGGCCGACGGCCGACCTGGTGAAGACAGACTTCATGGATCCCCCTTGGAATCACTCGAGAATGGAAGCGGCGGTGAACGTAGCAGTCCCGGAACTGTGGAACACCGTAATTGCCGCAGCTCGTGCGATTCAGCGCGAATGTCGCCTTCGTCATCGCCCGAACGGCGGCGGACCGGAGCCGGACTCCCGGTTGTGGAGCCCGGGGGACGTCTGCTAGCGCAACGCCTCGGCGAGCCGCTGCGCGATCTCGCCATCGAGCGCCCGGGTCTCCCGACCGACGCCGACGATGTTGAAGAAGCCGTGGATCATCGAGGGGTAGCGCTTCCGGGTCACCGCGACGCCGTGCGCGGCCAGCAGGTCGGCGTACGCCTCGCCCTCGTCGCGCAGCGGGTCGAAGCCGGCGGTGACGACGTGGGCGGGCGCGAGGTCGTGCGGAAGCTCGTCGCGGAGCAGCACGGAGCCGAGCGGGTGATGCCGTCCGGCGGGGTCGGGGAAGTACCAGTCGCTGCAGCGTCCCATCCCTTCGGAACCGAGGTAGAACCCGCCGCCGCCGAAGAGCCGGTAGCTGCGCGACACGTTCACGAAGTCGGTGGCCGGGTAGACGAGCAGCTGGAAGGCCAGGGGCAGGCCGGCCTCGGCGGCCAGGATCGCGGTCGTCGCGGAGAGGTAGCCACCCGCGGAGTCGCCCCCCACCGCGAGCCGCTCGGGGTCGGCATCCACCGCGGCTGCGTTCTTCACCAGCCACTGGTACGCCGAGAAGCAGTCGTCCACCGCCGCGGGGAACGGGTGCTCCGGCGCCAGCCGGTAGTCGATCGAGAGCACCTGCACACCAGAGTGCTCGGCCAGGTGGCGGCAGGCGGGGTCGTGGCTGTCGAGGTCGCCGGTGGCCATCCCGCCGCCGTGGATGAACATCAGAGTCGGCGCCGGGTCGGGCCCGAGCCGTGAGGACGGGATGTAGAGCCGGGCTGCCAGCGGCCCGTCGGCACCGTCGACGACGAGGTCGCGGAGCGCGCCGATCGGCTGGCGCCCACCCGCCGCTGCCGACTGCCTGCGGACCGCTGCCCGCGACTCCGCCAGCGGGCGCACGGCCAGCCCCGGCTCGCCGGCCAGCCGCTGGAGCGCGAGGAGGAGCTGCGTCTCCGTCGCCAGCCGCTGCCCGTCGATGACGACCGGCTTGCGCAGGAGTGCCCGCTGGACCGGCTCAGGCAGGGCCATGGCTGCGCGCAGGACCGCGCCCTCGACGGCCAGGGGGAGGGAGACCATGGCCCTGAACGTACGTCACCTCCCGTTCAAGTTGTGCTGTCAGACTGCTCACATGAGCATCGAGTCGTTCCCCTCGACGGTGGGCGCCAGCGCCGAGGAAGGTCCCCTCGACTCCAGCCTCCGCGTCGTCGCCGACGCGTTCGACGTGGACCCGCCGTACGTCCCCGAGGCCGACGACCTCGACCTGACCTTTGCCGACCGCTTCCTGGACCGTGAGCTCTCCTGGCTGCGCCTGAACCAGCGGGTGCTGGAGCTGGCCGAGGACGAGAGCCTGCCCCTGCTGGAACGAGTCCGGTTCCTCGCCATCTTCGCAAGCAACCTCGACGAGTTCTTCATGGTGCGCGTGGCCGGCCTGAAGCGCCGCATCGCCGCCGGTGTCGCCGTGAAGGCAGCGTCCGGGCTGATGCCGCGCGAGGTGCTCCAGCAGATCCTCGAGAAGACCGCGGACCTCTCGACCCGGCACGCACGGGTGTTTCGCGACGGGGTCATCCCGGCGCTCTGCGACGAGAGCATCGAGATCGTCCGCTGGGAGTCCCTGGACAAGGACGAGCAGCGCATCGCCAAGAAGGTGTTCAAGGAACGCGTCTTCCCGGTGCTGACTCCGCTGGCGGTCGACCCGGCCCACCCGTTCCCCTACATCTCCGGGCTCTCGCTCAACCTCGCCGTGCTGGTGCGCAACCCGAAGACCGGCAAGGAGCACTTCGCGCGGGTGAAGGTACCGCCGATCTTCAGCCGGTTCGTGCCGCTCGGCAACCAGCGCTTCGTACCGCTCGAGGACGTGATCGGCGAGCACCTCAAGCGGCTGTTCCCGGGCATGGAAGTGGTGAAGGTGCACACGTTCCGGGTCACCCGCAACGAGGACCTCGAGGTCGAGGAGGACGACGCGGAGAACCTGCTCAAGGCCCTCGAGAAGGAGCTGCTGCGCCGGCGCTTCGGACCGCCGGTGCGGCTCGAGGTCGAGGAGTCGATCGACGAGGAGGTCCTCGACCTGCTGGTCTCCGAGCTCGGCATCAGCGACGCCGAGGTCTTCCGGCTGCCCGGCCCGCTCGACCTGCGCGGACTGCACGACATCGCCGACCTCGACCGGCCGGACCTGAAGTACCGCCCGTTCCTCGCCGCGACGCATCCGCTGCTCGCCCCCGTCGAGTCGGCCTCGCCGGTCGACGTCTTCAAAACGGTCGGGCGGTCCGACGTGCTCCTGCACCATCCGTACGACTCGTTCAGCACCTCGGTGCAGCGGTTCCTCGAGCAGGCCGCCGCCGACCCGCACGTGCTGGCGATCAAGCAGACGCTCTACCGCACGTCGGGCGACTCACCGATCATTGACGCCCTGGTCGACGCCGCAGAGGCCGGCAAGCAGGTGCTGGTGATCGTCGAGATCAAGGCGCGGTTCGACGAGGAGGCCAACATCCGCTGGGCCCGCAAGCTCGAGCAGGCGGGCTGCCACGTGGTCTACGGGCTGGTCGGGCTGAAGACGCACTGCAAGCTGGCGATGGTGGTGCGCGACGAGCCGGACGGCATCCGTCGCTACACCCACATCGGCACCGGCAACTACAACCCGAAGACGGCCCGCCTCTACGAGGACCTCGGCCTGCTCACCACCAACGAGGCGATCGGCGAGGACGTCGCGCACCTCTTCAACAACCTGTCGGGCTTCTCGCGCAACGCGTCGTACGACGAGCTGATGGTCGCGCCCGACTCGGCCCGCAGCGGCCTGATCGAGCACATCCGGGCAGAGGTCGCCCACCAGCGTGCGGGCCGCCAGGGCCGGATCCGGATCAAGGCGAACTCCATCGTCGACGAGGCCGTCGTCGACGAGCTGTACCACGCGTCGCAGGCCGGCGTGGAGGTCGACCTGCTGATCCGGGCGATCTGCGCGGTGCGGCCGGGCGTCCCGGGCCTCTCGGAGAACATCCGGGTCCGCTCGATCCTCGGCCGGTTCCTCGAGCACAGCCGGATCTACTGGTTCGGCAACGGCGGCGACCCGCGGGTCTACATGGGGTCCGCCGACATGATGCACCGCAACCTCGACCGCCGCGTCGAGGTGCTGGTGCGGCTGCCCGACCAGGGCGGCATCGAACAGGTCACGGCTCTGCTCGACCTCGCGTTCGACGCGCACACCTCGGCGTGGGAGCTGGAGGCCGACGGCACCTGGACGCGCAACACCTCGCCCGACGACGAGCCGATGGTCGACCTTCAGGAGACCCTGATCGCCCAGCACAGCCGCCGGCGGGCGAAGTAGCACCCGCGGCGCAGGTCAGGCGGTCAGGCCACCGTCGGCGACGATCACCTGGCCGGTGATGTAGTCGTTGGCCGGGTCGGTCAGGAAGAGCACGATCCGGGCGATGTCCGCGGGCTCACCGAGCCGACCTGCCGGCGTACGCCGCACGATCTGGTCGAGCTGGGCGTCGTCGAGGCCGTGGGACATCTCGGTGCGCAGGTAGCCCGGCGCGATGGAGTTCACCACGATCCCGCGGGATCCGAGCTCGCGGGCCAGGGCCCGGGTGAGGCCGTCGAGCGCGGCCTTCGTGGCGCTGTACACCCCCAGCCCGCGGTAGCCGGACAGCCCCACGATCGAGGAGATGTTCACGACGTGGCCGCGCCTGCGGGCCAGCATCCGGCGCGTCACCAGCTTGGTGATGTGCAGGGTGCCCTTGAGGTTCAGGTCGACGACGATGTCGATGTCGTCGTCGTCTGCCATCGCCAGGATCCCGTCGCGCGCGACGCCCGCGTTGTTCACGAGGACCTCGATGGTCTCCCAGCGCTCGACCACCGCGTTGACGAATGCCGTGGTCTGGTCGCGGTTGCTCAGGTCGACCTTCCCGAACAGGAACCGGTCGGGGTACTCCTTCTCCCACCGGTCGACCTCGTCGGTCCGGGAGCGCGCGCAGGTGGCCACTCGGTCGCCCGCGTCGAGATGGCCCTGGACGATGCCGGCCCCGAGGCCGCGGCTGCCGCCGGTGACGACGACGACCCTGGGCACGGCAGTGGGTTCTGGAGTTGAGGTCACGCTTCTTCCATCCTTCTCACGGTCTTGTCCCCCCGGGTCTGGATCGAGTCGACGAACGCGACGCTGCGCGGCTGCCAGGCCCGCGGAAGGTCGGCGACGGCTTCGCGGATCTGCTCGCGCAGTCCGTCGAGGTCGGCATCGTCGGGGCTGCCGACGGGCACCACCTCGGCCGCGACGATGGCGCCGGTGAGCCGGTTCGCACGTCCGAACACGCGAGCGGCGGCGACCGTGCCCAGGGCAGTGATCCGCTCCTCGACCGGCAGCGGGTGCACCTTCACCCCGCCGACGTTGATGACCTCGGTCGTCCGGCCGCGGAAGAGCACCCGGTCGCCGACCACCTCGACGAGGTCGCCGGTGCGGCGCCACTCGGTGTCCGCGTCCGGAGCCGCGCCGTCCCCGGGTGCGTCGGCATAGCTGAGCATCCCGGCGCTCCCCCGGACCCACAGCTCGCCGTCGTGGACCCGCAGGTGCGCCGAGGGGTTCGCCTCGCCGAACAGCGAGCGGGCGTCGAGGCCCGGCAACCCGTCGCGGACCGACGCCACGGAGCCGAACTCCGTCGACGCGTAGACCTGGGAGATCCGCGCGCCCGGGAACGTCGTGCGCAGCTCCTCGAGGAGGTCAGGAGGACTCGCCTCACCGCCCAGGGTGATCTGCTCCAGATCCGGGAGCGCGACCTGCCGGGCGCGCGCCTCGGCGAGCAGGAAGCGCCAGTACGTCGGGGTGGCGCTGAGGCAGGTCACGCCCGCCGTCAGCAGTGCGTCCAGGCCGTCGCGCGGCTGGCGAGGGAACGGCGCCACCAGCGTGGCCCGGCTCGCGAGCACGTGCTGGAGGACCTGCAGGCCGGCGAACTGGTGCGGGCCGTAGGCCAGCAGCCAGCGCTGCTCCGGGCGGGGCTGCACCTTCTCGACCGTCCGCGCCAGGATCGTCCAGTCGTGCCGCGCTGCCTTGGGTACGCCGGTCGTGCCGGTCGTGCGGATCAGCAGCGGCTGCGCACCGTCCGGCGCCGGACGGTCATCGGCCTCCGCTGCGGCGAGCTCGTCGGGATGGAGGACGACGAACGGGCCGGCCAGGTCGGTGCGCCTGCTCACCACGACGTCGTGCTTCAGCGCTCCCGCCTGGTCGGCGAGCTCCGCCGGCGCGATGTCCGCCTGGTACTGGCACGGCTCGCTCGCGACGAGCGCGGCTCCCGCGAGAAGCTGGAGGATGAGGGCGGCATCGGACTCGACGATCGCGAACCGGCCCAGGTCGCGCGCGACCAGTCCGGCCGCCACCCGCCGTGCACCCGTGAGGAGGTCGGCGTACGTGGTGGTGGCAGTGCCGGTGACCACGGCGGGGTGGTCGGGCGCATCCGCAGCGGCTCGTTCGAGCAGCAGGATCATGCGCTCGAGGAGACCTCGTAGAACGCGAGGATGTCGCCCACGGTCTGGGGCATCTCCTCGGCCGAGGAGAAGGGATCGGTCCCGAAGGTGTCCTCGAGCGTCGCGGAGAGCTCTGCAGCCTCGAGGGAGTCGAGCATCAGGCCGTCACCCCAGAGCGTGGTGCTGCCGGTGAGACCGTCCAGGCTCTTGTTCGCGCGGACGAGAAACGTCTCGATGACGCCCTGAACGGTGCTGAGGTCCGTCTCCACGGTGGTTCCTCTCGATGATCACGGCCCACGCGGACCGGGTCAGGCTGGCTTGGCTGCGGCAAGTATTCCGTAACCCAGGGTGTCGTCGTGCCAGAAGGCCTCAAGAATGTGCGTCGACCGGACGAAGTCGTCGACGGCCTCGGACCCGATGAGATCGAGCAACGTCGGCTCGTGTCGCTCGGCATTCGCGCGCCACGCCGCGAACGTCGGCAGCGTCTCCGTCGTGATGTCGGTGCTGTCGGTCACGGTCAGGCCGAGCTGCTCCAGCGTGGACGTGTAGGAGTCCAGCGGATGCATGTGGGCATCGCCGAAGGCTGCGCGCAGCGTCGCGAACTGCTCACGGCGATCCCTCACCTCGAGGAACGGGATCTCGCGACGCCGGATGATGTCGCACAGCACGATGCGCCCGCCGGGGGCCAGCACGCGCGCGCACTCGGCGAGCAGGGCCGCGCGGTCGCGCATCAAGTGGGACGACTCGAGAACCCACGTGACGTCGAACGATGCGGCGGGCAGCCCGTTGTCGGTGCCGTCCCTGTTCTCGAACCGAGCGCCCGACAGACCGCGCTCCGCGGCCAGGGCGCGGGCGGCGTCCACACCGCTGTCACTGGTCGTGATGCCCAGGACGTCCGCGCCGTGCTTGTCCGCGAGATCGCACGCCTGGCGACCCGTGCCGCACCCGACGTCGAGCACCCGGTCGCCGGGGGCGATACGCGCCCGGTCGAGCATCTGACCGGTGAGCGCACCGGTCGCCACGTCGAGCGGCGTCTGCGGAGTCGAGAAGTACCCGTAGTGGAACTCCTCGCCCATGATCAGGCGCCACGCGTCGTGTACCCGGTTGTAGTGCGCGGCCGGTTCGTGGCTGCTGGAGGTCTCGTCGGCCATTCCTCATGCTTCCGTCGTCAGGGGGAATCGTCGCAAGGTACACCACCTCAGCGGCTCCGGTGGCCCGGTCCGGCACACCGGCGGACGGCTCAGCAGGTCGCGAAGAGCACCGGCCCGTTGTCCAGCGCGGACAGCACGAAGCCCGACTTCTCCTTCGGGCGCAGCCGGAGCAGTACGGCGGACCCGTCGGTGCGCGACGAGATCAGCTCGAGGTCGTCGCTGAAGCTGCCGCCCCGGCCCGGCGCCTCGCCGACCGCGAGCCGCGCCCGGGGCCTCAGGTCGTCCCTGGCCTGCCCGGAGCTCTCGAAGAGCTCACCGACGGTGAGGGTCCGGTCCGGTGCCATAGCCATCACCAGTCCCGACAGCGGGTGCACGCCGCCCGCCTTCGTGACCAGCGTCTCCGCCTGGGCCTGGCCGTCCTCGTCGGCCTGGGACATCGCGAGGTCCTCGCAGGCGAAGTCGCGGGTCCAGAGCATGGCGGCCGCGGGTTCGGCGAGCTTGCCGACGAGGTCGCGGGTGGAGCCCACGTCGGCGAGCGAGTCGGCGCGACCGTCGGCAGCGGCGGCCGCCTGCTTCGCGTAGTCCTCGGTGTCGCTGGTCACGACCAGGTGGCGGTCGGCCAGCACGGCGACGTACTGGAGCTCGGGGGTGATCGACGGGTCGATCGACGCGACCAGGTCGACACCACCCTTCCAGACCCCGGTGGCCGACGCCGGCTTGGTGAACCCGAGGTCCTCGAGGTCACCGGTGACCTTGTCGAGGTCGAAGCCGTCGGGCACGCGCACGACCATCGTGGCGCCCGCCCGCGACTGTGCGTACGCCTCCCAGTCGACGGTCGCCGGCGAGAACCCGAAGTGCTCCTGCAGCGCGGTCGTCGACTCGTCGATGCTGGACGCGGCCGAGAGGTCGCTGTCGTAGGCATTGTTGGTGAGCTTGTCGATGGTCCCCGCGCTCGGAGCGGCCTGGTCGGGCACGCCGAGCTCCTTGCGCACCGCGCCCCAGTCCGTGAATGCGAGCCGCAGGGTGCCCTTGGGCACGGCCTCGAGCGCCTCGCTGAGCCGGCTGCGGTGCGCGTCGTGCCACACCTTGCGGCCCGCCACGACGGCGACCAGCACGAGGACGACCACGGTGGTGAACACGACCACGCGGCGACGAGTGCTCAATGCGGCTTCCCCAATTGCTCGACTGCCGGGAAGACTAGTCGCATGGCTTCGACCGACCTCGGCGCTCCGGGCGCCGTTCCGGTGCCCGACGTGGTCGCTGCAGGTGCGCTGGTGCTGCGCCGGGCGAACGGCGGTGAGGTGCTGCTGGTGCACCGCCCGAAGTACGACGACTGGGCCTGGCCCAAGGGCAAGCAGGATCCGGGCGAGCACGTCACGGCGACCGCCGTCCGCGAGGTGGTCGAGGAGAGCGGGGTCGAGATCCGTCTCGGCCGGCCGCTGCCCGTGCAGGCCTACCGGGTCTCGGGTGGCCGCACGAAGCAGGTGCACTACTGGACCGGCTGGGTGATGGGTGACCCCGACGTCTCGGCGTACGCCGCGAACTCCGAGATCGACCAGGTCGCCTGGATGGGCTTCGACAAGGCCCGCCGGATGCTGACCTATGCCGACGACGCCGCGCTGCTCGACCTCGTCGAGCGGCACCCGAAGCGCACCTCGGCGCTGATCGTGCTGCGCCACGCGCGAGCCCAGAAGCGGTCGACCTGGGACGGCCCGGACGAGCGGCGTCCGCTGACTCCCGAGGGTCTCGCCCAGGCGGACTGCCTGGTGCCGATGCTGTCGGCGTACGGCGTCACCCGGGTGCTCAGCTCGCCGAGCAGGCGCTGCGTCGAGACCGTCGCGGCGTACGCCGAGGACCACGTCCTGGAGATCGAGCCGGCCCCCGGAGTCGACGAGGCGGACGCCACCCCTGAGTCCGTCACCGAGACCGTCGCCATGCTGCTCGCCCAGAAGGAGAGCGCCGTGCTGTGCAGCCACCGGCCAGTGCTGCCCGACATCCTGGCCGCGCTCGGCGTCGCCGAGGAGCCGCTGGCGCCTGGCGAGATGGTCGTCTGCCACCACCGCAAGGGCCGCGTCGTCGCGGTGGAGCGCCACCTCGCCGGCTGAGCACCTCCGCGGCCAAGATGGCGGCTGGCGTTCACCTTCCGTTCACGTTGCGACCGGGGGCGTGTCATCTCGGATTCCTACCTTCGGCGATGTCCAGTCGTTGAAGACAACAGGAGATCGAAGTGAACCGCACCGTCCTTCGCCGCATCGCCGCCCCTGGCGTCGCCGCCCTCACCCTCGGCCTTGCGCTGTCCGCGTGTGGCGCCGGCAACGAGGGCAACAGCACCTCGAGCAGCTCGCTGAGCGGCACGCTGAAGGGTGCCGGCTCGAGCGCACAGGATTCCGCGATGAAGGCCTGGCGCGCCGGCTTCCAGACCGACAACTCGAAGGTCACCGTGAACTACGACCCGTCCGGCTCGGGCGCCGGCGTCACCCAGTTCAACGCCGGTGCGATCGACTTCGCCGGCTCCGACGCCGCCCTCGACCCGGCCGCGGGCGAGGTCGACGCCGCCAAGCAGCGTTGCGGCGGCGTGAACGCCCTCGAGGTCCCCGACTACGTGAGCCCGATCGCGGTGGCCTTCAACGTCGACGGGGTCGACAAGCTGAACCTGTCCGCGAAGACCGTCAGCGACATCTTTGACGGCAAGATCAGCAAGTGGGACGACCCGGCGATCAAGGCCGACAACCCCGACGCCAAGCTGCCGGACACCAAGATCTCCCCGGTGCACCGGTCGGACGAGTCCGGCACCACCAAGAACTTCACCGACTACCTCTCCAAGGCCGGCGAGGGCGCCTGGACGTACCCCGCCGACAAGGTGTGGCCGATCAAGTCCGGGGAAGCCGCCAACCAGACCTCCGGCATGATTGCCGCGATCAAGGCCGGGGCCGGCAGCATCGGCTACGCCGACGAGAGCCAGGTCGGTGACCTGAGCGTCGCGTCGATCAAGGTGGGCGACGCGTTCGTCGCTCCCTCGGCCGAGGGCGCCGCCAAGGCGCTCGAGGTCTCGCCCCTGGACGACACCCGCACCGAGGGCGACCTGGCCGTCAAGGTCGACCGGACCACGACCGAGGCCGGCGCCTACCCGCTGATGCTCACGTCGTACCTCATCGCGTGCCCGACCTACTCCGGCGACAAGGCCGACCTGGTCAAGGCGTTCCTGAAGTACGTCGTCAGCACCGACGGCCAGAAGGAGGCGGCCGACAACGCCGGCTCCGCTCCGCTGCCCGCCACCCTGCAGTCGAAGGCCGAGGAGATCATCAACACGATCTCGGCCAAGTGAGCCACGAGAGCCAACCACTCCCGTGACGACCACGACGACGGAGACCGGATCGCCCAAGCGCCGCTTGGGCGATCTGGTCTTCGCCAACACCACTCGAGCCGCCGGCGTGATGATCCTCGTCGCGCTGGCCGGCGTGGCGATCTTCCTCACCGCCCAGGGGCTGCCCGCCCTGGGTGCGCACGCCGAGGACCTCAAGGGCCACTCGAACTTCTTCACCTACGTGGCGCCGCTCGTCTTCGGCACCCTGGTCGCCGCGATCATCGCGCTGGCGATCGCGGTGCCGCTCGCCCTCGGCGTGGCGCTGTCGGTCTCCCACTACGCTCCGAGGACCCTGGCCGTCGCGATCGGCTACCTCGTCGACCTGCTCGCGGCCGTCCCCTCCGTCGTGTACGGGCTGTGGGGCATCGGCTTCCTGGGCCCGCGACTGGTCCCGGTCTACCAGTGGCTCGCCGACCACCTGGGCTTCATCCCGTTCTTCGACGGCCCGGCCTCGACCACCGGCCGCACGATCCTCACCGCCTCGGTGGTGCTGGCGATCATGATCCTGCCGATCATCACGGCGATCTCCCGGGAGATCTTCGTGCAGACGCCGCGGCTCAACCAGGAGGCCGCGCTCGCGCTCGGTGCGACCCGCTGGGAGATGATCCGGCTCGCCGTACTCCCCTACGCACGCTCGGGCATCGTCTCCGCGGCCATGCTCGGACTCGGCCGCGCGCTCGGCGAGACAATGGCCGTCGCCATGGTGCTCTCCGCCAGCGGCGTGGTCACCTGGGACCTGATCTCGAGCACGAACCCCTCGACGATCGCCGCGAACGTCGCGCTCACCTTCTCCGACGCGACCGGCCTGCAGCGCAACGCCCTGATCGCGTCCGGCCTGGTGCTGTTCGTGATCACGTTCGCCGTCAACTTCGCCGCCCGCGCGATCATCGAGCGCGGCGAGCCGGGGAGGGCACGATGACCGACCTCGCCGCTCCCCCGCAGGAGCACACCCATGTCCCGCTGCGCCACCCGCGGCTGCCCAGCTACGCGCCGCTGATCGCCGCGGGCATCGCCGGCGCCGCGGCCGGCCTCGTCGGCCTGACCCTGGGTTGGAACCTGGCCGGCATCGTCGCGCTCGCGATCGTGCTCCACCTCGTCGGCCTGACGGTGTGGTCCCGAGCGGTCGAGAACGCGCGGGCTGCAACCGACCGGCTGATGACGTCGCTGGTGTGGGTGGCGCTCCTGATCGCACTGATCCCGCTGGTGTCCCTGCTGTGGAAGGTCGTGAGCGAGGGGTCGCCGGCGATCAACAGCAAGTTCCTGACCTGGTCGATGCGCAACGTGATCGGTGAGCCCGGCGGCATCTACCACGCGATCGTCGGCACCCTGCTGATCACGCTCGCGGCGACGGTCATCTCCGTGCCGATCGGCCTGCTCAGCGCGATCTACCTCGTCGAGTACGGCGACCGGTCGCAGCTCGCGCGCTGGATCCGCTTCCTCGTCGACGTGATGACCGGCATCCCCTCGATCGTGGCCGGCCTGTTCGCCTACGCGCTGTTCTCGCTGCTCTTCGGGCCCGGGACACAGATGGGGCTCGGTGGCGGCGTCGCCCTGTCGCTGCTGATGATCCCGATCGTCGTCCGGTCGGCCGAGGAGATGCTCAAGCTCGTGCCCGCGGACCTCCGCGAGGCGTCGTACGCGCTCGGCGTGCCGAAGTGGCGCACCATCACGAAGGTGGTCCTTCCGACGGCTGCGGGAGGCATCATCACCGGCGTGACTCTCGCGATCGCCCGGGTGATCGGCGAGACCGCCCCGCTGCTGATCATCTGCGGCAGCACCGACTCGGTGAACTTCAACCTGTTCGGCGGCCAGATGGCCAGCCTGCCGGTGTTCATCTACTCCAGCTACACCCAGCCGGGCAGCGACCCCGAGATCCTGAAGAGCATGGCCTGGGGAGCCGCCCTGATCCTGATCGTCATCGTGTTGGCGCTCAACCTCGTTGCGCGCATCGCCGGCAAGTTCTTCGCCCCCAAGACCGGGCGTTGAGAGGAAAGACCATGGCCAAGAGCATCGACATCTCCGACCTGAGCATCTACTACGGCGACTTCCTCGCCGTGGAGGGTGTCTCGATGACCATTCCCGCACGGTCGGTGACCGCGCTGATCGGTCCCTCGGGCTGCGGCAAGTCGACCTTCCTGCGGACGCTGAACCGGATGCACGAGGTGATCCCCGGAGCCCGTGTCGAGGGCAAGGTGATGATCGACGGCCAGTCCCTCTACGAGCCGACGATCGACCCGGTGGAGGTGCGCCGGATGGTCGGCATGGTCTTCCAGCGTCCCAACCCGTTCCCCACCATGAGCATCTACGAGAACGTCCTCGCGGGCCTGCGGCTGAACAACAAGAAGCTGTCGAAGTCGGACGCCGACGGCGTCGTGGAGCGCGCCCTGCAGGGCGCGAACCTGTGGAACGAGGTCAAGGACCGCCTGCGCAAGCCCGGCATGGGGCTCTCGGGTGGGCAGCAGCAGCGGCTGTGCATCGCCCGCGCGATCGCCGTCGAGCCGCAGGTGCTGCTGATGGACGAGCCGTGCTCGGCCCTGGACCCGATCTCCACCTCGGCGATCGAGGACCTGATCCACGAGCTCAAGGCCGAGTACACGATCGTGATCGTCACCCACAACATGCAGCAGGCCGCCCGGGTCTCCGAGGACACCGGCTTCTTCAACCTCGCCGGTGCGGGCAAGCCGGGCCGGCTCATCGAGTTCAACCCGACCAAGAAGATCTTCAGCGTCCCGGACGAGGAGGCCACCGAGGCCTACATCTCCGGCCGCTTCGGCTGAGTCGCCCCGGGGGGCGCCGGTGGCGTGCGGCAGTCGCCGGGGTTGCAGTGGCTTGCGGGTGCGGCGCCGGTGTGGGCGGTGCGCAGCCGGTGCGCAGCCGGTGCGCAGCCGGTGCGCAGCCGGTGCGCAGCCGGACATGCGAATGTCGCAGGTGCGTCATGCGGCACGCCCAGGCGACCCGCGCGCGACATTCGCATGTCGGCGTACGAGGTTGACGGCAGTCTCCAGCACCGACACGACGTACGCCGGCTCGAACATCACCTGGTACCAGCTGAACCGCACCACCAGCCACCCGGCCAGGGTGAACGCGTTGTAGCGGGCGCAGTCCCGGGTGAGCGCAGCGGTCTCCCCGTGCCAGGCGAAGCTCTCCGCCTCGATCACGATCCCTAGGTCGACGTCGGCCAGGTCGGGGTGCAGGACCAGGCTCGCCGACAGTCGGATCGGCCGCTGCGGCTCCACGTTCAGGCCGGGCACGGTCGCGGCAATGGCTCGCAACGTGGATTCGTAGGGGTTCGCCGGCTTCTTGCTGGCCATTGATGCGATCGCCATGGCCCGGGCCCGGCCGCGCCCACGCATCGCGGGAGCGATCCGCCGCAGCTCGGCGAGCGTGACGTCGCCGGCTCGCAGGGCACTCTCGACGATCGGCAGCGCCTCCTCGAGCGGCAGCATCCGCATGCAGTCGACCAGAGTCCGGCGAACGCCGGTCACACCATCGACGATGTCCTCGGGTGCGACGTCCGACCAGTGCGGAACGACGAGCAGTCGGGCGGTCGGACGCAGGTGGTGCGTCCGCGGGAACGTCACATCGGGTCGGTCAGGCACCCGTTTCTGGCCCCACCCGTGATGCTGGGCCGCGCTGCGCATCGACAGGATCCCGCCCACCGCCGCAGCCGCCCTCACGGCCGCACTCGCGGACGGGAGTGCGTACCGGCCACGCGCGACCCGCACCAGTACGCCGTCCCGCAGCGCCCTGTCGACCACCGCCCGACCACAGCGCTCGACGATGACCGACCGCGAGCACGCGCCACCGAGCACGGTGACGTGCCCGACGAGGTCCATGCCTCAGGGTGACGGTGCTCGGCACGGGTGCGTGCGGGCAATCCACAGGGGTTCGTGCAACGCGCGCTCGCACAGGCGCATGCGAATGTCGCAGGAGTTGCCTCTGGGTCCGCTCCCGACCCCTCGCGTCACAATTGCATGCCCGTGAGCGAGGGCCGACCATTCCACCGCCGGAGGCGACGGGCGGCCAGCAGCCGAGTGGTGGCCCCGTACGCCGACATGCAGATGTCGCGGGTGGGGCCTGCGTGCTGACCAGCTGACCCCTCAGCGACATTCGCATGTCCGGCGGCGCGACCACGCCCCAGCCCAGCGGGGACCCCGCGGGGACCCCCGCCATCAACCGGGTCAGGGGAGCCGGAAGACGACCTTCAGCACGAAGTACACGGACGCCGCGACGGCTCCGGCTGCCGGGAAGGTGAGCACCCAGGCCGTCACGATGCTGCGGGCGACGCCCCAGCGCACGGCCGAGACACGCCGGGTGGCGCCGGCGCCCATGATCGCCGAGGTGATGGTGTGGGTCGTCGAGATCGGTGCGTGGTAGACGAAGGCGGTCGTGTAGAGCACGGCCGCACCGACCGACTCGGCCGAGAAGCCGCGCGGGGGGTCGAGCGCGATGATCTTCCGGCCGAGGGTGCGCATGATCCGCCAGCCGCCGGAGTACGTGCCCAGGGAGATCGCCGACGCCGCGGAGATCACGATCCACAGCGGCAGGTTCTGCTGGTCCGCCGGGTAGTAGCCGGCGGCGATCACGGCCAGCAGGATCACGCCCATCGTCTTCTGGGCGTCCTGCAGCCCGTGGCCCAGTGCCAGGGCCGCGGCCGAGACGGTCTGGAGCAGCCGGAAGCCGCGCTGCACCTTGTGCGGGTTGCGCCGCCGGAACACCCACATGATCAGCAGCATCACCAGGAATGCCGCGATGAACCCCACGACCGGCGAGATCACCATCGGGATCACGACCTTGTCCAGGATCGTCTTCCAGTGCACGGTCGCGCCGGCGGCGATCGCGGCGCCGCCGAGGCCCCCGATCAGGGCGTGCGAGGACGACGAGGGCAGCCCGAAGTACCAGGTGATCAGGTTCCACGTGATCGCCCCGAGCAACGCAGCGAGCACGATGATCAGGCCGTGGTTGCCCCTCGGCACGGCGATCGTGTCGCTGACCGTGTGCGCGACCTCCTGGCCGAGCAGCGCCCCCACGAAGTTCATGACCGCGGCCAGGGTCAGCGCGAGCCGCGGCGTGAGTGCCCGGGTCGAGACCGACGTGGCGATGGCGTTGGCAGCGTCGTGGAACCCGTTGGTGTAGTCGAACGCGAGAGCAACGACCACCACCGTCACGACGATGGCGAGATCCACCGGTCAGGACTCCTTGACGTGGATCTGCTCGACGATGTTGGCCACGCGCTCGAACGCGTCGATCGCGTGCTCGAGGGAGTCGACGATGTCCTTGAGCTTGAGCACCTCGAGGGCCTCGTACGAACCGCTGAACAGCTTGGCCAGGATCCTGCGGTAGCTCTTGTCGCCGGCGTTCTCCAGCCGGTTGATCTCGATCCAGTACTCCTCGAGGTCCTTCATCGCCTGCAGCTTGGGCATCGACTCGGCGGTGAGCTCGGCGCACCGCTGGAGCACCTCGACCTGCTCGGCGCACTCGGCCGGCAGGCTCTGCACCTCGTAGAGCAGGGTGAGGTCGACCGCCTCCTCCATGAAGTCCATGACGTCGTCGAGGCCGGAGGCCAGCGCGTAGATGTCCTCGCGGTCGAACGGCGTGACGAAGGTGCTGTTGACCCGCCGGACGATCTCGTGGGTCGTCTCGTCCGCCTTGTGCTCGGCCTCGCGCATCCGGGTGGCGATGCCCTGGCGGTCGTTGCCCTCACCGAGCATCTCCGCGAGCAGCGCCGCCCCGTCCACGAGCTGCGCCGCAGACGAGGTCAGGAGCGTGTAGAAGGCAGTGTCGACCGGCTTGAACCTCAACGCCACGGTGAACTCCAGGAGAGCAGGATCAGAACGGCACACATGCTAGGCGGTACGTCGAGCGCGGCCACAGGCCGGACCCCTTCGCAGTGCAGGAGCCGGGTCGAGCGTAGCGGCATCCATCGTCGCGGCGCCCGGACGTGAGGTCGTACGGCGTCAGCCGAGGCCGAGGAGCCGGTCGATCTCGTCCTGCGGGAGCCGACCCTCGCACTGGTTCGCGGCCACCATCAGGCTGGCGGTCAGGCCGACCTCGTCGAGGAGCTCGGGGTCCTCGAGCTCGACGTCGAACGGGTCAGTGGACACGACGGGCCTTCCTTGTCTCTTCCCCCGGCGATCCTCAGTGCCACCAGTGTCCCCCTGGCAAGCGTGCTGGAAACTTCCTACACCCAAAGCACAAGGGGCTCCGACCGTTTGGTCGAAGCCCCTTGACTGGTCTAACTCGATCAGATGGCGCGAACGTTCTCCGCCTGCGGGCCCTTGGGGCCCTGCGTGACGTCGAACTCGACCTTCTGGTTCTCGTCGAGCGACTTGTAACCCTGCGACTGGATGGCCGAGTAGTGAACGAAGACGTCGTCGCCGCCGTCCTCCTGTGCGATGAAGCCGAAGCCCTTCTCGGCGTTGAACCACTTAACGGTGCCCTGAGCCATGCTGGTAATTCTCCTTATTGGGGCGAGAGACGACCACCTCGGTTGCCTCTTCCACAGATGCAGTGATACGTCGTCCCGCCTCACAAAGAGAAGAAACGCCGTTGGATCACAAACTCCAACAAGCGTAGGTACTGCTGGAACTCGCATCTGCAGGAATGACACTACCAACTCAGACGCCGTTGTCACGAGCCGGCGCCTCCCGATCACCGGCCCGTGCCGATTCGCGGACTGTGTCGTTGGGGTTGGTTACGGGGACGGAGTGCGACAATTCGTTCCGAACCCCGGCAACCTGAAGGCAGGGCATGCGAGGGTTCGAGTGCAGATGTACGCCGTTCCTCGGGCACCGAATGAAGCAGGAAGGGGTGGGTCGTGGCACGTGGACGCCGCGCGAGCGACCCCATCCCTGACGAGGCCACCGAGACCTCCGAGAGCGCTGCGCCGGAGACCGGCCTGATCGATCCGCTCCGGATCGCGTCGGAGGGCCTGGAGGACCTCGACGAGGAGTCGGCGGCCCACCCACTGACGGCGGCGGACGCAGAGGAGCCGACGGCCGACCCCCTCGCGCTGCTCAGCCTGGCCATCGACGAGGACGAGGCGCTCGCGGCGGCTGGGGAGGACGACCTCCCGCCGCGCCGCCGACTGTTCGCCCGGCGCGCCCGGCGCGAACGCGGTGAGCCCGGTGCGGACGAGGCGGCAGACACGCAGTCACTCGAGGCGTCCGCCGCCGCGCAACCGGGACCGGACGCCGAGCCCGTCGAGGTGGGCCCGCGGGTGACCACCTGGGCCGAGGACTACGCCGACCTCCGGCCGGCACCGCCCGAGGAGACCCCCGTCGAGGAGACCCCCGTCGAGGAGTCCGTGGTCGAGGAACCCGTGGTCGAGGAACCCGCCGCCGAGGAGACCCCGGTCGAGGACGCCGAGGCCGAGGCGTCACCGTCGAAGAGGCGTCGGCGGGCAGGTCGCCGGCGGCGTACGTCGGAGCAGCCGGCCGTCGAGGACCCGAAGGAGTTCCTGGGCAGCTATCTCGACGTCCCGGTCGACGACACCGATGACCCGTCGCTGGGGCATGCCGCGCCGGTCGAGCACGTCGTCGACGAACGCTGGGATCGGGAGGTGGACGGCGGCGCCCCGCCTGCGGAGTTCCTCAGCTCGGCGCTCGGCGCCGAAGCCGATCCGGAGCAGGACCGCCTCGACGCGGAGAGCACAGAACGACGCCGTCTCGACCAGGAGCGGGACGACGCCGAGATGGCCGAGCGTGCTCGACTGGCTGCCCAGCGCGCGGAGGACGCGCGAGCCGGTGCCGAGCGCGAGCGCCTCGCCGCCGAAGAGGCCGAGCGCGAGCGCCTCGCCGCCGAGGAAGCCGAACGCGACCGGCTCGCCGCCGAAGAAGCCGAGCGCGAACGCCTCGCCGCCGAAGAGACCGAGCGCGAGCGCCTCGCCGCCGAAGAAGCCGAACGCGACCGGCTCGCCGCCGAAGAAGCCGAACGCGACCGGCTCGCCGCCGAAGAAGCCGAGCGCCTGGAAGCAGAGCGCCAGGAGGCCATCCGGGTCGCCGCCGAACGTGCGGCGGCCGAGGAGGCCGAGCGCCACCGCCTCGCAGCCGAGGAGGAAGAGCGCCAGCGCCTCGCCGCCGAAGAGGCCGCACGCCTCGAGGCCGAGCGCCAGGAGGCCATCCGGATCGCCGCCGAGCGTGCGGCGGCCGAAGAGGCCGAACGCCAGCGCCTCGCCGCCGAAGAAGCCGAACGCCAGCGCCTCGCCGCCGAAGAAGCCGAACGCGAACGCCTCGCCGCCGAAGAAGCCGAACGCGAACGCCTCGCCGCCGAAGAAGCCGAACGCCAGCGCCTCGCCGCCGAAGAAGCCGAACGCCAGCGCCTCGCCGCCGAAGAAGCCGAACGCCAGCGCCTCGCCGCCGAAGAAGCCGAACGCCAGCGCCTCGCCGCCGAAGAAGCCGAACGCGAGCGCCTCGCCGCCGAGGAGGCTGCACGGCTCGAGGCCGAGCGCCGGGAAGCCGAGCGGATTGCCGCGGAGCGCGCCGCGGCGGACGAGGCCGAGCGTGAGCGCCTGGTTGCGCTCGAGCGGGCACGGCGCGAGCGCCTCGCTGCCGAGGAGGCCGAGCGAGCTCGGCGCGAAGCCGAGGCAGCCGAGGTCGCGCGTCAGGCGGCGGAGCAGGCCGAGCTCGACCGGCTGGCCGCCGAGGAGGCGGAGCGGCTGCGCCTCGAAGCCGTGCGCGAGGAGGCCCGCCGGCGTGAGGAGGCCCGGCTCGCCGAGCTGAGGGCCGAGGAGGAGCGCCTCCTCGCTGCCCGGGCAGAGGCCGAGCGGCTGCGGGCGGAGGCCCTCGAGCGGGCTCGCCGCGAGGCCGCGGAGCTCGAGCGGGTACGCCGCGCCGCGGAGGCCGCAGAACAGGCACGTCTCGCGGCCGAGGCCGGCGAGGCCCAACGGATCGCGAGCGAGCAGGCGGCGGCACAGCAGGCCGAGGCCGAGCGCCTCGAGGCCGTGCGCCTCGCCGGGATCGCCGCCGAGCAGGATCGCCTGGACCGGGAGCGGTCGGAGGCCGAGCGCATCGAGCGCGAGCGGGCCGCGGCACAGCACGAGGAGGACGTCCGCCTCGAGGCCCTGCGCCTCGCGGCCCTGGCCGCCGAGGAGGAGCGCCTCACCGCCGAGCAGACCGAGGCGGCCAGGGTCGAGGCCGAGCGCGCGGCCGCCCAGCGCGCCGAGGACGAACGGCTCGAAGGCCTGCGGATGGCCGCGATCGAGGCCGAGAAGAAGAGGCTCGCGGACGAGGAACGCGAGGCCGCCAGGATCGAGGCCGACCGTGCCGCCGCCCAGCACGCGGAGGACGAGCGGCTCGAGCGGCTCCGCCTGGAGGCAGAGCGCCTGGTCGCCGAACGAGCGGAGCGCGAGCGCATCGAGGCGATCCGGGCTGCCGCCGAGCTCGCCGAGCTGCAGCGGCTCGAGGTCCTGCGCAACGAGGAGCGCCGCCTCGCCGCGGAGAAGGCCGAGCAGGAACGACTGGAGGCGGAGCGTGCCGAGGCGGCGCGGATCGCCGAGGAGCAGGCCGCCGCCCAGCGGGCAGAGGCCGTGCGCGTCGAGCGCGAGCGTCTCGCAGCCGAGGAGGCCGAGCGGCTCCGGATCGCGCGCGAGCGCGAGGAGGCCGAGCGCCTGGCTGCCGAGCAGGCCGAGGTCGAGCGGGTACGTCGCGAGCAGGAGCGGCTCGCCGCGGAGCGTGCGGAGGCCGAGCGCGTCGCCGCAGAGCTGGCCGAGGCCGAGCGGGTGGCCGCCGAGCGTGCAGCCGCCGAGCGCGAGGCGGCCGAGCGGGTCGCCGCGCTCGAGGCGGAGCGGGCCGCACAGGAGCGGCTCGAGCGCGAGCGGGCCGAGGCCGAGCGCCTGGCTGCGCTCGAGGCCCGCCGCGAGGCCGCGCGGCTCGAGCAGGAGCGCCTCGCCGAGGAGAAGGCCGAGCAGGAGCGTCTGGAGGCCGAGGAGCGCGAGCAGCGCCGCCAGGCCGCCATGCGCGAGCAGCAGGAGCGGATCGCGGCGCAGCGGGCGGAGAAGGAGCGCCTCGCGCGCGAGCAGGAGCAGTGGGAGCGCGAGGCCCAGGAACGCGCCCGACGCGCCGCCGCACCCCAGGCCCCGCGGGCCGCCGCCGCGTCTTCCGCGCCGGACGCCGACATGACCTCCCCCGTGCTGTCACCGGAGTCCAGGCCTGCGGCCGCGCGTGCCGACGTACCCGCCCCTGCGGCGCGTGCGAGCCTGCCGAGTGCGCGCCGCGCGAGCACCTCGAGCCGGGCGAAGTCCTCCGAGCCGGTCCCGCGCTTCGTCGAGTTCCGGCCGGGCAACGTCATGGGCTACGTCTTCGGCACGCTGTTCACGATCTTCTCGGTGGGCGCCGTCCTCGGCATCCTCTGGGCGGTGTCGGAGGGCAGCGGCCAGGCGATCCTCGGCGCGGCCGGGCTCACGCTGCTCGCGATGATGTCGTGGTGGGCCCTGCTCAACTGGTCGCCGCCGATCGTGTCGGTCAGCGACGGCGTGCTGGAGATCTCGCGCGGCACCCGAGGTGTCAGCTGGGACCTCCGGGACCCGGAGACGGAGATCACCTTCCGCGGCCGGCCCACCTCGCGCGCCTGGAAGGCGATCGTCCGCGCCCCGAACGCCAAGCCGGCCACGATCTCGGCGCGCAACGTCGACGGCCCCCAGTTCGTGGAGCTGGTCGAGCACTACCAGGCGCTCGGCCACGAGACCGAGGGCGACGAGTAGCAGCTCGGCTTGGCTAGGCTGCCGCCGGTACGACGGGCCTCTAGCTCAACTGGCAGAGCAGCGGACTTTTAATCCGCGGGTTCCGGGTTCGATCCCCGGGGGGCCCACCGATCACGGCACGGCGGTGGCTCATGGCGCACGACCGCGCGGGGTACGAGCCGGTCCACAGACGCGATCTGCCGGTCAGCCGGCGGGGAGGTGATCCTCGATGCCTGCCAAGAAGGAGATGCCCTCGACCCTCGAGCGCTCCCCCAGCAAGGCGCAGCGCACGTGGGGCAAGGCCCACGACGCCGCGGTCGAGCAGTACGGCGAGGGTGAGCGCGCCCACCGCACCGCCTTCAGCGCGCTCAAGCACGAGTTCGAGAAGGTCGGCGACCACTGGGAGCCGAAGGAGGAGTCGGGTCCGTCAGACCGGCAGGCCGCCAGGTCCGGGTCCGCTGCGCGCCGCGGTCGCGGCAGGACCGCCGAGGGTGTCGACGCGAACGCCTCGAAGAAGCACCTGAGGGACATCGCCCGCCGCCTCGACGTCCACGGCCGCTCGAGGATGGACAAGGGCGAGCTGGTCGAGGCGATCCAGCGGGCCAACGACCGCGAGACCCGGAAGAGCCGCGGCTGACCGTGCAGCCGCTGTGGTACCGCAACGCGGTGATCTACCAGGTCGACGTCGCGTTCTTCCTGGACTCCAACGGCGACGGCTGGGGTGACCTGCACGGTGTCACCGAACGGCTCGAGCACATCCGCGGACTCGGCGCGAACTGCATCTGGCTGCTCCCGTTCTACCAGTCGCCCTACGACGACGGCGGGTACGACGTGACCGACCACCTGGCCGTCGAGCCGCGGTTCGGCGACCTCGCGGACTTCGCGTTCCTGCTCGACAAGGCGGAGTCGCTCGGGCTGCGGGTGATCATCGACCTGGTCCCCCAGCACACCTCGATCCAGCACCGCTGGTTCCAGGAGGCACGCAGCGACCCGAAGTCGCCGTACCGGGACTACTACGTCTGGTCCGACGAGCCTGTCGAGACCGACGTGGCCCCGGCGTTCCCCACGGTCGAGGACGGCGTCTGGACCTGGGACGAGGAGGCCCAGAAGTTCTACCGGCACGTCTTCTACGACTTCGAGCCCGACCTCGAGCTCGGCAACCCCCGCGTGCGCGAGGAGGTCCGCCGGATCATGGGCTTCTGGCTGCGCCTGGGCGTCTCCGGCTTCCGGATCGACGCGGTGCCCTACATGGTCGAGCGCGCGCGTGCCGCGGATCCCCGGCACGACGGCTACTGGCTGCTCACCGAGATGCGCGAGTTCACCGCCCTGCACCAGCCGGAAGGCGTGCTGCTCGGAGAGGTGGACGTGCCGCCGGAGGAGTACGTCGAGTACGTCGGCCGCAACGACCGGCTGTCGATGATCATCGACTTCTGGCTCAACAACAACACCTTCCTGTCGCTGGCGCGGTCGAAGGCCGAGCCGCTCGCCCGCGCACTCGCACGCCGCCCGCAACCGCACTCCCACAGCCAGTACGCCACCTTCCTGCGCAACCACGACGAGCTCGACCTCGAGCAGCTCAGCAGCGACGAGCGCAACGAGGTGCTGGAGGCCTTCGCCCCGTCCGACGACATGCGCGCCTACGACCGCGGCATCCGCCGCCGGCTCGCGCCGATGCTCGGCGGGGACACCCGCCGGATCGCGATGGCGCACGCGCTCCTGATGAGCCTGCCCGGGGCGCCGGTCCTGCTCTACGGCGACGAGATCGGCATGGGCGAGGACCTCTCGCGCCCGGAGCGCAAGGCGGTGCGTACGGCGATGCAATGGACCGACGCCCGCAACGGCGGGTTCTCGCTGGCCGAACCGGACCAGCTCCCCACCTCCGTGATCAGCTGGGGCAGGTTCGGCTACGAACGCGTCAACGTCGCGGCCCAGAGCCAGCACCGTGACAGCCTCCTCGCGCTGGTGGCCAACCTCACCCGGTCGCGCTTGGGTGCGGAGGAGATCGGCGCCGAGAATTGCACGGTGCTCGAGACCGGCGCGCCCAGCGTGCTGTGCCTGTGCCACGAGAGCGAGGGCCGCCACCTGGTGACCGCGGTGAACCTCGGCGAGGAGGAGGTGACCTGCGAGCTCAGCGGCACCCCGCTGTCCGAACTCGCGGACGTCCTCGCCGACCAGGAGTACCCACCGCCCGACGACGACCCGGTCAAGTTCGTGCTCGCCGGCCACGGCTTCCGCTGGCTGCGCCGCCGCGACGAGCCCTTCAGCGACGTCCTCGACCCCGAAGGAGAGTGATGGAACCGCTCGGCACGACCACCTGGGTCATCCCCGAGGGCCACGTCCCCGGTCGCAGCACCGGCGAGGGCCGCGCCCTTGAGAGCCACGAGACCGCGTGCGTCCTGAACGTCGCCGACCAGGACGCGCACGTCGAGATCATGCTGTTCTTCGCCGATCGCGAGCCGGCCGGGCCCTACCGGTTCACGGTGCCGGCGCGGCGTACCGTCCACCAGCGATTCAACGACCTCAGCGACCCCGAGCCGGTGCCGCGCGACACCGACTACGCCTCCGTGCTCACCAGCGACGTGCCGGTCGTCGTCCAGCACAGTCGGCTCGACAGCCGCCAACCCGCGCTCGCGCTGCTGAGCACCGTCGCCTGGCCCGCACCTCGCTCGGCGACCTGAGGGGTTTCGACAGGCTCAACCACGGAGGGCAGCGCGACCACCGGTGGGAAGCGCCACCACCGTGTCGAGGCTGCGCCGGTAGACCCGCGACTCCCACGGCAGCATCGTGGGCTCGGTGCGGTCACCGATCACCAGGGTCCCGTCCGCGCACCGATCGACCAGGACACCGGGGAGGTCGGTCTCGCCGCCGGAGAAGTTCGCGACGACGACGAGCTCCGCACCCTCGAGGCCGCGCGTGAACGCGAACATTCGGTCGTGGTCGGGCAGCAGCAGCTGGAAGTCGCCGTCGGCGACGAGCCGGTCCTCGTGGCGCAGGGCGATCAGGCGACGGTGGTGCTCGAAGACCGACCCCGGGTTGCCCACCTGCTGAGCGGCGTTGACCTGCAGGTAGTCGGGGTTGACCGGCCGGCCCGGCGTCCCGGTGGTGAAGCCGGCGTGCGGCGAGTCGTCCCACTGCATCGGCGTCCGGCTGTTGTCCCGGCTCATCGCACGCAGTGACGCGAGCACGTCTTCGGGGTCCTCGCCGCGAGCGACCGCCTCGTGGAAGTAGTTGACCGACTCGATGTCCTCGAACTGCTCGATCGAGGTGAAGGGGTAGTTGGCCATGCCGAGCTCGTCGCCCTGGTAGAGGTAGGGCGTGCCGCGCTGGAGGTGCAGGACCGTCGCGAGCAGCTTGGCCGACTCGACGCGGCACTCGCCGTCGTCGCCGAACCGCGAGACCACCCGCGGCTGGTCGTGGTTGTCCCAGTAGAGGCTGTTCCACCCGACCTCGGCGAGGCCCTCCTGCCAGCGGTCGAGCACGCGCCGGAGCACGCGCATGTCGAAGGGCAGCACGTCCCACTTCGAGGTGCCGCGGTCAACCTGAACGTGCTCGAACTGGAAGACCATGTCGACCTCGCGGCGTGCCGGGTCGGTGTAGCGACGAGCCTCCTCGACGGTGACTCCCGGAGTCTCGCCGACGATCAGGAGGTCGCGGTCGACGGGGTCGAAGACCTCGCGATGCATCTCGGCGAGAAACTCGTGGATGCGCGGGCCGTCGAGCACCGACCTCCCCAGCTCGCCGAACTGCTCTCCCGGCCGCACTGGGCCGTCGGGTAGCGCCGGGTCCTTGGAGATCATGTTGATGACGTCCATCCGGAAGCCGTCGACGCCGCGGTCGAGCCAGCGCCGCATCATCGCGTACACAGCCTGGCGGACCTCGGGGTTCTCCCAGTTCAGGTCCGGCTGCTTTCGGGAGAACAGGTGCAGGTAGTACTCGCCGGTCGCCTCGTCGTACTCCCAGGCCGGCCCGGAGAAGAACGAGCCCCAGTTGTTCGGCTCGGCGCCGGGCTCACCCGGTACGCCGCCCTCCCGCGCCGGTCGCCACCAGTACCAGTCGCGCTTCGGGCTGTCCTTCGAGGAGCGCGACTCGGCGAACCAGGGATGCTCGTCGGAGGTGTGGTTGACGACCAGGTCCATCACCAGCTTCATGCCCCGGCGGTGGATGTCCTCGAGGAGCGCGTCCAGGTCGTCGAGGGTGCCGAAGACGGGATCGATGTCCTCGTAGTCGCTGATGTCGTAGCCGTTGTCGTCCATCGGAGAGCGGTACACCGGCGAGAGCCACACGACGTCGACGCCGAGCCGCTCGAGATGGTCGAGGCGCTCGCGGATGCCGACGAGGTCGCCGATGCCGTCACCGTCGGAGTCGGCGAAGCTGCGCGGGTAGACCTGGTAGACGACGGCGGAGCGCCACCACTCGCTGCTGATCATCCGTGCAGTGTGCCCCGCCGTCACGACGGACGCATGCGGAGCGCCGCCAGGAACGCCTTCGGGTCTGACGCCACCATCTTCGTGCCCGCGAGGACCGCGGCACCGAGGTTCACCAGTGCCGGGCTCACTCCCTTGCTGGTCAGCCAGCTCTGGGCCGAGAAGCCCGAGGCCGAGCCGTCGAAGGACCCGTGGGCACCGAAGTCGTGGCCGTCCTCGCCGTCGGCGGGCTCCCAGAGGTTCGCGGGACGCCCCGGGTGGACCGGCTCGCCGGTCTGCTGCGAGTCGTAGCCGGTGAACGCGAGATAGCGGTCGAGAACGCCGGATGCCACCCGGTTGCCGAAGATCGTGGCAACCGCGCTGCCGCCGACGACGTACTCGCGGCGCTCCGGGTGGTCCGCGGCGTAGACGACCTGGCGAGCGATCACCTCGGGCTGGAAGATCGGCGGCACGGGCTGCGGGTGCTCGGGCAGCTTGTTGAGCACCCAGTCGAACTGAGGAGTGTTCACCGCCGGCAGCTGCACCATCGTGGTGTGGATGTTGCTGCCGTCGTGCAACAGCTCGCACCGCAGAGACTCGTGGAAGCCCTGGATGGCATGCTTCGCGCCGCAGTAGGCGCTCTGCAACGGGATCCCGCGGTACGACAGCGCCGAGCCGATGTGCACGAGCGTGCCGCGGTCACGCGGGACCATCCGGTCGAGCGCAGCCTTGGTGCCGTGGACGTAGCCGAGATAGGTCACCTCGGTGGTACGGCGGAACTCGTCCATCGAGATCTTCGTGAACGGCGCGAACACCGCGGAGAACGCGTTGTTGACCCACACGTCGATCGGCCCGAGCTCCATGCTCGACGCGGGCCGCCGCGGCCTCGACCTGGTCGTAGTCGGCCACGTCGGTCACGATCGGCAGGGCGGTGCCGCCGGCCTGCTCCACGTCGCGCGCAGCCGCCTCGAGTCCCTTGAGGCCGCGGGCGAGCAGCGCCACCTTGTCGCCACGACGACCCAGCTCGACTGCGGTCGCGCGGCCCACCCCGGCACTCGCCCCGGTCACGACGACGACACGACTCTCCACGTGCTCCTCCTGCCCTTGCGGTCCTCCGTCCTGTTCCCCATCACCACGGATTGACGCGCCCTTACGACGTAGCGCCCGTCACCACGTCCTTGGGGGCCGATTGCCCACGGGGCCGCTGGGTATCGGGCGGCGATGGAGTCACCGATCGACGTCCTGGCTCGCACCGCAGGGGGGTTGCTGTCGTCCGGTGCGGTCGCGCTCGGGGCAGCGCGCGACCGGACGAAGCCGCTGCACCCCGACGGGCAAGTGCGGCGCGCCACACTGACCCGGATTGGCGGCGGCGCGCTGACCGGTGTGCCCTGGCTCGACGAGCCCGGCCGCGACGACGCCCTCGCGCGGCTGTCGCGCGGCGTCGGCCTGCCCGGTCCGCTGCCGGACGTCCAGGGCCTGGCGATCCGCGTCCAGACCGGCGACCGCCCCGCCGACGTGCTGCTGGCCAGCACGGGGCTCGGGCGCCTGACGCGCTACCTCCTCACCCCGACGTGGCGGACCAGCGGCCGCCCCCTCACGTCGCTGCTCCCCTACCGCTCGCCGCGCGGACCGCTGCTGCTCGCCGCCGTGCCGGGGTCGACACCCTCCTTCGACCTGCGCTGGGCCGGGCCGGTCGGTCCGTGGGTCTCCTTCGGCACCCTGGAGCTCGGCGAGCCCCTCGGCGACGACAGGCGGCTCTCCTTCGACCGGCTGGTCAACGTCGTGCCCGGGCTGGGCAGCTACGGCTGGGTGGAACGACTCCGTGAGCCGGCGTACCTGGTGGCCCGGAGGCGCACGCACCGCACCACCAGCCACGCATGACGCCTTTGACGCACGGGTAACTGCGAGGCATGCGCCTCCCCCGACCACGCGGACCGCTCAGCGAGCACGTGTTCGCCCAGATGGTCGCGGACGAACCGACACCGACCCCGTTCGACGCGACCTCCGCGGACGTGCTCGCCGACGACGACGTGCAGATCGCACTCTGGGCGCTCTACGAGCTGAGCTACCGCGGCTTCGAGGACGTCGAGACCGACCGCGAGTGGTCGCCGGCCCTCATCACCACCCGTGCCGGCATCGAGTCAGCGTTCGAACGAGCGGTGCGGGAGCTGACCGCCGCCGCGGTCGACGAGGTGATCGGTGAGCCCGCGCGGACCGCCGACGCGGTCGCGGCCCTCATCGCCGCCGACGACGGGCCGGGTCTCGCGCAGTACCTCCAGCGGCACGCGACCGAGGAGCAGTACCGCGAGTTCCTGGTCCATCGCAGCGTCTACCACCTGAAGGAGTCCGACCCCCACGCCTTCGCGATCCCGCGCCTCGACGGCGCGCCGAAGGTCGCGCTCGCCGAGCTCCAGTACGACGAGTTCGGCGGCGGCCGGCCGGATCGGCTGCACAGCACGCTGTTCGCCCGGGCGCTCGAGGGGGCCGATCTCGACCCGGCGTACGGCGCCTACGTCGACGTCGTCCCCGCGGCGACCCTGGCGGTGAACAACGTGATGTCGCTGTTCGCCCTGCACCGCCGGTTGCGCGGTGCGCTCATGGGCCACCTCGCCGCCTTCGAGTCGACCAGCTCGTTGCCCTGCAAGCGGTACTCCGGCGGAGCGGCGCGGCTCGGATTCGACGACCGGGTCACCGGCTACTTCGACGAGCACGTCGAGGCCGACGCCGTCCACGAGCAGCTCGCCGTTCGCAGCATCTGCCAGCGGCTGGTCGACCAGGAGCCCGACCTGCACCGTGACGTGCTCGTCGGCACCGCGGCGTGTCTCCAGCTCGAGGCTCGCTCGGGACTGCTGATGCTCGACGCCTGGGAGACGGGCGCCTCGGCGCTGCTGCCCGACGCCTACCATGAAGTCGCATGAGGTCCTCCCGATGAGCGCGGCCCGCACGAGCTCCGGGTGCCAGGTGGAGGTGTGTCCCGGAGGTCCCGCCCTGGTCCGCGGCGCCGACGAGGTCCTCGACGAGCAGGGACGAGCCCACAGGACCACGCGACCCGTGGTGGCGGTCTGCCTGTGCGGCCGCTCGCAACGGGCGCCCTGGTGCGACGGCACCCACAAGGTGGTGACCGCCGCCGCGCCACCGCCGTCGGAGCTCACGTGACCGTCGTCGCCGACGCCGTCGTGATCGGCGGCGGGCCGAACGGCCTGGTCGCGGCCAACGCGCTGGCGGACGCCGGCTGGGACGTCATCCTCGTCGAGGCGAACCCCGAGGTCGGCGGCGCGGTGCGCAGCGCCGAGATCACCGCGCCGGGCTTCTGCAACGACCTGTTCAGCGCGTTCTACCCTCTGGCCGCCGCCTCACCGGTGATCGGCGACCTCGACCTCGGCCCTCACGGCCTGACCTGGCGACACTCTCCCGCTGTCCTCAGCCACGTCCTCGACGACGGGCGGGCAGCGGTCCTGTCGCGTGACCCGGAGGTCACGGCGGCGAGCGTCGACGGGTTCCACCACGGCGACGGCGACGCGTGGCTGCGGATGTTCGCGCAGTGGAAGCGGGTGCGCGATCCCCTGCTCGACGCCCTCTTCACGCCGTTCCCGCCGGTGCGGTCCGGGATGCGGATCGCTCGCGCCCTGAAGGCCGCAGGCACGATGGACCTCGCCCGGCTGGCCGTGCTGCCCGTGCGCCGGCTCGGCCAGGAGGACTTCGGCGGCGACGGTGCTGCCCTCCTGCTGACCGGCAACGCGATGCACGCCGACGTGCCACCCGACGCTGCCGGTAGCGGCATCTTCGGCTGGCTGCTCACGATGCTCGGCCAGGACGTCGGCTACCCCGTGCCGGAGGGCGGCGCGCAGCGCTTCGCCGAGGCGCTCGCGAGCAGGGCCCGCGCCGCTGGCGCGGTCATCCGCACCGGACAGCGCGTCGAGCACATCGAGATCGCGGGCGGTCGGGCGGTCGGCGTACGCCTGCGCGACGGGACCCGGCTGGAAGCGCGGCGTGCGGTCCTCGCCGACGTGGACGCCCCCACGCTCTACCGGGACCTGGTCGGGTTCGACCGGCTGCCGCCCCGGGTACGCCGCGACGTGGGCCGGTTCCAGTGGGACCACGCGACCGTGAAGCTCAACTGGGCGCTGCGCGAGCCGGTGCCGTGGCGCGCGGCGGAGGCGCACGGCGCCGGTACGGTGCACCTGGGTGTCGACGTCGACGGGTTCGTCGACTTCGCCGCGGACCTGAGCGTCGGCAGGAGGCCCGAGAGGCCGTTCCTGCTCTTCGGCCAGATGACCACCGCCGACCCGACCCGCTCGCCGGCAGGCACCGAGTCGGCCTGGGCCTACAGCCACGTGCCCGCCGGGACGGTCGACGACGACGCCCGCGCTCGAGCAGCACGTCGACCGGATGACCGCCGCGATCGAGCGGGTGGCGCCGGGGTTCTCCGCGACGGTCCTCGCCCGCTCGGTGCAGAGCCCCGCCGACCTCGCGTCCGCCGACTCGAACCTCGTCGGCGGAGCGATCAACGCGGGCACCTCCGCGGTCCACCAGGAGCTGGTCTTCCGGCCGATCCCCGGGCTCGGCCGCCCCGAGACGCCGGTGCCCGGGCTCTACCTCGCCGGGGCGTCCGCGCATCCCGGTGGCGGCGTCCACGGAGCCTGCGGCTGGAACGCGGCCCGGGCTGCGATGGCGACGGAGCGGCCGTGGGCCGGCGTTCGCCGGGCGCTGCTGCGCACCGCGTGGGGCCGGCTGCTGCGCGACTAGCGGAGCTCGACTCCGTCGTCAGTCGGCGCGGCGCTCGGCGAGGAACGAGAGCCGGCGCAGCGCCTCCTTGTTGCGCGGGATCACGCCGAGCTGGCGGACCGGTGGCGGGATGAGCCGGGCCGGTCCGGACACGGCGTCCTCACGGATGGTGACCTCCGTGCCCTCGCCGGCGGGGGTCAGCTCGATGTCGACCTCGGCGGCGCCGGCGGGCCAGCCGTGCGCCTTGAGCCGGAGGCGGTGCTGGGGCTCGCAGCCGACGACCTCCGTGCGGTCGTCGAGGAGCAGCGGCCAGAGGCCGACGGAGTGGTGCAGCTTGCTGCCCGGCGCGGGCCAGGACTCCTCGACCTCGCGCATCCGGGAGGCTCCCACGACCCACGACGGGTAGAGCCAGCCGTCGGACAGCACCGACCACACCTTCGCCGGCTCGGCGTGGATCAGACGGCGCACGACGGCGGTTCCGTCCTTCACGAGACCTCCTGTGGTCGGTCCCGGTCCCTTACCCGGCCCACGTGCGGCCATGCCCGGCGGCGTGTGCCGGGCAGGTGAAGCGGGTACCAGCGGCCATGACCTCGACCGCGGCCCAGACAGCGGCCCAGACAGCGGCCCAGACAGCGACGCAGCCCGCGACCCAGCCCGCGAGCGACGCCGCGGTCCGCCGGATCGCCCGCATCGGTGCCCTCGACATCGCCTACGACGACCGGGTGCTGTGTCCGCGCCCGTGGACCGCGGCGCACGCCGCCTGGGCTGCCGAGGTGCTCCGCGAGGCGCCTGCCGGGCCCGTGCTCGAGCTCTTCTGCGGCGCCGGCCACATCGGCCTGCTCGCGGCGCTCGGCAGCGACCGCAGACTCGTCGCGGTCGACATCGACCCGGTCGCCTGCGACTACACGCGCCTCAACGCCGTCGCCGCCGGGATCACCGACCGGGTGGAGGTCCGCAACGCTCCGCTCGACGCTGCGCTCGCCCCTGACGAACGCTTCGCGGTGGTGATCGCCGACCCGCCGTGGGTGCCGACCCGGTCGACCGGCCGCTATCCCGACGACCCGCTGACCGCCATCGACGGCGGCCCGGACGGTCTCGCGTACGCCCGCAGGAGCCTCGAGATCGCCGGCCGCCACCTCGCGCAGGACGGCACGATGCTGCTGCAGCTCGGGACGCTCGACCAGGTCGTGCAGCTGCGGACCGCGGTCGCCGAGGGGCTGGAGCTCAGCGAGGTCCGGCAGCCGGACCCGTCCGGCGTGGTGGTGTGCGTACGCCGTACCGGCTGACGCTCACTGCGCGAAGGCGCCCAGGAACCGGTCGCGGAACGAGTCCATCCGCCACACCGGGGCGTCCGACGCCGGGTGCAGCCCGTCCTGCCAGCCCCACCCGGCGACCCGGTCCGTGACCGACGGGTCGCTGGCGATCACCACCACCGGCACGTCGTGTCCGGGCGTCCGTCCCGACACGTAGTGGTGCGGCTCGTGGTCGCCGAGCACGACCAGCACGAGGTTCGGATCGGGACGGCGCTCCAGCCACGAGACGAGCGCCCCCATCGTGTACTGGATCGACTGGCCGTAGAGCGCACGGACCTTGGCCGGGTCGCGATAGACGGTGGCCTCGGACTCGCCCTGCGCCGGCATCCCGTCGAAGACCGAGCCGTCGCCGAGCGCGTCCCAGTCGACCAGGTGCGGCAGCGGGGTCCAGGGGTGGTGGCTGGACACCAGGTCGATCTCCCCCATGACCCGCGGACGGGCCGGGTCGGCGGTGAGCTCGTAGCGTGTCAGGGCGTCGAGCGAGTACTGGTCGGGGATCGGCGCGTAGCCGAACTGGGGGCCGCGGTAGCCGACGTTGCGCGAGTCGTAGGACTTGTCGAAGCCGTAGAAGCGCTCACCGTCGGTCCAGTCGTGGGTGATCGCCGGGTCGTTGAAGACGGTGCGCCACCCCGCGTCGCCGAACGCGCGCGTCAGGGTCAGCCGCTTGTCGGTGATCAGCTGGTTGTAGCGCTGCTGGCTGTCGACCCAGAGGCCCGACTGCAGGCTGGAGTGCGCCAGCCAGCTGCCCGCACCGAACGTCGGCGAGGTGAGGAACGCGCTGCGCGTCGAGTACCCCGCGGCCTTCAGCCGTCGGGTGCCGTCGTCGAGCACCGCGTCGACGCCCGGTGAGTACGACGAGCCCTCGACCGCACTTCGCCCGAAGCTCTCGACGAAGACCACGAGCACGTCCTTGCCACGCAGGCCGGCCAGCCGTTGGTCGGGCGGCGTCGCCGCGAGACGGATGGCGAAGCCGTCGGTCGCGATCTCCTTGTCGAACACCTTGCGGTCGGCGAAGTCGGCGCGCAGCTGGTGGACCTGGCCGAACGCGAGGTCGGCAGCGCCCGCGGACGCGACGGGTCCCGAGGCGACCTGGAGGCCGGTGGCCGCGGCGAGGCCCCAGGCGACGGCGAGCGCCACGACGGCACGCCTGGAGACGGCCTCGTGCCGGCGAGCGGCGTGGGCGAGCCGGACGACCGCCAGGCAGACCCCCGCGACCACGCCGATCACGAGCAGGCCGGTCCCGGCTGCCACCGCGAGCGCGGCGGGCCGGCCGATCGAGTCGGCGAGCACGCCGACCGCCGGCCCGAGGTAGTAGGAGTCGTTCAGCGGGTCGAAGGTGCGGTCCAGGACGCTGGAGAAGCCGAGGTCGAGCACCTTGAGGACGAGCACCAGGCCGAGCAGCAGCCCGAACGCGACCGTCACCGCACGGGCTGCCCGACGGCCCAGCACCAGGGCGAGCGCGACCAGCACCAGCCCCTCGACCGGGACCCGGACGAACGCCCCCGAGGTGAGGTGGGTGACCTTCTCGGGCAGCACGAGGACGAACCAGACGACGACCAGGGCGAGCACCGTCGCAGCGGTGGACCGGACACCGCGGATCGCGCTCGACGCGTCGCCGCCCTGCAGCTTCCAGAGCTCCCAGGACTCGCGGCCGAAGGACTCCGCGAGCAGGACCAGCGCCACCGCGAGCGCCAGGCGCATCCAGCCGGCCGGGACCAGGCCGGCTGCGGCGACGGTCAGCACCACGCCCTGCACGACCGCGACGACCTTGCACCACGGTCGCGGTGGCGCCGTCCCCCGGAGCCACGGCAGCGCCCGGCCCGCGGCGACGAAGGCATAGCGCGCCAGGCCGATCAGCAGCACCCACCAACCGGTCGCGGGCGCGACGTACAGGCTGAGGACGAGGATCAGGAACGCGTCGACCTCGAGGTCGAACCGCGCGCCGAAGGCCGACGCGGTGCCCGTACGCCGCGCCACCCACCCGTCGACCCCGTCGAGGAGAAGTGCGACGGAGGCGACGGCGACGAGGATCGGCACCCGGGCGGCGAAGTCGCCGGCGAGCGCGAGGACGGCCACGACCCCGACGAGCACCGAGCGGGCGAGGGTCACCCGGTTGGCCGGACCTCGCGCAGGTCGCATCACGACACGCGTGAATCCCCGCAGGGGTCCCGCTTGAACCTGATGCACCGCGCCTCCGTAGCCAGGGTTACCGGTTCCTACGCGGGAGCCCGGGTATCGGTTCAGGACGGACGAGGGGCGGCGATGGCGGTCGAGGCGGCTGCGTTCTGGGTGCGCGAGCCCGGGATCGGCGAGATCCGCAACGAGGTCGTGCCCGACCCGGGACCTGACGAGGTGCTGGTGCGGACCCTGCGATCGGGGGTCAGCCGCGGCACCGAGACGCTGGTGTTCCGGGGCGGCGTGCCGGAGGCCCTGCGGGCCTCGATGCGAGCCCCCTTCCAGGCCGGCGACTTCCCCGGCCCGGTGAAGTACGGCTACCTCAACGTCGGCATCGTCGAGCAGGGCCCGGCCGACCTGGTCGGCCGGACGGTCTTCGCGCTCCACCCGCACCAGACGGCGTACGTCGTGCCGGCCGACGCGGTCACCGTCGTCCCCGACGACGTGCCGGCGGAGCGCGCGGTGCTGGCCGGCACCGTCGAGACGGCAGTGAACGCGCTCTGGGACGCGGCCCCGCTGGTGGGCGACCGGGTCAGCGTGGTGGGAGCCGGCACGGTCGGCTGCTGCGTCGCCCGCCTGCTCGCCCGGATGCCCGGCGTCGACGTCGACCTGGTCGACACCAACCCCGCACGCAGGGCGACGGCCGACGCGCTCGGGGTGGGCTTCGCGCTGCCCGCCGACGCTGCCGAGGGCCGAGACCTGGTCGTGCACACGAGCGCCACGTCGGCGGGCCTGCAACGGTCGCTGGACCTCCTGGTCCCCGACGGGACCGTGATCGACCTCAGCTGGTACGGCGACACCGAGGTGCAGCTCTCCCTCGGTGGCCGCTTCCACACCGATCGGCTCGGCCTGCGCTCCAGCCAGGTCGGCACCGTGGCCGCCGCGCGCAGGACCCGTCGTACGCCGGCCGAGCGGCTCGCGCTCGCCCTCGACCTGCTCCGCGACCCGGCGTTCGACGCTCTGCTCACCGGGTCGTCCAAGCTGGAGGAGCTCCCCCAGGTGATGGCCGACCTGGCGTCCGGGAGACTCGACGCGCTGTGCCACGGCGTGAGCTATCCCGCGCCCTGACCCACCTCCACCGACGAGAGCGAGCGCCGATGTACAGCGTCACCGTCCGCGACCACGTGATGATCGCGCACAGCTTCCGGGGCGACGTGTTCGGACCGGCCCAGCGGCTGCACGGTGCGACCTTCGTCGTGGACGCCACCTTCTCGGGCGCCGAGCTCGACGCCGACGGGATCGTGGTCGACATCGGCCGCGCGACCGCCGAGCTGCACCATGTGCTGGCCGACCTCAACTACCGCAACCTCGACGAGGAGCCGGCCTTCGCCGGGCAGAACTCCACGACCGAGCAGGTCGCCCGGCTGATCGCCGACCGGCTGGCGGAGCGGATCGCCTCGGGCGCGCTCGGCGCGGCGGCGCGCGACCTGGCGGGAGTCAAGGTGACCCTGCACGAGTCCCACGTTGCGTGGGCGAGCTACGAGCGCGACGTGTGAGGGGCGACGCGCCATGAGCCGGGCCCTCCGCTTCGTGGTGCCGGACTCGATCGACGACCCGGCGCGACCGAGTGGCGGCAACATCTACGACCGGCGGGTGTGCGCCGAGCTCGAGGGGCTCGGCTGGTCGGTCCGGATGCGTCCCGTGGCCGGGGCCTGGCCTGCCCCGGAGCCGGCCGACGTCACCGGGCTGGTGAAGGTGCTCGACGAGGCGCCGCCCAACGGCTGCGTGCTGATCGACGGACTGGTCGCCTCCGCGGTCCCCGAGCTCGTCACCCGGTACGCCGACAGCGTGCAGGTCGCCGTCCTGGTCCACCTACCGCTGGGCGTCCTCTCGCCGGGGCAGCGAGCGCCGGAGGCGGCGATGCTGCGCCGGGTCGCGGTGCTGACCACCAGCACCTGGACGCGCTCCTGGTTGCTGTCCGAGTACGGTCTCGCGTCCGACACGGTGCACGTGGCGGTCCCGGGCACGGACCTCGGCCCGCTCGCTCCCGGCACACGCGGAGGTGGCGCGCTGCTCTGCGTCGGCGCCGTGACGCCGGTCAAGGGACAGGACCAGCTGGTCGAGGCGCTGGCGTCGCTCGACCTGCCCGGCTGGCGGTGCACCTGTGTCGGCTCCGTCGAGCCGGACCCTGTGTTCGCGGCCGGCGTCACGGCGGGGGCCGCCGAAGCCGGGATCGCCGACCGGCTCGTTCTGGCCGGCGCCCTGGACCGAGCGGGGCTCGAGGCGGCGTACGGGAGCGCGGACGTGCTGGTGCTCGCCTCCCGCGCGGAGACCTACGGCATGGTGGTCACCGAGGCCCTTGCCCGCGGCCTGCCCGTGGTCGCGATGCGCACCGGCGGCATCGCCGAGGCACTGGGGAGCACCGCGGACGGGACCCTCCCCGGTGTGCTGGTCCCGCCGGGTGACACCACCGCTCTCTGCGGCGCGCTGCACACCTGGCTCGACGACCCCGGGCTGCGCGAGCGTCTGCGAGCAGCCGCCCAGGAGCGCCGGCGGACGCTCCCGACCTGGCGCGACACCGCGGCCCGGATCGGCGGAGCGCTGTCCTCGGCCTGAACCGAACCCGCAGCTCGACCGTAGGACCTGACAGGAACAACCGATCGGAGCCAGTCATCGACCAGCGCAACGGGTGGGCGTGGGTGCGACTGGGCGCCGGGGCGATCGTGCTCGGGGTGCTCGTCGTGCGGATCGGCGCCGGTCCGTTCGTCGACGGCCTCCGGCTGACCAGCCCATGGGCGCTGCTCCTGGCCACGGCGGTGACCGCGGCCACGACCCTCTGCTCCGCGTGGCGCTGGCAGCTGGTGGCGTCCGCGCTGGGCGTCCGGCTGACGCTGGCAGCGGCGGTCCGCGCCGTCTACCGCGCGCAGTTCCTCAACGCGACCTTGCCCGGCGGGGTCCTGGGTGACGTCGACCGCGCCGTCGCCCACGGTCGCGACACCGGCGCCCTCGGGCGCGGCGTGCGGTCGGTGGTCTGGGAACGCACCCTCGGGCAGGCGGTCCAGGTGGCGGTCACCGTCGCGATCCTGCTCGTGCTGCCCTCGCCGCTGCAGGCCGTCGGCCTCGTCGCCCTCGCGGTGCTCGCGGTCGCCCTGCTCCTGACCGGCCTCGCGTCCGCAGCCCCTGCGCCCCCGGGTCTCGTCGGACGCATGCTCGGGACCGTCGGCGACGACCTGCGCGCCGTGCTCGCGACCGCCCGCGTCCGGGGCGGCGTGGCGGTCGCGTCTGCCGGTGCCGTCGCCGGCCACCTGCTGGTGTTCGTCGTCGCCGCCCACGTCGCTGGGGTCGGCGTCCCGGCGTACCGGCTGCTCCCGCTTGCCGCGGTCGTGCTGCTCGCCGCAGCAGTGCCGGCGAACGTGGCCGGGTGGGGCCCGCGCGAGGGAGTCGCCGCGTGGGCCTTCGCAGCTGCCGGGCTCGGTGCGGCGGCCGGCGTCACCACTGCGGTCGTGTACGGCGTGATGGCACTGGTCGCCACCCTCCCCGGTGCCGTCGTGCTCCTGGCGGGGCGCCGCTCGTCCGCCCCCGTCGACCCTGCCCCGGCGCGCGCACACGAGGAGGCTGCCCGTGTCTAGGCCGTACACCCTGCTGAGCTGCTGCATGTCGCTCGACGGCTACCTCGACGACACGTCGCCCAGGCGCCTGATCCTCTCGGGCCGGGCCGACCTCGACCGCGTCGACGACGTCCGTGCAGGGGCCGACGCGATCCTCGTCGGGGCCGGGACAATCCGTTCCGACAACCCGCGACTGATGGTCCGCGATCCGGCGCGGATCGCACGGCGGGTGGCGCAGGGCCGGACGCCGACCCCGCTCAAGGTCACCGTCACCGCGCTCGCGAAGCTCGACCCCGGCGCGGACTTCTTCACCACCGGTGACGTCGACAAGCTCGTCTACTGCGCCCAGGAGACGGCCGAGGAGGCGCGGGAGACGCTCGGCGGCGTCGCGACGGTCGTCGAGTGCGACCAGCGGATCTGCCTCGCCGACGTCCTCTCGGACCTGCACGCCCGCGGCGTGCGCCGGCTGCTGGTGGAGGGCGGTGCGACGGTGCTCAGCCAGCTGCTCGCCGCAGGCCTGGCCGACGAGCTGCAGCTCGCCGTGGCGCCGTTCTTCGTCGGTGACTCGGCGGCGCCCCGGCTCGTCGAGGACGGGTCCTATCCCTGGAACGCCGGTCGCCGCGCGAAGCTCGCCGGCACGCGTGTCCTCGACGACGTGGTGCTGCTCCGCTACGCCGCCTCCGACCGCTTCGCCGCCTCCGGGTCGTTCGAGGACGAGCCGTGGGGAGACGCCGATGTCTGAGCTGCCGGTCGCCACCATCCGCAACCAGGTCACCGTGCCCATGCGGCTGGGCGACGGTGTGGCGACGACGGCACGCGTCTTCACCTTCGACGGGCTCGTCGATGGCCGGGAGCATCTCGCCCTCGGCCTGGGCACCCATGCGGCCCCGGTCACCCGCGAGCAGCCGGACCGGCCGCCGCTGGTCCGGCTGCACAGCGAGTGCCTGACCGGGGACGTGCTGGGCAGCGAGCGGTGCGACTGCGGGCCCCAGCTCGCGGAGGCAGTCGCCGCGATCGCCGCGACGGGTGGCTTCCTGCTCTACCTCCGCCAGGAGGGCCGTGGCATCGGGCTGTACGCCAAGATCGACGCCTACGGGCTGCAGGACGGAGGGATGGACACCTACGAGGCGAATCTCGCCCTGGGGTTCGCGGCCGACGAGCGGGACTACGCCCCCGCTGCGCAGATGCTGCACGCGCTCGGGGTCGAGCGGCTCGCGCTGCTGAGCAACAACCCGGACAAGGCGGCGCAGCTGGGCCGGCTGGGGATCACCGTGGCCGCCCGGGTCCCGACCGGCGTGCACCTGAACCCGGCCAACGCGCGCTACCTCGCGGCCAAGGCCGGCCGGGGCGCGCACACCTTCGCGGTGCCCGCCGACCCCGAGATCGGCATGGAGGCGGGCTGAGGAGAGAGGCAGGCCACATACCGCCGTACTGAAATTGGTTCTATTCTTGGCGGATGGCCGCACCCTTCGACTACGAAGTCCTCGACCTCACCGACGAGCAGGTCGACGCCGAGGTCGAGGTGTTCGGCGGACTGGCCCAGGCCGTACGCCGCCTGAACGAGGCCACCCTGCGCACCACGGTCGACCACGCGACCGTCGACGAGGTCCGCCGGCAGGTCGAGGACCTGACCGCGACCCTCGAGAAGAGCATGATCGCCGACAACTTCGGCGTCTCCTTCACCAAGGGCGGGCGGATCCGCGGCTACGGCAACGCGGTCGTCGGCCTGCGCAACCCCAACGCCGTGCCGCTCACGGTGGTGCAGGACAAGGTCAACCAGCGCGCCAGCGCTGAGTTCGAGCTCAACGCGCTGCACGAGGGGCCTCCCGGGCAGGTGCACGGCGGCGTCGTGGCGCTCGTGCTCGACCAGGTCTTCGGAGAGGCCGCCGCCGCGGGTGGCACGCCCGGCATGACCGGCACCCTCACCCTCCGCTACGCGCTCAACACGCCGCTGGGCCCGTGCTCGGCGGCGGCGTGGGTCGACCGCCGCGAGGGCATCAAGACGATCGTGAAGGGCGAGCTGCGCCGTGCCGACGGGACCGTCACGGTCACCGCGGAGGGCATCTTCATCCTGCCGCGGTGGGCACGCGAGCAGCTCGCCGAGCGCGGAGCGACACCCCCGCAGTTCGAGTGAGAGGACGCGTCAGCGGCCTTTCACAACGGTGGTCGCCTCGACTGGGCTCGACGCAAGGAGCAGCGAGTCCGGCTGAGCCTGCGAAGCCGGGACCGAGCGTGTCGAGACCTGGTGAGGTGCGCAGGGAGGCGAGTCCTACGACTCCTAGGACACCTCGGCCCGGCCGCGCGCACCCGAGTCGGTCAGCCGTGCCTCCTCGAGCGCCTGGGCCTCCAGCTCCTCGCGGGTCGGCGCATGCGAGGGAGCACTGACCAGGGCGCTGGCGCCGTGGTCGAGGCGCTCGAGGGCCTGACGGGCGAAGATCTGCTGCTCGGTCGCCGTACGCTCCGACCGGTCGTTGCCGATGAACGTCACCGTCCAGTGCAGCACTGCGGTGATCTGGTTCTTGAAGCCGGTGAGGTAGAAGAGGTGCACGGCGAGCCACATCAGCCAGGCGATGAAGCCCGAGAGCCGCAGCTTGCCGACCGTCGCGACCGCGCTGAAGCGCGAGATGGTGGCCATGCTGCCCTTGTCGAAGTACTTGAACGGCGCTTGCGGCGCCTTGCCCTTGAGCCGCCGGTCGATCTGCCGGGCGGCGTACCGGGCACCCTGGATCGCGACCTGCGCGACGCCCGGCAGGTGGTCGAGTGAGGCCATGTCGCCGACGACGAACACCTCGGGGTGGCCCGGCAGCGTGAGGTCGGGGTTGACCGAGATCCGGCCGGCCCGGTCGAGGGCGGCACCGGTCTGCTCGGCGAGCGTGCGCCCCAGCGGGCTCGCCTGTACGCCGGCGGCCCACACCTTGGTCACCGCGTTGATGCGACGGCGGGTGCCGTCGCGGTCCTGGACCTCGAGGCCGCGCTCGTCGACCGCGACGACCATCGCGCCGAGCTGCACCTCGACGCCGAGGGACTCGAGCCGCTTCTTGGTCCAGGCACCCAGCTTCGCGCCGAACGGCGGCAGCACCTGCGACGCAGCGTCGAGCAGGATCACCCGCGCCTTGTGGGTGTTGATCGAGCGGAAGTCGCGGTGGAGGGTGCGGTGCGCCAGCTCGGCGATCTGGCCGGCCATCTCGACACCGGTCGGCCCCGCACCGACCACCACGAACGTGAGCAGGTGGTCGACCGGACGACCCTCGGAGGCGTACAGCTCGGCGAGCTCGAACGCGCCGAAGATGCGGCCGCGCAGCTCGAGCGCGTCGTCGACACTCTTCATGCCCGGCGCGAACCGCGCGAACTGGTCGTTGCCGAAGTAGGACTGACCGGCACCGGCGGCGACGATCAGCGAGTCGTAGGCCGTCACCCGCTTGCGCCCGAGCACCTCCGAGGTCACCGTCCGGCCCGCGAGGTCGACGTCGGTGACGTTGCCGAGCAGCACCGTGGCGTTCTTCTGCTTGGCCAGCACCTCGCGCGTGGGCGGTGCGATCTCGCCCTCGGAGAGGATGCCGGTCGCCACCTGGTAGAGCAGCGGCTGGAACAGGTGGTGGGTGGTCTTCGCGACCATGGTCACGTCCACGTCGGACCGGCGCAGCGCCTTCGTGCCGAAGAGCCCGCCGAAGCCCGACCCGATGACCACGACGCGATGGCGAGGTGTTCCGTGGGGGGTCGGCATGCCTCCATTGTCCGGGTTCGGGACCAAGGGCCACAACCGCGCAGGCGTCTGATCGGTCACAGCATCCGTGGCCCGGAGGCTCTGTTGTGGTTTGATCTGACGCGGAGGGGCGGGCTCGGCGACCGTCTCGTCATTCGCGTTGGACCCAGGAGTTCGCCCTAGTGCCCTGGAACAAGAGAACGCTGGCCCTGCCAGCGAGTCCCCCGTCCGTGCGGCTCGCACGCGACTGGGTCTCCGGCGTGCTCCGGGAGATCGGCCACAGCGAGCTCGCCGACAGTGCGCGGCTGGCCGTCTCCGAGCTGGTCACCAACGCGATCCTGCACGCGGAGCCGCCGATGACCGTCACCGTCCGCGGCACGCCGGAGCATCCGCGGATCGAGGTCACCGACCAGTCGCTGGTGCCTCCGCAGCGCCGGCACAGCGAGCTCCTGATCGACGTCGAGGACGACCGCTCCTGGGCGACGGTGGGGCGCGGCCTGGACCTGGTGGCCAGCTACTCGGTGCGCTGGGGTGCCGACATCAGCCCCAACGGCCTGGGCAAGGTCGTGTGGTTCGAGCCGAGCGACGGCGTACGGGAGTCGCCCACGGAGGGCGAGGTGTTCACGATGGACGCCGCCCTCGCCGACCTGCCGGTCGTGCCCGCGGATCCCTCGACGTTCGTGCGCATCCAGCTCCTGGGGATGCCCGTCGACCTCTTCGCCCACCTGCGCCGGCACTTCAACGAGCTCGGGCGGGAGCTGCGGCTGCTGGCGATCACCGACGGCGAGCGCTACCCGCTGGCAGTCGACTTCTCCGAGGCCTATCTGCAGGTCGAGTACGAGCGCCGGCAGGTCTCCGGGCTCGAGGCGCTCGAGAAGGCCATCGCCGACGGCACGCCGTCGGTCGACCTGACCTACGTGGCACCGCCGACCGCGCCCGAGACGATGGCGCGGCTCTCTCGGCTCCTCGTCGAGGTCTACGACCAGCTCAGCGGCCAGGTGCTGCTCTCGGTGCGGCCGCCCGACTACGTCATCGACATGGAGAAGTGGTACTTCGGCGAGTTCCGTCGCCAGGCCGACGGCGAGGAGCCGATCCGGTGGGACGGTCCGCTCCGCCTGGTCCTGCCGCGGCGACGCGAGGTCTCGTGACCGCACCGGCCCTGCGCGTGGCGCTGCTCGCTGCGTCCGCGGGAGGGCTCGTCGGTGCGCTCGCGCGGTGGGCGCTCGGCGAGCAGTTCCCCGTCGGCGCGGGGTTCCCGACCACGGTGTTCTGGATCAACGTGACCGGCAGCGCGCTGCTCGCTGCCCTGCCGGCGATCGCGCTCGTCCGGCGCACCCCGTGGCTGGCGGTGTTCCTCGGCACCGGCGTCCTCGGGGGCTTCACGACGATGTCGGCGGCCAGCGAGCAGACCGTCGTGCTCCTCGAGCGGCACCACACGGACACGGCGCTGCTGTACGCCGGCGGCACGCTGGTCGCCGCCCTGGCCGCGGTGTGGCTGGTCGATCGCTGGACGACGCCGGACGACCGCGCGCTGCTCGAGCTCGACGAGGCCGACGAGTGAGCGGCCTCCTGGTCGCGCTCGGCGCGGCAGTGGGTGCGCCGCTGCGGCTGCTGGCCGGTCACCACCTGGACCGTGCGCGCGGCGGGCACACCGTCCACTGGGGCACGCTCGTGGTGAACCTGCTCGGGTCCGCCCTGCTCGGCTGGCTGGTGGGGCACGGCGTCGACGGGCGCCCGCTGCTGCTGGTCGGCACCGGCTTCTGCGGCGCCTTCACGACGTACTCGGCGGTCACGGTTCAGGCGGTCAACCGCGGCGGCTGGCCGGGCCTGCTCTACGCGACCGGCACGGTGGCCGGCTGCCTCCTGACCGCGTGGGTGGGCTACCAGCTCGGCTGAGCGGGATCGCTCAGCCCCAGCCCCAGGCGTGCAGCTGCTCGTCGTCGATGCCGAAGTGGTGGGCGATCTCGTGGACCACCGTCACCTCGATCTCCTCGGCGAGCTCGTCGGCGTCGACGCACATGCGCAGCAGCGGCCCGCGGTAGACGAAGATCTGGTCGGGCGGGCGGAAGGTGTAGCCGCTGTCGCGGTCGGTGAGCGGCGTCCCGACGTACAGGCCGAGGAGTCCGGGCTCGTCGGGCGGCGACTCCTCCTCGACGAGCACGACGACGTTGTCCATCAGCGCGGTCAGCGGTGCCGGGATCCGGTCGAGCGCGTCGGCGACCAGCTCGTCGAACTCGGCCTCGGAGAGCTGCACCCGGTCAGCGTAGGCACGACGGTGGTCGAGCCCGTCGAAACCCACCCTCACGCGCGCAGAGCTCACGCGCCACCCCTATGCTGGAGCGGTCGTGCCGGGACTCCGGTCTCGGCGGGCCCCCATCGTCTAGTGGCCTAGGACGTCGCCCTTTCACGGCGGTAGCACGGGTTCGAATCCCGTTGGGGGTGCGATTTCGGATGGAGGCCACTGATGCGTTAGCATTCCGTGGCTTCTGGTTCAGCAGCCGAAAGTCGCACGAGGCCCCGTAGCGCAGTTGGTTAGCGCGCCGCCCTGTCACGGCGGAGGCCGCGGGTTCGAGTCCCGTCGGGGTCGCCACACCATGCACAGCCCGGACCGTCAGGTCCGGGCTGTTGCGCGTTCCCCCGAGATGCGCCGGGTCAGGCGAGATCCTTGCGGTCGAGGGTGGGACCGGGCAGGACGCCGTCACGCGCTCCCAGCCCGCGGACGAACAGCTCCAGGTGGCGGCGGGCCAGCTCGTCCTTGAGCTCGGGTGCCATCGGGCCGGGCAGCGGCCGCGCGATCCTGACCAGCATCATGCCGATGTCGAGGAAGGTGATGTCGGCAGGCAGGTCGCCGCTCTCGTGGGCTGCGTCGACCAGCGCCGACACTGCTTCGGCAGACGCGTCGCGCGCCTCGGCGAGCTCGGTGTCGTCGGGGTCGAGCAGGTCGAGGACCTGCGGGATCACCGCAGACACCCGCAGCTCGAGGGCCCGCCGCAGGTACGTCGCCAGCGCCTCGAAGGCGTCGCCACCAGCGCTCGCCTCCACGGCCGCGTCCCGGGTGCGTCGCAGTGCGTCGAGCACGACGGCGCGGAGCAGCGACTCGCGGTCGGGGAAGCGACGGTAGAGGGTCGCGATGCCGACCCCGGCCCGCCGGGCGACGTCCTCGAGCGGCACTTGGGGGCCCCGCTCGACGATGAGCTCACGGGCGGCGTCGAGGAGCTGCTCGAGGTTGCGCCTGGCGTCGGCCCGCATCGTCATGACGACAGCCTACCCAATCGGAGGAATATCCTCCATTTCTCTTGACAGTCCGGCGCAGCCGTGCGAGCGTGATCGAAGCGGAGGAAATACCTCCGCTTGAACTCCGGGAGCAGTGCCATGACCGACACGAGCACCAGCACCGCGGCGTCGACGGCCGCGCCGAACAAGTGGGTCGCGCTGGGGGTGATCGCCGTCGCGCAGCTGATGGTCGCCCTCGACGCGACCATCGTGAACGTGGCGCTGCCGACGGCCCAGGCCGCGCTCGGCTTCGGCGACGCCGAGCGCGCCTGGGTGATCACCGCCTACACGCTGTCCTTCGCGGGCCTGCTGCTGCTCGGGGGCCGGGTCAGCGACCGGATCGGCCGCCGCCGCGCGATGATGATCGGCCTGACCGGGTTCGCGCTGAGCTCGGCGCTCGCTGGTGCGGCGACCGATCTCCCGATCCTGGTCGCGGGTCGTGCGCTCCAGGGCGCCTGTGCTGCGCTGATGGCACCAGCTGCCCTGTCACTGATCGCGGTGACGTTCACCGATCCGAAGGAGCGCGGCAAGGCGTTCGGGATCTTCGGTGCGATCGCCAGCAGCGGCGCGGTGACCGGCCTGCTCCTCGGCGGTGCGCTGACCGAGTACGCCGGCTGGCGCTGGTGCCTCGACGTCAACGTGGTGATCGCGGCGATCGCGCTGATCGTAGGAAGCCGGGTGCTGCCGCGCGGCGACGGCCACCCGACGCCGACCGACGTGCTGTCCGGGGTCCTCGCGACCGGCGGCCTGGCGGCGATCGTGCTCGGGTGCAGCGAGGCCGCCTCCCACGGCTGGGACTCGGCGCGCGTGCTCGTGCCCGGCGTGGTCGGGCTCGCGCTCGTCGCGGCGTTCGCCGCCCGGCAGGCCCGCATCGAGCACCCGTTGCTCCCGCTGATGATCCTCGCGGACCGCGGTCGCGGCTCGGCGTACCTCGCGACCGCGGCGTCGGTGATCGGCACGTTCGGGATGTTCCTGATGCTCACCTATCACTTCCAGGTGGTGCTCGGGTACAGCCCGCTGCACACCGGGGTCGCGTTCCTGCCGCTCAACGTCACCGTGATCGTCAGCTCGGGTGTCGCCAGCCGGCTGATGGCCGGGACCCCGGCGCGCACGCTGGTCACTCCGGGTCTGCTGGTCGCCGCGGTCGGGCTCGCGATGCTCACCAGGCTCGAGCCGGGAAGCGGCTACACGACGCTGATCCTGCCGGCGATGGTGCTCGTGGGCGCCGGCGTGGGCTTCGTCTTCACCCCGTCGATCGGCGTCGCGACCAGCGGCATCGACCCGCGATCGGCCGGCATCGCCGCGGCGACCGCGAACACCGCGATGCAGATCGGCGCCAGCGTCGGCACGGCGGTCCTCAACACCATCGCGATCGGCGCGACGCGGAGCTACGCGGGCAATGGCCTCCAGGCAACGGTGCACGGCTTCGCCACCGCGACCGCGTACGCCGCGGTGGTCCTGGTGGTCGTCGCCGCAGTGGTCGCGGTCGGGCTGAGGTCGCCGGGTGAGGCCGGGCGCTGAGGCCCGGGCCCGGCGCCCCCGGGTCGCCGGCCCAGCGACTTGCACGGGAACATGCGAATGTCGCGCCGGTGGCCCCTGGGAACCACATCCGCCCCGGCAGCGACATTCGCATGTCCTTCTACGAGGCCAGACGGAACGCCAGTGGCCCGGCCGCAACAGCCGCCGGGCTCGGCAGTCACCGGGCTCGGCCCGCCGCTCGCACAGCAGCATGCGAATGTCGCGCCAGTGGCCCCTGGGAACCACATCCGCCCCGGCAGCGACATTCGCATGTCCTTCTACGAGAGGCAGCTCGACGGTGTGCCGGCTTCCGGGTCACCCATCCCGGCCCGTCGTACAGCAGCATGCAAATGTCGCGCCCGGGGCCCCGGGAACCACACCCGCCCCCGCGGCGACATTCGCATGTCGGTGTACGAGAGGGCTGCCGCCCGGCGCGACGGCCGGCCCCGCCGGGCTCACACCGGCGTGATCGGCAGCGCCCGCCTCGGCTCGAACCGGAAGCTCGCCCCGGTGCTGATCCGGGTCATCGCGACCTCGTCGGCCACCGGGGCCGCCTCCTCGCGTCGTACGACGGACGCCGCCCAGGACGCGTCGGACCCGGACACCTCCACGTCGAGGTGGGGGTCGACGGCCCGGACGGCCGCCTGCAGCGGAGCCACCGACGAGGGTCCGCAGAGCGTGATCCACGCGCCGTCGTCGTGTGCCGCTGACGGCCGCACGGCCAGGACGTCCGACAACGACGCGTCGACGTAGGCGGCCGGGTTGAGCAGCGGGTGCAGGGACAGCACGCGGAGTGCACCTTCCGCGTCGGACGACCCGCCCAGCGCCCCGTGGATCCGCTCGGCCGCCACCCCGGCGATGCCGACGAGCTGGTGCACGGCGATCACGCGCGCGGCCTCGGGGCTGCTGCGCCGGCCGATCGCGCGGAGGAACCCGAGGTTGAGCAGGTGCATCTGCAGGCAGACCTCGTCGGCGATCCGCACCAGCGCGGAGTGGGAGAACGCAGAGAAGTCGAGGTCGGACAGCAGCGGCCCGGAGTAGTCCGACAGACCCTCGTCGCCACGATCGACGGCATCCAGCTCGGTCGTCGCCGCCAGAGAGCGCTGGAGCTCGCGGCAGCTCTCGGACTCGCTGACCGGTGGGTGCGACTCGTCGATGCGCACCGTCCACGCGCAGTGTGGCGCGCGGTCCGCGGGCGTCCGCGGCGGCCGGTGCACGGGACGCACCTGTGCGTGCGGGTTCGTCGCGACCGCGGTGGCGTCGAACGTCGGGTCCTCGATGTCGTGGCACATCCCGCGGACGAACTCCGGTCCCATCGGCTCGACGTCCATCAGTGCGCCGCAGTGGTCGAGGTGGAACTCCCCGTGCCACGGGTCGTGGACGGCGTACCGGAAGTCCATGAACTGCGGCGGCGCGCCGATGTCGAGCTGCAGCCCCTTGAAGATCGTGACCACGTCGTCGCCCTCGTAGCCGAGCGCGCGCTGCATCCTCCGGGTGTAGATCGGGCTGGCGGCCATCCACTCCTCGATCGCCACCTGCTGCATGCCTTCGCGCCCGTACGCCGAGATGCACCAGGCCATCCCGGAGCGGTCGATCAGCTGACCGATCAGCAGCAGCTCGGGGACGAGTACGGCGAGCTCCGACCGGGTCAGCGCGGCGTAGCGGGAGGTCATCGAGGCGTCACCGTCACGGGCAGGGACGCGAAGCCGCGAACGTTCGCCGAGTAGAACCGCTTCGGCTCACCGGACACCTCGATCGAGGAGCACCGCGACACCAGCTGCTGCAGGGCGATGTTCGCCTCCAGCCGCGCGAGGTTGGCACCGAGGCAGTAGTGCCGACCGCCGCCGAACGCGATGTGCCTGGCCAGCTCGGCCTTCTCGCGCCGGAGGTCGAACTCCTCGGCGTCGGTGAAGACCTCGTGGTCGTGGTTGGCGGCGCCGATGTTGAGCATGATCCTGGACCCTGCGGGGCAGGTCACCCCGTCGACGGTGAAGTCCTTGACGGTCAGGCGGCCGAGCAGCTGGCTGGACGCGTCGTACCGGAGGGTCTCCTCGATCCAGGGCTCGACCAGCGCGGGGTCCGCGAAGACGGCTTCCCGCTGGTCCGGGTGCCGGCTGATGTGGGCGACCGCGTTGCCGAGCAGCTTGGTCGTGGTCTCGTTGCCGGCCACGACCATCAGGAAGAGGAATGCGGTGAGCTCCTGGTCGCTCATCCGTCCGTCCTCGGAGTCCTCACCGGTCACCGAGATCAAGGCGCTGACGAGGTCGTCGGACGGGTTCTTCTTCCGCTCGGCGAGGAGCTCCGCGTAGTAGCCGAACAGCCAGATCGCCGCCTCGAAGCCGGCCGGCGGCACGTCGCGGAGGCCGTCCTCGCGGATCACCAGCAGGTCGGCGTACTTGCGCACCTCGTCGCGGTCGGCCTGCGGAACGCCCAGCATCTCGGAGATGACGTCCATCGGGAACTTCCCGGCGAAGTCCGTGATCCAGTCGAACGACCCGCGCTCGACGGCAGCGTCGAGGTACTCCCCGCTGATCTCGGTGATCCTGGGTTCGAGGTCGGAGACCCGCTTCGGCGTGAAGCCTCGGGAGACCAGCTTGCGCAGCCGTGTCTGCTCCGGCGGGTCCATCCCGAGGAAGGAGGTGACCAGGTGTGCGTCCTCGTTCCACGAGCTCGGGTCGAGCGAGACGCCCATCCGGTTGGAGAACACGTCGTCGGTGCGGAACGCCTTGTGCAGGTCCGCGTGGCGCGACAGCACCCAGAAGTCGTGCTCCTCGTTGTGGTACAGCGGGGCCTCGGCCCGCATCCGCGCGTACGTCGGGTACGGGTCGTCCTGCAGCGCGTGGTCGTAGTGGTCGAAGTGCAGCGGACAGCCGGACTGCTCGGCGCTCATTCGTGGCCCTCCATGATCACGGCCACGACGTCGTCGAGACGCCGGCTGAGGTCGTCGTAGGTGATCAGCCCCATCCCCGCCTGCAGCAGCGCGCCGGAGAACGCGAACGTGAGCGCCTCGAGCACGCGCGGGTCGACCGGGTCGCCGATGGCCTCACGGAAGCGCTGCACGAACTGCGCACCGATCACCAGGCGCAGCCGCTCGACCTCCGGGTCGGTGCCGAGCAGCGCGATGTTGGCGGCCGTCGCGAGGTGCGGCGACCGGCCGAGCATCGCGGCCATGTGGCGGGTGAACGCCTGGATCCGCTCGGTCGCGGTGGCGCCGGTCGGCTCGGGCCCCGGGTCGGTCACGATCCGGCGCCAGAACAGCTCGGCGAAGAGGTGGCTCTTCGAGGCCAGGTAGGTGTACGCCGTCGCCGGTGACACGCCTGCCCGCTGGGCGACGGTGCGGATCGTCAGCGCCTCCGGCCCCACCTCGTCGAGCTCGGCCTCACCGGCGGCGAGCAGCCGCTCGACGGTCTCGGCCTGCCGCGCGTTCAGGCCCTGGCGCAGGTTGGGCATCAGCGCCGACTCAGCCATCGTCGCGTCCCTTGCCGATCGTCTCCTCGACCAGGCTGTTCAGCCGTGCGCCGACCGGCCACCCCGCGTAGTGGCTGAGGAAGATGACGATCTCGCGCAGCGCCGCCTCGTCGAGGTCCCCACTCCGGTACGCCGCCGGCACCTGGATCGTCAGTACGTCCTGAGCGCCCTGCCCCGCGAGCATCCCGATCAGCAGCAACCGCCGGTCCCGGTCGGAGAGCCCCGGGCGGCTCCAGATCTCGGCGAACAGGTGATCCGCGGTGTAGCCGAAGAAGTCGCCCGGGCCGTCGGAGAAGTCGAAGCCGTAGACCTCCGTCATGCGGTCGAGACCGCGCTGTCGTCGTTCGTCGGTCATGACTCGATCCTTTCGGTGGGTCTCGACTGACCACCAGGCGGTGGGAGCCCCAGCGCTTCGGCGAGGTGCGCGGACGCGTACCGCGCCATCGGTACGTCGACCCCGAGCCGGTCCGCGAGCTCGGTGGCGTGCGCCAGGTCCTTCGCGCCGATCGCGAGCACGTGCCCGAAGATCGAGGTCCAGCCGTCGTCGGGCGCCAGCGGCGCGGTGGTGTCGCGGTGCATGATCGCCCCGGGACCTCCGGTGATCGAGTCGGTGTGCCGGACGATCCGGCCGAGCGCGACCAGGTCGACCCCGGCTGCCTCCGCGAGCCGGAGTGCCTCGCCCGTGGCCGTGAACGCGACGAAGTGCAGCAGGTTGCGGGCCAGCTTGGCTGCGGTGCCGTTGCCGGCCGGTCCGCAGTGCACGACGACGGTGCCCATCAGCGCGAGCGGCTCCCGGGCGGCGGCGAAGGCTGCGTCGGTCCCTCCGACCATGATCGCGAGCGTGCCGTCGGCCGCACCCATCGCACCGCCGCTCACGGGTGCGTCGACGAAGAGCAGGTCGTGGCGACCGGCGAGGTCCTCCAGACGTGGCGGCAGGTCCGGGGAGATCGTCGAGTGCACCACGACCACGGCGCCGGGACGCGCTGCTCCGAGCACCTGTCCCATCACGTCGCGGACCTGCTCGTCGGTGTTCACCATCACGCAGATCACGCCGCACTCTGCCGCGAGCTCGGCCACCGACGCGGCCGGGCGGGCGCCCAGCTTCTCCAGCTCGGCAAGGGGATCCGGCGCCACGTCGTACACCGTCAGGCCACCCGGCCAGGCCACCAACCGGGTCGCCATCGGCTTGCCGATGTTGCCGAGGCCGATGAACCCGACCCTGGTCTCCACACGCTCAGCCATCGGGATCACCGGAACACCTGCCCGCCGTCGACGTCGAGGATCTGCGCGGTGACCCAGGACGCCTCGTCGGAGAGCAGGAACAGGCAAGCACCGACCATGTCCTCGGGCTGCCCGATCCGCTTGATCGCCAGGCTGTTCCGGACGATGTCGTGGGCCGCGTCACCGGCCTGGGTGCGGGTCGCCTGGGTGTCGACCGGCCCCGGCGCGATCGCGTTGACGCGGATGTTCATGCCACCGAGCTCGTGGGCCAGCTGCTGGGTGAGGCCGTTGATCCCGACCTTCGCCAGGCCGTAGAAGCCGGAGTAGAGCCAGGCCGCGGTCGAGGACTGGTTGACGATGGCCCCGCCACCACGCTTCTGCATGTGCGGGTAGACGGCGCGCGTCACGACGAGCGCACCGTCCATGTTCACGCTCATGAACTTGCGGTAGTAGTCCCAGTCGACGGTGATCAGCAGGTCGAACTGCATGTCCCCGTAGATGGCCGCGTTGTTGACCAGCAGGTCGATGCCGCCGTACGCCGCCACGGTCGCCTCGGCCATCGCGGTGGCCGACGTCGCGTCGGAGACGTCGGTGCGCACGAACATGGCCGTGCCCCCCGTCGCCTCGATCTCCTTCGCGACCCGGTTGCCGGCGTCCTCGTTGAGGTCGGCCACCACGACGCTCGCTCCCTCGGTCGCCAGTGCGCGGGCGTACGCCTCGCCGATCCCCTGGGCCGCCCCCGTGACGATCGCGACCTTGCCGTCGAACCTCACCTCAGACCCCTTCCGCGATCAGCTTCATCTCGAGGTACTCCTCGAACCCGGCCACGCCCATCTCGCGGCCGATGCCTGACTCCTTGTAGCCACCGAAGGGCGCATCGGGGCTGAACCAGACGCCGCCGTTGACCGCCAGCGTGCCGGTGCGGATGCGGTCGGCGACGGAGCGGGCACGCTCGAGCGAGCCGCTGTCGACCGATCCGGAGAGCCCGTAGGGCGACTCGTTCGCGATCCGCACCGCGTCGTCGTCGCCGTCGTGCGGGATCACCACCAGCACCGGACCGAAGATCTCCTCCTGCGCGACCCGGGCGGAGTTGTCGAGCCCGGCGATCACGGTCGGCTCGATCCAGAACCCGCCGTCCTTGGTCGCGTCGATCGCGCCACCCGTGGCGAACCGGCCGCCCTCCTCGAGGGCGAGGTCGAGGTAGCGCTTGACCCGGTCGCGCTGGATCTCGGAGATCACCGGGCCGCAGATGGTGCCCGGGTCGGTCGGGTCCTTGGCGCCGATCGACGCCATCGTGTCGGCGGCGATCTGCACCGCCTCGTCGTACCGCTCGCGTGGCACGAGCAGCCGGGTGGTGAGCGCACAGCCCTGTCCGGCGTGGATCGACACGGAGAACGCCGTGGTGCCGACCGCGGCAGCGAGGTCCGCGTCGTCGAGGACGATCGCGGCGGACTTGCCGCCGAGCTCGAGGAAGACCTTCTTCAGCGTGGGCGCCGCGGCAGCCATGATCGCCTTGCCGGTCGCGGTCGAGCCGGTGAACGACACCAGGTCGACGCGAGGGTCGGTGACCAGGAGGCCGGCGACCTCGTTGGAGCGCGGCGTGACGACGTTCAGCACGCCCGGCGGCAGGTCCGTCAGCTCGAGCGCGAGCCGGCCCAGCTCGCACGCCACCCAGGGCGTGTCGGGCGCTGCCTTGAGCACGACGGTGTTGCCGGCCGCGAGCGCCGGGCCCACCTTGTTGAGGTTGATCTGGTTCGGGAAGTTCCACGGCGTGATGGCCGCGACGACCCCGACCGCCTCGCGTCGCACGATCCGGCGGGTCGCGATGCCCATCGGCGCGGCGACGCCGAGCTCGGTCTCCCACGCGTACGACGCCGCGAGGTCGGCGACCCAGGCGACCGAGGCCACCGGCACGTCGTACTGGGGGCCGGCGGTGAGGAACGCGGGGGCGCCGACCTCGGCGGTCGTCAGCGCCCGCATCTCGTCGGCGTTGTCGAGCAGAGCCTGGTGCAGCTGGCGCAGGCAGTGCACGCGGAACTCGTGGTCCGTCGACCAGTCGGTCTCGTCGAAGGCCCGCCGGGCGGCGGCGATCGCCGCGTCGACGTCGGCAGCCGTGGCGTCCGGTGCCCGCCCGATCTCCTGCCCGGTGGCTGGGTTGAGGATCGGGTACGTCGCGCCGTCGCTCGCCGACGTGAGCTTGCCGTCGATCAGCAGCTGCGGCGCGGGGACCGCCCCGGTGGTCGAGCCGTCCCCGGTGGTCGAGCCTGTCGAAACCGTCATCGCGCGTCCTTGTCGGTGGTGGAGCCTGTCGAAATCTCTTGGGTCACGAACCTGCCGGCCTCGACCGGCGGCGGCCAGACGCTGCTCGGCAGGTCCCGGTAGCGGTAGTGGCCGGGCACCTCGAGCCCGGTGACCGACATCCGCTTCAGCAGGGTCTCGGGTGCCTTGCCGGCCTCGATGATCGACAGGAAGGTGTGCGCGGTCGACGGCATGTCGAACCAGTCGCGCTGCCAGGCGAACTTGAGCTTCCCGGCGTCCTCTCCCTCTGTCTGGCGCGCGACGCCGAACCACGACCCGCCGATGCCGAGGATCTCGTACTCCTCGCCGGTGCTGTCGTCGACGATCCCCGAGCGCTGCTTCCAGAAACCGACCACCATCGCCTGCTTCTCGTCGATGAGCGTGGCCTGGTAGTCGTAGTGCCAGCCGTCGAGACCGTCCATCTCGATGCCGATCGCCCAGTCCCGGATCTGGTCGCGGCCGACGGCCATGAAGTGCTCGTCGGGCGCGTACATCCACCCGTACGTCGCGTCGACGGCGTAGTGCTCGGCCATGATCCGCCAGTCGCCGATCCGCTCGGCCTCGCGGTTGACCGCAAGCCAGGAGTCCCAGAACTCCTCGATCTCGGCGCGGGTCAGGTCGCCGCCAGTGGTTGAAACCATCAGTCCTCCAGCGTCAGGGCCCAGGCCGGGCAGTACCTCACCGCGGTGCGCACCGCGTCCCGGAGCGACTCGTCGGGGCGCTCGTCGAGGAGGACCACCGTGTCGGCGGCATCGTCGAAGCCGAAGACGCCCGGCGCCTCGCCCTGGCAGAGCTGGTGGCCCTGGCAGAGGTCGGTGTCGGCGACGACCCTCATCGCTGCCTCCGGCGGTACCGCACCCGGGCCGGCCTCGCCAGCTGGATCACCATCTTCGAGGTGTCGTCGCGGTAGCTCTCCGCGGGCTGGACCATCTCGAACTCGTAGTCGCGCAGGATCACCGAGAAGATCGCCTTGAGCTGCATCATCGCGAAGGCGTTGCCGACGCAGCGGTGCTTGCCGGCGCCGAACGGGATCCAGGTCCACCGGTTGGCGAGGTCCTCCTGCCGCGGATCGACGTACCGTCCCGGGTCGAAGAGCTCGGGGTCGGGGAAGTCCTCGGCGATCCGGTTGGACACCCGAGGCGTCGCGCCGACCATCGTGCCGGCCGCGATGCGGTGGCCACCGATCTCGATCTCCTCCTGCGCGACCCGCAGCAGCAGGACCAGCGGCGGGTGCAGCCGCAGGGTCTCCTTGAGCGCGGCCTCGAGCAGCGGGATGGATCGCAGCGCCTGGAACGACACCTCGACCGCACCGTTCCCGTCGGGGTCGGCGTACAGCTCGTCGAGCTCGGCAACGACCGCGGCCATCACCTCGGGGTGCCGCATCAGCTCGATCAGCGCCCAGGACGCAGTGCCCGACGACGTGTGGTGGCCGGCGAACATCATCGAGATGAAGATGCCGGTGATGTAGTCGGCGGACATGTCGATCGAGATCAGGACGTCGAGCAGGTCGCGGTCCTCCTTGGCGACCGTCCCGCGTGCCTTCCGCTTGTCGATGATGCCCTGCACCAGCGCGACCAGGGCCTCGCGCGCGGCATCGCGTCGCTCGAAGCTCTCCACGCCCGGCATGTAGGGATCGACGTAGGCCAACGCGTCGGTGCCCCGCTCGAGCTCGTGGTAGTGCTCCGCGAACGTGGCGTCCAGCTCCTCGCGGAACGGCGTGCCGATCAGGCACGCGGACGTCGTGTAGATGGTCAGCTCGGCGAACCAGTCGAGCAGGTCGATCTCGCCCTCGTCGCCCCAAGCGGCGACCATCCGCCGGATCTCGCGCTCGATCGTGCTCGCATGGCCGCGCATCATGTCGCCGCGCAGGGCCTGGTTCTTCAGCATCTGCTGACGTTCTTCCGGGCTGGCGTCGAAGACCACGCCCTTGCCGAAGATCGGGGTCATGAACGGGTACGCCGCCGCCTGGTCGAGCACCGAGTCCGGCGCCCGGAAGAACTGCTCGTTGGCCTCGGCACCGGAGACCAGGACCACGTCGCGGTCGGCGAGCCGGAACCGGCCGACGTCACCACACTCGTCGCGCACCCGGTGGAGCAGGTCGATCGGGTCGGCACGCAGGTCCTCCAGGTGCCCGTGCGGGCTGTCGGGGAACCGGCGGGAGACCTCGCGGATCTCCCCGGTCGTCGAGCCGCCCCCGGTGGTGGAGCCTGTCGAAACCGTCACTTCTCCTCCAGAGGTGCCTCGGGGTTGACCTCGACCAGGTTCAGGTGCACCCCGCGCGGGGCGCCCACGATGGTCGCGATCGCGTCGGCGACCGCGGCCGGCTTGAGGAAGTGCGGGTGCCGGGCGAGGCCGAACCGCACCCAACCGGTCAGCACGTCGGCGGCCGCGGCGTCGTCCCAGTCGGTGCCCATCTCGCTCCAGGTGGGGCCGGGCCGGACGATGCTCACCCGCACTCCGGAGCCCTCGAGCTCCATCTGCATCGCGTGCGCCATCCCTTCCAGGCCCCACTTGCCGGCGGCGTACGACGACATGAACGGACGCGCCCGCACGGCCACGTCGGAGCTGACGAAGACGACGTCCCCGCGGGTCCGCTCCACCATCCCCGGCACGAAGGCGCGCACCAGGCGATGGGCCCCGAGCAGGTTCAGGTCGATCTCGGCGGCGAACCGCTCGGTCTCCACCTCGTGCACGATCCCCGGGGCGACGTGGCCGGCATTGGACACCAGCACCTCGATGTCGCCGAGCTCGCCGGTCACCGCCTTTGCGAACGCCTCCACCGAGCTCGCGTCGGTGACGTCGAGCGGGTGCGCGACCGCCTCGCCACCGGCGCTGCGGATCTCCGCGACGATCTCGGCACACTTCTCGACCCGGCGCGCGCCCAGGGCGACCGGGTGCCCGGCCTTCGCCAGCGTCAGCGCCGCGGCAGCCCCGATGCCCGACGAGGCGCCGCTGACCACGGCGGGCCTGCGGTCGGGCTGCGCATACTTGGACACCTGATTGGACACCTGTCCAGTTCTACCCGACCGAGCCGGCCCTGGCAACCCCCTGCCGGGCCGTCGCTGAAGCAGCGCCACCGGGATGTCGTATCGACCGGTGGCCGTTCGTCGTGATCACGACAGCCGGCAAGGAGCCGGCGCAGAAGGACGGAGACCACCATGAGCACCACCGCGACCGCCACCCGGACCACCACCCGCACGACCGCCGGGAAGACCACCCGGACCACCCGACGTTTCCCGCTCCTGCGGACCGGGGCGGCGGCGGGCGCCGTCGCCGCGGCCGCCACGACGGCCATCGCGGCGGCAGCGCACGCCGCCGGCGTCTCGTACGCCGACGCGACCGGACAGGCCATCCCGTGGGTCGCCTTCGGGCAGCTGACCTTCATCGGAGCGCTCCTGGGCGCCGCTCTCGCCGCGGCCTTCCGGCGGCGGGCCGCCCAGCCGCGGCGTACCTTCACGCGCACGGCGTGGACCCTCGCCGTGGTCTCCTGCGCCGCACCGACCCTCATCGGTCTCGGGGCCGCGGCGGTCGCGACCCTCGTGGTCCTGCACCTCGTCGCCGCCGCGGTGATCATCCCGGCGATCGGCTCGCGCCTGTCCGACTGAGCCACCGGGCTTCGGCAAGGGTGGAGGATCGTCCGGGCACCACGTCCACGAGCTCGAGAGAGAGGCACCCCGTGCTTGCAGCCCGGCTGTTCGCTCCCGGCGACCTGCGGCTCGTCGACGAGCCACCGCCGACGTCGGTCGCTCCCGGGTGGTCGAGGGTCGCCGTGACCTCGATGGGCATCTGCGGGTCCGACCTGCACTGGTTCCTCGAGGGCGGGATCGGTGAGGTGTCCCTCGAGCGGCCCGTCGTGCCGGGCCACGAGTTCGCCGGCGTCGCGCTCGACGGACCGCACGAGGGCCGTCGGGTGGCCGTGGACCCGGCCATCCCGTGCGACGCGTGCGAGCAGTGCAGGGGCGGGCACGGGAATCTCTGCCCCACCGTGCGCTTCGCCGGGCACGGCGACCTCGACGGCGCACTCCGGCAGGAGCTGTCCTGGCCGACCCACCTGCTGCATCCCCTGCCCGACTCCCTCAGTGACGACGCCGGGGCACTCCTCGAGCCGCTGGGTGTGGCGATCCACGCCGTCGACCTCGGCCAGGTCCGACCCGGTCACGACGTGCTGGTCGTGGGCGCCGGCCCGATCGGCGTACTCGCTGCCGAGGTGGCGCGACGCGCCGGAGCCGCTCGCGTCTTCGTCAGCGAGCCGCTCGAGCACCGCCGGGCGAGCGCCGTGCGGCTCGCGGCCGACGAAGCCTGGGCCCCCGAAGAGACTGCCGCGAGCATCGACGACCGGACCTCGGGCCGCGGAGTCGACGTGGTCATCGAGATGGCCGGGACGGACGCGGCCATCAGCACCGCGGTCGACTGTGCGCGTGCTGGAGCGAGGATCGCGCTCGGCGGCATCCCGTCCGAGTCGCACTCGAGCTTCCCGGCAGCACCGGCCAGGAGGAAGGGGCTCGCCTTCGTGATGGTGCGCCGCATGCACGAGACGTACAAGCGCGCCATCGAGCTCGCCGGCACCGGTCTCGACCTGGACTCACTGGTGACCGCGCGATACTCGATCGAGCAGGCTGCCGACGCGTTCGCGCACGCCGCCCGGCGGACCGGCGACAAGACCGTCATCCGGGTCTCAGGCACGGGTGAGACGCACTGAGGGAGGGCCACCCGGGTTCCGGGCCGACGCCCGCCGGCATGTATGCTTCCGGGCTGTTGGGCAGGTAGCTCAGTTGGTACGAGCGTCCGCCTGAAAAGTGGAAGGTCGGCGGTTCGACCCCGCCCCTGCCCACCACAGAAGCCGCAGGTCAGACAGCCTCTGACCTGCGGCTTTGCCCATTCCCGACCCATATCGCCGTTGACCGTGACAGACCGCGGCTGACCCCGGATACCCGCGGTTTTCTGTTCCTTAGTGCACGTGGAGTGCACGACTCGCCGAGGCATGCACAGCCACCTCAGCGGCGGTGGGCGTCGTGATGACGGTGCACAAGCTGAGCGCGGGTGATGGTTACACCTATCTGACGCGGCAGGTCGCTTCGGCTGATGAGCGGCGCGCGGGTCAGTCGTTGGCGGAGTACTACGTGGCGCGTGGGAACCCGCCGGGTGTCTGGATGGGCATGGGCGCGGAACAGCTGGGGGTTGTCGGCAGTGAGGTGACTGAGGCGCAGATGCGGGCGCTGTTCGGTCGCGGGCTGCACCCGGACGGGTTGCACAAGCTGGGTGCGGCGTATCCGAACTATGCCGACCTGGGCTCGTATGCGGACCGGGTCGCGGCTCGCGTCGAGGAGTTCACCTCTCTGAACGGCCGGCCACCGTCCGCGGCCGAACGCAACCAGTTTGCGGCAACGGAGGCTCGCCGTGGTCGGCGGGCGGTGGCCGGTTTCGACCTGGTCTTCACCCCGGTCAAGTCCGCCTCAGTCCTCTGGGGCCTGGGTGATCCGCAGGTGCGGGCGGCGGTTGAGGACGCCCATCACGAGGCGGTGGGCAACGCGATCGGCTGGCTTGAGGAACACGCCTCGTTCACCCGGACCGGGCGTGGTGGGGTGGCGCAGATCGATGCGACCGGGCTGGTGTGCGCGGCCTTCGACCATCGTGAGTCCCGGGCCGGTGACCCGGATCTGCACACCCATGTCGCGGTGGCCAACAAGGTCTGCGGCGTCGACGGCAAGTGGCGCTCCCTGGACGCTCGCGGCCTCTACGCCCTCGGGGTGGCCGCCTCCGAGCGGTACAACACCCGCTTCGAAGACGCCCTGACCCGACGCCTCGGCATCTCCTTCACCGAACGCAGCGCTACCGGGCGTGACGGGAAGCGACCGGTCCGCGAGATCGACGGCGTCCCGCTCGAGCTGGTCGGTCACTTCTCGCGGCGCCGGGCGGCGATCGAGACCCGGTACGCCGAGCTCGCTGCCGACTACCGGCGGGTCCACGGGCGCGAGCCCGGCAGGTCGACGCAGCTGCAGCTGGCCCAGCAGGCCACTCTGGAGACCCGCGAAGCCAAGGCCGCGGGTCGGACGCTGGCCGAGCAGGTGGCCGACTGGACCGCCCAGGCCCGCAGCGTCCTCGTCGGTCGGCTCAGGGACCGCGACGTTGCCGGGTTCCTGCGCAGCCGGGTCGCCGGCACCCCGGACTTCGACGACCTCGACGAGCACGCCCCCGCACAGCTGGCGGCCAAGGTGGCGGCCCGGGTGGTTCGGGCGGTGGCCGAGCAGCGCAGCACCTGGACGGTCTGGAACATCTGGGCCGAGACCGAACGGGCCCTGCGACCGCTGCGGTTCTCCTCCCCCGAGCGTCGTGAAGAAGCGACCCGGGCGGTCGTGGAGCTGGCGACCGGGCCGCGGTTGTCGGTGCGGATCAGCGAACCGGAGCTGGTCACCGAGGCACAGACACTGCTGCGGACCAGTGACGGGCAGAGCGTGTTCGTCCCCCACGGGACGGCCCGCTACACCACCAGTGAGGTCCTCCTCGCCGAAGACAACCTGGTCGCCGCGGCCCGCAGCAGCGACGGGCCACACCTGGAAGCGGTGGTGCTGGATGCTGCGTTGGCGATCCACGAGGCCAGCACGGGGCTGCGCCTGGATCCTGGCCAACGGGCACTGGTGGAGGCCTTCGCGCTCTCCCCGGCCCGGGTGGCGGTCGGGATCGGGCCTGCCGGTGCCGGGAAGACCACCGCGATGCAGGCCTTCGCCCATGCCTGGGCCACCGCCAGCCCCCACGCTGCCGGCCAGGGTGGTGGGCGGGTGGTGCCGTTGGCCACCAGCTCGAAGGCCGCCCAGGTCCTCGGTGCCGAGCTGGGGGCGCGGGCGGAGAACCTGCACAAGTTCCTCTACGAGAACAACGTCAACCAGGCCGGCGCAGGCTCGGCTGATCCGTGGTTCAGGTTGCGGGCCGGTGATGTGGTGCTGGTCGACGAGGCCGGGATGGCCGGCACCCTCCAGCTCGCCGACCTGGTCGCGAAGGCCACCGCCGCTGGCGCGGCGGTGCGGCTGCTCGGAGACCCGGCCCAGCTGGCGGCCGTTGATGCCGGCGGGGCGCTGAGCCTGCTGGAGGCAGAGGTCGGCGCCACCTACCTCACCGACCTCCACCGGTTCACCGACCCGACCGAGGGCCACGCCACCCTGGGCCTACGCACCGGGGACCCCGAAGCGCTGCGGTTCTACACCGACCGAGACCGGATCCGGGCCGGGTCACGGGAGGCGATGCTCGAGGACGCCTACGACGCCTGGGCGGCCGATATCCACGCTGGGAAGGTGTCGGTGCTGATCGCGGCGACCCGGGCCGACGTGGTCGCGCTGAACGCCCGCGCCCGCCTGGAGCGGGTCCTGGCCGGCCAAGTCTCCGGGGCCGGTGTCGGGCTCGGTGACGGGAACACCGCCGGGGTCGGTGACTGGGTGGTCACCCGGTCCAACGCCCGGCTGCTCCGCTATGCCCGACGTCGCCGCGGGGCTCGGTGGGTTCACAACGGCGACACCTGGCAGGTCACCCGCACCCACGCCGACGGGTCGCTGACCGTCAAGCACCTGACCAACCGCGGCACCGTCCGGCTCCCCGGCTCCTACGTGAGCGAGGCGGTCGAGCTGGCCTATGCCAGCACCGCGCACCGTGGCCAAGGGACCACCACCGACACCGCACATGCCCTGGTCACTGCGGAGATGACCCGCGAAGCCCTCTACGTCGCCTCCACCCGCGGCCGCACCTCGACAACCTGGTACGTCGCCACCGAACCCGCCCTGGACCTGGACTGCGAAGCCGAACCCGAGACCCCCCGCACGCCGACCGAGGTGCTCACCGGCGTGCTGGCCTGCACCGGTGCCGAGGCATCGGCCACCGCCACCATCCGCAACACACTCGACGAGGCGACCACCCTGCCTGCGTTGGTGGCCCGCTACGACCACGCCCGCGACCTCGCCGCCCGCCACGCGCTCCACCAAGCGGTCGACGAGGCGTTCCCCGACCTCTCGGACGCCGAACGGGCCAAGATCGGCGGTGGCCGCGGTGCCGGGCACCTCGCCACCGTGCTCGCCGACGCTGTCGCCCGCGGGGCCCACCCGGCCCGGTTGCTCCAGGCAGCCCACGACCTCGACGAGTATGGCGACCTCGCCGGGATCAGCGAGCCGGCGCTGGTGCTCGCGTCCCGGATCGCCGACCACCCGACCACTCTCGGCGTTCCGAACACTCCGGCGTCGGCCGGGCCGTTGCCGTGGCTGCCGGGCCCTGAGGTCGGTCATCCCGGGTGGGCGCCCTACCTGGACGCCCGAGCCCGGCTGATCGCCGACCGTGCCGCTGAGCTCGGTGGCCTGGCCGCCGCCTACCGCGAGCACTACGCCATCACCACGACCACCGGTCTCGGCGCCGAGCCGGAGCCAGGCACCCGACAGGCCACGGCCTACCGGGTGGCCGCCCCCGACCTCGAACACACAACCCCACCACGACCCGAGCCCGCCCCACGGCGGCCTCGGGCCCCCGAACCACCCGTCCCCTCACGAACAACCAGCCATCAAGGTCCCAGCCAACGAGGTCCCCACTTGAGCCGCTGAGCACAACCCAAACCGCCAATCCCTAAGCCCGTCTACCCGTCCTTTCGCTGCACCCATCTCGGGAGGTGCCGTGCTGTCCCCTGCCCTACCCCCGCCTGCCCCCACCCAGACACTCCAAGCCCAGGAACACCCAGCCCCGGAGCACCAAGGCAGGGCCGCCCCCATTCATCCAGCCCGCGCCCAGGCAGGACGTGTTCAGGCTGCTGATGTCCGGGTGGCCGCGCAGCCCGGCCCACCAGGGGCGCCGGCCACTTACGGGGCGCTGATGGCAGCCGCGCGGGAAGCGGTCGAGGACGCCCTCGCGCTGGGCGCCCGGCCGCTGCCGAACGCGGAGACCGGGGCCCTTGAGCTCGCCGGGTACGCCCGGTTCCTGCGCTACGCAGGCAACCACCTGCACACCTTGATGCGACTCGCCGAGGTCCGCAACGACGGCATCACCCGCCTCATCCACCGGCTGAACAACGTCGCCGAGATCGAACCCGCCAGAAAGCCAGCCGGCCTCTCCCTCACTGGTGATGATGTTGCCGGTGATGTAGCGACGGCGGGCAGCCGGTGGCTGCACGCCGCGACCCTGCTCGGTACCGCGCACGACGTGGTCGCCACCCACCTCACCGGCGTCGGGATCCCCCGCACCCCCGAAGGCGAAGAGAGCCTCACCGGACCCGCCCTGGTGCCGGCCTGCGTCGACCTCGCCTCGCTGATCCTGACCGCCGTCGACGGATCGGGAGACCTGATCCGCCGCACCACACTGGCCCAGAAGAGACAAACACAGAAGACCGTGCCCATGGCAGCCCTGCTCGGGTGGCACCGCTCCAACCGCGCCGCCAGCATCTACGCCCGCGCCGCCCTGTGGGACCTCAACCAACAACTCACCAACCCCCGCACCAGCACCAGCACCAACCAGCCGCGCGCGCTGGAACAGCTGCGTGTCGCCAGCCGACTTGACCAGCTCGACAATCTCGGCCACTTCGGCCAACTCGACCGGCCCGGGCAATCAGGGCCGCCGGCGTTCGGCACCAGCCTCGCGGCTCTGCGGGTCCTGCGGCACTACTCCTATGCCCAGGCCCGCGGGCTGAGCGCCGCGAGCCCGGCCAGCCTGCGCGACCTCGCCCTCCTCGGTGCCCGGATCACCGACCCCGAGACCATGCTGCGGACCCTCACGGAGGTGACTGATGCAAGCACGGGCTTGGACCGGCTCCGGCGCGCCCACCTGGTCGACCAGCTCACCACCGCCCACGACGCCTGGAGCGCCGCCGCGGCGGAGCTGACCCGCACCGTCCAGGGTCTGACCAAGGCACCCGCCGGGTACGGCGCCGCTATTGGCCACCTCCTGCACGCCGACCTCTCCCCCGAACTACACCGCGCCCTGGCGGCCGTCCTGCCGGCCATGGGGACCCAGGCCGCCTCGACCGTCACACAGCTTGCCCAGCGCGCCGACCTGGTCACTCTCCAACGACCACCCTTGGCAACCCGGCACGAGTGGCGACCCATCCTCCCCGACCACGCGGCCACGATCAGCGAACGATTCACCACCGCCGCCCGTAAATCCCGCCACGCACTGACCATCTCCAGCCAACTCCAGGCACTACGCCAGCAGCGTCAGTCGGCTCGGCCACACAATCGAGTCCAGATCGAAGACCACCGAGAGTTGTCCGGTCAGGTCGCGCCATGACCAGCAGCACACCGCCCCCGCCCCCGGCCGACAGCGCCGGCAGCAGAGCCGCGGACACGGCTGCGCACGCGGTCGAGAACGTCGGGTCGCATGACTCCGCGCGCACTCGAGAGATCGCAAGCGGGCACGAGCTGCACGGCACCGGACTCGAGCGCGCCCGTCTGGTCGCGGCGCACGAAGATGCCGCTGAGTTCTACCGGCGGATGCTGCTCGGCCCCGAAGGCGCCGGCCCGCGGCGCTACCTGGTCGACCGCGGCTTCGAAGCACTCCTCGACGACACACCCTGGACCGTCGGCTACGCCCCGACCGGGTGGACCCGCCTGCATGAGCACCTGACCAGTCTTGGCTACAACGACCAGACGCTTCTCGTCGCCGGACTGATCCGGCTCAACCGGCGTGGTGATCCGATCGACTGCTTCCGGGACCGGATCACCTTCGGGATCCGCGACACCGACCACGCCCTGGTCGGGTTCACCGGCCGCTGTGCGCCGGACTCCCCAGCGCACGTACCGAAGTACCTCAACACCCCAGCCACCCCGATCTACAACAAGAGCCACCTGCTCTTCGGGCTCGGCGAAGCCACCCGGACCCAACCCGCGACGGCGATCCTCACCGAAGGACCACTCGATGCCATCGCCGTCGAACTGTCCACGGATGCCAACACCACACATGCTGCTGCGCTCGCCCTCTGCGGCACCGCAACCACCGACGACCACCGCAGCGCAATCCGCTCACTTGGCGCAGAGCAGGTCATTCTCGCCTTCGACGCTGATCCCGCCGGCGCACGGGCACGAGAGAACGCCTACCGGACACTGCGGGGCGCCGTCGACATCAAGGCGCTCGAAGGTCTTCAAGGCACCGACCTCGCCGAGACCTTCCAGACGGCAGGGCCCTCGGGTCTCAACTCTCTGCTGTCAACCCCTAGGCGAGCGATTGACGTGATCGTCGACGCTCGACTCGCCCTATGGACCGACGCGTCAAACAACGCCGAGATCGCCGTCGCTGCCGTTCGCGACCTCGCTCGCCTTCTCGCCTACCTCGAGCCGACCGACATGGCGGGCCACGCGATCCGCCTCAGCGTCGCGGTCGGCCTACCGACACCCGTCGTGACTCGCGAACTTGCAAACGCGATCACCGCCTCTGCGCCTCGCACCAACGCTACGACGCTGCACGCAGCTCGCGTCCACGTCGCATCCCTGTAGCCAACCCGTTGCCCGCGAGATCATCGCCAACTCAAACAGGCGCTGCACACCGCCCAGTTAGACGCGACCCGAGCTCGTCTCCTTGCAGATTCACTCCGATCATGGTGATCGTCGACTCTGATCTCCGTCGGTTCCCAAGGACCGCGAAGTACGCGCGCTTTCGTCGATGGATTCACCGATTGACTCGGCGATTGAAGGGCCGCAACCAACTACCACGGTCGGGGCCCGAGTTCCGGGCCGACCTCGGCGTAGCTGAGGTCGGCGACGAGGCGGCGGGAGCCATCCTCCGGCGCCGCAATGATGACTCCCATTCTCTGCATCGCACACTTGTCTCGAATCGCTTCGATCAGGTCGGATGCGAGTGGTTCTGTACACCCGACTACGTGCGCCGACGCGCCAAGCGCCGCGCTGAGAACAATGTCGCGGTCGATCTGATCACGTGTGAACTCCACCGCCGACGTCTTGACTTCTCCGGCGACGACGCTGCGACCGACGAAGCCAAAGAGGTCGACTTCCTGTTGCGCGCCTTCGACCTTCACATCGAGGCCGAGATGCAAACCGGTGAATGGCTGCGCTTCCACGAGTGCCGACGCCACCGCTACGTGAGCCACCACCCCCTGGTCGCTGCATCGATCCAAGAACGAATCGAGCCGGTACTGCACCCGAACTCGACCCCGATCGACTGCTAGGTCCGCGACGGCGTCGCAGCCCGGACAGGTCACAACGCCAGGCACATCCTTGAACTCAAGGAAGCTCGGGATTCCGCACCTCGGGCAAAGGACTTCGACGCCTCTTTCGACCCACCCGCCGCGAGCCAAATCCTCCAATGCATTGCCCACGAGTTCGACGTTCAGGCCTCGAACGTAGATAGATTCGATGTGGCCGTATCGGCGGGTAGATCGGCCTCCTACCGAGGCGAGCCATTCGATTACTGCCTCGTGTCGGTCTGGCGCTAGGCCAAACTCAGCAAGCTTCTTGGCGAGCCGCAGCGATCTTGGTGTCGTCAGACTTCGAATGGCGCCCAAGGCGTGGACATCCGCGAAAGCCTTGGTGTCTCTTGAGAGCAGGCCCGCGGCCAACCTCCCTTTGTCGCTCGGTGTGGCAGACGATCCGATGTCGCGAGTGAGGCAGGCCAAGACCTCTGAAGCTGCCGGCACGCTGACTCGCATCTCGGTCCCGACGGCGTTGCCTGCGAACATCGTGAACTCCCCACGCCTCCACGACCCGTTTGGGTGTACGGCATGGGCCACAGACACTCGCCGCGGCAAGTCGTCGAGAAACTGGGCCTGGTACCGAAGCCGCAGTGGGGCAATCGGTGAGATTTCAACGGCTTCCAAGACAGAAGGAACATCGACCGGCACGGGGGTATCTGTCCGGAACAGCTGGACCTGGCTGGAAGCTCGGTACCCGAGCGCCCGTTCGAAGATGACCCAGTTCCGTGGGTCTATCCCAACGGCGAACGTGTAGGGCGGACCCTCGCCGGGGTCGCGTTCGTCCCCCCAAACCTGCTTGCACGTGAGAGTCTGCACCTCCTCGTAGGTGAAGCCGAGGCTCTCGCCGATCGAACGAAGATCGGCGTCGGCGACCGTCCACGATGCGATGACGACGTGGGGCGAGCCTGCGTACCTGCGACCGGCGACAACGCTCCTGACTAGGTCGGCCAGGTCGACCCAGTCCGCAAAGGCGCGGCGGGGGAGCATGAAGGTGGGTGCGTCCCCGAATTGCTCTGGCCGTAGAGCGCGCATGTTCCAGTAGTAGGCGCAGTCTTCGAGCGAGTTTCCGTCCGTAACCCAGAGGAGAACGGGACCCGTGGCCACGCCCCTGGTCCAGTACTCCTTTAGCCCGGCACGGTTGCGTTCGAGCACCGTTGTCGAGGAGAACTGTGCCCGGCCGGCGTGGTCTTCTGTCGTGAAGGTGGTAGCAGGGAGGTCATCTGATGGTGAGCCGGCCGCCACCAGCTCCCATAGGTCGCCGTCGTGTCGCGCTCCGACTTTCGGCTCGTGGGAAAGCGGCCGCCATTCCCACGTGCGCATTGGATACCAGGCCCGGCCGTTCAACACCTCCTCGATCGATGCCACTGCGTCCAGACCCATCGAGGTTGCGGCGTCGTGACCCCGTTTGGGGTCGATTCCAATCGTGATGAGGGCATCCACGTCGCTGATCTCTACGATCTGGAGGTCTGCGTCGGTGACCGTGCCAGATGAGTCGATGGGAATGATCGGTTCGGTGATGCCCGCCCAACGCTCGGATGCATGTAAGACGGCCCGCCGGAATGCGACCTCATCTCCCTGCGGATACACGTACGCAACGCGGACCGGGGACAGCGAGCGTGCCAGCGCCTGCTGGCCAAGGTACTCGTTCATTTGTCGGTTCCCCCTGTCTGTTCCCCTTCTTCCGCCTTCGCGGTTGCCGCAACTCTTTCAGAGGCGCCGGAGGTACTGGAGCTTGTTTGTCTCGATTCGAAGATGCTCCTGAGACTCGAGCCATCGGATGCCGCGGGCAAGAATCTGCCCGAGCGTCCGGGCTTGCGATGCGCGGTCAGCTCTCGTAGCCGCTCGGATTGGTCCTCGGCTGTCTTGGACCTGGGCGCGACGATAGGTCGCATTTGACGCATGAGCCGTTGCTTGGTTCGTTGCTCTGTCCGCACCACCTGCAAGTCCAAAACCTCGCTGGCGGGTCGAGTGGATTATGGTCCTCTCGGACCCACATGTCCTCGTCCTTGTAGATCAGGGTCCGCAGCTCTCCCTTTGGGTCGAGCTCGCGCAGAATCTCGATAGCGCGCGCCGCGGCGTGACGGCGAGCCGGTTCAGAAGACCCAGCAGCCTTCGCGGCTAGTTCTACGCGGTTTGGGCTGACCAGCAACGCAAGGAGGTAGCACTCCGACGCGCGGTACGGCGGCCAGTCACTTCGGTCAATGTCGAAGAACGCATCCGTGTCCCAAGTAGGTACGACGTTCGCGAGGATGTAGAGAGCCGGGAAGGCAATCCAATGCGAAGCAGCGTGCATGCTGTCCAGCAGAGCCGCTTGGTCCTCGGCGTCCAAGCTCAGTCCCCCAATAGCACGGACCTCGTCCAGCCCGCCGTAGCTCACGAGCGACCAGTCTGGTGGGGTTGCAAACTGGTCGAACGGCCTGCTGAGGGCCAGTGCTGCTTCTGCAGCGACACGGTCGGCGTCCAACTGGGATGCATGCGCGAGCGCCTTGAGCCACCGGCGACGCAACTCAGCGTCGTCCGACACGAACGCGGCAGTGAAATCGGGGTTCGACACGTGCCCGTAACCGGTGATGTCGATGAGTTCTGCGAGATGCGGCAACCGCCAGCGCTCATGCTTGCTGAGCTCGATACTCGCGTCACCGATTGACGCCGCGTCTTTGAGCACTTGCTCCTCGTAGTCACGGTCCTCCATCGCAGCGAGAACCCTCCGACCCGGGCTCGGGTCTTCCCACTCTTCGGTGTTGTATCCCGCGTCGCGCAGCTCGCTTCGCATGTCAACGGAGAATCTGTGCGGCACGTGATACGAGAGCTTGTAGATGAGCTCAGGGGCGCCCTCCGGCAGCTGTCCCAGAAACTCGATCGCGTTGCGTGCGATGTGGCTGACGCCCGGATCGAGGGGCGAGCTGCTGGAGATATTGAGGACACCGTCCACCCTGAAGGGCTTGCGTGTCTCTGGAACATCACGTGCTAGCACCGACGACACGACCTCGACCTCAGCATGCGTGAGTTGGCGCCGATCAGCTTGAGCATCAGAAAGCGCAATCCATGCCGCCGCAGCCGCCGCGTCGTCTGCATCGAGCGGCACCCTCCCAAGGGCCTCATCACGCTGTCGACGATGCTCCCCCGCTAGCTTCATCGAGCACAGCACTTCGATGAGCGGCCACGAAGCGGGGTAGGCACCCCACCGAGCGATCAGCGCTTTTGCCCATGGCCGCTCATCACGAGTCTGGCGCTCAGGCGGCTGCCTGGCACCACCTTGGATGTCAGACGCGTGCCGGCCGGTCTGCTCAACCAGCATCGTGACCTGCTCAGCACTCAACGTGATTGCATCAGAGGTGAACGCCGAGGCCACGGCCAAAGTCGCCTCGGTCACCAAGTCGCCAAGATCCAACATCATCTCGACCAACTTGTCGTTCAGGCCGAGCGCCAAAGCGACAACGCCCTCCGAGTCTTCAAAACGAACAGCCTCAGCCGCCCAGGTCAACAACTCCTGAGCGCTGCAGCGGGTCGTCCACATCGCAGTCGCAACCTCGGTGAACACCCGGCTACGACTCGTCAACCGGTCCTCTTCATCGAGCACAAACACAGCCACGTGCGAGTCCCAGAACCTCAACACTTCCCCAGCAAGCTCACGAGCCTTCGCACCCGACAAGCTCCACTGCTGAGCATCAACCAACATGTCGTTCAACGCAGCGAGAGCCTCACCGCGCTCCGGCGCCGTCGCCCGGTCCTCGAGGAGTCGCCCGAGAACCACAAACCCATCTACGAGCATCGCCGGCGTCAGCTCGAGAGCCCAGTCCTCGTCGAGCGCTCCTCGGAACCTCTTGTGCTCCCACCGCATAACAGACTGGCGTACCGCCTCATGAAGAAGCTCCGCACGTCGCTTGGGCACCTCCAGGTCAGACGTCGACCCGAGGATGAGAGTGACCAGCAACGCCAACTGAGGAACCTCGAGCATCCCGGCCTGGTGGTTCTTCGTCTCCGACAACCACTCCCGCCGTACACGCAGCCAGTCAGCACGATCCGCTGGGTCCCTGACGCGTACATTCGCGCACTGAACGAGAACTGCATCAATTGTCTCGTCCAGATTGAAGGGACGCTGCAGATCGACCCGCGGGAGGCCAATCCGCTCCCCCGGAACCGCCATGGTGCCCCGGGTAGCGACCACGACCGCCACCAGCGGAGGCAAACCGGCAACAAGCGTCTGCAACTGCTCTGCCATCCACGGAGCCCCTGTCCGGCACTCATCCAGGCCATCCAAGAGAAGTAGCGCATCGCCGTCCGCAACTGCATCAGCGAGGAATCCCTCCACCAACACGCGGTCGCCACCAGGGCTCCGAGTCGCGGCAACTGCCACCAGATCATCGACCGTGACCGTCCGGTCTCTATGACGAGGAAGCAAGTCGGGAAGATGCACAGTCACAGGCGTCGGAGCGTCGGGCTCCATCGCAGCCCAGCCCGCGAGTTCACGCATTGCGAGCGACTTTCCGGACCCCGGCTGACCGACGACTAACATCCGCCCGTACCGACGCAGAACCAGACGCAGGTCACGTTCTCCATCACCACTTCGAACGCGACTGGTCACGCGCACATTCGCCAGGAGGTCCTCAACCACGAACGAGTTCAGGTCTTCAGCCAGAAACGTCAGGTCGACTCGCCCGTTGGACCTGGCAAGCGCACCCAGGTACCCATCGACAGCATTCCGCTTGGCGGCAGCCTGAGCCGCGGCAGAGCCGTGCGAATCTGCATGAACCACTATCTCCGCAGACGCAATCGCGTCCACCAGTTTGTCAGCGTCGAACCCATTCGCCCGGCTGGCCCACTCATGCACTCGCTCTGCAATCGCACTGACCGCAGCCGCGCCAACGTTGCCTTCGACGAGCTGCTCCATCATCAACGCCAGAACGGCTCGACTGTCGTTGTTAGTCGAGACCCGAGGCAATTCAAGAATGCGTGCGCGACGCCTCACCTCGTCGCGTTTGCCCGCCGGGACCTCTCCGTCCAAACGAGCGAGCGCCTCGACATGCCTCCTGCTCTCCGCCACCCCGCCGCCACGGATCCTCGCTAATGCGTCCGCCAAGTTACGAACCCACTCAGCGGCCTCCTCGCATACCAAGATGAGCAAGTCATCCGCGTCGAGGACTTCATCGAGCTGAGCGACCCAACCTGCAACCGTCCCCTTGAAAGCCGCTCCGTAGGTGACCTTCCGCTTCGACGACACAAACCCGCGAGCACCACCATCAAACGTCAAGACGATGTCGTCGGTCGGATCCGAGGACTCGAAACCCACATGCGAGATGGCCTTGAAGTTCTCCAACGCATCGACCGGAAGCCCAGCAAGCATGTAAACGGCAAGATATGTGCCCGCATTGCGACGGGCAACGCTCCCAGCCTCATTCGCCTGCCCCGCAGAACTCATGAAATCACCCTAGGGACAACTGGCGCCCACGACATCGAGCCTGCGCGAACCAGTCCGACGCACCAAACACGGCATCGAGGGGGCATGCACCGTGGCAGCGCCTCTCCAAACGAGGCGGTGGCCAAGTAAGCCTCGGGCCGTACCCCGCGTCATTCCGCCGCGAACGGTGGTGATCCAATGAGCGAGTCGATCCTGCGAAAGTGGCTTCATGAGCAATCGGGAACCGATCAACCTCGTCATGAGCTACTACACCTCGACGCCGAACAAGTATCGCTACAAGGAGACGGCCATCGGTGAGGGCGACGCGTTGAGCGATCTCTACCTCGCTATCGACGCAATCGGCGACGAACCGCCGCGAACGATTGAGGTGACCGTGCGCTTCATCTGATCGCGCGATGCTTGAACGCACTGCGATATCGCCCCGAGTCAGCGACATGGTCTGGCAGGTTTCGTGCACCAAAGCTTGGACGCAACGCGGCTCGACTTGAGATGCTCGGGCGATGGGGCAACGTAAGGGCAGTAGAGGCTGGCGGGACACGCCGAGCTCATGGATGCCCTCGGACTGGTTCCCGCCAGAGCGCGGCAAGAACAAGCAAGCGAAGGCATCGGAGCCTGGCTTCGGCGTTCCGTGCCCTTTCTGTGGTCACCCGGTGCCCGAGTCGGAACCTTGCGTCTGCCGGCGACGCGATCTCGATTGAACAGACTCATTCGTCAGCGCCAGGTCCACCATCTCGACGCGTCTTTCCGTCGCCTACAGCTGGCGCTGACGCCCGGGAAGCCGGCGAGCCCACGTGGCAGGCTCGGCATCTGATCCGGCTTCTCTGGCGGCCGCCTCCCCATCTACCGGTCCCCGATGTGGTGAAGTTCAGCCGTGGAGGTGGATATCGGCGATTGGGCAGTCATAGCCCCAGAACCGGGCGGCCGCGAGCAAGGCAAGTCTTGGGTCGCCACGGAGCCGGGCGCAGCTCGTACTGACCATTGGCTATGGAAGCCGCGCACGCTTACCGGAGACGGCACCTGGCCAGCGCTGAATGACGTCGCCGAAGTAGCAGCCTCGCGGATCGCCGCCGTCATGGGACTACCGGCCGCGGAGTGCTCATACGCGCGCAAGGGTGATCTGGGTGTGATCTCTCGCAACGTCACCCCGTCCGGATACGACCTCCATGACGGCGACGTCTTCCTGCACGAGATCGAGGGCTACGACAGGCGGGACCCTCAGTTCGACGAGCGTGGTGTCGAGAAGGGTCGGGTCCGGTCGAACATCGGTTACACCCTTGAGGCGGTCTCCGCAGTGCTCGACGGAATGAATGGACCGCCCGGATACGAGGCCATGAGCGCCCTGCAGGTCTTCGCCGGGTATTTGGTTCTGGACGCGCTCATCGCCAACACGGATCGTCACCCAAGGAACTGGGCCGTCTTAGAGGACCGTGCAAATGGTCGACGCGTCATTGCCCCCACCTTTGACCACGGAACGGCGCTGGGCGCCGGCCTAACCGAGCCCAACCGCGAGACCCGGGACGTAGTTGCGTTCTGCCGCAGAGGGATGGCAAACCCTTTCAGCCCCGCCAAACAGACGCTGGTTGAGCTCGCTCGGCGGGCGACGAATGTCGGGGAAGCCGATTTCTGGCTGGAGCGCGTCCGCGCACTAGACAGCGCCGTGTTCTCTGACGCACTGCAAGCACCGCAAGGCAGACTGTCGGTGGAGGCGTCTACCTTCATGACACAGGTACTCACCATCAACAGGGAAAGGTTGAGCGGCGATGCTGACGACAGTCGGAACTAAGCGTTTGCTTGTGTCGCGCCAGGACCCTGAAACCAAGCGATTCACGCGGGTCGGGGTGCTGTCGTGCCAAGACGATCGCTATGCCTTTAGTTATGACGATGACGTCAAGCGTGCCTTGCCCGGTCTTCCCTTGGGACGCGACAACGTAAGCGACTCACTGTTCCCCGTTTTCGCCGAACGGGTGATGCATCCGCTACGACCTGATCGCGAGCGCACGCTCGCGCAACTTGGGCTGCCGCCAGAAGCCGGACCCTTCGAGGTCCTCGCCGTTTCGGGGGGACGACGTACGGGTGACACCTACGAGCTAACGCCATTGCCTGAGCCCGGGCTCGTCGCACTCCAGTTCTTGGTTCATGGCGTGCGGCACCTAAGCGGATCCGAGAGAGAAGCCATAGACACGCTCGTCCCGGGGCAGCTATTGGATCTGATCCCAGAGCCGGACAACGAGTACAACGAGCGGGCTCTGCTCGTAACTGCCGACGGCAGCCGACTCGGCTATGTCCCTGACCCATTACTGAGTTTTGTGCATCCGATCATGCGACAGGACTTCACGCTCGAGGTCCTGCGCGTGAACGACGTTGAGGCGGGGTTGCACATGAGGCTCCTCGTGGAATTGCACGGACGCTACGACGGCTGACCTGCGCGCCTCGTCGCATCCGCTTGAATCAGGTGGGGCCCTACGACGCACGGCTTCTGGACTTGCTGTGGGCTGGGACGCTCGCACGTTTCGAGGAGGCGTGCGTCTTTCCGCCGCGAGCGGAGCGCTCGATTGACGGCTCGTGAGCCCAGTCATGACTCGTGTTCGCGCGCCCGGCCATCTCGTTGTGCGACGCTCAGTCAATGCCTGTGAGCAGAAAGCGCGCACGCACGAAAAGTCCGCCGCGTGCAAAGCGTGGCTCACCAGTTCGGGATGTTTTCGCGCGAGCCCTGTCCGCAAGCGATCGGCTCCAACAGGATATTAGCGCTCAAGCGCTCGCCCGGCTTCCGGAGAGCTGTAGGCGAAGCTTCGTGAGCGACCCTGAGACGTCCGAGCCGCTGCTTCACGAGTGTCGCGCCGCGCTGGAAGAACTTGCTGGCGAACTCGTTTCCGAGTTGGACTCGTACACCTGGCTCTTTTACTTGCGCCGCATGCCAGATGAGATCTTCGCAGGGCGACTCAGCACGACCGGTCCTTATCGGCGAATGCTGGCGGAGGCCTTGAGCGCCTCCACTGCGCGACCCGCGAGCTTTGCTCTGCCGCCCGCTGTACGACAGGTGATCCCAGGGGTCACCAGAGCGCAGGCGGAGACCATCTTACGACTTGCCCACCTGACAGGCGCGCTCTCGACGATCCACGCCGCGTTGCGCCGCGCGGGCAAAGGTCAACACATCGCATGGCACTCAGACGATCTGCCTTGGGCAGTTCCCAACACGGACCTGGATTCGGCGATCGAACGGTACGACAAGCGAATCGAGCGCCTACATCTGCTCAGCGCTGGCACGCAGGTCGCGCTCTTCCATCCCTTCTTCGCCGACCTAGATCACCCCCTCCGACCATCAGAGTTGCTCCTATCTGTCCAACCTGTGCCCACACGCACACAGGTCCCAGTGTGGAAGGGTCCGGCCAACAAGCCGCTTTGGGTCGGCACGCGTCGAGGGGCATTCATCGCGGGCGTCGAGACCATCTCACCTGCGCTGAAGGTGGTCGCCGGATGGGTCGACGACGGGTGGGGTTCGGCAGAGCTGTCGGCCGTGGTCTTACTGCTTCGGAGTCTATTCGTAAACGCATGGACGACGGATTGGGGTGATCCCTTTAGCAGGACGGTTACCGAGGCTGGCTACCTTGTACTTCCCAGCCAGGTACTTGCGGTCCTCCTGGACGAAGATCTCCGAACATTCCCTGATGCCGATTTGGGACTGGGCGATCTCGGCCTCCCGAGGAGTGGGGTAGCCGCGGTGGAAACGCTTGTCGGGTTTCGGTCTTCGCCTTGGCCGTTGGATCCAGGGCCACCGCTCCGAGTCGCAGGCGACCAAACCGTTGTCGACTTGCGGGGAGCCTCGCTGTGGCTTGAGCGACTATTGACTGTCGACAAGGACGCGCCATCGGATCTGGTGAAAGCCCGCGCGACACACTTCGAGGAACTCGTTCAGCACGAGATTGACGCCACAGCGGCGTCACCGCCGGCTGACTTGCGAATCATGCGCGGTCGCAGCCTTCGCCTTAGGGGAGATGCTGTTACCGACGTCGACGCCCTCGCGCTAGTCGGCAACACACTCCTTCTCGTCTCATGCAAGAGCATTGTGCGAACCCCAGAGCTGGACGCTGGAGCCTTCGCTCTGGTCCGGAATGTGCGAACGAACCTTGAGAAGTACGACGCGTTCTGGCAGGGCCGAATGGACATCCTGCGAAGTAGCCCGGAGGGCGACAACTATGACTTCCGCGGCTACGACATCGCAGGCGTCGTCTGCACTCCTGCAGTCGAGTTTACGCACGCAGACCAGTCCCGAGACGTGTTGCCGGCACTTCCGGCCGTCGTCAGCCTTAACGAACTCAAGGAGTACTTGGCCCGGTAATGCGCGTGCTCGACGACTCTGCCGGGTTGCCTCGCCCGTCGCGGTCCACCGCGCTTACTGATTGGTGAGCGTCGACGCCCTGCCCGCCGGAGTGCGTCTTTCCGCCGCCTGTTCGCCCCTGAGAGGCGCCTGGAGCAACAACCGGGTCTTGCTCGCGCAGCACCACTACCCTGCGGTCCATGCTCGGCATTCACATAAGCACCGACTGGATTCCAGTCGTTAGCGGCGCCGTCGGGGCCGCCGGCGCTGTCCTTGCCCAAGTCGTGTCCGCCATATTCACAGGTCGGCGTGAGACGAGGGCCGCGCGAACTCGGCGCATCGAAGCGCGAAGGTCAGCGTTTGCTGACCAGAAGCGACTCCTCTTCGTCAAGACTCTCAAGACCTTCGATGAACAAGTCCTGGCGTACGAGGACTTGATAGAGCGCCTAAACGCAGGCGAGGTCTCGGTCTCCATTCCTACGGGCGTCATGCTGGACGACAAGTGGGGTGAGCTCAGAGCCGAACTCGATCTACTCGCGAAAGACGTGATCCCGCGGCTGAACGAGATGCTCAAGGCCTTTCAACTCCTGGACATGGCGGTGAGTTTCGCGCACCTGGAGGCCGCGAGCACCAACCTCCAAACCCTTCGCGTCGGGCGGGTCAACCTTCGGAACCACATGTTGGTGAGCATGGATGTTGAAGATCCGCCGAAGGGCAAGAGCGTCTGGAGTCGGACACGGACGAAGTTGGCTCTCAAGAAGGCCAATCGAGCCAACAAGAAGCTGGCTGCGAAGCTAGCCAAGGGCGATCCGCCAGCAGTCGGTTAGCCGGGCCACAAAAGTGCGGTGGTCTCTCTAAGAAAGGTGGAACACCCCGGAGACGATGGGCATTGTTCCGCAAGGCAACTGTGGCTGCGGGATTCGCGTCGCCCTGAATGGCGGGGCCGCACAGAGCGTGTGGCAGTCCGTCGTAAAGCCTGGTCTCCCTCGCCAGAAACACCCTTGTCCCCTGCCTCCACGTCAGGCATGACCGGCGCAGTGCCTCTAGATCCAAGGCATCACTCGTCTTCGTCATCTCGGTCGAGCCGAACGAACCGCTCCTCCTGGTGATCGAAGGCGAGATAGTTCGAGGCGGCACTAGCACTCTGGTCAATGTTGACCTTGCCGTCCGGGCCAACCACAAGATCTTCGAAAGCCCCATCGCGACCGAGCGAATAGTTCTCGCCCCTCACCTGGATCAAGGTGCCCTCTGCGACTGCGTATCGGCCGCCGAGTGACCCTGTCCATGGCATCTCGGTCGTCATCCCGGCGATCATGATCAGTCCCTCATTTGCAGCCACCTGGGCCGAGAACAATCCCTGGACGTTGAGCACGGCGTCGGCCTCGACCTCAACCGTGCCGTCGATCAGTCCTTGGACCACGAGGCACGCACCAGAGCGGACCGTGACCGCCCCAGTCAATCGTCCTTGGACCGTGTGATCTTCTGTGGCTTCGTATGGACCCACGAACTCGCCCTGCTTCGTCTTCATAGATCGAGATTCTCACGAACCACCGACACCTCAAGACGATGGCCGCGGCAGCGGGTCCATGAGCGAGTACGCGGACCCCGCCGGGACCGGCGATCCGACAGGCCTTGGCGGGCCGACCTGTTCCGCCTACCTGGCTCGCACCTCTCGCACCGATCCAAGCCGACCGGCGTCATTCCGCCGCCTGTCGGCGTACCTAGAGGCGACCCACTCAGCAGAACAAACGCCAACTTAGCCCGCGTGTGCTTCCCAATGCCTAGGGTTCAGGGGCGGCGGTCGACGCGCCGCGGTTGGAGGAGTTTCGGTGCTGGTTCTGGGCGTTACATCGGACGATAAGGGTGCACAGCTTGAGGCCCTCGTCCGTACGGTCTTGATGCAACAGGGGTACAAGCGGGTCCGTTCAAACGTCGTCGGTGCGGGGGGAAACGAGTTGGACTTGGACGCCGACCGTGAGTCGGCCGTCGTGGGCGGAGTCCAGATCACTCCCCTAATGGGAGAGGCGAAGGCGTACGCCGGCCCCGTCAACATGCCGACGTGGCAGAAGTTCCTGGGGAAGTTGTTTATCGAACGGACGAGCCAATCAACGACGATCGGGATCCTGGTGGCCTTGAACGGGATCAACGGCAACGTCGCCGGCAGTTACAAGAGTCTCAAGGGCCAGGACTCGGCGCTGTTCGTCTTTGAGGGCAGTGACCTCGAGGACCTCGCGCGTTCCGCGGGTGAGTTGACCGACGAGTCTGCGGTGCTCCTGGCGGCGGAAGCTCAGTTCCAGCGGGTCCCGCACCGCGTCGAGACGGCCTACTACGGAGGGATTTACCACTGGGTGGTCTGGTGGGAACACGAGGGCGAGTACTCGGTGGTCAGTGCCCGCGGCGAGATGCTGACCACTGAAGACATCGAGCGATTGCGTGCGGCATTGGAGAACTCCCTGCCCGGTGTGCTGTTGGCTTCGGAAGAGGCCAGCGCGGCGGCGCAGGCACGACACGACGCACGATTGATCGTGCTTGGACGACTCTTTCGGGCAATGAGCGTGCCGATTGCGGACGACGCTGAGCTTGCGGAGGCGGTCGCCGAACTCGCGCAGGAGCCGTTCTGTCGAGTTGTTGATGGCCGTCTGGAGCTGCTCCCGGCCGGTGAGCTAGACGACGACGCGGTGGCCAGGTTGTTCCTGAGCATCTTCGAGGACACCGTGAAGGTTCGTCGACTTTCGTTCATGATCGAGTGTCACCACGCGCCGTACGTGGACCGGCTCGTCGACTCCGTCCCTGGTCTGCACGCTGGTTTCGTCCTTAGTGAGACAGACGTGGAGACTCTGCGACAAGTCGCAGTCCTATTCCCCTCGGTCTGGGTCCGGCTCGCATCCGGAAACCCCTTCATCACAACTCACCGCGCTGACGGCGTGGAAGTCACTGACGAAGGACTCCTCGAATCGGATCGGACCGCTTTCTGGGAGTCAGTCATTGCAGCGATCCGTTCCGACTACTCCAACCAGACGCTTCGAGGCTTCCTGTACGACTACATGGGAGTGGCCGAACTAGAGGAACGCAGTCAGTTGCTCGTCAAGAGCAAGGAAGGACCAGTCGGTCTGCCAATCGACACCCAATCACGGGACGCGGTACGTCAATACACCGACGAATCACTAGAGGATTCTCATGAACCCGTGTACATCACCGTCCGGCTCCTGCCTAATGTTGCTCAGCCGTGGGACGAGACGCACCCCGAGCCGGAGTTCCCGCTCGATGACCTCTAAACACGAGCCGGTCGGCAGACCGGCGAGATGCCCGAATTGGTTTGCTCAGCGCCCCAAAACCACAGATCAGAGCCTCATCGTCGGTCGGCCCGCCCCATTCCGCCGCGAGACGCCTAAGAACCCCGATCGTTCCTGCGCGCGTCCTGCGCGCTCTCGATCGCTTTGGCGACGGCTTCGCCCACGCTCACAGCGAGAGCGGAGTACGGCGTCTGACCAATCTCACCGGGCTTAATGTCGAGGAAGGAAGATTCTCCACCACGGTTCCAGTCGAATGCCTCCCTGAGGTGGTCCAACTTTACGTCCTTGGGATTCAAATACAGATACATCCGACCAAACCTCAGGGCATGTCGCCGAGACAGCAGTGTCACGCTCTCGTGAAAGAACGAGCGGGCGAGGGCGATCATGTACTTGACGGCGACTAGAACGATCGCGCCAAGAGAAATCGCGGAAACCACCCGGATCACGAGCTCATTAGTCGTAAGGACATCGCGCTCGCGCGTCGTGTGAAAAGCGATGTAGAGGCTGAGTCCGAGAAGCGCCAACACCGCGGCAAAGGAAGCCGCGGCTCCGGCCCTGGACATGCGCCGGGCTCGAGCCGTAAGCACGGCCTGGGCCTTCTCAACGAAGAGGTCTACGGCGGCGAGTCGAAAGAGTGTCTCGCGGTCTGCGAAGTGCTCTGGTGCTGAGCTCTCCAACTTCTCCATCGCGTGAATGAGCGCATCGGTCCGGAGGTCGAGTAGCGCGGCGATTCGCCCGAAGTCGTCATCCAGGGGCCCGCCTGCCCACCACCGCTGAATGGCTGCGAACGCCCCGCTGCGGCTCGGTACTACGCGACCTTCACCGGAAGGCACGCCTTCGCTCATGCCGGTCCTTTCGTCGAAGTCGGGACAGTGTTGCAGTCGGGCCGGCGGCAGGTACGGACTTCCGGCAGAATCGTCACAGCGGCGCGACGTGAACCGAGGTATGCCTTCTATGCGCGCGTGTATCCACAGCGTCGTGACAATTGTTTGGCGCGCACAAGCGATGCCTCGGTGTCGAATGCGTGAGTGCGTCTTATCGCCGCATAGATTCGTTGTATGACCCTCGTCGTCGCCGGAATTCACGACGACCACATCACGATGGTCGCCGACACGAAGATCACTTTCCCTGACCGGGTCAAAGGCATCGACGAGCAACGCACGCGCCGAATCTTCGAGGAGCCGCTCGCCAAGATCGTCATCTTGCGTGACGACCTGGCAGTCGGTGTTGCCGGTGAAGACCCGCACCGCGTCATCGAGAACCTAGTAGCTGACCGCCGCGCGGCGGTCGAACGTGCTTGCCCTTCTCGCGTCTACGCCGGAGGCCGAGTTCGTAGTCGCCGGGAAGAACCCCCTTCAGTTGTGGGAGATCAAGAGCGGCACGGTTGAAGAGGTGACGGCGCGGAACCGAGGCTGGGCAGGTAGCCACGACGGGTATGAGGCGTTCCAACGCGCCATGCACGACCCGCAGATTGCCGGCGACGAGGTGTGTGTCAAGCTCATGAAGTCGATGCAACACCTCACGACCTTCGGGTATATCAACGCCGTCGGCGGGACCACGTTCAAGGTCAAGCTGTTCCCGGAGGGTTTCCGGCACGTGCCCCTATTCAGCTGGGTCGGACCGCACTACCTCGAGGTCGAGTCGGTCCGGCTCGACAACGGCAAACTTCTCGTCACGATGGTGGTGCCCGACGGCGTCGACGGCGTCGATCTACCAGATCATCGTCGTGCCTGGAACGGACCCGACTCCTGAGGCGCTCGGCCTGCTCATCCCACAGTCGGGCCGTGGGCTGATCTGGACGAAGGACGAGCCCTGGAAGGAAGCTGTTGTGGCCGACGGTTCGCTCGAGGAGTTCGTTGCAGCTGCGCTCTCAGAGACGGGAACAAGCCTCCTGGCTGTCGACGCCCCGGACGCCTCTACAGGACCGTTTCGCATCACGCGGCTGTAAATGGCACCGACGTCTTTCGACCTCCCGCGCGATCCCGGCATTCGTAACCTCTTCAACCGCAGGCAGACCGGCAACGCTAGGGCTCGGGTCATCGGCGTGCGACCGTGGCATGTTGAGCCGGGACGAAACCTAAGAAGTGCTTTGGTTGCGCAATGGGTGCGTCATATCGCCGCGAGCCGGACGCTAGGCAGGCGGGCCAGCAAAGCGTGCACTTCAAGCACATCTCCGCTAGTTAGGGGCAGGCCACCGACCTCGCGACTGGTAGTACTCGGGTGCTTCGGCAGTCTCGTTGAATTCGAGTAGACCGCCGCCGACCTTCTGAAGGAGAAGGTCCCGCACTTCGGTGGGCGTGGCGAAGAAGAACTCGCGGCGCTCGTTCACGAAGTTCACCCGCCGGTGCGCGAATGCCTTGTGCAGTTCGTTTTCGAGGGTGATGGCGTCGTCGGAGAAGAACAGTGCGTGAGTGTCGTACAAGAACGGGACGGATGCATCGCCCAGTTCGCGAACGCGGTCTCGTGGTTCGAGGCGTCGTGTCATGCCGATTTTGACGATGTTGGGGCCGAGAGCGCCTACGTTGGAGATGACGTAGATGTAGCCCGCCCGGATGTTCGCCGTGCGGTAGTCGTTGGCTTTGATTGCTTCCTCGATCTGCACCAGGCGACCTGCTAGCTCGTCGGCTGCTGCGCGGTCGCCTTTGGCGCGGAGCTGTTCTAGCGCGGTTTCGTAGTGCGCCTTTTCCTTCTCCAGGCGCTCCCGCTCGGCGGCGAGCTCCTGCTCGGCCTTGCGCTGCTCACGGAGAAGCTCACGTTCCTCACGGGCCTTCTCCTTTTCCTCCTGGAGCTTCATCTGGTAGTCAGCGGTGAGTTCGAGTTCCTGGGCGCGCAAATGGTGGTAGTCGGGGTTGACCCGCATCTCCATGATGACGCCGAGCTTCTCGATGGACTTCATCGCGTTCTCGAGGCGCTTCTTCGCGGTGGAAATGTTGCCGTTGCGGAGCGAGCGGACGCAGTTGTCGGCTTCAGCGTTGTAGGCGCGCAGCATGAGTTTGGAGAGGTCGCCAACCATCTTGCGACCCTTCGCCAGCGAACCGTCGAATGTGAACAGGTCGGCAGCGACTACTGCTTGGCTCGCCTTCACCAACTCGTCGACATTCGCGTTGATTTCGGTCAGTCGGTCCTTGTATGCAGCCGCGTCCTCGAGCGGGTGGTGGTAGCGGTAGATGCCGACGTCTTGGAGGACGCGCTGGTCGTTGAGCTCGATGATCTCGCCGCCCCCGGATTGAGCCAGAACGGACTCGAGGTCAGCGATCCGTCGCAAGAGCGCATCAGTGTCGGCTGCATCGGGCCTCGGGGAAGCTGGCGGCAAGGAAATCGGCGGCGATTCTCGCTGCACGGGTGCGGGCATCGGTGGTTGGGCGCGCAGAGCCGGGACCGTGGGTTGCACCGGAACCTCAGCGATAGGTGGATCCGACGCCGCAGGGGCTGGCGGTTCTGCTGGTAGTGCTGTGTCCTCATCGGGTAGCCAAAGTTGCCAGCCTTCGGGCATGGCTGGCCAGGCGGGATCGGGCTTCCAGTCCGGCGGCGGCACCCACCCTGCCGGTGGTCGCGGCCAGCCGGGTGGCGGGTTGAACCGCATCAGAGGCCGCGCTGTCGGACGCCGCGGCTGGTGTCGGCCGCGATGAGGTCAAACGGTGACTTGGAGACTGCGGCGCCGAGGTGGTCCAGGGTCGCTGAAGGGACGACGTTGGCCAGGTCGAAGGAGGTGAAGGTCTCGCGATCCGCGGCGACCATCGCGAGCGGCACGTATTCGGGCTGACCGGTCGCCGGCGCGATGCGGTTGACGCCAACGGTAAGCGCGATGGAGTGGATCTTGCCGGCACGGTCTGCTTCGAAGACTTCGTGGAGGGTGCGGACCGCGACCTGGTGGACGGCCGCGGCGTACCGGTCTTTCTGGGCCTTCGCGGTGAGCTGACTGGCGGTGATCTCGTCCTTCGCCTTCGTGTACCGGTACTCCTTGACTGACGGGACCGAGGATGGTTCGGGAATGTTGACCTGCAGGCTCAGCTCGCGAGACGCAAGGTCGAAACTGTGGTCGTGCTCGACAGGAAACGCGTCGGGGTATACCGAGTTCGAAAGCACGATGCCGACGTAGTCCTCGATGGCGTACTCCACGTCGAAGGCGAGGTCGTTGATGAACTTGGTCAACTGCTCGTTTCTGGCGACGGCGTCACCATCCCGCTGAGCGCATTCGGCCTTATACGCGGTTTTCGCCTCGGCAAGTTTCACGAGGCGGTCTGCTTCGTCCTTCTCACGCTGGGCGAGTGCCGCGACGTGGTGTTCGTGCATCTTGGTGTTCTTCTCGTGCCACAACTGAACCGCCTGTTGGTGGTCAGCCTGCGCGGCTGCGACAGCTTCGGCGTGTTTCTTCTTCCCGCCGAACGCGCCGGCGAGACCCTTCGGCGCGGGCGGCTCCACGTAGGTCGGCTGCGGTGGATAGACGAGCTCGGGAACCGGCGGGAGTGGTGTGGCGATCTTGCCCGGCACGAACGGCGGGTGCGCGGCGATAACCTTGAGCGACTCCAGATCGATGTAGTCGTCGGTGTCCAGCGTCCAAGCAAGCAGCCCATCGATGTCCTCATAGGACGCAGCGAGATCCGCGTTCATTGCCTGGACTTCAGCTGTGCGCGCGTTCACGTGCAGGCGCGCCGCCTCCTTCTCTGCAGCCTTGCGCTGTGCCTCAGACGCTCGCGCCGCGGTGGACCGGGCACGCTCGGCGGCCTTGACTGCTTGCTCGTGGTCACGAACTGCGGCAGTGTGCGCGCGAACCACCTGCGCTTCCTGCTGCCGGCGGCGCTTCTCCGCCTGCTGTGCCTGGTAGTTGATCTCCGCGAAAAAGCCCCGCTTCGCCATAACCGCACCCTTCACACCCGAAATTCTCGAACCCACAGCACCGTAGACCCGGTGTCCGATACATGTAGGAGAACCCGGAGGTCGGTCCCACCGTTCGCTCTCTGGGGCAGGGGTCAAGCGCATAGTCGGCTGGTGGCACCCTCGGAACCGTGAAGTTCTTCCGACGACGCCCCGCCGAGCAGTTGTCGCATGTCACCATCCGCAGCGGTCTCGTCGTGCCCGATCTGTCTGAGCCGGTCGAGATGACCGGCACTACCACCGTCAGCGCCCAAGCCCTAGCGACGCTTTACGCGGCCCACGGTCGAGCGGCCGGCGGCATCCTTGAGCTGCAAGGCCGCCTCGTCCCCGAGCACGACAACCCCGCCGACTCGAACGCGGTCGCCGTGCAGGTGGCTGATGCCCGGATCGGCTACGTCCCTGGTTTCATCGCTCAAGGGATGCCCCGGGACCGCGCGCTGGACTGCCTAGTGCAGCTGTGGGCTGCGCCAACCCCGAAAGGTCTGAGGGTCCGAGGTTGGGTCATTGCCGGGACTGGGCCAGTGCGTTGGCCCCACATGGCGTCCAACCCGCCGCCAGTCACGATTGACGAGCGGCGCGCCGAACAGGCTGCAGACACGACCCGAATGGTCAACCAGGCACTTGGAGGCGGCGGCGAGCGGGCCGAGCAGTTCAAGAAGGGCATGGTCGGCGGTCTGCACTATCTGGAGACCGTCGAGCCCATCAAGCAGTTCAAGCGCGAAGGGCGTCTAACTGAAGCCCTGGCCCTATGCTACGGCGCCATTGAAGCCGCCGAGAACTCTCGCGACCGGCGTGAGCCGGCGCCTTGGTACACCGAACAGGCCGCCATAATCCACCGCAAGCTCGGAGAACGTGACAAGGAAGAAGCCGTGCTTCGCCGCTGGCTCGCCGCCTGCCCGCCCGAGCGGCGCGACGGCTCATCCATTCAACAGCGTCTCGCCAAGCTGGTCGGCTGACCGTCACCGACGCAGCCCAGTAGGCGCGTCACATCGCCGCCGGATCATGCTTCTGTCGGTGCCCCGTCGTACGGTCCGAGCACGTGACCACGATCGGTAGGGGGACTGCGACATGCAACCTGACCATGTATTGGTACGGCTCCAGTGCAACGAGCGGCACGAAGAACTCACGCTGTGCGTCCGAGTAGCCCGCGGCGTTCCTGAGGCGCTTCGGTGTACGCCTTCTGGCGGCGGCGCCCCAGGTGGCGGCTCTGCTCCAGTCTGCTCTGACTGCACTGCCCTACTTCAAGGCGATCGACTCTCGCGGCGAGTTGACGAGCTCGTCCGTCGAGGTTGGTCGGATTACTTGAAGGCCGGCGCCGTGGTTGTTGCTTGCTAGGGGTCATGCATGCAACTGCGTACGGAGTTCTTCAATACGTCTGCGCAACTGATCCCGCTGCTGGTTGTTGCAGCTGCTATCGACACTCGAGCCTGGGCCAGTCAAGCACGACAGCGGCCTAGCGACGTCGCGTTCGACGTGATCACTTTGTTCATGCTGACGCTTGCATGGATGGCTTCAATGTTCGTTATCGCCACGGGAACAGTCACCGCGCTGGACGAGGTTCTTGTGGCGCTCGGTCTAGCGGTCGGGTGGATACAGATCGTTGGGTCCATCGCCCTCCACCAGACAGAGCGCCTCGGCCGAGCGAAAGTCACGAAGCGTCTTCGATATTGGATCTTGCTCCTCATCTCGACGCCCTTGGTCGGGGCTGCGGCCGTGTGGTTCGCCGCGTACTAGACCCGCGTCACTCCGCCGCCAGTCGGACGCTGCCAAAGGGCGTCCGAGGTTTCGCCGGCGACTCATAGTCCGAGCCTCCAACTCCCGCGTGCGTCGTCTCGCAGGTCGCCGCAGACAAGGGGCACGGTAAGGCCGAACTTGGTAACCCCGAGCGGTGACCTGACGACCGACCGGGTCGTCAGGTCAGGTCTACGACCTCGGCCGAGGCAGCGGCAGCCTTGACGGCTTCAACTCCTCGTTCGGCGCCCTGCTTCGATGAGTAACTCTCACCCGTGGCCACGATCTCTCCGTTGCCGGCCTTGAGGCGGAACCGGTACTGCTCGCCGCTCTTGTAAATCTCGAATTTCGCTGCCATGCGTACTCCTCGAGAGAGTCGGATGCGAGTGCACAAGCAGCCTATGGCGGTTGGTGCGAGCAGGTCCATACGACGAACACCGCCACGGAGGCTCCGACCCGATGGTGCGGCGCGACGGTCACCGCTACCTGCCGCGTCCTTTTAGCGCAAGTGCTCGACCATCGTGGTGGAGCACGTCCGTTCGTGTTTCGATCGCGGTGCGTATGCGACACCCTCGCTCTGGCCAGACGGCTTGTTCGGGTGGTGTGCTGAGCGTGTGCCAGGTCCCACCCCTACATCTCCCATGCCGGCATCCGTTCGGACGGAGGTCGCCGCTCTGAAGGATGCGGTGATGCAGGTCGTGCCGGCACGGACAGCGTCGAACCTGCTGATCGGGTCGTGGAATATCCGAGCGCTCGCCGGGCTGACTGATTCCTGGGATGCCCCGGAAACGGCGTCGCCAAAACGGGACTGGAAGGCGGCTGCTCTTGTCGCTGGGGTGATCTCTGCGTTCGACGTGGTCGCTGTCCAAGAGGTTCGCCGCGACACCACTGGACTGCGGGCAGTCCTCACCGAGCTCGGGCCAGATTGGCGGTTCGTGTGCAGCGACGTCACCGAAGGCGATGCCGGTAACGGCGAGCGCCTGTCGTTCCTCTACGACACCACCCGGGTCCGACCGTCGGGCTTGGTCGGTGAGATCGTGCTTCCCGCGGTCGCTGACCGTGCAGCAGATCAGTTCGCCCGCAGCCCGTTCGCGGTCTCCTTCAGTCGTGCTGACGTCGAGTTCATCTTGACCACGGTGCACATCATCTGGAGTGACGCTCCGGTCGGGCGGGTCGGCGAAGTGACCGCGTTCGCGGAGTGGATGCGTGCCTGGGCTGTGCGGCAACGGGATTGGAACGGCAACCTGCTTGCCTTGGGTGACTTCAACCTTGAGGGTCCCGGGACACCGCTCTACCAGGCGTTCATCTCGACCGGTCTGTTCCCTCCCGGTCAACTCAGCCAGCTGCCCCGCACCATCTTCGACTCCAGCGACCACCCGCACCACTACGACCAGATTGCTTGGTTCTCCGACGTCAGCGGAGATGGCGTCGTCCACAACCTCCTGACCGGCCTGGAGTTCACCGGTCACGCCGGCAACTTCGACTTCGTCCCCCACGTCTATGCCGGCATGTCCAAGACCTCAGTGTCCTGGCGGATCAGCGACCACTATCCGCTGTGGGTCGAGTTTCACCTGACCCAGCCATGACCGCCCAGCAGGAGTTCACGCCGTCCCACAACCCGGGTGCCGTCGCTCGCAGATGCGAGTGGACGACGCATTTGGGATAGGACAACTACCGGTCCGCGATCGAGACAGACGTCGCAAGAACCAGCAGCGGCCCGCCCGTCCGCCCTGATTGGTCGGGGCACCCGCCAGCTCGACCGGACGCTTCTAGTCCGGCAATGGGGCTGGGGCGAGTCTGGATTGGGCGTTGACCAACAGGACGGTCTTGGTGGACTGGCCCTTTGACCGCGTCTGGCGCACTCTGACCGTGGCCGTCACTCCGAGCGCGCGGGCCGCCCGGTAAGCGGCCCACTGGATATCCACAACCCCTTGCGCGCCGAGTTGGTCCATCTCGGCCAGGTAGGCGCCAGTTCCCCGTAGTTCGGCAGTGATCGCGCGTTCAAGCGCGATCTGCTCAGTCGGGTTCATGCGGCCGCCAAGGGTCGAGAGGTCGGGTGCAGACCGGGGAAGCACCTGGGAGGAATGGTGTGTTGACCCTATCGGCGATTATCGAACGGGGTGGCAAGTATTGGCATATTGCCGAAAGCCTAGAGCCGCTATTAACTTGCGCTAACTAGAATCATATTCAGAACGTTGTCTTCGCATTTTGTCGGACACATTAGTTACTCGTCCGTAGCGCGATACGTCAATTGTTCGGATGGGTGCTTCGTTAGCGTCAGCGTCGATCGGTGCGGGCGCCCAGCAGCTCAGGCGCCTCTCGTGACGGGTCGTCGCATGGGGGCGTAGCCGGCGCAACACACTCCTTGTTCCCTCCTCGGGGTGTACGGGTCTCCACGCCCGTACCGATCTCTCGGACCATCACCGGACTGCACAGGCCGGTATCACGGAACCGAGAGGTGGCAGCAAGGTGAGACCGTCGGGTCTGCTCGTTGCGACCGGCCCGGATTGGGGCGGCTCTGATGCCGATCAGAGCCCTGAAGGTCGACGTCGGCGACGTGCTGCGTGGGGCCAGCCTCTGGATCCGGCTTCGACCAGGGCACCCGGGTCACCCGTGACTTCGACGAGGGTGCAGGTCACGCGATGGTGGTGAGGACGAGTGACCCGGAGAAGGCTCCTTGTCAGCACGACGCCCGCGCGATCAGCTGGCCGGGCTCGGCCTTTGAGTACGTGGCCTGTGGACTGTGTGGCGTGGTCCTCTCGATGTCGCCACCTCCCAACGCACAGGGCGTGAACGGGACAAGAAGCTAACGGTACTCACGTCGATGGCACGGATCGCACGGATCGCCGACCTCCGAGCACTGGACACCCGCCTTGGTCTACAGACGAGCGTCAGTCTTGATCTGTGCGGACGGCCTCAGAGTGCCCTCGACAAAGGCGGACCGACTTTGTCTGGCCTGGGATTAGGCTCGTAGGTGAGCCTTCGGCGCTGCACAACTCGGGAGGTGAGCTTTGATGACCGAGATCTCTCGGCCGAAGCATGTCGTAGTGCTCGATGCGGAGAATCCGATGCAGGAGATCTCCGGGGAGTTCTTCTGGCGCGAAGATCACGAGAGTCTGCTCGCGCAGGCCACCGAACACGCGTTCCGTGAAGGCTACGCACGCGGCTGGAATGACCACACTGAGCTCGCCGCCCGTTCAAGCTCGGCGGCGGCGATGCCGGTACGAGTGCGCATCCGTCGACGCCGACACCGAATGTTCCGGACTCTGTTCGTCCTCGTCGCGGGGGCCTACGCAGTGAGCTTGATCGCGGCCCTGCTGCGTTAAGCCGCTTCGCCGTCCCGGCGTCGACTTTTCCACAGATCACCCAAACCCGCTTACGAAGCTGCGGTCTGCAGGCGCAGGGTCGTGGGGCAGTACCTGCCACGCAGCTGTCTCGCGTCTCGCATCCGTCTCGGGGTGATCAACCATGAGCCTTCGTCTGGGCCCACTCGCCGTCGTAGCCGTCGTCGTTCTGGTACTTCTCGTCGTGCTCGGTGCGCTCAGGGTCCTACCCGGCGCGGGCCCGAGTCAGCTCGGCTCGACCGCCGGCCCAGACCACACGTCGACGTTGACCGCGACGGCGATCCCCGAGCCGACACCCTCGGCGGCCCTCTATGGCGATGCTCCGGCCGACCTCCGTGAGTTGTGTGTCCGGTTCGTCGTGGGGGCGTTGGCTTACGACTCCACCACGGAGAAGCGCGAGGCGTTCCTGGACCGGGTGAGGCCGGCCATCGCCCCGGGCGAGCTTCTCCGGTTGCGTGGCTCCGAGCGAGCCCACCTTGCCTGGGACATGCTGCGGGCGCGCGGTGAGTCGGTCACCCTCGAGGTCACCGGCACCAGCACTTCAACACCAGGAACGACAGCTGCCTCAACTGGCCTGCCTCGGAAACCTGCGGCGGCTGCGTCCACGACGGTCATCGTGGAGGCGGAGCGCAGCACGACCACTGATCTGGCGGTGGTGCGGGAGTTCATCGAAATCACTCTGGAACTGCGGGAAACAGCCAGTGGTTGGAGGGTTACCTCGGCGCACGGCGGTGGGCTGTGAAGCTGCTCGCCTTGTTCTCCGCACCCGGGTTCGCGGTGCTGGCGCTGCTCTTCGGGGTGGTCGTGGTGCTGGCCCCGGTCGCCCCGGACAGCCCAGCCCCGGCGCTCGACCTCATCGCCGCCGGCTGTGTGCCGCAGCCACCGGATGCGGTCTCCGGGGCGGGCCTGGACGTCGAGCAGTGGGCGGTGGCACGCACGGTGATCGAGGTCGGCAAGAGCCTTGACGTTTCGCCGCGGGGTTGGGTGGTGGCGTTGGCGGCGGGGATGCAGGAGTCCGGGCTGCGGCCGCTGCGCTATGGCGACCGGGACTCCCTGGGTGTCTTCCAGCAGCGCGCCGTTTGGGGGACGGTCGCCGAACGGGTGGATCCGGCGTCGGCTGCGCGGATGTTCTACACCGGCGGCCACAGCGGCCAACGCGGCCTGCTAGACATCCCGGGCTGGGAGCACTTGTCGGTCACTGTCGCGGCCCAAGCCGTCCAGGTCAGCGCCTACCCCGATGCCTACGCCAAATGGGAGCCGCTAGCCATCAGCATCGTGGCCACCTTGACCGGCGCCGACGGCTCCTGCCACCCCGGCGACGACAACCCGACCGACACCAGTGCTGCCCCGAATGGCCAGGGCGGAGGGGCATGGGTGTTGCCGGTCGGACATGCGCACTACGTGTTGACGGCCGGGTTCGGCGAGTGCGGTTCCCGGTGGGCGCACTGCCACACCGGCCAGGACTTCGCAGTGCCGACCGGCACCCCGATCATGGTGGCCGCCGACGGAGTGGTGACCTTCGCCGGCTGGGCCGGCCCGTACGGCAACGCCGTCCACGTGCTTCACGCGGGCGGGATCGCGACCTGGTACGCCCACCTCTCCCAGATCCGCACCCACACCGGAGCACACGTGACTGCCGGACAGGTGCTCGGGCTCTCCGGGTCGACCGGCAACACCACCGGACCGCACCTGCACCTCGAGGTCCGCACCCACGCCAGCACCAGCACCTCCGGGACCCCGATCGATCCCATGCCGTGGCTGCACGCTCACCACGTCCTCTGACCCGAGAACACAGCGCGTTCAAACCACCAGCACGACCGCAAGTCCGAAGAAGACAACGACAAGAAGACCGACCCGAAGAAGAACAGTGAAGGAGCGCGACATGTACGAGCCGATGTCCAACGCGATGACCGACGCGATGTCCAACTCGGTGACCAGCTTGGTGGCCTACCCGATGTGGGAGGCGGGGTTGAGGTTGGTGGCGTTGAAGGTGCACGTGAACCCCGACGCCGGTGGGCTTCCCGGCGGGGACCAGATCCAGCAGATCCTCAACGGCCTGGGCGCCTGGGCGCTGCTCGCCGCGCTGGGTGGGCTGCTGGTCTCGGTGATGGTCTGGTCGCTGGGCAGCTTCGGCGGCAACTACCACGCCGTGTCCAAGGGCAAGTCCGGCGTGCTGGTCTGCGGTGCCGCCGCCCTGGTCGCCGGCGGAGCCGCCTCGATCATCAACTTCTTCGCCAACCTCGGCGCCCAGATCCGCTGAGCCCGCGATGTTCAACACAACCGCCTTCGCCCAGCTCAGCCTCCTGGTCAGCGGCACCGGACCACCACCACTACACCTGACTGCACCACTGAGTGCTCCGGTCACTTTGCCGGCGAGTGGGCCGTCGGTTGCGCCGCCAACGACGGGCTGCGCGTGGTGGAACCTGGCCTGCAAGGGCACCGAGCAGGTCGCCAACTCCGGGTTGAGTGCGATCACCAAGTCCATCGCCGCAGGCGCGGAGATGCTGCTCGGGGAGATCGTCCGGGTGATCGATGAGTCCTCGGCCATCCCGCTGGCCGACCCCACCTACCGGCACGTGTACTTCGGGTTCCTGGGCCTGGCGGCCCCGGTGATCGGGATCGTGCTGCTGATCGCTACGACCTTCGCAGCTCTGCGGCGCGACTTCACCACGCTGGGTCGTGCCGTGGTCGGCGTCGGGGTCTCGGCACTGGGGGGTGCCTTGTACATCGTCTTCGCCCAGCTCCTGGTCGCCGTGGACGACTCGCTGTCCCACGGGGTGGTGGAGGTGACCGGGTATGACCTGGCCGACTCGATCACCCAGATCGCCGCCGGGTTCCACGCCATCGCCGGCGCCCCAGGTGAGATGGCCGCGAACATGTTGTTGATCTTGCTGATGCTGATCATGCTGATCAGCGGCCTGATCCTCTGGTTCGTCCTGGTGCTGCGCAAGATCGCGATCCTGGTCGTGGTCGCCTTCGCCCCGCTGCTGATCGCCGGCTACGCCTGGGCACCCACCCGGCCCTGGGTACGAAAGCTGACCGAGGTCTTGGTCGCACTGGTGTTCACCAAGACCGCGATCTTCACCCTCTTCGGCATCGGCCTGGCGCTGCTCTCCCGGGGCACCGACCAGACGCTGTCCGACTTCGTGGGCACCACCGTGCTGATGTGCGGGGCCTGCTTTGCCCCAATGGTGATGCTGCGGCTGGTGCACTTCGCCGCCGACAGCCACCTGGCCGGCGACGCCATCGGCACCCTGCGCGGCGGGGTCCAACCCATGACCACCCGGCTCGCCAAGTACGCCCCCGGCACGGCGATGGGCCGCACCGACCTGGCCCGCAGCCAGGCGACCGCACCCCCACCGGAACCCGTCAAGGCCGGCCCGATCACGCCGATCACTCCGGGCACCGAGACCAGTACGGCCGGTGCCGGCGCCAGTGCTGGAAGTGCCGGTGCTGCCGGTGCCGGTGGTACGGCGGCGGCCGGCGCGGCCACCGGTGGCGCCGCGCTCGCTGCCGCAGCAGCCGCCCAGGCAGCCAAGACGGGAACACACCGGGCGACCGACAGCGCGACTCGCACCCCGACCACCCTTGCCGATCCGGTGGCCGACCGGCCACTGCCCGGCCCTAATCCACCCACCGACCAGGAAGGCAACCACTAATGAGCGCTTCGTCGACCCCGCTGTTGAACGAGGCCCCGACCTACACCTTCGGACGCCGCGACCGCGGCGGCCTGCTACTCGGGTTCAAGGCCACCCAGCTGACCACGCTGGCCGCCGGGTTCGGCGCCGTCCTGATCGGCGTCCTGACCGCCGGCACCACCGGCGCCCTGACCGGGTTCACCATCCTGATCGGCGCCGGGTTCCTGGCCCTGTTCCCGGTCCAGGGACGGGCACTGGTGGACTGGGCTCGTCCGATCGCCAACCACCTGCACGCCCGCACCCTCGGCAGCTCCCGGTCCCGCTACCTGGGTGGGGTGAACGCGCTGCACCGGTGTAAAGACCTGCGCCTGGACCTGCCCGGCCTGGGCCAGCAGGTGCGGGTCTACCAGGCCCGCCCCTTCGACGGCCCCGTTGCCGCGGTGCGCGTCGGGGACCGGTGGACGATCATCCTGAAGGTCCGCGGCCGCAACTACGTCCTGGCCGACTCCGCCACCCAGGAACGCCGGATCGCCGACTGGGGGGCCTTGTTGTCCCAGTGCGGCCAAGAAGGCTCCCGGATCGCGGCCATCCAGTGGCTCGAACGCACCGTCCCCGACTCCGGCCACGACCTGGCCGCCTGGTGGCACCAACACGGCGACCCCACCCAGCCCTACGCCGCCGCCAATGCCGAACTGCTCGAGCAGGCCGGCCCGGCCGCGACCCGCCACGAGTCCTTCTTCGCGGTCTCCCTCGACGCCCACAAGCTCAAGCGTCCGATCCGCCAGGCCGGCGGCGGCCCCGAAGGCACCACCAAGGTCCTGCTGGCCGAGGTCACCTGGATCCGCCAGGCCCTGACCCGTGCCGACATCGACGTGATCGGCACCGTCGATGCCGATGATCTGGCCCGGATCGTCCGCAGCCAGTACGACCCACTCAGCGCCACCCGCTACGAAGAACACGACCGCACCCCCGTCCTGGGCACCGCCGGGCCGATGGCCGCAGTGGCGCACTGGGACCACTACCAGACCGACACCGGGCTGCACGCGGTCTACTGGATCGCCGAATGGCCCTCCGTCCCGGTCGAAGCCGCCTGGATCTACCCGCTGATCTCCCTCGGTGGGATCCGGAGAACGGTGTCGGTGACCGCCGAACCGATCCCTCCGTCCCGGTCGATGCGCGAACTGCGCTCCCAACGCGTCGCCAAACGCGCCGACGAGGCCCAACGCCAACGCTTGGGACAGGTGGAGACCGCCCAGGACGACGAGGAATACGCAGCGTTGGAGCGCCGGGAACGCGAGCTGGTCCGCGGGCACACCGAATACCGCTACACCGGCTGGCTCACCGTCACCGCCACCACCCGCGACGAGCTCGAATCAGCCTGCGCGATGGTCGAACAAGCCGCCGTCCGCTCAGCACTGGAAGTGCGCCGCGTCTACGGCGAAGTCGACCAGGCCTTCCTCCGTGCCAGCCTCCCGCTCACCCAAGGAGTCGCCCGATGAAAGCCCGCACCGTGAAAACACGACCGACCCGGCAGCTGTCGACCGCGAACCCCTCAGCCAGTCGTGCGACCGGCAAGGTACTCCGCCCGATCCGGGTACCGGCGCACCGGGCGACCACCCGCAACCTCCAAGCCGCCTACCCGTTCGTCGTCGACTCCGCCCTAGGCTCCCGCGGGGTCTATGTCGGCCGGCAGGCCGGCTCGGACGCCTCCTTCGTGTTCGACCCGTGGGAGCTGTATGCGCAGAACGTGATCACCAACCCCAACATCCTGCTCGCCGGGGTGATCGGCCGCGGCAAGAGCGCCCTGGCCAAATCCCTCGCCTTGCGGATGACCGCCTTCGGAGTCCGCGTCTACGTCCCCGGCGACCCCAAAGGCGAATGGGGCACCGTCGCCAGAGCCCTCGGCGCCGAACCCATCACCCTGGGCCGTGGCCTACCCGCCCGAGTCAACCCCCTGGACCCCGGCGAACGCCCCCACAACATGCCGTCGGATGAGTGGCACCGCGAAGTCCTCGCCCGCCGCAACACCCTGCTCGCCTCCCTCGCCGAGACCGCCCTGGACCGCCGCCTCCAACCCGTCGAACGCAACGCCCTCCTGGTCGCACTCACCGCCGTCACCGGCCAACACTCCGCAAACTCCAATGACCCCGACGGAACTGAAGGGCCGGCGCCGGTGCTACCCCAGATCGTCGCGGCCCTGCTGAGCCCCACCGAGGAGACTGCGGCCACGTTGAGCATGAGTGCCCGCGAGCTGGCCGTGGAATCCCGCTCGCTCGCGCTCGAGCTGCGCCGCCTGGTGGTCGGCGACCTGGCCGGGCTCTTCGACGGCCCCACCACCCGGCGGTTCGACTTCGACGCCCCGATCCAGGTCCTCGACACCTCGAGGTTGGCCGGGGACGACACCGCGATCGCGCTGTTGATGACCTGCGCGTCGGCCTGGATGGAAACCACCCTCGCCACCGCACCCACCACCCAGTCCTCCCACTCCAGCCATGGCGCCCATTCCTCAACCACTGCCAAGCGCCTCGTGGTCTACGACGAGGCCTGGCGGATGCTCCGCCACCTCGCCCTGGTCCGCCGAATGCAGTCCCAATGGAAGCTGTCCCGCGCACTCGGGGTCGCCAACCTCGCCGTGGTCCACCGAATCTCCGACCTCGGCGCCGTCGGCGCCACCGGCTCCGAAGCCGTCGCCCTGGCCCAAGGACTCCTCGCCGACTGCTCCACCCGGATCGTCTACGCCCAGGAGTCCGACCAGGTGAACCTCACCGCCACCGCCCTCGGCCTCTCCGACGTCGAGGCCGACCAGCTCATCCACCTCCCCCGCGGCCGCGGCCTGTGGCGCATCGGCAGACACGCCGCCATCGTCGACCACATCCTCGGCACACACGAATGGACAGTCGTCGACACCGACCACCGAATGCGCGGAGAGGTCGGCCAACCATGAGCCGCACCCACACCAGCCCCAGCACCTTCCCCACAAGTGGCCGCAGCGGCGGGTCCATGGCCGACGCCGGGCTCAGCTGGGTCGCCGGCATCCTCGGCGGCGGCCTGCTCGGGATCAGCCTGGTCGTGTGGCTGGCTGCCCGGACCACCCTGCTGCTCACCGGCCAGCCCGGCGCCGGTGGACCATTCTCCGGGTCGCCCGGCTTCGTGTTCCGGCTGACCAGCACCCATCAGCCGGCACAGGCGTGGCATGCGGCCTACCCATCCGCGGCACCCTTGGAGGCCGGACTGTTCTGGCTGATCCTCGGCCTCTTCCTCGTCGTGCTCGCCGGCGCTGCTGCCGGAGCCATCGTGCTCCTAGCCGACGGGCGAGGTCGGGCGTCGGAGCCGGCCCGGTGGGCCACCCGCCGGGTCGAGCACAAGATCGCCGTACCCCGCGAACCCGGCAAGCGGCGGTGGCGGCTGACCGCAGGCACCGGCCGCACCAGCCACCGGCTCCTCGCCGGCCACGATTGTGTCTCCGCGGTGGTCTTCGGCCCCAACGGGTCCGGGAAGACCACCAGCCTGATCGTCCCGAACGTGCTCGACTGGGACGGCCCCGTCGTGGTCACCACCGCCAAACCCCAAGACCTCGAACCCATGATCACCGCCCGCAAAACCCGCGGGCCGGTGTGGGTGATCGCCCCCGGCGGAGCACCCGGCCACGACTGCGCCGGCTGGTCACCCATCGGCGCCGCAACTGATGAAGAATCCGCGGACCGGGTCGCGGAGTGGCTGGTCGAATCCTCCGGGATGACAGGCGACCCCAAAGCCCGCCCGTGGAACGCCCAGGCCCGCAAGTACCTCAAAGGCCTCCTCCTCGCCGCCCACCTCACCGGCGGCGGCATCAGTAAGTGGGTGCAGTGGATCCACGCCGGGGAACGCGCAGGTGACAATGTCGAAGACATCCTGCGCACGAGCGGGTTCGACGCCACGGCCCAGGAGTACGCCTCGACCTGGCAGATCCACGAAGAAGGCAAAGGCTCGGTCCTGTTCACCGCCCTCGGTCTTGCCGACACCTACGCCCGCCCCGGGGTCGCCCACGCCGCAGAAGCCGGCGGCTTCACTCCTAGGGAGTTCCTGGACACCGGCGGGACGGTCTTCATCGTCACCCCGAGCTCCGAAGGTGACCGCTACGCCCCGTACTTCACAGCCCTGGTCTCCACGATCATCCACGAAGCCGAACACCGAGCCGCCCAACGGGGCGGACCGCTCGAGCCACGGCTGCTCCTCGCATTAGACGAGGCCGGGAATGTCTTCCGGTACCCCCGCCTCCCGCACCTGCTCACCACCGCCCGCGGCAACGGGATCCAGCTCCTGCTGATCTACCACGACCTCGCGCAAGTTGAGCATCTCTACGGCGGCCGACAGGTAGCCCGCACCGTGGTCTCCAACGCCAAGATGCGGATGCTCTTACCTGGCGTTGGCGACCTGGAGACCCTGCGCTACTGGTCGGACCTGATGGGCCAGACCCGAACCCACACGCACGGGACCACGACCGGTCATGACGGGAAACGCAGCCGCTCGGCCAACGAGCACACCGACCACCTCGCCCCGCTGCACCTGCTCCAACAGCTCCCCGACGGCCAAGCCGTGCTGCTCTACCAGAACCTCCCACCCGCACGCGTCCGGCTACTCCCCTGGTACACCGACCGCCGCTACCGCCACCTCCGGCGCACACCATGACCGACGTCGCCCCCGATCCACTCGCACGCCAGCTGGTCCAGCAGGCCGAGATGATCAGCCGGCTCCGCAACGAACTCGACCAGCTCGCCTGCGAAGTCACCGACGCCTACGCCGACATGATCTCCAGACTGGAATCCATCGACAATTCCGCCAAAACCAAACCGAACTCACCAGCAGCGTGGTCCTGGCGCTCACTAGGACCGGAAGCAAGAAGCGAGCTCTCGGAGCAACTCGAGGCCTGGGTGAACTGGGTGAGGCATCGCTACCCGCTGGCCACGAAGATCCCACCATGCTGGACCGATCACCCAGAGATCATCGAGGAGCTCACCGCTCTGTGGCTTGCCTGGCAAGTGGCCTACGAAGAACCCGATCCCAGCCTCACAGCAGCCGCCGACTGGCACGACCGATGGCTACCCGGCGTCCTGCACCGCATCGAACACGGCCCATTCAGCCTCAACTGCAACTCCAAACACCAGCCCCGCCCGGCTACGGCCTACGGCGCTTCCGAACCCGCCCCGACGTTCCGGCCAGTACGACCCGGCCAGTCAGGCTCTTGAGCTCACCCGATGCGCCGGCGTCAGTTCCGCGACGCCCTCATCGCTAGATCGATCCGAGCCCCCTGACGACGGCCAGGGCGCCCTATTCTGAGCGTGAATCGGTACGTCTATTGAGGGCTGTGCGGGGCGGTTCTGCCACGACTGGGGGCACGTCGGGGGCACCGAAGGCAATCAGAGCTGACACCCGCTTTGGGGCGCGGTCGGCCACTGCCCCCAGCGAGGGCCCGCCGATGCGTCGGCCTTGCACGACGCACCCCTAGAGTTGCGGCGTGGTCTTTGACGAGGCGCTTGCCGGTGCGGCCGCACGCTCGATGGTGGGCATGGCAGGCTCCGAGGTCGCGGCAGACGCCGTTCGTCCGCTTTCGTCCTCAAGGCCGCGGACGCCTCCCCTGTGGCCAGGACTTTGACCACCAGCGTCAACGGGCTGCGTTCAGCAGCTGCCGAGGCACGGGGCGTCGAAGCGACCGGATCAGCCCCCGCCGGACGGGCTAGGCGGAGTTGGGCTCGCCGGACATGGACGAAGACGCAAAGGCTGAGGCTATGAGCAGCTGCTCAAAGGTCTCTGCCTGGAGATAGAAGTGCGCGCAGTCGCGGGAACCGCTCTGTGTAACTACTTGCCGGGATGTTGCCGTTCGACTACGAGGACGCTTGCCTGGATGTCGTCAGCGTTGCGCCAGCTGTACATCTGGCCGGCTTTCATCATCAGGCTGTCACCGTTTGTGAGCACGAGCTCCGCCTCGCCCTTGCTGGCCACGGCGAGGTGGAGAGTGCCGTTGAGAACCATGAACCAAGTCTCGCGGGAGTTGAGAATGCTGCCACCGCTCGAAGCGCCCGCCGCCGCGTACATGATGGCGGGGGCCATTGTGTGGCCAGCTGACGCGAGTTCCTCCCAAACGACGCCATTACCTAGAGCCGTGCGAGGACGTTGATCCGAGGTCACAACGACCTGCGAAACCAACGTGGGCGGAGCCAACTCGCTCATGGGGAGATCGAGGGCATCGGCAATCTTACTGAACACCGTCATGGAGACCCCCGTCTCGCCGCGCTCGACAGCGGAGAGCAGTGACCGGGAAACGTTGATCTTCTCTGAGAGCTGCTTCTGCGTGAGGCCAGCGGCTTCGCGCAATGCGCGCAGACGAGCGCCGGTGGCGGTGAGTTCCCACTCTGCGAGTGGATCAGCTGTGCCAGTGGGTTGAGGTTTGGGCTGGCGCTGGGCCGCGTTCTGCCGAGCGGCCTGTAGCGATGACTCGTCGAAGAGCCGGTGACCACCGCGGGAGCGGCGCGCGTGGACCTTGCCCAGTCGCTCCCATACACGCACGGTCTGAGCGCTGACTCCTACTGCCTCCGCAACCTCGCTCACCGTGTAGTACGCCTGCCCCGCTATGTAACGCATGTGGACACGTTATCTGGTGCCCGATTGATTTCATCGCGGCGCGACCCTTGACACAAACCTACTGGCGCACGTTACCTTTCATGTCCTCAACATCCCTCTGAGGAGAATCCATGACCGCCAACCACGCCGCAGGCACCGGTCCCGTCGAAACGGATACCGCGGGTCACATCGAGTCCCACGGGATCGACATGATCCCGGACGAGGAGCGTCACGGCCGGCCCTGGGAGTTGTTCCCGGTGTGGTTCGGGGGGAACGTGATCTTCACGTACTTGCTCTTCGGCGGAATTCTCGTCGAGCTTCAGCTCCCGCTAGCTACGTCGCTCGTGCTCGCCGTCATCTTCAACGCCGCCTGGGGGCTCGTGGGCCTGGTGGCGACAGTCGGACCGAAAACAGGCACCGCCACAATGGTGGTCAGTCGCGCCCAATACGGGATGCACGGCAACAAGCTCTCCTGTCTTTTCAACTGGATCGTCCAGGTCGGCTATGAGGGCGTGAACTTCGCGATAGCCGCGTTCGGAGTCTTCGCCCTCGTGAGTGAGGTCGGATGGCACGTGGGCACCCCGGCCAAGGCCCTGATCATCTTGGCCATCGCTGGGGTTTCATTCGTGCTAGGGCTCTACGGGCACGCGACGATCATTGCCGTCCAGAAGGTCCTAACGTGGACCCTCGGCATCGCCACGGTCGTTTTTGCGATCTTCTTGATCCCGCACGTGGACTGGTCCTACGAGCCCGCACAGACATTGCATGGATCGGCAATGACGGCTGCCGTTCTCATCGGAATCAGCGTCGTCCTAAGCGGACCATTGTCGTACCCAATCGCCGCTGATTACGCGCGCTACCTACCGCGAGACACTTCAAGCCGCGCAGTGGCGCTCTACACCGCGGCGGGGGGATACATCCCCGCCGTCTGCCTGATGGCCATCGGAATCCTGGCTGGCACTGTTGTCGACCCGACCAACTTCACGGAGTCCATCAGAGGTGTGGTCCCCGGGTGGTTTTATCCGATCTATCTGCTGATCGTGATCCTCGGCCTCATGTCCAACAGCATCTACTCGATCTACTCATCAGGCCTGGTGCTGCAAGCCATGGGCATCCCGTTGAAGCGCACTCGCACCGTATGGATTGACGCGATCGTCGGCACTGCGATTGCTCTCTACGGCGTTCTGATCGCGGCCCACTTCCTTGAGGCGCTGCAGAACTTCCTCCTCTGGTCGATCTATTGGCTCGCTCCTTTCTTCGGCATCTACCTTGTCGAGCTGATTGTCCGGAAGGGGCGGTACAACGCCAGGGCTCTCCACGAGCGGTCAGGTCCCTATTGGTACAGCGGCGGCATTCGCTGGGGCGGGGTAGTTGCACTGCTCATCGGCATGGTCGGCTCGGCGATGCTCTCAAACACTCCCTACTTCGTCGGCCCACTTTCGGATGGTCTCCTCAACGGAGGCGACCTAAGCGCCGTCGGCGGACTCGTGATCGGAGCGGTGGCCTACTGGGCTCTTTGCGTCCTCCCCCAACGAAACTCGCCGTCCGCCGTTCGCAGCGATGCCCCTGCGCGCAGCACTAGCGAGCTTGCATGACTTGCCCGGGGTGGTTCGCCACGCAGCGTCTTCGCGAAGGCGTCTTCCTTGTGAGCGAACCAATGCACGTGAACAGTTACCTGATCGTAGGCTCACATCGTGCAGTGCTATTCGACACTGGCCTGGGTGTATCGAGCATCAGGGCTTGCGTCGAAGGGCTCACCGACAAGCCAGTGATGGTCGTGAACTCGCACCACCATTTCGACCATGTCGGCGGCAACCATGAGTTCAACACAATCGCGATCCACGAAGAAGGGGAAAAGTTTCTTCAGCGGGAGCAGCCCCCTCATTGGTTTCCCGCCTATCTCGAATTCGCTCAGGAGATGCTCGAGCAGTACGGAGCCTTCCGCGCGATCGATGAGACCTGGTTCCAGGTTCTCGGTCGCGAGATGCAGATGCGGCAATTCCCCGAAGACTTTGACCGAAGTCAATGGAAGACCACGCCCACCATCCCCACGAGACTTCTCGCGGACGGCGATGAACTCGATCTAGGAGATCGAAAACTTCGAGTCCTCCATACTCCCGGCCATACGATCGACTCGATCTGTCTGCTCAACGAAGAACAGAAAATTCTATTCAGCGGGGACACCGTGGACACCGGTCCCATCTATGCGCAGTTCGTCAACTCGGATCTAGCCCTGTTCGCTAAGTCGACGCGTCGTCTGGCTCGCGAGACCGGGCATCTCGTCGATACGATTTTCAGCGCTCACGGTGCTCGTTATACAAGCTACCCGGAGTTTCTCGAGCGAGTAGCCAGCGCCTTCGAACTGGTAACGACCAGCGAGCCGCCCGGCGGCTTCACTCCTACGAGCGACTGTTTCGGCTCTGAGCTCAAAGAAGCGCGGTTCAACGACTTCTCGATCGTAGTCAACAAGGACTTCGAGCCCGCAGTCGATGAGAGCCGCGGGGGAGAACTCCATGACTGACGAGGCCCTTTCGCACCTGTTGAAGGAAGACCGCCGCTTCGAGCCGCAGGCCGCGATCGCGGAGGACGCGAATCTCAAGGAGGAGGCGTACGAGCGCGCGAGCCAGGACCGCGAGGCGTTCTGGGCCGAGGCCGCCGAGCGGCTGAGCTGGGACCAGAAGTGGGATCGCGTCCTGGACTGGGACGACCCACCGTTCGCGAAGTGGTTCGTCGGCGGCAAGCTCAACGCGGCATACAACTGCGTGGACCGGCACGTCGAGGCCGGGAACGGCGGCAAGGTCGCCGTCCACTGGGTCGGTGAGCCGACCGAGGACACGCGGACGCTCACGTACGCCGAGATGAAGGACGAGGTCTGCAAGGCGGCCAACGCGCTGACCGACCTCGGCGTGAAGAGCGGCGACCGGGTCGCGATCTACATGCCGATGATCCCCGAGGTCGTCATCGCCATGCTGGCGTGCGCGCGGCTCGGTGCGCCGCACACGGTGGTTTTCGGCGGCTTCTCCGCCGACGCGCTGGCGAGCCGGCTCATGGACTGTCAGGCCAAGGTCGTCATCACCTCCGACGGCGGCTACCGCCGCGGCGCGCCGTCGGCGTTGAAGCCTGCCGTGGACGAGGCCCGGGCGAAGACGAAGTCGGAGGGACACGATGTCACCCACGTCCTCGTCGTACGCCGGACCGGCCAGGAGGTCGACTGGGACGACTCGGTGGACGTGTGGTGGCATGACGCCGTCGAGTCGGCCAGCACCGAGCACGAGTGCGAGTCCTTCGACTCCGAGCACCCCCTCTACGTCATGTACACCTCCGGCACGACCGGCAAGCCGAAGGGCATCCTGCACACCACCGGCGGCTACCTGACCGGAACCTCGTTCACCCACTGGGCGGTCTTCGACCTCAAGGACGACGACGTCTACTGGTGCTCCGCCGACGTCGGCTGGGTCACCGGGCACAGCTACATCGTCTACGGGCCGATGGCCAACGGTGCGACCCAGGTGATGTACGAGGGCGTTCCCGACAGTCCCGAGCGCGGCCGGTGGTGGAAGATCATCGCCGAGCACAAGGTGACGATCTTCTACACCGCTCCGACCGCGATCCGCTCCTTCATGAAGCAGGGACGGGAGATCCCGGACAAGTACGACATGTCCTCGCTGCGCATCCTCGGATCCGTGGGCGAGCCGATCAACCCCGAGGCGTACGTCTGGTATCGCCACGTCATCGGCGGCGATCGCACGCCTGTGGTCGACACGTGGTGGCAGACCGAGACCGGCGCGATCATGATCAGCCCGCTGCCTGGCGTCACACACGGCAAGCCCGGCTCGGCCATGATCCCGATCCCCGGCGTCTCCGCTGACGTGGTGACCGATGAGGGCGAGTCGGTGCCGAACGGATCCGGCGGCTACCTCGTCCTGACCGCGCCGTGGCCCTCGATGCTGCGCACGATCTGGGGTGACGACGGGCGCTTCAAGGACACCTACTGGTCCAAGTACGCCAAGCAGGGCTACTACTTCGCCGGCGATGCCGCCAAGAAGGACGACGACGGTGACCTGTGGGTGCTCGGCCGCGTCGACGACGTCATGAACGTCTCCGGCCACCGGCTCTCCACCACCGAGATCGAGTCCGCGCTGGTCTCGCACCCGAAGGTCGCCGAGGCGGCCGTGGTCGGCGCCAAGGACGACGACACCGGCCAGGCCGTGTGCGCGTTCGTCGTCCTGCGCGAGGAGGCTGGCGACGGGGGCGAGGACATCGTCGAGGAACTGCGCAACCACGTCCGCAAGGAGATCGGCGCGATCGCGAAGCCGCGACAGATCATGATCGTCCCGGAGCTGCCGAAGACCCGGTCGGGCAAGATCATGCGCCGCCTGCTGCGTGACGTGGCCGAGCACCGCGAGGTCGGCGACGTCACGACACTGGCCGACTCCAACGTCATGGATCTCCTAAAGGAGAAGGCCGCAGCGGCCTCGGCGTTTGACTGATAGGGCAGACCCGCCCGATTCCTCGGCGCTCACCGTCTTCGGGCCGCCGAGGAGCGCGAGGCCCGGGTCAGAGGCTGAGCCGCCGCTTTGCCCTCTACAGGAGCGCACGCTCATCGGATGAGTGCCAGATGAGTGCACTTTCCGCGGGGCAAGACTCCTCCGGCCTGCTTGGGCGGCGGTGGCGCGATCCTCCCCGAGCCGTCGTACCGCGTTTCCATCCCGAAAACCGCATCTCGGGTCGCCACTCCCCCTCTTCCTGACACTGACCTCCCAACCTCTCAATCAGGCAATCACCGCTACCCACCCCTTGCACCTGCCCTCGATCCAGCCCGCTACCCAATCCGTTCCCCTTCTTCACACACCTATTTCATTGGTCCCGCCTGACGTAGCCACTCGCGCACCGGTTCCGGCCTTAAGGTGCATGACGATGACGCTGCAGAAGCTGTCAGCCGGGTCGGGGTACGAGTACCTGACGCGGCAGGGCGAGCTCTCCGCGCAACTCGAGACCTGGATGAACTGGGTCAGGCATCGCTACCCGTGGCCATGAAGATCCCACCATGCTGGAGCAATCACCCCGAGATCGTCGAGGAACTCACTGCCCTGTGGCTTGCTTGGCAAGCAGCCTACGAAGAGCCCGATCCCAGCCTCACCGCGGCCGCCGACTGGCACGACCGATGGCTACCCGGCGTTCTCCACCGCATTGAACACGGACCATTCAGCCTCAACTGCAATCCCAAACACCAGACACGTCCTGCCACCGCCTACGGCACGGAGGATGTGGAGCCCGCTCATGACGCAACGAGCGCAGGCGCCGGCGATCCTCGACTCTGAAGGTTCCCCTGCCCTGGCAATCGAGCAGTCCCCGCGCCAGGCTTGGACATGGCGGCAGCAACGGCTTCGTCTCGAGATTCGATCCCCTGACCTTCTCATTGCGAGAGAGCCAACTCCGCGCTTCGTCGGATCTGGAAACATCTCGGCGAAACGCGCTCTGACCTGGGCCGACGCTCACCATCGGCGTCATTGTCGGCTACGACTGTACCCGCGCAGCACGGGAGATCTCGGGCTTCCTCGGGCCCATTCCGCGGAGTAAACGCGGATCCAGCGCCGCAACGTCGCGTCGCGGGCTCCGCGTCACTGGCACCGGTGTGACGCAGATCCCACAACCGCATCGGTCGCGCATTGGATGCGCTACGTAAGAAGACCAGTCGGTCGGTGCCGACGTCCTTGAGGGGCCTTACTCCGCGCCAGCAACGGAACCAATTGGTTCAGGGCGCGTTCCGATGACGAAACAACAGTCGGCGCACCAACCAGTTTGGATGGCTCAAATGCTCGTGGCTCTAGGCCGGATCTCAACGATCCGTAGCATGTTTGCAGCTCCCACTCGTTGACATCCTGGAACCGCGCGCCACGGAGTTCACGCGCGCACGACGGCGGCTACAACGCCGAGCGTTCGCCGAAGGTGCGGCTCCGTGCGGCCAGCAAGATGAGCGACGGCGAGCTCGATTGCTGTCGTCGGGCGGAGAGGAAGAAAGGCGACGCCATCGATGGTGAGGGCCCTTACGGGCTCGGGTACAACAGCAACGCCAAGGCCCCCCGCTACCAAAGTAACCAGCGTCGAGGTGTCACCGACCTCGTGTCGGACGCGCGGCGCCACGTCCGCCTCGGCGAACAGGCGCCGTACCACGTCGTACATGGCAGAGCGGCGGCCAGCGGAGTGCATGATCAGGTCGGCGTCGGCGAGGTCGGTGACACGCAGTTGCTTACGCGCCGCGAGTCGATGGCCACTTGGTACAGCCACAACGAGACGATCCATCCGGAGCGACGCAACTGTGAGGGCGCTGTCCAACACGGGCGGCCTGAGGAGGGCAATGTCGATCGTGCGGTCTCCTAGGGCGTCGACCTGTTCGGATACAAGCATCTCGCCGCGGAAGGAGAAGTCGACGCCGGGAAGTTCGTCCGCCAGGCGTCGGGATAGCGCCGGCACCACGCTGTAGGTCGCGGATCCCACGCACCCGATCACCAGATGGCCGACGACGCCGGCGGCAACGCGTCGTGCCTCGATGGCCGCGTTGTCCACGGAGGCGAGGATGGTGCGAGCACGTTCGAGATAGACCCTGCCGGCATCAGTTAGATCGACGCGCCGGGTGGTTCGGACGAACAGCTCGACCCCGACATCGGCCTCCAGCCGGCGGATCTGCTGAGATAGCGGCGGCTGCGCTATGTGCAAGCGCTCGGCGGCCCGGCCGAAGTGTTGCTCCTCGGCGACCGTCACGAAATACCGAAGGTGCCGTAGAAGATCCATATCGAAACTCGTCTCAGATGCGTATCATATTGATACTTCACAATATCAAGCCGCCTGCCTAATCTCCGGTGATGACCTCCTCCTACGTATACGCAGCGCTGCGCACGCCCTTCGGCAAGTTCAACGGCGGTCTCGCAGGGGTCCGTCCCGACGACCTCGCGGCGAGTCTCATCTCTTCGTTGTTCGCGCGGATGCCCAGCCTCGACCCGGCGTCGATCGGCGACATGGTGTGGGGCAACGCCAACGGCGCCGGAGAGGACAACCGCAACGTCGGGCGGATGGCCGCTCTCCTCGCCGGTCTCCCGGTCGGGGTGCCGGCAACGACGGTCAACCGACTGTGCGGGTCGAGTCTTGACGCCATCCTGTTCGGATCGCGAACCATCGAGACCGGCGACGCCGACGTTGTCCTGACTGGCGGTGTCGAATCGATGACGCGCGCGCCATGGGTGCTGCCCAAGCCCACCCGAGCGTTCCCCGCCGGCGACGTCGCCGCCGTATCCACGACGCTCGGCTGGCGCTTCGTCAACTCGGCGATGCCCAAGGAGTGGACGGTCAGCCTCGGCGAGGCCAACGAACAGCTGCAGGAGCGCTTTGGTATCTCCCGCGAACGGCAGGACGCCTTCGCAGCCAAGTCCCATCACTTGGCACATAGAGCCTGGGAAGAGGGCTTCTACGACGATCTCGTCGTCCAGGTGAAGGACTCCGAGGTAGCGCGCGACGAAGGCATCCGGGCGGACAGCACGCTAGATGACCTGGCCCGCCTCCTCCCGGTCTTCCGCAAGAACGGCACGATCACGGCTGGGAACGCCTCCCCGCTGAGCGACGGAGCCTCTGCCGTCCTCCTGGGCTCAGCAGCGGCCGCCGACCGGATCGGTACCGCCCCCACAGCTCGAATCGCCGGCCGAGCTGCCTCCGCTCTGGAGCCACAGTCGTTCGGGTACGCGCCGGTTGCGGCCGCCAACGCAGCACTTGCCCGCGCCGGAATCTCTTGGTCCGATGTGGGCGCAGTCGAACTGAATGAAGCGTTCGCGGTCCAGTCGCTCGCTTGCGTCGACGCGTGGCCGATCGATCCCGAGATCGCCAACACCCGTGGTGGCGCGATCGCTCTTGGCCACCCGCTGGGTGCCTCCGGCGGACGGATCGTCGGCACCCTCGCCAAGGTCCTCCGCGAGCGCAACGAGCGGTGGGGGGTCGCGGCCATCTGCATCGGCGTCGGACAGGGCCTGGCCGTCGTCCTGGAGAACGAGGAGGCGGCCGGATGAGCCGGACCCGAATCCTGGAGAGCGCAGACGAGGCGGTCGCCGGGATCGAGGACGGCGCTACGGTTCTGGTCGGAGGCTTCGGACTTGCGGGGATGCCGTTCGACCTCATCGACGCGTTGATTCGCCAAGGTGCGAAGTCCCTCACGATCGTGGCCAACAACGCCGGGAATGGCGAGGTCGGCCTTGCCGCGCTGCTTAAGGCAGGTCGTGTGCGCAAAGTGATCTGCTCGTTCCCGCGCCAAGCCGACTCCTACGTCTTCGACGACCTTTACTTGTCCGGTGAGATCGAGCTCGAGGTGGTGCCGCAGGGCAACCTCGCCGAGCGGATGCGTGCCGCCGGCGCTGGGATCGGTGGCATCTACAGCCCGACCGCGGTCGGGACGCCCTTGGCCGAGGGCAAGGAATCGCGGCGAATCGACGGCCGCGAGTACCTACTGGAGTACCCGATCCGAGGCGACTACGCCCTGATCGCGGCGCACCGCGCCGATCAGCTCGGGAACCTCGTCTACCGCAAGACAGCGCGAAACTTCGGCCCCGTGATGGCGCCGGCAGCCACCACGACGATCGTGCAGGTCGACGAGATTCTCGACACGGGCAGCATCGATCCCGAGACCGTCGTCACGCCTTCAATCTACGTTGACCGAGTGGTCGCGGTCCGTCGTCGCCACTACACCGTTGAGGGGGCACGATGAGCAAGGCCACGAGCGCCACCACGCCGACACTCGAACATCTCGACCGCGGCGCTTTGACGATGGACGAACTGGCCTCAGTCATCGCCCGCGACGTCCCGGGCGGGTCGTTCGTGAACCTCGGCATCGGACACCCAACAAGGATCGCCGACCATCTCCCGGTCGATGGCGACGTCATACTGCACACCGAAAACGGCATGCTAGGCATGGGTCCCGTCGCCCACGGAGGCGACATCGACGCCGACCTCACCAACGCCGGCAAAGTGCCGGTGACGGAGCTTCCTGGCGCGTCGTATTTCCACCACGCAGACTCCTTCGCGATGATGCGCGGCGGGCATCTCGACGTCTGCGTCCTCGGCGCATATCAGGTCTCCGCTGCCGGCGACCTCGCTAACTGGCACACCGGCAAACCCGGCGCAATCCCCGCCGTCGGTGGCGCCATGGACCTGGCGATCGGGGCGAAAGATGTTTTCGTGATGATGACGCTTTTCGGGAAGGACCGCTCACCCAAGCTTGTCCCTATCTGCACCTACCCGCTCACCGGAGTCGGCTGTGTCAGCCGCGTCTACACGGACTACGCGGTCTTCGAGGTGGGCGGCGACGAGGTGGTCGTCTTAGAAACGTGGGGTATCAGTGTCGAGGAACTTCGCAGCCGCCTCGATGTCGGAGTGGTCCCCAAACCTGGGTGAGGAGGTCGGACGCCCTTGTGTGTCGGCCACGATGCTGCCAGCAAGTCGATCGTCGTCGGCGGCGGTGGCAAGAGCCGTCGGCCGATCGCGTGGCCCCGTGCACCTGCCAGTGGTGGCAATTCATATTGTTCCGCCACGGACACAGGTCATTCGGGAATGCTGATGAGAACTCGGCCACGCGCACCATCGTCCACATGGTCATGGGCTTGGGCGACGTTCGCGAGCGCATACTGCTGGGCGATACGTACCGTCAGGTCCCCAGCCTGGCTGGCCGTGGTGAGATCACGGGCCGCCTGCTGCTTGGCTTCGGCAGAGAAGTCGTCACTGCCAACCAGGCGTAGCGTGACGTTCGCGAACAAGAGCGGCCAGAACGGGATCTCTGTCCGCTCTGTGCGTGTTGCGTACGCTGCGATGACTGCATTGTTCGCAGCCACGGCCGAGTCGAGATCCGCGTTGTCGGACGGCGCAACCTCGACAATGCGGTGCACGCCGGCGGGCGCCGCTTCGAGGATCCTGCCGGCGGGGTCTGCCTCATCGAGAGCTACCGCACAGGACACGGCGGAGGAGTCAACCTCGGCCAGATCCTCGTTCTTGACCACGGTCCCGATGACGGTCGCTCCACCCCAACGAGCAAGTTGAGCTGCCATTGATCCCACGCCGCCGAGGACACCGTGAACCAGCACGGTCGTGCCCTCGACCGGCCCGTCGCCGAACACCGCTCGGTGAGCCGTGATGCCTGGAATCCCGAGACTGGCCCCGAGTTGATCGCTCACTTCAGGCGGAAGCGCGACCGCTTGCCCCTCGGGGACCACCGTGTACTGCGCGGCAGTGCCGAAGGGACGGTACGACTGCGCGCCGAAGACCCAGACCCGTTGCCCGATCCTGTCCCGATCGACGCCCTCCCCGACCGAGTCCACAAAACCAGCCGCGTCACTGTGCGGGATGACTCGCGAATATGACATTGACGAGCCGAGCCAACCTCGCCGCTTCTTGGTGTCGCCCGGATTGGCGCCGGAGATCGTGACCCTCACGCGGACCTCCCCAGCGCCAGGCTGTGGATCGGGGAGCTCGCCGACCTGAAGCACTTCGGCGGCTGGTCCTTGCGTGTCATACCAAGATGCGAGCACGCCTCAGCGCCCTTCTACTTCGGTTTCGTTGTGATCTGGACCCACCTGCGCGACATTCGCACTCTCGGAACGTGTTGTGCAGTGAAGTTTCCGAATATAGGCCGAGAGCATGGATTCGCCTTCTGAGACCTGAGCAAGTGCCTACTCGGTTGCGCAGAAATTCCGCTGCGCCCTCGTCCATGTCGCGCGCGAGCCCTGCCCTGCCTGAGCCCACCCTGGGCGCCGAGCAGCCCGAGTGCGCAGCAGGGGGCTTGGTGGACCGTACTCGCTGTCGCCCGTCACGTAGTTGATCGTCCGGACGCGCTCGTTCGGAGCCTTTGCAGATATTTTCACGATTGTGCATTGACTTCCTCATAGGTGAATCCTACCGTTGTGACCGTCTTCACAGTCCGCCGCGAGAGCGGGATCTTCCTCTAACGCAAAGGCTCATTCATGACGACGTACTTGCCAGCTGGCCTCGGAGCCGGGACCGGTCGCGAACGCCTCGTCCTGCTCATCGCCGGCGGGTTCGCCGCGCTCGAGGGTTTCGACCTCGCGTCGTACGGCGTCACTATTCCCTCGCTACTCCAGTCCCACCTCGCGCCCACCAAGCAGGCGGTCGGTCACGTCGGCTCGCTGCTGGCCATCGGCATGCTTGTCGGCGCCGCGCTGTGTGCGCTGTTGATCCGCCGATTCGGCAGCCGACGGCTGCTGTTCGCGGGCGCTGGGCTCTTCTCGGTAGGCATGCTCGCCTGCGCGCTCGTGCGTTCGTTCGACCAGTTCGCGGTCGCCCGGACCGTCGTCGGCGTAGGGATCGGGGTCGTGTTGCCGACCCTGACCGCGTACGTCGCAGATATCTCGCAGCCGGATCGTCGCAGCCGGAATGTGGGCGCCATGATGGCGGGCTACGCGGGCGGTGCATTGCTGTCCGCACTGTTGGCCAGCGCGCTGTTGCCTGAACAGTCGTGGCGTTGGATCTACGCGATCGGCGCTGTTCCTGCCGTGGTGCTCTTGCCGCTGGCAATGCGGCTTCTTCCCGAAAGCCCCTACACACCCACCATCCACACTGCTGCCCGTCGCAACGACCTCGGTGGCCTTCTGGCCCTTTTCGGACGCGGCGTGTGGATTCCTACTCTGCTGTTCTGGGCAATCTCCTTCTGCGGCCTCCTTCTTGTCTTCGGCATCAGCACGTGGCTCCCGACCATCATGCAAGCGGCCGGATACTCGCTGGGTTCGTCGCTGTTGCAGGCCGCTGCGATGTGGTTGGGAGCCGCGGCAGGGATGATCGCGGGAGGGGCGCTCGCGGGGCGGTTCGGCATCAAGCGCGTCGTGGTGACTTCGTTCCTGGCAGGTTCGGCCGCGTTGCTCGTGATGAGCAGCAGGCCGCCGCTCGTCGTGCTGTTCGTCGCGATGTTCGTCAGCGGTCTCGGCTTCATTGGCTCGCAGGTGCTCACCAACGCCTTCATTGTTACCAAGTACCCGGACGACCTCCGCGGCCCTGGCATCGGGTGGGCGTTGTCGATCGGCCGCATCGGTGCGATCGTCGGTCCGACGATGGGTAGCGCGATTCTGACCTCATCGCTTGACGTGAGATGGAACTTCTACCTTTTCGCGATCCCTGGGCTCGTCGGCGCCTTGCTCGCCGCATGCGTCCCGGTCATCGCCGACCGACGGCCGTCCATCGAGGGTGCCGGCGAAGCGTTCGCGGCCCCCGTTCGCTGACATCCGTCGCGCCGACCACAAGGAAACCATCATGACCACGCACACGGATACCGAGAGCAGTCCTCCGGTCGATGTCATCATCGTCGGCTGCGGGCCGACCGGCATGACGTTGGCCGCCCTCCTAGGGCAGCAGGGACTCGACGTTGTTGCCTTGGAGCGGTATGCGGGGCTCTACAACCTGCCCCGCGCTGCCGCTTTCGACGACGAGACAATGCGAACCTTCCAGAAACTGGGCATCGCCGAGAAGATGCTGCCAGGCACGAACGTGCAGAGCGGGTACGTCTGGGTCAACGGCCGCGGCGAGGTGCTGCTCGACATCGAATACGACAATCCAGGGCGGTGCGGTTGGCCGGCTCAGTACATGATGTACCAACCGCACGTCGAGTCGGTTCTCGACGACCTCGTCACTTCGATACCCAACATTGACGTGCGTCGAGGCACCCGGGTGATCGGCCTGGAGCAGGATGCGGACGGGGTCACCCTGACGGCGGTCGACAGCCACCAGGCCACTACCACCGTACGAGGGCGCTACGTCGTCGGTTGCGACGGAGGTAACGGCTTCGTTCGCGAAGCGATCGATGCGGGCCTCGACGACTACGGCTTCTTCGAGAACTGGCTGGTTTGCGACTTCCAGCTCCGCCGCGACGTCCCAGGACTGCCGACGTTCCGCCAGGTTTGCAACCCCGCCGAACCGATCGCGATCGTGAACATTGGCCCTGGCTACCACCGGTTCTCGTTTCGACTCGAGGCTGAGACCACGCGCGATGAAGCGACCCAGCCCGAGCAGGTTTGGGCCCGAGTGGGCGACTACGTCAGCTCGGACGAGGCAGACCTCATCCGTGTTGCGAACTACACCTTTCGCTCCTGCATTGCCGAGCGGTGGCGGGATCGAAGGGTCCTGCTCGCGGGTGACGCAGCGCATCAGATGCCTCCATTCCTTGCCCAGGGGATGGTCTCTGGCATTCGCGACGCTCGAAATCTGGCGTGGAAGCTGGGCATGGTGTTGGGGGGTCACCCCGAGGAGATTCTGGACAGCTACCAGGAGGAGCGCGAGCCACACGTCCGGTTCATCACCGAAAAGGCGGTCGAGCTCGGCAGAGTTCAGACAATGCGCGATGTCGAGGAGGCAAAGCACCGCGACGCCAGCATGATCGCGGCTCGCCTGGCCAACGAGAAGCCTGACAAGCTCGTCTATCCATCGCTCGCGGGCCGGCTGATCTCTACTGGTGGCGGCGAGCTCTTCCCGCAGGGACTCGTTTCCTCAGCAACCGAAGGCACCGCGCTCTTTGACGAGGTGGTCGGGACCGGGTGGTTGATGGTTGTGGACAGCGCCGCGACGATCGCCGCGCTGCCAGAGTCGACACGGGCATCTATCGCGGCGCTCGGCGGTCGGAGTGTCAGTTTCAGTCTGGCGAGCATGTTCGAGCCGGCCGACGTGTCCGACACGGGGGGTGTCTACACCCGGTGGTTCGCGGCGACCGGGAACGCGGCGGCGCTGGTCCGCCCGGACAGCTATGTGTACGGCGTAGCGCGGGACGGCGAGGAACTCGCGGGCCTCGCCAAGGAATTGCTCGGACAACTCCGCGCACCTGCATGAGCGCTGCTTCTACCCATGATCGATGAGAGGACAACCCATGATCGGCAAGATCGCGCTCGAGGAGCACTGGGCAATACCGGAGACGCTGCAGGACTCGGCCGGCTTCGTACCGGGCACATATTGGGAGGAGCTTCAAGACCGACTGCTCGACGTGCAGGATCGGCGCCTCAAACTGATGGACGAGCACGGGATCGAGATCATGATCCTCTCGCTCAATGCACCGGCGGTGCAAGCGATCCCCGATACCGTCCGTGCCGTGGAGGTCGCGCGCCTCGCCAACGATGCGCTCGCGGAGGAGTGCGCCAAGCGCCCCGATCGCTTCCGCGCCTTCGCTGCCCTTCCGCTGCAGGATCCTGATGCCGCGGCTGCGGAAATGCACCGCTGCGTGAACGACCTCGGTTTCGTCGGAGCGCTGGTCAACGGCTTCTCCCAGAGTGCCTCGCATGGCTCCGGTCAGGTCCCGCTCTACTACGACCTCCCTCAGTACCGCTCTTTCTGGGCTGAGGTCGCATCTCTCGATGTGCCCTTCTACTTGCACCCGCGCAACCCTCTTCCGCAGGACGCCCGCATCTACGATGGGCATCCCTGGCTGCTCGGCCCGACGTGGGCGTTCGCGCAGGAGACGGCTGTTCATGCACTGCGCCTGATGGCGTCCGGGCTGTTCGACGAACATCCGTCGCTGCAGATCGTGGTTGGCCACATGGGTGAAGGAATCCCGGCAATGTTGTGGCGCATCGACAACCGGAACGCGTGGGTGGACCTCCCCAAGTCGTACCCGGCACAGCGCCGCTTCGTCGACTACTTCTGCGAGAACTTCCACATCACGACCTCGGGCAACTTCCGGACCCAGACCCTCATCGACGCGCTCCTCGAGATCGGCTCGGACCGCATCATGTTCTCCACCGATTGGCCGTTCGAGAACATCGACCACGCGGCCAACTGGTTCGACTCGGCGTCGATCTCCGAAGGCGACCGCACCAAGATCGGCCGAACCAACGCAACTAGGCTTTTCAAACTGTGAGCACCCCGATGACCCCAGTCCTGCCGCTCGAGTTCACCCACGTCGGTGCCCCTTCACGCATCGTCTTCGGGCGCGGATCGCTGGCGAGCGTTGGCAATGAGGTCGAGTCGCTTGGAATACGTCGAGCGCTAGTGCTGACCACGCCGGAGCAAGCGGCCCAAGGTGCTGACCTGGTCACTGGGCTCGGGAATCTTGCGGCGGGCCAGTACGCGGGGGCGACCATGCACACCCCGGTCGACGTTACGGACGAGGCACTCGCCGTGATGGCGACACTCGGCGCTGACGGTGTCGTCGCCGTCGGGGGCGGCTCCGCCACAGGTATTGGCAAGGCGATCGCAGCGCGGACGGGCGTTGCTCAAGTTGTCATCCCCACCACCTACGCAGGTTCCGAGGTCACAGCCGTGCTGGGCGAGACCGAGGACGGAGTCAAGCGGACCCGTAGTGGACCGGAAATTCTGCCGGAGACGGTGATCTATGACCCGTCGCTGACCGACCGACTTCCGCTGGCACTCAGCGTGACCAGTGGCCTCAACGCGATGGCACACGGGTTGGAAGGTTTGTATGCCCGGGACGGCAGCCCGATCTTTTCCGTGCTCGCTACGGAGGGTCTACGTGCTTTCACGGAGGCGCTGCCCGCTCTGGTCCGGGATAGCGAGGACCGAGATGCTCGGGATCGCGCCCTGTACGGGGCATGGCTTTGCGGCACTGTCCTCGGCGGGGTGGGGATGTCGGTGCACCACAAGCTCTGCCACGTCCTCGGGGGCAGCCTCGATCTCCCGCACGCCGACACCCACGCCATCCTGCTGCCGCACACCATCGCCTACGTGGCGGAAGCGGCTCGCAACCAGCTGGCGACTGCTGTCGAGATCTTTGGGGAACCCATCGGAAGCGGCCTGTGGGACTTTGCCTCATCGATCGGTGCGCCGCTTCGGCTGGCGGACCTCGGGGTGACCGAGGCCGACCTTGAGAAGGTCGCCGACATGGCGCTCGCCGCTCCGTACTGGTCGCCGCGGCCATTGGACCACGACGGTGTGCGGGTCCTGCTGCACCAGGCGTGGACAGGAAAGCGCCCGCATGACCGAGCCTGAGCTGGAGACGATGATGCAGTACTTCACGGAGGACGCGTCGGTGGACGTCGTACTCGAACGGACCGGGCCGGCGACCGATGAACGGCTCGCGGTGGTGATGGCCAGCCTCGTCGGGCACCTGCACGCCTTCGTGAAGGACGTCGCTCTCTCCGAGGCCGAGTGGGAGAGCGCCATCTCGTTCCTCACCCGCGCGGGGCAGCTCTGCAGTGAGGAGCGTCAGGAGTTCATTCTTCTTTCGGACGTCCTGGGCGTCTCGATGCTCGTCGATGCAATCAACCACCGCCGTCCCCCGGGCGCCACCGAGAGCACCGTGTTCGGTCCCTTCCACGTCCAGGGCGCGCCTATCCGCACCATGGGCGACGACATCTGTCTCGACGGTAAGGGCGAGGCTTGCCTCTTCGCCGGGCGCGTCCTCGACCTCTCCGGTGCGCCCGTGGAGGACGCGTGCGTGGACGTGTGGTCCGACAACGCTGACGGCTATTACGACGTACAGCAGCCGGGGGTTCAACCGAAATGGAACAACCGCGGGCGGTTTCTCACTGGGCCTGATGGCCGATACGAGTTTCGGGGGATCAAGCCGACGTCGTATCCGATCCCAGACGATGGCCCCGTCGGGCAGATGCTCGGCCACCTCGGCAGGCATCCCTACCGCCCGGCGCACATGCACTTCATGATCAGCGCGCCGGGCCACCAACGACTGGTGACCCACACGTTCGTCGAGGGTGACAGCTACCTCACATCCGACGCGGTGTTTGGGGTGAAACGATCTCTGATCGCGGCGTACGAGCGGGTCCCGGCCGGCGATCCAATGTGGCGGAGCACGTTTGACTTTGTGCTCACACCGACGACCTCTGAGTAGTCGTGACGATTGGGTACCCTGCCCTCGTGACGGACGCCGAGGACCCGCGCAAGGGCATCCAATCGGTCGAGCTGGCAATGACCATCGTGGAAGCTCTTGAGCGCGGGCTCGGGCCGATGAGTCTCACCCAGATTGCTCATGACAGCGGGATGGGACCGAGCAAGGCCCACCGCTACCTGGTGAGTCTTGCCCGCGTCGGACTCGTCACCCAATCGCAGCGCTCAGGTCTGTACGACCTTGGTCCGGCAGCGCGTCGTATCGGCGTTGAGTCCTTGCGCCGAATGGATGAGGTCGGACTGGTCTCCGAGCACCTGCCCGGCTTGCGCGACCGTACGACGCACGCGGTCAATCTCGCTGTCTGGGGCGACCAGGGGCCGGTGCTCGTCCGATGGGACTACGGCTCTTTCGCTCTGCCGATCACGGTCCGAGTCGGGGCAACGTTGCCCCTCCTCACGTCGTCGGTCGGCTTGGTCTACTTGGCGTATCTGCCCGAATCGCTCACCGGCCCGGTGCTGGACAGCCAGCTAGCGCCTGACGCGCACGGCACCCCGACACCTGCTGAGTTGCGACGCCTCCGGGAAAAGGTTCGTAGTCGCGGGGTGGCGGAGACTTCCGGTGGCGTCATTCCCGGTGTGACCTCGTTGGCCGCGCCCGTGTTTCCGGCGGGCGAGTCACTACCGCTTGTCATCGCCCTCGCCCTCCCGGCACGTCATGCCAGCGCCCCGGAGATGGCACGACTCGAGGGTGAGCTTGTCCGCACGGTCCGGCAGATCTCGGAGGACTTGGGCTCAGCCCCTCCTGGGACTCCGTGATCTTCGACCTCCCCGGTCACGACTCGCTGCAGCGGGTGCCGACGATCGACCCGACCCGCGGCACGAAGGCCCTGCCGAGGCTTAGGGACCGCTCCAAGCCCCGGTATCCAGACAACCCGTTCGCCGCGGGAGCATCTCCTGGTCCCTGGATGAGCCGCAGAGTGCACCGAGACGAACCGCCGCCTCAGCGACCTAGGAACATGGCATCTCTTCGGGATCGTCCGACGTTGGCTGCCAGCCGGTCGTGTCGACACTCCATCCGAATGGAAGGAGCGGATTCGACATACCTCCTGGCATGTCCGAGTCGTGATCCTGAACCGCCTGCATCGAACGGGGCAGGTCGAACGGCAGCGCCCCCTCTGGACGCACTAGGCCGAAGACAACGTCGAGCAGTGCCTTGTCCGAGGCGCCACAGAAGGCAACAACGGCTCCGGCCCGGTCGAGAATTTCAGGGATGATCGCCGGCCTGTCCATCTCGATGAGGACAACTGTTCGGGGACCGATTCGCCTGAGCAGATCATCCAGTTCGTCAGGTGCGAAGGTCAGCCGTCCGGCGTGATGAAACCGTTCGAAACCCTCCGTGCGGGGCTCGAAGGGAGCCGCAATGCGCAAGATCCTCGGAGCGTCGGGATCGCTTGACACGACCTCGACGAACTGTTGGGTCGCTTCGATGTCGATCCCGTCGACCTCACAACGCGAGGCCGCCGTCAGAGGCAGGAGTGGCTCACCACCGACACAGGTGTTCTTGAGCAGGATGGCGGCCTTGCTCTGGGCGCGACGACCCCTTCGGGTCACCAGAACGGACCCGACGATTTCCTCTGCCTGAGCGGGGTCGACTCTCGATTCCTGGAACAGACCGAGGCGAGCCTTCTCTCTGAGGAGCCGTCGTGCGGACGTGTCGATTCGTTCCTCCGGGACGATTCCACTGTCCACGAGTTCGAGGAGAACGTCCGTGCACCTTTCTCCCCCGAATTGGTCGACGCCCGCCTCGAGCGCTTTCACGATTCTCTGGGACACATCGAGATGCTCTACGCCCCAAGCCATCGCCGGCAGCACGCCGCCTTCAAAAGCGTGATCGGTCAGCACGCCCCAATCCGTGCATACGATGCCGTCGAATCCCAGGTCTTCTCGGAGGATGCCCGAGATCACGTCACGGTTGAACGCGAAGCCGACTTCTTCGCGTCCCACCCCGACTGGTCGCCCGTAATAGGGCATGATTTGGGAGGCGCCCGCTGCGATGGCAGCCTTGAACGGCTGAATGTGCAGATCGAAAAAGCCGCCGGGATACACCTGATCCTTGCCGTAAGCGAAGTGCGGGTCTTCGCCGTCTCTTTGCGGCCCTCCGCCGGGAAAGTGCTTCACCATCGCCGCGACCCCATCCGATCCCAGGGTGGGTCCTTGGAGCCCTCGGACGTATGCCGCGACCAGTTCGGAGACGACCCGCGGGTCTTGCCCGAAGGTGCCACCGATCCGCATCCAGCGAGGCTCTGTCGCGATGTCAGCTTGAGGATGGAGAGCTACATGGATTCCAAGCGCCCGGTACTCCGCGCGGGTGACGGCAGCGAACTCTTCCACCAGCGCGGCATCTCCGATGGCGGCCAGCCCAAGCGGCTCGGGCCACTCGGATAGGTAGCCCGATGAGATGCGTATCCCGAGCTGCGAGGAGGGCCCGTGCCTCGGATCGGTTGACATCGTCACTGGAACCGCGAGGCGTGAGCTGGATGCAAGGTCTTGGATCTCGTTGAGAAATTCGGCGGCCGCGCGTGGAGTGAGGTCATCCTTGATTGCCCCACGGAGATTGAAATGGGTGACGTGTTGGTCCAAGACGAGGTTCCGGATCTCCTGGAGCACCTCTGGACGTCGTGGATGCTCAGGCGCGGCTCGCACCAAGCTGATCGACCAATGAAACATGAGGCCGACTTTTTCTGCCGTGGTCATCCTGGCCAACACGTCGTTCACAAGGCCGTCAAGAGGGTCCAAGACCCCTTGACCGGATCCGGCATGCGAGCTCGCTCGATCAGACACCCAGCACATTCTCCTCCAACGAAGCGAGCTCTACATGATGGCCAATGGGTTCACTGGGGAAGCCGTCGCGCCCGAAATGGGTAAGACGGCGACGACGGCGAGGAATGTCCAGCGAGCTTCACGGTCGCAGGCCGCGGCGATCTGCTCGAGGTCAGCGAAGTCAACCAGGGGAACGCCCATCCGTGTCAGGGTCAGGACGTGCCAGGGTGTGGCGACGTTGTCGACCACTGGCTTTGGGGAGTCCATGCCGGCATCCGAGATCACCAGACTGAACTCGGAGTCGAAGATCCACGTGGCGCACTCGAGCGCCAGACCCCCCACTTCCGGCAGTTGACCGCGTGGGGGAAGCGGTGCGACAGGCCGTCCGGTGCGAACGAATAGGATGTCACCGCTGCGCGGCGAACCGGCCCGTCCTAGCCAAGTCTCAAGCTCAGCCAGCGTGACGGTCTGCGCGAGCGGCAGGTACGGGAGGCCTAACAGCCGTGGAAGGTCGAGGAGGAATCCTCGTCCGACGATCCCACCGGCGGCCGCGACGACGTCGTTCATGGTCACACCGGAGTCCGTCACGGCGTCTTCGCCTGCTCCGCCGAACCCGCTGCCCTGGTAATAGAAGTGTCCCAGTGCATCAAGGTGCGTCATGGCGTTCGGCCCGTGCTGCTCGAGTGTGAGTGTCTCGTTGACCGCGAGCCACTCTGCGCTCCGGTCGAGGCGGGTCTTCAATGGCCGGGGCTCGTCCTGGGTGATGGCGGAGTGGGCGGCTGCCCGGTCGGCGCAACTGATCACCTCACCACTGATCGCTGCGTGCAGCGCCTGGCTCGTGGATTGCCGGGTGATGAAGTTCAGGGCCCCACGCTCGGGTGTCTCTGGCCAGCGTCGGGACCGGTCGACCCGGCTCGCGAGAGCCCTGAACTCATCCTCCTGCATGCAGATCCTCTCGGTCAGCAGCTCGCCTTGTAGACGTAGTCGGCGTTGGCCGGGTCATCGACATTGTCTGCGGTCAACAGCTTGTTGCCCACCTTCACAAGACCCTTAGAGGTGACGGGGCCCTTCGAACCGCCCTTGAGATAGTCGACCAGAGCGTCGACCTGGGTCGCGCCGATCTTGAACGGTGCCTGCGCGATCAGGGCCGAGATCGTGCCCTTCTTGAGGGCGTCAACCTCCGGCGGGACTGCGTCGAATCCGATGAGCGCGATGTCGCCGACCTTCTTCGCCTGCTGGATCGCGGCTGCTGCGCCGACCGCGTCCGGGCCATCTGCTGCGATGATCAGCTTGAGGTCGGGATGCGCGATGATGAGCGAGGAGGCGTCCGTCGTAGCTTTGTTGATGTCGAAGCCGCTGAACTCGTCATCGAGGTGCTTCAGATCCGGGCGGGCGGACTCGACTGCTGCGACGAAGGGCTTGGTCCGGTTTTCCAGCGGAGGGATGCCGGGCGCTCCGCCCATGTAGACCATGGTGCCTGCCCCGTCCGCGACGTTCTTCAGCGCATCGGAGACGAACTGCGCCGTGTCGGTGTCGCTCGTGACCGACTTGTACTCCGCCTGGGGCTGTGAGGGGTTTCCGGTGACTACAGGCACGCCCTTCTGCATCAAGGTCTTGTACTGAGCGATGAACTGGTTGTTGTTGAAGGGGGTTGCGAGCACGCCGTCTGGGTTCGACAGGGTGGCCGACTGCCAGTTGTTTGCGATCGCGTTGTTGTCGGTCGACGTCGAGGTGAACATCTTGAGGGTGACACCGCGCTTCTTGGCCTGATCCTGCGCGCCGCAGGCAACGCTGGACCAAAACGGGTCCGATGTGTTGGCGAGGACGCCCGCCAGCCGGATGTCGGAGGATTTGCTGCCTGAGCCGGATGCGGCGTTGTCGGAGCCGCAACCTGTGAGGGTCAGTCCGAGCGTCACACCCGCTACCAGAGCGGTCGTCACATGGTGCTTGTTCATAGGGGTTCCTTCGAGGTGGGCGGAATGACGCTCCGTGTGCTCACGATTTCGCTTGAGCACGACGCTGGGTGGTGATGCGGTCGATGACCACGGCGAGCAGCAGGACGACACCTATGACAATGAGCTGCCAGAACGACTGCACGCCTGTGATGACGAGTCCGCTTTGAAGAATGACGGCAAGGAACGCGCCCCAGACGGTGCCGACAATCGAGATGTGGCCGCCCTGGAGGAGGGTGCCGCCGATGACCACGGCGGTCACGGCGGCCAATGCATCGTTCTGATGTCCGGCCAGAGCGGTCGATCCGAAGCGACTTAGGTCGATGAACCCCGCCAGGCCGGCCAACGCGCCGCCGAGGGAGGTCAAGACGATGAGATGGAGCCGGACGCGAAGGCCGGCTCGCTCGGCGGCAGACCTCGAGCTCCCGATGGCCTGAGTGTGCATGCCGAACCGGGTGTACCGCACGACAGCCCATAAGACGACCGTCGCGACGATCGCCGCGACCGCAGGCACTGGGACGTCGGCGACCGTCTTGAGACCGATACTCGTCTGTAGCGCGACCGGCATTCCAGCGACGTCCGATCCGTCGCTGAACAGGTATGCCACCCCGGTACCGATACCGAGGGTTGCGAGCGTCGCAATCAGGGAGTTGACATCGGCGATGGCGATCAGGATTCCGTTGAGCACGCCGAAGGCAATACCCGCGCACAGGCACACGCCCAGCCCGACCAGAATGGCGAGCCACTCATGCCCGTAGGCGCCGCTCGAGGGGGCCGATTCGAACCGACGGATCACCAGGGCCCCGACGACCGAACTGAGCACGAGGTTCGCGCCAAGCGAGAGGTCGAAGATCCCGGCTCCAAGCATCATCGACAGACCAAGCGCGAGAAGAATGGCCTGGGTGGCGCCGAGGAGAAGGGACTGCGCGTTTGCGAGCGAGCCGAACACGTGGTTGTCGGAGACGACGGTGAAGAACACGACGAGCGCGAGATCGAGGCCGAGCACCCAGGTCGCCCTCGACCGTGCGAGCGCGGCGAGTGTGGAGGTCGGTTGCAACGCTCGGTCGTCGATTGGTCCTTCGGTCTTTTCGCTCAAGGTGCCAACCTCAGATCCTGTTACGCGGACTGTCATGCCGCACCCGCGTTGTAGCCGACCATCGCTGCGACCAGATCCGGGACGGTGAGTCCATCCGCGGGCGCTTCCAGAGCCGACGCTCCGCGCCACAGCACCGTGACCTTGTCGGCCGCCTTGAGGATGCGGGGCAGATCGTGAGAGACCACAAGGACGCCGAGACCGCGAGCCGCAACGGTCCGCATGAGCTCGCACACGATCTCCGACTGCCGTGCCCCGAGCGCGGCGGTGGGCTCGTCCATCAGCACCGCCGTGCTCGACCACATGACCGCTCGAGCAACGGCGACGGCTTGCCGCTGACCGCCCGAGAGCTCTCGGACGGGAACTGTCAACGAGGGGAGTCTGATGGAGAGTTCTTCGAGTGCTGCCGAAGCGCGGTCGGCCATGCGTCGGCGCGCGAGAACGCCGAAGCGGGACCCGATGCCGGAATGAACTTCCTCGTGACCGAGGAACATGTTGTCGACGACCGACAGGTCGGGCGCGAGTGCCAGGTCCTGGTGAACTGCATCGACGCCCCTGCTCTGTGCATCCCGTACACCGTGAAGGTCGACCGGCTCGTCGCGCATGATGACATCGCCGGAGTCGGGGCGCTCGATGCCGAGCAGGATCTTCAGGAGAGTGGACTTGCCGGCGCCGTTGTCGCCCACGAGCGCGACCACTTCTCCGGGATGCACGGTCACTGTCGCGTCGCGCAGAGCCTGCACGTGCCCGAATTGCTTCGCCACACGCCGGCAGCCGATCACGGTGCTTGCGCTCACGTCGCACTCCTTAGGAAATCGATCGATGCGGAACTCAGGCCGCCGCGTCCCCTCCGAAGAGGTGATGCGGCAACCATGAGACTGCGGTCACACTGTTGTCAAGAGATGAACCAAAAGTAGTGAGTATCCATCCTCTTGGTTCATGATGTGAACACAGTCGCGCTCAACATTTTTGCCGCTGGCATTCATGCGTTCATCTCTTGACATCGCCTTGGCTCCTGGGCGAGTCTTCGGGCATGGATCTTCCTCTCGGCGACCGGCGTGGCGCAGGCAGCGCACAGTCGTTGCGACGCGCCAACCGCAGACGCTTCCTCGGCGCGCTCGGCAGCCGGGGCCCTCTCAGCCAGGCTGAGCTCAGCCGCGAGACAGGGCTCTCCCCGGCAGCGGTATCCGCTTTGGTCAAGGAACTGGTCGCCGACGAGGTCGTGCGCGTCGCGTCGAGCACCCGTGGCGGCCGTCGGGTCACCGAGGTGTCGCTGGTCGAGGGTGAACAACTCGTCCTGGGTGTCGACCTCGGCCATCGACATGTGCGGATTGCGCTCGCCGACTCAGCTGGCACCATCTTGGCCGAGATCACGGACCCGAGAGGGGTGGCCTGGCGGCTCCAGTCTGACTTGTCGCGGCTTTCCGAACTCCGTGACCGTGTGGTCCAGGACGCTGATCGCTCGACGTCGGCGGTTGTGCTGGCAGCGATCGGTGTGCCGGTGCCATTCGAGCCGACACGTCCCGGACGACTCGCAAGGGAATGGTCGGTCGAGGACGTCAGCGGCAGGATCGCTCAAGCCCTCGGTGTTCCAGTGGTCATCGAGAACGACGCGAACCTGGGCGCGATCGGCGAGGCGCGCCGTGGAGCGGGCAATGACTGCGCTGACTTCATCTACGTCAAGGCGGCGCACGGCCTTGGTGCAGGACTTGTCCTCGGCTCGCGGCTCTACCACGGAGGCCTCAATGCTGCCGGCGAGATCGGGCACATGTCGGTCGACGACACCGGACCACTCTGTGCCTGCGGTGGTCGGGGATGCCTCGAGCTCTACGCCGCTGGCGGCGCCATTGCCACCGCGTTGGCACGCGTCCATGGCTCCGAGCCCTCCTTGCAGGACATCGTGGCGCGCTGCCTGGCAGGCGAGCCGTCCTTCGTGCGTGCGGTCGCCGACGCAGGTCAGCACCTCGGCTTCGTCCTTGCGAATGTCACGAACCTCCTTGCCCCCTCGCGCATCATCCTGGGTGGCGAGCTCAGCTCAGTTGGCAACACATTGGTCGACGCGGTCCAGCGCGGAGTTCGAACCGGCGCCGCCCGCACGCTCGGCGAGCAAGTCGAGGTGGTTTCCGCAGAACTGGGAGATCGCGCCGAAGTCGTCGGGGCGGTCGAACTCGCCCTTGCCGCGCTGCGCGAACAGCTTGAGATTCCCGTAGCTGACTCGCTTTTCAACATCTCCTCTGGCCAGAAGCTTGCGCAGCCGAGCACCTCGGCATGAACAACATCAACGTGACCTCCGAGCTTGCCCCGCGGCTTCCACTCCGAGGAGCGCTCCTCGACCTCGATGGAGTGCTGGTCGACACCGCACGCTTGCACTTCGAAGGCTGGCAGCAGGTCGCCGCCAAACTCGGCTTCACTCTGGACACGGCAACCGGTGACCTCCTCAAGGGCGTGAGCCGAGACGAGGCACTCCAGATCGTCGTACGTACGGGCGGAATGGAGCTTGCGACGGATCAGCGAATGGAAATGTCCGACTGGAAGAACGCCTGGTACCAGGAGCAGGTTGATCTGCTCGACGCCACAGCTCTCCTTGCCGGCGCAGCTGACATGCTCAAGTGGCTGCGTGCCAAGGGGATCCCTCTGGCGCTCGCGTCGTCGAGCCGGAACGCCGCGAGGATCCTACAAAGCGTCGGCATCGCCGGCTACTTCGACGCGATCGTCGACGCAGCCGCGCTGAGGCACACGAAGCCGGACCCGGAGATCTTCCTTCGCGCCGCGCAAGCCATCGGTGTGCCCGCCCGCGCCTGCGTTGTCATCGAAGATTCACTCGCAGGCATTGACGGCGCCCATCGTGCAGGCTGCGTTGCTATAGGAGTCGGGGATCGAGACGTCCTCGCGCACGCTGATCTGGTCGTCGCGTCGCTCACCGATATCCCGTTGGACGTGGTCTTCGGCCCGTACCCCCCGGACGTCAGGAGAGATTGACGTGTCCTCCTTCGCAGCCGACCCGGCCTCGCCGCGAGCTCATCGAGTGGCCCTCACAGGCTTGGTCGACGACCTGTTGCTGTCGCTGCCGATTGAGGAGCAGGTTGGCCAGTTGCTGTGCGTCTACCACAGGGACATAGATGCGACCACGACGTTGCGGCCGTACGAGGAGCTTGGCCTCAAACCTGGGGGTTTCCTGATCTCGGGCGGGTCCAACCGAACCCGGACCACCCAAACGATCAAGGAGTTCGAGTCGCGGAGTCGGGTGCGTCCCCTCATTGCGGCCAACCTCGAGTCGGGCACCAACACATTCATCACCGACGGCGTGCTGTTCGCCAGTCCGATGCAGGTCGCCGCCACCGGGAATCCCACGCATGCCGGACGACTGGGAACTTTCTGCGCGACCCAGGCTCGGGCCATGGGCATCAACTGGGCCTTTGCGCCGGTGATCGATATCGCTCTCAGCCATCGCAACCCGATCACGAACACCAGGGCATTCGGCAGCGATCCGGAGCTGGTTGCGAAGATGGGTGCTGCGTACATCACTGCCCTTCAGGCTGGTGGCGTCGCGGCCGCGGCCAAGCACTGGCCGGGCGATGGTGTCGACGATCGTGACCAGCACCTGCTGACGTCGATCAACTCACTGGGGCACGATGCCTGGTCGTCCACATTCGGGCACGTGTACAAGGCAGCGATCGATGCGGGCGTTATGACGGTGATGGCTGCGCACATCGCGCTGCCGGGCTACGGCTCTGATCGACAGGATCTCCGCCCCGCGACCCTGAGTCGAAGGTTGCTCGTCGACCTTCTCCGGGACGAGCTCGGTTTCACGGGCATGGTCGTGTCGGACAACAATCTAATGGCCGGATTCACCCGGGTGATGCCCCGCGACCAGGCGGTGGTCGAAGCGATCAACGCAGGCTGCGACATGTTGCTCGGCTCAGATTACGTGGCCGAGGACTTTGAAGCGCTCCTTGCAGCAACCCGTTCCGGAGCGCTTCCCGCGGATCGTCTGCGGGAAGCAGTCACACGCGTGCTCACCACCAAGGCGCGGCTTGGCCTTCTCCAGACACCGGATGAACGAACAGCGGAACTTGACCGCCGCGAAGCCGCTGCCGACGTTCCTCATCAATGGCTTGAGGATGTTGCACGTCAGTCGATCACCTTGGTGAAGGACGCGGATCACGTTCTGCCGGTCAATGCTGCCCGCTATCGCAAGATTCTCGTCTACGTGATTGGCGACAGCGCAACGTTCTACCAGCCGGCCGCCGGACTCGCCCACGAATTTGCACGTGGTCTCGAACAGCTCGGCTGCGAGGTACAACTCAGGTCAATTCCGGGTGAAGGTCGGACGCCTCGCAGCGAACGCCAGATCCAAGGCACTGCGGACCTGGTGATCTACTTCGCGAACATGACGTTCACGAGCGAGTCGAACACCTCACGCGTGCGCTGGTCATATCCGCAGGGCCCCGACGCCCCAAGGTGGCCGGATGTGCCTTCGATGCTCGTTTCTGTCGCAGATCCTTACCACCTCCAGGACATGCCATCCATAGGGACAGCAGTCAATGGCTACAGCCCCTCGCCCCACACTGTGAACGCGATCCTCGACTGCATTGCCGGTCGAGCCGAGTTCGAGGGCAGCAGCCCCGTCGATCCCTTTGCTGGCTGCTCCGAAACTCGGTCGTAGTCATGAGTCCGGACCTTCCCATCTCCGCGGTTGCGAGTGCTACCGAGTGTTCGAACCGCGGACCGGGCGGACTCATCACAGGCACTCATCGGCCCGAGATTGAGTCGACGGTGGGCCTCGTTCATGGAGTTGCTGATTTCGCCCTCCAGAGCAATCGCGAAGGCCTTATCACCCGCAGTCGGCGCGCTCCATGAGAGCAAGAGTGGGCTCTGTCGCGAAGACGATTGCTGGAGAGCGCCCTGCATGCGAGCAGCCGAGGAGCCGGACTTGGCGCTGCCCTATGAAGTTCATCCTGATCCATCTGGCGTACGCCGGCGCGATCCAAGATCTCTCCGGACCTTATGCGCTCGAGGCTGAACGCCGGCGTCAACGATTCGAGTCCAACGATCCTTACTGAGCCCTGGCAGGAGACAAGGAATGACCGAGACGAGTACCGAGCAGAAGCACGTCGTTTCGCCGGATGGCACGGAAATTGGCGTAAGCATCACTGGCGACGGCCGGCCGCTGGTCGTCTCACCAGGTGCTCTGTGCGCCGCCCGCGACTGGCAAGTACTCGCCGAGACGCTGGTGGACGACGTGATGACGTACGCGATCGATCGGCGTGGCCGAGCATCAAGCGGAGACAATGCACTGCACACCATCGAGCGCGAACGCGAAGACATTGCAGCTGTCCTGGAGCTCGCTGGCCCCGACGCAGTGCTTCTCGGCCACTCATACGGCGGGCTCATAGCCCTCGAGCAAGCGGTTCGCAAACCGCCTAACGCCCTCATCCTTTACGAACCGCCGATACCGTTGGATGGCCCGGTCGGTGGCGAAGCGCTGCCGGAGTTCGAACGAGTCGTTCAGGAAGAGGATCTCGACGGTGCTCTTGCCTTCGGACTGAAGAACTTCTTGAAGTTGCCTGAGTCCGCGATCAATGACTTCCGTCGCACTCCCGTGTGGCCCGTGCGAGCTTCCATGGTCAGTACCTGGGCTCGGGAGGTTCGTGCAATCGACACCTTCGACCCTGACCTCGCTCGATTCGCCGCGCTGCACGCCCCGGTCTTGCTGATCATCGGTGAGCTGAGTCCGCCTTGGCTTACCCAGACCTCTCGACAGCTGAACCGAGTGTTGCCGAACAGCCGGATCGTTGAGATTCCCCGCGAAGCTCACGACGCTTTTCTGACCGATCCGGAAGCAATGGCGGCACTGATTCGTTCGTTCGCGGATGGACTATGAGATGGGGAGGACGAGCGAACGGTCCATGCGTGCTCGCAAGGCTTGACCCATCCTGGCCGCTAGGAGATCGGACATGACCGTCCTCAAGGGTGACTTCCATGTCGACGCCGTCGACAGCGGTGTGACGATTCGTGGGGCACTCTCAGCGGGTGTGACGGTGAGGACCGGGGTAGAGCTGCTCATCCAAGGCGCTGTTCTCGGCGAGGTCTGCATCGGAGAGAGTGCTGTCCTGAGGTTGCAGGGATCCTTTTCTGGAATCATTCTGTCGAATGCTGGACTCTTGATGATTGCCGGTCAGACAGACCGGTCCGCGCTCACGGCCAGCAGTGGCCGGGTGGCGCTTGCGCGACCGACACTTCCCTTTCCGCGATCCCATGCTCCCCCAGGAGCCTCCGACCCGACTCCTTCCCGCCTCGCGCGCCTACGTCAGCGACATCGTCGGCCGCCCCGTCGACGATCCAGAGACCGCGGCGCTCCCGTAGACCGCGCGGCGTCTGTGGCCGCCCCTGACCCTCGGCCCACGCGGGCCGGGAGCGCATGACATCGCCGTCAGAGCGGAAGCATCATCTCGCCGGAGAGATAGGACACCTGGAGCGCCACCTCGGTCAGCCGCCAGCCGTCGGCGGTACGGCGGAGCCGGCAGTTGTACCAGCCGCCGCCATCCGCATGCCGGGTCGGATCAGCTGCATCGAAGATGTGGACAACGATCAGATATGCCCGTGCTGTCGCCACATCGCCCTCCACGCTGATCGCGTAGTTGCTGCCGAGGTGGTGAGTGCCGGCGTAGCGGCCGAGCTTCGCAGCCGCGAAGTCAGCCATACCGGTCCGACCTTCGTGGCCGGCCCCGCCCGGAAAGCTCAGAACTCCGTCGTCCACATAGTGGTTCGCGTAACCCTCCCAGTCCTTCTCGTCGAGTGCGCGCGCGAAGTCTACGAGAACGTCACTGATCGCTGCTCGATCGACGAGCCACTGGAGCTGTTGGGTCGGGTCGGTTGGTGGTTGGGAGACGGGCATCGTCGTTCGCTTTCTCGAGGGTTTGATGGGCATCTTCAGTTAGATCGACGTATGGCTGGTGCGGCACGGCAGGTCCCGACCTCTACGGAGGACCGCTCCTCATGTCGTGCTCCGTATCCAACCGGTGGCGGGCAAGCCCGGGGGAGACGCGAGGCCAGCCGGTGATGTCTTTGGCGGCGGTGCCCTGTCCCCCTGCGGTGCCCGACCCGCCGAGCGAGGTTCAGGAGATCGCGGCGAACGTGTCCTCGACCCAGTCGGCGATGTAGGCGTTGATGTGCGGCATGTGGTCAAGACCGACGTGCTCGGCCGCGCCCTCCTCGACGGTGAAGATGCGCAGCTCCCGCTTCGGGCTGTTGACGGCCTGGTCGTAGGACTGGTGCGCGTAGTCGACCGGGATCTGCCGGTCGTTCTCGCCGTGCGTGATCAGGAACGGGACGGTGATCTTCTCGACGACGCCGTTGAGGTTGACGCCCTCGGCGTACTCGATGAACTTCTCGACGTCATCGAAGCCCCACACCCACAGGACGTGCTCCCAGTAGTGCGGCACCGGGTTCTCGCCCTCACGCTGCAGCCGCTTCTTCTGGACCTCTCCCCAGTTGTGGTTGGCGCCCCAGATGGCGAGCAGCTTGAACCGCTTCTCGAACGCGGCCGCGCGCGGGCAGTAGTAGCCGCCGAGCGACCAGCCCACCAGGCCGATCCGGTCGCTGTCGACGTCCGAGCGGGACGCGAGCCAGTCGACCTGAGCCGCGGCCCAGTGCTCGGACTCGATACGGGACTTGAGGTCCTGGAAGCGCAGCGCCTCGCCCGAGCCCGGGTTGTCGACCATCAGCACCGAGATGCCGCGCTCGCGCATCTCCTGCGGCCAGCCCGACGTGTACATTTGCTCCTTGGTGGAGTCCAGGCCGTTCCACATCACGATGCACGGCACGGGCTCGCCGTCCTTGGACGCATTCGAGAAGTACGCCGGCAGCGTCGTGCCCTCGAACGGGACCTCCACCCGGGTCGTCGCCGGGTCGGCGATCTCGAACACCTTGGCGAAGGCATCCAGCGCCTGCTGGTAGAGCTCGCGCCGCCCCGGATCGGAGTTCCCCAGCATCCGCTCGGCGTGGGAGGCGTAGAGCCCGGAGCGGTACCACTGCTGCCCCGCGGTCCGCGGGTGGCCCGCAGCCTCGGAGGCGCGCGCCAGGTCGGCGACCTCGTCCGCCACCGCCTTCCAGCCCTGCATGAACAGCTTGCTGCCGGAGTCCATGTCCTGCGCCTCGCGAGCCGGCCGGCACGCCCGGTCGACCTCGTCGATGGCGCCGCCGCAGTTCAGTGTCCCGCAGACGCTGAGGTTCCAGATGTACCTAGGCCCGCTGAAGTACTCGAACATTCAGTGCACCTCCGGGTGCGGCTCAGTCATGGATTGGACTCCTCTGCACTACTCGCTCGTCCGCAGGCCTTGCCCCACCGAGGGGAAGCAGTCGGCCCCGGACCTGGACTCACACGGGGGACGGCGCCCAGAGACCCAGGTCGTCCCGCTGCTTCAGCATGATGGGGAGCATGACCTCCGTCATGGCGCCACCGGTCCCCCACTGGTCCTGGGTGTCGGGCGAGGTGGGGTCCCAGACCTGCGGCAGCCACGTGTCCTCGTCCACGAGAGACAGCTCGGTGGTGTACTCGATGATGTTGTCGAACGGGTCGAGGAAGTAGGAGAAGGTGTTGTCGCCCGCGCCGTGGCGCCCCGGCCCCCACAACGGCCGGTGGCCGTGGCGGATCATCCGACCCGTGCCGCGCATGTACTCGTCGAGGCCGCGCATCTCGAACGAGATGTGGTTCAGCGAGTGGCTCGGAGCCTGGGAGATGGCCAAGATGTGGTGCTGGGGTCCGGACCGCATGAAGCACATGAAGTCGCCCAGCCAGTCGGACAACCGGAACCCCAGGACGTCCTCGTAGAAGGCCTTCGTCGCATGCACATTCGTCGAGTTGATGACGACGTGGCTGAGCTTCTGGGGAATGGACTCCTTCTCCTCGAGCCGGCGGGACGGCCGCAGTTCGACATCGGCCGACACCTCGATGAGTCGGCCGTCAGGATCGAAGAAGCGCACACCGTAGCCACCGCCCGGAGTGCTCAGCTTGTCCGGGTCCCGATCGATCTTGATCTGCCTCTCGATCAGTCGCTCGGCCAGGAGGTCCACGTCTGTCGGCGAGTCGGCAGCGAACGCAATCAGGTCGAGCCGCTTCTGTCGGTCCTCACGGACCCGGAGGATGTAGTGCTCTGGATCGGCTGGCGTCCCGAAGAACGTCACCCCGCTGTCCTGCGCGACCGGGACGAGACCCCAGACGTTCTGGTAGAAGTCCACGGCCTGTCGATAGCTGGGAATAGCAATTCCGACGTGACGCAGATGGGTGATGGGCCGGAAAGCCAGGGACATGAAATACGCTCCTCACGCGGGGACCGAACGAATCGCCGGCAATTCACAACTTAGTACCGAACCTCACATCTTCACCAACAATGACCTTCGATATCAGTGCATCGACTCCGTCGATTCTCCGGACCGTGGGCCGAGGCGCCAACGTAGCCGCGGGCACGCCAACGGCGCTGGGTTATGGGCGTCGACCTCAGCCGCCTGACACGGCGACCCCGCTGGACTGGGCACGGACGGGCATGGTCTCGATCCATCTCGTCAATGGGTCTGCCCATCCAGTGGGCGCGCCTACAGACGTATAGTTCGATACATTGCTGGCTCGCGTACCTATTCCGACATTCACCGGCCACGGATATCATTGAGATCGGAATTGGAATGAAATGCTGACCTGCTGCGTGAATGGTTGACGAATAGCCTGCGTACGTCGTGGCGATGGGACCACGATCGCATCCGATATCCGATATCCGAGTCCGAGCCGCGAGCATAGTGAGCCCGGCCGAGCCGCACGATGTCCCAACGAGCCGGTCTCGGTCCTCCAGCACCGGAACCCGCTCAGGAGCTGACCTCCGGCGAGGGGTCCCCGGTCTCCAGGATGACTCCGGGGTTGAGGATGCCGCGCGGATCCAACGCATCCTTGATCCGTGCGGTCACCGTCATCACGTCTCGACCGACCTGATCGGCCAGCCACGGTGCCTTGAGACGACCGACGCCGTGCTCACAGGTGATCGTTCCACCGAGCTCGATCGCAGCGTCCATGATGTCACCGAAGGCACGTCGCGCGCGAGCTTCTGCGTCGCAGTCGCCGGTCGGGTAGGCGATCACCGGGTGGACGTTACCGTCGCCTGCATGCGCAACGACGGCGATGAGGACATCGTGGCGAGCCGCTGTCGCCTGGATGCGTCGCACCAGCGAGGGCAGCGCCGGAACCGGCACGCCGACGTCCTCGATGAGGAGCGAACCGAGGGTCTCGAGCGCAGGTAGGGCAGCGCGGCGTGCCGCAAGGAGGGCCTCGCCTTCGGCAGAGTCTGTCGTGGTGTAGGTCTCACTAGCGCCGTGGCGACCACAGACCTCGTGGATCAGGGCGAGCTCCTCGACGGCGGATTCGCCCGGCGAGTCGGTGCCCACCAGGAGGAGCGCCTCGGCGGCACGGTCCAGGCCCATTCGAGTCATGTCTTCGACGGCGTTGATCGAGATCTTGTCCATCAGCTCGAGCATGGACGGCCGGACTCGAGCAGTCAGCTCGACCACCGCCTCGACGGCCGCGTCCAGCGACCTGAAGGATGCCACCAGCGTCGCCGCGCCAGCTGGGAGCGGGAGCAGGCGGAGCGTGAGCTCCGTGATGACGCCGAGAGTGCCTTCTGACCCGACGAAGAGCTTGAGCAGCGCCAGTCCCGCGACGTCCTTGAGTCGAGGCCCGCCGAGGCGGAGCGCTGTCCCATCGGCGAGGACGACCTCCATCCCGAGGACGTAGTCGCTGGTGACGCCGTACTTCACGCAACACAGGCCGCCCGCGTTGGTCGCCGCGTTCCCTCCGATGGAGCTCAGCTCCACCGACGACGGATCTGGTGGGTACCAGAGGCCGCGCGCTGCCGCGGCCGACTTCACGTCCGCGGTGATGGCACCAGCGCCGACGACCGCGACCCTGTTGAGACGGTCGACGGTGATGTCACGCATCCGTTCGAGGCTGAGGGTGACACCTCCGTCAATGCCCGAAGCGCCACCCGAGAGGGAGGACCCCGCACCTCGTGGCACCACGGGCACGCCGTGCTCGCTGGCCCACTTCAACACCTTCTGGACGTCGGACGTGCACGTCGCACGCACTACAGCTCGGGGTGTGCCCGCGCGAGGGTCCTTGGCGCGGTCGTAGCGGTACGTCGTGACGAGGTCGGGGTCCACCAGGACGGAGCCGACTGGGAGGACGTCTGCCAGCTCGCCAATGGGCGCCGGTCCCCTGAGCTCGTGCATCTACATGCGACTGACTGCTCGGGCGTCGATGCGCTCCGGCACCTCGCGGGTCGTTCCGGCGTCCTTAAACGACAGATCTCGGGCGCCCATGTCCACCCCTTTGGGTGGGCTCCCCGACCATCAGCCCCGCATCAAGGCTCAGCCACCGAGCGTGCGCAACCGTTTGGTTCCGACGGCAGGCTGTCACGACAGCGCAACCGGGTCAGCCGCGCTGGGGCTGACCTGCGCCGAGATCCGGCCGAGCGGGCCGCCGTCGAGCTCGACCCGGTCGCCGGGCTGGAGCCACGGGTAGCGGTCTCCCCCGTGCACCTGGGACAGCTCGAGGATGCAGCCGGTGCCGACGGTTCCGCTGCCGATGACATCGCCGGCCCGCAGCTCGGTGCCCCGGGAGGCGTAGGCGAGCATCTGCCCGAACGACCAGAAGAGGTCTCGCCAGTTTCCCTGGCTGTAGGTGGTGCCGTTGACCGATGCCGTCATGGCGACGTCGTAGCCCTTCCCCGATCGGCGAGCCTCGAGCTCGTCCGGTGTGACCAGGAAGGGGCCGAGGCTGGTCGCCGTGTCCTTGCCCTTGGCCGGACCAAGGCCAATGGTCATCTCCTTGCTCTGCAGGTCTCGAGCACTCCAGTCGCAGAACAACACGTAACCAGCGATGTAGGCCTCCGCGTCCGCCGGCGCCAGGTCCGACCCAGGTCGTCCGATGACCGCCGCGACCTCGAGCTCGTAGTCGTACTGAGCGGTGCCGGGCGCCATGGGGACGTCGTCGTAGGGGCCCGTGATCGCAGCGGGGTTGGTGAAGTAGAAGACCGGCTGGTCATACCACACCGGGGGGACCGAGGTACCCATGGCGGCGGAGCAGTTGACGAGATGCTGCTCGAACGCCATGAAGTCCCGGACGGAGGGAGGTCGTGGCACCGGTGCGACGAGAGACGCTCCTGCGAGAGGAACGACGTCCCACGGGTTTGTCCGGGCCCTGGCGGCATGGGCACCGAGGGTGCCGTCCGACTGCAAGAGCTCGAGCAGCGACTCCTCGACGCTCAGCAGGCTGTCGGCCTCGACGAGAGCGGCGTGCTCTCGACCGTCTCTGCCGCTGATATGGCTGGCCCAACGCATGCTAGTTCCCTTCTAGGCGTAGCAGGAGAGCGGCTTACCGCCGTTGTAGGTGACCATGTCCGCCATGGCCGCGACCGCGTCGATCGGAGCTCCCAGCGCGGTGTCGCTCGTCTTTGCGTGGAGGTCGGCGTAAGCCCGGTGAAGGTTCCCGACGATCCGTTCGGGGTCGAGCAGCTCGCCGAAGTCGCCGAGGTCAGTCTCATGAGCGGCTTCGAGCGGAGTGAGGCCAGCAGCCATGCCCTGGGCGGCGACCTTCTGGACGAAGTGCAGGTAGGAGGTGACCGTGTCGATCACCTCGGGTCCACACACGGGTCCGTGCCCAGGGACGATCGTGTCGGCGCCCAGGGCGGAGAGTCGCTGGAGAGCCTCGAGCGAGCCGGCGATGGAGCCCTGCATCAGGAACGGGGTCCCGCCGCTGAACAGCAGGTCGCCGCTGAAGAGGACACGTCGTTCGGGGATCCAGACGATCGAGTCGTTCGTCGTGTGCGCCGGTGTGCCGACGTAGGTGACCTGGCACTCGAGGTCGTCGGTGTAGACCTTCACCTGGTCGGTGAAGGTCAAGAACGGTGGAGCGAGCGTGACGTCCCCCCAGTCGACCTCGTCCCACACCGGGGGCAGAGCCTCAGGACCACCGAATTGCATGATGAGTTCGCGGATGCCCTCCCGACCGACGATGGTGGCACCCTCGAACAGAAAGTTGCCGTAGGTGTGATCACCGTGGTGATGAGTGTTGATCAAGGTGCGGACGGGCGCCTCGGTGACTCTGGCGATGGCTGCCAAGAATGCGCGGGTCCGGTCCACCGTCGATGATGCGTCGACGCTGACGACACCGCGCGAGCCGACGATGAAGCCGGTGTTGTTGATGTACCAGCTGCCGTCCGGCTGCACGTAGGCGAAGATGCCGTCGCTGACCTCGACAGCGGTCTCCGGAGGCGCAAACCGCCCGCCTTCCACACGGTGACTCATGGGTGCCCTTCTTCGGTAGGAGGGAGAAGCGAACACACGGCACCGCGTTGGTACCGCGGACGGCGTGCCTTCGAGCGTCGCTCAGACACCGACCGCAACGCGGGTTCGCCCGCGGATGCGGGGAAGGGGCCGGTCAGCGGTCCGGCATCGACCTGACTAGGGCGGTCATCGACCCCAGGGCGCGGTTCAACGTGCCGGAGTCAGCGATGAGCGTCTGTCCTGTCATCACCGTGTTGTGGCGCGACGCGAGGAAGGCGTACAGCGGGCCGTACTCCTCCGGCGAGGGCAGGTGCTGTAGCGGAGTCAGCCACTCGAACTCGAACCGGAACGCGTCGGCTGGGATGTCGGACTGCTTGGACTGCTCGAGACCGAGTGCTGCGGGGCCCCGGATCTCGCTCTTGGCGATCCCCGTAGGCGCCACAGCGTTGACTCGGATCTCCGGTCCGAGCTCGAACGCGAGCTGGTTCACCAGGCTGCGCACCGCACCCTTGCTGGAGGTGTACGCGGTACCGCCACCATCAGCAGCGAAAGCCGCCTGGGACGCCGTCAGCACGAGGCCACCCCGCTCGGCCTGGATCAGATCAAGGAACACCTTCGCGGTCAGGACATAGCCCTTGACGTTGATGGAGTAAACCTCATCGAACAGCGCGTCGATCTGCTCGACAGGGATGTCGACCAGCGGAACGTTGCCATCCCAGATCCCCTGGGTCGCGACGATCGAGGTCAACCTGCCGAAACGCTCCACGATCGCGCTGCGCGCGTCCTGGAGATCTCCGATGCTGCGCACGTCTCCTTGAAGCACCAGCGCGCTGTCACCGAACTCCTCGCTCAGAGCCTTCACCTTGTCAGGGTCGACTTCGAGCACCGCGAGCTGCGCACCCTCTGTCAGCAGGTGCCGCGCGACACCCAGCCCCAAACCGGAACCACCGCCGGTCACGAGGACGATGTGGTCGTCAAGAAGCTTCAACGTTCTTCCTTACGTTAGTTGTTGCGTCATCTGGTGTGGAGGGCGACGTCGTGGACTGGGTCGGAGTGGCCGGCCAGGTCCAGAGCTTCGCGCCAGGTGCCGTTGCGTTCGAGGAGCTTGCGGTAGCCCCTGAGGGACCGGACGCACCCGCACGAGACCACGGCGTGGAGCTTCTCGCCACTGCCGTACAGGACCAAGTACTCCTCTTCGTCGAGAGCTCCTTCGACGACCAGTGCCGTGTCGTCAGGCCGGATGCGGCCGTAGCCGTGGAACCGCCGCCCGTATTGCTCAGTCCAGAAGTAGGGCACGGCGGTGTAGGCGTCGTGGGATCCCCTCGCGACGTTAAGGCCGACGTGGCGGCCGTGCGCGATGGCGTGTGTCCAGTGTTCGACGCGGGTCGACTCGGGCAGCGAGGGGTGCGACAACAGCCGAGCCACGTCACCCGCCGCCCAGACCCCTGGAACGCTCGCGCGACCTGCCACATCCACCACCACACCCGCATCCAGCGCCACGCCTGACCCGTCGAGCCACTCGTCGTTGGCCTCTACGCCAATGCCGACCAGGACGAACGAGGTGCGGTGTGTGCTGCCGTTCGAGAGCTGGACCGCGTACGAGCCCGGCCCACCGCTGACGTCCTCGACGCTGACGCCCAGCAGGAGGTCGACGCCGTGACGCCGATGCAGCTCGCGGACCTGTTCGGCCACGGGCTCGCCGAGGATGTTGCGCAACGGGAGCTCGAGGTCGTTGATCACGGTCACCTCGACCTGGTGCCCGGACAGGCTGGCAGCGATCTCCAGCCCGATCAGTCCAGCGCCGATCAGGGTGACCTGGCCGTAGCGCGCCGCCGCCGCGCGCAAGAGGCGGAGGTCCGCTGGAGTGCGGAGCACGGGAAGGGGCTCCGCCTCGGTGGTTACCAGGGTTCGCGGCCGGCTCCCGGTCGCGATGATCACGGCGTCCCAGGGGACGGCGTCGCCGTTCTCGGTCACCACGTAGTGGCGGTCGACGTCGAGGCCCACCGCCCGGTGGCCGAGCAGAAGGGTCACGTTGTCGGCTTCCAGCCGCTCCGGTGTGCGCAGCGCGTGCAGCTGCGGCTCCCCCTGAGAGACAAGCAGCTTCTTCGATAGGGTCGGCCGGTCGTAGGGCTCGTGTTGCTCATCGCCCAAGATGATGATTCGTCCGTCGTACCCTCCCTCGCGCAGTCCGTCGGCCGCGCTCAGGCCCGCCGCGGACGCGCCGACGATGACCGCGTTCTCTAGAGCAGCACCCTTCGTGGTCATGACGGTGACTCGCGCAAGGCCAACGCCTGGGCTGGGCAGGCCCGGATGGCCTCTTCGAGGTCATTTCTCTCGTCTGCCTCGACCCGGTCTCGCAGGAGCACAGCGATAGGACTGCCCGCAGGTGTGTCAAAGACGTCCGGCATGATCGTCACGCAGACGCCGTAGCTGTTGCAGAGCTTGGTGTCGAGCAGGACCTCGACCTGTCCTGTCACAGGAAGATGCCCAGGTTGGGTGTGGCGATGCCGACTTCGGTGAGCACCACTTCGCGAGTGAGGAGTCGAGGACCCTCTGCCGTGAGCCGCAGCGTGTCGTTGCGTCGGCAGGGAATGAGGTCGAAGTGGTCGTCGATGCCGCGTTGGCGGTAGACAAGCAGCGCGCTGGTGACGTCGACGACGTCCGCTTCCGCCGTGCGCTGCACCAGGACGGAGCCCACCAGCCGCATGGTCCGCGACGGCGGGATCTCGGAGTAGGCGTGCCCGGTCCCGAGCCGCTGGAGACGCATGCGCACGTGGTACTTGGTGTCGCGGATGCGGAAGGCGCCGCGCTGGATCTCATCGGCCCGGTTCTCCGTGGCCAGCCTGATGGGGACGACGTAGAGCAGTTCCTCGTCGAGGAGCTCCAACCAGTCCTCCTCGCGGCCCTCGTCCAAGAGCTTGGCTTCGAGCGCTAAGAACTGCGTGACGGTTGCGAGCAACTCCGGGTCGACCGGAGCCATCGCGTCGACCGGCGCCGTTGCTGCGGGACTCGCCTCGGTGATTGCCATGCGTCAGCCCTCCTGAACGCTCGTCGCCTGCGTGCCGTGGCGCAGCGTGTTGACCCAATGCCTGTAGAAGCTGATTTGGTTGTGCTCGCCGAAGCCGCTGGGGCGTTTGATCCCAGGACCCTTGTAGGTCGGGTCGGGCTCGCGGTTCACGGGGCTCGTATGGGCCTGTCCGAAGCTGAACTCCATTTCTTGCCGGCGCATCCAGGGGCTCTTCGCCGCCTTGGGAGCTCCCTCCCAGGCCACGGTGTCGTCAACCTCGAAGGTGCCGGCGGAACCGAACGTGAACTGACCGATGGTGTAGGCCTCGAGAGCCTGCTCCTCGGTTTGGAAGGTCCACACGAACTGCCAGTTCCACAGCTCCATTTCACCTGGGCCGACAGGCTGCCACTGGCGGAACGTCGTGATGACGGCCATCTCCATCTCGCCGACACGGATCGGGGCCGGCGACCGCAGGAAGCTCAGGTTCGGAAATATCGTGCCGACGATCGGTGGCTCGTTCTCCACCATGTGGCGCTGCGTCTCGTCAAGTCCGCTCAGGTCGAACTTGGCAGCCGTCTCCGGGTCGTAACCCCAGAACGCAGCGAACGGCCCGGCCAGCTCGACGAACGGGAAGCCGATGGTGTAGTGGCCGTTGCCGAAGTCGTAGGTGCGGGTCACCTCGACGTTGCTCTTGAGGTCGGGTGCGAGGCCGATCTCCTCATTGCTGTAGTGCAGCGTCCCGACGTGGTAGGTGTCGCCCGCGAAGTTCTCGGAGCCCGTCTTCCAGTTGGCCTTCAGCTTGTAGCGCTCCGGGGGTCCCGCCACCCTCATGCCATCCGGGTGCAGCCCGACCATCATCTGGAGCATCCACCCCGCGCCGCCGAGGTACTCGTCCAGCGTCGGGCCCTCGGCCGCGAGCGAGGCGAAGATGAAGCCGTACCGGCTGTCCACCCGCGGCGCCCGATACAGCCCCCACTCCTTGAGATCCAAGTTCTCGGCGTAGGCCCCATGCTTGTTCGGGGTGCCCACGAGGTCGCCATCGTTCGAGTAGGTCCAGCCGTGGTACGGGCACTTGAAGAACCGGGAGTTGCCCGCGTCGGTCTGGCAGACCTGCGTACCGCGGTGGCGGCAGTAGTTCGAGAGCACGTTGACTCCACCCTTGCCATCCCGCGTGACAATCACCGGATCAACCCCGATGCGTCGCTGGACGAAGTCCCCGGCTTTCGGGATCTCGCTCTCGTGCGCGAGGAACACCCAACAGGTGCCGAAGATCTGATCCATCTCAGCCTTGAAGACGGCCTCGTCGTTGAAGATCTCGACGGGCAGGCGATCGTTGTCGAGAGCCTGCTCGACCCGCTCCAGGGTCGCGGCAACACTGGCGTGGGCAGACGTGGCAGGCGTCGTGACGGTCATGCTTCTCCCTTGCAGAACTGGCGTTGTTGCGATGGCACCGCGACCCGAGGCGTGCGGCTCGACACTCCCGTGATGAGTCCACGGTATGGCACCGGTCACATCATGAAAAGACGCCTGGCATCAATCCAGATCCATCGACCACGTCGATCATTCAACCCGCCACGCGGTCGATTCCACGCCCCAGATCACGCCGGATCGCAACCGGTGAAGAACTCACGAAACGGGCCCACGAGCCCTCATCTGCGCGTCACGCGCTGAGTGGGATAAGTGACCTGCCACAACGGCCCGCCTTCGCAGCCCTCGGGCCAGCCCTCTCCGGCCGAGGTCGAACGGCTGCCGATCGACATGGAAGCCAACGCACGCAGACTCCTGCGTCTGTGATGCACCCGCATCGGCGGCTTGAGCAGCTTCAGCGCATCACCCTCCGCTGGAACGACTCGAAGCATGACGGCACCAGCGTCTCCCGCAGGGTGTCGCGGAGGAGGAACGGGCTCGACCGACGTCCGTCCGGACCTCGGTTCGAGGATCGATGCCGACCCTGTCGAGCTCGATCTCCGCTGCCATCTGGTTGAGGGCATCCCGGATGGGACGATCAGACCGGGTTACGTCCGATGAAGAACTCACGGAACGGGTCCATGCTCGGCTCAAGCTGCGAGTCCACCAGCGCCTGGCGCAGAGCCTTCATCTGCGCGTCGTGGATGCGCTGAGTGGGCTGCCTCAACGGCCCCCCGTTGTAGCCCTGGAGCCAGCCCTGGAACTTCCAGAACTGTCGGTTGATGAATGCGCCGCCACCGATCACGGGACCCAGGCTCGCCTTCACCTTGCGACCGGGGTGAATCTGCCAGAACAGCTCGCTGGCGTCGTCGAACTTCTCTGCCCGCAGCAACTCCATGATGCGCGGGATCATCGGTCCGTAGTACTCGTGATCGCTGGTGGCGGAGAGTTGGATCGGGAAGAGCTGGCCCAGCGAGATCATGTCCGACTCGATGGGCACGGAGATCACCACCTCCTCGCCGAAGTGACGCTGGCACTCGATCGCCCCCATGTAGTGGGGGAACCCACCCTCAGCCTTGATCACAGCGATGTTGGGGCAATCGTCCAGGAGCCGGCGGATCAGACGCACGGGAATGTCGGAGGGGTGGATCCGCGGGCTGAAGCCCCACAAGTACATCGGGAAGAGGATCACCGCGAGGTCGGTCGCGTCACACACCGCCTTGGTGTACTCGTAGATCTCCTGCTCGGTCTCCGGGTAGAAGTTCGGCGGGTAGGCCAGCAGCACGATGTCCGCCCCCGCCTCCTCCGCACCCTTCAACGCCTCGAGATTCTGCTCCAGGTTGCTCCAGCTCGCGTGGTGCACGAGCACAAAGTCGTCGCCGCCCTCGTCCTTCGAGATCTGCAAGAAGTCGGTGTACTCCGGCACGGAGATCGCCACTTCCGAGACCCCCAGGGTGCCGATGAACCCGTGCTGCTTGGCGAGGGCGATGTCGTGCCGAATTGCCTTCTCGTTGATTCCCCGCAGGTCGGAGGTGAACGAGGGAATGGTGCAGTTGATTGCACCGATGAGCTTTTCGCGCGCCCACTCGCGGGCCTCGGGTCGGGTGTAGCTAGGCATGGCAACTCCTCAGGTTTCGATAGGCGATCTGTGCGCCGGGTCGGCGCGTAGGGTCGGGAAGTGATGTCGGGGGGCGGTCACTCGGACAGAGGTACGCCGCGGGCGTTCTCCCAGGCGAGGTACTTGAGCTCGAGATACTCGTCGATCCCGTGGACCGACCCCTCGCGGCCAAGACCCGACTGCTTGATGCCGCCGAAGGGGGCGATCTCATTGGAGATCAGTCCGGTATTGATCCCGACCATGCCCGCCTCGAGGGCTCCCGCGACCCTCCAGGTCCGCTCGGCATCCCGGGTGAACACGTATGCGGACAACCCGTACTCGGAGTCGTTGGCCCACGCGACGACGTCGGCCTCGCTCTCGAACCTGATCAGCGGCAGGACCGGGCCGAACGTCTCCTCCCTGGTCACGAGCATGCCGGGCAGGACGTTGCCGAGGACGGTCGGAGTGAAGAATCGGCCACCGCGTGGGTCGACGGTCCCGCCGCTGAGGACCGAGGCGCCGCCTACGGTCGCGTCGGCGATGTGCGCCTCAACCTTGGCGACGGCCGCCTGGTCGATCAGAGGCCCGATCTGGCTGTCGGTCTCCAGGCCTGGGCCCACGACGAGTGAGGCGGCCCTCTCCGCGAGTGCAGCGGCGAAGGCGTCGTAGATCCCCGCCTGCACGTAGACGCGGTTGCCCCCGATGCAGGACTCCCCCGAGTTGCGGAACTTGGCCGTCATGACACCGGAGAGCGCCATGTCGAGGTCGGCGTCGTCGAACACGAGGATAGGGGCATTGCCGCCGAGTTCCATCGACGCCTTCTTCACCGTCCCCGCCGCCTGTGCGAGGAGCAGCCGACCCACCTGCGTGGATCCGGTGAAGCTGATCTTGCGCACCAGCTCGTGTGTCGTGAGCTCGGGTCCGATCTCCTCTGGATGGCCCGTCACGATGTTGAAGACCCCTGGCGGCACGCCCGCCTCGACGGCCAGCTCAGCCAGTGCGAAAGCGGTCAGCGGGGTCTGCTCGGCCGGCTTGACCACCATGGTGCACCCGGCGGCCAGCGCCGGCGCAGCCTTGCGGGTGATCATCGCGGCGGGGAAATTCCACGGCGTGATGGCGGCGCAGACACCGACGGGCTCCTTCAGGACCACGATGCGACCAGATGCCTGCGGCGCCATGAACACCTCGCCGCTGATGCGTTTGGCCTCCTCAGCGAACCACTCGATGAAGGAACAGGCATACGCAACCTCGCCCCTAGCCTCGGCTAGTGGCTTGCCCTCCTCGAGCACGATTAGGTGAGCGAGGTGCTCGATGTTGGCCGTGACGAGCTCCGCCCAGGCCCGGAGCACCGTCGAGCGGTCCTTGCCGGACCGGTCGCGCCAGGCGGGGAACGCGCGGTGCGCGGCCTCGATGGCGTCACGCACCTGCCCGCGACTCATCGCCGGAACGGTGGCGACGACCTCCCCCGTCGCGGGGTTGTCGACATCGATCGTGCCGGACTCGCCTACGTCGACCCAGAGGCCGTCGACGTAGGGAGTGGTGCGGATTCGTCGGGACAGACCGTCGTGATTCTCCACTGTCACGTGCATCGTCCTCGCCTACTTCGCCACGGGTGTGATCTCGACCGGCAGGGTGGCGCCGAGTCCGGCCTGCCGGGCGCGGGCCACGCACATAGCGGCGACGGCCAGGTCCTGGATCGCGCCACCGACGGACTTGTAGAGCAGGACCTGCTGGTCGTCCCGTCGTCCCGGCACCCGGCCGGACACCAGGTCGGACAGGGACACCGTCTTGCTCTCGAGGTCGACGCCGTCGCGACGGGCGGCGAGAGCGTCACCTGTCTCATCCAGGACCTCCCGCAGCTCATCGGCCACGATGAGATCGGCGCGCCGCATCGTCTCGGGGTCCACCTCACGCTGTTCGGGGAGGGTGGACCCGATCGAGACCACCGTCGACCCGGGAGCGAGCCATTCTCCCAGCAGGGTCGGGGACTCGTCGCGGGAGCGTGCCGCGCAGATCACCAGGGTCGCATCCCGCACGGCCGCTTCCGCCTCGTCCTCCGCGGAGATCGCAAGACCGAGCTCCGACAGCTCGCTGATGAACCGTGTACGGCTCTGCGGTCGAGGACTGAAGACACGGACCTCGGCGACCGCTCGCACGGCGGCGACGGCACGGAGGTGGTTCTGCGCCTCGAAGCCCGAACCGATCACGGCGACGGACATGGCGCCCTTCGTGGCGAGCATGTCTGCCGCTAGTGCGGAGGTGGCAGCGGTCCGGTAGCCGGTGATCGAGTGCGCGTCGAGGAGCGCCACGAGCTCGGCCGACGACTGGTCGAACAGGGAGATCAGGTAGCTCACGCGCCTGGAGCTCAGCGCGGCTGCGATGGACTTCAGACCCATCAGCCCGGTGTCCCCCGGCGCGCCGCTCAGAGTCCGGAGCCAGGCCTGGTCGCCGCGAGCCATGCTCCTGGGTGGGAAGCGCGCGGGCTCGACGTCGGCGGCGTAGGCCTCGCGCAGCGCGCTTGCCGCTGCGCTCCAGGAGAAGACCTCGCGAACGACTGCGTCGTCGAGAAGCAGGGTCATGGGCGGGACCTCCTGTGCCTGATGGACCGAGTGGCTCAGCGACACCGAGGCTCGCTCCAGGCGCCTCGGCAGCTGGTTCCCCGCAACTTCCTCGCCTCAGGGCCGGCAGCCATACTGTATGGAGGTCGTCACATCAGGGGAAACGGCTAACATCAATATCGACACACCGATTTCGTCGATGACTCCCCTCCGACGTGCGGTGTCGCTGGCGCCGCGTAGCCTCGGGCCGCGGTGCTGCCGAGTTCTAGTCGCCGCGACTGTGCTGCGACCCCAAGGGGCCCGCCATCTCGACGAGCTGGGCCCTGAGCCAGCGGTGAGCCGGCTCGTCGTCTCGGCGGGAGGTCCAGAACATCGACTCCGTCACTGGGTCCAGTCGCATCGGCGGCTCGAGCAGCTTGAGGCCGACCCCCTCGGCGAGGAACGACGCGAAGCTCACCGGGATCAGGGCCACCAGCAGGGTGTCTCGGAGGAGGAACGGCGCCAGACCGAAGTCCGTCGTGACCTCGGTTCGACGTTCGATGCCGAGCCGGTCCAGCTGTACCTCCACCAACGCCCGGTTCCCCGAGCTCTTTTGTGCGAGATACGGGAGCGATGTGAACAGCGCCAGGTCGATGCTGTCCTTCACGTCGGGGTGCGACTTGTCGACGGCAACGACGTAAGGGTCTTCGTACAGGACTTGGGAGTGGACCGGGCTGCCGGCGCCGACGAATTGCGGCGGGACGATGACGAGGTCGAAGTCGTTGTGGGTCAGGTCCTCGATGAACCTCGGCATGACCGGGGAGATCCGGAGACTGACGTTCGGAGCAATGTTGCGGAGCTTGACGCTCAGTGGGTGCAGAACCGCCACTGTGGCGTACTCGCTGGCTCTGATGGAGAACGTCCGGTGATCCCGCGCGGGGTCGAAGGTGGGCCGCTCTGTCAGGACCTGGTCGATCTGGTTGAGGGCCTCGCGGATGGGACCCGTCAGTGAGAGGGCAAGTGGCGTCGGCGCCATCGTCCGCCCGGTCCGCACCAGGACCGGGTCGTCCAGCAGCCGACGGAGCCGCAAGAGCGTGGCACTCATGGCCGACTGGCCGACGTGCATCCGGTTTGCTGCAGCCGTGACGCCGCCTTCGGTCATCAATGCATCGAATGCAACCAACAGATTGATATCGACGTCCGCGAGGTCCACGAGGCCATCGTAGACAGACCAGGACGCACGGGCCGGCTTTCGATGCCGCGTCGCCTCCGAGAAGGGGCGGTCCTATGATCGCAGTCGTGGACCTGAACCGCGTCGATCTCAATCTCCTGGTAGCATTTGAGGCGCTGATGGATGAGAGGAGCGTGACCGGCGCGGCTCAGCGGCTCGGAATCAGCCAGTCGGCCATGAGTTCCACACTGGCCCGGATCAGGAGGCTCTTCGACGACCCCATCCTGATGCGCAGCGGCCGTTCGATGGTGGCGACGCCGGTCGCCGAGACACTGATCGATCCCGTCCGCGCGACGCTCATCCAGATACAGGCGGCGCTCACGGGGTCCCGGTCTTTCGACCCCGATACGGATCAGCGCACGTTCGTGATCATGGCGACAGGTCACGCCGCCGTCGGACTCCTGCACCCCTTGCTCGTCGACATCACGCCGGTCAGACCCAACATCCGAGTCGAGATCCAGCCCCTCGACGAGGATTTCGCCCCCACCCTCTTCCGGAGTCAGGCCGACCTTGTGGTCCTACCACGGGAGCTCATGGCGTCTCGCTCCGAGATCTGGTCCGACGAGGTGCGCTGGGAGGTGCTCTACCGCGATCGCTACGTCTTGGCGGCGGACAAGGACAACGACCACGTCACAGGCGCTATCTCAGTCGAGGAATTCAGCACGATGCCGTACCTCGCCGCGGAGGGCACCGACGGTAGCCCCTCGGCCGGGGACTCCAACCTCAACGTGCTGGGCATCCCGAGGCGCGTGGAGGTGCGCGCCGGATTCGCCGTCGCCCCGTTCATGCTCCGCCACACCAACCTGATCACTCTCATCCCGCGGATACCCGCGTCACGCATCGCGGCGGCGGCGGGCATCCGACTGGTCGAACCACCGATGCAACTCCAGCCGATCAGCGAGACCATGGTGTGGCTGCGTCGGCTCGACAACGATCCCGGCCACGCCTGGTTGCGCGAGGCACTGAGGACCCATGCCGCACGACTGGTGGGCTCGGCGGTCGACATCGCCTGACGGACCGCTTCCAGGCAGATCAGCCTCGTTCGGAGGATACGGGTCCGCGCCGAGCACTGGCGGCCTGACCCGGACCCCCGTTGCCCTGTCGGGCGGCCCCTCATCGTCCGGCTCTACCCCGCCGTCGCGCAAACGTAGTCGTCATCCAGACCGCGAACAGCAACGAGCCACCATTGAAGACTCCCGGCGCCCAGGCTGCGGCTCCGGCGATGCTGAGCCCGCTGACGGCGATCGCCACGAAGAAGACGCCCACGATGGCGCCGAGGGGGTTGGGCAGTCCCGGCTTGATGGTGGTCGCACCGAGGAACACGGCGGCGAGCGCAGGGAAGAGGAAGCTCGGACCCGCGTTGGTGTCGGCCGACCCCGCCCGCGCGCACAGCAGGACCCCTGCGATCCCCGCGAGAAGGCCCCCGATGGTCATGCTCGACAGGATCATGCGCTCGACCCGGATGCCGACCAGGCGAGCTGACTTCGGGTTGCTACCGATCGCGCTGAGCTGGCGCCCGTAGGGCGTGTGCTCCAGCAGGTACCAGGTGGCGAGGACGACCGGGACCAGGACCACGAGGAGCCGTGGCAGGCCCCACCAGTTCAGCGATCCGAACTGCGTCAGGGTTGTCGAGATGTTCCCGGTGATGGTCAGCCCGCCGGTGTACCAGATCGCCACGCCGCCGAGCAGGATGGACATGCCCAACGTCTCGATGATCGGGTCCAACCCGAGCCGGGTGATAAGCAGACCGTTGGTGGCGCCGACGGCGGCGCCGATCACGAGCCCCGCCAGGACGGCCAACCACAGCGGCCCGTCGAACCGCGACATCAGGGTCGCGGTGGCGATCGACGACGCGCCGGTCGTGGCCGCCGCCGACAGGTCGATGACGCCCGCGGTGAGCGGCACGACGATGGCGAGCGCGATCACGGAGACGACTGTCGAGTTCCCGATCAGGGTGATCAGGTTGGCCTGGCTGGGGAACGCCTCACTCGTCTTGCTGTAGGTGCTGAAGAAGAGCACCACCGCAGCGAGGATGACGAGCAGTCCGTACCGCTGCCCGAGGCCGGCGAAGAGGCCGTGGCTCTTGCTCTGTGGACGGTTCGTGTTGGTCTCCGAGGCCGTGACGGTCATGACGCTTCTTCCTGACGTTCCAAGTAGGACTCTTGGACCAGACTGTCGGGGTGGATGTCCGGGGCGTGGAATTCGGCCGCCACGACTCCGTCGCGCAGCACCAGCACGCGATCGCAGACAAGGGAAAGCTCCTCGAAGTCCGAGGAGACCAGGAGCACCGTGGTGTTGTTCTCGGCCTCACGACGCAGGGCAGCGTGGATGTCGGCCCGCGCCCCCACATCCACGCCTTGCGTGGGTTCATCGAGCAGCAGCAGCCACGGCTTGCGCCGCAGCCACCGGGAGAGCACGACCTTCTGCTGGTTGCCACCCGAGAGCGCGTCGAGTGTCTGCTCCGGCCCGGAGGTGACCACGCCGAACCGTTCGATCTGCCTCTGTGTCTCCCGCGACTCCGCGCCGTGGGCCATCCGCAAGCCGCGCCAGAACTCGCGCAACGACGCCGCGACCACGTTCTCCCTGATGCTGAGGCCACCGAACGCGGCCTCGCTTTGACGATCCTCCGACAGGTAGGCGATGCCGTCCCGAATCGCGTCTGCCGGCTCCGCCAGTCTTCGAGTCTCGCCTCGCAACCGCACGGATCCCTGCGACGCTGGGAGGTGGCCGAACAAGGTGCGCAGCAGGGTCGAGCGTCCCGAACCCTGCAGCCCTGCGATCCCGACGATCTCTCCCCTGTCCGCGCTGAAGGAGACTCCGTTGAGCCGCCCGCTCACCAACCCCTCGACGGCCAAAGTCTGCTCTCCGCCGTCGGACTTCCGGGCCGCCACGGCGGCTTGCAGGATCCGCCGTCCGCAGATGTGAGTCACGAGCTGGTCCTCGGTCAGGTCCGCGGCCGGGACATCCGCTGCGACACGACCATCGCGAAGGACGGTGACGTTGTCCGCGAGCTGCAGGATCTCGCGGAGGTGGTGGCTGATGAACAGGATCGTCTGGCCACCTGCGGCAAACCGCTTGAGCATCTGAGCCAGCAGATCAGCTTCCCGCTCTGGCAGCGACGCCGTCGGTTCGTCAAGGATGAGGATGCGCTCCCCCTCGTCAGGATCGTCGCCCAGGGCTCGGGCGATCGCCAGCATCGTCCGGCTCGCCGCGTTGAGCGAACCCACCGTGGAGCGTGGTGTGGCGTGGATCTGGTAGCGGTCGATGAGGGCCTCCGCCTCAGACTCGAGCCGGCGCCAACGGATCCGCCCGAGCCTCTGGGCGCCGAAGCCGTGTCCGAGGGCGATGTTCTCCGACACCGTCAGCCCGTCGAACAGACCGACGTCTTGGTGGACGAAGCGGAGCCCCAGGTCATTGGCCAGGTCCGGGCTCATGCCTGAGGCCGGGACGACCTGGGGGCCCACAGCGATCGTGCCGCCGTGGTCCCCCCGCTCGATCCCCGCCAGGATCTTGACGAACGTGGACTTGCCAGACCCGTTGGCTCCGACCAGTGCGTGGATGCTGCCCCGTTGCGTCGTCAGGTCGACGTCAACCAAGGCCCGTGTCGCGCCGTAGTGCTTGCTGAGCTGACGAACCGACAGCGCCGGGAGCGAGTTCACTTAGGAGACACCCCACGCGGCCTTGTAGGCGCTCCGGAAGTCGAAGTTGGCCGCATATCCCTTGCCATCGGCGGGGAGGTTGTGGTCGGCGTCGACCGTCTGCCAACCCCAACCCTCGGGCACGGTGTCCTCGCCGGCCAGCACGCGGATGGTGGTGTCGATGGCGGCCCATCCCGCCCAGCCGTTGTCCCACCCGATCGCCGCGCCGACCTGCCCGGCGTGGATCAGGGAGATGCCCGGAGCCAGACCTTCGCCGCCGATGATCGTCATCTTGCGTCCCGTGGACGCGATGGCCTGCGGCATCGACCCCGCGAGGATGAACGAGTCGAAGGTCGGCTGGATCGCGTTCGCGTCCGGGTGGGAGAGCAGAATGGCGGAGAACTTCTGCGCCAGGGGCCCAGCCACGTCCGCGACCTGGAACTTGAGGGTGTCGACGATGCTGCAGTCGGGGCAGTCCTTCTTCAGCTCGTCGGCGAAGCCTTCCGCGGGGAACAGAGCGGTCTTGGAGTCGGTGATGCTGGTGTTGATCACCTTGGCCTTGCCGTCGGTCGCCTTGATCAGCCAGCGCGCCTTCGCCGCGCCCCACCCCTTCAAGAAGCCCTCGAAGGTGGGGTACGCCTCGTTGTACTTCACCTCAGAGGTGAACAGAGGCGTGTCCTTGCAGTCGAAGCCTCCGAAGAGGATCGTCGGGATGTCGGCATCCTTCGCGGCCTGCAGCCCGCCCTTGGCGAAGTCGCAGTCGATACCGGTCACGATGATCGCGTCGGCCTTCGCCGCGACGGCCTGGCGGATGGCCACGCTGTAGCCGTCCCCAACCCCCAGAGCTCCGTCGGCGATGGTCATGTTCCACCCGAGGACCTTGCCTGCCTCGACGGCACCCTCCGCGGGAGCCTCACACCCGACCACGACCTTGCCGCATGCCACCACCCACACGTTCTCATGGGCCTTGTGAGGGGGTGCGGAGCTGGGTGGCGCCGTGAAGGTGCCCTTGTAGTCAGCCTCGAGCTTAGCGTCGATGTCAGCAGCGGAGCTGGCGACGCTCGTGCTGGCGCCACCACCAGAGTCTGAATCGCCACTGCCCGAAGAGGAGTCCGACCCGCAGGCACTGAGCCCACACGCGAGGGCGATCCCGACCAAAGGAACGACGGCTTGTCGTCGGAATGAGGTGTTACGCATGACTGTTTGCCTCCAGATCGGCGGCCGGTGTGGCCTTCGTCACCGAACTGTAGGGATTCACGAACGATTGCAGAAATCGTTATCTTGCATGCGCAGACATCACTTCTGGTGGTTCATCCAGAAACCGCGCGCGCCTAGAAGTCGGCATGGCCACCCGTGTCATGCCTGAGTGCATCGATGATAACGATCCTGACAGATCGCTCTCGATGATGTGTTGCGCCGATGACGGGAGTCGAACAGCGTCACGGGCACCGGTTCGAGCGCGGCCGGTCAGCCGTGCTCGTGAAGAGTGTTGCCCGCCAGGACGAGGAACGCCTCACCCAAAGCCTCGCCTCGCCTGCGGTGAGGCGACGCGACGGACGGAAGCTGGCGCAGTCGATGGTCCGGCGAGGTAGGCCCTACGCCACTAGAGTGGCGGAGACACCAAGACCTCCCCGCGCTTCATCCGCTCCATGCTGACCATCAGCTCCGGGTCAAGGTAGTAGATCTCCGTGTAGCACCCGAGGGTCTGGCGCGTGTCGAAGTAGCCCCACCGGCAGCTTCCTCGTCCCACTCCGCTGCCCTCGATGAAGCCGCTCATTGCTTTGGAGATGCCACGCGCGACATACGCCTCCTCCGCGGCGGCGTACTCAGCGGCGTCCCTGACGCGGAACCCGATGTGATGGGGCCCAACGCCCTTCTCGTCCATCCAGTCCTTGTAGACACTGGATCCGCTGTCGTGCCGGGCCAACTCGATGAGGACGTCGCCAGCAAAGGCATAGGCCACGCTGAACTCGAACTCGGCGAGCTCGCCCCAATAGGTCTTCTCCGTCTGGCCGACGGACAGGTTCTCCCACACGCTCCATGCCGTGATGCCGAAGTTGCGCCTCCAGGTCTCCACAGCTGCGTCAAGATCCTCTACCACGAAGCAGAGCTGATCGAAGGATCGTCCGACGAACGACATGTCGTGCATGGGTGGGACTCTCCGTGATGATCGTCAAAGGGGTGAGGGGCCCTTGAGAGGCTCCCGCGTCTCGTCATGAGCCCGAGCCCGAGTCGGGACAACGACTCTCGCGAGGCTAGTGCCGCTCATCACAGTTCGAACAACAACTCTTCCCCAAGGCAGCTCATCGATCTCATCAATCACCAGGACTGGCCGCTTGCTGCGGTGTGACCGCCGTTCCGAACCGAGGGGCTACGGTCCCGACCGTCGCGAACGGCCTCGTCACGGCGACGCGCTCGGCGACGAGGCATTGCCCTGGCCGATACACAGGGATCACCAATCATTGTTAGCAGGACGTAACACCTGAGACTACTGTCGATCGGCAGGTCACAACTCGAGTCGATACCGGGAGGTTCGTAGTGCAACGTTCGATGGGGTCAGCGGCAACGGAACGCAACAGGGTCTGTCCGCTCGACCTGGCGAACACTCGCGGGTTCGACTCGGCCCGATCGTCAGTCGTTTCCCTCGAAGGGAGCGCATGATGCCGGACCTCGATGGACGCGTGGCGGTGGTGACCGGTGGCGCCGGCGCCATTGGCCGAGCAACCTCTGCTTGCCTCTCAGAGCAGGGCGCCAGGGTCGTGGTGGCTGATCTGCGCGGCTCGGAGGCTGCACAGCTCGCGAATGCGCTCGAGGGCGAGGCCATCGGCGTGGAGCACGACGTTCGCGACAGTGACTCCGGGGTCGCTCTGGCTGCGCGGGCAAAGGAGGTGTTCGGTCGGGTGGACATCCTCGTCAACAACGCCGGGGTCAACTCGCCCACGTGTGCGGTGACCGACATCTCTGACGAGGAGTGGGACCGCGTGATGGACACCAACGCGCGCGGGACCTTTGTGACCACACGGGCTTTCCTCCCCGGGATGGTCGAGCAGGGCAGCGGTCGGATCATCAACCTCTCTTCGATCGTGGGTCAGATGGGATCGCCCTTCATTCTTCCCTACACCGCGTCGAAGGCGGCGGTCATCGGGATCACCCATGCTCTGGCGTCGGAGTACGCGTCGCGCGGCATCACGGTGAACTCCGTGCACCCGGGCCTGCTCGAAACTGGGATGCACGACTTCGACGACTGGGCCAAGCGGGAAGGCATGACGCTGGACGAGGCCGTGGAGCACTTCCGCAACCTCATTCCCCAGCGCGAGTACCAGACTCCCCGCGACATCGGGGAGATGATCGCGTTCCTCGCCTCCGACCGGGCCAGGCACATCACCGGAGCGGCGTTCAACGTCGACGGTGGCATCCGGATGCACTAGTGCAGGTCGCAAGGGGTCGCTGTGCATCATCATTTCCGACAGCAGGGACACTGCCGGAAGAGTCGAGTGCGGGACGCCTCGCCCCGCGCCTCGGCATCTTGCGTGGGCAGTGACGGCGGTGTCGTCACCGCCCACGAACTGGTCAGGCGAACTCGTGCCGAGCAACCGACGACTCCGCAGAAGATCGGGTGGCTAGGCCTCCGGGATGGCAGAGAACGGTGGACCGTTGCGCCAGCCGACACAGCGTATCCACGACGGCCAGATGTACCCCCTGCGGAAGGGACTCATCGACTCGGGTTTCGAGCCGAGCATGGACCCGTTCCGGGAGCTCTTCATCGGCCGCAACCCCGCCTGAGGAAGATCATGACCGCCACGATGACCGATGCGCCCCTCCGGGCGGCAGTCGACGCCCTTGCCGGTGCGAGTACCAAGGCGTCACCCATCTCAGGACGGGTTGGCAACCCGTCGTGAAACGCATGCGGTCCTCACCGCGACCTCCGCGAGGGGCACGTTTCAGCGATGCCAGATCGACCATCGCACGGGGAGCCGTCTTCATGTTCGAGGGACTCGTCTGCCTCGGTGCAACACAGAGCGGCTACTTCGTGCGACACCCTGCGGACTCATTCCCCGCGATGGCCGCGATAAAACGCGCTGGATCGATGATTCGTGAGGCCGAGGACTTCGCCAACGCACCGAGCCGATGATCCGTGGGGCAAGCATGGGCTCATCCCGCGCCTGCGGACCGGTTGGGCCTTGCGAGCCGACGTGAGAGCGGTGAAGGCGAAAGACCTGGGCACACATCACACCTGAGGCGCTCATCACCGAAGGGATCGCGGAGGTCGAGACCCGGGCCGTTCCCGCCCATTGAAAGGTGATGCGATCTGTGTGCCGCACTGCGGAACGACGGTCAGTTCGCTCGCCTGAGATGGTCGACAGTCTTCTCGGAGGTCCTAACAGCGCAACATCGCCGAGGTCATGCTGCACCGAGTACACCGACCCCGGCGTCTTCCAGCAGGTCGTCACCTTCGCCGAGGAGCAGGGCATGACTCCGATCCGGGTGCAGCAGGAGCAGTCGGGGCACAGCCGTGAACGCACGTCCAGGTCGCCTGAGAATGCACTACCTGCGCGTTCATAGAAGGAACGGCCGGCCAACCCGTAGTAGCCGCACGAGCATCGCCGCGGGATCTACCGAATATTGACAAGGATGAAGATGGACGACCAGTTCGACGCCGATGTAGCGATCATCGGCTACGGACCGACCGGGATCCTGGCGGCCCTGTCACTGGCGCACGAGAGTGCCACGACGATCGCGTTCGAACGCGAGGAAGGGGTCTACCAGCGAGCGCGGGCCATGACGGTCAACGACTGGACGGTGCGAATCTTTCAGTCCCTCGGGGTCGACGACCGGGTTGCACCCACGCTGGAACCGCAACGCGCGTCGCGCTGGTTGACCTACGACCACGCTGAGATCTACCGCGTCGAGCACCCGCCGTCGCTCCTCGGCAAGGAACCGCGTTTCTACAACATCTACCAGCCAGCCCTGGAAGCCGAGCTGCGCGCCTGCGCCGAGGAGCGTTCTGAGATCGACACTCGTTTTGGCTACAACGTCACGGACGTCAAGCAAGACGCCAACGGAGTGACCGTCACCGCTACCGAAGTCGCCACCCGCCGATCGACATCCGTGAGGGCGCGCTATGCCATCGCAGCCGACGGCGGTTCCTCTCAGACGCGTTCGGCGATCGGTGCACGGTTGGTCGGCGAAACGCTGAATGTGTCGTGGGTCGTCATCGACTGCCGGGTCAAGCGGTGGTGGCCCGACCGCGACATCCTGACCTTCTGGTCCGACAAGAATCGCCCCGCCGTGGACGTCGCCCTTTCGGCAGGCAATCACCGTTGGGAGATTCCGCTGCGGCCCGACGAGTCGCCGGCGGACTATCCGACCAGCACGGAGGTTTGGAAGCTGCTCCAGGCCCTCGGCGTCTCCGAGGATGACGTGGAGATTCTTCAGCACGCCTTCTACCAGCACCACACGCGGATGGCTGACACCTGGCGAGTTGGACGCGTCTTCCTGGCCGGCGACGCGGCCCACATGATGCCGCCATGGGCGGGCGCCGGGATGCAGTCCGGCATCCGTGATGCTCACGACCTAGGCTGGAAACTTGGCCGGGTGATCAACGGGAGGCTGTCCCCGCAGTGGCTCGACACCTACGAGGTAGAGCGGCGCCCGAACGTCGCCTACTACACCGACCTCGCCGTGCAGCTCGGCCGCATCATCAAGCAGGAGCTGTCCCCGGAGGAGCAAGCTCGCCTCACCCCACGAACCGGTGCACAGGAATCGACTGTGGAGCGCTCCACTCCACGGCTAGCGGCCGGCTGGTTCCGAGGCCAGTTCTCGTCCGGCTCACTCGTAGGTCGGATGATCCCGCAGCCGCTGGTCACCACGACGCACGGCCGGCGAATGCTTCTCGACGACTTTCTCGGCGACGGTTTCGTGCTGCTTGGAGCTGCCGTTGATCCCGCCACCGTGCTAAGCCCTGCCGAGAAGGATGGGTGGGATCAGCTGGGCATCCGTTACGTGACAGTGAGTCCTGCCAACGCGCACGCATCCGGACCCGATACGTGCGTCGACACCGCACGAACGCTGCTCCCGTGGTTGGAGGAGAGTGGCGTACGCGTCCTGGCGGTACGACCGGACCGCTTCATCGCCGCCACCGACGTCGGCGGTCTGGCGGTCCCGGAGTTTCCCGCCGTCGCCCCTGCCAAATGATGGTCTCCCACACGGCGTGGTGACGGCCCGGGGAACCATCGAGCCCGCAGCGCACAAGACAGCCGATCGCATCCGCAAGCGGCACAAGCCAGGTTCGCTTCGCGGGCGGTGCCGCGCTTGCCCGAGGATCAGCGCGTCCTCATGCCTTGTGCTCCCGCGCGGCAACCTCGCTAAGGGCGATGTCGTAGATCATGTCCTCCTGACCACCGACCAGCCCGCGACGGCCGCACTCCATCAGCAGGTCCCGCACGTCAACCCCATAGCGCTCAGAGGGAACTGCCGCGTGCCTCAGGAACGACGAGTACACGCCGGCGTACCCCCGGGTCAGGGTCTCCCTGTCAACACGGACTGGACGGTCCTGCAACGGTCTCACCAAGTCGTCGGCGGCGTCCTGGAGTGCGAAGAGGTCGCAGCCGTGCTTGAAGTCCATCAGGTCCGCGACCGCGATGAACGGCTCGATCGGGCAGTTTCCCGCGCTGACAGGGAGACCCGAGCCGCGCGGCCATGCACTTCGGTGCTGCTGACACGTTGTGGGAACGGGTCGGGAAGTGCCTGTTCGGGTATGCCGACCTCGTTCGCTGGAGCAGAGAGATCCGCGACGCCGTTCGAGATGCCGCTGGCTCGAAGGAGTTCGACGCGCGACGGAGCATCGGAGCGCGAATGACGCCGGAAGCGATGTTGGCATACGCCTTGGCAGAGCCTGGGCCGCCCGGGGGCACGGAGGAGGGCCCGGAAACCGACGGGTCTTCGATACCCCCACTGACCAGGAGACAGCGAGAGGTTGCTGGCCTCGTCGCCACCGGACTGTTCAATCGTGAGATCGCAGAACGGCTCGTGGTTTCAGTCAGGACCGCGGAGGCGCACGTCGAGAGCATCCTGAGCAAGATGGGCTTGACGAGCCGCACCCAGATCGTCAGGTGATTGGTCGCGGCAGACGACGGCCAGCATGGCGATGACGGCCGGCCGGTCAGCCGATAGATCGCCGAGTGGGTTGCCGGTCACAGGGACCCGGTGTGGTGAAGTTGCCGTGGGGGCACGTTGGCGGCGAGGAAGAGGACCTGGTCGCTGACTACACGCTCAAAACCCTCGCCGACGTAGATGTCGAAATGGCCTACGTCGTAGCGCTTCACGGTGCCCTTGGGCGCCTTGGAGAGGTGACGGATGGTTGTCTTCGCCGGTGCCACGCTGTCGCCGTCGCACACCGCGAACAGCGCTGCGCAGGCGATCTTCCTGGCGCTCTTCCCGGGGACATAGGTCCCGACCTCGAACATGACGCGAGCCGGCACGGCCATCTTCGCCTGGTCCAAACCTGAGGCTGCAAGCAGCGCCTTGAACCCGGGCAACGCGTCGGGGGAGGTCATCACGGCCAGGTCTCCCGGTCGTCCCATCGCGTCGACCCGTACGGGCTCCCGTCCGAGGCGAGCAGCAAGGACATCCTGGAACGCCTTGCCCATCAGCTTGAGGGCCGTCAGCCGGGGCATGGCCAAGCCTGCCGCCTGACCGTCGGTGAAGGGACACTGAGAGATGACAGCGGCGATCCCGGGATCGTGCGCGGCAGTCACCAGGACGTGCCCGCCAGCGAACGACGTGCCCCACAGGATGACTCGGTTTGCGTCGGCCTCGGGAACCGACCGAGCGAACGCGACCGCGTTGCGCCAGTCCTGGAGTTGGCGCTTGACGTTGACGAGCTCTCGCGGAAGCCCTTCGCTTTCCCCGAAGTGGCGGTAGTCGAAGACCAGGCATGCGTATCCAACGGCCACGAAACGCTCGGCAAACGCGTCGAGCCGTTGCTCCTTGACACCGGAGAACCCATGCGCCATCACGATGACCGGAACCTGGTGCTCGGGGCCGGCACCGTCGGGCAAGTACAGCCAAGCCGCGCAGTCGTCCTCTTCGGACCGGAAGTGCACGTCTGTGCGAGTGGGCGTGGGGGTAGTCATCTCGTCCTCGATCCTCGAATCAGCACCAACGTGAACCGCTGGCCGGTCCGGCTGCGCGGCGTGTGAACGGGACGACGCGCGCCACGACGTGGCAGCGTCACGAACGATCCACCGCGGACTCCGCGAGTGGCAACGTCGCCCGGCACAGAGTCTCGGCCGGTCCCTGTGCAGTCTGCACAGTGGCGCCGAGCCGCCCGCCTACTCCCGGTCGGGCTCGGCGACTCGGTCAACCAGCACCGCCGCCCGAGCCACCGTGCCGCTGCAAGGGCCAGCGGCAGGTCAGCAGTTCGATCCGCGACTGCGTGTCCGAGGAGCCCCTCGGCGACCGAGAGCCGGTAGTACCAGCCCGGGTACAACTACGTCGTCCGCATCAGGAGTACCGCGCCCGGACCGGCGTTCAGGAGGCGTGCGCCTGGAGGTTGAGCGCGATGTCGATGATCATGTCTTCCTGGCCGCCGACAAGCCGACGCTCGCCGCACTCCATGAGGATGTCGCGGACGTCGACGCCGTAGCGCTCCGATGCGTTCTCGGCATGGCGGAGGAACGACGAGTACACCCCTGCATAACCGAGCGCGAGGGTCTCGCGGTCGACCCGTACTGGACGGTCCTGAAGCGGACGGACGATGTCGTCGGCGGCATCCTGGAGCTTGAACAGGTCACAACCGTGCTTGAAGTCCGAGAGGTTCGCGACCGCAATGAAAGCCTCGATCGGGCAGTTCCCGGCACCAGCCCCGTGTCCGGCCAGGGATGCGTCAACCCGGAAGACCCCGTTCTCGACAGCCACGACGGAGTTCGCGACCGAGAGGGACAGATTCTCGTGCGCATGGATGCCGATCTCGGTTCCTGGTGCGAGAACATCCCGGTAGGCGAGGACCCGTGCCTCGACGTCGTTCATCGTGAGCCGGCCACCCGAGTCCGTGATGTAGACACACTGCGCCCCGTACGACTCCATCAGCTTCGCCTGCTTGGCGAGCGTCCCCGGAGATGCCATGTGAGACAGCATGAGGAAGCCGGAGACGTCCATGCCGATGTCGCGGGCCGCTGCGATGTGCTGCGCCGAGATGTCTGCCTCGGTGCAGTGCGTCGCGATGCGGACCGACCGGACCCCGAGGTCCCAGGCCGTCTTGAGCTCGTGGATGGTTCCCACGCCGGGCAGCAGCAGAGTGGTGAGTCGTGCGTTCTCCAGGACCGAAGCCGCCGCCTCGATCCACTCCCAGTCGGTGTGGGAGCCAGGGCCGTAGTTGACCGAGCTCCCAGCAAGGCCGTCGCCGTGGGCGACTTCGATGGCGTCGACTCCGGCGTCATCGAGGGCCAGCACGATGCGTTTCACGTCGTCGGGAGTGATCCGGTGACGCACCGCGTGCATCCCGTCACGCAGCGTGACGTCCTGGACGTAGATGGGGGTGCTCATGCAACGGCTCCCTTCTGGGCAGCGATGCGCTCGGCAACCTGGATGGCCGCCGACGTCATGATGTCGAGGTTGCCCGCGTACGCGGGCAGGTAGTGGGCTGCACCTTCGACTTCGAGAAAGACAGACACCTGGTGCGTCGGGCGCGCGGCGCCCTCGTTCGTCAGGGTGATCAACGGCTGGTCAGCCGGAATCTCGTTGATCTGGACCGCTTGCTTGAGGCGGTAGCCGGGGACGTACCCGGCCACGTCCTCGACCATCTTGGCCACGCTCGCCCTGATCTGCTCCTGGGTCGAGGGGTCCGGAGCCGAGACCAGGCAGAACACGGTGTCGCGCATGATGAGCGGAGGCTCTGCGGGGTTGAGAATGATGATCGCCTTCCCCCGATCGGCTCCACCGACTTTCACGATGGCAGCGCTCGTCGTCTCGGTGAACTCGTCGATGTTTGCTCGCGTCCCGGGGCCGGCGGACTTGCTGGCGATCGACGCCACGATCTCGGCGTAGGCGACCGCCACGACCCGCGCGACCGCGGCGACGATCGGAATGGTGGCCTGGCCGCCGCACGTCACCATGTTCACGTTCGGCGCCTCGAGGTGCTCGTCGAGGTTGACCGCAGGTACGACGTACGGCCCGATAGCGGCCGGGGTGAGGTCGATGAGCCGCTTCCCGTACTGCGCAAGCTTCGCGGCGTTGTACTCGTGCGCCCTCGCCGACGTCGCATCGAAGACGACGTCGACGTCGTCGAACTCTGGCAGGGAGATCAAGCCCTCGACGCCCTCGGAGGTGGTCGCGTACCCGAGCCGGGCGGCTCGTGCGAGGCCGTCGGACTCGGGGTCGATGCCGACCATGACTCCCATCTCGAGGTGCTCAGCAGTGCGGATGACCTTGAACATGAGGTCCGTGCCGATGTTCCCGGAGCCGATGATCGCAACCTTGGACTTGCCGTTCGAGCTGCTCACCTCAGGCCTCCTGGATGTCGGAGAAGCGGATTGAGACGCTGCCGAGGCCGGAGATCCGGGCGACCGCGACTGCACCGGAGACAACCGGCCGCATCGGGCCAAGAGCACCGGAGAGCACCACCTGACCCGCGAGCAGCGGTGCCCCGAAGTCCCGCGCTTGTACCGCCAACCACTGAAGCGCCAGAAGCGGGTCGCCAAGACACGCAGACCCGTGTCCTGTCGAGTCCTCTTGGCCGGTCACGGTCATGAGCATCTCGACCTCGCGAGGCTCGAAGTCCTCGAGGCGCCGGCGCTCGTGCCCCAGCACGTATGCGCCCGCGGAGGCGTTGTCCGCGACCGTGTCGCCGAACGAGATGTCCCAGTTCTGGACCCGACTGCCGCAGATCTCGATTGCCGCGACAGCGTAGTCAACGGCGCCGCGGACCTGTTCGAGGGTCAGCGGGCCGACGATGAGGTCCTCCGCCAGGACGAAAGCGACCTCAGCCTCGACCTTGGGCTGGAGCACGGCGTCGAACGGGATGGTGTCACCGGCGACGTACGCCATGTCGTCGAACAGGATGCCGAAGTCCGGCTGGCCGACGCCGAGCTGCTCCTGGACGGCCTTCGAGGTGAGCCCGATCTTTCGTCCGACCACCGTCGAGCCGAGCTCGACACGTGCTGCCGTCAGGACCTGCTGAACTGCGTATGCGGCGTGAACGTCATCATCGCCGATCAGCTCGCGCACCGGCGCGCACGGAGCATGGGTGTGCGTTGCTTCGAGAAGACGGGACGCCGCCTCGTCCACCAACGCTGCGGTGACTGCACTGTTCTCCATCGTCGGCACGTCTGACACTCCCGGGGTCGATTCCCTGACGTACGCAACTCTCGGCAGTCACCCCTCCCAGTGTGCGGCCCGTTCCGGTCAGCGGCACACGGAGTTCCCGCACCGCTGGCAGCTACTGGCCTTCGACCGGGCGCGCCGTCGGCGCGAACTGCCTGACCTGCGGGAGTGTCGTCACCATGTGCATGACTGCCTTGTCGCTGAGGCAGATCTGCCGGTGCGGCACATCACCCGGGAACCGTACGAAGTCGCCGGCGCTGAGCTCGACCAGGTCCGTCACCGGACCGATGCGAACACGACCCGTCACCACGTAGATGTGGTGGAGCGCACCGGGGGCATGTGCGTCGATCTCGCCCGAGTCGTCTCCTCGCGTCATGCGCAAGAGCGTCGTTCGGACGTATCCGGAACCGTAGATCTCGTCCAGGGCCCGCTCCTGGTGTCCGTTCGACGCCTGCCACTCGCCCTGCTCTGCCCGCTGCACGAAGACCGGCGTGCCCCACTCGGTGACGAGACGCCGCAGCGACACGTCGAGCGCGGCACCGAGAGCGGCGAGCGTCTCGACCGTCGGGTTGCCGACACCGTTCTCCAGCTTGGAAAGCGTCTGCTTGGACAGCCCCGACCGGCGCGCCACATCGCCCAGGCTCAAGCCACGTTCGACCCTGAACCGCTTCGCGTTCCGCGCCACCAGCTGATTGCTCTCCATGAATCGCGCCCTGTCACTTATAATTCACGTTCGTCACTCTTGTATACCGTCACTTTCAATGGTCATGATGTCATCTATAAGAACTCGCCGCTAGTACCCGGAGACTCCCATGAGCGACATGATGACCACCGAACGCGACGACCGGGCGGCGATCGACAAGGCGTTCAGTCTGTTGACCTGTTTCCGCGAGCAGGCAGCGAGCGGCGTCGGGGTGAGCGAGCTGGCCCGCCGCGCCTCCCTCAGCAAGTCGACCGCGTTCAGGGTCCTGCAGCTTCTGGAGAGGAACGGTGCGGTCGAGCGGATCGGTAGCTCCTACCGGTTCGGTCAGCGCCTGCACGACCTCGGCACGGCGGTCTACTCGCCGGAGCAGGACCGGATCCGTGAGGTGCTCACGCCGTTCCTCGCGGACCTGTACGAGTTCACCCACGAGACTGTTCACCTTGCAACCCTGCACGGCACCGATGTCGTCTACTTGGCCAAGCTCTACGGTCACCGACGGGTTCCCGCGCCGTCGCGGGTGGGCGGCCGGGTACCGGCGCACTGCACGGCCATCGGCAAGGCCCTCATCGCTCACGACCCTTCGACCTTTGACCTCATCACCTCGCACGGCCAGCTCCAGCGGCTAACCGACAACAGCATCATCGACGCCGAGGATCTGTCGCTCCAGCTGCACCGGATCCGGCGCGACGGTATCGCGCTTGAACTCGAGGAGTGCGCTCCCGGCCTGGCCTGCGTTGCCGTTCCCGTCTTCGGCGTGGGGAACCGGGCGGTCGCCGGCCTTTCCGTGTCCGGGCCGGCAGAAGGCTTCGACCCCCGGGCCTACGCGGCCGCGCTTCGGAAGGTGAGCCACGTGGCTTCCCAGGCACTGAAGCGTGCCGGCGTCGGTGCGACGTTCCGTTCCCTCCAGTCCCGCGCCTCCTGACAGAAACGCGCGGGGGCGAACGGCGACAGCTCTTCGGCGCGGTCCTCCCGTGGGGTCACACCGACAGGACTGAACGCGTTGAGTCGCGCAGCCGCCGAACCTGAGGGCGGCGGCGGCCTGCGATCACAAGCAGGGCTCACGCACTCGGCACGCGGTCGAGATCCATGTCGACACTGGTGACCCATTCAGGCTCAGCGACAGCAAGGCGATACGAGCCGCCCTGGAGGTCGACGTCGAGCACGTAGCGGAAGCCGGCGCTCTCTGCGGAGCGGAGCGCGTCCAGGTCATCGATGTCGGTAGCGATCACGACTCGACGACAGAACGGATCTGTCTCCTCCACCGCGGCGACGACTCTCCCCAGCACCTCGGTCCAGGCGCCTGGAGCTGCGAAGCCGGACAATGCGACCTCGACGTCGTGCTCGCCCACCGGGTAGGCGTGGCGAAGCCGGCTCTTGCGGGCTCGCGTGAGCTCGACCTCCCCCTCGCTCCCTGCGAAATCCATGCTCAACCTGACCGAGCTGGTGCCTCCATCACGACGCAGCACCCTGACGTCCCCGAGGCTGATGGACGACAGGTCGGCGTCAGGCACTGGTCTCATCGACGAGTCGACGAATGCTGCCCTTGTCCAGCTTGCCAGAGGCGTTTCGTGGGACTGCCTCGACGACCATCAACCGGCTGGGCAGCTTGTACCGCGCGAGGTGTTTCGCAGCGTGGTCCCGAACATCGTCCAAGGTGATCGAGGCGCCCGGCTCCAGGGAGACGATGGCGACCACGGCCTCGCCCCACTTCTCATCCGGCACACCGATCACGGCTATGTCGCCCAGCCCGGGGAGGTCCGCCAGGGCACGCTCGACCTCGGCCGGGTACACGTTCTCCCCACCGGAGATGATCATGTCCTTGAGCCGGTCGACGATGAACAAGCATTCATCCTCGTCGAGGTAGCCGATGTCGCCGGTATGGAACCAGCCCTCTGCATCGAAGGCAGCACCGGTCGCCTCCGGGTTCTTCCAGTAGCCCGGAGTGACGTTCGGGCCCCGGACGAGGATCTCGCCGCGCTCGCCCTCGGGCACAGGCTTGTTGTCGGCGTCGACAACCATGACCTCGGTGTAGGGCATGGCCACCCCTGCGGAGCCGATCTTGCTCAGCGTCCAGTCGGCCGGAAGGTGAGTGGCGAAGGGCGCCGTCTCGGTGAGACCCCAGGCCTGCTGCAGCAGGACGCCGCGGTCGGACCAGTCCCGGATGAGGGAGGGCGGAACCGGAGCACCCGCCACCACGACGGACCGGAGCTCTTTCAGGTCCACCGTTGGGTAGGCCGCAGAACGCTGCATCGCCTGGAACATCGCGGGAACCGCGAAGGTCGAGTTGACGCCGTACTCGGCGTAGTCGTCGAGCGTCTCCTCGGGCTCGAACGCTCGGCGCAGAACCATCCTGTTGCCGCGCACCAGTGACCTGAGGGCAAAGCTGTTCAGCGCCCCGATGTGGAACAGGGGCGCTGCGACGTGGGTAGTGTCGCCGATGCGCGAGTCGACCATCAGCTCGACGTTCAAGGAGTTCCACCAGGCGTTGCCGTGGGTGAGGATGACTCCCTTGGGAAGGCCTGTCGTCCCCGAGGTGAACATGAGAACAGCCGGGTCGTCCTGGTCGCGCTTGACGATGCTCGCCTGCGGCTCGACAGCTTGGATCAGGCCGGTCCAGGTCTCCCAGACTCCCCCGGGTTCGGCTGCCGGAACCTCGCGGTCGTCGTCGACGAGCAGGTACCGCTTCAGTGCAGGAGGCGCGGGGCTCAGGCTGTCCACGAGGCCGCGGTGGCCTTCTTCGCACACCAACACCTGGGCGCCGCTCCGCTCGAGCACGGTGGACAGCTCGGGCCCGGCGAGCCTGAAATTCACCGGAACGTAGATCGCGCCGAGGCGGAAGGATGCCAGCATGGTGACGAGGAACGACGTGCTGTTCATGCCGAGGTACCCGACGCGATCGCCACTTCCCACCCCCGCTTCGGCGAGTACCGCGGCGAACCTGGCGCTCTTGTCGTCGAGCTGCGCGTAGGAGAGGTCACCTCCGCGGTAGATGACCGCGGTGGCGTCCGGCCGGACACGCGCATGCCAGGCGACTGCCGCGGCAGGATTGATGTCAACGCTGGTCATGTGAGCTGCTCCTCAGAGGTTGTCGCCGCCGGCATCGCTTCTGAAACCTCTGACGCCCATGCCGCCGTCGACCGAAATGGCCTGACCGGTGATGGGGCCTGCTTGTTCGCGAGAGGCCAGGAGGACGTAGGAACCGGTGAAGTCGTTGGGGTCGGTGCTCGAGTCCCACAGCGGGATCGGTGGCCTGGGCGAGCTGTCGTTGTTCTTGGCGAACGAAGTCGCGATCGACCGCCCTGCCAGGTCGAGCGACGCAGGCCCCCGGAGATCGGTGTTCATCCCACCGCAGGCAACTCCGTTGACCCGGACCTTGGGCGCCAGCTCGTAGGCAAGTTCTCGCATGAGGCCGAGGCAGGCGTGTTTGCTCGCGGTGTAGACCGGCCCGCCACCGTTGACGTAGAACGAAGCGTTCGACAAGGTCATGACGATGCTGCCGCGGGTCTTGACGAGCTCCGGCCACGCTGCGTGGCTCGCGAGCAGGTAACCCTTCACGTTCACCGAGAACAACTCGTCGAACGCCTCGGCAAGCTCATGTCCGGTGAGCTTGGTGAGCTGACGCTGGAAGTCCCACATGCCGGCGTTGGGAACCAGGACGTCGAGCCTGCCGAAGCTTCGGACTGTCTGATCCACCGCATTCGCCAGGTCCTCGACGGACCGGACGTCACCTTCGATGGCAAGCATGCGTCGAGGGTTGCTGCTGCGAGCGATCACCTCTTCGAGGCGGTCCTTGCCACGCCCCATGATGGCCACGGCGGCACCCTCGTCGATGTACCGGTGCGCCACGGCGGCGCCGATCCCGGACCCTCCGCCCGTGATTAGTGCGCAGTACCCCTCGAGCCAGCCGGTCACGACGGGGCACCCAGGAAGTCGCAGACGTGGCGCTCGAACTCAGCCTGCCTCTCGAGCTGCACCCAGTGGCCACAGTTTCCGAAGACGTGCAGCTGGACATCGCGGATCAGCTTGAGCATCAGCTGGGCTCCGTCGAGCGTGATGGTGCGGTCGTCCCTGCCCCACAGGAGCAGGGTCGGGGCCTTGATGAGGTGGAGGTTCTTCCAGAGCGGGTCCATCCCGTGGCGTTTGGCAAAGGCGGCGTTGTAGCGGTGATAGAACTCGATGTGGCTCTCGTCCAGTGAGGCCTCGTAGCGAGCGCGGACCACGTCCTCGCCGAACTGCTTGTGGTCGAAGACCATCGTGCGGATGAACGCGGCCATCTTCTTCTCCGACGGTCCTGCCCCGTTGAAGTAGCTGAACATCTGCTTCTGACCCTCGGTGGGTGTGGGGCCGAACGGCAGCCAGCCGCCACCGGGTGCCATCAGGACCAACTTGACGACGCGGTCGCGCTGGCTCTGGGCCATCGCGATCGCCGCGGCGCCACCGAGGCTGTTGCCGAGAAGATGGAACTGGCCGATGTCGAGGGCGCCGAGGGCCTGGCACAGAGCGTCGACGGTGATCTCGGTGATCGAGCGCGCATCCAGCTCGGCTTCCGAGGGACGGTAGCTGTCGCCGAAGCCCGGCTGGTCAGGAAGCACCACCCTGAAGTGCTGTGCCAGTGCGGGCAGATTCTGGTGGTAGTTGCTGACACCCGATGCGCCCGGTCCTCCGCCGTGCAGCATCACCAGCACAGGTCCGGAGCCGACCTCGGCGACGGCGATGTCGCCCAGGGAGGTAGGGACGGTGCGGCGGGTGATCTCGAGCCCGATGCGTTCAGTGGCGGTCACGGGGTGGCCTCTCAGAAGAAGGTGGAGATGTTCTTGGACATGAGGACGCTCTGATCGAGGAGGATGACCCGGCGTGCCACCTGGAAGCCGCCGCCGGTGCACCGGAGAACGTCCTCGCGGGATCCGGCGAAGACGTTCTCCTCGCGCTCGAGACGGTTGCGGTAGACGAGGAAGGCGGATCGGACGGAAAGGTCTCCCGCCGCGAAGCCGGCGTGTTCCTCGGGGTCGACGTACCGAGCCACCACGTTGGTGACCAGGTGCCGCGTTCGGGAAGGAGGGTCCTCGGCCCAGGCCATCCCCGAGTCGAATCGTCGGATGCGCCACGCCAGTGATTCCCTGGACTCGTCGTAGTACGCCGCCTCGCCCCGGGCCGCGGTGGCGAGGGCCTGTTGGCGTCGCAGTCGATTGGTTCGCGTCGGCATCCAGTAGTCGAGGTCGTCGGCCATCAGGGCCAACCAGTCGGCATAGCGACCGTCGTCGAGCAGCTCCGCCTCCTGGAAGTAGAACTGCTGGACCTCGAAATGGATCTGGGCGGACGCAAGCGCGCCGGCCACGGGTCCGGCTTCGGCGCTGGTCTCGGTCGTCGTCACCCTGTCATTCGACCCTTCAACGGTGTGCGACACCATGCGGCGTGCCGGTGTTCGGCACGCTCAACCGCGAAGAAGCTTGCGCAGGTCGGTGGTCGGGTCAGCGAGCTTTCCCGGGTCAACCGGCATGCGTCGGTCGACCATGCGACGCGCCGCGCGTACGACGTTCGAGTCGTCGACAGCCACGGCTCCGACGATCTGCCCGTCCTTGAGGCCGAAGAGAGCGAACGGTGGTTCTCCGAGCGTGCCGCGGACAACCGTCGTCGTGGCACTGGCCAAGGAGCCGATCGCCTCCACGTGCATCCCGTGTCGGTCGGTCCAGAACCAGGAGACAGTCTCTGCCGGAACCGGCAAGCCCAGGATCGTTGCTGCGGCGCGCGCTCCGTCGAGCTGGGCTGCCTCCCAGTGTTCAGCGCGCTTGGCGACCGACCCGTTCACCCTGCGGCGAGTGGGGTCACCGACCGCGAGGACGGCGGGATTCGACGTCGTCTGGCCGGCGTCGACGACGACGCCCCGGTCCACCTGGAGACCGGCCGCCTCTGCGAGGGCGGTGTTGGGTTTCATCCCAACACCGAGGACGACAGCGTCGAAGGACTCCGGCGTCCCGTCGAGCACGGTCTCGATCCCCACGGCGGTCTGTTCGAATCCTGTGATCCCTGTCTGCAGGGTCCGAATCCCGTTGACGGCGTGGACGGAGTGCAGCCAGTCGGCCGCTTCGTGACCAATGGCTGCTGAGAGAGGCGAGGCAAGTGGGTCGACGAGCGTCACCTCGGCGCCGAGCCCGAGCGCAGTCGAGGCGACCTCCGCGCCGACGAGTCCCGCGCCGACCACGAGGATTCGCGCCCCTGGGAGGAGAGCCCGCCGCAGGCGACAGGCGTCGTCCGCGCTTCGGAGGACGTGGACAGCGTCAAGGTCCGCGCCAGGAACGGCAAGTCGCGCCGCTTCACCTCCGGTCGCGAGGACGACGCGGTCTGCGTTGAGCCGCTCACCGGTGGCCAGTTCGACCACGCCAGCCGCTGGCACGATCGCTGTTGCTGTCGCGTTGTTGCGGAGCTCGACGCTCTGTTCGTCGTACCAGCCGGGCGGCTGCAGCGCGATGTCCGCGAGCCCCTTCTTGCCGGCGAGGTAGTCCTTGCTCAGCGGCGGTCGGTCGTACGGGTGCTGGCCAGCATCGACCAGGGTGATCCGGCCCAGGAACCCGCCAGCGCGGAGGGCGCTGGCAGTACTGATCCCGCCGACGCCGCCTCCGACGATGACGACGTCGTTGACCGTCACGGCGCCTCGTTCGGATACAGCCAGACATCGCCGTCTCGGACCTCGACGCGGTGCGGACATGTGTTCTTCGTCGCCGGAAGCCCTTGAACCTCGCCGTTCTTCAGGCAGAACTTGGAGGCGTGCATGGGACACTCGACGTGGCCGTCCTCGACCCACCCATCGGCCAGCGAGGCAGTCTCGTGGGTACAGGTGTCGTCGAGGGCCCAGACACTGCCGTCCTCGTCCCGGAGCAGAGCGATGTTGCCGACGGTGCCCGTGACTGCCTTGTCGATGGCGATGCCTTCGCCCTCAGCGATGTCGTCGAGCTTGGCAACCAGGATTCCGTCGCTCATCGTGCGTCTCCTTCGTGCCAGGCGGGGGTGTTCATGAGCGTGCGCCAACGCGCGTAGAACGATCGGCCGGCGGCGTCGCTGTAGAGCTCCGAGGTGGTCCCCGGGTGACGCCCGTCGTGCCGCTCGGAGCCAAGTCCCATCTGGTAGTTCAGCGCGACCCCGTTGGTGATGAATCCGTGAGCGATCGCCTGGCACTCGGACCAGTTCTCACCGTCGTCCTGCTCGAAGATCCCGGACGGGCCGAAGGTACGCAGGTTGTACAGGCGCTGGGCCTGCTTGACCTCCTCAGGCCACGACTTGTCGACGACCGTCCACGCCCAGACCTCCATCCGGTCCGGCCCCTTGGGATGCCAGATGCGGATGGACCCGTTGACCGGAAGGTAGGAGAAGTTCGGGAAGACGGTCGCGTGCCCGTTGGTCAGCGGCCCCTCCACACGGGCATCACCGAGCCGCTCGCGAAGAGCCGTGTAGTCGATGTGGTCGTGAACGGTGTTGGCATCGAACCTGTTCTTCGGGTGCACCGGGAACCCTGCACCGTGGCCGTTCGGGTCGACGTACTGGCGACCGGTCCGGTGCACGATCTTGTCGCGAGGCCCCTTGCCCGTCGGCGACATCACCATGAGCGCGGAGGCGTGACTCATGTTCACGTGGTACCAGTCGGTCGCGAACTGCTCCGCGGCCAGCTTCCAATTGCCCTCGAGGACCCACTTGTGGACACCGCCGATGACCTCGGTGCCCTCGTCGTCGTGGTCGAGCATCGCGTCCATGTAGTAGGCCATGTCGCCGAGCGAATCGCCCAACGGGACCGGAGCAGGGTTCCAGGTGGCGAAGACGAGTCCGTTGTAGGTCTCGATGTGCGGCACCTCGACAAGCCCCCACTGCTCGCGGGCGAAGGACTCCGGGTAGCCGCCCTCGTTCGGCACCGACACCAGGTTGCCGTCCAGGTCGTAGGACCAGCCGTGGTAGCTGCAGGTGAAGTTCCGGGTCTGCCCGAAATCGGCCCGGCAGACACGCGCCCCCCGGTGCCGGCAGGAGTTGAGGAACGCCTTGAGCTTCCTCTCGCGGGTGAGCGTCACCAGGACGGGGTCCTCGCCCATGAAGGTCGCGAAGAAGTCACCCGGCTTCTTGAACTGATCTGTGTGGGCCAGGAAGAGCCAGCTCGGCGCAAAGACGCGCCGAAGTTCCTGCTGGTACACCTCAGTGTCCGTGAAGACGGCACGGTCGAGCAGTCCGCCCTCGGAGTCCACTAGGCCGGACACGTCCAGAGTCCGCTGGAGCTCGGCGGGCCTGTTGAGAGCACCGTGTGGCGTTTCGGTGGCGCGCCCGCTGGTGCCACACGGCGACGCGGGCGCGTTGGTCGGCTCGATCGTGGACGTCATGGGGTCAGGGAACATCTCGGGTGCGGAGCGCATCCACTTCGCGTGCCGTCCACCGGCACATGGCATGCCCGAGAAGTGCCCAGCGAGCACGGTGGACCCATGAGAGCTGCCGTCGCGACGTCGCAGAGCGCCACCGACCCGCTGTCCTGCCTCGAGCTTCTCGAGGTGCCGACCCCGACCCCGTCGCCGGGCTGGGCGCTGGTGAAGGTTGTCGCTTCGTCGCTGAACATGCACGACTTGTGGACCCTCCGTGGCGTGGGGCACCCGGCGGGACTCCTCCCCCGCATCCTCGGGTGCGACGCCGCCGGGTACGACGAGGACGGCAACGAAGTGGTCGTCTACCCGATCGTGGCCGACGCCGACCGCGGCATGGGCGACGAGACCATCGACCCGCAGCGGTCCTTGCTCTCCGAGGGACACGACGGTGCGTTCGCCGAGTACCTGACGGTGCCGCGACGAAACCTTCTCCCGATGCCGGCCGGCCTCTCGTTCGACGAGGCGGCCTGCCTTCCCGTTGCATGGGGCACCGCCTACCGCATGCTCTTCACCCAGGCACAGATCAAGCCGGGCGACAAGGTTCTAGTACAGGGTGCCGGCGGAGGCGTCGCTTCAGCTGCCATCATGCTGTCATCCGCCGGTGGCGCGGAGGTCTACGCGACGTCGCGGAGCGAGTCGAAGCGCGCCGAAGCGCTGGCCTGGGGCGCAGCCGGCGTCATCGAGACCGGCGGCCGACTCCCGGGCAAGGTCGACGTCGTCATCGAGACCGTGGGCGAGGCGACCTGGGCACACTCACTGAAGTGTCTGCGCCCGGGCGGCACGATCGTGATCGCCGGAGCCACCAGCGGGATGAACCCGCCGGCCGACCTCGGTCGGGTGTTCTACCAGCAGCAGCGCATCCTCGGCTCGACCGGCTGCACGCGTCACGAGATGGTCTCCCTTCTGCAGATGCTCTCCGCCACCGGCGTCCGTCCCGTGATCGACCAGACCATCGGCCTTGACGAGATCCACAAGGGCTTCCAGCTCATGATCGAAGGCGCCATCACCGGCAAGATCGTCGTCCACCCGAACCACGACAGCTAGACCTGAAGGAGCACCTTGCGATGACTGCCGCCGTCCTCGGACTGTCCCACTCCCCTCTCATCGGGAAGAACGACCCCGCAGCCGACGTCCTCGCGGCGGTCGATGCCGCGGTGGACGAGGCCCGCACGTTCGTGAAGGCGTTCGACCCCGAGCTCGTGGTCCTCTTCGCCCCGGACCACTACAACGGGTTCTTCTACAAGGAGATGCCGCCGTTCTGCCTGGCGACCGACGCGAACGCGGTCGGAGACTTCGGGTCGGCGTCGGGACCGCTCTCGGTGGACAAGGAGTCCGCGAAGCACCTCGCCCAAGGGGTGCTCGATCGAGGCATCGACCTCACCGTCTCTGCCCGGATGACGGTCGATCACGGCTTCGTCCAGCCCTTGGAGGTCATCTTCGACGGGATCGACCGTGTCCCCGTGGTTCCGGTCTTCGTCAATGGTGTCGCAACACCTCTCGGGCCGGTCTCCCGCATCCGAGCGCTTGGCACCGCGATCGGGCAGGCCGCCGCCGACCTCGACAAGCGGGTCCTATTCCTCGGCTCAGGCGGCTTGTCGCACGATCCGCCCGTGCCGGTCCTCGACGGCGCGCCGCCTCGGGTCGCGGACGCACTCATCGAAGGGCTCCCGCCAACCCCTGAGCAGCGAGCGAAGGGCGAGGAGCGGGTGGTCGCGGCCGGGCGTGCGTACGCCGCCGGCGAGTCCACGATGATCCCGATCAACCCCGAATGGGACAACCGTCTGCTCGACCACTTCGAGAAGAACGACCTCGAGCCTCTCGACGAGTGGTCCGTCGAGTCGATGGGCAAGGAAGGCGGCGGCTCCGGGCACGAAGTTCGGACCTGGATCGCTGCATTCTCAGCCCTCTCGGCGACGGGCGACTACGAGATGACCTCGCGCTTTTACCACCCCATCCCAGAGTGGATCGCGGGCTTCGCGGTTGCGACCGCTCGCCCTGTCTGAGCCTGGTGCTCCACGCTCGTGAGGTCGGGCCGACGGACGCAACAGCGTGCTGCGACGCCCTCAACGTCCAGGACGGCTGTAGCGACTTACGAAGGGGCGCACTGCCGCTCGTCAGTCTCGGCACTGAGGGCCACATCACTCCGCCGACACGGGCGGTGAGGGCACTGGCCTGCTCCGAACCCGACATGGGTTCGCATCGAGGGCGCGGTGCATCTCGCCAACGTCGAGCAGCGGGACCCGCGCCTACTTCATTCCCAGGCGCAGGGCGCCGTCGAGCCGAATCGTCGCCCCGTTCAGCATCGGGTTGTGGGCGATGTGCCTCACCAGCCCGGCGAACTCCGACGACTTGCCGAGGCGGGACGGGTGCGGGATGGACGCTCCGAGACCGGCCTTAGCCTCCTCGCTCAGGATGTCCATGAATGGAGTGTCGAAGACGCCCGGAGCGATGCAGTTGACGCGGATGCCCGAGCGAGCGAGGTCACGAGCAGCAGGAAGGACCATCGACACGATCCCGCCCTTCGATGCCGCGTAAGCGATCTGACCCATCTGTCCCTCGTACGCGCCGACACTCGAGGTCAGGACGACCGCACCTCGGGTTCCATCCTCGTTCGGGTCGTTCGCGGCCATCGCAGCCGCGGACAGGCGCAGGAGGTTGAAGGCACCGACGAGGTTGACGTCGAGCATCTGCCGGAAGGGGGCGAGCGGGTGGGGCGAGCCGTCCCGGCCGAGGGTCTTGGCGACCGTGGCTACACCTGCCGCAGAGACCGCGAGCCTCAGGCCGTTCGGGGCACCCGCTGCTACCGAAACTGCTGACGCGACCTGGTCCTCGTCCGTCACGTCGGTCTGGACGTAGCTCGCGTTGTCGCCGAGCTCGTCCGCAAGCTGCTTTCCCGCATCGGCGTTGCGACCCGCGATCACCACGAACGCGCCTTCGGCGGCGAGGACTCGCGCTGTCTCGGCTCCGAGGCCAGAGGTTCCACCGGTGATGAGTACGCCTGCGTTCTTGAGTTCCGTGCTCACGGTTCTTCTCCTCATATAGTTCGCAGCTCAGCGCGACGAACCGATCGAAAGTGGATGTGCTGTGCGAGTCAAGCGGTCACGAAGACCCCGTCGACTGAGCGCGGTTCCGGCGGCGGACCTGGTCATGGTGCTTCCCATGGGGGAGTGGGATCGAGCCAGGCTCGGCAGTCAGTGGACCGCGTCGACCCAGTCCTCCAGCTGGGTGAAGTCGATGTCACGGCTGATGACTTCAGCGGTGATCACCACCCCCGATGCCGAAGTTGGATCCTCGACAGCGACCCGGGTGACCAGCGGCAATCCCAGGTCGTCGCGAACATCAGTGACCGCCAGCGCCTGGTGGAACCGCGCGATGTTCAGCAGGGTGGACAGGCTTGCCGCCTCGCCGGCCTCGTCGCGGACCAGGACCACGTCAGCCCCTGCGGCAAGGAACTTCTTGCCGAGCTCAAGAATCGCCTCGGCGGCGGCCACCGCGCCAGCCGCCGCGAGCCTCGCCGGACCAGGAAGGACGCTGACCAGCGCAACGCGGTCACCGAGGCTCTGTCGGAGTCTCTCGGTCGCCACGACCGCAGCAAGTGCGTGCGGTCCGCCGGAGAGCCCAGCGGACGACGCCTGCTCCAGGAGGACCAGGTCGTCGCTGACGGGGACGCCGTCCGGGGCGACCGCGTCAACGAGGTCCCTGATGCCGTTTGCGAGCTGGGTCGGGTCCTCCAGGAAGTCTTCCCAGTCGCGCTCCTGAATGCGGGCTGCCGCGGCGAGGGCGAGCGGCACGGCCAGCGTGCCCTCGCCCCCGCCGAGCAGGGTGCGGACGAGAGTCCGACTCATGGGCGCATCACGGGGGTGACGACGTCACCCTCGGGCCACGACCCGAAGAACTCGAGGATGGAGTCGTCCGGCTTCCGTTGCGACCACTCGGCCTCGAACTCGTCGTAAGGACGACCCCGGCCGAGCCGGGCATGGACGACCTCGGCACGAAACGCCTGGGTCGCCTCATCGTCGACGCGGACCGCCTCCGGGTCGATGATGACGGCGTACAGGTCCTTGGCGTTCTCGATGGAGACCAAGCCCTTCATCACGTCGCGCTCGACTGCGGCCGGCTCGCGGTCCACGGGGTCGCCGTACCCGGTCCCGCCGGTCGAGAGACCGACGATGACGCTCTGACCGTCCATGACTGGGTGGATCGCGCTGCCATACGGCTGGGACACGACTTCGCCACCGAAAGCCCCTTCGAGGAGCGCCTCGAGTGTCAGCGTTCCGGACTCGGCAGCGGCAAGCGCCTCCTTGACGTCGATGCCGTTGAGCACGATGCCTGGCACCGTCGGCTGGGCGTACCCACCGAACAGGGGCTGCGGGGTCTGGATCGACGAGTTGTCGGCGATCGCCATCTCGAACAGCATCGGCACGTGGTGCGTCACCCACAGCTGCGCCGTACCCACGCCGCCGCGGTACTTGCCGGCCCCGCCTGAGTCCTTCCAATGGGAGGAGAACGGGATGAGGAGCGGGAACTCGTTCTCCATCGACTCCACGTCCGGCGCCCGCCCGAAGGCACACCACGGGAACCCGTACGCGTCCATGCCGTCCTTGACGGCACGAGCGCCCTGGCCCTCGGTGTTGATCGGGTACGCGATCATGTCGGCGAAGTTCGCGCCCCACTGGCTTACGCCCGCAAGGACGACCGCGTTGCCGCCGTTGCCCTGGCTGGATGCGACCTGGCCCCACTCATCGGACCCGAACCGGGCCCGGGAGATGCAGTTCGCGACGGCACTCATCGCCCCGGTCGCCGCCATGACCGAGCAGGACGTCGCAGCCCGGGCGTCCGGCGACAGCATGGTGTTCGGCGGGAAGATGAAGTCGATCGGCTGGAACGTCGCCGAGCTGACCGGGAGGTCGTGGAAGACATACTCGTAGATGTAGTTCGCCATGTGCCCGATCACTGCCTGCGGGTGGGCGTTGTACGACGAGGGCGTCTCCGGGCTCGTACCGGCGAAGTCGAAGGTCAGGGTGTCGCCCTTCTTCGTCATCGTCATCGAGCAGTTCCTGATCAGCCCCGGCTGGAGGCCGGCTGCGTCGCTGAACGTGACCGCCCTGTATACGCCGTCACTCCAGTGCTTGATGCGCTTGCGCGCACCCGCCTCGGCCTCCTGCAGCATGCGGCGCAGGAGTCCGACGACGAAGTCCTTGCCCTCGCGCTCGAACATCTCCAGGAGCCGGACGCGGACACGGTCGGCGGTCGTCGCCCGAGCACGCATGTCGACCGTGACGTTCGCTTCGGCGCGGATACCGAAAGCAGCGAACATCTCGAGGACGTCGTGGCTGATCTGGAAGTTCTGCCCGACCCGCATCGGCGGGAGGTTCATGCCCTCCTCGAACCGGGACTTCGCCGTGAGCGGCATGCCGCCCGGTTCGATCGCGCCGGTCTCGGTGGTGTGCGAGAGCGCGGCGGTCCACGCGACGAGCTCACCCTCGTAGAAGACGGGCATGATGGCGACCTGGTCCGGGTTGTGGATACCGCCGTAAAGGGCATCGTTCGTGTACCAGACGTCCCCGTCGTTGATGCCCGGGTTCTGCGAGTGCCGGCTGATGATGTACTTGATGACGATCGGCGGGATGACCGCGTGCAGGTACGTACCCGCCGAGGCGTTGACCAGGTCGCCCTGGGCATTGAAGATCGCCACGATCGAGTCGCCGGCGACGCCCATCGACGACCGCGAGCTCCGCATGAAGATCTCGTAGCCTTCGTCGAGGATGTCGGCCGTGCGCTGGACGCCGATCTCGTAGTCGCCGGACTGCACGAGCTGGACACACTTGAGCTCGTACTCGCTCGGCTCGCTCACCTTCAGCGCACCAAGCTTCTCTTCCAGTGTGGGGTAGCTCATCGTGCAACCTCCGGTCGGTTGACTGCCTGGTTCTCGAGGATGCCAAGTCCGTGCTGGTCCATGCGCAACTGCTGGTGCGGCGGCACGACGATCGTCGAGAACTCCATCTCGACGATGCCGGGGCCGACGACGACGTTCCCCGGCTCGAGGCTGTCGAACGCGAATACCGCGGTGTCCACGCGCTCGCTGAGCTCGGGCCAGTAAGCCGACCGGCTGCCGGTTACCGCGGCAGTCGGGTCCGGAGTGGTGAGCTCGTGGACCTCGAGTGCCAGCTTCTCGGTGATCACCGTCGCCTTGAGGATGATGCCGTCGATGTAGACACCACCCGGCTTGTTGACCACGTGCGGGCTGAACGCCTCGGCGAACTCCTTCTCGAAGTCGTTGTAGACCCGGTTCGCGTCGTCGTCGGACTCGATCGTCAGGACGGGAGCGGAGACCCGCTTCACCTGGACCAGTCCGCCGTAGAGCATGTCCAGCTCGAGGCTGAAGACGGTCTTCGCGTCGGAGAGGCCCTCGGCCTCCAGGTCCTTCTTCGCCTTGTCCAGCATGACTCCGACCCGGGCGTTGAAGTCCTCACGGTCGAGCACGATCTCCTGGGTGACCGGAGCCATGAACTGCATGCGTCCGCTCTGCTCGTAGACGTGCATGATGTCCATCACCGAGCTCCCGAGAGCCGAGAACACCGGCGCCTCCGGGAAGATCACGGCTGCGGGAACGTCTTCGCGGTAGCCGGCGACGTGCGTCGGACCACCACCACCGAAGGCGAACAGGGCGAAGTCCTCCGGGTGGTAACCGCGCAGGTGCACCTCCCGCTTGATGGCCGACGCCATATTCGACTCGACGATGCGCCGGATCATGGCCGCGGCCTCGTCGACGCTGAGTCCGAGCGGCTCCGCGATCTGCGTGCGGATCGCATCGACGGCCTTCTCCTTGTTCAGCGCCATCTTGCCGCCGAAGTACCCGTCAGGCGCGATGTACCCGAGGACCACGTCCGCGTCGGTCACAGTCGGCTCCGTGCCACCAAGGTCGTAACAGACCGGCCCCGGGTAGGAGCCGGCCGACTTCGGGCCCACCTCGAGGCGTCCGCCGAGAAGGTCGTTGATCCAGGCGATCGAGCCGCCGCCGGCACCCATCGTCGCGGTCTGCAGCATTGAGATGCCGACCATCCACCGGTCGATGATGGGCCGGAACTCGTACGACCGAACCGAGGCGTCGACCACCATGCCCGTGTCGAAGCTGGTCCCACCGACGTCGGACGCAATCACGTTCCGGTAGCCCAGAGCCTGCCCGATGTGGAAACAACCCATCAGACCGGAGACAGGCCCGCCGTTGAACGTCCGGCTCGCAGTGGTCTTGAAGATCTCCGCGCTGCCGCCGGAGTTGTGGGTCAGCAGGAAGGTGCCGGAGTAGCCGTTGTTGCGCAGCTGGTCCCAGGTCGTCTCGAGCTCGAACTTGATGCTCGTCTGCAGGTATGCGTCCAGGATCGCGGTCATCGTGCGCTCGTACTCGCCGACCTTTCCCACCACCTCGTGGGAGAGGATGACCGGAAGGTAGCCGACGTGGAACCCCTTGTACTCCTCGCGGATGATCTTGCGAACCAGCCGCTCGTGCTCCGGGTTCGCAAACGACCAGAGCAGGGAAACCGCGATGGCACGTGCGCCGTTGTCGACGAGCTGTCGCAACTTGGCACGCACGTCGTCCTCGTCGAGCTTGCGGAGCACGTTGCCCTTGGAGTCGATCCGCTCGGCGACCCCCACGATCATGTCGCGCTCGACCAGCGGCGTGGGCTTCTCCTGCACGGCAAGGTTGCGCCGCTCGCCGATGCGTTTGCCGTCGGTCCACTGGGCACCACGCCCGATCAGCACGGCGTCCTCGTGACCCTCGGTCGTGATCAGGCCGAGCCGTGGGCCCTTGCGCTCGATGAGGCGGTTCATTGCCACAGTGGTGGAGTACCGCACGATCTCGACCTCGGGGAGCACATCCTGCAGCGGACGGCCGAGCTGCTCGGCGCCCGCATTGAGGACGTTGAGGAAGCCTACGGAGAGGTCATAGGGGGTCGTCGGAGACTTCGCCACATAGCGCCGGTCGTCCCACGTGAGGACGAGGTCGGTGAAGGTACCCCCGACGTCGATGTCGATCGCCTTCATCGTGCTACCTCCAGCCTTCCGTCTTCGTTGATGCGAACCTCGCCGGCGGCGAGTCGTGCCTTCAGGGAGTCCACGTCGAGCGACGTGTCCTGGGTGAGGGGGTGCCCGGGTGGGAGGTACTCGCTCTCCACCTGACGCCCGCAGCCGGGGCAGTAGAACTCGATGATCCGGATCCAGTCACTCTTCGGCGCGAAGGTGTACTCGCCCTCCAGGACCGGCTTGTGGATCTCGCGCGGGTCGCGCTCGGCGACGAGCAGGCCGCGTTTGTAGTTCTCGCGCAGGTTGCCCAGGTCACGGCTGCAGTCGTGGCAGTGCCACCGCTCCGTCGTCAGGTCTGCGTCGAGGTACTCGGCCACGCGAAGCAGGGTGCTCGACATGGTCAGGCCTCCTTCCAGGTGAGCTCGGCGTCGCCGAGGTTGTCGGTGGCGAGGGTCCAGCCGTGGGTCACGAGCCACGTGTAGGACCCGCCGTCCACCAGCAGGGGACCGGACAGCTCACCACCAGCGACGTCGGCTGCCGCGTAGGTGTGGATCGTCCCGTCAGTGCCGTAGACCGAGCTGCGGCTGCCGCTCGGCCGGCCGCTGCCACCGTTCGCGACCTTCGGCTGCTCGAGTGTCGGGAGCGGGTAGCGCGCCGTCAGCTTCACCAAGGTCGGTTCACCGTCGACGTCTCCGGTGAGGGCGCTCGGCGAGCCGCCCTCGCCCGCCGCGGCGGACTCGCCTGCACGCAGCTCCCACTCGAGCGTGGCCCGCTCCGGAGCGAAGCCCTCGCCCCGGAGATCACGGTGCGCCTCGTCGACGAGTGCAGCTCCGACGGATTCGAGCCGGGATGCACCGGTGAGCGCGGACTCGTAGACGTGGACCACGTCAGAGATGGCGGACCCGACTGCGGAGAACACGTTGCCGTACTGGAAGAAGCGTGCGCGTTTCGCGCCGAGTCGCGCTGCCACGGCGGTCACGAAGAGGGGGCCGTTGCCACCGTAGGCGTAAACGACACACTCGCTGGGGTCCCATCCGACCTCCTCGGCCGTCTCGCGCGCGAGCCGGGCGACGTCGTCCCAGGCCGCCTCGACGACTGCTCGCGCGGCGGCGGCGGCGTCGACCCCGAGGGGCTCTCCGACGTGCTTCAGGAGAGCCTTCTCGGCCCGTTCCACGTCGAGCTGCCGCTTGCCGCCGAGGAAGCCATCCGGCTTGACGAAGCCGGCGACGACGAATGCGTCGGTAATCGTGGCGTTCCGCCCACCCAGGCCGTAGGCCGCAGGACCTGGCGCGGCACCCATGCTGTCGGGCCCGAGTGTGACGACACCGTCGGCGACGCGGGCGACCGAGCCGCCGCCGAGGGCGATGGAACGCAGGAGCGGGAACTCGAACTTCAGGGGAATGTCGAACAGGTCCCCCTCGGCCTTCAGCACGACCTGACCGTTCTCGACCGCACTGGCCTTCGCGGTCGTTCCACCCACGTCGATGGCGATCACCTTCGCGTCGCCGACCTCTGCGGCCCGGTTCGCGCACGCGTAGGTGCCGAACACCGGCCCGGACTCGATGGTGTCGAACGCCTTGGTCTTGCCGATCCTCGCAACCCCGCCCTTGATGTGCCCGATCAGGACGTTGCCTTGCCAACCGTGCTGCTCGCGCACGATCTCCTCAGCCCGGTAAAGCGTCGAGGCAAGAGAGGGGTGCACGTACGCGTTGATGAGGGACGCGATGGTGCGGGTGCTGTCGTCAGGACGCAGCATGACCTCGGTGCCGGCCAGGGCCGGGATGGAGCCGAGGAAGTGATCCGGGTAGTCCTGACCGATCGCCTCGACCACCCTCATCTCCGAGGAGTTCTCGGGGAAAGCGCCGGCCAGGCTGATGTTGATACGGCGGATACCCCGGTCCAGCAGCGACTTGATGGCCATCCGGACCTCGTGCTCGTCGGCGTCCGAGCCGATGCCGGTGATGTCCTCCGCCGACACGAGGGAACCGATGACGGTCCCGGCCGCGGCCGCGTCGTACAGGTCGTGCTCGTGACCCTTGGTGACGAGCAGGCCGAGCTTGGGGCCGACGCGCTGGGCAAGGACGTTCGAGGTGATGGTCGAAGACCAGCGAATGACCTCGACCTCCTTCAGGAAGGCACGAAGGCTGTCGAACCCGAGCTCGTCTCGGGCGGCCTCGAGGATGTCGACGAAGGCAATGGTCACGTCGTGCGGGGTGGTTTCCACCTTCAGCGACACGACCTTGCCCTCACCGCTGACGAGGCCGTCAGTCATTGTGCCGCCAGTGTCGATGTCAACGTTGTACATCGCTGGGGACTCCCATCGGTGTGGTCTGGAACCTGCAGCGGAGCTGGGTTCGCGCCCTCAGGTGAGCGGCGCACTGCCGATGTTGTGTCCCCCGTCACACGGCGACAAGACGTTGCACCAAAGGCCGCGCGCCAGGTCGAAAGAGCTGCACTGAAGGTCGAACCGTGCGTCGTGGGGTGGTCCGCCGTGACGCGGTGCCGCGGGCCCGCGGTCAGGACAGCAGCGCGGTGGCGCGGAACTCGCGCGGAGTGGTGCCGAACTCTGCCTTGAACCCACGTGCGAAGACGGTGGCATTGGTGAGTCCGTGTGCCGCTGCAACTCTCCCGATCGAGCGGTGCGCGAGGCGCGGGTCGGACAGGTCGCGACGGATCTGCGCCAACCGGTGCTTGCGCACCGCCTCCATCACCGTCAACTCGTCGCCCACGAACAGCTGGTGCAGCGTTCGGATGGACACTCCGATGGCATTGGCGATCGCGGTCGGATCCAGGTCCGGCTGGTGATGGTGCTGCTCGATGTGCAACATCACCTGTTGGCGGAGCACAACCTCCGGGCGGTCCACGTTCCATGGGGTTCCGAACTCGGAGCGAACAAGGGTGGCGATGAGGTCGGCGGCGTTCTCCCCCAGCGCCGGCGCAGCGGCACTGGTCTCTAGATCGGAACGTCTGGCCGCGAGGTCGAGGAGGAAGTGGGAGACGACGCCGGGAATCCCGTCCCCGCCGCGCATCGTCACGGCTGTCAAGGTTCGCAGCTCGGCGTCCGAGCGCCGAAGCTTCAACTTGGGGAGCAGGAAGACGTGCCAGTGGAATCTGTCCTCCATGACGAGCGTGAAGGGACGCGAGCTGTCGTAGAGGACCATGTCGCCGCTGTTCAGCACGGCCTCACGGCCGTCCTGCACAAGGATCGAGCTGCCGCGCGTCGGAATGCCGATCTGGACCGTCTCGGGGTCACCCTTGCGGACGTCGTTGTCGTCACGGACGTAGACGTGGTCGCCGCCGACGACCTCGCGCACGGCGAGGTCGCCCATCCGCGAGCACGACATCGCCGCCTTGGGCTGCGCGTCGCTCCGAGGGTCGATCTTGACCGGCAGGATCTGCTGGCAAACGGTCTCGAGCCAGAACGCCATGCGGTCTCCCTCGGAGGTCTGCCTCGTGTCGAACAAATCCACGGTCGGGTCCTCGATTCGCTCACTACAACCTAGTGTGAGCCAGGCCACAGTGAAGCGGTGTGCCGCTCAACGGAACGGCTCGCACCGGGCGCGTTCGGCGTCAGCTCTCGGGTGCACCGATGGACGCATGGGTCAGCCGAGCCGGCGAGCCAGCGCCGCTCCCCCGCCGGCAAGCGCTGCAGCCTTGGCCCTGCATCCGGCTCCTTCCGGGCCGCCGTGGAGGAGCTGACAATGGTTTGGGCTCGTCCCTCTCGACGACCGTGGCGGTCGTTCACGGCACTCTCGGGCTGCGGACCAGTCCCCGTGCCGACCGCGCCCGCCGCCGCCGCCGAATTGAGGCTCGCCATCGTCGCCGCATGTCCGAGTGCGTCAAGCAGTTGCGCGGGCACGGGCTCGATCCGGTTCTCGCGGACCGCGATGGCGATGAGGTCGCTGCGGGCCGCGTCGTCGGTGTCGGGCGCGAGCCCATCTTCGATGTCCTGGGCAAGTCGTCGTACGACGGCACGAGACGGTGCGACGAGGCCGTGATCGCGGAGCGCGGGCCGGGTGGCTTCGGCGAGCTCGGCGGCGGCGTCGACGTAGTGGGTGATGACTGGCATCACATCGCCTCCTGTCCGGATGCGCAGGCGCTCGCCCGCTACCCACAGAAGGCATTCCAGGTCGTCCCGGTGCTCACGCAGGCGCGAATCTGACCTCATCGGCCACCTGGGACGACAGCGTCAGCCGAATCGCCGAGGCCGACGGTTGGGCAGCCGGTGAGGCGGAGGCGGCAGAGTTCCGCCGCGGCGACGGCGGGCGGCGTCGACGGCCACCAGGACGGCCTCGCGGACGAACGCGGAGCGTGATGAGGCGCGGCCCAGCTGTCTGCGGTCCTCGACAATCGCCTCCCGGACCTGCTCGAGCAGCTCGGCGGACAACGGGTACATCTGGTTGAACCCGCGCCCGGGCGTGACCTCAGGCAGCTGCGCGGCACAATCAGCTCTGGTCCGCGGATCCATGGACGCGTGCTCCTCGAGGGCCTGGCGCAGCCAGTCGACGAAGAACTCCGGGCCGGCCGGCGCGGCGTCGAGGTCGGCGATGTACGCCGACCGCGCCAGCTCGTACACCTCGCGCTGCCAGTAGACGCCTGTCCGGACCATCCCAGCGGCGGACGGCGCGGCCGGGGCCTCGGGGCTCTCAGTCACGCAGCCACCCGGCTAACACCAACACCGTTGCATTCCCGGTGCAGGTCCTGCTCGTCGTCTCTCCCGTCACTGTGCCATTCCAGCTCACCAGAGCATCGAGGGCGAAGCGCGAACCCGCCCGTGAGCGCGGGCGGCATCCGGCACGCGGCTGTCCACACCCGTCACCAGAGCCCGTCCTTTCCGAAGTCCCGGGACCGACAGGCCCAAAGAGAGGCCGGTTTTCGAAAGACTGATCTTGGCAGTTAGTTCTATTAGTTACAAGGAGCAGTCTGCCATGACCGACTAGATGACCGACCAGTCGATTCACACCCGTCCCGTTGACCAGAGCACCGGCGGGATCCAAGTAATCTCCCGCGCGACTCACATGCCCCCGGGCGATCCGGGAGGTTCGTGAAGCCAACGGACCCACACCGCTCGCTCCCGAGGCGTGGCGGGAAGCCTTGCTCAGCCCACTCTGGGACTCTGGAGCAGATTCCTAAGTACGAGACGGCGCTTGTTCGCCCTGTGCTGCTCGACCCAGGCCGTGAGCCGCCTTGAGTAGCAGCGCGCCCAGCTCCGGCACCCTCTCGGGACCGAATCGAGCTTCAATTCCAGTCAGCGTCAGGGCGCCCACCGGCCGGTTTCCAGCGAACACTGCGGCGGCCATGCCCCAACTGCCGGGGACGATCAAGCCCGGGTTGAGACTCCACCCGACGTTGCGAGTTTGCTCCAGCCTGGCCTGGATTGCCCCGGCTGAGTGCGACTCGCCGTAGGCCGCGGTCAAGTCGCGTGATCGGAGGTACTCCTCGATCTCACCTTCAGGAAGGAAAGCAAGCACTGCTATCCCGGCCGAGACCACGCCGAGCGGAAAGCGCACGCCCTCGTACAAGACGTGCGAACGAATCGGGAAGGCTCCGTCCTCCCGGAGGAGACACACGGTCTCGTCACCGCGAACAGTCGAGAAGAAGGCGCTTTCACCGGTTGCCTCCGCGAGGCGGCGCACCCAAGGTCGGGCGACATTGCGAAGGTCGTACCTACCCGAGGCCATCGTGCCGAACAGGTAGAGCTCCGGGCCAAGCAGCCACCGGCCGGCGTCATCACGATCAACCAAGCCCTGGGCCGTAAGCGACGTCAGGATCCGGTGGATGGTCGCCCGAGCAAGGTCGACCTCCCGGACGAGGGCCGCTGTCGTCGCACCATTCGGCTCCTGCGCGGAGAGTGCACGCAGGACCGCTGCGACGCGACCGATGACATCGTTTGGGGTGTCCATTGAGTGAACATCTTAGATTCAAATGACTCATCTGACGGGAGATCTGCGTCAGTTCAACGGTCAGTCGTTGACCACATACGGACGATCACATTGGGTTCTTCCATGGATAAGGTCAGTGACTCCCCAGCGGCAGCAGTCGCTGACATCCCGAGCGGCGCCGCCCTCGCGGTGGGCGGCTTCGGTCTCTGTGGCATTCCCTCGGTGCTGCTCCAGGCGATCCTGGAAGCGGGCACCAATCAGCTCGAGGTCGTGTCCAATAACGCAGGCATCGACGACTTCGGTCTGGGTGTGCTCCTCAGCTCCGGTCGGCTCCGGCGCGTGATCGCGTCGTACGTGGGGGAGAACAAGGAGTTCGCCCGGCAGTACCTCCACGGCGAGCTCGAGGTGGAGCTCACCCCGCAGGGCACCCTGGCGGAGCGGATGCGGGCCGGCGGCTCGGGCATCGCGGCGTTCTTCACCGCGACCGGCGGTGGCACCCAGGTGGCCGAGGGCGGACTGCCGTGGCGATACGACACCGAGGGCAACGTGATCGTCTCCAGCCCGCCCAAGGAGACGAGGGTCTTCGGTGAGCGGGAGTACGTCCTGGAGGAGGCGATCGTCGCGGACTTCGGCCTGGTGCGCGCCTGGAAGGGCGACCGGCACGGCAACCTGGTCTACCGCGACTCCGCCCGCAACTTCAACCCGCTGGCAGCGATGTGCGGCCGGCTCACGATCGCCGAGGTCGAGCACCTCGTCGAACCGGGTGAGCTCGACCCCAACGACGTACACACGCCCGGCGTCTACGTGCAGCGGGTGGTGGCACTGACGCCGGAGCAGGCCGCCGACAAGAGGATAGAGAAGCGCATCGTCAGGAAGGAACCGGCATGAGCTGGACGCGCGAGCAGATGGCCGCCCGGGCCGCCGCGGAGCTGACCGACGGGTCGTACGTCAACCTCGGCATCGGGCTGCCCACGCTGGTCCCCAACTATGTCTCCGACGATGTCGAGCTGGTGCTGCAGTCGGAGAACGGCATCCTCGGCGTCGGCCCGTACCCCTACGCCGGCGAGGAGGACCCGGACCTGATCAACGCCGGCAAGGAGACCGTGACGCTGCGACGTGGGGCGTCGTTCTTCGACTCCGCCACGTCCTTCGGGATGATCCGCGGCGGCAAGATCGACGCCGCGATCCTCGGCGCGATGCAGGTCTCGAAGACCGGTGACATCGCCAACTGGATGATCCCGGGGAAGATGGTCAAAGGGATGGGCGGCGCGATGGACCTCGTCCACGGCGCCAAGCGGGTGATCGTGCTGATGGAGCACGTCGCGCGCGACGGGTCCTACAAGATCGTCGAGGAGTGCACGCTGCCCTACACCGGCCGCAAGGTCGTCCAGCGGATCATCACCGACCTCGCGGTGATCGAGGTGGAGGCGGACGGGCTGCACCTGGTCGAGCTCGCCCCGGACGTCACCGAGGACGAGGTCCGCCAGAAGACCGAGCCCGAACTCCTGGTCACGTGACTTCGGCAATGGGTGCCATCATGGCGAAGGTAGGCAACAACAGAGCTCTGAAGCCCCACAAGTGGTTCCAGGTTGTCGAGCTAGGTTCTTGGAGTCGCGAACTCAAGGCTGAACGGCGCGTCCACGCAAAGTCGTTCGGTACGACAATGACTGCTTGCGGTCGAAGCGCACTGAACATGCGCCGAGACTGGGACGTCGCCTTTGAACCTTGATTGCGAGACAGATGCGAGGAGTGCGTCGACGCCATGTCCAGCGCGATCATCCCGACCTAGGCAACCTGGTCCATCGCTCGTCAGACACCGTCACCGGGGAGCAGCTGGTCGGTCCGTGGCGCGTCGAGTGTGTGGCGCGCCGCATCAAGTGCCCTTGTGATGATGACCTACGAAAAAGACCCTAGCGGGCTGCCCAGGTCGTGGCGGCGCACCGCCCACTCGCGCCGGTTTGCGCAGCGCGCTCGACGGCTCGACATGGCCCGGCGCGATCCGCTGACACAGCGGATTGTCACAGCGGTCACCGAGCTGCCGCGTCTCTGCCAACGACTCGATCCCGTGCACCACGGCGTACGCGAACCGGTGAGCGATGATCACTCGCCCCGGCGCGAACCAGAACCCCCCGTGCCCAGCTCTGCGCCTCCCGGCGCGACCGGCCCGAGACCGCTCCGGTCCACCACATGCAGTCGTTTCCCGGCACGGTCACGATCTTCGACCGGTACCGCGCCGGCCGCACCGGATCGGCCAGCGCCACCGCGAGCGCGGCAACGCCAGCCTCATCCATCCGGCGTACCGGCACGGACTCCCCCGACTCAGACAGACGCCGTCACCGGGTCGCGGCTCGGCTTTGCCGTCGCCGCCACGGCTGCCCGCTTCTTCTCGTGCACGATCCGCCGCAGCCGGGTCGCCTCGCGCTCATCCAGCGCGTCCCCGCACCACTCGACCGCTTCGCTCAGGCTCAGCCCCTCAGCCTCGGTCATAGTCCGCAGCGCCTCCCCCGCGCGCCGCTCGGCCTGCTCGACCACCTGGTTCCGCTCCGCGACCGCAACCATCACCGTCACCGCGAGGTCCTCGATCCGCTTGTCCCGGGCTTGCGCGTCCGCCCGCCGCTTCGTCTGCGCATCACGCGCGGTCCTGCGCGCCTCCGCGACCAACGCTCGCTGGCTCTTCTCGCTCATCGGGGGTTCCTTTCACACATCCGGTTCGGACTCTGTCACCCGCCTACGACATTGCGAGCCGCCCTCGTGCTCACCACCGACCACATTTCTCGCCGAACCTTTCGCGCTCGACCACAAGCCATCAGCCCCACCCGACTCAACCGGCTACCCGACTCCCAGCCGACCAACGTTCCCCCTCCCCGAACGCAGCCAGCGATCGACAACACACCTCCTGCATGACCGGCCGAACCGTAGCGTGAAGGAGACCCGATTCGGCCCTGTTCACCGGAGGTGCAAAAGGTGTGTCCTCTCCTTTCAGCTCCTTGAGTATCGGAGTCCGAAAGTGGGTCTAGCTCGGCGGGTTCAGTGGGGTCACCCGAACTTGAGCCTTTCCATCGGGCTCAGCTCTGGAGTACTTCATGTCCACATGCACGCGAATGCTCAAGCGCCGACCCGCCTGCCGGGCTGCCCAGTTGAAATCGACGACGCGTTGAGTCGGCTGCGCGTCGATCCGAGCCACGTATTCGCCCGCAGCAGCTAGCGCGTCGGCGATCTCCGCCACCAGCGCTTCTGACCGGGCGCGGCGCTCTGCATCGCTGTTGACCGCAAGGAAGCGCTCCCGCCTGCCACGAGTGGTCATTCCTATCCCTTTAAGCGCCGCGTCCTCTGCCGGGCCTAAAGTCGGATTCCAACCGACCCGGCGCGAGACTGCCGCCGCGTGCTTGGAACCGGCGCGGGTCCGTGGGAGACCGCATCGACAAGAGTCGGAGGGAGCGCGGGGTCGAGCCCGCGCCGGTGCATGGACGGTAGAACCGATGAGAGTCGTTACCGTGAGGTAGTACCGGAGTGTGGATGTGGTCCACGCCACAGTGTGTCGGGGCCCGACCGAATGCCCTCGATCTCAGCTGGCCGAGTCGGGAACCGGCCGGCGAGCGAGTTCCGCCAACCGCGCCGCACGAGAGCCACCACAACCCAGCGCCTTCTGGATCTGCAGACGCGATGCGCGGCCACCAGAAGCCGCGGCGTCCAGGGCACGGATCCGGTCCACCGCAGCGCGGTCATCTACGCCAGGCCGAGGGCGTGCCGGCTGAGCGCTGACGTTCGCCGACTGGCTGACCGGCCGCCTGCCGGAGATGCCGTCGGCAGGCCGGCCGCTCGCGACCACGCCGTTGCCGTTGCCGGACGGCCCAATGGTCCTAGCCGAAACAGCCCACCGGCGCACACCGGCATGCGCCTGAATCGCTTCGCGGTCGCTACGGCGCGTGAGACCAGCAAGAACCTCGATGCCGAGCGCCAGCGCGACCGGCGGCCAGGCGGCTACGGCCCTGGCCGTTGCCGTTGGCTCCGCCGATGCCACGTTGGCGGCCAGGGAAGCAACAAGACCGAGCGCCAGCAGCAGCCAGGTCAGTGGTGCCGGCCGGCGGCCGGCACGGGAATCGGCCAGCAGCACCGAAACGGCAGCCACGACGGCACCGTCGATCGAAACTGGCAGCAGCCACGACGTCAGCTCGCTCTCGCCGGCTCGCAGAGCCAGAGCGCGGACATGAGAGAGGCTGATCACCGCAGCGGTGATCGCTACGAGCCCCACGCCGAAAGACGCAGTTCGTGCAGCACGGTGGTCTGCGGTTGCCATGGTGACAGAGCACCTCCCGAGCGTTGCTCTTTACGGTCTGGGCAACCGAGTGGAGCAGCTGATGCCCCGTTGCACAGCAGGCCGCCGAGAACTTGTGGACAATCGGCCTGGTGAGCCGACTTGTCCACCTGCCATCGGCTACTGCTTCAGGTGCTCTAGATGCGCCGTCAAGAGTCGGACGAGTTCATCGAGCACCAAGCGGCCCTTGTCGGCAGACGCGAGCGAAGGGCGGCCGACAATTCCGGAGCGCGAGTAGGCACCAACGCCGAGCTGATGAAGGTGCGTGCGCTCCGGAGATACCCAGTCATCCGCACCATTTCGGACTTGATCGGGCGCCGCGTGGAGCAGGATCGATGTCTCGAGCTCGCCGCCGTGCATGTCCTCATGGTTCGAGGTGACCAGCCCCCCCGCCTTGCGGGCCTGCTCCCAATCGTCGCGATGCGGGAAGAGCGCCATCCGCCTCGCACCGACGTTGGCCTCCTGGACCACATTGCCGAGGACGTAGTTGCCGCCGTGACCGTTGACGAGGATCAGTTTGCGAATGCCACCGCGCTCGAGTGAGTCAGCGATGTCGCGGATGACGGCGTGCAGGGTCGGAGCGCTGATGCTCACGGTCCCGGCGAAGTCGCTGTGCTCGTGGGAGCAGGAGATCGTGATCGGGGGCAGGAGCATGAGGTCGTAATGCTCACTGACGGCCTTTGCGATAGTGCACGCGACGATCGCGTCCGTCGCGAGCGGGAGGTGGCTGCCGTGCTGCTCGAAGCTCCCTACGGGGAGGACGGCAATGCTCGCGCTTCGGTCTGCTTCGTCGGTTGACGTGGCGGTGGGCAGGAAGTCCACCTCTCCTCCTCGGCGCCTCAGTCCGGCTTGCCCGCGTAGCTCCGGAACTCAGTGACCACCGTAGACCGACGATGGCGAGCAAGTCTCTTCTCGAGGCTCTTCAGCAGCGCCAGCGTCCGCGCGGATGAGGCAACCGCGGCGAGGTCGAGGGCCCGCTTCCCGAGTTCGCACGCGATGTCGATCTCGCCTCGGGTTGCTTCCACAATCGCCAGCCGAGCGACGGCCAAGCCTTGATCGCGTCTGAAGCCGTCCGGCCAACTCGAGACGGCCTCCGACAGTCGGTCAGCGGCGAGGTCGTACGAGCGGAGTCGAGCCGCCGCGGCACCTGTCTCCATCAGCACGTAGGCCGGCGTGCAGTACGCCAACTCGTTGGGCGTGTCCTCGCCGTCCGTGACCACCAGACCGACGGCCGTCTCGGCCGCGCGGTCGCTTTCGGGCGCGTTTCCGCTCAATGCATGGGCAATCGCAAGCTGGCGGGCAATCACGGCCTGCAGCTTGAGGTTCAGTTGCGCTGCGTCTCGCCCCGACGCGGCCTCGGCCAAGTTGACCGCGCGCAGCGGCTCACCTCGCTCAGCGGCGACGGCACTCTTCCGCATCAGCAAGTAGGCTCGGGCCTGCGCGTCGTCAGAGCCCTCGATGAAGTCCAAGGCTCGGTCAGTCCAGCGCTCGGCCTCCAGAAGATCACCAGCGTCCTGACAGAGCCAGCCGGCGAACTCGGCGAACCGCGAACACAGCGCCATAATCTCGCCGCGCAAGGAACCGCGTGCGTTCAACGCCAGTTGCTGGAGCTCGACAACATGCTGGACCGAAAGCCCGATCAAGTGACCGGGCCCCACGGCGTTGTCAGTCCGGGTGTACTCGTTGAGAACGCCCCGTAGGGACTCGACGAGCTCGGCCGAGGGCCGGCCGAGGGCGCCGGCACGCGGCTCCCACAGCGTTGACTGCGACCGCAGCCCCAGGTCCGCGGGCGTCGTGCCGTAGACCTCGGCCAGCAATGACGAGTACAGGTCGTCCGGCTCGATATGGCCGTTCTCCCAGCGGGAAACCTGGGTCTTCAGACTTGCGCGGGTCGGCGGCCCGATGCCTCGCGCGGTGCATGCACGCTCGAGTTCCGCAACAAGATGCAACTGTGACCAGCCGCGTGCCTGACGTGATGCCTTGAGTCGTGTCTCCACTGCTGCTCCGGTCCCGAGAAGGTTCGTCGCCCTTTGAGTGCAGCACATGGCGGGGACAGGAACCCAGTGGCAATCGAGAACCTGTGGATAACCAGGTATCACCGCTGTTACCCGGTGCCATCTTCTGCGGACCGCATCAGCAGTGTTCGATCGACGTCAGGACCAAGCTCTTGGGAGATGTTGTGACAACACCGAAGCATCCACTCCAGCCCATGACGTGGACGCCGCAGCAACTCGGCGACTTCGTCGACCAGGTTCGCAACGACCGGTTCTTTGCGCTCTGGATGCTCATCGCGACAACTGGGATCCCGATTAAGAGATTGCTCGACCTTCGACGACAAGACGTCGACCTGCAGGAGACCCGTCTGAGCACGAGTCCTGCCGATGCCGAGAAGCACCGTGAAATGCCCTTTGGCATAGCACGCAGTTACGCCCTCGACCCGGATGCCCACGAAGCGCTCCGCGAACATGTCATCGCCTGGGACAAGGACGTCTCTGGCGACGACCAGCGCTCGAAGCGCCTCTTCGTGTGGGCGGACGAAGCGCCGCTGCATCCGAAGTCCGTCGAGGTCCTGTTCCACCGGCACTGCCAGAAGGCCGGTCTACCCGTCGTCCCATTTCAGACGATGCGCCAGGCGTACGTCGTCGCTGCGATCGAGACCGGGATCCCGACAGCTGTGATCAGCGAGCGGCTCGGTCGCACCATCGCTCCGACCAGCACGAACCAGATTCGCCAGGTCGATCCCCCATTGGATCCGGCGCGTAGGGCTGCCGACGTGCGCAGGACGGCCGTCGCGCCGACCAGGAAGCCGCGCGACCCAGATCGGAGGCGATCATGTCACTTGAGAAGCTGCTGACGGTCGACCAGGCAGCGGACGCCCTCAACACGACACCGAGGTTCGTCCGGCGACTGATCGCCGAGCGCCGGATTTGCTTTCACCACGTCGGCCGACACGTACGAATCGCCGAACGGGATCTTGAGGCTTTCGTCGAGGCGGGGCGCGTGACGCCGCCTGACGGCTGGCAGAGCAGGAGCGCAGTCGGATGAGGAACCGCCGCCGCTTCGGCAAAATCCGCAAGCTCCCTTCGGGTCGTTGGCAGGCGTCGTTCGTCGGGCCCTCAGGCAGCCGACAGACTGCGCCCCACACCTTTGCCACGAAGACGGACGCCGACCGGTGGCTGTCCGCAGCCGAGCTCGACATCAGCCGCGGCACATGGCTCGATGAAACGGGTGGAAGCACACCGTTCCTCGAGTACGCCGAGCAGTGGCTCGAGGACAACCGTCGGCTCGGCCCGAGGTCGCGAGAGACACACGAGCGCAACCTGCGTATTCACCTCGCGCCGCTCGCCGAGGTACCCGTCAAGTCGTTGACCCCGGCGCGGGTACGCACGTGGTACGCCTCCGCGATGCGCGGTAAGGGCGGCAACACCTCGATCGACCAGTCGTACCGCTTGCTGCGCGCGATCCTCAACACCGCCGTCCGGGAGGGGATATTGGCCAAGAACCCCTGCCAGATACCCGGCGCCGGCACCACTCGCGCCAAGCGCCGCACCGTAGCGTCGCCGATGCAGGTCGCCGCCCTCGTCAACGAGGTTCCCGGTCCTTACAAGGCGGCCGTCATCCTGGCGGCTTGGGGTGGCCTGCGGCGCGGCGAGATCCTGGCGCTGCGCCGTGCGGACCTGGACCTCGAAGCCGGAACTGTCAGTGTCCACCGGAATCAGGTCGAGTTGCTCTCGTCACGCTCCCGCTTCGATGCCAAGCCCAAGACCGATGCCGGCTATCGAACTGTGGCGCTGCCACCTCATGTAATCCCGTACCTCCGCCAACACCTCCGGACGCACGCCGGCGAGAGTCGCCTGTTTGTGTCGAGGAGCGGCGGACCGATGCCGGGCGACACGCTGACCCAGGCGTTCTCCCGTGCGCGCGACCGACTTGGCATGGAGGGCTTTCGGTTCCACGACCTGCGGCACACAGGTCAGACGCTCGCCGCGGCGACGGGCGCCACGCTGGCTGACCTGATGAAGCGACTCGGCCACAGCTCACCGGCTGCCGCGATGAGGTACCTCCACACGGTCAACGGTCGGGACGAGGCGATCGCTGAGGCCTTGAGCGTGATCGCCGAGTATGGCGATGCGGCCAAGCTCCCGAGATCGGTAACGACCAAGTGATGGGGCACGTGGGGTGCACGAACCTCCAGATCTGCCTTCTGACCTGCGGTTTCGTTCTGCCTGAAAAGTGGAAGGTCGGCGGTTCGACCCCGCCCCTGCCCACCACACACGAAGCCGCAGGTCAGCTCGCTGGCCTGCGGCTTCGCCATTCCCGAAGGCGGGATGACGGTGGTCGAGCTCGGTGCGGGTGTTGGTTCAGCTCGGGCCCACGTCGAGGAGGATCCGCGCCATCGCCTCGGAGCGCTCCAACGCGGAGAAGTGGCCGGTGCGGGGCAGCGTGATGCGGTGGACGTCGACCAGCGCGTCCGCCACACGATCGCGTTCGGAGGGTCGGGACCAGTCGTTCTCGCTGTAGACCAGGGTGACCGGCGCGGAGACCTGCGGGTAGCGCTCCCGGGCCCGGTCGAAGCCCTCGATGCTGCGGACGAGCACCGCGCCTCGGCCGTTGCTCACCCTCGAGTAGTCACTCGGTGAAGGGTTCGGCTCCGGCCAGCGCGACATTCCGGCTACGCCTCGGGCCTCGCCGACCACGCGCCGAATTCAGCACTGATCGGGTCGGTCGAGCCGGCTGGTGTCATCGGGCCCCGCCCGGAGCTCCGAAGCTGGGACGGCGACATGCCGAACCACCGGCGTGCCGCACGGGTCAGGCTCGACTGCTCGCGCATGCCCACGAGAGCGGCGATCTGCGAGAACGAGAGCCTGGTGGTCGTGATCAGGTCCAGCGCGTGCTGACGGCGCGCCCGGTCCACCAGGTCCTTGAACCCGACGCCCTCTGACGTGAGCAGGCGCTGGAGTGACCGTGGATGGAGATCGAGGAGGCGGGCGGCCTTGGCGAGATCAGGCTGCTCGGGCCCCAGCTGGGCTGTCAGGATCACCGAGACCAGCTCGGAGACCGGCACGGCCCGATCGCTGAAGTGCGACTCGAGGAAGTCCATTGCGATGTCGAGCAGGAGGTGGTTGCCTCCCTGCACCGGCAGGTCCATGATCTGCCGCGGCACGCGCAGGACCGCATCAGGACAGTCGAACGCGACCTCCGCACCGAAGTGGTCGCGATAGACGCTTTCCGGAGCGAGCCGCGCGTGCGGCAGCTGGACCGATCGGAGCCCGTACGGCACGCCTCCGGCGACCAGAGCGACCGCGCGATGCGTCACCCCGAGCCCGTAGTCGATGCCCTGGGGCCAACCGTCACCGAGACTGTTGGCGAAGCGGACACCGAGGACCCCCGGGTTTCCGAGGGGGTCCGGGACGACCGCGTGGGAAAGGGCGGGGCTCAGCACGAAAAGGAAGCGGTTCGCGCACTCGAGCGCGTCGCCGACGGTGGGGGAGTTCTCCATGGCAATCGCAAGCGGACCCAGGATGTTGAGGTCCTGCTGGGCAGCCATCCGCAGGCCGACGTCGAAGGCGTCGAGCTGGTGCGCAGCATCGTCCAGGATCCGCTCCACGAGGCGCAGGCTGATGAAGGCATCGCGACTGGTGGGAGTGAGGGCATCGACCCCGTAGGCGGCCAAGAAGTCGTCGCCCGAGCCGCCGAGCTCGGTGACCAGCGCCGACAGGCCGTCGAGCACCGACGCCCGGATGGGTAGGTCGGTGTCGCGCAAGGACCATTCCTCGTCGTGTGAGGGCAAAGCACAATCCCGAGTTCGGAAAGCAAACTGCACATCCGCGGCGGAGTCGAGGTCGTCGTGCCCGTGGAGTCGCCACCTGGCGGGGACGACGATCCTCCGGGTCACGAGACGGCTCCTCGACCGGCCGATGCCTACGTGGGGTCGATCATCGGCACTTCGATCGCCCGTTTGAGCACCTTCCCGGTCGGTCCGAGCGGGAGCTCGTCGACGATCCGCACGATCCGGGGGTACTTGTCTGCCGCCACCCGCTCCTTGACGAACGCGGTGATCTCATCGGTTGTCGCCTCGGCACCAGCCTTCAGCATCACGACGGCAGCGACCTCTTCGCCGACCCTGTCGTCCGGCACGGCGATCACGGCCGACAAGTGCACCGCTGGGTGCTCGCTCAGCACCGTCTCGATGTCCGAGGGGTACACGTTGTGGCCGTTGCGGATGATGATGTCCTTCTTCCGGTCCACGATCTCTACGAAGCCGTCCTCGTCGATCGTGACGATGTCGCCCGTTGCGAACCAGCCGTCGGCGTCGATCACCGCGTCCGTCGCATCCGGGCGGCCGAAGTAGCCCGCCATGATCGCGTGCCCCCGCACGTGCAGCTCACCGACGGCACCGACCGGGAGCGGTGTCCCGTCGTCGCCGACGACCCGCTGCTCGATGCCCCACATCGGGGGACCGACCTTGCCGGGCTTGTGCCGGCCGGGACCGCAGACGTGCGTGATCGGAGAGGTCTCCGAAAGGCCGTAGCCCTCGTACAGCGGCACCCCGAACTCACCGAAGAGCTCCTCCCGGAGTCCGGCCGCCAGACCGCTCCCGCCCGAAGCCAGCCACCGGAGCGAGGACACGTCGCGCGGCTGCGAGCGCTGTTCCGCCAGCAGCGCTGCGTGCATGCTCGGCACGCCCATGAACAGGGTGATCTTGTGCCGCTCGATGAGGTCGAGGGCTCCGGCCGCGTCGAAGCGCGGCTGAAGCACCATCTCGACGCCTGAGCCGAGGCCGGCGTTCATGATGCAGGTCTGCCCGAAGGAGTGGAAGAACGGCAACGTGGCGAGCGCGACGTCGCCCTCGAGCAGGCCCACGGCCTGGCTGAAGAGGCGGGTGTTCCACATCAGGTTGTCGTGGGTCAGCGCGGCACCCTTCGGCGAGCCGGTGGTCCCCGATGTGTAGATGATCACCGCGAGGTCGGACGGGTCGGTCCGGACGATCGCGTCGTCAGCGGCCGGTGCCGCTGCAGCACTTTCCAGGAGGTCGGGCAGCCCGGTGTCCGGTCCGCCGGGAGGTCCCGCGGAGTACACCACCTGTACGCCGCAGGCTTCCGCGGCCTTCGCAGCAGCCTGGTGGAAGCCGCTCCACGCGACGACGACCGTCGGCTTGCAGTCACGGAAGATGAACTCGAACTCCCCCGCGCTCATCAGGGGTGACAGCGGAACGATCGTTGCGCCGGTCCGCAGCGCGGCGTAGTACACGATCGGGAACTGCGGCACGTTCGGCATCACCATGGCCACCCGATGACCCGGCCCTGCGCCGGCACCCGCGAACAGCCGGGCACACTGGCGCGCGAGGTCGTCGAGCATCTCGACCGGCATGGCCAGGTCACCGAAACGCAGCGCCACTCGCTGCGGCGCGTTCGCCCGAGCGTCCGACAGGATCTGCGCGACGTTGAGCATCACGACACCACCGACAGGAGAGCGATCACGCGCAGCGCCGTGACCGGATGGGTGATCAAGCCTCGCACCTTGAGGCTGCGGGTGGCGATGGCGCCCAGGATCCGGCCCCCGCGCCTGGTGAAGAAGCCGACGGGCAGCAGCCCGGACGCCTTCATCTTCAGCTGGGACAGGTCGAGGATCTGCTCGACGGTCGCCGTCACCGTCACGCTGGGCTTGCCGACGACATCGTTGGAGATCATGACTGCACTCGACCCGCAGGTGACGGTGCAGGTGCTGTCGATGTCGGTGGTGCTGATCGTCACCGGCCGGGTCAGCTTGCGCGCCAGCCGGATCCGATCGGGAAAGGCCTCGAGGTTCTGGCTCAGAAGGGTTGCCACGACGCCGGCGATGCCGTTGGCGTCGGAGCCGTCGTCGAGAGTGACCTGGTAGTCACTCGTAGCCGGGTTGGCCATCACTTCTCCTTGGGACTGCGCGCGGGCGGTTGATGGGGGCGTCGTCGGGCATGTCGGGCGCTCACTGCTGTGGAACCAGGTCGTGTCGGTCGGTCGGCTGACGAGACAAGGCGCCGGTCGTGTCCTCGCCCGGCACGGCGACGGCGTCACGATGAATCGCGCCTCGGCAGTCGCGGAGCGAGACGCCGCTGCCGCCCCGTGTCGTGGCGATGATCTCGGCGGCGATCGAGACCGCGGTCTCCTCCGGCGTGCGCGCGCCGAGGTCCAGCCCGATCGGCGAGGACAGCCTCGCGAGCTGCCACTCGGGCACCTGCACGTCTCGCAGGGCCTCGACGCGTCGTGCGTGGGTACGCCGGCTACCCATCACGCCGATGTAGCCGGCCCTCGTCTGCAGCGCGACCTTGAGGAGCGGGATGTCGAACTTCTCGTCGTGGGTGAGGACGCAGAGCACCGTGCTCTCGTCGACCTTCTCCGTCGCCAGGAACCGGTGCGGCCAGTCCACGACCAGGCGGTCGACGTCGGGGAACCGCGCCGGGGTCGTGAACACGGCCCTCGCGTCGCACACGGTGACGTGGTAGCCGAGGAACCGTCCGATGCTCGCCACGGCGGCGGCGAAGTCGATGGCCCCGAAGACGATCATGCGCGGAGGCGGGGCGAACGACTGGACGAACACCGAGGCCGGCGTCGGCGCACCGGTTGCCTGTTCGACCTCGGCGACGTCGGTGCCGGACGTGCTCAGCATCGCAGCCATCCGGGGCAGCAGATCGTTCTGGGACCCGAGGGCGGCCACGGGTCCGTTGAACCCGTCCTCGTCCAGGGAGAAGTGGTGTCCGACGTGGGTCCCGGAGGTGACGGTGGCGAGCACGATCGGGCGATGACCCTTGATCGCGTCGAGGATCCTGTCGAGCATCGGGTACTGCTCGTCGCCGACAGGCTCGACGAACACCTCGATCGTGCCTCCGCAGGTGAGACCGGCGGCGAACGCGTCGTCGTCGGTGACGCCGAAGCGCCTCACTTCTGCCCAACCACTCACGATGACCTGCTGCGCCAGCCCGTAGGTCTCTCCTTCGACGCATCCGCCGGAGATGCTGCCGAGCACCTCCCCCGATGCCGAGACCGCCATCGTCGTACCGGCCGGGCGGGGAGCAGAGCTCCAGGTCCGGATCACCGTGGCGAGAGCGAACGGTTCACCCCGGGAGCGCCAGGCGATCAACCCGTCGACGATGTCGCGCATCGGTCTCTCCTCTCCGTCGGTGGCGAACCCATTGGTCGCGTTCGCCGCGTTCGTGCTCGGCTGTCAGCGCGGTCGAACGCTGCCTCAGACGTCCCAGTCGGTCGACAGCTCACCCCACGCGCCGAGCAGGACGTTCAGCGCACGTGCGTTCTCGATGGCGTCCTTCATCGCCCCCTTGACCAGGCGCACCTTGCCCCCCATGACGAGGTTCGCCGCCGGAGTCTTTCCCTCGGCAGCCTCACGGAAGTGCTCGACCTTCCCGCTGAACGCGGCGAAGATCTGGTCGTCCGGGTAGAGCTCGGTCGCCGTCCACTTCACCACGCGACCGGCCACGATCTCGACGTGCGTGACCAGGTCCGGCCGATCACTGACGCCGAACCCCAGGATTCGATTGAAGTTGGCGGGATCCTTCAGGGCCTTCGCCTGGCGCTCTGCGAGCTCGCCGTGGTGCGCAGCAGCGGCGGCGGCGCACCACTCGTCGGAGAAGAACTTCAGCTGTTCGGTCATCAGGGTCGACTTTCCTCGGTTTGGTGGGTGGTTGTCAGGGTCGGCGATCCAGCGCGCGCTGGATCGCGCGACCGGTCACGACTCCGATGAGATGTCTGCGGTACTCCACGGGCGCGTAGCTGTCACCGATGACATCCACGCCGTCGGCCGCGTGCTCGACGGCACGCGCGACCGTGTCGGCGTCGAGCACGGCCCCTTCGAGCGCACGCTCCGCACCGGCCGACCGCAGCGGCGTGGTCGCGACGCCGGTCAACGCGACCCGCGCGGATCGGCAGGTGCCGTCCGGGTCGACGGTGAGGCTGACCGCGGCCGCGGCCACCGCATAGCCCGAGGCAGGGTGGGCGATCTTCACGTACGCCGTGACGGTGCCGGGCGCCGGCTCCGGGAGCTCGACGTGGGTGAGGATCTCGTCGTCGGCGATGTCGGCGGTGAACAGGTAGGTGAAGAGGTCGCCGATCGGGATCCTCCGTGCGCCACGCAGGCTCCGGACGTGCACGACGGCGTCCGTCGCCAGCGCCACCGCGGGCCAGTCTCCGGCCGGGTCGGCGTGGGCCAACGACCCGCCGAACGTCCCCCGGTTGCGCACCAGGGCGTCGGCCAGGTCTTCGCCGGCATCCTCGACGATCGGCCAGCTCCGGGCGACGTGCTCGTCACTGATGAGGCCCTCGTGCGTGACCAGTGCGCCGATCCTGAACCCTGAGGGTGTCCGCTCGATCCTCCGCAGGTCGTCCAGCCGGGAGATGTCCATCACCACGGCCGGGCTGGCGAGACGGAGCTTGAGCAGCGGGATCAGGCTCTGACCGCCGGCCATCACCTTGGTGTCGTCGGCGTTCGACGCCAGGATCGACAAGGCGTCCTGGAGCGTCTCCGGGGCGGCGTAGGCGAACGACGACGGGATCACTTCGCGACCTCCTGCAGTGCGGTCCACACCTTGGCCGGCGTGAGCGGCATGTCGAGGTTGCCGACGCCGAGCGGGCGCACCGCATCCATGACGGCGTTCACCACCGCGGGCTGGGAACCGATGGCACCCGACTCACCGATGCCCTTGACCCCGAGCGGGTTGACGGGCGACGGGGTGATGGTGTGTCCGGTCTCCAGCCGAGGCAGGTGGTGGGCTCGCGGCACGGCGTACTGCATGAAGCTGGCCGTCGTCGGCTGGCCGTCCTCGTCCCAGGTGAGACCTTCGTAGAGCGCCTGCCCGATGCCCTGCGCGACGCCTCCCTGGATCTGGCCGTCCGCGAGCTTCGGGTTGATCAGGTTCCCGCAGTCGTCGACCGCGACGAAACGGTCGATCGTGACCGCACCGGTGTCGCGGTCGATCTCGACTGCGGCGACGTGGACTCCGAACGGAGCCGTGAACCCCTTCGGGTCGAAGACCGCCATCTCCTTCAGCGTCGCCTCCATGCCCTCCGGGAGGTCGACTCCACGCCATGCCTCTACGGCGACCTCCTCGAAGGTCACCTGCGGGCCGCCGTCCGGGCCCTTGCTGAAGACTCCGTTGGCGTACGCGACGTCCTCGACGTCGGCGCCGAGCATGTGCGCAGCGAGCACGGTCGCCTTGGCCAGGATCTTCCGTGCGGCGAGGGCCGCTGCGGTGCCGCCGCTGGACATCGACCGCGAGTTGAACGTGCCGGTGCCGAAGTGGACGATGTCGGTGTCACCCTGGAGCACCTCGACGTCGTCGATGGGCACCCCCAGCTCGGTCGCCACGATCTGGGCGATCGAGGTCTCATGGCCCTGGCCGGCGGCATCGATGCCGACCTGGACGATCACCGAGCCGGTCCTGGTCACCGTGATGACCGACTGCTCCCAGGTCGCCCGGTCGAAGCCGATGAGCTGCAGCTGGTAGGAGTCCCCGAACCCGGCGAACTCGGTGTACACGCTGAGTCCGAGCCCGACGATCCTGCCCTCGGACCGGGCTGCTGCCTGCTCCTCCACGAGCTGGTCCCAGCCGATCATCTCCAGTGCCTTGTCCAGCGCCCGCTCGTAGTCGCCCGAGTCGTAGGTCATTCCTGTGGAGTTCGAGTACGGGAACTGGTCGGGCTGGATGAAGTTGCGACGGCGCAGCTCGACGCGGTCGATGCCCGACTTGGCGGCGAGCTCGTCGACCGCCCGCTCGATCAGGTAGGCGGCCTCCGGCCGGCCGGCGCCGCGGTAGGTCTCGGTCGTGCTCGTGTTGGTGAAGAGCCCGTGGATGTCGACGTCGGCGACCTCGATGTCGTAGACGCCCGGATAGGCCATGCCCGCGACCACCGGGATGCCGGCGCCCATGCCGGAGACGTAGGCGCCCAGGTTGGCGTACGTGGTCACCTTCAGGCCGAGGATCTTGCCCTGATCGTCCGCGGCCAGCGACACGTACTCGACGTGGTCCCGCCCGCCGGAGGTGCCGGTGAAGTGCTCGGCCCGGGTCTCCGCCCATCGCACGGGCCGGCGCAGTCGCCGGCTCACGGCGGAGACGATCACGTCCTCGGGATACAGGCACAGCTTCGAGCCGAACGCACCGCCGACCGCAGGTGTGACCACGCGGATGCGGTTCTCGGGAATGCCGATCGCCAGGGACAGGTTGCGGCGCACGACGTGCACGTTCTGGGTCCCGAGGTACAGCGTGAGCGTGCCCGTGCCCACCTGGTAGTCCGCGATCGAGACGCGCGCTTCCAGGGAGCACGCGTGCACTCGCTGGTTGACCAGCCGGAGGTCGACCACATGGTCGGCCGTCGCGGCCACGGCGTCCCAGTCCCCGGAGCCGAGGTGCCAGAGGTACGACGTGTTGCGCTCGTAACGGTCGTGCACCTGGGGTGCACCCTCTGCCGCGGCTCCTTCGGTGTCGACCACCGCGAGCCGCTCGGAGTACTCGACGTCGACGTGGAAGACGGCGTCGTCGGCCTGGACTCGGGTCTCGGCGATCACGACCGCCACGGCCTCGCCGACGTACTTCACGGCGTCCCGGGCCAGGGGGTAGCGCTCGGGAATGCCGTCCATGATCGGCAAGGTCCAGTCGGTCGGGACCGTGCCCATCTCGTCGTCGCCGAAGTCGGCTGCGGTGAAGACCGCGACGACGCCGGGCTGTGCGCGAGCGGCCGCGGTGTTGATCGAGACGATGTCCGCGTGGGCGAGGGTCGAGCGCACCAGCGACGCGTGCAGCATCCCGGTCAGGGTGATGTCCTCCGAGAACGTCCCGGTGCCGGTGAGGAACCGGAGGTCCTCGCGTCGCGGCACGGACTCGCCGACGTACTGCGTCGACGTTGCGGCGTCCGACGCCGGGGCACTACTCATGGGTGTCGCTCGACGTCGACGCGGACACCTCGACCAGGGCATCGACGATGTTCTGGTAGCCCGTGCAGCGGCAGATGTTGCCGATGAGCCCGTGCTGGACCTGCTCGGTCGTCAGCGGCTCCTCGCTGTCGAGGAGGTCCAGAGCCGTCATCACGATGCCGGGCGTGCAGAAGCCGCACTGCAGGCCGTGCTTGCGCCGCAACGCCTCCTGGATCGGGTGCAGCCCATCTGGGCCCTGCCCTCGCACACCTTCGATCGTCGTCACCTCGGAGTGGTCGACCTGGACCGCGAGGACCGTGCACGACTTCACCGCGCGCCCGTCGATGTGGACCGCACAGGCGCCGCACTGGCTGGTGTCGCAGCCGACGTGGGTGCCCGTGAGGTTGCGCTCCTCGCGCAGGTGGTGGACCAGAAGGGTCCGCGCGTCCACCTCGCAGCTCACCGGTTCTCCGTTGAGCGCGTAGGAGATCGCCACGCGGTGCGAGCCGGCGGACTTCGTGATCGCGTCGTGTGTCATGACTGGGGGCTCCGTTGCATCGAGGGTGGGCCGTTCTACCGTCGACGAGCCCGGCGTCGTGACGCTCGTCGTGCACCGAAGGCGAGGACGAGCACCGCCACCAGCGGGATCGCCACCGTCGCCGTACGTCGGACCAGCGCACCGCTGGCGACCGCGAGGAGGTCCAGGGGTTCTGCTGCCCCGGAGCCAGGGCCGCTGACCGACGACAGCGGCTCGACGTCCTGGGGGGCGAGCTCGTCCTCGGCCAGCTGCTTGGCGAGGGCATCGGCGAACTGGCCGATGATCCGGTCGCCGACGTCGGCCATCACGCCACGTCCGAACTGAGCGGGCTTGCCGGTGAGCTTGAGGTCGGTCTCGAGGTCCACGCGCGTCCGCGCGCCGTCAGCAGTCAGGTTCGCCACCACGGTGAGCGCCGCGCGCCCGTTCGTGCCGTCCTGGCCCTGGCCCTGCAGCACGATCCTGTGGGTCGCGGAGTCACGCTCCAGGAACTTCGCCTGTCCCCGGTAGGTCAGCTCGATCGGCCCGAGCTTGACCTTGCACCGACCGGTGATGTCGTCGCCGTCGACGGTGTCGACGGAGGCTCCCGGCATGCACAGGGCCGTTCTGCGAACGTCGTTGAGAACGTCCCATGCCGCATCGATGTGCTCGTCGACGTGGAATGAGTGCTCGAGTTTCACGTGCCGGGTCCTCGCTCGCGTGTGCCCGGGGTCGTGACGACTCGTCCGCGCAGCTGGGGTGTGGTGGCTGTCACGTAAAGATAGAGAACACTCACTCTCATGTCAATGTACCGACCAGCGCTTCCCGCACCCCGCACCGCGGTTCGGGCCGACGCTCGCGCCGACCTCCTCCGGGCCCTGAAAGCCGGACAGCTCGACCTCGTCAGGATCCCCGCCGCCCGTGAGGGGCGTGCAGGGTCCGAGCGACGAGGTCGAGCTGCGGTTCGGGTGCAGCGGCTCGCTGCAGGAGACAGGGGTCCGGGTCAGGCGACCTCGAACAGCCCTGCAGCGCCCATGCCGGTGGCCGCGCACATGGTCGTCACGACGTACTTCGCACCGCGCCGCTTGCCCTCGATCAGCGCGTGCCCGACCTGGCGCGCGCCGGTCATCCCGTACGGGTGGCCGATGGAGATCGCGCCGCCGTTGACGTTCAGCAGCTCGTCGGGGATGCCGAGCTGGTCGCGGCAGTAGGCAACCTGCACGGCGAAGGCCTCGTTGAGCTCCCACAGGTCGATGTCGGAGATCTTCAGGCCGAACCGCTCGAGCAGCCGCGGGACCGCGAAGACAGGGCCGATGCCCATCTCGTCCGGCTCGAGCCCGACGCTCGTGTAGCCGCGGAAGTATCCCAGCGGCTGCGCGCCGCGGCGCTCGGCCTCCTCACCACTCATCACGACGACGGCCGAAGCCCCGTCCGAGAGCTGGCTGGCGTTGCCGGCCGTGACACAACCCTCGGGGCGGACGACCGGCTTGAGGGCCTGCAGTCCCTCCAGGGTGGTGTCCGGCCGGTTGCCCTCGTCCTTGGTCAGGGTCACCGTCTGGTACGAGACCTCGCCGGTCTCCTTGTCGACGATCTTCTTCGAGGTCTCCATCGGCACGATCTCGTCGTCGAACTTCCCTTCGGCCTGAGCCCGCGCGGTCCGCTGCTGGCTCTGGAAGGAGAGCTCGTCCTGGATGTCCCGGCTGACCTTGTACCGGTCGTACACAACCTCCGCGGTGTCGATCATGTGGGTGTAGAAGTCCGGCTTGTTCTTCTCGATCCACGGCTCCGGGGTCATGAACTGGAACCCGGGCACCTGCACCATGCTGATCGACTCGACCCCGCCACCGACGGCGACGTCCAGGCCCTCGTTCAGCACCTTGTACGACGCGAACGCGACCGCCTCGAGGCCCGAGGTGCAGAACTTGTTCAGGGTGCTGCCCGGGACGGAGACCGGCAGCCCGGCGCGCACCGCGATCTGGCGGGCGATGCCGCCGGCCGCGACGTCGGAGGGCATGGCGAGCCCGACCGTGATGTCCTGGACCTCGTCGGGATCGATCCCCGCCCGCTCGACGGCGTGCTTGACGACATGTCCGCCCATCGTGGTCGGGTGTGTGTCGTTGAAGGCTCCCCGGTAGGCCTTTCCGATCGGCGTACGGGCAGTGGAGACGATGACAGCTTCGCGCATCGGTGAGTCCTCAGATCGTGAGTTGTGTGGTGGATGGTGCTTGCGAGTGGGGGTCCGGGGAGCTCAGCGGCCCACGTAGTTGCCGGCCCGACGCTCCTTGAACGACGCCAGGCCCTCGGCCGCGTCCTGGGTGCCGAGGATCTGCGTGCGCAGCGGCGCGATCAGGTCGAGGCCCGCCTGTAGACCCTCGTCGTGCACCTTCCGCGCCACGGAGAGGGTGTCGCGCACGCCGAGCGGCGCGGCACTCGCAACCATCGTGGCGAGCTCGGTCGCCCGGGCCTTGAGCTGGTCGGCCGGAACGACCTCCTGGACCAGGCCGAGCCGGTGCGCCTCGGTCGCGTCCAGGGCGTCCCCGGTGAGCAGGTAGCGCATGGCGTTGCCCCAGCCGATCCGGTCGCTCCAGCGAGCGGCGCCGCCGCCGAAGGCGAAGAGGCCGCGAGCAACCTCGGGCTGACCGAAGAAGGTGCCCTCCGCGGCGATGATCATGTCGCCGGCGAGAGCGAGCTCCATCCCGCCCGCGAAGCACATCCCGTGCACGGCCGTGATCAACGGCTTCGAGAGGCGAGCGCCTTCGGTCCCGAAGGGGTCGTACTCGTCCGGGCCGTAGCTCATGCCGTCGCCCTCGACGAGCTCCGAGAGCCGGGTCAGGTCGGCCCCGGCGCAGTACACCGCGCCCTCGCCGTACAGGACGGCGCAGCGCAGGTCGTCGTCCTTGTCGTAGCGCGCGTAGATCTCGGAGATCTCCGCGAACATCTCCGGCGTCAACGCGTTCCGCTTGTCAGGCCGGTCGAGCCCGATCAACAGCACGTGACCCTGGACTTCGGTGACCACACGACCGGTCGCCTGACTCTTCTCTGCCTGCACCTCGGTTGCACTGCCCGACATGTTCGGTCCTCTCCAGGGGAATGGGACCTTCACGATAGAGAGCACTCTCTTCCGCGTCAAGAGACCGCGGTCACCAGCGATGTTCACCGCCGTCGCCGACGGCGGATTTTGGCACAGGAGAGAACATTCACTACCATCGACGCATGGTACGGACTGCGAAGACCAATGCGCCGGACCCTCGGCAGCGCCTGATGACTGCGCGCGGAGCTGTTCTACACCGAGGGGATCCGGGCCGTCGGGATCAACCGGCTGCTGGAGGAGGCGCAGGCTCCGATCATGAGCCTGTACCGCATCTTCGGCTCCAAGGAGGGGCTCGTCGAGGAGTTCCTCGTCGACAAGGACAAGCGAGTTCGAGCCAGGTTCGAACGCGAGGTCGACCGCATCGCCACCACCCCGAGGGAGCGCGTCCTCGCCGTGTTCGACGCGCTCGGCGACGTGGTTGCGGACCCGGAGTACCGCGGCTGCACCTTCATCAACGTCTCGGTCGAGATGGCGGACCCCGACCATCGGTTCGTCGCCATCGCGGTGGCGCACAAGGAGTTCATGCGGGAGGCGTTCGCCCGCTATCTCACCGAGGCCGGGCTTCGCGAGACCGAGCCGCTCGCCACCCAGCTGGTGATGCTGGTCGACGGGGTCTTCGTGAACACCCAGATGCACCCGGACCACCCGCAGGCCGCCCTCCAGGCACGGATGGCCGCCGAGACGCTCCTCGACGCCGCCCTCGCCGCCCAGGTCGACAGCGCGCAGCCGAAGTCGCGGAAGCGGACCACTCGACCTTCACGATCCCGCCCCGGGCGCTGAGGCGACTCTCGCCCACTGCGGGCACGCCGGCAGCTCTCCGGAGCTCGCCCTGCACGTCTGCTTGATCCGGCGCTCGAGCCGGCGGGCCGCTACGGGCCGGGCACGTCGACGTCGTGGCCTCCTGCCAGGTCACCGCACTCGATCCCGTCCACCTCGTGACGCTGCAGGTAGGCGCGCGCGCCCTCGTCCCCCAGGGCCTCCGCAGCCACGGGCCCCCAGTGCGCGCGCCCCAGCAGCACCGGATGTCCGGCCCGGCCGTCGTAGACGGCGCGAGCCAGGACGTCCGTGGTCGCGAGTCCGGTGAGCCGGCGCGCGACGTCGGGCCCCACGTCGGGGAGGTCGACCAGGTGCACCAGCGCGGCGTCGGCGCCGGAGGTCGCGACCGCCGCGAGCCCTGCCCGTAGGGACGCACCCATTCCGTCGGTCCAGTCAGGGGCGATCACGACGTCGACACCGTCGGGTACGAGGCGTCTCGCTTCTCGGGCGCCCGCACCCAGCACGACCAGCACCGGATCGCAGCCGCCTTCGCGCAACGTGTCGACCGAGCCCGCCAACCAGCCGTCGACGAGCGCCTTCGGGATGCCGTAGCGGATCCCGGCGCCCGCAGCCAGGAGCACGCCCGCGACCGACCCGGTCTGCCCGCGGGTCACGGCAGTGACAGGTCGGCGGCAGGGAACATCTCCGCGAACGCCTCCCGGGCCGTCGCGTCTCCGGTGACCGCGAGACGGGGCGCGGCCTCCTTCAGCGTGCTGGTTCCACGACACACCTCGACGAGCGCGGCGGCGCTGCCCGCGAGGGTGAGGTCGGGAGTGCCCCGGCGATCCGCGTCGACGAGCCTTCCGGCGCGCACCTCCAGCCAGTGCTCCTCCCCGTCGAGGTCCAGGCGCAGGAGCAGGTCGCGGCCGGCAGCACGCGTGGGGTCGAACAGCGCCCTCAGCACTCCACGGACGGCACTGCGTGGTCGCACGTCCTCGTCGGCCGGATCAGCCAGGAACGGGACTCCGAACCTGGCCAGCGCCGTGAGCACCGGACGGATGCGCTCGCCTTCGGCGGTGAGTGCGTAGACCGTGCGGGCCGCGGGGGGCGGCAGCTCGCGCTGCTCCACCAGGCCGGCGTGCGCGAGATCCCGCAGCCGCTCGGAAAGCAGGTTCGACGCGATGCCCCGCAACGCCGTGCGAAGGTCGGTGAACCGCTGCTCGCCGAACGAGAGCTCCCGCAGGATCAGCAGCGTCCACCGGTCGCCGACACGGTCGAGCGCTGCGGCAATCCCGCAGTACTGCTGGTAGCTCTTCTGGACCACGCCCCGACTCTAGGCGAGATCTACTATCTCTATCAAGCGATTGATTTTCTAAACCAGCGTGCTCTAGAGTCGGCCCATGCCTTCGCCCTCCCAGCAACGCGAGACCAGGCCATGGCTCGTGCTCGGCGTCGCCAGCATCGCCGTGTTCATGGCGTTCCTGGACACCCAGGTCTTGTTCGTGGCGTTCAACGACATCCGGCGGAGCTACCCGTCCACGTCCCTCTCGACCATGTCGTGGACGCTGTCGGCGTACACGATCGCGCTCGCGGCGACGCTGGTGCCCGCCGGACGGATGGCCGATCGGTTCGGCCGCAAGCGGCTCTTCGTCATCGGCCTGCTCGCGTTCACCCTCGCGTCGGTTCTCTGCGCCCTCGCCCCGACCGCCGGCCTCCTCGTGGTCTTCCGGGTCCTTCAGGCGCTCGGCGCCGCCACGCTGTTGCCCTCCTCCATGGCACTGGTGCTGTCGGTCTTCCCCCGGCCGCAGGTCCCGGTCGCGGTCGCGGTCTGGGGATCGGTCGGAGCGCTTGCCGCGGCGATCGGACCGACAGCCGGCGCACTGCTGGTGCACGCGTGGGACTGGCGGGCGGTCTTCCTGGCCAACGTCCCCGTCGGCCTGATCGCGCTGGTGCTCGCCGTCCGGGTGCTTCCCGAGTCCCGCGAAGCGGTCCGTGAGCGCTTTCCCGACGCGCTCGGGATCCTGCTGCTCGCCGGAGCGCTCGCGCTCATGGCGCTGGGCATCGTGCAGAGCAACGAGTGGCACTGGATCTCGACCCGCACCTTTGCCGCACTCGTCGGCGGGGCCGCAATCCTGGGTTGGTTCGTACGCCGCAGCCTGTCGGTGCCCCATCCCACCCTCGACCTGACGCTCTTCGCGCTTCCTGCGTTTCGCTGGGCCAACATCGCCACGTTCTCGTTCACGATCGGCTTCACGGCGACGTTCTTCGCACTGATCCAGTTCATGACCGGTGTCTGGCACTACGACATCGTGCGCGCAGGACTGGCGTTGATGCCCGGTCCGGTGCTGGTGATGATCCTGGCCCCGCAGCTGGGTCGGGTCGCTGCTCGTTTCGGGCAACGTGCACTGCTGATACCGGGCGGGTTGGTCTACGCGACGTCAGGCGCCTTCCTGCTGACGTCGCTCGACGACGCCCCGCACTGGGTGGACCACATGCTGCCAGCTTCCCTTCTCTCCGCCGTCGGCGTGTCGATGGTGGTCCCCCACCTGACGAGCGCCGCCGTGCAGAGCCTGCCCCGGGACGGGTTCGGAGCGGGATCTGCGGTCAACCAGGCGATCCGCCAGCTCGCCGCGACGTTCGGGGTGGCGCTGACGGTGGCGCTCCTCGGCGTCGTCACCCCCCAGAACGCGGTCGACCACTTCCAGCGCGTCTGGTGGATGCTCCTCGCCTCGGGCGTGCTGACGTCGCTCGCCGCCCTAGCGCTGCCGCGGCGACAGAGGTCGCCATCGGTGGAGAGCGCCGTGCCGGTCGCCGGCACCCAGGCACGGTCCGCATCCGGGCCGGCAACCGCCTAGTTGGCGCGCCCCGTCGTGCTGATGCCGCCGTCGACCGGGATGAGTGCGCCCGTCACGAAGGTCGACGCGCGCGAGGCAAGGTAGATCACGGCTCCGGCGATGTCCTCGGGCGTTCCGACGCGTCCGACCCTCGTCATCCCGCGGAACTCATCACCGTGGTCGCGCAGCGCGGCCTCCATCATCTTCGACGGGAACGGGCCCGGGGCGATCGTGTTCACCAGGATGGTCGGCGCGAGCTCGGCAGCAAGGTGCGTCGTGAGGTGGTGGACCGCCGCCTTCGATGCCGAGTACGCGAAGTTGTCGAACGCCGGCACGATGATGCCGTCGATCGAGCCGATGTTGATGACCCGCGCCGGGTCGCCCTCGGACGACGCCTTCTCGAGAAGGGGTCGGGCGAACCGGGTCATGTTGAACAGCCCCTTGACGTTGAGGTCCATCACCCGGTCCCATCCGCTCTCGGGGTAGTCCTCGAGCGGAGCGCCCCAACTGGCTCCGGCGTTGTTGACCAGGATGTCGATCGAGTCCGTGTGCTCTGCGACCTCCTCGACGAGCAGTCGGCACTCGCCCTCCTGGCTGAGGTCCCGTGCGAACGCGTGCACGGTCCCGAGCCTCCCGAGCTCGGCCGCCGCCTCGTCGCACGCATCCGCCTTGCGCGAGGAGATGAACACCTCGGCGCCGGCCGACAGCAGGCCTTCCGCGATCATGTAGCCGATCCCGCGGGTGCCGCCGGTGACGATTGCCTTCTTGCCTCGGACTGAGAAGAGCTCTTGCATGGTCAGGTCCTCACTGTGGGTGTGGTCGGGTCGAGTGACGTCGAAGCGTCAGCGACCCTCGAAGACGATCTCGTGGTGGTTCGCCCGGAACTTGCGGGCTCCCTGCCCGATCAGCGCCCCGACGGCGTTCTGCATGTCCCGCGTCTCGAACACGACGGTCGCCTCGTCGAGGACGAAGGCGTCGGCGGACCGGGAGTCGTGCGTCAGCGCGTGCCGGATCATCCTCTTGGTCAGCCCGTGGGCCACCGCCGGGCCGCGCGCGATCCGTCGCGCGACCTCGAGAGCCGCCTCGTGCAGCTCCGCGTGCGGCACCACCCGGTTCACGATGTTCCACCCGGCGAACTGCTCGGCGCTGTAGTCGCTCGCCGTGTAGACGATCTCGCGCGCGATTCCGGGTCCGCAGCGCTCGGCGAGCCGGTAGGCGCCCCCGAGGAAGGTGGTGACCCCGATCAGTGCCTCGACCTGCGAGAACACCGCGTCGTCGGCGGCGTAGATGAAGTCGCAGGCCAGTGCGAGCTCGAGCCCGGCCGCGTAGCACAGGCCGTTGACGGCGGCGACGACGGGGAACGGCGCGTCCTCGATCGCCCAGATCACCTCCATGGCCTCGGAGAGGAACTCCCGCGCGGCCTTCCGGTCCTTGTCCAGGAACAGGCTCACGTCGGCGCCACCGGAGAAGATCGGTGACTCGGACCGGATGACCATCGCCCGCGCACCCTTCTCGGTGGCCTGTGCGACGGCATCGAGCAGACCGGCGATCTGGCCGTGGTCGAAAAGCTCGGCGGGCGGGTTGAGCGTCGTGACGACGGCGACATCGTCGACGAACTCGAGGTTCACCTGGCTCATCGGGAACTCCTGGCGTCGGGGAGGCGGCCGAGTGCCGGCCGCGCGCTAGACTAAATCGTCTAGACTAGATCGTCAAGAACCTGGGCATGGTAGCCACGGGGCTACGCTTCCCGAGGTCCGGACCGGAGAAGGAGGGCGAGTGGCGCAGCCAGTCAGCCGCAGGAGCGCGGTCGGCGAGAAGCCTCTGTCGCACCGCGACCGCCTCCTCAAGCAGGGCACGCGGTCCTTCTACGCCCTGGGATTCCACGGGACCACGGTCGATGCGATCCTGGAGTCCGCGGACGTCCCGAAGGGGTCCTTCTACCACCACTTCGGGTCCAAGGAGTCGTTCGCGCGGGCCGTCCTCGAGCAGTACATGCAGTTCCAGCTCGACCTGCTCGCCGGGTGGGCGGAGCGCGACGACCTGACCACCAGCCAGAAGGTGGAGGGCTACTTCGACGAGATCGTCTCGATCTTCCTCCGGTCGGAGTTCGGGCGGGCATGCCTTGCCGGCAAGTTCTCCGCCGAGCTCGCGGCGTCCTCGGAGTCGTTCCGTGCGCAGCTCAACGACGACTTCAGGCGCTGGACGACCGCGCTCGCCGCTCTCCTCGCGCAGGGCCAGGACGGCGCCGAGATCCGCACGGACCGCACCGCCGAGGACCTGGCGACCACAGTCCTCGCGCTGGTCCAGGGAGGCTTCGTCCTGGCGCTGTCCGATCACGACGACAGCTCCCTGCAGTCGGTGCGCACGACGATCGCAGCAGTCCTGACCCCGCCGGCCTGAGGATCGCCATCGCGCTCGTTCGGGGCTGACAACGGCCTGGCGGCCGGACCGTGGCCTCGAGGTCACGGTCCGGCTGTGCCGGGTGGTCAGATTCGGCGCATCAGCGCGAGGAGGGTGCTGGAGACCTTGCCGTAGGGCGGGTAGAGCATCTGGCCGCCGGTGCGTCCGAAGATCGAGCGCTGGTACATCACCGGCCGCAGATGCGACATCGCGTCGAACCCGTCACGACCGTGGTAGGCGCCGTACCCCGATCCCCCACGTCCGCCGAAGGGGAGGTCGTTCTGCAGGTAGCCGATCATCAAGTCGTTGACCACCGCGCTCCCGCTGGGCACCCGCGCCAACCAACGCGCCTGGTTCCGCTTGCCACTGCTCATCACATACAGCGCCAGCGGCGTCGAACGAGCGTTCACGAAGTCCACCGCCGCGTCGTCGCTGTCATACCCGATCACCGGAAGCACCGGCCCGAAGATCTCGTCGTTCATCACGGTCGCGTCAGCCGGCGGATTGACGATCATCGTCAGCGGGAGCTGGCGGCGGTCGCGGCCGAGGTCGGGATCCTCGACGCTGATCACGTCGAGACCGAGCGCGTGCGCCTCGGTGACGTAGCCGTTGATCCGGTCGTAGTGTCGCTGGTTGAGGACCGCGGTGTAGTCGGGGTTCCCGGCCGCCTTCGGGTACAGCTTGCGCGCCGCCTCCTGCGCTGCCGTCGCGAACTCCCTCTCTCGTCCACGCGGAACGAGGACGTAGTCCGGTGAGATGCACACCTGGCCACCGTTGTAGAGCTTCGCCCAAGCCACGTTGGCCGCGGCCCTCTCGATCGGGTAGTCCGCATCGACGATCACCGGGCTCTTGCCGCCCAGCTCCAGGGTCACCGGGGTCAGGTTCTCGGCTGCCGCCCTGGCCACGATCTTGCCGACCTGCGTCGAACCGGTGAACAGGAGGTGGTCGAAGGGCAGGGTCGTGAAGACCGAGGCGACCTCGCCGCCGCCATCGGTGACGTAGAAGGTGTCGCGGCTGAAGTTCTCCTCGATCAGCCGCTTGAGGACGGAGGAGGTGTGGGGCGTGAACTCGCTGACCTTCAGCATGACCCGGTTGCCGGCGGCGAGCGCCGTCGCCGCCGGGATCAGTGCGAGGTGCAGCGGAAAGTTCCACGGCGAGACCACACCCACGACACCGAGGGGCCGCGGCTCGACGCGGTTCTTCGCGGGCTTGAACCACACCGACACGGCGCGCCGGCGAGGAGCCATCCAGGATCGGAGGTGTCGCCTCATGTAGCGCAGGAAGCTGACGGTGCCCACGATCTCCGACATCTCGGTCTCGAACGCAGCCCTCGTGCCGAAGTCGGCATTGGCGGCCTCGACGAGGATCAGCCGGTTCTGCTCGACCAGGCGTTGCAGCTTGAGCAGCGTCGCCCGGCGCTCGCGCAGCGATGGTGCCGGGCTGCCGCCGAACGCGGCGCGCTGCTCAGCAAAGACCTCATGGAGAGCCGTCGCATCGGCCGCAGCTGCCTGCCGGATCCCCGTCGGCTCCAGCGTGCTGCGGCGCGGCCTGGCCACGGCCTTCGGTTCGGGCTTGTGCGTGGTGGACATCGTCGTTCCTTTCCAGGGTCGAAGAGAGCTGCCGGATTGCTACGCGAGGCGCTCGATCAACATCGCCATCCCCTGTCCACCCCCGACGCACATGGTCTCCAGCCCGATGGTCTTGTCCTCGGCCTGGAGGTTGTTGATCAAGGTTCCTGTGATCCGGGCACCGGTCATGCCGAACGGGTGGCCCAGCGCGATCGCGCCGCCGTTGACGTTGAGCTTGTCGAGGTCGAGCTTCAGGGCGTCGGCTGAGCCGAGTACCTGGACGGCGAACGCCTCGTTGATCTCCGCCAGGTCGATGTCGCCGACGCTCATCCGGGCGTGGCCGAGGGCCTGCTTGGTCGCCTCGATCGGGCCGAGGCCCATGATCTCCGGCGACAGGCCGGTCACACCGGTGGAGATGATCCGCGCCAGTGGCGTGAGCCCGAGCTCACGCGCCCGGACATCCGACATGACGACGACAGCGGCGGCGCCGTCGTTGAGCGGGCACGAGTTGCCCGCAGTGACGGAGCCGGACTCGCGGAACACCGGGTTCAGCGCTGCGACGGCCTCGTACGTCGTACCGAACCGCGGGCAGTCGTCCGTGTACACCACCGTGCCGTCGGGCATCGTCACCGGCGTGATCTCCGACTCGAAGTGGCCGCGCTTGGTGGCTGCCTCGGCGCGGTGCTGCGACCGCACCGCCCACTCGTCCTGCTCGACACGGGAGATCCCGGTCAGCGAGGCCACGTTCTCGGCGGTCTCGCCCATCTCGATGTAGACGTCCGGGAGCAGACCGAGCTCGCGCGGGTCGGTCCACGCCTCGCCGCTGGCGCTCCGCGACGTCGTGCGATCGCGTGCGCTCGCGAACAGCGGGTTCTCCGTCCCCGGCCAGTGGTCGGAGGTCCCCCGCGGGAAGCTCGAGACCGACTCGACGCCGGCCGAGAGGTACGCCGTTCCTTCGCCCGCCTTGATGGCGTGGAACGCCATGCGGGTCGTCTGCAACGAGGACGAGCAGTAGCGCGTGACGGTCGTTCCCGGAAGGTGGTCGAAGCCCAGCTGGACCGCGACGCGGCGCGCCATGTTGAAGCCCTGCTCGCCCCCCGGCAGGCCGCACCCGACCATGAGGTCGCCGAGCTCCGCCGGGTCCAGCTGAGGCACGTCCTCCAGGACCGACCCGATCACCTGGGCGAGGAGGTCGTCGGGTCGGATCTCCTTGAGCGAACCCTTCATGGCCCGTCCGATCGGTGAACGGGTGTGGGCGACGATGACTGCTTCGGGCATCGGAACAACTCTCTGTGGCTGCCGGGTCGCGGACCGGATCTGCTGGAGGTGGAAGAGGTCCCGGGGCGCGTAGCGTTTTCACGCCCCAGGACCTCGGTCAGGAGGCGGGGACGGGGATCGGAAGCATGGTGTCGTGGTCGTAGGGCACCGGGCGGTTCTCCGTGGCCCAGAGCTTCTCCATCTCCGAGTCCTCCGGCGGGGCGGTGAGCCCCTGGACCCGCCAGAGATCGATCGGAGTCTCGTCGAAGTGGATCTCCCAGTCGAAGCCGCGATCCTTGACGAAGGGCGCGAGAGTGTCCTCGAAGACCTGCATCGCCATCTTCCGGTACTCGGGGTCGCTCATCTGCCGCGCGATGTGGTCGACCACGATGCGCACGAAGTTGTTCTTGACCTCGCCGCCGACGTACATGGTGTTCTCGGCCATCTCCTGGAAGCGGATGACCACGTAGAAGCGCGGCAGGTTGACGAAGTCGACGTACACCTGGGTGAGCGCATTGGACAGCTGCTTCTTGTCCTCGTCACTGAAGGCGTTCTCCGGAGTGAAGATCTCCCAGTACGGCATGTGCGGTTCCTCCTGATCGTTGGAGCGGATGTGTGCTGGCGGTGAGTGCGGTCCGAGCGCGCCCGTGAGGCCTCAGGTGCGGCCGGCGGCTCGCACGAACGACTCGATGGCGTCGTAGCCCGTGATGGCACCGCGTGAGACCACCTGGTCCGGGTCGCCGCCGGTCAGGATCTTCTTGATCGGCGTCTCGAGCTTCTTGCCCGTGAGGGTCCGCGGAACTGCCGGCACCGCGGCGACCAGATCGGGGACGTGGCGAGGCGAGAGCTGGTCGCGCAGCACCCGCTTGAGCGACGCGACCCGGGCCTCGTCCATCTCGACCCCGGGGGCGAGCTGGACGAACAGCATCAGCTGTCCCGGTCCGGCGCCGCCGGTGTCCTCGAGGTGGACGACCAGGCTGTCCTGCACCTCGGGAAGCCCCTCGATCACGTTGTAGAACTCGGCGGTACCCAGCCGGACACCGCCGCGGTTGAGCGTCGCATCGGAGCGGCCCTGGATGTCGAAGGTGCGCGACGTGCTCACCGCGACCCAGTCGCCGTGCCGCCAGACGCCCGGATACGTGTCGAAGTACGACGCGCGGTACCGCTCCATGTCGTCGTCGTTCCAGAACCGCACCGGCATCGACGGCATCGGGGCACGGACCACGAGCTCGCCGACCGTGCCGAAGACCTCCTCGCCGGCCTCGTCGAACGCTGTCACGTCGGCGCCCAGCGTCGGCCCCGAGATCGCGCCTCGGTACACCGGCAGCCACGGGTTGCCGGCCACGAAGTTGGAGCAGATGTCGGTGCCACCGCTCTGCGAGTTGACGTAGACGGCCGGGTCGAGCACGTCGTAGAGCCAGTCGTAGGCCTCGGGCGGCAGCACCGCGCCGGTCACCGCGACCGTCCGGAGGGCAGAGAGGTCGTTGTCGGCAGCGGGCTGCAGACCCTCCTTGAGCCCGGCCATCAGGTAACCGGGGCTCGTGCCGAAGAGCGTCGCTCCGGCCTCGGCAGCGATCCGCCACTGCTCGGCGACGTCCGGGTACAGCAGGTTGCCGTCGGTGAGCACCACCCCGGCACCGACCATCAGCGCGCCGACCATGCAGTTCCAGACCGTCCACCCGGTCGTGGTCATCAGCATCACCCGGTCGCCCGGGCGCGTGTCGAGCTGGAGCGCGTGCAGCTTGAGGTGCTCCAGGGCGATCCCGCCGTGACTGTGGACGACCGCCTTGGGCAGCCCGGTGGTGCCCGAGGAGAAGAGCGTCCAGAGGGGATCGTCGAAACCCATCGGCTCGAACTCGAGGGGTACGTCGGCATCCTGCTCCGCCAGCAGCCCCACCCAGTCGATCGCGTTCTCGACCTCGTGGCCGCCGTAGGTCAGGCCGATGACGTGCTGCGCGGTCGGCAGCGCGTTGCGGATCGCGGCCACCTCGGAAGACCGGTCCACGTCCTTGGCGCCGTACATGTAGCCGGAGACGGTGATGAGCACCTTCGGCTCGAGCTGCGCCAACCGGTCGATCACGCTGCGCGCACCGAACTCGGGAGGACAGCAGGCCCAGACGGCTCCGAGCGACGTGGTCGCCAGCATTGCGACCAGCGCCTCGGGAACGTTCGGAAGGTACCCCGCCACGCGATCGCCCTTGCGGACTCCCAGCGATGCGAGGGCCGTGCGCGCCCGGCCCACCTGCTCGCGCAGCTCGGCGAAGGTCAGCTCGATCGTGTCGCGGGACTGCGATCGCGCGTGGATCGCCACCGCGTCCGGGTCGTCGATCGACCCGAGCATGCACTCGGCGTAGTTGATCGTGGCCGTCGGGAACCACCTTGCGCCCGGCATCGACCTGTCCGGCAGGACCGCCTCACCGGGCGATCCGGGAACGCCGAAGTACTCCCAGAGGGACGCCCAGAACCCGTCGAGGTCGGCGACCGACCAGGCCCACAGGTCGAGATAGGTCTCGAAGTGCTTCCCGCGCTCGGCCAGCCACGCCACGTAGCGGCCGAGTCCGGTCTCCGCGAGCGCCGCCCCCTCGAGGGCAGGTCGCATCACCCGGAGGTCCTGGACCGGCGTGCCTGGCGCTTCGTGGACGACTGTGTTCATCGGTGGTCTCTTGTCCCTTGAGTCGGTTGGTCTCGGTGGTCTCGGGCCGTCTCGGGTCAGCCGCGCAGGTGCTTGACGAAGTGGTCGCGAGCGGCCGAGGCGCACTCGTCGAAGCCGGGCCCGCCGTACGCGTCGAAGTGCCCGCCGTGCAGCACCCTGATCTGCTTGGGCTCCCGCGCGGCCTCGTAGGCGTCGAGCGCGAACTGGAACGGTGCGACGGTGTCCTCGTCGGCGACGAGCATCAGCAACGGGGTCGGCGAGATGCGGCTGATGTAGCTGCCCGGCTCGTACTCCGAGGCCCACTCGAGGCTGCGGGCCGTCACCTCGTTCTTCCAGCTCGGCGCCCGCTCGGCCGAGGTCTTGGAGAACCACTCGTAGGCGTCGGTCGCCGACATCATCGCCGGCTCGGTCGGGTCCGGCGTGATGACCGGGATCAGCGCCGGGTCGCCGCCGGAGAAGCGGTTCAGCCGGTCTCCGTGGAACTGGTCGCGCAGGTGCGACATGAAGTCAGGACGGACGGCGCTGGTCAGCTGACGCGAACCGGAGATGAACGGCACCTGCGCGACCACGGCCTTCACCCGTCGGTCGACGGCCGCGACGAGGAGGGCGTGCCCGCCGGCGAAGCTCGTTCCCCAGAGGCCGATCTTCGATCCGTCGACCTCGGGGCGCGTGATCGCGTAGCTGATCGCGTTGCGGATGTCGCGGTGCTGCAGGACCGGGTCGTTCTCCTGGCGTGGAGTCCCGTCGCTGGCGCCGAAGTTGCGGTGGTCGTAGACCACGACGTTGAGGCCCGCCTCGGCGAAGACCTCGGCGTAGTCGTCGAGGTGCATCTCCTTGACCGCCGTCATCCCGTGGGTCATCACGACGGCGGGTGCCGGGGTGCTGGTGTTCTGAGCCTGGTAGAACCAACCGCGAAGGGTCACGCCGCCTTCGCCCTGGAACTCGATGTCTTCGCGCGTCATGGTCGTGGCCGCCTTCGGTCGTGGTCTTTGACACCACCAACACTGGATCGTGTGACGCCCGCCTCATAGAACGATCGCGCCCGGCGCCGGTACCTGAGCGCCTTGTCGATCCGTGGGCGCTCAGGCGATCGAGTACGCCTCTCGATAGTCGCCGGGCGACATCGAGAACTCCCGCCTGAACTCACGTCCCAGGTGGCTCGCGTCGCAGAAGCCCCAGCGATGCGCGACCGCAGCGATCGACGAGGTCGTGTTCACCAGGTCCGACCGCGCGGCCGCGATGCGCTGGGCCCGAACGACCGACCCGACGGTGTCGCCCGTGGCCGCGAACGCGCGGTGGACGGTGCGGGGAGCCACGTTGTGGGCGGCGGCCAGGTCACCGACCCGGATGGCACCTGACGTGAGGTGCTCGACGATCCACGTCTCCAGGTGTCGACGGAGCGTGGGAAGGAAGTCGGTCTCACCGACGTCGCGTGACTGCGTCGCGCGGATCATGCCGGCAACGAGCACGAGCAGCGCGTTGCGAGAGGCTTCGACCTCCGCCGGCGACATGGTGTCGATCCGGCTGCTGACCCCGGCGAGGAAGTCATGTGCGAGGCCCACGAGCGGGTTCTCGGCGGTGTTCAGGTACAGGCAGTCCGGGATCCCGGCGCTCATGTCGAGCGGCGACAGAGCCGTCAGCGGAATCCGGACGGTGCGCTTCGTGAGCGAGTCCGGCACGACGAACTTCCCGGTCGTGCGGGTGCTCATCAGCAGGACGCCACCGGGCCGCAGCACGACCGTCTCGTCCGCGGTCTCGACGATCTGCTGGCCGCTGAAGACGATGAACAGGAGCAACGCCTCGGCATCGCGTCGCGCCATCGCGCTCCGGCGAACACCCTCGACGCCGGCGGTCTGCCAGTCCGTGATCAGCAGGTCGCCGAGGTCACGGTGGGCGAAGGACGAGAGCTGCCGTGCGTTGCCCGCGGAGCGCGTCGAAGAGCCCCCTGAGGGGCGCCCCGCGGAACGCCCCGTGAGTCGCATGTCCATGCTGGCCAGACGATCGTGGACCGCCGTTCGCCAGAGGTGCTCGCGCTCGTCGCGATCGACGGTGGGGGTGAGCGGGGACGCGGACTGGGTGAGGGTCATGGCCGGCTCCTGGCACTGCTGCAGCGGATCGTGAGGTGGCCCGAGAGGTGCAGCTCTCGGACGCGGTGAGAGTCGCGAACCGGCGACGCGCTCGAGGGTCGGCATCGCAGGCGATCTGTAGTCTGCGTCGACTGCGCCCCGCGGTGCTTGTCTTCGCACGACAAGGATTTGTCCTTGCGCGACACGAGTGCCGTCCTCGGCGATCCGCCGGTCATGCGTTCGAGCGTGCGGCCAGATCCCGCCGCGGTACGACGGGGAAACTACCGAGTCGCCTACGGAGCTCCTGCTTCGGCCTGCTTCGCGACCCAGGCCGCGACCTGTGTCCGCGAGGTGAAGCCGAGCTTGACCAGGATGTGCTCGACGTGGCTCTCCGCCGTGCGCGTGGAGATCACCAGGCGCGCCGCGATCTCCTTGTTGCTCAACCCGTCGGCGATCAGCCTGCCGATCTCGCTCTCGCGCCGGGTCAGCTTCGCCGCCGTGTACCCGTCGCTCTCCGTCGGTCCGGACGCCGCCGCCGCGGGCATCTCGTCCAGTGCGAACGCGATCGCGACCTCGACCGGCATCGACGCCCCGCGCTCGAACGCCTCGACGAACGCCGCGTCGTCGAGAACCTCCCTGAGCCTCGCCTCACTGGCGTCGTGGTAGCGCTGCAGACCCGGCAGTGCTCCCGGGGTGGTCCCGAGGTTCTTCAGCAGCGCCGCGCCGGCACCCAGCATGGTCGCTGCCCTGGCTGCGTCGGTGTCGCAGTGGATCCAGGCCAGTGCCTCCAGGCACAGAGCGACGCCGAGTCGCTCCTGGATCTCGCGCTTGAGCCGGAGGCTCTCCGTCTCCCAGGAAAGGCCCTGCTCGCGGTCGCCCCGCTCGTGCGCGACCAGACCACCCCACTGCAGCGCGTACGACCGGGCCCACGGGTTGGCTCCGTCCGCACAGATCCGGAGGCATTCCGCGTAGTTGCCCTCTGCCTCGGCAAGCTCGCCGGCGAAGCCATGGGCCATCCCGAGGAGCACCAGCGTGTCGGCCTCCTCGTCCAGCCATCCCAGCGCGCGGAAGCCCTCGACCGCCGCTTGCAGGTGCGGAACCGAAGCCGCGAGATCCCCGAGGAAGAGCTCGTGCCAGCCCGCCACCTGCTCGGCACGGGTCCTCGCGGAGTCGTCGAGCTCGCGGGCCAGCTCACGGCACTGCGCGAGCAGGTCTGCGGCGGCTTCGCGGTCACCCTGGAGGACGGCCAGCCAGCACGCGGCGTGCAACCCGCCGAAGCGGGCAGCGCCCGGCTCGGGAACCTTCGTCAGCAGTCGCTGCAGCCACAGCCGATCCTCGGTGAGCCAGCCGTAGGCCATGCTGTACTTGCGGAGGCGCGCAGCCATCTCCAGGCCGCGGACGGCTTCACCGTCCTGACGCCAGCAGAACCGCAGCGCCGCCCGGACGTTGGCGTCCTCCCGCCGCACGCGCCGCATGTGTTCTGCCTGCTGCGCGCTCATCCACTGCCCGTCGTACCGCGTCAGCATCTCTGCGTACCAGTCCCGGTGGCTGCGTCGGAGGTCGAGCAGCCGACCGGCCTCGTCGAGACGGGCCGTCCCGAAGAGCCGGATGACCTCGAGCATCCGGTACCGCATCCGGTCCGGGCCCGGTTCGGCGACCAGGATCGACTTGTCCACCATCGACTGGACGAGGTGGACGACGCGCTCCGCTGGCAGCCCGTCGGGCGACTTGGTCGCGACGTCCTGGATCGCGTCGGCCTCGACTCCGCCGACGAACACGGACAGCCGTGCCCAGAGTTCCTGCTCGTCGGGATCGCACAGGCTGTGGCTCCAGTCCAGGCACGCCGTCATCGTCCGATGCCGGTCAGGGGCAGCCCGGATGCCGACGTCCAGCAGGCGCCAGTGCCGGCGAAGCTCGTGGAGCAGCTCGGCGGGAACCATCGCCCTGAGCCGAACGGCGGCGAGCTCGAGCGCCAGCGGAATCCCGTCCAGGTGACGACAGATCTCGACGATGTCGGCCCGGTTCTGGTCGTTGATGATGAAGCCCGGAGCCACCTGGCCGGCTCGCTCGACCAGGAGCTGGACGGACTCGTAGGCCTCGACCGCCGCGCTCGCACCTTCGAGCCGGGAGGGCACCGGGAGCGGCAGGACCGGACGCACCGCCTCACCGTGCACCCGGAGCGGTTCACGGCTGGTCGCAAGGATGTGGACGCGCGGACAGGTGCGCAGCAGCAGCTCGGCGAGACCTGCGCACGCATCGACCAGGTGCTCGCAGTTGTCGAAGACCAGGAGCAGCTCGCGATGTCGCAGGTGCTCGGCCAGGCGTGCGTCGTCCATGCGCGCCGCCCGGTCCTCGATGCCGAGGGCTGCCGCGGTCGTCTCCGCGACGAGCGCGGGGTCGGCGATGTCGGCAAAGGGCACGAACCACACCCCGTCGCCGTAGAGCCGGCCGAGCTCCTCTGCGGCACGGAGAGCCAGCCGTGTCTTCCCGACTCCCCCGAACCCGGTCAAGGTGACCAGGCGCGCGGACGACAGCAGGCGGCGTACGTCGACGCGGTCCTGACGTCGACCGACAAAGCCCGTCAGCTCGGCAGGAAGGCTGCTGCCGAGACGCGCGACCGCCCCGGCTTCGACCATGCCTCAGGGTAAGCCGAGACCCGGCATCGGTGTCCGGAACGCCCACTGCTCTCTGGTCCGCCCGTTGACAGTGAAGCGAGCGCTCTCTATCGTGGTGACGACGGTCACATCGGGGCGGTGGTCGCCGATCGATCATGACCCTCTTCGTCGCACGATGCGCCACGTGAAGCCGGAGCAGGTCGCCCGCGCACGGAAGGCAACGGTGTCGGAATGGCACGGCTGAGATGATCGCCGGCGTCCACGACGTCAACGCCACTGTCGTGCTGCCTCCGCCGCGCGTGCTCGCTGCGAGGTTGGCTGCAGATCGGCAACAGGCGATTGCCGAGGAGATGTTCGACTTCATCATCGACGCTCTCCCCACGCTGGGCGACGACGAGGCGCTCACCCTCCTGGCCAGGGGAACGTGTCTGGGGATGGTCGAGCTGTTGCTGGCGATGGTGGAGCACGAGATCCCGGCGAACCGCGCAGAGCCACCGGTGGTCGCCGTGGAGTACGCGCGCCTGATCGCCGATCGCGGCCTCCCGCTCGGAGACCTGTTGCGCTCCTTCAGGCTCGGTCACGCCTGCCTCGCACGCATCCTGACCGACGAGCTCGTGGAGCTCGAGATGACGCCGGTCGAGCTCGCCGCCGCGCTGCGCGAGACGGAGCGGTTCTCCTTCGCGCTCGTCGACGTCGTGTCCTCGCGGATCGGTGCGATCTACGTCGAGCAGTGTCAACGCGTGCACGAGCGGACTGCGTCGCAGCGGCGCGACGTCGTGGGCGCGCTCCTCGCCGGGGACAAGATCGACGTTGCGCACGCCGAGAAGTCGCTCGGTCACCGCCTGACCGGCCCCCAGCTGGCGTTCATCTGCTGGAGCGACAGCGACGACGCCGCGGCGCAGCGTGCGGTGAGCGTCATGCAGACGCTGCTCAACGCACCCAGACCGGTGATGTATCCCACCGACGACGTCACCGTGTCGGGATGGTTCGACATGTCGCGCTGCGAGCGGCAGCGCATCGGCCTGCTGACCCAGGCGGTCCGCGACGCTGCACCCGCATCCCACGTCGCACTCGGCCCGATCATGCCTGGCCTGAGCGGCTTCCGGCAGAGTCGCAGGGGCGCCGAGCGCACGAAGCGGGTGGTCGAGCTGTCCCACCGGCTGCCGCCGACCTTCACCGAGTGGACCGACGTCGCCCTCGTCGACGCACTCAGTGCCGACCTGTGCTCGGCGCGCGAGCTCGTCCGACAGGAGCTTCGGGCGCTCAACGGTGCAGGAGACGACATCCAGGTGCTGCGCCGCACAGCGGCAGCATTCGTCGCCTCCGGATTCAGCTACGCCACCGCCGCGAGCAGGCTGGGCATCCACCGCAACACCGCGCTGCAACGCGTGAAGAAGGCGCAGGAGCTTCGTGGAAAGCCCCTCACCGAGCGGCCTGCCGAGCTCCTGGCCGCGCTTGCGCTCGTCGAAGCGATCGGGCCGGCGCTCCTCGATGCGTGAGTCGTGAGCCCGTGGCTCGCCCGGTGTGCTCTCGGCACACCGCGATGTGCGAACGGACCCTTACTGCGTGATCTACGCCTCACCTAACTTTCAGCGCAGCAGCCGTTGGCCCCGCCACGGCGTCCGCACCTGAGACTGGAGTCGAGGCAGAGATGACTGTCGTAGTCGAAGACCGTCCCGAGACCGCTCGTGATCCGCGTCCCCTGATCGTGGGGCTCGGGGGCACGCTCAGCGAGAGATCCACGAGCGAGCGAGCACTGCGCCATGCCCTGGCCGGCGCCGCCGCTCTGGGAGCACGGACCCGGTTGTTCGCAGCCGAGGCGCTCGACCTGCCGATGTACACGCCTGACCGATCCACCAGGACGCCCGCCGCGAGCGCTCTCGTCGCGGCTCTGGCCGAGGCCGACGGCGTGATCATCGCTTCGCCGGGCTACCACGGCGGCATCTCGGGGCTGGTGAAGAACGCGCTGGACTACATCGAGGACCTGCGCGACGACCACCGGCCGTACCTCGACGGCAGGGCCGTCGGCTGCATCGTGTGCGCCTACGGCTGGCAAGCCACCACCACGACGCTGATGTCCCTGCGCTCGACGGTGCATGCGTTGCGCGGCTGGCCGACCCCTCTGGGAGTCACCATCAACTCCGCTCAGACGCTGTTCGACGACAACGGGCTTCCGGTCGACGCCCGGTGCTCCGAGCAGCTCACCGCCCTCAGCCACCAGGTTCTCGAGTTCGTCGGCGCACGACGCTGAGCGTCTGCTGCCGCCCTGCCCCCAAGAAAGGTACGACCTGTGACCATCCTCAACGAGCCCGTGCGGACCGTGGAAGCACCCGATGCCGACCCGGTCGGACACGACCTCGAGATGTACCACCCGACCGACCGTGACTCGGCACGTTTCGCGCACATCAGCAAGCTCGTCGGCCGTGCCGCCGGGAACGGGTCAGGACCGCAGTACGACTCCGTGGTCATCGCGGGCGCCGGCTTCACCGCCAGCGTGATGGCGGCCCGGCTCGCGCGCAGCGAGCAGTTCCACGGCAAGGTGGTCCTGGCCGGGTCCCGCACGGCGGAGACCCGCCAGATGAAGGACGGCGCCACCCTGCGCGGCCACGGCACCGACTACATCTGCTACGCGCTCGGTGTTCCGCAGAACGCGTTCGTCGACGCGCTGTACGGCGACATCGTCGACGGCCGCGGCGTGGGCACCCGAAACCTGGTGGGCATGGCGGCGAAGGGCCGGAGCGGAGCCTACGAATTCGGCAAGATCGGCGCCTTCCAGGGCCGGCGGCGGGGCTACCCGCGTGCCCTGTTCTACGGAGCCCGCAACAGCCGGATGCAAGGTGCCATGTGGGAGCTGATGGAACGCGACGGAGTCATCGAGTCGCCCGACACGATCACGTCACTCGACGACGCGTTCGCCCTCGCCCCCGGCAAGCGACCGTTGATCGTCAACGCAAGCCACAACGCAGGGCTGCTGCGCAAGCAGGCACCCACCGTCGACTGGGCCACCTCGGCGGTCCAGGCACCGTTCAAGATGAAGCCCGGCGGCCTTCGCCACATCGGGACCAACGCCTCGCTGGTCTGCCCGGTTCGCCGGGGCAACAAGATCGACGTCGGGCTGTTCAACCCGTACGGCGATCCGCTGTCACCCGAGTCGACCTTCTACGGGATCATCGTCGGGCAGGTCTCCCAACGCGCCGGGTACGACAAGCAGCAGGAGCTCGAGACGATCAGCGAGGAGCTCTACGGCATCGCCGATGCGCTGAACCTCGAGGTCGATGACGCTGACGAGACCCTGTTCGCCGGCATGATTCCCGGTTCGCCCTGGAAGGCCCCGAAGTCGGCGTCGGGCACGCTGGAGCTCCAGCTCATCGCGCACCAGGGTGTCTCGGCGACGTTCTCCGACGGCATGACCTCGGGTGCCGCCGCGGCCGTGGCTGCCGCCGAGGCCGTGATCAGGGGTACCGATCCGGACCGCGCGGCTCGTCGCGCCGTCCGCGAGATCACGCGGGACCGCCGGATCTGGAACGTCTCCCGGAACAAGCTCGCGGTTCCCTTCGACCTGCTCATCCGGGCTTCGCCCCACGCCGGGGCGTTCTACCCGCACATCGTCCACGCCAGGACCTCCTGGGCCAGCGCGGGCTGAGCTTGTTCACGAAGCCGGGTCAGAGCTCCGACGCCGGCAGGCGCTACCGGATCGATCGGCCGACCCTGGCGGTCCTGATGCGCGATCTCAGGGTCCCACGACACGACCTGGGACCCGGAGACGCGATCCCCCGTCTCGACCTGCCGACCACGGACGGTGGCCGGGTCACCAACGAGAGCGTCGCCGCCGACGGCCGGCCGTTGGTCCTCGTCTTCGGCTCCTCGACGTGCCCGGTGACCGAGAGCGCGGGCGCCGGGCTGCTCCGGCTGCACCACAGGTACGGACAGCGGTTCCGCTTCGTGGTGGTGAACGTGCGCGAGGCGCATCCCGGCCGGAACGTCCCGCAACCGGACTCGCTGGAAGAGAAGGCGCGCCACGCGGTCGCCCTCAAGGAGCACCACGGGTTCGGCTTCGAGGTCGCCGTCGACGACATCGACGGCACCGTGCACCGGGCGTTCGGGACGCGTCCCAGCTCGGCGTACGTGATCGACCCGTCCGGGATCATCCTGTTCCGGGCGCAGTGGTCGAACAGCCCGGACGCTCTCGAGAAGGCGATCCGGAGCCTCGCGGCCGACCAGCTGCCCTCACCCCGCGCCGTCGCGGACACCGCGCGCTCGCTCGTGCGCATGGTGGCGTACGCCGACGTGGCGCTCGACTCCGCAGGCCGCGGCGCCCGGCGGGACTTCTGGTTGGCTGCACCGCCGATGGCAGCGCTGATCGCACTGTCCCGGCCGTTCAGCTTCCTCCCGCGTCGCCACTGGCCCGCCGCTGCCTGTGCGAGTGCGGTCGTGCTGACGGCCGCCCTGGTCGCAGTGGTGCTGACGGCCGTGCGCTGACGCGGTCATCGCCCGTCGGTGACGGGCGCGACTGGATCAGATCGGGTCGAGCCCCGCGATCCTCCAGCCGGCGCCGGTCCTGGCCATCTCGACCTTGATCCTGCTGCCGCTCACCACGGGCGACTTCTCGAGCGACGACGTGCTCGTCTGGGTGACGAACACCAGCAGGGTCACACGCCGTGACGTCGAGGAGATCACACCCGCGGCCGACACCACGGCGTCGGTGGTCACGTGCCGTTCGGCCGCCGTCGGCCGCACCACCGAGGTGATCAGCTTGTCGAAGTCGCCCCGGAACTTCCCCGTGGTCGTCCTGCGCGCCTTGCCGAGGTCGCTGCTCAACGTCCGGTAGTCGTAGGAGAGAAGCACCGGCACCAGCGCACGGCCCTGCCGCATCGCGTCACGTTGCGCCGACACTTCCTGGCGGTCGTGCCGTGCCGCGTTCATGAGCAGCACGTCTGCGACGGCGATGACCACCACGAGGGCGGCGGCGATCCCGACGGAGAGCCTCTGCTTCGGGCTCACGGCACGAACTCGATCGTGTCGACGAGCCACCGTCCACCGACCTTCGTCAGGCTCAGGCGGAGTCGGTAGCTGCGGTCCTGGGCCTTGGTGGTGCGAGCGTTCGACACCCGCGCCGCGGCCGCGACCACCGCCGTGACTCGCCGAGCGCTGACCTCGGTCAGTCCGACGGCGACGACACGGCCGCGCGACTGCACGTTGCTCTGCACCATGGCCTGGCGAAATGCGTCGGCCTGAGGCTTGAACTCGTCCTTGAGGCGGCTGGTCATCCCGTCCAGGAAGGCGTGGATCTGCTTGTCCGTCGTCGTCGCGCTGATGTCGGTGAGCGCAACGACCTCAGTACGTACTGCCCGGAGGACCTGGGCGCGATCGTGCCGGTGCTTCGAGTCGGCGTCGAGTCTCCGGAGCTGCACCCCACCGAACGCCAGGCCGGCGACCACGGCGATCGACAGTGCCACCGCCACCGTCCGCGGCCAGGGCTTCGCACCCGCCCACACCCCCGTCATCGGAGCGGCCCCGTGAACAGATCGGCCCAGGTCGCGGTGCCCGTGACCACCGAGTAGGAGAACGAGCCTTCCTCAGGTGCCGGACCCGTACCGCCATCGGACGGCCCGAGTCGCACAGCCCGGTACGGCGCCGTCTGCTCGCCGGGAAAGACGAGCCCACAGCCCGCGGCGTCGGCAGAGCGCCTGGACGGGTCGTTCGGGCACGGGGAGTTGCGAGCTCCGCGAACTGCCTCGGCAGACGACTGTGGAGCGGTGCAGTGGAGGTTGGGCGCGGTGTCGGTCACGGACGTGTCGGACGGGTCGCGCCACTGCGACGGCCGCAGGTAGCCCCGCGTGCACGACGGCGGGTCGTCGAGGTTCATCGCAATGTCCAGCTTGTCCACTCCCGCGACCCGGTGCGGCAGGCTGGTCCCCTGGAGGCGGTCGAGCACGGCCGGGTAGATGACGAACGTCTGCTTGATGTTCGGCAGGTACGCCTTGGTGACCTCACCCGTGCTCACCAGGTTGGCCATCAGGAGCGAGAAGGTCGGTGTCAGGCGGTTGAGGAGCCCGTCGACCGCCTCGAGCGAAGGGGCTCCGTTCGCCAACAGCGACCGCAGGTGCGGGTCGCTGCGCCTGAGCTCGCCGGAGACGCCGGCGAGCGAGGCGATGTAGGACCGCGTGGACGCACCCAGATCCGTCTGCGTCTCGAGGACGGGCTGGACCGAGGCGAGCAGCTGCTTGGTCGTCCGGACCTGCTCGGTCGCGGTGTCCAGCAACTTCGTCGAGCTGTCGAGGACCTGCTCGACGTCGAGTGCCGAGGAGCCGAAAGCGGTGTCGACCTGGTCGAGCAGCTGGGCCGTCTCCTCCTTCGGCACCGACTCCAGCAGGCCGTTGAGCTGGTCGAGGACCGGGGCTATCTGGGGCATCTCCCGGGTGGCCGATCGGGGAATCGTCGCACCTGCCCGAAGATGGGGTCCGCCGCGTCCTTCGGGCACGAGATCGACGTACTGCTCGCCGATGGCCGAGGTGCTGTGGATCTCGGCGCGCGCCCCGACGGGGACGCGGACCCCGGAATCGACGGCCATCGTCACGTCGACCCCGTCCGGGGTCAGGTGCAGGGACTGCACCCGGCCCACCTGGACGCCGCGGTAGGTGACGAGCGCACGGGGGTAGAGCCCGCTCGTGTCCCGGAAGTCCGCCTTGATCGTGTACGTCGCCAGCCCGGTGGTCCGTCCTCCGTCGCCGTAGCCGAGCACCAGGTACCCGATCGACAGCACGGCGATCACGCCGAAGGCCACCAGCTGGGCCCGTACTCCTCGCGTGTACATCAGCACTGCCCCAGGAGTGCGCTCAGCAGCGGGCACGGGGCAGGGCTCGGCGTCGGGCTGGGCGCCGCGGCGGGACCGTCCGTCACGGGCGCAGCGGCGGGGCCGACCTGGGGCGGGCTCGCCGTGCTCGGCGCCGCGGAGGTCCCCCCGAGCAGCAGCGCGGTCAAGGGGTCGCCGGTACCGAAGGCGGGGGTGGAGGGGCCGTTGCGGAGGAAGGCCTCCTTCAGGCTCGGCACGGAGACGTCGAACGTCATGAAGAGGTTCATGAAGTCTCCCCTGATCGCGTTCGGTGTCGTGTTGACCGGGAAGGGAACGGTGAGCAGGATCTTCAGCGAGTTCGCGACGTCCGACCCGGAGTCGGCCAGTGCCTTGAGCACCGGGTCGAGGTGCCTCAGGTTGGCGAGCAGTCCCGCCTGACTCGTCGTGACGACCTTCTCGGCCGACGTGCTGAGCCGGCCCAGGTCGGCGATCGCCGTGACCAGGCGCTGTCGCTGGCTCGCCAGCACGGTCAGCCCGGGTCCGAGAGCCTTCACGGCGCGCTCGACCCGGTCGCTCTGCCCCGCGACCTTCGCCGCGAGCGAGTCCGCGGCGTCGAGAACCCTCAGCAGGTCCGCCTTGTGGTCGTCCAGGGTGGTCAGGAGCTCGTTCAGTCGTGCGATCAGCGTCCGGGTGTCCGGCACGCGCCCGGCCAGCGCCTTGTCCAGCTCACCGGTGATCGTGCTGATCTGGGACAGCCCGCCGTTGTTGAGCAACAGCGAGACGCCGGCCAGCACCTGCTCGGTCTCGGGGTAGGTGCCCGTGGCGCTCACCGGGATCGTGGCACCGCCCACGAGCTTTCCGGCGGGCTTGTCCGGCTCCTCGACCTCGACGTACTGGGCGCCGAGCAGGGTCTTCTGGCCGATCCGGAACTCGGCGTTGGCAGGCAGCTGCACGGACTTGAGCAAGCGCATCGTCACCCGCGCCGTCCAGTCCTCGACCCGGATCCGCGTGACGGTGCCGATGACGACGTTGTCCCGCTGCACGGTGGAGTTCGGGACGACGTTCTGCATGTCGGCGAACTCGGCGGTCACGGTGTACCCGTTCGAGCCGAGGGCCACCTGACCCGGGTGGGTGTGGTCGTTCGGATTCAGGCTGAAGCACCCGCTGAGCAGCAGCACGACCGGGAGCAGGAACACGAGTCTCTTCACTGGGCCCCACCCGTCAGTGACGCCAGGAGACCGTCGAGAAGGGGCAGCCCGGAATGCGGGATGTTCAGCAGGGGCGGCGGAGCGGCCGGAGCGGAGGGCGACGACGGTTTCCCGAGCGTCGACGGGTCGCCCGGTAGGGTTCGGAGCCCCAGCGTCTCGAGCAGGGGCGCGATCGCCGCCTTGCACTCCTTGACCGTTCCGCCGATGCCGAGGATCGAACCGCACAACAGCTGGGAGAGGTCGCGGATGTTGTTGTCCGCCAGGCGTGCGGTCACGGCCTGGTTCTGGACCATGTTGTACAGGTTGGTGACCCCGTTCGGCGCGACCTGGAGGGCCGTGGCGAGCGCATCGGATCTCGACGCGAGCGTCCGCGCGACGCCTTCCAGGTTGCGGACGCCGGTGTCCAGGACGTCGGCGTTGTCCCCGACGAACTGGCGGATCACCTTGAGGGCCTCGTCGAGGCCGGCGACGGCCGAGCGCAGCTGCTGCTTGTTGTCGTCGAGCACCCCGGTGTACCTGGCGAGCCCGACGGTCAGGTCGCGCGCGGCCTTGTCGTTGACACCCAGGTTCTCGACGAAAGCGTTGAGGTTGCGCAAGGTCGTGAAGAGGTCGTCCCCGCCCGAGGCGAGGCTCGCCGTCGCACCGCGGAGTGCCGTCATGGAGTCCCTGAACTGCGCGGCGGCTCCCGGGCTGAGGTTGGCGTCGAGCGTGCGGATCGCCTGGTTCAAGGACCCGGTCTCGGCCCCCCGGCCGGGCGCCGGTCCCAGCGCGGTCGCAAGGTCGGTGAGCTCTCGCTTCACGTCGTCGAAGGAGACCGGGACGGCGGTGCGACTCAACGGGATCACGCCGCCGTTCCTCATCTTGTTCCCGCGCGTGTAGGCCGGAGCGAGCTGGACGAAGCGTTCGCTGACGAGGCTCGGGGCGACGATCGCGGCCCGAGCCGCCGCAGGGACCGGTTGGGACCCGATCTCGAGCTCCACCCGCACCCGGTCGCCTTCAGGCTCGACCGAGCGGACCTTGCCGACGGCGACACCCATCACCTTGACCGGATCGCCCTTGTACAGGCCCGTCGCCGAAGGGAAGTACGCCACGATGTGCGTGCCGGACGGACGCAGAGCCATGACCGAAGCCACCAGCAGCAGTGCCAGCGGGACGAGGACGTTCCACCGCCGCCAGATCCGCCGCCTCATCGCAGCATTCCCGACAGCACGGGCGCCAGGGTGACCGGCGAGGTCAGGTTCTGGACGTAGGAGTCCCAGAACGGACCGCTCGACAGCGTGTCCCCGATCTCGACCACGTAGTCGCGCACCCCTTCGATCGTCTTCTGCAGGTTCGCCCGGTTGCGGTTGAGCAGGGCGGTCACGGTGTTGAGCTCGGTGAGCGTCGGCTTGAGCTGCGACCGGTTCTCCTCGATCAACCGGGTCAGCTGGCCCGTGAGCAGGGTGACGCCCGCCAGGAGGTCCACGACCGCCTGCTGCCTCGCGTTCAGCTCCTCGAGCAGGTGGGCTCCGGACGTCAGCAGCGTCGCCACGCGGCCGTTGCGGCTCTGCAGCACACTCGTCAGGTCCCGTGTGCGCGTCAACAGCGTGTCGAGGGTGGCGCCGTTGTCGGAGACGCTGCGCGCCACTGCAGTGACCCCCTCGAGGGCCCGATCCAGGTCGACCGGGGTCGCATCGAGCGTCCCGGACACCGTCGACAACGCCTTGCTGAGCTGAGCCACGTCGATCGCCGACGACCGCGTGGTCAGCTCGGAGAGCGCGGCGGTGATGTCGTAGGGCGAAGACGTCCGCGACGCGGGGATCTCGGCACCTCCGGCGAGGTCGCCGTGTCCCTGGGGCTCGAGCTTCAGGCCTGCCTTGCCGAGCAGGGTCAACGTGGTGATGGCGGCCCTCGTCGTGTTCCCGAGCTCGACCTGATCGTCCGTGACCGTGAACCCGACGCGCACGTGGTCGCCCTCGATGGAGATCGAGTCGACCTTGCCGACCTTCGCGCCCGAGACCAGCACCGGCGACCCGCTGCGCAGCCCGCCGGCCTCGGTGAAGTACGCCGACAGCTGCCGTCCGCCGCCGAAGAAGGGGAGGTTCCCGGCCTGCATCGCGAGGAGCATGACGCCGACGACCGCGATCGTCCCGGTCAACCCCAGCCTGAACCGGCTCATGGCTGGCACCTGGCCGTGTCGCTGCTCAGCCAGGGCGTGAGCACGGGATTCGTCGCGCCTTCCGGGCTGAAGCGGAGCCGGACGCCGCACAGGAAGAAGTTGAAGAAGTTCCCGTAGGCGCCGACGCGCCGCATGATGGCGTAGTGCCCGGGCCACTTCGAGATCACGCTCTGAAGAGTTCCCGAGTTGGCCGCGAGCGAGGACGCGACCGCCCGGAGGTTCTGGACGTCCGGCGCGACGACCTGTCGGGCCCGACGGACCATCTCGGCGGTGTCCACCGTCATCTGGCTGATCTGCTCGGTGGCATCGAGGATCTCGGGCGCCCGCGCCGAGAGCTTGCTGACCACCAGTGTCAGCTGGTCGATGATCGTCCCGACGCTGCTTCCGTGCGCGTCCAGGGCGCCCAGCACCGTGTTGAGGTTGTCCACCACACGTCCGATGACCTGCTCCCTGGTCGCGACTGTTCCGGTGAAGGACGAGAGCGTCGAGAGGAGGCGGTAGACAGCCCCTTGCTGGCCCTGCAGGACCTCGACCAGCTCGCCGGACAACGCGTTGATCTGCGTCGGGGCCAGGCCGACGAAGAGAGGCTTGAAGCCGTCGAGCAGCATGTCCAGGTCGAGCGCTGCCGTGGTGCGGTGGCTGTCGAGAGATCCACCGGGTGGAATCGCTCGCCCGGCCTGGACGCCTCGGGTCAGTTCGAGGTAGCGGTCACCGACCAGGTTCTTGTAGCGCACCGTTGCCGTCGTCGACGACGTGAGCTTCATCGAGTCGTCCACGCTGAAGGTGACGCGAACCGTGGCCGATCGGCCCACCTTCACCGACTCGACGCGCCCGACGCCGACGCTCGCGATGCGGACCTCGTCGCCCGGCGCCAACCCTGACACGTCGCGGAACGTCGCGTGGTAGTCGACGGTCCGACCGAAGTGGATGTTCCCGGTCGTGACGACCAGGACCGCCACCATGAGAGCGGTGGCGATCAGGAACGCGGTGAGCTTGGTGCCGTCGACGACCAGCTGCCGCCGTTGACTCATGGCCCGCTCACCAGGCCGCTCAGTGTGCCGAAGAAGGTGTCCGCGAGGTCGGCAGCCGGGGGCTTGCCGCCAAGAGCCTGACCAGTGCCCACGTCGAAGGCGGGCAACGGCTGGGCAGCCTCGGCCTGGCCAGGGACCGGTAGCCCGTAGCACCGCGGACCGCGGTCCTCGCGGACCACGGGCAGGTTCGTGCCCGGCCGGTACGGCGGTTTGGCGGGTCGGAACTTCGAGTACGTGTAGAACCCCGGCACCGTCCCGCCGATCGCACGCTCGACGAACGCGTTCACGTCGACCGCGCCGGCCAACGTGCAGGGAAGCTCCGGTGCGTACCGCGCCAGCGCCGCGGTGACCGGGTCGAACAAGGTCACCACGCGGGCGATACCCGGTTGGTTCGTGTCCAGGAAGCGGGTCGTCCGCGTGGAGAACTGCGACGCGCTGGTGAGCAGGTCGCCGAACGAGGCCGGTCGGGCGCTCAGCGTCGAGCTCGCGGACCCGAGATTGTCCAGCATGGTGACCAGGTCATCGGCTGACCGGTCGTAGACATCGACGACCGGCCCGGTCGCATGGAGGGTGCGGGACAAGTCCGGCAAGGAGGAGTCGAGCTCGCCGAGGTACTCCTCGAACCCGGTTGCCAACGTGCCCAGCTCGGTGCCGCGCCCGTCGAGGACTCTCGCCGACGCGGTCAGTGCGTTGTTCAGCTCTTCCGGCCGCGCGACCTGCATCACCTTCGTCAGGTTCTCGAAGGCCTCGTTGAATTCCGTGGTGACCTGGGTGGCCTTCACCTCGGCACCGGCGGCGATCGGTGGTCCGTCCCGCCCCTCGGAAGCGACGAGGTTGATGTACTTGGCGCCGAACGCCGTGGGCGGAACGATCTCCGCGCTCACGTCGGACGGCACGAAGCGCACCTCGTGGTCGAACAGGTCGACGTGGATGCGGGCGCCGTTCCCGGACGGGTCGATCGACGCGACCCGTCCCACGTCGACGCCGCGAAACTTGACCCGTGCGCCGGCCGCCAGGGTCAGGCCCGCGCGGTCGCCCACGACCTCGATCCGCGTGTTGTGCTCGAAGACCCCCTTGTTCATCGCGATCGCAAAGGTCCCGGCGGCGAGGACGATGAAGAGATAGGTGAGTCCGAGCGCGAGCCTGCGCGCGCCGCTCATGGGCCGGCTCATCCTGTGATCCTGACCGACGGGCCGCTCCAGAACGCGATCGCGAAAGCCAGGTCGAGCACCATGATCGCGATCAGCGAGCTCCGCACGGCGCTCCCGACCGCGCGGCCGACACCGGCCGGCCCACCCGTGGCGTGGAAGCCCCAGTAGCAGCAGATCGACATCAGCAAGACGGTCATCAGGAGGACCTTGAACAGCGCCAGCAGGAGGTCACCAGGCAGCAGGAACGTCTGGAAGTAGTGCCCGTAGGTGCCACCGGACTGTCCGAAACCCCAGGTGGTGACGAAGTAGGTCGCCGTGTTGGTGGTGAAGACCGCGACGGCGTACAGGGGCACCGCCGCGATCAGTCCCGCCGCGACGCGCGTCGCGATCAGGAACGTCATCGGCTCCACAGCCATGACCTCGAGGGCGTCGATCTCCTCGCTCACCCGCATCGCGCCGATCTGCGCCGTGAAACCGGCGCCGACCGTCGCCGTCAGCGCGACACCGGCGATCAGGGGCGCTATCTCACGGGTGTTGAAGACGGCTGCGAAGAACCCGGTCACGACGCCGACGCCGATGTGGTCGAAGCTGGTGTAGGCCTGCAGGCCGACCTCGATGCCCGAGGCCAGGGTCAGGAACGCGACGACGAGCACCGTCCCTCCGATGAGGGCGAGCGCGCCGGTGCCCAGGCTGACCTCTGCGATCAAGCGCACCACCTCGCGCCGGTAGCGGGTCATCGCGCGCGGGATACGCGCATAGATGCGACCGAAGAAGGCGAGCTGGTCTCCCAGGCCCATGACGAACGTCGCGGGCGCGAACAGCTTCGCCCGGATGCTGCTCGGGCTGACGAGGGCCATCTCAGCGATCCTTGAACTGGAAGAAGATCGTGGTGATGACGCTGTTGGCGGCGAAGAGCAGCATGAAGGAGAAGACGACCGTCTGGTTCACGGCGTCGCCGACTCCCTTCGGCCCACCCTTCACCTTCAGGCCCAGGTAGCAGGCGGTCAGGCCGGCGAGGAGGCCGAACACCGCGGCCTTGATCTCGGCGATGACGAAGTCGAAGACGCCCACGAGCAGCGAGATGTCCGACACGAACAGGCCGGGCGTCGCCCCCTGCAGGTGCACCGAGAAGAAGTAGCCGCCGGCCAGTCCGACGATCGACACCAGTGCGTTCAGGGCGATCCCGATCAGGGTCGCTGCCACGACCCGCGGCACGACGAGTCGCTGGACCGGGTCGATGCCCAGCGTCACCATCGCGTCGATCTCCTCGCGGATGGTGCGGGACGCGAGGTCGGCGGCGATCGCGGTCGCTCCCGCGCCGGCGACCGCGAGCACGCTCACGATCGGTCCGAGCTCGCGGATCACCGCGACGGCCGACCCCGCTCCTGCCAGGTCCACCGCACCGATCTGGATGAGGATCTGGTTGATCTGGAAGGTGAGCACGACGCAGAACGGGATCGACACCATGATCGCGGGCCCGATGGACACGCTGGAGATGAACCACGCCTGGTGCACGAACTCGTCGAAGCGGAACTTGCGGGTGAACATCTTCCTGAAGACCTCGAGGCAGAACGCGTAGAACCCGCCGATCTCCTGGAGCACCCGGACCCAGGGCTGGTCGCGGACCGCCTGCGCGGCCAGCTGGTTGACCCGGTCGACGCGATGCTCCGGCCTCACCGGGCCCGCCGGACCGCCCGCGACGATCTCCCTTACGTGCGTGGCCGTCATGGCGTCGCCCCCTTGCACCGCGCAGCGTCACCGCGTCCGACGCGGAATCCCCGGCAGCCGGGCTTTCGCGGTGGTGAGTTCATCGGTCCTGTCCGTGCTCGCGCCGCCCTCTCCCTCGGCCGTTCCACAGTAGGAAGATGTGACGTGCGTCTATAGGACGACTGCGCCTTCCGCTGGTACTCCTGCGCCACCGCGCGCCGGCGTACCGCGAGCCTGGCGCGGTCCGTGCGAGGCGGGCGTCATCGGGTCGCGATGACGACCTCCGACTCGGGCACGTCGTGTCCGGCCGCACATCGCACGACCGACCGCACCTGGGCGCCGCAGTCGGCGTGGTTCATCACCACGCCCTCACCGTCGGACGCATGGGCAGCACCCCACTGGAGCAGGCCGAGGACGACGGGCATCAGCTCGTGTCCGGCGGGCGTCAGGACGTACTCGGTGCGCGTGCGCTGACCGGGCTCGCGATAGGGCTGCTTCTCCAGCACGCCCACGGAGACGAGCTCACGGAGCCGCTGGGCGGCCGCGGCCTCGGTGATCCCGACGCGCTTCCAGAGCTGGTCGAAGCGCGTCGCGCCGTAGAACGCCTCGCGGAGCAGCAACAGTGCCGTCCGGCTGCCGACCATCCCGAGGGCGCGGTCCATGGGGCACTGGTCTCCCAGGGGTGCGTCACCGCGGGTGGCCAGGTGACCTTCCAGCTGCACAGTCATGCAGCTCACCATACGCGCTGACTTGTCATATCCATAGCCAGCCCTTAGAGTCTGGCTATGGAGATCTCAAGTCAGCCACGGCACACGGTCGCGATCACCACGATCCTGATCAGCGCCTCCTTCCTCGCCGGCCTCGACCTGTTCATCGTGAACGTCGCCTTCGACGACATCGGACGTGACTTCAGCGCCGGTGCCCACCCGCCGTCTCTCGGCGACCTGAGCTGGATCCTCAACGCGTACGCGGTCGTGTACGCCGCGCTCCTCATCCCCGCCGGCCGACTGACCGACCGATACGGCCACAAGGGCGGCTTCGTCACCGGCCTGGCGCTGTTCACGCTGGCCAGCCTGGCCTGCGGGTATGCCGACGGCGTCTGGGTGCTGGTCGCACTCCGTGCCGTGCAGGCCATCGGCGCAGCGGTGATGACCCCGGCCAGCCTCGGCCTCCTCCTCGCCGCGCTCCCACCCGAGCGACGAGCCGCCGGTGCGAGGATGTGGGCGCTGAGCGGCGCGATCGCGGCGGCGCTCGGCCCGGCCGCGGGTGGTGTGCTCGTCCAGCTGTCGTGGCACTGGGCCTTCTGGATCAACGTGCCCATCGGTGCCGCGCTCGTGATCGCGGCCGTACGCCTCGTGCCGGACGTCCGCCACAACCAGGGCGCCCCGCGTCCCGACCTCCTGGGCGCACTGATGCTCGCCGCGTCCATCGGCGCACTGGTCCTGGGGCTCGTGCAGTCCAACGACTGGGGCTGGTCCTCGGGCCGCACCATCGGAGCATTCGCCGCCGCCGGCGTGGCCCTGGTCGGGTTCGTCGGGTTCTCCCGCCGTCATCCCAATCCCGTGATCGATCCCGGCCTGTTCCGCGTCCGGTCGTTCACCTCGGTCAACGGCGCCACCCTCCTCTTCAACGGAGCGTTCGGGGCCGCGCTGCTGCTGGCGATCCTCTGGATGCAGCAGGCATGGGGCTTCTCTGCCCTGGAGACCGGATTCGCGATCGCCGCCGGCCCGCTCGTCGTGCCCGTCGCAAGCGTTCTCGCCGAAAGGCTCTTCGGACACGTGCACCCCTCACGGCTCATCGCCGCGGGCGGCGTCTTCGTTGCCGCCGGCGCGATCATCCTGCTCACCTCGCTCAGCACCGACCCGTCGTACTGGACGACGGTGCTGCCTGGCTGGCTCGTCATCGGAGCGGGTGTCGGCCTGGGGCTCCCGAACCTGGTCGCCGCGGGGACGGCGAGCCTGCCGCCCGCGCAGTCGGCGACCGGCAGCGGGATCATCAGCATGGCCCGCCAGGTCGGTCTCGTGCTCGGTGTCAGCGTCCTGGTCAGCATCCTCGGCACGGGTGTCGCCGACACGGACGCAGTCCGTGGGGCCTGGGCGTTCATCGCCGGCACCTCGCTCGCATCGGCGGTTGCAGCGCTCACGATGGGCAGCCGACGTACTCCGGAGACGGAAGGGACGGAGGCGCTGGTCCTGGCGCACTGACTGCCCGCGTGGCAGACCACGATCCGCATCCACACCACGTCCGAGGAGACGAACATGTCCAAGAGCAGCAGCACAGCATCCACGATCACGATCCCGGGCACGACCGCCCACGTCATCGACCCGAGCGGGCCCGACCGCCGGGGCCGCGGCCGTCTTCGCTACCTGGCCGGCGGAACCGGCGCCCCGCTCGTGCTGCTGCACACGGTGCGCACGCAGGCCGAGCACTACCGGCAGCTGATCCCGCTCGTCCAGGAGAACTACACCGTCTACGCCCTCGACCTCCCGGGCATGGGCCACTCGGAGATCGTTCCAGGCGCTTCCTACGAGGAGCCCGCCATGCGGGCGGGAGTCAAGGAGCTGCTCACGCAGCTGGACCTCCAGGACGTGACCCTGGTCGGCGAGTCGATGGGAGCCGTGCTCGCGCTGACCACCGCCGCCGACCTCCCCGAGCGGGTACGCCGGGTCGTGGCCGTCAACGCCTACGACTACGCGGGGGGGATCGCTCGATCCAGCCTGCTGGCGCGCTTCGTCGTCACCGGCGTCCTCGCGCCCGGAGTCGGTCCGAGGATCGCCGCGGTCGAGCCCAAGCCGATCATGCGCGCCATCCTGCACGGTGGTCTCGGTGACAAGGCAGCACTCCGGCCCGACTACCTCGACGAGCTGCTCGAGGTCGGGCGTCGTCCGGGCTATCCCACGGTGGCGCGTGGCGTCTACCAGAACCTCCCGAGCCTCATCGCAGCCCGCTCCCGCTACCCGGAGGTCAAGGCACCGGTCCACCTCATCTACGGCGAGAAGGACTGGTCGCGTCGCTCGGACCGCAAGGCCAACCAGGAGCTGCTCCCCGCCGCCACGTTCACCGAGGTCTCGAAGGCCGGCCACTTCATCGCCCTGGAGCGGCCCGACGTGCCGGCCGACCTGCTGAACTCACTGGCGTGATCCGGCCGAGCGCGCGGAACCCGCTGATCACGCGGACAGGACGTCGCGACACGCCGATCTCGCCACGCGAGAAGGAGGAGGTGCTGACGGCCAACCGGACCGGCAGGCAGCCGGTGGTCTTCCTCCACGGACTGTGGACCCTCGCCGAGTCGTGGCGGTCCTGGCGCGACCTGTTCGACGAGCGCGGCTACGCCACGGTCGCGGCCGACTGGCCCGGCGATCCCGGCTCCGTCGAGCAGGCCCGCCGACGACCCCAGGCGTTCGGCGGCACCTCGGTCGGCGCGGCGGCGGACCACGTCGCCGAGCTGATCGGCGGCCTGTCGCGGCGACCCGTGCTGGTCGGACACTCCTTCGGCGGCCAGCTCGCGGAGATCCTCGCCGGCCGCGGACTGGCCGTCGGCTCGGTGTCGATCGACCGGGCGCCGGGGCGCGGGATCCGTCCCCTGCCGCTCGCGATGCTGCGCTCGTCCTTCCCGGTGCTCGGGAACCCGGTCAACCGGGGACGCGCCGTGACCCTGACCTACGAGCAGTTCCGGTACGCGTTCGCCAACGCGGTGTCGGCGACCGAGGCCAGGGACCTGTACGACGCACACCACGTCGCTGCACCCGGCCTGCCCTTCTTCCAGGCCGCCCTGGGCAACCTCAACCCGAGGTCGGAGACCGGGTTCGACGTCGGGAACCCCGACCGCGGACCGATGTTGCTGATGGCCGGAGGCCGGGACCACACCGCACCTCCGGCCATCTCCAGGGCGGCCTACCACCGGCAGCGGACCAACCCCGGGGTCACCGAGCTCGTCGAGTTCGCGGACCGTGGCCATTCCCTCGTGCTCGACTCCGGTTGGCGCGACATCGCCGAGGCGACACTCGGGTTCCTGGCGAGGCAGGGAGTACAGCCGAGCTAGCGACGAGGCAGCGCCGGCCGACGGGCGGCACGAGACGCGCACACCGTGGGGTCACAGCGACGCTGCCAGCTCCACGCCGTGCCGGATCGCCCGCTTCGCATCGAGCTCGGCCGCGACGTACGCGCCGCCGATCAGGCGCGGCTCCAGCTCTGCCTCGACCAGCTCGTCGTAGAGGTCGCGTGCGGGCTCCTGGCCCGCACAGACGACGACCGTGTCCACGTCCAGGACTGCCGGCTGGCCACCGATCTCGACGTGGAGCCCGTCGTCGTCGACCCGCGCGTACGCCACGTCGGGGATCATCTCGACTCCCCTGCTGGTGAGCTCGGTGCGGTGGATCCAGCCGGTGGTCAGCCCGAGGCTTGCGCCGACCTTCGACGCCTTGCGCTGGAGAAGCTGGATCTTGCGGCGGCTCGGCCGCACCGCCGGCTCGGCGAGTCCACCCTCGGTCTCGTGGTCCGGGTCGATGCCCCAGTGGCGCTGGAACGCAGCGACGTCGAGGCTGGTGGAGTCACCGTCGCGGCAGAGGAACTCGGCGATGTCGAAGCCGATGCCGCCCGCCCCGATGATCGCCACGGAGTCCCCCGGCACCGCCGTACCGCGCAGCACGTCGAGGTACCCGACCACCTTCGGGTGGTCCAGGCCCTCGATCACCGGCTCGCGCGGTGTGACGCCGGTCGCGATCACGACCTCGTCGTACGCGGCGTCCAGCAGCTCCCCGGAGGTGACGCGGTGCCCGAGCCGGACCACGACGTCGTGCTCGGCCAGCTCGGTGGCGAAGTAGCGCAGCGTCTCCGCGAACTCCTCCTTGCCGGGGATCCGCCGGGCCAGGTCGAACTGGCCACCGATGACGTCCGCGGCGTCGTGCAGCTCCACGTGATGGCCGCGCTGCGCGGCCGCGAGGGAGAACGCCATGCCTGCGGGGCCGGCGCCGACGACGCCGATCCGCTTGCGACGGCGCACCTGGGGAAGGGTGAGGAGCGTCTCGTTGCAGGCCCGTGGGTTGACCAGGCACGTCGTGAGCTGTCCGCCGAGCGTGTGGTCGATGCACGCCTGGTTGCACCCGATGCAGGTGTTGATCCTGTCGGTGCGGCCGGCGATCGTCTTGGAGACGAAGGCAGGGTCAGCGAGGAACGGCCGTGCCATCGAGACCAGGTCGCAGACTCCCTCGGCGAGGAGGTCCTCGGCCACCTGCGGAGTGTTGATCCGGTTGCTGGCGACGACCGGGATGCCGACCGCGTTCCTGATCCGCCCAGTCACCTGCGCGAACGCTGCACGAGGGACGCTGGTGGCGATCGTCGGCACCCGGGACTCGTGCCAGCCGATACCGGTGCTGATCATGCTGGCACCGGCGGCCTCCAGCTCCTTGGCCAGCACGAGATTGTCCTCGAGGGTCGAGCCGCCGTCGACCAGGTCGAGCATCGAGAGCCGGAAGATCACGATGAAGTCGGGCCCCAGCCGTTCCCGGGTTCGCCGGGTGATCTCGAGGGCGAACCGCCTCCGACGTGGTGGGTCACCGCCCCAGTCATCGGTCCGGTGGTTCGTCCTGGGGGCGAGGAAGGTGTTGATGAGGTACCCCTCCGACCCCATGATCTCGACACCGTCGTACCCGGCGTCGCGCGCGAGCTCTGCCGCCCGGACGAAGTCCTCGATCGTCTGCTCGATCTCCTCGGGCTCCATGGCGCGCGGGGTGCGGTGGCTGATCGGGGCGCGCACGGCGCTCGGTGCCACCAGGTCGTCGTGCGTCGAGTACCTGCCGAAGTGCAGGATCTGCATCGCGATCAGCCCGCCCGCCTCGTGGACGGCGTCGGTGACCACCCGGTGCTCCTGCGCCTCCCTCCAGGTGGTCATCACCGCACCGCGAGCGAAGGGCCGACCGTCGATGTTGGGCGCGATGCCACCGGTGACGATGAGGGCGACGTCCTCCCGGGCCCGCTCGGCGTAGAAGGCAGCCATCCGGGCGAACCCGTCCTCGGCCTCCTCCAGGCCGAGGTGCATCGAGCCCATGACGACCCGGTTCTTGAGCTTCGTGTGCCCGAGGTCCAGTGGCGCGAGCAGGCGCGAGTACCGGGTCATGACATCTCTCCTCGTGAGTCGCGAAGGCTCCCGAGACCCGTCCGGACGGGGATCGGGAGCCTGCGACGGTTCCGGGCCGACGCGTCGGTACGCCGGGACGGGCCAGGGCTGCGCCTAGACGCCGTTGAACTCGGGGTAGGCGGCGGTGTTCTCGATCCAGTCGCGGCGCTTGTCCAGCGGCAGCTTGAGGAACTCCGCCATCGCGACCTGGGCGTCGTCGGACTGCATGCCCTCGGACCAGAACAGGCTCTCCATCTCCAGACCGCTCTGCAGGTCGGTGTCGAAGCCCTTGTAGACCGAAGCCTTGGCCTTCGCCACGCCGAGCGGCGGGAAGGTTGCGACCTCGCGTGCGATCTCCATGGCACGCGCCGGCGCGTCGTCGACGAGCTCCGTCGTGATCCCGACAGCAAGGGCTTCCTCGGGGGTGACCACCCGACCGCGAAGGATGATGTCGACCGCCTTGCCGAGGCCGACCAGGCGGGAGAGTCGCTGGCTGGCGCCTGCGCCGGGAATGATGCCCAGGCGCACCTCCGGGTTCCCGTACCGGTAGTCGCCCTTCTCGCCGATGCGGATGTCGCACGCGAGGGTGAACTCCAGGCCGCCGCCCATCGTGTCGCCGTTGAGGGCGGCGATCGTCAGCTTGGGGAGCGCAGCGAGGCGGTCCAGCAGCTTCTTGAAGTCGCGGACGACCGCGGCTGAGTAGCGCGCCAGCTCGGGGGTCTTGATCAGGTCGTAGATCTCCTCGACGGAGAAGTGCGTCATGAACCCCTGCTCCTCGGGCCGCGACTGGAAGACGACCGCCCGGTACTGCGGTTCCTCCATGATCGGAAGGATCTGCGCGAACTCGGCGAGGCTCTGCATGTTCAGGTAGTTGAGCGGGGTTGTGGAGAAGGTGACGACGAGCACTCCGTCCTTGTCCTCGAGGGTGAACTGCTCGGTGGAAGCCGGCGTGGTCATGGGTGACGCCTTTCTCTGGGTGGGGCAGTCACGTCAGGCTATGAACGTGCCGGCGTCCTCTTCTAGAACGAGTGCGCCTCACGGTGGTACCTCAGCGCCCTTGTCGTGCAGCGCGGCGTGGTGACCTCCGTCGACACGCAGTTCGGGCGCATCCTCGTGATCGGGGCACGGGCGTACCACCGGACGGCACGCGAGTCCTAGTCGGCCGAAACGACCGGTCCCTAGCGTGAAAGCCGGACGGCGCGGACCCCGGTCGCGTCGCCACCGCGAGCACCGGCGCGGAATCGCGAGCGGCGTTCGGACCATCGCACGCGAGATCATCTCCGACGCTGGACGGTGACGAAGAGGAAGGCAGATCGTGCCAGGACAACTGACCTACGACGTGCTGGTCGCCGACAAGCAGCAGGTCCCCGGACGCCCCGCCCCGGACGGCTCCCCCAGCGAGTGGTCCCCGACGTCCGCGACCCTGATCTGCGGTCAGGAGAGCGCCGTCCTCATCGACGGGATGACGACCAAGGAGCACGCGGCCGCGTTGATCGAGTGGGTCGCGAGCCACGGCCGCACCCTGCAGACGATCTACGTGACGCACGGCCACGGCGACCACTTCTTCGGGCTCGCACCTCTCGTCGAGCAGCACCCCGGCGTGCGGGTCGTCGCACTGCCCGAGGTCATCGCGCACATGGAGGAGCAGGCGTCGCCACCGATCTACGACAAGCTCTGGCAGCCGGTGTTCGGCGACCAGATCCCCGACGATCTGGTGACGGCGGAGCCGCTCGAGTGCGACCGGATCGAGCTCGAGGGACACACCCTGCTCGTCCACCGGGCCGGTCACACCGACCGCTCGGACACCACGTTCGTCCACGTTCCCGACCTCGACCTGGTCGTGGCCGGCGACATCGTCTACAACGGCGTGTTCCCGTTCACGGTCGAGACCACCCGGGCCTCGCGCGACGAGTGGCGCCAGGCCCTCGACGACATCGCGGCCTGCGGCGCTGCGCACGTCGTCGGCGGCCACAAGGACCCGACGGCGGACGACGATCCCCGGCACGTCGCGGAGACCCGACAGTTCCTCGACGACTTCGATGCAGCCCTGGAGTCCGGTGCGTCAGCCGAGGAGATGTTCACCGACCTCGTCGCCCGCCACCCGGACCGGATCAACCGGTCCGCGCTCTGGTTCGGCATCAACGTCCAGACCCGCATGCGCGACAAGGAGGCCGCCGCGCAGTCGGTCTCGGCGACATGACCGGCGGCCGGTGCGACGAGGTCGTCCAGGAGCCACGATGCGAGCAGTGACGTACGCCGAGAACGGTCCGTCGTCGGTCCTGAGGACGGTCGAGCGTGCCGTCCCGGAGCCGGGCCAGGGCGAGGTCCGCGTGCAGGTCTTCCGATCGGGGGTCAACCCGACCGACTGGAAGTTCCGCGCCCACACCCCTCAGGGCTACGACGAGGTGGCCCCGGGCCAGGACGGCGCCGGCATCGTCGACGCCATCGGGACCGGCGTCGACGACCTGGCGGTGGGCGACCGGGTGTGGCTGGTCCTGGCCCAGCACGAGCGGCCCTACGGCACGGCGGCCGAGTACACCGTGCAGCCCGTCGATCGGGTCTTCCGGCTGCCGTCCGAAGCCGACTTCGACCTGGGAGCGAGCATCGGCGTTCCGGCCGTCACGGCGCACCGTGCGCTGACCTGCGCGGACGGAGGCCCGACCCGGCTGGGCCCCGGGACGCTCGAGGGCCGTGTGGTTCTCGTCGCCGGCGGTGCGGGCGCAGTCGGGAACGCAGCCATCCAGCTCGCGCGCTGGTCGGGCGCAACCGTCGTCACCACCGTCTCGAGTGCGGACAAGGGACGCCTGGCGAGCGCGGCAGGTGCCCACCACGTCGTGAACTACCGCACCGGCGACGCGGCCAGGGAGATCCGCGCCCTGGCGCCGGAGGGTGTCGACCTCGTGGTCGAGGTCTCCCCGGCACAGAACAACGAGCTGGACCTCGCCGTCCTCAAGACGCACGGCACGATCGCGGTGTACGCGAACAACGGCGGCAACACCTTCGGCGTCGACATCCTGAGGACCTTCTGGCTGAACGCGCGCTACCAGTTCGTGGTCCTCTACACCCTGCGCCGCGACCTGCTGCACGCAGCCGCCGAGGACGTGAACGCCGCGATCGTCGCCGGAGCGCTCTGCGTGGGCGAGGACGTGGGCCTGCCCCTCCACCACTTCCCGCTGGAGGAAGCGGCCGCAGCCCATGACGCAGTCGAGGGCGCGACGGTGGGGAAGGTGCTGATCGACGTGGGCGAGCCTCCTTCCTCGCACTCCGCCGCGACGCGGTCGCTCAGCACCACGCCCACGGCGTACGCCGTCTCTCCCGACTCGGGCGAGCACTGGGCAGCCGAAGGCGCCTGGCCGGTCTCCGAAGGCATCCACCGGATCCCGCTACCGCTCCCGTCCGACGTGTTGAAGGCGGTCAACGTCTACGTCATCGAGACCGACGACGGACTGGTCCTGGTCGACGGCGGCTGGGCCATCGACGTCGCTCGCGACGTGTTCGAGCGATCCCTCGGCCTTCTCGGCGCGGGGTTCGGCGACATTCGGCGCTTCCTCGTCACGCACGTGCACCGCGACCACTACAGCATGGCTGCCCTTCTCGGACGCGAGTTCGGCGCGGACGTCGGCCTGGGAGCAGAGGAGAAGGCCAGTCTCGATCTCCTCAACGATCGTGAGCGGCCGCGCACCGAGACGCCGTTCTTCGCGAGCCTGGCCGGCGCGGGGGCTGTCGAGCTCGCCCTGCAGTGGAACCAGGTGGAGCAGGCTGTCCCGAAGCAGGACGTCTGGCTCTATCCCGACACGTGGTTCGAGGGCGATCACGAGATCCCGGTGGGCACCCGCACCCTCGATGCCGTGCACACGCCCGGGCACACCGCGGGGCACTACGTGTTCGCCGACCGGAGAGCCGAGCTGCTGTTCGCGGGCGACCACGTGCTGCCGACCATCACCCCGTCGATCGGGTTCACGATGCCACCCGCACCCGACCCGCTGGGCGACTTCATGGCCTCGTTGACCAAGGTGAGACGGCTGCCCGACATGCGGGTGCTCCCGGCGCACGGTCCCGTGGCGCCGTCGACCCACGCACGCGTCGACGAGCTCCTGCGCCACCACGAGCACCGGCTCGAGAAGAGTCTCGAGGCTCTCGGCACACGTTCGGCACCCGCGTTCGAGGTCGCGAAGCTGCTCGGCTGGACCCGCCACGAGCGCACCTTCGACGAGCTCGACCTGTTCAACCAGGGCATCGCCGCGATGGAGACGAAGGCACACCTGGAGCTCCTGGTCGCACGTGGTCTGGCCAGCCGGAGCAGGACCGCGGAGGGTGTGTTCCTGTTCTCGCGAGCCGCGAACGAGGGCGTCCGGTGACGGTCGAAGCACCACCGGATCCGCTCTCGATCCCGCTCCCGCCGCTCGTCGTCGGACGCTACCGCTCACCCGACGAGCGCGCCGAGGTCGCCTTGAGGAGCAGCGTGTGGCTGGACGGAGCGTGGTGGGCGTGCCTCGACCGGACGTTCCAGTCCGGTGCCGGGTTCCTCGTGCCGCACCGGCACAAGCACACCGACGAGGTGCACTTCGTCCGAGACGGCACTGTCCATTACCTGAAGGGCGGCAGGAGGCGCACGGCGCAGGCGGGCGACGTCATCGTGGTCCCCGCCGGCACGGTGCACGCGGATCCGTGGGCGACGAAGGCAGGGCCGGCGACGATCACCTCACTGCTCTCGCCCGCCGGACCCGAGTGGATCGACTTCGGGATCCGTATGGGCCGCGCCACCCAGCAGGACCAGCTCACGGGCCGGGGCCAGCCGCCCCTGCCTGTGGTGATGAGGATCGTGCACGAGACCGGCGCGGACGTGCTCGCACCTGCACTGCCCGCCGTGCTGCAGCGACACGTGGCGATCCCCGCTCTGGCGGCGATCGGCCGGCTGTTCTGGAGGGAAGCATGAGCGAGCACCTGACCACCTGTCCCCTGTGCGAGGTCACCTGCGGCCTGCGGATCGAGGTCGAGGGCGGTGAGGTCGTCAGCGTGCGCGGCGACGCCGACCATCCGGTGACGCGTGGCTTCATCTGCCCGAAGGGCACCGCCCTGAAGGGCTTGCACGACGATCCGGACCGCCTGCGCGTGCCACTGGTCCGTCGCGACGGGAAGCTCGTCGAGACGACCTGGGACGACGCCTTCGCCCTGCTCCAGGAGCGCCTCGGGCCGATCACCGCCGAAAGCGGTCCCGATGCCGTCGCCTGGCACCTGGGCACTCCGCTCACCCACGACTTCGGGACGTGGATCTACGGGACCATGTCGTTGCGGCTCCTCGGGGCGAAGCAGGTCTACACGTCCGCGACGGTCGACCACATGCCCATGATGACTGCGGCCGGGCTGATGTTCGGCGCACGCAACACCGGCTCCTTCTCCCACGCGGCCGCCGACATCGACCGCACGGACCTGCTGGTGCTGATCGGCTGCAACGCCCTGGTCTCGAACGCCACCGGGATCACTGCTCCGCGAGGGCGCCTCAAGGCGATCCAGGAGCGTGGCGGGCGGATCGTCGTGGTCGACCCGGCGCGGAACGAGACAGCCGAGATGGCCGACCTGCACCTCGCGGTGCGGCCGGGCGGCGACGCGGCGCTCTTCGCCGCCGTGACCAACGTGATCTTCGAGGAGGGGCTGACCCGGCTGGACGTCCTCGGGGACCACCTCGCCGGGGTGGACATCTTGCGCGCTGCGGTCTCCCCGTTCACTCCCGAAGCCGTGAGCAAGCGCTGCGGCATCGAGCCCGAGGCCATCCGCGAGCTCGCGCGAGAGATCGGCACCGCTCGGTCGGCCGCCATCTACGGGCGGGTCGGCGCCATGACGCAGGAGTTCGGGACGCTCACCGTCTGGTTCATGTACGCCCTCGCTGCGCTGACCGGCAACCTCGACCGACCGGGCGGGATGCTCTGGCCGCTGCCGGCCGCGGCGGGCCACAACACGCGTAGCACGCCGGGCCGAGGAGAGCCCTTCCCCACGGGCCGCTGGCACACCCAGGGCGGCCTCCCCGAGGTTCTCGGCGAGCTGCCCCTCGGCGCGCTCGCCGCCGAGATCCTGGCCGACGGATCACCGGTCCGCGCCCTGATCACGATGGCGAGCAACGGCGCCCGGTCGGCCCCCGACAGCGCGCGATACGAGCAGGCCCTCGATCACGTCGAGCTGGTCGTCTCGGTCGATCACTACCTCAACGAGACAACGCGCCACGCCGACATCGTCCTGCCGCCGCCCTCGCCGTTCGAGCGCGACCACTACGACGTGTTCTACAACCAGCTGACCAGCGGCAACCACGCTCGGTGGGACGACGCCGTCCTCGAGCAGGAGCCCGGGAGCTGCTCCGAGCACGACATCCTGCTGGAGCTCACCGCCGTGCTCGCCGGGTTCGGGAGCACCGACCGCGGCGTGATCGACGACATCATCCTGTCGGCACTGGTGCACGACCTCGTCGAGGAGCCGGGAAGCGTGCTCGGCCACCTCGATCCACAGGACGTCCTGAAGGAGCTCGGCGACGAGCGCGGACCGGAGCGAGGGCTGGACCTCCTGCTCCGCGCCGGCGCGTACGGCGACCACTTCGGCGCCCGGCCCGGCGGGCTGACTCTCGCGGAGCTCAAGCGTCATCCGCGCGGTATCGAGCTCGGACCCCTCCAGCCCCGGCTGCCCGAGGTCCTGCGGACGCCCTCCGGTCGGGTCGAGCTGGCCCCCGACGCACTTGTCGCCGACCTCACGAGGGTGCGCGAAGGCCTCGACGACGACCCCGGCGACCTCGTCATCGTCGGCCGGCGACAGACGCGCTCGATGAACAGCTGGCTGCACAACGTCCCGGCGCTCATGCGCGGCAAGGACCGGTGCACGCTGCGGATGCACCCCGACGACGCGCGGTCCCGCGGCCTCGTCGACGGCGACCTGTGCACCATCTCGTCGGACGCGGGTGCGATCGAGGCCAGCGTCGAGATCACCGATGCGATCCGCCCGGGTGTCGTCAGCCTTCCGCACGGCTGGGGTCACGAGGGCGCCGGACTCCAGCTCGGCGTCGCCGAGCGGAACCCCGGCGCCAACCTCAACGCGATCACCGGCCCGGGTGGCTTCGACGTGCCCTCCGGCACCGCGGTGTTCAGCGGAGTCAGCGTGGAGGTCCGGGCCGTGGCTGCTCGGGCACAGTCAACCGAACCCGGAGGAACAGCATGACCGTCAACATCGACGACCGCGTCAACTACGAGCTGGTGGACGCTGTCGCCCGCATCGAGCTCGCCCACGGGTCAGCCAACAGCCTCGATCGGCGGATGGGCGCCGCGCTCAGGACAGCGGCCGAGCGGGCGGCGCAGGACGCAGAGAGCGGGGCCGCCCGCGTCGTGCTGGTCTGCGCCCAGGGACGGTTGTTCAGCGTGGGCGGCGACCTCGCCGCGTTCGCGGCCTCTGCGGACCGCGGCGCCGAGGTCGGAGCGACCGCGGACGGCCTGCACGCCGGCCTGGCGATCCTCCGGTCGCTCGACGTCCCCGTCGTCTCGGTCCTCCAGGGAACTGCTGCGGGAGGCGGCCTGGGCATCGGCCTCGTCGGCGACATCGTGATCGCCGCGGCCGAGGCAAAGCTGGTGATGGCGTACACCGCGTCGGGCCTGACCCCTGACTGCAGCCTCACCTGGGTCCTCGCGAACCGGCTCACCTGGCCACGTGCCCTGGACCTCACGCTCACCAATCGCGTGCTGACCGGAGCCGAGGCAGCCGATTGGGGTCTGGTGAGCCGTGCCGTTCCCGGCGACGAGCTGCCCGGCGCCGTGGAGACGCTCCTGTCGACGCTGCGGCACGGAGCGGCGGGTGCCCTCGCGAGCTCGAAGCGACTGCTCCGCGAGGCCGGCGAACGCACTCTGGTCGAGCAGCTCGACCAGGAAGCCGCCACGATCGCCCGGTTGATCGCGGAACCTGACGGCATCGAGGGAGTCGACGCGTTCCTCGACAAGCGACAGCCGTCCTTCCGCTGAGGCTGCCCGACGCCAACACGGAGGTCATCATGAAGAGGCTGCTGCTCCCCGCCTTCGGAAAGCCCACCGTGGTGCCGGAGCTGACCGAGTCGGAGGGTCCCGAACCCGGGCCGGACCAGGTGCTCGTGGCGCTGGAGGCCGCGCCGATCAATCCCTCGGACCTGCTCCTGATCCGGGGCTGGTACGGACACCGGCCTGCCCTCCCCGCCGTCCTCGGGACCGAAGGTGTCGGCCGGATCATCTCCGTGGGCGCGTCCGTCGACCCGACCCGGGTCGGCGAGCGCGTGCTGATCCTGCCGACCCTGGCCCACGGCACCTGGCAGGACCAGGTCGCGATCGACGGCCGGGACGCCGTTCCGGTCGATCCCGGCGCGGACCCGCTCCAGCTTGCGATGCTGGGCGTCAACCCGGTGACCGCCGACCTCCTGCTGAGCCAGTTCGCCGACCTGCCTCCCGGTGCGTGGGTCGGACAGACCGGGGGCAGCTCGGCGGTCGGCCGCTACGTCATCGCCCTGGCGAGGCGGTCCGGCTGGCGCACCCTGAACGTCGTCCGCCGGCCCGAGGTCGCCGCCGAGCTCCTGGACGCAGGGGCCGATGCCGTCCTCGTCAGCGGACCCGACCTCGGCGAGCAGCTGGGCAACACGCTGGGTGACGAGCGGCTGGCTCTCCTGCTGGACCCGATCGCCGGGGCGGACATCACCGAGCTCGCGCGGTGGGTGGCACCCGGCGGGAGCATCGTCAGCTACGGCGGCATGAGCGGCGGCACCGTCCCGGTCGCGCCGGCCGACCTCATCTTCCGCGGGCTGCAGGTCCGCGGGTTCTGGCAGAAGCAGTGGATGGACACGACGCCGTACGACGAGATTGCCGCTGTCTACGCCAGGCTCGCCCCCCTTGTCGCGGACGGCACCCTCCACTCGCCGGTGGCCGCGACGTACTCCCTCGAGGACCACCGCGACGCGCTCGCGCACGCGAGCGCACCCGACGGGTCCGGAAAGGTTCTCTTCACGTGGTGATCGCCGACCGCCCCGGACCGGGGTCGCTCACCGAGGTGAGCGACGGCGTCTACGCCTACGTGCAGCCGGACGGGACGTGGTGGATCAACAACACCGGTTTCCTCGTCGGATCGTCCGGCGTCGTGAGCGTCGACGCGTGCTCCACGCAGGCACGGACGAACGCGTACCGCGAGGCCATCGCTAGCGTCACCGACCAACCGGTGCGGACCCTGGTCAACACCCACCACCACGGCGACCACACCTTCGGGAACTACCTGTTCCCGGGCGCGACGATCGTCGGCCAGGAACGCTCGCGGGCGGCAATGCTGGCCTGGGGCCTGCCGCGCTCCGCGCCGTACTGGACCGAGGTCGACTGGGGGCCGGTCGAGCTGGCGCCGCCGTTCCTCACGTTCGAGGAGGCCGTCTCGGTGTACGTCGACGAGCTCCGCTGCGAGATCCGGCACCTGGGTCGCCCCGCCCACACCGACAACGACGCCGTGGTCTGGGTGCCGGAGCGCAAGCTGCTCTTCAGCGGCGACCTCCTGTTCAAGGGCGGGACGCCGTTCGTCGTCCAGGGCTCGGTCGCGGGCGCGCTCGAGACGCTCGACGAGCTGGAGCGGCTGGGAGCCGAGACCGTCGTGCCCGGCCACGGCCCGGTCTGCGGTCCCGAGGTGATCGACGAAGTGCGGCGGTACCTGCGCTTCGTGCAGGACGTCGCCGCCCGCGGGGTCGCCGACGACGTCGCGCCGCTCGAGGCCGCGCTCGCCACCGATCTCGACGAGTTCGCCGGCCTGCTGGACCCCGAGCGCATCGTCGGCAACCTCTACCGCGCCTACTCCGAGGCGCGGGGCGAACCCTGGGGAGCGCAGATCGACACCGCGGCAGCGCTCGCCGACATGGTGACCTTCAACGGTGGCGAGCCCCTGACCTGCCACGCCTGACGGTGGTGCAGCACCAGGTGGCTAGCCGGGCGAGAGGCTCGTTCGCGGATGCCCACTCACTCGTCGACTGCGCGGGCCTGCTCCGGGTCGACCCACGGCGGCAGCTGGGCCAACGCGCTCTGCACGAGCGAGGTCGTGGCCGCCACGACCGCCAGCCGGCGAAGTCGCCCCTCACCCTCGCCCATGTGCTCCTCGACCGCCGCCCGGATCTGCGCGGCCTTGAACGACGGCCGCTCGCCGTGCACCCGCGGCACGTCCGGCAGTGACGCCAGCACCGGGAGCACCTGGGTGCCGAGCGAGTCGAGCAGCTGGTAGCGCCCGTAGCCACCGAGGTCGTGCCAGACGTCCTCGACGTCGAGGCGCCCCTTCCGGATGTCCTTGGACTGAGCGGTCAGCGTCGCCTTCGCGACGGCGGTCAGCGCGACGGTGAGCTCGGCCTCGGTGAATTGCACGGGCCCAGAGTCCCATCCGCCCACGGTGCAGCGATGACGGGCCTCAACGCTTGACCACAGAACGAGAACGCGTTCTAGAGTGACCCCGTGGTCGACGGAACCTGCTCGGAGGCATTCCTCCCCCTGCGCGACCTCCTCGAGAAGAACCTCGCCGCCGGCGAGGACGCGGGCGCCGCAGTCGCAGTGGTCCACGACGGCGAGCTGGTCGTCGACCTGTGGGGCGGCGAGGCACGACCCGGGGTGCCGTGGACACGCGACACCGTGACGCTGGTGTGGTCGGTGTCGAAGACGATGGCAGCACTCGCGGTCCTCACGCTGGTGGACCGCGGCCAGCTGGACCTGGACAGCCCCGTGTCTGCGTACTGGCCGGAGTTCGGTGCGCACCGCAAGGACGCCGTCCTGGTGCGGCACGTGCTCGGTCACACCAGCGGGCTGCCCGGCTGGACGGACCCGATCACCATCGCCGAGAGCCTCGACCTGCCGTACGCCGAGGCCGCGCTCGCGGCGCAGCAGCCCTGGTACGGGCCGGGCACCGCACCGGCGTACCAGATCATCAACCACGGCCACCTCCTCGACGGCATCGTGCGCGGGGCGACGGGCCGCACGCTGGCCGACGTGGTGAACGACGACGTGATGGCGCGGCTCGGCGGAGGCTTCCGCCTCGGGGTCCCCGCCGACGACCTGCACCTCGTCGCCGACCTGATCGCGCCTCCCCGGTCCGACATCGACTTCGCGAAGCTGGGGCCCGACCACTTCATGCTCCGCACGGTCGCCAACCCGTTCCTCGCGATCGAGGCGGTCAACGGAGAGGCCTGGCGCCTCGGTGCGAACGGCGCCACCGGTGGTCACGGCCACGCCCGTGGGATCGCGCTGGCACAGTCCGCGCTCTCCCATGGCGGTGTGGCCGGCGGGCTGCGGTTGCTGTCTCCCGCGACGATCGCCCGGGTCTTCGAGACCCAGGCCGAGGGCACCGACCTTGTGCTCGACGTCCCGGTTCGCTACGGCATCGGCTACGCGTTGCCGATGCCGTCCGCCCCGGCGATCCCCGACGGACGCGTCTGCTGGTGGAGCGGGTTCGGCGGCGCGATCGTGGTCAACGACCTCGACCGGCGTACGACGCTGGCGTACACACCGAACAAGCTGGCCGTCCACACCGTGTCCTCGCCGCGCACCGACGGCTACGTCCGGACCGCGTTCAGCTGCGTGGAGGGACCGTGACCTCTCCCCACGTCTGCGTCATCGGCGCCGGCTGCTCCGGCATCACCACCGCCAAGCGCCTCGCCGAGTTCGGCATCTCCTACGACCAGTTCGAGCTGAGTGACGACGTCGGCGGCAACTGGTACTTCCGCAACCCCAACGGCCGCTCGGCCGTCTACGAGTCGCTGCACATCGACACCTCGACCGCACGCCTCCAGTTCGAGGACTTCCCCGCGCCGGCCGACTACCCCGACTTCCCGCACCACACGCTGATCCACGACTACTTCCGCGCGTACGTCGACAAGTTCGGCCTGCGCCCGAAGATCTCGTTCAACACCGGTGTCGAGCGAGCGAGGAGGGTCCCGACGACCGCGGGAGAGGGCTGGGAGGTCACCCTCTCGACCGGCGAGACCCGCCGCTACACCGACCTCGTCGTGGCGAACGGGCACCACTGGAGCCCCCGGCTCCCCGGCTGGGCCGACCCGGAGAAGTTCGCCGGCGACCTGCTGCACAGCCATGCCTACGTGAACCCCTTCGAACCGGTCGAGATCCGCGGGAAGACGGTGATCGTGGTCGGCATGGGCAACTCGGCGATGGACATCGCCTCGGAGCTCTCCAGCCCGTGGATGGCCCGGAAGCTCTACGTCTCCGCCCGGCGCGGGGTCTGGGTGCTGCCGAAGTACCGCAACGGCGTCGCCGCCGACAAGGTGATGGCGCCGCCCGACGTCCCGCGGGAGCAGGCGCTCGCAGCCGGCCGCAAGCTGATCAGGGAGCTGGTCGGCAGCATGAGCAGCTATGGTCTGCCCGAGCCCGACCACGAGCCGCTGTCCGCGCATCCCTCGGTCAGCGCCGACTTCCTGACGAAGGCCGGCTCGGGCGACATCCACATGCTTCCGGCGATCGAGCGGCTCCACGGCCACACCGTGCACCTGGCCGACGGGTCGTCGGTCGAGGCGGACGTGATCATCTGCGCCACCGGCTACGACATGAGGTTCCCGTTCTTCGGCGCGGGCCCGGACGGTGCGGGCGAAGCCGACCTCCACCCCGACAGCGACCACCGCTTCCCGCTGTTCAAGCGGATGATCAAGCCCGGCGTGGACCACCTCTTCTACCTGGGCCTCGCGCAGTCCTCACCGACGATCGTGAACCTCGCGGAGCAGCAGTCCAAGCTGCTCGCACGCCTCCTCACCGGCCGTTACGTGCTTCCTCCGGTCGAGGAGCAGGTGCGGATCATGGAGAAGGACGAGGCCGAGCACCTCGCGCAGTACTACGCCAGCCCGCGGCACACCATCCAGATCGACTTCGCTCGGTACGTCGTCGACCTGCTCGCCGAGATCGAGGCCGGTGAGGCCCGAGCCGCGACCCCCTCGCACTGAGGGAGCCGCGCGGCGACCGGCCTCAGCTCCCGAGGTCCTTGAGGTCCACGGCGTCGGCCAGTGCCGCCAGGCCGGCCTCGTTCGGGTGCAGGTGGTCACCGGAGTCGTAGGTGGCCAGCAGGCGCGACGGGTGCTCCGGGTCCCGGAGGGATGCATCGAAGTCGGCCACCGCGTCGAACTCCCCCGACGTGCGGATCCACTCGTTGACCACCTGCCGATCCTCCTCGCCCGCCGCGGTGTAGTACACCGCGTCCTCGAACGGCGTGATCGTCCCGCCGACCGCGGTGAGCCCGGCGGCGTGAGCCCGCGCGATGATCTGCCGATAGCCGGCGATCAGGTCTCGGGCGTCGACAGCGCCAAGGGTGGCGCCGATGTCGTTGATGCCCTCGAGCACGACGACGGTGCTCACCGCGGACTGGGCGAGCACGTCGCGGTCGAACCGGCGCAGGGCCGAGTCACCGGCCGCACCGGCGTCGGCGAGCAGCCGGTTGCCACTCATGCCCGCATTGAGGACGCCGTACTCCCGGACGTAGGGCCGTTGCAGCAGCCTGTCAGCGAGATCGTCCGGGTAGCGACGGTTGACGTCCGCCGCCGAGGCGACGCCGTCGGTGATCGAGTCGCCCAGCATGACGACCGCTCCGCGAGAGCGCGTGCTGACGTCGACGCCCGACAGGAAGTACCGCGAGCTGTCCATCAAGGCGTACGCGCCACCGCTGTCGCCGACCGCGTCACCGGCCGCCTGGAAGGACGCCGCGAGTCCGCGGATGTGGAAGCTGGCCGGGCCTGTCGGCCCCGGCAGGTACAGGCTGACGACCAGGTCGCTGTCGTCGGGGACCCTCAGCTCGACAGGGTCCGAGAGGAGCTGCGTCCCGGCCGGGATGGTGGCGGTCGCGGACCCACCGAACGTCACCGCGGTCATCGAGCCGCCCTCGACAGCCGGCGTCGGCGTGGTCGCAGCACCGCGACGCGCGGCCGTCGCCGCGCCCACGACCAGCGGCCGGTCGCCGTACACGTTGCTGACCCGGATGCGCACCTCGTCGCCGCCCACCGAGAGGTGAGCGACCTGGCGCAACGTCAGGTCGCTGAAGCCACGCGCTGCGCGTCCGCCCGCCGGCGGGGCGACCGGTGCGGACCAGCTGCCGACCCACTGCCGAGGCGCGCTCGAGTCGGTCGACGCCGTCGCAGTCGTGCCGCCGGCGACCATGATCGAGACGGCCAGCAAACCGCCTGCAAGCCGGCGCGCTGAGCGGTGAGTGTCCATGCGAACTCCCTCTTGAGGGGGCCGAGGGCGCGATCGGACGCACCGCGGTCAGGCCCGATCCCGCCGACGTCCCGAGACGATTCAAACGATTGAGCGCCACCGTGCCACACCGACGACGGCGCTGGCAAGAGACCCTGTCCAGGAATCGTTCAAACGATTGACATACGGCCGTCGACAGGCGTTACATGCGAAGCACACAAACGTTTGACCGCGCACACACTCGGGAGATCAGCGATGTCGAAGAGATGGACCGCCGGGGCGGTCGTCGCCGCCGCCACCCTCGTGGCGACGGGGCTTCCAGCCCACGCCAGCACGCCGACCACGACTGCCCGCACCGGACCGGCGGCGCACGCCGCCGGCGCTGCTGCCACCACTGCGTGGCGGGGTGGCCAGCTCCGCGTCGACACCCGTGGCGTGGTCTCGCGCTCGGACCTCGTGCTCGAGAAGCCCGCTTCGCGGGAGGAGCAGAGCATGCCGCTGGGCAACGGTCGCCTCGGTGCTGCCGTGTGGAACCGCGACGGCCTGACCGCGCAGCTCAACCGGAACGACACCTTCCCCAACCTGCGCACCGCGGGCCGGCTGGTCGTGCCCGGGCTCATGCAGCTCGCGACCGCTCCTGACTACCACGGCCGCGTCGACCTGTACGACGGACAGCTGCGCCAGTCCGGCGGAGGAATGACCGCCCAGACCTACGTGCGCGCCGACGCCGACCAGCTCGTCCTCGAGGTCACCGGAGCCCCGGTCGGAAAGCAGCAGACCGCGGAGCTCCGGCTCCCCGCCAACCGCACACCCGCGACCTACGCGGGCGGCGGCGTCGCCGCGCTGGCCGAGACCTTCGCCGCGAGCGATCGCACCACCGGGGCAGTCGCCGCCATGACGGCCGACGCCCGCGACGTCGCGGCCACGGTGGTCGACCCCGACACGGTCCGGCTGACGTTCACCCCGCGGCGCGACGGCAGCTTCCGGCTCGTCGTCGGCGTGCCGTCGTACACCGGCGGCGACGTGGCGAAGGCCAGCAGCGCAGCGGTCGCCGACGCGGACCGGGGTCGTCTCGACGTCGCACACCTCGGGTGGTGGCACCGGTTCTGGGAGGGGCAGGTCGCCCCGATCAGGATCAGCTCGCCCGACGGCACCGGTGAGTACATGGAGGCGCTGCGTGCGCAGCAGCTCTACACGACGGCGTCGACGCAGCGCGGCGACCTCCCCACGGGCCAGGCCGGCGCCGCCAACATGCTCTACCCGTGGCCGGACGCGGCGGTCTCGCCGTCGACCTGGTTCCACTTCAACCTGCGTCAGCAGGTCTTTGCCAACTACGGCGCCGGCACGGCGTCGTTCAACGCGCCGTACCTGCGGCTCTACACCGGGCACCTGCAGCGGATGGAGGCAGTCACGCGGCAGCACTGGCCGACGGCCGAGGGTGTCTGCGTGCCCGAGCTGATCAACTACGACGGCACCACGACGGACGGCTGTGACAGCACCGAGGCACCGGTGTGGACCAACCGGATCCTGACGGGCGGCCTCGAGGTCTCGCGCGACGTCTGGGAGACCTACCGGTACACCGGCGACGCCACGTACCTCGACGAGGGCTACCCACTGATGCGCGAGGTGGCGAAGTTCTACCTCTCGCTGCTGCAGCCCGGTGAGGACGGCCGGCTGCACCTGCACCACGTGAACTCCTTCGAGACGCAGTGGGACACCACCGACCCGACGACCGACGTCGCCGGCCTGCGCACCATGTTCCCGATCGTCGCGCGGCTGGCGGCACAACGCGGCGATGCGGACCTGGCCAGCCGGCTGGAGACGGCGATCCGGAAGCTGCCCGAGCTGCCGACGACGACCCGGCAGGGCGAGCAGGTCCTGGCCTGGTCGGCGACCGCGGAGCCCGCGAAGAACACCCAGAACACCGACATGGAGGCGCTCTACCCCTGGGGTCAGCTCGACGCCGGCTCAGCTCTGATGCAGACAACGTTCGACAAGAGGGTCTTCCCGCTCACGCGTGAGTGGAGCGAGGACGCCATCTGGGCGGCCCGGCTGCACCGGCCCGCGGAGATGGAGAAGGCGTTGGTCCAGGGCACCGCGGACCTGCAGAAGTACGCCAACGGGTTCAGCGTGCACGGCAAGAACGACGACCCCGAGTCGAGCCACAACCTCTACAGCTCGTGGAACGCGATCGTCGCCGGCGCAGTGCAGGACGGGCTCGTGCAGTCCTACGACGGCACCGTGCGGGTCGCGACCGCCATCCCGCAGGACTGGGACGTCGACGGCAGTGTCGCCCTTCCCGGTGGGCACCGGGTGAGCACCCAGGTCCACGACGGGCAGCCGCTCTACGTCGGCATCCGGGCCGGCTCGGACGACACGCTGAAGATCGCCAACCCGTGGCCCGGAGAGCACGTGCGGGTCACCTCCGACGACCGGACCGTCGTCGCGCCCACCGACTCCGCGAGCGTCACGGTGCCCGTCGCGGACGGCACGTCGTACGTGCTCGAGCGGGTCGCGCACCCGGTGTCGTCGTACCCGTTCCAGGAGATCGGCGGCACCCCGGCTACCAGCGCGAAGCACCTCGGCGGCCAGACCCTGGGAGTCGACGCCGGCCCCGTGCAGGTGGAGTCCGACCTCGTCTCCGGGGTGACCCCGGAGAAGCTGCACGCGCTCGTGCGGGCCCATGACGGCAACCCGTTGTACGTCGACCGCAGCGACAGCATCGCCAGCCTGCCCGCAGAGCTGCGGGACAGCATCCAGATCGAGGGCGCCCAGGCCGATGCGAAGGTGAAGAGCCCGGCGGACTACCTGTCCTTCGACCTGTCCCGCCCGGCGACCGTCTACACCGCGTTCGACGCCCGCGGCGAGGGCACCTGGTGGCCCTCGTGGCTGCAGCAGCAGGGCTGGGAGCGGACGCCGATGACCGTCGGCACCCGCAGCTACCTGCACCGCTTCCAGATCCAGGACGGCCACCTGCGTGCCTCCGGCAGCGGGGTGACCCTCTCGAAGGCAGGGGCCGACTGGGGCGACCAGGTCGTCGAGGCGACGGTGCGGCAGATCCAGGTCGGTGCCGGCGTGATGTTCCGCGCGACCGACAACCGCAACGGCTACTACTGGCAGATCGGCGGCAAGCTGGGCAGCGCCGGCGGCCTGGGCCAGCTGCAGATGTTCAAGATGGTCGACGGGAGAACCACTCTGCTGGGCTCGGTCGTCCCGATCACCCCGGCCCCGGGCAACACCTACCGGCTCCGCATCGAGGCGGTCGGCGACCACATCCGCACCTTCCTCGACGGGACGCTCGTCGACGACCGCACCGACGGCACGTTCGCGCACGGGCGGGTCGGCTTCGACCTCGGTGGCTCCGACATCGGCGAGTACGACGACGTCAAGGTCTCCACACCCGGGGGCTCGACCCTCTTCAGCGAGGACTTCTCCGGTGACCTGTCGAAGTGGGACCTGTCTGCGATCCGGGAGGACGTTCCGCTGGTCGTCTTCAAGAAAGAGCTGCCCGCCGGCCGGGTCGTCCTCGGCCCGAACTCCGGCAACGGCAGCGGTGACGCCAGCTACGTCACCTTCGTGAGGTAGCCGGATCCCGAGCTCCGGCGGCCACGCCGACCGCACGACGTGGCCGCCGGTCCAGGATCGTTCAAACGATTGACTTCTCGTCCGTCCGCATGATTGGCTGAGAGCCAACAGACCCCAGGAGCCGCAGTGGACAACGCCAGCCTGAACCTGGCCGATCGTCGTGCCCTGGTCACCGGCGGGGCCGGAGGGCTCGGACTCGCGATCGCCCGGTCGCTCCTGCTTGCGGGGGCCCGGGTCGCGGTGGCCGACCTGCCCGGTGAGCGGCTCGAGAAGGCGGAGGCCGGCCTCGCCGCGGACGGCGACGTGGTCGCAGTCCCTGCTGATCTCTCCGCACCGGAGCCGGCGCGCGCCGTCGTGGCAGACGCCCTGGACGCACTGGGTGGCGAGCTGCAGATCCTGGTCAACTGCGTCGGCGTGATGCGCACGGTCCCGATGGCCGAGGTCACCGACCTCGACTGGGGCCGCACCCTCGACATCAACCTCAGCGGGGTGTTCCACACGCTCCGGGCCGGAGCCGAGGCCATCCGCCGGTCCGGCGGCGGGGCGATCGTCAACGTCAGCTCGGTGGCCGGCCGGTCCGGGCGTCCCAACGCCGCGGCGTACGCCGCCAGCAAGGCGGGCCTGCTCTCCGTGACGAAGTCCGCGGCGATGGCCTACGCGCCGGACGTGCGCGTCAACGCCGTGTGCCCCGGAGTGTTCCTCACCGACATGTGGGCCGGCATCAAGGCCGAGCGCGACCAGGAGTTCGGCCCGGGTGCGGGCGAGGCCTACCTCGAGGAGATCGCCGGGAAGACGGCGATGGCCCGGGTCGGCCAGCCCGACGAGCTCGCCTCGGTGGTGCTCTTCCTGGTCAGCGACCTGGCCTCGTTCGTGACCGGGCAGGCGATCAACGTCGACGGCGGATTGGAGATGGACTGATGACGAGCGGTGCGCGACAGCTGCGCGACCTCGAGGCGATGTGGCGGATCCGGGTGCTCGAGGAGGAGATCCTCCGGCTGCGGCTCGAGGGCTCCATCACCGGTTCTGTCCACCTCAGCAACGGCCAGGAGGCGATCGCCGTCGGGGTCTGCTCGACGCTGGAGGAGCAGGACGCAGTCTTCGCCACCTACCGCGGGCACGGCTGGGCGATGGCCCGCGGGGTGCCGCCCTTCGGCATCCTGGCGGAGCTGCTCGGCCGTCGGACCGGTGTCAACGGCGGCCGCGGCGGATCGGCGTACTTCTCGGCGCCGGAGCACGGCTTCTACGGCGAGAACTCCATCGTAGGCGCCGGGGCGCCGATCGCGGTGGGCGCGGCGCTCGCGGCGACGTACGACGGCTCGGGTCGCGTTGCGGTGACCGCCTTCGGCGACGGCGCCATGAACCAGGGTGGGGTCACCGAGGCGATGAACTTCGCCGCCGCCAAGGACCTCCCGGTCGTCTTCGTCTGCGAGAACAACAAGTACTCCGAGCTCACCCCCATCAACGACATGGTCCGCAACCCCGACCTCGCCGCCCGGGCCGAGGCGCTCGGCATACCCGCCGTCCACGTGGACGGCAACGACCCGGCCGAGGTCGCCGCCGCAGCCCGCGTCGCGATCCAGGCCGCCCGACAGGGCACCGGGCCGACGTTCATCGAGGCCGAGACCCGCCGGATCGTCGGGCACTACATCGGGGACGTGCAGCACTACCGGCCGGAGGGCGAGCTGGAGCGGGATCTCGCCCGGGAGCCGATCGTGCGCCTGAAGCGGGTGCTGATCGCGTCGGGTGTGCCCGAGCAGACCATCGACGCCGTCGAGCGTCGTGCCCGCAACGAGATCGCCGCCGCCGTCGAGGAAGCGCTGGCCGCCGAGCCGGCGGACGTCGCACGAGTCAAGGAGCACCTGTATGGGTGAGCAGCTGAAGGTCAGCTACGGCGGGGCCGTCGGGCACGCGCTCGACCGCGCCCTGTCGGACTGGCCGGAGACGATCCTGTACGGCGAGGACCTCGCCCTCCCGGGCGGCGTCTTCGGCGTGACGCGGGGGCTCCGTGCCAAGCACGGCGATCGCGTCTTCGACACCCCGATCTCCGAGACCGCGATGCTCGGCGCTGCCGTCGGCGCCGCGATGATGGGCCGGCGCCCGATCGTGGAGATCATGTGGATCGACTTCGCCCTGGTGGCCTTCGACCAGATCGTCAACCAGGCGGCCAACGTGCGCTACGTCTCCGAGGGCAGGCTGCAGGCTCCGTTGACGATCCGCACCCAGCAGGGCACCGCGGCCGGCGCCTGCGCGCAGCACAGCCAGAACCTCGAGGCGCTGCTGCTGCACGTCCCGGGCATCAGGGTCGCGATGCCCACGCTGCCGCAGGACGCCCATGACCTGCTGCTGTCGGCGATCGCGTGCGACGACCCGGTCGTGGTGATCGAGAACCGCAGCCTGTACGCCGGCGCGAAGGCCGACATCGTCGTCGGCGACGAGCCGGCGCCGATCGGCGGACACCGGCTGCGTCGCGCGGGGGACGACGTGACGGTGGTGACCTGGGGGTCGATGACCCGCTCGGTGGAGACCGCGGTCGACGAGGTCGCCGGCGAAGGGATCAGCGCCGACGTGATCGAGGCGGTCTGGCTCAACCCGTTCGACACCGAGGCCGTGCTCGCCAGCGTCGAGCGCACCGGTCGGTTGCTGGTCTGCCACGAGGCCAACCAGACCGGCGGCTTCGGCGCCGAGGTGGTGGCCCGGGTGTGCGAGTCCGGCGTACCCCTGCGGACGCCGCCGCGCCGCGTGGCGACCCAGGACCTGCGGATCCCCGCTGCCGTCGCCCTTGCGGAGGTCGCACTGCCGCAGGTCGACGACATCGCGCGAGCCCTGCGCCAGGTGATGGGCCGATGACCGGTCCGACCGGTGGGGAGGTCCTGGGCACCTGGCACTTCAGCTTCACCGTGCGGGACATCGACGCCTCGGTCGCGTTCTACCGCGACCTCCTGGGCCTGGAGCTGATCCACCAGCAGGACCAGGACAACGACTACACCCGCACCCTGGTCGGGTTCCCCGATGCCTCGTTGCGGATCGCGCAGCTGGCCGTCCCGGGCGAAGCACGGGGAATCTCGGGACACCACCTCGAGCTGGTCGAGTACGTCGTGCCGCGCGGTGCGCGGTACGGACCGGAGCGCAACCGCCCCGGCGCCTCGCACCTCGCCTTCTGCGTCTCCGACGCCCGCGCCACCCACGAGCGGCTGGTCGCGGCCGGCGTACGGTTCGTCAGCCCGCCCCAGGCCATCACCGCCGGGGTCAACCTCGGCGGCTTCACCTGCTACTTCCTCGACCCCGACGAGATCACGCTCGAGCTGGTCCAGCCGCCTCCGCACAGACTGGCCACGGGCACGGCTGGTCTTGAGTAGGGTCGGCGACATGTCTGCCACCGTTGACGGCGCCCCGCCGCGCCGTGCGCGGACCGGCGAACGCCGGGTCACCCTGGTCGACGTCGCCAAGGCCGCGGGCGTCGACAAGGCGGTCGTGTCGCGGGTTGTCAACGACGATCCCGCCCTGGTGATCCGGCCCGAGACGCGCGAGCGGGTCAAGGCCGCGATCGCGGACCTCGGCTACCGGCCCAACCTCGCAGCCCGCAGCCTGCGCACCTCCGAGGCCCGCTCGCTGGGGCTCGTCATCCCGGACTTCAGCAACCCCGTCTACTCCGAGATCATCACCGGCGCCGAGACCGAGGCGCTGAGCCGCGGCTACGTGCTCATGGCGGGGTCGTCGTCGAGTGTCGGCGGGTCGTCGCAGCGCTACCTCGACCTGCTCGGCGCCGGCCGGGTCGACGCCCTGCTGCTCGCCGGCGGCTCGATGACCACGGCCGACCAGGCGTGGCTGCAGCGCCAGGGTCTGCCGTGGCTGATGCTCAACAACCGTCCCACGCGTGGCGGCACCCCGCGGTACGTCGTCCTCGACGACGCGAAGGCCGCCCGGCTGGCGGTCGACCACCTCCTCGAGCTCGGTCACACCCGCATCGCGCACGTCGCCGGACCGGCCAAGGCGGACACCTCGTCGCGCCGCCAGCGCGGCTACCAGCAACGGATGAAGGCCGCCGGCGCAGACGTGCCGGCCTCCTTCGTCGCGTCCGGCGACTACACGCCGGCCGGCGGGCGACAGGCTGTGGACCAGCTGCTCGCCGCCGCCAAGCGGCCGACCGCGATCTTCGTCGCCAACGTCGCGTCCGCGATCGGAGTGCTCGACGGGTTGCACGAAGCCGGGCTGTCGGTGCCGGAGGACGTCTCGGTGGTCGCCGTCCACGACCTGCCCCTCGCCGCGCACCTGTCGCCGCCGCTGACCTCGGTCTCGATGCCGCTGCGGCGCCTGGGTGCCCGCGGGGTCGAGCTGCTGCTGTCCACGGACGCCACCGATGTCGTCGAGGAGAAGCTCTCCGACCACATCGAGCTCGTCGTCCGCGAGTCGACCGCTCCGCCGCCTCGCTCCGGTCGCCGATCGCGCTAGGGGCGCGTGCCCGATCCGGGCGCCCGGCCGTCGTCACCACCCACCGGGTGCGGCACCAGCACCACGACCTCCGCGATCTCCAGCCACGGCCGCAGCGGCAACGAGTCCAGGGCCTCGTCCAGCGCGCTCCGGTCTGCGGCCCGCCACACGCCGACGTTGGCGCGGCGCCCCTCGAGTCGCCAGATGTGCTCGATCACCCCGGCTTCGCGCAGGGCGATGCCGCGGGCGGTCTCGGCGGCGTTCAGCCGCTCGAGCTCCTGCGCCGCGAGGTCCTCCGGGAGGTGCGCCTCGAGGCGGACCAGGAACCTCACTGCGCGTCGGACAGCAGCGCGTCGAGCCGTCGGTGGGCCTCGGCGAGTGCCTGCCTCGCCGTACCCTCCTCGACCACGGCGCGCATCATCTCGTTCAGGATCCCGGCCATCGCCGGCCAGCGTGGGTCGACCGGCACCGAGCGCGAGTTGCGGTGGGCCGACTCGAGCTGGGAGTAGTACGGCGCGAGCGCCTGCACCTCGGGCTCGTCCCACACGTCACGACGCGTCGCCGAACCGCCGCTCACGGCGGTGACCACGTCCATGTCGTGGGTGCTCAGGCGGCGGACCAGCTCGATCGAGCGCTCCGGGTCGCGAGCGCCGGCGGGCACGGCGAGCACCCAGTAGGCGTTCATCGTGACCGCACTGCCACCCGGGCCGTCATGGCCCGGCACCGGCGCGCACCCGACTAGGCCGTGCGTGGGTGACGCCGAGTCCGCCGACAATGAGGCGAACCCCGCCCAGTTGACCATCATCGCCGCCTCGCCGGCGGCGAAGTGGATGCCCGACTGGACGCTGTCCCAGCCGGCTGCCTCCGGGTCGACGACCTTGCTCTCGTGCCACAGGTCGTGGAGGAAGTCGATCGCCGCGGCGGCGGCCTCGCTGTCCAGGCCGGAGCGACCGTCGACCACCAGCTCGCCCCCGCGGCTCCACAGGTGGGTGAGGAAGTCGTAGACGTTGTTGTGCTCGTCGGGGTATCCCGCGAGCACGGTGCCGCGCAGGCCCTGGTCCGGCCGGTCGAACCACACCGCCTGGTCGTGGAACTGCGTCCAGGTCGCCGGCGGCGCCAGCGGGTAGCCGTGCTTCTCCTCGAACCCGGCCTGCTCGGTGGGCGACTCGTAGAGGTCCGTGCGGTACAGGCACATGATCGGCCCGTCGTGGTAGGCCACGCCGTAGGTCCGGCCGTCAGCATCCTGCTGCAGCTCACGCAGCGCCGGCACCCAGGCGTCCGGCCAGCCGTCGGGCGCCTGCTCCGCGAACGCGTCGTCGAGCGGCAGCAGGAGGCCTTCGGCGATGAGGTGCGGCAGCCAGTCGGTGATCAGCAGCAGCACGTCGTACTCGCCCGACGTCGCGGCCGATCCGTCGCCGACCACCCGCTCCTCCAGCTCGGAGATCTCGACGAGCTCGTGCCGGGCGGGCAGGTCGTCGAGGGACCCGAGCTGGGTCGAGAACGACCGCTCGAAGCCGTCGAAGGCACGCCCCAGCACCACCAGCTCACGGACGTCGGACATGGCACCTCCCAGAGTGGTCCACGGACTGTTCAAACGTTTGACTATTCGTATCACGAGTGCTGTGATGTTGGGAACACCCAGCGTCACTTGGGAGGCACCGTGCTCGACCCGTTCACCGAGCTCGCCGCCTCGTGCGACCTCTCCGTCCCCGACGAGATCAAGCTGCCGGTGGGCGTCATCGGCGCCGGTGCCATCACCCGGTTCGCCCACCTGCCGGCGTACGCGCAGGCGGGCGTGCCGGTCGCGGCGGTGACTGACCTCGACGCCGAGCGCGCCAAGGCGCTGGCCCAGGACTTCGACGTCCCCCGGGTCGCGACGCTGGAGGAGATCCTCGCCGACGACGACATCCCGGTCGTCGACGTCGCAGTGTTCCCGGAGGCGCAGCCCGAGATCGTGCTGCGGGCGCTCGAGGCCGGGAAGCACGTCCTGGCGCAGAAGCCGATCGCCCCGGAGTCGAAGCGCGGAGCAGAGCTGGTCGAGGCCGCCCAGAAAGCCGGGCGCTCGCTGGTGGTGAACCAGCAGATGCGGTACGGCGAGGGCATGGCCGCCGCCAGGGCGATGGTCGAGGCCGGCTGGATCGGCCAGGTGACCGCGGCGTACGTCTCGGTCGACATCGTCACCGACTGGTCGGCCTGGCCGTGGCTGGTGGAGTCACCCAGGCTCGACCTGATGTACCACTCGATCCACTACTTCGACACCGTCCGCGCCCTCCTCGGCGACCCCGCCGACGTGCACTGCGTGCGGGCCCGGCGCCCCGGGCAGCTGGCCGCAGGCGAGACCCGCACCATCACCACGATGGCCTTCGAGTCGGGCGCCGTCGCCAACGTGCGCGTGAACCACGAGAACCAGACCGGCGACCAGGAGGCGCTGCTCCGCATCGACGGCGAGTCCGGCTCGATCAAGGGCACCATCGGCCTGCTGTACGACTACCCGCACGGCCGCCCCGACACGCTGCTCGTCAACAGCCGCACCCTGCCGACTGACGGCTGGCTCCCCTACCCGGTCACCACCCGCTGGATCCCCGACGCCTTCGCCGGCCCGATGCGTGCCCTCCTGCGCGAGGTCGCCGGCATCGAGCCCGCCCCCACGACAGGAGCCGACGCCCTCAAGACCCTGCAACTGGTCGAGCGCGCGTACGCGGCCAGCGGAGGGTAACGGGGCGCGTCTTTCCGCCCAGATTGCAGCAGCCGCACCGCGGGCCGCGAACGGGGTACTCGACGGAGCTCACGTTCCGAACGCGACAAGAAGGACGAGGGCTACCCGGGAGAGCGCTGGATTCTCCGAAACGGTCAGCTGGCCGCCGATTGTGGTGGCACGGTCGCGTACTTCGGTGAGGTCAGGTAGCTCCCCTTCGACATCGACGTGAACGATGATCGTGGCGCTCTGGTCGTCAATCGATACGGTGGAAGGCGATCTTTCGCTGGCGAGGGCGACGAGCCGATAGGCCGTCGACTCAACGACGGTGGGATACCTGGTCCCGGGTATGTCACCGATCCGCAGAAGGCGATGTTCTGCGAGTGCGGCGAACGCGGCCGCGAGACCGGATTCGCGCAGGACGACCGGATAGAGACCGCTGGCGACGCGACGCAGGTCATCGATCGCCTCGCGGACTTCAGACTCGGCGATGTCCAAGTGGCTCTTGCCGGTGGTTGCTCGGGAGCGAAGCAGCCGCATCGCCAGCGCCAGGCCGATGAGGCGCTGTTGTGCGCCGTCGTGCAGATCTCGCTCGAGTCGCCGACGCTCCTCATCACCAGCGGTGAGGATTCGACTTCCCGAGGATCGAAGGTCGGTCAGCTGTGTCAGCGCTTCGGCGCGCAGTCGCTCGTTCTCGAGGGCGAGGTACACAGCGGACACCAGCTCACCGACGGCCTCGGGGGTCTCGAGGATGCCGTGGCGGTGCGCCAGCACCGCGATCTCGGACCCGGCGTAGGCAAGCCGAGTCTGCACTCGGCCCGAATGCGGGGTCGTCAGAACGACGTCGCGGGCTTCGGCGTCGACATACCGGCGACCGTTCTCGATGGGATAGCCGAGGACAAGGTCGGGATCGCTCAGCCGTACCGCGAGCGCGCCGCGGAGCAGGCCGGGACGGGTCGCGTTGCCGAGGTCGATGACGAGGCTGGTGAGACCGCGTTGGGAATGTCTTGACCGGACGAGCGCGAGCCCGGTCGCCGCAGCCAGCAGCAGTAACGCGAGGGCTTGGACCAGCCAGAGGCGGGCTTGGACCGGGTCAGCGCCGACGAAGCCCGGGTCGAGGCCGTGGCCATACGACGCAGCCACGGCAAGAAGATCAAGGCCCGCAATGGCCCACACCAGACCGACGGCCCTGCGCCGAGCAGCGCTCGACGCGATGAGCCTCCACATGATGGCGACGACCACGACGGCGCTCCAGGCCAGACCACAGCGCAGGCCGAGACGCGAAAGATTCATCGACAGCCGCGCATCGGGGTGCACCACCCACAGGTTGGGTGGACAGCCACTGCACCCTGAAGACGAGGGGTCGAACGTCGCGGCCACGGCAAGACCGAGTAGACCGATGGTTACTACGTAGCCGATCGTGACAATCGCCTGATCGACGCGAGCAATGAGCCGCCCGGACGGGAAGGAGAGGGCGAAGTGGGCGATGACGGCAGGTCCAGCAGCGTTGAGAGCCAGCCCGACGGAGAACACTGCTTGCGAAGCAGTCGGGCTGTCCCACTCGGCGACAAGCAGGGCGACGCCGACCATGGCCAGCAGCATCCATGAACGCCGGGTGGGGTAGCGCCTCCGGGCCGCGACGCCAACGGCCACGGTCGTCCAGCCCGCCAGAAGCAGGATGACCTGTCGGAAGGTCCCGGAGCCTGCGAGGGAGAAGCTTGGGGCGGACCGGACGATGAGGAAGGACTCGAGCCCGATGGCGGTGGCGGCAACACCGATGAAGGCGTCGACAAGGTTGGGTCGGATGGTCATGCCGCCCTCCCCCGGCCTCGATCGAGTTCGCATTGACGGAAAGTCGCGCTGCTTCGACGATCCTCGCACCGAACCCGGTGACCGCGCGTCGGGGAGCGCCCTGACCCGCGTGGGAACAATGAGTGCGACGATCTGCGTGTGACGCCGACCGTCCTCATCGTCGATGACAGCGCGAGCTTCCGTTGGTTTGCGCGGGAGTTGCTCGACGCTGAGGGCTTCGTCGTGATCGGCGAGGCCGCCACCGGTTCCGCAGCGGTGCAGGCTGTCGATCGTCTCGATCCCGACGTCGTCCTGCTCGACGTCGCCTTGCCTGATGCCGATGGGTTCGAGGTGTGCGCCCAGATCACCCGGGCGGGCCGAGCCCGGCCGGCGGTCGTGCTGACCTCCAGCCGCGACGCGCAGGAGTACCACGGACGGCTTGATTCCTGCGCGGCGCGGGGCTTTCTCCCCAAGGCGAGTCTGACCGGTGTGGCGCTCGCAGCGGTCGCGTGTCCGGGCTGACGAGCGATGGCTGACGCCGCGCTCCGCTTCGCCGACGCCGCCGTCGGGATCGTGCTGCTCGGTTGTGCGGCCGTGACGAGTGGGCGCCATCGGCGGGTGGGACTGATCATGGCGGCGGTCGGGGTCACGTGGTTCCTTGGCTCCTTTCTGCCCTCGCTCGTGTTCTTGCACCGTGGCCCGATGGTGCACCTGCACATCTCCTATCCGACCGGCCGGCTGCGCCGCCCGCTGGCGGTGATCACCGTCGCCGGCGCATACCTGGCTGCTGTCTTGGACTCCATCGCCCGCAATCCGTGGCTCACCGCCGGGCTCGCGATCCTCATCGCGGTGGCCGCGGCCGACGTTTTCGCGCTGACGTCCGGCCCGGCGCGAAAGGCGGCAGTGTCTGCCCTGATCGCGGCATGCGCCTTCGCCGGCGTTCTCGCCCTGAGCAGCGCCAACGGCCTGCTCGACCTGAAGGCGGATCGGGCTGTGCTTGTCACCTACGATGCGGTCGTCTGCGTCGTAGTGATGTGGTTGATGCTCGACCTCCGGTATGGCCGATGGACCGAGGCGACGATGTCCGATCTGGTGATCCAACTCGGCCGTCGGGCCGAGACAGGCGGATTGCAGGGCGAGCTCCGCAGACGGCTCGGCGACCCGAGCCTTGTCCTCGGCTACCGGGTGCCCGGCCGCGCCGAGTATGTCGACGAGTCCGGTATGCCGGTCGACACCTCCGGTGCGAACCGCGTCCACACCCCGATTGTGGAGGACGGCGAACCGGTCGCGGTGCTCGTCCACGACCCGGCCATCCTGGAGGACTCGGGGCTCGTGACAGGAGCGGTTGGCGCGCTGCGACTCGCCCTGGTGAACACGCGTACCCGGGCTGAGGTGCAGGCCAGGGTCGCGGACGTGGAGCGCTCCCGACGACGCATCGTCGAGGCTGCCGACGCGCAACGCCGGGCAATCGAACGCGCCCTGGACGCCGGTCCGGAGCGGCACTTGCGGACCGTCGCAGCTCTTCTCGAGCAGCCGGAAGTGGGTGCCGACCCTGCGCTCGCCGGGCAGCTGCCGAGGGTGCTCGACGAGGTCGCGGCAGGCCAGGCGGAGTTGCGGCAGTTCGCGCACGGTGTGCGTCCGGCCCTCCTCGCAGCCGGCGGCCTGACGGCGGCGCTGCCCTCGCTCACGGCGCACGCGGGCCAGGCCACAGAGGTCTCGGTTCGGGTTGGCCGGCTGGTGCCGGCTGTTGAGGCTGCGCTGTACTTCGTGTGCGCCGAAGCGCTGGGCAACGTCACTAAACACGCGGGAGCATCGAGTGCTGTGGTCGATGTGCGCGAAGAGCACGGGTCGGCGATTGCAACCATCACCGACGACGGCCGCGGCGGCGCCGACCCGCACGGCTCCGGGCTGCGCGGGCTCACCGACCGGGTCGAGGCTCTCGGCGGCACATTGCTGGTTGTCGAGCGTCCGGGTGGAGGGACGAGCGTCACGGCAAAGATTCCCCTGAGCGGAAGCAGCGGCCCGTGAAGGTCGTCATCGCCGATGACTCGCTGCTGGTGCGCGAGGGCCTTGCCCGCCTTCTCACCGAGGCGGGCGTCGACGTCGTGGCCACCGCGGCAGACGAGCCGAGCCTGATGCACGAGTTGAAGCACGTGTCCTTCGATGCGGTGATCGTGGACATCCGGATGCCCCCCACCTTCACCACGGAGGGGATCGACGCCGCCCACGCGATCCGCGATGCGTATCCATCCACCGGGATCGTCGTCCTCTCCCAGTTCCTCGAGTCGGGCTACGCATCGCAGCTGCTGGGCGAGGCGCCCGAGCACCTCGGCTACCTCCTCAAGGACCGCGTCACCGACGTGGCGGTCGTGCTCGACGCGCTGCGACGGGTGATCGACGGGGAATGCGTCCTGGACCCGACCATCGTCACCACGCTCATTCGGCGACCACGCGATCCCGGACCGCTGTCAATGCTGACCGCACGCGAACGCGATGTCCTTGCCCTCATGGCCGAGGGCAGATCGAACGCGGCGATCGCACACCAGCTGTTCCTGAGCGCCAAGACGCTCGAGACGCACGTCACCCGCATCTTCCGCAAGCTTGATCTCGCCGAATCCGTCGGAGATCACCGTCGGGTGCTCGCGGTACTGGCGTTCCTGCAGGCACCACCGCGGCCACCGCATCGGGGCTAACCCCGATGACACAACGCGGACTCTACGGGGCTGACCCGGATGGGCAGCCGGCACCGGCCAACTACCGTCGAGGCATTCCCACGGTCGGAGGCGCGTGATGACGGTCCGGACAACAATGCGGCTCATCGCAACCGCCACCGCGCTCGCGACCGGTGCAGTGGCCTGCTCGAGCACCGTGCCCGACCGGGCAGGCGGCGGCCTCGACACCCGCGCCACAGTCCTCACCTTGGCCCAGCCCAACGACGGCCCACCGGCCCAACTGACGGCCTGGATCAAGGCGGTGCAGGACCTGTCCCACGGCTCGATCCGCATCGAGCTGAAGAACTCCTGGCATGCCGGCGAGGCAAACAACGAGGTGCAGACCATCCGCGACATCGAGCAGGGAAAGGTCGACATGGCCTGGGTCGGCGCGCGCGCCATGGACCGGGTGGGCGCGACCTCGTTCCAGGCACTGCTCGCCCCGATGCTCGTCGACAGCTATGACCTGGAGGCCAGCGTCTTCGAGCACGGCATCCCGGCGCAGATGCTGACCGGCGTAAACGCTGCCCGTGTCGTCGGCATCGGCGTGCTGCCCGGGCCGATGCGCAAGGTGGTGGGCATCGCCAAACCGTTCCTCGCCCCCACCGACTTCGCCGGCACCCGCATCGCCGACCAGGACTCCGCCCTGACCCAGCTGACCCTGCACACCTTGGGCGCCACAGCGGTTCCGGTCGCGGGCGGGGCGAAGCTGCATGGCGTCGACGGCTACGAGCAGCAGATGCAATCGATCGCCGGCAACCGCTACGACACAACGGCGAAGTTCACCACCGCCAACCTCAACCTGTGGCCGCGCCCGCTGGTGATCATCGTGGGCAAATCAGCCTGGGCGAAGCTCGCGCAACCGCAACGCGACACTCTGCGGAAAGCCGTCGACACCGCGCTGCAGCCTGCGATCGACGCCTCCCGCCAGGAGGACCAGCAGGCGCTGCCAGTTCTGTGCCGCGGCGGCATGACCCTGCCCACAGCCCTACCCCAACAGCTGGACGCCCTGCGTGCCGCCGTCGACCCCGTCTATGCCACGTTGCGACGCGATGCCAGCACCAAGAAGTGGCTGGACCAGATACAAGCCCTCAAGGACCAGTTGCAGGCCGAGCCGGAGACCGCATCCTGCGCAGGCATCGGCGGGACATCGCAGCCCGCCTCACCGATCGACGGCATCTACCGGAGGCAGTCCACACCGGCCGACTTCCAGGCCGCCTGCGACACGCGGCCTCCCGGGCTCCCGGCGCGTAGCACCCTCGAGGTCGTCTTCGACCACGGCAGCGTCACCCAGTACGAACAGCCCGCCGGCGGCACCAAGGACATCGGCTGGCGAGGCAGCTACCAAGTCTTCCGCGACACCCTCGAGCTCACCGAGAACGGCACCACGGCACCGTTCACAGTCACCTGGTCACTCAACGGCTCAACCCTCGCCCTGAGCAACCTTCAGAACGGCCACTGCGACGACGTAGCTGTCTGGTCGCATCCCTGGATCAAGAAGAAGTAGCAGCGCTCGCCTCATTTCGGCTCGCGCAGCAACCGAAGAGCCCGCGGATCCGGTGCCGCGCTCGATGCGCGCTGCTTCAACGGGCCATCCGAGCTGCCCCAACACGCCCGACGAAAGGAACGCACCATGAACCGCCTGATCAACATCGCCACCGTGTCCACGCTCGCCGCCGCGACGGTGCTCGCAGTAGGTCCAGCCAGCGCCAAAGCTCAGTCCAGCGGCATCACCTGCGGTGCGACGGTCACGACCGACACGAAGCTGACCGGCGACCTGCTGAACTGCCCCGACAACGGCCTCGTGATCGGCGCGGACGACATCACGCTCGACCTGAACGGCCACACCATCCGCGGCGACGGCGCACCAGTCGAATCATGCCCCGGTGACGCGGTCTGCGACGTCGGCATCGCCAGCGTCACTGGCCACAACGGCGTCACCATCACGGGCGGCACCGTGCAGGGCTTCGATGTCGGCGTCTTCGTAACCGGCGGGAATCGAAACCGCGTCGACCGGATCAGGTCGACGAACAACACCGGCTTCGGGATGATCGTCGGCCAATCGACGCAGAGCCGAGTCGATCACAACTCGTCGATCGGCGACGGCGTGAGTGGCATTGTCGTGTTCGACTCGAGCGACATGGACCTTGACCACAACTCGGTGCATGGCGCACACGGCTACGCCATGCCGGTGTTCGGCTCGAGCCGCAGCCGGTTCGAGCAGAACGTGCTCGACGGCAACGACCACGGCATCCTCCTCGACGGCAGTGACGAAAACATGGTTCGAGGCAACAGGATTTCCCACTCCGGCGGGTCTTCGATCGACATCGGCCATTCCAGCGACAACCACGTCTACGCGAACGTCGTCACCGCCAACGGTGACGGCGTGATCCTCTTCGAAGCCCACGGCAACAACGTCAGTGACAACTGGGTCACGGGAACCGGATCCTTCGGGTTCCCAGACGCCGGCGGGTTCGGTGTCATCCTCGACGGTGCCGAAGGCAACCTGATCCAACGAAACACAGTGACGGGTGGCCGCGGTCCAGCGATCCTCGTGAGTTCGCTCGACTCGGAGAACGCCTCCGCCCGGAATACCGTCGCCTACAACGTCGTGAGCAGCAAGCTGGACTCCGGCATAGTCGTCGACAACAACGCGACCGCCACCCTGCTCCGACACAACACGGCCAACGCAAACGGTGACGATGGAATCCACATCGACGCTGCCGAGACCACGATCACCGGCAACACCGCCAACGACAACCTCGACCTCGGCGTCGAGGCGGTAGCCGGGGTCATCGACGGCGGCGGCAACACAGCCAGCGACAACGGCAACCCCGCCCAATGCGTGAGCGTGCTGTGCAAGTAGTTCGCGACCCACTCGTCGGGGAGGGTCGGCATCCGCCGGCCCTCTCCGATCGACGAACTGGCGGGTCTGGACGCTCTGCGTGCGCGCCGCAGTCGGGCCCTGTCAGAGTTGCGAGGGACCGATCGGCGTGCCGCGCTATGTGCACCGGCGCGGCCTCGCTGCTTTGCGGTTTCATGTGATCAATACAGCGCGAGCGCGCACTTGGACGACGCGATCCGCGGGACGACGGAGGTGCGTCACTCCGCCGCGAGTTCCGGTCCGCCGTCCCCACGCACAGTCTTTGTTCGCGTTCACTGGTCCGCAGCCTTCTTTGCGATCCGTGCATTCCGTCGCTTCTCCAGGCGAGCCGGCGATTGGTACACCTCATCCAGCACTTCTCGCATTAACTCGATGACCTCCTCGGCTTCCTCCCTGATCACGGGCGCCACGAAGTCACCGTGCGCCATGTCGTTGCCGAAGTGACGGATCTCGTGAGCCTGCTCCTTCGTATGTGGCCTGATGTGGGCCGAGGCCTCAAGTGCGTCGATCTTGTCGACGAGGCCGCCTGCGCTCATGCCCTTGTCCTTCGCGGTCGCCTCGATCACGGCACGGGCCAGCGACCCGACAGCGCGGTAAGCCGCGAAGCTTAGGCACATGGTTGCTTCGGTCGCTGCTTGAGCAATTTGCTCGGGTATGTCGGGGAACTCTCGGCTTGTAGCGGACTCAGGGAACCAGTGCCGGACGTTGTCTGCTTCGAGGTATGGCTCGACGTCGTGCCCAAAAGTCTTCGCAGAATCGTTCGCCTCGCCAATGCTCATTCGCTTGCACTGGTCGCAGTTGAACGCCGCTTGCTTGCGGAACATCTGGATGCCCTGCAATCCGCGACCGGTTGGAAGGGTCTGACCCGTCCCCTGAACCACAGTCATGTGCGTATACGTCCCGCAGGACCAGCAAACCCGACTCGCCATACGCCAACCCTAGGAAGAACCCCCGACAACTGTTGCGAAACGGCCCACCCACTTCTCAACTGGGTCACGCCGCTCGAGCCCGCCGTGGCTGAAGGTGCGTCATACCCGCCGCGACTGTGACCTGAGCCCGCCTCGCGGCTTACCATGTCAGGCTGGATGCATGCTCGTCCTCTTCGATAGCAACGTCTACGACGTCTTCGCCGACGATGAAGGACTTCGGCAGACGTTGGGCGATCCGATCGACGGTGGGCGACTTCACCTTCTGACCACTCACGTCCAGCGTGACGAGTTAACCGCTGTTGGTGACGCTCGACGTCGCGAGCGGTTGCTCGGAGTCCTTCGACTCGCCGAGCCGGTTGCGGCGGGTGGATTTGTACTTGGAAGCTCCCGCCTAGGCGAAGCTCGACTGATGTCCGAAGCCGACGCCGCCGTCTTCGACACCAAAATGAGAAACGGAATGCGTGACGCCGGCGGCACCAACGACGCGTTGATCATCGCGACCGCAAGCTTCGAGAATGCGATGCTCGTGAGTGAGGACCGACGCTGTCGCGCCAGGGCGCAGCGCGCTGGCGTGTCTGCCGTCGAAGTCGCCTGGCTTCTTGAACAGCTCGCGGGCAACTAGGAACGCTCAGGCGGAGGGCGACGAATCGACCACCGGCTGAGCCTGCGTCTTATCGCCGCGTGAGCGGCGGGTACGCGCGCCGTGCCCCACGGCCCTTTCGCAAACGCCGCGCCCCCGCGGATCAATGTCAGGCTTCGTGGGCGAGGTTCGCAGACAGCTCGCGGTGGGCGTCGGCCTGTGCGAGCAGGAGCCTGGCCTTCTCCTCGACTGCCTCGATCGCGTCCGAGCCGGCGACGAACCGCAGCGGCGGCGCGTCCTGGTCGGCGAGCTGCACCAGGGCGTCGGCGAGTTTCGCGGGGTCTCCGGCCTGCTTGCCATCCATGCCCTTCCACGCCTGCACGGTCGCCGCAGTGCGCTCCGCATAGTCAGCGATCGACGGCGCGGCGTACTGCGTCGACTGCGGAGAGAGCAGCTCGGTGCGGAAGAACCCAGGCTCGACCAGCATCGTGCGGATGCCGAACGGGGCTACCTCGGACGTGAGGCTCTCCATGAAGCCCTCGACGCCGAATTTCGAGGCTGCGTAGGGGGTCATGAAGTCTCCGGCCGCGCTGATGCCGGCAGTCGAGGAGATCGTGACCACGAGTCCGGAGCGTTGTCCGCGCATCACGGGCAGGACCGAGCGGGTCAAGTTGACGGGACCGAAGAGGGTGGTCTCGATCTGGGTCCGGAAGTCGTCCGGGGTGATCTCCTCGAAGAACCCGGCCTTGAAGTTGCCCGCGTTGTTGACCAGCACATCGATGCGCCCGAATCGCTCGATGGCGGCCTGGACAGCTTTCTCGCCGGAGATCGCATCGGTGACGTCGAGCTGCACGATCAAGAGATCGTCGTCCTCGCCCAGGGCGGCGGTGATCGCGCCCGTGTTGCGACCGGTCGCGACCACGGCGTGCCCGGCGGCCAACGCGGACTTCGCGATGTCTACGCCCAGACCGCGGCCGGCGCCGGTGATGAACCAAACCTTCTTCTCACTCATGAGAGTGCACTCCTCTTGTCGGGATCAACCCACCGCGTGATCGCGGCGACCTCGACAACCGAATCAGCCGGATCGGACGCGCGGGAGTGCCTGTAGAGGGGGTCCCCGACAGTGCCCCCCAGCCAGGCACAAACGTTCGTAAGGTGAAGGCATGACCGACAGGAACGACGCTCGCGACGTCCGGCGCGACATCCGCGGAGAGATCCGGGAGTTCCTGAGCACTCGGCGCGCCAAGGTCACCCCGCAGCAGGCCGGGTTGCCCTTGTACGGCGGTGAGCGCCGCCGCGTCACCGGCCTACGGCGCGAGGAGGTCGCCCTGCTCGCAGGCATCTCCAGCGAGTACTACACACGCCTCGAGCGCGGCGATGCCACCGGCGTCTCCGAGAGCGTGATCGAAGGGATCGCGCAGGCGTTGCAGCTCGACGAGGCGGAGCGGGCGCACCTGCTCCGGCTCCTGCACACCGCCGGCACTACCCGCCCACCACGACGCCGACCGGTCCAGCAGCAGGTGCGCGCGCCAGTGCAGCGGGTGCTGGACTCCCTGGTCGGAGCGCCTGCGTTCGTGCTCAACGGACGCGGCGACATCTTCGCGGCCAACACCCTCGGCGAAGCACTCTTCTCACCGGTCTACGCGGCCAGCCCGCCCAACACGACCAGGTTCGTGTTCCTCGACCCGCAGGCGACGACGTTCTTCCGCGACTGGGACAAGGTCGCCACCGACACGGTGGCGCTCCTCCGCGCCGAAGCAGGCCGTGACCCCTACGACCGAAGGCTCTCCGACCTCGTCGGGGAGCTGTCCACCCGCAGCGAGGAGTTCCGGGTCCGGTGGGCCGCCCACGACGTCCGGATCCACACCAGCGGGACCAAGCTCCTCCACCACCCGGTCGTCGGTGACCTCGACGTCTTCTTCGAGTCCCTGCCGCTGCCTGCCGACCCGGACCAGGGCCTGCTGATCTACACCGCGGAGCCCGGGTCCCCCACGGAGGACGCGCTGAACCTCCTCGCCAGCTGGGCCGCGACCGCCGATAACCTCGGTGCCCCACGCGCCACCAACACCGAGGACGTGTCACCCCGGATCGAGTGAACGAAGAACCAACGCCCCCCGGGACTCCTACGACGCCGGCAACCCGTCTTTCGACCTCCCCGAGCGGCGCGCCTAGCTCCATACGTCTTTCCGCCGCGTTCGTGGCCGTCCGAAGCCGATCGCGCCGTGAGTCTGACCGTTCGCTAGATCTTCTCGGCGATGATCAGTACACGACGCAGCATCGCGTCGACAGTGGCGGCCATCTCCTGGATGCCGGCCCGGACCGCTTCTGGGTCTTCGCCGCTCTCTTCGGCGAGGTCGTCGACGGCCTCGAGCAACAGAGCGTCGAGCTGGCGATGGTTCTCCAGCCAGCGAGGGGTCTCGTCGTACCCGAGCACACGGAAGCCTGCGTCGATCAAGAGGGGCCGATGGTCGTCGACTTGTGGCGGTCGGTTGACCGGCTGGGTGTGGTAGTCCCACGTGGTCGCCACGAGCCGACCGCCGGGTGCGAGTACTCGCGCGATCTCGCAGAGGGCGCTTCCTTTGTCAGGTGCAAACAGAAGGGCGTCGATGCTCATCACCCCACGTGAGGAGGACGCCTCGGCAGGAATCGCATCGAAGCAGCCCTCGGCGTAGGTTGCTCGGTCATCGAGACCGAGGGCTGCAGCCCGCTTGCGGGCGGCCTCCAACGCCGTGGGCGAGATGTCGACCCCGAGTACGGACGCACCGGCTGCAGCGGTCACCCAGAGACCCGGGCCCCCTCGTCCACAGCCGATGTCGATCATCAGATCGTCAGGGGAAAGCGCGAGGCCGTCGACGATCCGGCGCAGCTCGCTGCGGGTGGTGAAGCTGTATGGCTCCAGCTCAACTGGGTATTCGTCGCCGTAGACCTCGGCCCAGATCCGTGCCTCAACAGAAGAGGAGGGAGCCTGGAAGACAGAGGTGAACACCTCGGTCCAGGACGTTTCATCTGTCACGGACGAAGCGTGCCACGCCGCCGACCGGCTCGAGAGGAGAATCGGTTCCGACGTCGGGCACTCTGGCCACGCAGCGTTCCGGCTGCGTGCCACACCCGCGTCACACCGCCGCGTGAAGGGCACTCTGATCCAGAGGACCTCGCGGCGGACGCTTGTGAACCGACGCCAGGGACGCAGGACGGACCACCCTCCGCCACCCGGGCCGGACTCACCTGGTACGTCGGGTGCTCCCGTCGGCGAGGTGCACGGTGTACGACCACGTCTCGGCCGGGTGCTCGGAGTCTTGTTCGGTGCCCGGCCACCACGCAGCGAACCGGTTGGCGACGACCGAGGCCTCGATGTCGAGGCCTGAGGAGGTGTGCACGGTGACACCGGTGACGTCGCTGCCCACGTAGCCCTCGACGCTGTTGAACCATCCCTCGTCGGTGCTGCCTTCCTGGCTCGTGGTCTCGTCGATCGTGTCGGGGGCGAGTGCCGGGGGCGCGGGCGCGTCCGGGTCGTACCTCCCGGAGAAGCTGCCTCCGGCGGTGTGGCGCTGCCCGACGAGGTCGTCGGGCATCAGGCAGACGACCTCCGTTCGTGGTCCGGCGAGCAGGACGTAGGTCCATCCACCTCGACGCTCGGCCACCGCGACGCGCTCGCCCCGGTCAGGTGCGCCGATGAGTATGCGACAGGTGGTGGCCGCCTCGGCCGCGGCCACGTCGGTCAGGGGGTGGGGCGTCGGCGACCACGAACCGTACGCCGTGCCTCCACCAAGCAGCATTGCCGGCACGGCCACGCCGGCCGCTCCGGCCAGACCGAGCAGCACGAGCATCCGGTTCCGGCGTCGGTGCCGTCGGCCCGACTCCGCCCCGACGGGTTCGTCATCGGGTGTCGCCACGATGCGGGCGAACGCCGCGTCGGCACGCTCGCGCTCGGCCTCGGTCAGGTCGGTGTCCGGCGCGAAGTCGAGGTGATGCAAGGCCGCATCGATCACGGTGTCGGCGGTGTGCTTGTTCATCGCGGGCTCCTCTCGGAAGCGAGATGGCCGGGGAGGCGGTCCTCGACGGCGCCGCCGGCGTCGACATGGCGACGCAGCGTGCGCCGTGCACGAGACAACCGCAGCCGAAACGCGGTGGCGGAGATGCCCAGCACCGCGGCCGCCTCGGGCGCGGTGAGCCCGTCCAGGACCGAGAGTGCGATCGCCTCCTGGGCAGTCGCACTCAGCAGCGGCCAGGCTGCGGCGATGTCGACCCGACCGGCAACAAGGTCGGGGTGGTGTCCCGCATCCGCGGGACTGTGCCGGATCTCGGCGAGACGGACAGCGACGGCCTCGTGCCTGTCCTCGCGGCGCCGATTGTTCTGCAGGGTCTTGCGGGCCACGCCGAACAGCCAGGCGCGCGCGGCCGACAGGTCGGCCGGGACATCGTCGAGGCGGCGCCACGCGACGAGCATGACCTCACCGACAACATCCTCGGCGTGAGTTGGATGCACACGCCTGCGTACGAACCGAAGCAGATCGACGTACGCCGCGTCGTAGACGTCCCGGAAGCGTTGTTCACGCTCCCGCGGCGACGAACTCGTGGAATCCATACCCTGTTCCTGTCCAGGAACGCACGAGTGTGTCATCCGATCTCGCGACAGGCGTACCAGGCGGGCGGAATCACCGCACGCACACGCGATCCGCTCGGTCCCAGACCTGCGTCACTCCGCCGCGTGTCGGCGCATGCCCAGATGAGTCCGTTTTCAGGTGGCCGGGGTAACGCCAGCCGTCGCCAACTGAGCCCACAACTCATCGACCGACCGATCGCGAGGCGAGATCCTCCATTCGCGAACGCCGGTGCCGTCATTCCCGATGAGCCTGATGCAATCGTGATTGCCGCCGACGATCGGAAACGCGCCCAGGCGGTCTCGGCGCATCCTGGCTCCTTTGGTCAGGATCGCGTTGCCGGACACCAGACTGCCGAAGGGCGCGATGGTCGCTTCGAGCCCGCCCGCGTGAACCACCAGTCGGGGCCAGGCAGCGCCCTTGAGGAGCGCCCAGCCGATGCCCTGCATTCCCCGCGCGTGTACCAAGATTGCAGCCTTTGCCTCGAAGAGCACCGGCTGCTCGCGAACCCAGTCGCGAGTGGGAGATTCCCGCCGTTGTCGCAGAACCAAGGAGCCTCCCCCCACCAGCGCAATCACAACGAAGAGAAGCATCACGTAGAAGGCACTCGGCGGCACGAACCTCAGCGTAGGTGCTGCCCCGCATGCCCTCCTTTCAACTGAGCCAGGAGCCTCACGTGGAGTATCCGCATCTGCCGCAGGTCATGCGTCGCCAAGGTGCGTCCTACCGCCGCGTGCGGGACGCCCCATGCCGAACTACGGGCGTCAATACTGGGAGCGTTGAGGAAGTTCGCCCACAATCCGCGCGGCTGCGAAGCGCAGCTCGGGCTCGCCGAACCCTGATGGAACGACGACGAGGCGGTAGCGCACTCCCGTGATGTCCCACCTCCACGGACCGACCTCGGGGGAGGTCTCGCTCAGGGGCCACGCCCGGGCCTTGGCACTTCTCTTGACAGAGGCTGCGTCCGGTTCAAAGACCAACGTTGCATCTGGCTTGGCGACAAGAGTCCCGCTCGCGCCCCATCCACGGCCGACAACCTGCCGGACCTGGGCGCCCCACACGATGTCGCCCCTCACCAGCATCGTCACCAGCGCCAGTTGGCGCCGTCGAGACCGGACGCGCAGATAGACCACGGTGAGAAGCCCTCCCGCGACTGCGGAGAGGAGCAGTGTCCACCCCCACGAATCCACGCTCCGCAGACTAGTCCGATGGTGGCCGGCGGTCGCGTGTGCGAAAGATCCGCTTCAGCGGCGATGAATGCGTCACATAGCCGCCTATGTGCTCCTATCCCGAGTTCCTCACAGCAGACTTCGGTGACTTTCGCTCGTGGATGACCACGCAGGCCCTGCCTCAAGCCTTCGGCGCATTCCTCCCCAAGCACGCACTCGCTACCCGGCTGTGGCACCGGGGCACGCTGAGCCGATCCACGACGAGACGGCGATATCCGGCACTCACACATGAGCGTCGGAAACCGCCTCCTGAGTGTCCGACTACTTGACCTCGGAGCGGCGCAGGGACAGCAGCCCGACGACGAGGGGAAGGACGATCCAGATCATCGTGGTCGAGCCGAGCATCGCCCACTCCTTGACAGTGTTCGTTGCGCCATCGAGGAGCGCCACCTGCGTGTAGTGCCAGTCGATCCACGGCTGCAGGTCCTCGAACCACGAACGCACCTGAGCCAGGAGCGCGAGAATGCCGGGCATGACCAGTGAAGCGACGAAGTAGCCAACGATCGCGGCCGCGGAGTTGCGCAGCACGACACCGAGTGCGAAGCCAAAGGCCATGCCCACCAGGTTGTAGAGCACCATCTGGAGTGCCATGGACAACGAAATGTCCCACGCGGTGTCGACGCCTGCGAGTGCTGACCCGGCCACGTTGCCGAGGGCGCCAACCGCAAAGGCGACGGAGACGGCGCCGAGGCCCACCAGGAGGGTCGCGATCGCCTTGGCGCCGATCACGCGTTCGCGGCTCGGCACCAGCGTGAACGTGGTGAGCCCACTTCGCTGGCTCCACTCACCCGTGACGGCCAGGATCGCGATGATCGGCAAGATCACTGACATCGGGAACCCGCTCGCCCTCACGAAGTTCTGGTAGGTGACGTCGCTGTTGAGGCCGAGGACGAGGAGCGACCCGGCCGAGATGGGCGACAGGGCGCTGATGCTGATGAGCATCCAGAATCCCGAGCGGGTGTTGAACATCTTGCGCAGCTCGACCTTGACGAGTCGGGTGGCCGGGATGGGGTGGGCGGTCCGTCGGGCCGGCTCGGCCTCGATGGTGTCGGGAGGGATGATCGTGGCGGTCATGCCGCAACTCCTTCGCGTTGGGTGTCGGCGGTGAGCGAGAGGAACATGTCTTCGAGCCCGGTGCCCTCGGCGGACCGGAGCTCGGTCAGAGGGATCCCGGCGGTCAGGGCCACGGATCCGACCCGAGCGGGGTCGGCGTCCGTGCGGACCGAGCCGTCTCCTGCGAGCGTGCTGGGGATCCCTGCCTGTTCGAGGGCGTGAGCGAGGTCGCGCGGTGACGTCGAGCGGGCGAGCGTCCCGGCCGCGGCCAGCAGCTCTTCCTTGGTGCCGGCCGCGACGATCTTGCCGTTGCCGATCACGACCAGGTCGTCGGCGATGACCTCGATCTCGTGGAGCAGGTGTGAGGACAACAGGACGGTGCCGCCCTGGCTGGCGAAGTCCGTCAGCAGGTCGCGCATCCACCGGATCCCCGCGGGGTCGAGCCCGTTGGCGGGCTCGTCGAGGATCAGCACCTTGGGGTCTCCGAGGAGTGCGGTGGCGATGCCGAGGCGTTGACGCATCCCGAGGGAGTAGTTGCGCACCCGGCGCTTGGCCTCGGTGGGGGTCAGACTCACCAGCTCGAGCATCTCGTCGACCCGGGTGCGGGGCAGACCCATGGTGTCGGCGGCGATCGTGAGGATCTCGCGTCCGGTGCGACCGACGTGCTGGGCCGAGGCGTCGAGCAGGACGCCCACCTCGAGGCCGGGGTTGGGGAGGTCGGCGAACCGTTCTCCGTTGATGGTCGCGGTGCCGGACGTCGGGACGGTCAGACCCACCATCACGCGCATCGTGGTGGACTTGCCGGCACCGTTCGGACCGAGGAAACCGGTGACGCGACCGGGCAGGGCAGTGAAGGAGACGTTGTCGACGGCGGTGAAGCCGGCGTACCTCCGGGTCAGTGACTCAACAGTGATCATGTGAAAACCCTCGGCGCGTCGCGGCGTGCGCACATCGGCGTCGAGGCCGGACCCTCCTCGGCCGTTGGGAGGAGCGGGGTCTCGTTCTTTCGGTCGGTACCCAAGGCCTCGGCGGTCCCTAGGCTGGGTGTGTGGTCACCAACGCCCTGCGCTCGCTGTGGGCCGAGCCCCGCGCAGCCGACGCTCCCGGACGGGTGTCGCGCGACTGGGTGCTGGTCGGCGCGTTGATGGTGACGGCGCTGCTCGAGGGAGTCCTCCGGGACGACGTCGCCTGGCGGCCGTTCGCGACGATCGTGGCGGTCGGGCTCGCGCCCGTGCTGCTCTGGCGGCGTACCCGGCCGTTGGCCTGTGTCGTGGTGGCCTGGGGTACCGCGATGGGGTTGGGGCTGGCGACCCTGGCGGGCGGGCCCACCCATATCGGCCTCACCACGATGATCTACGTCCTGGTGCTCGTCTACGCGCTGGTCCGCTGGGGCTCAGGGCGCGAGATCGTGATCGGGCTGGCGGTGGTGCTGGTCGCTGCGGTTATCGGTACGGTCGCCGACTACACCGGCCAGTCCGACGTCATCGGCGGGTTCGGCATCACCGCGGCGGCGGCGGCGGGCGGAGCGGCGATCCGCTACCGCGCCGAGAGCTGGCGCCGGGCGTTGGACCAGATCCGCAGCCAGGAGCGGGTCGGCCTCGCGCGCGAGCTGCACGACATGGTCGCCCACCACGTCTCGGCGATCGCGGTGCAGGCGCAGGCGGGCCGGGCGATGGCCGGGCAGCGACCCGAAGCGGGGCTCGAGGCGCTGGCGGTCATCGAGGGGGAGGCGTCCCGGACGCTCGCGGAGATGCGGGCGATGGTCCGGGTGCTGCGCGACGGAGCGCCGGCGGAGTACACCCCCCATCCCGGCATTGCCGACCTGGTGTCCCTCGCCCGCCGCGAACCGGTGCCGGTAGTCGACGTGGAGGTGCCGGGTGACCTGGACGGACTGCCGCTCCAGGTCGACGCGGCGGTCTACCGGCTGGCGCAAGAGGCACTGACCAACGCGCTGCGGCACGCCCGCAACGCCTCGCGTGTGGAGATCCGGGTCGTCGAGGGTGGAGGAAGGCTGCGGCTGCGCGTGACCGACGACGGCCAGATCGACTCGGGGCGGTCGGCGAGCCAAGGCTTCGGGCTGCTGGGCATGACCGAGCGGGTGCAGCTGCTGGGAGGCACGCTGCTCGCGGGGCCGGCGCCCGAGGGCGGGTGGGCGGTCGACGCCGAGCTGCCGACCGAGGTACGCCGATGACGGTGCGGGTGCTGGTGGCCGACGACCAAGATCTGGTGCGTACCGGCCTGTCCATGATCCTTGACGCGCAGCCTGGCATCCAGGTCGTCGGTCAGGCCGCCGACGGCCACGCCGCGGTCGAGCTGGCGCGTCGGCTCCGCCCCGACGTGTGCCTGGTCGACATCCGGATGCCCGGGCTCGACGGCATCGAAGTGACCGAGCTCCTCGCCGGGCGGGGCGTCCCGGACCCGATGGCGGTGGTGGTGATCACGACCTTCGACCTCGACGAGTACGTCCACGGCGCGCTTCGTGCTGGCGCCCGAGGCTTTCTGCTCAAGGACGCCGGGCCGGAGCTGCTCGTCCAGGCCGTGCATGCCGCCGCCGTCGGAGATGCCCTGATCGCGCCGAACGTCACCCGGCGGCTGCTGTCGACCTTGGCCGCCAGGGAACCGTCGAAACGACGTACCCAACCGATCGATCCGCTCACCGACCGCGAGGAGGAGGTACTGGCGCTGGTTGCCCGTGGCCGCACGAACGCCGAGATCGCCGCCGATCTCTTCATCGGCCAGACGACCGCCAAGACCCATGTCGCGAGCCTCCTGGCCAAGATCGGCGCCCGCAACAGGGTCGAGATCGCGATGTGGGCCTACGACACCGGCCGGGTGGGGGACTGAAGCCGCCGTCCAAGGACTCGGCGAAGCCGTTCCGCCGAGCAAGCACGCTGCGATGAACGCGGTCTCGTCAAGGAGCTGCGGCGCCAGCGGCGCATCGCGTGATCGGTGAGCTAGGTGCAGTTGTCCATCCCGATCTTCGCCAGTCAACGCCCGGGTTTCCGTGACAGTTTCCAACACCACGCGGGTGCGTCGGGATCTGTTGGTTGGCAGCCGACGTGAGGCTGGCGGCGTCGTGAGTCTCTTCGCCGCCTGTCGGCGCGACCAACCATCCGCTCATGCCGAGATGAGCGCGCGCGCAACTCCGGCGACCGGCACATTCGTGGGTGCCACAGGGTTCTCCCGTCCGTCTTGGCGAGCGAGGCCGGTTGACAGGCGCGGCTGCGATGAGTTTCGGGCTCCGGAATGGTCTACCGTTCATGACCACACAGACAGCCACGCTGACGGGAATCTCGACCGTCGCTATCGCCGTGTCGGACCAGGACGCCACAAGGCGGCTCTACGAGGTGCTCGGCTTTGAGACACTGTTCGACGCCGACGTGAATGTCGACTTCCGCTGGATCGAGATGGGTCCACCAGGTGGAGGGACCACGCTGAGCGTGGTGGCGACCACCGACGCCCTGCCCACCGGCGTCGATACCGGCATCCGCTTCCTCACCCCTGATGCCCGAGCGGCACATGGCCGTCTCACGGACTTGGGACTGAAGGTCGGAGAGCTTCTCGATTGGCCAACAGCACCGTTGATGTTCGAGTTCTGGGACGCCGACGGGAACACGATGTACGTGGCCGAGGCAGAGTGAGCGGGACACCGGTTTCCAGTCACCTCACTGTCACGCCGATCATTGCCCACGTGGCACGTCGACATTGATCACGTCCGCATATGCCGCTGTGCGCGCCGTCGGAAACGCGAGGTCACACGCGAAGCGGCCCGTCGCCGTGGAGCCGCCGGTCGAGCCATCTTGGCCACCGCGGCCACCTGGCCCGCCACTCGTTGGCAAACACTTCGTTGGCCACCGCTCGGGGATCGGGGTCGTCTGCCTCGCTGTAGCCGTTTCGATCGGCAAGTTGCCGGAGGCGGTCACGCAACCTTGGGAGGTCCTTCACGCCGGTCGAGACGAGGCGCACTTGGTATCCGTCGATCACGATCTCAAGTCGTTCGCCAGTCATGCTGAAGGCGTCCTCGTACTCCCCATCGCGAACGTCGATGGCCTCCATGTAGGAGGCCGCGTCATCAAGCGTCTTGTAGAGGTCAACATCGCCATCCCTCGTGATGACGAAGGTCGGCTGCAGATTGAGCGGTGCCTGCATGGGGACAGGATGCCCCACTCAAGCTACGCGGGTTCCGAGGCCGGGCGATGTCGTGAGGAAAGCCGCTCATGCTGCGATCCGAGCGGTGGAGACGGTGCGTCATACCGCGGCCTGTTGCCGCTTGATGACGTCAGACCTACCGAGTTCAGGTCAGGGGCATCAAAGCAGCCGGATGATCGGATTCGCGTGCGCTTACTCCGGCGCGACGGCTGACGCGGTCACGCCGCGTTCACACCCGCGAGTGAGGCGAGCAGTGCGTGCGAGTCCGCGATTGCGCCGAATACGCCGCCCTGCATGGTGACCATCTTCAACGCGGCCTCGTAGTTCCCGCGGTCGGTGGCACCCGTGCAGTCGGTGAGCAGCAGGCACTCGTACCCGCGGTCGTTGGCGTCGCGCATGGTGGTGTGCACGCAGACGTCGGTGGTGATGCCCGTGAAGATCAGGTGGGTGATGCCACGGGTGCGCAGCAACAGGTCGAGATCGGTGGCGTAGAAGGAACCCTTGCCGGGCTTGTCGATCACGAGCTCGCCCTCGATCGGCGCGACCTCGGGGACGATCTCCCACCCGGGCTCGCCCCGGGTCAGGATTCGGCCGCATGGACCGTCCGAGCCGATGCCCGCACCGATCTGCTCCGACCGCCACAGCTTGTTGGGCGGGCAGTCCGACAGGTCCGGGCGGTGACCCTCTCGAGTGTGGACCACGAACATGCCGACGTCGCGGGCCGCAGCGAGCACCCGCTGCGTTGCAGGCAGTCCTGAGCGGGTCAACGACAGGTCGTAGCCCATCCGGTCGACGTACCCGCCGGGACCGCAGAAGTCGACTTGCCAGTCGATGTTGATCAATGCGGTGCGAGCGGCGGCGAAGGCGCCGTCGTAGGGCCAGGCGTAGGGCTCGGCGTTGATCGGGCCGAAGACGGAGGAGGTCATGCGTGTGTCCTTTCGGGGAGGTTCTGGTCTGGAGTGGTGACCGCACGCAGCGCCGCGAGAACCGCGGTGGTGTCGCCGACGGCGCCGAAGATGCCGCCGGACATCTCGACCTGGGACCGGGCGGCCGGCACCAGGTGCGGGTCGTAGGGAATGCAGGCGTCCAGGGCTAGGAGGCACTCGTACCCGCGGTCGTTCGCCGACCGCATCGTCGAGTGCACCCCGGTCTCGAGCCACTGGCCGCAGAGCACCAGCTGGTCGCGGCCCAGCGCCCGCAGGGTGGCGTCGAGGGAGCTGGCGAAGAATCCGTCGACGCCACCGGAGGTGATCCGGTGCGCAGGGCCGCGCAGACCGAGATTCGCGGCGCGGGCCGACCCCGGGACCAGCTCCGGCCGCCTGCCGAGCGGGGGTGTGGTCGTCACCTCGATGACCACACCCCCGGCTGCGAGCATCGTGCCGGCGAGCACCCCGACCCGGCCGAGGGCCGAGTCGGGGGCTTCGGCTCCGTCGGCTGCCGACTCCGCGTCCTCGGGTCCGGGCAGCACCACGAGCAGCGCGAGGCGTCTCGGGTCAAGCCGGCCGTCGTACGGCCAGGAGTACGGCGTGGTGCTCGCGACGGTTCCGCTCATCTCTGTTCCTGTCTCCGGGCTACTTGGCGAGCTTCCCGATGACGCCCTTGACGAAGAAGCTCAGGGCGTCGTTCTCCGCGTACGTCGGCACCGTCCCGGCCTTGATCACGACCTTGCCGGACTGGTCCTCGACCGGGCCGGCGAAGGGTGAACCGGGGTCGGTGGCGAGCCACTTCTGGGCCGCCTCGATCTTCGCCTTCGCATCCGCCGAGACGTCGGGGCCGAACGCTGCCAGCACGAACGGGTTCGTGCCCGTCTTGTAGCCGACTCGGTAGTTCGCGTTGAACTTGCTGCCGACGAAGTCACCGGCCAGCACCGTCTTGACGATGTCGGTGTACACCGGTCCCCAGTTCCACACCGCCCCGGTGAGCCAGCCATTCGGTGCCAGCGACGACGCGTCGGCGTGGTACCCGACAGTCATCGCGCCGGCCTTCTCGGCTGCCTGGATGACTGTGGCGGTGCAGTCCTGGTGCTGGGTGAGCACGTCGACATGCTGGGAGAGGAGGCTGGCGGCGGCGGCCTGCTGCTTGCCGGGGTCGCACCACGACGAGGTGCTCACTGTGATCGTCTCGGCCTTGGGATTGACCGACTGCGCACCGCGCTCGAAGGCATCGATGTTCGCGATCGTCTGCGGGATCGGGAACGCGTACACGTAGCCGAGCTTGTTGGTCTTCGTCGACGCCCCGGCGGCGATGCCGGCGAGGTACATCGGCTCGTAGACAGTGCCGAAGTACGTGCCCGCGTTCTTCGGGACGGCCCCGGAGATCGTGTTGCCCTGCTGGACGACCACGACGTCCGGGTGCGCTGCGGCGACCTTCATCGCCGCGTCGAGGTGGCCGTAGCTGGTCGCGAAGATCAGCTTCGCGCCCTTGTCGATCATCTGCTCCATCGTGGTCGCCGCGGTGTCGTCCTCGGGGACGTTCTCGGCCGTCAGAACCTGGAGGTCGGGAAACTCCTTCTTGATCACCTGGCTGCCCTCGTAGACGGCCTGGTTGTAGCCGAAGTCGTCCTTCGGGCCGACCATGATGAAGCCGACGGCCTTGGTGTCCTTGCCAGGGGCCGCGCTGTCGGTGCTTCCGACGGACTGTGTCGCCGAGGCACAGCCCGCCAGGAGTAGCGCCGCGGCCGAGGCCAGGGCGGCCAGCCGGAGGGTAGATTTGTTGACGGACATGGAGGTTCCTTTCGTGTTCACCGCCGCGCCCCTGGCTTCCAGGTCCAACTGATTCCGGGGGTGCGGTGGCTTGTCTTCGGGTGTTGCTCGGGGTCGATCAGGGGCGACTGCCCCTTCGAGGACGGCCGCTACGTCGGGGCGTTCTCGAAGACTCGTTTCAGCTCGGCCGGTGAGCTCGACAGCGTCCGCCGCCCGAGAACCGCAAGGACCGCGAGGGTCATCACGAACGGGATGGCGTCCAGCGCGAACTGGTTCCACTGGTAGCCACGAGCTTGCAGAGCAGGCCCGAGGGCGATCGCCATTCCGAACAGGTAGGCGCCGCCCATCACCCGCCACGGGCTCCACACGGCGAAGATCACCAGGGCCACCGCGATGAAGCCGCGCCCGGAGACCATGTTCTCGAACCAAGCGTTCGCGTAGGCGATCGACAGGTGCGCGCCGCCGAGGCCAGCGAGCATGCCGCCGCCTGTGACAGCAGCGAACCGGGTCCACCGGACGCTGTACCCGTGCACCGTGAGCGAGTCGGCCCGCTCGCCCGCCGTACGCACGAGCAGCCCGACCCGAGTGCGAAACAGCACGAACCAGACCGTAGGCACCAGCAGATAGCTGAGGTAGAGCAGCGGGTCGTGCTGGAAGAAGATCGGTCCGAGTGCCGGGATGTCGCTGAGCAGCGGGATGTCCCACTCGCTGAACCCGACCACCGGTCGGCCGACGTACGCGGCGCCGAACAGCGAGGTCAGGCCGAGTGCCAGGAAGAGCAGGCTCAGACCGACGGCGAACTGGCTGGCGCCGCGGAACACCACCAGGTAGGCGTGCAACGCTGCCAGTGTGCCGCCCGCGACCGCACCCGCGAGGGCGCCCATCCAGGGGCTCCCGCTCTCGACCGCAACCGCGTACGCCGTCAGTGCGCCGACGAGCATGGAGCCCTCGGTGCCGAGGTTGATGACACCGGAGCGCTCGCCGACGGTCTCGCCCAACGCGGCGAACATGATCGACGTCCCGCCGGCCACGCCACCGCCCATCACATCGACGACCAGGCTCATGAGCGCGACACCTTCCGCTTCGTAGTGAACCCGAGGACCGCGATGAGGATCAGTGCGGTCAGCACGTTGACCGAGGACCCGGGTAGGCCGGAGTCCAGCTGGAGGCTGTCGCCCGCGACCGAGAGGGCGGCGAAGACAAGCGCTGCGACCACGATCGGGAACGGCTGGTGCCGGGCCAGCCAGCACGCCAGGAACGAGGTGTAGCCGAGCTGGTTGCCGAACCCGGGCCGCAGCTTGTACTCGACGCCGGCGAAGTGGATCATCCCGGCCAGCCCGGCCAGGGCGCCGCCGATCATGAGGGCTGAGATCACCAGGAAGCCGACGTTCAGGCCGGCGCGACGAGCGGCCTCCGCGTTGCCGCCCGCCACCGAGATCCGGAAGCCCCACCGAGTGCGGTTGAGCAGCAGGTGGACGGCAACCACCAGCACCAGCGCGATGATCAACCCGATGTGCACCTTGTTGCCGGCGGCGAGCACGGGCAGCTTGGCGGTGTCGACCAGCTCCTTGGTCGTCGGCTGTCCGACCGGGTTGTCCCGCCACGGCTGGTAGATCAGATACAGCAGCACGTCGAGGGCGATGAAGTTGAGCAGCAGGGTGCTGATCGCCTCGTTGACGCCGGCGACGAGCCTGAGGGCAGCGGCCAGGCCGGCCCACAGTGCTCCCGCGACCATGCTGGCGACCAGCATCGCGACGATGATCAGGCCACCAGGGGCGCCGTCGCCGAGCATCAGGAACGTGCCACAGGCGGCGACCGCACCGATGATGATCTGCCCTTCGCCGCCGACGTTGGTCAGCCCCGCACGGGCCGGGACCGCGACCGCGAGCGCCCCGAGGACGAGCGGCGTCATCTGGACGAAGATCTCCTGCACCGACCGGGGCCGGTTGAGGGTCGAGTCGATCATCTTGCTGTAGGCGTCGACCGGGTTCACGCTCTTGACCGCCAGCAGGACGCTGAAGATCACCAGTGCCGCTGCGATCGCCAGCACCCACCGCACCAGCACCGGGAGCATCTTGAGCAGGCGGGCGACGACTGGGCTGGGGTTGGTGCCGGTCATGTCTGCCGGGGTGATCGCGGTCATGCTGCCCCTCCGATCATCAGGCGGCCGATGTGCTGTCGGTCGAAGTCGGCCACGCTGATCACCCCGGAGATCTGGCCCTGGTGCATCACCAGGATCCGGTCGCACATGCTCATCAGCTCGTCCAGGTCCTCGGAGACCATCAGCACCCCGGCGCCGGCGTCGCGACGCTCCAGGAGCAGCTCCTGGGTACGGCGCGCGTTGGCGATGTCGAGGCCGCGGCTCGGGTACGCCGCCACGAGGAGCTTCGCGTCCAGGGCCAGCTCCCGGGTCAGCACGACCCGCTGGATGTTGCCACCGGAGAGCTCGCTGACCTTGCGGTGCGAAGGCGCGATCCGCAGGCCCAGCCGCTCGTTGTCGTCGACGGTCCGCCGGTGCACCCGGCGCCAATCGATGCCCAGGCGCCTGGACGGCAACGGCCGGCCATTGAGGACCATGTGCTCGACGACGTTCAGCCTGCCGACGACGGAGTCGGCCACCGGATCCTCGGGCACGCTCGCGGATCCGGCCGTGATCGCATCGCCCGGTGAGCGCACCTCGGCGCCGTCGACCCGGACAGTTCCCGAAGATGGGCGGCGCAGCCCGAGGGCGACCTCGCACAGCTCGCGCTGGCCACTGCCAGCGACGCCGGCGATGCCGACGAGCTCGCCCGCGCCGACCACGAGGTCGATCCCCGCCAGAGCCAGGTTGCCCTTGTCGCCGATGCAGTCCACCCGCGACAGCACGAGCGCGGGCGCCGTCGCCCCTGCGTGTCGTCCTGTTCCTCCGGCAGCAGAGCGTCGTACGAGGTCAGCAACGCTACGGCCGACCATCGCCTCGATCAGCTCGCTGTCGGTGTAGTCACCGGGGCGGACGTTCTCGAGGATGGTCCGCCCGCCACGCAGGACCGTCGCACGATCCGCGATCTGGCGGACTTCGTCGAGCTTGTGGGTCACGATGACGATGCCCAGGCCCTGTGCACGCAGGTGGTCCACGACCCCGAACAGCGCCTCCACCTCCTGTGGTGCAAGCACGCTGGTCGGCTCGTCGAGGATGACCAGCTTCGCGCCGGTCATCAGCACCTTCAGGATCTCCACTCGCTGCCGCTCACCGATGGAGAGCTGACCCACCCTGGCCGACGGATTGACCTCGAGGCCGAATCGCTCGCTCGCCCCGGCGATCCGGTCGGCGAGCCTGCCGGTACGGAGCACGAAGCCTTCCGGGACAGCCAGGGCGACGTTCTCCACCACGGTCAGCGCAGGGACGAGGCGCAGGTCTTGGAAGACCATCCCGATGCCGAGCTTGCGGGCATCCGCCGGGCTGTTGATCACAGCCTCCCTGCCGCCGAAGACAAGGTCCCCGGCGTCCGGGTGGTACACGCCGTAGATCATCTTCAGCAGGGTGCTCTTCCCGGCGCCGTTCTCGCCGACGAGTGCGTGCACCTCTCCCGGCAGGACCTCGAGGCTGACCTCGGTGTTGGCCTTGACCTCACCGAAGTGCTTGGTCAGACCCAGCACTTCGAGCAGCGGTTGCGGACCTCTGATGGACATGGCTCAGACCTCCCGGGTGATGCGGCTGCGCAGGGCTCGCCGACGCATGGCTTCGGCGGCGCGTTCCTCGACGATCTCCAGCGAGGCGCCGATGTGCTCGCGCAGCCGCTCGGCGGCGAGCAGGATCTGGTGGTCGAGGAGCGCGTCGACGATCGCGACGTGCTCGGCGGTGCTCGTCACGATCCGGTCCTCGCTGAGGAAGTCGTAGGTGCGGACGGGGCGGATCCGGACGTTCACCGACTCGAGCACCTCGACCAGGGCGAGGTTGCCCGACGCGCGGAGCAAGGCGACATGGAACGACTCGTCGAGCTCGATGAAGGAGCCGTCCGGCTCCGGAGGCGACTCCCGGATCTCCTGCCACTCGGCCCGGAGCGCCAGCAGCGCGGCGTGATCGTGCTCGATGCCGAACTCCCGGGCCCGGTTGATCCCCTGCAGCTCGAGCGCGAGGCGCAGCTCGTACAGGTCCCGGAGGTCGATCAGGTCGATCTCGGTCACGAAGTAGCCGCCGTCGGCGAACCGGCTCAGCAGCCGATCGGCATGCAGCCGCACGAACGCCTCGCGCACCGGCGTACGCGAAACCTCCAGCTGCTCGGCGATCTGCTCCTCGGCGAGGCGCTGCCCGGTCTGGAACTCGCCGAGCATGACCATCTTGCGGATCTCGGTGTAGGCGCGTTCGCGGAGGCTCTCGGCTGCTCCGGCCCGGCTCCTGGTGCGCACTCGTACCCATCCCTGTCGTCGAGTCCCGAGAGCCGCACCGTGTGGACCCGGCGCTGTATACGACCGTGTATCCAGCATGTTTCGAGCGATCGCCGGAAGCCGTTACGAGTTGTTTAAAGAGATTGCACAGTCGCGTGCGTCGAGCGGACCTCTAGGGTTCCGGCATGGCCCGCGTCGTCCTGGTGCACGGAGCGGCGACCAGCGCCCGCGTGTGGGACCGACTGGCTCCACTTTTGGTGGACCACGACGTCGTCTCGGTGGCGCGGCCCCGCACAGGCGACCTCGCCCGCGAGCTCGCCTGGCTCGCACCCCGGGTAGAGGGCGCCTGGGTGGTGGGCATGAGCGGCGGCGCCACTCTCGGTCTGGCGCTGGCGTCCGGGCCTGTGCCGCTGGCGGGGGCGATCCTGCACGAGCCTGCGGTCGGCACGCTCGCCCCGGGCCTGCTCGATCCGATGGTGAGGGCGTTCGAGGCGGGCGGAACAACCGCATTCGCGCGGATGCTGTACGGCGGGGCGTGGGCCCCGGCACTCTTCGGAGGGCCCCTCGAGGATGCCGTCACCGCACGGGAGCTGATGATGTTCCGGGGCTTCGAACCAGAACCACTTTCCGCGACCTGCGGCCGCGTCGTCGTCACCGTGGGTGAACGCTCCCCGGCCATCCGGCACGCCTCGGTCGAAGCCCTGCGCTCGGCGTACGGCCACGACGTCCTCACCGTCCCACGAGCCAGCCACTTCGCGGCCTACGAGGCTCCACACCAGTTCGCGGCGACTGTTCTGGCGGTCATCAACGGCCCCCAGTAGCAGGCTCATCCGGTCCTCGCGCAGGCGGCGCTGACCACTCCACCGATCCCGCTGGTCGCAGCGCCTGCGTCACACCGGCCGGAGTGTGGGCGCGTCGCGTCAGCAGATGTTGACTTCTGACAGTGGTTCGTGACGGCGATCGTCGTCGGGTGCGCCGCCCCTGTTGGCTTCAGGGGCGGCGCTCCGATGTGACTGGGTCGACGTGCAGTGTCGACGGGCCATTTGGTGTGGTCAGTGGCGCTTGACCCGGAACGTCGTCATGGCGTGGCGTCCATGGAACGCACCGGTCGCCGTCACGGTTTTCGTGCCCGCGAGCCGGCCGACGTGGATCACCGTGCGGTAGACGCCGTCGGCGGCGGCGTGTGCATTGGCCGGGGAGATCCTCTCTCCGCGGTAGGCAACGCGTACCGGCTCACCGGCGGCGAGGCCCGTGACCGTGACCCACTGGCGATGACGCTTGTGCATGACCTGTTTGGCCAGCTGGAGTCCGAGCGTCTTGGCCACGACGACCTGGATGGTCGTGGCGCCGGTGCGGTCGCGCTCGGACCCGGTCACGGTCACCGGCGTCGCGTTCTCACCGGTGCTGGCCGGCACCGTCACGGTCCGCGAGAGCGCACCGGTTGCGGTCGCCTGGCCGGTGGCGACCTGGATGCCACCGATCGTGATCGTGTACGGCTCGTTGGCCTCGAGGCCACCAGTCGTGACGACGACGCCCTTGCCGGCCAGGTGCAGTCCACCCGGCACGGTCACGGCCAGCTGCTGCGCGGGTCGGGCGACGCTGACGACGACCTGGCTGGTGGTGGTCCCGTTGGCGTTGCTCGCGGAGAGCACGTAGGTGTTGTCGCCCAGGGTGCTCGGGGCCATGTCGGCGGTCCCGGCCGACGGCTTGGAGCCGGTCCAGGCGCCGGACGCGGCCACCGTGTCGGCGTCGGTCGTGCTCCAGTCAAGGCTGGTGGTCTCCCCGCGACGGATGCTGCTGTGCGGAGTGGTCAGGGACAGGTCCGGTGCGAGCTCGGTAGCAACGTCGGCGGTGGGGTCCGAGGTGGCGCTGGCGTCGTCGTACCCGGCCTTGGTGACGGTGACCTGCACAGTCATCACGGTGTGCCGCTGCGCGGAAGCCAGCACATAGGTCGGGTCGGTGGCGCCGGCGATCGGGTTCCCGTCGGAGTACCACTGGTAACCGAGCTGATCGGGCGCGGGTGAAACCGTTCCGGGGTCCGCAGCCAGGGCCTGGCCGACCTTGACGGTGCCGGTGATCGTGGCGGCCGGCGCGCTGGCGAAGGTGGCCTTCGCAACAGCCGCGGTGACCTGGGACTGGGTGGTCGCCTCAAAGTGGTCCCTGGTCGCGCTCGCCTTGACGGTGAGCACCTGGCCGACATCAGCGGCGCCCGGGGTGTAGGTGCTGGTGCTGTCGCCGATCGGAGTCGCGCCGCGCAACCACTGCCACGTCACGGTCGCGTCGGCCGGGTTCAGGCCATCGGGCAACGTGGCCGACAGAGTGCCATCGACGACCGCGGTGCCGGTGATCACCGGGGTGGGGAGCGCGATCTGGCCACCGTCGACCGGGCCGACCGCTTCGGAGGTGACCGGGCTCGCGTCGGAGTAGCCGTCCTCGGTGGCGCCCACCTGGAAGGCGATGCTGTGTCCGGCGTCGTCGTTGGTCAACGTGTACGTCGTGGTGGTGGCGCCCGGGACCGCCGCGCCGTCACGCAGCCACTGATATGACTTGGTCGCGGCCTGGGGGGTTGCCGTGACCGTGGAGTCGTCCCCGGTCAGCGCGTCGCCGACCTGCGGTGTCCCGCTGCCGACCGACGTGATGGCCGGAGTTCCGGTGACGATCGGTGGCCCGGTGAGCGGTCCCGCGGTGATGGAACCCGCCGTCACGTGACGGGTCGGAAAGCAGTTCATGCACTCCCAGCTCTGGGTGCTGAGCGGAGCCACGTCTCCCTGGGATGCACCCGACAGGTCCCCGACGACCAACCGCACGTACCGGTTCGCGCCGGGCGCGTAGGCGTAGTAGTCGCCGCCCGGCCCGAAGCTGCCGAGACTGGAGTTGGAGGTGGTGTAGGTCATGGACGTGCCGAACGATCCCGTGTTGCCGCCACTCGTGGTGAGGTTCACCGCGGTGATGACCCCGGAGTCACTGAGGTCGAAGGTGCCTGTCATCTGCCCGCCGTCGTCGAAGGTGACGCCGGACAACGTCCAGGTTCGTGTGCTTGACGCAGAAGCGGTGCCGGTCGTGCCGATCAGCACCGAGATCGTCAGCGCGAGGAGCATGCTCGCAGCCAGGACACGGCGTCCGAGCGCGCGCAGAAAGACTGTGGGAGGGGTCATGGAAGAGGAGGTCCTATCCGAGTTGATGGCGGGCCTCGCCGGGCAGATCCCGAGACGCAATGACCACGCGAGACGGATCCTAGGGTCCAAGTAACCCCGATAGTTCTGAATTGGTTCAATTGCAACGATTACCCGTTTCTACCGAGATGCTCAAGCCGGCCGAGCCGCGCACGGATGACGCCTCGGGATGCCCCGCGGAGGGCTCGGCTTCCGGCCAGGCGGTCGCGTGACGTCCACAATTCGCCCGCCGCACGGGACACCGCGGCGGCATAGCCCTCTCACTCGTCGCTCACCAATTCGGCGAGTACTGCGGTCGGCCTGAGGGCGCGTAGACCTGGATCGCTACGCCCTTCGAGTCGGTGCGAGATTCGACTACGTCCAGCGCGATGTCGAGGCCATCGTGGGGGAACAGGCGAGTGCCTTGACCGAGCACGACGGGAACGACGAGCAGCGTCATCTCGTCGACCAGGTCGTAAGCGAGCAGCGAGCGGATCAAGGCACCGCTGCCATGAACCTGCACCTCACGGCCCGGACGGGCCTTCAGTTCGCGCACCGCCTTCGGAAGGTCACCGGACAGGAGGGTCGTGTTCTCCCATTGCGGTTCGGTGAGCGTGGTCGACGCGACGTACTTGGGCGCGCTGTTCAGTGCCACGCCGATGGGATGGGTGCGCATCTCTTCGACCGTTCCCCAGGTCGCGGCGAACATCTCGTAGGTGGACCGCCCGAACAAGAACGCGTCGGCGCGCTGGTAGGTCTCGGTGATGAAAGCCCCGGTCTCGTCGCTGAACGCGCCCATGGCCCACCCGCCGCGCTCGAATCCGTTTCTGCGTTCCTCGTCGGTCGCGTGGCCGTTTCCCTGCATGACACCATCCACGGTCACTTGAGTCATGGTCGTGAGCTTCATGATCACCATTCCTCTGTCGTGGCGCCCCTCTTCTTGTGGGCCCTCACGGTGGCTACGAGCGGCACCGTCCCGATCCGACACTGGCCTGCCTGACAACTTCCAGGAACCAGTTGGGCCGTCGGGTGGGGTCGCAACCCTCGTACGGAGTTGCGACGCACCGCCGCGCGTGGGCCAGCACCATGCAACCAGCTCAAGAGATGGGCGGAGGGCGCCGCCTTGGCGTCGCATGAAGCGAGTGCTAGGAGTAGCGGTGGCTCTTGGCGGCGTGGCCATGGTCGCGTGTGCAGGTGCGTCCGTTCATCGAGCGGTGCCCACACAGCGCGCCGGGTGCGTCAGTGGGCGAAGGCGAACCAGGCGTGCTGGTGGCCTTTGCCTTCGCGGGTCGATCCGCCGGTCTGGCCGGCGTCGAGGCGGCGGTCGACCCCACGGACCTTTCCCTGTAACGAGCCTCGCGCATGGCCCGCAGTGCTGCTTCCTTGCTCATCGTGCATTCACCCGACGAACTGTAGGCGCGCGGGCCGACAGATTGTTTCAGGCGCAGCGACGCCGACCGGTCCGCTTTCCAGGGCTGCAGCCCGGATGCGAGACGTCTGTTTCGAGCAGGCCGCGGCTCGCCCGAGAGAGTCCGTCCGGGTCAGCTCTCCACGTAGACCGCGAGGGTGTCTGCGTGCACACCGTCGTACCGCATGGCCTCTGCGCCCGCCTCGCTCTCGATCACCGCCTGGAACGCAGCCATGTCAGCCACGTCCATGCTGAGGCCGACACGGTTGGGCCGGCTGGGATCGACGAAGGTCCGGATGTCGGTCGCGACGGATGCGAAGACCTCCTCGCGTTTGGGGGAGGAGGTCCAATGGGCGACGTCGTCGACTTCGTGGGTAGCGATCAACCTGGGCATCCGGAGTCCTTCATTGTTGAAGTGATCCACGAGTGCGCGGATCCACTTCACGGTACGTACGGGCCCGCACCGGCGCTATAGCCCAGCTGTGCGCGCGATGGCCGGCGTTGTACGGCGCGCCGGCTACGGCACCCACTCCGTCGTGACGGTCAGGTCGGTGAACTCCGGTGGGGCCGCCAGCACCTTGGCCATCAGCTCCTGGATGGCCTGCTGTCCTTCGGCGCGCCGCGGATCCTGCTCGCGCTCGCGCGCCTTCTCCTGGCTCTCGAACACGGCCAGGATGTACGCCGAGTCGGGATCCTTCTCGTCGCGCATGAAGAGCTCACGTAGGAGCCCCGACCCGGGCTGCTCGGCCGCCTTGAGCACGTCGGCCAGGGCCGAGAGGTCGGACCCTGCCGTCAGTTGCACCTTGATGAGCTGGGCCCACATGGTTGGTCTCCTCCGTCGGTGACCTTTCAGAGTAGGACCGTGGCGACCTGCGGTGTCGGCGCTCAGGGCTCGGCCCCCGCGAGCTGTGACAGCATGAGGCGCGTGGAGACTCCCCCGGCTGTGCAGCGGATGATCGTTGCGACGAATGCCGGCGACCACGATGCGTTCGTGGACGCGTTCTCGGAGGACTGCTACCTCGAGGACTGGGGCCGCCAGTTCCGCGGCCATGAGGGCGTGGCCGCCTGGGACCGGACCGACAACATCGGCAAGAAGTCCCACTTCGAGGCGCGCGGCACGCGCAGAAGCGGCGACACCTACATCGTGACGCTCGAAGTCAGCGGTGACGGGTTCAACGGCGCCAGCGACATCGCCTTTGAAATCGAGGGCGACCGCATTCGCTCGATGGTGATCAAGCCCGACTGAAACACGCTGCTCTGTCGATGCACGCGCGTCACCTCCGCCACGCACGACGGCCGCTAGACGGGTTTGCGACCGACGACGTAGAGGCGCTGCGTGGTCTCGCCCCGAGCGGTCAGGGGGCCGCGCAGATACCACTCGATGTCGACGAGACCAGCTGACTCTGCGACTCCCACCACGAAGGCTGGATCGTGCAGGACGAAGTCCAGGTCGACCTGCTGGCCGAACCACTCGTCGAGGTGCCGGACCTCGGTCCCGGCGTGCATGGCGAGGACCAACGACCCGCCGGCGGCGACGGGACGGACCAGGGCGGTGACCGCGTCGGGCAGCTCGGAGGCGGCCAGATGGATCAGGGAGTACCAGCCGAGGACGGCCGCCCACCCGGGGCTCGCGGCGGGGCGGCCCAGTCGGCGCAGGTCGCCGACCTCGTACGTCGGACCCGGGAAGCGCCGGCGGGCCTCGGCCACCATCGCCGGCGAGACGTCGATCCCGGTTGCGTCGGCGCCGCGGTCGGCCAAGTAGGACGTGACGTGACCCGGACCCGAACCGACCTCGACCACGGGCTGTCCGGTCGCGTCGGCGACGACTCGGTCCAACAGCCAGGTCTCGAACGGCAGGTCCCGCAGCTCGTCGGCGAGCTGGTCGGCATAGCTGGTCGCGACGGCGTCGTACGACGACCGCACCGTCGCATCGCGCGCATCCGCCCCGCCCGCGATCACCACCTCACGGTCGACCTCGGTTGCAGCGACGGTCGCGGATGCCTCCGGGGCCGGACCGAGGAGGTGCACCCAGCGACGATCCTGCTGCCCGGGCCGCCTCTCGAGCTCGCGGACCAACGGCTCAGGACGGCCCGCCATCCGGCGCAGACAGGCCTCGACCTCGCCCCGGTCGGCGAACGGGTGCAGTCGTTCGGTGCGGGTTCGCAGCTCACCCGGCGACTGCGGCCCCCGGAGCAGCAGCACGGTGAGGATCGCCCGCTCGTCGGGGTCGAGCCCGAGCTGCTCGTCGAGGATCTGGTGGTACTTCAACGTGCGTCGCCCAGTGTCCGACCACACGATGCGCAACAGGCCTCGGTCCTTCAGCGAGCGCGCGGTCCGCTCGACGGTCTGCTCGTCGAAGTCGACGACCGGCTCGCGGTTGCTGGTCTGGTTGCAGGCGGTTCGCAACGCGTTGGCCGTGAGCGGGTACGACGCCGGCACCGTCGCCTGCTTCTCCAGCAGGCTTCCGAGGATGCGTTGGTCTTCGGCGTCGAGCACGGGAAGTTCGGTCACCCTGACGACCCTAGATCCCGTGCCCATGACGGCTCGAGAGTCAGGCGCCAAGACCGCACGACACCCACGCGCCTCGCTGCCCGGCCGACCTCAGCCATCCAGTCAGGCCGATGTGCGGGAAACGTGGGCGACCTCCGGGTGAGCGCCTTACCGTGACCCGCATGATCTCGGTCTTCTACCTGGCGGTACCGCTCGCGTTCGCGGGTTTCTGGCTCGCTCTCGGTGTGTTCCTCGGCGTGCGTCTGGGCGAGCGTCGGTTGATGAACCGCATCCGCAACGCGCCACCTTCGACGCCCCTCGCGGCGCACCTGGGAAACACGGTCGCGCGCTCGGCGGGCCGTCGAGCCGAGTAGGGCGTCAAGCCGGCGCGGCCGGAGTGCTGGTCCGACTCACGTCCGAGCCACGCCGTCGTACCGGACCCGGTAGCGCAGATGGGTCGCCTCCCGGCCTTCGATCGTCCGGACGTGCTCGAGCTCGACGGGATCGCCGTCGTGAGGCTCGAACAGCCGCCGGCCATGGCCGAGCAGGACCGGCACGAGGTGGATCTCCAGCTCATCGAGCTGACCGGCCGCGAGCAGCGACTGCGCCGCGCTTGCCCCGTGCACCATCACCGCACGATCCCCGGCGGCCGCTCGTGCCTGGGCAGCGCAGGCAGCGACGTCGTCGAAGTACGTCACCAGGGGCGGCCGATCGTCGTCCTCGACGTGGTGCGTCAACACGTGGATCGCCACTCCGTCGTGGTGGTCACCGCCCCAGCGGCCGGCGAGCTCGTAGGTACGGCGGCCGGAGATCAGCGCTCCGGTCGCCAGCGCCTCGGCGTACACCTGCCCATTGGGACCGGGCGACAACCGGTCGTCGAGCCAGTTGAACAGGCGCCCGCCGCCACGACCGAGCTCTTGCCCGGTCCGGTCGTCGGGGCCGGCGATGAAGCCGTCCAGGGACATCGACATGTAGAGCCTGATCGGCGTCGTCAAGCCCTCCGCCTCAGCGGGCGAGCTCGGCTCGGCGGGCGCCAAGGTACGCCGGGCGGCAGGATCGGGATGCTGCATCTGTGTCATCTCCTGTGATCGTGGCGACGCACTCGTGGGCGGCGCTTCAGGAGTGCAACGAACAGGTCGGCCGCCGTACGACAACGTCGAGGTGGTCGCTGGAGACTTCAGACGGGTCCACCGTGGCCGTCGCCCACTCCACGATCAGGCGACCTTCGAGCTCGCCGGCTTCCCGTTGGTCGTCGGCGTGACCGGTGCAGGCTCGGCCGGACTCTTCCTGAGCCGCGACCTCAGCTTCCCGCGCTCGTTCTGGTTGGTCACCGTGTACAGCGCCGCGGCCGCGACGAGGACGCCGCCCTGGACGACGTTCTGGTAGTTCGCGCCGATGTTGAGGACGTTGAAGCCGTTGCTCAGCGTGAACAGGATCAGAGCGCCGACCACGGACTTGCCGACGTACCCGGAGCCCCCGAAGAGCGACGTGCCGCCCAGCACGGCCGCGGCGATGACGGTGAGCTCACCGCCGGTCAGCACCGTCGGGTTGACCGAGTTGAACCGGCCGGCGTACAGCACCCCGACGACTCCGGCCATCGCGCCGTTGAGGACGAACGCGCCCATCTTGTAACGGTCCACGGGGATGCCGGACAGCCGCGCTGCCTCGGCATTGCCGCCCACTGCGTAGAGATTCCGGCCGACGACCGTGAACCTCAGGACGGCGCCCGTCACGACCGCCAGCACGATCATCAACCAGGTCGGCACGGTCTGGTCGAGGAGCAGCGGCCGGAGTGACGCGACCACGAGCAGGCCCACACCGGCGAGGAGGAAGACGGCCCACTCGGCGAGCGCTCGACCGCGGCTGGAGGACCGCATCACCATCGCGATCCCGCCGCCGACCAGGGCCACAGCCAGGACCAGCGCGAGCCACAGCGGCATCGTCCAGCGGTGGGTGGCCATCGTCAGCAGCGCGGTCTCCTTCGCCGTGATGCTCTGGCCGTCGAGGATCGCCTCGACGACACCGCGCACGGCGGTCAGGGTGCCGAGCGTGACGATGAAGGCGTTGACGCCGACCTTCTGGACCAGCACCGCGTTGACGAACCCGACGAGCGCGCCGACGAGGACCGCGGCGACGAACGCGAAGAGCACGCCGTGCCCGTCGATGGTCTTCAGCGCGACCGTGCCCGCGAGCGCCGCCGTCGAGGCGACCGAGAGGTCGAAGTTGCCGCTGATCAGCACCACGGTCATGAAGATCGCGAGGATCCCGATCAGCGCGGTCTGGTCGAGGATGTTGCTGATGTTGACGCTGCTGAGGTAGCCCGAGCGACCCTGCGTCTCCGACATCGTGGCGATCACTGCGACGAGGAGGACGAGGGCGTACACGACCCCGGCGGAACGCACCGAGAAGCGGCGCGCCAGCAAGGTTCCGGCGGACAGGCTCGGGGCCGAGGTGGAGGTGGACATGAGATGCCTTTCGAGGGTGAGGTCAGGCGGTGCGGGGGCCGGCGAGGCCCGAGGCGTAGGCGGTGATCTCGTGGAGATCGGTTTCGGCCGAGACCAGCTCGGCGACCAGGCGGCCGCGACGGAGCACGAGGATGCGGTCGCAGACAGAGCGCAGCTCCTCGAACTCGGAGCTGACGATGAGCACGCCGCGGTCCGCCTCGGTCTGGCGGCGGATCAGCCGCAGGATGTCGGCCTTGGCGCCGACGTCGACGCCGGCGGTCGGCTCGTCGAGCAGGATCACCCGGGCGGGGCCGTAGAGCCACTTGCCGAAGACGACCTTCTGGGCGTTGCCGCCGCTGAGCTGCCCGACGGGTGTCTCCACCGACCCGGTGACGATGCCGAGATCGCGGACCGAGGCCTCGGCGGCAGCACGCTCATCGCGTTCGCGCGGCACCAGTCCGGCGTACGACGCCCGGCCGAGGTAGGGCAGCGACTCGTTGCGCCAGATCTCCCAGTCGGCGAGCAGCCCCTGCCGGTTGCGGTCCTCCGGGACGAGGGCGAGGCCGGCCCGGACGCGGGCACGCGGCGCGTTGCGCAGCGGCTTGGAGTCGGCGACGGTGACGTGCCCGCGGGCGCGCCGGTCGGCGCCGAAGATCGCCTGGAGCAGCTCCGAGCGACCGCTGCCGAGCAGGCCGGCCAGACCGACCACCTCGCCTGCGCGCACCTCCAGCGACACCGGCCCGAACTTCCCGGGCGACTCGAGTCCCTCCACGCGGAGCAGGGGCTCGCCCCATCCGCGCCCGGGGACCGGGGCCGAGTCCTCGAGCCGGGCCAGCCGCTCGCCGACGACGGCGGTCACCAGGCCTTCCTGGTCGGTCTCGGCGGTCGGTGAGTCCAGCACGACGCGGCCGTCCCGCAGCACCGTCAGGTGGTCGGTGAGCTCCATGACCTCGTCGAGGAAGTGCGAGACGTAGACGAAGGCGGTGCCCTGGTCGCGCAGCCGGCGTACGACGGCGAAGAGGATGTCGCGCTCGTGCGGCGACAGCGCGGCCGTCGGCTCGTCGAGGAGCATCAGCGTGGGCCTGCGGGCGAGGGCCTGCACGATCGCCACCATCTGGCGACCTCCGACCGACAGCTCCGCGACCTGGAGGTCCGGGTCGAGCGGGTAGCCGATCCGGTCGCACAGCTCGGCGAGCTCGTCGCGTCGCCGCGCGGCATCCCACCGGACCCCGTCCCGCATCCCGAGGAAGACGTTGTCGAGCACGGTGAGCGAGTCGACCAGTGGCGTGTGCTGGTGCACCGCGGCCAGGCCCGCGTCGAGGGCCTGGGCCGGGGAGGTCCAGTCGACCGTGTCCCCTTGCCAGGCCAGCGACCCCGAGGTCGCGGGCTGAGCACCGCAGAGGATCTTGATCAGGGTGGACTTGCCGGCTCCGTTGGAGCCGAGCAGTCCGTGGACCGATCCCGGGCGCACCTGAAGGGACACGCCGCGCAGCGCGTAGGTGCCGGTGGAGTACCGCTTGTGCACGTCCGTCACGGAGAGGACGGGTGCGCCCGGGTTCGGTGTCGTCATCTGCGTTCTCTACCTGTCACCACTGCGGCTGGCACGAGTCGACGTTGGCCTTCGTGACACCGGGGGTGTCGTAGAAGGTGGTCTTCGGTGCACCCGACAGGTTGCCCTTGAGCGCGTCGACCATGGCCTTGACCGCCATCTGACCCTCCGTGTACGGCTTGTAGCAGACCGTCCCGTAGACAGTGCCCGCCTTGATCGCATCGATTCCCCCGGCGGAGCCGCCGACACCGATGATCTTGGCGCTCGAGCCCGCGGACTTGGCCGCGGCCGCGCAGCCCACCGCCATGTCGTCGGAGATCGCGTAGAACAGCGAGACCTTCGGGTGCGCCGCCAGGATGTTCTGGCAGGCGGACTGACCGCCCTCCTTGGTCCAGTCACCGGGCTGGTTGGCGACGACCTTGAAGCCGCCCTTGTCGGTGAGGGCCTTCTCGAAGTCGTCGACGCGGGTCTTGTTCTCGACGAAGCCGGCCGCACCGGTGATGATCGCGACGTCGCCACCGTTCGGCACTGCCTCGACCGCCATCTTGCCCGCGGTCGCGCCGGCACCGGCCTCGTCCTCGTCGATCACGTACTTGAGCTTCTCGTAGGGGTCGTCGACGCTCCGGTCGGCCCCGACGTACCCGTGCGCGGTGCCCACGGCGATCCCGGCGGCGTCGGCCTGGTCGACCATCGCCTGGGCGGGCCCGGGCGAGAGCGGGACCAGGATGATGCCGTCGACCTTCTGGCCGATGAGGTCCTGGACCTGGCTGGCCTGCTTGGCCTGGTCGCCCTGCGAGTCGAGGACCACCAGCTTCACGCCGAGCTTCTTCGCCTCGGCCTGGGCGCCCTTGGCGATCGCGGCCGGGAAGGTCACCGACATCTGCTGGTTGGCCAGGCCGATGGTCAGCTCCTTCGAGCCCGACGACGTGGACGACTTGGTGTCCTCGGTGTTGCAGGCGGCGAGGCTGAGGGCTGTCAGGGCGGCGAGCGCCCCGACGGCCAGCGTGCGCGGCATTCGGTTCATGGGGTTACTCCTTGTCGAGGGGCGTGGTGAGCGGGGGTGCTGCATCGGCCGGTCCGGTGTTGCCGTGGGGTGGTCCCTGACTGGCTTGGTGCCCGGGTGGGTGCGTGGGTTCGCCACTGGCCGCCCAGACCTTGAGTGCCTCGTCGCAGATCGCTGAGGCTTGACCGAGATATCCCTGTGGCCACGGCAGGACGGGCTCGACGTCGCGCCACACCTCGGCGGTCACGACATCGCGTACGGCGTCCCGCAACGGCACGTCCTCCTGGCGCGAGTGCCGCACGGCGGCGTACACCAGCTCGTGGGCGGGGCCGCGACCCAGGTGCGGAGCCAGCGCCATCATGTAGGCCTCGGCCATCAGGCGCCCGCCGTCGGTCTCCAGGTTGGCGAGCATCCGCTCGGGGAAGACCCGCAGGCCGGCAATCGCGTCCCGGGCCGAGAGCAGCGCACCGGCGGTCGCGGTGAATGTGGCCGGCACCGCCGCCCACTCGACGTGCCACTCGCCGGCGGCGCGTTCATGACCCGCCTCCATCGCCCGGTACAGGCCGGCGGCTGCCGTGGCCGCCCAGGCGCCGAAGCCGACCGCCATCTCCGAGGAGATCGGGTTGGCCTTCTGGGGCATCGTCGAGCTGGCCCCGCGGTACATCCCGTCCTCCTCGGCGACCTCGCCGATCTCGAGGCGGGACATGTCGATGATCTCCCGACCCAGGCGGGTGCAGGTGCTCGCGATCTCTGCGGCCGCATGACCGGCCGCGACGAAGCGGTCCCGGGCGACGTGCCACGGGACGCCGCAGTCCTGGAGGCCGAGCTCGTCGGCCAGGGCTGCCCGGACGGCTCCGGCATCGGCGCCGAGAGCGGCCGAGGTGCCGCCGGCACCGAACAGCGAGACCACGCGGACGTCGTCGGTCACCGTCCGCAGCCTTCCGCGCTGGCGCGCCAGGGTGTCGAGGAAGACGGCCAGCTTGGCGCCGAAGGTGGTGGGGACCGCCTGCATCACGTGCGTGCGCGCAGCCATCGTGCTCTCGCGGTGCAGCGCGACCAGCCGGGCCAGGGCATCTCCCAAAGACCCGAGCAGGTCGTCGATGTGGACGAGCGCCTCACCTATCTGGAGCGCCATCCCGGAGTCCATGATGTCCTGGGTGGTGGCTCCGTAGTGGACGTGCGCGGCGTCGGCCTCGGGGAGGTTCTCGCAGATCATCCGGACCAGCGGCAGGATGGGGTAGCCCACCACCGCCGACTCCTTCCAGAGGCGGGTGAGGTCGATCGACTCCATCACGCACGCGTCGGCGATGCGCTCCCCGACCTCGATGTCGACGACGCCGGCCGAGGCGAGGGCGCGTCCGAGGGCCGCCTCCACACGGAGCCAGGACGCGACGGTCCGCTCCTCCGAGAACACCCGCTCCATGGCGGGGTCGCCACCGATGCGGGCCAGCAGGTCGAAGTGCACATGAACTCCAGTCAAACGATTGAATAGACGAAACGTACGTACCGGGTCCGGGGGAAGTCAAGCGTTTGACCGAAGAGATTCGACGAGGGTCGGATCTGGGAGGTCGCCGCGTGCGTGGCACCGCGATCACGGGCGGGTTTGACCTGCGCCCCCGGCGGGTACCGCCGCGCATGACCATCCGCCTCGCGATGCTCGGCGACTCCATCGCCGCCGGACGAGGCGCGTCGCGACGTACTGAGACCGCCGGGGCCCGGCTCGCCCACCGGCTCCGCGACGAGGGCGCGACCGTCACCACGCGCGTGTTCGCCGCACCCGGAGCGCGGAGCAGCATGCTCGCCGACCAGGCTGACCGCGCGGCGGGCTGGCGGCCCTCGGTCGCGGTGGTCGTCATCGGCGCCAACGACCTGCTCCACCACACCAACGCCGGCCGCGCAGCACGCCAGCTCGGTGACGCCGTACGCCGGCTCCGCGAGGCCGGCGCCGAGGTCGTCGTCGCGCCCGCGCCCGACCTGAGCGCCCTGCCCGACACTCCGCTGGGCCTCGTCCCGGTGCTGCGGTCGGCGAGCATGCTGCTGCGCGACTCCCAGATCATCGCCGCCCGGACCGCAGGCGCCCACGTCGCCGACCGTGACCACGGGACCGCCCGGGCGTTCGCCGCCGACCGCTCGCTGTTCTGCGGCGACCGGTTCCACCCCTCGAGCGCCGGCTACGCCGTGATCGCGGAAGCCCTCTATCCCGCGGTCGCGACCGCTCTGGCGGCTCGCGAGGAGCGCCGGCGGCGGGCCGCCACGACCCGCAGCCGGCGCACCGCGTCGGTCGGCTGACCCGGGCGGAGTCCTCCGCTGCCAGACTGGCCGGGATGACGCCCTGGCACCTGCTGGTCGCCGTCGCCGGCGGGCTCCTGCTGCTCTGGCTCGCCCTGGTGGCGACGCTCTACGTCGCCGGCCGCCGCTCCGGCGAGCCGGCCGGCCTGCGCGAGGCCCTTCGGCTGCTGCCCGACGTGGTCCGCCTGCTCCGTCGGCTTGCGTCCGACCCGGAGCTGCCGCGCGGCGTGCGCCTGCGTCTCGCCGGAGCTGCGGTCTACCTGGCGTTCCCGCTCGACCTGGTGCCGGACTTCATCCCGGTCGCCGGCTACGCCGACGACATCATCGTGGTCGCCCTCCTCCTGCGCTCGGTCGCCCGGCGCGCAGGTGTCGACGCGATCGACCGGCACTGGCCGGGCACTCCCGAGGGGTTGCGAATCCTCAAGCGCGTCACCGGCCTGGCCGGCTGAGGCCTCAGTCCGCCGGCGCCATCTGCAGCGGCGCGAGCGTCCCGAGCGACTCGGCCACGACGACGGCGTCGTCGCCGACCTGCAGGCGGAAGCCGGGCTCCGGGTTGATGTACGCCGAGCCCTCGCGGCTCACGGCGAGGAGGGTGGCGCTGTGATCGGAGCGCATCCGCTCCGACAGCTGGTCGACGGACAGGCCGACGTAGTCGTCGGGAAGCTTCACCCGGTAGAGCTCGGATCCCTTGCCGCCGGACACGATGTCGGTGACGATCTCCGCCAGGCCCGGGTAGAGGGACGAGCGTGCCATCAGGCGCGAGACCAACCGTGAGCTGACCACGATCTCGTCGGCGTGGGCACGCCGGAAGTGCTCGACGTGGTCGGGGTTGTTGGCCTCGACCACGGTGCGCACGTGCGGCGCGATCGACTCGATCGCCATCACCGAGAGGATCGAGCGCATGTCGGCCTCGTTGCTCGCGTCGGCCGGGCACACGACCGCCGCCATGGCGTCCTCGATGCCCGCGCGACGCAGGTCGTCGGCGTTGGTGATGTCTCCGCTGACGAAGTACACCCCGCTTCCCGCCGGGTTCTTGTCCCCGGTGTGCAGCAGCACGACCTTGGTGGCGTACTCGTCACCACCGAGCTCGCTGATCAGCTCGCGTGCGGTGGGGTTCCATCCACAGACCACGATGTGGTCCCGGTAGCCGGCAGCACCCATTCCCTGACCCTCCTTGAGCAAGATGTCGATCACGAAGCCGACCAGGGCTCCGGTGATCGCGGCGACGATCGCCACCCCGAAGAGCACGAGCAGCCAGCTGATGAACTTGCCGCCCGGCGTCTCCACGTAACCGGTGTCCCCGTTGCCGAGGACGGTGGTGATGCCCCAGTAGAAGCTGTTGCCGAACTTGGAGGCGGCCGCGCCGACGCTGTCGTGCGGACCCTCGAGAGCGGTGAGGAGACCGGCGGCGACGATCACGAAGCTGCTCAGCGCGACGAACAGCCTCAGGAAGAAGCCGCGTTCCAGCCCGCCGGTCATCCGGCGGATGTGGAAGGCGAGCCGGGACAGCAGGGGCAGGTCGAAGAGCCTCGCGATCCGCCTGCCGATTCTCGCCATCCCCGCCTCCGGACGTGCCAGCCCAAGCCCGAGACCCTCGGATCATGGCACCGCCGCGACGACCGCGCCGGAGTTTCGCCGACAACGAGGCCGCGTGGCGCCCTGCTGATACCCGCGGTACGCCGTCCAGCGGTTGAATGTGCCGCATGACCGTGCACCGCGAGACGTCCGGACCCATCCTCACTGTCACCCTCGACCGGCCCGAGGCGCGCAACGCCGTCGACCGGGAGACCGCCGAGGCGCTGGCGGAGGCGTTCCGGGCCTTCGACGCCGACGACTCCCTGAGCGTCGCGGTGCTCACCGGTGCGGGCGGCACGTTCTGCGCGGGTGCCGACCTCAAGGCACTGAGCCGGGGCGACTCGGTGAACCGGCTCGAGCCGGACGGCGACGGACCGATGGGACCCAGCCGGATGCGGCTGACCAAGCCCGTGATCGCGGCGATCGAGGGGCACGCCGTTGCGGGCGGCCTCGAGCTGGCGCTGTGGTGCGACCTCCGGGTGGCGGCCGAGGACGCCGTGCTCGGCGTCTTCTGCCGCCGCTGGGGCGTGCCGCTGATCGACGGCGGCACGGTCCGTCTGCCCCGGCTGATCGGTCAGTCCCGCGCCCTGGACCTGATCCTGACCGGACGCGCGGTCGATGCGCAGGAGGCCCTGGCGATCGGGTTGGTCAACCGGTTGACGCCGGCCGGGCAGGCGCTCGGGCGAGCCCAGGCCCTGGCCGCCGAGATCGCGGCGTTCCCGCAGGTGTGCGTGCGCAGCGACCGCGCCGGCGTCCTGGACCAGTGGGGCCTCGACGAGGAGGCGGCGATCGCCGTGGAGTTCGGTCACGGCCTGCGGGCGATCGAGGCCGAGTCACTCCAGGGGGCCGCCCGGTTCGCCGAGGGCGCCGGGCGCCACGGCGCCTTCTGAGAAGACGGTTACCGGAACCCGCCATACCCGGATAAATCGGGCGTCCGGAAAAAGCGTCGAGGCTCGACGCCATCGGCGTCGAGCCCCGGAAGAGCTGAAGGTCGTGCGGTCAGTCTGCGGCGCCGCGCTGGGCCGGGATGACCCCGCCCAGGAGCTCCTTGACCTCGGCCTCGCGGTAGCGACGGTGACCCCCGAGCGTCCGGATCGCGCTCAGCTTTCCGGCCTTGGCCCACCGGGTCACGGTCTTGGGGTCCACGCGGAACATTGCTGCGACCTCGGCGGGTGTCAGCAGGGTCTCGGTCTCGGTGGTGTGCTGCATGGTGGTGCCCCTCGTTCGGTGGTTCGTCTGTATGAGGACATATCGAGCATGACACTCACGGCAAGTCGTGTAAAGCAGACCAAACGGACATGGGCTTTCCGGTCTAGACAGATACACAAAAGGGGCAGACCGCCCGTAACCAGAGTAGGGTTTGTGTCGTTTCCGGCGCCATCCCAGCCGAAAGCACGCCACCCCAGCAACGCACCGCCACCCCTGGTGCCCGACGGTGAGGCAGAGCCGCGATGAAGAGTCCGAACAGCGTTCCAGCCGGCGTCTTCGCCGGGTTCGACGGCCACGAGCAGGTCGTCTTCTGCGCCGACGAGGCCAGCGGCCTCCGCGCGATCATCGCCATCCACTCCACGGCCCTCGGGCCGGCCCTCGGTGGCACCCGCTTCTACCCGTACGCCGACGAGGCCGCCGCGCTGGCCGACGTGCTCAGGCTCGCCCGCGGCATGTCCTACAAGGCCGCACTCACCGGCCTGGACCTCGGCGGTGGCAAGGCGGTGATCATCGGCGACCCGGCGACGGCGAAGACCGAGGCACTGCTGCGGGCCTACGGGCGCTTCGTCCAGTCCTTGCACGGGCGCTACCTGACCGCGTGCGACGTCGGCACCGTCAGCGAGGACATGGACGTCGTCGCCCGCGAGTGCGACTTCGTCACCGGGCGCACGACGGCCCACGGGGGCGCCGGTGACTCCTCGGTGCTCACTGCGTACGGCGTGTTCCAGGGAATGCGCGCCGCGGCCGAGGTGGCCTGGGGCGTGCCCACGCTTGCCGGGCGCACGGTCGGGATCGCCGGGGTCGGCAAGGTCGGACGCCACCTGGTGGGCCACCTGCTCGACGACGGCGCCCAGGTGGTGGTCTCCGACGTCTCTCCGCAGGCAGTCCTGCGCGTGCTCGAGGTCCACCCCGAGGTGCGCGCGGCCGGCAGCACCGCCGAGCTGGTCCGCGACGCCATCGACGTCTACGCCCCCTGCGCCCTGGGCGGTGCGCTCGACGACGACGTGGTCGCGGGGCTGCAGGCGAAGGTGGTCTGCGGGGCGGCGAACAACCAGCTCGCCCACGACGGCGTCGAGAAGCTGCTCGCCGACGCCGGGATCCTCTACGCGCCGGACTACTGCGTGAACTCGGGAGGTCTCATCCAGGTGGCCGACGAGCTGATCGGCTTCGACTTCGACCGGGCCCAGCAGCGCGCGGCCGGCATCTTCGAGACCACGCGCGAGGTCTTCCGCATCGCCGCCGACGAGGACATCCCACCCTCGGTCGCCGCCGACCGGATCGCCGAGCGCCGGATGGCCGCGATCGGGCGGCGACACCTCTGGCTGGGTGAGCGCTGAGGCTCGAAGTCACCGGCGCGCCCGGGCCGGCGTCGCCGGCGGGTGCGTCAGTCGCTCAGTCGCGTGTCGACGAGGGCGAGTAGTCCGCCCACTCGTCGGGGTCTGCCTCGGGCTCGGCCTCCGCGGACGGTCCCTCGTCCCCGTGGAGCTCCTTGGCCAGCTGACTGAAGTCCGTCTCGTGAGTGCGGTACTTCAGATCGCGAGCAACCTTGGTCTGTTTCGCCTTCGCACGGCCGCGCCCCATTGGGTCGACCCCCTCGCACACTTGGCCGGCGCTCAGAGGCTGCCGGTCGGAATCATCGTCTCGTGGGACAACCGTACCTGCCGACAGGTCATTCCCGCACGTCGGATCGCCCAGCGACCGGCACCCGCCCCGCGAATCGGGGGCCGAAGGCGTCAGACGTGGTCGCCGACGAGGTGCACGGCGCCCCGCTCGGCGTCGCTGGTGGCCTCGGCGACAGTGCCCGCGACCCACGCGTCGACCTCGTGCTCGGCGAGCAGCGCGATCGCTCGGTCGGCGTCGTCCGCAGCCGTGAGCGCCACCATCCCGACGCCGCAGTTCAGGGTGCGCTCGAGGTCGGAGCGCGCGACCGAGCCGGTCTGCTGGACCAGCCCGAACACCGGCGGCAGCGCCCAGGTGCCGCGGTCGATGGTGACCGTCAGCTCCGCGGGCAGCACCCGCTCCAGGTTGGCCGCGAGCCCGCCGCCGGTCACGTGCGACATCGCGTGCGTGGCGGTGCCGTGGGCGAGAGCGAGGCATGCCTTGGCGTAGATCCGGGTCGGCTCGAGGAGCTCCTCGCCGAGCGTGCGACCGAGGTCGTCCACGTGCTCGTCGAGCGTGCGGCCCGCCCCACCCTCGGACGGCGCAGCGAGCAGCACGTGGCGCACCAGGGAGTAGCCGTTGGAGTGCAGTCCGCTGGAGGCCATCGCGATCACCACGTCACCCGGGCGGACCAGGTCGGGACCCAGGAGCGCGTCGGCCTCGACGACCCCGGTGGTGGAGCCGGCGACGTCGTACTCGTCGGGCCCGAGGAGACCCGGGTGCTCGGCGGTCTCACCCCCGATGAGGGCGCAGCCGGCCTGCACGCACGCCTCGGCGATGCCCTGGACGATCGCCGCGACGCGTTCGGGTACGACGCGGCCGGTGGCGATGTAGTCGGTGAGGAACAGCGGCTCGGCGCCGCACACGACCAGGTCGTCGACGAGCATGCCGACCAGGTCGAAGCCGATCGTGTCGTGCTTGTCGAGTGCCTGCGCGATGGCGACCTTGGTGCCGACGCCGTCGGCGGAGGTCGCCAGGAGCGGGCGGTCGTAGGACTTCAGCGCGCTCGCGTCGAACAGCCCGGCGAACCCGCCGATGCCGCCGATCTGCTCGGGACGACGGGCCTTCTCGATCCAGACCTTCATCAGCTCGACGGCCTTGTCGCCGGCCTCGATGGAGACGCCGGCGGCCTCGTACGTGGTGCCACTCACGGGCGGTCCAGGGCGTCGCCGGCGCCGCCACCCGCCAGCGAGGCGGCCAGGCCGTCGACGTCGAGCTGGCGGTCGGGCACCATCAGCGCCGGCTCGAGCAGGTGCTTGCCCAGCAGCTCGGGCTCGGGGAGCGGCACCGGGTAGACGCCGTCGAAGCAGGCGCGACAGAGGTTGTCCGCCGGCACCGAGGTGGCCTCGACAAGCTCCTCCAGCGAGATGTAGGCCAGCGAGTCCGCGTCGATCGAGGCACAGATCTCGTCGACGGAGAGCCCGGTGGCGATCAGCTCGGCACGCGTGGCGAAGTCGATGCCGTAGAAGCACGGCCACTTCACCGGCGGGCTGGAGATGCGCACATGTACCTCGCGAGCACCGGCCTCGCGCAGCATGCGCACCAGGGCGCGCTGGGTGTTGCCGCGCACGATCGAGTCGTCGACGACCACGAGCCGCTTGCCCTCGATGACGTCGCGCAGCGGGTTCAGCTTGAGCCGGATGCCGAGCTGACGGATCGTCTGGCTGGGCTGGATGAAGGTCCGGCCGACGTAGCTGTTCTTCACCAGCCCGGTGCCGTAGGGGATCCCGCTGGCCTCGGCGTAGCCGATCGCGGCCGGCGTGCCGGACTCGGGCACCGGGATGACGAGGTCCGCGTCGGCGGGGAACGAGCGCGCGAGCTTGCGCCCGATCTCCACCCGCACGCTGTGGATGCGCTGGTTGGAGATCCGCGTGTCGGGACGGGCGAGGTAGACGAACTCGAAGAGGCAGCCCTTCGGCGCGGCCTCCGCGAACCGCCGGCTGCGGAGCCCCTCCTCGTCGACCGCGACCATCTCGCCGGGCTCGATCTCGCGGATGTACGACGCGCCGACGATGTCGAGGGCGGCGGTCTCCGAGGCCACCACCCAGCCCCGCTCGAGGCGGCCGAGCACGAGCGGCCGGATGCCCTGCGGGTCGCGGGCGGCGTACAGGGTGCTCTCGTCCATCCAGACGAAGGAGAAGGCGCCCTTGACCTGCGGCAGCAGCTCGACGGCCCGGTCCTCGAGCGTCCCGCCGCCATGGTGGGCGAGCAGCGCTGTCACCAGCGAGGTGTCGTTGGTGCTGGTCTCGAGGTTGCGGGCGTGGATCTCCAGCTCACCGGAGTCGCTGGGGAGGTCGGCGACCATCTGGGCGAGCTCGCTGGTGTTGGTCAGATTGCCGTTGTGCCCGAGCGCGATCGACCCGGTCGCCGTCGGCCGGAACGTCGGCTGCGCGTTGTGCCAGGTGCTCGCCCCGGTCGTGGAGTAGCGCGCGTGACCGATGGCGATGTGGCCCTTGAGCGCCTCGAGCGTGGACTCGTCGAAGACCTGGGAGACCAGGCCCATGTCCTTGTAGACGAGGATCTGGCGCCCGTTGCTGACCGCGATGCCGGCCGACTCCTGGCCGCGGTGCTGGAGGGCGTAGATGCCGTAGTACGCGAGCTTCGCGACGTCCTCGCCGGGGGCCCACACGCCGAAGACGCCGCAGGCGTCCTGGGGTCCGGTGTCCTGGGGGTCGAGCTCGTGGGTCAGGCGGCCGTCGCCGCGACGCCGAGGAGAAGGGGCTCCGGCGGGCTGTCCTGGAAGGGCCACACGCAGAGTCTACGGGCGCAGGGTGCCCAGGTTCGCCAGCAGGAGCGTTTCGGCGAGACAGACTCGCTCGAACTCCGCGAGGTGCAGGCCCTCGTTGGCGCCGTGCGCACGCGTGTCGGGGTCCTCGACGCCCGTCACCAGGACGCTGGCGCCGGGGAAGGTCCGCAGGAACAGCTCGATGAACGGGATCGAGCCGCCGACCCCCATGTCGACCGGCGCCACTCCGTCCCACGCCTGGGTGAACGCGTCCCGCGCGATGTCGTACGCCGGACCGGTCGCGTCGATCGCGATCGGCTCACCGGTGTCCACGACCGTGAACCCGAGCTCGGCACCCCAGGGCAGGTGCGCCTCGAGGTGCTTGCGCAGGCACTCGGTGGCGTTCGAGGTCGTGTCGCCCGGGGCGATCCGCATCGAGATCCGGGCGCGCGCCGCCGGCACCAGCGTGTTGCTCGCCCCGAAGACCTGCGGCGCGTCGAGGCCGGTGATGCTCAGGGCGGGCTTGGTCCACAACCGCTCGACGATCGGCCCGGAGCCGATCCACTCGATGCTCGGCAGTGCCCCGGACTCCGCCCGGAGCCGCTCCTCGGGGTACTCCACGTCTGCGGCCGGGCCCTCGTGGAGCCCCTCGATGGCGAGGTTGCCCTGGTCGTCGTGCAGGGACGCGATGACCCGGGCCAGCGTCATCAGGGAGTCCGGGACGAGTCCGCCCCACATGCCGGAGTGCACGGCGTGGCTCAGCGTGCGGACCTCGATGTCGACGCGGACCAGGCCCCGCAGGCTGGTCGTCAGCGCCGGTACGCCGATGTCCCAGTTGCCGCTGTCGGCAATGACGATGACGTCGGCGGCGAGGGCGTCGGCCTCCTGGCGCAGCAGGGCCTCGAGGCTGTCGGAGCCGATCTCCTCCTCGCCCTCGACGAACACGGTGACCCCGATCGCGAGGTCGTCGGCCAGGGCCCTGATCGCCGCGAGGTGCGCGGCGATGCCGGCCTTGTCGTCGGCGGCACCGCGGCCGTAGAGCCGCTCACCGCGCTCGGTGGGCTCGAACGGCGGGGAGTCCCAGTCGGCGTGGTCGTTCTCGGGCTGCACGTCGTGGTGGGCATAGAGCAGGATCGTCGGGGCTCCCGCCGGGGCCGGCTTCGCGGCGATCAGTGCGGGCGCGCCACCGTCGGCGTTGGTGATCCGGACCGAGAAGCCCTCGGCCGCGAACAGGTCACGCACGGCCTCGGCGCTGCGCTGGACCTCGCCCGCGCGGGCCGGGTCGGCGCTCACCGACTGGATCCGGACCAGGTCCTCGAGGTTCTGACGGACGCCGGGGAGGACGGCCTGGACGCGGGAGCGGAGATCTGCGAGATCCATGGCGCCAACTCTAGGAGTGAGCGGCGCCGGTCCGCGCCCCGGGCGGCGGTCACGCAATGCCGGGATCGTCGTACTCTGTGCGCGTTTGCTGTGACCAGCGCCACCGTGTGCCGCGACAGGGAAGAGGACCGGCGTGACCGAGGGTGAGAGCGAGGGCCAGGCCGACGAGGCCTGGATCGAGCGCTCCCCGGACGAGATCGAGGCGCGCAATCAGCGCATCCACGAGCGGCGCGAGGCCCATCGTCGCAAGGTCAGGCTCCGCCGGCGGCGCAAGCGGATCGCGATCGGCGCAGGCGCCGCCCTGGTCGCCCTGCTGGTGCTGGCCGCGGGGTGGTTCGCGTGGGTGTTCGGCGGCCTCGACCGGCTGCCCGACTCCGTCGGCCAGGCCGGCGCCGAGGGGGCCGGCACGACCATCCTCCTCGTCGGCAGCGATCCCGGGGCGTCGGCGCCGTCGCGGAGCACCAGGATCGGCTGGCGCGATGACCTGGTCCGCAGCGACCTGGTGATGCTGCTCCACCTCACCGCGGACCACCGCGCCCTCTACGTCGTCTCGATCCCGGGCGACAGCATCGTCGACATCCCGGGCGTCGGCCCGGGCAAGCTGAGCGATGCCGCGACCGCCGGCGGACCGCGCCTGGTCGCACGCACGGTCGAGGAGGTCACGGGCACGCGGCTGGACCGGCTCGCGGTGCTCGACCTCAACGCGTTCCGCGAGATCGCCGACGTGCTCGGCGGTGTGGTCGTGAACGTCCCCAGCCCGATCTGCGACCTGCCGGCGGGCCCCCGGCGCTTCGACGGGCAGGGCGTCCTGGACTACATCAAGCTGCAGCCGTGCATGCCCGGCAAGGACCTCGACCGGGTGGCGCGCCAGCAGAGCCTGGTCCGGGCCCTCATGCACGGCGCGGTGGACGGCGGCACCTTCACCCACCCCCTCGCGGTCAGCAAGATGATGCGCGCGTCCGCGCGCCATCTCGCGCTGGAGCACGACTTCTCCTACCGCCGCATGCTGGGGCTGCTCTGGTCGATGCGGCACCTCCGGACCAGCACCACCACGTTCCTCACCGCCCCGGTCGCCGCCAACCCGCTGGCCACCGAGGACGGCACCGACTACGTCCTCCTGGACAAGACCGCCGACCAGGAGCTCTGGACCGCCTTGCGCGAGGACCGGCTCGCTGAGTACGTCGCGCTGCACAGCAACGCGGCTGCCACCGGCTAGCCGTGATGTCCGGGCACGTCAGCCCGGGGGCAGCGGGAGGTAGGGCGAGAGGTCCGCACGCTCGCCGGACGCCCGCACCCGACCGGCCGCCACCGCCTCGGCCCAGCTCAGCTCCCCGCTGGCCAGCGCCAGCCAGGTGTCGGGGTCGGTCTCGACGACGGCCCGCGGGGTGCCCCGCGTATGGGTGCCCCCACCGATCACCTGCACCGCTGCGTACGGCGGCACCCGGACCTCGACGGCCCGGCCGGGGGCACGGGCCTTCAGGGCCGCCAGTGACGCCTTGACCTGCTCCTTGGTCGCCGTCAAGCCTCGACCTCCGGCGCCGGCTGGACGACCTTCATCACGTGGTAGGTACGCCGGTCCTGGCCGTCGTCGGCGATCTCCTGGCTCCGGTCCTGCCAGCGCGCCTGGAGCGCCATCAGCTCCTCGGAGAGCTCCTTCGCCTCCGCCTTCGTGAGCCGGATCCAGTCGTCGCTGATCATCACGTGGTGCTCACGGCTCTTGCGGTTCGCGTACGCCCGATCGATCGCCGCCTTGGCGACCGCCGCGGCCTGCCCGCGCCACACGGCGACGGCCGACCTGCCGCCCGGCCCCTTCTCCATCTCGGTCAGCTCGAGGGTCAGGCCGTGCTCGTGGACCGGCCGCCAGACCCGATCGCGACCGTCACGGGCGAGCTCGGGCGCCTGCTCGACGAGGCCGTACTTGGCCAGCTGGCGGAGGTGGAAGCTCGCCTGGTTCGCCGGGATGCCGAGCACCTCGGCCACGTCAGCGGCACGCAGGTGGCCGGCGGCGGACAGCTCGCCGAGGATCCGGTTGCGCACCGGGTGGGCGATCGCCCGGAGGATCCGTGGGTCCGCGACGGAGCTCGACCCACTCGGGCCGGATGCCCTCCGCCTCGGTTTGTCGGTCATGGGTCCATGCTACCGATTATTTCGCAAGGGACATTGCGCACTAATACTTGCGCACTATATGTTGCGGATATGACGGGATTCCGGGACCTTCGCCGCAACCACGACTTCACGGTGCTCTGGGTGGGCCAGACGATCAGCGAGCTGGGCAGCCGGATCAGCATGTTCGTCTTCCCGCTGCTCGCCTACGCGATCACCGGTTCCGCACTGTGGGCAGCAGTTGCCGAGGCCGCGAACATCCTCGGCCTGGTCGGCATGCTGCTTCCCGCCGGCGTCCTCGCCGACCGGCTGCACCGGCGCCGGGTGATGCGTGCCGCCAGTGCGACGGGCACGGTGCTGTACGCCTCGCTGGTCGTCGCGCAGCTGACCATCGGCATCTCGATCGCACACCTCGTCGCGGTGGCGCTGCTCACCGGCGCAGCGGCCGGCCTCTTCGCCCCGGCGGAGACGTCGGCCATCCGCGCCGTCGTACCGGACGAGCAGCTGTCGGCAGCGCTCTCGCAGAACCAGGCACGCCAGCACATCGCCTCGCTCGTCGGAGGTCCGATCGGCGGCGCCGTCTTCAGCCTGGTCCGGTGGCTCCCGTTCGCGCTGGACGCCATGACCTACGCGGCCTCGTGGTTCCTGCTCGGTCGGATCCGCACCGACCTCTCGCCGGCGCCCCGGACCGGGCCTGCTCCGCGACTCCGGGAGAGCCTCGGGGAGGGCTTCCGGTTCATCCTGCAGCGCCCGCTGTTCCGCGTCCTGATGGTGTTCTCGGCGCTGCTGAACGTGCTGCTCAACGCGATGCTCTTCCTGGCGGTCCTGCGGCTGATCCAGGGCGGATTCGCGCCGGCGCAGATCGGGCTGGTCGAGACCTCGGCCGGCCTCTTCGGTGTGCTCGGTGCGGTGGCCGCCCCGTGGATCATCGACCGGTTCCGGACCGGGTCGATCACGATCGCCGTCGCGTGGAGCTGGGTGCCGCTGGCCCTGCCGCTGGTGTTCTGGAACAACCCGCTCGTCGTCGCGGCGTCGCTGTCGATCGGGCTCTTCTTCAACCCGGCCGGCAACGCGGGCATGGGCGCCTACCGGATGTCACTGACCCCGGCCGGCCTCCAGGGGCGGGTGCAGTCGGCCAACCAGTTCGCGGTGATGTCGATGATGCCGCTGTCCCCCGTGCTCGCCGGCGCCCTTCTCACCTGGCTCGGCGGCGGCGCGGCGATCGCCACCCTGGGCCTGCTGACCGCTCTCACGGCCTTGATCCCCACCCTGAGCCGATCGGTGCGCCGGGTGCCGCGCCCGGCGATCTGGCAGGCCGAGCTCCGGTCGAGTGCCGAAGTGGTCGCCCGGGCAGCCGCCTGAGCACTCGACCCGGTCAGCCGAGCGCAGCCGGCAGCGTCGCGGTCCAGGTGTCCCGGAGCTCGTCCAGGGGGATCTCGAACTGGCCGTCGACGTCGAGCGAGTCGCCGCCGGTCTGGCCGAGGCGCGACAGGGGTACGCCGTGCTCGAGCGCCAGCTCGGTGAGCCGGACCGTGTCGTCGGCCGCGACCGTGACCACCACCCGGCCGGCCGACTCGCTGAACAGGTCCACGAAGGCGTCCCCGGTCAGCGAGACCGTGGCGCCGACACCGTTGCGCAGGGCCGACTCCACGAGTGCCTGGGCCAGGCCGCCGTCGGACAGGTCGTGCGCAGAGGTGAGCAGCCCGACGCCGTCGGCGAGAAGCCGGGCCAGCGCCTGCTCGCCGGCAAGGTCGAGCACCGGCGGGTGGCCGCCGAGGTGCCCGTGCACGACGCTGGCCCACTCGCTGCCCGAGAGCTCCTCCCGGGTCGTCCCGAGCAGGAAGACCGGCTGGCCGGCCGCCTGGAAGCCGGTGGGTGTCCTCCTCGTGACGTCGTCGATCACCCCGAGCACCGCCACGACCGGCGTCGGCAGGATCGCCGTCTCGGCGGTCTGGTTGTAGAGGCTGACGTTGCCGCCGGTGACCGGGATGCCGAGCTCGAGGCACGCGTCCTTCAGGCCACGGCACGCCTCGGCGAACTGCCACATCACGGCGGGGTCCTCGGGCGAGCCGAAGTTCAGGCAGTCGCTGATCGCCAGCGGCCGCGCTCCCCCGGTCGCGACGTTGCGGTAGGACTCGGCGAGAGCGAGCTGCGCGCCGGCGTACGGGTCGAGCTTGGCGAAGCGCCCGTTGCAGTCGGTGGAGACCGCGACGCCGAGGTTGGTCTCCTCGTCGATCCGGATCATCCCGGAGTCCGAGGGCTGCGCGAGCACGGTGTTGCCGAGGACGTAGCGGTCGTACTGGTCGGTGATCCACGACTTGTCGCAGAGGTTCGGGCTCGCCGCCAGGCGCAGCACGGTGGCGCGCAGCTCGTCGCCGCCCGAAGGACGCGGCAGCGACTCGGCCCCGTCGGCCTGGAGCGCGTCCTGCCAGTCCGGGCGGGCCAACGGGCGCTGGTACGTCGGGCCCTCGTGGGCGACGGTGCGCGGCGGGACGTCGACGATCGTCTCACCGTGCCAGGTGATCTCGAGCCGGCCGCTGTCGGTGACCTCGCCGACCACGACCGCCTCGACGTCCCACTTCGCGCAGATCGCCATGAACGCTTCGACGTCGGCGGGCTCGACGACCGCCATCATCCGCTCCTGCGACTCGCTCATCAGGATCTCCTCCGGGGCCAGCGACGAGTCGCGCAGCGGAACCCGGTCGAGCTCGACCTGCATGCCGCCGTCGCCCGCGCTGGCCAGCTCGGAGGTGGCGCAGGACAGGCCCGCACCGCCGAGGTCCTGGATGCCCGCGACCACCCGGGCCGCGAACAGCTCGAGGGTGCACTCGATGAGCAGCTTCTCCATGAAGGGATCGCCGACCTGCACGCTCGGCCGCTTGGCGGGGCCGTCTGCGTCGAAGGTCTCCGAGGCGAGCACGCTGACGCCGCCGATGCCGTCCCCGCCGGTGCGGGCGCCGTACAGGATCACCTGGTTGCCGGCACCGCTCGCCTTCGCGAGGTGCAGGTCCTCGTGGCGCAGCACGCCGACGCACAGGGCGTTGACCAGCGGGTTGCCGAGGTAGCTCTCGTCGAAGACCGCCTCACCGCCGATGTTCGGCAGGCCGAGGCAGTTGCCGTAGCCGCCGACGCCGGCCACGATCCCGGGCAGCACGCGGTGGGTGTCGTCCGCGTCGAGAGGCCCGAAGCGCAGCGGGTCCATCACCGCGACCGGCCGGGCACCCATCGCCAGGATGTCGCGGACGATGCCGCCGACGCCGGTGGCCGCACCCTGGTAGGGCTCGACGTACGACGGGTGGTTGTGCGACTCGACCTTGAAGGTCACCGCATAGCCCTGGCCGACGTCGATCACGCCGGCGTTCTCCCCGATGCCGGCGAGCATCTTCCCGACGGGCGTCTCCTGCGGGATCTCGCTGAACTGCTTGAGATGGACCTTGGAGCTCTTGTAGGAGCAGTGCTCGCTCCACATCACCGAGTACATCGCCAGCTCGCTCGAGGTGGGTCGGCGACCGAGGATCTCGCGGATCCTGGCGTACTCGTCGGGCTTCAACCCCAGGTCGGCCCACGGCTGCTCGCGATCGGGATCGGCTGCCGCGACGGCGACTGTGTCGAGACGGGGGACGGTGCGGACATCAGTCACGCGCAAAATCTACCGTCCGATCGGTGGTGCTCTTCGCTGGGTCCGGCGGCGGGCGGAAATTCACTACCGGCGTAGTGAATCTCCGACTTCCCGTACGCAATCGCGATCGGGAAGCCCGTACTTCACTACTGGCGTAGTGAATTCGGCGCCGAACCGACCGTACGAACTACAGATCTGTAGTTCCCCGGAACTACTGTTACGGCTGTTACTCCTGTGGTTATCGTGACCAAACGCCCACCCTGGAGTGACCGAAATGCCTTCCTTGCCACGACTTCGCCGGACCCTGGCCGGCCTCACGATTGCGGGGCTCGCCGCGACCGTGGGTCTCACCGCGTCGTCGTCGACCGCGACCTCGCCGAACGCGGTCACCCCCGGCACCATGGTCGGCTACGGCTTCGACCAGTGCGAGGCGCCGAGCCAGGCCGCCATGACCGCATGGCTGGCGTCGTCGCCGTTCCGCGCGGTGGGGATCTACATGTCGGGGGCGCTGCGGTTCTGCCAGGCGCAGACCAACCTCACCCCGACCTGGGTGAGCACCCAGCTGGCGACGGGATGGCGGCTGCTGCCCATCCACCTCGGGGCGCAGGCCTCGTGCACCACCCGCGACCGGTACCAGAAGGACAAGATCAGCGCGGACGCCACCAACAACTACGGGGCGGCCCGGACCCAGGCGCGTGTCGAGGCCACGCAGGCCGTCGCCGCGGCCCAGAGCCTCGGCATCGTCGCCGGGAGCACGATCTACTACGACCTCGAGGCCTTCAACGCCTCGATCGCGTCGTGCCGGATGTCGTCGCTGTGGTTCCTGAGCGCCTGGACCCGCAAGCTGCACGCGACCGGCTACGTCTCAGGCGTCTACTCCAGCGCCCTCTCGGGGATCAAGGTCCTCGACGACGCCCGCGTGACGCCCGGCAACCGGGCGACCATGCCCGACCAGATCTGGATCGCGGACTGGAACGGCAGGGCCGACGCGAGCTCTGCGTTCATCCGGCCCGACGGCTGGGCGGGGAAGAGGATCCACCAGTACCAGGGCGGCCACAACGAGACCTGGGGCGGCGCGACGATCAACATCGACCGCAACTACCTCGACCTGAGCGGCACTGCACCGACGCCGCCTCCGCCTCCGCCGGCCGACAAGCTGAGCGACCCGAGGTGCACGCCGGCCGCGATCAGCCGTACGGCGTACCGGGACACCGCGCCGCAGGAGCGGACCTCCCTGCACCTCGCCCTGCAGTGCCTGCTCAAGCAGCAGGGCCTCTACGACCGGTCGGTGTCCGGCACCTGGAACGCCGCGACGACCGCGGGGGTGAAGGGCTGGCAGGCGCGGGTCCACCACCGCGTCCAGAAGGCGTTCACCCGCTCGGACTGGACCTCGCTCCTCGCGGCGGGCACCACCCGGAGCGTGCTCCAGGCCGGCGTGCGCAGCGACGACGTGGTCCGGGCCCAGCGGGCGCTGAACGCGGCGATCTCCCCCCACCTGAGCGTGACCGGCGCCTACAACCGCGCGACGCGGGCTGCGGTGCGGGAGTACCAGCACCGCGTCGGCATCAGCCCGACCGGGGTGGTCGCGACGAAGACCTGGGCCGCACTGCGGAAGGGACGCCGATGATCCTCGGGGGCAAGGGCGAGACGAAGACAAGCCCGGCCGAGCCCGAGGTGGAGGAGCCGCCGGCGCCCTCGCTGCCGAAGCCGCGCAGCGCGACCCCCGCCGAGTGAGCCACGGCATGCCGATCCGGCCGCCTCACGGCGGCTGACCGAGAGGTTGGGACCGGCCCCTAGGCCGAGAGCAGGCTGGCGGCGCCGAGCGACGCGAAGAAGCCCAGCCCGTCGGTGCCCGGGCCGCAGAGGTCCTCGATGGCGTGCTCGGGGTGCGGCATGAGGCCGACGACGTTGCCGGTTTCGTTGCTGATCCCCGCGATCGCACGCTGCGAGCCGTTCGGGTTGCCGACGTAGCGGGCCACGACCCTGCCCTCGGCCTCGAGCTGGTCGAGCGTGCGGTCGTCGGCGACGAAGGAGCCCTCACCGTTCTTCAGCACGATGGTGACCTCCTGCCCGGCGGCGTACGCCGAGGTCCAGGCGGTGCGATTGCTCTCGATCACCAGTCGCTGGTCGAGGCAGCCGAACTTGCGGTGGTCGTTGCGGATCAGCGCACCGGGGAGCAGGTGCGACTCGCACAGGATCTGGAAGCCGTTGCAGATGCCGAGCACCGGCATCCCGCCCTTGGCGGCGTCGACGACGGCGGACATCACCGGCGCGAACCGGGCAATCGCGCCGCAGCGCAGGTAGTCGCCGTAGGAGAAGCCGCCGGGCAGGATCACCGCGTCCACGTCGGACAGCGTGCGGTCGCCGTGCCAGATCGCGACGGCCTCGTGCCCGGCGACCCTGGCCGCCCGGCGCGCGTCGGCGTCGTCGAGCGATCCGGGGAAGGTGATCACGCCGACCTTCACGCGCGGGCCTCCGCGCCCGGCGCCTCGAGGACGCGCACGGCGTAGTCCTCGATCACCGGGTTGGACAGCAGCGTCTCGGCCATCTGCTCGACCTCGGCCAGGCGCGCGGCCGTGAGCTCGCCGTCGATCTCCAGCTCGAACCGCTTTCCCTGGCGTACGTCGGTGACACCCTCGAATCCGAGCCGGGGCAGCGCGCCGAGCACGGCCTTGCCCTGGGGATCGAGAATTTCCGGCTTGGGCATGACGTCGACGACGACCCGGGCCACGGGGACTCCTCTGCAGCGGGATGCTTCCGCGGCGAGTCTAACGGTGGAGGCGACCGCCACGGACCGGCGACCGGCCGTCAGGCGGCCAGCCGCGCGCCGAGACGCGCGAACGCCTTGCGGGCCGCGCGCTGCCAGAAGAGGTTGAACACCGGCATGCCGAGCCTGGCGACCGCGTTGGCCGGGTGGACCGCCCAGCTCCAGGTGACCGACGTGCCCTCGCCGGCCGGCGAGAAGGAGAACCGGCCGTCGATGCCGCGCACGAGCGGCTTCATCGGGCCCTTGATCTCACTGAGCCGGTAGCGGTAGTCGCCCGCGGCACGGTCGGCGACGACCAGCGTCTCCAGGATGGTGCCGCCGTCGCCCAGGACGATCGTCCGGGTCTGGCCGACCGTGCCCCACCGGCCGTCCTGCCCACGGCACTCGCGCACCGGCGGGATGGGCCCGCTCCGGTCTCCGAGGAGCTCCTCGAGCGGCAGGTCGACGAGCGCGTCGTAGGCGTCCTCGGATCGGGCAGGGAGCACGGTCGAGGCGGTCAGCTGGTACGGCGTGGCCATGTGCGCACCCTACTGAGCGGTCGTGCCGCCCACCGGTCGGTAGGCGCAGTCGTCGTTGGCGTCGCTGGCCCTGCTCGGCTCGGCGTCCGCCGTGCTCGTGGAGGTCGGGGAGCCGCTCGAGGTGGGTGACGAGGGGGTGGCGGCTCCCGCCGTACCGGTGGCGGATCCCGCAGCGCGGGCCGGCCTCAGTGCCTGCTGCACGGCAGCGTGCACGTAGTCGAAGTCCGGGTCGTTGGGGTTGAACGCGTCACTCAGCTCGAAGCCGACGGACTTGATCGGCACGTCCTTGACCTTGCCGGCCAGGTCGACGAACGCCGGCAGCAGCTTGGCCGGGATGTCGGTGCGGACGATGTCCTTGCTGGTCGCTGCGAGCTTCGTGTACCGCTTGAGCATCTTGACCGGGCTGGCCTCCTCGACGATCGCGTTGATGGCGCAGCGCTGTCGCTCCATCCGCTTGTAGTCGGTCGACCCGTAGCGTCCGCGCGTGAACCAGAGCGCCTGGAACCCGTTCAGCCGCTGGCTCGGCCCCGGCTGCAGGTAGTCGTCGGGAGCGATGTGCGCGTCGGTGTTGCCGCCGATCGGGACCGGCTCGTTGATGTTGACGGTGATGCCGCCCATGGCGTCGACGAGCCGCTGGAAGCCGGCGAGGTTGACCAGGACGTAGTAGTCGACGCGGATCCCGAGAGCTCCGGCGACGGCGAGCTTCACGGCGTCGGCGCCCTCGTTGGCCGTCTTCCCGAGGACCCCGGGGTGCAGCGCCGGGACGTCGCGGTAGACCGCGTTGAGGAAGTAGTTCGCATTGGGCTCGCTGCTGCCGTCGGTGAACCCGTCGGGGTAGATCTCCGCGAGCTTCGAACCCGGCTGGAACGGCACCCGCTCCAGGTTGCGCGGCAGGCTGAACAGCACCGTGCGGCCGGTCTTGGTGCTGATGCTGGCCAGGATCACCGAGTCGGTGCGTACGCCGGGCCGGTGGACGGCGCCGTCGCCACCGAGGAGCAGGACGTTGACCCGGTCTCGCTTGCCCCACGGGTTCGCGGCGGTGACCTTCGGCGTGGTCGCACTGGCTTGGTCACCGAAGACGCTGCCGATCAGGTCGCGCTGCACGACGGCGTACTTGGCCCCGACCGCCATCGGAGCGGTCACCGCACCGCACATCAGGGCGACGCCGACGGCGCCGAGGATCCGCAGCGGCCGCGTGGCGGTGTGCACGCGGTGACGTGCGTAGGTGCGCCAGATCAAAGCGACCCACAGCACCCACACGATGACGATGCCGGCGATCACCCAGGCCAGGGCGGCCGGGTCGAGCGCGAGGTCGAGCATCCGCGACGACGACGTGCGCACCACGATCCAGCTGGCTACCGACAGCAGCAGCGCCGGCGCCAGGGTCGCGACCAGCGCACGCCGCAGCGCCCGCCCGACCTGGTCGGGGCGGACCGCCTTGTGTCGTCCCGTGTGAAGCGGGACGCTCCCCGACGCCCTGGGCACGGGCGAATCCTAGGTGCTGAACCCACTGGTGCCGAATCGTGCGGCGAGCGGTTCAGTCCACCAGCTCACGCTTGAGGATCTTGCCGGTGGCGGTCATCGGCAGCGAGGGCACGAAGCTGACCAGCCGCGGGTACTTGTACGACGCCATCTGCTCCTTGCCCCAGGCGAGAAGCTCCTCCTCGGTGACCGACGCGCCCTCGTTGAGGATCACGAACGCCTTGATCTCCTCGCCGTGCGACTCGTGGGGTACGCCGACGACGGCGGCCAGCGAGACGTCCGGGTGGGTCATCAGGACCTCCTCGATCTCGCGCGGGTACACGTTGTAGCCACCGCGGATGATCATGTCCTTGGACCGGTCGACGATGTAGTAGAAGCCCTCCTCGTCGCGTCGTGCGAGGTCACCGGAGCGGAACCAGCCGCCGCGCATGACCTCGGCCGTCGCCTCGGGCCGGTTTAGGTAGCCCTTCATGATGTTGTGCCCGCGGATCGCGATCTCGCCTATCTCCTCGGAGCCCTCGACGGTGTTCCAGTCGTCGTCGATGAGCTTGCACTCGACACCCCAGATCGGGATGCCGATCGACCCGGGCCGTGGCTCCCGGTCCGGGTCGCTGAAGGTCGCGACCGGCGAGGTCTCCGAGAGCCCGTAGCCCTCGAGCAGGGTCACGCCGAGCCTCTCCCGCACGTCCTTGATGATCTCGACCGGCAGGCTGGCGCCGCCGGAGACGCCGACGCGCAGGTTGTCGGCGATGCGCTTCACGTCCACGTCGGCGGTGAGCGCCCCGAGCAGCCCCCACCACATCGTCGGCACGCCCGCGAAGAACGTGACGTCCTCGGACTGGAGCAGCCCGATCGCCGCCTGGGCGTCGAACCTGGGCAGCAGCACGAGGGTCGCGCCCATCGAGAAGCCCGCGTTCATCTGCACCGTCGAGCCGAACGAGTGGAAGAGCGGCAGCGTCACCAGGTGCACGTCGGTGCCGGGGGTCGAGCCGAAGAGCCGGTTGCAGGTCAGTGCGTTGAGCACCAGGTTGGAGTGCGAGAGCTCCGCGCCCTTCGGCTGTCCGGTGGTCCCGCTGGTGTAGAGGATCACCGCGGTGTCGGTCTCGGCGGCCGCGACGGCCTCGAACACCGGCGACCGGTCCTTCAGCAGCTGGCCGAGCGTGCGGGTGCCCTCGATCGGGGACGCCGCACCGGGGTCAGCCGTGACCAGGACGAACTCGGGGTCGGCCGAGGCCTGCTGCAGGCCGGCGTACCCCTCCTGGCCCATCGGAAGCTCCGGCGTCCCCTCGAAGCAGAGGTAGACCTTGGCATCCGCGTCGTCGAGGTAGTAGGCCACCTCACGGCCCTTGTTGAGCACGTTGAGCGGGACCACGACACCGCCGGCCTTGAGGATGCCGTAGTAGACGACGGGGAAGTAGGGCAGGTTCGGGCAGGTGAGCGCCACTCGGTCGCCCGGCGAGACGCCGAGATCGACGAGCAGGTTGGCGACCTGGTTGGCCATCGCGTCGACCTGGGCGTAGGTGAGCCGGCTCTCCCCGAGCACCAGGGCGTCGCGGTCGGGGAAGCGGCGGGCACTGTCCTCGAGGAAGATCGACAGGTTGTACACGGGCGCGGCCTCCTGGGGTCGGTTGACGCCAACCTAGTGTCAGCCGGTGCGCTCGGAAAGGATCCGCGACGCCCGTCTCAGGTCCCGCGGGACGGCGAGCCGCGCGGCCGGTCCCAGCACCGGACCAAGTGGACGGGCGAGACCGTGACCGGTCACCACGAACCGCGCGCTGACGTCGCACCCCTGCGCTGCCGGCCGGAACCGCAGGGTCAGGGTCGCCTCGATCCCCCGCCAGCGACCGCGCTCGGTCCACGTGAGCGGCCGCTCCAGCGCGGTCGTCTCCATCGCCGCCCTGACGCCGACGCGGGTGGAGTCGAGCCAGGTCTGGCCGACGCGCGGACGTCCGTCGACGCGCTCCACCGCGCGCAGCGACGACTGCCACTCCGGCCGGTTGCGGGGGTCGACGAGGTAGTCGAAGGCGACCTCGACGGGGACGTCGAAGCCGACCGGGTGCATCAGAACCGTTCGCCGGTGAGCAGCTCGTAGGCCTCGACGTAGCGCGAGCGCGTGCGCTCGACCACGGCTTCCGGGAGCGGTGGCGGGGCATGGCCCGCGCTCCTGTCCCAGCCGCTCTCCGGGGACGTGAGCCAGTCACGGACGATCTGCTTGTCGTACGACGGCTGGCTGTGCCCGGGCGCCCACTCGGCGGCGGGCCAGAACCGGGAAGAGTCGGGAGTGAGCACCTCGTCGGCGAGCACGGTGGTGCCGTCGGTCCGGGTGCCGAACTCGAGCTTGGTGTCGGCCACGATGATCCCGCGCTCACGGGCGATCTGCTCGGCCCGGGCGTAGACGGCCAGGGTCAGGTCGCGCAGGCGCGACGCCGCGTCGGCGCCGACGGTCGCCTCCACGGCGGCGTACGAGACGTTCTCGTCGTGGTCGCCCAGGGCGGCCTTGGTGGCGGGCGTGAAGAGCGGCTCGGGCAGCCGGCTGCCGTTGTCCAGCCCGGGTGGGAGCGCGATGCCGCAGACCTCGCCCGACGCGCGGTAGTCGAGCAGGCCCGAACCGGCGAGATAGCCGCGGGCCACGCACTCGACCGGGAACATCGAGAGCTCCTCGCAGATCACCGCACGGCCGGCGACCTCGTCGGGCACGACCGTGGACACGACGTGGTTGGGCACGAGGTCGGCCAGCTGGTCGAACCACCACAGCGAGATCCGGGTCAGGATCGCGCCCTTGTCCGGGATCGTGGAGTCGAGGACGAAGTCGTAGGCGGAGATGCGGTCGCTGGCGACCATGAGCAGCATCCCCGCGTGGTGGCCTTCGCTGATCCGGTAGAGGTCGCGCACCTTCCCCGAGTGCAGCGGCACGGCGCCGTCGATCGGAGGGGCCGGCGGGATGTTCAGGTCGCCCACCCGCGGAGCCTAGCGGGCCGCGTGGAGTGGTGGGTCGGCGCGCTCGCACAGGGACATGCGAATGTCGCGGGAGGGACTGGTGCGAGCACCACCGGCCTCGCGCGCGACAATTGCATGTCGGCGTACGTCGGCGCCGGTGCCAGGGCCCGGCCCTGGCCCTACTGCTCGGCCGGGGCGGCCCAGCGGTTCGCGAGCAGCTGGTGGCTCGGGGTGTCGTCGAGGGACTGCATCGACTCGTAGATCCGGTCGTACGACGTCTCGGCGATCCGCCACACGCCGTCGTCCTCGCGGCGGTAGCGGTCGTGGTAGTAGCCGGCGCCGCGGATCAGCACGCGGAAGTCGGGGGCGATCACGGTGTCCTCGAAGCCCCACGACCCGGTGGCGTCGTCACCGTCGACGTCGATCTCGGGGTGCTGGGCCACGTGCATGGTGATGATGCCGCCGGCGAGCTTCTCGCGCATGAACGCCACGATCGTGTCGCGCCCGCGCAACGGCTCCATGTCGCCGTACACCTTGGTGCCGTAGTGGCCCACGGCGTCGGCGGTGAAGGTGTCGGCGTACTCGTCCCAGAGCTTGAGGTCCAGCGTCCGGAAGTAGCGGTACTTCAGTCGGCGGATCTGCTCCAGCGCCTCGAGGTCCATGCCCCGAAGCATTCCAGCCCGGAATCCCCCAGACAAGAACCAATTCTAGTTCTGGTCGGATCCGGGGAGGCCGGACAGCTCCGACCACAGGGCCGGATCGTCCAGGCGCAGCCGCGCCCGGGCCTTCGCGCGGTACCGCACGACCTGGGTGAGGCCCACGCCCCACAGGACGTACTGGAAGCTCATCGCCCACCGGAACGCACCCGGCGTGTAGTCGCTCGACGACCCGGGCGTGCGCCAGTCGAGGATCAGCCCGATCGCGATCACCAGGACCAGGCTGGCGTAGAATCCGCCCTGGTTGATGATCCCCGTCGCACTGGCGAGCTGGTGGGGTGGGTTCGAGGTCCGGCCGAGGTCGAAGCCGATCATCGAGGCCGGCCCGCCGACCCCGGTGACCACGACGAGCCAGACGAGCAGCGCGAGCGGCGCATTGCCCGGCCAGAGCAGGACGACCGTCCAGGAGACGGCGATCGTCGTGACGATGCCGATCACCAGGGTCGAGCGCTGCCAGGGCCGCACCGTGATCCGCCAGCCCAGCACCGGGCCGGCCGCCATGATGGCCACCACCATCAGGGTCAGCAACGAGCCTGCCTCCGCGTCGCTGAGCCCCTCGCCCTTCACCAGGAACGGGTAGCCCCAGAGCAGTCCGAGCACCGTCGCGCTGAACTGCGTCGAGAAGTGCATCCAGAAGCCGAGGCGGGTGCCCGGGTGCTCCCACGACTCCGCGAGCCGGGTCCGGATGTCGCGCAACCCCAGTGCGGCACCACGCTGGGTGCGCGACCCGGGCGCGTCGTGGACGACCACGAGCAGCGCGACGACCATCACGATGCCCAGCGACGCCGCCAGCAGGTAGGCGCGGGTCCAGCCCAGGTGCGAGAGCGCCCAGGTCATCGGGACGGCGGCGACCACGGCACCGAGCTGGCCCAGGACGCCGGTCAGCTGGATGACCAGCGGGATCCGGCGGGGAGCGAACCAGGTGTTGACCAGCCGCAGCACGCAGATGAACGTCATCGCATCGCCCATCCCCACGAACAGCCGCGCCACCAGGGCCAGCCCGTAGGTGTCGGCGAACGCGAACCCCGCCTGCGCGCAGGTGAGGACCGACGCTCCGACCAGGAGCACGGAGCGCGCCCCGAACCGGTCGACGAGCAGGCCGACGGGGATCTGCATGCCGGCGTACACGAGGAGCTGGAGCATCGTGAACGTGGCCAGCTGGACCGCGGAGATCCCGAAGCGCTCGGTCGCGGCGAGCCCGGCGACGGCGAGCGAGGAGCGGTGGAACACGGCGAGCAGGTAGACCAGGAGGCCGACCACCCAGACGGCGATGGCCTGGCGCAGCCGCGCCTCGACCAGGCCCGCGGGGCGGGCGGGAACATCCCCTGCTGCCACGGACGACATGCTCGCAGGCGCCGTCGGCCGGGCCGCGGCCGGTGCAGGATTGCCGCATGTGGCACAACCTGATGCACCTCGACATCTCCGTGTGGGAGAAGATCGTCCGCACGGTCGCCGTGTACGTCGTCCTGGCCGTGCTGGTCCGGCTCGCGGGGAAGCGCGACCTGGCCCAGCTCAACGCCTTCGACCTCGTCGTGGTGCTGCTGCTCAGCAACGTCGTGCAGAACGCGATCATCGGACCTGACGACAGCCTGCTCGGCGGCGTCATCGGCGCCTGCGTGCTGATCGGTGCCAACGCCGGCGTGGTGCGGGCCGCCCGCAGCGACGAACGGGCCGCCCGGCTGCTCGAGGGCAGCGCGACCACGCTGGCCTTCGACGGCAGCTGGGACGACGGCGCCCTGCGCCGCGAAGGGCTGCGCAAGGCGGACGCGGAGGCGGCACTGCGCCGTCAGAACGCCAACAACATCCGGGAGACGCAGAAGGTGACCATCGAGCCGGGCGGCGCGATCATCGCGAGCCTGCGCGACGACCTGCAGTCGGCCACCCACGCCGACATCGCCCGCCTCGAGGCGAAGCTCGACGCGCTGCTCGCGCGCGGCTGAGGCACGCAGAAGCCGGGCGACCGCGACCCCCAGTCACGATCGCCCGGCCGGCTCTTGCGTCCGGCTCAGCCGGTCAGCACCCGATGCCCAGCAGCGTGCACAGCGGCCCGCCGCCACCGCCACCACCGGTGCCCGCGGGCAGGCCGCCCAGCAGGCCGGTCACGGTGCCGAGGATTCCCTGCAGCGCGGTCGTGTCGAGCGTTCCCGGCACCGGTACGCCGGACAGGCCGCTGAGCTCCTCGATGACGTGCTCGACCAGCGCCAGGACGACGGTCGGGTCGGCAGAGCCGCCGAGCAGCGCTGCGAGCTGCTCGGGCGAGAACACGCTGCCCAGCAGGACGGTCAGGTCGTCCAGCGACGGCGCACCGGCGTTGAACCCGCTGAGCAGGCCGTTGAGCTGGCCGGCGTCGAGCTGGCTGGTGACCCCCGGCAGCAGCGACTCGAGGAGCGTGGTGAGCTGGCTGAGGTCCATGACCTTGCCGGCAGCGCCGGTCACGACGCTGAGCAGGCCGAGCTGCATGCCGGTGCCGGCGGCACGTGCGCTCGAGTTCGGGGCCGAGCAGGCGTAGCCGACGCGGGCTTCCTGGACGTGCACCTCGTGCGTGCGGGCCGCGTACCGGGCCTTGGCGTGCCTCAGGTGGCGCTTGGCCTTCCTGATCGCGGCCGCGCGGTGGGTGTGCCGTGCCTTGCGCAGCGCCTTGCGTGCCTTGACCACCCGGTGCTGCGCGTCGGCCTGTGCGGACCTGGCGAGAGCCAGCCCGGTCTGGGCCTGGGCGCACTCGGCGGTCACGCTGGCCCGGGCCGGCGAGGCGACGCGCGCGTTCGCGCTCTGGAGCAGCCCGGGAGCCACCGCCAGGGCCGCGGTCACGGCGACGGTCGCGAGGGTCGAGACGAAGCGCTTTCGGACAAACATGCAGGTTCCTTCCGGTCGTCCCCCGTATTGGACGTCAGCGGACCCCATCGGCAGGCGGCCGCCGGACCTGAGCAGAAGGCGCACGAGTTCGAGGACGCCGGTTGAGGCGCCGATCCGGGCTCTGGCACCGTTGGCCCATGCCCGAGTCACCCGAGGACCTGTACGCCCGGATCGTCGCGCTGGTGGGTGAGGACGGTCGTCTGCCGATGTCGCCGGTCGCCGAGTGGGACGTCTTTCCGTGGGAGGTGGTCGACGGAGCGTTGCAGCCGAAGGTCGTCGGGCCCCCGCTCGCCGCCGAGGCTCCACGAGCCGGCGACCCCGGCGGGAAGCCGTGCCCCACGTGCGCCGGCGACGGCTCGGACTGGATCTGGGAGAACGACCGCTGGTTGCTCAAGCCCCTGCACCGGGCCGGGCTGCCGCTGGTGCTGCTGCTCGAGACCCGCGAGCACCTCGACTACACCGACTTCGGCGACGACCTGGCCGCCGAGTTCGGCAGGCTCAGCGTGTGGCTGTCGCGGATCATGACCAACCTGCCGCACGTCGGCCGGGTGCACGTAATGCGGATCGGCGACGGCGGCTCACACGTCCACGTCTGGCACATCGCCCGCCCGGAGCGGATGTCGCACATCCTCGGCTCGATGGCGCTCGAGTGGGACGAGATGCTCCCGCCCCCGCCCGAGGACGTCTGGCGCGCCGACCTCAGGTCCGTCGCACAGCGGCTGGCCACCCACGACGGCCGCGCCCTCGTCTGACCCCGAGCGGGCAGAAACGCACCGCGCCAGTACGCCGAGCGGGCACAAACGCATCCTCCATGCGCGCCGAGCGGGCACAAACGCACCGGGCCGGTACGCCGACCCGGCGTCCGTGATCCTGGTTTGCTGCCGGTTGGCCGCCATTGCGCGCAGCGTTTCTGCCCGCTCGCGGCCATTTCGCGCCGCGTTTCTGCCCGCTCGCGGCCCTCCCGCGCTGCGTTTCTGCCCGCTCGCCGCGCTCCCGCGCTGCCTTTCTGCCCGCTCGCCGCGCCCCCGCGCAGCGTTTCTGCCCGCTCGCGGCCCTCCCGCGCAGCGTTTCTGCCCGCTCGGCGCTCGGTCAGCGGCGCTCGTTGCCCCAGTCGACGAAGCCGCTCGGGTCGTGCCGGCCGAAGGTGCCGTGCTCGAAGAGGCCGTGGCCGACGGCGCCGTCGCAGGTGGCCCGGGCGGCATGGTCGGTGACGCCGAACGGCATCCGCGCGGCGATCTCCGGGTCGACCAGGGAGTGCGTGACCCGCTCGGCGAACGCCTCGCCCTTCCACTGGCCGTGGGTCCACTCCGGGTCACCGCCGTAGCCGCCACCGACGTGCAGGGTGACCGAGGTTCGCGGCTCCACGTCGACGACCACCGGCTTCCCGCCCCAGCCGGTGCAGGTCAGGCGCGCATGCGTGGGCGTGCGGGTGCCGGGGACGTAGTCGATCTCGACCTGCGGCCAGCCCAGCTGCTCGACGCGGCCGTCACGCCAGATCCGGGTGGCGTCGTTGAGGGTGCGGAAGCCGTCGGCGTCCTCCTGGGCGATCACCACGACGGCGTACTCCTCGAAGCGCAGCGGCACGTAGAGCCACCAGAAGCCCTCCATCGGCGGATCCTGCGGCCGGCCCGCCGGCTCGGCCTCTCCCACGGGGCGGATGCCCCACGAGCGGTCCCGGCTGCCCATCCACCGGTCCGGTGTCACGGCGGTCTCCTCGCCGTCGACGACGAGGGTGCCGCTCCAAGAGCCGAGCTGCGCGAACCGCTGGGCGTCCAGCGTCGGGCGGACGCCGTTGAGCATCAGGTGCGGCTGCTCCTGCACGACGTCGAACGATCCCTCCCAGGTCAGGTCGAAGGCGATGCCCTCGGTCTCCTCCAGGAGCAGACGGACCCTGCGGAGCGGCTCGACGACCTCGATGCGATACGCCCCGACCCGCTGGTCGAGCCGGTTGTCGTCGATCGCGTCGGAGAGGCGCACGCCGGTCTGGGTGTCGCCCCGCCGGAGCAGCACGTAGGCGTCCTTCACCCCGAGGTTCGGGTAGTAGCCCAGGCCGGTCACCAGCATCAGGTCACCGGCGTCGTCCGAGGTGTCCATCGCGTTGAAGTAGCACCGGTCGTAGAAGTTCCGGTCGCTGCTGGTCGGCCGGGAGATCGGCAGCGGTGCCTGGTGGACCGGGTACTCGTCCATCGGGCCGATGTTCCCGCGCGACCTCATGCGCCGGCCTCGTCGAGGAGCCGCGAGAACAGCGGCGCGTGGTGCATGAGCGCATCCGGCGTCTCCGGCAGCTCGATCTCACCGAAGTGCGCCTGCCGGGTGCCGGTGCGCATGAACACCACCGCCCAGATCAGGCCTGAGTAGATCTGGAACCAGGTCAGGTCACCCACGTCGGCGCCGGTGATGCCGGAGTACGTCGCCCGGACGTCGTCCTCACGGAGCACGTCGGGCAGTCCGGGCAGCTCGAAGGTCTCGGCCAGCGTCTGGAAGACGCGGTGTGCGAAGACCAGCCAGCCGAGGTCGAGCTCGCGCGGGCCGAGCCCCGCCATCTCCCAGTCGAGCACCGCCACCGGGGAGAACTCGCGGTAGAGCACGTTGCCGATCCGGGCGTCGCCCCAGGAGAGCACGACGTTCGCGGGGACGTCGGCCGCCGGCCAGTGGCTGTCGAGCCAGGCGACCGCACGGTCGGCGAGGGCGGAACGGTCCAGGTCCCTGGCGGCCCACTCGTACCACGCGCGGGTCTTCTCGAAGTGCCGCCGCAGCGGCGTCGGGCCGGCGTGCTCGCGATCGTCGAGGAACGCGAACGTCTGCGCTGCGTCCGGGATCTGGTGCAGCCCCGCGATGGCCGCGACGGTGCTGTCCTGCAGCCGCCGCCGATCCTCCGCAGGCGCGTCGAAGAACCAGTTCTCGCCGAAGGTGTAGGGCATCACGTCCGGCGGCACGATGCCGTCGACGCGCTCCATGAAGAAGAACGGCGCGCCGAGCACCTCGCCGGTCGGCTCCAGCCACCGGGGCGAGGGGACCGGGACATCGCTGAGGTCGTGGACGAGCCGGATCGCGTCGTACTGGTGGTCGAGCCGGTACGCCGCGAACACCGGCACGTCCTCGGCCGACGGCGCCATCCTGACCACGAAGGCGTGCGTGCGGCGGTCACCCTCCTCGGTCCAGGTCACGTCGGCGAGGATGGTCTCGCTGGACATGCCGTTGGCGTCCGAGCCCGCGTGCAGCGTCACCTCGGGACCGGCTCCGGCGGGCAGCTGCGTGGCCAGCCAGGCCGCCACCCTGTCTGCCATCGCCGCGGCGTCCCGGCTGCTGCGCTGGAGGGTGAACTCGGGATCGAGGGTGCTCATCCCGCCAGAGAACTAGAACGTGTTCTGTTCTGTCAATGGTGCGGACCGGCGACGGGTCTCCTTGAGCCGCGCGACAGACGTCAGGCGGTGGGAGACGCCGGGGTGACCGGTGCCGGGGTGGTGCAGTTGTGGCGCATCTGCAGGTTCACGTCGTGCGCCTTCGCGGTCATCTTCGCCAGCCGCGCCTCGGCGGCTGCCAGACGGGCCTCGGCGCGCGCGAGGTCTGCGTCGGCCTGGCTGTGCTCGGCCTTCTTGACGGCGACCTTGGCCAGCGCGGCGTCACGGTGGGCGTTGGCCTTCTTCTCCTTGGCGTGCGCGAGTGCGGCCCTGGAGTTCTGGCAAGACGTGGCCGGCTGGTCGACGGCGTCCGCGGACGCAGGCGCCCCCAAGGCGAGTGCACCGAGGACGGCCCCCGCGAGGACCTTGGCACTCATGGACGTGGTGACGGACATGTGGATCTCCCCAGCTTGTCGGCGTGGTCTGCCCTGCCATCGTGCGGCACCGGCTGCCCGAATGGTGATAAATCGGATATTTCACCCAGCATTCGAGACGTCCTGCAGGTTCGTCGAGTCGCTCGACTAGAGGATCGCGCCCGGCGAGTACGCCGCGGCAGCCGGATCGGTGGCCACGACGTCCTCGATCCGGCGTACGACCGCCTGCACCTGGGCGACCGCAGCGCCGGTGAACTCGATCGGGTCGGCGACCAGCGAGGCGATCTGGTCACGGGTCAGGCCCAGGCGCTCGTCCTTGGCCAGGCGGTCGAACAGGTCGTTGTCGGTGCGGCCCTGGCGCATCTCCAGGGCGACCCCGACGGCGTGCTGCTTGATCGCCTCGTGCGCGGCCTCGCGGCCCACGCCGTTGCGGACCGCGGTCATCAGCACCTTGGTGGTGGTGAGGAACGGCAGGTAGCGGTCGAGCTCGCGCTGGATCACCGCCGGGAACGCGCCGAACTCGTCGAGCACGGTGAGGAAGGTCTGGAAGAGCCCGTCGCAGGCGAAGAACGCGTCCGGCAGCGCGACCCGGCGCACCACGGAGCAGGAGACGTCGCCCTCGTTCCACTGGTCGCCGGCGAGCTCGCCGACCATGGAGAGCTGGCCGCGAAGGACCACGGCGAGGCCGTTGACCCGCTCGCAGGAGCGAGTGTTCATCTTGTGCGGCATCGCCGACGACCCGACCTGGCCCTCCTTGAAGCCCTCGGTGACCAGCTCGATCCCGGCCATCAGCCGGATCGTGGTGGCCAGGTTGGAGGGACCGGCGGCCAGCTGCACCAGCGCCGAGACGACGTCGAAGTCGAGCGACCGCGGGTAGACCTGGCCGACGCTGGTGAGCACGTCACCGAAGCCGAGGTGGGAGGCGACCCGCTCCTCGAGGGTCGCCAGCTTGTCGGCGTCGCCGTCGAGCAGGTCGAGCATGTCCTGGGAGGTGCCCATCGGGCCCTTGATGCCGCGCAGCGGGTAGCGGGCGAGCAGGTCGTCGAGGCGGGCGAGCGCGACCAGCATCTCGTCGGCGACGGTCGCGAACCGCTTCCCGAGCGTGGTCGCCTGCGCGGCCACGTTGTGCGAGCGCCCGGCCATCACCAGCGCCTGGTGCTCGCTCGCGAGCCTGCCCAGGCGCGCGAGCGTCGCGACCGCACGCTGCCGGACCAGCTCGAGCGACTGCCGGATCTGCAGCTGCTCGACGTTCTCGGTCAGGTCGCGCGAGGTCATCCCCTTGTGCACGTGCTCGTGGCCGGCCAGCGCGTTGAACTCCTCGATGCGCGCCTTCACGTCGTGGCGGGTGACCCGCTCACGCGCGGCGATCGAGTCGAGGTCGACCTTGTCGAGCACGGCCTCGTAGTCCTCGACCACGCCGTCCGGTACGTCGACCCCGAGGTCGCGCTGGGCCCTCAGGACGGCGAGCCACAGCTGGCGCTCGAGCAGGATCTTGTGCTCCGGGGACCAGAGCGCGGCGAGGTCCGCCCCGGCGTACCGGGTTGCCAGGACGTTCGGCACGGCGACGTGGGGGTGGCTCACCGCCGAATTCTCCCACGCCGTCCCGGTGGGCCGGCTGTCGGCGCGGTGTGCGAGATTCGGTCCGTGGTCGACCGTCCTGACGTGCCGCTGGCCTGGGTGGAGAGGTTGCGCGCGCTCCTCGACTTCCCCGAGTGCGTCGAGGAGCCGGCCTGGACCGGCGTGCGCTGGCAGGTGGGGTCGGCGACCGTGGCGCACGTGTTCGGCGGCGAGGACCAGCTCTTCCGGATCACCTTCCGCGCCGAGCCCGACGAGGTGATGGCGTTCGAGCACCTCGGGGCGCCGTACTTCCGGACGTCGTGGGGGCGCAACGTGGCCGGGTTGCTGCTCGACGAGGACACCGACTGGGACGAGCTGGCGGAGCTGCTCACCGACTCGTACTGCATCCAGGCGCCCGCGACGCTCGCCGCGCAGGTGGCCCGGCCGGGCGCCTAGCCCGGCTCAGACACCCGCCGCGATGTCGGTGCGCCACTGGGCTCCGGGGAACGAGATCGCGGCGAGTCCGGCGTACGCGTGGGCGCGCGCCGCGGCGACGTCGGGACCCACCGCGGTGACGGCGAGCACCCGGCCCCCGGCGGTCACCAGCTCACCCTCGGCGAGTGCGGTGCCGGCGTGCAGCACGTCGCAGCCGGATCCCTCGGCCGCCTCGACACCGGTGATCACGTCGCCGCTGCTCGCGGACTCCGGGTAGCCGGCGCTGGCCATCACCACCGCGACGGCGGCTCCGGCCTTCCAGCGCGGTGGCTCGACCTCGTGCAGGACACCGTCCGCGGCAGCCTTGAGCAGAGCCCCGAGCGGCGAGTCGAGCAGCGCCAGCAGCGGCTGCGTCTCCGGGTCGCCGAACCGGGCGTTGAACTCGACCACCCGGGTGCCGGCCGTGGTCAGCGCGAGGCCTGCATAGAGCAGTCCGGAGAAGACCACGCCGCGACGGGCCATCTCGTCGACGGTCGGCTGCAGCACGCGGTCCCGGATCTCGTCGACGAGGCCGGCGTCGGCCCAGGGCAGCGGCGTGTAGGCGCCCATCCCCCCGGTGTTCGGCCCCTCGTCCGCGTCGAAGATCCGCTTGAAGTCCTGCGCCGGCAGCATCGGGTAGACCGTCGTGCCGTCGGTGATCCCGAACAGCGAGACCTCCGGGCCGTCGAGGTACTCCTCGATGACGACCCGCTCGCACGCCTTCGCGTGCGCGAGCGCGGCGGCGCGGTCCTCGGTGACGACCACCCCCTTGCCGGCGGCGAGGCCGTCGTCCTTCACGACGTACGGCGGGCCGAAGGCGTCCAGTGCGGCCGCGGCCTCGTCCTCGGTCGTGCACACCCGAGCCTCCGCGGTCGGCACACCGGCCGCAGCCATCACGTCCTTCGCGAACGCCTTGGAGCCCTCGAGCCGGGCGGCGTCACCGGACGGCCCGAAGCAGGAGATGCCGCGCTCGCGCACCGCATCGGCCACCCCCGCGACCAGCGGCGCCTCGGGCCCGACCACGACCAGATCGACGCCGAGCCGCTCGGCGAGGTCGGCCACGGCAACGCCGTCCATCTGGTCGACGTCGTGGAGCGTCGCGACCTCCGCGATCCCGGGGTTGCCCGGCGCGGCGTGCACCTCGGTCACCGAGGGATCACGCGAGAGGGCCAGCGCCAGGGCGTGCTCTCGCCCGCCGGGGCCGATCACGAGGGTCTTCACGTGACGGGAGCCTATCGAGGCGGCTGGTCAGACCCGCCGGCCCACCGACACGGAGTACGCCGCCGGCCGGTACCGCAGGACCGGGTCGTCGGAGAGGTCGATGCCGTCCACGACACGGGTCGGGTCGAAGACGACCACCTCGCCGTCCTGCTCCCGATCGGGGTCGGGTCCGGTCACCTCGATGGTGCCGGCTTGGAAGAAGGCGCCCGTCCACACCGACGTCGGGTCGTGCGGGTCGTCGCCGGAGCCGGCCCGCTGCACCTCCACGGTGTAGTGCACCGGGTGCTCGGCGAGCCGGGCGACGATCTCCTCGCTCAGGCGGTCGCGACCCTTGAACTCACCCGGCGGGCGCTCCCCGCGCTGGGGCGTGAACCGGTAGCGCACCCACGTCTCGGCACCCTCCGCCGAGATCCACTTGTAGGCGTGGATCGGGTAGTAGCTGACCTCCGCGTAGGAGTACGGCGAGACGAGCGACTTCGCGCGGGCGCTCGCGACGATGGCGGGGACGGCGCCCGGGTGCCTGGCCAGGAACAACGGCAGCTTCCAGGGCTTCTCGGACGCCTCGACCAGCTCGAGGAACGCCTCGACGGTGCGCACCGGGAACCGCGGGGACGTCTGGCCGAGCAGGTCGGTCGCCGTGCCGTCGGGCAGCCGGAACGAGACCGCCATGCCGCGCACGTCGGGAACCTTGTCGGGATTGCGCTTGCCCGCGCCGTTCGACCAGCGCACCCACACCGGGACGGGATCACCCTGCAGGTGACCGGCCCGGGACAGCGCGGCCGCCTGCGGCGTGGCGGTGAAGGTGCCGGCGTAGAAGTGGCCCTTGGCGTGCAGCGTCCGGTCACCGTCGTGGCGGCCGAAGACGCCGTTGATCCGGTCGACCGCCCGCTCGGGCTCGATCGTGTTGCCCTCTGCCATGCCGCTCTCCTGCCCGTGACCCCGCGCGCCGATCCTAGGCCGTGCGTGGGTCAGCGGTCGTGGACGATCACGGTCTCTTCGCGACCAGGACCGACGCCGACCGCCCAGAACGGCGCGCCGGACATCTCCTCCAGCGCCTCGACGTAAGCCTGCGCGTTCTTCGGCAGGTCCGCGAAGGTGCGGCAGCCGGAGATGTCCTCACCCCAGCCGTCGAAGAACTCGTAGACCGGCTTCGCGTGGTGGAACTCGGTCTGCGTCATCGGCATCTCGTCGTGCCGCACGCCGTCGACCTCGTAGGCCACGCACACCGGGATCCGCTCCCAGGTGTCGAGCACGTCGAGCTTGGTCAGGAAGAACTCGGTCAGGCCGTTCACCCGGGCGGAGTAGCGCGCGACGACCGCGTCGTACCAGCCGCACCGGCGGGTGCGGCCGGTCGAGACGCCGATCTCGCCGCCGATCTGCTGCAGCTTCGCGCCGTCCTCGTCGAACAGCTCGGTCGGGAAGGGCCCCGAGCCGACCCGGGTGGTGTAGGCCTTGATCACGCCGATGACGCGGTCGATGCGGGTCGGACCGATGCCCGCGCCGACGCAGACGCCGCCGGCGACCGGGTTGCTGCTGGTGACGAACGGGTAGGTGCCGTGGTCGACGTCGAGCATCGTCGCCTGAGCCCCCTCGAAGAGCACCGTGCTGCCCTCGTCGAGCGCCCGGTTCAGCAGCAGGCTGGTGTCGGCGACCATCGGGCGCAGCCGGTCGGCGTACGACAGCAGCTCCTCGACGACCGCCTCGGCGGCGATCGCGCGGCGGTTGTAGACCTTGGCGAGCACCTGGTTGCGCACGTCGAGCGCGGCCTCCACCTTCTGGCGCAGGATGCCCTCGTCGAACAGGTCGGCCACGCGTACGCCGACCCGGTTCACCTTGTCGCCGTACGCCGGGCCGATGCCGCGTCCCGTCGTGCCGATCTGGTTCTTGCCGAGGAAGCGCTCGCTGACCTTGTCGACGGCCACGTGGTAGGAGGCGATCACGTGGGCGTTCGCGCTGACGACGAGCTGGGCGGGGCCGATCTCCACGCCGCGCTCGATGAGGCCGTCGAGCTCGCGGAACAGCGCCTCCGGCGAGACCACCACGCCGTTGGCGATCACCGAGGTCGCGCCCGGGGTCAGGATGCCGGAGGGCAGCAGGTGGGTGGCGAACTTCTCGCCGTTGACCACGATCGTGTGCCCGGCGTTGTGGCCGCCGCTGGTGCGGACCACGAAGTCGATCGGCTGGCTGGTGGCGAGCAGGTCGGTCGCCTTGCCCTTGCCTTCATCGCCCCACTGGGCGCCGAGAACCACGATGGCGGGCATGTGCCACCCCTCTCAGTGGGTCGTCCGTGCGGTGTCCGGACCAAACATGGGCCGGACATGACGAGAGCCCGGCGTGCAAGCGCACCGGGCTCTTGCGGCCACACGCTACCAAATCGGCGCCGGCCGGTCCGGGCTAGTGTGCTGGCCGTGGAACCCCTCCTCCTGATCACCCACGCCGACGCCGGGCATGCCGACGACCTGGGGGCCGCCCTGGAGGTTCTCGGCGGCCACACGTCGGTCGAGGTGTGCGAGACCAGCAACCCCGGCGAGCTCGACGGGGTGCTGCACCGTGCGGGGAGCCGGCCGATCGTGGTGGCCGGTGGCGACGGCTCGCTGCACGCCGTCGTGGCGACGCTCTACCGTCGCCACGACCTGTCCGGGAAGGTGCTCGGGCTGCTGCCGCTCGGCACGGGGAACGACTTCGCCCGCTCGACCGGCGTGCCGCTCGACCCGGTCGAGGCGGCCAAGGCGATCGTCTCGGCGACCCCGAAGCCGATGGACCTGATCGTCGACGAGCTCGGCGAGGTGACCGTCAACAACGTGCACGTCGGGGCCGGGGCGCTGGCCAGCCGGCACGGTGCGACGTGGAAGGAGCGGCTCAGCCCCTTCGGGCTCGGCATCGTCGGCTACCCGGTCGGGGTCGCCATGACTGCGCTCCGCCCGCCGGCGCTGCGGCTGCACGTCGAGGTCGACGGCCAGGTCGTCGCCGACGTCGACCGGCGCGTCCTGATGGTCGCGGTCGGCAACGGCGCGAGCGTCGGTGGCGGCGCCGAGATCACTCCCTACGCCGACCCGCGCGACGGCAAGGTCGACGTGCTGGTGTCGTTCGCGACCGCCCCCGCGGCGCGGGCGGGCTACGTCCTGGACCTGGTGCGCCGCAACCACTCGCGCCGCGACGACAGCGTCTACCTGCGCGGCAGCGAGGTCTCGGTGTCGGGTGAGGCGTTCTGGCTGAGCGCCGACGGCGAGGTCACCGGCCCCGAGGGCAGGCGGACCTGGCACGTCGAGCGCGCGGCGTACTCGATGCTGCTGCCGGACTAGTACTCGACGGCTCCCGCCCGCGGACCGCCGTGCTCGACCAGGTCGTGGTCGACGCGCGGGTCGCCCTGGTCGGCGAAGTAGTCCGAGGACACCGTGTGGTCCACGCCGTTGGAGACCTTCGCCGCGTCGAGCACCAGGGTGAGCACCACGGCGACGAGCACGTTGATCACGAACGCCGTCATCGCGATGTAGCCCAGGTCGCCGATGGCCGGGATGGCCGAGAGCGATCCGCCGAAGTGCTTGCCGGTGGCCGGGTTGATCACCTGGTAGGCCTTCACGGTGCCGTAGACCATGCCGACCGCCCAGCCGACCAGCAGCGCCCACTTGTGGAACCACCGCGTGTACAGGCTGAACACGATCGCGGGGAACGTCTGCAGGATCCAGATGCCGCCGAGGAGCTGGAAGTTGATCGCGTTCTGCTTGTCCATCGTGAACACGAACAGCAGGGCGAACGCCTTGACCAGCAAGGACATCAGCTTCGACACCCGCGCCTGCTCGGCAGGCGTCGCCTGCGGCTTGACCCAGCCCTTGTAGATGTTGCGGGTGAAGGTGTTGGCCGCCGCGATCGACATGATCGCCGCCGGCACCAGGGCGCCGATCGCGACCGCGGCGAACGCGACCCCGGCGAACCAGCTCGGGAACGAGTCCTCGAACAGCTGCGGGATCACCAGCTGCGGGTTCGGCTTGCCGTCGAGCCCGATCGGCTTGGTGCCCGCCGCGATCGCGACCCAGCCGAGCAGCGCGAGCAGGCCCAGCACGAAGGAGTACGCCGGCAGGATCGCGGCGTTGCGCCGGATGGTGTTCCGGCTGCCCGAGCTGAGCGACGCGGTGATGGAGTGCGGGTACATGAACAGCGCCAGCGCCGACCCGAGGCCGAGCGTCGCGTAGGCCCACATCTGCCCGGAGCCGGGGATGAAGGCGCCGTTCGGCTTGCCGGTGACCTGGTTCGTCGCGGCCATCTTGTCCTTCGCCGCTCCGAAGATGTGGTCCCAGCCGCCGAAGTGGTGGGGCAGGTAGATGATCGCCACGATGATCACCAGGTAGATCAGCGCGTCCTTGACGAACGCGATCACCGCCGGCGCGCGCAGGCCCGAGGTGTAGGTGTACGCCGCGAGCAGCACGAACGCGATCAGCAGTGGGGCGTCCTTGGCGAACCAGTTGTCCGATCCGCCCAGGCCGGCCACCTCGAGCACCGCCTGGATGCCGATCAGCTGCAGGGCGATGTAGGGCATCGTCGCCAGGAAGCCGGTCAGGGCGATGGCCAGCGACAGTCCGCGATCGCCGTACCGGCCCTGGACGAAGTCCGCGGACGTGACGTAGCCGTGCCGGTGGCTGACCGACCAGAGCCGGGCCATGAAGACGAACACGATCGGGTAGAGCACGATCGTGTACGGCACCGCGAAGAATCCCGCGACCGCACCGGTGGCGAACATCGCCGCCGGCACCGCGATGAAGGTGTACGCCGTGTAGAGGTCGCCTCCCAGGAGGAACCAGGTGATCCAGGTGCCGAACCGCCGGCCGCCCAGGCCCCACTCGTCGAGCGTGTCGAGGTCGGCGCCGCGCTTGAACCGCGACGCCATGAAGCCGAGCACCGTGACGACGAGGAACAGCACGATCAGGACCGTGAGCGCGACGCCGTTGACGCTGGTGTCGGTCTTCAGCGGCAGGACGGCCGCGGCCATCGGGGCGCTCATGACCGGAACCCCGGTGTCGGGCTCAGCGTGTCACCGTCACCGACCGGCTGGTTCGGCGGCGCCTCGGGCTCGGCGTCGTCGTCGCCGGTCCGTCCGCGCGCGGCGAGCACCAGCCGGTGTGCGGCGTAGGTGAACGCCGAGGTCAGGAACACCCAGGCGAACTGGTACCAGAAGAAGAACGGGATGCCGCCCAGGCGGGGCGTCTCCTTGGCGTAGCTGGTCACCCACAGGAGGGCGATCACGGGGACCACCAGGCACACACCGGCTGCCGCGAGCAGCCCCATGTTGGTCGGCGGCATGGCGACACCGAGCTCCGGGCGGGTCTCGGCGTCCCTGCGCGGGGTTTGGGAACTCATGTTCGGATCCGTACCCGCAAGTGATCGGGGTCACACCTCAGAGGAGTGCGTCGTACGCCTCCTGGCTCGAGTCGCGCAGGAAGTCCCGGCACCGCGCCTCCTCGGCGGTCTCCCCGATCGCGCCGGCCGCCCGCGAGAGCGCCCCGAGGGCGCGCAGGAAGCCACGGTTGGGCACGTGGTCCCAGGGCACCGGGCCATGGCCCTTCCAGCCGTTGCGCCGCAGCAGGTCGAGGCTGCGGTGGTAGCCGACCCGGGCGAAGGCGTAGGCCACCACGTCGTCCGATCCGTCGTTGAGCGCAGCCTCCGCGAGCGTGGCCCACGCGAGCGGGGACTCCGGATGCGCCACGACGACGTCGCGGGGTGCCTCGCCCTCGGCGAGCGCGGACGCCGCAGGGTCCTCGGGGAGCAGCGTGGGCGGTGGGCCGGCGATCAGGTCAGGAAAATCCATGGAGTAATTGTCGCAGCCCTGGTGTTGGCTACGGACATGGCTCAGATCCAGACCCCTGCGCCCACCGTCACCGAGGTCGAGAACCCGTGGCCTGCGCTGTTCGCCCTGGTCCTCGGGTTCTTCATGATCCTGGTCGACCTGACCATCGTCATCGTCGCGACGCCGACGATCATCGACGAGCTGGACGCCAGCGTGAACCAGGTCGTCTGGGTGAGCAGCGCCTACATGCTGGCGTACGCCGTGCCGGTGCTGATCACCGGTCGCCTCGGCGACCGCTACGGGTCCAAGCGCCTCTACCTCGCCGGGCTCGCGCTGTTCACCCTCGCCTCGCTCTGGTGCGGCCTCTCGAACACCATCGAGATGCTCATCGTGGCTCGCGTGGTCCAGGGCCTGGGTGCGTCGATGATCACGCCGCAGACGATGGCGATCATCACCCGCATCTTCGCGGCTGCCGAGCGCGGCAAGGCGATGGCGGTCTGGGGCGCGACCGCCGGCGTGGCCATGGTCGTCGGCCCGATCCTCGGCGGCGTGCTCACCGGCTGGCTCGGCTGGGAGTGGATCTTCTTCGTCAACATCCCGGTCGGCATCGTCGGCTTCGTGATGGCGGTGCGGCGCGTCCCCAGCCTGCCCACGCACCAGCACCGCTTCGACTGGCTCGGGGTGGCGCTGTCGGGCGTCGGGCTCTTCCTGCTCGCCTTCGGCATCCAGGAGGGCCACGACAAGCACTGGGCCGGCTGGATCATCGCGATGATCGTCGGTGGCCTCGCGGTGCTCGGCGTGTTCGTCGCCTGGCAGGCGGTGAACAAGAAGGAGCCGCTGGTCCCGCTCGGGCTGTTCAAGGACCGCAACTTCTCGGTCTCCAACACGGCGATCACGACGATGGGCTTCATCGCCGCGTCGTTCGGCTTCCCGCTGATGCTGTACGCACAAGCGGTGCGCGGCTACAGCCCGACCCAGGCCGCCCTGCTGCTCGTCCCGATGGCCGTCATGTCGATCCTGCTCGCGAAGTTCGTCGGCGGCCTCACCGACCGCATCCACCCGCGGCTGATCATCGGCTTCGGGTTCGCGATGAGCGCGATCGGGATGCTGCTGCTGACCTGGCGGCTCGAGCCGGGCACCAGCGTGGTCTGGCTGTGCGTGTTCCAGGTGCTGGTCGGCATCGGCAACGCCTTCATCTGGGCGCCGACGGCGGCGACGGCCACCCGCAACCTGCCGATGCAGTTCGCCGGCGCCGGGTCGGGTGTCTACAACGCCACCCGTCAGGTCGGCTCGGTGGTCGGCTCGGCCGCGATCGCCGTGCTGATGTCCGCGCGGATCGCGCATTTCCTGCCGGGTGCGGCGGTCCAGGGCGAGGCCGGCGCCCGGCAGATCCAGGACCCCCACGTCGCCGACCTGTTCAGCAAGGCGATGCAGCAGTCACTTCTGCTCCCGACGCTGGTCTACGTCGTCGGCCTGGTGGCGGTGATGTTCTACGAGGCGCCCAAGCACGAGGGCTACGCGGGGCGGCCCGCCGCGGCGGAGCAGCCCGCGGGAGCGGCCGGCTGACGAAGCGACCTCGACGAATTCGAGGGAGCAATTGCCCCCGCAAGGGTGTTGAGTACAGCCATGGCCGAGACGTCCACGAGCAGCGCAGCACCCCTGACGGACAAGGACCCGTGGCCGGCGCTGTGGGCGCTGGTGCTGGGCTTCTTCATGATCATGATCGACACGACCATCGTGTCGGTCGCGACGCCGGCCATCATCGAGGACCTGCACGCCGAGGTGAACTCCGTCGTCTGGGTGACCAGCGCCTACCTGCTGGCCTACGCGGTGCCCGTCCTGATCACCGGACGCCTCGGTGACCGCTACGGGCAGAAGCAGGTCTACCTCGTCGGCCTGGTGCTCTTCACGGCCTCGTCGCTTGCCTGCGGTCTGACCGGGTCCGTCGAGGGCCTGATCATCGCCCGGGTCGCCCAGGGCCTGGGTGCAGGGCTGATGACGCCGCAGACGATGGCGATCATCACCCGGATCTTCCCGGCCGAGCGGCGAGGGCAGGCGACCTCGTTGTGGGGTGCCACCGCCGGCGTCGCGGTCCTCGTCGGACCGCTGCTGGGCGGCATCCTGGTCGACTCGCTCGGGTGGCAGTGGATCTTCTTCATCAACCTGCCGATCGGCGTACTCGCGTTCGCGCTCGCGATCCGGCTGGTGCCCTCGCTGCCGACGCACCCGCACAAGTTCGACTGGTTCGGCGTCGCACTGTCCGGCGCCGGCATGTTCCTGCTGGTGTTCGGCATCCAGGAGGGTCACCAGCACCACTGGAGCGGAGCCATCTGGTCGATGATCATCGGCGGCCTGGTGGTGATGGGCCTGTTCGTCCTCTGGCAGGCGCGCAACCGCCAGGAGCCGCTCGTCCCGCTCGGCCTCTTCCGCGACCGGAACTTCTCCTTGGCCAACATCGGCATCGCCACGGTGAGCTTCGCCTTCACCGGCATGGGGTTCCCGGTGATGCTCTACGCCCAGCTCGTCCGCGGGCTCAGCCCGACGAAGGCGGCCCTGCTGCTCGTGCCGATGGCCGTGATGTCGATCGCGCTGGCGCCGGGCATCGGCAAGCTGACCGACCGCATCCACCCGCGCACCATCACGGCCGTCGGTTTCACCGCGCTGGCCGTGTCGCTGGTCTGGACCTCGCGGGTGCTGACACCGGGCTCCCACGTCTGGGAGCTGCTGCTGCCGATGGCGCTCATGGGTGCCGGCAGCGCCGGCATCTGGGCCCCGCTCACCGCGACCGCCACCCGCAACCTGCCGATGCACCTGGCCGGCGCGGGCGCCGGCGTCTACAACGTCTCGCGCCAGATCGGCGCTGTCCTCGGGTCGGCGGCGATCGCGGTGCTGATGGACTCGCGGCTGGCGGCCAACGGGCTGGAGTACGACCCGAGCAAGCAGACGAGCGGCGCCGGCCTCCCGGCCGCCGCGTTCGGGCCGTTCAGCGACGCGATGGGCCAGGCGCTGCTGCTCGCCCCAGCGGTGCTCTGCCTCGGCCTCGCTGCCGCGTTGATGTTCGAGGCGCCGAAGCGCGCGGCCGACGCCGCGGCAGTCAGGGCCGAGGCCCGCGCCGCGGACTGAGCGCTGTGCACGGAGGATCGGCCAGGCTGAACCCAAACCACCAGGGCGTCGAGGTTTCGACAGCCTCAACTCAACCGACTGGTGGTCGAGCAGCGAGCGCCAGCGAGCGATCAGTCGAGACCCGGTGACTCAACCGACTGGTGGTCGAGCAGCGAGCGCCAGCGAGCGATCAGTCGAGACCCGGTGAGGCGCGCAGACAGGTTTCGACAGGCTCAACTCAACCGACTGGTGGTCGAGCAGCGAGCGCCAGCGAGCGATCAGTCGAGACCCGGTGACTCAACCGACTGGTGGTCGAGCAGCGAGCGCCAGCGAGCGATCAGTCGAGACCCGGTGAGGCGCGCAGAGAGGTTCCACAGTCAACCACCGGGCCGGGTGATCAGCCGATCGAGTGACCGGTGCTGCGCAGGTTCTCGCAGGCCTCGAGCACGCGGGCGGCCATGCCGGCCTCGCCCGCCTTGCCCCAGGCGCGGGGGTCGTAGACCTTCTTGTTGCCGACCTCGCCGTCGACCTTGAGCACGCCGTCGTAGTTGGTGAACATGTGCGCCGCGACGGGGCGCGTGAAGGCGTACTGGGTGTCGGTGTCGACGTTCATCTTCACCACGCCGTAGTCGACGGCCGCGGCGATCTCCTCCGGCGTCGAGCCGGACCCGCCGTGGAAGACCAGGTCGAGCGGCTTGGACCCGGGGCCGAACCCGGCACCCTCGCCGTACTTCGCGACGATCGCCTCCTGGGCGGCCTTGAGGATCTCCGGGCGGAGCTTCACGTTGCCGGGCTTGTAGACGCCGTGGACGTTGCCGAAGGTGAGCGCGGTCATGTAGCGGCCCTTGTCACCGAGGCCGAGCGCCTCGACCGTGGCGAGGGCGTCCTCCGGGCTGGTGTAGAGCTTCTCGTCGATGGCGCCGACGATGCCGTCCTCCTCGCCGCCGACGACCCCCACCTCGATCTCGAGGATGATCCGCGCCGCGGCGGCCTTCTCGAGCAGCTCACGGGCGATCTCGAGGTTCTCGGTCAGCGGCACGGCGGAGCCGTCCCACATGTGGGACTGGAACAGCGGCTCCTGCCCGTTCTTGACCCGCTCGACGGAGATGTCGAGGAGCGGGCGGACGAAGCCGTCGAGCTTGTCCTTCGGGCAGTGGTCGGTGTGCAGCGCGATGTTGACGGGGTACTTCTTGGCCACCTCGACGGCGTACGCCGCGAACGCGGTGGAGCCGGAGACCATGTCCTTGATCGTGGGGCCGGAGAGGTAGTCCGCACCGCCGGTGGAGACCTGGACGATGCCGTCCGAGCCGGCCTCGGCGAAACCGGCGAGTGCGGCGTTGAGCGTCTGCGAGGAGGTCACGTTGATCGCCGGGAACGCGAACGAGCTGCCCTTCGCGGTGTCGAGCATCTCGGCGTACTTCTCGGGGGTGGCGATGGGCATGCGAACTCCTGACGAACGGACCGGATGAGCCCAACCCTAGACGACGTCGAAGTTACCGTTCAGTCATGATTGCCATGACCCCCCAGGCCCGCGCACTCGTCGCCTTCAGCCTCGCCACGCTGGTCCTGACCGGCCACCTGAACCGGCTCGCGTTCGCGGCGTACGCCGCCGCCGGGCAGTCGCTCCCGCAGTCCGACGGCGGCAAGCTCGGCCTCAGCCTGCTCACGGTCGTGGTCGCCGGTGGTGTGCTTTGGTTCGCCCACATGGCGGCCGGCGCCGCCGGTGAGGGCTGGGAGACCACGCTTTCCCAGGCGGCGAGGCTGCTCGCTCTCGTGGGCCTGCTGATCGCCGTGCTTTCGACGATCGGTGTCCTGACCAGCTCCGACGGCACCTTCTACGGCACGTTCTCGGTCGGCTGACCCACACCGCGCCATGCAGCCGCCGCGGCGAGCAGCAGGATCACCCCGCCGGTGACCGCGGCGACGTGCAGCCCGTGCACGTACGCCGCCCGCGCGACCTGGAGCAGTGCGGAGCCGTCCGAGAGGTGTGCTGCGACGCCGACCGCTCCGGCCAGTGACTGTCCGGCCGGACCCTGTGCGGTCGCAACGGGAAGGTGCACCGCGGCAGAGGCCTGGTAGGCCGCGGCGCCGATGCTGCCCAGGACCGCGATGCCGAGCGCCCCGCCGAGCTCGCTGGCGGCCTCCGACACCGCGGCGCCCGCTCCGGCCTCCTCGGGACGCAGGGCGGCGAGCACGAGCTCCGCACAGACCGTCATGGTGAGCACCAGCCCGCCGGCCAGCACGCCGCCTCCAGCCAGCCCCGCCCAGAGTGAGTCCGTGCCGATCGTGGTGAGGACTCCGAACCCGACCGCACCCGCGACCAGTCCACCGGTCGCGACGACGCCGCGGCCGAAACGCTGGCCGAGAGTCGCGGCGAACGGCGCGGTGAAGCCGACCGCCACCGCCGGCACGAGGCTCCACCACGCCGCGCGCAGCGCGTCGTAGCCGAGCACGAGCTGCAGGTAGCCGGTCATGAAGACGGCGTTGCCGATCAGCGCGAACGCACACACCACGTTGCCGAGGAGCGCGGCACGGAACAGCCCGTTGCGCAGCAGTGCCGGGTCGATCATGGCGTCGGGGTGCCGCAGCTGGCGCCGAGCGAACAGCGCGCCCAGGCCAAGCCCCACGGCGATGCAGAGCATCCAGCGCGCGTCGGTGCCGTGCGTCGCCCACTCCTTGATGCCGTAGACAGTCGGGAGCACCGCGCCGAGCGAGAGCACCGAGCTGGTGACGTCGAACCGGCGGCCCGGCCTCGCCTCGCTGCGCGGGAGCAGCACCGGGCCGACGACCACGAGCACCGCCATTGCCGGCAGGTTGACCAGGAACACCGAGCCCCACCAGAAGTGCTCCAGCAGGAAGCCGCTGAGCACCGGACCCAGCGCGACCCCGGCGGTCATCACCCCGGTCCACGCGCCGATCGCCTGGCCACGCTGCCTGGCGTCGTGGAAGAGCGTCCGGATCATCGAGAGCGTCGAGGGCATCAGCGTCGCGCCGGCGATCCCGAGCACGGCGCGTGCCGCGATCAGCTGACCGGGTGAGCCGGCGTACGCCGCGAACAACGACGTCGCCGAGAAGGCAACGGCTCCGACGAGCAGCAGCCGGCGTGCACCGATCCGGTCCGCGACCGCACCCATCGTGACCAGCAGGCCGGCGAGCACGAACCCGTAGATGTCGAAGATCCACAGCTGCTGGGTCGCCGAGGCGTGCAGGTCCTTGCTGATCTGCGGCACGGCGAAGTAGAGGATCGAGACGTCCATCGAGACCAGCAGCAACGGCAGGGCGAGCACCACGAGAGCCGTCCACTCGCGGCGTCCGGCCAGCATCGGCTCCAACCGGGTGTCAGTCGTCATCATCGGCTCCAATCTGTTTATTACATATACTGTTTACTAGGCACACGCACCGTAGAACACGACTGTGTATCTTGTAAAGAGTTGTTTCCGACACGGCGGAGGAGCGATGCCGACAGCTTCCGACGAAGGTCTCTCGCGGGCGATGCGCGAGCTGTGGGGTCTTGCCGACAGCGGCCGGCGAGGCCCGAAGCCGGCGATGTCGGTGCGTGCGATCGCCGCCGCCGGCGTCGCCCTGGCCGACTCCGAGGGGGTCGACGCCGTCACGATGGCCGCGGTCGCGCAACGACTGGGCTTCACGACGATGTCGCTCTACCGGTACGTCGAGTCGCGCGAGGACCTGCTGAGCGCGATGGTCGACGCGGCGCTCGGGGCCCCGCCGGCGCAGAACCGGCGCTGGGGCTGGCGTCGGCAGGTCGAGGAGTGGGCCCGCGCCGAGGGCAGCCAGCTCCTCGCCCATCCCTGGGTGCTCGACGTGCGCACGAGCACACCGCCGATCGGGCCGAACGTGATGGCCTGGATGGAGCAGGGGTTCGCGGCGCTGGCCGCCTCCGGACTTGCGCTCGCACCGGCGGCGGACGCCCTCCTGATCATCGACGGGTATGTCCGCAGCAACGTCCGGCTCACCCTGCAGTACGGCACTCCGGGCGCGACCGAGAGCTGGGTCACCCAGCTCGGAGCGGTGCTCGACGCCGACCGCTTTCCCACCGTGCACGCGGTCTTCATGTCTGGAGCGTTCGAGGACGGCTCCTACAGGGAGGCCCAGGGCCGTGACTTCGAGTTCGGCCTGAGCCTGCTGCTCGACGGGCTGCAGAGGCTGATCAGGTCCTGAACCGTCGGTGCTTGTTGATCACCATACCTAGAACTACTATGCATAAGAGATCTAGGTGAGTGGAGGCCGTCGATGCGCATCGCGAAGGACCTCGTCGCCGCGTCCACCACCCCGCTGGTGCTCGGCATCCTGGCGGAGGGCGAGAGCTATGGCTACGCGATCCTCAAGCAGGTCGGAGAGCTCTCCGGCGGCCGGCTCGAGTGGACAGACGGCCTGCTCTACCCCCTCCTGCACCGCCTCGAGCGCCTGGGCCACGTCGACTCGGTGTGGCGCCAGCCCGACGGCGGTCGCCGACGCAAGTACTACCGGATCACCGACCAGGGCAGGACGGAGCTGGTCGCGCAGAGGCAGCAGTGGGACACCGTCGTCGAGGCGCTCCGAGGCGTGTGGGGCAACCTCCAGGTGGTCAGTCCGGCGGCGCCTGCCTGGGAGGCGTGACGCGTGCACTCCGACGAGGTGACGACCGAGCAGCAGCTCGCCCAGTGGCGCACGTACGTCGAGCGCCGGCGCGTCGTCGGGTCTGCGGACCTCGATGAGCTCGAGGACCATCTGCGCAGCCGGATGGCCGACCTCGTCGACGCAGGTCTCGAGCCCGACGAGGCCTTCCTGGTCGCCGTGAAACGCGTCGGAAGCATCGACACACTGACCCGCGAGTTCGCCCGTGAGCACTCCGACCGGCTCTGGAAGCAGCTGGTCCTGTCCCCGGGCGACACCGCGGATGCCGCGCGTGCACGCACCGACCTCGTCGTGATGCTGGTCTGCGCCGTGGCAGCTGCCCTCGCCGTGAAGGTGCCGGCTGCCTTGGGCCTCTCGCTCGAGGACGACGCAGCCTTCTACGCCCGCAGCGCCGGCGTCCTCGTGCTGGCTCCGCTCGCCGGCTACTTCGCGTGGCGCCGGCGACTCGCCAAGTCAACCGTCGCGGCGATCGCCTCCCTCTTCCTCCTGGGCGCTGTCGGCGCCAATGCCTACGTCGCCGCCGACGACCGGACGACCGACGTGGTCACGGCGCTCCACCTCCCCATCGCGCTGTGGCTCGTGGTCGGCGTCGCGTACGTGGACGGAGAGTGGCGCTCGGACCGGCGGCGGATGGACTTCGTCCGGTTCACCGGCGAGTGGGCCGTCTACTACGCACTCATCGCCCTGGGCGGCGGCGTGCTCACCGCGGTCACGCTCGGCACCTTCAAGGCCATCGGGACCGACCTCGAGGGCCTGGTGTCTGCCTGGATGCTCCCCTGCGGTGCCGCCGGCGCGGTCGTCGTCGCGGCGTGGTTGGTCGAGGCCAAGAAGAGCGTCATCGAGAACATGGCGCCCGTGCTCACGTGGGTGTTCACCCCCCTCTTCCTGGCCGTGCTCGTCGGGTTCCTGGTCGCGGTCGTCAGCACCTGGGAGGGCGTCGACCTCGACCGCGACGTGCTGATCGTCTTCGACCTGATGCTCGTGGTCGTCGTGGGCCTCCTGCTCTACGGCATCTCGGCGCGTGAGTCGCCCGCGCCCGCCACGTCAGCTGCCGTCGACTGGATCCGGTTCGCGCTCGTGGTGGCGGCCCTGCTCATCGACGCAATCGTCCTGGTCGCACTGGTCGCGCGGATCAGCGACTTCGGGTTCAGCGCCAACAAGACCGCCGCGCTCGGCGAGAACGCCATCCTGCTGGTGAACCTCGCTTGGTCGGCGTGGCTGCTGCGGGGGTTCCTGGGCGGGACACGGCCGTTCGCCTCGCTGGAGCTGTGGCAGACGCGCTACCTGACCACGTACGCCGCCTGGGCATGGGCCGTCGTGCTCGCGTTCCCGCTGCTCTTCGACGTCCTCTGACCTGACCGGCGGGCTGGTCCCGGTCAGCCGCGCCAGGCGTCGTCGCCGCTGAGATCCGCGTGGGCGCGAACCCACGTGTGCATCGCGATCGCCGCCGCCGCGGAGGCGTTGATCGAGCGGGTCGACCCGAACTGGGCGATCGAGAAGGTGCCGTCGCACACCTCCCGTGCGGCCTCGGACAGCCCCGGACCCTCCTGCCCGAACAGGAAGCAGACCCGGCGCGGCACGGTCATCGTCTCGAGGTGGTCCGAGCCGGGGAGGTTGTCGATGCCGAGCAGGCGAATGTCCTGGTCGTGGAGGTACGCCGCCAGGCCGGCAGCCGTCGGGTGGTGGCGCACGTGCTGGTAGCGGTCGGTGACCATCGCGCCCCGGCGGTTCCAGCGCCGGTTCCCCACGATGTGCACCTGCGCCGCGAGGAACGCGTTCGCCGTGCGCACGATCGTGCCGATGTTGAAGTCGTGCTGCCAGTTCTCGATCGCCACGTGGAAGTCGTGCCGGCGGGTGTCCAGGTCGGCGACGATCGCCTCGACGGTCCAGTAGCGGTAGCGGTCCACGACGTTGCGCCGGTCACCCTCGGCGAGCAGCTGCACGTCGTACCGGGGATCGCTCGGCCACTGCCCGGGCCACGGCCCGACGCCGACCTCCTCGGGTCCGTGCGGCATCGGGTCGTACGGCGCCCGCTGCTCGTCGTCCACGCGGTCAGCGTAGGTCTCCCTGGGCACGCCGCCCGGGTCTTCGAGACGTCAGGCGAGATTCAGGTGGCGCCGGATAGTCTTCGCGCGTGAACGCGCTCAGTCTCCAGCTCCTCGGGATGAACTGGATGGACCCCAACTGGTTGCTCGACCAGTTCGGCTCAGCGCTGTTCTGGATCAGCCTGCTGATCATCTTCGTGGAGTGCGGGCTGTTCTTCCCGTTCCTGCCCGGTGACACCCTGCTCTTCGCCCTCGGCCTGTTCATCTCGACCGACAAGGTCTCGATCCTGTCGGGCCACCACAGCATCGACCTGGTCTTCGCGCTGGTCCTGTTCACGCTCGGCGCGGTCGCCGGCAACGTCGTCGGCTACGAGATAGGCCGCAAGATCGGCCCGCCGCTGGCACAGCGCGAGGGCCGGATCCTCAAGAAGCAGTACTTCGAGCAGACCCACGAGTTCTTCGAGAAGCACGGCAGCAAGGCCCTGGTCATCGGGCGGTTCGTGCCGTTCGTGCGCACCTACATCACGGTGGTGGCGGGGATCACCATGATGAGCCGCCGCCGGTTCTTCACGTGGAGCGCGGTCGGGGCCGTCTCGTGGGTCCTCAGCGTCACCCTGCTGGGGTACTTCCTGGGCAACGTCCCGAAGGTCGGCCCGTTCCTCTCGTCGAACATCGACTTCGCGATCATGGGGCTGCTGCTGGTCTCGGTGATCCCGCTGGCCTACGAGTGGTGGAAGCACCGCCGGCACGGCGGACCGCCGGGCGAGCGGCCGGCGCCGACAGCGGTCAGCTCGGGCTCCTCAGATGTCGAGGTCTGAGATCCCGACGGCGTAGCGGTACTGGAGTCCCTCGGCCTCGACGGCCTGACGGGCCCCGGTGTCGCGGTCCACCACGACGGCGACCGCGACCACCTCTGCGCCGGCCTCGCGCAGTGCCTTGACTGCCTCGAGCGCGGATCCGCCTGTCGTGGAGGTGTCCTCGACCGCGAGCACCCGGCGGCCCTCGACGTCGGGCCCCTCGATCAGCTTCTGCAGGCCGTGCACCTTCTGGGACTTGCGGATCACGAACGCATCCAGGACCCGGCCGGACGCGGCTGCCTGGTGCATCATCGCCACGGCGATCGGGTCGGCACCGAGGGTGAGGCCGCCGACGGCGTCGTACTCGAGGTCGTCGGTCAGCTCGAGCATCACCCGGCCGATGGCGGGGGCGGCCTCGGCATCGAGCGTGACGCGGCGCATGTCGACGTAGTACTCCGCCTCGCGCCCCGACGCGAGGGTGACCCTGCCCCGGACGACGGCCTTGCGGTTGACCTGGTCGATGAGCACGTCGCGATCAGACATGGCGGCAGGCTACGCGAACGTGCGGACCGGCGGAGCGACGGTCAGCTCGCGGATCCCTGGCCGGCCGAGACAGACTTCGCGACGGTCTTCACCAGGTGGCCGAAGGCGATCATCCGGTTGTCGGTGTGGAAGATCTCCGAGCAGGTCGTCAGGGTGATCAGCGACTGCCCCGGGACCTGGGCCGGCTCCGGGCCGCCCGGATCCGGGTTGTGCGGCAGCGGGTCGAGCACCCAGACACCCGTGAAGGAGATGACCAGGTCGTTCGGGTTGGTGTCGAGCACGTAGGTGAAGGTGGACTTCCTGGTCTCGACGATGACCTTGTCGCCGGGCCGCAGGTCCGGCATGTGCCGCAACGGCTCGCCGTGGGTGACCCGGTGCCCGGCGAGCGCAAAGTTGCCGACCTGGCCGGCTTCGGCGGTGTCCTCGAAGTGACCGAAGGCGCCCTTGTCCAGCACGGTCGCCTTGTCGGTGCCCTCGAGCACCGGGATGACGTACTTCTTGCCGAACTTGGGGATCCGGATGAGCGCGATCGTGGCGCCCTTGGGGCAGAACTTCTCGCAGCCGTGGCCGCCGGCCCAGTCCTGCTGGATCTGGCTCGTGAGCTCGTGCTGGTGCTTCCTCGCCACCCAGTTGGTGCCCCAGAACTGCCACGCGACGTACCCGAGCATCCCGAGTCCGGCGAGCATGAGCCCGATGCCGATCCAGAAGGTGACCCGGCGCCCGGTGCCCTGCTTGGCGTCCGGCGTCGTGTCCGCAGGGGCCGGCTTCCGCCGGGCACGCTTGCCGCGGCTCGGCACCACGTCTTCTGCCGCAGCCTCCGACTCGTCGACGTCGCTCACGGGGACATTGTGAACCACTAACGTCGACCCCATGCGCGAACACGCACACCGTCTCAGCGGCGTCGGGAGCACGATCTTCGCCGAGATGTCGGCGCTCGCAGTCCGCACCGGATCGGTCAACCTCGGCCAGGGGTTCCCGGACGAGGACGGGCCTGCGGAGGTCATCGAGGCCGCCGTCGCCGCCCTGCGCGGCGGTCGCAACCAGTACCCACCCGGGCACGGCACCGCCGAGCTCCTCGATGCGGTGATCTCCCACCAGCGTCGCCACTACGGCCTCGAGCTCGAGCGGGCCCAGGTGGTCGCGACCACCGGCGCGACCGAGGCGATCGCTGCTGCACTGCTGGGGCTGGTCGACCCCGGGGACGAGGTCGTGGTCCTCGAGCCGTACTACGACTCCTACGTCGCGATGATCCAGTTCGCAGGCGGCGTACGACGGCCGGTGACGTTGCGCGCCCCGGACTTCCGCCTCGACGCCGACGAGCTCGCCGCCGCGGTCACAGCCCGGACGAAGCTGATCCTGCTGAACAGCCCGCACAACCCCACGGGCACCGTGCTCAACCGCGAGGAGCTCGAGGCGGTTGCCGCGGTGGCACTCGAGCACGACCTGATCGTGGTCACCGACGAGGTGTACGAGCACCTCACCTTCGAGCAGCCGCACGTGCCGCTGGCGACGCTTCCCGGCATGGCCGAGCGCACCGTCACGATCTCCAGCGTGGGCAAGAGCTTCTCGCTCACCGGCTGGAAGGTCGGCTGGGCCAGCGGGCCGGCCGACCTGGTGGCGGCCGTCGAGGGCGCGAAGAACTGGCTCAGCTACTCCTCGGGCGCCCCGCTGCAGCCCGCGGTGGCGGTAGCGCTGAACGACCACGACGCCTTCCACGAGGCGCTCGCCAAGGACTTGCGCGAGAAGCGCGACGGTCTCTGCGCGGGGCTCGCGGAGCTCGGCATGAGGGTCTTCGAGCCGGCCGGCACGTACTTCGTCACCACCGATGTCGCGGCCTACGGCCACCCGGACGGACGAGCGTTCTGCGCGGCACTCCCGGAGCTCGCAGGCGTTGTCGCGATCCCGTCCCAGGTCTTCTACGACGACCTCGACGAGGGCCGGCACCTGGTCCGCTGGGCGTTCTGCAAGCAGCGGGAAGTCATCGAGGAAGGCCTCCGGCGGCTGGGCGCGGCAGACCTCCGCGCTGGCTGATGGCGGCGGGTGCGGGCGGTCAGCGTCTCCCGGCGCGAACAAGGTAGACGACCGTGGCGACCGCTGAGACAGCTACGAGGAGCATGAATTCCGGACTCGTGCCGTCCTCGCTCAGGTCGAGCACTGACCTGATCGCCCAGAGGAGCGTGGAGCCGACCCCCAACGAGATGGCGAAGATGCCGAGAGCAGTTGCGATGACGACCGTCTTGTCGTCGCGGCACTGTCGGGTCTGCACGTCGTCATCATGCCGGTACGGCGTGCCTGACTGTGCTGCTCGCAGGCGCTCGGATCTCGGCGGATCGGCGCGGGCTGCGCCGTGGCCGGTGATGGAATGCCCTGATCAGGACAGCCCTTGCACGTGAGGAGCGCACGACATGGACGAGGTGGACGACGCCGCGACAGGGTCGGTGGGCTACGACAGCGCCGTCGCGTGGGAGGCGGCCCGGGACGCCAACCGTGAGCTGTGGGAAGACCGTGCGGTCCTGCACGAGGACCTCTACGACGCCCATGCCCTCGCGGCCGACCCCCGGGCGATCAGCACCGTGATCCGCGACGACCTTCCGGTCCTGCTGAAGCACCTGGTCGACCGCACGGGGATCGCTGACGCCGCACGTGACCTCGACGAGCCGCTGGCCGGCCTGGACCTGCTGCACCTGCAGTGCCACATAGGTACCGACACCCTCTCCCTGGCGAGGCTCGGGGCGCGCGTCACGGGCCTGGACTTCTCGCCCGCCTCGCTCGACGTCGCCCGGCGTCTCGCCGAGGAGGCCGGCCTCGAGATCGCCTGGGTGGAGTCGGACGTCCTGGCCGCACGCGAGGCGGTGTCCGGCGACTTCGACGTCGTCTACACCAGTGTCGGCACGATCGTCTGGCTGAGCGACCTCACCACCTGGGCCGGCCAGGTCGCCGCGCTCCTCCGCCCGGGAGGTGTCTTCTACATCCGCGACGGGCACCCGGCCCTGCTGGCACTGGACGAGAAGGCCAGTACGCCGGTGGTGGGCTACCGCTACTTCGCCAACGGGCGCGCGCAGACCTGGGACGACGGCTCGACGTATGCCGGCGAAGGCTCGACCGCCCACACCCGCAGCTACGAATGGCCTCACTCGCTCTCGGAGATCATCGGCTCGCTCCTCGCGGCCGGCCTTGTCCTCGAACGCTTCGACGAAGGCAGGTCGCTCCCGTGGTGCTTCTCCGAGCTCACCACGCCCGTCAACGGGTCCTGGGAGTTCGGTCCAGAGTGGCGCGACAAGATCCCGTGCACCTTCACGATCGCGGCCAGGAAACCGCTCGGAGGTCTCGACTGATCGCTCGCTGCTCGACCACCCGGGCCGGTTCCGGTGGTTGAGCCTGTCGAAACCCTCACCGGGTCTCGACTGATCGCTCGCTGGCGCTCGCTGCTCGACCACCCGTGGTTGCGAGGTCTCGACTGATCGCTCGCTGGCGCTCGCTGCTCGACCACCGGTGGTTGCGAGGTCTCGACTGATCGCTCGCTGGCGCTCGCTGCTCGACCACCCGTGTTGCGAGGTCTCGACTGATCGCTCGCTGCGGGCCTCGCCGTCAGGACTGCGGGGCGGCGGGGGCGGAGTCCCACATCCGGCGGCCGGAGAGCTCCACCCAGTCCACGGCGTAGAGGACCCGTCCGGGTCTCCACATCCATGGCTCGGGACCATCCGCTGCTTCGACCCGGGTCAGCTCATCGGCGTCTCTCACCTCGCGGCCCGGCCCGCGAGCCAGCACGCTCCAGCCGGTGCGGTCACGGGGCGAGATGCGGTCCACCTCGAAGGCGACGGTGCTGCCGTCGGCATGGGCGGCCAGGACGGAGTCGGGCGGTACGCGGAAGTAGATGGTCTCCCCGAGGGAGGTGAAGTTGACCGGCACGGCGTACGGACCCTCGGGCGTGGTCACGCACACGCGTCCGACCGCGACCATGTGGAGGGAGGCTCGGCACTCCTCGTCGGACATCTCGTAGAACTCCCTCATCCTGCAAGGGTCGGCAACTGTCCGACGTGTAAGCAGGGTCAAAGGTCCTGTTCACACAATGTGACCGACCGACCCCGCGGCCGACCTCACCAGACCGGAGGCTTCCCCGGCGGCCGCTCCGTTGCACCTGGTTGCTGCTCCGGCGGCGGCCACGACTGGACCGCGCTCGGTGCCGGTGGGGCTCCGTCACGCTGCAGCCACTCGCGGGCCCGAGGCCTCAGCAGCAACACCACCGTCGTGATGCAGGCCGCCACGTGGACGAACGAGTAGGGCAGCGCCAGCACCTCCACGCACGACGCGACGCCGACACTGCCGAGGAGCAGCACCCAGCCGCCGCGGTGCCCGCGCGAGGTCAGGACCGCGAACAGGGCCGCCAGGATGCACCACGCGATCACGACGGCGCTCACCGCCACGACCACGCCGATCACCTGGCTGTCGGAGAGCGAGGTGTTGCGGACGGTGGGGTTGTCGCGGGCCAGCTCGAGCACCCGACCCCGGTCCGCGGCGACGGCCACGAGGACGACGAAGTAGACCCCACCGGTCAGCGCACTGAAGATCCAGGTGAGCACGCACGCGATCCGGACCTCACGCGGCAGCCTCGAGGCTCGCGGCCTCGCCGGCACCCGGTACGCCGATGGCCCGGCCAGGTCCTGCGACGTCCGGGCAGGGGCCTGGGGCCACGCCGAGGACGAAGGGCGGGGAGGGGCCGCGGGCCGCATCGGCGACAGGAGGGCAGGGCGGTCTGCCACGCGCTTCGCGGGAGCACGACCTGCGAACCAGTCCCTGGCCTCGGGGGTCCACAGCATCACCGCGGCGCCACCGATGAGCAGCCCGACGAACCCGCCGGCCACGGGTGCCGTGACCACGACCGGCACGGCCGCCAGGGTCAGGACGATCCGCGCGGTCGCGTGGCGCTGGAGGACGAAGATGCCGAGGATGCCCGTCACCACGGCAGCGACTCCGCTGACGAACAGGGCGCCACGAGTCAGGCTGAGCGCGTCGCCGAGGCTGATGCCCAGGCCGCTCGGCCAGCCGACGAGCGCCCTGGTGAGCCGATCGCGCGTGTCGATCGAGTGCAGCTGCGTCATGGCGTCGAACACGCTCACCACGAGCACCGCCGAGGACACCGCGGCCAGCCATCCACCGATGGTGACCTGGCGGGGCCGGGGGCCCGGCGGGTCGGAGCTCATGCGGCCATTCAACCAACGCCGCCCAGGAAAGGCTGCGGCGCCCGCCGCCCCGGTCAGCCGCGCAGACGCAGCGCGAGGCCCTCGCCCTCGGTGTCCACGACCACGTGCTGACCGTCGAGCACCTGGCCCGCGATCAGCATCCGCGCCAGCGGGTCGCCGATCGAGGTCTGCACCAGGCGGCGCAGCGGCCGGGCGCCGTACGCCGGGTCGTAGCCGTGCTCGGTGAGCCACGCGCGCGCGGAGTCGGTGACCTCGACGGTGATCCGGCGTGCTGCCAGCCGCTGGTCGAACGCCTTCAGCTGGAGGTCGACGATGTGCGCGAGCTCGTCCATCCCGAGCGCGTCGAAGACGACGATCTCGTCGAGGCGGTTGAGGAACTCCGGCTTGAAGGCCTGCCGGACCACCGTCATCACCGACTCGCGGCGCGCCTCGCGGTCCAGCGTCGGGTCGACCAGGAACTGCGAGCCGAGGTTGCTGGTCAGGATCAGGACGGCGTTGCGGAAGTCCACCGTGCGGCCCTGTCCGTCGGTCAGCCGGCCGTCGTCGAGCACCTGCAGCAGGATGTCGAACACCTCGGGATGCGCCTTCTCGACCTCGTCGAGCAGCACCACCGAGTAGGGCCGCCGGCGGATCGCCTCGGTGAGCTGGCCACCCTCCTCGTAGCCCACGTAGCCCGGCGGCGCACCGACCAGGCGGGCCACCGAGTGCTTCTCGGAGTACTCGCTCATGTCGACGCGCACGATCGCGCGCTCGTCGTCGAACAGGAAGTCCGCGAGCGACTTCGCCAGCTCGGTCTTGCCGACGCCGGTCGGCCCGAGGAAGAGGAAGCTGCCGGTCGGGCGGTTCGGGTCGGAGATGCCGGCACGCGAGCGGCGTACCGCATCGGCGACTGCCGTGACCGCGACCTGCTGGCCGACGAGTCGCTCACCGATGATGTCCTCCATCCGGAGCAGCTTCGCGGTCTCGCCCTCGAGCAGCCGCCCGGTCGGGATCCCGGTCCAGGCCTCGACGACCTCGGCGATCTCCTCTGGGCCGACCTCCTCGCGGACCATCGGGTCCTCGATCGCCTCCACCGCGTCGGCGGTCTCGATCTGCTTCTCCAGCGCCGGGATGCGCCCGTAGAGGATCTCCGACGCCTGGGCCAGGTCGCCCTCGCGCTGGAGCCGCTCGGCGTCCACGCGCAGGGCATCGATCTGCTTGCGGATCTCCCCGGAACCCTCGAGCGCCGCCTTCTCCCGCTCCCAGCGGGTCTCCAGCGAGCGCAGCTCCTCCTGCCTGTCGGCGAGGTCGGTGCGCAGCTTGTCCAGCCGGTCGCGCGACGCGTCGTCGGTCTCGCGCTCGAGAGCCAGCTCCTCCATCTTCATCCGGTCGACGGCCCGGCGGAGCTGGTCGATCTCGACCGGTGAGGACTCGATCTCCATCCGCAGCCGGGACGCCGACTCGTCGACGAGGTCGATCGCCTTGTCCGGCAGCTGACGACCGGGGATGTAGCGGTCGGAGAGCATCGCGGCGGCCACCAGCGCGGCGTCGGTGATCTTCACCCCGTGGTGCGCCTCGTACTTCTCCTGCAGGCCGCGCAGGATCGCGATCGTGTCCTCGACGCTCGGCTCGCCGACGAAGACCTGCTGGAAGCGTCGCTCCAGCGCTGGGTCCTTCTCGATCCGCTCGCGGTACTCGTCCAGCGTGGTGGCGCCGATCAGGCGCAGCTCACCACGGGCGAGCATCGGCTTGAGCATGTTGCCGGCATCCATCGCGGAGTCGCCGCCGGCTCCGGCGCCGACGACGGTGTGCAGCTCGTCGATGAAGGTGATCACCTGTCCCTCGGCGGACTTGATCTCCTCGAGCACGGCCTTGAGCCGCTCCTCGAACTCACCGCGGTACTTCGCGCCGGCGACCATCGCCGCGAGGTCCAGGCTCAGGACACGACGGCCCTTGAGCGAGTCCGGCACGTCGCCGGCGACCACGCGCTGGGCCAGGCCCTCGACGACAGCGGTCTTGCCCACGCCCGGCTCGCCGATGAGCACCGGGTTGTTCTTGGTACGCCGGGACAGCACCTGGATCACTCGTCGGATCTCCGCGTCGCGACCGATGACCGGGTCGAGCTTGCCCTCCTCGGCGCGGGCGGTCAGGTCGACGGCGTACTTCTCGAGCGCCTCGTAGGACGCCTCGGCCTCCTGGCTGGTCACCCGGCGGTTGCCGCGGACGGTCGCGACCGCCTCCCGCAGGGCGTCAGCAGTGACGCCGGCGTCGAGCAGCGCCGTCTGCACCGGGCTCTCGACGATCGCCAGCGCCGTGAGCAGGTTCTCCGTCGCGACGTAGTCGTCCTTCATCTCCGCGGCCAGCTCGATCGCCTTCGCGAGCACCCGCGTCAGTGCCGGAGACGTCCCCGGCGTCTGCACCGTCGCGCCGGTCGCCTTCGGCAGCTTCCACACGAGCTCGTCGAGCTGGTGGCTCAGCTTGTCGACGTCGGCGCCCACCTTCGTCAGCAATGACGGCGCAAGGCCGCCCTCCTGGCGGAGCAGCGCGATCGCGAGATGCGCCGGCTCGACCTGGCTGTTGCCGGCGGCCACGGCCGCGGTGTGGGCAGCGTTGATCACCTCGACGCTGCGCGAGGTGAACTTCGATCCGTCCATGCAGGCACTCCCCCTTGGCTCTCGTGCTGATCGTGACGGATCCGGGCGCATCCGTCACTGGTTCAACGCGGGCAAAGTTGAGTCCATTCCACTCAACCTCGAGGATTCTCGGGCGGACGTCGGCGGTGGACGACCCGCTCTCGCACCCGGACATGCGAATGTCGCCGAAGTGGCCGATCGGGCGCCCATCGGCCACACGAGCGACATTCGCATGTCGGTGTGCGCAGCAGCCGAGCCGCAGCAGCCCGGGCGCTCCCTGGCGCCGCCCGTCAGGCCGGGGTCGAGGCGAGGTCGGCGGCCTCGTGGACCACCGAGGCCTCGGCCTGGGCGGCGCGCGCCGGCCGCGGGATCGCCAGGCTGAAGCCGAGGGCGACCACGGCGGCTCCGGCGGAGACCAGGAGCGCCACGGTGAACCCGTGCGACGACGGCAGCACCGCGGAGCCGAGGTGGACGACCTCGTGGGCGAGCACCACGCTGACCACGGCCGACGACAGCGAGGTGCCCATCGAGCGCATGAGGGCGTTCAGCCCGTTCGCCGCGGCGGTCTCGGTGATCGGCACGGCGCCCATGATCAGCGCCGGCATGGCGGCGTACGCGATGCCGATCCCGGCACCGATGAACACCGTGGCGAGGGTGATCTCCCACGGGTGCTCGCGCAGGAACAGGGCCGAGACGTAGCCGAGGCCGATCACCACGATGCCTGTGGCGAGGCTCGTGCGCGGTCCGCGCGCAGCCGAGACGCGGGCGCCGACACCGGAGAAGAGGTACATCACCAGGCCGCTCGGCGCCAGCAGCAGGCCGGCCTGGATCATCGTGCGACCCATGCCGTAGCCGGTCTCCTCGGGCGCCATCAGCAGCTGGGTCGGGATCAGCGACATCCCGTACATCGCGAATCCCACCGCTACGGAGGAGATGTTCGTGAACAGCACCTGCGGCCGAGCCGAGACGCGCAGGTCCACCAGCGGTGCGGAGGTGCGCAGCTCCCAGAAGCCCCAGACCAGAAAGACCACCAGCGAACCAGCGACCAGTCCCACGGTCAGGTTGTCGCCCCAGCCCCAGTCGCCGCCCTTGGTGATCGCGACCAGCAGCATCAGCAGCGCTGCGGCCAGACCGACCGCGCCGAGTACGTCGAAGCGCGCCGGTGTCCTGACCGGCGACTCGGGGACGAGCAGGGCGACCGCCACGACCCCGAGGACGGCCAGCGCGCCGGCCACCCAGAACAGAGCGTGCCAGCTGCCCTTCTCCGCGATCACCGCGGCAACCGGAAGGCCGATCGCGCCACCGACGCCGAGGGTTGCACTCACCTGCGCGACCGCGGAGCCGACCCGCTCGGGGGGCAGCTCGTCGCGCATGATGCTGATGCCCAGCGCGATCGCGCCCATCGAGAAGCCCTGCAGCGCGCGCCCGGCCACGACGACCTCGAGGGACCCGGACAGCGCGCACATCAGTGAGCCGACGGCCAGCGCGCTCAGGCTGACGAGCAGCGTCAGCCGCTTGCCGAACATGTCGCCCAGGCGCCCGATGATCGGCATCATCACGGCGGCGGCGAGCAGGGTCGCGGTGATCGCCCACGACGCGTTCGACGGCGACGTGTGCAGGAGTCGCGGCAGCTCGGGCACGAGCGGGATGATCAATGTCTGCGTGAGAGCCGCCACGATCCCGCAGTAGCAGGCAACCGCGATCACCACCGCCGGTCGCGGGTGCGGCTCCCTCGCGGTGGTCGTCGGGCTCTCCGTGGTCGAGCTCGGTCGAGACCCCATCCGCGATCCTTCGAAGTGAAGGCGGCCCGGTGGCCGCGTCGATGTGCATCGTACACATTTCGCTGTGTACGATGCACACCGACCGACGAGAGGTGCGCCACGTTGACGGATCCACAGATCGCCGCACTCGAGGTCGAGCTGTCCCTGCTGGCACGCCACCACCTGCATGCGAGCCAGAGCAGCCCCGAGCGGCTGCTGGACCGCTCCGGCTACGCGCTGCTGAGCCGCCTCGAGCTGGGTGCGATGAACCTCAAGCAGCTCTCCGAGGCGTTCCGGCTCGACCCGTCCACCGTGAACCGGCAGGTCAACGCACTCCTGCGGGCCGGGCTCGCCGAGCGCATCCCCGACCCTTCCGGGGCGGTCGCCCGCGTGCTCCGGCCGACGGCAGCCGGGCTGCACCTGCTTCGCGGCGACCGTGAGGTCCTCCAGGCACAGGTCGGTCGCGTCGTCGAGGGCTGGAGTGCCGAGGAGGTCGCCGAGCTGCACCGGATGCTGGAGAAGCTGAACACCTCGATCGAGGCACTCGAGGGCCGCCCCTGGCCGCGGGCCGCCGCAGGCGCACGGGCCTGAGACAGACCAGGCGCCCGGACCGGACCGGTCCGGGCGCCCGTGCGGCGGCGCGGGCCCGGGCCACGCGGCGTACGGCGGCCCGGGCCATGCCCTCAGGCGGAGATCGCCTTGCTCTCCTGGTCCGACGAACCCACCTGGATCGCGATCTTGCGCGGCTTCGCCTGCTCGGCGACCGGCACCTTCAGGCGCAGGACGCCGTCGTCGTAGACCGCCTCGATGTGGTCGAGGTCGAGGTTGTCGCCGAGGACCAGCTGGCGGCTGAACAGCCCGCGTGGCCGCTCGGTCGCGAGCATCTCCCAGTCGCCGTTGCCGGCCACCCGCTCGGCCCTGACGGTCAGCACGTTGCGCTCGACGTCGAGGTCGATGGTCTCCTGGGCGACGCCGGGAAGGTCGAACTCGAGGACGAACACGTCACCCTCGCGCCACGCGTCCATCGGCATGACGGCCGGCCGGTTGATGGTGCCGTCGGCACCCAGCAGCTGCTGGGCAAGCCGGTCGAACTCACGGAACGGATCTGCTGTGCGCAGCAACATGGTGGTCTTCCTTTCGATGTCGTGAGGTCGCAGGATCTGACACTGCGATTACACTTTCTATATAACGCTGGCAGCAGCGAAGGTCAAGAGCGAACTGATCGAGGAGGCGCCGTGCGCAGCCGCCGTCACGCCCTGTACGCGATCTCGGTCGCCGCCGAGCTCTCGGGCACCGCGATCGCGAACCTCCGCGTCTACGAACGCCGCGGGCTGGTCTCCCCCGAGCGGACCGACGGCGGCACCCGGCGCTACAGCGAGGAGGACATCGACCGGCTGGTCCGGATCCGCGAGCTGCTCGACGACGGCCTCAACCTCGCCGGCGTCGACCGGGTGCTCACGCTCGAGGACGAGGTGGTCCGGCTGCGCCGGCGCTGAGCACGCACGGCAACCCCTCCGCTCCGCCGTTCGTCCTGATTGCCCGCGGGCGAGCGACGTGGTCTGGTGAGCCCATGCGGAAGAGGGCTCGAGCCGACCTGCTGGCCGCCGCGGCCCGGGACCTGCGCCGGGCGGTGCTGGAGGCAGAGGCGGTGACGCCCACAGCCGCACGGCGAGCGGCGTACGACGGGAGCGCTCCGGACGCCGCTCTCGCCGCCTACCTCGACACCGTGCGTGAGAAGGCGTACCGGATCACCGACGCCCACGTCGACGGGCTGCGCGCGGACGGGCTCGCCGACGACGCGATCTTCGAGCTCACCGTCGCGGCCGCGCTCGGCGCTGCCGACCGGCGGCTCGCCGCCGGGTTGGCGCTGCTCGGCCGGGAAGCTGCGCCCTGATGAGGCTGCCCGAATATGCGCGCGGACGGACGCTGAGCCAGCGGGCGTTCATCGCCCTGACGCGCCGCGCCGGCGCGGAGATCGACGACGTGGCCAAGGCGTCGATGCGGCGCCCCGCCTTCTTCGGCAAGCCGTTCCTGGCGCTGGTGCAGCTGGCCCTGCGCGGCCGATCGGCGTGGTCGGTCGGCGACCGTGAGCTCTTCGCCGCCGTCGTGTCGAGGGCGAACTCGTGCTCGTTCTGCGTCGGCACGCACGCTGCCATCGCCGGGCGCGCTCTCGGCACTGCGGTCGACGACGACTGGCGTGACGGCCGGTTCGGCCCGCGGGCGACCGCTGCAGCGCGGTTCGTCGAGGCACTCACCGTCTCGCCCGACGGGGTCGGCGACCACGACGTCGCCGCGGCACGCGCGGCGGGCGTCGACGACGATGCGCTCCTCGAGGCGGTCTACGTCGCCTTCGCCTTCAACACCGTCAACCGGATCGCCGACGCTCTCGACTTCACGCACCCCTCTGACCGGGCGCGGTTGCGGGGCGCCCGCGTGCTGCGCGTGAACGGCTACCGGATCCCCGGACCGCTGCTGCGCTGACACCGGGTGCCCCTAGTCCTGGGGCAGCCCCTGCTCCGGCAGGTCACGGACCTCGTCGGCGTCGACCAGGCAGGTGCGGCAGAAGTCCACGCCGAACGGGGTGAGGTGGATCGACCTGCGCACCACCTTGGGGAAGCGCACCGAGTGCATCGCCTCGAGGACGTCCGGCTGTGCCTCGACGACCTGGTACTCCAGCGGGTCCTCGAGCTGCTCGCGGGAGAACCAGATCAGCCCGAGGCGGAACAGGTTGTTCAGGTACGCCGGCACCTCGTCGAGGTAGCGTGCGCCGGCGCGCGGACCGATCATCGTCAGCCCGCCGGCGATCAGCGACGAGCTGAGCATGCCGACGGGCCCGCCGGTGCGCACGTCGACCGAGGGCTGCGGGCCCCCGCGCAGGAGGAGCAGCAGGATGCGGGCCTCGTCGGGCGCCAGCTCCTCGAGGATCCGCCCGTACGCCGGGTGCGCCTCGTCGTCGCTCCAGACGTCCCGCGAGCGGCGGAGCAGGTCCTCGCCGCGCTCACGCAGCGTCTTCTCGCCGTCGTGCTCGTGGTCCTCGCTGGACGCGATCACCGACGACAGCGAGAGCGTGGCCTGGAGCAGCGCCCGGGGCAGCGGCGTACCGCTGGAGACGGCCGACGCGACATCGGAGATCGCCCGCGATGCCTCGGCCACGTCCTCCGCGACTCCCCTGACCAGCTCTCCGGCGGCCGCCGGGTCCGTCATGGCCCGGGCGAGGTTGCGGGCCGAGCGAACGCCCGAGCCGAGTGCCCACGAGGCCGAGCGCAGCGCCGCCGTGCCCGCGATCCGCGCAACGCCGGGGAGCGCCTCGGCGGCGCCGTCCCAGACTGCCGGCGTGCGGTCGGGCCTGATCCGGTACTCGCTCACGAACCCCCCACTCCGAAGATGCCGAGGTGGATCAGCCCACCCGCGAACCCCATGATCGCGCCGTGGGCGTAGAGCATCCACTCGTCCTCCCTGATCGCCGAGCGCATCATCTCGACGAAGTCGCGCGGCGGCAGCTCCTTGGTGCGCGCAGCGACCAGGGTGCGGATCTTGTCGGCCTGCCGCTTGCTGAACGCCGGGTCGCGGAAGGGGGTGATCGTCCGGTCGACGGCCTCGGTCGCGACGGCGTCGCGGATGTTGTCGAACCGCTTCGTGCCGACGGCGATCCGGACGGCGCCGCGGACCGGTCCCGCCGCCTGGTCGATCGCCGGCCGCATCGCCGTGGCGAGCATCTGCCGGGTCCGGTCGCCACGCGGCCCGTCGAGGAGGAAGTCACCGATCCGCTCCAGCGTGATGACGTCGTCGGCGATGATCTGGGCGTAGACCTCCGCCGCCTCGTCCTGGCGACGCAGGAACAGCCCGTGCACCTTGATGCCGAGGATCCGTCGGGGTTCGGGCGGCTCGAAGATCAGCCACATGCCGAGCGCGTTCGTGGTCCAGCCGACGAGCACCCCGAGCACCGGCAGCAGCCACCACAGCCCGAACCAGTGGTCGACCATCGCCACGGGGATGCCGAGCACGAAGCCGAAGATGAACCCGAAGGCCACCATCAGGTTCAGCTCCTTCTGGCCGAAGTCACGGAAGATCCGCACGACCAGGGCCGGGTTGCTCTGGAAGTGGTTGATCACCATGACCTTCGGGTCGAGCAGCTGGTCGATGTGCACCCCGATCTGGTCGGTGATGCTGCGTACGACGGTCGGCAGCTGGGCCTGCACCCGCGCGATCACGGCCTGGCGTGCCGGCCGCGGAAGGTCGCGCCAGAGGCTCGGGTGCTCGCGAGCCATGATGTCCTCGATCATCTTCGGCATGTCCGGCTGGAACACGCTGACGATGTGCTCGGCGATCTGGTCGGGCTCGAGCTGCTGGTAGAACTCCGCAGGAGTGCCGAGCTTCGCGATGGCCTTGTCGACGGCGATGCTGCCCATCTTGGCGGCCCGGGCCGGGACGATCCCCTGCCACCCGATGCCGCCCTGCAGGAAGCCCGGCACCTCCTGGAGCTTGCGCGGCAGGACTCGCGAGAGCTGCCGGAGACCGGGCACGGTCACGCCGTGGAACCGCACCGGGTTGAACAACATGATCAGGCCGGTCCAGTTGATCAGCCAGCCGACGACGCCGGTGAAGACCGGGATCGTGGCGATGTGGATCCAGCCGTGCTTGTCGACGTCGGTGAAGAACCAGTCGATCTCCAGTGCCACCGCCGCTGCCCCACATCCTGTCGCGCGCACCCTGTCGGGTCGTCGCTGACACTAACGGCTGGGCGCACCGAGGGTCACTGGGCGGCGGTCTGGTGGGCGGCGCCGCAGATCAGCCGAACGGATGGATGCTTCCGCGCGGTCGCAGCACCGGGAGGTTCGGGCGGCGCTCGGCGAGCGCCGAGGCCGCCGCGTCGAGGGCGGCGCGCAGCTCACGCACCTGCGCGCCCAGCTCGGAGTTGCGCGCGCGCAGGGCGGCGACCTGGTTCTCCAGTTCGAGGATGCGACGCACTCCCTCGAGCCCGATCCCGGCAGCGGTCAGCTCGGCCACGAAGCGCAGCAGCTCGATGTCGTCGAGCGAGTAGCGCCGGCCGCCACCACCGGTGCGGCCCGGCGAGACCAGGCCGGCGCGGTCGTACTGCCGGAGCGTCTGCGGGTGCAGGCCGGTCAGCTCGGCCGCCACGCTGATCACGTAGACCGGCGTCGCCGGTCCCGGGTTGCCCAGGCTGCTGCGCGGGGTGTGGCGAGGCATCAGGTGCTCCTCTCGAACAGCGCGGCCCGCGGGTCGCGTCCCGCGGTCGCCTCCCGGTACGCCGTGACGGCCGCGCGTGCTGCGTCGTCGAGCTGCGCCGGGACCTCCACCTCGACGGTGACCAGGAGGTCACCGCGACTGCCGTCCTTGCGGGACGCACCGCGGCCGCGCACCCGGAAGACCCGGCCGTTCGGAGTGCCGGCCGGGATCCGCAGGGTGACGGGCGCACCGCCGAGGGTCGGCACCTTGATCTCGGCGCCGAGCGCCGCCTCGTCGAAGGTCACCGGGACCGTCAGCGTCAGGTGGTCGCCCTTGCGGCCGAACACCGAGTGCCTGCGGACGTGCACGGTGACGAAGAGGTCGCCCGCCGGGCCGCCGTTGTCGCCGGGCGCACCCTTGCCCTTGAGCCGGATCCGCTGGCCGTCCTTCACCCCGGCCGGGATGCGCACCTGAAGGGTGCGGCTCGACCGGCCGCGGCCCGAGCCGTGGCACGTCGGGCAGGCCTCGTCGTAGATCAGCTGGCGGCCGTGGCAGGTGGGACAGGTCTCGTTCATCGAGAAGGCGCCACCGACGGAGCTGACCACCATGCCGGCGCCGTCGCAGGTGGGGCAGACGTGCGGCGTCGTGCCCGGCTTGCCGCCGGTGCCGTGGCACGTCTCGCAGGTGGAGTCCGAGGCGAGCCGGAGCCCGACGGTCGTGCCGTCGACGGCATCGGTGAACTCGATGGTCGCCTCGGTCTCCAGGTCGGCGCCCCGTGCTGCCCGTCGCGCTCCCGGGCGGCCCGCTCCGGTGCCGCCGCCTCCGAAGAGGCCGCCGAACAGGTCGGAGATGTCGAAGCCGGCCGTCGAGCCGCCGAAGCCGCCGGTGCTGAACCCGCTGCCGCCCGCGGGGAACCCACCGGCGAACATCGAGCGCATCTGGTCGTACTCCTTGCGCTTCTCCGCGTCGCCGACGACGTCGTAGGCCTCGGCGATCTGCTTGAAGCGCTCCTCGGCCGCCTTGTCGCCCGGCTTGGAGTCGGGGTGGTTGGCCCGCGCCAGCTTGCGGTAGGCCTTCTTGATGGTCGCCGCATCGGCGTCCTTGTCGACACCCAGGACCTGGTAGAAGTCCTTGTTCGCCCAGTCAGCGTTGTTGGCCACGGGTCACCCCCTTCCTCTCTGATCGAGCCGGTCGTCCTCAGTCCCCCGCCGGCGGCGCGTCGGCGTCGTCCCGGGGGGCATCGAGCGGCTCCGGGTCGACGACCAGGACCTGTGCGGCCCGCACCACCCGGTCGCCGATGCGGTAGCCGGACTTCGCGATGTGCTTGCAGGTCACCACGTCGACGTCCGGGTCGGTGCCGACGTGGGACAGCGCCTCGTGGTGCGTCGGGTCGAACGGGTCGCCGGGCTTTGCCGTACTTGGTCAGGCCCAGCCCGGTGACGATCCGCTCGAGCTGGTCGGCGACACCCTTGAAGCCGCCCTCCAGCTCGCCGGCGTCGCGGGCGCGGTCGATGCTGTCGAGCACGTCGAGCATCGGGCTCAGCACGGCGAAGACGGCGTTCTCACGGACCAGGTCGCGGTCGCGCTCGACCCGCCGCTTGTAGTTGAGGAACTCCGCCTGCAGCCGCTGGAGGTCACCGGTGCGCTCAGCCAGCTCGCGCCTCGCCCGGGTCAGCTCGTCCTCCTCGGCCTCGGTGCCTTCCGGCCCGTCGGTCGAGGCCGCGTCGCCGGTGGTCGACTCCGTCGAGGCGTCGCTGGACAGTCCGCCCGCTGCGGCCGGCGCGCCGCCCCCAGGGGCAGCAGTCTCCTGCGGCCCCTGGGGCGACTCGACGTCCGGGAACTCCTGGGTCACTTGGCGTCGTCCTCGCCCGGCTCGTCGACGATCTCGGCGTCGACGACGTCGTCGTCGGCCGCCTCCTCGCTCGCCGCGGAACCCGCCGCAGCACTGCCCTCCGCCTCGTTGGCGGCGTACAGCGCGGCACCCATCTTCTGGCTGGACTCCCCGAGCTTCGTGACCGCCGCGGCCAGGGTGTCCTTGTCGACGTCCTGGTCCTCGAGCAGCTTCTTCAGCGCGTCGACGTCGGCGCGGACCTCGGTCTTCACGTCGTCGGGCAGCTTCTCGTCGTTCTCGGAGACGAACTTCTCCGTGCTGTAGACGAGGCTGTCGGCCTGGTTGCGGGTCTCGACGGTCTCGCGACGCCGGGCGTCCTCCTCGGCGTACTTCTCGGCGTCCTTGACCATCCGGTCGATGTCGTCCTTCGACAGCGCGCTGCCGCCGGAGATCGTCATCGACTGCTCCTTGCCGGTGCCCTGGTCCTTCGCGGACACGTGCACGATGCCGTTGGCGTCGATGTCGAAGGTGACCTCGATCTTCGGCACGCCACGGGGTGCCGGCGGGAGGCCGGTCAGCTCGAAGTTGCCCAGCGGCTGGTTCTGCGCCCACATCTGGCGCTCGCCCTGGGCGACCTTGATCTCCACCGACGGCTGGTTGTCGTCGGCGGTGGTGAAGATCTCCGAGCGCTTGGTCGGGATCGTGGTGTTGCGCTCGATGAGGTTCGTCATCACCCCGCCCTTGGTCTCGATGCCGAGGCTGAGCGGCGTGACGTCGAGCAGCAGGACGTCCTTGACCTCGCCCTTGAGGACACCGGCCTGGAGCGCGGCGCCGACGGCGACGACCTCGTCGGGGTTGACGCCCTTGTTCGGCTCCTTGCCACCGAGCAGCTCCTTGACCAGGTCGGTCACGGCCGGCATCCGGGTCGATCCGCCGACCAGCACGACGTGGTCGATGTTGGCCACCGCCACGCCACCGTCCTTGAGCACCTGCTTGAACGGCTCCTTGGTGCGGTCGAGCAGGTCGGCGGTCATCTTCTGGAACTCCGCGCGGGTCAGCTTCTCCTCGAAGTGCAGCGGGCCGGACTCACCGTGGGTGATGTAGGGCAGGTGGATCGTCGTCTCGCTGGAGCTGGACAGCTCGATCTTCGCCTTCTCCGCGGCCTCCTGGAGGCGCTGCAGCGCGATCTTGTCCTTGCTCAGGTCGACGCCGTTGTTGTCCTTGAACTTCTTGACCATCCACTCGACGACCCGCTGGTCCCAGTCGTCACCACCGAGGTGGTTGTCGCCGCTGGTCGCCTTCACCTCGACCACGCCCTCGCCGATCTCGAGCAGGGACACGTCGAACGTGCCGCCACCGAGGTCGAAGACGAGGATGGTCTGGTCGTCACCCTTGTCCAGGCCGTAGGCGAGTGCCGCCGCGGTCGGCTCGTTGACGATCCGGCTCACGTTGAGGCCGGCGATCTCGCCCGCCTCCTTGGTGGCCTGGCGCTGCGCGTCGGAGAAGTACGCCGGCACGGTGATGACCGCGTCGGTGACCGGCTCGCCGAGGTAGGCCTCCGCGTCGCGCTTGAGCTTCTGCAGCACGAACGCGCTGATCTGCTGCGGGGTGAAGTCCTTGTCGTCGATCTTGGTCTTCCAGTCGGTGCCCATGTGGCGCTTCACCGAGCGGATGGTGCGGTCGATGTTCGTGACCGCCTGACGCTTGGCGACCTCGCCGACGAGGACCTCGCCGGACTTCGCGAAGGCGACGACGGACGGCGTCGTACGCGCACCTTCGGCGTTCGCGATGACGGTGGGCTCGCCACCTTCGAGGACGGCCACGACGGAGTTCGTCGTGCCGAGGTCGATGCCGACCGCTCGTGCCATGTTGGGTTACCTCCATCTGGGCCCGGCGGGCGCCGGGCGGTGTTGACTGCGGGTCTCGGGGAGACGGCGTCAGGCCTGTTGCAGCGGGTGTTCCGTGCTCGTGGCCATCCTGCGCGTCGCTACCGAGTCTGGCAAACAAGTTGAGTCGATTCAACTCAACTTCTCGCGTCAGGCACAACTATGGCCCGCGTCCGGCTATTTCCGTTCGCGGCAGGAATCTCCCGGCCCGAGGATTCCGGGGCGCGCCGGCTGGGTAGCCTCGTCACCGTGTCCGACGAGGTGATCTACGCGCGCAAGCCGGTGTCCCGTCGCGGCTGGGCGATCCCCTTCGCCCTGCTTCTCGCCTTCACCGCCGTCATGGTGGTCAAGGACCTCCCGGACTTCCGCGGCATCACCGTGGTCGCCGCGATCGGGGGGTTCAGCCCGATCCTGCTGATCTGGCTGCTCACCCTCTGGTCGATCAACCGCTACGGCGCCGTGACGCTGACCCGCGAGACGCTCCGGGTCGGTCGCGACCGGGTGCCCGTGGCCCAGATCGAGCCGCAGTGGGTACGGATGCTCGCGCAGCGGGCCGACCCGAGCCTCGCGCAACGGCTCGGCACCTCGGCGACGACGCTGCAGCTGCCGGGCGAGCGTCAGGTCGACCGCGGTCGTGGGCGGCTGCTCGGCGGCGCCTACGGCACCACGCTGGGCGACGACCTGGTCACCCTCGAGCTCCGCGACGACGGGCTCGGCAACCGTCGTGTCAGCGTGCCCACGAGGGACCGCCGAGGCCTGCTGCTCGGTCTCCTCACCGCCCTCGACGCAACCGCCTGACCGGGTCGCGCGGCCTCACTCCGTGTTCGCGTCGGGTCTCGGCGCGACTTCCAGGAGCTCGCTGACCCCCTCGGCGACCCGCGCGGGTCGGTAGTCCACGAGGCCGTCCAGCCGCGACACCACGAGCAGCTCGACCAGGGCGACCTCGAGCGCGGTCGCGACGGGCTCCCAGCTCGTCACGTGCGTGTCCGCGGTGGCGCCACCGGTCGGGTTGCCCAGCGACCTGCCGTGCGCCGCCGGACTGGTCGTCACCAGCGCCGGACCGTCGCCTGGCTGCGCACCAGGGGAGAGCACCAGGCGCTCACCCGCGGCCCGCCCGCCCTCGAAGTGCCACACCCAGGTCTGCTCGCCCACGACCACCCGCAGGTAGCGCAGCGCTCCTCGCAGCAGCGAGGGCCGCGACGGGTCGGTCTGCAGCTCGACGCTTCCGGCGGTCCCTCGCAGCGACAGCGGCCTCCGGTAGCCGCCCGAAGGATCGGCGTCGCCGCTCAGGTCGAGGTCGACGAGCACGTCGTCACCGGCACGCAGTGAGCGGTGCACCCGGGTGGCGACGACCTCCAGCCGAGTCCCGTGGAGCGTGAGCGTCGCGAGCGCGAGCTCGACCCCGGGATCGGCCGCGAAGTAGCGCGCCCAGGCGTCCGGGTGCAGCAGCTCCTGCACCTCGATCCCCCCGGGCCCTCCGAGCGGCTCGAGCCAGTCAGCTCCGCCGGTCATCGATAGCCGGGCTCGTGGCCACCGGGCGCCTTGGCGGCGGCAAGCTCGTCGGCCTGCTTGTCGTGCGCCTGCTGCGAGATCGTGCTCGCGCGCTCCCGGATGCCCTGCGCGGCCCGGCCCGCTGCGCCCTTGAACCCGCTGATCGCACCCCGCACCTCGGTGGCGTTGTCACAGTCCCAGGTCGACCCCTGGGCGGCGGTGTTCGCCGCATCGCACGACGTCTCGATGTCCTGCGCGAGCGCGCGGAGCAGCCGGGCCTTCTCGAAGAGCTCCTCGGATGTCGCCACCTGATCTCCTAGAACCAGTTGCCGGGGTTGATCGGGGACTTCTTGATCGCGTCGACGCCGTCGCCGATCGTGTCGCCGACGGCGTCCGCGGCGTCGCCGATCTTGTCACCGGTCCAGTCGGCGGCGTCGCCGACGGCGTCCGTGACGTCGTCCCAGTGCTCGACGAGCCGCGCACCGCCGTACACGACGCCGGTGACCGCCACCGCACCCCAGGTGACAGGGTTGGGGGCCACCATCGCCGCGGTCAGCGAGGCGTTGAAGCCGACCTCGGCGATGTCGCCGATCACCTTGGCCTTGCCCTGGGTGCCGCCCTCGGACCAGTTCCTGGCGAGCTCGCCGGAGGAGATCGAGTTGTAGAGCCCGATGCCGCTGTCGACGGTGGCGAACGCACTGCCGGCGACACCGAGGACGCGCAGCCCGCCGGCCACCTTCATGCTCGTCAGCACGCCGTCGGCGCCGGCCACCCGCAGCAGGTTGGTGGCGTTGCGGCCGACCACCACCGTCTCGGCGACACCGGCCTCGTTGAGCACCGTCGTCGTCCACGGCCGGCCGAAGACGTTGCCGGTGATGTTCGCGATCCGCCCGGCGCCGTCGGACTTGGCGATCGTGACCAGCCGGTCCATGTTGTCGCGGATGAACGGGGTGTTCAGGATCCGGGCGCCGACCGATGCCTCACCGCGCACGTTGGTCGCCGTGCGGGCCGCCGCCAGGGCGTCGTCGAACGTCTGGGACTTCAGGATGTACTTCACTGCCTGGGCCTTCAGCCACGGCAGTGCGGTGCCCGGGGCGTACAGGGTGCGCTTGCCGGAGAGGTACATGCTGTCGACCGCGGAGATGCCGCGGCGCAGCCAGTCGGCCTGCTGCAGCATGCCGCGGGCTCGCAGCGCGTCGACCCCGAGGTCGCCCCAGCGGCTGGTCACCTTGAACAGCAGGCTGTAGGCCTGGGTCTTGCCCAGGGCCGTCACGGCCACGCCGGTCATCCCGGCGGTCTTGAGGAGGTCCTGGTACTCGTCGAAGGCGTGGATGCCCTTCTCGATGAGCTCGCCCTTGTCGTTGAGCAGCGGCAGGTGCGCGAGCGCGCGCGCCTCGACCTTCTCGATCCAGTCCGAGAAGTTCTGGGCTCCGTCCCAGTCGAGGATGCCGTGCTCGCCCTTGCGCTTGGCGATCTGGGCGGCCTCGAGCGTGTAGAGCTGCTCGTCGACGGCCATCGAGCCCCCGGCCATCTGCCGGAGCTCCTCGGGAGAGACGGTGAACGCCTTGAAGTGGGTGTCGCCGTGCTCGAGGCGCTCGACGAGTCCGACCCGCGCGCGCAGGTCGACGGCGGTCTCGGACGCCCACGTGGGAGCCGCGCGCAGCTGCGCGACCTCGCCGCCCACGTCGAGCCCGTCGGCGGCGCTGAGCAGGCCGGGCAGGTCCGCCGCGAGCCTGGTCAGAGCGTCGGCGGTGGCGGTGAGGACGTGCTTGTCCACGAAGACCGCTTTGGTCACCCGGCATCACCGCCGGTCCGGCCGATCAGCTCGGCGGCCTCGGTGAGCTCCGCCTTCGACGGCAGCAGCTCGGCGAACGCCTTCCAGAGGTCGCCACCGCTGGTCGGCACGAAGGTCGCCTCGCCGTCCGGAGTGATGTGCTCGGGGAGCAGCGGCTCCGCGGGCGTCGTACGCACCCAGAAGCCGCCGGACCCGCAGTCCCAGACCGCCAGTCCGCGGGAGTGCCGCGTCTCGGGTCCCCAGGCGCACGTGACCCGCCAGGTGCCGGCGAGGGTCGCGAGCACCCCGATCCACATCTCGCGCTGCTCGGGTGACAGCGATCCGAAGAGGTCGTCGAGCTTGGCGATCGCGACCGTGCGCACGTCGTCCCACTCGCCGCCGGCCTCGGCCGAGAAGGCGGCGAGGAGCGAGGCCACGGTGCCGAGCCGTGCGGTCACCGGCCGGGCCGCATGCGGCGGGGTGCTGCGCCGGAAGCCGACCAGCCGGGCCACGATCCAGAGCAGCTGGGGCAGCTCGTCCTTGACGAATACGACCTCGTCGCCGTCAGCCGCACCGGGCCAGGGGTCGGTGTACCAGAGGTCCTCGTCGCCGCGGACCACGACGTGGCTGACCGTCGGCCCCTGCTGGCTCATCGTCTCGATCCAGAGCTCCAGGAGCGGCCGGCTCATCGCCTCGGCCAGGTCGGCCACCAGCGGGTGGACCGTGCCGTCACCGGCGATCAGGCCGGCGTCGATCAGCGGCATGGTCGCCTCGGGGAGATCGGCGATCTCTCCGTTGGAGACCAGCCGGAGCACCTCGAGCTGTTGCTCGCTGATGCTGATCCGGCGGCGCAGCGTGTCCAGCGTGGGCATGGTGCTCCTGATCGGCGTCGTTCGCGGATGGGCTGGGCGGACTCAGGACGGAGAAGGACCAGACACCGGCGGCGCCTGGTCCTTCCGAGTCCCCGGTCCGCTCAGATGGAGGCGGACTCGCCCGTCGCGGCAGCGATGTTGTTGTGCTGCGTGCGGACGTCGTCGCGTCCCTCGCTGAGCGCGGTGTGCAGCTTGTCGAAGTGCGGCTTGAACTCCTCCCACGCGGACCGGAACTTGTCCGCGTTGGCGCCCTTCCAGACGGCCTGGTTCACGTGGCCGTCGAGCGCGGTCTTGAAGTCCAGTGCCTTCTGAGCGTGGTCGTCGAGGCCCTTGTGCAGGTTGCGCAGGGTCTCGAGATCGCCACCAACTTCAGCCATGGTGATTTCCTCTCCGAGTTTGGTTTCCTGATCGGCCCCGGCACCCTGGGCGGGTACTTCGTCTCGAGCCAGTGCAAGCGTTCTACCCCCCTGGTTCTGCCACGAAACACACCGGCGCAAGGATCTCGGAAAAGACTTCCGGGCATGCTCCTGCGCGCGGCCGTCAGTCGGGCCAGATGACCTGGACCCGCTCCGGCGGGAGGCCCGCGCGCATCAGGTAGCCGCCTCCCGGGGGGAGTGACTGGCCGAGCAGCGATCGCGCCATGGAGACGCCGAACATGTCCGGGTCGGTGGAGCCCTGCGGCGAGAGCATCAGGCCGGAGCCGGACCGCTTGAGGGCGACGACCGGTCCCCGGTAGAGGCCCCCCATCTCGGCGGGGGTGCCGGCGGCAGCGAGCACCGAGCCCGTGTCGCGCATCCGGTCGACGAGCTCGGCGAGCAGGGTCGCCAGCCAGCCGTCGGCACCGACCAGCTCGACATCGTCGACCAGCGCGAGGACGGGCGCGTCGTCGGCGAGCAGCCGGTCGACCAGCGCCTTCACCTCGGTCTCGTCACTGGTCGCGTCGAGCGGCCCGTGGACACCCGCGCGGCCGGCCAGGTCGCGCAGCGGGCTGATCCGCGGCGTCACCAAGAGCACCTGCCATCCGGTGCCGAGTGCGTACGTCGCCATCGTGCGGAGGACGGTCGACCTCCCCGAGCGGCGGGACCCGGTCACGAGCAGCGCCGGTCCGTGCTCGAGGGCATCCAGGGTGCGCACGGCCAGGTTGTCGCCGCCCACCGCGAGAGCCAGAGAGGTCGGTCCCAGGGGCGCGTCGAGGAGCTCGGAGGCCTGGTCGATCCCGATCCGGACCGGCAGCACGTCCAGCCGGAACGGCCGGAGATCGCGCGGGACGTCCGGGTGCTCGGCCGACGCGGCCCGGCCGATCGCCTGCAGCGCGGCGACCTGGGCGGTCCCCGCGGGGTCCTCCGCCAGCAGCACGACCTGGGTCTCGCGCAGGCCGTCGGCCCGGAAGCCGCGGCCCTCGGGCATCGAGGTCGGCACCTGCTTGGAGGTCATCCCGATCGTGCCGAAGTCCGAGGGATCCACCATCCGCAGCATCAGCTTGTCGTCGAAGAGGGTGGACATCCGCCCGATGGTCAGTGTGCGGTCGCCGGTCATCACGACCTTGATGCCGACCGCCGCCCCCTCCTGCATGATCTGCTGCCAGCCGGTGACCAGGCGGCCACCGTCGAGGCCGTCGTACACCTGGAAGAAGCCCTCCCAGCGGTCGAAGAGCACCACCAGGTAGGGCAGCCGGTCGGCGGGCGCGACGTGCGCGCGCTGCTCGGTGACGTCGGCGAAGCCGCCGATGGCCAGCTGCTGCTGGCGCTCGGAGATGGTCTGGCGCAACCGGGCGACCAGGCGGTCCATCCGGTCGGTCTGGTCACGGGTCACCACGGCCCCGACGTGCGGCAGGCCGACCAGGGGAAGCAGCGCGTTGTTGCCGCAGTCGACGCCGTACAGGTGGACGTCGGCCGGGCTGGTGAACCGGCCGATCGCGCCCGCGATCGCGCGCAGCACGGTCGACCGCCCTGCGCGCGGGGCGGAGACAATACCGAGGTGACCGCCACGAGCGACGTCGAAGGTGGCGACGTCGCGGCGCTGCTCGGACGGTACGTCGACCAGGCCGAACGGGATCACCGGGTTCTCCGCGCTCGGGACGGCTGCCGGGAAGTCGCCGACGAGCTCGTCGAGGGTGATCCGGCCGGCCATCGCGGGCAGCCACGGGCTCGGCGGCGCGACGATCCCCGACTCGCTGCTCGCCTGCCGGGCGGCGGCGACCACCGCCGCGAGGTCGGTCGGCACCGAGATGTCCTCCTCGGCCTCGGCGACGGTCGCCTGGGGCGTCCCGAGCGCCTCGAACTGCACCGGACGGAGGTTGATCTCGGCGGCCGCGTCCGCGCCGCGCGGCCTGCCGCCGACGCGTGAGGACTGGAACGTGACCAGGCTCGAGTGCCCGAGCCGGGCATAGCCGCGGCCGGGTGTCGACTTCGCGATCTGGGCCGCGTCCGGCGACTCGATGACGTCCTGGGAGTCGCCGGCGTCGGTGACCCGGAGGGCGATCCGCAGGTTGGTGTTGGACTTGATCTCGGCGCTCACCACGCCGGCGGGCCGCTGCGTGGCCAGGATCAGGTGCACGCCGAGCGACCGGCCACGGCGGGCGATGTCGACCAGCCCCGTCACGAAGTCGGGCAGCTCGGCCACCAGCGCCGCGAACTCGTCGATCACGATCAGCAGGCGCGGCATCGGCGGGTCGTCGGGTGACTTCGCCGCCAGGTAGTCCTCGATGTCCTTCGCGTCGGCCCCGGCGAGCTGGTGCTCGCGACGGTGCAGCTCGGCGCCGAGGCTCTCGAGGGCCCGGGTGGTCAGGTGGCCGTCGAGGTCGGTGACCATGCCGACGGTGTGCGGCAGGTTGTTGCAGTCCTTGAACGCCGCGCCGCCCTTGTAGTCGACCAGCACGAAGTTCATCTCGTCGGGCCGGTTGTCGATCGCGAGCGACGCGATCACGGTCTGCAGCAGCTCGGACTTGCCGGAGCCGGTGGTGCCGGCGACCAGGCCGTGCGGGCCGTCGCGGCGCAGGTCGACGGCGAACGGGCCGTCGGCACCCTCGCCGATCACCGCCTCCGTCGTACGCCCCACCGACCGCCACCGCGCGAGCACGCTGTCGGCGGTCGGAGGGTCGAGGTCGATCACGTCGAGCAGCCGTGACGACGTCGGCACCGAGCCGCCGGCCGCGACGTCGCTCACGTCGCGGACCGGCGCGAGCGCGCGTGCGACCATCTCCGACCAGGCGGTGCCGACCACGTCGGGCCGGACGCCCTCGACGACCGGCTCACCGGTGACCCGCACGGCGTAGTCGCCCTGCACGGCGTTGAGCACCGCCCGGCACTCCTCCGGGAGGAGCCGGTCGTCGGCGTCGAGGCAGAGGAAGTACATCCGCACCCGCGGTCCAGACTGCAGGAGCTCGGGTACGCCGGGCAGCAGCCGCAGTCGTCTGGCACCGTCGAGCACCACCAGCACCGGCGCCATCGGGCCGGCACCGGCTCCGCCCATCGACGCGGCGTCGTCCGCGGCGGCCCGCCGCTGCTGCATCATCGCGTGCAGCTCGGCGATCCGACGCGCGGTGGACTCCTCGTCGACGCCGACGTGGGCGAGCTCGGAGTCGCCGAGGTCGGAGCGCACGTGCGGCAGCCAGCGCACCCAGTTCCAGTCGGGCGCGGACCCCGCGTCGGTCAGCAGCACCATGTCGACGTCGGCCGGGGTGTGCAGCACGGCGGTCTGGCCGAGGATCCAGCGCGCGAGGCCACGGCGCTCGTCGGCGGGACCGGAGATGCCCGTGACGCCGACGGCCGCGAGGTCCACGGTGACCGGCACGTCCGGCGCGGTCCACACCAACGCGCCCTGGTGTGACTCCCGCTGCGGGTTGTTGACGTGCACCTCGGAGGGGAGGTCGGCCGTGCCCACGCGTGCGACCAGGAAGTCGGGATCGGTCTGCCGGCGCTCCCACAGCCGGGCGCGAGGACCGACCGCGGTCATCAGGACCTCGGCGGGGTCGGCGAAGTCGCGCCGCCGGAAGGTCCGCTCCTCGGTGAGGCCCTCGAGCGCCTCCTGCTGGATGCGGCTGGTGCGCTCGGCGAACTCGGCGAACTCGCGCGTGTAGCGCTGCTTGGCCTGGCGGCGGCCGGTCGTGAAGTTGCCCAGGGCCATGATCGGGGTCATCCCCATGAAGATCAGCGACAGGGCGTTCTTGGTGAACATCCACATCACGCCGCCCATGAGCAGCGGCACGAACATCATCAGCAGCGGGACCGGCGTCTTCTCCGGCCGGCGCGGCTCCTGCGGCAGGGAGAACTGGGTGCGGCGCACGGGCGGCAGCAGGCGCGGCGGCCGGTTGAAGTCCAGGGTCGCCCCCGACGGGTTCTTCGACAGCGAGGCGTCGGGCGGGCTGACCGGCTGCACGGCCAGCAGCGTGTGGCCCACCGCCAGGCTCGTCCCCGGCGTCCACTCGGTGTGCCCGGACAGCGCGTTGCGCTCGAGGTGGACGAGCGGGATGTCGGCCGCCGGATCCACGGTGATGGTGCCGTCCGGCAGCGACTCGCCGGGCCGCGGCTTCCGGACGAGCTGCCGCTTCTCGGTGCCGAGCACGATCGGACCCTCCAGCCGCCGGCTCCGCACCGGTGCGGACCGCGCCCTGCCGACGACCTCGGCGGCCGGATCGAGCCACACGCTGCCGTCGACGTGGACCGTGAGGGTGATCGCGTGCTCGGGGAGCTCCGCGTCGGCGATGCGTACGTCGCACAGCGGACCCGCGCCGATGGTGTACTCACCGGCGTCGAGACGGATCACGGTCCCGGCGCCCGGGCCGCTCACGTAGCGCACCTCGGCCAGGCCACGGGGCTCCGCGAGCGAGCCGGGCGCCGGTGCGCCGACACCCAGGACGACGCCGTGGCGGACCTCGCTGGAGGCCAGTGGCTGGGTGGCGTCGAGCGGCCGGTCGCCGACGTACAGCGCGGGCGCCGGACCGGAGCGCCTGGCGTCGCTGCCGACCACCCGCAGCTCGGGTGGGCCCGAGGACACCGGTTGGCGCGCGGCCCCGGGGAACGCGTCGGCCAGCACGCCCGCGAGGTCGCCGACCCGGGCGTCGTCCTCCGCGTCGACCGCGAGGTCGACGGGGCTGCCGCCGACGACGGCAGTGATCAGCAGGCGCACGGACGCGGCTCTCGCTCCACGGTCGCTACGAGCTGCTCTCGGCGGCGTGTGCCGGCGCCACCGTCGCCACCAGCGCCTCGGTCTCGCCCTCGTAGCGGTGGCCGGGCAACGCGCGCCGCATCTCGCTCACGACGTCGCCGACCACGACGGGGTTGCCGGCGTGGAGCCTGATCAGGTCGCGCCAGAGCATCTCGGCAGCGGGGACCATGCTCAGGCCGTGGCGCAGCGCTGCGTCTGCAGCCCCGCGGTCTCCCGCCGCGGCGAGCTGCGCCGACGCGCGAGCGGTCATGCTGGCCACCAGGGCGCGGGTGTCGCGAGCCGCGCGGTGGAAGCCCAGCCAGGTGTAGCGGCCCGCCGGCGTGCCGCCGAAGACCTCACCTCGCGCGAGGGCGAGCCCGCGGGCGAACGCGGCGGCCTGACCGGGACCCTGGACCAGCGCGGCGCCCTGGAGATCCGCCCAGTCGACGTAGACGTCGCCGCCGAGCTGCCACAGGCCGTCGTCGCTGCGCGAGAGCCGTGGGCTGCCAGTGGCGTCGGTGCCCAGCCAGGCCTGCGCCTCGGCGATCGTGCGGTCGACGACGTCGCGGCTCACGCCACGAGGCCACAGGCCGGACTCGAGGACTGCCTCGTGCAGCCCGGAGGGGTGGAGCGCGGCCATCGTGACCAGCTCGGTGAGGAGCGAACGGCGCTCGTCGGCGACCGGGCCGGGTGCGGTGACGGTGAGCGGCCCGAGCACCGAGACGACGACCGCGGCGTCACGGCCGGCGGCCGGTGCCGGGCCGACCTTCTCGGCGGTGAGGCTCGCCGGTGCCGCCTCGCGGACCACGAGGGCGCGCTCGAGCGCTTCGGCGGATGCCTGCTCGAGCAGCGCGCGGACCTGGGCATGACCGTCGAGCGTGTAGCGCCGGGCGTCGCCGCTGATCCCGAGGACGCCGAGGTCGATCTGCCCCGAGCGGTCGACGGCGAAGCGCCAGCGGGCACCGGGAGCATCGCCGACGCACACCGCGGCGAACGCCGTCCGGCCACCGGCCGAGATGGCGCGGATCCGCTGGGTCTGCTCGGCGGTCGGGGCCGCAGAGGTCACCAGGACCCGCGGGGTGAGTTCGGGGTGCCGGGCGGTGCCACGGCCGGAGAGCACACCGCTCACGCCCAGGCGGGCGAGCAGGTCCGAGGCCCGGCCGACCTGCTGCTCGACCCGGCCCAGGGCCTCGTCGAGGTCGGCGACCGACCGGACCCGGTCGGGGGCGATCTGGGAGATGTCGTCGCCGAAGCCGACCATGGTGACCTCGACGTTGTCCGACCACGGGTGCGTCGCCAGGTCGACGACCGACGACATCACTACCTCGCGACCGACGGCCGGGTCACCGCCGATCGCGATCAGGCCGGAGGCGTACTCGAGGTCGATCAGGACGTCGAAGCCGTGCGAGGAGGCGATGTTGACCAGCGCCGGGTAGGGCGACGGCGCCGTCGAGGCCAGACCGGCGAGCTCCTCTGCCCGCACCGTCCAGGACTTGCCGTCGAATGCCGCACGCCACGGCAGCGCGGGGGCCGTCACGTCGCCGACGACGTGGGCGATCACCTGCTCGTCGTCGAGGTAGACGACCGACAGGTCCGGCATCGGCTGTGCCTGCGCGACCCGGCCTTCGGCGAGGACGCGCAGCGCGCGGTCGAGGAACGACGCCCGGCCCGCGTTGGCCGCGAGCCGCAGCGCTCCCTCGTCGTCGCCGGGTGTGCCGAACGGGCCGCGCTTCGCGGTGAGCGCGGTGACCACTCCGGCGAGCACGAGACCGCCGCCGAGGAGGAGGTCGCCGAGCGCTCCGGACCTGCCGGCGTCCTGCTCGCCCAGGTGCTGGGCGGTGTCTGCGGACGCGGCGTGCGTGCCGGCGGCGCGCGCGCCGGCCCGGTCTCCGCCGGGCACCGACCCGGGGGTCGTGGCCAGGACACGTACGTCGGGTCCGTGGGCGTCGGCGGGCAGGATCAGCTGCCAGCCGGGCCGGATCAGGTCGGCATCGGTGAGCCTCGAGCCGTCGGGCTGGACGCGCTCCTTGTTGAGCTCGTAGATCTCCCTGTAGCGCAGCGGGTCGCCCAGGGTGCGCTCGGAGATGCCCCAGAGCGTGTCGTGGTGGCGGCCCTCCGGGACCTTGACCGTCGTCAGCTTCAGCTGGCGGTGGGCAGCGTGCCCGGTGCGCCCCGCGTGATCGGCGTCAGCGTCGTGGTGCACGGCAGCCGGCTGCGCAGAACGCTGGGACGCGCCGTCGTCGACGCGGACGGTGCTCGCCGCGGGCGCCGGCTGGTCGGCGTACGCCTGGGAGATGCCGCTCGCCAGGGCGGCGCCGCCGGCCAGCAGCAGGACGCCGGCGACCAGCTGGCGTGCGAGCACCTGCGAGCCGCCGCCGAGAACCACCCGGTCGGGCATCCGGCCGGCCCGGACGGCCCGCCACTCGGTGAGGAAGCAGACGAGGAAGTGGACCCAGACGATCCAGACCAGCACCGCGAGCACGTCGATGACCAGCTCGGCGGTGACCTCGGCGGTGAGCCAGTCGCGCGACGGGCTGGTCGTGGGCAGCGGGTTGCCGACCAGCATCACGAGGGCGACCGGTACGCCGACCAGCAGGACGAGCGCGCCGAGGAGGGCCGCAACACCCTTCGCCACGCGGTGCTGGGTCGCGGCGCCACGGCTGGGCAGCTTCACGACGGTCGGTCGAGGCGGTGTCTTGGTGGTGGGCATGGTGTCTCCCCCTGCTCGAAGCGTGTGCTACTGGACGACGAGGGCCTGGACCTCTTTGACGGGGACCCGAGTGATGGCCGACTTCGTGAACGTGTTGAACACCGTGAAGGTGGCACCGCCGTCGGCCGAGCTGTCGACGGTCCAGTGCGCGGTGATCTGCACCGGGTACTCGTCCTGCGGCTGCCCGGCGGAGGAGCGGAGGTAGCGGTACCAACACCCGCCCGGCTTGCTCTGCGGCGTGTCGCCGGACCCGGCCACCAGGCCGGTGTCGGGGCAGCTGATCTTCGGCAACCGTCCCGGCCCCAGGGGCTCGATGTCGATGGAGACGATGCGGGCACGCAGGACCACGGAGCCGAACGACACCTGCTTGAAGCCCGGGGTGCCGTCGAAGAACGACACGTCGCCACCGACCCGCGCGTGGTCGGCGGGCGAGACGCCCGCCACCGGAACCGGAATGTTGCCCCGGTCGGCATAGCCGTCGATGAGCTGCTGCTGGTTGGCGTCGAGGGTCTTGATCGGGTCACCGTGGTCGATGCTGACCAGCCCGATCGTGATCTTGATGCCCCCGGGCTCGAGCTGCTTGGTCTTCGGGTCGATGCCGGAGAGGCACTTCTCCCAGTAGTAGGTCCAGCCGTCGGGACCCGGCTTGTTGGCCACGTTCATCGCGGCCAGCTCGTCATCGGTGAGGGCCTCGTCCCAGCAGCCGGGGACGTCGGAGGATCCGAGGATCTGCTTGATCGTGTGACCGCTGCTGCTCGACCCGGCGCAGGACATGCCCAGGTAGGACGACGAGGAGACGATCGCGCAGTTGTGCACCGTGCCGTACTTCGGCCCGCCGTTGTCCGGGTCCGGCTGCGTCGTCTGCGTGGGGGTCGGCGTCGTGGTGAACCCCGCCATGCCGGGACCGGTGAGACCGCCTCCGGCGGTCCGACCGGCGATGGCCAGCACGCCGACCACCAGGATCAGGACGACACTCGTGAGCAGGCCTGCGACCAGGCCGGCAGTCGTTCTCCGCGTCACCACCGAACCTCCTTGATCGTGACCCCACTGCAGTCGGCGTCGCCGCCGACGATGCCGGCGAGCAGCCAGGTGCCGTGCTGCTTGGCCATCGTGAACACCACCGGGAGCACCTGACGCTTCTCGGCGACCTTCCCGCCCGGCTTCTTCAGGGAGAAGCCCGCACCGAGGACACAGGTCGTGACGCGGGCCTGGCGCTTGGACCCCGATACCGCGACCGGCGTGAAGGGCAACGGGCCGGGGAAGTACTTGTCGAAGTCCTGCTGCCAGCTGAAGGCGACGTCGCTGCGCACCTTGTCGGTGTCGACCTGGAACCGGCGGGCCGTCGGGAAGTCGTGCTTGCGGGCGTTCACGTCGCGCACGGCGGCGTCCGCCCAGCTGCGCAGCGCCTGCACCGGCGGCCTGTCCTCGAACGCCGACAACGGCGCCTCCGTGGGAGACGGGGTCGGCGTCGTGGTCGGCGTCGGCGACGCACTTGTGGACGTGGACCCCGTCGGCTTGTCGGAGGCCGGCGTGTCACCGCCGCCGCACGCCGAGACGGTCAGCGCGACCGCGGCCAGCACGGCAGCCAGCGTCGAAGTACGGCGCTGGGAGGGGGACGCGGTCACGTGGTGTTCCTGGAGCTCGACGGCAGCGGACGAGCCCGCACGCCGAGCGCGCACAGGCTTGCGCGAGAGGTCTACCCGTCCGCCGAGATCGTGAAACACGCCCCTACCTTCCCGAGAATGCGCTGCCCGTGACGCATGTGCAACGAGCCGCACCGGCGTCCGTGACGCCGGTCGGAGCGGTTTCGTGCAGGGACAGCCCATCAGCCCGGGGTGAACGGGTCAAGTCGGGCCCGTGCGCCTCAGCAGTCGAGGGACGCGTCACTTCTCCGCCTGGGTGATGCCCTCGTAGGGTCGCGCTCGGGCGGTGGCCTTCGCCGGCAGGTCCTGCGGGTGGACGATGCCGAGCAGCGACGGCTTGATGCTGAGGCTGGCCTCGGTCACGACGACCAGCAGTCGCGGATCGGCGTCCGAGACCTTCTCGATCCGCACGAAGTGGCACTCGGCCTGGCCGAGCTGCTTCACGCGGGCGCAGTAGGTGTCGACCCGCTCCTCGACGAGCCGGGGATCCAGCGTCAGCTCGCTCGCGGCGACGTCGATGCCCTGGGCACCGGCTCGGGCGGCCTCCTCGGCGAAGGCGACCGCCTCGCCGCGGGCGTTCAGCTGGCGGGATCCGTCGATGCCCAGCCCGCCGAGCAGCAGCAGGACCAGTCCGATGACCGGTACGGCGGGCGCGATCGACCCGCGCTCGTCGCGCCTCACTCGATCCCCCGGTACGGGTCGAGCATCGAGGTGAACGAGGACTTCGCCGTGATGTGGCCCGGCGCACCGGGCAGCCCGAGGTCGGAGATGTCGTAGGTGCAGTCGGCGTCGACCGTCACCGGAAGACCCGCCTCGTAGGGAGGGACGATGTGCAGGTGGTAGCTGTCCCGGCAGGACTGGGGAGCATCCTTCAGCGCGTCGCGCATGACCGCGTTGGCACGCTTCAGCGCCTCGTCGTACGAGCGCGCCAGGGTGACGGTGCGGGCTGCGTCGCGGGTGCCGGACTCCAGGGTGCCGTTGACCTGCGCGGCGCGGCCGTAGACGAAGATCAGCGCGAAGATCAGCAGGATGCTCGGAGCGAGCATCGCCAGCTCGATGGCGAGCGAGCCGGACTCCGTACGCCGGCGGTCGACCGTCGTCATGGCGCGCTCTCGAACCGCTCGACGGGCCCCTCGGCCTCCTCGGTCACCTCGAGGTCGAGCCACGGGATCAGCGAGATCACCCGGCCCTGCACCGTCATCCGCACCCGGCCGAGATCCGGGTCGTACGACGGTGTCGCCAACGGGTCGATCAGCGCCTCGCGCCCGACGGAGGTGGCGAACTGCTCGGTGTTGGACTTCACCCCTGCGCTGATGTCGTGGTAGGTCGCCTCGTCCTGCGCGAGGCGCAGCTGGGACACGCCTTCCCTCGCCGACTGGATCGCGACGCTGCGGCCGTAGAAGAACAGCGCGCCCTGGATCGAGAAGAAGATCAGGAAGATCAGCGCCGGCGCGATGAACGCGAACTCCACCGCGCTCACCCCGCTCTCGTCGCGCTCGCGCGACGAGAGAACGGGTGGGCGGATCAGGGACCGCAGGCGCTGCCGGCCGGCTTGGAGGCGCAGTCGTCGAGCTGGGCGCTCTTGTTGGTGACGATCTTCATCACCACGACGCCGATGACCGATGCCGCCACCACGACGATCGCGGCGATCATCGCCCATTCGATGACGGAGGCGCCGTCCTCGCTCTGCCGGATCCGGCGGAAGCGGGCGTGCGCGTCCTGCAGCAGGATGACTGCCAGGCTGATCATGTCTTCGGGTCTCCTTCTCGGTGGGGTTGTGCACGTCGGTGCCGCCCGTCCTCAGGCGGCGAGGAGCTTGGACACGGCCGGGTAGGCCAGGAACAGCAGGAACGCGGTGCTGATCAGCATCTGGGCGACCAGCATCGACTGCGACTTCTCGCCCTCCTCGCCCTCGGCCTGGGTGAGCTCACGGCGGCGAAGGGTGGCGGCGCGGGCAGACAGAGAGGAGCGGATCTTGGCGCCGTCGTCGGCAGCGAGCACGAGCGCGCCGGACAGCTCCTTGAGCTCCTCGACGTTGATGTCGTGGCCGAGCTCGCCGAGTGCCGCCCACGGCGTGGTGCCGTAGAGCCGCGCGTTGGCGAGCGCCTGGCGGATCCTCACCATCGACCAGTGGTCACCGACGCTGGCGGCGGCCAGCAGCGCCTCGGGCAGACCGCGACCGCCGGCCAGGTTCATCGCGACGAGGTCGAGGAAGACCCCGACGCTGCGGCGGAAGTCGCGACGGCGCGCGTTGGCCTCCGAGCGCAGTGCCAGGTCCGGCAGGAAGAAGCCGAAGGCCGCGAAGGCCACGGCCGCGACCGCCGGGATCGCGGCCGGCAACGGTGCGCCCGCGACGGTCATCATCGTCCAGACGAAGGGCGCCAGCAGGAACAGCCCGAACCCGATGGCCACCTTCGTCGCCAGATGGGTGCCCCGGGTGCGGCCCATCAGGGCGAGGTCGGCACGCTGCTGGCCGAGCTCCCAGCCGCGGTCGGCGGCGAGCACCTCGAGCCGGTCGGACAACGTGGCGAAGGCCGAGCGGGCGCGGCGGTCGAGCACGCCACCGGACTCGTACGGGGTGATCGTGTGGGTGGTCATCGAGCGCTGCCCGCGGCTGATCCGGGACAGCGTCTGGGCCACGCCCGGCTTCGGCCGGAGGAACACCCGCACGAGTGCGTACAGGCCGACGCCGGTGACGGCGCCGAAGAGCAGCGCGCCGATCATCGGGCCGCCGCCCTGATCGGGGACTGTGGCTGGAGCGGCGGCCGGCCCTGCTGCTCGGCCTCGACCGGCGCCCGGACCGCCTGCCGGTCGCCGTGGGCGCCGAAGACCAGGAACCGGTCGGTCTTCGACGGGGCCGACAGGCTGCGCAGCCAGAGCAGGCCCGCGGAGAACAGCGCCGCGATCACGACCAGGACGACCTGGCCGGCCACCGAGTTGTACGGCTCGACGTAGGGACGGTTCAGCAGGCTGAGCATGCCCATCATGCCGAGCACGATCAGCAGCACGATCCGGACGCTGCGGCGGATGCTCTTGCGGCTCGCCTCGATCCGCCGCCTCATGTCGAGCTCCTCGCGCGTCGAGACGGCCAGTGCGCTCAGGACGTCGCGCAGGCCCGGGCCGCGCAGGCGCGCGTTGAGGAGCAGCGAGGCGCAGATGATGTCGGCGCTCGGGTCGTCCAGGTCGTCGGCGAACGCACGCAGGGCGTCGGGCAGCGGCTCGCGGATCCGGAGCCGGTCGACCAGCAGGTTGAGCGACGGGCGGATCGGCGCACCGGCGTTGACCGCGGTCGCCGGGATGGCCTGCTCCAGGCCGATCGCGCCGGCGATCGTGTCGCGCAGCGACTCGGTCCAGCTGGCCAGGGCGTCGAGCCGCGCGATCGCCCGCTTCTCGACCGTCGAGCTGCCCGCGATGCGGTCCCAGTAGGCGACCAGCAGCCCGATGCTGATGCCGGCGACGACCCACTTCGTGCCGAGCAGGGCGATCGACCCCGCGGCGACGCCGACGACGAGCCGGCGGGTGCGCTCCTGGAGGGAGGCCCGCTGCTTGCGCGGCGTGCCGGCGGGCCGTTGCGGCAGCCCGACGTACGCGAGCACGATCGTGAACAGGCCCAGGCCCAGGACGGCTCCGCAGCCCAGCGCGATCAGCAGCGAGGTGGACATCACGACCACCGCGACATGGTCTCGGGCTGGTAGCCGTGGGCGAGCAGGTCGTCGATGCAGCTGATCGGGGCGTGGGCGACGGCACGGCCTGCGGGGTCGAGGGCGAACACCTCGCTGGAGAGCACCCGGCCGTCGACGCCGGTGACCTCGCGCACGCTCTCGACCAGCCGGGTCAGCCGGCCGCCCTGGTCGTAGTCGTTGCGCTTGCGCATGAACACCACGAAATTGATGGACCCGGCGATCAGCATGTGGGTCGCCTCGACGGGGAGGTGCTCCTGGGCCTGGAGGGCGTACGTCGCGATCCGGTTGAACACCTCCATCGAGGAGTTGGCGTGAATCGTGGAGAGGGAGCCGTCGTTGCCCTGGCTCATCGCGTTGAGCATCGTCACGATCTCGTCACCGAGCACCTCGCCGACGATGACCCGGCTGGGGTTCTGCCGCAGCGAGCGGCGGACGAGCTCGGCCATGCTCACCCCGCCGAGACCCTCGGAGTTCGGCAGCCGCTCCTCGAACGCCACCACGTTCGGGTGCAGGTCCTCGAAGTGGTCGAGACCGAGCTCCATCGCCCGCTCGACCGTGATCAGCCGCTCCACCGGGGGGATCTCGTTGGCCAGCGCCCGCAGCAGCGTGGTCTTCCCGGAGTTGGTCGAGCCCGCGATCATCACGTTCTTCCGGGCGCGCACGGCGGCGCGCAGGAACGACGCCAGCTCCGGGGTGATCGTGCCGTTGCCGACGAGGTCGTCCAGGCCCACCTTGCCGAGCCGCGCACGACGGATCGAGATGCTCGGCCGCGAGCAGACCGACATCACGGCCGACAGCCGCGACCCGTCGGGCAGCCGCAGGTCGAGCTGCGGGTTGGCCGTGTCGAACGGCCGCGACGCCAGGCCGACGCTCGCCGCGAGGATCTGGATCAGCTCGACGAGCTCCTCGTCGCTCTCGGCGACCGGGTCGGCGAGCTCCTCGTGGCCGTCGGCGAAGCCGACGAAGACCCGGTCGCAGCCGTTGATGTCGATGTTCTCGACCTCGGGGTCCTGAAGGAGCGGCTGCAGCCGGCCGACGCCGAACAGCGCGGCGTGGATCGCCGCCGCGACGACCTCCTCCTCCTCGGCCGTCGGGGGCGTGCGCCCGAGGGTGATCTCGGCCCGGGCGTGGTCCTCGAGCACCTGCACGATCAACGAGCGGGCGAACTGGCGCTCGTCCTCCGGCGACATCGCGGCCCGGCCGAGCACCTCGTCGCTGCGACGCTGCTGGTTGAGCCGGTCGGCCACCTGTGCGCGCAGCATCCGCACGAGCTGCGGATCGGCGCCGAGACCGGTGGCCGGTCCGCGCATCGTGGTCACGAGGCCCTCCTCCGCCCGCGCCGGGCGCGAGCCCGTACGTCGCCCGCGACCGCGACGGCCTCCGGTGCGGCGACCGCGGCACCCAGGTCGGCGTACAGGCGGCGCGCGAGGGTGTGCCCGCTGCGCGCGAGCAGGCTGCGCTCGGGGCGGAACACCTCACCGCCCTCGTAGATGACGACGGTGGCCTCGTCGCGCGCCACCGCGCCGTAGTCGGTCACCCAGTCCAGGCCCTGGGCGATGCTTGCGGCGGCGGCCTCGACGTCGTGGGACTGGGCAGGGCCGGCCACGCACACGATGCCGACCCGGGCCTGCCGGTCGCGGAGCTGACCCTCGAGGGACTCCAGGCGGCGACGGGTGTGGATCGCGCTCCACGCCGTCGGCCGGTAGACGCAGAGCAGGGCCGCTGAGCTCTCGATCATCGCCAGGTGGGTCGAGCGGGCGCTGACCTGGCCGAGGTCGGCGAAGACGTCGACTCCGGGGACGCGGGCGAATGCCTGCGCGAGCGCCGGCCACAGCGGCGCTGCAGCGACCGCCTGCTCGGGTCCGGGGAGCCCCGCCAGCACCAGCTGGCCGCCCAGCGCGGTCTGCGCGTGGGCGACGACCGTCTGTGGCTCGAGCCCGCGACGAGCCGACGGGAGCAGCGACATCAGCCCCCGGTCGAGGTCCAGGGGCCCGTGCTCGCCGGGCAGCTTCAGGGCGACGTCACCGCCGAGCGGGTCCGCGTCCACGAGGATGCTCGGCGCGGGCCAGAGGTTGGCCAGCAGCATGCTCGTGGTGGTGGCGCCGGGTGCCCCCTTCGCCGACATGACCGAGATGAGTGCCATGGCGAGCCCTACTGCACCTTCCAGTCGATCGACGGCTTGGTGTCGTCGGGCAGCACCGTGACGGCGAGGTTGCCCGACGAGGCGTAGTTGGTCACGTCACCGGCGAGGTCGCTGCGGACCAGCACGGTGATGCTGGTCGTGCCCGCGCCGGCGCCGTGACCGACCGCGATCACCCTCGCGGCGTTGACGATCACCGGGTTGTCGGGCGTGGACTCACCAGAGCTGCCGCTGCCCGCGACGAAGTAGACGCGGACGACCTGACCGGTCTCCGGGACCTGGCTCGGCCGCCGGGTCGGGTCCAGGACGATTCCGACGCCCTCGCCCGCGTCCGGCACGAGCGTCTTGGCGTTGAACATCTTCGGGCTCAGCAGCGCACCGGCCGGGATCGTGCTGGTGGCGCGGGTGCCGACGTACGAGTCGACCAGGCGGGCCGGCACGAGCGCCGCTCCGTCGGCCGCGGCCCGGACCGTCGAGAAGTCGCCGCGGGTCATCACCTGTCCGAAGGAGATGTCGTCCCTGGCGGCGAGCACGCTCTCGCGGTCGCCGCTCCGGAAGACCAGCAACGCGCTGCCGAGCGCGCCGAGGAGGATCAGCAGCAGCGCCAGCGCGGCAAGTGCGGGACGCTTGTCGCGCGGTGCCACGGGCAGCCGGCCACGCTCGAAGGTCTCACGCTCCGGTGTGGAAATCATGCTGGGTGTCTCCCGAGATCGAGTAGCCGTCGACGGGCCCGCCCGTCCGGAGCTCGTGAAACTCCCGAGAAGGAGCTCTGAGCGGTGCCGGTCCAGTCCTACCCGTGCCGCTGTGCGACGACACGAAGCGTACGACGGGAACGCCCGATCCGGCGCACCGGAGATGCGGGGGCCGCTCGTAGGGTGGGGTGCCATGACCGTGCCGACCCTGACGCTCAACGACGCCCGCACCATCCCCCAGCTCGGTTTCGGGGTGTTCCAGATACCTCCCGCGGACACCGCAGCCGCGGTGAGCGAGGCTTTGGAGATCGGCTACCGGCACATCGACACCGCGGAGATGTACCGCAACGAGGAAGGTGTCGGCAAGGCCGTCGCCGAGTCGGGGCTCGCCCGTGACGAGGTGTTCCTGACCTCGAAGCTCAACAACGGCTTCCACCGGCCGGACGACGCCCGCCGCGCGTTCGACGCGACCCTGACGGCACTGGGCACTGACCACGTCGACCTGTTCCTCATCCACTGGCCGCTGCCGACGAGGTACGACGGGGACTTCGTCTCGACCTGGAACACCCTGATCGAGTTCCAGGCCGACGGACGCGCCCGGTCCATCGGCGTCTCGAACTTCCAGGTCGACCACCTGGAGCGGCTCGCGCGGGAGACGTCCGTCGTACCGGCGGTGAACCAGATCGAGGTGCACCCCTACTTCGGCAACGAGGAGGTGCGCACGGCGGATGCTGCCGCCGGAATCCTCACCGAGGCCTGGTCGCCGATCGCGCAGGGCGACGTCCTCGACGACCCGGTCGTGAACGCCATCGCGGATCGGCTCGGCCGGACCCCGTCGCAGGTGGTGCTGCGCTGGCACGTGCAGCGCGGCGACATCGTGTTCCCCAAGACCACCCACCCCGAGCGGATGCGGGAGAACTTCGCGATCTTCGACTTCGAGCTGACCGACGACGACGTGGCTGCGATCACCGCGCTCGACCGTGGCGAGCGCGGGCGGCGCGGGCCGAACCCGAGCACGTTCGACTGGATCCCGTGAGCCCGATCGGCTGAGACGGCGGCCGCCCTCGGGCGTCACCCGCCCAGTGCGACGACGTGCTTCACCTCGGCCATGTAGCGGGCGGCGTCCTGCGCGGCCCCGTCCGGGTCGGCGCCGTGCCGGCGAGCATCGAGGTACGCGGCGTACCAGTCCCACCAGTCGTGGGTGGGCGCCACGTTCTCGAAGGCGTCGTGCCGCTCTGCCGTCTCGTGGAGGCGGTCAGCCAGGTGGGAGACGTCGTCGCCGTCGCCCTCCCACACGCGTCCGGGGAGGCGCGTGGTGATCTCCTGGAGGATCCAGCGGTTGCCCTCGGAGTCCTCGAACGAGGCATAGGAGGCGTATGAGCGGCGCTCGGGGTCGCGGCCCGCAGCGCGTCCCTGGTCACCGACGTGGAAGGCTCCACCGAGACCACCGTTGGCGTCGTGGAAGACCTCGCTCACCTCGACGCCGCGCTCGAGAAGCGCCTCCCGGGCGACGTCGACGTCGTCGACCGCCAGCAGCAGCCCGTCGAAGGACCCCGCCTGCGCCGCGGTGACCTGCGTGCCGAAGATCACCGACGCAGCGGAGCCCGGAGGGGTCACCTGCACCAGGCGGTAGCCGCCGGAACCTTCGATGTCCGCGTCGACGCGCCAGCCGAGTCCCGTGTAGAAGCTTCGGGCGCGGTCGTAGTCGGCGATCGGGATCACGACGACCTCCAGCCTCATCGCGAGGGTGGTGGAGCTGGGGCCGTTGATCGTCGTGGTGCTCTGCATCTGGGTCGTACTCATGATGACCTCCTCGAGGTCTGTTGCTCGGACGGGTTGTACGGCGCTGTGCTGGTCGAGCAGGTCACATCGGCGCCTCCTGGAGGTCAGGGGTCGGGGAGACCGGCACGACGCTGAGGACCGGAGCAGCCGCGTCGCGCTTCGCGAGGACGGCCTGGACCGCGAGGCCGGCGACCGCGAAGCCGATCACGACGGCGGCGTACGACTCGAAGGTGGCCAGGAGGCCCCAGCGAGGCGCGAGCTGCCCGGCAAGGATCACGGGTACGCCGAACGCCAGGTAGCCGACCGTGTAGATGCCGGCGAAGACGCCCGCGCGCTCGTCCGGTGCGACGTGGGGGGCGATCAGGCGGAGCTGGCCCCCGAAGGCGCTCCCGAAGCCGCCGCCACCGAGCACGGCGCCGATCCAGACGGCTGGCAGCCACGTGGCAGTGACCCCGATGAGGACGACGACCATCCCCAGGAGAACAAGGGCCGTCCCGAGGAGCGTGCTGCGGCGGGCAGGATGGCGGCCGAACGCGAAGCTCGCGACCGCGGCGGTGAAGGGGCCGACGAAGGCCGTGAACCCGGTGACCAGGCCGCCGTCCAGGCCGAACTGGATCCGGAGCACGGCCGGCGAGAGACCGAGGAAGAAGGCGGGGAACATCCAACCGGCGATGTGCACCGGTACGCCGGCGAGGAACTCGGTGCGGACGTGCGCCGGCAGGCTGATCCGGGGGCTGAGCGACGCCAATGCACCCGGACGGCCCACCGCTGTCTCGGGGGTGAGGCTCACGAACACGAGGGCGACCACCATGACGCCGGCGAGGATGCCGTAGACGAGCCGGTTCGCATCGGGGGTGAACTGCACCGCCGCGCCGGTCAGCAGGGCACCGAGACCCAGGCCGCCGGCCACCGAGCCGGCTGACAGACCTCCGGCGAGCTTCTTGAGGTGGGCGGGCGCGTGCTCGGCGATGGCCGCGCTGAAGGCACTCGTCGCGAAGCCCGTGGCCAGGCCCTGAAGCGCACGGGCCACCACGACCCACGTGATGGTCGGTGCGAACAGGAACACGAGCATCGATGCGAGCTCCCCGTAGAGGGCCGCGAGCAGCACAGGGCGCCGGCCGACGTGGTCGGAGAGGGAGCCGCCCACCAACAGGGCGCCGAGCAGGGCGAGTGCGTAGACCGAGAAGGCGAAGGTCAACGTGCCGGCCGAGAAGCCCCACTCCTGCTGTCGCAGGGCGAGCAGCGGGGTCGGGGCGCCCGCGGCGAGGAAGAAGCTGGCGAAGACGGCGGCGACTCCGGCGAAGGCGGTGCGGGACGAGACGGTGCGGGACACGGGAACTCCTTAGACAGATCGGTCTAGCAACTCTCGCCATTTAGACAGATCTGTCCAACGATGTCAAGGCTTATTTAGACAGACCTGTCTGATATGGTGATGGGCATGGCCGCCAAAGCCCCCACCGCCCGCCAGCGACTGCTCGACGCCGCCGATCGGCTGTTCTACGCAGAGGGGGTCCACACCGTCGGCATCGACCGCCTCATCGACGAGGCTGGCGTCGCGAAGGGCTCGCTGTTCTACAACTTCTCGGGCAAGGACGACCTGGTGGCGGCGTACCTCGCGGGACGCGACCAGCGCCGGCGCGCGCGCATCGCCCAGCACCAGGACGGCGTGGACGACCCGGCCGACAGGCTGCTCGCGATCTTCGACGCGCTGCACGAGGCAGCCACCGCGACCGGCTACAACGGATGTCCGTTCGCGAACGCGAACGCCGAGGCCGCCCCTGACGGCGTCGAGGCCGAGGCGCTGCGTACCTTCCGCGACTGGCTCGCCGACCAGTTCCTGACCCTCGCGACAGACGCCGGGTTCGTCGACCCCGACGACGTGGCCAAGCGGCTCGGCCTGCTGTACGACGGCGCCGTCGCCAACTCCCAGCTGGACGCGCACCCCGATGCCGTGCGTCTCGCGAAGGACCTCGCGCGGGTCGTGCTGGAGACCTCACCGAAAGGCGCGTAGGTCAGCCGACGGTGACCGTCACCTCGTTGGACGCAGTCTGACTGTCGGGCTCGAAGACCCGGAACCTCTGGTCACCGGTGCGGCTGGTCAGGACGTAGGTCTCGAAGGTGCCGAGGTTGACGCGCACCTGCACGCCGAAGTCGGCCCACTGACCGTTCTCGAAGCGCTGCACCAGCAGGCTCTCGTTGTCGTGCCCGGCCCACCGTCCGGTGAGGTTGATCCGCTCACTCGGGCTCACGAGCACCGGGGAGGCGCTCAGGAAGAGGTCTCCGCTCACCGTGGCGCCCGGGCTGACCAGGCCGGTGTTGTCCGGCGTCGGCAGGTCGCTGCCGGTCGGCACCGGGAGCGCGGAGCTCGGCAACGGTGTCACCGGGTCGACCTGGGCGACGCCGAGGCTCGTGGAGTCCGCGCTGTCCAGGCCGAGGGCCTTCACCATCAGCCAGGCACCGATGCCGATCACCAGCCCGACCGCGACGGCGACGCCGACGATCTTGACCACGACGGCATAGACCTGCTGCTGCCGCGCGCGCCTGTCGTCCTCGGTCCCCGTCACGGGTCCAAGGATAGGGCCGTCACCGGGGCGCCCTCGTTCGGCGATCGGGCCGGTGACATGGCAGGCAAGGCCGGTCGGCTGGTGTCCACGCGGTCAGAAGCCGCGCATCCACACGTTGTCGTCGACCATCCGCCGGGACCGCCAGCCGACCGGCGTACGCACCAGCTCGTGGTGGTAGTAGCCGCCGACCTCGACGAGGTTCTCGGTGCCGTCGGGGTTCTGGGCGACCATCGGGTTCGTGAAGTACGCCGTCGCGCGCGCCGAGTCGCCGTCGAGCTCGATCGCCACCTGGCCGATGACGTGCTGGTAGCGCAGGAAGCCGCCCAGCCCCTGGGCGACCCACGGCTTGGCCACCTGCAGCGAGTCGACCGGCCCTCCGACGGAGGAGTAGTCGAGGACCGCGTCCTCGGAGAACACCTCGTCCAGGCCGTCCCAGTCGCGGGTGTCGATCGCCCTGGTGTAGCGGGTGATCACGTCGACGATCTCCTGGCGGTCGGCCAATTCCTGCAGCTCCATGGCCCCACTCTAGGCAGAAACTGAAACAGGTTCTATATTTCGACTAGGCTCAATCACCTATTCCACGATCCGAACGACGGAGTGTCCATGCGCTTCTCCTACGCCGAGGCGATGACCGAGGCCGAGTACTACGCGCCGCTGGCCCAGGCCGCCGAAGCCGCCGGCTACACGTCGATGACGGTCGCCGACTCGCTGATCTACCCGCAGGAGTCGGACTCGAAGTACCCCTACACCGACACCGGCGACCGGGAGTTCCTCGAGGACAAGGAGTTCATCGAGACGATGGTGCTCTGCGCGCACCTCTTCGCGGTGACCACGACGCTGCGGCTCACGCCGTTCGTGCTCAAGCTGCCCATCCGTCCACCGGTGCTGGTCGCCAAGCAGGCGTCCTCGCTGGCGTTCCTGTCGCACAACCGGCTCGGCCTCGGAGTCGGGCTGTCGCCCTGGCCGGAGGACTTCGAGGCGATGGGCGTTCCGTGGAACCAGCGGGGCCGGAGGATGGACGAGTGCATGGACATCCTGCGCGGGCTCACGTCCGGAGGGTTCTTCGGCTACGAGGGCGAGTCCTTCTCGTTCCCGCCGCTCAAGCAGACGCCGGCGCCGTCGGAGAAGATCCCGCTGCTCGTCGGCGGCCACTCCGAGGCCGCTCTGCGGCGCGCGGTGCTCAAGGGTGACGGGTGGATGCACGCCGGCGGCGACCCCGACGAGCTCGACCGGATGCTCGCCCGGCTGGCGGAGATCCGCAAGGCCGAGGGCGACGACCGTGACGACTTCGAGGTCCACGTGATCTCCTACGACGCCTACGACCTCGACGGCGTGAAGAGGCTCGAGGACAAGGGCGTGACCGACTGCATCGTCGGCTTCCGGGTGCCCTACATCAAGGGCCGGGACACCGAGCCGTTCGACGTGAAGGTCGCGCACCTCGAGAAGTACGCCGAGAGCATCATCAGCAAGGTCGCGCTGTGAGCGTGGACGCGTTCGCCGAGGCGATCCGGGAGGCGGAGAAGCTCATCGCCAACCCGCCGTTCGAGGTCTCCGAGCAGGACCTCGCGGAGGGCTACGACTACCTCGCGGGCAGCATCCGGTCGTCGCTGCAGATGGCGTTCGACTACGACCTCGACCACCCGGTTCTGATCAACCCGACCCACCAGTACGCACGCCAGGGGCTCGACAACCCCGACGCGATCTACTTCAACGCCTACCTCGACGCCGGCGCGTCGTACCTGGTGTCCGGGGTCCGCGGGACGACCGCCGACCTGTCGTTCCAGATCATGGACGGCAGCTACTCGGCCGAAGGCGCCCCGAACACCGTCGCCGCGTTCGACGACCGCGAGCTGCAGATCGGTGGGGACGGGTCCTTCGAGTGGCGCTTCGGCCCCGAGCTGGGTCTGGGCAAGGGCGCGACGCTGATCATCCGCGAGGTGTACGACGACTGGAACACCGAGGAGCGCGGCCGGATCCGGATCCAGCGGCTGGACACCACCGGCCGGCCGCGGCCCGCGCTCACCCCCGAGCGGGTCGCGAAGAGGTACGGCGTCGCCGCCAAGATGCTCGTCGGCCGGATCAACACCTGGTTCGCCTTCCCGGAGTGGTTCACCTACAAGGAGCCGGTGAACACGCTGACGGTGCCGAAGTCGACCCCCGGCGGACTCGCGTCGCAGTTCAGCTCGATCGGCCACTACGACCTCACGCCGGACCAGGCGATGGTCGTGACGGTCCCCGTGTGCGACGCGTCGCCGTACCAGGCGATCCAGATCGGCTCGCGGTGGTACGTCTCCACCGACTACGAGCACCACCAGACGTCGCTGACGGGGGCCCAGTCCAAGGCGGACCCGGACGGCAAGCTCCGCTACGTGATCAGCGAGCGCAACCCCGGCATCGCCAACTGGCTCGAGACCTGCGGCCACGCGCAGGGCGTGATGATGCTGCGCTGGCAGCGGGTCTCGCGCGACCTGACTCCCGCCGATGGCCCAGCCGTCGAGGTCGTCCCGTTCGACGACCTCGCCTCGCGACTCCCCCACCTCGACGACAACCGGGTCACCCCGGACGAGTACACCGCCCGCATCGCTGCCCGCCAGGTCGGCATCGCCCGAAGGATGATCAGTTGACGAACGTGAATCTCTTGCAGGACAAGGTGATCGTGCTCTCCGGCGTCGGACCCGGCCTCGGCCGGTCCTTCGGCGAGGAGGCGGCGAAGATGGGCGCCGACCTCGTCCTGGTCAGCCGCACCGAGCGGCGCCTGGAGAAGATGGCCGAGACCGTGCGCTCGCTGGGCCGGCGCGCGCTCGTCGTACCGACCGACATCACCGACGAGGACGCCCGCCGGCGCCTGGTCGAGGCGGCGCTGGCGGAGTTCGGCCGGGTCGACTGCCTGATCAACAACGCGTTCGGCATCCCGCCGATGGACCCGATCACCACGATCAAGCTCGATGCGCTGCGGGCCGCACAGGAGACCAACGTGTTCGCACCGCTGCGGCTGTCGGCGCTGTTCGCCGACGCGCTCGCGGAGAGCAAGGGCTCGATCATCATGGTGAACTCCTGTGTGGTCTACCAGTCGCAGACCGAGTACGCCGGCTACAAGCTTTCGAAGGGCACCCTCAAGCACCTGGCCTCGTCGCTGGCGACCGAGCTCGGGCCGCGCGGGATCCGGGTCAACAGCATCGCGCCGTCGTACATCTACGAGGACGTGAACAAGGCGTACTTCGACTGGCTCGCCTCCGAGGCCGGTACGACGCACGAGGAGATCTACCGCCAGAAGGCGGAGCCGACCGACCTCAAGCGGCTCGCGACGCCCGACGAGGTGGCCCGTGCCGCCCTGTTCTACGCCAGCGACCTGGCGTCGTGCGTGACCGGCACGATGCTCAACGTCGACTGCGGCGAGTTCCATGACGAGTGAGGACACCGGCGTCAACGTGATGGAGCGGGAGCGCGCCGACGTCGGGACCTACGAGGACATCGTCGCGGCTGCCGAGCGCACCACCGGTCTCCACGACTTCGGCTGGACCGACCTGGGCGGCGCCGCCCACGAACGCGGTCTCCGGACCCTCGTCGAGGACCTGAACTCGCCCGAGGCGGGCCTGACCGGGAAGGGCAACTACTTCCAGCGCTCGGAGGTGAAGAGCGCCCTTGTGGGGCGGCTGCTCACCCAGGCGCAGTTCAACCAGCGCCCCGAGCACGCCGATGTCGTCATCGAGCGGCCGATCTTCGTCACGGGGCTCCCCCGGACCGGCACGACGGCGCTGCACCGGCTGCTGCACGCCGACCCGATGGCGCAGGGGCTGGAGATGTGGATCACCCAGTACCCCCAGCCCCGGCCGCCGCGCGAGACCTGGGAGTCCGACCCGATCTTCACCGCGATGCAGCAGGCGTTCCAGGCCCACCACGTCGCCCAGCCGGAGTACCTCGGCATCCACTACATGGATGCGACCTCGGTCGAGGAGTGCTGGCGGCTGCTCCGGCAGACCGGCAAGTCCAACTCCTACGAGTCCCTGGCGAACGTGCCGCGCTACACCGAGTGGCTCGCGAAGCAGGACTGGACCGACGCGTATGCCCGGCACAAGCAGAACCTGCAGCTCATCGGGCTGAACGACCAGGACAAGCGCTGGGTCCTCAAGAACCCCTCCCACCTGAGCGCGCTGGATGCCCTGATGACGGTCTACCCCGACGCGTTGATCGTCTACACGCACCGCGATCCTGTCACCTGCATCGCGTCGTCGTGCTCGCTGTCGGCCGAGACGACCGCCGGGCACTCGACGACCTTCGTCGGCGAGACGATCGGGCGCACGCAGCTCGACCTGTGGTCCAGGGCCTACCACGCGTTCCACGAGGCGCGGCCGAAGTACGACCAGGACCAGTTCGTCGACGTCGCGTTCTCCGACCTGGTCAAGGACCCGCTCGGCGTCACCCGGGGGATCTACGAGCGGTTCGGCCTGGACTGGAGCCCCGAGGTGCACGCGGCGATCGAGGAGATCGACCGCGAGTCCAGGCAGGGCGCCGCCCGCCCCTCGCACACCTACCGCCTCGAGGACTACGGCCTCACCGAGGACGAGGTCCGCGCCCGCTTCCGTTGAGTTGGGGGAAACTGCCCGTCGAGTTGGGGGACCCTGCCCGTTGAGTGGCCAGAAACGCGCCCTCGAGTGGTCAGTTGCGAACGAAGGCGTAGAGATCAGCGACGACGCGTGTGGGCGAGGTAGGCGCGGCCCCGCGGTGACAGCTCGTAGCCGACCGGGTGGCTGATCGTCAGGCCGAGGTTCTTCAGCTTGCGCACGTCGATCTTGAACGGGTCGCGCTCGCGGCCGACCTCTGCGGCAAGGTCCGGCGCGCGGGTGTGCGGGCGACGTCGGATGAGGTCGAGCGTCTGCATCGTCCAGGGCCCGTGGCTGCTCGCCCGGTCGAGGCGTTCGAGCCGTGCGTCCACGTCGGCGACGTCCTCCTCGGTCAACCGATCCTCCTCGCGCAGGGCGATCCGCGGATCCTCGCCGGCCCACAACAGCTCCACCCGGTACGTCGGCCACTCCGCGTCACCCGCGAGACGTCGTCGCACAGCGGCGGCATCGACGTGCCCGGCCCGGACAGCCTCGGCGTCGGTGATCGCGTCCGGGTCGATCACCGTCACCGCACCGACTGCGATCACCCCTGCGGAGCTGCGGAACCTCGAGCCCGGCTTCACGTCCTGCTTGCGCCAGCGACGGAACGCGAGGCTCACGGAGCCGTCGGCGACCCCGGCAGCGACCTTGGGTGGCAGCAGCACGGAGCCATTGTGGCCGACCGGACGACGGCGCGCCTGGCGGATGAGAACCGGACGCCCGGGTAGGGAACGGGAGCGGCAGCGCAGCCGCAGCGGAGGCAGGCGGTGGACTGGCTGACGAAGGTCGACTGGCACGACATGCTCGTGCCGGACACGTCGCTGCTCGAGATCTTCATCCGCGGCACGCTCGTCTACCTCTCCTTGTTCGTGCTGCTCCGGTTCGTGCTGAAGCGCCAACGCGGTGGGGTGGCCTTCACCGACCTGCTGGTGATCGTGCTCATCGCCGACGCTGCGCAGAACGCGATGGCCGGCCAGTACACCTCCGTGCCGGACGGGCTGCTGCTGATCCTGGTGATCGTCGGCTGGGCCTACTCGCTGGACTGGCTGGGCTACCGGGTGCCGGTGATCCAACGACTGGTGCATCCCAAGGGCGTGTACCTCGTCCAGGACGGACGACTGGTGCACCGGAACCTGGCGAAGGAGAACGTCACCGACGACGAGCTGTGGAGCCAGCTCCGCGCGCAGGGTGTCGACGAGCTCGACGAGGTCGAGGACGTCATCCTCGAGGGTGACGGACAGCTGAGCGTCGTACGCAAGGACGGCGAGCGCCCGAACGTACGCCGACGTCGCGAGCTCTGAGCTCGTCGGTGCCCACTCGACAGGTCGTTCCTGCCGACTCGACGGGCCGTTTGTGCCAACTCAACGGTTCCTTTGTGCCAACTCGACGGTCCGTTTCTGGCTACTCAACGATTGCGGCGGCGGTGGATCGCGTAGCCGACGCCGAGGGCGGCCAGGCCGGCGGCCACCAGGCCGGGAGTGGCGCGGAGCCGCTGGTAGTCCTCGGAGATCGTCGGCCAGACCGTCTGGTCGAGCAGGAGGCCGGCGTGCTCGGGGGTCGGGGACAGGTCCGTGACCGGGATGGGCTCGCCGAACGCGATCCGGACCCGGCGCGGCAGGTGCCAGCGCCGCTTCTCGGTGCCGGTGATCGCCGTCGGGACGATCACCGCACCGGTCTCGATCGCGAGCCGGGTGGCACCGCGACGCGGGTTGCCGAGCTTCTCCGGGTCGGGCACCCGGGTGCCCTCGGGGAACAGCGCGAGCACGTCGCCGCGCTGGAGGATCGCCCGGGACGTCTCGATCGCCTCCGTGTCGGACGCGCCGCGCAGCACCGGGAAGCCGCCGAGCGCGATGAACAACCGGCCACGCCAGCCGGCGAACAGCTCGGCCTTGCCCATGAAGTGCAGCCTGCGGCGGACGACCGCCGCGATGAAGAACGCGTCCCAGAAGCTCTTGTGGTTGGGCGCGATGACGACCGGGCCCTTCTTCGGGATGTTCTCGGTCCCGGTGGCGGTGAGGCCGAAGACCACGCGCATCAGCGGGACCAGCAGCAGCCGCACCAGGAAGTAGAGCACCGGGTTGCTGCCCTTCACGCGGGCCAGCCGGTGCGCCTCCTCGTGGCTCAGCGGCACCTCACGGCTCCTGCCGCGAGGCCCTCAGCGCCTGCCAGCCCCAGCGGCCGAGCACGACGGCGATCACGATGTTCACGACGATCAGGATCGAGTGCGCGACGTAGTAGCCGGTCGGCCGGTCCTCCTGGGTGTCGACCAGGGCCTTGGTGAACCGTGCGTAGGTGAGCACGTTCCAGACGGCGACGAGGAGCAGGACGACGGCGTGCTTGCGTTCGAGCTTCACGCGGGAAGCCTACAAACGGCCCGGTCGGGGAGCAGGCGGGGCTCAGGCCAGCGGCAGGGTGAGGGTGAGTACGGCGCCGGGGCCGCCGTCGCGCTCGCCGGCCTCGACCTTCCCTCCGTGTGCCGAGGCGACGTCGGCGACGAGCGCGAGACCGAGACCGTAGTGCCGGCGACCCGAGCCGGGCTCGCGCGCGCTCGCGAACCGCTGGAAGACTCGCGGCAGGACGTCCTCGTCGATGCCGGGCCCGTCGTCGGCGACGACCACCCGGCAGGTGCCGTGGTGCTTCTCCACGTCGACGGAGACGGCCGTGGCCGCGTGGTCGAGCGCGTTGTCGACCAGCGCGATCACCGCGCGCCGCAGCGACGCCTCGGACCCGAGCACCACGGCGGGCTCGGTGGCCCGGACGGTCAGGTGCTTGCCCTGCTCCTGGGCAGACGCGGCAGCCGAGGCGACCGCCTCCGCGACGACGACGTCGATGTCCACGGCGTCGTGCGCGACGGACGAGCGGGTGTCGGCCGCGGCGAGCAGGTCGTCGAGGATGCCGCCGAGCCTGCGGGTGTCGGCGAGCACGCCCTCGATCTCCTCGTCGGCCGGCGCATTCCCCCGTCGGAGCTGGCGGGCGAGGAGCTGCACCCGGGTGCTCAGCAGGGTGAGCGGCGTACGGAGCTCGTGGCTCGCGTCGGCCACGAACCTGCGCTGCATCGCGAGTGACTCGGCGAGCGGCCGGAGGCTGCGACGGGCGAGGACCACTCCGGCGAGCGCGGAGAGCAGGACGCCGAGCCCGCCGGCGACGAGGAGGGCGACCAGCAGGCGGTGCCGCTCCGCCTCGTACTCCTCCTGGTCGTAGATCGCCTGGTTCACCCGGCCGCCGACCTCCTCGGTGCGCACGAGGTAGCGGTCGTGGCCGACCCGGACGAGACGCTCGCGCGGCTGTCCGTCCTTCGCCGTGGCGCTCAGGTCGGCCTCGAGCGGGAAGCCCTCGGGCAGGTCGGCCGACGTCAGCCGGTGACCACCCTTGTCGATGACGACGAGCACGCCGCGCGGAGCCTCCTGGGGCTTGTCGACGTTCGCGCTCGCGCTGCGCACGGCCTGCCGGCCCTCGTCCGCCGCCGACCTGTTCGCAACGACGAAGACGGTGATGCCCACCAGGAGCACGCAGGTGAGCAGCAGCAGGGCGGTCTGCAGGCCCATCCGCCACGACGCCCGCCGGAGCTCGCCGGCGATCACCGGTCGCCCGTCCTGTCGGTCACAGCCGACCGAGCCGGTAGCCGACGCCGCGCACGGTGAGCACGCTCTCCCGGCCGAGCTTGCGGCGCAGGTAGTGCACGTAGGTGTCGACCAGACCCTCGTCCTCGGCGTCGTCGAACGCGGAGTGGAGGAGCTCCTCGCGCGAGAACACCCGACGCGGGCTGCGCGCGAGGTGTCCCAGCACGTCGGCCTCGCGCGCCGACAGCGAGACGACCTCGCCGTGGTCGAGGCTCACCTCGCGCGCGTTCACGTCGAAGGCACCGCCGGGGACGCGGACGACGTCCGCCTGCTCGACGTGGCGGCGCAGGAGACCACGGAGCCGGGCGAGCAGCTCGTCGACGTCGAAGGGCTTGGCCACGTAGTCCTCGGCGCCGGCGTCCAGGCCCTCCACTCGGTCGGCGGGGTTGCCGCGCGCCGAGAGCACGAGCATCGGCGTCACGATGCCCTTGGACCGCAGCCGGCCCAGCAGGTCGAGGCCCTCGATCGCGGGCAGGCCGCGGTCGAGCACGATCACGTCGTAGGTCCGGGTCAGGCCCAGGTGCAGGCCGCGCTGCCCGTCGGGAGCGACGTCGACGGCGTACCCCTCCTCGACGAGCAGGCCGTCGAGCAGACCGGCGAGCTCCCGGTCGTCCTCGACGAGCAGCAGGCGCGGCATGGCAGCAGGCTAGGGCTTCGGACCGCGGGTCAGTCCGAGTCGCCGGTCTCGGAGCCGGCGGGCTGGTCGGTCACCTTCGACCACGAGGCCTTGGCGCCGCTGTGCCCGATTATTCCCACGTCGACCAGGGTCGCGCCGGAGAGCAGCACGGCGGCGACGGCGACGGTGGCGGCAAGGCCCTTCCCGGCCGTCGTTCCGGATCCGTCGGCGCCGCGGCGCTGCAACCAGTAGCCGACGAGCGCGATCACGGCGAGCGGGATCACGAACCAGATCAGCGTCTCGGCCAGGTCTGCGTGCTTCTGGACCAGCGAGGTCTCACCGACGCGGTGCTGGAGCTCTTCGCCGGAGCCGGTCGACAGCGGCACGAGAACGCAGGACAGGAGTGCCGCCAGCACGGGCACCGGCCCGATCCAGGTCCGGAACCTCGGGTACACCGCGGCGAGCGCGACGAGCAACGCGGCCGCCGGGACGATCACCACGGTCGCGTGCACGATCAGGGGGTGCATCGGGAGGCCGAAGATGGTGTCGAGCACAGGTGCCGCCTTTCGTCAGGAGAGCAGTCGGCGGCAGTCTCGACCGCCATTCTTGGCGTCTCCTTTGAACCTATTCGCGTCTCACGGCGCGCCGCAGCGGCCGAACGACCCGGCGACAGGTGACGTTCGGCGGCTCGCTAGCGGCGGGTGACCGCGATCCGCGCGCCGTGCTTCGGCACCGAGGTGATGTTGCGGACCTTGGGGACCTCGCGGGCGCCGTCGGGCAGGCTGACGTCGTACGCCGCGAGCACCTCGCGGAGGACGGCGACGCCCTCCATCAGCGAGAAGCCGGCCCCGATGCACCGCCGGACGCCACCGCCGAACGGGATCCACCGGTTCGCCGCGACCTGACCGTCCAGGAACCGCTCGGGACGGAACGTGTCGTGGTCGCGATGGCTGCTCTCGGACGCGTGCGCGAGGATGATCGAGGCGGCCACGTTGGCCCCGGCGGGCAGGTCGATGCCGCCGATCGTCGTCGGCGCCATCAGGTGCCGGACCACCATCGGGATCACCGGGTGCAGCCGCATCGACTCCTTGAGCACGGCTTCGAGGTGGTCGTTGTCGCCGGACGTCGCGGCGTCGCGCGCCTTCCGCTCGGCGACCGGGTCCTTGGCCAGCTCGTGCAGGGTCCAGGCCAGCGCGGTGGCGGTGGTCTCGTGTCCGGCGAGGAGCAGCGTGACCAGCTGGTCGCGGAGCTCCTCGTCGGTGAGCCCGCTGTCCTCGGGGTCGTCCTCGTCGCGCACGAGCAGCAGTCGCGACAGCACGTCGGTGCGCTGCTCGAGGTCGGACGCCGTACGACGGTCGGCGATCTCCGCGTAGATCACGCGGTCGAGCGCCACCTGGTTCTCGAAGGCGCGGCGCCACGGGCCGAGGCGTTGGAGCCGCGGGAAGCCCCAGCCGAGGAACACCGCGGGGCTGACGTTCACGGTGCGGTTGACCAGCGGGCGGAGCTGGCCGAGCCGGCGCTCGTCGGTCACGCCGAAGACCACCTGCAGGATCACCTCCAGGGTGAGGGCGTTCATGCGCTCCAGTGATCGGAACGGCTTCCCCTCCTCCCAGGAGCCGACCTCGGTCTTCGCGAGGCCCTCGATCATCGACTCGTAGGCCCGCAGCGCATGCCCGTTGAACGCCGGCATCAGCAGCTTGCGCGCACGCTTGTGCTGGGAGCCGTCGACGAGCAGGAGCGAGTGCTCACCCATCACCGGTCCGAGGATCGCGTTGCCCTTGCCGGCGTGGAACATCTCAGGGTCACCGGCGAAGATCTCGCGGACGTGCTCGGGCCGGTTGAACACCACCAGCCAGCGGCCCTCGGGGAGGATCTTGATCGAGAAGACGTCACCGTACTTGCGGTGGAGGTGCGGGATCCACCGGTGCCGGAACCGCATCAGCGCGATGCTCTGCAGCAGCCCCGGGTACGTCGGCCCCGCCGGCACGTCGTCCGGGGACACCCGGGTGGCGACGCCCTGGGAGAGCGGCGCCATCCGCTCGAAGCGTCTCTCGGTGCGCGGGTCGACGTCAGCGGTCATGGGTTCGATCCTACGAGCGGGTGTCGGCGTGCGGATCCGCCCAGAGGAGGAGTTCTGGGCGGCAGTCAGCATCTCTGCCCGCTCGGCGTACTCCCGCGCAGCGTTTGTGCCCGCTCGGCGTACCGGCGGGCTGCTTTTCTGCCCGCTCGGCGTCAGACCAGCCCGTTGCGCCGCGCGATCGCGGCCGCCTCGGTGCGACCGCTCGCGCCGAGCTTGGCCAGGATGTTGGAGACGTGCACGCTGACGGTCTTGGTGGAGATGAACAGCTGCTTGCCGATCTCCCCGTTGCTCCGGCCATCGGCGACGAGCTTGAGGATCTCCGACTCGCGCGCGGTGAGCGTCTGGTTGGCCGCGCCGGCATGCGTCGCGCGACGGCCCGGGGTCGCGCCGATGCTGCGCAGCTCGGTGAGCAGTGGCTCGGCGCCGAGCCTGCGGGCGGTCTCGCGCGCCTTGTCGGCCAGCACGCGTGCTTCGGCCTGGTCGCCGGTCGCCTGCAGCACCGCCGCGAGCCGGGCCTGGCAGCGAGCGATCTCCCAGACGTGGCCGTAGTCCTCGAACCGCCCCAGTGCGTTGCGCCAGGCGTCGGTGAGCGCCGGCTCGTCGGGCGTGTCGACGCCGGCGAGCCAGCGGAACCGCAGGTGCTCCGCAGACAGGCGGGCGGCCCAGGCCATGCCTTCCGGACCCCAGTGGGTGGCCTCCTCGGCCTGCAGCGAGAGGGTGCGTCGTGCCCCCTCGAGGACCCGCGTCGCCTCGGCGGCGATGCGGTCGCGATCGGCGGTCGGCAGCGTGCTCGCGGCGCCGGCGAGTGCGCCGATCGTGACCGCACCCAGTCGCACCCGAGCGTGGAAGAACTCCCGCCACATGACCGTCATCGCCTCCACGACGCGGTCATGCTCGGCGAGCACCTCACCGATGTCACCGGCCTGCGAGTACAGCTCGATGAGGGCGGGCCCGATCGTGATCGGGATCAGACCCTCCTTGTGCCAGTGCGGGCGGATCTGCGGCACGAGCGAGAGCACCGACCGGTCGCCGCGCGCGGCACGCACCGTGATCACGATGCCGGCGAGAAGCGTCTCCGCGACCGCCGGCGGACCCTGCCCGCTGACGTCGGCGAGCCGCAGCGCCTCGTCGAAGTCGCCGGTGATCGTCGCGATCTGCGCCTGGAGCAGCCGGCTGTCGAACCCGAAGGGAGCCCAGGGCTGGCCGATCTCCACCGAGCGCTGGGCCGACTTCGCGAAGCTCTCGGCCGCCGGGCCGAACTTGGCGCGGTCCTGGTACCACCGGCCGAGCAGGTAGCGCGACCGCAGCTCGGCGTTGTGCACGCCGGCCTCGGTCGAGCGGCGTACCGCCTCCTCGAGTCCGGACCGGACGTCCTCGGGATCCTTCGCTCCGAGGCTGGCCAGCGTCGTGAGCACGTCGGTGGCGATCCGCGGAAGGTCCTGGGTCTCCGCGAGCGTGAGTGCCTCGGCACCGAACTCGCGGGCCTGCTCGACGTTGTCGTGGAAGGCGTGCGCGCGGGCATGCACCGAGAGCAGCAGCGCTCGCAGCGGGGTGGGCTCGTCGGGCACCAGCTCGAAGGCGGCGTTGGTGAACTCCAGGGGGTCCAGACGGTTCTCGTCGACCATCACGGCGTTGGCCATCGCGATCAGCAGGCGTCCCCGCTGCTCGACCGGCCAGTCGTCGTCGAGGCCGTCGAGCAGCTCGCGCAGGACGCTGATCGCGCGACCGGGTCGCCCGGAGGCGATCAGCGCGTGCGCGGCCCGGGACCCGATCTGCCCGATGTCGACGGGGAGCTCGGTGCGGGCGGCCGGCTCGGAGAGCAGCTCGAGGGCGGTCTGGTAGTGGTCGGAGGCCTCGTCGGGGCCACCGACGGCCATCGCCTCGTCGCCGGCGCGGATGCTGGCGTCGACGGCGATCGGCAGGTTGCGGGCCGCCCGAGCGTGCCGGGCAAGCTCGGCCGCGGTGCCGTTCGCGCGGCCGGACGCGAGCGCGTCGACGTACGCCGCATGCATCCGGACCCTCTCGCCGGGCAGCAGGTCGTCGTAGACCGCCTCGGCGAGCAGGGCGTGCCGGAAGCGGTAGTAGTCGTTGCTGGTCGGCACCAGCACGTTGAGCTCGACCGCCTCGCGCAGGGCGGCGTCGAGGTCACCGTCGCCCACCCCGGCCACCTCGCTCAGCAGGGCGTGCGACACGCGCCGGCCGGAGACCGACGCGGTGCGGACGACGTGCTGGGCGGTCTCGCTGAGCCGGTCGAGGCGCACGAGCAGGAGCTCGGCGAGGTCGTCGGGGACACCGCGGGACATGCCGGCCGCGCCGACGAGCTCCTCGACGAAGAACGCGTTGCCCTCGGCCCTGGCGACGATGCCGGCGACCGCGCTCTCGCGCAACGGCTGGGGGTGCAGCTGCTTGACCAGGGAGCGCACCGCGCCGGGCGGCAGCGGCTCGAGCTGCATCCGCCCGATGCCCGGGATCCGGGACCACTCGGCCGTGGCCCGGCGCAGCGGATGGCGGCGGTGCAGGTCGTCGGAGCGGTACGACGCGACGATCGCGACCCGGCCCTCGCAGGGACGCGAGAACAGGAAGCTGAGCAGGTCACGGGTGGAGGTGTCGGCCCAGTGGACGTCCTCGACGACCAGGAGGAGCGGCGCGACCTTGGCCATCGACTCGAAGAGGGCGACGACGGCGTCGAACAGGTCAGCGCGGCCGACCGCTGCGGAGGCGTCCTGCTCGGCACCCTGCATGGTGCGGCGGCCCGGCTGGAGGGCGCGCAGCACGGGGCGCTCCCCGGTGATCGCCTCGATCACCTCGGGGAAGTCGGCGGTGAGGCGGCCCATCACCTCGGAGAACGGGAGGTAGGGAAGCGCGCTGTCACCGAAGTCGAGGCAGTGCCCGGCGACGACCTGCCAGCCCTCGGTGAACGCCACGTCGCGCAGCTCGGTCAGCAGCCTCGTCTTGCCCACGCCCGCGTCGCCCGCGAGCACGACCGCCCGCGAGGGGGCCGGACCCGATCCCGACGCGTCGGGCGTGCGGATGCCCAGCAGCGAGACGAGCTCGTCGAGCTCGTGCTGCCGTCCGATGAGGGTCCGGGCGTCGCCGGGGGACTCGGGCAGGGGCACGCCCCCCATGATGACGGGTTGGACCGACAGATCGCTCACGATCTGCGGTTCAGTGGCCCCGGTTCCCCGCTGTGGTCGCGGTCTGCGGGCGACGCGCCCGCAGCCACTGGCGAAGCGTGCCTCGCCCGCGGAGCATCTGCTCGCGCCGGTAGGCGACCTCTGCCTGGTATTCGTCGATGGAGTTCATGTCCTGAAGACTGGTCGCCTGAGGTAGGCACGGACATCGGACGAGTGACCTATATCCTCACGCCCGGTTCACCGGCTACCTCAGGCCCCGCCGCGGTAGCGTCCTGCAGTGGTGCGCAGGTGCACCCGACGACGCCGGTCCGGGGCGGCACCAGGGGCTGGGAGGTCCCGCGATGGCCCAGTACGACGAGGTGGCGGCCGACTACGCCCGGCTGATCGCCCCCAGGTACGCGCCGATCGCACGACTGGTCGCCGACCGGGCGCTCCCAGGCGCCACCGGCGCGCCGCTGGCGGTGGTCGAGGTCGCGGCCGGCACGGGGCTGCTGACGTCGATGCTGGCGCCGGAGCTCCCTGCGGGCAGCCACTACGTGGCCACCGACATCTCCCTGCCGATGCTCGCCCTGGCCCGGCGGACGGTCCGGGGTCCCTGGGTCGGCCTCTGCGCGGACGCGTTCGGCCTGCCCTTCGCCGACTCCTCGGCCGACCTCGTGGTCTCCTCGCTCGGACCGGTCCAGGAGGACGTCGGCGCGCTCGCCGAGGCGCGGCGGGTCCTGCGACCCGGCGGTCGCCTCGTCCTGGGGATCTGGGGCGAGGAGTACGCCGAGCTCGACCTCCTGCGTGCGGCCAGGACGCGGCTGTCCCTCGGCGAGTTCCCGCGCGGGGCGGTCGCGGCCGCAGTGGCTCGCTGCACCCAGGCCGGCTTCGACGACGTGGCGACGCACGTGACCCGCCTCGAGGTCGCCCACCCGTGCCTGGACGACTACCTGGCCTACCGCCGGTCGTTCGGGTGGCCACCGTGGCTGCCCGAGGAGAGACACGGCGAGTGGCTGCCCGCGGTGGCGGCCGAGACCGAGGCCCGTCTCGACGGTGACGGCCAGGTGCGCCTGGACTGGACGGTCGTGGTCGTCGAGGGCCGCAGACCCGCCTCCGCGACATAGCCTGTGGCCGTGCAGCAGTACGGGCAGTACCCCGATCCGGGCCACACCGTCGCGCACCTCAGCGACCCGCACCTGCTCGCCGGGGGCGCCCTGCAGTACGGCCACGTCGACACCGAGGCCCACCTTGCCGCCGCCCTGGCCCGGCTCGCGCGGCTCGACCCGGTGCCGCAGGCCCTGGTGTTCACCGGCGACCTCGCCGACAAGGCCGAGCCGAAGGCCTACCTGCGGCTGCGCGAGCTCGTCGAGGGCGCGGCCGAGTCGATCGGCGCCCAGGTCGTCTGGGTGATGGGCAACCACGACGACCGGGCGGCGTACTCGAGACACCTGTTCGACGCGGAGTCCGACGAGCCGCAGGACCGCGTGCACGACGTCTCGGGGCTCCGGATCGTCAGCCTCGACACGACGGTGCCCGGGTGGCACCACGGAGAGCTGCGGGAGTCACAGCTCGCCTGGCTCGCCGAGGTGCTGGCCACGCCGGCACCGCACGGGACCTTGCTGGCGCTGCACCACCCTCCGATCCCGGTGCCGATGATGCGCATCGCCGAGATCATCGAGCTGCGTGACCAGCAGCCGCTTGCCGAGCTCGTCGCCGGCAGCGACGTCCGGGCCGTGCTCGGCGGGCACTTCCACTTCACGTCGTACTCCACGTTCGCCGGCGTGCCGGTCTCGGTGGCGTCGGCCACCTGCTACACCTCCGAGCTCGCGCCCGACCAGCGGCTGCTCTCCGGCGTCGACGGCCACCAGGCGTTCACGATGCTGCACGTCTACGCCGACCGCATCGTGCACTCCGTGGTCCCGGCCCAGGACTCGACCGAGGTCACCGGCTACGCGCTGGAGATGGCCGAGCCCTTCGCCGCGCTGAGCGTCGAGGAGCGCTTCGAGCTGGTCTCGCGCAAGGACTCGCCGTTGTACGCCGCCGAGTAGGGTCAGGCGATCGCACCGACCGTCTCCGGAGCGAAGCCCGGGAACACCGTCGCGACCGACCGTCCGAGCCGCTTGCTGACCAGCTCGGCGAGCACGCTGCGGTAGTCGGTGGTGACCGCGAGATCCGCGTCCAGGCTGTCGACCAGCGGCTGCCAGGTGCCGCGGTAGCCGCCCCGCACGCCGGCTCCGAGCAGGAACATGACGTTGCCGTGGCCGTGGTCCAGGCCGTAGTTCGCGTTCTCCTTCACCCGGCGGCCGAACTCCGAGATGGTCACCACGGTGACCTTGTCACCGAGCGGGCCGAGGTCGGTGAAGAACGCCGCCAGCGAGGTGGCGAGCGCACCGGCGGCGCCGAGCATCGAGCCCCAGCTGAGCGTGCCGAGGTTGGCGTGCATGTCCCAGCCGCCGTCGTGGTCGACGCTGATCACCTCGGCGCCGACGTCGGCGCGGATGGTGCGGGCGGTGTCCGCGAGCGCGCGACCCAGGTCGTCGTCGGAGTACGTCGCCCCGTTGGCGGGCGTGGCCGACACCTGGCGCGCCGGGGCGAAGTCGTCGACGGCGGCGAGTGCAGCACGGCCACCGCGACCGGCTGCCCCCGGAGCGTCGCTCCACAGGGTGCCGAGCGAGAGCGGCCGGCGGCCCTCGGGGTCCCACTCGTCGGAGCCGGCCAGGACCATGTCGTCGACGCCGTCGGTGGTGACCGTGCCCTCCGGCCCGTACATCGCCGTGATCGGCGTGGAGAACCCCATCCCGATCCCCTGCAGCGGGTTCGTGTAGTCGTCGGTGCCGATCAGCCGGTTGATCCACCCGACCCGCGCGGACGATCCGGGGTCGGCGTCCTCGAGCTCCTCCATGGCGGCGAAGTGCGAGCGGTTCGCGACCGCCAGCCCGGTCGCGTGCACGGCCGCGACCTTGCCGGCGCTCCACAGCGGCAGGAGAGGTGCGAGCGACGGATGGAGCCCGAAGAACCCGTCCGCGGCCAGCAGTGACGCAGCCGGGATGCCGATCCGCGGCCGCGCCGTGTAGTACGCCGGGTCGCCGTGCGGCACCACCAGGGACATCCCGTCCGCAGCGCCGCGGAGCGACACGACGACGAGCACGTTGCCCGCCGACTGCGTCGCCGCGTACGCCGTCTGGGTGAACGTCGTCCCGAAGAAGGCGGTGGTCGCGCCGACGCCGAGCATCCCCTTGAGCACCCCGCGACGGCTCAGCCGGGCGAGGCCGGCGTACTCCTCGCAGCAGGCACCCGTCTCGTCGGGCTTCCGGTCCATGTAGCTCACCTCGTGAAGTGGGTCGGGGCGTCGAGGAACACCGTGAGCAGGCGCGGCATGTCCCAGCGCACGAGCCCGTGGTCCGCGGTGATGACGGTGGCGGCCGTGCAGCCGGTCGCCTGGGCGGCGGCGGTCTGGAGCACACCGGTCGCAGGTCGCCCGAGGATCTTGCGCGAGAGGTCGTCGACCAGCGCGTCGAAGCGGACCGAGGGCGCCGGGAGCCAGGCGACGGGAGCGATGTAGTCGACGTCCTGCGACGGCCACCAGCGGCCGGCCATCGAGTAGTGCACGTCGAAGGAGTTGAGGATCCGGGACACCGACGACCACGCCTCGGCGCGGTCCGGCCGGCCGTCGGGACGGGTCCAGCCGAACGGCCGCAGGCCGATGGAGCTCGACTGCCAGAGGATCGCGTTGGCGGCCGCGGAGCCGGACGTCGGGGCGTGCACACGCACCCCGAGGGCACGGTAGGTGGCGACGACGTCCTCGTCCGGCGTACGCATCTTCGACCCTGCTGACCCGGCGAACTCCGCCGAGGTCACCAGGGCCCGGATCACCGGCACGATCGCGGTGTCGTTGGCCAGGTAGACCTGGGCGAGGTGGTCGACGAGCTCCGCGGACGGCTCGTCGGAGACGAACCGGACGGCGAGCTTGCGGGCGATGTTCCGCGCGGTCGAGGGGTGGTGAGCGAGGTATGCCAGGTACGCCGTCGTGACCGACCGGCCGTCCGCCGCGGCGTTCGGGTCGCTGAACCCGAGCACGCTGACCGGGCCGATCCAGTGCGCGCTGGGGTCGTAGGCGGCGGCCCAGGTCCTCCACTCGTCGACCCGGTAGCCGGTGAGGATCCTCGCGGAGCTCTTCACGTCGTCCTCGGTGTAGCCGGCGGCCCGGCCCACGGTGTGCAGCTCGAGGAGCTCGCGGCCGAGGTTCTCGTTCGGCGCCCGCTTGGTCGAGATCGCGTTGCCGAGGTAGACGCCCATGGCCGGGTGGGTGACCGCAGCCTGCAGCAGGGTGTCGAAGCGTCCCAGCGCCAGCTGGCGGATCATCCGGCCGTAGTCGGAGCGGAACAGGCCGACGCCGTCGGCGTCCACCGGGACGTGCAGGTGGTGCTCCCAGAAGCTCGCCATGGTCTCGAGGACCTGCCGGGCGGAGTACATCCGGCGCAGCATCGACCAGCGCTCGTAGTTCGCACTCGCCACCCAGATGCCCTCGGTCCCGGCACGGTCGCGGGCCCACAGCTCGTCGGTGCTGGCGAGCAGCGAGGTCCACCAGGAGGAGGAGCTGGCGTAGAAGTCGTCCGGGATTCCCGAGGGGTCGAGCTGGGCGGCGAACCAGCGGTCGATGCCCCCCGCGGCGGCGACCTCGTCGCCCAGCCCCGGGGTCCACCCTCCGGTGAAACGCTCGAGCACGAGCAGCCCGAGCTCGTCGGGGACCGACGGCGGCGTGATCACGACCGGCGGCGTGGTGACCGGCGGCCGCTTGTGGTGCCGGTGCTTGTGGTGCCGCTTGCGCCGGCGCCGCACCGATGCTGCGGCGGCCTCGTCCGGCAGGCCTCCGACCAGTCCGGCGGAGACCGTCGCGGTGGCCGCGGCACCGGCCGCTGCACGTCCCAGGAGCCGGCGCGACAGGGCACGGCCCTCGCGGGGTTCCTCCGTGGTGGTGACCGGCACGCGCCACTCCGTCCGTTTTAACCGATTTGCCCGGATTAGACAGAATGACGGAACACGCGTCGACGCGCAATGGAATCCCGGAATCGCGCGGCGTCCGCAACCACAGGGTGGTCGAGGTTTCGACAGGCTCAACCACCGGGACCGGACCACAGGTGGTCGAGCAGCGAGCGCCAGCGAGCGACCAGACGAGACCCGGTGAGGGTTTCGACAGGATCAACCACCCGGACCGGACCACCGGGTGGTCGAGCAGCGAGCGCCAGCGAGCGACCAGACGAGACCCGGTGAGGGTTTCGACAGCCCCAACCACCCGGACCGGACCACCGGATGGTCGAGCAGCGAGCGCCAGCGAGCGACCAGACGAGACCCGGTGAGGGTTTCGACAGCCCCAACCACCCGGACCGGACCACCGGATGGTCGAGCAGCGAGCGCCAGCGAGCGACCAGACGAGACCCGGTGAGGGTTTCGACAGCCCCAACCACCCGGACCGGACCACCGGATGGTCGAGCAGCGAGCGCCAGCGAGCGACCAGACGAGACCCGGTGCGGTTTCGACAGCCTCAACCAGCGAACGTCGTCGCCGGCCCCTGCACGTCCACCACGAGCGGCACTCCGGGGCGATACGCCAGGTGCACGTGCGACGGCGCATCCAGGACCGCGCAGTGCGCCAGCGCCCCCGGCGACAGCCGGCCGATGTCGGCGCGCCGGAGTGCCCCCGCCCCGCCGGCGGTCGCCGCCCACACGGCCTCGGCCGGCGTCATCCCCATCTCCCGCACGGCCAGCGCGACGCACAGCGGCATCGACGAGGTGTAGCTCGAGCCGGGGTTGCAGTCGCTGGCGAGGGCGACGACGACGCCGGCGTCGAGGAGCCGCCTCGCGTCGGGGTACGGCGACCGGGTGCTGAACTCGACGCCGGGGAGCAGCGTGGCGATCGTCCCGGCGTCACGCAGGGCGGCGACATCGCGGTCGTCCAGGTGGGTGCAGTGGTCGACCGCGACCAGGCCCAGCTCGCAGGCCAGCTGCACACCGGGTCCGGGTCCGAGCTGGTTCGCGTGCAGGCGACCGCCGAGCCCGCGGGCACGACCGGCACCGAGGATCTCCCGCGCCTGGTCGGCGTCGAACGCGCCCGTCTCGCAGAAGACGTCGATCCAGCGCGCGTGCCCGGCCGCCGCGTCGAGCATCGGGCCGGTCACGAGCTCCACGTAGCCGGCCGGGTCGTCGGCGTACTCCTCCGGCACCACGTGCGCACCGAGGAACGTGGTCTCCTCCGTGAACGCCCGCGCCACTGCGAGCGCCCGGGCCTCGTCGCGAACGGTCAGCCCGTAGCCGCTCTTGATCTCGACGGTCGTGGTGCCCTGTCGGCGCATCTCCGCCACGTGGCGCGCGACCTGGGCGGTCAGCTGCTCGTCGGTGGCGGCCCGGGTCGCGGCCACCGTCGTCCGGATCCCGCCGGCGGCGTACGGCGTGCCGGCCATCCGTGCGGCGAATTCCGCCGACCGGTCGCCGGCGAAGACCAGGTGGGAGTGGGAGTCGACGAAGCCGGGGATCACGGCGCGACCGCCGATGTCCTGGACCGCGTCGGCGGCGGGCGCGTCCGAGGACGGCCCGACCCAGGCGACCCGGCCGCCCTCCACCACCATGGCCGCGTCGCTGAGGAGCCCCAGCGGCGACCCGTCGCCGAGGGACGCGTCGTTGGTGACCAGCTCGCCGATGTGCCGCAGCAGCAGGCTAGCCATGCGTCGTCCGATCCTGTTCGGGCGGGACGGCTGCGCTCTGGTGATCGAGCTCAGTCGAGATCCCTCGAGTCACCACGTCCGCGGCGGTCGCTGCGAACACGAGCGTCTCCGCGCTCGCCCCGGTGCCACGGGTGCGCCAGGTCCCGAGGTCGACCGTGACGAGATCGGCGCGCTGGCCGACGGCGATCCGGCCGGCATCGGCGAAGCCGAGTGACTCGTGGCCGTGGTGCGTCGCCGCGGCGAGGAGCTCGGCGGCGGACCAGTGGCCGCGCTGCTGGGTGGCCAGCCGCTCGTGCATCTCGACGGCGCGCATCTCCTCGAAGAGGTCGATCACGGCATGGCTGTCCGACCCGAGGGTGAGCCGGCTGCCGGCGTCGTGGAGGAACCGCGAGGGTCCGATCCCGTCGGCGAGGTCACGCTCGGTCGTCGGGCAGAAGCACGCGAAGGTGCCCGACTCCCCGAGCAGGCGGACGTCGGACTCGGTCAGGTGGGTCGCGTGCACGGCCGTCGTCAGCGGGCCCAGCACCCCTTCGTCCGCGAGCAGCTGCGTCGGCGTGATGCCGTACGCCGCCTCGCACGCGTCGTTCTCCGCGACCTGCTCGGAGAGGTGCACGTGCAACGGCACCTGCTTGGACTGCGCCCAGGCGGCGACCGTCCCCAGCTGCGCCCGCGGCACGGCGCGGACCGAGTGGATGGCCGCCCCGACCCGCGCGTCCCCGAACGCCTCGACCCGCTCGGCCCAGCGGGTCGCGTCGCCGTCGCTGAACCTGCGCTGCACCCCCTCCGCCTCCTGGCCGAACCCGGCCGCCAGGTAGCACGCGTCGAGCAGTCGGATCCGGATCCCGGCCTCGTCGGCGGCGGCCAGCAGCGCGCGGCCCATCTCGTTCGGGTCGTCGTACGGCGTGCCGTCGGGCTGGTGGTGCAGGTAGTGGAACTCCCCGACCGCGGTGATGCCGGTGGCGCGCATCTCGCGGTAGACCTCGGTCGCGAGCGCGTGGTAGCTGTCCGGGGTCAGCTCCACGGCGAGCCGGTACATCTGCTCGCGCCACGTCCAGAAGCTGCCTCGCTCCCCCTGCGTGCGTCCTCTCAGGGCACGGTGGAAGGCGTGCGAGTGGCAGTTGGCGAGCCCGGGGAGGGTCAGGCCCGGGACGTCCGGCTGCCCGTCGGCCCTGTCGAGCGCGGCGATCAGGCCGTCCTCGACGCCGACCGCCACGTCGTCCTGCACGAGACCGTCGACGAGCGCGTGCTCGAGGTGGAGGACCTTCACGAGGCCAGCTCCTGCAGGGCGTCGGCGAGCGCGTCCACCCCGGCCAGGCAGTCGCCCGTCCCGGCGTGCTCGGCCGGCGAGTGGGAGACGCCGGTGGGGTTGCGCACGAACAGCATCGCGGTCGGGATGCCGGCGGCCGACAGGATGCCGGCGTCATGGCCCGCCGCCGTGGGGATCACGGGGCGCGAGCCGGCCAGGCTGCGCGCGAGCCCCGCGTCGAACTCCACCGCCGGCGACTCCGACTCGGCGGTCACGGTCAGGCCGGTGCCGTCGCGACCGGCCCGCTCGTGTGCCTGCTTCGCGATCGCCTCCACGAGCGACGAGAGTGCGCCCTCGCTCTCGCACCGTGCGTCGAGCCACGCGGTCACCCGCGAGGGCACCGCGTTGGTCCCGTTCGGCGCGACCTCGAGGCGGCCGAACGTCGCCCGTTGCCCGGCGAGCCGGGCCTGCTTGTTCGCCGCCAGCGCGGACATCGCGTAGGTGAGCATCGGGTCGTGCCGGTCCTCCATCCGGGTGGTGCCCGCGTGGTCGGCCACGCCGGTGAAGTCGAAGCGGTAGCGCCCGTGCGGCCAGATCCCGCTCGCCAGCCCGACGGGCGCATCCCGGTGGACGAGGTCGCGACCCTGCTCGACGTGCAGCTCGACGAAGCAGCCGACGCGGTCCAGCCATGCGCTCGGTCCGAGGTCCGGCTCGAGGTCGGCGGCCGCCATCGCCTGCTCGACCGGTACGCCGTCACGGTCGGTCAGCGTCCGGGCGTGCTTCGGGGTCGTCGCACCGGTCGCCAGCCGCGACCCGAGACAGGCGAGCCCGAACCTCGAGCCCTCCTCCTCGGCGAACGCCGCGACCCCGACCGGCCGCCCCGGCTCGAAGCCCCGGTCGCGGAGCAGGTCGATCGCCGCGAGGGCGGACACCACACCCAGCGGTCCGTCGTACGCGCCGCCGTCGAGCACCGAGTCGAGGTGCGAGCCGGTCAGCACCGCCCGCGTGTCCGTGGCCGCGTCTGTCGAGACCTCCCACCAGCCGACCGTGTTGCCGTTGCCGTCGGTCTCCACCCGCAGGCCGCGGGCCGCGCACTGCTCGACGAACCACGCATGGCACTCCCGCTCGGCGGACGTGAACGGCTGCCGGAAGTAGCCGCTGGTGGCGGCCGACTGCCCGACGGGCGCGAGGTCGGCCCACATCCGCTGGAAGTCGTCAGCCACGGCGAGCTCCGGCATCCTCGGTCCCACGGGCGCTCGATAGGCTCCGCGCGTGGAGTTCCAGGACGTCGTCGACCGGCGCAGGATGGTCCGCAACTACGCCGACGAGCCCGTCGGCCGGGCAGTCGTCGAGCGCGCCCTGCGCAACGCGACCCATGCTCCGAGCGCCGGCTTCAGCCAGGGCTGGGCGTTCCTGCTGCTCGACACCCCTGAGGACGTCCGCCGCTGGTGGCAGGTCACCACCGCGCCCGAGGACCTCGCCCAGCCCGACGACTGGCTGGCCGGGATGATGCGCGCACCCGTCGTGATCGTCCCGTGCTCGAGCAAGGCCGCCTACCTGCAGCGGTACGCCGAGGCCGACAAGGGCTGGACCGACCTGAGCGAGGCGCACTGGCCGATGCCGTTCTGGCACATGGACGCGGCGATGGCGTCGCTGCTGGTCCTGCTCACCGCGGTCGATGCCGGTCTGGGCGGCTGCTTCTTCGGCATCCCGGTGGACCGGGAGCCCGCGGTGCGCGCGGAGTTCGGCATCGACAGCGCCTTCGACCCCGTCGGCGTGATCACGCTGGGCCACCGCACCGGCGACGCGGGCAACGCCGGCTCCCCCGCGCGGAGGCGGCGCAAGCCGCTCGAGGAGATCGTCCACCGCGGGCACTGGTCGGGTCACTGACCCAGCGAACCGCGCCCCGGCCCGGCGCCACAAGCCGACACCCCCTCCGCCGGTCTCGGATCCAAGACCTGGCGCGCCCGTGCGGGTCCCGGAACGGCGCCGATGACCCTGCTGAGGATTGGCACCTCGCATTTCGGGCACTGGGGCGTCGATCACTCAACGAAGGAGCTCGACATGATTGCGCTTGGACTGATCCTGCTGATCATCGGTCTCGTCGCCGGCATTCCGGTGCTGACCACGATCGGAGTGATCCTGCTGGTGGTGGGCCTGATCCTCAACCTGGTTCCCATCGGGGGCAGCACGCGGCGGGGGTCTGGTAGCCACGCACGCCGGGCTCGGGCCCCGCTCCTCACCGAGGAGCGGGGCCCGAGCGCGTGCTGACCACGGATCAGCAGGTACGCCGCCCGCGGCCCGCTTACCCTGTTCCCATGGGGATCCGGCTGGCCGTCGTGCTCGCGCTGCTGCTCGTTGCCAGTGGCTGCGGCGATGGTGACGGCTCCCCCTCCGGTCCCGTCGGGCGGACCGTCCCGGACCTGGACGGCACGTCCTGGATCGCCACCGCCGTCACCGAGCAGGGGCAGCCGCGCGCGCTGGTGCCCGGCAGCGTCCTGCGGGTGGACTTCACCGGCAGCGACATCAGCATCAGCGCCGGCTGCAACGGGATGGGCGGCAGCTACAAGCTGACCGAACAGGCAGAGCTCCGGGTCGGCACCCTCAGTGGCACCCTGATGGCCTGCGAGCAGCCGCTCATGGACCAGGACAAGTGGCTCTCCGACACGGTCTTCGCCGCACCGCTGGTCGCCAGCGTCGACGGCGACACCCTGACGCTCTCGCGCGAGGGCCTCGAGCTGGTGCTGACCGACCGCGGGCTGGCGGCTCCCGACCCTCTGCTCGAGGGCACTGCCTGGCAGCTCAACGGCATCCGCACTGGTGACTCGGTCGCCAGCGTGCCGGCCGGCTCCACGACCCCGACGTTCACGCTCGCCGCGGACGGGTCCGTGACCCTGCACACCGGCTGCAACGGCGGCCGGAGCACGGCGACGGTCAGCGGCTCGACGATCACGTTCGGACCGGTGGTGACCACGAAGATGGCCTGCGCCGACCACGCCGGGCAGCAGACCGAGGCTGCTGTGCTGGCAGTCCTCGACGGCGCCGTCGAGTGGTCGGTCAGCGACAAGACCCTCACCCTCACCAAGGGCGACCGGGGTCTGGTCTACCAGGCGGCGCCGTGACCGCGAGCACCCGCCGCCGTACGTCTCAGGTGGCCGCCGTCGTCGCGGCACTGATCCTGCTGGTCTGGATCCTGCTGCGTCCGCACGCGCTCGACGACGCCGTCAAGGTCTCTCCGCCGGAGGCCCAGGACGTCGCCGCCGGCACCCTGCTGAACCCGAGGCCCTGCTACCGGCCGGCCACTGCGCCGTTCACCCCGACCCGGATCACCGTGCCCGGCGTGACCCGCGAAGCCACCGTCCTGGCCCTACCGCGGGATGCGGAGGACGTGCCGCAGGCACCGCCGATCTCCGACACCGGCAAGACCCAGTTCGCCTGGGCCGTGCCGCCGGACCCGATGCCCGGAGACCCGAAGGGCAACGTGCTGCTCAACGCGCACACCTGGCCCGACGACTCCGCGCTGGGCAACAAGCTGCTGGACAACCTGCAGGTCGGCGACCGGATCATCGTGCACGGCGTCGCGAAGCAGGGCCAGCCCGAGACGCTCTGCTACCAGGTGACCAAGCGCGACGTGATCGTCGCCTCCGACGGGTCGTACGAGTACTACGAGCGCAACGGGCCGCCCCAGCTCGCGCTGATCGTCTGCTCCCCGCCTCGCCTCGGGCCGGGCAACTGGCTGCACCGCACGATCTGGTACGCCTCGCCGCTCGCCTAGAATTCGCCTGGGGTGATCAACCATGAGCGAGCAGGACGACTGGTCGACAGCCGAGCCCGAGCGGCCTGACCGCAGCGAGGCGCGCGACCCCCGCACGGGCGCGCGAGCCACTCCGGCGCGGATGCGCGAGCAGGGCCGCTGGGTCGACCTGCAGGTGCAGCGGGCGATCGAGCGCGGTGAGTTCGACGACCTCCCCGGCAAGGGCAAGCCGCTGCCGGCGCTCGACGACGACCCGAACTGGTGGCTGCGCAAGCTCATCGAGCGCGAGCAGATCACCGGCGTGCTGCCGGAGGCACTCCAGCTGCGCAAGGACGACGCCGAGCTCGACGCCGTCCTGGACCGCCACGGCTCCGAGGCCGTCGTACGCGACCTCCTGGAGGGGTTCAACCGGCGCGTGGTCAACGCACGCCGGCAGCTCCAGGGCGGGCCGCCGGTCATCACTCCGACCCGCGACGTCGAGGCCGAGGTCGCGGCCTGGCGCGAGCGTCGGCGGCGGCGCTAGCTGCCCAGTTCGGGAAGCGTCGCCGAACGGGAGAAATCGGGCTTACCCTTGGGCGCATGATGCGACGAACGTCGGCCGCGGCCCTGGGCCTCCTGCTGCTCCCTGCACTGCTGGTGAGCGGGAAGGCGACGGCCGCGACGATGGACCCGACGCCCGCCGCTCGGACGGCCGCCACGTCGGTCTGCGCCTCACCGGCGCGCAAGCCCTTCGTCCCGTTGCGGGCGAATGCCGTCGGCCGCAACATCGCCGTCTACCCGGTGGACATCGGCGGCGAGCCGCCGCTGACGACGGCCGGCAAGGCCGCCTTCGGGTGGGACAGGACCGGCCCGAAGCCGGGCTCCGCCTACGGCAATGTGCGCTTCACCGCCCACACCTACCCCGACGGCTCGGCCCTGGGCAACCGCCTGCTCAAGCGGCTGCGCGTCGGCGGCAGGATCATCCTCCGCGGATCCACCTCGACGCTCTGCTACCGCGTCACCCGGATGAAGGTGACCACCCCGACCCACCTGGGCGGCTACTACAGCACCATCGGCAGCCCGAAGCTCGCGATCGTCGTGTGCAGCGGAAAGCGGCTGGGCCCCGGCAACTGGGTCAACCGCACGATCTGGATCGCCAAGCCCTCGACCTCCTGAGCGCTCAGCTCTCCGACATCGGGATCCGCACCCCGCGCTCGACCGCGACCTCGGCTGCCCTCTCGTAGCCGGCGTCGACGTGCCGGATCACGCCCATCGCCGGGTCGTTGGTCAGCACCCGCTCGATCTTCTGCGCAGCCAGCTCGCTGCCGTCGGCGACGCAGACCTGGCCGGCGTGGATGGAGCGGCCCATGCCGACGCCGCCGCCGTGGTGGATCGAGACCCAGGTCGCACCTGACGCCGTGTTCACCAGCGCGTTGAGCAGCGCCCAGTCGGCGATCGCGTCGGAGCCGTCCAGCATCGCCTCGGTCTCCCGGTACGGCGACGCCACCGACCCGCAGTCGAGGTGGTCGCGACCGATCACGATCGGCGCCTTCAGCTCACCGGACGCCACCATCTCGTTGAACCTCAGGCCGGCCAGGTGGCGCTCGCCGTACCCGAGCCAGCAGATCCGGGCCGGCAGGCCCTGGAACTGGACACGCTCCTGGGCCAGGGTGATCCACCGCCGCAACCGCTGGTTGTCGGGGAACAGCTCGAGGATGGCCCGATCGGTCGCGGCGATGTCTGCGGGGTCGCCGCTCAGCGCGGCCCACCGGAACGGGCCCTTTCCCTCGCAGAACAGCGGCCGGATGTACGCCGGCACGAACCCGGGGAACTCGAAGGCCCGGTCGTAGCCGCCCTTGCGGGCCTCGTCGCGGATGGAGTTGCCGTAGTCGAAGACCTCGGCGCCGCGGTCCTGGAACTCCACCATCGCGCGCACGTGCGCGGCCATGGACTCCCGCGCCTGCTTGGTGAAACCGGCCGGGTCGGTGGCCGCGGCCTCACGCCAGTCCTCGAAGGAGATGCCGGCCGGCAGGTAGGACAGCGGGTCGTGCGCGGAGGTCTGGTCGGTGACGATGTCGATCGGTGCGTCCATCTCGAGCAGCCGCGGCACGAGGTCTGCGGCGTTGCCGAGGAGCCCGATCGAGAGGGGCGTGCGGGCATCGCGGGCCTCGATCGCGCGCGCCAGGGCATCGTCGAGCGAGTCGGCCTGGACGTCGAGGTAGCGGTGCTCGATCCGGCGGGTGATCCGCGACTGGTCGACGTCGATGCAGATCGCGACCCCGTCGTTCATCGTCACCGCCAGCGGCTGGGCGCCGCCCATGCCGCCGAGGCCGGCCGTCAGCGTGATCGTGCCGGCCAGCGACCGTTCCCCGGCGATCGAGCCTGTCGAGATCTTGTCGGCGACCGCCGCGAACGTCTCGAAGGTGCCCTGCAGGATGCCCTGGGTGCCGATGTAGATCCACGAGCCCGCGGTCATCTGCCCGTACATCGTCAGGCCGAGCTCCTCGAGCCGCCGGAACTCCTCCCAGTTGGCCCAGTCGCCGACCAGGTTGGAGTTCGCGATCAGCACCCGCGGCGCCCACTCGTGGGTCCGGAACACTCCGACCGGCTTCCCGCTCTGCACGAGCATGGTCTCGTCGTCGGCCAGCGTGGACAGCGTGCGCACCAGGGCGTCGTAGGACTCCCAGTTGCGCGCCGCCTTGCCGGTGCCGCCGTAGACGACCAGGTCCTCGGGCCGCTCCGCAACGTCGGGATCGAGGTTGTTCATCAGCATCCGCAGCGGCGCCTCGGTCTGCCAGGACCGGGCCGTCAGCGACGTGCCGTGCGCGGCATGGATGGCTCCACGTCCGGTGGTCGAGCCGGTCGGCTCCCCGGTGGTCGAGCCTGTCGAAACCTCAGTCATTGCAGTTCTCCGATCACGTCTTGGACGGCAGCCACGACGGCGCCGCTGCGAACCAGCTCGACGGTTGCCTCGATCTCCGGCGACAGGTGCCGGTCCGGTCCGGGGCCCTCGATCCCCGCGCCGCGCAACAGCCGGACGACCGCCTCGGTGGCCGGCGATGGCTCCAGCGGCCTGCGGAAGTCCAGTGCCCTGGCGGCGGTGAGCACCTCGATCGCCAGCACCCGGGTGAGCCCGTCGATCGACCGGCGCAGCTTGCGGGCGGCGGACCAGCCCATCGAGACGTGGTCCTCCTGCATGGCCGACGACGGGATCGAGTCCACCGACGCCGGCGCGGCGAGCCGCTTCATCTCCGAGACGATCGCGGCCTGGGTGTACTGCGCGATCATGTGGCCGCTGTCGACGCCGGGGTCGGCGGCGAGGAACGGGGGCAGGCCCTGGCTTCGGCTGCGGTCCAGGAACCTGTCGGTACGCCGCTCGCTGATCGACGCGACGTCGGCGGCCGCGATCGCGGCGAAGTCGAGGACGAAGGCGACCGGAGCGCCGTGGAAGTTGCCGTTCGACTCGACCCTCCCGGTGGTTGAGCCTGTCGAAACCAGCACCACCGGGTTGTCGACAGCGGACGCGAGCTCCCGCGACGCCACCAGTGCGCAGTGGGTGACGGTGTCCCGGGCGGCACCGTGGACCTGGGGCGAGCACCGCAACGAGTAGGCGTCCTGCACCCGGTTGCAGTCCGGGCCGCGGTGCGAGGCGACCACCCCGCTGTCGCGCAGGATCGCGACGAGGTTCTGCGCCGAGGCGGCCTGGCCCGGGTGCGGCCGCAGCGCCTGGAGCTCGGGGGCGAAGACCCGGTCGGTGGCGAGCTGGGCCTCCACCGACATGGCGGCCGCGATGTCCGCCGTACGGAGCAGGACACCGAGGTCGGTCAGCGCCAGCACGAGCATGCCGAGCATGCCGTCGGTGCCGTTGATCAGCGCCAGTCCCTCCTTGACGGCGAGCTCGACGGGCTCGAGGCCCGCCGCGGCCAGTGCCTGAGCCGCCGGCATCAGCACTCCGTCGGCGTCCCGGACCTGGCCCTCGCCCATCAACGCGAGCGCGCAGTGCGCCAGGGGGGCGAGGTCGCCCGAACAGCCGAGCGACCCGTACTCGTGCACGACGGGCGTGATCCCGTGGCTGAGCAGGGCCGCCAACAGCTCTGCGGTCTCGACACGGATGCCGGTGTGCCCGGTCGCGAGGGTGGACAGCCGCAGCAGCATCAGCCCGCGGACCACCTCCCGCTCGACCTCGGGCCCGGATCCGGCGGCGTGCGAGCGCACCAGCGAGCGCTGGAGCTGGGCCCGCATCTCCGTGGGGATGTGCCGGGTGGCCAGGGCGCCGAAACCGGTGGAGATCCCGTACGCCGGAGTCGCCTCCTCCGCCAGCCGCTCGACGACCTCGCGCGCCCGCCGGATCGCCGCCAGCGCCTCGCCGGTCAGCCGGACCGGGGCACCGCCACGTGCGACGGCCACCACGTCGGCGAACGAGAGTGGTCCGACGTCGACGGCTACCGAGGTCGTCCTGGGGGAGGTCATGGCTCCATGTAAGCCCGGCACGGCTCGTCCGAGCCAGAGTCGACCCGGGGCACCCGTCTCACATGCGAGACGCGCGCCCCGGGTGCTGCCGCGGAGATGCATGTCACCGACCACCCCGCAAGAAATCCCGAGGGGTCGCGGCGTACCAGACCTAGCGTGAGCCCATGTCCACCGCCGTCGACCCGAGCACCGTCGGGACCGCCCGTCGGTGGGCCATGCTCGGGGTGAGCACGAGCGCCCAGGCGGCGGCTGCGGTGACGATCCACGGTCCGGCCTTCCTCATCCCGGTCCTGCACCACCGCCGTGGGCTGTCGCTCGCGAGCTCCGCCTTCGTCGCCGCGACCCCGATGCTGGGCGTCATGCTGACGCTCGTCGCGTGGGGCTGGGTCGTCGACCGGACCGGAGAGCGGTTCGCCCTGCTCGCCGGCCTCGGCGCGACCGCGGTCGCCGGCGCCGCCAGCACCCGGGCCGACAGCACGCCGCTGCTGGCCCTCAGCCTCTTCGTGGCCGGCGCTGCGGCGGCGAGCACCGGATCCGCGAGTGGCCGGGTCGTCGTGGGCTGGTTCCCGCCGCGTCAGCGCGGACTGGCGATGGGGATCCGGCAGACAGCACAGCCGATCGGCGTGGGTGTCGCGGCCATCCTGATCGCGGTGATCGCCGACCGGCACGGGATCAGCGCGGCGCTGCTGGTCCCGACCGTCGCGGCGAGCGTCGCCGCGCTCGCCGTGGCCCTCGTCGTGCTCGACCCGCCACGACCGGACCGCTCCGGCGGCGTCGCGCCCAACCCCTACGCGAAGAGCACGTACCTGGCGCGCATCCACGGCATCTCGGTGCTGCTCGTGCTCCCGCAGTTCGTCGTGTGGACCTTCGCTCTGGTCTGGCTGATCGACGACCGGGACTGGTCGCCGGCCGCGGCCGGCGCACTGGTGGCGGTCGCGCAGGTGTTCGGCGCCGTGGGTCGCATCGTGGTCGGCGCCGCGTCGGACCGCGTGGGCAGCCGCATCGCCGTCCTCCGGTGGGTCGCCGTCGCGGCGGCGCTGACGATGGCCGCGCTCGGCCTCGCCGCCGGCATGGACCTCGGCGTCGCCGTGGTCCTGATGGTGGTCGCGACCGTGGTCACGGTGGCGGACAACGGGCTCGCCTTCACGGCCGTGGCCGAGCGGGCAGGGCCGTTCTGGTCCGGGCGGGCCCTGGGCATCCAGAACACCGCGCAGTACCTCACCGCAGCCGCAGCGGGTCCGATCGCCGGCGCCGCGATCAGCCACTGGGGCTATGCGACGGCCTTCACGCTCAGCACGCTCGGTCCTCTGGTGGCGCTTCCGCTCGTGCCTCGCGACGAGACGGCGTTCGACGACTGACGACTCCGGCCCTGGAGGCCCCGGGGGCCCGGACTGACCATGGCCTCCCCGACGCGGGAGGAGGAGGGTTCGGGGATGGGCATCTGGGTCGTGCAGCAGTTCAGCGTCCGCGAGGCCGACCGGGAATCGTGCTTGGCGGCGTTGAAGTCGATCGGAGCGCACATCGAGGCTGAGCATCCGGAGATCCTGGCCATCAGGACCGAGTGGCAGTGGGTCGGCGACCGCGCCCACCGCGCCTTCTCGTGGGCCGAGGAGTTCGCCTCGCTGACCGCCATCGACGAGAGCGTGCACACGCCCGGGTGCGACGACGTCTGGCGACCGGTCCTGGCGATAATCACCGAGGGGACGCACTTCCGGGGCGTCTGGACGGGGGCGGAGCCCTCCTGGAGCCGCACCCCGGCGCCGTAGCCCGACCCGCACACGGGCTCGGCCCTACGCTGGACGCATGGGTCAGGTGCCGGCCGCCACCAAGGCGATGCGCGTGCTGAAGTTCCTGGCCAGCCAGCCCGACCCCGTCCCGCTCGACCGGATCATGCGCGCGTGCAACCTGCCGCGGTCCACGGCCTACCACCTGATGAACGCGATGGCGGAGGAGGGCTTCGTCACCCACCTGCCCGACGAGCGCCGCTACGGCCTGGGCGTCGCGGCCTTCGAGGTCGGAAGCGGCTACTCGCGGCAGGCCCCGCTGCAGCGCCTTGCGCGCCGGCACCTGGCCGCGCTCACCGACCGCACCGGCGAGTCGGCGCACCTGGCGGTCCCTCACGGCCGCGACGTGCTCTACGTGATCGAGGAGCGCGCACCGGGGCGGCCCCCGCTGGTCACCGAGGTCGGCGTGCGCCTGCCCGCGCACCTGACTGCCAGCGGCCGGGCGATCCTCGCGGCGCTGCCGACCGCACAGGTCCGGGCGCTGTACCCCGACCGGCAGTCGTTCGTGCAGCGGCACGGCACCGGCCCGACGTCGCTGAGCGGTCTGCGGACGATCCTCGCCGAGACCCGCCAGCGCGGGCTCGCCCGCGAGGACGGCGAGGTCACCCCCGGCTTCGCCTCGATCGCGGCGGCAGTCCTCGACCACAACGACCTGCCGCTGGCCGGTCTCGCGGTGACGTATCCGTCGGACGCCGAGGTCGACACCGTCCTCATCGCCGACGCCGTCCGGGCGACCGCCGTCGCACTGACCAGGCGCGTCCGCGGCCACTGACCCGGGCCGGGCCGGTCCCCGCGCCGTGACCCGGCGTGCCGGTGAGTCGTTGGTCACCCCGGTTGTGCACCGACCCCGGACAGCTGAGGACTCACATGCGCCCACATCTCCGGCTCGCGCTCGCGGTCTGGCTCTCGTTCGCCGTCGTCGCCGCGACCCTGACGCTCAATGCCCACACCGCGTCGGCCGGCACCGGACTGGGGGCGGACGGCCTCAAGAAGGCGTACGCCGCCACGGCAGCGAACGCGGTCGCGAAGAAGGCCGCCGACCCGATCGTGTTCAACGCCGACGGCACCCACACCCACCTGCCCGGAGCGCCGACGCACGACCACAACAACCCGCTGACGAAGAACTCGGTCACCCGGGTCACCGCGGCCGAGGCGGACGGCGACATCTCGGACCCGACGACGACGGCCCAGGCCGCGGCGAACGCCGCGGCGGCCGCACTGCAGCGCCAGCAGTCCGACCCGGCCCTCACCCACGTGCCGGTCGATCCCGCGCAGCCCACCGTCCCGACCGACCGCTACAACCTCTTCAACGCCTGCTACGGGCTGCAGTCGACCCTCAGCCACCGCTGGCTGAACGGCACCTCCTTCTCGGCGACCGACGTCACGGGCGCGACGCCGCTGTACTTGAAGCCGACCGACCTCGGTCGCTACCTGCTCTACAGCCCCGACCAGAAGTACCTCGGCAAGGTGGGCCTCCTCCTTCCGAGGATCGGCTACGCGGGCGCGCCCGGCGAAGAGGTCAACTGGACCGTGACCCAGGCGGCGCCCGGCCAGTTCCGGTTGTTCCTGCCGGGCTACGGCTACCTCGCGGCGTCCGCGACCCAGGCGGCGACGTGGGCGTCGGTCCCGAGCGACGCGACCCAGTTCACGCCGTACCGGACGACCGGCTGCACGACGTTCCCGGAGATCACCACGAACGTCGAGGGCGACCCGACCGCCGGCGTGAGCAGCTTCCAGGAGACCCGCGGGTACGTCGACGCGCACATGCACGGGATGGCCTTCGAGTTCATCGGGGGCGACTTCCACTGCGGCCGGCCGTGGTCACCCTGGGGCGTCACCGTGGCGCTGGCCGGCTGCCAGGGAGCCGATGCCGTCCTCGGCACCGCCGTCGAGTCGTTCCTCTCCGGCGGGGTGAGCACCGACCCGGTCGGCTGGCCGACCTTCAAGGACTGGCCGGCACCCGACGCCCTGACCCACGAGGGCACCTACTACAAGTGGATCGAGCGCTCCTGGCGCGCCGGCCAGCGGGTCATGGTGAACCTGCTGGTCGAGAACAACCAGCTCTGCATGCTCTACCCGGTCAAGCGGAACTCCTGCGACGACATGGACTCCGTCCGGCTGCAGGCAAAGGACATGTACAAGCTCCAGGACTACGTCGACGCGCAGCACGGTGGCCCGGGCAAGGGCTGGTACCGCATCGTCACCAACCCCGTCGACGCCCGCCAGGTGATCAACGCCGGCAAGCTCGCCGTCGTCATGGGGATCGAGACCTCGGTGCTCTTCGGCTGCCACATCCGGCTCGGCATCCCGACGTGCACCCAGGCCTCCATCGAGAAGCAGCTCGACGAGGTCCGGGCGATGGGCGTCACCCAGATGGAGCTGGTCAACAAGTTCGACAACGCGCTCGCCGGCGTCGCCGGTGACGAGGGCTCCACCGGCTACCTGGTCAACACGGCGAACACCCTCGAGACGGGCTCGCCCTGGCGGATGCAGACCTGCGACCCGAACGACCCCGAGATCCACGACAAGGACCAGGACAACTCCGCCCCGATCCCGTCGCAGGACGCGCTGTTCGGCGCGCTGCTGAGCGTGCTGCCGACCAACCTCTACAACCTGGTGCCCCAGCTCCCGCTCTACCCGGCCAAGCACCACTGCAACAAGCTCGGCCTCAGCGACCTCGGCACCGCCACGATCAAGGGCATGGTCGCCCGCAACATGATCTTCGACCCCGACCACATGAGCGTGAAGGCCCGGCAGCAGTCGCTCGACCTGATCGACCAGCTGCACTACTCCGGGGTCGTCTCGAGCCACTCGTGGTCGACTCCGGACGCGTACCCGCGGATCTACGGCGAGGACGGCTACATCACGCCGTACGCCGGCGACAGCACCGGCTTCGTCGACAAGTGGAGGCGTCACCTCGGCTGGGCCAACCCCGCGACGTACTGGGGCTTCGGCTACGGCGCCGACATCAACGGCCTCGGCGCCCAGGGCAACCCCCGGCCGAACGCGGCGGACAACCCCGTGACGTACCCCTTCACCGGCCTCGGCGGAGTGCAGGTCGGCCAGCAGGTCAGCGGCCAGCGGACCTTCGACATCAACAAGGACGGCGTCGCCCACTACGGCCTCTACGCCGACTGGATCGAGGACCTCCGCAAGCTGGCCGGCAACGACATCGTCGAGGACCTGGCCCGCGGGTCGGAGTCCTACCTGCAGATGTGGGAGCGGGCGTACGGCGTGGTGCCGAACGCCTGCACCAATCCCTCGTCGGTCAAGTCGGCATCGTTCTTCCACACCAGCCTTCCCGCCGGCACCGACTGGTGGACGGTGCTGCAGCGTGCCGGCCAGCCCGACCGGCGGCTGGACCGCCGGTTCACCTACTGCACCGCGACGGGCACGGCCACGGTGAACTTCGACGCGGCCGGCAAGGTCACCACTGTCACCGGCTGAGCAAACGGTTACCCGGGGGTAGCAATTCTCACACGGACGGCGGCTGACCCCGACCGCGCGCGCCCGTAGGCTGCTGCCCGTTACGTCCGCACACCGGCTCGCGCCGCAAGGTTGGAGTGAACGCAGTGACCTTCACGTTGATCCTGGGTCTCTTGATGACGGCCGTCACGCTGGTGCTCGCGGGACGCCGGGTCGGCTTCCTCACCCGGCTGATCACCAGTGGTCAGCCCGCCCCGGACCGGGTGGAGAACCTCACCAAGCGCACCGGCGCCGCGATCGGGAGCCAGCTCTCCGAGGTCCTCGGGCAGCAGCGGCTGCTCAAGTGGTCGGTGCCCGGCGCGGCGCACACGTTCGTCATGTACGCGTTCCTCATCCTGGCCAGCGTCTACCTCGAGGCGTACGCCGTGCTGGTCTCGCGCAACCCGGAGTGGAACTGGTTCATCTTCGGCAACTGGTCGGTGCTCGGCTTCGCCCAGGACCTGATCAGCGTGCTCTGCCTGGTCGGCCTGGCGACGTTCACCTGGATCCGGGTGAAGAACGCGCCGGAGCGGCTGGGCCGCAAGTCCCGGTTCAAGGGATCGCACCTGTCCGGCGCCTGGATCACCCTGTTCATGATCTTCAACGTCATCTGGACGCTGTTCCTCTTCCGCGGCTCGGTGGAGGCGCGCGACCTGGGCACCGACCGCGGCTACGGCAAGGCCGCGTTCGTCTCCTACGCGCTCGGCAAGGTGCTGCCGGACAGCACTGCCCTGATCAGCGTCGGCCTGCTGCTGCACCTCGGCGTGATGCTGGTCTTCCTGATCTTCGTGCTGAACTCCAAGCACCTGCACATCTTCATCGCGCCGCTGAACGTCATGTTCAAGCGGCCCGACGGGATCGCACTCGGCGCGGTCAAGCCGATGATGTCGGACGGCAAGCCGGTCGACCTCGACGACGTCGAGGACATGGACGAGGACACCAGGCTCGGCATCGGCTCGATCGAGGACTTCTCGTGGAAGGGCCTGCTGGACATGGCCAGCTGCACCGAGTGCGGCCGCTGCCAGTCGCAGTGCCCGGCCTGGAACACCGAGAAGCCGCTCTCGCCGAAGCTGCTGATCATGAACCTGCGCGACCACGCGTTCAAGGCTGCGCCGTACCTCCTCGCCGACAGCGACGAGAAGCGCGCCGCGCTCCCCGAGGCCGTCCTGGCGGAGGCCGGCCGGCCGCTGGTCGGCGCCACCGAGGGCGAGGCCTGGCACCCGACCGGCGGTGCCGTCATCGACGACGACGTGCTGTGGTCCTGCACGAACTGCGGCGCGTGCGTGAACCAGTGCCCCGTCGACATCGAGCACGTCGACCACATCGTCGACATGCGCCGCTACCAGGTGCTCGTCGAGTCGAACTTCCCCGCCGAGCTCAACGGGCTGTTCAAGGGCCTGGAGAACAAGGGCAACCCGTGGAACATGAACCCGAACGCCCGGATGGAGTGGGCGCAGGGGCTGCCGTTCGACGTGAAGGTCGTCGGTGAGGACGTCGAGTCGCTCGACGAGGTCGAGTGGCTGTTCTGGGTCGGGTGCGCGGGCGCCTACGAGGACCGGGCGAAGAAGACCACCCGGGCCGTCGCCGAGCTGCTCGACACCGCGGGCGTCTCGTTCGCGGTCCTGGGCAACGGTGAGACCTGCACGGGCGACCCTGCCCGTCGAGCCGGCAACGAGTTCGTGTTCCAGGGCCTCGCGCAGCAGAACATCGCGACGCTGACCGAGACGAAGGCGAAGAAGGTCGTCTCCACCTGCCCGCACTGCATGAACACGATCAAGAACGAGTACAAGCAGTTCGGCCTGGAGCTCGAGGTCGTGCACCACACCCAGCTGCTCAACCGGCTGGTGCGCGAGAAGAAGCTCACCCCGGTCGCGGCCGCCGCCGGGTCGGGCACCCGCTCGCTGACCTACCACGACCCGTGCTTCCTGGGCCGCCACAACCAGGTCTACGCCCCGCCGCGCGAGCTGCTCGACGTGATCCCGGACGCGCAGCTCAAGGAGATGCCGCGGAACTCCGAGCGGTCCTTCTGCTGCGGTGCCGGCGGCGCGCGGATGTGGATGGAGGAGACCATCGGCGAGCGGGTCAACGTCAACCGCACGCGCGAGGCCGTGGAGACCGGCGCCGACCAGATCGCCGTCGGCTGCCCCTTCTGCCGGGTGATGCTCTCCGACGGCCTGACCGAGGAGCAGTCCGCCGGACGTGCGCGGGAAGAGGTCGAGGTCCTCGACGTCGCCCAGCTGCTGCTGGCCTCGGTCAAGGGCGAGGCTCCGGTGTCCCGGGCGTCGTCGCCGAAGCAGACGCCCGTTGCAGCCGAGCCGTCCGCTGCTGACGCCACCCAGACCGACGACACCGTCACCGAGCCCGCGGACGTGGGTCCGGCGGCGCAGGCGTCCTCGGGCGGCTCGCTGTTCGACACCCCCTCTTCGGTGATTGAGCCTGTCGAGACCGAGCCTGTCGAGACCAAGCCAGCCGAGACCAAGCCAGCCGAGGGCGGCTCGCTGTTCGACCTGGCTCCGAGCGAGCCCGCAAAGGCGGCCCCTGCCGGGGCCCCGCCCGCCGCGAAGGCCGAGGCCAAGGCCGAACCGAAGGCGGAGACCTCGGGTGGTTCGCTGTTCGACTTCCCCGCGCCCGGCCAGGAGGAGCCGACCCCGTCGGAGAAGGCGCAGGCGGAGGCCGTCGCCGACGAGGAGCCGGTGACCTCCGAGCCGATCGAGGAGCCCACCGCCGCCGAGTCGAAGGAGGCCGGCACGGCTCCGGTGCCCGGGACCGAGATCGGCAGCGGCTCGCTGTTCGACATCGCCGGTCCGGCCGAGGGCGCACCGGCCACCGAGACCGCGGCCGAGGCGCCGACGGGTCAGGCCGAGGACGACGAGGCCGAGCCGTCCGAGGACGCAGCGGAGGCCGAGCCGCCCGAGCAGCCCGAGCCGGCTTCCTCGAGCGAGGCGCACCAGCCGGCGACGGACAAGAAGATCCCCGAGGGCGGGTCGCTCTTCGACCTCTGAGCCGCAGACCGGCGAGGAACGAGCCGGGCTGCGACGCGAAGAGGTTGAGCGAGCCTGCGGTTGAGCTTGCGAAGCCGCAACGGCGGGTCGAAACCTGAGCCGCAGACCGGCGAGGAACGAGCCGGGCTGCGACGCGAAGAGGTTGAACGGGTCGAAACCTCAGCCGCGGCGACGTGGCCGCGTAACTCCGGCTCGACCCGCGCCGTTGACCTCCTGACACCCAGGAGGACCCCGCGTGCGCTCACCCACCCGCCTCGTCGTCGTCGCCGTCTCGGCGCTCACCCTGGTCGCCGGCACCCTCAGCGGGGTCGCCACGGCCTCCCCCACGCGGGACGCTGCACCCGGCGCCGTACCGGCGGCGTCGCCCGCCAGGGTGATGTACTGGTCGCCCAGGCCGGCCGACTACCCCGGCACGACCACCGTCCAGGACCTCGCCATCCCGATGAGCGACGGCGTGGTGCTCCGTGGCGACCTGGTGCTCCCGGCCGACGCGAACGGCACCGCCGTGCCGGGCCGCTTCCCCGTGGTGGTGACGATCACCGCCTACAACAAGACGGTCACGGCCAGCGGCTTCGGGTCGACGCTCGCGGGTGCCGGGCCGGCGTACCTGGTGACGCGGGGCTACGCCCAGCTGACCGTCGATGCCCGCGGCACCGGGTCGTCGGAGGGCGAGTGGTGCGCGTTCTGCGCACGGGAGAACCAGGACGGCGCGGAGGTGATGACCTGGGCGCACCAGCAAGCGTGGAGCAACGGCGACACGGCGATGGTCGGCCCGTCGTACATGGGGATCAGCCAGATCTTCGCCGCGGCCGGCAAGCCGCCCGGCCTCAAGGCGATCTTCCCGCAGGTGCCCGGCGCTGACGTCTACCGCGACATCGTCGCCTCCGGCGGACAGCTCGACGTCGGCTTCATGCCGCTGTGGCTGGGGCTGGTGACCTTCACCGGGCTGTTCCCACCCGCGGTCACGGCGAGCGACCCGCAGTCCGGCTTCGCCGCCCTTGCCAGCCACCTCCTGGCCGCCGCGACCTTCACCGCGCCCCTGCTGCTCGACGCGGCTGCCGGCGCCGATCCGGCGTACGACGGACCGTTCTACGCCGAGCGCTCGCCGATCAACGTCATCGACCAGGTCGACGTGCCGACGTTCCTGATCAGCGGCGAGTTCGACCTCTTCCAGCGCGGCACGCCGATGCTCTTCGACCGGCTCCGCAGGCGCGGGATCCCGACGAAGCTGATCATCGGTCCCTGGGACCACCTCCAGGGCTCTTCGGGCGCCCAGGTCGGCGACGCCGGCTACGGCTCCCTCTCGGAGCTGCAGCTGCGCTGGTTCGACCACTACGTCAAGGGGTTGCCGGACCCGGCGCTCGACGGCGACATCGCTCCGCTGACCTACTACGAGCAGGGCACCGGCAGCTGGCAGACCTCGCAGAGCTGGCTGGGCGGCGACCGGAAGGCACTCACCTTCAAGCTCTCCGGCGGCGCCCTGCTGTCCGGCGGCAGGCTGACCACCGGCTCCGCGGCACCCGGCAGCGCCACGATGCTGCCGATCCCGGTCTCGGGCCTGTGCACCCGCTCGACGAACCAGTGGACGGCGGGGGTCCTGAACCTGTTGCCGCTGTCCAACCCCTGTCTGGCCGACAACCGGGTCAACGACCTGACCGGAGTCGTCTTCGACACCGACCCGGTGAGCACTCCGCTGCGCTTCCAGGGCCCGATCGACGCGCGCCTCTACACCTCGGTGCTGGGGCTGGTCGGCGACGGAATGCTCGCGGTCGCGGTCGAGGACGTCGCGCCCGACGGCACCGTCAGCCGCCTCACCGGCGGCTGGCAGGTGATCTCGTTCCGCGACCTCGACCCGAGCCGGTCGCGATACCTCGACGGCAAGCTGGTCCAGCCCTACCACCCGTTCACCGCGGCGTCGCGGCACGACCTGACCGGTGTCGCTCCGATCGACGTCGAGGTGTTCCCGACCGGGGCATCGATCCAGCCCGGCCACCGCCTGCGGCTGGCGATCCAGGCGTACGACGTGCCGCACCTGCTGCCCAACCTGACGCTGGCGCTCGGCGGGCTGTCCGCGATCACCGTCCACAGCGGCGGCCTGACGCCGTCGTCCCTGACCGTCCCGGCGGTGACGACGCCCTGACAGCTGGTGATGCCACGCTGACATCGGATGATGTCGGATATTGCTTGACGTGACACCATGATGATGTCATCGTGGTGCACATGGACATCACCCCCTACGTGGAGCGCCTCCGCCACGACCTGACCGAGGCCGCCGCCGCGGGCGACGAGCAGGTCCGTGACGCCGCCGAGCGCCTTGCCCGCGCCCTGGACCCGAGCATGCGGCTCGCCCTGATGGAGACGCTGTCGCAGGCGGCAGCGGAGATCACCAGCGAGATGCGCGCGGGCTCGGTCGACGTCCGCCTGAGCGGGCGCGACCTCGAGTTCGTCGTGGAGGACGCGGCCCCGACACCCTCCGCCGCCCAGCCGGCCGCGACCCAGCCGCCCGGCGCAGGAGACGAGGACGACGACGGCGCGACCGCCCGGATCACGCTCCGCCTCCCGGAGAGCGTCAAGACCCGCGCGGAGGAGCTGGCGACGAGGACCGGCAGCTCGCTGAACACCTGGATCGTCAACGTGCTCCGCGCGGCGACCCGGGCGGGCGGCATCAACATCGACATCGACCTGTCCAGCATCCCGTTCCTCGAGGGCACCGACCCGTTCGGTCCCGGACGCGGCGGACGCCGCGGCACCCGCCGGATGACCGGCTGGGTCTGAACCCACCAAGGAGAAGCAGATGAACAAGACCTTCCAGACCCCCGATCCCGTCGAGCTCTACGCCGAGCTCGGCTCGGGGACCCTGACCGTCGAAGCGCGCGAGACCTCCGAGTCCGTGGTCGACATCACCGGCCCGCGCGCGGACGACTTCACCGTCGAGTCGCACGGCCGCCACCTCGTCGTGGTCCCGCCCAAGGGCCGCTTCCTCGGCCTGGACACCGGCTCGCACACGGTGCGGATCGTCGTACCGACCGGCAGCGACCTGGCCACGAAGACCGGGTCGGCCGACACCGAGACAACCGGCAGCCTGGGCGCCCTCAGGCTGAAGACCGGCTCGGGCGACGTCGACGTCGAGCGCGCCGAGCGCTCGGTCGTCATCGACAGCGGCTCGGGCGACATCCGCTGCCACGAGATCGGCGCCGAGCTGCGAATCAAGAGCGGCTCCGGCGACGTCGATCTCGGCGACGTCCGTGGCACGACCGGGATCTCCACGGGGTCCGGCGACGTGGTGATCGGCGTGGTCCACGAGCGCACCGTCGTCAAGACCGGCTCCGGCGACCTCGAGCTCAAGCGCTCGGAGGCCGACGTCAGCCTGACGACCGCGTCGGGCGACCTCGTCATCGGCCTCGCTCCGCGCGGCAGGATCGCCGCCAAGAACGTGTCCGGTGACGTCCGGGTCGGCATTCCGGCGGGCACGCCGGTGTGGACCGACGTCAACACCGTGAGCGGCTCGGTCGCGAGCAACCTGCAGAGCACGGGCAGGCCGGCCGAGGGCCAGGACTACGTCGAGCTCCGGGCGAGCACCGTCAGCGGCGACGTACGCCTCCTCCAGGTGTGAGGGGACACCCGTGCGCGAGCAGGACCGGTCGCCCATCGCGGCCCAGCAGACAGACACACACCAACGCGAACACGAGAGGAGGAACCGCCATGTGGGAGAACCCGATCCTCCAGAGAGAGCTGGCGAACCTGATCATCTCCGAGCGGGTACGCCGCGCCTCCAGGCGTCGCAAGCACGACCTCCGATGAGCCCGCTCTGGTCGCGCCGCGCCGTGCGCGAGGCGATGCTCAGATCCGGGTGCGGTGGAAGTTCGCGTACGACTTCGACGGCGTGGGGCCCCGCTGCCCCTGGTAGCGCGAGCCGTACTTCTCCGACCCGTACGGGTGCTCCGCCGGCGACGAGAGCCTGAAGAAGCACAGCTGCCCGATCTTCATGCCGGGGTAGAGCTTGATCGGCAGGGTCGCGACGTTGGCGAGCTCGAGGGTGACGTGGCCGCTGAAGCCGGGATCGACGAACCCCGCCGTCGCGTGGGTGAGCAGGCCGAGCCGGCCGAGCGACGACTTGCCCTCGACCCGGGCAGCGACGTCGTCGGGCAAGGAGACCACCTCGTAGGTGGAGCCCAGCACGAACTCCCCGGGATGCAGGATGAACGGCTCGTCCCCGTCGGCCTCGACGACCCTGGTCAGGTCCGACTGGTCCACGGCCGGGTCGATGTGGGGGTAGCGGTGGTTCTCGAAGACCCGGAAGTAGCGGTCGAGCCGGAAGTCGATGCTGGACGGCTGGATCATCGACTCGTCGTACGGCTCGACGCTGATCCGCTTGGCGTCGATCTCGGCGAGGATGTCGCGGTCGGAGAGCAGCACGCGAGCACACTACCGCCGCCGCACCGCGGTGGTTGGGCCTGTCGAACCCCTGCCAGAATCCCTCCATGCCGTTCCACCGCTACGTAGCCCTCGGCGACTCCTTCACCGAAGGGGTCGGCGACCCGGACCCGGCACGCCCCAACGGCCTGCGCGGGTGGGCCGACCGGGTCGCCGAGGTGCTGGCGACCCAGGCGCCCGCCGACTTCGGCTACGCAAACCTCGCCATCCGCGGCCGCAAGCTCCGCGAGATCATCGACGAGCAGGTCGAGCCCGGGCTCGGTCTCGAGCCCGACCTGGTGACCATCCACGGCGGCGGCAACGACGTCCTGCGCCCCCGGGTCGACCTCGACGCGCTCGCCGCCGTGTACGACGAAGCGGTCGGCCGGCTCACCGGCAGCGGCGCCCGCGTGGTGGTGTTCACCATCGCCGACCCGGGCATCAACCCGGTCTTCCGGATGATCCGCGGGCGGACGGCCGTCTTCAACGAATGGGTCCGGGAGATCGCCGACCGGCACGGCGCCACGCTCGTCGACATGTGGCGGATGCGCGGGTGGAAGGTCAGCGAGGTGATGGACGAGGACCGGCTGCACCTCAACCCGGTCGGCCACCAGGCCATCGCCATCGCGGTGCTCGACGCGCTGGCCGCCGACCACGCGCTTGCGCCGCTCCCGCTGCCGCACGTCGCCGAGCCGTCGGCACGTGAGCGGCGCGCCCAGAACCTCGCCTGGGCGCGGCAGCACGCCGTTCCGTGGGTGCACCGGCGGCTGACCGGTCGTTCCTCCGGTGACGGCGTCCTGCCGAAGCGACCGGTGCTGGCACCGATCGCCCCGGCCTGAACGACGTCGGCCGGTCCGTCCGGGTCAGCCGGTCTTGGTGGCCTTGATCTCGATCACGAACACCAGCGTGTCGGTGCCCTTGATGCCTGCCTGCGCGCTGCCGGCCGTGCCGTACCCGTACTTCGGCGGGATGCTCACGACCAGGCGGGCGCCTACCTTCTGACCGACCAGCGCCGCGCCGAAGCCCTCGACGACGTCGGTGGTCGCGAAGCTGGCCGGCTGCTTGCCGTAGCTCTGGTCGAAGATCTTGCCGGTGCGCCAGTTGGTGCCCTGGTAGTCGAGCGTGACCGTGTCTCCGGCCTTGACGACGTCGCCGGTGCCCGGCTTGAGCACCTTGAGCAGCAGGTCGGCCGGCGGCTTGGAGTCCGGGAGCTTCAGGGTGGGCGTGCCGTCGGCGCCGAACGTGACCGTGGGCGCGCCCTGCTTCCACTCCTGCGGGACGAGCTGCTTCTTCTCACCGATCACGTCGGTCACGATCACCAGGCTGTCCGAGGCGGTGATCCCGAGCTGGGAGTTGCCCTGCTCGCCGTACATGTCCTTGGCGGGCGCGGACACGACGACCCTCGAGCCGATCGGCACGCAGTCGATGCCCGCGGTGAACGCCTGGATCATCTGCGCGTCACCGACCGTCAGGCTGACGGGCTGGCTGCCGAGCGCCTTGCCGTCCTTGCCCAGGTAGACGCTGATCAGGACGTCGAGCGTCTCGCCCGACTTGGTCGTCGCGCCCTTGCCCTTGTCCAGGACGGTCCGCTCCAGCCCGGAGGCCTTCAGCGGCGTCGTGAAGGTCGCGGTCTGCTTCTGCCCGAACGCGCCGCTGACCTTGACGCTGTCGCTGGTGGCGCCGGAGGAGAAGGTGCTGCAGCCGTTGGCGTCCTTCGTCGGCGAGGAGCTGCTCGAAGGACTGCTCGAGGACTTCGCGGTGCTCGAGGTCTTGTCCTTGCTGTCGCTGCCACACGCTGCCAGCACGAGTGCGGAGGCTGCGAGCAGGGCGACCGGCGCGAGCCGACGCAGGGTGGTGGTGCGGAACATGGGAGCTCGATTCATCGACGACGTGATCTGGGACAGTCTCGCAAGTTCCCCAAAGCAGCCTTGCAGCGGCCTGTGCCGGAGCTGTGCGACCGCCCGCAGACGGGGTGCGTGCGACCGTTCGTCGTCGGCTACCATCACACCTCGTCGGAACTTGCTCGCGCCAGAGTACGGCCGACGCGCGGATGTAGCTCAGTTGGTAGAGCGCGACCTTCCCAAGGTCGATGTCGCGAGTTCGAATCTCGTCATCCGCTCCAAACCCGGTGGTTGAGCCTGTCGAAACCCCTCTCGCTAGTCTCACCGGGGTGAGCGCGTTCACCGGCTTCCCCGAGGCGGCCCTCGACTTCTACGACGACCTGGAGATGGACAACACCCGGTCGTTCTGGGAGGCGCACAAGGCCGTCTACGTGGAGTCGGTCAAGGCGCCGATGACCGCCCTCACCGAGGCGCTGGCAGGCGAGTTCGGCACTCCCAAGATCTTCCGCCCCTTCCGCGACGTCCGGTTCGCCAAGGACAAGACGCCGTACAAGACCCACCAGGGTGCGTTCGTGCCCGCCGGTCCGGCCTGCGGCTGGTACGTCGAGGTGTCCGCCCGCGGGGTCCGCGCGGGCGGCGGCTTCTACGAGGCCAGCGGACCCGACCTGGCCCGGGTCCGCGAGTCGATCGACCACGAGGCCACCGGCAAGGAGCTGCAGCGGATCCTCACCAGGCTCGAGAAGGCCGGATTCGAGATCGGCGGTGACCGCCTGAAGACGTCCCCGCGCGGGTACGCCGCCGACCACCCGCGCATCGCGCTGCTGCGCCACAAGTCGCTCACCGCGGGCAAGCCGTACGGCTTCGACGAGGTGATCCACTCCCCCGGGCTGGTCGATGCCGTCCGCAAGGACTGGCGCACCCTCCGCCCGCTGATCGAGTGGATCTCCGTCCGCCTGGGCGACTGAACAACTCGTCGAGTTGGGAGAACCTGACCGTCGACTTGGGACAACCTGACCGTCGAGTCGGTAGAGAGTGCCCGATGGCGATGACAGGCGCGGCCCACTCAACGGGCAGGCTCACCCAACTCGGCGGACAGCGGCACCCAACTCGACGGGTAGGCGGGCCCAACTCGACAATCAGTCGGGTTTGCGCACGGTCGCGAGGGTGCGCTCGACCTCCCAGTGGGCGCGCATCGAGAGGATCCTGGGCTCGCCCTGTTCCGGGTCGGTGATGACGTACGTCGCGATCAGGTCGGTGTCCGCCAGGGTGCCGTCCTCCATCACGGTGCTGAACGTGCCGATGTTCGCGCAGGCGTTGCCGTTGGCGAACGAGTCGCGGATGGTGAACCGGAACTCCTTGACCGGACCGATCGCCATGTCCCAGAACGCGCTGATCCCGGCCCTGCCACGGTGGCCCTTGCCCTCCGGGTCGAAGAACGAGGGGCCGACCGGGTCCTCGAGCACGGCGTCGTCGTCGAAGAGGTCCAGCCACTCGTCCTTCGCCTTGCGGGAGACCGCGTCGTAGGAGCGCTGCGAGAGGCGGCGGGCGGGGTGGTCGCCGTCGGGCGCCTCCCAGGTGATGAACTCGGAGTCGATCATCGCAAAACTGTAACGAGTTTCAGTTTCGCAGCCAAGGGTTGTCGCCCGGTGATCACCGGGACGCCGGGCTGTGTTCACCGTCCGACCACTCCGGCGAGCCACCGTGGCGCCATGGCACGACGTACGGTCATCTGGCACATCGGCCCGAGCGACCCCGGCACGGCGTTCCTCGCAGAGGGGCTCCAGCAGCACCGTGAGGAGCTCGCCGCCCTCGGGGTCTCCCTCCCGACCGGGCCGTGGCACGAGGTCGAGGACGCCATCTGGAGGCACAAGGGCCTGAGCGTGCTGAGCACGCCCGACGCCGCCCGGGCCGACAAGGATGCGGTCGGCCTGCGCCTCGCGGGCATCCGCGACATCGAGCTGCACCTGGTCGTGCTCGTCCGCGACCTGCCGACGCAGGTGTACGCCGGCTGGCAGGACGCCGTGCAGCACGGCTCCACCACCTCGCTGGCGAAGTACGCCGCACGGGTGCTCGACCCGGAGCGGACCCACTGGCAGGCCGAGGAGTTCTGGGCAGGCCACGATCTCGCGGGGTTCCTGCCGCGATGGGCCAGGGCCATCCACGCCGACCGGGTGCACGTGGTCGCGACCCCGGACGACGCAGACGGCGTCTGGCAGGCCTTCCTCACCCAGGCCGGCATCGGCGACCTCGCCCGACCGGCGGGACTGCTGCCCTCCTCGCTCCGCGCCGACCTCGACCACTCCCGGGCGCTGGAGATCACCACGGGCTGGGCGAAGCTGGTCGCCGAGCGCGGCTTCGACCTGCACGGCTCGCTGATCTCGGCGGGCGCGGGGTCCGCACCGGTCTCGGGCCGTGCGGCGCAGCTCGAGGCGGTCACCGAGCTGTTGACGGCCACCACGGCGGAGATCGAGCGGCTCGCCGACGAGGTGGCCCAGCTGCGGCGGGAGAACGCCCGGCTGGACCGCAAGCGCCGCAAGCACAAGCGCCGGCTCGCCGAGCTGGCGGTTTCACTACCGAAGTAGTGAATCTCCCGCTTCCGGCACGCAATTGCGTCACGGAAGCGGCCAATTCACTACTGAAGTAGTGAAACCGCCCGACCGGCCGCAGCCCAGAGCCCCATCCCGACCCCAGCTGCGAACTTGGCGTTCGTCACAGCCGCCCGAGTTCTGCTTGCAAGGTCAACTACGGCGAGACATACTGTTGTTACCGACCGGTAGCAAAGCCGGTCGCGGAACCCCGAGAGCCGAAAAGGTGGGTCAGTGAGCCACTACAAGAGCAACATCCGCGACATCGAGTTCAACCTCTTCGAGGTGCTCAACCGCGACGAGGTGCTGGGCACCGGCCCGTTCGCGGAGGTCGACGGAGAGACTGCCCGCGCGATCCTGGGCGAGCTGGACCGGCTGGCCCGCGAGGACCTCGCCGAGTCGTTCGTCGACGGCGACCGCAACCCTCCCGCGTTCGATCCCGCCACCCACACCGCGCCCGTGCCGGAGTCGTTCAAGAAGAGCTACCAGGCCTGGATGGAGTCGGAGTACTGGCGCCTCGGCACGCTCGCCGAGCTCGGTGGCACCCCGGCGCCCTCGAGCCTGAACTGGGCGATCGGCGAGCTCGTCCTCGGCGCCAACCCCGCGATCTGGATGTACGGCGCCGGACCGATGTTCGCCGGTGTCATCCACCGCAACGGCAACGACCGCGACAAGCACATCGCCCAGCTGATCGTCGACAAGGGCTGGAACACCACGATGGTGCTCACCGAGCCCGACGCCGGCTCCGACGTCGGTGCCGGGCGCGCCAAGGCGACCGCGAACGACGACGGCACCTGGAACATCGAGGGCGTCAAGCGGTTCATCACCTCGGCCGAGTCCGACCTGTGCGACAACATCGTGCACATGGTGCTCGCCCGCCCGCAGGGCGTCGAAGGCGCCGGCGGTCCGGGCACCAAGGGCCTCTCCCTGTTCATCGTGCCGAAGTACCACTTCGACCTCGAGACCGGTGAGCTCGGCGAGCGCAACGGCGTCTACGTCACCAACGTCGAGCACAAGATGGGCATCAAGGTCTCCAACACCTGCGAGCTGACCTTCGGCGACCCGCAGGTCGGCGGCGGCGAGCCGGCCGTGGGCTACCTCCTCGGTGAGGTCCACGACGGCATCGCGCAGATGTTCCAGGTCATCGAGAACGCCCGGATGATGGTCGGCACGAAGGCGATCGCGACGCTCTCGACCGGTTACCTCAACGCGCTCGAGTACGCCAAGGAGCGCGTCCAGGGCGCCGACCTCTCCCAGTCCGCCGACAAGACCGCACCGCGCGTGACGATCACCCACCACCCCGACGTACGCCGCTCGCTGATGACCCAGAAGGCGTTCGCCGAGGCGATGCGCGCGCTGGTGCTCTACACGGCGTCCTGGCAGGACCGGGTGCAGGTCGCCGAGCACAACGGCGAGCGCGACGAGCTCGCCGAGCGGGTCAACGACCTGCTGCTCCCGATCGTGAAGGGCTACGGCTCGGAGCGGTCCTGGGTGCTGCTCGGCACGGAGTCGCTGCAGACCTTCGGTGGCTCGGGCTTCCTGCAGGAGTACCCGGTCGAGCAGTACGTCCGCGACGCCAAGATCGACACGCTCTACGAGGGCACCACGGCGATCCAGGGTCAGGACTTCTTCTTCCGCAAGATCGTCAAGGACCAGGCCAAGGCCCTGGGCCACCTCAACAACGAGATCGACACCTTCATCAAGAGCGAGGCCGGCAACGGCCGCCTCAAGGTCGAGCGCGAGCTGCTCGCCAAGGCCCTCGAGGACGCGGGTTCGCTGGTCGGCACGATGGTCAACACGCTGATGAGCGCCGACGAGTCCGCCGAGGGTGGCGACATCCGCAACATCTACAAGGTGGGGCTCAACACGACCCGGCTGCTGATGGTGCTGGGCGACGTCGTCTGCGCCTGGCTGCTCCTGAAGGGCGCGGAGGTCGCACTGGAGAAGCTGGCCGGCGACGTGTCGCCGTCGGACAAGCACTTCTACGAGGGCAAGGTGGCCGCAGCCCAGTTCTTCGCGCGCACCAACCTCCCGAGGATCACCGCCGAGGTCGCGATCGCCGAGGCGACCGACCTGTCGCTGATGGACCTCGACGAGGCGGCCTTCTGACCAGGCCGGAACCTCGCCTGACCCGTACGCCGCCAGGGCCGTCCCGCACTGCGGGGCGGCCCTGTCGCACGTCCACGCATGGACGGCACCCTCCCGGGTACCGCCACAAACCGGCACGAATGTGTCGCGGGCGGCCCGAGCCGCCCTTGGAACCTAGGGAGTCAACATGGGTATCGGTCTTGGCATCGTGCTCCTCGTCATCGGTCTGGTCCTGGTCTCGGGAGTCGTGAACTTCGACCTCAGCCACATCGACGACAACGGCCTCGGCTGGATCTTCGTGGTGGTCGGGGCCCTGGCCATCGTCCTGGCGCTGATCCTCAACGCGCAGGCCGGCCGTGCACACGTGACGCGGACCGAGCGACACATCGAGGAGTGACCAGCCCCGGTGTGACCCGGCTGTGATCAGTCGACGCCGGCCGCCTCGCCCGCCAGGGCGGGGCGGCCGTGCTGCTGCACCGGCAGGAGCACGGGCCGCTTCGCCAGCCGTCGGGCGCCGCGTCGCAGCAGCTGCCGGGTCAGGAACGGCACCAGGAAGGTCGCGACCCAGTGGGCGTCCCTGCTGACGGCGACCCAGCGCTCGAACCGTCCGGCCACCTCGGCCGGCCGCAGCCCCTCCTCGGGACGGACCCAGGAGTCGTCCGCGCCGGGGAGCTCGAGCAGCGCCGCCATCGCGGCCGCGATCCGCGTGTGGCCGATGCTGCTCCCGTGGATCCGGTCGTGGCTCCACATCTGCGGGTCCGCGCACAGGCGCATGGGGAACAGGTCGAGCACCTCGACGCCGTGGCGCTCGGCGGCCTCCTTGATCCGCAGGTTCAGCGCCTCCTCGCGGGGCCGTAGCCGGGCGAGGAGCGGCAGCATCAGCGCGATGTCCGGGAACGTCATGGTGAGGACACGGCAACCGGTCGCCGTCAGCGCGGCGAAGGTCTGCTCGACGAGCTGGACGGTGCGGTCGGGGTCGTAGTCGTGCCGCAGCACGTCGTTCATCCCCACCGCGACCGTCGCCAGGTCCGGCTCGAGGGCCAGGGCCGCGGGCAGCTGCCGGTCGAAGACATCGGCGGCGCGGGCGCCACGGACGGCGAGGTTGGCGTAGGAGAGTCCGGGGCTGGTGGTCGCGTCGAGGGCCGCGGCCAGCCGGTCCGCCCAGCCGATCGGCGTGCCCGACGCGTCGAGGTCGTTGAGGCCCTCGGTCTGACTGTCACCGAGGGCGACGAACCGCCGGTACGCCGCTGTCATGGGTGTCAGGTACCCAGCGCGCCGAGCGCTCAAGCGGGCCCGCCGACGCGCGCGCTCACGCAGCACCGGCCGGGCGACGGCTCGAGGGACGCGGCGACGCCCGCGCAGCCGAGTCCGTCGATCACCCCGCTGACGAGGTCGAGGTTCAGCCCGCAGACCAGCGTCGTGTGCTCGCGAGCGATCCTGTCGAACGGGCAGTTGTCCAGCACCAGGCGGCCTTCCTCGACCCTGGGCTCGTAGCCCACCTCGCCGAGCGCGGCGCCGAGCCGCTCGAGGGCGTCGCCGGACGCGTCGTCGCGACAGGCGATGCCCAGCTCCTCGCCGCGCCTGCGGGCCACCTCCGGCGCCACCTCGTCGACGGGCAGGCGACGCTCCACAGAGGCCGCCGCGGCGGCCGCCAGGACCTCGCTGAGGAGGTCGTAGTGACGCTGCGGCAGGGAGACGGCGAACTCCCGCGACGAGCGCCGGTAGAGCTTGGCCGGTCGCCCTGCGCCCGGCCCGGTGCGTCCGGTCAGCCGCCGGTACTCCACGTCGAGGAGGCCGTCGTCGACCAGCCGGTCGAGGTGGAACTTCGCCGTGTGCACCGGCACACCCAGCGCGGCGGCGGCCTGCTCGCGACCGACCGGGTCGGCGCTGCGGGCGACGTGCCGGTAGAGCCGCCGGCGCAGCGGCTCGGCGAGCGCGGCGAGCTCGGCCACGTCGTCGAGCGGGTCGGTCATTTCTAAAGAGTAGATGTGTTGACGAAAGAGCGCCAGAGTCCTAACGTAAAGAATCTTCTCCGTTAGAAAGGGCTCCTCCGATGACGACCTCCGCGACCACCACCCCTGCCTCGGCCCGCACCCGCACGATCGGCGCCGACGGCGCCCTCGACGCCTACCGCCTGCTGCGCACCGTCTTCACGGTGGCGCCGATCCTCTTCGGCATCGACAAGTTCGCCGAGGTGCTCACCGACCACTGGGAGAAGTACCTGGCGCCGTGGGTCAACGACCTCATCCCCGGTGACGCACACCAGGCGATGCTGATGATCGGCGTGGTCGAGATCGCCGCCGGCATCCTGGTCGCGCTCGCGCCGAGGCGGGGCGGCTACGTCGTCGCGCTCTGGCTGGCCGGGATCATCGTGAACCTGCTGATCGTCGGGGACTACTACGACGTCGCGCTGCGCGACTTCGGCCTGCTCGTCGGCGCGCTGGCGCTGGCCCGGCTCGCTGCGTCCCGGGTCGCGCGATGACCGAGGCCCTCCAGCAGGTCCCGTCGCGGCTCCGCGTGGTGCACGACCGCTCGGCACCCGACCTGGCGGCGGCCGAGAAGGCCGCCGCGGACTTCATGGCCGCCCTCGGTGTCCCTGTGGACGAGCCGGATCTCGTCGACACGCCGCGCCGGTTCGCGCACGCCTACGCCGAGCTCCTCGACGTCCCGGAGTACGACTTCACGACCTTCCCCAACGCGGAGCAGTACGACGAGCTGGTGCTCGTCCAGGAGATCCCGGTGCAGTCGGTCTGCGAGCACCACCTGCTGCCGTTCCGCGGAGTCGCCCATGTCGGCTACCTGCCCGCCGCGCGTATCGTCGGACTGTCCAAGCTGGCGCGCACCGTGGACCACTTCGCACGCCGCCCGCAGACCCAGGAGCGCCTCACCATGCAGATCACGCGGCACCTCGAGGAGAGGCTGGCGCCGCGCGGCGTCGGTGTGGTGGTCGAGGCAGAGCACACCTGCATGACGCTGCGTGGCGCGCGAGCGCACGACACGCGCACGGTGACCTCCTCCATGCTCGGGCACCTGCGCGACGAGCCCGCGGCCCGCGCCGAGTTCCTCTCCCTCACCCGACAGGGGTCCCGATGACCGACCCGATCGTGATCGTCGGCGGCGGGCTCGCCGCCGGCACTGCCGTGACCGAGCTCCGCGAGCTGGGGTACGACGGTGACGTCGTCCTCCTCGCCGGCGAGGAGCACGTGCCCTACGAGCGGCCGCCGCTGTCCAAGGGCTTCCTCGTCGGTGAGAAGGACGCCGCGTCGACGTACGTGCATCCGGTGGAGTGGTACGCCGAGCACGCCGTCGACCTCCGCACCGGCGTCGACGCGACCCGGATCGACCCGGACGCCCACACCGTCGCGACCACCGAGGGCACGATCAGCTGGTCGCGCCTCCTCCTCGCGACCGGCGCGCGCCCGCGGCGGCTGCCGCTCGACGCCACCGACGACCTCGCGGTGCACTACCTGCGCACGCTCGACGACTCCGCCGCCCTGCGCGAGCGGCTCGGCGCCGGCCGCCGGCTGCTCGTCGTCGGTGGCGGCTGGATCGGCATGGAGGTGGCCGCGTCAGCACACCAGCTGGGCACGACCGTCACGCTCGTGGAGCCGGCCGAGCAGCCGCTCCTCGTCGCCCTCGGACCCGAGGTCGGTGCCCGGTTCGCGGCCGCGCATCGCAAGCGCGGCGTCGACCTGCGCACCGGCACCGGCCTCGACCAGCTCGCCGGCGCGACCGCCGTGCTCGGGGACGGGACCACCATCGTGGTGGACACCGTGCTCGTCGGTGTCGGTGCCCTGCCCAACGACGAGCTCGCCCGGGATGCCGGCCTCGCGGTCGACAACGGCGTGCTGGTCGACGCGGGCCTGCGCACCAGCCACCCGGACGTGTTCGCCGCCGGCGACGTGGCCAACGCCGAGCACCCGCTGCTCGGGGAGCGGGTCCGGGTCGAGCACTGGCAGAACGCGATCAGCCAGGGCAAGGCGGCCGCGCATGCCCTCGCCGGCGAGGACGTCTCGTTCGACGAGCTGCCGTACTTCTTCACCGACCAGTACGACCTCGGCATGGAGTACTTCGGCCACATCGGGAGCGCGGGCTTCGACGACCTGCGGATCGAGGGCGAGGACCCGGAGTCCTTCGCCTGCTTCTGGTGGCGCGGCGACCGCCTGGTCGCCGCCATGCACGTCAACCAGTGGGACCGCTCGGACGAGCTCAGGAGCCGCGTGCGCGAAGGGCGCTGAGTAATCTGCGCTCATGAACGATGCATCCCGCCTCGCCGAGCTGGTCGCGACCTGGCGGCAGGCGATCGCCGAGTTCGTCGCACTGGCCCGCGACGTCCCCGAGGACCAGTGGGACCTTCCGACCGATCTCGACGGCTGGAGCGTGAAGGACAACGTCGCGCACACCGCCCACCTCGAGGCCGTGCTCGCAGGCACGCCGGAGGAAACCGCGCCGGTCGAGACAGGCGGCCACGTCAAGAACCTGTCGGGCCACTACACGGAGCAGGGCGTGGTGGCCAGGCGGGGTCGCGACATGGCGTCGCTGGCCGACGAGATCGAGCAGGCCGCGGCGAAACGGGGCGCTGCCCTCGACGCGGAGCCTCCGACCGACGGGGCCAGCCCACCGCCGAAGACGCCGGGCGACGCGCCGTGGAGCACCGAACAGCTGCTGAGCAACCGTCCGGTGGACATCTGGATGCACGAGCAGGACATCCGCCGCGCGATCGGGCGGCCGGGCGGCTTCGACGGCCCGGCCGCACGGCACACGGTCGCGGCCTTCGGCCGGGCGCTCCCGATGGTCGTCGGGAAGCGGGTCTCGCCCGCTCCCGGCACGACGGTCCGGGTCGACGTACCGGATGCCGGCCAGGGCTGGACCGTCCGGGTGGGCGACGACGGTCGTGCGGCGATGGTCGACGCCGTCGAGTCGCCGACCGTGCGGATCGTCCTGAGTGCGGAGGACTTCATCGTGCTCGCCGGCGGCCGCCGTGGGCTCGATGCCACCGACCCGACGGTCGAGGGTGACGACGAGCTCGGCCGGGCCGTCCTCGACAACCTGGCGGTCACCACATGAGCCGGAGCGACGGTACGCCGGCGCGCTGGACCATGGGCGACCTGCCCGACCTCTCCGGTCGACGTGCCCTCGTCACCGGGGTCACCAGCGGGATCGGTGAGCGCACCGCCCTGGAGCTGGCCCGGCACGGAGCCGAGGTCGTCCTCGGCGCCCGCTCCGAGGCCAAGCTCGACCGCACCGAGGCCGACATCATGGCGGCCGTCCCGAGCGCCGTCCTGCACCGGGCGATCGTCGACCTCGCCGACCTGTCCTCGGTAGGCCGGGCAGCGACGCACGTCGCCGAGCTCGGTCCGCTCGACCTGCTGGTCAACAACGCGGGCGTGATGGCGCTGCCGTACGCGCGCACGGTCGACGGCTTCGAGCTGCAGTTCGGCACCAACCACCTCGGGCCGTTCCTGCTCACCGGCCTGCTGCTCCCCCAGCTGGCAGCCTCGGGGGACGGGCGGGTCGTCACCGTCGCGTCGCAGGCACACCGCTATGCCCGCCGGATGCCGCTGGACGACCCGCGCAGCGCGCCAGGCCGCTACTCGCGGTGGGGTGCCTACGCGAGCTCCAAGCTGGCCAACCTGCTGTTCACCTTCGAGCTCGACCGGCGCGCCCGGGCGGCAGGGTTGCCGGTGAAGGCACTGGCCGCCCATCCCGGCTACTCCGCCACCGAGCTGATGGGCAAGACCGGTGGCGTCGGCGGGTGGATCATGTCCGGGGCGAGCCGGCTGCTCGGTCAGCGCTCCGACCTCGGCGCGCTGCCCACCCTGATGGCGGCGACCGCGGACCTCCCCGGCTCGACCTACATCGGCCCGGACGGCTTCCTCCAGCTCCGCGGCCACCCCCGGATCGTCGCGCCGCGCCGACGAGCCCTGGACGAGCAGGCGCAGCGCCGGCTCTGGGAGCTCAGCGAGGCGGCGACCGGCCTGCGCTACCCGGGGCCCGGCCCCGGGTGACGGTCCTCCGCCCGATCACGCCCGCCGACCATGGGTTGGTCCTCGGCTGGAACGCCGCCCACGTCGAGCTGCTCTCACCGCTGGACGAGCAGCGTCTCGGCGACCTGCTCGGCTGGTGCGACCGGGGCTGTGTGATCCTCCACGACGGCCGGGACGTGGGCTTCGTGCTCACGTTCGCGGCCGGGTCGGCGTACGACTCGGAGAACTTCGCCTGGTTCGCGCGCCGCTACGACGCCTTCTACTACCTCGACCGGATCGTCGTCGACCCGTCCCTGCGGCGCGCCGGCATCGCCAGCCGCGTGTACGACGAGATCGAGGACCGGGCGCGCGAGGTGGCCCCGGTGATGTGCCTGGAGGTGAACCTCGACCCGCCGAACGAGCCATCGCTGGAGTTCCACCGCAGGCGCGGCTACGTCGAGGCCGGCCGGGACGACGCGACCGGCCACCTGGTCGGGCTCATGGTCAAGGACCTGTAGACCGACTCAGCCCTGAGCTCCCGGCCTGACGAACGGCACCTCGTCTCCGTGGCGGTGCACGATCCTCCACCTCCCGTCCTCGCGGCGAAGGATGGTGGTCACCCTCAGGGTGTAGTCGCGGCGTTCCCGGTCCTCGCCGACGAGTGCCGACGTGTGCTCGAGCCCGACGACGTAGCCCAGGTCACCGTCTGCCTCCGCACTGAGCACCTCGAACTCGGTGCCCAGGTCGCCGTGGAACGTGTTCGCGAGGTTGTCGAACACCTGCTCCACCTCGGTCCAGCCACACGCGCTGAGCCAGGCGCCGAGGAGGGTCACCGGCTCACCGCGGGACCAAAGCTCGAGCCGCGGGCCGATGTCGCCGGCGTGGACCGCCGCGACCTCGGCCGCGAGGAGCGGGACCACCTCTGCGGCGAACGCCTCGTGCTGGTTCATGACGACTCCTCTCCGGCGCTCACGCCACGACGCGGACGACGACTCGCGACTTCGGGTAGCGCACGCCCGCCTTGTAGAACTGCAGGAAGTGCCGGCTCAGCTCGGCCAGGTCGCCGGGCGCCAGCTTGATGCAGCCGGCGGACTTGTAGTCGTTGACCTCCGGGAACTCCCAGCGGCAGACCTGGTCGCCGACGTCGTCGGGGCACTGGACGTCGTGGGCGCCCTGCTCGGTGTGGATGAACAGCTGCACCCGCCACCGGCCGTTGCGGCAACGGTGGTCGTCGAGCCGGAAGGCCCGGCCCTTGATCAGGTTGCCGGCGTAGTCGCGGTGGAAGCGGAGCCGGTAGCTGCCGTCGGGCAGCCAGCCGCGGCCCTTGGCGCACTCGTCGACGCCGGCGGGCCCGAGCATCCCGGACCCGGCGCGCCAGGAGAGCTGCTCGACGGTCCGCCAGGCGCCGCCGCTCGTGCGGCGCACGACCTTCCAGGTCAGCGTGGAGCTGCTCGGGTCGAGCGGGTTCTTGTCGAAGGTGATGATCGCCCGGCGCCGCACCTGCGACGAGGCGTCAACGGGCGACGCAACCGTCACGAGAGCGCCGAGGGCGACCGCGACCACGGCACACCACGTCAGCATCCGGCGCATCGGTGTCTCCTCCTCGAAGCCTCCACGGTACGGCGTACCGCGGGTGCTCGGGAACGATCGACCTGGAGGACTCGACCGGGAGTGCCCTCAGAGCGCGAGGGTGAAGAACGCACTGTGCGGATCGTCCACGTAGTCGCCGAACGGGCCGCAGGGAGTGAAGCCGTGCCGCGCGTAGAGGCGCCGTGCAGGCTCGAAGAACTCCTGGCTGCCGGTCTCGAGACTGACCCTGGTGTAACCACGTCCGGTCGCAGTCTCGAGCAGGTGGCGCAGCATCGCGGTTGCCACCCCGCTGCCGCGGGCAGCTGTCGTGGTGCGCATCGACTTCACCTCGCCGTGGCCGGTGTCGAGCTCCTTGAGCGCGCCACTCCCCAGCAGGACCCCGTCGCGGCGCACCGTCCAGAAGGTGATGTCCGGCGAGAGCAACCCGGCGACGTCGAGGGCGTGCACGCTCTCGGCCGGCGAGGTGGCGTGCATGTCGGCGAGGTGCTCCGCCAGCAGCGACACCACGTCGGGACGCATCGGGTCGTCGATCGCGATCTGCATCGTGCTTCCCATTGTCGCCCGGTCGAAGGTTCCGCCGTACGACGTACCGCCGGTAGCGTCGGCGCATGCCGGATCCCGTGGAGACCAACCCCGACCTCTACCGCGTGGTGTTCGAGAACGAGCGCGTGCGCGTCCTGGAGTACCTCGACCGTCCCGGCGACGCCACCACGCCGCACAGCCACCCGGACTCGGTGATGGTGACGCTGTCGTCGTTCCGGCGGCGCCTCGTCTCCGGCGACCGCCAGGTCGAGGTCGAGATCCCGGCGTTCCAGGCCCGTTGGCTCGACGCCCAGGAGCACTCCGGGGTGAACATCGGTGACACCGACACGCACACGATCTTCGTCGAGCTCAAGGAGCCGGATCCCGGGCACGGCTCGGAGTCGATCGACAGCGCGACGCTGGGTCCTCGCTGACACGGTGCGGCCCGGTGACGCAGTGCCGCCCGAAGCCGGCGGCCCCGCGGCGGTAGGTCAGGATGTGGCCTCGAGCGGCTCGAGAAAGTGGGCCGAGGCGGCGATCCCGAGCACCTCGGAGGTGGCGGTGGCGTCCTCGTGGGGTGTCGTGTCGGCGACCATCACCACGCGCGTTCCCAGGACGTCGAGGATCCACAGGCGGCTCACCGTGCCGGCGATGCCGGTCCCGTAGCGGTCGCCGGCGTCGGTGGCCCAGAGCAGGTACTGCGACTGGTGGCAGTTGCGGAAGCCGGCCTTGTCGGTCGGGAAGCTGATCTCCAGGTAGAGCCCGGCGTACCCGTCGACCTCGACCGGCCTCGGCGAGGTAGCGGCGATCCCGGGCAGGCCGCGCAGCGCCTTGGCGAGGTCGGCCACCCCGGGTCCGCGGTCGTAGGTGGCCTCACCCTGGCAGGGGTCACGGAGGAGGTCCTTGACCGTCCAGAAGGACACCGAGCCGTAGTCGTCCGGGTCCCCATCGGCTCCGCGGTCGACGACCCAGCCGCCCGGGCTGCCGTAGCCCTCGGGGACGTTCACGACCGCCCGCGGCAACGAGTGCGGGGCCTTGCCCCAGAACGGCACCACCCAGGATCCGGCCTCGAGCGGACCGTCGATCCCCTCCATCGGCTTCGGCGTCGCGGCGGCGGCGGGTTTCGGCGCTGCCGCGGGATCCGAACCCCCGCCGCAGCTCGTGGAGACCAGTGCTGCAGTCAGGACGATCGCGGCTCTCCAGGTGTTTCGGGCATGACGCATCGCATTCTCCTTCTCGGGCGGGCACAGCGTGTTCGGCGGACGGCCTCAGCGGGCCTGGTCGAGGGGTTCGAGGAAGTGGGCCGAGGCGGCGATGCCGAGCACCTCGGCCGTGGCCGCGGCGTCCTCCCGCGGCGTGGTGTCGGCGACCATGACCACGCGGGTCCCCAGCACGTCGAGGATCCACAGCCGGCTCACCGTCCCGGCCCTGTCGGTCCCGTAGGAGTCGCCGGCGTCGGTGCTCCAGAGCAGGTACTGCGACCCACGGCAGCCGACGACCCGGGCGCTGTCGGTGGGGAAGCTGACCTCCAGGTAGAGCCCGGCGTACCCGTCGACCTCGACCGGCCGCGGAGATGTGGCGGTGAACCCGGTCTGGGAGCGAAGGGCCCGGGCCAGGGCGGCAGTCCCGGGCCCCGGATCGAAGGAGGTCACGCCCTCGCAGGGGTCGCGGAAGACCCGGTGCACCGTCCAGAAGGACACGGAGCCGTACTGGTCCGGGTCGCCGTCGGCTCCGCGGTCGACGACCCAGCCACCGGGACTGCCGTACCCCTCCGGGACCTCCACGACCGCGCGCGGCAACGAGTCCGGGGCGTTGCCCCAGAACGGCACCACCCAGGTGCCCGCCTCGATCGGGCCGTCGATGCCCGCCATCGACCGCGGATGCAGGACGGTCACCTTCGGTGTCCTGGCAGGGTCTGGCGGCTGGTCCGCTCGCACCAGTCCGGGCACGCCCCCGAGCCACGCGACTGCCGCGACGACAGCGGCGGCCAGGAGGCCCACGCCGGCGATCACCCGGGTCTGGCGTCGCCGATGGGCCCTTCTCAGGACCAGCGACAGCTCGCGGTCGAGGCGCGTGTCGAGGTGCTCGGTGTTCGCGGCCAGGCCCGCACGGAGTCGTTCGTCAATCGACATCGCCGGACACCTCCTCGGTCACTTCGGACAGCAACGTCGCGAGCCGGGCCCGGGCTCGGTGCAGGTGCTGCTTGACGGTGGAGGCCGACACGTCGAGGACGTGCGCGACCTCGTCGACGGAGAGATCCTCGAGGTAGTACAACGCGACCGCCGCCCGTTGCTGGGCAGGAAGGGACCCGATCGCTCTCGCGAGGTCGACATCGGGTTCGACGTCGTGGACAGTCGGCTCGTCCGCTGGCCCGGTCGAGAACCGGAGGCGACTCAGCCTTGCCTGCCGGATCGCCGCACGGACCGCGACCCGTCGTACCCAGGGTCCGGGCAGGTCGACCCGCGCCACGCCCCGCCACCTCTCGCACAGGCGGAGGAACGCGTCCTGGGTGACTTCCTCCGCGCGACCACGGTCGTGCAGGATCAGATAGGTCGTCCGGAGCACGGACGGGTAGGTCGAGCGGAAGACCCACTCGAACTCGACCCGCTGCCCTTCGTCCACCTTGCGCTCCCGCCTTGTGTCCCTCTTCACCGTTATAGGGCGTCGAGGGGGCCGCTGGGTTGACACGAACGAGTGCATTTCTCGGCCCGAGACCCCAGTACGATCCGCTGGTGACCGCCACCCCTCCGGCCGGACGCTCACGGCTGAGCGCGCACGAGCTGATCGACCTCGTGCTCGACGAGGGGTCCTGGTCCTCCTGGGACTCCACGCCGGAGCGGGTCGAGGTCTCGCCCGCGTACGCCGCGGAGCTGGCTGCCGCGCAGGAGCGGTCGGGCGTCGACGAGTCGGTGGTCACCGGCGAGGGCCTCATGCACGGCCATCGCGTGGCCGTCGTCGCCTGCGAGTTCGGCTTCCTGGCCGGCTCGGTGGGGCGTGACGCCGCTCGCCGGCTCGTCGCCGGCATCCGGCGGGCGACGTCGGCCGGCATCCCGCTGCTCGCGGCGCCCATCAGCGGCGGCACCCGGATGCAGGAGGGCACCCCGGCCTTCGTGCACATGATCCGGATCTCGGAGGCGATCGCCGCCCACAAGGCCGCAGGCCTGCCGTACCTTGTCTACCTGCGCGACCCCACGACGGGTGGCGTGATGGCCTCCTGGGGCTCGCTGGGCCACGTCACGGTCGCCGAGCCCGGAGCCCTCGTCGGGTTCCTCGGGCCCCGGGTCTTCGAGGCGCTCTACGACCGTCCGTTCCCGGACGGCGTCCAGACCTCGGAGAACCTCTACGCCCACGGGATCGTCGATGCCGTCCTCCCGCCCGAGGAGATCTCGGGCATCCTCGCCCGGGCGCTGTCGATCCTGCTCGCCCGGCCGGCCGCACCGACCGCGGACCTGCCGGACGAGGACATCCCCGACGTCGACGCGTGGGAGGCGATCACCCGGTCACGCCGGCCCGACCGGCCCGGCGTGCGGCGGCTGCTGAAGTACGCCGCCACGGACGTGATCCCGCTCAACGGCACCGGCCAGGGCGAGTCCGACCCCGGCCTGCTGATCGCCCTGGCCAGGTTCGGGGACGCCCCGTGCGTCTTCCTGGGGCAAGACCGCCGCGGCCAGACGAGTGACCGGCCGATGGGGCCGGGCGCACTGCGGGAAGCGCGTCGCGGGATGCGGCTAGCCGTGGAGCTCGGGCTGCCGCTGATGACCGTGATCGACACACCCGGCGCGGCGCTCAGCCCGGAGGCCGAGGAGGGCGGGCTCGCCGGGGAGATCGCGCGCAGCCTGGCGGACCTGGTCACCCTCGACGCCCCGGTGCTGTGCCTGATGCTCGGCCAGGGCAACGGCGGCGGCGCGCTCGCGCTGCTCCCGGCCGACCGGGTGGTCGCCGCGCAGCACGCCTGGCTCTCTCCGCTACCCCCGGAGGGTGCGAGCGCGATCGTCCACCGGGACACCGACCACGCCCCCGAGATGGCGCGCGCCCAGCAGGTGCGCGCCCTCGACCTCCGGGCACGTGGCGTCGTCGACCGGATCGTCGCCGAGCACCCCGACGCCGCCGACGAGCCGGAGGAGTTCTGCCGGCGGGTCGGAGCGGTGCTCGAGCACGAGCTGGCCGCGCTCTTCCACGCCGACGTCGCCGAGCTGCGTGCCCGACGGGCGGCCCGGTTCGACGACTGATCGGGTTTCACTACTGGCATAGTGAATTTCGGGCTGCCCGAATCGGATTGCGGTCGGGAAGCACCAGTTCTGGTCGGGAAGCCTGCCGCGTCAACCCGAGACGCGGGTCGCCGGGGAGGTGGTCTTGGCCGGGTCGCGCTCGATGAAGCCGTCGAGCACCTTGTCGATCGCGGCCAGCAGGTCGTCCTCGAGCACGATGCCGGCAGCGGCAGCGTTCTCGGTCACCTGCTCGGGGCGGGAGGCGCCGATGATCGCCGCGGACACGTTCGGGTTCTGCAGGGTCCACGCCACCGCCAGCTGCGCCAGCGACAGGCCCGCATCCGCGGCCAGCGGCTTGAGGTCCTGCACGGCGCTCAGGTGGTCGTCGTCGAGCCACCGGGCGACGAAGTCGGCGCCCCCGGCCTGGTCGGTCGCGCGGGAACCCGCCGGCGGCGGCTGGCCCGGCAGGTACTTCCCGGTCAGCACACCCTGGGCGATCGGCGACCAGACGATCTGGCCGAGCCCGAGCTCCTCGCAGGCCGGGACGACCTCGGCCTCGATCACCCGCCAGAACATGTTGTACTGCGGCTGGTTCGAGATCAGCGGCACGTGCAGCTCCCGGGCCAGCGACGCGGCCGCCCGGATCTCCTCGGCCCGCCACTCCGAGACGCCGATGTAGAGCGCCTTGCCGGACCGGACCACGTCCGCGAACGCGAGCATGGTCTCCTCCAGCGGCGTCCCGTGGTCGTAGCGGTGCGCCTGGTAGAGGTCGACGTAGTCCGTGCCGAGCCGGCGCAGAGACCCGTCGATCGACTCCAGGATGTGCTTGCGCGACAGGCCCTGGTCGTTGTGGCTCGGGCCGGTCGGCCAGTAGACCTTGGTGAAGATCTCCAGGCCCTCGCGCCGCTCCCCGGCGAGCGCCTTGCCGAGGACCGACTCGGCACGCGTGGCGGCGTACACGTCGGCGGTGTCGAACGTGGTGATGCCGACGTCCAGCGCCTGCCTGACGCACGCGAGCGCGGCGTCCTCCTCCACCTGGGAGCCGTGGGTGATCCAGTTGCCGTACGCGATCTCGGTGATCTTCAGGCCGCTGCGGCCGAGGTTGCGGGTCTCCATGCCCCGACCTTACGGAATCTCCACAAGCGCTGTCGACAATGCCCGACGCTCGACATGAGAACGTGTTTCAGTTTGAATCCTGCGGTGAGCACCTACGTCGTCTCCGGCGCCGCCTCGGGCATCGGCGCCGCCACCCTCGCCCACCTGACCGCCGAGGGCCACCGGGTGATCGGCGTCGACCTGCACGACGCCGACGTCGAGGCGGACCTGGCCACGCCCGAAGGCCGCGCGGAGGCGGTACGCCGGGTCGCCGAGCTCGCGCCCGGCGGGATCGCCGGCGTCGTGCCGTGCGCCGGCATCGCGGGCCTCACCGGCGTCGACCCGGCGCTCCTGGTATCGGTGAACTACTTCGGCGCGATCGGACTGGCCGAGGGCCTGCGTGACCGCATCACGGCGCCCGACGCGGCCGTGGTGCTGATCGCGTCCAACTCCATCACCTGCCAGCCCGGGTGGGACGCCGACGTCGCGAGTGCCTGCCTCGCCGGTGACGAGCCCGAGGCGCGCCGGCTCGCGGCCGCCACGGAGGCGGTGCAGGTCTACCCCGCGTCCAAGATGGCGCTCGCCTACTGGGCCCGCCGCGAAGGGGTGAAGCCCGAGTGGGCCGGGCGCGGCATCCGGGTCAACGCGATCGCACCGGGCATGGTCGCCACGCCGATGACCGACCGGCTGCACGCCGACCCCGTGTTCGGGCCGTTCGCGGAGACCTACCCGACGGCGATCGGCCGCCCGGGCGAGCCCGAGGAGGTCGCCGCCCTGATCGGCTTTCTGCTCTCCCCCGCTTCGAGCCTGCTGGTCGGTGCCGTGGTATTCGCCGACGGCGGCACGGACGCGATCCTGCACCCGGCGAGCCCTGCAGGCTGGGAGGTCGGTGCCATCACGGTCGAGCCCGGTCCCGTGTCCTCGGCGCCGCCTTCTCGTTGAGGTCTTTATGACTCGTGTGCGACTGGTCGGCGCCACCCTGCTCATCGCGCTGCTGTCGCTGGTGCCGGTCGCGGCGGCGTCGAGCCCGCTGCCGATCCCCTCACTGCCCACGGACCTGCTGAGCGAGCCGTTCACGGGCACCCCTGCTGTCGCGCAGCCGCTGCCCCACCTGCCGATCGGGCAGAACCCGTACCTGGCGGCCAACGGCTCCAACTCCATGCACGACGACGCCTATGCGTCCGACGCCTACGAGACCGGCGGACCGCTCGGCCGGCGGCTCCAGGTCCGGTCGGCGACGTACGGGATCTCCGAGTGCGCGACGATCGCGTTCGACTCCCGCGGCCGGATCGTCGGCCTCTGTGGCGGGCTGGAGGGCTTCACGCTCCGGCTGATCGACCCCTCGACCCTGACGCAGATCGCGCAGCTGCAGACGTCGACCCGCGACCTGCTCAGCCTGTCCAACCCGTTCAGCGACATCTGCGGCGGCACCTACTTCTTCCTCGACTCCCACGACGTCGCCTACGTCCTCACCACGGACAAGCAGATCTGGCAGATCCAGGTCGGCCCGAGCGGGCTGACCCACACCGGCACGTTCGACGTGTCCGCGCAGGTGCCGGACGGCGACTGCGTCGTCGCGACCATGCCCGACTGGTCTGGCCGGATCTTCTTCGCCACCCAGCAGGGCCGGGTCGGGGTGGTCGACCCCGGGACGGGTCAGGTGCACGCGATGCAGTTCGCCGGGGAGGGCATCTTCAACTCGCTGGCCGGGGACGAGACCGGCGCGATCTACCTGGTCACCACCCACCGGATCGCGGCCGTCGCGGCAGACGCCGGCGGAGCACCCGTGGTCCGCTGGTCCCAGGCCTACGATCGCGGGACCCAGCAGAAGCCCGGGCAGCTCTCCCAGGGGTCGGGCACCACTCCGACGCTGATCGGCAACGACCTGGTCGCGATCACCGACAACGCCGAGCCGCGGATGCACGTGATCTTCTACCGCCGCACCGGCAACGGGCCGGACCACGAGATCTGCCGCGTGCCGGTCTTCGGCGCCGGCGCCTCCGCCACCGAGAACAGCCTCGCCTACGCGGGCGGCCGGTCGGTGATCGTCGAGAACAACTACGGGTACGCCGGGGTGCAGAGCACCCTGCTCGGCAAGACCACGTCGCCCGGCGTCGCCCGGGTCGACCTCGAGGGCGACGGCAGCTGCCGGGTCGCCTGGACCAATCCGGTCTCGGCGCCGACGTCGGTGCCGAAGGTCTCGCTCGGCAACGGGCTGCTCTACGTCTACACGAAGCCGGCGGCGTTCCTGCTCGACGACAGCTGGTACCTCACGGCGATCGACGTCCGCACCGGAACGACCCGCTGGTCCCAGCGCACCGGCAACGGCATCCAGTGGAACAACCACTACGCGTCGATCTACCTCGGGCCCGACGGTGCCGCCTACATGCCGACCCTTGCCGGTCTCATCCGGTTCGAGGACCACGGCTGAGCAGTAACCAGCGCGCCAGGTGGGTCGTTGAACCGGCATGGCGCACCTGCACCCGCTCCGCCGCGGAGACGCCGGCGCGCCCCGTTGATCTGGGGGCCGCGGCAGTCCCTCACCAGCCGCACCCGTTCCGGGGGAGCGGGCGCCAACGGTGAGGGACTGTCCGCTCCTCAGAACAGGATGGCGGTCGCCGGGTCCTCCATGATCGCGGCCACGTCGGCGAGGAACCGCGAGCCGCTCTCGCCGTCGACGTGCCGGTGGTCGAAGGACAGCGCCAGCGTGCAGACGTCGCGGATCTCGAGCGACTCGTTGCCGGCGGCGTCCGAGACCACCCAGGGACGACGGGTGGTCGCCCCGAACGCCAGGATCGCCGACTCGCCGGGGTTGATGATCGGCGTACCGGCATCGACGCCGAACACCCCGACGTTGGTGATCGTGAACGTCCCGCCGCTCATGTCGGCCGGCTGGGTGCGGCCCTCGCGGGCCACCGCCGTCAGGTCGCCGAGCGCGCCGGCCAGCTCGAGCAGCGAGAGCGAGTCCGCGTGCTTGACGTTGGGCACCACCAGACCCCGGGGCGTGGCCGCGGCGATGCCGAGGTTGACGCTCCGCTTGAACACGATCTCCTGAGCCTGCTCGTCCCACCAGGAGTTGATCACCGGCGTACGCCGGATCGCGCGGATGCACGCCCACGCCAGCACCAGCAGCGGTGACACCTTGACGTCGGCGAACTCGCGCCGCGAGCGGAGCCGCGTGACGAACTGCATCGTCCGGGTGACGTCGACGGTGATCCACTCGGTCACGTGCGGTGCCGTGAACGCCGACTGGACCATCGCCTGGCCCATCATCTTGCGGACACCCTTGATCGGCTCGCGCCACTCCTCGAGCCGGCCGGGCTCGGCCGCGGCCGCCACGTCGCGCGGGTTGCCGGCGTACTGGGCGGGCATGCGACCGGCGCCCTCGACGTCGGCACGGGTGACCGAGCCGTTGGGGCCGCTCGGGGTGACCGTGGCGAGATCGACGCCGAGGTCCCTGGCCAGCTTGCGCACCGGCGGCTTGGCCAGCGCACGGACCGCGCCGGACGACTCCTCGACCGGCGCCCCGCTGGCGGGCACCGGCGGCACGCCCTGGTCGGCGTCCTGCTCGATCTCCGAGGTGACCGCATCGACGAGATGCATCACCTGGTCGTGCTGGTGCGGTGCGCCCGCGTTGAACACGTCGTGGACGTCGGCCTTCGCGGCATGCACACCGGCCGCCTCGGGGATCGTCCGACGCCGGGCGCGGCGTACCGGTGCGCGCTCGGCCTTGTTGCGGCCGACCAGGCTCTCGCCCTCGCCGCCGCCGGTGGCAGCCGGGTTGGAGAGGTCCATCTCCGCGGGCGCGGACGGCTCCGCCGGGGCCGGTGCGGCCACGCCGTCCTCGATCCGGATGATCGGGGTGCCGACCGGGACCGTCTCGCCCTCGGGCACCAGCAGCGCGGAGACGACCCCCGCATACGGCGACGGCAGCTCCACGAGCGACTTGGCGGTCTCGATCTCGACGACGACGTCGTTGATCTTGATCTCGTCGCCGACCTTGACCTTCCAGGTGACGATCTCGGCCTCGGTCAGGCCCTCGCCCACGTCGGGCAGCTTGTACTCAGACATATGGGTCCTCAGAAGTCGAAGGTGCGGTCGACGGCGTCGAGCACCCGGTCGAGGTCGGGAAGGTACTCCTCCTCGATCCGCGACGGTGGGTACGGCGTGTCGAACCCGCCGACCCGCAGCACCGGCGCCTCGAGGGAGTAGAAGCAGTGCTCGGTGATCCGGGCCGCGATCTCCGACCCCATGCCGAGGTTGGCGTGCGCCTCGTGGGTGACCACGGCTCGACCGGTGCGGCGTACGGACTCGTAGACCGGGCGCATGTCCAGCGGCGAGAGCGTGCGGAGGTCGATCACCTCGATGGACCTCCCGTCACCCGCGGCGGCCTCGGCCGCCTTCATCGCGGTCTTCACCATCGGCCCGTAGGCGAGCAGGGTGATGTCGCTTCCGGCGCGCACGACCCGCGAGGTGAACAGCGGCTGCGCCTCGGACAGCGGCGCCGACTCGTCGACCTCCGCCTTGTCCGCGTGGTACTGGCGCTTGGGCTCCAGGAAGACCACCGGGTCGTCGCTCGCGATCGCCTGCTGGATCATCACGTAGCCGTCGACCGGGTTGGAGCAGGTGACCACCTTGAGCCCCGGAGTGTGCGCGAACTGCGCCTCCGGGGACTCCGAGTGGTGCTCGACCGCACCGATGCCCCCGCCGTAGGGGATCCGGATCACCACGGGCATCCGGACGTGTCCCTGCGAGCGGAAGTGCAGCTTCGCCACCTGGCTGACGATCTGGTCGTACGCCGGGTAGACGAACCCGTCGAACTGGATCTCGCACACCGGCCGGTAGCCACGCATCGCGAGGCCCACCGCGGTGCCGAGGATGCCGGACTCTGCCAGCGGGCTGTCGATCACCCGGTCCTCGCCGAAGTCCTTCTGGAGCCCGTCGGTGATCCGGAAGACTCCGCCGAGCTTGCCGACGTCCTCGCCCATCAGCAACACCCTCGGGTCGGCCTCCATCGCCTTGCGGAGGCCCGCGTTGAGCGCCTTGGCCAGGGTCATCTTGGTCATGCGTGCGCTCCTTCGCCCTCGAACGACGCGAGATAGGCGGCATAGCCGTCCCGTTGCTCCGCGAGCTCGTCGGTCTGCTCGACGTACACCTGGTCGAAGATGCTCAGGGGGCTCGGGTCCGGAAGCGCCCTGCAGCCGTCGCGAAGGTGCGCGCCGAGCTGCTCGGCCTCGGCCTCGACCCCGTCGAAGAAGTGCTGGTCGGCGAGGCTGTTGCGCGCGAGGTAGACCTTCACGCGGGCGATCGGGTCCTTGAGCTTCCAGTGCTCGAGCTCGTCGCTCATCCGGTAGCGGGTGGGGTCGTCGGTCGTGGTGTGCGCACCCATGCGGTACGTGTAGGCCTCCACCATCGTCGGCCCACTCCCCTCGCGGGCACGCTGCAACGCCGCCTGGGTGACCGCGTAGCACGCCAGCACGTCGTTGCCGTCGACGCGTACGCCGGGGAAGCCGAAGCCCTGGGCGCGCTGGTAGAGCGGGATCCGGGACTGTCGCTCGATCGGCTCGGAGATCGCCCACTGGTTGTTCTGGCAGAAGAACACCACCGGGGCGTTGTAGGAGGCGGCGAACACGAATGCCTCGTTGACGTCACCCTGCGAGGAAGCGCCGTCGCCGAAGTAGCCGATCACGGCGGTGTCGCGGTCGGGGTCACCGGTGCCGACCAGGCCGTCGCGCTGGACGCCCATCCCGTAGCCGACCGCGTGCAGGGTCTGGGCGCCGATCACGATCGTGTAGTTGGCGAAGTTGGCCTCGTGCGGGTCCCACGAGCCCTGGTCGACGCCGCGGAACAGCCCGAGCAGCCGCAGCGGGTCGAGGCCGCGGCAGTAGGCGACGCCGTGCTCGCGGTACGTCGGGAAGACGTAGTCCTGGGGGCGGAGGGCTCGTCCGGAGCCGATCTGTGCCGCCTCCTGGCCCAGGAGCTGGGCCCAGATGCCGAGCTCGCCGTGCCGCTGGAGCGCGGTGGACTCGGTGTCGATCCGGCGGGTCAGGACCATGTCGCGGTAGAACCCGCGGATGAGCTCGGACTCGTCGGCACCACCAGCGCTGAACGCGTAGTCGGGGTGCTGGACGCGCTCTCCCTCGGGAGTGAGCAGCTGGACGAAGTCCGGGCCGCCGGTCGGCGTCGGCGCGAGGAGCTCACTCATCCGACGTCCCGGCGGGGCAGGTGCTCATCATGTCTCTCTCCAGATCCAACAGGTGCGGGCCGGGGTCGCCGTCCACACGTGGGCAGATCGTGACCGCGCATCCCTGGCACAGGGTGTTGGCCGCTGTGACGCGGGCCACATGACCCCTCCACGGTACCGACTCGTGGTCCGCGACCACCAATCCGCGTGGATGTCCGAGGATTCGGGCCGACCACCCGTGCGGTGGTACGGCGACGGTGCAAGACTCGCGCCATGACCGTCGCCACCCAGACGCGGGTGACTCTCGTGGTGCCCGCGAAGCCCGGCCGGATCTTCGACCTGCTGGCCACGCCCTACCGCCTGCCGGAGATCGACCCGACCGGCACGGTGATCTCCGACGACAACGCCTCACCGGTGACCGCAGAGGGCCAGGTGTTCCGGATGAACCGGGTGTCCCTGGGTGGTGCAGAGCCGATGAAGTACCTCACCGAGCACCAGGTCGACGCCTTCAAGCACAACCGGCTGATCGGCTGGCGGGTGGTGCCCGTCGACGGCGACCCGGGTGGCTGGTCATGGCGCTTCGAGCTCACCCCGATCGAGGACCGCAAGAAGCGCACCGAGGTCGCGCTCACCTACGACTGGTCTCAGACGTCCCCCGAGAACGTCGCCCGCTTCGGCATCCCCGACCACGACGCTGCCGATCTCGAGGCGTGCCTGACCAGGCTCGCCTCGGCGGTCAAGAAGTAGGTCTGCCGAAGCCGCTGCAGCGGCCTGAAAACAGGGTGCGCCGCGCGGACCGCCTGCCGGAGGATGGCGGGGTGACCACCGCCACTCCCGCCGCCCCCTCGAAGGCGCCGGCGGCCGTGGGGCTGGTGGTCGTCGCACTGCTGGTCGTCTACATCGTCTGGGGCTCGACGTACCTCGGCATCCGCGTCGTGGTGAAGCAGGCGCCGCCGTTCCTCGGGATGGGCTCCCGGTTCTTCGCCGCCGGGATCCTGCTGGCGGCGGTCCTCGCCCTCAGGAGCGGGATCGCGCGGCTTCGCGTGACGCGGCAGGAGCTCCTCGGGTGCGCGACGGTGGGCCTCCTGCTCCCTGTGCTCGGCAACGGGCTGGTCTCGGTCGGCGAGAACAAGGGCGCACCGTCAGGCGTCACCGCGCTGCTGATCGCCAGCGCGCCGCTGATGATCGCGATCTTCCGGTTCGCGTCCGGCGACCGCCCCAAGGCGATGAGCGTGGTCGGCCTGCTGCTCGGCTTCGTCGGCCTGGCCTACCTCGTGCTGGTCGGCCGGCACGCCGGCGGTGACGACCGGGTGCCCATCGGCGCCGCCCTGCTCGTGCTGTTCGCCAGCACCTGCTGGGCATTCGGGTCGTGGGTCCAGCCGCACCTCACCCTGCCCGACGACGCCTTCGTGATGACCGTCCACGAGATGTGGACCGGCGGGGCGATCATGCTCGTCGTCGGCGCCCTGAGCGGCGAGCGGCTCGACCTGTCGTCGTACTCCGCGAACACGTACCTCGCCTGGGGCTACCTGGTGGTGTTCGGCTCGATGGTCGCGTTCTCGGCGTACGTCTGGCTGCTCGCCAACGCGCCGATCTCCCTGGTCGCGACGTACGCATACGTGAACCCCGTGGTCGCGGTCGCGCTCGGGGCACTGATCCTCGACGAGCCGATCACCAGCGCGGTGCTCGTCGGCGGGGCAGTGATCGTGGCCGCGGTCGCGATCGTCATCTCCGCGGAGCGGGTGCGTCGACCCGCACCCGCGCCTGCCGCAGGCGCCGATGCCGTCCCAGGAGCCCCAGCCGCACCCTGAGTAGCGGCGCAGGAGCGGCGAGGGGGTCGGTTCTCACCTGCTGCTCGCGTCGGGTGTGCGGTGTTCGTTCCCGTCAGTTCATCGTCCGGAAACGGCGCGCGGACCTTCGTTGTCCAAGGTTCAACCAGTGGGATCTCCCCGGACGGCGTACGAGCGACGCCCGGGAACCGCCGACACCCTCCCCGGCGGGGATCCCCGACACGAGTGGGCCGCAGCACAGCGGCTCCCTCGGTCACCGGCCGCACCTCAACGAGGCGGTCCGTCCGGTGGCCGGCAACACAAAAGGGGTACGGCACATGGCGTCAGCAACTGCACGCACGATCGAACCACGCGACGCGGCGATCACTGCCGCCATCGCCGGAGCCGTCCTCGTCGTGCTCGGCTACGCCTCGGGCATCGGTGTGAAGCCGGCGAGCGAGGTCACCGCCTCGATGCCCGACCAGGCAGCACCGCCGGCCGCGGCAGCCCCGCTGACACCAGCGCCGGCCCCTGTGGTCGCGGCCGACCCGCCGGTCGCCGTGACCGCGCCGGCAGCGAGGCCCGCAGCGCCGTCGGCACCGACGGCGACCGTGCCGATGGTGATGCCCACACCCGCGCCGAGCGAGCCTCCCGCCCCTGAGCCCGCCGCCGAGACGCCCCCGGCTGATCCGACCTGCTCACCGGACCTGATCACGTCGCTGCTGGGCAGCATCCCGGTCGTCTCGGGCCTGACCTCCCAGGTCTCGACGCTGCTCTCCGGCCTGACCTCCGGACTCACGTCTGGGCTCACGTCCGGGCTCGCCTCTGGGCCGACCTCCGACCTGGCCGCGGGGGTCCTCGGTACGCCGTGCGAGGCGGCGGCCGCACGCACCACCACCACGGGCACGACGCCATGACCCGGCTCGCGCGGAGGGCGACACTCCTCGGGATCGCGGTCGTCGTCGTGCCACTGACCCTGCTCGCCGGGCCGGCCGCGGCCCACAACGAGCTGGTCAAGGCCACCCCGGCCGACGGCACCACGTTCGCCCACCTGCCCGACCAGGGCCGGATGCAGTTCGAGGAGACGCTGGTGCCCTCCGACCTGACCATCGAGGTCGGCGGCAGCAAGCTGCCGGTCTCCCCGGTCCCGGGCGACCCCAACGCGGTGACCTTCGACCTCGGGTCGCTCAAGCCCGCGAGGACGCTGCTGGTCACCTGGACGGTCGTGGACTCCCACGACGGCCACCGCAGCGGCGGATCGCTGCGCTGGCACGTCGAGGAGTCCGCCGCCTCCGCGAGCGAGTCCGCCGAGACGGTCGCGCCGGCCGATGCGCGGCCGCGCTTGCTCCGGCCACTCGAGCTGACCTCGAAGATCGCCGGCTACCTGGCCATGGCGCTCCTGGTCGGCGGACTGCTCTTCCTCGCGCTGCTCTGGCCCGAAGGTGCGGTCACGCGTCGCGTCCGGACCGTCCTCGGCGGCACCGTGGTCACCGGGCTGCTCGCCTCGGCCGGAGGGGTCGGCGTGGTCCTCTGGAGAGGCGCCGACCAAGCGGTCGCGGACACCCTGGCGACCGACTACGGGCGCGCCGCGACCTCGATGGTCCTGGTCTGGCTGTTCGCCGCCGTCGTCGTCGCTGCGGTGCTCCAGCTCGACCGGGCGGCTGTCCGGGGCATCGCCTGGCGGATCAGTGCGGTGCTGGTGTCCGCAGGGCTCGTCCGCATCGCGGGGATGAACGCCCACGCCACGCAGGGCAACGGCCGGGTGCTCGGCATCGCCGCCGACTTCCTGCACCTGACCGCTGTCAGCGCCTGGGTGGGCGGCCTGGTGATGCTGTCGGTCTGCCTGCTCCCGCGCGGCGAGCTCGACGAGATCGAGGCGGTCGTGCCGAAGTTCTCGCGGGTCGCCCAGATCTCGGTGCTGATGATCGTGTCCTCCGGGCTGCTGCTCCTGTGGGACATCAGCCGCGGCATCGACGGCTTCTGGGCGACGCACTACGCCCACGTCCTGGTGCTCAAGCTCTCGCTGTTCTCGCTGGTGATGCTCGCCGCGATGAAGAGCAAGCGCTGGGTGCAGACGTCGCTGGCCGAGGCGGTCGCGGCCCATCGGCGTACGGCGGTCCGCTCGTTCGCGGTGTCCGTGGCCGCCGAGACGGCCCTGGTCCTGGCGGTGCTCTCCGCCGCGAGCGTGCTCGTCACCTCGAGCCCGGGCGCATGACCGGCGCGCCCATGACCCGACAAGTTCCCACCAAGACGCCCGGGGAGACGGCCGATTCGCAGGCGGCCGAGCTCCGGGTGAACCCCACCAAGAGAAGGAGTGGCTCGATGAGCTCACTGTTGAGGAAACGCATCATCCCGGGCCGACCGGCACCGGGGAGGACCTGGCTGGGCGCCCTGGCGGTGGTCGCGCTGCTCTCGACCGTGCTGTCGCTGGTCGCGGCCGCCAAGACCGGGCCCGCGGACACCACGGCGCTCCGGGCCACGGCGGCGCACGCAGCCGCGGCGCAGAGGTCTGCAGCGACCACCGCAGCGCAGGCGCCGGCAAAGGCGCCGGCACGCAAGGTGTCGACCACGTCGACGAAGACGAGGTCGAGCAGCGCACTGGCCGGGGCGATGACGACCGGCACCACCAAGACGGTCGCGATCATGAACTACGCCTTCTCGCCGGCCGAGCTGAACGTCGAGGTCGGCGACACGGTGACGTGGACCAACATGGACACCGCGCCGCACACCGTGACGGTCACCAGCGGACCGGTGAAGTTCGCCTCGGCCAACCTGGCCAAGGGTCAGACCTTCAGCTACACCTTCACCACGGCCGGCACCTACAGCTACTACTGCGCGGTGCACCCGGACATGGTGGCGAAGGTCGTGGTCAGCGGGACGAGCACTACTCCGACCCCGACGCCGACGCCGACCCCGACCGACCCGCCGATGCCGATGCCGAGCGCCTGCGGTGGGCTCGAGTCGGCCGTGGACGTGTTCCTGCAGCACTTCTACGCCGCGCACCTGCAGCCGTCCCTGCTGCAGCAGGTCACCGACGCGCTCAGCATCGACCAGTACGCGAAGACCCACACCGTGCTGATCGAGAACATGCTGGCGCCACTGGTCGGCGGAGCGCAGAGCGCGGTCGACGTGTTCCTCCAGCACGTGTACGCCGCACACCTGGAGACCTCGCCGACCGAGCAGGTGTCGCAGGCACTTGCGCTCGACCAGTACGTCAAGACGCACACGGTGATGATCGAGAACATGGTCAAGCCGCTGGTGGGAGGCGGCGTCACCTCCTGCTGAACACAGAGGTGCGGCGGTCCGGCCGATTCGCAGTCGGCCGGACCACCGCACCGCTCACCAGTATCGCCCGAACCCTGCTCCCCGGAGGCCAACTCATGGCATCGATCTCACCCAAGCCGCCGTTTCCGGTCCGTCTCGCGCCCGGAGCCGCCACCGCGCTCGCGCTCCTCGTCGCGGCGTTCGCCGCCGTCGTCGCCCTCGGATCGCCGGCAGCCGCGAGCAACCATGCCGTGATGATCGCGCAGTACGCCTACTCACCCTCGGCGCTGACCCTCGACCAGGGCGACACCGTCACGTGGACCAACCACGACAGCGTGCAGCACGACGTCACGGTCACCTCGGGGCCGGCCACCTTCCACTCGCCGATGCTCGCCCAGGGGCAGAGCTGGAGCTTCACCTTCTCTGTCGCCGGGGCCTACAGCTACATCTGCAGCGTCCATCCCGACATGCGTGCCTCCGTCACGGTGAAGGCGAAGGCGGCTGCGACACCGAAGCCGACCGCGGTCACCAAGGCCGGGCCGGCAACGCCGAAGGCGACGACGACCGCAGCGGGCACCGCGGCGACGCACACCGCCACGCCCAAGGCGCCGAAGGCAGCCGCCGCGGCACCACCGGTCGCCGAGGTAGCGGCGCCCGCCGCGAGCGAGCAGCTGACCACGACGCCGGCGAGCACCGCGACGCTGAACCCACTCCTCCTGGTCGCCGGGGCCTCGACCGCGGTGATGGTCTTCTGCCTGCTGCTGATGACCTCGCGGCCGGTCGCACGGCCGGAGGCAGCGACAGGGCCGACCGAGGACTGAGCGAGCGACGACGCCGTCCGTGATCCCGAGGTCACGGACGGCGTCGCTGCGTGGCTCGAGCTACGCGGCGCGCCGCCTGAGGAGCAGACCTCCTGCCACGATGAGCAGCAGTCCGCCTCCGGCGACGAACGCAAGGCTCCCGGGAGCCCCCGTGTTCGGCAGGACGGAGGGATGCGGGGACGACGCCGGCTTGGTCGGCGGCAGGACCACGGTCACCGCGCAGGTTCCCGGATCCGTGAGGACGACCGCGTACGTCGCGGTGCCACCCTCGTGGAGCACCCAGCCTGCGGGCAGTCCGGACAGGGCGAACCCGGCGTCGGCTGTGGCGGTCACGAGGTGACCGGTCGCGTCGTACACGTACGACACGTGGTCGCCCTCGACGTCCCCGACCGTGACCACGGGCGCACTGTGCGTGCCCGGCCCGGTGCAGACCGACTGCGTGACCGTGGGGCTGACCACCCCGGCCGGGCAGTCGTCCGTCTTCGGCAGCACGGTCCGGCCGAAGGAGGTCTGGGGCTCACCGGCGAACGTGTAGCCCTCCGCCGGGGCGTAGCCGATCGTGTGCTCGCCCGGTCCGAAGCTGGTCTCCTCGGACACGACCTGGTCGTCGACCGTCGTGACCACGTGGTCGGTCGGGGCCACCGTGAGGGCGCCGTCGAGGTTGCAGGTCGGTGCGGAGGCGACCGGGGGTGTCGGGACCTCGACCGGCACCAGGCACGCACCGGGGTCCGAGAGCGTGACGACGTACGTCGCCGTACCGTCCTCGTGCTGCACCCAGCCCGTCGGAAGGTTCGCCAGCGCGAACCCGGGATCGGGCGTCGCCGTGACGACTTGGTTGACGCCGTCGTAGGCGTAGCCGATGTGGTCACCGGGCTCACCGGTCGTGACGACCGGCACCGTGTGCGTCCCGGGACCGTCGCACACCGACTGCGTGACCACGGGGGCCACCGGTGTCGTCGGGCAGTCGAGCGTCTTGGACGCGACCTTCACGCCGAAGGTCTTGAGCGTGCCACCAGCGAAGGTGTAGCCGGCGGCCGCGGTGTAGGTCAGCACGTGGCTGCCGGCACCGTAGTGGGTGTCCTCGGTGACGACGGTCCCGTCGACGGCCGTGACGACGTGCGCCGTCGTGCCGACGACGAGGTCGCCATCGGTGTCACAGGTCGGCGCGGCGGCCACGGGTGGCACCGGCGTCGGCAGCTCGGAGAGGCACTCGGGATACCCCGTCGGCGAGGAGTAGGTCACCGTGTACGTCGCGTGGTGGGCATCGACGAACGCCCAGCCCGAAGGCAACGAGACGAACTTGTGCGTCCCGTCGGCCGTCGCGGTGACGACGTTGCCGACCCCCGAGTAGCTGATGCCGTTGCCGTTGGCCGGCAGGGTGAACGAGCCCGCGTTGCCGGTCCCCGGGCCCGTGCAGGCCGGGTTCGTGATCGCCGGAGCGACCGGCTGAACGACGGTCGCGCACTGGTCACCGGTCAGCTTGGGTAGCACCGTGATCGTCTGGTTCGCCGGCCCGTCGTTGGCGAAGCCTGTCTTGGCCGTGAACGTGATCGTGTAGGTGGCCGGACCGGTTCCCGACGAAGGGCTCCTGGTCACGGCGATCCCCTCGGGCTCGGTGACCGGGACCAGCGCACCGTCGGCGGCGCACGTCGGCGGGGTCTTGTCCCACGCGAGCGCGGTCACGTGCTTCGTGCCGCACGGGCCGATCGTGGTCGGCTGGCCGGGCTCGGGGTAGTCGTGCGAGTACGCCTGGTTCGGGTTGTTCGTGTGCACGTAGGCCTTCCAGGTGTGCACGAGCCCGTCGTTCTGGGGCACCTGCACCGTCAGCGTGCCGCTGGTTCCGAACGTCTTGGTCGTCCAGACGCCCCCGTCCAGCTGGATGCCGAGGGTGTTCACGTTCTGCGCCTCGTAGGCCGAGCCGGAGACGGTGATGCCCCCGCAGCCAGCGCTGACCGACGGCGTGTGGGCCGACGCAGGGCTGATCGCCAGCAGCGGCAGCCCGAGGGCCACCAGACCCACGGCGAGCACCGACATCAGCAGCCTCTTGACGGCCAGACGCTCACGTCGGCGCCGGAGTGCGGCACGCAGGGTGCCGAGATGGTCGTTCATGTTGTCGCTCCCAATCACGGCACGGCGCAGCACCCGGGCGCGCCGATGCGCGCCCGGGTGAACCGTGTGCCAGTCCCTCCCGACCATCGACCGATGGTCGAGTTCCCCGCGAATTCCCCCTCCCACAAGGGAATTCGCCTCGTCAGCCAGTAGACGCAGACGACGTCGGAGGACGCAAAGGTCGAGTCGACATGGACGCGATCGGCCTAGACATACGACCTGGTGCGGTCAGGCTTTCATACGTTCAGCGACGAGGTTCGCCCGATCGTCGGGCGGTCGGGACCGTTGGTCCCGGGTCTGGCAACGGCCGGCGCGGCGTCACTCCATGCCGTGACGGCCGCTCTCGACGAGCTCCTTGAGGTTGTTCAGCATCGTCTGCCAGTTGGCCGTGAACTCCTCGACGGACTCGGGCGGCGTGTTGTCCTGCGCGAGGGTCACGGTCGTCGAGTCGCCGGTGTTCGCCACGTCGTACGTGAGCCGGTGGTAGTTCTCCGGTACGTCGTCCTGGCCCGACATGGGGCTGAAGTGGGTCACGACGAGGCGCTCCTCGGGCTCGACCTCGAGGACCTCACCCTTGTCCTGGTAGCTGCGGCCGTCGTACTCGCCGGTCCAGGTGATCGGGCTGCCGGGCTCCCAGGTCGTCTCCACCCTGGTGCCGAAGAAGTACTCGCTGATGAGGTCGGGGTCGGTCATCGCGTGCCACACCTGGCCCGGTGATGCGCTGATCTCGACGGTGGCGGTGACGGTCTGTCCACTCATGGGCCGCCCGTACCCGCGTCACTGGCTGCGAAACCGGCTCCCGGTGACCCGGGCCCGGGTGGACCGCTGAGCGGTCACCCGGGCCCGAGCCGTTCCGGAGCCGTGCACTGGACCTGCCGCCGCCGTGCACGAGGGGGTTTGTGCACGACGGCAGTCCAGCGTCTGGGGGCTCAGCTCCGGCGCCTGCGGCGCTGGTCGCTCAGGACCAGCGTTCCACCACTGAGGAGAAGAGCCAGACCGCCTGCGAACAGCCATCCGTTCGGACCACCGGTGTTCGGCAGCACGTGCGGGTGGGGCTGCTGGACCGGCGGGGAGACGATGATGCAGTTCGTCACCGTCGCAGTGGCGTTCGCCGTGAGTGTCGGCGCGTTGCCCGACGTCAGGGTCGCGACGTTGGGGTAGGCCTGGCAGCTCGCCGAGGTCGTCCCGCTGATCACGTGCACGGCCTCGCTCGCGCCCGGCGCCAGGTCGACCCCGGTGCAGTGCAGCGTCTCGCTCGACGGCGAACCCTGGATCGCACAGTTCGACGGCCCGCCAGGGGCGATCGACCAGTCGACACCGGCGCCACCGGGCAGCGGGTCGTTGATCACGACGCCGTGTGCCGTGCCGACACCTTCACCGGCAAGGTTGGACGCGGTGACCGTGAACCCGATCTGCCCACCTGCGAACACCGTGGCCGCGTCCGCGGTCTTGGTGAGCGTCAGGTGTGAGCACAGCACGGTCGTGCTCGCGTCGGCGAACGGCGTCTGGGACGAGTTCGTCGCTGTGAGCGTCACGTGGTTGTTGTAGATGCCGCAGTCGGCGAACGTGGTCGGAGCCGTGATGTGCACGATCTCCGGCGTTCCGCCGGCAGGCAGCTCGCCCGTGCAGTCCAGGACCCCGGCCGTGATCAGGCACGAGAGCTCGTCGTTGTCCGAGTCGATGCTCCAGCTGACTCCTGTCGGCAGGACGTCGTGGACCAGGGCTCCGGTCGCCGTACCTGCTCCGGTGTTCGAGGCCGTGATCGTGAACCCGATCGGCGACCCGGCATCGACTGTCTCGTGGTCCGCAGTCTTCGTCAGGTTGAGGCCCGGGCACTGGACGTTGATCGGGATCAGGGCCGTGGAGTCGGTGAACTCCGGGTCGGCCGCGATCGACGCCTGGTTGTTGATCACCCCGCAGTCGTCCGCCGTGGTCGTGGCGGTGACCTCCGCGATCTGGACCGACGCCGCCGGGTCCAGGTCACCGACATCGCAGGTGACGACCTGGTGGCCGGCGTTGCCACCGGTGCCGGCAGCGATCGAGCAGTCGTAGCCGCTCGTGCCGTCCAGCGACCACGTGCCGCCACCTGCCAGGATCGGCAGGACGTCGGTGACGACCACGCCCGAGGCGGTGCCCGCGCCGATGTTCGCGAGGTTGATGTCGTACACGGCGTTCTCGCCCGCGTTGATCGTCGAGTGCGGGGTGCCCTTGTCCAGGGTCAGCTCCGGCCCGACGAGCTCCTGGGTCTCGTTGGCGTCGTTGCAGGCACCGGCGACCGAGTGGTTGATCGTGTCGCCGCCGTAGCTGGCGACCCACGTGTAGAAGCCGGGTCCGTCGGCCGCGGTCGGCTCGTAGGACGGTGCCGATGCATGCCAGGTCGTTGCGTTGACCTGGGTCAGTGCCACGTCGTCGGGTCCGGAGACCGCCGTCAGGGCGAGGCAGCCGCTGGCATCAGCCGGCGCACTGCCGCCCGGGCCGTACAGCGTGAACGTGACGTGCTCGCTGCTGAGGTCTGCTCCGGGCACCACGCCCGACAGGGTCGCGGTGTCGCCGAGCGTCGTGAACCCGACGCTGCCCGTTGCAGCACCAGATGCGGTGTTCGCCGAGCTGATCGTGGAGATGCTCGGGTGGGCGTACGCCACCTCGAAGCACTCGTTCGCGTGGGTTGTCGCCGTCGCCGCCAGGAACGGGTTGTCGCTGTTCACCGGGGACGGAGTGAAAGCCGCCCGCCAGCAGTACACGCCTGGAACCGTCGGGGAGAGGTCGTCGGACTGGGCGGTGCTGTTGCTCGCGTGCTGAGTAAGCGGGTTGCTGCCGCCCGAGACTCCGCCGGTGGTGCAGTCGGCCGGGCTGCCGGTCGGGCCGCACAACCAGAACGCCACCGAGCCGGTCGGCGCCGGGTGTGCCTGGGTCCCGGTGACGGTCGCGACGTCGTGCTGTGCCGTTCCCGGCGCGACCACGTCCAGGCCGTCGATCTGGGGGTTGGTCTGGGTCTGGGTGGTGATCGTCGGGGTCGCACAGGTCGAGTCAGGGGCGACGGTCAGCGGTGCCATGTAGCCCTTGAGGTTGCCGTTGTGGGTCTGGCCGGTGATCGAGCGCAGGTAGACGCTGTTGGCCGCCGCACCCGGGCAGCTCGGCGTGATGCCGGTCAGCCCGGTCACGTCCAGGGCGACCTCGAAGAAGCTGCCCGCCGGCTGGTTGGTGCCGGCCAGCGGGTCGGCGATGGTCGCGGTGTTGATCGCGAACGTCACGTTGGCGTTGGAGTTGGTGCAGGTCTGCCCGTAGTCGGACTGCGAGGTGAACGTGCAGGCCCCGTCGAAGGCAGGAGCGGCCGAGCCTTGGGAGGAGATGTAGACCACCGCGGTGCCGTGGGAACGGTTCGGCTGGGGGGTGCCGTCGGCGCCGGTGTTGGCGGCCGAGTTGTCGATCTCGATCGCGTAGCCCTGGGTGCCGGTGGTGTTGGTCCGCTCCCAGGCCACGTAGACGAAGTAGTGCCCGTTCACGACCCGGCTGGTCGCGTAGGCCCGCTCGAAGTCGGTCTTGTCCGGGGTGCTGCCCGAGGACTCCCAGGCAGAGGGGTCGCTGTCGTCCTTGCCGGCCGTCTTGTACGTGCCGCCCTGGGTCGTCTGGGCCACCGTGAGACTCGGCGTGTTCCAGTCGTCCGCGCCCGGGTTGCACGTCTGCTCGGTCATGTCGCCGTCGATCTCGAAGCTGCCCGGGACCGGACAGGGCACCGGGGCCGCCTGCGCCGGCACCACGTTCGCGCCCACGAGCAGCAAAGCCGCCGCGAACGCGGCGATGATCGAGACCAGGCGACCCAGCGGGCTCTGGTGCCGGAACGCGAGAAGGGACCGTACCCAGCCGAAGCCGGTCGGTCCCGCGGACGAGGAGTGCTTGTTCATCTGTGTTGCCCCCATTTGGCGACGGTCGTCGGGCGCGGCACAGGCGACTTGGCGTCACCTGGAACCAGGCCCGAGTCGGATTCCCCCTCGACCAGCGGAAGGACTGGCCAAGCGACGGATCCCCTTGCCCCCAAGGGAATTCGCTAGAGCCACTACAGGACTTCAAGCCCCAGACCGGCAAGGAAGTGGCCGAGAGTGGGGACCCCCGGGCTAGACCATGGGTCCCCGGATCTGTGCCAGTCAATCCGGACCAACCGACGTGAACCCTGCCGAACTGGACAGGCGTCGGTAGCGCCGCCGTGACCCTTTGTGCTCATCGTTCGTGGCGGTGACGACGCCCCGGAAGGACACGTGCCCGGGAGCCGCCGAAACGGTCCGGGCACGCGTCAGCCGGAGGCCAGGTGCGCTGACGGATGCCGGCGCGCGCGAGGGCATGATGCGCGCGCCGGCCGTCAGCGTCTGAGGGCTAGCTCCGACGCCTGCGGCGCGTGTCCGTGAGGACCAGCGATCCACCAGCGACCAGGAGCGCAAGCCCTCCGGCGAACACCCATCCGTTGGGTCCGCCGGTGTTCGGCAGCACGTGCGGGTGCGGCTGCTGCTTCGGCGGCGACACGATCGGGCAGCTCACCTGCGTGCTCGCGCTCGCAGTGAGACCGGCAGCGTTGCCCACCGTCAGACTCGCGGTGTTCGGGTACACCGCGCAGCTGGCGGTGCTCGTCCCGCTGACCACGTGGACCGACTCGCTGGCACCCGGGGCCAGGTCGACGGCGGTGCAGTGCAGCGTCTCGTTCGACGGGCTGCCCTGGATCGAGCAGTTCTCCGGTCCCGAAGCGATGCTCCAGTCCACACCCGCGCCGCCCGGGAGCGGGTCGTTGATGACCACTCCGGTCGCCGTCCCGGTGCCCGCCGCGCTGCCGTTGGCGGCTGTCACGGTGAACCCGATCTGCTGACCGGCGGTCACCAGGGCCGCGTCCGCGGTCTTGGTGAAGCTCACGTCCGGGCACAGGACCGTGGTGGTCGCGCTGGCCGTCAGGGGCGGGTGGTTGGTCGCCGTCAGGCTCGCCTCGTTCGGGTACGCCTGGCAACTGGCCGAGCTCGTGCCGCTGACCACGTGCACCGACTCGCTGACTCCAGGCGCCAGGTCGACGGCCGTGCAGTGCAGCGTCTCGTTCGACGGGCTGCCCTGGATCGAGCAGTTCTGCGGTCCCGACTCGATGCTCCAGTCCACACCCGCGCCGCCGGGCAGCGGGTCGTCGATGACGACACCCTTGGCGTCTCCGACGTTCTCCGCGTCACTGTTGCTGGCGGTCACGGTGAACCCGATCTGCGACCCGGCGCTGACCGAAGCCGCGTCCGCGGTCTTCGTCAGGCTCACGTCCGGGCACAGCACGGTGGTCGTCGCGTTGGCCGTCAGTGACGGGTGGTTGCTCGCCGTCAGGTGAGCGGTGTTCGGGTACGCCTGGCAGCTGACGAAGCTCGTGCCGCTGACCACGTGCACCGACTCGCTGACTCCAGGCGCGAGCGTCACCCCGGTGCAGTGCAGGGTCTGGCTCGCCGGGCTGCCGTCGATCGTGCAGGTCCCCGGACCAGTGTCGACGCTCCAGTTCACACCCGAACCGGCGGGCAGCAGGTCGTCGATGACGAGTCCGGTGGCGTCACCGGTGCCCACCGCTCCACTGTTGGTGGCGGTGATCGTGAAGCCGATCTGCGATCCGGCGCTGACCGAGGTGTCGTCCGCAGTCTTCGTCAGGGTCACGTCCGGGCACTTGACCGTGGTGCTCGCGCTCGCCTTCAGCGACGGGCTGTTGGTCGCCGTCAGGCTCGCCTCGTTCGGGTAGGTCCCGCAGCTCGCGAAGCTCGTCGCACTGATCACGTGCACCGTCTCGCTCGCTCCCGGGGCCAGGCTGACCGCGGTGCAGTTCAGCGTCTCGCTGCCCACCGCACCACTGATCGTGCAGTTGCCCGCACCCGACTCCACGCTCCAGTCGACACCCGAACCCGACGGCAGCGGGTCGCTGATCGCGACCCCCGTCGCCGTACCCGTTCCCGGGTCGTTGCTGTTGCTCGCCGTGACCGTGAACCCGATCTGCTGGCCCGCGTTCACCGAGGCCGCATCCGCGGTCTTGGTGAGGTTGAGCCCCGGGCAGTTGACCGCGGTGCTCGCGTTGGCCTTCAGGGACGGGTGGTTGGTCGCCGTGAGGCTCGCCTCGTTCGGGTAGGACTTGCAGCTGGCCGAGCTGGTGCCGCTGATCACGTGCACCGTCTCACTGACCCCCGAAGCCAGGCTGACCGCGGTGCAGTTCAGCGTCTCGCTGCCCACCGCACCACTGATCGTGCAGTTGCCCGCACCCGACTCCACGCTCCAGTCCACACCCGAACCCGACGGCAGCGGGTCGCTGATCGCGACCCCCGTGGCCGTACCTGCGCCGCTGTTCGTAGCCGTGACCGTGAACCCGATCTGCGACCCGGCGTTGACCGAGGCCGCGTCCGCTGTCTTGGTCAGGGTCACGTCCGGGCAGTTGACCGCGGTGCTCGCGTTGGCCTTCAGGGACGGGTGGTTGGTCGCCGTGAGGCTCGCCTCGTTCGGGTAGGTCCCGCAGCTCGCGAAGCTCGTGCCGCTGACCACGTGCACCGTCTCACTGACCCCCGGAGCCAGGGTGACCGCGGTGCAGTTCAGCGTCTCGCTGCCCACCGCACCACTGATCGTGCAGTTGCCCGCACCCGACTCCACGCTCCAGTCCACACCCGAACCGGCCGGCAGCGGGTCGCTGATCGCGACCCCCGTCGCCGTGCCGGTGCCAGCTGCGCCACTGTTCGTAGCCGTGACCGTGAACCCGATCTGCGACCCGGCGTTGACCGAGGCCGCGTCTGCTGTCTTGGTCAGGGTCACCGCCGGGCACTTGACCGCGGTGCTCGCGTTGGCCTTCAGGGACGGGTGGTTGGTCGCCGTCAGGCTCGCCTCGTTCGGGTAGGTCCCGCAGCTCGCGAAGCTCGTCGCACTGATCACGTGCACCGTCTCGCTCGCTCCCGGGGCCAGGCTGACCGCGGTGCAGTTCAGCGTCTCGCTGCCCACCGCACCACTGATCGTGCAGTTGCCCGCACCCGACTCCACGCTCCAGTCCACACCCGAACCCGACGGGAGCGGGTCGCTGATCGCGACCCCCGTGGCCGTGCCGGTGCCAGCTGCGCCACTGTTCGTAGCCGTGACCGTGAACCCGATCTGCGACCCCGCGTTGACCGAGGCCGCATCCGCAGTCTTGGTCAGCGTCACCGCCGGGCACTTGACCGCAGTGCTCGCGTTGGCCTTCAGGGACGGGTGGTTGGTCGCCGTCAGGCTCGCCTCGTTCGGGTAGGTCCCGCAGCTCGCGAAGCTGGTGCCGCTGATCACGTGCACCGTCTCGCTCGCTCCCGGAGCCAGGGTGACCGCGGTGCAGTTCAGCGTCTCGCTGCCCACCGCACCACTGATCGTGCAGTTGCCCGCACCCGACTCCACGCTCCAGTCCACACCCGAACCGGCCGGCAGCGGGTCGCTGATCGCGACCCCCGTGGCCGTACCTGCGCCGCTGTTCGACGCCGTGACCGTGAACCCGATCTGCGACCCCGCGTTCACCGAGGCCGCGTCCGCGGTCTTGGTCAGGGTCAGACTTGCGCACTGAACGATGACGTTGGCGAAGTCGCTGTCACCGCCGGTGCCGTTGGTCGTGGAGACGCTCGCCTTGTTCTTGACCGTCCCGCAGTCGGCGGGTGTGGTCGGGGCGGTGATGTGGATCGCCGTGAGCGAGCCGGGACCGTCCACCTGGCTGAAGTCACAGGTCAGCACCTCGTTGCCGACCGCGCCGCTGATCGCGCAGCCGGTGTAGGCCGGGGACAGCGACCAGTCGAGGTCGCCACCGGAGACGCCGTCGGCGCCGGCCGGAAGGTTGTCCGTCACATGGACACCCTTGGCCGGGACGGAGCCGCCGTTGGTGACAGTGATGTCGAAGCCGATGGTGCTTCCGGCGCTCACCGAGCCCGCCGGGTTGGCGGACTTGGTCACGTCGATCTGGGCGGCGACGATCGTCGCCGACTCGTTGGCGTCCGAGCAGTGGCCGGCGATCGGGTCGTTGATCGCGTCACCGCCGTAGGAGGCGACCCAGACGTACTTGCCGGCGACCGTGGGCGGGAACGTCGACGATGTCGTGGCGTGCCCGGACGCATCGACCGACCCGGTGGTCGAGAACACCGGGGCCCCGGTGCAGGTCGGGGTCACTCCGGCGGCGTACGGGCCGTAGAGGTCGAAGGTCACCGTCCCCGTCACCGAGCCGACGAACCCGGACAGCTGGGCCGAGTCACCGAGCGTGGTGAAGCCGAGTCCTGGTGAGTGAGCGCCGGTCACCGCGATCTGCGTCGCGATCGAGGGGCTCGCGTGCGCCACCCGGAAGCACTCGTTGGTCTTGGTCGTCGCGGTCGCGGCCAGGAACGGGTTGTTGTCGTTCACCGGGTTGGGGGTGAAAGCCGCCCGCCAGCAGTACACGCCTGGAACCGTCGGGGACACGTCGTCGGACTGGGCGGTGCTGTTGCTCGCGTGCTGGATCAGCGGGTTGCTGCCGCCGGAGACTCCGCCGGTGGTGCAGTCGGCCGGGCTGCCGGTCGGGCCGCACAACCAGAACGCCACCGAGCCGGTCGGGGCCGGGTGTGCCTGGGTGCCGGTGACGGTTGCGACGTCGTGCTGTGCCGTTCCCGGCGCGACGACGTCCAGGCCGTCGATCTGGGGGTTGGTCTGGGTCTGGGTGGTGATCGTCGGGGTCGCACAGGTCGAGTCAGGGGCGACGGTCAGCGGTGCCATGTAGCCCTTGAGGTTGCCGTTGTGGGTCTGGCCGGTGATCGAGCGCAGGTAGACGCTGTTGGCCGCCGCACCCGGGCAGCTCGGCGTGATGCCGGTCAGCCCGGTCACGTCCAGGGCGACCTCGAAGAAGCTGCCCGCCGGCTGGTTGGTGCCGGCCAGCGGGTCGGCGATGGTCGCGGTGTTGATCGCGAACGTCACGTTGGCGTTGGAGTTGGTGCAGGTCTGCCCGTAGTTCGACTGCGAGGTGAACGTGCAGGCGCCGTCGAAGGCGGGAGCGGCCGAGCCCTGCGAGGAGATGTAGACCACCGCGGTGCCGTGGGAACGGTTCGGCTGGGGGGTGCCGTCGGCGCCGGTGTTGGCGGCCGCGTTGTCGATCTCGATCGCGTAGCCCTGGGTGCCGGTGGTGTTGGTCCGCTCCCAGGCCACGTAGACGAAGTAGTGGTTGTTGATCACGCGGCTGGTGGCGTAGGCGCGCTCGAAGTCGGTCTTGTCCGGGGTGCTGCCCGAGGACTGCCAGCCCGAGGGGTCGCTGTCGTCCTTGCCCGCGGTCTTGTAGGTGCCGCCCTGGGTCGTCTGGGCCACGGTGAGGCTCGGCGTGTTCCAGTCGTCAGCGGCCGGCGTACAGGTGTTCTGTGCCATGTCGCCGTCGATCTCGAAGTTGCCCGGGGTCGGACACGGCGACGCTGCCTGCGCCGGCACGATGTTCGCGCCCACGAGCAGCATCGCGATCGCAAACGCGGCGATCGCCGACACGAGCCGGGCGATCGGGCTCTGGTGCCGGAACGCGAGAACGGACCGGATCCGGCCGAAGCCGATCAGGCCGGCGGTCGACAAGTGCTTGTTCATCTGTGGTGCCCCCATTGGCGACGAGACCAGGCACGGAGCGGCGCAGTACGCGCCACAGTCGTGCCCCAGTCGAATTCCCCCTCGACCGGCGGAAGGGCCGGTCAAGACGCGAATTCCCTTGCCCCCAAGCGAATTCGCTTGTCCCACTACAGGGCCCGGGCCCCTGCGACGCCAACCGACAGCGCGAATTGGGGACCGTTGGGGACCTTGCGGGCTAGACCGGGTGGGCCATGCCATGTACCAATGAACACGCCTAAATCAGCGTGAAACGGTATGAAAAGGACATTCCCGCTTTACTTGGTCACCCCAGGTGTGGTGCGGGTCCGAACCTCGCGGCCACCGCGACGAGCCTGTCGTTCGCCTCGGGCTCCCCGACCGACACCCGCGCCCCCTCCCCGGCGAACGGCCGCACCATGATGCCGGCCTCCTCCGCCGCCGCGGCGAACTCGGCGGTGCGCTCGCCCAGGGCGAGCCAGACGAAGTTGCCCTGGGCATCGGGGAGGTCCCACCCAGAGGCCCGCAGCGCCGACACGACCCGGGCGCGCTCCTCGACCAGCGCGTCGACCCGCTCGAAGAGCTCCGCCTCGGCGGCGAGGCTCGCCACCGCGGCCGCCTGGGCGACCGACGAGACGCCGAACGGCAACGAGCACGCCCGTACGGCGGCGGCCACCTCGTCCGACCCGACCAGGTAGCCGACGCGCAACCCGGCCAGCCCGTAGGCCTTCGCGAAGGTGCGCATCACCACCACGTTGGCGCGCTCTCGCACCAGGCCGAGCGCGTCGAGCGGGCCGTCGAGGCGGACGAACTCGCGGTAGGCCTCGTCGACGACCACGAGCACCTCAGAGGGAAGCTTGTCGACGAACGCGCGGACCTCGGCGTCGCCGAGCGCCGGACCGGTCGGGTTGTTCGGCGTGCACAGGAGCACCACCTTGGTCCGCTCGGTGACCGCCGCCGCGATCGCCTCGAGGTCGTGGCGCGCGTCGGACGTCAGCGGCACCTGCACCGAGGCGGCGCCGACGACGGAGGCCGCGATCGGGTAGGCCTCGAACGACCGCCAGGCGTAGACGACCTCGTCGCCGGGATCGCAGTAGGCCTGCAGCAGGTGGTACAGCACTGCGACGCTTCCGGTGGCGGCGGCGATCCGGCTCGTCGGGACGTCGAGCTTCGCTGCCAGGGCGTCGTACAGGAGGACGCTGCCCATGTCCGGGTAGCGGTTCATCTGCGCGGCCGCCTCGGCGACCGCCTGGAGCACGCCCGGCAACGGCGGGTACGGGTTCTCGTTGGAGGAGAGCTTGTAGGTCTGCAGGCCCTCGCGCGCGGCGGGCGGCTTGCCGGGCACGTACGCCGGGATGGTGGCGACCGTGGCCCGCGGACGGGGAGTGGGTGTGCTCACGATCGCCACCCTAGGCTGACCCGGTGAGCACGCGCAGTCCGGCTTTCGGGGTCGGGCTGGTGGTACTCGGTGCCGCCTGCTTCACGGTCAACGCGGGAGTCTCCCGCGTCGCGCTGCGCGCCGGCGTCGACCCCGCGATGCTCACCACGATCCGCGTGACCTGCACCTTCCTGGTGCTCCTCGCCGGGGCGGCAGTGTTCCGGAGGTCGGCGCTCCGGCCGCCGCCTGGACGGATGCTCGTCCTGCTCGTGGTGCACGGGCTGGTCGGCGTCGCCGCGCTGCAGTGGACCTACTTCGTCGCCATCGACAGGCTGCCGGTCGGGATGGCGCTCCTGCTGGAGTACCAGGCTCCCGTGCTCGTCGCGCTCTGGGCCCGCTTCGGCCAGCACGAGCAGGTCCGGCCGCGACTGTGGTTCGGCCTGGTGCTCGCGGTCGGCGGCCTGGCCGCGGCGACCGAGGTCTGGAAGGGCGCCAAATTCGACGGACTCGGGGTCCTCGCCGGTCTCGCGGCCGCGGTCTGCTTCGCCTGCTACTTCCTGATCGGGGAGGCCGGCGTGGGCGCGCTGGACCCGCTGCGCGTGATCGTGTGGTCCTTCGGGATCGCGACGGTCGCGCTGAACGTGGCGTCGCCGATCACCGGCCTCGACACGTCGCGACTGTCGCACCGGGTCTCGCTGCTCGGCAGCCTCGACGACGTCAACGCCCCGCTGTGGGTCGTGCTGGGCTGGGTGGTCGTGCTCGGCACCCTGGTGCCGTTCTTCGCCGAGCTGATCGCGCTGTCGTTCGTGCGCGCCACGACCGTCACCGTGATCGCCCTGCTCGAGCCGATCGGCGTCTCCGCGCTCGGCTGGGCCTGGTTCCACGAGTCGCTCGGCCCGGTCGCGATCCTCGGCTGCCTGGCGGTGGTCGCCGGCATCGTGATCGCCCAGTCGGCCCGGCGTACGCACCTCGCGGTGGAGCCCCCGACCTTCACCTGATCCCGGTCGGCATCCTGATGTCGAGGGGGTTGGTCAGGCAGCGGACGGCGCCGCCGCCCTTGAGGAACTCCGGGACGCCGACGACGACCACCTCGAAGTCCCAGGCCTCGAGCTGCGCGCGCACCCGGTCCGGGCAAGCGGGCATGAGCACGGTGCGGCCGACCACGATCGAGTTGGCGCAGAACGTCATCGCCTCCGCCTCGGTGAGCACCAGCGGCTCGGGGACGAGCGCGAGCAGCTTGCGCGCGGACGCGTCGTCGAACGCCGCCGGGCAGACCATCGCCCGGGTGGCGTCGAGCGGGCAGAAGGCGAGATCGAGGTGGTACATCCCCGGGTGGGTGATCCGGACGCCGCGCACCGCGACGTCGAGCTCGTTGGCGAGGTGCTTGAGGGCCAGCTTCTCCGACCGGGGGCCGAAGCCCACGACGAGCTCGCCGCGCCACTGGAACGCGTCGCCGGCCTCGAAGTGCGCGCCCACCCCGTCGCTGCCGATGGTGTGCAGCAGGTAACCCCGGTCGGCGAACCAGCGCGCCGCGGACTCCGTCTCCATCCGGCGCTCGGGATGGCGCATGTGGGAGAGCACGACGCGTCGCCGCCCGTCGTCTCCGGCGAGCGCGAGGCCCAGGTTCATCGCGTAGACCATGTCCGGTGCGTCCGGTCGCTGCTCGAGCGCGTCGACCGCGCCGCCGGCAGCGGTGATCGCCGCAGCGACGGCGTCCCACTGGTCGCGGCTCGCGACCGGGTCCGGCTGCCCAGCCGGGTCCATGAACGGGTTGATCGCGTAGTCGACCCGGAAGTGCCCAGGCTCCACCATCAGGTAGTGCCGTCCCCAGTCCAGCTGCGTGCCCATGTCGCCTCCCCGGCGCCGATTGCCTGATTGTCTGACAATCTCAGATTGTGCGGCTCGTGGCGCGCGGATGCAAGTCCTTGTCGGACAATCGGGGGATGCCCGAGCCCACGAAGGCCACCGCCTTCGCCCACCTGCACGTCGACCCGGTCAGCACGGTCGACCGGGTGGCCGATGAGCTGCGGCGCGCGCTCTTCGAGGGCGAGCTCGATCCGGGTACGCCGCTGCGGGAGGTCGCGCTCGCCGAGTCGCTCGGGGTCGCGCGCTCGACGGTCCGCGAGGCGCTCGGGGTCCTGGTCGCCGAGGGGCTGGCCGACCGGGTGCCGAACAAGGGCACCGCCGTGCACGAGCTGTCACCCGACGAGATCCGTGACGTCTGCCGCGCCCGGGCTGTGCTCGAGGCCGCCGGCATCCGGAGGTGGGGCGACGCGTCGAACCAGGCCCGGGACGCCGTACGGGGGGCACTCGAGGAGTTCGACCGGCTCGCCCGGACCACGGCGACCGCCCAGGAGCTCACCGCCGCCCACCTCGCCATCCACCGCGCGCTGACCGGGCTCACCGAGTCACCGCGGCTTATCGCCATGGCGGAGTCCCTGTACGCCGAGATCCGGCTCGCGCTGGGCAGGCTGGACCGCATCCGCGGCAACGTGCGCGAGCAGGCGCACTCGCACGCCCACCTCCTCGGGCTCCTGGAGGGCGACGATCTCGGGGCTGCCGAGGAGGAGCTGGCGCGGCACCTGGCCGGGGCGGAGCAGTCGATCGTCGAGTCCGTGGCGTCGCTCGAGCCGCGGACCTGAGGCGGATCTATAGGCTCCGGCCATGAAGTTCATCCTCTGGCTGGTGGTCAACGCGGTCGCTCTCGGTGTCGCGGTGTGGCTCTTCGACGGGATCACGCTCACCGCAGACACGAGGGGCGACCGGATCCTGACGCTGGTCGTCGTGGGCGCCATCTTCGGCGTGGTCACCTCGGTGGTCCGGCCAATCGTCAATCTGCTCTCGCTGCCGCTGATCGTCCTCACGCTCGGACTGTTCCTGCTGGTGACCAACGCGCTGATGCTGCTGCTGACCAGCAAGCTCGCGGACACCCTGGGGCTGAACTTCCACGTCGACGGCTTCTGGACCGCGGTGTTCGGCGCGCTGGTCATCTCGATCGCCTCGATGATCGTCGAGTCGCTGCTGCCCGAACCGCGCTGACCGGCGGCAGACGCCGATGTACCGAGTCGCCCTCGTCTGCCTGGGCAACATCTGCCGCTCCCCGATCGCCGACGTGGTGGTCAACGCGGAGCTCGCCGCGGCGGGCCTCACCGACCGCGTCGAGGTGACCAGCTGCGGCACGGGGACCTGGCACGTCGGCGAGCCGATGGACACCCGGGCGGCGAGCGTGCTGTCGGGCGCCGGCTACGACCCGAGCCGGCACCGGGCCCGTCACTTCGGGGCCGACTGGCACGACCACGACCTGATCCTCGTGATGGACCGGGCCAACCTCGCCGACGTGCGGGCCGACCTGCCGCCCGACCGCCACGACCGCGTGCGGATGTTCCGGTCCTACGACCCCGAGGTGGCCGCGAGCGCCGACGAGGTGCCCGACGTACCGGACCCGTTCTACGGCGGCGCCGAGGGCTTCGACGACGTGCTCGCGATCGTCGAGCGCACCGCGCGGCGACTGGTGGAGGAGCTCGCACTGGTCAGGTGACCCGCGTGCCGCGAGGATGGGGCCCATGGCGCGGATGCGGACGCTCGCTGAGCGGGCCGAGCAGCTGCTCGGGTCGGCCGTCGTCTCGACCACCCCGGTTGCCGGCGGCGACGTCTGCACTGCGACGCGGCTGCGCCTCAGCGACGGTCGCTCCGCTCTGATCAAGACCCGGCCGCACGCGCCCGACGGGTTCTTCGAGGCGGAGGCCCGCGGCCTGCGCTGGCTCGCCGAGCCCGGGGTCGCCGGCGTCGCCGAGGTCCTCGGCGTCCAGTCCGACTGCATCGTGCTCTCCTGGATCGAGCCGAACCGCCCGTCCCCCGAGTCGGCGGCGGCGCTCGGCCGGATGCTGGCCGACCTGCACGCGAGCGGAGCGCCCGAGCTCGGCGCAGGCGAGGACGGCTTCATCGGCACGCTGCCGCTGCCCAACAAGCCGGCCGACAGCTGGCCGGAGTTCTTCGCGGTACGCCGGATCCTGCCCTACCTCAAGCTCGCCGCGGACCGCGGCCGCATCGACGAGGACGGCACCGCCGCGGTCGAGTGGGTCGTCCGGCACATCGTCGACCTCGCCGGTCCGGCCGAGCCACCGGCGCGGCTGCACGGCGACCTCTGGTCGGGCAACATCGTCTGGAACGCCGAGCGGCACGCCGTCCTCGTCGACCCGGCGGCGCACGGCGGTCACCGCGAGACCGATCTCGCGATGCTGGCCCTCTTCGGGCTGCCCCAGCTCGCGCGCGTGGTGGCGGCGTACGCCGAGGTCAGCCCGCTCGCCGACGGCTGGGAGGAGCGGCAGCCGCTGCACCAGCTGTTCCCGCTGCTCGTGCACGCCGCGCTGTTCGGCGGGCGCTACGGACAGCTCGCGACGGAAGCGGCGGCCAAGCTCCGCTGAGTCTCAGCAAAGGCTCAGCCACCGATGGCACCCTTGGTGCGTGAACGCGCCCGCTGACACCAGGCCGCACGTGCTCGTCGTCGACGACGACCGGGCCGTGCGCGAGTCGCTGCGCCGCTCGCTCGAGTTCAACGGGTACGCCGTGTCACTGGCCGAGGACGGGGCCGCCGCACTCGCCGGGATCAGCGGCACCAACCCCGACGCGATCGTCATGGACGTGATGATGCCGCGCCTCGACGGCATCGAGACCACCCGCGCACTCCGCTCGGTCGGCAACCAGGTGCCGATCCTCGTGCTGACCGCGCGCGACGCGGTCGGCGACCGTGTTGAGGGGCTCGACGCCGGTGCGGACGACTACCTCACCAAGCCGTTCGCGCTCGACGAGCTGCTGGCCCGGCTGCGCGCGCTGCTGCGCCGGGCCACGCCGGACCAGAGCACCGACGCCGACGAGCACCTGGAGTTCGCGGACCTGTCGATGGACCTCGCCTCGCGTGAGGTCCGCCGTGGCGAGCGCCCGATGACGCTGACCCGCACCGAGTTCAACCTGCTCGAGCTGTTCATGCGGCGCCCGCGTCGCGTGCTGGAGCGGTCGTTCATCCTCGAGGAGGTCTGGGGCTTCGACTTCCCGACCACCGCGAACAGCCTCGAGGTCTACATCGGCTACCTCCGCCGCAAGACCGAGGCCGAAGGCGAGCCGCGGCTGCTGCACACCGTGCGGGGCGTCGGCTACGTCCTCCGCGAGACCCCGTGAGCGCACCCGCCGCCGGACGCGCCGGCGCGGAGCCGCTCTCGCCGCCCGCGGGCACGGCGTGGACGGGGCTGCACTACCGAAGGTCGCTCGCCAGCCGGGTCACGGTGCTCACCACCCTGGCGGTCGGCTTCGCCGTCTCGATCGTCGCCTTCGCGGCGTACGCCACTGTGCGGGCGCAGACCATCTCCGCGCTCGACGACTCGCTGCGCGCGCGTGCGTACGTGGCGGCGAAGAGCGACACCCTTGACGCCCTCGCCCAGGAGAGCATCTCGTCCTGGGCGCTCGGCGCCGCGGGCGTGCGGATCGCCTTCGTCGACGCGAGCAACGACCAGGTGCTCGTGCAGCCGGCCGGCGCCAACCCGAACTTCGGGATCAGCGACACCGAGGTCGCCGTCGCGCACGGCAAGGAGGACACGTCCGCGCGCACGGTCTGGCTGCAGGGCGAGCGGTGGCGGGTCGTCGCGGTCAACGCCGGTGACGGGCACGCGCTGGTGCTCGCCCAGTCGATGCAGCCGACCGACCGGATGCTCGACCGGCTCGGCCTGGTGATGCTGCTCTTCGGCATCGCGGGGATGATCATCGCCGGCCTCGCCGGCTGGGGCGTCGCTCGCAACGGGCTGCGGCCGGTACGCCGCCTGACCACCGCCGTCGAGGACATCGCCCGCACCCAGCGGCTCGACCCGATCCCGATCGAGGGCAGCGACGAGGTGGCCCGGCTCGCCCAGTCGTTCAACGGGATGCTGCTCACGCTCTCGGCCTCGCAGCACCGGCAGCGGCAGCTCGTCGCCGACGCCGGCCACGAGCTGCGCACGCCGCTGACCTCGCTGCGCACGAACCTCGACCTGCTCGTCCAGGCAGACTCGTCCGCCGGTCTCTCCGCGGAGAGCCGCACCGAGCTGCTCGACGACGTGCGCGCCCAGATCGGCGAGATGACCACGCTCATCGGCGACCTCGTCGAGCTCGCGCGCGACGAGCCCGTCTCACCGACGGTGGAGCCGGTCGAGCTGACCGCGGTGCTTGGCCAGGCCGTCGCTCGAGTACGCCGGCGCGCCGACGTCGAGTTCGACCTACGGACGTCGCCGTGGTGGGTCACCGGCGACGCAGACGCCCTCGAGCGCGCGATCACCAACCTGCTCGACAACGCAGCCAAGTGGAGCCCCGAGGGAGGGCGGGTCTCGGTGACCCTCGAAGCAGGCACCCTGACCGTCTCCGACCAGGGGCCCGGGATCTCGCCGGACGACCTCCCGCACGTCTTCGAGCGGTTCTACCGCTCCGCCGAGTCCCGGGGCATGCCCGGATCGGGCCTGGGCCTGTCGATCGTGCGCTCGATCGCCGAGCGCCACGGCGGCGTCGTCGACGCCGGCTCGATGCCGGGCGGCGGCGCCGTCTTCTGGCTCAGCATCCCCGGCCAACCCTCGCCCCCTGAGGGCTGATCCCCGACGTCCGCGAACCTGTCCGGAAGTCTTGGCGCGGTCGTAGCAGGCTCACAAATTCCTCTCAGGAACGCCCGTCACGATCGGTTCCATGACAGACCGGTACAGCCCTGAGGACGAGCCCCAGAACACCCCTGCTGGAGCGAACGAGGACACCTCTGAGGTGCCACACACCTGGTCTGCCGAACACCCCGCCCCGACTGCTGACTCCGGTCACACCCGTCCGCTGCCGCCGTTCCAACAGCCCGTCCCCGCTGCGACCACGGCCGCACCCGTGCGTCGCGCCGGGGGACTCACGGCGGCGGTCCTGGCAGGTGCCCTCCTCGTCGGAGGGGCAGCCGGGGTCGGGGGCGCCGCGTGGTACGACGCCTGGCAGGGCGACGACTCGACGACCTCCTCCACGTCATCGGGCCCCGTCAAGGCGTCGAACGCGGCTGCCGCCCCGTCGGGGTCCGTCGAGAAGGTGGCCGCCACCGTGCTCCCTTCGGTGGTGAAGATCAACGTCACCGGCTCGTCGGGCTCCGGCTCGGGCTCGGGCATCGTGCTGCGGGCCGACGGCACCATCCTCACCAACAACCACGTCGTCTCCCTCGCCGGCAACGGCGGCTCGATCACCGTGAACTTCAACGACGGCAGGACGGCCAAGGCGAACGTGGTCGGCACCGACCCGGTCACCGACATGGCGGTGATCAAGGCCGAGGGCGTCTCGGGCCTCACCCCGGCGACCATCGGCAAGTCCGGTGAGCTCGCCGTCGGCCAGGCGGTGGTCGCGATCGGCTCGCCCTACGGCCTGAACTCCACGGTCACCTCGGGCATCGTCTCGGCGCTCAACCGGCCGGTGTCGGTCTCGACCTCGGAGGAGCAGACGCCGCAGTTCCCCGGCTTCGGCGAGCAGCCGCAGCAGCAGCAGTCGCAGGCCGACCTCAGCACGACGTACCCGGCCATCCAGACCGACGCGGCGATCAACCCCGGCAACTCGGGCGGACCGCTGGTGGACATGAGCGGCCGTGTCGTCGGCGTGAACTCCTCCATCCGCACCGCGGACGGGTCCACCGACAGCGGCGGCTCCATCGGCCTGGGCTTCGCGATCCCGATCGACGAGGCGCTGCCGATCGTCAACCAGATCATCGACGGCCAGAAGCCGACGCACGCGCGCCTCGCGGTCAGCGTCTCGGACGTGCCGGGCGACACCCTGAGCCAGGGCGCCACCGTGCAGACCGTGGAGAGCGGCGGCGCGGCGGACAAGGCCGGCCTGCAGAAGGGCGACGTGATCACCAAGGTCGACGACGAGGTGATCGACAGCTCGGAGTCCCTGGTGGCCACCATCCGCGGACACCGGCCCGGCGACAAGGTCACCCTGACCTACGACCGCAACGGCACGTCGCACACCGCGACGGCCACGCTGGGCTCGGACGCCTCCAGCTCGGCGTCCTGAGCCGGCCCACCTGACCGCCGGACGGGTGGTCGCGCTCCCCCCGGAAGGCGCGACCACCCGCCCGGTCCAGCGGCACGAGACGATGTCGGGGTGAAGCCGTTCCTGCTGCTCGCCACCCGTGCCGAGGACGAGGCCGCCGACGACGAGTACGCCGCCATGCTGCGTGCCGGCGGGCTCGACGAGCCGCAGCTGCACCGCGTGCGGCTGGAGGCCGGGCCGTTGCCGCAGCTGGACCTCGACCGGTACGCCGGGATCGTGCTCGGCGGCGGGCCGTTCGACTCCAGCGACCCCGAGCACCTCAAGTCGGCCAACCAGCGTCGGGTGGAGGGCGAGCTGCGCGGGCTGCTGGACGTGCTGGTGGCGCGCGACTTCCCGTTCCTGGGCGCGTGCTACGGGGTCGGCACGCTCGGCGTGCACCAGGGCGGCACCGTCGACCGCACGTACGGCGAACCGATCGGCGCGGTCCCGATCAGCCTGACCGCGGCCGGGCTGGCCGACCCGCTCCTGACCGGGATGCCGGAGACGTTCGACGCGTTCGTCGGGCACAAGGAGGCGCTGCGTGACGTCCCGCCGGGCGCCGTCCTGCTGGCCTCTTCTCCGACCTGCCGGGTGCAGATGTTCCGGGTGCGGACCAACCTCTACGCGACCCAGTTCCACCCGGAGCTCGACGTCGCGGGCATCGTCACCCGGGTGCGGATCTACCAGCACCACGGCTACTTCCCGCCGGAGGAGCTCGAGGAGCTGATCGCCCGGATCCGCGGCGCCGTGGTGACAGAGCCCCCGCGGATCCTGGCCGCCTTCGTCGCGCGGTACGGCTAGTCCGAGTCTCGTTCGGCGGCGGCCGCCGCGAGTGCGCCCTGCAGCCGGGACGCCTTCCAGCGGGTCTCGGACCACTCCTCGTCGACGTCGGAGTGCACGGTGATGCCACCACCCGTGCCGAGCAGCCAGGGGCCGTCGCCGCTGCGGAACAGCGACCGGATCACGACGCCGAGATCCGCACGGCCGTCGCCGGAGATCCAGCCGAACGCGCCGGCGTACACCCCTCGCGGGGTCGCCTCGACCGTGTCGATGATCTGCATCGTGCGGAGCTTCGGGGCACCCGTCATCGAGCCGGCCGGGAACATCGCGCGCAGGGCGTCGATCGTGCCGACGTCGTCCCGGAGCTGCCCCGCGACTGTCGTCACCAGCTGGTGGACGCTGGCGTAGGACTCGACCGCCATCAGCTCCGGCACGACGACGCTGCCGGGCTCGCAGACCATGGCGAGGTCGTTGCGCAGCAGGTCGGTGATCATCAGGTTCTCGGCACGGAACTTGGGGTCGGTCGCGAGCCGGTGCCGCAGGACCTCGTCCTCCTCGGGCGTCGTGCCGCGGGGCGTGGTGCCCTTGATCGGCCGGGTCTCCACCCGCCGGTGCCGGTCGACGGTCGCGTACCGCTCGGGCGACGCCGAGAGCAGCCAGGTGTCACCGTGCCGGAGCACCCCGGCGTACGGCGCCGGGTCAGTGGTCCGCAGCCGTCCGTAGACCTCGACCGGGTCCGCAGTCCCTGCGGCCTGCTCGATGCGATAGGTCAGGTTGACCTCGTAGGAGTTGCCGGCGTGCAGCTCCTCCTGGACTGCGGCGAAGGCGTCGGCGTACCAGCGCGGGGTCGAGTGCTCAGCTGGCTGGCCCGACGACCGCTCGGGCACCCGACCGGGCTCCTCGGTGACCTCGATCGCGCGAGTGCGCATCCAGATCGCGTCCGGTACGCCGGCCATCGACCGGGCCGGCAGGTCCGGGCGGCACGCGTAGCCGAAGTAGCCGACCCAGTGCGTGCGCGCATCGCCGTCCTGGAGGTCCTGCAGCACGGCGAAGACGTCGTCGCCCACCACGCGGCCGGACGGGTGCTCGACCACCTCGCGACGGGTGGCGTCGTAGGTCAGCGAGAGGTCGTCGTCCTCGAGCCGGCCGACGATCGAGCGGCGCGTCGCCCAGGGCTGTGAGCCGCCGCCGTCGAGCCAGAAGCAACGGTCATGGGTCTCGGCGACCCGCCGGAACGTCTCGAGCCCGCTCACCGGCCCTCCAGGAAGTTCGCCACCAGCTGCGTGCCGCACTCCGACAGGATCGACTCAGGGTGGAACTGCACGCCGTGCAACGGCAGCGACCGGTGCACCACCCCCATCACGACCTCGCCGGCGACGGCGGTGACGCGCAGGTCGGGCGGCACGTGCACTGCCGCGAGCGAGTGGTAGCGCACCATCCTCACCGTGCTCGGCAGCTCGTGGAACACGCCGCTGCTGTCATGGCTCACCGGGGAGAGCTCGCCGTGGGCGGGGCGGATCCGGTCCACTGTCCCGCCGTACGCCGTGACCAGCGCCTGCATCCCGAGGCACACGCCGAGCACCGGCAGCCCGAGCTCGAAGACGGCGCCTCCCAGCGCGAAGTCGTCCGGGTCAGCAGGATGTCCCGGCCCGGGCGACAGGACGAGGTGGGTGTAGCCGGCCGCCACCTCGAGCACTCCGGCCTGGTCGTGCTCGACGACGTCGGGCAGCTCACCGGTGACGCCGGCCACCAGGTGGACGAGGTTCCAGGTGTAGGAGTCGTGGTGGTCGACCACGAGCACCTTCACCCCAGGAGCTCCACGAGCAGGTCGCGCAGGATCGCCACACCGTTCTCGGTGAGGATCGACTCGGCGTGGAACTGCACGCCCCGGTAGTGCGGTCCGCTGACGAGGTGGATGTCACCGGTGGCGGGATCGGTCTCGGCGGTGACCTGGTCGGGGAGCTGTCCCGAGGCACGTCCCACGAAGGTGTTGTAGAACCCCACCGGCTCCTGGCGGCCGCCGATGGAGACCGTCGACTGGGTGCCCTGGAAGACGATGTCCTTGTAGGCGAGCGGGATGCCGATCCGGTCGCAGAGCACCTGGTGGCCCAGGCAGACGGCGAGGAAGGGCTTGCCCGTCTCGAGCAGCCCGTCGACGGCCGCACGGAACCGCGCGATCTTCGGGCTCGACTCGTCGCGGGGATCGCCCGGGCCCGGGCCGACGACCGCGAGGTCGAAGCCGTCGAGGGCACCCGGCGTGAAGTCCTCGTGCCGGATCACGGTCGCCTTCATGCCGAGCACCGCGAAGACGTGGCAGAGCATGTTCGCGAAGTCGTCCTCGCCGTGCAGGATGCCGACCGAGCGGCCGGCCAGCTCGGGCGCCGGGGCCGCGCCGGCCTGGTCGGTCAGCCAGAACTTCGAGAGCCGCTGGTTGCGGGAGTTCAGCGCGATCAGCACGTCCTCGTCGCGCGCGAGGTCGGCGATCTCGGCCGGCGTACCGGTCGGGCGTGGCACCAGTCCGAAGGCGGCCAGGATGCCGCCGGCCTTCGCCGCGGTCTCGGCGACCTCCGAGGCCGGGTCGGAGTCGCGCACGAGGGTGGCACCGGCCGTCACCTTCAACCGGCCGTCGGCCGAGACGTCGGCGGTGCGGATCACGATCGGGGAGTCGGCCGTCTGCGCGCCGGACTCGTCACGCCCGATGAGCGCGAGGGCGCCGGCGTAGTAGCCGCGGCCCTCGGACTCGTACTGCCTGATCAACCGGCACGCGTTCTCCACCGGCGCTCCGGTGACGGTCGCGGCGAACATGCTCATCCGCAGGACGTCCCGCACGTCGAGCCTGGTGCGGCCGGCGAGGAGGTACTCGGTGTGCACGAGGTGCGTCATCGGCTTCAGGAACGGCCCGAGCACCTGGCCACCCTCGTGGCAGATGTCGCACATCATCTTCAGCTCCTCGTCGACGACCATGAAGAGCTCGTAGATCTCCTTCTCGTCGGCGAGGAAGTCCAGCAGCCGTGCCTTCCGGTCCGCGGTGGTCGAGCCGTCCACGGTGGTTGAGCCTGTCGAAACCCGGAAGGTCCCGGAGATCGGGTTCATCCTGACGTCGCCCGCGTGCACGCTCACGTGGCGCTCCGGCGAGGCGCCGATCAGGAACCGCTCGCCCGTCCAGAAGCAGTACGTCCAGTAGGCGCCGCGCTCCTGCTCGAGCAGCCGGCGCAGCACGGTCAGCGCCTTCGCCGTGCCGCTCTCCGGCCCCCAGTCCTCCAGGGTCGCGCGGTAGTGCCGGCCGACGACCAGGTTGGCACCCTCGCCGTTGCCGATCTCCTCGGAGATGATCCGGCGGACCATGTCGGCGTACGCCTCGTCGGAGGTCTCGAAGCCGCCGCGGTCGCTGAACTCCACCGGCTCGCCGGGCAGCGCCGCGACCAGGTCGGCGAGCGGGACCTCGGTCTCGGTCTCGATGCGTACGACGGCCAGCGGGGTGCCGTCGTCGTGGACCTCGAACCCGCGCTCGGCGACCTGCCGGAACGGGACCGCGACCAGCGTGTCGAAGCGGCGCCCTCGCTCGGGCACGCCCTCCTCGAGCGGGATGTCCGCCAGCCGCTCGGCCGGCACCAGCGGCCCTCCGACGAGGGTCACGGTGTCGCTGTCGCGCAACCGGATCACCGCCCAGGCCTGCTGCCCCGTCACCTGCTCGAGGGCGGCGGCTGCGGACTGCGGGGTGGCGGACATGCCGGAACGCTACCAACGGGGCGCGGGCGGGTCGCCCCGTGCCGCAGGATGTGCCCATGACGCCCGACCCCTCACCACGCACGCGGATCCGCCGGCTCCCCGAGAAGGCCGTCGACGACGTCGCGGTCCTGCACGCGATCCTGGACGCCGCCCGGGTCGCGCACGTCGGGTTCGTCGACGAGGACGGCCGGCCCGTCGTGGTCCCGACCGGCGCGGCGCGCGACGGGGACCGGCTGCTGCTGCACGGCTCCACCGCCAGCAGGCTGTTCCGCCGGCTCGCGCAGGGCGTCGACGTGTGCGCGACAGTGACGCTGCTCGACGGGATCGTGCTGGCGCGGTCGGCCTTCGAGTCGTCGATGCACTACCGCTCGGCCGTGGTGTTCGGGGTCGCGACCGAGGTCGACGACAAGGTGCGCGCCCTTCGCGCCATGTCCGAAGCCTGGCTCCCCGGCCGCTGGGACACGCTGCGACCGCCGGCCACCAAGGAGCTCGCCGCCACGATGGTGCTCGCACTCCCGTTGACGGAGTGGTCGGTGAAGGTCAGCGACGGTCCGCCGGACGACCCGGCCGAGGATCTCGACGCCCCCGTCTGGGCGGGCGTGCTGCCGGTCGTTACGGGCTACGGCGAGCCGGTGCCGGCACCCGACCTGCGCGGCCACCCGCGGTTCCCCGCGGAGTCGTCCGGCTGGTCAGCACCGGGGGGTCGAGCCTGACCGACCGCTCAACTGCTTGAGGTCGAGACCGTCACCATCTGCTGGGTCGCGCGGGTGTAGACGACGTAGAGCGTCGCGCGGCCTGCGGGCGACTCGGCCTCGATCTCCGCAGGTTCGACGACCACGATGCCGTCGAACTCCAGGCCCTTGGTGTCCAGCCCGGTCAGCACGACCACGCGTGCGTTCTCCCCCTGCGTCATCCCGGAGACCTCCGGCCAGCCGGCGAGCCAGCCGCTGACCTCGGCGCGCCGGGCCACGGGCACGACGATCCCGACGGTGCCCTCGACGGAGCCGACCAGCTCGCCGAGCAGGCGCCGTGTGCCCGACTCGAGGTCGGCGTCGACGACCTCCCTCGGCTCGACACCGGTGGACCGCACGGCGTTCGGCAGGTCCGCGTCGAGGCCGGCGCGGTCGGCGTACGCGGCGGCGAAGCGGTAGATCTCGGCGGAGTTCCGGTAGTTCGTCGACAGGTGGAACGCGTGCACGGGCTTGTCCCCGAGCGCCGTCGTGCGGGCCCGCTCGGACTCCTCCGGGACCGGCCAGGAGGACTGGGCCGGGTCGCCGACGATCGTCCACGTGGCGGTGCGGCCGCGACGACCGACCATCCGCCACTGCATCGGCGTGAGGTCCTGCGCCTCGTCGATCAGCACGTGGGCGTAGCCGTCGTCCTCGATCCGGTTGGTCGGCGGCGACCAGGAGCGGTGGCCCGCGAACTCCCGATCGGAGGCGGTGGTCAGCTCCTGGAGCGAAGAGTCCGCGAGGTCCAGCGGGTCGTCCTCGGCGTCGTTGACGATCGGCGGGTCGCCGAGCAGGTAGCGCAGCTCGTCGACCAGCGGGATGTCGTCGACGGACAGGTCCTCACCCCACGACTTCGCGAGCAGGCGGACCGCCTCGTCGTCCAGTACGCCGTCCGCGACCCGGGCCAGCAGGTCGGTGTCGCGCAGCCAGCCCAGCACCGCGGCGGCGTCGAGCACCGGCCACCACGCGGACGCGAACTCCAGGAACACGTCGTTGGTGCGGATCTCCTCGGCGAAGTCCTCCTTGGTGCGCTCGCGGGCGCGCTCCGAGCGCACCTGGCGCCACATCACGTCGATCAGCGTCGAGGCGACCCGGGTCGTCGACCAGTTGCGCGGCCCCATCGACAGCAGCTGCCGGCGCACCTGGCCCAGCTCGCGCGGACCGAGGAACAGCACGTCGTCGCGGTAGAACACCCGGAACTCCCGCGGGCTCCCGGGCACGTGCTGGCGGGCGGTGCGGCGCATCACCTCGGCCATCGCGGCCGATCCCTTGACCTCCGCGACGCGCGGGTCGTCGCGACGCGTCGCGCGCAGGCCGTCGACCACGTCGCCGAGCGAGCGCAGCGCGACGGCGGTCTCGCCGAGCGACGGCAGCACCCGCTCGATGTAGCGCATGAACACCCCCGACGGTCCGACCACGAGCACGCCACCGGTCTCGTAGCGGCGGCGATCGGCGTACAGGAGGAACGCGGCGCGGTGCAGCGCGACCACCGTCTTGCCGGTGCCGGGACCACCGCTGATCAGCACCACTCCCTTGTTGGGAGCGCGGATGGCGCGGTCCTGCTCGGCCTGGATGGTCGCGACGATGGAGTGCATCGACCGGTCACGAGCCCGGGACAGCTGCGCCATCAGCGCGCCCTCGCCCACGACGGGGAGGTCGGTCTCCACCTCGGTGTCGAGCAGGTCGTCCTCGACGCCGACCACGGTCTCGCCCGAGCAGCGCAGGATGCGCCGCCGGATCACGCCGTGCGGGTCGGCGTGCGTCGCCTGGTAGAACACCGCGGCCGCCGGCGCCCGCCAGTCGATCAGCAGCACGTCACGGTTGGAGTCGCGCAGGCCGATGCGGCCGACGTACCGCGCCTCGCCGTCGATCTCGGCGCGCATGTCCAGCCGGCCGAACACCAGGCCCTCGTGAGCGGCGTCGAGCGTCGCCATCCGGCGCGCCGCCTGGTAGACCATCGCGTCGCGCTCGACCAGGCCGCCCTCGTGGCCGAGCTGGCCGCGCGCGCGGCCCTCGGCCGCGAGCTGCTCCGCCGACCGGGTCGACTCCGCGAGCTGGCGGTAGACCGAGTCGACGAACTCCTGCTCGCGGGCAATCTCGCGCGCAGCGATGTCTTCGTTCAAGGTCGGGGATCCTTCGCGGGCGAACGACGATCAGGGAGTCGACAACTCTACCCGTCAGCCGTCACCTGCAGGCGGCACTCCCGGAATCCCGGACGCGCAGCCCCGGGCTGAGGAACCTCCACGAGTAGTCGCGCGTGCCCAGCGTCAGCTCGAGGACACCGAACCCGGAGCGGAAGTACGCCGACCCGGCAACCGGCGTGCCCTTCGCGTAGAGGCTGCGGCCGCCGCCTCCGGACACGAACTGCTGGATCCCGTGAGAGGGGTCGAGGGCGCCGGCGGGCGTCATCGGCTCGAAACGCTCCTGGTCGTGGTCGTGGCCGGCGAGCGCGATGTCCGCGCCGTGGGCGTAGGCGATGTCCCAGAACGGCTTCATCCTCCGGCTGCTGCCGTGCTCGCCTCCCGAGGAGAACCGCGGGTGGTGCATCGCGACCAGCGAGCAGGTCGAGGGGTTCGCGGCCATCTCCGCAACGAGCCACGCCTTCTCGGCCCCGCAGTCGACCACCCCGCAGTTGCTGTTCAGGAAGTAGAGCTGCCAGCCGTTGAGCTCGCGGCGGTACCACCCGGGCGACCCCGGCTGGCGGCTCGCGAAGTAGCGGAAGTAGCCGCGCGCGCCCGACGTGTAGTACTCGTGGTTGCCGACCACCGGGTAGGTGATCGGCAGCAGCTTGCCCCACGACTGCGCGTAGGAGTGCGTGAAGCCGCGGTAGCTGCCCTTCTGGTACTGCTCGTCGCCCAGCGCGATGACGTTGTCCGGCGCGAGTGCCGTCGCCGCCCTCGCCGTCCTCGCCTGGCGGCACGTCTTCCTGGTGACCCTCGACCCCGGCGGGCAGGCGATGTCGCCGACCGCGACCACCGTGGCGGTCACCGGGGTCGCCGCGAGTTGCGCCCGGTCGGGAGCGCTGCCCGCGTGGTCCGTCGTACCGGCGCCGCAGCCGCTGAGCAGGAGAGCACCGACGACCAGTCCCCCGAGAAGTGTCCGCATGCCCACACCGTACGACGGGGCGGGTACCGACTAGGCGAGATCCTGCACGAACTGACCGAGCTGGACCAGGTTGCGGCACTCGACCATCGGCATCACGGCGCCGTAGTCGCGCGCGGCCGAGTCGCCGGTGTCCCAGTGGCGCGCCGCTTCCGGGTTCAGCCACCAGGCGTGCCGTGCCTGCCGCACCAGGCCACGGGTGACCGGCAGGGCGAGGTCGGAGTAGTTGGAGCGCGCGTCGCCGAGCACGAGGAGGTTGGTCTTGGGGGTCAGCGCGTCCGGGTGCTCCTCGGCGAAGCGGGTGAACGCCCGTCCGTAGTTGGTGCGGCCCCAAAGGGTCGCGTGCCGGGCGCTGGCGGCGAGGGAGGCGAGCGTCTCCGCCGGGTCGCCGCCCGGGCGGAACCGGTCGGTGACCTCGTGGATCTCGTCGACGAAGGTGAACGCGCGCACCCGGTCGAACTGCTCACGCAGCGCGAACACCAGCATCAGCGTGAAGCCCGCGAAGCTGGCCACCGAGCCGCTGACGTCGCACAGCACCACCAGGTCCGACCGGGTCGGGCGACGCGGCCGGTGATGGATCTCCAGCGGTACGCCGCCCGAGGACATCGAGGCCCGGACGGTGTGCCGGAAGTCGACCGGACCGCGCCGCCGGGCCGCCTTGTGCCGGTTCAGCCGGGTGGCGAGCCGGCGCGCGAGCGGGCCGATCTCACGACGCATCTCCTCCAGGTCGCTCTTGCGGGCCGACGTGAAGTCCAGCTGGTCGATGCTCTTGCGGACGGTGTACCTGGCGACGTGCTCCGGCCCGCGCACCTCGGCCGCCCGTCGTCGCACCTCCGCCTCGACCTGGCCCTCGAACGCGCGCACCTGCGCCTCGACGAGCCTCCGCGTCGCCACGTCGGTGGTCGAGCCTGCCGACACTCCCAGCCCCTGCAGCACCCGCTCGACGAGCTCGCCCGGGGACACCCGGTTCATCACGTTGTAGGACGACCAGCGCTGCTCTCCGGGCCCCCGGCCGCGGATGAGCCCGAACCGCTGCACCGCCTCGCGCGCCAGCGCCGCCAGGGCATCGGGGTCGCCCATCCCCAGGGCCTCGACGAGCGTCTCGCGGAAGTCGGCCAGCTCCTGTGGTCCGTCCCTGAGGGAGGTCTCGTCCGATCGCTCGCTGGCGCTCGCTGCTCGACCACCATCTTCCTGGTCGAGCTCAGACGAGGCCCCGTTCCCGACCAGGGCTGGGAAGTACAGGTCGAAGACCTGGTCGAACCCCGGACGGTGCGGCTGGCGCTTGACCAGCGTCGCGGCGTACGCCGCTCGCAGCGTCTCGCGGTCGTCGAGGCCGAGCCGGGAGACCGCGTGCACCGCGTCGAGGCCCTCGGACAGCGAGACCGACAGGCCCGCGGAGCGCAGCGCCTCGACGAACGCGATGTGCCGGTCGAGGAGGCTCACCGGAGCCGGAGCTCCCGCACCGCGCGGTCGAGGTCGCTGTGGTGCTTCAGCACGACGCCGAGGGTTGCGTCGATCGCCGCGGCGTCCAGGGTCCCGGTGCCGAGCGCCACCAGCGTCCGGGCCCAGTCGACCGACTCCGCGATCGACGGCGACTTCTTGAGCTCGAGTGCCCGCAGTCGCGTCACCGTCTCGACGATCTGGCGCGCCAGCGTGTCCTCGACGCCTTCGACCTGGGAGAGCACGATCGCGTGCTCGCGGTCGGCGTCGGGGTAGCCGATGTGCAGGTAGAGGCAGCGCCGGCGGACCGCCTCGGACAGCTCGCGGGTCGCGTTGGACGTCAGCACGACCAGCGGACGGCGTACGGCCGACATCGTGCCGAGCTCCGGGATGGTGACCTGGAAGTCGCTGAGCACCTCGAGCAGCAGGCCCTCGACCTCGACGTCGGTCTTGTCGACCTCGTCGATCAGCAGCACCGTCTGCTCCTCGCGGCGGATCGCGGTGAGCAGCGGCCGGGTCAGCAGGAACTCCTCGGTGAAGATGTCGTCGTGGGTCTCGGCCCACGACTGGTCGGTGCCGGAGGCTTGGATCCGGAGGAGCTGCTTCTTGTAGTTCCACTCGTAGAGCGCACGAGCCTCGTCCAGGCCCTCGTAGCACTGCAGCCGGACGAGGTCGGCCCCGGTAGCCCGGGCGATGGCCTTGGCCAGCTCGGTCTTGCCGACACCGGCAGGGCCCTCGACCAGCAGCGGCTTCTCCAGCTCGCCGGCGAGGTACGTGGTCGTCGCGGTCGCGGTGTCGGCGAGGTAACCCGCCTCCGCGAGCCGCTTGACGGCGTCGGCCGGAGAGTCGAACCAGGTCATCGGCCCATCATGCCGTGGCGACGACGTCGCGGCGTGTGCCCCCGGTCACAGTCATCACGGCTGCGATCATGGATCATCGACCCCAGTGTCTCGGCCGACCTCGAGGAGACCGATGCGGAGATCCCTGACCGTCGCGCTGCTCCTGCTGGCGAGCGCCGCGTTCGCTCCCGTGCCGATGGCCGGTGCGGACGACCCGCCGGTCGTGATCCTCGGCCCGGCGCCCTTCGTCGGGCCGGACGTGATGATCCGGGCCGACGGGTCCTCGGCGTACGTCGGCGCGGACACCAACCAGCAGGGCCGGATCGAGCAGCGGATCACCTCGTCGCAGCGGGCCGTCTCCTACGTGCGCGTGTGTGCGAACACGACCCACGGCCGCATGCGCGTCCACGGCACGGGGGGCGGCCGGACCCTTCGGGTGAGGTACCGGGTCGGGTCGCGCGACGTCACCCGCAGCGTCCTTGCCGGCAGCTTCCGCACCGCGTCGCTGCGAAGGTCCGAGTGCGCCCGGCGGATCCGCGTCGTCGGGCGACTGGCGCCCGGGGCGACGAGCGGCGGACACACCCTCCGGATCCGTGCGACGGCGCCGTCAGGAGCGCGCGACAGCGTCTCGACGCACGTCACGGTGGGGAGCCAGTAGCAGCCCGAGCGCCACGACGGCGGCGACGACGCCCGACACGATCAGCGGCACGTGGCCGTCGCCCTGGGCTCCGGCCTGCCACGACAGCCCCGCCCACAGGCCCGCCACGAGCACGCCCGCACCGAGCACGCCCTGGAAGACGCCCTGACCGGTCCCCTGGCTCTTCGCCGGAAGCAGCTCGGAGACCCAGGCCTTCCCGACGCCGTCGGTCAGGCCCGTGTAGGCGCCGTACCCGCCGATGAGCAGCCAGGCGGCCAGGTGGTTCTCGGTGAGACCGAGGCCCGTGTACGCCGTCGCGAACACCAGCAGGCCGGTCGCGAACACGGTGCGCGGGGTGAGGCGGTCCGCGACCACTCCTGCGGGATAGCTCAGCGCCGTGTAGACGGCGTTGTAGCCGACGTACGCGAGGATCACTCCGACCACTCCGAAGCCGATCTCGTGCAGCCGCAGCAGCAGCAGCGCGTCGGGGAAGTTCACCAGCGAGAAGAGCCCCAGCACGCCGACGACCCGCCAGAAGGACGAGCCGAGTGCGGGGACCTCCTCCACCGACGGCACCGACGGGGCCCCTCCGGTGGTCGAGCTCGTCGAAACCACGCCTCCCAGCTCCTCGACCCGCGGCTCACGCAGGAGGAACACCAGCAGCACGCTCAGCACCGCCGGAACGACCGCCACCCAGAGCAGTGGCCGCAGCCGGTGGTCGAGGAGCTCGTAGCCCGCGAGTGCGATCAGCGGCCCCACGACTGCCCCCGCAGTGTCCGCGGCGCGGTGGAATCCGAAGGCACGGCCGCGCGCCTCCAGCGGGATGTCCTGGACCAGGAGCGCGTCACGCGGAGCACCGCGGATCCCCTTGCCGAGCCGGTCCACCGACCGGCCGGCCAGCACGACCGGCCACACCGACGCCGCTGCCACGAGGACCTTCCCGACAGCCGCGAGCCCGTAGCCCAGAGCGACTAGCGGCTTCTTGCGATAGCGGTCCGACACCCGCCCGGCGACCACCTTGGTGAGGGCGGCGACGCCCTCGGCGATCCCCTCGATCGCCCCCACGACGGCAGCCGGAGCGCCGAGCACGGTGGTCAGCAGGATCGGCATCAGCGGGTAGAGCAGCTCCGAGGCGGCATCCTGCATGAACGAGACCGCCGAGACGACCTTGAGGTTGCGGGTCAGCCAGGGTCCGGTGCTCACGGCCCGATCATGCCGGAAGGCGGCCGGCTCATACCTCCGGACTCAGGTGGTCCCGAGCCCACAGCGCGGCGCTCGTCCGGTCGGCGACGCCGATGCGCCGGAACACGCTGCCAAGGTGCACCTTCACGGTGCGCTCCGCGATCCCGAGCCGCTTCGCGATCTGCTTGTTGGCCAGGCCCTCGGCGACGAGCAGCAGCACCTGGCGCTCCCGGGCGCTGAGGTCGGCGCCCGGCTCCTGACGACGAGACGGCAGCAGTGCCCCGGCGACGCGCGGATCCAGCGGCGTGTGGCCACTTGCCGCGGCCCGGATCGCGGCGAGCACGTCACCGGGCTCACTGTCCTTGAGCAGGTAGCCGACCGCTCCGGCGTCGAGGGCGTCGACGACGCGCGCGCGGTCGGAGAAGGAGGTGAGCATCACCACCGCTCCGGCATACCCGTCGTCGAAGAGCCGGCGGGTGGCCTCGATGCCGTCCATGCCCGGCATCGAGACGTCCATCAGCACCACGGCCGGTCCGAGCTGTGCTGCCTTGGCGATCGCGGCCTCCCCGTCGGCGGCCTCGCCGACGACGGCCAGGTCGTCGGTCGCGTCGACGAGGCCGGCGAGCCCCGCGCGCACGAGGGGATGGTCGTCGACGAGGAGTACGCCGGTCCGCGGAGTCGTCATCGTCGCGGCACCGTCAGCCTCCACCGGCAGCCTGCACCGGGCGCCGACGACACCGCCAGCTCCGCACCCTCCTCGGACGCCACGTCGGCCAGCACCCGCAGGCCGAAGTGGCCCTCGGGCGGACGGGCGAGCGCCTCCTCGGGATCGAAGCCGACGCCGTCGTCGGCGATCTCGAGGACGACGGACTCCGGTGTGCTCTGCAGGTGCAGCGACACGTGCCTGGCCGAGGCGTGCCGGCGTACGTTCTCCAGGGCCTCGTGGGTGATCCGGAACAACAGCCGGTCTCCGGCTGTCCCGAGGCCGGGATCGCTCTCGGGCAGCGACAGGTCCAGCTCGATGTCGCGCGACCGCAGCGTGCCGGCGAGGTCGCGCAGCACGTCGAGGATGCCGGCGCCCTGCAGCGTCGCCGGGTAGATGTCGACCAGGAGGGTCCGGAGGCCCCCGATGCTGTTGCGCAGGGTCAGGGCAGCCGCGTCCAGGTCCTCGGCGAGGTCCGGGTCGCCCGACGCCTGTGCGCGAGAGGCAGCCGCGGCGACGGCGAACGACGTCGCCGCCAGCTCCTGCACGACACCGTCGTGGAGGGTGCCCGCGATGCGCCGACGCTCCTCCTCGGAAGCCGTGACCGCGCGCTCGAGCAGTCGCTCGCGCTGGCCCTGTGCGGCACGCAGGCGGGTCAGCAGCTGCCAGACCAGCGGCGTGAGCAGCGCCGCGAACAGCAGCAGGCTGCTGATCGTGACACCGGCGAACCCGCGCCAGAGCTGGGTGGATCGGCGGTCCACCTCGGTGTACGGCGAGTAGGTCTCGAAGAGCAGCGGCGTGCCCGACGGTGTCCACACCGGCCGGTAGGCCTCGAGCAGCCGGCCCCGGCCGCGCTCGAACCGGTTCTCGGGCTTCTGCAGGTCGGAGACCTCGGCGACCGTGCGCGGATGCGAGAAGACCTCCCGCTCCTCGGCGCCGAGGTCGAACTGCTCGCCCACCAGACGCGGCTCGTCGGAGTAGATGATCCGGCCGTCGCGGGTCCAGATCTTGATCCGCACCAGCGTCGATGCCGAGACGTACTGCTCGAGCGCCGTGCCGAGTGCGGCGATGGCGGCGGGGTCGCCGGTCGGTACAGCGTCGGTCAGGATCGGCTGGACCACTGCCTCGGCGAGCAGGTCAGCGGTGTTCGCGGCGTCGTTGACGGCCTGGCGCTCGGCGAGCTTGCGGGCCGCGAGGACGCCGACGAGCGCGGAGAGGACGAGCACCGCGACAGCGCCGGCCGCGACCAGGACGAGCAGCCGGGCCGGGCGGCGTACCGCCGGGAGCTCCTCGGTCGGGCCCCGGGACACGACGACCCACCGCGCCAGCCCGGAAGGCTTCCGGGTGGCGCGGTGGGGGTCACCGTCGGTGACCGCACGGTCCTGTGCCATCGACTCCATTCTGGGGGGAAATGGTCAGTCGTGACCCGAACCGTCGTCGGAACCTCCGCCCGAGCTACCGGAGCCGCCGTCATCACTACCGCTACCGCTACCGCTGCCGCTGCCGGAATCCGAGCCGTCGTGGCCGCTGACGTCGTCGCTGCCGCTCGTGCCGGTGGTGCCGCCGTGGTCGTCACCGGCGTCGTGGCCGGCGGGGTCGTCACCGTGGTCGTCGCCCGCGTCGTGGCCGGCCACGTCGGCACCGTCGTCGTCACCTTGGTCCTCGCCCGCCTCGGTGGCGTCGTCGCCCGGGTCCACACCTTGGTCGTCACCGGGCTCGGCCTCACCGGGGCCCTGGTCGTCGGTGCCGTCGTCGTCGACGACGTCCGGGGACACGGGCGTGGTCTGCGCCTGCTGGGGCACCCTGACGGGTACGTCGCGGCTGAACGAGTCGTTGCCGGCCAGCCCCACGGCGGCGGGCACGCCGGCCAGCACGAGTGCGGCGGCGGCGATGAAGTACTTCAACATCTGGGGTCCTTTCCTGGGATGCCACCAGCGTCGCCGTGCGCCGGTGCCAACCGCCATCGGACCTTGGGCCTAGTACCTACCCGGGGAGGCGCTGGAGCGGGATCGCCGAGCCGTGCCCGGACGTGAACGTCACCCGGGCCAGCACGGGCGCATCGCCCGGGGTGACCGCCTGCGTCGTGGAGACCTTCACCCGGCGGCCGAGCAGGCGCCCGGCGCGGAGCGCGGCCCAGCGCAGGTCGACCAGCTGCTGGAGCGCGCTCGCGTCGAGCACGGCACGGTACTCGCCGGTCTCGTCGAGCTCCGTGGCGATGACCGGCACGAGGGCATCGGGCAGCACGGGCGTGCTGCGCGGCTGCTGGAGCCTTGGGCGGGGTGCCTCGACCATGGTCCAACGCTACGTTGCCCGCCCGCGAACCGGTGACTGCCGAGGGCGGGTGGGCTAGCCCGGATACCGGGCGCCCGGGCCCACCTCGAGGTGGGCCCGGGCGTCGGCGACGTCCTGGGACATCAATGGCGGTGGCGGTGGGATTTGAACCCACGGTGGGCTTGCACCCACACACGCTTTCGAGGCGTGCTCCTTAGGCCGCTCGGACACGCCACCGCCGAAGAGGGTACCGGAGCGCCTCCGGGGGTAGAAATCGGCGTTGGCCTCGGCAGGCTCGAAGGCTCGGAGCGGATGCAACGTGGTTGCAACACCGGTCGCACGACCCTCGGGCAACGGACCTTCGACCTCTGGTGCCCTCCCGCGATGACCTTGTCTACTGATCCCATGACGCCCGCCGCCCGAAGCGCACCCATGCGCGCCGAGGTGGCCGACTCGTGGCACCTCTCCGCGGCGGCAGGCGTGTCGGCGGAGGACGTCGAGGCCCCGATCACGCTGCCGGAGGACACGCTCGCCGGCTACCGCGCGGCGCACCCGCTGGCGCAGGTCTTCCCGCTGCTCGACGACGTGCTCGGGCAGGCCGCGCGCGACTGCGACGCGATCATGGCCGTCTCCGACGCCGAGGGCCAGCTGCTCTGGGTCTGCGGTACGCCGGCCACCCTGCGTCGCGCCGAGAAGATCGGCTTCGTCGAGGGCAGCAACTGGGACGAGCGCCTGGCCGGCACGAACGCACCCGGGCTCGCCCTGCGGCTCGACCAGCCGGCCCAGGTCCGACGCGTGGAGCACTTCCGGCGATCCGTGCAGCAGTGGAGCTGCGCAGCGACCCCGATCCACGACCCGGGCTCCGCGGGCCTCCTCGGCGTGCTCGACATCACCGGGAACGACGACATCGCGGTCCCGCAGACGATGGCGATGGTCCGCGCCGCCGCACGCATGGCCGAGTCCGAGCTCGCCCGCGAGAAGCTCAGCCGCCCCGAGCCGACCGAGTCCCGTGCGGGACAGCTGCGCCTGGTGCTGGAGTCGCTCGGGCGCAACGACTCGCTGCTCTCGATCAGCGACGGCCGAGGCCGTGACCACAAGCTCCGGCTCTCGCCGCGGCACAGCGAGATCCTGCTGCTGCTCGCCTCCGCGCCGCGCGGCCTCTCCGGCGACGAGCTCGCCGTGCTGGTCTACGAGGACGACGGCGCCTCGTCGACGCTGCGGGCCGAGCTCAACCGGCTGCGCAGCCTGCTCGGCGACGACGTACTGGCCTCGCGCCCCTATCGGCTGACCGGCTCGGTCAACGGCGACTGGCTCGCCCTGGAGGCCCGCCTCGCCGCAGGTGACCTGCGCGGGGCGATGCGTGCCTACCGCGGGCCCGTCCTGCCACGCTCGACGGCGCCGGGCGTCGTACGCCTGCGCGAGCAGCTGCACATGAGCCTGCGCGAGGCGGTCCGGCGCAGCGGCCAGGCCGACCTGATGTCGACCTGGACCCGGTCGTCGTGGGGCGTCGACGACTACGACATGTGGCTCGCGGAGCGCGCGGCCCTCGGGACGTCCTCGCCGATGCTCGCGCTGGTCGACGGGCAGATCGCCCGCCTCGACAGGGAGCTCGCCTGACGGTCTTCGGCGCAACGTCGTCGCAACGTGCCGGTTCCTAGCGTGTGAGCGCCATCACACCTCTCTTCGTCTGGAGCCCGACATGACCGTCTACTCATCCCCAGGTTCGGCTGACTCGCTGGTCAGCGTGAAGTCCCGGTACGACCACTTCATCGGCGGCCAGTGGGTGCCACCGGCCAGCGGTCAGTACTTCGAGGACATCTCGCCGGTCAACGGCAAGCCGTTCACCGAGATCGCCCGTGGCACCGAGGCGGACATCGAGGCGGCGCTCGACGCCGCCCACGCCGCCGCACCCGCGTGGGGCCGTACGTCGCCCGCCGACCGAGCCGTCATCCTCAACAAGATCGCCGACCGCATCGAGCAGAACCTGACCCTGCTGTCGGTCGCAGAGACCTGGGACAACGGCAAGCCGGTGCGCGAGACCCTCAACGTCGACCTGCCCCTGGCGGTCGACCACTTCCGCTACTTCGCCGGAGCGATCCGCGCCCAGGAGGGCGGGATCTCCGAGATCGACGAGAGCACCTACGCGTACCACTTCCACGAGCCTCTCGGCGTCGTCGGCCAGATCATCCCGTGGAACTTCCCGATCCTCATGGCCGTGTGGAAGCTGGCCCCGGCCCTGGCGGCCGGCAACTGCGTCGTGCTCAAGCCCGCCGAGCAGACCCCGTGGTCGATCCTGGTGCTCTTCGAGCTGATCGGCGACCTGCTGCCGGCCGGGACGGTCAACATCGTCAACGGGTTCGGCGTCGAGGCCGGCAAGCCGCTCGCGTCCAGCAGCCGGATCGCCAAGATCGCGTTCACCGGCGAGACCACGACCGGGCGGCTGATCATGCAGTACGCCAGCCAGAACCTGATTCCGGTCACCCTGGAGCTCGGCGGCAAGTCGCCGAACATCTTCTTCGAGGACGTCGCCGCGCACAACGACGCGTTCTACGACAAGGCGCTCGAGGGCTTCGCGATGTTCGCCGTCAACCAGGGCGAGGTCTGCACCTGCCCCTCACGTGCCCTCGTGCAGGACTCGATCTACGCCGACTTCGTGCACGACGCCGTGACGCGCGTCGAGAAGATCATCCAGGGCAACCCGCTCGACGACACCACGATGATCGGAGCGCAGGCCTCCAACGACCAGCTCGAGAAGATCCTGTCCTACCTCGACATCGGCCGCCAGGAGGGCGCCAAGGTGCTCACCGGTGGCGAGCGCAACGTGCTCGAGGGTGACCTCGCCGAGGGCTACTACGTCAAGCCGACGATCTTCGAGGGCGACAACTCGATGCGGGTCTTCCAGGAGGAGATCTTCGGCCCGGTCGTCTCATTGACCTCGTTCGGTGCCGAGGACGACGCGCTCAAGATCGCCAACGACACCCTGTACGGCCTCGGAGCCGGCGTGTGGGCGCGCGACGCGGGCCTCGCGTTCCGGATGGGCCGCGGCATCCAGGCCGGCCGGGTGTGGACGAACTGCTACCACGCCTACCCCGCGCACGCCGCCTTCGGTGGCTACAAGCAGTCGGGCATCGGCCGCGAGAACCACAAGATGATGCTCGACCACTACCAGCAGACCAAGAACCTGTTGGTCTCCTACAGCCCCGATGCCCTCGGGTTCTTCTGATCCGAGGACGCGTCAGCGGACTCGGATGTCGGTGGTCGAGCAGCGACCACGACCGAGCTGGCGAGGTCGTGACGGAGCGTGCCGAGACCTGGTGAGCCGAAAGGAAGTCGCATGCCGATAGATCGGGTCGCCGTCACCGGTGAGGCGGCGGAGCTCCTCCGCCGCCTCACCGAGGCACACGGCCCGCTGATGTTCCACCAGTCCGGCGGCTGCTGCGACGGCAGCTCGCCGATGTGCTACCCCGACGGCGAGTTCCTCACCGGCGACGCCGACGTGCACCTCGGCGCCCTCGACGTCGGCCTGGACCGGCCGGTCCCGGTGTGGATGTCGAGGTCGCAGTTCGCCTACTGGTCGCACACCCACCTGACGATCGACGTCGTGCCGGGCCGCGGCGCCGGCTTCTCGCTCGAGGCGCCGCACGGCGTCCGCTTCCTGATCCGGTCGCGCCTGTTCACCGACGAGGAGAGCAACGCGCTCAGCGGTGGCTCTTGAAGAACGTCTCGAGCAGGGCGGCCGACTCCTCGGCCAGCACGCCGCCCACCACCTCCGGACGGTGGTTGAGCCGGCGATCCCGTACGACGTCCCAGAGGCTGCCGACCGCACCTGCCTTCTCGTCGTACGCGCCGAACACGAGGCGCTCGACCCGGGACAGCACGATCGCGCCCGCGCACATCGTGCACGGCTCGAGGGTGACCACGAGGGTGCAGCCCTCGAGCCGCCAGCCCCCAAGACGTGCGGACGCCGCACGCAGGGCGACGACCTCGGCATGACCGGTCGGGTCACCGTCCCGCTCGCGCACGTTGAGGCCCTCGCCGACGACCGCGCCCTCGGCATCGACGACGACGGCACCGATCGGCACGTCCCCGGTGGCGGGCGCACGCGCGGCGAGCTCGAGGGCTCGGCGCATCGGCGTGGCCCAGGGGTCAGCAGCCACCTCAGTCGACGAGATCGAGGATCTCGTCGAACTTCTCCCCGCACCCGATGCCCCGGGCGATCTCGCCGAGCAGCTCTTCGGGGTACAGGTCGTAGTCGTCGAGCAGTGCTCCCATCTCGGCTGCGCTGAAGCCCATGTCGGCGACGATCCCGAGGTCGCCGGCGGGGGCCTGCTCCTCGTCGTAGTCGACCGCGACGTGCACGCCGAGGTGGACGGCTGCCGAGCGGGCCAGCGCCCAGTCGGTGGCGGCGGTCGCGTCGGAGAGCAGCACCCGCACCAGGGAGCCCTGGGCACGGATCAGCAGCACGAAGTCCTCGTCGACGGAGATCATCGCGAGCGCGCCGTTGTCGCCCGGGTAGCGGCGCAGCTCGCGGGCGATCGTCTCGACGTCGTCGAGCGCGCGCGGGGGCAGCTGGGCGACGCTCCAGTCACCCTCGTCGCGGTAGGCGACGACCGCGAAGTCAACCGCGTTGACCTCGGCGTCGGTCATGTCCGTCACCACGCACCACCTCGTGCCACACGTCGATGGTGGCAGAACAGGGCGGGGGCGGCCAACTGCGTAACGGCTGCGTAGTCTTCCGGCCATGCGCCTGCACGTCGTCGACCACCCGCTGGTCTCCCACAAGCTGACCGCTCTTCGCGACGAGCGGACCGCGTCTCCGGAGTTCCGGCGGCTGACCGAGGAGCTGGTGACACTGCTGGCGTACGAGGCGACTCGGGACGTCCGGGTCGAGGAGACCAGCGTCAGGACGCCCGTCGCCATGGCCGAGGGAGTGTCGCTGAGCAAGCCGCGGCCGCTCGTCGTACCGATCCTCCGCGCGGGCCTCGGGATGCTCGAGGGGATGATGCGGCTGATGCCCACCGCCGAGGTCGGCTTCCTGGGCATGGTGCGCAACGAGGAGACGCTGGAGGCCTCGACGTACGCCGAGCGACTGCCGCTCGACCTCTCCGGTCGCCAGTGCTACGTGCTCGACCCGATGCTCGCCACCGGCGGCACGCTGGCGGCCGCCCTGCGCTTCCTGACCGACCGAGGCGCGGACCACATCACCGCGATCTGCCTCCTCGCCGCACCGGAAGGCGTGCACAACCTGGAGGCGGGCGTCGCGGCCCTCGACATTCCGATCACGATCGTGACCGCGGCCCTCGACGAGCGCCTCAACGAGCGCGGGTACATCGTGCCCGGCCTCGGTGACGCGGGCGACCGGCTCTACGGCCTGGCCCAGTAGCCGCCAAGAACCTCAGTAGCCGCCGAAGACGGTGACGTGGCCGGTCGCCATCGCGAGCAGCAACAGCATCGTCAGCACCGCGAGGATCACGTAGCCGCCCTCGCGGTCGTGCCGGTCGCGATCCGGCTCCGGCGCGTAGTACTTCAGACCGTCTCCCGGCGCGATCCGGAAGTCATCGGTGCGTGCCATGACTTCACGCTACGGCGGCAGAGCCCCCCGCGACTCCTCCCAGGGGAGGATCTTCTCAACCGTCACGTCGCTTCGTGCGAGGGACGCCGAGGGCGATCAGGTCCTCCATCACAGCGGCCGGATCGTGCCGCAGCTCGTACGCCGAACAGCTGACCACGAAACGGTCAGTCGTCGTCAGCTTCCTGTTGCGCGCCCGGTCCGCTGCAGCCTGGAGGAAGTCGTCGTGGAAGGCGCCATCGACCTCGAGCACGAGGGTACGGCCATCAGCGAGTGGCCACTCGCAATCGGTGTAGCGCCGCCGTCCCGCCCGGTCGAAACGTGGTTGCTGGGCGATCGGCAGGGCGACGCGAAAGCGCCGGCACGCACGCCGGACGTCGACCTCGGCAAGGGACTGGGCGCCCGCGCCGACGTCGTCGAGCAGAGCTCGAAGACCCTTTGCGCCAGGCAGTGGGCTCAACCGATCCAGCCAGGCGGACAGGTCCGCAACACCGGTCAGGCGCTGCTGGACGACGGCCGCCACCGCCCCGTGGGCGGTGCGGCGGTTCGCCTCGTAGCCGGCGAACAGCAGGACTGCGGGCGCCACGCGGCACACCGGCAACCGACCCTGGGCGCGCATCTCGTCGACCGACCGGCGAGTCCGGAAGAACTCCACGCCGGGCACCTCGTCGAAGGAGAGCGTGTTGGCGACGAGGACCGTGATCGTGGGTCGGTCCCAGCTCCGCAGGCCGTGCACGCGCGCCGCTGCCAGACCACAGATCAAGGAGTCAGGCCCGGCGTGCAGGATTGCGCGCCACAGCTGCTGCTCCCAGGACAGCGGACCGGTGGTGACGCTGAAGACCGACGACGTACGTCGTACCCATCGCCGTGCCCGGAGATGGCTGCGCAACGTCGCCCTCGTGACACCGAGCTGGTTGAGCTGGCGCTGGGACAGCAGACCGTGCTGCACCTGGGCCAGCCGTCTCCAGTCCTCCGTCATGCCGAGGAAGTGTGGAGGCCAGCCGATCTGACCGCGACCCGGGATCCACAGGTGCGGGTTGAGTGCTCAGGTGGTCGCTATCGCAGCCACTTGAGCACTCAACCCGTCCAGATCAGAGCGCCTTGACCGCGTTCAGCAGCTTGCTCATCGAGTCCTTCGCGTCACCGAACAGCAGCGTGGTGTTGGGCTCGAAGAGCAGCTCGTTCTCGATGCCCGCGAAGCCCGGGCGCATCGAGCGCTTCATGAAGACCACCTGCTTGGCTTCGTCGGCGTTGAGGATCGGCATGCCGTAGATGGGCGCACCAGGCGTGGTCTTGGCAGCCGGGTTGACCACGTCGTTCGCACCGACGACCAGGACGACGTCGGCGTCCTTGAAGTCGCCGTTGATCTCGTCCATCTCCTTGAGCTGCTCGTAGGGCACCTGCGCCTCGGCGAGCAGCACGTTCATGTGGCCGGGCATCCGGCCGGCGACCGGGTGGATCGCGTAGTCGACCTGGATGCCGCGCTCGCTGAGGACGTCGACCAGCTCGCGCAGCGAGTGCTGGGCCTGCGCCACCGCGAGGCCGTAGCCCGGGACGATGATGATCCGCTCGGCGAAGTTGAGCATGATCGCGACGTCCTCCGGGCCGGCCGACTTGACCGGACGGTCGGACGCCTCGCCGCCGCCCAGCGTCGAGCCGCCCTTGAGGGCGCCGAAGAGGATGTTGGCCACCGAGCGGCCCATCGCGTTGGCCATCAGCAGCGTCAGGAAGGTACCGGACGCACCGACCAGGGTGCCGGCGATGAGCAGCACGGTGTTGGACAGCACGTAGCCGCCCGCCGCGACGGTCAGGCCGGTGAACGCGTTGAGCAGCGAGATCACGATCGGTACGTCGGCGCCGCCGACCGGCATCACCAGCAGCACGCCGACCACGAGGCCCAGCAGCCCGAGCACCACGCCGATCCACAGGTGCGGCTGGTTCACCAGCATGATCGAGAGCACGACGGCCGCGACGAACGATCCGCCGAAGATGACCGGCAGGCCCGGGAAGACCACCGGCCGCGACGTCATCAGCTCCTGCAGCTTGGCGAACGTCACGATCGAGCCGGCGAAGGAGACCGAGCCGACGACGATGGTGAACGCGGTCGCCGCGAGCGGGAACCAGTCGAAGAGGTCGCCGTGCTCGTGCAGCTCGAGCAGCGCGACCAGGGCGGCCGCACCGCCGCCGACCCCGTTGAACAGCGCCACCATCTGCGGCATCTGGGTCATCTGCACCTTGCGGGCGCCGTACACGCCGCCCGCGGTGCCGATGGCGATCGCAGCCAGGATCAGCGGCACGTGGTGCAGGTGGTCGACGCCGTTCGGCTTGTAGAAGAAGGGGATCGCCACGGCGACCACCGCACCTGCAGCGCCGATGAGGTTGCCGTTGCGAGCCGTCTTCGGGCCGGACAGGCCCTTGAGCGCCAGGATGAAGCACACCCCGCACGCCAGGAAGACGAGCTGGACCCAGGTCGGCGAGATCACTTGGTCTCCCCCAAGGTCGGGCCGGCCCCGGCGTCCAGACCGGGCCTGGGCTTCTTGCGGACGAACATCTGCAGCATCCGGTCGGTCACCACGAAGCCGCCGACCATGTTGACCGAGGCCAGCACGATCGCGATCAGGCCGACGACGAGCGCGGCGTTGTTGTCCGTCGTACCGGTCACGAGGACCGCGCCGAGCAGGATGATGCCGTGGATCGCGTTGGCGCCGGACATCAGCGGCGTGTGCAGGGTCGAGGACACCTTCGAGATCACCTCGATGCCGACGAACACGCTCAGCACGAAGAACGTGAGCCAGACGACGGAAACACTCACTGGTCGGCCTCCTGGTCGTAGGGCAGGTCGAGCTGCTGGGTCGCGATCTCCTCGGGCTCCGGAGGTTGCTCCGGCTCGACGACCGGTTCGGGGGCGGGCCCCTCGATCGCCTCGCGAGTCGGCTCGTGCACGATCCGGCCGTCGTGGGTCACCGCGGACCCGGCGACGATCTCGTCGTCGAAGTCCGGCGTGAAGGTCCCCTCGCCGCCGTCCTCGCCTGCGGTGGTCATCAGCGTCAGGAGGTTCACGATGTTCTGCGCGTAGAGCTTCGAGGCCGGCCCGGGCATCTGCGAGGCGACGTTCGCACCACCCCAGACCTGCGCGTGCCCGATCTTGACGACCTTGCCCGCGACCGAGCCCTCGACGTTGCCGCCGGTCTCCGCGGCCAGGTCGACGACGACGGAGCCCGGCTTCATCGCCTCGACCATCGCGGAGGTCACCAGCAGCGGCGCCTGCCTGCCCGGCACCGCGGCGGTGGTGATCAGTGCGTCGGCAGCTGCGATGTACGGCGCGAGGGCTTCCATCTGCCGCTGCGCCCGGTCCTCGCTCATCTCGCGTGCGTAGCCGCCGGCGCCCTCGAGCGTCTCCAGCTCCAGGTCGATCGACTTCGCGCCCATCGACCGGATCTCCTCGGCGGCTGCCGCGCGTACGTCGTAGGCCCGCACGACGGCGCCGAGCCGCTTGGCGGTGGCGATCGCCTGCAAGCCGGCGACGCCGGCACCGAGCACGACCACCTCGGCCGGCTGGACCGTGCCTGCGGCCGTCATGTTCAGCGGGAAGAAGCGGCGCAGCAGGCCCGCCGCGACGACCGCGCTCCGGTAGCCGGCGACCAGCGCCTGGGACGAGAGCGCGTCCATGGACTGCGCGCGCGAGATCCGCGGGACGAGCTCCATCGCGAACGACGTCACGCGTGCGTCGCGCAGCCGGGCGACGAGGTCCTGCTCGGCGTTCACCGGCAAGAAGGACAGGACGGCGGCACCCTCGCGGAGCCGGCCGACGGCAGCGGCGGACAGCGGCTGGACCGCGATCACCACGTCGGCGTCGGCGAGCGCCGACTCCGAGAGCGAGGCACCGGCCTCGGCGTACTCCTCGTCGGCGTACTCCGCGTTCCCGCCCGCGCCCGGTTCGACGAGCACCTCGTAGCCCAGCCCGGTCAGCTTGCCGACCAGCTCCGGGACCATCGCGACGCGCGCCTCACCCTCACGGGTCTCCCTGGCAACTGCGATCTTCACGTTCCGCAACTTATTGCACGCACGACCGTGCATCCGCGCATTGAGACGACCGTCTCACCGCTGGAACGTTCCAGACTGTCACGCGGCACGCGCCCCGGAGCGTCTCAGAGGTGTGACCATTCAAGGCATGGAGGTGGGCGGACTGATCGCCGGCACCGGTCCCGAGGCCCGTCCGGACGTCGCTGCCCTGTCCTTCGAGGCGTTCGTGCACACCACCGGGGCGGCGATGCACCGCACCGCCGTGCTGCTCTGCGGCGACCACCACCTGGCCGAGGACCTCACCCAGACGACGTACGCGAAGGTGTTCGCGTCCTGGCGACGCGTCGCGGCAGCGAATGACCCGGTCGCGTACACGCGCCAGGTGCTCGTCCGCACGTTCCTCTCCCACCGGCGACTCCGGCGGAGCACGGAGCGACCGGTCGAGGTGCTGCCGGAGTCAGCCGGCGCCGTCGAGGACGCCAGCCTCCGCCTGGACCTGCTGACCGCACTGCAGGGCCTGTCCGCCGACGACCGGGCGGTGCTGGTGCTCCGCTTCTGGGAGGACCTCAGCGTCGCCGACACCGCCCGGCTGCTCGGCACCGGCGAGCCCGCCTGCCGCCAGCGAACCGCCCGGGCGCTGACCCGGATCCGAGCCCTGATGCCCGACCTGGAGGAAGACCGATGAGCGTCGAGACCAACCTGCGTGCCGCCATGGCCGAGGCCGTGGCCCCCACCCACCCCGACACCGACCAGCTGGTGTCGTCCGCGCGGCGCCGCGGGATGGGCATCCGCCGCCGCCGCCAGGCGCTCGGGACGTTCGGCGTCGCCGCGGCGCTCGGTCTCGCCGTCCTCGCCCCCAGCGTCGTGGCCGGTGACCACGGTCGACACGCGACCGACGCGATGCAGGTGGGCACGACGGCCGTCGCGTTCGACGCGCAGGACACCCGTCCGGTCACCGGGCGATCTGCCGCGGCGGCCCTGCTCTACGCGGTCGGGCTGACCGCCCAGGGCAACGGCACGGACTTCCGCAGCGCCGTCGACAACCCCCGGGCCAACGGCCCGTACGTCGAGTCGTACACGCTCTTCCGGTTCACCCCGGCCGGAAGCGACACCTCCGGCGAGGTCGCCGTCAACGTCCAGCCGAACTTCGCCGGAGACCCGAACGACCCGAAGCCGGGCGACCACACCACCCTGGCCGACGCGCAGTGCCAGTCGTGGATGCAGAGGTGCACCTTCACGCGGCTCGACGACGGCTCGAAGCTGACCACCTACGACGACACCTCGTCCCACGGCTCAGCCGGCATCCGGCGGGTCGCCGCGCTCTACCGCCCCGACGGGGTGCGTGTGGTCGCCTCGGCCTCCAACGGGTTCGACGTGACCGAGCTCGACGAGAAGATCGCTCGCGACGAGCCGGTGCTCACCACCGACCAGCTGGTGGCGATCGTGGGCCAGCCGTGGTGGGGCGCCGAGCTCCCGGCGTACTTCTCCAACGAGGGCGAGAAGCTGTCGCCCTACAGCGACCGCAGCGCGCCGGCGAACGTGACGCCGACCGCCGGCGAGCCCTCGTCCAGGGGCTGAGGAACCTCAGACGATCCGTCCACCGACGAGGTCACCGATCACGTAGGTGACGGCCATCGCGAGCACACCGCCCGCGATGTTGCGGATGACCGCGCGGCGGGCGTCAGCCTCGGCAAAGCGGGCGGACAGGAAGCCGGTCAGCGCGAGGGCGATCGCGACGGACACCGCGGTGGCGCCGACCCGCCAGCCCTGCGGCAGCAGGATCATCAGCATCGGCAGCAGCGCACCGACCGTGAACGCGATCATCGAGGCCAGCGCGGCCTGCCAGGGGTTGGTGAGCTCGTCCGGGTCGATGCCGAGCTCGACCTCCGCGTGCGCCGCCAGCGCGTCGTGCTCGGTCAGCTCGAGCGCCACCTGCCGAGCGGTCTCCTCGCTGAGCCCCTTGCCCATGTAGAGGCCGGCGAGCTCGGCGAGCTCCTCCTCGGGCTCCTCCTCGAGCTCGCGCCGCTCCTTGGCGAGCAGCGCCTGCTCGGTGTCGCGCTGGGTGCTCACCGAGACGTACTCGCCCGCCGCCATGCTGAGCGCACCCGCGACCAGGCCGGCGAGACCCGCGACGAAGATCGTGTGCCGGTCGTCGGTGGCACCGGCGACGCCCATGACCAGACCGGCGACCGACACGATGCCGTCGTTGGCACCCAGCACCGCGGCGCGCAGCCAGTTGAGCAGGCTCGAGGTGCTGGCCTCGTGCGGCTCGTCGTCGTGCGGCCCGATGTCGGCGTGCGGCGGGAGCTCGGCCTCGGCGGTCATGCCCCAAATCCACCACGTCGCGGGTGCTCCGGCAACGAAGGCAACCCTCAGCCGGTCGCTGCGGACACCTTCCTGTGCGGCCGGAAGGCGCACCGGACGGCGTACTTCTCCGCGTCCACGTGGGCGACCACGGCGTCCACCCGGCGCGGGCCGTCCGCCGCCTGCACGCGGCACGTCACGGTGACACCGACCTGGCCGCGGACGTAGGGGCACGTGACCGAGTCGGCCCGGCCACCGAACATCCGGCCGTACTTGGCGCGGAGCTCGGTCGCCACCTGCTCTCCGGTGATCCCGAACTCCTCGGCGACCTCGTCCATCGCGACGTGGAGCCGGCCGCCGGCGACCAAGGAGGTGACCCGGACCGTCCCGCCGACCTTCACGACCCGACCGCTGGTCAGCGTCGTCGTGCGCAGGCACCGCACGGACGCCCCGACGTGGAAGTCGAGGTCGGGGCAGCTCAACGTGCCTCTCGTGAGCTGCTGGTTCTCCGCCTCGAGCTCGCGCTCGGCCATCGCGGCCACCTTGTCGCCGGCCAGCGTGTCCGGGCGTACGACGTCGTGTCCGCAACCGGTCGACAGCACCGCGACCATCAGCGCGCACGCGGTGCGGGCGAGGACGACAGGCATGGCTCCATCTTCCAGCCCACCCCAACGGCGCAGGGGCGATCAGGCGATCGCGACCTCCCGCCGCCGGGCGGTGAGGCCGAGCGTCCCGGCCAGCACGCACGCGAGTGCGACGGCGGCGGTGAACCAGGGGAAGATCGCCGAGAGGCTCCACTGGGTGGCCGCCCAGCCCGCCAGGATCGTGGGCACCGCCATCGAGCCGTACGCCAGCACGTAGTACGCCGACATCACCTCGCCGCGGTGGTCGGCCGGCACGACCTGGCCCAGGTGCCGCAAGGAGCCGCCGAACGCGAGCCCGAACGACAGCCCGAGGACCACTGCCGCGGCGGCAACCGCCCAGGCGTGGTGGCTGTCGAGCGCGACCACGCTGACGACGAGGGCTGCCGCGGTGGCGAAGTCACCGATGATCGCCGCCCGGCGTGCGAGCACACGGATCCCGAACGCCTGGCTCACCGCCGCGGCCGTCGCCATCGCGGCGACCACCGCGCCGCCGAACACCAGGCTGTGGATGTGCGTCGACTGGCCGGCGAAACCGGGGAACAGGGACAGGTACACGCCGAGCACGGACCACGAGGCCATCACGCCGAGGACGGCGAACCGGAAGTCGAGCCGGATGGCCTCGGGGACGCTCGGTCGAGTGAGCCGGATCCTCGTCGCCGGGCGCACTTCGTGGGTCTCGGCCATCAGCACCAGGTTGACCAGCAGCAGGACCACGACCGCCGCGACGACGGCGTACGGCGTCACCAGCGGGTCCGGCCCGTACTGCGCGAGCACCGAAGCGACGAGGATCGTCACCGCCATCCCGATGTTGAAGACGATCCCGGAGAGGTGCCCGGTGCGGGCACCGTCGTGCGGGCGCAGGTCGAGCAGGGCAGCACTCGCGGCGACGACCGTCGCGCCGACGGCCGCGCCGTGGAGCGCGCGAGCCACGAAGAGCGCCGCGACGTCCTGGGCCGTCATGAACACGACCAGGCCGGCGACCATCGCGACGACCGAGGCCAGCAGCAGCGGCTTGCGCCCGTAGCGGTCGGAGATCTGCCCGGCCACCAGCACCGAGCCGAGCGCCGCGAAGGCGTAGACCGCGAACACGAGCGTGGTCGTGATCGGGGCGAGGTGCCACTCCCGCTCGTACACGCCGTACAGCGGCGCCGGGGCACCGGAGACGCCGAGTGCCACGGCCAGGAGCGTGATGAGCAGGGGGTACGGGGCGATCAGGGGCCTGCGGGCCGCGCGAACGTCCTCGACCGTCCTCGTCAGCGTCGAAGTGCTCATCGGATCCTCCTGGGAAACGTGCTAAGTTCGATGTACGTCGAACAACACCGTACGACGCGGTTCGATGAACATCAAACTGATTTCTCGCCCGACCTCCGGAGGAACCGGTGACCCGAACGCTCGAGCAGGACGAGGACCTCTCCCTCCCCGCGGTCCAGCCCGTCGCCTCGCTGCAGCAGGTGCTGGCCGCCCTGGCCGACCCGGTGCGACTGGAGATGGTGCGCCGGCTCGCAGAGCGCGGCGAGCCGATCGCGTGCTCCGACCTGTACTCCGACATCAGCAAGTCGACGGCGAGCCACCACTTCAAGACGCTGCGTGAGGCGGGACTCACCGAGCGGGTCGTCCTCACCGGCCAGACCTACCAGCGGCTGCGGCTGGCCGAGGTCGAGGCCGCACTCCCCGGCGTGCTCGCGTCGGTCGTCGCGGCGGCCGGCGAGTGAGCCAGTGGTGGCGCAGCTCCGTCGTCTACCAGCTCTACCTGAAGTCCTTCGTCGACACCGACGGCGACGGCTTCGGTGACCTGGCCGGGCTGGAGTCCGAGCTCGACCACATCGTGTCGCTCGGTGTCGACGGCATCTGGCTCAACCCGTGCTACCCCTCGCCGCAGCACGACGGCGGGTACGACGTCGCCGACTACTCGACGATCGACCCGGCCTACGGAGGGCTGTCGGCGTTCGAGCGCCTGCTGGACGCAGCGCACGAGCGCGGGCTGAAGGTGCTGCTCGACCTGGTGCCGAACCACTGCTCCTCGGAGCACGCCTGGTTCGCCGACGCGCTGGCCGCCGGCCGCGGCTCGGCAGCGCGGCGTCGGTTCCACTTCGCCGAAGGGCGTGGCGCCGACGGTTCCCAGCCGCCGAACAACTGGCAGTCGGTGTTCGGCGGACCCGCGTGGGAGCGGGTGGCCGACGGGCAGTGGTACCTGCACCTGTTCGACGCCTCCCAGCCCGACTTCAACTGGGACGACCCGGAGGTGGCCGCGCTCTTCGACGGCGTGCTCACCACGTGGTTCGACCGCGGCATCGACGGCTTCCGGATCGACGTCGCCCACGGCATGGTCAAGGAGGCCGGCCTCCCGGACGCGCACGGCGAGGCGATCAACCCGCATGCCTGGGACCAGCCGGGGGTGCACGACATCTTCCGGCGCTGGCGCAAGATCGCCGACGGCTACGACCGTGAGCTCACACTGGTCGGCGAGGCGTGGGTGAGCCCCGAGCACGCGGCCGACTACATCCGCTCCGACGAGCTCGAGCAGGTCTTCTACTTCGGCCTCACCCAGCAGCCGTTCGGCGCCGCGGAGTTCCGGGCCTCGGTCGAGGCGGCGTACGCGCCGCTCGCGGAGGGCCACGGCGCGCCGACGTGGGCGCTGAACAACCACGACGTGCACCGCTCGGTCTCCCGCTACGGGCTCGTCGAGCCCGAGCCGACCCTCAGCGCCGACCCGCTGGCGCTGAGCACCCGCCGTCGCGGGCGCGTCGACGTCGCGCTCGGCACCCGGCGGGCCACCGCGGCGCTGCTGTTCGTCCTCGCGCTGCCCGGGTCCGTCTACCTCTACCAGGGTGAGGAGCTCGGCCTCCCCGAGGTGCAGGACCTGCCCGACGCCGCCCGCCAGGACCCCATGTGGGAGCGCTCCGGGCACACCGACTACGGACGCGACGGCTGCCGGGTGCCGCTGCCCTGGCGCGCCGGGGAGCCGCACTTCGGGTTCTCCACCGGCGCGCCGTGGCTGCCCCAGCCGGACTGGTTCGCGATCTACGCGGCCGATCGCCAGCAGGACGACCCCGGCTCCGTGCTCAACCTCTACCGCGCCGCCGTCGCCGCGCGCCGGGACATCGACGCGGGGTCGGCCCTGGAGTGGCTCGACACCGGCCGGTCGGACGTGCTCGCCTTCCGGCGCGGCGACCTGGTCTGCGTCACGGTCTTCGCCGGCTCGCCGTACGACGTGCCCGCTGACTGGGGCAGCCGCGTCCTCGCGACCGTCGAGGCAACCGGCCGCGCCCTCCCGGCTGACTCGGCCGGATGGTTCCGTCGCTGACTCACGCGTGCAGCCAGGGCGCGTAGGAGATGCCCACGATGAGGTGCTCGGGAGACAGCAGCCGGGCGACGGTCTGACCCCAGGGCTCGGTGCGCGCACCGTGCACGAGCTCGTGACCGCCGGCCTCGAGCTCCGTCGCTGCGGCCGCGACCGCCTCGGGCGAAGCCACCTCGAACTCCACGCACGCCTGCGGGACGACGGTGCCCTCGGGCCACTCGTCGGTGCCGAAGCAGGCCTGTGCGGCCTGTCGCAGCGGCCACACGCCGAAGTGCTTGCTGCCGTCGATCTCCTCGCTGTGCTCGTAGTCGTCGCCCTCGGCGTGGCCCAAAGGGAGGCCGAGCGCGTCGACGTACAGGTTGTGGCTCACGACCGGGTCAGGCGTGATCACCGCGAAGCTGGCTATGAACTCGATCTGCATCCGTCCATGGGAGCACCCGGCACCGACAGCCTCAGGAGCGGTACTCGGGGTTGGCGTAGTCGAAGCGCGCGCCGGCGTTCCACTCCGAGCGCTGGTTGCCGTACGCCGGGACGCCGCCGGCCTGCTTGAGCATGCGGGCCAGGTGCAGCAGGTTCCAGGTCATGAACGTGGTGTTGCGGTTGGTGAAGTCGTTCTCCGGTCCACCGCTGCCCGGGTCGAGGTACGACGGCCCGGGACCCGCCTCACCGATCCAGCCGGCGTCCGCGTTGGGCGGGATCGTGTAGCCGATGTGCTGGAGGCTGTAGAGCACGTTCTGGGCGCAGTGCTTGATCCCGTCCTCGTTGCCGGTGATCAGGCACCCGGCGACACGTCCGTAGAAGAGGTACTGGCCCTTGTCGTTCAGCATCCCGCTCAGCGAGTAGAGCCGCTCGATGATCATCTTGGTCTGGCTCGAGTTGTCGCCCAGCCAGATCGGACCCGCGATCACGAGGATGTCGCTGTCCAGCACGCGTGGGTAGATCTCGGGCCACTCGTCGCTCGCCCAGCCGTGCTCGGTCATGTCCGGGTAGACCCCGGTGGCGAGGTCGTGGTCGACCGCCCGGATGACCTCGACCTCGACACCGTGCTTGGCCATGATGCCCGCGCTCGCGTCGACGAGACCCTGGGTGTTGCTGGTCTCGGGTGAGCGCTTGAGCGTGCAGTTGATGAACATGGCCCTGAGGCCGCTGAAGTCGAGGTCATCGGTCATGCGACGACTCTGACGGTCTGCGGGCCGACCGGCAATGGACCGGTGATGACGAAGCCCTTACAGCCGCTCAGTTCGCGACGGTGAACCGCTGCCGGACGTGCTGCGGCTGCTCGATCTCGTCGACCAGGGCGACTGCGTAGTCCGGGATGCTGATCTGCTCGCCGGCAGGCGTCTCGAGCTCGATCTTGTAGGAGCCGGTGCGCTCGCCGGGGAGGATCACCGGGGCGGGTGACAGGTAGGTCCAGTCGACGTCGTCGGCTGCGTCGCGGAGCAGCGCGAGCGTCTCCGCGCCCTTGAGCGACTCGGCCTTGTAGGCGTCCGGGAAGTCCGGCGCGTCGACCAGCCGGACACCGTCGACCTGCAGGCTGCCCGCGCCGCCGACGACCAGCAGCCGGCGGCTGCCCAGGGTCGCGACCAGGTTGGCGATGCTGTCCACGAAGCGGGTGCCGTCGTCGCTGACCCGGCTCGGCCCGATCGCGGAGACGACCACGTCGTGCTTCTCGGCGATCTCCGTCGTGAAGGCGGCGTCGAGCGCGTCACCGGTCACCTGGCCGGGCGCGTCGCTGCCCCGGCGGCTGACACCGGTGATCTCGTGCCCGCGGCTGCGGGCCTCCTCGACGATGGCGCTGCCGATGGCACCGGTGGCGCCGTACACGGCGATCCTCATGGAAGTCTCCTTGCAGTTGGTGGGGGAAGGCCTCACAGTATCGATTGGATACTGAGTACTTCAACGTGCTATAGATACCCAGTGGAAACCATGGATCTGCCGCCGAGCGTGTTCGCCCGCGACTGCGCCTCCCGGGTCGTGCTCGACCGGATCGGCGACCGGTGGACGGTGTTGATCGTGGTCGCCCTCTCCGACGGCCGGCTCCGGTTCTCCCAGCTGCGCGCGGTGATCGAGGGCATCACTCCGAAGGTGCTGACCCAGACGTTGCGCGCCCTCGAGCGCGACGGCCTGGTGACCCGGACCGTCTTCGCGGAGGTGCCCCCGCGGGTCGAGTACGAGCTCACCGATCTCGGTCGCGACCTGTGCGCGCCGATCGAGGCGATCCGGGCCTGGGCCGAGGACCATGCCGGGCGCATCGTGGCCAACCGTGAGCGCCACGAGGCCCGCTCAGCGGCTCAGTAGGGCAAGTCAGCCCACGTGCACGTGCGGTCGCTTGGTGCGGTCAGGCTCGGCGCGGCGAAGCACCTCGCGCGTCACTGGTGCGACCTCGCCGACGCCGAACAGCAGGAAGCGCAGGAGGTTCAGGCCCGGGCTGCCCTCGGTCCACTCGAAGTAGATGTGCGGGCGAACTCCCGTGTGCTCGCGGATTCGCAGGAGCAGCGCCGCGATCGCGTTCGGCACCGTCGGTGAGGCGATGCTGATCACCCGGTAGAGCCGGTGCGCGGCATGGCCGCGAGCCTCGATCGTCGACTCGAAGTCCGACGGGTCCGTGACGGTCACCTCGAGGAAGATGATGTCGCTGGCATCCGGAAGGTCGTTGTCGGCGACGATCTGCTTGAGCTTGTCCTGGTACTCCGTCTGGCCGTGGTCGTCGGGCTCGTTGGCCACGATCCGGATCGAGCGGCGCGCACAGTCGCGCAGGAACATCTCGACGGTGTCGTCCCAGACCACTTCGGTGGTCCGGAGCTCGAACGCCCGCAGCAGCCGGGAGAGGATCGACAGCCCGACGATCGCCGCGATGAAGAAGCCACCGATCTTCACGCCGTCGGGGCGCTCGAAGATGTTGTCGACGGTCGTGTACACGAACACCAGGGTGATGACCGCGAACGCCCACATCAGCCTGCGCTGACCGGCTCTCCTGGCGGCAAGGGCCACCGCAACCCCGGCGGAGGTGAAGAGCACGAGGACGCCGGTCGCGTAGGCGCCGCCCTGGGCGTCGACGCTGGCCTTGAAGATCACGGTCACCGCGATCCCGATCGCGGTGAGGATGACGACCAGCGGTCGCACCGCCGCCGTCCACTCCGGCGCCATGCCGTAGCGCGGGAGGTAGCGCGGGATCAGGTTGAGCATCCCGGCCATCGCGGAGGCGCCGGCGAACCAGAGGATCGCGATCGTGGAGACGTCGTACACAGTGCCGAACCCGCTGCCCAGGTACTCGTGGGCCAGGTAGGCCAGCGCGCGGCCGTTCGCCTTCCCCCCGGGCTCGAACTGCTTCGCCGGGATCAGCCAGGTGGTGACGAGGCTGCTGGCGATCAGGTAGCCACTCATCAAGACGGCGGCGGTGGCGAGGAGCTTCTTGGTGTTCCGGATCCGCCCCGTCGGTCGTGCCTCGGTGTCGCCGGGGTCTCCGGCGACGTGCGGCATCACCGCGACGCCGGTCTCGAACCCGCTCATCCCGAGCGCCAGCTTCGGGAACAGCACGATGGCCATCGCGACCATCATCAGGGGGTTGCCGTGCTCCTTGGTCAGGGCGGAGGTCCAGTCCGTGATCACTGACGGGTCACCGAACACGTGCCCGAACGCGACGCCGATCACGACCAGGTTCAGCACCAGATAGATGGAAACGAGGGCGATCGCGATGCCGATCGCCTCGGTGAAGCCGCGGAGGAAGAGAGCGCCGAGCATCACGACCAGCGCGATCGTGATCGCCACCTCCTTTCCGTGCAGGAAGCCCGGGATGTTCGGGTTCTCCACGACGTGGGCGCTTGCGTCCGCGGCCGAGAGGGTGATCGTGATCATGAAGTCGGTGAGCGCGAAGCCGAGCAGCACCAGCACGAACAGCTTGCCCTTCCAGAAGGACAGCAGCCGCTCGAGCATCGAGATCGAGCCCTGCCCGTGCGGGCTCTCCGCGGCGACCCGGCGGTAGACCGGGAGTGCACCGAACAGCGTGAGCAGCACGAGGACGACCGTCGCGATCGGGGCGAGGGCGCCTGCAGCGAGTGCGGCGATGCCCGGCTGGTACCCGAGCGTGGAGAAGTAGTCGACGCCGGTGAGGCACATGACCTTCCACCACGAGTGGGTGCGCTCCGGCGACTCGAGAGGTGCTTCGGTCGCCAGTGTCACGGACTCCATCGAATCAGGCGATGGGACGGACTCCGAAGGCCCTAACACCTTCCTAACACCACGCGGGGAGCCGTGAGGACGGCGTTAGGGTTCGACCGCCCGCCGTTAGGGGGCCGTTAGGGACGCCGCCGGGAGGTCGCGCGGGGTCTTCGATGGAGACGTGACCACGTCAACCCCACCCGTCACCCCCCGGATGGTCGACGAGCTGGGCGTCCGGTTCGGCCTCGCCAACGGTGCCCTGGTGCTCGTCCTCCTGCTCGCGGCCGCCTTGCCGCTCGACCTCGGTGAAACCGCGTTCATCGCCCTGATCACGGCGGCACTCGCTGCTGCGACGATGCGCTGGCACCTCGGCATGGTCCTCGGCCTCGAGGCCTGGGCCTTCTTCACCGGGTTCTTCGAGAACCGGTACGGCGTACTCACCCTTGCGCGACACGACCTGTTCAGCCTGACCGGCTTCGTGCTCCTCACGGTCGCGCTGGCCCACCCGATCCGCTCCCGCCTCGCCACGACCGTGAGAGGACACGCCCGGTGAACGACGTCCTCTACGTCGTCCTGACCACAGCGTTCTTCGCTGTCGCGTTCCTCATCCTGAAGGCGGTCGGACGGCTGTGAGCCCAGAGAACCTGATCGGCCTGATCGTGAGCGTCCTCCTCCTCGGCTACCTCCTGGTGGCCCTCCTCTTCCCGGAGCGTTTCTGACATGTCCGACACCGCAGCCGGCCTGCTCCAGGTCGGCGCCCTCATCGCTGCCCTGGCGCTGTGCTACCGGCCCCTCGGCGACCACATGGCCCGGGTCTTCACGAGCGACCGTGACCTCCGGGTGGAGCGGGGGATCTACCGACTCGTCGGCGTCGACTCGGAGGCGGACCAGCGCTGGAGCGTGTACGCCGCGTCCCTGGTCGCATTCTCGTTCGTCAGCGTCGTGCTGCTGTACGTCTTCCAGCGGGTCCAGGGTCACCTGCCACTGTCCCTGGGCTTCCCCGGCGTCGACCCCGCCCTGGCGTTCAACGCCGCCGCGTCCTTCGTGACCAACACGAACTGGCAGGCGTACTCGGGCGAGGCGACCATGGGCCACCTCGTGCAGATGACGGGACTGGCCGTGCAGAACTTCCTCTCGGCCGCGGTCGGCATCGCGGTCGCGGTCGCCTTGATCCGCGGGTTCATGCGCTCGCGGACGGACAGGGTCGGCAACTTCTGGGTGGACCTGGTCCGGATCGTCGTACGGATCCTGCTCCCGCTCTCGGTTGCCGCCGCCGTCGTGCTGATCGTCATCGGCGCGGTCCAGAACTTCTCCTCGGGCACCGAGATCCACACGCTCGCCGGCGGGCACCAGACGATCACCGGTGGTCCGGTGGCGTCGCAGGAGGCGATCAAGGACCTCGGCACCAACGGCGGAGGGTTCTACAACGCGAACTCGGCCCACCCGTTCGAGAACCCGAACCCGCTCAGCAACATCTTCGAGAACTTCCTGCTGCTGCTGATCCCGTTCGCCCTGACCCGGACCTTCGGGGTGATGGTCGGCGACAAGCGCCAGGGCTACGCGCTCCTCGCCGCGATGGGGTCGATCTGGGCGACGCTCGTCGCAGCGGTGACCTACTTCGAGGTGCAGCACCACGGCGCGGCCCTGCAGGCGGCCGGCGCCGCGATGGAGGGCAAGGAGACCCGCTTCGGTGAGTGGGCGTCGGCCCTGTTCGCGGTGTCGACCACGGGCACGTCCACCGGGTCGGTGAACTCGTTCCACGACTCGTACACGAGCCTGGGGGGCGGGGCCCTGATCCTCAACATGGGCCTCGGCGAGGTCACGCCGGGTGGCGTCGGCTCCGGGCTCTACGGGCTGCTCGTGCTCGCGATCATGACAGTCTTCGTCGCCGGGCTGATGGTGGGACGCACGCCGGAGTACCTGCGCAAGAAGATCACCGCGCGCGAGATCAAGCTGGTGTCGCTCTACATCCTCACCATGCCGCTGGTCGTGCTCATCGGGGCGGGCATCGCGATGTCCTTCGCCACCCCGCGCGCCTCGATGCTCAACAGCGGACCACACGGCCTGTCCGAGGTTCTCTACGCCTTCACCTCGGCAGCCAACAACAACGGGTCCGCATTCGCGGGCATCAGCGTCAACACGCCGTTCTACAACATCGCTCTCGGGCTCGCGATGCTGATCGGGCGGTTCCTGCCGATCCTGTTCGTGCTTGCCCTGGCCGGGTCGCTGGCGCGCCAGCAGACGGTGCCGGAGACCGGCGGCACCCTGCCCACGAGAGGTCCGTTGTTCGTGACCATGCTCGTCGGTGTGGTGGTCATCGTCGCCGGGCTCACGTTCTTCCCTGTCCTCGCTCTCGGTCCCCTCGCGGAAGGCCTGTGATGTCCATCCCGACGACAACCGTGAGGCAGCCCGTCGTACCGGCTGGGTCGCCCACCCGGGTCGCGGGTGGGCTGCTCGACCCGAAGATGCTGCTGACCTCCTTCCCCGACGCCGTGCGCAAGCTCGACCCGCGCACGATGGTGCGCAACCCGGTGATGTTCGTGGTCGAGGTCGGCGCGGTGTTCACCACCGTGTCCGCGCTCACCGGGCCCAGCGGCTTTTCCTGGAGCATCGTCGTGTGGCTCTGGCTGACGGTGATCTTCGCGAACCTCGCGGAGGCGGTAGCCGAGGGCCGCGGCAAGGCCCAGGCAGCGACGCTTCGCCGAGCGAAGACAGAGACGACCGCCCACCGGCTGGTGTCGACAGGCACCGAGGTGGAGGACGTTCCCGCCACGCAGCTGCGGCTCGGCGACCGCGTCGTCGTGGTCGCGGGCGAGACCATTCCCGGCGACGGCGACGTGGTCGAAGGCGTCGCCAGCGTCGACGAGTCGGCGATCACCGGTGAGTCGGCACCGGTGATCCGCGAGTCGGGGGGCGACCGGAGCTCCGTGACCGGGGGCACCAAGGTGCTCTCGGACCGGATCGTCGTGCAGATCACCGCCAGACCGGGTGAGAGCTTCATCGACCGGATGATCGCCCTGGTCGAAGGCGCCAGCCGGCAGAAGACGCCCAACGAGATCGCCCTGAACATCCTGCTGGCCAGCCTGACGATCGTGTTCCTCGTCGCGACCGCCACGCTCCAGCCGTTCGCCGCTTTCTCGGGTGCGCCGCAGTCGAGCATCATCCTGGTGTCGCTGCTCGTCTGCCTGATCCCGACCACGATCGGCGCGCTGCTCTCCGCCATCGGCATCGCCGGGATGGACCGGCTCGTGCAGCACAACGTGCTGGCGATGTCCGGCCGGGCGGTGGAAGCAGCCGGAGACGTCAACACCCTGCTGCTCGACAAGACCGGCACGATCACGCTCGGCAACCGCCAGGCGGCCGAGTTCGTCCCGGTGGCCGGCGTCGGCCTCCGCGAGCTCGCGGATGCCGCACAGCTCTCCAGCCTCGCCGACGAGACGCCGGAGGGCCGCTCGATCGTCGTCCTCGCGAAGAACGAGTACGGCCTCCGCGAGCGCCACGAGGGCGAGCTCGCCGGCGCCGACTTCGTCCCGTTCACCGCGCAGACCCGGATGTCCGGCGTCGACCTGCACGGAGACGGAGGAAGTGGTCGACAGATCCGCAAGGGCGCCGCAGCGGCGGTGATGAAGTGGATCCGCGACAACGGTGGTCACCCCACGGAGGAGGTCGGCGCGATCGTCGACGGGATCTCCACGGCTGGCGGGACTCCCCTGGTCGTCGCCGAGCTGTCCGGCGGATCGGCTCGGGCGCTCGGGGTGATCAACCTCAAGGACGTCGTCAAGGAGGGCATGCGCGAGCGGTTCGTCGAGATGCGCCGGATGGGCATCCGGACCGTGATGATCACCGGTGACAACCCGTTGACCGCCCGGGCGATCGCCGAGGAGGCCGGCGTCGACGACTTCCTGGCCGAGGCGACGCCGGAGGACAAGATGGCGCTGATCAAGAAGGAGCAGGAGGGCGGTCGCCTCGTCGCGATGACCGGCGACGGCACCAACGACGCCCCGGCGCTCGCCCAGGCCGACGTCGGCGTCGCGATGAACACCGGCACGTCGTCGGCCAAGGAGGCCGGCAACATGGTGGACCTCGACTCCAACCCGACCAAGCTGATCGAGATCGTCGAGATCGGCAAGCAGCTCCTGATCACCCGCGGAGCGCTGACCACCTTCTCGATCGCCAACGACGTCGCGAAGTACTTCGCGATCATCCCGGCCATGTTCGCAGGGGTGTACGGCGGCCTCGACAAGCTCAACATCATGCGGCTGCACAGCGCCGAGTCGGCGATCCTCTCGGCGGTCATCTTCAACGCCCTGGTCATCGTCGCCCTGATCCCGCTGGCCCTGCGCGGCGTCCGGTACACACCGTCCACCGCATCCGCGATGCTGCGCCGCAACCTGCTCGTCTACGGCGTCGGCGGCATCGTCTCCCCGTTCATCGGCATCAAGCTCGTCGACCTGCTGGTGTCCCGGATCCCCGGCATCGGCTGAGAGGCCCCGAAGTGACAGACACCGCCATGTCCACCCCCCTCGCGCAGCCCGCTGCGCGCCAGCTCTGGCCCGCCCTGCGGATGCTGCTGGTGATGACGGTGCTGGTCGGCCTCGGCTATCCGCTGGCGATGACCGGGTTCGCGCAACTCGCGTTCCCGGGCCGTGCCGACGGCTCGCTCGTGAGGCAGGACGGCACCATGGTCGGCTCGAAGCTGATCGGGCAGTCGTTCTCCGGCTTGCCGAAGTACTTCCAGAGCCGCCCGTCGGCGGCGGGAGACGGCTACGACCCGCTGGCGTCCTCCGCTTCGAACCTCGGCCCGGAGAACGAGGACCTGATCAAGGCGATCGGGTCCCGCCGTACGGCCGCAGCGAGGCTCGACGGCACCGCTCCCGGCAAGGTCGCGCCGGACGCACTCCTCGCAAGCGGCTCGGGCCTGGACGCGTACATCAGCCCGGCGTACGCCGCCCAGCAGGTCGAGCGTGTCGCACGCGTGCGCGGGGTCGACCCGGCCACAGTGCGCAACCTGGTCGACCGGTACACCGCCGGACGCGTGCTCGGGTTCCTCGGTGAGCCCGGCGTCAACGTGCTGCTGCTCAACCTCGCCCTCGACCGCGCGACGGGCACGGCACACTAGGCCCGTGGGAACCCGCGGGAAGCTCCGGGTCTACCTCGGCGCAGCGCCGGGCGTGGGCAAGACCTACGCAATGCTCGGCGAGGCGCACCGCCGGGCCGAACGTGGGACCGACGTGGTCGTGGGTTTCGTCGAGACTCACGGCCGCCGGTTCACCGAGGAGATGATCGGCGACCTCGAGGTCGTGCCCCGGCGCACCCTGTCGTACCGCGGCGCGAGGTTCGAGGAGATGGACGTCGACGCGGTCCTGGCCCGGCACCCGAAGGTGGCGCTCGTCGACGAGCTGGCGCACACCAACGTGCCCGGATCCCGCAACGAGAAGCGCTGGCAGGACGTCGAGGAGCTGCTCGAGGCCGGCGTCGAGGTGGTCACGACGGTGAACATCCAGCACCTCGAGTCCGTCAACGACGTGGTCGAGAAGATCACCGGCGTCGCGCAGCAGGAGACGGTCCCGGACGCGGTGGTCCGGGCCGCCGACCAGATCGAGCTGCGCGACATGACCGCCGAGGCTCTGCGGCGCCGGCTGGCGCACGGCAACGTCTATGCCCCCGGGAAGGTCGACGCGGCCCTGTCCAACTACTTCCGGGCAGGCAACCTCAACGCGTTGCGCGAGCTGGCCCTGTTGTGGACCGCCGACCGCGTCGACGACGCGCTCAAGCAATACCGCGAGCAGCACGACATCACCGGCACCTGGGAGGCACGCGAGCGCATCGTGGTCGGCCTCACTGGCGGACCGGAGGGCGAGACCCTGGTGCGGCGTGCCGCACGGATCGCCGCACGGTCGAGCGGGGGCGACCTGCTCGCCGTCCACGTCGCCCGCTCGGACGGGCTCGTGGGAGCCAGCCACGAGGCGCTCGCCGCACAGCGCCAGCTCGTCGAGTCGCTGGGCGGCAGCTTCCACCAGGTGCTCGGCGACGACGTGCCCGGCGCGTTGCTCGCCTTCGCCCGCGCCGAGAACGCCACCCAGCTCGTGCTCGGGGACAGCCGTCGTCCCGCGCTCGCCCGGATCCTCGGGCCGGGCAATGCCGCGAACACGATCGCCGCGTCCGGCGACATCGACGTGCACATCGTCACCCACGGTGAACGAGCGCGGGGCCCGAACCTGCCCCGAGCCGGGGGTGCACTGAGCCGGCAGCGTCGCGTGCGTGGCCTCCTGATCGCAGTCGTCCTGCCGCCCCTCCTCACCCTGCTGCTGGTGCCGTTCCGCAGCAGCGTGAACCTGGTCAGCGACATGCTGCTGTTCCTGCTGATGACCGTGGTCGTGGCGCTCGTCGGCGGGCTGCTGCCCGCCCTGGTGACGGCGGTCTCGGGATCGGTGCTGCTGAACTTCTTCTTCACGCCGCCGTTCCACACCCTTACGATCCGCGACACCAACAACGCCCTCGCCCTGTTCGTCTTCATCCTGGTCGCGACCCTGGTCAGCTCGGTCGTCGACCTCGCCGCCCGCAGGACGCGTGAGGCCGCCCGGGCGGCGTCGGAGGCGCGGGTGCTCGCCGGTCTCGCCGGGAGCGTGCTGGGGGGCGAGGAAGCGCTCCTGGAGATGCTCGAACGCGTGCGTGAGACCTTCGGTCTCCGCTCGGCGACCTTGTTCGAGAAGGGTGAGGCGGGCTGGGATCGGCTGGCGAGCGCCGGCCCGCCGTGCGCGGAACCCAGCGAGGCCGAGACCGAGGTCCCGGCGGGTGACGGGCTCGTCCTCGCCCTGCGGGGGGGCCTGCTCCAGGCCGAGGACCAGCGCCTGATCGGCGCCCTCGCGGCGCAGGTCGGCCTGGTGCACGACCGGATCCGCCTCGCCGGAGAGGCCGCCGAAGCTGCACCCCTCGCCGCAGCCGACCGGATGCGGACGGCCCTCCTCGCTGCGGTCGGCCACGACCTGCGCACCCCTCTGGCCGCTGCGAAGGCCTCGGTCTCCAGCCTGCTGAGCAGCGACATCCGCCTGGGCGACGAGGACCGGCGGGAGCTGCTCGTGACCGCCGACGAGTCGCTGGACCGGCTGGCCGGACTCGTGAGCAACCTCCTCGACATGAGCCGGCTCCAGGCAGGCGCGCTCTCCCTGCACATGGGGCCGGTCCGGCTCGACGAGGTCGTCGCCCGGGCCGTCGACAACCTGGGTTCGGACGGCCGTCCGCTGCTCGACATGCCGGAGGACCTGCCGGAGGTGTACGCCGACCCCGGACTGCTGGAACGGGTCCTGGCCAACCTGGTCATGAACGCGCAGCGATTCTCACCGAGAGACCGTCCGCCGCTGGTCACCGCCAGCAGGTTGGGCGATCGGGTGGAGATCCGGGTCGTGGACCGAGGCCCCGGCATCTCGGAGGCCGATCGCGAGCGGGTGTTCCTCCCCTTCCAGCGGCTCGGCGACACCGACAACACCACGGGCGTCGGGCTCGGGCTGGCGCTCGCACGCGGCCTCACCGAGGCGATGCACGGGACACTCGAGCCTGACGAGACGCCCGGAGGAGGTCTCACGATGGTCGTCGCCCTCGAGGCCGTGCACGAGAACGTCCCGGAGCGGGACCGGTGACCCGCGTCCTGGTGGTCGACGACGAGCCACAGATCCTGCGCGCGCTGGCCATCAACCTGCGTGCGCGCCACTACGAGGTCTTCAGCGCTGACACCGGCGCCGAGGCGTTGCGGGTCGCAGCAGCGCACCCTCCCGACCTGGTCATCCTCGATCTGGGACTGCCCGACATGGACGGCACCGAGGTCATCGCCGGGCTTCGTGGCTGGACCACGGTCCCCATCCTCGTCCTGTCCGGACGCACGGACAGCGCGGACAAGGTCGATGCACTCGACGCAGGTGCCGACGACTACGTGATCAAGCCGTTCGGCATGGACGAGCTGCTCGCCCGGATGCGCGCGATCACCCGCCGCGGTACGCCGGTCGCCGAGGACCAGCCGGTCGTGAAGCTCGGCGAGTTCCTGGTCGACCTGGCCAACCGTCGGGTGACCAACGAGTCCGAAGGCACCGACGTACGGCTGACCCCGACCGAGTGGCAGCTGCTCGAGGTGCTCGTCCGCAATCCCGGCAAGCTGCTCAGCCAGGCCCAGCTCCTCGCCGAGGTCTGGGGTCCGGGGTACGAGAACGCCCACGGCAACCTCCGGCTCTACATGGGCCAGCTACGACGCAAGCTCGAGGCGGACCCCGCCAACCCCGCACACCTGGTCAACGAGCCAGGGCTGGGTTACCGGTTCGAGCCGTAGCGCCGGCGCCGTGAGCGGAGGTCAGACCTTCTCGATCCGTGTCCATCCGGTCCAGCCCCGCTCGGCGATCAGCTCCTGGAGGCGCGCCATCATCGGGTGTGAGTCGGAGGCGAAGGAGTCGAGGAGGGCGATGAAGCCTTCGTCGTCCATCTCCTGGCCCTGTCGCTCCAGCTCGCCGCGCTCGTCGGCCTCCTCCAGCATCTGGACCAAGAGGTCCGCGACCGCGCCGAGCCGCACGTCGTTGTCGGCGCCGGCCTCGACGAGCTCCCCGATCAACCGGTAGAGCTGCAACATCCTCGGATCGTCCAGCTGCGCATGCTTGTCAGTCATCAACGCGGGGATCTGGTCAGGCCAGCGGGCGGCGACGAGGATCCAGCCATCGCGCTCGCCTTCGACCAGCGCAGGCGGCACGCCGCTGTCGCGGAGCCGGTCGAGAAAGCCGACCACCTCGTCCGGAAGTGCCAGTGAGTCGCCGGCGGCCAGCTGCCGGATCCGCCGGCGGTGCGCCTGCAGCGAGCTGATCTCGGTGCGGAGCCGACGGTCGATCTCCTCGGTGGCCGCCGCGAACGTCTCGGCGTCTGCATCCAGCAGGTCGTGCACACGGGAGAGCGGCACGCCGGCCTCCGCAAGCGTCCGGATCTTGATGAGCTGGACGACAGCGGCGGCGTCGTACGCACGGTAGCCCGACGCATCTCGCGGCGGCTCGGGAAGCAGTCCGACCTGGTGGTAGTGCCGGACCGCCCGGACCGTCACCCCGGCGTGGGACGCCAGCTGCCCGATCGTCAGCATGCCCACGACCTGTCCCGTCCGCGCGCTCGTCAGGAGAACCTCCTGCGGTAGACCGCCATCGCCAGACCGTACGCGACGACGAGCAGTCCGGTGCACCACGCCAGCGCGGCCCACACGTCGCTCTGCACCGGCTGCTGGGCGTAGAGCGCGCGAACGGCGTCGACGATCGCGGTCACCGGCTGGTGCTCGGCGAAGGCGCGCACCGGGCCCGGCATGGTGTCGGTGGGCACGAACGCCGAGCTGATGAACGGCAGCAGGATCAGCGGGTAGGAGAACGCACTCGCGCCGTCGATCGACTTCGCAGTGAGGCCGGGGATGACGGCGAGCCAGGTCAGGGCCAACGTGAAGAGGACCAGGATGCCGCAGACCGCGAGCCACGCCAGCACCCCGGCGCCGGAGCGGAAGCCCATGAGCAGGGCGACGAGCACGACGACTGCGAGCGAGACCAGGTTGGCCACCAAGGAGGTCAGCACGTGCGCCCACAGCACCGCGGACCGTGCGATCGGCATCGACTGGAACCGCTGGAAGATGCCGCTCTGCATGTCCAGGAAGAGCCGGTACGCCGTGTAGGAGATGCCCGAGGCGATCGTGATGACCAGGATGCCGGGCAGCAGGTAGGTGACGTAGGAGTCGGTTCCCGTGCGGATCGCACCGCCGAGCACGTAGACGAACAGCAGCATGAACGCGATGGGCATGATCGCGGTCGTGATGATCGTGTCCGGGCTGCGGAGGATGTGGCGCAGCGACCGGCCGAGGAGGACGAGGTTGTCGCCCACGAGGTGCCTGTTCGTGCGGGTGCTGGTCATCGTGCCACTCCCTGGTTGTCGACAAGTGCGAGGAAGACGTCCTCGAGGCTCGGCTGCTTCTCGACGTACTCGACCTTCGCCGGAGGGATGAGCTGCTTGAGCTCGGCGAGGGTCCCGCTGACCAGGATGCGGCCCTCGTGGAGGATCGCGATCCGGTCGGCGAGGTGCTCGGCCTCGTCGAGGTACTGCGTGGTCAGCAGCACCGTCGTGCCGCCGTGGGCGAGCTCCTTGACCGTCTGCCAGACCTCGATCCGCGCCTGCGGGTCGAGACCGGTGGTCGGCTCGTCGAGGAAGATCACCGGCGGGCTGCCGATCAGGCTCATCGCGATGTCCAGACGGCGCCGCATGCCGCCCGAGTACGTCGCCACCCGGCGTCCGGAGGCGTCCGCGAGTCCGAACCGTCCCAACAGCCGGTCGGCGACCTCGCCGGGTTCGTCGAGATGCCGCAGCCGGGCGACCAGCGTGAGGTTCTCCCGTCCCGTCAGCACCTCGTCGACGGCCGCGAACTGCCCGGTGAGGCTGATCGACTCACGCACGCCCGCGGCGTCCGCGGCGGCATCGAACCCGTTGACCACGGCCGAGCCGGCGTCAGCCTCGAGCAGGGTGGCCAGGATGTTCACGACCGTGGTCTTCCCCGCACCGTTCGAGCCGAGCAGCGCGAAGATGCTCCCCCGCGCCACGTCGAAGTCCACCCCGCGCAGGACGCGCAGCTCCTTGTACGACTTCTCCAGGCCCCGGACGCTGATCGCCGGACCCGGGACCTGCTCACCCACGATCTCCACTGTCTCCACCTGCTGCACCTGACTCCTCCTGGCGGTTCCCGCCATGCTCGGAAGAGGCCCCGATGGCCTCGAGGACCAGCGTGCAGGGTTGACGCAGCGTCAAGGTCAAGCGGACAGGGGCGTCAGTAGTACCAGGGGTACGGCGACCAGTCCGGCTCGCGCTTCTCCAGGAACTGGTCGCGGCCCTCCTGGGCTTCGTCGGTCATGTAGGCGAGCCGCGTCGCCTCGCCGGCGAACAGCTGCTGCCCGACCAGGCCGTCGTCGATGAGGTTGAAGGAGTACTTCAGCATCCGTTGCGCCGTCGGGCTCTTGCTGTTGACCAGCCGGCCCCACTCGAGGCCGACCTTCTCGAGCTCGGCGTGCGGCACCGCCCGGTTGACCGTGCCCATCCGCACGCCGTCCTCGGCGGAGTACTCCTGGCCCAGGAAGAAGATCTCCCGCGCGACCTTCTGGCCCACCTGACGGGCGAGGTACGCCGACCCGAAGCCGCCGTCGAACGAGCCGACGTCTGCGTCGGTCTGCTTGAACCGCCCGTGCTCGGCGCTGGCGAGGGTCAGGTCGCACACCACGTGCAGGGAGTGGCCCCCTCCGGCCGCCCAGCCGTTGACCAGGCAGATCACCACCTTGGGCATGAACCGGATCAGCCGCTGGCACTCCAGGATGTGCAGGCGGGCCATCTTCGCCTTGTCCACGGTGTCCGCGGTCTCGCCGTCGGCGTACTGGTAACCGGCCTTGCCGCGGATCCGCTGGTCGCCCCCGGTGCAGAAGGCCCACTTGCTGTTCTTCTCCGACGGCCCGTTGCCGGTGAGCAGCACGCAGCCGACGTCGGAGGAGGTCCGGGCATGCTCCAGCGCGCGCAGCAGCTCGTCGACCGTGTGCGGCCGGAACGCGTTCAGCACGTCGGGCCGGTCGAACGCGATCCGCACGGTGCCGTGCGCCCTGGCGCGGTGGTAGGTCAGGTCGGTGAGGTCCTCGAACCCCGGTACGACGTCCCAGTCGGCCGGGTCGAAGATCTCGCTCACGCCCTCGATCGCGCTCATGGCGGGAATCTATCGGCGTCTCGACAGGCTCAACCAGCGAGGGCTTGACCTTGACCCTGGGGGCAACGTCTACGGTCGTCGACGAGGAGACCACCATGCAGAGCGAGACCATGTCCATCAAAGGCGTGGCCGAGCGCGCCGGCGTCACCGTGAAGGCGGTGCGCTACTACGAGTCGCGCGGCCTGATCAGCCCGCGTCGCGCCACCAACGGCTACCGCCTCTACGACGACGCCGACGTGCGGGTCGTGCGGGAGGTGCGGGCGCTGCTGTCGCTCGGGCTGACCGCCGAGCAGATCCATCCGTTCGTCGAGTGCCTGCGCGCCGGGAACGACCGGGCGGACGTCTGCCCGGCCTCGCTCTCGGCGTACCGGGACCGGATCGCGGACATCGACGACCGCATCGCCGAGCTGTCGGGCCTGCGCAGCCAGCTGGCGGACCTCCTCGCCCAGGCCGAGAGCTACCGGACCCCGAAGGAGCAACGATGAGTGCAGTCCACGAGATCACCGACGACCAGTTCGAGGCGGAGGTGCTCGGCTCCGAGCTCCCGGTGCTGGTGGAGTTCTGGGCGCAGTGGTGCGGCCCGTGCCACCTGGTGGCGCCGGTCGTCGAGAAGATCGCCGAGGAGCGCACCGACACCTTGCGTGTGGTGAAGATCAACTCCGACGAGAACCCGCTCGTGTCCGCGCGCTACCGCGTGCTGGGGCTGCCGACGATGCTGCTCTTCGACGGCGGCGAGCCGGTCCTCCAGCTCACCGGTGCCCGGCCGAAGTCGGCGATCGAGCGGGAGCTCGACAAGGCGCTGGCGCCCGCCTGAGCCGGTGGGGAATGTTCGCGCCCGTCTCGGGCATTCCCCTGACATGACGCTTCAAGGTGAGTACGCGCCGAGCGCGCAGGACTGGGTCCGCGAGCAGGTCGAGCGGTTCGAGGCCTCCGGCGGGACCGAGGCGACCGTGCTCGAGCGCACCGGCGACCCCATCGTGGTGATCACGTCGGTCGGCGTGAAGTCGGGCAAGCTGCGGAAGAACCCCGTGATGAGGGTCGAGCGCGACGGCAAGTACGTCGCCATCGCCTCCAAGGGTGGCTCCCCCCAGCAGCCCGAGTGGTACCACAACTTCCTCGCGCACGCGGAGGTCGACCTCCAGGACGGTCCGGTCAAGAAGACCTACCGTGCCCGCCTGCTGGAGGGCGACGAGCGCGCCGAGTGGTGGCAGTACGCCGTCGACACGTGGCCGACGTACGGCGAGTACCAGAAGAAGACCGACCGGCTGATCCCCGTCTTCCTGCTCGAGCCCGTCGACTGACCGGACCCCGAGCGGTCAGGCGTTGCGGCGCAGCGAGGCGGCCATCGCGATGAGGTGCGCCAGCCGGGCGATCTCGGAGTCGAGGAACTCCGGTCCGCCGCGCCGGCCGACGACGACCAGCTCGTCGTTGCCGAGGGGCGAGCCCGCGACCAGCAGGTCGGACCACTCCTCCGGCACCTCGACCAGCTGACCCTTCTCGAGGTTCGCCGGCCAGACGATCTTCTCGGGGATCTCCGTCGGGGCCGCCGGCGTGCCGTGCACGACAGTTGCCGTCTCGCCGTCGCGGCGCAGGTGCACCCCCCAGTCGACCAGGAAGACCGTCGGCAACGAGTCCACGAGCCGCTCGATCGCCTTCGCCGGGTCCTCGGTCATCGACTCGACGGCCTCGAGGTCCAGGAAGAGGTTGCCGCCGGCGGCGTACCGCGAGATCCAGAGGACCTTGACCCCGTCGAGGGAGGTGCACGCAGAGACGATGCTGTCCGGCATCACCTCGGCGTCCGCGGCGATGAACACGTCGTCGATCGCCGTGCCCGCCTCAGCGTCACGGCCGACGATCTCGATCGCGTCGATGTTGGCCCCCGAGGCACCGATCGCACTCGCCAGCCGGCCCAGCGATCCCGGGACGTCAGGCAGCTCGACGCGAAGCAGGTAGGACATGCAGCGACCCTAGCCAACGCTCGTTTCGCCCGGATTTCCTGTCTCAGCGCCCCTCAGCGGACGAGCCGAAGGTTGAAATCGGCCGTACCGAGGTTGGCCATCAGCCGCACCCAGAGCGGCAGCCACATCTCGAGTCCGCGGGCAGCCTCGAGGCTGGGGAACTCGACGATGTCCACCCAGCCGAGCTCCCCGAGCAGCGCGCGGACGGCCTCACGGGCGGGCGGGTCGTCGCCGGCGACGAAGATCGTGGTCGCCTCCGCGAGCCGGCCCGGATCGACCATCACCGCACCGTTCACGGTGTTCAGCGCCTTGACCACCCGCGCCTCGGGGTGCGCGCGCTGGATCTGCTCGGCGAGGCTGTCGGTGTCCGCCACGCTGAGACGCGGCGGGAACCCGTCGGAGAAGTCCAGCGGGTTCGAGACGTCGATGAGCACCTTGCCGTCGAGGTCGACCTGCGCCATCGCCTCGAGGCTGACCATTCCCCCGGTCGCGTTGACGACCAGGTCCGCGCCGGTGGTGGCGTCGGCCATCGCGACCAGCGGTACGTCGTTGCCGGCCCACTCGTCGCGCTGCGCGGTCGCCGCCGGATCGCGGGTGCCGACCACGACGTCGTGCCCGATCCGCCGGAACCCGTCGGCCAGCTGCCTGCCGGCAGAGCCGGTCCCGATCACCGCGATCCTCATGCCGGGAGCCTACGGCTCCCGCGTGCGTCTACGCGTAGGTCGCTGCCCACTCCTCCTCGGTCAGCCCCTCGTCGAAGTCCTCCTCCCAGAGCTGCTCCGGTGACCGCGGCCGGTTGAGCTCGGCCCAGTCGCGCAGACCGACGATCGCGTCGCGAAGTTCAGTCGCGGAGAGCTGAAATCCGTCGGCTTCCAGGTCGGCCCACGAGAAGTCGTCGGACACAGGGTGCGTCGTGCGAGCGATCGGATGGCGAAAGCCGGACGCGGTGCGCAACACGTAGCCGCCGTCGGAGGCCTGCTCGATGGCGAACCCGGGCGCGTGCTTGGTGCGGTGGTCGGCGCGGCAGCCTGGCCAGAGGTTGGCGGTGTCGGTCGCCCCGAGCGGCCAGGCGACCCGGTGGTCGAGGTCGTCCTCGGTCGAGGGAGCGTCGCACCCGGGCCGGAAGCAGGTGGAGTGCTCGGCCACCACCTGGCGCCAGATCGGGCCGGTCGGTCGGTAGCTCTTCGTGGAGAGCTCCACCAGGTGGCCGGCCTCGTCGGTGAGCATCCGGTGCCAGGTGCCGCCCGGTTCGTGGGCGATCATCCGGGCGAGCGAGGCCGGCACCACCGTGCCACCGGACAGCACCCCGGGATCGTCGGCGATCCCCATCAGGGTCTGGATCGGGACGGTGAGGTTGACGATCGGTCGCGCGTACACCGGCACCGGTGCCGCGTCCTGCGTCCCGATCAGGAGGTCCAGCGCGAGATCGGCCTTGAGCTGGTCGATGGTCCGCTCGTCGCCCTGCTGGCGTCGGCGCCGGGCCGCCAGCTTCAGCCGGTGGTCGGCGAGCCTGACCTTGTCGATGCGGCCGTTGACCGACAGCCAGCCCATGCCGGGCACGTCGTCGCGTGCCCAGGCGCCGCGTGACTCGAAGGCGCGGCGGAACAGCTCGTCCTCCCGCGTCGGCTGCAGCTTGCGGATCTCGTAGTCGATCTTGTTGCGCAGCTGCCGCACCGTGCAGGTGACCAGCGGTTCGGACTCCGGGTCACCGTCGACGCCGGTCAGACTCTTGCGCAGGAAGGTCAGCATCCTGGTCATGAACTTCGCGATCTCGTCTGCGGAGTCCAGCTTCTGTCGAGCCGCGTCGGCGACCAGGCTCGCCCGGTAGCCGTCGAGCTGCCCGGCCTCGCACATCTCCCGGATCGGCTCGGCGTACTGGCAGAGATGGAGCGCGACGTTGAGCTCCTTGCGCACCCGCGCGGCATCCATCCCCCAGAGCGAGCCGATCTCGACCACCGTCTCCTGTCGGGCTGTGAGTGCGAAGTGCGGGGACGCTGCTCGCTTCTGCTCCTCGGTGTCGAGCCGGCGGCGGTAGAACTCGACGAAGCAGAGCCACCGCTGACCGTTCGCCCGGTTCTCCGCGATGCGCGCCCGCCGGCCGGCAAGGAGCACGTCGCGGTCGCTCAACGGCTGCAGGCTCCGGGTCGGCGGTCCGAGCCGGCCGAGCTCGAGGTCACGTGGGTTTGGAGCTCGTTCTGCCAGGTACGTCGGCACCGACACCTCCCGAGTAGTGGTGATCGACCCTGCATCCATTCGACCAGCCAGCACCGACAATTCCCGGTCGGCCCGGTTCAGCAGATTCCTGCTGAACCTCAGAGCGGCCGGAACCGCAGCGCCGACCAGACGCTGCCCAGCGAGACCGACCGGACCGGCTGCGCGCCACGCCCCTGGACCAGCTCGGCGAGGATGTCGCGGTTGAGGTCGGTGCCGAGCTGGCGTGCCTTCGGGTAGGCGATCCAGGCGACCCGATCCTCCCGCGCGGCGGCCAGCACCGGACCGCCGAGCTCGTCGAGATCGCCCGCCCGTACGACGAAGCCGATCACCGCCGCTGCCTCCGCCGCGTCCGCAGGATCGCTCAGCACCAGGCAGTCGCCCGGGATCTCGAGGTCGACGTCGGCGGGCTGCCCCAGGACCACCACCGTCGCCGCGGCCGGTATCTGCAGCTTGCGGGCGACGGTCACGATCGCAGGCTAGCCCGCCGGCCGCGCCGGGAGCTCAGCCGAGCCGGATCGCGGCTGCTTACAGCCCTGGTGCCGGTTGCTACGGCCGAAGCCGACCGGCGACCCAACCGCCGAGGAGGCCGAGGACACCTCCCAGCATGCCTGTCGGCACGCCGACCTCGAGGATCGCGAACCACGCGGTCGCCGGATGTGCGATGAGCCCCAGCACGAGCCCGGCGAGGCCGCCAAGAGCACCGAGGCCCGCTGCTCCGACGAGTGCGGACCGGAGAGGGAGTGGCAGGTCACCCAACCAGACGGGGACCACGGCCATCCGGTGAGTGTCGCACGACGCGGCGGCTCACCCTCCAACCCCGAGTCGGAACGTCTCGAGCACCTCGTACCGGGGCCGCTTCCGCGGACCCTCGCCCAGGTGCGAGGCGATCAGGCTGATCTCGTCGAGGTCGTACGCCGGGCCGCGATAGCCGTCGAGCAGCCGCACCCAGGGCGTTGCCTCGACCGGGTGGCCCATCCGGGCGAGGGTCAGGTGCGGCTTGAAGCGCTCGCCGGCCACCTCGATGCCGGCCCGGGCGGCCGCGGCACGGCAGCCGGTCGCGAGGCGACGCAGCTCCTCGGGGTCGTCGAGCGAGACTCCTGCCCAGAGGACCTTCGCCCGCCCCACATGGGGAAACGCACCGCCGCCACCGATCGTCGCGCGCATCGGGTGGCGCTTGCGCGCCGCCCGCGACAGCCGTTCGACCAGGTCGTCGTGGGTCCGGTCCGGGACCTCGGCGAGGAACGCGAGGGTGAGGTGCCACTGCTCCGGGACCGTCCAGCGGAAGGCAGCCGCCTCGCGGCGTACGGACAGGAACTCCTCGAGGTCCTCGAGCACGTCGAGCGGCGGCACGGCCGCGACGAACATCCGCATCGGCGAGGTCAGAAGCCCAGGTCGCGCCCGATGAGCTCCTTCATGATCTCGTTCGAGCCGGCCCAGATCTTTGTCACCCGGGCATCGCGCCACGCGCGTGCCGCGCGGTACTCGTTCATGTAGCCGTAGCCGCCGTGCAGCTGGACGCAGGCGTCGAGGATGTCGTTCTGGACCTGGGAGGTCCACCACTTCGCCTTCGCGGCGTCGATCGCGGTGAGCTCACCCTGCCGGTGGGCCAGCACGCACTGGTCGACGAAGGCCTGGCTGACCTCGGCCTGCGTGACCAGCTCGGCCAGCAGGAACTTGTTGTGCTGGAACTGCCCGATCGACTGCCCGAAGGCCGACCGGTCGTGGCAGTAGGCGATCGTCTCGTCGAGGATCTCCCGCGCGTGCGCCAGGTTGGTGATCGCGGACCCGAGCCGCTCCTGCGGCAGCCACTGCATCATGTGGATGAAGCCGTTGTCGAACTCCCCGATGATCGCGTCCTCGCCGACCCGGACGTTCTCGAAGAACAGCTCGGCGGTGTCGGACTCGGGCTGCCCGACCTTGTCGAGCTTGCGGCCCTTCGAGTAGCCCTCGAGCGTCGTGTCGACGCCGAACAGCGTGATGCCCCGGGCCTTCTTCTCCGGGGTGGTGCGCGCGGCGACGATGACGAGGTCGGCGGAGTAGCCGTTGGTGATGAAGGTCTTCGAGCCGTTGATCACGAACTCGTTGCCGTCGCGGACCGCCGTGGTCTTCAGAGCCGCGAGGTCCGAGCCGCCGCTCGGCTCGGTCATGCCGATCGCGGTCAGCAGCTCGCCGGAGCAGAAGCGCGGGAGCCAGCGCTTCTTCTGGTCGGTGGTGGTCAGGTGCACCAGGTACGGCGCCACGATGTCCGCGTGGATGCCGACGCAGCTCGGCAGCGCCATGTTGACCTTGGCGAGCTCCTCGGTCAGCACGGCGTTGAACCGGTAGTCACCGGCCTCGGACCCGCCGTACTCCTCGGGGATCTCCAGCCCCAGGAAGCCCTGCTTGCCCGCGGCGAGCCAGAACTCCCGCGGGATCGCCTTCTGGTCGATCCAGTCCTCGAGGTGCGGCTTGACCTCCCGCTCGAGGAACTCCCGGACGGACTGGCGGAAGGACTCGTGGTCGGCCTCGTAGATGCTGCGCTCCATGCGGCCATCGTAGGTGGATCGGGTCACACCAGGGCGCTGTCGCCCACGCCGATGATCTGGTCGTCCGGAGGCAGGTCGACCTTCACGGGCCGGTCGTAGTCGCTGAAGGTGATGTCCTCGATGTCGTCGCCGTGCGGCCCGTCGTACTTCACAGGACGGTGCGGGGCAACCGCCTGCACCCAGACGCGGGTGTCGTCGCACATCACCTGGACGGTCGGCTCCTCCGTCGCCGGCCCGCCGAGGCCCTTGACGCAGCCGTCGACGTCGTCGGGGATGATCTCCGCCCGCAGCGCCGAGAGGTCGCAGTTGGCCTTGAGCTCGTCGCTGAGGTCTTCGTCGGACACGTCGACCCAGTGGTCGCCGAACCGCTCGACCAGCTGCGCGTGGTGCCTGCGTGGTCCGAACTGCTGCCAGTACCTCGCGTTGGCCCGGAAGAGCCACCGCCCGTCGGGTGCGTGGATGACGTCGAAGCGAGCGCCGCCCACCTCGAAGCCCCCGACACAGGTCCCCGCCCTGTTGACGGCGACGTCCATCGTGGCGTCGTCGCCCCGGTACCTGCCGGTCCCCTCCAGATGGACCGACGAGACCTTCTTCAGCGCTGCCGCCGTCGCCTCGGCGACCTGCCGGCCGGAGAGGTCGGCGAAGGCGCCCTCCCCCGAGCGAGGGCTGGGCGCGGCGGTGGGGCCGGTGCCGGCGCATCCCGACACGAGGGCCGCCGCGGCAGCCAGCGCCACCACGACCTTCACCCGAGCCCGATGCACGTGGCCATCATGCAGACAGGGCGCACCTACAGTCGACCCATGCGTACGTCGGTGGCCGGGATGATGCTGCTGCTGGCCGTGGCCGCGTGCGGTGGGACGCCCGCCGCGGCGCCGGGCGGGGTGTCGACCGGCTCGACCACCGGGAGCGGGGTCTCGACCGGCTCGACCACCGGGAGCGGCTCGACCACCGGGGGTGGCGGGGTCTCGACAGGCTCGACCCCCAGCAGCACTCCGACCGCCGTGCCGGCGCTCGGCACGGTCCCGCCGTCCTGGCTCGGCACCCGTCCGCTCCCGGTCACGCCCGCGGGCTTCGGCGAGATCCAGCCGACCCCGCCGGAGCTGCGCGACCGCCGCTTCACGCTGCCCGACTCGATCCCGGCGCTGCCGGGGACGAGCTTCGCGTCCCGGGTCGCGACTCCCGCACCCGCGGCGGTGCTGGCACGGTCGACCTGGGCTGCAGGCTGCCCGGTGGCCGCGAAGGACCTGTCCTGGGTGCGGCTCACCTTCCGCGGGTTCGACGGTGCCCGGCACACCGGCGAGCTGCTCGTGAACCGGAGCGCCGCGACCGACGTCGTGAAGGTCTTCCACGACCTCTACGACGCGAGGTTCCCGATCGAGGAGATGCGGATCACCCCGAAGGCCGAGCAGACCGCGCCCCCGACGGGCGACGGCAACGACACCAGCGCGTTCAACTGTCGCGCGGTGCGGGGCGCGACGACGTACAGCCAGCACGCGTACGGGCTCGCGGTCGACGTCAACCCCTTCCAGAACCCCTACCTCAAGGGCGACCTGGTGCTCCCCGAGCTGGCGAGCGCCTACCGCGACCGCGGCCGGGTGCGACCCGGGATGATCCTCCCCGGCGGCCCCGTCGTCCGGGCGTTCACTGCCGTCGGCTGGGGCTGGGGCGGCAGCTGGCACTCGCTCAAGGACCTGCAGCACTTCTCGGCCAACGGGACCTGACGCATCGCAGCGCCCCGGAGCGGGTAACAGGCGTGGCGATCGCCCGGTCGCACGACACCCGAGGAGCTGCGTGAACACCTGGCCCGGCAAGCCGTACCCGCTGGGCGCGTCATTCGACGGTGTGGGGACGAATTTCGCCCTGTTCAGCGAGGTAGCCGAGGGCGTCGACCTGTGCCTGTTCGACGACGACGGGGCCGAGCAGCGCGTCCCGCTGACGGAGGTCGACGCCTACGTCTGGCACTGCTACCTGCCGGCCGTGCGTCCCGGCCAGCGCTACGGATTCCGCGTGCACGGCCCGTGGGACCCGGCCCAGGGCCTGCGCTGCAACCCGGCAAAGCTGCTCCTCGACCCCTACGCCCGTGCCACGACCGGGGAGATCGACTGGGACGAGTCACTGTTCGGCTACCGGTTCGGCGATCCCGAGTCCCGCAACGACGACGACTCCGCGGCGCACATGCTGCACGGCGTCGTCACCGATCCGTACTTCGACTGGGAGGGCGACCGCCGGCTCGAGGTGCCGTACGCCGACACCGTCGTCTACGAGGCGCACGTCAAGGGCCTGACCTTCCTGCACCCGGACGTCCCCGAGCAGCTCCGCGGCACGTACGCCGGCCTCGCCCACCCCGCCGTCCTCGACCACCTGCTCCGCCTCGGTGTCACGGCGGTCGAGCTGATGCCGGTCCACCAGTTCGCCCAGGACCAGACGCTGCTCGAGAAGGGCCTGCGCAACTACTGGGGCTACAACACCCTCGGCTTCTTCGCACCGCACGAGGCGTACGCCTCGACCGCCTCGGAGAGTGCCGGGCTGCAGGTCGCGGAGTTCAAGGGCATGGTGAAGGCGCTGCACGCCGCCGGGATCGAGGTGATCCTCGACGTGGTCTACAACCACACGGCCGAGGGCAACCACCTCGGGCCGACGCTCAGCTTCAAGGGCATCGACAACCCGGCGTACTACCGGCTGGTCGACGACGACCCGCAGTACTACCTGGACTACACGGGCACCGGCAACTCGCTGAACGTGCGGCACCCGCACTCCCTGCAGCTGATCATGGACTCGCTGCGCTACTGGGTCTCCGAGATGCACGTCGACGGCTTCCGGTTCGACCTCGCGGCAACGCTCGCGCGCGAGTTCTACGAGGTCGACCGGCTGGCCACCTTCTTCGAGATGGTGCAGCAGGACCCCGTGGTCAGCCGGGTGAAGCTGATCGCGGAGCCGTGGGACATCGGCCCCGGTGGCTACCAGGTCGGCAACTTCCCGCCGCAGTGGACCGAGTGGAACGGCGCGTACCGCGACACCGTCCGCGACTTCTGGAGGGGTGAGCCGAGGCTGGGCGAGGTCGCGACCCGGCTCGCGGGATCGGCCGATCTCTACGAGAACTCCGGGCGGCGCCCGTTCGCGAGCATCAACTTCGTCACCGCCCACGACGGCTTCACGCTGCGCGACCTGGTCTCCTACGAGCAGAAGCACAACGAGGCGAACGGCGAGGACAACAAGGACGGCGAGAGCCACAACCGGTCCTGGAACCACGGCGTCGAGGGTCCGACGGACGACGCGGAGGTGCTCGCGCTGCGCTCGCGCGACCAGCGCAACCTGCTTGCGACGCTGCTGCTGAGCCAGGGCGTGCCGATGCTGCTGCACGGTGACGAGCTCGGTCGCAGCCAGGGTGGGAACAACAACGGCTACGCGCAGGACTCCGAGATCTCGTGGGTGCACTGGGACCAGGCCGACCGGACGCTGATCGACTACACCGCTGCCCTCGTCCGGCTGCGCCGGGAGCACCCGACGTTCCGGCGCAGGCGGTTCTTCACCGGCACGGCGGTGCGCGACGGGGAGCGTCTCGACGACATCGTCTGGCTGCACCCCGACGGCCGCGCCATGGCGGACGAGGACTGGGACGCCGGCGGCACCGCGCTGGGCATGTACCTGAACGGACGCGGCATCGAAGGGGTCGACCCGCGCGGGGAGCGCATCGTCGACGACCACTTCCTGCTGTTCTTCAACGTCGGCGACCGGCTGGAGGTGACCCTGCCTCCGCTCGACTACTGCGCTGCGTGGAACATCGTGGTCAACACCGGCGGGGTCGTGGACGAGGAGCGGTCGCTGGTCGCCGGCGACACGCTCGTCCTCGAGAAGCGCTCGACCCTGGTGCTGCGCGAGGGGCGCGACCTCCGCGACGAGGACGCCGACCCGTCGGTGGCAGCGTCGCTGACACCCGTCTCCGAAGGACTCGCGTGAGAGCGCCGACCAGCACCTACCGCCTCCAGATCACCGACGCGTTCGACCTGGTCGAGGCGACCCGGCAGCTTCCTTACCTCGATGATCTCGGCGTCGACTGGGTCTACCTCTCGCCCCTGCTGGCGGCCGAGCCGGGGAGCGCGCACGGGTACGACGTCGTCGCGTTCGACCACGTCGACCAGGCGCGCGGGGGTGCCGAGGGCCTCGAGGCGCTGTCGGCCGAGGCGCGTCGACTCGGGATGGGCGTGCTCGTCGACATCGTCCCGAACCACGTCGGCGTGGCCACGCCGGCCGAGAACCACTGGTGGTGGGACGTCCTCGAGCACGGTCCCGAGTCGGTCCGTGCCCGGGCGTTCGACGTCGACTGGGCGTTCGGCAACGGGCGGCTGCGCATCCCGGTACTCGCCGACGAGGACCTGCCCGACGACGACGGCGCCATCGCGCACCTGGAGGTGGTCGGCGGTGAGCTTCGCTACCACGACCACCGGTTCCCCATCGCTGCGGGCACGGCGGACGACCTGGGCAGGAACGGCGTGGACGCCAGTGCGGTGCACGCCCGGCAGCACTACGAGCTGATCAGCTGGCGCCGGGCCGACGCGGACCTCAACTACCGCAGGTTCTTCGCAGTGAGCACGCTGGCGGCGGTCCGCGTCGAGGACCCGGACGTCTTCGCTGCGACCCACACCGAGATCGGGCGCTGGCTGCGCGAGAGCCTCGTCGACGGCCTCCGTGTGGATCATCCCGACGGCCTCCGCGACCCGAAGGGCTACCTCGACGGGCTCGCCGGGCTGACCGGCCGGCCCTACGTCGTGGTCGAGAAGATCCTCGCCGCGGACGAGGAGCTCCCGGACACGTGGGCCACGGCCGGCACCACCGGGTACGACGCCCTGGCGCTGATCGACCGCGTGCTCGTAGACCCTGCCGGCGAGGAGCCGCTGACCGCGCTCGACAGCCGGCTGCGTGGTGAACCTGCCGACTGGGACCGCGAGGAGCACGACCGCAAGCTCGAGGTCGCGACCGGCATCCTGCGCTCCGAGACGCGGCGCATCGTGCGCGAGCTGCGCGATGGGACCGGTGTCGGAGAGGCGGCGGCAGAGGCCGCGGTCGCCGAGCTGCTGGCCTGCTTCCCGGTCTACCGGTCCTACCTCCCCGACGGCCGCGAGCACCTGGAGACGGCCGTCCAGCGGGCGCGGACCGCCCGTCCGGACCTGGCCGCGGCCATCGGCGCGATCGCCGAGGAGCTCGGCGACGCAGCACACCCTGCGGCCGCCCGGTTCCAGCAGACCAGCGGGATGGTGATGGCCAAGGGTGTCGAGGACTGTGCGTTCTACCGGCACCCTCGGCTCACCTCGCTCAACGAGGTGGGCGGCGACCCCTCGTGGTTCGCGGTGCGACCCGAGGACTTCCACCGGGCGATGGCGGAGCGCCAGCAGCGCCGACCCGCCGCGATGACCGCGCTGTCGACCCACGACACGAAGCGCGGTGAGGACGTCCGCGCCCGGATCACCGTGCTCGCGGAGCTGCCGGGGGTCTGGGAGGAGGCACTCGAGGGCCTGCTCGCACGCGCGCCGTTGCCGGACCCGGTCTTCGGTTCGCTGCTGTGGCAGGCGATCGTGGGCGCATGGCCGGCCTCTCCCTACGGTGACCCGGTGCCCGACCTGCGCCCCCGGTTGCACGCGTACGCCGAGAAGGCGATGCGCGAGGCGGCGGTCCGCACGACCTGGACGGAGCCCGACCCGACGTACGAGAAGGCGGTGCACGAGGCGGTGGACGCGGCGTTCGACGATCCGGCGGTGCGCGCCATCCTTGCCGAGCTCCTCGACCAGGTGGTCGCCCCCGGCTGGAGCAACGCGCTCGTGGCCAAGCTCGTCGCGGCCACCGCGCCGGGTGTGTGCGACGTCTACCAGGGCAGCGAGCTGTGGGAGCAGAGCCTGGTCGATCCCGACAACCGGCGACCCGTGGACTTCGACCGGCGCCGGGCGCTGCTCGACGCGCTCGCCGGGACCGGCACACCGTCGCGTCCGTCGAGCGCCTCCGACACCGGCCTGGCCAAGCTCTGGGTGCTCAGGGCCGCGCTCCGCCTCAGGCGCGACCGACCCGACCTCTTCGACCGGTACGCCGGCCTGGCCGCGACCGGACCGGCAGCGGCGCACGTGCTGGCCTTCGACCGCGGCGGTGCGGTGACCGTCGGCACGCGGCTGCCGGTCGGGCTCGCGCGGGCAGGCGGCTGGGCGGACACCACCCTGCCGCTCCCGGCCGGCCGCTGGCGCAACCTGCTCGCTCCGGAGGACCGCCCGTTCGAGGGCGCGGCGCCGCTCGAGCTGGTGTTGCGCCGGTTGCCGGTCGCCCTGCTGACCCGGGCGGAGTGATGGCCCGGCATCGGGACCGCGGCCGGTTCGATGTCTGGGCGCCGCGCTGCGAGCGGGTCCGGCTCAGCGTCGGGGACGAGGTCGTCGCCATGGTGCGGATCGACGACGGCTGGTGGACCCCTGACGGCGCGACGCCGGCCGGCGAGGTCGACTACGGGTACCTCCTCGACGACCGCGAGGACCCGTTGCCCGACCCGCGCTCCCGCCGCCAGCCGCACGGCGTGCACGCACGCTCGCGGACGTTCGACCCCACCGCCTTCGCGTGGACCGACCGGTCCTGGACCGGCCGCCAGCTCGCGGGGTCGGTGCTCTACGAGCTGCACGTCGGGACCTTCACGACGGAGGGCACCCTGGACGCGGCGACCGAGCGCCTCGGCCACCTGGTCGAGCTGGGCGTCGACCTGGTCGAGCTGATGCCGGTCAACGCCTTCAACGGCGTCCACAACTGGGGCTACGACGGCGTCCTGTGGTCGGCGGTCCACGAGGCCTACGGCGGGCCGGCGGCGTACCAGCGGTTCGTCGACGCCGCCCACGCGGCCGGCCTCGGTGTGGTCCAGGACGTCGTCTACAACCACCTGGGACCGTCGGGGAACTACCTGCCGGAGTTCGGTCCGTACCTCAAGGCGGAGGGCGCGAACACCTGGGGCTCGCTGGTCAACCTCGACGGCGACGGGTCGCACGAGGTGCGCCGGTACGTCCTGGACAACGCGCTGATGTGGCTGGAGGACTTCCACGTCGACGGGCTCCGGCTCGACGCGGTGCACGCACTTGTCGACGAGTCGCCCGTGCACCTCCTCGAGGAGCTCGCGGTCGAGGTCGCGGCGCTGTCGGCACACCAGCGCCGCCCGCTCACCCTGATCGCGGAGTCCGACCTCAACGACACCCAGCTGGTCACGCCGCGGGAGGCGCGCGGGTTCGGCCTGGACGCCCAGTGGAGCGACGACTTCCACCACGCCGTGCACGTGGCACTGACCGGCGAGACCAGCGGCTACTACGGGGACTTCGCACCGCTCTCGGCGCTGGCGAAGGTGTGCGAGAGCGGCTTCTTCCACGACGGCACCTGGTCGAGCTTCCGGAGTCGCGACCACGGCGCGCCGGTCGACACCGTGGCGATGCCGACCTGGCGGCTGGTCGTCTGCAGCCAGAACCACGACCAGGTCGGCAACCGGGCCCGCGGCGACCGGCTCTCGGACCCGTCGCCCGGGCACCTCGACGTCGACCAGCTCGTCTGCGCCGCCCTGCTCACCCTGGCCGGCCCGTTCACGCCGATGCTCTTCCAGGGCGAGGAGTGGGCGGCGAGCTCGCCGTTCCAGTTCTTCACCTCCCACCCGGAGCCGGAGCTCGGCCGGGCCACGGCTGAGGGTCGGCTGGCCGAGTTCGAGCGGATGGGCTGGGACCCCGCCGTCGTGCCGGACCCTCAGGACCCGGAGACCTTCAGGCGCTCCCGGCTGGACTGGTCCGAGGCGGCCGCGGGAGACCACGCCGTCGTGCTCACGGCGTACCGGCAGCTGCTGACGCTGCGCCGCACGGTCCCGGCGCTGACCGATCCGTGGTTCGGCTCCGTCTCCTGCACGGTCGACGAGGAGCGCCGGCTCTTCGTGCTGTCCCGTGACGACGTCGTCGTCGCCGTCAACTTCGGTGACGACGCGGGTCAGGTGCCGGTCGACGCACCGGCCCGCCTGCTGTTCGGTACGCCGAACGGGCCGCAGCTGCGCGACGACGTGCTGGTGCTCCCGTCGCACGGCGGCGCACTCGTCCAGCGGCTGTCGCGGGGGCCTTGCGCACCGGCGCCGACCGGAGTTGGTTGGACCCATGGCCGAGAAGCACGCACGAAAGGGCTCCGACCACGACCTTGAGGCGACCGGGCCCGACCGGATCCGCAACGTCGTCCTGGTCGGGCCCACGCAGTCAGGCAAGACCTCGCTCGTCGAGGCCCTCCTCGCCCACTCGGGCGCCATCCCCCGCGCCGGTTCGGTCGTCGACGGGACCACCGTGTGCGACACCGAGGACTCTGAGCGCACCCACCAGCGCTCCAGCTCGCTCGCCGTCGCGCCCCTGGTCCACGCCGGCACCAAGGTCAACCTGATCGACACCCCGGGGTACGCCGACTTCGTCGGCGAGCTCCGCGCCGGCCTCCGCGCCGCCGACTGCGCGCTCTTCGTGCTGGGTGCCAACGAGGGCGTCGACGACGGGACCCGCCAGCTGTGGCGCGAGTGCAGCGCCGTCGGGATGCCCCGCGCCGTGGTCGTCACCAAGCTCGACCACGCCCGCGCCGACACCGACGGCGTCGTGCGAGCGGCCCAGGCGGCCTTCGGCGACAAGGTGCTGCCGGTGTACCTGCACGAGGGCGATCGGCTGCTCGGGCTGATCACCGGCGCTGCGTCTCATTCCGGGGGCGACGACCCGCGGCGCGGCGAGCTGATCGAGGGCGTGATCGAGGAGTCCGAGGACGAGTCGCTGATGGATCGCTACCTCGCCGGCGAGAAGATCGACGAGGACGTGCTGATCGACGACCTGGAGAAGGCGATCGCGCGAGCCGGGTTCTTCCCGGTGATCCCGGTCTGCGCCACCACCGGGGTCGGGCTCGGCGAGCTGATCGACCTGTGCGTGCGCGCCTTCCCGTCACCGCAGGAGCACGTGGCGCCGGAGGTGTACACCCCGGAGGGGAAGCCGGTCGAGGGCATCAGCTGCGATCCGTCCGGCCCGCTGGTGGCCGAGGTCGTGAAGACGGCCAGCGACCCGTACGTCGGGCGCGTCAGCCTCGTCCGGGTGTTCTCCGGCACCCTCGACCCCGACGTGCCGGTGCACGTGTCGGGGCACTTCTCCGCGTTCTTCACCGACGTGGTCGGGCACGAGGACCACGACGAGGACGAGCGGATCGGCGTACTGGCGCATCCGTTCGGCGCGCAGAACGTGCCGGCGACCCGGGTCGTCGCCGGCGACATCGCCACGATCGGGCGGCTCTCCCGCGCGGAGACCGGCGACACGCTGTCCAACGTCGACCGGCCGCTGGTGCTGCGGCCCTGGGACATGCCCGAGCCGCTGCTGCCGATCGCGATCGAGGCCGCGACCCGCTCCGACGAGGACAAGCTGTCGTCGGCACTGTCCCGCCTCGCCGCCGAGGACCCCAGCCTCCGGGTGGAGAACAACGTCGAGACCGGCCAGCTGGTGATCTGGGTGCTGGGCGAGTCGCACGGCGAGGTGGCCCTGGAACGGCTCCAGCAGCGCTACGGCGTCTCGGTCGAGCAGCGCGAGGTGATCGTGCCGCTGCGCGAGTGCTTCGCCGGACCGGCCACCGGGCACGGCCGCCACGTCAAGCAGTCCGGCGGGCACGGCCAGTACGCGATCTGCGACATCACCGTCGAGCCGCTCCCCGAGGGCAGCGGGTTCGAGTTCCTCGACAAGGTCGTCGGCGGCGCGGTGCCGCGGCAGTTCTTCGCGAGCGTCGAGAAGGGGGTCCGGGCGCAGATGGAACGCGGCGTCCGCGCGGGCTTCCCGGTGGTCGACCTGCGGGTCACCCTGACCGACGGCAAGTCGCACAGCGTGGACTCCTCGGACATGGCCTTCCAGAGCGCCGGTGCGCTCGCGCTGCGCGACGCCGCCGAGTCCGCGACGGTCTCGATGCTCGAGCCCTACGACGAGGTCGCGGTGATCGTGCCCGACGACTACGTCGGCGCGGTGATGAGCGACCTCTCGGCCCGGCGCGGCCGGCTGCTCGGCACCGACAAGGTCGGCGAGGACCGGACGACGGTCCGGGCGCACGTGCCGCAGCGCGAGCTGATCAGGTACGCGATCGACCTGCGCTCGTCGACCCACGGTGCGGGCACGTTCACCCGCAGCTTCGCCCACTACGAGCCGATGCCGGAGGAGCAGGCGAAGACGGTCACGTCGCCCGGCTCTCGGCCGTAGCGAGCGGCGTCCGGCCGAGTGGCTCGCAAGGCGGAGGAGGGAGGCGGCCCGGGGTTGGCCGTCGACCGACGACAACTCAGCGAGCCGCCGGCCGGGCGTCGCGCAGCCGGCCAGGGGCCGGGTGACGTGGCCGTGCGTCACGTCGGTCACGTCGCGGAGCTGAGGCGGGCGCGCAGCCCGGTGGCCCGCTGCACCTCGCGGGAGACCGCCGCGCGCACCGCGGCCTCGGACCCGACCACCCGCACCGTCTGCTGGGCGCGCGTGACCGCGGTGTAGAACAGCTCGCGGGTCAGCAGCGGAGAGTCCTCGGGCGGCAGGATGACGCTCACGGTGTCGGCCTGGCTGCCCTGGCTCTTGTGGATCGTCATCGCGAAGACGGTCTGCACCGCCGGCATCCGCGTGGTCGGGAACGACTGGAGCCCGTCGGGTCCGGGGAGCACCACCCGGAGCCGCCCGACGCCGTCCGCGCCCTCGCCGAACACGGTCACGCCCATGTCGCCGTTGTTGAGCCCGAGGAGCCGGTCGTTGGTGGTGACCAGCACCGGCCGGCCGGCGTACCACTCCTGGTAGACGTAGCCCTCGCCGCCCTCGGCCAGCAGCCGCTCGATCTCGCGGTTCCAGCCGGTGACGCCGTACGGTCCCTCGCGGTGCGCACACAGCAGCCGGTGCCGGTCGAGGGCCGCGACCGCGTCGGCGGCGGTGCCGCGCCGAGCCGTGTCGAGGAGGTCGACCGCGCGGCGGTGGAGGTCGGCGCGGAGCGCGGCCATCGCCTCCTCGTCCTCGGGGTCGATCCAGACGACTCCAGTGCCCTCGCCGCGGAGCACCTCGACCACCCGATCGGCGTCGGCATCGCGGAGCGCCTGGGCCAGGGCATCGATGCCCGCGCCGTAGCGGTGCGTGGTGACCAGCCGGGTCACCGGGGAGTCGGCACGCTCGGCGAGCCCCGCGACGAGGTCGGCCAGCACGGCACCCGCGTCGACGGACGAGAGCTGGTCGGCGTCGCCGACGAGCAGCAACCGGGTCTGCGGCCGGAGCGCCTCCAGCAGCCGGGCCGCCAGGGACAGCGCCAGCATCGAGCCCTCGTCGACGACGACCACGTCGTAGGGCAGCCGGTGGTTGCGGTTGTGGCGGAAGCGCACGCTGGTGCGCGGCATCCGCGAGCCGAGCAGCGAGTGCACGGTGACGGCCCGGACTCCGGCCAGGCGCTCGCGATCTGCCGGGTCGAAGCGGCCGATCGCCTCCTGGACCGCGGACTGCAACCGTGCCGCGGCCTTGCCGGTCGGCGCGGCGAGCGCGATCCGCGGGCGGTCACCGGTGGCGAGCTCGTGCTGCTCGGCCACCAGCGCGAGTACGCCGGCGACCGTGGTCGTCTTGCCGGTGCCCGGGCCGCCGGTGAGCACCGTGGTCCACTGCCGCGCAGCGGCCCGGGCGGCACCGCGCTGCTCGGCGTAGCCGTCGCCCGGGAAGATCCGCGCGAGCCCGGCCTCCAGGACCTCCTCGTCGACCTCCGGGGGCCGCAGGCCGAACCGGCCGAGCAGGTCGTCGCAGACCTGCACCTCCTCGCGCCAGTAGCGGTCGAGGTAGAGCAGGTCCTGGTCGAGGCGCAGGACCTGCGTCGTCACCAGCGGGCTGGCACCGATCGCCTCCAGCCAGGTCTCGGGGTCCGGCCACGGCAGCTCGCCGTCGGGGGCCGCCGACGGGGCCTCGTCCAGGGGAAGATCGGCGATCGTGCGCGGGTCGAGGCAGATCGAGCCGCGGCGCACCGCCCGCACAGTGAGCGCCGTGGCCAGCAGCACCGCGGGCGACTCCTCGCCCGCGAGCCGTCCCAGCCGCTGGGCGACGTGGACGTCTGCCGCCTCGAGGATCCCGGATTCGTTGAAGGTCCGCAGCAGCCCGGTCGCGCCGACGGCACGGCGACGGTCGTGCGCGTCGGCCCAGGGGGCGGTCACCCGGTCCGCGGTCATCGGACCAGCTCCGCGTCGAGCAGGCCCGACAGGTCCTCGATCATCGCCACGGGCGGCCGCCAGGCGAACACACCGCAGGGCTGCCCGTCGAACTCCGGGGTCTCGGGGCCGCACATGCCGCGGACGTAGAGGTAGAGGATCCCGCCGAGGTGCCGCTCCGGGTCGTAGCCCGGCTGTCGCCAGCGCAGGTAGCGGTGCACGACGACCGAGTAGAGCAGCGCCTGCAGCGGGTAGTGCGAATGCAGCATCGCCGCGGTCAGCGCCTCCGGCCGGTAGTCCCAGGCAGTCACTGCCGCACCCCGGTCGCCGAGCAGGTTGGTCTTGTAGTCGACCACGACGTAGCGGTGTCCCTCGGGCCCCGGCACCCGCAGCACCACGTCGATCGAACCGCTGAGGTAGCCGCGCAACAGCTGGTCGCCGAGCGCGGGCGACTCCAGCTGGTCGGCGTAGGCGCGCATCGGGTCGGCCGGATCGAGGTGCCGCCGGAGCACGCCGGCGAGGTCGGCCAGCCGGACCTCGGGCGGCGCGTGCCGCAGGTCGCCGCCGGCCAGCGGGATCTCGAAGTCCAGCTCGCACAGCCGGTCGTCGCGTCCGACGTCGACCAGCCGGAGTCCTCCCGCCAGTGGACCGAGGGAGGTGGCCTGCATCGGCAGGAGCGCCGTCGCGATCGCCTCCGCCGAGGCGTCCACCGACCACCACTGCTGCTGCTCGCGCACTCGGGCGAGCAGCTCGGCCGGCAGGTCGGCGGCCTGGGGGTCGACGTGCTCGAGGACGCCGTGGACGAGCGAGCCGAAGGTCGCTCCGGCCGGGAGATCTGCCATCGGGCTGGGGAGGTCGGTCTGCGGCCGACCCGGGCCGGGGGCCGGCGTCTCACCGTCATCGGCTCCCGGCTCGTCGATGGTGCCCTCCACCTCCGGCTCGCTCTCGGCGGTGAGCGCGGTGGCCTGCTCCTCGACCCGGATCAACCCGGAGTACGACGTGCGGCGCCACGTCTCGTCGATGCTGCGGTCGAGGGTGCGCACCGTGAGTGCGGGCGGCGGCTCGAGCGGCACCCGTTCGACGCGTGCGTCGGGCACCGACGCCTCGAGCTCGAAGGCGCCGGCGGCGGCCCACGCCGAGAGCCGTGCGTCGACCTCCGCCGCGGGTGGCAGCGGCACCGAGCCCGGCACCCGGGACTCCCCGGCGACGCGCCCGAGCAGCAACCTGGTCAGCCCGGAGTCGCAGGCGCGGGCGCTGGGCCCCCACCAGGTCACCACCTGGGACTGGGCGCGGGTCAGGGCGACGTACGTGAGCCGGAGCTCCTCGGCACAGCGCTCTGCACGCCCTCGCGCCCTGGTGTCGGCCGACGGGCCACCGCCGACGTCGAGGCAGCGCCGCCCCAGGTCGGTGTGGAACAGCACCTCGTCGGTGTCGGGCGGCGCCGAGTAGTTGAAGGCCAGCGGCAGGTACACCACGGGGTACTGCAGGCCCTTGCTGCCGTGGATCGTGAGGATCTGGACGGCCGCGGCGTCGGTGTCGAGGCGGCGGGTGCGCTCTGAGCTCCGCTCGGCGACGACGCGCTCGGCGCGCAGCCACGCCAGCAGGGCCGGGAGCCCGAGACGGTCGCGACGGGCCACTTCGTGCAGGACCTGGGCGAGGTGGTCGAGGTCGGTCAGCAGGCGCTCGCCGTCGGGCCTGGAGAGGACCCGGGCGTCGAGCCCGCCGGCGACGATCGCCTCGTGCACGGCGGCGATCCCGCGGCTGCGGAACAGGTCGAGCCACCCACGCACGGCGTCGCCGAGCTCGTCGGTCGCGTCGTCACCGCCGAGGGCGAGCTCGGCGGCGCTCCACCCGCCGAACGCGGTCAGGCCGAGAGCCCGGATCCGCCGCGTGGTCGACGGCCGCTCCATCGCCTCGAGCAGTGCCTGCCAGTCGGACGCGGCCTGGCTGAGCAGCACGCTGCTGCCGCTGGTGATGACCGACGCGATCCCGCGCTCGGCAAGCGCCGCCCGGAACGGGTCGACCTGGGTCGGCTTGACGCTGCTCATCAGGATCGCGACGTCACCCGCGACGAGCGGGCGGCCGTCGTGCTCGGGCTTCGCCGAGAGGAGCGCCGCGACGTCGGCGGCGAGGTCCTGGGCGATGTGCCCACGCAGCCTGCCGATGCCGACCTGGCCCTTGTCGTTGGCCCCGAGCGCCTCGCCGTCGATGCGCCGCAACCGCACCGGCGCGGACGTCGGCGCGCCTGAGATGCGCCGGCCCTGATGAGCCGCACCGACCTCGTGGACCACGATCCGGGGGTCCCCGAGCTCGACCCCGCGGGTGAGGACCTGGAGCGCCTCGACCAGCGGCGCGTCGCTCCGGTGGTTCGTGGCGAGCGTGCGCATCGTGCCGGCCGTGTCGCGCGCGGCCAGGTAGCTCGCGATGTCACCGCCACGGAAGGCGTAGATCGCCTGCTTCGGGTCGCCGATCAGCACCATCGTGGCGTGCCCGCTGAACGCGCGGTCCAGCACGGCCCACTGCACCGGGTCGGTGTCCTGGAACTCGTCGACCAGGACCACCCTCCAGCGCGACCGCATCCGGTCGCGCGCGGGCGAGTCGGGCTCCTCGAGCGCGGTCGCGAGGCGGCTGAGCAGGTCGTCGTAGCTGAGGATGCCGAGGCGGCGCTTGCGGCGCTCGACCTCGCCGATCACGTCACGGGCGAACTCCAGGCGCAGTGCGGCGGTCTCGCCACTGCCGGTGGCGACCGGCTCCGCCTGCGGGTCGCCCAGCGCGGCCCGGGCGACGGTGAGCGCCTGCTCCCGACCGAAGGGTGGGGACGCGGAGCCCACGAAGCGGGCGAGGTAGAGGTCGTCGACCACCTCGGTGACCAGGTCGGAGAGGTCCTCGACCAGCTCGGCGCGCGAGTCGGTGTCACCGGCCACGCCGAGCGACCTCAGCACCACCTGGCAGAACTGGTGGATGGTGGCGATCGTCGCGGAGTCGTACGACGCGAGCGCAGCCCCGAGCCGGCGGCGGACACCGTCGAGGTCGGGAAGCGCGGCGAGGTGGGCGAGCAGGCCACCACGGGCCAGCGCCGTCTGCGGATCGGCGAGGGCTGCCTCCGCCTCGACGAGCTGGGCGCGCACGCGCTCGCGCAGCTCCTGGCTGGCAGCCCGGCCGAAGGTGAGCACCAGCATCTGGTCGAGGTCGGCGACGTCCTCGGCGATGTAGCGGGTGACGAGGGCGCCGATCGCGTAGGTCTTGCCGGTGCCGGCGCTCGCCTCGAGCATGGTGGTGCCGGTCGGGAGGTCGGCCAGGATGTCGAACGGCTCGATCATCGGCGTACCACCGACTGCAGGATCGGCGCCCACAGCCGCATCGCCAGGGAGCCGAGGCGCGTGCTCTCACCGGCGTGCTCCTCGCCCGCCAGCGGAGCGCCGAGGAGTACGCCGAGCGGCGCGTGCTCGCCCCAGACGAACCGGTGCGCTGCGTCGGCGTTCTCGCCCGGGAACCGGGAGCTGCGCGGGTCCCACTCCTGCTCGGCGGCGTACCGGCAGGCGGAGTCGCCGGCCCCGGCAAGCCGACGCCTGGCCCACGCGTGGCCGGTCTTCAGCGGGAGCGGCAGTGGCCCGCTCATGCCGGCGTCATGGAGCGCGACCAGGTCGGCGAGCCTCTCAGCCGCGTGCTCGGGAGAGGAGAACGCAGCGCGGATCGGCGCCTCGCCGCGGCCGCCGCGGCCGACTGCACCCGAGCTCCAGCCACGACCGGGGTGGGCCCGCCTCGAGCGCGACCACGGCGACCCACGCCTCGAGCTCGTGGCGCGGGCCGAGGCGCGAGTAACCGGCGCGGACGACACGGCGGTCGTAGACGTCGGTCACGGTCCCGACGAGCCGCCGGCCACCACCGAGATCCACGTCGACGTCGACCGCACGCATCGGCATCCCGGCGGTGAACGCCTCCACGAGCTCGGCGACCGGCGCAGCGTCGTCGGCGATCTGCTGGGCGCGGCGCCAGCCCAGCTGCCCGGGCGGCAGCAGCCCGCGGCGCCACTCCAGCGCCAGCGCGTCGTCGCGGCTCCGGCCGGCGAGCAGGTCCGAGAGCAGCCGGTCACCGACCGACCACTGCTCGAGGTTGTCCAGCTCGACCGGGATCGCGTCCGGCTCCGGCTCGGACTCGTCGAGCAGCGAGACCTCGAGGCGGTGGCGCAGGAAGTGCTGCACCGGGCGGCAGAGGAAGGACGTGAGCAGCGCCAGGTCGACGTCGCCGGTGGCCGGCGGCAGGTGCAGGTCGGCGAGCCGCTCCGGCGCGACCCGCTCGCGGGTCGCGGCCCGCGCGCCGGCGAGTGCGGCCTGATCGAAGGAGAAGGGTTGCGGACCGGCGAAGTTGAGCGGGTCGAAGGGCTGCAGCGGCTGCCGGCGTTCGGCGTGCGCCGCCGCGCCGATGGCGGTGCGGTCGAGCGTGTCGAGCAGCTCCTTGAGGGGCACGGCGGGCGGCCGGCGCTGCCCCGTGGACTCGTTGGCACCGGTGTAGGTGATCACCAGCCGCTCGGACGCGGCCAGCACCGCGTCGAGCATCAGCTGGCGGTCCTCGCTGCGCGGGTCGCGCTCACCGGTCAGCGGCCGCCGCGCGAGCACGTCGTCGCCGTCGACCGCCCCGGCTCGGGGGAAGACCCCGTCGTCGAGGCCGAGGAGCGCGACCACGCGGTGCGGCACGGAGCGCATCGGCGTCATCGTGCAGATGGTCAGCGACCCGGTGCGGAAGTTGGCGCGCGTCGGTCGGGCCGCCGAAGCGCTCCTCCAGGAGCGCGCGGACGTCGGCAAGGCGCAGGAGCGTCCCGTCACCGGCAGCCGCACCGATCGCCGCGAGCTCGCGCTGGACCTGCCCGGTCTGCCACTCGTCGCCGCGGGCGACCAGCGTGAGGCCGCCGATCGCGTCGGCCAGCGTCTCGACCCAGTGCTCGACCGGGTGGGCGCCGGTGAGCGCGTCGCTGCTGCGCTGGAGCCGGTCGAGGCACTCGGCGAGCCGGCCGGCGAGGTCGATGTCGGTGCTGGACACGTCGTCCAGCGGCAGCGTCGTGCCGAACCAGCGACCGGAGTCCTCGGAGACGGCGGCGCCGGCGAGGATCCGGTCGAGGCCGAACTGCCAGGTGTTCTGCACGATGCCCGACAGCGCGAACGCCTCGCGGTGCGCCGCGTCGAAGGCCCACCGGACCCCGGCCAGCTCGACCCAGTGGTTGATCCGCTCGAGGTGGTCCTCGGAGAGCCCGAACCGGCGGCGGACCGGCTCGAGGGTGAGCAGGTCGAGCACCTTGCTCGCCTCGGCCCGACCACCCGCGAGGTCGAGCAGCTGCATCGCGACCCCGAGCAGCGGGTTGGTCTGGGTGAGCGCGCGGTCGGCGAGCCGGACGCGGAGGTGCTGGCCCGGGTGGCCGTCGCCGAGGCCGAAGGCCGCGGACACCAGCGGGGCGTAGGCCTCGATGTCGGGGCACATGACGAGGATGTCGCGCGGCTCGAGCGTCGGGTCCTCGGCGAGCAGCCCGACCAGGACTTCGCGGAGCACCTCGACCTGCCGCGCCGGGCCGTGGCAGGCGTGGACGCTGATGCTGTGGTCGCCCGGGTCGAGCGGGCGCGGCTGACCGGGAAGGGCGTTGGCCGCGATGTCGGCCTGGAGCTGCCGCAGCAGCGTGCCGGGAGTGGCCCCCTCGACGCCCGCGGCGCCGCTCACCTGTCCGGTGGTCGAGCCGGGCGCGACCAGGATCCGCTGGAGCTCGCGCAGGTCGCGGCCCAGCGACGCCAGCAGCGGGTGCCCGACCCGCAGGTGCGAGTCGTCGTCGGTGCGCGCGACCGGTCCGCGCAGGTCGCGCAGCGCCTCCCACAGGGCGGGCGATGGGTGCGGGAGCCAGAGGTGCACGTCACGGTGCTCGGCGAGCGCCTCGATCAGCTCGATCTCGGTCGCCGGGATGCGGGTGTGCCCGAACAGGGACAGCCGCGGCGGCAGCTCGAAGGCAGCGGGCTGCGTGCGGAGCCGCTCGAGCACCGCGGCGTGCCGTGAGCTCGGCGAGGGGACACCGAGGTGTGCGACGAGCCGGCGCCACAGCTCGGGCTGCCAGAGCAGGTCGGGATCCAGCCCCCCGGTGGTGGTCGGGACCCCGTCGGTGTCGCGCCCGGCCTCCCAGTCGGCAAGGAGACCCGGTCGCTGCACGGCGTACGACGCGAACAGCCTGGCCAGGCGCCGGGCGACGGAGTACCTCCTGCCCTGGCGCAGCTCCAGCTCCTCGCCCTCGCGACCGTGGCCGAGGTGCTCCGACAGGGTGCGACACCAGGCCTCGCCGGCCGAGGCGTCGACCACGTGGACGAGCGGCCACACGAGCGCGTCGGGAGTCCACGGGTCTGCGTCGCGGGTGCCGGTCAGCTCGGCGACCAGGCTCGCGGGCGGCTGGAAGTCGACCCCCGCGCAGACACCGTCGTCGCCCCCCTCGCTCGGGCCCAGCCGGTGGGACAGCCGCTGGGAGAGCCAGCGCTCGACGCCCCGGGCCGGGACGATGACCAGCTCGCGGGCGAAGGGGTCGGGCAAGGGGTTGCGCAGCAGCTGCGCCAGCCCTTCCGCGAGCAGGTCGGCTCGACCCGCTCGATGCACCTCGAACACCACGCGGTCACATTAGTGGCGGCCGACGACACGTTTGCCGTTCGGCTGCACCAGTGCCGTCCCTCAGGCGAACGGGTTCGGGAGCGCCCCGGGCAGCTGCCGGAGCAGCTCCTGGGCGGCGGCGAGGTGCTTGTGCTCGACGAGCACCTCGTAGCGCGTCGCCACGACGGCCGACACCGAGGAGAAGTCGCGCTGGCCGCGGGTCGCGAGGTAGCCGACCAGTCCCCAGATCGCACCGAAGGCCGCGCCCAGAACCGCGGTCGAGAGGATCATCGCCAGGCCGGAGGTCGAGTCCTTGCCGAAGAACGAGAAGATCAGGCCCACGAAGAGCCCGAGCCAGAGGCCGGACAGCGCGCCGGCAGCTGCCACCCGGCCGTTGGTGAGGCGGCCGGTGATCCGCTCGACCTGCTTGAGCTCGGTGCCGACGATCATGCAGTTCTGCACCGGGAACTCGTGGTCGCTGAGGAAATCGACCGCTTTCTGGGCTTCCGCGTACTTCTCGTAGACCGCCAGCGACTGCGGGAACTCCAGGTCGAGACCTGCGGTCGTGCGGGGCTGTGGGGTGGCCATGCCGTCCATTGTGCCGGTCGGCTCCGAAGGGTCAGCCGTTGAGCAGGTTCTCGAAGTCGCCCATCGCCGCGAGGTCGCGGTCGAACTTGCTTGTCCTGAGCCGAGTCGAAGGGTCGGGCCGGGTCGCCGGCTCGCGAGCCGCGACGAGGGCGGCGAGCTCGGCCGCGGCACGCTCGATCCGCCGGGTCAGGGAGCCGGACGCGCTGGCGGCGCCCCAGTCCTCGCTCGCGGCGAAGACGCCGGTGGGGACGACGACGGCGTGCAGGTAGCCGAACAGCGGACGGAGGGCGTGGTCGAGCACGAGGCTGTGGCGCGCGCTGCCCGCGGTGGCGGCGACCAGGACGGGGGTGCCGTCGAGGGCGCCCGGCTCGAGGACGTCGAAGAAGGTCTTGAACAGACCTGAGTACGACGCGCTGAAGACCGGGGTCACCGCGATCACCGCGTCCGCCTGGGCGACGGCCTCCTCGGCCTTCGCCAGCTCGCCGGTGGCGAAGCCGGTGAGCAGCCGGTCGGCGAGCGCGTGCGCGAGCGGGCGCAGCTCGATCGTCCCGACCTCGACCGGGTCGACCACCGAGGCGCCGAGCGCCTCGGTGGTCGCCCTCGCCAGCAGATCCGCCAGCAGCCGGGTCGAGGAAGGGTCGCTCAGGCCGGCGGTGACGACGGCGATCCGGCGGGTCATGCGTGGATCTCCTCGGTCTCGACAGGCTCGACCACCGGGGTGGCCGGGTCGTGCTTGCGGAGCTCGGCGACCAGGTCACCGAGCAGGTCCAGCTGGTGCATCACCGTGTCCAGCGGCAGCCCGGAGTGGTCGACGACGAACAGCTGCCGGCGGTAGTCGCCGGCGTACTCGCGGAAGCCGAGTGTCTTCTCGAGCACCTGCTCGGGGGAGCCGACGCTGAGCGGCGTGGACGCCATGTACTCCTCCAGGGACGGGCCGTGGCCGTAGACCGGGGCCTCGTCGAAGTACGGCCGGAACTCCCGGATCGCGTCCTGGCTGTTCTTCGCCAGGTAGACCTGGCCGCCGAGGCCGACGATCGCGTCCTCCGCCCTGCCGTGGCCGTAGTGCTCGAACCGCGCGCGGTAGAGCGCGATCATCCGGGCGGTGTGCTCGGGCGGCCAGAAGATGTGGTTGGAGAAGAACCCGTCGCCGTAGTACGCCGCCTGCTCGGCGATCTCGGGACTGCGGATGGAGCCGTGCCAGACGAACGGGGGGTTGCCGTCGAGCGGGCGCGGAGTGGAGGTGAACCCCTGCAGCGGCGTCCGGAACCTGCCCTCCCAGTCGACGTCCTCCTCGCGCCAGAGCCGGTGCAGCAGCGCGTAGTTCTCGACGGCGAGCGCGATGCCGTCACGGATGTCCTTGCCGAACCACGGGTAGACCGGGCCGGTGTTGCCGCGGCCGAGCATCAGGTCCATCCGGCCGTCGGCCAGGTGCTGGAGGTAGGCGTAGTCCTCCGCGATCCGTACCGGGTCGTTGGTGGTGATCAGCGTCGTCGACGTCGACAGCTTGATCCGCTCGGTCTTCGCGGCGAGGTGCGCGAGCAGGACCGGCGGGTTCGCGGGCGCGGCGAACGGCGGGTTGTGGTGCTCGCCGGTCGCGAACACGTCGAGCCCGATCTCCTCCGCCTTCAGCGCGACCGCCACCACTGACTTGATCCGCTCGTGCTCGGACGGCGTGCGTCCGTTGGTCGGATCGGTGGTGACGTCACCGACGGTGAAGATGCCGTACTCCATGGGGTCCTCCGGTCGTTGCTCGTTGATTGTTCAACCACTCTGGTGCACAGGGCATTCCGTGGGTTACCGGCACGTAACCAAGCCGCTCCCCGCCTCGTTTATCGGCCATGCGACGACCTGTGACCGCGCTCACCACCCTCGCCCTGGCCGCCGTCTCCCTGGGCGGCGTCACCGTGGCCGCGCCAGCCGGCGCCGACCCCGTCTACACGGTGCAGACGCTGCACTTCAAGGTCGGCGCGGGCCCGGAGGGCGCGTGCGACGTCGTCGGCGACCTCTACACGCCGAACGCCGCGACCAGCGCCAGCCGGGTGCCCGCGATCCTCACCACCAACGGCTTCGGCGGCTCGAAGGACGACCAGGCCGGCCTGGCGCGCTACTTCGCCTCGAACGGCTACGTGGTGCTCTCCTACTCAGGCCTGGGCTTCGGCGGCTCGAGCTGCAAGATCACCCTCGACGACCCCGACACGGACGGCGCGGCGGCGAGCGACCTGGTCGGCTACCTCGGCGGCGACCCGGGTGTCGCCTACCTCGACGCCGAGCACACCCAGCCCAGCGCGGCGCTCGACGTCGTCCAGCTCGACCCGAAGGACCACGCCGGCGTGCACCGGGCCGACGACCCGCGGGTCGGCATGATCGGCGGCTCGTACGGCGGCGAGATCCAGTTCGCCACCGCGGGGCGCGACGCGCGGGTCGACACGATCGTGCCGATGATCACCTGGAACGACCTGAGCTACTCGCTCGGACCGAACAACACCGACCAGACCACCGGCGTGAGCACGGCGACCTCCGGCGCCGCCAAGCTGTTCTGGGCGGCAGGCTTCTCGGCCATCGGCGTCCTCGACGGCCTCGAGGGGGCGCAGACCGATCCCGGACGGCTCCTCCCGTGCCCGAACTTCGCCGACTGGGTGTGCCCGGGCCTGGCCTTCGCCGGCACGACCGGCTACGTCGACGACTCCACGGTCGCCCACCTCCGGCACGCGTCCGTGGCGACCTACCTGCCGCAGGTGAAGGTCCCGGTCCTGCTCGCCCAGGGCGAGTTCGACACGCTGTTCAACCTCAACGAGGCCGTCGCGACGTACCAGGCGCTGAAGGCCCAGGGCACCACCGTGAAGATGATCTGGCACTCGTGGGGCCACTCGCACGGCACGCCTGCGCCCGGCGAGCTCGACCTGACCAACCCGGACCGGAACACGCAGTACGAGACCGGCCGGGTCGCCGCCTGGTTCGACCGCTACCTGAAGGGCGTGGACGCCGACACCGGCCCGGAGTTCGCGTACTTCCGCGACTGGGTGCCCTACACCGGCAACGCCGCGCCGGCGTTCGCCACCGCGAAGAGCTTCCCGGTGGGTGCACCCCGGACCTTCTACCTCGACGGCACCCAGCTGAGCGCCGCCAAGCCGCTGCTGTCCGGCGGGCAGACGTTCCTCACCCCGCCGGCCGGTGCGCCCACCTCGACCAACCCGCTCGACGCCGTCGCCAGCTACCTGCCGGCCCCGCTGCCCGAGCAGGACGTGCCCGGCACGTTCGCGGCGTGGAACTCCGCGTCGCTCACCGCGCCGCTCGCCGTCGTGGGGTCACCGCGGCTCACCGTGAAGGTGGACGCGCCCCTCGCCGCGGTCTCGCAGCTGGCCGGTCCGGCCGGCATGCTCGTGGTCTTCGTCCGGATGCAGGACGTCGCCCCCGACGGCACCGTCACCGACATCCGGCAGCTGACCGCACCGGTCCGCGTGCCGGACGTGACCAAGCCGTTCACGGTGACGATGCCGGCGATCGCGCACCAGTTCGCGGCCGGGCACCAGATCCGCCTGGTGGTCGCCGGTGGGTCGATCAACTACCGGGGCGGCCAGCTGGCGAACCTGGTGACCATCAACGGCGGCGCCGCTCAGACGCTCACCCTGCCCGCCGTCGGCTGAGGCTCCGGCAGGGCCGGGTCCTCGACCTCGCGGATGCCGAAGCGGTCCCAGAAGCGGAGCAGCGGTCGTGGTGCCCACCAGTTCCACCGGCCGAGCAGCTTCATCGTCGCCGGCACGAGCAGGGCACGGACGATGGTCGCGTCGACCAGCAGCGCCACCAGCATGCCGACGCCGATCATCTTCATGAACACGATGCCGCTGGTCGAGAACGCACCGATGACGACCGCCAGGAGGAGCGCTGCGGACGTGATGATCCGGCCGGTCTTCTGCAGTCCGACCGCAACGGCGTCGGTGTTCCGCTGGTGGGCGGCCACGCCCGAGCCGGCGCTCCGGTCCCACTGCTCGCGCACGCGGCTGAGCAAGAACACCTCGTAGTCCATCGACAGGCCCACCAGGATCGCCAGCATGAAGATCGGCTGCGTGGCGTCCAGGAACCCGGTGGAGGTGTAGCCCAGGAGCCGCTCGAGGTGGCCGTCGGCGAAGATCCAGGTGATCGCGCCGAACGACGCGCTGATCGAGAGCAGGTTCATCACCACGGCCTTGAGCGGCAGCACCAGGGACCCGAAGGCGAGGAACAGCAGCAGCATCATCACCGCGACGATGATCCCCGCCATCCACGGCAGGTGGCTCTTGATCGAGCCGAGCAGGTCAACGGTGTCGGCGCTCAGCCCGCCGACGAGCACGTGATCACCACCGGGCCCGGGCACCGCACGGATCTGCTTCACGACGTCCTGCGAGGCCCCGGTCTGGCTGTTGCCGGCCCAGCTGGCTCGGAGCAGCGTGACGCCGCTCGCGCCGTCGACCGTCCGGACGTCCTCCAAGCCCGGGACCGCCTTCACCCGCGCGACGTAGGCGCCGACCTCCTGCTGGTCGGTCGTCTCGAGGAGCAGGTTGGCCGACGACCGCTCCTCCCCGAAGTCGTGGTTGAGCTTGACCGAGGCCTGGTACGCCGGCTGGTGCGACGGCAGGACCCGGTAGTCCACCGAGCCCCACTTCACGCCGAGGAAGGGCGACGCGACCAGCAGCAGGCCGGCGACGATCACGACCATCACGACGACCGGCCGGCGCATCACCGCGTGCGCGAGCCGGGCCCAGGTGCCGTGCTCGGTGTCGACGCTCACCGCACGGCCACGCCGCCACGGGAGCCGGCCCGCGTCGATCCGGCGGCCCAGCAGGAGCAGCACGGCGGGCAGCACCGTCAGCGCGGTCATCACGCCGACCAGCACGGCCGCGATGCCGCCGTACCCGAGGCTGCGCAGGAAGTTCTGCGGGAACACCAGCAGCGCGGACATGGCCGCCGCCACGGTCAGGCCGGAGAACAGCACCGTGCGTCCCGCCGTCCTCATCGTCACCGTCATCGCGGCACGTGGTGCGCCCGGATCGTCGGCGGGGAGCTTCGCCAGCTCCTCGCGGTAGCGGCTGATCACGAACAGGGCGTAGTCGATCGCCAGGCCCATGCCCAGCAGCGAGATCACGTTGATCGAGAAGACCGACACCTCGGTGACGTTGGTGATCAGCCGGACCACGGCGAGCCCTCCGATCACCGACAGCGCGCCGACCATCACCGGCATCGACGCCGCGACCAGGCTGCCGAAGATGAGCAGCGAGAGGATCAGCACGATCGGCAGCGAGTACGTCTCGGCGCGCGCGAGGTCCTCGCTCACGGTGGTGTTCACACCCTTGTAGACCGCCCACGGGCCGGCGATGTCGGTCTGCAGGCTGGTGTCCTTCAGGGCCTTCATCACCGGGTCGACGTTGTCGGCCTGCTCGGCCTGGCCCTTGCCGGCCAGCGAGACCAGCACCTGGACCGCGTGCTTGTCGGTGCTGATCATCGCGGGGTCCTTGGTGTCCCAGGCGGTGATCACCGACGTGGCGGTGCCCTTCGGGATGCCGGCCAGCGTCTGCTGCACCTCGCGCTCGAACGCCGGGTCGTCGGCGGTCATCGTCCTGCTCCGGTAGATCGCCACCACGTCGACGCTCTTGTTGCCGAAGACGGCCTGCTCGCGGGCGAGCTCCCGGGACGCGTCGGTGTGGGGGTCGTCGAAGCCGCCCTGCCCCAGCGAGTCGAAGACACCGAGCCCGTACGTCGCGGCCGCGATCGTGGCGACGATGGCCAGGGCGAGGACGACACGGGCACGGTCGAGGAGGATGGTGGTCCAGCGGTTCAGCATGTCGGCTCCTGGCGTCTGTGGTTTACACCGTTTACTGTAAACGGTGTAAACTAGGTTTCGTCAAGCCCGTTTTCCCGAATTTCTTTCTCGCCCGGCCCCGGAGGACCGATGACCCAGGCACCCAGCCGCACCGAGGCCCACGCGGCGACCGCCTCCCGGATCGTCGCGGCGGCCCGCGGGCTGCTGGTCAGCGACGGCCAGGTGACGCTGCGCGCCGTCGCGCGCGAGCTCGGCATGACCGCGCCGGCCCTCTACCGCTACGCGCCCAGCCACGAGGAGCTGGTCAGGATCGTCGCGATCGCGATCGACGCGGACGTGGCCGAGCGGATCGAGGCTGCCGCGGGCGCCCAGCCGGACGACGACCCGGCCGCACGCCTCATCGCCGCGGCCGTCGAGTTCCGCGCCTGGGCGCTGGCCAACCGCCACGAGTTCAGCCTGGTCTTCACCAACGTCGACGTGGACTGCCTCGACGAGCTCGCGGGATCGGAGTCGACCGGGATGATCTTCTCGGGGCTGCTCTTCGAGCTCTGGGCGCAGCGGCAGTTCCCGATCCCGCGGCTCGACGACCTCGACCCCGGGCTCGCCGAGATCCTGCGCGACCCCCGGGTGCCGGCCGACCTGACCGGCGTACCCGATGACGTGCGGGGCCTGATCTGGGTGCTCGAGCGGGCCTGGTCACGGCTCTACGGCACCGTCACGCTCGAGGTCTTCCGGCACATCGACCCGCGCATCGTCGAGGAGGCGCACCTCTTCCGCGCAATGATCGAGGACCAGGCCGGTCCGCTCGGTCTCGTCGAGGACCTCCCGCGGCTGCGCGCGTTGGTCGACGGGCTGCTCACGCAGAGCTGAGCGGGCGACAATGGCGAGATGACACGGGGCTTGCTCCTGCTCGCCGTCGCCGCGGTGCTGGTCGGCGGGTGTGGCGACCACGCGGAGCACGCGTCTGCGCGGGATCCCGGTCCGCCGGCCACGCTCAGGGTCTCGAGCCCCGCGTTCGATGACGGGAAGACCATCCCCGCCGAGTACACCTGCCACGGCGACGGCACCTCACCACCGCTCGCCTGGTCGGGCTTGGGCGAGGACATCGGGTCCCTGGCGCTCGTCGTCGACGACCCGGACGCACGGGACGGGGGCTACGTCCACTGGGTGGTCCTCGGTCTGCCGATCGGCGACGGCGGGCTCCAGGCGGGCAGCCTGCCCGGCGGCGCCACGCAGGTCGACGGCTCGGGCGGGCACGGCTGGAAGCCGCCCTGTCCGCCCTCGGGCACCCACCACTACCGGTTCACGGTCTACGCATTCCGCTCGGAGACCGGGTTCTTCCTCGGCGACGACGAGCCGCTGAACGAGGTGCTCGCGACGATCGCCGACCGGGCCGTTGCCTGGGGGCGGCTCACGGGCACCGTCACGGCGTCCGGTGGCGACTCCGGTGGCGGCTACTGACGCGACTGCCAGAGCCCCATCAGGTTGCCCTCGACGTCGCGGAAGTACGCCGCCCAGCCCATGTCGCCGACGTCCTGACGGCCGAGCACGGTCATCCCGCCCAGCGACTCGATCTTCTCCAGCGCCGCGTCGATGTCCTCGACGTCGATCGTGATCACCGGCCGGTCGGTGGGCGACTCGCGCTTGAGCATGCCGCCGCCGATGTAGCCCGGCTCCGCGGGGAAGCCGGCGTCCGCAGTGGGCCCGGTCTGCACGAGCGAGTAGTGCATCTCCGGGATCTCGTCGATCACCCAGCCGAAGGCCTCGCGGTAGAAGGTGCGGGCCCGGTCCCCGTCGTCGTAGGGGACCTCGAAGTGCACGACGCGTCCGCTCATGGCGGTCAGCCTAGCGCCGCCGCTGCGGCCCTCCCTGCGGTCCTTCCGGAGAACATGCAGCCGCCGAGGAAGGTGCCCTCGAGGGCGTTGTAGCCGTGCACGCCGCCGCCCCCGAAGCCGGCGACCTCACCGGCGGCGTAGACGCCCGGCAGCGGCTCGCCGGATGCCTGGAGCACGCGTGCGTCGAGGTCGGTGTGCAGGCCGCCGAGCGTCTTGCGGGTGAGGATGTTCAGCCGGACGGCGATCAGCGGGCCGTTCTTCGGGTCGAGGAACTTGTGCGGCGACGCGGTTCGGATCAGCTTGTCGCCGCGGTAGCTGCGGTGCCCGCGGATGAAGGTGATCTGCGTGTCCTTGGAGAAGGTGTTGTCCAGCTCGCGGTCGCGCTCGGTGACCACCTTGCGCAGCGCTTCGACGTCGATCAGCGACGAGCCGGCGACGCGGTTCATCCCCGCGGCCAGCTCCTCTACGGTGCCGGCGACCACGAAGTCCTCGCCGTGCTGCTTGAACGCCTCCACCGGGCCGGGCGCGCCCGCGCGCACCCGGGAGAGCAGCAGCTTGATGTCCTTGCCGGTGAGGTCGGGGTTCTGCTCGGAGCCGGAGAGCGCGAACTCCTTCTCGATCACCTTCTGGGTGAGCACGAACCAGGAGTAGTCGTAGCCGGTGCGCAGGATCGCGCCCAGGGTCCCCAGGGTGTCGAAGCCCGGCAGGTACGGCGCCGGGAAGCGCTCGCCGGTGGCCGAGAGCCACAGGGACGACGGGCCCGGGAGGATCCGGATGCCGTGGTTCTCCCAGATCGGGTCCCAGTTGCGCAGGCCCTCGGTGTAGTGCCACATCCGATCCGGGTTGATGATCTCGCCACCGGCCTTCTCGGTGATGAACTGCATCCGCCCGTCCACGTGGGCCGGGACGCCGGCGACCATGGACTCAGGCGGTGGGCCCCAGGCGCTCGACCGGCCACTGCTTGCGGACCTGGTCGTGATCGCCGCCGATCCCGCCGGACGTCACGATCACGGCTTGGGCGGCGTACTCGAAGTCGGCGACCTCGTCACGGTTGGAGGGCCGGCCGCGCTCCATGTCGTCGCCGGCCAGCACCGCACCGCGCACGCCGGTCACGACGCCGGCGGTCTTCACCAGGTCGTCGACGCGGTGCCGGAAGCCGAAGGTGACCAGGCCACGAGCGGCCGCCTCGCGCACGCGACGCTCGAAGGGCGCGACGACACCCGGCCCGGTGCCCCAGGTCAGGTGGAAGCGCGGGACCGAGTTGCCGTGGCCACCCGCGCGGCCGTCGCCGCGCTCGGCCCAGCCGACGACCGGGAAGAGCCGGAGGCCCTGGTCGTGTAGCCACTGCCGCTTCTCGCCCGCGGCGAACCCGACGTAGGCCTCGGCCCACTTGCGCGGCCAGTGGTCGCAGTCGCGGTCGAACTGCGCGCTGCCCATCCAGTCCTGCAGTGCCAGGTCGTAGGAGTCCTTGATGCCCATCCGGCGCTGCTCCGGCGAGTCGACCAGGAACAGGCCGCCCAGGGACCAGAACGCCTGACCGCCGAGGCTCTGCTCCGGCTCCTGGTCGAGCAGCAGCACCTTGCGGCCGGCGTCGGCGAGCTCCGCAGCAGCGACCAGTCCGGCGAGTCCTGCGCCCACGATGATGACGTCAGCATCCATGTCGAGGACAGTGACATATTTGCGATGTGTCTCACAATGACACATCCTGTGTGTGTCCTCACACGCGCTACAGTGCGCCCATGCCGACTCCCCGCGACGCGTACGACGCGGCGACGCGCGCCTACCTCGAGGGCCGGCGTCTCGACATGCGCGAGCTGGCCGGCGAGCTCGGGGTGGCCCGCAACACGCTCTACCGCTGGACCGGTGGTCGCGAACGCCTCCTCCAGGACGTGATCTGGTCGTTGAGCGAGCACGCGATCGCCGACATCTGGGCCGCTACCTCGCGCCGGCGCGGCACGAGCCGGCTGGTGGAGGCCCTGCGCCGCTACCTGGTCACCATCGTCGAGTCGCGCGCGCTGCAGGAGTTCCTGCGCAACGAGACCTACGTCGCGCTGCGGCTGCTCACCTCGCAGGGCGCCTTCCAGGACCGGCTGGTCGCCAAGGTCAGGGAGCTGGTCGAGGAGGAAGTGGCACGCGGCACGTTCACGCCGCGCGCCGACACCGGCCTGCTCGCCTATGCCGCGGTCCGCACGATGGAGGGCTTCGTCTACAACGACACCGTCGTGCGCAGCGAGCCGGAGATCGACCGCGCCGTCCAGGTGATCCGGCTGCTCCTGGAGTGAGCAGCCGTCGCGCTCGTCTAGGTTTGAGCCATGCCGGAGACCGTCACCCTGCGTGAGCCCTCGGGCCGCGTCTCACCTCGTGCGCCGATGGTCTGGGCCGCCGGTGCCCTGGTGCGCGGCGCGATCCTCGCCTCCGGTCTGTTCGCGGCGACGGTGGTGGCCGACCTCTTCACCATGTCGATGTGGGCCTGGGTCGCGTACGTCGCCGTGGTGATCGGGTACGCCGTGGCGATGCCGGTCTACCGCTACCGGGTGCACCGCTGGGAGAGCACCGAGACGGCCGTCTACACCCAGCGCGGGTGGCTGAGCCGGGAGCGCAGGATCGCGCCCATGTCGCGGGTGCAGACGGTCGACCTCGAGCAGGGTGTCGTCAGTCGCCTGCTGCGGCTGGCGACCGTCACGGTCACGACTGCCTCTGCCGCCGGTCCGCTCCGGATCGAGGGGCTCGACACCGAGACCGCGGAGCGGCTCGTCGACGAGCTGACCCGGCGTACCGAGGCAGAGGCGGGCGACGCGACGTGAGCACCACACCGTCACCGACGGCGCCACCGGAGGACACCGAGCTCACCGACGACCAGGCCTGGCGCCGCCTCGACGCCCGGATGCTGCTGGTGCACCCCGTCAACGAGCTGGTCCGCTTCCTGCCCCTGATCGTGGGTGTCTTCCTGCTCGGCAACAGCAACCAGGGCGACCCGTGGCACTACCTGGGTGTGGCGGTGCCGATCGCGCTCGGGCTCTGGCGGTTCGCGAGCACCAGCTTCCGGATCACCCGGGGGCAGATCGAGCTGCGCCGCGGCCTGCTCAGCCGCAATGTCCTCACCGCGCCGCTCGACCGCGTGCGCACGGTCGAGCTGACCGCCTCGCCGATCCACCGGGTGCTCGGGCTCGCCAAGGTGGAGATCGGCACCGGCAGCGGCTCCCGGAGCGGCGACAGCCGGCTCGTCCTCGACTCGCTCGGCGCCGAGCACGCCCGCCGGCTGCGGGCGGAGCTGCTCAACCGGGTGCCCGGCAGCGACGTGGCAGATCCCGGCGCCGGACCCGCCGCCGCCACCGCCGACCTGGTCATCATGCGGCTCGACCCCTCGTGGATCCGGTTCGCTCCGCTGACGACCTCGGGCATCGTGATCGCCCTCGCGACCCTGGGCGCCGGGAGCCAGCTGGTCGGCAACGTCGTCGAGCGGGCGGCCCGTTCCTCGCAGCTGGACGACGAGCTCCGCGCCCTGCCGCTCGCGGTGGCGATCCCGGCAGGCGTGCTCACGTTCGTGCTGATCGTCTCGGTGCTCGCGATCGGCGGCTACGTGCTGGCCAACTGGGGCTTCACGCTGTCGCGTGACGCCACCGGGCGCTCGTTCCACGTGCGGCGCGGGCTGCTCACCACGCGCGAGACCAGCATCGACGTCGACCGGCTCCGCGGTCTCGAGGTGCACGAGCCGCTCGGCCTGCGGCTGGGCGGCGGCGGCCGGCTCAACGCCGTCGTCACCGGACTCAACCGCCGGGCGAGCGAGAGCACCGCGCTGGTGCCGGCGGCCCCGCGGTCGGTGGTCCTCGGCGTCGGCGAGCACGTCCTCGGCGAGGCCGGTCCGCTCACCACCCCGCTCCTCCAGCACGGACCGGCCGCCCGGCGGCGCCGGATCATGCGCGGGATCGTGCCGCTGGCACTCGTGCCCGCCGTCCTCGGGCTGCTCGCGGTCGTCGGCGACCTCCCGCCGTGGCTCGTGGTCGCGACGGCGCCGCTGCCACTGGCCGGCCTGGCCCTCGGCCTCGACCGGTACGCCCGGCTCGGACACGCGCTGACGCCGGCGTACGTCGTGGTGCGCTGGGGGTCCCTCCGGGGCCGCCGGGACGCACTCCAGCGCAGCGGGATCATCGGGTGGAACATCCAGCAGAGCTGGTTCCAGAAGCGAGCGGGTCTGGTCAGCCTGACCGCGACCACCGCAGCGGGCCAGCAGTCCTACGAGATCCTCGACGTCCCCGAGTCGGTCGCGATCGCGCTCGCCGACGAGGCCGTGCCGGGGCTGGTCGGCCAGTTCCTGCACTCCGCTGGTTGACGCGTCTCAGATCAGCTTCTTGAACAGCGGCATCGGGGCGTGCCTCATCAGCACCGACATCGGCGCCCACGGCAGGGCGGGCACGTGCGCCGACGCCTTCTCCTTCTCGATGGCCTCGACCATCGCCCGGACACCCTTCTCGGTCGACGCCATCAACGGCGTCGGCTGGGTGACCTTCTCGTTCATCTCCGAGCGGATGTAGCCCGGGTAGAGCACGGTGACCTTGATCGGCTTGCCGTGCAGCTCCGCACGGAGGCCCTCGGCGAGGTGCGCGACGCCCGCCTTCGTGGCGGCGTACGTCGTCAGCGTCCTGGGCATGCCGCGCACGGCAGACATCGAGCTGATCATCACCAGGTGTCCGGCGTCCTGGTCGCGGAAGATCTCCATCGCCGCCTCGGTCTGGGCCAGCGCCGCGACGAAGTTCGTCATCGCTGTCTGCCGGTTGGCGTCGTACCGGCCGGTGCCCAGCGGCGCGCCCTTGCCGAGGCCGGCGTTGACGACCACGCGGTCGATCGTGCCGAAGTCCTTGCGGAAGGCGCCGAACACCTCGAAGACCTCGTCGTCGTCGGTGACGTCGAGGGCGCGGATCTCGACGCGAGCCCCAGTGTGGTGCTCGAGGATCTCGCTGCGCAGCGCCTCGAGCTTCTCGGTACGCCGGGCACAGAGGGCGAGGTCGTGCCCGCGGGCCGCGAACTGACGGGCCATCTCGGCGCCGAGGCCGCTGCTGGCGCCGGTGATCAGGATCGTCTTGCGCATATTGATGATCCTCGCAGACGACCGGCATGATCGACTGGGCCCATGCCCCAGGTCACCGCCGCCCGGAACGCCGTCGTGGTGTCCTTCTTCCTCAACGGCGCGACGTTCGCGACCTGGGTCGCCCGCCTCCCGGAGATCCGGCACCGCCTCGACCTGACGAACGGCGAGCTCGGCACTGTCCTCCTCGCGGGGTCGATCGCCTCGATCATCGGGCTGACCGGTGCCGGCAAGCTCATCGAGCGACGCGGCGCTGCGACCACGGTCCGGCTCGGGGTCGTCGTCGACACCGTCGGGGTGGTCGCGATCGCCCTCGGTGCGGTGGTCCTGGACAGCGCGGTCGCCGTGGCGGGCGGGCTGTTCGTCTGGGGCCTGGGCATGGGCCTGTGGGACGTCGCGATGAACGTGGAGGGCGCGGGCGTCGAGCACCGGCTCGAGCGCACGATCATGCCGCGCTTCCACGCGATGTTCAGCCTCGGCTCGGTCGCCGGAGCCGTCCTCGGCGCACTGACCGCGAAGGTCGGCGTGCCGATGCTCGTCGTCCTGCCGACCGTGGCGTCGCTCATCCTGGCCAGCGTGCTCTCGACCACCGGCGCGTTCCTGCCGCGCGACCTCGAGGCCCTCGAGCACGCCCCGCGCGGAAGCATCCGGGCTGCCTGGACCGAGCGCCGCACCCTGATGATCGGCCTGATGGTGCTCGCCCTGACGCTCACCGAGGGCGCCGCGAACGACTGGCTCGCGATCGGGCTCGTCGACGGGTACGGCGTCGCCGCCTGGCTGGGTGTCGCGGGCTTCGCGCTCTTCGTCACCGCGATGACCGTCGGGCGGATGCTCGGCACCAACCTGCTCGACCGGTTCGGACGGGCGCGGACCCTCTGGGGCACGATGTCGCTGGCGTCCCTCGGCGTGCTCCTGGTCGTCTTCGGCTCCCACCCCGCCCTCGTCGTCCCGGGCATCGTGCTGTGGGGCATCGGCGCCTCCCTGGGCTTCCCGGTCGGCATGAGCGCTGCCGCCGACGACGAGGCGCGGGCACCTGCCCGGGTGGGCGTGGTCTCGACGATCGGCTACGTCGCCTTCCTCTCCGGCCCCCCGACGCTCGGCTTCATCGGCGACCACGTCGGCACCCTGCACGCGCTCCTTGTGATCAGCGCACTGCTGCTGCCCGCGGCGCTGCTGGTGCCGGCGGCCCGCAAGCCAACCGGCGTCGACAGCGTCAGCGGTAGGTGAGCAGCCCCGTCAGGCCCTCGAGATGGGTGTGCTCGTTGAAGGAGACCAGCGTGGTCCCGCGACGGCCGCTGACCAGCTTGGTGACGCCGGTGTTCACGCACACCACGTTGAGCCGGCTCCACAGCCCGGCGCCCCCTCCGAGCAGCGCGGCCGTCACCCAGCCGATCGGACCGCCGGAGGTGATCACGACGGTGGTGCCGTGGCCGCCGCCGACCGCCCGCCGGAGCGCCGCCTCCACGCGGCCGGTGAACTCGGCGAACGGCTCGTGGTAGTCCTCGGCGTTCTCGCCGCGGATCCAGCGGTCGGTCGCCTGCTCCATCCAGGCCTGGAACTCCGCAGCCGTCGGCTTCTCCCCGGCGAACGACGTCGGCACCTGGGCGAGCATCGAGACGTGGTCGTACTCGTCCCAACCCCGGTCGACCTGGACGTCGACCGAGCCCAGCCCGGCACCGTGCAGGAGGTTGTCCACCGTCTCCCGGTGCCGGCGCATGCCACCGCTGACGATCACGTCGGGACGAGTGCCGCGCGCGGAGAGTGCAATGCCGAGCAGCTCGCCCTGCCGGTGGCCGGCCTCGGAGAGCACGTCGTAGTCGTCGCCGTCCCAGGAGGCCTGGCCGTGCCGGACGAGAAGCAGCTGCCCCATCAGGTGGCACTGCCGATGATCGAGCGGCACCGCGACTCGAGGTACTGCACGGCGGGGCCGAAGATCGCGTAGGACTCGTTGGTCGTCTGCCGGTGGAAGTAGCGGTAGTAGATCTGCTGGGCGATGACGGCCAGCCGGAACAGGCCGAAGACCTCGTAGAAGCGCCACTGCTCTTCGGAGAGTGAGTAGCCCATGGCGTCGCAGTAGTAGGCCACCACCTCCTCCCGCGTGAGCATTCCGGGCAGCTGCGTGGGCTGGCGACGGAACTGGCGGAAGAACTCGTCGTCGTCGTCCTGCACCCAGTAGGAGAGGGTGCCGCCGAGGTCCATCAACGGGTCGCCGACCGTGGCCATCTCCCAGTCGAGGACGCCGATCGGCCGGGTCGGGTCGTCGCCGTCGAGCACGAGGTTGTCGAAGCGGAAGTCGTTGTGGATCAGGCAGTGCGCGACGTCGGCCGGCTGGTGGTCCGCCAGCCACGCCATCACCGCCTCGCCGTCCGGCGCGTCGTCGGTGCGCGCGTTGCGGAAGCGGGTCGACCAGCCCTCGACCTGGCGGCGTACGTAGCCATCGCCCTTGTTCATCCCGGCGAGAGGGGTGGCGTCGACGTCGACCTGGTGGAGCCGGATGAGGACGTCGAGCGCGTTGGTGCACAGGGCGCGGGTCTCCTCCTCGCTGAGGCTGACGCCTGGCGGCAGGTCGCGGCGCGGGATGATCCCGTCGATGCGCTGCATCACGTAGAACGGCGAGCCGATCACCGACTCGTCCTCGCACAGCGCCACCATCTCCGGCACCAGCGGGAACACCGCCGCCAGCCCGTCCTGGATCCGGAACTCGCGGCCCATGTCGTGGGCGCCCTTGGCCTTCTGCCCGCTCGGCGGCCGGCGGAGGATCAGGTCGTCGCGCTCGGTCTGCAGCGAGTAGGTCAGGTTGGACGCGCCGCCCGCGAACTGACGCACCGTCACCTCACCGGTGAGCGGGTGGCCCTGTCCGGCCAGCCAGGCGCGCACGGCCTCGACGTCGAAGGCGTCCTCCTCCCGCACCTCGCCCGCGCCGGTGCCGCCCCCGGTGGTCGAGCCTGGCGAAACCATCAGCTCCCCATCGCGTTGAGCCGAGCGGCCTGCTTGCGCATGACGTCGTCGTAGGCCACCCGGTCGGAGACCTTCAGTCCGTAGGCACCTCGCGCCGCCTCGTCGGGCAGGATCAGCTCGTCACCGCGGTCGACACCTTCCAGCACGGCGCGCGCGATGTCGTCGGGGCCGACCGGCGAGTTCGCCACCAGCGCGCCGATCACCGCGCCGACCGCCTCGTCCGAGCCCTGCATCGAGTCGACCAGCCCGGTGCGGAAGTACGACGGGCAGACGACGTGCGCCGTCACGCCGTACTCCGCGAGCTCGTGCCCGGTCGTCTCGGTGAACGCCACGACCGCAGCCTTCACGGCGTTGTACGACGCCATCCCGGCAGGGTGCACCAGACCGGCGAGCGAGGCGACGTTCACGACCCGGCCACTGTGCTGCCGCTTGAACAACGGCACGAAGGCACGGGTGCCGCGGACGACGCCGAAGAGGTTGATCTCGGTGATCCACTGCCACTCCTCCAGGGTGGCGACGTCGATCCGGCCACCACCGGCGACGCCGGCGTTGTTGACGAGCACGTCCAGACCGCCCCAGTGCTCCTCGACCCACGCGACCGCCGAGGCCCAGTCGTCGTCGGAGCGCACGTCGAGGTGCAAGTAGGGGGTGTTTGCCGCGCCGGAGTCCGTCGAGGCCGTCGAGGCCGTCGGCGCCTGCAGGTCGCAGTTCAGCACCTCCGCTCCGCGCGCACGGTACGCCGCGACCAGCGCCGCACCCAGGCCCGACGAGCCGCCGGTGACCAGGACGCGGAGCGTCACCGGTGCTTGCCGATCTCCAGCCGCGCGACCATGCCCCGGTGCACCTCGTCGGGTCCGTCGGCGACCCGCAGCGCGCGGGCGTTGGTCCACATCGCCGCGAGCGGGAAGTCGTCGGTCATGCCGCCACCACCGTGGATCTGGATGGCGAAGTCGATCACCTGCTGGGCGACGTTCGGCACGATCACCTTGATCTGGCTCACCTCGGACAGCGCGTTGAGGGCGCCGCCCTGGTCGAGCTTCCAGGCCGCGTTCTGGACCAGCAGCCGGGCCTGGTCGATCGCGATCCGGGCGTCGGCGATGCGCTCCGGGTTGCCGCCGAGGTTCACCAGCGGCTTGCCGAACGCCGTCCGGGAGAGCCCGCGCTTGATGGCCAGCTCGAGCGCCACTTCTGCCTGGCCGACGAGCCGCATGCAGTGGTGCACGCGTCCCGGACCGAGGCGGCCCTGGGCGATCTCGAACGCGCGCCCCTGGCCGAGGAGGATGTTCGAGGCCGGGACCCGCACGTCGGTGAAGGAGACCTCGCCGTGGCCGACCGGCTCGTCGTACACATTCATCGTGGTGAGCAGCCGCTCGACCTTCACGCCGGGAGTGTCGACCGGGACGAGCACCATGGTGTGCCGGTGGTGCCGGTCCGCGTCGGGGTCCGAGAGCCCCATGAAGACGAGGATCCTGCAGTCGGGGTGGCCGACACCGGTGGTGAACCACTTGGTCCCGTTGATGACGACCTCGTCGCCGTCGACGGTGGCCGTGGCCTCCATGTTCGTCGCGTCGGAGGACGCCACCGCGGGCTCGGTCATCGCGAAGCCGGACCGGATCCGCCCGTCGAGCAGGGGCACCAGCCACTCCTGCTGCTGCTCGGGCGTGCCGTACTTGAGCAGCACCTCCATGTTGCCGGTGTCGGGCGCGTTGCAGTTGAAGACGTACGGCGCCAGGAAGGTCGCCCGGCCCATCAGCTCGGCGAGCGGCGCGTAGTCGGTGTTGGTGAGCCCGGCTCCGCCGTGGGTGCCGAACTGCTCGGCCCAGGGCCGGTCGTGCCCGGCGGGAAGGAAGAGGTTCCAGAGGCCCTGCGCCCGTGCCTTCGCGCGGAGCTCGCCGAGGATCGGAGACTCCGCCCAGGTGCCGCTGCGGTGCGCGTCGGCCACGTCTCGGTGGTACGCAGCCTGGACCGGCTCGATCTCGTCGGTGACGAACCGGCCGACCAGGTCAGCGAGCTCAGCGGCCCGCGGTGAGGGGGAGAAGTCCACCCGCGGAGCCTATCGAGCGCCGCGAGCCGGGTCACCCGCAGGCGCTGGCGATGCGGACGCCGTTGGGGGCCGGCACCATGCCCGGGGTGAAGCTGAGGACGCCGGCGCCGGACTGTCCCTGCGCCGTCCGGATGTCCGCGGTGACGGTGCTCTTCTGCCCCGGACCCAGGCTGACCGGGAGCAGCGCGACCTGCCGGCCCAGGTGCTTGTCCGAGGTGATCGAGCGGGTCTGGCCGTCCACGGCGAGCCCGGTGATCTCGCCGCCGGGCGGCGCGTAGACGCGCAGGTTGAAGGCGATCGTCCCCTGGGGTGCGTACTGGCCGTTGCCGAGCACCCACTCCGAGAGCGAACCGAAGTCCGCCGGCATCGTGGAGGTGAGCGCCATGGTCACCCTGACGTCCTGGCTGTCGTCACGGCGACAGTCGACAGCCGCAGCGCTGCTGCGGTACTGCAGGTAGTAGTCCATCTTCCCCGCGGTGCTGTCATTGATGTACAGCCCGATCTGGGCGTGGCGAGAGGACGCGGGCGAGATCGACCCCGATACCCCGGTCCCCGCGATCACCGCCTGCTCGTCGTCGTGGGCAGACCACAGCAGCACCCGGTGCTCTCCGGCGGCGGCGGCCAGGCCACGGATCGCCAGCTGCTGGTCGCCCTGCCCGCCCATCACGGAGTCGAAGATCTTGCGCGCGGAGGCCTCGAAGAAGTCGTTCTGCGCCTGAGGGTCCGGCAGCACCTGGTAGGTCTGGTTGAGCAGGGCCTGGACGACGTTGTCGGCGGTGAGCGTGACCCCGTTGGTGACCGGGACGGGGCCGGTGCCGCGCATCAGCCAGGCCAGCGCGATCGGGTCGACCGCGACGACGCCGTCGATCTTGACCCCGCGGGTGCGCTCGACCATCGCCTTGAGGATCTGGGCCGCCTCGGGGAAGTCCGGGGTGAAGTTGGCGTCGCGTGGGTCGAACGCCGGGCTCGGTCCGTACTGCTGCTCGGTGTCCTTGCTCAGCGCGAGGGCGGGTGTCGCCGGCCCGGCGATGTCGGACGCCGAGCCCTGCCAGCCCATGGTGAGCTTCCCGTCCTCGGCGTGCAGGACGGCGAGCGATCCCGGGAGGCCGCCGGTAGACCGCAGCTCGGCGGGGTTCTGGACCACCAGGAGGTAGTTCCTGGGCTGCTGCTCGCCGAGCATGTCGGGGAGCAGCTCGAACGCGTTGGCGGTGGCGCCGGCCGCGGAGCTGGCCCGCTCGACCTGGGTCTGGAGGTCACCGACGAGGTCGTTGAACGGGAAGAGCAGCTCGTCGGGCCGGGTGCCGGCCAGCCGCGAGGCGGCCCGGTCGATGGAGTCGGCGGCACGGCGTACCGAAGGAGTGAGCTTCTCGACCTCCGTGAGGTCGATCCGCTGGTCCTTGGGCCGGAACTGACCCTCGTCGACCGCCTTGCTCAGCTGCAGGGCGATCGGGGCGTTGACGCTGGTCGCGGTGTCCAGGACGTCCGAGACGGTCTGCACCGCTGCGATGTTGCGACCCAGGTAGGGGACATGCCCGCCGAGGTCCCACAGCACCCCGTCGGTGGAGTCGTGGGCCCGGTGCGTCTCGGCGCGCAGGTCGGCGAGAGCCCGGTTGGCTCCGTCGAAGTCACCGGTGCGGATCAGCTGCTGGACCTTCTCGCCCGTCTCGCGCGCGTCCAGCAGTGAGCGGCTGGCCGTCACTGCCTGCCAGGCGAACACCCCGATCGCCACGAGCACGAGCAGGGCGAGGCCCCAGAGGATCCGGCGACGGGACAACCCGGATGTCGTCAGGTTGCCCACGCGCCCGAGACTAGGCCCCGGAAGCCTGGATCTCGGCTTCCTCGGCGCGACGGCGGGCAACGGTCACGGCGGTGGCGCCGGCAACGAGCAGGCCCAAGCCGCCGACGAGGAAGAGCAGGTTGGGTCCGCCGGTGCTCGGCAGGTGCGAGCCCACCGGCGGGGAGACCGCGCTGCTGCGCGGAAGCAGGGTGATCACGATCGTGCGCTGCCACGCGGCGGTCGTCCGGGCGCTCGGGTGCTCGGCGGCGTCGTACACGCAGGTGCCGTGCAGCGGGATCTTGGTCACCTTCGTGACCTTGGGCGCCGTGAACGTGGTGTCGAACGCCGCGTTCGGTGCCCGGTGGGCGTCGCGGACCGCGCCGTTCCAGGCAAGGTCCCAGTCACAGGTGACGTTCCCCGTGGCCGTGGCCGTGAAGGTCTGGCCGCCGTAGAGCACGGTGCGGTTCACCGACAGCGAGATCGACAGCTCCGGGTACGCCTGGGCCGGGGTCTGTGCCCCGAGGATCACGAGCACGCCGGCCAGCGCTGCGAACGCAGCGAGTCCCAGCGAAACGAACTTCTTCATGACGATCTCCCAGAACGTCGGCATGAGCGGCGGAAAAGGCACTCCCCTGGCACCTGTGAACGACTGGTCAACGACGGGTTCCGGGGGAGGTTACGGATGCAACGCAGAAATGTCGGGCGGGCTGGTGGGGCTGCCGGGACGACGGAACAGCCGGTCGACGCCCGGCCACGAGGCCGAGTACGGCGCCGATGCTGCGTCCGCAGGGTCGATGAGGCAGGCTTGGCCCGGTACGCCGCGCCCCGGGGCCCACGCCGGGCCCCAGCCGGAGCGCTCACCGACGAATCGGAGACCTCATGAAGAAGGCCTCGACGGCCGCCCTCGGCGTCCTGCTGATGGTTGCGCTGACCGCATGCGGATCCAGCAAGTCCGACGACACCAAGGGCAAGGAGACGGTCAAGCTCTCCGCGGAGGAGAAGACCGCCGTCACGAACCTGGAGAAGGCGTTCACGCAGTCGACGACCGGCGGGCTCAGCACCACCGAGGCCAAGTGCGTCGCGACCGACTTCGTCGACAAGGTGGGCCTGACCAAGCTCAAGTCCGCGAAGCTGCTGACCGACAAGGACGAGGTCAACACCACCGGCAGCCCGACGTTCGACAACGACACGTCGGGCAAGTTCGCCGACGCCCTGCTCGGCTGCGTGGACTACCAGAAGCGGCTGGCCACCGAGACCGCGAAGACCGACACGACCATCGACGTCACCAAGTTCGAGGCGTGCCTGAAGAAGAATCTCCCCGACTCGCTGGTCAAGAAGATGCTGGTCGCGTCACAGACGAACGCCAGTGACCAAGCGCAGATCGGCGAGCAGGGCACCAAGGCGATGACCGACTGCAAGAACTCCTCGAAGAAGTAGCCCTCAGCTGGCGACGACGGCGATGACCCGCGCGCGCACCGGGGGCAGTGCCCACATGCCCTCGGTGCGGACCAGGCGGTAGCCCGACCAGCACAGGAACGGCACCGCGACGAGCACCGGGAACCGCCAGTCGGGTGCGAGCGCGGTGGCCGAGAAGACCAGGCCGACCATGGTCGTCCTCAGGGCGAGCCGCGCGCTGTATCCGGCCATCACCACCGGCGGCGCCGGCGTGGCCCGGGCCGAGCGCATGTCGGTCGCGAACGGCCGCTCGACCGACCATCGCATCGCGGCGGCGACCACCTGGGTGGCCACGACGGCTGCGGCGGCCACGGCAGAGGCGAGCTCGGCCGAGGTGGGCCTTCCGGCGCGCAACGACGCCAGCACGATGGTGAGCCCGGCGGCGCCGATCAGCACCTCGAACAGCACGATCACCTTCGCGTAGTAGGCCACCGCGGCGGACACCGGCAGGCTGTCGCGCCACAGCGCCCCGCGGCCGTCGAGGCACCAGGTGTTGACGCCGAAGAGCAGTGCGCCGCCGGACGCGACCAGGCCCGGAAGGATCGTGACCATGTCCCACTCGAGGTGCCCGGCGACCGCGATCAGGCCGGGCATGAAGGCCAGCACCATCAGCCCGCGACGCAGCGGCACCGCCCGCCAGATCGACGCCCGGTCGACACGCAGCATCGCGCGCAGGTCGCTGCGGGGATTGGGCCGCGGCTCGATGTGTCCCGACTCGAGGCGCAGCTCCTCGCGCAGCGCGCGGTGCAGCGCCCATCGCGCCGGCAGCAGGCCGATGAGCGTCGTCACCACGACCAGCGCCGCCAGCGATGCCACACCCTGTGCCCACGGGACCCACACACGGCTGCCGCCGTACGCCGCCGTCAGGTAGACCCGCACCGTGGGGCTCCGGTCGAGCAGGGGCACCAGCCGGTGGGAGAGCACCAGGGCGACGACCGTCGCCAGCGCAGCGCCCGAGATCAGGCGCGCGACCAGGATGCCGTGCGGCCCGCGGCGGATCCCCTCGAACACCCAGCCGGCGGCCTGCCCGAACGCGGTCGCCAGCGCGATCCAGAGCAGCAGCGGGACGGCCGCCAGGGCCACCCCGAACGGGCCGACCACGTAGGAGGTCAGCCCCAGGATCGTCCAGGCCTGGATCAGCCAGGCGATGTTCAGCGGCGCCAGGAGCAGGGCGCCGAAGTGCTCGGTGACGCTCGAGATCGGGAACGCGACCGCCTGCTCGCGCGGCACCACCTCGCGGCCGCCGCCGGAGGCGATCGCGCCGAGCACGGCAAGGATGAGGAAGCCCAGGTAGACCGACGGCAGGACGGCGACGAACTGGTTGGCGTGGCGACCGTCGAGCGGCTCCCTGAGGTACGCCGGAACGAAGATCGCGGCGACCGTCACGGCGAGCACGAGACCGCCCGCGATCCGCAGCCGCAGCCGGACCCGGTCGGCGAGCCCTGCCGCTCGGAAGGCCAGCAGTGCTCGCAGGTCGGCCAGCCCGCGGCGTACCTCAGTCCAGGAGTGCTCGGTAGGCACGCGCGCCCGCCTCTCCCACGAGCCCGCCCGCGTCCATCGCCGCGACGGCGGCGCCACCGCGCAGCACCAGCGCGTCCTCGCACGACTCCATCGCGAGATCGCGCAGGTGGGTGGAGATCAGGACCGCGGCACCGCGTGCCTTGGCGTCGTCGATGACCTGCTGGGTCGCCTCGACCCCGAGCGGGTCGACACCGTCGAACGGCTCGTCGAGCAGCAGCACGCCCGGGCGGTGGAAGGCGGCCAGCACGACCGAGAGGCGCCGGCCCATGCCGTGGCTGAAGCCGCCGGTGACCCGGTGGGCGGCGTCGCCGAGCTCGAAGCGCTCGAGGAGGTCCTGCGCCCGGGTCTCCCAGCCGTCCATGCGCCGGAGGCGCGCGGCCAGCTGCAGGTGCTCCCAGGGAGTCGCCCGCGGCACCAGCCCGCCGACGTCGGGGCAGTAGCCGACCGACCGCTTGACGGCGAGCGGCTCGGCGCGCACGTCGACCCCGTCGACGAGGACCTCGCCGGAGGTCGGCGGGACCACCCCCGCGAGCACGCGCATGGTGGTCGACTTGCCGGCGCCGTTGCGGCCCAGCAGGGCGGTCGCGTGGCCGGCGTACGCCGAGATGTCGATGCCGCGCACCGCCTCCACGGACCCGAACCGCACCCAGAGGCCACGCACCCGGATCCGCTCGTTGGGCTCGGCCGCACGACTCTCCACCGAGCCATCCTCCCCGATTCGCCGAGGCGGCGCAGATGAAAGCCCCGAATGCGTCGAGACGGCGCAAATGAAACATTTCGCATTTTCATCTGCGCCGCCTCGGCGTCGTGCTCAGGCGGGGAAGGACTCGCCCTTCTCGGCCATCTCGACCAGGCGCGCGGTCGGCTCGAAGCGCTCTCCGTACTTCGCGGCGAGCTCACGGGCCCGGGCGACGAACCCGACCAGCCCCTTGCCGGCGGTGCCCTCGTAGCCGGCCATGTACTGCACCGTGCCGCCGGTCAGCGCCGGGAAGCCGATGCCCATGATCGAGCCGATGTTGGCCGCGGCCGCGGACTCGATCACGCCCTCCTCGAAGCACTTGGCGGTCTCGAGCGCCTCGATGAAGAGGTAGCGGTCCTCGAGGTCCGGGAGGTCGGCCGGCGCCGGGTTCGGCGGGAACAGCTCGGCGAGGCCGGCCCACAGGTCGCCGCGACGGCCGTTCTCGTCGTACTCGTAGAAGCCCGCACCACGCAGGCGGCCGGGACGACCGGCCTCGATCATGGCGTCGACGACCGCGTTCGACGGGTGGTCGGACGGGGTGAGGCCCGCGGCGACCGCGGCCTCGTCGTTGGCGACCCGGATCTTCTTCATCAGCTCGAGGTTGAGCTCGTCGGAGAGCTGCAGCGTGCCGACCGGGTAGCCGGCGATCGTCGCCGCCCGTTCGACCGACATCGGGTGGACGCCCTCGGCCAGCATCGCCAGGCCCTCGTTGATCATCGTGCCGATGACCCGGCTGGTGTAGAAGCCGCGGCTGTCGTTGACCACGATCGGGGTCTTGCGGATCGCCATCACGACGTCGAGCGCGTGCGCGACCGCCTTGTCGGTCGTCCTGGCGCCCTTGATGATCTCGACCAGCGGCATCTTGTCGACCGGTGAGAAGAAGTGCAGCCCGATGAAGTCCTCGGGGCGGTCGACGCCCTCGGCGAGCTCGGTGATCGGCAGGGTCGAGGTGTTCGAGCAGAGCAGCGCGTCGGGGTTGACCAGCTCCTGGATCTCGCCGAACACCTTCGCCTTCAGCGACGGGTCCTCGAAGACGGCCTCGATCACGAGGTCGCAGCCCTTGGCGTCGGCGGGATCGGCCGTGGCGGTGATCCGGCCGAGGATCTCGGCCTTCTTCGCCTCGTCCATCTTGCCGCGCTCGACGGCCTTGCCGAGCAGCTTCTCCGAGTACGACTTGCCCTTCTCGGCAGCCTCGAGCGTGACGTCCTTGAGGACCACCTCGATGCCGCTGCGCGCACAGGAGTAGGCGATGCCGGCGCCCATCATGCCGGCGCCGAGCACGAGCGCCTTCGTGGGCTTGAAGACCTCGACACCGTCGGGCCGCAGCGAGCCGCCGTTGATCGCCGAGAGGTCGAAGAAGAACGCCTGGATCATGTTCTTGGCGTTCTGCCCGACGACCAGGTTGGTCAGGTAGCGCGACTCGATGGTGCTCGCCGTGTCGAAGTCGACCTGCGCCCCCTCGATGGCCGCGGCCATGATCGCGCGGGGTGCCGGGTAGAGCGCACCCTTGGTCTGCTTGCGCAGCATCGCCGGGAACGCCGGCAGGAACGCCGCCAGCGACGGGGAGGACGGCGTACCGCCCGGGATCTTGTAGCCCTGTCGGTCCCAGGGGTTCGTGGCCGCCTCGGCGTTGTCGCGGTTGGCCTGGATCCAGGCCTTCGCGGCGGGGACCAGCTCCTCGCGGGTGGCGACCAGCTCGTCGACCAGGCCCTTCTCCTTGGCCTGCGCCGGCTTGAACCGGGGCCCCTGCAGGAGCACGTCCATGAGGGCGGACTGGATCCCGAGCATGCGTACGACGCGCGTCACGCCGCCGCCACCGGGCAGCAGGCCCAGGGTGACCTCGGGCAGGCCGAGGTCGACCTTCGGGTCGTCGACGACGATCCGGTGGTGGCAGGCCAGGGTGATCTCCAGCCCGCCGCCGAGGGCGGCGCCGTTGATGGCCGCGACGACCGGCTTGCCGAGCAGCTCGAGGCGACGCAGGTCGGCCTTGATGCCCTCCGCGAGCGCGAACACCTGGTCGGCGTCGTCCGGGGTCGCGGCCAGCATGCTCTTGAGGTTGCCGCCGGCGAAGAACGTCTTCTTCGCGCTGGTGATCACCACGCCGGTCAGGTCGTCCTTCTCGGCGTACAGGCGGTCGACCGCCGCGCGCATCGAGTCGCGGTAGAGGTCGTTCATCGTGTTGGCGCTGGCTGTCGGGTCGTCGAGGGTGAGGACGACGATGCCGTCGTCGCCGCGCTCGTACTTCACTGCAGAGTCAGTCATTTTTCTTCTCTCTCGAAGCTTTGGTTGCGTTCGCCAGGTCGCTCACCAGGTCTCGACACGCTCTTCGCGAGTTCGTTCCTCACTCGCGGACGCTGCTCGACCACCGATGAGCTGACCTGGCCTCGTTCCTCGGTCAGATCAGCTCGACGATCGTCGCGATGCCCATGCCGCCGCCGACGCAGAGCGTGCAGAGGCCACGCTTCAGGTCGCGGCGCTCGAGCTCGTCGATGATCGTGCCGAGGATCATCGCCCCGGTCGCTCCCAGGGGGTGGCCCATGGCGATCGCGCCGCCGTTGACGTTGGTGATCTCCTCATCGATGCCCATGTCCTTCATGAACCGCATGGCGACGGCTGCGAAGGCCTCGTTGATCTCGAAGAGGTCGATGTCCTTGACCTCGAGGCCCGCCTTCGCCAGCGCCTTGCGGCTCGCCGGCGCTGGACCGGTGAGCATGATCGTCGGGTCGGCGCCGGAGACCGCGGTGGCCACGATCCGGGCGCGCGGGGTCAGACCGAGGTCGTTGCCTACCTGCTCGTTGCCGATCGCGACCAGCGCTGCGCCGTCGACGATGCCGGAGCTGTTGCCGGCGTGGTGGACGTGGTCGATCTTCTCGACCCAGTGGTACTTCTCGAGCGCCACGCTGTCGAAGCCCGCGTCGGCCCCGAGGCTGGCGAAGCTGGGCTTGAGCCTGGCCAGGCCCTCGACGGTCGACTCCGGCTTGATGAACTCGTCGTGGTCGAGGACGGTGATGCCGTTGCGGTCGCGGACCGGGACGATCGAGGTGGCGAAGCGGCCGTCGGCCCACGCCTTGGCGGCACGCTGGTTGGACTGCACGGCGAACGCGTCGACGTCGTCACGGGTGAAGCCCTCGAGGGTGGCGATCAGGTCGGCGCCGATGCCCTGCGGCACGAACGACGTGCCGAACGCCGTCGACGGGTCGGAGGCCCAGGCGCCACCGTCCGAGCCCATCGCGACCCGTGACATCGACTCGACGCCGCCGGCGAGGATCAGGTCCTCGAAGCCGCCGCGGACGCGGCTGGCGGCCTGGTTGACCGCCTCGAGGCCCGAGGCGCAGAAGCGGTTGAGCTGCACGCCCGCCACGGTGTCGGGCAGGCCCGCCGCGAGCGCCGCGGTCTTCGCGATGTCGCCACCCTGGTCGCCGACCGGCGACACGACGCCGAGCACCAGGTCGTCGATCCGGTTCGGGTCGAGGTTCGGGTTCCGCTCGCGGACGGCGTCCAGCAGACCCACGACCAGGTCGACCGGCTTCGTGCCGTGCAGCGACCCGTCCTTCTTCCCCTTGCCCCGCGGCGTGCGGATGGCGTCGTACACGAGCGCTTCAGGTTGTGCCATGAGAAGTCCCAACTCGGTCGGTGGAGCCCGTGGATGCGGGCCTCCGCCATTGTGACAGTAAGACTGTCAGGGTCAATGGGATCGGGCATGTGGGCTACCTCACCCGGGTGAGTTGGAGACCGCGGGAGACTGGGTCGATGTCACCGAGCGGGGTACGGCTGACGCGCGCCGGCTGGGTCGCGCTGGCGGTGGCCGGGCTGCTCGTGGTCACCGGCCTCACCGTCGTCGTCCTCCGGCTCACCGGCTCCCCGGACTGCGTCGTCCGGTCCGGCAGCCGGACCGTCGACCTCGACCAGCATCAGGCCGAGCGGGCGGCGACCGCAGTCGCGCCCGTCGTACGCCGGGCAGGCGGGCCGTCCGCAGCGGCGAGCGCCGTCGCCCACGCGGCCGGGACGTCCGGCGAGGACAGCCGGCTGGTTGCCGATGCGCTGACCGGGCGCTCGGCGGAGGCTCTCTCGTGCCGGCACGGCGGGGCGTCGACCTCCGAGCCGGACCGGCTCGACGCCGGCGGGCTCACCGGGCGTGCCGAGGCGGTGCGGGAGGACGTGCTCGACGCCTTCGGTCCGCTCCCCCTCGGCGGGTTCGCGCCGGGCGGCGTGCACAGCGGCCACATGCCGGGGTCTGCCCACTACGAGGGCCGGGCGATCGACGTCTTCTTCCGTCCGGTGAGCGCCGCGGACAAGGTCCGCGGATGGGCGCTGGCGCAGTACCTGGTCGCCCAGGCGGCGCGGCTGTCCATCGACACCGTGATCTTCGACGCGAGGATCTGGACCGCGCAGCGTGCGGCAGACGGCTGGCGCGATTACCGCGTCGATCCGTCGGGCAAGAGCCCGGCCGTCCTCCGCGTGCTCGAGCACCGCGACCACGTGCACGTCGACGTCGCCGACTGACGGCCGGCGACGCAGCCGGGTCTCTCGGCCGCCATCTCGGGACCAAGGACTCCGCCGCTCACCGGGCGGGAGACCTAGCGTCGAAGTACCACGGCAGGAGGTGCCTCGATGAGTGAGAACGAACCGGTCGGCGTGATGACCACCGAGCAGTGCTGGGAGATGCTTCGGGCAGCAGAGTTCGGGCGGCTCGCCTTCCACCTTGCCGGGGAGGTGCACCTGGCGCCGGTCAACTACGCCGTAGACCACGGCACCTTGCTCTTCCGCACCGCCGAGGGCAGCAAGCTGCTCGGCGTGGTGATGAACCCCGACGTCGCGTTCGAGATCGACGAGTTCGACGAGCACCACGCCCGCAGCGTCGTCCTCCGCGGCGTCGCCCGCCGTCTGGAGGAGGACGAGCAGCACCGTGCGGAGAACGTGCCGCTGCGACCGTGGGTGCCCACGCTGAAGTACGACGTCGTGGAGATCCGGCCGACCGAGATCACCGGCCGGGCCTTCGAGCTCAGCCGCCCGTGGCTGCACATGGTGCCGTCGAGCTGAGAGCGCGGCTCGCCCAGAGCCGAAGCACACCGCCCCGTCCTCTCGGTCCGGGGTGCAGGTGCGGCGGCTCGGCTCAGTGACGGACGCCGTACCGGATGTGGGTCGCCTCGGGGGTGTCGATCACCTGGCGGATGTCCAGCTCGACGAGCGCGGGCAGGACGTCGAAGAGGCGGCGACCTTCGCCCAGCAGGACAGGGATCTGGTGGATCTGGATCACGTCGAGGACACCGGCCTCGAGGGCTCGTTGTGCGACGTTGGCGCCACGGACCTGGACATCCTTGTCGCCGGCGGCAGCCTTCGCTCGTTCCATTGCGCTCTCGATGCCGGAGACGTAGCTGACCAAGGGGTAGCCCCAGCGGGCGGCCGGCGGGGGCGGGCGGTGGCTGACCACGAAGATGGGAAGCCCGCCGTGCGAACCGCCCCAGTGATCCATGAGCTGCGCAGTCCGGCGGCCGGCGAGGATCGCCCCGGCCGCCCTCCACTCGTCCTCGAACTGCTTGACCGGTCGCGACGGGTCTCGTGATTCGGCCCAGGTGTGGAGGCGCTCGCCATCCGCACCGCCGAGGTAGTCGTTGGCGTCGGCCACGAAGCCGTCGACCGAGACCGACATGTCGAGCACAGACAGCGACATGGCTCCTCCTTGTTCCGCTTCTGGTCGGCGCGGCCGTGCGCCACACCCGTGCCATCACCACGAACGAGCCGGGCCGGATCCGACACCGACGACGCCAGGGATCGAGCCTCCTAGGTCATCCCTGGGGCAGCCGAACGAGGACGTCGGGCTTCAGGTCGGCGATGGACCGATAACCGTTCAACCCCATGGTCAGGTCGGCCTCGGCCAGTATGCAGCGCAGAACGTGTTCGGCGCCTTGGGCGCCGCCGATGGCGATGCCGTAACCGTACGGACGACCGATCGCCACCGCTGTCGCTCCGAGAGCGAGCGCCTTGACGACGTCGACCCCAGAACGAACGCCAGAATCGAAGATCACGGGCATGTCTTCGGCTGCCGCGACCACCCCCGGCAGGAACTCGAGGGCGGGAGCGCTGCTCGCCTGGCGGCCTCCGTGGTTGGAGCAGTAGATGCCGTCGACGCCGCCATCTCGGGCGCGGCGCACGTCTTCGGGATGACAGATTCCCTTGAGCAGCAGCGGCAGATCGGTGAGCCCGCGAAGCCAGGCGAGGTCTTCCCACGAGAGAGAGGGGTCTCCGAAGACCTGGGTCACCGCCAGCGTCGCGGAAGTGAGGTCCTCCGCCGGAGACCTTTCCAGGCGACCGAGGAAGACAGGGTCGCAGAAGTAGTTCGCAAGACACAGACCCTTGAGCTGGGGAAACGAAGCGTGCTTCAGGTCACGCGGTCTCCACCCGAGTGCCCACGTGTCGAGGGTGACCACGATTCCGGCGTACCCGGAGGCCTCAGCACGCCGGACGAGGCTCTCGGCCAGCTCGCGATCATTCGGCGTGTAGAGCTGGTAGAAGCCCGCCGCCTCGTCCAGCTCGGCAGCAACGTCCTCCATCGGGTCTTGAGTCAGCGTCGAAGCCACCATCGGGACGCCCGTCGCGGCGGCCGCCTTCGCCACTTCCAGATCGCCGTGTTGGCCTGCGTGCATCACGCCGATCACGCCGATGGGCGCCATCATAAGGGGCGTGGGATAGCGGCGACCGAAGAGCTCGATGGAGAGGTCGCGTACGGCCGCACCGCCGAACATTCGCGGAACGATGCCCCAGCGCTCGAACGCAGCCACGTTGCCCCGCGCCGTGCTTTCATCACCGGCGCCACCGGCGACGTAGTCGAACAGCTCCGGGCCGAGCAGCTCCGCGGCTCGGGCTTCCAGCTCGGCGTACGTGAAAGGGTACGGCGACTTCTGGCCCGCCAAGAAGTTGTTGACGTAGACACCCATGTTGAAGTCGCCGAAGTTTGACATTGCTCGGAGTCTGTCACTCCGGCATGACTCTCGCGGCCGAAGCGGGCTCCCGGCTCGTCGCGCGGCGGCCCCTCGGTTCGGGTCCCGACGATGCCGTCACCCGCGCAGTCTCATCCGGTAGGGCGAACTGCACACCTCGCGCGTGCAGGGTGCGGGACGACGTCGTGCCCCGGCGCACTCCCGCCCGGCCTTCGTCGCCACCAGAGTGATGTCGTCGGATCGACCTCACGAGGAGTCAGCACCTCGACCGACACGCAGCCGACGGCCCGACCGGGCTTCGGGCCGCTCGCGCGACTCATCCACCCTCAAGGAGATCCAGCATGACCCTGAAGATCGCCAACCTCATCATCCCCACCGCCGACCAGGACCGGGCCCTGGCCTTCTACACCGAGGTCGTCGGGTTCGAGAAGCGGGCCGAGCTCTCCTTCGGAGGCGGTCTGCGCTGGATCGAGGTGGCCCCGAAGGACTCGGCCACCACCATCGCCATCTGCCCGCCCGGACCTGGCGTCACGCCGGGCGGCAAGGAGACCGGGATCTCGCTCCACACTGACGACGTCAACGCCTTCCACTCGCGCCTGAAGGCAGCCGGTGCGGACGTCGACGACGAGATCGACGACTACGAGGGCGCCCCGCCCACGTTCTGGTTCCGGGACCCCGAGGGCAACAACCTGATGGTCGCGCAGGCCTCCTGAGCGATCTGGCGGCGCCGCCGCGAAGGAGTCGGGCTCCGCCGTGGTCAGGCGGCCTGGCCCTCGGTCGCCGCCCGCCGGTCGAGGGCGATGATCGCGCGGCGTACCTTCGGCCCGCCGGTGGTCATCTTGTAGAGCTTCGCGAGCTGCCTGGGTGCGTTGCTCACCTTGGTCTCGGCCAGCCACCCGTTGGGCAGCGACAGCCGGACGACCTTGTGCCAGGCCGAGTAGAGCTGCTTCGGGAACGGTGCGGCGTGGTAGTTCAGGCCGTACTTGTCGAAGAGTGCCTTCACCTTCGGCGCGACCTCGGCGTACCGGTTGCTGGGCAGGTCGGGGAACAGGTGGTGCTCGATCTGGTGGCTCAGGTTGCCGCTCATGATGTGCATCGCCTTGCCGCCGGAGATGTTCGCGGCGCCCAGCATCTGGCGCAGGTACCAGTCACCCTTCGTCTCGCCCTCGATCGAGCGCTTCTCGAACGTCTCGACGCCCTCGGGGAAGTGGCCGCACATGATGATCGAGTTGCTCCACAGGTTGCGCACGATGTTGGCGGTGAAGTTCGCCGAGAGGGTCGGGAGGAACGACCCCGTCGGGATCGACAGGGCCGGATGCACCAGGTAGTCCTTGGTGGCCTGCTTGCGGATCTTGCGGAGGACGCCCTTCAGCCGGCGCTGGAAGTCCGGGTCCTTGGTCTTCTTCTTCTTGATGGTGGCGCCGAGCTCGAGGTCGTACGCCGCGATGCCGTACTCGAAGAAGACGGCGTTGATGAAGTTCCACAGCGGCTGGCCCAGGAACATCGGGTGCCACGGCTGCTCCTCGTCGACGCGCGCGATGCCGTAGCCGAGGTCGTTGTCCTTGCCGATCACGTTCGTGTACGTGTGGTGCAGCTCGTTGTGGGAGTGCTGCCAGTCCTTGGCGGGCGTGGCCATGTCCCACTCCCAGGTGGTGGAGTGGATCTTCGGGTCGCGCATCCAGTCCCACTGGCCGTGCAGGACGTTGTGGCCGATCTCCATGTTCTCCAGGATCTTCGCGACACTCAGGCCGGCGGTGCCGACCAGCCACGCGGGCGGGAAGATCGAGGCCAGCAGCACGATCCGGCTGCCGAGCTCGAGCGAGCGCTGGGTCTTGATCAGCTTCCTGATGTACGCCGCGTCGTCGGCCCCGCGCGACGCGATCACCTCGGCGCGGATCGCGTCGAGCTCCTTGCCGAGCTGCTCGATGTCCTGGGCGCTGAGGTGGGCGATCGGGTTGTCGCTCTTCTTCTGGATCGTGGTCATCGGGTTCCTCCCGGTTACGTGGGTGGTCGGTTCAGTGGTCGAAGGTGCACGGGCCGGCGGCCGCGTTGATGCAGGTCTGGACGAGCACGCCGCCGGGGTCGGTCTCACCGGCGACGGCGGTGGTCAGGTCGCCGCTGCGCAGGTCGCGCACGGCGCCCTCCCTGAGCGGGAGCACGCAGCTGTAGCAGACGCCCATCCGGCAGCCCGACGGCATCAGCACGCCGGCCTCCTCAGCGGCCACCAGGATCGGGGTGGTGCCGTCGGCCTCGACGACGGTGCCGCTGCGGCCGAAGGTGACCTCGCCGCCCTCACCGGCGACCAGGGTGCTCACCCGGAACTGCTCGGTGTAGAGCGGCAGGCCTGCCCGGGCGTGGTGGTCCTCGAGCGCATCGAGGAGGCCACCGGGCCCGCAGGCATAGGTGGTCCTGTCCGCGATGTCGGGCACGAGCGTCGCGAGGTCCGCGACGTCGAGGACGCCGTGCTCGTCGTCGTACCGGGCGACGAGGCGGATGGCCCCGGCCGCGTCGAGCGCCTTGAGGTCGGACAGGAAGATCGAGTCGGGCTCTCGGGGAGCGACGTGCACGACGACGATGTCGAGGCCCCGGCCGCGGTCGTCGAGCGACCTTCGGCGGTTGAGCCTGTCGAGACCCAGCACCCCTTCGTCGGTGGACGGGTACAGGTTGCGCAGCATCCCGATGACCGGCGTGACGCCGGAGCCGGCGGTGACGAAGAGCAGCCTGGCCGTGTCGAGATCGGCCAGCACGAAGTCCCCGGTCGCCTGCTCGAGGTGGACCAGCGTGCCCGGACGCGTCCGGTGGACGAGGTGGCTGCTGACCTTGCCGTCGGGCACGGCCTTGACCGTGATCGAGATGTTGCGGTCCCGGCGCGGCCCGTGGGTCAGCGAGTAGGCGCGCCACTCGCGGACGCCGTCGACGTCGACCCCGACGCGGACGTACTGGCCGGGCACGTGGCCGGCCCAGTCGGCGCCGGGCCTGATCACCAGCGTGGCGGCGTCGCGGGTCTCCGGGATGACCTCGACGACCCGGCCGCGCAGCTCTGCGCCGCGGCGCAGCGGGCTGAACAGGTCGAGGTAGTCGTCGGGCAGCAGCGGCGTGGTCGCCGAACCGGCGAGCCGGCCCAGCTCAGCACCGAGCCGGCGCAACGGGCGCGACGCACGCGACGGGGCGATCGTGTCGGTCATGGTCCCAGTTTTGCGGCTCTCGATGGCAAAGACCTGACCCCTGTACGTGAATCCATCGGCTAGTTTTGTACTCTCCGAACAAAGGGCACCGATGGCACCGCACCGTCAGAAGATGGCTCTCCGGCTCCCCGGCGAGGTGGTCGAGGTGATGCGCCGCGACGTCACCGGGGTCGCCGAGCAGGTGGTCTCCGCGGTGATCAACGAGGTGCCCAGCTACAGCGACCCGTTCCGTGGCCAGATGGGGCGCAACATCGAGATCGCGGTGAAGACGGCGCTCGAGGGCTTCCTCGACCTCGCCGCACGACGTGAGGGCATCGACGCCGGGGACCAGATCGAGGCGGTGCTCGACGCGGCGTACGCGCTGGGCCGCGGGGAGGCACGCAGCGGCCGGAGCATGGACGCTCTCGCGCGGGCGTACCGCGTCGGCGCCCGCGTCGCATGGCGCGAGATGAGCGGGGCGGCCGTCGGGGCCGGCCTGTCGGCCACGACCACCGCCCGTTTCGCCGAGCTGGTCTTCGCCTACATCGACGAGCTCTCCGACGCCAGCGTCACCGGGCACGCCGACGAGCTGGCCACGTCCGGACGCCTCCGGCAGCGGCGGCTCGAGCGGCTCGCGGTGCTGCTGCTCGAGGGCGCCGCGGAGGCCGACGTCGTCGGAGCGGCGGAGCGCGCGGACTGGGCGCCGCCGAAGTCGATGGCCGCGGTCGTCCTTCCCGAGGACAGGGTCCGGGCGGTCATCGGCCGGCTCGACCTCCAGACCCTCCAGCTGTCGGAGGACTCACCCAGCGTCGACATCGACAGCGGCCTGACCGTGCTGCTCGTGCCGGTCGGATCGGCGACGGCGCGGAAGGCCCTGCTCCGCGTGCTCAGTGACAGCGGAGCGGTCGTCGGGCCCACCCGCGGGTGGACCGACGTGCGCGCGTCGTACCGGCGCGCGGTCCGCGCCCAGCGCCTCGGCCTGGCCCTCGACACCGAGACCCACCTCGCCGAGCTGGTCCGCACCGCCGACGGCGACGCCCTCGACGACCTCCGCGCTCGGGTGCTCGCCCCGCTCCGCGAGGTCAGGCAAGCCTCTGCCGAGAAGCTGACCGAGACGCTCGCGTCCTGGCTGCGCCACCAGGGCCGGCGCGACGAGGTCGCCGCAGAGCTGTTCGTGCACCCGCAGACCGTGCGCTACCGGATGGGCCAGCTGCGCGACCTGTACGGCGACCGGCTCACCGACCCGGCCTTCGTGCGGCGACGCCACCATCGCGCTGGCCTGACCGGCTCCGGTCGGGCAAGACTGCAACGGTGACGAACACCGCGCGCGAGGAAGTCGCCGAGCTGCTCGACCGGATCCGCGAGGTCGACGCGCAGGTGTGCGCCGTCTCCGACGTGAACCCGCGGGCCCTGGACGAGGCTGCGCAGCTCGACCGGGAGACGGAGGCCGGGCGGCGGCGCGGTCCGCTGCACGGACGGCCCGTCCTGGTGAAGGACAGCATCGACACGGCGGGGCTGGCGACGACCGCCGGCTCCCTCGCCCTCGCCGGTCATCCGCCCGCGGCCGACGCGGCCCTCGTCGGGCGGCTCCGCGAGGCCGGCATGGTCGTCCTGGGCAAGACGAACCTCACCGAGTGGGCGAACATCCGGGGGCCGGGATCCACGTCCGGCTGGAGCGGGTACGGCGGCCTCACCCGCAACCCCTACGCCCTCAACCGCTCGGCCGGCGGCTCGAGCTCGGGCAGCGGTGCCGCGGTCGCAGCGGGGCTCGCACCCTTCGCGATCGGCACCGAGACCGACGGGTCGATCACCTGCCCCGCCGCGTTCAACGGCTGTGTCGGGCTCAAGCCCACCGTCGGCCTGGTGCCGACCGCCGGCGTGGTGCCTATCTCCTGGTCGATGGACGCGCCCGGCCCGATGGCGCGCAGTGTGCGCGACGCCGCCGCGTTGCTCAGCGTGCTGGCCGGCAACGGCACCGACTACGTCGCCCACGCTCGGGAGGACGGGCTGCGTGGCAAGCGGATCGGCGTCGCGCGCGAGCTGTGGGGCTACAGCCCGCCTGCGGACGCAGCGGCGGAGGCGGCCCTCTCGGTGCTGTCGAAGGCAGGTGCGGAGATCATCGAGCGCACCTTGCTACCTGGGTATCCCGATCTCGACTGGAACGACGAGCTGACCGTGATGCTCGCCGAGCTCGGCCCCGGCCTGGCTTCGTACCTCGCAACGCGTTCAGGGGTGCCGAGGACACTCGCGGAGGTCGTGGAGTTCAACCGCGCGCACGCCGACACCGAGCTGCAGTGGTTCGGACAGGACTTCTTCGAGCGTGCGCTGGAGTCGGCCGGACCCGACTCACCCGAGTACGCCGCGGCCCTCGCCACCTGCCTGCGGATCGGCCGCGACGGCACCGACGCGGCCCTGCGCAAGGACCGGCTCGACGCGCTCGTCGCGCCGTCCTCCAGCCCCGCCGTCTCGATCGACCTCGCCAACGGCGACGGCTTTCGCGGCTCCTGCTCCACGCCCAGCGCGCTCGCCGGCTACCCGATCCTCACCGTGCCGTGCGGCCTGGCGCACGGCCTGCCGGTGGCGATCAGCTTCTGGGCGGGCGCCCGCAGCGAGGCGACGCTCGTCGAGATCGGCCACGGCTACGAGCTCGCCCGTGACGCCGACACCGGACCGCTGCCGGAGCCGACGTACCCGGACTTCGTCTAGGTCTCGACAGGCTCAACCACCGGCAGGTGCCTGGACCGCGGCCCCGGCCTCGATGAGCGAGTCGACCTCCGCGATGCCCCAGGCGGTCAGCGCGTCCCGGGTGTGCGCGCCGGGTCCCGGTGCGGGCGGCAGGCCGAGGGTGGCCTCCGTGCGCGAGAAGCGCGGCGCCGGAGCAGGCTGCACCAGACCGTCGTGCTCGACGAAGACGCCCCGCTCCTTGATGTGCGGGTGGTCGATCGCCTCGCTCATCGGGAGGATCGGCGCGACGCACGCATCGGTGCCGTCGAAGACCGCCGACCACTCGGCCTGGGACCTCTCCAGGAACCGCGCAGCGATGATGGCGCGCAGCTCCCCGGCACGGTCGAAGTCGTAGCGGTCCGGCGCGACGTCCCGGATCCCGAGCAGGTCGACGAACGCCTCGTAGAACTGCGGCTCCAGAGCCCCGACCGACATGTGCTTGCCGTCGGCGGTCTCGTAGATGTCGTAGTACGGCGCCCCGCCGTCGAGCAGGTTCGCCGCACGCTCCTCCTTGAACGTGCCGCTCGCGAGGAAGGCTGCGCCCATCGCGTTGAGGCTCGCGGTGCCGTCGACGATCGCGGCGTCCACGACCTGGCCCTGCCCGCTCAGCCTGGCTTCGAGCAGCGCGGCGAGCACGCCGATGACCAGGTACGTCGACCCGCCGCCGAAGTCGCCGACGAGGTTGGTCGGGAACTGCGGCTTCTCCTTGACCTGCCCGAGCCCGAACAGCGTGCCGGTGATCGCGATGTAGTTCATGTCGTGGCCGGCTGTCTTCGCCCACGGGCCGGTCTGGCCCCAGCCGGTCATCCGGCCGTAGACCAGCCGCGGGTTGCGGGCCAGGCACGCGTCCGGCCCGATCCCGATCCGCTCGGTGACACCGGGCCGCATCCCCTCGACGAGCACGTCGGCGTCCTCGACGAGGCGCAGGACGGTCTCGACGGCCTCCGGCTTCTTGAGGTCCAGGGCGACGCTGGGACGGCCGCGATTGAGCAGGTCGTGCGACCCGCCGGTGAGCATCTGCCCGCCCGGCCGCTCGATGCGGATCACGTCGGCGCCCAGGTCCGCGAGCAGCATGCACGCGTGTGGCCCCGGGCCGATGCCGGCGATCTCCACGACCTTGACGCCCCGGAGCGGTCCGGTGCCCTGTCCCAGCTGATAGGTCATGACCCGGGATCATGACAGATTCACTGTCACGATCCCGCGGCTGTCCGGCGCAGGCGGATCAGGGCCCGAAGGGCGGCGGGCCCACGATCTCGATCGCCCCGGTGGCCAGTGCCGCCTGCCTGATCCTGTCGAAGTCCACGGCGACCGGCGAGCTGCCGGCCGTCGCCGGCTCGCTGGCCATCCGGTAGAACGCCTCGTCGGTGCCGGGCGTCTGGAGGATCAGCATCCGCAGGTCGGCCGAGGTGACCATGAACGCGTGCGGGAGCCCGCGCGGCACCACGGCGATGCCGCCGGTGGCGAGCGGGCGCTTCGTGCCGTCGAGGTCGAGCACGATCTCGCCGTCGACCACGTAGAACGTCTCGTGCGCAGCCGGGTGGATGTGCAGCGGCGTCACCTTCCCGGCCTCGCCGGAGAACTCCGTGAGGAAGAACTCGCCCCCGGTCTCGTCCGGGGTGGCGAGCCAGGTCAGCTTGCCGCCCCCGTAGAACCAGCGCGCCTCGCCTGTGCCGCTGTCCCGCACCGTCGCCGTCAAGGTCTCCACGATGATCTCCGTTCTCCGCCTTCATGGGACTGATGTCCCATGAAGAAACTACGGTACCGTGAGTGCCGTGTCAACGGCGTACGAGGACTCCGGCCGGACCCGGCAGAAGCAGCGCACCCGCAGCGACCTGATCGCTGCGGCCCGAGAGCTCATCGCGCGCGGAGGCCGGGCGCCGACCGTCGAGGAGACCGCGGCTGCGGCGTCGATCTCGCGCACGACCGCCTATCGGTACTTCCGCAGCCAGGAGGAGCTCCTGGTCGCGGCGCACCCCGAGGTCGATCGCGCGACCTGGCTGCCGCCCGGCATCGGGGACGACCCGGAGGTGCGACTCCTCGCGGTCGCCCGCGGGTTCCTCGACATGGTGGTGCAGACCGAGGCACAGCAGCGCACCATGCTGCGGCTCTCGCTGGAGAAGGCCGACGAGCCGCGGGACCTGCCGCTGCGCAAGGGTCGGGCGATCGGCTGGTTCGAGGAGGCCCTCGCGCCGGCCACGCTCGAGCTGTCCCCGGCCGGCGTCCGTCGGCTCGCTGTCGCCGTGCGCAGTGCGGTCGGCATCGAGTCGCTCGTCTGGCTCGTCGACGTCGCCGGCCTGACCCGTGACGAGGCCACCGAGCTGATGCTGTCGTCGGCTCGCGCCCTGGTGCGCGACGCGCTCAGTGCATCGAGTGGACCACCGCGTGCCCGCGGCCGCGGCCGATCATCCAGCGGTTGACGGGCACGGTGACCGCGAACGCGATCGCCAGCGACGCGACCAGGCTCGTCCAGAACAGCACGTCGGCGAGGCCGGCGGCCATCGCGCCCGGGACGACGACGATGAACGCGTTGTCGATCAGCTCCATCACCAGGATCGACACGGTGTCGGCGGCGATCGCCACCTTGATCGCGTCGGCGAACGTCAGCCCGTGGCGGCGTACCGAGGTGAAGGTGAGCAGGTAGCCGAAGAAGAAGGCGAGCACGACCGCCAGCGCGATGCTGGGCAGGTTGTCCCAGCCCCACCACGTCGCCAGCACCATGCCGAGCACCTCGCCGATCGCACAGCCGGTCAGGCAGTGCAGGGTGGCCGAGATGGCGGTCTGCCAGGACGAGTCGTGGCCCGTTGCGGTCGCGTGGTCGTGGGTGCTCTCACTGTGGTGTCCGGAGTGGTCCATGCCGCGAAACATATACCCCCTGGGGGTATGTGGCAAGTGAACGGCATCACGTATGCAACTAGTTGCACATGCGCGGTCGTTCCGGGCACAGTGGACGCGTGGCCCTCGAACACGCCCTGCTCGTCTCGCTGCGCGAGCGCCCTGCTGCCGGCCTGGAGCTCGCGCGCAGGTTCGACCGGTCGATCGGGTTCTTCTGGACCGCCACCCACCAGCAGATCTACAAGGTGCTCCGCCGGATGGAGGACGACGGCTGGGTGACGGCCCGGGTGATCGGGCAGTCCGGACGACCCGAGAAGCGCGAGTACTCGGTCACCGACCTCGGCGCCAAGGCGCTCACCGAGTGGATCGCCACGACGACTCCGCGGCCCGGCTTCCGCAGCGAGATCGCGGTGAAGATGCGCGGCGCGTCGTACGGCGACCGGCCCGCGCTCCTCGCGGACATCGCCGAGCTCGTCGGCGACCACCGCACCCGGCTCGCGCACTACGAGTCGTTGGCGGAGCGCGACTACCCCGAGCCGCACGAGCTCACCGGGCACGACCTGGACACCTACCTGGTGCTGCGCGGCGGCATCCTCCAGGAGACCTTCTGGATCTCCTGGCTCACCGAGTACCTGGAGGCCCACGCATGACCCGCACCGGCAATCTCAAGTACGGCCACCTGCTGGAGCCGGTCACCATCGGCGACCTCACGCTGCGCAACCGGGCCGTGATGGGGTCCATGCACACCGGTCTCGAAGACCGTTTCTGGGACCTCCCGAAGCTCGCGGCGTACTTCGCCGAACGCGCCCGCGGCGGGGTCGGCCTGATCATCACCGGGGGCTACGCGCCCAACCGGCGCGGCTGGCTCAAGCCGCTCGCGAGCGAGCTGTCGAACCGGCTGCAGGCCGAGCGCCACAAGCAGGTCACCGAGGCCGTCCACGCCGAGGGTGGCGCGATCGCGCTCCAGGTGCTGCACGCCGGCCGCTACGCCTACCACCCGTTCTCCGTCTCGGCGTCCTCGACGAAGGCGCCGATCAACCCGTTCAAGGCGAGCGCGCTGTCGAGCCGGGGCGTGGACCGGACCGTGTCGGACTTCGCGCGCACGGCCGGGCTCGCCCAGCGCGCGGGGTACGACGGCGTCGAGATCATGGGGTCCGAGGGGTACCTGATCAACCAGTTCCTGGCCGCGCGCACCAACCACCGCGCAGACGCGTGGGGCGGGTCGGCCGAGAAGCGGATGCGATTCCCGGTCGAGATCGTCCGGCGCACGCGCGAGGTCGTCGGCGACGGGTTCCCCATCATCTACCGGCTCTCACTGCTCGACCTCGTCGAGGGCGGCCAGACCTGGGACGAGGTGGTCACGCTCGCGCACCTCGTCGAGGAGGCCGGCGCGACCGTCATCAACACCGGCATCGGCTGGCACGAGGCGCGGGTCCCGACGATCATCACCCAGGTGCCGCGCGGCGCGTGGACCTGGACCACGGCACGGCTCCGGAAGGAGGTCGGCGTCCCGGTCTGCGCGTCGAACCGGATCAACACCCCGGAGCTGGCCGAGCGGCTGATCGCCGACGGGACCGCCGACCTGGTCTCGATGGCGCGCCCGCTGCTGGCCGACCCGGAGTTCGTGAACAAGGCCGCGGCCGAGCGCGAGGACGAGATCATCACGTGCATCGCCTGCAACCAGGCCTGCCTCGACCACGCCTTCGTGAACCGGTCGGCCTCCTGCATGCTCAACCCGCGGGCGGGCCGGGAGACCCAGCTGGTGCTCACGCCGGTGATGCGGCCCCGCTCGGTGGCGGTGGTCGGTGGCGGACCCGCCGGCCTCAGCGCCGCTGTGTCGTTCGCGGAGCGCGGTGACCGGGTCACGCTGTTCGAGAAGGCAGCTGAGCTCGGCGGACAGTTCCGGCTGGCCATGCAGATCCCCGGCAAGGAGGAGTTCTCCGAGGCGCTGCGCTACTTCCGGCGCCGGCTCGAGGTCCTCGGCGTCGACGTGCGGCTCGGCACGACGGCCACCGTTTCGACGCTGGCCGGCTTCGACGAGGTCGTCGTCGCGACCGGGGTCGAGCCCAGGATGCCGGCGATCCCGGGCATCGACCACCCCACGGTGGTCTCGTACGCCGAACTGCTCGACGGGACCGCCACCGCCGGACGTCGCGTCGCGGTGATCGGCGCCGGCGGCATCGGCGTGGACGTCGCACACTTCCTCACCCACGACCCGTCCGAGACGACCGACGACTGGCTCGCGCACTGGGGTGTCGGCGACCCTGCGCTGCACGCCGGCGGACTCACCGAGCCCGAGCCGCGCGACCCGGTCCGCGAGGTCACCCTCGTGCAGCGGAAGACGTCGATGATCGGCAAGGGCCTGGGGAAGACGTCCGGCTGGGCGCACCGGGCGGTGCTCAAGCAGGCCGGCGTCGAGCAGGTCAGCGGCGCGGCGTACGACCTCATCGACGACCGTGGGCTGCACCTGACCGTCGACGGTCGGCCACGCCTGCTCGAGGTCGACACCGTCGTGGTCTGCGCCGGGCAGGAGTCGGTGCGCAGCCTGTACGACGAGCTGGCCGCCGTCGCCGGGACCAAGGTGAGCGTCATCGGCGGTGCCGACGTGGCCACCGAGCTGGACGCCAAGCGCGCCATCGAGCAGGGCGTCCGCCTGGCCGCCGGCTGAGCGACTTTCTGCCCACTCACGCGGACTTTTCTGCCCACTCGCAGGGTCGTTCCTGCCAACTCGACCTACCGTGGCTGTGTGCTGCGCCTTCGGATCTCGCGCCTGGTGACGGCCGCCGTGGTCGCGACCGTGGTGGCCGGGTGCGGGACCGCTGCGCCCCAGCCCACCGCCGTCCGGCCGCACGCGCCCGTGGCTGCGCCGGCGCACGCGTCGGCTGCTCCGGCGCTCGCGACCGGTTCCAGCGCATGGGTGTCGGTCGCGGTCGCCCGGCTGTGGCAGTCACCTCACTCGCCCTGGTCGGTGGACGCGCCGGCGCTGAGAGCACCGGTGCAGTTCCGCGCGTGGCTGCGAGCGATGTCGCTCTCGCAGCGGCGGGCGCTCGACCTCCGCAGCGACACCGAGGCCCTCATGGGCGACCGAGTGGTCGTCGTACGCCTGCGGCCGCACTGGGCGAAGGTGGTCGTGCCGTCGCAGCCGAGCCAGAAGGATCCGCGCGGCTACCCGGGGTGGGTGCCACGCCGGCAGCTGACTGCGGTCGGACCGGGCAGCCCGGGACAGGTCGCCACCGTCGTCGCGCGGACCGCCTGGCTCCGCAGCGACGACGCCGCGGCTCAGCGGCTGACCGAGATCAGCTTCGGGACCGACCTGCCGGTCGCCGGGACCGCCGCGGGCTACGTGCGGGTCACGGCCCCCGGCGGGGCCGTGCGTCGCCTGGCGAGCTCGGTCGTCGCGGTGCACGCGCCCGGCAGACCTGCGCTCGCCGCGAGCCCGGCCGGCATGACCACGACGGCACGGTCGTTCCTCGGGCTGCCCTACCTCTGGGGTGGACTGTCCGGCTTCGGGATCGACTGCTCCGGGCTGACCTGGCTGGACTACCGCGCGCACGGCATCCGGATCCCGCGCGACGCCCTGCCGCAGTCGCGGGCCGGCCGGCAGGTGACGACGCGGCTCCCGGGCGACCTGTTGTTCTACGCCAGCAACGGACTGGTGCACCACGTGTCGATGTACCTCGGCGACGGCCTGATGATCCACGCGCCGCACACCGGCGACGTCGTACGGATCGCTTCGTTCTCAGCGCCGCCGCTGCGAGCCGAGTACGCCGGCGCGCGACGCTATCTCGACTGACCAGCGCCGGGACATGACGTGAGGACGCCCGGCACGCGTGGTGCGTGCCGGGCGTCCCCGGTGTCGAACAGTCGGTCAGATCGGCAGCGAGTGCAGCGCGTCGCAGAGGTGGACGAGCTGGCCGGACGGGTCCTGCGTGGCGATCTGGTCGCACAGGTCACCGAGCGTGTCGCCGATGATGCCGCCGTCGCTGCTCGGCACACCCGGGAGGCCGGGCAGACCCGGCAGGCCGGGCAGACCGGGCAGGCCCGGGAGGCCGCCGCCCGTGGGCAGGCCGCCACCCATGGCGTCGCAGATCTGGCCGAACTGGCCGCTCGGGTCGAGCGCGGCGAGCTGGCTGCAGACCGCCGTCGGGTCGGAGCTCGGGGCGGATGCGCTGACCTGGCCGAGCAGGTCGCAGAAGGCCGAGGCACCGGAGCTGAAGGAGCCGGTCGGGTCCTGGGCCGCGATCTGGCCCGCGATCGCGTTGCACTGCTCGGTCACCGGGTTCGAAGGGGCCGGTGCCGGTGCGGGAGTGCCGCCGGACGGGGCCGGGGCAGGGGTGCCGTAGACGCAGGCGTAGTAGGCGTTGCGGGCGGCGTTGCGCCGGGCCCGGTCGCGGACGAGGTGCCGCTTGGCCTTCCGGACACCTGCCTTGTTGTGGTGCCGCTTGGCCGCGTGCAGCTGCTTCTTGTCCTTCGTGACGTGCTTCCTGGCCTTCACCAGGGCGGTGTGCTGGGCCGAACACTTCGATGCCGAGCGTGCCGCGTTCGCCGAGCCGGCGAAGGCGGTCAGGCCCAGGCTCAGGGCCAGGGTGACCAGGACCGCCATGGCGACCCGTCCGATTTGCTTGAACACTGGGGTTCTCCCGTTCTGTGGTGGACTGTCATGAAAAACACCGGAATGTCGCGCCCGAGGACATGTGACTCAACGCACGGGAATCGAGGAGGTTACGTCCGGTTTTCCACCATTTTGAGAACTGAAGGCGATTTCGCCCGTTCTGGGGCCGCACAGGGCCCGTTCGGGCCTTTCGGGGGCCGCTCAGGGGTGCTCGGTGTCGTGCTCGTGGTCGCGATGCGACTCCGGCTCCACCTGGAAGGTGGCGTGGTCGATCCCGAAGTGGGCCGCCACGCAGTCGGTGAGGTCGTCGAGGATCTGGCCGACGCCGCGCTCGGCCAGGCTGGCCTCGGTCACTGTCACGTGGGCCGACAGCGCCGGCATCCCGCTGGTGATGGTCCACGCGTGCAGGTCGTGCACGTCGACGACCCCGGCCACGACGCACAGGTGGCCGCGCACCTGGTCGACGTCGACGCCGGGCGGCGCGGCCTCGAGCAGCACGCCCGCGGCCTCGCGCAGCAGGGCCCACGCACGCGGCAGCACCATCGCGGCGATCAGCAGCGAGGCGATCGAGTCCGCCCGGAGGAAGCCGGTGGTCAGCACGAGCAACCCGGCGACGATCGCGAGGACCGAGCCCACCGCGTCGCTGAGCACCTCGAGGTAGGCCCCGCGCATGTTCAGCGAGCTCTCGCGCCTCGACGTGAGCAGCGACAGCGACACGACGTTGGCGACCAGGCCGACCGCCGCAAAGGCGATCAGCTGACCGGCGTCGACGTCGGCCGGGTGGAAGAGGCGACGCGTGCCGGCGTACGCGAGGTAGGCGCAGACCACGAGGAGCACCAGAGCGTTCAGGGCCGCGGCGAAGATCTCGGCGCGGTGGTAGCCGAAGGTGCGCCGCGGGCTCACCGGCCGCGAGGCGATCAGCGAGGCCAGCAGCGCGATCACGATGCCGGCGGCGTCGGTGAGCATGTGCCCGGCATCGGCGAGCAGGGCCAGCGAGCCCGAGAGCCAGGACCCGAGGGCCTCGACCACGACGACGGTGGAGGTGACCAGGAGCACGAGGCCGAGCCGGCGCCGATCGGCGGCCCGCGCGGACGCGTGCCCGTGGCCGTGCCCGTGCCCCGCGTTCATGCGTCCGAAGGTACCTGCGGCACTACGCTGCGGGGCGTGACGCAGACCTTTCTCCCCACGATCACGGGGGTGGTCCTGATGGTGCCGGAGGCGCGGTCCATCGTGCCCACCGCGCACATCACGATCCTCGCTCCGTTCGGCAAGGACCAGGCTCCGACTCCGGGCGAGCTCATCGACGTCGGCCAGTACTTCGCCGACCAGCCGCCTTTCGGCTACGAGCTCACCCAGGTGTGCACGTTCCCCGACGGCACCCGCTACCTGTCCCCGGAGCCCGGCTCGGCCTTCAGCCGGCTGACCCACGGACTGCACCAGCTCTTCCCGGAGTACCCCCCGTACGACGGCAGGTACGACCTGGTCATCCCGCACCTGACCATCCCCGACGACGCGGTCGTCGACCGCCTGCCGATCCAGGCACACGTCCGCGAGGCGACCCTCGTGCACATCGAGGACGGCGTCCTCAGCGAGCTGGAGGCGTTTCCCCTCGGGACGAGCGCCGCATGAGTGAGCTGGAGGCCGCCGGCGTCTGGGTCGCCGACGACCGGCGCACCCTGCTCGAGCCGACCAGCGTCACCGTCGCGACCGGTCAGGTCGTGGTCGTGCACGGCGACCCGGGCCATCGCCACTCGCTGCTCGCGCTCGCCCTCGGCGGTCGGCTCGTCCCGAGCGGCGGCGAGCTGCGCATCGACACCGACCACGAGGCGGCGGGCCTCCAGGCGCAGGTCGCGCTCGTGGACGTGCCCGGCGTGAGCGAGCCCGACGAGGTCAGCGCGCTGACCACGATCGTGGGCGAGGAGCTGGCGATGGCGCGCAAGCCGGCGCGTCGTACCCATGTCGACCACTGGCTGACCAGCAACGGGCTGAGGGCCCATCGTGACGATCGGGTCGAGGACCTCCCTCCGGGCGTGCGCACCGTGGCGATGGCCCGGTTGGCATCGCTGCGGCCGGGCGTCCAGTTCCTCGTGCTCGCGCTCCCGGAGCGGAGCGGGATCGACCCGGGCGCGTGGTCGAGCGAGGCGGCGGCTCTGGCAGGAGCGGGCTTCGGCGTCCTCGCGACGGTCTCGACCGGAGTCGCACGACACCTCGAGCGCGAGCACCCGGAGATCCGGACGGTGCCCTTCGGCAACGCCGTTTTCCACGACCCGGAGGACGACCAATGACGTCGATCAGGATCGCGATCACCGAGCTCCAGCGGCTCACCGCGGGCCGGCTCTCCCGGATCGCGCTGCTGGCGCTGGCGCTGGTGCCGACGCTCTACGGCGGCCTGTACCTGTACGCGAACCACGACCCCTACGGGAACCTCGACCGGGTGCCGGCGGCGCTCGTGGTGCTCGACGAGGGCGGCACGGACCCCTCCGGCAAGCACCTGAATGCGGGTGCGGAGGTCGCGAACGCCCTGCTCGACGAGTCCGCGTTCGACTGGCACGAGGTGAGCGCGACCCGGGCGCGTGACGGCGTCCGGGAGGGCCGCTACGACTTCGCCCTGACCGTGCCCGCGGACTTCACCCGCGCCCTCACCTCGTCCGCGAGGTTCCAGCCGGAGCAGGCACGGCTGACGATGACCACGAACGACGCCAACTCCTACCTCTCCACGACGATCGCCGACACCGTGACCGCGCGGGTGCGCGACGCGATCGCCTCCCGGGTCGGCAGTGCGGCTGCCGAGCAGTTCCTGCTCGGCTTCGGCCGGCTCCGCGGCTCGGTGCAGGAGGCCGCCGACGGAGCGGGCAGCCTCCGCGACGGCCTGACTGCCTCCTCGACGGGGGCCGGCGACCTGGCCTCCGGTGCGCAGGCGCTGAAGCAGGGCAGCGGCGAGCTCGCCGACGGCCTGGCCACCCTGCAGAAGAGCACCGACGCGCTCCCGGAGCAGGCCAGCCGGCTCTCCGACGGGGCGCTCGCGGTCGCCAACGGCAACGCGCAGGTCGCGCAGGTCGGCGACAACCTGCGCGAGTTCGCGGTGGCTGCCCGGAACGCCTACGAGGACCACCGCCTCGACCTGCAGAACCGGATGGTCGCGCTCGGCCTGACCGGCTCCCAGCAGGCGCAGCTGCTGGCGGTCTACGACCAGCTCGCGGGACCGGTCGACGACGCCGAGACCGCGGTCAGCCAGGGCGCCGATCGGCTCGACAGGCTGTCCGCCGGTGCCGTCCGGGTCGCCTCCGGCGCCGCGACCCTCGCACAGGGCATGCCCGCCCTCGCGGCGGGCGTGCGGCAGGCGCGTTCCGGCGCCGACGGCCTCACTGCCGGCGCCACGCGCGTGCACGACGGCGCCGCCGACCTCGACAGCGGCGTCGGCAAGCTGGCGACCGGCAGCTCGACCCTTGCCCAGAGCCTCGCGGACGGCGTCGCGTCGATCCCGGACGTGACCGACACCCAACGCTCGCGGATCGCCCGCACGATCGGTGACCCCGTCGGGATCAGGGACGTCTCCGACGCGAAGGCAGGTTCGTACGGCGCCGGCCTCGCGCCGTTCTTCATGGCGCTCGCCGCATGGATCGGCGGCTACGTGCTCTTCCTGCTCGTCCGCCCGCTCTCGCGCCGGGCGATGGCGGCCAACCAGACGCCGGTCCGGGTCGCGCTCGGCGGCTGGCTGACGCCGGCGGTGGTCGGCGTCGTCCAGATGGTCGCGCTGCTGACGGTCGTCGCCGTCGCCGTCCGGATCGTGCCGGAGAACCTGCCCGGCACGCTGCTGTTCCTGCTGTTGATGTCGGCGACCTTCGTCGCGATCGTGCACGCCCTGAACGCGTGGCTGGGCGCAGCCGGGCAGTTCCTCGGCCTGGTGCTGATGGTGCTGCAGCTGGTCACCGCGGGCGGGACCTTCCCGTGGCAGACCATCCCCTCGCCGCTGCACTGGCTGCACCACGTCCTGCCGATGAGCTATGCGGTCGACGGGCTCCGCCAGCTCATGTACGGCGGGCTGTCCACGCTGGTGCTGCGCGACGCGCTGGTCCTGCTGGCCTGGCTCGCGGTCGCCCTGCTGGTGACGTCCCGGGCAGCGCGCGCGCAGCGGATCTGGACCGTCCAGCGGGTCAAGCCCGAGCTCGCGATCTAGCGCGCCCCGGTGAAGAACGCCCCGAGCACGGCGGCGAGCTCGTCGGGCGCCTCCTCGGCGACGTGGTGGCCGCAGTCGACCGGGTGACCCCGCACGTCATCGGCCCAGCCGCGCCAGATCGCCACCGGGTCGCCGTGCTGCTCCGCGAGGTCGTCGCGCAAAGACCACTCGACGAGGGCCGGGCAGCCGACCCGGCGACCGGCCGACCGGTCCGCCTCCTCGTGCTCCCGGTCGACGGTGACCCCGGCCCGGTAGTCCTCGAGCATGGCGCGCACCACGGCCGGGTCGTGGATCGCCCCGAGCCACTCGGCGTGGGCTTCGGCGCCCATCTGCTCCTGCTTCCCCGGCGCCCAGGCGTGGTACCAGGCCTCGGGGTCGGCGTTGATGACGCGCTCGGGCACCTCCGGCTGGGCGAAGAAGAACCAGTGGTACCAGTCCACGGCGAACTTCACCGTGAGCCGGTCGAGGTGCTCGACGATCGGCAGGCAGTCGAGGAACGCGACCCGGCTCACCCGGTCGGGATGGTCGAGCACGAGGCGCAGGGCCACCGCGCCGCCGCGGTCGTGGCCGGCAAGTGCGAACCGATCGTGCCCGAGGCTGCGCATCACCGCGACCAGGTCACCGGCGACCGCCCGCTTGCTGTGCGCGGTGTGGTCCTCGGTGGGTTCGGGCCCGCGCGACCGGCCGTAGCCACGCAGGTCCGGGCACACGACACTGAACCCCGCCTCGACCAGCTGCGGCGCGACCCGGTGCCAGGTCGCCGAGGTCCGCGGGTGACCGTGGACGAGGAGGACCGGCGGCCCTGTGCCGGCGTACCGGAGGAAGATCGACGCCTCACCGGTGCCGACGTACGCCGTGTCGAAGCCCTCGAACACCGTCGGCGGTTACCCGGCGGCCCTTCTGGGCAAACCCAGCGCCGCCGCCTCAGTCCAGCGACCGGATCCGGTTGACCAGCACCGAGCCCAGGATCGAGACGGCGGCCGCCACCAGGTAGAGCCCGGAGTAGCCGAGGCCCACGGAGAGCACGAGTGCGGCGACGCCCGGAGCCAGCACCTGGGGAAGCGCGTTCGCGATGTTGATGACGCCGAGGTCCTTGGCCCGGTCGTCGGCGGTCGGCAGGACCTGGGTGATCATCGCGAAGTCCACCGCGGTGTAGGTGCCGAACCCGACCGCGAGGATCACCGCTCCGACGATCGCCATCGGCCACGTCGAGGCGAACGCCAGCACGAGAAGCGCTGCCGCGGCGATGAGGCCCGACCAGATCACGAAGGGCTTGCGCCGCCCGATCCGGTCCGACCAGATGCCGCCGGCGACCGCGGTCACGATGGTGATCACGCCGTACAGGGCGGTGAGCACGAAGACGCCGTTCTCGGCCTCGTCGTGGGACAGGTCGATCGCGTCCTTGAGGTAGTAGAGCAGGTAGAGGATCACCAGTGCGTTGCCGAGGTTCATCAGGAAGCGCGTCAGCCAGGCCCAGCCGAAGTCGGGATGCACCCGCGGAGAGATCCACAGCGAACCGACGAACTGCCGCGCCGAGAACGGCCGCCGGGCGCTCGGCGGAAGCGCGAGGTCGCGGGAGTCCAGGCAGTACGGCACGCTGACGATGGCCAGCACGACGGCGATGGTGAGGTAGCCGGCGGCGATGCTGCCGGTCGCCGCGGCGATGCCGGAGCCGGCGACCACTCCCGCGGTCTGCGCGATCGCCAGCCACCCGCCGACGGCGCCCCGCTGGCCCGCCGGGACCTGGTCGGGAACGGTGGCCGTGATCGCCGCGAGCATCGCGTTGAGGGCGGCCTGGGCCAGGGCCCAGGCGAGCACCAGCGACCACACCGACTGGGCCGCGGCGAGGAGCACCATCGAGAGGATCGCGACTCCCAACCCACCGAGCACCCAGGGCAGCCGGCGGCCCATTCGCGCCACGGTGCGGTCCGAGAGCGCGCCGCACAGGGGATTCAGCACCGTCGACACCGCGGCGCCGACGCCGGTCACGAGTGCGAGCACGGCCTCCTTGTGGTCGGGCGAGAACTTCTCGGCCTGCTCGGCGAGCAGCACCTGGATCGGACCGAAGAAGCCGGCCCAGATGCCGATGCTGATCAGGCCCAGCCAGACCACCCAGGCGCGCGCGACCGGACGCGTGGGCTCCTCGAGGGCCTCGACGGGCTCGGTCGCGCTCACCGGCCCGGCCTCACCGGTTGGCCCGCACCGTCTCGGCGTACCAGTCGAACGAGCGCTTCGGCGTACGCCGCTGGGTCTCGTAGTCGACGTGCACGAGGCCGAACCGTTGCGTGTAGCCCTCGGTCCACTCGAAGTTGTCCATCAGCGACCAGCAGTAGTAGCCGCGCACGTCGACGCCCTGCTCGATCGCCGCCGCGACCGCCCGCAGGTGGCCGTCGAGGTAGTCGATGCGCGGCTGGTCGTCCACGACCCCGTCGGCGTCGGGGCCCATCGCGTAGGAGCACCCGCTCTCGGTGATCATCACCGGCGGCAGCGCGGGGTAGCGCTCCTTGAGCTGGACCAGCAGCTCACGCAGCCCGTCGGGGACGACGGGCCAGCCGAAGTCGGTCTTCGGGTAGCCGGTGATCTCGCGCTGGTCGAACGGCATCGGGCTCGCCGGGTCGGCGGGAGCCGCGACGCACATCGGGTTGTAGTAGTTGACTCCGTAGAAGTCGAGCGGCTGCCCGATGATCGCCAGGTCCTCCTCCGCCCCCGTCGAGACCCCCATCGCGTCGGCGAAGCCGTCCGGATAGCGGCCGAGCAGGATCGGATCGGCGAAGATCCGGTTCCACACCGTGTCGAAGAGGTCGGCCGCGGCCCGGTCCTCCTCGGATTCCGACGCCGGCCACATCGGCGCGTGGTTGTTGGCGGTGCCGACCGAGGCGGCACCGGCCGCGCGCAGTGCGCTGACCGCGAGCCCGTGACCGAGCAGCAGGTGGTGGGCCGCCGGGAGCGCGCCGAACATCAGCTCCTTGCCCGGTGCGTGCATGCCGAGTGCGTAGCCCAGGAGCGAGGCCACGTTGGGCTCGTTGACCGGCACCCAGTGCGAGACCCGGTCGGCGAGGAGGTCGGCCACCACGGCGGCGTACTCACCGAAGCGCTCGGCGGTGTCGCGGTCCAGCCAGCCGCCGCCCCCCTGGTTCGATCCGGTCTGCAGCGCCTGCGGCAGGTCCCAGTGGTAGAGCGTGGCCATCGGTGCGACGTCGTGGGCGAGCAGGTCGTCGACCAGCCGGTCGTAGAACGCCAGTCCGGCCTTGTTGACCTCACCGGAGCCGGCCGGCTGGACGCGCGGCCAGGCGATGGAGAACCGGTAGCCCTGCGCACCGAGCCTGGCCATCAGGGCGATGTCCTCGGCGTGGCGGTGGTAGTGGTCGCACGCGACCGCACCGCTGCTGGCGTCGACGATCCGACCGGGTTCCGCGCAGAAGGTGTCCCAGATGCTCGGGCCCCTGCCGTCCTCGCCCGTCGCTCCCTCGATCTGGTACGACGCCGTGCTGGTGCCGAACACGAAGCCGGCAGGCAGGCGCGGGTGTGCGTGTTCGCTCGGGCCCTCTCCCATGGCGCGCATTCTGTCCTAACCACGGGCTGTCAGGATCGGATCGTGACCATCGAGGTACGCCGTGCCGGAGACCGCTTCGCGACCCGGGCCGAGGGGCGCACCGCCTGGCACTCGTTCTCGTTCGGCGCCCACTACGACGCGGGCAACGTCGCGTTCGGCCGGCTGGTCGCGCACAACGACGAGCAGCTGCCGCCGGGCACCGGCTACCCCGACCACCCGCACCGCGACGTGGAGATCGTGACGGTCGTCCTGGACGGAGCGCTTCGGCACACCGACTCCGCCGGGCGCACCGGAGTCCTGGTGCCGGGGGAGGTCGCCCGCACCAGTGCCGGCGCGGGCATCGTGCACGCGGAGATGGGCGAGCCGGGCGTGGCCACCCGGTTCGTGCAGGCCTGGCTCCGCCCCGACGAGCCGGGTGGCCCCGCGTCGTACTCGGTCGCCGAGGTGGGCCGACCGACCGACCTCACCGAGGTCGTAGGTCCTGGCGGCTCGCTCGCCGTCGGCACCATCGGGGCCCGGCTCCACCTCGCCCATCTGGAACCGGGCACGGTCGCGCTTCCGGACGCGCCGCTGCTGCACGTATTCGTGCCGCACGGCTTCGTCGACCTCGGCGAGCGTCGGCTCGAGGGCGGCGACGCCGCCCGCCTCACCGACGAGGGGGGCCGCGACCTCACGGTCGAGGAACCCGCCCTCGTGCTCATCTGGTCCCAGACTCGTTGAGTTGGGGATCCCTGACCACCGAGTTGGGTATCCCTGCCCCGCGGCTGGACAGGAGCTCCCAACTCGACGGGCAGGGACTGCCAACTCGACGATCAGGGGATGAGGACGCCGGGGTTCAGGATCCCGGTGGGGTCGAGGCGCTCCTTGACGGCCCGGAGCATCATCACGCCGACCGGGCCGATCTCCTGGGCCAGCCAGGGCTTGTGGTCGCGGCCGACCGAGTGGTGGTGGGTGATCGAGGCACCGGCGTGCACCATCGCGTCCGACGCCGCCGCCTTGGCCGCCAGCCACTGGGCGATCGGGTCGTCGGACTGACGGGTCGCGACCGTGAAGTACAGCGAAGCACCGGTCTCGTAGACGTGCGAGATGTGGCAGAGCACGAGCGTCGCGTCACCCAGTGAGGCGGTCAGGGCGTCCTTCACGGCCTGGTAGACGTGGTCGAGGTTGGACCAGAACGTGACGGTCTCCAGCGTCTCGACGAGTACGCCGACGTCGAGCAGCGAGTCGCGCAGGTAGGGCCCGTGGAACCGCCCCTCGGCCCACGCGCTTCCGGCCTCCTCACCGAGGCCGGTGCCGCCGAGGCTCTCCAGCAGCGACGAGCAGGCTGCCCGGCGGGCGTCGACCGCGGACCGGGTGCCTTCGTAGCCGGCGATCATCAGGCAGCCGCCTGCCGACTCACCTCCCACCTCGGCGGGCCGGGCCAGGTTGATCGCCGTCTCGGCCTCGTCGGAGAGCCGGATCACCGTGGGCAGCATGCCGTCCTGCGCGAGCGTCCGCATCGCCGTGGCGCCCTCGGTGAAGGAGGCGAACTGCCAGGCGTCGTACACCTTCACGGCGGGCAGGCGGCGCACCCGGACGCGCACCGCCGTCACGACGCCGAGGACGCCCTCCGAGCCCATCACGAGCTCACGCAGGTCGGGGCCGGCCGCATTCGCGGGTGAGCGGCCGAGCTCGAGGGTCCCTTGGGGAGTGGCCATCTGCAGCCCGACGACGAGTGCGTCGAACCTCCCGTAGCCCGCGGACGACTGCCCCGAGGACCGCGTGACCGCGAACCCGCCGATGGTCGCGTACTCGAAGGACTGCGGGAAGTGGCCGAGCGTCAGACCCTCCGCAGCCAGCAACGCCTCGGCCGCCGGGCCGCGCAGGCCGGGCTCGAGGAGGACGGTCATCGACTCGTGGTCGACCTCGAGCAGCCGATCGAAGCGGACCAGGTCCAGCGAGATCACCGCCGTGAAGCCGTCGCGCTCGGCGACCAGGCCGCCGACCACCGACGTGCCGCCACCGAAGGGCACCAGCGCGACGTGGTGACGCACGCACCAGCCGATGACCGCGGCGACCTCGTCGTGGGTGCCCGGCCGCACGACAGCGTCGGGCGAGTCCAGTCCGTCGCCGTGCCGGAGCTGGAGGAGGTCGGGCGTGGACTTGCCGCGGGTGCGGTGCAGCCGGGTCTCGTGGTCGAGGAGCACGTGCTCGGCACCGACGATCTCTGCCAGCTCGGTGACCAGGGCCTCGTCGAGCGGCGCGCTGAGCCGCACGTCCGCGGGGTCCACCGCGGGTGTGTCCCGCGTGCCGAGGAACGCGTCGACCAGTGCGAGCGCGCTCTCGGGGAGCGGCCCCGCCTGCGCGGGATCGCCCCACCGGGCCCAGTGCATCTCTGTCGTCATGTGTTACAGTGTGACACATGACGTCACTTCGTCACAAGGGTCTCGACTCGGCTCGACCACCCGGAGACTCGGCTCGACCACCCGGAGACTCGGCTCGACCACCCGGACACTCGGCCGCGAGCCCCGCCGATCTCGCGCTGGACGCCGCCCGCGAGGCGATCCTCGCCGTCGGCTGGAGCCGTACGACGCTCACCGACGTCGCGCGCCGGGCGGGCGTGAGCCGGATGACGATCTACCGCAACTGGCCCGACATGCGCGCACTGCTGGCCGATCTGATGACCCGCGAGTGGAGCGCGCTGGTGCAGGCCGACACCGAGGCGACGAACGCTCTGGACCGCCTCGTCCGCAGCGGCGTCGCGACCGTGCGCGCGATCCGGGCCAACCCGCTGTTCGCCCGCGTGGTCGAGCTCGATCCCGAGCTGCTGCTGCCCTACCTGCTGGACCGCCCCGGACGGTCCCAGCGGCTGGTCATCGAGGTGGTCGCCGACCAGGTGCGGGCCGGCCAGGCGACCGGCGAGGTCCGCGACGGCGACCCCGAGCTGCTCGCCCGCAGCGTGGTGCTGGCCTGCCACGGCTTCACCCTGTCGACGCAGACCATGACGGGCGCCGGGGTGAGCGAGCAGCAGCTCGACGACGAGCTCGCCGTCCTGCTGGAGAGGTACCTGCGCCCGTGAGTGCCCCCGGTTCGACCGCCACCATCACCGCCGGGAGCAACGGCATCCCGGACCGGACCGACGTCCTCGTCGTCGGCCTCGGCGTGACCGGCGCCGGCGTCGCGCTGGACGCGGTCTCGCGCGGCCTCGACGTGGTGGCGGTCGACGCCTTCGACGTCGCGTGGGGCACCTCGCGGTTCTCCTCCAAGCTCGTCCACGGCGGCCTTCGCTACCTGGCCAAGGGCCAGGTCGGGATCGCCCACGAGAGCGCGGTCGAGCGCGGCATCCTCATGGAGCACACCGCGCCGCACCTCGTGCACGCCCTGCCGATGGTGATGCCGCTGACCGCCGACATCACCGGGCCGCAGGCCTGGCTCGCCCGCCGCGGCGTCGGTGCCGGCGACCTGCTGCGCCTGCTCGCGCGGACGGGGCGCGACACCCTGCCGAAGCCCCGGCGGATCAGCGCCACCGAGACCCGCACCCTCGCCCAGGTCGTGCGCCACGACGTCCGCGGCGGCATCCTGTCCTGGGACGGCCAGCTCGAGGACGACGTCCGCCTGGTCGTCGGCCTGGCCCGCACGGCCGCCTCGCTCGGCGCCCACATCCACACCCGGACGCGGGCCGTCGAGCTGACCGGCACGGGTGCGCTGCTGCGCGACGAGCTCACCGGCGAGGAGCGCCGGATCGAGGCGCGCACGGTCGTCAACGCGACGGGTGTCTGGGCCGACCAGCTGGTCGAGGGGATCCGGCTCAAGCCGAGCCGCGGCACCCACCTGGTCGTTCGCAAGGACGCACTCCCGGGCGTCCGCTGCGCGGTGATGGCCCCGGTGCCCGGCGAGAGCAACCGCTACGTCTTCGCCCTCCCCCAGCCCGACGCGACGTTCTACGTCGGCCTGACCGACGAGCCCGTCTCCGGCGCCGTGCCCGACGTGCCCGAGGTGCCGGAGGACGACATCGACTTCCTGCTCTCGGTGATCGGCCGCGTGCTCGAGCGGCCGCTGACCAGGCACGACGTGGTCGGCGCGTACGCCGGGCTGCGACCGCTGCTGGAGAGCGACGGCTCGACCGCCGACCTCTCGCGCCGGCACGCGGTGCTGGTCTCCGGCACCGGGGTGGTCACGATCGTCGGCGGCAAGCTCACCACCTACCGGCGGATGGCCGAGGACGCGGTCGACCGGGCGGTCACGGTGTCCGGGTTGAGCGCGGGGCCCTGCCGCACCCGGCGGCTGCCCCTCCTCGGCGCCGGCTCCCGCGAGGAGCTCGCCCGGGTCGACGCACCGGAGCGCCTGGTGCGGCGCTTCGGCACCGAGGCACCGCTCGTCGTCGACAACGCGCTGGCCCACGGCCTGTCCCGCGACGAGGCACTGGCCCCGGTCAGCCCGGCGATCCCGGCAACGCTGGCCGAGCTCGTCTTCGGAGTCACCCACGAGGGCGCCGCGGACGTCGCCGACCTGCTGGACCGGCGTACCCGGATCGGGCTGGTACCGGTCGACCGTGCGGTCGCCGAGCCGCTGGCGCGCAAGGCTCTCGACGTCGCCGCCACCGGCTAGCCGGACACCGGCCGGACCAGCCCGTGGTCGTAGGCGTAGACGATCGCGGCGGGGCGGTCACGCAGGCCCAGCTTGGTGAAGATCCGGCCGATGTGGCTCTTCACGGTGAGCTCGGAGATGAACAGGTCACCGGCGATCTCGTTGTTGGACCGGCCCGCCGCCATCGCGACCAGCACCTCCAGCTCACGCGCAGTGAGCGTGTCCTGGGCGACCGCCCGGGTCGACGAGGCGGCGGGCGCGCTGCTTCGGAAGCTGCTCAGCACCCGTCCGGTCACCGCCGGATCCAGCCACGAGTCGCCCGCCGCGACGGTGCGGACCGCGCGGATCAGGTCGTCGGCCGACGAGTCCTTGAGCAGGAACCCGGCGGCGCCGGCACGCAGCGCCCCGGAGAGCATCTCGTCGTCGTCGAACGTCGTCAGCACGAGCACCGGCGGCGCGCCAGGCGCCTCCGCGAGCCGCCGGGTGGCGGTGATCCCGTCGACCGCGCGCATCCGCAGGTCCATCAGGACCACGTCGACCTCGTGGCCCGCAACGGCGGCCGGGACCTCCGCACCGTCCGCGCACTCCGCGACGATCTCGAACCCGTCGCGCCGCCGCAGGATCCGACGCAGGCCCGAGCGAACCAGCTCCTGGTCGTCCACGAGCACGACGCGCACGGTGGCGTCGTCGGTCACCGCAGGATCCTCGGCAGCTTCCGCCCGCACCACAGCTGGCCGTTATCCTGGTGCAGCGGGACCCGTACGTCGACCAGCCAGTCGGCTCCGTCCGGCCCGGCGACGACCGTGGCACCGAGCTGCTCGGCGCGGGCCCGCATGCCCTCGAGCCCGGATCCGCAGTGGTCCGCCGGACCGCCGTCGCCTGCGGGAAGCAGGTTGCGCACGCTCAGCCGTGCCTGGCCGGGGCGGACGGTGAGCTGCACCCGAGCGGTCGAGTCGGGCGCGTGCTTGGCGATGTTGGCCAGCGACTCCTGGGCGATGCGGTAGAGGCCCAGCCCGGTCGCCGGTGCGAGGATCGCCGGGTCGCCCTCCTCGGCGTACTGCACGTGCAGCCCGGCCTGCTCCATCTGCGCGACCAGGCCGCCGATGTCGCCGGCTCCTGGCAGCACGCGCGTGTCCGACGGGCCCTCGGTCAGGGTGCTCACCGTCTGCCGGATGTCGGCCATCGCCTGCCGGCCGACCTGCTCGGCGTCGGCGAGGGCCGCGTCGACCTCGGCCACCTCGAGGCCGCTCGACGCGTCGTCGACGTCGCGCAGGGCGTGCCGGGCGCCGGTGATGTGCAGCAGCGTCACGCTGAGCGAGTGCGCGACGAGGTCATGGATCTCCCTCGCGATCCGCTGTCGCTCGGCGAGCGTCGCCCGCTCGCGCTCGCCGGCACGGGCGGCGCGCTCGGCGGCGAGGGCGCGCATCTGGGCACGGACGATGCACCCGATCGCGAAGCCCAGGAGGACGTCGAGCACGTGGACCGGTCCGCCGACCAGGGCGGTGTTCTGCGCGAACCCCGTGATGGTGGCGACCGACAGCAGCCCGACCAGCGTGCCCGTGCGGACCCCCTCCCGGCCGACGATCTCTGCGGTGAAGAGGGCCAGGAGTGCAGGCGCCGTGTCGATCGTTCCCGTGCCCGCGACCGGATCGGTGAGCAGCCATGCACCGGCGCCGAGCACGACCGCGGTCTCGGCCCACCACGGCGTCCAGACCTGCAGGCCGACATGGACCACACCCGGCACCGCCACGAGTGCCAGGGTCAGGACCAGTGGTGACCCGAAGGCGTCCCGCAGGCCGAGCGCGACTAGCACACAGGCGAGCTGGCCGCCGATCGAGATCACCGGCACCCACCACGGGTAGGCCAGGCCGTACCGCTCGACACTGTCCTCGATCCGGGCGCGGACCACCGCGAGACCGGTCACCACGGGCCGGGCCCAGCCGGTGGTCCGCGGGGCGTACATGTCCCCAGCGTAGGGACCGGGGGCCGTCGTGGCATCCGCCTGCGGTCGGGCGCCGGTGCTCCTACCAGGGTCGGACGCGATGGGTACCGCGGCCCGATGTCGCCGGGCGCGTCCGTGCGTAGGTTCGAGTCACCGACAGCGACGACGACGCCCAGACCCGGGCGGCAGACCGAGAGGCGGTGAGCGACATGGGCTGGACCGAGACCCACCGCAGGTGGCAGGCACTCCAGGAGATCGAGGCGTGGGCGAACGCCGGTACGCCGGACGAGCTGCCGTGGAGCCCCGAGTACGCCGAGATCTTCGGCGACCCCGACGGGCTGATCACCGCCCTGCGCTCACGCTGGGAGCAGGCCCGGCGCGCCCAGCTGGACTCGCACCTGCCGGAGCGGGTGCTCGAGGAGCAGTGGCGGCGGCTGCACGCCCGCCACGCCGGCGTCCTGCGGCTGCTGGAGCGCCACGACACGGCGCAGGTCTCCGCCTGACCGAACAGCTACTTGCGAACAGTTTGCAACAACCACGTTCTGGCTCTAGCGTGGGCGCGTGACCCAGCTGCTCGAGCCGACCACCGCGCCGGTCGAGCGGCCGCGTGTGTCCGGTGAGCAGAAGCGGTCGCTGTTCCGCTGCCTGGCGTTCGTCGGGTTCCTCCATGTCGTCGGCTGGGGCCTCCTCGTCGGTGTGGTCGCCCCCGGTCACTACGAGGTCGGCGGCCGGCTGCTCGGCGTCGGGCTCGGCCTCACGGCGTACACCCTGGGCATGCGGCACGCCTTCGACGCCGACCACATCGCGGCGATCGACAACACCACCCGCAAGCTGATGGGTGAGGGCCAGCGACCGATGAGCGTCGGCTTCTGGTTCAGCCTCGGGCACAGCTCGGTCGTCTTCGTGATGGTGATGGGCATCGCCCTCGGCGTCCGGGCGCTCGCCCACGGTGTGCAGGACCAGGACTCCACGCTGCAACAGGTCGCAGGCGTGTGGGGTCCCTCCATCAGCGGCGTGTTCCTGGTCGTGATCGGCCTGGTGAACCTCGCCGCCCTGGTCGGCATCCTCCGGGTGTTCGCCCACATGCGCAGCGGGCACTTCGACGAGGCCGAGCTCGAGCAGCGGCTCGACAGCCGCGGAGTGCTCAACCGGGTCCTCGGCACCGTCACGAAGGCGGTGCGCAGGCCGTGGCACATGTTCCCGATCGGCTTCCTGTTCGGCCTGGGCTTCGACACCGTGACCGAGATCGGCCTGCTCGTGATCGCCGGTGGAGCGGTCGCGGTCGCCCTGCCCTGGTGGGCGGTGATCACGCTGCCCGTGCTGTTCGCCGCCGGCATGTCGCTGCTGGACACCCTCGACGGTGCGTTCATGAACATCGCCTACGGCTGGGCGTTCTCCCGGCCGGTGCGCAAGGTGTACTACAACATCACCGTGACCGCGCTGTCGGTCGCGGTCGCGATGATCATCGGCCTGGCCACGCTCGGCGGCCCGCTCACCGAGCGGCTCGGCATCCACTCCGGCCCCGTCGCCTGGCTCGCCGGGCTCGACATGGAGTACCTCGGGTACGGCATCGTGGTGCTGTTCTTCGCCGCCTGGGCGATCTCGCTCGCGGTGTGGCGCTACGGCCGCATCGAGGAGCGGTGGTCGGCGCACCTCCGGTGACCCGTGACCGGTTCCGTCGTTGACTGCTGCACGGGGGAATTGTTCAGATATCGTGACGCGGTGGTGACGGGGTGATCGGCAAGGCTGGCCTGGTGGGCGGGGTCGCTCTGGTCTGGGCGCTCACCTTCGTGCTCATGGGCAGCGACGTGCTGCCTGCTGTCTCGCACCACGACACTCCCAAGGCTGCGGCCACGTCGAAGACCGCCACCTCGAAGGCCACCGCTTCCGCCTCTGCCTCTGCGCCCTCCGCGACCCCCAGCGGCACGGCCACGCCGGACACCCCCGCACTCGCGGCCGCGGCGGCCGAGCAGCTCGCCCAGGCCAAGCCGCTCGCCGGCAAGGTCCTGGTCCACCGGCCCAATCCACGGCGCTCGGCACCGCCGGTGCTCACCTTCCGGATGGCCACGTTCAACGCTCTCGGCAGCTCCCACACCCGTGGCCGCAACCACCGCAAGCAGAAGGCCTCCGGGCCGGCCCGCACGGCGCGCGCGGGCGGCTACGTCCTGGACAACGACATCGACCTGGTCGGCTTCCAGGAGCTGCAGGCCGACCAGCGCGGCGCCTTCATGAACGCCACCGGTGGCCGGTTCGCGCTGTACCCCGGCAACGAGCTGGGCAACGGCGACGGCGAGAACTCCATCGCCTACCGGCTCGACACCTGGGAGCTGGTCAAGGCCGACTCCATCGCGATCCCCTACTTCGGCGGCCGGCCGCGCAACATGCCGATCCTGCTGCTGAAGAACAAGAAGACCGGCATCACGGCGTACTTCATGAACTTCCACAACCCCGCCGACACCGCGGAGTTCGGCAAGCAGGGCCGCTGGCGGGCCGCGGCGACCGACCGCGAGGTCGCGCTCTTCAACCAGCTCAAGGACGACGGCTACCCGTTGTTCGCGACCGGTGACATGAACGACCGCGGGCCGTGGTTCTGCGCGGTCGCCCCCGCCGGCAACCTGGTGGCGGCCGCAGCGACGGTCTTCGGCCAGAACGGCTGCGACGTACCCGGGTTTCGGATCGACTGGATCGTCGGGTCGCAGGGCGTCGAGTTCTCCGGCTACCACGAGGACAAGAGCGGCCTGGTGTCGTGGATGACCGACCACCCGGTCGTCGTCACCGATGTCACCGTCGACAGCACCGTGTTCCCGAAGTCACTGACGGCTCCCGCGGACACGCCGCCGGCCTAACCTCTCGCGGCCTGCAGGAACGCGCGCAGGATCGGACCGGCGGTGTGCGAGCCGGACTCACCGGTCTCCACGAACACCGCCACCGCCAGGTCGCCCTGTGCGGCGATCATCCAGGCATGCGTCGGCAGCGACCCGGACGACGCGGACGCGGAGCCGTACTCCGCGGTCCCCGTCTTCGCGATCACGGTCGGCGGCGCGAGCGAGCGCAGCAGTGAGCCAGAACCCTGCGTGACCACGGCGTGCATCATGGCGCGCAGGTGGTCGGCCTCGTCGGCGGTCAGGGGATCCGTCGGCGGAGAGACTGGAGCCGCACCGGCGGTGCTGCCGTCCTCCTTCGGCACCACCAGCTGCGGCACCACGGTGTCGCCCTTCGCGACGCTCGCGACCACGGCCGCCATCGCCATCGGCGAGGCCAGCACCTTGCCCTGCCCGATCATGTCGGCCGCACCCTCCGTGTCGCTCGCGGGAGCCGGCACCTGCCCGAAGTACGCCGGGAAGCCGAGGTCGTGGTCGATGCCCACGCCGAGCGACGCCGCGGCCCGCGCGAGGTCGGTATCGTGCAGCCGGTCGTGCTGGGAGATGAACCCGGTGTTGCAGGAGTTCGCGAGCGCGTCGAGCAGGCTGATCCGGCCGAGGCGGTCGGCCGGGTAGTCGGAGTAGTTCTTGAACTGCTTGCCGTCGACGGTGATCGTCGGCGTGCACGAGACCGGTGACCCGGGCCGCAGCCCGGCGCGCAGCAGCGCCAGCGCGCTGACGACCTTGAAGGTGGAGCCCGGCGCGTAGCGGCCGAAGGTCGCGGTGTTGTAGCCCTTGCCGCCCGGCCCGCTGGCGGCCGCGAGGATCGCGCCGGTCGAGGGCCGCAGCGCCACCACGGCGCTGGCCGGACCGACCCCGGCGAGCAGGTCGTCGGCACGCTGCTGAAGCCGCAGGTCGAGCGTCGTGTGCAGGTCCGCACCCGGCTCGGCGTCCGCCTCGAAGAGCGTCTTCGGCTCCGGAGGTTGCTCGCCGGCCTTGGCTGCCGGCACCGCGGAGACCTTGATCCCCGGCTTGCCGCCGAGCTGCTCGTCGTACCGGAGCTCCAGGCCGGACAGGCCGGCGTCGTCGCCCGCGTGCAGTCGCCCGTCGCTCTTGTCGATGAGCTCCTTGGTGGCCGGGCCGACGGTGCCGAGCAGCTGCGCGGCGAACTCCTTGGTGGGCGCCAGCGGCAGGTGGTCGGAGATGCCGCGCGCACCCGGGATCGTCCCGATCTTGCCCAGCAGGTCGTTGGGGACCTTGTCGTGGCGCAGCGCGAGGGCCTGGACGAAGGCCTTCGGACCGGCCTTGGTGACCTGGTCGGAGTACGCCGCCGCGTCGATGCCCACCAGGTTCGCGAGCTGCCGTGCGGAGTCCGCAGCCGCGTCGGCGGGCACCTGTGCGCGGTCGATGCCGAACCTGATCACGGGACGCGCAGTGACCAGCGGCTGGTCCTCGGCCCCGAGGATGTCGCCACGCTCCGCCTTGATCCGGGTGACCTGGAAGGTCTCGCCGCCGGAGAGCGAGCTCTCGAGGATCGAGGGCTTCCAGGACACCCGCCACTCTCCGCTCTTCTCGACGAGCTCGGCGTGCGTCTGGTGCTTCCACGTGTGCCCGGCGAGGTCGACCGACCAGTTGAGCCGGACACTCGCGGTGTCGCCCGAGCGGGTCACCTGGTCGACCCGGACCTCGGCGGGGTAGCCCAGCGACTTGGTCAGGGCGGCGTACTCCGCAGGCGCCTTCGGGTCGGTGAACCCGATCTTGCTCACGTTGCCCTCCCCCAGGGCCGTCGCGAAGGCCTCGGCCGCGTCCCGCGCGTCCGCACCCTTGCTGAAGAAGCAGCCGCTGGTCGCGAGTGCGAGGAGGAGCACGAGGACGGGCAACCGCCGAGAGGTCATGCAGTGATCCGACCAGACGCCGGGGCACGGTTCAACTCGGTCCTCGGCGTTCCCGTAGCCTTCCCCGGTGCAGATCCGGGGCCTCTTCGCCGACACCGCCCCCTTGCGCAACCCGCACTTCCGCCGGCTGTGGTCGGCGAACATCATCACCGTGATCGGCGCGCAGCTGACCGTGGTCGCGGTGCCGGCGCAGATCTACGCGATCACCGGCTCGTCGGCGTACGTCGGCCTCACCGGTCTGTTCGGCCTGGTGCCACTGGTCGTCTTCGGCCTCTGGGGCGGTGCGCTCGCCGACGTGATGGACCGGCGGACCATCCTCGTGGTCACCACCCTCGGCCTGATCGCGACGAGCGCCTGCTTCTGGCTGCAGGCCGCTCTGGGCGCCGACGACGTGTGGCTGCTGCTGGGCCTGTTCTCGGTGCAGCAGGCGTTCTTCGGAGTGAACCAGCCGACCCGCAGTGCGGTGCTCCCCAAGCTCCTGCCCGATGCGCAGCTCCCCGCCGCCAACTCGCTGAACATGACGGTGATGATGGCCGGCGCCATCGCCGGGCCACTCGTCGGCGGTGCGCTGATCCCCCTCGTCGGCTTCTCCTGGCTCTACCTCATCGACACGGTCACGCTCTTCGCCACGCTGCAGGCCGTCGTACGGCTGCCCCGACTTCCCGTCGAGGGGGCCGCCGGTACGCCGGGGCTGCGGGCCGTCGTCGACGGGCTGGCCTACCTGCGCGGCCACCCCGTGCTGCTGATGTCCTTCCTGGTCGACCTGATCGCGATGATCTTCGGGATGCCCCGGGCGCTGTTCCCGCAGATCGCACACGTCGACTTCCACGGGCCCGCCGAGGGCGGCCTCGCGTTCGCCCTGCTCTTCGCGGCCATCCCGGCCGGCTCGGTGATCGGCGGGGTCTTCTCCGGGTGGGTCTCCCGGATCCGGAGGCAGGGGCTGGCCGTCGTCGTGGCGATCGCCGTGTGGGGCCTGGCGATCACCGGGTTCGGGCTCGCAGTGGCGTTCGCGGACAGCGCCGAGTCACTGATGCTGGCCCTCGCCGTGCTGATGCTGGTGATCGGCGGCGCCGCGGACATGGCGTCGGCCGCCTTCCGGCAGAGCATGTTGCAGAGCTCGGCCTCCGACGCCGTCCGCGGCCGGCTGCAGGGGGTCTTCATCGTGGTCGTCGCCGGCGGTCCGCGGATCGCGGACGTGGCCCACGGCGGCGCCGCGGCCGTGGTCGGCACGGCTGCGACGGCCGCCGGGGGCGGGGTCCTGGTGGTGCTGCTGGTCGTGGTCGCCGCGCTCGCGGTGCCCGGCTTCGTGCGGTACCGCCTCGGCGCGCCCGTCGAGTAGCCCCGATCAGACCTCGGCGTGCTCCAGCCAGCCGGCGAACGTCGGGCCGGCGAGGATCGCACCGGGTCGGGGCAGCAGCGCATCCCGGTCGGCGGCGGCGTAGACGTCGTGCTCGGGGTCGACCACCTCGACCTTCGTGGGCCGGCCCCGCTTCGCCGCGACCAGGGTGGCGGCGTCCAGCAGGTTCTCCGGTCGCGGCCCGCCGATCTCCAGCGCTGGACCGTCCTCGTGCGCCCATGCCGGTGCGGCGACCAGGTTCGCCATCGTCTCGGCGACGCTGCGGGCCGCGACCAGCTGGGTGCGCATGTCGGACACGTACCCCACCTCGCCCTGCGTGCCCCAGTCGAGCAGCTCGCCGACGAACTCGTGGAACTGCGTGGCGCGCAGGATCCGGGTCGGCACCGGTCCGGCCAGGGCCAGCTGCTCCTGCTTGAGCTTGGCAGCGCCGTAGCCGTCGGTCCACCGGTCGATGCCGACGATCGAGACCAGCAGCATCCGGCCGATCCCCTTCGCGTGCGCGGCGTCCTGGAGGTTGCGGGTCGCGGCGGTGAAGAACGCCGTGGCCTCGGCCTCGTCGGGCGACGGCCCGGTGGCGGCGTCGATCACGGCGTCGACGCCCTGCAGCGCGCGCTCGAGCCCGACACCGGTGGTGAGGTCGATCCCGTGGGTACGGGAGATCGGTACGACGCCGTGACCGCGCTCCTCGAGCACCCCGACCAGGTGCTTGCCGAGGCGGCCGGTCGCTCCTGCAACTGCGATCAACATGAGTGGCTCCTTCTCGTCGTTACGACGGGTTGCTTGGATTCGTCGTAGTGATGACGGAACGCAACGGCGGAAGGTAACGACGTGAGCACCCAGGAAGCACTGGCGGCCGAGTTCGAGCAGCAGCGGCCGCACCTCAGGGCGGTCGCCTACCGGATGCTCGGCTCCCTCACCGAGGCCGACGACGCCGTGCAGGAGGGCTGGCTGCGGCTGAGCCGCACCGACGCCAGCGGCGTGGACAACCTCTCTGCCTGGCTCACCACGGTGGTCTCCCGGATCTGCCTCGACCAGCTGCGCTCGCGCAGGGCCCGGCGGGAGGACTCGCTGGAGGAACGCCTTCCCGACCCGGTGGTGACCCGCGTCGACGCCGATCCGCACGGAGACCCCGAGCAGCACGCGGTGGTCGCCGAGGCCGTCGGGCTCGCGCTCCTCGTCGTGCTCGAGGAGCTCGCGCCGGCCGAGCGGCTCGCCTTCGTCCTGCACGACATGTTCGGGCTGCCGTTCGCCGACATCGCCCCCATCGTCGAGCGATCGCCCGACGCCACCAAGATGCTGGCCAGCCGTGCTCGGCGACGGGTGCAGGGCGCCCGGACCGTCCCGGACCCCGACCTGTCCCGGCAGCGCCAGGCCGTCGAGGCGTTCCAGGCCGCCGCCCGCGCCGGCGACTTCGACGCGCTGCTGCAGGTGCTGGACCCCGACGTGGTGCTGCGCAACTCGGGGGCGGACGGTCTTCACGTCGTACGTGGCGCCGTCGCCGTCGCCTCCGGGGCGGTCACTTTCCAGCGGCTGGCCCTGTCCTCGCATCCAGTGCTGGTCAACGGGGTCGCCGGGGTGGCGGCCACGGACGACGGCCGGCTCTACTCCGTTGCCGCGTTCACCGTGGTCGACGGGCGCATCGTCGGGATCGACATCGTCACCGACCCCGCCCAGCTGCGGCTGGTCGACGTCGGGTGACTTCCTCCGTGCCCTGCTCGAACCGGAGCGTCCGGCCCAGGTCGCGTCGCAGGGTGGTGGCGGAGTCGATGAAGTAGTTCTGGCGGACCCGCCAGGGACCGCGGTGTCCCTGGCGCGGGAACTCCTCGATCGACCGCTGCACGTAGCCCGACGCGAGGTCGATCAGCGGCCGCGCCTCGAGCGCGCGGTCGGGCACCGGTACGACGGACACGGCACCGCGCCGCGCCATCTCGTTGAGCACCCGGCACACCAGGCGCGAGCTCAGGTCGCCGCGCAGCGTCCAGGAGGCGTTGGTGTAGCCGATGCAGACTGCGAAGTTCGGCAGCCCGGTGAGCATGGTGCCCTGCCAGACGAACAGCTCTCGCAGGTCCACGGCAGCTCCGTCGACGCTCGGAGTGATGCCGCCGAACGCCAGCAGCCTCAGCCCGGTGGCGGTCACCACCACGTCGGCCTCGAGGACCTTGCCGCTCGCCAGCCGGATGCCGTCGGGCACGAACCGGTCGATGTGGTCGGTGACCACGTCGACCCGGCCCTTGCGGATCGCCCGGAACAGGTCACCGTCGGGCACGATGCAGAACCGCTGGTCCCAGGGGTCGTAGGTCGGTGTGAAGTGCGGGTCCAGCAGGGCCGGGTCGCCGAGCGACCGCGCCGTCATCCTCCTCAGCACCCGGCGCGCGAGACGGGGCGCCTTGCGGCAGAACAGGTAGAACGCCTGCTGGGTGAGGATGTTCTTGCCGCGGATGACGCGGTGGGCGACGGCCGCCGGCAACCGTGCCCGGAGCGCATCGGCTGCCGGGTCCCGCGCCGGCAGGGACGTGATCCACGTGGGGCTCCGCTGCAGCATCGTCACGTGTGCCGCATCGGCGGCCATCGACGGCACCAGCGTCACAGCGGTGGCACCGCTGCCGATCACCACGACGCGCTTCCCGGCGTAGTCGAGGTCCTCCGGCCAGAACTGCGGCCTGACCAGCTCGCCGGCGAAGTCGTCGATCCCGGCGAGCTCCGGCTCGTGGGCCCGGTCGTAGTCGTAGTAGCCCGCGCACGAGTACAGGAAGCGGCACGTCATGGTCGCCTCGCTCGTCGTCCCGTCGGCCGCGGTCCGGGCGAGCGTGAGCGTCCACCGGCTCTCGGCGCTCGACCAGTCCGCCGCGAGCACCTTGGTGCGGAAGCGGATCTGCTCCTCGACACCGTGCTCGGCCGCGGTCTCGTGGATGTAGCGCAGGATCGACGGGCCGTCGGCGATCGCCTTGGCGTCGCGCCACGGCCGGAACGGGTAGCTCAGCGTGAACATGTCCGAGTCCGAGCGGATGCCCGGGTAGCGGAAGAGGTCCCAGGTGCCGCCGACCGCGTCACGCGCCTCGAGGATCGTGTAGCTGCGCTCGGGGCACTCGGCCTGCAGCCGGCAGGCCGCGCCGATCCCGGACAGGCCGGCTCCGACGATCACCACGTCGACGTCAGGCTGCACAAGCACCTCCGGCGGTGAGCCTAGCTACCGCACGGCGCCCTGCGGGTGCGAGGGCAGCACGCAGGCGACGTCGAGGCCGAGCACGCGGTTGAGCCGGCCGAACGCCAGCCAGGAGCCCAGGCACATGGTGAGCTCGACGACCTCGCGCTGCGAGTACGCCGCGAACATCCGCTCCCAGAACGCGGGATCCTGTCCCGGCTCCAGGCCGTGGTGGTCCTCGGCGTACCGCTCGGCGTACTCGGCCGCGAGCCGCTCACGCTCGTCGAGCTCCGTGCTGGTCCGCCAGTCGCGGACCTCCTTGTCGAAGCCGTCCTCCACGCGGACGCCGTCACGCTCGGTGCGCCAGTCCTGGCAGAACACGCACCCGTTCGACTGGGCGATCCGCAGCCTGGCGGCCTCGAACTCGCGCAGGCCCAGCGTGGTGTGCGCGTACACCGCGCCGGAGAACCGCGCCGCCGCAGGGCCGATGTGCGGGACGAGCTCGCCCCACACGTAGGTGATCGGGTCCTTGCCGTCGGGGACGTCGATGAGCATGGGCCCAGTGTGCCTGCCCACGTGCGGCATTACCAGAACGGATTTCAGTTTGTGCCGCGATCGGTGCGCCCGGTCCTGTCATCCACGTCACATGAAACCGGGGCGTGACCTCGGCGCCGCTGCCGCGTTGATCTGGACGTACCGCCCGGCGGCGCGCTCCCTCCCTCCCTTGCGCCCGCTGGTACGCCCGCCCCGGCACCTCCCTCCCCGCCGGCGGCGGGCGCGGTGCTTTCCGGGCCCCGACGGGCCGCTCAGGACAGTCGGCGGACGCGCCAGAAGGTGGCCACGACGAGACCCGCGGAGCCCGCGAGGAGCAGCCCGGTCTCGCGCCACTGCAGCGCCCAGTACTGGCTGGCGGGGTGGTACCTGACCTGCTCGCCGTAGCCGGCGCCGGCGAGTCGCTCGAAGCAGGCCTGCTCCCTCGGTCCGACCTCGACCTGTTGTGGAGCGGCCGCGCCGGGAGCAGGAGGCGGGGGCAGGCAGGTGGAGACCCACGACGGGTACGACCGCACCGGTTTGCCCGAGCCGTCGACGGTCCGGGTGGACAGCACCCAGCCGCCGGGCGTGTCCACGTCGACGACGAGGTCGTCGATCTGGTCCCCTCCGTGCCCGCGGATGCCGTGGAGGGTCTCGGCGGTGATCGGGGTCGTCGCGACGTGCGGAGCGTCCAGGTGGGTCCGGACCAGGCCGGGCATGACCACCTGCAGCACGACGTACGCCGCGAGCGTCACCGCCATCGCCGGCACCGTCCGCCTGATCACCGCACCGGCCAGGACGCCCAGCGTGAACGCCAGCGCGGCGTACCCGATCGGCACCAGGCCCCGCGAGGCGAAGACGTCCGGGGAGATCCGCGCGACTCCGAAGACGCTGCCGCCGTCCGAGCCCCCGGTGGCGTTGACCACCTTGTCGATCGGGTGTGCCCACCAGGTCAGTCCGAGGGCCATGACGCCGGTCGCGGTGATCACTCCGAGCAGCCCGAGCCCGGCCTTGGCCGCCAGCCAGCGGTCGCGCGTCACGCCCTGGGTCCAGACCAGCCGGTGGGTCCCGGCCTCGAGCTCCCGCGCGATCATCGGTGCGCCCCAGAAGGCACCGACCAGCGCCGGCAGCACGAACCCGGCCGCCGTGCCGACGGTGTAGAGCGTCCGGTCCGGGCGCCGCGCAGTGGCCCAGGCCAGGAAGGACTGCGCGTCCCGAGCGTAGGCGTCGGCGAGGGGTGGGCCTGTCAGGAGGAGCGCCGCGGTGAAGGCGAGCAATGCCGCGGAGAGCACCATGATGTGGACGCGGTGCTGCCGCCAGCTCAGCCAGATCACGAGAGCCGTCGCACTCGCCAGAAGCACGCGCCCACGAGGACACCGGCGACACCGAGGAGCAGGCCGGTCTCCCGCCACTGCAGCGCCCAGTAGCTCCTGGCCGGCTGGTAGCTCAGGTGCTGCCGGTAGCCGTCACTCGCCAGCCGCTGGTAGCACGCGGCCTTCTGCGGGGTGTCCGTCGTCGTCGGGTCCGTCTGCGGCGGGCCGAGGCAGTCGGTCACCCACCTGCCGAAGCTGTGCACCGCCTTGCCGTGGACATCCACGGTCTCGTTGCTGAGCACCCAGGAGCCGGCGGGCGCCGACCCCACGTCGAGCCGCTCGATGGGCGCATCCGGTCCGCTCGCCATGATCCCGTGGATCGAGCCGGGGGCGATCTTCGCCGTGGAGTCCACCGGAGCAGCCAGGTGCGGGCGGACGAGCGTGGGCATCAGCACCTGCAGCACCACGTACGCCGCCAGGGTGACCGCCATCGCCGGGACCGTGCGCCGGATCAGCGCTCCGGCCAGGACGCCGGCGGCGAACGCGACCGCGGCGTACCCGATCGGAGCGATGCCGCGGCTCGCGAACAGGGTCGGCGTCAGCCGCGCCATCTCGAACACGCTGGACACGTCGGAGGTGGTGCGGGCATCGACCGCCTTGTCGACCGGGTGCGCCCACCAGGTCGTGGCCAGCCCGAGGATGCCGCTCGCCGTGACGGCGCCGAGCAGGCCGACCCCGAGCTTGGTGGCCAGCCACTGGTTGCGGGTGACGGTCTGCGACCACACCAGCCGGTGCGTCCCGGCCTCGAGCTCGCGCGCGACCATCGGCGCTCCCCAGAACGCGCCGATCAGGGCGGGCAGTACGTAGCCGGCCGCGCTGCCGAAGATGTAGAGGAACCGGTCCGTCCCCCGCGTCGAGATCCAACCCAGGAAGGCCTGCGTGTCCTGCCGGTAGACGGCGGCCAGGTGCGGGCCGGTGAGGAGGAGGGCGGCCGCGACGGCGAGCAGGGCGGCGTACACGACGACGGCGTTCAGGCGGAACTGCCGCAGCGTCAGCCAGATCACGAGAGGACCTCCAGCGACGCGCGGGGGCTCCGCTCGCTGCTCCTCGCACCGCTCATGTAGGCGAGCACCAGGTCCTCGAGTCCGAGCGAGTCGACGGACCACGCCGGGTCGAGCACGGGTCCGTCGGTGCGGACCAGGAGGGTGGACTGCCGGTCGGTGTGGCTCTCGGAGATCACCTGCTGGTCGGCGGGCAACGAGTCCGGGTCGCGACGAGGACCGGTCAGCCGGTGGTGGCTGGCGAGCAGCTCGTCGATGTCACCGGCGACCTGCACCCGCGAGTCCACCAGCACGATGAGGTGGTCGCAGACCCGCTCGAGGTCGGAGACCAGGTGCGAGGACAGCACCACGCTGACGTCGTGCTCCGCGACGGCCTCCATCAGGTCCTGCAGGAACTCGCGGCGCGCCAGCGGGTCGAGGCTGGCCACCGGCTCGTCGAGGATCAGCAGCTCGGGCCGCTTGGCGATGCCCAGGGTCAGCGCGAGCTGGGCGCGCTGGCCGCCGGACAACCGGCCGGCGCGCTGGGCAAGGTCGACGCCGAGCCGCCGGATCCGGTCTCGGGCGACCGCGTCGTCCCACCGCGGGTTCAGGTGCGCGCCCAGTCGCAGGTGGTCCTCGACGCTGAGGCCGGCGTACGTCGGGGTGTCCTGGGCGACGTACCCGACGCGGCCGAGCTGCTCGGGCCCGGACGCCGGCCGGCCGCCGAGGACCTCGACGGTCCCGGCGGTCGGCTGGAGCATGCCGACCGCGAGGCTCAGGAACGTGGTCTTGCCGGCGCCGTTGGGGCCGACCAGTCCGACGACGCGGCCGGCCGGGACGTCCAGGGTGCAGTCGGTGAGAGCCCAGCGCCTGCGGTAGCGCTTGCCGAGCCCGACCGCCGAGATGACGGCGCTCACGCTATGTCCTGCTCGGCCGCACCACGAAAGGTGGTCGCGAACAGCGCCTCGATGCTCGCGTCGTCCAGGCCGGCACCGCGCGCCTTCGCCAGCCAGCGCTGGAGCTCACGCCGCAGAGGTCCGTGCGCGGCGAGCGTGTCGTCGGTGAGCGTCCGGGTCACGAAGGTCCCGACGCCGGGCCGGGCGGAGACCAGGCCCTCGTGCTCGAGCTCGCGGTAGGCCTTCAGGACGGTGTTCGGGTTGATCGCGAGCAGCGCGACCACGTCCTTGACGGTGGGCAGCTGATCGCCCTCGTGCAGCAGCCCGAGGCGCAGCGCGTGCCGCACCTGCTGGACCAGCTGCTGGTAGGGCGAGACCCCCGACCGGGCGTCCAGGTGGAACTCGATCATCGTTCCTCCATTTATCTAGGTACCTAGCACAATAGGACCATGCGCGTTTTCGGTCAAGGCTTGCTGTTAGCCGGGTCTCCCGGCGGGTACGACGCACCTGCGGGCGTCGCCCGGACACCCGGTCTGCCCGGAAAGGGGTGTGGACATGGAGAGCAAGGTCAAGGCACTCGGACACCCGGTGCACCAGATGCTGATCGTCTTCCCGCTGGGCCTGCTGGCCACCGCGGTCGTCTTCGACATCCTCGGCCTGATCACCGACAACAGCGGCTTCGCCACCGCGGCGGCGTACATGATCGCCGCCGGCGTCGTCGGCGGACTGGTCGCGGCGGTCTTCGGTCTCATGGACTGGCTGGCGATCCCGGACAACACCCGTGCCCACCGGGTCGGCATGTGGCACGGGATCGGCAACGTCGTCGTCACGCTGCTGTTCGCGCTGAGCTGGCTGGTCCGGGCCAACGCCGACGCGTGGGACCCGAACGCGCTCGCGCTCGTGCTCAGCTTCGCCGGCTTCGCGATCGCCGGCGTGACCGGATGGCTCGGCGGCGAGCTGGTCGACCGCCTCGGTGTGGGCGTCAGCGACGGCGCCGGACTCGACGCACCGAGCTCGCTGGGCTGGCAGAAACGCGAGCGCCGGTCGCTGCGCACCCACGTCGGGTCGACCTCGTGACCGCTCCGGGGTGAGCGACCGGGCTCGGCCTGCGGGCTCAGGGCTGCTGACCGTCGTCGTCGCGCTCGCTGCCAACACGCTGGTCGCGACCGCGAAGACGGCGGCGGCGGTCCTCACCGGATCCGCCTCGATGGTGGCAGAGTCCGCACACTCCTGGGCGGACACCGGCAACGAGCTGTTCCTGCTGGCCGCGGAGAGGCGAGGTGGGCGGCCCGCGGACGCCGGCCACCCGCGCGGTCACGGACGGGAGACCTACGTCTGGTCGATGTTCGCCGCCGTCGGACTGCTGGTCGCGGGTGGTGCGCTCTCGATCTGGCACGGCGTCAGCCAGCTCCTGGCCGGAGGCGAAGCGGACTCGCGGTTCGCGGTGAACTGGGTCGTCCTGGCTGCGGCGTTCGTCTTCGAGGGCATCTCGTTCACCCAGGCAGCGCGGCAGGCGCACGGCCGCGGCCGGCGCCTGGGGCTGCGCCCGCTCAGCTATGTCTTCCGCACCTCCGACGCCACCCTGCGCGCGGTCTTCCTCGAGGACCTCGCCGCCCTGGGCGGACTGGTCATCGCCGGGCTCGGGATCGGCCTCCACCAGTTGACCGGGAATGCCGCCTGGGACGCCCTGGGTGCTATCGCCGTCGGGCTGCTGCTGGGCACCGTGGCGATCTTCCTGATCGTCCGCAACCACGACTTCCTGGTCGGCGAGACGATCCCGCAGACGCTGTGGAACGAGACCCTCGGCCGGCTCCTGGACCACCCCCAGATCGACCGGGTCACCTATCTCCACATCGAGTACGTCGGGCCGATGCGGTTCTTCGTGGTCGCCGCCGTCGACCTGGTCGGCAACGAGGACGAGGCCTCCGTCGCCGTCCGGCTGCGCCGGCTGGAGGCGGAGATCGAGGCCCTCGAGCCGGTCGCCGACGCCGTGCTCACCCTGTCGGTGCCCGACGAGCGCAGCCTGGCCCGGACGAGCGGTCCCGTTGACAATTCGGCACACGCTGAATAATATTCATCGCGTACCGAATTCGTCACCGGGAGGACCCATGGCAACACCCACGTCCCGCGTCCGGACCGGGCCCGTCCTCGCCGTCGTCTCGCTCGCGCTGATGACCGTGGTCTCGGCGGTCAGCGGCCTCAACATCGCGCTGCCGGACCTCGCCCGCGAGACCGGCGCGACCCAGACGCAGATCACCTGGATCGTCGACGCCTACACGGTGGTGTTCGCCGGGTTGCTGCTCTTCGCCGGCGCGCTCGGAGACCGGTTCGGCCGCCGCGAGCTCCTGGCCGCGGGCCTGGCCGTGTTCGGCGTCGCCGCCGGGCTGGGCATGGTCACCGACGACCCGCACCTGCTGATCGGCGTACGCGCACTCATGGGTGTGGGCGCCGCGGCCATCATGCCGACCACGCTCTCGGTGATCACCACGTCCTTCCCCGAAGAGGAGCGGCCGAGGGCGGTCGGCGTCTGGGTGGGCATGGCCGGCGGCGGCGCCGTGCTCGGCCTGTTCGCCAGCGGCGTCCTCCTCGAGCTGTACTCGTGGAGCTCGTTCTTCGGCCTCAACGTCACGCTGGCCACGCTCGCCCTGGTGGGCACACTGGCCCTCGTGCCGCGATCGGCCGACCCCGACCGGCCGTCGCTCGACGTCGTCGGCGGAGTGCTCTCGCTGGTCGCCGTCGCCAGCCTGGTGGCCGGCATCATCGAAGGCCCCGAGGTGGGCTGGACCGACGCGGTCACGCTCGGCGGCATCGCGCTCGGCCTCGCCGCAGCCGTGGCGTTCGTGCTCTGGGAGCTCCATGTCGCGCACCCCATGCTCGACCCGCGACTGTTCGGCAACCGCGCGTTCAGCGCGGGCACGCTCACCGTGGCGGTCCAGTTCTTCGCCTCCTTCGGGTTGTTCTTCGTCGTGATCCAGTACCTGCAGTACGTCGTGGGCCGCTCACCGCTCGAGGCAGCCGTGTCCCTGCTGCCGCTGCCGTTGGTCCTGATCCCGCTCGCCCGCAACGCACCACGCCTTGCGGCGCGGATCGGCTTCCGGCGCGTGGCTCCCGTCGGACTCGTGCTGACCGCGCTCGGGCTCGTGGTGCTCTCCCGCATCGACGTCGACCTCGCCTATGGCTGGTTCGCCGCGGGTCTGGTGCTGTTCGCCGCCGGCATGGGGCTGGCCGGCACGCCGGCGACCACCGCCATCACCGAGTCGCTGCCGGAGAGCAAGCAGGGCGTCGCCTCGGCGGTGAACGACACGGCCCGCGAGATCGGCAGCGCGTTAGGCATCGCGATCCTGGGCAGCGTCCTCAACCAGCAGTACCGCGACCGCATGACGAGTGCCGTCCACGGCCTGCCACACGCCGTGGCGAAGGGCGCCGAGGGCTCGATCGCCTTCACCCAGTCCGACCGGCTCCACGAGCTCGGCTCGGTCGCCGACCAGCTCGTCACCGCTGCCCGCCAGGCGTTCGTGGACGGCAGCTCGGCGGCACTGGTCGTCGCCGCCGGGGTGGTCGCCGTCGCCGCTGTGTGCGTCACCTGGCTCGCACCGTCCGCGACCCGTGCGCCGGACCCAGCCCCGGAGACGCGGTCGCCCCAGGTCGACGTCGCGAGCTCCTGACCGCGGACTCGTCTCGGACCGGAGACACGCGACAAATATTGTCGGACAAAATTGGAATCCGTGCCGTCCGGAGTGCGACGATCGGAGCATGCCCACGACCACCGACGCCAGCACCCTCCCGGTCACCGACACCGAGGCCCACATCGAGCTCACCGAGTCGTACGCCGCGCACAACTACCACCCGCTCCGGGTGGTGCTCGCCGAGGGCGACGGCGCCTGGGTGACCGACGTCGAGGGTCGCCGCTACCTCGACTGCCTGGCCGGCTACAGCGCGCTGAACTTCGGCCACACCCACCCGCGCCTGGTGGCGCGCGCGCAGGAGCAGCTCCAGCGCCTCACGCTCACCTCGCGGGCGTTCTACAACGACCAGCTCGGCCCGTTCTCGCGTGACCTCGCGGTGCTCACCGGCAAGGAGATGATCCTGCCGATGAACTCCGGGGCCGAGGCGGTCGAGACGGCCATCAAGCTCGCCCGCAAGTGGGGCTACCTGGTCAAGGGTGTCCCGGAGAACCAGGCCACGATCGTGGCGATGGACGGCAACTTCCACGGGCGCACCACGACGATCGTGTCGTTCTCGACCGACTCCGTCGCGACCGCGCACTACGCGCCGTACACCCCGGGCTTCCGGCTGGTCCCGTACGGCGACATCGCGGCTCTCCAGGCTGCGGTCGACGAGACGACGGTCGCCGTGCTGCTCGAGCCGATCCAGGGCGAGGGCGGCGTGATCATCCCGCCGGAGGGCTACCTCCAGGACGTGCGCACCCTGTGCAACTCCGAGCGCGTGCTGATGGTCGCCGACGAGATCCAGTCGGGGCTGGCCCGCACCGGTCGGACCTTCGCCTGTGACCACGAGGACGTGGTCCCCGACGTCTACGTGCTCGGCAAGGCACTCGGTGGCGGCCTCTACCCGGTGTCGGCCGTCGCGGCGAACGGCGACGTCCTCGAGGTGATCACCCCGGGCTCCCACGGCTCGACGTTCGGTGGCAACCCGCTCGCTGCGGCGATCGGCCGCGAGGTCGTGGCGATGCTGCAGACCGGCGAGTTCCAGGACCGCGCCACCAAGCTCGGCGAACGACTCGCGCTCGGGCTCGGCGAGCTCGTCGGCCAGGGCCTCGACGAGGTGCGCGCCCGCGGACTGTGGGCCGGCGTCGACATCAGCCCGGAGCTGGCGACCGGCCGGCAGGTCTGCGAGCAGCTGCTGGAGCACGGCGTCCTGGCCAAGGAGGCACACGGGCAGACGGTGCGCCTGGCCCCGCCGCTGGTCGCCTCGGAGGCCGACATCGACCTGCTCGTCGGCGCCTTCGCGGCGATCTGCTCCGGCTGACCGGCGTACCCGGGGCAGGGGCGAGCCCCGGGGCCGAAAACGCTGCGACAACTCGGGGCCCCACAGCCGAGAATGAGCCCCGATGAGCACCGCCCTCCCGCAGCAAGGATTCCTCCGCCGGCTGATCCCGCCGACGCCGATGTCGCGTCGGCTGGCCGCCCAGTCGATGCTCTTCTCGACCGGCGAGGGCGCGTTCAACACCGGCAGCGCGGTCTTCCTCACCCAGGTGGTCGGGATGTCGGCCGCCCGCGTCGGCCTGGCGCTGACGATCACCGGGGTCGCCGAGTTCCTGATGGCCTACCCGGCCGGCCGGATCGTCGACCGGTTCGGACCCAAGCGGCTCTGGGTGCTGTCGACGTGGTGCCGGTCGGCCTGCTTCGTCGCGCTGCCGTTCGTCGGGTCGTTCCGCGAGTACCTCCTGGTCGGCCTGCTGTTCGCGGTCGCCGCGTCGGCGGGGCACACCAGCTACCAGTCCTACGTGCTCGACGCGCTGCCGACCAAGGAGCGGATCGACACCCAGGCCTACATGTACTCCGCCCTCAACGTGGGCTTCACGCTCGGGGCGATCCTGGGCGGCGTCGCCCTCGCGTTCGACAACCTCTCCGTGATCCGGTGGACCCCGTTGTTCGCGGCGGCGCTGATGGCGGTCACCGGATGGTGGATCTCCCGGCTCCCGCAGGCGCCCCACGACCTGCGCGTCGCCAGTGGGGAGGCCCGTGAACCGGTGCCAGGGCCGGGGCCGCTGCGCAACATCGGCTGGATGCTGGTGACCTTCTTCAACGGCACGCTGTGGACCAACCAGGTGCTGCTCAACGTGGTGATCCCGCTGTGGCTGGTCGAGGCGACCGACGCCCCGCACGTGCTGCTGGCGTGGCTGTTCGGCACCAACACGGTGCTGTGCATCTTCCTGCCGGCCTACACCTCGAAGGGCGTGCGCAACCTGGGCGACGCGATGCGCTACGTGTGGATCTCCTCGGCGTTCTTCGTGGCGTCGTGCCTGATCACGATGGTCACCCACTCGACCGCCGGGCTGGTCACCGTGCTCCTGGTGTGGCTCGGTCACGTCACCGTCACCGGGGCCGAGCTGTTCATCTCCGGGGCGAGCTGGTCGTTCCAGGCCGAGCTGATGGACCCGCGCCGACGCGGGGAGTACCAGGGAGTGGCAGACGTGAGCCGGACGCTCGGCTCGATGTGGACACCGGCGCTCTACACCTTCCTCGCCATGTCGTGGGGCGCCCAGGGCTGGCTGGTCATCGCCGGCATCATCGTGGTCGCGACGGTCGCGATGAGCCCCTCGATCCGGACGGCGGAGCGGTTCGCCGCGCGCCACTTCCCGGCCGAGGCCGAGCAGGACGAGCCGCCCGCGGAGCCGCCGCGGGGCCCCGGCCCCGGCCCGGGCACGCACGAGCTCGAGCTGTCCTGATGAGCGCACGGCTCTCACCGCGGCTGCGCCGGCTCGCGGGTCCCACGCCGCTGGTCCGGAGGCTCTCGGTCCAGTCGGTACTCTCCGCCTTCGGCGACGGTGCGTTCCTCACCGGCAGCGCGGTGTTCTTCACCCAGATCGTCGGCCTCTCTGCCGCACAGGTCGGCCTCGGCCTGAGCGCGGCCGGGGCGGTCACGTTCTTCCTCGCCGTACCGCTGGGTAAGCTCGCCGACCGGTTCGGCGCGAAGCGGGTGTGGGCACTGAGCTCGCTCGTCGAGGCGCTGCTCTACCTGGTGTGGCTCGCGGTGGGCAACATGGCCGCGTTCGTCGCGATGCTGGTCGTGCTCGAGCTGGTCGTGACGACCAGCCGCTCGGCGCGCAACGCCTACCGCTTCGACATCTTCCCGCGCGAGGAGCGGGTCTCCTCCAGCGCCTACTTCCGCGCCGCCCGCAACGTCGGCTACACCCTCGGCGCCCTGCTCGCCGGCGTCGCGCTGGCGACCAACAGCGACTCCGTGGTCCGGGCCGTGCCGGTCGCCACGGCGGCGCTGCTGCTCCTCAACGCGACGCTCGTCTCCCGGCTGCCCCGGACGGCCCACCACGTCGAGGCCGACACGGCGATCGAGGCGGCCGTGCACGGCGACGGGAGTCGCAGCGCCCTGCGCAACCGGGGCTACGTGCTGATGTCGGTCTTCGACGGCGTGCTGGCCACGCACCAGGTGCTGCTCAACGTGGTGATCCCGTTGTGGCTGGTGGAGGAGACCGACGCGCCCAGGGTGCTGCTCGCCTGGCTGTTCGGCACCAACACGGTGATGGCGGTGCTGCTGCAGGTGCGTGCTGCGCGCGGCGTGGTCACCGTGGCGGACTCCTTGCGGGCGCAGCGCGGGGCGCCTTCTTCTTCGTGCTCTCCTGCGGCATCGTGCTGGTCACGCACGACACCGTGGGCTGGGTGACCATCGTGCTGGTCTGGGTCGGGCACGTCACCGTGACCGGAGCCGAGCTCTTCAACTCCGCCGGCGACTGGGGCCTGCAGGCCGAGCTCTCCGATCCGGCCCGGCGCGGCGAGTACCAGGGCGTGTCACAGCTCGGCTACACGCTGGGATCGGTGTGGGCGCCCGCGGCGTACACGTACCTCGCGATGACCTGGGGTACGCCGGGCTGGCTGGTCATCGCCGCGATCGTCGGTGCGGCCGCCGCGGGGATCCATCCTGCCTCGCACGCCGCGGAGCGCCACCTGCAGAAGCTCTCCGAGCCGGCGGTGGGCTGACGCTCAGTGCGTCATGTCGACGAAGCGCGAGTAGTGGCCCTGGAAGGCGACGGTGATGTCGCGCATCGGCCCGTTGCGGTGCTTGCCGACGATGATGTCGGCCTCGCCGGCGCGCGGTGACTCGCGCTCGTACATGTCCTCGCGGTGGACCAGCATCACGATGTCCGCGTCCTGCTCGAGGCTGCCGGACTCGCGCAGGTCGGAGACCATCGGCTTCTTGTCCGCCCGCTGCTCGGAGCCACGGTTGAGCTGCGCGAGCGCCACGATCGGCACCTCGAGCTCCTTGGCCAGGAGCTTGATCTGCCGGGAGAACTCCGAGACCTCGACCTGGCGGGACTCGACCTTCTTGCCCGACGTCATCAGCTGGATGTAGTCGATCACGATCACCCGGAGGTCGTGGCGCTGCTTGAGCCGGCGCGCCTTGGCCCGGATCTCCATCATGGTCATGTTCGGGCTGTCGTCGATGAACATCGGCGCGCTCGACACCTCACCCATCGCCCGGGCCAGCTTCGACCAGTCGTCGTCGGTCATCGGCCCGTTGCGGATGTGGTTCAGCGGGACCTTCGCCTCGGCGCTGAGCAGGCGCATGGTGATCTCCGAACGCCCCATCTCCAGGCTGAAGATCACGCTGGTCATGTTGTTGTGGATCGAGGCCGCCCGGCAGAAGTCCAGGCCGAGGGTCGACTTGCCGGACCCGGGCCGGCCCGCGACGATCACCATCTGGCCCGCCTGCAGTCCGTTGGTCAGCTCGTCGAGGTCGGTCAGCCCGGTGGGGACGCCACGCAGGGTGCCGTCGTGGTTGGAGATCGACTCGATCTCGTCGAGGGTCGCCTCCATGATCTCGCTCAGCGGCGCGTAGTCCTCCGAGGCCCGCTTCTCGGTGATGGCGTAGATCTCGGCCTGTGCCCGGTCGACCGTGTCGTCGACCTGCCCCTCGCCGGCATAGCCGAGCTGGGCGATCTTGGTGCCCGCGTCGACCAGGCGGCGCAGGATCGACTTCTCGCGGACGATCTCGGCGTAGTAGCCGGCGTTGGCGGCGATCGGCACGCTCGCCGAGAGCGTGTGCAGGTACGGCGCGCCGCCCACGCGGGTCAGGTCGCCGCGGCGCTGCAGCTCGTTGGCGACGGTGATCGGGTCGGCCGGTTCGCCGCGGGAGTACAGGTCGGTGATCGCGTCGAAGATGGTCTCGTGGGGCGGCCGGTAGAAGTCCTGGGCCCTGGCCACCTCGAGCACGTCGGCGATCGCGTCCTTGGAGATCAGCATCGAGCCGAGGACGCTCTGCTCCGCGTCGGTGTCCTGCGGCGGCATCCGCCCCGCCCAGTGCTCCTGGGAGCCGTGGTGCTCGAAACCCGGCTGGTCCCCGCCACCGAAGCCGCCGTAGCCCGACGCCTCGGTCTCCCCCACGCCGGTGGACTCCGTCATGCTCATCCGGGTCCCCTTCCCCCACTGTGTCGTGTCGCCGGTCCGTGCCGCCGGAGCCCCGCGTCCGGCGTACCCGGCCAGCCTCATGCGTCACTCGGCCACCACCGACGGTAGGGGTGGGCACCCCCAGGAACCGTGGAGCTGGTGGTCGGGAGACCGCGCGAGGCACATCCGGACCCGGTGAGGCTAAGTCCTCGGCACCGACCGTCAAAGCCCGCCGTCCACACCCCCTGTGGATAACCCTGTGGGGCGTGTGGAACACGCCGCGAAAGGTGTGCACAGGCTGTTGGGGGCACTGTGGACCCGCGAGCGGCTCCGGCGGTCAAACCCCCTCTGACCTGCGACTTTGGTCGTCCACCGGGTGTGGAGAGAAGTTTTCGCGAAGGTTCTTGTTCACCGTTTCGTCATGTGGGACGACCCTGGCGCCAAGTCGACAAATCAAGCGAACGACACGTTTACCCACAGGAGTCGGGAGTTATCCCCAACCTGCTCGGACCTGTCGGACCGTTCCGCTGACGCCGGTCCGGCGCTTGTGATAGAGGACCGCCGCGCTCTGCGGTGATCTGGCCCGCGGGGAGCGACCCTAGGCTGTCGCCATGTCGCCGCTGCAGAGGATCGCGATGGGCCTGGTCATCGTGCTCGTGCCGGCGAGCTTCCCGCACGACCCGCACCCCGTCTGGCAGGTCTACGACGCGCTCCCCGATCCGGTGGGCTGGGCGCTCGTCCTCACCGGGGTCCGCGGCCTGCGGCCACACCTCGACGTCGACATGGTCAGCTGGTTCGGCTGGGTGGCGCTCGCGGTCAGCGTGCCGCTGTGGTTCCCGCAGCTGAACCACCTGCTGGCCCCCGAGTACAACGGCTCCATCGACGTGTCGCTGCAGTGGTTCGTCGCCCTGCCGCAGACGGCGTTCAGCCTCGCGCTGGCGCGCACCATCGGCCGCGAGGCCGAGCGCCAGCAGCCGCGTGACCGGTTCGTCGCCGGCCGGTACGGCGTCCTGACCTGGGCGTTCGGCGCGTTGATCGTGCTGCCGGTGATCGCCTACGGGGGCGGCGTGGACAGCCTGGTCGACCCGACGCTGATCGGCATCGGCCTGGTCAACGTGGTGTTCGTGTACTACCTGTTCCGCGTGCACCGGCGGGAGTGGCTCGGAGGTCCGGGTCCACTGGAGGTCCGACCCGCCGGCCGCACCGAGGACCGCTGACCGTACAGAACTGCCGCTCCCCGTACGTTGTCGCGTACGCGAAGCGGCAGTTTCACTACGGAAGTAGTGAATTCCGAGCTGCGGTCAGGCGGGGACGACGTTGAGGCTGACCTGCGCCTCGACGTCGTCGTGCACCTTCACGGTGACGGTGTGCGCACCGAGCGACTTGATCGGGTTGGCGACCACGATCGTGCGCTTGTCGACCTCGGCACCGGCGTCGGCGATCGCCGAGGCGATGTCGCCGGTGGTGACGGCGCCGAACAGGCGGCCGCCCTCGCCGGCGCGGACCTTGACCTGGAACGTCGAGGACTCGAGCTTGGCCTTGACCTCGGCGGCGTGGTCGGTGTCGCGCACGGCCCGCGAGTCACGGGCCTTCTTGATCGACTCGATGGTCTTCTCGCCGCCACGGGTCCACACGATCGCGAGACCACGGGGGACCAGGTAGTTGCGGCCGTAGCCGTCCTTGACCTCGACGACGTCTCCGGGGGCACCGAGGCCGGTGACCTCCTGGGTGAGGATGAGCTTCATCTCCTGCCCCCTTCTCAGCGAGCCGTCGAGGTGTACGGGAGGAGCGCGACCTCACGGGCGTTCTTGACCGCCGTGGCGACGTCGCGCTGGTGCTGCACGCAGTTGCCGGTCACCCGGCGCGCGCGGATCTTGCCGCGGTCGGAGATGAACTTGCGCAGCAGGTTGGTGTCCTTGTAGTCGACTCCGGACGCCTTGTCCTTGCAGAACTGGCAAACCTTCTTCTTGGGCTTGCGCATGACTGCCTTGGCCATTGTGGTGCTCCCTTTCAGTGAGCCCGGCTGATGCCGGAATGGTGGGCTTGCTGGATGGTCCGGAGGTCGAGGCTGTCGCCACCTCCGGAGGTGTTGCGATGGATCAGAACGGCGGCTCTTCGGCCCCGCCGGGCACGGCCCACGGGTCCTGGGCCGGCTGGCCCTGCGGTGCGCCGCCCTGCTGCGGGGCGGCGCCGCCACCCTGCTGCCCGCCCCAGGCCTGACCGGCCGGTGCGCCGCCCTGCTGGGGAGCGGCCGGCTGGCTGGCCCACGGGTCGTCGCCACCGCCGCCGAACCCGCCGCCGCCACTGCCCCGGGTGACCCGGGTGACCTTGGCGGTGGCGTACTTCAGGCTCGGGCCGACCTCGTCGACGTCGAGCTCCATGACGGTGCGCTTCTCACCCTCGCGGGTCTCGTAGGAGCGCGCCTTGAGGCGGCCCTGCGCGACCACGCGCATGCCCTTCTGGAGGGACTCGGCGACGTTCTCGGCCGCCTGGCGCCAGATCGAGCAGTTCAGGAACAGCGTGTCGCCGTCCTTCCACTCGTTGGTCTGCCGGTCGAAGGTGCGCGGAGTCGAGGCGATGGTGAAGTTCGCGACAGCCGCGCCCGACGGGGTGAACCGGAGCTCGGGGTCGCCGGTCAGGTTGCCGACTACGGTGATGACGGTCTCGCCAGCCATGGAATCCTCCTGGATCTGATGCTCGGGCGACGCTGCGCTGGATCAGTGGGCGTCGGGACGAATGACCTTAGTGCGGAGCACCGACTCGTTCAGCGTGAGCTGACGGTCGAGCTCCTTGACCGTGGCCGGCTCGGCCTGGAGCGACACGACGGCGTAGATGCCCTCGGCGTTCTTGTTGATCTCGTAGGCGAGGCGACGGCGACCCCAGATGTCGATGTTCTCGACGCTGCCGCCGTCGTTGCGGACGACATTGAGGTACGTGTCGAGCGACGGGGCGACGGTGCGCTCCTCGAGCTCGGGGTCGAGGATCACCATCAGTTCGTAGGCACGCAAGTGGCCTACCTCCTTCGGACTCAGGCGGCCACGGACGTTCCGTGACAGGAGGAGCTCCCCTCGGGGAGCGACGGGCAAGGGTAACAACGCGACCGGCCGGCAGGGAAATCGTGGTCCACAGGTCCCACAAGGTCGCCCTCGTCCGGGCTGTCTCGGGGCTGTCCGCGTCGGCTCCTAGGGTGGGTCCATGGACATCGCCATCGGAGCACACGTCGCCCAGGACGACCCGATCGCGGAGGCGAAGGCGCGCGGGACGACGCTCGTGCAGTTCTTCCTCGGCGACCCGCAGGGCTACAAGGGCCCGGAGTTCCGGTACGCCGGCGGGGCGGCCGGGCTGCGCACCGACGCCGAGGCGGCAGGGGTCGACCTCTACGTGCACGCGCCGTACATCGTCAACGTCGCCACCACCAACAACCGGATCCGGATCCCCAGCCGCAAGCTCCTCCAGCAGCACGTCGACGCCGCCGCCGAGATCGGCGCCAAGGGCCTGATCGTCCACGGCGGCCACGTCAACAAGGACGACGACCCTGCCAAGGGCTTCGACAACTGGCGCAAGGCCGTCGAGGCGACCGACCTGAAGGTGCCGGTGCTGATCGAGAACACCGCCGGCGGGGACAACGCGATGACCCGCCACCTCGACCGGATCGCCGGTGTGTGGGAGGCGATCGCCGCAGCGGCCGGCGCCGATCAGGTCGGCTTCTGCCTGGACACCTGCCATGCGTGGGCGAGCGGCATCGCGCTGGCCGACGCGGTCGAGAGGATCCGCGCGCTCACCGGCCGGATCGACCTGGTGCACGCCAACGACAGCCGCGACGCCTTCGGATCCGGTGCCGACCGGCACACCAGCTTCGGCAACGGCGAGATCGACCCGGACGAGCTCGCTGCGGTCGTCCGGTCGGCGGGTGCACCGGTGATCTGCGAGACGCCGGGCGGCCCTGCCGAGCACCGTGCCGACTTCGACTGGCTGCGCGAGCGGCTCTGAGCCGGTCATCGGCGGCCGTTAGGCTCGCCGACGTGACCTCGCCCCTCGCCGTACGCACCATCAGCGCGGAGGAGCACCTCGCGTTCCTGCGGACCCGCGAGTCGGCCAGCTTCCTGCAGACACCTGCGTGGGCGAAGGTGAAGCAGGAGTGGCGGGCCGAGTCGATCGGCTGGTCGCTGCCCGGCTCACCGAGCGGGGAGCTGGTCGGGGTCGCGCTCGTGCTGCACCGGCAGCCGCCGGTGATCCGGCGCTCGCTGGCCTACCTCCCCGAGGGCCCGGTGATCGACTGGGACACCGACGACCTCGCCGCCTGGCTGGTGCCGATGGCGGCCCACCTCTCCGCCGGGGGAGCGTTCGCGATCCGGATCGGTCCGCCGGTCGTGACCCGTCGGTGGAGCGCCGCCCAGGTCAAGGAGGGCATCGCCGACGACTCCGTCACCAGCCTCACCTCGCTGGCGCCCACCGAGCGCAGCCAGGCCGGTGCGAAGGTCGTGTCCCAGCTGCGCGAGCTGGGCTGGCGCGCCCAGGGCGTGTCCGGCGCGTTCGCCGCGGGTCAGCCGCAGTACAACTTCTGGATCCCACTGCGCGACGCCGACGGCAAGCAGCGCTCCGAGGACGACGTGCTCGCCGGGATGAACCAGCAGTGGCGGCGCAACATCAAGAAGGCGGCCAAGGCCGGCGTGGTCGTCTCGGCCGCCTCGCCCGCAGACCTGCCCGCCTTCCACGCCCTCTACGCGCACACCGCCGAGCGCGACCACTTCACCCCGCGCCGGCTCGCCTACTTCGAGACGATGTTCGCCGCCCTGGGCGCGGAGGAGGAGGACCGCATCCGGCTCTACCTCGCGCATCACGAGGGCGACCTGGTCGCCGCGACGATCTGGATCCGCGTCGGCGCGCACACCTGGTACTCCTACGGCGCCTCCTCGACGGAGAAGCGCGACGTGCGCGGCTCCAACGCCGTCCAGTGGCAGATGATCCGCGACTCGATCGCCGCGGGAGCCGAGGTCTACGACCTGCGCGGCATCACCGACACCCTGGCCGGTGACGACGGCCACGTCGGCCTGATCCAGTTCAAGGTCGGCACCGGCGGCGAGGCGATCGAGTACGCCGGGGAGTGGGACCTCCCGCTCAACCGGGCGATCTACAAGGCCTTCGAGCTCTACGTCAGGAGGCGCGCGTGAGCCTGGTCCTCCACGTCGACGGCGAGCGCTGGCGCGCGCACCTGCGCCGGGTGGCCGCCGCCGGCCCGGGTCTCGTCCCGGTCGCCAAGGGCAACGGCTACGGCTTCGGCAACGGCCGCCTCGCCCGCAGGACCCAGTGGCTCGCCGGTCTCGGCCTCGGCTGCGACACCCTCGCGGTCGGCACGTACGCCGAGCTCGACGACGTCGCGCAGCGCTTCGACGGCGACCTGCTGGTCCTCTCACCCTGGCGTCCGTGGGGTGACGCCACCGACCACACGGGTGACGAGCGGGTGATCCACACCGTCGGTCGGCTCTCGGACCTCGAGGCGCTGGTGCAGGCTCCGGGCCGGCCGCGGGTCGCGCTCGAGCGGCTCACCTCGATGAAGCGGCACGGCTTCACCGCACGCGGCCTCCGCGAGGCCGCGTCCCTGGCGGGACATGGAGTGCGCGTCGAGGGCGTCTCGATCCACCTGCCGCTCGACCAGGGCGAGAACCTCGCCGAGGCGAGGCAGCTGATGACCGACGTCGTCGCGGCGGGCTTCGACAAGCTCGACGGCCGCGGCGCGCGCGTGTGGGTCTCGCACCTCGGCGGCGCCGACCTGGCGGAGCTCGCCACCGAGTACCCCGACTTCGAGTTCCGCCCGCGCGTCGGCACCGACCTGTGGCTCGGTGACCGTGGCGCGCTGCGCGTCACCGCCAGGGTGCTGGACTCCCACCCGGTCGAGCGCGGGGAGCAGTTCGGCTACCGGGGTCGCGCGGTGCCTCGCACCGGCACGTTGCTGGTCGTCTCGGGCGGCACCGCCCACGGCATCGGGCTCGAGGCGCCGACCGGCGAGGGCAGCGTCCGGGCACGGGCCGCCACGCTGGCGCGAGGAGGCCTGGACGCCCTCGGGATGGTCAAGTCGCCGTACACCGTCGCGGGCAAGGCCCGCTACTTCGCCGAGCCGCCGCACATGCAGGCGTCGATGCTGTTCCTGCCCTCAGGGGCCGAGGTGCCGGCCACCGGCGAGGAGGTCGACGTGCGGGTGCGCTTCACCGCGACGACGTTCGACCGGGTCGAGGTCAGCTGAGCGCTGCGTGCCGGTGCCGTTGCGGATGTCGGCCACCACCAGCGCCATCAGGTACAGCTCGCCGAGCACCCGCACCACGATCGCGAGCTGGTACGCCGTGGGGTCGTCCCCGGACGACGGCGCGAGCCAGCCACCGAGGTAGATCCAGACCGCGGCGAAGTAGGCGAGCTCGCAGGCCTGCCAGATCAGCAGGTCGCGCCACCGCGGCCGCGCCAGCGCCGCGAGCGGGAGCAGCCAGAGCACGTACTGCGGGGAGTACACCTTGTTGACGACCAGGAACGCCGCCACCACGAGGAACGCGATCTGCGCGACCCCGGGCCGGCGCGGCGCGCTGAGCCCGAGGGCCAGGATGGCGACGCAGGCGAGGCCGAAGACGACCCCGGAGACCACGTTGATCCGGTGGGCGTCGCTGTGCAGGCCGAGCTGGCCGGCGACCAGCCACAGTGAGCCGAGGTCCGCGCCGCGTCCGGAGTTGAAGCTCCAGAAGACCTTCCACTGCGACGCCCCACCCGCCAGGGCGGGCAGGTTGACCAGCAGCCAGGCCACGCCCGCGCCCACGGCGGCCCGCGCCCAGAGGTCGGGTCGTCGCCGCTCCCGCCCGTCGGTCCACAGCACGTCGACCAGGAAGGCGCCCAGCAGGAACAGCGGGTAGAGCTTGGCCGCCACCCCGAGTCCGACCATGACGCCGGCGAGCGCCGGCCTGCCCCGGGCCCAGGCCCACAGCGCTCCGGCCGTGAAGAGGACGGCCAGCAGGTCCCAGTTCACCAGGGCCGAGACCATCAGCACCGGGGACAGTGCGAACGCCATCGCGTCCCACGGCCGTCCGGGGCTGGCGCCGGCGAGGAACAGCACGGCTCCGATGCCGCACACGAAGAGAAGCACGGCAGTGACCAGGAAGTAGGTGTTGACCTCCTTGTTCATCCCCGGCAGGCCCCACAGCCGCGCGACCGGCGTGGCCTCGCGCACGGCCTGTGACGGCCCGGACGGGATCAGCGCGGTGACCTTGGAGGCTCCCCAGGCGAAGTACGAGATCAGGACCGGGTACTCCATCACGTCGTACCGGCCGAACGACCCTGAGTACGGCCAGTGCTGCTCGGCGAACCCGCGCGCGGTGTAGAGGTAGGGCACGTCGGAGTAGCACATCTTCGCGTAGCGGACCGACTCGTTGGACCAGTTGGTCTCGCCGCAGGGGTACTTCTGCACCAGGCCGAGGCCGAAGACGATCGTGTAGACGGCGAGCAGCACCCGCACCGGGGTCCACCACGAGTGCGGCCGGGCACGGTCCCCGACCGGACCGCCGACCACCTCGCTCAGGGCAGCGGCGACCGGGTCCTCGCGGGTCGGCTCGGACAGGTGCCTACTCCAGCCGGCTGTAGGTCTCGGAGGCGACCCGGCCGCCACCCGGCCCGCCGCCGCCACCGCCCGGTGGCGTGGTGCAGGGGTTGAGGATGCCCCCGCAGGTCGGCGTGTCGGTCGGAGTCGGTGGGTTCGGGTTCGGGCAGTCCGGGTCCTGCGGGAAGCCCCATGCCGGGTCGCAGACGCCGTTGGCCACCGGCTCCTGCGGCGCCTGCGTCGTCGGCGGGGCGCTCGTCGTCCTGGTCTTAGTCGGCTTCGGCGGGGGCGGCGTGTACGGGTCGTGGCCCGTCGTCGGCGCCTTGCCGTCCAGGTTGGCGGGCGGCGGGAATTCCTCGACGGGCACGTCGGCCATCAGCAGCTTCATCGCGGCGGTCCACGTCTCCGCCGGGTACGTCGCCCCGAAGTACCCGCGCGGCAGGTAGCCCTCGTCGATCGGCTTGTAGCCGGTGCCGTGCGAGTAGGTGACCGCCGTCGCGACCTGGGGGGTGTAGCCGACGAACCACGAGGTGATCACCCGCTTGTCGTCGTTGGTCGCCGTGCCGGTCTTGCCGGCTGCGGGGCGGCCCAGCCCGCGCGCCGCCGCTCCGGTGCCCGACTTGACGACCTGCTGGAGCGCGTAGCTGGTGTCGGCGGCGATGTCCTCGCTCACCGCCCGGTCGGTGCTGAGCGGCGCGGTGTAGAGCACCTTGCCGTCACTGGCCTTGGTCACCTTGGAGATCACGAAGGTCTTGTGGTGCACGCCGCCGTCGGCGATGCCGGCGTACGCGTTGGCCATGTTGACGGGGCTGACCGGGTCGCCACCGAGAGAGATGCGGGCGTTGACGAAGTCCTCGGGAACCGTCGGCACGCCCAGCGACTGGGCCATGTCGGCGATCTGCCGCGGGCCGTCGGTCATCGACTGGGTCATGTCGACGAACGCGGTGTTGATCGACTTCTCGGTCGCCGTCGTGAGGCTGACGTGGGACCCGAAGTTCTGGCCGGTGCCCTCGCCCTCGTTGACGACCGTGGAGCCGTCGGGGAACCGGTAGGGCGAGTTGCCGTCGAACGTGTCCTTGAGGCTGAAGCCGTCCTTGATCCCGGCCGCCACCGCGTAGGCCTTGAACGCCGATCCGGGTGGCAGCGCCGTGGTGGCCCAGTTCAGCTGGCTCTTCAGGTAGTCCTGGCCGCCGTAGAAGCCCAGCACGCCGCCGGTCTTGACGTCCACCGACGCCACCGCCGGGTGCAGCTTGCTGACGCCGTCGGGCGCGACCTCCTCCACCGCCTGCTGGGCTGCGTCCATCGCCTTCTTGGTGAAGGTCGTGGTCACGCGGAGCCCGCCCTGGTCGATCTGCTCCTGGGTGAACCCGAGCGCGATCAGCTCCTTCTTGACCATGTCGAGCATGAAGCCCTTCTGGCCGCCGTAGGTGTTGCTCGCCGCCTGCTTCTTCACCTCGGGCAGCTTCCCGGAGATCTCGGCCGCGTCGGAGTCGGGGATCGCGCCCATCGAGGCCATCCCGGACACCACGTAGTCGTAGCGACGCTGCAGCGCCTCGCGCGACGCGTCGCTGCGGTCGGGGCTCAGGTAGTTCGGCGAGTTCAGCACCGCGGCGAGCATCGCGCTCTGCGAGGCGTCGAGCTTCTTGGCGGGGATGCCGAAGTACGCGTTCGCCGCCGCCTGCACGCCGTACGCGCCGCGCCCGAAGTAGATGGTGTTGAGGTAGCCCTCGAGGATCTCCGACTTCGAGTACTTCTTCTGGATCTTCAGCGAGAGGAAGGCTTCCTTGATCTTGCGCTTGAAGGTGCGCTCCTGGCTGAGGTAGAGGATCTTGACGTACTGCTGGGTGATCGTCGAGGCACCCTGGGTGGCGCCGCCCTTCGCGTTCGAGAAGGCCGCCCGGATGATGCCCTTCGGGTCGATCCCCTTGTTGGTCCAGAACGTGCGGTCCTCCGCCGCGACCACGGCGTCCTGCATCGTCTTCGGGACATCGGCGAGCGGGATCGACTCGCGGTTCTGGGTGGCGAAGCGGCCGATCTCGCCCTTGCCGCCGGCGTAGTAGACCTTGGTCGTCTGCGCCTGGAACGCGGCGTTCTCGCTCGGGATGTCGGTGGCCCGGTAGGCGATGTAGAACATCGCGACCAGCACCAGCGCGCCGACCAGGCCGGCGATCAGTGCGTACTTGAGCGCCTTGCGGATCCGCTCCCGGGGGGTCAGCTGCTTCTTCGGACCGGTCGCGCGGCGGCTCTTCGGCCTACCGCTGGAGCGGCCGCCTGCCGCCTTCTTGGGACCGCTCGAACCGGGCCGCGGCGTGTCGGCACTCACGTGGGTTGGCTCCAGGGGGAAGTCGGGGTCGACCTGTGGTCAGAACACCACGAGGGTACGGCGTACCCCCGGCGGATCCATCTCGGGGCGGTGCTGGGAGGGGTTTGAATTCGACGTCGATATATCGTTGCGATATGTTTGCGCGATAGAACCAACCGAGACGTCACCGGATCTCGGATCCATGCCGAAGACACTGGAGCCGCTGTCGTGCCACGCAAGGGTGCAACGCTGGAGCTCGCGGTGCTCGGGCTCCTGCAGGAGACCCCGCTGCACGGCTACGAGCTCCGCAAGCGGCTGAACCTCCTGCTCGGCTGGACCCGGCTGCTCTCCTACGGCTCGCTGTACCCCGCGCTCAAGCGGATGCTGCGCGCGGGCTGGATCACCGAGGTCGCCACCTCGAACGCCGTGTCGCGGCGGCAGCGGATCGTCTACCAGATCACGCCGGCCGGCATCGAGTTCTTCTCCACCGAGATCACCGAGGCGGGCCCCGCGGCGTGGGAGGACGAGACCTTCAACATGAGGTTCGCGTTCTTCTCCCGCACCGACGCCGGCGTCCGGCTGCGCATCCTCGAGGGGCGCCGGTCACGACTCCAGGAGCGGCTCGACCGGACCAGCAGCCTGTACGGCGGCGGCGGCGACGACCGCTACGTGAGCGAGCTGCGCCGGCACTCGATCGAGTCGGTCGAGCGCGAGGTCCGCTGGCTCACCGAGCTGATCGAGGCCGAGCGCACCAACGCCGACCGGTCCGGCACCCGACGTGCGGCCGGCACGGCCACCCCAGCGCCGAAGGCGGCGCGCAGGACCAGGCAGCCCGCGACGCCTCGCGTCCCGGCCCGGCCCGCGAGGCCGGCGGCGGTCAAGGCACCGGCCGCCACCCCGACGCCGACACCGGCGACAACCCCAGCGCCTCCTCCGGCCACCCCGGCGGAGACCACCGAAATCAGTTGAAACCAGCAATCCAGGAGGAGAACCGATGGCGAAGGTTCGCGTAGGAATCGTGGGAGTGGGCAACTGTGCCAGCTCCCTGGTCCAGGGCGTGGAGTACTACAAGGACGCTGACCCGGAGGGTTCTGTCCCGGGTCTGATGCACGTGATGTTCGGCGACTACCACGTCTCCGACGTGGAGTTCGTCGCGGCGTTCGACGTCGACGCGAAGAAGGTCGGCTTCGACCTCTCCGACGCGATCACCAACTCCGAGAACAACACGATCCGCATCTGCGACGTGCCGCCGACCGGCGTCACCGTCCAGCGCGGGCACACCCTCGACGGGCTCGGCAAGTACTACCTCGAGACCATCGAGCAGTCCGACGCGGACCCGGTCGACGTCGTCCAGGCGCTGAAGGACGCGCAGGTCGACGTGCTCGTCTCCTACCTGCCGGTGGGCTCGGAGGAGGCCGACAAGTTCTACGCCCAGTGCGCGATCGACGCCGGAGTCGCGTTCGTGAACGCCCTGCCCGTCTTCATCGCCTCCGACCCGGTCTGGGCGAAGAAGTTCGAGGACGCCGGCGTGCCGATCATCGGTGACGACATCAAGAGCCAGGTCGGCGCGACGATCACCCACCGGGTGATGGCCCGCCTGTTCGAGGACCGCGGCGTGGCGCTGGACCGCACCTACCAGCTCAACGTCGGCGGCAACATGGACTTCAAGAACATGCTCGAGCGCGACCGCCTCGAGTCGAAGAAGGTCTCCAAGACGCAGTCGGTCACCTCCAACCTCACCGGCTCGCTGGCGGGCAAGATCCAGGACCGCAACGTGCACATCGGTCCTTCGGACTACGTCCAGTGGCTCGACGACCGGAAGTGGGCCTACGTGCGCCTCGAGGGTCGCGCGTTCGGCGACGTGCCGCTGAACCTCGAGTACAAGCTCGAGGTCTGGGACTCGCCGAACTCCGCCGGCATCATCATCGACGCGATCCGCGCCGCCAAGATCGCCAAGGATCGCGGCATCGGGGGCGCACTGCTCTCCGCGTCGTCTTACCTGATGAAGTCCCCGCCGGTGCAGCGCCCCGACGACGAGGGCCGCGCCTCGGTCGAGGCCTTCATCAAGGGCGACGTGGAGCGCTGAGGAACGAAGCGCTCCGCGTACCGCCCGCAGGTTGAGCGAGCCCGCGGCTGAGGGACGAAGCCGCGACGGCGGGTCGAAACCCGGGCGACGTGGAGCGCTGAGGAACGAAGCCACGACGCCGGGCCAAGATCCGGCGACGTGCGCAAACTGATCATCGGTGGGGTCGGACCCCGGGCCAGAGGCCCGGGGTCCGACCAATTTCAACGATGTAAAGGGGCCGCGCGGTGGATAGCCGGGGTGCCCCGCGGTCACTACGGTGTCGAACATGAGCGATGACACCTCTCCGCCGCAGGATCCGAACCCGGGTGCGACTCCGCCTCCGCCACCCGGCGGGGACGTGCCACCGCCTCCGGCCGCGCCGACCCCACCACCTCCGCCACCGCCGAGCGGGGCGATGCCTCCGCCGCCGCCCCCGCCTGCCTACGGCGCCCCGCCGGCGTCGGGCGGTGCCTACAGCCCGATGGCCGCCATGCAGTACGGCTGGGCGAAGTTCACCAAGAGCCCGGCGACGCTGCTGGTGCCGGCGCTGCTGGTCCTGGTCGTGCTCATCGTCGTCGACGTGGTCATCCAGATCATCCTGCGCGGCGCGCTCCTGGGCACCCACGACTGCACACGGACCGTCCTGGGCCAGGACTTCGCCGGTCAGTGCGGACCGGGCTTCTTCACCACGATCTTCGTCAGCGCGCTCGGCGGCCTGGTGGCCAGCTTCATCGGCCAGCTGCTGGGCGCCGGCCTGATCAAGTCGGCCCTCAACGTCGTCGACGGCAAGGAGGTCAACGCCGGCGACGTCTTCGGCTACGCCACCAGGCCGAACGTCGTGGTGACGGCGGCGCTCGTCGCCGGAGCGACCTTCGTCGGGACGCTGCTGTGCTACCTGCCGGGGCTGATCGTCGGCTTCCTGACCCTGTTCGCGATGTTCTACGTCGTCGACAAGGACATGGCCCCGATGGACGCGATCAAGGCGAGCGTCTCGCTGACGACCTCGAAGGTGGGAGAGACGATCCTGTTCTACCTGCTCGGCATCGTCGTGCTCGTCATCGGCGCCATCCTGTGCCTGGTCGGGCTGCTCGCCGCGGTCCCGGTGGTCCTCGCCGGTGCGGCGTACACCTTCCGGGTGCTCAACAACGAGCCGGTGACGCCCGCGACCTGACGCAGTCTTCTCACGCCTCTCACGCCCGGCATCGGAGTCTGCCTACGATGCCGGGCGTGAGCTCGTTGATGTGCCCCGCGACCCTGGTGGTGGCCAGGCACGCAGACGCGGAGTACGTCGACGCCGTGTTCTCCGACGAGGGCGGCACGTTGACCGCCGACGGGCGCGCCCAGGCGGCGCGGCTCGCCGAGGCGCTCCAGGCTAGGCGGATCGCCCACGTCTGGTCCTCCGACTCCGCCCGTGCCGTGCAGACCGCCGAGATCGTGGCCGGCCGCCTCGGCGTCGGAGTGACCAACCGCAAGACGCTGCGGGAGATCGACGTCGGCGACCTCGACGGTCAGCCGTTCTCGGTGGCCGCGATGTGCGAGGTCACCGACCGCTGGTTCGAAGGCGACCTCGAGGCGAGGTTCGCCGGCGGCGAGAGCGGTGCCGAGGTGGTGGCCCGGTACGCCGGCACGCTGGCCGAGATCGCCGACGTGCACCGCGGTGAGACCGTCGTCGTGGTCGTCCACGAGATCGCCGCCTGCATCGCCCTGCCGAGCGTCGCGCGCAACGTCACGCCGAGCTTCGCCGACCGCCATCGCCTCGACAACGGCGAGTCGGCCGAGCTGGTGGTCGACGGCGAGGACTGGGCCCTCACCCGCTGGGGGGACGTCCGCGCGTGAGGGCACGGCCCGCCGCACGCAACGGCGCGGTGAGCCGCCACGAGCGGGACGAACGCAGGCGAGTCAGCTCGGCGCGCAGCCGCCTGCGCCGCCGCACGAGACGGCGGACCCGGCCACGGAGCCGGGTCACCTCGGCGTCGAGGTCCTCGGCGATCGCGGTGCGATGGGCGACCTCGATGTTCAGGTCGTGCACGTGTGCCGCCTGCGCCGAGACCCTGGGCCGGAGCTCGGCGAGCTCGGCGAGTGCCGCGCGATGCAGCAGCCCGTCGATGACCTCCTGGGCACCCGGTACGACGACGAGGTCGTGCCAGCGCTGGAGCTCGGCACGTCGCTCCTCGTCGGTCCAGGCGTCGCGGCCGTCACCGCTCGTGGGCAGCTGCAGGGCGGTCATCCGTCGCGACGTCGCGCCCCGGAAGCCCGGGTGCCGCATCATCTTGCGGAACTGGTGGTGGTCGGGCCACTGGCCGGCCGGGGTCGTCTCCCAGTGCTCCGCGGCCTCGAGGTAGAAGCTCCTGAGATGGGCGGTGCCGGTGATGCTGACCGAGTTGAACCCCAGCCTCTCGTCGAGGATCGGCTCGACCGACGCCGGGTCGGCGAGGTCGGCGGCGTACGTGCCCAGACTGCCGTCGGGGCGGACGTAGCCGTTCAGGCTCTGCACCAGGTTCGCACCCTGCAACAGGTCGAGGAGGTCGGCCACGTGGTCGGGGAGGAGCAGGTCGTCGTCACACAGGTAGAAGATCGCGTCGGACCGTGCCGACACCACGGCGTCGTGCCGGTAGCGCTCGCCGTGGTGGGGACCCTTCGGGAAGTCCAGGAACCGGACCCGCGGGTCCGTGCGCACGAGCGCGTCGACCACCTCGCGCACCTCGTCGGTGACACCGTCGCCGAGCAGCAGCACCTCGAGGTCGGCGATCGACTGGCGCAGGACGGTGTCGACCGTGAGGGGCAACGTCGTCGGCTTGTTGTGGCACGGGATGACCACCGATGCGCGCACGCTCACGGTCGCTCCGCCGGATCCTGCTCGTAGGGTTCCTCGGCGAGCACCAGGATGACGCTGTGCTCGTCCGCGAGCCGGTAGCGCACGTGGTCGCCGGGGCTCAGGTGGAGCCGCTGGCCGCGTCGCTCGAGCCGTGCCTCCACCTCCTCGCCCGTGGCCTTCAGGGTGGTCCGGAAGCACGCGGACCCCGACAGCAGCACGACCGCCTCGGCACAGGGAACGGTGTGGTCGCCGCGGTCGACGCCACCCTCGACGCCGGTGACCACGAAGACACGCCGGACCGGGAACCCCAGGTCGGCGAGCTCCACGGCGAGGAGGCTGCCGCGCGCGTCGTCGAAGAGCTCCGCGTCGTCCCCGGCTCTCATCGGACCAGCTCGTCGAGCGCCGCGCAGACGGTGTCGACCTCCACGTCGGTCAGCTCCGGGAAGCACGGCAGGCTGAGGATCCGGTCGCGCCGGGCCTGCGCGCCAGGTGTCGCGGCAGGGGCGACGTGCAGGCCGGGCATCTCGGTGACGAGCCACGGATAGTGCACGGCGCTGTCGACTCCTCGCTCCGCGAGACCCCGAGCGAGGCCGTCGCGGTCGTCGGCGAGCACGACGGCGTGGTGGGCGACGGTCGCGGCCGGGTCGCCGAGCAGCTCGACGCGCTCGGCGTACCGGGCGGCGATCGAGCGCCGCCGGGCGTTGCGCTCGTCGAGGAAGGGAAGCCGCGCCGACAGCACTGCGGCCTGGATCGGGTCGAGCCTCGAGTTGCGGCCGCGGGGGTGCTCGACCCGGAAGCGCTCGCCCCAGCCGTACTGGCGCAGCGCCCGGGCGTGGTCGGCCACCGCCGGGTCGGCGAACCAGGCCGCGCCGCCGTCTCCGACGGCTCCGAGGTTCTTGGTCGGGTAGAAGCTGAAGGTCGCGGCGTCGCCGGTCCCACCGACGTGCCGCCCGTCGACGCGCAGGCCGTGGGCCTGCGCACAGTCCTCGATCAGGCGCAGCCCGTGGGCCCGGCGCCAGCGGTCCAGCTCGCTCATCGGTACGGCGTTGCCGTGCAGGTGGGTCACCACGAGCGCGGCCACGTCGGGGGTGCGCCCCGCCTCCGCGGTCTCGACGGTGGGTCCCTGCGCACCCGCGTCGATCGGGACCGGCACCAGTCCGGCGATCCGGGCAGCCGTCGCGGCGTACCCGCCCTCGTCGGCGGCGACCAGCACGCCGGCTCCCTGCGGCAGCTCGAGGGCCGTCATCGCCACGACCAGCGCGTCGGTGCCGTTGCCGACCCCGACCACCGAGTCGGCCGCGGCGCCGAGGTAGGCCGCGAATTCGGACTCGAACCGGGCGACCCGGTCGCCGAGCACCCACTGCGTGCCGGCGATGACCTCCGCGGCGGCCCGCTGCACGGCCGCCGCCTCCTGCGGCTGCATCCTGGTCGGCGCGGCCACCGGCACCCTCACGTGGGGCCGCTCAGGTGCGCGCGCAGCTCGGCCGGGGTCATCATCCGCCGGTCGTGCACCTCGAGCAGGCGATGCACGCGCTCGACCAGGGACTCGTTCGTGGCCAGGGTCGTGCGTGCCCGGTCGTACCAGATGCCGTCCTCCAGACCGACCCGGACGCCGCCCCCGACGGCCACCGCGAGCGACTGTGCCGTGAGCTGGAAGTCCCCGAGGCCGGCGCCGGCCCACAGGAGGCCGTCGGGCAGCCGCTCGACCGCGAGGCCGACCTCGGCAGCGTTGGCCTGCATCCCGGCGATGTTGCCGAAGAACAGGTTCGCGACGGCCGTGGAGGGCACCAGGCCCTCCTTGCGCAGCACGTGCGCCACGTTGACCATGCCGAGGTCGAAGATCTCCAGCTCGGGGACGATGTCCCGGTCGCGCATGATCGTGGCCAGGCCGCGCACCATGTCCGGGGCGTTCACCGAGGCCGACCCGAGGAAGTTCAGGCTCGAGAGCGTGAGCGATGCCAGGTCGGGCTTGAGGTCGCCGTCCAGCGCGAGGCAGTCGGCGCGCTTCTCCAGCTCCGACCACGTGCGGCCACTCGTACTGACGTTGATCAGGACGTCCGGCACGCGGTCGCGGACCGCGCCCACGATCCGCGCGTAGACCTCGCGGTCCCAGGTGGGCGCGCCGTCGGCGTCACGCGCATGCAGGTGCACCGAGGTGATGCCCAGCGCTGCGGCAGCGGCCACGTCACGGGCGATCTCCTCGGGGGTGAGCGGGACGTGCGGCGTCATCGCCCGGGTCGGGACCATGCCGGTCGGCGCCAGCACGATCGGCGCCGGCCGGTCGAGGGCGCTCAGCAGTGCGGGCACCGTTGCTCCTCGACCTCTCGGGTGCGCACCACCCGGGCCGGGTTGCCGACCACGACCTCGCCCGCAGCGACGTCGCGAGTGACCACTGCTCCGGCACCGACGACGGCGCCCACGCCCACGGCGACCTCCGGCAGCACGGTCGCCCCCGCTCCGACGAACGCCGTGGAGCCGACGCGCACGCCCCCGGCAAGCACCGCGCCGGGGCCGAAGGACGCGGCGAACCCGATCTCGTTGTCGTGGCCCAGCGACACTGACCGGTTGACGTTCACGTGACACCCGATCGTCGCGTGCGAGGCGATGACGGCGCCGGCGTTCACATACGTGCCGTGCCCCAGCGTCGCGGTGGACGCGACTGCGGACGTCGGATCGACCAGGACGGCAGGCTCCCCGAGGCCGGCGTCCCGTGCGGCGCGTGCGGCGGTCGGGCGGTGCTCGGCGGACGAGAGGCCCAGCACGAACGGTCCCGGCTCGGTGGACCCGGTGAGCCCGGGCAGGCGGGGGTCGGCGCCGCCCAGGTTGTCCATGCAGACCGGCTCGTCGCCGTTGCGGCGTACCGACTCCACGACGTCCCACGCGTACGGCGAGCCCACGGCGAAGACGATGAGCCGGCGGGGGGACATGCCGTCACCCTAGGACACCGTGAGGGGGCGGAATACTCGCCTCCCGCGCACCGTTTTGCCAGGGACGCGCTGAGCGCGTCGACCTCACCGGGAAGGAACGACCATGTCCACGATCGCGATCGGCGCGGAGAACTTCGAGGAGACCGTCACCGGGCACGACATCGTGCTGGTGGACTTCTGGGCTGCCTGGTGCGGGCCCTGCCGGCAGTTCGGCCCGGTCTTCGAGCAGGCCTCCGAGCAGCACCCCGACATCGTCTTCGCCAAGGTCGACACCGAGGCCGAGCAGTCGCTGGCGGCCGCCGCGCAGATCACCTCGATCCCCACCCTGATGGCGTTCAAGGAGGGCAACCTGGTGTTCTCCCAGCCCGGCGCTCTCCCCGCACCGATGCTCGAGCAGCTGATCCACGGGGTCCGCGAGCTCGACCTCGACGCGGTCGCCGAGGACCACCAGCACGAGTAGCGCTCAGCCCTTCTCGGCCGCCCAGCGCAGCAGCGCGTCGCGCGCCTGCTCGTAGGTCATCGGACCTTCGTCAAGGCGCAGCTCCAGCAGGAACCGGTACGCCGCGCCGACCTGCGGGCCCGCCGGGAGCCCGAGGATCTCCATGATCTGGTTGCCGTCGAGGTCCGGCCGGATCGAGGCGAGCTCCTCCTCCTCCGAGAGCCGGCCGATCCGCCCCTCGAGCTCGTCGTAGCTGCGCCGCAGCCGCTCGGCCTTGCGCTGGTTGCGGGTGGTGCAGTCGGCCCGCGTCAGGACGTGCAGCCACGGCAGCAGCTCACCGGCGTCGCGGACGTAGCGCCGCACCGCCGAGTCGGTCCACTGGCCCTCGCCGTACCCGTGGAACCGCAGGTGCAGCTCGACGAGCCGGGTGACCGCCGCGATCTCGTCGCTGGAGAACCGCAGCGCCTGCATCCGTCGCTTGGCCAGCTTCGCGCCCACCACGTCGTGGTGGTGGAAGGTCACCGTGCCGTCGGGCTGGAACCTCCGTGTGCCGGGCTTGCCGACGTCGTGCATGAGCGCGGCGAACCGGGCCGTGAAGTCGGGGCCGCCGCCGGGCAGCCGCCCCTCCAGGTCGATGGTCTGCTCGAGCACGGTCAGGGTGTGCTCGTAGACGTCCTTGTGCCGGTGGTGCTCGTCGCGCTCGAGCGCGAGGGCGGGCAGCTCCGGCAGCACCTGCGCGGCCAGCCCGGTCTCCACCAGGAGGGTCAGTCCGGCGCGGGGCCGCGGGGAGCAGACCAGCTTGACCAGCTCGTCGCGGACGCGCTCGGCCGAGACGATCGTGATCCGCTCGGCCATGTCGGTCATCGCCTGCCGCACCTCGGGTGCGACCGTGAACCCCAGCTGGGAGGCGAACCTCGCGGCCCGCATCATCCGCAACGGGTCGTCGTCGAAGGAGTCCTCGGGACGACCCGGCGTCCGGAGCACTCCGTGCGCGAGGTCGACGATCCCGCCGTACGGGTCCTCGAAGGTGCGTCCGGGCAGCGACACCGCCATCGCGTTGACGGTGAAGTCACGCCGGCCCAGGTCGCCGGCGAGCGAGTCGCCGTAGTCGACGGTCGGCTTGCGGCTCGACCGGTCGTACTTCTCCGAGCGGTACGTCGTGATCTCGATCTGGTACTCGCCGCGGCGGCAGCCGATCGTGCCGAACTCCCGACCGATGTCCCACACGGCGTCGGCCCAGCCCTTCAACAGGCGCTCGGTCACGTCGGGACGCGCCGAGGTGGTGAAGTCGAGGTCGTTGTGCAGCCGGCCCAGCATGGCGTCGCGCACCGGCCCACCGACCAGCGCGATCTCCTCACCCGCTTCGGCGAACCGCGCGCCGAGGTCGTCGACGACCGGCGCGATCCGCAGCAGCTCCTGGACTGCGCGGGTCTGCGCCTGCGACATGTTCAAGGGCTCGGCAGCCGGCTCTTCGGGCACGAGAGGTCACTCTATCGGCGGCCCGGCCGCCGAGTCGGGCCCGGTTGCCGCCGTTAGCATCGCCGTGTGAGTCTCCCCCGCACCATGGCCGCAGCCCTGGCTGCGCTCATGGTGGCCTCCGTGCTGCCGTTGCTGCAGCCCGGGGAGGCCGCAGCCGCCGGCCAGGTGGCCGCGACTCCGCTCACCGTGGAGCTGACCGAGCTGACGCCCTCGACGATCCCCGCGAAGGGCCGCATCGTGCTGGCCGGCACCGTCCGCAACGACTCCGACGAGATCTGGTCGGCGATCAACGTCCACCCGTTCGTCAGCGGCCAGCCGATGACCGAGCGCGAGCAGCTGACCTCTGCCGCCTCGTCCGATCCGGGCGTCGAGGTCGGTGACCGGCTCATCGGTCCCGGCCAGTTCGACCCCATCGGCGACCTGGTGCCCGGCCAGGGCATGCCGTTCCGGATCTCGCTGAAGGTCAAGGACCTCCACCTGTCGGCGCCCGGCGTGTACTGGATCGGCGTGCACGCCCTCGGCGACCACGCGGCCGGCCGCGAGGTGGGAGGCCGGGCGCGCACCTTCATCCCGCTCGTCGCGCCGGACGCCACCACGTCGGTGTCGCTGGTGTTCCCGCTCCGCGAGCGGGTACGCCGTGACCGGGTCGGCCGCCTGCTCGACACCACCGCCTGGTCGACGACGCTCGGTGACGACGGCCGGCTCGAGCGGATCGCGGCACTGCTGAGCTCGGCCGGCGGCGTACCGGCCACGATGCTGGTGGATCCCGCCGTGATCGACGCAGTCGGCTCCGTCGCGGCGGACAATCCCGAGCTCTCGCTGGGCGAGGCGGCCGCCGGGCAGCCCACCTCGTCACCGAGCGACGGTGGGAGTCCGACGGCCGACCCGAGCCGCTCGTTCGACCGGCTCGGGCCGAGCGACCGGGCCAACGCGGCGCGCTGGCTCGCCCAGGTCAAGCAGGCCTCGAGCCTCCAGACGGTCCTCGGCCTCGGGTACGCCGATCCCGACATCGCCTCGCTCGCCCGACGCCGACCGCCGCTGCTCAACGTGGCCGCGAAAGAGTCGGCGGCAGCGTTCAAGCGGCTCGGCGTCGACGCCCTGCCGACGGTCGCGCCGGCGAGCGGCTGGCTCGACGACGCCGCGCTGGGCTCCATCCCCGCCGACACCATGGTCCTGGTCTCCGACCACGCGGCGCCCCGCACCCGCACGCAGTGGCGCACGCCGGAGCAGCAGGACCTCGTCTTCACCGACGCGCAGGCGGCGGCCGGCGGGCCCGGACCGACTCCGGCCCTCGACGCGCTGGAGGTGCGCCAGCGGATCGTCTCCGACGCCGCCCTGCGGCGGCAGCCGGGGTCGACCGGCCCGATGGTCGTCGAGCTCCCCGACGACTGGGACCCCGGCGCCAACTGGCAGGCGGCCGACTTCTTCGGCGGCCTCGACCTCCCGTGGCTCGACCTGGTCCAGCTGGGCCGCGCACCCGTGGAGAGCACCCCGACCTTCGACGCCGCACTGGGCTACCCGGCGGCCGAGCGGCGCGCCGAGGTCGGTCTCGTCAACGTCTCCGCGGCCCGCCTGCTCGTCTCGACCGCGAGCGTCGCCGGACAGCTGCTCCGCAGCACCAACGACGTGCAGCGCGAGCTGACCGGGATCGCGCTCAGCGCGGTCAGCTACCACGCCCGCCGCGACCAGACGGCGGCGCGGGAGGGCGCGCTCGCGGCGAACCAGACGATGCGCGACCGCCTGGACAAGGTGTCGGTGGTCGGCACCGACTTCGTCACCCTCTCGGGAGGCTCGGGCACGCTGACGGTCACGCTGGTCAACCAGCTCGACCAGCCGATCACCGTCGGCATCCGGCCGACGGAGACGAGCCCGGACGTGCACATCCAGACCCCGAAGCCGCTCGACATGGCACCCGGACAGCGCACGGTGCTGCGGCTGAAGGCGCGGGCGTCGTCGATCGGCGTCCACGAGGTCACCCTCACGCCCGTGACCGCCGAGGGCGCCGCGCTCGGGACGCCGCTGACCTTCAACCTGCGGACCAGCCAGGTCGGCAAGCTGATCTGGGGTGTGCTCCTCGGTGCCGGCGGGCTGCTCGTCGTGATGATCCTGCGCCGGATCCGGCGCGGCCTGCGCGAGCACCGCTGGCGCGGCCAGTGAGCACGCCGGCACAGCCGTCGGTGCTCGGGTCCAGCGCGGTGATGGCGGCCGGCACCGTCGTGTCCCGGCTGAGTGGCTTCCTGCGCACCACGCTGCTGGCGGCGGCGCTCGGGACGGCGCTGCACGCCGACGTGTTCAACATCGCCAACACGATCCCGAACATGCTCTACATCCTGCTGGCCGGTGGCGTGTTCAACGCCGTCCTGGTGCCGCAGCTGGTCCGGGCGATGAAGAACGACGCCGACGGCGGTACGGCGTACACGAACCGGGTGATCACCCTCGCCGCGACCTTCCTGCTCCTGGTGACGGTGGTGCTGGTGGTCGCCGCGCCGATGGTGATGCGGATCCTCCTGGACCCGCAGTACTTCACCACCGAGTTCGCCGCCCAGCGCGAGTCGATCATCGACCTGGCCCGCTACTGCCTGCCCCAGGTGTTCTTCTACGGCATGTTCGTGCTGGTCGGCCAGGTGCTGAACGCGCGCGGCAGCTTCGGCCCGATGATGTGGGCGCCGATCGCCAACAACGCGATCGCGGTACTCGTGCTGGTCACCTACCTGCTGACCGTCGGCCCGGCCCACGGCACCGAGCGGTTCGGCGGCTACGGTCCCGGTGCCGAGGCACTGCTCGGCCTCGGCTCGACCCTCGGGATCGTCGCGCAGTTCCTGATCCTGGTCCCCTACCTCAAGCGCGCCGGATTCAGCTTCCGGCCGCGGTTCGACTTCCGCGGCACCGGGCTGGGGCACACCTTCCGGCTCGGGGTCTGGACGGTGCTGTTCGTGGTGGTCAACCAGATCGCCTACACCGTGGTGGTCCGGATCGCCTCGCACGGCACGATCGCGGGCGCCGGGCCCTCCGGCTCGTCTGCGAACGGCACCGGCTACACGGTCTACTCCTACGCGTTCCAGCTCGCGATGGTGCCGCACGCGATCATCACCGTCTCGCTGGCGACCGCGGTGCTGCCGCGGCTGTCCGCTCTCGCCGCGGACCATGACCTGCGCGGGCTCGGGGAGGCGGTGTCCTCGACCCTGCGCTCGACGTACGCGCTCGTGCTGCCCGCGGTCGCGCTCCTGCCGGTGGTAGCCCCCGACCTCGCGAGCGTCGTGTGGGGCTACGGGTCCTCCAGCGCCACCTACACCCGGTACGTCGGACCGCTGTCCCTGTTCGCGATCGGCCTGCTCTTCTTCACCACCCACTACCTGATGCTGCGCGGCTTCTACGCCCTCGAGCAGACGCGGAGGGTCTTCTTCATCCAGTGCGTCGTCTCGTCGGTGAACATCGTCGCCGCGGTCGTCCTGACCCGCAGCATCGATCCGGCCCAGACCGCCTCCAGGCTCGTCATCGCCTACGCGCTGGCCTACGCAGCCGGTGCCGCCCTCTCCTTCCGGCAGCTCTCCGTGCAGATCGGCGGCCTCTCCGGCGCCCGGCTGCTGCGCTTCGGGGTCCGGATCTGCCTGGTCGTCGGAGCCTCGGCGCTGGTCGCGCTGCTCGCCCGCCACGGCATCCACGGCGCTCTCGACGGTCACGACAAGGTCACCGCGCTCATCCACGTCGTGGTCGTCGGTGCCGCCGGCGGGCTCACCTACCTCGTGCTGGCGCGCATGGTGCGGCTCGACGAGGTGAGTGAGGTCACCCGGATGCTCGTCCGGCGGGCGGGCCGGAGCGGCGGTGGTCGTCCGGGGCGCGGTGGCAAGCGCCGCGCGACGCGCGGTGGGAAGCGCCGGGCCGGCCGTTAGCCCGTCCGGCGACGCAGGGCCCGCCTACGATGATCCGGAGCCCAGACGTCCCAACGAGGAGGAACGTGCCCCCCAGCTCGATCAGCCCCGGCACCATGCTCGACGGGCGCTACCGGCTCGAGGACCTGCTCTCCGAGCACGACGGTGCCCGGTTCTGGCGTGCCACCGACACCGTGCTGGCCCGCAGCGTCGCGGTGCACGCGCTGCCGAGCAGCGACCCGCGCGCACCCGGCGTCCTGGACGCCGCGAGGCGGTCGGTGAAGGTGATCGATCCGCACTTCCTGCGGGTGCTCGACTGCGACGACATCGACGGGCTGACCTGGGTCATCAACGAGTGGGGCGAGGGCGTCTCCCTCGACATCATGCTCGAGCGCAGCACGCTGCCGCCGACGCGCGCCGCCTGGATGACCCGTGAGGTCGCCGAGGCGATCGCCGCCGCGCACGCCCAGGGCCTGCACCACGGGCGCCTCAACCCCGAGTCGGTGCTGGTCACCGATGCCGGCTCGGTCAAGGTGATCGGGTTCGTGGTCAACGCTGCCTTCGAGGGTCCCGCGCCGGTGCACCCGGCGTACGGGCCGATCGGGCCGCGTGAAGCGGACGTCATCGACCTCGCTGGCATCCTGTACGCCGCCCTCACCGGCCGCTGGCCGGGCGTCGCCCCGTCGGCGGTGCCGAAGGCGCCGCGTGACGGCCGGCGGCCGCTGCGGCCGCGCCAGGTGCGCGCCGGCGTGCCCCGCACGCTCGACGCGATCTGCGACCGGGTGCTGCACAAGGAGGCGGCCCAGCACGCGCTCCCGATCGAGACTGCCCACGAGATCGCCGCCGCGCTCAGCGACTACGTCGGCGACCCGGCGGCCGCGGCGCCGGTCGACGTCCCGAGCATGTACGACGACCCGGCTGTCCCGGAACCGCACCCCGATCCGGAGCCTGTGCCCCAGTCCCAGCCGGAGATGCCGAGCCCCGACGCCGGTGCCGACACCTCCCCGGACGCGATGGCCGACGCCACGGCGGTGTCAAACCTCGACCCCGAGGCCACGATGGCCGCGCCGGCGCCGATCTGGACCGAGGAGCACGCCGAGCCGGAGCCCTGGCAGCCATCAGCCCCGCCCCCGCCGCTCGAGGACCTCCCCGAGCGGCCTCTCTTCGCCGACCACGAGCGCCGCGTGCCGCCCGGAGCACCACCGCCGCCGCCCGCGCGGCCCCCGACCCCGCCCTCCGCGACTCCTCCGAGCGCGCCCACCAACACCGACTCCGGCGCGCGCTACTGGCCGTTCGAGGACCCCGAGGACACCGGTGGGTTCAGCGGCAAGGAGGGTCGGTCGTGGCTCCAGCTGGCTGGCATCGTCGCCCTGTGCATCGCCGTCCTGGCCGCGATGTTCGTCGCGTTCGACATCGGCCGTGGCAAGGACGACAAGCCGACGGCCGCCGCCACCACCAACACGACCCCGGCGAGCCCGACCCTCACCGGCAGCCCCGTCCGGGTGGTCAAGGCCGGGGACTTCGACCCGGAGGGTGATCCGCCCGAGGAGAACCCGGGTCAGGTCGCGCTCGCCATCGACGGCAAGCCGGAGACCGGCTGGCGCACCCTCACCTACAAGGACGATGCCCGCCTCGGCGGCCTGAAGAGTGGCGTCGGGCTCCTCCTCGACCTCGGCTCGGAGCAGGAGGTCGGGTCGGTCCAGGTCCAGCTGGTCGGCTCGCCGACCAGCCTCGAGCTGTACGCGACCCCGCCCGGCATCGACAACCCGCCCGCCGAGCTGGCCGACACGCGCCGGCTGGCGGCCGCAACCGCCGACGGGACGACCGCGGTGCTGCGCGTCGAGCAGTCCGTGCGCACGCGCTTCCTGGTGGTCTGGCTGACCAGCCTGCCGGCCACGACCGGAGGGTTCCGCGGGGAGATCGCCGAGGTCACGGTCCGTTCGTGAGGAACCCATGACGGCCGCGCAGCACGAGCTCTCCGACACCGAGCTGATCGACGCGCACCGCGCCGGAGACCTCGACGCCTTCGGCGTGCTGTTCACCCGCCACCGCGACCGGCTCTGGGCCGTCGCCCTGCGCACGACCGGCAACCCGGAGGACGCGGCCGACGCCCTCCAGGAGGCGATGATCTCGGCGTACCGGCGGGCGGGGGACTTCCGCGGGGACGCCCTGGTCACGACATGGCTGCACCGGGTCGTGGTGAACGCCTGTCTCGACCGGCTGCGCCGCAACAAGGTCCGTGCTGCCCAGCCGCTGCCCGACGACCTCGAGGAGTACGCCGGCCGTGGCGCCGTGCTGGCCACGCCCGACGACCACGCCGCCCACGCCGACCCGGAGGCACGAGCAGTGCAGGCAGAGCGCCGCCGTGTCCTGCTGGCCGCGCTCGAGCAGCTGAGCCCGGAGCAGAAGGCAGCGGTGGTGCTGGTCGACGTCGAGGGGTACCCGGTCGAGGAGGTGGCCCGGATGCTCGACTGCCCCAGCGGCACGGTGAAGAGCCGCTGCGCGCGCGGGCGTGCGAGGCTCGCCGGCCTGCTGCGTGAGAGCGGCGTCACCGGAACCGCGGACCCCCCTGGCGCGTCCGATCCAGGACCGCAGCCGAACCCGACCATCCATCCGGAGACCGAGCCGCAAGGAGGTGCCCTCGCGTGAGCGACCACGACGGACCCGCTGCCGGCGAGCCTGCCTTCGACGACCCCGTCTTCGACGAGCTGCGTGGCCTGCTGGCCGAGGCGCGGGTGACCGAGCCGGTGCCGGGCGAGGTGGCCGCCCGCCTCGACGAGACCCTCGGCTCGCTGCGCGACCAGCGCCGTGCGGACCAGAGCCGTCCGCGCGCCTCCGTCGTCGTGCTGCGTCGCCGCGCAGGGCGTGTAATGGTCGCCGCCGCGGCAGCCGCGGTGATCGTGGCCGGCGGCTTCGGCATCGCCCACAGCGGCCACGACGGCTCGGGTGGTGGCAACGCCTCGGCTTCCAGGGCCAGCCAGGCGGACGCCGACAAGTCGGCGCCACTGGGCGCCCAGGACCTGCAGACCCCGCGAGCACCCGAGGCCGACTCTCTCGCCGCCGTGCCGCGCCTGCGAAGCCGGGAGTTCGCCGCGGACGCCGCGGCCGCGATGCGCACCCTCTCCGCCGAGGACTTCGTGGGCGACGTGCCGGCCCCCGCCGGGCCACAGCCCGCGGCGACACCGTCCGGGTCCACGGGCACGACCGGCGGCTATGTCTCCAAGGACTCGAAGGCGGTCGGGGCCCCGCCGGTGACGTCCACCCCGGTGCCGGCGGACGGCTCGATGGACCTGGCAGGGCGCGCCGCGTGCGCCGGTCCGGCGGCGCCCGACGCCGTGACGGTCCCGGCCGTGCTCGACGGCGTACCGGTCGCGCTGGTGTTCCGGCCGCCGAGCGCCGCCGGGCAGCTGGTCGAGGCCTGGTCGTGCGACGGCGCCTCGCTGCTGGCCTCGGCGACGGTGCCCCGCTGAGCGCAGCGCCGGGAATGGCGCACGCCTAGGATCTGTTCTGCCACCAGACCCTCCGAGAGCAGGCAGACACGCGATGTCAGACGACACCACCACCCGCAACGTGATCATCATCGGCTCCGGCCCCGCCGGCTACACCGCTGCGGTGTACGCCGCGCGCGCGAGCCTCGAGCCGCTGGTCTTCGAGGGCTCGGTCACCTCGGGCGGCGCGCTGATGAACACCACCGAGGTCGAGAACTTCCCCGGCTTCCGCGACGGCATCCAGGGCCCCGCCCTGATGGACGAGATGCGGGCGCAGGCCGAGCGGTTCGGTGCCGAGCTGGTGGCCGACGACGTCATCGAGGTCGACCTGACCGGCGACCTCAAGGTGGTCAAGACGCACGAAGGCACCTTCACGGCGCGCGCGGTGATCCTGTCCATGGGTTCGGGCTACCGCAAGCTCGGCCTGCCCGACGAGGACCGCCTCTCCGGCCACGGCGTGAGCTGGTGTGCCACGTGTGACGGGTTCTTCTTCCGCGAGCAGCACATCGCGGTCGTCGGCGGCGGCGACTCCGCACTCGAGGAGGCGACCTTCCTGTCACGGTTCGGCTCCAAGGTGACGATCATCCACCGTCGCGACGAGCTGCGCGCCTCGAAGATCATGCAGGACCGTGCCCTGGCCGACCCGAAGATCGAGTTCGCCTGGAACTCCGAGGTCGCCGAGATCCACGGCGAGGACAAGCTGACCGGGCTCACCCTGCGGGACACGGTCACCGGTGACACCCGCGAGCTGCCGGCCACCGGCCTGTTCATCGCGATCGGCCACGACCCCCGCTCGGAGCTGCTCACCGGACAGGTCGACCTCGACGACGAGGGCTACGTGCTCGTCGAGGACCGCAGCACCCGCACCAACCTGCCCGGCGTCTTCGCCTCCGGCGACCTGGTGGATCACACCTACCGCCAGGCGATCACCGCCGCGGGCAGCGGCTGCGCGGCTGCTCTCGACGCCGAGCGCTACCTCGCCGCCCTCGACCACGCCACCGCCACCGCCAAGTCGGCCGCCGCGCTGGTCCAGTGACCTCGCCGATACTGCGCCGATGCCGCCAGGCGATCACCGCCGCCGGCAGCGGCTGCGCGGCTGCCCTGGACGCCGAGCGCTACCTCGCCGCCCTCGACCACGCCACCGCCACCGCCAAGTCGGCCGCCGCGCTGGTCCAGTGACCTCGCCGATACTGCGCCGATGCCGCCAGGCGATCACCGCCGCCGCCAAGTCCGCCGCCGCGCTGGTCCAGTGACCCGCGACACCGGTGCCCGGGAAGATTTGTCCGACGCTGCGTGTTGAATGAGTCGTACCAGCAAGCGCACGCCCACCCGTAGACCCAAGGAGCAACCATGGCCGACCTGCAGGCCGTCACCGACGCCGACTTCGAGACCGAGGTCCTGAAGTCCCAGACGCCCGTCCTCGTCGACTTCTGGGCCGAGTGGTGCGGCCCGTGTCGCCAGGTCTCCCCGATCCTCGACGAGATCGCCGCGGAGCACCCCGACAAGCTGCGCCTGGTCAAGATGAACGTCGACGAGAACCCCGTGACCCCGGCGCAGTACCGCGTGACCGGGATCCCGACGCTCAACGTCTACCAGAACGGCGAGGTCGTCAAGCAGATCGTCGGCGCCCGGCCGAAGGCCGCGCTGCTGCGCGAGCTCGCGGACATCCTCGACGCCTGACCCGGGTCAGCCCGGCCGCTCAGCTCGAACAGGGGTGCGCCGGGAACCGATGCGGTCCGTTCCGGACCACGTCTTGGTTCCCGGCGCACCTTCTGTTTCAGTAGGCACAGCAATGGCCCACTCGGGACGGCCGTTGCGGGACCGAACGCGAGGGAGGCCTCCTGTTGGACGCAACGGTGCAGACGAGCTTTCGCCGTGGTGACTCCGGTGCGGCGGTCATCCAGATCGTCGAGCTGCTGGCGCGACAGGGGCTGATCGAGGGAGACCTCCCCCACGACTACGACGAACGCGTCGAGCTCGCGGTGCGCACGTTCCAGCAGCAACGCGGACTCCACGTCGACGGGGTCGTCGGCTCCGCGACGTACCGGCGCCTCGACGAGGCTCGCTGGTCGCTCGGCGACCGGATCCTCACCCACCTGCCCGGCAACCTCATCGCCGGCGACGACGTGTTCGCCCTCCAGCGCCGGCTCCTGGAGCTGGGCTTCAAGATCGGTCGCGTGGACGGGTACTTCGGTCCCGCCACCGAGGCCGGCCTGCGCGACTTCCAGCGCAACTTCGGCATCCCGGCCGACGGCACCTGCGGTCCGGCGACCCTGAAGGCGCTCGCCCAGCTCGCACCGATGGTGCGCGGTGGCGCACCCAACGCGATGCGCGCCCGCGAGCGGATCCGGGCCGCGGGCCCGCAGCTGGTCGGCAAGATCGTGGTGATCGACCCCGCCCGCGGCCGGCAGCTGCCCGACGAGTACGCCGAGCGAGCCGGCGAGATCGTCCACGACCTCGCCGCGCGCATCGAGGGCCGGCTCGTCGCCACGGGGGTCCAGGCCTTCCTGACCGCCTCGCGCGCCGGCCGGCACCGTTCGGCGCCCACCGGCAACGACCACTCCGAGGAGCTCGAGCGGGCCACGTTCGCCAACCGCACCGACGCCAACCTGTGCATCTCCCTCGCGGTCGACGCCTCCTCGAACCCCGACGCGTGCGGGGTGGCGACGTACTACTTCGGCACCGGCGACCCGGACACGACGTCGTCGGCGGGCGAGCGCTTCGCCGGCCTCGTCCAGCGCGAGATCGTCGCGCGTACCGACCTGGTCGACCTGCGCTGCCACGCGAAGGCGTGGGACTTCCTGCGCCGCACCCGGATGCCGGCAATCCAGCTCGAGGCCGGCTACCTGTCCAACGCCGGCGACGCCCGCCGTCTGGCCGACCCGGGCTTCCGCGACGTGCTGGCCGAGGCGGTCGTCGTCGCGGTGCAGCGCTTCTACCTGAGCCCGGACGCCGACGCACACACCGGCGTGCTGCGCGTCAGTGAGCTGCGCTCCGCGATCCGCGCGGCCGACTGATCCTGGGCAGCTGCGCCTGGGGGCGCGGGCCGGTCCCGCGCGGCACCGTGGGCGACGTCGGCCTGGGCGCGCGTCGCTTGCCCGCCACGACGCCGACCAGCCGGTCGAGCGCCGTCTCCAGCTCCTCGCGCCACGAGACCGTGGTGGCCAGGTCCATCCGCATCCGTGGGTACGCCGAATGCGGCCGATGGGTCCGGAAGCCCACCGCCAGCAGGAAGTCCACCGGCAGCACGCACTCCCCTTCGCGTGGCCTGGTCGCCCCGAACGCCTCGACGGCCCCGATGCCGCCACGCTTGATCAGGTCCTTGGCCATCCCCTGCACCAGCACACGGCCGAGCCCCTGGCCCCGGAACGCCGGGTCGACGTAGCCGGTCGCGAGCAGGATCGCGTCCGGGCTCACCGGCGCGGTCGCGAAGCCCGCGCTCCCCGGCAGGTGGACCGCCGGGGCCCACAGCAGGTGGCCGACGACCCGCTCGTCGAGCCGGACCACGCGGCCCACCGAGCCCCAGTCGCGCAGCATCCCCGAGAGCCAGGCGGCCTTCTCCTCGGCCTCGTGGCCGCGCACCTGCTGGCGGCGGACCGGGTCGAGCTCCCAGAACACGCAGGTCTCGCACGGACCGGGCAGCAGCGCGAGGTTGTCCAGCGTCAGCCGCTCGACCTGGCGTCCCATGCGTCCATCGTAGGACGGAGCGAGAGCGAGATCAGCGACGCAGCGTGCCCAGGAAGTCGGCGATCCGGTCGATCGCCTCGGTGAGGGTGTCGACGTCGGGCAGCGTCACCAGGCGGAAGTGGTCGGGCTCGAACCAGTTGAAGCCGGTGCCGTGGGTGACCAGGATCTTCTTCGCCCGCAGCAGGTCGAGCACGAACTCCTGGTCGTCGGCGATGCCGAACATCTCGGTGTCGAGCTTCGGGAAGCAGTAGAGCGCGCCCATCGGCTCGGTGCAGGTGACGCCCTCGATCTTGTTCAGCAGCCGCCACGCCGTCTTGGACTGCTCGTAGAACCGGCCGCCGGGGTGGATGTACTCGTTGATGGACTGGTAGCCGCCGAGCGCGGTCTGGATGGCGTGCTGCCCGGGGACGTTCGCGCACATGCGCATGTTCGCCAGCAGGGTCAGGCCCTCGAGGAAGTCATCAGCGAGGTGCTTGGGTCCCGAGACCATCACCCAGCCGGCCCGGTAGCCGCAGACGCGGTAGGCCTTCGACAGGCCGCTGAAGGTCAGGCAGAGCACGTCCTCACCGGCGTACTTCGCGGTGTGGTGGTGCACGGCGTCGTCGAAGAGGATCTTCTCGTAGATCTCGTCGCTGAAGATCACCAGCTCGTGACGCCGGGCGATGTCGACGAGCCCCTTGACGACGTCCTCGCTGTAGACCGCGCCGGTCGGGTTGTTCGGGTTGATGATCACCAGCGCGTGGGTGTTCTCGGTGATCTTCGACTCGATGTCCTCCAGGTCGGGGTTCCAGCCGTTCTCCTCGTCGCAGCGATAGTGGACGGCGGTGCCTCCCGACAGCGTCACCGCGCCGGTCCACAGCGGGTAGTCCGGCGCGGGCACGAGGATCTCGTTGCCGTCGTCGAGGAACGCCTGCAGGACCAGCGAGATCAGCTCGGAGACGCCGTTGCCGATGAAGACGTCGTCGACGGCGGTGTCAGTGAGGCCGTGGCTCTGGTAGTACTGCGCCACGGCGGTGCGGGCCTCGTAGATCCCCCGCGAGTCGGAGTAGCCCTCGGCCTCCGGGAGGTGGTGGATCATGTCGGCCACGATCGCCTCGGGCGCCTCGAACCCGAACGGCGCCGGGTTGCCGATGTTGAGCTTGAGGATCTTGTGGCCCTCTGCCTCGAGCCGCTGGGCCTCGACCAGGATCGGCCCCCGGACGTCGTACCGGACGTGCTGCAGCTTGCGGCTCTGGACGATGCGGCGCATGGCCACAGTCTCGCAGAGCGCGATCGCGGCGGTGCCCGGTTATTCGGCCCGCGGGACCCGGTCGAGCGCCGCCATGGCACGATCGGAGCCCCATCGAGTCCCGAGGACGGTCCCCTGTGCGCGACATCGTCTACCCCGTCGTGGTTGCGACCGCAAAGACCTGGTTCAAGCTCGGCGATGTCCGCATCGTCATGTCCGGCACCGAGAACATCCCGAGCGAGGGCGGTGCCCTGCTCGCGGTCAACCACCTGTCGTTCGTCGACTACGTGATGGCCGGATACCCCGGGGTCGTCCGCGGCCGCCTCACTCGGTTCATGGCCAAGAAGGAGGTCTTCGACCACCCGATCGGCGGGCCGGTGATGCGCTCCTTCCACCACATCGCGATCGACCGCGGCGACGCGAGGGCCGGACTCGTGGAGGCTCGGCGCTACCTGGACGCCGGCGAGCTGGTCGGGATCTTCCCGGAGGGGACGATCTCCCGCAGCTTCCTGCTCCAGCCGCTGAAGACCGGAGCGGTGCGCATCGCCGCCGATGCGGGCGTGCCGCTGATCCCGATCGTGCTCTGGGGCACCCAGCGCTTCCTCACCAAGGGCAAGCCACGTGACTTCGGCCGGCACAAGACCGTGGGGATCGAGGTCGGAGAGCCGCTGCACCCGACCACCGACGACGATCTCGACGCGGTGACGGCCGACCTCCAGGCGCGGATGGAGGCGATGCTCGACCGGCTGATCACCTCGCACCCTGCCGAGGAGCAGCCGCCGGGCTCGTGGTGGCTGCCCGCGGCGTACGGCGGGTCGGCACCGACCCCTGAGGAGGCCGCAGCGATGTACGCCGAGGAGCGCCGCCTGCGCGCCCAGCGGAAGCTGGAGAAGCGCGCCGCGAAGAGGAAGACCAGGAAGTAGCGCCGATTCGTCGATCCGCCGACATGGCGATCAGTCTATTTGTCGACTTATCGATAAATCGTTAGAGCGCCGGATCGATCCCGGCTGCTACGGCCGGGGGTCGATGACCCCGACGATCCGCTCGAGGTCCGCCAGGGAGGCGAACTCGATCGCGATCCGCCCCTTCGACTTGCCCAGGGTGACCTTCACCCGCGTGTCCAGGCGATCGGAGAGCCGCTCGTTGAGGTCGGCCAGACCGGGGGCGGTCGGGCGACGGGCCCGGACCCTCACGGTCTCGCCCGCCTCCTCCTGGCCGCCACCGACGGCAACGATCTCCTCGAGCCCCCGGACCGAGATGCCCTCGGCGACCACCCGGGCGGCGAGCCGGTCCTGTGCTGCCGGGTCGGGGACGCCGAGGAGGGTGCGCGCGTGCCCGGCGGACAGCACACCTGCCGCGACCCGGCGCTGCACCTCCGGGGACAGCTTGAGCAGCCGCAGCGTGTTGCTGATCTGCGGCCGGCTGCGGCCGATCCGGGTCGACAGCTCGTCGTGGGTGCACCCGAAGTCGTCGAGCAGCTGCTGGTAGGCGGCCGCCTCCTCCAGCGGGTTGAGCTGGGAGCGGTGCAGGTTCTCCAGCAGCGCGTCGCGCAGCATCACGTCGTCGCCGGTGTCGCGGACGATGGCCGGGATGGTGTCCAGGCCGGCCTCGCTCACCGCGCGCCAGCGCCTCTCCCCCATGATCAGCTCGTAGCGGTCCTCACCGGGGGCGCCGGGTGAGCCGTCTGAGCCGTCCGTGCCATCGGTGTCGGCGACTCGTCGGACGACGACCGGTTGCAGCAGCCCGATCTCGCGGACCGAGTGGACCAGCTCGGCCATCGCGTCCTCGTCGAAGACCTGGCGCGGCTGCCGGGCGTTCGGCCTGATCGAGGTCACCGGCAGCTCGGCGAAGTGGGCGCCGGCCACGGCGGCCAGCCCCAGGGTGGGGTCGGTGGCAGCTGCGGCACGGGCCTCGAGGTCGACCTCGGTGGACTGCTCGGCCTGGGTGGGGATCAGCGAGCCGAGACCACGTCCGAGCCCACGTCGTCGCTCGGGTCTCTTGTCGTTCATGCCCGTCCGCCCGTCGTCCAGGTGCCCCTGACGGCCAGCTCGCGGGCCGCCTCCAGGTAGCTGAGCGCCCCCGGCGATCCCGGATCGTACGTCATCACGGTCTGCCCGTAGCTGGGCGCCTCCGAGACGCGCACCGAGCGGGGGATCGTCGTGTCGAGCACCTGCTCCTCGAAGTGCCGGCGCACCTCGTCGGCCACGCCTGCGGCCAGGTTCGTGCGCGCGTCGTACATGGTCACCAGGATGGTGGTGATCGACAGGTCCTGGTTCAGGTGTGCCTTGACCATCTCCACGGTCTCGACCAGCTGGCCCAGACCCTCCAGGGCGTAGTACTCCGCCTGGATCGGGATCAGCATCTCCACTCCGGCCACCAGGGCGTTCAGGGTGAGCAGCCCCAGCGACGGTGGGCAGTCGATGAACACGTAGTCGAGCCGGTCGCCGTCTCCGTCGCCGATCTCGTGGAACGCCGCGAGCGCCTTGCGCAGCCTGCTCTCACGGGCGACGACGCTGACCAGCTCGATCTCGGCCCCGGCCAGGTCGATGGTCGCCGGCACGACCTGGAGTGCCTTGATGTCCGGGTGCTGCTGGACCACGTCCGCGATCGCGGCGCCGTCGACCAGCACGTCGTACGACGAGGGCGTGCCCCGGCGATGATCGACCCCGAGCGCGGTCGAGGCGTTGCCCTGCGGGTCGAGGTCGACCACGAGGACCCGCAGGTCGTGCATCGCGAGCGCAGCCGCGAGGTTGACCGTGGTGGTGGTCTTCCCGACCCCGCCCTTCTGGTTGGCCACCACCATCACCCGGGTGCGATCCGGGCGCGGCAACGGGTCGTTGTAGCTCAGGTGCTGGCGCACCCGCAGCTCCGCCTCGAGTGCCCGTGCCAGCGGCGTGCTGTGGTCGTCGAAGGCGCGCACGTCCGCCTCGAGCTCGGCAGCGGTCTGGACCCGCAGGGGGGTCGGTACGTCTCGCGACCCGGCCGTGGTGGCCTGCTCCGCGACGTCCTCCGTGACCTCCTCCGGGACCTTCTCCGGGTCCATTTCCGGGACGCTGTCGGGGTCGGGCACTCGCGGCTCCTGGCTCGATGTTTCACGTGAAACGCCTGGGGGTGGCTGTGGATAACTGGGGTCGATCTGTGGATTCCCACGCTCACGGGGCCAGCCCAGCCCGGTGGAAAACTCTGCGCCGTCCTGAGCGCCCGGCCACCCCAACGCCTCGCGAATCGACATCGGCCTCACCCCTTCACGACGCGAACGACCCGCACCGGTGGTTCCAGCAGGCCCGTCCCGAGCTCCAGGATCTCCGCCCCGCTTCCCCGTTCGGCGTCGATGGCACCGACGGCTGATGCGAGCTCGGCTCGCACCGAGGAGCCTTTCATGGCGAGGAACACTCCGCCAGACCTGACCAGGGGCAAAGACCAGTGGCTCAACCGGTCCAGCGGGGCAACGGCGCGCGAGGTCACCACGTCGAACGTCCGCTCGCCGTGCAGCGCGTCCGCCCGCGCGCGGGTGACCTCCACGTTCGAGAGGCCCAGCGCGTCGACGGCCTCCTCCAGGAACGACGTCCGGCGAAGCAACGGCTCCACCAGGGTCAGCCTCAGATCCGGTCGCCTGATCGCCATCACCAGCCCGGGCAACCCGGCTCCCGAGCCGATGTCGCAGACCGCCGCCCCCGGCTCCACAAGGTCGGTCACCAGCGCGCAGTTGAGCAGGTGCCGTTCCCAGATCCTGGGCACCTCACGGGGTCCGATCAGCCCGCGAAGCGTGCCCTCTCCTGCCAGGAGCGTGGCATACGCCTCCGCCGAGGGGAGCGAGTCGGAAAACACCCTCCGCGCCAGTTCCGGCGCAGAGGGTGTCTCGAATGCTTCTGAGGCTGGTTTCACGTGAAACAGCGAGGCATCGTCACGAGGAGGGGAGCACCACGACGTGGCGGCGCGGCTCGACACCCTCGGACTCCGAGGAGAGGCCGGCGGCCGCGACGGCGTCATGGACCACCTTGCGCTCGAACGGCGACATCGGCTCCAGTGAGACCGACTGGCCGGACTCCTTGACCTGGGCGACAACCGCGGCCGCCCGCTCCTCGAGCGCCTCGCGCCGGGAAGCCCGGTGACCGGAGACGTCCAGCATCAGCCGCGAGCGTTCTCCCGTCTCACGGTAGACGGCGAGCCGGGTGAGCTCCTGGAGTGCCTCGAGCACCTCACCGTTGCTGCCGACCAGCTGCGGCAGGTCGGCCCCGACGATCGAGACGGTCGCGCGGTCACCCTCGACGTCCATGTCGAGGTCGCCGTCGAGGTCGGCGATCTCGAGGAGCTCCTCGAGGTAGTCGGCGGCGATCTCGCCCTCCTGCTCGAGCCGCTCGGCGCGGGTCATGCCCGAGCGTGCCTCAGAACGCGGCGCCTCGCGGGTGGGCTCCTGCTCCGAAGAGCCCGACGTGTCGTCGGTCGTGTCGTCGGTCGTGTCGTCGGCGTCGGTGGCCGGCTGGGCCACCTCGTCGAGACGGTCCTCGGGCTCGGTCTGGTCCTGGTCCTGGGTCACGGGACTCTCGGTCACGCGCTCTCTCCCTGATCGGTCGTGGGCTTCGGCTTGGCCTGCGATCCCTTGTTCGGGGACTGCTTCTGAGCCTGGTTGGGTGTGGGGGCCGGCTTGCCGCCGGTCTTGCGCTGGCTGCGCGACTGGCGCTTGGGCTGCGCGCGGTTCGGCGCGACCGGCGGTGCGGGCGACTCCTCGGGCTCGGCCAGCGCTGTGGCGGTGCTGCCGGAGGCAGGCTCCCGGCCATGACGCTTGGCCTTCTCGGCGTCGCGGCGCTCCTTGGCGCGGAACGCCTCGGTGTTCGGCGCGGGGTTGTTGCGGATCACGTAGAACTGCTGGCCCATGGTCCACAGGTTCGACGTGGTCCAGTAGAGCAGCACGCCGATCGGGAACGCGATGCCGCCGACCGCGAAGACGAGTGGCAGCACGTAGAGCAGGAGCTTCTGCTGCTGGGCATACGGTCCGCTGAGGGCGTCGGCCGGCATGTTCTTGCTCATCAGCTGACGCTGGGTCAGGAACGTCGTCGCCGTCATCGCGATCACCAGGAGGATGGCGACGATCTGCACGGACGTGTGTCCGTCGGGCTTGGTGAAGCTCGACGAGATCGTGCCGCCGAAGATCGGCGCGTGCGCGAACAGCTTGGCGTCGGAGTCGGTCAGCACGCCGTGGCCATGTCCGCCCGCCGCCTTGCTGAGCAGGCGGAACAGCGCGAGGAAGATCGGCATCTGCACGATCAGGGGCAGGCACGAGGAGAACGGGTTCGTCCCGGTCTCCTTGTAGAGCGCCATCGTCTCCTGGGTCAGCCGCTCACGGTCGTGGCCGTACTTCTTCTGCAGCTCCTTGACCTTGGGCTGGAGCAGCTGCATGTTCCGGCTCGACTTGATCTGCTTGACGAACAGCGGGATCAGCGCCGCCCGGATCAGCACGGTCAGGCCGATGATCGAGAGCACCCAGGAGATGCCCGACTCCGCTCCGAAGGCGGCTCCCCACACCTTGTGCCAGCCGACCAGCGCCAGTGACACCAGGTAGTAGAGCGGCGTCATGATGAAGCTGCCGATATCGCCGAGGAAACCCACTCAGACTCCTTGAGTCGTGTTCACATGGCCCGGCGTCGACCGCCGGGAGGTGTTGTTCAGGTCTGGCTTGGCGGGCACGGGGTCGTAGCCCCCCCGGGCCCAGGGGTTGCAGCGGGCGATCCTGCGTACCGCCAGCCAGCTGCCCTTCACGCTTCCGTGCACCGTGACTGCCTCGAGCGCGTACGCCGAGCAGGACGGGTGGTACCGGCACACCTGGCCGTAGAGCGGGCTGATCGCGAACCGGTAGGCCCTCAGCAGGCCGATCAGGAGGTACTTCACGAGCCGACCACTCGACGAAGACAACGATCCAGGGCGTCGCCCAGATCCCGGTGGGACGCCTCGGCTGCCGCCGGCTGGGCGCGCACCACGAGGAGAGATCCGCTCGGGACCGCCGCCACCCGCTCCCGCATCAGGTGACGCAGCCGGCGCTTGACCCGGTTGCGGACCACCGCGCCGCCGACGGCTCGCGACACGACGAAGCCGACCCGGGCCGGCGGTGCGGCTCCAAGTCCACTTGTTGCTTTGTCGACATTTGCGCTCACCAGGTGCAGGACCACGAGCGGACCGCCCGCGCGCCGCCCCCGACGCACCGCCAGCTGGAAGTCAGTGGCAGCGCTCAGGCGATGGCTGGCGGACAGCACTCCCGTGGCCAGGCCTCAGACAGAGAGGCTCTTGCGACCCTTGCCACGGCGCGCCGACAGGATCGCGCGACCGGCGCGGGTGCGCATCCGCAGGCGGAAGCCGTGCACCTTGTGGCGGCGACGGTTGTTCGGCTGGTACGTACGCTTGCTCACGAGCTCACTCCAGAGGCGTTGTTGGGACGTGTCCACAAACCGGGTCGCACGACGCAGTACGTCGCCAGTACGTCGAACCACTGGCACCGCCTGCCCGCGCGGAAGACCCAAGGTGATGCGCCAGCTGAGCGCTGGCCAGGGCCCGGTCGTGGACATGCGGCACCGGTCGAACCGGTTTCGACCTGCCAACGGTACGTGGCGGGCGTCCGCAGGGTCAATTCGACGAGCCGGCCGGGGTGACCGAGCCGGCTGCCGCAGCTCAAAAGAACCGATCTTGCCCGCACTTCCTGGCAAATTCTGGCGACACGCCGAGTGAATCGCCGAACCTGTGGAGAACCGGTTGCCCGACTCGTCCCTGCTTGTTAGCGTCCGAGCACCGACCACGCCCGCAAACCCGCCCTGCGCGCTCAATTCAGCGCCCGCGCACCTTGCACACCCTGTGGACAAAGGTGTGGATCGGCACAAGTGGACCAACCAGACGTAATTCGCGTGGCCTAGACCGGCGGACCGACGTCTCGACTGAGGGGAGCGCGAGACGCACGTGGAGCCAGCAGCAGCCAATGGGCGAGAACTCGATGTGTTGTGGCCCGAGATCCTGGACAGCCTGGCTCCCAACCAGCGGGTGTGGCTGGCCTCGAGCAAGCCGGTGATGCTGGCCGAGTCGACCGCCGTGATCGCGGTTCCGAACGAGTTCACCCGCACCCAGCTCGAGGGCCGGCTGCGCACCCGTCTCGAGGACGCCCTCAGCGACAGCCTGAACCGGCCGATCCGGATCGCGGTCAGCGTCGACGACACCCTCGCTCCGGCGGACCCGGCCGCAGCCGGACCCGGAGAGCCCCAGGCCGACGGACCTGGTACCGAGCAACGGGCCGACGTCTTCACCCCGGACGCACCGGCCGACCCGGCCGCGGTCCCCGGCGCCGGCTACGGCGAGCGGTACGGCCCGCCGGCCGAGTCCCGCAGCACTTCAGCGATACATCAACAAACCGATTTGTCGACAAATATCCAGATGGGTGCGGCCTCGCTCACGACCGGGATCCCCGACAGCCCGCTCAACCCGCGGTACACCTTCGAGACCTTCGTGATCGGCTCCTCGAACCGCTTCGCCCACGCCGCCGCAGTGGCCGTCGCAGAGGCGCCGGGCAAGGCCTACAACCCGCTGCTGGTCTACGGCGACTCCGGTCTGGGCAAGACCCACCTGCTGCACGCGATCGGGCACTACGTGCGCAGCCTCTACACCGGCGCCAAGATCCGCTACGTCTCCTCCGAAGCGTTCACCAACGACGTGATCAACGCGATCAAGGACGCCAACACCGCCGCGCTGCAGCGTCGCTACCGCGATGTCGACGTGCTCCTCATCGACGACATCCAGTTCCTCGAGGGCAAGCAGCAGACCCAGGAGGAGTTCTTCCACACGTTCAACACGCTGCACAACGCCAACAAGCAGATCGTGATCAGCTCCGACCGCCCACCCAAGCGCCTGACCCAGCTCGAGGACCGGTTGCGCAACCGCTTCGAGTGGGGCCTGCTCACCGACGTGCAGCCGCCCGACCTCGAGACCCGGATCGCGATCCTGCGCAAGAAGGCCGCCGCCGACCGGTTGCACGCACCTGCCGACGTGCTCGAGTTCATCGCCAGCCGGATCCAGACCAACATCCGTGAGCTCGAAGGTGCCCTGATCCGGGTGACGGCGTTCGCCAGCATCAACCACCAGGAGGTCGACCTGACCCTGGCGGAGATCGTGCTCAAGGACCTCATCCCCGAGGGTGGCGAGCCCCAGGTCACCGCCGGCCTGATCATCGCCCAGACCGCGTCGTACCACTCGTTCAGCATCGAGGACCTCTGTGGGCCGAGCCGGACCCGCGCCCTGGTGACGGCACGCCAGATCGCGATGTACCTTTGCCGCGAGCTGACCGACCTCTCGCTGCCGAAGATCGGCCAGCAGTTCGGCGGCCGCGACCACACCACGGTGATGAACGCCGAGCGACGCATCCGCAAGGACCTCGCCGAGCGGCAGACGGTCTACAAGACGGTCAACGAGCTCACCATGCGGATCAAGCAGCAGGCCAAGCAGTCGTGAGTTCCTGTGGTTCCACGGCCCGAAGTCGTGGAATCACACGGGGAGTATCTGTGGAGCGCACGTCACGACGACGCACATCGGCGCCGCCGGCTCACAGCGCCCGGTCGCTCCTCCACACCGGATCCACAGGCCCTGGGGACGCGGAAAGTGTCGGTGACCTGCGGTTCCCTTGGTTTTCCACAGCGTCCACCGGCCCTACTACTACGACGAGATCTTCAATTGACTCCTTCGCCGGATCATCACCGCTCGCGGCTCTCCCTGGGGACAACCTGCCGAGCGACCGGTCCACGTGGCAGGATGCACTTCCCTCGTACCTGAGGCCGACCCGCAGGAGGCACCGCCCGTGAAGTTCCGCGTCGAGCGCGACGTACTCGCCGATGCCGTCGCCTGGACGGCCCGCGCCCTGCCCTTGCGTCCCAGCGCCCCTGTCCTGGCAGGCCTCCTCATCGAGGCCGGGTCGGTCGACGGGGCCGACGGGCTGCAGCTGTCCACGTTCGACTACGAGACGTCGGCGCGTGCCACGCTCAACGCCGACGTCTCGGCCGAGGGTCGCGCCCTGGTCTCGGGCCGGCTGCTGGCCGACATCTGCCGGAGCCTGCCCAACAAGCCGGTCGACATGGCCGTCGAGGGCGCCAAGGTCACGCTGACCTGTGGTTCGGCGAGGTTCAGCCTGCAGACGATGCCGGTCGAGGACTACCCAACGCTGCCGTCGATGCCCGAGTCCCGGGGCAAGGTCAAGAGCGAGCTGTTCGCCCACGCGGTCGGCCAGGCGGTCACCGCAGCGGGCCGCGACGACATGCTCCCGGTGCTGACCGGCGTCCGGATCGAGATGGACGGGTCCACGATCTCCATGCTCGCCACCGACCGGTTCCGCCTCTCCCAGCGCGAGCTCGAGTGGGACCCGGGCGCCCCCGACCTGTCGGCGGCCGCCCTGGTCCCGGCGAAGGTGCTCGCCGACACCGCCAAGTCACTCACCGGCGGCTCGGAGATCTCCATCGCGCTGTCGTCGTCGGGCACGGGCGAGGGCATCATCGGCTTCGAGGGCTCCGCGGGCGGCGGCGTCCGACGTACGACGACCCGGCTGCTCGACGGGGAGTTTCCCAAGGTGCGCTCCCTGTTCCCCAGCGAGCACCTGACCCTTGCTCGGGTCGACCGGGCTGTCCTGATCGATGCGGTCAAGCGGGTCGCGCTCGTCGCGGAGCGCAACACCGCCGTGCAGATGTCCTTCGCCGACAGCGTGCTCACCCTGGACGCCGGCTCCGGTGAGGAGGCGATGGCCAGCGAGTCGATCGAGGCCAGCGTCACCGGCGACGACCTGACCACCGGTTTCAACCCGCAGTTCCTCCTCGACGGGCTGACCGCCCTGGAGTCGTCGTTCGTCGAGCTGGCGTTCACGACCGCCTCGAAGCCCGTCGTACTCTCGGGAGTGGACTCCCTCGACGGAGAGTCGGACGCCGACTTCCGCTACCTGCTGATGCCGCGCCGCCTGCTCTCCTGAGAGATCGACAACGGCGAAAGGGACGCGCATGCAGATGGGACTCGTCGGACTCGGGAAGATGGGCGGCAACATGCGCACCCGGATCCGCAACGCCGGGCACGAGGTGATCGGCTTCGACCGCAATCCGGACGTCGCCGACGTCCCCTCCCTCGAGGACATGGTCGCCAAGCTGGACAGCCCGAAGGTCGTCTGGGTGATGGTGCCGGCCGGCGGCCCGACCGACGACACGATCGTCGCGCTCAGCGAGCTGCTCGGTGAAGGCGACCTGGTCATCGACGGTGGCAACTCGCGCTGGACCGAAGACCTGCGCCACGAGGAGCTGCTGTCGAAGAAGGGCATCGGCTTCGTCGACTGCGGCGTCTCGGGCGGCGTGTGGGGTCTCGAGAACGGCTATGCACTCATGAGCGGCGGCGACGCCAAGCACGTCGAGCTCGCCCAGCCGGTCTTCGACGCGCTCAAGCCCGAGGGTGAGTTCGGCTGGGTGCACGCCGGCTCGGTCGGCGCTGGTCACTTCTCGAAGATGGTCCACAACGGCATCGAGTACGCCATCATGCAGGCCTACGCCGAGGGCTGGGAGCTGCTCGAGAAGGTCGACATGGTCGACAACGTCACCGAGGTGTTCCGGTCCTGGCGCGAAGGCACCGTGATCCGGTCCTGGCTGCTGGACCTCCTCGTCGCGGCACTCGACGAGCAGCCCGACCTGGCGGGCATCCGCGGCTACGCCGACGACTCCGGCGAGGGCCGGTGGACCGTCGAGGCCGGCATCGAGCACGCCGTCGCGACGCCGGCGATCACCGCGGCGCTCTACGCGCGGTTCGTGTCGCGCCAGGACGACAGTCCGGCGATGAAGGCGGTCGCGGCGATGCGCAACCAGTTCGGCGGCCACGCCCTGCAAACGGCGCCCCCTCCGGGCGGCGACGTCGCCAAGGAGGACAAGCCGAAGGCCCAGGCACCTCCGGCGCAGGCCCCCGAGGCCGAGGCCGCCGGCGCGACGGGGAAACCCAAGCCGTCGGAGAGCTGACGGGCGCCGCCACTTGTACGTCGCCCACCTCTCGCTGCACGACTTCAGGTCCTATCCCGCCGTCGAGGTGGAGATCGGTCCGGGGATCACCTCGTTCGTGGGGCGCAACGGGCAGGGGAAGACCAACCTGGTCGAGGCGATCGACTACCTGTCGCGGCTGACCTCCCACCGGGTCTCCGCCGACGCGCCGCTGGTCCGCCACGGTGCCGAGCAGGCCGTCGTCCGTGCCGCCGTCGTCCGCGACGAGCGCCGAGCCGTGCTGGAGATCGAGATCAATCCCGGGCGCTCCAACCGCGCGCGGGTGAACCGGTCACCGCTGCCGAAGGCGCGAGAGCTGCTCGGGCTGCTGCGCACGGTGGTGTTCTCCCCGGAGGACCTGGCCCTGGTCAAGGGCGATCCCGCCGAGCGCCGGAGGTTCGCCGACGACCTGCTCACCCAGCTCGCTCCCCGGTACGCCGGCACGCGGGCCGACTACGACCGGGTGCTCAAGCAACGCAACTCGTTGCTGAAGACGGCCGGGGCCGCACGACGTGGGGGAGCGTCTGCCGAGTCGGCGCTCTCGACCCTCGCCGTGTGGGACAACCGGCTCGCCGAGCTCGGGGCGGAGATCATGCGCCGCCGGACCCAGCTGGTCGAGGACCTCACCCCGCTGGTCGGGAAGGCCTACGAGGCCGTGGCTCGTGGCGCCAGCCGGGACGATGCGACGCTTGGTTACCGAGCGTCCTTCGACGTCGGGCCCGGTGACCTCGAACCACAGCTGCTCGCCGCACTCGAGGCACGCCGGCGTGACGAGCTCGACCGCGGTCTCAGCCTCGTCGGCCCCCACCGCGACGAGCTGGTGCTCAGCCTGGGCGACCTGCCGGCCAAGGGGTACGCGAGTCACGGGGAGTCCTGGTCCTTCGCACTCGCGCTGCGGCTGGCGTCCTACGACCTGCTCAGGGCCACTGGCGACGACCCGGTGCTGATCCTCGACGACGTGTTCGCCGAGCTCGACACCGGTCGCCGGGCTCAGCTCGCCGACCTCGTCGCCGACGCCGAGCAGGTGCTGATCACCGCGGCGGTCCCCGACGACATCCCCGGCCAGCTGCGCGGCCACCGCTTCACCGTCGCCGACGGCCAGGTCACCTCCGATGACTGAGCAGCGGCCCGAGTCGGATCCCGCGGCCCAGGACGACCCGGTCGCACCGCACGACGAGCGCGGACTGGACCTCGCCAGGATCATCGCGCGCGGCCTCGCTGGCCGCACCGGCGCTCGCCGGCGGCTGCGGAACACCCGCCGGGTCGACCCGATCAGCTCCTCGGCCCATCCCGACGACCGCGACCCGCAGCCGCTCGACAGCACCCTCGGGCGGCTGGTCAGCGACCAGGGCTGGGAGACCGAGCTGCGGGTGCACGGCGTCTTCACGCGCTGGGCCTCGGTGGTCGGCGACGAGGTGGCCGCCCACGTGACCCCGGAGTCCTACGCCGACGGCCGGCTCGTCGTGCGCACCGACTCCACCGCCTGGGCGACCGAGATGAAGCTGCTCGCTGGCAACCTGGTCCACCGGCTCAACCAGGACCTCGGTGACGGCACCGTCGAGGTGATCGACGTGCTGGGCCCGCACACGCCGCGGTGGACCTCGGGCCGGTTCCGGGTCAAGGGCCGGGGCCCGCGCGACACGTACGGCTGAGGGCCCCTGACGGCTCGGCCGCCGTACAGGGACCTGCCCGCCCCCCTGAAACTGGGCTGGTGAGGCGCTTGCACGCCTCTGGGGGCCGATTTCGGTCGAAGATCCCCCCAGGTTGGTGGTGCGACACGTGATTTGCGGCCCCTGACCGGTAGACTGACGATTGGTCGTCCGAGCTGTGGAGACACCGCGAGTGGCGACCGTTCCCATGTCGTCTCGGGCCGACGCCCGGGTCCTGACCAAGTGAAGAGGAAGCCGTACGTGGCCGACGAAAACAGCTTCGGTTCCGCCGTCGAAGAGGGCAAGTACGACGCCAGCGCGATCCAGGTCCTCGAGGGCCTCGAAGCGGTCCGCAAGCGGCCCGGGATGTACATCGGCTCCACGGGCGAGCGCGGGCTGCACCACCTGATCTGGGAGGTCGTCGACAACTCGGTCGACGAGGCCCTGGCCGGCTACTGCGACCGGATCGTGCTGACCCTTCGGGCCGACGGCTCGGTGAGCGTGGAGGACAACGGGCGCGGGATCCCGACCGACATCCACCCGACCGAGGGCATCCCGGCGGTCACGATGGCGCTCACCCTGCTGCACGCCGGCGGCAAGTTCGGCGGAGGGGGCTACAAGGTCTCCGGCGGCCTGCACGGCGTCGGCATCTCGGTGGTCAACGCGCTCTCGAGCCACGTGATCGTGGAGGTCAAGAACCGCGACCACCTGTGGCGGCAGTCGTTCTCGATCGGCGTACCCGACGGCGAGCTGGAGCAGGTGCGCCCGATGGAGCCCGGAGAGAGCACCGGCACGACGATCACCTACTGGGCGTCGGAGGAGATCTTCGAGACCACCGACTACAACCTCGAGACCATCCTGCACCGGATCCGCGAGATGGCCTTCCTCAACAAGGGCCTCGAGATCGTCGTCCGCGACGAGCGCCCGGTCGCCGAGGTGATCTCCGAGGTCATGCAGGACGCGCTGCAGGAGGATGCCGGCGAGGCGGAGGAAGCCGACGACGTGCGCAGCGAGGCGGGGGTCTTCGAGCGCCGCTTCAAGTTCGATCGCGGCCTGGTCGACTACGTCGAGTACCTCAACCGCCGCAAGGACAAGGCCAACCCGACCATCATCAGCTTCGAGGCGGAGACACCCGAGGGCACCGAGAACCACATGAGCCTCGAGGTCGCGATGCAGTGGAACACCTCCTACAACGAGTCGGTGCACACCTTCGCCAACACCATCAACACCCACGAGGGCGGCACCCACGAGGAGGGCTTCCGCGCGGCGCTCACCACCATGGTCAACAACTGGGGTGAGGAGTGGGGCCTGATCAAGAAGCGCGAGGACCGGGTCTCCGGCGACGACATCCGCGAGGGCCTCACCGCGATCGTCTCGATCAAGCTCGGGGAGCCGCAGTTCGAGGGGCAGACCAAGACCAAGCTCGGCAACACCGAGGCCAAGGGCTTCGTCCAGCGCCTGGTCAACGACCAGCTCGGCGACTGGTTCGGCAAGAACCCGGCCGAGGGCAAGGACATCGTGCGCAAGGCCCAGGCTGCGGCGTCCGCGCGGATGGCCGCGCGCAAGGCCCGCGACCTGGCCCGCAGCCGCAAGGGCCTGCTCGGCGGCGGCGGTCTCCCGGGCAAGCTCAGCGACTGCCAGTCGACGAACCCCGAGGAGTGCGAGGTCTTCATCGTCGAGGGCGACTCGGCGGGAGGTTCGGCCCGGCAGGGCCGCGATCCGCGGATCCAGGCGATCCTGCCGATCCGCGGCAAGATCCTCAACGTCGAGAAGGCACGGATCGACAAGGTGCTCGCCAACGCCGAGGTCCAGGCGATCATCTCCGCGCTCGGCACCGGCATCCACGAGGAGTTCGACCTCGACAAACTGCGCTACCACAAGGTCGTGCTGATGGCCGACGCCGACGTCGACGGCCACCACATCAACACGCTGCTGCTGACGCTGCTGTTCCGGTTCATGAAGCCGTTGATCGAGCACGGCTACGTCTACATGGCCCAGCCGCCGCTCTACCGGCTGCGCTGGAACAAGCCGGCCGAGCACGAGTTCGTGTACTCCGACTCCGAGCGCGACGCGCTGATGCGCGACGGTCTCGAGTCGGGCAAGAAGCTGCCCAAGGAGAACCCGGTCCAGCGCTACAAGGGCCTCGGCGAGATGAATGCCGAGGAGCTGTGGGAGACCACGATGAACCCCGAGCAGCGACTGATGCTGCAGGTGACCCTGGACGACGCAGCCCAGGCCGACGAGATCTTCTCGACGCTGATGGGCGAGGACGTCGAGCAGCGCCGCAGCTTCATCCAGCGCAACGCCAAGGACGTGAGGTTCCTGGACATCTAGTCCCGGACCCCCACCTGACTCCTGCGAACGAAAGCACTGACTGATGACTGAGACCCCCACCGACGAGACCGGCGGACCCGAGGGCCCGGGACCCGGCGGCCGGATCGAGCCGATCGAGCTGCAGACCTCGATGCAGCGCGCCTACATCGACTACGCGATGGCGGTGATCGTCGGACGCGCGTTGCCCGACGTCCGCGACGGGCTCAAGCCCGTGCACCGGCGCGTGCTCTACGCGATGTACGACGGGGGCTACCGCCCCGACCGCGGGTTCTCGAAGTGCTCGCGCGTCGTCGGTGACGTGATGGGCCAGTACCACCCGCACGGCGACTCCGCGATCTACGACACCCTGGTGCGCCTGGCGCAGCCCTGGGTGATGCGTGCCCCGCTGATCCAGGGCCAGGGCAACTTCGGCTCGCCGGGCAACGACTCCGCGGCCGCGATGCGTTACACCGAGTGCCGGATGGCGCCGCTGGCGCTGGAGATGGTCCGCGACATCGAGCGCGAGACCGTGGACTTCCAGCCCAACTACGACGGCCGCTCCCAGGAGCCCGTCGTCCTGCCCTCGCGCTACCCGAACCTGCTGGTCAACGGCTCGGCCGGGATCGCGGTCGGCATGGCCACCAACATCCCGCCGCACAACCTGCGCGAGGTGGCCGCGGGTGCGCAGTGGGCGCTCGAGCACCCGGACGCGACCCGCGAGGAGCTCCAGGATGCACTCGTCGAGCGGATCAAGGGCCCCGACTTCCCCAACGGCGCGCTGATCGTCGGCCGTGAGGGCATCGAGCAGGCCTACCGCACCGGTCGCGGCTCGGTCACCCAGCGTGCGGTGATCGAGATCGACGAGGACAACCGGGGTCGCACCTGCCTGTCGATCACCGAGCTGCCCTACATGGTCAACCCCGACAACCTCGCGCTGAAGATCGCCGAGCTCGCCGACTCCGGCAAGGTGCAGGGCATAGCCGACGTCCGCGACGACTCCTCGGGCCGCACCGGCCAGCGGCTGGTCGTGGTGCTGAAGCGCGATGCGGTGGCGCGCGTCGTACTCAACAACTTGCTCAAGCACACCGAGCTGCAGACCAACTTCAGCGCGAACATGCTCGCCCTGGTCGACGGGGTGCCGCGCACGCTGACCGTCGACCAGTTCATCAGCAACTGGGTCCAGCACCAGATCGACGTCATCGTCCGGCGGACCGGGTTCCTGCTCGCCGACGCCGAGCGTCGCGCCCACATCTACCGCGGTCTGGTCAAGGCACTCGACATGCTCGACGAGGTGATCGCCCTGATCCGGCGGTCGCCCGAGGTGGACGACGCCCGGCAGGGCCTGATCGAGCTGCTCGACATCGACGAGCTCCAGGCCAACGCGATCCTCGACATGCAGCTGCGCCGGCTGGCCGCCCTCGAGCGGCAGAAGATCATCGACGAGCTCGCCAAGATCGAGCTCGAGATCGCCGATCTCGAGGACATCCTCGCCCGGCCCGAGCGGCAGCGGCAGATCATCTCCGACGAGCTGCGCGAGATCGTCGACAAGTACGGCGACGACCGGCGCACGCAGATCATCGCGGCCGACGGCGACCTGTCGATGGAGGACCTCATCCCCGACGAGGACCTCGTCGTGACGATCACGCGAGGCGGTTACGCCAAGCGCACCAGGGCCGACCAGTACCGCAGCCAGAAGCGTGGCGGCAAGGGCGTGCGCGGCGCGACGCTGCGGGGCGACGACGTCGTCGACCACTTCATCGCGACCTCGAACCACCACTGGCTGCTGTTCTTCACCACGGCCGGCCGGGTCTACCGCACCAAGGCCTACAACCTGCCCGAGGCGCAGCGCGACGCGAAGGGCGGCCACGTCGCCGGGCTGCTCTCCTTCCAGCCCGACGAGAACATCGCCCAGGTGCTGGCGATCCGCGACTACGAGCAGGCGCCGTACCTCGTGCTCGCCACCCGCCACGGGCTGGTGAAGAAGACCCGGCTCGGTGACTACAACAGTCCCCGTCAGGCCGGCGTCATCGCGATCAACTTCCGCGAGGACGACGACGAGCTGATCGGCGCGGAGCTGGTCAACAGCGACGACGACATCCTGCTCGTGTCCCGCAAGGGCCAGGCGATCCGCTTCACCGCCGACGACTCGCAGCTGCGGCCGATGGGCCGGGCGACCTCCGGCGTCATGGGGATGAAGTTCCGCGGGGCCGACTCACTGCTGTCGATGTCGGTGATCCGGGCGGCGGAGGTGGCCAACGAGGAGGCCGACGAGGACGCGCCGGAGGCGAAGGTGCAGTACGTCTTCACGATCACCGACGGCGGGTTCGCCAAGCGCAGCCGGATCGCGGAGTACCGCACCCAGTCCCGCGGCGGCCTGGGCATCAAGGCGATGTCCCTGGCCAACGAGCAGCGCGGCGAGCTCGTCGGCGCGTTCATCGTCGAGGACGGTGACGAGGTCCTCTCGGTCACCGCCAACGGCCAGGTCGTGCGCAGCCCGATCAACGAGAACTTCCGGCCGACCGGCCGCTCCACGATGGGCGTGAAGTTCGTGACGCCCAAGGACGGCGACAGCGTCGCGGTGGTCGCCCGCAGCATGGAGAAGGTCGCCGAGGAGGTGGCCGAGGAGGACGCCGGCGAACCGGGTACGGACGCTGCAGCCGATGCCGCGGTCGACGGAGCCCCGCCGATGTCTGATTCGTTCGGTGAGGACCTGGATGCAACAATCGAGGACGGACCTGCACCTGCCCCCGAGGAGGACTGATGAGCGAGAGCCGCTCGGGAGCGCCGGCCAGCCGTGACGTCGTACTGCCGCCACCGCCCGAGGAGCTGCTCTCCCCGTCGGAGCGTGGGCGCTCGTCGAGGGCCGAGCGGCCGAAGGGTGAGCGGGTGATGTCGTCGTCCGAGCCTTCGCCGCGAGGTCACACGGTTCGCAGGGCCCGGCTGCGCCTGGTGCAGGTCGAGCCGTGGTCGATCATGAAGACGGCGTTCCTGCTCTCGGTGGCACTCGGGATCGTCACCGTGGTCGCCGTCGGCATCGTCTGGGGAGTGCTCGGCGCTGCCGGCCTCTGGGACTCGGTGAACAAGATCGTCCAGGACTCGATCGGGGACAGCAGCGGCTCACCGTTCGAGATCCAGAAGTACCTGGGCACCTCCCGGGTCCTCGGCTTCACGATGATCGTGGCCGTCGCCGACGTGGTGCTGATCACCGCGATCGCCACCCTCGGCGCGTTCCTCTACAACCTCGCGGCCGGGCTGCTCGGCGGCGTCGAGGTGACCTTCGCCGAGGACAGCTGAGCAGAGCCATTCGCGTTTTGTTGCCGCTCGTCGCGATGGGGTAGCCTTCCCTCTCGGTCGCGCGGGTTCCGCCGATCCACCCGGGCCTATAGCTCAGACGGTTAGAGCGCTTCCCTGATAAGGAAGAGGTCAGAGGTTCAAGTCCTCTTAGGCCCACTCGATCCACCCTGGGAGGTCGGAATGAAGAAGCTCCTCATGCTCGCTGCCGCCGTCGCCGGCGGCGTCTTCGTGAAGAAGAAGCTCGACGCCAGCCGCAACGAGCAGGCGCTCTGGCAGCAGGCCACCGACCCGGTCGAGAAGGCCTGAACGACACCACACGCGCTGGTCCCCGACCAGCAAGGGGCCTTGGCGCAATTGGTAGCGCACCTGCTTTGCAAGCAGGGGGTTAGGGGTTCGAGTCCCCTAGGCTCCACCGACGTCTCAGCGCGGCAGCTCTATCTCCGGCGCGAGCGTGAAGTCGGCGAAGTCGAAGCCCGGCACGACCACGCAGCTCACCAGCACCGCCTCGTCGACCGGGCGGGCTGCCTGCCAGTGACCGCCGGGCACCACGAGCTGCGGGCTCTCACCGGACTCCAGGTCGGAGCCGAGGAGCTGCTCGGTGGGGTCCGTCGGCACGGCGCCGGCGCCACCCGACCACAGCCGGAGCGCGCCGCCTCGGTGGTGGAACCAGAGCTCGTCCGAGGCGACCGGTGCCAGGCCGACGACTTGCCGGGCAGCAGCAGGAAGTGGATCGCTGTGCCGAGCGACCGGGTCGCCCCGTTGACCTCCGTGCTGGACGCATGGCGGTACGTCTCGGCGTACCAGCCGCCCTCGGGGTGCCGGCCCAGGCCGAGGTGGCGCGCCCAGGCGGGCAGCTCATCGATCATGGGGCCGATCCTCGCATCTAGAACGAATTCCAGTTTCGCTGGTAGCGTCCCGCCATGACCCAGCCCAGGGACGACCAGCGCGTCGTCGTGATCACCGGTGCCGCGTCCGGGATCGGCCACGCGACCGCCGAGCTGTTCCGCGATGCCGGCGACCTGGTCTACGGCCTGGACATCGCGCCGACCGTGCCCGAGGGCGTCGAGTACGTCGCGTGCAACGTCGCCGACAAGGCATCGGTCGACGCCGCGATGGCGGTCTGCGGAGCCGCGGGGCGGATCGACGTGCTCGCCAACGTCGCGGGCATCGTGCAGTTCGGCAGGTTCGGCGAGATCACCGAGGCCGACTGGGACCGGGTGCACGCCGTCGACCTCAAGGGACCGTTCCTGACGATGCAGGCGGCGCTGCCCTACCTGCGCGCCCGCAGGGGCAACATCGTGAACGTGTCGTCGGTGGCCGGCAACAAGCCGCAGGGCTACACGACGGCGTACTCCGCCGCGAAGGGCGGGCTCACCATGCTGACGCGCTCGCTGGCGCTCGAGCTCGCTCCGGAGAGCATCCGGGTGAACGCGATCTGCCCCGGCACCGTGGACACCCCGATCGTCTCCCAGGTCGCCGAGATGTTCCCCGACGACCTCGACCCCCGGGTCTCCGACCGGCTGATGATGATGCTGCCGGGCAAGGCGATCTCCCCGGCGGAGATCGGGTCGGCGATCGTCTACCTCGCCTCGCCGGAGGCGCGGATGATCACCGGTGCGGTGCTGGCCTTCGACGGCGGGATGAGCTGAGGCTCGCGCGGACCCGAGTGCTAGTCGGTGACGTCCGCGAGCGCGTCGAACTCGACCGCGTCGTGGGCGCTGAAGACGGTGACCACGGCGTCCGAGCCGGAGTCCGGGCCGTGCTCGGCGTGCATCGAGCGCACCCGGTCGGCGTTGGCGTAGCGCGCCTTCCTGTCGGTCTGGACGAGCTTCTGGAACAGCGACAGGCCCGGCGGGCAGGTCGGCGGGCTCTCCTTCTCACCGTGCGCGAAGTAGCTGTCGCCGGCGTGCAGGAACCAGCCGCCGGACGGCCGTCGCACCGCGACCCCGCAGTGGCCTCGCGTGTGCCCGTGCAACGGGATCAGCAGGACGTCGTCACTGAGGACCTTGACCGCCCCGAATCCCAGCCACTCCTCGCCGGCGACGGCGTGCTCGATCCAGCGCGGCCCGTGCGCCCACTGTGCGGTGATGTAGCGACTCTTCTCGGTGAGCGTCGAGCGCGCGGTGGCTGCGGCCAGCTCGTCGCCGAACACGTGCACCCGGGCGTCGGGGAAGTCGCCGAGTCCGCCGGCATGGTCGAGGTCGAGGTGGGTGAGCACGATGTCGGTGACGTCGGCCGCGTCGTACCCGGCGGCCCGGACCTGGGCCACGGCGGTCTCGGCCGGGTCGAGCGAGGGGCCCATCATCCGGATGAAGCCCTTGCCCATCCGTTTTCCGGCGATGTCGGCCGTGCCGAAGCCGGTGTCGACCAGCGTCAGGCCCTGGTCGCCCTCGACGAGCAGGCAGTGCGCGACCATCCGGGCCGGCGTCATCCGCCCGCGCATCGTCAGGCTCGGCGACATGGTCACGCAGTTCAGGTGCCGGATCACGGAGGTCACCCGGTGAGGATGGCAGCCCACCCGTAGGCTGGTCGAGTGCTCGCGTTGCTGGTCCGGCCGAAATTCTGGCCCGGACACCTCGCGATGATCGTGTCGGTCGCGATCGCGCTCGGGCTCGGCCTGTGGCAGCTCGACGCGTGGCAGCAGCACCGCGCAGACGCGGAGCGAGACCTGGCGAACCAGCCGGCAGTGCCGCTGTCCGGGGTGATCACCGGCGACAGTCCGTTCCCGGGCCGGTCCGAGGACCAGCCGGTGTCCTTCTCCGGCAGCTGGCTGGGCGAGGACACCGTCTACGTCTCGCACCGTGAGCTCCGCGGGCGCACCGGCTACTGGGTGGTGACCCCGGTGCTCGTCGACGGTGCCCGGTCGGCGATGCCGGTCGTGCGCGGCTGGACCGCGCATCCGAGCGCGCCCGCTCCGTCCGGGACGGTGCAGGTCACCGGCTGGCTGCAGGCCACCGAGGGCGGTGACGCCGTCGACCGCGATCCTGGCGACGACGTCATCCCGGCGCTGCGGATCGCCAGCCTCGTCGAGCACGTCGACCAGGACCTCTACAGCGGGTACGTCGTGGCGCGACACGTCTCGACTGCGGCGACCGCCGGGGTCGAGCCGGTGACACCCCCCCGTCAGCCCGGCGTCTCGGCGACCACCGGCCTGCGCAACCTGCTCTACGCGATCGAGTGGTGGTTCTTCGGCGGGTTCGCGGTGTTCGTGTGGGTGCGCTGGTGCCGTGACTCGGTGGCGGCCGCCGAGGAGGACCCGCAGCTGGAGGGCACCCCGGCGTGAGCGCCCTCCTGGTGGCAGGCACCACCTCGGACGCCGGCAAGAGCATCGTCACCACCGGGCTGTGCCGTGCGTTGCGGCGCCGCGGGATCGAGGTGGCGCCGTACAAGGCGCAGAACATGTCCAACAACTCGATGGTCTGCGCCGACGGAGGCGAGATCGGCCGGGCGCAGTGGATCCAGGCCCTCGCCGCCGGGGTGGTCCCCGAGGTCGCGATGAACCCGGTGCTGCTCAAGCCGGGTGACGACCGCAGCAGCCACGTGGTGGTGATGGGCCGGCCGGCGGGGACGGTCACCTCGGCGAGCTGGACGGACGGCAGGGCAGCCCTTGCGCGCGCTGCGCACGACGCGTTCGACGACCTCGCGTCGCGGTTCGAGGTGGTGGTCGCCGAGGGCGCCGGCAGCCCGACCGAGATCAACCTCCGCAAGAGCGACTACGTCAACATGGGCCTGGCCCGCCACGCCGACGTCCCGACGATCGTCGTCGGCGACATCGACCGCGGCGGCCTGTTCGCCGCGCTCTACGGCACCGTCGCACTCCTCGAGGCGGCCGACCAGGCGCTGATCGCCGGGTTCGTGGTCAACAAGTTCCGCGGTGACCTCGCCCTCCTCGAGCCGGGCGTCGAGGAGCTGACCCGGCTGACCGGGCGGCCGACGTACGGCGTGCTGCCGTGGCATCCCGACCTGTGGCTGGACTCCGAGGACGCGCTCGAGCTCGACAGCCGCCGTTCGACGGCCGACGGCGGGCTGCGGGTCGCGGTGGTCCGGCTGCCGCGGATCAGCAACTTCACCGACATCGATGCGCTCGGCCTCGAGCCCGACGTCGACGTCGTCTTCGCCGCCTCTCCGCACGAGCTCGCCGGTGTCGACCTCGTGGTGCTCCCCGGCACGCGCGCGACGCTGGCCGACCTCTCCTGGCTGCGCGCCAGAGGGCTCGACCAGGCGATCATCGAGCATGCGCGCAATGGCGGCTCGGTCCTGGGGATCTGTGGGGGCGCCCAGATGCTCGGTCGCCGGATCGTCGACCCGGGAGGCGTGGAGGGCTTGCCCGGCGCGACCGCTGACGGGTTGGGGCTTCTCGATGCCGACACGACGTTCGGTCCCGACAAGGTGCTCCGCTCCTCCTCCGGTACGGCGTACGGGCAGCCGGTGACCGGCTACGAGATCCACCACGGGACGTTTACCGTCAGCCACGCATCGGCGTTCCCCGGCGGCGGCGCAAGGGACGGCGTGTTCGCCACGATGTGGCACGGGAGCCTGGAGGGTGACGGCTTCCGGCAGGCGTTCCTCGCCGAGGTTGCCGCACGTGCCGGCCGGACCTGGCAGGGCTCCGACGTGAGGTTCGCCGGGCGTCGCGAGGCGCGCCTCGAGCTGCTCGGTGACCTGGTCGAGCAGCACCTCGACGTGGACGCGCTGCTGGACCTGGCCCGCTCGGGCGCACCGCCAGGTCTGCGCGTCCTCGCCCCTGGTTCAGCGCGCTGAACCGGTAATCAGGTGCGTACCGTGGTGCGGTGACGCCATGATCGGCGCATGGCAGACCTCGCGGACATCGCCGCCCTGTCCTGGCCGAAGTCGACCGAGCGGCTCGGCATCCGGCCGGTCTCGAAGGACGACTTCGAGGCGCTGTGGCAGATCAGGCGGCAGGAGTCGGTCGGGCGCTGGATGACGAGCGCCGCCACGGACCGCGAACGGTTCGTCGAGGCGATGAGCGACGCCGACAGGATGGCCAAGACGCTGGTCATCGAGCTCGACGGCACCGTCATCGGTGACCTGATGATCGCGCCGGAGGACCCCTGGGCCCAGGCGGAGGTGGTCGACCGGGCGGTGGGTGTGCAGGCCGAGGTCGGCTGGTGCATCGCCCCGGCGGTCGAGGGACACGGATACGCCACCGAGGCAGTTCGCGAGGTGGTGCGGATCTGCTTCGAGGAGCTCGGGCTGCGCCGCCTGGTCGCGCACTGCTTCGCCGACAACGAGCCCTCGTGGCGGTTGATGGAACGGATCGGCATGCGCCGTGAGACGCACGCCGTCAAGGAGTCGCTGCACCGCTCCGGGGAATGGCTGGACGGGCTGTCGTACGGGTTGCTCGCCGAGGAGTGGAGCGCTGCCGACGCCGGCGCGGCTAGGGCTCCCGCCCGAGCCTCATCACCAGCTTCGAGGACGGCCCGACCGACGGCCCCGTGATCGGGTAGCCGAAGCGTCGCGGCCGATCGGCGTCGCTGACCAGCACGTCGGCCCAGATCAGCAGGTCGCGCGCGAGCGCTGCCGGGATCGGTGCGCGCACGCCGGTCGCCTGGGAGACGTCCCAGCCGTGCACCGCCACCTCGAGCGCGCCGGCGCAGGCCAGCAACGAGGACGAGAGCGGCCGGTCACCGACCATCACGTCGTCGTCGCGCGCCACCGCCGACCAGGCGCCCAGCAGCGAGCAGGCGCGCACCCGGAGCCGCTCGACGGCGTCGACCGGGGACGCTGGGGTGGGTGGCGGCACGTCGGCGACCGCGACGTGGCCCAGGTCGGCGGCTTCGGTGAGGGCGTCCAGCGACTCGCCCATGTGGTCGAGAAGGGTGCCCAGTCGCCACCCGTCGCACGGGGTGGGCAGGCACAGCGTCTCGGGGGTGACGGCCTGGAGCTGCACGCGGGTGTAGCCGACCGCGCGCTCCAGCATCTCCAGCGACTCGAGCAGGGGGGCGTGCGAGGGTGCGGCGGACGGCGCGCTCATGCGGCGAAGTCCTCGTCGCGAACGACCGGCGGAAGGCCGAACGTCTCGAACAGGTCGAGGTCGAAGAACGCGCCGACGTGGCTGACCGCGCCGTCGGTGATGGTGAGCACCTGCAGGTGAAAGGGCGTGAACTCCCCGGTCGGCTGTCGCATGTAGAGCCCGTACGCCGGCTGGCCGTTGGCGCTCGTGGCCAGCATCCGCATGTCGTGGCGCTCGCCCGGACACTGGAAATCGATCAGTCTGCCGATGTTCTCGGCGCCCTGGTACCAGCCGACGAACGGCGGCATCTCCCAGATCGCGTCCTGCTTCAGCAGCGCCACGATGCCGTCGATGTCCTTCTCCCAGAACGCGGTGACGTACTTCTCGAGCAGCTCCTTGTGCTCGTCGGCGACCGGCTCGTGCGCGCTGTCGACGCTCAGCTGCGCCTTCTCCATCTGGGCGTGTGCCCGCTGCAGCACCGAGTTGACCGCGGCGGTCGACATCTCGAGCGCCTCGGCCACCTCGCTGGCGCGCCACCTGAGCACGTCGCGCAGGATCAGCACCGCCCGCTGGCGCGGTGGCAGGTGCTGCAGCGCGGCGACGAAGGCCAGTCGGATGGTGTCGCGCGCGGCGGCCTGGTCGGCCGGGTCGGCGATCATCGAGTCGGGGACCGGCTCGAGCCAGAGCACCTCGTCGGCGCTGACCAGCGGCTCGCCGGCGACCGTGCTCGGCGCGCCCAGGCCCGTCGGAAGCGGTCGCCGGTCGCTGCCCTCCAGGGAGGTCAGGCAGACGTTCGTGGCGATCCGGTAGAGCCAGGTGCGCAGCGACGAGCGCCCCTCGAACCCGTGGTAGGCCTTCCAGGCGCGGAGGTAGGTCTCCTGGACGAGGTCCTCGGCGTCGTGCACCGACCCGACCATCCGGTAGCAGTGCGCGAAGAGCTCGCGACGGAAGGGATCGGCGACCCGGGGGAAGTCGTCCCCGGCCGGGCCCGCCTCACCGCCGCGATCGGTGTGCGTCGTCTCGCTCATCTCAAGAGACATTCTCGACTCCTCCGCGCTGTCGGGCGACCTACCCAGGTATCGCCTTCACGTACAGACCCGCCGGACCGCGAGAACTCATCGGTGATCCGGCAATGAATTCTGCGTCGCCCGGCTGTCTGCATGGGTGACCGATCCTTCCCTCCAAGGAGACCAGCGATGACCGACACTTTCGCAGCCCGGGACGACCGCCCGGTGGACACGAGCCCCGAGGCCGCCTCGGCGACCGGGACCGAGCGCTCGCGCTGGGCGGCGCTCATCGTCCTCTGCGTGGGGATGCTGATGATGGTCCTCGACGCGACGGTGGTGAACGTGGCGCTCCCGGCCATCAAGGACGACCTCGGCTTCACGCAGTCCGGACTGGCCTGGGTGGTCAACGCCTACCTGATCTCGTTCGGCGGCCTGCTCCTGCTGTCCGGCCGGCTCGGTGACCTCGTCGGACGCCGCGCCGTGTTCCTTGCGGGTCTGGCGCTCTTCTCCGCCGCCAGCCTCGCGTGCGGCCTCGCCCAGGACGAGTCGGTCCTGGTCGCTGCGCGGTTCGTCCAGGGCGCCGGCGGTGCGCTCACCTCCGCGGTCATCCTGGGCATGATCGTGACCCTGTTTCCCCAGCCCTCCGAGCAGGCCCGCGCCATCGGCGTCTTCTCCTTCGTCGCCTCGGCCGGTGGCTCGATCGGGCTGCTGGCAGGGGGCGCGATCACCCAGCTGGTGAGCTGGCACTGGATCTTCTTCATCAACCTGCCGATCGGCGTCGCGACCACACTGGCCGCGCGCACGTACGTCGAGCGCGACCGTGGGATGGGCCTGGCCAAGGGCGCCGACGTGCCGGGAGCGGTCTTCGTGACGTCGGCGCTGATGCTCGCCGTCTACACGATCGTGTCGCCGGCCGCGACGTACGGGTGGGGCGCGGGGCGGACCGTCGGCTTCGCGGCCGCGTCGGTCGCGCTGCTGGTCGCCTTCGTCATTCGTGAGGCGACCTGCGCTCAGCCGCTGGTGCCGCTGGGCATCTTCCGGTCGCGCAACGTCACCGGTGCCAACATCATCCAGGCGCTCACCGTGGCCGGGATGTTCGGGATGTTCTTCCTCGGCGTGCTCTACCTCCAGCAGGTCAAGGGGTACGACGCCCTGCAGACGGGCCTGGCGTACCTGCCCTGCACGATCGTGATGGCAGTCCTCTCGGTGCGCTACACCGAGCGACTGGCGATGCGGTTCGGTGCGCGCACCGTGCTGGTCCCCGGTCTGGCAATGATCGCCGTCGGGCTCGGCCTGTTCGCCCGCGTGCCGGTCGACGGCACGTACCTCGTCGACGTGCTGCCGTCCGTGCTGTTCATGGGCGCCGGCGTCGGGATCAGCTTCCCCGCGCTCATGATGCTCTCGATGTCGGGCGTGCGACCCGAGGACGCCGGCCTCGCCTCCGGGCTGGTGAACACCACCTGCCAGGTCGGTGCCGCCCTCGGGCTCGCGGTGCTGGCGACCCTCTCCACCGCGCGGACCGAGACGCTCGCCAGGGCCGGGAGCCCCGTCAAGGAGGCGCTCGTCGGTGGTTACCAGCGCGGCTTCGTCGTCGCCACCGTGCTCGTGCTGGTCGCGGTGGGCATCGCCCTCGCCGTCATCCGGAACCCGCAGGCCCCGGGCGGGTCCGAAGAGGCAACCGCCGACGCCGACGAGCTCGAGCTGGCGGTGGCATGACGACGCAACCGCGGAAGGTGTTCGTGAACCTCCCGGTGAAGGACCTCGACCGATCCGTCAGGTTCTTCACCGGGCTCGGGTTCACGTTCAACCCGGACTTCACCGACGACCGCGCGGCCGCGATGGTCGTCAACGACGACGCGTTCGTGATGCTGCTCGTGGAGGACCTCTTCACGACCTTCACCGCGAAGCCGGTGCCGCCTTCGAGCGAGGTGGTGATCGGGCTCTCCGCGGACAGCCCCGAGCAGGTCGACGACCTCGTCGAGCAGGCGCTGGCCTCGGGTGGTGCGAAGGCTCAGGCGCGGATCGCCGACGGGCCGATGTACGGGTGGTCGTTCCTCGACCCCGACGGCCACCACTGGGAGCTCATCCACATGGACCTGTGAGGGTCACCGCCCGACGAGCGCTCCGGACCACGGCCGGCAGCGGCCCTGCGTGTGCGTACGAGTGCGAGGCCGCCGCGCGCCTCGTGCAGGCGACCCGCCGCGAGGATCGCGAACGACAGCGCCGCCGAGCACAGGCAGAGCGTGCACCAGGAGTGCACGACGGTCGCCTGGAGCGCGACCAGCGCCACGGCGGCGACGGCCAGCCCGAGGCCCACCAGGTCGAACGCGAGCGGCAGCACCGGTCGTCGCTGCCACCGGTCGCCGGCGGCGGTGAGGCCCAGGACCGCCTCTGCGGCGTAGGCAAGAAGTCCCAGCGCCGCATCCGGGAACGGCAGAGCGCGCGACACCGACGAGTGCAGCACCTCGTCGGTGCCGTCACCGAAGAGCGGGTCCCAGCCATGGTCGACGACGTGGGTCTCCACCAGGGTGAGGTACGTCGCGACGGCGGCTCCGAGCACCGCCAGCGCGATCGCGAGACGTGGCGCGCGTGCGTCCATGGAGGGTCAGTTCCCCCTGCGGCACCGCCGACACCCGTGCCCGTCGAGACGGACCCGGAGGGATCGGCGCGAACGCGTCGCCGGTACCTTCGGAGCCGTGAAGCCGCTGCTGAACGCCTACCGTGTGCTGGCCACCGTGGTCGGTCTGTCGATCATCACCCTGGTCGTGATCGGCGTACCGCTGAAGTACGTGCACAAGATCTGGCCCAGCGTGCTGCCGCAGGGCAGCCACGGCTGGCAGCTCGGCTCGGACATCAACCTCTACCTCGGCACGGCGCACGGCTTCATCTACATGGTCTTCGTGCTCGTCGCCTTCATGCTCGCGCTGCGCGCGCGGTGGCCGATCGTGTTCACGCTGGTGACGCTGGTGTGCGGCACGATCCCGTTCCTGAGCTTCTGGGCAGAGCTGCGCGCGATCAGGCGCGTGCGCGAGGAGTTCCCCGAGCTGCGGGCCGGCTCGACGACCTGAGCCGGGCGGCGTAGCTCAGCTCTTGCGTGCGTGCCGGGCGTCCTCGGAGACGTCCTCGACCTCGGCGGGCTGGTCCGGCGTCGTGACCGGCTGCGGTCCCTCCGCGGCATCCGCGGCGACCTCGTCGAATCCTGCTCCGCCGATGTCGGTGGTGCCCTTGAGGGGGTCGGGCTCGAAGTGCGACTCCGGCGGTGCCGGCGGCGGCGTCGCCGTGGACACCGGGTCGGAGGCGGCGGGACGCGGGGTCGGGGCCGGCCGCGGCGGCACGTACGACGTACCGCTCGGTGCTCCGCCACGCACCTTCTTCAGCACGACGGCGCCGACCCCGGCGAGGACGGCCAGCAGCAGGAACCGCTTGCGGCGCTTGGGCTTCGGGCCGACCTTCTCGCCGATCCGGTCTGCCAGCGGGGCAGCAACGGGCGCGGCCGCCGCCGCGGCAGCGGCCATCTTGCCCGCCTTCGCGCGGGCACGCTTCGCGGCCTTCTTGCGGCTCTTGCGGCTGGACTTCTCGGCGTTGGCAGCGGCCTCCTCGGCCGCGGCACGGGCGTCCTTGGCGACCTCGCGGGCGGTCTCGCGCGCATCCGCGAGGACGCTCTGGGCGACCGGCAGCACGTCGTTCACGAACCGCTCCCGGGCAGCCTCGACGTGCGGCGTCATCTGCTCCACCAAGTCGCTGGCCTGGTCGGTGAGGCTCTTCTTCGACGGTGTCCTCGTGCGCATGGGGTCCTCTCCCTCGCGTGCGTTGCGGGCGGGCAGGCTTCCTGTTCCCCGCCCTTCCCCGATCATGCCCCGGAGGTGGTCGCGGCGGAACCCGCCGATCGGGTGCCGCTCGGCTTGCCGGGCATGGCAGGATCGAGGCCGACATCCGCTGACCGCCGGGGCTGCACACGCCTCCCGGTGGACTCCGTCTGGAAGGCACCACATGTCGGACCTGAAGGCCACCTTGCACACCAACCGCGGTGACATCGTGGTGAACCTGCTGCCCCACCACGCTCCGGTGACCGTGGAGAACTTCGTCGGCCTCGCCGAGGGCACCAAGGACTACCAGGCCGACGGCGGCAGGACCGGGCGGTTCTACGACGGGCTCACCTTCCACCGGATCATCCCGGACTTCATGATCCAGGGCGGCTGCCCCCTCGGCACCGGCACCGGCGGTCCCGGCTACACGTTCAAGGACGAATTCCACCCCGAGCTGGGCTTCACCAAGCCCTACCTGCTCGCGATGGCCAACGCGGGCCCCGGCACCAACGGCTCGCAGTTCTTCATCACCGTGGCGCCGACGACCTGGCTCAACCACAAGCACACGATCTTCGGCGAGGTCGCCGACCAGGAGAGCCGCGACGTCGTCGACGCGATCGTGGGCACCCCGACCGGCCCGGGCGACCGGCCGATCGACCCGGTGGTCATCGAGACCGTCGAGATCAGCCGGGACTGAGCTCCGCACGTCATGACCGACGCCCACGGCGGATCCGTCGCCGCTGCACCGGTGTGCTACCGGCACCCCGACCGCGAGACCTGGATCCGCTGCCAGCGCTGCGAGCGCCCGATCTGCCCCGACTGCATGAATTCGGCGTCGGTCGGGTTCCAGTGCCCCAACTGCGTCAAGGAGGGTGCGCGGACCACGCGCACCGGGCGGCTCCCGTACGGCGGGGCGCACTCCGCCAACCCGGCGCTCACCTCGATCGTGATCATCGCGCTCAACGTCGCGGTCTGGGTCTCCATCGTCGCTGCCGGTGGCGGCTCCTCGGCGCTCGTCGACAAGCTGGCGCTGCTGCCCAGGACGACGCTCTTCGGGAACTCCGACGGGACCACGTCGCTGGTCGAGGGCGTCTCGGGAGGCGCCTACTGGCAGCTCGCCACGTCGGTGTTCAGCCACGTCGAGGTCTGGCACATCGGGTTCAACATGCTTGCGCTGTACTTCCTGGGTCCGCAGCTGGAGATGATCCTGGGCCGCGCACGCTTCCTCGCCGTCTACCTGCTCTCCGGGCTGGCCTCGAGCACCGCGGTCCTCTGGCTGTCCAGCGAGCACACCCAGACGCTCGGCGCCTCGGGAGCCATCTTCGGGCTGATGGGCGCGCTGCTGGTTGTCGGGCTCAAGCTGCGGGCCAACGTGCAGCAGCTGCTGTTGTGGATCGGCATCAACGTGGTCTTCACCCTGACCGCGAGCTCGTTCATCTCCTGGCAGGGGCACTTCGGCGGCCTGCTCGGCGGCGCGCTGCTCGCGGCGCTCGTCGTCTACGCGCCGCGACAACGGCGGCCCGCGTTCCAGTGGACGTCGATGGCTTCGTTCGCCGTCGTCTGCCTGGTGCTGGTCGCGGTGCGCGTCGCAGCGTTGTCGTGACGCTCGGCGCGTCGGCCTGACTTCGACCGCTGCGGACCACATCCTTCTGGGTGGGGACCGACGAGAGGAGTCAGCTCATGCGCAAGACCTATCGGATGCTTGCCGACGTGATCGCGATCGCCGTGGCGGTCCAGGCGATGGCCATGGTGTGGGCGATCGCGGGCCTGTTCCACTGGATCGACGGCGGCGGCACGCTCGACCACGACGTCCTCAAGGGCTGGGAGGACAAGTCGCCGGACTTCCAGGGCGCTGTCGGCTTCGAGATCCACGGCATCGTGGGCGGGATGGTGATCCCGGTCGTTGCGCTGGTCCTGCTGGTGGTCGCCTTCTTCGCCAAGGTCGAGCGTGGCGTCGCGCTCGCCGGCGCGATCCTGGCGATGGTGGTGGTCCAGGTCGTCCTCGGGTTCTCCGGCGACGACGCACCGTGGCTGGGCCTGTTCCACGGACTGATCCCGTTCGCGATCTTCTCCGCCGCGATCGTGGCCGCGCGGGCCGCGCATCCCGGCAGCCAGACGGCCATGGCCGTCACCCCCTGACGGACCGAATCACAGCGCTGTAGTTCTCCACAGGTTTGTCCCCAGCCTGGGGACAACCGGGGTGTGCCTGGCGCGTCACTCCCACTTGGTGGCGAAGGTGAACCCGACCGCCATGAAGCCGACCCCGACGAGCAGGTTCGACTGCTGGAGCTGGTCCATGACCGGGATGTGCACCGAGTCGTCCTGGCCGACGAAGTAGAAGAGCACGATCCACACCAGGCCGATGAGGAAGCAGCCGAGCATGCCGATGACGACCCCGCGCCCGCGGCCCAGCGGCGTCTTCTTGTGGGCGGACACGATGAGTCCGAGCAGGACGAGCCCGAACCCGATCACGTAGTTCCAGCGCTTGAGGTCCGACATCCAGGGGAAGGGCGTGTCCGGCTTCTTGACCCCGGGGAGCTTGACGTAGTTGGCCGCGTCCATCGCGAACTGGGTGTAGACGGTGATCCAGACGATGCCGGCCAGCACCAGGAGCAGTGCGACCGCGCAGCGCACCAGCGAGGTCTCGTAGCCGCTCACCATCACGGTGGGCTTGCGGGCGGCGGGCTTGGACACGGTGGCTCCTTGTGGAATGGGGTCGTCGGTTACCTTAGTCACCGCGCGGCCCGGTGCGGGCAGGGGCCGGACATGTTGGCCGAAAGGTTGGACCCAGGTGACGCACGAGTCGACCCGGCACCGGCGCCCGCTGCGCAGCTGGCACGTCGCCGCAGCCGTCGCCTTCGTCGTGGCCGGCGCACTGTTCGCCACCACCGCCCTCAGCTCCAAGGGGCTGGACCTGCGCGCCGCGAGCATCACCGACCTCGACGGTGTGGTGCGCGCGGAGAAGCAGCGCTCCGACGAGCTCCAGGCCCGGATCGCCTCGCTGAACCGCGAGGTGGACCAGCTCAGCCACCAGGTGGACGACGCCAGCGTCACCCGGCTGCAGGCCCAGGTCGACGAGCTGCGCCAGCCGTCCGGGTTCGCACCGGTCGCAGGCCCCGGGCTGACCGTCGTGCTGGACGACGCACCGAGGAGCGAGGTCGAGAGGTACCGCGAGGAGAAGAAGGACGAGAACGAGCTGGTGGTGCACCAGCAGGACATCCAGGCGGTGGTGAACGCGCTCTGGGCCGGCGGAGCCGAGGCGATGACGCTCCAGGGCCAGCGGGTCATCTCCACCACGGGGATCAAGTGCGTCGGCAACACCGTCATGCTCCACGGCGTGCCGTACTCCCCGCCGTACCGGATCTCGGCGATCGGCGACCCGACGCGGCTCCAGACCAGCCTCGACGACAGCGACTACATCGACGCGTACCTCACCGCCGTCGTCGCCCGCGGCCTCGGGTACGACGTGACGCCGAGCGCACGCCTGAAGCTCCCCGGCTACGAGGGGAGCACGACCCTCGAGTACGCCAAGGCCGACGCGTCCTCGAGCCGGGGCTGACGGCGCCGTGGCCCACTCGCACGCGCACTCGCACCGGCGCGGTGACGACGCACCGGACGTCGCGCTCGCGCGCGGTCCGGTGACCGTCCTGCTGGTGTTCCTCGGCATCTGCGCAGCCGCCGCGGTGGTCGGCGTGGTGACCCTGTGGCCGGACTCCGCGACCGTCCACCAGCTGCAGGCGAAGGCGCAGTTCGCCGCACCCGGCGTCACCTTCCAGAAGGCCAGGGTCGTGAAGGTGCAGGCCGCGTGCCCCGCGGACTCCAGGGGCGAGACGGCCGAGTCCACGACCTGCGGGAACCTCGAGGTGTTGCTCACGACCGGGCCGGACAAGGGCACGACCCAGGCTGTCGGAGTCCCGCCGGCGGTGTCCTCCTCGGGCGTGGATGCGGGCGACACCGTGCGGCTGATGCGGGTGCCGGCGCAGGCGGGCAGCCCGGCGGCGTACTCCTTCGACGAGGTGGTCCGGCTCAAGCCGCTGTGGATCCTGGGTGCCCTGTTCGTGCTCGTCGTGGCCCTGGTGGCCCGCGTGCGGGGGCTGCTGGCGCTGGTCAGCCTCGGCTTCGGCGGCCTCGTGCTGTTCCGCTTCATGCTGCCCGCGCTGCTGTCCGGGTCGGACGGGCTGGCGGTGTCACTGGTCGGGTCGGCGGCGATCATGTTCGTCGTCCTCTACCTGGCGCACGGACCGTCGGTGCGCACGAGCGCGGCGCTCGCCGGCACGCTGGTCGGGATCGGCATCACCGCGGGCGTCGGCCTGCTCGCCGTGCACCTGGCCACGCTGTCGGGATCCGGGAGCGAGGACACCGCGCTGCTCTCGTCGTTCGCCGGGAGCATCTCGTTCCAGGGGTTGCTCACCTGCGCGCTCGTGATCGCCGGCCTCGGCGTGCTCAACGACGTCACGATCACCCAGGCGTCGTCGGTCTGGGAGCTCCGGGAGGCCGGCCCGGAGCTGTCCCGGCGCGGCCTGTTCACCAGCGCGATGCGGATCGGACGCGACCACATCGCCTCGACGATCTACACGATCGTCTTCGCGTACGCCGGCAGCGCGCTGGCCGTGCTGCTGCTGCTCGCCCTCTACGACCGGCCGCTGCTCGACCTGCTGTCGAGCGAGTCGATCGCCGAGGAGGTCGTGCGCACGCTGGTCAGCGGCATCGGCCTCGTGCTCGCCGTGCCGGTGACCACCGCGATCGCGGCGCTGACCGTGGCGGGCCCAGATCCTGCCGCCGGAGCGGGCACACGGAACTGAGCCGGCATGTGCCGGTTGGCACACCAGAGCTCTCCGCATCAGTGCGGGACAGCCCAGGTGTGCCAAATGACGTCGTCACGCGCGGCGTGCCATCCCGGGACCAGTCAGCTCGAGGGGACTCGCCGTCGCGCGAGCGATGCGATCAGGTGAGCAGGTCGAAGACTGCGCCGACCAGGGCAGCGACCCCAAGGCCGGCAATGATGAGCGGTAGCACGCGCGCGGACTCGCTCACGGACACCTTCCGAGCCACGATCAGCAGTGTCATCCCGAGCACTCCTGCGCCTGTCCAACCCATCCCGATCGCGGTGAGCACGGCAGCCAGCCCGAACACGATGACGAGCAGTCCTCCGAGCAGGACGGAAAGATCGGTCTCGACGTTCGGAGTCCCACTCCCCGCGTTCGCATGGGTGTACTTCATGGTGACTCCTCAGGTGCAGTCGCTCTCGGAGTGCTTCTGTCGCGGCACGTCTTTCATCATCACCCACAACGAGTCCCTGCGACAGGGGTTCGCTTGATGGCCGCCCCTGGGACCCGGACTGGCTGCCCAAGGTTCCGAGGTCTCGACTGATCGCTCGCTGACGCTCGCTGCTCGACCACCCGTGGTTGCGGGGTCTCGACTGGTCGCTCGCTGACGCTCGCTGCTGACCACCCGGTGGTTGGGAGGTCTCGACTGATCGCTCGCTGCGCTCGCTGCTCGACCATCCGGTGTTTCGGGGTCTCGACTGATCGCTCGCTGCGCTCGCTGCTCGACCACCCGGTGGGCCGGGCGCGCCGCTCGGCCACCGGCACCGCTGGCTACGGGGTCGGTGTCCCCGTCGGGGTGTCGGTCGGTGTCGGCAGCTCGGTGGGCGGCGGCTCGTAGGTGGAGACCAGGATCGTGATCGTCGTGCCGGCGTTCTGGTTCGTGCCGGCCTGCGGGCTCTGCCGCGTCACCGTGCCCTTCGGCTCGGTGCTGGCGGTGTCCGGCACCGAGTCGACCTCGAAGCCGGCGGTCTGCAGGAGCTTGGTCGCCTGCGTCTCGGTCTTGCCCACCACGTCGGGCACCGCCTTGGGGCCCTTCGAGACCGACATCGTGACCACGCTGCCCGCGGAGACCTGGCTGCCGACATCCGGGGCCAGGGCCACGACGTTGTCCTTGGCCTCGTCGGAGTCGACCTCCTTGAGCCGCACCTTCAGTCCGAGCTCCTCGAGCTGGGCGCGGGCGCTGTCCTTGTTGTCGCCGACGACATCGGGGATCGTCACGTCCGGCTTGCCCGAGGACACCACGAAGTCCACCGCGGAGTCGGGGTCGACCGAGGCGTCGGCGTCCGGGGACTGGCTGATCACGCGGCCCTTCTCCACGTCGGCGCTCGCCGCCTGGGTGACGTCACCGACGGTGAGTCCGTCCGCCTCGATCGTCCGCTGCGCCTGGTCCTGCGTCATCCCGACGACGGTGGGCACCGGGATCTGGTCGTTGCCGCCGCCGATCAGCTTCGGGCCGAGGATCGCTGCCGCCGCGACGATCGCGGCGATGAGCAGGCCGAGCAGGATCAGCGGTGCGGTACGACGCCTCTCGGGCGGCCGGTCGTCGTAGCGGCCCTGCGGCACGACCGCGGTCGCCGCGGTGTCGTGGACCGGCGGTCCGACCGGAGGGATGAAGGCGGTCGCGGTGTCCGCGGCGACCGGCGGGGCCTGGACGGGCCGGCCGGCGAGGAACCGGTCGATGTCGTCCTTCATCGCGGCAGCGCTCTGGTAGCGGTCCTCGACCCTCTTGGCCAGGGCCTTCATCACGATCGCGTCGATCTGCGGCGGGAGGTCGGCGTCGAACGACGACGGCTGCGGCGCCTGCTCGCGGACGTGCTGGTAGGCGACCGAGACCGGGCTGTCACCGACGAACGGCGGCCGCCCGGTGAGCAGCTCGAAGAGCAGGCAGCCGGTGGAGTACACGTCGGAGCGCGAGTCGACGGTCTCGCCGCGCGCCTGCTCCGGCGAGAGGTACTGCGCCGTGCCGACCACGGCTGCCGTGGCGGTCATCGTGCTCTGTGCGTCCGAGACGGCGCGGGCGATGCCGAAGTCCATCACCTTCACGTCGCCGGCGGGCGTCAGCATCACGTTGCCGGGCTTGATGTCGCGGTGGATGATCCCGGCGCGGTGGCTGTAGTCGAGCGCGGAGAGCACGCCCGAGGTGATCTCGAGCGCCCGCTCGGGAAGGATCTTGCGGCCCTCACGGAGGATGTCGCGCAGGGTGCGCCCGGCGACGTACTCCATCACGATGTAGGGCTGGGAGACGTGGGTGCCGTCGGAGGCGGGCTCCTCGCCGGTGTCGTAGACCGAGACGATCGCGGTGTGGTTGAGCGAGGCCGCCGACTGTGCCTCCCGGCGGAAGCGGGCCTGGAAGCTGGCGTCGCTGGCGAGGTCGGTGCGCAGCCGCTTGACGGCCACGGTCCGGCCGAGCCGGACGTCGGTGCCCTTGCGGACCTCGGCCATGCCACCGCGTCCGAGCAGCTCGCCGAGCTCGTAGCGGCCCCCGACCCGGTGCGGGACCGGAGCCTGCCCCTGCCCGGTTGGAGTCTCAGCCATGACGGTGTCCCCTCATCAGTGTTTGCCCTTCCCCTTGCCCTTGCCGCCCTTGCCCGGGCCGGAGTTGTCCTTGCCCCCGTCCGCCGTGGGCGCGGGCCCCAGGACGTCCAGCGTGATCGTCGTGCCCACCTTCACCGGCCCGGCCGGCCGCACGGCGCTGACCGTGCCGGCGGGTTGCCCGCCCGGGTTGGCGACCTTGTGCACGGTGGTCACGAGTCCGAGAGTGGTGAGCTCCGCCCTCACCGTCGCAACCGGCTTGCCGAGGTAGCGGGCCGCGTCGACGTTGACGGTCGCCGGCGCGGACGGCGAGGCCCCAGCCGTGCTCGGCGAGGATCCCGGAGGCGGCGTGTCCGTCCCGCTGCCGTCGTGGAGCGCGGTGGCCACGAGCGCGATCGCGATGACGAGGGCCAGCGCTGCGCCGACGGCCCAGAGGACGCGCTCCCGACCGGCGGGAAGCCACCTGCCCAGCGGGGCGGGCGTGGGCGCCGGGGTCGCGACGGGCGCCAGCGGTGCGCTCAGCACCATCGTGTGCTCGGGCGCGACCGCACGAAGCGCTGCGGCGAACGCGCTGGCGTCCGGGTAGCGCTCGTCGGGATCCTTCGCGAGGGCGCGGCGCGTCACCGCGGCAAGCTCCCCGGGCACCTCGGCCGGGAGCTCCGGCACCGGCTCGCGGACGTGGGCCAGGGCGACAGCCACCGGGGTGTCCGCGACGAAGGGCCGCCGTCCGGTCAGGCACTCGAAGAGCACAGCACCGAGCGCGTAGACGTCGCTGGCGGCCGTCGCCGCGTGTCCTTCGGCCTGCTCGGGCGAGAGGTACGACGGCGTGCCGAGCACCTGGCCCGTCTCCGTCAGTGCCAGGCCGTCGCCGGCCCGGGCGATGCCGAAGTCGGTGATCTTCACCGTGTCGTCGGCGGTGACCAGGAGGTTGCCCGGCTTGACGTCGCGGTGCACGAGACCGGCGGCGTGGGCGACGGCGAGTGCGTCGGCGGCCTGCCGGACGAGCTCGCGTGCGCGCTCGGGCTCCAGCGGTCCGGCGGCCACCAGCTCGGACAGCGGCTGGCCGTCGACGTACTCCATGACCAGGAACGGCAGGCCGTCCTCGACCTCGCTGTCACCGAAGTCGAACACGGTCGCGATGCCCGGGTGCTGAAGCCCGCCGGCGCTGCGGGCCTCGCTGAGGAAGCGCGCGCGAGCTCCGTCGTCGTCGGCGAACTCCCGCTTGAGGTACTTGACCGCGACGTCGCGGTGGAGCACCTCGTCGTGCGCGAGCCAGACCTCACCCATGCCGCCGGTGGCGATCCGGTGGAGCCTGGTGTAGCGGTCGGTGCTGGTCATCACGGGTTCAGCACCGCTTCCATGACGGCCTTCGCGATCGGCGCGGCGAGCCCGTTGCCGGAGATCTCGCCGCGGTCGACGCCGGCGTTCTCGACCAGCACCGCCACCGCCACGCTCGGGTTGTCAGCCGGGGCGAACGAGACGAACCAGGCATACGGCGGCCGGTCGGCCGCGCTCTGCGCCGTGCCGGTCTTGCCGGCCACCTGGACGCCCGGGATCTGGGCGTTCGTGGCGGTGCCGTTGTCCACGACGGCGACCATCATGTCGGTCAGCTTGCGGGCCGTCGCCGCAGAGACCGCGTTGGGGGTCAGCGCCTGCGGGTCGGTCTTGTCGAGGACCTCGAGGTCGTTGGAGCGGAGCTCGTCGACGAGGTAGGGCTTCATCACGGTGCCGTTGTTGGCGATGCCCGCGGCGACCATGGCCATCTGCAACGGCGTCGCGGCGACGTCGAACTGGCCGATCGCCGACAGCGCGGTCTGCGGCGCGTCGGGGTTGTCGGGGAACCGGCTGGCAGCCTGCCGGGTCAGCGAGTCGTCCAGGTCGTAGAAGTAGCGCTGGCCGAACCCGAACTTCTCCGCCTGCTGCCGCAGTGCGTCGGCGCCCACCTTCAGGCCGACCGCGCCGAACGACACGTTGCAGGAGACCTGCAGGGCCCGGGTCAGGGTGATCTTGTCGCCGCCGCAGGAGCCGCCGCTCTCGTTGACCAGGTCCTTGCTCGTCTGCGGCAGGTCGAGGCTCGCTCCGCCCGGCACCATGGTGTCCGGCTCGTACTTCCCGCTCTCGAGCGCCGCGGCCGCCGTGACCAGCTTGAAGGTCGAGCCCGGGGGCAGCACCGTCTCGATGGCCCGGTTGTTCAGCGGCTGGAGCTGGTTGTCGAGCAGGTCCTTGTGCTCGTTGTTGACCCCGACGAAGTCGTGGCTGGCGAGCCGGTTGGGGTCGTACGTCGGGCTGGAGACCATCGCGAGCACCTTGCCGGTGCTCGGCTCGAGTGCGACCACGGCGCCCCGGACGTTGGTGCCGAGCGCCTTCAGGCCGTCGTACGCGGCCTTCTGCGCCTTGGCGTTGATGGTCAGGCCGACGCTCCCGCCCCGCGGGTCCTGGTTGCCGAGCAGGTCGATGACGCGGTTGACGAACAGCTTCGAGTCGTCGCCGGAGAGGATGGAGTTCTGGGTCGCCTCGACGCCGCCGAGGCCCCAGTCGCGCGAGAAGAACCCGGTGATCTGGGCGTACTGCCGGCCCTGCGGGTAGACCCGCTGGTACTTGTAGTCGTCGTCGGACTTGACGCTGTCGGCGATCTCCTTGCCCTTGACCAGGATCGCGCCGCGCGGTCGTGAGTACGCCGCGTCGAGCACCCGGCGGTTGTCGGGGTGCTTGCTCAGCGAGGTCAGTGAGTCCGCCTGCCAGTACTGCAGGTAGGTGACGTTGATCAGCAGCGCCAGGAACAGGGCCAGGCAGCCGATCGCCAGGTTGCGGATCGGACGATTCATCGCAGTCTCACCACCTGGGTCGCGTCCATGTCGTCCGGGGTCGCGCTGACCTCCGGCGGTGGTCGGCGGGCCTGGTCGGAGACCCGCAGGAGCAGCGCGACGATCGCCCAGTTGGCCACGAGGCTCGACCCGCCGTACGACAGGAACGGCGTGGTGAGACCGGTGAGCGGGATGAGCTTGGTGACACCGCCGACGACGACGAACACCTGCAGCGCGAACACCACCGCCAGGCCGGCCGCGACCAGCTTGCCGAAGTTGTCGCGGCAGATCAGCGCGGTGCGCAGGCCGCGCTCGACGAGGATGCCGTAGAGCACGACCACCGCGATCAGGCCGGTGAGGCCGAGCTCCTCGCCGATCGAGGAGGCGATGAAGTCGGAGTAGCCGAACGGGGTGATCTGCGGGCTGCCCTGGCCGAGCCCGCGGCCGGTCAGGCCGCCCCAGGCCATGCCGTACATGCCCTGGACGATCTGGTAGCCCTGGCCCTCACCGAACGGGTCCAGCCACACGTTCACGCGCTCGGTCACGTGGCCCACGAAGAGGAAGCTGAAGTACGCCCCGGCCAGGAACAGGCCGCCCCCCACGACGAGCCAGCCGGGGCGCTCGGTGGCGACGTAGAGCATGACCAGGAAGATCCCGAAGAACAGCAGCGAGGAGCCCAGGTCGTTCTGGAAGACGAGGATCGCCAGGCTGACCAGCCACATCGCGAGGATCGGGCCCAGGTCGCGGCCGCGCGGCAGGTCGACGAACAGGACCCTCCGGCCGGCGAGCGCGAGCGCGTCGCGGTGGAGCACGAGGTAGCCGGCGAAGGCGATCACCAGCAGGACCTTCGCGATCTCGCCGGGCTGGAAGCTCAGCGAGCCTAGGTGCACCCAGATGCGGGCGCCGTGGATCTCACGTCCGATCCCCGGCACGAGCGGCAGCAGCAGCAGCACGATCGAGCTGAGGCCCGAGGTGTAGGTGAAGGCCTGCAGCCGTCGGTGGTCACGGAGCACGACGAGCACCGCGACGAAGAGCACGACCCCGAGCGTCATCCAGACCAGCTGGGTGCGGGCGGTCGGCGCCTTGTCGGGCTGGGCGAGGTGGATCCGGTAGATCATCGCCAGGCCGAGGCCGTTGAGCGCCGAGACGATCGGCAGGATGATCGGGTCGGCGTACGCCGCGCGCAGCCGGATCGCGACGTGTGCGGCGACGACCAGGATCGCGAGCCAGGTGCCGTAGGCCATGATGTCGGCCGGCACCGCTCCGTCGACGCCGAGACCCACGGCGGCGTACGCGCCCAGGCCGACGAAGAGGCTCAGCACGAGCAGGAAGAGCTCGGCACCCCGCCGGCGGCGGTGGACGAACTCCATCAGCGGCCCGGGCTTCGCCTCGCCGCCACGGGGGCCGGTGCGGGTCGCGCTCATGGCGTCGCACCCGGGGTGGACGGGGTCGTGCCCGGGGTCGTGCCCGGGGTCGTGCCCGGGGTGGCGCCCGGCGTGGTGCCGGCAGTCGCCCCCGGAGTCGCACACGCGGCGGGCACGGAGGGCGTCGCCGTGGGCGTGGGAGTCGGGGTGGGCGTGGGCGTGGGTGTCGGGGTGGCCGTCGCCCCGCGCTTCTTGTGCTTGGTCGGCGTCGCGCTGGGCACGGGTGGGGTCGTCGGCTCCGGGCAGTCGACCTTCAGGTCGGCGACGATCCGCCGGGCGTCCTTGAGACCCTCGGCGCTGATGCCGCTGCGGACCCGGCCGGCGTCGTAGGACTGCAGGTCGCCCACGGCGAGGTCCGTGCGCTCGGCGACGTGATGGGTCTTCACCCCGGGGAGCTCGACCTTGACGCCCTTGAAGATCACCACGTCGCCGCCGTCGTCGGAGACGTAGTACTGACCCTGCGACCACGAGTACGCCGCACCCGCACCGAGCCCGAGCAGCAGCACCAGGACGGCCAGGACGACCACTCGACGCGCCCAGCCGAACCGTCGCGGCGGCTGCGGGGCGTAACGGAGCTCCTCGGGATCCACGTCGTCGGGCTCGTCGTCGCTGTCGCCGAGGATCGCCAGGTCGCCCTCGGTCAGGTTGCCGGTGGAGTCGGTGGCGAGGTTGCGATGAGGCGCGGTGGCGGCCGCGCCGACCACGACGGCGTCCGCCTCGGCCCCAGGGCCGTCCCCTACCTCAGCGACGACCACGGTCACGTTGTCGGAGCTGCCTGCCTCGAGGGACGCGCGGATCAGTGCCCCCGCGGCCTCGTCGAGCGGTCCCTCGGCGAGCAGCGCGGCCATCTCGGACGGCTCCAGGACACCCGAGCAGCCGTCGGAGCACAGCAGGACGCGGTCGCCTGCCTGGAGTGGTACCGAGAACAGGTCCGGCTCGGGCTCGTGCACTCCGTCGACGGCCTTCAGGATCAGGTTGCGGTGCGGGTGGACCCGCGCCTCCTCCTCCGTGATCCGGCCCTCGTCGACGAGGCTCTGCACCAGGGAGTGGTCAGTCGTGAGCCGGCGCAGGTCACCGTCGCGGAGCAGGTAGCCGCGGCTGTCGCCGGCGTGGCCGACCTGCAGCTGGGCGCCGTCGAACACCGCAGCCGTCACCGTCGTGCTGGTGCCGTCGAGCTCGGGGTGCGCCTCGACGATCTCCGCGAGCCGGTCGTGCGCGAGGTGGATCGTCGCCGCCAGCTCGCTGAGCGCGTCGTCCCCGGGAGGTACGTCGAGCTTCCTGATCGCGTCGACCGCCGCGCTGCTGGCGATGTCGCCACGGGCGGCGCCGCCGACGCCGTCCGCGATCACCAGCAGGTGCGGGCCGGCGTACCCGGAGTCCTGGTTGTCGCGCCGGACGCGCCCGACGTCGGAGAGCGCGGCGAAGACGAGATGGAGCTGGGTCACTTGCGCAGCTCCAGGATGGACTTCCCGATCCGGATCTGGGTGCCGAGGGCGATCGCCGTCGGCTGCGAGATCCGGGCGTTGCCGACGTAGGTGCCGTTGGTCGAGCCGAGGTCCTCGACGTACCACTGGTCGCCGGAGGCACCGATGCGTGCGTGTCGGGTGGAGACGTAGTCGTCGTCCAGCCTGATCGCCGCGTCGTTGCCGCGGCCGATCAGCAGCGGCGCCTTGTCGAGGGTGACCACCTCACCCTTGTTGCCCCCTTCGACGATCGCCACCGCCGTCGGCGTGCCGCGCCGGGCCTTGGCGGGCTTCGACCGCGTCTTGGCGGCGGCCTTCGCCGCCCGGCGCTCGCTGCCCCGGCCGCCCTCGCGGGCCACTCGCGCGCCGAACATGTCCGACCGGATCACCGAGATGGCAGACAGCACGAAGATCCACAGGATCGCCAGGTAGGCGAACCTGATCAGGACCAGCGTCAGCTCCGACATCAGGCGTCAGTCCTCTGGTGCAGGGTCAGGGTGGTGTTGCCGATCCGGATCTCGGCGCCGTCGGCGAGGGTCGCGTCCTCGACGCGCTTGCCGTTGACCAGCACGCCGTTGGTCGAGCCGAGGTCGTGCACGCTGACCCGTGGGCCGCTCGCGTCGTCGGTCACGCGGAACTCCACGTGGCGCCGCGAGACGCCCGGGTCGTTGACGCGCAGGTCGGCGTCGTTGCCGCGACCGACCACGATGCCGGGGGGTGAGAGCGGCAGCCGCTCACCGTTGATGTCGAGGGTCGCGGTGGCCCGGCGTACCTGGGTCTCGCTGGGGTCCGGACCGGCCTGGCTCACCCGGGCGACCGCCTTGCTACGGACCCGGAACCTGCCGGTGGTGAGGTCGTCGGCCGACTCCAGCGTGATCGTCACCGGACCGGTGAACACGTAGGACTGGGTCGCTGCGTGCTCCTTGAGTGCAGCGACCAGCTCCTGGTCGAGCGTCGTGCCGAGCCCGAGGAGCCGGTCGTGGTCGGGCGACGAGAGCTCGACGTGGAAGTCGTTGGGCACGATCCGCCGGTCACGACTCAGGATCTGCGCCGAATTGTCGACCTCGCGTGCCAGTGCCGCGGAGATCTCGACCGGCTGCACCGCGCTGCGGAAGGTGCGGGCGAAGATGCCGGAGATCAGCTGCTCCAGGCGCTGCTCGAAGCGCTGCAGGCCACCCACGCCCTCACCTCCTCGCCTCGTCCCGGTCTCACGTCCCCGCCGATGCTATCGGGACGGGTCCGGTGTACCCCCGCGGCCGGTTTGGGCACGTCTGCGGCCGTGGGATAGCCTGAGCCCGCTTCACGCGCGAGTGGCGGAATAGGCAGACGCGCACGGTTCAGGTCCGTGTGCCCGAAAGGGCGTGGGGGTTCAACTCCCCCCTCGCGCACGTGACGAGGCCCCGGTCGAGACGACCGGGGCCTTCGCCTTCTCCGCTCAGCCGCTGGACCTGCTGGTACGCCGACCCTGGTGGACGAGCGCCGTTCCGAGGCCCAGCGCCACGAACGCGGCGATCGCCAGCCCGAGCAGTGCCTGACCGGCACCGGTGTCCGGGAGGATGCCGGCAGCAGCGCTGGTGAGCGGGGCGCTGGTTCCGAACACTCCGCGCACGACCGTGTCGCCGGTGTGCGGCGGGCTCACGAGCGTGTCCGGCACCACGACCGGCGCAAACGCCTGCTGGTCCTGGTCGACCGAGTCCGTGCCCGTCGGGGAGTCGTCGGCCTTCGGCCGGCAGTGCCCCGGTACGCCGACTCCGTTGTTGTCGTCCTCGCAGTCGACGTCGTTGCCCGACCCGTTGTTGCCGTCCTGGGCGGTCGTGTCGACGCCGCCGGTGCCGCCGGGCTGGTCGACCCCGCCGTTCGCCATGCCGTCGGGGTCGGCCTGGGCCTGGAAGTCGTTCGGCCGCGGCAGGCTCACGTCCGAGCCGCCGCCCCGGGCCGCGGCCGCGCCTGCGCCGCCGTGCGCGCTGTGCTGGTGCAGCGACTTGCGCCCTGTCCCCTGCGCCTTTCCCTGGGTGTTCCCCTGGCCCTTGTGGGCCTGTCCCTGCGCAGAGTGACTGTCGCCGTTGTCCGACTGTGCGCCGAAGGCCGGTGCCCCGACCACGGCCGATGCCAACACGAGCAGTGCGGCTCCGACCCACACGAGCGACGGCCCGCCGGCTACCTTTCGATGTTCCCCACGATGTGCCCCATGCATGACCACTCCGTTCCTTTCAGCCCGTGCTGGCGAGGGCTGGGATCGGTGTCCAGTGGTCTCGGGCAAGGGCTTCGATGAGACTCTGTGATGGGTCGAACCGTGGGGTCGGTCGAGAGGTCACGCTCCCTCGGATGTGGCATGAATCACTGGAATGAGCGGGCCTCTTCTGGGCACCTCTGCCAGTTTGGGACAGCCTCAGACCGACGAGGGGGCTTCCTGGATCGGCACCAGGTCGTAGCGCGCCGTGAACTTCCGGGTCGGGTCCAGCACCGTGATGAGCGCGAGGAGCGCACCGTGGATCTCGATCAGCCGGTGGTGCTGTCCGGCGGCGACCAGGACGAGGCCGCTGTCGACGGGGTGGAACCAGCGCCGGAACTCCGGGTCCTCCCGGTAGCGCCGGGAGAACGCGGCGTACCCGTCGACGTGCGGGAGGCGCGCACCGGTGCCGTCGACCGCGTCCCAGGAGAACATCAGCTCGCCGATCGCGCGCTGCTCGACCTGGTAGAAGAGGAAGCCCTCCTCGTGGTCGGTCCGGCGCATGATCTGACGGACGTGGTCGATCGCGTGGATGACGACCGCGTCCCGGTCGCCCGCGCCGCTCGAGGTGAGCACCGCCTGGCGCCGGGCCTCGACCCAGCCGAAGTAGTGGGCGAAGAGGAACGCCGTGCTGGTCTCGGCGTAGTCGCCGTGGCTCTGGTACCGCTCGACGATGCCGACCCATCCGGTGCTGACGATGTTGTAGATCCGTGACTGCAGCTCCGCCGCTGCCTGTGCCAGCGGCTCGTAGACGCGGCTCGCTGCCTGGAGGGCGGACCGTTGCTCCTCGCGCTGGTCCCGCTCTGCGTCGAGCTCGTGGCTGAGCCGCACCGTCCGGGCGGAGAACCAGCCCGAGACCACGACGCTCAGCACGCTCAGCAGCATCGCTGCGATCGCGAGCGCGCTCTCCATTCGGAGATGCTATGTCGCCGGCAGGCACGAGAATGGCCGAATGAGCGAGCCCGAGGTGCTGCCGCAGGACAAGTGCCTGGAGCTGCTGCGCAGCGCCATCGTGGGCCGGGTCGCGTTCACGGTGCCGGAGGGTCCGCGGATCATCCCGGTCAACTACACGACCGTGGACGACGCGATCCTCTTCCGGACGACGGCCGAGAGCCTGCTCGGCCGGCACGCGGCAGGGCCGCTCGCCTTCGAGATCGACCACGTCGACTACGCCGACAAGAAGGGCTGGAGCGTGGTGGCGACCGGCGTGGGCGAGCTGGTCGACGACGTGCCGGGCCTGGCCGAGGGACACGCCTTCTGGAACCCGAAGCCGTGGGCGGGCGGCAGCAACCGGCTGCTCTACGTGCGCCTTCCCTGGACCGAGGTCAGCGGGCGCCGGCTCGGCGGTGGCTGGACCCACGACAACGAGCTGCCGGTACGCCGGCGCTGAAGGCCCTCAGAGCGCCAAGCCGACGCCGTCTTCTCCTCCGGGCCGAAGCTCAGGGTCCTTCGCCGTCGCCGTGCCGGCGGACCAGGTCGGCGTACTCGGGGTGGTCGTCGATCCAGCCGTGGATGAACGGGCAGACCGGGACGACGTCACGCTCGCCCTTCGCCCGCACGTCGTCGAGCGCGAACCGCGCGATCGCGGAGCCCACCCCGTGGCCCTTGTACGCCGGGTCCACCTCGGTGTGCGTGAAGACGATCGACGACCGGGTCAGGTGGTACTGGGAGAACCCGGCCAGCTCGCCGTCGACGCGCGCCTCGTAGCGGTTCTGCTCGGGGTTGTCCGTCACCGCGACCTCGCTCATGCCGACAACCTATTGGACCCGCAACCTCAGCGGTCGTAGTAGTCCCGCTCCTGGACCCGGGCGTTGCGGTACTGCCCGTCGAGCCAGTCGGGAGTGGTCCACAACGAGCGCGGGAGCGGCACCCTGCACTGGTCGCCACGGCAGGCCTTGTACTGGTCCCACAGCGCCATCAGCTGGCGCTGCACGGTCGCGTAGGCCGGGTCGTCCCACACGCTGGCGAGCTCGTTCGGGTCGGCCATCAGGTCGTAGAGCTCCGCGTCCCCGTTGGCGTAGCGGACCAGCTTGTAACGCCCGGTGCGCAGGCCCGAGGTCGTGAACCCGTCCGGCACGCCCGAGCCGCGGTGGCGGTGTACGTCGGTGATCAGGCCCTCGGTGACCACCGGCACGGTCCAGGGCTGGTCGGGGCCGGTGATCTCCGGCAGCACCGAGGCGCCGTCCATCGCGGGCAGCGGACGGGCGCCGGCCAGGTCGAGGATCGTCGAGGTGAGGTCCATCGTGGTGATCGGGTGGTAGCGCACTCCGTGGCCGATTCCCGGGCCCGCGACCTGGAGCGGCACGTGGATCACCGGCTCGTGCGCCTTGATCTTGCCCTCCCGCTGCCGGTGCTCGCCGAGGTAGTAGCCGTTGTCGGAGGTGAACACGATCACCGTGTTGTCGTACTCGCCGGTGTCCTTCAGCTTCTGCACGATCTTGCCGAACTCCACGTCCCACGCGTAGATCGACTCGGCGCGCTGCCGGGCCACGTCGCGCAGCCGGGTGATCTCGGCCGGCACCATCTCGCGCCACTTGCGGATGTTCTGCGGCTTGTCGGACACGTCGGCCTCGGACGGCCCGTGCAGCGGCTGTCCCGGCGCATGGGTGATCTCCTGGTCGAAGCGGCCCTTGACCCAGTCGGGACGCGCCGGGGTCGGGAACTGCTGCAGCCAGTACCTCGACTCCCGGTACGGCGGCGGGTCGTCGCTCTCGACCGGGTCGCCGATGTGCGGCGCGACGGGCGTGACCCACATGAAGAACGGCTTGTCGGCGCGGTGGTACTTCCCGATCAGGCCGCGCACCTCGTTCCCGATCACCGTCGAGGAGTACTGACCGGTGTGCGGCACGGTCCGGCCGTTGACGTTCTGGGTGAACGCGAAGTAGTTGTAGGTGTTGCCCCAGTTCGGCGAGCTTCGTGCGAACGGCGTCTCCAAGCCGACCATCCAGTCGGTCCACCCGGCCGGCACGTAGTGCTCCGAGGGACCGCCGGTGACCTTGGAGGGCTGGTCGCCGTACCGGTTGAGGTACTTGCCCACCAGTGCCGTCCGGTAACCCGCGCGCTGCATCCGGCCGGCGATCGTCAGGTGGTCGTCGAGGGCGCCGAAGCCGTAGGGCGCCAGGTGGTAGAGCACGCGGTGGTTGTGGGCGTACTTGCCGAGCAGGAAGCTGGCCCTCGCCGGGCAGCACAGCGGGTACGGCGAGAACGAGTTGCGGAAGTCCAGGCCGCGGTCCAGCACGTAGCGCTCGGCGTTCGGCGCGTACTTGAGCTCGTCGGACCGCATGTCGTCGAGCATCACCACCAGGATGTTCGGCCGGCCCGGCGGCGCGGGAACCTTGACGGTCCGCCCGTGCGGGTGCGCGCCGGGCGGGGGCACCCGGACCACCGGCGCCGCTGTCGACGCGGGCGAGGAGTCGGGCCGGGCGTTGAACACGACGACGGCACCGAGAGCGACCAGCACCACGAGGCCCGCGACCAGGTAGGTGCGGGCGCGCGTGATCTGGGACCCCCGACGCGTCACGCTGCATGAGAACACGGCGGGTGCACCTCTCGGACCGGATTCGCGAAAGTCTAGTGAGCAAGTAGACATTAGCGCATCGACGAGCGGCCCCTGATGTTCATGCGCGTTCTGCAGACATCGGCGCCCGGCACGGGATAGGAAGGACCCCAGGCGCCGGCATCCCGGGGGCGTCGATCTTCTCGAGGAGACTTCCGCATGCCGCAAACCGTCCTTGCCACGACCCTGCGAGCAGCGATCGCCCTCGCGCTCGCCTCGACCGGCACCGTGGCACTCGCCGCGGGATCGGAGGCGTCGACCGCGGGCGATGCCGTCGTGATCTCCGAGGTGTACGGCGGGGGCGGCAACACCGGCGCGCCGTACCTCAACGACTTCGTCGAGCTCTACAACCCGACCGACCACGCGATCAGCCTGGCGGGCATGTCGGTGCAGTACCGCTCGTCGTCCGGCCAGCTCGGCGGCCTCACCGCCCTGTCGGGCTCCGTGCCGGCCGGCAGTCACTGGCTGGTGCAGGAAGCTGCTGGCTCCGGCAACGGCGTCGCGCTGCCCACCCCGGACGCGACCGGCACGCTTGCGATGTCGGCCACCAACGGCATCGTGGTGCTGGCGCAGTCGACGGTGGCCGTCGTCCCCAGCGACCCGTCCGTGCTCGACCTCGTCGGCTACGGCACCGCGACCGCCTTCGAGACCGCGGCCGCATCGGCGCTGAGCAACACGACGTCGGCGAGCCGCAACCCCGCCGGCAAGGACACCGACAACAACGCTGCCGACTTCACCGCCGGGGCACCCGCCCCGCAGGCGGTCGGCAGCGTCGACCCGGTGCCGACCTGCTCGGGCACGATGGCGATCGCCGAGATCCAGGGCACGTCTGCCGCGAGCCCCTGTGTCGGCGACACCGTCACGACCGAGGGCGTCGTCACCGCGACCTACCCGACGGGTGGCTTCAACGGGTTCTACGTGCAGACCGCCGGCACCGGTGGCGACCTCGACCTCGCCCAGCACACTGCGTCCGACGGGATCTTCGTGTTCTCCGGCGCCGGAGCCGCGGCGGTCCACGCCGGTGACCACGTTCAGGTGGCCGGCAAGGTCTCGGAGTTCGCCGGGCTCACCGAGCTCGCGCCCGCCTCGGCCACTGGCGTCACGGTGCTCGCGACTCCTGCAGCCGCCGTGAAGCCCGCCGTCGTGGCGCTGCCCGGCTCGGCGGCGCAGCGCGAGTCGCTCGAAGGCATGCTGGTTTCGCTGCAGGGGCCGTTCACCGTCTCCGACAACTACAGCCTCAACCAGTACGCCGAGATCGGGCTCGCCGCCGGCACCGAGCCGCTGTGGCAGCCGACGGAGGTCGCCGACCCGCACGACGCTGCCGCGATCACGGCCGTGGTCGCCGACAACGCGGCGCGCAGCGTCACCCTCGACGACGGCTCGAGCCTGAACTACCTCACGTCGGGCAAGAACTCCCCGCTCCCGTGGCTGACCCAGGACCACCAGATCCGGGTCGGCGCCCCGGCGACGTTCACCGCGCCGATGGTCCTCGACTACCGCAACTCGCTGTGGAAGCTGCAGCCCACCGGCCAGCTCACCGGGTCCGGAGAGCCGCCGGTCTCCTTCGGCCACTCCCGCACCGACGGTCCCGGGCCCGTGGGCGGCGACGTGCAGATCGCGTCCTTCAACGTGCTCAACTACTTCCCCACGACCGGCGCGGACTGGGTCGCCGCCGGCGGCTCCTGCAGTTGGTACGACGATCGCGCCGGCAACCACGTCACCGTGAACGACTGTGGTCCCACCGGCCCGCGCGGTGCCGCCGACGCCGCGAACCTGGCTCGCCAGCAGGCGAAGATCGTGAGCGCGATCAACGGCCTGGGCGCCGACGTGGTGTCGCTCGAGGAGATCGAGAACGCCGCGAAGTTCGGCGAGCCGCGCGACGCCGCGGTGAGCACCCTGGTCGACGCGCTCAACGCCGAGGCGGGTGCCGGCACCTGGGCCTTCGTGCCGACGCCCTCGACGATCGGCGACCAGGCCGACGAGGACGTCATCCGCACGGCGTTCATCTACCGCACCGCGGTCGTGGCGCCGGTCGGCGAGTCGGTCGTCGACGACGCACCGGCCTTCGACCTCGCGCGCGACCCGCTGGCACAGGTCTTCCAGCCGGTCGCGCGGACCAGCGCCTCGAGGTTCCTGGTGATCGTGAACCACTTCAAGTCCAAGGGCTCCGGCCCGGACGACGGCACCGGCCAGGGCAACTCCAACCCGCAGCGCGTCGCCCAGGCCCACGAGCTGGTCTCGTTCGCCGACCAGGTGAAGGCTGCCGCGGGCACCGACCGCGTGTTTCTCTCCGGGGACTTCAACGCCTACACCGAGGAGGACCCGATCAAGGTCCTGCGCGACGCGGGCTACACCGACATCGGCTCGCACGAGTCGCCCGGGGAGCACACGTATCTCTTCGGCGGCGTGGTCGGATCACTGGACCACGTGCTCGCCAACCAGGCCGCACTCGACACCGTCACCGGCGCCCACGTGTGGAACATCAACTCCGTCGAGCCGGTCGCGCTCGAGTACAGCCGGTTCAACGACAACGCCACCGACTTCTACGCCCCCGACCCGTTCCGTGCCTCCGACCACGACCCGCTGCTCGTCGGCCTCGACACCAGCGCGGCCCCGGTGGCGACCACCACCACGGCCACGGTGAGCCCCGACCCGGTGCTCACCTCGAACAAGAGCGCCCTCCCGGGCGTCGTCACCATCCAGGTGAGCTCTCCGCGCGACGTGGTCTCCGGCGGCACCGTCGAGGTCTACGACGGGTCGACCCTGGTCGGCTCGGCCACGGTCTCGGCCACGGCGGCAACGAGCATCACCCTGCCGGCGTACAAGCACAAGGGCGTGCACACACTGACGGTGCGCTACCTCGGCACCGGCCTGTTCTCGCCGTCGGCGACCACGGTGACGTTCGAGGTGGGCAAGTAGCGCTTTACAAGTCACACCCTCTTGTCAAATGGCTTTACATTCCGTACCGTCTTGTCAAGTGGCTCGACCCTCCCCGGGCCACCGGCGGAAGGAGAGCCCGATGGCCACTCGACAAGGCAGCGACATCGCGAACTCGACGGTCCCCGAGGGATCGACCGATGCGTGGCGCGACCGGAAGCGCTACCTGTGGCTGATCGGCCTGGTCGTGCCGAGCCTGGCGTTCGTCGCCGCGGCGGTCTACATCGTCACGGGCGTCGGCGCGATCCTGTGGATCGGCCCGATCATCATCCTCGGGGTGGTGCCCGCGATCGACCTCATCGCCGGGCTCGACCGCTCGAACCCACCGGACGACGCGATCGAGGCTCTGGAGAAGGACAAGTACTACCGCTGGATCACCTATCTCTTCCTGCCGATCCAGTACGCCGGCTTCGTCGGCGCCTTCGCGGTGCTGGCCGGCGAGAACCCGGCCGGCTGGGTGGTCAACCTGCTCGGGCTGCACGACTGGGGGATGGGCCTGCCGTTCGCCGACCGGCTGATGGGCGAGGACCTCGGGCTCGACGTGGTCGACAAGATCGGCCTGGCGATCTCGATCGGCGCGATCGGTGGCATCGGCATCAACACCGCCCACGAACTGGGCCACAAGCGCGAGGCCAATGAGCGCTGGCTGTCCAAGATCGCCCTCGCGCAGAGCTTCTACGGGCACTTCTACATCGAGCACAACCGGGGCCACCACGTCCGCGTCGCCACTCCGGAGGACCCCGCGTCGAGCCGCTTCGGCGAGAACTTCTACCAGTTCTGGCCGCGGACGGTCGGCGGGTCGCTGAGGAGTGCGTGGAACCTGGAGCGGAAGCGCTACGCCCGCAAGCACACGCACCCGTTCCACCTCGGCAACGACGTGCTGAACGCGTGGCTGATGTCGGCGGCGCTGTGGGGTGCCATGGTCGTTGCCTTCGGCTGGGGCATCGCGCCGTACCTGGTCATCCAGGCGATCATGGGCTTCAGCCTGCTCGAGGTCGTCAACTACATGGAGCACTACGGCATGCTGCGCCAGAAGGTCGGCGTCGGCGACCGGCAGCGCTACGAGCGGGTGGACCCCTCGCACAGCTGGAACTCCAACAACATCGCCACCAACGTGCTGCTCTACCACCTGCAGCGGCACAGCGACCACCACGCGAACCCGACCCGGCGCTACCAGACGCTGCGCGACTTCGAGGAGTCGCCGGTGCTGCCGACCGGGTACGCCGGAATGATCGTGCTCGCGCTGTTCCCGCCGGTCTGGCGCCGGGTGATGGACCCGCGCGTGGTCGCGCACTTCGGCGGCGACCTGACCCGCGCGAACCTGCAGCCACGCAAGCGCGCCCGGATCCTTGCCCGCTACGGCCTCACCGACACCGAGAAGGCCAGGCTGGCCGCCATCAAGGCGGCAGACGACGCCGCGGCTGCCAAGGCGGCCGAGGTGCTCGCCGCGCGCTGCCCCGGGTGCGGCTTCGTCTACGAGGTCGCGGCCGGGTGCGAGCACGAGGGCTTCGCCGCCGGCACCGCCTGGGCCGACATCCCCGACGACTGGTGCTGCCCCGACTGTGGCGTGCGGGAGAAGGTCGACTTCGTGGCCTTCGACCCGGCTCGCGAGGGCGCCCGATGAGGATCGTGGTCGACCGTGACCTCTGCGACGGCCACGGCATGTGCGAGGCGATGGCGCACGAGCTCTTCGAGCTCGACGACGACGACGTCATGACGGTGCTCGACGAGTCTCCACCGGAGTCCCAGCGCGCGGCCGTCCACGCGGCGGTCCAGGCGTGCCCGGCGCTCGCGCTCAGCCTGCAAGACTGGTGATCCTCGGAGGTCGGACGAAGGAGGGCGGATCGATGGCGGTGACACCACGGCCCGCCCTGTCCGCGCTCCTTGGCGTCGGTGAGGCGGGCGGCCAGCCGGGCAGTCAGCCAGGCAGCTGGCGCGACCGGCTGGTCGAGCAGGCCGCCGACCTCACCCGCTCCGGCGGCTGGGCGGCGATCACGATGGCCAAGCTGGCCGACCGGGTGGGCGTGAGCCGGCAGACGGTCTACAACGAGATCGGCTCGAAGCGGCAGCTCGCCGAGGCGATGATCATGCACGAGCTCGAGGTGTTCCTGCGGGCCGTCGACGCGGCCTTCGAGGAGCACCCCGACGACCTGGGCGGAGCGATCCGCGAGGCGTCGGCCCGGGTGCTCGAGATGGCCGCGGGCAACCCGCTGCTGCACGCCGTGCTCTCGGCGAGCCACGGTGCGGAGAGCGACCTGCTCCCGCTGCTGACCACCCAGGTCGAGCCCCTCATCGAGGCCGCCCACGGGCTGGTGCGCCGCCACCTGGACACCTACGACCACGGCCTCGACGAGCACCGCGTCGACCCGCTGGTCGACATGGTGATCCGTCTCGTCCTGAGCCACGTCACCGCGCCCAGCACCTCACCGCGCGAGACCGCCGACAACATCGCCTGGATCGCAGAGCGGGTGCTCAGGCGTCGATAGCATGGAGCCTCCGGGGACCTGGGGGTCGGAGGGACATGTCGGTCAACGCCGTACTCAGCGCGTGCGTCCTGGCACTGGTCGCTGCCCTCGGCCTGACCGGCTGCGGTGGAGCGGCGGTCACCCCTCCGCAGGGCGCCGGGTCGCCGACGAAGCCGGCACCCACCCGCACCGACGTCCCCGCCGAGCTCCGTGACGTCGCGATGCCGCGCCCGGGCACGGTGAAGACCCCGCTGTTCACCCAGGACCTCCTGGTCTACAGCCAGGACCCGCTGCCCGCGGGCGTGGTCGACGCGATCAAGGCGGTCAAGGGTGTCCAGGCGGGCGAGCAGTTCTCGATGGCGTCGTTCTACGTCGAGGAGCAGGAGGTCCGGTACGCCGCGGTCGACCCGGCCACCTTCCGGCGCTACCTGCCGGCCCCCGTCGCCCAGGACGCCGAGATCTGGGACCGCATCGCGGACGGCGAGATCGGGATCGCGCCGTCGATCCACGACGCGGTCGCCCTCCACGACGACAGCGTGCGGATGGGCAACGGCCAGGACGCACCGGCACTCCACGTCGGCGCGCAGGCCCAGTTCAACGAGCCGTTCAACGTGTCCTTCGTCAAGGCGGTGGTCAACGAGCGCTGGGCCTCGAAGCTGCACATGCAGGAGGGCAACGCCCTGCTGGTCTCCACCGGCAGCGTCGACCCGGGCAAGATCAGCGCGCAGGTGCAGGCGCTGGCCGGTGACAAGGCGACGGTCCAGATCCTCGGCCCGGGTCGCAACCTCGACCCGCACGCCGCGTTGACCGCGGTGCTCACCGGCGGCTCGGTGGCGCAGGCCGTCGGCTCGTTCACCTACACCGTCAACTCCGACGGCTCGGTCAACCCCGACCAGCGCTGGATCCAGCAGTACATCCGCACCGAGCAGGTGCCGATCCTGGGCGCGGTCCGCTGCAACAGGGCGATGCTTCCGCAGCTGCGCGCCGCGCTGACCGAGGTGGTCAGGCTGGGCTACGCCTCACTGATCCACCCCGGCGAGTACGGCGGCTGCTACGTGCCGCGCTACATCGGCCACGACCCGTCGCAGGGCCTGTCCTTCCACACCTGGGGCACCGCCATCGACCTCAACGTGCCGGGCAACCAGCGCGGCACCGCGGGCACGATCGACCGGCGGATCGTCGCCATCTTCAAGAGGTGGGGCTTCGAGTGGGGCGGCACCTGGCGCTACACCGACCCGATGCACTTCCAGCTGGCGCAGATCGTGGCGGTGCGCTGAGGCCTGCGGGCGCTCAGTCGATCAGCGCGACCCGCAGGTCGGCCGGCAGCAGCCGCCGCGCCGCGATCAGCCGTTCGGCCACGGCCACCGTGATCGTCTGCGCGGCCATGATCCCGAACAGCACGAGCGCCTGGGCGGTCGCGGCCTGCACCGGGCTGCCGCCACCGAGCATCACCCCGATGAATGCCCCGGGCAGGGTCACCACGCCCGTCGTCTTCACCTGGTCCAGGCCCGGCAGCAGGGCCTCGGGAGCGCGCCGGTGGATCGACTCGGTGATGGCCTGGGCCGGCAGCAGCCCGAGCGAGAGGCAGGCTTCGTACTGGGACTTCTCCTCGCGCAGTGCCGCGAAGGCGCGACGACCCACCAGCGTGTGCCCGGTCATCGCGTTGCCGACCACGATGCCGGCGATCGGGATGATCGCGATGCCCTCCCACGGGATCGCACCGGTGGCGAACACCACCGCGAGCACCGGAGCGACCCCGGCGGCCATCGCCAGGGCCGCCCACGGCCACGCCCGCAGCGCCTCGACCCGCCGGCCCGTGGTCAGCACGCCCATCGCGAACATCACCGCCACCAGCAGCCACGACAGCGCGAGGTTGCCGACCACCGCCTTGATCAGCAGCGCGACGACCCCGAGCTGCACCACCGACCGGAGCGCGGCGACCAGGGAGGGCACCTCGAGCCCGTAGTCGGCGACCCGGTGGGCGAGGAGCGCCATCGCGAGCAGCACCACCAGGGCGAGCGCGACCGGCCAGCCGGGGTCGATGTTCACCCGCCCAGCCTGCCAGTCCTGGCGCCCCTCTGGCCCGATCAGGGTCGCTGGACCGCCATCTACGGGACCATCGGCCCTCACGATCACCCCGGCCGCGGGTCACTCTTGGGGGCACGGGGCACAACTCGGTCCCCCGTACATCCAGGGACAGACATCATGGCTGAGGTCAGAGAGCTGAGCTACGCGGAGTGTCGCGCGCTGCTCATGCGGGAGCAGACGGGTCGGATCGCGGTGTCGACCCCGGACGGGCCGCACATCGTGCCGATCAACTACTCCGTCGTCGACGAGAGCATCGTCTTCCGGACGACGCCGTTCAGCATCCTCGCGACGTACGGACGCAACGTGAAGCTGGCCTTCGAGGTCGACAGCTTCCGTGAGGGCCGCCGGATCGGGTGGAGCGTGGTCGCGCGGGGACGGGCCGACGTGGTGCTCGACGACGCGGAGCTCAGCCACATCCGCAAGGTCTGGCCACCCGAGCCCTGGGCCGACGGTCCGCGTCACCTGCACTTCAGGCTGACCTGGAAGGAGCTCACCGGCAGGACCCTCGGCCGGGCGGCGGAGCTCGACCTCGTCGACGAGGAAACTCGCGCTTCTCACTGATGGGGGGCCCCGAACGGGCACACTGAGGCGGTGAGCCAGACCGGCAGCGCCCTCGGCGCCGACTCAGCGGACCTCCCGGGTCCGGCACTCGCGCTGCTCGACGCGGTCGTGGCGATCTCCTCCGATCTCGACCTGCACAGCGTGCTCTACCGCATCGTGGTCTCCGCCTGTCAGCTCACCGGAGCCCGGTACGGCGCGCTCGGGGTGATCGGCGCCGACGGCAACCTCGACGACTTCGTCACCCACGGCATCGACGCCGAGCTGCACAAGAAGATCGGGGACCTGCCCCGGGGTCGCGGGATCCTGCGGGTGCTGATCGACGAACCCGAGCCGCTGCGGCTGGAGGACCTGCGGACGCACCCGCGGTCGTTCGGCTTCCCCGACCACCATCCGCCGATGAGCAGCTTCCTCGGCGTGCCGGTCCGCATCCGGGGGACCATCTTCGGCAACCTCTACCTGACCGAGCGGGAGGGTGGCGGCCAGTTCACCACCCAGGACGAGCGGCTGGTGCTCGCGCTGGCCGCCGCCGCGGGGTTCGTGATCGACAACGCCCGCGCCTACCAGCTCAGCGAGCGCCGCCGGCAGTGGCTCGAAGCCACCGCGGAGCTGACCGAGGCGCTCCAGCCGCCGACCTCGATCGATCGGGCGCTGGACCAGTTCACGAGCGCGGCCCGGAGCCTGTCCGGCGCTGCCGCGACCGCGGTCGTCCAGTTCCCCGACGACGGGCCGGTGCTCGCGACCAGCGACGGGCCCGTCTCCGGCCGGTTGCCCGCCCTGCTCCCGCAGATCGCCGTGCTGGTCGAGCACGGCCGTCGCACCGACCGGGTCGAGACCCTGCACGCCGACGACCTCGAGGGGCTCGTCGTCCCGCTGCGCGCCCACCTGACCATCCCCAGCGCTCTGGTCGCGCTGTTCGAGGCCGGCCACCGGATCAGGGACACCGAGGAGCACGAGCTGCTCGGCTCGTTCGCCGACCAGGTGGCGCTCGCCCTCGACCGTGCCCAGGCGATCGAGGACCGCGAGGAGCTCGCCGTCGTCTCCGACCGCGACCGGATCGCCCGCGACCTGCACGACGTGGTGATCCAGCGGCTCTTCGCCACCGGCCTGCAGCTGCAGGGCATGCGGTCGATGGTGGTCAACCCCGAGGTGGGCGAGCGCCTCGACAAGGCGGTCGACGACCTCGACCAGACGATCCGCGACATCAGGACGACCATCTTCGAGCTGCAGCACCGCCAGGGCGGGTCACTGCGGTCGCGGGTGCGCGCCCTGATCAAGGAGTACATCCCGGTCCTCGGCTTCAGCCCGACGCTGCGCGTCCTGGGACCCGTCGACACCGCCGTCTCGACGAGCACGGGTGAGCAGCTGCTCGCGGTCCTCCGCGAGGCGGTCTCCAACATCGCGCGGCACTCGCTGGCCGACGCCGCCGAGGTCGACGTCGCCGCAACCGCTGCCGAGGTGGTGCTCACGGTGACCGACAACGGGATCGGCGTACCGGCCGACCGGGTGGAGAGCGGACTCCGCAACGCCCGCAGGCGAGCCGTCGCGCTGGGAGGCACCCTGGAGGTCTCCCGGGCACAGCCCTCCGGCACGGTGGTGCGCTGGGCCGTCCGGCTCGGCGACCAGCCCGGCAGCTCCTAGGTGGACGAGCCGGTGGGCCGGTCGAGCAGCTTCGAGGCCAGCACCGCTGCCTGCGTACGCCGCTCGAGGCCCAGCTTCGCCAGGATGCTGGAGACGTAGTTCTTGACGGTCTTCTCCGCCAGGAACATCCGCTCGCCGATCTGCCGGTTGGTCAGGCCCTCGGCGATCAGGGAGAGCAGCTTGCGCTCCTGCTCGGTGAGCTCGGCCAGCTCCGGCGCGACGCTCGGGCCCATCCGGACGCGCTCGAGGACCTTCGCGGTCAGCGCCGGGTCGATCAGCGACTGCCCGGCGGCGACGCGACGGATCCCGTCGACCAGGTCGCTGCCCCGGATCTCCTTGAGCACGTAGCCGGAGGCACCAGCCATGATCGCCGCGAACAGCGCCTCGTCGTCGTCGTACGACGTGAGGATCAGCGCCTGGATGGACTCGTCGACCGCGCGCACGCTGCGGCACACCTCGATGCCCGAGCCGTCGGGCAGGCGGGCGTCGAGCACCGCGACGTGCGGCTTGGAGGCCGGGATCCGGCTGGTGGCCTCGACGGCCGACCCGGACTCGCCGACGACCTCGATCCCGCCGGCCGCCTCGAGCAGGGCCTTGAGCCCCTGCCGGACGACCTCGTGGTCGTCGAGGAGGTACACCCTGATCGGACCGTCGTCGCTCATGGGCACACAGTAGTCGCGGCGCGCCGAGTAGCCTCCCGCCATGCGCGCAGTCCAGGTGACCAGTCTCGGTGGGCCCGGTGCCGTCGAGGTCCGTGACGTCTCCGAGCCGGCGGCCGGCGGCCCGTTCGGCCCGCAGGTGCTCGTCGACGTACACGCCGTCGGCACGTCGTTCCCCGACCTGCTGCTGAGCAAGGGCGAGTACCAGCTCAAGCCGGACCTGCCGTTCACGCTCGGGGTCGACTTCGCCGGTGTGGTCCGCTCGGCCCCCGAGGGCTCGGGGCTCTCTGCCGGCGACCGCGTCGCGGCCTGCCTTCCGCACGGAGGCGCTGCCGAGACAGTTGCCCTCGGCCCGGACAGCGTCTTCCCGCTGCCCGATCGGCTGAGCTTCGCGCAGGGCGCCGCCATCCCGATGAACTACCTCACCGCGCAGTTCGCGCTCAAGGAGCGCGGCCACGTCGTCGAGGGGGAGACCGTGCTGGTGCACGGCGCCGCCGGTGGTGTGGGCACCGCGACCATCCAGGTCGCCAAGGGGTACGGCGCCCGCACGGTCGCGGTCGTCTCGACCGAGGAGAAGGCCGAGGTGGCCGGCCGCGCCGGAGCCGACGACGTCGTGCTCGCCGACGGGTTCCTCGCCTCGGTCAAGGAGCTCACCGGCGGCCGGGGCGTCGACCTGGTGATGGACGTGGTCGGCGGCGACCTCTTCACCGACTCGCTGCGGGCGCTCGCGCCGCAGGGCCGGCTGCTCGTGGTCGGGTTCACCGCGGGCGCCATTCCCGAGGTCAGGGTCAACCGGCTGCTGCTCAACAACGTCGACGTCCGCGGCGTCGGCTGGGGTGCCTACGCGATGGTCCGGCCCGGGTTCATGGCGGCCCAGTGGCGCGAGCTCGAGCCGATGATGGAGTCGGGGATCATCGACCCGCCGATCGGGGCGACGTACGGCCTCGAGGACTTCGGCCGCGCGCTGCAGGAGATGGAGGAGCGCAAGACCCTCGGGAAGACCGTGATCACCGTCCGGCCCGATTCCGGCCGACCGGCGGGCGGATAAGGTCTCCTGCGTGACGATTCTCGATGACGCCCGCCCGGGCATGGACCTCGACATCCGGCCGCAGGACGACCTGTTCGGCCACGTGAACGGCCGCTGGCTCGACGAGACGGAGATCCCCTCCGACCGCGCCTCGTGGGGACCCTTCGTGATGCTCGCGGACGCCGCCGAGGAGCACGTGCACGCGATCATCGAGGCCTGCGCCGCGGGTGAGGTCAGCGGCGACGATGCCCGCAAGATCGGTGACCTGTTCGCCAGCTTCATGGACGAGGACCGGGTCCGCGAGCTCGGCACCACCCCGATCCAGGGGCTGCTCGACGCGATCGACCAGATCGCCGACCTGCGCGACCTGGCCGCCTACCTCGGCGAGTTCGAGCGGCGGGGCGGCGGCGGCCTCTTCGGCTCGTTCGTCGACACCGACGACCGCAACTCCGACCGCTACCTGGTCAACATCGTCCAGGGCGGCATCGGCCTGCCCGACGAGTCGTACTACCGCGAGGAGAAGTTCGCCGAGATCCGCGCCAAGTACGTCGACTACCTCGAGAGGATGCTCACCCTCGCCGACCGCCCCGACCCGCGGGCGACGGCCGAGACGGTGCTCGCCCTGGAGACCCGGCTCGCCCAGGGCCACTGGGAGCGTGCCGAGACGCGCGACGTCATCAAGACCTACAACCTCACGTCGTACGACGAGCTGAAGGCGCTGCTCCCGTCGTTCGACCTCGACGTCTACATCCGCAACCTCGGCGGCAGTGCGGAGACGCTCGCAGAGACGATCGTCCGTGAGCCGTCCTACCTCTCCCACCTCGAGGGCGTCCTCACCGACACCGGCATCGAGCAGTGGAAGGCATTCCTCGCCGTGCGCGCGATCCGCTCGGCGGCGGCGTACCTGACCGAGGAGTTCGTCGAGACCAACTTCGACTTCTACGGTCGCACCCTGTCGGGCACGCCCGAGCTGCGCGCCCGCTGGAAGCGGGGTGTCGCGCTCGTCGAGGGCGGGCTGGGCGAGGCGGTCGGCCGCGAGTACGTCGCGCGGCACTTCCCGCCGCGGTCCAAGGAGCTGATGGACGACCTCGTCGACAACCTGCTGCAGGCCTACCGGCAGAGCATCGCCGCGCTGGACTGGATGGGCGAGCAGACCAAGCAGCGGGCGTTCGAGAAGCTGGACACCTTCCGGCCCAAGATCGGCTACCCGGTCAAGTGGCGCGACTACGCCGGCCTGTCGATCGACAAGGGTGACCTCGTCGGCAACGTGCTGGCGATCGCGGCCTTCGAGACCGACCGTCAGCTGGAGAAGATCGGAGCGCCGGTCGACCGCGACGAGTGGTTCATGCTCCCGCAGACGGTGAACGCCTACTACAACCCCGGCACCAACGAGATCTGCTTCCCCGCCGGCATCCTGCAGCGGCCGTTCTTCGACGCGGACGCCGATCCGGCGGAGAACTACGGCGGCATCGGCGCAGTGATCGGCCACGAGATCGGCCACGGGTTCGACGACCAGGGCGCGCAGTACGACGGCCGCGGCAACCTCAACGACTGGTGGACCGCCGACGACAAGGCGGCGTTCGAGCTGAAGTCCAAGGCGCTCATCGACCAGTACGACGGCTTCGAGCCGCGCAACCTGCCCGGCGAGCACGTCAACGGCGCGCTGACCGTCGGGGAGAACATCGGTGACCTCGGCGGACTGACCATCGCGATCAAGGCCTACCGGATCTCGCTGGGCCTCGACCCCGCGGGCGACGAGCTGGGTCCGGAGCACGACGGGATCTCCGGCCTCGAGCGGCTCTTCCTGAACTGGGCCTACGTGTGGCGCACCAAGCGCCGCAAGGAGCTCGACCTGCAGTACCTCACCACCGACCCGCACAGCCCGTCGGAGTTCCGCGCGAACATCGTGCGCAACCTCGGCGAGTTCCACGACGCGTTCGGCACGCGTCCCGGCGACGGCCTGTGGCTCGACCCGGAGGACCGCGTCCGGATCTGGTGACGGCGGTGAGATCCGCCGGGAGACGCGCAGCCGGCAGGCCGCTCGCGCTCCCGCGCTGGTGGGTCGCCGTGCTCGCTGCCTGTGTCCTGGTCGTGGCGGCCGTGGTCGTCGTGGTCGTTCGCGCCACCGTCCCGCCGTGCCGCGACGAGCTCGTCGGCGACCCGCGGAGCCCGTTGCTGGACGCTGCCGGGATGAGGGCGCAGCCGGACGCGCGCCTGGATCGTCTCGTCGTCGCGGTCGACGACCTGGCTGCGCCGTTCGGTGACGTGCGTGCCGGGGTCGGCTACGACTACGACCAGTGGCTGCACCTGTACGGCATCGAGGGCGGGGTGCTGGCCTTCACCAAGAACAACGCGCCGGTCACCCTGCTCGATCCCTCGACGCTGAAGGCGCGCTGGTCCCTGCGGCCCGACAGCAAGCGGATCGCCTGGGACGCCGACGGGGATCGCTTCCTGCTGCTCGACCTCGCCAAGGGCAGTCCCACCCGCGTCTCGGCGTACGACGTGAGCGACGGCGAGCGGGTGTGGTGCGCCTCGCTCGACCACGACCAGTCCTCCGGTGATCCGGTGGCGACGACGTTCCTCGGCAACGGCGACGTGCTCACCGCTCTTCCTGACGGCGCGAAGATCGCGCTGACCCGGCTCAGCGCCGGCACCGGCCACGAGGTCTGGAGCCGCAGCTATGCGGGCCTGGCGCGCGCCGACTACGTCGGCCCGCTGACCAGCGACCTCGTCCTGGCCGGCGGCACCGAGGAGTTCCGGCTCGCCGAGCAGGCACCGGACGCGAACGGCGGACCGGCCATCGCGGCGCTCGACGCCGGTGACGGAAGCCCTGAGTGGACCTGGAGCGCGGGTGCCGGCGCGATAGCGCACGTGGTCGGGGTGGACGCGGGCCGGGTGGTCGTCGTCGAGCGCGCCGCGGACGGCGTGCGGATGCTCGCGCTCTCCGACGACGGCAGTGAGCAGTGGTCGGTCCAGCCACAGGACGCGGCGTACGAGGCGACGCTGCGCGACGGGGTCGTGGTGATGAAGTCCGCGGGCGCCCTCTACGGGTACGACGACCAGACCGGCGAGCAGCTCTGGAGGAAGCCCGTCCCGACCGACCGCACCTACTTCCCCTACGGCTTCACGCTGGGCCAGATGCCGTCGCTCGACGCCGGGCACGTGCTGGTGCCGACGACCACGGACCTGGTCGCGCTCGACGTCCACGACGGGAGCCAGGTCCACTACCCCCTGCCGGTCGACGGCATCAGCACGACGTACTGGCCCTACCAGCTGCTCGCGACGCCGGACCTGCTCGGCGTGGTGGCCAACACCGGCGCCGTGGTGGCCCGGCGTTCGCCCCCCGGTGGTTGAGCCTGTCGAAACCTGCGGACTCGGCCCGCTGGTAGACATGCGGGCATGACCGACGTCCGCGCGCAGGCCGAGCACCACCTGCGCGCTCTGGTCGGCCGCGACGACGCCACCCTGTACGACGACCAGTGGGCGGCCATATCGGCGCTCGTCCTTGACAAGCGGCGCGCGCTCGTGGTCCAGCGCACCGGCTGGGGCAAGTCGGCGGTGTACTTCGTGGCCACCGCGCTGCTGCGTGAGCAGGGCGCCGGTCCGACCGTGATCATCTCGCCGCTGCTCGCGCTGATGCGCAACCAGATCGAGGCCGCCGAGCGGGCCGGCATCCACGCCGTCACGATCAACTCGACCAACGTCGAGCAGTGGCAGGAGGTGCACGCCCACATCGCGGCCGGCGAGGTCGACGTGCTGCTGGTGAGCCCCGAGCGGCTGAACAACCCCGGCTTCCGCGACGAGGTGCTGCCCCGCCTGACCGAGTCCGCCGGCCTGCTGGTGATCGACGAGGCGCACTGCATCTCCGACTGGGGCCACGACTTCCGGCCGGACTACCGCCGCATCCGGCACATGCTCTCGGACCTGCCGGCGGGGATCCCGGTGCTGGCCACCACCGCGACCGCGAACGCCCGGGTGACGCGCGACGTGGCCGAGCAGCTGGCAGTGCACGAGGGGGTTTCCACGGGCGCAACCACCGAGGGGGTCCTCGTCCTCCGCGGCGAGCTGGACCGCGAGTCGCTGAGCCTGGCCGTGCTCCAGCTGACCCGGCCCGAGGAGCGGCTGGCCTGGCTGGCCGACCACCTCGGTGAGCTCGAGGGCTCCGGCATCGTCTACACGCTGACCGTGGCGGCGTCCCAGGAGATCGCGGGTTATCTGCGGGAGCGCGGCCACGACGTCGCGGCGTACTCGGGGCAGACCGACCCGACCGAGCGGCTGGCCCTGGAGCAGGACCTGCTCGCCGGTCGGCTCAAGGCGCTCGTGGCCACCAGCGCGCTCGGGATGGGCTTCGACGCGACCCTGGGCTTCGTGGTCAACGTCGGTGCGCCGGCGTCGCCGGTGGCCTACTACCAGCAGGTGGGTCGAGCGGGCCGAGGCCTCGAGGGCAGGGCCCAGGCGCCGGTGGTCCTGCTGCCGGCACACGAGGACCGCGACATCTGGCGCTACTTCGCCTCCCTCGCCTTCCCGGCCGAGCAGCACGTGCGCGTCGCGCTCAAGGCGCTCGCGGAGAGCGACCGGCCGATGTCGACGGCGACGCTGGAGACCTACGTCGACCTGAGCCGCGGGCGCCTCGAGATGATGCTCAAGGTGCTCGACGTCGACGGTGCCGTACGCCGCGTGCAGGGCGGCTGGACGGCCACCGGCCAGGACTGGGTCTACGAGCAGGAGCGCTACGACCGGGTGGCCGCTGCGCGCCGCGACGAGCAGGCGGCGATGCTGGAGTACATCGGGACCTTGGGCTGCAGGATGCGCTTCCTGCGCGAGGCGCTCGACGACCCGGGTGCCGAGGACTGCGGGCGCTGCGACAACTGCGGCGGCCTGGAGCTGTCCGCCTCGGTGTCCGAGTCGGCGGTCGCCAGGGCGGGCGACCGACTGACCCGGCCCGGCGTCGCGGTGCAGCCGCGCAAGCTGTGGCCGAGCGCGCTCGCCAAACTCGGCATCGACCTCAAGGGCAAGATCGAGGGCGCCGAGGAGGGCCGCGTGGTCGCCCGGCTCACGGACCTCGGGCTCGGCCAGGCGCTCCGCGACCTCTTCCGGCCTGGCACCCCCGACCAGGAGACCCCCGTCGCGCTCGTGCAGGGCGTGGTCGCGACGCTCGCCGACTGGTCACCGGGCGCCGACGGCATCGTCGGCTTCGAGTCGCGCAGCCACCCGCTGCTCGTCGACAGCCTCGTCGCCGGACTCTCCCGGCACCTGCAGCTGCCGGTGCTCGGTCGGGTGGCGGTCCGCGACGACTCGATCGGCCCGGGCCACGGCGCGACCAACTCGGCCCAGCGGATCGCCGCGGTGTCGCGGCGATCCGAGCTGGAGGTGGAGCCCGTGGTCGGTCGCCGCGTGCTGCTCGTCGACGACCTGGTCGTGACCGGCTGGTCGATGACCCTGGCGGCGCACTGGCTGCGCAGCGAGGGCGCGACGGCGGTCCTGCCGCTCGCTCTCGGCTCGGAGACCTGAACCGCAGGCCCCTCCTCTTCGTCGTACGAGGAGGAGGCTGGGGCCATGGGTGTCGACGAGTCGTTCGCCGAGTACGTCTCGGCGCGCTGGTCGATGCTCTACCGGCTGGCCGTGCTCCTCGCCGGCGAGGCCGAGGCGGACGACCTGACCCAGGCCGGACTCGTGCGTGCGTACCTGTCCTGGGGCGAGGTGCAGGAGGCGGCCTCGGCCGACGACCGGGTGAAGCGGATCCTGGCGGCGACCGCGGTGCACGAAGGCAGCCGGCCTGGGCCCGAGGACGACCCGGCGACCTCGGCGCGGGGCCGGCTCTGGGCGACCGTCAGCGCGCTGCCGCCGCGGCAGCGCTGCGTCCTGGTCCTGCGCCACTACGAGCGCCTGCCGGACCCGGAGATCGCGGCCGCCGTGGGCACTTCCACCAGTGCGGTGACCACGGAAGCAGGTGCGCTGGAGGCAGGCATCGACATCGCCGCTCTGCGTGAGGAGCTTGCCTGGCGGGCGGAGAGCGCAGCGGTCCCGCTCCCGCCGATCGACGCACTGGTGGCCCGGGGACACCAGGCGCGCAGGAAGCGCGCGCGTCGTGCGCTACGTCGCGCGGGGATGGCGGCGGCAGTCCTGCTGCTCGGCATCGCGCTCGTCGCCGCGGTGCAGAGCTGGACCTCGGGTGGCGGTCGTTCGCCCAACGCCGCGGCCGCGACGGAGCTCCCCAGGTTCCTCTCGTCGCTCCCGCAGAGCTCCAAGCCGAAGACGCCGTACAGCGTGCGCCGGTTCCTCTACCTCCAGGGCGGCCGCGGTGTCGACCTCGACGAGCGCGCCGCCGCGATCGTGCAGACCGGGCAGTGGGTGTACGTCGCGTACCTGTCCGGCAAGATCGTCCGGGTCAACCAGAGATCGCTGCAGCTGGAGCCGGTCGTTGCCACCTCCGGCGGTCAGCTGGTCACCGACCGCCCCGGTGAGCAGGTCGCGTGGCTCGCATCGGCATCGGGGCCGGCGCTGGTCGACCTGACCGCCCTGGACCCGTCCGCGCTCTCGACCCGCGAGCAGGCGTTCCCCGCGTCGCTTCGCTGCTGCGACAACCCGTTCGAGGTGAACGGCATCACCGGCGCCGGCGAGCTGATCGCGTCCCTGCCTGCCGAGAACCGGGCCTGGGTCTGGGACACCACCGGGAGCTCCGTGCGCGAGATCAGCGGGATGGGCAACGGAGTCGTCAGCCAGGTCACCTCGCGCGGGCTGGTGGTGCACTACCCGCCGGTCCAGTACTCCGTCGGAAGGCTCGAGGACGGTGCCTTCCTCCAGGTCGCCGAGCTCGCCGCCCGGCAGGCCGACTTCAGCGACCCCCTCGGCCTCCGTGTCGTCTACGCCGACGACTCCGGCGAGATCGACGTACGTGACCTGGCTGCGCGCGGACGCTCCCGCCGCGCGACGGGGAACGTCCGGCTCCGGCTCCCGCTGCTCGCCGACGGCTTCGCGGGCGTCAGCTGGGAGGACACCAACCACGTGATCCTCGACGTCTACGACGAGTCCGCACCCGACGGAGCCCTGATCCGCTGCGACGTCCGCGACGGCACCTGCGAGGTCGCGGATGAGCTCGAGGGCCCGCACGTCCTGGGGCACTAGCAGTCGAATACTGCTGGTCGAGCAGCGAGCTTGCGAGCGATCAGACGAGACCTGGCGAGATGGGCAGGGACCCGGGCCCCAGGTGGTCGAGCAGCGAGCCTGCGAGCGATCAGACGAGACCTCACCTCCCCGCGTGGCTGGGTTCTTGGCAGCGAGGAGGAGTACGCCGCGTGGCTGGGTCCTGCGGTCCGGTGCAGACCGGACCCAGCTGGTCGAGCAGCGAGCCTGCGAGCGATCAGACGAGACCTGGTGCGGTGGGCAGGGACGCCGCCCCTGGTGGTCGAGCAGCGAGCTCGCGAGCGATCAGACGAGACCCGGCGAGATGGGGCAGAGACCCGGGCCCCAGCTGGTCGAGCAGCGAGCTTGCGAGCGATCAGACGAGACCTGGTGAGATGGGGCAGGAACTCAGCCCCTGGTGGTCGAGCAGCGAGCTTGCGAGCGATCAGACGAGACCCGGTGAGTTGGGGCAGGGACCCGACCTCGGTGGTTGAGGAGGTCGCGCAGCGACCGTCTCGAAACCTCGGCCGGCAACCAGAAATCGTCGAAGAATCCTGGCCGATCCGATTGACGGTTCGAACATACGTTCGATAGACTGCCGCCATGATCTCGGGCACCGGCGACGCAGCCACCGCTGACCGCGCCCTGCCGCCCGCACCGACCACCGCCGACCTGCAGGACGCACTGGACCGGCTCGCCGCCCACAACGGCACCGGACTGACCGAGGCGCAGCTGATCGACCACATCGGGTTGATGGAGCAGCTCAAGTCCGGGCTGGCCGCAGCCCAAGCTCGGTTGAGCGTCACCCTGGCCGAGCAGCGTGCTGCCCGTGAGGCTGCTGCCGGGATCCCGGCCGACCAACGTGGGCGTGGCCTGGCCTCCGAGATCGCCCTGGCCCGCCAGGAGTCCCCGGTCCGCGGCGCCCAACACCTCGGCCTGGCCAAGGCCCTGGTCGGCGAGCTCCCCCACACCCTGGCCGCGCTGACCGCCGGCCAGATCAGCGAGTGGCGGGCCACCCTGATCGCCCGCGAGACCGCCGTCCTGGCCAGAGCCGACCGGATCCAGGTCGACCACCAGCTGGCCGGGAAACTGCACACCGGCGGGGACCGGAAGGTCGCCAACCTCGCCCGCGCCATCGGCTACCGCCTCGACCCCGGCTCCGCAATCCGCCGAATCCGCGGAGCCCACGCCGACCGGCGGACCGGGCTCCGCCCCGCCCCGGACACGATGACCTACCTGACCGCGTTCCTGCCCGTCGCCCACGGCGTCGCCTGCCACACAGCCCTGACCCGCGAAGCCGACCACAAACGCGCCCAAGGCGACCCCCGGACCCGGGGCCAGATCATGGCCGACACCCTCGTCGAACGCATCACCGGCCAAACCACCGCGGTCGGCACCCCGGTCGAGATCCAGCTGATCATCACCGACCACACCCTCCTGACCAGCAACCACAACAACCACAACCAGGAGCCGGCCCACCTGACCGGGCACGGACCCATCCCCGCCACCCTGGCCCGCCAACTCACCCGCCAGGCCGACAAAGCCTGGATCCGACGCCTCTTCACCCACCCCAAGACCGGCGACCTGGTCGGCATCGAGACCCGACGCCGGCTCTTCGACGGCCCCCGCCGCCAACTCCTCATCGCCCGCGACCAGACCTGCCGCACCCCCTGGTGCGACGCCCCCATCCGACACACCGACCACATCACCCCAGCCGCGGCCGGCGGCCCCACCAGCACCGAGAACGGCCAAGGCCTCTGCGAAGCCTGCAACCACACCAAGGAACACCCCGACTGGCGTGCCAAGACCATTCCCAACCCACGCCACACCGTCCAGACCACCACCCCGACCGGACACACCTACACCAGCCAACCCCCCGACCCACCCGGCCGACCACGACCACGCAGCTACGACCCACCCCTCGAGGTCCACTGGGCCGCACGCGCCTCCTAGCTGCGGAGCTTCTCCAGCCTTGCCTCGAGCAGGTCCCTGCGGTGCGCGTTGCCGTGCAGGTCGAGATACCGGTTGCCGAACACCGCAAGCAGCGCGTCGTCGAGGCGGCGTACGGCGCCGGGTGGGTACTTGTACTCCAACCGGGCGTTGATCGCCGCACTGTCGACCGACGTGAGCAAGCCGGCGAGCTCGTCGAGCGAGGTGATGCCGAGCTCGAGCAGCAGACCGGAGATCCAGGAGTAGTGATCGGTGCGCGACCAGCCTGCGTCGGCGTACTGGGCGGTGAGGAAGGCCGCGAGGTCGCTTGCCGCGATCCTCGGGTCGCTCGCATCCTCCTCCGAGCGCGGCGGGCCGGCGGCCTGGATTCGCGCGCGGATCTCGGAGAACTCGCGGTCGGCGAGCTCGAGCAGACCGGCGGCGAGCGTGAACCGCCGGTCCAGGTCCGGAGCGTGCTCCTCCGGCACAGTGCCCTTGTAGCGGATGTCGTGCTCGAACTCCGCCCACGCGTGCTGCAGGACGGTCCGCAGCTGCACCGAAGCGGGCTGCACGAGCTCCGGGTCGCGGCCGCTGCCCGCGACCAGCAGGTGCCGGCTCGCGTAGCCGAACCGCCCCTGGCTGGCCGTCTCCTGACCCATGTCGCGGTCGTCGAGGATCGTGAACTCCCCGGCCAGCAGCTCGGCGACCGCCTCGACCTCGCTGAGCAGGTAGCCGACGACGCGCACGCCGACCTGGTCGGTGATGCCGCTCAGCGGGTCCTCGTGCGCCGGGCTGCCCGGCAGCGCACGGGCCGCCTTCGCGGCGAACGACGCCACCGACTTGGTCCGTCCGGTGACGGTCAGGTAGTTGATGCCGGCGTCGTCGAGGAGCGTGGTGACCAGCGCGACGTACCGGTCGGTGAGGTGCTGCAGCTGCGGCTGGCGCTCGGCGTACGCCTGGATCGCGCGCAGGACCGGTTGTTCTCTGGTCTCCGTCACCCCGCCATCATGGCGGGTACGGCGCCCGGTGTGACGTTGTCGGCGGCAGCGGGCACCTTCTGTCCGCGCGAGACGTTAGGTTGCCGACGTCTCGACATCCCGTCCACTCGCGCCCCCGGGGAGGCAGCACACGTGAGCTTCGTCCCTCTCCAGGGCCCGGCGACGCTGCACGCTGCAGACCCGCCTCGTGACGGCGAGATCGAGTTCACCGGACCCCAGCGGGCGATCCGGCTGCCGATGCGGGGCGCGATCCCCGTGCTGACCCGCGCACTGCGCGCCGAAGACGCACACGCATCGGTGACCCTGCTCAGCGGCGCGACCATGCTCGCGATGAAGCTCGTCGCGGCCGGTCGGGTGCAGCGCAGCGCCGACGGGCAGGCCTGGCGAGCCGGTCCGCTGTCGCCGGAGGACCACGACCGGGTGCGCTCACTCGCCAGCGCCCGCAGGTACGACGGCATCGACGCCGGCGACGCCGAGGAGATCGTCCGCGGGCTGCTCGACGCCGTCGCCGACACGATGACCAAGCGTGGCGGACTGGCCTCGACAAGGGTTTCGACAAGCTCGACCACCGAGGACAGAGACCGGCGACCCCTGAGCGAGCGGCTCGCCGACCGCGTGGCCGACGACGACCTCCCCAGCGAGGTGTTCCTGAGCCTCCGCGTCGAGGCGCCCGACGAGCAGCTGGCCGGAGGCCACGTGAGCGTCGTCCCGCAGGTGCACGAGGTCGACCTGGCCACCCATGTCGTCGACGCCGAGCAGCTCTGGCTCGACCACGGCGGCCACGGCTTCTCCCGCCGAGCCCGGGTGAGCGCCGGTGTGGCGCTGCGCCGCGCCGCCCAGGCGTGGCCGGTGCTCGACCGCCTCCTCCGCCGTCCCGTGCCCGACCGGCTGCTCCTCGACGCCGACGAGCTCAGTGAGCTGCTCGACACCCGCCTGGGCGCGCTCGCCGGCGTCGGGGTCGACGTCTTCTGGCCGCGCGGGCTCCGCCAGGAGCTGATCCCCCAGGCGCGAGTCGAGGTCCGGCATCGCGAGGACGGGCGCGGGGCGCCGCTGATGACCGGCGTGTTCGGGCCGGACGCGCTCTTCGAGTTCGACTGGCGGCTCGCCCTCGCCGGCGACCCGCTGACCGACCAGGAGATGACCGCGCTCGCGCAGGCGAACGGCCCGGTCATCCGCCTGCGTGACAACTGGGTGGTGATCGACCCCGAGACCGCGCGCCGGGCAAGGCTCGCCGTCGGCCGCCGCGGCCGGCGAGAGCTCAAGCCGGTCGAGGCGTTGAAGGCGGTGCTGACTGGCGCCATCGACCATGACGCGGCAACCGTCGAGGTGCATCCCGGCGCCACCCTGGAGAAGGTCCGTGACCGGATCGTCGACGCCGCCCAGGTGAGCCCGATCGACCCGCCGCCCGGGCTGCAGGCGACCCTGCGCGACTACCAGCGCCACGGCCTGACCTGGCTGGCCGAGCTGACCGGCGCCGGCCTCGGCGCCTGCCTCGCCGACGACATGGGGCTCGGCAAGACGCTCATGCTGATCGCGCTCCACCTGCACCGCCGTGACCGCGGGCTGGCGACCGGCCCGACGCTGGTGGTCTGCCCGGCATCGCTGCTCGGCAACTGGGAGGCCGAGGTACGCCGATTCGCTCCCGGTCAGACGACCCGGCGGTTCCACGGCACCCAGCGCGACCTGTCCGGCGAGCTGGGGTTCGTGTTCACGACGTACGGCACGATGCGGGCCGACCACGCGACCCTTGCCGAGGTCTCCTGGGACCTCGTCGTCGCCGACGAGGCGCAGCACATCAAGAACCCTGCCTCCTCGACGGCGCGCAACCTCCGGCTGATCCCGTCGCGGTGCCGGGTGGCACTCACCGGCACGCCGGTGGAGAACAACCTCACCGAGCTGTGGGCGATCCTCGACTGGGCGACGCCCGGCCTGCTCGGCTCGCGCAACGCCTTCCGCAAGGTGTGGGCCGCGCCGATCGAGAGCGGTGCCGACCCCGCGGTGGCGCGCAGGTTCGCCCAGCTGGTCGAGCCGTTCCTGCTGCGCCGGCGCAAGAGCGACCCGGGGATCGCCCCGGAGCTGCCGCCGAAGACCGAGACGGACCAGGTCGTCGGGCTCACCCAGGAGCAGGTCGTCCTCTACGAGTCCCTGGTGCGCGAGTCGATGCGCCGCATCGAGGAGGCCGACGAGGACACCCGCCGTGGCCTGGTCCTGGCGCTCCTGACCGGGCTCAAGCAGATCTGCAACCACCCGGCGCACTACCTGCGACAGGCCAACGGACGCATCGCCGGCCGGTCGGAGAAGATCGACCTCCTCGACGAGCTCCTCGGCACGATCCTGGCCGAGGGCGGCTCGGTCCTCCTCTTCACCCAGTACGTCGCGATGGCCCGCCTCCTCGAGCGCCACCTCGACGCGGCGGGCGTGCCGTCGTTGTTCCTCCACGGAGGTACGCCGGTCCGGGCGCGCGAGGAGATGGTGGCGACCTTCCAGGCCGGCGGAGTGCCGGTGTTCCTGCTGTCGCTCAAGGCAGGTGGCACCGGCCTCAACCTGACCCGCGCCGACCACGTGATCCACGTCGACCGCTGGTGGAACCCCGCCGTCGAAGACCAGGCCACCGACCGCGCCTACCGGATCGGGCAGACGCGCCCGGTCCAGGTGCACCGGCTGGTCACCGAGGGGACCATCGAGCAGCGGATCGGCGAGCTGCTGACCCGCAAGCGCTCGCTCGCCGACGCGGTGCTCGGCGCGGGTGAGTCGGCCCTGACCGAGCTCTCCGACGACGAGCTGCGCGACCTGGTGACCCTCCGGACGCCGCATGGATGACTACGGCACGGACCCGATGGTCTTCCCGCGGGTCGGCCGGGTGCGCGGCGCGGTGGCGCGCAGCACCACCTGGTGGGGCCGGGCCTGGGTGCGCAGCTTCGAGGAGACCGTGGTCTCCGCCTCCGACCTGGTCACCGCCAGGACGCTGGCGCGCTCGGGGCGGTTGGGAGCGGTGATGGTGCTGGCCGGGATGGCGTCGGTGGTCGTCGATCGCGGCGACCCCGGCTCGGTGATGGCCCAGCTCCGGGTGACCCGGCTCGAAGAGAGGGCGTGGCAGGCCTTCGCGGCCGAGCTCGCCGCCGAGGCGGGGTTCACTGCCGCGCTGGACTCCGGCGAGCTCCCGGTCGACCTCGTCGAGCACGCCGACCAGACCGGCGTCGAGCTGCTGCCCGGTCCGGGAGACCTCGAGACCGCGTGCGAGTGCGACGCCTGGGCACAGCCGTGCGTGCACGCGCTGGCGCTGCTCTACCAGTTGGCCTGGCACCTCGACTCCGACCCCTACGCGCTCCTCCTGCTGCGCGGCCGCACCCGCGAGCAGCTCACCGCCCCGCCGGTGTCGCCTGCCGTGCTCGGCGACGCTGCCGCGCGGGCGGCGGCGATCCTCCGGCTTGCCGAGGAGGCTCCGTCCGGGCACGGCCTGGCGGACAGCGCCGTCGCGGCGTACGACGAGGAGATCAGCCGGCTGATCTGACCTGCCCTACCGCAGTGCGTCGACGGCCTAGGGTGGCAGCTGTGCACAGTGCGGGTGCTGGACCACGGGCGACGACGGGCCTTGCCACGTGGACCGACGACGCGTTCGCACTCCTGACCGCCCTGCCCGCGGTGCATCGGGTCGGGCTGGCGCTCGTCGAGGGCGGCGGCCGACGGCTCCGCTTCACCGCCAGCGATCGTGACGGCGGGCCGGACATCGACTGGTGCGACGTGGACGCCTACGACGACATCCCTCTCAACACGGCGGTGCGCACGGGTGGCCCGGTGATCGGCACGCTCGAGGTCCTCCACGACCGGTACGCCGCCTACGTGGGTCGGCAGGCCGGCACCCCGACGGTCGCGGCCGCCGCCGTCCCGATCGTCGCAGCGGGCCGGACGCTGGGCGGCTACCTGCTGCTCTTCGACCGCGCACCGGCGTTCGACGCACGACAGCGGCTCGAGCTCGCGCGGATCGGCGCGGACCTCGGGGCGGCACTGCGCCGGGCCCGCAGCGCCGCGCGGCCGCGTCCGCAGGTGCCGTTCGCGAGCGAGCCGCCACCCGAGGGAGCCAGGGTCGCGACGCACGAGGTCGAGGGCGACCCGGAGGCCGTCGCCGGCGCCCGGCACTTCCTGCGGCGCACGTTGGCCGACTGGGGCATCGACGACGACCTCTCCGACAACGCGACGCTGTGCCTGTCCGAGCTGGTCACCAACGCGGTGATCCACTCCGACGACGGCTGCCTCGTGCGCGTCGAGCTCCGTGACGGGGTACTCACCACGACGGTCCGGCACTGGGGCAGCACCCAGGCAACCTCGGTCGACCCGGTCGAGGATCCGCTTCGGGTGCACGGCCGCGGGCTGCAGGTGGTGGACGCGCTGGCCAGTCGCTGGGGAGAAGAGGTCGACGGCGACGGTGCGTCGGTGTGGTTCGCCCTCGACGTCGAGTGAGTCGACCCTTCAGGTGAACAGGGGGCTCAGGGGAGCAGGGCGCCCAGCGCCATCTCGGTGAGGATCTCCTGCATCTCAGCGTCGGAGACCACGGCGCTGTGCGGCGTCGAGTTGATCAGCCCGAAGCCGGCGTGCACCCGGGCCCGGGCCCGCTCGAGGCCGAGCCCGGGGTGCAGGGAGCGCAGCACCTTGACCCACACCTCGACGTAGGCGCGCTGCGTCTCGCGGACCTTCTCGCGGGCCTCGACCGGCAGCGCAGACCAGTCGCGGTCCTGCACGACGATCAGCGGCTTGTGCGCGAGCGCGAAGGTGACGTGCCAGTCGACGAGCGACTCCAGAGCCGCCTTGTCGTCGGCGGCGTCCCGGACGCGCCGCTGGCCCTCGCGCAGGAGCTCCTCGCTGATCGAGACCAGCATCTCGGAGAGGATCGACTGCTTGCTGCGGAAGTGCTTGTAGAGAGCCGGGCCGGAGAACCCGCAGGCCGCGCCGAGGTCGGCGATCGAGACGCCGTGGAAGCCCCGCTCGGCGAAGAGCTGCGCGGCGACCTCGAGGATCTGCTCGCGGCGGTTGGCGGGCTCGGGCACGGGGCACAGCGTAGTCATGCACCCGGCCCGCCCCGACGGGTGTCGGGACGGGCCGGGCGGGGCTCAGTCGGTCAGCCGCGCGACCAGCTGACCTCCCAGGTGACGTTGTCGCCGTGCTGCTGGGTCCAGAAGGTGCGCCACGTCGAGGAGTGGACGTCCGGAACCTTGGCGCCGAGGATCCCGCCCACGGCGGGGTCCCCGTCGGAGACGTGGATGCCGGTGATCTCGTTGTCACCGTCGTTGTACGACGGGCCACTCGCGGCGTCGAACGTCGCAGACGCGTCGCGCCCCTCGGCCAGCCAGCGCACGGCCTCCGGAGCGTCGTCGTCGTGACGGCCGCGCGCATCCGCGGAGACGTCGTACGCCCAGCCGGAGTCGAGCTCGTTGCGCTGGGTGTGCATCCCATCGCCGCCGTCCTCGACGACGAGCACCTTGTCCCTGCTGGCGAACGCGATGTTGTCGAAGCCCGAGTGGTGCCCGTCGCCGACGGCGACGATGCTGATCCGGCCGGTGCTCGCGCCCGGGGAGGACTGGCTGACCTTGAACACCCCACCGAAGCGTCCGGGGAGCGTGCTGCTCAGGCTCGTGTCGCCGGTCTCGGTGAAGTAGAACTCGCGGAAGTCCGTGCCGGGGCGGAAGACGCCGTTCTCGGGCCGCTTCAGCGGCGTCGCACCGGCCGCCTTGGCGGATGCCGTCGCGTCGTACGTCCCGGCTCCCGAGTGCACGTCGACCCAGGCGGTCCTGAAGGACGTGCCGTAGGTGTGCAGGTCGGCGATGAACGGGTCGGACGGGTTGGACTGCACCTGGCTCGCGGTGACCGGCGTGCCGTCGCCACGCTCGATCTGGAGTGCTTGCAGGGTGCCGCCGGCGCTCAGGTCGGCCTTGTTCGTGGGCACGAACCGGTAGAGGTAGCTGTTCGGCACCTTGCCGCCGCTCACCCCGCTGCCGCCGATGTCCTCGACCAGCCAGACGTTGCCGTCCTTGTCGTTCTGCACGCCCTCGTAGCCGCCGGAGCCAAGCGCGTCGAGGCGCTTGGCCTTGCCGTCCACGGCGTTGCCGTCCGCGTCGAGGTCGACGGCGAACACGCCGCCCTTCGGTGCGGCGGACTCGGCGGTCAACAGCAGCTGGTGGGTGAACGGGTCCCAGGTGATGCCGTCGATCGTCGGGTAGGCGTTGCCCGCGGCGTCCTTGTCGCTGATCAGGGTGACCCGCTTGGCCGGGTCGGTCTCGTCGAGGTTCACCCGGGTGACGTAGCCGCGCGGGCCGCCCTCGTGGCCCTGGTAGAGGTAGTGCTTCCCGCCGAAGGTCAGGTAGACGTTCTTGTCGGGCTCGGTCTTGTTGGCCTCGTTGGCGGCCTGGGTGAGCGGACCCCCGTTGGAGGTGTTGAAGCCGTAGTGGGTCACGCCGTTCGCGGTGTCGGGGTTCGTCAGCGCGAGGCTGCCCCACGCCGCGGGCGTCTGCGAGGCGCTCGGGGTGAGCACGTTGTTCTCGACACCGAAGCGCGGGTTTGCGTCCGGTACGCCGAACACGTGGAAGCCGCCAGTGGCGCTGGCGCCACTGACCGCGAAGGTGCACGCGGTGCCGGCTGCGACCGCGAGGATCCCGAGCCGGGCCACGGTTGTCTTCTTCATCGAAGGCCTTTCGTCTGCTGAGTCGATCGAGACTTGTCGAGGCCGAGCCTCAGGCCGACGGGCCACGAGCAGCTGGTGAACAGGAGGCGTGCAGGTGAACGATGGGAGCCGGGACCGTGACGAGCGCCGGGCTGCGCGATTCCCGGCACACCGCTACAGTGGTTAATGATCGTTAACTTGTGCGAAGGTGGGGTCCGTGGAGTCGGAGATGCGTGAGCTCGTGGCTCAGCTTCGCGAGCGGCTTGCCGTTGCCCGGCAGGGTGGCACCGAGGCCGCCCGTCGCAAGCACACCGACCGAGGCAAGCTGCTGGTCCGCGACCGGATCGACGCGCTGCTCGACCCGGGCAGCCCGTTCCTCGAGCTGAGCCCGCTGGCGGCGTACGGGATGTACGCCGCTGCGTCTGATCAAGGGGTCGGCGAGGACGACAATGCCGTGCCGAGTGCGAGCATCGTCACCGGCATCGGGCGGGTCAGCGGCCGCGAGTGCGTGATCGTGGCCAACGACGCGACCGTCAAGGGCGGCACCTACTACCCGATCACGGTGAAGAAGCACCTGCGCGCGCAGGAGGTGGCGCGGGCCAACAAGCTGCCCTGCATCTACCTCGTCGACTCCGGTGGCGCGTTCCTGCCGATGCAGGACGAGGTCTTCCCGGACAAGGAGCACTTCGGCCGGATCTTCTTCAACCAGGCGAACCTCTCCGCCGAGGGCATCCCGCAGATTGCGGCGGTGATGGGGTCGTGCACGGCGGGCGGTGCCTACGTGCCGGCGATGTCGGACGAGACCGTGATCGTCAAGGACCAGGGCACGATCTTCCTCGGCGGCCCGCCGCTGGTGAAGGCGGCGACCGGTGAGGTCGTGACGGCCGAGGAGCTCGGCGGCGGCGACGTGCACGCGCGCAGGTCCGGGGTGGTCGACCACCTCGCCGACGACGACGCGCACGCGCTGGCGATCGTGCGGTCGATCGTCGAGACCCTGGCGGTCTCGACTGGGCTCGACCACCAGGGTGGTCGAGCAGCGAGCGCCAGCGAGCGATCAGTCGAGACCCCGCAGGGAGCAGTCGAGGAGCCGCACGAGCCGGCCGAGTCGCTGTACGACGTCGTGCCCGCCGACACCCGCACGCCGTACGACGTGCGCGAGGTGATCCGCCGCGTCGTCGACGGCAGCCGGTTCCACGAGTTCAAGCGGCTCTACGGCGAGACGCTGGTGACCGGCTTCGCGAAGATCTGGGGCCACCCGGTCGGCATCGTCGCCAACAACGGCATCCTCTTCTCCGAGTCGGCGCTCAAGGGCGCGCACTTCATCGAGCTGTGCAACCAGCGCAAGACCCCGATCGTGTTCCTGCAGAACATCAGCGGCTTCATGGTCGGCCGCGAGTACGAGAACAACGGCATCGCGCGCGACGGCGCCAAGCTGGTCACCGCGGTGGCGTGCTCCGTGGTTCCCAAGTTCACCGTGGTCATCGGCGGCTCGTTCGGCGCCGGCAACTACGGCATGTGCGGCCGCGCCTACGACCCGCGCTTCCTCTGGATGTGGCCGAACGCCCGGATCTCCGTGATGGGCGGCGAGCAGGCCGCGTCCGTCCTCGCGACCGTGCGCGGCTTCGACTCGGCCGAGGAGGAGGCGGCGTTCAAGGCGCCGATCCGCGAGCAGTACGAGCGTCAGGGCTCGCCGTACTACTCGACCGCCCGGCTCTGGGACGACGGCATCATCGACCCCGCCGACACCCGGCGGGTGCTCGGGATGGGCCTCGCCGTCGCGGCGAACGCGCCGATCCCGGAGCCCTCCTACGGCATCTTCAGGATGTAGCGATGACGTTGGTGAACCTCGCCGGGGTCCTCGAGTCGGTCCTCATCGCCAACCGCGGTGAGATCGCGCTGCGGGTCATCCGGACCTGCCGCGCACACGGTGTCCGCAGCATCGCGATCTACACCGACCTCGACGTCGCCGCACCGCACGTGCGCGCCGCCGACGACGCCGTCCGGGTGGAGAGCTACCTCGACATCCACGGCGTGGTCGCGGCCGCGGTCAGCACCGGCGCGGCCGCGGTTCACCCGGGCTACGGGTTCCTCTCCGAGCGCGCGGAGTTCGTCCGCGCCGTCGAGGCCGCGGGGATCGTGTTCGTCGGACCGCCCGCCGAAGTCATGGAGCAGATGGGCCGCAAGGACGCGGCCCGGGAGATCGCTGTCGCGGCCGGCGTACCGGTGGTGCCGTCCTGGCCGCTCGAGCAGGTCCCGACGGGCTCGGGCACCGGGATGGAGTTCCCGGTCCTGGTCAAGGCGGCTGCGGGCGGTGGCGGCAAGGGCATGCGGATCGTCCGGTCGGCAGCCGAGCTCGACGCCGCGGTGCAGGCCGCTCAGCGAGAGTCGCTCGCCGCGTTCGGCGACGACACCATGCTCGTCGAGAAGTACGTCGAGCGCGGCCGGCACATCGAGGTCCAGATCGTCGCCGACACCCACGGCAACGTCGTGCACCTCCACGAGCGCGACTGCTCGGTGCAGCGGCGCCACCAGAAGGTGGTCGAGGAGGCGCCCGCGCCGACGATCTCCGACGACGTGCGCGAGCTGGTCACCGGCTCGGCGGTGGCGCTGGCCAGGCAGGTGGGCTACGTCAACGCCGGCACGGTGGAGTTCCTGGTGGACGACGAGACGGGGGCGGCGTACTTCCTGGAGATGAACACCCGGCTCCAGGTCGAGCACCCGGTCACCGAGGCGATCTTCCACGGCGTCGACCTCGTGCTCTTCCAGCTGCTGGTGGCCCTGGGCCACCCCCTCGGCTGGGCCCAGGAGGAGTTCCAGCCCTACGGCCACGCCCTCGAGGCGCGGGTCTATGCCGAGGACGCGTTCGGCGGGTTCCTGCCGCAGGCCGGCACCGCGACGCTCGTGCGGTGGAGCGAGGTCGCGCGCAACGACCACGCGCTCGAGTCGGGCCAGGTGGTGACCACCGCCTACGACCCGATGCTGGGCAAGGTGATCGTGCACGGTCCGGACCGGGAGTCCGCCCGGCGCGCGCTCGTCGCTGCGCTGGACGACACCGCGATCCTCGGGCTGACCACGAACGTCGGCTACCTGCGGGAGCTGGTCGCGAGCGCCGCCTTCCGCGATGCCGCCATCGACACGGCCTGGCTGGACCGGACGACCCTGGAGCCGCCGAGCGCAGACCGGGCGCGGATCTTCGTCGCGTGGGTCGTCGCGATGCTCGCCGACACCGGGCCGCGGCACCCGTTCCAGGCCGACGGCTGGCGGTCGGGTGCGGATCCCGCACCGGTCCACGTGCAGCTCGACGTGCCGGTGCTCGTCGACCGAGCCCGCGGCCGGGTCGGCGACCACGAGGTGCGTGAGGTGTCCGCCGACCAGCACCTCCTGGTGCTCATGGTCGACGGCCGGCGTGACCAGGCCGTGGTCAACGTGCAGCCGCACGTGCTGGAGGTCGTGCACGAAGGTCAGCGCTTCGTCTTCGAGCGGCCCGACGTGTTCGGCGACCACGGACCGGCTGCCGGCGACGGCACCCTGTTGGCGCCGATGCCCGGCACCGTCCTCGCCGTCGACGTGGCGGTCGGCGACACCGTGGTCGAGGGTCAGCGGCTCGGCGTGCTGGAGGCGATGAAGATGGAGCTGGCGCTCAAGGCGCCGTTCGACGGCACGGTGACGGGCGTCGGCGCGGCGACCGGCGACCAGGTGCAGCTCAAGCAGCTGCTGTTCGAGGTGGAGGCGATCACCGGTGGTTGAGCCTGTCGAAACCCCTGACGTCACGATCTACGAGGTCGGTCCCCGCGACGGTCTCCAGAACGAGTCGGGCATCGTCCCGCTCGACGCCAAGGTCGAGTTCGTCCACCGTCTCGTCGCGGCCGGACTGCCGGTCGTCGAGGCGACCAGCTTCGTGCACCCGAAGTGGGTGCCGCAGCTGGCGGACGCGGCCGAGCTGATGGAGCGGCTCGGCCCCGAAGGCAGGCGCCACCCTGTCCTGGTGCCCAACGAGCGCGGCCTCGACCGGGCGCTGGAGCTGGGCTGCGAGCACATCGCGATCTTCGGCAGCGCGACCGAGACCTTCGCCCAACGCAACCTCAACCGCAGCCTCGACGAGCAGTTCACGATGTTCGAGCCGACCGTGACGCGCGCTCGCGAGGCAGGCCTGGACGTCCGGGCCTACGTGAGCATGTGCTGGGGCGACCCGTGGGAGGGTGCGGTGCCCGTCGAGCAGGTCGTGTCCGTCGGCAAGCGGCTCTTCGACCTCGGCGCCAGCCAGCTCTCCCTCGGCGACACCATCGGCGTCGGCACCGCCAACGCGGTCGGCACGCTCCTCGACGCCTTCAACGCGGCCGGGCTGCCCGACGACGTCCTCGCCGTGCACTTCCACGACACCTACGGCCAGGCGCTCGCCAACGCGTACGCCGCGTGGCAGCACGGAGTGCGCACCTTCGACGCGAGCGCCGGCGGCCTCGGCGGCTGCCCGTACGCCGAGAGCGCCACCGGCAACCTGGCCACCGAGGACCTGGTCTGGATGTTCCGCGGGCTCGGGGTCGAGACCGGCGTCGACCTCGACGCCCTGGTGGCCACCAGCGTGTGGATGGCCGGCGTCCTCGGCCGGCCCAGCCCGTCGCGGGTGGTGACCGCGCTGAGCTGAGCCGACCGGGCGAGCAGGCCTCAGCGGTGGGCCGGGCTGAGCTCGGCGAGCGCCGACCCGAGCGACTTCTGCAGCTCCTCGGACCCGGCGCGCTGCACCAGGTCGACGGCACGGCTGATCACGACGTCGGTGATCGGGTCCGAGAGGTCCTCGAACCGCGGCCGCGGGCCGGGCCACCGGCGCGGGACCGTGCCGCACCGCCAGTCGTCGAAGTCGAGCGCCGCGTCGAAGGCCGCGATCCGCTGCTCCGAGGTGGCCGGCTCGCGGTTGCCGCCGGCGATCGAGGCCTGGGCAGCCGATGCGACGAGGTGCGTCACCTTGCCCGACGCGACCGCGCCGACCTGCTCGACGATCACCGAGGCCAGCACGGCGTCGATCTCGCGGACCTGACGTGCCCGGATGAGCAGCTGCCACGGGACGTGGTCAGCGCCCGGGAAGTTGTCGATGTCCCACATGGGGTTCCCTCCTTCATCAGGCCAGGCGCCTTGCCGGACCGTCTGCTGGCAGGAGTGGCCGGAGACGGCTGGGGATACCTCGGCGGCCGTGCGGCAGAATGCGCGCATGCCGCGCCGCGTCTTCCTGCACATCGGGACACCGAAGAGCGGCACGACGTACCTGCAGGAGAAGCTCGCGCTCAACCGGGACGCGATCGGGCGGCAGGGCCTGACCTACCCGAGCACCAGAACGGGCAACCACTTCGAGGCGGCCCTCGACCTGATCGAGGAGCGGTGGGCCGGCCAGCGCGAGGTGGCCCGCGGGCAGTGGTCCGCGCTGGTCAGCGACATCCGCAAGGCGCCGGGCGACGTCCTGGTCAGCCACGAGATCCTGGCCGCGGCGAGCCCTGCGCAGGTCAGGACCGCGATGGCCGCCTTCGGCGACGACGAGGTGCACGTCGTCCTGACCGTCCGGGACCTGGGACGCCAGCTCCCCGCGGAGTGGCAGGAGAAGCTCAAGCATCGTGGCCGGCGGTCGTTCGCCAAGTTCTCCGCGACGGTGATGCGGGCACGGCGTACGAACCCGGACACCTGGTTCTGGCGGGTGCAGGCGATCCCGGACGTGCTCACCCGGTGGGGCAACGGCTTGCCGACCGACCACATCCACGTGATCACCGTGCCGCAGCCCGGCGCGCCCCGCGACGTCCTGTGGCAACGCTTCGCCCAGGTGGTCGGGCTCGACCCGCACGGCGCCTACGCCGAGGCGACCGAGGCGAACCCGTCGCTCGGGATCGCCGAGGCCGCCGTGGTGCGCGGCCTCAACAAGCTGCTCGCCGGGAGGGGCGTCCCCCGGGAGGTGTACGTCGACCTCGTCCGCGAGGTGATCGCCCGCGACACCCTCGCGCGTCGGCCGGACCAGATCCGCGCGGTGCTCCCGGAGCGGCGGTGGCCGTTCGTCGAGGCGGTCACGGCCGAGTGGGTCGACTGGCTGGAGGGTGCCGGTGTCGACGTCGTCGGCGACCTGGCCGAGCTGCAGCCGCAGCGGCCCGACTACACCGACGGCAGCTGGGTCCACCCGGACCGGCCTCCGGCCGAGCTCGTCGCCGATGCCGCCCTGGAGGCACTGGCCGCGGTCATCCAGGACATCGCGCCGACCCACAAGTCACCGGTACGACGGCTCGCCCGTCGGCTGATCCGCAGCTGATGCCCGCGATGGACCCCCGCGACGAGGCGGCGTACGCCGGCCGCGTGCGCGCCTGGGCCGGTCAGCTCCGCACCGGCTCGAGCCCGACCTGGCGGGAGTTCCTCGCGCGCCCGGATCCGGAGAAGTCGCTGCGCCACGACGGACCGCTGCCCGGTGCCGCGCAGCTCGAGCTGGTCCGCCGGCTGGCCGACCAGCACCCGGCGGTGCCCCGGTTCGCCGAGCTCGCCGACCTCGTCCTGACGACCGCCGGTCCGGGGCGCGGACTCGTCGATGCCCCGCTGCCGTGGCCCGCCGAGCGCACCGTGGGCACGCCCGCCGTCGAGCCCGACGAGCTCCCGGCCGAGGAGATCCTGCGCGCCTGCGCCGGGGTGCTGGCCCGGCTCCTCGCCCCCGAAGCTGCCCTGCCCTCGCCCCGAGTCGCGCGTCCCTGGCGGCCCTGGCGCAAGGGGTTCACGCTGCTGGGTGGGCCGACGACCGTCGAGCTGGTGCGCGGCGCCCTCCACCAGCGCGGCCTGCGCGAGGGCGGCGCCCGGACGACCTGGTTCGTCCTCGGCGGTCCGCTCGAGGACCTGATGGCACAGCGCTGGTCGGCCCGCGTGCGTGCCGGCGCCGGTGTGCGCTGGCAGCGGCTGTGGCGCACGGCCGCGACCAACGACCGGCTGCCTCCCGCCATCGCCCTGCCGACGATCGCCCGGCACGTCGCTGAGGAGTTCGACCCCGCGCGGGTCCACGTCGTGCTCGCCGAGGACCCGCAAGGAGCGCTGGAGATCGTCGCGGACGTCCTCGGTGTCGCGGGCGGGCCCGTCGAGGCGTACGCCGACGTGCTGGCCACCGACCTGCTGCGGCGGGTGAACCCCCCGCTCGGCCTGGCCGTCGGCGAGGAGGCGCGCCGCCGCATCATCGACCGGGTGTGGCGCGACCTCGCAGGGGGCGAGGAAGCGGCTCCTCTCGGCGCGCCCGCGGCCCAGCTGGACTGGGCAGTCGCGACCGGCGAGCGGATGGCGAACGCACTGAGCGCCGGTCGATACGCTGTCCACGGCGATCCGGCGATCGTCGTCCCGACCCGCCGGCCCGGCGTACGACGCGTCCCGGATCCTGACGCCGTGCTGGCGCACGCGCTCCTGGTCGTCGGCCGCGCCTGGCAGCGCTCGACCGAGAGAGGGGTGCAGCCCTGATGGCACGGAAGGTGATCGTGCACGTCGGCGCACCGAAGACCGGCACGTCGTTCGTCCAGGACCTGCTCTTCGCCTCACGCCAGCGATTCGAGCGCCTCGGGATCTGCTACCCCGCCGACCGGTTCGACGCGCACTTCCTGGCTGCGCTCGACCTCATGCAGCTGACCTGGGGCGGCCTCGAGCGAGAGGCCGGCGGCGCGTGGGACCGCCTCGCCAGGCAGGTGCGCGACTGGCCCGGCACCGCGATCGTGAGCCACGAGATCCTCGCGACCGCGTCCCGCGCCCACGTCGCCCGGGCGCTGCAGTCGCTGTCGACCGGCGACACCGAGATCCACGTGGTGCTCACCGCCCGCGACCTGGTGCGGCAGATCCCCGCGGAGTGGCAGGAGAACGTCAAGCACCGCCGGATCGTGAAGTACGCCGACTTCCTCCGCCACCTCCAGGACCCGAGCCGGCAGCAGGGCGTCTCCTCGTGGTTCTGGGGCGTCCAGGAGGTGCCCGACATCCTCGACCGCTGGGGCTCGAGCCTCCCCCGGGAGCGGGTGCACCTCGTCACCGTGCCGCCGGCGGGCTCACCGCCGGACCTGCTGTGGCAGCGGTTCTCCCAGGTCCTCGGCCTGGACCCGAAGGAGTTCGTGCTCGAGGACGACGTCCGCACCAACGCCTCGCTGGGCGTCGCCGAGGCAGCCGTCGTGCGCCTCCTCAACGAACAGGTCAACGGGGTGCTGCCCAACCACCACTACCGCGCGATCGTCCGCGAGGCGCTGGTCCACCAGAACCTCTCCCGCGAGCGTCACTCGGCCCGGCTCTCCGTGCCGCCCGGCGTGTGGACCTGGGCCGCCGACCTCAGCCGCACCTGGGTCAGCGAGCTGGCACTGCGCGGGTACGACGTGGTCGGCGACCTCGACGACCTGGTGCCCACCGAGCCGCTCCCGTACGCCGACCCCGACCACCCGGACATCGAGGAGCTCGCCGACGCCGCGGTGCGTGCGCTGACCGCGATGACGGTCGAGGCGGCCCGGCTGCGCGACCGCGAGGTGGAGCTCCAGCACGACATCGAAGGCCTGATCGAGAAGCTCGACGCGGCGCACTCGACGCCGGTCTACAAGGTCAAGCAGCGGCTGGTCGCCAGGGCGAGCACGAGTGGCGCTGCGGCGAAGGGCCTCGCGGTCTACCGCCGCCTGCGCGGCAGGAACTCCCGGTCGACGTAGCGGCCGATCTTCCAGGTCACGAACGCATCCGTGCCGGCACCGACGACGCCACCCACGACGGGGACCCTCCGCCCGATGGTCGCGGCCAGCCGCTTGCCGGTGGCGCGGGTGACCAGCTCGGCGGCGACCTCGGTGCCGAGCAGCCGGTCGAGCTGCGGGTCGTGCGCCGGCGCGGCCGCGATCTCCATCGGCGTGCCGGGCAGGGTCCGCGACTTCAGCATCCGCAGGTTGCGCTCCTCGCCGAGCAGGCAGGCCAGGATCGCGTCACGGGTGCGCGGGTCCGCCAGGTCGTAGCCGCGCAGGTGTGCGATGCCGGCGACCATCCGGCACTGGATCAGCGCGAGCCCGGAGAGGTTCACCGGCACCGTGAGGGCCATCGTCACGAGGCCGCCGATGTTGGTGAGGAAGCCCTGCGCCCCGGCGTACCGGACGTGGTTCTCGATCACCTCGTGGATGGCGCGCTCGACGTCACCGCGCTGCTCCTGCAGCTGCTTGTCCGCGGCGGACGCCGCGCTGGGCAGCGGGCCGACGCCGGTGATCGCCTTGTCGAGGGCCTGGTGGACGAACGACGAGGTCAGCCCGGGAGCCAGGTTGGTGACCTTCGGCGCCAGCGCCGCGCCGACGCGCTTCGAGAAGCTCATGGTTGAACCTTAGATACCCGCGGTTGGATGTCCTCATGCCGATCGACCCGGGCCCGACGCCGTGGCAGCTCCCGACTCCCTCGCCGCGCGACGACGACCTGGTCGCCGGTGGCGGCGACCTCGAGCCGAGCACGCTGCTCGCGGCGTACCGGCACGGGCTGTTCCCGATGCCCGCCGAGCTCGACTCGGAGCAGATCTGCTGGTGGTCGCCGGTGCGCCGAGGGGTGCTGCCCCTCGACGGGCTGCGGGTCTCGCGGTCGCTGCGCGCATCCATGCGCCGCTTCGAGGTGCGGGTCGACACCGCCTTCGCCGAGGTGGTCGACGGTTGCGCCGACCCCCACCGTGAGTCGCGCTGGATCAACCAGGAGATCGTCGCCGGCTACACGCGCCTGCACGAGCTCGGGTGGGCTCACTCGGTGGAGACCTGGCGCGACGGGGAGCTGGTGGGTGGCCTGTACGGCGTCGCCATCGGCGGCCTGTTCGCGGGTGAGTCGATGTTCTCCCGCGTCACCGACGCCTCGAAGGTTGCGCTGGTCCACCTCGTCGACCTGCTCCGCGACGAGCGCGCCCCTGCGCGCCTGCTCGACACCCAGTGGCAGACCCCGCACCTCGCCTCGCTCGGGGTCGTCGAGATCCCGCGCGCGGAGTACCTCAGGCGGCTCGACGTGGCGCTCGGCCTTCACCTGCCGCCGGCGTTCGCCTGACGCTTCGCCGGTCAGACCACCGTCGCCTCATCGGCGTCGGCGACCATCGGACGCCCGGCCGACTCCCACTCGACCAGGCCGCCGTCGAGGTTGACCGCGTCGACGCCGTGCGCGACGAGATACTCCACCACGCGAGCAGACCGGCCGCCGACCTTGCACACGACCAGGACCTGCCCCTCGGTCGGCAGCTCGCCGAGCCGCTCGGGGATCTGCATCATCGGCACGTGCACCGAGCCGGCGACGCGGCCGTGGTGCCACTCGACCGGCTCCCGGACGTCGAGCACCACCAGCCCCTCGGGGAGCGGGTTCGGCAGCTGGTCGACGGTGACGGTGGGCACGGAGTGCATGCCCGACACGCTACTTCAGCAGCTTGGAGAGCCGCCGGTCGGCAAGCGGCTTGCCCCCGGTCTGGCAGGTCGGGCAGTACTGCAACGAGGAGTCGGCGAACGAGACCTCGCGCACCGTGTCGCCGCAGACCGGGCACTTCTCGCCGGCGCGCCCGTGCACGGCCATGTTCGACTTCTTCTCTCCCTTGAGCTCGCTCGCGGGGAGGCCGCTCGACCGCTCGACCGCGTCGGCGAGCACGTGGCGGATCGCGTCGTGGAGGGTGCGGAGCTCCTCGGGGCTCAGGCTGTTGGCCGGCTTGAACGGCGACATCCGGGCGGCGTGCAGCAGCTCGTCGGAGTAGGCGTTGCCGATGCCGGCGATCGTGCCCTGGTTGCGCAGCACGCCCTTGATCTGGGCGCGGCCGGCCCGCTGCAGGATGTCGCCGAGCACCTCGATGGTGAACGCGTCGTCGAGCGGGTCGGGGCCGAGCCGGGCGATGCCCTCGACGTCGGCCGGGTCGCGGACGACGTACAGGGCGAGGCTCTTGCGGGTGCCGGCCTCGGTGATGTCCAGCCCGCTGCCGTTGTCGAGCACGATCCGCGCCGCGAGCGGCGACTTCGCATTGGGCCGCGCGGGCACCTGGGGCACCTCGTCCTTCCAGCGGATCCAGCCGGCGCGGGCGAGGTGCAGGACCAGGTGGGTGCCGGAGACGTCGATGTCGAGGAACTTGCCGTGCCGGGTCACGCCGTCGACGAGCCCGCCGGACAGCGCCGTGACCGGCGGGTCGTAGGTCTTCAGGCAGCTGAACGCCGCGATGTCCACGCGCACGATCGCGCGGTCGGTGAGCCGGCCGTCGAGGTCGCGGGCCAGCGCTTCCACCTCGGGCAGCTCGGGCATGGCGCAAATCTACCGGGAGCGGCCGACGCGCCGATCGGTCTCGCTAGGTCAATCTAGGGAATCGGCAATACAGCCCGATACCGTCTGATCGTGGACCCGATCCGGAACCCCTACGCCCCCGGCGCCGGCCAGCGCCCGCCCGAGCTCGCCGGCCGCGACCACGAGCTGGGCGCGTTCGAGGTCGTCCTGGAGCGGATCGCCCGCGGCCGGCCCGAGCGCTCGCTGGTGCTCACCGGTCTGCGGGGTGTCGGCAAGACGGTGCTGCTGAACGCGCTGCGCTCGGCCGCCGTACGCCGGCAGTGGGGCACCGGCAAGCTCGAGGCCCGCCCCGACCAGCCGCTGCGCAGACCGCTGTCGAGTGCGCTCCACCAGGCGGTCCGCGAGCTGGGCCACCCGCAGTCCGACGGAGTGGACCACGTGCTCGGCGTGGTCAGGGCGTTCGCCCAGCGCAGCGCCGGACCTGACGCGAAGCTCCGCGACCGGTGGAACCCGGGCATCGACGTGCCCGCGGTGCGGGGCCGCGCGGACTCCGGGGACATCGAGATCGACCTGGTCGAGCTGCTCAGCGACGTCGGCGGGCTGGCCGCCGACCTCGGCAAGGGGGTGGCTGTCTTCGTCGACGAGATGCAGGACCTCGGGCCCGACGACGTGTCCGCGCTGTGCGCGGCGTGCCACGAGATCGGCCAGGCCGGCCTCCCCGTGATCGTCGTCGGCGCCGGCCTGCCGCACCTGCCCGCGGTGCTCTCCGCGAGCAAGTCCTACTCCGAGCGGCTCTTCGGCTACCAGCGGATCGACCGGCTCTCCAGGGAGGCCGCCGACCAGGCCCTGGTCGCTCCGGCGCGCGAGGAGGGCGCGGCCTACGACGACGAGGCGCTCGCCGCGATGTACGCCGCGACCGGCGGCTACCCGTACTTCATCCAGGCCTATGGCAAGGCCGTCTGGGACGTCGCACCGAGGTCACCGATCTCCGCGGCCGATGTCGCCGTCGCCGCGCCGGAGGCCGAGGCCGAGCTCGCCGTCGGGTTCTTCGGCAGCCGGTTCGAGCGTGCGACCCCTGCTGAGCGCGAGTACCTGAGGGCGATGGCCGACACGGCGGTCTCGCTGACCGAGCAGGGCGCGGACCTCGACGCCACCTGGGACATGGGCGGCGGCTCGGTGCCGACCGCCGACGTCGCGGCAGCGCTCGGAAAGAAGCCGCAGTCGCTCTCGCCCGCGCGGGACGCGTTGCTGAAGAAGGGGCTGATCTACTCGGGCGAGCGAGGACGGATCGCCTTCACCGTGCCGCACTTCGGGCGGTATCTCCGCGGCTCCATGTCCTGAACGCCGCCGGCGTCATCCGGGCCTGCTTCCTGAACCACGACGAGAAGTTCGACGCGTCGTCGAAGCCGAGCTGCCGGCCGACCTCGGACACGGGCGCGTCTTCGTGGCTGAGGAGCCGCTTCGCCTCCAGCGCGATGCGCTCGTCGATGAGCTCCTTGGCGGTCAGCCCGGTGTTGTGCCGGGCGAGCCGGTTGAGGGTGCGTGCGGAGTAGCCCAGCCGGTCGGCGTACTCGCCCACCTGGTGCCAGCTGCGGAAGTGCTCCTCGACGTGGTCGCGGAACCACGCGTACGCCTCGTGCGTGGGCCTCGCGACCGGTGCCGGCCCGGCCGACCCGACCAGGGTCAGGTGCGCGACGAGCGTGGTCAGCGCGTGGGTGAGCGCCGCCTGCCGGAGGGTCCGAGGTTCGTCCGGCCCGCCGCCCGCGGAGGCAATGAGGAGGTCCAGGGCGAGCGCGACCGGTGACCCGGCGAGATCCGCCGCCCGCCAGTGGCTCCGCAGCCGGACGGCGTGCGAGCCGACGAGCTCACGGACAGGTCCGTCGACGGTGTGCGGGCCGAACATGACCACCGGCCCCTCGATGTCGTCGATCGCGCCCCAGCGGTGCACCTGGCCCGCGTGCACCCACAGGACGTCACCCGGTTCGAGCCGGAGCTCGGCGAAGTCGACGGTGTGCATCGCGGTCCCTGCCTCGACGCGCAGCAGCAGGTCGAAGTCCAGGCGCTGCGAGGTGAGGAACTCCCGCGGACCGCCGCGCTCCCGGATGCCGGCCAGCGCGTTGACCTCGATGTCGGCCACCGCGGGGCCGGGCGGGGTGAAGTGGACGCGGCGGATGGCGCTTCGCTCCTGTCCGGTTTTCACCATCACCCCACCCGTCTCGACCGTGAATCGCAGCAGTTTCGGTCCTACGGTTACCAGCATGTCATCACTCAGCTACACCGTCATCGACTCAGCGGACTCCTCCTTGAACAAGACCAGCACCCTGGTCACCGGCCAGACCGAGGCCGTCGTCGTCGACGCCGGCTTCACCCGGGCCGACGGCCACCGGATCGTCGCCGAGGTGCTCGACTCCGGCAGGCGCCTGACGACCGTCGTGGTCACCGCCGGCGACCCGGACTTCTACTTCGGCGCAGAGGTGATCGCCGATGCCTTCCCCGAGGCCGCGTTCGTGGCGCCGGCCGACGTCATCGAGCACATTGCGCACAGCTACGAGGGCAAGCTCCAGGCGTGGGCCCACCTTGGCGCGAACCTCCCGACCCGCCTGGTCGAGGTCGCTCCGCTCACCTCGGCGGCCCTGACCGTCGACGGCACGTCGATCGAGGTACGCCGCGGCAGCGACGGGCTCGGCGACCGTGCCTGGTATCTCTTCGAGCCGGAGGCCCGGTCGCTCGTCGGCGGGGTGCTGCTGTTCGAGGGACTGCACGTGTGGACCGCCGACAGCGCGACCCCGGAGCTGCGGGCCGAGTGGATCCGCGTGCTCGACGAGCTCGAGGCGCTCGACCCGTCGTACGTCGTGGCGGGGCACCGGGTCGCGGGCTCGCCGACGGACCGGACCGCGATCAGCCACACCCGGGACTACCTCGAGCTCTTCGAGAAGACCGTCGCCACGTCGGCCGACGCAGCCGAGGCCGAGGCCGCGCTCCTCGCGGCGTACCCCGACGCCGGGCTGAAGATCGCAGCCAGCCTGGGCACCAAGGTCGCCAAGGGCGAGATGACATGGGGCTGACCGAGGGCTCCTCGCCGGCGGAGGTCGTGCGCCGGCAGTACCTGGCCTCCGCGGCGGGTGACCTGGAGGCGCTGCGCGCCACGCTGGCGCCCGACGTCGAGTGGACCGAGATGGCCGGCTTCCCGCTGGCCGGGACCTACCGGACACCGGAGGGGGTCACGACCCACGTGATGGAGCGGCTGGGCGCGGACTGGGACGGCTGGACCGCCCACGACGACCGCTACGTCGTCGACGGTGAGGACGTCGTGGTGCTGGCGCGCTACACCGCGAGTCACCGGGGGACCGGCAGGCCGCTCGCGGTGCGGGTCGCCCATCACTTCGTGGTGCGTTGCGGGCTGATCGTGCGGTTCGAGCAGTTCGTCGACACCGCCCTGGTGCGGGACGCCGCCGCATAGTTGCCATATTGGAAAGTAACGCGCATACTTTCCAACATGGAAACCAATGGGGGAGCCGCCCCGAGTCCCGAGGACGCATCGGCAGCGCTGCTCGACGCAGCCGCGGCACGTGAGCACCTCGCAGCGGCGATCGTCCTGCCGAGCTTCTTCTTCACCTCCCTCGCCACCGCCGTCGCGGTGCAGATCATGACGACAGCCCTCGGCGTCACCGTGTACACGACGCCCGCCAGGGTGGCGTTCGGCGCGGGGCTGGTCGCCTTCTGCGTCGTCGCGGCGGTCCAGCTCGTCCGGTTCCGCCGGGTCAACGGGGTGTGGGTCGGCGGGATCGCCAGCCGGGTCGTCTTCGGCTCTGCGACGGGACCGTCGACGGTCCACGTGCTCGCGATGGCGGCCGCGATCGGTGCCGCCATCGCCGACGCGTGGTGGCTGGTCGCGCTGTGCGCGGTCACCGGTGGGATCGCGTACGCGGTCACCGGAGCGCGGTGGATGCGGGCATACCGGGATGCGCCTGACCGACACAGCCGCGCGGAGTCCGCGCTCCTGCTGGTCGCTCTCGCGCTGCCCGCGGTCGGCGCGCTGGTGCTGCTGGTGGCCGAGCATTGAGGACGGATCCGCGACCGGAGCTCGACCCGCACCTGCAGGCGCCCGCACGCCTGCGGCTGGTGACCATGCTCACCGCGGTCAGCGAGGTCGAGTTCGTCACCCTTCGCGAGGCTCTCGAGGTGGCGGACTCCGTCCTCTCCAAGCACGTCGCGCTTCTCGCCGGAGCGGGCTACGTGCGCAGCCGGAAGGGCGTGCACGGAGGCAGGCGCACGACGTGGATCGCGATCACGCCCAAGGGCCGCAAGGTGCTCCGCGCGCACGTCGCCGCGCTGCGCCAGATCATCGAGGGCGTGGACTGAGCCCGGTCAGAGCAGCCGGCCGAGCGGACCCAGGTCGAGGTTGAGGTCGTCGGCCTCGAGGCCGAAGTGCTCGCGCAGCTCCTCCATCCGCTCCTCGAGCAGCATCAGGGTGCGTCCGAGCCTCTCCACCTCGTCGTCCGTCAGCCCGCCGGCCTCGACCCGGCGGATCGCCTGGCGCTCCATCAGCTGGCGCAGCAGCTCGACGATCGTGAGCACCAGCTGGACCAGGCCCTTCTGCACGGACTCGGGATCGGCGTCGAGACGGGCTCTCGGCTCGACCTCGCCGTGCTCCTCGTCCCCGCTCACGACACGTCCGCCTCCTCGCAGAAGCTGAACGGTGGCCACGGCCCCGTGACCGTGACCGCCAGGTCGCCGCGCGACCGGCCCCACGCGTCCAGGACGTGGTGGACCGCGTCGACGTCGTGGCGCCGCAGCAGCACCGCGATCCGGTCACGGTCCGGCAGGACGCGCTCCTCCTCCACCCACCGGGCCAGCAGGCTGCGCGCCTTCGCGAGGGCGCGGTCCTGCCGCTGGAGGACGGCCATCCGGCGGCGGAGGTAGGCCCGGCCGGAGTCGACGACGGGGTCGGGGTCGCTCCCGGAGACCTCGACGTGGACCACCAGCTCGCAGCGACCGACGAGCTGCGCGAGCCGTCGGCTCCACCCATCGGCCCGGTCCGCAGCCACGGCGCGAAGGTCGTCGACGTCGTGCACGGTCGTGCCGTAGCGCATCGGCAGCAACGGCACCCGGTCGGCGAGCGCGACGATGCGCCGACCGTGCTCGGCAACGGCGGTCCGGTCGCGTGCCGGCGCCTCGTCGGTCTCCTCGTAGAGGACGCTGACGGGGCCGGCGTCGTGGCGACGGAGCGGCTCCTCGTGGAGCTCGTCCTCGTCCGCGGGCACGACGGCGTGGAGCACGATCATCGGACTGCCTGCCTGCGAGCGAGCGCCGGCACGTCGTGGGCGGGGGCGAGCACGAGTCGGAGCCCGAGGTAGACCAGGTCCACACCGGCGAGCGAGAGCACCACGTCGCCGGTGACCACGACCCCGCCGCCGACCAGCCGGTCGACCAGGTCGACCAGGGCCACGTCCTCGCCGCCGGGGATGCGCTCGACGGTCATCGGTGCGGCTCGAGGTCGTCGGCGCCCAGCTGGACGAAGTTGTACGGCGGCCACGGCCCGGTGACCTCCGCGGTGATGCCGGCGGGCGCCAGCCGGGCGGCCGCCTCCTCGACGGCGGCGAAGAACAGCCGTTCGTGCCGACGGCAGACCAGGTGTGCGGAGTTCAGCAGCATCGGCTCGGCGCGGCCCGACAAGGCGCTGTCCTGCGGCGGGTTGGCGACGCTCTGCCGGGAGAGGTCGGCCAGCGAGGCGTAGGCGTCGCGGACCAGCTGCTCGCGCTTCACGCGGGCCAGCTGGCGGTGGGTCACCGCGGCCGTCCGCTGCCGCAGGTACTCCTGGCCGGTGCTGGGGCGCTTCGCGGCAGGTGCCTCCGGCTTGGCGGTGAGGTAGAGGTGGACCGACCACTCGAGGTGGTCGCGCAGCGACTCGAGCACTGCGCGGAACAGCGGCGCCTCGGCCTCGAGCACCTCGTGCAGGTGCACCTCGTCGCGGTACATCGCAGGCAGCCGGAGCGGCAGCACGTCGGTGTCCTCGACCACCTCTCCCAGGACGCGCTGGTGCTCGGTCGCGACCCGGGTGAGCCACGCTGCGTCCTCGGCGTGCTCGGTCCATGCGGCGGTGCCGTACGCCGCGTCGGGCAGGATGCTGAAGATGCCGGCGACCGGGCCGGCGTCGAGCAGCGCGACGCCGGCGCCTGCGATCCCGGCGTCCGGGAGGTCGAAGGCCGCGTCGGACCGCACGATCCCGTAGGCGTGGATCACCGTGGAAGGCTCAACGTCCACCGTCGACACCCCCTCCGAGGCGCTGCTCCAGCTCGCGCACCCGGCGCTCGAGGCCGTCCGTCCCGTCGTCCTTGCCCTCCTCCACGCCGTTGACGAACGGGTCGCTCTCCCACCAGGAGATGCCCATCTCACGGGCGCGGTCGACGGAGGCGACCATCAGCCGGATCTTGATCGTGAGCAGCTCGATGTCGAGCAGCCGGACCTGGATGTCGCCGACGACCACGATGCCCTTGTCGAGGACGCGCTCGAGCACGTCGGCGAGGTTCTGGGGCGCCGGCTCGCGGTTGCTCGCGAAGACGGGCCCCTGCGGCGTGTGCGAGCTCATCGGTCCTCCACCTGCGAGCGGAGGAACCGCCTCGTCCGCCGGTAGCCGGTCACGCGGCCGTCGGCGTCGAAGGTGACCTCGTAGCTGGCGAGCACGTCGGTGGTCTCCGGGACCCGTTCGAGCTCGAGCACGTCGACCAGGGCGAGCCATCCGTCCTCGACCGGCCGGATGGCGGTCACCCCCTCCGCCGGGCACCCGACCAGGGCCTCGAGCTCGTCGAGGGCGCGTTGCCCGAGCTGGGACAGCGTCGTCTCAGCCATGGCCGCCCGGCCCGTCGAGCAGGCGCTGCACCAGTGCGTCCTCCAGCAGGTCGGCCTCCTCCTCCGTGAGGTCCCCGGCTTCCCGCCGGGCCGCGACGTCGTCCAGCTCCCGCTGCACGACTGCCGGGTCGTACCACTGCCGCTCGGCCTCGTGGAGCACCTGGTCGGCGATCCAGAACGTCCCGCGCACCGGTGCGAGCGGCCAGCTGACCAGTCCGGAGATCAGGCCCATGACCGCTCCTCGGTGACGACGCGGTCCAGGAAGGCGTACGGCGGCTGCGGGCCGACGTACCGCAGCGTCATCTGGCCGGCGACCTGCCGGTCGAGGTCGCCCACGGCGGCGTCCACCCGCGCCCGGTCCTGCCTGCGGACCAGGAGCGCCACGCTGACGACGTCGTAGGCGCCGCGCACCTCGTTCACCGAGGTCGCCAGCGCGTAGGGCTGCAGCCACTCCACGACCAGGCTCGCGGCGTCGTCGCGCAGTGCGGCCAGGGCGCTGCTGACGGCCTCACCGAGGCGCAGCTGGGCGGAGGTGTCGCCCTCGTCGATCGACCCCCGCAGCTCGGCCAGCCCGGGATCCCGCCGCAGCACCTCGCGGAGCGCCGACTCCTCGTCGTACGTCGCGTGCACCGTGACCTGCACGCACTCGTCGAACGCCTTCAGCAGGCCGAGGAGGTGCTCGCGCTGGTGGGCGAGGAACTCGCGGCGCGCGGTCTCGTCGTCGGGCACGAGCACCCCGAAGCGCGACGGGATCACCGTCGTCCGCTCGGCCACCGCCTCGAGCAGGTGGGCGTGGACCAGCAGGTCGTCGCGGCGCACCCGGGCGTCGTCGTCGACGTCGCTGACCAGGACCGTCAGCGCCTCGTCACCGATCCGGCGCACGGGCCGGTCCAACCGTCCGGCGAGGTTGTCGGGGAGCTCCGCCCCGGAGGCGATCACGCCGTAGACGTGGACGAGCACGTCGTCACCCCTGGCTCCGCGCCCGCGGCTGGCGCTTCTGCGGCCGGCGCTGCGCGGGCTTCTTCCGGGCCCGCGGCGCCGGCTCCTCGTCCTCGTCCTCGTCCTGGTCGTCCTCGTCCTCGTCGTCGGAGAACAGGTCGCCCAGCTTCTCCTTGACGCCTTCGAGGGCACCGGACGTCTTGCTCTTCGCACCCCCGGAGGTCATGCTGCCGACGAGCTCAGGGAGCCCCTGCGCGTCTCCGGTCTCCGTCAGGTCGAGGCGGTTCACGGCCTGCGCGAAGCGGAGGTAGGTGTCGACGCTGGCGATCACGATGCGGGCGTCGATCGTGAGCAGCTCGATGCCGACCAGCGACACCCGCACGTAGATGTCGATCACCAGGCCCTTGTCGAGGATGGTGTCGATCACGTCGGCGAGGCTGCTCGGCGCCGGCCGGTCGAGGTAGCGGTTGGGGGACTGCTGTACGACGGTCATCACGACTCCTTGTTGTTCGTCGGCATCGCCTGCTCGTCGCGCTTGAGGATGCGCCGGCGGATGGCGGACCGGTTGGCGGCGAGCGACTTCGCGAGCCCGCGCTTGTTGCAGCCGGTGAAGTAGCCGATGCACCAGTCGAGCTGCTGCATCGTGTCCTCGCAGGCCGTGCGGTAGCGGTCGACCTCCCGCATGAGCTCGGTGATCTCGGCCTCGAGCGCCTCGATCTCGCTGTTGCGCTCCCGTGTCGATGTCGCGGCCATGGCGGATCAGCTCTTCGAGCGCGAGGTCCGCGACGTGCGCTTCGAGGTGGTCGACGACCGCTTCGCGGCAGCCGACGTGCGCTTCGAGGCGCTGCCGGACGCAGTCTTCTTCGCCGGGCTCTTCCGCGCCGCGGCGGTCTTCTTCGCCGTGGAGCGCCCGGACGTCGACTTCTTCGCGGCCGGCCGGCTGGAGCTCGACTTCTTCGCGGCCGGGCGGCTCGTCGTGGACTTCTTCGCGGCGCTGCCGCTGGAGGTCGACTTCCGTGCCGACGAGCCGCTCGAGCTCGACTTCTTCGCGGTGGAGCCGCTGGAAGCCGACTTCTTCCCGGTGGAGCCGCTGGAAGCCGACTTCTTCGCTGTGGAGCCGTTCGAGGCCGACTTCTTCGCCGTGGAGGAGGACCGGCGCCGCTTCACCTTGCCGTCGTGGATCTCGCCCTCCCAGCCGTCCACGTCGTCCTGCTGGAGGATCGCGTGGTTGGCGACGTACCGCCGGTAGTGCCTCAGCTCCAGCCGCACCCGGCGGCCCTGGGCGCGCCAGAGGTTGGCGGTGCGCTCGAAGAGGCCCTGCGGGAAGTACTCCAGCGACACGAGGACCCGGGTGAGGTCAGGGGCGAGCTCGTGGAAAGTCACTGCTCCGTCGACGTGGCCCTTCTGACCCTGCGACTTCCAGACGATTCGCTCGGGCGGTACCTGGTCGAGGATCTTCGCGGTCCAGGTGCGGTGCGACCAGAAGACCTGCGCCTTCCAGGTGACGACCTCCGGGTCCTTCTGCTTGACGCTCTCGACCTTCTTCATGAACGACGGGAAGTCCTCGAACTGGGTCCACAGCTGGTAGGCCACGTCCCTGCCGACCGGCACGTCGATGGTCTCGACGATGTTGGTCACCTTGAGGTTCGTGCCGTCGACCGATCCGCCCTTGCGCTTGCCCCCGGACTCGCCGGACACGTCGGGCGCGTCCGGCTCGTCGGAGCCGCTCGAGCCGGGCAGGGCGTCCTTCACCTTGGAGGCGGCGCCCTTGACCGGTGCGATCGTGGCGGCCTTCACGAGGTCCGTGGGCCCGGGTACGGCGTCCCCGAGGTCGCCGAGCTTGTCGGTCGCACCGGTGAGGCTCTCCCCGAGCTTGGTGACGCCCCGCTTGGCGAGCGCCTTCCCGAGCTCGAGCACCTCGTCCTTGAGGCGGTCGACCGGGAGCTCGGCGAGCAGTCCGTCCGTCGCTCCGCCGCCCTGCTTGCTCTGGGTCGCCATCTCAACGCCCTCCCGCTCCGGCCGGGGCGAGGGCCCGGCGCCTCCTGGCGCGAGGGCGCGGCGCCGGCGCCGGCTCCTCGTCCTCGTCGTACTCGTCTTCCTGCTCGACCTCGTCCTCCGCGTCGTCGTCGTACTCGTCGCTGTCCTCGGGCTCGTCCCCGGCGTCCTCGTCCTCGTACTCGTCGGAGCCCTCGTCCTCCTCGTCGTACTCGTCGACCTCGTCGTCGACCGTGGCCGGCGTGCCGCCCAGCGCCTCGGTGCGCTCGGCGAGGCGGTCGCTGAGTCGTTCGAGCCGGGCGGCGGCGGCCGCGACGGCCGCACCGCGACCGGCGTCCACGAGCTTCGACCCCGCCGTGCCGGCGAGCTTGCCGGCACCGCCTGAGGTCATCCCGCCGACGCCGTGCTGGACCAGACCGACGGCGGACTTCCGCACGTCCTCACTGGCCAGCATCGTGCCGGCCATCAGCGCCAGCCGGAGCTTCTTGAATCGTCCGAACAGGTAGCCGGCCGCGATGGCGGTGCCGACGCGCGCGTTCGTATCCATGTGGGTTTCCCTCCCCGGCGAGACCCCTCAGCCTCACCCCTTGCGGCGCCGTACCCGGATCATTCCGTGACAAACGCCTCATTCCGGTCCTGGTGCCGCCCGCGCCCCTCAGGCGTGAGCGACCTTCTTCCACCCCTTCTTCAGGCGCTTGCGGGCCTTGCCGGTGTCGATGCCCTTGTCGATCCCCTCGGGCACCCTCGCGCCCGCCGACTTCGCGGCGTCGCCCGCGGCCGCGAGCGGATGTCGAGCGGCTCGCGGCACGAACAGCGCGATCGCCGCGGCGAACAGCCGGCGGGCCAGCGCGAGCAGCGGGATGCCCACGGGCAGCAGCACCACGGTCACGCAGAGCAGCACGGCGACCAGGCCCACCAGGCTGGCCACGATCCAGAGAAGAGCTCCGCCGATGATGCGCAGGAGTCTCATGCGTTCCTCCCTCCCGAGGAGGTGTGCCATGTACCCACGTGGCTGCGGCTCAAGCGCGACCGCGCGGGGCACAATGTCGCCATGGGAGAGCGCCGGCCCCAGGTGGTGGCCCATCGCGGTTCCAGCGCCGAGAAGGCCGAGCACACCCTGGGTGCCTACGTCACCGCTCTCGAGGAAGGGGCCGAAGCCCTCGAGTGCGACGTCCGCCTGACCGCTGACGGCCACCTGGTGTGCGTCCACGATCGTGACCTGCTGCGCACCGCGCAGCAGCGCCGGCTGGTCTCGTCGATGGAGCTGGCCGAGCTCGAGCAGCTCGACGTGGCGAGCTGGAAGAACCCGTGGAACGACCTGGACGACGAGGCGCCCGACATCGACCTGGCGCTCGACACCGTCCTCACGCTGCGCCGGTTGCTGCAGACGGTCGCGGACTACGAGCGCCCGGTCGAGCTGGCCATCGAGACCAAGCACCCGACCCGGTACGCCGGGCTCGTCGAGCGCCGCCTGGTCGAGGTGCTCGACGGCTTCGGGTGGGCCGCCGCCGGCTCGCCGATCCGGGTGATGAGCTTCTCGTGGGTCGCGCTGCGGAGGATCCGGCGGCTGGCACCTTCGCTCGAGCTCGTCTACCTGATGGACTCCCCGCTGTCGTGGGCGTCGTCGCGCCCGTTCGCGGAGACCGACTGGATCGCGGGTCCCGGCATCGAGCTGCTGCACAAGCATCCCGAGATGATCCGGCGGATCCGGGCTGGTGGCGCGGAGCTGCACGTCTGGACCGTCAACACCCGGGCGGACCTCGACCTGTGCCTCGAGCACGGCGTCTCGGCGGTGATCACGGACCGGCCCGCGACGATGCTGGGCTACCTGGACTCCTGACGCCGCGCGCGCACAACTAGCCTTCGGCCATGGGCAAGAAGTCACGCGTCAAGGCACGGTCCGCCGTCGCCACCCCTCGCGCCGAGGGGGAGGTCGGCCCGCGGGAGCCGTGCCCGTGCGGGTCGGGCCGGCGCTACAAGGCCTGTCACGGCAGTCCGGGCGGCGCGCTCGCGGCCTGGTCGGCGCGACCGTTCGCCGGGCTCGCCGGTGAGTGCGACCTGATCGCGATGCGCGAGTTCGTGCCGGCCGCGACCGCGCCGGTGCGGCTCAAGGGCTCCGGCCGCAAGGTCCTGCTCTGCACGCTGCTGCCCGGCGCGACTCCGGCGATGGTCCGCGAGAGCGGGGCGATCTGGCTCGGCCTCCAGGTCCAGCACGCGTACGGCGACCCGAGCCGTGACCTCGCCGCCGTCCTCGAGGCGGCACTCGACGCCGAGCCCGGAAGTCTGGTGGGGCTCCCCGGCGACCCGGGCGCCGGTGCGACCCTCCAGGACCTCGTCGAGGGCGACCTGGAGGTCACCGTCCACGACGGCTTCGGCTACTGGGCCGAGGACGTCGACGACGCGGACGGCAGCATTGCGGCCGGGCTCGAGCAGGCCAACGCCGCCGCCGCGCCGACAACGCGGCTGCCCGGTGTCGAGGCGGCGTACTGGACCTCGATGGGTGAGCGCGAGTTCCTCCGCTGGGTGCGGCCGGAGGCGGAGGACCCGCTCCTGGACGCGCTCGCCCGCCTGCACGCCGCCCGTGAGGACCACCTCGTCGAGGGCGCGCGCCTGATCGGGATGTTCCGCGCCCACGGCGTGCTGGCGCCGGTGTGGGACCTGCCCGCCGGCACCGGGCACGAGCCGCTGGTCGCTCCGGCGGCCGCTTTCGACCGCCGGCTCGCCGAGGTCCTGGCCGATCCGAGGCCGCTGCACACCGCCGAGCGCGCGGCCCGCTCGGGCCTCACCAGCCGCCAGTTGACGATTCGCTAGCCCCAGCAGCAACACTGGCGATTCCCGGCTTGTCCGGAATGCCGCGCGTGATCTATTGTTCAACCGCCCGGTCGGCGTTGCATCCCCCGTCAACACCGACCGGGCTTCTTCATGCCCCCGAGGGCTGGTCGCGGCTGACCGGACAGCTCATGCACCGCGGTCCGCCCCGGCCGGAGCCGAGCTCAGATCCGGCGATCGCGACGACCTCGATGCCGGCGGCCTCGAGGCGCGTGTTGGTCTCGACGTTGCGCTCGTAGGCGACGGCGAGCCGTGGTGCGAGCGCGAGGGTGTTGTTGCCGTCGTCCCACTGCTCGCGCTCCGCGGTCACCGGGTCGAGGCCGGTGTCGATCTGGTGGAGCGTGTCGATCTCCATCGCCTTCGCAGCGGCGACCAGGAACGGCTCGGCCGCGCCGACGTCGAGCTCGCCGGACCCGGACCGGGTGACGGTGAAGGCCTCGAGCTGGTCGGCGACGTTGGGGTACATCACGATCTTGTCGACGTCGACCATCGTGCAGACCGTGTCCAGGTGCATGGTGGCGCGCTCCTGCGCGATCGGCACGGCGAGCACCGCGTGCGCCAGGTCCGCGTCGAACAGCTGGCGAGCGAGGCGCTCGGCGCCGGCCGGTGTCGTGCGTTCTCCGACGCCGACGGCAACGACGCCGGGCGCGAGCAGCAGCACGTCACCGCCCTCGACGTGCTCGTGGTGGGCACCGTGGATGGTCGGGGTGCCCGCGAAGCGCGGGTGCTCGGTGTAGATCAGCTCGGTCAACTGGGTCTCACGCGCGCGGGCGGGCATCGCCAGCGACGTGATCGCGACCCGGTCGCGGATCCAGACGCTGGAGTCGCGGGTGAAGAGCAGGTTCGGCAGCGGGTCGATCAGGAAGTCGTCGTGCGCGAGCAGCGAGGTCACCAGCCCGAAGCCGCCACGGACCTCGTCGTTGCGCACGCCGGCAGTGAGCACCTGGGCGAGCGCCTCCGGGGAGTGCTCGGCCAGCGCCGTACGCAGGTAGTCGCGAAGCGTGTCACCGAGGTTCAGCGAGTCGAGCACGTCGTCGATCGCCCTGGCCCGGACGTCCGCCGAGCCCAGCGCCTCGACGAGCAGGTCGAGGAGGTAGAGCACCTCGACGTCGCGGTCGCGCAGCGCCTGGGCGAAGGCGTCGTGCTCGTCCTGGGCCCGGCTGACCCAGGGGATGCCGTCGAAGAGGAGCTTGTCGTTGTTGCGCGGAGTCAGCCGCTTGAGCTCGGGGCCCGGGCGGTGCAGCAGCACCGTCCGCAGCCGGCCGACCTCGCTGCTCGCTCCCAGTGCCATGGGGGGAGCCTAGAGCCTCAGTGGTCTCCCCACCCGGGTGCGACCTCGCACGACCGCGTGACGACGTCGCAGCGCACGTAGCCCTTCTCGACGTGGACCGTCGTGTCGCCGTTGAAGGTCGCGAGGATGAAGTCGGTGTCGGACTCCCAGTACAGGCCGCGCACGTCGGCGTACGGCGCCGGCATCGCGATCCTGACCTTGGTCTCCGGTCGGCCCGGCTGCTGGAAGGCGACTGCCGACCAGGACACCTCGCCGCCCCCGTCGCCCGGGTCCGCCTGGTCGGTCAGCCAGGCGCCCCAGGTGCTGGCCGGGTTGGGCTGGACGTAGTCCGCGTGGGAGGGGAAGCCCTGCGGGCCGTAGAGGTACGACGAGATGTCGGCGTCGTGGGGCGAGCCCCCCGGGCGCCAGGCGTGCCCGCCGAGGACGCCGCCGTAGGTCACCGTGCCGTCGTCCGCGACGCTGATGAGGTTCTCGTGGCTCTCGTCGTCGGCGTTGATCAAGAGGGTGCGGACGGTCAGGCGACCGAGCTCGCGGACACCGTCGGCGCTCACCCGGTCGACCACGATCACGCCTGTCTTGTCGTGGTCCTCGACCCAGGCAATCGTCCCGGTGTCGGGCGAGGTCTTGATGTCGTAGTCGGCCAGATCGTGGAGCGTGCCGACTCGCCGGCCTCCGCGGAAGACACCCACCGTGTTGCTGCCCGAGGCGGTCCTCGTGCGTCCGAAGCCCAGGGTCAGGTCACCGAGGGTCGTGGCGTCGTCCCAGGATCCTGGCTGGCGGGTGCCGTCGATGTAGAGGTCGCCGTTGGCCGGATCGACGTAGGTGCGCAGCGGCGTGCCGACGGAAAAGGTCTCCGCCTTCTTGGTCGGGGTGGGCCTGGTCGGCTGCGGGGCGGCGTCCGGTCCGCCGAGCTCGGTCCCTGCGAAGACCGCGGCGAGGACGGCCGCGGCGGTGAGGAACGTGGTCGTCGCCCAGCGGACACCGGTGCGCCTGCGCGTCCGTCCGGCCTCCTGGACGAGGGTGGCGACCGCCGGCGGCGGCGGCGGCTCGACGGAGCGGGCGACGGTCGCCAGCTCGTCGGTGAGCGTCTCCTCGATGTTCATGACCCGCCTCCTTCGGTGGGCGTCATCCGGGATCGCAGCACCTTCAGTGCGTCGCTGGCCGTGGACTTCACGGTGCCGGTGGAACAGCCGAGGGCGTCGGCGATCTGCTGCTCGGAGAGGTCCTCGTAGTAGCGCAGCACGATCACCGCACGCTGCCTGGGTGGAGAGGGCGCTGACGTGTGGCCACAGGACCAGTCGGTCGTCGGCCACCGGCGAGGCCAGCTCGAGCTCCGGCGTCTCCTCGACCAGCCGCTCGCGGGCCACCCGCAGCGTGCGTCGTGAGCTGACGAAGGCATTGGTGAGGATCCGCCGGACGTAGGCGTCGGGGGAACCGGCCGCCGCGACCTTCGACCACGACAGGTACGCCTTGACCAGCGTCGTCTGGGCGAGGTCCTCGGCGTCGGCATGGTTCGCGGTGAGGAGGTACGCCGTGCGGTACAGCGCGGTCCACCGGGCGGCGACGTACTCGTCGTACGTCGGTGCCGCGGTGCCCGCGAGGGCCGTGGATCGGAGCGCCATGTCTCCTCCTCTCTGCCCCGATGACGCCGCGACCTCCGGGTTCGGTTGGGTCACCCCAGCAGGAGGTCGTACGCCGTGATCCCGGCCAGCATGAGGCAGACCGCCGCGCCGACGTAGTGGATCACCGAAAGCCGCACCCTGCGCAGGAGGAGGCGGCCGGCGACGACCGCGAGACCTGACACCGCGAGCAGCGCACCCCAGGCGCCGATGAACACGGCCACCGGGTCGTCGTACTTGCCGACCAGGCTGATCGTGAGCAGCTGGGAGAGGTCGCCCCACTCGGCGGCGAACAGCACCAGGAAGGAGGCCAGCACGGCCGCCCCGCCGGTCTTCGTCGCAACCGTCTTGGCGGCGAACTCCTCCTCCGTCTCGTGCTCCTCGGCTTCCGCCTTCGGTGCCTCGCGCGCGAGCAGGAAGGCCCCGACCAGGAAGATCGCCCCGGCCACCGCGTGCACCAGGTCGGTGGGCAGGAAGGTGACGGCCTTGCCGACGGTGACCGCGATCAGGGTCTGCACCAGGAACGCCAGGCCGACCCCGACCCAGACGAAGATGCCGCGGTACCGCGTGGAGAGGACGAGGGCCGCGATGAACGTCTTGTCGGGCAGCTCGACCACGAAGATCGCGGCGAAGCTCAGCGCGACGACACTCAGGCTCACCGGGCCAACCTACTGACAGCACTGGTCCTTGTCGGTGCGGGGGAGTAGGACGGTGGCAGTGGGGTCGAGCCGACAGATGGAGGAGCGCAATGACGAAGTTCACGTCGTACGTCCAGGGGACGCCGAGCTGGGTGGAGCTGATGACCCCGGACCAGAAGGCCGGCGCCGACTTCTACGCCCAGCTCTTCGGCTGGGAGATCGAGGAGAGCCCGGTCGACGAGGAGAACGTCTACCTGCAGGGCAAGCTCGGCGACTCGCGGATCGCCGGCGTCATGGGGCAGATGCCCGAGCTGGCCGGGCATCCGGCGTTCTGGGGCGTCTACCTGGCCGTCGACGACCTCGACGCGGTCAGCGCGAAGATCGAGCCGGCCGGCGGCAAGGTCGAGGCCGGGCCGTTCGACGTGATGGATGCCGGCCGGATGACCGCCCTGCAGGACCCCACCGGCGCGCGGGTCAACCTGTGGCAGGCGAAGGACCACATCGGCACCCAGCTCGCCAACGAGCCCGGGACCCCGGCGTGGAACGAGCTGGTCACCCCAGAGCTCGAGCGGGCGCTGGCGTTCTACGCCGAGGTCGTCGGCATCGGCTCCCAGGCCTCGGAGAACCTCGGTGCCGACTACACCACGATCACCAACACGGCCGGGGCCGTCGTCGGGGGTGCGATGAAGCCGATGATGGAAGGAATGCCCCCGCACTGGAACGTCTACTTCGCGGTGGTCGACGCGGACGCGACCGCTGCCCAGGTCGAGGCGCTCGGCGGCACCACCGTGGCCCCGAACTTCGATGTGGAGGGTGTCGGCCGGATGGGCTTCTACGCAGACCCGCAGGGAGCGGTCTTCGGCATCGTGCAGAACGCGCCGGCCTGAGGCTAGATCCGCACCGAGCGGTCAGTCGGCGCGGAACGCGTCCGCGGGATAGACCCCGAGGATCTTCACGTCCGTGGTGAAGAACGCCAGCTCCTCCAGCGCGTTCTTCAGGCCGGGGTCGTCGGGGTGCCCGTCGACCTCGGCGAGGAACTGGGTCGCGGCGAAGTGCCCGCCGACCATGTAGCTCTCCAGCTTGGTCATGTTCACGCCGTTGGTGGCGAAGCCGCCCAAGGCCTTGTAGAGCGCGGCCGGCAGGTTGCGCACGTTGAAGATGAAGCTGGTGACGACGGGCCCCTCACCGCGAGGGGCCTGCACGAAGTCGGGGCTGAGCACCACGAACCGGGTGGTGTTGTCGTCCTCGTCCTCGACGTCGCGGGCGAGGATCTCCAGACCGTAGATCTCCGCAGCGAGCGGAGGCGCGATGGCTGCCTGGGTCGGGTCGGCGGCCTCGGCGACCTCGCGGGCGGCGCCGGCCGTGTCGCCGGAGATGACCGGCACCAGTTGGTGCTCGCGGATGATCCGCCGGCACTGCCCGAGGGCGTGCACGTGGCTGTGCACCGTCCGGATCGTCTCGAGCGTGGCCCCGGCGGTCGCCATGAGGTGGAACTGGATGCGCAGGAAGCGTTCGCCGACGATGTGCAGGTCGGAGGAGGGCAGGAAGTGGTGGATGTCGGCCACCCGGCCCGCGATCGAGTTGTCGATCGGGATCATCGCGAGCTCGGCGCCGCCCTGCTCGACGGTGGCGAAGACGTCCTCGAACGACGCGCACGGCACCGCCTCCCAGTCCGGGTAGTGCTGCTTGCACACCATGTGGGAGTTGGAGCCGGGCTCGCCCTGGTAGGCGATTCGTCGGTCGGTCACGCGAAGCATCATTTCAGGTCGGGGCTGACCTACGCTGTCGGAGGTGAACACGGTGCTCTCGGTCCTCGCACTCCTCGTCGCCCTCTCCGCTCTCGGGCTGGTGCTGCAGGACCGCCGCGCGGCCCAGCGGCGCGCGCGCGGCACCACGCCCGACGACCTGCCGCACGACGCGCTCGGGCTCCGGCACGAGGTGGCGGCGCTGCGCGGTGAGGCCCGGTCGGCGCTCAAGCACCTGGCAGTGGTGCGGTACGACGCCTTCGGCGACATGGGCGGCCACCTGTCCTGGTCGCTGGCACTTCTCGACGACCATGGCGACGGCGCGGTGCTGACCTCGATCCACGGCCGCAACGAGGCCCGCGCCTACGCGAAGTCGGTCACCGGCTGGACCTGCGAGCAGCAGCTGTCCGCCGAGGAGGAGGACGCGCTCTCCCGGGCGCGCGCTACGCCGCAGGGGTGAACCAGAAGACCGGGATCACCCGGCCGGTGCGCTCGGCATACTTCGCGTAGTTGGGCCAGGTCTCCAGCATGTGCGTCCAGGCCGCCTCGCGCTCCGTGCCGGTGAGCTCGTGGGGGACGGCGTCGTGGGTGCGACCGTCGACCGTGACCGTCACCCGGTCGGACGCGCGCACGTTGAGCACCCAGACCGGTGCCTTCATGCCGCCGAAGTTCGAGCCGGCGACGAGGTGACCTCCGCGATACGGCACGCAGAGCACCGGCGTCGACCGCGCGACCCCGGACTTCCGGCCGAGGACGGTGAGCATCATGCTGGGCAGCCCGGCGATCCGCAGCAGCGACCACTGGCCCCTGGTGAGGCGCTGGAGGAGCTTGTCGATCGCGGTGATCTGCCGCAGGAAGCGTGGCAGCCACGACAGGCTGCCCAGCCAGACCGCCACCGGCGTCAGCAGGTTTCCTCGTCTGGGGGTCATGAGGCGATTCTGGCAGTCACCCGAGGATCAGCGCGGCACCCGGACCAGCAGGCGCCCGTGGACGCACTCCGCACGCAGCTCCTTGCCGGGCGCGATCAGGTCACCGTCGAGCTGCCGCGGCGCCGGCGTCTGCGTGCGTACGACGACCTCGCGACCGGTCATCCGGGTGATCGTCTCGTCGGTGCGCTTGTCGCGCGTGAGCACGCGGGCGGCCAGCGGGATCCAGGACAGGAAGCTGCGCGGGTAGAGCATCACGACGTCGAGCTGGCCGTCGTCGATGGCCGCCTCGGGGATCAGCGGCATGCCGGCCTGGAGGGACCCGACGTTGCCGATCACGAGCGTGCGGGCCCGGTGCCTGGTGAACGGGCCGCCGTCCACCGAGATCTCGACGCGGATCACGGGGAACATCAGTGCCTTGAGCGCGGACCAGACGTAGGCCAGCCACCCGACGCGGTTCTTGAAGTCCTCGTTGACCCCCTCCATGATCGCGGCGTCGAAGCCCATGCCGGCCATCACCAGGAACGTCGCGTCCTCCATGTCGTCGCCGCTGACGTGCACCATGTCGATCGCCCGGTCCTGGCCGTTGAGGCCGACGTCGACCGCAGCCCGCAGGTAGAGCGGGATCGAGAGGTTGCGCGCCAGCAGGTTGCCGGTGCCGGCGGGCACGATCCCCACCGGGATGCCGGTGCCCGCGAGCTCCTCGCACACGGCGCGGATGGTGCCGTCACCGCCGATGGCGAGGACGACGTCGACGCCGGAGACCGCGGCTTCGTGGGCCATCTGGTAACCGGTGTCCTCGACCGTGGTCTCCCACCAGCTCACCTGCTCCCAGCCCGACTCGTGGGCCATCCGCTCGACCATCGAACGGAAGCCGGCGGCGTCGTCGACCTTGACCGGGTTGAGGATGGCGGCGACGCGGCGCTGGCCGGACGGGATCGCCTGCGGGAACGGGTCGTTCACCAATGCGATCGAGCGCGGCTCGGGGTCGAAGGCCGCCAGACCGAGCAGGGGGACCGCCAGGCCGAGCAGGACGCCGCCCAGGACGTCGGTGGTGTGGTGCACGCCGAGGAACACCCGGTCGGCACCGACCAGGAGCGCGACGCCCACTGAGGCGGCGGTGACGAGCCGGCGCAGCCCGCGCCTGCGGATCAGCATCGAGGAGAGCACCACCGCCACGGCCGTCGCGGCGACGATCACGGTCGCGTGACCCGACGGGAAGCCCCATCCGGGCGAGTGCTGGAGCGGGTGGTCCCAGTAGGGGCGTGGGCGCTCGATGAGCTGCTTGAGGAGGTAGTAGGCGATGCGCGCCACCACGAGCACGCTCGCGGCCCAGATCGCTGCGCGCCGGTAACCCTTGACCACCAGGGCGATGGCGGCGACCAGGCCCGCGAGCACGACGTAGTTGGGCTCCGTGGCGCGACCGAGCCACTCGGCCAGGTGCCGCGCCCAGGCGTGGTCGCTGGTGAACCGGAACGGTCTGCCCGCGAGGTCGTCGTCGAGATCGACGAGCGGCCCCCAGGCACGGTGAACCAGCACCGCGAGGACGGCGAACAGCCCTGCGCACAACGCCGCCCAGGCCAGGGCGAGCCGGCGCGCGCGGGGGGTGTCGATCACGGCGAGGATTATGCCCGGTCGCTGCTCAGGGTCCGTCCCGCCGCAGGTGCACCGTCATCCGGGTGCCGGCCGGCTCGTTCGGGGCTGCCGTCAACGTGCCGCCCATGCGCTCGCAGAGCCGGTGCGCGATCGAGAGGCCGAGCCCGGTGCCCACGCCGCGCTGCTCGGCGTACCGGTCCCGGAGGTAGCCGCGCTCGAACGCGCGCTCGTGCTCGCCCGGCGCCAGCCCCGGACCGGTGTCCGACACCGTGAGGTCCGCCCCCGTGGCGTCCCGATCGGCACGCAGGGTCACCTGCCCGCCCGCCGGGGTCGCGCGCATGGCGTTCTCCACCAGCCCGTCGAGCAGCTGCCTGATCCGGAGCGCATCGCCCCGGAACGGCTCGGCAGACGCGGACGCCTCCACCACCAGGGTGAGGTCGTGGGCGCGCGCCGTCGCCTCCCAGGCCGCAGCGGTCTGGGTGAGCACGTCGGCGAGATCGACGCCGGTCTCCTGCAGCCGGAAGTCGTCGGCCTCCAGGCGAGCGAGCGCGAGCAGGTCGCCGATGAACTGGTCCAGGCGCTCGGTCTCCGCGGTGAGCGTCGCGCCGACCTTCGCGGTCTGCTCCGGGGGGATCGCCGAGTCGCGCAGCGCCTCGGCGTAGCCGTGGAGCGCGGTCAGCGGTGTGCGCAGCTCGTGGGAGATGGAGAGCAGGAACTCGCGCTGGCGCGCCTCGCTGGTCGCGAGCGCCTGGTCGAGCGCGGCGAGCGCCTGGCTCATCTCGTGGATCTCGGTGATCGACGAGGATGCCGGCGCGATGCCGCGCTCGCCGCCGGCCAGGCGGTGTGCTCGCTGCGCGGCGTCGCGCACCGAGCGGGTGGCGCGGCGGCCGATCAGCAGGCCGAGGCCGAGGGCGACGGCGAGCCCGGCGGCCAGGGCCAGGCCGATCCTCCAGAGCAGGTGGTTCGTGGCGGCGTCGACCGCGGCAACCGGCTGCACGCCGACCACCGCGACGCCTCGCTGCCCGACCTGGCGACCTTCGACGATCAGCTCCTCGCCGTCGTGGTCGACGCTCGCCGAGAGCGTCCCGGTGTCACGGAGCCGAGCCACCTGCGCGGCAGTGACGACGTCCGCCGCCTCGCCGACGACGGGGCCGGACGCCGGCACGACGGCGTACAGGCGGTCGTCGGGTCCGACCGCACGACGCTCCTGCACGAGCAGCTGGGCGGTCCTGCGGGGTGCCTTCGCCAGGGTGTCGACCGCGCGCACCAGCTCGCTGCGCGACTGGTCCCGCGCCACCGAGCGCACGAGCGGGACCGCGAGCAGGGCGGCGACGACCGCAACGACCGCGGCACCGGCGAGAGCCGTGGCGACGAACCGCGTGCCCAGGGGCGTACGCCGCACCTCGCTCATGGGGCTGCCGCGGAGTAGCCGACCCCGCGGTGGGTCCGGATCGGCGCCTTCGGCCCGAGCTTGGCGCGGAGCTGGGCGACGTGCACGTCGACCGTCCGGCTCCCGCCGTAGTCGGCGATGCCCCACGCCGTCGCGAGGAGCTGCTCGCGGGTGAACACCTGGCCCGGACGCCTGAGCAGCGCCGCCAGCAGGTCGAACTCGGTGGCGGTGAGCTGCACCTCGTCGCCGGCGACCTCGACGCGACGGGTGGCCGGCTCGAGGCGGACCTCGCCCACCTCGAGGGCGGCGCCGGCACCACCACCTCGGGCCCGGCGCAGCAGTCCCGCGACCCGGGCGACCAGCTCGCGGGGGGAGAACGGCTTGGTGACGTAGTCGTCCGCACCGAGCTCGAGGCCGAGCACCCGATCGACCTCGTCGTCGCGAGCGGTGACGAAGACGACCGGGGTCCAGTCGCCCTCGGCGCGGAGGCGCCGGCAGATCTCGATGCCGTCCATGCCGGGCAGCCCGACATCGAGGATCACCAGCGCCGGCCGGAGCCGACGGATCTGCGCGAGCGCCTGCAGACCGTCCCGCTCGAGGTGCACCCCGTAGCCGGCCCGGGTCAGGTAGAGCCGCTCGAGCTCGGCGATCGCCGGCTCGTCCTCGGCGATCAGCACCAGTCCCCGCTCGGCGTTCACGAGGACCATGAAACCGGAGACACGGGCTGCCCGGCGCGGGTCGGCCGGATTCTTACCTCCCTCGAACACGGTCCGAACCGGCTGTGCACGATCGCCCGCCACGGTGGTGGCACCAGGATCCCCAGAGAGGACACAGGACATGAGCCCGTTCGCCACGTTCGTCTCCCGCAGGATGGCCGCGGCGCTCGCGGCCTTCGCCGTGATCGCCGCCCTGCTCGTCGGCTACGTCGCCGTACGCGACGCCGGCGGCTCACCCGACGGCTCCGATCTCAACGCTCAGCTGGTCGACCCCACGGCGCTGCAGGCCGCGCTCGACGACCCGGCGGCCGCCGGCACGGTCGCCGCCGACGACCCGGCCGGCGGGCGTGCCCAGCTGCGCGCCGACCTCCGGGCTGCGTTCAAGCTGGAGGGCGACGCCCGCCGCGCGGCCCTCGCCTCGATCCGGCAGAAGGCCCGGGACGGCGGGTACGGCAACGCCGTCGAGCGCCGCGCCGACCGCCGGCAGATCCGCCACGAGCTGTTCCTCAGCCTGCTGCCGGACAACCTCCAGGCCGACCTGACCAGGCTCCAGGACGCTCCCGCCGACCAGCGCGCGCAGCTCCGCAGCGACATCATGGACAAGGCGGTCGCCGGCGACTACGGCCCCGACGTCCAGAAGGCCGCCGAGCAGCTGCGAGGCCTGCACAAGACCTGATCGCATTACAGGCTTGCGTCAGTTGAACTCAAGATGTAATACTGGCGGCTCGTCGATGCGAGGAGTCCGCATGCCCGCCACCCACGAGGTCACCAACCAGGTACCCCCGCTCGTCGGGCACGACGTGGCGGCGTACCCCCCGCTCCTGGAGGGCCTGGTGCGCGAGGGAGCCGGCTGGGCGGCCGACGACCTGCACGCGATCGGGCGCCGTGCCGGGAGCGCGGAGGCCCAGGAGTGGGGTCGCCTCGCCGAGAGGAACCACCCAGTGCTGCAGACCCATGACCGCTACGGCAACCGCGTCGACGAGGTGGAGTTCGACCCGGCCTGGCACCGGCTGATGACGGTGGCCGTCGAGGCCGGCCTCCACGCCGCACCGTGGGCCGACGCGCGCGAGGGCGCACACGTCGCCCGGGCGGCGAAGATGATGGCCTGGTCGGCGGCGGACGCCGGTCACACCTGCCCGATCTCGATGACCTACGCCGTCGTGCCGGCCCTGCGCGCCGACGCCGAGCTGGCCGCGACGTACGAGCCGCTGCTCACCTCGACGACCTACGACTACGGACTGCGGGTGCCGGCCGCCAAGCGCGGACTGATCGCGGGCATGTCGATGACCGAGAAGCAGGGCGGCTCCGACGTCCGCGCCAACACCACGACGGCCACCGCCCACGGTGACGGGACCTACGGGCTGGTCGGGCACAAGTGGTTCACGTCCGCGCCGATGTCGGACTTCTTCCTCGCGCTGGCGCAGGCTCCGGGCGGCCTCTCGTGCTTCTTCGTGCCGCGGGTGCTGCCCGACGGCACCCGCAACCCGATCCGGCTGCAGCGTCTCAAGGACAAGCTGGGCAACCGGTCGAACGCGTCGGCGGAGATCGAGTACGACGGCGCCGTCGGCTGGCTCGTCGGCGAGGAGGGTCGCGGCGTCCCCACGATCATCGAGATGGTGAACATGACCCGGCTCGACTGCACCCTGGGCTCGGCGAGCGGCATGCACCTGGGAGTCATGCAGGCCGTCCACCACGCACGGCACCGCACCGCGTTCGGCAAGCGGCTCGTCGACCAGCCGCTGATGGCGAACGTCCTGGCGGACCTGGCGCTCGAGGCCGAGGCGGCGACGTACGCCGCGATGCGACTGGCAGGCGCGACCGACCGCGCGGCGCGTGGTGACGAGCAGGAGGCGATGGTCCGCCGGGTGGCGCTCGCGGTCTCGAAGTACTGGGTCTGCAAGCGCGGCCCGGTGCACGCCGCGGAGTCGCTGGAGTGCCTGGGCGGCAACGGCTACGTCGAGGAGTCCGGGATGCCGCGGCTGTTCCGGGAGTCGCCGCTGATGTCGATCTGGGAGGGCTCGGGCAACGTGGCCGCCCTCGACACGTTGCGCGCGATGGCCCGCCAGCCCGAGAGCGTCGAGGCGTTCTTCGACGAGGTCGAGCTCGCGGCCGGTGCCGACAGCCGGCTCGACGACGCCGTCGGCCGGGTGCGCAAGGAGCTCACCGACGCCACCGACATCGAGTACCGCGCGCGCGGCCTCGTCGAGCAGCTCGCGCTGGTGTTCCAGGGGTCGCTGCTGGTCCGGCACGCGCCGGCCGCCGTCGCCGACGCGTTCTGCGCCTCCCGGCTGGCGGGCGACTGGGGGGTCGCGTTCGGCACCCTGCCGGTCGGCGTCGACACCACGACGATCATCGAGCGGGCGACGGCCGAGCTGCCCGCATGAGCACCGCCGGCGCGGGCGCCCGGGAGACCTTGCGGACGGAGGTGGCGGACGGCGTCGGCTCGATCGTGCTCACCAGGGCCGCCGAGTACAACACGATCACGCCGACTCTGCGCGACGAGCTCGCGGCCGCGATCGACCAGCACGACGACGACCCCGCCGTACGCGTGATCCTGCTGCGCGCCGAGGGCCCCGCGTTCTGCGCCGGCTACGGACTGGACTGGTCGACGCAGCTGCAGGCGGAGGAGGCAGAGGCGCTCGGCGACCGCGTCTGGGACTCGGTGGTCGACCACCGGGAGATGAGCCGGTTCGTCGACACCTACATGCGGCTCTGGTACTGCCGCAAGCCGACCATCTCCGCGGTCCAGGGCTGGTGCATCGCCGGCGGCACCGACCTGGTGCTCTGCTCGGACATCATCATCGCGGGCGAGGGCGCGAGCTTCGGCTACCCGCCGTCGCGGGTATGGGGTACGCCGACCACGGCGATGTGGGTCTACCGGCTCGGCTTCGAGAAGGCCAAGCGCTACCTGCTCACCGGCGACGAGATCCCGGCACCCGAGGCGGCGAGGATCGGCCTGATCCTGGAGACGGTGCCCGACGACGAGCTGCAGGCCCATGCCTTCGCGTTCGCCCGCCGGATGGCGCAGGTGCCGGGCAACCAGCTCGAGATGCTCAAGCTGCTGTGCAACCAGACCGCGGAGAACATGGGCATCTCCTCGACCCGCACCCTGGGGACGTTCCTCGACGGCGTCGCCCGGCACACCCAGGAGGGCCAGGACTTCGTCGCCCGCTCCACCGAGGTAGGCATCCGGCAGGCCGTCCGGGAGCGCGACGACCCGTTCGGGGACTACGGCTCGCGGCCGCGGTAGCCGGAAATTCACTACTGGCATAGTGAATTGCCGGCTGCCCGTATCCGATCGCAGTCCGGAAGGCCCCATTCTCTACGGGCAGCGGAGGGCCATCTCGGGTCCACACCCTTGTGGCGACGCGGTGTGCGCACATCGGATGCTGTCGTCGTCCCGGAGGCGCACCGGATCGGTTGAGGTGTGCGGATGGACGACCTCAGGTTCCTGCACGACGACCAGGTGTTCGGGCGACGCGAGGCGCTCGAGCACGGGTACGCCGACGACGACCTCCAACTCGGCGTACGAGTCGGCTGGCTTGTCCGGGTGCGCCATGGCTCCTACACGTTCGCCGATGTGTGGGCGGCAGCGGACGAAGTCGAACGGCATCGGCTCCGCGCGCATGCGGTGCTGCGCTCACACTCCTCCCGGATCGCCCTGAGCCACACCTCCGCCGCGATCGAGCACGGCCTCAGGGTGTTCGAGCCGGACCTTCGACGCGTCCACGTCACCTGTCTCGACAAGCCACTTGCACGGTCGACGCCCGACATCGTCTACCACGAAGGGAACTGCCCCGACGAGGCTCTGACGATCATCGGCTCGCACCTGGTGGTCGAGCCGGTCCGTGCAGCCTTGGGCGCCGCGGCAGTTTCGACGGTGCAGCAGGGTCTGGTGATCCTCGACTCGCTGGTCGACCTCGAGCTGGGCACCTTGGACGATCTGCACCGAGAGTTCGAGCGAATCAGCGGCACGCCGTACTCGCGCAAGCTGCAGATCACGGTCCGCCTGGCTCGCAAGGGCGCGAACAGCGTCGCCGAGACGTTGTCGAGACACCTGATGTGGCAGCAGCACCTCCCCGAGCCGGTCCTGCAGTTCGAGGTCCGCGATGAACGGGGAAACCTGATCGGAACCACCGATTTCGCGTGGCCCGACCACGGCGTGCTCGGTGAGTTCGACGGCATGTCCAAGTACGGCCGCCTCCGACGGGAAGGCGAGACGCCGGGTCAGGCGGTCGAGCGGGAGAAGACGCGAGAGGACGCACTTCGTGCGTGCACGGGGTGGCTGATGGTCCGCATCATCTGGTCCGAGCTGTTCCGACCTGGTCCGACGGCGGCCAAGATCCGCCGGCAACTCGAGAGAGGACGTGCCCTGCGGATCGCGTGAGCGGTTCCGATCCGGTCCCGCGGTTCCCGACCAGAACTTGGGCTGCCCGTATCCAATCGCATTCGGGAAGGTGGCAATTCACTACTGGCGTAGTGAATTGCCACGCTTCTCCAGCCGGATCACCACGCTCTTCGACACCGGCGTGTTCGACACCTTCGCCACCGAGTCCAGGGGCACCAGCACGTTCGTCTCCGGGAAGTACGCCGCGGCGCAGCCGCGTGCGGTCGAGTAGGACACGACCCGGAAGTCCTCGGCCCGGCGCTCGCCGTCGGACCAGACGCCGACCAGGTCGACCTGCTCGCCGTCGGCGAACCCGAGGTCCGCGAGATCGGCGGCGTTCACGAACACCACCCGGCGTCCGGAGTGGATCCCGCGGTAGCGGTCGTCGAGCCCGTAGATGGTGGTGTTGAACTGGTCGTGGCTGCGGACGGTCTGCAGGAGCAGGTGTCCCGGCGGGACCGCCAGGACATCGAGCGGGTTCACGGCGAAGCGCGCCCGGCCGGTCGCCGTCGGGAACTTCCGTGAGTCGCGCGGGGGGTGCGGCAGGGCGAAGCCACCGGGCTGCCGGACCCGGGCGTTGAAGTCCTCGAAGCCGGGAACGACGCGGGAGATGTGCTCGCGGACCAGGTCGTAGTCGGCGCGCATCCCCGCCCAGTCGATCGCCGCGCCCGAGGGCGGCGAGTCGGCGAACAGCGCCTCCGCGAGCCTGGTCACGATCGCGACCTCCGAGAGCAGCTGGGGCGACGCCGGGTCGAGCCGGCCCCGGGAGAGGTGCACCATGCCCATCGAGTCCTCGACCGTGACCTCCTGGGGGCCGTTCAGCTGGTCGTCGCGCTCGGTACGGCCCAGGCACGGCAGGATCAGTGACTCCTGTCCGCACCAGGCGTGCGACCGGTTCAGCTTGGTGCTGACGTTCACGGTCAGGTCGAGGCCTGACATGGCGGCGCCCGTGACCGCTGTGTCGGGGGTCGCCGAGACGAAGTTGCCACCCATGGACAAGAACGCGCGGACCCGGCCGTCGCGCATGCCCCGGATCGTGTCGACGGAGTCCAGGCCGTCCTCGGGCGGTGGGGCGAACGAGAACTCGCGCCCGAGCGCGTCGCGGAACGCTGCCGGCATCTTCTCCCAGATGCCCATCGTGCGGTCGCCCTGGACGTTGGAGTGCCCCCGGATCGGCGCGAGCCCGGCGCCTCGCTTGCCGATGTTGCCGCGCAGCAGCATCAGGTTGGTGATCTCCTGGATCGTCGCGACCGCGTCGCGGTGCTGGGTGAGCCCCATCGCCCAGCACACGACCACCCGGTCCGACTCGCGGTAGCGCTTCGCCAGGGCCTCGATCTGCTCGCGCGCCAGCCCGGTCGCGGCGAGGACGTCGGTCCAGTCGAGCTGTTGGAGGCGCTCGACGTACTCCTCGTAGTCGGAGCAGTACGTCGAGACGAACTCCTCGTCGACGGCGCCGGCCTCGACGGTCAGCCGCCCGAGGGCAGCGAACAGCGCCTGGTCGCCGGCCAGGCGCACCTGGAAGAACTCGTCGGTGAGGTCGGTGCCCTTGACCACGCCCTGGGGTGTCTGCGGGTTGTGGAACCGGCGCAGCCCCGCCTCGTCGAGCGGGTTGATGTTCACGATCCGGGCGCCGGCCTTCTTCGCCTTCTCCAGGGCCGTGAGCATCCGCGGGTGGTTGGTCCCCGGGTTCTGGCCGACCACCATGATCAGGTCAGCCGCATGGATGTCCTCGAGCAGCACCGAACCCTTGCCGATGCCGATCGAGTACCCGAGGGCAGCCCCGCTCGACTCGTGGCACATGTTCGAGCAGTCCGGCAGGTTGTTGGTGCCGAAGCTCCGCACCATCAGCTGGTAGAGGAACGCCGCCTCGTTCGACGTGCGCCCGGAGGTGTAGAACGACGCCGCGTCCGGCGACGGCAGCCCCCGCAGCCGATCGGCGACCAGCGCGAACGCGTCGTCCCAGCTGATCGGCCGGTAGTGGCTGTCGCCGCGGGCCCGGTGCATCGGCTCGACCAGGCGGCCCTGCTGTCCCAGCCAGTAGTCCGAGCGCTCGGCCAGCTCGGCGATCGGGTGCTCGGCGAAGAAGGAGCGATCGACCCGGCGGAGCGTCGCCTCCTCGGCGACCGCCTTCACGCCGTTCTCGCAGAACTCGGCGCGGTGCCGGTGGCCGGCGTCGGGATCCGGCCAGGCGCAACCGGGGCAGTCGAAGCCCTCCGTCTGGTTCACCCTGCTCAACGTGAGCGCAGTACGACGTACGCCCATCTGGTCCCGTGCCATCGACAGGGCCTTCAGGACCGCGGGCGCACCGGCCACGGAGCGCTTGCGACGGCCCACCTCGACGTCGTCGTCGGCGGGGTCTTCGCGCGGAGCTCGGCGGGCCATCCGGCCATTGTGCCGCGTGCTTCTGAGACACTCGCAGGAGGCACCGTCCGACCAGGGGGCCACGATGTTCCTGCTTCGCCGAAGCCGCGCCGCGCTCACCGCGCTGGCCGCGGCGCTGGTCGCCGCCGGGATGACCGGCTGTGGGGACGACAAGACCGCCGGCCCGGCCGCTCCCGCGACGACGAGCTCGTCGGCGGACCCCGGTGCCGGGGAGTGGCTGCTGCGGTTCACGACCGCGGGCGGTGACGACGGCGAGAAGGCCGGCGCGGTCTACGTCCGCTACGACCCGGCCACCGGCACGGCCGCAGCCCGCACGCTTCCCGCGGTCACCGCCTCGGACGCCAGCGCGACCGAGGAGGTGCTGCTGGTCAGCGCCGACCACACCCGCGCGATCCAGGACACCGGCGTGCCGAGGTCGCAGGCCCGGACCGGCAAGCTGCTCGTCTACTCGCTGGGCAGCGACGCCATCGAGACGCTCGACATCCGCGCCGCGACCGGCAGGCCGGGGCTGCGTGCGGTTGCCTGGGCGTTCGACCCCACCGACCCCGACGTGATGCGCGTCGTCGACTCCGACCGTGCGGTGTGGAAGGTCGACCTCGCGGCGAAGTCCGCGACCCAGGAGGCCACGCTGCCCACGCGCTCCGGGTGGATCTTCGGCAACGGCTTCGACCGCAACACCGGTGAGCCCTACATCGAGAGCATCGACTCCGACCAGACGGACCCCGCCGGCAACGGCGACGCCGACTCGCGTCCGGTCCATCGCGAGGGCGGCACGCCCTTCGTGTACGACGGGAGCGACCTGGCCGGGCTGCCGAAGCCCCCGTGTGACTTCGCCGGAGGCTTCAGCTTCGACGCCGGCGTCTCGTGGCTGTTCTGTGCCGACAACCCGAGCATCACGGCGTACCAGGCGGCCCAGGGCGGCGTCAGCTGGCACCGGTACGGCGCCGCCTCGACCGGGGTCGTGCCAAAGGGGGCCGTCGAGCTCACCTTCGCGTTGCCGCCGCCGGCCTGACCGGGCCCTGGGGAAACGCGGGAGAGCGGAGAAGTCGATCGCCGATATCCTCGCCCCTGTGATCGATCCCCGTCTCCTTCGCGACAACCCCGACCTCATCCGCGCGGCCCAGGCCAAGCGCGGGTTGTCCGCGTCCGTGGTCGACGAGGCACTCGCCGCCGACGAGGCCCGGCGCACGGCGATCGCGGACTTCGAGCGGCTGCGGGCGGAGCAGAAGTCGCTCGGCAAGCTGGTTGCCAGGGCCCAGGGCGAGGAGAAGGCGGCGATCCTGGAGAAGACCAGGTCGCTCGCGGTGTCGGTGAAGGCCGCAGAGCTCGCGCAGACACACGCGGAGGAGGACTGGGCCGCCGCGATCCGGGCAATTCCCAACCCCGCGGCCGATGCAGCCCCGGCCGGTGGCGAGGACGACTTCGTGGTGCTGGAGACGATCGGCCTTCCCCGGGACTTCGCTGCCGAGGGCTTCGAGCCGCGCGACCACGTCGAGCTCGGCAGGATCCTCGGCGCGATCGACCTCGACCGCGGGGCGAAGGTCTCCGGGTCGCGGTTCTACTTCCTCACCGGCGTCGGCGCCGAGCTGGAGTTCGCCCTGGTGAACATGGCGCTCGAGCAGGCCCGGGAGGCCGGGTTCACCCAGGTGATCGCGCCCTCGCTGGTCAAGCCGCGGGCGATGGAGGGCACCGGCTTCCTGGACCAGGCGGCCGACGACGTCTACCGGATCGAGGGCGAGGACATGTACCTCGTCGGCACCTCGGAGGTCGCCATGGCGGCGTACCACTCCGACGAGATCCTCGACGGCGACTCGCTCCCGCGCCGGTACGCCGCCTTCAGCCCGTGCTTCCGCAAGGAGGCCGGCTCGCACGGCAAGGACACCAAGGGCATCATCCGGGTGCACTGGTTCGACAAGGTCGAGATGTTCGTCTACACGACCCTGGAGGACGCCGATGCCGAGCACGAGCGGCTGCTCGCGTGGGAGAAGGAGTTCCTCGACAAGCTCGAGCTGGCCTACCAGGTGATCGACACCGCGGCCGGCGACCTCGGCCCGAGCGCGAAGCGCAAGTTCGACTGCGAGGCGTGGATCCCGACGCAGGGCAAGTACCGCGAGCTCACCTCGACGTCGAACTGCACCGACTTCCAGGCCCGCCGCCTCGACATCCGCGGCCGGTTCCGTGACGGCGGCCCCGGTCAGCCGGAGGTGCGGCGGGTCGCCACCCTGAACGGCACGCTGACCGCGATCCCACGCACCATCGTGGCGATCCTCGAGACCCACCAGCAGGCTGACGGCTCGGTGCGGGTGCCGAAGGCGCTGCAGAAGTGGCTCGGGCGCGAGGTCCTCGAGCCCGTGGCCCCGGTCGGGGGTTGAGCTTGCCGAAAGCAGACGTCTCGACAGGCTCGACGACCGGCGGTTCCTGGACGCCCGAGCTCGTCGCGCTCGACATCGACGGCACCTTGCTGATCCCCGACTTCGAGAAGGGCTTCAGCACCGAGCAGGTCACCGAGCCGGTCACGGAGGCTGTGCTCGACGCGGCGCGCGCCGGGGCACACGTCGTGCTCGCGTCCGGTCGTGCGCCGCTGAGCATGGCGGGTGTCGCCGACCGGCTCGGGCTGACCGCGCTCGTCGACGAGCTCACCGGCGAGCGGCTGCACATCGTGTCGTCGAACGGCTCGGTCGTCATCCGGCACGCACCCATGGAGGTGGTCCACGAGACCACGTTCGACGCGAGCGAGGCGGTGCGCACCGTGCTCGCGCACGTGCCCGGCGCGGCCGTTGCCGTCGAGGAGCACGGCGTCGGCTACCGCGTGAACCGGCTGTTCCCACCCGGCGAGCTCGACGGCGAGATGATCATCTGTGACCTCGACGAGATGATCTCCACGGAGGTCAGCCGCGTGATCATCCGCGACCCCGACTCCACCTCCGAGGACTTCGTCAACCTGGCCCGCAAGCTCGGCCTGCACGGCACCAACTACTTCATCGGCTGGACCGCGTGGCTCGACATCGCCCCCGAGGGCGTGAGCAAGGCCAGCGGGCTCGACTGGGTCTGCCGCGACCTCGGCGTCGACCGGGCCGGAGTGCTCGCGATCGGCGACGGACGCAACGACATCGAGATGCTGCAGTGGGCGGGCCGTGGCGTCGCGATGGGGCAGGGGCCGGAGGTCGTGCGCACCGCCGCGGACCACGTGACCGCACCGGTCGACCAGGACGGTGCCGCGTTCGAGCTGCGCCGCTGGTTCCCGGCCGGCCGGCGGGAGACCGCGTGAGCACGCCGCTCCTCGAGGCCGTCGTGGCGACACCGCGGCTGCGGCTGGAGGTGATCACCCCCGAAGAGGCGGCCGGGATGCTGGCCGGTCGCCGCAAGCCCAGCTGGCACCCGGCGTACCCGCGCAAGGACGACCTGGACGGCATCTCGATGATCAGCGCCGACCTCGACGACCTGAGCTGGAATCCGCGCCACATCGTCCGGGCCTTCGACGGCCTGGTCGTCGGCTCGATCGGGTTCTTCGGGCCGCCCGATACCGCCGGTGACGGCGTCCTCGAGGCGGAGATCGGCTACGGACTGGTCGAGGACGCCCGCGGGCGTGGGGTCGCGAGCGAGGCGGTGAGCGGTCTGCTCGCGCACACCGACCGGATCGGCGTGCGCGTGCGGGCCAGCGTCGAGCCCGGCAACACCCCGAGCGTGCGGGTCCTGGCCAAGTGCGGCTTCACCGAGCTCCGCGGCGCGGACGAGGACGGCAACCTGGTGATGGCCCGTCCGCTACCGGTCTGACCACGCCGGGTCGCGGCCGATGAACGCGACCAGCCTGGTCTGCACGTCGGCGTCAGCGGACACCGGGACACGCGGTCCGTACTGGCCGCTCTGCCGGAGCATCTCGTCGAGCGGCTCCATGCCGGCGAGCATGTCGGCGCATCGTCGCCGGTCGAGCACGACGTCCTGGCCGGTCGCCCGCGCCAGGTCCCACGTGTGCAGGAAGACGTCGCCGGTGTAGAACCGGTCGATCGCCTCGTCCACGGGCAGCTCACCGATGTGCGGGTTGGCCAGCGTGCGGCTTCGGGTGCCCGGGTCGTCGAGCAGCGCCTGGACGCTCGCGCAGTGCTGCTGCCAGGCAGCGACCGGATCGTCGGCCGCCGAGGGACCCACCGGCAACCTGACCCCGGCCCCCGCCTCCAGGAAGGCCGGCAGCCACTCGACCAGATGCCCGACGACGTCGCGTGCGCGCCACTCCTCGACCGGTGAGGGCTGGTCCCAGCTGTCCTCCGGAGCAGCGAGCACCAGCTCCGTGAACCATCCGGCGACCTGCCGGTGCTCGGCCGCGGCGCTCGTCGTGTCGGTCATCCTGTTCCTTCCTCAACCAATTGGTTGTGCACGAGCGTAGACGACTTCTCGGCTCTTGTGAACCGATCGGTTGAGGACCGGCACCTCTAGGCTCTTGAGCGTGACCTCGGTGCGGCTCGTCGCCACGGACCTGGACGGCACCCTGGTCCACTCCGACGGCTCGGTCACCGGCCGCACCCGGGCGGCGCTGGTCGCGGCCGAGGAGGCCGGCGTCGAGGTGGTCTTCGTGACCGGGCGTCCGCTGCGCTGGGCAGAGGAGGTCTTCGAGCACGTCGGCGGCCACGGCCTTGCGATCGTGTCGAACGGCGCCCTGGTGTGGGACGTCGCCCGCGCCTCCGTGCACCGGATGCGGGCGATCGACCCGGCGACGGGAGTCGAGGTGGCGCGCCGGATCAGGGAGGCGGTGCCCGGAGCCGCGTTCGCCGTCGAGATGGTTCCCGGAGGCATCGCGCTCGAGCCGCAGTTCCTCGAACGCCATCCCTTGCCGCCCGGCAGCACCCGCGGGCCGATCGAGCAGATCTTCGCCGCCCCGGCCGTGAAGCTGCTCGCCCGCCACGAGGATCTCGGCTGGCAGGACTTCTGGTCCCGGGCCGAGGAGGTCGTCGGCGACCTCGTCGAGATCACCTGGTCGTCGGGGAGCACGCTCCTGGAGATCAGTGCCCGCGGCGTCACCAAGGCCTCGACGCTCGCGCTGCTGTGCGAGGAGCTGGGGGTGGTGGCCGAGGAGGTGCTCGCCCTGGGCGACATGCCCAACGACCTGCCGATGCTCGCGTGGGCCGGTACGTCGTACGCGATGGCCAATGCCCATCCGAGCGTGCGGGAGGCGGCCGACCACGTCGCACCCGCGAACGACGAGGACGGCGTCGCGCAGGTCATCGAGGGCATCCTCGACAGTCCCGTCGTCGGGTGGCAAGACTGAGCACATGGCAGCGATGGACAACGAGCAGATCAGCCAGGCGCTCGAGGCTCTCCCGCACTGGGAGCGTGACGGTGACAGCATCACGCGTGCCGTCGAGGCGCCGTCGTTCCTCCAGGGCATCGACCTCGTCTCCGCGGTGGCGCGGGCGGCCGAGGCCGCGGACCACCATCCCGACATCGACATCCGCTGGCGCACGGTCACGTTCACGCTGAGCACGCACTCCGAGGGCGGGCTCACCGGGAAGGACTTCGCGCTCGCCCGCCAGATCGACGACGCAGTGACGCGGGCGGTGGCCCAGCAGATCGACGAGCCCGGCGAGTGAGGCGGCTGCGCGTCCGCTGCGTCCTCGCGGTCGCGGTGGTCTTCGGGATCCTCGTCCTGACCCCGAGTCCGTCCTGGGCCTGCAGTTGCGCGCAGGTGACGCCCGACCAGCAGGCGAACGCTGCGGTGACGGTGGCGTCCGGGAAGGTCGACTGGACCGCGACCGATGGGCAGACCCGCACCTTCAAGGTCGACTTCGACGCCGTCTACAAGGGTGCGGCGGCCCGGTCGGAGAAGCTGGTGACCGCCGCCGACGCAGCCGCCTGCGGAGTCGGCGACCTCGCCACCGGACGCCGCTACCTGTTCTTCATCGACGGCCGGCACCCCGGCACCATGCGGATCGGCCTGTGCGGCGGCACGACGCCGTACGACGAGGCGGCCGTGCGCAAGGTCGAGGCGCTCACCGGTCCACCCGGGCGGCCGCTTGCGACGAGCACCGTCGAGCCCTCGACCGGCGACGACCACGGCCGCACCTGGGCGGTCGCCGGAGGTGCGGCGGCGCTCCTCGCGATCGCGACCGCGGTGGCTCTCGTGGTGCGACGCCGGGCCTAGAGGTACAGCCCGCCCGAGTGGTCGCGCCCGGGCTGGTCGCCGTCCTCGGACTGGTCCAGGTGTGCGGATGCGCCCGGGGGAAGCGCCCGGCGCATCTGCTCGAGCTGCGCCCGGGCCGCCATCTGCTGCGCGTAGATCGCGGTCTGGATGCCGTGGAAGAGTCCCTCGAGCCAGCCGACGAGCTGCGCCTGCGCGATCCGCAGCTCGGACTCGGTCGGGGTCTCGTCGCTGAACGGCTCGATCAGGCGGTCCAGCTCGTCGCCGAGCTCGGGGGCCAGGCCCTGCTTCAGCTCGCCGATCGAGGTCCTCAGGATGCCCGCGAGACGGCTGCGGCCGGCGTCGTCGACGGGGGCCGACTTCACCTCCTCGAGGAGCATCCGGATCATGCTGCCGATCCGCATGACCTTGGCAGGCTCCTCGACCAGCTCGGTGAGCGGCTCGCCGTCGCCGTCCTCGCCCTGGCTCGCGTCCGCCGGCTGGCCGGAGACCTGCGAGCCCTGCGGATCGATGATCAGGATCCTCGGGTCGTGGGGCTGTTCGGGCTGTTGGGTGGACATGGCGACAACCCTAGACGCACCGCCCATGGAGAATCGGTGCGCATCCGGCGGCCGTCAGGTTGACTGACCCCATGCGCCACCCGAACCCTGCCCGCGCCGTCGCCGGTGCGCTCGTCGTCGTCGCCGGTCTCGGGCTGCTGGCCGGTTGTGGCAGCGACTCCAAGAGTGGGGTCACCACCGCGGACACCAAGGCGTCGGCGGCCCCGGTCCCCGGCCCGGTGACCGCGAGCACCGACGCCACCGCAGCGGTGGAAGGTCTTCCCGAGGGGTTTCCGAGCGCCGACGTCCCGCTGCTCAGCGAGAAGGTGCTGACCGGATCCGAGGGCGGGCCGGACGGGGAGTTCGCCTGGTCGGTGGTGTTGCAGAGCTCCCGCGCCGTGAGCGACGTGTCCGCCGAGGTGCGCAAGGACTTCACCGGCGCCGGCTACACCGCGGCGCCCGGCAACGAGCTGGGCGACCTCAGCGTGATGCGGTTCAAGGGGCCCAAGTACGACGTCGGGGTGACCGCGGCCCGCACAGAGGGCCATGTGGTGATCACCTACGTGGTGCGCAACGTCGGCTGAGCCGACCGCCGACCGCCGGGCTCAGACGCGGAGCAGGATCTTGCCGATGTGCTCACCGGAGTCCATGAGGGCGTGCGCCTCGGCGACGTCGGCGAGCGGGATCTCCGCGCCGACCACGGGCCGCACCTTGCCGGCCTCGACGAGCGGCCAGACGTGCTCCTCGACCGCCCGGCAGATCGCTGCCTTCTCCCCGACAGGTCGCGCGCGCAGCGTGGTCGCGGCGACCGCCGCGCGCTTGGACATGAGCACACCGAGGTCGAGCTCGCCCTTCGACCCACCCTGCAACCCGATGATCGCGAGCCGGCCCTCGGTGGCCAGCGCGGCGACGTTCCTGGCGAGGTACTTCGCGCCCATGTTGTCCAGGATGACGTCGGCGCCGCCGGCCTCGGCGAGCACGTCGACCCAGAGTGGAATTCCAGAAGCGGCCTCGTCGCGGTAGGAGATCGCCCGCTCGGCGCCAAGTGTGCGACACAGCTCGAGCTTCTCCGCCGACCCCCCGGTCGCGAACACCCGCGCCCCGAGCGCGGACGCGAGCTGGATCGCGAAGCTGCCGATCCCTCCGGCGCCACCGTGGACGAGCAGCGTCTCACCGGACCGCAGCTGGGCGACCATGAAGACGTTGGACCACACCGTGCACGCGACCTCGGGCAGCGCCGCCGCGGTGGCGAGCGGGACGCCGTCCGGCACGCGCATCAGCTGCCCGGCAGGCACGACCACCTGCTCGGCGTACCCGCCGCCGGCGAGCAGCGCACAGACCTCGTCGCCGATCGACCAGCGGTCGACCACCTCGCCCACCGAGCGGATCGTGCCCGAGCACTCGAGCCCGAGCACGTCGCTCGCACCCGGCGGTGGTGGGTAGAACCCCATCCGCTGCAGCAGGTCGGCACGGTTGACCGCGCTGGCGACGACGTCCACGACGACCTCGCCGTGCCCCGGTTCGGGATCGGGAAGGTCGGTCAGCGTCAGGGCGTCGGGGCCGCCGGGCGTCGGGACGGTGACAGCACGCATCGCCCCAGCATAGGCAGCGCAACGAGCAGGGGCCGGTCAGGCTTCGACCGACTCCAGCTCCTCCTCGACCTCGGGATCGTCGTCCTCGTGGGCCACGTCGTACGCCCGTCTTGTCCCACCGCTGGGCCAGGGCCAGCGCAGCCGCCGCCAGGCGTTCGATCTCCTCGGGATCGCCCTCGGAGGCGGCCGCGGCGTACCCGAGCAGGAACGTGGTGATCGGCGCGGCCGGCCGGGCCACGTTGTGCGCAGCTTCGCGAGCGACATCCAGGATGAGCGCCTCGTCGAGGTCGACCTCCACGTCGAGCACGTCGCAGAGCTCGTCGATCCAGTCGTGCAGGTTCACAACGCCACGATTACCCACGCAGCCGGACGGCGCAAGGGCAATGGCGAAGGATCACCGATCTCTCCGGTCGAGGGCTTCGCGAAACCGGACGAGGTCGTCCCAGGTGTCGAGATCCTGGGCCTCGTCGCCGGCAGCCGGGACGCGTGCCAGCCGCAGGCCGTCGACCAGCTCCCGCATCGAGAGGCCGTGCGTGGTGGCGCCGGCTCGCGACGCCTCGATCGCACTCACCGAGTACGCCGCGCAGAGGTACTGCTCGCGCCCTGACGGGTCGACGAGCACGGCGCCGTCCTCGTCCGCAGCGTCGATCAACCGGCGCACCGTGTCGGGCGACACGAGCGGCATGTCGACCGCGAGCGCCACCACCAGCCGGGGCCGGTGGGCGAACGCTCGCAGGCCCGCGAGCAGGCCGGCCGCCGGGCCGCCGCCTGCGGGGTCCTCGCGGGTGAACGTCATCGGACGGCTGGTCGGCACCTCACCGCCGACGACGACGATCTCGGTCGCCGCGGCCAGTGCGCCGATCGCGTGCTCGAGCAGCGTCCGGTCGCCGACCTCGATCGACGCCTTGTCCGCACCGCCCAGGCGCGCGGCTCCGCCACCGGTGAGCACGACTGCGCCGAAGGGGTCTCCCGCCACGGCTCGCAGTGTGTCACCACGGCTGGCACGCTGGTTGCATGACCGACGCCGATCAAGACGCGCACGAGGTCCTGCGCGTCACGCTCTGGCAGCACGCGTCCGGGCTCGACCCGGCGGCGAACCTCGCGGCTCTGGACCGGGTGGCCGATCTCGCCGACGGCGCCGATCTGGTGGTGCTTCCCGAGGCCTTCGCCCGTGACTTCGGCGAGCCCGGCAGCGACGTCGGCCCGTACGCCGAGCCGCTCGACGGGCCCTTCGCGACCCGGCTCGGCGAGTTGGCCGAGAAGCACGACATCACCGTGCTGGCGGGCATGTTCGAGCGGTCCGACGAGACCGATCGCCCGTACAACACGCTGGTGCTGGCCGGGCCCGGGAGCCGCACGACGTACCGGAAGATCCACCTGTACGACTCGTTCGGCTACCGCGAGTCCGACGCACTGAGCGCCGGCCCACTGGAGCCGGTCACCGCCGACGTCCATGGCTTCCGGGTCGGCCTGATGACCTGCTACGACCTGCGCTTCCCCGAGCTCGCGCGTGCACTGTCCGCCGACGGCATGGACGTCCTGGTCGTGCCCGCTGCCTGGGTCGCCGGGCCGCGCAAGGTGATGCAGTGGCAGGCACTCCTGCGCGCACGCGCTATCGAGAACCTCTGCTGGGTGGTCGCCGCGGCCCAGCCGGGCCCTCGTTACTGCGGGCACTCGCTGGTGGTCTCGCCGACCGGCGACGTCGTGGTCGAGGCCGGTGAGGCCGACGAGGTCCTGAGCGTGCCGCTCGACCTGGCCGCGGTCCGGGACGCCCGGGCGACCAACCCCTCGCTCCTGAACCGCCGGATGTGAGGGCCCTCGAACGGCCCCGGTTGATAGGCTCCGACGTCTATCCAGGCGAACGCCGCGGGCCGGGTCGGGGGGCAGGCCAGGCGGGGCTCGTCGCGCCCTGATCAGACGGCCAACACAGAAGGTGGGACAGGTGTCCGGTCCTGACCGCGCACCCGGTCGCCGACGCGCTGTGCCCGGCAACGAGCCGCCGTCGACCGCGATCCCGGACGCCGGTGGCGGTACGACGGGCCGACCGCCGGCACGCCGTGCCGCCCGCGCGCCGGTCTCACGACCCTCGCTCCCACCGGCCGAGCGGCCGGCCGCCCGGCCCCGCCGGCGCGCTGAGCAGCCCGAGCCGACCCGGCGCCGCGAGCCGTCCTCGAAGCCTTCGCCGGTCGCGCCGACCCCGGCTCCCACACAGCTCTACCCCGAGGCCGCACCGTCCGACCCGGCCCGTCCCCACCGCCAGTCCGCGCGTGCCGGCACCCGGCCTGCCGCGCCCACCCGGCGCGGCGGGTCCGGACGGACGCGGGCCGCTCTCCGGCGCACCGCCCAGGGGCTGTGGGTGCTGGTCGTCCTGGTCTGCGTCGCCGCGCTCGTCGCGGTGCGGGTCACCGACGACCTCCCCGACCTGGTCCGCCAGGTCGCCGGCGGGGCGCTGTCGACGGCACTCGCCCTCGCCCTGGCGGTCCGCACGGGGGGCCGCCCCATCTGGGCCGCGCTCCTGACCGCCGCGCTGGCAGCCGCGGCCTTTGCCACCGGATGGCACCCGCTCCTCGCCGGCTGCGCGGTCGGCACCGGCGTGCTCGCCGCGACGCTCGGTGTGATGGCCACGGTCCCGGCCGCCAACGTGGCCCGGGCGATCCGGGAGGCCCTCGTCGCGACCATGATCGGCTGGGTCGGTGCGCTCGGGGTCGTCGCGTACGGCCCGGGGGCACGCCTCGACGTCGATCTGGTCCGCTTCGGGTACGCCGTGCTCGGGCTGTCGCTCCTCGGCGCGATCGCGCTGGTCTACCGGCTCGGCGCCGGCCTCCACGGGCTCGGCCGGCGAGGCTACGTCGTCGCCGGCGGTGCCGTGCTGATGCTGGCGATCGCGCTCGCCTACAGCGAGGCGATCGCACAGTGGGGGTCGCGTGACCTCGTCGGCACCATCGACGACCTCCGCGACTCGACGAAGGACGCGCTGCACGCCGTACCGCACCCGATCATGGCGCTGCTCGGCTACCCGGCACTCGTCTGGGGCGTCTTCATGCGCGCGCGGAGACGGCAGGGCTGGTGGGTCTGCGCGTTCGGGGTCGCGGTGACCTCGCCCTCGGCGACCCGGCTGGTCGCGCAGGAGCTCAGCCCGAGCGCCGTGGTGCTCGGCGCGATCTACAGCGTCGTCGCCGGCGTGGCCCTGGGGTACGTCGTGATCCGGGTGGAGCAGTCGCTGACCGGCACCCACGGGCGACGCGCCCGCCGCGACGAGGAGGCCGAGGCGCACCGGCCCGAGCCGGGCAGGTTCGAGCCACTGCACTGAGTGCACCGCGGCCGCGAACGCGCGAGTAACAGCCGGCCCACGGTAGCGTCGCGCCCATGGCCTCCTCGACGTCGCAGATCCTCGCCGAGATGGTGGCCAGCGTCCTGTCGGTGGCGGTCGCGCCGGGCGACGACGTCGAGGTCGGCGACACGGTGATGCTGCTGGAGTCGATGAAGATGGAGATCCCGGTGCTCGCCGAGCGCGCCGGCACCGTCCACGAGGTCAAGGTCGTCGCCGGCGACGTGATCCAGGAGGGCGACATCCTCCTGGTGCTCGAGCACTAGACTCCCGAACCTGCGCCGGGACTCGCGCCCGGACGCAGGGAGGGGTGCCGGAGTGGCCGATCGGAACCGCCTTGAAAGCGGTCGCTGGCAGAGATGTCAGCCGCGGGTTCGAATCCCGCCCCCTCTGCTGCCGAAGGCGCTGCGGAGCTGCGCCCTCAGCAGAGGGGGCGCGGCCGGGGCAGGCGGCTGCCGAAGGCGCTGCGGAGCTGCGCGCTCGTTACTCCGAGCCGCCGATCTCGAGCGACACCGAGTCGTAGATGAGGTCGTGCACGCGCTGCCGGTAGTGCTCGACGTCGGCGAGCAGCCGCCGGACCTCGACCGCCATCCGGTCGCTGTCCAGCCGGTCGAGCAGGCCCGTGCCGACGGTCGAGATGCGCGCCAGCAGCTGCCGGCGCTCGCGGTCGGCGGTGCCGGTGCGGGCGGCGAGCCAGCCGTCCCAGGCCTGGAAGTTCTCGTCGCTGAGCGCCTGCCGGACCGCGGAGAGCCGCTGCCGGACGAGCCATCGCCAGTTCGACGACGTCCGTGCGCCGGTGAGTGTCTCCTGAAGCTCCGAGATCGCTGATTCGAGGGTCATCAGCCACCACCTCACGAGAGTCTGGTCGTGCACCAGTGGGACCTTGAGTGTGACTCAGCCCACACCCCCTGACAAGGGCCGGAGGACGATTGAAAATCGCACCGCACAATGGCCCCGTGGCGATGATGGAAACCCGCGACTACCGGCTGGCGACGGCGTTGCGCGCGCGCCTCATGGGTGCTGTGCTGGCGGCGATCGGCGTCTCCGCGCTGGTGGTCACCGTGGTGGTCGCGCTCGCAGATGTCCCGCGGTCCGTGGTCGCCGGACTCGTCGCGCTGGGCGCCGTCGCGGTGGTCGTCGCCGCCGTTGCCCTGGGCCGCGGCTGGTACGTCGTGCGGCTGGACGCCACCGGCTACCGGGTGCGCTTCGTCCGCGGCGTCGGCCGGGCGCACGCACGCTGGACCGACGTCGCCGACGTCACTACCGCAGTCGTCTCAGGTACGCCGTGCGTGGTGCTGCGGCTGCGCGACGGTGCTGCCTCGACCGTGCCGGTGAACCTCGTCGAGGGCGACCGTGAGGAGTTCGTCGAGGAGCTGCGCCGGCGGCTCGACGCCGGCCACGGCTACCGCCCTCTCTGAGGCGGTTGCGCGCCGCTTCGCGGCGTACCGGCCCGATTTCTCCCAGCACGCCGCGCATGGGTAACCTGTCCCACGCTGCCTGGAGGTGTCGCCTAGTCCGGTCTATGGCGCCCGCCTGCTAAGCGGGTTGAGGGCAAACCCCTCTCGCGGGTTCAAATCCCGCCACCTCCGCGGTGTGATGTCCGAGGGCATCGCGATGGCCTGGGCCCCACCATCGTGGGCCCGGGCCATCGGCGATCCCGGGCGATTCCGGCCCGCCGGGCCGACTTGCACGAACTTGCAGGAAGGTGCACTGCACGTTCATGAGGCAACCCGTCCGTTGGTCGGCGGGACCAACGTGGGCGAGACTGGGGCATACCGACCACATCCCCTGCGTGGCCGCGAACCTAAGGACCCCTGACGATGAGCACACTCAAGCGCGTCGCCCGCCTCGCCGCGGGCGCGATCCTCGTGACCGGCATCTTCGCCGGTTCCGCCGCGCCGGCCGGCGCGGCCGCCGACGCCTCGTCGAGCCACGTGCACATGGTGCTCATGGACACCGGATGGGGCGGCTGAACGACAACCAAAGACTCGAGACGAGGACGCACGTCACCCCCAGACAGTCCGTCATTGCCAACCCCCGGCCCGTCTCGTGACGAAGGGCGGAGAGACCCCCACTCTCCGCCCTTGTCATGTCCGGACATCTCCCGGACTCAGGCGTCGGGAGCCGTCGCTGGTCGCGGAGGACGCGAGCCCTTCTCCTGGCGCTCGCGCTCCTCCTGCTGGCCGATCGCGTAGCCGAGCTGGAAGCGGGTCTCCACGGCGTACTCCGCCTTGAGCGACGCGACGTAGCCCGCGTAGGTGCGGGTGCTGACGCCCATCCGCTTCGCGCTGGCGTTGTCGCTGTGGCCCTCGACGAGCATCCGCACGGTCATGTTGTGGACGTCGTCGGCGACCTCGCGCTCGGTGTTGAGCTCCCGGTCGGTGAAGCCGCGGGCGCGCTCCCAGTAGCGCTCGAAGATGTCGACGAGGTAGGCGACCAGGCCGGCGTCGTGGATCGCGATCGCGACCTGGTAGCCCTCCGCGCCCGGGACGATCGCGAGCCGGCGATCGACGACGATGAGCCGGTTGAAGAACTCGTCGAGGGTGCGGACCTCCGCGCCGTGCCTGATCACCTGCTCGACGTACTCGCGGGTGGCCACGCTGCGCCGGGCGGAGTGCTGGTAGAGGGTGTGCATCCGCACGCCGCGCTCGAGCGCGCGCTTGTCGCGCTCGATCGCCTCGGCGAGGATCGCCGGGTCGCGGGCACCGTCGGGCTGGGCCGTCAGCAGCTCGAACTCCGCGTCCCCGACGGCCGCGGTGAGGAAGCGGTTGATGTTGGGCAGGCCGCGGAGCTCGACGATCGGGACGGCGGCGGGAGCGGTACGCCGGTAGGCGAGCCCCAGCTCGCCGAACGTGTTGGCCCACTCCGTCGACTCGGCGAGGAGCTCGGCGGCGCGCTGGCCCATCGGGGAGACCACCCGCGACTGGACGGTCGCCGGGTCGACCGGCAGGAAGGACGCCGTCGGGGGGTCGAGGGCGAGCAGGCCGAGGTCGACGAGGAACGTGAACGCCTCGTGGTGCGGACCGCCCTCGAGGACACGCGGGTCGTCCGCGCTGATCGCCCCTTCCAGGACGATCTTCTGGAAGAGGTCACCTGCATCGCTCTGCAGGAGACGACGGTGGGCGGCGCCGTACTCCGTGGGGGTCACGTGTCCGATTATTCACAAACATGCAACCCGGGACATCGTTCTTTCGGCTACCGAGGCACCACCCGGATGCCGTCGGCGGGTGCCATCCTGTCCGCGTGAGCGGGCTCTACAACCAGTACTCCGGACGCAACCCCGGCCGGATCCAGGCACTTGCCGACGGTGTCTTCGCCGTCGCGATGACCCTCCTCGTCCTCGACCTCAGGCTGCCGCGGACCGGCGCGGGCGGCAGCCACGCCCTGTGGTCGGAGCTGACCGACCTGGGGCCCAACCTGGCGGCGTACCTGCTGAGCTTCACGATGCTGGGCACCTTCTGGCTGGCGATCCACACGCTGCTCGACCTCTGCGAGGACTCCGACCGGATGCTGGCGTGGGCGGTGCTGACCTACCTGTTCTTCGTGACGACGCTTCCCTTCAGCGCCTCGGTCCTCGCCGACAACTCCCACGTGCGGCTCGCGGTGTTCCTCTACTGGGCCAACCTCGCGGCTCTGGGCGCCTGCATCGGCTGGGCGATCCTGCACGCGGGTCGGGCCGGCCTGGTCCCCGCCGAGCGCAGCGACGGCCTCGTCCTGGTCCGTCGCCGACTGCTCTTCGCCCAGGCGCTCTACGCGCTCGCCGCCCTCGTGGTCATCCTCAGCCCGGTGGCGGGGATCATCGCGCTGGCCGCGTGCCAGCTGTTCTTCGTGGTCTCGCCCCGGCTGCCGCTACGCGCCTGAGCTCTCGACCAGCCGGCGCAGGATCCGGTCCAGGGTCTCGAGCTCCGCCTGCGTCAGGGAGGACAGCGCCGCCGGTGGTGCCGACTGGATCTCGGCTGCCTTGCGGGCGACCGCTCGCCCTGCGGTGGTGATGCGCACCAGCTTGGACCGGCGGTCGGCCGGGTTGACCTCGCGCTCGACCAGACCGCGCTTCTCCAGGTCGTCCACGATCACCGTGATGTACGGCGCGTCGGTCACGAGCGCCGCTCCCAGCTCACGCATCGGCAGTGGCCCGGACGTCAGGAACCGCAGCGCCTTCGCCCGCAGGTAGCTCATCCCGATCGCCTCGGAGACCGCGAACCGCCGATCGTGCAGGTCGAGGACGAGGTGGCGCATCGACTCCCACGCGCTGGTGGCGGGGTCGGACCGCTCGCTCATCGGCCGGCCCTCGCCAGGTCGCCCTGCGGAGCAGGGTCCTCGTCGAGCAGATGGGCGACGCGGGCCACCGACGCAGCCGCACGTCGGCCGGTGCTGACCCAGGCGAGCACGAACACGGCGGCGGCCGCGCCGACGACGATCCACCAACCCGCGTGGCTCGCTCCCGAGAGATCGGTGCGGATGCCGGCGCCGACGCCGCTGCCGACCACCGCACCGACCACGGCCACGCCGAGGGTGGCGCCGACCTGTCGGCTCGTGCTCGCGATGGCGGCCGCAACCCCCGCACGGCTCCGCGGCATCCCGGACACCGCTGCGTTGGTGATCGGCGCGTTCAGCATGCCGAACCCGAACCCGACGACCAGGGAGGACGCCAGCAGCCACCCGTACGCCGTGTGGTCGGTGAGCATGGTCAGCGGCAGCGCGCCGACGCACATGGCGGCGCCGGCGACCAGGAGCGGCGTACGCGGTCCGCGGCCGGCCACCATGCGTCCCGATACGGGCGCAAAGAGGGCGGTCATGGTGGCGAGGGGCAGCAGGAAGAGCCCGGCGTGCAGCGCGCCCAGACCACGGACCTCCTGCAGGTAGAGGGTGTTGAGGAACAGGAACCCGCTGAACGCGCCCATGCCGCAGACGGCGATGGCGGTCGCGCCCGAGAACGGCATGCTGCGGAAGAAGGCCAGCTCGATGAGCGGGTCCTGGCGTCGACCCTCGTGGCGCAGCAGGGCGGCGAGAGACACCAGGCAGAGGGCCACGAGAGCCCAGATCTCGGTCGTGCCGGTCCGGCGCGCCTCGATGATCGCGTAGGTCATCGAGAGCAGGACCACGATGACGAGGAGCTGCCCGAACGGATCCATCCGCCGTGCGCGCTCCGCCCTCGACTCCGGGACGAACAGCGCCGCCAGGGCGAAGGCAGCAATGCCGATCGGGACGTTGATCCAGAACACCGAGCGCCAGCCGATCGAGTCGACGAGCACGCCGCCGAGGACCGGGCCGACGCCCAGGCTGACCCCGGCCATGCCGGCGAAGACGCCGATCGCCCGGGCCCGCTCGCGCGGGTCGATGAACACGTTGGTCACGATCGACATCGCCACCGGGTTGAGCATCGAGCCGCCGACGGCCTGGACCATCCGGAAGGCGACCAGCCAGCCGAGCCCGGGAGCGATGCTGCACAGCAGCGAGCCCACGGTAAAGACCACCAGCCCGACCTGGAAGGTGCGACGCCGGCCGAGCCGGTCCGCGGTCGAGCCGGAGAGGATCAGCAGGCTGGCGAGCACGACCGTGTAGGCGTCGATGACCCACTGCAGGCCCGAGACCGACGCGTGCAGGTCGGTGCGGATCGACGGCAGGGCGACGTTGACGATGGTGATGTCCATGCCGACCAGCAGCAGGCTCAGGCAGCAGATCGCCAGCACGAGCATCCGGCGGCGTCGGCTCAGCTCGGGAGCGACCGCCGGATTGGTTGTAGGCACATAACTATTGTAGCGACACAACGATTGGCGCGCTCGGAGGGATTCGAACCCCCAACCTTCTGATCCGTAGTCAGATGCTCTATCCGTTGAGCTACGAGCGCATGCCCCGGGGTGGAGTGCCCGAAGAGCGGTGAGCATCGTAGCGCGAGGGTCGATCGGCGACGAAATCGGGCACTACGGCCCTGTGGAACCAGTGGTTGATCGATCCAATATGCGAGCGAGACCTGTGCAGGTACATTCAGGCGCGTCCTGGTCGCACCCCCTCGGGCGGACGATCCGGCACTCCCATGATCGGCTGCAACGGCGCGACGATCCACTGATCGACACCTCGGATCCGAGAGGACGCTAAGACGATGGCAGACGTGGAGAAGGCCCTGGACGACGCGGGGGTCACCAACCCGCACGTGCGCGAGTACGTCGCGTACTGGGCCGACCTGACCGGTGCCGAGCGGGTCGAGGTCGTCGACGCGGCCGACGACGCGCGCCTGGTCAAGGAGGCGCTCGAGGCCGGCGAGCTGCTGCCGGCCGGTGAGGGCCGCTACTACTCGCGCAGCTACCACAAGGACACCGCGCGTTCCGAGGAGCGCACGATCGTCGCGACGAGCGACCCCAAGGACAAGGGTGTCTACAACAACTGGCGCCCCGCCTCGGAGATGACGCCGCTGCTCGAGGAGCGCATGCGCGGCGCCTCGGCCGGCAAGACGATGTACGTGATCCCCTACCTGATGGCGCCTCCGGGATCGCCCCTCGCGCCCTGGGCCGCCGGCGTCGAGCTGACCGACTCGCGCACCGTCGTGCTGCACATGATCCGGATGTCGCGGGTCGGCGTGCACTACCTCGAGGAGCTCGAGGACCCGAACATGTTCGTCCGCGCGGTGCACGTGTGCGGCGACCTGGAGAACCTCGGCCAGGGCACCCCGGACGACCAGCGGTACTTCGTGACGGTCGCCGACGAGCGCACGATCCTGCACTACGGCTCGTCGTACGGCGGCAACGCGCTGCTCGGCAAGATCGCCCACGGCCTGCGCCAGGCGGCGTACGACGGCTGGGCCTCGAAGAAGTTCCTCGGCGAGCAGTACATGCTGATCGGGATCCTCGACAAGGAGACCGGCAAGGAGTACCACGTCTGCGGCGGCTTCCCGAGCGCCTCGGGCAAGACCAACCTCGCGATGATGCTCGCCCCCGACGCCCTCGGCGACCGGTACCACGTCTCGTTCTACGGCGACGACATCGCGTGGCTGTGGGTCGACGAGAAGGACGGCAAGCTCTACGGGATGAACCCGGAGTACGGCGTCTTCGGGGTCGCGAAGGACACCAACGAGGAGACCAACCCGACGGCGCTCGCGTCGATCGGCGAGGGCACCGGCGTGATCTTCACCAACGTCGCCTACAACCCGGACACGCAGGAGGTCTGGTGGGAGGGCCGCACCAAGCAGCCCCCGGCCGACGTCACCGGCTGGCTGGACTGGAAGGGCAACCCGATCGCGGACCGGTCTCCTGAGGAGGCCGACCAGCCCTGGGCACACCCGAACAGCCGGTTCACCACGACGCTGGACAACGTCCCCAACATCGCCAAGGACTACAACGCGCCGCAGGGCGTGCCGATCGACGCGATCATCTTCGGCGGCCGCACCCGTGACCGCGAGCCGCTGATCCGCGCGATCACCGACCTCGCCGAGGGCGTCTACGACGGCCTGACGCTGGGCGCCGAGGCGACCGCCGCTGCCGAGGGCAAGGAGGGCGTGCTGCGCTACGACCCGATGTCGAACCGGCCGTTCATGGCCTACGGCGAGGGCGACTACGCGGCGCACTACCTCGAGATCGTCGGTGCCGCGAAGGACCAGCCGATCTTCGCGCACGTGAACTGGTTCCAGCGTGACCCCGAGGACGGTCACTTCCTCTGGCACGGCTACCGGGACAACCTGCGCCCACTGCTGTGGCTGCTGCAGCTGAAGAACGGTGAGGTCAAGGGCCGCGAGACCCCGGTCGGCATCATCCCGACCGAGGACGAGCTGCACCTCGAGGGCATGGACACCAGGCCCGAGGACCTGGCCACCATCCTCTCCATCAACGTCCCGCGCTGGCAGCAGGAGATGGGCTACCGCGAGGAGCACCTCAAGCAGTTCCCGGGCATGCCCGAGGAGATCTGGGAAGCCCACCGCCGGGTCGCCGCGGCCCTCGACGCCGAGGACTAGGCGCCACGGCCACGATCAGACCGGCAGCAGCACAGGACGCCGTCGCACTCTCCGGAGTCGCGGCGGCGACCTTTGTGCTGGCCTGCCCGCCGGAGATGCCGGCCGAGGACGTCGAGAAGTTCGTCGCGCTCAACCTCACGCCCGAGCGCTTCGAGGAGTACCTCGCCGATCCGGGCCGGGCAGTCCTGCTCGCGGAGGAGGACGGTGCCGCGGTCGGCTACGCGATGCTGGTGCACGGCGAGCCGTACGACGAGAACGCCCGGGCCGTCGTACGGCATCGGCCGACGACCGAGCTGAGCAAGATCTACGTGCTGCCGAGCGCGCACGGGGGAGGTGTCGCGCGCGAGCTGCTCGCCGCGGCAGTCGAGGTCGCGCGCGAGACGGGCGCTGCCGGGATGTGGCTGGGCACGAACCAGGCGAACGTGCGCGCGCAGCGGTTCTACGAGAAGTCCGGCTTCGAGCGCGTCGGCACCAAGCGGTTCCACGTCGGTGGCCGCTGGGAGGACGACTTCGTCTACGAGCTGGTGCTGCGGTAGTTCGCGCCCACTCTGGTGGCTGGGCCACGCCGTGCGGTTGACTCGACCAACCAGCAGGTGGGTTCGTGGATCGGAGTGGGGCCATGCGGTTCTGGGATGTGTCTGGTCCGGATGTCGAGGCCGCGGATGCCGAGCCGTGGGACGGCCGGTGGGCCGGCGCCATGCGGCCGTTCAGCACGGGCGCGCTGGTCCGCCTCACCGCCGCGGCCGGCGTGCTGTACCTGCTCGAGCCGGGTGTGGGGCTCGGCGCTGTTCTCCTCAACCCGTCACTCGGGGAGCACCGGACGGTGGGATTCATGCTCTGCGCAGGCGGCCTCGCCGTCGGGGTCGCCATCTTCGTGGCTCTCGCTGTCCTCTCGCCGCGTCAGATCAGACGCTCTGCACCGGTCACCGCCCTGACTCTCCTGATGGTGACGCCGCTCATTGCCTCGGCAGGCATGGCGTCACTCGGGCCTCAGTTCGCAGTCTGGGCGACCGTGTACATCGGCGCCCCGATGTTCGCGTTCTACACGGTGCGTCTGCGCTGGGCAGTCGCTTGTGCATCCCTTGTCCTGGCCGGCTTCGGCCTGATCGTCAGCCTTCAGGAGGGCTGGTTCGCCCCGAAGGCGCAATGGTCCGCGGTGGCGGCGATCGTCGTCGCGACCGCCGTGCTGATGGGCCTGATCGCGGAGAGGGCCGATGCGCTCGCCGCGTCCGAGCACGACGCGCGTGTCGAGCTCGCCACGCTCAATCGCACACTCGAACACCGGGTGTCGCAACAGGTTGGGGAGATCGAGCGGCTCAGTGAGTTGAGAAGGTTCCTCTCGCCCCAGGTCGCCGACGCGGTCCTGTCGGGACAGGCAGAGGAGGTGACCATGCCGCATCGGCGCCGGATCGCTGTCTTCTTCTGCGACCTTCGCGGGTTCACTGCCTTCACCAACGGCGCCGAGCCCGAGGAGGTCATCGGAGTGTTGGACGAGTACTACCGCGTCGTCGGCGGTCTCTTGCAGCGGTACGACGCGACGGTGGGTGACTATGCCGGTGACGGGATCATGGCCTACTTCGGGGACCCGGTCCCGCGAGAGGACTCGGCGACCGCCGCCGTCGAGATGACCCGCGAGATCGCACACGTGATGGGCCCGGTCGTCGCGGAGTGGCAGCGCCGCGACTACCAGCTCGACTACGGCGTTGGTCTGGCCTACGGGTACGCGACCCTTGGGGTCGTCGGGTTCGACGGACGCTACGACTACAAGCCGGTGGGCGGGGTGGTGAACCTGGCGGCTCGACTGTGCGCGAGATCCGAGGAGGGACGGGTGCTCCTCGACCATGCGACGCATGCCGAGACCTCCGACCTGTTCCCGAGCGCCCACTTCGCCGATCTCGACCTCAAGGGCTACGGCGGCCCGACGAAGGTGTACTCGCTGACGTAGCTCTTGCGATCCGGCGCCATGGACATCCGGGCCTCCCCGGGACAGGATGTGGCTCAGGTCACGGTCCGGGAGGGACACGATGAGATCACGCTTGCTCGCCGCCTTGTCAGCCATCGTCATCGGGATCGGATTGGTCGCCGTGCCGCTCAGCTCCGCCGAGGCTGCCGGCAAGCCCGGCAAGCCCCTGACCGTGATGACCCGCAACCTCTACCTGGGTGCCGACATCAACCGTCCCGTGGTGGCCGCGCTCGCCGCGCAGCAGGCGGGCGGCTCCCCTCAGGACATCCTGGTCGCGCTCGCCAACGCGACGCACGAGACCCGTGCGATCGTCGACCAGACGAACTTCAACGTGCGCGCACGGCTGCTCGCGAAGGAGTTCAAGAGGAACCTCCCCGCACTCGTCGGCCTGCAGGAGGTCGCCCTCTGGCGATCCGGGCCTCTCCAGCTCGACCAGGTCGGCGTGCTGAACGCGACGACGGTCGACTACGACTTCCTCGACATCCTGCTGAAGGCACTGCGGAAGGAAGGGCTGCACTACAAGGCGGTGCAGATCGGCGACCGCGCCGACGTGGAGGCGCCGAGCTTCACCGGTAGCCCGTTCAACGGCTCGATGAGCCCTGATGCGCGCGACATCCGGCTCACCATGCGCGACGTGATCCTCAAGCGCAAGAACAGCGACGTGAAGGTTCTCGACGACGGCAATGCGCTGTACTCCCACAACCTGTCACTGTCCGTTGCCGGTGCCACGTTCAGCTTCGCGCGTGGCTACAACTGGGTCGACGTGCGGCACGGATCAAAGAGGTTCCGCTTCATCAACACCCACCTCGAGGCGTTCAGCTCCGACCTCGCCTACGCGCAGGCAGCCGAGCTCCTGCAGCACGCGCCGGCGCAGGGCCGGACCAACGTGTTCGTGTGCGACTGCAACTCCGACCCGCTGAACCACAGCGTCAAGCCGGGCGACACCCAGCCGCACAGCGGGCCCTACGACCTGATCACCGGCGCCGGTGGTTTCACCGACGAGTGGCTGCGGTGGAAGCCCGCGGCACAGGGCTGGACATCAGGACTCTCCGAGCTGGTCAACGAACCGAGCGCAGCCGGCTTCGACCACCGCATCGACATGGTCTTCGCCCGCAAGGCGGGCGGCGGTGGCCTGGGCGTCGACAAGGGACGCGTGACCGGCACCCGGATCACCGATTGCGACCCGGCCACCGGACTGTGGCCCTCCGACCACGGCGGTGTGGTGCTGCGGCTGCGCGGCCTCGGCTAGGGCCGCGCCCTCGCCTCGGCACCGGGCTGCCTCTGCGGCGGGACGTCGGAGGCCTCCGGCCGGTCGGCGGGGATCATCTCGTGCGGCCGCAGGGTGTCCTCGATCGTGACCTCCACGGACTCGGGGACGCCCGAGAGGGTGACGATCTCGCGCCGCCACCCGGGCGACTCCTCGAGCGCGCGAGCGGTGCCGGCGGCCATCAGGATCTGGCCGTCGCGGGCGATGTCGCAGAGCCGGGAGGAGAGGTTCACCGCCGTACCGACGGCGGCGTACTCGAGCTGTGACGCCGGGAGGCCCAGCGTGCCCACGGCGCACTCGCCGGAGGCGATGCCGACGCCGGCGCCGAGCTGGCAGTCGGGCGTCTGCCACCGGGAGGTGACCTCGCGGACGCGCACCAGCATGTCGCGGGCCAGCCGGAGCCCGGCGCGGGTGTGGTCCGCGCGCGGGAACGGCGCACCCACGAGCACGAGCGCGCCGTCGCCGGCGAAGTCCTTGACCGTCGCGCCGTACTCCTCGGCCGTCTCGATCACCGCGGTGTAGTAGTCCTGCAGGACCTCGACCATCCGCTCGGCACCGTTGCGCTGCGTGTAGCGGGTGAAGCCGCGCAGGTCGATGCTCACGGCGGTCAGGCTGTAGATCTCGCAGCGCATCACCTCCGTGCTGGCGTGGTGCACCGTCTCGGCGATCCCGGGGGACAGGAACCTGGCCAGGCTGGTGCGCTCCTCGAAGAGCGCGTCCTGCTGGCTGTCGATGGTCAGGTGGTCGAGGTAGGCCTGGCGCGTGGTCCACTCCATCGCCACGTTGACCAGCATCCCGGTGACCAGCGTCGTCATCGGGATGAAGATCCCCAGCACGAGGTCCTGGTCGTCGATCACGCCCTGGGCGCGCCACCGGACGGCGACCGCGACGGCGCCCAGCAGGTACGGCGCCACCGAGACGGCCGCGACCCCCGGCGACAGCCGGAACATCGTGAGCCCGAAGTACGCCGACATCGCCGCGCACGCGCCGACCAGCGGGGTGCTGTGCGTCGGCGCCGTCATCGCGACCGCGAGCAGGCCGCCCACGAGGTTGGCGACCGCACCTGCGGGCATCAGCAGGTGGTCGCGCTCGCCGCGGGCCCACACCGCCGACCCGGCGAGCAGGAGCGCGATCAGCGGGATCAGGACCAGCGCGAGTGCGCGAAGGTCGACCAGCGCGCCGAAGAGGACCGCGAACCAGGCGAGCCCGGCTGCCCCGGACCCGGTGTACATCGCGATCCTGGTGAAGGCGCGCACGTAGTCCGCGCGCCAATTGCGGTAGTCGCGCTCGATGTCAGGATCGACGAAACGCAGGCCCCCGAGATCGACCGGAGCGGCGAGCTCCGGGCTGACCGACCAGCCCTCGGGGCGGCTCATCCCGGCCTCGGGTCAGCTGCCCTGGTCGCGAGCGATCCGCTCCTCGACGGCGCCCATGAGCGCGTCGCGGAAGTGCGGGATCTTCTCGGTGAGGGAGGCGACGGTCTCGTCGGTGAAGTGCAGGACCTCGAGCGGAGTGGCGGCGACGACCGTCGCGGAGCGGAGCCGGTGGTTGACCAGCGCCATCTCGCCGATCACCTCGCCGGCGCCGAGCCGGGCGACCTCCTCGCCGTGCTGGCGCACCGAGACCTCGCCGGAGAGGATCAGGTACGCCTTGTCCGCCGGTTGCTGCTCGACCATCAGCGCCCAGTTGGCCGGCACGGTCAGGTACCTCGCCGCCTCGACGACCTGCTGCATCTCGGCGGGCGTGAAGTCCTGGAACCGGTTGACCCTGGCCAGCTCCTCGATCCGCTTCTCGTCTGCGGACTGCTTGCCATGCATCCAAGGACTCCTCTCGCGTCGACCACATCTCGGCCGAGAAAGTCCCTCCCTTGTCGAAGATTGTGTGGGGTAGACGAGGTCCGTGTCCATCACCCGGAGGTGCTAGGTGACCCGGCAGTAGCCTGCGAACCCCGCCGCGGAGGTCAGCTGCCGCCGTGGAACACGTCGGTGCGCGCGCCGTACAGGGCGAAGCCGAGCGACACGACGAGCAGCACCAGCCAGGCCCGCTCGAGGAACCGAACGGTCAGGTCGCGCTGCTCGCGGGTCGGCTCCGCGACCGTCCGGTGGAGCACGAGCAGCACCAGCCCGCTGAAGGCCAGGCCGATGACCGTGGCCGTCGCACCCCACGCCCAGCCCTCGCTGAGCGGGTCGCCGACCAGGGCGCCGGTGCCGAACTGGCTGTTCACGCTCGTGGTGCGCGCGGGGAGCACGAACATGCTCAGGCCGATCCAGCCGGCCAGCACCAGGCTGCGGTCCCTGCGCTGCCGGGGACGGAGCCGGCGCCGCTCGTGCCAGGTGATCATCGTCAGCACGGCCGGTGGTGCCGCGACCAGCCAGCCGATGAAGCGCCAGCCCTGCGTCGTGGTCGGCGTGTCCAGCAGCTTCATGGCGATGTCCTCGCCGTAGATCCGCCCCAGAGCGGTGAAGAGCACGGCGAACCCGACGACCGCGAGCACGAAGCGGCGGATGTCCTTCCGGTCGTCCACCTCGCTCACCTCACGGGTCATGGTCACCGGGACGAATGTACTGGGCCCGCGCCCGGCCGCCCGAATCGAGCGTGCGCGGCCCCCGGGGTCCCTCCCTACACTGACCGGGTGCCGATCGTGCTCTCGCTGCTCGACGGGGTGCGCTGGCAGGGCGAACCCGTCGTCGGCGAGCGCCCCGGTGCGCTGCTGGCCGCGCTGGCCTCCTGCCGGGCGGTGGCCTCGGAGCGCCTGGTCGAGCAGGTGTGGTCCGACGACCCGCCCGCGAACCCGGCCAAGGCTCTCCAGGTGCTGGTCTCCCGTGTGCGCGCGACCTGCGGCGCCGACTCCGTGGTGCTGGCCGGCGAGGGATACCGGCTGGGCCTCGCGGCAGACCAGGTGGATGCCCTGGTGGTCCGGTCGGAGACCGACGCTGCCTGCGCCACCCTGTCCGATGACCCGTGGGCCGCGTCCGAGCACGCGCGCGCCGCACTTGCGCTCGGCGAGACCCTGACCACCGGCAACGACGTCGCCGGCCCTCTCGCGGAGGTACGCCGCGAGGCCCGCGCCGCACTCGCCAGGGCCCGTCAGGTGGTCGCGCAGGCGGCGAGCCGCTCGGGCGCCCACGAGGAGGCTCTGCCCGCGCTCGAGGACGCCATCGCCGCGCAACCCGACGACGAGGCGCTGCTGGCGGACCTCCTGCGCAGCCTCGGCGAGGTGCGCGGCGCCGGCGCTGCCCTGGAGCGGTTCGAGCGCTACCGGTCCGACCTGCGCGACCGGCTCGGCAGCGATCCCGGACCGGCGCTCCAACGGCTGCACCAGCAGCTGCTCTCGCTGGACAGCCCCGTGCGCGAGGGCGTGCACTTCGAGGCCACCGCGCTGCTGGGGCGTGGCGACGACCTCCGCCGGCTGCGCGCCGCGCTGGTGGCGTCCCGGGTGGTGTCCATCGTCGGCGCCGGTGGGCTCGGCAAGACCCGGCTCGCGCACGTGCTCGGGCGCAGCGCCGCGCAGCCGGTCGTGCACTTCGTCGAGCTGGTCGGCGTCACCGCGCCGGAGGACGTGGTGGGCGAGATCGGCTCCGCCCTCGGCGTCCGCGACTCGGTGAGCGGCCGCAGGACCCTGACGCCCGAGCAGCGCGCCGACGTACGCGCCAGGATCGCGCAGCACCTCGACCTGGCACCGAGCCTGTTGATACTGGACAACTGCGAGCACGTCGTCGACGCGGTCGCCGACCTGGTGGCCTATCTGGTCGCGACCACGCGCGAGCTGCGCGTGCTCACCACGACCCGCGCGCCGCTGGCGATCGCGGCCGAGCGCGTCTACGCCCTCGGTGAGCTCGGTCTCGAGGACGCGGTCGAGCTGTTCGAGCAGCGCGCCGCCGCCGCTCGACCCGACGTCGCCCTGCACCGGGCCGAGGTGGTCTCCGTGGTGGAGCGGCTGGACGGCCTGCCGCTGGCGATCGAGCTGGCCGCCGCCAAGGTCCGGGTGATGGCCGTCGCCGACATCGGCCGGCGGCTGGAGAACCGGTTCGCCCTGCTGGTCGGCGGTGACCGGAGCGCCCCGGACCGGCACCGGACCCTGCTCGCGGTGATCGACTGGTCCTGGAACCTGCTGGCCGAGCCCGAGCGCCGCGCGCTGCGCTGGCTGTCGGTCTTCCACGACGGGTTCACCCTCGAGGCGGCCGAGACCGTTCTCGGGCCGGAGGCCCTGGACGTGGTCCAGGAGCTGGCCGACCAGTCGCTGGTCTCGGTGGTCGAGGTCGTCGGCGGCGTCCGCTTCCGGATGCTCGAGACGGTGCGCGAGTTCGGCCGGCTCCGGCTTGCCGAGAGTGGCGAGGAGGCCGATGCGGCCCTCGCCCACCGCCACTGGGCGGTGGGGTACGCCGACGTGAACAGCGCCGCGCTGATGGGCCCGGGCCAGTTCGCCGCGGTCGATGCGCTCCGTGCGGAGGAGAACAACCTTGCCGACGTGCTCCGCCAGGCCCTCGCCGACCCGGACCCCGAGACGGTCGTCCGGATCCTCGCCGCGCTCGGGTCCTACTGGATGATCCTCGGTGACCACGCCCGGGTCTTCGTGCTCGCCGAGGCCGTCGCGGATGCGGTCAGGGGCTGGACGCCGCCGCCGGCCGCGGCCGACGCGGCCCGGATCGCGATCGCGGTGACGGTCAACAACGCGATGATCGGCAACTCCACCTACGTCGAGGAGCTCCGCGCCCACCTGCGCGAGATCGGACCGGGTGAGAACGGGCGGATTGCCGCGCTCGTGACCGTGATGCAGATCTTCGAGCCGAGCCAGGCCGCCAGGTTCGTCGAGCAGCTGCAGGAGCTGGCCGCCAGCCCGGACCCACACGTGGCGATCACCGCGCTGCAGTGGAGCAGTCATGCGCAGGAGAACATCGGCGACCCGGTCAACGCCCTGGACTCGACGGAGCGGGCGATCCGGCTCACCGATGCGGAGGACGGGCCGTGGATGCGCGCCATCCTGCACACGCAGGCAGCCCAGCTCGCGATGCAGCTCGGCCGCGTCGAGCAGGCGGTGGAGCACGCCCGGCTTGCGCTGCCGGTGCTCGACCGCCTCGGTGCGCGCGACGACTCACTGCAGCTGCGCTCGCTGTTCGCGCTCTCGGCCATCGCCGAGGGCGACCTGGACCGGGCCGAGACGGAGCTCGCGAAGCTGACGCTCGAGGACACCGACAACGTCTTCGGCGGCGGGCTCGTGATCGACCTGGCCTCCGCGGAGATGGCGCTGGCCCGCGGCGACGTCGACACCGGGCTCGAGCGCTACCGAGCCGCGGTGGTCCGCGTCCACGAGCTGACCTTCCCCGGGCTGCCACCGACCGGGATGGAGCCCTGGGTGCTGTTCGCGGAGTCGACCGCCCTGACGGCGTACGCCTATCACCGGCCCGAGGACGACGGCTATGCACCGGGACTCTTCCGCTCGGGCCTCGACCGCCTGGGCTCGGTGCTCGACCCGGACTATCCCTACCTGGACTACCCGGTCTGCGGGCTCAGCTGCTTCGCCCTGGGGCTCTGGGGTGCGCTCGCGAAGGCGCTCCCGCTCGACGAGGCCGTCCGCCTGCTGGTGCTCGCAGACCGGTTCGCCTACAACCGCAGCATCCCGACGATGGCCTGGTCGCGGCTGGTCGCACAGATGGACGAGCTCGCTCCGGGCCGGCTCGCGGCGGTCGACGCCGAGTACGGCGCACGACGAGGCCCGGACCTCCTGGCGGAGACCCGGGCGTTCGTCGCGACGCTCCGCTAGGTTCGCGGCTCAGAGGTGCCGCTTGTAGCTGCGCACCGAGAGCGGCGCGAAGATCGCGACCACGACGACGCAGCCGAACAGCGCCCAGCCGACGTTGGCGGTGACCTGCCCCTCGTTCATCAGGTCGCGCACCGCGGTGACCACGTGAGAGACCGGGTTGACCTTCACGAACGCCTGCAGCCAGCCGGGCATGGTGTCCTCCTTGACGAAGGCGTTCGACATGAAGGACAGCGGGAACATGATCATCATCGAGATGCCCTGGACCGCCTGGGCGGAGCGCGCGATGGTGCCCAGCCAGGTGAAGATCCAGGCCAGCGACCAGGCCGCGACGATGGTGAGCGCCCAGCCGCCCAGCGTGCCGAGGAACCCGCCGCCCGGGCGGTAGCCGATCGCGAGGCCGACGAGGATCGTCAGCGTCGCGGCGATGACGTAGCGGATCACGTCGGCCAGGGCCGGCCCGGCGAGCGGGGCGATCCGGGCGATCGGCAGCGACTTGAACCGGTCGAAGACGCCCTTGTCCATGTCCTCGCGCAGCTGGGTGCCCATCGCCATGCACGCGGTCAGCGCCGTCTGGGCGAGGATGCCGGGGATGATGATCGGCATGTAGTTCGACACGCTGCCCGAGATGGCGCCGCCGAAGATGTAGGTGAACATCGCGGTGAAGAGCAGCGGCTGGATGATCACGTCGAAGAACTGCTCGGGGTTGCGGCGCATCTTTGTGGTCGACCGCCAGGCCATGGTCACCGTCTGGCTGACCGTTTCCTGCAGGGAGGGGCGCGGCCGGGTCGCGGCGACCACGTCCATCGGGTCGCCGATCGGCTCGCGGGTCGGGGCGAGGGTCGGGTGGATCGTCTGGGTGCTCATCGAGCGACCTCCAGTTCGGGCTGGTCGGAGTGGTCGAGATCGGTGCCGGCGTTGCCTGCCTGGCCGGTGTCGTGGCCGGTGATCGCCAGGAAGACCTCGTCGAGGGTCGGCTTGGCGACGCTGACGGAGGTGATCGAGACACCGGACTGGCGCAGGGCGATCAGGACGTCGGCCGCGCGGTCGGCCTCGTCGAGGGCGACGTTCATCCGGCCGGCTCTGCCGTCCTTCTGGGGTGGCGTCAGCACCGGCTCCTCGCCGAGCAGCCGCCGCACGACGCCGATGGCCAGCGCCTGGTCGGCGTCGTGGGCGAGCTGCAGCTGGAGCGTCGAGTCGCCGACGGAGGACTTGAGCTCGTCGGGGGTGCCCTCCGCGACCTTGCGACCACGGTCGATCACCGCGATCCGGTCGGCGAGCTGGTCGGCCTCGTCGAGGTACTGCGTCGTGAGGAGAATCGTCGACCCGTCGGCCACCAGGCCGCGGATCGTCTCCCACATCTGACCGCGGGTACGCGGGTCGAGGCCGGTGGTGGGCTCGTCGAGGAAGATCAGCGGCGGCCGGTTGATCAGGCTCGCAGCCAGGTCGAGGCGGCGGCGCATGCCGCCGGAGAACTGGCTGATCGGCTTGTCCGCGGCCTCCTCCAGCGCAAACTGGCCGAGCAGCCTGTCGGCGGTGGCGCGCGCCTCCTTGCCGGACACGCCCAGCAGCCGCCCGAAGAGCCAGAGGTTCTCGCGGGCCGTCAGGTTCTCGTCGACCGAGGCGTACTGCCCGGTCACGCCGAGGAGCTGGCGGATCCGGTGGGGCTCCCGGCGTACGTCGACCCCGAAGATCGCCGCCCGGCCCTCGTCGATGGAGAGGAGGGTGGCGAGCATGCTGAGCATCGTCGTCTTGCCGGCGCCGTTCGGTCCGAGGACGCCGAAGACCTCGCCGCGGCGTACCTCGAGATCGACGCCGTCGACGGCCCGGAAGTCACCGAAGGCCTTCACCAGGCCACTGGCCTGGACGGCGTGGGGGGCTGGTCGCAAAGTCATGGGTTCTCCTTCGTGACCGCCGCCGACGGTTGCGGCGACCGGTCACGAGAACCTTCGACCTCGCGGGTTTCACCGTGCCTTCACGGTGGTTTCACCAGGTTGCACCGGTCAGAACGGCCAACACAAAAAGTCAGTCTTGACTGTTTGTTGGTGCAGCGGTGAGGATGACGGCATGACCGACGGCGGCGTCGCCCGCGCGACCGCGACCAGGGTGCCCCAGGAGGAGCGCACCCGTGCGATGCGCCGGCGCCTGCTCGAGGCCACCCTGCAGTGCCTGGTCGAGGGTGGCTGGAGTGGTACGTCGACCACGCTGGTCTCCGAGCGGGCCGGGGTCAGCCGCGGTGCCCAGCTGCACCACTTCCCGACCAAGGCCGACCTCGTGGTCGCCGCCGTCGAGCACATCGCCACCCTCCGCCGCGACGAGCTCGCGGAGGCCGCGGCGGCGCTGCCGCGAGGCAAGGCTCGCACCCGCGAGGTCCTCGAGCTGCTCGGCGAGCACTTCACGGCCGACGTCTTCGCCGCCGCGCTGGAGCTCTGGGTCGCCGCGCGCACCGACCCGGCCCTGCTGGCGGCAGTCGGACCACTGGAGCGCCAGACCGGGCGCGAGACCCACCGGCTCACCGTCGAGATGCTCGACGTCGACGAGTCGCAGCCGGGTGCTCGCGAGCTGGTGCAGGCCACCCTCGACCTGATCCGCGGGCTCGGCCTGGCCGACACGATCAGCGACGACAAGGCGCGGCGCAGGCAGATCCTCGACCGCTGGGCCGAGGTCCTCGACGACGAGCTCCCGAGGAGGAACCGATGACCGCCGGCTCGAACCCCGTGCTCGACCAGGTGCTCGCCGACCTGACCGCGGAGGGCGACGCGCTCGAGGCAGTCGTGGCGCCGCTCGACGAGGACGGCTCGCGCACGCCGGTGCCCGCCGAGGGCTGGGACATCGCCACCACGATCGTGCACCTCGCCTGGACCGACGAGTGCGCGATCGCAGCCGGGACCGACAAGGTGGCCTGGGACGCGCTCGTGCTGCAGGCGATCGCCGACCCGCAGGGCTTCGTCGACGCGGAGGCCCTCGCGGGCGCGAAGGCGACCGGGGCGGAGATCCTCACGCGCTGGCAGGCGGGCCGGCCTGCGCTCGTCTCGATGCTGCGCGACCACCCCGAGGGCGAGAAGCTGCCCTGGTACGGGCCGCCGATGAGCCCGGCGTCGATGGGCACGGCGCGGTTCATGGAGACCTGGGCGCACGCGCTCGACGTGTACGACGCCCTGATCTCGACCGGCTCGATCACCGCGAGGCCCCAGCCCACCGACCGGATCCGGCACATCGCCCACCTCGGCGTGCGCACGCGCAACTACGCGTACGGGGTGCACGGGCTCGAGCCGCCGGCCGAGGAGTTCCGGGTCGTCCTGACGGCTCCGTCCGGCGAGACGTGGGCGTGGGGACCGGAGGACGCGGCCCAGACGGTCACCGGCCCGGCGTACGACTTCTGCCTGCGGGTCACCCAGCGCCGGCACCGCGACGACCTGGACCTGGTGGCGACCGGTCCCGATGCAGACCGCTGGCTCGACATCGCCCAGGCGTTCGCGGGTCCGGCCGGCAACGGACGGGAGCGGCTCGGTGGTTGAGCCTGTCGAGACCTCCGGCCGCGCCGGCACCGTCCGGATCGGCAACTGCAGCGGCTTCTACGGCGACCGGCTGTCCGCGATGCGCGACATGCTCGAGGGTGGTCAGCTCGACTACCTCACCGGCGACTACCTCGCCGAGCTCACCATGCTGATCCTCGGCAAGGACCAGCTGCGCGACGCGTCCCTCGGCTACGCGCGCACCTTCCTCACCCAGCTCACCGACACGATGAGTCTCGCCCTCGACCGTGGTGTGCGGATCGTCGCGAACGCCGGCGGCCTCAACCCCGCCGGCCTGGCGGAGAGGCTCGGCGAGGTGGCCGGCTCGCTCGGGCTCGCCCCGCGGATCGCCTGGGTCGACGGTGACAACCTCGCGCCCCGCGCCGCCGAGCTCGGCTTCGGTGGCGCGCTGACCGCGAACGCCTACCTCGGTGCGTTCGGCATCGCCCGCGCGCTGCAGGAGGGCGCGGACATCGTCGTCACCGGCCGCGTGACCGACGCCTCGCTGGTGGTCGGGCCTGCGGTCGCGCACCACGGCTGGTCGCGCACGTCGTACGACGAGCTCGCCGGCGCCGTGGTCGCCGGGCACATCGTCGAGTGCGGCACCCAGGCCACCGGCGGGAACTTCTCGGGCTTCCTCGACCTCGACCGCGACGCGAAGCCACTGGGCTTCCCCGTCGCCGAGGTCGACGCCGACGGCTCGTTCGTGGTGACCAAGCAACCGGGCACCGGCGGTGCGGTCTCCCTCGACACGGTCACCGCGCAGCTGCTCTACGAGGTGCAGTCGACGCACTACCTCGGGCCCGACGTGACCACCGACCTCGCCTCGATCCGGCTGTCCGAGGAAGGTCCCGACCGGGTGCGGGTCAGCGGTGTCCACGGCCTCGCGCCGCCGCAGCAGCTCAAGGTCTGCGTCAACGAGCTCGGCGGGTTCCGCAACCAGCTGGAGCTCGTGCTGACCGGGCTCGGCATCGAGGCGAAGGCCGCCTGGGTCCGGGCGCAGCTCGAGGCACGGCTGGCCGAGGCGCCGCCGCAGAGCGTCTCCTGGTCGCTGGGGGCGCACCCGACCCCCGATGCCGACACCGAGGAGGCGGCTTCGTGCCTGCTGCGCGTCGTCGTCAAGGACCCGTCGGCCGAGGTGGTCGGCAAGGCGTTCACTGCTGCCGCGGTCGAGCTCGCCCTCGCGTCGTACCCGGGCTTCACGCTCACCGCGCCGCCCGGACGCGGCTCTCCGTACGGCGTCTACCGGGCGGCGTACGTCGACCGCAGCGAGGTCGAGGAGACCGTGCACCTGTGGGACGGGCGCGAGCTGGTCGTCGACGGGCCGGGGTCTCGACAGGCTCAGCCATCGGTGGTCGAGCCTGTCCAAACCGCGCCGACGCCAGTTCCCGAGGACTCCCCGACCCGGTGCGTGCCCCTCGGCACGTTCGTGCACGCGCGCAGCGGCGACAAGGGCGGTGACGCGAACGTCGGCCTCTGGGTCGGTGGCCCTCGCGACGACCTCCGCGACCGCAGGGTCGCCTGGCTGCTGCACCTGATCACTCCCGACCACGTGCGGCGGCTCGTGCCGGAGGCCAAGGACCTCGACGTCGAGGTCTTCCCGCTGCCGAACCTCGGCGGGGTCAACGTCCTCATCCGCGGCCTGCTCGGCGAGGGCGTGGCGGCCAGCACCCGGTTCGACCCGCAGGCGAAGGCGGTCGGCGAGTGGCTGCGGTCGCGGCACGTGCATGTCCCCGAGGAGCTGGTGTGACCGGGGGCGGCGGCGGAATTCACTACGCCAGTAGTGAATTGGCTGCTTCCCGTATCCGATCGCGTACGGAAAGCCCGAATTCCGTACGGGAAGCAATGGGGGTACGCCGATGACGTTCCTCACCGACGACCGGCGTGCCCTCCAGGCGAGCACGCGCACCTTTGTGGAGCGCGAGGTGACACCCCACCTGCAGGAGTGGGAGGACGCCGGCGACATCCCCCGCTCGCTGCATCTCGCCGCTGCGAAGGCCGGCCTGCTCGGCCTCGGGTTCCCCGAGGACGCGGGCGGCGAGGGCGGAGACCTGCTCGACGTGACCGCGATGCAGGAGGCGTTCTTCGAGAGCGGCGGGTCGTCGGGGCTCGCGGCCGGTCTGTTCACCCACGGCATCGCGCTTCCGCACCTCGTCGCCAACGGCAGCGCCGACCTGGTCGACCGCTACGCCCGACCGACGCTCGCCGGCGAGCTGCTCGGCTCGCTGGCCGTGACCGAGCCGGGCGGCGGGTCCGACGTCGCCGGGATCCGCACGACGGCGGTGCGCGACGGTGACCACTACGTGATCAACGGCGCGAAGACGTTCATCACCAGCGGAGTGCGCGCGGACTACGTGACGACGGCTGTCCGCACCGGAGCGAAGGGCCATGCCGGCCTGTCGCTGATCGTCGTCGACAAGGACACGCCCGGCTTCACCGTCGACCGCTCGCTGCGGAAGATGGGATGGCACTGCTCGGACACCGCGGAGCTGTCGTACGTCGACGTGCGCGTCCCGGTGTCGAACCGCATCGGCGAGGAGAACTCCGGCTTCTACCAGATCGCCGAACAGTTCGTGGTGGAGCGGATCGGCCTGGCGGTGCACGCCTACGGCATCGCCGCGCGCAGCCTGGCGCTCACCACGGCGTACGCCAGGGAGCGGGAGACCTTCGGCAAGCCGCTGGTCGCCAACCAGGTCGTGCGCCACAAGCTCGTCGAGATGCACCGGCTGGTCGAGGTGGCGCGCACCTACACCCGTGAGGTGACCGCGCGCCACGTCGCCGGGGACGACGTCGTCGCCGAGGCCTGCCTGGCCAAGCAGACCGCGGTCGAGGCCTGCGAGGCCGTCGTCGACCAAGCGGTCCAGATCCACGGCGGCACCGGCTACATGCATGGGACCGAGGTCGAGCGGCACTACCGCGACTCCCGGATCCTGCCCATCGGAGGAGGTGCGACCGAAGTGCTCACCGACCTTGCTGCCCGGCTGCTGGGGTACGCGACATGACGAACCGCGAGGCGATGCTCGAGAAGCTCGCCGACCTCGACGCCCAGCACTCCGTCGCCGTCGCCGGAGGTGGCGAGAAGTACGTCGAGCGCCACCACGCGCGCGGCAAGCTGCTGCCCCGTGAGCGGATCGAGCTGCTCGTCGACCCCGGCTCGGCGTTCCTCGAGCTGTCGCCGCTGGCCGGCTGGGGCTCCGACTTCACGGTCGGGGCGAGCGTGGTCACCGGCATCGGCGTGATCGAGGGCGTGGAGTGCATGATCACCGCCAACGACCCGACCGTGAAGGGCGGCGCGTCGAACCCGTGGACGGTCAAGAAGATCTTCCGGGCGTCGCAGATCGCCGAGGAGAACCGGCTGCCCACCGTGGCGCTCGTCGAGTCCGGGGGCGCGGACCTGCCCACGCAGAAGGAGATCTTCATTCCGGGTGGCCGGCTCTTCCGCGACATCACCCGGTCGTCGGCGATGAAGCTGCCGACGATCGCGCTGGTCTTCGGCAACTCCACCGCCGGCGGCGCCTACGTGCCGGGCATGAGCGACTACACCGTGATGGTCAAGGAGCAGGCGAAGGTGTTCCTGGGCGGTCCGCCGCTGGTGAAGATGGCCACCGGCGAGGAGTCCGACGACGAGTCCCTGGGCGGCGCCGAGATGCACGCCCGGGTGTCCGGCCTGGCGGACTACCTGGCCGCGGACGAGCACGACGCGATCCGGATCGGGCGCCGGATCGTCGCGCGGCTGAATTGGCGGAAGCCCACAGAATTCACTACTGGCGTAGTGAATTCTGTGGCTGGCGTGACCTTCGCCGAGCCCGACGCCGACCCGGACGAGCTCCTCGACCTGATCCCGACCGACCTCAAGGAGCCGTTCGACCCGCGCGAGGTGATCTCCCGGATCGCCGACGGTCGCAGCAACACCAACGGCGCGGTCTTCGACGAGTTCAAGCCGCTCTACGGCAGCTCGCTGGTCACCGGCTGGGCGCGGATCCACGGCCACCAGGTCGGGATCCTCGCGAATGCGCAGGGTGTGCTGTTCTCGGAGGAGGCCCAGAAGGCGACCCAGTTCATCCAGCTGGCCAACCAGGTCGACGTACCGCTGCTGTTCCTGCACAACACCACCGGCTACATGGTCGGCGCCGAGTACGAGCAGGGCGGCATCATCAAGCACGGCGCGCAGATGATCAACGCGGTCAGCAACTCGAAGGTCCCGCACATCTCGGTGATCATGGGCGCGTCGTACGGCGCCGGCAACTACGGGATGAACGGGCGGGCTTACGACCCGCGCTTCCTCTTCACCTGGCCGAGCGCCAAGTCCGCGGTGATGGGCCCGGCCCAGCTCGCGGGCGTGCTCAGCATCGTGGCCCGGGCCGCCGCCGAGGCCAAGGGCAAGGAGTACGACAAGGAGGCGGACGCCGGGATGCGCGCCTTCATCGAGGCGTCCGTCGAGGAGCAGAGCCTGCCGTACTTCCTGTCCGGGATGCTCTACGACGACGGCGTCATCGACCCGCGGAACACCCGCGCCGTCCTGGGCATCTGCCTGTCCGTGATCGACAACGCGCCCGTCGAGGGCACGGACCGCTTCGGCGTGTTCAGGATGTAGGGGTCCCAGAGATGGTTTCGACACGCTCCACCACCGTGACGCGGATCCTTGTCGCCAACCGCGGCGAGATCGCGCGCCGCGTCTTCGCGACCTGCCGCCGCCTCGGCATCGGCACCGTTGCGGTGCACTCCGACGCCGACGCCGCGCTGCCGTTCGTCGACGAGGCCGACCTCGCCGTCCGGCTCCCGGGGAGCACACCGGCCGAGACCTACCTGCGCGGCGACCTGGTGGTCGAGGCAGCCCGGAAGGCCGGCGCCGACGCGATCCATCCCGGCTACGGCTTCCTGTCCGAGAACGCCGCCTTCGCGCGGGCGGTGGTCGACGCCGGGCTCACCTGGATCGGGCCGACCCCGGAGTCGATCGAGGCGATGGGCTCCAAGGTCGCCGCCAAGAAGCTGATGGCCGAGGCGGGGGTGCCGGTCTTCGGCGAGGTCGACCCGGCGGCGGCGACCGAGGCCGACCTGCCGCTGCTCGTGAAGGCATCGGCGGGAGGCGGCGGCCGCGGCATGCGGATCGTGCGCTCGCTGGACCGGCTCGGTGACGAGGTCGCCCGGGCCGCGGCCGAGGCGGAGTCCGCGTTCGGCGACCCGACCGTCTTCTGCGAGCCCTACCTCGAGCACGGCCGCCACGTGGAGGTCCAGGTGCTCGGCGACGGCCACGGCCGGGTCCTCGTCCTCGGGGACCGCGACTGCTCGCTGCAGCGTCGCCACCAGAAGGTGGTCGAGGAGGCGCCCGCCCCCGGGCTCTCGTCCGAGGTCCGCGAGAGGCTCCACGAAGGTGCGCGGCTGGCCGCGGAGGCGATCTCGTACGTCGGCGCCGGGACCGTGGAGTTCATGGTCTCGGGCGACAAGGTCTCGTTCCTGGAGATGAACACCCGGCTCCAGGTCGAGCACCCGGTGACCGAGGCCGTGTTCGGCATCGACCTGGTGGAGCAGCAGATCCGGATCGCCGAGGGCCAGGCCGTGCCGCACGCACCGACGGATCCTCGCGGCCACGCGGTGGAGGTCCGCCTCTACGCCGAGGACCCGGCGGCGGACTACCAGCCGCAGAGCGGGCGGCTGGACACCTTCGAGATCCCGACCGAGCTCGAGTTCGAGCAGTTCCGCACCTACGGGAGCCGCCTCGACAGCGGCTTCGTCTCCGGCAACGAGGTCGGCACCCACTACGACGCGATGCTGGCCAAGGTGATCGTCTGGGGACCCAGCCGTGAAGCGGCCTTCCGCACCCTCGCCGGCGTGCTGGCACGGTCGAGGATCCACGGGCCGGTGACCAACCGCGACCTCCTGGTGCGGCTGCTCCGGGACGACAGCGTGCTGTCGGGCGAGGTCGCGACCGACTTCCTCGAGTCCTACGACCTGGCCGGGCCGGAGCGCTCCGACCACGGCCTGTGCGAGGCCGCGGCGATCGCGCTGGCCGAGCGCGACGGGGCGAATCGTCGGGTCCAGCAGGGGATCCCGGTGGCGTGGCGCAACGTCGTGTCGCAGCCCCAGCTCACCCGGCTCGCCCGGCCGGACGGCAGCGAGCTCGACGTCGAGTGGTTCGGCGGGCGCGACGGCTACTCGTTGCCCGACGGGCCGAGGGTGGTCGAGGCGAGCCCGTCGCGCGTGGTCCTCGACCACGACGGCCTGCGGATCGGCTACGACGTGGTCCTGCGCGAGGACGTCGTCCACGTGGACTCGGGCACGGGTTCGGCGACGTACCGGGTGGTGCCGCGGTTCGTCGACCCGGCGGAGCAGCTCAGCGCAGGCTCGCTGCTCGCGCCCATGCCCGGCACGGTGATCGCGGTCCACGCGGAGTCGGGGACGACCGTCGAGGCCGGGCAGGTCCTGCTCGTGCTCGAGGCGATGAAGATGCAGCACACGATCAACGCTCCGGCGAGCGGCGCGGTCGACGTCGCCGTGCAGGTCGGGCAACAGGTCTCGGCGGGCGACGTGCTCGCCGTCGTGACGTCAGATGAAGGAGAAGAAGGATGACCGCGTTCACCGAGTCGGAGGAGCGCCTGGAGCTGCGGCGCCAGGTCGCCAAGCTGGCCTCGACGTACGGCCGGGAGTACTTCACCGACAAGGCCCGCTCGGGTGAGAAGACCACCGACCTGTGGCTGGCCATCGGGAAGGCCGGCTACCTGGGGGTCAACATCCCCGAGGAGTACGGCGGCGGGGGTGGCGGCATCGGAGACGTGGCCGCGGTCTGCGAGGAGCTTGCCGCGCAGGGCTGCCCGCTGCTGATGATGGTGGTGTCCCCGGCGATCTGCGGCACCGTGATCTCGCGCTTCGGCACGGCTGCCCAGAAGGAGCGGTGGCTGCCCGGGATCGCCGACGGCACCTCGACGATGGCCTTCGCCATCACCGAGCCCGATGCGGGGACCAACTCCCACAACATCACCACGACGGCGCGGCGCGACGGCGACGAGTGGGTGCTCAAGGGCCAGAAGATCTTCATCTCCGGCGTCGACGAGGCCGACAACGTGCTCGTCGTCTCGCGGACCGCCGACGCGAAGACGGGCAAGCTCAAGCCGTGCCTGTTCGTCGTACCGACCGACGCGAAGGGCTTCGAGTACACCGCGATCCCGATGGAGATCGTCAGCCCCGAGAAGCAGTTCCAGGTGTTCATCGACGACGTCCGGCTCCCCGCCGACGCGCTGGTCGGCGACGAGGACGCCGGGCTCGTCCAGCTCTTCGCCGGCCTGAACCCGGAGCGGATCATGGCGGCGTCCTTCTCGACCGGCCTGGCCCGGCACGCCCTGGAGCGTGCGGTCGAGTACGTCAAGGGCCGCGAGGTCTTCGGTGCACCGATCGGCTCGCACCAGGGCCTCGCGCACCCACTCGCGCAGACGAAGATCGAGATCGAGCTGGCGCGGCTGATGACCCAGAAGGCCGCGGCGCTCTACGAGGCCGGGGACGACATGGGTGCCGGCGAGGCGGCGAACATGGCCAAGTACGCGGCCGCCGAGGTGGCCTGTGCCGCTGCGGACGTTGCCGTGCAGTCCCACGGTGGCAACGGCATCACCCAGGAGTACGGCGTCGCCGGCCTCCTCGTCGCCGCGCGCGCCGGCCGGATAGCCCCGGTCAGCCGCGAGATGATCCTGAACTACGTCGGCATGCACTCCCTGGGCCTGCCGAAGTCCTACTGAAAGACTCGTCGAGTCGGGACTCCCTGACCGTTGAGTCGGGGGTCCCGGACCGGTGAGTACGGCGTACCTGCCCAGCGCACGGCAGGAACTCCCGATTCAATGGACAGGAACACCCAACTCGACGGGTAGTGGGACCCAACTCAACGAGGAGCCGGATGACCGAGCTGGTGCACTACGGGGTGGCCGACGGGGTCGCCACGATCACGCTGGACTCCCCGCACAACCGCAATGCGCTGTCGCGCCAGCTGGTGGGCGAGCTCTTCGAGCGCCTGGACCGGGCGGCGGGCGACGACCAGGCCAAGGTGGTGGTGCTGCGGTCGGCGGAGCGGGTGTTCTGCTCCGGCGCCGACCTGAACGAGGCGGCGGCCGGCTCGATGCAGGAGGGGGCGCGGGCGCTCGTCGACCTGCAGCGCCGGATCCTCAGCCACCCGTTGCCGGTCATCACCCGCCTGGCCGGGCCGGTGCGGGCCGGCGGCCTCGGGATCGTGGCCGCGAGCGACCTGGTGATCTGCAGCGACGAGGTCAGCTTCGCGTTCACCGAGTCGCGGCTGGCGCTGGCACCGGCGGTGATCTCGCTGACGGTGCTGCCGCGGCTGACCAGCCGGGCGGCGTACGACACCCTGCTGACCGGGCGCACGTTCGACGCGGCCGAGGCGGCAGCGATGGGCCTGGTCACGCGGTCGGTGCCCGACGCCCACCTGGACGAGGCGGTGAGCGCCGCGTGTGCGGACCTCGCGAAGGCGCATGCCCAGGGCCTGCGCGAGACGAAGGCCCTGCTCGCGCGGGGTCTCCTGGAGAACCTCGAAGCGGGCGCCGAGGACATGATCGCCCTCAGCGCCCGCCTCTTCGGCTCGGACGAGGCCCGCGAGGCGATGCTCGCGTTCCTGTCCAGACGTGCCTAGCGGTGGATCTTGGGGCTCAGTGCGAAGGAGTCCCGGAACCCGCCGAGGGTCTTGTACCCGTCGTCGTAGAAGAACTTCCCGGCCTCGTTGATCACGGTGGCGGCGCCGACCTTGATGACCTTGGGGTGGCCCAGGCAGGAGGACGGGACCTTCAGGACGACCGTGTGGCGCGTGTAGTCGATGTGGCGCCGGACGCTGCAGCGCACCTTCTTGAACTTCGGCGTGAACAGGTTGGCCTTGCCGGCCCAGTTGCCCGGTCCGGCGGTGACGACCGCGACCCGGTCGGCACCCTTGGTGGCGATGTAGGCCTCGTGGACCTGGTACTCGCCTGAGGTGTGCAGGTCGGCGAAGTGCAGGACGACCTTGACCTTCCGGGCGCTGTTGGTCGCTCGCACCGAGGTGATGTCACCGTTGCTCACGGTCGGCTCCGGGGTGGCGGGCGTGCCGACGGGCACGTTCGCGCTCCCGGTGATCGGCACGGACTGCACGTCGCCGGTCGTGTCGGTGTGGCTGGCCCCGTCAGCGAGGGCGGTGGCCGGGGCGAGCGCGACCGCGGCAGCGGCGGCGACGACCAGGGCGGAACGAACGAGTCTCATGGGATCTCCCGGGATCAGCGGTCCCTGTGACCGCAGCAGGCGGAAGCGTATGTCGCCCGGCGAACCAGTCGCTGGCATTTTCGGGAACTCCCGGTTCAGCGGTGCACCCGCCGGCCGTAGTGGAGGTCCGCGGAGTAGCCGGTGGCGCGGGCGTCGTCGACGTAGGCGTACTTGGCTCCGGCCACCGTGGTGCGGATGCCGACCCGGACCCAGCTGGCCCTGCCCAGGCACGTGCGTGGCATCCGCAGGCTCACCCGGTTCCGGTCGTAGTCGATGCGGTACGACACCGCGCAGGCGACGGCGAGCCCTCGTGGTGTCGTGACGACGGCGCTGCCCTCCCAGTGACCGGGGAAGGCGTCGATCTCGACCGAGCGGTCGCGCCGGTCAGAGGTGATCCCGACCAGGTGGAAGTTGCCGTTGCCGGTCATGGCGAGGTCCTGCAGCCGGTAGCGGATCCAGACCGCCCGTCGCGCGAAGCTCACCCGGGTCGAGAGGATGTCCCCCTGGACCTGGGTCGGCGCCGGTGCGTAGGCGTTGGCGCCCACCGGGCTCCGGGCGACGTCGCCCACCGGGTCGCGGTGGCGGACGATCTCGGCGGAGGCGGTGCCCGGCGCGGAGAGCAGGAGTACGCCGCACAGCGCGACGATCCAGCGAACCCTCATCCGACCTCCCGGGCCGCAGCGTAGAGGACGACCGAGCGCGGACCCGCACGCAGCGCCGGTCAGAGCGAAGCGACCGGCAGCGAGACCCATCCGCGCACGAACGCCGACTCGTGCCGCCGGCCGGCAGCCGGGTCGACGGCCACCTGTGGATGCGCGGCGAGCAGCTCCTCGAGCGCCACTCGAGCCTGGAGCCGGGCGAGGTGGCTCCCGACGCAGAAGTGCGGCCCGCTGCTGAAGGCGAGGTGGCGCGGGATCTCCCGCCGGACGTCGAGGACGTCGGCGTCCGGCCCGAACTCGCGCGGGTCGCGGTTCGCGGCGGCGTACAGCATCATCACCTTCTGCCCTGCCGGGATCGTGACGCCCCCGACGTCGGCGTCGGCCAGCGTCGTCCGCGCAAGGCCCTGCACGGAGGACTCCAGGCGCAGGAACTCGAGCAACGCGTTGGGGATCAGGCCCGGGTCGTCGAGAAGCAGCCGGCGCTGGTCGGGCGCCTCGCCGAGAAGCGTGACCGCGTGGGAGATCAGTGCCGCAGTGGTGTCGCTCCCGCCGGCGACGACCACGAAGCAGAAGCCGAGGATGTCCCAGTCGGAGAGCACCTCGCCGTCGAGCTCCGCGGCGACCAGCGCGCCGAGCAGGTCCTCCCGCGGACGGGCGCGCCGGTCGGCGATCGCGCCCGAGAAGTACTCCATCATCTCGGCCATCGCCTGGAGGGCTCCGGGACCTTCCTGGCCCGCGGCCAGGGCCGCGCTGCCGAAGCCGTCGTTCTGGAGCCGGGTCAGCGCGTGCACCCACGGGGCGAACAGCGCCCGGTCCTCCTCGGGCACGCCGAACAGCTCGGCCAGCACGTACGTCGGGACGGTGCTCGCGAACTCGGCGTGGAAGTCGACTGCCGCCCCGTCGGCGTGGCGCGCGGCCAGCTCGCCGAGGCGCGACCGGACGAAGGCGCGGATCCGGCCCTCGAGCGACATCACCCGCTTCGGCGTGAACCCCCGCCCGATCAGGGCTCGCAACCGCGGCTGGACCGGGGGATCGAGCATCACGATCGTCGGCGGGATGCCGAGCCGGCCGATCTCGTCCACGAAGAAGGTCAGACCGCTCGCCGACGAGAAGATCTCGGGTCGTCTCACCGCGTCCCACACGTCGTCGAACCGCGAGAGCGCCCAGAACGCGGGTGCCCGGTGGTCACCCGGGTGGTGGTGCACCGGGTCGTGGTCGCGCAGCCAGGCGTAGGCCGGGTAGGGGTCGGCCAGCACAGCGGGGTCAAGGGGGTCGTAGGCGACCGTCACGACTCACCTCCTCCTAACAACACCTGTTAATAACGCGCTTTGTTAGTATCAGCGACCATGGCCCGCGACGCAACCCGCACACGAGCTCGGCTGATCAGGGCGGGCGAGCGTCGCTTCGCCAGTGACGGCGTGAAGGGAGCACGGCTGGCCGACATCGTGCGCGACGCGGGCCAGGCGAACGACTCGGCCGTCGGCTACCACTTCGGCTCGAGGCAGGGGCTGCTCCGCGCCATCGTCGCCGGCCACCTCGCCGACATGGACGAGCGGCGCCGACCTCCCTCGCCGGATGCCGGCCTGCACGCGGTCGTGGTCGCGATCGTCGAGCCGACGGCAGCGCTGCTCGAGACCGAGTCGGGGCGGGACTTCCTGCAGATCATGGAACAGGTCTCGGACTGGTCCGGGGTAGGTGCCGGGCGTCCCAACCCGGTCCTGGCCGGCACGGTGCTCGAGGCACAGCTGCGCGGCCTCGGCACGCTCCTGGTCTCCGAGGTGGGTCCGGTGCTGGCGCGCGAGAGGACGGCCCTCATGGTGACCTTCCTCACCGGCGCACTGGCCGAGCGCGCTCGTTCCCGCGCGGCGGGGCGGCGGCAGCGTCTCAACCACGAGAAGTTCGTCTCGCACCTCGCGGATGTGCTCAGCGCGGCGCTCAGCGCCTGAGACTCTTCCTCACATGGGGTTGGACATGCGGGTCGCGGCACTCGGAGCTGCGCTGACCGGTCTGGTCGCACTGGTCGCGGGCAACACGAGTGCGGTGGCCTCGACGACCACCGTGGCCTCGACAGCGAGGTCCACGGGGACCGCGGCGGCCGCGGGCGTGAAGCCTGTCGTCCGCACCGCGTCGCTGAGCAGCAGCCGCCAGTCCACGCCGATCTCGTGCCCGGCGGGCCTCGTGGCGCTCACCTTCGACGACGGCCCCGCGCGCGGCGTGACTGCGCGCCTGGTCCGCATCCTCCAGGACGAACAGGTGCCGGCGACCTTCTTCATGGTCGGCAGCCGTGTCCGCACCGCGCCACGCGAGGCGCGGCTCGTCAGCAGGGCCGGATTCGCCGTCGGCAACCACACCTGGTCGCACCCGTTGCTCACCCGGCTGTCGGACGCGCAGATCCGCACGGAGGTGCGGCGCACTGCCACGATCCTGCGACGCGAGCAGATCCCGTCGACGACGCTGATGCGGCCGCCGTACGGCGACGTCGACGCCCGGGTGCGCGCGGACGTGCATGCGCTCGGGCTGGTCCCGGTGCTCTGGGACGTCGACTCCGACGACTGGCGCGGAGGCTCGAGCCGGCAGATCGCGAGCGCGATCCTGCACCAGCTCCGACCGCACGAGAGCAACATCGTGCTCCAGCACGACGGCGTCCGGAACTCGCCGGCGTCGATCGCCGCAGTGCCGACCGTCATCCGCGTCGCTCGCCACCGTGGCTACTGCTTCACGACCCTGGGAGCTGACGGCCGGATGGCACCCGTGGACGCTCCGTCCGAGGCGCCGCAGGCCGTCATCGAGTCGCCGTTCGACGCCGTGTCGGCTCGCGCCTAGTCCACGTCCACGCGGTCGCCCACCGTGATCGTGCCGGTGGTCTCCGGGATCAGCTGGACGGCGAACCACGTCTTGCCGTCCCACTGCCGGTGCCGTGCCAACGTGCGGATCGGCTCCTTGCCGGTCTCGAGGTCGAGCAGGGAGATCGTGGTCATCACGCAGCGGTCGACGAGCTTGGCCTTGCGGAAGGTGACCTCACCGATCCGTACCCGGTCCCAGCCGTCCTCGGCGAACGGCTCGGCACCGCGGACGACCAGGTTGGGCCGGAACCGCTCGATCGGGAGCCGCGGGCCCGGCTCCTCGCCCCGCAGCAGGGCGTCCTCGGCGATCCAGTCGTTGAGCCGGGCCAGCGACTCCAGTGAGGCGAGGGTGACCGGGTAGCCGTCGGCGAACGCGGTGTGGTCGCCGGGGCGGCTGTGCAACGGGTTCAGCGATCGCCTCGTCGGGTCGTCGCACCACACCAGGGAGAGGTCGTCGCGCCCGAGCACCGTGCGGAGCCAGTGGTTCGCCTCGTCGTCGACCGGCCGCGCGAGCAGGTCGTGGTCGAAGAGGCGCACCGGCACGAGCTGGGAGTCCGGCTCGGCCAGGTCCAGCGGATCGTGACCGTCTGCCGACAGCCGCAGCGCCTTGGGAGCCGGTGGATCGGTCTGCGGGGTGTCGGCGGTGATCGTGAACAGCTCGTGCAGCTCACGGGCGGTGACCAGCGCCGAGTCGGCGTCGACCACCATCCAGCGCCGGTCGCCGGCCAGGCCCCAGGGACGCACCTCGGCAGAGGAGACGTGCCGGATCGCGGTGCTCTTCACCGGGTGCACGGCGATCGACCGCAGCTCGACGCTCATCGGGACAGCCAACCCTGGAGGCGGTCGAGGCCCTCGAGGATCTCGGTCGACGTGCCCGCGAACGAGAGGCGGACGAACTCGGTGCCGCGCCGGGTGTCGAAGTCGATCCCGGGCGCCATCGCGACTCCGGTCTCCTCCAGCATCCGCAGGCACCAGCCGTAGGAGTCGTCGGTGAGGTGGCCGACGTCGGCGTAGACGTAGAACGCGCCGTCGGCGGGCGCGAGCCGGTCGATCCCGAGGCGAGGAAGGCCCTCGAGCAACGTCCGCCGGTTGTTCGCGTAGCGCGCGACATGGCCGTCGAGCTCGGCGTAGGACTCGGGGGTGAACGCGGCCAGGGCGGCGTACTGGGCGAGCACGGGTGGGCAGATCGTGAAGTTGCCGGTGAGGACGTCGACCGGCCGGCGCAGGTCGTCGGGCACGAGCATCCAGCCCAGCCGCCAGCCGGTCATCGAGAAGTACTTCGAGAAGGACCCGAAGGTCACGCCGGTGCGTGAGGTCTGCCAGGCCGAGGAGGTAGAGCCCGAGTAGGTGATCCCGTGGTAGATCTCGTCGGAGATCAACCGCACCCCCTGCTCCTCGCACCATGACGCGATCGCGGCCAGCTCCTCAGCCGGGACCATCGTGCCCGTCGGGTTGGCCGGGGAGGCGAGAACGACGCCGGCGACCGGGCCGGGGACCGCCTCGAGCAGCTCGACGGTCGGCTGGAAGCGCGTCGCGGGCCCGCAGTCGACCTCGACGACCTCGCAGCCGAGAGCCGTCAGCACGTTGCGGTAGCACGGGTAGCCGGGACGCGCCATCACCACGCGGTCGCCCGGCTCGAAGGCGGCCAGGAACGCCAGCAGGAAGCCACCCGAGGACCCGGTGGTGACGACCACGTCGTCGGCGGTGACCTCGATGCCGGAGGCCCGACGGTGATGAGCCGCGATCGCGGCCCGCAGCTCCGGTACGCCGGTCGCGACGGTGTAGCCCAGCAGGTCCTCGTCGAGCAGCCGCTTCGCCTCCTCGCGCACGGCAACGGGCGCGCCGGTGGAGGGCTGGCCGGCGACGAAGTTCACGAGATCGCCGTGCCGGGCCTGCCGCTCCTTGGCCGCGGCCAGCAGGTCCATCACGTGGAACGGGGGCACGTTCGCCCGCTCGGCGACGCGAAGGCGCTGGGCGTGCTGCTTGCTCACGAGGTCACGGTAGACGCACGAGGACCCTGCCCTCCCTCGGCAGGGTCCTCGTACGTGCTGTCGCGCGGACTACTTCTTGAGCTGGAAGTACGCCGGGCCCACGGTGGTGCCGTCCTGGGTCGTGACCCAGATCTTGTAGCAGGCGTTCGCCGTGACCGGCGTCTTCCAGTTCTGGATGTACTGGCCGGCGGTCGAGTCGTACCTGAGGCTGGTGCCACCGGTGGTCACCACTTCGAGAGCGTCGACGTTCGTCGCGTTCACGTCACACGTGACCTGCTTCGCCGTGAAGGCCTTCGTCGGATCACTGCCGAAGACCGCGAGCGAGCTCTGCTCGACCGTCCCGGAGGCGTTGAAGATCTCGAACTTCAACGGCACCGTCTGCCCGCCCTTGACCGTGTTCCACACGATTGCCGGGTTGGGCATGTCGACCGGGGCGTAGAAGCCCTTGCCGGAGTACAGCGGCGTGATCGAGGCCGGCTTCGCAGCCAGCGGCGTGGTCAGCGAGTAGTTGCCTGCTGCCGAGCCGGTGAGGCTGAAGCCTGTGCCCGCGACGACGTAGTCGCCGACGGCGGCGGACGGGAAGGTGGTCGGTCCGCCCGTCAGGGTGACGTTGGCCGCGTCGGCTGCGAGAACACCGGTCAGGCTGAGTCCGGAGGTCGTCAACGAGTCCGTGCCGTCCCAGACCTTGCTGTTCGGCGTGAACGAGCCGGTGACGGGCTTCGCGGTGATCGTGGCCGTGGTGGTCCACGGCCCCGGAACCAGGCTGTAGTTGCCGGCGTCCGCGCCAGCAAGGGCGAGGTCGGTGGAGGTCACCTTCTTGCCGGCACCCGCGTTCTTGTCGGCGAAGGTCCCGGTGCCGCTGAGCGTCAGGTCGTCTCCGCTGACGAACGCCCCGAGGTGGGCGTGCACCACTGCCGTCGACGTCCCGTCGTACCCCTTGTTGTCGGCAGTGATCGAGCCGGTCACCGGGCGCGCGGTGATGTCCGCGGTCGTCGTCTGGTCGCCGGCATTGGTCAGCACGTAGTTGCCGTTGCCGCCGATGATCGAGACCGTTGTGGTGACGGTCTTGCCCGTGCCCACCAGCTCGTCGTCGAAATGGGCGCCGGCGACGTCGAGGGTGACGGAGTCGCCGGGAACGACTCCTGCAAGCGGGTACGTCGTCACGGTCGCGGTCGCGTCGCCGTCGTAGACCTTGCTCGCGGCCGACCACAGGCCGAGGAGGTGGACCGGCGCGATGTCGGCAGTCGTGGTGGCCGTGCTGTTGACGGTGTAGTTGCCCGCATCTGCGCCGTGCAGGGTGAGGTCGGTCGACGTGACGGTCTTGCCGGTGCCGGCGTTCTTGTTGGCGAAGCTGCCGGTCCCTGAGACCCACAGGTCATCGCCGGCCAGGCCGGTCACCGAGGGGTGAACCGTGGCCCCCGTCGTGCCGTCGTACGTCTTCGGGTCGGCCGTGATCGAGGCCGTCACGGCGAGCGGCGTGATGCCGGCCTTCGTCGTGAGCGTCGGGCCGAAGGTGTAGTTGGCCGCATCCGCCCCGTCGATCGACACAGCGACCGTGACGAGCTTGTCCGCGCCGACGTTCTTGTCGTCGAAGTGGGCCTGGCCCAGGTGGAGGGTCACCTTCTCGTTGTCGTTGACCAGGCCGTGCAGCTCGCCGTCGTACGACGTCGCGTCCGTGGTCGAGTCGTAGACCTTGTCGTGGGCCTTGGCAGTGGCGGTCAGGTCGACGGGCGTGATGTCGGCGGTCGCCGTCGCAGTGTCGTTGACGGTGTAGTTGCCGGAGTCGGCTCCGTCGATGGTGATGGCCGCGGAGACGACCTTGCCGGTGCCGACGTTCTTGTCCTCGAACGCGCCGTCGCTGTGGCCATGGACGACGTCGGTGCCGAGGACGCCGCTCAGGCCGGACGTCGTGTCGGCGTGGGTGGTCGCGTCGTAGGACTTGCTCGCCGCCGTGATGGTCGCGGTCAGCGGTGCGGGGGTGATGTCCGCGACCGTGTGGGCGGTTCCCGCGAGCGAGTAGTTGCCGGCGTCCGTGCCTGCCAGCGTGACGTCCACGGTCACGTCCTTGGCCGCGCCGACGGTCTTGGTGTCGAAGTGCGCGCTGCCGACGACGAGCTGGACGTCGTCATCGGGGTCCGCCAGGTCGCTGAGCCCATCCCCGACGGCGTGGGCAGCAGCGTAGGTGGTGGTGTCGTAGGTCCGGCTGTCGGCGGAGACATGTGCGGTCAGGCCGGCAGGCGTGATGCTCGCCGTCGTGGTGCCCGTGCTCAGCGTCAGGGCGTACTGGGATGCGCGAGCACCGCCGAGGGCGAAGTCGGCGTTGACCGTCCACGTGCCCACGTCCCTGGAGGTGAACGTCGCGTGGGGGACCACGAGGTGGACGTCGTCGGCCGGCAGGTCGCGGTCGAGGTCGGTGGAGGCCGCCACGGCGTTGGTCGAACCGTCGTACACCCTGTCGGCGACCGTGAGACTGCCGGTCACGAGCCGCTTCGAGATGCCGGCGGCATCGCTGATCGAGTCGCTGACCAGCTCGTAGTTCGACCGGTCACCGCCGGTCAGGTGGACGGTCGCCGTGACGATGTGAGCACCGACGTCGGTGCCGTCGAAGCTCGCCGCGTCGATGGCGACGCCGACGACGTCGGGCGAGACGACGACTCCGTCCTCGAGGGTGGCGCTCACCTCCCCGGCGACGATGTCCGTCGTGCGGTCGTACTCCTTGTCGGTGGCGTCGAGGAGCGCGTGGATCGGTCGCCGGTCGATGTCGGCAGTCGCGGTGATCGGGAGCGCCGTGGACAGCGTGTAGTTGTCGCTGTCGTTGCCGGTCAGCGATGCGCCGGTGAGCGTCACTGTCTTGTCCGAGCCGGCGTCCCTGCTCTCGAAGCTCGCAACTCCTCCGGTGAGGTGCACGTCGTCGTTCGCGAGATCCCCGGCTCCGGAGAGCGTCTCGGTCAGCTTCGTGGCGTCGGTCGATCCGTCATAGGTCTTCGACTGAGCGGTGAAGTGCCCGACGACGACCGCCTTGTTGATCACGAGGGACCCGGACTGTGCTCCGGTGTAGTCGTGGTCGTCGACCGTGGCGGTGACGACGTAGGCACCGGCGTCCGTCGGAGAGGTGACGGGCGCCCCGCTCCTGCTGTAGGTCAGGGTGACGCCGAGGCCGGCGGGGACCGTCGTGACGGTCGGTGCGTGTGCGTGGCCGTCGTAGGTGAAGGTCAGGTCGGAGAGCGAGACGGTCGCGCTGTCCTTGGCGATGCCGAAGCTCTTCGTGACGGCGGCGGCGGTCTTGTAGAAGGCGTCTCCAGGCTGGTGAGCCGTCACGGAGCACGCGCCGGCGCGCACGATGGTGACCTTGCTGCCGTCGTACGAGCAGTCACCGGTCACGTCGAAGGCGACAGTGAGCCCGGAGCTCGACGTGGCGTGAGGTGTGATCGGAAGGTCGTTGACCTGGGCGTCGGAGATGTCGGCGAAGGTGATGGTCTGGCTCGCCTTCGCGATCGTGAAGGTCTGCTGGACCTCGGGCGCCGCCGTGTAGCCCTTGCCGGCCGCCTGGTTCGCGACGATGGTGCAGTCGCCCGGAGCGACCACGTGGACGTGGCCGACCGCGCTCACCGTGCAGACCGCGCCCTGGCCGCCGCCGAAGGTGATCGGGTTCGCACTGCTGGTCGACGTCGCCGCCGCGTCGAAGTCCGCCACGGGCCACGTCGTGTCGGGAGGGTCGGTCAGCGAGATCGCCTGGGTGCCGCCCGTGATGGTCACCACCGGCGAGGCCAGGACGGGGAGGGCGTTGCTCGAGTCCTTGGGGCCCTTCCATGCGCGGGTCGTCCAGCTCTGGTCGCCGCTGCCGATCGCGTCGGCCGTCACGTGGACCTGGACGAACTCGGACGACCCGAGGCCCTTGCTGGCATTGCTCTGCGTGAAGACGATCGTCTGCGGAGACTGGAAGCCCTGGCTCCATCCCGTCAGGCCGGCAGACGTGGTGAACGAGTTCGCCACGACGTTCACGTTGTTGAAGCCGGCGGGCACGTCCACCTCGATGCGTGAGGCGACATTGCCGTTGAGGTTGCCGCCGGTCACCTTCAGGGTGAAGTTCGTGTGCGAGCCGGCCGTCACGGAGGCGGGCGTGACCGTCGCGACCGCTGCGTTGTCACCGGGAGCTGCATCAGCAGCGCGCGGGATCGCAAGACCGAGGAACGCCAGGCTGACGGCGATGGCGCCGATGAACGCGCGGCGCGGACGCGCCAGTGACCGACGAGAAGACATGCGAGACGACCCCCAGGTGAGTGGCCGAGCCCCCGCCCGGCCTTGAAACTGATCCGCTGCCGCTCATCATGCGTGGCGCTCCGGGCAGCCGCGACCAGACCGACTGACCGACGTCACCCATGGCCCGAACGGGCTATCTCCGGGTGGACGTCCGGCCGATCCTCATGTCGGACAAAGGCGACAGGTCGGACATGTGGTGGTCTAGCCCGCGGTGGCCGCGTGCCGCCCGGCGCGGCGTCCGAAGTAGGACCCTTCGGCCAATTGGGTCCCCGAGGAGTAGCCCTTGCCGTCCTGGGCGATGTTCGCCGCACACGCGCCGGCGGCGTACAGGCCGCTGATCACCTGACCACCGTCGGCGACCACCTCGCCGTCGACGGTGGTGCGCATCCCACCGAGGGTGAAGCCGGCGTACAGCGCCTTGCCGAGGCTCAGGTCGTAGGCGCCCCACGGGCCCTGGTCCTGCGGCTCGAGCCACTCCGGTGCCTTGTGGAAGGCCGGGTCCTCCTTGACCCGCGCGTGCTCGTTGTACGACGCGAGCGTCGCCTCGAGCCGCCCCGCCGGGATGCCGAGCGCCTGCTCCATCTCCGGCACCGTCTCCCACCCGTCGATGAACGGGCACAGCGGCATCGACGGGTGCTCGATGTGCGCCGAGTCCACGATCAGGTACGCCGCCTGGTCCGGTTGGTCCATCACGAAGCCCGACGTCCGCGAGTGGTAGCTGTCCTCGGCGACGAAGCGCTCACCGTGCTCGTTCACGACGATGCCGGTGACGAGCTGCGACGGCGGGTAGAACGGCGCGGTGATGAACGGCTCGTCCATGAACCGCAGCTCCGCCCCGGCCGACCGGCCGAGCCGAATGCCCAGCCCATCGTCGTAGGTGCTACCGAGCGTGAAGAGCTTCGAGCCGAGCGCCGGGGTGTTCTCTGCGACCATCTCGGGGTTCATCACGAACCCGCCCGCCGCGACGACCACCGCCTTCGCCTTGAGGTGGCCGGTCTCCTTGAAGCGCTTCCAGGCGACGCCGACGACGCGGGTCTCGTCTGATCGCTCGCTGGCGCTCGCTGCTCGACCACCATCGGTGACGAGGTTCGTCACGCCGGTCTCGTAGCGGATCTCCACGCCGGCCTCCTCGACCCGCTTGGCGAGCAGGTCCATGACCATGGCGGCTCCGCCGGTGTCGCCGGGCACCGGCACCTTGTGGCCGCGCGGCGCCGGGACGGCCAGGTCCCGGAAGGGATGCACCTTCTCGTTTCCGGTGAACATCAGGCCCTCGGTGTTCGGCTGGATCACCGCCTTGCCGGGGAAGTAGGACCGCTCGAACTCGAAGCCGAGCGACTCGATCCAGTCGAAGTGCTCGACGCTGTCCTCGCAGAAGGCGCGGATCTTGTCGGGCTCCGGGTCGCGGCTGACCGCCATCAGGTACTTGTACATCTCCTCGGTGCTGTCCTCGTGGCCCGTCGCCTTCTGCACGGCGGTGCCGCCGCCGAGGTAGAAGTGGCCGCCCGACATCGCGCTGGTGCCGCCATACGCGGCCGCCCGCTCGAGCAGCACCACCCGGGCGCCGGCGCGCGCCGCCTCGAGGGCCGCGCAGCCGCCGGCGATGCCGAAGCCGATCACGACGACGTCGACGGTCTCGGTGTCGTCGGGCAGGTCGGACGCGCGGACGACGGCCGGCAGCTCGGTGGTCATGGGCCAAGGGTAGGTGGAAACTAGAACGAGTTCTAGGTCTCGACTGATCGCTCGCTGGCGCTCGCTGCTCCTTGCGTCGAGCTCAGTCGAGGCGACCACCGGCGTCTGGCGATCACCCACGGGCTGCGCGCCCCCTAGACTCGGGCTCACCGCCGACCGCCGAGGTGCCACCCATGACACTCGACGTCCAGACCCTCAACCAGGCTCTCCTGGCGGGTTGTGGCGTCCTGCTGGTGGCGATCCTGGCCGTCCGCGGCTCCGTACGACTGGGCCTCCCCAGCCTGCTGCTCTACCTCCTCATCGGAGTCGGCCTGGGCGACGCCGGGCTGGGCGTGGACTTCTCCGACGCCGAGCTCGCCCATGCGCTGGGCTTCGCCGCACTCGTGGTCATCCTGGCCGAGGGCGGTCTCACGACGAGCTGGGGTGAGATGAGGCCGGTCATCCGCCTCGGTGCCTCGCTGGCGACGATCGGCGTCGCGGTCAGCGTCGGCGTGATGGCCGTGGTCGCCCACTTCCTGTTCGGGATGAGCTGGGAGCTGGCGGTGCTCCTCGGCGCGGTCACGTCGCCCACCGATGCCGCAGCGGTGTTCTCGGTGCTGCGCAGGGTGCCGTTGCCGCGCCGGCTGAACGCCACGCTCGAGGCGGAGTCCGGCCTGAACGACGCGCCGACGGTCGTCCTGGTGACGCTGGTGAGCGCGGGCGGCAACCACGGCATCCTGTCCTTCGCCGGCGAGGTGGTGCTCGAGCTGGCCGTCGGCCTCGCGATCGGCGCGCTGGTCGGGTACGCCGGCGCGTGGCTGATGCGGCGCGCGGCACTCCCCGCCTCCGGCCTCTATCCCCTCGCCGTGCTGTCGCTGACCCTCTTCGCCTACGCCTCGAGCGCGCTCCTGCACGGCTCCGGCTTCGCGGCCGTGTACGTCGCGGCACTGATCCTGGGCAACTCCGAGCTGCCGCACCGGGCGGCGACACGCTCGTTCGCCGAGGGGATGGCGTGGCTCGCGCAGATCGGCCTGTTCGTGATGCTCGGCCTGCTCGTGTCGCCGGGGCGGATCACCTGGGAGCACGTCGGGCTCGCCTTCGCGGCCGGGCTGGCGCTCACGCTGGTGGCCCGCCCGCTCTCGGTGATGGCAGCGGCCCTCGTCCAGCCGATGCCGTGGCCCGAGCTCGCGTTCGTCAGCTGGGCCGGCCTGCGCGGGGCGGTGCCGATCGTGCTCGCGACGATCCCGCTCTCCGAGCACGTCGAGGGCGCCACCCGGCTCTTCGACATCGTCTTCGTGATGGTGGTGATCTACACGCTGCTGACCGCGCCGACCCTGCCGCGGGTCGCCCGCGTCCTGCGGGTCGCACGCCGCAGCGAGCCGCGCGACCTCGAGGTCGAGGCGGCCCCGCTCGAGCGGATCGCGGCCGACCTGCTGATGGTGACGATCTCGCCCCGGTCGCTGATGCACGGTGTCGAGGTCGGCGAGCTGCGGCTGCCACCCGGTGCCTCGGTGTCGCTGATCGTCCGGGACGGCCGCACGCTGGTCCCACAGGACCGGACGGTGCTCCGCCACGGTGACGAGCTGCTCGTGGTCGCCCCGCGGAAGTCCCGGGAGCAGACCGAGCAGCGCCTCCGCGCCGTGTCGCTCCGCGGCCGGCTGGCGCACTGGCTCGGCTCGGACGCCGCCGAGTAGCGGCCTCGACCGGTGCGGCCGGCTACTTGCAGGAGGTCTCGGGCTTCGGGAGGGCCAGCCGTGTCGGGGCCGCGGCGTCGAGACCCTTGAACCTGTCACCGATCACCACGTCGACGCCCGGACCGAGGGCCTCGTCGCTGTGCACGACCTGGGTCTTCTTGCCGAGCGCCTTGGCGACCAGCTCGGCGGCCGGGTCGTCGTCCTTGGTGCTGTAGACGGCCGCCCGCTGGGCCTCGACGCCGTCCGGCGCGTTGTTCACCTCACCGGGCTTGAAGCCGGCGTGCTCGAGGAGGTCCATCGTCTCCTGCGCACGACCCGCGCGTTCACCGGCGTTGTAGACGCTGACGGTGACGTCGCTGCGGCGTACGTACTTGGTGACGGTCTGGTCCTGGGGTGCACACGTCGGGCCGTCGCTGCTGGACCCGCTCGACGTGTCACCGATGGGCGCGGTGGCGGCGTGGTAGCCCCACACGGCCATCACGCAGACGACGACGACCAGGCCCATCAGGGTGGCGCCAGTGAGGAGCCTGCGTCCGATCATCCCGCGACCTCGTGCACCCGCGCGTGTACGACGTGCCGCTGCTGCAGCGCCGCGCGGAGGGCACGATGAAGGCCGTCCTCGAGGTAGAGCTCGTCGCGCCAGAGCACGACGTGGGCGAACAGGTCGCCGAAGAACGTCGAGTCCTCGTCGAGCAGCGCCGCGAGCTGGAGGGTGTCCTTGGTGGTGACCAGGTCGTCGAGGCGGACCGGGCGCGGCGGCAGCGCGGCCCAGTCCCGAGGCCCGAGACCGTGGTCCGGGTACGGGCGGCCTTCGCCGACGCGCTTGAAGATCACCCGGCCATCATAGGAAGAACCCCACGATGCCCGCCCGGACGGACTCTGCGACGGCCTAGTCTCCTGACATGAGCGATGACGCCATCAGCGCCGAGGTTGCGGCGGGCTACCAGTTCGAGGGGCCGGCGCTCGAGCTCGGCGGCCTGATGCTCAACGCCACCGACCTCGCGCAGGTGCACGTCAGGATCCCCTTGGCGATGCTCAACCGCCACGGCCTGGTCGCGGGCGCGACCGGGACGGGCAAGACCAAGACCCTGCAGCTGATGGCCGAGCAGCTGAGCGCCGCCGGCGTCCCGGTCTTCGCTGCCGACATCAAGGGCGACCTGTCCGGGATGTCGGTCGCGGGCGAGGACAGCGAGAAGATCCGCTCCCGGGCCGCCTCGGTCGGCCAGGACTGGAAGCCGACCGCCTTCCCGGTGGAGTTCTACGCGATCGGCGGCCAGGGCACCGGCATCCCGCTCCGCGTGACGATGAGCGCCTTCGGCCCGACGCTGCTGAGCAAGGTGCTGGGCCTCAACGACACGCAGGAGTCCTCGCTCGGGCTGATCTTCCACTACGCCGACAAGGCCGGCCTGCCGCTGCTCGACCTCGCCGACCTGCGTGAGGTGATCAAGTGGCTGACCTCCGACGAGGGCAAGGCCGACCTGACGGACCTGGGCGGGCTCTCGGCCGCGACCGCCGGAGTGATCCTGCGCGAGCTGATCGCGTTCTCCGACCAGGGTGCGGACGCCTTCTTCGGTGAGCCGGAGCTGGCGACCACCGACTTCCTGCGGACCACCGCCGACGGCAAGGGCATCGTCTCCCTGGTCGAGCTGCCCAACCTGCAGGACCGGCCCGCTGTCTTCTCCACGTTCCTGATGTGGCTGCTCGCCGACCTGTTCCACGACCTGCCCGAGGTCGGTGACGTCGACCAGCCGAAGCTGGTGTTCTTCTTCGACGAGGCCCATCTGCTGTTCAAGGGCGCCTCCACCTCCTTCCTGGACGCCATCGCGCAGACCGTGCGGCTGATCCGCTCCAAGGGCGTCGGCGTCTTCTTCGTGACCCAGTCACCGACCGACGTACCCGACGACGTGCTCGCCCAGCTCGGCTCCCGGATCCAGCACCAGCTCCGCGCGCACACGCCGAACGACGCCAAGGCGCTCAAGCAGACGGTGAACACCTACCCGACGAGCTCGTACGCCGACCTCGGCGAGGTGATCACGTCGCTGGGCATCGGCGAGGCGATCGTCACCGTGATGAACGAGAAGGGCGCGCCCACCCCGGTCGCCTGGACCCGGCTGCGGGCGCCGCAGTCGCTGATGGCCGCGGCCGACGCGGCCGCGATGCAGGGACAGGTCAAGGCATCCCCGCTCTTCGCCAAGTACGCCGAGCCGATCGACCGCGAGTCGGCGCGCGAGCTGCTGGCGGCCAGGCTCGAGGCGGGAGCCGCGAAGGCTCAGGCGGAGGCCGCCGCGACGGCGGAGCCTGCCCAGAAGTCTGCCCAGAAGCCTGCCCAGAAGCCCGCGCCGAAGGCGGGGAGCCGGGTGCGCAAGGACCCCTCGGTGGTGGAGACGGTGGTGCGGTCGAGCGCCTTCCGGCAGGCGATGAACACCGCGGCGCGCGAGATCGTCCGCGGCATCTTCAAGACCGGCCGCAGATGACGATCGAGCGGGAGCCGTCCCTCACCGGACGACCCCCGCTCGACGCGACCTGCCTCAGGCGCACCAGCGCAGCGCGTCGTCCATCAGCGCCGCCAGCGGCAGCACCTCGCGCAGCTCGGGGCGCTCGTTGAGCACCCCGTTGAGACCCAGCCGCAGCCGGCTCTCGAAGTCGGGCTGGATCTGGTCCTGGTCGGACTGGCTCATCGGAGACCCCCATCTCGAACATCAGCGGATTGTCACGATCCAATATGTCCAGATCAGGTGTCCGGGGTGTTACAGACGACGAAATCCGCGGTGAAAACTCGTTCACGCGGGCAGACGTGCCGCGGCCGGTCCTGGCTCAGCGGGAGCGCCCGACCGGCTCGGCGACCGCCTGGATCCGGCGGGTGGCCAGCTCGGCCATCAGCCGCGCCGCCGGTGACAGGGTCGCCCCCGCCCGGTGCACGATCGCGAGGGTGTCGAACTGCTTCGGTCGCAGCGACACGTGGCCGGCCTTCGGTGCCAACCGGGGGATCAGCTGCCGCGCGACGCCGAGGTGCACGACCGAGTCGGCCAGGCCCATGCCCACCAGCTCCACCGCGGTCTCGACGTCCTCGACCTCGATCCGCGTCGTCGGGGTGTAGCCGGTCTCGTGGATCATCTGGCGCAGCACGACCCGCGTCGAGTCGGTCGCTCGCCAGGTGGTCTCGGGCATGACGAGCGACGCGCGGGCCAGCCGGTCGGCGGTCACCGGTGACCTCAGCCGGCTCGGGTCGGTGCTGATGTAGACGAGCTCGTCCCGCGCGACCGGCGTGACGTCGAGCCCCTCGCTGCTGACCTGGGTGACGGCGATCATCGCCGCCTCGATCCAGCCGCGGCGCAGCTGCTCCTGCACGTCGGCCGAGTTCTGGCCGATCAGCTCCACGCGGACACCGGGATGGTCCTGGAGCATGTCGGCGACCAGCGCAGCGCCGGCGTACAGGCGGGCCGTGCCGAAGATGCCGAAGCGCACCGTCCCCGTCTCCAGCGCCGTGACACTCTGCACCGCACGTCGCGCCTCGTCGGCGGCGGCGATCGTCCGCTCAGCGTGCGGTCGCAGCGACTCGCCCGCGGTCGTCGGGACCACCCCGCGGCCCACCCGCGTGAACAGCGCGACACCGAGGGTCCGCTCGAGGCCGCGGATCTGCTCGGAGATGCTCGGCTGCGCATAGCCGAGCTGCTCGGCGGCGGCGGTGAGCGAGCCGCGCTCGTAGACCGCCAGGAAGCAGGTCAGCTGGTGCAGGGAAAGCATAGGCACAGCCTATGCCTTCACAAGGAAACCAAGGCTACCCCTATCGATCACCGCAGCCCACACTTGAGGGTGAGAGACAAGATCACAGGAGGTCACCATGTTCGCCAATGTCTGCACCGCGTGCGGCAAGCGGGAGCTCGTCTTCACCGACCAGATCCGCAGCCTTCAGCAGACCGCACAGGGGTTCGACGTGCGCTACGCCTGCTCGTGCGGTGCGATGGCGACGTGGCGCGTCGAGCGCTCCGGCGCCGCTGCGCCCGCCACCGCCCACGCTGCCTGAGGTCACTCGCCGGGGCTGTTGACACCCGTTCAATGAACCGGGAGCGTGGCCGCATGGCGACGCGATGGGTGTCCTCGACCGACGGTGTCCGGCTGGCGGTCCACGAGTCCGGCCGCTCCGACAGGCCGGTCATCGTCGCGGTCCACGGCTACCCCGACAACCACGCGGTGTGGGACGGGGTGGCCGGCGAGCTCGCCGGGGACTACCGCTTCGTCTCCTACGACGTCCGAGGTGCCGGCGAGTCCGACAAGCCCGCCGGGCGAGCGGCGTACCGGATCGACCAGCTCGGCGACGACCTCCTCGCGGTGCTCGACGCGGTCAGCCCGGACGCGCCGGTCCACCTGCTTGGCCATGACTGGGGCTCGATCCAGCTGTGGCAGCCGCTCTCCGAACCTCGGCTCGCCGAGCGGGTGGCCACCTTCACCTCGGTCTCCGGGCCTTCTCTCGACTACGTGGGCGCGTGGTTCCGCGGGCGCGGCCACGGTCGCGCGACCCTGCGCCAGCTGGTCTCCTCGACGTACGTCGTCGCCTTCCAGGTGCCCGCGGTCCCCGAGCTCGTGCTGCGCCGGGCGCCGGTCGAGCGGGTCGCCGGTGGCTCCTTCCGCCGCAGCGCGGCCGACAAGACCAACGCGATCAACCTCTACCGCGCCAACGTGACACGACGGGTTCTGCGTCCCCGGCCCGCACCGGTCCCGGTCCCCGTGCTGGTGCTCGCGCCGGTCGACGACCCGTACGTCCGGCTGCCGATGGCGACGCAGTCACCGGTGCCGTACGTCGACGACCTGACCGTCGAGGAGATCCCCGGTGGGCACTGGGTCGTCACCGAGCAGCCCGACCTGGTCGCTGCGAGGGTCCGCGCGTTCGTCGGGAGCCGTGCGGTCGCATGAGCGACGAGGCCGCGGTCGCGGTGGACATCGCGTTCCACGGCGACCCCGGGCGGATCGCGGACCTGGCCCGGGAGGCAGAGGCACGCGGGGACGTGCGCGGCCTGTTCGTCGCCGAGGCGGCCCACGACCCCTATGTGGCGCTGGCCCTGGCCAGCACCACGACCGAGCGGATCGAGCTGGGCACCTCCATCGCGGTCGCGTTCGCCCGCACCCCGATGTCGACCGCCTACTCGGCGTACGACCTGCACCGGCTCTCCGGGGGCCGCCTCGTCCTCGGCCTCGGCTCGCAGATCAAGCCGCACATCACCCGCCGGTACGCCATGCCGTGGTCGCAACCGGCCGCCCGGATGCAGGAGTACGTCGAGGCGCTTCGCGCAATCTGGAACTCGTGGCAGACCGGCGACGCGCTCGACTTCCGGGGCGACTTCTACGAGCACACGCTGATGCCGCCGCTGTTCTCGCCGGGGCCGCTCGACGGCCCGAGCCCGCGCGTGTGGCTGGCCGCCGTCGGCCCGCGGATGCTCGAGGCGGCCGGCGCGGTGGCCGACGGGGTGATCTGTCATCCGCTGCTCTCGCGCAGCTACCTCGCCGACGTGGTGGCACCGTCGGTACGGCGCAGCCGCTCGGCCCACGACCGCGACGGCCGGCCCTTCGAGATCTCCACGCTCTGCATGGTCGCGACCGGCCGGACCGAGGAGCAGCTGGCAGCGGCCGTCGCCGGGGTGCGGCAGCAGATCGGCTTCTACGCCTCGACGCCGGCGTACGCGCCCGTGCTGGAGCACCACGGCTGGGGCGACCTGCACGGCGACGCGCACGCGCTGACCAAGGCCGGGCGGTGGGACGAGCTCGGTGACCTCGTCGACGACGAGGTGCTCGCGACGTTTGCCGTGGTCGGCGAGCTCGACCTGGTCGGGGCCGAGGTCCGCGCCCGTTTTGCAGGCGTGGCGGATCGGGTCACCACGTCGATGCCCTACGAGGCCGACGACCTGCTCGCGCTGGACCTGTTGAGCACCTGAGCGGATCCGCGCGTTCGTGGCGCAGGACGGATTCGGCGGGGGCCGAATCGTCGGCCGGGCGTCCGGCCTGTTGCAGACTGGTCACGGACGCCATGACCGTTCGTGGCGCTCGGAGGGAGCGGCACGGCGTGATCGACTTCGAGCTGAGCGTCGAGGCACTCGGCAACACCCGCTTCGGCTACTCACCACTGGGCGAGGCTGCCTCGAGCCTGCGCCTGCTCGCCACCCCGTCGCCCGGGTTCGTGATGCAGCCATGGCTCTCCGACGTCGCCGGCCAGCTCGGATCGGTCGACCTCGAGCTGCTCCGCGCAGTCTCACCGGCGGGTCCCTGGGCACCTGACTTCCTGTTCCCCTGGTCGGCCGAGCCCACGGTCACCATCGAGCACCAGCTGGACCTGCTGGCGGCGCTTCCGGCCGCGCAGATCCGCAGAGACATGGAGCAGGGCTGGCGCACGGACGACATGCCCGAGGTGCTCGTGCGCCTGCTGGCCGACGAGCGACCCGGCGCAGTCATCGCCGACGCCGTCTGGGACTACTGGGAGGCGGCCGTGGCGCCGTACTGGTCGCGCATCCGCGCGGTCCTCGACGACGACGTCTCCTACCACGGCGGCCGCGCCCTCTCCCAGGGCATCCTCACGGTCTTCGACGACCTGCATCCCGAGGTCAGCCGGGTCGACCGGCTCATCCGGGTGGACAAGCCGCACCACGCGAGCGGCGTGTACACCGGGGACCAGATCACGCTCGTCCCGTCGGTGTTCCTCTGGCCCGGACTGATCGTCGTCGAGGACGGCGAGAACACCTTCACGCTCACCTACGCAGCGCGAGGCGTCGGCAAGGTCTGGGAGGGCATGCCCGCCGGCGATGCCGTGGACAACGACCTCGGCGCGCTGCTCGGACGCAACCGGGCTGCGATCCTGCGCCGACTCGACATCCCGATGACGACCACCCAGCTCGCGCGAGAGCTCGGCCAGAGCCCGGGCACGGTCAACCAGCACCTGACGGTGCTCAAGCGCAACGGGCTCCTCAGCTCCTGGCGCTCGGGACGGAGCGTGCTCTACCGCCGGACCGCACTGGCTTCGTCGATCATCGCGTCCAGCGACCACCGGCAGTCCGCCGCGGAGCTGCGCTAGTCGGCTCTTGGTAACGATTCGGGCCGTGCATTCGGGCGAGCCCGAATCGTTGGGGACGTCGGTGCAGCGCGCCCAGCATGGGCGGCACTGCCGCGCGCGACTTCGCCCGGCGTGATCACAACTGGAGGAGACCCATGGCCCACGGTCAACGAAAGGCGCTGGCGGTCGTGGCCGCGGCGTCGATGTCGGTCGCACTCGCCGCGTGCGGAGGCGGAGGTGGCGGACCGAGCAGCAGCTCCGGCGGCGCCGCCGGGTCCAGAGGCGGGACGCTGACCTACTACATCCGCTCGGCCGTCGACCACACAGACCCCCAGCGCACCTACAACGGACGCGACATCACCAACTGGAGCCGCACGGTCTACCGCAGCCTGGTCACGTTCCCGATCTCCGAGGACGTGCAGGAGTCGACCACGCCCGTTCCCGACCTCGCGACCGACACGGGCACTTCTTCCGAGGGAGGCAAGGTCTGGAAGTTCACCGTGAAGGACGGCGTGAAGTGGCAGGACGGCAAGCCGATCACGTGTGCGGACTTCAAGTACGGCGCGTCTCGCGTGTTCGCGACCGACGTGATCACCGGTGGTCCGAACTACCTGCTGACCTACCTGGACGTCCCGGCCGACCCGAAGTCCGACCTGCCGAGCTACACCGGGCCCTACAACAGCACGCCCGAGGGGAAGGCAGCCTTCGACAAGGCCATCACCTGCGACGGCAGCACGATCACCTACAACTTCAAGAAGCCGTGGGCGGACTTCCCGCTCGCGGTCGCGTCGCTGCACATGATGGACCCGTACCGCCAGGACCAGGACCAGGGCGAGAAGTCGAACTACTCGGTCTTCTCCAGCGGCCCGTACGAGCTGTCCGGGACCTGGGACAAGAACAAGGGCGGCACCTTCGTGCGCAACGCCAGCTACGACCCCTCGACGGACTCGACGAAGGTACGCCGGGCCCTGCCGGAGAAGATCGTCTTCGACATCGGCAAGACCAGCGAGCAGATCACCGACCAGCTGATCGCGGACAGCGGGGCGGACAGGACGGCTGTCACCGAGGCGCGGATCCCGCCGTCGTACTACAGCCAGATCACCGGCAACATCGCCGACCGGTCGGTCACGGTGACCTCGCCGTACACCGACTACCTGACGCTCAACTTCAAGCGGCTGACGAACCTCCAGGTCCGGCAGGCCCTGGCGGCGTCGACCGACGACACCGCCTGGGTCTCGGCGGGCGGAGGTGACAAGGCCTTCACCGAGGCCACAGACATCGTGAACCCGGCGGTGAAGGGCTACCAGAAGGGCCTGTTCCCGGGCGGCTCCGGTGACGCGGACAAGTCCAAGCAGCTGCTCCAGCAGGCCGGCGTGCAGACGCCGTACGCCATCACCTTCACCTACCCAAGCACCCCGACTGCGGACAAGCAGGCCTCGGCGCTCAAGGAAGGCTGGGAGAAGGGCGGCTTCAAGGTCACCCTGAAGGGGATCGCCAACCAGGACACCTACTACACCGACATCCAGAACCCGGGTCAGGACGCGGACATCGTGTGGGCCGGCTGGGGTGCCGACTGGCCGTCCGCGATCACGGTGACCGCCCCGCTCTTCGACAGCCGCCCGAACCTGACCAAGAACTCCAACGGCCAGGACTACGGGGCCTACAAGAGCGACGAGTTCAACGCGCTCGTCGACCAGGCACAGGCCGCGACCGACCTCGACGAGCAGACACAGGTCCTCCAGGATGCCGACAAGGTGCTCGCCAAGGATGTCGCCTACATCCCCATCGACACCGCGGTCTTCTACTTCGTCCACGGATCCGGGGTGAAGGGCTTCGTGAACACGGCCGCTTCCAACGGCTATCCGGACCTGGGCCCGATCGGGGTGAAGTAACGCCGAGTGAACCGAGAGGGGTGACCGGGTGGGCGGCGCGAGCCGCCCACCCGGTCGAGGTAGGCCTGGCGACGCCGCGGACGGAAGTCCTGAGATCCGGGCGGGCTGCAGCGATAATGACGCCCATGGCCGGAGCGCTCGACAACACCGACGCCGCGATCGTGGAATGTCTCCGCCAGGACGCCCGGCTGAGCTTTCGCGAGCTGGGTGAGCGGGTCAACCTGAGCTCGAACGCCGCCCGTGACCGGGTGCGCAGTCTCCTCGCCCGCGGCGTCATCACCGGGTTCCACGCACACGTCGACCCGGGACGCATCGACAAGCGCCTGCACGCGTTCCTCGACGTACGCCTTCGTTCTCCCGACCACGCGGCCCAGTTCGAGCGGCTCGTGCGCGCCCACCCGGGCGTGGTCGAGACGGTCCACCTGACCGGCCCCGCGGACTACCTGCTTCGCGCTGCCTGCGACGACCCCACCCAGCTCGACGAGCTCATCACGGAGATGAAGGAGAACGGGGGCGTCCGCGACACGCAGACCAGGCTCATCCTGCGGGTCGTCTGATCACCAGACGCCGCGGGAGAGCTCCCGCAACGCCTCGTTCTCCAGCTCCTTGTCGATGAGGATCCGGCGCAGCGACGCGTTCTCGCGTTCCAGGCTCTTGATCCGGGCCACGTCGCCGTCGTGCGACTGGCCGAAGCGTCGCCGCCACGACCGGTAGGTGCTGGGCGAGATACCGAGCACGCCTGCCACTTCTGCGACGGTCCGGCCCGCGCGCTCCATCCGCTCGCCGTCACGGAGTGCCGCAGCGATCGCTTCTGCCGTGTGGCGTTCCATGCGTTGCCCTCCGGTTCGGTGATCAGTGGTTGTCGCCGGCTCGGTGCCCGGCATCAGACGCGCTTGAATCGCCACGAGGCTGGTGTCGGGTCGAGGTTGCCGGCGGCGTCGCGGGCGCGGACCTTGAAGACGTGCCAGCCGCGGGTGACGCGGTAGGACCTCGGCGACGTGCAGGAGGCCCAGGCCTTCTTGTCCAGTCGGCACTGGAACGTCACCTGCGACTGGTTCGAGGTGAACCCGAAGACCGCTCGGCGCTTGGTGATGCGCTTCTTCGGGTGCGCAGAGAGCGCCGTGTCAGGTGCGGTGGTGTCGGGTGTCACGGTGCCCGGCACCATGACCTTGGTCGGTGCCTCGTAGGCACCCATGTCCCGCACCGCGACGCCGTCGCCGTTGCCGTCGAGGATGCGCGCGCTCTTGCTCAGGTCGAGCGCCGGACCACCACTCCCTGGCGCACCCTTGTCGATGACCGGTGACGATTCGGCCAGTCCGTAGTCCCCGCCAGCTGCGTTGCGGAACCCGGGGTCGACCGCGAGGTGGCCGGCACCATTGGTCAGGGTGGCCGCGCCGTTCGGTCCCGAGCTCACGCTCTGGGTCGACCAGTCCGAGTACGACGTGGTGATCGAGGCGGTGCTGTTCGCGCCCTGGAGACCGTCGTTGGTCGCCTGGACGTCGAACGAGGTCTTGGGGCCTGCCACGATGGAGTTGGTCAGCTGGACCGACGCCTGCTGGAGCGCGCCCGGAGCCCGTGCGTAGGCGGCGACGCCCACCGAGAAGTTGCCGCCGCCGATGATCGTGACGTGGTCGGCGGTGATCGACTTCGGACTGCTGGAGTAATTGTCGTTGAAGGCTGCCAGCCCGGTGCCCTCCGGCGATGTCCCGAGGTCGATCAGCGTGTCGTCGACAATCACAGATCCTGCGGTCGTCCAGATCCCGCCGGAGGAGCCGCGAACCAGTAGGCGGGAGAGCGTCGCCGTGGTGTCCGGGATCGAGTGGGTGTAAGCAATGCTTGCGGTGATCGCGGTGTCGGTGACCGTGCCGTTGCCGTTCTGGAAGATCCCTTGCGTGTTCGCGGCAGCGGCGCGGGTCATCGCCACGGTCGAGTCGGTGAGGGACGACCCAACCAACAGCACGCCAGTGGCAGAGTCAGTGTCTACGCCGTCGACGGTCACATCACTGAGCGTCGAGTCGGTCGCGCCTATGCCCTCGTCGCTCTGCGACATCGTCCAATTCATCTGAACGGTGAGGTCACTGACGGTGGCGCCCGCCACCGCGAGGTAGCGCTGGACGGGGCCCGCGGGCAGCGTGATGAAGGTCGTGCCCTGGCCCGAGCCGGTGAGGGTCTCGTGGTGACCGATTTCCTTCAGGTTGTAGGGCCCGTCGCTGTAGGTCCCAGGTGCGAGGACGATCGTGTCGTCGAGGCCGTTCCCGTCCGCGGCGGTGACGGCCGGCCCGAGCAGAGCGAAGCTCTGGTCACAGGTGACGCCGACGGGATTGTTCACGCAGATCACGTGGTCGGCCGCGTACGCCGGCGCGGCCGGGATCAGGGGGACGAGGGCGGCAGCGGCCACCAGGGCGATCTTGCGCATGGAACGTCTCCGGTCAGTCTCGAAGTTCAGCTGGCCGGCAGAGCGTGCCGCGTCGAGACAGACCGAAGGAAGGGCCGAGAGCCGGATACCGCGGTATCGGCGGCGCACCAGCGGAACCGAGCGGATTCCGCAGCGCGCACGGGCGGATCCGCAGTCCGGATCAGCGATGACGACCTGGCGGAGGATAGGGGATTCGAACCCCTGAGGGCTTGCACCCAACCCGCTTTCCAAGCGAGCGCCATAGGCCACTAGGCGAATCCTCCGCCGCGAAGGTTACCCGCCCCGATTCGCCCGGGCGAAATCGGATCCGTAGACTCGGGCCAACCCCCCGTGCGGCGGTATCTCACTGAATCCCCCAGGGCCGGAAGGCAGCAAGGGCAGGTGGGCTCTTCCGGGTGCATGGGGGGCCTTTTCGTTCCCGTACGCCGTTCGCCACCGAGCGGGCCGACCTACGATCGCCGCATGGGGCTGACTCGTGGGGGAGGCGCGGCCCTGCTCGTCCTCGTGCTGTGCGTCGTCGGCGGCTGCGGCGAGCAGGCCGCCGACGGGCCGCACCAGCCGACGAGCGCCGTGACCCCATCCGACCCACTCGCAACCGCCGACGCGAACGGCGAGCTCGTGCCGTCCCTGCCCACGCTCAGCCGGACACCGAAGCAGAGGCACACGAAGGCCGCCCCGAAGCTCGCGAAGGTGGGCCAGGCCTTCGGTGCGGATGCCAGCTGGCCGCAGTGCCCGAAGGGCTTGGGCATCCCCGAGAAGCGCACCGAAGGCCGGCCGATGCCGACCGACGCCGCCGAATTCGTCGTCCTCGGCCTCACGAACGGCCCGTCGTTCGTCGCGAACCCCTGCCTCGAGAGCCAGCTGCAGTGGGTGAAGGACCGGCACCTGATGGTCGCGGCGTATTCCGTGGTGAGCTATCCGGACCGCCGCACGCTGGCAGACCTCGGCGACCAGGGGCCGTACCCGGGTGACACCAGGATCGGCGCCTTGCGCAACGTCGGCTACCAGGCGGCGCTGTACAACATCGCCACGATGCGCCGCGCCGGCCTGCAGACGCCGGTGGTCTGGATCGACGTCGAGCCGGTGGTCGGCTTCGACTGGAGCCCTGACCTGCAGGCGAACGGCGCCGTCGTCGAGGGGGTGGCTCGTGGCTACCAGGACGGCGGCTACCGGATCGGGTTCTACTCGCTCGCGTCGTTGTGGAGCCGCACCGTCGGTGGCCTGAGGTTCGGTGCACCTGAGTGGCGGCCAGCCGGATCGCGCGGCCAGGCCGAGGCGCTGAGCCGCTGCGGCGCGGACTGGTCGTTCCAGGGTGGCCCGGCTGTCCTCGGCCAGTGGATCGAGGACGGCCGTGACCGCGACATCACGTGCCCGGGCGCCGTGGACGACCTGGCGACGTGGTTCCACCAGTACTGAGCCTGGTCGCCCTCGCCGGTCAGGTTGCGAGCCGCAGCACTCGCCGGACAGCCGGCCACGCCGATGCGCCCAGGCGCTGCGGTGCATCCGCGTCGCCGCCGACCTGGTAGGGCCGCGCCGGGTTCCCCGGTGGCTCGCCGGGCAGCACGACCGGGTGTCCGGCGAGCGGGTCCTCGACGACGACGGTCTCCAGACCGTGGCGTGCGCGGCGAGCCGTGATGTTCCGTGCCGCCCGGCCGCTCGGCCACACGCGGTCGTCGCCGCCCACGACGAGGACCAGGTCTCCGCCGAACCGCTCGACGGCGATGGTCGCCTCCTCCACGGCGCCGGGTCCGGCCAGGGCGCGGCTGTGCTCGTAGAGCTCGACGTACGCCGGGGCACCGGGCCCCGGCTCCCAGTCGCGGTCGAGCGGCACGAACGGCAACGGTGCGCCGCGGTGGGTCCACTTGCTGCGCCGGGGATCTTCGTGGTGCTGGTGCTGTCCCTCCCAGACGACGTCGGTGGGAGCCAGTGCGACGACCGCGTCGACGCGGTCATCGAGGGTCGCGGTCAAGAGCGCTGCCTCCGCGCCGTAGGACAGACCGATCAGCACGATCCGGTCGCACCGGGCGGCAAGCAGGTCCAGAGCCTCGGTGAACGTCTCACGGGATCTCGCACGGCACGCTGCGCTGACCCTCACCGCCGAACCAGCGCAGCGCGAGCGCCGTCACGCCCTGCGAGGCGAGCATCTGTGCGCGGCTGACGTCGAGGCGCCGCTGGAGCCCGCGACGACCAGCGCGCCGGTGCCGGTGGCGTCGGCGGGTCGTGCCCAGTGCAGGTCGGAGTCCGCGATCACGGCGTGCCTGGCAGGCCCGTGTCGCGTGTACCCGGCCGCCCGCCGGGGAGGCCCACGTCGGTCCGGTCCGAGATCGTGCAGGTGGCGTCGAGGCCGCACTCGACGGTGACGTAGCCGGTCTGCAGGCCGGTCTCGGTGTTGACGTACTGGAGCCGCACCATCACCGGCTTCAGCGGTGCCGACACCGGCGTGCTGAACCGGCTGAACGTCGGCGCGTTCTCGACGCCCCCGGCGGTGCCGAGCTGGTCGACGACCGTCCAGGTGACCGCGGGGCCGTCGGTGTTCCACACGACCCAGGGTCCGTCGGGCTCGTGGAGGTGCCCGACGTCGACGATGCCCGGTGGCAGGTCCGCGATGCCGTCGTCGTACGGCGTGGTCAGCGAGGCGCTGTCCGGACGGTCGCGCAACGGGCTCAGCGAGTCGAGCCCGAGGTACCCGACGAGTGCGGACGGCTGGTGCATCACGACGATGCCGGCCGTGCTGCCCGCCTTCCCGCGCAGCTTCTGGCCGAGCTCCTCCTCGCTGACGCCGGACGGGTTGGTGACCTCGCCGCCGAAGAGGGTCTTGTGCTCGCGATCGTTGGCGCCGGTCACAGACAGCCCGCCGACGGTCGCGGTCGTCAGGTCAGGTACGGCGATCCCGGCGCCCTTCATCTGCTTCCACGTGTTCTCCGAGTCGTGGTCCCCGCCCACGGCGGCGACCGGCACGTCCGGGGCCACCTTGGCCTCCGCCTTGACGTAGGACCGCTCGGCGACGGTGCCGTTCGAGGTCACGTCGCCGGCGATGGTCCGCAGGGCGATCGCGTCGTTGCCGAGTGCGTCGACGAGGTCGGCGTACAAGGTCGTGCGGACGTTCACGCCGACGAAGCTGCCCTGGGTGTCGGCCTCGCCGAGCACGACCTTCTCGCCGTCCCGCGGTGCGAGGGCTCCGGCGTGCTGCGGGACGACCGTGGCGAGGCTGGCAGCGGCGGTCTGCTCGTACTGCTCGGCCGCGGCGTCGAGGCGACGGGTGTTCTTGTCGATGAACGGCCGCACCTGCGAGACGATCTCGCTCAGCTGCGGGCTGCTGAAGGTCGGATTGCTCATGTCGTGGGCCGCGTAGGTCGCGCCCGTCGCCTTGCTGCAGTCCCAGTCGCGGAACATCTGCAGTGCTCCGAGGGCGGAGAGTCCCAGTGCCGCATCGACGACGAGGAACCCCGCCACCGCCGCGTGCGCGCGGCGGACACCCCGGAGGCGGCGTCGCGGAACCACGAGGAAGAGCACCGTGCCGCCGATCAGGCCGGCGACGAGCTCCTCGCGCAGGATCTGCCGGCGCAGCGAGTCCCGCATCTGGTCGGAGTACGCCGCGACGACGGTGTCCGGGTCACGGATGAAGGCGACGTTGGCCTGGAAGAACGCCGGATCGACGTACGACGCGAGCGTGCCGCCGGCCTCGGGCGGACCGGTCGCCCGGGCGTAGGCACCGAAGCCGAGCGCGCCGGTCTGGTCCCAGAACACCCTGCCGAGGACTCCGGTGTCGAGCGTCGACCGCCCGTCGTGGCACAGGCTCACCTCGACCGGGAACGTGCCCACCGCGTCGCGGAACCGGACGCCTTCGATGGCCCGCTCGATGGTCACCGGCGCTGCGACGACCGCAGCTGCCAGGACGCAGAGCAGGAACGCGACCACCGCCCGGCGGTGGCGCGAGTCCACCATCGACACGAGCCGACGACCCCGCGCCGCGACGTTCGCTCGAGGCGGTCGACTGCGGGTGTCCATCGCTCCGAGGCTACCGGCCGGGTCCGAGGGCACGGGCGGTTCCCGACCGGATCCCGTGCGCCCGCCCGGATGTCCCCGGCGCTGGCTAGTGTTCACGTGTGGAGCACACCCTTGCCCTGTACCGCCGCTACCGGCCGGAGACCTTCGCCGAGGTGATCGGGCAGGACCACGTCACCGAGCCGCTCCGGGCAGCGCTGGCCAACAACCGGGTCAACCACGCCTACCTGTTCTCCGGTCCCCGCGGCTGCGGCAAGACCACCAGCGCCCGCATCCTCGCCCGCGCGCTCAACTGCGAGAAGGCTCCCATCGCCGACCCGTGCGGCGAGTGCCAGTCGTGCCGCGACCTGGCCCGCGGCGGGCCGGGTTCGCTCGACGTGATCGAGATCGACGCGGCCAGCCACGGCGGTGTCGACGACGCGCGCGACCTGCGGGAGCGGGCGTTCTTCGCCCCGGTCGCCAGCCGCTACAAGATCTACATCATCGACGAGGCCCACATGGTCTCCTCGCAGGGCTTCAACGCGCTGCTCAAGCTGGTCGAGGAGCCTCCCGAGCACCTGAAGTTCATCTTCGCCACCACCGAGCCGGAGAAGGTCATCGCGACCATCCGGTCCCGCACGCACCACTACCCGTTCCGGTTGATCCCGCCGCGCGTGCTGTCGGACTACCTCGCCCAGATCTGCGAGGCGGAGGGCGTCAGCATCGAGCCGGCAGCGCTGCCGCTCGTGGTCCGTGCCGGAGCCGGCTCGGCGAGGGACTCCCTGTCCGTGCTCGACCAGCTGCTCGGCGGGGTCGGCCCGCAGGGCGTCACGTACGCCGTCGCCGCCGGCCTCCTCGGCTACACGCCCGACACGCTCCTCGACGAGGTCGTCGACGCCATCGCCGCCGCCGACGGGGCGACGGTGTTCTCGGTCGTCGACAAGGTCATCGAGACCGGTCAGGACCCGCGCCGGTTCACCGAGGACCTCCTGCGCCGGCTCCGCGACCTGGTGATCGTGGCCGCGGTGCCGGATGCGCCGGCGACCGGACTCATCGACGCCCCACAGGACCAGGCCGAGCGGCTCGTGGCGCAGGCCGCGCGGTTCGGCAAGGCTGAGCTCGTGCGCGCCGCGGACTGCGTGGCGGCCGGCCTCACCGAGATGCGGGGAGCCACCACGCCGCGCCTGCTCCTGGAGCTGATCTGCGCCCGGGTGCTGCTGCCCGCCGCCGACCACGGCACCGACGGGCTCGCGGCCCGGATGGACCGCCTGGAGCGGCGGATGGCGATGGCACCCCCGGCAACGGTGGTTGAGGAGGTTGCGCAGCAACCGTCCCGAGACCCGCAGCAACCGTCTCGAAACGAGGGGTCGTCGGACCAGACCCAGCCCGAGGCTGCCCCCGCACCCGCACGGCCTCCGGTGGTCGAGGAGGTTGCGCAGCAACCGTCTCGAGATCCCGTGCCGCCCCCGCAGACCCAACCGCAGGCTGCCCCCGCGCCCGCGGAGGTTGCGCAGCAGACCCGGCCGGAGCCGCCCCCCGCACCGGCGACACCCGCGACGACGACGCTCGGCCTGGTCGACGTCCGCCGGATCTGGCCCGACCTGCTCGAGAAGGTGCGCGAGATGCGCCGCTACACCTGGATCCTGCTCAGCCAGAACGCCCAGGTGGTCGCCCTCGAGGCCAACGTGCTCACCGTCGGGTTCAAGAACGCCGGCGCCCGCGACTCGTTCATCGGCGGCGGCAGCGAGGAGATCCTGCGCCAGGCCGCGATCGACGTCATCGGGGTCGACTGGAAGGTCGAGGCGATCGTCGACCCGTCCGCCGATCCCGGAGCCGGCATCGCGCCCCGGGTCACCAAGCCGGCCGTCGAGAGCTCGGCGCCCGAGCCGGTCGAGCCGACCGCTGCGCCCGCGCCCGCCGCGCGCCCGGCCGGACAGCCCGAGGCGATCGCGTCCGTGCGCAGCAACATCGCGCCCACCCGCACGGGCGAGCGACCCGCGAGGCCCACCGACGACCGCGACGCCGAGGTCGACCGCGACGACCCCGACGCGGACGACTCCGGGATCGGCGGGGCCGAGCTGCTCCAGCGCGAGCTCGGTGCCACCGTGATCGACGAGATCCCCCACGAGTAGGAGAGGCCATGACCGACGACCCGAGCCCGATGGGTGGATTCGACCTCGGCGCCATGCTCGAGCAGGCGCAGCAGATGCAGGCCCAGCTGGTCAGCGCCCAGGCCGAGCTGGCCGCGCAGACGGTCGAGGGCCGCGCCGGCGGCGTGACCGCGGTCGTGTCCGGCACCGGTGAGCTGGTCGGCGTACGGCTGCCCACGGGCACGTTCGACGCCAACGACGAGGAGTCCCTCGCCGATCTCGGCGACCTGGTGGTCGCGGCCTTCCGGGACGCCAAGGCGAAGGCCGACGGGCTGGCCGCCCAGGCGCTCGGCCCGCTCGCCGGCGGTCTCGGCGGCGACCTCGGCGGCGGCTTCGGAGGACTGACGGGCGGCTCACCCGGTGTATGAGGGTGTCGTCCAGGACCTCATCGACGAGCTCGGCACGCTGCCGGGGGTGGGGCCGAAGGGAGCCCAGCGGATCGCGTTCCACCTGCTCGCCGCCGACCCGGTCGACGTACGCCGTCTCGCCGAGGTGCTCCTCGAGGTCAAGGCCAAGGCACGCTTCTGCTCGGTGTGCGGCAACGTCGCCGAGGAGGAGCAGTGCCGCATCTGCCGCGACACGCGCCGCGACCCCTCACAGATCTGCGTGGTCGAGGAGTCCAAGGACGTCGTGGCCATCGAGCGCACCCGCGAGTTCCGCGGCCGCTACCACGTGCTCGGCGGCGCGATCTCGCCGCTCGAGGGCATCGGACCGGAGCAGCTGCGCATCCGCGAGCTGATCGCCCGGCTCGAGGACGGCACCGTCACCGAGATCATCCTGGCCACCGATCCGAACATCGAGGGCGACGCCACTGCGGCGTACCTCACGCGCATGTTGCGGCCCATGGGCTTGCAGGTGACGCGTTTGGCGAGTGGACTACCGGTAGGCGGTGATCTCGAGTACGCCGACGAGGTCACCCTGGGGAGAGCATTCGCCGGACGGCGCAGTGCTGGTGAATGACTGGGGCGGGAGAGTGGGAAGCCGATGACCGACAGTGAGCTCGAGGACTTCGGCCAGCAGATCGCGGACGCCTGCGAGGCGTTCCTGCTCGGCCTGCAGGCGATCTCCAGCGAGGACGACGGCGGGGCGGCCGTGCCCCTGCTGCTGCTCGAGGTGAGCCAGCTGCTGCTCGCCGGCGCGCGGCTGGGCGCGCAGCGCGACTTCCAGCCGGAGACCCAGTACCAGCCCGACGTCGGGCCCGACCCCGACCTCGACGCGATGCGCCTCCGCCTGGCCGACAAGCTCGGTGAGCTGGACACCTATGCCCACAACATCGAGCCGTACGACCCCGACACCGTTCCCGCCCAGATCTCCGACGACCTGACCCTGATCGCCACCGACGTCGCCAACGGGCTGCGGCACTTCCGGACGGGCAACGTCGAGGAGGCGCTGTGGTGGTGGCAGTTCTCCTACCTCGCCTCGTGGGGCAACAACGCGTGCGGTGTCCTCACTGCCCTCCACTCGATCGTCGCCCACTCGCGGCTCGACCTCGACATCGAGGGCGAGTCGGAGCTGGTCGAGGAGGCGGAGTCCGTGCTGGACGTCGCCGGGGACGGCCTGTAGGAGTCGGTAGAATCTCGCTGGTGCGGACGTCCCCACAGGGCGACCCCGAGTAGCGACCAGGAGGCGAGCCGTGGGCATTGTCGTGCAGAAGTACGGCGGCTCCTCGGTCGCCGACGCCGAGAGCATCAAGCGCGTCGCCCGCCGCATCGTGGAGACGAAGAAGGCGGGCAACAGCGTCGTCGTCGTCGTCTCGGCCATGGGCGACACCACCGACGAGCTGATCGACCTGGCCAACCAGGTCTCGCCGCTCCCGCCGGCCCGCGAGCTCGACATGCTTCTCACCGCCGGGGAGCGGATCTCGATGGCGGTTCTCGCGATGGCGATCCAGAACCTCGGCCACCAGGCGCGCTCGTTCACCGGGTCGCAGGCCGGGGTGATCACCGACTCCGAGCACGGCAGGGCGAAGATCATCGACGTCACGCCCGGCCGGATCCAGGCGGCGATCGACGAGGACGCGATCGCCATCGTCGCCGGATTCCAGGGCGTCTCCCAGACGACCAAGGACATCACCACCCTCGGGCGCGGCGGATCCGACACGACTGCGGTGGCTCTCGCGGTCGCCCTGCAGGCCGACGTCTGCGAGATCTACTCCGACGTCGACGGCATCTTCACCGCCGACCCCCGCATCGAGCCACGCGCCCGCAAGGTCCCGCGCATCTCCTACGAGGAGACCCTCGAGATGGCGGCGCAGGGCGCCAAGATCCTGCACCTGCGCTGCGTCGAGTACGCCCGCCGCTACGGGATGCCCATCCACGTCCGCTCGTCCTTCTCCGAGAAGGAGGGCACCTGGGTCGTCAAGGCCGAGGACGTCGTCGCGCCCAACACCCACGGGGAGACCGCCATGGAAGCTGCCATCATCACCGGTGTCGCTCACGACCGGAGCCAGGCGAAGATCACCGTCGTCGGCGTACCGGACAAGCCCGGCGAGGCCGCGGCGATCTTCCGGGCGATCGCGGACGCGCAGATCAACATCGACATGATCGTGCAGAACGTCTCCGCGGCCGCGACGAACCTCACCGACGTCTCGTTCACCCTCCCGCGTGGGGAGGGCCAGACGGCGATGACCGCCCTGGCCCGCCTGCAGGAGTCGATCGGCTTCGAGAGCCTCCAGTACGACGACAGCGTCGGCAAGGTGTCCATCGTGGGCGCCGGCATGAGCACGTCGCCGGGCATCTCGGCGCGCTTCTTCGAGGCGCTGTCGGACGCCGGCGTGAACATCGAGATGATCTCGACCTCGGAGATCCGGGTGTCCGTGGTCGTCGCCGAGACCCAGGTGCAGGACGCCGTGCGCGCCGCGCACGACGCGTTCGACCTCGGCTCCGACGAGGTCGAGGCCGTGGTCTACGGCGGGACCGGGCGATGAGCGGCCTCCGCATCGGCGTCGTCGGCGCCACCGGACAGCACACCCCACGACGTTCTCCCCTCCTCCGCTTCGCTCCCCCGCGAACAACGTCGCGGGGACCCCAGCTCTGCCGGGAGACGTCATGGTGAATATCGGTGTTGTCGGCGCTACCGGGCAGGTCGGCGTCGCGATGCGCCAGATCCTCCTCGAGCGCGGTCTCCCGCTCGACGAGGTCCGGTTCTTCGCCTCGGCTCGCTCGGCCGGCAAGGTGCTGCCCTTCGGCGATCGCGACGTCGTCGTCGAGGACGCCGCCGAGGCCGATCCGAACGGGCTCGACATCGCGCTGTTCTCCGCCGGAGCCACGACGTCGCGTGCGCAGGTCCCGCGGTTCGTGGACGCCGGCGTGATCGTCGTGGACAACTCGTCGGCCTTCCGCAAGGACCCCGCCATCCCGCTGGTCGTCTCCGAGGTCAACCCCGAGGCGATCGACGCGGTCGTGGCCGCACGTCGCGGCATCATCGCCAACCCGAACTGCACCACGATGGCGGCAATGCCGGTGCTCAAGCCGCTGCACGACGAAGCAGGCCTGGTGCGCCTGATCGCCTCGACCTACCAGGCGGTGTCGGGCTCCGGTGTCGCCGGCGTCGAGGAGCTTGCGACCGGCATCGCGGCCGCGGGCGACAAGGCCCGTGAGCTCGCCTACGACGGCGAGGCGGTCTCGTTCCCCGAGCCCTCGATCTACCGCCGGACCATTGCCTACAATGTGCTGCCCTTCGCCGGCAACCTGGTCGACGACGGCCTGGAGGAGACCGACGAGGAGCAGAAGCTGCGCAACGAGTCGCGCAAGATCCTCGGCATCCCCGACCTGGCCGTCTCCGGCATCTGCGTGCGCGTCCCCGTGTTCACCGGGCACTCGCTGGCGATCAACGCCGAGTTCGCGCGCAGCATGACCCCTGACCGGGCCAGGGAGCTGCTCGCCGCCGCTCCGGGTGTGGAGCTGACCGAGATCCCCAACCCGCTGCAGGCGGCGGGTCGCGACCCGTCGTACGTGGGGCGGATCCGCCATGATCCCGGAGTGCCCGACAACCGCGGCCTCGCGCTCTTCGTCAGCAACGACAACCTGCGCAAGGGAGCGGCCCTCAACACGGTGCAGATCGCCGAGCTGGTGGCCGCGCGGCTCTGACCGCGCTCAGCTGCGCGGAGCGTCGTCCTCGCTGGCGTCGTCCGGTGTCGCCGGCTTCTCGGCGAACGCCGGCTCACCGCGCTCGGCGTCGACCTCGCTGGCCATCGGATGCTCGTCGACGAAGCGGACGGTCACCCACCAGGAGAAGGCGAACGCGACCGCGGTCATCAGCGGGATCACCAGCAGCATCCAGGGCGAGTCGAGGTGGCTCAGGAACGTCAGCATCGCGATGATCGCGACCATGCCGACGCCCAGGAAGCTGGTGCTGAAGGGGTCCGAGATCTGCCAGGCCTTCAGCAGGTTCGCACCGATCAGCACCTCGACCGCCAGGATCGCGACCACCGCGAGCAGTCCGACGCCACCGCCGCAGCTCGACGTGTCCCGGACCGCCTCGCAGCCCTTGCTCGCACCGAGGGTGAGCAGGACGGCCGACAGCCCGGTGAGCACACCGGTGAGGAGCGCCGCGTAGACGGGCTTGATCGCGGGCAGCCGGGCGACCAGCGCCTCGGCCGGTGCGACCAGTGCCCGGTCCTCGCGCTCCTCCTCCTGCGCGCGCTTGGCCTGACGCTTCTGCTCCTTCGCGTCGCGCTTCTGCTCCCGCCTGCGACCGCGTGCCTCGGCGGCGGTCTTGTCGCGCTTGGGCTTCCTCGCGGCGCGGGCGTCGAGGGCGGCCCCGGCACGTTCGATCGGGTCGGTCGTGGTGTCGTCCTGCACGTCCGGTGACGGCGTGTCGGCGGCCGGCGCCGGCGTGCTCAGGTCGACCGGCAGCTGGACGGTGGCCTCGGCGGCGGTCTCCTCGGCGGTCGTCTCCTCGGTCGCGTCGACCGTCGGCTCCGCAGGCCGGGTCGGGGGCTTCGCCGGCGCCGGCTTCGGTGGGGTCGGAGCGGCGGCCGCGGCCGGGGTGGCCGGATGTGGCGTCGAGGTCAGGGCTGGGGCGGGCCGGGGGGCGCGCCGGCGGTCGAGCCGGAGGGCGCGGCGGGGTCGGTCCCGCACCGGTCGTGCGGGCGGGCACCGGAGGCGCAGCCGGTGCCCTGGGTGCCGCCGGGCGTGCCGGCGAGGATCCAGCCGGTCCGGGTCCGGACTCCGCCGCCGGGGCGCCCTCGCCCGGCTGCTCCGCCGCGTCCTCACGGGTGGCCTTGCCGCGCTTCTTCTTCCGCCCGAACCCGATGCTGGGCAGCTCGAGCTTCGGCTCTTTGCCGGGGACGTCCGACTCTGGGGGCATGCCGCGGATTCTGCCACTACTGCGCGCGAGAATCGGCGTTACAACCCGCCTCCACGGCACTGCCGCCGCGCGCAGACCGGGCCCGAAACCACGAGCACCCGGACCCACGTCTCCGTGGGTCCGGGTGTCACCGATGTCCTGAGACATCACATGGTCGGGCTGACAGGATTTGAACCTGCGGCCTCGTCGTCCCGAACGACGCGCGCTACCAAACTGCGCCACAGCCCGAAGGCGTGGGAAGTCTACTAGAGCCCGAGGGGTGCTCCGAACCGGGCTCCGGACGGCGTCCGTCGCAGGCTCAGGACGCGGTCGGCAGGAGCGTCAGCAGCGTGGCCTCCGGACGGCAGCAGAACCGCACCGGCGCGTACGGCGACGTGCCGGCCCCTGCGGACACGTGCAGCCACGACGACCCGGGATCGCCCGGCCGCGAGTCCGCGGGATGCCGGTGGAGACCCTTGGCGCGCGCCGTGTCGAGGTCGCAGTTGGTGACCAGAGCTCCCTTGACCGGCAGGCACAGCTGGCCACCGTGGGTGTGGCCGCCGAAGGTGAGGTCGTAGCCGTCGCTGGCGAACTGGTCGAGCACCCGCAGGTACGGCGCGTGCGTCACCCCGACCCTGAGGTCGGCATCTGCGGGCGCTGGCCCTGCGACAGCCGCGAGGTCGTCGTACCCCAGGTGCGGGTCGTCGACCCCGGCGAACGCGAGGAGGCTGTCGCCGACGGCCAGCCTCGCGGTGGTGTTGGTCAGGTCCGTCCAGCCGGCGTCGGCGAACTCCGCGCGGAGGTCCTTCCAGGGAAGCTGCGGTGTGTGCACGTTGCGACTGCCGTCGTCGGGCAGCAGGTAGCGCACGGGGTTGCGCAGCGCCGGCGCGAAGTAGTCGTTGGACCCGAAGACGAACACCCCCGGGACGTCGCGCAGGCGTCCGAGGGCGGCGACCAGCGGCCGGACGCTGTCGGGGTGGGCGATGTTGTCGCCGGTGTTCACCACGAGGTCCGGTCCGAGCCGGGAGAGCGACTCGAGCCAGGCCAGCTTGTGCGCCTGGTGTGGCGTCAGGTGCAGGTCGCTCAGGTGGAGCACCTTGATCGGCTTGCTGCCGGCGGGCAGCACCGGCACGTCGACACGGCGCAGGGTGAAGCTGCGGACCTCGATCCCCGCCGCGTAGCCGAGCCCAGCGGCGCCGGCGAGCGCGCCGAGGCCGACCAGTCGTGCCAGCGGGGAGGGTGCCACGCGACAAGGCTGCCACACGGCCCGCGCCGTGCTGGGAGCCGCTTGCGACAATGGCGCCATGAGTGAGCGAAGCGAGCGAATCATCCAACACAGAGTGCGAGTGCCTCATGTGCGCCCGCAGCGGAGCGAGGACGCGGCATGAGTGACCTCAAGGACCGTCTTCGTGCCGACCTCACCACCGCGATCAAGGCGCGGGACGAGATCCGCTCCTCGACCCTGCGGATGGTGCTGACCTCGATCACCAACGCGGAGGTCGCCGGGAAGGAGGCGCGCGAGCTCACCGACGAGGACGTGCTCGGGGTGCTCACCAGCGAGGGCAAGAAGCGCCGCGAGGCGGCCGAGGCGTTCGACCAGGCCGGCCGCACCGAGCAGGCGGCCAAGGAGCGCGCGGAGTTCGACGTGCTCGCCGACTACCTTCCCGAGCAGCTCGGCGCCGACGAGATCGCTGCGCTCGTCACCGGGGCGATCGAGGCGACCGGGGCTCGCGAGGAGGGTGCGCGCGCGATGGGCAAGGTGATGGGTGCTCTCCAGCCGAAGGTCAAGGGCCGGGCCGACGGCGGCGTCGTCGCCGCAGAGGTACGCCGCCAGCTCGCCGGTTCCTGAGCCCGGTCGAAGCGCTGGTCGCCGGCTCAGTGGTGCGGGGGGCCGTGCCCGTTGCCGTTGCCGTTGCCCGGACCGGGCGACGTGCCGGAGGTCGGCGTGCCGCCAGGCGCCGGTGGAGCGGTCGTCACCGGCGCTCCCGGACCGGCTGACACGTAGAGCGAGATCGTCGACCCGTTGTACATCGTCGAACCGGCCTCCGGGCTGGTCTGGGCGACCAGTCCGGGCTCCAGGGCGGAGGGCACCTGACCGGCGAGGTTCACGATGAACCCGAGCCCCTCGAGCGTGGTGCGCGCGTCCTGCGCGGTCATGCCGACCACGTTCGGCACGATCGAGAGGTCAGGGGACCCCTGGGTCTTGATCGGCTGCACGAAGTCGAGGTCCGGCAGCAGGTCCTGGATCGCCCGCATTGCGTCCGCCCACATCGGTCCCGCGGTCGTCGAGCCGTGCGCGCTGGCGATGTACGACCCGCCGACGGTCTGCCCGTTGAGGGTGATCGGCTGGCCCTCCTGGTTGGCTCCCGCGATCATCGACGCGGTCGCCAGCGCCGGCGTGTAGCCGTCGAACCAGACCGCCTTGTTCTCCGACCGGGTGCCGGTCTTGCCGGCCGACGGCTTGTCCAGGACGAGGGCGGCGCCGAAGCCGCCCGGCGCCATCACGCCCTTGAGGATGTCGTTGATGGTGTCCGCGGTGTTCTGCTGCATCACCTGCTGGCAGACCTTCGGGTAGGTCTTGAAGACCCGGCCCTCGCTGTTGAGGATGCGCGCCACCGGGCGGTTGTCGCAGTGCAGCCCGCGTGCGGCCACGGTGGCGTACGCGCCGGCCATCTCGAGCGGGCTCACGTCGGCGACACCGAGGGTGAACGACGGCACCCGCTCGTGTGCCGGGTCCGAGAGGTCGACACCCATGGACCGGGCCATCGCGTAGGGCTTGCACAGCCCGGTCTTCTCCTCGAGCTGCGCGAAGTAGGTGTTCACCGACAGCTGGGTGCCCTTGTACATGTCGAAGGTGCCCTCGCCGGTGGAGTTGTGCACCGCCCACACCGTCGGGTCGCTGTACGGGCCGTCGCAGTCCTGGAAGTCGTTGCCGGGGATGTTCAGCGTGTTGGGCGAGTGGAACCTCGTGCTCGTCGGCAGGCCCTGCTCGAGGGCACTGGCCAGCACGAACAGCTTGAACGTCGACCCGGCCTGGAAGCCGTTGGAGTCGCCGTACTTGCTGTCGACCACGTAGTTGAGGAACGTCTGGCCCTGCTTCTTCTTCCGGCCCATCGGTCGTGACTGGCTGATCGCCTTGACGTCGCCGGTGCCGGGCTCGACCATCGCGAGCGCCCCGATCGCCTGGTCGGTGGGCTTCACGTGCGCCGAGGTCGCCCGGTCGGCCGCCCGCTGGTACCTCATGTCGATCGTGGTCCTGATGGTCAGGCCCCCGGAGTTCAGCAGCTGCTGACGGTCGTCGACGGTCTTGCCGAGCGACGGGTCGGCGAGCAGGTAGCGGCGCACGTAGTCGCAGAAGAAGGCGGCCGACGACCCGAGGCACCCGTTGCGGGTGGGGCTGACCTCGAGGCCGAGCTTGGTCGCCGCCGTCTGGTCGGCCTCGGCCTGGCTGATCATGTGCTGGCCCGCCATCCGGGTGAGCACGGTGTTGCGACGGGCGAGGGCGCGGTCGGGGAACGTGGTGGGGTCGTAGCCCACGGGGTTCTTCACCAGCCCGGCCAGCAGTGAGGCCTGCTGGAGGTCGAGGTCCTTGGCGTTGACGCTGAAGTAGTGCCGCGCGGCGGCCTGTATGCCGTAGGCGCCGTCGCCGAAGTAGGCGATGTTGAGGTAGCGCTCGAGGATCCAGTCCTTCGAGTAGTTCTTCTCGAACGCGACCGCCAGCCGGAGCTCCTGGAGCTTGCGCTGGTAGGTGTCGGCCGTGGCGGCCTCGCGCTGCGCCTTCGTCTTCGCCTGGTTGAGCTGGGTCATCTTGGCCAGCTGCTGGGTGATCGAGGAACCGCCCTGGGTGACCCCGTCGTTCGCCTGGTTGGTGATGAACGCGCGCAACGTGCCCTTCACGTCGAGGGCGCCGTGCTCGTAGAACCGGGCGTCCTCGATGGCCAGCAGCGCGTGCTGCATCACCGGAGCCACCTCGCTCAGCGGGACGTTCACGCGGTTCTCGTCGAAGAACGTCGCGATCAGGTTTCCCTGCGCGTCCAGGACGCGGGAGCGCTCCGCGAGGGGCTGGTCGGCGATCTTGATCGGGAAGTTCTTCATCGACTTCGACACGGACTTGGTGCCGATGCCGAGGACGCCGGCGAAGGGGATGGCCAGGCCCGCCACCAGGACGCCCATCAGTGCCGACAACGCGACCAGCACGGTGACCTGCGACGTCACCGACCCGTAGGTGAGCCCGTGGGGCGTTGTCGAGCGCTGGCGCGGCATGCAGTGAGTCTAGGTCGGGACCCCGACCACCTAGTCAGGTCACCCGGGTAGTCCTTCTGGGTCATCCCGATTCGGTACAAACGGCCCTGTTTCCGAGACGGTAAAGAACCTTAAGTTCTTGTATGTGGGGGAGCTGGTCTAGAGGACCGGCGCCGCGGGTTTCCAATGGGGGTAGTGCAATGAGCTGGAACGAAGAGTGGGCCGCAGCCGCAACGTGCAAGCAGTCCCGTCCTGACGAGCTGTTCGTCCGTGGTGCCGAGCAGCACAAGGCCAAGGTCGTCTGCGCGAGCTGCCCCGTGCGGGCCGAGTGCCTCGCCGAGGCGCTCGACAACCGCATCGAGTGGGGTGTCTGGGGCGGCATGACCGAGCGGGAGCGTCGCGCGGTGCTCCGCAAGCGCCCCAACATCACGTCGTGGCGCGCGCTCCTGGCAGCAGCCAAGGAGGCCCACCTCGAGGCCTCCGCAACCGCCTGAGCCCTACCGGTTTCGACGAACCGCACACGGCCGGCGACGGGCTCTGCTAGGCAGCGCCCTCGCCGAGCAGGTCTCCGATGCTGCGCAGGCCGTCGAGGTCGTGCACGTCGGTCGGCAGCGCGGGCAGCACGACCGTCCGGACATCCGGGTGCGCCCTGGCGAACCGGCCGCGCAGGCGCGTCTCCCGTTCCACCATCAGCCGCCGGTCGGCGTGCAGCCGCAGCAGCCCTGCCGCCATCCGGCTGGCGTCGTCGGTGGAGTCACGCAGCTTCTCGTAGCCGGACATGGCCGACGCCGCACTGAGGTCGACCCCGGGCTGGACACTCGCCCGGTTGACCACCAGTCCGGCCAACGGCATCCGCTCGGCGCTCAGCCGCTCGACGAAGTACGCCGCCTCGCGGAGCGCGTCGGGCTCGGGCGCCGCGACCACCACGAACGACGTACGGTCGGCCTGCAGCAGCTCGTAGGTGCGCTGGGCGCGCTGGCGGAACCCGCCGAAGAGGGTGTCGAAGGCGGAGACGAACGCCTGCATGTCGGAGAGCACCTGGCCACCGATGATCGTGGTGACCGCCTTGGTGACCATGTTGAAGCCGGCACTCATCAGCTTCGCGGGACCTCTGGCAGGCGCGAGCAGCAGTCTCATGAACTTCCCGTCGAGGAAGCTGGAGAGCCGCTCGGGAGCGTCGAGGAAGTCCAGCGCGCTCCGTGAGGGCGGCGTGTCGACGACGATCAGGTCCCAGCGTCCCGAGGCGCGCGCGTCCTTGTCGAGCTGGCCCAGCTTCTCCATCGCCATGTACTCCTGGGTGCCGGCGAACGAGCTGGACACCGCGATGTAGAACGGGTTGCTGAGGATCTGCTGCGCCTTCTCCGGGCTCGCCTGGCTCTCGACGACCTCGTCGAAGGTGCGCTTCATGTCGAGCATCATCGCGTCGAGCGAGCCTCCGGTCGTCGAGCCTGTCGAGACGCCCGGCACCGGCCGGGGCACGTTGTCGAGCGCCTCGATGCCCATGCTCTGGGCAAGGCGACGGGCCGGGTCGATGGTGAGGACGACGACCTTGCGACCTCGCTCTGCGGCGCGCAGCGCGAGCGCCGCCGCGGTGGTCGTCTTGCCGACTCCGCCGGATCCGCAGCACACGATGATCCTGCGGGCCGGGTCGTCGAGGAGTGCGTCCACGTCGAGCCGCGGGACCGGATCGTGCGTGGCGGTCATCGGTCCCACGCGGGGATTGGTCCGCGCGCGCATCTCAGGCGAGCCCTTGCTCGCGCAGCGACTCCGCGAGCTCGTAGAGCCCGCCGAGGTCCACCCCTCCGGCCAGCAGATCCAGCTCGTACGCCGGCACGTCGATCTGCTCGACGAGGGCCCGCTGGCTGTCCTCCAGGCGGCGGCGCTCCGCGTGGTCGCGACCCTCGGCCACGAGCGTGCCGACCAGCTCGGGCGTCGCGTCGATGCCGGCAGACGAGAGCGCCTTGGCCAGCGCGACCTCGTCGACGGTGCCCTCGAGCAGTGCGGCACGGGCCTGGTCGTCGAGGTCCTGCGGCCGGACGAGGTTCACGATGACGCCGCCGACGGGCAGCTGGGCCGCACGCAGCTCGGCGACTCCGTCGATCGTCTCCTGCACCGGCATCTCCTCCAGGACGGTGACCAGGTGCACCGCCGTGCGCGGTGACCGCAGCAGCGTCATCACGGTGTCCGCCTGGGACTTGATCGGGCCCATCTTCGCGAGCCCGGCGAGCTCGCTGTTGACGTTCAGGAACTGGCCGATCCGGCCGGTCGGTGGCGCGTCGAGCACCAGGGCGTCGTACCGGCGGGCGCCCTTGTTGCGGGAGTTGCGCTGCGCCGCCTCGTAGACCTTGCCGGTGAGGAGCACGTCGCGCACACCAGGGGCGATGGTGGTGGCGAAGTCGATCACGCCGAAGCGGTCGAGCGCCTTGCCCGCCCTGCCCAGGCGGTAGTACATCGAGAGGTACTCGAGCAGTGCCGCCTCGGCGTCGATCGCCAGCGCGTAGACGTCGCCGTGACCGTGCTCGGTGGCCTTCGCGACCAGCCGCTCCTCGTAGGGGAGCGGCGGCACGTCGAACATCTGCGCGATGCCCTGCCGGCCCTCGACCTCGCAGAGCAGCACCGTCTTGCCGCGCGAGGCGAGCGCGAGCGCGAGGCTGGCGGACACCGTCGACTTCCCGGTGCCACCCTTGCCGGTGACCACGTGCAGCTGCACGTCCGGGAAGTCAGGGCTCGCCGACGCCATGCGTTGCAGCCTAGATGAGGAGGTCCGGGGCACCGCTTCTGCGGCCGGGTGCGTGACTAGGATCACGGGAGATCCGGCCGTCGCCGGACGATGCGGGAGGTGGAGTGTCGTGGACAAGGTCGTCGCGAGCGCGGCCGACGCGGTTGCCGACATCACGAGCGGCTCGACGCTCGCGGTCGGCGGTTTCGGGTTGTGCGGCATCCCGTCGGTGCTGATCGACGCGCTGCTGGAGACCGACGTGACCGACCTGGAGGCGGTGTCGAACAACTGCGGCGTCGACGAGTGGGGGCTCGGCCGGCTGCTGTTCGCGAAGCGGCTGCGGCGGATGGTGTCGTCGTACGTCGGAGAGAACAAGGAGTTCGCCCGGCAGTACCTGCACGGCGAGCTCGAGGTCGAGCTGACCCCGCAGGGCACGCTCGCCGAGCGGATGCGGGCCGGCGGCTCGGGCATCGCGGCGTTCTTCACCGCGACCGGCGGCGGCACCCAGGTCGCCGAGGGCGGGCTGCCGTGGAGGTACGACACCGAGGGCAACGTGATCGTCTCGAGCCCGCCGAAGGAGACGCGGACGTTCGGGGGCCGGGAGTACGTGCTGGAGGAGGCGATCGTCGCGGACTTCGGTCTGGTGCGGGCCTGGAAGGGCGACCGGCACGGCAACCTCGTCTATCGCGACTCCGCGCGCAACTTCAACCCGCTGGCGGCGATGTGCGGGCGGGTCACGATCGCCGAGGTCGAGCACCTGGTCGAGCCCGGCGAGATCGACCCGAACAACGTGCACACGCCCGGGGTGTTCGTGCAGCGGGTGGTGGCTTTGAGCCCGGCGCAGGCGGCGGACAAGCGGATCGAGAAGGCAACGGTCCGGGAGCGTCCGCAGGAAGCAGGTGCGTGATGGCCTGGACTCGTGAGCAGATGGCCGCGCGTGCGGCCTCCGAGCTGACCGACGGGTCGTACGTCAACCTCGGGATCGGGCTGCCGACGCTGGTCCCGAACTACGTCGCTGAGGACGTCGAGCTGGTGCTGCAGTCGGAGAACGGCATCCTCGGGGTCGGGCCCTACCCCTACGCCGGTGAGGAGGATGCCGACCTGATCAACGCCGGGAAGGAGACGGTGACGATCAGGCGGGGCGCGTCGTTCTTCGACTCGGCCACCTCGTTCGGGATGATCCGTGGTGGCAAGATCGACGCCGCGATCCTCGGGGCGATGCAGGTCTCGGCGACCGGTGACATCGCGAACTGGATGATCCCCGGCAAGATGGTCAAGGGCATGGGCGGGGCGATGGACCTCGTCCACGGCGCGAAGCGGGTGATCGTGCTGATGGAGCACGTCGCCCGCGACGGGTCCTACAAGATCGTCGACGAGTGCTCGCTGCCCTACACCGGCCGGGCCGTGGTCCAGCGGATCATCACCGACCTGTGCGTGATCGACGTCCGACCCGACGGGCTGCACCTGGTCGAGCTCGCCCCGGACATCACCGAGGACGAGGTCCGCGAGAAGACAGAGCCCGTCCTCAGCTGACGTCGGCCAGGGCGCGGACCACCTCGGGCCAGACGATCGAGCCGGGCTCGATCAGCTCGTAGTGCCCGCCGGGCACCTCCTCGAGTCGCACCCAGGGGTGTCGTCGCACGAGCCCGCGGCTGAGCGAGACCGGGACTGTGTCGTCGTCGACCCCGTGCACGATCCGGATCTCGACGCCCGGCCTCTCGTCGAGGAGCACCATCGGGTCTGCCACGTCCGGGTCGCTGTCGCCGAGGAACGAGCGCGCCGCGTCGCTGCCGAGCCGCAGCCGGAGCGCCTCACGGAGGTCGCAGACGGGCGCGAGCCCGACCACCCGGTCGACGGGGATGCCTCGGGTCGCCAGCCAGAGCGCCAGGTGCCCGCCTGCGGAATGGCCGGTCACCCGCAGCGTCCCGACCTCTCGACCGATGCCGGCGAGCAGCTCGGGCAGCCGCGTGGCCGCCAGGTGCACGTCCGCCCCAGTGCGCGGCCAGCCGCCGGCGCCGCCGGGGCCGACGCGCCGGTACTCCGGGATGACGACCTGGAAGCCCGCTGCGGCGAGCGCGACCGCCATCGGCCGGGTGTGCGTCCGGTCGTAGGCCGTCTTCCAGAAGCCGCCGTGCAGCAGGAGCACGGTGACTCCGTTCGCTCGCTCCGGGAGGTGCACGTCGAGAAGGCCATCCTCGTGATCGGCGTACCGGAGCACCGCGTCGGGCAGGTCGGCGGGGACGATCACCGGGCGATCGTAGGCCGGTGCGCCGGAGGCTAGAGTCGCCGCATGGACAAGTGGGAGTACATGACCGCGCCGGTGCTGGTCCACGCGACCAAGCAGATCCTCGACAACTTCGGTGCCGACGGCTGGGAGCTGGTCCAGGTCGTCCCGGGCATGAACCCGGAGAACCTGGTGGCCTACTTCAAGCGCCCGCTGGCATGAGCGAGCGCAGCGAGCGACGGTCCGACGCTGCGACTCCCGAGGAGCGGCTTGCCGAGCTCGGCCTGAGCGTGCCGGAGGTGGCGGCGCCGGTCGCGGCGTACATCCCCGCGATCCGCAGCGGTGACCTGGTCTTCACCTCCGGGCAGCTGCCGATGCGCGAGGGCCAGCTGATGGCGACCGGGAAGGTCGGCGGCGAGGTCACCCAGGAAGAGGCCGTGGCGTGCGCCCGGCAGTGCGGGCTCAACGCGCTCGCCGCCATCCGGGCGGAGATCGGCGAGCTGTCCGCGATCAAGCGGGTCGTGAAGTTGGTCGCGTTCGTCGCCTCCACGCCGGACTTCACCGGACAGCCCCTCGTCGCCAACGGCGTGTCCGAGCTGCTCGGCGACGTGTTCGGTGACGTCGGCCGGCACGCCCGGTCGGCGGTCGGCGTACCGGTGCTGCCGCTGGACGCCCCGGTCGAGGTCGAGCTGGTCGTGGAGGTCTGAGCGCAGTGGCCGGCCTCGTCCACCTCCCGGAGGAGTTCGCCGTCCAGGCCGCCGCGTTCGCCGACGGCTCGAAGACGCCTGCCGAGCCCCGCGATGCCGCCACCGTCGTGCTGCTCCGCCGGGGAGCCGGCGGGCCGGAGCTCTACCTCCTGCGCCGGCACGTGTCGATGGAGTTCGCCGGCGGGATGTGCGTGTTCCCGGGCGGGGGCGTCGACCCCCGCGACTTCGACCACTCCGTCGGCTGGGCCGGGCCGTCGCCCGCCGAGTGGGCCGCGCGGCTCGGCACCGACGAGGCGAAGGCCAGGGCGCTGGTCTGCGCCGCCGTCCGCGAGACCTTCGAGGAGTCCGGGGTGCTGCTGGCCGGGCAGTCGGCCGGATCGGTCGTCGCCGACACGACGGGGGAGGACTGGGAGACCGATCGGGCGGCGCTCGAGAGCCGAGAGCTGCCGATGACCGAGCTCCTCGAGCGCCGCGGGCTCGTGCTGCGGACCGACCTCCTCGGCGCCTGGGCGGGCTGGCTCACGCCCGTCTTCGAGCCGAAGCGCTACCGCACCTGGTTCTTCGTCGCCGAGCTGCCCGAAGGTCAGCGCACCCGCGACGTCTCCACGGAGTCCGACCAGGTGGTCTGGCTGCCGGCGATCAAGGCCGTCGAGCAGGCAGAGGCCCGCGAGATCCTGATGCTGCCGCCGACCTACATCACCAGCCTCGACGTCAGCCAGTACGCCGACCCGCAGGCCGTGATCGACGCCGCCTCCGGGCGTCGGGTGGAGATGTTCTGCCCGGCCGTCGAGGAGGACGCCGGTGGCGGCTTCACGCTCTCCCGGCCGCCGCAGGCCGATGAGCTGCTGGAGCGGCGCGCGAAGACGGCGACCTGGGGCTCCCGCTCGTGAGCGACCCGTCGCCGAGCTGGACCGGAGGGTCGGTCGGTGCGCGCGGCACCTGCGTGCTCGCCCCCAACGCGAACATGATGACGCTGGACGGCACCAACACCTGGGTGCTGCGCGAGCCCGGCGCCCGGCGTGCGGTGGTGATCGATCCCGGTCCTCCCGACCCGGCGCACCTGAGCGCCGTCGAGCAGGCGGCCGGGCCGGTCGGCGTGGTGCTGCTGACCCACCACCACCTCGACCACTCGGAGTCGGCGAAGGAGTTCGCGGCACGACTCGGCTGCGGCGTGCGGGCGCTCGACCCGGCGTACCGGCTGGGGGACGAGGGCCTGCGCGACGGAGACGTGGTCGAGGTCGACGGCCTGGAGATCCGCGTGGTCGGCACGCCCGGGCACACCGCGGACTCCCTGTCCTTCCTGCTGCCGGCCGAGCAGTCGGTCCTCACGGGCGACACCGTCCTCGGTCGCGGGACCACCGTCGTGGCGCACCCGGACGGTCAGCTGGGGGCCTACCTGGACTCCCTCGACCGGCTGCACGCGCTGGCCGACTCACACGAGGTGGAGTCGATCTGGCCGGGCCACGGCCCGGTGATCCACAACGCGCTCGGCGCGCTCGACTACTACATCGCGCACCGTCACGAGCGCCTCGACCAGGTGCGGGCCGCACTCGAGCAGCTCGCCGCCGAGCCGCACCCCGAGGGTGTCGCCGCCGACGAGCTCCCCCGCCGGGTCGTCGAGATCGTCTACACCGATGTCGACCCGGTGCTCTGGGGCGCCGCCGAGCTCTCGGTCCGCGCCCAGCTCGCCCACCTCCAGGCTCGTTGAGTTGGGCCTCCCTGCCCGTCGAGTTGGGAGAGCCTGACCGTCGAGTTGGATGAGGCCGCCCGTACGGCGTCGCCCTCTTCCCTCCACACCGGTCTCATCGGGGCTTCCGTCAACAACTGCGGAGGCGACCGTTGCCTCGGTTGAGCTCCTCCCGAACCGTTCGGTCATGCGCCTCGACGACCTTCCCCCGACGCCCTTCACCACGGCTGGAGCCCGTGAGCTCGGCATCTCCGGCAAACAGCTGACCGGTGCTGTGCGCAACCAGCTGGTCCGTCGGGTGCTGCAGGGCGTGTACCTGCGTGCCGACCAGGCGGACTCGGTCGAGAACCGGGCGGCGTGCGCAGCGCTGGTGATCGCGCCCGGGTCCGTCCTGCGTGACCGCACAGCAGCCTGGCTGCACGGCGTGGACGTCCTCACTCATCCCGAGCACGAGGTCATGCCGCCCCTCGAGACGTGTGTGGTGCGCTTCCGCTGCCCATCCGATCGGCGCGGTGTCGACGGCGGCACCCGTGACCTGGCGCCTGAGGACATCATGGTGATCCACGGCGTGCGCGTCACGACCCCACTGCGCACGGCGCTCGATCTCGGCTGCAACCTGCGTCGTCGTGATGCGCTGGCGGCGCTCGACCAGTTCATGTGCGGGTTCGGGCTGAGCCGCGAGGAGTACGCCGCCGCAGCGGTGCGCTTCTTCCGCCGCCGCGGCGTGGTCCAGCTGCGGCGACTGATCCCACTCGCCGATCCCCGTGCCGAGTCGCCCCGCGAGTCGTGGACCCGGCTCGAGATCATCGACGCAGGTCTGCCGGCGCCGGAGCTGCAGTTCTGGATCGAGATCGACGGGGTGCCGACGTACCGGCTGGATCTGGCCTATCCCCGGCACCGCATCGTCATCGAGTACGACGGCGAGGAGTTCCACGACCGCAACGAGGGGCAGCGGCAGCGTGACCGCGAACGGCGCGAGTGGCTCGAGGAGAACGGTTGGACGGTCGTTGTCGTCAGGCGGGGCGACTTCACCGGCGCGGGCCTCGACCGCTGGCTCGCCGAGCTGCGGGCGGCCTTGAGGCCGGCGTACAGCAACCGTCGGTGGTGAAGTCCGAACTGGACGGGCAGGGACTCCCGACGGTCAGGGACTCCCGATTGGACGGGCAGGGACTCCCAACTCGACGGTCAGGGACTCCCAACTCAACGGGCGCGGCGCTTCATCCGTTCGACGTCCATGATGACCACCGAGCGGGGCTCGAGGCGGAGCCAGCCGCGGGAGGCGAAGTCGGCGAGGGCCTTGTTGACGGTCTCGCGGGAGGCGCCGACGAGCTGGGCGAGCTCCTCCTGGGTGAGGTCGTGGTGGACGTGGACGCCGTCGTCGGCGGTGCGGCCGAACCGGTCCGCGAGGTCCAGCAGCGCCTTCGCGACCCGCCCGGGCACGTCCGAGAACACCAGGTCGGCGTTCACGTCGTTGGCCTTCCGGAGCCGACCGGCGATCTGGGAGAGCAGTCCGAGGGCGACGGCGGGCCGGCCCTCGAGCCAGCGCATGAGGTCGTCGTGGGAGAGCGCGAGCAGGGTCGTCTCGGTGACGGCGGTGACCGTGGCCGAGCGCGGTCCGGGATCGAAGAGCGAGAGCTCGCCGAACATCTGACCCGGGCCGAGGATCGCCAGCAGGTTCTCGCGGCCGTCCGACGAGGTGCGCCCGAGCTTCACCTTGCCGTCGGTGACCACGTACAGCTTGTCGCCGGAGTCGCCCTCGTGGAAGAGCACCTCACCGCGACGGAGCCGCGCCTCGGTCATCGACGAGCGCAGCGCCATGGCCGCCTCGTCGTCGAGGGCGCCGAAGAGCGGTGCCTGGCGCAATACGTCGTTGTCCACGGCCAATCCTTCCAATGGTCAGCCCTTCCACCATCAGGGCAGCCAGCAAAGCCGGCCGCCCCGGTGTTTCAGGTCACAGTCTGTCCCATCGACGCGCTCCACGTCACGGCGCCCTGCCCTCGGTGGCCCTGGGAGGTGGCCCTGAGATCGGCCCCGAGATCCTCACGTGCGCCCGCGTACTCTTCTGCTCGTGCCCAAGACAGCCCCGGCAGCGACCGCCGCGACCGGCCTCGACACCGGACTGGTCAGGCGCGCCCGCAAGGTCGACCGGGTCCTGGCACAGGCCTACCCCGAGGCCACGATCGAGCTCGACTTCGACGACCCCTTCCAGCTTCTCGTGGTCACGGTGCTCAGCGCCCAGACCACCGACCGGCGCGTCAACGCGGTGCGGCCCACGCTCTTCGCGGCGTACCCGGACCCGAAGTCCATGGCCGCGGCGCCGCGCGAGGATCTCGAGCGGATCATCGGGCCGCTCGGCTTCTTCCGCGCCAAGACCGACGCTCTGCTGAAGCTCTCCGCTGCGCTCGTCGAGAGGTACGACGGACAGGTGCCGCCGCGCCTGGACGACCTGGTGACGCTGCCCGGGGTCGGCCGCAAGACCGCGAACGTGGTGCTCGGCAACGGGTTCGGCATCCCCGGCATCACCGTCGACACGCACTTCGGGCGGCTGGCCCGTCGGCTCGGCTGGACCGCGGAGGCCGACCCGGTGAAGGTCGAGCACGAGGTCGGCGCCCTGTTCCCCAAGAGCGACTGGACGATGCTCAGCCACCACCTGATCTGGCACGGTCGCCGCGTCTGCCACGCCAAGAAGCCGGCCTGCGGCGCGTGCACGGTGGCCCGGTGGTGCCCGTCGTTCGGCGAGGGACCGACCGACCCGGAGGCGGCCGCGAAGCTGGTGAAGACGCAGGGGCCCGCGTGAGGAAGGCGGCGCTCGCGCTCGTCGTCGCCCTGCTCGCGACCGGGTGCTCGAGCGGGACCCCCGCGCCGACGGCCGGCCCGTCCGACCGGCTGCCCGAGGTCTCGCTGGCGAGCCTCACCGGCGGTGCGGCGGTCGATCTCGGCCGGCTGCGCGGCCCGGCCGTGGTGAACCTCTGGGCCCAGTGGTGCAAGCCGTGCCGCCGCGAGCTGCCCATCTACGAGTCGTTCTACCAGCGCCACCACGCCCAGGTCTCGGTGCTCGGAGTCGACTGGCAGGACGTGCAGGCAGGGCGCGCCCGCCAGCTGGCGAAGGACTCCGGCCTCACCTATCCCCTGGTCGTCGACCGCGAGCCGGCGATCCGCGGCCGGTTCCTTCCCAAGCTGGTTCTCGTCGACGCCGACGGGCGCATCGCCTACGAGGAGTACGTCGAGATCAAGTCCCTCGCCCAGCTCGAGGCGCTCGTCGAGAAGCACCTGGGAGTGACGCTGTGAGCGACGTACCGCCGTGGCTCGCGACGATCCGCGACGCCGCGTTGACGATCACCGGCAAGGACCTCACGGCGTTCCTGCCGCCCGAGGACGCCGGTGCGCGACCTGGCGCCGTGCTGATGCTCTTCGGCGAGGGTGACCACGGTCCGGACCTGCTGCTCACCGAGCGCGCCCACGACATGCGGTCGCACCCGGGCCAGGTGTCCTTCCCCGGCGGCTCGGTCGACGAGACCGACGAGTCCCCGGTGGCGGCCGCCCTGCGCGAGGCCGAGGAGGAGGTCGGCGTCGACCCGGCCGGCGTCGAGGTCCTGGCCACGCTGCCGGAGCTGTGGTTGCCGCCGAGCAACTTCGCGGTGACCCCCGTGCTCGCCTGGTGGCGTGAGGAGTCGCCGATCGGGGTGGTCGATCCCCGAGAGGTGCACGCCGTCCTCCGAGTCCCCATCGCGGAGCTGCTCGACCCGGCACACCGCGTCATGGTCACCCATCCCTCGGGGTACTCGAGCCCGGGCTTCCTCATCGGCGACTCGAAGGACCTGATCCTGTGGGGATTCACGGCCGGGCTCATCAACCGGCTGTTCGACTTCGTCGGCCTCACCCGGGAGTGGGACACGTCGGTGACGCACACGCTGCCCGGTTACATGCTCGGCATACGACAGGATTGACCCGGCGGCCACGGGTCTGGACAGGCTCGACCAACGGGCCATGACTGAAGGTGACGATGAACCTGCTCGACTGGTGCCTGGTGGTCATCGTCATCGCCTACGCGCTCTCCGGCTACTGGCAGGGCTTCATCACCGGCGCGTTCGCCACCATCGGCCTTCTCCTGGGCGGGCTGCTCGGCATCTGGCTGGCGCCCCACCTGCTGGGCGACGCCGACCCGTCCCTGTGGGTGTCGCTCACCGCCCTGTTCGCCGTCCTGGTCTGCGCCTCGTTCGGCCAGGCCGTGCTCCAGTACGCCGGCACGCGGATGCGCGACCAGATCACCTGGCAGCCGGTCCGGGCCCTCGACGCGGTGGGCGGAGCCGTCCTCAGCGTCGTCGCGGTGCTGATCGTCACCTGGATGCTCGGCGTCGCCGTCAGCGGGTCGCGGATCCCCGGCATCGGCCCGATGGTCCGCGACTCCAAGGTGCTCACCTCGGTCAACGACGTGATGCCGTCGGCCGCCCAGGGCGTGCTGCGCCAGTTCGACCGCGTCGTCGGGTCGAGCTTCTTCCCGCGCTACCTCGAGCCGTTCGCGCCCGAGCGGATCATCGACGTCAGCCCGGCGCCCGGCAACGTGGTGCACGATCCCGAGGTCCAGAAGGCCGAGCTGAGCGTCTTCAAGATCCGCGGCAACAACCGCTGCGGCGACGGCATCGAGGGCACCGGGTTCCTCTACTCGCCGCACCGGCTGATGACCAACGCCCACGTGGTCGCCGGGGTCACCGACCCGACCGTGCGGGTCGGCACCCGCAACGTCGACGCGAAGGTCGTCTACTACAACTCCGACATCGACATCGCGGTCCTCGACGTCGACATCGACGGTCCGGTCGTCCACTTCGACGACAGCGGTGAGGCCAAGGAGCCAGGGGTGATCCTCGGCTACCCCAACGACGGTCCGTTCGACGCGCAGCCGGCGCGGATCCGGGCGCAGCAGCGGCTGCGGTCGCCGGACATCTACGGTCGCGGCACCGTGACGCGCGAGGTGTTCTCCGTGCGTGGCCTGGTGCGACCGGGCAACTCCGGCGGACCGCTGGTCTCCCGTTCCGGCGAGGTGCTCGGGGTGATCTTCGCGGCCTCGGTCAGCGACAAGCAGACCGGCTACGCGCTGACCGCCGACCAGGTCGGGCAGGCGGCCGCCCAGGGGCTCAGCGCGACCGACCAGGTGTCCAGCGGCAACTGCGCCTGAGCGGGCGCGCTCAGCCCTTGTGCATCAGCGCGCGCGGGGTGTCCGAGGCCTGCGCCATGGTGCGCTCAGGAGCGTGGACCTTGCGGACCTTCCGGTAGCCGATGAGGCCGAGCAGGCCGGCGAGCAGCAGGTAGCCGCCGAACACGATCAGGAAGCACCAGGCCAGGTCGAGGTCGGTCATGTGGATGAAGAACGCGATCGCGATCGAGACCATGATGATCGCGAGCAGCGAGATGAAGCCGGCGAGCAGGAACAGCACGACCGCCATGCCGCCGGCGCGCACGCTGATCCGCAGCTCGGACTTGGCGAGCTCGATGAAGTTCCGGGCGAGCGTGCCGAAGTCGTCGAACGCATCGACGACGAGCTTGCCGATCGTCGGCTCGTGCTCGTCGAGCGGCTCGCGGTGTGCCATGCGCGGAGTTCCCTTCGTGCCTTCGGTGGGCTGCTTCGGCGAGCGGTTTCCCGACTCGTTCTCGACTCTGGGCACCCTATCGTCACGACGAGCCGTGCACCCGGTTGCGTCGTCCGAGGACCAGAACGGCGAGCAGCCCGGCCAGCAGCGATCCTGCGAGTACGCCGGCCTTGGCATCCTCCGCGCGGGTCCCGGCGAACGACAGGTCCGCGACGAGCAGCGAGACCGTGAAGCCGACGCCCCCGAGCAGGGCGAGGCCCGCGATGTCGCGCCAGCCGAGCTCCGGGTCGAGCTCGGCCCGGGTGAACCGTGCGACCGTCCACGCGCCGAGAAGGATCCCGAGCGGCTTGCCGACGACCAGACCGAGCACCACGCCGAGCACGATCGGGTCGGTCACCAGGTCACCGCCGCCGTCGAGCACGACGCCCGCGCTCATCAGCGCGAAGAAGGGGACCGCGACCGCCGAGCTGACCGGTGAGACCCGGTGCTCGAGTCGTTCGGCCGGCGACGCGTCCTCGTCCGCGTCCGGGACCACCCGGGTGAGCAGGCCGAGCACCACGCCCGCGATCGTGGCGTGCACGCCACTCTCGTGGAGGAACCACCAGCCGGCGCCGGCGAGCGGCAGGTACACCAGCGCGCTGTGCACGCGCAGCCGCTGACAGCCGGCGTACACCGCGAAGATCGCGAAAGCGACACCGAGCGCTGCGAAGTCCAGGGTGTCGGTGTAGAAGACGGCGATGATGGCGATCACGATGAGGTCGTCGACCACGGCGAGGGTCAGCAGGAAGACCCGCATCTGCGTGGGCAACGCCGACCCGACGACGGCGAGCACGGCGAGCGCGAAGGCGATGTCCGTGGCCGACGGGATCGCCCAGCCGGCGAGGTTGTCGGTGCCGGCGTTCGCCGCGACGTACACCAGCGCCGGCAGCGCCACACCACAGATTGCGGCGACCACCGGGATCGCAGCGTCGGCGGGCCGGCGCAGGGAGCCCACCAGGAACTCACGCTTGAGCTCGAGCCCCGCCAGGAAGAAGAAGACCGCGAGCGCGCCGTCGGCCGCCCAGTGCTCGACGTCGAGCGGGCCGACCTGGGCAGACCGCAGCGAGTGGTAGGACCCCGCATCCACGTTCGCCCAGACCAGGGCGATCGCGGCCGCCACCAGCGCAACACCACCGCCCACGGTCTCCGAGCGCAGCAGCCGGCCGACGAAGCCCGACTCCCGGGGCTCGGGCATCGGGAACAGGCGTGTCCGGCCGCGGGCGATGATCATGGGTCCTCCCGGGTGTGGAACAATCGGCAGTGTTGGAGGGGAGTATTCCTTCGCGGCGGCATCGTCATCACGGGCACTCGTGCCCCGGGGCCGTCGGCCCGGCCGGGTTCAGCACCTCGGACCGGCGGGCGGGAGAGACCTCCGGACCATGACCGTGCGCTCACGCGCAGCACTACTCGGCGTCCGGAGGACCTGTGCACGTCTCGCCCCTCGTCTGGTGGCTCACCATCGGCATCACCACCGCCCTGCTCGTCTTCGACGTCTTCGTGATCGGCCGGAGGCCGCACGAGCCGAGCCGCCGCGAGGTGGTGCTCGCCCTCGTCGGGTTCGTCGGCCTGGCCGTCGCCTTCGGCATCGGGGTCTTCGTCTTCTCCGGCAGCCGCTACGGCACCGAGTTCTTCGCCGGCTGGCTCACGGAGTACTCGCTCTCGGTCGACAACCTGTTCATCTTCCTCATCATCATGAGCAAGTTCGGCGTGCCGCGGGCGTACCAGCAGACGGCACTGCTGATCGGAATCGTGATCGCGCTGGTCATGCGCGGGGTCTTCATCGCCGTCGGGGCGGCCGCGATCGACAACTTCAGCTGGGTGTTCTACCTCTTCGGCCTCTTCCTGGTCTACACGGCGGTCAAGCTCGCCCGCGAAGGCGCGGAGGACGAGGACGACTACGAGGAGAGCGCGCTGGTGAGGTGGGTCGGACGGCACCTCCCCGCGACCTCCGAGTGGCAGGGCACCAAGTCGTTCGCGCGGGTCGCGGGCCGGCGAGTGATCACCCCGATGTTCCTGGTGGTCGTCGCCCTCGGCACGACCGACCTGCTGTTCGCGCTCGACTCGATCCCGGCGATCTACGGGCTCACCAACGAGCCGTACCTGGTCATGACCGCCAACATCTTCGCGCTGATGGGGCTGCGGCAGCTGTACTTCCTGATCGGCGGCCTGCTCGAGCGGCTGGTCTACCTCTCCTACGGGCTGGCGTTCCTGCTCGGGTTCATCGGCGTGAAGCTGGTCCTGCACGCGCTGCACCAGAACGAGGTGCCCTTCATCAACGGCGGCGACCACGTCGGCTGGGCGCCCGACATCCCGATCTGGCTGTCCCTGGTGGTGATCGTGGGCACACTGGCCGTCACGACGCTGCTCAGCCTGGTCGCCTCCAGCCGGATGGACGCCACCACCCGGGACGAGGCGACCGGTCCGCGGGGCCACTGAGGGCCCACCGGGACTCGGGAGTTTTCCGGCCAAATCGCCCTAACCTCAGGCGGACCCGGTCGTTGTCCTGTCCATGGAGTGGATCCAGCGCAACCCGAAGAAGGCCGCCGGTCTCACGGCGCTCGCCGTGCTCGTCGTGATCGTCCTGGTCTGGGGCATGTCCGGCGGCTCCGGTACGCCGTCCGGCGGGTCGACTCCCGGGGCGCCGCTGGCCACGCCGACGGCAACCCCGACCCACGAGCTCTCGGTGCTGCCGACCCCGTCGTCGCCGGCCACCGGTGCCAGCGACGTCCTGCAGGCGCTGACCGCGAACGGCTCGTTCGACTCCAAGTCGTTCGGGAAGCCCTCCGGCTCCTCGCAGAGCCTGACCCGGCACCACGTGACCGTCACTGCCCAGTCCGACGCGCCCCTGATGGCCGTGGGCTGGTGGATCCCCTTCGCGGACGGGGCGCGCACCGGGTCGGACACGAGTGGTTCGCGTTCCTTCCACCACTCCGACGGAACCTACGGCGACGCGGACCTCGCGCGCATCCTCGCCTACGGCGGCCCGTACTCCAAGAAGACCTGGTGCACCATCACCGTCGACGGGAAGGTCACCGAGCGCCAGGAGGCCGCCGGCCCCTACGCCAAGGTCTTCTGCCAGGGCTGAGTCACTCCTCTCCGCCCGCGGCGCCCTGGAGCCCGCTCTGGATCAGGTCCATCACCGTGCTGTCCGCGAGGGTGGTGACGTCGCCGACCTCACGCTTCTCGGCGACGTCGCGGAGCAGCCGACGCATGATCTTGCCCGAGCGGGTCTTCGGCAGCTCGGCGACCACCATGATCTGGCGCGGCTTCGCGATCGCGCCGATCTCCTTGGCGACGTGGTTGCGCAGCTCCTGGACGATGTCCGCGCCGCCGTCGCCCGCCGACTCCCTCAGGATGACGAACGCGCAGACGGCCTGACCGGTCATCTCGTCGGTCGCACCCACCACGGCGGCCTCGGCGACCTTGGGGTGGGAGACCAGCGCCGACTCGATCTCGGTGGTCGAGAGCCGGTGGCCGGAGACGTTCATGACGTCGTCGACCCGACCGAGCACCCAGATGTCGCCGTCCTCGTCCTTCTTCGCGCCGTCGCCGGCGAAGTACATGCCCTTGAAGCGCGACCAGTAGGTCTCCTTGAAGCGCTGATCGTCACCCCAGAGCGTGCGCAGCATCGACGGCCACGGCTCCTTGATCACCAGGTAGCCCCCGGACCCGTCGGGGACCGACTGGCCCTCGTCGTTGACCACGTCGGCCACCACGCCCGGGATCGGCGTCATCGCCGACCCAGGCTTCGCGGAGGTCACGCCGGGCAGCGGGCTGATCATGATCGCGCCGGTCTCGGTCTGCCACCAGGTGTCGACGACGGGTGTGCGGCCGCCGCCGATGGTCTCGCGGTACCAGACGTAGGCCTCCGGGTTGATCGGCTCACCGACCGAGCCGAGCAGCCGCAGCGAGGACATGTCGAACTTCGCGGGGACGTCGTCGCCCCACTTCATGAACGTCCGGATCGCCGTCGGCGCCGTGTAGAAGATCGTGACGCCGTACTTCTCGATGATCTCCCACCACCGGCCCTTGTGCGGGCTGTCCGGGGTGCCTTCGTACATCACCGACGTGGCCTGGTTCGCCAGCGGTCCGTAGACCATGTACGAGTGCCCCGTCACCCAGCCGATGTCGGCGGTGCACCAGTACACGTCGGTCTCGGGCTTGAGGTCGAAGACGCCCCAGTGCGTGTACGCGCTCCCGACCAGGTAGCCGCCGGTGGTGTGCAGGATGCCCTTCGGCTTCCCGGTCGTGCCCGAGGTGTACATCACGTAGAGCGGGTGCTCGGCGTCGAAGAACTCGCACTGGTGCTCGGTCGACGCCGAGTCGACGACGTCGTGCCACCAGACGTCGCGCTCGTCCGTCCACTCGACGTCCTGCCCGGTACGACGCACGACCAGGACCTTGCTCACCGTGTGGCCCGCCTTCTCGGAGATCGTGCAGGCCTCGTCGACCGCCGGCTTCAGCGCAGATGGGGCGCCGCGCCGGTAGCCGCCGTCGGAGGTGACCACCACCTTCGCGTCGCAGTCCTCGAGCCGGCTGGCCAGCGCCTCGGCGGAGAATCCGCCGAAGACGACCGTGTGCGGCGCACCCAGCCGGGCGCAGGCGAGCATCGTCACCACGGTCTCGGGGATCATCGGCATGTAGATCGCCACCCGGTCGCCGGTCTGAACGCCCAGCTCGGTCAGCGCGTTCGCCGCCCTGCACACCTCGTCCTTGAGCTCGGCGTAGGTGATGTCCCGGGTGTCGTCGGCGGGCTCGCCGACCCAGTGGAAGGCGACCTTGTCGCCCGCGCCGGCCTCGACGTGCCGGTCGACGCAGTTGTACGCCGCGTTGAGCTTGCCGCCGACGAACCACTTCGCGAACGGCGGGTCGTCCCAGTCGAGCACGCGCTCCCACCGGGTCTCCCACGACAGCCGGTCGGCCTGCTTCTCCCAGAAGCCGAGCCGGTCCGCCTCCGCGTCGGCGTACGCCGTCTCGGTGAGGTTCGCGTGGGCCGCGAGCTCGGCGGGCGGGTCGAAGTGACGCTCTTCGCGGGACAGGTTCGACAGCGTCTCGGACTGCTCGGTCACTTGCACTCCTCGGGAACTTTGGGTCAGGGGCCGGCCACGGGCTCTCTTGCCAGCCTAGAGGCGCATCCTCCCGGCGACGAGGGCCGCCGGGAGGATGCAACACGTCTTGAGGTTGCGTCCGGGTTGCAACCTCGTCGGGTCAGTGCAGGATCGCTCCCTCCGCCCCGGCTCCGGTGAACGCCCGGACCTCGAGCTCGGTGTAGCGGTCCTCTGCCTCGGGCTCCTTCGAGGTGATCGTGCCGAGCCAGCCGAGGAGGAACCCGAGCGGGATCGAGACGATGCCCGGGTTCTCGAGCGGGAACCAGGAGATGTCGACGCTCGTCGGCAGCAGCGAGAGGTTCTTCCCCGCAGGGTCGACGCCCTTGCCCGACACCACCGGGGAGAAGATCACCAGCCCCACCGACGAGATCAGGCCGCCGTAGATGGCCCACACCGCGCCACGGGTGTTGAACCTGCGCCAGAAGAGGTTGTAGATCAGCGACGGCAGGTTCGCCGACGCGGCGACCGCGAACGCCAGGGCTACCAGGAACGCGATGTTGAGCTTCTGCGCCGGGATCGCGAGGGCGATCGCGATGGCGCCGATCACCAGGGCGGCGACCCGCGCCACGTTGACCTCGTCCTTCTCCGAGGCCGAACCGCGCTTGAACACGGTGGCGTACAGGTCGTGCGCGACCGACGACGCCGAGGTGAGGGTCAGGCCGGCGACGACGGCGAGAATGGTCGCGAACGCCACGGCGGCGATCAAGGCCAGCAGGATCGCGCCGCCGTCGGTGCCGTGGCCGCCGCCGACCTCCTCGGCGAGCAACGGTGATGCGAGGTTGCCGCCGGACGTGGCCACCTGGCTGCCCGGACCCGTGTCCAGCAGCGCTGCGGCACCGAAGCCGAGGGCGAGCGTCATCAGGTAGAAGCTGCCGATCAGGCCGATCGCCCAGAGCACCGACTTCCGCGCGACCTTCGCGGACGGCACGGTGTAGAAGCGGATCAGGATGTGCGGCAGCCCGGCGGTACCGAGCACGAGCGCCAGCCCGAGCGACAGGAAGTCGATCTTGCTGGTCGTCGTCGCGCCGTACTTGAGGCCGGGCTGCAGGAACGCCTCGCCCTTGCCGGTGTGCGTCGAGGCGGTGTGCAGCATGTCGGAGATGTTGAAGTTGAACTTGGCGAGCACCAGCACGGTGATCAGGACCGTGCCGCTCATCAGCAGCACGGCCTTGACGATCTGGATCCAGGTGGTGCCCTTCATGCCACCGACGGTGACGTAGAAGATCATCAGGGCGCCGACACCGACGATGGTGAGCGCCTTGAGCGTCCCGTTGGTCACGTCGAGGAGCAGCGCGACCAGTGCGCCGGCACCGACCATCTGGGCGAGCAGGTAGAAGATCGACACGACCACGGTCGAGGTCGCGGCCGCCGTGCGCACCGGTCGTTGCCGCATCCGGAACGCGAGCTGGTCGGCCATCGTGTAGCGGCCGGAGTTCCGGAGCAGCTCCGCGACGAGCAGGAGCGCCACCAGCCAGGCGACCAGGAAGCCGATCGAGTACAGGAAGCCGTCGTACCCGTTGAGAGCGATCAGTCCGGAGATGCCCAGGAACGACGCCGCGGACATGTAGTCCCCGGAGACCGCCATGCCGTTCTGGAAGCCGGTGAAGGTGCGTCCGCCGGCGTAGTAGTCGGTGGCGCCGGAGGTCTGGCGGCTTGCCCAGAACGTGATCGCGATGGTGACCGCCACGACCGTCAGGAAGAGCACGGCGGACAGGGTGTGTGAACTCATCGCGTGCGCTCCTCGTTGTAGCGGACGTCGAGCTCGTGCGCGAGGTCGTCGACCTGGTTGTTCATGTGCCGCGCGTAGAGCCCGGCGATCAGGAACGTGGACACGAACTGGAGCAGCCCGAAGATCAGGGCGACGTTGACGTGGCCGAAGACGCGGTGGCTCATGACGTCGTGGGCCCAGTTCGACATCAGCACGTACAGCAGGTACCAGCCCAGGAAGATCGCGGTCGCCGGGATCACGAACATCCCGGTACGCCGGCGCACCTCCTGGAACTCGGCTGTCTCGGCGAGCCGGTCGTAGACCGGATCATGGCGCGCGGCCTGACCCCGCGCCTCGAGGTCGCCCGGACTGGATGAGTGGGTGGTCATGTCAGCACCTCCGGTGTGTGGACGGCCATGCGTGTGATGACCGTCACGTCACGCAGGAAGTGCCCCGGACCGACACCGGTCAATCCTCGCGAGGCGCGTCGGAGCGCTAGCTGAAGTCGATGAGGACGGTGCCGGGGTCGTCGTCGGGGTCGGACGGCAGCGGTAGCCGGCCGATCCCGTCGGAGACCCGAGGAACCGGCGGTGGCGTGCGATGGCGGACCACCGCGCGGTAGCAGCGCGTGATGTAGGGCAGCTGCATGCCGTCGGGCCCGCGCCCGTAGTCGTCGTACAGGGCGCCCACGCGGGTGAGCAGCTCGTCGCGCTGGGCGTCCTCCAGCAGCGCGACGTAGGAGCGGGACCGGACCAGGTCGAAGAGCTCGTCACGGCGCAGCGCTTGCCAGAACCGGAACTCCTGGCTGTCCACGTCCCCGAAGTGCTCGGAGTCCGCCGCCGGGTCGGCGAGGTCGGCGCGGTTGTCCGAGCTGCCGATGATCTTGCCCAGCTTGCGCACCCAGGGGATCGCCTCGTCGCGGGCGTTCCAGACCAGCGCGAGCACGCCGCCGGGGCGAAGGACGCGCGCGATCTCCGGCAGCGCGACCTCGTGGTCGAACCAGTGGAACGACTGCGCGCAGACCACCACGTCGGCCGCGCAGGAGGCGACCGGGATCTGCTCGGCGGTCGCGACCGCGGTCCTGGCTGCGGGCACCCGGGCCCGGAGGTGCACGAGCATCTCGCTCAGCGGGTCGGTGGCGACCACGTCGTGGCCCGCGGCGACCAGCAGCTCGGTCAGCTTGCCGGTGCCCGCGCCGAGCTCGACGACCGTCGATCGCTGGCTGCCGACCAGCCAGCCGACCGCGTCCTGCGGGTACGACGGCCGCGCCCGGTCATAGGCCTGCGACACCGTGGCGAAGGACAGTGCGTGGCCGCGCGTCGTGCTGCCGTCCTCAGGGCTCATCGTGTCCCAGGGCGCCTTGGTGGGCCTTGCGGCCTGCTGCGCGCCGCCATACGCGGCGCCTGGCTGCGTTGTCGTCGGTCGACGGCCAACCCCGGGCCGTCTCCCTCCTCCGCCTTGCCATGCACCACGTCTGACGACGCTCGCGACGGCCGAAGGCTCACCAACACGCCCCGAAACTACCCGATACCCTTGCCCGCGTGCCTGACCCCGCGCCAGACCCGCTCAGCTGGCTGACCGAGCTGGAAGGGGTGCCGTCGGCGTTCGCCGCGGCGCGCGACGGGATCGACGCACTGCTGCGCGACCGGGGTCTCCGCCGCACCACACCCGACCAGACGACGGAGTCGCTCCTCAGGGGCGCGCACGCCTCCGCCGTCCTCGAAGGGTCGTCCTCGGCACTGGACGACGTGCGCGACGGGCGTGGCGACGAGACCGCGCAGGCGGCCCTGCGGGTGAGCACCGGTGTGCTCTCCCTCGTCCCGGTGATCGGGTCCTCCCCGCTGCAGGCGCTCGCACGACTGCATTCACTGGCCGGCAGGGGAGTGGTCGACGACGAGGCCCTCGGGAGGCCGGTCACGACCGAGGCAGCGGCCCGGTTGAACGCGCTCGGCACCACCCTGTCCTCGACGTCGGTGCCGGCACTGATGGTGGCGGCGCTCGCGCACGCGGAGGTGCTGACGGTCGCGCCGTTCGCCTCGCACAACGGAATCGTCGCGCGCGCGCTCGAGCGGCTGGTCATGGTCGCCCGGGGAGTGGACCCGGCGTCGGTCGTCGTACCCGAGGCCGGACACCTGGCGCTGCGCCGCGAGTACGAGTCGAACCTCCGTGGCTACCGCGACGGCGGCCGGTCGGGGTTGCAGGCCTGGCTCCTGTACGCCGCCGAGGCGGTCACCGCCGGCGTCGAGGCCTCGCCGCTCTCCGCCGGCTGAGCCGGTCGGAAGGGCCACACAGTTGAGCGGCACCGAAGTGAACTTCGATGCCGCTCGAAACACATGGGCCCAGGTACCAAGCTGCACGTGATCAACTGTTGCCCCGGGTGTGTCCCGGAATGCAAGCGCCCTGTAGGAAGGGTAGATCGGAGCGTGGGTTCCGCGTCCATGTGCTGGTCTGTAGTTGTTCCGCTGAGTCCTGTCTACGCCCGCTCCGCGGGCACTTCAAGGACCTAGGTGGGTTGACTTTCGCGACCCGGGCGCGACGCGTCAGAAGGGGGAGCGGCTCCTGCGCCCACGACGCGCGTTGATCCACACGGCGGCGCCCACTCCGGCCATCCCGGCGATGGCGAGGGCCGCCAGCGTGGGCTTCGCGGGTGGCAGCCGGACCCGGTTGCCGAGGGCGACCGGCCGCTCGAACACGAGGATCGGCCAGCCCCGCTCGCGGGCGATCCGGCGCAGGTCCTTGTCGGGGTTCACCGCGTACGGGTGGCCGACGATCTCGAGCATGTGCACGTCGGTGATCGAGTCGCTGTAGGCGAACGAGCCGGCCAGGTCGTACCCGCGCTTGCGGGCGAGGTCGCTGATCGCCTTGGCCTTGTTCTCGGCGTACGCGTAGAAGCGGATCTTGCCGGTGTACCTGCCGTCGGCGACCTCCATCCGGGTCGCGACGACGTGGTCGGCGCCGAGCATCTCGCCGATCGGCTCGACCATCTCCGCGCCACTGGTCGACACGATGATCACGTCACGGCCGGCGGCGTGGTGCTCCTCGATCAGGTCGACGGCCTCGTCGTAGACGAGCGGCTCGACGATGTTGTGCAACGTGTCGGCCACGATGTCGCGCACCGTCTGCACGTCCCAGCCCGAGACCAGCTGCGACATGAACTGCCGCATCTTCTCCATCTGGTCGTGGTCCGCGCCGCCGACGAGGTAGACGAACTGCGCGTAGGCGCTGCGGAGCACGGCGCCCCGTGAGATGAGCCCACTGGCCTGGAACTCACGGGAGAACGCGAACGTGCTCGACCTGGCGATGATGGTCTTGTCGAGGTCGAAGAACGCCGCGGTGGGCCGAGCGACGGGGCTCATGGGTCGAGTCTACGGAGCGCGGAGCGTCTCCTAGGGTCGTTCCGTGCCCGACCCGACCACGCTCGCGCTGCTCGCCGTCGCCGCGCTGGCGGCCGGCTTCGTCGACGCCGTGGTCGGAGGCGGCGGCCTGATCCAGCTCCCGGCGCTGGTTCTCGGACTGCCGTCCGCGAGCCCGGTCCAGGTCCTCGCGACCAACAAGCTGGGATCGATCTGCGGCACGTCGGCCAGCTCGGTGACCTACTACCGGCGGGTCCGCCCGCACGCCGGCACGTTCGTGCCGCTGATGCTCGTCGCCTTCCTCGGCTCCTTCGGCGGTGCGCTCGTCGCCGCGCGCATCCCCGAGGACGCGTTCCAGCCGATCGTGCTGGTGGTGCTCGTCGCGGTCGGTGCCTACGTGGTGTTCCGCCCGGAGCTGGGCGCGGCGACGACGCTCCGCTTCAGCGGCCACCGGCACACGCTGGCCGCGATGGGCAGCGGCCTCGTCGTCGGTGCGTACGACGGCGCCCTCGGCCCGGGCACCGGGTCGTTCTTCGTGTTCACCCTGGTCGGCCTGCTCGGGTACTCCTTCCTCGAGGCGTCGGCAAAGGCCCGGATGGCGAACTGGGCGACCAACCTGGCCGCCCTCTGCGTGTTCGTCCCCCACGACGCCGTGCTGTGGCGGGTCGGCCTGGTGATGGGCGGCTGCAACCTGCTCGGTGCCTACGTCGGCGTGCGGGTCGCGGTCTCCCGGGGCGCGCGGTTCGTGCGGATCTTCTTCATCGTGGTGGTCAGTGCCTTCGTGCTGCGCATCGGCGGCGGTCTCCTCCTCTGACGGCACGCCGGCTGGCGTCCACAGGGGCTGACCGGACGGTGGCCGTGCACAGCCGGGTCCGGTCGGGTCGGCGTACGGGCTCGGGTGGGGGAGCCTCCTCCCATGACCGAGCCCGCTTCCGCTCCGCTGCTCGTGACCGACGACGAGAGGCTCCTTGCCGACCTGGTCCGGCTCGCGGCCGCGGCCGGAGTCGCTCCCGAGGTGGCACGCGCCAGCGCGCCGGCACTGCGTTCGTGGTCCTCCGCGCCGCTGGTGCTGGTGGGCGGGGACAGGGCCGCCGACCTGGCGCGCAGCCGGCCTCCTCGCCGATCCCGCGTCCATGTGGTGGGCCACGACCCGCTGCCCGACGAGGTCTTCCGGCACGCGCTGGAGGTCGGCGCCGAGAGCGTCGCGGTGCTGCCGACCTCGGAGTCGTGGCTGGTCGAGGTCCTCACCGACGTCGGCGACGGGGGTGGGTCGCCGGGGGTCACGGTCGGGGTGGTCGGCGGGGCCGGCGGGGTCGGGACGACCGTGTTCGCCGCAGCGCTGGCGCAGGTCTGCGCAGGGCGTGGAAGCACGCTCGTCATCGACGCGGACGTGCTCGGCGCGGGGATGGACCGGGTCCTCGGCCTCGAGCGGGTCGACGGGGTCCGGTGGGACGCGCTCATGCAGGCGACCGGACGTCTCAGTGCCCGTTCGCTGCGCGAGGCGCTGCCGCGGAAAGGGGCGCTGTCGGTGCTCACGTGGCCGGTCGACCGGGCCTCGAGCCTGCAGGCGTTCGCGATGCGCGAGGCGCTGTCTGCCGCCCGGCGCGGTTTCGCGACGGTCGTGGTCGACGTACCGCGGCATCCGGATCCCGTGGTCGACGAGATCCTCGCGCGCTGCGACCACGTGCTGCTGGTCTCGACCCTGACCGTCCCGGCCGTCGCGGCGGCAGCGCGGGTCGCGCGTCGACTGCCTTCCGGCACGGGCACCGGCCTGGTCCTCCGCGGGGCTGCGGCAGGAGTCTCTCCCCGGGAGGTCAGCCGGCTGCTCGGCCTCCCGGTGGTCGCGACGATGGGCGACCAGCGCGGCCTCGACGAGGCGATCAGTCTCGGCGTCGGGCCGCTGCGTTCCGGGCGCGGCACGCTGGCGCGCGCGGCCCGGCAGGCGGCCGAGGTCGTGCTGGCCGGGGAGCGAGCAGCGGTGGCATGACCATGCTCGACCCGACTCCACCGGGCGTGCCCGACGACGTGCTGGTGTCCGTGCGCGACCACCTCGCCCGCGACGGGGCCGAGCTGACCCCCCAGCGCGTCGCCCAGGCGCTGCGCGAGGACGGCCGGCCCGTGGGTGACGCGACGGTGCTCGCCGTCCACGACGCCCTCCGGCGCGACGTGCACGGGGCCGGTCCGCTCGACCCGCTCCTTGCGGTACCCGGAGTGACCGACGTCCTCGTCAACGGCGCGGGGCAGGTCTGGCTGGACCGCGGCGACGGGCTCGAGCTGACCGACCTGAGGTTCGGCGGAGAGGAGGCCGTGCGCCGACTTGCCCAGCGGCTGGCGGCAGCGGGCGGCCGCCGGCTGGATGACGCCTCGCCGTACGTCGACCTGCGGTTGCCCGACGGGACCCGGTTCCACGCCGTGCTGGCGCCCATCGCCCGGCCGGGCACGGTGCTGTCCCTGCGGGTCCCACAGCGGCGCGTCTTCACGCTCGACGAGCTGCGGGCCGCAGGGGCCCTGAGCGACGAGGGCGCTGCCCTGCTGCGTCGCATCGTCGGGCAGCGCCTCGCGTTCCTGGTCAGTGGCGGCACAGGGTCCGGCAAGACAACGCTCCTCAATGCGCTGCTCACCCTGTGCGACCCGGCCGAGCGTCTCGTGCTGGTCGAGGACTCCAGTGAGCTGCGACCCGACCACCCCCACGTCGTCGCCCTGGAGGCACGGCCGCCCAACATCGAGGGCTCGGGGGAGGTCACCGTGCGCACGCTGGTCCGACAGGCACTGCGGATGCGCCCCGACCGGCTCGTCGTCGGCGAGGTGCGTGGCGCCGAGGTCGTCGACCTGCTCGCCGCGATGAACACCGGGCACGAGGGAGGCTGCGGCACCCTGCACGCGAACTCCGCCGTCGACGTCCCCAACCGGGTGGCCAGCCTTGCCACGGCCGCCGGGCTTCCCCGCGAGGCGGCGCTCAGCCAGCTGGCCTCCGCCGTCGATCTCGTGCTGCACCTCCACCGGCCCGCCGCCGGGCCACGCCGGATCCGCGACGTGGGCGTGCTGCGACGAGACGGTTCGGAGGTGACCGTAGTGCCGGCGGTGACGTTCGGCGCCGATCTCGACCCGCACCCGGGTCCCGGGTTCGCGACGCTGGAGGAGCTGCTGGCCCGATGACCGCCCTGATCGCGGCGTCGGCAGCGGCCGGCGCGACCTGGCTGCTGCTCCGGCCGCTCCTCGTGCCGGTCTCCCTGGCGGCATCGGGCCGTCCGCGCTCGCAGCCGGGCCTGCTGGGCGCGCTGGCGGTCGCGGGTGGCACGTCCGTCGTCGTGCTCGACGGCAGCCGGGTCGTGCTCGGCCTCGTCGCGGTGGCGGTGGTTGGCGCAGGCGCGCGTGAGCTGACCAGACGCCGGCGGGTCGCAGACGCAGAGCGGCGTGCGGAGCACGTCCTGACGATGTGCGAGGGCCTCGCGTCCGACCTCCGTGCCGGTCAGCCACCGGTGACCGCTCTCGCCGCAGCGGCCGAGGACTGGCCGGAGCTGGCCCCGGTCGCCGTCGCCGCGGGTCTGGGTGCCGACGTTCCGGATGCACTGCGCCGTCTCGGTGCCCGACCCGGGGCGGGCCAGCTGCGGATCGTGGCAGCGGCCTGGCAGGTCGCCCACCGGTCCGGAGCCGGGCTGGCCGCCGCACTGACCATGGCCGCCCAGCGCCTGCGCGACGACAGGGCGACGGCGCGGGTCCTGTCCACGGAGATGGCGGCCGCACAGGCCACGGCCCGCCTGCTCGCGGTGCTGCCTCTGGCCGTCCTGGCCCTGGGCAGCGGGCTCGGCGGCAGTCCCGTCGGGTTCCTGCTCGACTCGACGCCCGGCCTCGTCTGCCTCTGCACCGGCCTCGCCCTCGAGTACGCCGGCCTGGTCTGGCTCGCCCGGATCGCCGACCGCGTCCTGGGCCGCCGATGACCGCGGCGGCCCTGCTCGGATCGACGGCGGCAGCGGCTGCCGTGGCTCTTCTGCTCGCCCCGTCGCCGCGACGTCCGGTGGCTCGAAAGGCGCCGGAGGCCAGCCTCGACAGCGACCGCGCCGTTCTCCTCCGGTTGCGGCCGCTGTTGGCCGGCCTGGCGTTCACCGGAGCCTGGGTGTTCGTCGGCGGGCAGGTCGGGATCGTGGCCGCGGTCGCCGCCGCCGTCTTCGCATGGAAGGTCCTCGGGCGCTCGGAGAGCCCGGTCCTCCGCCGGCGCCGCGAAGAGCTCGCGCGAGACCTCCCGGTCGCGGTGCACCTCATCGGCGCGTGCCTCGACGCAGGAGCCGCGACGACCGGTGCGCTGGACGCGGTCGCCGCAGCGCTCCCGGGCGCAGTGGCCGACGAGCTCCGGCTGGTGCGGCACCGGCTGGCCCTGGGGGTCGATCCGCTCGCGGTCTGGCGCGCGCTCGACGAGCACCCGCAGCTGCGCCCGCTCGGCCGGGCCATGACCCGGGCGCACCGGTCCGGGGCCTCCGTCCGCGACGCGATCACCGGCCTGGCCACCGAGCTCGCAGCGGAGTCCCACGCCCGCACCGAGGTGCTCGCTCGCAGCGTCGAGGTGCGGGCAGCGGCGCCCCTCGGCATCTGCTTCCTGCCGGCTTTCCTCGTGCTCGGGGTGGTCCCGATGGTGGTCGGGGTGTTCTCGACGATGCGGTTGTTCGAGTGACCGCAGACGGTCCACAGCGGGCAGGCGACAGCAGTTGTCCACCGTCCCGAAATCGGTCGTCGCGGCCACCCGCGACGACGAGAAACCTCATCCCCACAAGGGAAAGACGCCACCCGGAGTGGCTCGAGATGTCAGGAGATGTGATGGGCAGGACCACGATCGAGAAGCGCGACGAGACAGGTGCGACCACCGCCGAGTACGCCGTCTGCACGGGTGCGGGTGTCGGCTTCGCCGGTCTCCTCTTCAAGTTCCTCACCAGCGACACGGGGCAGCACATCGTCAACACCGTGTTCGACCACGTCCTGAAGCTGCTGCCGTTCTGAACGGCTGCGGAGCCGGGACGACGGACGTCTGAGGAGGATCCGATGCCGGTCGGCGGGGGGCGCACTCAGGGGCACGGGCGGCACTCCCCGCCGACCACTCGGACCGAGCTGGAGGAGGACCGAATGACACCAACCAGGGACGAGTCCGGTGCCGTGACCGCCGAGGCGGCCGTCGTGCTGCCGGTCCTGGTGCTCTTCGCACTGGGCCTGGCCTGGCTGGTCGCGCTCGGGGCGACCGAGGTCCGGGCCCTGGACGCCGCCCGAGAGACGGCTCGTGCGCTGGCCCGCGGTGAGGACCCGCAGGCAAGCGTCGGCCTGGGTGCCCGGGTGGCGACGGCCGGGGCACAGATCTCGGTGCAGCACGAGGGCGAGAGCATCGCGGTCACGGTCGACGCACCGGTGCGCGGGCCCGGGGGGATCTTCGCGTTCCTGCCGGTCTACCACGCCCGGGCGAGCGCGGTTGCGGCCGAGGAGCAGGCATGGCCCTGACGACCGCTCGCAGACGCGACGACCGAGGTGCGGCGGTCGTGATCGCCGTCGGGCTCGTCGCCGTGCTGGTCTTCGTCGCGGCGGTCTCCGTCGGCACGGTCGCGATCGTGCTCGCGCACCGCCGCGCGCAGAGCGCAGCCGACCTTGCCTCACTGGCCGCCGCTGCTGCTCTCCAGCGTGGCGCTGAGCCGTGCGCTGCGGCGGCCCTGATCGCCGGCCGTCAGCGAGCCGCGGTGACGACGTGCCTCGTGCAGGGGCCCACCGTGCTGGTGGCGACCTCGGTGGCGCTACCGCCGCTGCTGGGCGGCCGCGTCCTGGAGGCACGGGCTCGCGCGGGACCGGAGCCGGTGCGCGGACCCACGCCGGGTGCTACTCCCGGGGCACTCCGGTGAGCAGCAGGTCGAGCAGTCGGACCGCACCGCGCTTGTCCAGCGGGTTGTTCTGGTTGCCACACTTCGGGGACTGCACGCACGACGGGCACCCGTCGGTGCAGGCACACGAGCCGATGGCGTCGCGCGTGGCCTCGAGCCAGTCAGCGGCAGTCTGGAACCCGCGCTCGGAGAAGCCGGCGCCACCTGGATGGCCGTCGTGCACGAACACGGTGAGCTGACCGGTGTCGGCGTGCCGGGCGGTGGACACGCCGCCGATGTCCCAGCGGTCGCAGGTCGCGAACAGCGGCAGCAGTCCGATCGAGGCGTGCTCGGCTGCATGCGCGGCGCCGGGGAGGTCCACCGGGTCGATCCCGCAGTCCTCGAGCACGTCGTCGGGCAGCGTCCACCAGACGGCCGCGGTCTCGAGCGTGCGCTCCGGCAGGTCGAGCGGCTGCTCGCCGAGCACCTCACCACTCGGCACCCGTCGCCGCAGGAAGGAGACGACCTGGTGCGTGACCCGCACCGACCCGAACGACAGCCGTGCCCGGCCCCACGCCTCGTGGGTCCGTTCGGCGACGATGGCGATGTCGGTGATCTCCCTCGCCGACGTGGAGTAGTCGACCTCGGCACGGGACACGATGGCGACCGACTCGTCGAGGTCGAGCTCGTGGACCAGGTAGCTCTCTCCCTGGTGCAGGTACACAGCCCCCGCATGGGCAGTGCCGTGGGACGACGCGTGGTCGACCGTGCCGAGCACCCGTCCGGTGTCCACCTCGACCAGGCGCACAGGAGCGCCACCCGAGGACCGGATGTCGGCGAGGTCGGAGGCGCGCCGGCGGTCGGTCCAGTACCAGCCGCGCGGCCGGCGCCGAAGCAGGCCGGCAGCGGTGAGCGCCTCCACCGCGCTCCGGGCACCGGGCCCGAAGAGTGCGAGGCCCTCCTCGGTCAGCGGCGTCTCGGCGGCAGCCGCACACAGGTGCGGACCCAGCACGTAGGGGTTGTCCGGGTCGAAGACGGTCGCCTCCACCGGTCGCCCGAACAGGCTGTCGGGGTGGTTGACGAGGTAGGTGTCGAGCGGGTCGTCGCGGGCGACCATCACCGCCAGCGCGTCGCCGCCGGTCCTGCCGGCGCGACCGATCTGCTGCCACAGCGCCGCGCGTGTGCCGGGGAAGCCGCCGAGCAGCACGGCGTCGAGGCCGGAGACGTCGATGCCGAGCTCGAGCGCGTTGGTCGCGGCCAGGCCGATCAGCTCTCCGCTCCGCAGGGCCTGCTCGAGGGCCCGTCGCTCCTCCGGCAGGTAGCCACCGCGGTACGCCGCGACGCTGTCGGCGAGCACCGGATCGACCTCCGCGAGCAGACGACGGGCTCCCAGCGCCACCGCCTCGGCGCCCTTGCGGGACCGGACGAAGGCCAGCGTGCGCACCCGGTCGACGACCAGGTCGGTCAGCAGGTCGGCGAGCTCCGCGGTCACCGAGCGGCGTACCGGGGCACCGTGCTCGCCGGCGTGCGACACGAACGGCGGCTCCCAGAGAGCCAGCGCGACCCGCCCCCGCGGGGAGGCGTCGTCGGTGACGGCTACGACCGGCAGGCCGGTGAGACGCCGTGCTGCGACCTCGGGCTCGGCGACGGTTGCCGAGGCCAGCACGAAGGTGGGGTCGGCGCCGTACAGCGCCGCGACCCGGCGCAGCCTGCGGAGCACCTGCGCCACGTGGGCGCCGAAGACGCCCCGGTAGTGGTGGCACTCGTCGATGACGACGTAGCGCAGGGCGGCGAAGAAGCGTGACCAGCGCTCGTGCCCGGGCAGCAGGGAGCGGTGCAGCATGTCGGGGTTGGTGAGCACGTACTCCGCGTGGTCGCGGGTCCACTCGCGTTCCTCAGGCGAGGAGTCGCCGTCGTGCGTCGACGCTCTCAGGTCGGGCACCCCGAGGCTGCGCACCGCGGCCAGCTGGTCCTGCGCGAGCGCCTTGGTGGGCGACAGGTAGAGCACAGTCGCACCGCGCTGACCCTTCGGACCGCGGGACGCCACGATGTCGGTGAGCCCGGGAAGGAGGTAGCCGAGCGACTTGCCCGACGCCGTGCCGGTCGAGATCACCGTGTGGGTGCCGTCGTGCGCGAGCGTCGCCGCCTCGGCCTGGTGCTCCCACGGGCTGCGTACGCCGATCCGCTGCCACGCCTCGACGACGGCGGGGTGCGCCCACTCCGGCCACGGACAGCTGCGGGCCGCCCGCGGCGGCAGCACCTCGAGGTGGGTCAGCCGGTCGTCGCGACCCGGAGCGCCGGTGATCCGCTCGACCAGCGTCTCCAGCGGAATCGTGCTCACCCGGACGAGTCTGACAGCGGCCGCCGACCTCCGGCGTGCCCCGTCGCCCCGGGGCCCGATCCGGTGCAGTCGTGATTGAATGGAAACGGACCCGTCACCGGGTCGAACGACCGGCGCACACGCCCGCATCACGCTTGGGAGAGACTGTGGACCTATCGCTCGAGACTCGTGAGGTGGCCGACCGCACGGTCGTCACCGTCGGAGGCGAGATCGACGTCTACACGGCTCCGAAGCTGCGCGACAAGATCACCGAGCTCGTCAACGCGGGCCACCACGACCTCCTGGTCGACATGGAGAAGGTGGAGTTCCTCGACTCGACCGGCCTGGGGGTGCTCGTGGGCGGCCTGAAGAAGGTGCGCGCCCAGCAGGGCTCGATGGAGCTGATCTGCAGCCAGGACCGGCTGCTGAAGATCTTCCGGATCACCGGCCTGGCGAAGGTCTTCACGATCCACGACTCCGAGACCGGCGCGCTCGGCGTCTGAGCCGCTTCCGGGCACATCGCCCCAGGACGGCGTGATCTGGCTCACCCCACGGTCGTGACGGGGGACACACGTGCGTAGACTCCGGCCCGGTCTGTGTTAGCCGAACCACACCGAGGAGAAACATGACCGGGCTCATTCCCGAGGTCGTGCAGCTCGACGGCTCCAACCTCGTACTCGTCGTCGTCGTGGCGGTGATCGCGCTGGGCGCGCTCGCCATGGCAGCGATGTTCCGCAACGAGGTCCTGGCTGCCGGCGAAGGCACGGACAACATGAAGAACATCGCGCACGCGGTCCAGGAAGGCGCCAACGCCTACCTCACGCGCCAGTTCCGCACGCTGGGCGTCTTCGCCGCGATCGCGTTCGTGGCACTGCTCGCCCTCCCCGCCGACGACTGGGGCGTCCGCTTCGGCCGCTCGTTGTTCTTCCTGGTGGGTGCCGGCTTCTCCGCGAGCGTCGGCTACCTCGGCATGTCGCTGGCAGTGAAGGCGAACCTGCGAGTGGCCGCGGCGGCGAACGAGACCGGCCGCGACCCGGCGATGAAGATCGGCTTCCGCACCGGCGCGATGGTCGGCATGCTCACCGTGGGCCTCGGCCTCCTCGGCGCCAGCATCGTCGTCATCATCTTCAAGGACGAGGCACCGCACGTGCTCGAGGGCTTCGGCTTCGGCGCCGCGCTGCTGGCGATGTTCATGCGTGTCGGCGGCGGCATCTTCACGAAGGCCGCCGACGTGGGCGCCGACCTGGTCGGCAAGGTCGAGCAGAACATCCCGGAGGACGACCCGCGCAACGCGGCGACGATCGCCGACAACGTCGGCGACAACGTCGGCGACTGCGCAGGCATGGCCGCGGACCTCTTCGAGTCGTACGCCGTGACGCTGGTCGCCGCGCTGATCCTCGGCTCGCAGGCGTTCGGTGACAAGGGCCTCGTCTTCCCGCTGCTGATCCCCGCGATCGGTGCGCTGACCGCCGTGCTCGGCGTCTACCTGACGGTGCCGCGTGCCGGCGAGAACGGCCTGAAGACCATCAACCGGGCGTTCTACATCTCGGCGGGCGTCGGTGCGCTCGCCTCGATCGTGCTGTCGTTCGTCTACCTGCCCGGCAGCTTCGGTGACTTCGAAGGCGTCCCGAGCAACGTCCTGGACCGGATCTCCAGCAGCGGCGCCGACGGCGACCCGCGCCTGATCGCGTCCGCCGCCGTCGTGATCGGCATCGTCATGTCGGCAGGCATCCTGGCGCTGACCGGGTACTTCACCGGCACCGAGTACAAGCCGGTCAAGGACGTCGGCAAGACCTCGCTGACCGGTGCGGCCACGGTGATCCTGTCCGGCCTCGCGGTCGGCTTCGAGTCCGCCGTGTACACGACCCTGGTCATCGGTGCGGCAGTGTTCGGGGCGTTCCTGCTCGGCACCGGCTCGCTCACCATCTCGCTGTTCGCGGTGTCCCTGGCCGGTTGCGGCCTGCTGACCACCGTCGGCGTGATCGTGGCGATGGACACCTTCGGACCGGTGTCCGACAACGCCCAGGGCATCGCAGAGATGTCCGGCGACGTCAGCCCGGCGGGAGCGCAGATCCTCACCGAGCTGGACGCCGTCGGCAACACCACCAAGGCGATCACGAAGGGCATCGCCATCGCGACCGCGGTGCTCGCGGCGACCGCGCTGTTCGGCTCCTATGCGACCTCGGTGCTCGACGAGCTCGTCAAGTCGAAGGCGACCGAGTTCTCCCTCACCGACTTCTTCGTGTTCAACCCGGCCGTCCTCGTCGGGGTGCTCCTCGGCGCGGCCGTGGTGTTCCTCTTCGCCGGCCTGGCGATCAACGCGGTCGGTCGCGCAGCCGGCGCGGTGGTCTTCGAGGTCCGCCGCCAGTTCCGCGAGATCCCGGGGATCATGGAGGGCACCGGTCGCCCGGAGTACGGCAAGGTCGTCGACATCGTCACGAAGGACTCGCTGCGTGAGCTGGTGACACCCGGTCTGCTCGCGGTGCTCGCTCCGATCGCCGTCGGCTTCGGCCTCGGTGTCGCGTCGCTCGCGGGCTTCCTCGCCGGCGCGATCGGCACCGGCACGCTGATGGCGATCTTCCTGGCCAACTCGGGCGGTGCCTGGGACAACGCCAAGAAGCTCGTCGAGGACGGCCACCACGGCGGCAAGGGCTCCGATGCCCACGCGGCGACGGTCATCGGCGACACCGTCGGCGACCCGTTCAAGGACACCGCAGGTCCGGCGATCAACCCGCTGATCAAGGTGATGAACCTGGTCTCGCTGCTGATCGCAAGCGCCGTCGTCTCGATGAGCGTCGGCAAGGACCAGCACGACGGCCTGCGCATCGTCATCGCGCTCGTGGCCGTCGCGATCATCGCGGTCGCGGTCTACATCTCCAAGCAGCGCGAGGTCGCCATCAGCGACGACCACGACGACAGCGGGTCCTCGGCGTTCGCGCCGCACCCGCAGGCCTGAGTTCAGCGCGCAGCACGGGCCGTCACCTCCGGGTGGCGGCCCGTGCTGCGCTCGCACTCTCTAGGGTCGACCCGTGGCCGACCTGATCCCCCGCCTCCGCGACGCGCTGCTGGCCGCCGACTACACCTACGACGGCGTCTCGGCCGTCCTCGGTACGACGGCCCACGCCGCTCTGCACCGCAACGAGACGACGCCCGGCAGCCGGCGTACCCACGGCGGATCGCCGCTCGAGACGCTGACCCGGCTCTGGCTGCTCCAGGCCACTTCGCCCGTCGGCGAGGTCGAGCGAGCGCTGCCCGGGCTGCTCGACCCGCTCTGTGCGGCCGGGATCCTCGAGCGGTCGGTCGGCGAGGTGGCGGCCCGCGTCGACCTGCGGCCCTACGGCGCCGACGCCGGCAATCTCTGGGTGCTGTCCGACCTCACCCCCGGGCTCGACGGCGCACCGAACCGGGTCGACGCCGACCACGTCCTGGGGATCAGCCCGGCGGCAACCTCGCTCGCGGAGCTCACCGTCCGTGGAGAGGTCGAGAGCGCCCTCGACCTCGGCACCGGTTGCGGGGTCCAGTCCCTGCACCTCACCGCGCACAGCCGCCGGGTCGTCGCCACCGACGTCAACCGGCGCGCGCTCTGGCTGGCCGGCCTCAACGCCGAGCTCAACGAGGTGAGCATCGAGCTGCGCGAGGGCAGCCTGTTCGAACCGGTCGGCGGCGAGCGCTTCGACCTGGTGGTGACGAACCCGCCCTTCGTGATCTCGCCTGCGACCGGCGAGCGCCTGGTCTACCGCGACTCGGGCGTGCCCGGCGACGGCGTGGTGGAGCAGATCGTCCGGGCGGTCCCGCGCCACCTCACGGCGGGCGGCACCGCGCAGGTGCTGGCCAACTGGGCCATCCTGCGTGATCGGCCCTGGGACGAGCGCCTCGCCGAGTGGGTCGAGGGCTGCGGCGCGTGGGTCGTCCAGCGCGAGGTGCTCGACCCGGCGGAGTACGTCGAGCTGTGGCTCAAGGACGCCGGCGTGCACGGGACGCCGGACTACCGGCGCCGCTACGACACCTGGCTGTCCTGGTTCGAGGACCAGCGAATCGAGGCGATCGGCTTCGGCTGGATCAACCTCAGGGAGGGTGGCTCCCACCACCGCCTCGAGGAGTGGCGGTGGGAGGTCGAGCAGCCGCTCGGACCGGAGGTGACCGCGCACTTCGCCCGGGTCGCGGCCCTCGAGGAGCTCTCCGACGAGGCGCTGCTGCAGACCCGGCTGCGTCTGCGGGCCGACGTGGTCCAGGAGACCCACGGTGCCCCGGGTGCAGAGGATCCGGGGCGGATCGTGCTGCGCCAGCAGCGGGGCATGCGCCGGGCGCGACAGGTCGACACCGTCGAGGCGGGCTTCGCGGGTGCCAGCGACGGCGACCTCACGGTCGGCCAGCTGCTGGCTGCGCTCGAGCAGCTCCTCGGGGCGGAAGCGGTCGGTGACGCCCGTCTCGGCGGCGTACGCGAGCTGCTCGCCGATGGCTTCCTCGAGCTGCCGCGATGACCCGGCACCCGTTCGGCTGGAGCGTGATCGCCTATGCCGACCTCGAGCTCGGCGTGGGGGAGGCAGGCCGGCGGGTCGCCTCGTCCGTGCGGCAGTCCGGCCTGCCGACCGAGCTCGTCGCCGTGCGCACCGGAAGCCTTTCGCGGCACGACCACGCTCCCCAGCAGCAGGTGACCGACCGCGTCGGCTACGACAGTGCGGTCATCTGCGTGAACGCAGACCAGCTCCCCCACGTCGTCCACGAGCTCGATCTCGGATCGGTGCGCGGTGACCGGATCGGCGTCTGGTTCTGGGAGCTCGAGGTGTTCCCGGAGCGCTTCCACGGCAGCTTCGCCCTCGTGCACGAGGTCTGGGTGGCCAGTGAGTTCACCCGAGCCGCCGTCGCCGCTGCGACCGACATGCCCGTGCGGACGATCCCGCTGCCGATGCCCGCGGCACCCGCCGAGCCGACCCGGTTCAGCCGGTCTGCACTGGGCCTGCCGGCCGACCGCTTCGTCTTTCTCACCAACTTCGACTACTTCTCGAGCTACCGGCGCAAGAACCCGATCGCCGCGATCCGTGCCTACGCAGAGGCGTTCTCGCCCAGCGACGGGGCCTGCCTGGTGGTGAAGTCGATCAACGGACACCTGCGGCCCGAGGACGCCGACAGGGTGAAGGCCCATGCCCACGGCCGCCCCGACATCCTCTTCCTCGACCACTACGTGTCGTCGGCAGCCATGCTGGCGATGATCGAGCTGGCCGACGTCTACGTCTCACTGCACCGGTCGGAGGGCTACGGACTCAACCTGGCCGACGCGATGGTGCGCGGCACACCGGTGATCGCCACGGGATACTCCGGCAACCTGGAGTTCATGGATGCCGGCACGGCCCTCCTCGTCGGCCACGACCTCGTCGAGGTCGGACCGGACGCGTTCCCCTACGATCCCGACGCGATCTGGGCGGACCCGCACGTGGGCGAGGCCGCCCAGGCCATGCGCCTCCTGTTCGACGACGCCGCCGCTGGGCGTGCGCTGGCCGACCGCGCCCGCGACTCGACGTCCCGGTTCTCCTTGGAGCGCGCGGGCCGCGAGGTCCGCGACCTGCTCCTGCCCGAGCTCGCCCCGGAAGGATCCCGGTGACCGAGCTCGAGCGTCTGCGGCTACGAGTCGCCGAGCTCGAGGCCGAGATCGGTGAGGCGAGGGCAGCCGCAGACACGGCGAACGAGCGCGTCCGGGAGGCGGAGGCCGCGCTGCAGGCGTCGTACGACGCGCTGGCGGCGATCGGCGACCCGCTCTTCGCCTCGACGTTCGAGGAGTCGCGGCTCCCGGAGGTGGCCGCCCTGAAGCGTCGGCTCAGGCGGCAACGCAAGCGCAACCGCCGGCTCCAGCGGGAGCTCGACGCGGTCCGTCGGTCACGTGCCGTCCGCTGGTCCGAGTGGCTGCGGCGGGTGTTCCGGCGACGTGGCGGCCCGGGCGCCGCCTGACCGGGGCCGACTGGACACGTGGCGTCGGCCCGTGGGCGGTCGCGCTACCTTGTGTCCCGGCAACCCGCCACCCATTCGGTTAGGACCGCACCAGAAGTGGCACACAAGCTCGTCATCGTCGAGTCACCGGCCAAGGCCCGCACCATCGAGGGCTACCTCGGCCGGGGCTACGTCGTGGAGTCGTCCATCGGCCACATCCGCGACCTCCCGCAGACCGCCGCGGACATCCCGGCGAACATCAAGGGTGAGCCCTGGGCTCGTCTCGGCGTGAACGTCGACGACGGCTTCAAGCCCGTGTACGTCGTCTCGCGGGACAAGAAGGCGCACATCACCAAGCTGAAGGGCCTCCTCAAGGACGCCGACGAGCTCTACCTCGCCACCGACGAGGACCGCGAGGGTGAGGCGATCGCCTGGCACCTGCTCGACGAGCTGAAGCCGAAGGCGGACCTCCCGGTCAAGCGGATGGTCTTCCACGAGATCACGCCGCAGGCGATCCAGGCCGCGGTCGAGACGCCCCGTGAGATCGACATGGACCTCGTCGAGGCGCAGGAGGCGCGGCGCATCCTCGACCGGCTCTACGGCTACGAGGTCTCGCCGGTGCTGTGGAAGAAGGTCATGTCCGGCCTGTCGGCCGGCCGCGTCCAGTCCGTGGCCACCCGGCTGGTGGTCGACCGCGAGCGCGAGCGGATGGCGTTCCGGGCAGCGTCGTACTGGGACCTGGAGGGCACCTTCGACGCAGGCGCCGACCACGAGCAGCGGATGTTCGGCGGCAAGCTGCACAGCATCGACGGCGTCAGGGTCGCCCGCGGCGCCGACTTCGGTGACGACGGCCAGCTCAAGGACAGCGCGAAGGTCGTCCACGTCAACCAGGCCCGCGCCGAGCAGCTCGTCGAGGCGCTGCACGACACGGCCTTCACGGTCCGCTCGGTCGAGTCCAAGCCGTACACCCGCAAGCCGTACGCACCGTTCCGGACGACGACCATGCAGCAGGAGGCCAGCCGCAAGCTCGGCTTCAGCGCCTCCTCGACGATGTCGGTGGCGCAGCGTCTCTACGAGAACGGCTACATCACCTACATGCGGACCGACTCGACCACCCTGTCGGACACCGCGCTGAACGCAGCCCGCGCCCAGGCCCGCGAGCTCTACGGCGCGGAGTACGTCCCGGACGCACCGCGCGTCTACGCCTCCAAGGTCAAGAACGCCCAGGAGGCCCACGAGGCGATCAGGCCCGCCGGCGACAACTTCCGCACGCCGGCCCAGACAGGGCTGACCGGCGACCAGTTCCGGCTCTACGAGCTGATCTGGATGCGCACCATCGCCTCGCAGATGAAGGACGCCGCCGGGAACTCCCTGACGATCCGGCTCGGCGGCCCGTCGGCCGACGGCGAGGACGTCGTCTTCTCGGCCAGCGGCCGGACGATCACCTTCCACGGCTTCCTCAAGGCGTACGTCGAGAGCACCGACGACGCCGACGCGGCCCGCGACGACGCCGAGAGCAAGCTGCCGAACCTGACCGAGGGCGCGTCGGTGAGCGCGGCGGCGCTCCGGGCAAGCGGACACGAGACGAAGCCGCCCGCGCGCTACACCGAGGCCTCCCTGATCCAGGAGCTGGAGGGGCGCGAGATCGGCCGGCCCTCGACGTACGCCTCGATCATCGGCACGATCCTCAACCGCGGGTACGTCTACAAGAAGGGCACCGCGCTGGTGCCGGCCTGGCTGGCCTTCTCGGTGATCCGGCTGCTCGAGGAGCACTTCGCCCGGCTGGTCTCCTATGAGTTCACCGCGCGCATGGAGGACATCCTCGACGAGATCGCCGGGGGTCGGAAGGACCTGCAGACCGAGCTGGCGGAGTTCTACTTCGGCAGCGCCGACGTCGAAGGGCTCAAGAAGCTGGTCACCGAGCTCGGCGAGATCGACGCCAAGGAGCTGGCGACCTTCCCGGTGCTCACCCCGAACGGCGAGCCGAGCGGGATCGACCTGCGCGTCGGGCGCTACGGGCCCTACGTCGAGGGCCCTGCCGACGAGGGCGACGCGGACGGCTCGAGGCCGCGGGCCAACGTCCCCGAGGACCTTCCGCCCGACGAGCTGACCGCCGAGATGGCCCGCGAGCTGCTCGCCAACCCGGCCGGGGCGGAGACCGAGCTCGGCACCGATCCGGAGAGCGGCAACGTGATCGTGGCACGCAACGGTCGCTACGGTCCCTACGTCACCGAGGTGCTGCCCGAGGACGCTCCGAAGAAGCAGAAGCCGCGCACCGGCTCGCTGTTCAAGGACATGTCCCTCGAGACGGTCAACCTCGAGCAGGCGCTCCGGCTGCTGTCGCTGCCACGCGTGGTCGGCACCGATCCCGAGTCCGGGGACGAGATCACCGCGCAGAACGGGCGCTACGGCCCGTACCTGAAGAAGGGCACCGACTCCCGCTCCCTGGAGACCGAGCAGCAGCTGTTCGACATCACCCTCGAGCAGGCGCTGGCGATCTACGCGCAGCCGAAGACTCGTGGCCGGCAGGCGGCCTCGGCACCGCTCAAGGAGCTGGGCGACGACCCGGTCTCGGGCAAGCCGGTCGTGGTGAAGGCCGGCCGCTTTGGTGAGTACGTCACCGACGGTGAGTACAACGCGACCCTGCGCAAGGACGACTCCGTCGAGGAGCTCACCCTGGAGCGCGCGGCCGAGCTGCTCGCCGAGCGCCGCGCCAAGGGTCCGGTGAAGAAGGCGGCGAAGAAGACGGCCAAGCGGAGCACGAAGAAGAGCGCCGCCAAGAAGACCGCGAAGAAGGCCGCCGCGAAGAAGTCCTAGGTCGCGTCTAGGGTGTGCTCGTGGTTTCGACGGGCTCCGCCACCGGGCGTGGTGTGTATGCCGACTCCGGGCTGTTCCTCTGCTTCGAGGGCGGCGAGGGGGCCGGCAAATCGACCCAGGCGCGGCTGCTGCGCGACTGGCTGGTCGGCCGCGGTGCCGACGTGCTGCTGACCTTCGAGCCCGGTGACACCCACGTCGGCCGCGACATCCGCCGGATCGTGCTCGATCCCGCGACCGGCCACCTGGCCGACCGCACGGAGGCGCTGCTGTACGCCGCGGACAAGGCCGAGCACGTCGAGAAGGTCGTCCGGCCCGCGCTCGCGCAGGGCACGGTGGTGATCACCGACCGGTACGTCGACACCTCGCTCGCCTACCAGGGCACCGGTCGCGGCATCGACGCGGCCGAGCTCGAGCACGTGCTGCGATGGGCGACCGGCGACCTGCGGCCGCACCTGACGGTGCTGCTCGACGTCGAGCCGGCCGACGGGCTGGGCCGGTTCGAGCAGCGTGACCGGATCGAGGCGGAGTCGCTCGACTTCCACCTGCGCGCGCGCGACGGGTTCCTGGCGTTGGCCTCGGCCAATCCCGAGCACTACCTCGTGCTGGACGCGCGCGCCGACCGCGACGAGCTCTCGGCGAAGATCTGCGACCGCGTCGGGGAGCTGCTGCCGTGACCGTGTGGGACGACCTCGTCGGCCAGGGCCCGGTGATCGCCCGGCTCAAGCAGGCGGTAGCCGGCGACATGACCCATGCCTGGCTGATCACCGGACCGCCCGGCTCCGGCCGGTCCAACGCCGCCGTCGCGTTCGCCGCCGCACTCCAGTGCGAGGAGGGCGGCTGCGGGGTGTGCCAGTCGTGCCACAACGTCGCCGTCGGCTCGCACCCCGACGTGCGCGTGACCCGCACCGAGAAGCTGTCGATCGGCGTGGACGACGTCCGCGAGCTGGTCCGCACCGCGGCTCTCGCGCCGGTCGGGCGGCGCTACCAGGTGATGGTGATCGAGGACGCCGACCGGCTCACCGAGCCGGCCGCCAACGCACTGCTCAAGGCCGTCGAGGAGCCGAATGCGCGCACGGTCTGGGTGCTCTGCGCTCCCACGGTCGAGGACGTGCTGCCGACGATCCGGTCGCGCACCCGGCTGGTCGTGCTCGCCACCCCGAGCACCGACGACGTCGCCGGGTTCCTGCGCACCCGGGACGGGGCGTCCGAGGAGGTCGCCCTGCACGCCGCCCGCGCCAGCCAGGGGCACATCGGCCGCGCCCGTGCGCTCGCCCGCGACGACGACACCCGCTCGCGCCGCCGACACGTGGTGCAGATCCCCGCGAGCCTGACGAACCTGCGGGCGTGCATGCTCGCGGCCGCCACCGTCCACGACGTGGCGAAGGAGGAGGCGGATGCCCTCACCGGCTCCCACGACGCGCGTGAGAAGGACGACCTCGACCGGATCTACGGCGTGGTCGAGCGCGGCCGCCGGCCCCGGGAGTACGCCCCCGCGCTCCGCGACCTCGAGAAGTCGCAGAAGACGCGCGCCAAGAGACGCCACCTCGATGTGGTCGACCGCGGGCTGATGGACCTCGTGTCGGTCTACCGCGACGCGCTGACCCTCCAGCTCGGAGCCGCCTCCGAGGTCGTCAACGAGGAGATCCGGGCCGATGTCGAGCGACTGGCTGCGGTCACCACGCCCGAGGGCAACCTGCGTCGCATCGACGCGGTCTTCGAGGCGCGGGAGCAGATGCTCGAGTTCAACGTGCCGCCGATGCTCGCGCTCGAGTCGTTGATGGTGTCGCTCCGCATCGGCGACGCCTGACCCTCTGTGGACGAGCAGCGCTCCGGGCTTCGCGCGTGGACCTAGGCTCTGACCCATGGCGTACCCCCCTGAGCCTCCGAGCGGACCGTCCGAGCCCGGCGTGGCCGAGCCACCGGCCGGTGGCGACCGGAGGCGCGTCGCGCTCGTGCTCCTTGCCTGCGCGGTGGCGCTCGCTGTGGTGGTGGCGGTCGTGGTCGGCGCGACCCGGGGCGACGACGCGAGCCCGAGCGCCCACTCATCGGATGCAGTGCAGCCCACCGACACGGCGTCACCGACGCAGACGGCGCCGATGCCCAGCACGGACCCGGCGCTGGCGCGGTTCTACGAGCAGAAGCTGAAGTGGCAGGGCTGCGGTCGTGACAAGTGCGCCCTGCTCGACGTGCCCCTCGACTACGACAACCCCGCTGCGAAGACGATCCAGCTGGCAGTGCTCGAGGTGCCCGCACAGGGCCACCGGATCGGGTCCCTGGTGGTCAACCCGGGTGGCCCGGGCGGCTCCGGCGTCCAGTTCGCCGCGGGCGGCTCCCTGCAGTTCGGCAACGTGCTCTCCGACGCCTACGACATCGTCGGGTTCGACCCGCGCGGCGTCGGGCAGAGCGACCCGTTGAAGTGCGTGGACACCGCCGAGCTCGACCGGCTGGTCGCGTTCGACCCCGATCCCGACACCGACGCGGAGCGGGCCGAGATGGACCAGCTGATCCACCAGCTGGGCCAGGGCTGCCTGGACGAGAGCGGTGACCTTGCACGGCACATGTCGACCAAGGAGGCGGCGCGCGACATGGACATCCTGCGGGCCGCCCTCGGTCAGCGGAAGCTCGACTACCTCGGCTCGTCGTACGGCACCTTCCTCGGGGCGACGTACGCCGACCTCTTCCCCGGCCACGTCGGCCGGTTCGTGCTCGACGGCGCGATCGACCCGTCGCTGTCCAACGAGCAGCTCGGGCTCGGGCAGGCGCGAGGCTTCGAGACGGCGCTGCGCGCCTACGTCAAGGACTGCGTCGACCGGGGCAGCTGCTTCCTCGGCTCCACGGTCGACGAGGGGCTGCGGACCATCCAGGGGCTGCTGGCCTCCCTGGAGCAGAAGTCGCTGCCGACCGGCGAGCGCCGCGAGCTCACCGAGGGCCTCGGCATGATCGGCATCTGGATGCCGCTCTACGTCAAGAGCTACTGGAGCCAGCTGTCGGCCGCGCTCAAGCAGGCGCTCGACGACCGACAGGGCGGCGACCTGCTGGCCCTGGCCGACCTCTACACGTCGCGCGGACCCTCCAGCTACGCGGACAACTCGATGGAGGCGTTCTACGCCGTCAACTGCCTCGACCACGACGACACCATCCCCACCAAGGACGTGCCGGCCCACTTCGCCGAGTTCGAGAAGGCCTCGCCGACCTTCGGCCGGGCGTTCGCCTACGGGCTCTCGACGTGTGCGAGCTGGCCGGTGCAGAGCGGCCAGCACACGGTGGCGCTGCACGCCGCGGGCGCACCGCCGATCGTGGTGGTCGGCACGACCCGTGATCCGGCCACGCCGCTGGCCTGGGCCCAGGCGCTGGCCTCGCAGCTCGACACCGGCCAGCTGATCACCCGCGACGGTGACGGCCACACCGGGTTCCACCGCGGCAACAGTTGCGTCGACGACGCGGTGGAGTCCTGGCTCGTGAAGGGCAAGGTCCCCGAGCCCGACCTGAAGTGCTGATCCGGTTTCTTCGCGGTCCCTGCGCGCCCCTATACTCGTCCGGCGCACCACCCCGCCGCCTTAGCTCAGTCGGTAGAGCGATTCACTCGTAATGAATAGGTCGTCGGTTCGATTCCGACAGGCGGCTCCACAGCAAGCGTCCTGACCTGCGAAGACGTGGAGTGGGGGAACCGCGGTGCACCCCCCCAAAATAGCCCAGTGACAGGTTTGTGACACGTTTCGGAACCGTCGCACCGTGATGGTCGGACGTGAGGGCGCCCGCACGGTGGAGTTCGCCTCCGTGGCGAGGGCCTGGCCCCGATACGATCCGGCCGTGACCGCGTCCCTCGACCCCGCAGCGCTTCGCGAGGCTCGTCAGAAGGCGGGACTGACCCAAGGGCAGGTCGCGCGGGCCTTGGGGCTGGCGGGCGGCGAGGCTGTGTCAGTGTGGGAACGCGGGGCGTTCGAGCCCAAGAGCGCGGCGCTGCTGCACCGGCTAGCGGAGGTCCTCGGCGCCACCGTCCCCGAGTTGCTGCGTTGCGACGACGGCAATCCTGATCTGCGCTACCTGCGGCTCGTCGCTGGTCTGGAGAGTGCAGACGTCGCCGATCAGTTGCACGTCGCCGTGTCCACCTACCGACGCTGGGAACGTGGCGCGTGGACGCGCAGCCCCAGCGACGCCGTCATCGCCTCACTCGCCCAGGCGTTCCGGGTCCCTGCCGGTGCCGTCGCCCGGGCCCTAGCGCATACCAAGGCACATTCGGCGTGACCTGAACTGAACCTCGCTGTCGAGCAAGCAGCTCCGTCTCACCCTCTCGATCGCAATCGGTTCTACAGTGGTGGCCCGTCCTTTCTCGGAGGAGGGCAGGTGTATCTCGGGTCTGGCGCCATCCATCGCGCCGCGCAGCGTGGCGATGTGAGATCCGTGCGCCCTGCGACACGCCTTGAGCACACACAAGCGCCGCCCCCTATCGACAAGCGTGCTAATTTCTCGCTAGGGAGTAACGAGCGACTTCTGTGGGATGTGAGCCCCAGGAGCACTCCAGATCCCGTCTGTGGGCAGAACCGTGTTCGAACTCGGGAGGACTTCAAGTGACTGCGGCCGTTGAATCCACGCTCCTGCAGGCTGACGGCCGACGTCGCCGCAAGCCGTTGTTCTACGTCATCTGTATCGGCCTGATGTGCCTAGGAGCGGTGGTCTCGGCGTTCGCGTTCACCCGAGCCAGCCACTCCCAGCAGGTCGTCGCCGTCGTCAAGACAATCCACGCCGGCCAGACCATCTCCTCCGGTGACCTCAAGCTCGTCGACATGAACAGCGACGCCGACCTCCAGACTGTTCCGGCTGCCGAGGAGTCGACGGTCATCGGCCAGGTCGCCCAGCTCGACATGGCCGCTGGCAGCGTCGTCACTCCGCATTCGTTCGGGAAGGTCAGCGTTCCTGCCAAGGGGCAGGCCGTTGTCGGCCTCTCCCTGACCCCGGCGCAGATGCCGGCGAGCAGCATCAGGGTCGGTGACAAGGTCAGCCTAGTCGCCGTCGGCGACGACAACAGCGCCACCTTCGCCACCGACACCGCCACCATCGAGGGCACCGTGGTTGGTGTCAGCGCGCCGAACGCGTCGGGCTCGAGCGGGGGAGACCCGCAGACCGGCAACAGCGTCGTCGACGTCTCCGTCCCCACCAGCACCGCTCCCGGCCTGGCCGCCAAGGCCGCCAACGGCAAGGTCGCCTTGGTCTTGGACTCGCGGGGGCAGTGACATGGCCCTGTACGTGCTGACCTCGGCATCCGGCTCTCCGGGTGTATCGACGGCCGCGGCTGGCCTGGCCTACCACTGGCCTGGACCGGTGCTGCTGCTCGACGCCGATCCGACCGGCACCTCGGCCCTGCTCGCCGGCCACTTCCGCGGCGAGCTGGAACCCGGCCTCGGGCTGATCGACCTGGCCGTCGCAGCGGCCGAGGAGCGCCTCGACGAAGCCTTCGCCGCCGCGATCGCCAAGCTGCCCGACAGCGAGGCCCGGTTCCTGGCCGGCATCCGCTCCCACGAGCAGGCCCCCAGCCTCAGCTCCCTGTGGCCCCAGCTGCTTGGCGTACTGAACCGCCTCGACGAGGCCGGGCACGACGTCCTCGTCGACGCTGGTCGTCTCGGCCTGGTCGGCAGCCCGAGCCTGCTCATCGATCGTGCCGATCTCGTCGTGCTCGTGACCCGCAACAGCCTGGTCTCCTTGGCGGGTGCCCGTTCCTGGGCAGCCAGCCTGCGGGCCCGGTTCGGCGAGCACGGCAGTTCCGCCCGGCTCGCCATGATGATCGTCCAAGACGCTCCGCGGCGGGTCCAGGCCTACGGCGACGGGCAGGTTGCCCGCTCGCTCCAGCTGCCGGTCCTGGCCAGCCTGCCCTACGACAAGGACGTTGCCGAGGTCTACTCCCACGGATCCCGGCCCCCGAAGAACTTCGAGACCTCCGGACTCATCAAGGCCTACGCCGCCGCCGCCGAGGCGCTGCGCATGGTGCATGCGGGGAACCTCGACGAGCTCGCCGGACGTCCGACCAACCGGCAGGACCGGATCGCGGCCGCGGCCCGGTCCCTGGCCGCCCGCGGCCGAACCCCTGCGCCGAACGGAGCCACCGATGTCTGAGCACAACTCCGAGCCGATGCCCGACCCGGCCCGGCTGCCCCTGTTCAACGCGCCCACCGGACCCAAGGTCACCTGGTCTGCCAACGGCCACCAGGCCGGCGGAGTGGTGATCGACGGTGTCGACGGCCGAGGGCAGAACGGCCACCGCGCCGCCGGGCCGTGGGACGTGCCCGCGTTGCCCAGTCAGCTGGAAGACCAGGGCGCCTACCAGCCGGGCCGGGCCGACTGGCAGCTGGTGCGCGAACTGCGCCTGGAGGCCACGACGCGGCTCGCCGAAGCGATCAACGCCGAGGCCCTCGACGCAGGCGCCCGCCAGCAGCGCGGCCGCTCGATCATCGCCGACATCATCAAGCAGCGAGTTTCGGGCGACATCTCCGCCGGCCGCGAGCCCTGGACACTCGAACAACGCAAGTGGCTGCGCAAGGCCCTCGACGACGCGTTGTTCAAGCTCGGCCGACTCCAGCCGCTGCTGGACCGCGACGATGTTGAGAACATCATCATCACCGGCCACCACACTGTCTGGCTCGACCTCATCGACGGCAGCCTCGAACGCGCCCACGCCGTCGCCGACAGCGACGAGGAGCTGATCGAGTTCCTCCGGTGGGTCGCCAACCGGTTTCGACCCCAGGACAACGAACGACCCTTCAACGAGTCCGTCCCCAAACTGCACCTCTCCCTGTCCTGGAACGACGACAACGGAGAGCCGATGCGGGCCCGCCTGGCCGCCACCGCATTCGTCACCGTCTACCCGGTGGTCGTCATCCGTCGCCACCGCCTCACCCGGATCACCCTCGAGGACCTCGTCGCCAAGGGCATGCTCACCCCGGTCATGGCCAACTTCCTGCGCGCCTGTGTCCGGGCCGGGAAGTCGATCGTGGTCTCCGGGCCGCAGGGCGCTGGCAAGACGACCCTGATCCGAGCCCTGTGCGCCTGCATCGACCCCTTCGAGAAGATCGGCACCTTCGAGACCGAGTACGAGCTCTTCCTGCACGAGATGCCCGAGCGGCACCTCGTCGTGGTGCCCTGGGAGGCCCGGCCCGGCTCGACCGAGGTCGACGCGTTCGGTGGCCGCGCCGGCGAGTTCACCTTGAACGAGGCCATCGACGACTCCTTCCGCTTCACGCTGTCGCGCCAGATCGTTGGCGAGGTCCGCGGCAAGGAGATCTGGGCGATGATCAAGGCGATGGAGTCCGGAGCCGGCTCCATCAGCTCCACCCACGGCAAGAACGCCCGGCAGACGATGGACAAGCTAGTCACCTGCGCCATGGAGGCGGGACAAACCTCGGAGCTGGCCACCTTGAAGCTGGCCCAGACAGTCGACGTCGTCGTCCAGATCGGCCTGCTGACCCAGCCCGACGGCAAGAACCACTGGTCACGGACCCGCTGGGTCTCCGAGGTCGCCCTGGTCGAGCCCGGAGACGCCGGTTACAACCTCGACCACGTCTTTGAGGCCGGTTTCGGCAACACCGTGGCTTCCCCGAGCGGTACGCCGATCAAGAAGGGCCTGCTCAACGAGCTCCAAGCCCACGGCTTCGACCTGCCCGCGTTCCAGCGCGCGATGGGAGCCAGGGGGGTGCAGCCGTCATGACACCGCTCATTCCCGCCCTCGGCGGCGCGCTCTTCGTCGCCGGCATCATCGGCTTGGTCGTCGGGCCGCCGCCCACTCTGCCCGGCACCCCGGTCAAGCACCAGCAAGGCCGACTAGGACGCCGGATCGCGCAGATGCCACGCCGCACCCGCATCCGCGCCCTGATCGCGTTCCTGGTCGGTGTGGCCGTCGCAGTGTTGACCGGCTTCCTCCTCGCCGTGGTCGCGCTGCCTGCAGCGGCGATCGGGCTCCCGTTCCTGCTCAGCCCGGCCCGCGGCGGCTCCAGCCCCGAACGGCTCCAGGCGCTCGAGGAGTGGACCCGCGGCCTGTCCGGACGGCTCACCATCGGCATGGGCCTGGACTCCGCACTCAAGCGGTCGCTGTCCACCACACCAGAGGCGATCCGCCCCGAGGTCACCCGACTGGTCAACCGGCTCTGGTCGGACTGGACCATCGACCGTGCCCTGCGAGTCTTCGCCGACGAGATCGACGACGAGGTCGGCGACTTCATCGCTCTGAACCTCGTCCTCGCCGCCACCAACTCCGGCGGCGCCGGCCTCGCGGACACCCTCGACGGCATCGCCGAATCGGTCGCCGCCACGGTCCGCGCCCGCCGCTCGATCGCCGCCGACCAGCAGAAGCCCCGCACGACGGCCACGGTGGTCACGGCCATCTCGATCGCCGTGCTGGGCTACATGTTCCTCAACGGCTCCTACATCCAGCCCTACACCACGGCACTGGGGCAGGCCATCCTGCTCGTCCTCGGTTCGGCCTACGTCGCGATCCTGCTGTGGATGCGCTCGATGTCGAAGCCGCCCCAGGGCATGCGCCTCATGGTCAGCCCGGAAGGGGAGGGACGATGACGACCGGACTCCAGCTGGCCATTTTCGGCGGCCTGATCTTCGGCGGCGCCCTCGCCGCGATGGTCTGGCGTCTGGCCCCGACCCACCCCGACCTGTCTGACGCCCTTGACCGGCTTTCCCCGGACTATGTCGAGCGCCGCGCCCGCCGCGTCATCGAGGACGCCGAACGTGACCTGGACTCCACCGAGAAGGTCGGCCTGTGGGCCATGCGCGTCTTCCCCGGCCGGGCCTGGGTCGGCACCCCGCACAAGGACCTCGGCGTACTGCGCAAGTCGGTCGCCCAGTTCTACGGCGAGAAGGTCACCTTCGCCCTCGTCGGACTGGTCGCCGGCCCGATCCTAGCCTACGTCATCGGCCACATCGGGTTCATCCACCTCAGCGGGTTCTCCTTCCCGATCATCTTCTCCATCGTCGCCGCTATAGGCATGTTCTTCCTGCCCAACTACAACGCCATCGACGACGCCAAGACCAAGCGGGCCGAGTTCACCAAGATGCTCATCCCGTACTACGAGTTCGTCGCCACCGAGCGCCTCCAGGGCTCGGGCACCAACCAGGCCCTCGTCCGCGCCTGCTCACCCGAACTCACCCGGCACTGGGCATTCGAGCGTCTCCGCGAGGCGCTCCTGCCCGCGGAACTCGGCACCACCACCACCTGGGACGCACTGGAGAAGCTCTCCGAAGAGATGTCCGTTTCCGAGCTGGGTGACCTGGCCGACATCACCCGACTCTCCGGCGAGTCCGGCGCCCAGATCTACAGCCACCTGCGCGCACGCGCCACCCAGATGCGCTCCCAGATGCTCAGCGACGAAGTCGCGAAGTCCAACGCCGTCTCCGAGCGCATGTACGTACCCGGCGGCCTCCTCGGCGTCACCTTCATGCTCATCCTCATCGCCCCGACCCTGCTCCGCATCATCCAGTCCTGAGTCCCGCCACGAGTCCTAACACCAAGGAGAACCCGACAATGATCAAGCAGTTCATCGCCCTCAACCTGTTGCGCATCCGCCTGATGGCACCCATTGACCGCACACTCGCCAACGCCCACAACACCCTGCGCCGTCACCGTGACGAGCGCGGCTCGGTGACCATCGAGCAGGTCATCTGGGCCGTCGCCCTCATCGTTATCGCCGGCGGCGTCGTCGCAGCCATCACCGCCTACGTCAACTCCAAGAAGGACCAGATCAAGTAGCTCGACGAACAACCACCCTTTCGGGAAGGACCCACGAATGACCCGCCTCAGCCACCTTCTGCGCCTTCGTCTGGCGCGCTGGCTGAGCACACCCACCCACCGGCGGCAGCGCCGCGGTGAGCGCGGAGCGACCACCGTCGAGATGGTCCTGCTGATGATCGGCCTGTTCACTCTGCTGTTCCTCGGCCTCCAGGCCGCCCTGTACTACCACGCACGCTCGGTCGCCATCGCCGCCGCACAAGAGGGCGCACGAGAGGCCGGATCCCAGCACGGCAGCCAGGCCTCCGGCATCGCCGCCGCCCAACAGTTCCTCAACCAGGCCGGCGGTCCCGGCGTCATCGTCAACACCAGCGTGGTCGGATCACGTACGGCGACCACGGCAACGGTGACCGTCACCGGCGACAGCATGAGCGTCATCCCCGGCGTCAACGTCGTGATCACCCAGTCCGCCACCGTGCCCGTCGAGAGGCTCACGCAATGAGCTGGCCCGTTCCCTTCGGGAATCCCGACGCCCGCCGTGATCACGACGAGCGGGGCGCAGCCTCGATCGAGGCCGTCCTGGTCGCCGTCGCGCTCGGCATGTTCATCGCCCTGGTCATCCTCGGCGGCCGCGTCCAGATGGCCAAGCAGGCCGTCCAGTCCGCCGCCTACGATGCCGCCCGCAGCGCCTCGATCAGCCGCACCAGCAGCGAGGCCTCCTCCTCGGGCCAGTCCTCGGCCATGTCCAGCCTTGCCCAGCAGGGCATCCACTGCACCCGCTCCAACGTCACCATCGACACCAGCGCCTTCAAGACCGCTTTGGGCACCACCGGTTCGGCGGCACTGATCCAGGCCACCGTCACCTGCACCATCGACGTCTCCGGCCTCGGCCTGCCCGGGATCAACCAGCGCACCATCACCGAGACGATGACCAGCCCGCTCGACTCCTACCGAGGCAGGTCCTAATGCGCGCTCCGCTGGCCCCGCTCGCCGGCGCCCTCAACCGGCTGCCCGGCGACGACCGCCGCGACGAGCGCGGCTCGATCTCGGTATGGATGATCGCCAGCGCGATCGCCCTCGTCGGCATCGCCGGCATCGGCACCGACTTACCCGGCCAGGTCCACACCAAGCAGCACGCCCAAGACGTCGCCGCCCAGGCCGCCCGTGTCGGCGCCGAGCAGGTCAGCGGGGACGTCGTCACCGGCACCCAGGCGAGCGTGAACTTCGTTGCGGCTCGCAACGCCGCCCAGCAGTACCTCCAAGCCGCCGGCCTGGACGGATCGGTCAGCATCGTCAACGGCACCACGATCGAGGTGACAACCAGCGAGACCTACGACACGACGTTCCTCGGCCTTCTCGGCATCAGCCACCTGAAGGTCACGGGTGATGCCTCCGCACAGTTGATCCGCACCGAAGGAGGCGTGGCCCAATGACCACCCGACCCCGTTTCTCCACCCGCCTCCAGGGCCTGGCGGCCAGCCTCGGCATCCTCGCCATCCTCATCGGGATGCCGCTGGTGATGCTCGCGCTCGGTTCCGAGCCGATCCCACACCACATCCCTGACTGGGCCACCCTCAAGCACGACTTGTTCAGCCGCGACGACGGCACCTTCGCCCTCCAGATCATCAAGGGCGTCGTCTGGATCGCCTGGCTCATCGCCGCCGTGCTCATCCTCCTCGAGCTGGCTTACAGAATCGGCCGCGTCGAGGCCCGCGACCTGCCGATCCTCGGCAAGCCCCAGGGAGCGGCCCGCAACCTCGTCGCGGCTGCGTCCCTGCTCTTCCTCGCCGGTGCCCCCCTCGCCAGTGCCTCCCTCGGCCACACCGGCGCCGCCATCGCCGCGCCCGCCCCGCATTCGCCGGCGCCGAACACGCACACCACCACCACGGCGGCCGCTCTGCACCACCGCGCGCCAGCCATCCACCAGGAGACCCGCCAGGACACCCGCCCCACGTTCTCCTACAGCGTCCGCGAGGGAGACAACCTGTGGGACCTCGCCCAGACCTACCTCGGGGACGGGAACCGCTACCACGAGCTCGTCGAGCTCAACCGCCACATCGTCGGCGACAACCCCGGCTTCCTCGAGCAGGGCTGGGTGCTGAAGATCCCCGGCACCCACAACGCCAGCCACGCCACCCAGGCGTACGTCGTCGAGCACGGCGACACCCTCGAGGACATCGCCGCCTCCCACCTCGGTGACCCGAAGCGCTGGCCCGAGATCTTCCAGGCCTCCACCGGCATCACCCAGCCCGACGGCCACCACGTCACCAACCCCGACCTGATCCTGCCCGGGTACACCGTCCACATTCCCCAGCCGCGCACTCCCCGGAACACGGCCGACGGCCCGCAGACGAAGACCCACCAGACGACTCCGAAGCAACACCAGACCACGCCCACCGACCAGGCGCCGCACGACACCGACCCGGGCATCCCGGCCACGCCGAGCACCCCGGCTCAGCCGATCACACCCGCGAAGCCCACCGCGCCAGCCGCCTCCCACGACGACACCACCGACCAGGCGAGCAGCGAGCACACCAACATCCTCTCGGCGCCGTGGGTCGTCTCCAGCCTCGCCGGGGGAACGGTGCTATCCGGCGTCCTGCTCCTCGCACTGCGTCGCCGCCGGCGCCGCCAGTTCGAGGTCCGCCGTCCCGGCCGCGCGGTCGCGGTGCCGCCGCCCGAGCTCGCGCCCTACGAGAAGACCATCACCGTCGCCGGGCACCCGATGGAGCAGTCCATCGAGTTCCTCAACGCCGTCTTGCGCCAGCTCGCACTCGACATCGCCGCCGCACACGAGTCCGCACCGCCGGTCGCTGCAGTCGAGCTCACGGAGACCTCGGCAACCCTTCACCTCACCGAGCCCGCGGACCTGCCGGACCCATGGATGGGCAGCCCCGACAAGCTCCGGTGGACCGCCACCACCAGCTCTCGCGTCGCCGCTGGCCCACAGAGCGCCCCGGCGCCCTTCCCGCTCCTGGCCACCGTCGGTCGCGACGAGGACGGCCACTGGTGGCTGCTCAACCTCGAGCACCTGGGCACGATCACCATCGCCGGCGACACCGACCGCGCTCGCGACCTGTTGCGCTACATCGCCTGCGAGCTGGCGCTGGCCCCATGGGCCGACTCGGCGCGCATCGACGGCGTCGGCACCGGCTCAGAGGCAGCCCGGATGAACCCCACCCGGACCCGTTACCACGCCACCGCCACCGACGCCGCCGCCGACAGCGTCCTCGCCTCCGCCCTGGAGATGATCGACCGAGCCGAGGGCCTCGGCACCGACACCCCCACCGGCCGCTCCACCCAGATCGACGACGAGCTGTGGCTGGCCCGCCTGCTCCTCGTCGACGCCGTCGAGGCCGACGAAGCGTCCCTGCAACGGCTCATCGACGTCATCGGCGACCACCCCGACCGCACCGGCGCCTCGGTCGTCCTGGCCGACCGCGACCTCGCCGGCGGGTTCGCCATTGACCTGTCCCCCGATGGCCGGCTCCGGGTGGAGAAGGCCGGACTCGACCTCATCCCGGTTGGGCTAACTGCCGAAGCCGCCGACGGTGCAGCACAGGTCCTCGAGCAGAGTCAGGACCTCGCCGACGTCGAGGTGCCCATCGACGAGACGGCAATCGACGGCTGGGAGGCCTTCACCGACAAGTCCGGAGCGATCCGCCGCGAGTACACCCTGCCCCGCAACGTCCAAGAGATCACCGAAGCCGCGGAGCAGGAGCCCGCGCGCTCCATGCTCGAGGACGACGACCGGGCCTACGTCGAAGCCGCCGCGACCACCGAGGAGGACCTCGAGCAGGTCGCACCCCGCGTCCCGGTTAAGGTCTGCGAGGCCGTCGAGGCCGAACTCGCCACCCTCGACGAGGACTACCACGCGTGGATCACCAAGGACCCGACCAGGCCCCGACTGCGGCTGCTCGGCCCGGTCAAGCTCACCGCCGGCGGCGACATGACCGAGGTCGCTGACCGCGTCGGGTTCTACACCGAGCTCGTTGCCTACCTGGCCTCGAAGTCACGCCACGGGGCCACCACCGACGAAGTCGTTGAGGCATTCGGCTACGAGAACAAGAACCGGGTGCGGGTAGACATGACCATCCTGCGCGACTGGCTCGGCACCAACCCGGTCACCGGTCAGCCCTTCCTTCCCAAGGCCCCCGACGCACCCGCCAAGCGCGAACACGGCAAGAACGTCTACCAGCTCGACACCGGCCCCGGCGGCGTCATCGTCGACACCAAGCTCTTCGAGCAGAAGAAGGCCCGCGCACAAAGCCGAGGCGAAGCCGGCATGACAGACCTCCGTGAAGCCCTCACCCTCGTCGACGGCGTCCCGTACTCCAAGCTCCGCGAGACCGGCTGGTCCTGGCTGCTCGAAGGCGACCGCGCCGACCACGAAGCCGTCTACATGGTCTCCGACGCCGCCCACATCCTCACCACCCACTACCTCAAGCAGGGCGCCATCAAGGACGCCTACGCCGTCGCCAAGGTCGGCGTACTCGCAGCCCCCGACGAGCAGACCATGCAGTTCAACCTCGCCCGCGTCATGAAGGCCGAAGGCCGTCTCGAGGAGGCCGAGAAGTTCCTCAACGAGGAGGTCTACAACCGCTCGGACGACGGCCTCGCCCCGAGAGACCTCTCGGAACGATCGAGGAAGATCATCTCAAGCTGGAAGGCAACGGGATGACCAGCAGCACACAGAAGGAGAACCACACGATGCGAACCACTCGCGGGGGAGTCGCACTGCTATTGACCGTCGCCATGGCGGCGTCTGGCTGCGGGGGTGGCTCTCCGCACTCCACGCCGCTAGCCAGCACCAGTGCGGCTGCTCCCTCACCCTCTACGTCACCAGACCCCAAGAGCCAGGCATCTGCCGCGGCGCAGGCTATGGTCGAAAAGTACTTCGCCACTACTGACCGCATCGGGCAGGACCCCAGCACCCCGCTATCGCTCCTCAAGTCCGTCGCTGTCAGTACGTTGCTGACCGCGGAGCACAACACGCTCAGTCAGTGGCGGTCCAAGGGTTGGAAGCAGACCGGCGACACCAAGGTCACCAAGATGCAAGTCGGGACGATCAGTCTCGACAACTCCAACCCAGCAAAGGGCAAAGTCCCCTACGTCACCATCGACGTGTGCGTGGACGCGAGTGCAACCCGCGTGACGGACCGGGCCGGGAAGCAGGTCGGCCAGCCAGTGTCTGCACTGACGACCCGGTACACGGTCGCCAACTACCACTGGAATACCGACCGTGCCAATGGCTGGCGCGTAGCGGTCGGTGAGGACCAGGAGGTCGGGAAATGCACGCTGTGAGCTACGCCCCGCTCCGCACCGGTAGGGCGACTGCGTCACTGCTGTTGGGCGTCGCGGCAACTCTGGCCATCGTCGTTCTTCGTATCGCACCGGCCGCACACGCGGAGACCAAGTGCCAGCTCGTGAACCCAACCACCCAGCAGTGCACGGTGTGGGTCACGGTGCCCGATCCGACCCCGACCCCGAACCCGACCCACGGCCCTGGCCCTGGGAGCTCCGGGGATACGGGGCCGGCGTGCTACAGCGACGGCTCGAACTTGGTCAATAAGGGGCCGGTCCCGTGCCAGGACAACGGGCACTGGTGGTCGAATGCGAACCAGTGCTACATGTGGCTGGCCGATCCCCAGCCGCCGCCGACTGATCCGGCGTGGGGTGGGCACTACCCGGATGGCGCCATCTACGGCTGCCAGGTGCTCGGCTACGGAGCGATCCCGATCTGGCTCACGAATCCGCCGGACCGACCCGGTACTGGACCAACCCCGTACCAGGTCGCGCAGCTGGCCATCAAGCAGATGAACATGCACGCGATCACGGTTGGTCTGGCGCCAATGCCGACGGAGGCGAACCCGAAGGCGATGGGGGTGATCGGCGTGCCGGTGTGGATGTGGGTTCAGAACCCGACCTCCACCACGTACGGGCCAATCACAGCGTCGGCCAGCGCCGGCGGAATCACGGTGACGGCGACCGCGACGGTCGAGAGGGTCGAGTGGGACATGGGTGATGGCTCAGCGCCGATCAACTGTGGTCAGGGCACCCCGTACAACAGCTCGGTCGACGGGACGAGGCCGTCGCCGGACTGCGGCTACACGTACCAGAAGACGTCCTGGAACAAGCCAAACCACGAGTACACCGTCACCGCGAACTCGTACTGGAAGGTGGACTGGGCTGGCGCCGGCCAGCAGGGCACCATTCGGCTGCCCGCGCTCGTATCGACGGTGCACATCAAGGAGGGCGAACTCCAGGTCCTGAACAACCACGGCTGAGGAGGCCCAGTTGATGTCGACCAGCGCTTTCCGGTCCTTGTCCTGACCCGCGCGGTGGCTTACCGGATAATGCCGAGATCCGGACGTGCGTCACTTCGGCCTAGAATGACTAAGCGGCCAAAGCGAACACGGAGTGGTCTGGCACGCCTCGTGCTTTGGAAGCCTCAGATGCTGCTGGCGAGGAAGGTCGCGACCTCGGAGACGTTCGGGTGCTCCAGGCGGTCGACCTCGTTGGTGCTCAGCTCGAAGTCCGTGCCGTCGATAAAGCGGAACTTCCACGTCCGGCGGACCGCGTGCTCGGGCTGCCACGCCTTCACGTCACCGGTGGCGGTCACCTCGACGCCGGCGAGGTTGGCCAGCGGCGTAGTCACCACCGTCACGTTCGGGTACTCGAGGTACTCGACGGCGCTGCGGCCCGGCCGGGAGCTGCTCCAGATGTCACCGCCGGGACCGACAGCGGTCGCGCTGACCTGGAGGAGCACCCGGTCGGTGACCGCGATGCACGTCCAAGTGGTCTGCTTGCTGACCTCATCGAAGTGGACCTGCCCGATGCCGAGCGACAGGTCGGCGGCGAAGCCATGGGCGAAGACGGTGTCGACGACCTCGCGCGGCGGGTACTCGCCGTAGCGGGGGTGCTGCCAGATGTCGTACAGGTGCTGCTTGGCGGCGGTCTCGGGCTCGCCCGAGCTCCCGGTGATGCTGGTGGTCATCTGCCCTCCCTGGGAGATTGTTGTCGTCGTCGGCGCGAGGCTGCGCCGAGGCAGTTCGGCGCGCCCTGCGCGAGCCGAGCTGCGCAGTGTCCTGGCTGGGGACTCGCTGGACGCTGGGAAGCGAGTGCTAGCGAGACAGTGAAACTTTACGCGGATAAACCGCGTGATTTCAGGTTCGCACGAGAAAAGCAGCCACGCAAGACCGGCTTCAGTTCCGTTTCCGGCCCGACCTACGCGTAGAGTGGCGCCTCGAGGACCCCGAACGGGGCTTGTCGAACCTTGTGGATACGACTTGTCAATGCTTGTCAGGAGCGGTTTCGAATGGCTTTCCGTGCAGTGAGCGGCCCGGTCGCAGTACCGGCGACACCGCTGGAGTTGTTCGACGAGATTCCCCGCAAGCCCGGTGCCATCCCCGAGCTGTGGCGGCCACAGGCGGACCTCCTGCGGGCTTACGCCCCCGGCTTCGTCGACCAGCCCGACGTCGCGTTCGAGCTGCCGACCGGTACCGGCAAGACCATGGTCGGCCTGCTCGCCACCACCTGGCGCCGCATGAAGTTCGACAAGCCGGTCGTGTACGCCTGCCCGACCAAGCAGCTCGCCTACCAGGTCGCCGAGGTCGCACGTCGGGAGCAGATCGCGGCCGTCACTCTGGTCGACAGCCACCGTTACTGGGACGGCAAGGACCAGGCGGCGTACGAGTCCGCCGAGGCCGTCGCGCTCACCACGTACTCCGGCATCTTCAACGCAAGCCCGAAGTTCGGCGAGCCCGGCACCATTCTGTTCGACGACGCCCACGCCGCCGAGCAGTACGTCGCCGAGGCGTGGACCCTCAACATTCAGCGGAAGAACCCGGCGTACGAGGCCATCCTCGACATCGTCGCCACCGGCCTCGACGGCATGTTCGTCCAGCGCCTGAAGTCCCCTGCCCCCGACATCGGCACCAAGCGGGACGTCCGACTCGTCGTCCCGAGCCGGTACGACGCTCTCACTGCCCGCCTCGACCGCGCCCTGGCGCAACTGCCCGAGAAGAGCCCGGAGTGGTGGCAGGCCCAGATGGTCCGCTCGGGCCTGAACTCCTGCCTGGTCTACGTCTCCTGGCGCACCATCAGCATCCGGCCGTTCATCCCCCCGACCAGCGCCTGTCGCCCGTTCACCAACGCCGACCAGCGCATCTATCTGTCCGCCACCCTCGGTCACGCCGGCGAACTGAACCGAGCGTTCGGCCGCGAGTCCATCAAGCGAGTGCCGCTGCCGCAGGACTCCCGCGCACCGCGGTCGGGCCGCCGGTACTTCGTGTTCTCCGACCTGACCGACGCCGACCCCCTCCAGGTCGCCCAGACCGCAGCGACGGCCGCCGGCAAGACGCTGGTCCTGGCCAAGTCGACCAACCAGGCAGTCGAGGTGGCCACCGCGGTCAACGTCGCGGGCTCGCCGCTGTTCACCAAGGACGACATCGCGACCACCACCGAGGTCTTCGCCAAGGCACCCAAGGGTGTCCTCGCGCTCGCCGGCCGGTACGACGGCATCGACCTGCCCGGCGACGCGTGCCGCCTGGTCGTCCTCCAGGGCCTCCCCGAGCTCCCGCACCTGCAGGAGCAGTTCCTCGCGACCAACCTCCGCGCGCGTGCGGCCCTCGAGGAGCGCACCCGCATCCGTGTCGTCCAGGGCGCCGGCCGCGCGACCCGCAGCCCGAACGACCACGCCATCGTGCTCGTCCAAGGCACCGACCTCATGCGGTACCTGACGAACAACAGCCGCATCGGCTCCCTCGACGTCGACCTGCAGGCCGAGGTCTACTTCGGCGCGGAGAACTCCGAGGAACAGACCCTGGCCGACATCAAGCACAACATCGACATGTTCCTCGAGCAGGGCGACGCCTGGCACACCGGTGCCGAGCCCCACCTGCGCGAGGTCCGTGCACGCCTCACCCGCACTCCGATCGAGGGTGAGGCCAAGCTCGCGGCGTCTGCGCCGCACGAGGTTCTCGCGGCCCAGTGCGCCTGGCGTGGCGACTACGTCGGCGCGCGCGCCGCCGCGCAGGCAGCCGCCCAGGCGCTCTCCGGTGAGGAGAAGCTCCGCTCCTATCGGTCGTTCTGGACCTACCTCGCCGCCGTCTACTCGTTCGCTGCGACCGCGTCCGACGCGAACGCGAAGCGAACCGGCACCGGTCTCCTCGCCGAAGCCCACAAGGCAGCGAAGGGCACCACCTGGCTCCGCGAGACCGACCCCGGTGACGTCCCGGTCGAGCAGGTCGCCGGCGACCTGCCTGCCCTCAAGCGCATCGCCGAGACGGTCGCTCGAGGCATTACCCGGACCAAGGTCGGCACCGCGTTCGACACCATCGACGCCCGCCTCGCCGCGGTCGAGCACCAGAAGAGCGAGCCCGCGCTCACCGATCTCGGCAAGTGGCTCGGCGCTGACGCCGGCAAGCCCGGCGGTCAGGCCCGTGCCGACTCGGTCTGGTGCTGGGCCGAGCAGATCTGGGTCGCGCTCGAGGCCAAGACCGAGGAGAACCCCGACCAGTCCCTGTCCATCAAGGACGTCCGACAGGCCAACACACAGCTGAAGTTCGTCGCCGAGGACCGCGGCGTCGCGATGCCTGACCTCGTCGCCGACATCATCGTGTCCCCGCGGACCAACATCAGCCCGGACGCCGCGACCGCGGCCGACCCATGGGTGTACCTCGCCCACCCCGACGAGATGCGCGCCATCGCCCGCGACGCCCGCGACGCGTGGGTTGCGCTCCTCCTGCGGCACAAGGGCCACGAAGGTGACGACCTCCGCGAACTCATCCGGACCGTGCTCGGCGAGCACCGGTGCCTGCCCAGCCAGGTCCTCCAGCGCCTGACCATCGAGCCGGTCAACGGCTGAGACACCGAGAGACACAGGAGCCGGCGTGCAGCTCATCAGGGCCTTCTACCAGCCGGGCGGACAGCCCCCGTTCGTGCCGCAGTTCACCGACACCGACATCGCAGCCGGATTCGGAGCCACCGCAGCGACCGCGCTCGGCGCCGGCGCTTACGGCGAGACCTGGAAGGTCACCGTCGGCGGAGAAGACCTCGCAGTGAAGGTCATCATCGACCCCGACTACCCCGAGCCGTTCCTCAAGCGAGAAATCCGCGGCCTCAAGTCGGTCTCCTGCCCGAACGTCGTCAACCTCCGCGAGACCCGGACCGTCACCATCAAGGGCAAGGACCACGCCGCCCTCGTGTTCGAGTTCATCGACGGCGGAGACCTCGCCCACTACCTCACCCCCGGGCAAACCGTCCCGCCCGACGACGTACGCCGGTTTGCCCGCGGACTCATCGGCGGCGTCGCCGAACTCCACGCCACCGGCACCGTGCACCGCGACATCAAGCCCGAGAACATCGCACTCCGCGGGGGCGACATCGGCCAGCCCGTCCTACTCGACCTCGGCCTCGCCAAGGTCCTCGACCAGGAGACCCTCACCGTCTACCCCGAGCTCATCGGCACCGTGCCGTTCATGTCACCCGAACAGCTCCGAGGCGAGAAAGCCCGCCAGCTCGCCGACGTCTTCGGCATCGGCGTCGTCCTCCACGTGATGGTCACCGGGCAGCACCCGTTCTACGGCGACAGGGCCCACGCACTCGACCACGCCGCCGCCATCAAGCGGCTCACCGACGGCGCCGACGAACTACCCGAGGAACTACCCAACGACCTCAAGAACGTCGTCTCCCGGATGCTCAACCCCACCGCATACCAACGCGGCAGCGCAGCCCGGGCACTGAACGACCTCGACTGAACCTAGGAGACACCCCGTGACCCGCTCGCTCGTCCGTACCCCGGCAGCACCCAACGCCCCCACCATCGGCGAAATCCTCAACGGCGACGTCCCCACCCTGGTGGTCCACCGCAGTTGGGCTCACTCCGCGCTGCTGCCCGACCTCATCACCCGCGCAGCCAAGTCCGTCGGCACCGAGGCCGGCATCGCAGCAGCAACCCGCCTGACCCGACAGCCCCCCGCTGGAGCACAAACGTTCATGCACTCGGTACGGCAGGCCGCACTGCGCATCGCCGACCCCGAGATTCACACCCTCAACGGCCCCAACCAGGCCCCCCACGCCGTCCCCGCAAAATCAGTCAAGACCTGGTACCCGTGGGCGAAGGAGGTCCCCGCCATCCCCAAGAAGAAGTGGGTCGGCAGGGTCCTCGACGCCCAGTACGACGCAGGCGCGAACGTGTTCCTCTCCGCGAGCGGCTGGGTCGGCACCGCCGGGGTCGCCGAACTCGACACTGCGATGGAGTGGGTGAGGAAGTCCCGCAAGGAACTTGAGGACGAGCCGATGTTTGTCAACCTCACGCTCCACCACACCTGGCTCTCGAACAGCAGGTTCCGTGACTACCTGCTCGCAGAGCTCGTCGAGAACCCCGAGAAACTGTGGTGGGTTCGAGTCATGTGGCCGCGGGTAACGCCTATCAACTACTCGCAGCTCCGCCACGCCGACGTCCTCGCCGGCTACAGGGAACTCGCACGTACCGCGAGGGCCGAGGGCAAGGTCGTCTTCCTTCCCAACAGCGCCGGCACCGGATGGCTGGCCACCGCACTGGGCGCCAGCGGATTCTCCACCGGGATGTCCGGAGCCGAACGAGCCTACGAAGACAAGCCCCCGCAGGGCGGTGGCGGCGGCAACGAGGAACGCCAGCGGTACTTCGACCGAAACGTCCTTCACACCACCCTCTACCCCGACCACCGCAAGCTCCTCGACCAGCCCGGTCACACACAGTGCACGTGCAAGTACTGCCGCACCCTGTCCCCCACCACCTGGGACAAGAAGGACGAGCAGCTGCACTACCTGCTCAGCGTGGCCGAGCTGACCGGTGAACTAGGACGCGACCCCAAGAAGCGGCAGGCGAAAGCGCTGAAGCTTGTCCAGGATGCGAAGGCGTTCGTTGCCGGGCTCTCCGCGACCGCGCAGCTGTTCGGCGAGAGCGCGCCCAACCACCTCGGGAACTGGGAAACGCTGCTCACCTGAGCTAGCGAACGGACTGAGGCGATGTCAGGCGCTCGCGACGAATGGGAGAACTCTCCCGAACACGTGCGACGTCGTCCCGACGATCGTCTGGGCCAGACGCATCTCCCAGACCCGCTCCCCCAGAACCTGCTGAGCAAGGTCCAGGTGACGGCGACGCTTGCTCGGCATCCGTTCAACGGCAGCGGTGTCAGTGGCGGCGTCCACGCTCATCAGGCCGATGCCGTCTCGCGCGAGCTCCTTCGCGTACGTGCGCGCCGGGGCAATGTGGGCGGCGTCGAGCGCCATGAACGCCCGGTTCGCTACCGCCTGATGACGCCGGACCTGCGAGACAGCATCACGCCACTTCGACCGCTTGGCCTCCACGGTGACGACCCAGCTGAGCAGCGGCTCGAACACATGCAGGAGCTCGACATCGGTTGCTCGGCTGCCGAGCGGGTTCGTCCAGCCGCCCTCCGCCAGGGTCGGGAGGACGCTGCGGCGAAGGTGCGCGCGGGACACGGCCGAGCTTGCAGCGAGCGCGTCGATGTCAATGACTCCAGCGGTCAGCGCCCGCAGTACTCGAGCCGAGGTTGTGTCGGTCACCGGCGCGGCGCCATGCTGAAGGCGGTGGCGCTGAGCGGCCGGGTCGTACTGGACGATGACGACGTCCGGGACAGCTTCGAACGCCTGGACCTCGTACAGGACGCTGTACCGGCCGGGGTCCGGGAGCCCGGCAACAAGGCGGTCCGAGGCGGCCGCGATGGCCGGCATCATGTGCGCCTCGAACTCGAACCGAGCAAGGGTCCGCGTGGCAGTCATCGGGTTGCCCCGTGGGCGTGGCTGGTCATGACGTTCACCGTGCCTGCGAGGACGGAGCGTGCAATCGCCGACTATGCCGGCTGGGCGCGGGATTGGTGGAGTGGCTCATGTTGGGGACGTGGGCAGCGGCGGTGGTCGAGGTGAAGGGCTTCTGGAGATGTTGAACGTTCATCAGATTTCCTCCCTTCCGCTACGTCTCGGACCATACCCTCCCCGAATTTCTGGAGGGTCAAAACGCGAGGTTCGCCACTCCGATGAACTCTTGACCCGAGTACCGACAGAACGAGTTCCCAAGCGGAAAGTCGCGGCTCCTCTGCGCCCAGATCGACGCGAGGTCGGCGGCTCGTGGCAGCATCAGGAACACCAGTGGAACCAGGAAGGGGAGGGCAGATGAACGGCATCACCGAAGCCGACATCGAGGCGTTCCCACGCGTCCTCACCGAACACGGACCCCACCCCGACGACATACCCGGACTCTTGACCTGGGCGCCCGTCGCGCTCACCCGGATGCTCTGGCGCGACACCGTCCTCGAGGAATGGCACGGCGCCGGACGCATCCACGACGCCGAGATGATGGCCGCGAACGTCGCCACCACCCGCATCATCCGCGACAGCATGTGGACCCAGTTCGCAGACGCCCTCACCGAAGGACTCGACAGCCGCCATGCCCTCACCCTCGAATACACCGAAGTCCTCGAAGCCTGGTTCAGCTGCCTCCACGACGACGTGTTCGCACCCGACCGAGGACTCCCCCACGGCATCACCCTCGCCGAACTCGCACGCGACGAGCTCGAAGAGTTCTCCAACCGTGCTGGACACATGCTCGACAACCTCCTCGACCTCGCCGACTCCCACGGCCCGCACGCGACGCTGATGATGCTCGCCAACTGGGGCAAGCAAGCCCGCTGGTGGTGGAGCACACCCACTTGGCCTTACCAGGTCGACGAGTTCCTCAGCCGCATCGACGACCCGGACCACGCGTTCTGGAAAGTCGGCGGACCGCCCGGGCCCGCACCCGAACCAGGCGACGACCGCGCATGGCTCCGCAAGATGCTCCTCGTCGGGCCGGACCAGATGCCCATTGAAGTCCTCGACTGGTGCATCGGCCCCGGCGGCATCGGATTCGCCCGCGGCGAACTCCCGCCCGACATCCCACCCGAGCACACACAAGCGTCAGCCTGATGAACCACCGCGACGCCGAACCGCACCCGCCGGCCGGAGACCGAGATGCGCGACCAGGCTCGCGCCCCCACGCCTACCGAACCGTCACCGCGCACGCCAGAATTGGACACGTGACACCGGACCTCCTCGAACTCAGCCGCGCCATCGACCCGGTAGAGCTCGGACAACGCATCCGGACCGCACGCATCGCAGCCGGCCTCACCCAAGCCGACATCGCCGGAGGAGACGTCTCCCCCGCCCACATCTCCCGCATCGAAAGCGGAGACCGCCGCCTGGACAACAAGCTCCTCCAACGCATCGCCTCACGCCTCGATGTCACAGTTGAAGAGCTCCTCACCGGCGTCAGCATCGACCAGCAACGCCAGATCGAGCTACTTCTCGACTTCTCAGAGATGGCCCTCGCACTCGGCGAGAACACAACGGCTCTCGAACACACCACTGAAGCTGTACGCGGTCTCGACGTCCCGGGGTTGCGCAATCTTCAACGACGCGCCCTACACCTCCACGGCCTCGCACTCGAAGCGCACGGCGACCTCAGACAGGCCATCCAGACCCTCGAACAAGTCACGTCCACGCCCAGGACCGACACTCTCTGGCTCCGTGCCGTTGTCGCACTCACTCGCTGCTACTGCGAGATCGGTGACGCCGGACGTGCCATCGAACTCGGCGAACACGCAGCCGTCATCGCCCGCGAACTCAACCTCGAAGGGCTCTCAGAAGCCAACCAACTCGCCATCGCCATCGCCGGCGCCTACATGCAACGAGGCGACAACCAACTACGCACTCGAGCTGTACAAGTACGCCATCCAAGCCTCAGACGAACGCGAAACCCCACTCGACCAGGCGCTCGCGTACTGGCAAGCGAGCGCTGTCGAAGCCGAGCAAGGTGCGTTCGATGTCGCCCTAGACCTGTCTAAGCGCGCGCTCGCGCTTCTCGAACTCGGCGCCGCAGCCCGCGACCGAGCACGAGTGCGCATCCGGTACGCCGGTACCCAACTCAAGGCAGAACCACCAAACGTGCGTGGCGCGATGACTGCTCTTGAGAAGGCCGGCAAGGAACTCGTCTGGTCCGCGCCCCGCCCCATCGACGTGGCAGAACACCACCTCATGCTCGCGCGAGCCGAACTCGAGCTCGGCCACCACGACGCCGCCATGGAGTTCATCGCCAACGGTGCCGACATCGCCGTCGACGTGCCCCTGCTCGCGGCCGAAGCACACCTCCTGCGCGGCCGGGTCGCAGCCATCGAAGGCGACCCACGCACCGCTAACGGTGCCTACGAGCGCGCTGCAGCCATCCTCACGGGGCTCGCCCCTTCGCCAACGGGCGCACAGCTCTGGTTCGAGCTCGGCGGCTTGTTCAACGACATCGCCCAACGGGACGCTGCGCTTGACGCATTCCAAAGAGCAGCCGCATCTGCAGGAGTTGCGTCGCGAAGCGGCCGACACTAAGCCAGCGAGTGGTCAGCCGCGCGATACCTAACTGAAACGAGCGCCCGGCGACTCCGAAGTGATAAATCCCGGCCTGCCTCACATGTCAGTGCAATCCGGACATCTAACAGCACGCGGGGAGCGCGACGCCGCCTGGGGGACGCCACCTGCACGCCGAGATAAGAGCGGACTGCCGGCGTCCTGTGCGCCGGCCGAGCATCTACTCGACCCGGGTCGCTACCGAGCTGACTTCAACTTCGACGATCCAGCCTTCGAAGGTCTGGCGATCTCGATGGTCAGCCGAGTGCTCCGCGCTCCACTTGTCCGCGACGACTACCTCATTAAGCATTCCTGACCCGGCGATCGGCACCATCAGTTGTCCTGACCCTGAGGCTGGGTGTTCGGTGGCAGGTGACCTAGGGGCCGGGTCTGGCGGGCGTGGGCGAGCGCGAGGAGCTGCTGCGAGACGCGGTCGTCGGGGTCGAGGATGCCCCGGTCGGCGAGCAGCCAGGACTGGCCACGTTGAGTCGTCACCGGTGCTCACCTCCTGCTCAGCGGTGCCCAGAGAGACCTGTCGACGGTGGACCTCACCCCCTCAGGGTATGGCCGCAAGGCCTTGATACCGCGCAACCGGCTAATAGAACCAATAGGTCTTGGGACGGTATTCAACGGGTCAGCCCAAACTTTCTCGACTTCTCGGGGAACGTTGCGTTGACCTGCGCAAACGCGAGTTCGCGCACCGTTCCCCAGGCACGTTCCCCCTCCGAAAACACGGGTTGCGGGAACGAAACCGGTAACGCCCGAAGGCGACCTTTCCGTCGTGACCATCCACGACGAAAGGACCGCGATGAGCGTGCAGCAGCAGCTGGGGCTGGAAGAGGACGGCCTGCTGATGCAGCAGGTCCGGGAGCGCTGGTCGACGTGGTCGTCCCACGACGAGCGCCTGAGTGCTGTTGTCGAGGTCGACGAGTTGCGCGACTGGCTCCGTACTGTCGACGTGGAGAAGCGCGAGGACGCCCTCTACGCCCTGGCGTACATGGCAGCCACCGACGCCGGCGATGACCACTTCGCCGGCGCCGCACTGGCCTGGGCCCTCTTGCCGGGAGCCGCCACCCTGGCGGCCCGGCTGGCCGGGTTCTCTCCTCGCATCGATGACCTGGTAGCCGCCCAGCTGTGGCTCGAGGTCCGTTCCTTCCCTTGGAAGCGCCGCCGCAAGGTAGCCGCCAACATCTTGGCCGCCACCCGCGCCGGGGTCCTGCTCGACCTCGGCGACCTGGGTCAGGTACGCCGCTCCGACCGCGCCTGGGCCAACACCGGCCTGCTGTACGGACGCCTCCTTGAGGGTGAGTGTGAGCCCGGCGTCGACGCCGCCCAGTTCAACGAGAAGACCCGCGAGCAGCTCACCGTCGACTTCTTCGCCGACCGGACCCCGACCCAGGAGGTCGAGGCCCTCCTGGCCTGGGGGGTGTGTGAGGGGCTCATCAGCGACCGTGACCGGCTCGTCTTGACCGAGCTGATCGAGGAGGCCGAGACCACCGTTCCGGCCCGCGGTCGGACTGCCAACTGCGGCCTCGGCGGGCGCGAGATCACCCGCAAGGTCGGCGACCGGCTGGGTGTCTCCTCCGCCACGATCCGTCGGCACCTCAACACCAGCGTCGCCGCCCTGACGGCCGCCTCGGATCGGTACGTCGCATGAGCCGCCCGACCAATCCCGGCAGCGGTGAGCACCAGGGCTCCTTGCGGCGCCTTCAGTTGGTGATGGACACCAACGACTCCGACCTCACCCCAGGCGACATCAGCCGTCTTTTCCAGGTCGCCGCGCTCGAGCAGCAGACCATCGCCGAGATGGACGCCTGCTGGGAGCGGCTCCGCGCTAGCCACCGCGCGAAGGAGCGGCTCCAGCACCTCACCCCGAGCGAGGTCCACGACGCGATCGCCCGCTCGCGCCAGGCCCTGGGTGAGGACGGCGAGTGATGACTACGACCACCCAGGACCCCAAGCACGACACCCGAACCGGTAAGGCGGTCGCTACCGGGGCGGGTCGTCCGATCGTCTCCCTCGGTGAGCTCCAGCGAGCCTGGGAGGCAGTGCAGTCCGGACGCTTCCGCTCCACTGCCCGCCCCGGGACCGCCGGTAACGCCGCCGCGTCGCCGTCGTCGGGGGAGTGGTTCGCGGCCGAGACCGTCATCCCGATCATCGGCGCCGGGGGCAGTGTCGGAGCCACCATCCTCGCCCTCGCGCTGGCCACCGTCTCCACCTCACCGGCCCGTGTCGTCGAGTGCTGCTCGGCCTCGGCGAGCGGCCTGGCCTCGGCCAGTACAGCCGAGCTCGGTGCTACCGGCACCGGCTGGCGCCGCGGCCTGCGCGATGGGCTTCACCACCGGATCCTCCTCGAGCGTGCTGCCGAGCGGATCAGCACGGCGGCCGCCGTGCCGCTGCCCACCGACCCCGACCGGCCCGTCGCGGTCACCTTCCTCGACTGCGGCTGGGACCTCGACCACCTCCTGGCCGACGGCTGGCTGGCCGAGCTGGTTGCCACGGCACCGGTCCTTGTCGTGGCCACGACCGCCACGGTCCCTGGGATGCGCCGCCTCGAGGTCGCCCTGGACGCACTCCAGGCCGCCGCCCAGGTGACCGTCGCGGTCCTCGGCCCTCGCCGCAAGAAGTGGGGCCGCCCCGTCGAAGGATCGCTCGGCCCGGCCATCCGGGCACTTGACGCCGTCGACGGCTTGGTCGAGATCCCGCTGGACCGCGACCTCAGCGTTTACGGCCCGACATCCACGCCGCTGCCCCAGCCACTGCTCAGTGCGGCCGGCCAGCTGCGCGACCGACTGCCCGCCCCGGCCACCGCCCTCGCGGCGGACGGCTTCGACACCTCGTGCGACGGCGTCGACCACGAACCCCTGGTCGAGGGCCAGGACCGCTGAAACCCAGCACATCCACGAAAGGAAGCCAGCCCATGTCCACTCTGACCGCCACCTCGATCATGGTCGCGACCAAGATCTGCCCGAAGGCCCCGCCCGGAGCGGTGGCGCCCACCGATGAGATCACCGGCTACGTCCTGTGGGGCGTGATCACCCTGTTCGCCATCTCGGTGATCGTCGCCCTCGGTGCGATCATCGCCGGACGCGTCTTCGGAATGCCGCACGCCTCCAAGGTCGGCGTCATCTCGGTCGTCGTGGTCTTCATCTGCGCCGTGGCCTACCTGGTCCTGCCGGGCATGGTCAACGGCATCCTCGGAAACGGCTGCATCTGATGCCGCGAACCGCCATCGGGGCCAAGACGTCTCTCACCGACGGGTGGAGCCGCAACCGCCTGCTGGCCATCCTGGCTTCCGCAGGCATCGTGGCCCTGTTCCTCGTCGCCGGCTTCGGCTACGCGGTCTACCTCGCCATCCACTCCGCCGTCAACGGCACCTCGCCCGGCGAGCAGCCGACCTTGACCAGCCAGCAGATGAACAGCGACACCGCCCTCGGTGAGGAGCACCGCGACCAGATCGCAGCGCAGCCGATGCTCACCGTTGACGCGGACGCGATGAAGCCGACCACGCCGACCACCCAGCTCGCCAAGCCCATCCGCATCCCCGAGGCCACCATCACCGGCCCCGACGGCGTGCCCACCGGGTTCCCGCACACCCCCGAGGGCGCGATCGGGCAGCTCGCCGCACTGAGCCAGACCGTCATCGGCGCGATGAGCGTGGCGACCGCTCACCACGTCTACGACGACTGGGCCATGCCCGGGGGAGCGGGCGCCGACTCCTGGCAGATGACTGCCAACGTCACCTCCTTCCTCGGCGCCGCCGGCATGGGACCGACCATGTCACCGGGCGCCACCGTCTTCGCGATCCCGGCGGCCGCCCAGGTCAAGGGCACCGACGGCCCGGACTGGACGGTGGCCTGCGTCCTGTTCGAGGTCGACGCCACGATCAGCTCCCAGTCCTCCATCGGCTACGGCACCTGCGAGCGGATGCAGTGGAACCCCGACAGCGGGTCCGACAACCCTGCGGGAGGCCGCTGGATGATCGCCCCAGGTGCTCCACCGATACCCGCACCGAACACCTGGCCAGGCAGCGCGCTCGCGCTCAAGGCCGGCTGGCTCACCTGGACCACCACGCCCGCCGCGGTGCACACGGATAACGCCGCCGTCAATGCACCCGACAACCCCTCCGGCGACGGAGCGGGCACCACCGGCGACACCACAGCGAACTAGGGAGAACCAGCCGTGTCCACGACCCTTCTTGCCTCGGCCGGCCGGCCGAGCAGCATCGACGTCCCGAACCCGTTCAGTGACCTCCCGAACCCGTTCTCGGCTCTGGCCGGTGCCGCCGGCGACGCCGCCGGCAGCGTCGCCACCAACCTGTGGACCGCCGCGATGCTGGCCATCTGGAACGCTGGGCTGTTCTTCTTCCGGCTGATCCTTAACCTGATGGACTCCTGGCTCACCCCGGACCTGTCCACCGACGGCCCGGCCGGCAGCGTCTACCAGTACTGCTTCTGGATCGCCGGATCGCTGATGGTGATCTTCCTGGTCGGCCAGCTCGGCCTGGCGGCCTTCCGGCGCGACGCCAAGCTGCTCGGCCGAGCGGCGGTCGGCTCCGGCCAGTTCGTCCTAGTCTGGTCGTCCTGGCTCGGGTACTGCATCGCGCTCATCGCCGCCTGCGGCGGCCTGACCCGCGCGCTGATCCAGGCGCTGTTCGGTGGCGCCGACCTGTCGCAGATCAGTCTGTGGCAGGACTTCTCCACCGATTCGGTCACCAGCGCGGTCACCGCCACTGTGCTCGGCTTCCTCGGCATCTTCCTCATCATCGCCTCTCTCGCGCACCTGATGGTGTTCCTGGTCCGCTCCGCCTCGCTGATCGTGCTGGTCGCCACCAGCCAGATCTCGGCCGCCGGGCTGGTCGCGGAGTTCGGCAAGAGCTGGTTCTGGAAGAGCGTGCGCTGGATCCACGCCGCCGCCTTCGCCCCCGTGCTGATGGTCCTGGTCCTCGGGATTGGCGTGAAGATGACCGAAGGCGCGGCCACCGGGATGACCGACACCACCCAGCAGGCAATCGGCAGCGCTGTCCCCGGCGTGGTGCTCATCTGCATGAGCGCCGTGTGTCCCTACGCCCTGTTCAAGCTGCTGGCCTTCGTTGACCCCGGCACCGCCACAGGCGCTGCCATGCGTCAGGGCCTTGCCGCGAACGGCGGCATCTCAGGGCTCCTGTCCGGCAAGAAGGGCGGCAGCGAGACCGGCTCGAGCGCCGCCTCCACCACAGATGAGCACGGCACATCCTCGGGCGAAGACTCCGCAGAGGGCGCCACCAACGGCCGCTTCGCCAGCGCGATGAAGAGCGCCTTGGGCCCGATCGGTACGGGCATCGGCATGGCGAGCAGCTTCGGCGCGAAGGCCGCCGCGATCAGCACCGACCTGAACAACCAGGCCGGTGTTGGCGACCACAACCAGTACCCGGACTTCACCGCCATCGGCTCAGACCAGAAGCAGAACAAGTCCGGCAACACCAGCTCGAATTCGAGCGACGACCAGAACACCCCGGACAACTCGATGCCCGACGGCCCGCAGCCCGACGACACCGACCGCCGACCCCACGACGGCGGCCCGAAGCCTCCCAAGGGCCCGACGCCGCCCAGCGGCGGCCCCGGCGGCTCAAGCGGTCCCGGCAGCGGAGCTGGTGGTGCCGCTGGCGGCGCGGAAGTCGCAGCAGTAGCGGTCTGACCGCTCGATCCCATCCATACACACGAAGCCCGAAATCGAGGTTCGACCCATGGCTGTTTACTCCGACTACTCCCGCGAAAAGATCGGCTGGTTCTTCGGCCTCAACGGTTTCCAGTTCTCCTTCCTCGCCATCGGCAGCCTGCCGTTCTTCTGGGCCATCAAGACCGGCGCCTGGCTCTCGGCCGGCATGTTCCTGCTGATCTGGGTCGGCTTCGCGGGCGTCACAATCATCCCCGTCCGCGGCCGCTCGACCACGGGCTGGCTGGTCGCCACCCTCAGCTACAGCCTCGGCGGCCTCACCGGCTGGACCCGGTTTCGGTCCAAGGCATCGGCCGGCGCGATCGAGGACCTCGACGAGCCCGACATGCCCGGTCGGCTCCAGGGACTCCAGATCCACGACGGCCCACCATCGGGCGGCTCACAGAACCGCATCGCGATCATCCAGGACCACGCCACCCGCGCGTGGGCGGTGACGGCGGCCGTGACCCACCCGGGCATCGGCATGGCCGAGACCGACGAACGCGACCGCCTCGGCGCCGCTCTGTCGAACCTCATCGACGTCGCGGGTCGCACCGAGCTCATCGAGGAGCTGATCTTCCTGGTCCGCACCGTGCCCGACGACGGCGCCGAGCGAGAGCTGTGGGTCCGCAAGCACCGCTCCGACAACGCCCCCGAGCGGGCTCGTCGCACCAACGACGAGCTCGCCGACTGGCTGACGCAGGCTTCGGTGCGCACCGAGCAGTTCGTCACGATCGTCGTCCCCGAGGCCAACCTGGCCAAGCACGCCAGGGAGGCCGGCGGCGGGCTCGACGGCCGGGCCCGCACCCTGTACCTGCTGCTCGGGGAGATGCAGGAGCAGTTGGTCGGCGGCCTTGGCATGACCGCGGTCAACTGGCTCACCTCTCCCGAGCTCGCACTGGCGTGCCGCAGTGGCTTCGCCCCTGGCGATCGGGCCGGGATCATCCATGCCCTGGCCATGCGCGCCGAGGAGATCCGCAAGAACGGTGACTCTGGCGTCAACGCCGACGTGCCCTGGGCCCAGGCCGGCCCCTCGGGCGCCGACTCCACGATCCGGCACTACTCCCACGACGCCTGGAACTCTGTCTCGGCCACCTTCAAGCTGCCCGACCGCGGCGCCGCTATGGGCGCGCTCGCGCCGGTGCTGATGCCCAGCGAGCCCGGCGAGCGACGCTCCTACATGGTCGCCTTCCCGATCGTGCGCCAGTCCAAGGCCGACCGGCAGACCGGCAACGCCGAGTGGCAGGCCGATCTCGCGGAGGGGCTGCGCGGCAAGCTCGGCATGAAGGAGCGCACCAGGCAGAAGATCGAGAAGGCCAAGGCCCGGGGCTTCGACGCCAAACTGGCCCGGGGCAACTCCCTGACCCGCCCGTACGCGATCGCCACCGTCACGGTCCCCAAGACCCAGCGCATCGCCGACTTCGGCCGCCGCCTCGACGCCGCCATCCGACGGGCAGGGTTCGCGCCCATGCGTCTCGACATCGCCCACGACGTCGCCTTCGCCGCCTCCGTCGTGCCGCTCGGCGTGAGCCTCACCCGAAAGGGCGATGGCTGATGAGCACCAGGACCACCGTCGATGCCCTCTGTGGGCGACAGCCCGAGCAAGCGAGCACAGACCAGGAGAGCAGCACCATGACCAACCACCACCTCCGCTACCACCAGGACTCGCGGTACGAGGCCGGGTACGACGACGGGGTCGCCGATGCCGAGACCGGCCGCTCGCTGCGCCCCGACGTGCTCGAGCCGCACGACGAGGGCTACCGGCTGGGCTACTTCAACGGTCAGCGCTACAGCCTCGGCCTCGACGTCGCCGAGCCGCCGATGCCCGCCAGGCGGCCGAGCGAGGTCGTCACGCCGACGACCGCCCCTGACCGCGGGATCGGCCGATGAGCCGCCGTATCGCCGTGTCCAAGGGTGGCCGCGACGTCGCCATACTGCTCTCGGACTTCGGCCACGACCTGCCCGCCGTCCCGGCCGCAGCCGACCCGGTCAAGGACCCGCGTCTGTTCCCGCGTGGTGTCTCCCGCCAGGGCCGTGCCGCGGTCGGCCGCGGTTGGGCGGCCGCGAACGCGCCCGTCGCCTCCTACCGAATGACCAGCGACCAGGCGCCGGTCTTCTGGCCCTTTATCACCGCCCCGGGTCTGCCGCCGACCGGTGCGGTCATGGGTATCGACCAGCACTGCGGTGGGGCCTTCTACGCCGACCCGCTCGGGTGGGTGCTGCGCGACGACATCGCGGTCACCAACCCCAACATCTTCTGCTTCGGCAAGCCAGGTGGAGGAAAGTCTGGGACCACCAAGGCGTTCTGCAACCGGATGCTCGACTACGGCTACCGCGTCCTGATTCTCGGCGACACCAAGAACGAGTACGAGGAGCTGTGCCAGATCTACGGCGTCGATCCGTTCGCGATCGGCGTCGGACTGGGCACCCGGATCAACCCGATCGCCTTCGGGCCGCTCGGCCACGACTGGGAGAACCTGTCGGCGGCCGAGGCCCAGCGCCGCGCCGCGATCGTGTTCCGCCGCTGGCAGACCCTCGTCGGTGGCCTCGTCGGGTCCATGCGCGTCGGCGACCGTCGCGTCCCCTATGGCCCCACCGAGGCCCGCGTCGTGCTCGCGGGCCTGGAGTACCTCACCGGCTACTCATGCGACCAGAGCACGCTGGTCGAGACGACCATCCCGCAGCTGTGGCACCTGCTCGACAACCCCACCGAGGACCTGGTCAGCCAGTGCCGCTATGCCAGCAAGCAGCAGTTCTTCGACGAGACGCGCCTGCTGCGAGACGCGCTCGGGCAGCTCGTCACCGGCCCGCTGGCCGGCCTCTTCGACGACCACACCACCATCGACGTCGACTGGACCGCACCCATCCAGTCCCTCAACCTCGCCCGGCTGCGTGAGCTTGGCGAGGAACCGGTCGGCATCGCCCTGCTG